>NZ_CP016948.1 GCF_001642805.2 Serratia surfactantfaciens | reverse complement strand
GATCACACTGAGTAACCGCCTGATGTAGCCGCTATCACTTGGCGAGTTTTTTTTCGATGTCGTGCAGCAGCGTATGCAACATCGCCGTATCTCGCTGTTGCAGCGCACCGAGGCGCTGATGCAGCCAGTCGCGCAATTTTTGATCGTCGCCGACATCCAGGGTATTCAACAAAGCATCGGCGCGGCGGCGCAGCGCCTTGAGTTGCCCTTGCGATGCCGTGGTTTCCTGCGCCGTGCTGACGCCCATCAGGCTCGCCAGTTGGTAGCAGTACACCATCACCGCCTGCCCCAGGTTAAGCGACGGGTAATCCGCCTGCATCGGCACGCCGGTCAGCAAATCCGCCAGCGCCAGCTCTTCGTTGGTCAAGCCGGAATCCTCACGGCCAAACACCAGCGCGGCCTGGCCGACCCATTGTCGGCGCTCGCTCAGCTGTTCCAGCAGTTCAGGCGGCGTGCAGTAGTAGTGAAAACGCGCGCGGCTGCGGGCGGTGGTGGCGACGGTGAAGTCGACGTCCGCCAGCGCCTGTTCCAGCGTGGCGAACGTTTGCACGCCGTCGAGGATCTCGCCGGCCCCGTGTGCCACCCAGCGCGCCGCCGGCTGCAGATGTGCCTCGCTGTCGACGATGCGCAACGAAGCGAAGCCCATGGTTTTCATCGCGCGCGCCGCCGCGCCGACGTTTTCCGGCCGCGCCGGAGCCACTAAAACAATATGAAGCTGCATCACTCATCCACCGAAGGCGAGCCTGCGTTTTTGACGATGGCGCAGCGCCCGCTTATATTTACAATTGCGTAACAATAAACGCGTTAATAGCAACAAACAAGATTAAACGGCTCGTTGAGCTAATAAACCCGTCGTAATAGTCATTATTCATGCTTATGTTTTACCTCATTTATTTATCAATGAGTTAAAACAACACGATGATCAATAAGCGAATAATTGTACCCTATCGCAGGAGATAATGCTGAATCGTTCACAGAATTTGAGGTTCTGTGACTTAAACTGGCATTTCTGTAAGTGTTTTTCACAAATCTGTTAACGTGCTACAATTGAATTTGATATATGTCAACAAAGCGTAGTTTTGTTGGGTGATGAATTCGGCACGCGCTGTTATATTGCTGTTAATGGGGTTAGGATATGCGCCGTTTTGGCACCTCAGGGGTTGTAGGGAACGGCATCCCCACCAAGCTAGCGATCTTGTTGACATGAGATGGAAAGTGCATCAAGAACGAGTTTACGTACTTTAGTCATTTGCTGAGAGGGAACGTGGCGCTATCTCTGCCCTCCTCTAAGAAAACAGAGACTTCTGTACTTCCGATTTTCTATTTTGTTGGCAATTTTAGGTAGCAAATATGCAGACCCCGCACATTCTGATTGTCGAAGACGAGTTAGTCACTCGTAACACCCTGAAGAGCATTTTCGAGGCGGAAGGCTACATTGTTCATGAAGCCAATGATGGTGCAGAGATGCACAATATCCTGTCCGAAAATGATATCAATCTGGTCATCATGGACATCAACCTGCCGGGCAAAAACGGCCTGCTGTTGGCGCGCGAACTGCGCGAACAGGCCAGCGTTGCCCTGATGTTCCTGACCGGTCGCGATAACGAAGTGGACAAAATCCTCGGCCTGGAAATCGGCGCCGACGATTACATCACTAAACCGTTCAACCCGCGTGAGCTGACTATCCGCGCGCGCAACCTGCTGTCGCGCACCATGAATCTGGGCAGCCTCGGTGAAGAGCGTCGCCTGGTCGAGAGCTACAAGTTCAACGGCTGGGAGCTGGACATCAACAGCCGCTCGCTGATCAGCCCGGCAGGCGAACAGTATAAGCTGCCGCGCAGCGAATTCCGCGCCATGCTGCACTTCTGCGAAAACCCGGGCAAGATCCAATCCCGTGGCGAACTGCTGAAGAAGATGACCGGTCGCGAGCTGAAGCCGCATGACCGCACCGTAGACGTCACCATCCGCCGCATTCGCAAGCACTTCGAATCGACGCCGGACACGCCGGAGATCATCGCCACCATTCACGGCGAAGGTTACCGCTTCTGCGGCGATCTGGAAGAGTAATTCCAGCCTGCCGTCATGAAAACGGGGTTCAGCATGCTGAACCCCGTTTTTTTATTTCGTCTCAGCCCACGGCATGATCGGCACCGCGCTCAGCGCGTTCTTCGGCGAACCGTCGATCACCTTGTCGGAGTAGCTCAGGTAAATCAGCGAATTGCGCTTGGCGTCGTAGAAACGCACCACCTGCAGCTTCTTGAATACCAGCGAAGTGCGTTTCTGGAATACCACATCACCTTCCGCCTTGCCGTTTTTGATCTTGTCGCTCAGCTCGATAGGCCCCACCTGCTGGCAGGAAATGGCCGCGTCGGCGGTATCTTCCGCCAGCCCCAGGCCGCCTTTGATGCCGCCGGTTTTGGCACGGCTGATATAACAAGTTACATTTTTAACATCAGGATCGTCGAACGCCTCCACCACGATTTTGTGGTCCGGCCCCAATAATTTAAACACCGTATCAACGGAACCTACCTGCTCCGCCTGTGCGCTACCCAGGGTTGCGCAAACCAAACCGAATAATAATATCCAGCTTTTTTTCATTTACTTAACTCCGATATAACCATGCCGCGAAAATAGGCTCGGCGATCACCATTATTTATGTCTAAGCTCACGGAATCGGGTTTTTACGGGTCCGCACCGTCCGTTTTAGCACAGAGCGTGACAAAAATCTTTGAGAGTCGCGGAGGAAAAAAATTGCTATGATGCGGCGTCGTTATTTCTTTGCGCCCACTACGGTGTACCCCAATCCAACTCTGGCGCGGCATGCGCAGCAGAGGCAAAGAGTGCAACGCATAATGGCTCATGGATCGGTCTGATAGCGCAGCACCAGCGTGACGAATCAACAGTTCGGGTTCCTACCCCCAAGCTTTACGAGGAAGATCTATGGATCAAGCCGGTATCATTCGTGATCTGCTTAGCTGGCTGGAAAGCCATTTGGACCAACCCTTGTCGCTGGATAACGTAGCGGCCAAGGCCGGCTACTCCAAATGGCACCTGCAACGGATGTTCAAAGATATTACCGGTAACGCCATCGGTGCTTACATCCGGGCAAGGAGGCTGTCCAAAGCCGCCGTCGCGCTGCGTCTGACCGGCCGGCCGATTTTGGATATCGCCCTGCAATATCGCTTCGACTCACAGCAGACCTTCACCCGCGCCTTCAAAAAACAGTTTGCGCAAACGCCGGCGCTGTACCGCCGTGCCGAGGACTGGAACGCGTTCGGCATCTGCCCGCCGATCCGTCTGGGGGCCTTCACCCTGCCGCAGCCGGAGTTCGTCTCGTTGCCGGATAAGCAGCTGGTCGGCCTGACCCAAAGCTACTCCTGTACGCTGGAACAGATCACCACCGTGCGCACCGAATTGCGCTCGCAGTTCTGGCGTCAGTTCCTCGGGGACGTAGAAACCCTGCCGCCGGTGCTGTACGGGCTGCATCACTCACGTCCGAGCCAGGAGAAGGACGACGAGCAGGAAGTGCTGTACACCACGGCGCTGGAGCCGGATCAGGTGCCGGAAAAGGTACAGGACGGCCAGCCACTGGTACTGCCGGGCGGCGAGTTTGCCATGTTCAGCTATGAAGGGCCTACCGAGGGTCTGCAAGATTTTATTCTGACGGTCTACGGCACCTGCCTGCCGGCGCTCAAACTGACGCGCCGCAAAGGGCACGACATCGAACGTTTCTATCCGAAAGGCGAGCGCCGTCCACATCAGGCGCCTATCGAGATCAAGTGCGATTACCTGATCCCGATTCGGCGTTAACGCTGCAGTTCGTCCAACGCGGGCATGTCCAGGTGCGTGACATCGCCCGCCGTTTCAACGATCCAGCCGGAAGCCAACCACGGGCTTTGCTGGTGGTCGACGCGCGACAGTGAGCAGTTGCGCAAGCGCAAACGGCGTTCCGCATAGGCCGGCAGCCCCAACACCGTACTGATCAAACACCCCAACGCGATGCCATGGCTGACGAGCAGCGGCTTGCTGCCTTCCGGCAGCATCAGGCAGCTCTCCAGCGCGGCGCGCATGCGCTCACCCAGCTCCTCCATGGATTCGCCTTGAGGGATGCGGCCGTCAGGAGTACCATCGACCATCTGTTTGCGCCACTGTTCTTCCTGCGGCGTCAAACTGTCGATCAGGCGTTCTTCCAGAACCCCCATGTGCAGCTCACGCAAACGCGGATCGCAAATCACTTCGCAGCCGCAGGCTTCGGCGATGATCTGCGCGGTGCGGCGCGTGCGCCCCAGATCGCTGGTAATGACGTGCGTGATGCCTTCCTTGCTGACGCGCCTGGCGACCAGGCGAGCCTGGTGCTCACCAATGGCGGTTAACGGGCTGTCGGACTGACCCTGGATGCGGCGAGCCGCGTTCCATTCCGTTTCGCCATGGCGAACGAGGTATACCTGTAACATTTTTGTTTTCCGTTATACTGCGTGAAATTTGCGTTTATCCCCGGCCCGGCGGCGCTGTTGCCGCTGCCCGGCGTATCGGCCAGAAGGATATCAAACCCGTTATGTACCATGTTGTCGCTGCAACTACCAACCCGGCAAAGATTAAGGCTATTCAGCTGGCCTTCGATGACGTCTTTGGCGCGGACCAGTACCGCATTGAATCCGTCGACGTCGCCAGCGGCGTCTCGCTGCAGCCGATAGGCAATCACGAAACCCGCACCGGCTCGCGTCAACGCGTGATGGAAGCGCGCCAGGTCAGGCCCGAGGCCGATTTTTGGGTCGGCGTGGAAGCCGGGATTGAAGAGAATATGACCTTCGCCTGGATGACCGTCGAGAACCCGCACATCCGCGGCGAATCCCGTTCGGCGAGCCTGATGCTGCCGGAAGTCATCTTACAGGGTATTCGCGACGGCCGCGAATTAGGCAGCGAAATGGCGGCGATCACCGGTAACACCGAGGTGAAACGTCAGGGCGGCGCCATCGGCGTCTTCACCGACGGCCGGCTGAGCCGCACCAGCGTCTACCATCAGGCGTTGCTGCTGGCGCTGGTGCCGTTCCACAACGCCATCTATCAGCAATAGCGCAGAGCCTGCTAGGGCGCATCGTGCAGCAGCTGCTGCTCAAGCCACTGTTTCAGCGCGGGCGACGCCGCTTTCAGGCTGTTTGAACCGCGGGTGATGGTGGCAATCCCCGCGCCCAGTTCATTTTTCAGCTCGCGTTGGCTCATCTCGCCGCGCATCAATTCCTGAATGATCCGTACCCGGGTGCCCAGCGCGGTGCGTTCGTCCGGCGTCAGCATCAGCTGCAACAGCGGTTGATGCAGTTCTTGCGCAAACGAATTCTGCAGCAGCGCGACGAAGCGCAGCCAATCCTCATTGCCTTGTTCTGAAAGAGCGGGGTCGTTTAACGATAATTGCGTCATGGCAGCCACCATACTATTTAACTAGTACAGCAGCATACCATAGGGCCGTCAAAATCAATAACGTCTCTGCCACTCGGCGTCGGTCAGCACCTTGGCCGGCCGATGCGTCAGGTAGCGGTAAAACGCGTCATAAGCCAGCACGTTCTTGACGTAGCCGCGGGTCTCCGAGAACGGGATGCTTTCGATGAACGCCACCGGATCGATCCGCCCCGCGCTGTTGTCCAGCCAGGTGTTCACCCGCGACGGGCCGGCGTTATAGGCGGCGCTCGACAGAATGCGGTTGCGACCGAACTGCTGATAGACCGACTCCAGATAGCTGGTGCCGATGGTGATGTTGGTCTGCGGGTCGAACAGCTGGCTCGGGCCGACATAGCCGGGAATATTGAACATCTGCACCGTATGCTGCGCGGTGCGTGGCATGACCTGCATCAGGCCGGAAGCGCCGACCGGCGACTGCGCCTTCGGATTCCAGGCGCTCTCCTGGCGCGCGATCGCCATCGCATAGCTGCTGGTGATCCCCTTGTCATCGGTGGCGCGGCGGAACTCCTGCGGCCAGGCGACCGGGAAACGTTCCTCCAGGTGGTCCCACAGCTTGCCGACAATGGTCGCCTGCACGCTCAGATCGGCCCATTTCTGCTCAAAGGCGTAACGCGCCAGCGCCTCTTGTTCAGGCCGGCTGCGGCTGGCGACGTAGGAACCCCACTCGCTGCGGGCCAGGTTGTCCATGTTCCAGTACATCAGCTCGCGCACCCGGGCGACTTCAGGCCCGTCGGTCAGCGACGCGCGCGGCTTGGCCGCCACCGCCACCATCACCGGGTAAGTGGCGTTCAGCTTCTGCGCCGCCACCATCGGATAGAAGCCGCGTTCGGTCATCAGGTTGCGCAACATCTCCTCGCCTTCGGCGCGTTTGCCTTCGTCCATCAGCTGACTGGCGCGCCAGTAGCGCCACTCATCCTTGTTGCGCGACTCTTCCGGCAAGCGTGCCAGCCAGGTCGCCACCCCCTGCCGATCGCCGTTACCCAGCGCCATGCGCACCCGGCGCTCCAGCAGCGAAGGCGAACGGCTGCGCAGGATCACCTGATCGCGCCATTGCGCCTGCTCGTAGGTGGCATCGCTGCCCATCAGGCGCCAGGCCACCGCCTCTTCCAGCCCCAGCCGCTCGTCGTCGCTCATTTTCTGCAGCCGCGCGAGCGTCGGGATCATCGCCCGCGCGTTTTCCACATCCTGCCGCGCCAGGCGTTCAAAGGCGATGCCGGTGGCGGCGCGGGTAAAGTCGGTCGGCCCCACGCTGCGGGCGAAGGCTTCCACGGTGGTCGGATCGTTTTGCAAGCGCACCAGGGCGTTGCCCATGGTCTGATAATCGGCCGGCAGCTGGCTATAGAGGTTGCTGACCAGCGAGCTGTTGCCCTCTTTCAGCGCCAGCTTCATGCGCGCCAGAATATCCAGCGGGGTCTGCTTGCCTGCGCCGCGCCAGACGCTGAACAGCCGATCGCAGGCACCCGGCAGCGTTTTGCCGTTCAGCCACAGCTCGTCGGCACCGCTCCAGGCCGCCTGCTGATCGCCGGTGGCCCATTTGGCGTAGTAATAGTTGCAGCGTGCCGCCACCGGTTTGGGCGGCTGCGGGCTGAAAGCCAACAGGGTGCGCCAGTCTTCGCGACGCGCCAGTTCATTGACGAAGCGCGGCGCCAGTGATTTAGCCGGTGGCAGCGTCGGATTGCGCTTGATGAAGTCGTTCACCTCGGAGAATCCCGCCTGGCTCAAATCCTGAGTCAGCTCGCGGTATTCCAGATAAGGATAAAGCGGGTAATCGCGTAGCGTCGGCATCAACTGCGCCACCACGTCCATCTGATTGCCGTCCCACGCCTGCTTGATCTGCTGGTAGCGCTGACGCTGCGCATCCAGAGAATCCGCCAGCGCCGCGCCAGAAAACGCCGTCAGGCACAGCCCCATCGCCAACAGCCGTCGCTTGTCCACCTTGACCATCCTCGCTCTTTCCTCACAGGTTGTGCCGCAGGAGCCGCCCAGCTCCCCGGTGACCGCCGCGCCACGGCGCCGCGGGACAAAATAAAACCGGGCGCACGGCCCGGACGCAGATATCTACCATAGACAGCGCGATCGCCCATCCATTCAATACTGTAGAAGAAGAAGTGTATCGCCATGGCGGGAGCCAGGTAAAAAACGTTTACTTAGGCTGACAAATCAGGACGCCCGGCTATTTTCGTCAGCCGGATTTTTATTAGCCGACCTCGCAGCTCAGAGATAAGTAAAATACCTTTTAATTATTAGCTATCACATTATTGCATTTACAGGATGGCGCAACCGTTGCGCAAATCGCCTGACAGCTGGCCAAACGCACCAACTTTGCAGAAAAGCGGTGGCAAACCCGAGTGGGCATTTTTATACTATCAAAAATAAGTAGGATAATTCCGAGAAAACAGCACATAAAGCGCCCAACGAAGACATCTTATAATACAATCCGCGCCAATTATGGGTTAGATAGTGTTCATTAGGCAGTGCAACTGACAGCTTTCAGCAAAACGATTGTCCCTGCAAGCGGGCCGGATTTTCCCTTGTCGGGCCACGGCCTGCGGGCGGTGGATCAGACCGGAATGGCGGGTGAAGATGGCGAATAACACCGCGATAGTGATGCGTTGCGCAAAAAGCCCCGTGCCGGGCTTCCTTGCCGCACGTCTGCATATCGGCCGCCTGTTGCTGATCGTCATGTTGGTTCTGCTGACGTTGCCCGGACCTGCGCACGCCGCCGATGATCCCTATCAAAAGCGCACGCACGCCGTGACGACCGTGGTGGTAGGCATCATCAGCTACGCCCGCTGGTCGCGTGAACCCAATCCTATCCGGTTGTGCGTGACCGCACCCACCCAGTATGCCGAGGGGCTGTTCGATCCGATTCTGCTGAGCGCGCCGCGTCCAATTAAAACTGAACGTGTGCCGTTCGACAGCCCAACGCTGAGTACCGGCTGTGATGTCATCTATCTAGGGAACATCAACGCCGCGCAGAGACAAAATTTCATGCAGCGCATTTCCGGCAACTCCATTCTCAGCATCAGCGAGAACGATAGCGAATGCTCCGCCGGCAGCGCATTCTGCCTGCAGATCGATGGGGATCAGGCCAGCTTCAAGGTCAACCTGGACGCCCTGGCGCGCAGCGGCGTACGCGTTCACCCCAACGTGCTGCAACTGGCGCGCAAACAGGCGCCGCCGCTATGAGACTGTTGCGTAAAAACCGTTCCGGCAATGCGCGCCCGACGCTGGGCCGGGTGCTGCAGCGGGTGCATCTTGGGCTGGCGCTGATCGCCGTCGGCACCGCCGGCATCTTTTTGACGCTGGTGGCGCTGTTTGCGCTGCGCGCTTACGCCAACCACAACCTGCATCTGATCGCGCGCTCCATCAGCTATACCGTTGAAGCGGCAGTGGTGTTTGAAGATCGCGCTGCCGCGCGCGAGGCGCTGATGCTGATCGCGTCCAACGAAGAGGTGTCGGACGCGCGGATCCTCGACAATAACGGCAAGATGCTGGCCAACTGGCGCCATCCCACCGACGGGCCGCTACACGGTCTGGAGCAGATCGTCGCGCACTGGGCGCTGCCCGAGCCGGTCATCCTGCCCATCACACATGAGGGCAAGCAGGTCGGTCAGGTCTGGCTGAGCGGCAACGGCGGCAGCCTGTTGCGTTTCCTGCTGCGCGGCCTGGTCGGCATGATCGCCTGTCTGGTGCTCAGTACCCTGTGCGCCCTGGTACTGTCGCGCCGCATGCTGGTCGGCATCGTCAGTTCGCTGGACGACATCGCCAACGTGGCGCATGCGGTACGCCGCGATCGCACCTTCGGCCTGCGGGTGCCGTCGGCGCCGATCGCCGAACTGCACGAGCTCAGCAACGACTTCAACGGCTTGCTCGACGAGCTGGAGGCCTGGCAGGCCCACCTGAAACAGGAGAACGACTCGCTGGCCCACCGGGCGACGCACGACAGTCTGACCGGCTTGCCGAACCGCGCCTTCTTCGAAGGACGGCTGAGCCGCGCCCTGGGCGATATCGAGCCGTCGGCAAAATTGGCGGTGCTATTTATCGATGGCGATCGCTTCAAGGAAGTGAACGACAGTTACGGCCACGCCGCAGGCGATGCGGTGTTGACCACCATCGCCGGGCGCATTCGCGCGCAGCTGCGTGAAACCGATCTGGTCGCGCGCCTGGGAGGGGATGAGTTCGCCGTGCTGCTGGCGCCGGTGCACAGCACGGAAGATGTCCTGCAGATCGCCGATAATATTATCGACTGCATGACGCAGCCGGTCATTTTACCGAACGACGAGACGATCATCACCTCTCTGAGTATCGGTATTGCGCTGTACCCTGATCACGCGGCGACGCCTCAGGGTCTTTTGCACGAAGCTGACGATGCAATGTATCAGGCAAAGCATCGTTATCACGGAGGCTGGCGGCTGGCGATACACAAATAAGAGCCGCAGCTATAACACTTGAACTAGGGATTTTGACTATGATACAGCAACTGTTTAAAGGCCGTTTTTCACTGTTGACGATGGTGTTCGTCGCCCTGCTGGCGCTCGCCGGCTGCCAGAGCAAACCGCAGGGGCTGACGCCCGAGCAGGTCGCGCTGCTGCAGTCGCAGGGCTTCAAACTGACCGACAACGGCTGGGAGTTCGGCCTGTCGGATAAAGTGCTGTTCGGCAACAACATCGGCAAGCTGAACCCGGAAAGCACCGAGACGGTGCAGAAGATGGGGCGCGCGCTGCTGAGCGTCGGCATCACCAAATTCCGTCTGGACGGTCATACCGACAACTACGGCGAAGACAGCTATAACGACCAGCTCTCCCTGCGCCGCGCCGATGCGGTGGCCGATCTGCTGGCCAGCGTCGGCATTCCGCGCGCCAATATCGAAACCCGCGGCATGGGCAAACGCGATCCCGTCGCCGACAACCGCACCTCCAGCGGCCGTGCGGAAAACCGCCGCGTCGCGATCGTCGTCACGCCATAAGCCACCAATATGCGCCTTTATCGGCGCATAAACGGTTATACTTGGCGATCGCTGAGCGATGTCTGGGATCCGAGATCGAAACGGGCTACACTCATGCCCCAGACATCCTATAAATACTGATATAGAGAGGCTTAGAGCAACGTGGCTCAATACGTCTATACCATGCACCGCGTCGGCAAAGTGGTACCGCCGAAGCGTCATATTTTGAAAAACATCTCCCTGAGCTTCTTCCCTGGGGCAAAAATCGGCGTACTGGGCCTGAACGGCGCCGGTAAGTCCACCCTGCTGCGCATCATGGCCGGCATCGATACCGATATCGAAGGGGAAGCGCGCCCGCAGCCGGGCATCAAGATCGGTTACCTGCCGCAGGAGCCGCAGCTTAACCTCGAACACACCGTGCGTGAGTCGGTGGAAGAAGCGCTGGCGGAAGTGGTCGGCGCGCTGAAACGCCTGGACGAAGTGTACGCGCTGTACGCGGAAGAAGGCGCAGACTTCGACAAGCTGGCCGCCGAACAGGGCCGCCTGGAAGAGATCATTCAGGCGCACGACGGCCACAACCTCAACGCGCAGCTGGAGCGCGCCGCCGATGCGCTGCGCCTGCCGGATTGGGACGCCAAAATCGCCCACCTGTCCGGCGGTGAACGCCGCCGCGTGGCGCTGTGCCGCTTGCTGCTTGAAAAACCGGACATGCTGCTGCTGGACGAACCGACCAACCACCTGGACGCCGAGTCCGTGGCCTGGCTGGAACGCTTCCTGCACGACTTCGAAGGCACCGTCGTCGCGATCACCCACGACCGTTACTTCCTGGACAACGTCGCCGGCTGGATCCTCGAGCTGGACCGTGGCGAGGGCATTCCGTGGGAAGGCAACTACTCATCCTGGCTGGAGCAGAAAGATGCGCGTCTGGCGCAGGAAGCATCCGCCGAAGCCGCTCGCCGCAAATCGATCGAGAAAGAGCTGGAGTGGGTGCGTCAGGGTGCCAAAGGCCGTCAGTCCAAAGGCAAGGCCCGCCTGGCCCGCTTTGAAGAGCTGAACAACACCGAATACCAAAAACGTAACGAAACCAACGAACTGTTCATTCCGCCTGGCGCACGCCTGGGCGATAAAGTGGTCGAAGTCAGCAACCTGCGTAAGTCCTATGGCGACCGCCTGTTGATCGACGACCTGTCGTTCTCGGTGCCAAAAGGCGCGATCGTCGGCATCATCGGCCCGAACGGTGCGGGTAAATCCACGCTGTTCCGCATGATGTCCGGCCAGGAGCAGCCTGATTCCGGCAGCATCGTGCTGGGCGACACCGTCAAGCTGGCATCCGTCGATCAGTTCCGCGACAGCATGGACGGTTCGAAAACCGTCTGGGAAGAAGTCTCCGGCGGGCAGGACATCATGCGCATCGGCAACACCGAGATGCCAAGCCGCGCCTATGTCGGCCGCTTCAACTTCAAGGGCGTCGATCAGGGCAAACGCGTGGGCGAGCTGTCCGGCGGTGAGCGTGGCCGTCTGCACCTGGCCAAGCTGCTGCAGGTTGGCGGCAACGTACTGCTGCTCGATGAACCGACCAACGACCTGGATATCGAAACCCTGCGCGCGCTGGAAAACGCCCTGCTGGAATTCCCTGGCTGCGCCATGGTGATCTCGCACGACCGTTGGTTCCTCGACCGTATCGCCACCCACATCCTGGACTACCAGGACGAAGGCAAGGTGGAATTCTTCGAAGGTAACTTCACCGAGTACGAAGAGTACAAGAAGCGTACGCTGGGCGCCGACGCGCTCGAGCCGCACCGCATCAAGTACAAAAAGATCGCCAAGTGATCCGAAAGGCGCCGCATGCGGCGCCTTTTTTTATGCCCGTGTCCGGCGATACTCGCGCGGCGAGCACGCCATCATTCTCTTAAAGGCGTGGCTGAACGCGCTGTCTGAATCGTATCCCAAGCGCTGCGCGATGGCGGACACCGGTTCGCTGCCGGTACGCAAAGCCCGTGCAGCCAACAGCATGCGCCAGCGCGACACATACTCTAACGGCGCCATGCCGGCCTTCTGCTTAAAGCGCAACGCCAACGTCGAGCGGGAAACGCTCGCAGCGGCGGCCAGCGACGCCACCGTCCAGCGCCGGCCAGGATCGGCATGCACCGCCTGCATCGCGGCGCCGATGCGCGGATCGAACAAGGCGGGCAGCCAACCGGACGCCACGCTCTCTTCTCCCATCAGGTACATCCGCAGCGCCTGAGTCAACATGATCTGCCCCAGATGGTGTACCATCGAGGCACTGCCCGGTGAAGGCTTCAGCAGCTCGCCCGCCAGCCGCTGCAACGCCCATTGCAACACCGCGGCCTCTTCAGTGCCGCCTCGAATCACCATCAGCGCCGGCAAAGTACCCAATAACCGCTCCACCTCCTCGCCGAAGGTAAAACGCCCGCCGATAAACAGACAATCCTCCGCCTCGCCACAGCTCGCCACGCCGTTTTTTGCCTGCAGATAAAGTGCGTCAGCATCGAGTGCTGGCAGCGACAGATCGCTGCCAACGGTGACCGGCAAGCTGCGGGTCAGCAACAAACAGTCGCCGGCCGCCAGCCACAGCGGTTCGGCCAGCCCTTCCGCCGCCAGCCAACAGCCGCCACGCACCACAGCGTTGAACTTCCCGCTCTGCGGCGCAGGAAAATGAACGGCCCAGTCGCCGCCGGCCTTCAGGCCGCCGAAAAACGCATTCTGGCTGTTCAACGGCGCAAGCACTTCCGATAAAGGATCCATACCCTCTCCCCCTAAGGCCCTTTCAAGAGCATAGCCCGTGCGATGCCCCAGCCAAAGGTTTTAGGACGATGGCGACAGAAATTAGGTTTTTGTTGCATTCAGCCGCCGATAACGCCGACTTACACTCCCAGTGTCACAGTCAACTGCAGCGAGGAATTCCCAATGAACAGACAAGTGCCCCTCAACTCCGGCTTCAACGCTACCACCACCGCCGCCGACGTGCTCAAAGACCGTCAACTGGCCGGCATGACAGCGCTGGTGACCGGCGGTCATTCCGGCCTGGGGTTGGAAACGACTCGCGCTTTGACGCAGGCGGGGGCGAAGGTGATCGTCGCCGCCCGCGACCCCGTTATCGCCCACACGCGTCTGGCTATCGCCGGCATCAGCAACGCTGAGGTTTATGAGCTTGATTTGGCCGATCTGAGCAACATCAAAGGGTTCACGCAACAACTTCTGGCGACAGACGTCCACCTCGATATGTTGATCTGCGGCGCCGGCATCATGGCCTGTCCTGAAACCCGTATCGGCCCAGGCTGGGAGGCTCAATTCGCGATCAACCACCTGGGGCATTACGCTTTGGTGAACCACCTCTGGCCGGCGTTGATGGGCGACGCCCGCGTTGTCGTCATCTCATCTTCCGGTCACCATGCCAGCGCCATACGCTGGAATGACGTCCAATTTCACAGCGGCTATGACAAGTGGCTGGCCTATGGCCAATCGAAAACCGCTAACGCGCTCTTCGCCCTGCAGCTTGACAAGCTGGGGAAAAACGCTGGCGTGCGCGCCTTCTCGCTGCATCCCGGCATGATCCCAACGCCGCTGCAGCGCTATCTCTCGCAGGAAGAGATGCTCGCGTTGGACTGGATCGACGCCGACGGCAAACCCGCCCACCCGGAAATGCTGAAAACCCCGCAACAAGGCGCGGCAACCCAGGTTTGGGCGGCGACATCGCCTCAACTCAATGGCCTTGGCGGATTGTATTGCGAAGATTGCGATGTCGCCCGGCGCAACGATGACAACGGCTTTTCCTTCAGCGGCGTAAAAAGCTACGCCGTCGATCCTGAACAAGCCCAACGCCTGTGGAAACTGTCGGCGCAACTCACCGGTGTCGATGCCTTCGGCAAGATTTAAATAGGGGACCTTCTATGCAGAATCGTCAAATCATCCTCGCTAAACTCCCGCAAGGAAAGCTGACCCTCGATTGTTTTCAGACTCGAGAGGCCCCCATGCCGCTCCCCGGCCCCGAAGAGGTGCTGTTGCGCACGCTTTACGTGCCACTGGATGCGGCCAGCAGAGCCTGGATGCAGGGCGTCACTTATCGTTCCGGATTGCAGGCGGGAGACGTCATGGCCGCAACCGCGCTGGCCGAAGTCGTCGAGTCGCGCTCTCCCCTGCTGGCCGCCGGAGATTTAGTGCTGGCGGAAACCGGCTGGCAAACCTTTGCGGCCGTACCGGCGGCTGGCGCGCTCAAGCAGTCGGGCATCGTTCCGCATACGCACTTGCTCAGCGTTTACGGCGTGCCTGGACTCACCGCTTACTTCGGTCTGCTGGAATGCGGACGCCCAGAGGCCGGTGAAACCGTCGTCGTATCTGCCGCCGCGGGGGCGGTAGGCATGTTCGCCGGACAAATCGCCCGGCTTCGCGGCTGCCGCACGGTGGGCATTGCCGGCGGCGGCGCCAAAACGGCTCTGCTGACGGACAGGCTGGGTTTCGACGCGGCGATAGATTATAAGAAGGAAAATCTGCATGACGCCCTGCGCCGCTCGTGTCCCAACGGCATCGATGTGCTGTTCGATAACGTCGGCGGCGATATTTTGGCGGCCAGCCTGCCGCATATGGCGAAGCATGGACGCATCGTTTGCTGCGGTGCGGTGTCGCAGTACGATACGGCCTCCCCGCCGGCAGCGCCTGCCGGGATACCCGGTTTGCTGATCGTCAACAGTTTGACGATGCGGGGATTCCTGTTGGCCGATTTCCTTCATCGGCAAGAACAGGCGTTGGCGGCACTCGCGGCCTGGGTCACTGAGGAAAAACTCGCAATTATCGAAGACCTGATCACCGGTTTCGAGCTGCTGCCCGCCGCACTGATCGGCCTGCTGGCGGGCGAAAATAGAGGGAAACGCATCGTTCAGGTGGCGCGGCGCGCCGCCTGAACCTAAAAGGCTCTGCGCGCGCCCGCCGTCACTCCCGCGCCAGCTCGCGCGCGTAGTCGTCGAACGCCGGGTGCTGCAGCACCACATCAATGAAACAGGCCAGCGCCGGGGAGTTCAGCTTGCGGCTCGGGTAGACCAGATACAGCTCGTTGCCCTCTGCACGCCACGCCGACAGCACTTCCACCAACAGCTTCTGCGCCACCACCTCACGGCTGAGAAACGCCGGCAGCAGCGTAATGCCGGCGCCGGCGATAGCGCATTCGCGCGCATACAGCAGGTTGTCGGTGGTGTGCGCCAGCGGCAACTGCCAGCGGTAGTAATCGTCGCCGCAACGCAGGTTCCAGGCCGTCCAGGCGCGATGGGCGATGCAGCGGTGCTGCTGCAGCTGTTGCGGATGTTCGATCGGCGGGTGCTGCGCCAGATAGGACGGCGCCGCCAGCAGATAGCGCGGCGCATAGCCGAGGCGGCGGCCGATCAGCGAAGAATCCTGTGGCTTGCCGGTGCGCAGCGCGGCGTCGAAACCTTCCTGCACCAGATCCACCATCGCGTCGGACACCGACACCTCCAGCGAAACGTCCGGGTACTGGCGTTGAAAATCCGCCGCCAGCCGCGCCACCAGGGTCGCGCCCAGCCCGGCCGGCGTCGAGATGCGCAGGCGCCCGCTCGGGTTATCGCGCAGCCGCTGCAGCGCCAGATCGGCCCGCTCGGCGGCGGACATCATCGCCTGACAATGCTCCAGATAGCGCTCGCCGGCGAAGGTGAGATTTAACTGGCGCGTGGTGCGATTGAGCAGCCGTAGCCCCAGCGTCTGCTCAAGCTGGCTGATACGCTGGCTGACGCTGGATTTCGGCAGCCCAACACGCTGCGCGGCGGCGGTGAAGCTGCCGCATTCCGCCACCAGCGCGAACAGCGCCATGTCCTGCAGCTGTTTGAATTCCATTGTTCACCTTAAACGAACACTCAGTTAGATATTGTCCATCTTATCACTCCACTATCGCGGGTCTACACTGTGGGCATCATTTGAAAGGAGTACAACCATGTCGATAAAAGCCATTGCCGTAGACCCGCAGAACCCTGCCGGTTTCATCGAAATCTCACCGGAGATGCCGGTTCCCGGCCAGTACGATCTGCTGGTGGAAGTGAAAGCGGTGTCGGTTAACCCGGTGGATACTAAAGTGCACGCCGGCCTGCAGAAAAGCGGCCTGCAGCAGCCGCGCATTCTCGGCTGGGACGCCAGCGGCGTCGTGGTGAGCGCAGGCAGCAGCGTCAGCGGCTTCAAGCCCGGCGATGAAGTGTGGTACGCCGGCGACATCACCCGCCCCGGCAGCAACAGCAGCCACCAACTGATCGACTCACGCATCGCCGCGCACAAACCGCGCAGCCTGAACTGGGCCGAGTCCGCCGCCATGCCGCTGACCGCCCTCACCGCCTGGGAGGCGCTGTTCGAGCACCTGAACATTCAGGACGCGCCGGAGCACAAGACGTTGCTGATCATCGGCGGCGCCGGCGGCGTAGGCTCGTTGGCGATCCCGCTGGCCGCGCTGCGCAGCAAGGTGAAAGTGATCGCCACCGCCTCAAGGCCTGAATCCGCCGCCTGGTGCCTCGAACGCGGCGCCGATCTGGTGGTGGATTACCGCGATTTGAAGGGCAACCTGGCGCAGCACGGCATCGAGCAGGTGGATTACATCCTGTGTCTGAACGATACCGACGGCCATTGGCCGGCGATGGCCGAGCTGGTCGCGCCGCTGGGCCATATCTGCACCATCGTCGAGAACGCGCAGCCGCTGGACCAAAACGCGCTGAAGCTGAAGAGCGCCGCGCTGCACTGGGAGTTCATGTTCACCCGCAGCATGTTCACCACCCCGGACATCGCCCAGCAGGGCAAGATCCTGCAGCAGGTGGCGCAGCTGCTGGACGACGGCAAGCTGAACACCACGCTGAGCGAAACCCTGCACGGGCTGACGGTGGAAACGCTGACCGCCGCGCATCAACAACTGCTCGGCGGCCATATGCAAGGCAAGCTGGTTATTGCGTACTGAGCCGGCTCGCGGCGGCGCACAGCGTCGCCGTTACTGCGGCCGCACGAACCCGACGCATAGCCGTTGCTCATCGGCGTGCGGATCGGAACGGAACGTCATGTTCTGCTGCCAGTCGAGGCGCATCTTCGGCCAGTGGGCCAGCTCCCCGCCGAAATCGCTGTGCGCGCAATCGTCACCCAACCGGCCGAACAGGGCGACGCCATGCTGGGCAATCTGCGGATAGCTGATGTTGGCGTTGTAGATATTTGGCCGCGCATGATTGGACCAGCGCGTAATGGTTTGTGGCCGGGAATCGGCATACACCGTCATCCATTGCGACAGATACTCACCGCCGACGTAGCGCAGATCGACGCCGTAGCGCTCCCGCCAATGCTGTTCCACTTCACTGCTGAAGGCCTTGATGCCCACCATCTTCTGGCCGGCGTTGCGCACGTTGCCCACCATCACTGCGGCATACCCCAGATAGACCGCCAGCGCCGCGCACATCAGCCCAATAGTCGCCGCGCGCAGCGAACGCACCGGCGGTTGACGCACGCAGCCGACCAGCAGCGCGGGCGCCAGCATGAAGAACGGCTGCAGCCACTCGGTCAGCCGGCCGCCGACGTTGAAGGAAAACCAGAAGGTGATGATGCCGAGCGGCAGCAGATAGATCCACAGCAGCACCCGCATCGGCAACGCCTTCGGCCAGGCCAGCACCGCCCCGCTACGGCGCAGGATCCACCACAGCACCAGCGACGGATAGAACACCAGCAGCAGCGACTGCAGCATGTCGAGATTGAGCTGCATCTTGATCTGCGAATCGACCCACTTGAAGGCGGCGAAGTCGTGATTCCACAGCCATACCACGTTCGGCAGCACCAGCGCCAACCAGATCGCCACCGCCAGATAGAACTGCGGCTGGCGATAGCAGCGGCGAACCTGCGGCACGAACAACGTCGACAGCGCCGCGAAGTAAACGAAGGCGAAGGTCGAGTACTTGGCCATCATCGCCAGACCGGCGACCAACGCGAAGGCCGGCCACCAATTGGCCGAACGGGAGATCGCCATATGGAAGAACAGCGCCATCCACGGCCACAGCATCACCAACAGGTAATTGTCGTTATAGGGAATGATGTCGAAATTGATGATGCCGGACAGGTTGAGCGTCAGCAGCGCCATCCAGGCCAGCGAGGTGCTGCCACTCAGGCGTCGCGCCAACAGCCAGACGCCCAACATGCCGATGGCGATGGCGATGAAGTGCCCGCCATACCAGTAAACGTTTAGCGGCAGCCACGACAGCCAAATCGCCGGATGCATCGCCGCACCGACCAGCCACGGGTTTTTCGGTGAGCCCCACTCGCCGTTGAGGCCCCAGTTGAGCGCCTCGACGGCGTCGTAAGGCAGGGTAGGATCAAGATGAACCGTCAGCAGCGTCCAGGCTGCGGCATAGCAGACCAACCAGAGAGCAAGTAAGCGATAAGACATGTCTTCTTCTAAGCGTTATTGTAAAGAAAATCTTAACTTAGTCGCTGTCGAATGAACCATGTTTAAACAAGCCGTTAAATGTGCGTCCGGGTGGCGTTTCTGCCGCCGCGATCGCACATTCCGCTAATTCTGCTCAGCCTGCGGCGTGGCGAGAAGCGGGCGCGCTCAACCGGCCGGCGTCCGCCGCCAGCAGCTGTTGCACCAGCTCGACGCAGCGCAGGAAACGCTCCTCGTAATCGCTGGATTCAACGTGCACATACTCGATATTGTTGGCGCGCAGCATCTCCTCCAGCAGGCGCTGGAACGCCAGCCGATCGGCGGTGCTGCCGAGGCTGCGCAGGCCGTCCGCCACCCACGGCGTATTGTTTTCCAGCAGGATCACCAGATCGAAACGGTATTCGTCGATCAGCGCCTGCACGAAGGGGTGTTCACGCCCTTCGTACTTTTTGCAAAACGCCTGGGTGGTGACGAAATCGGTATCGATAAACGCCACCTTGTTGGCGTACTTGACCGCAAAATCCACGTATTGCGCCTGCCCGAGGGCGATTTTGTCATAGTCGGAGTACTGCAGCGCCATCTCGTCGCCGCCCAGATGCGAAAACACATAGTCGCGGCCATATTCCCAGGCGCTGGTGGTGTTGAAGATGTTGGCCAGTTTGTTGACCAGCGTCGACTTGCCGCTCGACTCGCCGCCGAGGATCGCCACGGTACGCACGAAGAACGGCTTCACCTCGGTCGGGATGTAATCCCAATAGCGGAACGGATCCTGGCGGATCTGATTGCCACTGATGTTCATGAACGAACGCTCGGGGTCGACCAGAATGGTTTCGATGCCCAGATGCTCGCGGTAACGCGGCGCATCCTGCGCTTCGCTGGAATAGATGAAGCTCGGCACGATGCCCTTCTGTTCCATAAAGGCCTTCATGCCATCGCTCCATACGTTCCAGCCGTGCGGGTAGGGTTCGATGCCCTGCTCGTCGAATGAGTGGATATGGATGTTTTTCTGGTACTTGAAGGTCTGCAGCAGCCAGCGCAGGCGATCGCTGACCGTCGGCTGTTGCGACATCGAACTGTTCTCGAACAGTTCGCGGTCGCGCGGCTCGTCGTGGCACAAAATGACGTGCAGCTCATCCACCTGGCTGCAGGCGCGCTGGATCAGATAGATGTGGCCGGTGTGCAGCGGGTAAAATTTACCAAACACCACACCGACTTTGACCTCTTTGCGCGGGAACTCAAGCCCGAGAAAACGGTGCAGCGCCTCCAGCTTTTGCGCGCTCGGGCTTTTGATCTTGTCGTTCAACAGCTGGCTGAGATAGCCTTTGGTCATGCCACTGGCATCCGCCACCTGCTGCAAAGTACAGCCTTTTTGCTTGATGGACGTCTTCAGGTAATCAAATTGCGGCATGGCCACCTCCGTTTAGTATGCTAAACAAAATAGCATATCTCTCTCGCCGCCGGCGACATTAATAAAACTCTTCCAGCACGTCCAGTGCGTCCGCCAGCTTCTTGACCCCGAACACCTGCATGTTGGCCGGCGGCTTTTTCGGCATATTGCCGTGCGGCACGATGGCGCGCTTAAAGCCGTGCTTGGCCGCTTCGGAGATGCGTTCCTGACCGCTCGGCACCGGACGAATCTCTCCCGCCAGCCCCACTTCGCCGAACACCACCAGATCGTTCGGCAATGGCCGATCGCGCAGGCTTGAAACCAACGACATCAGCAACGCCAGATCGGCGCTGGTCTCGCTGACCTTCACCCCGCCGACCACGTTGACGAACACGTCTTGATCCGACATCTGCAGCCCGCCGTGTCGATGCAGCACCGCCAGCAGGATCGCCAGGCGGTTCTGTTCCAGGCCCACCGCCACGCGGCGCGGGTTGGACATCATCGAGTGATCCACCAGCGCCTGGATCTCCACCAGCAGCGGCCGGGTGCCTTCCCACACCACCATCACCGAGCTGCCGGAGGTAACTTCATCGCCGCGGCTGAGGAAAATCGCCGAAGGGTTGCTGACTTCGCGCAGCCCCTGCTCGGTCATGGCGAACACCCCCAGCTCGTTGACCGCGCCAAAGCGGTTTTTGTGGCTGCGCAGGGTGCGGAAGCGGGAATCGGCGTCGCCGTCCAGCAATACCGAACAGTCGATACAGTGTTCCAGCACTTTCGGCCCGGCCAACGAGCCGTCTTTGGTGACGTGGCCGACCATCACGATCGCCACACCGCGCGTCTTGGCGAAGCGCGTCAGGTAGGCGGCGGTTTCACGCACCTGCGCCACGCTGCCCGGCGAGGACTGAATGTCCGCCATGTGCATCACCTGAATCGAGTCGATCACCATCAGCTTCGGCTGCTCCTGCTCGGCGATCAGGCAGATCTGCTCGATGCTGGTTTCCGACAGCATGTTCAGGCCGCCGGTCGGCAGCCCCAGACGGTGAGCGCGCATCGCTACCTGCTGCAGCGACTCCTCGCCGGTGACATACAGGGTTTTCATCTGTTCAGACAGCTTGCACAACACCTGCAGCAACAGGGTGCTCTTGCCGGCGCCGGGGTTACCGCCGATCAGAATCGCGCTGCCGGGCACCACACCGCCGCCCAGCACGCGGTCGAACTCGAGAAAGCCGGTGGTGAAGCGCGGCAGCGCCTCAAGGCTGATTTCCGACAGCTTCTGCACCTTGCTGACGCCGGCGTCGCCGGCATAGCCGCTGAGGCGATCGTTGCGCGCCGCTGCGGGTGACGCGGCCAAACGCACTTCCGTGATGGTGTTCCAGGCATGGCAGGCGCTGCACTGCCCCTGCCAACGCGGATAGTCCGCCCCGCACTCATTGCACACAAATGCCCGTTTTGCCGCTTTTGCCACGTCTTACCTCAATCTTTCGTTATCGCACTTCGTGTTTCAGGCTGCCGGTGAGAATGCACAGCACGCCCATCAGATCCGCATGCCGGATCGCCACCTGCGCTTTTTCATATACTTTCGGTTTGGCGTGGTAGGCGATGCCCAACCCCGCCGCCTGCATCATTTTCAAATCGTTGGCACCGTCGCCGATGGCCACGGTTTGCGCCAGCGGGATCTCCAGCTTCTCCGCCAGCCGCAGCAGCGTATCGGCTTTGAACTGCGCGTCCACCACCGGCCCCAGCACTTCGCCGGTCAACTTGCCGTCGCGGATCTCCAGCTCATTGGCCGCCGCCGCCACCAGCCGCAGCCGGTTGCGCAGATGTTCGGCGTAGTAGGTGAAGCCGCCGGAGGCGATCGCCACATGCCAGCCCATCGCCTGCAGTTTGCCCACCAGGCTGGTCAGCCCCGGCATCAGCGGCAGCTCGTCGCGCACCTGTTTGAGGATGTTGGCGTCGGCCCCTTTCAGCGTGCCGACGCGCTGACGCAGACTGGCGGTAAAGTCCAGCTCGCCGCGCATCGCGCGTTCGGTGACTTCCGCCACCTGCTCGCCGACGCCCGCCAGCTTGGCGATCTCATCGATGCATTCGATCTCGATCGCCGTCGAATCCATGTCCATCACCAGCAGCCCCGGCGTGCGCAGGTGCGGGATCTTGCCGAGCGGCGCCACGTCCAGCCCGTTCTCCGCCGCCAGCAGCTTGGCGCGCGGCGTCAGGGTGCCCGCCAACCGCACCACCTGATAGTCGTCCACGCCCCAGGCGGTGACGATCACCATCGCCGCGCCGAGCTTGCGTTGGAATTGGGTAATGCGCGCCTTGTCCAGTTTTCTGCCGTACAACAGCCACCCGGTATTGCCCGCCCGGTAATCGAGCGGCATCACTTCGTCGCCGCTAAGCGAAAGGGGAAGACCCGGCCATTGAGAGATCTCCGCCGGAAGATCGCAATAGGTCAGACTGTTTGACATCATTGACTCCTGAATGGACAAAAACGCTGCATGATAAAACGACGCATCAAGCTATCCTATCGCCAGCGGTTCTGGCAACATAAAGTGTCCCCGATGCCCAAGGAACCTGCATGGCCCGCGCTAAACTGAAATTTCGCCTGCACCGCACCGCTATTATCCTGATTTGCCTGGCTTTGCTGGTGTTGCTGATGCAGGGCGCCTCTTATTTTAGCCTGAGTCACCAAATGGCGCGATCCGAGCAGGTTGAAGAGCTGGCGCAGACGCTGACCAAACAGGTCGCCTACAGCCTGGCGCCGCTGCTGGACGACGACGGCAACAACCCGCGCATCGACGCCATCCTCAAGCAGCTCACCGATCACAGCCGCATTCTCGACGTCAGCGTTTATCAGCTGGACGGCACACTGGTCTCCCACGCCGGGGAACAGATAAGTATACGCGATCGCCTGTCGCTCGACGGCAAACGCGCCGGCAGCTACTTCAACCACCAGTTGGTCGAGTCTATTCAGGGCAAAGACGGCCCGATCGGCTTTATCCGTATCACCCTCGACACCCACGTGCTGGCGACCGAATCCAAACAGGTGGACAACACCACCAACCTGCTGCGTCTGATGATCCTGCTGGCGCTGGCGATCGGTATCATTCTGGCGCGCACCCTGCTGCAACACCGCCGCAGCCGCTGGCAGCAGTCGCCGTACCTGTTGACCGCCAACACGCCGTTGGCAGAAGGCAATACCGTGGAAGACGACGAAGAGGATGCGCCGGAGAACAAGCAGGAAGCGCCGAAGAAAGAGTGACTCAGGCCAGGTGGAGTGAATAGATTGACAGGCGGGCGCCATAACGACGCCCGCCGGGGTATTAGGCTTTGTCGCCCAGCAGTACGGATTCCAGCGCGATAACGATCATTTCGTTAAAGGTGGTCTGGCGTTCCGCTGCAGTGGTCGCTTCGTGACGCAGGATGTGGTCAGACACGGTGCAGATGGTCAGCGCTTTACAGCCGAACTCTTCATACAGCTCCGCCGCCACGCCGTAGATGCCGGCCGCTTCCATTTCCACGCCCAGGATGCCGTACTTCTTCATCACCTGGAACATGTCCGGATCCGGGGTATAGAACAGATCGGCAGAGAAGATGTTGCCCACGCGCGCCGGAATGCCCTGCGCCGCCGCGGCGTCGACCGCGTTGCGCACCATGTCGAAGTCGGCGATCGCCGCGTAGTCGTTGTCCTTGAAGCGCAGACGGTTCACCTTGGAGTCGGTGCACGCGCCCATGCCGATCACCACGTCACGCAGTTTGATATCGTCACGCACCGCGCCGCAGGAACCCACGCGAATGATCTTCTTCACGCCGAATTCGGCGATCAGCTCGCGCGCATAGATGGAGCAGGACGGGATGCCCATGCCGTGGCCCATTACGGAGATGCGGCGGCCTTTATAGGTGCCGGTGAAGCCCAACATGCCGCGCACGTTGTTCACTTCCACCGCGCCTTCCAGGAAGGTTTCGGCGATGTATTTTGCGCGCAGCGGATCGCCCGGCATCAGTACTACGTCAGCGAAATCACCCATCTCAGCATTAATGTGCGGCGTAGCCATAATTCTCTTCCTTTAAATCGTATTAAATAGCGTTAAACGTATAAACCGTGGCATGTCAGACGGCGGCCAGCTGCGCCGCCGTCTGAGACTCACGAATTAAAACATGCTCTTACCGTAATCCATCGGCGACAGGCCAAAATAATTGGCGACGGTCTGGCCGATGTCGGCGAAGGTCTCGCGGTGGCCCAACGAGCCCGGTTTCACTTTCGGGCCGTAGACCAGCACCGGGATATGTTCACGGGTGTGGTCGGTGCCTGGCCAGGTCGGATCGCAGCCGTGGTCGGCGGTGAAGATGATGATGTCTTCATCTTTCACCAGCTTCAGCAGCTCCGGCAGGCGGCGGTCGAACAGCTCCAGCGCGGCGGCGTAGCCCGCCACGTCGCGGCGGTGGCCGTAGGAAGAGTCGAAGTCCACGAAGTTGGTGAACACGATGGTGTTGTCGCCGGCCTTTTCCATTTCCGTCAGGGTCGCGTCGAACAGCGCATCGATGCCGGCCGCTTTCACCTTCTTGGTGATGCCGACGTTGGCGTAGATGTCGGCGATTTTACCGATCGACACCACTTCACCGCCCTTCTCGTCCACCAGCTTTTTCAGCACGGTCGGCGCCGGCGGCTCTACCGCCAGATCGTGACGGTTGCCGGTGCGCTGGAAGTGACCCGCTTTGTCGCCGACGAACGGACGCGCGATCACGCGGCCGATGTTGTAACCGCCTTCGGTCAACTCTTCACGCGCGATTTCGCACAGCTCGTACAGGCGCTCCAGGCCGAAGGTTTCTTCATGGCAGGCGATCTGGAACACCGAGTCGGCGGAGGTGTAGAAAATCGGCTTGCCGGTTTTCATGTGCTCTTCGCCCAGCTGATCGAGGATCACGGTGCCGGATGAGTGGCAGTTGCCCAGGTAGCCCGGCAAGTTGGCGCGCTCCACCAGCTTATCCAGCAGCTCCTGCGGGAAGCTGTTGTGCTCGTCCTTGAAGTAGCCCCAGTCGAACAGTACCGGCACGCCGGCGATTTCCCAGTGGCCCGACGGCGTGTCTTTACCGGAAGAGAGCTCGCTGGCGTAAGCATAAGCGCCGATGATATCGGCATTGCGATCCAGCCCCTGCGGGAAGTTGCCGGTGGACTCTTCCGCCGCTTTGCCGAGACCCAAACGGCTCAGGTTAGGCAGCGTCAGCGGGCCCTGACGGCCCACGTTGGCTTCACCGCGCGCGCAAACCTCGGCGATGTGGCCCAGAGTGTCGGAACCCTGGTCGCCAAAACGTTCGGCGTCTTCGCTGGCGCCGATGCCGAAGGAGTCCAATACCATAATAAATGTGCGTTTCATCTGTGCTCTCCTGCGTGTTCTCACGCTTTGGACGGCCGCGAAAAAGCCGCGGCCGTTCCTGATTCTTGGGTTATTCCGTGATGCGCTTATACACCACCGGCGTCGCTTCCGGCGCCTTATCGCTCAGCGTCATCGCGCTGCGCACCGCATCGGCCGCCTGCTGCCAGCTCTCTTCATCATTGGCGTGGATCATCGCCAGCGGCTGCTGGGCATCCACCTTATCGCCCAGGCGCGCCACCTCGGTCAGACCGACGCTGTAATCGATGGCGTCGCTCGCCCGGCGGCGGCCGCCACCCAGCGAAACCACCGCCATGCCCAGCGCGCGGGTATCCATAGCGCTGATGATGCCTGGCTTTTCAGCATACACCGGCTTGCTCAGCGTCGCCGCCGGCAGATAGCTATCATAGCGTTCGACGAAGTCTATCGGCCCCTGCTGCGCCGCCACCATGCGGCCAAACACCTCCGCCGCCTTGCCGTTGTCCAGCACCGCCTGCAGTTTGGCGCGCGCGTCGGCCTCGTCTTGCGCCAGGCCGCCGGACAGCAGCATCTCGACGCACAGCGCCAACGTCACTTCCAGCAGACGCGGATTGCGGTATTCGCCGGTCAGGAAGCGCACCGCTTCGCGCACTTCCACCGCGTTACCGGCGCTGGAGGCCAGCACCTGGTTCATGTCGGTCAGCAGCGCGGTGGTCTTGCAGCCCGCGCCGTTGGCCACGCCGACGATCGCCTGCGCCAGATCTTGCGACAGGGCGTAGGTCGGCATAAAGGCGCCGGAACCGACCTTCACGTCCATCACCAGCGCATCCAGCCCTTCCGCCAGCTTCTTGGCCAGAATGGAGGCGGTGATCAGCGGGATCGAATCCACGGTGGCGGTGATGTCGCGGGTGGCGTAAAAACGTTTGTCCGCCGGCGCCAGCGAGCTGGTCTGGCCGATGATCGCCACGCCGACGTCCTGAATGATTTTACGGAAGGCGTTATCGTCCGGGAAAATATTGAAGCCCGGAATGGCTTCCAGTTTGTCCAGCGTGCCGCCGGTATGCCCCAGGCCGCGGCCGGAGATCATCGGCACATAGCCGCCGCAGGCCGCCACCATCGGGCCGAGCATCAGCGACGTCACGTCGCCCACGCCGCCGGTCGAATGCTTGTCGACGATCGGGCCATTCAGCGCCAGGCTCTTCCAGTCCAGCACGGTGCCGGAATCGCGCATCGCCATGGTGAGCGCCACGCGCTCCGGCATGCTCATGTCGTGGAAATAAATGGTCATCGCCAGCGCGGCGATCTGCCCTTCCGACACCACGTTGTCGCGAATGCCGTTGATGAAAAAGCGGATTTCCGCTTCGCTTAACGGCTGGCCGTCGCGTTTTTTACGAATAATTTCTTGAGCCAGGAACAAGGCATCCCCCTGTGTCGCCGAGAGTCGGTGCAGACGGGCGCGCCTGGCGCCCGCCAACGAAATCGATCAGTAGCCGCCACCGGCGGTCTGGGTCTGGTGGCCCAGCGCGGTCAGCAAGCTGGCCAGCAGACTGGAAGCGCCAAAGCGGAAATGCCGCGCGTCGGCCCAGCCCTCGCCCAGAATACGATCGGCAAGTTGCAGATAATGCAGCGCGTCTTCCGCAGTGCGCACGCCGCCGGCCGGCTTGAAGCCCACCGTCTTCGCCACGCCCATATCGCGGATCACCGACATCATCAGCTCGGCGCTCTCCAGTGTGGCGTTAACCGGCACCTTGCCGGTGGAGGTCTTGATAAAGTCAGCCCCGGCCTTGATGGCGATCTCGGACGCCTTGCGGATCAAATCGGCCTGTTTCAGTTCGCCGGTTTCGATGATCACTTTCAGCAGCACGTTGGCCGCCTGGCAAGCCTGTTTGCACTGTTTCACCAGCTCGAAGCCAACCTGCTCGTTGCCGGCAATCAGCGCACGGTAAGGGAACACCACGTCCACTTCATCCGCACCATAGGCGATCGCCGCGCGGGTTTCCGCCAGCGCGATGTCGATATCGTCATTGCCATGCGGGAAGTTGGTCACGGTGGCGATACGAATGTCCGGCGTGCCTTGCTCGCGCAGCGCCTTACGCGCCACCGGGATAAAACGCGGGTAAATGCAGATGGCCGCCGTGTGACCGGCCGGGCTGTTGGCCTGACGACAGAGCGCGATCACTTTCTCATCGGTGTCGTCATCATTCAGCGTGGTTAAATCCATCAGGTTCAGCGCACGTTGCGCTGCTGCGGTTAATTCGGTCATAAAACTCTCCAACTGAGTACCTGGGTGTTGGCGAGCGGACTTGGTTCCATGAAGATAGCGCTGGGGAACGGCGTTCCCGCGGCGGCAACTGAGATCCTTCTCACCGCACATGGCCACCCGCCTTGCGGCCGGCCAGTAATAGCTATTTGAACACGAATGCCGGGGGCGATTCGCGTTCAGCGTCACACTATATGAAATAGCACTGTAACAGACCGGAATTATATGTGAAGAGCATCACAAAATAACGCGATATCGTTCACAAATTCGCTAAAGAAGCGGCTGAAGATCGCGGGTGCGGCAAGCACCCGCGTTGCTTAGAGTATAGGCGGAGTCCCGCGTTCGGTCGCACCGTCGCGGGCTCTGGGATGGCTTACAGCGCCAGGAAGAAGCCGGCGATGGTGGCGCTCATCAGGTTGGACAGCGTGCCCGCCGCCACGGCCTTCAGGCCGAAGCGCGCAATGTCATGGCGTCGGTTAGGCGCCATGCTGCCCAAACCGCCCAGCAGGATCGCCACCGAGGAGAGGTTGGCGAAACCGCACAGCGCAAAGGAGATGATCGCCTTGGTGTGGGCCGACAGCACCTGCAGGCCTTCCGCCGCCACCACGTCGTCCGGACGCAGATAGGCGCCGAAGTTCATGTAGGCGACGAACTCGTTGACGATGATCTTCTGGCCGATAAACGAACCGGCGGTCATCGCCTCGCTCCACGGCACGCCGATCAGGAAGGCGATCGGCGAGAACACCCAGCCGAGGATCAGTTCAAGCGACAGCTGCGGATAATCGAACCAGCCGCCGATACCGCCGAGAATGCCGTTAAGCAAGGCGATCAGCGCGATAAACGCCAGCAGCATCGCACCGACGTTCAGCGCCAACTGCATGCCGGAAGCCGCACCAGAAGCCGCCGCGTCGATCACGTTGGCCGGACGATCTTCTTCGGCGATCAGCTTCATCGCATCGTCTTTATCGTGGGTCTGCTCAGTTTCCGGCACCATCAGCTTGGCGAACAACAGCCCGCCCGGCGCCGCCATGAAGGACGCGGCGATCAGGTATTCCAGCGGCACGCCCATCTGCGCGTACCCCGCCAACACCGAACCGGCCACCGAGGCCAGGCCGCCGCACATCACGGCGAACAGTTCCGATTGGCTCATGGTGGCGATATACGGACGCACCACCAGCGGCGCTTCGGTCTGGCCGACGAAAATGTTGGCGGTCGCCGACAGCGATTCGGTGCGCGAAGTGCCCAGCAGCTTATGCAGGCCGCCGCCCAGAACGCGGATCACCAACTGCATGATGCCGAGGTAGTACAGCACCGCAATCAGCGAGGAGAAGAACACGATCACCGGCAGGACGCGCAGCGCGAACACGAAGCCACCGCCGCCGAACACCTCGAACATCTTGTCGGACACCAGCCCGCCGAAGATGAACGAAATGCCCTGATTGCCGTAGGCGATAACGTTTGCCACACCGTTAGACATACTGCCGAGGATGCTGCGGCCCAGCGGCACGTACAGCACCAGCGCACCGATGCCGACCTGAATGATGAACGCCCACACGACGGTGCGCAATTTGATGGCCCGGCGGTTGCTGGAGAGCAGCACCGCAATGGCGATCAGCACCGCCATCCCAACCAGACTCATGATGAGTTGCATGCAAAGTTTCCCTGTTGCAAAAAATAAAATACATCCCTGCTCATGAAGAGAGGTCTGCTATTGGAGAGTTTCGGGGGGGATTATACTGAGCGAGGTCACCCTCGCACCGATTTATGTCACAAATGTATACAACGAGACGCAAATGAAAATCTTATAACGTGACGCAGGTCACGTTATAGTCATCTCAGTTCGGCATGGCGAACAGCGCCTGAGTATTGCGTTGCAGGTGGGCGGCGATCTCGTCGGCCGGTTCCGGCCGCAGCGCGCACAGCGTTTGAAACACCTCGGCGGCGCGTTCGGGGCGATTCGGCTGCCCCTGATAGCCGGCCAGCGGCATATCCGGCGCATCGGTCTCCAGCAGCAGCGCCTCGAGCGGCAGCTGCGCCATCACGCCGCGCGTTTTCTGCGCCCGCTCATAGGTGATAGTGCCGCCCACGCCGATATAATAGCCAAGGCGAATAAACGCCTGTGCCTGCGACAGGCTGCCGGCGAAGCCGTGCACCACGCCGCGACGCGGCAGCTGTATGCGCCGCAGCGCCGCGGCCAGCTGATCGTGAGTGCGGCGCGAGTGCAGGATCACCGGCAGGTCATGCTGTTTCGCCAGCCTCAGTTGGGCCAGCAGCACGCTTTGCTGCCGCTCGAACTGCGGGTTGTCCATATACAGATCGAGCCCGATTTCCCCCACCGCCAACAGCTTGTGCGGCCGTTCGGCCAGCAACGCCGCCAGCTGTTCCAACTGCGGTTCATGATGCTGCGCGATATACAGCGGGTGCAGCCCCAGCGCGGCGAACAGCGGCGCGTGCTCCTGCGCCAGCCGCAGCACCCGCGCGAAGCGATCGGCGGTAACCGTCGGCACGATGATGCGCTGCACGCCGGCGTCGGCTGCCCGCGCCAGGCTCTCGGCCTCATGCCCGGTAAAGGGTGGGAAATCGAAATGGCAGTGGGTATCGGTAAAGGCGTAACTCACAGCGCGCCCCCTTCACCCGGCGGCAGATCGCCCGGCAGGATAATTTTCGGCGCCGCCACCGCGGCCTCCGGCTGCGCGCCCAGATCGGACGGCATGGCGATATCGGTCACGATCGGCGAAGGCATTCTGACGTTCTCCGGCTGGATCAGACGGCGCGACAGCGATTTCTGCACCTTCATGCCGTCCGGCTCCGGCTGCGCCATCCACTGGCCGACGGTGGCCAGGAAGTAACGGCCGCAGCGGCGCCCCAGATGATAATCCTGATTGAGCGAACCCAGTCGGCTGCCCAGCGCATTGCTGGCCAGCGGCTTCGGTGGAAAGATTTCGAAGATGCGCAGCTTGCCCGGCGGCTTCTCGATAAAGCGCTGGATGCGGTGATAGCTTTGCTCGTGGTGCTGCAGGATGCGTACCATCTGCTGCAGGCTGCTGTCGCTCAGCCAGTGCTCCATGCGCTTCATCCACTGCGGGGTGTAGTACATCTGCGATGGGACGGTGCGGATCACCACGATGGTGTCGGCGCCGCGACGGTAGGCCTCTTCCACCGGGATCGCATCGCTGATACCGCCGTCCTGATAGCTGACGCCATCCAGCTCCACGCCCTGACGATAAAAGCCGGGAATGGCACTGGACGCCTTGATGGCCGGCAGCCAGCGTTCACGCTGCGCCGGCAGATAGGTCGGTTCAAAATCATCGCTGCGGCAGGCGCACACCAGGAACTCGCGCCCATCGGTGAGGTGTTGTTCCGCCACGTCCATCGCCAGCGGCATCTGTGCCGCCGCCGTGTCGACCAACCAATCGAGATCGATCAGATGCCCGCCGCGTACGAAACGCAGCGGATTGAAAAATTGCGCCGACGTAGTGTAACGGGTGATCACTCGACGCGCGTAGCCCATCTGGCCGCAGATGTAGGCGGACAGATTTTGCGCGCCGGCAGACGTGCCGATCAACAAATCGAAAGGGTTAAAGCCCGCGCGCTGAAACTCGTCCAGCACGCCGGCGGTGAAAATGCCGCGCTGGCCGCCGCCTTCGCAGACCAACGCCATTTTTCCTGGCCGAAAGGGTTTAGACGCCAGCGGTTCTATATTGCCGAGCGTGATGGGTATTCTGTATCCCAACTTGGCATCCTCAGTGAGACGTTTTTTCCGAGGATACCGCGTCTCGCTCTCTTCCGTAATCCTCTTGCAGCACGCCGGCGAGGAAATCATTGCTGCCGGCCAGCCAGGCGCAATCGCTGCCGGACCATTCGGCCCACGCCTGCCATACCTGGCCTTTCAGCTGTTTCCAGCGTCCGACGACGATATCGCTGTTCATGGCCGGCCCTCCCGACGTGAGAAAAGGAATTAAGCTTTGTTACAGTTTACAGGAAAATGCCGGCCGGCTAAGGGCGCCGGCGGCCGGTGAACAGGCTGACCAGGAACAGGATGATGCCGACGACGAACACCACCTTGGCGGCCCAGGCGGCGGTACCCGCCAGCGAACCGAACCCCAGCGCCGCAGCGATAAGCGCGATGACTAAAAAGATAATGCCCCAACGAAACATAAGCTTCTCCTTACCATTGTGAAAAAATCGCTGCTGTCTCCCGCCCCGACAACGGGGCATCGACGGCAAATCAGTTTCTTTTTTTGGTGGTACACGTCGGGCCGCCTTCACGGCCCGACAGATGCAGCTTGTTGTGACTTGTTACGGGCGCCTGGCGGGATTACTGCTTGACCACCAGGTCATTTTTCACGCTTTTCACGCCGTCGATGGCCTTGGCAATGCTTTCCGCACGCTCAGACTGCGCCTGCGTTTTCACTTCGCCGGAAAGCTGCACCACACCGTCGGTGGTTTCCACTTTCACATTGCGCGACGGCACGATGTCGTCGGCCAGCAACTTGGCTTTCAGCTCGCTGGTGGTGGCGGTGTCGCCGGCATACGATTTGATCGACTGGTTGGCTTCATCTTTCACGTGCAGCTTGTCGCTGACGGTCTTGACGCCTTCCACCTTACCGGCAACCGCGACCGCATGTTCCGCCTGCGCCTGGCTGCCGACGAACCCGCTCAGGGTCACCGTGCCTTTTTCGGTTTTCACCGAAATGTCAGAACTTTTGATGGTCTTATCTTCCACCAACGCACTTTTAACTTTAGCCGTTATCGCGCTGTCATCCATGTAACCGTCAACTTTTTTCATGGAGCTATCGATTTTGGCACCGGCACTATCCGCGGCGTTAGACGCCTTGTTGAGCAGACTGTCTTCGGCCAGCGCACTGCCGCTCACCAAAACAGAACCCAATACGACAGCCATCAGCGAGTGTGCAAATTTGGTCTTTTTCATCGATCTCTTCCTTTTGTTGGGGGCCCTCAGCGCCAGAGCGCCGGAACCCTGCAGCCGCCTTCACGCGGCCTGCTCGGTAAATACTTCATCATCGCTATACGATTAAGCGTTCACGACAGGAGTAGTGCAACCGTCGTGCCAACTCAATAAATACATTTAAAATCAAATATATAAATCATTGCGTCGGATTTTTAATCAAAAAACTGTCGCCTATTGACGACAGACTAAGTGACACAAAACGGTAAAACAGCCATCTCATTGATATTCAAGGAAACACACTGTCTCCTATCGGCAACACATTGGAATAAGTCACCAAATAACCAACGCATTACAGTGATTTACTCTCAAGCAATGTGTGGGCATCTTGTTAAACATAGACCATCAGACGAAAAACGCAGGCCAAACGAACGCTGCCTGGCGACATCGGTTTGCGGCATAAAAGGTGAGGAATTTTTATTAATTAGCGGAGTGAGGATGAGGGAGGTTGGCAGGGCGCACCGGGCGCCCTGCCGATTTATCAGTGTTCGCGCGTCTTGCGGAAGGTCACGTCAGGATAGCGTTCCTGCGTCAGGTTGAGGTTCACCATGGTCGGCGCGATGTAGGACAGGTTGTCCCCACCGTCCAGCGCCAGGTTGATCTCGTTCTTGCGCTTGAACTCTTCGAACTTTTTCACGTCGTCGCACTCGACCCAGCGCGCGGTCGACACGTTGACTGACTCATACAGCGCTTCCACGTTGTACTCGCTCTTCAAGCGCGCCACCACCACGTCGAACTGCAGCACACCGACCGCGCCGACGATCAGATCGTTGTTGGCGATCGGACGGAATACCTGCACCGCGCCCTCTTCGGACAGCTGCACCAGCCCTTTCAGCAGCTGTTTCTGCTTCAGCGGATCGCGCAGGCGAATGCGGCGGAACAGTTCAGGCGCGAAGTTCGGAATACCGGTGAACTTCATGTCTTCACCCTGGGTGAAGGTATCGCCGATCTGAATGGTGCCGTGGTTGTGCAGACCAATGATGTCGCCCGGGTAGGCTTCTTCCACGTGCGAGCGGTCACCAGCCATAAAGGTCAGCGCGTCGGAGATCACCACGTCTTTGCCGGTGCGTACCTGGCGCAGCTTCATGCCCTTCTCATAACGGCCGGACACGACGCGCATAAAGGCCACGCGGTCACGGTGCTTCGGATCCATGTTGGCCTGGATCTTGAACACGAAGCCGGTGAATTTCTCTTCCGCCGCCGTCACTTCGCGGGTATCGGTTTTGCGCGGCATCGGCGCCGGCGCCCAGGCCACCAGGCCGTCCAGCATGTGATCCACGCCGAAGTTGCCGAGTGCGGTACCGAAGAACACCGGGGTCAGTTCGCCGCTCAGGAAAGCCTCCTGATCGAACTCGTGGGAAGCACCCTGCACCAGTTCCAGCTCATCGCGCAGCTGCGCCGCCAGATCTTCGCCCACGGCGACATCCAGTTCCGGGTTATTCAGGCCTTTGACGATGCGCACTTCCTGAATGGTGTGGCCTTTACCGGTCTGATACAGGTAGGTTTCATCCTTGTACAGGTGGTAAACGCCTTTGAACAGCTTGCCGCAGCCGATCGGCCAGGTGATGGGCGAGCAGGCGATCTTCAGTTCACGCTCAACTTCGTCCATCACTTCCATCGGATCGCGGATGTCGCGGTCCAGTTTGTTCATGAAGGTCAGGATCGGCGTGTCGCGCAAACGGGTGACTTCCATCAGTTTGCGGGTGCGATCCTCAACGCCCTTGGCGGCGTCGATCACCATCAGACAGCAGTCGACGGCGGTCAGGGTACGGTAAGTATCTTCGGAGAAGTCTTCGTGCCCCGGGGTGTCCAGCAGGTTGACCAGGCTGTCGCGATACGGGAACTGCATCACCGAGGTGGTGATCGAGATCCCACGCTGCTTTTCCATTTCCATCCAGTCGGATTTGGCGTGCTGGCTGGAGCCGCGGCCTTTTACCGTACCGGCGGTCTGGATCGCCTGTCCGAACAGCAGCACTTTTTCGGTAATGGTGGTCTTACCGGCATCGGGGTGCGAGATGATGGCGAAAGTTCTTCTTTTGGAGACTTCGCGGGCAAATTCACTAGGAGACATGGTTTTCAGGTTCTACGGTTAGTCCGCCCTGCGACATCATCAGAACGCGCCGATCGCGGCGCCGGGCAAAGCGGTGAATAAAAGATAACAGCCGGGCATTTTCGCCGATTTGCCAACCGGTGACAATCAATGGATCCGATTTCCCGCTAACGCAGGCGGAAATCGGGGGACAAGGCGGCCCAATGCCGACGCAATACCGATTTGTGATCGTCCGCCATCGGCAGGTTTTCCAACAATGCCGGCCACAAAGCTCGCGCCTTGTCGATGGCATCCAAGAGATGCACCCGTATTGCAGGCCAGGGAATATCGACTCGATCAGACCAGCGCTCGAAGGTTCGCATTGAGATCCTATCCCAGCGTTTTTCCTTCGCCATATTGAGCGCAACCTCAGACTCACCAGGGATATAAGCCAATGTAGTGACGATGTCATAAGCGGGGGCAAGCCGCACATCGGCCTGGTTTGGATAGATCATGGACCAATTTTTTACGTGAGCATCGCCATTGGCGAGCAGAATATTCGCCAACAGACGGCGCGCCATTTGCTGCGTATCCGCTAAAGATTCACTGCCAAACTCATAGAGATAAGCCGCTATCTGATCGTAATTTTTGCCGCGGTATTTGTCGTGTGGATAGATCTCGAATATCTGGGCAAAATCTTCTGTATGCACTCGCCCACTTTCACTGCGGTCAAAACGACGAATGGCATAAGCATAGGGTTCATCCGCCAAGCGAATATCAGGCAAGTGTTCAAGCCGTGTCAGCTCAACCAGCTCAATATCGGGAATATCCACGCCGATGGCTTGCGCCAAGCGCATTGCCGTATATTCATTTTCGGGGAGATGACGATGAACGGTTGAAGGCGTTTTAATGATCCAGCTATCAGCACCCACCTGAGAAGAAATGTTGAAGCGGCCATCTTTGCGCACAGAGGAAAATTTCATTTGTACCCCTGCCAGAGAAAATTTCTGCGCCACCACTCCAACATCAATTTGCACGGCTTCCAGCTCTCCGCGCGACATTAACGCCCAAGCGGGAATATCACTTGCGGCCAGCGGCCGTGCTTCAAGCGCTCCCGGCAAGTTTTCCCCCGCCCAGGCAATTAAAGGAAACTCCTCATTCACATGGGTTTTCAACGACTGGGCCAACCAACTGCGCAGTGCGCCTTCGGGCAATAAATTGGATAAGACGGGCGGAAGGCGCTGCGATGACTGTAAAACTTGCTCAAGATACCCTGCGTGCGCCTTCTGCCTTAGCGTAAACAGGGGACGAACAGGCTCCGGCAAAGCGAGGTAGTGCGGATCAAACGTCAGGATGTTTCTGCCGCCGCTGTAGTGCGCCAGCACGCCCACCCGCACACCATGCAATATCAAGGCTAACGCCTGCACCGATTCAACCTGTCGCCGCCCTTTCATTCGCTAGTCCTCGAGATCTTTCAGTTTTTCTTCGAAATTCTGTAAGTTACTCACTTCTGGTGCATGACTCACTGTCTGTTGCAGCAAGCACTCCACATCACGGACAGACCTTTTCGGCACGATAACATATTCCAAATCCATCGCCGCCAATATCCGTAGCAGCGTGCTCATCCGCATATCGCTGCCCGATTCAACACGCTGATATTGCTGTTGAGTCATGCCAATCTTCATCAAAAAGTCTTTTTGGCTCCAGCCCAACTCAATGCGCTTTTCTTTCAGCAACGCGGATATTTCTGATAATTTTCTCATCCCCACCTCCAAACAACGCATTGATTGTTTCCTCAACAATAAACAACAAATTAGTTGTCGTCACAGCGAAAAACAACTTGTTTGATGTAAATTAATCAGGAAACAACTTTTAAGTTGTTAAAGGGAAGAAAACAATCAATAGGATGTTTTTAGATTACGCCAACGGCAGCGCCATCACGATCGCGTCTTCGCGGCCGTGGGCGCTCGGGTAATAATTGCGGCGCACGGTGACTTCGTTGAAGCCGAGATCTTCATACAGCGCGATCGCCGCCTGGTTGGAGACGCGCACCTCCAGCCACAGCGTGACCACGCCACGGCTCTCCAGCTGTTCGATCAACCCGTTGAGCAGCAGGCGGCCAAAACCCCGGCGCTGCCACTGTGGATGGATGGCGATGTTGAACAGCGTGGCTTCATCCAGCACGATTTGCGTGATGGCGAATCCCGCCATCTCCCCGTCGGCGCTCAGCTTCAGGTTAAGGTAGCGATCGCCCTGATTGCTGGCGAAGGTGGTTTCCGTCCAGGGAAAGGCGTGGCTGGCTTGCTCAATGGTGAAGGCTGTGGCCAGGTCGGCCGCCGTCAGGGTAGAAATCGTGTTCATGATGACAAATCTGCTGCCAGAGGGCGCGTTTGGCCCCCGCGTCTTGGGAAAGCTCGGCCAGCGCCGGGCTGTGTAGCTGCGCGCCGGCGACCGCGAGCGGTTCCGCCACGCCCAGCCGCCAACTGTTGCATGTGGTCTCTTCAGGCAGCATCGCCGCCTGTTCCGGCGTCAGGCTGTAGGTTTGCGCCGGCGTCAGCCCCAGGCTGCGCAGCACGTCGCAAAACAGCGGATCGTCGGGCGCGGGCAACGTCTGCGCGACCACCAGCAGGCGCGCCTCGGGTGGCAGACTGACCGCCACTTCGCCCTGCAACACGCCCGGGCGGCGCAATGTCCACTGCGTAATACCCAGTTGTTGTAACAGCCAGTCGCGTTTTGATGCCATGCCGATTCCTACCCGTTGTGGTGCGCCATGCCTGCCATGCGCCGCGCTATGCTAACAAACCCGCGCAGCCCGCGCCAACAAACCCGTCGAACATATCGCCACAAAGCTCTATAATCCCCGGTCTCATTTCCAGGAGCCAATATCTGATGTCTGCATTAACCCCCGCCAGTGAAGTCATGCTGCGCCACAGTGATGAATTTATCGAACGCCGCGTGCTGTTTGCCGGCGACCTGCAGGACAGCCTGCCGGCCCAATTCGAGGCCGCGGACGTGCGCGTCCACACTCAGCATTACCATCACTGGCAGTTACTGAACCGGACGATGGGCGATAACGTGCAGTTCGGTTTGACCGTCGATCCCGCTTTCGTCGCCGACTGCGACACGCTGGTTTACTACTGGCCGAAGAGCAAGCAGGAGGCGCAATTCCAACTGTGCAACCTCCTGGCGCTGTTGCCGGTAGGCGTGGACGTGTTCGTGGTCGGTGAAAACCGCAGCGGCGTGCGCAGCGCCGAGCCAACGCTGGAAGGCCACGTTGCGCTGGTGAAAATCGACAGCGCACGGCGCTGCGGCCTGTATCACGGCCGCCTGGACGCGCAGACCGAGTTCGATCTGAACGACTGGTGGGACAGCTATCAGCTGCACGATCTGGAAGTGAAAACGCTGCCGGGCGTGTTCAGCCGCGATGGCCTGGACGTCGGCAGCTCGCTGCTGCTGTCGACGCTGGAAAAACACATGAAAGGCAAGGTGCTGGACATCGGCTGCGGCGCCGGCGTGATGGCCTCGGTGATGGCCAAGCTGTCGCCGAAGGTGAAACTGACCCTCAGCGACGTCAACGCCGCCGCGGTGGAATCCAGCCGTGCGACGCTGGCCGCCAACGGCATCGAAGGCGAAGTGATCGTCAGCAACGTTTACTCCGACATCACCGGCCGTTTCGACATGATCATCTCCAACCCGCCGTTCCACGACGGGCTGCAGACCAGCCTGACCGCCGCGGAAACCCTGATCCGCGGCGCGGTGAAGCATTTGCCGATCGGCGGCCAGCTGCGCATCGTCGCCAACGCCTTCCTGCCGTACCCGGACATTCTAGACGCCACCTTCGGCAGCCACGAAGTGCTGGCGCAGAACGGCCGCTTCAAGGTGTACCAGGCTACCGTCGGCCGCCCACCGCGCGCGCCGAAGAAGAAATAAGTTCCCGTTGGCGGAAAACGATAGAGCGCGGCCCGAGGCCGCGCTTTTTTTTAGCCGTTGATATAGGTCATCGACTCCGCGCCGTAGCGATCGCCGGCCGCCGCGCTCAGCGTTATCTCCGCCGCGGCGACGTTCTCTTCCAGATAGCGCCGGCGTTTGGTGCCGGGGATCGGCACGATGTGCTCGCCCTGCGCCAACACCCAGGCCAACGCCAGCTGTGAAGGCTTGACGCCCTTCTGCGCCGCCAGCTCGCCCACCTTCTCCACCAGCGCCAGGTTGCGGGCGAAGTTTTCCCCCTGGAAGCGCGGGTTACTGCGGCGGAAATCGTCCTCGGCCAGATCCTCCGGCCGCCGGATAGCGCCGGTGAGAAAACCGCGCCCTAACGGGCTGTATGGCACAAAGCCGATGCCCAGACGCCCACAGGCCGCCAGCACGCCCTGTTCGGCGTCGCGCGTCCACAGCGAATACTCGGTCTGCAGCGCGGTGATCGGATGCACCTTGTGCGCCCGCTCCAGCGTGGCGACCGACGCCTCGCTCAGGCCGATATGGCGGATCTTGCCTTCGCGGATCAGATCCGCCATCGTGCCCACGACATCTTCGATCGGCACCTGCGGATCGACCCGGTGCTGATAATAGAGATCGATCTCCTCCACGCCCAAGCGCCGCAGACTGCCTTCCACCGAGCGCCGGATATACTCGGGCCGGCTGCTGACGCCGCGCGCCGACGGATCCGCCGGATCGCGCAGAATGCCGAACTTGGTGGCCAGGAACACCTGCCGCCGCTTGCCCTTGATCGCCTCCCCCACCAGCTGTTCGTTGGTGTGCGGCCCGTACATGTCGGCGGTGTCGAGCAACGTGACGCCCAACTCCAGCGCCCGGTGCAGCGTGGCGATGGCTTCTTGCCGATCGGCGCCGGTGGAATAGAAGTCGCTCATGCCCATGCACCCCAGCCCCAGGGCGGAGACGACGGGACCGTTGGAACCGAGTTTACGTTGTTGCATTGTGCTGCCCTCATGCGGTGAATGGATAACGCAGCAAAGTCTGGTTGTTTACGCGGCAAAGATAAATAATGCAGATTGCACATCACTGTTTAAAAATCGCCAACAATCCGGAGTGGACATGGATCAGGTTCAAGCCATGCGCATTTTTACCCGCATCGTCGAACTGGGCAGCTTCAGCCGGGCGGCCGAACGCCTGCAGCTGCCGCGCGCCACGGTCAGCAACGCGCTGAAACGGCTGGAACAGCGGCTGGGCGTGCGCCTGCTGATCCGCACTACCCGCCAGGTGCAGGTGACCAGCGAAGGCAGCCTCTATTACCAGCGCTGCGTGCAGTTGCTGGGGGCGCTGGAAGAGGCGGACACGCTGTTCAGCCAGCATAAGCTGCAGCCATCCGGCAAGGTGCGCATCGATATGCCCCATTCGCTGGCGCGCGAGGTGGTGATTCCGGCGCTGGACGACTTTTATCGGCGATATCCCGACATCACGCTGGCGCTGGGCGCCAACGACACCCACGTCGATCTGTTGCGCGAAGGCGTAGACTGCGTGCTGCGCGCCTGGGAAACCGAAGACGACGGCCTGGCGGCGCGGCGCATCGCCCAGCTGCCGCAGGTGACCTGCGCGTCCCCCGCTTATCTGCAGGCTCACGGCACGCCACTCGACATCGATAGCCTGGCGCCGCATCGCGCGGTGGGCTATTTTTCCCTGGCCAGCAACCGCGATTACCCGCTGGAATTCTGCCGCGGCGGCAAGCTGGAACTGCGCGAGCTGCCCGCGCGGCTCAGCGTCAGCGGCGCCGATGCCTACATCGCCGGCGCGCGCGCCGGCATGGGATTGATTCAGGCGGCGCGCTATTCGCTGGCACCCTGGCTGAAACAGGGGGAACTGGTGGAAGTGTTGGCGGAAACGCCGCCTCCGCCGATGCCGATTTACATCATGTATCCACCCGGCCGTTTCCTGGCGCCGCGGGTCAGAGTGTTGATTGATTGGCTGATTTGGCTGTTTGACCAGCAGAAAAGCGGCGATATGGCTGTTTTTCCAGCAAACGCCCGCAAAGCGGGGAAATAACTATTGACGTGTCCGCCAAAATCTCTAGAATTCGCCTCCGTGGTAACGTTACTCCGGTAATGTTTCTGGTACGCGAAGGTGGCGGAATTGGTAGACGCGCTAGCTTCAGGTGTTAGTGTCCTTACGGACGTGAGGGTTCAAGTCCCTCTCTTCGCACCAATAACCACATGATTTATATTGCACTCAGCATCGATGCGAAGGTGGCGGAATTGGTAGACGCGCTAGCTTCAGGTGTTAGTGTTCTTACGGACGTGAGGGTTCAAGTCCCTCTCTTCGCACCAAGCTGGCGACGTAATATAAATCAAAGCAACAACATCGACTGTGCGAAGGTGGCGGAATTGGTAGACGCGCTAGCTTCAGGTGTTAGTGTCCTTACGGACGTGAGGGTTCAAGTCCCTCTCTTCGCACCAATTGATGATCTCTCCGGCAGTTCCCTCGAAAAAATCCCAACGCATTGATGATAAACACGCATAAGCGTGGTTTTGCCGTTTCCGGCGTTTAGCCGACGCTGAAGTTCAGACTGATGGCCGCCAGGCCGCCCGCCAACGCCATACAGGAAGGCAGCAGCAGATAGTGACGCAGCCGGCTGTTAAACAACATCACCAGCGTCGCCAACATCGCTATCACGATCAGGGTGCGCAACTGCATCATATCCAGGTCGATCAAGGCCAGCAGCGGCATCAGCGCGCACGGCAGCAAAACGCCCCAGGCGCTGGCCAGACGATCGCCGAGGCACCAACTGACGCCCCACAGCCCGCATGCGGCAATCATGGCAGTAAGCATGACACCCCCTCAAGTGATAATGATAACCAATATCATATAACACTTTTTTGGCCGCCGCATCATTTTCGCTACGGTGACCAAACCCAGATGACACCAGCATGAAAAAATGATAATTTGACATAAGAAAATTCCTAGTCCTGTTTGCATGATAATAATCACAACGGTCAACCATGCAATTCAAGTGGATATTTCGCGCCGAGGGAATGCTTCTCAACCTTAATTATTCGACAGTACGACTTTGCAAAGAGTGACCTCCGTATGAACGCCCGTTCTTATCAGGAATTACTGAACAGCAAGCAGCGCCTGGCATTATTTATTTTTCTAATGATGAATGCCGCCTCTTCCATATTTACGTTATTGTTCCCTTTTAGGGATGTCCCTTCTTTTACTCTGCCTTTATTATGCATACCGTTATTTTGTCTGGCGGCGGCGCTATTTTCGTTGTACACACCGCGGCAATACCAGTGCAAACTCAACCTGTTCGCCAGCGTGCTCGGCCTGCTGTGGGCCGCACATATCTATGTCAAAAGTCAGTATTGCCTACCGAATAACCAAGATTTTTTATTAATTAGTTTGTTCAGTATCTTTTTTATCAGCGCTATTTCTCTGACGGATAACTTCACCGCCTTTTGTTTGCACGCCGTGCCCTCTGCAATGATGATCCTGGCCCTGGACGGCATGCATAATACCCTGCGGATATTATTCACTACGGTATTACCTATTATTGCTTTCTCGCTCCATCATCTGATGTTGAAACGCAGCGAAATCTTCACCCATGCGTTGGTGGCCAATCTGTATAACGAACGGGACAGATTCAATAATTTGAGCATGCTCGATCCCCTGACCGGCCTTTATAACCGACGTGGGCTGGAGAATAAGATCAATATGCTGCTGGAGCCGCAAACCGGCCGCCACTACGTATTGCTGCTGGATATCGACCACTTTAAGGTCTACAACGACAGCTACGGCCATGCGATGGGCGATCGGGCGCTGGTACAAGTGGCGGTCGCCATCCGCGATGCGGTGCGTTCGCGCGATATCGTGGTGCGCTACGGCGGGGAAGAGTTTTTGGTGCTGCTGACCAACGTGCACGAAGGCTACGCGGCGCAACTGGCAGAACGGGTACGCCAGCGGGTGGCGGAACTGAACATCCCGCACGGCGCCAGCCCACAGCACAGCGGCACGCTGACGCTCAGCGCCGGCATCTCGGCATTGGAAAAGCTGGACGTCGAATCGGCGATCGGTGCAGCCGACGCTGCGCTCTACCTGGCGAAACACAGCGGCCGCAACAATATCCAGCTGGCGCAAAACGTCCAGCCCGCTCCCCTTCACTCCTAAGCCGCCGCCGCAACGCGCGGTGGCCGGCTTCAACATTTAAGCGACGGGAAAACGCAGCCCGTTCAGCAACAGGTTCAGACCGGCTAACGCCTGTTCCAACGCCGTTTCTTTTTCCGGCTGATGTGCGACCCACAGCGCAGCATCCATCAGGCCACCATTGATTAAATGCGCCAGCGCTTCCGGTTCGGCGGTAGCGATACGCCGCTGCGCCATCAACGCCTGTAAAGCCCCCGTCATCCAGGTGATGCAACCCAACTTGCTGGCCTGCAGATAGTCGGCTCCCAGCACCGAAGGCGAATCGCGTAACAGAATGCGCTGCGCATGCGGCTCCGTCATCATGATCAGGTAACCGCGACAACGGCCCGCGAAGGCCTCCCAGTCATCTGGCGTGCTCGCGGTAATGTCGGCCAGGCGCGCATCCATTTCGGCGTCGATTTCCTGCACGACGGCCAAAAACAATCCCTTCTTGTCGCCAAAATGGTGATAGAGCGCACCGCGCGTCATACCGGCTTGCGCGGTAAGCTCATCCATTACCGTCTCGGCATACCCCACGCCGCCGAACTGCTGACGGGCGGCCGCCACCAGCTTACGCCGGGTTTCTTCAATCATTTCTGTGCGCGCTTTACGTGCCATGGATTCACTCCCGTCTCGCCATTGATGACGTTATAATTGACATACGCCATGTATGTCAATTAACGTAACATACGTGGCGTATGTCAATGATGGGCATTGCGCGAATACCGAGCCGCCAACATTCAGGAGCCCTTTTCATGGCAAATCCTTATTTCACACTGTTCAGCGCACCGGGCAGCAAGGCGTTTTCCTCTGCCGGGTTGATCGCACGCCTGCCGATCTCAATGACCGGTATCGGCATCATCACCATGCTTTCGCAGGTACGCGGCTCCTATTGGCTGGCGGGTGCGGTGGCGGCGACATTCGCCTTTTCCATGGCGCTGCTCGCGCCGCAAATCGCACGCGCGGCGGACCGCCACGGCCAAAACCGCGTGCTGCCCTACGCCACCGGGGTCAGCGCACTCGCCCTGTTGCTGCTGCTGATCTGCACCCACTATCGGGCGCCGGACTGGACGCTGTTCGTCTTCGCCGCGCTCGCGGGCGGCATGCCCAGCATCTCCGCGATGGTCAGAGCCCGCTGGAGCGAAATTTATCGCGGCACGCCGCAGCTGCACACGGCATTTTCATTCGAATCCGTACTGGATGAGGTCGCCTTTATCATCGGCCCGCCGATCGCCGTGGGGCTCAGCGTTTCACTCTTCCCTGAGGCCGGCCCTTTGGCGGCCGCGCTGCTTCTGGTGGCGGGCGTCACGGCGTTCGCCTGGCAAAAAAGCACTCAGCCTCCGGTTTACCCCCGCACTCGCCAGCGGCAGCGCGCCATCCTGGCGATGCCGTCGATGCAGATCCTGGTGCTGGCGCTGATCGCGCTGGGCACCATCGTCGGCACCGTGGACGTCATCAGCGTGGCCTTAGCCGAGCAGCAAGGGCAGCCGGCCGCCGCCAGCATCGTGCTGTCTGTTTATGCAGGCGGCTCCTGCCTCGCCGGGCTGATTTTCGGCGCAATAAAGCTGCCGTCTCCCTTGCCCCGGCAGTTCTTATACGCCGCCTTCGCCACCGCACTCACCGCGCTGCCGCTGCTGTGGGTGCACAATGTCTTAACGCTGGCGGCGGCGATGTTTGTCGCCGGACTGTTTTTCGCGCCAACCATGATCGTCGCCATGGGGTTGGTTGAACGCCTCGTGCCGCCTTCACGCTTGACGGAAGGATTGACCTGGATGGTGACCGGCCTGGGGATTGGCGTGGCGCTCGGCGCCGCCCTGGCGGGGCTGGCGATCGATGCGGTGGGGATCAAGGCCGGCTTCGGCGTCACGCTCATTGCCGGCCTGGTGGTTATGGCGGTGGCGGCCGGCGGCTATCGCTTAATGCGGCGAACGCTGGCCGTGCAAGCGGCGTGAGCCGCCCGCGCTAAGCGGTTTCCCAAATCGCCTTGCCCTGCCAGCGCTGTTCGATCGCCGCGAGGAACAGCTTCACCTTGGGGGAGAGGTGGCGCCGGCTGGGATAGACGGCGCAGATCGGCGGCCCTGGGCGACAATAGCGCTCCAGCACCGGTACCAGCGTGCCGGCCGCAATCTGTTCGCCGACCAGAAACGCCCCCACCTGGCACAGGCCGGCCCCGGCGACGGCCGCATCCCGCAAGGCCTCGACGTTGTTGAAACGCATCCGGCCGCGCACCGGCTGTTCGTGCAGTTGACCGTTGACCCGATAGCGCCAGGGCGCCGGCAGCCCCTGATGGCTGAAGACCAGCGTCTGGTGATCGCCCAACGCCTCCGGTTTCGCAGGCGTACCGTGCCGCACCAGATAGTCCGGCGCAGCGCAGGTGATCAGACGATGCGGCGCGAGCACCCGCCGCACCAGCCGGCTGTCGTCGCTGCCGCCGACGCGGACAGCCACGTCGATACCGTCGCGCACCAGATCGCTGTAATCATCGGAAAAGCTGACGTCGGCGTCCACCTCCGGCCACTGCGCCAAAAACTCCCGCAAAATCGGCAGAATATGCAACCGCCCCAACGCGACCGGCAAATCCAGCCGCAGCCGCCCGCGCGGGGTTTGCCGCCGCGTATTGAGCGCTGTTTCCGCCTCTTCGGCCTGCGACAGGATGCGCTGCGCATATTCGTAAAACACCGCGCCGTCTTCGGTCAGGCTGACGCTGCGCGTGGTGCGCTGCAGCAGCCGGGTGGCCAGTCGCTCCTCCAACCGGTTCACGCATTTGCCCGCCGCCGATCGGGAGATGCCCAGCCTCTCGGCCGCCAGCGTGAAGCTACAGGCGTCGGCGACGCGAATGAACACCAGCAGATCGGTCAGGTTATCCAACGGCATAGACGGTAAATTAGCCACGTTTTGTCCCCAATATTGCGCATCAAGGCCAGTTTATCAGCCATTTTGGCGCGGATACACTGAGGTTATTCATCTGCTGGGAGGATCCTTATGAATGCCTTACACGCCGACGGCGGCGCAAAACCCTGGCTGGCGACCTTCGCCATCGGCCTGTCCACCTTCACCGTCGTTACCGCAGAAATGCTACCCGTCGGGCTGCTGACCCCGATCGTCAGCACGCTGAACGCGACGGTCGGCCGCGCGGGGCTGCTGATTTCTCTGCCAGCCCTGTTCGCCGCGCTGTTCGCCCCGCTGGTGGTGCTGGGCGCCCGGCGCACGGATCGCCGCCGCCTGTTGGTGGGCTTTCTGCTGCTGCTGATCGCCGCCAACCTGCTGGCCGCCGCCGCCACCTCCATGGCCCTGCTGTTCGCCGCTCGCATCCTGCTGGGCTTTTGCATCGGCGGTATCTGGGTCATCGCCGGCGGGCTGGCGGAACGTCTGGTGCCGCCGGCCTCCGTCGGATTGGCGCTGTCGATCATCTTCGGCGGCGTGGCGGCGGCCTCGGTGTTCGGCGTGCCGTTCGGGGTGTTCCTCGGCGAGGCGCTGGGCTGGCGCCTGGCGTTTCTGGCCGTCGCCGTCCTGGCGGCGCTGACCCTGCTGCTGCTGCTGTGCGTGCTGCCACCGCTGCCGGTCACGCAGGCGGTGAGCTGGCGGTCGTTCACCGCGCAGCGTGCGAATCGCCGGCTGCTGACCGGGCTGCTGCTGACGTTTCTGCTGGTCGCCGGCCACTTTATGGCTTACACCTTTGTCCGCCCGCTGCTGCAGACGGTTGCCGGCATCGAGGGCCGCTGGATGGGGCCGTTGCTGTTCGCCTACGGCGTCGCCGGCATCATCGGGAATTTCATCGCCGGCCAGGCCGCCGCCAAACGGCTGCGCCGCACCCTGGCGCTGATCGCCCTCGGGCTGGCGCTCGCCGTCCTGCTGCTGCCGCTGCTGGGCCACGCGCCGATGAGCGGCGGCGCCTTCCTCCTGCTGTGGGGCATCGCCTACGGCGGCGTTTCCGTTTCGCTGATGGCGTGGATGCTCAAGGCGGCGCCCGACGCGGTCGAGGTCGCCTCTTCGCTGTATATCGCGCTGTTTAACCTGGCGATTTCCTGCGGTTCGCTGGCGGGCGGGCTGGTGGTGGACGCCGGAGGCTTGACGATAAACGGTGCGCTGTCCGGCATGGTGCTGCTGCTGGCGTTGGCGATCCTGATGCGAACGCGCCCACAGGCGCTGACAACGGCGGCGAAGGCCGATTCGCCGCCGGGTTGAATCAGGCGCGGCGCTGCCGCAGGCCGTAAACCAGCACCACCGCGAAGCACAGCAGCGGCAGCAGATAAGAGAGCGCGGTGCTGTAGCGGTCGGCCAGCCCCCCCATAAAGTACGGCATGATGGCGCCGCCGACGATCGCCATGATCATGAAGGAACTGGCGCGTTTGGTGTGCTTGCCCAGATTTTTCACCCCCAGGGCGAAAATGGTTGGGAACATGATCGACATAAAGAAGAACACCGCGATCAGCGCCACCACCGACACTCCGTCGACGCTCAGCATCACCACGCCGCACAGCGCGATGTTGATCAGCGCATAGGCCGCCAGCAGCGTCGCCGGCTTGACCCGCCCCATCAGCCAGGTGCTGAAGAAGCGCCCGACCATAAAGCAGATCATGGCGATCGACAGCAGGTAAGAAGCGCTCTGGTTGGACACATCGCGCCAGTGCTCGGTGGCGTAGTTGATGAAGAATGCCCCCACGCCCACCTGCGCCGCCACGTAAAAGAACTGCGTGATGACCCCGCCGACGAAATGCGGATGCTGCCACAGTCCCTGCGCTATCACGCCGTGCACCGGTTTCTCCTCCTCGCGGATCGCCGGCAGCCGGGTGCGGCTGAACAACAGCGCGATCAGCAGTACCAGCGCGGCGATCGCCACGTAGGTCATCTTCACCGCGCTCTGATCGCCGCCGCCGGCGGATTGGCTGGCGGAGAAGAACAGCGTGCCGCCGATCAGCGGGCCGATAAACTGCCCGAGGCCGTTGAACGACTGGGCCAGGTTCAGCCGCCGTTCGGCGCCCTGCGCGTCGCCCAGCACCGTGGCGTAAGGGTTGGCCGCCGTTTCCAGGCAGCCCAGGCCGCTGGCGATAACGAACAACGCGAACAGGAACACGCCGAAGCTGTTGGCCGACGCCGCCGGCACGAACAGCAGCGCCCCCAGCGCATACAGGCACAGCCCGACCAGAATGCCCGCCTTATAGCCCTTGCGGTCCATGAAATAGCCGGCGGGCAGCGCCACCAGGAAATAGGCGCCGAAATAGGCCGCCTGCAGCAGCCCCGACTGCGCCTTGGTGACGTGCAGCGTCTCCTGAAAATGTTTGTTTAATACGTCCAGCAGGCCATAGGACAGCCCCCACATGAAGAACAGGCTGGTGACCAGGATAAAGGCCCAGCGCAGGTTGGCGGTCACGGGGACGCCCGGCTGCGCGGAGGCCGCGCTTTTTTCAGCAAGCATGGTGATATCCTCGTATCGGCTAGCGATGTTGATGTCGGCGTTATTGCTGTTGCAGAGAGAAAATCCGCGTCATTTCCACCCATTTTTCGCCCTGCGGCGTCCAGGGGGTGGCGGCCTGGTAGTGCCACATCAGCGCTTCCCATCGCTGTACTTCGGGGTTGTTCAGGCTGGCGGCGTCAAAGCGCGCGGCGTCGAAGTCGGCGCAGACCTCCACGATCATGAACAGCCGGGTGCCCAACCGGTAAATCTCCATCTCCAGAATGCCGTGCTCGCGCAAATGCGCGGCGATGCCCGGCCAAATGCGCTGGTGATGCTGCTGGTACTCCGCAATCAGCGCCGGTGAGTCGATCAGATCGAGCGCCTGGCAGAAACGGCGCCGCCCAGCCGCCGCGCCGCTCACGTCAGCGCCCGATCGAGATGCAGGTAGCCGCCGTCCACCGACAGCCATTGCCCGGTGGTGTGCGATGACCGCGATGACAGCAGAAACGCCACGGTATCGGCGATCTCCTGCGGCGTGGTCATGCGCTGTCCGAGCGGAATGCGCGCAGTGATTTTCTCCATCTGCCGCTGCGGCTCGGCGAAGGTGTTGAGCCAGCGCTGGTACTGCGGGGTGATCACCTCCGCCGGCACCACCGCGTTCACCCGCACCCCGTCATGGCGCAGCGACACCGCCCATTCGCGCGTCAGCGCCAGCACCGCGCCCTTGGCGGCGGTGTAACCGCTGGTACCCCCCTGCCCGCTGAGCGCGGTCTTGGAGGCGATGTTGACGATGGAGCCTCGGCTCTCCCGCAGCGCCGCCTGGCACAGGTGCGCCATCAGGTAGTAGTGCACCAGATTCTTTTCCAGCGAGCCGACGAACGCTTCGCGCCCCGCCTCCAGCCCGACGCCATCGTTGACCCCGGCGTTATTCACCAGCCCGTCGATGCGGCCGAAGGTCGCCAGCGTCTGGCTAACCGCGCAGCGGCAGGCCGCCTCGTCGCACAATTCGGTGAGGATCACCTCGGTGCGCGGCTGCAGCCGCTGCAAATCAGCCAGCAGCGCCGCCTCCGGCGCGGCGTTGGTGACCAGCACCGGAATCGCTCCCTCTTCGGCCAGCACATGAGAAATCGCCGCGCCAATGCCGGAACCGCCGCCGGTAACCAACACCACCTTATCTTGCAGATACAGATCCATAACCAGACTCCGTTAAACCGTAAATTCGCCAGGCGGTGCCGCCCCAAATTGCCGCCTGTTCGGCGGCCCCCAGCGTCGACAGCGCCTGTTCGCACAGTTGCACCACCTGACGGTAGTCGCCGGCCAACAGGCACACCGGCCAGTCGGAGCCGAACATCAGCCGCTGCGGGCCGAAAGCCTCCAGCGCGGCGGCGAAGAACGGCAGTAGCTCCTCCGCCCGCCACCGGCCGCCCGGTGCCTCGGTGATCAGCCCCGAGAGCTTGCAGGCCACGTGCGGTAATGCCGCCAGCGGCCGGATTTGCTGCGCCCAGTGCCGCGCACCGCGCGCCACGTCCGGCTTACCGAGATGATCCAACACCAGCCAGTGTTGGTCGTGGCGGGCGGCGAACGCCGCCGCGGCCGCCAGATCCCGGTGCGTCACCAGGATCTCGTATACATACCCGGCGCGCTGCAGCGTCTGCATGCCGCGCTCCACCTCTGGCCGCGCCAGCCAGGCTGCCGGCTCCGCCTCGTCCTGCACCTGATGGCGCACCCCGCGCAGCGCGCGATAAGGCTGCAAGGCCTCCAGACGCTGCGCCAGCTGTGGCGAAGCGATATCCAGCCACCCCACCACGCCGCATACGCCCTCGCTCTGCTCAGCCAGCGCCAGCAGGGCCAGCGTCTCTTCCTCGCTGGGACGCGCCTGCACCGCCAGCGCGCCGTCGAAACCGTGCGCCTGCAACAGCGGCCGCAGCTGGGTCGGCCCAAAATCCTGCCGCAGCACGCGCATCTGCTCGTCGATCCACGGGTAGTGCTGCGGGTGGTAGCGCCAGTAGTGCTGGTGAGCGTCGATGCGCAGCATGGGATCCCCCTGCCTCACCCGCGGAACCGATACTGCTCGATCGACGCCGGATGCATCTCGATCGAATAGCCGGGCCGGCTCGGCGGCATGTAGGCCGCGCCCTTGATTACGCAAGGATCGACAAAGTGCTCATGCAGATGATCGACATACTCGATCACCCGGCCCTCGTGGGTGCCGGCGATGCACAGATAGTCGATCATCGACAGGTGCTGCACGTATTCGCACAGCCCGACGCCGCCGGCATGCGGACAGACCGGCAACTGGTATTTGGCCGCCATCAGCATTACCGCCAACACTTCGTTGACGCCGCCGAGGCGACAGGCATCGATCTGCACCACGTCCACCGCGCCGCGCATGATGAACTGCTTGAACATGATGCGGTTCTGGCACATCTCGCCGGTGGCCACCTTGACCGGCGCCACCCCTTCGCGGATGCGGCGATGCCCTTCCACGTCGTCCGGGCTGGTCGGCTCTTCGATAAACCAGGGCTTAGCGAACGCCAGATGCTTCACCCACGGAATGGCTTCATCGACTTCCCACACCTGGTTGGCGTCGATCATCAGCCGGCGATCCGGGCCGATCACCTCGCGGGCGATGCGCACCCGGCGGATGTCGTCTTCCAGATCGCGCCCGACCTTCAGTTTCAGGTAGGAGAAACCGGCGTCGACCGCCTCCTGGCACAGGCGGCGCAGCTTGTCGTCCGGATAACCCAACCACCCTGCCGAAGTGGTGTAGCAGGGATACCCTTCCTGCAGCAGCCGTTCCAGGCGGCGTTCTTTGCCCTCGGCCCGCTGCTTGAGCAGCGCCAGCGCTTCCTGCGGCGTGATGCAGTCGGTGATGTAACGGAAGTCGATGCAGCGCACCAGCTCCTCCGGCGTCATCTCCGCCACCAACCGCCACACCGGTTTGCCGACCGATTTGGCCCACAGATCCCACACCGCGTTGACCACCGCGCCGGTCGCCAGGTGAATAGCGCCTTTGTCCGGCCCGATCCAGCGCAGCTGGCTGTCGCTGGTGAAGTGCCGCCAGAAGGCGCCCATGTCGGCGGCGATCGTCTCCAGCCGTTCGCCGACGATCTGATGCTCCAGCGCGCGGATCGCCGCGCAGCAGATCTCGTTGCCGCGGCCGATGGTGAACGTCAGCCCGTGGCCGCTGAGATCAGCGCGATCGGTCTCCAGGATCACGTAAGCGGCGGAATAGTCGGGATCCGGATTCATGGCGTCGGATCCGTCCAGCCCCAGCGACGTGGGGAAACGAATGTCTTCAACCCGCAGTGCGGTAATGGTGGTCATGGCAGCGCTCCCGGTTAAGCCTGTACGGTTTGCTGGCGCTGTTCGCCCAGCCCTTCAATACCCAGACGCATCGTCTGGCCCGCCCGCAGATAGATAGGCTGCGGTTTCTGCCCCATGCCGACGCCCGGCGGCGTGCCGGTGGAGATCACGTCGCCCGGCTGCAGGCTCATGAAGCGGCTGAGGTAACTGACGATCTGCGGAATGCGGAAGATCATGGTGCTGGTGTTGCCGTCCTGATAGCGCTTGCCGTCCACCTCCAGCCACAGATTCAGGCTGTGCGGATCGGCGATTTCGTCGGCGGTGACCAACCAGGGGCCGATCGGCCCGAAGGTGTCGCAGCCTTTGCCCTTGTCCCAGGTGCCGCCGCGCTCAATTTGATATTCGCGTTCAGAGACATCGTTGATCACGCAGTAGCCGGCGACGTGGCGCATCGCGTCCGCTTCGCTGATGTAGCGCCCGCCCTGGCCGATCACCACGCCCAGCTCCACTTCCCAGTCGGTTTTCTGCGAACCGCGCGGGATCTCCACCCGATCGTTGGGGCCAACCACCGCGCTGGTCCATTTGTTAAACACCACCGGCTCTTCAGGGATAGCCGCGCCGGTTTCCGCTGCGTGATCGGCGTAGTTCAGGCCAATACAGATAAACTTGCCGATGCCGCCGACACAGGCGCCGAGGCGCGGCTGCCCTTCGACCAGCGGCAGCGCGGCGCTGTCCAGCGCGCGCAGTTTGGCCAGCGACGCCGGCAATAACGCAGCGCCGCCCACGTCGGCGATATGCTGCGACAGATCGCGCAGGCGACCTTGCGCATCCAACATGCCGGGGCGTTCTTGCCCGGGTTGCCCGTAACGTAAAAGTTTCATGCCTTCCTCTCTCAAAAATGACGGTTCAGTTGCTCCAGCCGCCGTCGATGATCTGCACCGTGCCGGTGGTGTATGAGCTGGCGTCAGAGGCCAGATACAGCGCCAATTGGGCGATCTCCTCGGTGGTACCGATGCGCCCGATCGGCTGGCGGGCGACGAACGCCTGATACACCTCTTGCTCGCTGCGCCCCTGCTCGCGCGCCTGCTCGGCGATGCGCTGGCGCAGCGACGGCGATTCCACCGTACCGGGGCAGATGGCGTTGCAGCGGATGCCCTGGGTGACGTAATCCGCCGCCACCGAGCGCGTCAGGCCGATCACCGCCGCCTTGCTGGCGCCGTAGGCGAAGCGGTTCGGCACCCCTTTCACGCTCGAGGCCACCGAGGACATATTGATGATCGAGCCTTTGCCGCGCGCCAACATGCCCGGCAGGAAGGCGCGGATCATGCGGAACATCGCGGTCACGTTGAGATCGAGCGCGAACGCCCACTGATCTTCGCTGCAATCGAGGATCGATCCGCTGTGCACCACGCCGGCGCAGTTGAACAGCACATCGATCGGGCCGATCGCTTCCGCCGCCGCCGCGATGGCGGCCGGATCGGTGACGTTCAGCGTCAGCGCGCGGATCCCGGCGCAGCCCTGCAGGCGCTCGAGGTTAATGTCGCTGGCGATCACTTCGGCGCCGGCGGCAGCGAACAGCCTGGCGGTGGTGAATCCGATCCCTTGCCCAGCGGCGGTGATCAGTACGCGTTTCCCGGTTAAATCCATCTTGACTCCTCGGCCTAAAGGTCTAATGGTCAGGCCACTAAGGGCGATTAAAGGTCAGGCCTCTAACATGACAAAAGACGCTTTACGCGTTATCGTTGGGGGAAGAAGTTAATAAAACAGCCTTGAAACCGCATTTCAATTAACCATTTTTTTACACTTGAATAACGATTACTCAAGCGCCTTGTCGCATAATTGTGCGCCAAATCACTGAACGCCGAATCGTCAAAGGTCAAAAATGCCGATTACCCGACTGGAAAACCCACGAATTTACAGACAGATAGCTGATCAGCTCAAACGTCTTATCGAAAATAACGAATTTCCGCCGGGCAGCCGTCTGCCCTCGGAGCGCGATCTTGCCCAGCAGTTGCAGGTCAGCCGCGCGTCGGTGCGCGAGGCGCTGATCGCGCTGGAAGTGATCGGCCTGGTGGACGTTAAGGTCGGCAACGGGGTGATCGTGCGTTCGCCAACGCCGCTGGCGACGTCGAAGGAGCCGGTGATGGCCCAGGCCGGCCGCAACCAGTGGGCGGAGATCGACGACGAGTTGAACATCGAGCTGGATTTCAACGCCGAGCTGCCGCCGTTTTCTCTGCTGCAAACCCGCCTGCTGATCGAACCGGAAACCGCCGCGCTGGCCGCGCGCCACGCCACCGACGAAGAACTGGCGGGCATCCGCGCCGCCTATGAGCAGAACTGCCGCGATAACCGGGCCGGTTCCGCCACCCACCCCGGCGATCGGCTGTTCCACATCCGCATCGCCCAGGCCAGCGGCAACCCGGCCTATGCGTTCATCATCGGCCACCTGCTCGGCCACCGCTACGGCAGCATGTTCCGCGTGCTGCAGCGCCACTATACGCCGGACGATATGCCGCACCGCTCCGAACTGGAACACCGGGCGATCCTGGCAGCGATCGAAGCGCGCGACGTGCGCGGCGCCCGCAAGGCGATGAAGGCGCACCTGGACGAAGTGATCGCCATTTTCGCCCGCGCGCAGTAGGCCGCCGGCGGTTAAAAAATTTTATCGTCACCGCTCTTTTTTCTACATGCAGCCGGGGCCTGGGCGCATTACACTGGGCGACGAATGACGCCCTTTCCCGCTGCATTGTTAAATGGATAACGACCGTTGAAGAACTCTGTCTCCGCTTTATTGCTGGCGCTGGGCCTGTGCGCCGCGCCGCTGACCGTGCAGGCCGCGCCCCCGCAGCTGGCTTCGCAAATCGTCGACCAGTATGCCGAACATATTTTCTACAACAGCGGCGCCACCGGCATGGCGCTGGTAGTGATCGACGGCAATCAGGTGGTTAACCGCAGCTTTGGCGACACCAAACCCGGCAACAACCTGCGCCCGCGCCCGGATTCCCTGATCCGCATCGCCTCGATCACCAAGCTGATGACCAGCGAAGTGATGGTGAAAATGGCGGCGGATGGCCAGGTCAAGCTGACCGACCCGCTGCGCAAGTACGCCCCCAAAGGCGCCTATGTACCGGCTTACAACGCCGGTCAACCGATCACCCTGCTGAACCTGGCGACCCACACCAGTTCGCTGCCGCGCGAGCAGCCGGGCAAGAAGCCGCCGAAAACGCCGGTGTTCACCTGGCCGACCAAGGCCCAGCGCTGGCAGTGGCTGGCGCACGCCAACGTCACGGTGCCGCCGGGGGTGCACGCCGCCTACTCCAACCTGGCGTATGACCTGCTGGCCGATGCGCTGTCGCGCGCCGCGGGCAAGCCTTACAACGCGCTGCTGAAAGAGAAAATCACCGCGCCGCTCGGCATGGTCGACACCACGCTGACGCCAAGCCCCGAACAGTGCTCTCGCCTGATGGTGGCGGCGGCCGGCCCAAGCGCCTGCCGCGACACCACCGCCGCAGCCGGCAGCGGCGGCGTCTACTCGACCCCGCGCGACATGCAGCGCTGGATGCAGCAGTTCCTCTCTTCCAGCGCCAGCGGCCCGCGCAAAGCCACCGCCGCCAGCGAGCAAACCATGTACTTCCAGCGCCACGATCTGGTGTCGCTGAAGGGCATGGACGTGCCGGGGCAAGCGGATGCGCTGGGATTGGGTTGGGTGTATATGGCACCGAAAGACGGGCTGCCGGGCATCATTCAGAAGACCGGCGGCGGCGGCGGATTCATTACCTACATGGCGATGATTCCGGCGAAAAACGTCGGGGTGTTCGTGGTGGTGACACGCTCAGAGCTAAGCAAGTTCACCAACATGAGCGATCCGGTCAACCGCCTGGTGAGCGATCTGGCAGCCAACAAGAGTTGAAACGCGGGGCGCAGGCTGCTGCGCCCCAACGCCTCAGGCCGGCACCGCCATCTGGTGGATCACCGAATGGAAGTTGCGCTTGAAGTAGATCAGACCGTTGCCGGCTTCGCTCAGCGCGATCTGCTTGATCTGCACCAGGTACATCTGGTGGGTGCCGATGCTCTGGATCTGTTCGATCTCCCCTTCCAGGCTGGCCAGGGTATTGCGCAGCACCGGCTGCCCCAGCGCGCCAAGCTGCCACTCTTCCAGCCGGAAACGCTCCTCCATGCTGACGCCGGTCATGCCGGCGAAGTGGCGCGCCATCAGCTCCTGCTCGTGGTTGAGCACGTTGACGCACAGCCTGCCGTTTTCCTGAAACACCGGGTTCATCGCGCTGTTGCGATTGATGCACACCAGCAGCGTCGGCGGCGTATCGGTTACCGAGCACACCGCCGTGGCGGTGATGCCGCAGCGCCCCGCCGGGCCATCGGTAGTGACGATATTCACCGCCGCCGACAGGCTGGCCATGGCATCGCGAAAGCGCAACCGCTGTTCATTTTCCTGAGACATACAACCTCCTCCTGAATTACTTCAGCAGATTATCCAACTGATTAATATCGTCATTGTTCCGCAGGTGCGGCACCTTCCAGCCGTGCTGATCGTAATCGGCCAGGCATTTGTCGACCATCTGCATCATGCGATCCATGTTGCCGGATCCCTGCGCGTGGCGCAGGCACTGCAGGCGGATCTCATCTTGGCTGCCGGCGTAGTTGATCTCATACAGCTCGTGACGGCCGCCGAATTCGCTGCCGATCGCATCCCACATCAGCTTGAGGATCTTGATGCGCTCGACATGATCCATGCCGTCCGATCCGCGCACGTAGCGCGCCAGGTACTTGTCGATCTCCGGATTGTTCATGTCGCGCACGCTGGACGGCAAGTAGATCAGGCCGCTGGTGACGTTCTTCTCGATGATGTGTTTCACCTTGGTGTAGGCCATCGGCGCCATCACCCGGTAGGTTTGCAGCGCGGCGGAATCAGGCAGGTAGGCGCCGTTTTCCCATTTAGTGGCTTCGGCGCACATCGCGTCGCTCAGCGACCAGAACAGGTTACGCCAGGCCACTACTTCGCCCAGATCGGCCTGCACGCCGCGGAACTCCAGCACGCCGGTGCACGAGAGGCTCTTTTGCAGCAGCGCGGTGATGAAATCCATCTTCACCGCCAGGCGCACGCAGGCCTGCAGCGGGAACAGCCGGGCGAAACCGCCCTGGGTGCTCCAGCGGCGGCAGCGGTCAAAATCGCGGTAGATCAGCACGTTTTCCCACGGGATCAACACATGATCCATGATCAGGATCGCGTCGTTCTCGTCAAAGCGGCTGGTGAGCGGGTAGTCGAACGGCGATCCGGTGGCGCCAGCCACCAGCTCGTAGGAGGCGCGCGAAATCAGCTTCACCCCTTCGGCGTCCATCGGCGCCACGAACATCAGCGCGAAGTCCGGGTTATCGCCCATCACCTGCGCCGAACCGAAGCCGATGAAGTTGTAGTGGGTCAACGCCGAGTTGGTGGCCACCACTTTGGCGCCGCTGACGATGATGCCGGCGTCGGTCTCTTTCTCCACCTGAATGTAGACATCTTTCACCTCGTTGACCGGCTTATGGCGGTCGATCGGCGGGTTGACGATGGCGTGGTTGAAATAGAGCCCGGTTTCCTGAATGCGTTTGTACCAGTGGCGCGCGTTGTCGGCGAACTGGCCGTAGAACTCCGGATAAGCGCCCAGCGCGCAGCCGAAGGCCGCCTTGTAGTCCGGCGTGCGCCCCATCCAGCCATAGCTTTGGCGCGACCAGTCGGCGATGGCGTCGCGCTGTTGGCGCATCTCTTCCGGGCTGCGGGCATAGCGGAAGAATTTGTGGGTGTAACCGCCGTTGCCGGTGTCGGTGTTCCAGCACAGGCGATCCTGGCTGGCCGGATCGTGCAACGCGTCGTACAGCTGGCCGACAGACGCCGCGGCGTTGCGGAACGCAGGGTGCGTAGTGACGTCTTTCACGCGCTCGCCGTAAATGTAGATTTCGCGGCTGTCCTGCAAACTTTTCAGGTATTCGGCGCCGGTGAACGGGCGTTTGCTGTCGGCACGAAAGTCTTCTGGTTTCATCGGGTCTTCCTCGTCATCGGCATTTTTCAGGCCGTGGAGCTGGCCATTTGTTAAAATAATGTTTTCTTTTGGTTGCTTAATTGAAGCTGCCAAAGCCGGTTTCGAGAAGAGACTTTTGCGGCAATCGCCGGTACTTTTCAGGTCAGTTTGCCGCTTTCGCGGCAAACTGTGATCGCGGTTACGAAAGGGCGTGCTGCGCCGCGCGGTAGGTCGAAGGGGAACAGCCTTCCAGCCGATTGAAAAACCGGGCGAAATAGGCCGGATCCTTGAAGCCGAGGCTGTAGGCGGTTTCATGCACCGTGCAGGCGCTGAACAGCAGCATGCGCTTGGCCTCGCGCAGCAGCCGATCGAAGATCAGCCGCTTGGGCGGCCGATTGGCGAAGCGCCGGCATAGGTCGTTGAGCCGCGATTCGGTCACCCCCAGCGCCTGCGCATACTCCGGCACCGGCAGGTGCTCGCGGAAACGCTCGTCCACCATCTTGTTAAATCGTTGAAATAGTTGCAATTCCCCGCGCACGCCGCTGTTGGCGCTGTCTTCCAGCGCGGTGTTGCGCAGCAGCAGTGTGAACACCGCCTGCGCCAGCAGCGCCAGCGTCTGTTCGCGCCCGGCCAGGTTCTGCGCGAACTCGCGGCGGATCAGCGCCCAATAGTGGCTGAGCGCCGTCAGCTCCTGCGGCGCGTCGGCCAGCGACAGGCAGATGCCAGGCATGTCCAACGCCAGATTGCTGCCGGGATAGAGGCGCTCCAGCAGCGGCCAAATCAGCTCCTGGCGCACCGTCAGCACGTGGCCGTCGCTGTCCGGTTCGGTGAAGAACGCATGCGGCACCGACGGCGGCGTGAGAATGAACAGCGGCGCCTGCACCGAATAGTGCTGATCGTCGAGCTGCAGCTCTATCTTGCCGGTCTCCAGGAAATGCACCTGGAAAAAGCAGTCGTGCCAATGCACCTGCATGTCGCGGCCGAAGAACGCCGCCAGCCCGGCGAAGGTTTCGTAATGCACCTCGTCGGCGGCGTAGCGCGCGTCATACTCTTTGCAAATATCGATGTTGGCGATAAAGCCGGTACTTTTCCGCACCTCATGACCTCCTGCAATCCTGCCTATCTGCGCATCAAGGCGTCGCTCTCGGGCGCGAATCCTTCATCGGGATGCGCCACACCAACACGGCGCCGACGATCAACAGCGCCGAGACGAAATACAGCCCGGAGTTAAAGCTGCCGGTCATGTCCTTGAACCAGCCGATCAACAGCGGGCTGAGCGCCGATCCGATGTTGCCGGTGGCGTTGATCACGGCGATCCCCACCGCCCGAGCTTCCAGGCTGATCGACTGATCCGGCGTGGTCCAGAAGATCGCCATGGCGGTGAAGGAGCCGACCGAGGCCATCACGATCCCCAGCAGTTGGATCAGGCTGTGATCGGTGGCCGACGCCAATAGCCAGCCGGCGGCGGCGAACAGGTACGGCAGCGCGGTGTGATGCTTGCGCTCCTGCAGCCGATCGGATCGTTTGCTCCACCACACCATGCCGGCGATGGTGCAGATCTGCGGGATCGCCGCCAGGATGCCGATCGTCACGTTGCTGCTGCCCTGGTTAAAGCTCTGCAGGATCTGCGGCGTCCAGATATTGATCGCGCTCAGGGTGTTGGTCAGGCAGAAATAGGCCAGCGTGTACATCAGCACGATCGGCGTGCAGATCTCGCGCCACAGGCTGCGCTGCTGCAGCGCGCGGTGGCTGCTCGGCCCGTTGGGTTGCACCAGCTGCAGCTTGTCGGCCTCCATCATCGCCTTCAGGCTGGCTTTCTCCTCGTCGCTCAGCCACTTGGCCTTGGCCGGCGTATCGTCGAGATAGAACCACACCACCACGCCCAGCAGCACCGACGGAATGCCTTCCAGCAGGAACAGCCACTGCCAGCCCTTCAGGTTCATCACCCCGTCCAGCGCCAGAATATAGCCGGAGACCAGCGAGCCGATCGCCATGGTCACCGGCATGGCGATCATGAACAAGGCGTTGGCGCGGGCGCGGTAGAACGCCGGGAACCAGTAGGTGAGGTACACCAGAATGCCCGGCAGGAAGCCGGCCTCGGTGATGCCGACGATCATGCGCAGCACGTACAGGCTGGTGGGCCCGGTGGCGAACATGGTGCAGGTGGAGGCGATGCCCCACAGCACCATGATGGTGGCGATCCAGCGCCGCGCGCCGACCCGGCTCAGCATCATGTTGCTGGGAATGCCGAAGATCACGTAGGTGACATAGAACAACGTCGCCGCCAGCCCGAACATGGTCGAGCTGAGGCCGAGATCTTTGCCCATCGTCAACCCGGCGAAGCCGATGTTGATGCGGTCGAGGAAAGAGAAAACAAACAGCACGAACAGGAAAATGATCAGGCGCCGAAACAACTTTTTAATCACCGATTGCTCGGCGGCGGTTAACGCTTTATGTTGCTGCGCCGGGTTGGCCGGCTGCAGCGAATCGACGTGGTTCATGGTTCAGTAGACTCCCGATGAAGGTGCTGACGCCCCGCCCTGCTTGAACTCGTCCGCCAGGGCTTCCGCCGCCCGCGCCAGCAGGGTGGTGTCCACCCCTACCGCGACGAACAGCGCGCCGGCTTCCAGATAGCGCTGCGCCAGCGCCTTGTTGGCCATCAGAATGCCCGGCGCCTTGCCGGCGGCGCGGATGCGCGCGATGGCGTCGTCGATGGTGCGCTGCACCTCCGGGTGCTGCGGGTTGCCGGCGAAGCCCATGTCGGCGCTGAGATCCGCCGGGCCGATAAACACGCCGTCCACCCCTTCCACCTGTAAAATGGCGTCGAGGTTTTTCACCGCTTCGCGGGTTTCAATCTGCACCAGCACGCACATCTGCTCGTCGGCCTGCTGCAGGTAATCGGGCACCCGGTTCCAGCGTGAAGCGCGCGCCAGGGCGCTGCCGACGCCGCGCACCCCGTGCGGTGGATAGCGCGTCGCGCGCACCGCGTCACGCGCCTGTTCGGCGTTTTGAATCATCGGGATAAGCAAGGTTTGCGCGCCGACGTCCAGCAGCTGCTTGATGATCACCGCGTCGTTCCACGGCGGACGCACCACCGGCTGGCTGGGGTAAGGCGCGACCGCCTGCAGCTGCCCCAGCACCGTTTGCACGTTGTTGGGCGCATGTTCGCCGTCGATCAGCAGCCAGTCGAAACCGGCGCCGGCCAGCAGCTCGGCGCTGTAGCTGCTGCACAGCCCGAGCCACAGCCCGATCTGCGGGCGTTTTTCCTGCAGCGCACGTTTGAAGTGGTTGGTTAACATCGCATTCTCCCTGACAAGCGGGCGCGGCGCATGGCCCCCGCCCGGTTTAGTGCGGCCCGGTTCGCCGAGCCTGCTTATTAGACGAAGCGGCAGCTGATGCAGCCCATCGAGCCGTAGTCGACGTGGAAGGTATCGCCGCGCCGCGCCGGCACCGGCCGGGTGAAGGAGCCACCGAGGATCACCTGCCCTGCTTCCAGCTCCACCTCATACGGCGCCAGCTTGTTGGCCAGCCAGGCCACGCCGTTGGCCGGGTGGTTGAGCACCGCCGCCGCCACGCCGGACTCTTCAATCACGCCGTTGCGGTACAGCAGCGCAGAGATCCAGCGCAGATCCAGCGCATCCGGCTTGATCGGCCGCCCGCCCATCACCACCCCGGCGTTGGCGGCGTTGTCGGAGATGGTGTCGAACACCTTGCGCGGCCGCTGAGTCTCGGGATCGACGTTATGGCTGCGCGCGTCGATAATCTCCAGCGCCGGAATGATGTAATCGGTGGCGTTGTAGACGTCGAACAGCGTACAGTTCGGCCCGCGCAGCGGCTTGGCCAGTATGAACGCCAGCTCCACCTCCACCCGCGGCACGATAAAGCGATCGATCGGAATGTCGCTGCCGTCGTTGAAGAACATGTCGTCCAGCAGCGCGCCGTAATCCGGTTCGGTGATCTGCGAGCTCACCTGCATGGCGCGCGAGGTCAGGCCGATCTTGTGGCCTTTGAGCGTGCGCCCTTCGGCGATCTTCAACTCCACCCACTGCCGCTGAATGGCGTAAGCGTCTTCGATGGTGATCTCGGGATGATCGAGCGACAGCGCGCGGATCTGCTCACGGCTCTTTTCCGCCTGATGCAGACGCTGCACGGCGCGGTTAACCTGCTCTTTATCCAGCATTTACGACCCCTTATTCACGCTTTGTTGAACAGCGCGTGGACATTGTTCTGTTTGTAATTCAGTACCGGATCCAGCTCTTCCATAGTGAAAGAGAGCGCCAGGTAACGCTGCGCCATCAGCGCGGCGAAGTGTTCCTTGATCAGAGCAAACAGCATCTCACCCACCTGTTGCCGGCTTTCCAGACTGCGGCCGTGGCCGATCTTCAGCGTCATGTGCACGAAGGCGTAATCCTGCTTGCCGTCGGCCATCTGCCAGGTGTCGAGCCAGATGGCGCGGCTGCGCACGCCGGCCAACGGGAAGATGCCGGTCGCCGCCAGCGCTTCGTTGACCTTGGCGAACAGAGTCGGCAAATCCGCCTCGCGGCGGATGTTGTCGGTACATTCAGCGTAAAAATGGGGCATAGCGTTCTCCAGACGGCGAATATGCGCGGGCCAGGCCCGCGCAACGGCATTTACAGCGTATTGCCAAGTTTGAAACCTTTTTCCGTATCGCCCTCGCGGGTATAGGAAAAACCGTCTGCGCCGATGGTGACAGCCATTTCGCTGGGCGCGCTGCGTTCGATGACCGGCTGCGGCTGCCCATCGAGATCCAGCACCAGCGATCCTTCGGTGTACCAGCTCGGCACCACCGGATTGCCCCACCAGTCGCGGCGCTGGTTGTCATGCACGTCCCAGGTCACGGTCGGGTTGTCCGGATCGCCGGTGTAGTAATCCTGCGTGTAGATTTCCACGCGGTGGCCATCGGGATCGCGCAGGTAGAGATAGAACGCGTTGGAGACGCCGTGACGGCCAGGGCCGCGTTCGATCAAATCGGATTTGCGCAGTGCGCCGAGTTTGTCGCAGATGGCCAAAATGTTGTGTTTTTCATGGGTGGCGAAGGCGATGTGGTGCATGCGCGGCCCGGCGCCGCCGGTCATCGCGGTATCGTGCACCGTCGCCTTGCGGCGCATCCAGGCGGCGTAAACCACGCCGTCTTCATCGCGGATGTCTTCCGTTACGCGGAAGCCCAGCCCCTGGATATATTCCACGGCGCGCGGCACGTCTGGGGTGATTTGGTTAAAGTGATCGAGGCGCACCAGCGCGCCCGGCGTATACAGATCGTAACGCCAGGCCAGACGCTCGACGTGCTGCACGTCGTAGAAAAATTCGTACGGGAAACCGAGCGGATCTTCTACCCGCACCGCATCGCCGATGCCTTTGGCGAACCCGTTCACCCGCCGCTCGGTGCGGCAGCCAAGCGCCTTGAAATACGCTTCGGCGCGATCGACGTCTTCCGGCGTGCGCACGCGGAAAGCAAACGCCGCCACGGCGGCCACCGGCCCTTCGCGCAGCACCAGGTTATGGTGAATGAACTCCTCCATCGAACGCAGGTAGAGGGTTTTGTCATCTTCGGCGGTCACGACCAAGCCGAGGATATCGACGTAAAATTCGCGTGCGGCTTTAAGGTTCGTGACCTGAATTTCCATGTAGGCACAGCGCACGACGTCGGGAGCAGGGACAGCATTAGTGGTCAGTTTTGTCGTCATTGTTCTCATCTCTCTCGTTATTATTGTGGTCTGAGGCTCAGACGCCCCATTTCGGGATCGGGTGGTCGCCCATGGAAATGCACACGTTCTTCATTTCGGCGAACACTTCGAAGCTGTATTCGCCGCCTTCGCGGCCGGTGCCGGAGGCTTTCACGCCGCCGAACGGTTGGCGCAGATCGCGCACGTTTTGGGTGTTGACGAAAACCATGCCGGCTTCGATGCCGCGGGCCAGGCGCAGAACCTTGCTCACATCCTGCGTCCAGATGTACGACGCCAGGCCGTACTCCACGTCGTTGGCCATGCGCAGGCCGTCTTCTTCCGACTTGAACGGCAGCAGGCAGGCCACCGGCCCGAAGATCTCCTCCTGCGCCACGCGCATCCGGTTATCGACATCCGCCAGCACCGTCGGGCGCAGGAAGTTGCCGTGGCTCAAACCAGCCGGTTTGTCCGGGCCGCCGGCCAGCAGGGTCGCCCCTTCTTCCACCCCGAGGCGGATATAGCCGGAGACTTTTTCCCAGTGCTGCGGGCTGATCAGCGCCCCCACCTGGGTGTTGGGATCTTGCGGATCACCCACGCGCAGACGGTTGGCGCGCTCGGCGAAGCGTTTGACGAATTCCGGGTAGATGCTCTCCTGAATGAAGATGCGCGAACCGGCGGTGCAGCGTTCGCCGTTGATCGAGAAGATGGTGAACAGCGCGGCGTCGAGCGCCCGCTCGATGTCGGCGTCTTCAAAGATCAGCACCGGCGACTTGCCGCCGAGCTCCATGGAGAATTTCTTCAGCCCGGCACTTTCGATAATGCGGCGGCCGGTGGCGGTGCCGCCGGTGAACGAAACCGCGCGCACGTCTTTATGGCGCACCAGCGCGTCGCCGGCGGTGGCGCCGTAACCCTGCACCACGTTCAGCACCCCGGCGGGAATACCGGCCTCTAGCGCCAGCTCGCCCAGGCGATCGGCGCTCAGCGGCGACAGTTCGGACATCTTCAACACCGCAGTGTTACCCAACGCCAGGCAAGGTGCGGTTTTCCAGGTGGCGGTCATGAACGGCACGTTCCACGGCGACACCAGCGCGCAGACCCCCACTGGCTGCACCAGCGTGTAGTTGAGCATCTTGTCGTCCACCGGGTAGGTCTTGCCGTTCATCTGCTGGCACACCTCGGCGAAGAACTCGAAGTTGTGCGAGGCGCGCGGGATCAGCACGTTTTTGGTCTGATGGATCGGCAGGCCGGTATCGGCAGTTTCCATTTCGGCGATCTGCGGCACGTTCTGGTCGATCAGTTCACCCAGACGGCGCATCAGGCGCGCGCGCTCTTTCATCGGCGTGTTGGCCCATTTGGGGAAAGCCTCTTTCGCGGCCGCCACCGCCTGGTCGATCTCCAGCTGGCCGCCGGAGGCCACTTCCGCCAGCACCTCGCCGTTCGCCGGGTTGGTGGTGGTGAAATACTCTTTGCTGGCGACGTTCTTGCCGTTGATCCAGTGGTTGATGGTTTTCATCGCAGGCTCTCCTCGTAATCTTTTTCACTGATAATGTGGTTAACCAGACGGCCGATGCCCTCGATCTCCACCACCACTTCGTCGCCCGGCCGCACGTCGGCCAGCCCTTTCGGCGTGCCGGTGGCGATCATGTCACCCGGCTGCAGCGTCATGAATTCGCTCAGGTAGGCGATCAGGAACGGAATGTCGAAAATCATGTCGGCGGTACTGCCGCGCTGGCGCAGCTCGCCGTTGACGTAGGTGCTGAGCGCCAGCCGGTGCGGATCGGCGACGTCGTCGCGATCGACGATGTACGGCCCGATCGGCGTCAGGGTATCGCGGCTCTTCACCCGCAGATTCGGCCGGTAGTAGTTTTCCAGGTAGTCGCGGATGGCGTAGTCGTTGCACAGGGTGTAGCCCGCCACATACTCCATGGCGCGCTCGCGGCTGACGTTACGCGCGGTCTTGCCGATCACCGCCACCAGCTCGGCTTCGTAATGCATGTACTCCACGTCGGCCGGACGCACCGATACCTGACGATGGCCGGTCAGGGTGTTCGGTGCCTTGAGGAACACCAGCGGCTCTTCCGGCGCTTTGAATTCCAGTTCGCTGGCGTGGTCGGCATAGTTCAGCCCCAGGGCAAACACCGTGCCCTGCGCCGGCGGCAGCCATTCCACTTCGCGCTCCTGCAGCACCTCGCCGTTTGGCAGCGTGACGCGCAGCTGGTCGTCCACCTGAACGTTGACGATCTGGCCATGATGGCGAATACGGGCATGTTTCATGATGTGGCTCCTGCCTGGGTGACGCGGTTGCTCAGAGTGGGCAGGCCGGCGGCGCGCACCGTCACCTCATCCCCCGGTTTGATCTCCACCCGCTGGTGCGGGGTGCCGATCAGCACCGCATCGCCCGGCTGCAGGGTGATGAAATCGCTGATGGCGGCGATCAGCTCCGGCACCGAGCGCACCAGATCGGAGGTGGACCAGCGATCCTGCTCCACGCCGTTGATCTCGGTGACGATCTCCAGCCGATCGGCATTCTCCAGCTGGCCGATCTCTCCCAGCGGGCAGAACCCGTCGCGGCATTTGGCCTTGATCGCCGGGCGATAGAAGCTGCTCTCCGGCAGGCTGACGTCGTTGGCCAACGCGTAACCGGCCAGATAACGGCTCACCTGCGCCGCCGGCACCTTGCGCGCGGTGTCGCCGATGATCACCGCCAGCGTGCCGCCGCTCTGCACGGTTTCACCGGCCGGAAACGGGATCGCCCCGCCGTTGGCGAGGTGAGTGTTGCGCGGTTTGATAAACCACACCGGGGTTTTGGGTGGGGTCTGATACGGCGGCTGGTGAAACGCCTGATCCCAGGCGTCCAGTTGGCTGCGGTGGTTCAGCGCAACGGAAAATACGGTGCCTTTCATGCGAACTCCTCCAATGGCAAAACATGACAACCGGTATTCATTAATATATTAATGATTACTTTTATACGCTGTGCAGCTTTTACGCAACGCGCTTGGAGTGATTTGTGATCGTGATAACAAAATATTCACAAAACAAGAACATTAGCGTGATTACTCAACGTATTAACCCTTTTTCACACCATTTTTCGCTGCGCCTTGCATTTTTGCTTTATCCCTACGGGTAACTTTGGCTACTATTAAGTTATTAACAAAATCGGGCTTTGTGGGGCAGGCGCCCCCATAACGAGCGCCGTAATAACGAACACCTTGATAGCTAAGGCCAAACTTATGCATGAATCGTTAACCATCGCCCTGCTGCAGGCGCGTGAAACCGCCATGGGGTTCTTCCGCCCGATCCTGAAAAGCCACAATCTCACCGAGCAGCAGTGGCGCATCATCCGCGTGCTGGCCAACAGCCGTTCGATCGAATTCCACGAGCTGGCGGCGGAAACCTGTATCCTGCGCCCCAGCCTGACCGGCATTCTGTCGCGCATGGAGCGCGACAAGCTGATCTTCCGCCTGAAACCCGTCAACGATCAGCGCAAGCTGTACGTGTCGCTGACCCAACAGGGTCAGGATCTGTATGAAGTGGCGCGCCACCAAGTGGAACAGGGCTACGCCGAGATTGAAGCCGCCTTTTCGCGGCAGAAAATGGACCAGTTGATGACGTTGCTGGACGAGCTGATCACCCTGGGCGACAGCCTGCCCGCCAACGTCACCGCGCATCCTGCCAAGCAGTGATTTAACCCACCGGAATTCTCAAATTAATTGGCGTCTGCAGCCAACAACGCTGCAGCGTCAAGCAAGCGGAGAATTCGTTTCCGGCAACAGCGCGCCGCCGTCCACCACCAGCGTCTGGCCGGTGATATAGGCCGCCGCCGGCGAGGCGAGAAACACCATCGCCGCGGCGATGTCTTCCGGTTCACCCAGCCGCCCGAGCGGCACCGCAGCGGCGATCGCCTGATTCACCTGCGCGTCGCCCAGGTTGGCCATCGCCGGCGTGCGGATCATCCCCGGCTCCACGCCGTTGACGCGAATTTTCTCCGCCGCCAGCTCCAGCGCCGCCGCGCGAATAAACCCGTTCACCCCGGCCTTGGAAGCGGCGTAGTGCGCCAGCCCCGGGTAGGCCACCCGCGGGCCGGTCACCGACGAGGTCACCAGCAGACTGCCGCCGCCGGAGCGGCGCATCCACGGCAGCGCTGCCTGCGCCAGAAAGAACGGCGCCATCAGATTGACGCTCAGCGTGCGTTGCAGCAGGGCCGCGTCGATGGCGGCGAACGGCGTCAGCGGAAAGTAAGCGGCGTTGTGGATCACCACATCCAGCCGTTGATGCCGCTCGCCCACCGCCGCCACCCCCTCGGCGATCTGCCCCGGCTCGGCCAGATCGCAGGCCAGCGCCTGCACGCTCAACCCTTCGTCCCGCAGCGCTTGCGCCGCCGCCTGTGCCTGCGGCAGCTGCACGTCCGCGATCGTCACCTCGGCGCCCAACCGGGCGAAGGCGCTGACGATCGCCAGCCCAATGCCCTGAGCGCCGCCGGTCACCAGCACCGCCTGCCCCGCGAAGGCGTCGGCCGCATAGGTTGCGTTCATCGGCCTATCCTCGCGGGTGGCGCGTGGTGTTCAGCACCTGCGCGTGGGCGCCGACCGCAAAGTTGCTCAGCGCGCTGAAATCGCTGCCCTGATAGCCGAGGATCTTGCCGTCGGTGCGCATGCCTTGCAGATCGATCACCACCACGCCCAGCGTCGGAATGATCTTCTCGCGCCAGACGAACAGATAAAGCTGCTCCGCCACCTTCACGTAGTGACAGCGATCGACGTCCGCCAGCCCTTTCTCCACCCCGTCCAGACACTGCCAGGCGTAGAAGTTGTCGTTCAGGTAGATATGCTCGTAGCGTTCGGTCGGGCTGTAGGTGTACATATTGCGCATGCCGATCAGCTCATCGGTAAAACCCGGCGGCGCCACGTCGGCGTCATCCAGCGTGCCGAAGCGGAATTCGGCCTCGACCGCGGTCAGCGGCAGCCCCTGTTCCACCCGGCTGAAGGCGTCGAGCCGCGCCTGCGCTTCGTCCGGCAGTTGGCCGTACACCGCGGTGAAGTTGCCCTGATTGCGGTCGCACACCAGCGTAATGCTGGCGTTGGCGCGTGCGGGGTCGAGAAAATCGATGAACAGCACGCCGGGGCGAATGCTGGTGGCGCGATAGGCGACGCCGCGCCGCTCTCCCCACTCCAGCGTCTGCTCGTCGGTGAACCGGCAGCGCTGTGTCGCACCGTCGCGAAAGCGCAGCGTCAGCGTGGTGCCCGCCAGGCCGTGCTGGCGTTCCAGCGTATTGCTGTGCGGCGCAAAGCCTTCCGCCAGCGCGCCAACCTGAATGAATACCGCTTCTGAACTCATGGAAATGCTCCTTACAGGGAAGTGAAAGCCAATGTCGGCACATCGACGATGGTGGAGCCGCCGTCGGCCACCAGCGCCGCGCCGGTAATGATTGAAGCCTCGCTGGAACAGAGGAAACGGCAGACGCGGGCGATCTCCTCGGCGCTGGCCGGCCGGCGCAGCGGCACATCGCGGCAGACCATCTGGTAAGCCTGCTCCAGCGAAATCTGATGGGCGTCCATCAGCAGCTGCATCTCTTCGTCCGCCATCGGCGTGGTCACCCAGCCGGGACACACCGCGTTGGCGCGCACGCCCAGCGGGCCATAGTCGCGGGCGATGGAGCGCATCAGTCCGATCAGCGCGTGCTTGGCGGTGACGTAACCGCAGACCTCCGGCCCGGCGGCCAGCGAGGCGATCGAGGCGACAAACAGCAGGTTGCCGCCGCTCTTGATCAGCTCCGGCAAGCAGGCGCGCGCGCTGGCGAAAGCGCTGTTGAGGTTGCTGTCCATCGCCCCTTGCCACTGCTCGTCGGTCATCTCGGTAATGCGCTTGAAGCCCATGCCACCGGCGCTGCCGATCAGGCAGTCGATGCGCCCGGCGTCGCGCAGAATGGCCGGCAGCAGCGTGTGGTTCCAGCTCTCGCCGCTGGCGGCGTCGCCCACCAGCGCCTGCGCGCCGATCTCATGCGCCAGCGCCGCCAGCGGTTCCGGGCGGCGGCCGATGATGAACACCCGATCGCCCTGCGCCGCCAGCAGACGGGCGCAGGCGGCGCCGACGCCGGTGCCGCCGCCGGTAATCACAACCACTCTATTCATGATTCAGCTTCTCCATCAGTTGGCCGATCATCAGCAGGCTGCTCAACAGCAGCCGCCGCTGTTCGGCGTCCAGCCGCAGATAGCGGCGGCCGGCCGGCAAACGGCTGACCACCTCCGATGCGGCGAAATGCTCGATATCCACCTGCCAGCGCCCGTCTTTGACCGTCAGCCGCACGCGGCGAAAATCCAGCTGCGCCAGCGTCTCGCCGATCTGCGGGTAGCGCAGCAGGCCATCCAGCACCCGCTGCGCGGCCGCATGGCGCTGGCGCAGCAGATAGCGCACGCCGCGCCGCCGCAGCCAACCGCCGGTCACCACGTCCAGCGTCAGCGGGGGCTGCGCCGCGCACGCGCCCTGCAACCGAAAACGATGGCTGACGATATGCGCCATAAACAGCCCCTGCACCTGTTCGCTGACCTCGATCTGCGGCCCCTGCGGCAGCGTCAGCCGCAGCAGGCCCGGCGCCAGACGTTCGCACGCGTAGGGTTCCAGGTTGCGGGCCAGACGATCCAGCGCGGCGCCCGGACGATAGCCCGACGGCGCTCGCCGCCAGGCGCGATTAAGTGAGGGAAGTAAGCCGATCAAACTGCGCCTCCTCGTTTTCGCCCTTGGCGAAGGCATTTTCCAGCACCTGCTCGACCGGCACCGGCTTGAATGGATTCACTTTCTGCACGCACAGCGTCCAGAACAGCGCATAGGCGGCGGTCAGGCCGATCATCCAGCCGAAGGGAATGTAAACGTCGCTCGGGTTCATCCCCGGCGGCGTGATGTAGACGATGGCCAGCACGATGCCGACGCTGGAGACGATTTGCGGCAGCGGGAACCACGGCGATTTATAAGCGCGCGGCAGATCGGGGCGACGCAGGCGCAGGATGACCACCGAGCAGGTCACCAGCAGGTAGGCCACGCCCCAGGCGCACACCGCCGCCAGCACCAACGGAATGATCTTGTCGAGGTTGCCCTGAATGGCGAAGGCGTGCACGCAGGGGATCAGAACCGCCACCAGAATGCCGACCACCGGCGTTTTAAAGCGCGGGTGCAGATAAGCGAACATGCGCGGCAACGCGCCGTCCAGCGCCATGCCGTAAAGGATGCGCGGCACCGCCGCCATCAGCGTATTGATGGTCGCCGCGCCCGCCAGCAGCAGGCCGACGCCCAGCCAGTATTTGCCGAACTGGCCCATCACCTGGCCGGCGAAGGCCGGGATGGCCATCGGCGTTTCCAGCAGGCGCGTGCCGCTGGCGGCGTCGACCACCACGTTTTCCACCTGGTGGCTGAGCGCCGCGCCGTACAGCGCCATGCACACCGCCACGCCGCACAGCCCGAGCGCCATGGCGCGCGGGATCACCCGATCGCAGCGTTTGATCTCCGGCGCCATCGGCGTCACCAGCTCACAGCCGACGAACATGAACATCGCCATGCCGATCAGGCTGAATACCGCGAAGGGATCGTTCAGGCTCAGCGTGCTGCCGAACCAACCCTCGAGCGGCACCGCATGCGGCGACAGCAGCCCGACGATGCCGAAGATCACCAGCGTGCTCCACATGGCGAAGGTCAGCACGATCTCCGCCTTGCCGAAGGCCTCGATGCCGAACGCATTGAGCAGGCCGAACACCACAACCAACCCGACGCCGACCATCCAGGAGGCGTTGTGGCTTTCCATCAGGGTGTTGAGGTGCTCGAAGTTCACCAGCGCCATGATGCCGGAGAGAATGGTCTCGGCGGTGCCGGCGAAGATATGCACGATCAGGTAGGCCGACAGCGCGCCGGTGATGGCGAAAAAGCGCCCCATGCCGCAGGAGATGTAGTCGTAAACCGAACCGGAGGTCGGCAGCAGCGCCGCCGCTTCGGAGAAGGTGGTGAGCTGCGCCTGCATCATGATGAAGGCGATCAGCATCGCCAGCGCGAAGGTGTCGCCGCCGATGCCGAAGCCGCTGGTGACCGTCAGGATCACCGGGCTGGCCATGATCACCCCGACCGAACTGGCCAGGGTGGTGGGAAAGCCGACCTTGCCTCGAGCCAGGTGGGCGTGCAACCGCGACGACAGGTTCATGGTTATTTCCTCTTATAGTTTTGGCCTGATGCATGCAGGTGCTTGCAGGTTTTTCACCGCCAGTGGCGGTCATCTCACTATAGAGAGGAAAGGAAAATGCTGACTATCGTCCTTAAGGACGAGACGCTTTCAACCTGCGGCCGCGCTCACGGCGGCGCGCCACTGCATCGCCCCCTGCGGGCTGCGCGGGTAGGCGAGCAGCGGCGCCAGCAACGCGGAAAAGAAGGCGTAATAGCCGGCGCACAACCGGTTGTAGCGATCTTCGCCCACATGCGCCGGGCAGCCGCCCTGGCAGACGCTTTTCACGCTGCAGCGTTGGCACTCGCGGCGCAGGCTTTTGTTCTTGCCGAACGGCATCTCCACCGCCTTTGCCGCCAGGGTGGCGAGCGGCGTCTGCCGATCGGCATGGCCGAGCAGGTGCTGCGCATTGATCAGGTGATCGCAGGCGTAGAGGCGACCGTCCGGCTCCATCACCAGATTGCCGCCGCAGCGTTCGGCGTGCACGCAGCTGGGGCTGACGTGAGTGAAATACTGCGCGTAGACCTGTTCGATGTTCATCACAAACACCTGGCCGACGTGCCCGCGGCTGCGCCAGCGGCGATACACCGCCAGCATGAAACGCCCCCAGTTGGCGGCGCTCAGCCCGTAACCCGCGGCGGGCGCGTCCCCTTCCAGCATCAGCGGCTGAAACTGCAGATAGCGCGCGCCGATCGCCACCGCATGATCGTAGATCGCCTCGGCGCGGTCCGCGACGCCGTCGTGCACCACCATCAGCAGGTTGAAGTCGATCTGATGGCGCTGCAGCAGCGCGATGCCGCGCAGCGCGGCGTCATAGCTGGCGCCGCCGCGCTTGTCCGGCCGATGGGCGTCCTGCACCTCGCGATCGCCGTCCAGGCTGACGCCGATGATGAATTGATGCTGCCGGAACAGCCGGCACCAGGCATCGTTCAGCAGGGTGCCATTGGTCTGCAGGCTGTTGCTGATCCGCACACCCGGCGGCGCAAAGCGGCGCTGCAACGCCAGCGCCCGCTTGTAAAAACCGATCCCCGCCAACAGCGGCTCTCCGCCCTGCCAGACGAAGTTGATCTCGCGGCTGTGGCGCGGCTGGGCGGCAATGTAGCCGCGGATAAACTCCGCCAGCAAGTCGTCGTCCATCTTGCGCGTCCGCGCTTGCTGGCGCTGCGGGTAGTAGCAGTAGCGGCAGCCCAGGTTGCAGCCGGCACCGATCGGTTTCACCAGCAGGTGAAAAGGCGCCGCCGCGCGCGGTTCGCTCTCTACCGGGATCTGCTGCGCGCGCAGCTGGGCCAGGTTCATGGCGCCGCCTGTGGCAACGGTTTGTGGGTCTGCGGATGCAGGCCGATGTAGTCGCCGGTGTTGGCGTCGACGCCGAGATAGTCGATCGCTGCACCTTTGGCTTCAATAACCATGCTCTGTTGCGCAAAGCGGCGATACGCCTCGCTCAGCCGTTTGACCCGCTCCGGGTCGGCGGCGGCCAGATCGCGCGTCTCCAGCGGATCGTCATGCAGGTTGAACAGCCCCCACGGCGCCATCTGCGCCGTCGGCCCGGCCTTCACCAACCGCCGCAGCTTCCAGACGCCATCCACGTAGGCGGCCTGGTTATGCAGCTCCACGCCGTAGGTCGCGCGCGGCACGCCGTCGGCCTCGCCGCTGAAATAGCGTTTGAAGCTGACGCCGACCATCGGCAGCGTCGGCTTGGCCTTCAGCGGTTTATTGGCGTCGATGCCGGCATAGTCGTACAGCGTCGGCGCGATGTCATACACCGCCATCGGCGTGCGATCGATACCGCCGCGGCCCTTCAACCCTGGCGCGGAAATGATGAAATCGGTGTTGATGCCGCCCTGCGCGCTGGTGGTCTTGTGGTAGTTGGCGTACGGCGCATTGCTGACGTTGGCCCAGTGCGGCCCGTAAGAGATGAACGATCCCTTGCGGCCGAGGTTGGCGTAGCTGTTGTCGAACTGCCGCCAATACTCCGGCTTCGAGCCGTAGTAAAAGCCGCTGGCGGGGTTGGCGCCGTTGTCGGTGGCGAACACGATCACCGTATTTTGGTCGCGGCCGGTCTGCTTCAGGGTGTTCAACACCGCGCCGACCTGATCGTCCATATAAGCGATCATCGCCGCGTACACCTGCATGGTCTTGGCTTCATATCTTTGCTGTTCCGGCGTCAGCGCGTTCCAGGCCTTATCCAGCGCCAGCGTCGGCATCGGCGTGCGATCGGAAATCAATCCCAACGCTTTCAGGCGCTGAATGCGCTGCTGATAGGCCAGCTGATAGCCGGCGTCGTATTTGCCGTCAAATTTGGCGATCCAGTCATCCGGCGCCTGCAGCGGATCGTGCGGCGCGGTAAAGGCCAGATAGGCGAAGATCGGCTTGCTCTGCGGTGTCTCGCGGATCCACCGTTCCAGCTGGTCGGCATAGGCCTTGCTGGAATAGAAATCTTTGGGCAGCGACACGCGCTTGCCATTCAGGGTGTAGAAGGTATGGAACGCCTCCACGGTGCCCAGCGGTTTCGCGTCGTCGAAATGGCTGGTGCCGCCGCCCATAAAGGCGAAGGCACGCTCAAAGCCACGATCGGTTGGTTTGGCGCCGTCGACATAGCCCAGATGCCATTTGCCCGCCATCATGGTGGCGTAGCCCGCGTCGCGAAAACGCTCCGGCAGCGTGGTCACGCGGTCGGTCAGGCGCATTTCATACCCCGGCTGCGCGGCGGTGCTTTCATACCACCACATGCCGCCCATGCCGGCCTGCTGATTGGTGTTGCCGGTCATCAACATCGAACGCGCCGGCGCCGACATCGGCGAGGTGTAGTACTGGCTCATGCGCACGCCCCGTTCGGCCAGCGCCTGCAGGTTGGGCGTCGGTATCTCGCCGCCGAACGGGCTGATGTCGGAGTAGCCCATGTCGTCCACCAGAATGATCAGCACATTGGGGCGATCGGCGTCCGCCCCGTGCGCCAGGCCCGATAAGGCGCCGCTCAACGCCACCGCCAACGTTTTTTTCTGCATCGTCCGTCCCCTGTATGGTCATGCGGACTGAACAACCCGACGCCTCAGCCCGAGAAAGGTCATCATTTTTTCGTCTTATACGTTTGGTGCCGCCTGGCGCTATCTTCAATTCGCAGTGTAGAAAGCGGCGGAAAAGCCTGGCTATCGTTCTTAAGAACGAGGGACGGCGACGACAGCAGCGGCTGTAGCACGCGCAGGGCGGCGAGGGCTTCCCCCGGGCAGGCATTGAAAAGCGCTGTAAATTCAGCGAGAAAAGCGGTGAACTATTTCATTAACCTATTAATGAAAATCGCGATAAATCCGAATGAAAAAGCCCTGATTAACGCAGTGTCATCTTGTTATTTATGTGTTTTATTGCAATCAGCCTCACGTTGTTAATATGTTTTTATTGTGTTGCTAAATTGCTACAACTATGCTTGTATCGTTCATATATTGACCGCCAACATTCTCCAGATTGAACGATAAAGGGAGGAACACGAATCATGCACAGCACCGCATCCGATGCCTTTATCAACAGCTGTTTGGCGACCATTACGCACCTGATCCCGGTCTCCGCCGGGGTGTTTTATCTGGTCGATCGCAACCTGCGGCCGGATCACTACATCCTGCACGGCATGCCCGATAAAACGCATCAGCAGTACCTGAACCACTTCCAACAGATAGACCCGCTGCAGCCGGCCAATTTCCATCGCCAGGACATCACCATGGTCGGCATGAGCCCGGCGGCGATCGCCGGCAACCGCCGCTATTACCACGACTTTATGCTGCCGAACGACATGCGCGACATGACGGAGATTTTCATCCGCCAGCGTAAGCGCATCGTCGCCGGGGTGTCGTTGATCCGCGATACGCCGTTCACCGAAGTGGAGCGCGGCCGCCTGCGCGCGGTGCTGCCGCTGATCGAGCTGGCGACGCGCGATCTGCTGCCCGACAGCGAGGCGCAGATGCTGACCGCCAAAGAGCAAGAGATCGTCAATATGGTGCGCGAAGGCGCCAGCAATAAGCGCATCGCCCTGAAACTGGGCATTTCGCTGTCTACGGTGAAAACCCATATGCGCAATATTTTCGCCAAAACCGACGTGGTGAATCGCACCGAACTGGTCGCCAGCGGCTTTCTCGCCCACGGTTAACGCCCGATAACGGCCGCCGTCGCCGGCGTCCGGAAAATAACGTCAGAACGTATTCGCCATCTATGGCGCGGCCTCCCCCTGCCCGCAATCGGGCCTGGCGGGATATTTCATCGTCACTCAACGCTTGGGGAATAAGCTTTATGTCCAGTGATTCGGTTTCCGCGCCCGCCGTCGGCGCGGCGCTCCCCTGCCCGCCGCGGCTGTTGACCGCCATTATCGTCTTCGCCGCCATCGCGCCGGGCATTCTGATGACCGCCCCCGCCGTGGCCGCCCAGCTCGCCGCACAGTGGCAGCTCGGCCCGGCGCAGATTGGCCACCTGTTTTCCACCGAACTCGGCGCCATGAGCCTGGCCACGCTGCCGGCGTGGTGGTGGATCGGGCGCATCAACTGGCGACGGGTCGCTACGCTGTCGGCGCTGGTGTTTATCGCCGGCAACCTGGCTTCGGCGCTGGTGCAGGACTTCACCCTGCTGCTGCCACTGCGCTTTATCGCCTCGCTGGCGGGCGGCACCCTGATGATCCTGTGCATCACCTGCGCCGCCGGCACCGCCAATCCCAGCCGGGTGTATGCCTTCTGGGTGCTCGGCCAGCTGGTGCTGGGCGCGGTCGGGCTGCTGGTGCTGCCGCCGCTGTTCGCGCACTTCGGCCTGATGGCGGTCTACCTGATTTTGGCGGCCATCATGCTGTGCTGCCTGCCGCTCATCCCGGCGTTTCCCAGCGGCTTCACCGCCGCCCGCGCCGCCCGCAGCGGCCCCGCTGCTTCGCTGTCGCGCAAGCTGTGCGCCGTGCTGGCGGTGCTGACCTTTTACATCAGCCTGAGCGCGGTCTGGACCTTCATCGGCGGCATCGCCGCCGGCGCCGGGCTGTCGCCGGCCCACAGCGGCCAGGTGCTGGCCGTCGCCACCTTGCTCGGCATCGTCGGCGCGGGGGCCGCGGCGATGATCGGCGCGCGCTTCGGCGGCGGACGCCTGATCGTGCTCGGTTACGCCCTGCTACTGGCCAGCGTGGCGCTGCTGACAGGCCAGCCCCTGCTGTTGCGCTTCGCCCTGGCGGCCCTGCTGTTCAAATTCACCTGGACCTTCGTGCTGCCATTCATTCTCGCGCGGGTCGCCGGGTTGGATAACGACGGCAAGCTGATGAACGGCATCAACCTGGTGATCGGCGGTGGCATGGCCATCGGCCCGACGCTGGCCGGCTATCTGATCGAATCTTCCGGCGGTTTCAACGCCTTGCTGTTCGGCGCGCTGGGCTGCGCGCTGCTGTCGCTACTGTTGATTTCGCTGGCTTCACCGCGCACACCGCGCCGTATAACAGGAGGAGAAAGGTGAAAAGAACAACCGGTTTCTTGTTTGATGAACGCTGTTTCTGGCACAGCACCGGCCTGCACGCCACCACCCTGCCGGTCGGCGGCTGGGTGCAACCGCCTTCGGGCGCCGGCCACGCCGAATCGCCGGAAACCAAACGGCGCATGAAGAACCTGATGGACGTGTCCGGCCTGTCGCGCCAGCTCACCCTGCTGAGCGCCGAACCGGCGACGGAAGAAGACCTGCTGCGCATCCACCCCGCCCACTATCTGCAGCGCTTCAAACAGGTGAGCGACAGCGGCGGCGGCCTGCTGGGGGAAGAGGCGCCGCTGGGGCCGGGCAGCTATGAAATCGCCAAACTCTCCGCCGGGCTGGCCTGCGCGGCGGTGGAAGCGGTGCTGCAGGGCGAGCTGGATAACGCCTATGCGCTGTCGCGCCCGCCGGGCCACCACTGCCTGCCGGATCAATCGATGGGCTTCTGCTTCCTGGCCAATATTCCCATCGCCATCGAGCGCGCCAAGGCCCGCTACGGCCTCGGCAAGGTGGCGGTGCTCGACTGGGACGTGCACCACGGCAACGGCACCCAGCACATCTATTGGCAGCGCGGCGACGTGCTGACGCTGTCGCTGCATCAGGACGGCTGCTTCCCGGCGGGCTATTCCGGCGAACGGGATCGCGGTGAAGGCGCCGGGGCGGGCTGCAACGTCAACGTGCCGATGCTGGCCGGCGCCGGCGACGACGGCTACCTGCACGCCATGCGGCGCATCGTCATCCCGGCGCTGGAAAAATTCGAGCCGGAGCTGATCATCGTCGCCTGCGGCTACGACGCCAACGCGCTCGATCCGCTGGCGCGCATGCAGCTGCACAGCGACAGCTTCCGCGCCATGACCGCGCTGGTGCAAGACGCCGCCGACCGGCTGTGCGGCGGCAAACTGGTGATGGTGCATGAAGGCGGCTACGCCGAATCCTACGTGCCGTTCTGCGGGCTGGCGGTGATGGAGCAGCTGAGCGGCGTGCGCACTGAAGTGCAGGATCCGCTGTTGGCGTTCATCCAGCAACAGCAGCCGCGCGACGCCTTCAATCGCTTCCAGCGCGAAGCGCTCGACGAACTGGCGCGCCAGTTCGGTCTGTAATGTCCTCTCTGCGGGCGCCGCATCCGGCGCCCCTGACAACCTCGCCGCCAACCGCTACGCTGAAGGGCAACCCTACCACTATGAGAACAATAACATGCCCGAACAAACCGTCAGCTTTATCAAAGGCCGCCACGGCGACATCGCCTTGCATGACTGGGGAAACGACAAGCCGCGCTATCTGGCGCTGCTGGTGCACGGCTACGGCGAACATCTCGGCCGCTATCAATACGTGGCGCGCACGCTGCAGGCGCAGGGGGCGCGGGTATTCGGCCCCGATCATCTGGGCCACGGCCTGTCACAGGGCGAGCGCGTGCTGATCGAGGATTATGACGCCGTCGTCGACGACGTTCAGCGCGTGGTCGAGCATCTTCGCCAACAGTATCCGACGCTGCCGTTGGTGGTGATCGGCCACTCGATGGGCGGCATGATCGCCACCCGCTACGCGCAGCGCCACGCCGAGGAGGTGAGCGCGCTGGTGCTGTCCGGCCCGCTGCTCGGCGACAGAACGGCGATCTCCGATCTGGCAGAGTTGCCGACGATCCCCGACGCGCCGCTGGATACCGCCACCCTGGCACGCGATCCGGCGGTTGGCGCGGCGTATCAGGAAGATCCGCTGGTGTGGCACGGGCCGTTCAAACGCCCCACCCTGCGCGCCATGCAACGGATCCTCGCCGCCATCAACGCCGGGCCGGGGTTCGGCGCGCTGCCTACGCTGTGGATCCACGGCGACGACGATCGGCTGGTGCTGATGAGCGAAACGCAAACCGCGCTCGATCGCCTGCGGGGCGACGATTTCGAACGGATGATCAATGCGGGCGGGCGGCACGAGAGCTTTAACGAAACCAATAAGGATCAGATCCTCAAGCGGGTAAGCGACTTTATTGCGCGGGCGTTAGGTTAAGGCGCTCCCCCTCAGCGGGCTGAGGGGGGCATGGCGGCGTCAGCCCTCGACGATGGCGAGATAGTGTTTGACGAAGCGATCCGAGGTGATGTCCCAGCGCACCGGGGTGCCCTTCTCGACGAACCAGGAGTCGCCGGCCTGGTACTGCACCGACTCGCCGGTGCGCTCGTTGGTCAGGGTGGCGCTGCCTTCCCACACCGTGGCGTGCTCGGCGAACGGATATTCCATCACGAAGCTGCCGCGGGTGCAGCTGAACACGCCACAGTTCAGATTGTCGGTCGGCTCGCCGAAGATGCTGGCCACGCCGACGGTCGGCGTGCCGGCGATCACCGTGGCGCCCAGGTTGCTGACGCTGCCGATCTCCAGCAGTTCCGGCAGCGGTTGTTTAAGCAGTAACGGTTTCATGTCATTCTCCTCTGAGGATTAACGGCGGCCTTTCCAATAGCCGGATGTCTGGTGCCAAACCTTACCGGCGGTGGTCATCACTCGCCGCAGCTTGTCCTTGCCGAAGATGTTGACGTGCGGGATCGAGCTCATCAGATCGTAACGATCGGATCCTTCACTCATGCCCTCCGCCAGCACCTTGCACACGATGTGGCTCGGCGTCACGCCGAAGCCGGAGTAGCCCTGCACGTAAAACACGTTGTCGCGATCCGGCAGCGTGCCGATCTGCGGGAACAGGTTGGCGCTGCAGCACAGCGGGCCGCCCCAAGCCAGATCGATCTTCACGTCTTTCAGGTACGGGAACACCTTCAGCATCAGGTTGCGGTTCCAGGCCTTGAGATCCGACGGGAAATATTCGATCAGGCGAGTGGCGCTGCCGAACAGCAGCCGGTTTTCGTTGGTCACCCGGTAATAGTCGATCACCGGGCGAATGTCGCTGTAGGCGCCGCGGATCGGGCTGATCTGACGGATCAGATCGTCAGACAGCGGCTCGGTGGCCAGTTGGAAAGCGTAGGTGTTGATAGTCTTGCGGTAGATCTGCGGTTCCATGCCGTTGAGGAAGCCGTTGCAGGCCCACAGCATCTTGTTGGCGCGCACCGAGCCCATGGCGGTGCGCACCGTGATGCGCGGCCCGTATTCCACGTTGAGCACGTTGCTGTTCTCGAAGATTTTCACCCCGTAGCCGCTCAGCGCCTTGGCCTCGCCCAGCAACAGGTTGAGCGAATGCACATGGCCACCGCCCATGTGTTTCAGCGCGCAGGTATAGGCGTCGGAGCCCACCACCTGCTTCACCTCCGCGCCGGTGTAGAGCTCGATCTCTTCGTCCGGCGCCACCGCCCTGAACTCCTTCAGCCATCCGCGCAGGGTCTTCTCCTGGCGCGCGTTGCTGCCGAGATAGCCGTAGCCGAAGCAGAAGTCGGCGTCGATGTCATATTTCTTGATGCGCTCGCGGATAATGCCGGCGCCGAGGTTGCTGATCTTGAAGATGGTTTCCAGCCCAGACGGGCCGACGTGGCGTTTGATCTTCTCCAGATCGTGGCCGATGCCGGCCATCACCTGGCCGCCGTTGCGTCCGGTGCCGCCGTAGCCCAGATAGCGGCCTTCGAGGATGGCGATGTTGGTGATGCCCTTCTCTGCCAGCTCCAGTGCGGTGTTGATACCGGAGAAGCCGCCGCCGATGATCACCACGTCGACGTCCAGATCCTCTTCCAGCGTCGGGAAGCGCAGATCGTATTTTTTGGTCGCCGCGTAGTAGGTTAAGGACTCGATTTCGTTGTTCACTGCCGCACTCCCGATTGCCTATGCCATGACATCGGATTATCGGGAGGCAGCAGCCGTGCCGCTATGTCCCCTTAGGGACATTCGCTACAAAAAATTAACATTCACGCGCTGCGCCGCTGCGGTGCGGTCAGCAGCAGGCTGAACAGTTCGGCCTGCGAGCCGATGTTCAGCTTGCCGTAGATGTTCTTGCGGTGATTTTTTACCGTGCCGAGGCTGATGAACAGCCGGTCGGCGATCTGCTGCGAACCGCAGCCGGCGAGGATCAGATCGACGATCTCGCGCTCGCGCGGCGTCAGCAGATAGCGCGCCTGCGCGCCGTCGTCGTTCACCGTCGCGGCATCGGCCGGCGCCGCCACCACCTCACCGTGCAGCCGCGCCACGCTTTTCACCAGCGTCAGCGCGCTGCGCAGATCCGCCCGCTGCGGGTAGCGCACCGCCACCGTGCGGCGCGCCGAGCCAAAGAACACGCCCAGCCCGCGCTCCGGCGTCAATTGCAGCAGCACCCCGGCCTCGTCGTGCCAGCCGGTCTTGCGATAAAAGTTACGGTAATAGTCGCTGTGATAAAACCCGCAGGGCGCCAGCTGACGCAGCGTCAGCACCTCGCCTTCGCCGCCGTCGTTCAGCGCGCGGTAAAACGGATCCTGCAGATAGGCGCCCTGCTGGTAGATCTGGTTGACCGCGTCGCTGTTTTCCCGCTCGGTTTTGATCAGGCAGCGCGGCGGCCGGCCGCGTTCGAAGGCATAGACGATGGCGTTGTCGAAGGCGAAAAACCCTTCCAGCCAGTTCAGCAGGCTGGGATAAAAACGCGGGCTGGCCACCGCATCGATCACCGCAGACAAGCGTTCAACCTGAATATCCATACCCGCCTCGCCATTATTAATACATTAACAATCTACCGATTTCGGATGGGGTTGGCCGCATGACGGCCGGTACTGTTAAAAAAAGCATCCGGCGCGCCGAAATGCAAGAACGAGATCGTTTACATGTTAAACAACTCACAGGTTGCCACGGCGGGGAAAGCGGTGGCCGCTCCGCGCCCGCTGGCTTATGCTGTGGCATCGCGCCCCGCAACGCCGTCAAGGAGACCTCATGTCCGTCAGCCACATCATCGCCAACCGCCAGACCTGGTTCGGCCACGGCAGCATCCAACAGCTGCCGCCGCTGCTGCTGGCCGATCCGCAGCCGACGCTGCTGTTCAGCTGCCGCTCTTTTCTCAACGGCCCGGTGTACGCCGGCCTGCGCGAGTCGCTGACGCCGCTGTTCATCGGCACTGAGATCGTCAGCCACGAGGCGTCGCCGCAGGAAATAGACGCCTGGGTGGCGCGCTGGCGCGGCCAGGTGCGGCGCGTGGTGGCCATCGGCGGCGGCAGCGTGCTGGACGCCGCCAAGGCGTTCTCCGCGCTGGTGGAGCACCCGCTGCCGACGCTGCGCTATATGGAAAAGGTGGGCGACAGTAAAATCAGCGGCGCCACCCTGCCGCTGATCGCCATTCCTACCACCGCCGGCACCGGCAGCGAGGTGACGCAGAACGCGGTGATCACCGACACCCAGGTCAGCAAAGTGAAGGCCTCGCTGCGCCATAACAACTTCGTGCCGCATACCGCCATTCTCGATCCGCAGTTGCTGGCGGGCGCCCCGGACAAGGTGCTGGCCTACTGCGCCATCGACGCCTTCACCCACCTGTTCGAGGCCTATCTGTCGAAAACCGCCGGTGCCATGACGCGCGACATGTCGTTAAGCGGCATCCGCCACTTCCTTTCGGCCTGGCCGGCGCTCAACCGCAGCAACGCGGCGCGCGAAGCGATTATGCAAGCTTCGTACCTCGGGGGGCTGACGCTGAGCGCCGCCGGGCTGGGGGTCATTCACGGCATCGCCGGCGAGATCGGCGCACTGCGCGACTACCATCACGGCCAGGTCTGCGGCCGCCTGCTGCTGCCGTTCCTCGCCCTGCTGGAAAGCAGCGAACAGCCGCAGCAGCGCGCGCTGATGGCCGAGCTGGCCGCGTGCTTGTATCCGCACTGGCAGGGCAGCCCGGAGAGCTACCTGACCGATTTCATCACCCGTCACGCCATCGCGCCGTTCTGGCAGGACGATTTGCCGATTTCCGGCCAGGAATTGGCGGTGGCGCTGGAGAAATCCAACAGCAAGAATTCCTGGATCGACTATGCGCCGGCGCAGCGGCAACGGATGATCGAAGAGGCGTTTCGCGTCGAATGATTATATAATCAGATCAACGCACTAGCAGGAGTTAAGGAAATGGGCATCATCGGCTGGATCTTCGCCGGCATCGCGGTCGGCATCCTGGTCGGCGCGCTGATCAGAATCTTCGGCAAGAAGAAAGAGCAGTAAGCGTCACGCTGTTCCGTGGGCCGCCAGCAGGCACTCATGGAACAGCTTCACCACCCGCTGCGGTACCGGCGAGCGGCGCAGCACGCAGGAGTATTCGCAGTGATAGCGGAACAGCGCCGGTTTGATCGCCCGCATCAGGTTCTGCGCCACAAAAAACGCCGCGTAGTGATCGGGCAAAAAGCCGACGTATTTGCCGGACAGAATTAACGTCGCTATCGATTCCTGCGCAAATCCCGTCGCCTTGCGATGCAAATGTTGCTGCAGGCTCAGTTCCATATTCGGCGAATGATAGCCTAATCCGGCGAAGGCATAATTGTGCAGCAGATCCCAATTTAATGTTTCATGACGGGCGGAAAATAATTCATGCTGCGCGCCGCAATATAAGAACATCCTCTCACTGAATAACGAATGATAAGATAAACTTTCTGCGCTGCGGTGCATGGGAATAACCCCAACCTGAAATTGCCCGTCAATAACGCCGCGTTCAATGGTATTAATCGGCTCCACATACATTTGCAAAGAAACCTCCGGCGCGCGCTCGCTGAATAACGCGATGGCCCGGCCGATCTGCGCCTGCGGATTACTGACCGTATGGTCGAATATCGCCACGTGCAGCTGCCCGCCCATGCGCTGATGCACCTCGTCCACCCCGCGCCGGAAGGCCTCGGTGGCCGCCAGCAGGTTGACCGTTTCCTGGTAGATCAACAGCCCCTCGTCGGTGACCGCAAAGCCCTCGCGCCCGCGCTGGCACAGCGTCAAGCCCAGCCGCTGCTCCAGATCCTTGATGTGCTTGCTGATGGTCGACAGGCTGATGTTCAGCTCCAGTTCGGCGGCGCTCATGCCGCCACAGTCGACCACGGCCTTGAATACCCGCAGCAAACGCAGATCCATATCCGACAATTGCCCTAACAACGCGCGCTTTTTTACTTGCATAAAACCTTAAGTAAGTTTCGACATATGATTATTCACAGTAGAGAACAAGCGGTACATAGTCAATTTCGCACAACAATTCGTTAACAACTCGTTTTATTTAATTAATCGCACTTATTTTCCTGTCCGGAGGAAAACATGGCCGCTGAAAATTACCCGCTGAATCGTCTCGATGCCGAAGGATTAGAGGCCCATTGGATGCCTTTTACCGGCAACCGCAATTTTAAAGCGCAGCCGCGCATCATTACTCAGGCCGCAGGGGCGTATTACACCAGCCACGACGGCAGAAAGATTTTCGATGGCCTGTCCGGATTGTGGTGCTGCGGATTGGGGCACGGCCGGCAGGAAATCACCGCCGCCGCCCAGCGCCAACTGGCGACGCTGGATTACTCGCCGGCGTTTCAGTTCGGCCATCCGCTGTCGTTCGAACTGGCCAACAAGATCAAGGCACTGACGCCGGCAGGGCTGGATTACGTGTTCTTCACCGGCTCCGGCTCGGAAGCGGCGGACACCTCGCTGAAAATGGCACGCGCTTACTGGCGCGCCAAGGGCCAAGCGGGCAAAACCTGCTTTATCGGCCGGGAAAAGGGCTACCACGGCGTTAACTTCGGCGGCATCTCGGTCGGCGGCATCGCCGGCAACCGCAAGGCGTTCGGCGCCGGCGCCGAGGCGGATCACCTGCCGCACACCCTGCTGGCCGGCAACGCCTTTTCGCGCGGCATGCCGCAACAGGGGGCGGAGCTGGCGGATGAGCTCAGCCGCATCATCGCGCTGCGCGACGCCTCGACGATCGCCGCGGTGATCGTCGAACCTTTCTCCGGTTCCGCCGGGGTGATCGTGCCGCCGGTCGGCTACCTGCAGCGCCTGCGCGAGATCTGTACCCAACATGACATTCTGCTGATCTTCGACGAAGTGATCACCGCCTTCGGCCGCTGCGGCGCGATGACCGGCGCCGAGGCGTTCGGCGTCACGCCGGACATCATGAACATCGCCAAACAGGTGACCAACGGCGCGCAGCCGATGGGCGCGGTGGTGGTGCGGCCGGAGATCTACCGCACCTTCATGGACAGCGGCGAACCGGACTACCAGCTCGAATTCCCGCACGGCTACACCTACTCCGCCCATCCGGTCAGCTGCGCGGTCGCGCTGGCGACGCTGGACATCCTGCAGCGCGAACAGATGGTGGAGCGCGTGCAGGCGCTGGCGCCCTATTTCGAGCGCGCGGTGCATAGTCTGCAGGGGGCCAAACACGTCGCCGACATTCGCAATATCGGCCTGGCGGCCGGCATCACGCTGGCGGCGCGGCCCGGCGAACCGGCGCGGCGCCCCTTCGAGGCGGCGATGCGCTGCTGGGAAAGCGGATTTTACGTGCGCTACGGCGGCGACACTCTGCAGCTGGCGCCGCCGTTCATCAGCAGCGAAGCGCAGATCGACGCGTTGATCAACGCCGTGGGCGACGCCCTCAACGCCACCGAATAAGGAGAGAACCATGACCATTACCCATTGGATCAACGGCGAGCCCGCCGCCGGCGGCGAACGCAGCCAGCCGGTTTACGACCCGGCCACCGGCCAATCGGCGCAGGAGGTGCAGCTGGCCGACCGCGCCACGGTGGAGCGCGCCATCGCCGCCGCCGAACAGGCCTATCCCGCCTGGCGCGACACCCCGCCGCTGAAACGCGCGCGCATCATGATGAAGCTCAAGGATCTGCTGGAGCAGCACGCCGACGCCGTCTGCCAGTTGATCACCGCCGAGCACGGCAAGGTGCTCAGCGACGCCCTGGGCGAACTGCAGCGCGGCATCGAGAATATCGAATACGCCAGCTATGTGCCGGAGCTGCTGAAGGGTGAACACAGCAAAGAGGCGGGGCCGGGCATCGACAGCTGGAGCGAGTTTCAACCGTTGGGGGTGGTGGCGGGCATCACGCCGTTCAACTTCCCGGCGATGGTGCCGCTGTGGATGTGGCCGATGGCGGTGGCATGCGGCAACACCTTCGTGCTGAAGCCGTCCGAGCGCGTGCCCTCCGCCGCGCTGTATATCGCGCGGCTGGCAGCGGAGGCCGGGCTGCCGCCGGGGGTGCTCAACGTGGTCAACGGCGATCGCGAAGCGGTGGAGACGCTGCTGCATGACGGGCGCGTCAAAGCGATCAGCTTCGTCGGTTCGACGCCGGTGGCGGAACACATTTATCACACCGGCTGCGCGCAGAACAAACGGGTACAGGCGCTGGGCGGTGCCAAGAACCACGCGGTGGTGCTGCCGGACGCCGATATCCCCGGCGCGGTCGGCGCGCTGATGGGCGCAGCCTTCGGCTCGTGCGGCCAGCGCTGCATGGCCATTCCGCTGGTAGTGGCGGTGGGTGAAGGCACCGCCGAGGCGCTGGTCGCCGGGCTGCGGCAACAGATGGCCGCCATGCGCGTCGGCCCCGGCAGCGATAATCGCAACGACATGGGGCCGCTGGTGACCCGGCAGCATTATCAGAAGGTGAAAGGCTATATCGATCAGGGCGTGGCCGAAGGCGCCGAGCTGCTGGTGGATGGCCGCGAGCTGAGCGTGACGGACGCCGACGGCCGCCCCAGCCAGGGGTACTTCCTCGGCCCGACGCTGTTCGACCGCGTGACGCCCGGCATGCGCATCTATCAGGAGGAGATTTTCGGCCCGGTGCTCGGCGTGGTGCGCGCGGCTTCGCTGCAGGAGGCGATGGCCTTGATCGACGCCCACGAATACGGCAACGGCACCTGCCTGTTCACCCGCGACGGCGAAGCGGCGCGCTACTTCTCCAGCCGCATTCAGGTCGGCATGGTGGGGATCAACGTGGCGCTGCCGGTGCCGGTGGCCTACCACTCGTTCGGCGGCTGGAAGCGCTCGCTGTTCGGCGATCTGCACGCCTACGGCCCGGACGCGGTCAGGTTCTACACCAAACGCAAGACCGTGACCCAGCGCTGGCCGGCTTCCGGCGACGCCCGGCGCGCCAGCTTCAGCTTCCCGTCGGGGCAGGGGTAACACATAAGAACAATAAACTTCCGGGGAGCAAAGCTCCCCGGCATTTCGCGCGCTCCATTTGATTCCTGCGTACAGCCTGTGCAGCAAAACAATAACTCACTCACACGTTAATGGAGTCGTTAACCATGCAAGAGTCCGCCCCTGAACACACCTTCAAAGGCAATCTCAGCGTCCTCGACGTGGTGATGATCACCGCGTCCGGCGTGACGCCGGCCAGTTCGATCTTCGTCATCGCCCCGCTGGCGATCGCCAGCGCCGGCAGTGGCGCCTTTCTGTCGTTCCTGATCGCCGCCTGCGTCGCCGCCACCATCGCGCTGTGCTATGCCGAGCTCGGCGCCGCACACCCCAGCGCCGGCGGCGAATACAGCATCATCAAACGCCTGTTCGGCACCCTGTGCGGGCTGCAGACCTACCTGTTTATCCTCAGCGCCTCGCTGTTCGTGCCGGCGGTGCTGGCCACCGGCGCGGTGCCCTACCTGAACACCGCGCTGGGCACCCAATTCGACGCCTCGACCGCCGGCATGCTCACCGTGCTGGTCGGCGGCATCTGCGCCATTTTCAACATCAAGGCCAACGCCCTGCTGACCGGCGCTTTCCTGGTGGTGGAAGTAGCGGTGCTGGCGCTGATCGCCTGGCTCGGCTTCAGCCACCCGCATCAGAGCACGGAGATCCTCACCGCGCCGGTGATGCTGGATGCGCATGGCAGCCTGGCGCCGGTGTCGCTGCCGCTGATCGTCGCGATGGTCGGGGTCGCGCTGTTCTCCTACAACGGCTACGGCGCGGCGGTGTACATGGCGGAGGACATGCGCGAACAGGGCAGACCGATGGCGATGGCGATCATGCTGACGCTGGTCATCGTGGTGCTGGTGGAACTGGTGCCGTTCACCGCCCTGCTGATCGGCTCGCCGTCGCTGACGGAGATGGCCAAACAGGCCGACCCGGTCGGCTATGTGGTCACCCAGCTCGGCGGCCCGACGCTGGCGCGGATAGTGAGTGGCGCGATTTACTTGTCGGTGTTCAACGCCATCATCGCCATCGTGGCGCAATTCAGCCGCATGATGTTCGCCAGCGGGCGCGACGGTTTCTGGCTGCCGGCGTTCAACCGGGCGCTGAAAATCATCCATCCGCGCTTCGGTACACCCTGGATCGCCACCCTGCTGTTCGGCGTGCCGTCGGCGCTGCTGGCGTTTTGCTCCGATCTCGAATCGCTGACCTCCTTCACCGTGATCCTGCTGCTGCTGGTGTACATCATCATGGCGATCGCGGCGCTGATCAGCCGCCGCCGCCGCCACTTCCACCATCCTTACCTGATGCCGCTGTGGCCGCTGCCGGTACTGGCGGCGCTGCTGTGCTGCCTGTACGTGCTGTGGACGATTTTGATCGCCAGCAGCCTGAAAGACTTTATTATCATTGCCGGCATCGTCGGCTTCGGGCTGGCGCTGAACCATCTGCGCGGCCGCCAGACGGCGCCCCTCGCCGCCCCCTCAATAGAAGGAGAATAACCATGACGCAGCGCGCTCAGGATCTGGGCATCACCATCGGCCAGGGCACGCCCGGCCCGCTGAACGCCATCACCGACGTGCCCGGCGTGCGCGTCGGCCATGCCAGCATTCATGCCGATTTGGCGGACGGGCGCAGCGTGCGCACCGGCGTGACGGTGATCGAACCGCGCCCCGGCTCCGCCCGCCACGCGCCCTGCTTCGCCGGCGTGCACGTGTTGAACGGCAACGGCGACGCCACCGGCCTGGAATGGGTACGCGAAGCGGGCCTGCTGACCAGCCCGATCGCCTTCACCAACACCCACAGCGTGGGCGTGGTGCGCGATGCGCTGATCGCGCTGGAACGCGAAACGCTGCCCGCGGGCGACCACGCGGTGTACTGGAATATGCCGGTGGTGATGGAAACCTTCGATGGCCTGCTCAACGACATCAACGGCTTTCACGTCAAGGCCGAGCACGTGCGCCAGGCGCAGCAGGCGGCCCGGGGCGGCTTGCCGCAGGAAGGCGCGGTCGGCGGCGGCAGCGGCATGATCTGCCATGAATTCAAAGGCGGCAGCGGCACCGCGTCGCGCCGCCTGCCCGCCGATCAGGGCGGCTGGACGGTGGGCGCCATCGTGCAGGCCAACCACGGCAAGCGCGAGTCGCTGCTGGTGGGCGGTTACCCGGTGGGCCGCCATCTGGGGCATATCCCCTCGCCGTTCACGCCGCAGCTGCCGCATCCCGGCATGGGCTCCATCGTCGTGGCGCTGGCGACCGACGCGCCGCTGTTGCCGCACCAGTGCGCGCGCCTGGCGCAGCGCGCCAGCATCGGCATCGCCCGCACCGGCGGCGGCACCGAAGATTCGAGCGGCGATATCTTTATCGCCTTCGCCACCGGAAACGACGGCTTGCCGCCCGCCGACTACGCCAATAAAGGCGCTTTCACCACGCCGCTGCGCATGGTGAACAACGACTATATTTCGGCGCTGTTCGCCGCGGCGGCGGAAGCGGTAGAGGAAGCGATCGTCAATGCGCTGCTGGCGGCCAATAGCGTCAGCGGCAACGGCCATCGGGCGGAAGGGCTGAGCGCCGAACAGCTGGTGACGGCGCTGGAGAAGGCCGGCTGGCGGCGATAAAAAAACGGGGCGCGGGGATTAACCGCGCCCTGCTTATCAGGATTCGCCGCCCGGCTTGGGCGTCGGGTAATCGTAATCCAGCTTCAACGGCTCGGCGTAGACGCTGTTCCACAGCTGTTGATACAGCTGGTCCAACCGCCCGCTCATCGTCGCATTGTGCAACACCAGCTCCAGATTGCGCGAGTTGTCCAGATAGCCGCCGGTCCAGTTGCTGGTGCCCACCCAGGCAATCTCATCGTCGATGGTCATCAGCTTGCTGTGGATCACCCGGGCAAACGGAATGAAACCGCTGCTGGCCGGGGGAATGGTCACCACTTTGATCTGCACGTTCGGCACCAGCGCCAGGCTCTTGAGCCAGGCGATGTCCGGCTTTTTGGTGTTCCAGTTGGCCACCATCAGCTCGATCTGCACCCCGCGCGCCGCCGCGCCGCGCAACGCGTTGTCGATCACCGCATAAAAGGGACGACTGCGCTCCGGACCGAAAGACAGCGGCGCGTAATCCATCACCTGCACCCGCACCCGCCGCTTGGCGCCGGCCAGCAGGCGCGGCAGCTCAGCCTGCGAGTCGATCACCCCTGCCGGGTTGTAGGCGCGCGGGCTGGCCACCAGATAGTCGCCCTGCGGGGGCGCGGTCGGCGGCGCATCGGGCAGCGCCGGCACCGGTTTATCCTGCGCCAGCAGCGCCTGCGCCTGCCAGTCCTGTTCGAAGATCGCCTGAATTTGCCCCACCACCTTGGCGTCGCTGATACGCAGCCCGGTTTCGTGAATATGCTCCAGCGCGCGCCAGTCGAAGTTCTGGCTGCCGACAAACGCCTGTTCGCCGTCCACCAGCAGATACTTGGCGTGCAGGATGCCGCCACTCAGCTTCTGGTAAGGAATGATGCGCAGCTCCAGATTGGGGATCGCCTTCAGCTGTTCCAGCGTCTCGGCGGTGGAGTTGCGGATGCCTTTCTCCTCCATCAGGAAACGGATTTTCACCCCGCGCTCACCGGCCGCCTTCAGGCGCTGCAGCACGCCGTCCAGCAAGGAGCCGTCCTGATTCGCCACGTAAAACTGCCCCAGATCGATGCGGGTTTTCGCCGCGTCGAACATCTCGCGCCACACCTCGGCGGTGTTGCGCAGGTCGTCGGCCTGCAGCGCAGTTTCTACCGGTGCGGTATACACCAGCTCATAACCGGGAATCGCAAAACGCGCCGCAGCGCTCTGGCTCAACATCAACAAACAACCGCCCCACAATGCCGTATAAAGGCGGCCGAACGGCCGCCGTGTTGGATGGCCATTAGGCATAGCGCGGCGCCCCGCTGTCAACCCATTGTTCACCGCTGCCGCTCTCCGGGCGGCTGGCCGGTTGACCGGCGCGGATCAGCAGCACCTTCAGCAGCTCGTTGATGCGCTCCATGCGGCTCTGCAGGAAGTTGTTGGCCACCAGGCACAGCAGCGCGATGGCGATACCGAGACCTGTGGCGTACAGCGCGGTGCCCATCCCGGCCGACACCAGGCTCGGCTCGGAGACGCCCGAGGCGGCCAGCGCCTTGAAGGTTTCGATGATCCCCATCACCGTGCCCAGCAGCCCCAGCAACGGCGCGGCGGTGACCACGGTTTCCAGCAGCCACAGGCCGCGCGCCATCGGCGGCTTGCTCAGCAGATACTGGGCGTCGATCAGATCGCCGATCGCCTCGCGATCGCCGGCGCGGTGTTTCTGCGCCAGCACCGGCGCGATCACCGCCATCGGCAGGCTGTTGCGCTGGGTCAGCTCGTCCGGCAGATCGGCCGCGCGGCGCACGTCCGGCGTCAGCGCCTGCTCCAGCCGGCGCGCCTGGCGCTGGGTATAGGCGAAGTACAGCGTGCGTTCGATGATGATCACCAGCGCGATCGCCAGCGCGGCGTACATCACGTAGAAAATAATGTCGTGCAACAGATTGGCGTCCATACAGGGCTCCTCTGCCCCGCCGCCCGGCAGGCGGCAGGGCGTTCAGTTAAAAGGTGGCTTCCAGCGAGACGCTGAAGGTGCGTTCTTCGCCGACGTTGTAATACGGGGTGCTGGCCTTCACGCCGCCGTAAGGCGCCGCGTTGAAGGTGGTGGTGCGCACCGAGGTCAGGTATTCCTTGTCAAACAGGTTGCTGATGCCAAAGCGCAGCGCGGCGCTTTTGACGATTTTTTTGTCCACCGGCAGATGCACCCCCGCCGCCAGATCGAACACCGTGCGGCCGCCGATCTTCTCGTCGTTGGTCAAGTCGCCGTAGAACGCGCTGACGTACTTGCCGCTGACGCTGCCGTAATACAGCCCGTCGTCATAACCCAGCGTCATGTTGAGCAGGTTTTTCGGCACGTTCGGCACCTCTTTGCCGGAGGTCGGCAGCGGCAGCCCGCCGTTGCTGACGATGTCGCTCTTCTGCTTCGATTGGGTATAGGTATAAGAGGTGTAGTAGTTGAAGTTATGCGGCAGCTGGCCGCTCCACTCCAGCTCCAGCCCTTTGTTCTCCACGTTGCCGATGTTCATCATCTCGTAGTCGCCCGACGAGTTGGTGGTGGAGATCTGGCGATCGCTGTAGCGCATGTAGAACAGCGTGGCACTCAGCAGCATGTCTTCCTGTTGGAAACGCCAGCCCAGCTCGTGGTTCCAGCTCAGCTCCGGCTTGGTGCTGAGCGAATCGCCGACGTTGTACAGCACGTAGTTCGGTGGCGTGCGCATGTTGCGCGTCAGGTTATAGAACACCTGGTTTTCCTGGTTCACCTTATAGCTGGCACTGAAGTTCGGCAGGAATTCATGATAGGTGGCTTTGCGCTTCTCCGGCACGTTGTACAGGCTACCGCGGTTGTCCCCTTTACGCTCCACGTACTGATAGGCCAGGCCGCCGACGAAGGTCCAGTCCGGCGTGGCGAACCAGGTGTCCTGCAGCCACACCTTCTGCGCCGGGGTGATGGTGTACTGGTTGCGCCCCTGCACGGTATTGCCGTTGGCGTCTTTCACCTGATCGGAACCGCCCGGCTGCCCCCAAATCTGCGACGGGTTGCCGTCGCCCTTGATGCTGATGAACGGCTGGGTCTGCAGCTGACGCGCGCGTTCATACCAGTAGCCGATATCCAGGCTGTGCTGATCGTTAATGTCCCATTTCAGTTTGGTGGTGATGCCCGGTCGCCAGGTCTGGGTCCACGACGGGCGGTAATAGGTGTTGGACTTCAGATTGCTGAGATCGTACTGCCCGGCCTTGCTAGAGGTGTTGGACAGCACCGACGCCGTCTGGCCGGTGAAGCTGCCGCCGTTGCCCCAGTAGTAATACGGCTGCAGGGTCAGCGACAGGTTGTCGCGCAGCTGCAGCTTCTGGGTGAACGACAGCGTAAAGTTCTCGAACGGGTTGCGTTCAATCTTGTAGTACTTGTTCAACTGCCCTTTGCTGTTGTATTCCGGCGTGGTGGCGTAGTCGGTGTCACGGCCGTCGTTTTGGAACTGCGCCTTGCTCAGGGTGTTGTAGTTGGTGTTGTTCTGGCGGTTGTACTTCATCACCAGATTGCTGCTGTTGCCGTTGCCGTCTTCGTACAGCGAATTCATCTCGAACTTGTCGGAGTACAGCCGGCCCTCGCCGCGCCATTTCTTCGCCTCGGTATGCGAATAGGAGAGCCAGTTGCTGAAGCCGTTGTACTCGCCGGTATCCAGGCGGGCGAAGGTTTTGCTCAGGCTGTTGCTGCCCAGCGTCTGCTTGAGAAAACCGCCGAAGTCTTTCGCCGGGCGGCGCGTCACCAGGCCGATATTGCCGCCGCTGGAGCCGATGTGCGGGCCGTCCGCTTCGGAGGAGCCCTGGGTAACGAACACCTCCTCCAGGTTTTCCGCGTCGCCCAGCAGGTTCGGGTACACCGCGTAGTTGCCGGAGTCGTTGATTGGAATGCCGTCCATCGACAGACCGATCTGATCCGAGTTCATGCCACGCATGGTGTAGTCCACGCCGCTCAGGCCGCTGGCGTCGTTGCTGTTGACGTTCAGACCCGGCGTGAATTTCAGCTTATCGATGGCGTTGGCCGCCGACGGCATTTTGTCCATCGCTTCTTTGGTGACGGTGGAGCGCGCCTTGGCGCTGTCGTCCTGCACCATCATGCCGCCGCCGAGCGACTGCCCCTTGACGCTGATGGTGCCGACATCGGTGGCGTCGGCCGCCAGCGCGGCGCCCGGCAGCATCGCCGACATCACCGCCAGATAGATCCCAGAACGATTGAAAGATTTCATGGTGTGCATCCCTTAAAAATCAAACGATTAACTCTTGCGCTAAGGCGCCTGATAATTGAACGTCGCGGTAAATCTTTTGGTTGTTTGCCCGGCGAACGCGTCGCTCGGGAATGGCTTCACTGAACTGATGCTTTGCAGGCTGCTCATCGCCGCGCGGTTCAGCAGCATGCTGGCGGCCTTGTTGGCGATGCCGGAAGAGAGCACCCGCCCGCTGCGATCGACCTCCAGCCACACCTCGACGTTGCCCTGCGGGCGCTCGAGCGAGGCCTGACGGCCGGTCGGGTAGCGCTTGCGCTGTTCCAGCTCGCGGCGCAAGGCCAGCAGATAGCCGTTTTCAATCGCCTGCGCGTTCACCTTCGGCGCCGCAGGGGCGGCCGGCGCGGGCTGCGCCGCCGGTTTGCTGACCAGCGCGCGCGGCGCGGCTGGCGCCGGCGTCGGTTTAGGCTTTTCCACCGGTTTGGCTTTCTCTTTTACCGGTTTCGGTTTGGGTTTCGGCTGCGGTTTCGGCACCGGCTTGGCTTCCACGATCGGTTCCGGCGCCGGCACCACCGGCTCGGGAATCGGCTCCGGCTCGGGCGGCGGCGGTTCAGGCTGGGGCTCCGGCGGCGTTTCCGGTTGAGGTTCAGGCGCCGGTTCAGGCTCCACCAGCGCCAGTTCGATGGCGGTTTCGTCGTAGCGCGGCTGGATCTTCAGCGCCGCCTGCTGGCTGGCGAACAGCAGGCAACCGGCGACAATCAGCGCCGGCAACCAGCTGAAAAGATGACGTGAGCGATAGAGCAGATACATGTCACAGCTTCCGTGTCGCGATGGAGACGGAGAAGAAACCGCCCTGGCGCAGGTTGTCCATGACCGCCACCAGCCGCTCGACCGCCACGCCTTTATCGCTGTTGACGATGATGGTGGTGGTCTGGTTGGCCTGCTGCTGTTGCTTGAGCGTGTTGACCAACGCGTCGAGCGCGATCGGCTGGCCATCCAGCTGCAGCTGCTCATCAGCCCCCAGCGTAATGATCGCCTTCTTCTGCGGTTTCAGCTGCTGCGCACTGCCGGCGGACGGCAGCTGCGTTTTCAACCCGAGCGCCGGAATGACGTTCAGGCTGATCAAGACGAAAAACACCAACAAGAACATCATCACGTCGATCATCGGGATCAGTTCGATGTGCGCTTTATTCTTTTTCGGTTCGTTCCAGTTACGCATGACACTCCCTCCCAAAAGCGAAGCAGCCAATATAGGAGGGCTTTGTTTACCTTTTGTTACGCTTGTGTGATCTTATTTTCACAGTGTGGATTTTTTGCGAGAATTTTTTCAATGGCAGGAGATAACGGAAGAGATATAACTTATTAATTAGTTATAGTTTTTAATGGAATAATCACAATACGGACGTACTCCCTGACCGGTAGCAGAGCCTGAAATGTGAAAATAGTGACAGCCACAGCGGGCTGCGCGGCAAAGGCGGAAAAAAGCCCCCCTTAGAGAAATCGCCTCAGCCCATCCACAATAAGGCATGATGAGTTTTCCAGCGGCGTTTCCAGTGATATCGCCCTTTTTAACCAAGAATATTCTCAATATCTGTCATAAAAATATCGACAGAAAATAAATGTTCGCATATATAACCAAACAATATTCCTCATTGGATATATTATTGCCAACAGATTATAAGCTGTTATATTTTTAAAGTGGAGTAGCGCCACAGCGTTATTCTCGGTGTTAATTAAACCCACTAAGTCACCCTTTTATTTATAAGGAATGTATATGAAAGTACTTAGTCAATATGAAGAGCAGTACGTCAGCGGTGGCGATCTGAACGCGGCCTGGGATGGGTTGCTGGATGGCGCGATGACCGGCGCGCTGATTGCAGGCAAATCCGCAGGTGCAGGCGGCTTCATTGCCGGCGCCGTCGGCCAATTGGTCGGCACTATCATCGGCGGCGTTGCAGGCGGCGTGGGGCTGGGTCTTTATGGTCTGACGCATACGCAGCAGGAAGTGGCCGACTACGCTAAACATTTCCGCGAAACTATCGGCTCCACCTCGACCTCGGTCGGCGGCAGCCTGTAAGCATTAATAAATAGTCACCCTTGCGGTGGCTATTTATTTTATTGCCACCCTTGCCCTACGTCGCCCGCTGAACGCTTTGTCACGATCGCATCCCGATATTCTTTCAAACCTGAAATTATCGCGTCGGTATTCAATTGCGAAACCATCCACGGGCTGAAACCGAAAGGCGTTAATTTTACCGCCGCCATTAAATGGTTGAGCTCGACCCACGCATAATCCGCCACTTCATCCGGATTAGCATAGAGAGCGCCTTTACTATGCGCGGCAAATACCGGGCAGACCTCATTCTCCATCACGCCGGACGCGTCGGTCGCCTGATAACTGAAGGCGTCGCTCAGCAACGTTATCTGCTCGGCTTCCGTGCCCAACTCAACCTGGGCACGGCGCATCACCGCCTGCTCCAGCGCTTCTTGCGGCAAAGGGTGGCCGCAAAAGGAATTGGTCCAGACTCCCGGCCAGGCGGTTTTGCTCAAGGCGCGTCTTGTGACCAGCACGTTGCCCTCTGGGGTGAACAGATAGCAGGAAAAGGCCAAATGCAGCGGCGTATGGCGCGTGTGGACCTGGTTTTTGGGCATCGTCCCGCAAGGCTGCCAGGCGGCATCAAGCAAAACGACGTCTTCATTTTTCATCATTGCCATATCCATGTACAGGCGGGCCTTTCCCCGCCTGCGGTTTCATTTTGTCAAAAGAGGAGGAATGGTCGGCACTTCCGGCGCATTATCGATATCCTGCTGAATCATACGAAACTCGGGCGGATAATGCTCCCGTTCCGTTCTGCGAGCGGGTTCGGTACTCCGCCAGGTATAAAGGCAGTGTTGACACTGGTATACCGTCCACACGCCCTTGACCGGAGAATGCGCCATGGCATCTATCTGTTTATCGGCACAACGAGGACAAATCATAGGAGCTCCTTAAGGACGGTTAGCCAACATGGCGGTTAATTTATCCACCCACAGGGCGGTTTCGGGTAAATCCTTGACCGGCTGGCTGTAGTGGCCACGCGTATCCGGAGCCACCGGCGTTGTCGCATCGATGATTAATTTGTCCGTGATCCCCGCCGGGCTGGAGCCGGGATCCAGCTCGAGCACCGACATGTTCGGCAACTGCACCAGATCGCCGGCCGGGTTGACCTTGGCGGACAGCGCCCACATAACCTGCGGCAGGTTGAAGGGATCGACATCCTCATCGACCATGATCACCATTTTCACATAGCCCAGCCCATGCGGCGTGGTCATGGCCCGCATTCCCACCGCGCGCGCGAAACCGCCGTAACGCTTTTTGGTGGAGATGATGACGAGCAACCCGTGGGTATACATCGCATTGACCGCCTGCACTTCCGGAAACTCGGCTTTCAACTGCTGATACAGCGGCACGCAGGTAGCCGGCCCCATCAGATAGTCGATTTCTGTCCAGGGCATGCCCAGATAAAGGGATTCAAAAATTGGGCGTGTTCGATAAGAAACCTTATCGATACGCACCACCGTCATGTTGCGGCCGCCGGAATAATGGCCCGTAAACTCGCCGAACGGGCCTTCAATCTCGCGCTTGCGGCCCTCAATCACCCCTTCGATGATCACTTCGGAACCCCACGGCACATCAAAGCCGGTCAAAGGAGCCGTTGCTATCGGATACGGGCTTTCGCGCAGGGCGCCGGCCATCTCATACTCCGACTGATCGTATTTCAGCGGCGTCGCCCCCATCAGCGTAATGATCGGGTCATTACCCAACGTAATGGCAATAGGCAAATCTTCACCGCGCTCTTCCGCTTTATGCAGATGCAGCGCGATGTCGTGCATCGGTACCGGTTGCAGACCCAGCTTGCGCTTGCCCTTCACCTCCATACGATAGATGCCGACGTTTTGCTTGCCGAAGTGGGTCGGATCTTCAGGATCACGGGAAACGACACAGGCTTTATCCAGGTAGAATCCACCGTCGCCGTCGTTTAGGCGAAACAGCGGCAGGATATCAAACAGATTAATCTCCTCGCCGTTGACCTCATTCTCGGCCCAGGGCGGATTATCGCGGCGTTCCGCAGAGACAGGGAAATGATCCCAGCGGCGAATATACTCATCGATTTGCTGTTTCACCGGCGTGGTCGGCGGAAGCTCCAGGGCTATGGCGTGATTCTGCCATGACCCAAGGGTATTCATGACCACATGCGCATGTTCAAAGCCTTTAATGTTCCTGAATGCAATGGCGGGGGCGCCTTCACCGATTCTGCCGGTGGCGTTGGCCGCCGCGGCAATATCCGGTTCCGCCTGAACTTCCTCGGTGATATCGAGTAATTGTCCGGCCTTATCCAGCGCCGCTAAATAACTTCGCAGATCGTCATAAGCCATATTTAATCCTCCTCGGTGTCAGTGGTTTTTTGGCCATTCTTTTTTAATCCGGCCCAGCGCGTTGCCCGGCCGTAATCAATGCCAAATTGATCCAGAACCCGTGCGACAATATGATCGGTGACGTCATCGATATGAGTAGGATGGTTATAATAAGCGGGCATTGGCGGCACCAATGACACTCCTAATTTCGAGAGCGCGAGCATATTTTCCAAGTGAATGGTGCTCAGTGGCGTTTCTCTGGGAACCAGCACCAATTTCCGCCCTTCTTTGATAATCACATCCGCCGCTCGGCCAATAAGACCCTCGGCATAACCAGCTCGAATACCCGCCAACGTTTTCATGCTGCAGGGAATAATGATCATGCCGTCCGTATGAAAAGAACCTGAAGATATCGTGGCGGCCTGATCGGCAGAACTGTGTGTCACATCAGCCATCGCCATCACTTCATGCACGGTGAAGTTTGTTTCGAGTTCAATGGTCGTTTTGGCCCACTTACTCAAGATCAAATGCGTCTCTATCCCCTCGATGGCCTTCAGCGCCTGAAGCAGCGCCGTGCCTAGCGGCGCCCCGGTCGCCCCCGTCATCGCGATCACCAGTCTCATGCAACACTTCACAAAGTTCGTATACGAACGATATGTCAAATCTAGTCCCGAGATGGCGATAAAACAAGTGGGCGAGATGTAACCGTTCGTAAGCGAACGACCTATCAAGGCAAGTATCTCTTACCGGCCGGTTTTGTTATATTGATATTATTACTCGCTTTTTTCTCGCTGGGATAAACGTATGAACAGAACGCTGGCCAATACTTTTTTCCATCTCATCCGTGAGCTGCTTCAGGATCATAGTGCTCAATGGCAAAAATCGCTTCCTGAACTCAGCAAACAGCAATATTCCATTCTGGCCACCGTTTCAGAAACTCCGGGCATTGAACAAGTCGAATTAATGGAAGCGGCGATCAGCAGTAAAGCCGCGCTGGCCGAATTGCTCAGCCGCATGGAAGGGAAAGGTCTGTTAAAACGGGAAGCCGGCGAGCATGATAAGCGCCGCCGATTTATTTACCTGACGCCTGCAGGGCAGGCGCTGTTCGAATCCAGCCGCCCCATTGCCGACGCGATTGATAATAGATATCTCGAACGGGTCAATAAAGACCAACATGAATCGGCGCTTTTCGTTTTAAAGACGATGATAGGGAAGCAATAAATTCGCCGCGCCAACAGCGTGCGGCTGAAAGCATAAAAAAAGACGCCCGCGGGCGTCTTTTTTATCTCGTTCACTGCAGCCTGAGGGCGATCAGTTCACTTTCACCGGCATGCCGGAACGGGCCTTGATCGCCGCGTCCACTTCGCTCTGATTGACGCCGGCGTCCATCAGCACTTTGCCGACCGGGGCGGAGATAGTCAGCGGCACCGGATCTTTGGATTGCAGCTGCTCTTCGTTGGCCGACAGCGGGTTGTGCACTTCCACGTAGCGCGAGCCGTCCGGTTCCACGGTGGCTTTCATCGGTTCGTTGATGAACTGCACGCGGGTGCCGACCGGCACGTTCTGGAACAGGTACTTGATATCGTCGGCGCGCAGGCGCACGCAGCCGTGGCTCACGCGCAGGCCGATGCCGAAGTTGGCGTTGGTGCCGTGAATGGCGTACAGACGGCCGACATACAGCGCGTACAGCCCCATCGGGTTATCCGGGCCTGCCGGGAACACCGCCGGCAGGATTTCGCCTTCTGCCGCATATTCGGCGCGCATTTTGGCGGTCGGCGTCCAGGTCGGGCCATCTTTCTTGCGCTGAACGGTGGTGGTCCAGTTCAGCGGGGTGTCTTTACCAAGCTGGCCGATGCCGATCGGCAGCACCACCACGGTGTTGGAGCCTTTCGGGTAGTAGTACAGACGCATCTCGGCGCTGTTGATGATGATGCCGTCACGCGGCGCGTCCGGCAGGATCAGCTGCTGTGGGATGGTCAGGGTGCTGCCGGCCTTCGGCAGGAACGGATCCACGCCCGGGTTGGCTTCCAGCATGTTGCTCAGCCCCATCTGATACTGGGCGGCGAAGCTTTCCAGCGGCAGTTTGCTGTCTTCCGGTACGGTGATTTGGATATTCTCGCCCACCAAGCGGCTGTCTTTAGGCGGCAGCGGGTAAACGACGGCGAAGGCAGCCTGGCTGAATGCAACCAGTGCCGTAAACAGGGTTAATAACGCGCGAATGCTCATTTTCATCTTCGTGTTGGTCAAGGCCACTGGCGATTATGGGTATCGGTTTCTACGGCCACCTTGCCCCGATGAATTTCAGCCGGCAGCCAAGCGCGCTGCGGCCTGAAAGACCAGGGGGGATTTGACCGGATGCGCATTATATGTGCACATCAATCAAAGTGTGAACCATTACCGATGTAATATCGCAATTTTTTGTAACCTGACGCGCCACGAAGGCGATTTTCTGCGAGAACCGCCGCCTAACTGGCGGCGGCCAGCACCTCCACCCGCCGGATCGGGATCAGATACTCACAGCGGATCGCCGCGCCGCCGAGCGGGCTGCTGCCCTCCTGCGCCGGGTAGAAACGCTCGATATCCTGCCCTGGCCGGCGAATGGCATTCATCTGCGGCATCGCGGTGTCATAAAGCCGGACGATAAAGTTTTGTAACCCTTCGACCTGCCCCTGATAGGTAAAGCGAGCGTACTCCCCCTGTTCGATGAGCACCCGCTCCCCCACAGCCCCTTCGTCCGGCAACGCGGCGGTGTAGGCCATGCGCGGATTGCCGCGCCGCTGCCTGTCGATCTCCAGGCTGGTGAGGCCATACATCACCTCCGGCAGCGCCTGCGGCCGCAGCAGTTGCCGCCAGGCGTGGCGGCGCAGCTCGCACTTGGAGGCCGCCAGCTGCCCCAGCGTGCAGTGGCGGCGTTGAGTGTGCCCCACCAGCTGCATCGCGGGCAGCGTCACGATTTCCGCCTGCGGCAACGGCGCTTCGGTCAGCCGCAGCGGCGGCTGCAGGCCATAGCTCGACCAATCCTGACTGCGGCGATAGCTGGCCGGCGGCAGGCCGAACTGCTTGCGAAAACAACGGGTGAAGGTCTGCTGCGAATCGAACTGGTAAGTATCGGCGATGCAGGCCACGCTGGTGCCGGTCAGGCGCAATTCGCGCGCGGCGGCGGTCAACCTTCTGCGGCGCGCATAGGTGCCAAGGATATGGCCGGTTTGCTGTTTGAACATCCGCTGCAAATGCCACTTCGAGTAGCCGGAGCGGGCGGCGATATCGTCCAGCGTCAGCGGCTGATCCAGGCTCTGCTCGATCCAGGCCAGCAGTTGTTCAATCACCTGTTGCTGATGCATGGTATTCCCCTTATTTGATCAATAACGTCTGCGCCAGCACCCGGCCAGCGGCTTCGTCGGCGGCCACCAGCACCGGATAGCCCCAAAACTTGGCGCCATATTCGGCGAACTCTTCCGCCGCCGTGCGTTTGGCGTCGTCCGGCTCCAGCATGATCATGCCTTTCACCCATAGCTTCAGCGCCTCGCGGTTATCACGTTTCCACAGCGCCACCTGAGTGCGGGCATCGCGATCGTGCCCCTCTTCTTCTTCATCGCCGACGCTGCGGTCGGTCATCAGGACGAACGGCTCGGCGCGCGCCAGCAGCGCGCTGAATTCGGCCAAATCGGCCTGGGTATCGCGCCCGCTGCGGCGCATCCACACCAGCGGAAAATCGGCGGTATCCAATGACATAATCAGTTTCCTCACGAAAGGGTTTAGCACTGGCGCTTACTTTATCGGCAGCGGCGCTAGACCACATTGCGCAATCAGGACATAATACTTTTCAATTCCGCCAAATTGAGAATTGTTCTCATGAAAGTACAGATCCCCCGCCACTGTTTGGATATCGATCAGGTGCCGCGCCCGCTGTTTGCCTTGCAAGGTTCCACCCTCGAGCAGGACTGGGAAGTCGAGCCGCACCGCCATCAGAAGGCGCAGCTGATCTACACGGTACGCGGCATGATCCGCTGCGAAGTGGAAAACGGGCTGTGGCTGGTGCCGCCGCAGTGCGCGCTGTGGATGCCGGGCAACGTGTTGCACAACGCCCAGGGCGCCGGCTCCACCGAGGCCTACTGCCTGTTCGTCGATCAACATGCCGCCGCCGGCCTGCCGCAAAACTGCTGCACGCTGTCGGTCTCGCCGCTGCTGCGCGAGCTGCTGCTGCAGGCCAGCACCTTCGAGCCGCTCTACGACGAACAGGGCGCCGAGGGGCGCCTGACGGCGGTATTGCTGGACCAGCTGGCGGCCGCGCCGATCGAGAACCTGCATCTGCCGGTGTCCGACGACGCGCGCATCCGGCAGTTGACCGAAGGCATGCTGAGCAGCCCGGCGGACAAATCCACCCTCGGGCAGTGGGCGCAGCGCATCGGCATGAGCGAGCGCTCCCTCAGCCGCACCTTGCAACAGCAGATGGGCATGAGCTTCGGCCACTGGCGGCGCCAGCTGCACGTGATGCTGGCGCTGCAGCGCTTGACGCAGGGCGAGAGCGTACAGACGGTGGCGCTGGATTTGGGCTACGAGAGCGCCAGCGGCTTCGTCACCATGTTCAGAAAGGCGGTGGGCAAACCGCCGGCGCGCTACCTGGCGGAGCGCAACGCCTCTGGAGAAACCCTGGGCGGCGCGATAACCATGTGAAAAAGCCGGCGCAGGCGCCGGCTTGGAGCAGGTGAAAATCAGAAGTCGTAGAACACCGTAATCCAGGTGGAGTCCGGCTCATTGTCGCTGCTGTTGGCCAAGGTGCGCTCCACATACACCGATAGACCGTAACCGATGGTGGTGCCCGCGCCGAGGTAAACGTGGTTGGCGTGATACGCCTCGTCACCCTTCAGCCGCAGCGAGTCCGCCGCCACGTAAGGCTGGATCGATTTGAGAAACGGCTTGTCGATATTGAAGGTGTAACCGACGAAGCCTTCCAGCCCGTAGCCGTCGCCGGCGAAGAAATGCGACAGCGTGCGCTGGCGGGTGCTCGGCACATAGTCTTTGTAGTAGCTGGCGGTGCCGACGATATACCAGTTGTTCGGCTGCCAGGTTAACGCGGTGCCGGACAGCTGCTGGTGATAATCTTTTTCGCTGTACAGATTATCTTTGATCTTCGCATCGGTATAACTGTAGGCGGCGCTGAAGGTGAAGTCTTTCGTCACCTTATAATCGAAGCCCAGCCCGCCGCCGCCCTTGCGGCGATAAATCAGGTTATCCGCGGTGTGCAGATCGTCTTCCGGCAATAAATAGTTGGCGTACAGCGTCACCGGCCCAAAATCATTGGTGTACTTGATGCTGTTTTTCGGTTTATTGCCGCCGTCGTAGTCGCCGGAAATACCGATGCCGGTGCCGCCCGCATGACCATCGTTATCCCAGACGTCGCTTTTGATGCCGACCACGGAATAATAGATGCCGTATTGATGGCCGTAGGTCAGGGTGCCGTAACGATCGTCTTTAAAACCGGCGTACAGCTGGCGCTGATAGTCGCGCTTGCCGTCTTCGTTATAGTGCCCGTCCCAGCTGAGCGCGTGCGCCAGATCGACACCCCACTCGTAATAGCCGATGATCGAGGTGTCCTGCGTCAGCGCATAGTCGCCGCTGAAGCGAAAACGCGTGCCGCCGTCGTGGCCGTTTTTGTCATAGCCCGGCTCCGGGCCGTTATTGAAGATCCACTCGGGGCGAATGCTGCCGCCCACCTTTAAACTGAGCGGCGCCAGCAACACATTGCTCTGCGGGTTTTTATCCAGAATGGTGATCTCGGCCTGCGCGCCGGCGGAAATCGCCGACAGCAAGACGCCGCCAATGACGATTGGCGTTGTGGTTTTTCTCATTATTACCCCTGCCCTAAAAAGAATTATTTTTATAAATACGGTGGTCTTAAGCCACGCCAAAATAATTACCCGATGTGAACAGCGCACGCAAGATATAAAAATTCACGCCATAACCTGCCATTATTTCAGGTTGGATTTAATTTCAGCAAAAACGTGTTCACCTGTAACATGGAGAAAAACAATGTAATAACTGCAGCACGAAATAAACCAATCCGCACGTTTCATCCAAAATAACCCAGCGTGATTATCTGGGAATAATGATAGCAAATAACAAATAAATATTATTGCCGCAGGTAAACCGTCACGCGAGGGAATTAATTAAAGGCGGGAAATAACGACGGAGCGCATTGCGCGCTCCGGGGAAAATCTCACTACTGCGCCAGCCAGCCGCCGTCCATGTTCCAGGCGGCGCCGCGCACCTGCACCGCCGCATCGCTGCACAGGAACAGCGCCAGCTCACCGAGCTGCTCAGGCGTGACGAACTCTTGCGACGGTTGCTTCTCCGCCAACAGCTCATCGCGCGCCCGCTGCGGCTCGGTACCGGCGGCGATGCGTTTGTCGATCTGCTGCTGCACCAGCGGCGTCAGCACCCAGCCGGGGCAGATGGCGTTGCAGGTGACGGGCGTGCGGGCCGTTTCCAGCGCCAGCGTCTTGGTCAGCCCCACCACGCCGTGCTTGGCCGCCACATAGGCCGACTTGTCTTTCGACGCCACCAGCCCGTGCACCGACGCCACGTTGATGATGCGCCCCCAGTGGCGCTCGCGCATGCCCGGCAGCGCCAATCGGCAGGTATGGAACACCGCCGACAGATTGATGGCGAGGATGGCATTCCATTTCTCCACCGGGAACTGATCCAGCGGCGCCACGTGCTGAATGCCGGCGTTGTTCACCAGAATATCCACGCCGCCGAACTCGCGTTCGGCATAGTGCATCATGTCCGCTATCTGGGCCGCATCGCCGAGGTCGGCACCGTGATACCCCGGCGCGCTGCCCAGCCGGGCGACCTGCGCTTGCGCCTGCTCCACCTCGCCGAAGCCGTTGAGGATCACGCGCGCGCCGGCGGCGGCCAACACGGACGCTATTCCGAGGCCGATGCCGCTGGTCGAGCCGGTCACCAGCGCGGTTTTGCCTTGTACACTCATGGTATCGCTCCTTTAAACAATGTCGGTCAGGTAGAACACGCCGATCACGAACAGCACCGCGGCGCTCTTGATAAGGGTGATGGCGAAGATGCCGCCATAGGCCTGCCTATGGCTGAGGCCGGTGATCGCCAGCAGGGTGATCACCGCGCCGTTGTGCGGCAAGGTGTCCATGCCGCCGCTGGCCATCGAGGCCACCCGGTGCAGCACTTCCAGCGGGATATGCGCGGCGTGGGCGGCGGCCACGAAATTATCGGCCATCGCCGCCAGCGCGATGCTCATGCCACCGGAGGCCGAGCCGGTGATACCGGCCAGCAAGGTGACGCTGATCGCTTCGTTCAGCAGCGGATTGGGGATCGCCGACAGCGCCTGCGACAGCACCAAAAAGCCCGGCAACGCCGCGATCACCGCGCCGAAGCCGTATTCGGAGGCAGTATTCATCGCCGCCAGAATTGCGCCGCCGACCGCCGTCTTGCTGCCCTCCGCCAGCCGGCCGCGAATATTGCCAAAGCCGAACACCACCACCAGCAGAATACCCGACACCAGCGCCGCTTCCACCGCCCAGATGGCGGTGATCTTCGCCACGTCGGTGGTGATCGGCTTGGCCAGCCCCGGCAGCGTCAGCTCGTGGCTGGCGCCGTACCACTGCGGGATCCAATGGGTGAAGGCAAGGTTGAATACCCCGACCAGAATCAACGGCAGGATGGCGATCAGCGGATTCGGCAGGTTGATATCGTCCGGGGTTTCCGGTTCGTTCAGCAGCTCGGTGCCGTACCCTTCGCCTTTCAGCTGCGCCTTGCGCCGCTGGCGTTCAAGATACAGCAGACCGACCGCGATGATGAACAGCGAGCCAATCAGCCCCAGCCAGGGCGCGGCCCAGGCATTAGTGCCGAAGAAGCTGGTCGGGATGATGTTTTGGATCTGCGGCGTGCCGGGCAAGGCGTCCATGGTGAAGGAGAAGGCGCCGAGTGCCACGGTGGCCGGGATCAGCCGCTTGGGGATGCCGCTCTGGCGGAACAGCTCGGCGGCGAACGGATAGACCGCGAACGCCACCACGAACAGCGACACCCCGCCGTAGGTCAGCAGCGCGCACACCAGCACGATCACCGGAATGGCGTGACGCCGGCCGAGAATGCGGATCGCCGCCGCGACGATCGAACGGGAAAAACCGGACAGTTCGATCAGCTTGCCGAATACCGCCCCCAGCAGGAACACCGGGAAATAGAGCTTCACGAAGCCGACCATTTTCTCCATAAACAGCCCGGTGAAAGTCGGCGCCACCGCGCCGGGGTCGGTCAACAGCACCGCGCCCAGCGCGGCGATCGGGGCGAACAAAATCACGCTGTAGCCGCGGTAGGCGGCCAGCATCAGTAATCCCAGTGCTGCCAGGGCAATCAAAACGCTCATCGGACACCTCGCTATCGTTGTTATTGTCAGGTACGGAGTGCGAAATTACGGTTTCAGCGCAAAGCGCAGCTGATGCGCCCGGCGCCGTTGAATGCGTTCCCTGCGTGCTTCATCCCACAGATAAAATCCCCGGCCGCTGCGTTGGCCGCTATCGCCGCGCTGCAGCCGCTGTTCCACCAGCGCCATCATCTCGTCGCCGGTCGCCAGTTCCGGGAACAGGTGGCGGGCGATGTCCGCCACCGTCGCCAGCCCGGTCATGTCGGCGGCTTCGAGCGGGCCGACCATGGCGTAGCGCCGCCCCAGCGAGGCGCGCATCACCTGATCCACCACCTCGGCGCTGGCGATACCGCTGTGTACGATGTGCAGCGCCTCGCGCAGCACCGCAAACTGCAGCCGGTTGCCGACAAACCCCGGCGCGGCGCGCTCCAGCAGCACCGCCTCAAGATCCATCTCACCGAGCAGCGCCTGCACCGCCGCCAGATGACCCGGTTCGGTGGCGCTGCCGGGCACGATCTCCACCAGCGGGATCAGGTGCGGCGGGTGCCAGAAATGGGCGATCAATAGGCGCTGCGGATGGGTCATGCGCGCCGCCAGCTCATCCGGCGGCAGGCCGCTGGTGTTGCTGGCGATCACCGCGTCGTCGGCGATCAGCCCTTCCAACTGCTCATACAGCGCATGCTTCAGCTCGAGCCGTTCCGGGATCGCCTCGATAAGCAGCCGGGCGCGCGCCACCTCGTTCAGATCGCCGGTCACGCGCAGCCGCGCCAGCGCCGCGTCGCGCTCATCGTTATCAAACTGCCCGACGTCGCTCAGCTCGGCCAGAATGCCGCTCGCCACCACCGGCGCTTCCGCCAGGCGCTGCGGATCCGGGTCATACAGCAGCACCCCATGGCCATGGCGGATAAAATGGGTGGCGATGCCCACCCCCATCAAGCCGGCGCCCAGCACCGCATAGTCAGATGACTGCATCGTGCCTCCTCGGTTGTTTACGGGCGCTCTACCGCCAGCGCCACGCCCTGCCCGCCGCCGATGCACAGCATCGCCAGCCCCTTGTTCACCCCGCGGCGCTGCATTTCGAACAGCAGCGACACCAAAATGCGGCAGCCGGACGCGCCGATCGGATGCCCCAGCGCGATCGCACCGCCGTTGACGTTGACCCGCTCCGCATCCCAGCCCAGTTCTTTACCCACAGCCAGCGCCTGCGCGGCGAAGGCTTCGTTGGCTTCGATCAGATCGACCTCCTCCAGCCGCCAGCCGGCTTTTTCCAGGCAGCGGCGCGCGGCCGGCGCCGGGCCGATGCCCATGATCGCCGGATCGACGCCCGACGAGGCGTAACCGGCGATGCGCGCCAGCACCGGCAAGCGCAGCGCGGCGGCTTTTTCCGCGCTCATCAGCAGCACCACGGCGGCACCGTCGTTGAGCGACGAGGCGTTGCCGGCGGTCACCGTGCCCTCCTTGCGAAACGCCGGGCGCAGCCGCGCCAGCGCCTCAGGGCTGGTGTCGCGCGGCTGCTCGTCGTGCTCAACCCGCAGCGCCTCCCCCTTTGGCTTCGGCACCGTCACCGGCGTGATCTCCTGCGCGAAACGCCCGGCCTGCTGCGCCGCCTGCGCCTTCTGCTGCGAGCGCAGCGCGAACCTGTCTTGTTCTTCTCTGCTGATGGCGTATTTCTCCGCCAGGTTTTCGGCGGTGATGCCCATGTGATAGTCGTTGAACGCGTCCCACAGGCCATCGTGGATCACGCTGTCCACCATCTGCGCATGACCGAGACGCAGACCGGCGCGCGCACCAGCCATCAGATAAGGCGACTGGCTCATGCTCTCCTGGCCGCCGGCGATCACCGCCTCGGCGTCGCCGCTGCGGATCGCCTGTACCGCCAGATGCACCGCCTTCAAACCGGAGCCGCACACCTTGTTGATGGTCAGCGCCGGCGTCGTAACGGGCAGCCCGGCGTTCAGCGCGGTCTGGCGCGCCGGATTCTGCCCGCAGCCGGCGGTCAGCACCTGGCCGAGGATCACTTCATCGATCTGCTGCGGCGCCACGCCGCTTTGCGCCAGCAGCCCCTGCACCGCCGCCGTGCCCAGTTCCACCGCCGTCAACGGCGCCAGCGCGCCGTGAAAACTGCCGACCGGCGTGCGCGTCGCCGCTACGATCACCACTTCACGTTGTTGCACATTCACCTCCCGTTTCAGAAACGCATTTCCGGCACTTGCTCCGGCACGATAAGCCGGCCGGCGGTTTTGGCGACAATCTCCGCCACGCTGACGCCCGGCGCGCGTTCGCGCAGCACGAAGGCGCCGTCTTCAATTTCCAGGTAGGCCAGATCGGTCAATACCTTGCGGATACAGCGGGCGCCGGTCAGCGGCAGCGTGCAGCGCGGCAGCAGCTTGGACTCGCCGCCCTTCGCGGCGTGGGTCATCACCACGATGATGTTCTCCGCTCCCGCCACCAGATCCATCGCGCCGCCCATGCCCTTGACCATCTTGCCGGGGATCATCCACGAGGCGATGTTGCCCTCGACGTCCACTTCAAACGCCCCCAGCACGGTCAGATCGACATGGCCGCCGCGGATCATGGCGAACGACTGCGCCGAATCGAAGATCGACGCGCCGAGGCGCGCGGTGACCGTCTGCTTGCCGGCGTTGATCATGTCGGCGTCCAGCTGCTGCTCGGTCGGGAACTCGCCCATTCCCAGCAGGCCGTTTTCCGACTGCAGCATCACGTCCATGCCCGCCGGCACGTAGTTGGCCACCAGCGTCGGGATGCCGATGCCCAGGTTGACGTAGTAACCGTCTCTCAGCTCTTGCGCTACGCGCTGCGCCATTTGTTCACGGGTAAGCATGCGAATTCTCCTTATGCCCGCAGGGTGCGTTGTTCGATACGCTTCTCGAAGGTGCCCTGGATCAGCCGATCGACGTAGATGCCGGGGGTATGGATCGCCGCCGGATCCAGCTCGCCCGGCGCCACGATCTCTTCCACTTCCACCACCGTGATGCGCCCGGCGGTCGCCATCAGCGGATTGAAGTTCTGCGCGGTGTGGCGATAGATGACGTTGCCGAAGTGATCGGCCTTCCAGCCTTTAACGATGGCGAAATCGCCGGTGATGGCGGTTTCCATGATGTAAGGGCGGCCGTTGAACTCGCGCACCTCTTTGCCTTCGGCGATCGGCGTGCCGTAACCGGTGGCGGTGAAGAACGCCGGGATACCGGCGCCGCCGGCGCGGATCTTCTCAGCCAGCGTGCCCTGCGGCGTGAGGTCCACCTCCAGCTCGCCGCTGAGCGCCTGCTGCTCGAACAGCGCGTTTTCGCCGACGTACGATCCCACCACCTTGCGGATCTGATGGGTTTCCAGCAGCCGCCCGAGGCCGAACCCGTCGACGCCGCAGTTGTTGGAAACCACCGTCAAGCCGCGCACGCCGCGCCGGCGGATCTCTTCGATCAGGTTTTCCGGGATGCCGCACAGGCCAAAGCCGCCCGCCAGCACCGTCATGTTGTCCGTCAGGCCTGCCAGCGCTTCCTGGTAGCTGCCGACGCGTTTGTCGAGCCCTGCCATATCGTTGCCCCTGCATGTTGCGGCGCAGGGCGAAATGCCCTGGCTTGCGTGAGGGCATCTTCAGGTCACAAAAATGATTTGTTAATTTTGTTTTTATGCCGCATTCATTTAGAATTTTTATTAATCAACCGTTAACCGACAATTAACAAAGAGTTAACGCCAGCCAAAATGAAAATGAGCATCAAACAGTTACGCGCGTTTTTAGCGGTAGCTCACACTCTGAACTTCGCCCAGGCCAGCGAGCGGCTGAATATTTCTCAGCCGGCGCTCAGCCTGGCGATTCGTGGGCTGGAAGACGCGCTGGGCGGGCCGCTGCTGCTGCGCACCACCCGCCGGGTGACGCTGACGCCGGAGGGGGAAACCTTCTTCCCGATGGCGCGCCAGCTGCTGGCGGATTGGGACAACGCGGAAGAGGCGATGCGCCAGCGCTTCACCCTGCAGATGGGCAAGGTGGCGATCGCCGCCATGCCGTCGTTCGCCGGCAACCCGCTGCCGCCGATCCTCAAGGCGTTTCGCGATCGTTACGCCGGCATCAACGTGGCGGTGCACGACGTCATCAACGAGCAGGTGTTTGAAATGATCCGCGAAGGCCGGGTGGAGATGGGCATCGCCTTCGAGCCGGAGCCGAGCGACACCCTGCACTTCACCCCGCTGTGCCGCGATCGCTTTATGGCGGTGGTGCCGAAGGATTCGGCGCTGGCGCGCAAGGCGCAGGTGAGCTGGAAGGAGCTGCTGACGCTGGATTTCATCACCCTGCAGCGGCCATCGGCGGTGCGGCTGCTGCTGGAGCAGGAGCTGGCCCGCAGCGGCCGCACGCTGGAGGTGGCGTTTGAAAGCCACCAGCTGGTAACGGTCGGGCGCATGGTGGCCAACGGCCTCGGCGCCAGCGCGGTACCGGCGCTGTGTGAGCAACAGATGGATGAGCTGGGAGCGGTCTGCGTGCCGCTGATCGGCCCGATCATCGAACGGCGCGTGGGCCTGATCCGCCTGGCGCAGCATCAGCTCTCTTCCGCCGCGCAGGCGCTGGCGACGGTGATCGAACGGGAGATGGCGGGAAGTGGCGCAGAACCTGCGTTTAAACCGTAAACCCGACGTGCTTGCCGCCCGGCAGCTCAACGTCCAGGCGCAGCGTGCCGCCCATCGCTTCCACATAGCGTTTCAGGGTCGAAATCTTCAGCTCATTGCCGCGCCCTTCGATGGCCGCGACAGAAGGCTGGGAAATGCCCAGCGTTTTCGCCAGTTCCTGTTGGGAAATATTCAGCGCTTCCCGCAGCTGGTGCAGGTGCGCTTCAAACAGCATCTCTTCGGCCATTTCCTCGATGCGCCGGCGGCTCTCCGGGGTGCGGGAGGCCAGCAGTTGCTTTAAGGTGCTCATGGGTTACTCCTTGAAATAACACATCAAATATTGGGTGAACTGCGCATCCGCGATGGGCAGCATCACTTTATAAAACCGCTTCTCATTACCCGTTTTGTCGCCCGCACACAGCACAATCGCCTGCCGCGCCGGATCGAAGGCGAAAAAAGCGCGAATCGGCCGCCCTTTGTGCTGAATACGCAGCTCTTTCATGTTGGGATGCAACGAGCCTTTCAGCACGTCGACAAAAGGCCGCCGAAGAGAAGGCCCGGCACGCTCGAGCATCACCAGCGCGGCCAACACCTTTTCCTGCGTCGATTCATCCTGCTCACAGAGCCACCGATCAAACTCTTCCGTTGTCATTACCGTCCACATGGCACCTCCTGATTATAGAGTACAATCTATGACGAGACGATAGACCGGAATATATAATTTTATCCAGGCCGCCATTGGCGTTTTGCCTGGCGACTCGCAAAAGAAACCGATAGGACCATCGTCTATCAAATAGAGGAAAGGAGAGGCAAATTTAGCGAAATGCCGATGTTTTCAGATGATTCTCCGATCGAGAGCGTGAGCCAGAACCTGTTACCACCCTGTAGAAAATGTTAAGTTTCCTAAAAATAAGGAGGCTTTTCGACATGGAACAGAAGTCCAGCAGCATCGCACCGGGCTATTGCATCGCCCAACAAACCGGCCCGCTCGCCTTCCACGCCAACTACCTGTTCGGTGGCAAGCCATCGGAAGCGGCACGCTTTTTTATGCAGCTCAATGCCGATACGCCGCTGGTTCAACCGGGGCAAATGCTGATCGTCGCCGATCCGCGCAATCATAATCAATCTACGCAGATCGCCGCCCTGATGCAGGCCAAGAGACGTACCAGCAAAGCGGTGAAAGCCGGTGACAGCGATTTCTCCACCTTCTTGCACCGTAATTACGCCGCTATCGCCGCCTTCACCAGCTATGGGGAAACGGTCGTCGGGCTGGCTTCGGATGCCGGAGAACGCTACTTCAGCCAGATCAAAAATATCCTGGTTGAGATTGAAAAAACCTACCAAAATCAGTTCCGCACGAGTGGCGCGTTGATTGGCACCCAGTTTCAGGTGGAACGGGCGCGGCTGTTCGGTACATTAAAACCGTTACTGAATCGCCTTACTCGTGCTCAACTCAATATGAAAGAGTATGCGCATATCAAACACGCGCTGGGGCTCTCCAGTAAATCGCTGGTGCATGAATGGAGCACCGCCGGCGTCGGCGCCATTAGGGGTTATTCGAACTACGTCGACAGCGCCAGCCGTGCGGCCAAGTTTATGAAAGCCGGCGGCTGGATCGGCATCGGATTGAGTGGGCTGAATACCACCAACGACGTCTACAATGCCTGCACCACTGGCCGCGAACAGGAGTGCGCCAAGATCGCGGTAAAGGGATACAGTCATTTTGCGGCGAGTACTGCGGCGGGGATTTTGGGGGGTGAAGGCGGTGCAATGTTAGCAATGACGGCTTGCAGTATCGTCTTAGGCGCCTCCACGTTTGGTACCGGTATTTTAGCTTGTGGTATAGCAGGCGCTGCTCTGGGTGGCGCAGCTGGCAGTTGGGGTGGCGGTGTAGCCGCCGACAGCATTACTGGTTTCATTTTTGGTGAATAATGAAAATCGCTATCGTCCTGTTCTTCACTCTGACATTGATTAGCGCCTTGGTGCAGTATCTTTGCTATCGGCGCTATAAAGACGAATTTTCTGAATTCTATCAACGTTATGTGCAAAGCGCCCATCCCTTGCCTCCATTTGTCATCTTCGCGGATAACCTTGGTTTGCTCGGTGTGTCTATTAAAGCGCAATGGTTCCGTTGGGTATTGAATGGCAGAAAAATAAGGATAGGGAAAAACGCTTTTCTGAGCTCAAAAACCTACGAATTCGTGAATGAAAACACATCTCAACATCTGAAGAGTTGGATTCGAAAAGACTTCATCTTAAGCGTGCTGAAAATGGGGTGTTTGGCGTTAATGTGCATTTTTGCTTTTTTGAGTAAGGCATAACGCCCCTTGAACCTTAGCCGGTGGCTTATGAAAATAGCATCACTTACTGCAGCCGTGCTGCTCTTACTTTGTTGGCTTGCTCAATATATTTACTCTCGTCGCTATAAACACGAGTTCGATGTTTTTTATCAACGCTATACCCAACAGGGCCACTTTGTCCCTGCTCACGTCGCAATTGCCGATGGCCTTGGCTCTTTAGGTACTTCCATCAAAGTCCAATGGTTCAGAGGGATCCTTTTCGGCAAGAAAATCAAGGTGAAGAAAAACCAATATCTTCCCGCCAAGACCTATGAATTTTTTCGTCTTTCATCATCTGAACGCTTGCAGACCTGGATGAAAAACAACGGCACGCTTTTGGCGCTGGAAGGCTTGTTCTTCATCATGGCATTGATCTTTATGATGATAACGAGAATGTCGTGATTCAGGCTGCTCGATGAAAACCCTTGTCATATTATGCTTAACGCTGCTGGTTTTAAGCACCTTCATCCAGTTCATTGGTTACCGTCGCCATAAAAAAGAGTTTGATGCTTTCTATCAGCGTTACGCCGGCAGCGGACATTTTATTCCGCCCTACGTCGCCTTTGCCGATAGCCTCGGCATGCTTGGAACCTCATTGAAAGCACAGTGGTTTCTTTGGATCCTGAAAAGGAAAAAAATAAAAATAAGGGATCAGGTTTGGCTCGATGCGAAAACCTACGATTTCGTGCAAAAAACCGCCTCTCCTGAGCTACAAAAGTGGCTGGCGATGGATTTTATACTTTTGCTCGTAGAGGCCATGATTACCACCGTGGGCTGTATTTTTATTTACCTCATCAATCATCAAAGTTGAGCAGACGCGTTGCTCCCCTCCACCGCCTGCACCGCCGCCTTCTGCGTGGCGCGCTGATATAAGCACAGCTCCCTGCCCGGCTTGTTTTTCATAAACGGCTGCGGGTAGCGCCCGCCGATAAACAGCGCCGAATAGCCGACGTCATCGCCGTAGTGAACGATCGCCCCTTCTACCCTGGCGTTTTTTAGCCCGCTGGCTTTCAGGCAGGCGGCGCGCATCGCCCTTTCGCTCTCGGCCCACGCCTGTGGGGAAGACGCGGTGGCGTTGAACGCGGCCAGCGCGGCGATAAGCAGCCCTATTCTCTTCATCGTTATCTCTCCTTCTACGGCCCGTCTCGCCAGTATAGACCGTGCCGACCCGGCCAACCCGCCGCGCTCTTTACGGCATTTTTATTCCGCGCCCCGTTAACGTTACGGCGTTTTTACAGACAGTTTTTGCCGCCGCAGATACCCTTTTCACATCGCCGCTATGGCCTCACAAGAGAGTTGTCTCATGCGTTTATCCCTGCCTCTGGCCGTGACCGGTCTACGTTCTGGAGCACGCCATGCATGCTAATATCATCGGGTTCAATCCCCTGCTGGCGGAGCTGCCCGCTTCGCCGACGCGCACCTTCCGTAAAGAGCTGGAGCACTATCTGCAGCGCTATCCGGATACCGAACAGCTGGATATTTATCTGCACGATCTGAACGGCCAGCTGCGCGGCAAACGGCTGCCGATCGCCGAAGCCTTTGGGCTGGAAAAAGGCTGCTACTTCCCGTTGTCGATCTACGCCATGGATCTGCACGGCCGGGTGATAGAAGAAAGCGGGCTGGGGCAGCGGGCGGGCGAGCCGGACCGGCTGTGCCTGCCGGTGCCCGGTACGCTGCGCCCCTGCGCGCGCGATCCCGAGCGCCACGCCCAGCTGCTGCTGACGATGCAAAACGCCGATGGCGACGCCTGCGAGCTGGAGCCGCGCGTGGTGCTGCAACGGGTGCTGAAGCGCCTGCACGAGCGCAACTGTTTCCCGGTGGTGGCGGCCGAACTGGAGTTCTACCTGCAGGATCCGCAGCACCCCGCCGAGGCGGAAACCTGCCCAACGCAGAGCTTCGCGGTGGATGCGCCGGAGCGCCACCATGCGCTGCTGAGCGACATCGAACGGCACGCCCGCCTGCAAAACCTGCCGTTGACCGGCGTGGTGGCCGAAGCCGCCTCCGGCCAGTACGAGCTGAACCTGCATCACAGCCGGCGCGTGCTGGAAGCCTGCGACCAGATCATGGCGCTAAAACGCCTGACGCGGCAAATTGCCGAGCAACATCACCAGCACGCCTGCTTTATGGCCAAGCCCTGCGCCCACGCCGCCGGCAGCGGACTGCACTTTCACATCAGCCTGCAGAACGAGCACGGCGAGAACCTGCTGACCGGCGCGCCGGGCGAACTGAGCGACAACATGCAGCAGGCGATGGCGGGCATGCTGGCGCTGATGCCGGCGTCAATGGCGATCCTGGCGCCCAATATCAACGCGTTCCGCCGTTTCCGCCCCGGCATGCACGTGCCGCTGCGCGCCTCCTGGGGCCACAACAACCGCACGGTGGCGCTGCGCCTGCCCTGCGCCGACAGCGCCAACCAGCGCATCGAATACCGCCTGGCCGGCGCCGACGCTAACCCCTATCTGGCGCTGGCGGTGATGCTCGGCGGCCTGCTGCACGGGCTGGAACAGCCGCTGCCGCTGCCGCCGGCCGCCAACGGCTGCGAGAGCGACAACGCCGCCCCCTTGCCGCTCGGCCAACAGGAGGCGCTGACGCTGTTCCGCCACAGCGATCCGCTGCGCGAGCTGCTCGGCCCGGCGTTCTGCACCCTGTGGCACACCTGCAAAAGCGCCGAACTGCACCGCTTCGAGGAACAGGTCACCGCCGCCGAACTCGGCTGGATGCTGTAATCGCTCTTTGATTCATTAACCTAAGGATAATCATGAATATGCAACCGCAACCGGCGCCCGTTCAGCCACTGCTCTGCTGGCGAAAAGGCGTTTTTCATATCAGCACCGATCGGCAGTTGTTGGATATCGAGGCGATCCAGCGTTTCCTCAGCCTAGCGGATCGGGCGGCGGCCGAACGCCTAGTGCACCACGGCCTGTGCTTTGGCCTGTACCGCAAGCGCCACCTGCTCGGTTTCGCCCGCATGGTGACCGATTACGCCACCTTCGCCTCGGTGAGCGAACTGTTCGTCAGCGCCGAATACCGCGGTGTCGGGCTGGGCAGCTGGCTGACGCGCTGCTGCCTGGCGCATCCGGCCTTGCGTGGCCTGCGCGTCACGTTGCCGGCGCTGCAAGCGCCCTGGCGCGCCGATTGTTCGGCGCATGCCCTGCGCGCCCTTCACTGATAAGGAGCTCCTGATGTCTCGTTTAGTGCTGATTTCGAACAAGCAGTGCGACGGCAAGGATCTGGCCTGCGCCGGCCAGACGCTGGCGGCCGACGCCGAACCGGGGCTGTGGCTGGGCTGGAACGGCGACGTGCAGAATTTTGCGCAGCGCCCGATCAGCTGCCGCCAACGCGCCGGTTACGATCAGGTGACCTTCCCGCTGTCGATCGAGGAGTTCCGCCGCCACTATCAGGGCTACTACCACGACGGCCTGTGGCCGGTGTTCCACAACCAGCCGGAGAAGGCGCACTTCACGCCGGAAAACTACCGCGCCTACCGGCAGTTGAACCGCCATTTTGCCGATATCGCCTGCGAGCACCTGTGCCCCGGCGACATCGTCTGCGTCGACGACTACCAGCTGCTGCCCTGCGCCCAGGCGCTGAAGGAACAGGGGCTGCTGAACGCCTGCGCGTTCTTTTTCCACCTGCCGTTTCCGTCGGCGGCGCTGCTGCGACGCATCCCGGAACACCGCCAGCTGATCGCTTCGCTGCTGTTCTACGATCTGATCGGCTTTACCAGCACGGACGATCGCAACGCCTTTCTCAGTTGCCTGGCGGGCGAGTTCCCGCTGGAGATGCTGCCCGACGACCAGATCCAGGCCAACGGGCATCTGTTCGCCACCGGCATTTTCCCCGCCGGCATCAACGGCAGACAGGTTTATTGATTTACGGCGGCGTGCCCCCTTCAGGCGCGCCGTTTTATTTCGCCGTGATTTATTTTTACCGCCTTTATCGCCATCAGCATGCGTTATTTCATTTTATGAATATAGCGATTAAAAAATGAATATTCATCCTGTTACATATCATCCGTAAAAACCCTACGCCGCCAATTGCTTTTTATTAGTAAAAAACATTACCCTCTCCCTGCCATATTTAAACCGAGGAGGGCCCCATGGGCGATGAAAGTTTTAGTTTTACGCTAATACTATTGGGCGTCTTTCAGTAATGCCATCCGCGTTGCATTCTGAAAGACACAGAATGCGGCTACCGCTCCCCTTCTGACGGCCTTTCCCGCTCTGCCGGCCCACCCATCGCCCCGCTGCGAAAACAACGTCTGTCTCAACCGCTACGGCGGTATTTATCTGATGTCGCCGGGCATATTCCCCGAGCGTCGACGGATTTCTTATGGGAAAAATAAGGTATTGCGTTATGCAAAATAACCGGGGTACATCTGTTTTCAGAAAGTCTTATTTAAATGACTTTATCGTTATCGCCATCGGTGTTTTTTTCATTGCCTTTTTTATTCGTGCCTGGGGTGACATGCACGGTGACTTCAATGAACAAAACGTCTCTGCCATTAATCTCGACGCCTGGAACCTGCTTTATTATTCGCTCAGAACCAGCATGCGCTTTCTCCTCGGCATGGCCTGGTCACTGCTGTTTTCTGTGGTATTCGCCGTGCTGGCCGCGCGCTATGCACCGCTGCGCCGGGTGATCCTGCCCTTCGTCAACTTTATGGAGTCGGTGCCGCTGGTAGGGTTCCTGACCTTCACAACCGTGTATTTTCTCAACCTCTACCCGCACAGCGTGATGGGGCTGGAGTGCACCGCCATCTTCGCGGTGTTTACCGGCCAGGCCTGGAACATGATGCTGACGCTGTATCAGACGCTGCGCATCGTGCCCAAGGAGCTGGACGAAGCCGCGCGCAGCTTCAATTACAACCCGTGGCAACGCTTCTGGCGGCTGGAGTTCATCTATTCAGTGCCGGGCCTGCTGTGGAACGCCATGGTGTCGCAATCCGCCGCCTGGTTCGCCCTAGTGGCCTCCGAGGCCATTCCGGTCGGCGATCGCTCGGTCGAACTGCCCGGCGTCGGCTCCTATATCGCCGAAGCGCTGGCGCAGCAGAACGTGCCGGCGATCCTGTATGCGATCGTCGCGCTGGCTGCCAACATCGTGCTGCTCGATCAGCTGGTGTTCCGCCCGCTGGTGCGCTACACCGCGCGCTTCAAATACGAAGACGTTACCACCAACCGGCCGCTCGGCAATCCGTGGTTTTATAACAGCCTGGCCTTCTCGCACGTTGGCGCGGCGCTCGGCCGCACGCTGCGCACGCTGGCTGACCTGTGGCTGTTCAAGCTGCCGCGGCTGTGGTACGCCCTCGGCCTGCACCGCCTGTTCAGGATCGCCGCCAAAGGCAACTGGCTGTGGCGCAGCCTGTGGTATCTCGGCGTGGTGCTGGCCTGCGTGTGGTTCGGGTATCAGTTGTGGGAATATTTCCCCAAACAGTACTTCGCCATGCTGCCGGAGTGGATGTTGCTCACCACCGCGCGGGTGGCTGCGGCCATGCTGCTCAGCGTGGCGATCTTCACGCCACTGGGGGTGTGGATCGGCATGAACCCGCGGCTGGTGAAGATCTTCCAGCCGATCATCCAGATCCTGGCGGCTATTCCGCCCAACATTTTCTACCCGCTGATCGCCGCCTTCATCGCCATTTATCACCAGGATCTCGGCTGGTGGGCCATTCCGATGATCATGCTGGGCACCCAGTGGTACGTGTTGTTTAACGTGATCGCCGGCGTTTCCGCCATTCCGACGCAGATCACCGAAGTCAGCGAAACCTTCGGGCTGCGCCGCCTCCGCTGGTGGCGCTACTACATGCTGCCGGCGATCTTCCCCTACATCGTGACGGGCATCATCTCCGCCGCCGGCGGCGCCTGGAACAGCGCCATCGCCGCCGAGGTGATCCAGTGGGGCAGCACCACCCTCAGCGCCACCGGGCTGGGCGCGTTCATTTCCGTCGTCACCGACGCCGGCAAGAACCCGGAGTCCGCGCTGGGCTGCGCCGCGATGTGCGCGCTGGTGGCGCTGTGCATCATCTTCATCTGGCAACCGCTGTATCGCATCGCGGAAACCAAATTCAAATATGACTGATCAAGGGGGAACCACATGGTGACTCAAGAGGTAATTATCAGCGCCCGCCGGCTGAACAAGACGTTTATCGGCGAAAACAAACGCCCCAAACCCGTACTGCGCGACGTATCGCTGACCGTGCACGCCGGCGAGTTCGTCACCATTCTGGGGCAATCCGGCTCGGGCAAGTCCACGTTGCTGCGCATGCTGGCCGGGCTGATCCCACCGGACAGCGGCACGCTCACCCTGGCGGGCAAACCGGTCGACGGCCCGAGCACCAACGCCGGCATGGTGTTTCAGTCCTACGCGCTCTATCCCTGGCTGGCGGTGTACGACAACATCGCCTTCGGGCTGCTGGCGCAAAAACTGCCGCCGCAGACGATCGCCGAACGACTGGAGGCGCTGCTGCGCCTGGTGGGCCTGAGTGGCTATGAGCACGCCTGGCCACGCGAGCTTTCGGGCGGCATGCGCCAACGTGTGGGCTTCGCCCGGGCGTTGGCGGTAGAGCCCGACGTCTTGCTGCTGGACGAGCCCTTCTCCGCTCTCGATATCTTTACCGCGCAAAAACTGCGGGGCGACCTGCTGGCGTTGTGGGGGGAAAACCGGCTGCGCACGCGCGCCATGGTGATGGTGACGCACGACGTCGAAGAGGCGGTGCTGATGTCCGATCGGGTGCTGATCCTGGACGCGACCAGCAAACGGATCGACGACGAATTCAGCGTCAACCTCCCGCGCGCGGCGCGCAACCGGGAAAGCCTGCGGCACCTCACCGCTCGGATCCGCAGCTGCCTGTACAAAAAAATCGCGCAAGCGCAATCGGCCGGTTAATGGCCCTGTTTTCATCCACTTGGGGAATTGAAATGAACCATAAAAGCTTGCTGATGATGCTGGTCATCCTGCTGCCGGCCGCCGCCACCGGCGCGGAAATCGTCAATAAAGACGGCAATAAGCTGGATCTGTACGGCCAGCTGAACGGCGTACATTACTTCAGCAGTGACGCTGACAATAACGGCGACCGCTCCTATACCCGCTTCGGTTTCAAAGGCGAGACACAGATCGGCGACGGGCTGACGGGGTATGGCCAATGGGAATATCAGGCCGGGCTCAATCAGCCGGAAAGCGCCGGGCCGGGCGACAGCTATACCCGCCTCGGCTTCGCCGGATTGACGTTCGGCCGCTGGGGCAGCCTGGATTACGGCCGCAACTACGGCCTGCTGTATGACGTGGCCGGCTGGACCGACGTGCTGCCTGAATTCGGCAACGGCAGCTACGAAGCGGCCGACAACTTTATGACCGGCCGCGCCAACGGCCTGCTGACCTACCACAACCGCAGCCTGGGCGGTCTGGTCGACGGCCTGGATCTCGGCCTGCAATATCAGGGGAAGAATCGGGGGGACGACGCTCACCGGGCGAAGGATATCCAAACGCAAAACGGCGATGGTTACGCCTTTTCCGCCACTTACGACACCGGCGCGGGGCTAAACTTTGGCGCCGCCTACGCCAACTCTGCGCGCACCCTGGCGCAGCAACGCTTCGGCCTGGCTGACGGCGATCGCGCCCGGGCCTGGACACTGGGGCTGAAATACGACCAGGACAACCTCTACCTGGCGGCAAGCTACGCACGCACCGAGAACATGACCTACGTCGACGGCGATCGCTACGCCGGCTTCGCCCCGCGCGCAGACGCCGTCGAGGCGGTCGCGCAGTATCACTTCGATTCCGGCGTCACGCCCTCGGTAGCCTACCTGCAAACGCGCGGCCGCAACCTGCCCGGCATTGGCGACGCCGATCTGGTCAAATACCTGGATCTGGCGCTGAACTACAGCTTCAACGCCAACATGTCGACCTACGTGGAGTACAAACTCAACCTGCTGCAGCGGCAGAACGCCGCTGGCGCCAGCGCCGACGACATCGTCGAAACCGGCATCATGTATCAGTTCTGACCCCCATCCCGGCCAGAGGGCACCCTCCGGCCGGTTCATTATTCGACTTTCCGCCCGCCGCTTATTCTCTCGTTTAATTCAGGTTTATATTTCCACAAAATGACGCCTATATTCATTCTCGCGCTTTCTGTTGACACCCCGTTTAATGAATAAAGAAAATCTTTCCCGCATTCATATTAAATTACATTTTGCCGCCATAATTCGGTGCATCCACATTGAACAATAGGCAATAGCACGCGTATTATGGCCACACGAAAAATAACGGGAGAATGATATGGACGGCGACAGTTGGTTGTTTATTTTATTGTTGGAGCCGCTGAGGTCACAGGAGCAATAGTCATCCCATTGCATCCTGAAAGTGTCAGGATATGAGTCAGTTACAGCATCCCTTCGCTTTACCCTTCAGCCTCTGGCCTCCGCGCACGCCGCACCGGCGCGCCCGACGGGCTACCCCCTCCAGCATAGCGTATTAACAGCCCGATAACGGCCAGGCTTATTTGCACTCGCATTTATTTTACGCCTGCCCGGCGATAAATATCGGCCCTTTTTCCATGCTCATATTTTAATTGGGTGGAGACAGATCATGATGGTAAAAAAAACTACGCTGCTGACGGTCAATAACGTTAGCAAAAGCGTTCAGCCTACCGGTAAAGAAAAACGTCTGGTGCTGGATGAAATCAATTTGCGCCTCTATGACAACGAAGTCGTCAGCATTTTGGGGCAGTCCGGCTCGGGTAAATCCACCCTGCTGCGCATGCTTTCCGGCCTGATCGCGCCGGATCTGGGCAGCGTGATGCTGGGGGATAAAAAAGTCTCGGGGCCGAATCCGCAGATCAACATGGTGTTCCAGACCTTCGCCATTTTCCCGTGGCTGAACGTCTACCAAAATATCGCCTTCGGGCTGCAGGCGCAGGATCTGCCGCCGCAGGTGGTCGAAGCCCAAACGCTGAAAATGCTCGATTTGGTCGGGCTCGCGCCCTACCGCGACGCCTACCCGCGCGAGCTTTCCGGTGGCATGCGCCAGCGGGTCGGCTTCGCGCGTGCGCTGGCGGTTGAACCGATGCTGCTGTTGCTGGACGAGCCGTTTTCCGCGCTGGACGTCTATACCGGTGAGCACCTGCGCAGCGATCTGCTGCGGATCTGGAGCACGCGCCAGATCAAAACCCGCTCCATCGTGCTGGTCACCCACAGCGTAGAGGAGGCGGTGATGATGTCTGACCGCATCCTCCTGCTGGGCGCCGGCACCCTCGACGGCTGCTATCACATCACGCAGCGCCGCGAGGCGCGCACCCGCGAGGGGATGCAGCCGCTGACGGACAAAATCAGCGAGGCGCTCAGCCGGCAGATCGCCGCCGCGCACTGAGCGCCGCCCTGGACTGGCGGGACGGAATCCCGCCAACTTAACTACCTGTTTATCAAGAGTTACCCCACCACGGGTGGCTCATGATAAGCGGATAATACATCGAGTTATTATCATGCATTTCATTCATACGCTGCTGACGCTGCTGACCGCGTCCGTCCTGGGCGCCGCCATCGGCTACGAAAGACAGTTCCGCCAGCGCACCGCCGGGCTGCGCACCAACACGCTGGTGGCCACCAGCGCGGCGATCTTCGTCCATCTGGCCATGACCATCGACGGCAGCGGCGGCGCGGTGCGCGTCATCTCCTACGTGGTCTCCGGCGTCGGCTTTCTCGGTGCCGGGGCCATCATGAAGGAAGGGATGAACATCCGCGGCCTGAACACCGCCGCCACGCTCTGGGGCTCCGCAGCGGTCGGCGCCTGCGCCGGCTGCGGCCTGTACGGCGACGCGCTGGCCGCCACGCTGTTCGTGCTCGCCGCCAACACCCTGTTGCGCCCGCTGGTCAATATGGTCAACAAACAGCCCTTCAATGACGTTAACGGCGAATCCACCTACCAGATTTGCGTCATTGCCTTCGAGCATGAACAGCGTGAAGCGCTGGCCAAATTCAAACAGGTGCTGCAAGGGGAAAACTGCTTTATCTCGCATCTGGATATCGAACCCTTCGGCGACGACGACGTGGAGATCACCGCCACCTTGATGCCGGCTTCCGTCACCACACCGGTGCTCGACCAGACCATCAATAAATTGCTGAACGACAGCATGATGAAACAGGCCTATTACAGCCGCATCGCCGGCTCCGGCTGATGCCTTTCACTTCCAGGGAGATCAACCATGAAAACCATGCCAAAGCTGGCGCATCTGACGATGTTCAAAGACATTGTCCACTGTGGAAGCTTGCACGAGGCCGCGAAAAAGCTGGCCATCTCGCAACCGACGCTCAGCCGGGTGCTGAAAGAGCTGGAAATGACCGTCGGCGCGCGGCTGCTGGAGCGCAGCAACCGCGGCGTGCGCCTGACGGCGGTCGGCGAACTGTTTTACCGGCGGATAGACGCCGCCACCAACCAGTTGCTCAACGCGTTTGACGAGCTGCGCGGCCTGAGCGCTGACGGCGAGAAGCGCCTGCGGGTGGGGATGAGCGTCGATCCGCTGCTGTGCTATCTGCCTCAGGTGCTCGAAGGCTTCAACCGCCGCTACCCGCATACCCGGGTGACGGTGGTGGAAGACGGCCCGGAAGGCCTGCTGGCCCGGCTGCGAAACTGCGAGCTGGATTTGGCGGTCAGCAGCCTGAACGGCGCGGCGGGCGGCGCCGATCTGGCGATGCAGGCGCTGAAGAGCGAGCGCTTCTCGCTCTATCAGGGAGGCGACCTTAGCGCGGCCGGGCAGCCGCCGGCCGAGGCCAAATGGGTGGTGCCGCGCTCCTGCTCGGTGGGGCATGCCGCCATCCGCGAGATCGCCGAACGCTACACGCCGCACGGCCAGATCGTCGAGACCGACTCCTTTCTGGCAACCTGGTGCCTGGTCAGGCAGCAGGGCTATATCGCGCTGCTGAGCGATCGGGTGGTCGCGCACTACGCCCCGCAGCTGCACCTGCAGAAAATCCCGACGCAAGAGATCGACATCAGCGCGCGCTTTTACGTCTTTACCCGCCATGAACCGGCCACGCCGCCGCTCAGCGTCGCGTTTATCCACCTGCTGCAGGCCATGCAGACGGCCTGAGGAGACAGGCCGCCGCCCGCCGGCGGCCGACTCTCTGATTCAGGCCGCCAACCGCTCACCCCGCCAATCCAACCGTTCACCCGGCGAATCTGACCGCTGAGCGAAATACGCCTGTCTTCCCCCCTTACCCCCAGCGATGATGAGCTGTTCCTAAACCCGCCTTACCTCGGGAAAGACGCTACGGCTCACCGCGCCACTCTGACATCTCTTACAAGCGGATGAGTTCATTCATATTTTGCAGACTGGAATTAAGGATACCTCATGAAACGAGAGGGGATTTTAAAGCACATTCCGTGGATGCTGCTGGGGATACTCGGCGCAGCCTGCCTCGGCGTGGTGGCGCTGCGCCGCGGCGAACACATCAGCGCGCTGTGGATCGTCGTCGCGTCGGTGGCGGTGTATCTGGTGGCCTACCGCTACTACAGCCTGTACATCGCCACCAAGGTGATGAAGCTGGACGCCGGCCGCGCCACCCCGGCGGTGGTCAACAACGACGGCCTGAACTACGTGCCGACCAACAAGAACGTGCTGTTCGGCCACCACTTCGCCGCCATCGCCGGCGCTGGGCCACTGGTGGGGCCGGTGCTGGCCGCGCAGGTCGGCTACCTGCCCGGCACGCTGTGGCTGCTGGGCGGCGTGGTGCTGGCGGGGGCAGTGCAGGACTTTATGGTGCTGTTCATCTCCTCACGCCGCAACGGCGCCTCGCTCGGTGAGATCATCAAAAAAGAGATGGGGCCGATACCGGGCACCATCGCGCTGTTCGGCTGCTTCCTGATCATGATCATCATCCTGGCGGTGCTGGCGCTGATCGTGGTGAAAGCGCTGGCGGAAAGCCCGTGGGGGGTGTTCACCGTCTGCTCCACCGTGCCGATCGCGCTGTTTATGGGCATCTACATGCGTTACCTGCGCCCCGGCCGCGTGGGTGAAGTGTCAATCATCGGCATCGTGCTGCTGGTGGCCGCCATCTGGTTCGGCGGCGTGGTGGCGCACGACCCGTACTGGGGCCCGGCGCTGACCTTTAAAGACACCACCATCACCTTCACGCTGATCGGCTACGCCTTTGTCTCCGCCCTGCTGCCGGTATGGCTGATCCTGGCGCCGCGCGACTACCTGGCCACCTTCCTGAAAATCGGCGTGATCGTCGGGCTGGCGATCGGCATCGTGATCCTCAACCCTGAGCTGAAAATGCCGGCGGTGACCCAGTTCGTCGACGGCACCGGCCCGGTATGGAAAGGCACCCTGTTCCCGTTCCTGTTCATCACCATCGCCTGCGGCGCGGTCTCCGGCTTCCATGCGCTGATCGCTTCCGGCACCACGCCGAAGCTGCTGGCCAATGAGACCGACGCGCGCTTTATCGGCTACGGCGCTATGCTGATGGAGTCCTTCGTCGCCATCATGGCGCTGGTGGCGGCTTCCATCATCGAGCCGGGCCTGTACTTCGCCATGAACACCCCGCCGGCGGCGCTGGGCATCACCATGCCGGATCTGCACCGCCTGGGTACCGAAGACGCGCCGATGATCATGGCTTCGCTGAAGGACGTGACCGTGCACGCGGCGGCGGCGGTCAGCTCCTGGGGCTTCGTCATCAGCCCGGAACAGATCCTGCAGACCGCCACCGACATCGGCGAACCTTCGGTGCTGAACCGCGCCGGCGGCGCGCCAACGCTGGCGGTGGGCATTGCCCACGTGTTCCACCAGATCATTCCGGGCGCCAATATGGGCTTCTGGTACCACTTCGGCATTCTGTTCGAGGCGCTGTTCATCCTGACCGCGCTGGACGCCGGCACCCGCTCCGGCCGCTTTATGCTGCAGGATCTGCTCGGCAACTTCGTGCCATTCCTGAAGAAAACCGACTCGCTGGTGGCCGGCATCATCGGCACCGCCGGCTGCGTCGGGCTGTGGGGTTATCTGCTGTATCAGGGCGTGGTGGATCCGCTCGGCGGCGTGAAGAGCCTGTGGCCGCTGTTCGGCATCTCCAACCAGATGCTGGCCGCCGTGGCGCTGGTGCTGGGCACCGTGGTGCTGATTAAGATGAAGCGCACCCAATATATCTGGGTGACCGTGCTGCCGGCGGTGTGGCTGCTGATCTGCACCACCTACGCGCTGGGCCTGAAGCTGTTCAGCGACAACCCGCAGCTGGAAGGCTTCTTCTTCCTGGCCGGCGAATACAAACGCAAAATCGCCGAAGGCGGCGCCGAGCTGAGCGCCCAGCAGATCGCCAACATGAACCACATCGTGGTGAACAACTACACCAACGCCGGGCTGAGCATTCTGTTCCTGCTGGTGGTGTACAGCATCATCTTCTACGGGGTGAAAACCGCGATGGCGGCGCACAAGAACCCGAAACGCACCGACCAGGAAACGCCTTACGTGCCGGTGCCGCAGGCCGCGCCCGCCGACGGCGTAACTGAGGGGGAGGTCAAAGTTTCGACCCAGCATTGATGTGATTTAACGGATACCCTGCATAATAAACGTTAAGTAGTACCCAAAGCCGCACGGCCTGTGCATCGCAAGATGCCAGGCGTGCGGCGCGATGCAATCGAGATACCCGGGGCGACCCGGAGGTGGGGCATCCCTGCGGGAACCCCATCCCCCGGCTTCCCCTAATATCAGGCTTAAGCAAGCGCTGTAGTGATGCAGGGTAAAGTTGGAGAAGGCTTATGTTCGGAAATCTCGGCCAGGCGGGGAAGTACCTCGGGCAGGCGGCGCGCATGTTGGTGGGCGTGCCTGACTACGATACCTACGTCCAGCACATGAAAGACAACCACCCGGACAAGCCGGTGATGACCTATAAAGAATTTTTCCGCGAGCGCCAGCAAGCGCGCTACGGCGGCGACGGCAAAGGCGGCATGCGCTGCTGTTAACCCGCAGTCACAAGGACCCGTATGAAACCCATTGCAGTCACCATCCTGACCGGCTTTTTGGGCGCCGGCAAAACCACCCTGCTGCGCCACATCCTGAACGCCGAACACGGCTATAAAATCGTGGTCATCGAGAACGAGTTCGGCGAAGTGCCGATCGACGACGCGCTGATCGGCGATCGCGCCAGTCGCATCACCACGTTGAGCAACGGCTGCATCTGCTGCAGCAAGTCCAACGAACTGGCAGACGCGCTGCTGGATCTGCTGGACGGCGTCGACAGCGGCCAGCTGGCGTTCGATCGGCTGATCATCGAATGCACCGGCATGGCCGATCCCGGCCCGATTACCCAGACCTTTTTCTCGCACGAGATCCTGTGCGAGCGCTTCCTGCTGGACGGCATCATCACCCTGGTGGACGCGGCACACGCCGAGCAGCAGCTGAGCCAGTTCAGCATCGCCCAGGCGCAGGTGGGCTACGCCGACCGCCTTCTGCTGACCAAAACCGATGTGGCGCCGGACTGCGAGGCGCTGATCCAGCGACTGCAGCGGATGAACGCCCGCGCGCCGGTCTACCAGGTGACGCACGGCGACATCGATCTGAGCGTGCTGTTCGACATCGAAGGCTTTACGCTGAACGACAAGCTCAACCTGACGCCGCCCGCCCCGCTGTTCCGCCGCATCCCACAGCCGCAGAGCGACATCCGCTCGATCGTAGTGACGCTGGAGCGCCCGCTGCCGCTGATGCAAATCTCCGAAGTAATGGAAGGCCTGCTGCTGGAATACGCCGATAACCTGCTGCGCTACAAAGGCATTCTGTCTATCGAAGACGAACCGCGCCGCCTGCTATTCCAGGGCGTGCAGCGGCTGTATAACGCCGACTGGGATCGGGAGTGGCTGCCTGAGGAAGAGCGCAAGAGCACCTTGGTATTTATTGGTGTGGATCTGCCGGAGGAGGAGATTCGGGAGCGGCTGCGTTGAGCAAGAGGAGACGTCAGCGAGATCGCGCTGTCATGATGAGAAAAAGAAATGGGGAAAACGGCGGCAACCCGCGACGGGTTGCCTGACCGAAAACGTTATCTTTTGGCGAACGATTTAAGGAACCGCAGGTTCCTCACCAGCACCACGGCCAGCAGGACGCCCCAATAGACAAACAGCTCGTATTTCATTTTTTCACCCGCCAGCGCGGAAACCGACGCCCCCGCCAGACACAGGAAAGTGAAGAAATACATTTCAAAACGCGGCATGGCCTTCCAGCTGATAATCGAGAACTCCGTTCTCAGGATCAGGAATGCCCAGAAGGCCAAACAGGTGCTGACCGCCGCGCCACCGGCGCCGAAACGAGGCACCAGCAATGCGTTGGCCGCCACGTTGATAATCAACGCGATCAAGGAAGCCAGCATGGTGTAACCGGTCTTTCTGCTCAGGCCGATGCCGACCGCCGTCGTTTCCGACAGCGTGAACAACAAAGGGAAGCCCAGGCTCGCAACCAGAATGTATTTCACATTCACGTAGTTAGCGGGCAAGACAAAGTCAACCAACCAGGAAAAGAGCCCGCCCAAGCTGAACAGGCAGACCACGGCGATCTGCATGCACTGCGTGACCTTGTTGATCATCTGCAGCTCGCCGCCCTCGTTGGACTCCGCCAGCTTGTACACCATCGGCGCCCAAACGGTGGAAAACACGCTTTGCAGGATACTCGCCACGCCGGCGAAGCTGACCGCCACCGAGAATATCGCCAGCTGTTCAAAGCCGGAATAGGCTCGCACGAACATCCGATCGATGGTGGTTAGCCCCCAAAACGCCAGCCCGCCCAAAATCAGCGGATAGCCGAACTTGAGCATCGCTTTCAGCTTGCCGGCGTCCAGCGAACTGCGCAGCGCGGCGAGCCAATCCGCCCGAGAAGACCACATCAGCATCAGCGACACCGCGATAAAACCGACGGCGTTCGCCACCACCAGCTGCATCAGCGTATGCTGGGTATACAGGACATAGCACAGGCCGATGACGATCAGCGTCATCAGCTTGGGCATCAGTTGGCTGAGTGAAAACGCCATCCCCTTCTCCTGCATCCTGAGAATCAGGGACAAGAAACGGTTGATGAACGAGGCCAGCAGAATCAGCATGACAAGCCAGCTTATCGCCGTGTCTTTCTGTTCGAACAGCAACGCGGACAAACTGCCGGGGAACAACAGGAACACCGCGCTGATGATGACGATCATCAGCAAGCCGGGGAAAGCGACGTTCTTCAACAACTGCCCGCGGTCGGATTCGCCGTGGTATTCCCGAACGTAAGCCTGATCGAGCCCCAAACTGAAAAACAGCACGCAAAACGACACGGCCACGTTCAGCATGCTGATTCGACCTACGTCGTCCGCCGAGAACAGCCAGGTAATCACCGGCAGGGTCAACAACCCCAGCGCGGCATTACCGATGGGCCCGATGGCGAACGCCAGGATCTTGCGGGCGTTCACTCAAAAAACCTCACTACGCTTTCAATGACTTTATTCAGATCGGCATCGCTCATGTTGTAGTACAGCGGCAAACGAACCAGTCTCTCGCTTTCGCGGGTGGTGTAGTTGTCTTCGCCGATGAAGGTGCCGAAGACCTTGCCCGCTGGCGCCGAGTGCAGCGGAATATAATGGAATACCGCCATCACGCCACAGGCTTTCAGGTGAGCGATGAACTGCGTTCTTTGCTCGATATCCTTCAGCTTCACATAGAACATATGCGCATTGTGTTCACAGTCCGCCGGGATGGTCGGCAACGTCAGCAGCCCTTTCTCCGCCAGCGGCGCGAAGCTCGCATAGTATTTGTGCCAGGTCGCCAGGCGGTTATCGTTGATCTCATCGGCCAGCTCCAACTGCCCCCACAGGCAAGCCGACTGCAGTTCACCCGGCAGGAAGCTGCTGCCGAAATCGACCCAGGTATATTTGTCCACCTGACCGCGCAGGAACTGACTGCGATCGGTGCCCTTCTCACGCAGAATTTCGGCGCGTTTGATAAAGCGTTCGTCATTGATCACCAATGCGCCGCCTTCACCGCCGCTGGTGTAGTTTTTGGTTTCATGGAAGCTGAAAGCCGCCAGATGGCCTTTAACGCCGACGAAGTCGCCTTTGTATTTGCTCATGACGCCCTGCGCGGCGTCTTCGACCACCAGCAGGTTATGTTGGTCGGCCAGGCGCATGATCGCATCCATATCGCAGGAGACGCCGGCGTAATGCACGGGCACGATGGCTTTGGTCTTATCGGTAATCGCCGCCGTCACCAGCGCTGCATCCATATTCATGGTTTCAGGATGGATATCGACGAATTTGATTTTTGCGCCGCGCAGCACGAAGGCGTTGGCGGTGCTGACGAAGGTATAGCTTGGCATGATAACTTCGTCGCCCGGCTGGATATCGACCAGCAGCGCGGCGATCTCCAGCGCGGCGGTGCAAGACGGAGTCAACAGCGCGTGTTTGCACCCCAGCTTGTTTTCAAACCATTGCTGGCACTGTTTGCCGAACGGGCCGTCGCCCGACAGTTTCCCATTCTCCAACGCCGCATTGATATATTGAATTTCGTTGCCGGTTACCGGTGGTTTGTTGAACGGTATCATGTTATCCCTTGTTGTCGATTCTGAATGCATGCCGAGGCGGTGAGCCGTGCGGCATCAGGAAGTAAAGACGGCCTTTAACTGCGCGGTCAGGTTCTCAGCGGAGAAATAGGCTTCGATTTTTTGCTCGTTGTCATGCTTTTCCGCCGCGCTCAAGCTGCGTAGCGAAAACGTTTGAAGATCCAATACCTGGATACCCTTTTCCTGAAAGAAATCCCACTGCGTGGTGCCCGGATTCAAGAACACCGTTTTTTTCAACCCCAGCAGGGAAATGGTGTTGCCCATCGCCTGCTGGCGATGGTGATTGAACACCGCGATATCCACTTTCCCCAGCAGCGCCAGGTAGTGCTGGAAAGGCATAAAGTCGGTCAAGGGGACAAACTTCTCGCCAAAGCGCCGCGTGCCTTCGGCCACCACTTCTGCCGCATAGCGTTTATTGCCGTAGGAGAGCGGCACGACCAGTTCGATATTCTCGTTTTTGTAGGTTTCCAAAACGTCGAACGCGGCAAAATGATTATTGGTCGGATCGGCGGAATTACCCAGCAAAATGGTGGTTTTATCGTCCGCGTCCGCCGCACGTTCGCCGATGACGTTTTTCTTGTATACGTTACTGGTATACAGCAGGCACTCATGCCACCGGCCGGCGCAGCCGTACCACTTTTTAGCCAGCTCGTAATCGCCCTTGATGTAAGTGACAAAGTTGCCCATACGCTTGATGGCCGGGCGGCGGAGCAGCTCCGTCAGGCGCCATTTGAAGTTGCGCTTGCCGATTTGGTATTGGTAGAGATCGCCGCCCCACATGAACCAATAGCATTTCTTTAATACCCAGGGGGTCAACAGCAGCAGCAGCGCCATCTTGATGCCGTGGAAGCTGTGCAGAATCACCCGGTCGTGGCGTTGAATGGCCTTCATCAACTTCAGGGTCGGCTTGACGTTGCCGAACAGATCCGCCCCGAGATAATGAACGTTATCCGCCTGCGGCAAAGCGAAACGCGCCTTATCGCCGTAAACCCAAAAGGTGTGCTCATCGGGATCGAATTTCTCATTCACAAATTCAATGAATGAAGGGATGAATTTATCCAGAGGACAAATATGTACAGTGCTCATATCCGCTCTATATGCAGGTTCGTCCAGCGCCTCGCCGCGCTCCGGATATTCGAAGCGCGGCAGGCCGCACCGAAGTTACTTTTCCGCGATCAGCTGCGACAGATACTGACCATACAGCGTTTTGCCAAGCAGCTTGGCTTCTGCGGCGAGCTGCTCGCGCGTCAACCAGCCTTTTCGGTAGGCGATCTCTTCCAGACAAGCGACCTTGAAACCCTGACGCTTCTCGATAGTGTGTATAAACTGTGAGGCTTCGATCAGACTGTCATGCGTGCCGGTATCCAGCCAGGCAAAACCGCGCCCCAGCAACTCGACGTTCAGCGTACCGCGCTCCAGATACATCTGGTTGAGAGTGGTGATTTCCAGCTCGCCGCGCGCCGACGGTTTCACCTGCTTGGCCATCTCGACCACGTGATGGTCATAGAAATAAAGCCCGGTGACCGCCCAGTTGGATTTCGGCACGGCCGGTTTTTCTTCCAGCGACAACGCGCGGAAGTTATCGTCGAACTCCACCACGCCGAAACGTTCAGGATCCATCACCTGATAGCCGAAGACGGTTGCCCCTTCGCTGCGCTTCACCACCGACTCCAGCTTGTTGCCGAAGCCCTGGCCGAAGTGAATGTTGTCGCCGAGCACCAGTGCGCAGCTGTCGCCGCCGATGAACGCTTCGCCAATGAGGAAGGCCTGCGCCAGGCCGTCCGGACTCGGCTGGATTTCATAACTCAGATTGATGCCGAAACGGCTGCCGTCGCCCAGCAAGCGCTTGAAGGAGGGCATATCTTCCGGGGTGGAGATGATCAGAATATCCCGGATCCCGGCCAGCATCAGCACGGAGATCGGATAATAAACCATCGGCTTATCGTAAATCGGCAACAGCTGCTTGGAAACGCCGCGCGTGATGGGGTAGAGACGCGTGCCGGAACCGCCCGCTAAAACAATGCCTTTCATGCTTCTTCCTTAAAAATCGATTAACGGGTCAAACCCAGACGTTCGCCGGCATAGGAACCGTCTTTCACCCGGCGCCACCAGGTCTCGTTCGCCAGATACCATTCCACGGTTTTGCGAATGCCGCTTTCAAAGGTCTCTTGCGGCTTCCACCCCAACTCCGCATCGATTTTGGCGGCGTCGATCGCATAGCGCATATCGTGCCCAGGGCGATCGGTGACAAAGGTGATGAGATCCGCATAATGCGCGATGTCGCCTGGTTTATTCGGCACCAACTCATCCAACAGCGCGCAAATGGTTTGCACCACTTCGATATTTTTGCGTTCGTTGTGGCCGCCGATGTTATAGGTTTCGCCCACCTCGCCTTCTGTGACCACCTTATACAGCGCTCGCGCGTGGTCCTCGACGTACAGCCAGTCGCGCACCTGGGCGCCGTTGCCGTATACCGGCAGCGGCTTGCCTTCCAACGCGTTCAGGATCGTCAACGGGATCAGCTTTTCCGGGAAATGGTAAGGGCCGTAGTTGTTCGAACAGTTGGTGACGACGGTCGGTAAACCATAGGTACGCAACCAGGCGCGCACCAGGTGATCGCTGGCGGCTTTGGAGGCGGAATACGGGCTGCTTGGCGCATACGGCGTGGTTTCGGTAAACAGATCGTCGGTGCCGTGCAGATCGCCATACACTTCGTCGGTGGAGATGTGATGGAAGCGGAAGGCCTGCTTGCGCTCGGCGTCCAGGGCGTGCCAATACTGGCGGGCTGCCTCCAGTAAGGTGTAAGTGCCGACGATGTTGGTTTCGATAAAGGCGGCCGGGCCGTCAATAGAACGATCGACGTGGCTTTCGGCGGCCAGGTGCATCACCGCATCAGGCTGGAAGGCGGCAAATACGCGATCCAACGCCTGACGGTCGCAGATATCGACCTGCTCGAAGGAGTAACGATCGCTATCGGCGATCGGCGCCAGGGATTCGAGGTTGCCGGCATAGGTCAGGCTATCCAGCACCAAAATGTGATCAGCGGTATCATTGATAATATGGCGGGCAACGGCCGAGCCAATAAACCCGGCGCCGCCGGTAACGATAATTTTCATAGAATCCTCTAAAATACGCCGTGGTCATTTCATCGCCACATTGTTTTACATGCGCATAAACGGCTAAAGGCCTGTTCCCTGGCAACACCCTGCCGGCAATCAATTAAAAACATCCCCAGACGCCGCCACCAGCAAGCCCCTAAAACCAACAGAGCTGCATCGCAGCTCTGTTGGTTTTAGGTCGGCACGCAACCGTCGTGTTCGGGTATCGCCGCCGGAAACGCCGGATGGCTACGCTACCGCCCTTGGCTCACAGACGCCAATCTCTGGTGGTCGCTCGGGTATTGCCGCCGGACGGCGACACGCTCAGGCCGTTCATCCGCAGGGCCGCAAGGTTTGCCACTGAAACCGTTCACCGACGCAACGCAGGAAGCCATGCCGTCGCAGAAGACAGCGTGATGCTTTCAATCGCTAAAAGTGGGTGGGAACGGCCAAACTTTCGGGGGATAACATAACGTATAGCGGCCCGAAAGAGCAGTCTTGGGGCGCTCTTTCAGATTATTACTCAGGGTGGTAAGGGGAGCGACTGACGCGCCGCCGCGAAAAGTCATAGCTATGGGGTGACGGCGCTGCGCCGGGTGATAACGGCTTGTACGGCCAACCTACGCCTTCACAAACCACATGGACGCATTGCCGAGTTCAACTTCGCTCGTACGGCCCCGCCGCCACCGACTCGCGCTCGATCAGGCTGGCCGGGAAGCTGGGGCGCTTGCTCAGCTCGCCGCCGTCCAGCATCGACAGCAGGCGGTTGATGGTCTCCTGGATCATCTCGGTGACCGGCATCTTCATGCTCGACAACGACGGCACGGTATAGGGCGCCAGCGGGATGTCGTCGAAGCCGATGACCGATACCGCCTCCGGCACCGCCACGCCGCGCTCCGCCAGCCGCTTCATCGCGCCGATGGCCATTTCGTCGTTGCCGGCGACGATGGCGCTGAACGGTTGCCCGCCGGCCAGCAGCGCATCGACCGCCGCCACGCCGCTTTGCGCGTGCCATTTCCCCTCGACGATCAACGCCTCATTAACCGCGATGCCCTGCTGCGCCAGCGCGGATTTATAGCCGGAAAGCCGCTCCAGCCCGGTGGGAGAATCGAGCGAGCCGGTGATAAAGGCGATATCGCGATGGCCGCGCGCGATCAGGTGCGCCACCGCCGCCGCGCCGGCGGCGTGCTGATCGCTGAAGATGCAGTAGCTGTCGTTCCGCCGCAGCCGCCGGTTGATCACCAGAATCGGCTGGCGGTGTTGGGAGACGATCTCGTCCATTTCCGCGATCGACAGAAAACGCGGATAGATGATCACCCCATCGCAGCGCAGATCCAGCAAAAACTGAATGGCGGCCCGCTCCTCTTCGGCAGTGTGCTTGCCGTCCGCCAGGATCAGTTGGCGGCCGTTCGCCTCCATGATGCGCGCCGACTGCGCCATCAGTTCGCTGAAATAGTTGCCGCTGTAGAGGGTGTTGGTGACCACCAGGCCGAGGGTTTGGGTGGTGTTGGTCGCCAGGCTACGCGCCAGCAGGTTGGGCCGATAGCCGGTTTCCGCGATGGCTTTATCCACCAATGCGCGTTTCTCCTCGCTGACATAGCCGCTGCCGGACAAAACGCGCGACACCGTCGCCTTTGAAACGCCGGCCTTTTTCGCCACCTCGAGTATCGTTGCCATCTGTGCGCCGCCAAAATCCATGGGTTCAGCGCAGTCTACCCAAGACGCCCGGCGTTTGGAACGTTTTCACGCCCCTGCACATCGGTGCGCACTTATCCCTGACGATCCAGATCACGAAAACGCAACGCCAAAAACCATAGTTCTTGCCAACCACAAAACACCAATACATGATTTTGTGAAACCGGTTTCTTATGGGCGTTTCATACGGATGGAACGACGGATCGCCCAGGCAGTAAATATTCGCCTTTAGGCTATCCGAATTGCTATCTGAGAGACGACACGCCATGCCGAAGAACTACGCAGAAATCTCGCACGCCATCGTGGCCGCCCTGGGCGGCGCGGGCAATATCGAGGCCGTGACCCACTGCATGACCCGCCTGAGATTCGTGGTGAAAGACAAAACGCGGATCGACACACCGGCGCTGAAGGCCATCGACGGCGTGCTGGGCGTGGTGCACAGCGGTGAACAGTGCCAGGTGATCATCGGCAACGAGGTGGCCAAGGCCTATCAGGCGGTGCTGGCGCTCGGCATGCCGGGCGCAGCATCCCCCGCCGCCCCGGTGAAACGCCAGCTTACCCTGAAGGGCATCGGCGCCGGCATTCTCGACGCGCTGGTGGGCACCATGTCGCCACTGATCCCCGCCATCATCGGCGGCTCGATGGTGAAGCTGCTGGCGATGATCCTGGATATGGCCGGGGTATTCGAGAAAGGCTCCTCGACCCTCGTCATCCTCAACGTGATCGGCGACGGCGCGTTCTTCTTCCTGCCGGTGATGGTCGCCGCCTCGGCGGCGCTGAAGTTCAAAACCAACATGTCATTGGCGATCGCTATCGCCGGGGTGCTGGTGCATCCCAACTTTATCGATCTGATGGCCAAGGCGGCGCAGGGCCAGGCGGTGGAATTCGCCTTCATCCCGGTGACGGCGGTGAAATACACCTACACGGTGATCCCGGCGCTGGTGATGACCTGGATCCTGTCGCACATCGAACGCGGAGTGGATCGCATCACCCCGGCGGTGACCAAGAACTTCCTCAAGCCGATGCTGATCGTGCTGATCGCCGCGCCGATCGCCATTCTGCTTATCGGGCCGCTCGGCATCTGGATCGGCAGCGGCATCTCTGCGCTGGTCTACACCGTGCACGGCTACCTGGGCTGGCTCTCCGTGGCCATTATGGGGGCGATTTGGCCGCTGCTGGTGATCACCGGCATGCACCGGGTATTCACCCCGACCATCATCCAGACCATCGCCGAGACCGGCAAAGAGGGCATGGTGATGCCTTCGGAGATCGGCGCCAACCTGTCGCTGGGCGGCGCTTCGCTGGCGGTGGCGCTGAAAACCAAGAACCGCGAACTGCGCCAGACCGCGCTGGCCGCCGCGGCCTCCGCCATCGTGGCGGGGATTTCCGAACCGGCGCTGTACGGCGTGGCGGTGCGCCTGAAGCGGCCACTGGTCGCCAGCCTGATCAGCGGCTTCGTCTGCGGCGCGGTCGCCGGCATCGGCGGGTTGGCCAGCCATTCGATGGCCTCGCCCGGGCTGTTCACCAGCGTGCAGTTCTTCGATCCGGCCAACCCGATGAGCATCGTGTGGGTGGTGGCGGTGATGGCGCTCTCGGTGGTGCTGTCGTTCGCGCTCACGCTGATGCTGGGCTTCGAGGATCTGCCGGAAAACGCCGCCGCGCCCGGCCAAACCGCACCGGCGGCGAACGCCGCCGGCGCAACGCATTGAGACACCAGAGGATTGCATGTCTGACTCAACATTCCCTAAAGGATTTTTATGGGGCGGCGCTTTAGCCGCCAACCAGGCGGAAGGCGGCTATCACGAGGGCGGCAAAGGGCTGACCACCGTCGATATGATCCCGCACGGCGCCAACCGCATGGCGGTCAAACTCGGGCTGGAGAAGCGCTTTAGCCTGCGCGACGACGAGTTCTATCCCAGCCACGACGCCATCGATTTCTACCACCGCTACCGCGACGACATCGCGCTGATGGCGGAGATGGGCTTTACCGTGTTCCGCACCTCCATCGCCTGGAGCCGCATCTACCCCAACGGCGACGAGCTGACGCCCAACCCCGAGGGCATTGCCTTCTACCGCAGCCTGTTCGAAGAGTGCCGCCAATACGGCATCGAGCCGCTGGTGACCCTGTGCCATTTCGACGTGCCGATGCACCTGGTGACCGAATACGGCTCCTGGCGCAGCCGCAGGATGGTGGAGTTCTTCACCCGCTACGCCCGCACCTGCTTCGAAGCCTTCGACGGGCTGGTGAAATACTGGCTCACCTTCAACGAGATCAACATCCTGCTGCACAGCCCGTTCTCCGGCGCGGGGCTGGTGTTTGAAGCGGACGAAAACCCCGAACAGGTGAAATACCAGGCCGCGCACCACGAACTGGTGGCCAGCGCGCTGGCGACGCGCATCGCCCACGAAGTGAACCCCGCCAACCAGGTGGGCTGCATGCTGGCCGGCGGCAACTTCTACCCGTGGTCCAGCAAGCCGGAAGACGTGTGGGCCGCGCTGGAGAAAGACCGCGAGAACCTGTTCTTTATCGACGTGCAGGCGCGCGGCGCTTACCCCTCCTACGCCGCCCGCGTATTCCGTGAGAAAGACGTCAGCATCGTCATGGAACCGGAAGACGCCGACATCCTGAAGCACACCGTCGACTTCGTCTCCTTCAGCTACTACGCCTCGCGCTGCGCCTCCGCCGACATGAACGACAACAACAGCAGCGCCGCCAACGTGGTGAAATCGCTGGCGAACCCGCACGTGCCGCGCAGCGACTGGGGCTGGGGCATCGATCCGCTGGGGCTGCGCATCACCATGAACATGATGTACGACCGCTACCAAAAGCCGCTTTTCCTGGTGGAAAACGGCCTGGGCGCGCACGACGAGTTCAATGCAGCAGGCGAGATAGAAGACGACTACCGCATCAGCTACCTGCGCGAACACATCCGCGCCATGGCCAACGCCATCGCCGACGGCGTGCCGGTGCTGGGTTACACCACCTGGGGCTGCATCGACCTGGTGGCCGCCTCGACCGGCGAAATGAGCAAGCGCTACGGCTTTGTCTACGTCGACCGCGACGACCAGGGCAACGGCACCCTCGCCCGCACCCGCAAGAAATCGTTCTGGTGGTATAAGAAAGTGATTGCCAGCAACGGGGGGGATTTGGGGTAGGTTTGGGGCGGTGGGGTTAGCGTGGGGTGCGGAGGGCTTCCAACCTAAGTTGATTGCCTTCCTGCTGCACAACGAATTCGGCGACGAATTCACGCGCAGAGGGAAACTCGCCCGCCTGCTGTTTCTTGATGGAGACCAACTTCGCGGAGAAATGGTATTGCTGCCCCGGCGTAAATACATAGCCCTCATCAGGAACGCACTGATTGGGGGCAATATCCCGCAGCGGCTCGAAGAATTTGAATGTGCGGCTCTGCGCCTCATCCAATCGGTAGATCGAGATGCCAGCGAGCTTTTCGTCCCCCTGTGGGTGAGCGGTGATGCATACTTTGCCCTCACGCAGGCCGGCGGTAGCGGGATAGTCTACGGGGATACGATCGCCTATCGACGGACAGCCGGCGAGCAGGAAGGGGAATGCGAGGGGGAAGATCCGTTTCATGATTACCTCTGACGTAAAAACTCGGCTAAAACCTGCTCGTACTGTAGACGAATTCTATTGTTTTGGGGACCCGTGTAATTCACAAAACGCCCAATACCATATGCCCAAGCATCATAGCCATATTGTATTAACAACCAATAATCGGCAACGATACAAGCTTGTTGTTCCAAAGAGTACTTTGTGAGCGTCTTATTAGCGTCCAACCTATAAGTGTAATTAGCTGCCCAACTAAAGGCACCTCTGAGGCGGACCCACTGCCCATGCTGATGCTGCCAAACATGGGCAAGCTCATGAATAAAGAAATGTTGTTTTGCGTAATTATTTACCTTAGAGAAATCAGCCAGGTATTCCTCCTCTCGGAAATATATCTCGCCGTTGGGCGACATACCAACATGCTTACCTTGTAAACCAAAGGGTAAGTAACTATCGCAATGAATCCATACACGGTTGTAGACGATCGACTTACCGAAAACACGTCGAGCCATGGCTATTTCACCCAACGTCATAAGCCGTAATGTTCCCTCTTTCACTTGTTGGCCTTTCTGTTCTTTCGTAAGCATGAGCCAAATTCCCTATGACCATTTTAAATCGAAATCTTAGCGACTACTTCTCAGCCAGTCTAGATTATATTTACTTATTTATAAAATAATGAAAAAACCTCATGACAAATTCACCTTGTGAATTTATTGATTAACCCCCTTGAAATAACAATTCAAATAAAGACATTCAGAATAAGAGAATATAAAGAAGATGAGCATTCATAGAATCAATAGTTAAATTGTACAACTCATTAACTGCGATACTCATTCCATATTAGACATGAAATAGCCTGTAATTCCATACAGGTTATTTGTTCCTTTTACTGATAACGCTATAGTTTTTCCGCTGCGGCAAGATCCGCAGCCGGAATTAGCGTTCCGAATCTGACATACTACCGCTGTATTATGTAATAATGCAGCAGCTTTAGTTCACTCCAAATAATGGTGGCTCAGGCGGGGGCTTCGCAAGAAGCGCCGGTTCGTATGTCCCGGTGACGCTAACCCCGTCTGGGCTACCACCCGAGTTTAGCGTCTCTGGTGATAGTCATTAACTAATGACATACGGAGATGCCCCCATGACAAAGGTTCCCACTACAGAATCCGTTGCAAACACTCTCACCCTCTATCGCCAACTGTTTAACCACCTCGATCTTAGCGCTTACAATCCCTCAGAACTCTTAGACCTGGCCGCCCTCTCCGCCGAACAGGCGGAAGGTCTTTGCCACGGTCTGATGCTGTTTGGCCATTTGCTGCAAAAGACCCCACAGCTGGATGCCGAAAGCTGGGAGCAAATGAATCACTACCTCAACGCTACAGCACATCTGGTTCCTGCGCTGTGTAACCTTTATGGGCGGGCGTTGCGGGAGATGGAAGCCTGCGGCTAACGTAAATGGCAATCAGGGCGATGCTCATCGCCCTTCCCACCCACAATTTCCAATAGATCTGGCTGACATATCACAACAAAAACATTCATCATGGGTGGGCATTTCCTCCCCTACCTGGCATAGTTAACGCATTCAGTAAATCGATGAGTTAACTGCTGGGTATTGATGCATGCTACTCTCGTCAGCAAGCACATTGCTCAGAGCCAACTCGGCAATGTGAGGGAGTGGTTTTGGCAACCGTAATAGAGGCGTTATCTGGAAAAGAATCTGTTCTAAAAGCCATCGAAGAATATAAAAAACTTGGCCGAGATGAATTCTTAAAACAACATAAAATAAAGCGATTTAAAAAATTCACCCTTCTTTATAATGGCGAGAAGTACGACATCCGCGGCATTGCCGCTAGAGCATACAGTGAGCAGCATGGCTACCCGTTAAAGGGAATCAACGCCGATAGCGGCACGGAAAAAGCCATCCAATTTCTCAAAGACCTCGGTTTTGAGATCGTCGAAACGCCACATCCTTTTGACTATTTAACCGAAGGCAAGCTGTACACACGCAAAGCACTTATCGAGCTCTACGGCGGGCAGCTGCAAGGCGGTATCTGGACCCCGCGGGAATTCCCAGTAATCTTTATCTTTACCGGAGAAAGCGGCGAAACCTACGGCTACAAAGATGGATGGACAGCCGAAGGCAGCTTCTCTTATACGGGAGAAGGCCAAAAAGGCCCTATGGAATTTATTCGGGGTAATAAATCCATCCGCGACCATAAAAAAGACGGCAAAGATATCTTCCTGTTCGAAGACAACAAAAATGAAAAAGGCGTTCGCTATCTTGGCATGTTCGAGTGCGATTCTTGGGATCACATTCAGTGCTTAGATTTCGAAAATAACATGCGCCAAGGCATTACCTTTAACCTGTTCAAAGTCTCGTCACTGCACGCTGTTGAAGAAGATGCAGACACCGATGAAACCGATACGCAGACAGAGACGCTCGAACAGTTACGCAAGAAGGCTCTGCAGTCCTCAAAGCAATCAGGCCAGCGCCAACAGAGCGACAGCAAAAAATCCTGGTTCAAACGCAGCGAAGACGTAAAAAAATACGTGCTGAAGCGCGCCAATGGCATCTGTGAAGCCTGCGATCAACCGGCACCGTTCATGAAAAGGAACGGCGAGCCCTACCTCGAACCCCACCACACCAAACGTTTAGCCGACGAAGGCCCTGATCACCCGCAGTGGGTGGGCGCCATCTGCCCGACTTGCCATCGACGGATTCATAGCGGGGTGGATGGGAAAGAGGTGAACAAGAAGCTGATGGTGAAGTTGGAGTTGAAAGAGGCTGGCGTTATATAGCTTTAATTTTTATAAAATTGAGTAAACTTACCCATTACCTTTACATTGAGGTGGGTAAGCTTTCTTAATGAAAATCACATGATTTTGATCCCTTCCCAATATCGGTGCCAGGCTAAATCAGAGATTCGGGCCTTTTTGCAGCCTTCGGATAAATTCCTTCGATGTCAGGTTGCTCAATGATGAATGAGGCCGCCGTTGCTGGTTATATTCTTGCCGCCAGCACTCGATCTTCTTCTGAACATCTTCCAGTGACAAGAACCAGTGCACATTCAGACCAGACATTCATCACAAAGGCTGCCGTTAAATGACTCGACCAGTGCATTCTCTGTGGGCTTTCCAGGCCGTGAGAAGTCCATCGTCACCTTATTTTCATACTCCCATCGGTCAAGAGATTTGGAGATAAATTCGCTGCCATTGTCCGTCTGCAACCTGAGAGGGACACGGCGCTTCATCTGCTTCAGACGCTCCATAACGGTCACCACATCCTCACCATATAACCCCTGTCCAACATGGATCGCCAGACATTTACGACTAAAATTATCGACTATAGTCAGCGCCCGGATTCGGCGGCCGCTGAACAGATTATTAGCAACAAACTCCATGCTCCAGCACTGATCTACTGCGTGCGCTAACTTCCGGACGGACGCGCCGATGTCTGGCAGTGACATGTCGGCGAGGCCGTTTTGTCCGCAGATTCAGCCCTTCCAGACAGTAAATCCGGTGGATTTTCTTATGATTTATTAACCAACCTTCCCGTCGTAAAAGCATATGAATGCGCTGGCAACCGTAGCGAACTCGCGCTGCTGCAATATCTCTTATCCCCTTAGCCAGGGGCCTATCATCACGGCAGCTACAATAGTTATATAACGTACGGCTCTGCATCATCATGACGACAGCCACGGCACAGACCAATGCGGTAGGCATCGAGCACGCTTCCCCTTTCTGGACAGGCCTCAGAACTTTTTTCGAATGACATCCTGGAGCACTTCCTTGTCTAGACTGAGGTCTGCCGCCAGACGACTGAGCCTCTAATTTTCATCCTCCAGCTGTCGACGACGCGAGCCTGTCACGCCCATCCCGCCAAATTTTTTCTTCCAGTTGTAAAAAGTGGCTTCAGAAATACCCATCTCTCTGCACACTTCTTCCACCCGGGTGCCGATTTCGGCCTGTTTCAGCTCAAAAGCGATCTGTTCTTCGGTATAACGGGTCTTTTTCATGGCGGAATTGCCTCTTTGTTCGATAAAAGAAAGACCACATACTGCAGTTTAGACCGAGACTGATTACAGGGATGAGATCAAGAGGTATGTGGGTGTTGCAGTATCTTCAAATCGCGAATTATTCCTTGATAATTCCTTTACTGTTCGGCGTGATTTATGATGGCTATTATACCGTGCAGGATATAAATTCAGCGGTTTGGCGCGAGGTAAATTTGGAAAATGTGAGGGGGATTCAGTAAATATAGTTATGTGCTGTAACGTCATGTTTTTGCTGATTGCGGGTTGATTGGTCTGAGTTTTGCGAGCATCATCGCAATTATTTACCTTCTTCCGTAACGCGATGGCTACCAGTAAAACTCTCGAACGGGCAATTGCCGACATCACCATCTGGCGAAAAGGCGAACAACACGCGCCTCATAAGCCATTGTTGCTTCTGTACGTCCTGGCTAGCTATCAGCAGGGGCATGCGCGACTATTTGATTATGGTATCGAAGTCCACGAGCAACTACTGAGCCTGTTAGCACGCTTTGGCCCGCAAAGGAAGGTGCATTACCCGAATATGCCTTTCTGGCGGCTTAAGGGGGATGGATTTTGGGAGCTTCAGAATACTGAGTTCTGTTCGACCACTGGCAGCAAACAACCATCTGCTAAAGAACTTGTGGAACATAACATCGCCGGTGGGTTTGATGAAGAACACTTTTCACTGTTGAGTAAGAACAGAAATCTGATCGGCTCGCTGGCACAACAGATCCTTGAAGCGCATTTTCCTGAAAGCATTCAGGAGGAGATCGCGGGTGAGATGGGTTTTGATATTCAGCAGATACGTAAGGTTCGCGATCCGCTGTTCCGCCAGCAGGTGCTACGGGCGTATAACTACGAATGTGCGATCTGCGGGTTCAATATGCGACACGATAACGCCTATGTTGGACTCGAAGCCGCGCATATCAAATGGAAGCAGTTTGGTGGACCGTGTGAGATCCCGAACGGGCTGGCTCTGTGTGCAATTCATCATAAAGCGTTTGATAAGGGATCAATTGGGCTTGATGAGAGTATGCGGGTGTTAGTCTCAGGGGCTGTTAATGGGAGTGGAATTGTTGGGCGGTTATTCTGGGAATTTGCAGGGAAGAAGATCGCGTTGCCGATGCTGAAAGGGAACTATCCAAAGGAGAGATATGTTGAATGGCATAGAAAAGAAGTTTTTCGTTCTTAAATTTGGCAACGATAAAACAAACAGAATATACAAAAGTCATTAACGAATTAGTCTCGAAAAATTTATTACGCCCAGCACAACAAGGATATAAAATGTCGACATTTGATAGTACAAAACTGCCTTTGAAGGATCTGTTAAAGGATATTGTTGAGGGGAAAATTCAGCTTCCTGATTTTCAACGCGGATGGGTATGGGATGATGAACATGTTCGTAGCCTGTTAGTAAGCCTCGGCCGTTCATTTCCTGTCGGTGCCGTAATGCTTCTTGAAACGGGTGGCGAAGTACGTTTTCAGGTTCGCCCGGTTGAAAATGTCTCTCCAGTTAGTCTTCCTGCCCCTGAAAAATTAATACTGGACGGTCAGCAACGTCTGACAACACTAACCCAGGTACTTAAGCTCTCGGGTCCGGTAAAAACAACGACCGATAAAGGTAAACCGATAGATCGTCATTACTATATCCATATCCCTACTGCGCTCGAAGGTGCAGACCGACTAGACGATGCAATTATCGCAACGGATGGTAGCCGCCAGATCCGCAGCGATTTTGGCCGCAAGATTGAACTTGATCTCTCAGACAGAAAACGTGAGTGCCGACAGCTCTATTTTCCTTGTTCCGAAATCCTCGAAGCGATGGCCTGGCTGCAAGATCTTTACACCCACAATTCCGAAGCAGTACAGCTCTTCTTCGAATTCAAGTCGAGGGTTCTGGATGCTTATAATGATTACCAAATCCCTCTGATTGTCCTGAAAAAAGACACGTCAAAAGAAGCCGTTTGCCTTGTCTTTGAAAAAGTGAATACCGGTGGTGTACCTTTGTCTGTGTTTGAGCTTGTAACGGCCAGTTATGCTGCTGATGGCTATAACCTTAGGGATGACTGGTACGGTAGTGATATCCGCAAAGTAGATTCTCGCAAGCAGCGTCTTTCAATAGAGCCAATCCTTAAAGGGGTTGAAAATACAGACTTCCTTCAAGCTGTAACGATGCTCCATACGCTGGAAAAACGTAAAGCCGATCTTGCGGCGGGTAAGACTGGAAAGCAGGTTTCACCAGTTAGTGCCAAAAGGGCTTCAGTTCTTGAGCTGCCTTTAACTGCTTACCAGAACTGGGCCGAAGCAGTTGAGAAAGGGTTTAAATGTGCTGCAAAATTCTTGCGTCAGGAATGCTTTAGCTCCCAGCGCGATTTACCATACCGCACCCAAATTGCACCTCTTGCTGCAGTAATGACCATTATTTGTAGCAAAGATGATGAACGCTGGAGAGAACCGCAGATTCATCAGAAACTCGCTCGCTGGTTCTGGTGTGGAGTGTTAGGTGAACTCTATGGCGGAGCCGTTGAAACCCGTATTGCTAACGATGTCGAGGAACTCCTTTCATGGATTGAAGTTGGTGGAGACCTGCCCAGAACAATCAATGATGCTAATTTCCAGATTGATCGTTTGGGGTCTCTCACTTCCCGTTTGAGTGCGGCGTATAAAGGTATTAATGTGCTTGTTCTGAGAGACGGTGCTCATGACTTGTTCTGGAAATCCCAGATTCGTAATCTTGAAGCAGATGAAGTTGCTTTGGATATCCACCATATATTTCCGAAAGACTGGTGCGAAAAACAAGGTATCCCTCGTCGTCAGTACGATTCGATCATCAATAAAACACCAATTTCTTATAAGGCCAACAGAATGATTGGTGGCTCAGCGCCATCTGCATATTTGGCAGCGCTCCAGTCACATTCCCAGGTTCAGCTGAATGATGATGCAATGGATACGCTGTTACGTAGCCATCACATGCCAGCGAGCGCTCTACGTCACGATAACTTTGAAGAGTTCTATGAGCAGCGACAAAAGGAATTACTGAGTTTAATTGAAAGAGCGATGGGAAAATCACTCAATTCTTAATACTGTTACGCTTCTGTGCGAGGAAAATACCCGCACAGAAGTGTAGTGGTCAAGTAATACCGGCCACGGTTTTACAGTAAAAACGATATCTGTTCTCTGATTCTTACGGCGTCAACCCTCCGTTGTAATGGTAAGACCTGACGCTGTTGTAGTAATTCAGGATATAACCGCTGATTTGACGCCGGGCCTCATCACTCCCTGCGTAAAAATTCGCCGGCACCCATTCTGTTTTCAGACTACGGAAGAAGCGTTCCATTGGGCTGTTATCCCAGAAGTTCCTTCGTCGACTGACGCTTTGCTTTATCCTGTAACGCCAGATAACTTTTTGATATTTCAGACCTATATACTGGCTTACTTGATCACTATGGAACATGACCTCCCGGGGTTGGCCACGTATCTCATAGGCCATCCGTAGGGCACTACTTACCAACGCTGTATCGGCATTCGCTGACAGACTCCAGCCGATAATTCGGTGGGCAAAAAGATCCATGACAACCGCCAGATAGCACCAGCGATGTCCTGTCCAGATATACGTAATATCTCCGTACCATACCCGGTCTGGCTCCGGCACAGCGAACTGACGCTCGAGTAAATTCGGCAGGCATATATGTTCCTGACGGGCATTTTTATACTTCAGCTGTGCACATTCCAGCCGGAACTCAGGGGTGAAAGTACGCTCAGTTTTCTTGTTCATTAAGTCACCTGTTTTGTGTTGAGGTGAGAATATCACCTTTAATCAGGTGGCCAAAATTACTATGCTACTACAATATACATACATAGCAATGGTGCTAAATCAATAAGCAAGAAATAACAATCCTAAACGCAAGGAAAATAAATTCCACTATCACGACAAATACATCTTGCTTTAGGATAAAAGATAAATCAGCATTAAATACCATACGGGTCCATTGATTTATTCTAATTACTCCCGGAACATTAAGATGAAAAGGCAGGTCAGCCTTTATAGAACCAAAAAATGTGGGTACGATTAACGATATAGCTGTATTTTTATCAACAAGTGATATTTAAAACGATTCATCTGTACTGAAACGGTATAACTCGCTATGCTGTCTTGGTTGGCGTGAGTGTTCATATTACGTGTTTAAGGAGTATAAGAATGTCATCGATTTCTGGGATTGATATTGTTACAGGGTTGCTCATCCCCGTAGTTCTGTATTTGATAAAAAAACTTATTGACTGGACAGGAAAAATCGTTGGTAACCCACGACCTAAACGAAAATATCAGTTTGATAGAATTCCTGCGGATAAGAAAGTAGAGATTTTTTCGAAAATTGATGCATTAAAGGAAAAAGCAACAACACCGCATGTTCTTATTCAGATGAAACTTTTATATGAACAACTGGGAATGTATTTGCCTGTGTGGCATTGTCACCAGCTGGTTTCCTGTATGGCGACTGAAAATGTTAGCTCACTGGATGTACGCCTACGAGGTTTTCTGAAAAATACTATTATCGGTCACTATCCTGAGAAAGGATTCAGCGTTAATACCAAGATTGTCCGCAGATCTTACTTGATATCTGCCTTGTTCGGGATATTTGCAGTTGCCACGTTTATTTATGCAGGATGGGATACCGTCTCTACTTTCTGGAAAAGCAAAGAGACAGGTTTTTTTATCTTATTTTTATTAATTTATGCATCCGCTATTATTACTGTTATAGGTTATATAATTTCCCAGATTGAAGATATCTACCTGGCATCTAAATTTGGGAATTTATTTGAGACTTGGCTCAGGAACAATCCACCGTGTAACAATGTGACTCCTGATACTCCTGCAGCAACGCCAACTGAGGAGCAAGAAACATGCAAAGGCCCCCAAGAAGAGTCTCTCGCGAGTTAACATGATTTATTAACGGGAGTGGACTGACCCCGCCCCGGTAGACGATCCTGCCCTATAGTTTGAGCATAGGAGGAGCGTATGGGCACACCACGATTTACACCCGAATTTAAGGAAGAAGCCGTCCGTCAGATAACGGAACGCGGTTATTCCGTCGCCGAAGTATCTGACCGTCTGGGCGTCTCTGCACACAGCCTCTACAAGTGGCTACGGGCTATCAAACCTGATAACAGCGAGCAGCATGCCCGGGATTTACTGGAAGCGAAAAGCGAGATCCTGAAACTCCGGGCGCAGCTAAAACGTACCGAAGAAGAACGGGATATCCTGAAAAAGGCCGCGCGGTACTTTGCAAGGGAGCCCGACTGAAGTGTAAGCATCCCGGTAAAACGGACCATTCACTTTTAGAGATCTTCCGACATACTGATTATGTCCCCTGAGGAGATCGTCATGCATAAAGCCCGATTCACCGAGCACCAGATCATTACCGTTCTGAAGTCTGTCGAAGCTGGACGTACCGTTAAGGATGTTTGCCGCGAAGCGGGAATATCCGAAGCTTCCTATTACAACTGGAAAGCAAAGTATGGCGGGATGGAAGCTTCTGATATCAAAAAGATGAAGGATCTGGAGGACGAAAACCGGCGGCTAAAGCAGATGTTTGCTGATCTCAGCCTTGAATGTCGGGCCCTGAAAGACGTTATCGAAAAAAAGCTTTAAAGCCAGCGATAAAGCGGGAGCTCGTCAGTTATCTGGTGGCACAATTTGCCATGAGTATCCGCCAGGCATGCAGCACATTATCGCTGAGCAGTCTGAACCGTACCGGGTTTCTTGGAGACTAAACTCTCAATGAAAGGAGACCCAAAATGAAATCACAATCCGCCAAACGCTATCCTCCAGACTTTTCAATACACGAGCACTATGCGATGCGGACCATTTCTGATTACTGGCATGCCAGTCTCGGGCGACTACTTCAAACGTTATCGCTTCCTGCTCTTGTTCTACCTTAACGGCTTTCTTGTTCTCACTTGGATCGACACCGTTAGCCAACAGCTTACGGGCTTCATCCCGGCACGCCCTGGCATCTGCTAGCGAGACTTCGGGGTATTTACCAAGCGCCAGCATCTTCTCTTTGCCGCCAAAGCGATAACAAAGCCGCCAATATTTGGAGCCGTTCGGGTGAACCAACAAAACCATGCCTTCACCGTCAGTAAGTTTATAGGCTTTTGCTTCAGGCTTAGCCGAACGAACTTTCACATCACTCAGAGCCATGATGAGTATCCTTTCAAGGGTTCTGTGTGGGTACAAACATTATCGAACCGGAATATACCCGCAGTTGTACCCGCATCAGTAAGTTGATGTAGATTGAATCAGGTTGACTTAGGTTGAATGAAAAAGCGAGGAAAGCCTTGCGGATACTGGATTACAGGCACAAAAAAAGACGTCCGTTGACGTCTATTGATGTTCCGATGGTGCCGAAGGCCGGACTCGAACCGGCACGTATCTCTACGGTTGATTTTGAATCAACTGCGTCTACCGATTTCGCCACTTCGGCACTGAAGTAGTATGCGGAAAACGGGTGAATTATACCTTCCCGCGACCAGCACGCAACACTTATCCGTTGTTCAATGAGTTAAGTGTCGAAAAAACCGCCGCAACGCGCGTTTGCCCGCCCCGTCTTCCCGCTGCGCGCACTTCCCAACCACGTTGATGGTGAGCATCAGGCTATTGCAGAGAGCATCGGGGGCTCCGTCACCACGCTCACGTAATACCGTCCGAATTCAGGCTGCAGTGTCGTTGCACAGAAGAATGATGGCTCATGTGCCGAACTCCCTCCCTCCCACTAGCCAGAACCGCTCGCCCAACTAGCGAAACAGGTTCAGGAACCCGCCACGCGGAAGGTAGCACCTGCCTCCCCCATCACCACTGCCTCACCCAGCGCCTATCAAAAACAAAATAATCCCCAGCCGCAATGACAACACTACAAATAATTGCACATTAATGTGTCAGCCAATAAAGAATGAGGTTGCGCAACATTCCAGGAACAATATTTTTTCATTGCTGAATATCAGGTGGAGAATAAAAAATGGAAATTTAGGCTACCAAACGATAGAGGTTATTCACGTTGGATGGGCTTTATCTGAAATCACCAGAAAATAGCGTACATACATAACAAAATGGCTAGTTAATGCCTAAAAACCAGCTGAGATCGCTTGCCTCTGCGGAGTTAATAGCTTTAAGATGGTGCAAGAAAATTTTCCCTGGTGTTGGCCAATATTGGCAACCTGGCCCTACGCGGTCAGGTTTTTTTTTGTATTTTTTATCAAAACATTACCGGGAAAGTGTATCGCCTCAAGGGGCAAGAAACTAGTTAGACTAAAGTACAGTTCCTTACTAGACCTTTATAAGTTCAGTGCGGTGATTATTTCATATTGCAGATTTCGGGGCCGCCGATACGCTATTGCGGCCTTCACGTTAATCGCCACGGCGCCAAATCAATACCGGTTAACGCTCGCCATTTCCCGAATCGAAAGCCGCTATTCGCTAGCCGATACTTTTTACCTCTATACGCCTCCCGACTTATTTAGCTTTGCGCTGCCGCCAGCGCAGTATTCCACGGGGCGCTGGCAGCCTTATCCATCCACCGGTTTAATCAGCCGCAGCTCCATCCCCAGGCGCACGGCATGTCGGGCATTCGTGACCCCCAACTTTTTGACGACGTTGGACATATGAAACTTGATGGTGCCGGTCTTTATGCCCAGGATCATCGCCGTTTCCTGGTAGGTTTTACCCACGCTGGCCCAATAGAGGATCTCGTTTTCCCTGTCGGTAAAGCGGGCGTTTCTCTCCAGGGCTGCGGCGTTTTTTGCTGTCAGTGGGGACAGCGCCAGATAGGACTCATGGATTGAGGCCAGCAATACCGAAATATCACCTTTACGATCGGTGAGCGCCTGAATGGCTTCCGTTTTCTGTTCCGCATTGAAGGCAAAGGAAAGCGTGACGAGGTTGTCGTTGTAATCGTGCAGCACGAAGGTATAGCCGTGCGTCACGCCAAACTCGCGGGCCTGTTCGAACAGTTCGGGAAAGTGCAGCCCTGCGTCGGCCATGATTTGCTCGTCCCAGGCGAACGGGGTCAGGCGGTTGCGGGCGGTAAGCACTACCGGATCAATGTACTGCAACCCCTGCTCTTGATACTTTTTTACCCATTCACTCGGGTAGTTGGTGACGCCAAAGATGCAGGCAATGTCTTTTTTGGATAACACCACATACGCCCACAGGAGATCGCCCAACTCTCCTAATGCCGCTTCCAGGCGCTTGCCGATGATATTGCTGAGATTATATTCGTCTTCCATTGGCTGCCTGCTCCCTCTCTCTACCTGCCGCTGAAGTGACTATAACACGACAAAAACCGCAGGCGGGGGCATGCCGCACCAACAAAAAAGGCGCGGCCCTGCGGCCACGCCTTTCTTCACCACCGCTCGCCCCGCTACTTGCGTTTGAGCAGCATATACACGCTGATCAGCAGGAACAGCATGCTCGGCAGCAGCGCGCCCAGCACCGGCGGCATGCTGTATACCATGCTCAGCGGGCCGAAGATCTGATCCAACACGTAGAACAGGAAGCCGAAGCTGATGCCGGTCACCACGCGGATGCCCATCGGCACGCTGCGCAGCGGGCCGAAGATGAACGACAGCGCCATCAACATCATCACCGCCACCGACAGCGGCGAGAAGATTTTGCTCCACATATTGAGCTGGTAACGGTTGGATTCCTGGCCGCTCTGCTTCAGGTACTTCACGTAGTTGTGCAGCCCGCTGATGGAGAGCGAATCCGGATCCAGCGCCACCACGCCCAGCTTGTCCGGGGTCAGGTTGGTTTTCCATTCGCCGGTCAGCGTCTGGGTGCCGGTCACCTGTTTCGGGTTGGTCAGATCCGAGGTGTCCACCTGCGAAAGCTGCCACAGGCCGTTCTCGAAGCTGGCGGTGGCGGCATAGCGCACCGTCTCCAGGCGACGCTGGTCGTTGAAGTGGTAGATGTTCACGCCGGAGAGTTCTTTATCGCCGGAGACGCGCTCGATGTAGATGAAGTCGTTGCCGTCCTTCGCCCACAGCCCGCTCTTGGTGGAGAGCAGCGAGCCGCCGTACATCTGCTGGGCGCGGTAGTTGCGTGCCATCTGCTCGCCCTGCGGTGCCACCCACTCGCCGATCGCCATGGTCAGCAGCACCAGCGGAATGGCGGTTTTCATCACCGAGCCGGCGATCTGCAGGCGGGTGAAGCCGGAAGCCTGCATCACCACCAGTTCGCTGCGCGTCGCCAGTTGGCCCAGGCCGAGCAGCGCGCCGAGCAGCGCCGCCATCGGGAAGAAGATCTCGATGTCTTTCGGCACGCTCAACAGGGTGTACATGCCGGCGCTCAGCGCGGTGTATTCGCCCTGGCCCACCTTGCGCAGCTGATCGACAAACTTGATGATGCCGGACAGCGACACCAGCATGAACAGCGTCATGATGATGGTGTTGAAAATCGTTTTACCGATATACCGGTCTAATACGCCAAACATCAGGCCGCTCCTCTCAGGCGTGCGCGCAGCTTGCGCATCGGCACGGTATCCCACAGGTTCAGCGCCAGCGCGATCGCGAAGTAAACGCCGTTAACCAGCCACAGCCACAGCATCGGATCCAGCTTGCCCTTGCCGGCGTTGGAGCGCAGCGAGGTCTGCAGCAGGAAGAAGATCAGATACAGCAGGATGGCCGGCAGCATGCTCAGCACGCGGCCCTGGCGCGGGTTCACCACGCTGAGCGGCACCACCAGCAGCGCCATCAGCGCCACCGAGACCACCAGCGTCAGGCGCCAGTGCAGCTCGGCGCGCGCGTCCGGATCGTCGGACTCCCACAGCGTCTGCATCGACATCTGTTCGGATTCGGTGTTGTCCGCCGCCACGGTGCGGTGGCCAATCACCGCCTTGTAGTCGGTGAAGTCGGTAATGCGGAAGTCGCGCAGCAGCGCGGTGCCTTCAAAGCGGGTGCCCTTGTCGAGCGTCACCACCTGCGAGCCGTCTTTCTGCTGCACGATGTTGCCGTGCTCGGCCACCACCACCGACGGGCGTTGGTTGCCGTTCGGCCGCAGCTGCGCCAGGAACACGTCGTTGAAGGTGCTGCCCTTCACGTTGCCGATAAACAGCACCGCGTTGCCGTCCTGCGAGGGTTTGAACTGCCCTTCCGCCAGCCCGGCGATGCTCGGGTTGGCCTTGGCTTCGTTCACCACCACGTCCTGATAGCGCGAGGCCCAAGGGCCGGCCCAAAATACATTCACCGCCGCAACCGCAGAGGTAAGCAGCGCCAGGATCATGGCGGCGATAATCAGGGTGCGTTTGCCCAGCCCGCAGGCGTGCATGACGGTGATTTCGCTCTCGGTATACAACCGGCCAAGCGTCATCAGCAAGCCGAGAAACAGGCTCAAAGGCAGGATGAGCTGCGCCATTTTCGGCACGCCCAACGCGAGCAGAGAGAGAACTAAGTTTGTCGGGATATTGCCGTCCACCGCGTCGCCCAACACCCTGACCAAATTCTGACAAAAGAAGATCAGAAGCAGGATGAACAGGATGGCGATTTGGCTCTTGAGCGTTTCCCGTACCAGATATCTTATGATGATCACGCTTATTACGCCTGTGAAAACTTGTCTTTTTGCAGGAAAATCGATAATTTCATCGTTAATCCGCCATTTATTCTCATCATATGGCAACCTTCACAGCTAAAATAGTATTACAACATCAAGCCGTTTGGGTGTCCTATAGGAACTTGCTTATAGTCGCCAAAACAGAGCAATTTATGCCGTTCAGGTTAACATAATCCGTTAACTCAAATGGCAGGAGATCGTTACGGAGTCGGTTATTCTAGCCGTAGCGTCCGCCTTTGTCTTTAAGATTCAGGAGAGTGCATGGAGTTCAGTGTAAAAAGCGGTAGCCCGGAAAAACAGCGCAGTGCCTGTATTGTAGTCGGCGTTTTCGAACCGCGCCGCCTGTCCCCTATCGCAGAACAACTCGACAAAATCAGTGATGGTTATATCAGCGCATTGCTGCGCCGTGGCGAACTGGAAGGCAAGGTCGGGCAGACGCTGCTACTGCACCATGTGCCCAACATTCTCTCCGAGCGCATCCTGCTGATCGGCTGCGGCAAAGAGCGCGAGCTCGATGAGCGCCAATACAAGCAGGTGATCCAGAAAACCATCAATACCCTCAACGACACCGGCTCGATGGAAGCGGTCTGCTTCCTGACCGAGCTGCACGTGAAAGGCCGCAACACCTACTGGAAAGTGCGTCAGGCGGTAGAAACCGCCAAAGAGACGCTCTACACCTTCGATCAGCTGAAAAGCAACAAGGTGGAGCCGCGTCGTCCGCTGCGCAAAATGGTGTTCAACGTGCCGACCCGCCGTGAGCTCACCAGCGGCGAGCGCGCTATCCAGCACGGCCTGGCGGTGGCTTCCGGCATCAAGGCGGCCAAAGATCTCGGCAACATGCCGCCGAACATCTGTAACGCCGGCTACCTGGCCTCGCAGGCCCGTCAGCTGGCGGACGCCTTCAGCACCAACATCACCACCCGCGTCATCGGCGAACAGCAGATGAAAGAGCTGGGCATGAACGCCTATCTGGCGGTCGGTGCCGGTTCGCAGAACGAATCATTGATGTCGGTGATGGAATATAAGGGCAACCCAAATCCGGACGCTAAGCCGATCGTGCTGGTAGGCAAAGGGCTGACCTTCGACTCCGGCGGCATCTCGATCAAACCGGCCGACGGCATGGACGAGATGAAATACGACATGTGCGGCGCGGCGACCGTGTACGGCGTGATGCGCGTGGTGGCGGAGCTGAACCTGCCGCTGAACGTGATCGGTGTGCTGGCCGGTTGTGAAAACATGCCGGGCGGCCGGGCGTATCGTCCGGGCGACGTGCTGACCACCATGTCCGGCCAAACCGTCGAGGTACTCAACACCGACGCCGAAGGCCGTCTGGTGCTGTGCGATACCCTGACCTACGTCGAGCGCTTCGAGCCGGAGCTGGTGATCGACATCGCCACCCTGACCGGCGCCTGCGTGATCGCCTTGGGCCATCACATCACCGGCCTGATGTCGAACCACAACCCGCTGGCGCACGAGCTGCTGGGCGCTTCCGAGCAGGCCGGCGACCGCGCCTGGCGCCTGCCGATGGCCGACGAGTACTACGAGCAGTTGGACTCCAACTTCGCCGACATGGCGAACATCGGTGGCCGCCCTGGCGGCGCCATCACCGCTGCCTGCTTCCTGTCGCGCTTCACCCGCAAGTACACCTGGGCGCACCTGGATATCGCCGGCACCGCCTGGCGTTCCGGTAAAGCCAAGGGCGCTACCGGCCGCCCGGTAGCGCTGCTGTCGCAGTTCCTATTGAACCGTGCAGGTCTGAACGGCGACGATTAAATCTGAGCGGTAATTCAGGTATAATCCCAAGGGGCACAGCATGCTGTGCCCCTACATTTTTTTATCGGCAGCGGTGGATCCTTAATGAAACAGGCGACGTTTTATTTGCTCGACAACGCGGAACCGTCAGGCGCGCTCAGCGCCCATGAGGCCGTGGCCTGCGCCGTTGCCGCCGAACGCTGGCGTTCCGGCAAGCGGGTGCTGATCGCCTGCGAGAGTCAGGAGCAGGCCCAGCGGCTGGACGAAGCGCTGTGGCAGCGTGAGCCGCATGAATTCGTGCCGCACAACCTGGCCGGCGAAGGGCCGCACTACGGCGCGCCGGTGGAACTGTGCTGGCCCGGCAAGCGCGGCAACGCCCCGCGCGATCTGCTGATCGCCCTGCTGCCGCAGTTTGCCGATTTTGCTACCGCTTTCCATGAAGTGGTAGACTTCGTTCCTTACGAAGACACTCTGAAACAGTTGGCGCGCGACCGTTACAAGGCCTATCGCAGCGTCGGCTTCCATTTGACCACGGCTACGCCGCCAACTCACTGAATACGATAAAGAATGGAAAAGACAAACAGTCAGCTCGACACCGCATACGACCCAAAACAGATCGAACAGAAGCTGTACGATCACTGGGAGAATCAGGGTTACTTCAAGCCGAACGGCGACACCAGCCAGGAAAGCTTCTGCATCATGATCCCGCCGCCGAACGTCACCGGCAGCCTGCACATGGGCCACGCGTTCCAGCAGACCATCATGGACACCATGATTCGCTATCAGCGCATGCAGGGTAAAAACACCCTGTGGCAGGCGGGCACCGACCACGCCGGCATCGCCACCCAGATGGTGGTGGAGCGCAAGATCGCCGCGGAAGAAGGCAAAACCCGCCACGACTACGGCCGTGACGCGTTCATCGACAAGATCTGGCAGTGGAAGGCGGAATCCGGCGGCACTATTACCCGTCAGATGCGCCGTCTGGGCAACTCCGTGGACTGGGAGCGCGAGCGCTTCACCATGGACGAAGGCCTGTCGAACGCGGTGCGCGAAGTGTTTGTCCGTCTGCACAAAGAAGACCTGATCTACCGCGGCAAGCGCTTGGTGAACTGGGATCCGAAGCTGCGCACCGCCATCTCCGATCTGGAAGTGGAAAACCGCGAGTCCAAAGGTTCCATGTGGCACCTGCGCTACCCGCTGGCCGACGGCGCGAAAACCGCCGAGGGCAAAGACTACCTGGTGGTCGCCACTACCCGTCCGGAAACCGTGCTGGGCGATACCGGCGTGGCGGTCAACCCGGAAGATCCGCGCTATAAAGATCTGATCGGCAAAGAGATCATTCTGCCGCTGGTCGGCCGCCGCATCCGCATCGTCGGCGACGAACACGCCGATATGGAAAAAGGCACCGGCTGCGTGAAGATCACCCCGGCGCACGATTTCAACGACTACGAAGTCGGCAAACGCCACGGCCTGCCGATGATCAACATTCTGACCTTCGACGGCGACATCCGTCAGGAAGCGGAAGTGTTCAACACCCTGGGCGAAGTCTGCACCGACTACTGCAACGAGATCCCGGCCGAGTTCCGTGGCCTGGAGCGCTTCGCGGCGCGTAAAGCGGTAGTGGCCGCCTTCGACCAGCTGGGCCTGCTGGACGAGATCAAACCGCACGACCTGACGGTGCCTTACGGCGATCGCGGCGGCGTGGTGATCGAGCCGATGCTGACCGACCAATGGTACGTGCGCACCGCGCCGCTGGCCAAAGTGGCGGTGGAAGCGGTCGAACAGGGCGAAATCCAGTTCGTGCCGAAGCAGTACGAAAACATGTACTTCAGCTGGATGCGCGACATTCAGGACTGGTGCATCTCGCGTCAGCTGTGGTGGGGCCACCGCATCCCGGCCTGGTACGACGTGAACGGCAAAGTCTACGTGGGCCGCAGCGAAGAAGAAGTGCGCAGCGAGAACAACCTGGGCGCCGACGTGGTGCTGACCCAGGACGAAGACGTGCTGGACACCTGGTTCTCGTCCGGCCTGTGGACCTTCTCCACCCTGGGCTGGCCGGAGCAGACCGAGGCGCTGAAAACCTTCCACCCGACCAGCGTGATGGTCAGCGGCTTCGACATCATCTTCTTCTGGATCGCGCGCATGATCATGCTGACCATGCACTTCATCAAGGATGAAAACGGCAAGCCGCAGGTGCCGTTCAAGACCGTCTACATGACTGGCCTGATCCGCGACGATGAAGGCCAGAAGATGTCCAAGTCGAAAGGCAACGTGATCGATCCGCTGGATATGGTCGACGGCATCTCGCTGGAAGATCTGCTGGAAAAACGCACCGGCAACATGATGCAGCCGCAGCTGGCGGAAAAGATCCGCAAGCGCACCGAGAAGCAGTTCCCGAACGGCATCGAGCCGCACGGCACCGACGCCCTGCGCTTCACCCTGGCGGCGCTGGCCTCGACCGGCCGCGACATCAACTGGGACATGAAGCGCCTGGAAGGCTACCGCAACTTCTGTAACAAGCTGTGGAACGCCAGCCGCTTCGTGCTGATGAACACCGAAGCGCACGACTGCGGCTTCAACGGCGGCGAGAAAGTGCTGTCGCTGGCGGATCGCTGGATCCTGGCCGAATTCAACCGCACGGTGAAAGCCTACCGCGAAGCGCTGGATACCTACCGCTTCGATCTGGCGGCCAACATCCTGTACGAATTCACCTGGAACCAGTTCTGCGACTGGTATCTGGAGCTGACCAAGCCGGTGGTGAGCAACGGCAGCGAAGCGGAACAGCGCGGCACCCGCCACACGCTGATCACCGTGCTGGAAGCGCTGCTGCGCCTGGCGCACCCGATCATTCCGTTCATCACCGAAACCATCTGGCAGCGCGTGAAGCCGCTGACCGGCACGACTGCAGACACCATCATGCTGCAGCCGTTCCCGGCCTACGACGCCGCGCTGGAAGACGAGCAGGCGCTGAACGATCTGGAGTGGATCAAGCAAACCATCATCGCCGTGCGCAACATCCGCGCCGAGATGAACATCGCGCCAAGCAAAGCGCTCGACGTGCTGCTGCGCAACTGCAGCGCCGACGCCCAGCGCCGCGTGCAGGAGAACCAAAGCTTTATCGCCCGTCTGGCGCGCCTGGAATCCATCGCGCTGCTGCCGGCCGGTGAGAAAGGCCCGGTCTCCGTCACCAAGCTGGTGGACGGCGCCGAGCTGCTGATCCCGATGGCCGGTTTCATCGACAAGGATGCCGAGATCGCGCGTCTGGCGAAAGAGATGGGCAAGCTGGATGCGGAAATCGCTTCGATCGAAGGCAAGCTGGCGAACGAAGGCTTCGTGGCGCGCGCGCCGGAAGCGGTAGTTGCCAAAGAGCGCGATCGTCTGGCGGCCTGCAAAGAAGGCAAAGTGAAGCTGCAGGAACAGCAGGCGACCATCGCCGCGCTGTAATCCACCGGCTCACGCCAACGCCTGAAAAACAGCGGGGTCTTCCCCGCTGTTTTTTTATCGCCGTTGCATCCGGGCCGGGTTAGATGTTATTACAAGATATTACTGCCGCAAGGACGCCGCCGGGAAATAACCCCGGCGCGTTTCGCGCTGCGATAAAAATGAAAAACGAACGTGGTCTCTTTCAATGGCGAGTGTAAACATGACAACAGCAACCCCGGCGCGCCTGCTGGTGCGCCCCATCACGGCGGAAGACAATCCCGCCATTGCTCACGTCATTCGCGAAGTCTCCGCCGAGCACGGCCTGACGGCGGATAAAGGCTATACCGTCTCCGATCCCAACCTGGATGCCCTGTATCAGCTCTACAGCCTGCCGCGCAGCGCTTACTGGGTGATCGAGGTGGACGGCCAGGTCGCCGGCGGCGGCGGCATCGCGCCGCTGCAGGGTGGCGCAGACGATATTTGCGAATTGCAGAAGATGTATTTCCTGCCGGTGTTGCGCGGCAAGGGATTGGCGAAACGTCTGGCGCTGCAGGCGCTGGATTTCGCCCGCCAGCACGGCTTCCGCTGTTGTTACCTCGAGACCACCGCCAGCCTGACGCAGGCCGTCGCGCTGTACGAACACCTGGGCTTCGAACACATCGACCACGCGATGGGTGCCACCGGCCACGTCGATTGCGAAGTCACCATGCTGAAAACGCTGTAATCCTTCCGCTTCTCCATCAGGGCGCAGCTTGCTGCGCCTTTTTTATTAATATCGCAATCAATCAGTAAAACTCGCTATAACTCAGTTTTTCAAGCAGATAAACTGACGTTAAAAACCACGATGTAAATTTAATGTGAAGTTCGTTAATAAATTAACGATCGTAAATTGACCGCCTTTTCCCCCGCGTTACTCTGCCAGTATCTCAATCGCGCACGGAGAGCTGTCATGTCGGAAAATACCTTTGATTACATCATTGTCGGCGCCGGTTCCGCCGGCTGCGTGCTGGCGGCGCAGCTTATCCGCCGCACCCAGGCGCGGGTGCTGCTGCTGGAAGCCGGCGGCGACGACAATAACCTGTTCATCAAGATGCCGGCCGGGGTGGCCAAGATCATCGCCAAAAAGAGCTGGCCCTATGAAACGGAGCCGGAACCGCACGCCAATAACCGCCGCATGCAGATCGCGCAGGGCAAGGTGCTGGGCGGCAGCAGTTCGGTCAACGGCATGATCTACCTGCGCGGCCAGCCGCAAGACTACGACGACTGGGCCGAACACTACGGCTGCACCGGCTGGAGCTACCGCGAGGTGTTGCCCTACTTCAAACGCGCCGAGGCCAACGAAAGCCTGTCAGACGACTACCACGGCGCCGACGGGCTGCTGCCGGTCAGCGAGAATCGCTACCGCCACCCGCTCAGCATGGCGTTTATCCGCGCCGGCCAGGAGCTGAACCTGCCCTATCGCAACGACTTCAACGGCGACAGCCAGCACGGCGTCGGTTTCTACCAAACCACCACCCACAACGGCGAGCGCGCCAGCACCGCCCGCACCTACCTGAAGGCGGTGCGCGACGAACGGCGGCTGGTGGTGAAACTGAACGCCCTGGCACACCGGCTGACCTTCGAGGGCAACGTCGCCACCGGCGTGGTCTACAGCCAAAACGGCGGTGCGGAAGTCACCGCGCGCGCCACCAAAGAGGTGATCGTCAGCGCCGGCGCGGTCGGTTCGCCGAAGCTGCTGATGCTGTCCGGCATCGGCCCGCGCGACCACCTGCAGCAGCTGGGCATCGAGGTACGGGGGGATCTGCCGGTGGGCAAAAACTTCCACGACCACCTGCACATGTCGATCAACGTCAGCACCCGCGAGCCGATCAGCCTGTTCGGCGCCGATCGCGGTCTGCAGGCGCTGAGCCACGGTGCGCAGTGGCTGGCGTTTCGCAGCGGCGTGCTCTCGTCCAACGTGCTGGAAGGCGCCGCCTTTACCGACAGCCAGGGCGACGGCCGGCCGGACGTGCAGATCCACTTCCTGCCGCTGCTGGACAGCTGGGACGACGTGCCCGGCGAACCGCTGCCGAACATTCACGGTTTCACGCTCAAGGTCGGCTACCTGCAGCCGAAGGCGCGCGGCGAAGTGCTGCTGCGCAGCAGCAACCCGCGCGATCCGGTCAAGCTGCACGCCAACTACCTCGGCCACCCGGACGATCTGGCCGGCAGCGTGCGCGCGGTAAAGTTCGGCCTCGGCTTCCTGCAAACCGCGGCGTTGAAGCCGCTGATCAAAGATCTGCTGATGCCGCAGCCGGAGTGGACGCGCGATGAGGCGCAGTTGGAAGAGTTCGTGCGCAACTTCTGCAAGACGGTGTATCACCCGGTGGGCAGTTGCCGCATGGGGCCGTCGCCGCAGGACGCGGTGACCGATCCGCAGCTGCGGGTGCACGGTTTTGAACAGCTGCGGGTGATCGACTGCTCGGTGATGCCGCAACTCACCAGCGGCAACACCAATGCGCCGACCATCATGCTGGCGGAAAAGGCGGTGGATCTGTTGCTGGGCGCGCCGCAGTAAGGGCGCGCCTCAACCTCAGGCGGCGGCGGGCACGCCGCTATGGAAGCGCAGCTCGCTGTCCGGCGACAGGATCAATTCAGCTTCGAGGCGGCCGAAATGCGCCACCCGTTCGCTGATGTCGCCGCCGGCGATCTGCTCGGCCAGCGTCAGGTAGTCCTGATAGTGGCGCGCTTCAGAGCGCAGCAGCGAGACGTAAAAGCGGTTCAGCTCGTCGTCCAGGTGCGGCGCCAATTTGGCGAAACGTTCGCAGGATCGCGCTTCGATGTAGGCGCCGCAGATCAGTTTGTCGATCAGCGTCGCCGGATCGTGGGTGCGGATCTCGCGGATCATGCCCTTAGCGTAGCGGCTGGCGGTGATCTTGCGATACGGGATCCCGCGCGCCTGCATGATCTCCAGCACCTGCGAGAAGTGATGCAACTCTTCCTTGATCAACAGCACCATGCGATCCGCCAGATCCTGGCCGTAGGCCGAGCCGTTTTTCGGCAGGATCTTGCGGGTGAACTGGCCCTGGCGGAACAGCGTGTCCGGCGCGCCCTGCGCTTCGTGCAGAAACGCCTCGTAAGGGCGCAGCAGCGCCAACAGCGCGTCGCCGCTCTCTTTGTCCGCCACGTAGCGGCGGATCAGCCACATGCCGGTCTGCGCGGCTTTCAGCTCGCACACCAGGTGGTCGGTCAGCAACAGCTGCAGGTTTTCCGGACGGCGCGCGGCGTCGATCCAGGCGTCGGGGGTTTCACAGTGCAGGAAGCTTAAAATCGGGGCTAACAGGGATTGGTATGTCATGGCGTCATTGCCCTATGTATTTCAAGTTGCAGCCAGGCGGCCAGCTCACTCATCCCCAGGAGCTTACTCAGGTAAGTGACTGGGGTGAGAGAGTGCAGCCAACAACGCTGCAGCTTGAAAGACGACGGGGATATCAGGGGCCGGCGAAAGCCAGCCCACAGGTATTGATCGGAAAGGAATTAGTGGCGTTTGCCGTCGTCGTCTTCGTCGATGTAGTCGCCGTCTTCGTCATCCTCACCGTCTTCACCGTTCGGATCTTCGAAGTAGGTGCCCCAGCCGTCGTAGTTGACGCCGCAGCGTTCCGCCAGCGCCACCAGCTGCTCTACCTGGGCGTCGATCAGCTCGGCGTTCAGGCCGACTTCGCTGATCACGTCGCAGCACATCACCAGCGAACCGTCTTCCACTTCCAGCTCTTCGGCGTCGGTCACTTCGTAGCCCAGCTTGAAGGCTTCAACGGCGGCCTGCTCCAGAACCTCAAATTTCTCGGCGGACAGATGGTGCTCGATGGTGTAGAGCGCGTCCGGATCGCTGCCGTCTTCCAACAGCTCTTCGATGATCAGGCGGGTCTCTTCACGTTGTTCTTCCAGCAATTCGCGGTTTGCCATGCCTATATCCTCAAGTCAAATGGCCTTCATTCCTTCTATTTTCACACACCGCCGACGTTGCTTCCACGATAAACGTGAAAGATTTCCATGCTGGGGTTGAAATTGAATATTCATACATATAAAGTGAATTTTAATTCAATTACACAATCAGGGAATCGGACTATGAGCACCGGCAATGCGTTCTACCAACGTCACTTTCTGAGGTTAATGGATTTCACCCCCGCCGAACTGCAGGCGCTGCTGAAACTGGCGGCCGATCTGAAACAGGCCAAAAAGCTGGGGCAGGAACAGCGCCGGCTGCAGGGCAAAAACATTGCGCTCATCTTCGAAAAAGACTCGACCCGTACGCGATGCTCTTTCGAAGTTGCCGCATTCGATCAGGGCGCACAGGTGACCTATCTCGGCCCAAGCGGCAGCCAGATCGGCCATAAAGAGTCGATGAAAGACACCGCCCGGGTGCTGGGCCGCCTGTACGACGGTATTCAGTATCGCGGCTACGGCCAGGCGCTGGTGGAAACCCTGGCGCAACACGCCGGCGTGCCGGTGTGGAACGGCCTGACCGACGAGTTCCACCCTACTCAGCTGTTGGCGGATCTGCTCACCGTGCAAGAGCATCTGCCGGGCAAGGCGCTGAGCGAGGTGAAACTGGCGTACGTCGGCGACGCGCGCAACAACATGGGCAACACGCTGCTGGAAGCCGCCGCGCTGGCGGGCATGGATCTGCGGCTGGTGGCGCCGAAGGCCTGCTGGCCGCAGCCGGAGCTGGTGGCCGAGTGTCAGGCGCTGGCGCAGCAAACCGGCGCGAAGCTCACCCTGACCGAAGACATCGCCGAAGGGGTGCAAGACGCCGACTTCCTCTACACCGACGTCTGGGTGTCGATGGGCGAACCGAAAGAGACCTGGCAGGAGCGTATCGCGCTGCTGCGGCCGTATCAGGTCAACATGGCGATGCTGAAGCTGACCGGCAATCCGAACGTGAAGTTCCTGCACTGCCTGCCGGCGTTCCACGACGACCAAACCACCCTCGGCAAGCAGATGGCGCAGCAGTATGATCTGCACGGCGGCATGGAAGTGACCGACGAAGTGTTCGAATCGGCGCACAGCGTGGTGTTCGATCAGGCGGAAAACCGGCTGCACACCATCAAGGCGGTGCTGGTCGCCACGCTGAGCAACACCCTCTGACAATCCCCCCCTCCGCCCTGGCGTCCCCGGCCAGGGCGGCTAATATATTCCAGGAATATCAAATAGCGGATTGACCTTTGCCCGCCGCCGGCAAAGGTTCTACCGTGACAGGCCGACGGCGCCCACGCCGTAAAAACCAACGATAACAAACCGTTCTCAGCGCCGCCTGGCGGCGCCTTCAGGGGATATACACCGATGAAAGCCAAACTCTTGCCGCTGTTCCTGCTCGCCGCCCTGCCCGCCGCCGCGTTAGCCGCCACGCCGCCGAATACGCTGGTGGTGGTGCAATCGCTGGATGACATCGTCAGCCTCGATCCGGCGGAAGCCAACGAACTCTCCAGCATCCAGACGGTGCCCAGCCTGTATCAACGATTGGTGCAGGCGGATCGCGACGATCCGGCCAAGGTGGCGCCGGTGCTGGCGGAAAGCTGGCAGGGCGATGCAGCTGCCAAAACGCTGACGGTGAAACTGCGGCCGCAGGCGGCGTTCGCCTCCGGCAACCCGCTGACCGCCGACGACGTGATCTTCTCCTACAGCCGCGCGGTCAAGATGAATAAGTCGCCGGCGTTCATCCTCAACGTGCTCGGCTGGCAGCCGGACAACATCGACGCGCAGCTGAAGAAGATCGACGAACATACCGTGCAGCTGCGCTGGACGGCGGACGTCAGCCCGGCGGTGGCGCTGAATATCCTCTCGACGCCGATCGCTTCGATCGTCGACAGCAAGGAGGCACTGGCCAACGTCAAGGACGGCGACTTCGGCAACGCCTGGCTGAAAATGCACTCCGCCGGCAGCGGCCCGTTCAAGATGCGCGTCTATCAGCCGCACCAGGCGATCGTGCTGGACGCCAACCCCACCTCGCCGGGCGACAAGCCGCAGCTGAAAAACATCATCATTAAAAACGTGCCGGACCCGGCCACCCGCCGCCTGCTGATCCAGCAGGGCGACGCCGATATCGCCCGCGAACTGGGCGCCGACCAGACCGATACGCTGAAGAATCAGCCCGGCGTCAAGGTGCTGGAGATCCCGTCCGCCGAGCAAAACTACCTGGTGTTCAACGCCGGCAACGGCGCCAATCCGCTGCTGAGCAACCCGGCCTTCTGGGAAGCGGCGCGCTACCTGGTGGATTATCAAGGCATCACGAAAGATCTGCTGAAGGGCCAATATTTCGTGCACCAGAGCTTCCTGCCGGTCGGGCTGCCGGGCGCGCTGGAGACCAACCCGTTCAGCTACGATCCGGCCAAGGCGAAAGCCATCCTGGCCAAGGCGGGGATCACCCACGCCGCCTTTACGCTGGACGTGGAGAACAAACCGCCGTTCATCACCATTGCGCAGGCGCTGCAGGGCAGCTTCGCCGCCGCCGGCGTGAAGGTCGAACTGCTGCCGGCCGCCGGCAGCCAGGTTTACTCCCGGGTGCGCGCCAGACAGCACCAGGCGGCGATCCGCCTGTGGATCCCGGATTACTTCGATGCCCACTCCAACGCCAGCGCTTTCGCCTACAACGACGGCAAGAGCAGCACGGTGGCCGGGCTGAACGGCTGGCAGATCCCGCAGTTGAATAAGCAGACGCTGGCGGCGCTGGCCGAAGCCGATCCGGCCAAGCGCCGTGCGCTGTACACCGCCATGCAGCAGGAGCTGCAGCGCAGTTCGCCGTACGTATTTATCGATCAGGCCAAAACCGAAGTGGTGCTGCGCGACAACGTCAAAGGCTACCAACAGGGGTTGAACGCCGACATGGTCTACTACGATCGCGTCAGCAAATAGCCGGCGGGCGGCCATCGCCGGCCAATCGATTGCGGGGCGGCAAAAAACGGCGTTTTAACGCTTGCAGTGGCGAAAAGCGCGAGTATAATGCGCCACAATTTGCCAGGAGAAAGCATGAAAAACGACGTTTGTTTTGTTAGCCGCAATCGACAAAACCGACTGCCTATCGGCGGCCAGCTGCCGTTGTTTCTCCTGTTGCTAAACCGATCGTTTCAAGCCCCTCATTGAGGGGCTTTTTTTTGCCTTAAAAAGTCCCGCGCCACGGGCACGCGTCGAGGAGGAGTGAAAAATGGCCAACCCGCTGTATCACAAACACATCATCTCTATTAACGATCTCAGCCGCGAGGATCTGGAGCTGGTGCTGCGCACCGCCGCCGGTCTGAAAGCCAACCCGCAGCCGGAGCTGTTGAAACACAAGGTGATCGCCAGCTGCTTCTTTGAAGCCTCGACCCGTACCCGCCTGTCGTTCGAAACCTCGATGCACCGCCTCGGTGCCTCGGTGGTCGGTTTCGCCGACGGCAGCAACACCTCGCTCGGCAAGAAAGGCGAAACCCTGGCCGACACCATCTCGGTGATCAGCACCTACGTAGACGCCATCGTGATGCGCCACCCGCAGGAAGGCGCGGCGCGCATGGCTTCGGAGTTCTCCGGCAACGTGCCGGTGCTCAACGCCGGCGACGGCGCCAACCAGCACCCGACCCAAACCCTGCTGGATCTGTTCACCATCCAGGAAACCCAGGGCCGCCTGAGCAACCTCAGCATCGCCATGGTCGGCGACCTGAAGTACGGCCGCACCGTGCACTCGCTCACCCAGGCGCTGGCCAAGTTCGAAGGCAACCGCTTCTACTTCATCGCCCCGGACGCGCTGGCGATGCCGGCCTACATCCTGAAAATGCTGGACGAGAAAGGCATCGAGTACAGCCTGCACGGCAGCATTGAAGAAGTGGTGCCGGAGCTGGATATTCTCTACATGACCCGGGTGCAGAAAGAGCGCCTCGATCCGTCCGAGTACGCCAACGTGAAGGCGCAGTTCGTGCTGCGCGCCGCGGATCTGGCCGGCGCGCGCGCCAACCTCAAGGTGCTGCACCCGCTGCCGCGCATCGACGAGATCGCCACCGACGTGGATAAAACGCCGCACGCTTACTACTTCCAGCAGGCAGGCAACGGCATCTTCGCCCGCCAGGCGCTGCTGGCGCTGGTGCTCAACGCAGATTTGGCTCTTTAAGGGGGAACCGCCATGACTCATGACAACAAACTGCAGGTCGAAGCGATCAAATGCGGCACGGTGATCGACCACATTCCGGCGCAGATCGGTTTCAAACTGCTGACGCTGTTCAAGCTGACCGCCACCGACCAGCGCATCACCATCGGCCTGAACCTGCCTTCCAACGAGCTGGGCCGCAAGGATCTCATCAAGATCGAGAACACCTTCCTGACCGAGCAGCAGGCCAACCAGCTGGCGATGTACGCGCCGAAGGCCACGGTGAACCGCATCGATAACTATGAAGTGGTGCGCAAGCTGACTCTCAGCCTGCCGGACCACATCGACGGCGTGCTGACCTGCCCGAACGGCAACTGCATCAGCCGCAGCGAGCCGGTGGCGTCGAGCTTCAGCGTGAAGCCGCGCGATGGCGAAGTGCACCTGAAGTGCCGCTACTGCGAAAAAGAGTTCGAGCATCAGGTGGTGCTGCAGGCGGACTGAATTCTGCCCCTTTGCGGGAGCGGCGCTGTTAATCTGCGCGTCACTCCCTATAATGGATGCCTGAAAATAACTCTACCCACGTTGCTACCCACCGAATTTTACGCTGCGGCCGACCGCGCGGCGGCGTGAAAAACAACGGGTCTATCAGGAGAAAACATGTCACGTAACATCAGCACTGAACTCGCCCCGGCAGCCATTGGTCCTTATGTACAGGGCGTTGATCTGGGCAGCATGATCATCACTTCCGGCCAGATCCCGGTCGATCCGAAAACCGGCGCCGTCGCCGACGACGTGGCCGCTCAGGCGCGCCAGTCGCTGGAAAACGTCAAAGCGATCGTCGAAGCCGCCGGCCTGAACGTTGCCGACATCGTGAAAACCACCGTGTTCGTGAAAGACCTGAACGACTTCGCCACCGTCAACGCCGCGTACGAAGCCTTCTTCACCGAGCACAGCGCGCCGTTCCCGGCTCGCTCCTGCGTGGAAGTGGCGCGTCTGCCGAAAGACGTGAAGATCGAAATCGAAGCCATCGCCGTGCGTCGTTAATCGACACGTATGCGAATCACGGCCAGTGCAGACTGGCCGTTTTTACATTACTTGAATGCCTGGCGCTGACGGACACAGCCCAGAGTTTCAGCAGCCGGAGAGGATGAAGCGTTAACCTGTTTAACCGCCCGTTTTAAAACGGCGATAACCTCTTCTCGCGAAGCCGTAATCGGTTTACCGCGAGGCGTTATGCGGTCAATCTGTTCAGATGTATAGGTGTTCACGGCATCTACACCTTCCATGCCGAATTTATACACCTTCAGCTCATAAGAGGCAGGTTTTGTTACCTGACGTTTTGTTGACTTTATCACCATGCGAACCTCCTGTGACCCTACCGGCACTTCGCCATTATTGCGCAAATTTCACCCACCTTCAATTATGAGGCCGGCGGCGAAAAACCTTCCTGGAACCACAGAAAAAGCGCCTCGGCATCTCGGTAAAGTATCTGTTTGAGCCCCCCGGTGAGGTCGACAAATTGATGATGATTTATATAGTAATCAGCCAACTCCGTATTAATCGGCGATATTAAGCGCAACCCTGCGCATGCCGTATCCACCATAAAGAGCACGGCGACATAGAGCGCAAAACGCAGCGTATTGCCATCAAGGCTCGAGTCTCTAATACGAAAGTTTTGCAGCATCTCAATATTTAACATCGCCAGTTGTTCACCCGCCGCCGGACAAAACCGGCAGATACAGGCGCCGGCCGGCCGGTCATCGATGCCCTGTATCTTAAAGCTAAACGTAAAGCCGTCCGGATCGTCCAACACGGCGCCATTCAACGCCCAGGGAATACGGCGCTCTTCGGGTTGTTGGCGGGCCAACGCAACGCACCACTCAAAACCTTCAGCATGCATCATTTGCACCCGGACGCCATACCCAGCCTCAGCCAAGAGATCATTGGTTGCAGCCAGTGCACCTTCTCCAATCAATCGGACATTAAAAACCTGCGGCATTATCAATCCCTTGAACGCGTAAACCGTATTGAATGAACAAATCGGGCTGGATTTTACAACCAGCCCGTCGTTTCTGCTCTTTCAACCACATCGCAATGTCGAGATATGGAATATGCCCCGCAGTTTCTTCGCTACCTCTCCTTACGGCGCCGTTTGCATCCCACGCAGCAGCGCCTCCAGCGGGTATACCGCCGCAATCACCACTTCGTCACGCGTCTGCGCCGCCGCATCCAGCTGGCGCTGCGCTTGCTCGGCCTCGGCCCGGCTCAGCGGTTTGTCTTGCTGATGGCGCTCCAGCAGCGTTAAGCCCAGCGTGGCCAGGGTGCCGACGTCCTGCGCCACCGGCGCCAGATCCCGCAGCGTGCGGTTGCCCGCGATCGCCGTCTGCAGCGCCGCGCCGTTCGCCTGCCAGCGCTGCAGCCGTTCACGCAGCGCCTGCGCCGCGGCCTTATCGCGTTTATCCTGCAACAAGGCCGCGACCTGGGCATGCATGGCGCGCACCGCCTCGCTTTCCGGCGGCAGCGCATCGGCAAAGCGGTTCAGCGGTTCGAACTGGTGATAGTTGCCGGCCTGGAACTTCAGGTGCTGACGGGTGTAATACTGCGCCGGTTCCACCGCCTCGGCCAGGATCTGCAGCGGCGCGATCTGCACGCTGTTGCTCAGGCGGGTGAATTCGCGCGCCGTTTCCGCATGTTGCTGCAGGCCGACCGACACCACCGACCAGCCGTCGATCGCCGCCAGCCGCCGGTACATGTTGCTTTCATCGGTGACGTCCTGCGCCGACCACAGCCGCTCCGCCACCACGAAGGCGCGCGGCCACAGCTTGATATCGAGCAGCGGCGCGCGCACGTTTTCCGCCCACAGCGCCGCTTCGCCGCCGAGAATGTTGGCCTGCCCCTTCTCGTCCGGCACCACCGGCATCTTGCCCGCCGGCGCCGCCGCCAGCTTGTCGCCGCTGGTGGGGTAACGCACGTTGCCGACCAGCGTATAGCCGCTGAGCTTGTCCTGCTGCAGCGTGAATACCGGCCGCGTGTCGCCCATCCAGGTATCGACGCGGAACGTCACCTGCTGCGGCGTGCGCCAGACGATGTCGTGCAGCGCGCGGCGCGATTTGCCGTTGAAATCGATAAAGCCACGCCAGCCCTGCTTGCCCTCGATCAGCGTGAAGCTGCCTTCCACCGCGCTGCCCTTCAGGCGCGGCATGCTGAAGTGCCAGCTTTGCGCCTGCTCGCCGGGCTGCACCGCCGTCTCGACCCCCAGCGGCTGCGGCAGAATTTCATTGCGGTAGTGATAGGCGGTGCTTTGCGGCTGATCGAGGTAGAAACCGGTGGAGAGAATGCCCTGATAGCCGTCCTGGGCGCTGGCACCCAGCGAGTCTTGCCCCTGCCAGGATTGAATGACGATCGAACGCGGCAGCGACGGGTGGTAGATCTCATCCCAGCCAACCATCTGCCGCTGGTGTTTCTCGAGGATCTTTTCCAGCTTCTGGTTGAAGTAAGCCTGCAGCGCATGGGTATCCGCCAGCCCGTTCTTCTGCATAAACGCCTGAATCGACGGCGACGCCCGCCACTGGCTTGCGTCAACTTCATCGCCGCCAATGTGCAGATAAGGATCGGGAAAGATCGCCGCCAGTTCACCGACGATCGTGTCGACAAACTGATAAACCTCGTCACGGCTCGGATCGAGCGTCGGCTTATGCACACCCCACTCGCGCTCCATGCGATACGGCCCCGGCGCGCTCATCAGTTCGGGATAGGCCACCGCGATGCTGGAGGCGTGCCCCGGCATGTCGATCTCCGGCACCACGCGAATGCCGCGCGCCGTGGCGTAAGCCACCACCTGCCGCATTTGCTCGCGGGTGTAAAACTGGCCGTCGCTGGCCTGCTGCTGCAGTTTGGGGTAATGCTCGGAGGCGAAGCGCCAGCCCTGATCGTCGCTCAGGTGCCAATGGAACACGTTGAGCTTGGCCGCCGCCATGCCGTCAAGCTGGCGCAGAATGTCCGGCAGCGGCAGGAAATGGCGCGCCGAATCCAGCAGCACGCCGCGCCACGGGAAGCGCGGCACGTCGCGGATATCCACCAGCGGCAGGAAGGTGTTTTGCCCGTCGGTCTGCAGCAGCTGCAGCAGGGTTTCCATGCCGCGCAGCGCGCCGAAGCGGGTGTTGGCGGTCAGCGTAGCGCCCTGCGCCGTAACCGCCAGCCGGTAGCTTTCGTCGCTGCCCGGCAGCGGCTGCGCCGCCACCCGGTCCTTGATCACCACCTTGATCGCCGCGCCGTTCGCTTCTTCCCTCGGCGCCAGCGTCCAGCCGGTCTGCAGTTCGATGCGCTGACGCCAGCGTGGCAGGGCGTCACCCAGATCGTCGCCCTGGAGGCTTAACGCCAGCCGGTGATCCAGCACCAGCTTGCCCGCCGGTTGCGTCACTTCCACCTGCTGCGGCCAGGGCATCAGCGGCAGATCGCCCGCCGGCTGCGCCAGCGCGCCGCAAGAAAGCCATAACGATGAAGCCAGTAGCGTATAACGGAAAGGTCTGTGCATCGGAAATTCCTCAGAGGAAAAAAACAAAATATCCCCAATGAATTTCAAACCACCGCTAGGCGATAAACAACAACGCGCGGGCTTGAAAGGCGCAGGGGAAAACAGCCAACGCTGTAGATAAAGACTCAGCACAGAACAGATGTCCAACCGTTGCGGTGAAAAAGCGGACGGGATCACAATTGCCCCCTCCCGGCCGGAGGGGGCGAACGGGTTATTGCCAGCCGTAGCGGCGCACGAACCAGCCTTTCACGCACTGGGTCAGCACCATGTAACCGGCGAGGATCAGCACCAGCCACGGGAAGTAGCCGAGCGGCAGCGCCTGCAGCTGCAGGAAGCCGGCCAGCGGCGAGAACACCAGGCCGATGCCGGTGGCGATCACCGCCAGCGTCATGATGCACAGCGGCCAGGACGGGCGGCTCTGGATAAACGGAATTTTGCGCGTGCGGATCATGTGCACGATCAGCGTTTGCGACAGCAGCCCTTCAACGAACCAGCCGGACTGGAACAGCGTCTGCATTTCCGGCGTATTGGCCTTGAATACCCACCACATCAGGCTGAAGGTCAGCACGTCGAAGATTGAACTGATCGGCCCAAAGAACACCATAAATCGCCCCAGATCGGCGGAGTTCCAGCGCTGCGGCTGGGTGATCTGATCGTCGTCGACGTTATCGAACGGGATGGCGATCTGTGAGATGTCGTACATCAGGTTCTGAATCAACAGGTGCAGCGGCAACATCGGCAGGAACGGCAGGAAGGCGCTGGCAATCAGCACGCTGAACACGTTACCGAAGTTGGAGCTGGCAGTCATCTTGATGTATTTCAGCATGTTGGCGAAGGTGCGGCGCCCTTCGATCACCCCCTGCTCCAGTACCATCAGGCTTTTTTCCAGCAGGATGATGTCCGCCGCTTCCTTGGCGATGTCCACCGCCGAATCGACGGAGATGCCGATATCGGCCGCGCGCAGCGCCGGCGCATCGTTGATGCCGTCGCCCATAAAGCCCACCACGTGCCCCTGGCGGCGCAGCAGTTTGACGATGCGCTCTTTGTGCAGCGGCGTCAGCTTGGCGAACACCGTGGTGCGCGCCGCCGCCTGCGCCAGCTGCTCGTCGTCCATCTGTTCGATCTCGCTGCCGCGCAGCAGGTGCTCGGCCGCCAGCCCGACATCCCGGCACACTTTGGCCGCCACCAGCTCGTTGTCGCCGGTGAGGATCTTCACCGTGACGCCGTTCTGTTTCAGCGCCGCCAGCGCCGGTGCGGTGCTCTCCTTCGGCGGATCGAGGAAGGCGACGTAGCCTTCGAGGATCAGATCCGACTCGTCCGCCACGCCGTATTCATGGGTTTGCGCCGGCAGGATCTTGTTGGCTACCGCCACCACCCGCAGCCCCTGTTGGTTGAGATCGTCGGTGATGCGGCGAATGCGCGCCAGCAGCGCCTCGCTGAGTGGGATCACCTCGTCTTCGTGGCGCACGTGGCTGCAAATCGCCAGCATCTCTTCCAGCGCGCCCTTGCACACCAGCTCGTGATACTCGTTGTCTTTCGCCACCACCACCGACATGCGGCGGCGCACGAAGTCGAACGGGATCTCATCCACCTTGCGGTAGTGCTGCAGCGCTTCCGGCTGCTGATTTTGCTCCGCACAGCTCAGCACCGCCACGTCGAGCAGGTTTTTCAACCCGGTCTGGTAGAAGCTGTTCAGCCAGGCGTAGCGCAGCACCCGCTCGCTGCTGGCGCCAAACACGTCGGTGTGGCGCTCCAGCACGATCTTGTCCTGGGTCAGGGTGCCGGTCTTGTCGGTGCACAGAATATCCATGGCGCCGAAGTTCTGGATGGCGTCCAGCCGTTTGACGATCACCTTCTGGCGCGACAGTTTCACCGCCCCTTTGGCCAGCGTCGAGGTGACGATCATCGGCAGCATTTCCGGCGTCAGCCCGACCGCCACCGACAGCGCGAACAGCGCCGCTTCCCACCAGTCTCCCTTGGTGTAGCCGTTGATCAGCAGCACGATCGGCGTCATTACCAGCATAAAGCGGATCAGCAGCCAGCTGACCTTGCTGATACCGCTCTGGAAGGCGTTCGGCTGTTCATCCTGGCTGGTGACGCGCTGCGCCAACTGGCCGAAATAGGTGCTGCCGCCGGTGCCGATCACCATCGCCAGCGCGGTGCCGCTGACCACGTTGGTGCCCATGAAGCACAGATTCTGGCAATCGAGCGGATCGGCCGCCAGCGCCTGCGGCGCCGCAGATTTCTCCACCGGCAGCGATTCGCCGGTCAGCGCCGCCTGGCTGATGAACAGATCCTTGGCCGACAGCACGCGCAGATCCGCTGGGATCATGTCGCCGGCCGCCAGCTTGATGATATCCCCCGGCACCAGCTGCGCGATCGGCAGCTCCACGTGCTCGCTCCTGCCGGTGAGCGCATCGCTGCGGATCACCGTGGCGGTGTTGCTCACCATCGCTTTCAGCGCATCGGCCGCCCGGTTGGAGCGCGCCTCCTGGATGAAGTTCAGCAGCGTGGAGATCAGCACCATCAGCGCGATCACCAACGCGCCGGTGAGATCCTCGGTGGCGTAAGAGATCATGCCGAGCGCGGTCAGCAGCAGATTGAACGGGTTGCGGTAGCAGTGCCAGAGGTGTTGCCACCAGGCCTCTTTCTGCTGATCGTCGATGACGTTCTCGCCGCAGCGTTGACGCACCTGTTCCGCCTCATGGGCGGTGATACCTTCCGGGTGGCTGTGGAAACGCTCAAACAGCTGCATCGTCTCTGCGGCGGCGCATTCCAGCCGCTGCTGCGCCAGGCCGGCCGGCATATCGCGCGCAGCGCCGCTGACGCTGTCCAGCAGGCTGTCGCGGCGCACCAAACGGCGCGGAAGGCCGCGGGCGAACAGGCCCAGCAGCTGACGGGGGAGTTTTTTCAGTTTCATGGTTCGCACCTCGTCGCCCGGTGCCTCACGGCAGCGGGTAAACGGGGATCGTCATCGGCCGGGCGGATGGCGGGCACGCCAAAAAGCCTCTGCCAATGCAGATCCTTATTCTTTTTTCAGCAGCAGGAGCGAACGACGAAGCGCGCGCCACCGGTTACCGTGATGTACTTCACCGGTAAAACAGCAGCGCCAGGCGGAGAGGTTTTACCGGAGAACCGAGTGAGTGTCTAAAGCAGCCGGGTCGGGGTCCATATGGGGTATAACCTCCGGTAAAGGGAAAAACAGAGCGGCAGGAGCGGCCGTTCATCGCAATGTCACAATCCCGTTTTGCATCAAGATCCGCGTCGGAAAATGAGCTATGCTGACGGGCATTCATTATTGGCCGTCAATTTACGCCTTACAACCTAAACGACAAGTAAACCATGCAAAACCGGCTGACCATCAAGGACATCGCACGCCTGAGCGGCGTAGGCAAATCCACCGTCTCACGCGTGCTGAACAATGAAGGCAGCGTGAGCCCGCAAACCCGCGAACGGGTGGAAGCGGTGATCCGTCAGCAAGGGTTTACCCCCTCCAAGTCGGCGCGCGCCATGCGCGGCCAAAGCGACAAGGTGGTGGGCATCATCGTTTCCCGTCTCGATTCGCCGTCGGAGAACCAGGCGGTGCGCACCATGCTGCCGCTGCTGTACCAGCAGGGCTTCGATCCGATCGTGATGGAGAGCCAGTTCGAAACCCGCCTGGTGCAGGAGCACCTGCACGTGCTGCACCAGCGCAACGTCGACGGCGTGATCCTGTTCGGCTTCACCGGCCTGACCGCGGCGATGCTCAAACCGTGGCAGGAAAAAATGGTGGTGATGGTGCGCGAATACGACGGCTTCTCGTCCGTCTGCTACGACGACGCCGGCGCGGTGAACCTGCTGATGGATCGTCTGTACCGGCAGGGGCATCGACATATCGGCTATCTGGGGGTGCAGCTCAGCGACGCCACCACCGGCCAGCGCCGCTACCAGGCCTATCTCGACGCCTGTGAACGCCTCAAGCTCACGCCGCGCGCCACGCTGGGCGAGCTGAGTTACCAGAGCGGTTTCCAGCACGCCGCCGAAGTGATCGATGCGCACACCAGCGCGCTGATATGCGCCTCCGACAGTATCGCCCTCGGCGCGATCAAATACCTGCAGCAGCAACCGGCCCGCGCCATTCAGGTGTGCGCCATCGGCAACACCCCGCTGCTCAGCTTCCTGTTCCCCGATACCCTGTCTGTCGAGTTCGGCTACGGTAGCGCCGGCCTGCTGGCCGCGCAGCAGCTGCTGGCGCAGCTCAGCGGTGAACAGGGGATCCGCCGCCTGGTGGTGCCCAGCAAACTTTCCTGACGATCTGCTTGGAAGTTGACCATTTTTTGTCATTTTGTGATCCTCGCCCCAAACCGGGAACGTTCCCATTTCATTCAAAAAGCCGAGTGGCTAAGCTTTGATCATTACTCAGTCAACACCTCTGCAGGTATCCCATAATGAGCAAAGTAAAACAGCAGGATATTGATCGCCTGATTGTTTTGGTCGGCGGCCGCGAGAACATCGCCACCGTCAGCCATTGCATTACCCGGCTGCGTTTCGTCCTCAATGACCCCAGCAAGGCCAGCCCAAAGGAAATCGAAGAGCTGCCGATGGTCAAAGGCTGCTTCACCAACGCCGGGCAGTTCCAGGTGGTGATCGGCACCGACGTCGGCGACTACTATCAGGCGCTGATCGCCAGCACCGGCGTCAACGAGGCCGACAAGGAACAGGCCAAGGTGGCGGCACGCCAGAACATGACCTGGACCGAGCGCACCATCTCCCACTTCGCCGAGATCTTCTTCCCGCTGCTGCCGGCGCTGATCAGCGGCGGTCTGATCCTCGGCTTCCGCAACGTGATCGGCGACATCCCGATGTCCGGCGGCCAAACGCTGGCGCAGATGCACCCGGCGTGGAAAACCGTTTACGACTTCCTGTGGCTGCTGGGCGAAGCGATCTTCATGTTCCTGCCGGTGGCCATCTGTTGGTCGACGGTGAAAAAGATGGGCGGCACGCCGGTGCTCGGCATCGTGCTGGGCGTGACCCTGGTGTCGCCGCAGCTGATGAACTCCTACCTGCTCGGCCAGCAAACGCCGGAAGTGTGGAACTTCGGCTGGTTCGTGATCCAGAAAGTGGGCTATCAGGCGCAGGTGATCCCGTCGATCCTGGCGGGGATGGCGCTGGGCTGGATCGAAACCCGGCTGAAAAAGATCGTCCCCGACTATCTCTATCTGGTGGTGGTGCCGGTGGTCTCGCTGCTGCTGGCGGTGTTCCTGGCGCACGCGCTGATCGGGCCGTTCGGCCGCATGATCGGCGACGGCGTCGCCTGGGCGGTGAAAGCGGTGATGACCGGCAGCTTCGCGCCGGTGGGCGCTGCGCTGTTCGGCTTCCTGTATGCGCCGCTGGTGATCACCGGTGTGCACCAGACCACGCTGGCCATCGACATGCAGATGATCCAGAGCATGGGTGGCACCCCGGTATGGCCGCTGATTGCGCTGTCCAACATCGCGCAGGCTTCGGCGGTGCTCGGCATCATCATCATCAGCCGCAAGGCCAACGAGCGTGAAATCTCGGTGCCGGCGGCGATCTCCGCCTATCTCGGCGTGACCGAACCGGCGATGTACGGCATCAACCTCAAATACCGCTTCCCGATGCTGTGCGCGATGATCGGCTCCGCAATCGCCGGCCTTATCTGCGGCCTGGACGGCGTGATGGCCAACGGCATCGGCGTCGGCGGCCTGCCGGGCATCCTGTCTATCAAACCGCAGTTCTGGCTGATTTACTCGCTGGCAATTCTGGTGGCGATCGTCATCCCGCTGGTGCTGACCATCATGGTCTACAAACGCAAGGCCGCCCGCGGCGAGCTGCCGGTTTGATTGACGCAATATGAATGTAGGAGCCTGCTCGCGCAGGCTCGTTGTCACGATTCAAAGGTATACAGCTATGAGCAACCCAACCCCTTGGTGGCAGAACGGCGTCATCTACCAAATTTATCCGAAGAGTTTTCAGGACAGCACCGGCAACGGCTACGGCGATTTGGCCGGCGTGACGCGGCGGCTGGACTATCTGCAGGAGCTGGGCGTCGACGCCATCTGGCTGACGCCGGTCTACGTATCGCCACAGGTGGACAATGGCTATGACGTGGCGGACTACTGCGCCATCGATCCGGCTTACGGCACCATGGCGGACTTCGAGCAGTTGGTCACCGCCGCCCACCAGCGCGGCATTCGCATCGTGATGGACATGGTGTTCAACCACACGTCGACCGAGCATCCGTGGTTCAAGGCCGCACAGGATCGCCACAGCCCGTATCGTCAGTTCTACGTCTGGCGCGACGGCGAAGGCGATACGCCGCCGAACAACTGGCGTTCCAAGTTCGGCGGCAACGCCTGGCAGTGGCACGCCGACAGCGGCCAGTACTACCTGCACCTGTTCGCCGCCGAGCAGGCGGATCTCAACTGGGAACACCCGCCGGTGCGCGAAGAGCTGAAGAAAGTGTGCCAGTTCTGGGCGGACAAAGGCGTCGACGGCCTGCGCCTCGACGTGATCAACCTGGTGTCCAAGCAGCAGGACTTCCCGTCCGACAGCCAGGGCGACGGCCGCCGCTTCTACACCGACGGCCCGCGCATCCACGAGTTCCTGCAGGAGATGAGCCGCGACGTGTTCCAGCCACGCGGCCTGATGACGGTGGGCGAGATGTCCTCCACCACGCTCGAGCATTGCCAGCAGTACGCGGCGCAGAGCGGTGAGGAGCTGTCGATGACCTTCAACTTCCACCACCTGAAGGTGGACTACGCCGGCGGCGAAAAATGGACGCGGGCGGCGCCGGATTATGTGGAGCTGAAGCAGATCTTCCGCCACTGGCAGCAAGGAATGCATAACCGCGCCTGGAATGCGCTGTTCTGGTGCAACCACGATCAGCCGCGCATCGTGTCGCGCTTCGGCGATGAAGGCGCACTGCGGCTGCCGGCCGCCAAAATGCTGGCGATGGTGCTGCACGGCATGCAGGGCACGCCTTATATCTACCAGGGTGAAGAGATCGGCATGACCAACCCCGGCTTCCGCACCATCGAGCAGTACCGCGACGTGGAAAGCCTGAACATGTACGCCGAACTGAGCGCTCAGGGCCGCAGCGATGCCGAACTGCTGGCGATCCTGGCCGACAAATCGCGCGACAACGGCCGCACGCCGATGCAGTGGAGCGCCGCGCCGCACGCCGGTTTCACCACCGGCACGCCGTGGATCGGCTGCGCCGAGAACTACCCGCAAATCAACGCCGAAGCGGCGCTGGCCGACCTCGACTCGGTGTTTTACGCCTACCGCCAGCTGATCACCCTGCGCAAGCAGTACCCGCTGCTGACCCACGGCGACTATCAGGATCTGGCGCCGGAACACCCGGCGCTGTGGTGCTATCAGCGCAGCTGGAACGGCCAGCGCCTGCTGGTGGTGGCCAACCTGAGCCGCGAGCCGCAGGCCTGGACGGCGGCGGGCGTGGAGCCTTCCGCCCAGTGGCGCCCGCTGATGAGCAATTACAGCGACTCGGCAGACCAGCCGCAGGCGCTGACGCTACGGCCGTTCGAAGCGGTGTGGTGGCTGCTCGAAGACTAACCCCGCAGGGCGCGGCGAGCGCTGCGCCCTACAATTTCCCCAGCAGCGCCACCACCCCGGCGGCCTCTTGCGCCAGGCGTTCATCGCTCATATCGAATACGCCCTGCACCAGATGCGGCGGCAGATAATCCATGCCGGTCAGGTTGGCCATGGCGTGGAACGGCAGCAGCAGATCCTGCACCGGATAACGGTTGTACCCTTCCGCCGTATAGGCCTGCGCGTTGCCGCCGGTGCTCACCACCAGTTGCAGCGGTTTGCCGTGCAGTTGGGTGCCTTCGCTGCCGTAGGCGAAACCGTAGGTTAATACCGCATCCTGCCATTCGCTGAGGATCGCCGGCGAGCTGTACCAATAAAACGGGAACAACATCACTACCGCATCATGGCTCTGCAGCAGTTCCTGCTCGCGCGCCACGTCGATGCGGTAATCCGGGTAAGCGCGGATCAGTTCGTGAACGGTAACGTTGGGCAACGGACTCAGCGCCGTGATCAGCGCTTTGTTGATGCGCGACTCGTCGGGGGTGCGGTGGGCGGTTAACACTAAAATGCGCGACATAACGATTCCTCGGTCATAAGAAGATGAGGGCATTTTTCCATTTCCGCCGCTTCGGGTGTAGGCTGTTAAAGGTCACTTCAATTTCAACCAAAAGTATCAACCACTATGTCGCTGCCCTTTGACGTGCACCGCCTGCTGCCGGCCTTCCTCGCCGCCGCGCAGGCGCAAAATTTCTCCGCCGCCGCTCGCCAGCTGGGCGTGACGCCGGCGGCGGTCAGCAAAAACATCCGCGCGCTGGAAGAGAAGCTGGCGCTGCGGCTATTTCAGCGCAACACCCACAACGTGCTGCTGACCGACGAGGGCAAAGCGCTGCTGGCGCAGGTGGCGCCGCTGTGGCAGGCGTTGGCGGCCACGCTGGAGAGCGCCGGCGGCGAACGGCAGGCGCCGGCCGGGGTGGTGCGCGTCAGCATGATCCCCGGCTTCGGCCGCCAGATGCTGATGCCGTTGATCCCGCAATTTCTGGCGCGCTATCCGCAGATCGATCTCGATCTGTCGCTGGACGCCCGGGTGGTGAACCTGGTGGGCGAAGGCTTCGATGTCGGCATCGGCAGCCGGGTCGATCCCGACAGCCGGCTGGTGGCCCGCCCGCTCTACCCGATGCACATGGTGCTGGCGGCCTCGCCCGACTATCTGGCGCGGCGCGGTGAGCCGCAAACGCCGCACGATCTGCTGCGCCACGACTGCCTGCTGCACCGCAACCCGGGCAACGGCCGCCACGTCAAATGGCAGCTGCGCCATCAGGGCGAAACGCTGGCGCTGGATCTGAACGGCCGGCTGGTGGTCAGCCGGCCGGAGATGTTGCTGGATGCGGCGCTGGCCGGGCTCGGCATCGTCAACCTGGCGCGCTGGTACGTTGAAAAGCACTTTGAGCAAGGCACGCTGCGGCCGGTGCTGGCGCAATGCTGGCCGCGCCCGGTGCAGCTGTGGCTCTATTACGCCTCAGCGGATCTGCCGCCGCGGGTACGCGTCTGGGTCGACTTTCTGCTGGAACATTTTCGCGATCGGCCGGCGGGCGATTGACGTCTGTTCAGCTTGCGCACGCTCTTCCGTTTTCCTTGTTCTACATCAAAAGAATCGCGCCAATATCTATATATAGTGCATTAAGAATTTCGAACACCTATATATAGTAGTTATCCACAAAATCATCCACACGTCGCCACAGCCCTTGCGCGCTGCGGCTTTGCCCTGTGGATAAGCGAAATTTGACGGTTGCTCGCCGCGTCAGGCGGGTATGAACGCTCCCTCGGGGAACAAGGAGTACAACGTGAAACCAGTAGTGATTAAGCGGGACGGTTGCCAGGTACCTTTTGACGAAGCGCGCATCGCGCAGGCCATAGAGCGCGCCGCGCTGGCGGTGGGCGTGGTCGACGCCGACTACTGCGCCACCGTCGCCCGCGTGGTCGCTCAGCGCATGCAGCAACAGCCGCGCGTCGATATCCACGAGATCCAGCAGGCGGTGGAAAACCAGCTGATGGCCGGCGAGTACAAACAGTTGGCGCGCGCCTATATCGAATACCGCCACGATCGCGACGTGGCGCGCGAGCTGCGCGGCCGCCTGAACCAGGAGATTCGCGGCCTGGTCGAGCAGAGCAACCGCGCGCTGCTGAACGAGAACGCCAACAAGGACAGCAAGGTGATCCCCACCCAGCGCGACCTGCTGGCAGGCATCGTCGCCAAGCACTACGCCAAGCAGCACATCCTGCCGCGCGACGTGGTGCTGGCCCATGAACGCGGCGAAATTCACTACCACGATCTCGACTACTCGCCGTTCTTCCCGATGTTCAACTGCATGCTGATCGATCTGAAAGGCATGCTGACCAACGGCTTCAAGATGGGTAACGCCGAGATTGAGCCGCCGAAGTCGATCTCCACCGCCACCGCAGTGACCGCGCAGATCATCGCCCAGGTCGCCAGCCATATTTATGGCGGCACCACCATCAACCGCATCGATGAAATTCTGGCGCCGTTCGTCGACGAGAGCTTCCGCAAACACCTGCAGGTGGCGGAAGAATGGCAGATCCCGGACGCCAAAGGCTATGCCATGGCGCGCACCGAGAAAGAGTGTTACGACGCCTTCCAGTCGCTGGAGTACGAGGTCAACACCCTGCACACCGCCAACGGCCAGACGCCGTTCGTCACCTTCGGCTTCGGCCTCGGCACCAGCTGGGAGTCGCGCCTGATCCAGCGCTCAATCCTGAAAAACCGCATCGCCGGGCTGGGCAAAAACCGCAAGACCGCCGTGTTCCCCAAGCTGGTGTTCGCCATCCGCGACGGCCTCAACCACCAGTACGGCGATCCGAACTACGACATCAAGCAGCTGGCGCTGGAGTGCGCCAGCAAGCGCATGTACCCGGACATCCTCAACTACGATCAGGTAGTGAAGGTCACCGGCTCGTTCAAAACGCCGATGGGCTGCCGCAGCTTCCTCGGCACCTACGAGCAGGACGGCGAACTGGTGCACGACGGCCGCAACAACATCGGCGTCATCAGCCTCAACCTGCCGCGCATCGCGCTGGAGGCGATGGGTGATGAGTCGCGCTTCTGGACGCTGCTGGATCAGCGCCTGCAGCTGGCGAAAAAGGCGCTGATGACGCGTATCGCCCGGCTGGAGGGCATCAAGGCGCGGGTGGCGCCAATCTTGTACATGGAAGGCGCCTGCGGCGTGCGGCTCAAGGCCGACGACAACATCGCCGATATCTTCAAGAATGGCCGCGCTTCAATTTCGCTGGGCTATATCGGCCTGCACGAGACCATCAACGCGCTGTTCGGCGGCGAAAACCACGTGTATGACGACGGAGCGCTGCGCGCCAAAGCGGTGGCGATCGTCGCGCGGCTGCGCGCCGCCGTCGACGCCTGGAAGGACGAGACCGGCTACGGCTTCAGCCTCTACAGTACGCCGAGCGAGAACCTGTGCGATCGCTTCTGCCGGCTGGACACCGCCGATTTCGGCGTAGTGCCGGGCGTCACCGACAAGGGCTATTACACCAACAGCTTCCACCTCGACGTAGAGAAGAAGGTCAATCCGTACGACAAGCTGGATTTCGAAGCGCCCTACCCGCCGTTGGCCAGCGGCGGCTTCATCTGCTACGGCGAATACCCGAACCTGCAGCACAACCTGAAGGCGCTGGAAGACGTGTGGGACTACAGCTACAGCCGGGTGCCTTACTACGGCACCAACACGCCGATCGACGAGTGCTACGAGTGCGGCTTCACCGGTGAATTCTCATGCACCAGCAAAGGCTTCACCTGCCCGAAATGCGGCAACCACGACTCGGCCAAGGTCTCGGTCACCCGCCGGGTGTGCGGCTATCTCGGCAGCCCGGATGCCCGGCCGTTCAACGCCGGCAAGCAGGAAGAGGTGAAACGCCGGGTGAAACACCTCGGCAATGGGCAGCTCGGCTGAGAAACGCGGTGCAACCTATGCAGAAGCCTGTTCATCAGGCGTGATTGTCGCCGCCAGTTTGCCTTCGGCCAGCGCGCACCAACCGCAGCGTACACGCAGTACGTGAGGATTGGCAGCACTGCCCGGAGGCAAGATGGCCAGTAAAATAGCCTGATGGGCAGGCCTCACATGAATTATCACCAGTATTACCCGATCGACGTAGTCAACGGCCCCGGCACCCGCTGCACGCTATTTGTCGCCGGCTGCGTGCACCAGTGCCCCGGCTGCTACAACAAAAGCACCTGGCGGCTCAACTCCGGCCAGCCGTTTACCCCGGCGCTGGAAGAGCGCATCATCGCCGACCTGAACGATACACGCGTGCCGCGCCAGGGGCTGTCGCTCTCCGGCGGCGATCCGCTGCACCCGGCCAACGTGCCGAGCATCTTAACGCTGCTGAAACGGGTGCGCGCCGAGTGCCCCGGCAAGGATATCTGGCTGTGGACCGGCTACCGGCTGGCGGAGCTGGACGCGCAGCAAATGCAGGTAGTGGACAGGATCAACGTACTGATCGACGGCAAGTTCGTGCAGGATTTGAAAGACCCGGCGCTGATCTGGCGCGGCAGCAGCAACCAGGTGGTGCATAGGTTGCGTTGAGCTAGCTGCACAGACTTGAGCTGGCAGCGCTACGGCATGGCGTTAATCTGATGGGCTGCTTTGTGCCAGGAGCGGATGTTGCGAACATTACGACACATTCAGTCAAGATATCTAAAATCACATGGCACGGTTATACGTGGGTGTTTACATTACCTTGATGAAAGTAAGGCAATGATGCAAGAATGGGTCGATCAGTTGGAAAAGTACTCTTCTAATCAAGAATAGGACAAATGAAGACCAATCAGCGTCATATCTGAACAAGGATGCTAAAAGAATAAATGCTATTTGAGTATGCCCTCCATAAAAATACAAACAAGATTGTTCACGTTGATTCCGTTCCTAACGGCAAACGCTGTGAATGCATCTGTAAGAACTGTGGGGACGCTCTGGTAGCAAAGAACAACGGTAGGGTAGTCAGACACCATTTCTCGCATACAACAAAAGAAGAAAGCCGAGACTGTCAAATGACACAGTTGCACATCGGGATGCAACAACACTTCTTATCGATATCCAAGTTTACCCTTCCCCAAAATTCGTTATCCCTAGATGATACTGACTTCTTTGTTCCTGAATTTACCACAGACGTCAGTAAATCATCCCTCGAGTACAAGATCGGCAAATACTGGGCAGATGTGTACCTAGAAACAGGTGTTGGTGATGTAGCAATCGAAGTCTGGGTTACCCATGAATGTGATGAAGAGAAGAGACAATATTATATCGACCAGCAGATTGATTCGATTGAGTACCGTTTTCCACCGAATGAAAACAGGAGCATTGACGAATGGGTCGCTCTACTAAAAGTTAACAGCGTAGACTACAAATGGATCTACCACTCAGCTCTGGAGAAAAAGAAGCTCAAGCATTTGGAAAAGGTTGAACAAGAAAAGCAGCGAGCCAAAGCTGAAAGAGAATCTAAAGTACACGAACTCGTTAAGCGTTCTATGAAAGATAAAACGCTGTATCTCCCCTGCATACGTCAAGACATAGAACTCGAACACAATGGTAATACGCATAACATAAATCGAGAGGTATTTACTGCTCGCACCGTTACATGTCAAAAAGTCTCGCTGATGTTTGAGTCTGATGAGTGTGTCATTCTCGATGTAGTTACTGGAGGCAGAACGATCAGAGTTGCTTATTCATACTCAAGCTGTATTCCTGAATTGCTGCCTCTTGCTGATAAATATGCGATATGTAATTACTTTGACGATGAATCTAACGTCATTCATTGCTCATGGTTGAAACATCCTTCTGTAGAGGTAAGCATTCAGAAAAGAAGGAGCCAATATATACTAGAGTTAATTAATATCGAAAAATTACGTCATATAAAAGAAGAGGTTGAATCGCTAGCCTCCGAGTACTCAAACGGATACAACACATTTTTCAAGAAACACTATTCGTTTTGGAAAGAATGGATGATTAAGAGACATCTTTTCAAACCAGTATTAGACAAGAAAGGCCCCTCTTTCCCACGACACCTGAAAATGAATCGAAAACATGAACAACTATGGCCTTTTCAGACGTTTCACATTCTTGTTTTAAGTACTCTTGCCGAAATCGTCGATTCATACCCGATTAAAAAACCAATATATTACCGGGATCTATTCATGGAAATAGCACAACATTATGGTTTGTCAGAGCAATATCAAAATATATTAAAAGAATTTAAATCCTTGAAGAGGTCTTCTTCTTTTGATGAGCTTATCGATGAAGAGAGCATTATAGAAAAATCTCTTGAACCCTATGCAGCGCTTGAGCTTGTGTTATTGCGAAAAGATCATGTTATAAGAAAAGACTCTCTGGTATCCTCATTGAAAGTTTAATTAGCGAACAAAATAATATAATTATTCTGAATTAACGCAGTATAGGCATTATGATACCCTGCTTTTTATCAACTTCACCACCTATGTCTATTTTAGGTTGATCAGATTAACATTTCGAATAAACAAGTTATTAATTCACATCCTGTGTGTCCGCTTCTCGCTCAAAGCCGCTTGGTAGATAACGCAGTCTTCTACCCACAAAACCTGACAGCCCAGCCCCAGAGCTAAGCCCCCTCATCCCCCTCGCCAATAACGCCCCCTTAAATAAAGCCATTCGTTTTTCTACCTCCGAATGGCTGAGATAAACCGCGGTGCCATTTCTTAAGCGTTCGAGGGCGGCATCCACCCTTTCACGCAACGCTTGCTCCAGCAACATCGCCTCTACGTCCATTTCAGGTTTATTCCGCTGTTCCATTTCCATCTCCTCCTTGAGACAGCATCAAGTCACGAATCCGTTACACCAACCCCATCCCCACCACGCCGGTCAGTGCGCCGCACAGCGCCACCAGCGCCGCCGTCAGGCACAGCGCGCGGGCGGAGAAGGCCTTGTTGAGCATCAGCAGCGAAGGCAGGCTGACCGCCGGCAGGGTCATCAGCAGCGCCAGCGCCGGGCCGGCGCCCATGCCCGCCAGCATCATGGTCTGCACGATCGGGATTTCTGCTGCGGTGGGGATAACGAACAGGCAGCCGACGATCGCCAGCGCGATGATCCACAGCAGGCTATTGTCGACGGCGCCGTCGGCGTGCGGGAACAGCCAGACCCGCGCCGCCCCCAGCGCCAGCACCGCCAGCACGTAGATCGGGATGGTCGACCAAAACAGCGCCCACAGCGCTTTGCCCCAGCGGGCAAGGAACGGCCGCTCATCGCTCTGCGCCGTCATCACCGGCGGCTGCGGCGCGGCGGGCTGCGGGTCGTTGGCGGTCACGCGCTGCACCAGCCAGGCGATACCCAGCACCATCACCACGCCCGCCACCAGGCGGATGGCGGCGAACGGCCAACCGAGCACAAATCCCATGAACACCAGCGTCGCCGGGTTCAATACCGGGTTGGCGAGCCAAAAGGCCAGCGCGGCGCCGCTGGACACCGACTGGCGGCGCATGCCGGCGGCGACCGGCGCGGCGCAGCAGGTGCACATCATGCCCGGCAGCGCGATCAGCGCCCCCAGCACGGTGCCGGAAAAACGCCGGTGGCCGAGCGTGCGCGCCAGCCAGTCGCGCGGGATCAGCACCTGCACCAGCGAACCTAACAGCACTCCGAGCAGCGCCGCCTTCCATACTGCGGTGAAGTAGACCAGCGCGTACTGCCAGGCCGCCAGCCAGGGGCTCGCGGCACCGTCGGCCAGGATCGATTTGCCGATCGAATGGCTGTCCGCCGCCACGAACGCCTTGCCGTAGTAAGGCTGCCATTTGACGTAGTAGAGGCCGACGGCCACCACCAGCAGAAACAGGATCGGTTTCCACAGCGGCCAGGCGCGTGGGGCGTGTTCAGGGGCGTTCAGAGGTTGCGGCATGGTAGCGGCCAGAGTCAGTCAACAGTGGTGCCAGCATAGCGCGCCGCCGCCGCCCGTGCACGTTCGGGCTGTCCTAAATAGTTCATCTGTTCGCCACCGAGGCGTAACGCGATTGTCATCTGCGCCCGTCACCATGATGCCAACTTGAAAACCACAGGGTAGACGCACGATGAAACGCACCGCTTCCGCCTTCATCGCACAGCCATCGGTATGACGAGGTTTTTATTATGATGGAGTTATCTAGACATCCGACCACTTATCCCACCCGCTATCAGCAGATCGCCGCGCAGCTGGAACAGGAGCTGCGCACGCAGTACCGCTGCGGCGACTACCTGCCTTCGGAACAACAGTTGGCCGAGCGTTATCAGGTCAATCGCCACACCCTGCGCCGCGCGGTGGATCAGCTGGTGGAACGCGGCTGGCTGCAGCGCCGCCACGGCGTCGGCATTCTGGTGCTGATGCGGCCTTACGACTACCCGCTGCACGCCAACACCCGCTTCAGCCAGAACCTGTTCGAGCAGGGCAGCCATCCCACCAGTGAGCGCTTACTCGCTGTCTTGCGCCCGTGCAATGGGCATGTTGCCAGCGCGCTCTCGCGTGAGGAAGGCGAAATGGTGATCCACCTGCGCACTCTGCGCCGGGTCAACGGCGTACCGATGAGCGTCATCGACCACTATCTGCCGGATCTGGACTGGTGGCCGGCGCTGCAGCAGTTCCACAGCGGTTCGCTGCACCAGTTTATCGAGCAGCACCTGCAGCAGCCGCTGACCCGCCGCCAGACGCGCATCAGCGCGCGCCGCGCGCAGGCCAAAGAGAGCCGGCTGCTGGAGATCGCCACCCACGCGCCGCTGCTGTGCGTGCGCACCCTTAACGTCCGCAGCGGCGGCGAAGACGTGGCGGAATACTCCGTCAGCCTGGCCCGTGCCGACATGATTGAACTGACGATGGAGCACTGAATGCACGCCTTAGAGTCGAGACAACGCTGGATGTCGGTGCTGGCGCACAGCCAGCCCGAGCAGCTGCGCAGCCACTGGCAGGCGCTGAACCTCAGCCCGGGTTACCGCAGCATCCGCGCGCCGGAGATCGGCCTGGCCCAGCTGCAGGGGCGCATGGGCGCCACCGGCCGCCGCTTCGTGCTGGGGGACATGACCGTCACCCGCGCGGTGGTGCTGCTGGACAACGGCGGTTACGGCTACAGCTATATCGCCGGGCGCGACAAGGCGCACGCCGAGCTGTGCGCGTTGGCCGATGCGCTGCTGCAACAGCCGGAACACGGCGAACGCCTGCAACAACAGCTGATCGCGCCGCTGGCTGCACTGCAGCACGAACAGCGCCAGCTGCGCGCCCGGGCGATCGCCGCCAGCCGGGTGGACTTCTTTACGCTGGTGCGAGGGGATTAAGCCATGAGTTTATTGACCGGTTTTGAACAACCGATAGACCAATCGCAGCACGCTTTCCGTTTGATTCTTAAAGCCTTGAGCGAACCGGGCTACCGGGTGACGCTGCCGAACGGCCCGGCCTGGGCGCCGCTGAACGCCGCCAGCACCGCCGCGCTGCTGACGCTGGCCGATCAGGAAACGCCGCTGCAGCTGTGCGCTGCGCTCAATAGTGAGCAAGTGCTAACAAACATTCGTTTTCACAGCGGCGCGCCGCTGGCCACCGCGGCGCAGGAGGTCTGTTTTGCCCTGTTCGATGAGCACGTTCAGGCCGCCGATCTGCAGGCGTTGCCGCATGGCACTGAAATCTCGCCGGAATGCGGCGCCACGGTCATCGTGCAGCTCGCCGAGCTGGAGAACGGCGCCGCGCTGCGCCTGACCGGCCCCGGCATCGAGAGCCAACGCCTGATCGCGCCACGCCTGCCGCCGGCGCTGCTGGATTTCCTGGTCAACCGCCCGCAGCGCTTCCCGCTGGGGCTGGATATTTTGCTGACCTGCGGCGATCGCCTGCTGGCGATCCCGCGGACCACCCGCGTGGAGGTGTGCTGATGTACGTAGCGGTAAAAGGGGGCGAAAAAGCCATTGAGGCGGCCCATCAGCTGCAGGAACAGCTGCGGCGCGGCTACAAGGCGCTGCCGGCGATCGGCGCAGAACAAATCGAACAGCAGCTGGGGCTGGCGGTGGATCGGGTGATGACCGAAGGCGGCATCTACGATCGTGAGCTGGCGGCGCTGGCCATCAAACAGGCCAGCGGCGATCTGGTGGAGGCGATTTTCCTGCTGCGCGCCTATCGCACCACCCTGCCGCGCCTGGCGGTCAGCGAGCCGCTGGCCAGCGAAAACATGCGGCTGGAGCGGCGCATCTCGGCGGTTTACAAGGACTTGCCCGGCGGGCAGGTGCTGGGGCCGACCTACGACTACACCCACCGGCTGCTGGACTTCGCGCTGCTGGCGGAAGGCGAAGCGCCGCGTGCGCCGCAGGCCGACGAACCGCTGCCGGACAACTGCAGCCACGTGTTCGATCTGTTGTGTCGCCAGCAGCTGGCGCGCGAAGAGCAGGACGACGGCAGCGCGCCGGACGACATCACCCGCAACCCGCCGGTTTACCCTTGCTCGCGCTCGGCGCGCCTGCAGCAGCTGGTGCGCGGCGACGAAGGCTTCCTGCTGGCGCTCAGCTACGCCACCCAGCGCGGCTACGGCCGCAACCACCCGTTCGCCGGCGAGATCCGCACCGGCCACGTTTCGGTGGAGATCGTGCCTGAAGAGCTCGGTTTCGCCATCGATATCGGCGAGATCCTGCTGACCGAGTGCGAAATGGTCAACGGCTTCGTCGATCCAAAGGACCACCCGCCGCACTTCACCCGCGGTTACGGGCTGGTGTTCGGCCGCGCCGAACGCAAGGCGATGGCGATGGCGCTGGTAGACCGCGCATTGCAAAGCCCCGACTACGGCGAAGGCGTCGCCGGCCCGACGCAGGACGAAGAGTTCGTGCTGGCCCACGCCGACAACGTCGAGGCCGCCGGCTTCGTCTCCCATCTCAAGCTGCCGCACTACGTCGACTTCCAGGCCGAACTGGAGCTGCTCAAGCGGCTGCGACAGGAATACAGCGAGCGTCAGGAGGCCCGCGATGAGTGAAGTATTGACCGGCTATAACCTCGGTTATCTGGACGAGCAGACCAAGCGCATGATCCGACGCGCCATCCTGAAGGCGGTGGCGATCCCCGGCTATCAGGTGCCGTTCGGCGGCCGCGAGATGCCGATGCCCTACGGTTGGGGCACCGGCGGCATTCAGCTCACCGCCAGCGTCATCGGCCGCGCCGACGTGTTGAAGGTGATCGACCAGGGCGCCGACGATACCACCAACGCGGTGTCGATCCGCCGCTTCTTCCAGCGCGTCGCCGGGGTGGAAACCACCGAACGCACGCCGGAGGCCACGCTGATCCAAACCCGTCACCGCATTCCGGAAACCGCGCTGCGCGAAGACCAGATCCTGATCTATCAGGTGCCGATCCCGGAGCCGCTGCGCTTTATCGAACCGCGCGAAACCGAGACCCGTAAAATGCACGCGCTGGAGGAGTACGGCGTGATGCAGGTGAAGCTGTATGAGGACATCGCGCGCTACGGCCATATCGCCACCACCTACGCCTACCCGGTGAAGGTCAACGATCGCTACGTGATGGATCCGTCACCGATCCCGAAATTCGACAACCCGAAAATGCACATGATGCCGGCGCTGCAGCTGTTCGGCGCCGGGCGTGAGAAACGCATCTACGCCCTGCCGCCATTCACCAAGGTGGAGAGCCTGGACTTCGACGACCATCCGTTCAGCGTGCAGCAGTGGGACGAACCCTGCGCGCTGTGCGGCTCGCGCCATAGCTACCTGGACGAGGTGGTGCTCGACGATCGGGGCAACCGCATGTTCGTCTGTTCGGACACCGACTACTGCCGGCAGCAGCTGGCGCAATCTTCGCAAGAGGCGCAGCACTGATGACTTCCACCCCTTTGAGCACCACCCCGCTGCTGTCGGTGAACCGGCTCACCCACCTGTACGCCCCCGGCAAGGGCTTCAGCGACGTGTCGTTCGACATCTACCCCGGTGAAGTGCTGGGCATCGTCGGCGAATCCGGCTCCGGCAAAACCACGCTGCTGAAATCGATCTCGGCGCGGCTGGCGCCGCAGCACGGGCAGATCCTTTACCGCCCGCAGGCGGACCAGGAGCACGACCTGTACGCCATGGCGGAGAGCGATCGCCGCCGCCTGCTGCGCACCGACTGGGGCGTGGTGCATCAGCATCCGCTCGACGGGCTGCGGCCGCAGGTCTCCGCCGGCGGCAACATAGGCGAGCGGCTGATGGCTATCGGCCAGCGCCACTATGGCGACATTCGCCGCCAGGCCGGCCAGTGGCTGGAGGACGTCGAAATCCCGCTGTCGCGCCTCGACGATCTACCGACCACCTTCTCCGGCGGCATGCAGCAGCGGCTGCAGATCGCCCGCAATCTGGTCACCCACCCCAAACTGGTGTTTATGGACGAGCCGACCGGCGGGCTGGACGTGTCGGTGCAGGCGCGCCTGCTCGATCTGCTGCGCAACCTGGTGGTGGAGATGCAGCTGGCGGCGGTGATCGTCACCCACGATCTCGGCGTGGCGCGGCTGCTGGCCCACCGCCTGCTGGTGATGAAACAGGGCGAAGTGGTGGAGAGCGGCCTGACCGACCGGGTGCTGGACGATCCGCACCACCCCTACACCCAGCTGCTGGTTTCTTCGGTGCTGTCGTAACCCAAGGCGATAACAGATGACTATGCAAATCCGAGTTGAACATCTCAGTAAAACCTTTGTGCTGCATCAGCAATACGGCACCCGCCTGCCGGTGCTGCACGACGCCAACCTGACGGTCCACGGCGGCGAATGCGTGGTGCTGCACGGCCACTCCGGCAGCGGCAAATCCACCCTGCTGCGCTCGCTGTACGCCAACTACCTGCCGGACAGCGGCCATATCTGGATCAACCATCAGGGCGACTGGCTGGACATGGTCAGTGCCGACGCGCGCCAGATTCTGGCGGTGCGCCGCCATACGCTGGGCTGGGTCAGCCAGTTCCTGCGGGTGATCCCGCGCATCAGCGCGCTGGAGGTGGTGATGCAGCCGCTGCTGGAACAGGGCGTCGAGCGCGCCGAGTGCCGTGAACGCGCCGAAGCGCTGCTCGCTGCGCTCAACGTGCCGCAGCGCCTGTGGCCGCTGGCGCCGTCCACTTTCTCCGGCGGCGAACAGCAGCGGGTGAACATCGCGCGCGGCTTTATCGTCGATTACCCGATCCTGTTGCTGGACGAACCGACCGCCTCGCTCGACAGCCGCAACAGCGCGGCGGTGGTGCAGCTTATCGAACGCGCCAAGGCGCGCGGCGCGGCGATCGTCGGCATTTTCCATGATGAAGGCGTCCGCCGACAGGTCGCCGACCGGCTTTATGACATGCAGGCGCCGCAGGCGCTGGAGGCCCTCTGATGATCGTCAATAACGTTAAGCTGGTGCTGGATGACCAGGTGGTGCAAGGCTCGCTGGAGATGCAGGACGGCGTGATCCGCAGCTTCGCCGACGGCCCAAGCCGGCTGCCACAGGCGCTGGACGGCGACGGCGGCTGGCTGCTGCCGGGGCTGATCGAGCTGCATACCGACAACCTGGACAAGTTTTTCACCCCGCGCCCGAACGTCGACTGGCCGGCCCATTCGGCGATGAGCAGCCACGATGCGCTGATGGTGGCCAACGGCATCACCACGGTGCTGGACGCAGTGGCGATCGGCGACGTGCGCGACGGCGGCCACCGGCTGGAAAACCTGCAGAAGATGATCGACGCGGTGATCCACAGCCAGCGCGCCGGGGTGAACCGCGCCGAGCATCGGCTGCACCTGCGCTGCGAGCTGCCGCACGAGAGCACCCTGCCGCTGTTCGAACAGCTGATGGACAAGCCGGGCGTGTCGCTGGTGTCGCTGATGGACCATTCGCCGGGCCAGCGCCAGTTCGCCTCACGCGAAAAATACCGCGAATATTATCAGGGCAAATACCACCTCAACGATCAGCAGATGAGCAAGTACGAGGAGCAGCAGGTCGCCCTGTCCGCCCGCTGGGCCGCACCGAACCGCGAGGCGATCGCCGCCCACTGCCGCGCGCGCCGCATCTCGCTGGCCAGCCATGACGACGCCACCGCCGAGCACGTGGCCGAATCCTGCGCGCTGGGCAGCGCGATTGCCGAGTTCCCCACCACCGAGGCGGCCGCCCGCGCCTCGCACCAGCAGGGCCTGCAGGTACTGATGGGCGCACCGAACATCGTGCGCGGCGGTTCCCACTCCGGCAACGTGGCGGCGCACCATCTGGCGGCGCTGGGCGTGCTGGACATTCTCTCTTCCGATTATTACCCGGCCAGCCTGCTGGACGCGGCGTTTCGCCTCGCAGCGGACGAGCGCAACGCCTACGATCTGCCCCAGGCGGTGCGTATGATCACCCGCAACCCGGCGCGGGCGCTGGATCTGCAGGATCGCGGCACCCTCGCCGAAGGATTGCGGGCGGATCTGGTGCTGGCGCGGCCGCACGGCGAGCACGTTTACGTGCAGAACGTGTGGCGTCAGGGCAGGCAGGTGTTCTGATGGCGCGGCTCATCTATCTGATGGGGCCTTCCGGCGCAGGCAAGGACAGCCTGCTGGCCGCGCTGCGGGCCGACGCCGACCACGCGCCGCTGGTGGCGCACCGCTATATCACCCGGCCGGCGGACGCCGGCTGCGAGAATCACATCGCGCTGAGCGAACCGGAATTTCTGCGCCGCCGCGCCAAGGGGCTGTTCGCGCTCGACTGGCAGGCGCACCAGCAGCGCTACGCGTTTGGGATCGAGGTGGATCTTTGGCTGCTGCAAGGGATCGACGTGGCGGTCAACGGTTCGCGCGCCCACCTGCCGCAGGCACAGCAGCGCTATGGGGCGCAGCTGCTGCCGGTGTGCCTGCAGGTCAGCGCCGCGATCCTGCGCCAGCGCCTGCAGGATCGCGGGCGAGAAGGCGCCGAGCAGATCGAGCAGCGGCTGGCGCGGGCGGCGGAATATCAGCAGAGTCTGCCCGCCGGCTGCCGGGTGCTGCACAACGACGGCCCACTCGACGACACCCTGGCGGCGCTGCTGGCGCTGCTGCCCACCACTACCCGACAAACTCAGGACGCGACGCCATGAACGACTTCGCCCAGCCGAAAATCGGCGACAACGTGACCCTTAACCGCACCCGGCTCGGCCAGTATGTGCACCTGGCCGACGATGCAATCCTGGAAGAAGTGGAGATGGGGGACTACTCCTACACCGCCGGGCACAACCAGATCTTTTACGCCACTATCGGCAAGTTCGTCTCCATCGCCTCCTATGCGCGCATCAATCCCGGCAACCACCCGACCTACCAGCGCATCGCGCAGCACCACTTCACCTACCGCGCTTCCGAATACGGGCTGGGGGAAGATGACGCGGCGTTCTTCGACTGGCGGCGCGAGCACCACGTTACCGTTGGCCACGACGTGTGGATCGGCCATAACGCCATCCTGATGCCGGGCGTCAGCGTCGGCAACGGCGCAGTGATCGGCAGCGCGGCGGTGGTCACCAAGGATGTGGAGCCCTACAGCATCGTCGCCGGCGTGGCGGCCAAAAAGATCGGCATGCGCTTTGACGACGTGCTGATAGAACGCATCGAACGCAGCCGGTGGTGGCACTGGGATCACGCTACGCTGCAGGCGCGGCTGGCGGATTTTCGCGACATCAACCGCTTTGCGCAGCAGTACCTTTAACGGAGGGGAGCGATGCAACTGACCTTTCTCGGCACCGGCGGCGCGCAGCAGGTGCCAGTATTCGGCTGCGACTGCCTGATCTGCCAACGGGCGCGGCGCGAGCCGGCATTTCGGCGACGAGCGTGCAGCGCCATGCTCAACTATCAGGGGGAAACGACCTTATTGGATGCGGGATTACCGGCTTTGGAGCGGCGATTTTCGGCGGGGCAAATTCAACGTTTTTTACTGACACATTACCACATGGATCACGTTCAGGGGTTATTTCCTTTGCGTTGGGGGTGCGGAAATTCCATTCCGGTATATGGCCCGCCGGATGAACAGGGCTGCGACGATCTGTTCAAACACCCCGGCATTCTGGCGTTTCAGCCGCCGCTGGCGCCCTTCGCCACCGTCGAACTGGGCGGCATGCGCATCACCCCGCTGCCGCTGCAACACTCCAAACTGACCCACGGCTATCTGATCCAGGCGGCGGGCGCTTCACTGGCCTACCTGACCGACACCGTCGGCCTGCCGCCGGCCACCGCCGACTATCTGCAGAACGTGGCGCTGGATCTGCTGGTGCTCGATTGCAGCCTGCCGCCTCAGCCGCAGGCGCCGCGCAACCACAACGATCTGACCCGCGCGCAGGAAACGCAGCGCTTGCTGCAGCCCAAACGCACGCTGCTGACGCACATCAGCCATCATCTCGATCGGTGGCTACTGGACCACGAACTGCCCGCCGGGCTGGAGCTGGCGTTCGATCACCTCAGCGTCAGCCTCGGTAGCAGTGCAGCCGATCCGACTCCAGCACCCTGACCCCTTCACCCGGCGTGAACGCCTGCTGCAACAGCGTCTGCGCCACGTCTTTGGCGGCGACCGCCCGCCATTTGCCGGGCAGCAGCCTGAACAGCGGCAGCGTGAGGCGCTCCATCAGGCGCGGCGCAGGGCGATCCCCCACCAGCATGGAGGGCCGCACCAGCGTCAGGCGCGGCCAGTGCTGTTCGCGCAGCGCCTGCTCCATCTCGCCTTTGGTGCGGTTATATAAGAAGGTGGAATCCGCATTGGCGCCCAACGCGCTCACCACCAGACAGTGCTGCGCCCCCAACCGGCGGCCGGTCAGCGCGCTCTCCACCACCAACTGGTAATCGACATAGCGGAAGGCATCGGCGCTGCCCGCCGCCTGGCGGGTGGTGCCCAGGCAGCAGAACACCAAATCGACCGGCTGTTGCAGGCTACTCAGTAACTCGAACAGCGCGTCGCCGACCGGATTGGTCAGCTTGCCGTGCGGCGGCAACGGCGTGCGCGTCGGCGCCACGATGGCCGTTATCTGCGGATCGTTTTGCAACCGCTGCAGTAACTCTCGCCCCACCAGCCCGGTTGCGCCGACTAACAGTGCTCGCGCCATGCAATCTCCCGTTGTAATCAATACGTCGACTTAAAGTATAGACCGCGCCCAGTGTAGCTTCTTGCCGAAGCCGAGGGTGTTGTCGGTCATCTTCACCTCGTGCAGATCCAGCCGCCAAACCGAGGCCTTCATCGCCCTGGCGATCGGGAAACGCTTGCAGTAACGCGCGCGCGCCGCCTCGGCCTCTTCGCCGCTCAGCAGCACCGCCTCGGCGCGGTACTGCACGCCGCGGATCAGCGCGATGCTTTTCGGCTTCGGCGCGATGGTACCGACCACCCGGCCGTTGTTCAGCATCAGCCCGCCGTGGCGGGTGTGCAGTTCGGTCATCAGCCACAGCGCCATCGTCGCGGCGTCGAACACGTAAAAACAGTTGGCGCACCACATGTCGAGGCCGTCGCCGGCGCACAGCGTCAAGACGTGTTGCTTACCGATGAAATCCGCAATCTGCTGCCGTTGTTCTGGGGTATTCAAGATCAATCGCCTCCCTGTTCACTCGCCTCATCTTACCCTGCGTTGTTGAAGCGAGTCACAAATAACGATAATCGCCAAAAAACAAAAGTGAATATAAAAACAAAAGTAGTGAATTTTTATTTACTTCAGCATAAAGCAGGCTGATAACATAAATAACACAACACAGATTTATTTGATCGTTATACAGCCGGTTATTTGACCGCTTTTTTTATTCCTTCCCGATCACCATTGAAATTAAGCGTTCAGGGCTCGCGAACATTAGCAATTCATTTACATGCCAACCTCTGCACCCGGATGATACTTATGCAACACATTGCATAACCGGTGAATAGTTATTTATCAAAACCGGCATTTATGTGATTCTCATCACGATTTTCAGCGAATCTTGCGCTAAAATAGCGCCATCTTTTCACTCAGCAAGGTGGATTAGAAAATGGAAAACAATAACCGAAAAATGGCACACATCAGGCGTACAACCCATATTATGATGATGGCTCATCGCAGCTGCTTTAGCTTCGCATTCTTCAACTACAGATAACCCTCCCCTTCGCTCTTACGCCGTTGATAAGAGTGTCTTTGCGTTTCACTTTATTCTCCGCACTCCGGTGATAATGTCTCTTTCTCGCTAACCGGGAAGGACACGCAATGCATTTTTAATTTCGGCCAAGCGCATCCAAGCCAAATAAAACAACGAACACAGTTAATGCCTTTCGGCATCACTGGGTTCTCGCACACCTTTATTTTCGTGAAGGCGTTAACGGCAAATGGAATTATTTGCCGGCGGACTGCCTTTGCCTGAAGAATGAGAAAAATGAAAAATTTAAAAATTGCCGCCAACACCCAAACCCTCGGCTGCTTTGAAACTGAACGCGACATCGTCGATGTGCATCACAGCGATTTCAATGACGTCGCCGCCATCGTGCTGTCGGTAGACGACGTCGCGCAAGGCATGGTGGCGCGCATCGAAGAACACGGCCTGAACATCCCGCTGTTCGTCGCCGTCTGCTGCGAAGAAGAGCTGGATAACGCCGTCTTGCCGGCGCTGCACGGCGTGTTTGAACTGTGCGGCAAGAATACCCAGTTCTACGGCAAACAGCTGGAGGCCGCCGCCGCCAAATATGAGAGCGAGCTGCTGCCGCCGTTCTTCAACACGCTGACGCAGTACGTGGAAATGGGCAACGCCACCTTCGCCTGCCCCGGCCACCAGGGCGGCGAGTTCTTCCGCAAACACCCGGCGGGCCGCCAGTTCTTCGACTTCTACGGCGAAACGCTTTTCCGCTCCGACATGTGCAACGCCGACGTCAAACTGGGCGACCTATTGATCCACGAAGGCGCACCTTGCGCCGCGCAGCAACACGCCGCCAAGGTGTTCAACGCCGACAAGACCTACTTCGTGCTCAACGGCACCTCGGCCTCGAACAAGGTGGCGACCAACGCCCTGCTGACGCGCGGCGACCTGGTGCTGTTCGACCGCAACAACCATAAATCCAACCACCACGGCGCGTTGATCCAGGCCGGTGCTACGCCGGTATATCTGGAAACCGCCCGTAACCCGTTCGGCTTTATCGGCGGCATCGACGCGCACTGTTTCGACGAACGCTACCTGCGCCAGCAGATCCGCGAAGTGGCGCCGGAACGCGCCAACGAGGCTCGCCCGTTCCGCCTGGCGATCATCCAGCTTGGCACCTACGACGGCACCATCTACAACGCCCGTCAGGTGGTCGACAAGATTGGCCATCTTTGCGACTACATCCTGTTCGACTCCGCCTGGGTGGGCTATGAGCAGTTCATTCCGATGATGAAAGACTGCTCGCCGCTGCTGCTGGAGCTGAACGAAAACGATCCCGGCATCATCGTCACCCAGTCGGTGCACAAACAGCAGGCCGGTTTCTCGCAGACCTCGCAGATCCACAAAAAAGACAAGCATATCAAGGGGCAGAGCCGCTACTGCAACCACAAGCGCTTCAACAACGCCTTTATGCTGCACGCCTCCACCAGCCCGTTCTACCCGCTGTTCGCCGCGCTGGACGTCAACGCCAAGATGCACGAGGGCAAAAGCGGCCAGCGCCTGTGGCAGGAGTGCGTGCGCGTGGGCATCGAAGCGCGCAAAATGCTGCTGGATACCTGCACGATGATCAAACCGTTCGTGCCGGATCAGATCGACGGCAAGCCGTGGCAGGCCTATGACACCGTGGCGATGGCCAACGATCTGCGCTTCTTCAACTTCGTGCCCGGCGAGAAATGGCACGCCTTTGAAGGCTATGCCGAATCGCAGTATTTCGTCGATCCGTGCAAACTGCTGCTCACCACGCCGGGCATCGATACCGCGACCGGCAGCTACAGCGAGTTCGGCATCCCGGCGACCATTCTGGCCAACTACCTGCGCGAAAACGGCATCGTGCCGGAAAAATGCGATCTCAACTCGATCCTGTTCCTGCTGACGCCGGCGGAAGACATCGCCAAGATGCAGCACCTGGTGGCCCTGATCGCCCGCTTCGAGAAACACATCGAGCAAAACTCCCTGCTCAGCGAGGTGCTGCCTGCGGTCTATAAAAACCACCAGCAGCGCTACAAAAACTACACCATCCGCCAGCTGTGCCAGGAAATGCACGACCTTTACGTCAGCTACGACGTTAAAGAACTGCAAAAAGAGATGTTCCGCAAAAGCTATTTCCCACGCGTGGTGATGAACCCGCAGGACGCCAATACCGAGTTCGTGCGCGGCAATGTGGAATTGGTGTCGCTGGCCAAGGCCGAGGGCCGCATCGCCGCCGAAGGCGCCCTGCCTTACCCACCAGGCGTGCTGTGCGTGGTGCCTGGTGAAATTTGGGGCGGCGCCGCTCAGCGTTATTTCCTGGCACTGGAAGAAGGCATCAACTTATTGCCGGGATTCGCACCGGAATTGCAGGGCGTTTATATCCAACAGGATGAGGACGGCTGGAACCGCGCTTACGGCTACGTCATGAAAAATTAATCACCTTACGGGGCGGCGATTATTCTCGTCGCCCGGATCGCATCCTAAAAGAGAAAATGATCATGAGTAAGTCCAATAATAAAATGGGGGTCGTGCAATTAACGATCCTGACCGCCGTGAATATGATGGGTTCCGGCATAATTATGCTTCCGACCAAGCTGGCCGAAGTGGGCACGATTTCGATCGTTTCCTGGCTGGTGACCGCCGTCGGCTCGATGGCGCTGGCCTACGCCTTCGCCAAATGCGGCATGTTCAGCCGTAAATCCGGCGGCATGGGCGGCTACGCCGAGTATGCCTTCGGTAAATCAGGCAACTTTATGGCGAACTACACCTACGGCGTTTCGTTGCTGATCGCCAACATCGCCATCGCCATTTCCGCCGTCGGCTATGGCACCGAGCTGTTTGGCGCTACGCTCAGCCCGCTCGGGATCTGCATCGCCACCATCGGCGTACTGTGGCTGGCGACCGTCGCCAACTTCGGCGGCGCGCGCATCACCGGCAAAATCAGCGGCATCACCGTCTGGGGCGTGATCATTCCGGTGGTGGGCATCTCGATCGTCGGCTGGTACTGGTTCAGCGGCAGCGCCTACGTCGCCGCCTGGAACCCGCATCAGGTGCCGACCTTCGAAGCCATCGGCGCCTCCATCTCAATGACCCTGTGGGCGTTCCTGGGGCTGGAATCCGCCTGCGCCAACACCGACGTGGTGGAAAACCCGGAGCGCAACGTGCCGATCGCCGTACTGGGCGGCACCCTCAGCGCGGCGGTGATCTATATCGTTTCGACCAACGTGATCGCCGGCATCGTGCCGAATATGGATCTGGCCAACTCCACCGCCCCATTCGGGCTGGCGTTCTCCCACATGTTCAACCCGACGGTCGGCAAGATCATCATGGCGCTGATGGTGATGTCCTGCGTCGGCTCGCTGCTCGGCTGGCAGTTCACCATCGCGCAGGTGTTCAAATCCTCCGCCGACAGCGGCTTCTTCCCGAAAATCTTCTCCAAGCTGAGCAAGGCCGATGCGCCGGTTAAAGGCATGCTGACCATCGTCGTCATCCAGAGCGGTTTGTCGCTGATGACCATCAGCCCGTCGTTGAACAAACAGTTCAACGTGCTGGTGAACCTGGCGGTGGTGACCAACATCATCCCGTACATCCTGTCGATGGCGGCGTTGGTCATTATTCAGAAAGTGGCGAAGGTGCCGGACAACAAGGCGCGCATCGCCAATATCATCGCCGGCATCGGCGCGTTGTACAGCTTCTACGCGCTCTACAGCTCCGGTGAAGAAGCGATGATGTGGGGCGCCATCGCCACCTTCCTCGGCTGGACGCTGTACGGCATCGTTTCGCCGCGCTTCGAGCTGGCGGGAAAAAAGGGGTAAAGCGGTAAGGCACCGGCGGCCGGGGATGGGATTGTGGCGGCGAACATGCCATCATACGCCGACCCTGGCCACCAAAACGGCATACGATGACCGACACCTCCCCCACTCCCTGGCACCTCTATATGCTGCGTTTGCCGAGCGGCATGCTGTATACCGGCATCACCACCGACGTGGCGCGCCGCCTGGCGCAGCATCAGGCCGGCAAAGGCGCCAAGGCGCTGCGCGGCAAAGGGGAGCTGACATTGGCGTTTCACTGCCAGGTGGGGGATCGCTCAACGGCGTTGAAGCTGGAATACCGCGTCAAACAGCTGAGCAAAATACAAAAAGAGCGGCTGGTGAATCACCCGCCGCTGTCGCTTGAGTATTTGTTGCCGGTGGTTAAAAGCGATTAAACGGCGCCGAAAAAGCCACTTCGCCGCTGACGCCATTCAGGGCGTCTTCCGCCAGCGGATACACCTGGAACGCGTTTTCCGTGCCCGGCCAGCGGCAGTTCAGGCCATAGGCGGCGGCCGGTTTAAAGCCGAAGCGGCCGTAGTAGGCCGGATCGCCCAGCACCACCACCGCGGCGTAGCTGAATTCGTTCAGCGAATCCAAGCCTTCGTACACCAGCTTTTCAGCCAGCCCCTGACGGCGCAGGCTTTCGTCTACCGCCAGCGGCGCCAGCGCCACCCATTGGCGATCTTCGCCGGCCACATCCACCGGACTGAACGCGGCGTAACCCACTACCCCGCCTTCGTCGTCAGTGGCGACCACGCCCAGCGTCAGCAGGCCGTCTTCGCGCAGCTGCTGCACCAGATCGGCTTCGTCGTCGCGGCCAAAGGCGCGGCGCAGCAAGGCGTCGATGCCCGCCGCGTCTACCGGGATCTCTACGCGGATCAGCATGATACCGCCACACGGGAAGCCGACGCCGTGCCCTCCTGCAGCCCTGCTTCGACAAAATCAGCCAACTGCAGCAACCCCATGCGCAGCGGCGCAGGCATGCTTTCCAGCTCGATGGCGTCCATCAAATTTTTCACATACAGGCCCAATTCGGTATCCCCTTCAATCTGCAGCCGACGCTGAAAGAACAGCGTATCCGGATCTTGCTTGCGCGCCGCGATCAGGATCAGATCGTTGGCGTCGCCGCTGAAGCTGACGTCCGCTTCGGCGTGCTGGCTGACTACCAGTTTGTCGTTTTCTACCGTCATAAACCAGTGTAGTGCCAGATCGCGAACTTCGATCTTCAACCAGCGCGATTCGAGAAATTCCAGATCGCCATCCGCCAACGCCTGGCGGAACTGCCAGCTCAGCACCTGCTGCAGCAGTTGGCGCTGCAGAGCGAACGGCGTGAATTTCAGCGGGACGCGCAGCAGCGACGGCCCCTGGCGCACAAGGCGTGCTCGTAGTTGTTCCAACACGGTCATCCACTCCTTTCAATACGGACTACCGCTATTTTGCCACACTGGCGCGCGGCTTCAGCGGTCTATATCAACAAATAGTGCATTTCACCGCCATGTTTATCAATACGCCATAAGCTGCCCCAAATCAAAACCTGTGTGTGCCCCTTTGCCTAAAATGGCCTCCCCAAATCGCGTTTGCCGGCGGAACACCGCCGTCGGCAACCTTTAAAGACAGCGTGCGCCCGGCCGGGCGTACGGCTAAGCCAGGATAAATCTATGGAGCTGCTTTGTCCCGCCGGCAACCTGCCGGCCCTGAAGGCCGCGGTGGATAACGGCGCCGACGCCGTTTACATCGGTCTGAAAGACGATACCAACGCGCGCCACTTCGCCGGCCTCAACTTCACCGAGAAAAAGCTGCAGGAAGCGGTTGATTACGTGCATCGCCACGGCCGCAAACTGCATATCGCCATCAACACCTTCGCCCATCCCGACGGCTACGCCCGCTGGCAGCGCGCGGTGGATATGGCGGCCCAACTGGGCGCCGACGCGCTGATTCTGGCGGATCTGGCGATGCTGGAATACGCCGCCCAGCGCTACCCGCTACTGGAGCGCCACGTTTCAGTGCAGGCTTCCGCCACCAACGAGGAAGCGATCCGTTTTTACCAGCGCAACTTCGAGGTGGGCCGGGTGGTGCTGCCACGCGTGCTGTCGATGCATCAGGTGAAACAGCTGGCGCGCACCAGCCCGGTGCCGCTGGAAGTGTTCGCCTTCGGCAGCCTGTGCATCATGGCCGAAGGACGCTGCTATCTCTCTTCCTACCTGACCGGCGAGTCGCCGAACACCGTCGGCGCCTGCTCGCCGGCTCGTTTCGTGCGCTGGCAGCAAACCCCTCAGGGCATGGAGTCGCGCCTGAACGACGTGCTGATCGATCGCTACCAGGATCATGAAAACGCCGGTTACCCGACGCTGTGCAAGGGCCGCTATCTGGTGGACGACGTGCGCTACCACGCGTTGGAAGAGCCCACCAGCCTCAATACGCTGGAGCTGCTGCCGGAGCTGCTGGCCGCCAACATCGCCTCGGTGAAGATCGAAGGCCGCCAGCGCAGCCCGGCTTACGTCAGCCAGGTGGCGCGCGTCTGGCGCCAGGCGATCGACCGTTGCCAGGCCAATCCCGCCGCCTACCGTGCCGACGCCGCCTGGATGGAGACGCTGGGCGCGATGTCCGAAGGCACCCAGACCACGCTGGGCGCCTATCACCGCAAATGGCAGTAGCCGGAGGAAACATGAAATACGCACTGGGGCCGGTACTCTACTACTGGCCGAAAACCGACATCGCGGCGTTCTATCAACAGGCGGCGGAGAGCAGCGCCGACATCATTTACCTCGGCGAGAGCGTCTGCACCAAACGGCGCGAGATGAAGGTCGGCGATTGGCTGGCGCTGGCGCGCGAAATCGCCCGCAGCGGCAAGCAGGTAGTGATCTCCACGCTGGCGCTGCTGCAGGCGCCGTCCGAGCTGAATGAGCTGAAACGCTATGTGGAGAACGGCGAGTTCCTGCTTGAAGCCAACGATCTGGGCGCGGTGAACATGGCAGCGGAACGCGGTTTGCCGTTCGTCGCCGGCCATGCGCTGAACTGCTACAACGCCTATACCCTACGCCTGCTGCGCCGCCAGGGCATGGTGCGCTGGTGCATGCCGGTCGAGCTGTCGCGCGACTGGCTGGCCAACCTGCTGACGCAGTGCGACGAGCTGGGCTTCCGCCACGATTTCGAGGTGGAGGTGCTGAGCTACGGCCATCTGCCGCTGGCCTATTCGGCGCGCTGCTTCACCGCCCGCTCGGAGAACCGCGGCAAGGACGAGTGCGAAACCTGCTGCATCAAATATCCGCAGGGCCGCATGATGCGTTCGCAGGAACAGCAGCAGGTGTTCGTGCTCAACGGCATCCAGACCATGAGCGGCTACTGCTACAACCTCGGCAACGAGCTGCCGAGCATGCAAGGGTTGGTGGACATCGTGCGGCTGTCGCCGCAGGGCGCCGAGACGCTGGCGCAAATCGACGCCTTCCGCGCCAATGAACGCGGCGAGCAGCCGCTGGCCTTGACCGACCACGCCGACTGCAACGGCTACTGGCGCCGGGTGGCGGGGTTGGAGTTGGTGTCTTAGCAAAGACAATGCCGGCAGCGGACGCTGCCGGCATGGTTTATTTATCAAGAGGAATGCGATTATTCCCACCGTGGAACCACTGGAATAAGCTTACCCCCATCAGACAGCAGCTTCTGATACCAAAATATGTGAAAACCGCAATGGCCGCATCTGCCAAATGTTCTCCGTATGAAATAATATGCAGTGAGGAGAAAGAAATAAGCAATATGCTCAATGTTAAGGCCACCATATTGCAAAGCAGGTTGACCAGACGTTTATTGGCCATCATTCTAACCTCTATTTTGATGCCCCAGAAACGACACTCACATCACCGGCGACACTGCCCATTAACACTATTGGCATTTTTATTGCCTCCCAAAGCACCATCGTTATTCTTATTGCTTCTTGCTGGGCTGTTATCTGCGCAAGAAACTGCCCCCATCAAGCCGCCGGCAACTGCCATGCCTATCATCCCTGGCGGGCCGCCGGAAAAACCGGTAAATGCGCCAATGATAATGCCCATTCCAACCTGATTGGCACAAGAGTTTGGTGCACCTCTGCTTGGGCTGTCACGATCGCCGCCGTTATGCCCATCGCCACAACCGCCAATCAGTTTCATCTCGTCAAATGTAAGCGTTCTTATTGTTGACATATTATTCCATCCTTTAAATAACACGTTACAGATAAAATTAACGCCGACCATTAATTCCCTAAATATATCGACAATTATAATTACCAAAGGAAAGATAAAAAATCAAAAAAAACCAGCAACCAACTAAACAAAACAAATTAAATACATCGATAATATGAAATAATAAAGGCGCCGAAAATGGCGCCTTTATTTATCCCCTACACTCGCCGCTTCCTGAACATCCCGCGCAGCGCCACGCTGTTGCGCAAGAAACCCACGCCGAAGCCCAGCAGGGTATAGACCACGCCGAGTATCAACATCATCACCACGTCGCCCCACACTTCGTTCAGCGACAGCCCCATCTGGTTGACGCCGGCGATCGCCTTGGTGCCCCAGGTGGAGGGAATGCTGTACGAGATGGCGCGCACCCAGGCCGGCATCGACTGCAGCGGCCAGATGGTGCCGGACAGATAGAAGATCGGCGTGGTGATGAACGCCAGCGTCAGGTAGATCATCTCGACGCTGCGCAGGCACTCGGTTACCAGCTTGCCCAGCCCCAATACCGCCAGCAGGAACGGGAAGGTCAGCAGCAGCAGTTCGGCGATGTTCGCCGTCTGCCGATAGCCCAAGACCCACGGCCACAGCACGAACAGCACGATCGACAGGAACAGCCAGATCGGCAGCAGCGCCGTCAGCCCGCCGAGGTGCGCCGCCAGCGGCGCCTTGCCGCCGGGCATGCTCTTCATGGCGATATTGACGCGGATACAGGCGATCAGCAGCGAGTGCTGCAACAGCATCACCAGCAGGCCGGGGAAGATGATCGCCGCAAAGCTGATGCCGGGGTTAAACACGTCCAGCGTTTGTCCCAGTATCGGCGTCAGCAATATCTGCGCCTGCCGTTCGCTGAAGCCACTGCGCAGCAGCAGCCCGTTGTTGTACTCCGTCAACAACTGCTGGTAGGCCGCCACCACGTCCTGTTGGATCTGGCCGTTAGCCAGGCGGTTGGTGGCGTCACCGTACATCGGCACCACGATGTTCTGCCCGCTGAGAATTTTCTTCTCCAGATCCACCGGCATGATGAGCACCGCAAACAGCTTGCGCCAGCCGAGATCGCGCTGCGCCTGCTCCAGGCTGTCGTAAGTTTCAATGGCGATCTTGGAGGTGGCGTCCAGTTGGCGGATCAGCTGGCGGCTGGCGGTGCTGTGATCCTGATCGATCACCCCCACCGGCAGATCCCACACCGTGCGGTTGGCGTACACCATGCTCATGATACACAGCGACAGGATCAGCATCAGCCACACCGGCCGCTCCAGCATGCCGAGCAGCACCTTAACGAAGGTTTGCCAATAAAGCTTCATCCGGCGTTCCCCTCTTTTGCCAGCCGCGCCGGCAGGCGGTTGCGCACCAGCAGCGCGGCCACCAGCGGATAGACCGCCAGCAGCGCGCACACGCTGAAGATGGCGCTAGCGTGCACCTGGCGCAGGAACACGTCGAACATCGCGTACAGCGCGTGGGTCAACGGTTCGATGTTGGAAATGATGCGCGCCGGCAGCGGCATCGACAGCTCAGGCACCGCCATGCCGGAGAAAGTCATTGCGATACTGACCAAAATACCGATCAGGCTGTACGCGGTGATGGTGCTGCCGGTAAAGGTATACAGCAGCAGGCCGATGCTCTGCGCCGCCATCACGTAGAACAGGCCGATCATCAGCATAAACAGCGGATTGCCGCTGACGCGGGCGTCAAAGATGCCCACCAGCGCCGCGATCTCCACCATCAGCAGGGTGGTGAAACACAGCGTGTAGGGCGCCAGCTTGCCGAGCAGCGCCAGGCTGAACGGCTTGGCCTGCAGCAGCGACTTGCTGCGCGCCAGCACGTAGATCATACAGGTCACCACGAACAGCTGCAGCAGGTGGATAGTGGCGGCGAACTGTTGGTAGTAGATATAGCTGCCGCTGGCGTTGAACAGGCTGCCGTAGGAGAGCGTCACGTCCGCCAGCGGCGGCAGCGATTTGCCCATCTCGGTGGCGATGATGCTGCGGGTGCTGGCGTTGATTTCGTTCATCAGGCCGCCGAAGTCCTGGGTGGAGTACAGCCCGGCGCCGTAGAACAGCGCGTTGTAGTACATCACCACGCTCGGCTGCTTGCCCGACAGCGCGTTGGCCTCAAAGTCCGGCGGGATGTACAGCAACGCGTAATCCTGTGCGCTGCGCAGGCGGTTCAGCGACTCCGGCAATCCGCCGCCGTAAGCCTCGACGTGGGCGTGCGAACCCGCATCCAGCCGGCGCGTCAGCGATTTGGACAGCGGGCTGTGATCGCTATCCACCACCGAGACCGGCAGATCGAGCAGCGTGCCTTCGGAGAAGTTGCTGCTGATCAGCACAAACAGGATCAGCGGAAAGATCCAGCTCAGCCAGTGCACCACCGGGCTGCGAAAGGCGACGCGGCACTCTTTGTCGAACGCGTGACTGAAGCAGCGCCAGCCGGCCCTTACTCTTTCCATTGCCATAAGGTGCTCATCCCCGGACGCAGGCCGTCCACCGGCTGTGACGGATACAGGCGCACTTCGAAGGTTTTCAGGTCGAAGTCGCCGGTGGCGCGGGTGGCGCGTTTAGTGGCGTAATCCCCCAGCGGCGCGATGTAGCGCACCTCGGTGTCGATCATTTTGTCCTTCAGCGCCGGCACCCGCAGCTTGACCTTGTCGCCTTTGCGCACGTGGGCCAGGATGTCTTCGCGCAGGTTAAACACGAAGTAAGCGTCCGGCACCCGGATCAGCGTCACCAGCGGGCTGCCGGCGTTCAGCAGTTCACCCACTTCGGCCGGGATCGGCCCCACTTCGCCATCCACCGGCGCTTTTACCTGCAGGTCGTCGGTCTGCGCCTGGATCTGCAGCAGGTTCTCTTCCGCCGCCCGCAGCGCCGCCGCATATTGTTGCCGCAGCTCGACGCGATCGCCGTTGATGCCTTCATCCAGATTGGCTTTGGCCGCCTGTACCTGTTGGAAGGCGGTGTCGCGCGCGCGGCGCGAAGCGTCCAGCTCGGACTTCGAGATATAGCCTTTGCCGGCCACGCTCAGGTTGCGATTGTAGTCATTTTGCGCATTGCGGTACTGCGCTTCGGCCTGCGCCAGGTTGGCGCGCAGGTTGCGGATACTCTCTTCACGGGTGCCGTTCAGCGACTGGTCGAGCTGCGCCTTGGCTTCGTCGCGCGTCGCCTGTGCGGAACGCAGTTGCGCTATCAGTTCAGGGCTGTCGAGCTGGATGATCAGCTGACCGCTTTTCACGTCGTCGCCGCGCTCAATCAGGCGTTCAACCACCCGGCCTTTCGCTTTGGAAGCGACGATCACTTCAGGCGCATCCACTTCACCCTGCAGCAACAAATCCTGGTTGTGCGCGCGGAACAGGATCGCCAATGCGATCGCCACCATCATCAGCAATAGGGTAAACAACGTCTTTTTTTTCATTATGTCAGTTCCCGGAACGGTAAGCGGCGGGCGAGTATCATCATTTCCATATTTCAAATTGCTCCAAAAAACACCATTGCTCTCATGAGGATATCACAAGCACATATCTCCTCTTTTATAACTATAAATTGGATTATGCTTTTAACACTAAAAAGCATCATTTTCGGCTTTTTGGTATGCAGACCTCTGCAATCGCCCTTTAAGCGATCCACTCTCTGATGGACGATGCCATGACTGAAAACACTGCCGTACCGCTGTCGGTACTGGATTTATCGCCAATCCCGCAAGGGGCCAAAGCGCGCGACGCTTTCCACTGTTCGCTGGATCTGGCGCAACACGCCGAACGCTGGGGCTACCAGCGCTACTGGCTGGCCGAGCACCACAACATGACCGGCATCGGCAGCGCCGCCACCTCGGTGCTGCTGGGCTATCTGGCCGCCGGCACCCAAAGCATTCGCCTCGGCTCCGGCGGCGTAATGCTGCCGAACCATGCGCCGCTGGTGATCGCCGAGCAGTTCGGCACGCTGGAATCGCTCTACCCCGGCCGCATCGATCTGGGGCTGGGCCGCGCGCCTGGCACCGATCAGCGCACCATGATGGCCTTGCGCCGCCACCTGTCCGGCGACGTGGATACCTTCCCGCGCGACGTGCAGGAACTGCAAAACTACTTCTGCGATGCGCAGCCCGGCCAGCCGGTGCAGGCGGTGCCGGGCCAGGGGCTGCATGTGCCGCTCTGGCTGCTCGGCTCCAGCCTCTACAGCGCGCAGCTGGCGGCACAGCTCGGCCTGCCGTTCGCCTTCGCTTCGCACTTCGCCCCGGATATGCTGTTCCAGGCGCTGCAGCTGTACCGCGAGAACTTCAAACCCTCCAAACAGCTGGCGCAACCGCACGCCATGGTGTGCGTCAACGTGATCGCCGCCGACAGCGACCGCGACGCGCGCTTCCTGTTCAGCTCGATGCAACAGCAGTTCATCAATCTGCGCCGCGGTTCGCCCGGCCCGCTGCCGCCGCCAGTGGATAACATCCACGCGCTGTGGACCGCAGGTGAGCAATACGGCGTCGAGCAGGCGCTGCGGATGTCGATCGTCGGCGACGAAAATACGGTGCGCCACGGGCTGCAAACGCTGCTGCGTGAAACCGATGCTGACGAGATCATGGTCAACGGCCAGATTTTCGATCATCAGGCGCGGCTGCGTTCGTTCGAGATTGTCGCCGGGGTAAAAGGCGACATCGTGAAGGGCTAAAAAGCGAAAAGGCGGTGGAAACCCCACCGCCTTGGCGTTAACGCTGAATCAGATAGCGGATGGTCGGCCCATCCTGCTGAATATCCAGCACCTTGTAGCCGTGGTTACGCGCATCGAGCGGGATGTTGTTGATCGACTGCGGGCAATCGCTGATCACCTCCAGGATCTCCCCCGGCTTCAACTGCGGCATCGCCTCCAGCGTCGCCACCGCCGGGTACGGGCAAGGCTCGCCCAGCATGTCCAGCCGGTAGTCCGGCACTATCGTCGTCTCTTTCATGGCATGCTCCTCAAATTCACCACCTGCGCCTCAGGCCGGGCGCGGAAAAAGCGTTTCTCCCACCACAGCATGGCGGCGAAGGCCAGCGCCAGCAGCAGGTAAGTCACCAGCAGGCCGCCGATCGGGCCGAAGGTATCGAGCAGGTTAATCTTGTCATAGTCGGTCGCCAGCGCCGGCGCCAGGTCGTCCCAGTAATAGGCCAGCAGCGTAGCGCCGATGATGTTGCCCAGCCCCACCCACCAGTAGTGCACCTGCCCTTCCACGGCGCGGTACATCCAGCCGGTCTCGCAACCGCCGGCCAGCACGATGCCGAAGCCGAACAGCAAACCGCCGAGCACCGCATTCGGGCCGGCCCACATGATCTTCGGCGCCACGCCCAGCTGCACATAGCTGAAGATACCGATGGCGCTCACCGCCATGCCGATGATGATGGCTTTCGCCATGTGGGTGCGCCCGGTGATCCACAGATCGCGGAACGCCGAAGTGAAGCAGATCTGCGCGCGCTCGATCAGCAGGCCAAAGCCGATGCCGAACAGCATGGCGATGCCGAGCTTCGGCGCATCGAACAGCGTCCACAGCGACCAGGCCACCGCCAGGCCGAAGATCGCCATGCCCAGCCGGAAACGGCGACGCGCCTGCTCAGGCTTCTGCGTCAGCGGCGCGGCGGCCTTCACCTTTTGCAACTTGATCGGAATGCGGAACATCGGCAGCAGCGTAAATTTGGCGCCGAAGTAGGAGCCGGCGGCGGTCGCCAGCGCGAAGAACCAGGCGTGCAACGAGAACTGCGGAATGCCGGTGAAAAACGCCGCCAGGTTGCAGCCCATCGCCAGGCGTGCGCCGAAACCGGCGATGATGCCGCCCAGCAGCGCCTGCACGATGCGAATGCGGTGCTGCGGCTGACGCAGTTTGATGTTGTTGGCCCATAGCGCGGCGGCGATACAGCCGGCGAACATGCCGATGATCATCCGCCCGTCGATGCGCTCCAGCGGCGTGCCCTGCAGGCCGATGACCTTGAAATAGCCCCACTGCTCGGGGTGCAGGCCGAACCACTGCAGCACATGGCCGCCCCAGCGGGTGAACTCGCCGGTCACCGCCCAGAAGGTGCCGGTCATGCCGAAGTAGTAGGTAGAAAGGATCCCGGCGGCGATCACCGCCGGCAGCGGCGCCCAAAAGCGCACCAGGTATTGAGATTTAAACTGCTGCCAACTCATGGCATCTCCCGTGCATATCATCCGTAAGAAAAAACCTTATGAATGATACGCCATTCAGGGGCGTTTGACGGCAACTTTCAGGCATAAAAAAACCAGCCCGCAGGCTGGTTTTTCAGAGCGCTTCACCGCGAACGGCGAATCAGCGATTACGCGTCGCCGAAACGACGACGTGGTGCTGCCGGTGCGCCGTCATCACGGCGTGGCGCCGGCTTGCCGTCACGGTTGTAGTTACCGCCACGACGCTCGCCGCCGTTACCGCCTTCACGACGTTCGCCGAAGGAGCGACGCGGGCCGCCTTCGCGACGTTCGCCGTTGAACGGACGACCGTTGCCGCGACGCTCGCCACCGTTGCCACCGTCACGACGCTCGCGACGTTCGAACGGCTGTGCATCGCCCAGCAGCTGCATGTTCATCGGCTTGTTCAGGATGCGAGTGCGAGTGAAGTGATTCAGGATCTCGCCCGGCATGCCTTTTGGCAGCTCGATGGTGGAGTGGGAAGCGAACAGCTTGATGTTACCGATGTAACGGCTGCTGATGTCGCCTTCGTTAGCGATGGCGCCAACGATGTGACGAACTTCAACGCCATCGTCACGGCCCACTTCGATGCGGTACAGCTGCATCTCGCCAACGTCACGACGTTCGCGACGCGGACGATCGCCATCACGGCTGTCACGACGGTCGCCACGATCACCGCGACGATCGTCACGGTCGTTGAACTCGCGGCGCTGACGCGGCTTGAAGACCGGATCCGGCGGCAGGATCAGCGGACGTTCGCCCTGTGCCATTTTCAGCAGCGCTGCGGCCAGAGTTTCCATATCCAGCTCTTCTTCCGGCTGCAGTTTGGTCAGCAGTGCGCGGTACAGGTCCAGATCGCTGCTTTCCAGCTGCTGCTGAACTTTCGCGGCGAACTTGGCCAGACGACGCTCGCCCAGCAGTTCTGCGTTTGGCAGCTCTACTTCAGGGATGGTCAGCTTCATGGTGCGTTCGATGTTGCGCAGCAGGCGGCGTTCGCGGTTTTCCACGAACAGCAGCGCGCGGCCGGCGCGGCCCGCACGACCGGTACGGCCGATACGGTGAACGTAAGACTCGGAGTCCATCGGGATGTCGTAGTTGACAACCAGGCTGATGCGCTCAACGTCCAGGCCACGGGCCGCAACGTCGGTCGCGATCAGGATATCCAGACGACCGTCTTTCAGACGCTCCAGAGTCTGCTCACGCAGCGCCTGGTTCATGTCGCCGTTCAGCGCGGCGCTGCTGTAACCGCTGCGCTCCAGCGCTTCGGCCACTTCCAGGGTCGCATTCTTGGTACGAACGAAGATGATCGCCGCGTCAAAGTCTTCGGCTTCCAGGAAACGCACCAGCGCTTCGTTTTTACGCATGCCGTAGACCGACCAGTAGCTCTGGCTGATGTCCGGACGGGTGGTCACGCTGGACTGGATGCGCACTTCCTGCGGCTCTTTCATGAAGCGGCGGGTGATGCGACGGATCGCTTCCGGCATGGTGGCGGAGAACAGCGCGGTCTGATGTTCAGCCGGGATCTCAGCCATGATGGTTTCTACGTCTTCGATAAAGCCCATGCGCAGCATTTCGTCGGCTTCATCCAGCACCAGGCCGCTCAGGTTAGAGAGGTTCAGGGTGCCGCGTTTCAGGTGGTCCAGCAGACGGCCTGGGGTACCCACAACGATTTGCGGGCCCTGGCGCAGAGCGCGCAGCTGCACGTCGTAACGCTGGCCGCCGTACAGGGCTACCACGTTGACGCCGTTCATGTGTTTGGAGAAATCGGTCATCGCTTCAGCAACCTGAACCGCCAGTTCGCGGGTCGGTGCCAGCACCAGGATCTGAGGTGCTTTCAGGTCTGCCTGCAGGTTGTGCAGCAGCGGCAGCGAGAACGCTGCGGTTTTACCACTACCGGTCTGTGCCATGCCCAGCACGTCGCGGCCGTTCAACAGGTGAGGAATACACTCAGCCTGGATCGGAGATGGTTTTTCATAGCCCAGATCGTTCAGGGCGGAAATGATTGGAGCAGACAGCCCCAGATCAGCAAAAGAGGTTTCAAACTCAGTCGTCATGTACACGTGCCTCATTAATAATGGCAGCCAGTCTACATAACTCGTCGAGAAAATTTTCAGTCATTTTCATTGAAAAGTGTGAACCGGCTCAAATTAGATTATAAAACGAACAAAAAAGCCCTCGCCCGTTAAGGCGATAACTTTGGTTAAAAACCAATGTCCATCAGGCTGATAGGTGTTCGTCAGCTATTGCTGGTCCGATTCCGATAGGTCGTCTTGCTCTTGGCCCAAAAGCGCCAATTCCAACAATGCATAGCGGTGCTCAACGAAGTTGTGAACGTTGTTAGACACCGTCAGTTTGAACAGCGCCGAAGCGGAGTCCTTGTCCCCCAGACTCAGGTAGTGTTTACCCAAATAGAAGTCAGTTTCACTGAGATGCTCAGCGAGCGAAGTGTTATCCGTTGCATCTGCCTTGAGGCGTTCCATCAGCGTTTTTTCGCTGATCTTGCCCAGGTAGAATTCGACAATATTCCATCCCCATTGCCCTCTGTCCGCTTTGTCATAGCGCTGCTGAAGCGCTACCTCGGCCTTCTTGGGATCGATTTCTCGCTCCACCAGATACAGCCATAACGAACGGAAGGGATCGTTTGGGTCGTCTTGATAAAACGCCTGCAGATCATCCTGCGCCAACGGGAAGCGGCCGCCATAATACAGTGCGATGCCCCGGTTTAAACGCGCGTAATTGTAAGTTGGATCAAGCTCTAGTACAGAATCAAACGCTTCATAGGCAGCATCAAAATTGCCTGCCTGCGTTAAGTAAATGCCCAGGTAGTTGAAAACTTCCGGCATGTCGGGACGTATCGCCAGCGCCTGCGAGAAATCATTGCGCGCTAATGCACGTAACCCGAGGCTATCATACAGCACACCGCGCTCATATAAAAGCTGTGCGCGTTCGTCATCCGTCAGTGCCCGGCTGGCAAGAATTTGTTCCATGCGCGCCAGGATCACTTCCTGCTGCAACGTTGGCTGCAACGGGATTGCCAAAACTTCGTCTTTACGCCAATCATGGTTGCTGCATCCTGCCAGCATGAGTGCTGTCGCAACGTAACACCAGCGCAAGAAAGGCTTCATTTCCCACTCCCGAAGACAAACATTGGATGAACGTCCTGTCCTCCGTTTGCTAAAACGCGGGCATCCTACCCGCGCGATACGAACAGCTCCCAACCCCATGGCGGGGAGCTGTAAAACTATCTATACAGTTATTCTGCTTCAGGCGCAGGTGAACCTGCTTCCGGCGCCATCGCTTCTTTGATGCTCAGACGCACGCGGCCCTGACGGTCAACTTCCAGTACCTTAACCGGCACTTCCTGACCCATCTGCAGATAGTCGGTCACTTTCTCGACGCGCTTGTCGGCGATCTGAGAAATGTGCACCAGACCTTCTTTACCACCGCCGATAGCGACGAACGCGCCGAAATCAACGATACGGGTCACTTTACCCTGGTAAATACGGCCCACTTCGATCTCTGCCGTGATCTCTTCGATACGACGGATAGCGAATTTCGCCTTCTCACCGTCGGTCGCTGCGATTTTAACTGTACCATCATCTTCAATTTCGATGGTAGTGCCAGTCTCTTCGGTCAGCGCGCGGATAACGGAACCGCCCTTACCGATCACGTCTTTAATCTTATCCGGGTTGATGCGGATAGTATGAATACGCGGTGCGAATTCGGAGATATCGCCGCGTGGGGTGCTGATAGCCTGTTCCATTACGCCCAGGATGTGCAGACGCGCGCCCTTGGCCTGGTTCAGAGCCACCTGCATGATTTCGCGGGTGATGCCTTCGATTTTGATGTCCATCTGCAGCGCGGTGATACCGTCGCGGCTACCGGCCACTTTGAAGTCCATGTCGCCCAGGTGATCTTCGTCACCCAGAATGTCGGACAGAACCACAAAGTTATCGGCTTCTTTCACCAGGCCCATCGCGATACCCGCAACGGCGGCCTTGATTGGCACACCGGCGTCCATCAGCGCCAGAGACGCGCCGCACACGGAAGCCATGGAAGAAGAACCGTTGGATTCGGTGATTTCAGACACCACGCGAACCGTGTACGGGAAATCTTCCGGTTTAGGCATCATAGCCAATACGCCGCGTTTCGCCAGGCGACCGTGACCGATTTCACGACGCTTAGGAGAACCGACCATGCCGGTTTCGCCTACGGAGTACGGAGGGAAGTTGTAGTGGAACAGGAAGCTGTCGGTCTTCTCGCCCATCAGCTCGTCCAGGTTCTGGGCGTCGCGCGCGGTGCCCAGGGTCGCGGTAACCAGCGCCTGAGTTTCGCCACGGGTGAACAGCGCGGAACCGTGGGTGCGCGGCAGTACGCCGGTGCGCACGTCCAGGCCACGGATCATGTCTTTTTCACGGCCGTCGATACGCGGCTCGCCACGCAGTACGCGGCTGCGCACCACGTTCTTCTCGACGTTGCCCAGGATGTCCTGGATTTCGCCGGCGTCCAGCGTTTCGTCCTGCGCCAGCAGGGTTTCAACTACGCTGTCTTTGATCGCGTCAACCTGAGCGTAACGCTCTTGTTTTTCGGTGATGTGGTAAGCGTCGCCCAGGCGAGCTTCGGCCAGTTCAGCCACGCGCGCGTGCAGCGCTTCGTTGACCGCAGGCGCCTGCCAATCCCACTTCGGTTTGCCGGCTTCGGCAACCAGAGCGTTGATGTTCTCGATAACCACTTGCTGCTGGTCGTGGCCGAATACCACGGCACCCAGCATCTGATCTTCGCTCAGCACGTCCGCTTCGGATTCAACCATCAGCACCGCACCGGCAGTACCAGCAACCACCAGGTCCAGACGGCTTTCTTTCAGCTCGTCGGTCGTCGGGTTCAGCACGTACTGATCGTTGATGTAACCTACGCGCGCTGCGCCGATTGGGCCGTTGAACGGAATACCGGACAGGCTCAGGGCGGCAGAGGCACCGATCATCGCAACGATGTCCGGGTTCACCTGCGGGTTAACGGAAACCACGGTCGCGATCACCTGAACTTCGTTCAGGAAGTTGTCCGGGAACAGTGGACGGATCGGACGGTCAATCAGACGGGAAGTCAGGGTCTCGCCTTCGCTCGGACGGCCTTCGCGACGGAAGAAGCTGCCCGGGATACGACCAGCGGCGTAGGTACGCTCTTGGTAGTTAACGGTCAGCGGGAAGAAGCTCTGGCCCGGCTTGGCTTTTTTCTGGCCAACAACGGTAACGAAGACGGCGGTGTCATCCATGCTCACCATAACGGCGGCGGTGGCCTGACGAGCCATCATACCGGTTTCGATGGTGACGGTATGCTGGCCATACTGGAATTTGCGAATGATCGGTGTCAGCAAAATTATATCCTTGATTAGCGGCGCGCAATCGCATTGACGACTCGACACGCCTGTGACTCGATTTGCCTTCTCACTACATCCTCGCGACTAATGACAATCCTTATCTCAGGCGGGAGATAAAGCCTCTCATTAGCCGCGCGAACCTCTGTAACGGAAGAGCCTGTTTGGAAACATCAGTAATACATTAACCTGATTTGCTTATGCTTCCTAGAAGAAAGGGGCCAAAATAGGCCCCTTTCCACTGAAACTTGCTAGATTAGCGACGCAGACCCAGACGCTCGATCAGGCTGGTGTAACGTGCTACATCTTTACGCTTCAGGTAGTCCAGCAGCTTACGACGCTGAGAAACCATACGCAGCAGACCACGACGGCTGTGGTGATCTTTTTTGTGCTCGGAGAAGTGGCCTTGCAGATGGTTGATCTGCGCAGTCAGCAGGGCAACCTGAACTTCGGTAGAACCGCTGTCGTTAGTACCACGACCGAAATCAGCTACGATTTGAGCTTTAGCTTCAACACTTAGAGACATTGTAATACTCCAGATTATAGATAATAAAAACAGGCGCCGATCTCTAATTCAGCAACCCAATGCATAAGCTGCGCCATTCTACTCTTAGCGCAGTGCGATCGCAAGGCGACGCAGTGCCCCGCCGTCAGTCGAAATGTTCGACCACCAGGCGGCGCGGCGCCACGCGACCATCCTCGGCGATGTCGCCAACGCCGATGAATTTCCGCTCTTCACCCTCGGTGATACGCACCATACCGGAGGCCGGCGCACCGGCCACCTGCACCGGCTGCCCCTGCTTGACGTAGCCCGCCACCACCGGCAGCAAATTCACTTCCGGATAGTTCTCAACCGGGCTGTCCATCGGCATCAGCAGCGGATCGAGCAGCTCGCCGGGGGCGATCGCTTGTTCCTGCGCCTGCGCCAGCAAGGCGTTCAGCTGTTCCAGCGTCACCATGCGCGCGATCGGGTAAGTCGCCACCTGCAGGCGACGCAGATAGATCACGTGCGCGCCGCAGCCCAGCAGCTCGCCGAGATCGTCGGTGATGGTGCGGATGTAAGTGCCTTTCGAGCAGTGGATCTCCAGCTCCAGCTCATCCCCTTCCCAGCGGATAAACTGCAGCTCGTACACCGTGATGCTGCGCGCTTCGCGCGGCACTTCAATCCCCTGGCGCGCATACTCGTAGAGTTTCTTGCCCTGGTATTTCAGCGCCGAATACATCGACGGCACCTGCTGGATGTCGCCGCGGAAGGTGTCCAGCGCCGCGTCGAGCTGCGCCTGGGTGAAGTTCACCGGGCGCTCCTGCACGATCTGACCGTCGGCGTCCGAGGTATCGGTACGCTGCCCCAGCTTGGCGATCACCCGATAGCGCTTGTCGGAATCGAGCAGATATTGCGAAAACTTGGTCGCTTCACCCAGGCAGATAGGCAACATGCCGGTCGCCAGCGGATCGAGCGCGCCGGTGTGACCCGCCCGGTTGGCGTTGTACAGGCGCTTTACTTTTTGCAGCGCATCGTTGGACGACAAACCCTGCGGCTTGTCCAGCAACAGCACGCCGTGGATATCACGGCCGCGGCGACGAGGGCGACTCATCAGTCCTCCTTGTCATCGCCTGAGGCGGAACGGCGCTCGGCGTCGTTCTTCACCACGTTGGTCACCAGGTTGGACATGCGCATGCCTTCCACCAGGGAGTTATCGTAGGCGAAGGTCAGCTCCGGCACCACGCGCAGGCGCATCGCTTTGCCCAGCAGGGTGCGGATGTAACCGGAAGCGTCTTGCAACGCTTTGATGCCGTTGTTGACCAGATCCGGATCGTGGTTCTCGGTCAGCACGTTCAGGAAGGTGACGTAAACCTTGGCGTACGCCAGATCACGGGACACTTCCACGCCGGAAACGGTCGCCATGCCGACGCGCGGATCTTTCACTTCACGCTGCAGAATGATCGCAATCTCTTTCTGCATCTCTTGCGCCACGCGTTGACCGCGGCTGAATTCTTTTGCCATTTTGGATTCTCCAGACAAATCGGGGGGCACAAAGGCCCCCCGTAAACAGATATAAGCAGATGTGCAATCGTTAAGCGATGGTGCGTTGGATCTCAATGATCTCGAACACTTCGATCATGTCGCCGACGCGCACGTCGTTATAGTTCTTAACGCCGATACCACATTCCATGCCGTTACGGACTTCGTTAACGTCATCTTTGAAGCGGCGCAGGGATTCCAGCTCGCCTTCATAGATAACCACGTTGTCGCGCAGTACGCGGATTGGGTTGTGACGCTTGATGGTCCCTTCGGTAACCATACAGCCGGCGATAGCGCCGAACTTAGGCGATTTGAACACGTCGCGCACTTCGGCCAGGCCGATGATCTGCTGCTTGTATTCCGGCGCCAGCATACCGCTCATCGCCTGCTTCACTTCGTCGATCAAGTTATAGATCACGGAGTAGTAACGCAGATCCAGGCTTTCCGCTTCGATCACGCGGCGCGCAGAAGCGTCGGCACGCACGTTGAAGCCCAGGATGATGGCGTTGGAGGCCGCAGCCAGCGTCGCGTCGGTTTCGGTGATACCACCTACGCCGGAGCCGACAATCTTCACCTTCACTTCGTCGGTGGAGAGCTTCAGCAGCGAGTCGCTGATCGCTTCGCAAGAACCCTGAACGTCGGATTTCAGTACGATGTTCAGCTCGGACACTTCGCCGTCGGTCATGTTGGCGAACATGTTTTCCAGCTTGGACTTCTGCTGACGCGCCAGTTTGACTTCGCGGAACTTGCCCTGACGATACAGCGCCACTTCACGCGCTTTCTTCTCGTCACGCACTACGGTCGCTTCGTCACCCGCTGCAGGCACGCTGGACAGACCCAGGATTTCCACAGGGATAGACGGACCGGCGGAGGTCACTTCACGGCCCAATTCGTCGCGCATCGCACGCACACGGCCGTATTCGAAGCCACACAGGACGATGTCGCCCTTGTTCAGCGTACCTTCCTGAACCAGCACGGTAGCCACTGGGCCACGGCCTTTATCCAGGAAGGACTCGATCACTACGCCGCTCGCCATGCCGCTGCGTACCGCTTTCAGTTCCAGAACTTCGGCCTGCAGCAGGATAGCCTGCAGCAGTTCGTCGATACCGGTACCGGCTTTCGCGGACACGTGGACGAACTGCGCTTCGCCGCCCCACTCTTCCGGCATAACGCCGTACTGAGACAGTTCCTGCTTAACGCGGTCCGGATCGGCTTCCGGTTTGTCGATTTTGTTAACCGCAACCACCAATGGCACCTGCGCCGCTTTCGCGTGCTGGATAGCTTCGATGGTCTGTGGCATCACGCCGTCATCAGCCGCCACCACCAGAACCACGATGTCAGTTGCCTGAGCACCGCGAGCACGCATCGAGGTAAACGCGGCGTGACCCGGGGTATCCAGGAAGGTGATCATGCCGTTCTCGGTTTCTACGTGGTAGGCACCGATGTGCTGGGTAATGCCGCCGGCTTCGCCCGCCGCCACTTTTGTGGAGCGGATGTAGTCCAGCAGAGAGGTTTTACCGTGGTCAACGTGGCCCATGATGGTCACGACCGGCGCACGCGGTTCAGCCGCAGCGCCCGTATCACGGTCGCTCATCAGCGCTTCTTCCAGCTCGTTTTCACGACGCAGGATAACTTTGTGGCCCATCTCTTCGGCAACCAGCTGTGCGGTTTCCTGGTCGATAACCTGGTTGATGGTGGCCATGGCGCCCAGCTTCATCATCACTTTGATGACCTGAGAACCTTTTACCGCCATCTTGTTGGCCAGCTCGGCTACGGTGATGGTTTCACCGATCACCACGTCGCGGTTAACCACCTGCGCCGGCTTGTTGAAGCCCTGCTGCAGAGCGCTAGGCTTGCGTTTGCCGCCTTTACCGCCACGGGTAACGGCGCGCGCTTCTTCGCGATCCGCTTTGGATTCGGACAGCTTGTTGCCTTTCTTCTGCTTGGTGGCTTTGCCGCCGCGGGTGCGGCTGCGACGATCGCCTTCAACTTTGGCGTCGTTTTCGTCTTCAGCGGCACGGGCATGCTGAGAGGTGGTCACGTGATAGTCGGCGCTTTCAACCGCAGCGCTTGCCGCGTCGGCCTGGGCCCACTTCTCGCCGTTCTCTTCGGCCATGCGACGGGCTTCTTCCGCCACGCGCTTGGCTTCCTCTTCAACCTTGCGGCGCACTTCCTCTTCCGCTTTGCGTTTCAGTTCAGCGGCTTCGGCTTCACGGCGTGCTTTTTCCGCCTGAGCTGGCTTGGTCATTTCGTCGGTATGTTGATTGGTCACTTTTTCTTTTTCCGCTGAATTACGCTTAGCAATCTCCGCGGCCTCACGTTTGGCTTGCTCTTCGGCTGCGCGCTTCGCTTCCGCTTCGCGTTTTGCGAGCTCTTCCGCTTCGCGCCGTGCCTGCTCTTCCGCTTCACGCTGTGCCTGCTCTGCCGCTTCAGCCAACTGGGCTTCCTGCGTATCGCGATTTACATAAGTGCGTTTCTTGCGGACCTCAATTTGCACCGATTTACTTTTACCGCCGGTGCTCGGGATATTCAAGGTGCTGCGCGTTTTGCGCTGCAAAGTGAGTTTACCCGGCGCGCTGCCGTGTTCACGGTTCAGGTGCGCCAGCAATGTTTCTTTTTCTTGCTGGGTAACAGAGTCCGACTCGGACTTGTTGATCCCTGCATCAGCAAACTGCTGTACCAGGCGATCAACCGGAGTCTGAATCTCTGCTGCCAGCGATTTTACGGTTACATCTGTCGTCATGCTGTTCCTTCCTGCTACAGTTATTACGCGTTGTCGCCAAACCAACAGATATTGCGTGCAGCCATGATCAGCTCGCCGGCTTGCTCATCGCTAAGCCCTTCAATATCAGCCAGATCGTCAACACCCTGCTCGGCAAGATCTTCCAGCGTACAAACCCCACGCGCGGCCAGTTTAAAGGCCATGCTGCGCTCAAGACCCGGCAGGTTGAGCAAATCGTCGGCCGGTTTGTTGTCGCCCAGGCTTTCTTCTTGTGCCAGGGCCAGCGTGGTCAATGCAGCTTTGGCGCGTTCGCGCAATGCTTCAACCGTATCTTCATCCAGACCGTCGATTTCCAACAGCTCTTTGATCGGCACGTAGGCCAGCTCTTCCAGCGTGGAGAAGCCTTCTTCAACCAGTACGGTGGCGAAATCTTCGTCGATATCAAGATACTTGGTGAAGGTATCAATAGCGGCATGAGCCTCGGCCTGGTGCTTGGCCTGCAGGTCGTCCGCCGTCATCACGTTCAGTTCCCAACGATCGTCGCCGCGGTGTTGTTTCAGCAGCTGGGAAGCCAAACGCACGTTTTGGCCGTTACGGCCGATCGCCTGCGCCAGGTTGCTGGCTTCAACGGCGATATCCATGGTGCAGTTATCTTCGTCTACCACGATCGACGCGACGTCGGCCGGCGCCATGGCGTTGATGACGAATTGCGCAGGGTTGTCATCCCACAGGATGATGTCGATACGTTCGCCGCCGAGCTCGCTCGACACGGCCTGAACGCGCGCACCGCGCATGCCTACGCAAGCGCCGACCGGGTCGATGCGCTTGTCGTTGGTTTTCACTGCAATTTTCGCGCGGGAGCCAGGATCGCGGGCTGCCGCTTTAATTTCAATCACTTCTTCGCCGATTTCCGGCACTTCGATGCGGAACAGTTCTTTCAGCATTTCCGAGCTGGAACGGCTGACGAACAGCTGCGCGCCGCGAGCTTCAGGACGCACGGCGTACAATACGCCGCGAATGCGGTCGCCCGGACGGAAGTTTTCGCGCGGCAGCATGTCTTCACGGCCAATCACCGCTTCGGCGTTGTTGCCCAGATCCAGCGCGATGCTGTCGCGGTTCACTTTCTTCACCACGCCGGTGACGATCTCGCCTTCGTGTTCACGGAAAGCGTCGACCACCATCGCACGCTCGGCTTCGCGCACTTTCTGCACGATAACCTGTTTGGCGGTTTGGGTGGTGATACGGTCGAAGGTCACGGATTCGATCTGATCTTCGACGTAGCCGCCGAGCTCGATGCTCGGATCTTCAAACTGAGCGGCTTCCAGCGTGATTTCACGCGTTGGCTGAGTCACTTCGTCTACGGCGACCCAACGGCGGAAGGTATCGAAATCGCCGGTTCTGCGGTCAATGCTGACGCGCACGTCGATTTCCTGCTCGTATTTTTTCTTGGTTGCGGTGGCTAATGCAGTTTCCAGCGCTTCGAAAATCTTCTCGCGCGGAAGGGATTTTTCATTGGAAACTGCTTCAACAACAGCCAGAATCTCTTTGTTCATCCTAGTTGCCTCTTCCAAACTTTAAAAGTGGGGTACCAGGTTCGCTTTCTGGATGTTGCTCAGCGCGAACACTTCATCTTTCCCTTCCACAGTAACCGTGATCATCTCGCCTTCGACAGACTTGATAATACCCTGCCACTTGCGACGGTTCTGTACCGCCATGCGCAGGACCAGGCTGACTTCTTCACCGAGGTAACGCGTATAGTGTTCTGCGGTGAACATCGGGCGATCAAGGCCAGGAGAGGAGACTTCCAAGTTGTAAGCGACCGTGATTGGATCTTCGACGTCCAATACAGCGCTGACCTGGTGGCTGACATCAGCGCAATCATCAACATTGATGCCGTTGTCACTATCAATATAGATGCGGAGCGTCGATTGGCGCGCACGAATGAATTCGATGCCTACAAGCTCAAAGCCCAACGCTTCTACGGGTGCCGAAAGCATCTCTGTTAACTGTTGCTCTAATGTGGACAAGCCCACCCCCAAGACATAAAAAAAGGGCTAAATAGCCCAGTGATTCTGTTGCCAAATAACAAAAAACCCCGAAAAATCGGGGCTTTATGCAACTGGACCCTGTTTGCCGCTAGGCGGCCTCGGTACAACTTTCGAGCAAGTGTCATTTTCAAATGTTGATCGAGAAAAGCGGGTTTCAATCGAAAAGTGTATTTGAAAATAAACACTTAAAGGAAAGTGGTTGCGGGGGCCGGATTTGAACCGACGACCTTCGGGTTATGAGCCCGACGAGCTACCAGGCTGCTCCACCCCGCGTCCGAAAACGTGGCAAATACTACGCCGATAATCGCAAAATTGCAAGTTATCTCTGGGATTTGGTACCGAGGATGGGACTCGAACCCACAAGCCCGTTAGGGCACTACCACCTCAAGGTAGCGTGTCTACCAATTCCACCACCTCGGTACTGATTCTTACTGCTAACGGCCGTTGTTCTTTCGAGTTCACAACCACCGTTTTCAAACTCTGTTGCGGCTTACTGCGGGATATCGCTGCTCGGTTTGGCTGGTGCCGCCGGCGCGGTTGTCTGCTCAGTTTTCACTGGCTGACCCAGGTTTTCCCACTCGCTGCCTTTCTTGCTTTGGTTGCTGCTGAGGTTGCCCAGAATCAGGCTGATGACGAAGAACAGCGTCGCCAGCACAGCAGTCATGCGGGTCATAAAGTTACCGGAACCACTCGAACCGAACAGCGTGCCTGATGCACCTGCTCCGAAAGAGGCTCCCATATCAGCGCCTTTACCTTGCTGCAGCATAATCAGAGCAACCAGCCCGATTGAGATCAGCAGGAAAATTACCAGAAGAGCTTCGTACATAGTAGTACCCGTATCCTTGCGGCCTAACCGCATGCCAAATGCTTCACACTCATCAAGCAGGCGCTTTTAAAAACTGCCTACTGAAGCGGGTGTGAATACTAACCAAAGCCGCCAACCCGCGCAAGGGCAATTTGCAGCCGCCGGCGCGTTTGCGGAAAAAAACGCCAACAATCGCCTGTTCGGGCTCAGCGTTGCCGAGCCCGGCGGCTAACTGTCTGTTTTAACCTGCGGATTTCACCGCGTCGGCGATGCGATGCGCCAGCGCGGTCACCTGCTGCTCGTCCTCGCCTTCCACCATCACGCGGATCAGCGGTTCGGTGCCCGATTTGCGCAGCAGCACCCGGCCGCGACCGGCCAGCTCGGCTTCCACCTGCTCGGTGACTTTACGCACCGCTTCGGATTCCAGCGGATTATGCTCGCCGGCGAAGCGCACATTGACCAGGATCTGCGGCAACAGCTTCATGCCGCTGCACAGATCGTGCAGGCTCATGTGGTTGCGCACTATGGCGGTCAGCACCTGCAGCCCGGCCACGATGCCGTCGCCGGTGGTGGTTTTGTCCAGCAGGATCACATGGCCGGAGTTTTCCGCGCCGATGCGCCAGCCCAACTCCTGCAGCTTCTCCAGCACATAGCGGTCGCCCACCTTGGCGCGGGCGAACGGAATGCCCAGCTGCTTCAGCGCCAGCTCCAGCCCCATGTTGCTCATCAGGGTGCCGACCGCGCCGCCGCGCAGCTGGCCTTGACGCAGGCCTTCACGCGCGATGATGTACAGGATCTGATCGCCGTCCACCTTGTTGCCCAAATGGTCCACCATCATCACGCGATCGCCGTCGCCGTCGAACGCCAGGCCCACGTGCGCTTTTTCTTTGAGTACGCGCTCCTGCAGCTGACGCACGTCGGTGGCGCCGCATTTTTCGTTGATATTCATGCCGTCCGGCTCAACGCCGATGGCGATCACCGTGGCGCCCAATTCGCGCAGCACGCTCGGCGCAATGTGGTAAGTGGCGCCGTTGGCGCAATCGACCACGATCTTCAGCCCTTTCAGGCTCAGCTCGCTCGGGAAGGTGCCTTTACAGAATTCGATATAGCGGCCGGCGGCGTCGATGATGCGGCTGGCTTTACCCAGTTCGGCGGACTCCACGCAGGTAAGCGGTTTTTCCATCTCGGCTTCAATCGCCTCTTCGACGTTGTCCGGCAGTTTGGCGCCGTCTATCGAGAAGAATTTGATGCCGTTGTCGTAGAACGGGTTATGCGAGGCGGAGATGACGATGCCCGCTTCGGCGCGGAAGGTGCGCGTCAGATAGGCTACCGCCGGCGTCGGCATCGGCCCGGTGAAAGAGGCAGAAAGCCCCGCGGCTGCCAGGCCGGCTTCCAGCGCGGATTCCAGCATGTAACCGGAGATGCGCGTGTCCTTGCCGATGATGATCTTGCGCGAACCGTGGCGCGCCAGCACCTTACCGGCCGCCCAACCCAGCTTCAGCACGAAGTCCGGGGTGATGGGGCTGTCCCCGACTTTGCCGCGGATGCCGTCGGTGCCGAAATATTTGCGCTCGCTCATGTCTTACTGTCCCTTTGCTGAAAGTGTTGCCTCGACGACACGCATCGCCTCGACGGTTTCTTTAACGTCATGCACTCTGACAATCTGCGCACCCTGCATTGCCGCGATCACTGCACAGGCCACGCTGCCGATAACCCGTTGATCCGGCGGCACGTTCAGCAGTTGTCCAATCATCGATTTGCGCGACATGCCGACCAGCAGCGGCAAACCGAACCGATGAAACTCCGACAACCGAGCCAGAAGCTGATAGTTGTGCGCCAAATTTTTACCGAAACCGAAGCCGGGGTCGAGCAGCAATTTCTGATTTGTTATCCCCGCCTCATTGCAGCGCCGGATATGGTGTTCAAAAAACGTCTGAACATCGGCGATCAGATCGTCGTAGTGCGGCGCCTGCTGCATGGTGCGCGGCTGCCCCTGCATGTGCATCAGGCAGACCGGCAGGCCGCTTTCCGCCGCCGCCGTCAGAGCGCCCGGCTCCTGCAGAGAACGGATGTCGTTGATCAGATGTGCGCCGGCCTGCGCCGATTCGCGGATCACGCCCGCCTTCGAAGTATCGACCGAGATAAAGACCTCGAAGCGCTGCGCCAGCGCTTCCACCACCGGCACGACCCGTTCCAATTCTTCCTCTTCGCTCACCTCCGCCGCCCCCGGCCTTGTCGATTCGCCGCCGACGTCGATCATCGTGGCGCCGGCTGAAATCAGCGCGTGCGCGTGCAGCAGAGCCTGGTTCAGGGTGTTGTGACGGCCGCCGTCTGAAAACGAATCCGGCGTCACGTTGAGGATACCCATCACCTGCGGATGGGAGAGATTGAGCGTCATGTCGCGCACGGTTAACTGCATGGTTGATCCACCTTACTGTTGCCTGGTTCACTGCCCGCCGGGCAAAAAAAAACCCCGGCTTACCGGGGTTTGATGTTATTACACAGCCGTTGTTACTTGTCGAGCTGTTCGGACATGGTGTTGCCCGGCGTTGGGGTGCGCGGCTCATCTACCGGCGTCGGGGCTTTCGGGGTGCCACCGTTGTCGGAGCTGTTGCCTTTGTTCGCATCGTCCCAGCCTGCCGGCGGACGCACGTCTTTGCGGTTCATCAGATCGTCGATCTGCGGCGCATCGATGGTTTCATACTTCATCAGCGCATCCTTCATCGAATGCAGGATGTCCATGTTTTCCATCAGCAGCGAGCGAGCACGCGTGTAGTTGCGTTCGATCAGCGACTTCACTTCCTGGTCGATGATACGCGCGGTCTCATCCGACATGTGCTTCGCCTTGGCCACGGAACGGCCCAGGAACACTTCACCCTCTTCTTCCGCATACAGCAGCGGCCCCAGCTTCTCGGAGAAGCCCCATTGGGTCACCATGTTGCGGGCGATGGAGGTCGCCACTTTGATGTCGTTCGACGCGCCGGTAGACACTTTTTCCGGCCCGTAGATGATCTCTTCCGCCAGACGGCCGCCGTACAGGGTGGAGATTTGGCTCTCCAGCTTCTGACGGCTGGCGCTGATCGCATCCCCTTCCGGCAGGAAGAAGGTCACGCCAAGCGCACGGCCACGAGGAATGATGGTGACCTTGTGCACCGGATCGTGTTCAGGAACCAGGCGACCAATGATGGCGTGGCCCGCTTCGTGATACGCGGTCGACTCTTTCTGCGCTTCGGTCATCACCATGGAGCGACGTTCCGCACCCATCATGATCTTGTCTTTGGCTTTCTCGAACTCCACCATCGACACCACGCGCTTGTTGCCGCGGGCGGCGAACAGCGCCGCTTCGTTGACCAGGTTAGCCAGGTCAGCACCGGAGAAGCCCGGCGTACCGCGCGCAATGACGGAGGCGTCGATGTCGGCGGCCAACGGCACGCGGCGCATGTGCACCTTCAGAATCTGCTCACGGCCACGCACATCCGGCAGCCCGACCACGACCTGACGGTCGAAACGGCCTGGACGCAGCAGCGCAGGGTCAAGCACGTCCGGACGGTTGGTAGCCGCGATGACGATGATGCCCTCGTTGCCTTCAAAACCGTCCATCTCAACCAGCATCTGGTTCAGGGTTTGCTCGCGCTCATCGTGACCGCCACCCAGGCCGGCGCCACGCTGGCGACCGACGGCGTCGATTTCATCGATGAAGATGATGCACGGCGCGGCTTTTTTCGCTTGTTCGAACATGTCACGCACACGGGATGCACCCACGCCGACGAACATTTCGACGAAGTCAGAACCGGAAATGGTGAAGAACGGCACCTTCGCTTCGCCGGCGATCGCTTTCGCCAACAGCGTTTTACCGGTCCCCGGCGGGCCAACCATCAGCACGCCTTTCGGGATCTTGCCGCCCAGCTTCTGGAAACGGCTCGGTTCGCGCAGGTATTCCACCAGTTCGCTCACCTCTTCTTTCGCTTCGTCACAACCGGCAACGTCGGCGAAAGTGGTCTTGATTTGGTCTTCCGTCAGCATGCGGGCCTTGCTCTTGCCGAAGGACATCGCGCCCTTGCCGCCGCCGCCCTGCATTTGCCGCATAAAGAAGATCCAGACCCCGATCAGCAACAGCATCGGGAACCACGAGATAAAGATAGAAGCCAGCAGGCTCGGCTCTTCAGGCGGCTCGCCGACAACTTTTACGTTCTTCGTTAACAACGTATCCAGCAACTTCGGATCGTTGACAGGGATGTAGGTCGTGTATTTGTTACTGTCTTTCTTGGTAACGTTAATTTCACGCCCGTTGATTCGCGCTTCGCGAACCTGGTCCTGGGTCAGTTCGGACATGAAGGTAGAGTAATCCACCCTACGGCCATTCGACTCGCTGGGCCCAAAGCTCTGGAATACAGACATCAACACTACTGCGATGACTAACCAGAGAATTAGGTTTTTCGCCATGTCACTCAAGGGATTAACCTCATCTTACAACTGTGTTAACAAACAGCGTTAGGGTACTACAGTTTGCGCCCTGTCGCTACAATGTACACTTCGCGCGAACGGGCGCGGGAAGCGTCTGGCTTACGAATCTTAACCTTCGTAAACAGGGAGCGAATTTCCCGTAGGTACTCGTCAAAGCCATCTCCCTGGAACACCTTCACCAGGAAACTTCCGCCTGGTGCGAGGACATCACGACACATATCCAGCGCCAACTCCACCAGATACATCGACCTTGGAATATCGACGGCCGGGGTGCCACTCATATTCGGGGCCATATCGGACATGACCACCTGAACCTTACTCTCGCCTACTCGTTCCAACAGTGCCTTCAGCACCAGTTCATCACGAAAATCGCCCTGAAGGAAATCGACGCCAACGATAGGATCCATTGGCAAAATATCACAGGCGATGATGCGACCGGTACCGCCGATTTGGGTGACCACATACTGCGACCAACCGCCCGGCGCGGCGCCCAGGTCAACCACAGTCATGCCCGGCTTGAACAGTTTGTCGCTCTGCTGTATTTCATCAAGTTTAAACCAGGCGCGGGATCGCAGTCCCTTTTTCTGCGCCTGCTGCACATATTTATCGCTAAAGTGTTCTTGTAACCAGCGACTGGAGCTAGCCGAACGCTTTTTATTAGCCATCTCGTTTTCCAACTATCATAAAAAGAGTCTTATGTCAGGGTCGCTGCTCACGTAGACTCACACCGGTGAAGACCGATTTGGTGATATACATGAGATGGCGGTAGAATGTACCGTTTTCAATCCCAACTTAAGCAAAAAAGACAATGAATCTGAATAATAAACAAAAACAGCACCTGAAAGGCCTGGCGCATCCGTTAAAACCGGTGGTGATGCTGGGCAATAACGGTCTTACCGAAGGGGTGCTGGCTGAAATTGAACAGGCTCTGGAGCATCATGAGCTGATCAAGGTAAAAATCGCCGCTGAAGATCGCGAAACCAAGACCCTGATCGCCGACGCTATCGTGCGCGAAACGGGCGCCTGCAATGTGCAGGTTATCGGCAGTACGCTTATTCTTTACCGCCCTTCGAAAGAGCGCAAGATCAGTCTACCGCGTTAATAACCATCAGGTTAAAGAAAAGGTGCCATGCGCCTGACGAAGATAAAAGGCCGCTTGCGGCCTTTTTCCTATCTTTACAAAACGTTGGCGCATTAATGACCAACGGCCTCCATCAGAGATACTCAACCTTCAGGATCTCATACTCGACGTCGCCGCCTGGGGTTTTGATCACCACCACATCGTCTTGCTCTTTGCCGATCAGACCGCGCGCCATCGGCGAGTTTACCGAAATCAGATTTTTCTTGAAATCGGCCTCATCGTCGCCAACGATGCGGTAAGTCACTTCTTCTTCACTGTCCAGATTCATCACCGATACGGTGGCGCCGAAGATCACCCGGCCGGTGTTCGGCATTTTGGTGATGTCGATCACCTGAGCATTGGACAGCTTGGCTTCGATTTCCTGAATGCGGCCTTCGCAGAAACCCTGCTGTTCGCGGGCGGCGTGGTACTCGGCGTTCTCTTTCAGATCGCCGTGTTCGCGCGCTTCAGCGATATCCGCAATGATTTTCGGGCGGCGCACGCTTTTCAGATATTCGAGCTCTTCGCGCAGTTTTTCAGCGCCAAACAAGGTCATCGGAATTTGGTTCATCGTATAAATACCTCTAAATCTTTCCTGTTCAAATAACCGTCATCCTGACGTATTCGTATGAAAACACGGTTGGCATAGCGCCACCCGCCTCCAGGCGACAAACAAAAGAAACCTGACTCGGAACGGGGCCCAAGCCAAGATTGGTTTTGCATTTTGATACGCATTTTAGCCTAGAGTTCCTTGAGGGTCATCGTTTACTTTTTCCCTGATTGCACCGTAGTATGACGGCACGTTATCCAGCTGTTATCCCGAGATTATGCGTTTTTCACGAATTGTCAGTGCATTGGCTTGCGCATTTGTTCTGAATGCGAATGCGGCCCCGGTTGAAGAGTACACACAATATCTGCCTGATGGGGCCAACCTTGCCCTGGTCGTTCAGAAGATCGGCGCCGGCTCGCCGACGATCGATTACCACTCTCAGCAAATGGCGCTGCCGGCCAGTACCCAAAAAGTGCTGACGGCGCTGGCGGCATTGCTGCAGCTCGGGCCCGATTACCGTTTCACCACCACGCTGGAGAGCCAGGGCGATATCCGCGACGGCGTGCTGCGCGGCAACCTGCTCGCCCGCTTCAGCGGCGATCCGACCTTCAAACGTCAGAGCCTGCGCAATATGGTGGCCGTCCTGAAGAAACAGGGCGTGCGCCAAATCAGCGGCGACGTGCTGGTCGATACTTCGGTCTTCGCCAGCCATGACAAAGCGCCCGGCTGGCCGTGGAACGATCTGACGCAGTGCTTCAGCGCGCCGCCGGCCGCCGCCATCGTCGATCGCAACTGTTTCTCGGTCTCGCTGTACAGCGCGCCGAACCCGGGCGACATGGCGTTTATCCGCGTCGCCTCCTATTATCCGGTCAATATGTTCAGCCAGGTGCGCACTCTGGCGCGCGGTTCCGCAGACGCGCAGTACTGCGAGCTGGACGTGGTGCCGGGCGAACTGAACCGCTTTACCCTGACCGGCTGCCTGACGCAGCGCAGCGAACCGCTGCCGTTGGCCTTCGCCATCCAGGACGGCGCCAGCTATGCGGGCGCGATCCTGAAAGACGAACTGACGCAGGCCGGCATCCAGATCGACGGGCATTTGAAACGCCAGACGCGTCCCGGTATCACCGGCACGGTGATCGCGCAAACCCAGTCGGCGCCGCTGCACGATCTGTTGAAGATCATGTTGAAGAAATCGGACAACATGATCGCCGATACCGTCTTCCGCACCATCGGCCACGAACGCTTCGGCGTGCCGGGCACCTGGCGAGCGGGGTCCGACGCGGTTCGGCAGGTGCTGCGCCAGAAGGCCGGTATCGATCTGGGCAACACCATCATCGCCGATGGCTCCGGCCTGTCGCGCCACAACCTGCTGGCGCCGGCGACCATGATGCAGGCGCTGCAGTACATCGCGCAGCACGACAACGAGCTGAACTTCATCTCGATGCTGCCGCTGTCCGGTTATGACGGCACGCTGCGCTACCGCGGCGGCCTGCACGAAGCCGGCGTCGACGGCAAAGTGTCGGCCAAGACCGGCGCACTGCAGGGCGTGTACAACCTGGCAGGCTTCATCACCACCGCCAGCGGCCAGCGCATGGCCTTCGTGCAGTATCTCTCCGGCTACGCCGTGCCGCCGGAAGATCAGAAGCAGCGCCGCGCACCGCTGGTGCGCTTCGAAAGCCGCCTGTATCGGGATATTTACCAAAACAACTGAGGATCGTCATGAAGCTGCTGGTCGTTGAGGATGATGAACTGCTGCAACAGGGGCTGGCGCTGGCGCTGACCGGCGAAGGCTATGTCTGCGACTGCGCCGCCACGGCGGCGGAGGCCAACAGCCTGCTCATCACCAGCCAATACAGCATGGTGATCCTGGATCTCGGCCTGCCGGACATGGACGGCGCCGCACTGCTGCGGCAGTGGCGCCGCCAGCAGATCGATCTGCCGGTGCTGATCCTGACCGCCCGCGACGCCCTGGAAGACCGGGTCGACGGGCTGGACGCCGGCGCCGACGACTACCTGGTCAAACCCTTCGCATTGGTTGAGCTGCAGGCACGCGTGCGCGCCCTCCTGCGCCGCTACCAGGGCCACAGCGACAATCTGATGCAGGTGGACGACCTGCAGCTGAACCTGTCCAGCCAGCAAGTCTACCTGCAACAGCAGCCGGTGGAGGTCACGCCGAAAGAGTTCGCCATCCTGGCGCGCCTGATCATGCGCGCCGGGCAGACGGTTAACCGTGAGCTCCTGCAGCAAGATCTCTACACCTGGCAAGACGATTTGGGTTCCAACACGCTGGAAGTGCACATCCACAACCTGCGCCGCAAACTGGGCAAGGATCGTATCCGCACCGTGCGCGGCATCGGCTACCGTTTGGAACCTTCGTCATGATCAGCATGCGCCGCCGCCTGCTGTTGATGCTGGCGCTGATCCTGCTGGTCACGCAACTCATCAGCGCCTTCTGGCTGTGGCACGAAAGCCAGGAACAGATCAGTTTCCTGGTGGACGAAACCCTGTCTGCCAAAGTGCGCAGCGAACGCGTCGATACCGAGATCGCCGAGGCCATCGCGTCGCTGTTGGCGCCTTCGCTGATCATGATGATCGTCACGCTGCTGGCGTCGTTCTGGGCCATCAGCTGGATCACCCGTCCGCTCAACCAATTGCAGCAGCGGCTGGAAAAGCGCTCTGCCGATAACCTGACGCCGCTGCCGATCAACAGCGACAGTCTGGAGATGGTGGCGGTCACCAATGCGCTCAATCAGCTGTTCTCACGGCTGGACAACACCATTCAACAGGAACGCCTGTTTACCGCCGACGCCGCCCATGAGCTGCGCACGCCGCTGGCCGGCATTCGCCTGCATCTGGAACTGATGGAAAAACAGGGGGTCAAGGGCAGCCAGGCGCTGATCGCCCGCATCGATCTGCTGATGCACACCGTCGAGCAACTGTTGATGCTGTCGCGCGCCGGGCAAGACTTCGCCAGCGGCCATTACCAGCATTTCGATTGGGTGGCCGATGTGATCCAGCCGCTGCGCGAAGAGCTCGGCGAAATGACCGCTCAACGCGGACAGACGTTGGACTGGCGATTGCCGGCCGCCGCAGCGGTGAACGGCGATCCGGTGCTGCTGCGGCTGCTGCTGCGCAACCTGGTCGAAAACGCCCACCGCTACGGCCCGGAAGGCGGCGCGATACTGGTACAGTTAACGCCACAGGACAACGGCTATCTGCTGCAGGTCATCGACGATGGCCCGGGGATCAAGGAAGAGATGGTCGGGGAGCTGACGCAGGCGTTTCGCCGCATGGATCAACGCTACGGCGGCAGCGGGCTGGGGTTGAATATCGTGATCCGCATCGTGCAGCTGCACCAGGGGCGTTTGACGCTGGAAAACCGCCGCGATGCACGCGGCCTGAACGCCCAGTGCTGGCTGCCGGAAAAAGCGCTCAAATAACAAGGGCCCAGCGTTGCTGAGCCCTTGATCACCGAATTACTTCTGGTAAATGATTTCGACGCCTTCGTCGTCGTCCTCGTCCCAGTCGTCATCCCAGTCATCTTCCGCTTCGGCTTCCACTTCCGCGATTTGCTCACGGTGGTAGTCATCCCACATGAATTCGACTTTTTCCGGTGCGCTTTCTTCGATCGCCATCGCTTTCGGCTGGGTGTTGATGAAGTTCATCACGTCCCAGCACAGCGCGTTGACGCCTTCGCGGTTGGCGGCGGAGATCATGTAGTACTTCCCTTCCCAGCCCATGCCTTCCACAATCGCCTTGGCGCGTTCGGCGGCTTCTTCCTCACCAATCACATCAATTTTGTTGAACACCAGCCAGCGTGGCTTCTGCGCCAGATTTTCGCTGTATTGGTTCAATTCGTTGATGATGACTTTGGCGTTTTCCACCGGATCGGATTCGTCGATCGGCGCGATGTCCACCAGGTGCAGCAGCACGCGGCAACGCTCCAGGTGTTTCAGGAAGCGAATGCCCAGGCCCGCGCCTTCGGATGCGCCCTCGATCAGCCCCGGGATGTCGGCGACCACAAAGCTCTGCTCGTGGTCCATGCGCACCACGCCCAGGCTCGGCACCAGGGTGGTGAACGGATAGTCGGCCACCTTCGGTTTGGCGGCGGACACCGCGCGGATGAAGGTCGATTTGCCGGCGTTCGGCAGACCCAGCATGCCCACGTCGGCCAGCAGCAACAGTTCCAGCAGCAGATCGCGCGCTTCGCCGGCGGTGCCCAGCGTCTTCTGACGCGGCGCACGGTTGACCGAAGATTTGAAACGGGTGTTGCCCAGACCGTGCCAGCCGCCCTTGGCGACCATCAGCTTCTGCTCGTGACGGGTCATGTCGCCGAGGATCTCGCCGGTGCCCTGATCCTTCACGCGCGTGCCGACCGGCACCTTGATGATGACGTCTTTACCGCGTTTACCGGTACAGTCGCGGCTCTGGCCGTTCTGGCCACGCTCGGCGCGGAAAGACTTCTCAAAACGGTAGTCGATCAGGGTGTTGAGGTTTTCGTCCGCCAGCAGGTAGACGTCGCCGCCGTCGCCGCCGTCGCCGCCGTCAGGCCCGCCGTTGGGGATATATTTTTCGCGGCGGAAGCTGACGCATCCGTTGCCGCCGTCGCCTGCAACGACCAAAATCGCTGCTTCATCTACAAACTTCATTTACCGTCTCCGTAAATCATTCACCGGGCTGCTTCAAAGGAGCAACCTGGGGGGGTTCTGCCCGTCGCGGCCACCACCGGTGACCAATTGCGGAAAACATAGCGCCCGCCACAACCACAAACGCGCCAACATAGCCGACGAGGTTCAGCGTCGGCGCGGCGAACGCCTGAGGCCAGGCCAGCGCCAATAAATCTGAAAACAGCAGGGTAAACAGCGGGGTCAGCGTCACCAACGCGCTCACCTGCGCCGCCTGCCATCGCGCCATCGCTTCCGCCAGCGCGCCATAGCCGATCAGCGTATTGGCGCCGCAAAACAGCAGGCACGCCAATTGCCAGCCGCTAAGCTGGAAAATCACCTCGGGCTTGGCCAGAGGAAACAACGCTATCGCACATAAAGTGTACAACATAACCAGGATCTGCGGCGACGCCAGCCGGCGCAACAACACCTTCTGCGCCACGCCGTAGCTCACCCAGACCATCGCCGCGCACACGCCCAGCATGACGCCCAGCGTATAGTCCGTCAGCCGGGTGAAGATCTCAACCAGGCTGACGTTGAAGAACAGCATCAAGCCGCCGATCAGCATCAGCGCGCCGATCGCCTGGGTAACCCGCATGCGCTCTTTTAAGATCAGCACGCTGGCGAACATCATGCCGACTGGCGACAGCTGGCCAATCACCTGCGACGCCGTCGGGCTCAGGTATTGCAGCGATGAACTGAACAACACGAAGTTGCCCAGCAGCCCTGCCGTGGCGATCGCCAACAGCAGCAGCCAGCGCGGCTGGCGGAACATCGTCAGCGGCGGCAGCTTGCCGCGCACCGCGAGGATGACGCCCAAACCGATCGCGGCCATGGTAAAGCGGTACCAGACGACGGTAAACGGCTCCATTACCGCCAGCACTTCTTTCATCGCGATCGGCAACGCGCCCCAGCAAACCGCCGTAGTTAACGCCAGGGAAATGCCAACGCCGACCTGCTGCTTCGTATCCATATCACCTTCGCCAACGCTGACGGGGCCGCACCTGAGCAGCCCATAAATGTAAAAAGCCCCGCAACGAATTGCGGGGCTTACATCTATTTCGTAAGGCTCGAAAAATTATTCAGCTTCGATGCTGATGAATTTACGATTGCTCGGGCCTTTAACTTCGAATTTGACTTTACCGTCTTTCAAAGCAAACAGAGTGTGGTCTTTGCCGCAACCCACGTTGGTACCAGCGTGGAATTTGGTGCCGCGCTGACGAACGATGATGCTGCCTGCCAGTACTGCTTCGCCGCCAAAGCGTTTTACGCCCAGACGTTTAGCTTCTGAATCGCGACCGTTACGAGTCGAGCCGCCAGCCTTTTTGTGTGCCATTAATCCGCTCTCCTAACTTAAGCGCTGATGCCGGTGATTTTAACGTCAGTGAACCACTGACGGTGGCCCTGCTGCTTACGGTGGTGTTTACGACGACGAAACTTAACAATCTTAATTTTCTCGCCACGACCGTGAGCAACGACTTCAGCTTTGATCTTGCCGCCATCGACGAAAGGAACGCCGATTTTGATATCTTCGCCATTAGCGATCATCAGAATCTGGTCAAACTCAACCGCTTCACCAGTTGCGATGTCCAGCTTTTCCAAGCGAACGGTCTGACCTTCGCTTACTCGGTGTTGTTTACCACCACTTTGGAAAACCGCGTACATATAAAACTCCGCTTTCCGCGTGCCCGACTGTGTTAGTTCAGAGCGCGCTATAAATATTCACAATAGGGCGCGAATTCTACGCAAAAAAGCGGCGCATGACAAGAGCAGAATAAGACCAGATGAACAAAAAAGAAGAAAAAAAACACAGTTTCTTTCGTGGCGTTTATCTGAACCGTTTTTCAAGTACAATCATAGGGACAGTTACCGCCATGTACCGATGTGAGCAGCGATCTCAACGCGGTGAAGAGAAACACAGCTGAAAAAAATACAATGAACCTAGAGCAAATTACCGAGTTAACCGCGCAAGATATGGCGGCCGTGAACGCAACAATTCTCGAACAGCTGAATTCCGATGTCACGCTCATCAATCAGCTTGGCTATTACATTATCAGCGGTGGCGGTAAGCGCATCCGGCCGATGATCGCCGTCCTGGCGGCGCGAGCGTTGGGGTATGAAGGCAACAAGCACGTCACCGTCGCCGCCCTGATCGAGTTCATTCATACCGCCACGCTGCTGCATGACGACGTCGTCGACGAATCGGACATGCGCCGCGGCAAAGCCACCGCCAATGCCGCGTTCGGCAATGCGGCCAGCGTGCTGGTCGGCGACTTTATCTACACCCGCGCCTTCCAGATGATGACCAGCCTGGAATCACTGCGCGTGCTGGCGTTGATGTCGGAGGCGGTCAACGTCATCGCCGAAGGTGAAGTGCTGCAGTTGATGAACGTGCACGATCCTGACATCAGCGAAGAAAACTATATGCGGGTGATCTACAGCAAAACCGCCCGTCTGTTTGAAGCGGCGGCGCAATCGTCGGCGATCCTGTCCGGCGCCAGCGCCGAGCAAGAGCAGGCGCTGCAAGATTATGGCCGCTACCTCGGCACCGCTTTCCAGCTGATCGACGATCTGCTCGATTACAGCGCCGACGGCAGCACCCTCGGTAAAAACACCGGCGACGATCTGAACGAAGGGAAACCGACCCTGCCGCTGCTGCACGCGATGCACAACGGCGACGACGCGCAGCGTGAGATGATCCGAGGCGCGATTGAGCAAGGCAACGGCCGCCACCTGCTGGAGCCGGTATTGCAGGCGATGCAGCAATGCGGTTCGCTGGAATACACCCGCCAACGCGCCGAAGAGGAAGCCGACAAGGCGATCGCCGCGCTGCAGGTCTTGCCGGCCTCGGAGCACCGCACGGCGCTGGAAGGCCTGGCCCATCTGGCGGTACAGCGCGAATTTTAAGAAACCTGGGTTTCTTAACGTTCTCATCAGGCCCGCGCCCACGGGCCTGACTACCTCTCGTTTTCTTCGTCGATGCGCGCCAGCAGGCCGCCGATCCCTTCCCGCATCAGGAAAGCCACCATTTTTTCGCGCTCGCTTTCCGTCAGATGGTAGTAATACTCGATCCAAACCGCCAACGGATCCTGGCGCTCCAGGTCATATGCCGCCCCGTCTTCCCTCAGCATCAGCAGATTGCGCGCGCCTGCCGGCAGGCTGTCGATATGATACTCCAACGCTTTTCCCTGCACGCCTTGGCGCCTGCGGCTGATCCAGCCTTCGCGCCGGGCCATCAGATTGATTCCCTGTGGTGAGGAAGGTAATCCTGCGATGCCTGTCAGCTCCTTGGCGGCAAACCACTCGTTTTTCATAGCCATTATCTCTGGGCAGTAGTGGGCAAAGTCATTTATTTGGAAACTGTTTAGGTCATTTTTTGGAAATTTAATGGTATTCTGATTTCCGAATAAGCGTTTCACGTTGTTCAAACGCCTAACCTCGACCCGTTAGTTATACCACTAACGCAACTTTGGCTAATCAGAAAAGGAATGTAAACATGAATTCAAGGAAGCAGGACTGGCACACGGCAGACATCATCGCGGCGTTACGCAAGCAGGGCACCACGCTGGCGGCGGTATCACGCAAGGCAGGATTAAGCTCATCAACGCTGGCCAACGCGCTGTCGCGCCCATGGCCGAAAGGAGAATGGCTGATCGCCGAAGCGATAGGCGTTCACCCCTCGGAGATCTGGCCAAGCCGCTATTATGATCCGCACAGCGATTGCCTGCTGGATCGCAAAGCGCGCATCAAGTCGTGAACGCAGGGCAAAAAAAACCGCCGGAACAGCGTCCGGCGGCGTTTATCGGCTGACTCGCGGCGACGATCAGTTATTGATGAACTTCTCGCCCAGCTCGATATCTTTGTGCAGCACGTCCAGCATCTCATTCAGCGCTTTTTGTTCAAAGGCGCTCAGGGTGCCGATATCTTTGCGTTCTTCAACGCCGTTTTTGCCCAGCACCAGCGGCTGCGCGAAGAAGCGAGCGTATTTGCCGTCGCCTTCAACGTAAGCGCATTCCACCACGCCTTTCTCACCCTGCAGCGCACGCACCAGAGACAGGCCGAAACGTGCGGCCGCCTGGCCCATGGACAGCGTTGCAGATCCGCCACCGGCTTTGGCTTCCACCACTTCGGTGCCGGCGTTCTGAATGCGTTTGGTCAGATCCGCCACTTCCTGATCGGTGAAGCTCACGCCTGGGATCTGCGACAGCAGAGGCAGGATGGTCACGCCAGAGTGGCCGCCGATCACCGGCACGTTCAGTTCTTCAGGCTGCTTGCCTTTCAGCTCGGCCACGAAGGTGTTGGAACGAATGATATCCAGCGAGGTCACGCCGAACAGTTTGTTTTTGTCGTAAACGCCGGCTTTTTTCAGCACTTCCGCCGCGATGGCGACCGTGGTGTTTACCGGGTTGGTGATGATGCCGATGCAGGCTTTCGGGCAGGTTTTCGCCACTTGCTCAATCAGGTTACGCACGATGCCGGCGTTAACGTTGAACAGGTCGGAGCGATCCATGCCTGGCTTACGGGCCACGCCGGCGGAAATCAGCACCACGTCCGCGCCGTGCAGAGCCGGGGTCGCGTCTTCGCCGCTGAAGCCTTTGATTTTAACTGCGGTTGGGATGTGGCTTAAGTCGACGGCAACGCCTGGGGTAACGGGGGCAATGTCGTAGAGAGAGAGTTCAGAACCTGAAGGAAGCTGGGTTTTGAGTAGAAGGGCGAGGGCCTGGCCGATACCGCCAGCAGCACCGAGAACTGCAACTTTCATCCTATACTCCTTTATTATCTTAAATATATAAAGCGCCGTGAATGTGTTGGTTACGGACCTTAAATTATTACACCTTTAAAAACAATAAATTAGCCAATTCTTGCCTGCCAGTGTAATAAAATGGCCGCTGTCGCGCCCATTTTAGATTAAATCGCTTACGCATGAAGGGCATAGCGCACACTAATCAAAAATAATGCGAGGTTATTCACGAGCAAGTTAACCGGCCGTTACATTACACCCTTACGCAACATCAGAACAACATCATTTTAATAACATTTTATTTACTACTGCGGGCCGATTTTCCGTCGTCAAAAGGGCATATTCATCGCGGCCGGATTTTGTTAAAATGCCGCCCTTTCCTCGCCGCCCGGTCATGTTTATTTTCTTTGGGTCGGCCTCTGTTGCATAAAAATTCATCTATATGCATAATCATGACTTCCACTATCAACTTTCCACGGTGCAAAATGCGTAATCCCGCAAAACAGGAAGATCTGATCAAGACGTTCAAAGCGTTATTGAAAGAAGAAAAATTCAGTTCTCAAGGCGAGATCGTTTTGGCGCTGCAAGAAGAAGGCTTCGAAAACATTAACCAATCCAAAGTATCGCGCATGCTGACCAAGTTCGGTGCGGTACGTACGCGTAATGCCAAAATGGAAATGGTGTATTGCCTTCCGGCCGAACTCGGCGTGCCGACCACTACCAGCCCGCTAAAGAACCTGGTGCTGGACGTCGACCATAACGACGCCGTCGTGGTGATCCACACCAGCCCCGGCGCCGCACAGCTGATCGCCCGCCTGCTCGACTCATTGGGCAAATCCCAGGGCATCCTTGGCACTATCGCCGGCGACGACACGATTTTCGTCACCCCGTCCAGCGGCTTTACCGCTCAGAAGCTGCATGAAGCGATCCTGGGCGTGTTCGAGCAAGAGCTGTGAAACCTGGCGCTAACAAAGTGCGGCTACCGTTCGCATTTTGTTAGCGCTTCTTTAACCCCTGCGTTACCTTCTCGGCCCTCAACCGCGTTTAACACTGCTTTTTTATCCCGCCACAACACATTTCCATGACATCTCCATGTAGCCAGCAGTACCCACTGTGATCTTCCGCACTTTTGGTCAAAAGCACTTACCTCATTGAAATTACATAAAATTAACATCGAAAGATCGTTTTATAAGCGTTTTTTATTCCTTACGGTTATAAAAAAGAAGGTTCACCGGTTTAAAGTTTCACTAGCAACTGTTAGCGAACTATTAATTTTTCGCGTTACTAGCTGTATACTCATTTCCGTGAACTAAGTCACAGTTCGTTGGAACTGATAAAAGAATACGATGAGGTGAGATGATGAAAATTAAAGCTACCGTTGCAACCCTGAGCGTTCTGTCCATGCTTTCCTTCGGCGCATTCGCAGCACAATCTGTTGATGCAACCCAGGCCGCAAAACTGCAGCCCGCCGGTGTGATCACCGTGAGCGGCGTCGCCGCTGCACCTTCCGACATTCGTCAGGCGCTGTCCGATAAAGCCGACGCCAAAGGGGCGACCGCTTACCGCGTGATCGAAGCGCGTAACGACGGCAACTTCCACGCGACCGCTGAAATCTACAAATAAGTACCGGCATTACCCGGCAACGGGCAATACATCTCTGGAACCAAACGCTGTCATAACGGCCTTCAAGAATAAAAATCGCGGCCAAGCCCTTCCAGGCTGTTATGACCAAGGATCGCTATCATGAACATGAAAACTACTGTTGCTGCACTCGGTTTGCTGTCCGTCATCTCCTTCGGCGCCTCCGCCGCCCAGTTGGTGACTAACGATCAGACCGCCAATCTGCAATCTATCGGCACCATTACCGTCAGCGGCATCGACGGCGCGCCGACCGACATTCGCCAGGCGTTGTCGGAGAAAGCCGACGCGAAAGGCGCGACCGCCTACCGCGTAATCGAAGCGCGTAACGAAGGCAACTACCACGCCACCGCCGAGATTTACAAATAACAACTCTGGGAACGGCTTTGCAGAGCTGATTACCCTCGTCACTGCCACTGCCGAGTTCTGACGCAAACGCCGATTTCCCAGAGACCCTCTCGTCGTCCTATCCGACGAACCCCGTTGCCCTCGCTCGCGAGGGCTTTTTTATGGGCGTAAAAAAGGCCGCGAATGCGGCCCTTGTGTTGGCTGATGCGGCTAAGCGATCAGTAGGTCACCTTCGGTTCCTGCTTTTTCGCCAGCGCGTCCAGCAGGCGATCGTGAATGCCGCCAAAACCGCCGTTGCTCATCACCAGAATGTGATCGCCCGGCTGTGCGGTTTTCACCACCATGTCCACCAGCGTGTCGAGATCCGCACTCCAGTGCGCCGGTTGCACACAGGCATCCGCCACTTCCGCCACCTGCCACGGAATGTGATGCGGCTGGAACAGGAACACCTCGTCGGCGCGGCCGAGCGAAGGCGCCAGATCGTTTTTGCTGATGCCCATTTTCATGGTGTTGGAGCGCGGTTCCAGCACCGCCAGAATGCGCGCCGTGCCGCCTACCTTGCCGCGCAGCGCGGCCAGGGTGGCCAGGATCGCCGTCGGGTGGTGCGCGAAGTCGTCGTAAACGGTGACGCCGTTGGCTTCGCCGCGCAGCTCCAGGCGGCGGCGGGCATTGATGAAATCGCCCAATGCGCGGCAGGCGTCCGCCGGCTGCACGCCGACGTGGCGGGTAGCGGCGATGGCCATCAGACCGTTATGCATGTTGTGCTCGCCCACCAGCGCCCAGTTCACTTCGCCGACCTGCTCGCCGTCGAGGAACACCGCGTAATGGCTGGCGTCCGGCGTCAGCTTCTGCGCGCGCCAGGTGCCCTCTTCCCCCACCAGCTCCTGCTCGCTCCAGCAGCCCATCGCCATCACCTGTTTCAGGTGGCTGTCGTTGTCCGGCAGAATGATCTTGCCTTTGCCCGGCACCAGACGCACCAGATGGTGGAACTGTTTCTGGATGGCTTTCAGATCGTCGAAGATGTCGGCATGGTCGAACTCCAGGTTATTCATGATCAGCGTGCGCGGGCTGTAATGCACGAATTTGGAGCGCTTGTCGAAGAACGCGCAGTCATACTCGTCGGCTTCAATGACGAAGAACGGGCTGCCGCCGAGGCGGGCCGAAACCTCGAAGTTGCCCGGCACGCCGCCGATGACGAAGCCGGGCTGGTAACCGCAGGCCTCGAGGATCCAGGTCGCCATGCCGGCGGTGGTGGTTTTGCCGTGGGTGCCGGCGACCGCCAATACCCAGCGATCGCGCAACACGGCGTCGTGCAGCCACTGCGGACCGGAAACGTAAGGGATGCCACGCTCCAGCACCGCCTCCACGCACGGGTTGCCGCGCGTCATGGCGTTGCCGATGATCACCAGATCCGGCGCCGGATCCAGCTGGGCTGGATCATAACCCTGAATAAGATCGATCCCCTGGTTCTCCAGCAGCGTGCTCATCGGCGGATAGACGTTGGCGTCCGAACCGGTGACGTCATGCCCCAGTGAGCGCGCCAGCATCGCCAACCCGCCCATAAAGGTGCCACAGATCCCAAGAATGTGAATGCGCATAGGTTTCTCATGTGAGTGCATCGAATGTCGGCATATTCTAACGCTCAGAATCGTCCAGAAGAAATGGATTTGCCTATGAATGGCGCGCATCTTTGGGCTACACTGCACGCGAAAACGTTGGCGGTTTGTTAACAGGCCGCTATCCATCCGTAGATTCAGGGATTGTGTCATGAAAACGTTAGGCGAATTTATCGTCGAGAAACAGCACGACTTCTCGCACGCCACCGGCGAGCTGACCGCGTTACTTTCTGCCATTAAACTGGGCGCCAAAATCATCCACCGCGACATCAACAAGGCTGGCCTGGTTGATATTCTGGGAACCAGCGGGGTGTCCAACGTACAGGGCGAAGTTCAGATGAAACTGGACCTGTACGCGAACGAAAAACTGAAAGCGGCGTTGAAAGCGCGCGGTGAAGTTGCGGGTATCGCTTCCGAAGAAGAAGATGAAATCGTGATATTCGACGGCGAGCGTGCTGAAAATGCCAAGTATGTCGTATTGATGGATCCGTTGGACGGTTCGTCCAACATCGATGTCAACGTCTCGGTCGGTACGATTTTCTCTATCTACCGTCGCATCACGCCGGTCGGCACGCCGGTGACCGAAGAAGACTTCCTGCAGCCGGGCAGCGCCCAGGTCGCAGCGGGTTATGTGGTTTACGGTTCGTCCACCATGCTGGTGTACACCACCGGTTACGGCGTCCACGCCTTCACTTACGACCCGTCTCTGGGCGTGTTCTGTCTCTCTCACGAGAAAGTGCGCTTCCCGGCGAGCGGCAACATGTATTCCATCAACGAAGGCAACTACATCAAGTTCCCTCTCGGCGTGAAGAAATACATCAAGTACTGCCAGGAGCAGGACGAAGCGACGCAGCGCCCTTATACCTCGCGCTACATCGGTTCTCTGGTGGCGGACTTCCACCGCAACCTGCTGAAAGGCGGCATCTACATCTACCCAAGCACCGCCAGCCACCCACAGGGCAAGCTGCGCCTGCTGTACGAATGCAACCCGATGGCGTTCCTGGCCGAACAGGCCGGCGGTAAGGCCAGCGACGGTAAAAACCGCATTCTGGACATCACGCCGGTGAAACTGCACCAGCGCGCGCCATTCTTCGTCGGCACCAAGTCGATGGTAGAAGACGCAGAACGCTTCATCGCCGAAAACCCGGACGAGTAACGCGTTTTTTGTAGGGTTCGGCGCCTTGCCGAACCCTTATCGCCTTACAGCTTGAACGCCGCCATGCTCTGCGCCAGCAGTTGAGCCTGATCTTCCAGCGAGCGCGTCGCCGCCGCAGACTCCTCCACCAGCGCCGCATTCTGTTGCGCCACCTGATCCATCTGCGCCACCGCCAGGTTCACCTGTTCGATACCGCTGCTTTGTTCGCGCGTCGCCGCCGAGATCTCACGCATCAACGCCGTCACCCGGCCCACTTCGCCGGTGATGCCGCTCATGGTCTGCGCCGCCGACTCCACCATCTGCTCGCCTTCCTGCACCCGGTTCTGCGACGCTTCGATCAGCCCTTTGATCTCTTTCGCCGACTGGGCGCTGCGCTGCGCCAGATTGCGCACTTCGCCGGCCACCACCGCGAAGCCGCGGCCCTGTTCACCGGCGCGCGCCGCTTCCACCGCCGCATTCAGCGCCAGGATATTGGTCTGGAAGGCGATGCCGTCCATCACGCTGATGATATCGGCGATGCGGCGTGAACTGTCGGTGATCGCCTGCATCTTGCTCATCACCTGGCTGACCACGTCGCTGCCCTGGTTGGCGATATCGGACACGCTCAGCGCCAGTTGGTTGGCCTGTTCGCAGTTCTCGGCGTTCATTTTCACCGTCGAGGTCAGTTGCTCCATGCTGGCGGCAGTCTCTTCCAGCGAGGCGGCCGATTCTTCGGTGCGCTGCGCCAGGTGCAGGTTGCCGGCCGCCAGTTCGCGTGAACCGGTGTCGATCTGGCTGCTGGCGTCGCGCACTTTGCTGACCGAACTGGCCAACGCCCGCTGCATGCGCTGCATCGCGCGTATCAGGCGCCCCATTTCGGTATCGCCCTCGCCGCGGATCTCATGGGTCAGATCGCCGCCGGCGATGTGTTCCAGCTGCGCGATGGACTCGTCCAACGGGCGCAGAATGATCACGCGCAGCGCGAACCAGGCCAGAACCGCCAGCAGCACACTCAGCAGGCCCGCCACCACGATCAGCGAGATCTTGGTGCTGGCGTTGCTTTCCGCGTCATGCACCTGCTGGGCGCCGAGCTTCATGGCGAAGCTGCGGAAATCGGTGAGATCCTTTTCAAACGCGATGCTCAATGCGGAGATGCGCGTCTCCTGGATATGATAATACTCATCAATCTTGCCGGCCTTGATGGCGGCGGCCATCGGCTTCACGCCCTGTTCCAGATAGGCGCGATAGCTGTTTTGCAGGCGGTTGGAGAGTTCGCGGCCACGATCGGTCACGGTGCCGACGCCGACAAAGCGCGCCATTTCCTTGTTCGACTGCTCGAGGTAGCCGTAGATGCGGCCGACGGTCGCGTCGGAGACATCAGTCTGGCCGATCTCCCGTTGGCGCACCGCCAGCGAGGCAGCGGTTCGGGCGCGCAGCGTCAGGTTGGAGCTGTTGGCCAGCGAGCCCAGCTCTTCGCCAAGGATCTGGTTTAAGGTATGGATCGAGCGCGATCCTTCGTTAATCGCGTTGACGCCAATAACGCTGACCATGATCAGCAGCATGGTCATCAGGCTCAGCAGGGCGATCAGCCCAGCCTTCACCGTAATCTTTTTTAGCATGAGTTCTTCCCGGCTTCAGAATAGTGAGATCAGACGTAGTAGGGGTGGCAAAACGCGGAGCCAGCTTTGCTGGCTCATTATTGTTTGTTGAAGTTATCGGCAGCCGCAGGCAAAACTTCATGCCGTGGCGGGATTAATCTGGAAATTCTCCGCGCACAGAGGCACTGGGTTTTCGACGATGAAAAGGGCAGGAAATCGCAAAAGAGTCCGCTATAATAGCCGCCACTCCATTTCTGGTTTGATGATTAAAGGAAACCGACATGAGCTTGAATCTGGTCCCTGCTGGCAAAGACCTGCCGGAAGACATCTACGTAGTAATCGAAATCCCGGCCAACGCCGATCCAATCAAATACGAAATCGACAAAGAAACCGGCGCGCTGTTCGTTGACCGTTTCATGTCCACCGCAATGTTCTACCCGTGCAACTACGGCTACATCAACCACACCCTGTCTCTGGACGGTGACCCGGTTGACGTGCTGGTCCCAACGCCATATCCGCTGCAGCCGGGTTCCGTGATCCGCTGCCGTCCGGTTGGCGTGCTGAAGATGACCGACGAAGCCGGTGAAGACGCCAAGCTGGTTGCGGTACCGCACAGCAAGCTGACTAAAGAGTACGATCACGTGAAAGACGTGAACGACCTGCCGGAGCTGCTGAAAGCTCAGATCGCTCACTTCTTCGAGCACTACAAAGATCTGGAAAAAGGCAAATGGGTGAAAGTGGAAGGCTGGGCAGACGCTGCCGCGGCTAAAGCGGAAATCATCGCCTCCTTCGAACGCGCCGCCAAGAAGTAATTCTCGCCGCCGTCCGATGAAAAAACACCGCTCAATGAGCGGTGTTTTTTTTCTTACTGTTCTTCGAGACGCTTCAGCCAGTCACCGCTGGTAATTCGCGGGTAACCGTCCACGCTGTGTTTGTACAGGTAGATCCACGCACTCCCATAAGGCGTCTGAATCAGCTCGCGCTTATAGTCCTTGGTGTTGCTTTTCAGTTCGTCCAGCTCTGCCAGAATCGATGAGTTAATACGATACACCTCGCAATGTATCGTGCCCTCTCCAGGGATCGCCGCCGGGTAATGGCCCAGATTATAAATCTGATAGCCTTCGAGCTCGTGCTCGCCGAGCCATTGGGCGTTAGTCATCCAATGGCTGTTTCCCTGTTTGCGTCGTAAACTGCCGTAGACAATTATTCGCATCGCTAAAACTCAAACTGATAGAGCAAATCTAATGCCTGGTCGAGACCAGACACCGCTTCAAGATACAACTTAGGCATCAGGCGATAACGCAACGTCAGCGTGGCCAGCGAGTCGAAAATGCCCACCCCATATTTTACTTGTAAGCCTGGGAGGACATAGCCGCTCACGACAACCTGGGAATTGTCGCCAACCCCCTGAGTGTCCAGGGCCAAATTACTCACGCCGAATGCCTCGCCGATTTTACCCACAAGTTGACCACTTTGTGCAACCCCCATGCCGATTAACATCGACGTCATGGCGTTGCCGTCGGCGCCGGAACTGCTCAAACCCTGGCCGCGCAGCAGATAAGACAAGGCTTCCTGCTGCGATTTGGCCGGATCGGAGAACACTTCCAGCTTCGGCGCATCCGCCAGGCCGGTCACGCGCACGCCGGCGGTCACGTCGTCCTCGGTGGATTCCGGGTTGCGGATCGCCTCGATGTTGAGCAGCGGCTGATCCGGCGGACCGGAGAACATCAGCTGCCCTTTACGCACGATCAAATCCTGACCATAAGCATGGAATCGACCGGAAGGGATGTCAATCTGGCCGTTGAGGCCCAGCCCTTTCTTGTCCTGCACCACCTTCAGGTCGCCCTTCAGGCGGGCTTTGAGGCCGAAAGCGTCCAGCCGAACGTCGTTGCCGACGTGAATCATCAGGTTGCTGTTAATGGGGATCGACGCCGTCTTCGGTTGAATCGGCTTCAGCTGATCGTCCAGCATCACCTCGTCGGAAGAGACGCCCACCGCGCTTTCCGGCAGCTCCTGCACCGTGATGCGCGCCCAGGGAATATCGACCTTGCCGTTGAGCGAGAACAGCTGCGGCGTGGCTTCGAACACCAGATCCGGCGACACGTCGATGCGGATCATCGGCGGCACCGTCACCCGCAGCTTGTCGCCCTTGGCGGCGATGCGCGCACGCCAGGCATTGATGTCACGCCAGTCGGCGTCGCCCGCCAGATTCAGCTGGCCGCGCGTGGTGCTGAGCAGCCCCTCGAGCGTCGAGGTCATGCCGTTGAAATTCACCGCCAGCCGCGCATCGGTCATGTCGAACGGCATCCAGTGCCCCTGCACCTTCGCCCGATCCAACGCCAGGCGGCCGAACACCAGCGGCTTCTGCGCGCTGCCGCCCAGACGCAGGTTGGCGTTCAGCATGCCCGCCGCGCTTTCGCCCTTCATCAGCGCCGGGTTGATCAGCGCCAGCGAGATGTTGGTGATATTGACGTTGCCGCTGATGGTGCGCCGCACCTGCGGATCCGCCACCTGGATGTTGCCGTCGAACTGGCCGTTGTTGGTCAGTTTGATCCGCCAGTCGGCCTGTGCGCGGCCGTTGTTCAGCCCGGCGTTGAGAGTCAGCGTATCGAAGGCGATCGGCAGCGCGTTGCCCTGTACCTGCTGCACCACCTTGACGCCGTTGCCGGCCAGCGTGACTTTCGCCTCCGGCAGCGCGCCGCCTGGTTTCCAGCTGACGTCGGCACGGCCGGTGAACACGCCGCTGAGGGCGGTTTCCGGACCGAGGAACGGTTTGATCATCGCCAGGTCGAACCGGTTAAGCACCACGCTGGCCTGGCCGCTCTGGCCGGCTTCAATGGTCTTCGGCACACACAGTTCGGCATTCGGGTTCTGCCAGCAGTGCGGCCCGACGCTGATCTTCTGCTCAGTGTTCAGGTAGTCCAGCGCGATGGCGCGCGTCAGGCGCCACTCCCCGACCGGCGTATCGAAGCGGGTGTTGTTCAGATTGCCGCGCCAGCGCTGCTGTTGACGATCGAAGCTGCCCTGCAGCGCCAGCTGGCCGGAGACCGGTTTGCCGTCGATCTTCAACTGCAGCTGATGCTGTTTCTCGCTGCCTTTGGCGTCGAGGGTCAGCAGGCTGACCTCCAGCGCGTCCTGCTTCAGCTGCTCGACGCGTACCGCCAACTGCCCCTGGATCTGATCCGTGGAGCGCACATCACCATCGATCTTCACGCGGTTGATGCGCAGCGCCTGCCACTGCAAGCCGGAGGCGGTCAAATCCGCCAGCAGCTGCGGTGCCTGCAGATTGCCGCGCAGTTTCAGCAGCCCTTTGGCGGTGCCGCCCAGGCCCGGCAGCGCGCCGTCCAGACGCGGCGCGTCGATGTTAGCGTCCAGATTCCAGCTCTTCTCGTCCAGCTGCCCTTTGACGTTCAGCTGGTTACGCCCCAGCGTCAGATCGATGCCGGGGATTTTCCACTGCCCGGCGGCGTTGCCGCTCAGCGTGCCGCGCGCCGTGACCTTGTTCTGCTTCACGTTGCCGTCCAGCTGCAACACCGGCACCTGCAACTGCCAGCTGCCGCCGTGCAGGCTGCCGCGCGTAACTATCTTGCCGTCGAGCTTCGCCGGCCATTCCGGCCACTGCTTGGCGGTATTGATGCCGCTCAGCGTCAATTGCGAGTTCCAACTGATGGCCTTGCTCCAGTCCACCAGCGCGGTGAGGTCGGTATTGCCCTGCAGCGCCGCCAGGCGCAGGCGCTCCAGCTTGAACTGCTCGACGTTGCCTTTGCCGTCCAGCGTCAACACCGCCGGCGGCAGATCCTGGCCTTTCAGATTGGCGCGCGTCGACAGCGCGTAGTCGGTCGCCTTGCCGTTAAAGCGCAGGCGGAAATCGTTGACCTGATACTGCGCCTCGCCGCTCAGCGGCCATTTCAGCTGCTTGCTCTGCAGCGTCAGCGCCAGCGGCAGGCCGGCTTCGGCCAGCCGGGTTTGCACATCAAGTTGGGCCCCGACCGGGCCGGACAGGTTCAGCGCCACCTTCAGCTCGTCACGCAGTCCGCCGCCGATGTTCAGCTTCACTTTCTCGCCCTTCAGCGGCTCGATATTCAACGCGCTGTTGGCGGTCAGGGCCACCGGCCAGTCGCCGGTCAGGGTCGCCTGTCCCTGCACCGACAGCGTGCCCTGCGGCGATTTCACGTCGAAGTTGTCCAGCTGGATATGCTGGTCCTGCGTGCTGGCCTGCAGCGACAGGCTCGTGATCAGCACGTCGGTATCGCCGGTCAAGCGCAGCTGCTCGCCGCTGATCTCTTTGACGGTGATATCCAGCGGCAGGCGGATGTCCGGCAGATCCGGCAACAGCGGTTTGGCGAACAGTTCCTTCAGCGTTTCGCCGAGCGGCTTCTCTTCCGGCTGCGGCGCCGGTTTCGCCGCGTCGGTAACCTGCTCGCCGACCTTTTTCGCCACCTCTACCGCCGGTTGCACCGCTTCCGGCAACGGGTTTTGCGGGGTTTTCGGCAACGCGATCAGCAGCGAGCCGATCTTGGTGGGCATCAACGTCAGCGCGCGCTCCTGCCAGTGTGCACCGGTGCGGAACTCGGCCAGAGAGATGGCGGTGTCGTCGACGGTGACCTTGACGTTATTCAGCGCCAACAGGCGCAGCGTGATCGGATAAGGCGTGCTGAGATTGGTGGTCGGCTCACTGCTCTCCTCCACCGGCGCGGCAGGCGCCATCTCTTTGGTGTTCACCGCCACGTCCACGTCCTGAGCGGTCAAGGCGTTGACGCACAGCGAACTGCGTTTAAAGCAGGACAGATCGAGGGAGAGGTGGAACTGTCCGGCGTTGACCGTCACGCCCGGCATCTGATACTTCACGCCCTTCAGCGTCAAATCGCGCCAACCGCCGCTGACGCCGGCGATCTCCAGCCCAGGCACCCAGCGCGCCGCGCCGTTGATGACCATATGCAAACCGGTGGTGGTGCCCACCAGGAAGGCCAGACCGCCGATCAGCAACAGCAAGACGACCAGAAATCCGAGACAAATCTTTTTAACCAGGCTCATAGTTCAGGCCCCAAACCGATGTAGAACTGCATCCCGTGGGTGTCCTTGTCCCCCACGGGCGCGGCGATATCCAGCTTCACCGGCCCCACCGGCGACTGCCAGCGCACGCCGACACCGGCGCCGGTTTTGAAGTTGCTCTGCTTGATATCGTTCACCGCTTCACCGGAGTCGACGAACATCGCCCCCCACCATTTGCCGGTCACGTTGTATTGGTACTCCAGCGATCCGGTCAGCATCTTGGAGGCACCGGTCAGCTTGCCGTCGTTATCACGCGGCGAAATGTCTTTGTACTTGTAGCCGCGAATGCTGCGGTCGCCACCGGCGAAGAAACGCAGATCCGGCGGCACCTTGTCGAAATCGTTGGTTTCAATCCATCCCACCTGCCCGCGCGCCACGAAACGGTGCTTGTCGGCCAGGGTGCGGATCCAGACGTTCTGCGCCTGCATCAGCGCGAAGTCCACGCCGGAGCCCCAAGTGGTGTCGGACACGTCGATGGAGTAGCGCTGGCTGTCGCCCCAGGTCGGCATCAGGCCGCCGCGCGAACGGGTGCGGTTGAAGCTGACGCCGGGATACAACAGCATGGTGGTGTTGCTGACGTTACCCTGGGTAAAGTTATCCCAGCGCCAGGTCAGGTTGATCGCCCGCTGCCAGCCGCTGGAGAGATCCCAGTTGCGCGAGGCCACCACTTTGGAGGTGACGGATTTGGTGTCGTTGAGATTGACGTTCTTGAGCCCGCCCTGCAGCAGGTAATACTGCTCCAGCGGATTCTTCAGCAGCGGGATCTTGTAGGTCAGATCCAGCTGCTGCTCCGGCGCCGACACGCTGGCGCTGGTTTCCAGGCTATGCCCGCGATCGTTGAGCCAGGGCTTTTTCCAGGTGCCTTTCACCCGTGGGCCGACGTCGGTGGAGTAACCGATACCGGTTTCGACGGTGTTGCGCGTGCGCGGCGTCACCAGCGCGTCCAACGGCAAAATCTTGTTCTCTTTGGCATCGTTGAAATCAGGGGACACCACCACCGAGTTAAACCAGTTGGTGGCGGACAAACGGCGGTTCAGCTCGGCCAAATCCTCCGAACTGTAGTAATCCCCCTGATGAAAGGGCACCAGATTTTGCAGATAGTCTTCGCGGATTTGCGAACCGGTGAATTTCACCTTGCCGAAGCGATAACGTTCGCCGCTGTTGAAATCGATATCCCAAAACGCCTTGTGCAGATCTTCGGCCACGCCGAGCTGGCTTTTGGTCATGTCGGCATCGAAGTAGCCTTTGCGCAGCGCCAGGCCGGTGAGCGAGCCTTTGAAACTGTCATACTTGCCGTGGTTGAGGATCTCGCCGATGGTCGGCCGGTCCTTCTTTACCAGCGCCAGGTAGTCCTCATCGGTCTTTGCGCCGCCTTCCAGCACGATGTTGGCGCCGGCGATGCGCACCGGTTCGCCCGGATTGACCTTGGCATGCAGCACCGGGCGCGACATCCCCGGCCTGTCGTCCAGCGTAAACTCGATGGTCGGCTGGTAATAGCCGAGCGCGCGCAGCCCCTGGCGCACCGCCTCATCCACCCGCGCGCGAAAACGGCCGTCGGTGCCGACTTCTTCAGGCGTGATCGACGACAGCCGCACCCGGACGTTTTTTTCCAATTCTCCGCTTAACCCTTCCACCTGCAACCGCACGTTCGCCGCGTAGGCTGCAGGTGTTGCAAGCAACACAGCTATCAAGCACATGACCGGGTACTTTGGCACGTGTTCTCCTTATTGATTTTACTTTCCTGTTATGGTGTTCGCTCCGGGGCCAGGGCAGACTCCGCGCTATCATGACGGCAGCCCTCTTCAGCCTAGTTCCGGACGCCGCCCGCCGCGCTTTGCCACCGCCGCGCAACAGGCGAATTCTTCACTTTTGGCGCTCAAAATACTGCGTTAAGCTTATACAAAATCCAACTTGCCACTTATTGTGGGCAAAGACGCGGTGAGATACAACCGAACCGCCGCCATGTAGGGTCAATTCTTACTGTGACAACAGGAGTCAACCGTGGTGCCATTTTTTGATAAATCACAAACCGTCGATAAGGCAAGCGCGCTGCCTGGCCGCACCACGCCAATGCCTGTCGCAACGCTCAACGTGGTCACCGAACACTCGATGACCCAGGTGCCGGCAGGCATGGAAGTGGCGATCTTCGCCATGGGCTGTTTCTGGGGCGTAGAGCGCCTGTTCTGGCAACGGCCGGGCGTCTACAGCACCGCCGCCGGCTACAGCGGCGGCTACACGCCGAACCCGACCTACCGTGAAGTATGCAGCGGCCAGACCGGCCATGCCGAAGTGGTGCGCGTGGTGTTCGATCCGCAGGTCGTCAGCTACAAACAGCTGCTGCAGCTGTTCTGGGAAAATCACGATCCGGCGCAGGGCATGCGCCAGGGCGGCGACGTCGGCACGCAGTACCGCTCGGCGATCTATACGCTGAGCCCGGAACAGCAGGCCGAAGCCGAAAGCAGCCTGCAGCGCTTCCAGCAGGCGATGGACGCGGCGGGCGACAAGCGCGTCATCACCACCGAGATCGCGCCGGCGCTGCCGTTCTATTACGCGGAAGACGATCACCAGCAGTACCTGTTCAAGAACCCGGAAGGCTACTGCGGGCTGGGCGGCATCGGCGTGTGCCTGCCGCCGCAGGGCTGATCCGATGCCGGCCGGCGGCACTTTTTTAACCGCTGGCGGCCCCTGTGGGGCAACTGCTATACTATGCGGGCCGCTTCTGCGGCCCGATAGCTTCCCTTCTGGTTGTTATCGCTGCTTTTTTTACTATGTACTACCCTTCCTCAAGAGCGCCGGCATCCCGTCGGCACGTATGGATAGATTATGTTAAACAGTATTTTACTGATTCTTTTTCTGATCGCGGTGAGTGCGTTCTTCTCACTGTCGGAAATCTCTCTGGCCGCCTCGCGCAAGATCAAACTGAAGCTGATGGCGGACGAAGGCAACGTCAACGCCGCCAGAGTGCTTAAACTGCAAGAAACTCCGGGCATCTTCTTCACCGTGGTGCAGATCGGCCTGAACGCCGTAGCCATCCTCGGCGGTATCGTCGGCGACGCGGCTTTTTCCGGCACCTTCCAACAATTCTTTATTAAATTCCTGTCCCCCGAACTGGCGGAACAGGTCAGCTTCATCTGCTCCTTCGTGCTGGTGACCAGCCTGTTTATCCTGTTCGCCGATTTGACCCCGAAGCGCATCGGTATGATTGCACCAGAGACGGTCGCCGTCCGGATCATCAACCCGATGCGTTTCTCCATCATGATCTTCCGCCCGCTGGTGTGGTTCTTCAACGGCATGGCCAACCTGATCTTCCGCATGTTCAAGCTGCCGATGGTGCGCAAGGACGACATCACTTCCGATGATATTTACGCGGTGGTGGAAGCCGGTGCCCTGGCGGGCGTGCTGCGCAAGCAGGAGCACGAGTTGATTGAAAACGTGTTCGAACTGGAATCGCGCACCGTGCCGTCTTCGATGACCTCGCGCGAAAGCGTGGTGTACTTCGATCTGCGCGAAAGCGAAGAGAGCATCAAGGAGAAAGTCTCGACCCACCCGCACTCCAAGTTCCTGGTGTGCGACGGCCATATCGATCAGGTGGTCGGCTACGTCGACTCCAAAGACCTGCTGAACCGCGTGCTGGGCAACCAGAGCCTGGTGCTGAGCAGCGGCGTGCAGATCCGTTCTGCGCTGATCGTGCCGGACACCCTCACGCTGTCTGAAGCGCTGGAAAGCTTCAAAACCGCCGGTGAAGACTTCGCGGTGATCCTCAATGAATATGCGTTGGTGGTGGGCATCATCACCCTTAACGACGTGATGACCACGCTGATGGGCGACCTGGTCGGCCAGGGTCAGGAAGAGCAGATCGTAGCGCGTGACGAAAGCTCATGGCTGATTGAAGGCGGCACACCGATCGACGACGTGATGCGCGTGCTGGATATCGACGAATTCCCGCAGGCGGGTAACTACGAGACCATCGGCGGCTTTATGATGTATATGCTGCGCAAGATCCCGAAACGCACCGACTTCGTCAAATACGCCGGCTACAAGTTTGAAGTGGTGGATATCGACAGCTACAAGATAGACCAGCTGCTGGTCACCCGGCTGAGCGACAAACCGGCGGCGGTGCTGCCGAAGGCGCCGGAAGACACGCCGTCGGCTTGACGGCGGCGGGACAAAAACATCAGCGGCCCCATCGGGGCCGCATTTTTTTCAGCTGTCAGCACGGTGTTCAACCGAACTCGGCCTGCAACAGCAGCACCTGACGGTTCACTTCAGACATCACGCTGAAATGGCGCTTGTCGCGAATCTTCGGCGGCAGGATTTTCCCCTCGTCGAATTCAAATGCGCCTACGTCCTTGATATACAGCCTTCCGCGAAACAGGGTCTTAACGTACTTTGCCACTTTCAAAGGGTTATAACGCTGGAAGATTCTCATTCTTTTACGCTCCTCCCGTTGATCCATGCGCTCAGCGAGCCGCCAAAGGTGGCAGCCTCGAAATTCAGAACGCAACTTGATTGCATGTAGTAGACCCAGTAAAGACCAGAACGTTCACTTTCGCCCGGTGATCTACGCTGGATTTACACTTTTTGACAGAATTGTATATGATAATTTATAACGTTTTCAGGATATCCCTTCAAAATCTGATGATTAGCGAACCAAGGGAAAATCTGCGATCCGGTTAACAGGACAGACCTCTTATCACATCCTATGCTTTAGGCTGTCGAAGTGCTGTCGCACAAATTCCCCCCATTACAAGGAGAAAGCATGAAAACAAGTCGCATGCTGATGGTATCCCTGCTGCTCGCCCCGCTTTTCGCTTCCGCACACAACTTCCAGCTCCAGCAGCGCGTGGCGCCGGTCGGCGTCAGCGACAAAGGAGAACTCAATTACGCTGACGGTAATTTTAGCTACCAAAACTGGAACAGCGCGCAGCTCAGTGGAAAAGTGCGGGTGATACAACATATTGCCGGCCGCAGCTCCGCCAAAGACATGAACGACCCACTGATTGAAGCGATCAAGAAGGCGAAGCTACCACACGATCGTTACCAAACGACGACAATCGTCAACACCGACGATGCCCTGATGGGCACCGCGATGTTCGTGCGCAGCAGCATTGAAGACAGCAAGAAGGAGTTCCCATGGTCGCAGTTTATCGTCGACAGCGACGGCAACGTGCGCAAGGCCTGGGATCTGCAGCCGAAAGGCTCAGCTATTGTGGTGCTGGATAAGCAAGGGCGCATCCAGTTCGCCAAAGACGGCGCGCTGACGCCGGAAGAGGTGCAGCAGGTGATGTCCAAGCTGCACCAGCTGTTGGCGAACTAACTCAGAACAGCGAAACCCGGAAGCCGGGGTTGAGGAAGGATTCACGCGGGGTGTAAAGCAACGGCTTGCCCTGCCAATCGTGAATCTGCGCCCCGGCGGCCACCGCCACCGCATGCCCTGCGGCGGTATCCCAAATGTTGGTCGGCCCGAAGCGCGGATAGAGCTGCGCCTTGCCTTCCGCCACCAGGCAGAATTTCAGCGAAGAACCGACGGACACGGTCTGGTGCTCGCCCAGCTGCTGCAGATAGTCTTTCAGTTCGTCGTCGATATGCGAGCGGCTCACCACCACCAGCGGCGGATGCGCGTTGCTGACGCCGATCGCCTGCCGCACGCCCTTCTCTTCTTTCCAGGCCTTGCCGCGCTCCGCCAGATACAACACGTCGATCGCCGGGGCATACACCACGCCCATCACCGCCTGCCCGTCTTCAATCAGGGCGATATTGACCGTGAACTCGCCATTGCGATGCAAAAACTCTTTGGTGCCGTCCAGCGGATCGACCAGCCAGTAGCGCGTCCAGTTGCGGCGCTCTTCCCACGCCGGCGGATCCTCTTCCGACAGCAGCGGCACCTCCGGCGTCAGCGCCGCCAGGCCGCGCTTGATGATATGGTGCGCCGCCAGATCGGCCGCCGTCACCGGTGAATCATCTTTTTTCTGTGCGACATCAAGCGGTTGTTCACCATCGTACACCGCCATGATCGCCGCTCCCGCCTCGCGGGACAGTTGGCAAATTCGCTCTAACATCATGCACCTCAACTCCGCATCTCCGTGGGAAATTTCCCTCTGTCTCTGCTAGCAGACTAGTTTTTTTTGCGCCGAATATCCATCTCAACCGCCTAAGCCTCGGGAATTGCTCAGATCTTGTAGGGCGCAACTGTGAACTTCCCCGCGTTACCTACCGCCGTTTTCTGTCAAACTTCACAGTTTGCTGTGGCAAGCAATGTTAATTACATTTCCCTCTGCGATAACACTCGAATAATGGAATGGAGAGACCCCCAATGATGAAGCATCCACTGAGGCTGTCCGCGCTTGCGCTGCTGGTGTGCGCCTCGGCGCAGGCGGCGACCGTCGATCTGCGCGTGCTGGAAACCACCGATCTGCACAGCAATATGATGGACTTCGATTACTACAAGGACACCCCGACCGACAAATTCGGCCTGGTGCGCACCGCCAGTCTGATCCAACAGGCGCGCCAGCAGGCCACCAACGCGGTGTTAGTGGACAACGGCGACATCATTCAGGGCAGCCCGCTCGGCGACTACATGGCGGCCAAGGGGTTGAAGCCGGGCGACGTGCACCCGGTCTACAAGGCGATGAACACGCTGGACTATGTGGTCGGCAACATCGGCAACCATGAGTTCAACTACGGGCTGGATTACCTGAAGAACGCCATCGCCGGCGCCAAATTCCCGTATATCAACGCCAACGTCCTCGACGCCAAAACGCAAAAACCGCTGTTCACGCCGTACATCATCGTCGATACGCCGGTGAAAGACCGCGACGGCAAGACGCATACGCTACGCATCGGCTACATCGGCTTCGTGCCGCCGCAGATCCTGGTATGGGACAAAGCTAACCTGCAGGGCAAAGTGACGGTGGACGACATCACCGCCACCGCCAAGCGCTATGTGCCGGAAATGCGTAAACAGGGCGCCGATCTGGTGGTGGCGATCCCGCATTCCGGGCTGTCTAGCGAGCCTTACAAGGCGATGGCGGAAAACTCGGTCTATTACCTCAGCCAGGTGCCGGGCATCGACGCCATCATGTTCGGTCACGCCCATGCGGTGTTCCCGAGCAAGGACTTCGCCAACATCAAAGGCGCGGATATCGATAAGGGCCTGCTGAACGGCATACCGGCGGTCATGCCGGGCCAGTGGGGTGATCATCTCGGCGTGGTCGACCTGCAGCTCAACAACGATGGCGGCAGTTGGAAAGTGACCGCCGCCAAAGCGGAAGCGCGGCCGATCTACGACAAAGAGAACAAGAAATCGCTGGCGGCTGAAGACGCCGCGCTGGTGAAAGTATTGGCGGACGATCACAAGGGCACGCGCGAGTTCGTCAGCCAGCCGATCGGCAAATCCGACGGCAACATGTACAGCTATCTGGCGCTGGTGCAGGACGATCCGACGGTGCAAATCGTCAACAATGCGCAGAAGGCCTACGTCGAACATTACATCCAGGGCGACCCGGATCTTGCCGATCTGCCGGTGTTGTCGGCGGCGGCGCCGTTCAAGGTCGGCGGCCGCAAGAACGATCCCGCCAGCTTCGTCGAAGTGGAAAAGGGCCAGCTCACCTTCCGCAACGCCGCCGATCTCTATCTCTATCCCAATACGCTGGTGGTGGTGAAGGCCAGCGGCAAAGAGGTGAAAGAGTGGCTGGAGTGCTCCGCCGGTCAGTTCAACCAGATAGACGTCAATAACGCCAAGCCGCAAGGATTGATCAACTGGGACGGCTTCCGCACCTATAACTTCGACGTGATCGACGGCGTCAATTACCAGATCGACGTCAGCCAGCCGGCGCGCTATGACGGCGAATGCCAGCTGATCAACGATAAGGCGGAGCGCATCAAGCAGCTGACCTTCAACGGCAAGCCGATCGATCCGAACGCCACCTTCCTGGTCGCCACCAACAACTACCGCGCCTACGGCGGCAAGTTTGCCGGCACCGGCGACCAACATATCGCCTTCGCTTCGCCGGATGAGAATCGTTCGGTGCTGGCGGCCTACATCAGCGCCGAAACCAAACGGCGCGGCGCAGTGCATCCGCAGGCAGACAACAATTGGCGTTTGGCGACCTTCAGCAGCAAGCAGCCGCTGGATATCCGCTTCGAGACCTCGCCATCGGACAAAGCAACGGCGTTTATCAAAGAGCACGCCCAATACCCGATGACCGCCGAAGGCAATGACCGCATCGGTTTCGCGGTCTATCGCATCGATTTAAGCGCAAAATAATCGCCAGGCCGGGGCAATCCCCCGGCCATCTTCGCTATTTTCCCGCTGGCGCGCCCTTTAAATTGCATTTAAAATGCATGTTATAGAATTCCTTCGTTTAAAGAGGCACTACCATGGATTACCGCAATCAATCCCTTGGCGCGCTCGCTATCGCCATTCCACGGGCATCCCGTCTTTTTCGCCAACACCAGCTGGATTTCTGCTGCGGCGGCCGACAGTCGCTGGAACGCGCCGCCGAGCGCAAAGGCCTGGATATCGACAGATTGGAGAACGAACTGGCCGCTCTGGCCGCCACGCCGGTACAAAACCGTGACTGGCGCACGGCCCCGCTCGATGAGGTGATCGACTACATACTGCCGCGCTTTCATCAGCGGCACCGAGAACAGCTGGCCGAACTGGTGCTGATGGCGGAAAAAGTTGAACGCGTGCACGGCGACAAACCCGCCTGCCCGCGCGGGTTGGCGAAGCAGCTGAACCTGATCCGCCTGGATCTGGAGAATCACATGATGAAAGAGGAGCAGATCCTGTTCCCGCTGATCAAACAGGGGATGGGGCCTCAGGCCGCCGGACCTATTTCGGTGATGGAACATGAACATGACGAGGCGGGCGAGCAACTGGAGGTGGTGAAGTTCCTCACCGATAACGTCACGCCGCCGGAGGGCGCCTGCACCACCTGGCGAGCGCTGTACAACGGCATCGACGAGTTCATCGGCGATCTGATGGAACACATCAGTCTGGAGAACAATCTGCTGTTCCCGCGCGCGCTGCGCGGCGCATAAAACAAGGGCGCCGCGAAGGCGCCCAGAGCAATCCTCGGTGAGATTACAGGATTTCCAGCAGCTCGACGTCGAACACCAGAGCGCTGAACGGCGGGATGGACGCGCCAGCACCACGCTCGCCGTAGGCCAGGTTGTGCGGGATATACAGCTGCCATTTGGAGCCGACCGGCATCAGGGTCAGCGCTTCGATCCAGCCTGGGATCACGCCGCTGACCGGGAATTCCGCCGGCTGGCCGCGCTCAACCGAGCTGTCGAACACGTCGCCGTTGATCAGACGACCGGTGTAGTGCACACGCACGCGATCCTGACGGGACGGGATTGGGCCGTTGCCCTGCTCCAGCACGGAGAACTGCAGGCCGGACTCGGTCAGCGTCACGTCGTCGCGCTTGGCGTTGTCGTCCAGGAACTTCTGGCCTTCAACGGCCATCGCCTGCTGGCGCTCGCGGCGCACCGCGTCCGCACGCTCATGGATTTCACGCAGCGCACGGTGCACCACGTCTACCGGAACCGCCGGGGCATTCCCTTCCAGCGCGTCACGCAGACCCGCCAGCAAAGCTTCCGGTTGCAAACCTTCCAGCCCGGACTCTTGCAGCTGCTGGCCGACCTGTAAACCAATCCCGTAACTTGCTTGCGCTTCAACGCTGTCAAAAGAAGGGGTTGTCATGGGGTTTTCCTTAAGTCTGTAAAAAGTCGAAAGCGCAGCATAACAGCGCGTCAATGCCGGGTAAAATCTTGTGTGGAGAATGATGACTTTTGTCGTAGAAAAAGAAACAATAACCTTCTGTTAACGCCCGCAGCCGCAAACCTCGGCTCTGCCGCTCAGCCGCCTTTCACTTCAATCAGTTAGCGGACTATACTGAAAGCAGGATACCGGGCAGGCGACGCGTTTGTCGCGCCGCGCTAATTATTACGCCGTCGAAGAGAGGTCACCATGGGCAGAATCGCGCCCAGGAGAAGGAAAACCACCCGCATCTACCAGCCGCTGCTGCGCACCTGGCTGAACGTCAGCCAGCGCCTGAAACCGGGCGCCGCACCTGCGTCTGAAGGCGCGGAGCCGCCATCGGAGCCGCCGTCGGCCAACGACAAAATGCAGCAGGTCAAAGCGCTGCTGATTAAAGTCTGGCATCTGCCGGACGGTTTCCATTGGATGGAACCGCTGCCCTACTTTCATCGCCGCTGGGTGCTGATCTTCGGCATCATTCTGCTGTTGGCGTTGCTGTGGCCTTACTCGCCCGAAAGACAGCCGTTCCCGGTATCTCAGCAGGAAACCAGCGTGCCGCTGCAGGCCGAACTGCAAAACGGCGGCACCACGTCTGCCAACGAAACTGCGCCGGCGGGCAACTGGCAGCGTTATCAGATCCAGCCCGGCCAGACGCTGGCCCAGCTGTTTCGCGACAACAACCTGCCGGTGAATGAAGTGTTCGCCATGGCGCAGGTGGAAGGCGGCGACAAGCCGCTGAGCAACATGAAAGCCGGCCAGGAAGTGCGTATCGAACGCGACGCCAACGGCGTGATTAACGCGCTGTCGGTCACCACCGCAGACAACAGCCAGGTGCTGTTCCGCCGCCAGGCCGACGGCAGCTACCGCCGGGAACGCTAATCCCTACAGCTGCGCCAGCAGAAACTCGCGCAGCACCACGCCCTGATTGTGCTCGGTATCCTTGCTGCCATACAGCAGCGTCAGCGCCTCCCCCTGCCGCAACAGCGCCACCAGCGGCCGCCAGGCATCGTTGGCCACCAGCTGTTGGCGGTAACGCGCCTCAAAGACCGCCCACTGGTCGGTATGCTGATGGAACCACTTGCGCAGCTCGTCATCCGGCGCCACCTGTTTCAGCCACTGCACGCCCGCCAGCCTTTCCTTGCTGACGCCGCGCGGCCATAGCCGATCTATCAGATAACAATGCGCCGGCGCCGGCGCGCTGAAGTCGTAAACCCGTTGCAGAGTAATCTTTGCCATCGCACGCTCTCCTTTTCATCCCGAGTTCAAGCGTAGCGCGTTTTGCCGGGCGCAGAAAAGCAAAACGCCAGCGCGAGGCTGGCGTTTTAACCGGGTTAACAGCAGCGTAAATTACGCTTCTGCAACCACAACTACATTCAGCTGTGCGAACACGTCGCTGTGTACCTGGAAGTGCACTTCGTGCTCACCAGTGGTACGCAGAACGCCGTTCGGCAGACGAACTTCGCTCTTGGCAACTTCAACGCCTGCCGCAGTCACTGCGTCAGCGATGTCGCGGGTGCCGATAGAGCCGAACAGTTTACCTTCGTCGCCAGATTTGGAAGCGATGGTCACTGAACCCAGTTCGTTGATCTTGGTTGCGCGAGCTTCAGCAGCAGCCAGAACGTCAGCCAGTTTGGCTTCCAGTTCAGCACGGCGTGCTTCGAAGAACTCAACGTTTTTCTTGGTAGCAGGAACAGCTTTGCCCTGTGGTACCAGGAAGTTACGAGCGTAGCCCGCTTTAACGTTAACTTGATCACCCAGGCTGCCCAGGTTTGCTACTTTATCAAGCAGAATAACTTGCATTACCTTATCCTCTCAAAGTCGTTAATGGACAGTGGCCGATTACTGATGACGATCAGTGTACGGCAACAAAGACAGGTAGCGCGCGCGCTTGATAGCACGGGCCAGCTGGCGCTGATATTTTGCACGAGTACCGGTGATACGGCTCGGTACAATTTTACCACTTTCGGTGATGTAGTTTTTCAGCGTAGCGATGTCTTTATAGTCAATCTCTTGAACGCCTTCCGCGGTGAAACGGCAGAACTTGCGACGACGGAAATAACGTGCCATTTGGCTAGTCTCCAGAATCTATCAATTCAATCTGCTCGGCATGCAGAACCAATTTGCTCAGCCCGTTGCGCCCTTGATGGCAGCTTACAAAGCCTTGCACGGTAATCTGACTGCCGACCGTTAATCTTTGAGTTAGTGCTTGTGACTGTTGTCCGCTGACAACCACGGGCATTCGGCACCATGCTTGTCTGCTGAATCCGGCTTCCATCTGCTGCGAACGGTGCTCTAGCACAAATTGGCAGTGTGGTATCCCGGAAGGACTCACTTTTCGAACCGGCGCCTTGCACACAGTGCCCGACAAAACCAGACGATTAGCCGTCACGGCGGCAATTACTCTTCAGAATCCCCAGCATCTGCATCATCTGCGGTTTCGTTAGCGAAGTCTTCGCGGCGATCGCCACGACGTTCGTCTTTCGCTTTAACCATCGGAGATGCTTCAGTTACCGCGTGCTTAACGCGCATAACCATGCTGCGGATAACGGCGTCGTTGAAGCGGAAGTTAGTTTCCAGCTCATCGATCGCTTCCTGCGGCGCTTCAACGTTCAGCAGAACGTAGTGAGCCTTGTGCAGTTTGTTGATCGGATAAGCCAGCTGACGGCGGCCCCAGTCTTCCAGACGGTGAATCTGACCTTGCGCGTTAGTGATGGTAGCACTGTAACGCTCGATCATGCCCGGAACCTGTTCGCTTTGGTCAGGATGGACCATAAAAACGATTTCGTAATGACGCATCGAATTGCTCCTTACGGATTATTCAGCCTCCTGTCAGGGTCAACCGCGGCCCATGGAAGCAAGGAACGTGTTTAGTGTGCGGCTGAAAAATGACGCGTAATCATACTGACGCAGGGCGGGAAACTCAAGGACTGCGTGGGTTTTATTCGCGTTAATGCGAGGCGCTATGGGAAATAGCACGATTTGCTCGTGGGTGAACCTATGTACGCCGATCCATCGGTTTCAAAAATCTTTCAATGAAATCAGCGCTGAGTCACAAATCTATTTCATTTTTTTTGAAAAAGGTCATCAAAACACCCCGCTTTTTAATCCGCCGCAACGGACTAAAATTAACCATATCCGCCGCAGACAGCGCGACGAAAAAGATTCCAGGTTATTCAATGCAGATAAATGACTTTTTGCCGCAGCGACACTCGCTGTCAGGCCGTAACGGCAAGAAGTTAAGAGAGGCACTATGAAACGCATCATGCTCGCGACGGCGCTGGCCGCCCTGTTCTCCGCCAACGTAATGGCCGCGACGGAGATCACCTCGCACCAGGCCGATCAACGCCAGAGCGTCGGCTTCGTCACCCTGAACCAGAACGTGGTTTCGCCGGATGACGCCACCAGCCAGGTCAGTAAAATCGCCGATCAACGCGGCGCAACCTCTTATCGCATCATCGCCCTGCACGAACCGGGCGACAACAGCACGATGCACGTCAGCGCCGAGCTGTACCGCTAAAGAGACACGCCACGCCAGGGAAATCCCCAGGGCTTCACCAGAGAGCCCGTTAAGTCCACTCAGGAGCGCCGCACGTTGGGCGCTCCACTACTTCCCACGCCAATCAGAGCTTGAGCAACGCCGGCGCACTGAGCGCCTTGCCCAGATTGTGCAACTGCAACGCCATCCGCAGATAGTGGGTGCGCGTTTGCAGCAGCTCGGTACTTTCCGCCAGGGTCGCCCGCTGCTCGAAAGAGAGCGCCCCCGCCGCGGCAGTGTGAGTGGCCGCTGCTTTCGGCGCGAAAGAGAACAGTGCCGTCATGTTTTGCACCGTATGCGCGGTAATGCGCGACAGCGGATTAGCCTTGTTTTGCCGCGCTTTGCCGTCGGCGGCGCCCAACAGCTCGCTGAAGGCCGCTGATTTAACCTCGGCGCGCGCTTTTATCGTTCCCATCAAACTGCGATCGGCGTCGGCCGTCTTGCTGATACCCTTTATCATGCCCTGCTCCTTGCTGCCCCAGAAAGAATTCACGCTGACATTCTCCCCTTCGGGCGGCCAAACGATGGCCGAAACAACCTGCGCAGAGCGCTGTAATTCCCTGCATCGCGCCCGGATGCGCATTACAACTCGCGGCGGAAGAAATCGGTGGTGGCGGACAGCGCCAACGGCGTGATGCGATGCTTCACCCCCGGCTCGACGAGCGACGTCAAACGGCCGTCCGCGCCTTGCCGCCGCAGTTCGGCCGCCAAACGCAGGCTGTCCGCCGCCGGCACCACGTCGTCCGTCTCGCCGTGCCACAGCAGCAGCGGCCGCCCGGCGATCTGCGCCAAACGCCCCTCCAGTTCATACTCCGCCAGCACGGCGGTGCGCGCGGCATACGCCGCCGGCGAGAGCGCCTCGCCCCGTTCGCCCAACGGCGGATACAGCGTGTGCGCCAGCGAACGGTAATAACCGGAGCCCATCAGGCTGGCGGCCGCCCGGATCCACGGGAAGCGCGCGAAGGCGCCGAGCGCGGTCATGCCGCCCATTGAGGCGCCGGCGACGCCGATGCGTCCGTCGGCAATCAGGCCGAGCCGCTCAAAATGCGCTTTGACCTGCGGCAGTTCGTCGATATTGCTGCGCAAGATCTCCCAGAACGATGCCAGGCGCCGCGTCTCATCGCCGTCGAACCGCTCGCCGTGCCGATCGGCATCCGGCAGCACCGTTCGAAAACCGGCACGCGCCAGCGCATAGGCGAAGTAGGCGTACACCTCTTTCGACGAGGTATAGCCATGGCAGAAGAACACCGTCGGCAGCGGCCGATGATACTGCCCCGCCGGCACCGCATGGATCACCGCAATATCGCCCGCCCGCTCGTCATGAATTTCGATCATCCGCTCATCCTCAATCACCTGTTGGCATTCATCATGACAAACTTGCACGAAGCAGCGATAGCTCAATCTGTTACAGCTTATATTGCGTTACACTGAAGCCATCGCACCGGCGCTTCCGAGGTCACCATGACGATTGTCCGTACACTCATTAGCCTGACTCTGGCCACACAGCTTTCCGCCTGCGGCATCATGACCACCACGCCGAAACCGCCGCCGCCGCCCACCGCACAGGCGCAGGAGATCGTTCGCGCGCAAACCGCCGAGCTGGTGAAAACCGGCACCGTCACCGCCGTGGTACGCGGCAGCCCGATGGACGTGGAAGCGGAGATCCAGCGCAAGGCCACCGCCGCCGGCGCTCGTTATTACGTGATCATTATGAACAGCGAGACCGTCGTGCCGGGCCAATGGTATTCCCAAGCGATCCTGTATCGCTAAGGTGAGGATTTTTTAAGCAGATTTACACTAGCTTTGCACTGGCTGAAGCAGGGTGTTGCACACTGAGGGACAGCATGCCGCATGTTGCGGGTGTCGAATCAGGATCTGACGAAGGGGAACGCCATGAAACGCTCCACCGCACTCACCTCCCTCTTGCTTTCCATGGGGTTGCTCAGCACCGGCGCACAGTCCGCCGAGCTGGCGCCCGCCGATCGCGTGACGCCGCTCAGTGAAATCGCCGAGATCACCTTCAACGATCTGCCCGGCTCACCGCAGGAGGCGGAACTGGCCATCGCCCGCACCGCCGACCAACACGGCGCCAGCTATTACCGCATCCTGCGGATGGAAGAGCAGGCGCACCCGCCTGGCTGGCGCGCCTCGGCGATCTTATACCTTTAGTAGCTCATGCAAGCCGCATTCAACACGCCGCCGCTGACGGAGACGCCCCCCAGGAAAATCCCGGCGGCCAGATGGTTGGCTTCGATCTTGTCGCTGATGCGCGGCATGTAGATCTTCACGGCCGCGAACAGCAGCAGTTGCACCACCAGCGCCACCACGCCCCACAGCAGGTAATCCAGCAGGCTGATCGAGTTGATCGCCGCGCTGGCCAACGGGATCACATACCCCAGGCAGGCACCGATGAAAGCAAAGGCGGCGGATTGATTATCGGCCTTGATCAGCGCCCATTCGTCGTGCGGAGTGATACGGGTATAGACGAACAGAAACACCAAAATCATGGCGAAACCGCTGAAGAAGTAAGAGGCGAACGCCGCCAACGCGCTGAGAATATCCATGTGCATTTTCCTGTCAGAGTGAGGCTGAATTAAAAAGGTTTTCGCCGCCGCGCGCCACCCTTTTCCCTAGCCGCCGATGGCGCGGTTCAACAGCAGCTCGCACACCTCGGCCGACAGCAGGCTCTCACCGCGGTGATCCAGCGTCAGGTGACACCAGGCATCGGCGATCTGCGGGCTGGCGTGCTGCAGCAGCTGCGCGGCGCAGCACAGATCGAACAGCTGCTGGGTCAGCAACCGCCCCATCTCCTCGCTCGGTTGCCGGGCGCGCTGCTGCCACTGCCGCCAGGCATGATCGAACAGCCGATTCTGACCGCGCACCGGCTGCAGCTCGAACTGCAACATCTCGAGCGCGCCCGGCAGCTTGTGCAAGCTGCGCAGCACGTCCAGGCACATGATGTTGCCGGAACCCTCCCAGATGCTGTTGACCGGCATCTCGCGGTACAGACGCGGCAGCTCGCTCTCTTCGCAGTAGCCGATACCGCCCAGCACCTCCATCGCCTCGGCGATGAACGGCATGCCCTGCCGGCAGATGCTGTATTTGGCCGCTGGCGTCAGCAGGCGGCTGTAAATCAGCTCGCCCTCATTGCTGCGGCTCTCCCAGGCGCGGGCCAGCCGGAACAGCAACGCGGTATGCCCTTCCAGCCGCAGCGCCATGCGCGCCAGAACCTGGCGCATCAGCGGTTGTTCGATCAGGAGCTTACCGAATGCCTGCCGCTGCAGCGCATGATACAGCGCCACCGACAGCCCGCGGCGCATCAGGCCGTGGCTGCCCAGTGAGCAGTCGAAACGGGTCAGGCCGCCCATTTTCAGGATGTGCCGCACGCCGTCGCCCTCATCGCCCAGCAGCCAGGCGGTGGCGTCCTGAAACTCCACTTCGCTGCTGGCGTTGGAGCGGTTGCCCAGCTTGTCTTTCAGCCGCTCCAGGCGAATGGCGTTGCGGCTGCCGTCCGGCAAAATGCGCGGCAGGAAGAAACAGGACAACCCGCCTTCGGCCTGCGCCAGCACCAGGTGCGCATCGCTCTGCGGCACCGAGAAGAACCACTTGTGCCCCACCAGCCGGTAGGCTTCGCCCGGCCCGCGCGCGCCTAACGGCGTGGCAGTGGTGGTATTGCTCAATACGTCGGAGCCGCCCTGCTTCTCCGTCATGCCCATGCCGATCAGCAGGCCGCGTTTTTGCCCGCCCGGCAGCAGATGAGCGTCATAACGATCCGACAGCAGCGGCGTCAACCAGGAGCGAAACTCAGCCGGTAACGTCTGCAGCAACAGCGGCGTGGCGCCGAAGGTCATGGTCACCGGGCACAGGGTGCCGGCCTCGACCTGAGCATGCAGCATAAAGCGCGCGGCGCGCGCCACGAAGGAACCGATGCGCGCATCCTCCTGCCAGGGCAGGTTGTGCACCCGGTTGGCGATCAGCCCCTGCATCAGGATATGCCAGGCCGGGTGAAAGCGGACGTCGTCCAGTCGCTGGCCGGTGGCGTCGTAGCGCAGCAGCTCCGGCGGGTTGGCGTTGGCCAGCCGCCCCAGCTCCAGCGACTCCTGCGTGCCGAGCTGCTGGCCCAGCGAAGCCAATACCTCGGCGTCCCAACCGCCTTGCTCGCGCTGCAACGCTTCACGCAGCGGCGTATCGGAGAGAAACAGGTTGCTGTTGCCGAGCGGCTTGGGTTGGTTAAAAACGGTGTGCGTAGTCCAGACCATGAGAGTGCTCCCTGAAAAAAGCGTCAGGAGTAAGTATGGTCGGCGCAGGGATTTCTGCCGCAGGCGGGATCACAAGAGGGGGAATTAACGGGGGCACTGCGCCCCCGTCAGGAGAATCAGCCGCGCTGACGCACCGCTTCGAACAGGCAGATGCCGGTGGCGACCGACACGTTCAGCGAAGAGACGGTACCGGCCATCGGGATGCTGATCAGCTCGTCGCAGTGTTCGCGGGTCAGGCGGCGCATGCCTTCGCCTTCCGCGCCCATCACCAGCGCCATCGGGCCGGTCATTTTGCTCTGATACAGCGTATGGTCGGCTTCGCCGGCGGTGCCCACCACCCAGACATTCATTTCCTGCAACAGACGCAGCGTGCGCGCCAGGTTGGTCACGCGGATCAACGGCACGTTTTCGGCGGCGCCGCAGGCCACTTTCTTGGCGGTGGCGTTCAACTGGGCGGAACGGTCACGCGGCACGATCACCGCGTGCACGCCGGCCGCATCGGCGCTGCGCAGGCAGGCACCGAGGTTGTGCGGGTCGGTCACGCCGTCCAGCACCAGCAGGAACGGCGTCTCTACGCTCTCCAGCAGGCCCGGCAGATCGTTCTCCTGATACTGGCGCCCTTCGCGCACCCGGGCGATGATCCCCTGGTGCACCGCGCCTTCAACCTTGTCATCCAGCCATTGGCGGTTCGCCACCTGGATCACGATGCCGGTCGCTTCCAGCTCGGCGATCAGCGGTTGCAGGCGGCGATCTTCGCGGCCTTTCAGGATAAACACTTCCAGGAAGCGTTGCGGGTCGCGCTCTAACAGGGCTTTGACGGCGTGGATGCCGTAAATAATTTCGCTCATGATGCTCTTTTAAATTCGTGCGGCCGGCGATAACCGGCCGATGATAACGATGTGCGGCAGGTTAGGCCTGCTCGGCACCTTTCTTCTTGGCTGCGCGTTTGGCTTTGGTCGCCGCCGCGATTTTCCGCGTTTTGTCGGACGCTTTCTTGGCTTTCTTTTTCGCCTTCTTCACGTTGTCCGCAGGCTTTGCGTCATCCTGCTTGCGGAAGGCGCTGTCCGGCTCGAAGTTGGCCGGCGGTTTGCCGCCGCGGCGCTTGCCGCGCCCTGCGCTACCGTTGTCGCGCAGCGTACGCTGGCCGCCTTTCTTGGCGCGATCGCGCTCGGTTTTGCCTTCACCGCGCGCTTTGCGGGTGCTGGACACCAGCGCGAAGTCGATCTTGCGCTCGTCCATATGCACCGCGTCCACGCGGATCTCCACCGTATCCCCCAGGCGATAGACCGTGCCGGAAGACTCGCCGATCAGGCGCTGGCCGATATTATCGTAGCGATAGTAATCATTATCCAGCGTTGATACGTGCACCAGCCCGTCGATAAACAGATCGTTCAGGCGCACGAAGAAGCCGAAACCGGTCACGCTGGAGATGATGCCGCTGAACACTTCACCGACGTGATCCTGCATGAAGTCGCACTTCAGCCAGTCGGCGACGTTGCGCGTCGCTTCGTCCGCGCGGCGCTCGGTCATCGAACAGTGTTCGCCCAGCTGCAGCATCTCTTCGAATTCGCTGTGCCAGCCGCCGGTCGGCGTCCAGCGCTCTTTCGGCTCGCTGTGTTCCTTGGCCAGCTGATATTTGATCGCGCGGTGCAGCGCCAGATCCGGATAACGGCGGATCGGCGAGGTGAAGTGGCCGTAAGAGGCCAGCGCCAGGCCGAAGTGGCCGCGGTTTTCCGGATCGTAAATCGCCTGCTTCATCGAGCGCAGCAACATGGTTTGCAGCATTTCGTGGTCAGGGCGCTCGGACACTTCATCCATCAGCACCGCATAGTCCTTCGGCTGCGGCTTATTACCGCCGCCCAGCGTCAGCCCCAGCTCGCTCAGCACGCTGCGCAGCGCGGAGATGTGGTCGTCGCTCGGACGATCGTGCACGCGGTACAGCGCCGGCTCGTTGCGTTTCTCGACGAAGCGCGCGGCCGCCACGTTGGCCATGATCATGCACTCTTCGATCAGCTTGTGGGCGTCGTTGCGCACCGTCGGCTCTACGCGCTCGATGCGACGCTCGGCATTGAAGATGAATTTGGCTTCTTCGGTTTCGAACGCGATGCCGCCGCGCTCGGCGCGCGCCTTATCCAGCACCTTGTACATGGCGTGCAGCTCTTCCAGGTGCTTGACCAGCGGGTGGTAATGCTCGCGCAGCTCCTGATCGCCCTGCAGAATGTGCCACACCTTGTTGTAGGTCAGGCGGGCGTGAGAGCTCATTACCGCCTCGTAGAACTTGGCCGTCGACAGGCGCCCCTGGGCGGAGATGGTCATCTCGCACACCATGCACAGGCGATCGACCTGCGGGTTCAGGGAGCACAGCCCGTTGGACAGCACTTCCGGCAGCATCGGGATCACCTGCGACGGGAAATAGACCGAGTTGCCGCGGCTACGCGCTTCATCGTCCAGCGCGGTGCGCGGACGCACGTAGTAGCTGACGTCGGCGATCGCCACCCACAGGCGCCAGCCGCCGCCGCGTTTCTTCTCGCAGTACACAGCATCATCGAAGTCGCGCGCGTCTTCACCGTCGATGGTGACCAACGGCAGCTTGCGCAGATCGACGCGGCCCTTCTTGGCCGCTTCCGGCACCTGCTCGCTGAGATCGGCCACCTGTTTTTCCACCTGCGGCGGCCAGGTATGCGGGATCTCATGGGTGCGCAGCGCGATGTCCACCGCCATGCTGGTGCCCATTTTGTCGCCGAGGATCTCGACGATCTTGCCGACCGCCTTGGTGCGGCGGGTCGGACGCTGAGTCAGCTCCACCACCACCATAAAGCCCATGCGCGCGCCGCTGACGTTGTCCGCCGGGATCAGAATATCAAAGCTCAGACGGCTGTCGTCCGGCACCACAAAGCCGGTACCGGCGTCCATGAAGAAACGGCCGACGATCTGACTGTTTTTCGGCACCAGCACGCGCACGATGCGCGCCTCGCGACGCCCTTTACGGTCTGCGCCCAGCGCCTGCGCCAGCACCACGTCGCCGTGGATCGCCATTTTCATCTGTTCGGCGGACAGGTACAGATCGTCTTTGCTGCCCTCAACGCGCAGGAAGCCGTATCCGTCGCGGTGGCCGATCACCGTGCCGCGCAGCAGATCCAAACGTTCCGGCAGCGCGTAGCACTGGCGGCGGGTAAACACTAACTGGCCATCGCGCTCCATGGCGCGCAGGCGGCGGCGCAGCGCTTCCAGCTGCTCTTCGCCGCTGAGGCCCAGTTCGTTGCCCAGTTCTTCGCGGCTGGCCGGCGTTTCTCGTTTCGCCAAATGGGCCAGGATATATTCACGGCTGGGGATGGGGGATTCGTATTTTTCTGCTTCTCGTTCCAGGAATGGATCTTGTGACATTGCGGTTCCTCCGTTGTCATCAGCAGGATGACGTTGAGCCTTGTCTTCTCAACGTCGTTTTATTCGACAAGCAATAGCTTGTAGAGCGGCGGATTGTCTTCGACCATGTCGGCCAACGTATGCTTATCCAGCTCTTCAAGGAAATTCTGTACGCCCTGCTGGAGCACCTGCTTCAGTCGGCAGGCAGGGGTGATGTGGCAAAACTCGCTGCTGCAGTTAACCAGCGCAAGCGGCTCCAGCGCCCGCACTACGTCGCCGAGGCGAATGCTCTCGGCCGGTTTGCCCAAACGGATACCGCCATGCTTGCCGCGCACCGCCGTGACAAAACCCACCCGGCTCAACTGATTGATGATCTTCACCATATGGTTGCGAGACACGCCGTAAACCTCGGTCACTTCCGAGATGCTGGTCATCTTGTCCTGCGGCAACGAGGCCATGTAGATCAACGCCCGCAGGCCATAATCAGTAAAACTTGTTAACTGCACATCTTACCTCTGGGTATCACTTTACCCGTCTGATACGCCGCTTTTCGGCGCTATTCAAAAGATTACTCATTGGATAATAAACCAGCCGGAGAGTTCGTCGCTAATTATTTAGCGAATCCCGCACCCTAAGGCGGGTTTATGAAAGGATTTTTTGACGTGAAACCGCAATCGGAGGGAGTCAGGATAAAAACAAACCGGGACGCGCCCGGTTTGTTTAGTGCCGCAAAGCCTGATTATGCGTCGAACGGGTCGCGCAGGATCATGGTTTCGCTGCGATCCGGGCCGGTAGAGATGATGTCTACCGGTACGCCGGTCACTTCTTCGATGCGCTTGATGTAGTTCAGCGCAGCCTGAGGCAGCTTGCTGTGCTCTTTCACGCCAAAGGTGGTTTCGCTCCAGCCCGGCATGGTTTCGTAGATAGGCTCAATGCCTTCCCAGCCTTCTGCCGCCAGCGGAGTGGTGTCCACTTCGCGGCCGTCCGGCATGCGGTAACCCACGCAGATCTTCACTTCTTTCAGGCCGTCCAGGACGTCCAGTTTGGTCAGGCAGAAGCCGGACAGTGAGTTGATCTGCACCGCACGACGCACCGCTACGGCATCCAGCCAGCCGGTACGACGACGACGGCCGGTGGTGGCGCCGAACTCGTTACCCTGCTTGCACAGGTACTCGCCGGTTTCATCGAACAGTTCGGTTGGGAACGGACCTGCACCCACGCGAGTAGAGTAAGCTTTCACGATGCCCAGCACGTAGTCCACATAACGTGGGCCAATGCCGGAACCGGTAGCTACGCCGCCTGCGGTGGTGTTGGAAGAGGTCACGTACGGATAGGTGCCGTGGTCGATATCCAGCAGGGTGCCCTGAGCGCCTTCGAACATGATCAGATCGCCACGCTTGCGCGCGCCGTCCAGCAGTTCGGAAACGTCAACCACCATGGCGGTCAGGATGTCGGCGATAGACAGCACATAGTCCAGCGTCGCCTGATAATCGACGGCTTCAACTTTGTAGTAGTTGACCAGCTGGAAGTTGTGGTAATCGACGATCTCTTTCAGCTTAACGGCGAAGGTTTCTTTGTTGAACAGGTCGCCGACGCGCAGGCCGCGACGAGCCACTTTATCTTCGTAAGCCGGGCCGATGCCGCGACCGGTGGTGCCGATCGCTTTCGCGCCGCGCGCTTTCTCACGCGCGTTATCCAACGCAACGTGGTAAGGCAGGATCAACGGGCAAGCTTCAGACAGTAACAGACGTTCGCGTACCGGGATGCCACGCGCTTCGAGTTCACCCATTTCTTTCATCAACGCGTCCGGCGCCAGAACAACACCGTTGCCGATGATGCTGGTGACGTTTTCACGCAGAATACCTGAAGGAATTAAATGAAGGACGGTTTTTTCACCGTTGATTACCAGAGTGTGGCCAGCGTTATGGCCACCTTGGTAGCGCACAACATATTGAGCCCGTTCAGTCAGCAGGTCTACAACCTTGCCTTTACCTTCGTCACCCCATTGGGTGCCCAGTACGACGACGTTCTTACCCATTTTTCAAAATCACCGATTGCTTAAAAATGGATTCTACCACCGTAATTTTCGATTTTCAGCACTTTTAGCATACGATTGCATAAATTTTGGGCTAGACTTTAAAGACCCGTGCGGCCGCTCAACATGTAGTAGATCACGCAGCCCGCAACCACTATTCCACCGCCAAATCGCCGCAGCGTCGCGTCCGGCAGCTGCGACATCGCCACAATCATTTTGCGCCAGGCCTGCGGAAACAGCATCGGCCCCAATCCTTCCAGTACCAGAACCAGCCCAAGCGCCAGCCAAATCGTTGAGTTCATGCATCCCCCAAAAACGAGAAAGGGCCCGCGTAAACGGGCCCTCGATCAGATTGCCTGCCGCGCTTATTTGCGCAGGGTATCAGGCGACTTCATGTAGCGGAAGAAATCGCTGTCCGGGCTCAGTACCAGCACATCCTGGTTGTCCTTGAAGCTGGCTTCATAGGCGCGCAGGCTGCGGATAAAGGCATAGAAGTCCGGATCCTGGCTGAACGCATTGGCGAACAGTTTGGCCGCTTCGGCATCGCCTTCACCGCGGGTGATACGCGCCTGACGCTCGGCTTCCGCCAGGGTACGGGTCACTTCGTAGTCCGCGCTGGCGCGCAGCTTCTCGGCTTCTTCCTGGCCTTGCGAGCGCAGACGACGGGCTACCGCTTCACGCTCGGCGCGCATACGCTGGTAGATGGCGTCGGACACTTCGGCCGGCAGGTTGATCTGCTTGATACGCACGTCGATCACTTCGATGCCCAGCGCCGCCATGCTGTTCGGGTTCACCTGCGGCTGTTTGCCGGTGGTTTCCCGCTCAACGCGCGCCGCCGCAGAGGCGATAGCGTCATCGGCTTCGGTGGTCGCCACTTCCTCGCCGTCGCCCACGGTGCCGGTGTTCAGCGCGTCACGCACGTCGGACATCAGCTTGCCGCGCGAGTCGGTCACGATGTCTTTCACGTCCAGGCGGCCGATTTCGGAACGCAGACGGTCGCTGAACTTACGTTTCAGCAGCACTTCAGCCTGGGAGACGTCGCCGCCGCCGGTCGCCAGATAGTAACGGCTGAAATCGCTGATGCGCCACTTCAGATAGGAGTCGACGATCAGGTCTTTCTTCTCGCTGGTCACGAAGCGATCGGCCTGGTTGTCCATGGTCTGGATACGCGCATCCAGGTTCTTCACGGTTTCAATGAACGGGATCTTGAGGTGCAGACCCGGCGCATACACCAGCGGCTTGTTTTCGCCGTCGCGCAGAACCTTGCCGAAGCGCAGCACGATGCCGCGCTGACCTTCCTGCACCACGAACAGCGAAGCGTACAGCACCACCAGCACCGCGAGGACAATAACTACAAAAGACTTACGCATTGATTACTCTCTCCCTACGCGAGTGGTGTCGTCACGCTGCGCATTCGCCCGGCGCTGATCCATAATCGAACCGCCGCTGGTGCGCGGAGCGCTGCTGTTGGCAGCCGGCGCAGGATTCGGATTGAGGCGAATCAGGCTGGTATCCTTGTTGCCGCTCTCCGGTGCCGCGCCTTGGCCGCGCAGCATCTGATCCAACGGCAGCACCATCAGGTTGTTGCCTTTGTCGCTCACCAACACCTTACGGGTATGGCCCAGCACTTTTTCCATGGTTTCGATATACAGACGCTCGCGGGTGATCTGCGGAGCGGACTTGTATTCCGGCAACAGTTTGGCAAAGCGCGCCACCTCACCCTGAGCTTCCAGGATGGTGCGGTCTTTATAAGCCTTGGAGTCTTCCAGCAGACGCTGCGCCTGGCCGTTCGCACGCGGCTGAACTTCGTTGGCGTAAGCTTCCGCTTCACGGATGTATTGCTGCTCGTTCTCACGCGCGGCGATCGCATCGTCGAACGACGCCTTCACCTCTTCCGGCGGACGCGCCGCCTGGAAGTTGACGTCCAGCAGCGTGATGCCCATGTTGTAAGGACGAATGGTCTCTTCCAGCATGCGCTGCGTGTCGTTACGCACCACGGTACGGCCTTCGGTCAGGATGCGGTCCATCGAGTATTTACCGATCACGCCGCGCAGGGCGCTGTCGGTCGCCTGGCTCAGGCTGTCGTCGGCATTGACGACGCTGAACAGGTACGCTTCCGGGTTGGTCACGCGGTACTGCACGTTCATTTCCACGCGCACCACGTTTTCATCGGAGGTCAGCATCACGCCGGACGCCGCCAGCTCGCGCACGGATTCCACGTTCACCGGACGCACGTCGTCGATGAAGGTCGGTTTCCAGTTCAGGCCCGGCTGCACCAGGTGGCTGAACTTGCCGAAACGCGTCACGACGCCGCGCTCGGCTTCCTTGATGGTGTAGAAGCCGCTGGCGGCCCAGATCACCACCACGGCGACCGCCGCGATACCGATAATGCGGCCGCTGAAGCCCGGACCAGAGGTGCCGGTGCCGCCGCTATTGCTGTTGGAGCCTTTGCCCCCGCCGAAACCGCTCAATTTCTTGCTCAGTTTGCGGAAGATATCGTCCAAATCAGGTGGCCCTTGATCACGACCGCCTTTGTTGTTACCGCCAGAGTTGCCGCCATTGTTATTGCTGCTCCCCCACGGGTCGCGGTCCTGTCCGTTATTACCGGGCTGATTCCACGCCATGTTTTAGCTCCATATTCTGTGATTGGGTACTTCAGGCTTTCGCGAAGCATAAATGTAACAGGATATGATCATACGATAAAGTCAATCAGGTCCTGTTCTTGCTTGCAGAGACGACGCCATTCGACGATCGGCATTCGCACCACCACGCCAATGCTGCCGTCCTCCTCGTTCCACTCTTTTTCAATCGCCTGAAGCTGGTAAAAACGGCTGCGAAGACGGCCTGCCCGTGGCGGTAAGCGCAATTCGTAATGCGCGATCTCCCCCGATAAGCGCTCCGTCAACGCCTGATACAGCAACGGAATACCCTCTCCGCTGGCGGCGGACAGCCACACCCGGATCGGCAGGTTTTCGTCGTTGCGGTCGATACGCGGCACAAAATCGTCCAGCATATCTATTTTGTTCATCACTAACAGTGTAGGGATTTCATCCGAGTCGATCTCCGCCAGCACGGTGTTCACCGCTTCGATGTTCTCATCGACGCGCGGATCCGCCGCGTCGATGACGTGCAGCAGCAGCGATGCCTGGCGCGTCTCCTGCAGCGTCGCCTTGAAGGCGGCCACCAGATCGTGCGGCAGGTGCCGGATAAAGCCTACGGTATCCGCCAACACGGTATCTCCCACGTCCGGCACATCAATGCGCCGCAACGTAGGATCCAGGGTGGCAAATAGCTGGTCCGCCGCATACACCTCGGCAGACGTTATTCGGTTAAACAGGGTGGATTTGCCGGCGTTGGTGTAGCCCACCAGCGATACGGTCGGCACATCGGCGCGGGTCCGCGCGCGTCGGCCTTGTTCACGCTGCTTCTCTACCCGCTCCAGGCGGCGCAGAATCAAGCTGATGCGATCGCGCAACAGGCGACGGTCGGTCTCAAGCTGGGTTTCCCCCGGCCCGCGCAGGCCAATCCCCCCTTTTTGCCGCTCCAGGTGCGTCCAGCCGCGCACCAGACGCGTGGCGATGTGACGCAACTGCGCCAGCTCCACCTGCAGCTTACCTTCATGGGTGCGGGCACGCTGGGCAAAGATGTCTAAAATCAACCCGGTGCGGTCGATCACCCGGCATTCGCACAGGCGCTCAAGGTTTCTTTCCTGCGCCGGGGAAAGGGAATGATCAAACAGGACAACAGACGCGCCGCTGGCTTTCACCGCATCTGCAATTTCTTCGGCCTTTCCTTCGCCGACAAAGTACTTCGGATGCGGGGCTTTGCGGCTACCAGTCACCACTTGCAAAGCTTCGACACCGGCTGAGGAAACCAACGATTCGAACTCGTTGAGGTCTTCCGTATCTTTGTCTTGCGAGAAATAGATATGAACCAGTACGGCCTGCTCACCGGCTTCATAACGGTCAAACAAGCGTGCAACCTCTCAAACGGACACTCACCGTGAGTTTGGGGGACATAAACAGCGCGCGGCTGCTTATGCTCCCCGTCATGGTTGACTTGCAACGCGCTTTATTCAGCGTCATCGCTTTCCTGCTGCGACTGTTGCTGCGCAGACGGATTGTTGCCATGGTGATAGTTGCTTGAACCGCCGCTCGGGTTGTTGCTGTGATGCGAAACCGGACGTGACGGGACAACGGTAGAGATAGCGTGCTTGTACACCATCTGGCTAACCGTGTTCTTCAACAGGATGACAAACTGGTCAAAAGACTCAATCTGGCCTTGCAGCTTAATACCATTCACCAAATAAATAGAAACCGGAACACGTTCACGACGCAATGCGTTCAGGAACGGATCTTGCAAAGATTGCCCCTTAGCCATTCTATCTTTTCCTTATTTGCTTGTTGTTTGTAACTAAGAACCTGTCGGCTCTAAAATAAACGACGTAAAAATTTGCGCGCTGAATACTCAGCAATTGTACACAATCACCCAACCTATGCACTAACAACCTGTGTCACCGAGTCCAAAGCCTCTCCCGGCTTTTCACTGTCCAACCAATGGACCGACTCCCAACCCCGTAACCAGGTCATCTGGCGTTTAGCCAACTGACGTGTTGCGCAAATACCACGATAAACCATCTCATCGTAACTAATTTCACCAGACAAGTATGACCACATCTGGCGGTAACCGACACAGCGAATGGAGGGCAAGTCCGTATGCAAATCACCCCGTGCGAAAAGTGCACGCGCTTCCGTCTCAAAACCCGCCGCCAACATTTGATGGTACCGCAGCTCGATGCGTTGATGGATCAACTCACGGCTGGTCGGCGCTATCGCAAATTGGTGAACTTGATACGGTAACGATTCACCCGAAATTTGAGTCAGTTCCGTTAAAGTTTTACCCGAAATAAAAAAAACTTCCAGTGCTCTGGACAGTCTCTGCGGATCATTCGGATGAATTCTCAATGCCGCGACCGGATCGATCGCCTGCAACTGCCGGTGCAACGCCTCCCAACCCAGCTCCGCCGCTTGCCGTTCGATGCGCTCGCGCACTGCGGGATCGGCGGACGGCAGCGGCGACAATCCTTCCAGCAACGCCTTGAAATACAACATGGTACCGCCCACCAGCAGCGGAATGCGCCCGGCGGCGGTGATGTCGGCCATCTCTTTCAGCGCGTCGGCGCGGAACTCCGCCGCCGAATAAGCTTCGGCGGGATCGCGGATATCGATCAGCCGGTGCGGCGCCTGCGCCAATTCTTCGGCGTTCGGCTTGGCGGTGCCGATATCCATGCCGCGATAAATCAGCGCGGAATCGACGCTGATCAGCTCCACCGGCAGGCGTTCGCGCAGCGCGATCGCCAGCGCGGTCTTGCCCGAGGCGGTCGGCCCCATGATGAAAATAGCCGGGGGACGTGGTGTCATTTCAGTTTCAGTCATGCTTGAGGGCCGCCAGTGCGGCCTGTAAATCAACGGGTTGTAAAAGTCCGCTCGGTGGCGATTTGACCAGCTGCGGGCAAAGTCGTTCAACGTCGGTCAGCAATTGTATCGCTTGCGAGGTGTTCCACTGTTCATGTTCGCTGCCAAGGCGACGAGCGAGCCAAGTAGCCAGCACCGCGGGCGATATCTCCTGATGTTCGGTCAGATAGCCTAACAGTTCGGGTATCAGTTTTTGTAAATTTTGTTGGCGTAATGGTAAAGGCACTGCGCGCAACGTCACACGGCCATGATCTGTCTGCAGATCCAGCCCCATCGCCGCCAACAGCGCCTGATGCCGCGCAATGGCCGCCGCTTCGTTTTTACTCAGCGTCAGCTTGATCGGGATCAGCAGCGGTTGCGGCCGCAGCCCCTCCGCCGACGGGTTGAGCTGCGCCTGACGCAGCCAGCGTTCGGCCACCGTCAGATTGAGCAGTGCCGGCAGTTGGCGCTGCTCAATCAACGCATAGCATGGCGGATAAATCATCAGCACCCGACCAAAACTATGCTGCCCGCCCGCCAGCGGTACTTCCGCTGCGGCTTTCACCGGCGGGAACAGCGGTGGCTTGCTCGGGGTTTCCGACTCGGCGTCGGCCGGCGGCTCTGCGGCGGGCTGGATCAGTTTGCCGTACAGCTCGCCTTCGCGTTTCTGGTAACCGCCCGCCGTTTGCCACCCCGGCTGCGGTGCGCGCTCGCGGGCGACGCCGGCCTGCGGCGGCGTTTCGCGGCGCGGCGCAGGCTGAGAAAAATGGTTGCCGCCGGCGGCGACGCGGTTTTCCTGCTGCCAGACCGGCGCTGGTTCTTCGTCAGGCGTTTCCGTCAGCGGCATCAGCGGCGTTTGGCCGGCCTGCTGCAGCACTGTGGTCACCGCCTGATAAATAAAATCGTGCACCAGCCGCGCCTGATGGAAACGCACCTCGTGCTTGGCGGGGTGAACGTTGACATCCACCTGGTGCGGATCGACCTCCAGGTACAGCACGTAAGCGGGCTGCTGATCGTCTTTCAACTGATCCTGATAGGCCTGACGAATGGCATGATTGATCAGCCGATCGCGCATCATGCGGCGGTTGACGTAGCAATACTGCATTTCACCCAGCTGACGCGCGCCGGCCGGATCCGCCACCCAGCCGCGGATGCTCAGATCGCCGTGCTGCCAGTCGATGTTCAGCGCATGCTGCAAAAACGCCGGGCCGCAGATGCTGCCCAAACGGCGCTCGTGTTGACTTTCTTCCTTCGCCGCCCGGTATTGGCGGATCAATTTGCCGTTATGGCTGAGGTTGATCGCCACATCGAAACGCGCCAGCGCGATGCGCCGCACCACTTCATCGATATGGCCGAATTCGGTTTTCTCGGTGCGCATGAACTTGCGACGCGCCGGGGTGTTGTAAAACAGATCCAGCACTTCCAGCGTGCTGCCGATCGGATGCGCGGCGGGTTTGACCGTCACCGCCTGCTCACGCCCTTCGGCGTAGGCTTGCCACGCTTCGCTCTGCTCGGCGGTGCGCGACGTCAGGGTTAAACGGGAAACCGAGCTGATACTGGCCAGCGCTTCGCCGCGAAAACCGAGGCTGACGATCGCCTCCAGGTCGTCGAGCGTGCTGATTTTACTGGTGGCATGCCGCGCCAGCGCCAGCGCCAGGTCGTCCTTGCCGATGCCGCAGCCATTGTCGCGAATGCGGATCAGCTTGGCGCCGCCGCGTTCAATATCGATGTCGATACGCGTCGCGCCGGCATCCAAGCTGTTTTCCACCAGCTCCTTGACCACCGACGCGGGGCGTTCAACCACCTCTCCGGCGGCGATCTGGTTGGCGAGCTGTGGCGGTAACACCTGGATAGGCATGCTGACTCCTGTAGCGATGGCGCTAGGCCTGCGGAATGGTCAGCGTCCGATCCAGCGGCGCGACGTCCGACTTCAGATTATTGACCCGTTTCAGATCGCCGACGCTGACGCCGTAACGAGAAGCGATGGAGGAGAGCGTATCCCCACGGGCCACTTTATGTTTGGACGGCTTCTTCGCCGGCGTTTTCGCCTTGGCGACCGTAGTGATGGCGGCGTTTTTCCCCGCCGGCACCTTCAGGCGTTGCCCGACCCATACGCCGTCTTTCTTCAGTTTGTTCAGATCCCGCAGCGCCGCCATGGTCGTACCGTAGCTGTCGGCGATGCCGGACAGCGTCTCCGCCCGCTTCACCACGTGGATCTGGGTTTTGCCGCTTTGGCTGCGGCTCGCGCCGGCCGAGCTGACGATAGGCTCCGGCTGGCGCACGTCTGGTGTTGAGGTGTTAACCGCCGCTGCGACGTCCAGCGGTCGGTTTTCCACCTTTGGGTCGGCTTGCAGCGGATGCGCCAGGAAGTAGCTGCGCAGACCGTTATGGATGGCCTTGGCAATCTTCTCCTGATACGCGCTGCTGCCCAGCAGCCGCTCCTCCGTGCTATTACTGATAAATCCGGTTTCCACCAGCAGCGATGGGATATCCGGCGAACGCAGCACGCCCAGGCTGGCGTGTTCCGGCCGGCGTTTATGCAGCGATCCGACGCTCTGCAGCTGCTGCAGCACTTTCACCGCCACATCGTACCCCACGCGCTGCGAGTGGCCGAACTGCAGGTCCAGCACCGCCTGGCTCAGATAAGGGTCGGCCTGGCTGTTGGCCAGCAGATCGCCGGCGCCGCCGAGCAGCTCGGACTGCTTCTCATGCTGTTCGAGCCAGCCGGCCATTTCGCTGTTGGCGCGGCGGTTGGACAGCACCCAAACAGAAGCGCCGCTGGCGCTGCGGTTCGGCGCGGCGTCGGCGTGGATGGAAACCAGCACGTTGGCGCCCTGCTTACGCGCGACGTCGGAACGCCCCATCACCGAAATGAAATAGTCGCCGTTACGCGTCAACACCGGCTTGAACTGCGGATCGGCGTCCAGCATCGCCTGCAGACGGCGCGCGATGGCGATGGTGACATTCTTCTCTTTCAGGCCGGTCGGGCCGATGGCACCCGGATCCTGACCGCCGTGGCCGGCGTCGATCGCCACCACCACCCGATCGCCGGAACCGGCGGAAACGCGGCTGCTGCGCGGCGTCACCTCGGTGGCGGTGCCTGCGACCACGCTCTGTTTATTGGTAAAGGGGTTTGAACCCGGCGGCGCTTTGCGCAGCGGCGGCTCCGGCGCTTCACGCACCGCGACCGGCGCCTGACGCGGCGGTTGGCTGACCGCCACCGGCGCAGGCGTTTGCACCGGCGCTTTACGCGCCACGGCATTGGCGCCGCCTTCGGCCGTAATGGTGAAGACCACGGTGTGTACGCTGCCGTTCTGACGGGTGGAAACTCGGGTTTTGGCGCGCTGGGTCAGATCAAACACCAGGCGCACGCTCTGGGCGTCTTTCGGCGCGCTGGAGCGAATGCTTTTCACTAGGTTTTGGCCGCTGAAATTGAGCGGCAGGCCGCCGACCTTGCCTTTCTGGTTGACGTCCAACACCACGCGATCCGGGCCGTGCAGCGGGAAAAACGCGTAGTCCGGCGGGCCATTGAAACTCACCGACACCGTCGCTTCGCGCTGGGCGTTAGAGACTTTGATATCGGACAGCGAAGACGCCGCCAGCGCGTTCAGCGCGCCGAGCGGCCCCAGCACGGCGATCAACATGACGATCGCAAATTTTTTCAACGCATGCGTCATTGCAGCATCATCCCTGTGATCCATGGATACGGTCTAACAATTGGCCGCCGTAAGCGGAAATCGCCTCGATCTGCGCCTCTCGTCCTTCGCCCTGATAGCGCAGATGTAACGCCAGATCCGGCTCCGGCAGCACGCCGGTGCCCTGCTGCGGCCATTCGACCAGGCAGATGGCGTCTTGCGCGAAGTAATCGCGAATGCCCATAAACTCAAGCTCTTCCGGATCGGCCAGGCGATACAGATCGAAGTGATACACCGCCAGCGGCTGCAGGGCATAAGGCTCCACCAGCGTGTAGGTCGGGCTTTTGACGTTGCCCCGATGCCCCAACGCCTGCAGGAAGCCACGGCTGAAGGTGGTTTTACCGGCGCCCAGGTCGCCGTACAGATAGATGACGCTGGCGCGATCGCAAGCCTTGGCCAAAGTGGTGCCCAAAGCGACAGTCGCTGCCTCGTCCGGCAGAGGTAAAACGAGTTCTTTCATTCGATAAAGTCTATTTTGCCCACTCAGGGTTAACGAAATGAAGGATGTCCGGCAGTAAATCGGTCGCCAACATGCCTCTTGTACCTTGTCTTTCCGCTACGCGATCGCCGGCCGCGCCGTGTACGACGCAGCCCGCACAGGCAGCATCATACAGCGAGAGCTTTTGCGCCAGCAAACCGCCGATGATGCCCGACAGCACATCGCCCATGCCGCCCGAGGCCATGCCGGCGTTGCCGACGTCGGCGATCGCCATCTGCCCCCGCTCATCGGCGATCAGCGTTCCGGCGCCTTTCAGCACCGCCACGCCGCCATAACGCGCCGTCAGGTTACGCACGGCAAGTAAGCGATCACTCTCGATGTCGGCGGTGCTGCAGCTCAACAGCCGCGCCGCCTCCCCGGGATGCGGAGTCATCACGCGATTCTGCCGTTTCTCGGGATTTAATGCCAGCAAGTTCAGCGCATCGGCGTCCCACAAAGCCGGTTTATCGCTGGTTTGCAGCACGTTCAACGCGTTTTTGCCCCACTCAGTCTGGCCCAACCCCGGGCCAATCACCAGCACATCCGCCCACTGCATCGCCTGCCGCAGCGTCGCTTCGTCCAACGCCTGTGCCATCAACTCCGGTCGGGCCGCCAACAGCGGCGCAACGTGTTCAATGTGAGTGAGCACTCGCACCAATCCCGCCCCGCTGCGCAGCGCCGCTTCCGCCGCCATGCGAATGGCGCCGCCGAATCCGCGGTCGCCGCCCACCAACAGCAGACGGCCATGTTCGCCCTTGTGGGCGCAGGGACGGCGCGGATGCAGCCAGCGCGGCAGCACTTCGGCGGTAAGCCGCTGAATCTGCTCCGGTTGCTTTGCCAACCAACCCGATAAGCCTAGCGTATTCGGATGAAGTTGCCCGACCCAATCGCGCGCCTGGCCGGTCAGCAACCCCGGCTTAAGACCGATAAACGTGACGGTGTGTGCGGCACGCACCACCGCCCCCGGCGCCGCACCGCTTTCTGCCAGCAGGCCGGACGGGATATCGAGCGCCACCACCGGCGCCGAATGGCGGTTGGCGGCTTCGATCAGCGCATCGTAAGGCGCACGCGGCGCACTGCCTAAACCGGTGCCTAACAGAGCGTCGATGATCAGATCGACTCGTTCAGGCCAGCGGCTGTGCGCCGGCAGAATATCGCCGCCGGCGGCCAGCCAGGCCAGGCGGGCTTCAGCGGCCTCCGGCGGCAACGGCCGTGCGCCTTCACAGGCGATCACCGTCACCTGCACGCCCGCCGCCTTCGCCAGGCGCGCCGTCACATAGCCATCGCCGCCGTTGTTGCCGTGGCCGCAGAGCACCAGCCAGTGGTCGCGTGAGGGGTAAGCGTTGCGCGCCAGCGCGTAGGCCGCCTGACCGGCGCGCTGCATCAAATCGTAAAGAGAAATACCGAGCGAGGCCGCCGCCGCAGGTTCCGAACGCCGGATCCAATCCGCAGGCCAGACAGAGTGTGGTAAACTGTCAACGTATGCTTTTTCACTGTGGCCCGTCATGACGCACCCCCTCGATCTCCATCAACTCGCCCAACATATCAAGCAATGGGGGCAATCGCTAGGATTCCAGCAGGTTGGCATCTGCGATACCGATCTGAGCCTTGAAGAGCCGAAGCTGCAGGCCTGGCTCGACAAACAGTACCACGGCGAGATGGAATGGATGGCGCGCCACGGCATGTTGCGCGCACGCCCTCACGAGCTGTTGCCGGGCACGCTGCGGGTGATCAGCGTGCGCATGAACTACCTGCCGGCCAAGGCAGCGTTCGCCAGCACCTTGCAAAACCCGCAGTTGGGTTACGTCAGCCGCTACGCGCTGGGGCGCGATTATCACAAGCTGTTGCGCCAGCGCCTGAAAAAGCTGGGCGATCAAATCCAGGAATACTGCGGCGAGCTGAATTTCCGTCCCTTTGTCGATTCGGCGCCGGTGATGGAGCGTGCGCTGGCCGCCAAAGCGGGTATTGGCTGGGTTGGTAAACACTCACTAATTCTCAACCGCGAAGCCGGATCCTGGTTTTTCCTCGGTGAACTGCTGATCGATCTGCCGCTGCCGGTGGATCAGCCGCAGGAAGAGCAGTGCGGCCGCTGCGTCGCCTGCATCACCACCTGCCCGACCGGTGCCATCGTCGCGCCCTATACCGTCGACGCCCGGCGCTGCATCTCCTACCTGACCATCGAGCTGGAAGGCGCGATCCCGGAAGAGTTCCGCCCGCTGCTCGGCAACCGCATCTACGGCTGCGACGATTGCCAGCTGATCTGCCCGTGGAACCGCTTTTCGCAACTCACCGATGAAGACGACTTCAGCCCGCGCGCCGCGCTGCATACGCCGCAGCTGATCGATCTGTTCAATTGGACGGAAGAAAAATTCCTGCGCATCACCGAAGGCTCGGCGATACGCCGCATCGGCCACCTGCGCTGGCTGCGCAATATCGCGGTGGCGCTGGGCAACGCGCCTTATGAGGACAGCATCGTACTCGCACTGCGCGCGCGTTTGGAGCAGGACGCCATGCTGGACGAACATATCCACTGGGCGCTGGCGCAACAGCTCGCCCGCCGCGAAGCGCAGGGCATTGAGGTGCAGACGGCGCAGAAAAAACGGTTGATACGGGCTGTGGAAAAAGGCCTGCCGCGCGACGCCTGAGGGCGTACATAGCACAGTCATGCCGCCCGAGCGACTCACTCTGTGGATTTGTGTATAAAAATAAAAACACGTTGTCTTTCAACTGCAACAAAAAGAGCAAGTGATCGGCATAACGTTTCGGCATAAATAAATAAGCTTATAAATCAAAGCAATAAATATTTAATTTGTATGACGTTGATTTTTCAGGCAGGCGGGTTTATGTACAGAGGCTGTGGATAACTCTGTTCACAACGTTTTTACCGGGTGTGTAAAACGGGACAAAAATCCGCGCCCGACAAGGCGTTGGATTTGAGTTTGAAACGAAGAGAAAATTGGAGCGGGAAACGAGACTCGAACTCGCGACCCCGACCTTGGCAAGGTCGTGCTCTACCAACTGAGCTATTCCCGCATTGAGATGCTTTTGGCATCCGGTCACCAAACACTGGCGTGACCTTTGAATTTTTGGAGCGGGAAACGAGGCTCGAACTCGCGACCTCAACCTTGGCAAGGTTGCGCTCTACCAACTGAGCTATTCCCGCGTCGCATAGGTACTGCTTGATACTGCTTTATTTATTCATCATGCCGCATCGCGACATTGTTGAATTTGGAGCGGGAAACGAGACTCGAACTCGCGACCCCGACCTTGGCAAGGTCGTGCTCTACCAACTGAGCTATTCCCGCCCGGCGTATCGATGGTGGAACGTTACGAAATTCTTCATCGGTACGGGGTGCGCATTATACGAGAAATCCTTTTTGTCGCAAGCCCCTGAAAGCAAAAAAACGCGATTTTTGTTTAATTGCCGATTAAAGCGCCAGATTGGCGAATTAATCGGCTAAAAACGGCGTTTTCTCTCCACAGGGGCTGCTATCGCCTTAAAGCTGAATGAAATGTTCGCGGTAATAAGCCAGTTCGGCCACCGATTCGCGGATGTCATCCAGCGCTTGATGGGTGCCCTGCTTCTTAAAGCCGCCGAGAATTTCCGGCCTCCAGCGGCGCGCCAGCTCTTTCAGCGTGCTGACATCCAGATAGCGGTAATGGAAGTAGGCCTCCAGTTCCGGCATATAGCGGAACAGGAAACGGCGATCCTGGCCTACGCTGTTGCCGCAGATCGGCGATTTGCCGGCCGGCACCCATTGCTGCAGGAAGGCGATGGTTTCCAGCTCGGCAGCGCGATCGTCCTGGCGGCTGGCTTTCACTCGCTCCACCAATCCGCTGCCGGTATGGGTGCGCACGTTCCACTCGTCCATCAGGGCCAGCTGCTCATCGGTTTGATGCACGGCGATCACCGGCCCTTCCGCCAGGATGTTCAGGTTGGCGTCGGTGACCAGCGTGGCGATTTCGATAATGCGGTCACGCTCGGGATCCAGCCCGGTCATCTCCAAATCGATCCAAATCAGGTTATTTTCGTTTCCTGTCATGATGTTTCCTGCCTAAAAGCCGAGAGAAAAACGCTGCGCGGACGAGACGGCGGGCGCCGCCGGTGGCGACGCGCCGCAGCCGGCGGCTAACAACGGTTATTTAATATAAAATAGCGTGTATCATAGTCTTTTTGGTCGCCCTGGGCGACATATACCCTGACGGGTTCAAGGCTGCGCCCGGGGAAAGTCCCCCGCCGCAGCTGTGCGTATACGTAAAGGTATAAAACCGATTCAAGTGAGGCGCAGTGAGTAAGAACAAACTGTCCAAAGGCCAGCAACGCCGCGTGCAGGCGAACCATCAGCGCCGTCTGAAGCGCGCTGACAACAAACCGGAACCTGATGATTCCCAACTGGGCGAGCCGCAGGAAGGCGTCGTCATCAGCCGTTTCGGCATGCACGCCGACGTTGAGGCGCCGGATGGCACTCAGCACCGCTGCAACATCCGCCGCACGCTGCGTTCGCTGGTGACCGGCGATCGCGTGGTGTGGCGCCCCGGCCTGGGCGCCCATGAAGGGGTAAAAGGCATTGTGGAAGCGGTGCACGAACGCACCTCGGTGCTGACGCGCCCGGATTTCTACGACGGCGTGAAGCCGATCGCCGCCAATATCAATCAGATCGTCATCGTGTCGGCGATCCTGCCCGAGCTGTCGCTGAACATCATCGACCGTTATCTGGTGGCCTGCGAAACGCTCGAAGTCGAGCCGCTGATCGTGCTCAACAAGATTGACCTGCTGGACGCCGAAGCGCGCAAGCTGGTCGACGGCATGATGGATATCTATCGCAAGATTGGCTACCGGGTGCTGGAAGTCTCCAGCCAGACGCGGGAAGGCATGGCGGAATTCGAACAGGCGCTGGCCGGGCGCATCAGCATCTTCGCCGGTCAGTCCGGGGTCGGCAAGTCCAGCCTGCTGAACGCGCTGCTGCCGCCGTCCGAAGAGCAAATTCTGGTAAATCAGGTTTCCGACGTATCGGGCCTCGGGCAACATACCACCACCGCCGCGCGGCTGTACCATTTCCAGCACGGCGGCGATGTGATCGACTCCCCAGGGGTGCGCGAGTTTGGCCTGTGGCACCTGGAGCCGGAACAAATCACCCGCGGCTTTGTCGAATTCCGTGATTATTTAGGCGGTTGCAAATTCCGCGACTGCCGCCACGATACCGATCCCGGCTGCGCCATTCGCGAGGCGATGGAGAAAGGCGATATCGCGGAAGAGCGTTTCGACAACTATCACCGCATTCTGGAAAGCATGGCGCAGGTGAAGGTTCGCAAGAACTTCACGGACGCCGCAGACTGACACTAACGGGCGGGATTGACGACGGCGGAGCCCTCGTTACAATGCGCGCCCTTTACCCTGATTCACGAGGTTAACGTGCTGGATAGCATCAAGATTAAATTGCAATATTGGCTGCCTAAGCTGGCGCTGACCCGCCTGGCGGGCTGGGGCGCGGACAAACAGGCTGGCTGGCTGACCCAACTGGTGGTCAAGACCTTCGCCCGCTACTACCGCGTGGAGATGCAGGAAGCGCAAAATCCGGACCTGGCGTCTTACGCCACTTTCAACGACTTCTTCGTGCGCCCGCTGCGCGACGGCGCGCGCCCTATCATCGCCGACGCCAACTGGCTGGCGCTGCCCGCCGACGGCGCCATCAGCCAGCTCGGTCCGATCCGCGACGATCAAATCTTCCAGGCTAAAGGCCACCATTACAGTCTGGAAGCGCTGCTGGCCGGCAACTATCTGCTGGCCGAGCCGTTCCGCAACGGCCTGTTCGCCACCACCTATCTGGCACCGCGCGATTACCACCGCGTACACATGCCGTGCGCCGGCGTGCTGCGCGAGATGATCTATGTGCCGGGCGATCTGTTCTCGGTCAACCCGCTCACCGCCGCCAACGTGCCTAACCTGTTCGCGCGCAACGAGCGCGTGATCTGCGTGTTCGACACCGACATCGGGCCGATGGTGCAAATCCTGGTCGGCGCCACCATCGTCGGCAGCATCGAAACCGTCTGGGCCGGCACCGTCACGCCGCCGCGCGAAGGCATCATCAAGCGCTGGACCTACCCGGCCGCCGGTGAAGAAGGTGCCATCGCGCTGGAAAAAGGCGCCGAGATGGGCCGTTTCAAGCTCGGCTCCACGGTGATCAACCTGTTTACCGCAGGCAGCGTACAGTTCGCGCCGCAGCTGCATAACGGCACCGTCACCCGCATGGGTGAGGCCTTCGCCGAAATTCCGGCCGCCGCTGAAACACCACAGACCCCGCTCTAAAGGAATCGACGCCGTGCGCCTGATCATCACGCTTTTGCTCGGTTGCCTGCTGTGGCAACCGGCGCTGGCCGCCCCCGTGCCGACCGAGAACCAGCTCAAACAGGAGCTGAAGCAGGCGGAAAGCAGCAAAAACGCGCCGAATCAGGCGGAGACCACCGAAGCGCTGCAAAGCGCTCTCAACTGGCTGACGGAGCGTAAAGAGTCGCAGACTCGCTCCGAGCAGTATCAGAGGGTGATCGACGATTTCCCGAAGATGACGCAGGAGTTGCGCCGGCAGCTGGTGCTGGAAAGCAACAAGATCCTGCCGAACGGCGACGATCTCCCGGCGGCCGATCTGGAGCAGCAGATCCTGCAAACCAGCAGCCTGCTACTGGAACAGGCACGCCTGCTGCAGCAAGAGCAGGATCGCACCCGGGAAATCAGCGACTCGCTCGGCCAGTTGCCGCAGCAGCAGACCGACGCCCGCCGCGCGCTGACCGAAGTGCAGCGCCGTTTGCAGGCGCAGCCCGCCAACCCGACCACGCCGTACGCGCAGGCCGCCCTGGCCCTGCTGCAGACCGAAGCCGCGGCGCGCAAGGCCAAAGTAGACGAACTGGAGCTGGCGCAGCTGTCGGCCAACAATCGCCAGGAGCTGGCGCGCATGCGCGCCGAAGTCTATAAAAAGCGCCACGAGAAAATAGACGTTCAGCTGCAGGCGCTGCGCAACAACCTCAACGCCCAGCGCCAACGCGAAGCGGAACTGGCGCTGGAAAAAACCGAGCAGTTGGCCGAGCAGAACGGCGATCTGCCGAAGAGCATCAGCCAACAGCTGCAGATCAACCGCGAACTGTCCGCCGCGCTGAACAACCAGGCGCAGCGCATGGATCTGATTTCATCGCAGCAGCGGCAGGCGGCGGCGCAGACACTGCAGGTGCGCCAGGCGCTGAGCACCATCATCGAACAGGCCCAGTGGCTCGGTTCGTCGTCGGCGCTGGGGGAAACCCTGCGCGCCCAGGTGGCGACATTGCCGGAAATGCCCAAACCGCAACAGCTGGACGGCGACATGGCCCAGCTGCGCGTGCAGCGCCTGCAGTTTGAAAGCCAGCTGGAAAAACTGTCGCAGCGCGAGTTCAAACGCGACGACGGCAGCGCACTGACCAACCAGGAGCAGCGCATCGTCGATGCCCAGCTGCGCACCCAGCGCGAGCTGCTGAACTCGCTGTTGTCCGGTTGCGACACCCAAATTCTCGAGCTGACCAAGCTGAAGGTGGCCAACACCCAGCTGATCGAAGCGTTGAACGAAATTCGCGACGCCACCCACCGCTACCTGTTCTGGGTGCCGGACGTCAATCCGATCAACTTCTCTTACCCGCTCAACGTGGCGCACGATCTGACGCGCGTCCTGTCGCTGGATACGCTGTCGCAGCTCGGCGGCGCCTTCATGATGATGGTGACCAGCCGCGAAACGCTGATCCCGATCTTCGGCGCCCTGCTGCTGGTGATTTTCAGCATCAGTTCGCGCAAGCACTATCACGCCTTCCTCGAGCGCGCCAGCAGCCGCGTCGGCAAGGTGACGCAGGATGAATTCTTCCTGACGGTGCGCACCGTGTTCTGGTCGATTCTGGTGGCGATGCCGCTGCCGGTACTGTGGGCCGCACTCGGCTACGGCCTGCAAAGCGCCTGGAACTACCCGGTGGCGGAAGCGATCGGCAAAGGGGTGACCGCCACATTGCCGATCCTGTGGATCTGTATGATCTGCGCCGCCTTCGCCCACCCGCAGGGGCTGTTCATCGTGCACTTCCGCTGGCCGGCGAAGCAGGTCTCGCGCGCCATGCGCTACTACAAAATGTCGATCTGGCTGATCGTGCCGCTGATCATGGCGCTGATCACCTTCGATAGCCTGAAAGAGCGCGAGTTCGCCAATACGCTGGGGCGGCTGTGCTTCATCCTGCTGTGTCTGGCGCTGGCGCTGGTCACCCACAGCCTGAAACGCGCCGGCATCCCGCTGTATCTGGATAAAAACGGCTCCGGCGACAACATGCTCAACAGCGCCTTTTGGGGGCTGCTGCTGTCGGCGCCGCTGCTGGCGGCGCTGGCGTCGACCGTCGGTTACCTCACCACCGCGCAGGCGCTGTTGGCGCGCCTGGAAACCTCGGTGGCGATTTGGTTCCTGCTGCTGGTCATCTACCACATCATTCGCCGTTGGATGTTGATCCAGCGGCGGCGCATCGCGTTCGATCGCGCCAAACAGCGCCGCGCCGACATTCTGGCCCAGCGCGCCCGCGGCGAAGACGAAACTTCGCATACCCCGAACAGTACCGAAGGATCCATCGATCCGGACGATTCAGACTTCGATCTGGACACCATCAGCGCCCAGTCGCTGCGGCTGGTGCGTTCGATCCTGACGCTGATCGCGCTGGTGTCGGTGATCGTGCTGTGGTCGGAGATCCACTCCGCGTTCGCCTTCCTGGAAAACATCTCGCTGTGGGACGTCACCTCGACGGTGAACGGCGTGGAAACCGCCCATCCGATCACCCTCGGCGCGGTTCTGATCGCCATTCTGGTGTTGATCATCACCATGCAGCTGGTGCGCAACCTGCCGGCGCTGCTGGAGCTGGCGGTGCTGCAGCACCTCGATCTGTCGCCAGGCACCGGCTACGCCATCACCACCATCACCAAGTACCTGCTGCTGCTGTTTGGCGCAGTGCTCAGCTTCGCCTGGATCGGCATCGAATGGTCGAAACTGCAATGGGTGGTCACCGCGCTCAGTCTGGGGTTGGGCTTCGGCATGCAGGAGATCTTCTCCAACTTCATCTCCGGCCTGATCATCCTGTTCGAGAAGCCGATCCGCATCGGCGATACCGTGACGATCCGCAACCTGACCGGCACCGTCACCAAGATCAACACCCGCGCCACCACCATCTCGGACTGGGACCGCAAAGAGATCATCGTGCCGAACAAAGCCTTCATCACCGAGCAGTTCGTCAACTGGTCGCTGTCGGATAACCTGACTCGTGTGGTGCTGACCGTACCGGCGCCGGGCGAAGCCAACAGTGAAGAGGTGACCAAGATCCTGATGAACGCCGCCGAGCGCTGCTCGCTGGTGCTGGATAACCCGGCGCCGGAGGTCTACCTGGTCGACCTGCAGCAAGGCATCCAGATCTTCGAGATGCGTATTTACGCCGCCGAGATGGGCCACCGCATGCCGCTGCGCCACGAGATCCACCAGCTGATCCTGGCTGGCTACCGTGAGCACGGCATCACGCTGCCGTACCCACCGTTCCAGGTGCGTACCGAGACGCTGTCGCGGCTGACCAACAACGGCCGTACGCCGCCGTCCACGCCGGCGCCGAATACCAAGCGCGACGCCGGAGGGCTGTAAGGGACTCTCGCGATAAAAAAAGGGCCGGCATTTGCCGACCCTTTTTGCTTTTCTCTCCGCCTGAAACGTCAGGCGATCCCGACCGGGAAGGCCAACACGTCGCTCAGGCTCTCGGCGCCCAACGCCAGCATCACCAGACGATCCACGCCCAGCGCCACGCCGGAACATTCCGGCATGCCGTGCTGCAACGCCGCCAACAGGTTGTAGTCGATCGGCTGCTGCGGCAGGCCGCGCTCCGCGCGTTTGCGATTGTCCTGCTCGAAGCGTTGCTGTTGTTCACGGCCGTCGGTCAGCTCGCGGAAACCGTTCGCCAGCTCAATGCCCTTGAAGTACACCTCGAAACGCTCCGCCACGCGGTGGTCCTCGGTGCTGATCTCCGCCAACGCCGCCTGGCTGGCCGGGAAGTGGTAAACGAACGCCGGCTTTTCACGACCGATATGTGGCTCCACGCCCACGGTGAACAGCAGCTGCAGCAGCGTATCGCGGTCTTCTTCGGTATCGGCGATGTTGCTCAGATCGAGTTTGGCCGCCGCTTCACGCAGCTGCGCCTTCTCCGCCGACAGCGGATCGATGTCCAGATGACGCAGGAACGCCTGCTGATAAGACAGGGTCTCCGCGCTCTCGCAGTCCAGCACCTGTTGCAGCAGATCGTCCACCTCATTCATCAGGCGGTACATGTCGTAGTGCGGACGGTACCACTCCAGCATGGTGAATTCCGGGTTGTGATGCCGCCCGGCTTCTTCATTGCGGAAGCTGCGCCCCATTTGGTAGATCGGGCCGCTGCCCGCCGCCAGCAGGCGCTTCATGTGATATTCCGGGCTGGTCATCATGTATAGCGTCAGGCCCTCTGCCGCCCCCGGCCCGACGAAACGCGTCTCGAACGGGAACAGGTGAACGTCGGTGACCGTTGCCTGGCTCATGGTGGGCGTCTCAACTTCCAGCACGCCACGATCGGCGAAGAAACGCCGGATCTCAGCCAGAATCGCTGCGCGTTTCAACAAATTGGCGATGGGTGCACTAGGCTGCCAGCTTGCCGTTTCGCTCATGGTAATTAACTCCGAAATCAAACAGGGGATGCAGTCTACTCGCATCCTTGCAGCCAAACAAATTCTTCACGATGCGCAACCGGCGATAACGCCAATTTCCGATAAATAGGCGGCAAAAGCGCGCTAAAAAGGGTAAAGCACGCCGAACACGCGAAAAGGCAGGCAAGCCTGTTGGTCGAGCGTTAATCGACAAAACAATCGATCACATCAAATTTCGACTACTTAACTTTAGGTATAGTTAATTCCCCATTATTGGTGGGAGATATCTATCCTTAACCTTTAAGCAACATTAATCGGTTCAATTAGTTAGCACCCGAAGAGTTCGCTAAATTTTAAGCATAGATATTTAACTTGCCGTTCTTAATAAGAACATTGGAGGAATGCAGTGCAAACCTTTAACGCCGATCTTGCCATTATTGGGGCCGGGGGCGCTGGTTTACGTGCAGCAATAGCCGCAGCGGAAGCCAATCCCCAACTGAAAATCGCGCTGATCTCTAAGGTCTACCCGATGCGCAGCCACACGGTCGCCGCCGAGGGGGGCTCCGCCGCCGTCACTCAGGATCACGATACCTTCGACTACCACTTCCACGACACCGTTGCCGGCGGCGACTGGCTGTGCGAGCAGGACGTGGTCGATCACTTCGTGCATCAGTGCCCGCGCGAGATGACCCAGCTCGAACAGTGGGGTTGCCCGTGGAGCCGCAAACCGGACGGTTCGGTCAACGTGCGGCGCTTCGGCGGCATGAAGATCGAACGCACCTGGTTCGCCGCCGACAAGACCGGCTTCCACATGCTGCACACTCTGTTCCAGACTTCGCTGAAATACCCGCAAATCCAACGCTTCGACGAGCACTTCGTGCTGGATATCCTGGTGGATGACGGCCAGGCGCGCGGCCTGGTGGCGCTTAACATGATGGAAGGCACCCGCGTGCAGATCCGCGCCAACGCGGTGGTGATGGCCACCGGCGGCGCCGGGCGCGTCTATCGCTACAACACCAACGGCGGCATCGTCACCGGCGACGGCATGGGCATGGCGTTCCACCACGGCGTACCGCTGCGCGACATGGAGTTCGTGCAGTATCACCCGACCGGCCTGCCCGGTTCCGGCATCCTGATGACCGAGGGCTGCCGCGGCGAAGGCGGCATCCTGGTGAACAAGGACGGCTACCGTTACCTGCAAGACTACGGCATGGGCCCGGAAACCCCGCTGGGCGAGCCGAAGAACAAATACATGGAGCTGGGCCCGCGCGACAAGGTGTCCCAGGCCTTCTGGCACGAATGGCGCGCCGGCCGCACCATCGCCACCCCGCGCGGCGACGTGGTCTACCTCGATCTGCGCCACCTGGGCGAGAAAAAGCTGCTGGAGCGGCTGCCGTTCATCTGCGAACTGGCCAAAGCCTATGTCGGCGTCGATCCGGTGAAAGATCCGATTCCGGTGCGCCCTACCGCGCACTACACCATGGGCGGCATTGAAACCGATCAAAACTGCGAAACCCGCATCAAGGGGCTGTTCGCAGTCGGCGAATGCTCCTCCGTCGGCCTCCACGGCGCCAACCGTCTCGGCTCCAACTCGCTGGCGGAACTGGTGGTGTTCGGCCGCGTCGCCGGTGAACACGCGGCGCGCCGCGCGCTGGAAACCGCACCGGCCAACGGCGCCGCGCTGGATGCGCAAACCCGCGACGTCGAAACCCGCCTGAGCAACCTGATGAAACAGGAAGGCAACGAGAACTGGGCGAAGATCCGCGACGAAATGGGGCTGTCGATGGAAGAAGGCTGCGGTATCTACCGCACGCCGGAGCTGATGCAAAAAACCATCGATAAGCTGGCCGAGCTGAAAGAGCGCTTCAAGCGCGTCAAAATCACCGACAACTCCAGCGTGTTCAACACCGATCTGCTGTACACCATCGAGCTGGGTTACGGCCTGGACGTCGCCGAGTGCATGGCGCACTCCGCGCTTAACCGCAAAGAGTCGCGCGGCGCCCACCAGCGCCTGGACGAAGGCTGCACCGAGCGCGACGACGTCAACTTCCTCAAACATACGCTGGCGTTCCATAACCCGCAGGGCGCGCCGCGTCTCGAATACAGCGACGTGAAAATCACCAAGCTGCCGCCGGCCAAACGCGTCTACGGCGCAGAAGCCGAAGCGCAGGAGAAAAAGAATAAGGAGCAGGCAAATGGCTGAGATGCAAACCCTGAAGATCGACGTCATGCGCTATAACCCGGAAACCGACGCCGAGCCGCATTTCGTCACTTACGCCGTGCCTTACGATGAACAAACCTCGCTGCTCGACGCGCTGGGCTACATCAAGGATAACCTGGCGCCGGATCTCTCCTACCGCTGGTCGTGCCGCATGGCGATCTGCGGCTCCTGCGGCATGATGGTCAACCGCGTGCCGAAGCTGGCGTGCAAAACCTTCCTGCGCGACTATGTCGGCGGCATGAAGGTCGAAGCGTTGGGCAACTTCCCGATCGAGCGCGATCTGGTGGTAGACATGACCCACTTCATCGAAAGCCTGGAGGCAATCAAGCCGTACATCATCGGTAACGATCGCAAACCGGAAGATGGCCCGAACGTGCAGACCCCGGCGCAGATGGCCAAGTACCACCAGTTCTCCGGCTGTATCAACTGCGGCCTGTGCTACGCCGCGTGCCCGCAGTTCGGCCTCAACCCCGAGTTTATCGGCCCGGCGGCGATCACGCTGGCACACCGCTATAACCTGGACAACCGCGACCACGGCAAGAAACAGCGCATGCCGCAGCTCAACGGCCAAAACGGCGTCTGGAGCTGCACCTTCGTCGGCTATTGCTCTGAAGTCTGCCCGAAACACGTCGATCCCGCCGCCGCCATCCAGCAGGGCAAGGTGGAGAGCGCCAAAGACTTCATGATCGCCATGTTGAAGCCGCAATAAGGGAGAAAAATTGCCATGACAACTCAACGTAAGCCCTATGTGCGCACCATGACGCCCACCTGGTGGCAAAAGCTCGGCTTCTACCGTTTCTATATGCTGCGCGAAGGCACCTCGGTGCTTGCGGTGTGGTTCAGCATCGTGCTGCTCTACGGCGTATTTGCGCTGAAGGGCGGCGCCGAGAGCTGGGCCGGCTTCGTCGGTTTCTTGCAGAATCCGCTGGTGCTGTTGATCAACGTCGTCGCCCTGCTGGCGGCGGCGCTGCATACCAAAACCTGGTTCGATCTGGCGCCGAAGGCCGCCAATATCGTGGTCAACAGCGAGAAAATGGGGCCGGGCCCCATCGTGAAAGGGCTGTGGGCCGTCACCATCGTCGTCAGCGTGGTCATTCTGGCCGTGGCCCTGATCTAATCCGGAGGAAACATGATAAATCAAGCACCTAAACGCTCCGACGAGCCGGTTTTCTGGGGATTGTTCGGCGCCGGCGGCATGTGGGGCGCGATCGTCGCGCCGGCCATCGTGCTGCTGGTCGGCATTCTGCTGCCGCTGGGGCTGTTCCCCGGTGAGGCGCTGGGTTACGAGCGCGTGCTGGCGTTCTGCCAGAGCCTAATCGGCCGCCTGTTCCTGCTGCTGATGATCATTCTGCCGCTGTGGTGCGGCCTGCACCGCATCCACCATGCGATGCACGATCTGAAGATCCACGTGCCGGCCGGCAAGTGGGTGTTCTACGGTCTGGCGGCGATCCTCAGCGTAGTCACCGTCATCGGCGTCGTCACGCTGTAAACCGCTCAGGCGGCCAACGCCCGTTGGCCGCCCTTTTCTCATCGGCTACACTGTCTACTCGCCCCCGGTAAACAGGAGCCACCGATGCGTTTATGGTCAAAGCTTAGCGTCATGCTTTCCGCCCTGCTCTCCGTCGCTTGCAGCGTCTCCCCGCCCAAAGACATCAAGGTCGTGAACAATTTCGACAGCCAGCGCTATCTCGGCACCTGGTACGAAATCGCGCGTCTGGATCATCGTTTTGAACGCGGTTTGCAGCAGGTGACCGCCCACTACAGCCCACGCGCCGACGGCGGGCTGAAAGTCATCAATCGCGGCTTCAATCCGCAGAAACAGCAATGGCAAGAAAGCGAAGGCAAAGCCTACTTTATCGGTTCACCGCAGGTCGCGGCGCTGAAAGTGTCGTTCTTCGGCCCCTTCTACGGCGGCTATAACGTGATTGCCCTGGACCCGGACTACCGCTACGCGCTGGTTTGCGGCCCTAACCGCGACTATCTGTGGATCCTGTCGCGCACCCCGACGCTTGACGCCAACGCACGCGACAGCTTATTACAGACGGCCAAGGGCTACGGTTTCGCCACCGATGCGCTGATCTGGGTGCAACAGTCCGCCGATCAGTGACTGCTGAACTTCAGACCGAGGATGCCGACCACAATCAGGCACAGACTGATGATGCGCGCGATATTGGTCGACTCGCCCAACAGCACCATGCCCATGATCGCCGCGCCCACCGCGCCGATGCCGGTCCACACCGCATAAGCGGTGCCGGCGGGCAGCGTTTTCATGGCGTTGGCCAACAGCAACATGCTGACCACCATCGCGGCGATGGTGATGATGCTCGGCGTCAATCGGGTAAAACCGTGGGTATATTTCAGACCGATAGCCCAAACCACTTCGAGCAAACCGGCGACAAGCAGAATAATCCAGGCCATGAGACGGCCTCCCTACCACTGGGGTCGTCCCCGATGAAATGACGCGTAAACGGGTCGTCCCGTTCAGCCAGGTGATGAACGGCGGGCAACCTCGCCCGCACCGCGGCAGCATAGCAACAGCGCAAACAGATAGGCAAGGACAAGTAGTGCGGCGGCCTCCGCTGGCGAAGCGCCGCCGGATGAGAACGGATTATTCCGCGCTGCGCTGAATGGCCTTGCCGCCGGCCTGAATGTCTTCACCCACGCCGCGGGTGGTATTGCAGGCGGTCAGAGAGGCCAAAATCATCAAAGAGAAGATCGCGATAATACTTTTCTTCAGCATAAGAAAGTCCTTATTTGTCGTTGATGAAAAAGTACGGCTTTCTAAGCGTAGTCAAAATTGACGGAAGGCGTGGGATCGCAACCGGCTTTGTAGCGCAAATACATCGATTTAAAGGCGGGTTCAGCTGGCCGTGCGGGAGATGGCGCCGCCGAGATGCTGAACGTCTTCGCCGAAACCGCGAAACGTATTGCAACCGCTAAGGGAGAAAAGGAACAACAGGGAGAGCACGGCCAACAGCGTTTTCTTGAACATGCGGATTTTCTGCCAACGAACGGGGAAGGGATAAAGCAGAGGAACCGCTGGGGTTCCTCTGTTTTGAAACTTACTTAACGCGAGAGACGTATTCGCCAGAGCGAGTGTCAACTTTGATCACTTCGCCGATCTGGACGAACAACGGCACTTTAACCACGGCGCCGGTGCTCAGGGTAGCCGGCTTGCCGCCAGTCCCTGCGGTATCGCCTTTCAGGCCAGGATCGGTCTCGGTGATTTCCGCTTCGATGAAGTTCGGCGGCTGAACGGCGATTGGACGGCCATCCCACAGGGTGATGATGCACTCTGCGTTATCCTGCAGCCATTTGGCCGCGTCGCCGACGGTTTTGCCGTCAACCTGATGCTGTTCGAAAGACTCAGGGTGCATGAAGTGGTAGAACTCACCGTCGCTGTACAGGTAGTTCATGTTGGTGTCCATCACGTCCGCGCCTTCGCAAGAATCGGTAGACTTGAAGGTTTTTTCCACGCGGGTGCCGGTCAGCAGACGGCGCATTTTCACGCGCGCGAACGCCTGGCCTTTGCCCGGCTTAACGAACTCACTGGCTTCGACGGCGTAAGGTTCGCCCTCGAACATGATTTTAAGACCCGGACGGAAATCGTTGCTAGAATAAGTCGCCATGATGGCCCTCTGAATATTTGAACTGGTAGCTTAGCCAAAAAAATGGCACACATTATAACCCAAAGTACGGCGCATAGAGAAGATTGGTTGCATCAACTCGCCGATGTTATTACCGATCCTGATGAATTACTGCAGCTTTTGTCACTGAATACGCACCCGGAACTGCCGCAGGGGCGCGATGCCCGTCGGCTGTTTGCCCTGCGCGTGCCGCGCGCCTTCGCTGCGCGCATGCGCCCCGGGGACGCCAACGACCCGCTGCTGCGCCAGGTGCTGACCGCCAGAGAGGAGTTCATCAACGCCCCAGGGTTCACCACCGATCCGCTGGATGAGCAGCGCAGCGTGGTGCCGGGCCTGCTGCACAAATACCGCAATCGCGCGTTGCTGCTGGTCAAGGGCGGCTGTGCGGTCAACTGCCGTTACTGCTTCCGCCGCCACTTCCCCTATCAGGACAACCAGGGCAATAAGAACAACTGGCGGCAGGCGCTGGATTATATCCGCCAACACCCGGAACTGGACGAGATCATTTTTTCCGGCGGCGATCCGCTGATGGCCAAAGACAGCGAGCTGGAGTGGCTGGTCGGCGAGCTGGAGACCATCCCGCACCTGAAACGTCTGCGCATTCACACCCGTTTGCCGGTGGTGATCCCGGCGCGCATTACGCCGGCGCTGTGCCGCCTGCTGTCGGCCTCGCGCCTGCAGGTGCTGATGGTCACGCACATCAACCACGCCAACGAAATTGACCGCGAGCTGCAGAGCGCCATGGCCCAGCTGCGCCTCGCCGGTGTCACGCTGCTCAATCAAAGCGTGCTGCTGCGCGATGTCAACGATGACGCCGATACGCTGGCGGCGCTCAGCAACGCGCTGTTCGACGCCGGCATCCTGCCCTATTACATCCACGTGCTGGACAAAGTGCAGGGCGCGGCGCACTTCATGGTCAGCGACGATGAAGCGCGCGCCATCATGCAGGCGCTGCTGAGCAAGGTGTCCGGTTATCTGGTGCCGCGCCTGACGCGTGAGGTGGGCGGCGAACCAAGCAAAACGCCGATCGACCTGCGTCTGATGCAGGAGTGAGGCGCGTCAGACACCCCAACGAAAAGAGGAATGCCGTGGCATTCCTCTTTTTTTATCTCTCTGCGGCGATTGGCCTCAGCGCCTTACGGGCACTTGTAAACCTGGCCGACCATTTTGCTGTCCAACGGCGCGAAGCTGGAGAGCAGATTCTGGCTTGGGCTGTTGGCGCCGTAAATGACGTTGCCGCCCATCTCCGCAGCCTTGTTGCGCAGATCGTTGGCCGCACCGCGCATGGAGCTGCCTTCACCGCCGTTGCCGGACAGCCAGTTGCTCTGGGTGCCGGTCACTTCACCCAGCAGCTGGCATTCCGCCGCCGGCTTGCTGTCGGTGAACTTGATCTGCTGACCCGCAGCGGTCAGTTCATGAGTGGTGCTGCAACCCGCCAGCAGCATCGCTGCCGAAAGACCCAGTAAGGCTTTAATCCGCATCTTGTTCCCCATTCGATGTTGAGAATTACGCAAAATCTTATCCCCGTCGCCTTTCAAGCTGTAGCGTTGTTGACTGCACTCGCTCCCCCCAGTTACTTACTCAAGTAAGCGCCTGGGGACTCACGAGCTGGCCGCCTAGCTACAACTTGAAACTCATAGGGTATATCAGAAAGCGATGCCATCTCTTAAGCATCCGTTGCCACGCTAGCGGGCCAACGTCTTGAGCGACAGCTGATAACTAACCAGTCTACCAGCTAAATCGCCCCGGGCGGCAAAAATATCATCAAATACAGTGCGGCGGCGTTATGCCCAACCGGCAGCGGCCGCCGATGCCTGAGCCTCCACTTCGCCCTGACGCGGTCCCTCCTCCGCCAGTTGGAATACCGCCACCGCCTGCGCCAACAGCGCCGCCTGCTCCTCCACGCCGACGGCGGTGGTCGCCACCTCCTCCACCAGCGCGGCGTTCTGCTGGGTCACCTGATCCATCTGGGTCACCGCCACCCCGACCTGCTCAACGCCCTTGCTTTGCTCTTGCGACGCGTACGAGATGTTATCCATCAGCGACATCACCTGATTCACCGAGCCGGCGATGGCATTCATCGTTTCACCCGCCTGTTCAACCAGCCGCACTCCGGCGGCGATATCGCCGGTCACGCCGTCGACCAGGCCACTGATCTCCTTGGCCGAAGTCGCGCAGCGCTGCGCCAGATTGCGCACCTCGCCGGCCACCACCGCAAAACCCCGCCCCTGCTCACCGGCGCGCGCGGCCTCCACGGCGGCGTTCAACGCCAGGATATTGGTCTGGAAGGCGATGCCATCGATCACGCTGGTGATGTCCCCCACCTGACGCGCGCTGTCGTTGATCGCCCGCATTTTGTCGACCGCGCTGGCCATCATCGTTTCGCCGTTGCGGGCAATATCGACGGTCTGGCTGACCATTCCGGCGGCCTGGTTGGCGTTATCGGCGTTTTGCCGCACCATGGCGGTGATCTGTTCCATGCTGGCGGCGGTTTCCGTCAGCGCGCTGGCCTGCTCTTCGGTGCGGCTGGAGAGATCGGCGTTGCCGACGGCGATCTCATGCGTGCCGTGGTTGATCGACTCCACGCCGTCACGCACCTGCTGCACGGTGGCGCTCAGCTCCTGCTGCATCGCCTGCAGGCTGGCGAACAACATGCCAATCTCATCGTTGCTGCGCGCCACGATCTTGCTGCGCAGATCGCCGCGCCCAACCTTTTGCAAGTGTTCAGCAATTTGGCGCAGCGGCAGGATCAGGCGCCGACGGAAGTCGCGCTGTACGGCGACCAGCAGCAGCAGGATCGCCGCCAGGGTACCGCTCAGCAGGCGAGCGAACACTTTCTGAGTCTGTTCCGCCGCCTCCACCGCCAGACGGTGGGCGGCGACCGTCGCCCGCATATAGTCGGCAAACTGGCTGTCCAACCGTTGGCGCACCTGACGCTTCTCGGCCGCCATGGCGTGCAGCCGCTCGATCAATGCCACCTGAGGCGTGTCGGCCAGCAGCGTCAACTCTTGCTTCAGCACCGCCTGCTGCGCCAGGTAAACCTTTTTCATCGCCTCGCCCAGCTCCGGGCGCGATACCGTCAAACCCGGCGTATCCCAGAACAGGTTGAAAGCGACATCGGCGCCGCGCAGCTCGCCGCGCGCCTCATCAATGCCCTGCTGAATATCGGCTCTGCTGGTCTGCGCCATACGCTCGAACGCCATGTTGTCGATCAGCGTCTGCGTTTGCAGCAAAGCACGCCAACTGCGGTTCAGCGCCGCTTCCTCGTCGGAGAAAGTGCTCATCCTGCCGATGCTGTTGCCGTTTTGCTGCATGAAATAGAAGGCGATGGCGCCGGTTCCCATGGGCATCAAGCCCAGCAGCAACAGCATTAACATCAGCCAGGTGGCTATTTTCATATTTTTCAGCATAAGTCGTCTCCGTTGACAGTCACCCCGGCGGGGGAAAATTCCCCGCCCGGTAGGGGCTATATCGGTACGAAACGACAACGGTTTAGGGTAAAAACAAAATAATGCAATAATTCATTCAGTTAACTAATAACACGCTAAACAAACATTCTTTTTATTGATTTTTAAGATAAAAAAAACCCCGGTCACTTGACCGGGGTTCTCAGCACACAAGCGTGTGGGGGATGATTACATCATGCCGCCCATGCCGCCCATGCCGCCCATACCGCCTGCTGCGCCCAGATCCGGTGCGTCAGCCTTCGGCAGGTCGGTGACCATGCATTCGGTGGTGATCATCAGGCCAGCCACGGACGCCGCGTACTGCAGAGCAGAACGGGTGACTTTGGTTGGATCCAGGATGCCCATCGCGATCATGTCGCCGTATTCTTCAGAGTAAGCGTTGTAGCCGTAGCTGCCTTCGCCCGCTTTCACCTGGTTGGCGATAACGGAAGCTTCTTCACCGGCGTTGACCACGATCTGACGCAGAGGGGCTTCCATTGCGCGCAGCGCAACTTTGATACCCACGTTCTGGTCTTCGTTGTCGCCTTTCAGCGCGGCGATTTTGCCTGCAACGCGGATCAGCGCTACGCCGCCGCCTGCAACCACGCCTTCTTCCACTGCGGCGCGGGTCGCGTGCAGGGCGTCTTCAACGCGGGCTTTCTTCTCTTTCATTTCAACTTCAGTGGCTGCGCCAACCTTGATAACGGCAACGCCGCCGGCCAGTTTCGCTACGCGCTCCTGCAGTTTTTCACGATCGTAGTCAGAGGTCGCTTCTTCGATCTGCTGACGGATCTGAGCAACGCGGCCCTGGATGGTCGCTTCGTCGCCCACGCCATCGATGATGATGGTGGTGTCTTTGTTGATGACAACGCGCTTCGCCTGGCCCAGATCTTCCAGGGTGGCTTTTTCCAGCTCCAGACCGATCTCTTCAGAGATAACGGTACCGGCAGTCAGGGTAGCGATGTCCTGCAGCATGGCTTTACGACGGTCGCCGAAGCCAGGCGCCTTAACGGCGGCGACTTTCACGATGCCGCGCATGGTGTTGACCACCAGGGTCGCCAGCGCTTCGCCTTCAACGTCTTCAGCGATGATCAGCAGCGGTTTGCCTGCTTTGGCAACGGCTTCCAGCACCGGCAGCATTTCGCGGATGTTGGAGATCTTCTTGTCAGCCAGCAGGATGAACGGGCTTTCCAGCTCAACAGAACCGGTTTCCGGCTTGTTGATGAAGTATGGGGACAGGTAACCGCGGTCGAACTGCATACCTTCAACCACGTCCAGCTCGTCTTGCAGGCCGGTGCCTTCTTCAACGGTGATAACGCCTTCTTTGCCCACTTTCTCCATCGCTTCCGCGATCAGTTTACCCACGGTTTCGTCGGAGTTGGCGGAGATGGTGCCTACCTGAGCGATAGCTTTGGAATCGGAGCAAGGTACGGACAGTTTTTTCAGTTCTTCAACCGCAGCGACAACCGCTTTGTCGATGCCGCGCTTCAGATCCATCGGGTTCATGCCTGCAGCAACCGCTTTCAGACCTTCGGTGATGATGGATTGAGCCAGTACGGTTGCAGTGGTGGTGCCGTCGCCCGCCGCGTCGTTCGCTTTGGAGGCCACTTCTTTCACCATCTGAGCGCCCATGTTCTCGAACTTGTCTTCCAGTTCGATTTCACGCGCAACGGAAACGCCATCTTTGGTGATGGTTGGTGCGCCGAAAGATTTATCCAGCACTACGTTGCGGCCTTTCGGGCCCAGGGTCACTTTTACTGCATCAGCGAGAACATTCACGCCGCGGAGCATTTTCACGCGAGCGTCATTGCCGAATTTTACGTCTTTAGCTGCCATTGGTATTTCCCTTCAACTCGTTCAGTTCAGAAGATAAAGCGCAATTACGCTTCAACAATTGCCAGAATGTCGCTTTCGGACATGATCAACACTTCTTCATTGTCGATCTTCTCTGCTTTCACGCCGTAGCCGTCGTTGAAAATCACGATATCGCCAACTTTCACATCCAGCGGTTGGATGTTGCCGCTTTCCAGCACACGCCCTTTACCCACTGCAACCACTTCACCGCGAGTGGATTTACCCGCCGCAGAGCCAGTCAGGACGATGCCGCCAGCAGATTTTGATTCAACTTCTTTGCGCTTGACGATAACGCGGTCATGCAATGGACGAATACTCATTGAACGCTCTCCTGTAAGAAGGTCTCTATCAGATTTAGGGTTGTACACCGGATGGTTGTTATTACCGGCCTCGTGGCATTTGAGATGGGGGCGTTCCAGCCCCCTTCAAGGGGGCTAACGAAAAAAATTTCGCATTTTTGGCCGAACGGAGGCTACAGAGATGAAAAACGCGGCCTGGGCCGCGTTTTGTTAACGATCGTGAGGCTTGCGCTCCTCGTCCGGGCGGTGTTCCAGCACCGGGCGTTCGTCGTCCTTGCGCTGGAATTCGCCGTCGAAGGTGTTGCCGTTGGCGGCGTCGCCGCCCGTCCAACCGCCGGGGCGATACACCGACAGATGCGGCATCAGCTTCAGCGTCAACGATTTTTGCACCGGCGGCAGCAGCAGCAGCAGGCCGAGGAAGTCGGTGAAGAAGCCCGGAATCAGCAGCAGGAAGCCTGCCAACACCAGCGAAACGCTTTTCACCATTTCCGCCGCCGGGCTTTCGCCGGCCGCCAGTTTTTGCTGCATCTGCACGAAGGTTTTCATACCCTGATTGCGCACCAGCGAAATGCCGACGCAGGAACTGAACACCACCAGCAGCAGGGTGACAGCGACGCCGAGCACGGCGGCGACTTTGATAAAGATCGATATTTCTATGTAAGCCAGCAGAAATATCAGCAGTAGCGGTAACCAGCGCACCTGGTTCTCCTATCGGTAGGTAAAGCGCGGCCGCCACGGGGCGACGGCGCGAAAAAAGAGGCCGTAAACGGCCGACACCACTACAATGGGGACATCACCCTTTCATTTCAACCGAGAGCCGGTTTTTATTGCTAAAGTTCACAAACGTGAAAGAAGTCACAGAACCGGAAAAGGGCATATCCTTAAACACCATAAGGTGATCTGGATTCAGTCATTTCTTACCAACCAGCATATGATCTGGGCAGCAACGGGCGATTTGGTTAATCGTTTCACGCCCCAAGCCTTCGGCAATATTAATTTAGGCTGTGCCCTTTAGCCTTGACCTGACAAATTATTAATTCGGCAGCAACACATAGAGATAGAGAAGGTTCTCATGTCAAACAACATTCGTATCGAAGAAGACCTGTTAGGAACACGTGAAGTCCCCGCAGACGCTTACTACGGAGTTCATACTCTGCGTGCGATTGAAAACTTCTACATCAGCAACAGCAAAATCAGCGATGTCCCCGAGTTCGTTCGCGGCATGGTGATGGTGAAAAAGGCCGCGGCGATGGCCAACAAAGAACTTAAAACCATCCCGCGCAAAATCGCCGACGTGATCATCCAGGCCTGCGACGAGGTGCTGGATAAAGGCAAATGCATGGATCAGTTCCCGGTGGACGTGTTCCAGGGCGGCGCAGGCACCTCGCTGAACATGAACACCAACGAAGTGCTGGCGAACATCGGCCTCGAGCTGATGGGCCACCAAAAAGGCGAATACCAATACCTGAACCCGAACGATCACCTCAATAAATGCCAATCCACCAACGACGCCTACCCGACCGGGTTCCGCATCGCGGTGTACGCCTCCAACCAGAAGCTGATCGACGCCATCAACCAACTGCGCGAAGGCTTCGATCGCAAGGCGAAAGAGTTCGAAACCATCCTGAAGATGGGCCGCACCCAGCTGCAGGACGCGGTGCCGATGACTCTCGGCCAGGAATTCCACGCCTTCAGCGTGCTGCTGAACGAAGAAACCCGCAACCTGCACCGCACCGCGGAGCTGCTGCTGGAAGTGAACCTGGGCGCCACCGCCATCGGCACCGCGCTCAACACCCCGGAAGGCTATCAGCCGCTGGCGGTGCAAAAACTGGCGGAAGTCAGCGGCCTGCCGGTCGTGCCGGCGGAAGACCTGATCGAAGCCACCTCCGACTGCGGCGCCTACGTGATGGTGCACAGCGCGCTCAAACGCCTGGCGGTGAAACTGTCCAAAATCTGTAACGACCTGCGCCTGCTCTCCTCCGGCCCGCGCGCCGGCCTGAACGAAATCAACCTGCCGGAGCTGCAGGCGGGGTCGTCCATCATGCCGGCCAAAGTGAACCCGGTGGTGCCGGAAGTGGTCAATCAGGTGTGTTTCAAGGTGATTGGCAACGACACTTGCGTTACCATGGCGGCCGAAGCGGGCCAGCTGCAGTTGAACGTGATGGAGCCGGTGATCGGCCAGGCGATGTTCGAGTCGATCCACATCCTGACCAACGCGTGCTACAACCTGCTGGAAAAATGCATTAACGGCATCACCGCGAATAAAGAAGTCTGCGAACACTACGTCTTCAACTCGATCGGTATCGTCACCTATCTGAACCCGTTCATCGGCCACCATAACGGTGACATCGTCGGGAAGATCTGCGCCGAAACCGGCAAGAGCGTGCGTGAAGTGGTGCTGGAACGCGGCCTGCTGACCGAAGCCGAGCTGGATGACATCTTCTCCGTGGAGAACCTGATGCACCCGGCCTATAAAGCCAAACGCTATACGGATGAAAATGAACAATAACAGACCTACCCGGTAGCCCTGAAAGGCACGCTAAATCCTCTGGATAGCGTGCCTTTTTACTTTCCGGCGCCCACAAAATTTTAACGTTTTATTTTCAATTTACACCCTAAATCATTGGGACTGCATCAAGGCGGCAAGAGCGCAAGTCCCCAGGAGCTTACTCAAGTAAGTGACTGGGGTCAGTGATCGCAGCCAACACCGATGCAGTTTCAAGGACGACGGGAAATCTCATTTTAAGGAGTAAACACTATGCTAGCCTTGGAATTGGTTATCGTTCTGCTGGCCATCTTTTTAGGGGCCAGGTTGGGCGGTATCGGTATCGGGTTCGCGGGGGGATTGGGCGTTCTGGTCCTGGCGCTGATCGGCGTTAAGCCGGGCAGCATTCCCTTCGACGTGATTTCCATCATCATGGCGGTGATCGCGGCGATCTCCGCCATGCAGGTCGCCGGGGGGATGGACTATCTGGTACAGCAGACCGAAAAGCTGCTGCGCAAGAACCCCAAGCACATCACCATTCTCGCCCCTATCGTCACCTACTTCCTGACCATCTTCGCCGGCACCGGCAACATCTCGCTCTCGGCGCTGCCGGTGATCGCCGAAGTGGCGAAAGAACAGGGCATCAAGCCTTGCCGGCCGCTGTCGACCGCCGTGGTGTCCGCCCAGATCGCCATCACCGCCTCGCCGATCTCTGCCGCGGTGGTGTACATGTCTTCGGTGATGGAAGGCCACGGCGTCAGCTACCTGCACCTGCTGATGGTGGTGATCCCGTCCACCTTCTGCGCCGTGCTGGTGATGTCGCTGCTGGTGACCTGGCTGTTCGACTCCAAGCTGTCTAACGATCCGGTCTACCTGAAACGCCTGGAAGAAGGCCTGATCACCCTGCGCGGCAACAACGCGCTGGAGATCAAACCGCGCGCCAAAGCCTCGGTGCTGCTGTTCCTGCTGGGCGTACTGTGCGTGGTAGCCTACGCCATCATCAACAGCCCGGGCCTGGGCCTGGTGGCCAAGCCGCTGATGAACACCACCAACGCCATCCTGATCATCATGCTGAGCGTCGCCACGCTGACTACCCTGCTGTGCCGCGTCGACACCGACATGGTGCTGAACTCCAGCACCTTCAAGGCCGGCATGAGCGCCTGTATCTGTATCCTCGGCGTCGCCTGGCTGGGCGACACCTTCGTGCAGGCCAACATCGACTGGATCAAAGAGACGGCAGGCAGCGTCATTCAGGCGCACCCGTGGCTGCTGGCGGTGATCTTCTTCTTCTGCTCGGCGCTGCTGTACTCGCAGGCCGCCACCGCCAAGGCGCTGATGCCGATGGCGCTGGCGCTGAACGTGTCGCCGCTGACCGCCGTCGCCTCCTTCGCTGCCGTATCCGGCCTGTTCATCCTGCCGACCTACCCGACGCTGGTCGCCGCGGTGCAGATGGACGATACCGGCACCACGCGCATCGGCCGCTTCGTGTTCAACCATCCGTTCTTCATTCCCGGCACCATGGGCGTGATTTTCGCGGTGGTATTCGGCTTCCTGCTCGGCAGCATCATGCTGTAACGCTTCGACCGGGGCTGCGGCCCCGGTTTTCCTTCTGGCGATAAACTCGCCTTCTAGCCAATCCGCCTTCAGGGTATAGTGCCCATTCGAACCGAAGAGAGGGCTGAAGATGTCTGATTGCGAAGCTGTCGTCATACTCTGTACCGCACCCGATGAAGCCAGCGCCCAGGAACTGGCGGCGCGGGTCTTGGGCGATAAGCTGGCGGCCTGCGCCACGCTGCTGCCCGGCGCCACCTCGCTGTATTACTGGGAAGGGAAGCTGGAACAGGAATACGAGGTGCAGATGCTGTTCAAAAGCGATCGCCGCCGTCAGCAGGCCCTGCTCGACACCCTGAAACAACATCACCCCTACCAGACGCCCGAGCTGCTGGTATTGCCGGTGATGGCCGGAGATAAAGACTACCTGTCATGGATCAACGCTTCATTAAACTGATTTTGCTGCTGTGCAGCCTGTTCTTCCTGCCGCAGGCGGCGCAGGCCTCGCTGTTCGCACCGACGGGCGGCAGCCAGTTCGTGCCCGTCGATCGGGCTTTTGCTTTCGATTTCAAACAGCAAGGCAGCCAGGTGACGCTGAACTGGCAGATCCGCCCCGGCTATTACCTGTATCGTCAGCAGATCAAACTGGTGCCGCAACAGGCGACGCTCGGCGCCTTTACCCTGCCGGAAGGTTTGAGCCACAAGGACGAGTTCTTCGGCGAAGTCGCCATCTTCAAGCAGCAGCTTAATCTGCAGGTGCCGCTGCAACAGGCGGCGGCCAACGCCAGCCTCAGCGTCACCTATCAGGGCTGCGCCGAGGCCGGTTTCTGCTATCCGCCGGAAACCCGGGTGATCCCGTTGGACGCGGTCAGCGCCGCAGCAGCCGCACCGCTTTCGGCCTCTGCACCGGCTGAAGCGCCCGCCGCACCGGCCAGCCTGCCGTTCTCGCCGCTGTGGGCATTGCTGATCGGCATCGGTATCGCCTTCACGCCGTGCGTGCTGCCGATGTACCCGCTGATCTCCGGCATCATTCTCGGCCGCGACCGGCCGCAAAGCAGCGGCCGCATTCTGGCGCTGGCGGTGGTTTACGTGCAGGGCATGGCGCTCACCTACACCCTGCTCGGGTTGGTGGTGGCCGCCGCCGGGCTGCAGTTCCAGGCGGCGCTGCAACATCCTTATGTCTTGATCGGCCTGTCGGTGCTGTTCATCGCCCTGGCGCTGTCGATGTTCGGCCTCTATTCCCTGCAGCTGCCTTCCGCACTGCAAACCCGGCTGGCTAACTGGAGCAACACCCAGCGCGGCGGCTCGCTGACCGGCGTATTCCTGATGGGCGCCCTGGCCGGGCTGATTTGCTCGCCCTGCACCACCGCGCCGCTCAGCGCCATCCTGCTGTATATCGCCCAGAGCGGCAATCTGTGGGCTGGCGGCGGCACGCTGTACCTGTACGCGCTGGGGATGGGCATTCCGCTGGTGATCGTCACCCTGTTCGGCAACCGCCTGCTGCCGCGCAGCGGCCCGTGGATGCAGTACGTGAAAGAGGCCTTCGGCTTCGTCATTCTGGCGCTGCCGGTGTTCCTGCTGGAGCGAGTGATCGGCGATCTGTGGGGCATGCGTTTGTGGAGCCTGCTCGGCCTGGCATTCTTCGGTTGGGCCTTCGCCCTGAGCCTGAGAAGCGCGCGCGGCTGGGCTCGCGCCTTGCAACTGCTGCTGCTGGCGGCAGCGGTGATCGCCGCACGGCCGCTGCAAGATTGGGCTTTCGGCGCCGACCAGGCGCAGCAGGCTGCTCAGCCGCACCTGGCCTTTACCCGTATCAACAACGTCGAACAGCTCGATCTGGCGCTGCAACAAGCGCGGGGCAAGCCGGTGATGCTCGATCTGTACGCCGACTGGTGCGTGGCCTGTAAAGAGTTCGAGAAATACACCTTCAGCGATGCGGCGGTACAGGCGAGCCTGGCCAACGCGGTGCTGCTGCAAGCGGACGTGACCGCCAACAGCGCAGAACAGGCTGCGCTGCTGAAGCATCTGCAGGTGTTGGGGCTGCCGACGATCCTGTTCTTCGATCCGGCAGGCCGCGAGCTGGCGGCCGAGCGGGTCACCGGCTTTATGAAGGCGGAAGCCTTCAACGCGCATTTGCAGAAAGTGATGCGATAACTGACACTGAAGATCGGAAGTGAATGGGAGGAAGCACAAGTGCAACGTGAACACGTCCTTGATACCGCGCTGGGCCTGTTGGAACAACAGGGCCTGGCGACCGCCACATTAGAGATGCTGGCGGAAAAACTCGACGTTCAACCCGGCGATCTCAAACGGTTCTGGCCGGATCGCGAAGCGCTGCTGTACGACTGCCTGCGCTATCATGGCCAGCAGATAGACACCTGGCGCCGCCAGCTGCTGCTGGACGAAAATCTGAGCCCGCAGCAAAAGCTGCTGGCGCGCTATGACGTGCTGGCGGAATACGTGCAGCAAGACCGCTACCCCGGTTGCCTGTTTATCGCCGCCTGCAGCTTCTTCCCGGAAACGGATCACCCGATCCACCAACTGGCGGAGCAGCAAAAGCTGACTTCGCTGGAGCTGACCCGCGAACTGCTGCGCGACATGGACGCCGACGACGCCGATATGGTGGCGCAGCAAATGGAGCTGATTCAGGAAGGTTGCCTGAGCAAACTGCTGGTAAAACGCCAGCTCCAGGACGTATCGGTCGCCAAACGGCTGGCGGAAGACATCTTGCAGGTGGCGCAATGCCGCCGTAACGGGGCGCTGAGCTGAATCTGCAGGGTCGGCGGCGCAGCCAACCCAAGGCGCTCTCTCTGACAGGCGCATTTTTTGCGCCCTTTGCCTGAAAAGCCAGCAACCGGACGCATTTTAGCGTCTTTCACGCATAAAGCCGTTGACGGCTTTATGCCAATACGGTTTAATGCTGCCCGTTGCCCGGATAGCTCAGTCGGTAGAGCAGGGGATTGAAAATCCCCGTGTCCTTGGTTCGATTCCGAGTCCGGGCACCATATTTAGAGAACCCAGCCTATGGCTGGGTTTTTGCTTTTCAGAGACAGGACTCTCCATCGAACTGCGTTCGATTATTCGGCCAAAGGCCTCACCCTGCGGGCCAGCGCTAAAGCGCTGTTCAACACGGCGCCAGCGCCGGTTGTCCGAGTCCGGTCGCCCTATATAGAGAACCCAGCCTATGGCTGGGTTTTTGCTTTTCAGAGACAGGACTCTCCATCGAACTGCGTTCGATTATTCGGGCTTTCGTTGGCTCGGCGGAATCAGCCCAATCAGCGCCAGTACGCAAGATTTGGCGGCTAATACCAGATTGAGATGCCCGGGGAAAGCGACGTTGATGAACCAAAAGGCCAGGAAGATCGCCAGAGAAACCGGCCAGGCGAGCACGAAGAACCGGGTATCGCATAACCGCTGGGCGCAAAACAGCAGCGTCAGCACGATCGCCAACACGCCGAAAGGAAGATACAGAATCAGCCTCAGGTAAGAGGCGATGACATCGGCGAACGAAACGTTATTGATGACGGAAATCGTCAATTTCTGAAAGAATAATGCGTCGTTGTTATAGAGCTCTAAAAGATTTAACCACGCAAAGCTGAACCCTATCGTTAACGACATCCATACTGCGTATTCTTTGCGGGATAGGGGATTGGTGATCAAACTCAGTCTCTCGTTCAGCCAGCGGTTCCGAACAAAGGATATAGCATAAAAACGCTGAACCGGCGGTAAACGGCAGTTCAGCGTTGTTGTTCAACTCGTCTGAACAGACGCTCTTTTTCTCACTCCGCCATCGTCTCCGTACGCGCGAAATGAATAAACTCAGGCGCCGCAATACGCAGATAATCCTGCGCATTGAGCACCACGGAGCGTTGCAGATCGCCGGCGTTAAACGCAATGTCATCGTAACGCTCAAACAGCTCCGGATCGGCGACCAGCCTGAGCTGCGGGTGGAAGCTGAACGGCGGGATCGCCCCCGGCACGCAGGCCGTCAGGGTCGCGATTTCCGCCGGGCTGACCAACGACGCCTTTTTACCGCCCAACTCGGCCGCCAACCGCTGCAGATCCGCCTGACGGTCCGCCGCCAGCACCGCCAAAATGTAATGCTTGGCTCCGTCGATGCGCGTTTGGCACACCAGTGCCTTGGCGCCCTGCCCCTGTTCGGTGCCGCGCAATGCCGCTACCGCTTCGCAGCGCCCCTCCGCCGGATGTTCTATCACCCGGAATGCGGCCTCTCCGGCGCTCAGCAGCGCCACGACCTGCTCAAATACCGTCTTGTCTGTCACCATGGTTCTCTCTCGTCATCCGCCTGTTTCTATTGACCTGCCAGCAACTCGCCGTAGCGGCGAATGTCGACGTTGCCACCGCTGATGATCACACCGACGCGTTTTCCCCGCAGCATCGATTTCTGCGCGCAGGCGGCGGCGAACCCCAGGCAGCCGGTTGGCTCCACCACCATTTTCATCCGTTCAGCGAAAAAGCGCATGGCGGTAATCAGCTCATCGTCGGTCACCGTCAGAACGTCGTCAACGTCCCGGCGGATAATCGGGAAAGTATGTTGGCCCAGATGCTGCGTCTGTGCGCCATCGGCGAGGGTCTGCGGCGTCTCAATGTGAACGATGCGGCCGGTACGGAATGATTGCTGCCCGTCATTGCCCGCCAAAGGCTCTACGCCATAGACTCGGCAACCCGGCGACAGCCGACGCGCGGCGAGTGCAGAGCCGGCCAGCAACCCGCCGCCGCCCAGGCAAACGAACAGCGCGTCCAGTTCGCCGACCCCGTCGAACAGCTCTTTAGCCGCGGTACCCTGCCCGGCGATCACCTGCGGATGATCGTAAGGCGGGATCAGCGTTAATCCCTGTTGCTGCGCCAGATCCCGGCCGATCTGCTCGCGATCCTCATGATAACGGTTGTACTCCACCACTTTGCCGCCATAGCCGCGCGTCGCAGCCACTTTGGCCGCCGGCGCGTCGTGCGGCATAACGATCGTGGCGGGAATGTCGAGCAGCCTGGCAGCCAGCGCGATCGCCTGTGCATGATTGCCGGAAGAAAAGGCCACTACCCCGGCCTTGCGCTGCGCCGGAGAAAACTGCAGCAAGGCATTCATCGCACCGCGAAATTTAAAGGCGCCCATGCGCTGCAGGTTCTCGCATTTGAAAAATACGCTGGCGCCGAAATCGTCGTCAACCGTGCGTGAAGTCTGCACCGGCGTGCGGTGAGCATAATCCTTGATGCGCGCGGCGGCGGCGGCCACGTCGTCATAAACGGGTAAAATCAAATCGGTCATAGCGTTACCTGTCAGTAAGGGTTAAAGGGCGGCCAACGCGACAGCTTCCACTTCCACGGCGGCGCCATAATGCAGCTGCGATACGCCGGCCACCGCGCGCGCAGGGCGAAACTCGCCGATCCATTCGGCATACAGCGCATTGAAGGTCGGCCACAAATCGATATCCGTCAGATAGACGCGCACCTGAACCAGTTGCGCGCGGCCGACGCCGGCCCCTGCCAGGCAGGCATCCAGATTGTCGAGCACCTGGCGGACTTGCCGCGCGAAAGGTTCGCCGGCAAGACTCTCACCGGAAAAGGCGATCGGCAATTGGCCAGAGATATAGACCGCCCCATTGGCCGTGCAACTGGGTGAGTAATGACCGGCGGGAGGAAAGCCGCCGGATCCGTTGTAAACCACATCATGCTTCATATTTAATCCTTGCACAGGTTCGAAAAGCCCTGCGGCAACCGCGCAGGGCGGCATTCAGACGGGTTTGCGCACGGCAGCTTCAGGCAGCCTCACCTGAAAACCCACACGCTCTTTCTGCCAGTAAGAAATCGCCATGGTCGCCACGCCGTTGCCGGCCACGTTGGTCAACGTACGCATGGTATCCATCAAGCGATCCACGCCAAGAATCAGCGCCAGCCCCTCCATCGGTATCTCTGGAAACATCAACAGCGAAGCGGACAGCGTGACGAAAGCGCCGCCCGTCACGCCGGCTACGCCTTTCGAGGTCAGCAGAAACACCATCAATAGGCCGGCCTGTTGCGCCAGGCTCAGCTCCAAACCGGCGGCCTGAGCGATAAACAGCGCCGCTAACGTCATGTAGATTGAAGAGCCGTCCAGATTCAAGGAGTAACCGGTCGGCACGACAAAACCGACGGTGGCTTTACTACAGCCGGCCAATTCAAGTTTTTTCATCAGGCCCGGCAAGGCGGCTTCCGATGAGGTGGTGGTAAAGGCGATGATCAGCTCTTCCCTGATGAGTTTTAAGAAACCGAACAGGCTAAAACGGGTCAACCAGGCCACCACGGAAAACACCACCACAATGAGGAACAGACACCCCAGATAGACCAGCCCCACCAATTTCATCACCGGCATCAGCGCGCCAATGCCGTATTTGCCCAGCATGAACGCCGCCGCGCCAAATACGCCAACGGGCGCCAGCTTGAGGATGATATTGACCACTTTGAAGGTGGCTTCGGTAAGCAGATTCACCAAATCAACCACCGGCTTGCCTTTATCGCCCATTGCGTACAGCGCATAGCCAAACAGCAGAGCCACCAACAAGATTTGCAGCATGATGCCGCTGGCCAACGCATCAACCACCGTTTTCGGGATAATGCTCATCACGAAGTCCACGCCTTGCAGGGGCTCCGCCGGTTTAAGCACCGTGGCGGCATCAGCATGCAAGGCCAGCCCCTTGCCCGGCTCAAACAGATTGCCCATCACCAGGCCGATCAGCAGTGCCAACGTGCTGACCGCTTCGAAATAACAGACCGAGATCATGCCCAGGCGACCAACGCCGGCACCGCGTTTAACCTGCGCAAAACCGGCCACCACGGTGAGAAACACAATCAGGCCGGCCACCATTTTGATCAGCTTGACGAAGGCCGCCGCCAGCGGATTGAGCTGAGCGCCAATTTGCGGCCACAGCACTCCCAGCGCGCCACCGGCCGCCAGCCCTACCACTAACTGAAAGGTCAGCGTGGAGTAAAAAGGTTTTCGTGCAGAACCGACGACTGAAGTTGCAGACATTATTGTTCTCCATGCCCTTGCGGGCCGTTGAAGCTAGCGCTGAAAAACCCCGGTGTGTGCGATACGGCTTTTAACGCACGAACATTGTCATACTCAAAACAAATAATCTAAAATTAGAAAATAAGTCCAATGATGATGTTATATACCTGCGCGACAGTCAAATGCTAATCGGGAAGTGCAGAATTGGGAGCAGGATCATTTTTAGTGTCGCCAGGCGCCAGATGAAAACCGCCGTGCGCCGCACTTGTGGTATGTTCTTCATCTGGATCTGGTTCGAAATGAGCCAACGCCGCCAAGAGAGTGATCGGAGTGCCCTATGCCTGAAGTGCCGGAAAATTTGCTGTTATCCCAGTTAAACGTGATTGCCGAGGGGCTGAGCGCCACCTTCGCGCCGTTTTGCGAAGTGGTGGTTCACGATCTGCAAAATCCCGAACACGCCATTTTGGCGATCCACAACAACCTGTCCGGACGAGAAGTCGGCCAAGCGGCGACGGAACTTGGCCTGGCTCGCATCGCTTCGGCGGAGTTTCCCAGCGTGATCGCCAACTACGGCAACCAGTTCGCCGACGGTCGCCCGGCGAAAAGCACCTCGATCGGCATCAAGAATGCGCAGGGCGACTACGTCGCCGCACTCTGTTTGAACGTTGATATGACGCTGTTCCGCGGCATGCAAAGCGCGCTGGCGCAGTTCACGCAAACGGCGGCCGGCGCGGTGACGGAACACCTGGAGCCCAGCGGCGCGGAGGCCATCCGCAACCGTATCGATCGCTTCGCCGCACGCCACGCCACCACGCCGCGCGCGCTGAAAACGCCGGAGAGAAAGCGGTTGATTCAGGAACTGAGGGAGCAAGGTCTGCTCGAGGTTAAAAAGGCGATGGAAATCGTGGCGCAGCACCTCGGCGTTTCCCGCGCTTCGGTGTATCTCTATGCGAAAGAAGAGTGAAAAGGCGACGCCTTTCAGCCCCACCTGGTTACTTTACGTTTTTTCATAGAAAACCCGCCATACGGCGGGCTATTGCTATGTGATCATTTGAGGTTTATCAGCCTAAGCGAGCGATTTGCCGATCCTGCCAGCGCCCGAACAGCAACAGGCCGCATATCGCCCCGAGCAGCGCGCAGAACATGTCGGACTGGGTGTCCCACGGGTCACCCTGAGTACCGAGAAACTCGTCGGCGCCCTGGCCCAGCGCCAGCGCCGCCCACCATTCGATCAGCTCATACAGGGCGCTGATCGCCAGCGCGATGCAGCACACCACGAAGCCCAGCATCTTGCGCCCCTGTACATAGCCGCCGCGCAGCAGGATCTCGCGCGCCGCCAGCGCCGGCACCAATCCCTGAAAGAAATGCCCCAATTTGTCGTACGGGTTGCGATCAAGATCCAGCCACTGCTGCACCTCAAACCCCAGCGGCACGCGGGCATAGCTGTACATACCGCCGAAAATCAGAATCAGCGCGTGGAAGAAAATCAGCGTGTAGAGCAGCGGCGTCAGCGGGTAGCGGCGGTGGGTCAGCCACAGCAGCGGCAAAACAATCAAGACCGGCGCCACTTCCATCAGCCAGGTGGTGCGATCGTAAGGATGAATGCCGCTGTGGATCAGCGCCGCCAGCAGCAGCAGGGTGATCACAGACAACAACAGCGGAGAGCGTGAAACGGGCATATCCAACGTTCCTTCGGGTCAATAAGGCAATCCCCTCTTTATACCGCAGATCGCACGGCGAAAAAAAACAGGCGGAGCGTCGCCGCTTCGCCTGTTCGAGGTGTGCTTATCTGGGTGAGATTATTTCAGCGCTACGCGGATCACGTCGTCCGGCGCGGTCGCTTCTTTCTCGCGGCTGGAAGCCTGTTTGACGCTGACATACAGCGTTTGGCCATCCGGCGACAGCGCCAGGCTGTTCGGATGGGTCGGCGTCTTGATGGTGTTCAGCACCTTGTAGCTCTTGGCGTCGATCACGCTCACTTCGCCCGCCTGGCGGTGGGTAACGTAAACCTCATTGCGCGCCGGGTTGAACAGCACCGCCAGCGATTCCGGCACGTCGATCTTGCTCAGGATGTTGCCGTTGCGGGTATCCACCACCAGCACCTGCGGCTGCTTGGAATCGGTGATGAAAGCGCGGTGAGTGGCGGTATCCAGGCTGATGTTCAGGAAGAAGTGCTCTTTAGACTCATCCAGCTTCTTGCGCGACAGCACCTTGTTGCTCTGGGTGTCGATGGTCACCAGCTCGCCGTCGGCGTTGGTGACATACAGGCGTTTGGCGGCGGCGTCCAGCGCCAGGCCGGTGCCGTATTTGCCGGTGTCGGTCACGGTAGCGCGCAGGGTCAGATCCTTGCCGTCCACCACCCACACCACGCTGGAATCCCCCAGCCCGGTGATGTACAGCGTGTCGCTGTCGGCATCCGCCACCAGTTCACGCGGCGCCAGCGGCTTAACGGTTTCGGAGCGCTGGCGCGCGTCCAGCACCAGGCGGCCTTTCACGTCGCCGGTTTTGGCGTCGATCGCGGTTACCGAGTTATTGACGGTGTTGCCGAAGAACAGCGTGCCGGTCTTGGCATTGACGGCGGCGCCAAACGGCTTGATGTCGTTATGGATAATCTGGGTCACATCCAGCGTGGTCGGATCCAGACGGTAGACGATGCCGCCCTTGTCCAGCTTGCGGCTCTGCGAGGTGGCCAGGTAGAGCGCGTTTTCGCTCGGGCTGTAAGCCATTTCATAAGCGCCTTTGCCGACCGGCTTGCGCAGCACTTCCGGCGCGGTTTGCGCCTGCAAGGTGTTGGAGAACAGCAGCGTGGACAGCAGCATCAGCGGGAATGCCGCACGTTTTCCCTTGGTAATCAAAGTATTCATCAAAATCTCCTTATATCCTTCATACTTGCAGCTACATCGGTGTTGGCTGCGCTCGCTCGCCCCAGTCACTTACCTGAGTAAGCTCCTGGGGACTCACGTTCTTGCCGCCTTGATGCAGATGCAACTATTTTGGATATGGCTCAAAAGAGCGGCGCTTTATGTCAAACCAGACGGCCGCCGCATTATCGTTATTAAAAATCAGGCTTTCTCTTCGGAAAGCAGCGCCCACCAGCTGTCGATGGTCGGGTTGCGCGCCAGCGCGATAAAGTCGATGTCGCTGCGGATCTTGCGCCAGCGAGTCGCCAGCTCCATGATGCGCACCGAATCCAGCCCGTAATCGATCAGGTTTTCATCGTTGCCCATGTCTTCGCTGTCTTCGTCCAGCAGCGGCAGGATCTGCTGACGCAGCGCATCGATGCTGGCGATACCGGCCGCCGGCAACAGAGACGCGGTGGTCACCACCCGGCCGCAGCGGCCGGCGGTGTAACGCAGCGCCATCAGGTGTTCGTCGCGCGAGAAGTCCGCCAGGCCATCGGCCACCATGAACGGCTGGATATTGCGCATGAAGGCGTCGATGGCGGTGGTCAGGCAGCCGATGTGCGCATACACGCCACAGATGATCAGCTGATCGCGGCCGGACTCCTGCAGGATCTCCTGCAGCGGCGAGCGATGGAAGGCGCTGTAGCGCCATTTCACCAGCACCGTATCGTCTTCGTCCGGCGCCAGCGCGGCGGTCACCGCCTGCTGCTCGGGGTGCTTGTTCAGGCCCGGCCCCCACATGTCGTTCAACAGCGCGCGATCTTCATCGCTCTGCTGGTTCGGCTGCGCGGTATAGAACACCGGAATACCCTGCTGCTTGCAGTAGCGGCGCAGGTTGGCGATGTTCTCCACCACCTGTTTAATCAGCGCGCTGTCCTCGCCCCAGAAGTTGAGGAAATACTGCTGCATATCGTGGATCAACAGCGCGGCGCGCTGCGGCTCCACCTGCCAGGTGACTTTATTTTGCGGCAGTTCGTCCGCCGTCGGCAGCGCGTAATCATTAAGTTTTGGAATGGCCATCGATTAATCTCCCTGAGCCTGAGTCTGTAATTGCGCTTCGAGCTGCTGGCGCAGCCGTTTTTTGTCCACTTTGCCGACCGGGGTCAGCGGCAGGCTGTCCACCTGAATAAAGCGATCCGGCAGTTTGAAGTCCGCCACGCCCTGTTCACGCAGGTGACGGCGCAGCACCACCGGTTTCAGCGGCGCGTTGGCGATGATATAGGCGCAGCTCTTCTCCCCCATCAGCGCGTCCGGCATAGATACCAGCGCGGCATTGATCACGTCCGGATGGCGCAGCAGCTGGTTCTCGATCTCCTCGGCGGCGATCTTCTCCCCACCGCGGTTGATCTGGTCTTTTTGCCGCCCCTGCACGGTGATGTAACCGTCTTCGCTGATGCTGATCAGATCGCCGGAGCAATAGAAACCGTCGGCGTCGAAAGCATCGGCGTTGTGCGCCGGGCTCTGGTAGTAACCGCGGAAGGTGTAAGGCCCGCGCGTCATCAACCGTCCGACCTCGCCCGCCGGCAACGGATTGCCGTCGTCATCCGCCACCCATACCTCGTCGTCCGGCGACATCGGCCGCCCTTGCGTCGCCAGGATGTGGCGCTCGTCGTCGTCCAGTCGGGTGTAGTTCACCAGCCCTTCCGCCATGCCGAACACCTGCTGCAGTTGGCAGCCGATTTCGTTCTGAATGCGCGCCGCCAGCGTTTCGCCCAGCTTGGCGCCGCCCACCTGCAGCAGTTTCAGGCTGGCAAGCTGGGCATTGCCGCCCCACTCTTCGATCGCCTGCAGCCACAGCGTGACCGCCGGCGGCACCAGCGCCGTCACGTTGATTTGGTGCTGTTCGATCAGGCGGAAACATTGCCCGGCGTCCGGATCGGCGGCGAACACCACCAGCCCGGCGCCATAAAACACGCCCAGCACGCCCGGCGAACTCATCGGGTAGTTGTGCGCCACCGGCAGCGCGCACAGATAGCGGGTCTGCGCATCGAAACGGCAGATCTCCACGCTGCGGCGAATGCTGTAGTAGTAGTCATTGTGGGTGCGCGGGATCAGCTTCGGCGTACCGGTGCTACCGCCGGAAAGCTGGAAGAACGCCACCTGATCGGCCGCGGAAGGCTGCGCGACGAAATCGTCGCTCGCTTCGTCCAGCCAGGCGGCCAGCGCCAGCTCACCCTCGGCCTGGCTGCGCAGCGCCACGACCCGCAGCGAAGGATGCGTATCGCGGAAGGCGCTCAGGAATTGATCGTCGGCAAACAGTGCGTGCTGACGATCGGCGATCAGCAGCGCCGGTTTGATCTGCTCGGCATAGGCGTTCAGCTCGCTGCGCTGATGGCTGAACAGCGCGTTGACCGGCGCCACGCCAATTTTCAGCAGCGCGAAGAACACGATATAGAACTCCGCCACGTTGCCCAGCTGCACCAGTGCGGTGTCGCCGGATTTCACGCCGCGGCGCAGCAAAGCGGCCGCCAGGCGATCGGAGCGCTGCTGCAGTTCGCGGTAGGACAGGCTGCTCTGGGCGTCGATGATCGCCGGAGCGTCGTTGTTGGCCTGGCGTTCGAGGATCTCGGTCAGCGGCTTGTCAATCCAGTAGCCGCGCTCGCGATAGCGGCTGGCGAACTCCGCCGGCCAGGGGGTAAAGGCAATGCTCATCTTGTCGTTATCCTTGATTCATACCAAAGGCACGCAGAATGGTGCTGAGTTTGGTGCCTGTTTCATGCCATTCAGATTCGGGTGAAGAGTCTTCCACGATGCCGGCGCCGGCGAACAGCCGTACCCGGTTGCCGTCAACGGTGCCGCAGCGGATAGTCACTACCCACTCGCCGTTGCCTTCGTCGTCGCACCAGCCGACGATGCCGCCGAACAGGCCGCGATCGAACGGCTCCAGCTTGCCGATCAGGGCGTGCGCCTGGGCCGTCGGCATGCCGCACAGCGCCGGCGTCGGGTGCAACAGGCAGGCCAGCGACAGGGCGTTTTCGTCGGGAGATGCCGCCTCGCCGTCGATCGGCGTGGAGAGATGCCACAGCGTGGTGGTGGTCAATAATTCAGGGGTTTGCGGCACGTTCAGGTAGCGGCAGCGGCCGGCCAGCACGTCACGCATGCTTTCGGTGACGATGCGATGCTCGTGGCGATCTTTCGCCGAGGCCATCAGCCGCTCTCCCACTTCGCGATCGCGCTGCGGGTCGGCCTCGCGCCGGGCGGAACCGGCCAGCGGGTTGGAATAGAAACGGCCGCCGTCCTGACGCAGCAGCAATTCGGGGCTGGCGCCCAACAGTGCGCCCTGCTCCAGCGGCACATGGAAATGGAAACCGTGTGGGTTCTGGGCAATCACGCGCGCCATCAGCGCATGGCGATCCACCGGCTGACGTGTTTCGATCTCCAGCAGGCGCGACAAGACCACTTTGTCCAACTCACCGGCCTTCATCGCGTCGACGGCGTCGCTGACCATGTTCATGAACGGCTGCTGTGGCGGCAGCTCCGTTACCCCGGCCAGCTCCGGCCCGTCCGCCGCCGGCCTAACGCCGGCCATAAAGGCGGCGCGATCGAACCAGCGGCTCTGCTGCGGAATAAACAGCGCCGAAGGCTGCCGGGTATCGAACGGGATGGCGCCGCACAGCAGCGGCTTTTTGATGCCGGCCTGTCGGGCCTCGGCAAACGCCTGCCGTACGCTGCGCTGGAACTCGCCGTTCAGATCGGCGCCGTCTGCGGCCGGCAGGCGAATGCGGCTGAAACAACCGGTGGTGGTCAGACTGCGGAAAGGAGAAGTAAAGAAGAAGCCCGACGCCGGAGAAAAATCAGCGGCAAATCGCTGCTCTTCGCACTCCTGCACTTCCTTTCGATTGATGTCGTTCACGGCAGTATCCATCGCTTCGCCCTCAAGAATTTGAAGTGATAACCAATATAATAATGATTATCATTTGAGTTAATTCCGCGCTAAATTACTCGCCGATATTTGCTATGTCAATAAACGTAAGCACTTCTTTCATTTCGAAATCATGACATAAACGCTGTGGGTTTTACGCATGCCGATGATAAGCATTGCTATTTGATCCCACAGCGTCGAATTAACGCATTGAGTTACTTTTCACTGGCCGGCTGAGGCTCGTTCTGCGGCTCCGGTTTGTGCATCGTGACCTGACGCAAACCGGTCATGGCGAACAACAGCAGGATGCCGAGCGCCGCCGCGCCGAAGCCAAAGCCGCTGGCGCTCATCGCCGGCAGCATAAAGGCGCCCATCGCCCCCAGCAGCAACGCGCCCAGCGCATCGCCCACCACGTTCTGCGCCGTCCACAGGCCATTGATGCGGCCGAGGAAGTTGTCCGGCGTCAGGCTCTGGATCAGACCGTATTGCAGCAGCGAGTTCAGCGCGCTCAGGTAGCCGAACGCCACCAGACACAGCAACGCCAGGCTGTACCACGGCATCAGGCCGAACAGGCCAATGGCGGCGAACGCCGCGATCGCCGTCAGCAGCATCACCCAGCCGGGGCGCGCCACGTGCGCCACGCGCCCGCTGGTGAACGCGCCGATGGCCGCGCCGAGCGGCACGGCGGCGTACATATAACCGAGGTGGGCAGCGTCGATGTGCCAACCTTCCGCCATCGCCGGGTACAGCACGCGCACCGCGCTGGCCATGGTCAGCAGCGCGCCGATCAGCGCCACCATGCCGATCACCTTGTTCTGGAACAGGAAGGCGAAACCGCCCGCCAGCGCGCGCAGCGGGTGTTCACGCGGCTGCGGCGGCGGCATCAGCTGCGGCAGGCTCAGCAGCGGCAGCAACGTCAGCAGGGTGCCGAACGCCGCCAGACCGTAGTTCCAGGCGATGCCCATATGGGCGATCACCAGGCCGCCGATCGCCGGAGAAAGAATCGAGCCGAAGCGCACCGTCAGCATGCTGATGGCGCCCGCCTGCACGATGTTTTCGCGGCCCACCAACGCCGGCGTGGCCGCCAGCAGCGCCGTCACCCCCACCGCGCCGAAGAAGCCGTCCCACACCGCCAGCAGATAAATGGCCGCCAGCGAAGGCGACGGCAACAGGGCGTTGAGGCACAGGCCGACAAAACCGACGCCGCAGGTGGAGCGCGCAAACAGAATCAGCCGGCGTCGCTCATAGCGATCGGCCAATACCCCTCCCATCAGCAGCCCAGCGAACATGCCGCCGCCGGCCAGCGTCACCGCCAGCCCGACCTGCAGGGTGGAACCGGTCAACGCCTGGATCTGCACCGGGATGGCGATCGCCATCAACCCCAGCGCCACAATGGAGATAAAGCGCGCGCAGAACACCGCGCGGAAAGCCCGGTTGGTTTTCAGCAGGCTAAAATCAAGCAGGATGGAGGGTTTGCTACTCATCGGTTGTTCACCACATCTTTAAACGGGGATTCTGCAGTTGCGGGGCGCTATGCTAGCACAGATGACGAAATCAATAATGATAATAAAACTCATTGATATTCAATTGTGAGCGACCGCAAGAAACGCCGCCAAACGCGGGATAATCCCCGTGTCTGGCGGCGGGATGAGGGAGTCATTACAGCGTGCGCAAGATCCGGTTCAGCAGCGGCCCCAGCACTTTGAACGACGCCGGCGAAACGATATCGACGTGCGCACAGTCCAGCTCTTGCGCCTGCAGCGCATCAACGTACTGCGACCAGGTTTGCTGCACGTCCATCCCTTCCTGCAGCGTGCGTTTAGCGACGAACAGCGTCGCCTGGCCGTGGAAACGGGCGGTGCGGGTACGCGACAGCAACCGCACCGAATCGGCGTAGTTGGCTTCGATGTTGTCGAACATCGCCGTGCGCGTCTCGCCTAGCGCCGGATCGAGCGTGTCCTGCGACACCGCCAGGAACTGCTCGCGCTCGCGCTGCACTTCCTTCAACACGTTGTCGTCCAGCATCACGTCCCAGTTTTGGGTCTCCGGCGGATAGGTATCCAGCAGGCCGAGGAACGCCACCTGCTCGCCGCGCGCCTGCAGCCGGGCGGCGATGCCCTGCGCCAGCGTGCCGCCAAGCGAATAACCGATGAAGTGGTACGGCCCGTGCGGCTGCACCTGCAACACCGTCTGCAAGTGGGCATCCACTACCTGATCCATGTCTTCGCTCAGCGCCAGCGGGCCATCCGGCCGCGGCGACTGGATGCCGACCAGCGACCAGTGTTGGTCGAGATAGCGCGGCAATACGCTGAACTGCCAGGAGAAGCCGGATGCCGGATGCAGACAGAACAGCGTCGGCCCCTCGGTGACGCGCAGCGGCAACACGCTGTCGAAGCCACTGCGATCGGCCTCTTCCTGCGTGCGATCTTCCGCCAGCAAGGCGGCCAGTTGCTCAACGCGCGACGCCACCATCACCTGGCCGACGGACACCGCCTTGCCCAGATCGCGGCGCAGCTCCGCCGCCAGGCGCATCGCCAGCAGCGAATGGCCGCCGAGCGCGAAGAAATCGTCGTCGGCGAACACCTGCTCGCGCTGCAGCAAACGGGCGAATACCGCCGCGATCTCGCTTTCCAACCCGGCCTGCGGCGGCCGTCCTGCCTTGCGTTCACCGCCCTGCGGCTGCGGCAACGCCTTGCGATCCAGCTTGCCGTTGGCGCTCAGCGGCAAATCCTGCATTTCCACCAACGCCACCGGCACCATGTGCGGCGGCAGGCGGTCGGCCAGCGCCGCACGCAAAACTTCCGCATCCCAGCTCGCGCCGGGTTGCATCACCAGATAACCCACCAGCTGGCGCGCATCGCCGCCGGCGTCCACCGGCGTACCCTGCAACACCAGCGCGTGCGTCACCGCCTGGCGCACGCCCGGCAGCGACAGCAAGGCGTGGTCGATTTCACTCAGCTCGATACGCTGCCCGCGGATCTTCAGCTGATCGTCGCTGCGGCCCAAATATTCCACCGCGCCGTCCGGCAGCCAGCGCGCCACGTCGCCGGTGCGGTACATCCGTCCGCCCTCGCCGAACGGATCGGCGACAAAGCGGCTGGCGGTCAGATCCGGCCGGCCAAGGTAGCCGTGCGCCAGCTGCACGCCGGTCAGATACAGATCGCCCGCCACGCCCGGCGGCACCGGCCGCAGGCGCGCGTCCAGAATGCGCAACCCGGTGTTCCATACCGGCAGGCCGATCGGCACGTTGGCGCCGGTCACCTTCGCCAGCGCGTCGCCGTAGGCCGGATGCCAGGTCACGTCCACCGCCGCCTCGGTCGGGCCGTAGAGGTTGTGCAACGGCACCGCCGTGCGGCTTTGCCACAGGCGGCACAGCTCCGCCGGCAGCGCTTCGCCGCTGCAGAACACCTGGCGCAGCGCGGCGCAGCTCGCCACCGCCGCGTCGTCGTCCAGGGCAGCGACGAAGGCCGCCAGCATCGACGGCACGAAGTGCAGCGTGGTAATGCGATGGTGTGCGATCAGCTGTTGCAGCTGCTGCGGGTCGCGGTGCGCCTCCGGCGGCGCCATCACCAGCCGGGCGCCGACCATCAGCGGCCAGAAGAATTCCCACACCGAGACGTCGAAACTGCATGGCGTTTTCTGCAGCACCGCGTCGTCCGCCCCCAGCGGGTACTGGTGCTGCATCCACAGTAAACGGTTGACGATCGCCTGATGGCCGACCAGCACGCCTTTCGGACGCCCGGTGGAGCCGGAGGTAAAGATGATATAGGCCGCATGGTCCGGCGTCGGGCCCGCGATCGCCACCCCGGCGGCGTGATTGGCCGCCAGCGGCGCGTCATACAGCAAGATTTCGCCCTTGTCGGCGAAACGCGCCTGCTGCGCCGGGTTGGTGATGACCAGCCGCGGCGCGGCGTCTTCCAGCATCATCGCCAGCCGCTCGTCCGGATAACCGGTGTCCAGCGGCAGATAGGCGGCGCCCGCTTCCACGATCGCCATCAACGCCAGCGACAGGAACACCGAACGCGGCAGTGCCACCGCCACGATGTCGCCCGGTCGCACGCCCTGCGCCACCAGTTGGCGCGCCAGCGCCGTGACCTGCTCGCGCGTTTCGCGGTAGGTGAAGCTGAAATGCGCATCCGCCAGCGCCGGTGCGTCCGGCGTGGTTTTCGCCTGCTGCGCCAGCAGCTGGCTCAGCGTGGTCGCCGGCACCGGGTGCGCCGTGTCGTTGACCCGCGCCAGCAGCGCGTGATCGTCGGCGGTCAGCATATCGGCTTCGCCGATCGGCAACGTTGCCTGCGCGGCGAACTGCGCCAGCAGCAGCGGCAACCGCTGCAGATGCGCCAGCAGTTCCTGACGGCTGTAACGCTCGGCGTTAGCCAGCAGTTCAACCTTCAGCTGATGGTGTTCGTCGATAAACAGCGCAATCTCCAGATCGCGCACCGGCCCGGAGGCCAGATCGTGGGTAATGCCTTCGATACCGGCGAAATCCAGCTGGTAATCGAACATTTTGAAGTTGAAGACCGTACCGTACAGCGGTTCGCCGTCGCCGATGCGCCCCAGATCGCGCTGTACCTGTTCGGCATCGTAGCGCTGATGGCGGCGCACCGTTTTCAGCTCGCGGCTGATGCGGGTGGCGGCCTCATAGAGCGTGGCCTGCGGCTCGAGGTGCATCTCCATCGGCAGCACGTTGATCACCGGGCCGGCGGCGCACAGGGCGGCCGATCCGGTACGGCGCATGAAGATAAAACCGGCGCTGAAGCTCGGTTGACCGCTCAGACGCGACACCCACAGCGCCACCAGCGCCACCGCCATATCGGCGGCGTTCAGCTTCTGCTGCGCGCCGCACTGCACCAGTTCGGCGAAGGCCTGCGGATCGCAGCGCTGTTCCAGCCGGTGGATGCGCGGCGTGGGCGTTTGCCCGGCCAGCGGCTGCGGGCAGAGCGTGGCCGGTGGCGGCAGCTGCCGTGCTTTTTCGAGCCAGAAATCGGCGTCGCGCTGCCAGGCCGGGGCCTCCCGGTAAGCCTGGTATTCCGCCACCACGTCGCTGAACGCCGTGAAAGGCGTCGGTTCCAGCGCGTCGCCGCGGCAAAGGTGGCTATAAATCGCCGCCACGCGGCGCGCGATGGCGGTGAAGCTGAAACCGTCCACCAGCAGATGGTGATAGCGCTGATACCAGAACCAGCGGTCATCCGCCAGGCGCATCACCACATGACGATACAGCGGCGCGCCGCTGCCGGCGCGCAGATCGCTCGCCAGATCGATATCCATCAGCGCGCGCGCGGCGGCTTCGGGGTCCGGCGACATCGTCAGATCGACAAGTTCCGGCGCGTGTATCGCCAGCGTGTCATCCAGCCATTGCACCGGCACGCCGTCGCGTTCCGCAAAACGCAGGCGCAGCATGTCCACCTCGCCCAGGCCCTGAGTAATGGCCTGCAGCAAAGGTTCCACGGCGACAGGGCCGTTGAGTTCGATGGCGTGCGCCACCGCGTAAGCATTGCGATGCGGGGAAATTTGATCGGCGACCCAAATGCCGGGTTGCGCCGCGACCAGCGGCCATTCGCCCGCAAGCGCCGGGCCGCTGAGAGAGTTAGGGGTGTGTGACACTGCTTATTGCTCCCGTGATTACCTGGCGCCGGTCACGCCTCGCGTGCTGCGACCGGCAGAATGTCTTGCCAATGCTGTTCCAGCCATTCGGCGCACTCGGTGCGCGCCGCCGGGCCGAAGACGATCGTCCACTCGGACGGAATGGCGCGGAAATCCGGCCACAAACTGTATTGTTGTTGTACGTTGCGCAGCACCAGGCTGCGCTGCTGTAGATCATCGAACGGATTCAGGCTTTCCATCATGTGTTCCTCGTGCCGTTGCCGTCGCCGATGCCGGATAAGCTGTGGCGAAAGCGGAAGCCCATACCGCCTGCAGCCCGTCGGTCAGGCCGCTGCGCCAGCACAGCGCGTCATGCCCGCCTTCCACCACCCGGTAGTGCACCCGATGGCCGGCGTCGCTCAGGCGTGCCGCCATTTCGCCGCTGACCCGATGCACCAGCTTTTCCTGCGAACCGGCTTCCATAAAGACCTTCAGCGCGCCGTGGTTGCCCAGGCCGTGACGTTCTACCTGCTGCATCAGCCAGCAGGCGTCGTCGGGAATGCTCGGCAGCTGCAGCATGTCGCGCCGCGGCCACCAGTAGGAACCGGACTGGGTGATCACCGCACCGAAGCGCTGCGGCCAGCGCAGCCCGGCATACAGGGAGGCCAGGCCGCCAAAGCTTTGCCCCGCCACCACCGTATCGGCCGGTTTGTCGCTGTGCGGCGCCCAGTCGGCCAGCTGCGGCATCAGTTCTTCCTGCACCGCCAGCCAGAAGTCGTCTTTGCAGGTCAGTTCGCGCGACCGGTGCGGCAGATCGATGATGTCGATCAGCACATACACCGCTTCCGGCAACGCCCCTTCGCGGGTCAGCTGCATCAGCGGCTCCCAGACCGGCATCTGCTTCGCCCAGAATTGGCCGTCGAGCAGGATAGCCAACGGGCGCTCGGCCGGCTTGCTGTCGCCGGTGGTGTAAATCCAGACGTCGCGGCTGTTGCCGAGACGCTCGCTCTGCCAGGTATGGCGCTGCAAACGCGCCGGCAGCGGCGGCGTGCAGCGCCCGCTGGCTATTTCATACTCATCGAATGAACGCCATACCGGCTGCGGCGGCGCATCCGGCATGTGCAGGCCGGAGACGCTGTGGCCGCTGGCGCTTTGCCAGGAGCGGTACGGGTTGAGCAGATCGGGGGTGGCGCTGGCGAACACCTGGTGCCACCAGTGCCGCAGGTTGTGCATGTTGGCGTGCGCATCGTCGCCGCTGAACGCCGGCGGCCGCTCGTCAAAGCAGGGGATAAAGCAGTAGCTGCCGCGCCAGGCGCCGCTCAGCTCGGTCTGCCAGTACCACACGTCGGTGCCGGCCAAACGCTGCAGGCTTTGCGGCGGATTCGGCTGATGATGGTCGGTCAGGCAGTTGATGTTGATCCACACGCGACGGTAGGCGGAGGTCAATTCGCATCCCTGAGGATCGCGCCAGAAAAAGGTGGTTCGCCACCGGCCGTTACCCGCCGGTTCTACCCATGGCGTACCGCGTCGTGCCACCGTCAACCACCACCCTGGACTGCCCGCATTGCTGCTGGCCAATAATCTGCTGCTTTCTGACTGTAGTTCTGTATTCACAACGCCTACCCATTTTGTAGTTGGCGGCACCGGGAACGTCGACTTTTCCCTATCGCCGGCCACCGCCCGAACGCACTGTACGCCAAATACTATTGATAATAATTTGCATTTGCAATAGTGTGTAAGGCTTGGAGATCGTGCTGGTATTGCGCGCAACGGACAGGGATCGGGGATACATCAATGGCATCCCTTGCCGCAGCCGATTTTCTATTTCCGACTACACAAAAAACTACAACCGCCCTTCTCTCCATTCGGCGAGGGATGGCAGCAAGGTAGGACACTCAAATGAAAAGCAAGCTATCACGTTATTCTTTAGCCACTCTTATCGGCTTGGGATTGGGCGCGTCCGCGTTCGCCAACGCCGCACAGCAGGCTGATACCACCACCACGGAAGAAAACAGCGGCGCCACGGATAAAAAACCGCGCGGCGAAGACACCATCGTCGTCACCGCCGCCCGGCAGAACCTGCAGGCGCCGGGGGTGTCCACCATCACCGCCGACGAGATCAAGAAACGCCCGCCGGCGCGCGACATCAGCGAACTTATCCGCACCATGCCCGGGGTTAACCTGACCGGCAACTCCACCAGCGGCCAGCGCGGCAACAACCGCCAGATCGATATCCGCGGCATGGGCCCGGAAAACACCCTGGTGCTGATCGACGGCAAACCGGCCTCCAGCCGCAACTCGGTGCGCCAGGGCTGGCGCGGCGAGCGCGACTCGCGCGGTGATACCGCCTGGGTACCGCCGGAAATGATTGAACGCATCGAAGTGCTGCGCGGCCCGGCCGCGGCGCGCTACGGCAACGGCGCGGCGGGCGGCGTGGTCAACATCATCACCAAGAAGGCCGGCGATGCGCTGCACGGCTCGCTGAACGGCTACTTCAACGTGCCGCAGCACAAGCAGGAGGGCGCCACCAAGCGCACCGACTTCAGCCTGTCCGGCCCGCTGAGCGATTCCCTGAGCTTCCGCCTGTTCGGCGGCTACAGCAAAACGCAGGCCGACGCCTGGGACATTAACGAATCACATAAATCCGAACGCGTAGGCGCCTACGCCAGCAGCCTGCCCGCCGGGCGCGAAGGGGTGGTCGATAAAAACATCGACGCCTTGCTGCACTGGGACTTCGCCCATCTGCAGTCATTGGAGTTCGAGTATGCCTATGGCCGTCAGGGCAACCTGTATTCCGGCGATACCCAGAACACCAACACCAATGCCCTGGTGCAGAGCAACTACGGCAAAGAGACCAACCGCATCTACCGTGAAACCTTCGGCCTGACCCATCGCGGTGCCTGGGACAACGGCGTGAGCACCAACAACTACGTGCAGTTCGAGCGCACCCGCAACACCCGTCTGAACGAAGGACTGGCCGGCGGCACCGAAGGCATCTTCGACACCAAAAATACCGGGTTCGGCACCACCAAGCTGGACGACTTCCTGGCGCACAGCGAAGTCAGCGTGCCGTTTGAGCTGGGCGTTTCACAGACCGCCACGCTGGGTACCGAGTGGACCCAACAGCGGATGAAAGACGGTACCTCCACCAGCCAAACGCTGATGGGCGGCACCATTCCCGGCATGGGCAACGGCACGCGCAGCCCTTACGCTTCCGCGCATATCTTCTCGCTGTTCGCCGAAGACAATATCGAGCTGACCGACACCACCATGCTGACGCCGGGCCTGCGCTACGATCTGCATTCAGAATCCGGCAACAACTGGAGCCCGGCGCTGAACCTGTCGCAGGAACTGGGCGACTACTTCACGCTGAAAATGGGCATCGCGCGTTCCTATAAGGCACCGACCCTGTACCAGACCAACGGCAACTACCTACTGTACAGCAAAGGCCAGGGGTGTGCGGGCAGCGATGTCAGAAACGGCTGCTACCTGCTGGGCAACGACGATCTGAAGGCGGAAACCAGCGTCAACAAAGAGATCGGGCTGGAGTTCCATAACGAAGGCTGGCTGGCCGGCGTAACCTACTTCCGCAACGATTACCACAACAAGATTGAAGCGGGTAACTCGCGCATCGCCACCAGCAGCACCGGCACGGCGGTTTATCAGTGGGAGAACGTACCGAAAGCGGTCGTACAAGGGCTGGAAGGCTCGCTGAACGTGCCGGTCAGCGAGACCGTCACCTGGAGCAACAACGCCACCTACATGATCGAGAACAAGAACAAGACCACCGGCGATTACCTGTCGGTGATCCCGAAGTTCACCGTCAACTCGACTCTCAGCTGGCAGGCCACGCAGGATCTGTCGATGCAGTCCACCCTGACCTGGTACGGCCGTCAGAAGCCGAAGAAGTACAACTACCAGGGTAAACCGGCCACCGGCGGCGAAACCCGCGAGGTCAGCCCTTATGCCGTCGTCGGCGCCAGCGCGACCTATGACCTGACCAAAAACGTCAGCGTCACCGCCGGTATCGACAACCTGTTCGATAAACGCCAGTTCCGCGCCGGTAACGCGCAGAACGTGGGCGACCCGATTACCGGCGCGGTCAACATCGCCGGCGCGGGCGCGGCCACCTACAACGAACCGGGCCGTACCTACTACATGAGCATCAACACCCACTTCTGATGACATGACCCAACGACAAAGGGGCGCCGCGGCGCCCCTTTTTTTATCTTTCCATTGCGTTATTTGGTATGCAGCTGAATGCGCACCACGCTTTCCGGCTTGCCGGCCTTGGTGGAAGCGCCGTCGTTTTTCACCGTCACGAACAGCGCGTCGCCTTTCGGATCCAACGCCAGGCTGTTAGGGTGCGGCGGCAGGTCTACGGTTTGCAGGCGCTTGAGCGTCTTGGCGTCGAACACCGTCAGCGTGCCGGCACCGTGATCCACGCGCACGCCTTTGCGATTGGCGACATACAGCCGCTGGCTGCGCTCATCGAGCAGCAGGCCGATCGGCACCTCATCCGTCAGCTCGCTGGCCAGCACCTTGCCGCTGTCCGCATCCAGCGCAAACACCCGGTGACCGCTGCTGCGCTTCACGTAGTCGTGCCCCAGATGATGGTTGCGGTAGTCGTCGCGATCGATGCCCTGATCGACGCCCAGCAGGCGATTGCTCGCCGGGTCATACACCAGATTCAGCAGCTGATCGGCCTGCACTTCGTGCGTGGCGGTGATGGCCAGCGTGTCGGCGTTCAGGGTGATCACCTGCCCCTGCATGTTGGAAACGAATACCCTGCGGCCCTTCTCATCCAGCGTGATGCCCACCGCGTTGTAGCCGAAGCCCGGGATCACTTTCTCCAGCTTGCCGGCTTTGGTATCGACCACGTACAGCACGCTGTCGACGCCGAAGCCCAGGCCCGGCAGGAACAGACGGCCGCTTTGCGCGTCATACTTGAGCTCGCGGAGGCGGTACAGGTAGTCCTCGGTGATTTTGAATTTCTTCAGCTCCGCCAGCAGGAAATCCAGGCGCTTGCCGCTGATGCCCGCCTGCTTGTAAGCCTGCTCCAGCACCGCTTTGTCCAGCAGCTTGATGCTGCCCAGCGCGTGGTTGGTGGTGGTGTCTACCACCCCGACTTCACCGTTGAAGGCCTGCGTCAGGTACAAGCGATTGCCCGCATCGTTCAGCGCCACGCCGAAGCCTTTCACCTGCAGCGGGATCTCCGCCTTGATCGCCAGGGTGTTGGGATCCAGCCGCAGCACGCGGGAGCGCGCCTCTTCCTTCCAGTCCGGCGCGCTGACGAACAGCGCCTGTTGCGAGGTGCTGTAGGCCATCTCCACCACCGTCGACGACAGCGCCTCGCGCTTGATGTCCTGCGGTTTGATGCCGACATCGTTCGCCTGCGCGGCGCCGGCGACCACCAGAGAGGCCGCCACCAGCAGCGACAGTAACGCGCGCGGGGTTGCTAGGGTTCCAGACATCCTTTTATCTCCTTGAAAATCATGCTTTCGGTTAGAGTGAAACAACGTCATGCCTGCGGCCCGGGCGGCAGCGCCGCCAGAGCGATATCGCCAGCGATGTGCTGCGCAAACTGGGTAAAGACGTGCTGAACGCCATCGGCGATCAAATCAGCCTGTTCCTTGCTGTAGTGATCCTGACGGTAGGTCATCATCACCCGCAGGGATTTCTTCCCGGCCAGATCGTCTTCCATCACCTCAAACTGCAGGCCGAGCAGCGATTCTGCTTTCTCCGGCTCCACCTGCCGGTAGGCGATCGCACTGCCGTCCTGCAGCCGGAACTCGCCATTCAGCTTGATGCGGCTGTGGATCTGGATAAACACTTCGAACATATGGTTCTTGCGGTCGGCGTCCACGCCGAACAGCCCTTCCTCCACCAGATCGATCGGAATATCGGTGTACGGCAGCGAGCCGTTGATGGTGTTTTTCACCTGGCTGACCAAGCCGGCCACCGTCAGCCCTTCGTCGAAGCGCACGCGGTGCACCACCACGGTGGTGAAGTAGCCGACGGTATCGAAGAACTCGGCGTCGTTACGGCCGGAGGTCGAGGTGCCCACCAGCAGATCCGCCGGGCCGCCGAGCAGGCGCAGCGCCGAGGTAATACCGGCATACACCACGTTGAACAGCGAAGCGTTGTTGCGGCGAGCGAGCTGATACAGGCCCTCCGCCACGGCCGGATCGACCTCGAACTCCAGCCAGCCGCCGTTGACGTCCGCCGGCGCCGGCACCGCCGGATGGGTAGAGGGTTCTTGCCGGAAGATCGGCTGGCCGACCGGCGCGCCGCGCAGCGCGTCGAGCCAGTAGTCCAGATGCTGCTGCTGCACCCCGGAGGCTCGCTGCTGCCGGGCGAAGGTGTGGAACTGCGGCGGCTGCCCGCGCCACTGCGGCGCCTGGCCGGCGACGCGATGGCGGTAAGCGACGCCCAGCTCGTCCATCATCAGGTTGAGCGACCATTCATCCAGCACCACATGGTGGAACAGCAGCGACAGCAGCTGCTGGCCGTTGTCCGCATCGCGCAGCATCGTGACGCGCAGCGGCAGCTCGGCGGCCAGATCGAATCGGTGCTGGCCGGCATCGGCCAACAGGGCGGCGGCGCTGCCCGCCGGCGTCTCGTGAGAGAAGCGGAACCACGAGTAGTCCGCGAGTTCGGCAGCCGGCACCACCACCTGCACCACCTCGCCCTGCTGCTCAACAAAGCGTGAACGCAGCACGGTATGGCGAGTCATGACGTCGATAAACGCCTGACGCAGCGCCGTTTCATCCACTGCATCGAAGAAGCGCAACGAGAACGGCAGGTTGAAGATCTCGTCATGGCCAAAGGCTTCATACACCTTCCACAGCGATTCCTGCGCCAACGACAGCGGCGCCTGCGCCCGATCATGATCGTCGGCGGTCACCACCGCGGCATTCGGCTGTGCGACGTTAAGGCGTTTGGCGTACCCCGCCAGCCCACGCGCCGTCGGATGGCTGAACAGGTCGTTAATGTTGATTTCGATCTGATGCAGGCTCAGCAAGCGGCCGATCACCCGGGTGGCGACCAGCGAATGACCGCCACGATCGAAGAAGTCTTCATCCAGGGTCATTTCCGGCGCCACCAGCGCCTCACGGAACTCCTGCAAAATCAGCGGCGCAACGCTTTCGTCCGCGTCGCCGTTCGCCGCCGGCGCGGTAATCGCCGGGGAGGCGGCCTCAGCCGCCGGCAATGCGACGGCAATTTGCTGCCCGGCCAGGAAGGCGCTGAACTGTTCCAGCAGGAAAGGCGCGGCATGTGGGGACAAACGCGGATCGGTAACCAGCTCCAGCGTCAGCGCCTCCGCTTCCGGCAAGCCCAGCAGCAGCGCCAGTTCAAACGGCGTATGCAGCGGCGGCAGCAGCAGGCGCTCGGCGTGAACGCCTTCCAGCCGCCACTCTGCAGCCAGATCGTCGCGCCAGGCCACCAGCAGCTGTGCCCGCTGCGGGTCCGGCTGTTCAGCCACGGTCTGCGCCAGCAGCCGCTGCCCGACGTCGTGCTCGCCATGCTGCACGGTCAGACGCATCAGCGGCGCCGCCGTCAGGCCCAGTTCCAGACCGACGAATTCCGCCGTTTCGGCTACCGGCACGCACAGCTGCACCGTTTGGCCGCCGGCCTGTGCGGCGACGAACTCGGCAAACCGCCCCGCCACCGCCGCCAGCAATGCTCGCGGCGTATTGTTGGCGGGCAGCAACGTGCGCGCAATGCGAGTGACCACGCGCGAACCCACCGGCGGCAAGGCTTCAGCACGCTGCGCCGGGCTGCGGTAATCCTGTAGCGAGACCGCCTGGCGCAGCCAAGGCAGCTGCGGCTCCGGGCTTTCCGGCAGCTCGACCGGCTCAGCGGCGAAAGGCAGAGGCACTGGGTCCCCGTTATAACGGGCGGACAGCATCGGCGGCAGATGGCGCCACGGCAGCGCTTCCGCCAGGATGTCATGCAATACTGCGCCCAAAATCACCTCGCCGTCCGGCGTGAGCAACAGCAAGCCGCGCAGCGGCGCTTCGCCTTCCAGTTCAAACGGTGCCGCCTGCGCCTGCAGCAGGCAGCCAATGGCGTGCTGTTCGTCCGCCACCTGACGAAGGCTCACCGGCAACGGCGCCGAACCGGCGGCGCGTTTAACCAGCCCGTTTTCGTCATCAAAAACGTAGCGCACGTCCACGCCCGGCGTCTCCCGCACCAGCGCCTGCAGTGCTGCCGTCAGCCGGGCGATATCCACTTCCCCCGTCAGGCGCCAGGCCAACGCCCGCTGCCCGCGTGCGTCACCCTGCTGCAGATGGGCAAACCATGCCCGCTCTTCGGCTTCGCTCACCGGCCGCTCGCCGTTCGCCGATTCCGCGCCCAGCGCCTGAAACGCGCTCTCCAGCCGCTGGGCCTCTTCATCGCTCAGAATGCTGTCAAAATCACCGATCACTGCGTTATCTCCTTTGCCCGGCCATGCCGGGATAGCGCACAAAACGGGGGACATTCGTCCCCCGTCATTGCGATAGCGTTAGAAATTCAGCTCAACCGCCGCGCCGATCAGGCGGCCGCGCTGGAGCGTCGCCGTGTAGATGTCATTGCTTCGGATCATCTCGCGGCGGTCGGAGTCAAACAGGTTCTTCGCATACAGCGTGGCGCGGCCGTAGTCGAAGGTGTAAGCCAGCTGGGCGTTGGCCGTCCAATAGGAGCCGATGCGCCCGCGCGAGTCGTTGTCGTATTGCGAATAGTAGGAGTCGGTGAACGCCACGTTGCTGCTCAGCTCCCACCCTTTCAGGAACTGATACTTGGCACCCATGTTGGCGGTATAAGCCGGCGCGCGCGCCAGTTCATGCCCTTCCACGCCGCTGCCCGAGAACTTTTTGATGTCGGTTTTCAGCAGGCCGAGGTTGCCGAACAGCTCGAAGTCCCAGCGCGGCTGCCAGGTGGCGCCGATTTCCGCCCCGTAGGTTTCCACCTTGTCGGCGTTGCGGATCACGCTGGAGTTCTCACCCAGCGAGTACGGCAGCTGCATATCTTTGTAATCGTTGTAGAAGATGTTACCCGTCAGCACCACGTTGGCGTCTTTCAGGTGATGGCGGGTGTACAGCTCGTAGTTCCAGACATACTCGGAACCGTAGGTGTAACTGACCACCGGCGTGCCGATCGTGATGCCGCCGCCGCCGGCGTTATAACCGCGGGCGATCTTGGCGCCGTAGGTTTGGGTATCCGTCGGTTTCCAGGCCACGTCCAGTTTCGGCAGGAACACGGTGTAGGTTTCATCGAAGTCGATGCGCACCGCCTGACTGCCGCCGTCGCGGCGACGGTGTTCGCGTTCCAGACGGCTGGCGGCGGTCACGTCCACCTGCGGCGTCAGCGCATAGGTCAACTCGGCGAACGCCGAATGGGTATCGGTTTTATCCTTGAAGGTCGAGCCGCCGAAAATGTTGACGAACTCATCCTGCGTGCCGTGGAAATAACGCAACCCCGCCAGCCCGTGCAGGCGGCTGTCCGCGCCGCCGAAGCGCACCACCGGCTCCACGTGAACTTCCTGGCCGTCGATCTCGGCGTATTGGATGTTGTAAGCGGTCGGACGGTTGATGTTGAAATCGGTGTAGATAACGCGGTTTTCAAACGTCAGCGCATCGGAGGACTCCCAGGCCAGATCCCAGATAGTGCTGTTCATGTTGCTTTTGAACACGGCGCGGCGCGGATCGTGACGCGGATTGGTCGGATGCGGCTGCGGGTTGAGGCTTTCGTTTTGCGGCGCGGTGCTGCCGAAGTGGTTAAAGGTCAGCTTGGTGGTCAGATCGCGCAGGCCGGCCGGGTTGAACAGCAGCTTGGCGCGGGCGGTGGTGGCTTCCACTTCACGCGGATCACCCACTGGCGCATAGGCCGGCAGGTCAGCCTCGCTGCGGCGGCGCTGGCGATCGACGCTGACGCGGAACGCCAGCTGATCCTCCACCAGCGGGCCGGACGCCATGGCGGCCAACTGTGACGAGTGCTGGTTGCCTGCCCCGCCCTTGAAGGCGCTTTCCCATTCGAAGGTCGGGTCTTTACTGGCCATGACGATGGCGCCGGCGATGGCGTTGCGCCCCTGGATGTAGCTTTGCGGGCCGAGGAACACTTCGACGCGATCCAGATCCCACAGCGACTGCGGGCCGAACGCCTGTTCGTTATAGGTCAGCGAACGGCCGTCCAACGACAGATTGAGGCGCGGGCGGGTGCCGCTGAGGAAAGCATTGGCGCCGACGTTCGGGCCGGAACCGTCGATACCGCGCACGGTCGGCAGTTCGTTGCCGATGCCCAGATCCACCACGTTGGGGGTCATGCGCAGCAGATCGGGGATCTGCACCGCGTCGGGCATCGAGGCGATGCGGTTGCTGTCGAACACCTGCACGCTGGAGCCGGTGTCGAAAATGGAACGTTTGATCTTCTCACCGGTGACCAGCAGCGTTTCCGCGTCCTGGTAGGTTTCGTTGCTCTTAGTTTCCGCCGCGTTGACGTTACCGATCGCCAGTGAACACACGCCTAAAAATACGGAGGAAAATGCCCCAATGGCTCTTAACCCCGCCTTTTCCCCGTTTCCTACGCTTTCATGCCGTTGAGCCGCAAAATGCTTGCCCATAGATGTCTTCTCCTTTCATCCCAGAGGTGCACAAAATTTGATTTTTTTTACACAACCTACATCGACACTCACACAGACTATGACGCTGCGGCCTTCCCGACCTTTCTGTTGCTTATCCCTGCGGCAAACCTATGCCTTGCGCGGCCGAACGGGCGCGGCCCGTCCACGGCCAAGCCGCCGGCGGAGCGGCCGACGGCTTGTATAAAAACGTAAAATAATGTTAAGAATGATAATATTTTGCATTTTCTAATGCAAATCATTATCAATAAAGGTGTGAGAGCGGCCACGATAACCGCCAGAAAACCTTATACTTTCGCAGGTAAAACAAGCGCTGCAATAACAGACAATAATTACAATGCTAAGAATAATATGAATAAATTATTCATACCCAACCCCATGCCTGCCCGTTACAGCTAAAACCCCTTATAGATAGCACCCTCGCGTCAAATGGATCAAATAATAATAATTTTCATTCCTATTAACATTTGGATATATTCTTGCAGTCTCGTTGGCTGAATCAAAATGGATACCCGATGAAAGCTTTAACCACGATGCAGGCCGCCTATTGGGTTGGCCGACAGTCCGCTCCTCCTCTGGGCGGCATGGCCGCCCATCTGTATGCGGAGTTCGACGGCGGCGAGCTGGATATCGCTCGGCTACGCCAGGCCGTCGAGGCGTTGTACCTGCGTCATCCGCTGTTGCGCCTGCGCATTACCGACGATGGCCGGCAGACGATCGCGCCTCCCGGCCCCCGACATACCTTGCATCTCGACGACTGGCGACACGCCGATGAAACGACGCTGGCGGCCGCGCTCGCCGCCAAACGCCAGGCGAAAAGCACTCAATTGCTGCCGCTGGAGCAGGGCGTTCCCTGCGATATCAGCCTGAGCCTGTTGCCGGCGGGGCGCAGCCGCCTGCATGTCGATCTCGACATGATCGCAGGCGATGCCATGAGTTTTCGCCTGTTGATGGAAGATCTGACGGCGTTTTATCACCAGTGCCCGCCGGCCCCTGCCCATGACGCGCCGCCGGCCTATTTCGATCACCTCGCGCAACGCGACGCCGACGACGCGCTGCGCCAGCGGCGCGAACGCGGCCAACGTTGGTGGCGCGAACGCCTGGCGCAGGTGCCGCCGGCGCCGCGCCTGCTGCGCACGCCGGACCGCTGCCGCAGCGATCGCCTGGCCGTACAGCTGAATGCAGAAGAGAGCCGCGCGCTGGAGAACGTCGCCAAACGGCACCACACCTCCCTCTCGACGCTGTTTCTCGCATTGTTCGCCCTGGCCGTCGGCCAGGGTTGGAACATGACGCGCTTTCGGCTCAACGTGCCGCTGTTCCACCGCGAGAGCGAGCGGGAGGACGCGCAGCGCCTCATCGGCGACTTCTCTAACCTGGTGCTGCTCGGCGTGGAACTGAATCCGACGGAAAACCTGAACGCCTTCTGCCAACGCCTGATGACGCAGCTGGCGGAGCTGATCGAGCATGCGGATTACCCCGGCGTCAGTGTGATGCGCGATCTGTCGCGCCTGCACGGCAGCCTGCAGCCTTCACCGGTGGTGTTTACCGCCGGCTTCGGCATCCGCGGCAAGACGCTGTTTTCCGAACGGGTCGCCGACACCTTCGGCCGTCTCGGCTGGGTGATCTCTCAGGGGCCGCAGGTGGCGCTGGATGCGCAGGTCGCCCACGTCGACGACGGCATTTTGATCAACTGGGACGTGCGGCTGGACGCGTTTCCCGAGCACGTGCTGCCGCGCCTGCTGGCCTGTTACCGGGCGCTGCTGCACCTGGCTGCGCGGCAAGCGGGGGCATTCGATCGCCCGCTGTCGCAGCTGCTGGCGCAATGTACGCCCGACGCGCTGGCGCAGCAGGCACCGGTGCGCCAGGTGCTGCATCGGCTGTTGGCGCGGGTGGCCCTCGAGGCCGACTTGCGCGACCACGACGATATCCACCGGTTGGCCTTGCCGGATGCCGGGGTGAATGCGCTGTTGACGGTGCTCAACAAGTATCTGACGGCGGCGCTGACGGCGCAGGATCTGGCGGCCCATCCCTCCCCGGCGGCGCTGGCGGCGCTGATTTGCCAACGTTCGCCCGAGGCGGGGCGAAATGCAAAAACGCTGCTCGCCGCCCTGGCGCCGCAGCACTGAGATCGGTTTCCGGGCGCGTGGCGCCCGACTCGTTTTAATCGGTTAGCGACTATAGGGAAGTATCATGGAGACAGCATTAACCGCACTGCAGCAGGCCTATCTTCTTGGCCGCAGCGATCGATGGCCGCTCGGCGGCGTGGCGATGCACGACTTTCGCGAATACCGCGCCCGGCAGCTGGATGTGCCGCGCCTTGAAGCGCGTCTGACCGAGCTGGTACAGCACTACCCGGCGCTTCGCACCTGCATCGATGTGCAGCGCGGCACGCAGCACGTGCGCCCGGAGGTTGCGCTGCACCTGGATCGCCACGACTTGCGCTCTCTTGACGGCGCAGCAGCGCAGCGCCAGCTCGAACAGCTGCGCGAGCACTACTCCCACCAGCGCCACGATCCGAGCCAGCCGCTGTGGCGCATCGCCGTGATCCAGCTTGCCGAACAGCAGGATCCGACGGGATCGCCGTACGATACGCTGATCTTCACCAGCTTCGATGCCTTGATCCTCGACGGCCAGGGGATCTCCAGCGTGATCGCGCGCCTGTTCGACGATCGCCCTCTGGCGCCGACCGCCGCCGCGCTGCCGCCCCCGGCCGCCCCGGCGGCGCAGCGTCAGGCCGATGCGGCCTACTGGCGCGACAAGCTGCAGGATGTCACCACCCCGTCGGCATTGCCGTGGCGCGCCCCGCTCGCCAATCTCACCTCATCACGCTATCGCCGCGCCACCCTGACGCTGCCGCACGACACGCTAAAACGGCTCGGCCGCCTGGGATCGCCGCATGCGCTGCTGCGCAACAGCCTACTGTCGGCGCTGATCCTCGATACGCTGGCCCACTGGACCACCGACGGCGAGCTGTGCGTCGGCGTACCGGTGGCGTTCCCCGCCGCCGACGGCGCGCTGGGCAACGCCTCCAGCTTCGTGGCGGTGCGTTATTCCCGCTACGGCGAAGACTTTATCCAGCGTGCGCAAGCCTTGCAGGACGACGTGCTTGGCGCGCTCGACCACCTGACATTTTCCGGCGTCGATCTGGCGCGACAGTTGCTCGGCCAAAGCCAGGGCGGCCCGGCGCTGCCGGTGATCCTGACCAACTGTCTGGGCTGGGAAACGCTGCCGGCCGAGGCGCCAGTGCGCTTCCACGACGGCCTGACCCAAACGCCGCAGGTCGCCATCGACATTCGCCTGACGCTGGACAGTGAAAAGAACCTGCAGCTGTGCGTGGACTACGCCGAACAGGCGCTGCACGGCGAGCAGGTCGAGGCCATGCTGGCGGCCTTGCAGCAGCGCATCCTGCACAGTTGCCAACGCGCCGACCTGACAATCGCGCCGCGAGACTTCATCGATCTGGCGCATTACCGCCACAACGACAGCGAAGCGAATTACGCGCCTTATCCTTATCTGGCGCAGCTGGCCGAGCGGCTGTTTGGCGCGCAGAACGGCGGCAACGCGCTGATCTGCGGCGAGCAGACGCTGACCTATAATGAGCTGGGCCAGCGGATCGCCACGGCGATCGCCAACCTGCAGAGCCGCGGCGTGCAGCCGGGCAATGTGGTGGCGCTGTATCTACCGCGCAGCCCGGAACAGGTCATCTTCAGCCTCGCCTGCGCCCTGCAGGGCGTGATCTGGGTGCCTATCGATATCAACTCGCCGCCGGAACGTACCGCCTACCTGCTGGAGAACTGCCGGCCAACGCTGGTGGTGCACGGCGGCGATCTGGAGACGCCGATCGGCGTCACGCCGGCGATCCTGCTGGCGCCGACGGATCGCGCGCCTGCGCTGGCGGATGAACAGACGCTGGCGGAACGCAGCGCCAGCCTGACCGCGAGCTACTACCTGTACACCTCCGGCACCACCGGCAAGCCTAAATGCGTGGTGCTCAACAACCGCGCCACCGCCAACGTCGTCCACCAGACCCAGCAGCGCTGGGCGGTCACCGCCGACGACGTGTTCATTTCCGTCACGCCGCCGCACCATGACATGTCGATGTTCGATCTGTTCGGTTCGCTGTGCGCCGGTGCTACGCTGGTGCTGCCGGCGCCGCATCAGGAAAAAGACGCCATCAGCTGGAATCAGCTGGTGGAAAAACATCGGGTCACCCTGTGGTGTTCGGTGCCTGCCATTCTGGAGATGCTGCTCACCTGCAAGACGGCCGACAGCCTGCGTTCGCTGCGTCTGGTGGCGCAAGGCGGCGACTACATCAAGCCGGCGACGGTGCAAACCCTGCGCACCCTGCGCCCGGATCTCGCGCTGTTCTCGCTCGGCGGGCCGACCGAAACCACCATCTGGAGCATCTGGCACCCGATCGCCCCGCAGGAGAGCGGCACCGTGCCTTACGGCCGCCCGCTGCCGGCCAACCGTTATTTCATCTGTCATGACGACGGCAGCCACTGCCCGGCCGGCGTGGTCGGCCGCATCCATACCGCCGGGGTCAACCTGGCGTTGGGCTATCTGGAACAGGGGGAGCTGAAGCAGCATGATTTCATCACCCTCGAAGGGCCGGATGGGCAGCCGCTACGCGCTTTCCGCACTGGCGATCAGGGTTACTATCGCGCGGACGGCAACATCATGTTCGCGACCCGAGTGAACGGCTATGTGAAGATCCGCGGCGTACGCGTCTCACTGCCGGAAATCGAAGACGTGCTGCGCCGTCATCCGGCGATTCAGGATATGGTGGTGGTGGATTATCCCAGCGGAGAGAACAACGAGGCGGCGCTCGGCGCCCTGTATCTGACTCGCGACGGCAAACCGCTGCCGCTGTCCGAGATCCGTGCCTTCGCCACCGGCTATCTGCCCTGTACCCATATTCCCACGCGCTTTATCCATGCCGAGGCGCTGCCGTTGTCTGCCAACGGTAAAACCGACCGCCATCGCATCCGCGCCGACCTGAGCCACCAGCAAACCGCGCCGGCGTTGAACGCCTGCGCGGCACCGCCGCCGCACGCGCCTTTGGCGCGCAGCGCAGAGATCCTGACCATTTACTGGCAGGCGATCGGCGTGACGCCGCGCCCGGAATGGGGAGAAGAGACGGCGTTTATCGCCATGGGGCTGAAACTGCCGCATATCAAACAGGTGGCGGAGCGCCTCAATGACGCCTTCGGCACCCGGTTGGTGAGCAGTTCGCTCCTGCCGTGCAAGAACGCGCGTGAAGTGGCGGCGTTACTGACCAACTGAAGCCATGCCACTCGGGCGGGGATATCCCCCGCCCGTATTTTATCAGGCGGGTAGCGCCGTCAGACCCGCCAGCGGCTGTTCCCACGCATCCCGTTGCAGCGCACGCAACAGGAATTCTTGCAGTGCCTCGCCATAGTTCAGCGCATCCTCCGTCGGGAACTGTTCCAGATAGATATCGATATCCACCTGCAGATCGCGGGCGTCGGTGCGGCCGCGATAAGTCAGGTTGAAACCGTCACCCGAACCGCCGGCCAGCACGCGCCGGGCGCCGCTGCAGCCGGTGAAACGGGGCGCATCGAAGGGTTGCACATTAATGAAAGGGGAAATAAAGAAACGCGAGTCCGGAGCCACTCCGCGATCGACGGCCAGTTGGCGCAGCCGGTAGCCGGCGTGGCCGCGTAGCTCGCGCAGCTGCTGCGTCAGAGCGGTCAGAAAGCCCCCTAGCGTCTCTGCTTGCGACGGTGACACCAGCAGCGGCAGGGTATTGACCGCCAGCGCAGGCACATTGGTGGCGGCCTGCCCGCGGCGATTCATCGCCGGCATCCACATCGGCAGCGTATCGCCCTGCCGGGTGTGCTGCGGCATCACCTGAAACAGCCAGACCGCCGACAACGCCACCAGCAAGTCGGGCCAATTGATGCCGCTGCGCTCCGCCAGCTGCGTTAAACGTTGCGACACCGCCGCCGGCAGCCGGTGGTTGGCGCTCAAACGCCGCACGCCGTACGCCGCGCCGCCCTTGCGCACCGTCGGCAACGCCTGCGACGACGGCAGGTAGGCTTGCCAAAAGCGCCGATCGCGCTCGCAGCGCTCGGAGTCGGCATAGGCCAGCTCGGCCTGTTGAAAGGGGCCAAAGGCGCCCAGAGGGATGCCTGCGTTGCCCTGGCCGAGGTAGTGCGCATATAACGCGGCGCAGCGGTGTTCGATAAGCGCCATGCCGAAACCGTCGACCAAGATATGGTGCGCGCGCACGTACCAGAGGTAGCGCTCCGGTGCCAGCTTCAGCAGCCAGGTTGCGGCTAACGCTTCGCTGTGCAGCGCCCGGTGCTGCGCTATATCCTCGCGCATGAGGCTTTGCGCCGCCTGCCAGGGATCGCGATGCGCTTGCAGATCGATGCGTTGCAATGACGGTATGCGCTGAGGATCGTGCCGTAACGGCGGAGGATGGTCGCCACGCCGTTCGCCAAAGCGCAGGGCAAACGCCTGCGTTTCGGCAAGCGTGACGGCGATCGCCCGACACAGCGCCTCTTCCTCTACCGCGCCGCACAGTTCGGTGCAATGCGCGACGGTGGATAAGGTCTGCCCGGGGTGCAAGGTGTATTCTTCCCAGAAATCAAGCTGCGCTGGCGCCAGCGGCAACCATTCAGAGGCCAAAGCGGTGTCCGACATGTTACCTACCTTTGATAAGCCTGAATAAAAGCGCCGCACGGACGACATTCCGCCGTTCAACCGCTTTTGCGTGTTTCCATACATCATCAAATGAAAATGATAATAACATCTATTATCATTTCCAATAATTTGGTAACACTTTAGATTCTGTTAAGCGGGGATGCAAGTCACGTAGCGGGGGCAGAGAAAAGAAAGTGGCAGGCTGAAAGGACATAAAAGCAAAACGCCCCAGGCGCGGGGCCCGGGGCGTTTTTAACGTAGGCGATACTCGGTGGTTAGGCCTGATTGGCCGGCTTCACCTTTTGCGCCAGGAACTCCGTTTCGTAAGCCAGCGCTTTCTTGCGATCGAACTGGTGTTCCCACTTGGCGATCACCAGCACCGCCAGCGCGTTGCCCACAACGTTCAGCGCGGTGCGTGCCATATCCAGGATACGGTCCACGCCGGCGATGAACGCCAGGCCTTCCAACGGAATGCCGACGCTGCCCAGCGTGGCCAGCAACACCACGAACGAAACGCCCGGCACGCCGGCGATCCCTTTCGAGGTGACCATCAGCGTCAGCACCAGCACGATCTCCTGCCCCAGCGACAGCTCGATGCCGTACAGCTGGGCGATAAAGATAGCGGCGATGCTCTGATACAGCGTCGAGCCGTCCAGGTTAAAGGAGTAACCGGTCGGCACCACGAAGCTGGTGATCGACTTGGGCGCGCCGTAAGCCTCCATCTTTTCGATGATGCGCGGCAGCACCGTTTCCGAGCTGGCGGTGGAATAGGCCAGGATCAGTTCGTCTTTCAGGATGCGGATCAGCGTCCAGATGCGCAGGTTGCACAGCCGGGCGACCGCCCCCAGCACCACCAGGGCGAAGAAGGCGATGGCGAAGTACACCAGCACCACCAGCTTGGCCAACGGCAGCAGCGAAGCGAAACCGAAGTTGGCTACCGTGACCGCAATCAGGCCAAACACCCCGATCGGCGCATAGCGCATGATCATGTGGGTGACTTTGAACATGCTCTCGGACACCGCCTTGAACACCTTCAGCAACGGCTCTTTGGTCTCTTTCGGCAACGACGACAAGCCCAGACCGAACAGCACCGAGAAGAAGATAATCGGCAGCATGTCGCCCTTGGCCATCGACGAGAAGACGTTCGACGGGATCAACGACAGAATGGTCGCCACCAGGCTGTGCGAACCGCTTTGCACCTGTTCGGTGGTTTTCTCATACTGCGAAATGTCCACCGTGGTCAGCGTCGACATATCGATGCCGTGGCCGGGTTGGAATACGTTGGCTAACGTCAGCCCCACCACGATGGCAACGGTGGTGATCACTTCGAAGTAAATAATGGTTTTCAATCCGATGCGGCCCAGCTTTTTCGCATCGCCCACGCCGGCAATGCCGACGATCAGCGTGGAAATAACGATCGGCACTACAATCATCTTGATCAAACGAATAAAGATATCACCCGCCGGGCTGAGAATATTGCTTACCAGCCACTCACGAGATTCGGTCTGGTTGTGCAATACCGCGCCAACAATAATACCCAGTACCAACGCGATCAGGATTTGCCAAGCCAGGCTAATTTTTACACTTTTCATACCCAAAAAGTCCTCAAAGACTCTTTCCGCCGTACAAAGTCGCAACACAGCGAAAAGAATACTTAATCATTTATTACAGGCTTATGTTAATTCAGTGGAAGCGTTCACCTGCCCTGGGTGCGACGCAGTATAAATCTGTATCATCCGGGCGGCATGCTCTGCAAGCCTTGATTTGTCAGGGTTGAGCGCTGAATCGAATCACAAAAATTTCGCGTTACTATTTCAAATGGCATAATTGCTTGTTATTAAAAACATAATTTTTCATATAATGAAGTACATAACCGTGCCGACGACGTTTTTTTGAACGCCATTAAAATGCGTTATTTTTCGTCCATTCTGCATATTTAGTCCACGACAAATGTTTATATTTTGTTACTCAAAAGTCAATTAAATGAGAATTTACCGAGTGACACTTTCCCTCATAAATGCAGCGCCACTTTATATTTAGCTTAAAAATCGAGCGATGCCGCAGAGTGAATACCCTCGGGTATCACCCGACTTTTCATCAGGAATTAAAGGTTAATAAAACGTTATTTCAGGATGTGCCGTCTATCGTTATATCGCGTTAATACCAACTTCGAATATTAATAGCGAAAAATAATCCAAAAAGATTTATAGCGCGGAATAATGCCAATACTTCCCCACGCTATTAAGCACGAGGCAAATAGTCTCGGCGTTGTTTATTCTTTTTTGTTCTTTAGATAAGTATTTTTGGCTAAAAACGCGGGTTTATGATGATTTAAACGCCAAAGAGATAGATACGCCCTGCAAATGCGACAGAACTATTACAAATCAATATCTTTGTTGCGTGATCTGCCGCGCAAAAAAGAAACAAAGAATCGTAGCAAACTATACTTAACCTTCAGTTGACATATCATTAACAACTTCAAGGAGAAAAGCTATGAGCCAACTGCATAAACACGCTATTCCTTCTGCAATTGCAGAACGCGCCCTGATTAATCCGGCACAATACCAACAGTATTATCAACAGTCGGTTCAAGACCCAGAGGCTTTCTGGGGTGAGCATGGCAAAATCCTGGACTGGATCAAACCCTATACCAAAGTTAAAAACACTTCGTTCGATCCGGGCCACGTCAGCATTCGTTGGTTTGAAGACGGCACGTTGAACCTGTCGGCCAACTGTCTGGACCGCCATCTGGCCGAGCGCGGCGACCAAACCGCCATCATCTGGGAAGGCGATGATCCGACCCAATCCAAGAAAGTGACTTACAAACAGTTGCATCATGATGTCTGCCAGTTCGCCAACGTGCTGAAAAAGCTCGGCGTGAAAAAAGGGGACGTGGTGGCTATCTATATGCCGATGGTGCCGGAGGCGGCGGTCGCCATGCTGGCCTGCGCGCGCATCGGCGCCGTCCATTCGGTGATCTTCGGCGGCTTCTCGCCGGAAGCGGTCGCCGGACGCATTATCGATTCCAACGCCAAACTGGTGATCACCGCCGATGAAGGCCTGCGCGCCGGCCGCGCCGTGCCGCTGAAAAAGAACGTCGACGACGCGCTGAAAAATCCCGGCGTGGTCAGCGTGGCGAACGTGGTGGTGTTCAAACGCACCGGTAAACCGGGGTATTGGCAGGAAGGGCGAGATCTGTGGTGGCATGAGCTGACTCAGGACGTTTCCGCCGACTGCCCGCCAGAAGAAGTGAGCGCCGAAGATCCGCTATTTATCCTGTACACCTCCGGCTCGACCGGCAAGCCGAAGGGCGTGCTGCACACCACCGGCGGCTACCTGGTGTACGCCGCGATGACCTTCAAGTATGTCTTCGACTATCACGATGGCGACGTTTACTGGTGCACCGCCGACGTGGGTTGGGTCACCGGTCACAGCTATCTGTTGTATGGCCCGCTGGCCTGCGGCGCCATCACCCTGATGTTCGAAGGCGTGCCTAACTACCCGGGCGTCAACCGCCTGTCGCAGGTGATCGACAAGCATCAGGTCAACATTCTGTATACCGCGCCAACCGCCATTCGCGCCCTGATGGCCGAAGGCGACAAGGCGATCGAGGGCACCCGGCGCGATTCGTTGCGCATCATGGGCTCGGTCGGCGAACCGATCAACCCGGAAGCCTGGGAGTGGTACTACAACAAGATAGGCAACGCGAAATGCCCGATCGTCGACACCTGGTGGCAAACCGAAACCGGCGGCTTCATGATTACTCCGCTGCCGGGCGCCACTGAGCTGAAGGCCGGTTCCGCCACGCGGCCTTTCTTCGGCGTACAGCCGGCGCTGGTCGATAACGTCGGCACACCGCAGGAGGGCGCCTGCGAAGGCAACCTGGTGATCGTCGACTCCTGGCCGGGCCAGGCGCGCACCCTGTTCGGTGATCATGAGCGCTTCGAGCAGACCTACTTCTCGACCTTCAAAGGCATGTACTTCAGCGGCGACGGCGCCCGCCGCGACGAGGACGGTTATTACTGGATCACCGGCCGCGTCGACGACGTGCTGAATGTCTCTGGCCACCGTCTGGGCACCGCCGAGATCGAATCCGCGCTAGTGTCGCATCCGAAAATCGCCGAAGCGGCGGTGGTCGGCATTCCTCATAACATCAAAGGCCAGGCGATCTACGCCTATATCACGCTGAACCACGGCGAAGAACCAACGCCGGAGCTCTATGCCGAAGTGCGCAACTGGGTGCGCAAAGAGATAGGGCCGATCGCCACGCCGGACGTGCTGCATTGGACAGATTCGCTGCCCAAAACGCGTTCCGGCAAGATCATGCGGCGTATCCTGCGCAAAATTGCCGCCGGTGACACCAGCAACCTGGGGGATACCTCCACGCTGGCGGATCCGGCCGTAGTCGACAAGCTGTTGGAAGAAAAACAATCAATGAAAGTACCGTCATAATTTACGCCGCTTCAGGCCGCTCATTCGGATAACGCGCCGTTGAGCGGCCCTGGCGCGGCGTACTCTCTCAATACCGACTGGAGACACACTGATGAATGACACCATTTATCAAGGGATTGAAGAAAACCCGCGCTTTAAAGAGCTGGTAAGAAAACGCGGCCGGTTCGCCTGGCTGCTTTCGCTGATTACGCTGGCGCTGTATGTCGGCTTTATTCTATTGATCGCCTTCGATCCTCAGTGGCTCGGCACGCCGATCGCCGTCGGATCGACCATCACCCGCGGGATCCCGGTCGGCGTCGGGCTGATCGTGATCTCTTTCGTCTTGACCGGAATCTACGTGTTTCGCGCCAACGGCGAGTTTGACCGCCTCACCGCAGAAATTCTGCGCGAGGTGAAACAATGAAACGCTTATGTTCCGCCCTCTCCGCCGCCGCGCTGCTGCTGTTGCCCGGCCTGGCCCGCGCCGACGCCATCGGCGGCGAAGTGCATCGTCAGCCGTTGAACATCCAGGCGATCGTGATGTTTATCCTGTTTGTCGGCGCCACCCTGTACATCACCTACTGGGCGTCCAAACGCACCCGTTCCCGTCAGGACTACTACACCGCAGGCGGGCGTATCACCGGCCTGCAAAACGGCCTGGCGATCGCCGGCGACTTCATGTCCGCCGCCTCGTTCCTCGGCATCTCCGCTCTGGTTTACACCTCGGGCTATGATGGCCTGATCTACTCCATCGGCTTCCTCATCGGCTGGCCGATCATTCTGTTTCTGATCGCGGAGCGCCTGCGCAACCTCGGCCGCTATACCTTTGCCGACGTCGCCTCTTACCGCCTGCAGCAGAAACCGATCCGCACCCTGTCGGCCTGCGGCTCGTTGGTGGTGGTGGCGCTGTATCTGATCGCGCAGATGGTCGGCGCCGGCAAACTGATCCAGTTGCTGTTCGGGCTCAACTACCACGTGGCGGTGATCCTGGTCGGCATTCTGATGGTGCTGTATGTGCTGTTCGGCGGCATGTTGGCCACCACCTGGGTGCAGATCATCAAAGCGGTGCTGCTGCTGGCAGGCGCCAGCTTTATGGCGCTGATGGTGATGAAGTCGGTTAACTTCGACTTCAATACCCTGTTCGCCGAAGCGGTGAAGGTGCACCCGAAAGGCATCGCCATCATGAGCCCCGGCGGCCTGGTCTCCGATCCGATCTCCGCGCTGTCGCTCGGTTTGGCGCTGATGTTCGGCACCGCCGGCCTGCCGCACATCCTGATGCGCTTCTTCACCGTCAGCGACGCCAAGGAAGCGCGCAAGAGCGTGTTCTACGCCACCGGCTTTATCGGTTACTTCTATATCCTGACCTTTATCATCGGCTTCGGCGCCATCTTGCTGGTCAGCGCCAATCCGGCGTTCAAAGACGCCACCGGCGCGCTGCTGGGCGGCACCAACATGGCGGCGGTGCACCTGGCCAATGCCGTTGGTGGCAACTTCTTCCTCGGCTTTATCTCGGCGGTAGCCTTCGCCACCATTCTGGCGGTGGTTGCGGGCCTGACGCTGGCCGGCGCCTCGGCAGTGTCCCACGATCTCTACGCCAGCGTGATGAAAAACGGCAAGGCGACCGAGCGCGATGAGCTGAAGGTCTCCAAGATCACCGTCGTGGTGCTGGGGCTGGTCGCCATTGCGCTGGGGATTTTGTTCGAGAAGCAGAACATCGCCTTTATGGTCGGGTTGGCGTTCTCCATCGCCGCCAGCTGTAACTTCCCTATCATCATCCTGTCGATGTACTGGTCGCGTTTGACTACCCGTGGCGCGATGATTGGCGGCTGGCTGGGCCTGCTGACGGCGGTGATACTGATGATCCTCGGCCCGACGATCTGGGTGCAGATCCTCGGCCATGAAAAACCGATTTATCCGTATGAATATCCGGCGCTGTTCTCGATGATCGTGGCCTTTGTCGGCACCTGGCTGTTCTCGATAACCGACGGCTCGCTGGCTGGACAGCAAGAAAGGGAACGCTTCCGGGCCCAGTTTGTCCGTTCGCAAACCGGACTGGGCATCTCTCAGGGCAGCTCGCATTAACCGAATAATAAGTGAAAAAAGCAAACACACCCTAATCAAAGGCCCTTCGGGGCCTTTTCTCTGGCTGCCTGTCGGAGAGAAGTTGGGTAAAGCAGCGCAGCGTAGCTGCGCTTTTTTGTTTTTTACGCATAGCAAAAAGCCCTGAACGTCAGTTCAGGGCTTTCGGCTTTGTTTGATGCCTGGCAGTGTCCTACTCTCGCATGGGGAGACCCCACACTGCCCGCCAGTGTACAAGGCCCGGGAACGTATTCACCGTAGCATTCTGATCTACGATTACTAGCGATTCCGACTTCATGGAGTCGAGTTGCAGACTCCAATCCGGACTACGACATACTTTATGAGGTCCGCTTGCTCTCGCGAGGTCGCTTCTCTTTGTATATGCCATTGTAGCACGTGTGTAGCCCTACTCGTAAGGGCCATGATGACTTGACGTCATCCCCACCTTCCTCCAGTTTATCACTGGCAGTCTCCTTTGAGTTCCCGGCCGAACCGCTGGCAACAAAGGATAAGGGTTGCGCTCGTTGCGGGACTTAACCCAACATTTCACAACACGAGCTGACGACAGCCATGCAGCACCTGTCTCAGAGTTCCCGAAGGCACCAAAGCATCTCTGCTAAGTTCTCTGGATGTCAAGAGTAGGTAAGGTTCTTCGCGTTGCATCGAATTAAACCACATGCTCCACCGCTTGTGCGGGCCCCCGTCAATTCATTTGAGTTTTAACCTTGCGGCCGTACTCCCCAGGCGGTCGATTTAACGCGTTAGCTCCGGAAGCCACGCCTCAAGGGCACAACCTCCAAATCGACATCGTTTACAGCGTGGACTACCAGGGTATCTAATCCTGTTTGCTCCCCACGCTTTCGCACCTGAGCGTCAGTCTTCGTCCAGGGGGCCGCCTTCGCCACCGGTATTCCTCCAGATCTCTACGCATTTCACCGCTACACCTGGAATTCTACCCCCCTCTACGAGACTCTAGCTTGCCAGTTTCAAATGCAGTTCCCAGGTTGAGCCCGGGGATTTCACATCTGACTTAACAAACCGCCTGCGTGCGCTTTACGCCCAGTAATTCCGATTAACGCTTGCACCCTCCGTATTACCGCGGCTGCTGGCACGGAGTTAGCCGGTGCTTCTTCTGCGAGTAACGTCAATTGATGAACGTATTAAGTTCACCACCTTCCTCCTCGCTGAAAGTGCTTTACAACCCGAAGGCCTTCTTCACACACGCGGCATGGCTGCATCAGGCTTGCGCCCATTGTGCAATATTCCCCACTGCTGCCTCCCGTAGGAGTCTGGACCGTGTCTCAGTTCCAGTGTGGCTGGTCATCCTCTCAGACCAGCTAGGGATCGTCGCCTAGGTGAGCCATTACCCCACCTACTAGCTAATCCCATCTGGGCACATCTGATGGCAAGAGGCCCGAAGGTCCCCCTCTTTGGTCTTGCGACGTTATGCGGTATTAGCTACCGTTTCCAGTAGTTATCCCCCTCCATCAGGCAGTTTCCCAGACATTACTCACCCGTCCGCCGCTCGTCACCCAGAGAGCAAGCTCTCTTGTGCTACCGCTCGACTTGCATGTGTTAAGCCTGCCGCCAGCGTTCAATCTGAGCCATGATCAAACTCTTCAATTAAAAGCTTGATTTGCTTCCACTCGAGAAGCGATGCTCAAAGATTTACTGCATGAATTTTACTTCAGTTAGTCACTCTTCAAGACTTGATATTTTTTTGCATCCGAAGATGCTGGATATCGTCTTGTGGAGTGCCCACACAGATTGTCTGATAAATTGTTAAAGAGCAGTGAGTTAGGCGCTTTCGCTTGCTAACTCGAGGTGGCGTATATTACGCTTTCCTCTTTCAGAGTCAACCCTAATTTTCAGGATTTTTTCTCTGCGACCCCCGGATACTCTGTGAAGTTGTTCACATGTTCCGTGTCGATGGAGGCGCATTATAGGGAGTTCCTCGCAGGCCGCAACAGGTATTTTCAGCAAAAACGATCGTTCGCTGCATTCCACAGCAAAACCCCGCCTTATACCCACTTGCACACAGTGTTATCCACAGATGCGATTTGTACGGAAAATTTACGAGCGCCACGCAAACGTTTTCGCTACAATTCCCCGCGACGAAACGATCCCCCTTTTATGGGGGCGTTACCTGAATTTGTGCCTGTCCCTCCCTTTATAAGGCAAAAAACCGCGCTTTATAGAGAGAACGAGGTGGACATTCACGTAACGCTCTTTAATTGCGACTCAAAGCCAAGGGATAAAACCATGCAACAACCTCGTCCAATCCGCCGGGCCCTGCTCAGCGTGTCTGACAAAACCGGTATCGTTGAATTCGCCGAAGCGCTTTCCCAGCGCGGCGTTGAACTGCTCTCCACTGGCGGCACCGCCCGTCTGCTGGCAGACGCCGGTCTGTCCGTTACCGAAGTTTCCGACTACACCGGTTTCCCGGAAATGATGGACGGACGAGTCAAAACCCTGCACCCTAAAGTCCACGGCGGCATTCTCGGCCGCCGCGGCCAGGACGATGCCGTCATGAATCAGCATGACATCAAGCCTATCGACATGGTGGTCGTCAATCTGTACCCGTTCGCCCAAACCGTGGCGCGCCCGGATTGCTCGCTGGAGGATGCGGTCGAGAATATCGATATCGGCGGCCCGACCATGGTGCGCTCCGCCGCCAAGAACCATAAAGACGTCGCCATCGTAGTGAAGAGCAGCGACTACGCCGCCATCATTACCGAGATGGACAACAACGACGGTTCGCTGCGCTATGCCACCCGTTTCGATCTCGCCATCAAAGCTTTCGAACACACCGCCGCCTACGACAGCATGATCGCCAACTACTTCGGCGCGCTGGTGCCGGCGTACCACGGCGAGACCGAGCAGCCGTCCGGCCGCTTCCCGCGCACCCTGAACCTCAACTACATTAAGAAGCAGGATATGCGCTACGGTGAGAACAGCCACCAGCAGGCCGCCTTCTATATAGAGGAAGAGGTAAAGGAAGCGTCCGTCGCGACCGCCGAACAGCTGCAAGGCAAAGCGCTGTCCTATAACAACATCGCCGATACCGACGCCGCGCTGGAATGCGTGAAAGAGTTCGCCGAACCGGCCTGCGTGATCGTCAAGCACGCCAACCCTTGCGGCGTGGCGATCGGCGACGACATCCTGGCCGCCTACGAGCGTGCTTACCAAACCGACCCGACCTCCGCCTTCGGCGGCATCATCGCCTTTAACCGCGAACTGGACGCCGCCACCGCACAGGCGATCATCAGCCGCCAGTTCGTGGAAGTGATCATTGCGCCAAGCGTCACCCAGGAAGCGCGCTCCCTGCTGGCCGCCAAACAGAACGTGCGCGTGCTGGCCTGCGGCCAGTGGCAGCAACGCGTGGCTGGGCTGGACTTCAAACGCGTCAACGGCGGGCTGCTGGTGCAGGATCGCGATCTGGGCATGGTGACCGCCGGCGATCTGCGCGTGGTATCAGAGCGCCAGCCGACCGAACAGGAACTGCGTGACGCGCTGTTCTGCTGGAAAGTGGCCAAGTTCGTGAAATCCAACGCTATCGTGTATGCGCGTGACAATATGACCATCGGCATAGGCGCCGGCCAGATGAGCCGCGTTTACTCCGCCAAGATCGCCGGCATCAAAGCGGGCGACGAAGGGCTGGAAGTAAAAGGCTCCGCCATGGCCTCCGACGCCTTCTTCCCGTTCCGCGACGGCATCGACGCCGCAGCGGCGGTTGGCATCACCTGCGTGATCCAGCCGGGCGGTTCGATCCGCGACGACGAAGTGATCGCCGCCGCCAACGAACACGGCATTGCGATGATCTTCACCGACATGCGTCACTTCCGCCATTAATTCCTTTTGCCGCGTGCGCTCCGGCGCACGCCATTCGTGGAGCCCCTGATGAACATTTTGATTATCGGCAACGGCGGGCGCGAGCACGCGCTGGCCTGGAAAGCCGCCCAGTCTCCGCTGGCGGATAAAGTCTATGTTGCGCCGGGCAATGCCGGCACCGCGCTGGAAGCCAATCTGGAAAACGTGGCGATCGCCGCCACCGACATCCCCGCCCTGGTCGCTTTCGCCCAGAGCCATGACATCGGTCTGACCATCGTCGGGCCGGAAGCGCCGCTGGTGATCGGCGTGGTCGACGCCTTCCAGGCCGCCGGTCTGAAAATTTTCGGCCCATCACAGGCCGCCGCACAGCTCGAAGGCTCCAAAGCCTTCACCAAGGATTTCCTGGCGCGCCACCGCATCCCGACCGCCGAATATGAAAACTTCACCGAGGTGGAGCCGGCGCTGGCCTACGTGCGCCGCAAAGGCGCGCCGATCGTCATCAAGGCCGATGGCCTGGCGGCCGGTAAGGGCGTGATCGTCGCGATGACGCTGCAGGAAGCGGAAGAAGCGGTGCGCGACATGTTGGCCGGCAATGCCTTCGGCGACGCCGGCCATCGCATCGTCGTGGAAGAGTTCCTCGACGGCGAAGAAGCCAGCTTCATCGTGATGGTCGACGGCGAGAACGTGGTGCCGATGGCCACCAGCCAGGACCACAAGCGCGTCGGCGACGGCGACACCGGCCCGAACACCGGCGGTATGGGCGCCTATTCTCCGGCACCGGTAGTGACCGACGAAATCCACCAGCGCGCCATGGATCAGGTGATCTGGCCGACGGTGCGTGGCATGGCGGCGGAAGGCAACACCTACGTCGGCTTCCTGTACGCCGGCCTGATGATCTCCGCCGACGGTCAGCCGAAGGTGATCGAATTCAACTGTCGTTTTGGCGATCCGGAAACCCAACCGATCATGCTGCGCCTGCGTTCCGATCTGGTGGAGCTGTGCCTGGCGGGCGCCGAAGGCCGCCTGAACGAGAAAACCTCCGACTGGGACGAGCGTCCTGCGCTCGGCGTGGTGCTGGCGGCCGGCGGTTATCCGGGTGACTACCGCAACGGCGAGGTTATCCAGGGGCTGCCGCAACAGGAAAGCGCCGAGGGTAAAGTCTTCCACGCCGGTACGCGCCTGCAGGGCGATGACGTCGTCACCAGCGGCGGTCGCGTGCTGTGCGTCACCGCATTGGGCGACACCGTGGCGCAGGCGCAGCAACGCGCCTATCAGCTGGCGGAAGGCATCCACTGGCCGGGCAGCTTCTGCCGCAAAGATATCGGTTATCGCGCGATCGCGCGCGGCAAATGATTTGACCTTTCACGGTCATGACAAGAGGCTCCGCAGCGCGGGGCCTTTTTTATAGCTGGTCTTCTTTCGGTTCCCAGCTGCAGAAGTCGTCGTTAGCCACCAGCAGCAGCTCGCTGCCTTCCGGCGCTTCCAGCCAGGCGACGCTCACCGGCCGGCTGCTGCTGCGAGCGCGCTTCTCGATCCAGACGATGGCGGCGGCATCCAGCCCAGGTTTTAAGCGCTGGCCGTCGCAGGTTTGCACCTGGCCCTGCATCCAACGCCCCTGCAGCAATTTGACCTTGCCGGCGCGCAGCGCATTGCTCACTTCGAGGATACGCCGCGCCTGATATTGGTACAGGGCGATTTCATCGCTGGTCAGCGGTTCGCGGCGCGTCGCCAACTGGCGCTGCATAAAGCTCACCGTGCCGTCGTCGGCAAAGCGCAGCTGAATGGAATCTCGATCGCCGTCAGCGTCGTTGCGTTTGATTTGGCGCAGCACGTCGCCCTGATAGGTGTACAGCGTGGTGATGGTGCCCGGCCCTCGGTAAGGGCTATAGACGCTGACCAGCACCTGTGGGCGGTGTTGCTCATCGTCTTTACGCCACAGGCGTATCACGCCCTGATCGGCCACGAAGCCGCTGGCGGTAAAGCTGGGGATATCGGAATGGAAACTGCAGGCGCTCAGACCGAGGGCAATGCCGGCGGCCATGAACGCCCGACGAGTAAACAAAAGGGGCATCATCGCCCCCCTGTTTAAACTTTTCACCGAGGCGCGGTCTTATTTAACAGCGTCTTTCAGTGCTTTGCCAGAAACGAACGCAGGCACGTTGGCTGCTGCGATTTTGATTTCTTTGCCAGTCTGCGGGTTGCGGCCAGTGCGCTCGCTACGATGGTTTACTTTGAAAGTACCGAAGCCAACCAATTGTACTGCATCACCTTCTTTCAGAGACTCAGTAATAGCAGCCAGGGTGGATTCCAGAGCCAGTTTAGCTTGTGCTTTGGAAAGGTCAGCCTTGTCCGCGATTACATCAATCAGTTGAGTCTTGTTCATAAGTTATCCTTACAGTGTGTTTATCGTTTGCAAAGCATCGAGTGCGACGGATATGCCGATTGACAGCACTCTCCTGCATACACGCACCGATAGCCACTTTTTTTACGCCCCCCAAATGTAGACCAGACAGGGTGCGGATGTGAAGCCTTAAGGCATGACAAATCAGGCGTTAAATCACGTTTTGTTGCCTTATTGCGCTAAATTTATCCCGATGTTGCTGACACCGGCCTCTCGCAGGTCGGATCGCAGCCCCTTGATCAGGTCTATATCGCGCTCTTCACAGGCGTCCAACAGGCGGAAAATTTCCCATTGAATGTCCCATTCTTCCTCTACCGCCGGCAAACTTTCCAACTCTTCGTCGGTCATTTCCTTACCGGCTTGGGTCATTTCCAACATCGCCACGGTGCGAATCGATGTTTCGCTGATGGCGATGGCGTGCTCCAGCGTCTCCCCGCCGAGCCGCGAATGGATCAGTTCCCCTAATGCGATACAGGCATCAATTGCCGGGTAAACGCCGTAAAGATCGTAATCTTCCGCCGACGGAATCGCCTCTTCCAACTTCTCGAGCTGGCTGTCGAAGTTGACCTTGGCATCCTTCACCACCAGCGTTTCCCACACCAAATCCAGAATGCGGCGATAAACCGCCGGATCGCCGAACTCGGTCTGTTTGCAGAACATCTGGTAATTCGGGTACATACGCTCGCACAAACTGGCCATAAAGGTCAAATGTTGCCAGGCCTCGAGCCGTTCCAGGCGTAAATGAATCGGGTTACGTAGCATGATTTACTCTCTTACGCGTTATCTGCGGCGCAGTGTACCCGAAATCGCTCATCGCGACACCTCCGGATGCTGCTGCAACCAGCGCTGAAACGCCGGGCGACGCGATGCGATGGCGTCGGCCCAGCGGGTCGGCTCCGGTAAACGGTAGCCTGCCATACAGCGTTGCACCCACGCCAGCGCGCTGTCGGCGCCCACGCGATGCCCGGTAGAGATGAACAGCGGGTTGCAGCGCGCCTTGCTGCGCCACACCCAGCCCAGCTGTTCGCCCTTATCTTCCAGCGGCGCCAACGCGCCGACGGCGGCGTCCAGCGGGGCAAATTTGCCGCACAGGCGCTTCTTGGCCACGCCGATGGTCGGCACATCGACCAGCAGGCCGAAATGGCTGGCGACGCCAAGGCGCCGCGGATGTGAAATGCCGTGCCCATCGACGAAGATCAGCCCCGGTTTCTGCTGCAGCTGCCCCCAGGCGGCCAACAACGCCGGGTATTCGCGAAACGACAGGAAGCCCGGGATATAAGGCATGACAGTGGCGATGCGCGCCACCTGATACTCCACCAGTTCCAGCGACGGATAGCGCAGGATGGCGATGGCGGCGCGCGTCACCGCCCCCTCTTGTTCGAAGCCCACGTCGGCGCCGGCGATGAACGCCGGCGGTTCGGCCGGCAGATCGTCATAGCGAATGACTTCAGCGGCGCGCCGCAGCTGTTCGGCGCGCAGGGCCTGCATATCGGTCACCTCGGATCCTCAGCGGTGGTATTTCGCCGACTGCGCGTGCACCGCCTCGACGAAGGCGCCGGCGTGCTCCGGCGGCACATCCTGATGGATGCCGTGGCCCAGGTTGAATACATGACCGTTGCCGTGGCCGAAACCGGCCAGAATGGTCTCCACTTCTTCCGCGATGCGCGCCGGAGAAGCATAGAGCATCGACGGATCCATATTGCCCTGCAGCGCCACTTTGTCGCCTACGCGACGGCGCGCGTCGGCGATGTCGGTGGTCCAGTCCAGCCCCAGCGCGTCGCAGCCGGTGGCGGCCATCGCCTCCAGCCATTGCCCGCCGCCTTTGGTGAACAGCGTCACCGGCACGCGGCGGCCGTCGTTTTCACGCAGCAGACCATCGACGATCTTGTGCATGTAGTGCAAAGAGAACTCGCGGTAGTCGCGCCCGGTCAGTACGCCGCCCCAGGTGTCGAACACCATCACCGACTGCGCACCGGCCTTGATCTGGGCGTTGAGGTACAGAATCACGCTGTCCGCCAGCTTGTCCAGCAACAGGTGCAGCGTCGCCGGTTCGGCATACATCATCTTCTTCAGCTTGGTGAAAGCCTTGCTGCTGCCGCCCTCGACCATGTAAGTCGCCAGCGTCCACGGGCTGCCGGAAAAGCCGATCAACGGCACTTCGCCCTTCAGCTCGCGGCGGATGGTGCGCACCGCGTTCATCACATAGCCCAGCTCCACTTCCGGATCGAACACCGGCAGTTTGTCGACGTCGGCACGACAGGTGACGGGTGAGCTGAAACGCGGACCTTCGCCGGCTTCAAAGTACAGGCCAAGCCCCATGGCGTCAGGAATGGTGAGAATGTCGGAGAACAGGATGGCGGCGTCCAGCGCATAGCGGCGCAGCGGCTGCAGCGTGACCTCACAGGCCAGCTCCGCGTTCTTGCACAGCGACATGAAATCACCGGCCTGGGCGCGGGTTGCCTTGTACTCCGGTAAATAACGACCGGCCTGGCGCATCATCCATACGGGGGTCACATCCACCGGCTGACGCAACAGCGCGCGCAGGTAACGATCGTTCTTCAACTCAGTCATTTATGGGGCTCCCTTAATAATCTGCCGGCCATTGTACATTATTCTGCCCGGCACAGCGCCACGGTGTCCTCAATCAAGCGGCGTGCCACGGTGCCGGGCGGCGGCAACAGCGGCAATTGGTCGTAACGATACCAGCCGGCGTTGAGCAACTCTTTGGGATCGTGACGGATTTCGCCCTGATGGTAATCGGCCATAAAGGCCATCATCAGCGAGTGCGGGAACGGCCAGGGTTGCGAAGTGACATAGCGCAGGTTTTTGATTTCAATGTTGCTCTCTTCCATCACTTCACGCGCCACCGCCTGTTCCAGCGTTTCGCCCACTTCGACGAAGCCGGCCAGCACCGTGTGAATGCCGCCGCGATGGCGCACGTGCTGCGCCAGCAGGATCTGATCCTCGCGCCGAATGGCGACGATCACGCAGGGCGCGATCTGCGGGTAGTAGCGCTCCTTGCAATGGCCGCACAGGCAGGCGCTTTCGGTGCGGCTGAGGTGCATCTCATGGCCGCAGTAGCCGCAATAGCGATGGGAGCGGTAGAAATCCGCCAGCTGCACGCCGCGCCCGGCTAGCTGGAACAAGCCGCGATCCTGATCCAACAGCTGACGCACCGAGCCCATCTCCCGCGGCATCGCCTGGCGCACCAGCCAAACCGGCGCGCCCTCCCATTCACCGATGGTGCGCGCCATGTGGCCCTGCAGCCCGAGGGCGGCGGCCGTTCCCGACGGCAATTCACCGTTCGGTAACCAAAGTTTGCTTTCATGGCTGACGATCCACCAGCCGTTTTCATTGCCCGTTAATGCAAGTTCCATATCGTTGTTGCACAACCTCAGCTTCACTGGCACTCTACGAATCGGCTTTGTTACATTTTAATAACTTACCGGTTACTTTTATTACTTACACGGAGTCAAACATGCTCAACCGTTTGGAAAGGCTGACTCAGCGCGTTGGCGGTAGTAATGAATTAGTTGATCAATGGCTTCAGGCCCGCAAGCAGTTGCTGGTCGCTTACTGCACGCTGGTAGGCCTCAAACCGAATAAAGAAAAGCATACGCCGCTGAATGAAAAAGCGCTGGAGAACTTTTGCCACAACCTGGTGGATTATCTCTCCGCAGGGCATTTTCATATCTATGACAGAATTATCAAACAAGTGGAAGGCGCGGCCAGTCCGAAAATGTCGCTGGCGGTGAACATCTATCCCAAGCTGTGGGCCAATACCGAACAGATCATGGCGTTCCACGATCGCTATACCGAAGTGGATATCGATCAGGAGGTTTGTCTGGAGTTCCATCAGGCCCTGTCGGATATCGGCGAAACGCTGGCGGCGCGCTTTGCGCTGGAAGATAAGCTGATCCTGCTGGAGGCGGAAGCCGCGCAGCAACCGCTGCCGGACCAGGCGCTGGATCCGGCGCGTTAAAATTTTATAGTTTTTTTTCTTATCCCTCCTATACTGGGGGGCATCTTGTCGGAGTGCCTAGCGCCTGATTTGTTCATCGAATCAGCCAGGCTGAGACCGTTAATTCGGGATCCGCGGAACCTGATCGGGTTAATACCCGCGAAGGGAACAAGAGTAATCTATCGCCACAGGCACGACCCTCTTTTTGCGGGCGCCCTGCCTTATCGGCCACCATCATTACTCCCTCCGAACTCCAGACAAGCAACTTTCCCAACCCAACACACTGGTAGGAACTTGCTATGTCTAACGTTAATCCACCGCGCGCCCGCAAAGCGCAACGCGAAGCCGCCCAGCAGTTTATCGACACGCTGCAAGGTATGGCTTTCCCTAACTCACGCCGCATCTACCTGCAGGGCTCGCGCAGCGATATCCAGGTGCCGATGCGTGAAATTCAGCTCAGCCCGACCCTGGTCGGCGGCAGCAAAGATAATCCGCAGTATGAACAGAACGAGGCGATCCCGGTGTATGACACCGCCGGCCCGTATGGCGATCCGCAAGCCGAGCTCGACGTGCACGCCGGCCTGGCCAAGCTGCGCGCCGGCTGGATCGACGCGCGCGGCGATACCGCCACCCTGAGCGGCGCCAGCTCCGGCTTCACCCAACAGCGGCTGGCGGACGAAGGCCTCGATCACCTGCGTTTCGAACACCTGCCGCTGCCGCGCAAAGCGTTGCCGGGCAAGTGCGTCACCCAATTGCACTACGCCCGTGCCGGCATCGTCACCCCGGAGATGGAATTCATCGCCATCCGCGAAAACATGGGGCGCGAGCGCATTCGCGGCGAGGTGCTGCGCCACCAGCATCCGGGCCAGAGCTGGGGCGCCAACCTGCCGGACAACATCACGCCGGAGTTCGTGCGTCAGGAAGTGGCCGCCGGCCGCGCTATCATTCCCGCCAATATCAACCACCCGGAGGCGGAGCCGATGATCATCGGCCGCAATTTCCTGGTGAAGGTGAACGCCAATATCGGCAACTCGGCGGTCACGTCGTCGATAGAAGAAGAAGTGGAGAAACTGGTGTGGTCCACCCGCTGGGGCGCAGACACCGTGATGGATCTCTCCACCGGCCGCTATATTCATGAAACCCGCGAATGGATCCTGCGCAACAGCCCGGTGCCCATCGGCACCGTGCCTATTTATCAGGCGCTGGAGAAGGTCAACGGCGTGGCGGAGAACCTCACCTGGGAGATGTTCCGCGATACGCTGCTGGAACAGGCTGAACAAGGGGTCGACTACTTCACCATCCACGCCGGCGTGCTGCTGCGCTATGTGCCGATGACCGCCAAACGCCTGACCGGCATCGTGTCGCGCGGTGGCTCGATCATGGCCAAATGGTGCCTGTCGCACCATCAGGAAAACTTCCTCTATCAGCACTTCCGTGAAATCTGCGAGATCTGCGCCGCCTACGATGTCTCGCTGTCGCTCGGCGACGGCCTGCGCCCCGGATCGATTCAGGACGCCAACGACGAAGCCCAGTTCGCCGAACTGCATACGCTGGGCGAGCTGACCAAAATCGCCTGGGAATACGACGTGCAGGTGATGATTGAAGGGCCGGGCCACGTGCCGATGCAGATGATCCGCCGCAACATGACCGAAGAGCTGGAACACTGCCACGAAGCGCCGTTCTACACCCTCGGTCCGCTGACCACCGACATCGCCCCGGGCTATGACCATTTCACCTCCGGCATCGGCGCGGCGATGATCGGCTGGTTCGGGTGCGCCATGCTGTGTTACGTCACGCCGAAAGAACACCTCGGCCTGCCGAACAAAGAGGACGTCAAACAGGGCCTGATCACCTACAAGATCGCCGCTCACGCCGCCGATCTGGCCAAAGGCCATCCGGGCGCGCAGATCCGCGATAACGCCATGTCCAAGGCGCGCTTCGAATTCCGTTGGGAAGATCAGTTCAATCTGGCGCTCGATCCGGCCACCGCGCGCGCCTATCACGACGAAACCCTGCCGCAGGAGTCCGGCAAGATCGCCCACTTCTGCTCAATGTGCGGGCCGAAATTCTGCTCGATGAAAATTTCGCAGGAGGTGCGCGACTACGCCGCTGCCCAGGAGGCCGCCAAGCCGATCGAAGTGCAGCTGACCGGCATGGAAAAAATGTCCGCCGAGTTCCGCGCCCGCGGCAGCGACCTGTATCACAGCGCCACCTCGCTGCAAGAGGAGACCAGCAATGACTGATATCACTACCCCCTTCCCGGCAACGCCTCACAAACTGGGGCTCTACCCGGTGGTCGACAGCGTAGAGTGGATCGCTCGCCTGCTGGAGGCCGGCGTCACCACGATCCAACTGCGCATCAAGGATCTGCCTGACGAGCAGGTTGAACAGGATATCGCCGCCGCCATCGCGCTGGGCCGGCGTTATCAGGCGCGGCTGTTCATCAACGATTACTGGCGGCTGGCGGTCAAACACGGCGCCTACGGTGTGCATCTGGGCCAGGAAGATCTCGATACCACCGATTTGGCGGCCATCCATCGCGCCGGGCTGCGGCTGGGGGTCTCCACCCATGACGACGCCGAGCTGGCGCGCGCGCTGGCGGTGAAACCTTCCTACATCGCGCTGGGGCACATCTTCCCCACTCAGACCAAAGACATGCCTTCGGCACCGCAGGGGCTGGCGGAGTTGAAACGCCACATCGCCGGCTTGGCGGATTACCCGACGGTGGCGATCGGCGGGATCAGTATCGATCGCGTTCCGGCGGTGCTGGCGTGCGGCGTCGGCAGCGTGGCGGTGGTCAGCGCCATCACCCAGGCGCCGGACTGGCGCGCGGCGACGGCCGAGCTGCTGCGGCTGATCGAAGGCGAGGATCCGAACGATGCTTAACGATCGGGAGTTTTTGCGCTACAGCCGCCAGCTGCTGCTGGAGGACGTCGGCCCGGAAGGCCAGGAGAAACTCAAGCGCGCCACAGTGTTAATCGTCGGCCTCGGGGGGCTCGGCTCCCCGGCTTCACTGTATCTGGCCGCCGCCGGCGTCGGCACGCTGCTGCTGGCCGACGACGACCAGCTGCACGTCACCAATCTGCAGCGACAAATCCTTTACCGCAGCGCCGATACCGCCACAGGCAAGGCGGCGCTGGCGCAGCGCCATTTGCAGGCGCTGAACCCTTTGGTGGAGCTCATCCCGCTGGCGCAGCGGCTACAGGGGCAAGCGCTGCGCGACGCGGTCGCCCGCGCAGATCTGGTGCTGGACTGCTGCGACAATATGGCGACCCGTCATGAGGTCAATGCCGCCTGCATCGCCGCCGCCAAACCGCTGATCAGCGGCAGCGCCGTCGGTTTCAGCGGCCAGCTGCTGGTGCTCGAGCCGCCCTACGTGCACGGCTGCTATGCCTGCCTGTACCCGGAGCAGGAAGAGCCGCAGCGCAACTGCCGCACCGCCGGGGTGCTTGGCCCGGTGGTGGGCGTGATCGGCACCCTGCAAGCGCTGGAGGCCATCAAGATGTTGGCCGGCATGCCTTCCCCCCTCAGCGGCAAACTGCGGTTGTTCGACGGCAAGCAACAAAGCTGGAGCACGCTGCAACTGAGCCAGGCCCGCGCCTGCCCGGTATGCGGAGGCGCGGCATGAAGATCCGTTTGAACGATCAACCGCTGGAGCTGGCGCAGCCGCTCAGCGTCGCCGCCCTGCTGAGCCAACTGGAACGCCACCAGCCGGGCACCGCGCTGGCGATCAACCAAACCATCATCCCGCGCGCCGACTGGGCCAACCATTTGGTGCAGGACGGTGACGACATTTTGCTGTTTCAAGCGATCGCCGGAGGCTGACATGCTGAAAATCGCCGATACCACTTTCTCTTCTCGTCTGTTCACCGGCACCGGCAAGTTCGCCACGCCGGCGTTGATGCTGGAGGCGCTGGCGGCCTCCGGTTCGCAGCTGGTGACCATGGCCATGAAGCGCGTCGATCTGCGCGGCGGCAATGACGCCATTTTGGCGCCGCTGCAGCAGTTGGGCGTCAGGCTGTTGCCCAACACCTCCGGCGCCAAAACCGCCGCCGAGGCGGTGTTCGCCGCCCGGCTGGCGCGCGAAGCGCTCGGCACCCACTGGGTGAAACTGGAGATCCATCCCGATGTGAAATACCTGCTGCCGGATCCGATAGAAACGCTGAAGGCGGCGGAAACGCTGGTGAAAGACGGGTTTGTCGTGCTGCCTTACTGCGGCGCCGATCCGGTGCTGTGCAAGCGGCTGGAAGAGGTGGGCTGTGCGGCGGTGATGCCGCTCGGTTCCCCTATCGGATCGAATCGCGGTCTGCGCACCCGCGACTTCCTCGAGATCATCATTGAGCAAGCCAGGGTGCCGGTGGTGGTCGACGCCGGCATCGGCGCGCCGAGCCACGCGCTGGAAGCGATGGAGCTGGGCGCCGACGCGGTGCTGGTGAATACCGCCATCGCCGTGGCGCGCGATCCGGTGCAAATGGCGCGGGCGTTTCGCCTGGCGCTGGAGGCCGGTGAGCTGGCGCGCAGCGCCGGGTTAGGCGCGAGCCAGCGCGGCGCGATCGCCTCCAGCCCGCTGACCGCCTTCCTCAGCCAACCCGAGGAGGCGCAGTGATGGCCGACGACTTCAGTAGCCGCTGGCAACAGCTGGATTGGGACGACATTACGCTGCGCATCAACGGCAAAACCGCGCGCGACGTGGAACGTGCGTTGAACGCCGACAAGCTGACGCGCGACGACTTTATGGCGCTGATCTCCCCCGCCGCCGCGCCGTACCTGGAACCGCTGGCGCAGCGCGCGCAGCAGCTGACCCGGCAGCGGTTCGGCAACGTCGTCAGCTTCTATGTGCCGCTGTACCTGTCCAACCTGTGCGCCAACGACTGCACCTACTGCGGCTTTTCGATGAGCAACCGCATCAAGCGCAAAACGCTGGATGCGGCGGAGATCGCCCGCGAATGCGCAGCCATCCAGGCGTTGGGGTTCGAACATCTGTTGCTGGTCACCGGCGAACATCAGACCAAGGTCGGCATGGACTATTTCCGCCAGCACATTCCGGCGATCCGCCGCCATTTCAGCTCGTTGATGATGGAAGTGCAGCCGCTGGCGCAAGAAGAGTACGCCGAACTGAAAACGCTGGGCCTGGACGGCGTGCTGGTGTATCAGGAAACCTACCATCCGGCCACCTATCTGCAGCACCACCTGCGCGGCCAGAAGCAGGATTTCCATTGGCGCCTGGCCACGCCGGATCGCCTGGGGCGCGCCGGGATCGACAAGATCGGCCTCGGCGCGTTGATCGGCCTGTCCAACAGCTGGCGCACCGACTGCTACCTGCTGGCGGAACATCTGTTCTACCTGCAGCAAACCTACTGGCAGAGCCGTTACTCGATCTCGTTTCCACGCCTGCGCCCCTGCGCCGGCGGCATCGAACCGGCGTCTATCATGAGCGAGCCTCAGCTGGTGCAACTGATCTGCGCCTTCCGGCTGTTCGCGCCGGATGTTGAGCTGTCGCTGTCTACGCGTGAGTCGCCGTACTTCCGCGATCATATGATCCCGGTGGCGATCAACAGCGTCAGCGCCGGATCCAAGACGCAACCCGGCGGCTATGCCGACGACGTGCCGCCTGAGCTGGAGCAGTTCGAGCCGCACGACGGCCGCACGCCGCAGCAGGTCGCCGAGGCCATCAGCAACGCCGGGCTGCAGCCGGTGTGGAAAGACTGGGACGGTTATCTGGGACGCGGCGCGCAATAAACGGCAACGTTTGCCGCCGTGTGAAGAAAACGCTGGAGCGGTCGCGCAATGCCGAACGGTGGTGCTGGCGCCGACAAACGCGCCGATTATAGTGACGTTGCCAGCCGCCAAACCCGGCGCCGGCCGGGGCCGTTACCCTCTCGATGGCCCCGCCTTATCCCACCCCGGATCGCGCAGAGATTCTCTGCGCGACTCCGGTTCCTCACCAACGGCGACGCCGCATTCTCTTTTGAATTTGCGCCGGTGGGGCATGTGGACAGGCAGTTTTGGCGACTCAGCTGACAGGAGTAACAGCGTTCTGCAATAACTCAGAGTGAGATGCAAAGGGCGGCGGTTACCACAGACAGTGGAGAGCATGGAAAAAGAAGGCACAGCAAAGAAGGTACGGCGACAAGAGAAGCTTGAAGGATAATCCCCGGTGCTGCCAATGGCCCTGGTGTTGGCCGCGGATCTTTTTGCCGCCTGCTCCCTGCTTACGGACAAGAGCAGGCGGTTTATTTTGTGAGACTGGCACCCCCCCAGGACGCGAATCACACAGTATGTGCGCTAATTAATCATATAAACGATTAAATGTGAATGTCTTTTGAGTGTTTTTTTATTTGATATCGAGTGTGTTTTGAGTTTGCCAAGGAAAATCAAACTGATATCACCGCAATACCCGAGGCTTCATCTATAATCCAGCACGGGTCCTCGCGCAGATTTTGCAACGCTCGCGGTCAACATCAAAAAAGCCAGGGTTGTCATGAAGAAAACGCCAAATTACATCGATGCAATCAGCGCGTTGCTCACTCTGAAAGGAGTTGGCGACAGAAAACATGCCTCCACGATGGCCAACATACTGAATCTTCAATACAACAGCGCCAAACAGAAACTGGATGGCAAAAGAGGCATCACCCTCGACGAAGTGAAAAAGGTTTTTCAGTATTTCAACGAGCCGTTTGCCGGCCAAAGGACGCATAACGGCGTCTTTATCATGAACAGCATTCACAAGCGCTGTAAAATTGAGGTCGACCAACACCCGGTCACACACGCAAACGACGACGAAACCTACGCCTGCAAAAAAGACGATCTTTTCATCATCAATACCAGCCGAGATACGCAGGCCGAATTACCGCTGTATAGAGTCAACAAGATAGACTTTCTGCCGGCCCCGCGCATCGCCATCCTGGATAATGACAGCGATATCCTCGAACTTCTGAAGAAGATCGCCAGCCGATACGGCATTGAGACCGAAACCTTCCAAACGGCGGACGCCATGCTGGCCGCGCTGGAGCAGCAGTCCTTTGAGGCGTTTATTTTGGACTGGCTGTTGGACTTCGGCGAGACCTCCGAACGCGTGGTGAAGAAAATTAAAGACGCCCTCGATCCGCACGCCCGCATCATTATTCTCACCGGCCAACTGAACCACTACGAGAAGAACATCGGCGACATGATCCTGCACTATGACGTGCACCTGGTGGAAAAACCGACCAAACCGCTGATTATCTCCTCACTGCTGCTGTCGAACCTATTCTTTAATTAGCTTGACCGGAATGCGAATAAAAAACGATGAGCCAACGCCTTCGACAGATTTAACCCTGATGGTGCCTTTCATCGTCGTGACATAATTTTTGATAATGGTCAGCCCCAGCCCCAATCCCTGCCGCGTTTCTTTTTCTACGCCCTGGTTAAACGCCTTATATAACCGATCCAGATTATTGACGTTAAACCCAATGCCATTGTCTTTCACCCGTAAATACAGATGGCCGTGGCACACCTTCACATTGAGGCTGACCACGCCGTGGTGCGTAAACTTGTCCGCATTACTGAGCAAATTGGCCATTATCCGGTAGAGCTTGTACTTATCGGAGCCGATAGACGCACGATAAGACGAACGGTGGATCTCGAGGCGGTTGCCGCGCCCGGTGCCGATACCGGTCACGGCATCGTCCACCACGTCATTCAGCCGGAAGGTGGAAATATTGACTTTGACCTCCCCCATCTCAAGCCGCGAGTAATCCATCACCTCGCGCGTTTGTTCGGCTATCTTATTGCCGTGATAGGAAATCAGGCGGGCCTCTTTTTTCAGCTCCTCCTGCGCCAGCTCATGCTCCATGATGTCCGCGGCAATGACGATAGCCTGGGTCGAGCCGGCGATCTCGTGGTAGATGGAAGAGATGAAAATGTTCTTGTTCTTGATGATCTCTTTTAATGAGAAGGCATTTCTCAACACCAGGAACATCATCAGGAATACCAAAATCAGCGAAAAGAAGGCGAACATCTCGGCTTTACTCGAATTATCCTGGATGATGCCTTTCACTTCGGTAAAGTTTTTGATCTGTATCCGATAGATAATCTCCTGGATATCAACCAGCGTGCCTTCGATGTCATCCATATAGGCGAGAATATCCGCCTTGCTTTTCTGCCCCGCCAGCAAGCCGGCGGAGAGACCGTCTAACGTGCGGTACTGTTGCTTCAGCAGTGCAACATTCTTGATAAATTCGTCGTCGTAATAAAATGAGTCGCTGAAGGTCGAGCGGCTCTCCAGGATCTGGATCTTTGAGTAAAAGATTTTCTTTTTGATCAGGAAGGCGTCGTAGTCGTTATTTTCACTGAGCAGCAACGCGGTTTTGCTCCTTTCGAACGCCAAAAAAAGGATCTCGGCCACCGAGTAATTGTCCAGATTGGGTTCGATCTGCTTATAACGATCTTTTACGCCGCCGAAATTAATGGCAATCAACAAAATTAATAGGGAGAAGATGGCAACCAACGCGATAAGAGTACCGATCAGTTTCTTGCTCATCTTACTTAATCTCCAACCGTTTGACCTGCCAGACGGTTTTCGCATTCACGTCCAGATTATTCAACTCGGCATATTGATCGCGCGGATAGATAATGGCGAACGGTCCCAGCTCCCCAACGTCGATCGGCTTACCGCCGCGCTGATAGGCGACGATCACGCGATATTTAATCATCTCGTCAATCGGCATTGAGTAGGAATAATCGTCCCAGGCGAAAGCACGCACCGCCTGACCTTGCAGATGATAGGCTTTCACCAGCTCCGCAAACTCAACGCCGGTGAACGTATCTTCCGGGGTGAAATTGGTCGAGGTTTTGATCGTGTGCGGCGGCATCGCCTCCAGCATCTGCCGGGTTATCTTGATCTTCTCGCCATCGAGCGGTTTCAGGTAAAAATAGTCAACCGCCGCATACAGCGGCGCGCAGAACAGCGAAAACAGCAGCAGCGTCATCAATCCTTTGATTTTCATTATTCACCCTCTTTGCGTTTCACCAGTTCGGCCTGGCCGAATTCATCCAGCCCGACCACGACCCAGCCATGATGTTGATAAAAGCCTTCGGCCCTGGAGCCCGGATCGGTGGTTAAGTGGATCGCCTCGGCGCCGTGCTCAAACATCCAGGCGGTGACTCGCGCCAACAAGGCGGAGCCGATCCCCAGCGATTGGTATTCCGGCTTCACGAACAGGCCGCCGATCAGCGGTTCGGGGATGAACAGCCCGAATCCCACGCCGGCATAGTCATCGCCATGCTTGCAGATCCAGCCGCCGCCCTGATTGATGTCCTCCAGCGCCTGTTTGCGCTGCAGATACTGAATCTGATGCGGATGCAGCAGGTTTTCTTCGACGGAAAAACGGATCTCATACAGGTAAGGCAGGTGTTGCGCCGTCAGTTTTTCGAAGGTGAGGAGGCTGTCCATGTTTCGCACTGTCCTTGGTTGTCAGATAAAAAGCGCAGGTCAATTCTGCTGTAACCATAGTAGCAAAGTTTGTCATAACCCGATGCGAGGCGAAAAAAAACCGCCCCCGAAGGAGCGGTTTATCTGGCGATGGGGCCCGGCATGCCGGGCCCGCGGCGCGGATGACGATTACTCGTCGTCGCTGCCGCCCAGGCCTGCGTTGAGCAGTTCGGCCAGGTTAGCCGTCGCTTCTTCCGCGCTGACTTGCGGAACAACCGGCGTTTCACCCTGAGCACGACGACGCATGCGGTCCTGATGATAAGCGTAACCGGTACCGGCTGGGATCAGACGGCCCACGATGACGTTCTCTTTCAGGCCACGCAGTTCATCACGCTTGCCGGCTACGGCAGCTTCGGTCAGAACGCGTGTCGTTTCCTGGAACGATGCGGCGGAGATGAAGGACTCGGTCGCCAAGGATGCCTTGGTGATACCCAGCAGATCGCGCGAGAAGGTTGCCGCGATTTTACCTTCAGCTTCCAGCTGACGGTTGGCAATCTTGACGCGAGACACTTCAGCCTGCTCGCCTTCCAGGAACTCGGAGCCACCAGCGCTAACGATAGTGCCTTTACGCAGCATCTGACGAACGATAACTTCGATGTGCTTATCGTTAATCTTAACGCCTTGCAGACGGTAAACTTCCTGCACTTCGTTGGTGATGTAGCGGGTAACCGCATGCACGCCACGCAGACGCAGAATGTCGTGCGGAGACTCTGGGCCGTCGGATACGACGTCGCCACGTTCCACCACTTCGCCTTCGAACACGTTGAGCTGACGCCATTTCGGAATCATCTCTTCGTAAGCGTCGCTGCCGTCCAGCGGAGAGATCACCAGGCGACGTTTGCCTTTGGTCTCTTTACCGAACGAGATAATCCCGCTGATTTCAGCCAGGATTGCCGGCTCTTTCGGACGACGTGCTTCGAACAGGTCGGCAACGCGCGGCAGACCACCGGTAATATCCTTGGTACCGCCGGATTCCTGAGGAATACGCGCCAGGGTATCACCCGCACCGATCTGAATGCCGTCTTCCAGCTGAACGATCGCTTTGCCCGGCAGGAAGTATTGAGCAGGCATATCAGTACCTGGGATCAATACGTCTTCGCCCTGAGCGTCAACGATTTTCAGTGCCGGACGCAGGTCTTTACCGCTACCGGTACGCTCTGCGCTGTCCAGAACTACCAGAGAAGACAAACCGGTCAGTTCGTCGGTCTGGCGAGTAATGGTCTGGCCGTCAACCATGTCCGCGAAGCGAATGAAGCCGCTGACTTCACTGATGACCGGCATGGTGTGCGGATCCCAGTTAGCAACGGTTTCGCCGCCGTTAACTTCTTCACCGTCGCCTTTGCCCATCACGGCGCCGTAAGGCACCTTGTAGCTTTCTTTGGTACGGCCGAATTCGTCGATCAGTTTCAGTTCGGTGTTACGCGAGGTGATTACCAGCTTGCCTGCGGCGTTCATAACGAACTTCGCGTTGCTCAGCTTCAGGCTACCCTTGTTTTTCACCTGGATGCTGGATTCAGCAGCCGCACGAGATGCCGCACCACCGATGTGGAACGTACGCATCGTCAGCTGTGTACCCGGCTCACCGATGGACTGTGCCGCGATAACGCCGATGGCTTCACCTTTGTTGATGATGTGGCCACGTGCCAGGTCGCGACCGTAGCAGTTTGCACACACACCAAAGTCGGTTTCACAGCTCACCACGGAACGGACTTTAACGCTGTCGACAGAGTTCTCTTCCAACAGGTCACACGCCTTCTCGTTCAGCAGGGTGTTGCGTGGCACCAGAATGTCCGCCGTACCCGGCTTGAGGACGTCTTCTGCCGTCACACGGCCCAGAACGCGTTCACGCAGCGGCTCTTTCACGTCGCCACCTTCGATAACCGGAGTCATCAGGATGCCGTCGTGGGTGCCACAGTCGTCTTCGGTCACCACCAGATCCTGCGCCACGTCAACCAGACGACGGGTCAGATAACCGGAGTTCGCGGTTTTCAGTGCGGTATCCGCCAGACCTTTACGAGCACCGTGGGTGGAGATGAAGTACTGGAGTACGTTCAGACCTTCTCGGAAGTTCGCGGTGATTGGCGTTTCGATGATGGAGCCGTCCGGCTTCGCCATCAGACCACGCATACCGGCCAGCTGACGAATCTGAGCGGCGGAACCACGCGCACCGGAGTCGGCCATCATAAAGATGCTGTTGAAGGAAACTTGCTGTTCCACTTCGCCGTCACGGTTAACCACGTCTTCAACCGACAGGTTTTCCATCATCGCTTTCGCAACGCGTTCGTTCGCTGCAGCCCAGATATCGATCACTTTGTTGTAGCGTTCGCCGGCGGTAACCAGACCAGACTGGAACTGCTCCTGGATCTCGGCAACTTCGGTTTCCGCTTCTTCGATGATCTCCGCTTTCTTGGCCGGGATAACCATGTCGTCGATACCTACGGAAGCGCCGGAACGGGCTGCGTAAGCAAAACCGGTGTACATGATCTGGTCAGCAAAGATAACGGTCGGCTTCAGGCCCAGGATGCGGTAACAGGTGTTCAGCATCTTGGAGATCGCTTTCTTGCCCAAAGGCTGGTTAACGATCGCGTACGGCAGACCTTTCGGTACGATCATCCACAGGATGGCGCGGCCGATGGTGGTGTCGATGATGCTGGTCTGAGAGGTCCATTCGCCTTCGGCGTTCTTGACGTCTTCGGTGATACGCACTTTAACGCGCGCATGCAGAGACGCCAGGCCGGCGCGGTAAACACGCTCAGCTTCTTTGGAACCGTTCAGCACCATGCCTTCGCCTTTGGCGTTAACACAGTCGCGGGTCATGTAGTACAGACCCAGTACAACGTCCTGAGAAGGAACGATGATTGGCTCGCCGTTCGCTGGGGACAGGATGTTGTTGGTGGACATCATCAGCGCACGCGCTTCCAGCTGGGCTTCCAGCGTCAGCGGTACGTGAACGGCCATCTGGTCACCATCGAAGTCGGCGTTATAGGCCGCACAAACCAGCGGGTGCAGCTGGATCGCTTTACCTTCGATCAGAACCGGTTCAAACGCCTGGATACCCAAACGGTGCAGGGTTGGTGCACGGTTCAGCAGTACCGGGTGTTCGCGGATCACTTCGTCCAGGATATCCCAAACGACGGCTTCTTCACGCTCAACCATTTTCTTGGCGGCTTTGATGGTGGTGGCCAGGCCACGCAGCTCCAACTTGCCGTAGATGAACGGTTTGAACAGCTCCAGCGCCATCTTCTTAGGCAGACCGCACTGATGCAGACGCAGGTATGGACCTACGGTGATTACGGAACGGCCGGAGTAGTCAACGCGTTTACCGAGCAGGTTCTGACGGAAACGACCCTGCTTACCTTTGATCATGTCGGCCAAAGATTTCAGAGGACGTTTGTTGGAACCGGTGATCGCACGACCGCGACGGCCGTTATCCAGCAGGGCGTCTACCGCTTCTTGCAGCATACGCTTTTCGTTGCGCACGATGATGTCAGGCGCAGCCAGATCCAGCAGGCGTTTCAGACGGTTGTTACGGTTGATCACGCGGCGATACAGATCGTTCAGATCCGACGTCGCGAAACGGCCGCCATCCAGCGGAACCAGAGGACGCAGATCCGGCGGCAGTACCGGCAGCACGGTCAGGATCATCCACTCCGGCTTGTTACCGGACTGTACGAACGCTTCCAGCAGCTTGATACGCTTGGTCAGCTTCTTGCGCTTGGTTTCGGAGTTGGTTTCGTTCAGCTCTTCACGCAGCTGCTCGCACTCGGCTTCCAGATCCATGTTTTTCAACAGGGCCTGAATAGCTTCCGCACCCATCTTGGCGTCGAATTCGTCACCGAACTCTTCCAGCGCGTCCAGATACTGCTCTTCGGTCAGGATCTGACGACGCTCGAGGTTGGTCATACCGCCTTCGACCACCACATAGGATTCGAAGTACAGTACGCGTTCGATATCACGCAGCGGCATATCCAGCAGCAAACCGATGCGGGATGGCAGCGATTTCAGGAACCAGATGTGCGCGGTCGGCGAAGCCAGCTCGATGTGGCCCATGCGCTCACGGCGCACTTTGGTCTGGGTCACTTCAACGCCGCACTTCTCACAGATCACGCCGCGGTGTTTCAAGCGCTTGTACTTACCGCACAGGCACTCGTAATCTTTTACCGGCCCGAAGATACGGGCACAGAAAAGGCCGTCACGTTCAGGTTTGAACGTACGGTAGTTAATGGTTTCCGGCTTCTTAACTTCACCGAACGACCACGAACGGATCATGTCTGGCGAGGCCAGAGCAATCTTGATCGCATCAAACTCTTCGGTCTTAGTTTGCGCTTTCAGAAACTTCAATAAGTCTTTCACGGATTGGCTCCTGTCGGAGTTAAACCTGTTGGGTACCCACAACCGCAGTAGGTACCCGTGTGACCTGAACAACCACCCTCAGGCTCCCTTAGGCGGGGAGCCTGAGCCGGCATGACGATTACTCGTCTTCCAGTTCGATGTTGATGCCGAGCGAGCGGATTTCTTTCAACAGTACGTTGAAGGATTCCGGCATGCCTGGCTCCATCCGGTGATCGCCATCCACGATGTTTTTGTACATCTTGGTACGGCCGTTAACGTCATCCGACTTAACGGTGAGCATTTCCTGCAGGGTATAAGCCGCGCCGTATGCTTCCAGTGCCCACACTTCCATCTCACCGAAGCGTTGACCACCGAACTGCGCCTTACCACCCAGAGGTTGCTGAGTAACCAAGCTGTAAGAACCGGTTGAACGGGCGTGCATTTTATCGTCAACCAAGTGGTTCAGTTTCAGCATGTACATATAGCCGACAGTAACCTGGCGCTCGAATTGCTCACCGGTACGGCCATCGAACAGCGTGATCTGACCGGAGGTCGGGATTCCGCCCATTTCCAGCAGCTTCTTGATTTCAGTCTCTTTCGCACCGTCAAACACCGGCGTTGCGATCGGCATACCTTTTTTCAGGTTCTCTGCCAGACGCAGCACTTCGTCGTCGCTGAAGGTGTTCAGGTCAACTTTCTGGCAAACGTCGTCGCCCAGATCGTAGGCCTTCTGGATGAACTCACGCAGCTTGGCCACTTCCTGCTGCTGCTTCAGCATCTGGTTGATCTTCTCACCAATGCCTTTCGCAGCCATACCCAGGTGGGTTTCCAGGATCTGACCGATGTTCATACGTGATGGTACGCCCAGCGGGTTCAGTACGATGTCTACCGGCGTGCCGTTTTCATCGTAAGGCATATCTTCGATCGGGTTGATCTTGGAGATAACACCCTTGTTACCGTGGCGGCCCGCCATCTTGTCACCCGGTTGGATCTGACGTTTAACGGCCAGATAAACCTTGACGATTTTCAGCACGCCCGGCGCCAGATCGTCGCCCTGAGTGATCTTACGACGCTTGGCTTCCAGCTTCTTCTCGAAGTCGGATTTCAGTTCGTCGTACTGCTCAGCCAGCTGCTCCAGCTGGTTTTGCTTCTCTTCGTCGGTCAGGCCCAGTTCCAGCCAGCGATCGCGCGGCAGTTTGCTCAGCTTGTCGGCTTCGATGCCACCGGCAACCAGCACCGCGTGGATACGTGCGAACAGGCCGGCTTCCAGGATCTGCAGTTCTTCAGTCAGGTCTTTCTTCGCCTGCTTCAGCTGCATCTCTTCGATTTCCAACGCGCGCTTGTCTTTTTCCACGCCATCGCGGGTGAAGACCTGCACGTCGATAACCGTACCGGAAACGCCGTTCGGCACACGCAGAGAAGAGTCTTTAACGTCAGACGCTTTCTCACCGAAGATCGCACGCAGCAGTTTCTCTTCCGGCGTCAGCTGGGTTTCGCCTTTAGGCGTTACCTTACCGACCAGAATGTCGCCGCCAGTCACTTCAGCACCGATATACACGATACCGGATTCATCCAGTTTGGAGAGCGCAGCTTCACCCACGTTAGGGATGTCGGCAGTGATCTCTTCAGGCCCCAGCTTGGTGTCGCGAGACACGCACGCCAGTTCCTGGATGTGGATGGTGGTGAAGCGATCTTCCTGCACCACGCGCTCGGAGACCAAGATGGAGTCTTCGAAGTTGTAGCCGTTCCAAGGCATGAACGCTACGCGCATGTTCTGGCCCAGTGCCAGTTCGCCCAGGTCTGTCGATGGGCCATCCGCCAGCACGTCGCCGCGCTCGATTGGCTCACCCAGATTCACACACGGCATCTGGTTGATGCAGGTGTTCTGGTTAGAACGGGTGTACTTGGTCAGGTTGTAAATATCGATACCTGCTTCGCCCGGGTACATCTCGTCTTCGTTAACTTTGATAACGATACGGGAAGCATCCACGTACTGGATCACACCGCCGCGTTTGGCAACGGCGGTTACGCCGGAGTCAACCGCTACAGCGCGTTCCATACCGGTACCGACCAGCGGCTTGTCAGCGCGCAGGGTTGGTACGGCCTGACGTTGCATGTTCGCACCCATCAATGCACGGTTGGCGTCATCGTGTTCCAGGAATGGAATCAGTGAGGCACCAACGGAAACAACCTGTTGGGTGGATACGTCCATGTAGTCAACCTGGTCGCGGCTGAACAGGCTTGATTCGCCTTTGCTACGACAGGTGACCAGGTCTTCTACGAAGCGGCCTTCTTCATCCAGGTTGGAGTTCGCCTGGGCGATAACGAAGTTGCCTTCTTCAATAGCAGACAGGTAGTTGATTTCATCGGTCACCACGCCGTCACGCACGCGGCGGTACGGGGTTTCCAGGAAGCCATACTCGTTAGTCTGTGCGTACACGGACAGGGAGTTGATCAGACCGATGTTTGGACCTTCCGGCGTTTCGATTGGGCACACGCGGCCGTAGTGGGTCGGGTGTACGTCTCGAACTTCAAAGCCGGCACGCTCACGGGTCAGACCGCCCGGGCCCAGTGCGGAGATACGACGCTTGTGCGTAATCTCGGACAACGGGTTGTTCTGGTCCATGAACTGGGACAGCTGGCTGGAGCCGAAGAACTCTTTCACCGCCGCCGAAATCGGCTTGGCGTTGATCATGTCCTGAGGCATCAGGGTATCCAGATCGCCCAGAGACAGACGCTCTTTCACCGCACGCTCAACACGCACCAGACCTACGCGGAACTGGTTCTCGGCCATTTCGCCGACGGAGCGGATACGACGGTTGCCCAAGTGGTCGATATCGTCCACTTCGCCCTTGCCGTTACGGATATCGATGAGCTTCTTCATCACTTCGATGATGTCGTCTTTGCTCAGGATGCCCGAACCTTCGATCTCGTCGCGCAGCAGAGAACGGTTGAACTTCATACGGCCAACCGCGGACAGATCGTAGCGGTCTTCGGAGAAGAACAGGTTCTCGAACAGGCTTTCGGCAGCTTCGCGCGTTGGCGGCTCACCAGGACGCATCATGCGGTAGATTTCTACCAGCGAGCTCAGACGATCGTTGGTCGGATCGACACGCAGCGTTTCAGAGATGTACGCGCCGTGGTCCAGATCGTTGGTGAACAGCGTTTCGATGCGCTTGTGGCCAGACTGGCTCAGCTTGGCCAGCAGATCCAGCGACAGCTCCATGTTGGCTGCGCAGATCAGTTCGCCGGTATTGGTATCGATATAGTCTTTCGCGACCACTTTGCCCGCGATGTACTCTACCGGTACTTCAATGCTCTGAATGTCGTCTTTTTCCAGCTGACGGATATGACGAGCGGTGATGCGACGGCCTTTCTCTACGTAGATCTTGCCGTTGGCTTCGATATCGAACGAAGCGGTCTCACCACGCAGGCGCTCAGGCACCAGCTCCATCTGCAGCTTGTTGTCGCGGATTTCGAAGACGATCTTGTCAAAGAACAGGTCGAGGATCTGTTCAGTGGTGTAGTTCAGCGCGCGCAGAATGATGGTCGCAGGCAGTTTGCGGCGACGGTCAATACGCACGAACAGGTTGTCTTTCGGATCGAACTCGAAGTCCAACCATGAACCGCGGTAAGGGATGATGCGTGCGTTGTACAGCACTTTACCCGAGGAGTGGGTTTTACCCTTATCGCTGTCGAAGAATACGCCAGGACTACGGTGCAACTGAGATACGATAACCCTCTCAGTACCGTTGATCACAAAGGTGCCGTTTTCGGTCATGAGCGGAATTTCGCCCATGTAGACTTCTTGTTCCTTGATGTCTTTGACCGTACCTTCAGGCGCTTCGCGCTCATAGATAACCAGGCGCAGTTTTACGCGCAGCGGTGCAGAGAACGTCACACCACGGATCTGGCACTCTTTGACGTCGAAGACCGGCTCACCAAGACGGTAGCTAACGTATTGCAGCTCCGAATTGCCACTGTAGCTCTGGATAGGGAAAACAGAACGGAATGCGGCTTCAAGGCCGTACTGCCCTTCTGGATCTTGCTCGATAAACTTCTGGAACGAGTCAAGCTGGATAGAAAGGAGATATGGTATGTCCAGCACTTGTGGACGTTTACCAAAATCCTTACGAATACGTTTTTTCTCGGTATAGGAGTAAACCATAGGGTTCCTCAGCTCGCTGATCAGTGACCCAATCTGTCCGTCCGATTAGGGACAGTTCATGCAACACCGTTTTGTCGACCGGAAAGCGGGAACACTTTCCGCAATGTCTCTTGCTATCACGCTTAAACCATTTCATCGCGCCTTCCCCCAGAACTCCTGGTAGTGCAAAGACCGCGGTATATTAAGTCGTCAATAGAAACAAACATTGGGAGGCGAAACCAGCAGCCAAACAGTGTGAAACGCTACTGGCGCCCTACAGCGCAAAAAGGCTGGTGACTAAAAAGTCACCAGCCATCAGCCTAAAAGACTAGGCTGCAACCGGAAAGGTTGGCTTATTTAACTTCAACTTCTGCGCCAGCTTCTTCCAGAGATTTTTTCAGAGCTTCTGCGTCATCTTTGCTCACGCCTTCTTTCAGAGCGGCTGGAGCAGATTCAACCAGGTCTTTAGCTTCTTTCAGACCCAGGCCGGTAGCGCCACGTACTGCTTTGATAACAGCAACTTTGTTAGCGCCTGCAGCTTTCAGGATAACGTCGAATTCAGTTTTCTCTTCAGCAGCTTCAGCTGGGCCAGCAGCTACAGCTACAGCAGCAGCAGCAGAAACGCCGAATTTTTCTTCCATAGCGGAAACCAGTTCAACAACGTCCATTACGGACATAGCGGCAACTGCTTCCAGGATTTGGTCTTTAGTGATAGACATAACAATTGTTCCTAAAATTCAGAAATAGTTTAAATACGTTAGCAAAGGCTAAGAAAGAGGGGCTTACGCCGCTTCTTTCTGATCGCGTACTGCAGCCAGAGTGCGAACCAGTTTGCCGGCAGCGGCTTCTTTCATGGTTGCCATCAGGCGTGCGATCGCTTCTTCGTAAGTTGGCAGCGTCGCCAGGCGGTCGATTTGCGCCGCTGGGATCAGCTCACCTTCAAAGGCCGCAGCTTTAACCTCGAATTTTGCATTCGCTTTCGCGAACTCTTTGAACAGACGAGCAGCAGCGCCCGGGTGTTCGTGAGAGAATGCAATCAAGGTTGGACCGACAAACGTGTCTTTCAGGCATTCGAATGGAGTGCCTTCAACTACGCGACGCATCAGGGTGTTGCGAACAACACGCATGTAAACGCCAGCTTCACGACCTGCTTTACGCAGTTCAGTCATTTTATCTACGGTAACGCCGCGGGAATCCGCAACAACCGCAGACAGCGCGCCTTTGGCTACTTCGCTGACTTCAGCAACAATCGCTTGTTTGTCTTGAAGATTTAATGCCATTAGCTTTTTGCTCCTGGATTAGCCGGGGAAAATCCCCGGAACTCACTTCACTCGGCGCTTTGTAAAACGCCACGCCGAGCGGCTTAACACGGTGAGCAGAATCCAGCAAAGACATTCTTTTATAAAAAAGAAAAATTTTCTTAGGCTCTGTCACCGTCTACGCAGGAAGGATTAAGTATCTTGCGATACACCTGCGGTCTTGGACGGAGGCCTGGATAGGCCAGGCTCCAACCGAAAAATCTTTGTTTTGCTTACGGCATCGCCAATAGCAAAACCTTGGGGCATAAGATTCTAGACAAATCTCGGCCCCAAGTCAAAGCGATAATCGCAAGTGCGATTAGTTCGCTGCAGCAGACAGACCGCTCTGATCGATAGCAACGCCAGCACCCATGGTGGTGGAGAGGCTAACTTTCTTGATGTACATGCCTTTCGCCTGAGAAGGTTTTGCTTTTTTCAGCGCAACCAGCAGGGCTTCCAGGTTTTCTTTCAGTTTGTCTGCGTCGAAATCAACCTTACCGATAGTGGTATGGATGATGCCGTTTTTGTCGTTACGGTAGCGAACCTGACCTGCTTTAGCGTTTTTCACAGCTTCAGCAACGTTCGGAGTAACGGTACCCACTTTCGGGTTTGGCATCAGGCCGCGTGGACCCAGGATCTGGCCCAGTTGACCGACAACGCGCATTGCATCCGGAGAAGCAATAACAACGTCGAAGTTCATTTCGCCTTTCTTGATCTGGTCAGCCAGATCGTCCATACCTACCAGCTCTGCGCCAGCAGCTTTCGCTGCTTCAGCGTTAGCGCCTTGGGCAAATACGGCAACGCGAACGGAACGACCGGTGCCGTGTGGCAGAACGGTAGCGCCACGAACGTTTTGGTCAGATTTACGAGCGTCGATGCCGAGGTTCACGGCAACGTCAACGCTTTCTACGAATTTAGCGGTGGCCAGCTCTTTCAGCAGAGCAACAGCTTCAGTGATGTCATACTGTTTAGTAGCATCAACTTTGTCACGGATCACGCGCATGCGCTTGGTCAGCTTAGCCATCTCTTAATCCTCCACTACCAGGCCCATGGAACGAGCGGTACCTTCGATGGAGCGAGTCATCGCTTCAACGTCAGAACCAGTCATGTCCGCAGCTTTGGTTTCTGCGATTTCACGTACCTGAGCACGGGTCACTTTACCTACTTTGTCTTTGTTCGGCTTACCGGAACCAGACTTGATACCAGCCGCTTTTTTCAGCAGTACTGCTGCTGGCGGGGTTTTGGTAACGAAAGTGAAGGAGCGATCAGAATAAACGGTAATAACAACCGGAATCGGCAGACCTTTTTCAATGCTGTCAGTCTTAGCATTGAACGCCTTACAGAATTCCATGATGTTAACGCCTTGCTGACCCAGAGCTGGACCAACTGGCGGGCTCGGGTTAGCCATACCAGCTGCAACTTGCAGCTTAACGTAGGCTTGTACTTTCTTGGCCATTTAAATTTCCTCGGTTTGGGTAGTATCGCCTCGTGAGAGGCTCCCCGTGTTTAACCTCGCCGAACAAACGTCAGGCAAGGCATCTAAAAACAAAAGGCGCGAAATTGTAGTTCAATTTCGCGCCTTTGACAAGCGGCAACGGGCCGCTTACTGCTGATTATTCGATCAGCCTTTTTCAACCTGGCTGAAGTCCAGTTCCACCGGCGTTGCACGGCCGAAGATGGAAACGGAAACTTTCAGGCGGCTCTTCTCGTAATCGACTTCTTCGACCACGCCGTTGAAATCGGCAAACGGGCCGTCGTTGACGCGCACCAGCTCGCCCGGCTCGAACAGCGTTTTCGGACGCGGCTTGTCACCAACCTGCTGCAGGCGGTTCATGATCGCATCAACTTCTTTATCGCTGATCGGCGCAGGACGGTCAGAAGTACCGCCGATGAACCCCATGACGCGCGGTACGCTGCGCACCAGGTGCCAGCTGGCGTCATTCATTACCATTTGCACCAGCACATAGCCAGGGAAGAACTTACGCTCGCTCTTGCGACGCTGGCCGCCACGGATTTCAACCACTTCTTCCGTAGGCACCATCACTTCGCCGAACAGCTCTTCCATATCGTGCAGTTTGATGTGTTCACGCAGCGATTGCGCTACGCGACCTTCAAAACCGGAAAACGCCTGAACGACGTACCAACGTTTTTTTGGAGCTTCAGACATTTTAGAACCTCAGGCCAGTAATAAACGACACCAGACGGACCAGAATACCATCCAGCCCCCACAGAATCAGTGACATCACGGCGGTTACCGCGGCAACGATCAACGTGGTGTGTAGCGTTTCCTGACGAGTTGGCCAAATCACTTTACGTACTTCGGTACGCGCTTCGCGGGCAAACGCAACGGTGGCTTTGCCTTTGGTGGTCATCAGAGCCACTGCACCAGCAACGGCGATGATCAGCACAACTGCCAGCGCGCGCAATGGCAGGCTTAAATCACGGTAGTAATAGTTACCGACAATAGCCACAACCAACAGAACGGCGACGATCAGCCACTTTGCCGCTTCCAGGCCGCGTCCGCTCCCTTGAGCCTCGGTATTCGCACTCATAAACCAACCTGTCACAATGATGATTCAGAACAAACAACTTTGCCTCGCATTGCGAGGCAAACCAAACCGATCGGATACCGCACTAGCGATATCCCGGTGTTTTACGCTATGACGTATTTCAGTCAATACGGTTTAAGAGCCCATCTCACCAATGATTATGACTGCAAAATCGCTGATGAGATAGGTTCTAGTTCACAGCGTAGAAAAAGGGCATCAAATGATGCCCTTTTACCGCGTGTCGCGTCAAACTTTATCAGCGATTAAGCGATAACTTTGGCAACAACACCAGCGCCAACGGTACGGCCGCCTTCACGGATTGCGAAACGCAGACCGTCGTCCATTGCGATTGGGTGAATCAGGGTTACAACCATGTTCACGTTGTCGCCTGGCATTACCATCTCTACGCCTTCTGGCAGTTCGATGGTACCGGTCACGTCAGTAGTACGGAAGTAGAACTGTGGACGGTAGCCTTTGAAGAATGGAGTGTGACGACCACCTTCATCTTTGCTCAGGATGTACACTTCAGATTCGAACTGGGTGTGCGGCTTGATAGAGCCTGGCTTAGCCAGTACCTGACCACGTTCGATTTCTTCACGTTTGATACCACGCAGCAGAACGCCTACGTTCTCACCAGCACGGCCTTCGTCCAGCAGTTTGCGGAACATTTCAACGCCAGTACAGGTAGACTTAACGGTGTCTTTGATACCAACGATTTCAACTTCTTCGCCAACTTTGATGATACCGCGCTCAACACGACCGGTAACAACGGTACCACGACCGGAGATGGAGAATACGTCTTCGATTGGCAGCAGGAACGGCTTGTCGATTGCACGCTCTGGCTCTGGGATGTAGCTGTCCAGGGCTTCGGCCAGTTCGATGATTTTCGCTTCCCACTCAGCTTCGCCTTCCAGCGCTTTCAGCGCGGAACCGCGGATTACTGGCAGGTCGTCGCCTGGGAAGTCGTAAGCGGACAGCAGTTCGCGAACTTCCATTTCTACCAGTTCCAGCAGCTCTTCATCATCAACCATGTCGCATTTGTTCATGAATACGATGATGAAAGGAACGCCAACCTGACGACCCAGCAGGATGTGCTCACGGGTCTGAGGCATTGGGCCGTCAGTCGCAGCTACTACCAGGATCGCGCCGTCCATCTGAGCAGCACCGGTGATCATGTTTTTCACGTAGTCGGCGTGCCCTGGGCAGTCAACGTGCGCGTAGTGACGAGTCGGGGTGTCATACTCAACGTGAGAGGTGTTGATGGTGATACCACGAGCTTTTTCTTCTGGTGCGTTATCGATCTGGTCGAAAGCACGTGCAGAACCGCCGTAGGTTTTAGCCAGTACGGTGGTGATCGCTGCAGTCAGGGTAGTTTTACCGTGGTCAACGTGGCCGATAGTACCGACGTTAACGTGCGGTTTTGTACGTTCAAACTTTTCTTTAGACATCGATTGTCCCTCTAAGACACGGATAAATCGGTGGTATCACCACATCAACCAAGCATTTGCTCGTTGAATCCAGAACAGAAAGAAAATCAGGGGGCGAGAAATTAAGAAGTGGTGCTGATAGGCAGATTCGAACTGCCGACCTCACCCTTACCAAGGGTGCGCTCTACCAACTGAGCTATATCAGCACATCTTGGAGCGGGCAGTGGGAATCGAACCCACATCATCAGCTTGGAAGGCTGAGGTAATAGCCATTATACGATGCCCGCATCCTGGAACTCGGCTACCTGATTTTTCTGTAGAATTTTGGGATGGAGCAGGATTGTTCATCACTCGGCTCGCATCCTTCGGGCCGGCTGCGCCTTGCGCTGCACAGCTCGAACCTTGCCGAAGGCTTTCGCCTTCTCCTCCCGCCATCAACCGCTGCGGTATTTATCGCATGTCAGTTAATCGCCGAAGGCAAGATTTGGTGGTGGGGGAAGGATTCGAACCTTCGAAGTCTGTGACGGCAGATTTACAGTCTGCTCCCTTTGGCCGCTCGGGAACCCCACCAGATTTTAACTACTTGTGACTTGAATGGTGCCGGCTACCGGAATCGAACTGGTGACCTACTGATTACAAGTCAGTTGCTCTACCTACTGAGCTAAGCCGGCATCAAGTGCAGCGCATTCTAGGTAGAGCGGGCGACCTATGCAACAAAAAAATTGCTTTACGCGCACTTTCGCTCACAAATCAGTCAATTTTGCATGCTGTCATGCAATTCGCAGCCTGCAGCGTGCAAACATTCATCACCCGCAGCAATCATTCTCTACAATTTTATCCACTTTTGGCAAGCCTTGAGCGCCCCTTTCTCCGTGTCGGGCTTCTCATAACGCTTAACCCACAGCGGTAAACTGTGAGCGGGATCGATGCACCAAAAAGAAGATAGCTGCCCCGTGGTGCGGCATGGACTACATTTATTCCTCGCCCTTTCGCCGGCGTCATACCTTTCGCCGCTCTGGCGCAGTTATTGCTTATCTTCATTACCCCCATCCTGGAGGAATGACCGATGAAAATAGTGCCTGTCAACGCCGCTACGCTCCCAATTTACCGCGACGAGTTGGCCCACCTGTTGACCGATGCCATCACGCACGGCGCTTCGGTGGGCTACGATACCTTAATCCCCCATGAAGATGCCGAAAGTTACTTCCACAGTCTTCGTCCTGCTCTGGCTAAGGGTGAACGGCTGTTGTGGATTGCGCGCGATGAGCGCGGCGTCGTTGGCACCGTGCAACTCGAGCTTTGTCAGAAGCCGAACGGCCGTAATCGTGCGGAGGTGGTGAAGCTGCTGGTTCACAGCCGAGCTCGTCGCAACGGCGTCGGCCAGGCGCTGATGAAGACGCTGGAGCAAGCGGCATTGCAACAGCGGCGCGGGCTCCTGTACCTGGATACGCAGACAGGTTCGGCGGCGGAGGCGCTTTACCGCAGCCTAGGCTATCGCTGTCTGGGAGAAATACCGGATTATGCAGCCGGGCCCGATGGCTATTACCACCCGACCATCATTTATTACAAACGTCTGTTCATCGTGACCCCCTCTTCGCGCGCTATTGCCAGCTAGCCTCGAGGCGGTATCCTGACTCAATGATGCCGCCTTGCAACCCCGCTTTATCAACTGCGCGCCGCTTCGCACAATTGACATAAACTGCTGCCTATCGACAACTTTTGCGAAAAAAGTCTACGCCAAAAACGAAGCTGTCTATAATATGCAGCTTGTTTATTCTCTGGAGTTGGCGTCCGGCGCCTTTCCCAACCTGCGTTAACAGGCAGAATTTGGCTTATGATAAAAAGAGATCAATCTTTAGCAACGCCTTACCTACAGTTCGATCGTGCCCAGTGGGCTGCGTTGCGAGATTCGGTGCCGCTGACGTTGTCGGAAGAAGAGATCGTTAAACTGAAAGGGATTAACGAAGATCTCTCGTTGGAAGAAGTTGCGCAGATTTATCTGCCGCTGTCACGACTGTTGAACTTCTATATCAGTTCCAACCTGCGTAGGCAGGCGGTGCTGGAGCAATTCCTCGGCACTGACGGGCAAAAAATTCCTTATGTCATCGGCATCGCCGGCAGCGTAGCCGTCGGCAAGAGCACGACCGCGCGTCTGTTGCAGGCCCTGCTGAGCCGCTGGCCGGAACACCGCAGCGTTGAGCTGATCACTACCGACGGTTTCTTGCATCCTAACAAGGTGCTGAACGAACGCGGTTTGATGAAGAAAAAAGGCTTCCCGCAGTCCTACGATATGCATAGCCTGGTGAAGTTTGTGTCGGAAGTAAAATCCGGCGCCAAACGCGTCACCGCCCCGGTTTATTCCCATTTGATCTATGACGTAGTCCCCGAAGGCAATAAAGTCATCGAGCAGCCGGACATTCTTATTCTGGAAGGGCTTAACGTATTGCAAAGCGGTATGGATTATCCTCACGATCCGCATCGCGTATTCGTTTCCGATTTTGTCGACTTCTCTATATATGTCGATGCGCCGGAGACGCTATTGCAAAGCTGGTATATCAATCGTTTCCTGAAATTCCGTCAGGGCGCATTTTCCAATCCTGATTCTTATTTCCATAACTATTCAAAATTGCCTGAGCCGGAAGCGATTAATATTGCCACGCAATTATGGAATGAAATTAACGGATTGAATTTACAGCAGAACATACTGCCTACCCGCGAACGCGCGAGCCTGATTATGACCAAAAGCGCCAACCATGCCGTTGAAAGCGTGCGCTTAAGAAAATAAACCAACCGATCTAACAAGGGGGCGTTATCGCCCCCTTGTTTTACTTCACTATTCCGCGCTGCGCAGCGATATTTCCCCGCCGATAAAGGGTTTGATTTCCCCATCCTGCTCCAGCAAAAGCGCACCTTGTGAGTCGATACCCCGGGCGATACCCACAATCTGCCGCTCACCGATCAGCAGTTTGACCGGTCTATCGATAAAATTATCCAGCGCGCGCCAGCGGCCAATGAATGGCGCCAGTCCATCTATCTCAAACTGCTTTAACGACTGCCGCAGTTCATTGAGCAGAGTGGCGGTCAACTCATTACGATCGATGTTAATGCCGGCCTCTTGCAGGTTGATCCATCCCTGATTTATTCCGCCGGCATTGGTATCACGCATCGCCAGATTGATGCCGGCGCCAATAACCAGTTGGGCCGCATCGCCGGTTTTCCCCGTCAATTCAACCAGGATCCCCGCCAGTTTACGATCGTTCAGGTAAAGATCGTTGGGCCACTTCACGCGTACGTCTGCCGCACCGAGACGCTGCAGAACTTCTGCCATCACCATACCGATCACCAGGCTGAGCCCCATCGCTGCGGCCGGGCCTTGTTCCAATCGCCAAAACATCGACAGATACAAATTGGCACCGAATGGCGAGATCCACTGACGCCCACGACGCCCTCGCCCCGCCTGTTGATATTCAGCCACGCAGGCATCGCCCGAGTTCAATTCGGCAATGCGATCCAACAAATATTGGTTGGTGGAATCAACGACTGGCAACACGCTCACGCGCTTGTCTTCCAGCAGACTGAGAATGCGTTCGGCTTCCAGCAGCTGAATGGCGCCAGGAAGGCTGTAGCCTTTGCCTGGTACGGTAAAGACATCCAGTCCCCACTCGCGAATGGTCTGGATATGCTTATTAATTGCGGCACGGCTCATGCCCAATGACTCACCGAGGTGTTCTCCGGAATGGAACTCGCCGTCGGCCAGCAGTGCAATCAGCTTTAATGGGACCTTGGTATCTTTCATGACAGCACCGCCACAGCATTCAGCTCACCGGTCGCGCCAATAAAGCGCACCTCAGGTTCCAGCCACACGCCAAATTTATCGGCCACCGTTTTGCGTACATGGCGCGCCAGCGCCACCACATCCTGACTGTGCGCATTGTCGAGGTTCACCAGCACCAGCGCCTGCTGGCGGTGTACCGCTGCGCCACCGATACGATATCCCTTCAGTTCGCACTGATCGATCAACCAACCGGCAGCCAGCTTCACCTGGTCCCCCTGCTGCGGATAATGCGGCATGCCGGGGTATTGCGCGATGAGTTCAGCGGCTTTCCCCGCGTTTACCAGCGGATTCTTGAAAAAGCTGCCGGCGTTGCCGGTTTCACGCGGGTCTGGCAACTTACTGCGGCGCATCGCGCATACGGATTCAAATACCTGAAGCGGTGTCACCGTGGCGGGATCCAGCTTGGTCAGATCGCCATAACTCAGTTTGGGTTGCCATTGCTTGCTCAGACGCAGACCGAGCCCGACAATGACATACCCGGTTTGGAAACGGTGTTTGAAAATGCTTTCCCGATAGCCGAAACCACAATCGGCTGCCGGAATGCGATCGATGGCACCGGTGGAGAAATCCAGTAGATCGACATACTCACAGACATCTTTCAATTCGACACCGTAGGCGCCTATGTTCTGGATAGGGGCGGAGCCGGCCAAGCCGGGAATCAAGGCCAGGTTCTCCAACCCGCAGATGCCTGCCTGGAGCGTATATTGCACCAGATCGTGCCAATTCTCACCGGAACTGACGTGGATATACCAGGCGCCATTATCTTCCCGAACATCGATGCCCTTTAGCTGATTAACCATCACCGTGCCCGCAAAATCTTCCAGGAACAGCACGTTGCTACCTTCACCGAGAATCAGCAGCGGCTCCTGACGCTTGCGCGTTTGTTGCCAAACTTTGAGCATCAGCTCAATTCTATCGGCCATGATCAGGTGCGCTGCGTTGACCGGGAGCGCAAAAGTATTGTGGTTTTTTAAAGACGCGCTTTCAGTAGACATAACGTTCAGTACTCATCCGGAAATAATCTGTTGCCTAGTCTACTCGATTCGAGGCGCCTGGCTAATATTTGTTTTAATTAACGTGAAATTTATCGAGGAATGCGCGGAAGAATTAAGACTTATCTTTGATATAACAGGAAAACTCTTATCTACATGTTCATAAATAGACATTTTTATTATTTAAATAATAATCTGGAGCTATCAATTATATATTGAGCTGACAATTTACCTCATCAAAAACATTATGCATGCTTATGAGAGTATGGACATGCGCCCGAAATTGGTATTTTTATAAACAATAAAGACAGTCATGACATTATTTTACGCATAGCAAAAAGCCCTGAACGTCAGTTCAGGGCTTTCGGCTTTGTTTGATGCCTGGCAGTGTCCTACTCTCGCATGGGGAGACCCCACACTGCCCGCCAGTGTACAAGGCCCGGGAACGTATTCACCGTAGCATTCTGATCTACGATTACTAGCGATTCCGACTTCATGGAGTCGAGTTGCAGACTCCAATCCGGACTACGACATACTTTATGAGGTCCGCTTGCTCTCGCGAGGTCGCTTCTCTTTGTATATGCCATTGTAGCACGTGTGTAGCCCTACTCGTAAGGGCCATGATGACTTGACGTCATCCCCACCTTCCTCCAGTTTATCACTGGCAGTCTCCTTTGAGTTCCCGGCCGAACCGCTGGCAACAAAGGATAAGGGTTGCGCTCGTTGCGGGACTTAACCCAACATTTCACAACACGAGCTGACGACAGCCATGCAGCACCTGTCTCAGAGTTCCCGAAGGCACCAATCCATCTCTGGAAAGTTCTCTGGATGTCAAGAGTAGGTAAGGTTCTTCGCGTTGCATCGAATTAAACCACATGCTCCACCGCTTGTGCGGGCCCCCGTCAATTCATTTGAGTTTTAACCTTGCGGCCGTACTCCCCAGGCGGTCGATTTAACGCGTTAGCTCCGGAAGCCACGCCTCAAGGGCACAACCTCCAAATCGACATCGTTTACAGCGTGGACTACCAGGGTATCTAATCCTGTTTGCTCCCCACGCTTTCGCACCTGAGCGTCAGTCTTCGTCCAGGGGGCCGCCTTCGCCACCGGTATTCCTCCAGATCTCTACGCATTTCACCGCTACACCTGGAATTCTACCCCCCTCTACGAGACTCTAGCTTGCCAGTTTCAAATGCAGTTCCCAGGTTGAGCCCGGGGATTTCACATCTGACTTAACAAACCGCCTGCGTGCGCTTTACGCCCAGTAATTCCGATTAACGCTTGCACCCTCCGTATTACCGCGGCTGCTGGCACGGAGTTAGCCGGTGCTTCTTCTGCGAGTAACGTCAATTGATGAACGTATTAAGTTCACCACCTTCCTCCTCGCTGAAAGTGCTTTACAACCCGAAGGCCTTCTTCACACACGCGGCATGGCTGCATCAGGCTTGCGCCCATTGTGCAATATTCCCCACTGCTGCCTCCCGTAGGAGTCTGGACCGTGTCTCAGTTCCAGTGTGGCTGGTCATCCTCTCAGACCAGCTAGGGATCGTCGCCTAGGTGAGCCATTACCCCACCTACTAGCTAATCCCATCTGGGCACATCTGATGGCAAGAGGCCCGAAGGTCCCCCTCTTTGGTCTTGCGACGTTATGCGGTATTAGCTACCGTTTCCAGTAGTTATCCCCCTCCATCAGGCAGTTTCCCAGACATTACTCACCCGTCCGCCGCTCGTCACCCAGAGAGCAAGCTCTCTTGTGCTACCGCTCGACTTGCATGTGTTAAGCCTGCCGCCAGCGTTCAATCTGAGCCATGATCAAACTCTTCAATTAAAAGCTTGATTTGCTTCCACTCGAGAAGCGATGCTCAAAGATTTACTGCATGAATTTTACTTCAGTTAGTCACTCTTCAAGACTTGATATTTTTTTGCATCCGAAGATGCTGGATATCGTCTTGTGGAGTGCCCACACAGATTGTCTGATAAATTGTTAAAGAGCAGTGCCGAGAAACTTCATCGGCGCGGGCTGCGTATATTACGCTTTTCGCCCGGAGAGTCAAGCGTTTATTTCGCTTTTCTCTCGCTGACCCGGCGGCTTGTCAGTCGTTGTTCCCGGTCAGTGGAGGCGCATTATAGGGAGTTCTCGGCGGGCCGCAACCCCTAATTGCAAAAAACTTTTCAAGCGCGGATTTTTTCGGCAAAACGCTGGCCAAACCCGCGTTTTTGTCACTTTTCGTACTGGATCTGGCTAAATTCCTGGGCGAAACGATCGACCTGCTGCCAATCTGTGTACTCCACTTCCTTACTGGTATCCGTTTCACCGCCCGTCATACGCATAATAAATTGAATCATGATGCGGTCGAACCAACGATAGCGCGGATAACGCAATGCGCCGGCAAACACCGCGCACTGTTTTGGCTGCCACGGCGAGGCCAACAGGAACTTACGGGTATAGGCGTTGGTTTGCGGCGAACGCTTTTCCGGTTTACGCGCGGTCAGGTTCACCGCGAAGAACGCGCTCGGCATCCTATTCAGCTGTTCGGCATGGCGCTTAACGAATTTATCCAGTACCGGGTTAAAGTGCCCGTAGCGGATGGAGGCGCCGATCATCACCTGCTGATACTGGCTAAGGTCGACCTGTTCCGCCTGCAGCAGATCGATCACCTCACAGCGCAGCGTGTCCTGCAACTTGCTTGCTATATAAGAAGCGATAGCACGTGTTTGCCCGTCACGGCTCGAATAAAGTATCAATGCCTTCATGGCGTACTCCTTATATCAGGCTCACTCACGCCAGAAGGTTGGCGTGAACAGCACCAGCAATGTAAACACTTCCAGGCGCCCGAACAGCATCGTCACCACCAGGATCCACTTGGCTGCCGCCGGCATCGTGGTGAAGTTATCCGCCACCACCCCCAGGCCGGGGCCAAGGTTATTGAGCGTTGCCGTCACTGCGGCGAACGCGGAAAAGTCGTCGACACCGGTGGCAATGATCGCCAACATGCTGACGATAAACACCAGTGCATAGGCGGAGAAGAATCCCCATACCGCTTCCAGAATGCGTTCCGGCAGCGCGCGGTTGCCCAGTTTGATGGTATAGACCGCGTTGGGGTGCACCAGCCTCTTCAACTCGCGCGAGCCCTGCAGGTATAGCAGCAGAATACGGATCACCTTCAGGCCGCCGCCGGTCGAGCCGGCGCAGCCGCCGATGAACGCCGAACATAGCAACAACATCGGTAAGAACAGCGGCCATTTGGCGATGCTGTCGGTCGTAAAACCGGCCGTGGTCGCCATCGAGACCACCTGGAAAAACGCCTGATTGAGCGTTTCCATACCGCTCTTGTACACGCCATGCCCCCAGAGCACCAACGTACACACCACCACCAGCGTCAGCTGAACGAAGATAAACATGCGGAATTCAGGATCGCGCCCATACACCTTCAGACTGCGGCCGCTCAGCAAAGCGAAGTGCAGGCCATAGTTACAGCCGGAAATCAGCAGGAACACGGCGATGATGGTGTTGATGGTCGGACTGGCGTAATAACCGATACTGGCGTCGTGGGTAGAAAAACCGCCGATGGCGATAGTCGAGAAACTGTGGCCGATGGCATCGAACACCGACATCCCGGCACCCCATAGCGCCAGCGCGCAGGCCACGGTCAGCAATACATAGATTAGCCACAGAGTTTTGGCGGTTTCGGCAATGCGCGGACGCATCTTGTTATCTTTCAGCGGCCCGGGCATTTCCGCCCGATACAGCTGCATGCCGCCGACGCCGAGTATCGGCAGTATCGCTACCGCCAACACGATGATCCCCATACCGCCCATCCATTGCAGCATTTGGCGATAAAACAGAATGGCCTTCGGCAGCGAGTCCAGCCCCACCAGCGTCGTCGCGCCGGTAGTCGTCAATCCCGAGAAGGATTCAAAGAAGGCGTCGGTCAGCGACAAGTTGGGCCGTTCCGAAAACAGGAACGGCAATGCCCCTACGCTGCCCAGCACGGTCCAGAACAATACGACGATCAGGAAGCCTTCGCGCGGCTTCAGCTCGTGTTTCTGTTTGCGGTTCGGCCACCACAGCATCAGGCCGATGGTCAGCGCCACGAAGAAGGTTTGGCTGAACGCGCGCCCCGCCCCATCGCGGTAAATCAATGCCACCAGGCCGGGAATAAACATCGTCCCGGAGAACAGGATGACCAGCAGACCAACGATACGGGTTATGGCGCGAAAATGCATTTCAGCACGATCCTTAGCAATTCAATTGGGAGGAATTATTGCGAAATGGGGGTTAATTGCAAATTACCGCGACTGAGATCACGCAATTTATTCCCAAACAGATCGACCTCGGTGGCCGGCAACGCCAGATGCAGCACGACGGCGGCGCCGTATTCGCCCTGCAGGATCCGACCTGCGGTTTGCTGCAGCAAGTTCTCCACCAACGCCAACTGCGCATAGTCGCACTGCAAGATATATTCGGCTTCCGGCACCTTTTGTACCAATGCCAACTGCTTCAACGCCTGTTGAACGCCGTTGCCATAGGCTTTCACCAGCCCGCCGGTACCTAATTTGACGCCGCCGTAGTAACGGACAACCACGGCGGTCACTTCGCCGATACCGCTGCCCATCAGCTGCGCGAGGATCGGTTTGCCGGCGGTGCCCGACGGTTCGCCGTCGTCGGAGAACCCCAACTGCTGCGAGTCATCGGGACTACCGGCGACGAAGGCCCAGCAGTGGTGCCGCGCCGCCGGGTGCTCATCCCGTACCTGCTGAATAAACGCCTTTGCCGCTTCTACCCCGCTGGTCGGCGCCAGCAGGGTGATAAAACGGCTCTTCTTTATCTCTTCGGTAAAGCAGGTTGCTTCCGCCGGTATCGGGTACGGCCGCATCAGGCCAGGTTCAGATCGCGCGTCATGTTCTCGATGCGCTTTTCGTGGATCACGATGTTGTCTTCGATACGGATGCCGCCATACGGCTTCAGCGCATCGATGCGATCCCAGGCGAAGTGCTGCTTGAACTCACCGCTGCGCCACGGCGCCAACAGAGAGTCGATAAAGTACAGACCCGGTTCGATGGTCAACACCATGCCCGGCTGCAACACGCGGGTACACCGCAGGAACGGATACTTGGACGGCGCCGCCAGATGGGTGCCTTGCTCATCCTGCATAAAGCCGGCGGCGTCGTGCACCTGCAGGCCCAGCGGGTGACCCAACCCGTGCGGCAGGAACGGCGTGGTGATGCCCGTTTCAACCATCGCCTCTTCGCTAAGGCCGTTCACCAGCTTGTGATTCTTGAGCAGTTTGGCGATGCGCTGGTGCATCTGCACATGATAGTCGGTATAGCGCACGCCGGTCTTGATGGTGTCGATCAACGCCAGTTGTTCACTATTGAGATCTTTCACCAGGTGGGCGAACTCGCTGCCGCTTTGCGCTGCATAGGTGCGGGTCAGATCGGCGGCGTAGCCGTTATATTCCGCACCGGCGTCGATCAGGAAACTCAGTGACTCGGCCGGCGGCTGGTGATCCAGTTTGGTGTAGTGCAGCACCGAAGCGTGTTCGTTCAGCGCCACGATGTTGTCGTAAGGCACGTCGGTATCGCGGTGGCCAGTCGCCGTCAGGTAGGCCAGGTTGATGTCGAACTCGCTCATGCCGGAGAGGAAGGCCTCATGCGCCGCGCGATGGCCGGTTACCGCCGTCTTCTGCGCTTCGCGCATGCAGGCCAGCTCGTAACCGGTTTTGATCGAACGGTGGAAATCCAGGTAGTTCAACACCGCTTTCGGATTGATGTTCTCAGAAGGGATGCCGAGATCGCGGGCGCGCTGTTGCGCATAACCGATATAGCCGACGCGCTCACGCTGAGGCGGAAGCTGCTGCGCAATAGCGTCAGCGTTGGCCAGCGGCATCAATTCAAGGGATTTGGTCCAGAAACTGTTCGGCAGCGGCTCTACGCTATGCCAATAGTCAACCGGAGAGTAGAACCACAGCTTCGGCTTATTGACGCCGTCGATCCACAACCAGCAGTTCGGCACCGACGTCACCGGCACCCAGGCTTTGAAATGCGCATTCACTTTGAACGGATAGCTATGGTCGTCCAAAAATACCTTTTGCAGTTCCCCGGAGTGAATCAGCAGCGCATCCAACTTGTTGCGCTCAAGCACTTCGCGCGCGCGTTTTTGCAGCTCTGCCAGGTGGTCGTTATACAAAGAAGCCAGCGTTTCCATCACAATACCCTTATGCCTTAGCACGAAAGAAGCCATCTTAACACAGCGCTCCGGCGCACCAACCTCATCGCGTTGGGCATGCGGAGCAGCTCGCAATTCCCTGCAAATGCCGTTACATCCGCAGTTTAACCATCAGCCAGCCGGCCAGGCCGAGCAGCGCTATCGCCAGCGCCCACAGGCCATGGTGCTCCAACAACACCGCGCCGGCTGCGGCGACGCCCGCCAGACACTGCTGCAGAAAACCGCACAGCGCCATCGCATAGGCGCCGTACTCTTTGGCGTCGCTGACCGCCATCGCCATGCTGTTGGGAAACAGCACCGCCTGGCCAAAAATAGTCAGGCAATACAGCGCGATGAACACCACCATGCCGGAAAGGCCGGCCAGGATGCCGCTCCACCACAGCAGCAGGATCGCTGCCGTCGCCAGAGCCACGATGCCGCTGCCGGTTTGCATCAGCTTTTTCCCGCCGACACGCGCCACCGTGCGGTTCACCGTCAACGCGCCGCTAAAGTAGGCGATGCCGATCACCAATCCCAGCGCGCCGAACGCCGTGACGTTGAGACCAAAACCTTGCTGCATGACGAACGGGCTCACCTCCTGCAACGTCACCGTGGTGGCGAAGCCCAGCCCGCCAACGCAGGCCGGCCAAAAGAACCCCGGCCGCCGCAGGATGGCGAAGTAGGTGGCCGCCATCGCCGGACGTGGCCCACGTGCCCGCCCCGCTTCCAGCGGCAGCGTCACCATCAGCGCCAGAACGGTCAATCCGGTGGCGGCCATCAAGACGAAGCCCATCTGCCAGTGCGAATATTGGCTGAGCAGGCCGCCGATAAACTGCCCCCCGCCCAGTGCGGTGATGAAAGCGATGGAGAGCACCGACAGACGGCGCGCCAGCTCATCACCGCTCCAGTTATCCCGCACGATGATACGCGCAATGATCGCCGCACCGCCGGCGCCGACGCCCTGCAGAGCGCGCAGGGTCAGCAGCTCGGCACCGTTGCTGCACAGCGCCAACAGCCCGCTGCAGCCAATGAAGAGAAACAGGGAAAGCGTCAGCGGCGCTCGACGGCCAAAGCGATCGGCCGCCGCGCCCCAGAACAGCACCGGCAACGCAGCGCCGATGACGAAGATTGAAATGGACAACTCGGTGGCTCGCCGGCTCATCGTCAACTCCCGCATCACCGTCGGCAGCGAAGGCAGGTACACGGTCGTCGCCATTTGTGCCATGAACACCAACAGACACGCCAGCGTCATGGTTCTGGCGGGAATGCTCCATAAGCCGCTGCGTTTGACACAAGCCGCCTTATTCATGCGTAACCTCGTCTGAATGATCAATCGCTGCGAGCAAGTGTATGAGGGCCGACCAACTCCAGCAAATGCCGATAGCACATAAAATATAACTTCGTTCTAAATCAAAACACTAACTTGGTGAGATGTGATCCGACCAGCAAATATGCAATCTCTTATTTGCATATTATTAACATAAAAACCACACTCCTCTTCATCTGGTCATACCAGATCATACGCTGATTCAGGAGATAGACATGCTCTACCAAGGCGAAACATTACAACTGCACTGGCTCGATAACGGCATCGCCGAGCTGGTGTTCAATGCACCAGGCTCGGTCAACAAGCTGGATACCCGCACCGTCGCCAGCCTGGGCGAAGCGCTCACCGTGCTGGAAAACCAGCCTGCGCTGAAGGGGCTGTTGCTGCGCTCCACCAAAGCCGCGTTTATCGTCGGCGCCGATATCACCGAATTCCTTTCTCTGTTCGCCGCGCCGGCCGAAAAGCTGCAAGAGTGGCTGGTGTTCGCCAACAACGTCTTTAACCGGCTGGAAGATTTGCCGGTGCCGACCATTTCGGCCATTAACGGCTATGCGCTCGGCGGCGGTTGCGAATGCATTCTGGCGACCGATTTCCGCGTCGCCTCACCGGACGCGCGTATCGGCCTGCCGGAAACCAAATTGGGCATCATGCCGGGCTTCGGCGGTTCCGTCCGCCTGCCGCGCCTGCTGGGTAACGACAGCGCGCTGGAAATCATCGCCGCCGGCAAAGACGTCAGCGCCAAAGACGCGTTGAAAGTCGGCCTGGTCGATGCGGTAGTGGCGCCGGAAAAACTGGCCGAAGCGGCGCTCAAAATGCTGCAACAGGCGATCGACGGCAAACTGGACTGGCGCGCCGCGCGTCAACCGAAGCTGGAGCCGCTGAAACTCAGCCCGATCGAAGCGGCGATGAGCTTCACCACCGCCAAAGGCATGGTGCTGCAGACCGCCGGCAAACATTACCCGGCGCCGATGACCGCAGTGAAGACCATTGAAGCCGCCGCCAAGCTGGGCCGCGATGAAGCGCTGAAACTGGAAACCGCCAGCTTCGTGCCGTTGGCGCGTTCCAACGAAGCGCGCGCGCTGGTCGGCATCTTCCTCAACGACCAGTTCGTGAAGGGCCAGGCGAAAAAGCTGGCCAAGAATGTGGATGCGCCGAAACAGGCGGCGGTGCTGGGCGCCGGCATCATGGGCGGCGGCATCGCCTACCAATCGGCGCTGAAAGGCGTGCCGGTGATCATGAAAGACATCAGCGACAAGTCGCTGACGCTGGGCATGAGCGAAGCGGCCAAGCTGCTCAACAAGCAGCTGGAACGCGGCAAGCTGGATGGCCTGAAAATGGCGCAGGTGCTGTCGACCATTCAGCCGACGCTGGACTACGCTGGCATCGAGCGCGCGCAGGTGATCGTCGAAGCGGTGGTGGAGAATCCGAAGGTGAAAGCCGCCGTGCTGTCGGAAGTGGAAGGCCTGATCGGTGAAGACACTGTTCTGGCGTCGAACACCTCGACCATTCCGATTAATCACCTGGCAAAATCGCTGAAGCGCCCGCAAAACTTCTGCGGCATGCACTTCTTTAACCCGGTGCACCGCATGCCGCTGGTCGAGATCATCCGCGGCGAACAGACCAGCGACGACACCATCGCCAAAGTGGTGGCCTACGCCAGCCGCATGGGCAAAACGCCGATCGTGGTGAACGACTGCCCGGGCTTCTTCGTCAACCGCGTGCTGTTCCCGTATTTCGCCGGTTTCAGCCTGCTGCTGCGCGACGGCGCCGACTTCCGTCAGATCGATAAAGTGATGGAGAAACAGTTCGGCTGGCCGATGGGCCCGGCCTACCTGCTCGACGTCGTGGGCATCGATACCGCGCACCACGCGCAGGCGGTGATGGCCGCCGGCTTCCCGGATCGCATGAGCAAAGACTACCGCGACGCCATTGACGTGATGTTCGACAGCCAGCGCTTCGGTCAGAAAAACCAACTGGGCTTCTACCGTTACAGCCAGGACAACAAAGGCAAGCCGCGCAAGGACAACGACGAACAGACCGATGCGCTGCTGGCCGAAGTGAGCCAACCGCGCCAGACCATCAGCGACGAAGAAATCATCGCGCGCATGATGATCCCGATGATCAACGAGGTGGTTCGCTGCCTGGAAGAGAAGATCGTCGCCAGCCCGGCGGAAGCCGATATGGCGCTGGTCTACGGCATCGGCTTCCCTCCGTTCCACGGCGGCGCGTTCCGCTACCTGGATACGCTTGGCACCGCCAACTACGTTGAGCTGGCCCAGCGTTACGCACACCTCGGCGCGCTGTATCAGGTGCCGGCCGGTCTGCGCGCCAAGGCCGAGCACAATGAAAGCTACTACCCGGTGGCGACACCGCTGTCCGACGTCGCTACCCGCCAACCGGCATGAGGTCATAAAGATGGAAAACGTAGTTATTGTTGATGCCGTACGCACGCCGATGGGCCGCTCCAAGGGTGGCGCCTTCCGCCAGGTACGCGCCGAAGATCTCTCCGCTCACCTGATGCGCGAAGTGCTGAGCCGCAACCCGGCGCTGGACGCCGCCGAGATCGATGACATTTACTGGGGCTGCGTGCAGCAGACGCTGGAGCAAGGCTTCAACATCGCCCGCAACGCCGCGCTGCTGGCCGAGATCCCGCACCGCGTGCCGGCGGTGACCGTCAACCGCCTGTGCGGCTCTTCGATGCAGGCGCTGCATGACGCGGCGCGCGCCATCATGGTGGGCGACGCGCACGTCAGCCTGATCGGCGGCGTGGAACACATGGGCCATGTGCCGATGAACCACGGCGTGGATTTCCATCCGGGCCTGAGCCGCAGCGTGGCCAAAGCCGCCGGGATGATGGGGCTGACCGCCGAAATGCTGGCCAAGATGCACAACATCAGCCGCCAGATGCAGGATGAATTCGCCGCCCGCTCCCACCAGCGCGCGCATGCAGCGACGCTGGCGGGTTACTTTAAGAACGAGATCGTACCGACCAACGGCCACGACGCCGACGGCGTGCTGACCCGTTTCGACTTCGATGAAGTCATTCGCCCGGAAACCACCGTCGAAAGCCTGTCGGCCCTGCGCCCGGCGTTCGATCCGGTCAACGGCACCGTCACCGCCGGCAGTTCTTCCGCCCTGTCGGACGGCGCTTCCGCCATGCTGCTGATGAGCGAATCGCGCGCCAAAGCGCTCGGTTTGAAGGCCCGCGCCCGTATCCGCTCGATGGCGGTCGTCGGCTGCGATCCTTCCATCATGGGCTACGGCCCGGTGCCGGCCAGCAAGCTGGCGCTGAAACGTGCCGGTCTGAGCGTGCAGGACATCGATCTGTTCGAGCTGAACGAAGCGTTCGCCGCCCAGTCGCTGCCGTGCATCAAGGATCTGGGGCTGATGGACAGCCTCGACGACAAGATCAACCTGAACGGCGGCGCCATCGCGCTCGGCCACCCGCTGGGTTGTTCAGGCTCTCGCATCTCGACCACCTTGTTGAACAACATGGAACGTCGCGACGCGCAGTTTGGCCTGGCGACCATGTGCATCGGTCTGGGCCAGGGTATCGCCACCGTCTTTGAACGCGTTTAGCTGTGTCTATCTTGGGATGACCGCGTCACCACTTCAAATCGCGGCATCCCGCCAAGTTTAGTTGCCGTTCTTCCCGCCTGTCAGGGGCGGGTTTTTTATGCCTGAAATTTGCCGACGCCCAAATAAAAACGGGGCGACCCTCGGCCACCCCGTTCACTGTGCATCGCTTCTGTCAGATAAACGAAAACGCGTCGCCGAACATATGCGCTTCCTGCGCGCCGCGCTCGGCGCAGAAACGCTCGCGGGCGATTTTCGCCATCTCGAAACGCCCGGCGATATAGATGTCATGCTCCGCCAGCGTCCCGAAATCCTGCAGCACCGCGCTGAGCACGGTGCCGCTGCGGCCGCGCCATTCGGCATCCGGCTGCTCGACCACCGGGATCACCTTCAGGTTCGGGTGCTGCAACGACAGCGCTTCCAGCTCGCTCAGATCGTACAGGTGCTTCAGCTCACGCCCGCCCCAGTAGATAGAAATGTCGCGATCGGGCTGCTGCTCCAACGCGGTCAGCAGAATTGAACGCGCATAAGAGAAACCGGTGCCACCGGCGATCAGCACCAGCGGACGGCTGCCCTCTTCCCGCAGCCAGGCATCGCCGTGCGGCATGTCGACGGTGATCGCCTGCTCTTTCAGGATGCGATCCATCACCGCCATGGCGTACAAATTCAGTTCCGAAGCGCCGATATGCAGCTCGATATAATCTTGCTGCGTCGGGGTAGATGCCAGCGAGAACGGACGCTTGTCGCGCTCGTCCATCACCACCATCAGATATTGCCCTGCCTTGAAAGAAAACGGCTGTTCAGGCACCAGACGTACCCGATAAACCGTATCGGTAATGGCCTCTACCGAGGTCACTTTACAGCTCAATATTGTCATGCGTTCCCTCTGTCGGGTCATCAATGCAAAGCTGAGAACAGAGCCTGACGTTATAACGTCGGCTCCCTGTCACTGAAGATTGCGAGCTCATCCCAGATTTCGTCGACGCGCGCACGTACCTTTTCATCCATCTGAATCGGACGGCCCCATTCGCGATCGGTTTCACCCGGCCATTTATTGGTGGCGTCCAGCCCCATCTTCGAACCCAGCCCGGAAACCGGCGAGGCGAAGTCCAGATAGTCGATCGGCGTATTCTCCACCAGAACGGTATCCCTTGCCGGATCCATTCGTGTCGTGATCGCCCAAATCACGTCGTTCCAGTCGCGCGCATTGACGTCATCATCACAGACGATAACAAATTTGGTGTACATAAACTGCCGCAGGAACGACCAGACGCCCATCATCACGCGTTTAGCGTGGCCGGCGTACTGTTTTTTCATGGTCACTACCGCCAGGCGATACGAGCATCCCTCCGGCGGCAGATAGAAATCAACGATTTCCGGGAACTGCTTTTGCAGGATCGGCACGAACACTTCGTTCAGCGCCACGCCCAGGATCGCCGGCTCATCCGGCGGCCGGCCGGTGTAGGTCGAGTGGTAGATCGCGTTGCGGCGCTGGGTGATGTGGGTGACGGTGAATACCGGGAACTGGTCGATTTCATTGTAGTAGCCGGTGTGATCGCCGTACGGGCCTTCCGGCGCCATTTCACCCGGTTCGATATAGCCTTCCAGCACGATTTCAGCACTGGCGGGCACTTCCAGATCGTTGGAAAGGCACTTGACCACTTCGGTTTTATTGCCGCGCAGCAGCCCGGCAAAGGCGTATTCAGACAGGGTATCCGGCACCGGCGTGACCGCGCCGAGGATAGTGGCGGGATCGGCGCCCAACGCCACGGCGACCGGGAAACGCTCGCCGGGATGCGCCTGGCACCACTCCTGGTAATCCAGCGCGCCGCCACGGTGCGACAGCCAGCGCATGATCACTTTATTCTTGCCCAGCACCTGCTGGCGGTAGATGCCGAGGTTTTGCCGTTCCTTATGCGGGCCGCGGGTCACCGTCAGCCCCCAGGTGATCAGCGGCGCGGCGTCTTCCGGCCAGCAGTGCATCACCGGAATACGGCTGAGATCGACATCATCGCCTTGCCATACCTGCTCCTGACAAGGCGCTGAACCCAGCACCTTGGTCGGCATGTTCAGCACCTGCTTGAACTTCGGCATTTTGTCGAACAGATCGCGGAAGCCTTTCGGCGGCTCCGGTTCTTTGAGGAACGCCAGCAGTTTGCCGACTTCGCGCAGCGCGCTGATGTCTTCCTGCCCCATGCCCATCGCCACGCGATTGGCGGTGCCGAACAGGTTGCACAGCACCGGCATGTCGTACCCTTTCGGGTTTTCAAACAGCAATGCCGGGCCGCCCGCCCGCAGGGTGCGATCGGCAATCTCCGTCATTTCCAGGTAAGGATCGATCGGCTGGCTGATGCGTTTTAGTTCCCCTCTCTTCTCCAGCAACGAGAGGAAATCGCGTAAGTCACGGTATTTCATGCTGATCATTATAGCGGCCAGTGGGGAGGGCATTATAAGCCCTCTTCACGGTTGTTGCTGCAATTTTGTTAACGCCGCCCGCTGCCGGGCGGCGTTCAGCGGCAGTGGAACGGCACCAGCGAGGCCAATGCGCGCGTATCCTGATATTCGCGCGTCTCTTCGCCGTGGCGGAACACCTTGAAGCCCTGCCCGTTGGCGCTGAAGTAACGCAGCTCGTTGCCTTCAACGTGCAACAGGCTGCCTTCACGCAGCGCCACTACCGATTCGCTCGGGTTGATCGCGCAGAACTCCGCCAGGCGCTCGTCACGGGTTTCGCCCATGTGGCCGCTGATATGCGCATCGATGTAATGCGGGTTGATCTGCACCGGGAACAGCCCCAACGCCGGCAGCACCACGCTGCAGCGCACCGGCATATCGTTGGTGGTGCGAATGCTCGGCGTGGCCACGTTGCAACCGGCACTCCAGCCGACGTAAGGCACTTCGCGTTCGCGCACCGCGCGCTGGATAGGCACAATCAGGCCTTGCTCGTGCAGCATCTGGTTCAGCAACCAGGTATTGCCGCCGCTGACCAAAATGCATTCCGCCTGCGCGATGGCCTCCGCGGGCGAAGCGGCGTGGTGGATGCTGGTGACTTCAATGCCCAATGTTTGCGCCAGCTCCTGCGCACGCCGATCGTAGTCGTAACGGATCAGCGCGTAAGGGATAAAGACGGCGGATTTAATGCCGCGGCGCGCAATCATCGCCAGCAGTTGGCTTTTGGCGTACCCCAGCAGTTCGGCTTCGCCAGACAGCTTGCCGTTGCTCAACAGAAACAGCTCCATTTCTCTCCCCCTCGGTCAAAAACGATGAATAGCGTCACAGCCGGTGGCGCAACGCCTTGCCATACTGTGACGGTAACAAATTTTTCAGTCCTCTGTTATACCAGCACCGTATCGACAAGTGTGTGACCCTTCGCTAATAGCCATAGATTCATAGAGATAGGCGATGTTACATGCTGAAACTTGCATCACTATGTATCCGGAATAGCTTTTGATATGCTTACCGGCTGGCAGAAAGGCATGTGAAATTATGGAATCCTGGTATCTACTTTATTGCAAACGCGGTCAGCTGTTGCGAGCGCAGGAACATCTGGAACGGCAGCAGGTAAACTGCCTCAGCCCGATCATCACGCTGGAAAAAATCGTGCGTGGCAAACGCATTGCGGTCAGCGAACCCCTGTTTCCCAACTATCTGTTTGTGGAGTTCGACCCGGAGCGCATTCACACCACCACCATCAGCGCCACCCGCGGCGTCAGCCACTTCGTGCGTTTCGGCGCGCTGCCGAGCGTCATCCCGAGCAAGGTGATCGATGAGCTGCGCACCCACGCCAGCGAAGCCTATGTCGATCCGGAAACCCCACAGCCTGGGGATACCGTCCTGATCGTCGACGGCGTGTTCGAAGGATTGCAGGCGATCTACACCGAGCCGGACGGCGAGGCGCGCTCCATGCTGCTGCTGAACCTGATCAACAAACAGGTCAGTCAAAGCATCGACAATCGGCAATTCCAGAAAATGTAATGTAAAAAGGCGCCCTCAGGCGCCTTTTTTACGGTTTCGCGCTTAGCGGCGCAGCGCTTCTTCATGCAGCCACTGGGCGACACGCTTGGCGAAGTAAGTCAGCACACCGTCGGCACCGGCGCGTTTGAAGCACATCAACGACTCCATCACCGCTGGCTGCTCCTGCAGCCAGCCGTTCTGAATCGCCGCCATGTGCATGGCGTACTCTCCGGACACCTGATAAGCGAAGGTCGGCACGCCGAAGGTATCCTTCACGCGGCGCACCACGTCCAGGTACGGCATGCCCGGCTTCACCATCACCATGTCCGCACCTTCCTGCAGATCCTGTGCAATCTCCTGCAGCGCTTCGTCGCTGTTGGCCGGATCCATCTGATAGGTCTTCTTGTTGCCGCCCTTCAGATTGCCGCTGGAGCCCAGCGCATCGCGGAACGGGCCGTAGTAACAGGAAGCGTACTTGGCGGAGTAGGCCATGATCTGAGTGTTCACCAGGCCCTGCAGCTCCAGACGATCGCGGATCGCCCCGATGCGGCCGTCCATCATGTCGCTCGGCGCCACGATTTCCGCGCCCGCTTCGGCATGGGACAGCGCCTGACGCACCAGAATGTCTTTGGTCACGTCGTTAATTACGTAGCCCTGTTCATCGATCACCCCGTCCTGCCCGTGCGTAGTGTAGGGATCGAGCGCTACGTCGGTCAGAATGCCCAGCTCAGGCACCGCGTCTTTCAGCGCGCGCACCGTGCGCTGCACCAGCCCTTCCGGGTTATAGGCTTCTTCCGCATGCAGCGATTTCAGGCCCGGTTCGATCACCGGGAACAGGGAAATCACCGGCACGCCGAGTTTGGCGATGGCTTCCGCTTCCTTGACCAGCAGATCGATCGTCATGCGCGATACGCCAGGCATCGAGGCCACTTCTTCCTGGCGGTTGCTGCCTTCCATGACAAACACCGGATAGATCAGGTCGTTGACCGTCAGTTGGTTCTCGGCGACCAGGCGGCGGCTGAAGTCATGACGGCGCACGCGGCGCATACGGCGACCAGGGAAGGTGCCCGGAAATGCATAGCTCATAGTTTTCTCCTAGCTCAAACCAGCCGGAATAGCCGGCGGGCGTTCTCATCGGTTTTTTGCCCCAGCCATTGCGGCTCTTCCTGCCGCCAGATGGCGACCTGATGCACGATGTGGGGCAGGAAACAGGGTTCGTTGCGGCGAGATGCGGGTTTAGGCAGTAAATCCCGGGGCAACAGATAAGGGGCGTCCGTTTCCAGCAGCAGACGCTCGGCCGGGATCTGCGGCAACAGGGCGCGCAATTCCAGGCCGCGCCGCTCGTCGCAGACCCAACCGGTAATCCCGATCGACAGGCCCAACGACAGGCAGCTTGCTAATTCTTCGGCGGTGCCGGTGAAGCAGTGCACCACGGCCGCGGGCAGTTTATCCAACCACGGCGTCAGTAGCTCGGCAAAACGTGCGTGTGCGTCGCGGCAATGAAGAAACACCGGCAGCGCCAACTCCGCCGCCAGCGCCAGCTGCGCAGTGAACGCCGCTTCCTGCTGCTCAGGCGTCGAGAAATTGCGGTTGAAATCCAGACCGCATTCGCCGACCGCCACCACTTCGGGGCGGGCGGCCAGGGCATAAATCTGCTCGGCGGTTTGTTCATTCCAACTGCTGGCGTAGTGCGGATGCACGCCGGCGGTAGACCAACAATAGCCCGGATGTTGTTGCGCCAGTTCGGCGGCTTCGCGGCTCTCCGGCAGATCGGTGCCGGTAATCAACATCCCGGTCACCCCTGCGGCGCGGGCGCGCTCCACCACCACCTGACGGTCTTTGGCGAATTGGCTGCTGGTAAGATTAACGCCGATATCAAACATGGTTTTTTCCAAAGCAAAAGCCGCCCAATGGGCGGCTTAGCAATCAATGTGGTTCAGGGGGCTGGGGGTTCGTCGCCCTCGTCTTCTTCTTCCGCCTGCGGACGACGTTTGCCGGTATAGAAGCGGGCGAAGAACACCCCGACTTCAAACAGCAGATACATCGGTATCGCCAACAGGGTTTGCGAGAACACGTCCGGCGGCGTCAACAACATGCCGACCACAAACGCGCCGACCAGCACATACGGCCGTTTCTTCTTCAGGTCGTCCGGCGAAGTGACGCCACTCCAGCACAGCAGAATAATAGCGACCGGCACTTCGAAGGCGACGCCAAACGCCATAAACAGCGCCATGACGAAGTCGAGGTAGTTTTTGATGTCGGTAGCAATGGTCACCCCCATCGGCGCGGTCTTGGCGAAGAAGCCGAAGGCCAGCGGGAACACGATGAAGTAGGCGAAGGCCATACCGAGGTAAAACAGCAGGCTGCTGGACACCAGCAGCGGCATCATCAGGCGGCGTTCGTGCTTGTACAGCGCCGGCGCGATGAATGCCCATACCTGATACAGGATCATCGGCGCAGAGACGAACACCGAGACGATCATGGTCAGCTTGATCGGAGTAAAGAACGGTGACGCCACGTCGGTGGCGATCATGCTCGCCCCGGCCGGCAGCTGCTTGAGCAGCGGCGCGGAAACCAGCTGGTAGATGTCGTTGGCGAAAAACACCAGCACCACGAACACCGCCAGCACGCAAATAATCGAGTTCAACAGCCGCTTGCGCAGCTCTATCAGATGACTGATAAGGGGTTGGGTATCTTCAACAGCCATGTATTAACGATCGCCACTAGGTTGGTGAGACGTTGGGGTTTTATCCGCAACAGGTTCGACAGAGGCAGGCGCCGTTTCCACCGGCGCTTTAGCGGGTTGCGCCGCCACTGGCGGTGCCGGTGACACGGGCGCGACGGCTTCAGGTTCCGCTGGCGGTTTTGGCGCAGCGGCGGGCGCGCTGGCGCGGGTTGCCGCTTCAGCCGGCGTCACGCCGTCATGCAAGGCTTCCGGATCGGTGACCTGCGGATTATGGATGGTATTCGCCAGCTCTTCTTTCTCGCCCCGGTAGGTGCGTTTCAAAGATTCCGCCGCGTCTTTCAGCTCATCCATCGACGCCTTCAGCTCCGGCGTCAGGTTCTGCAGGCCGGCCTGTTCCGCTTTTTTCAGACTGTCCTGCAGCTCCTGCAGCTTCAGCTCTTGAGACAGTTCGTGCTGCACCGAGGCCGCCAGCGAGCGCAGCGCGCGGATCCAGCCCGACACCGTTCTGACCGCGACCGGCAACCGTTCCGGCCCCAGGACAACCAGGCCGATCACCAGCACCAACAGCAGCTCACTAAACCCAATGTCAAACACGGTTTATACCTGCTCTTTGTTCTTCGACTCTTCCGGTTTCACTTCCGGCTGCTTTTCGGTAATAGGCTTGGCCGAGAAGTCAGCGTCATCCAGGCTGCTTTTTTCAGCCGTGTTGGTAGTCGACGGCGTATCGTCGCCGATCGCCTTCTTGAAGCCCTTGATCGAGGCGCCGAGATCGGAGCCCAGCGTGCGCAGTTTTTTGGTACCGAACAGCAGCACCACGATCACTGCGATGATCAACAATTGCGTAATACTAATACCGCCCATTTTAATTACCTCTAATTTAAAGGGTCTTTTAAAGCCAGCCCGCATTATAGGGCCGACTTTACCAGAGTAACGAATTAAATCAGGTGGTTCGCTTCCAGCCAATCACCCAGCATACGACGCCGGCGGCCATCATCCAGGCGGGAAACACCTCGATTTGCCCCAGCAGCAACAGCGTGCCGCTTACCAACAGTGTAGCGCCAACGCCGAACAAATAACGTGACTGCCCCTGACGAACCCGCTGAGCCTGCATCTGATTAGTCAGCTTATCAACGCTTTGTTGCAACAGTTTATGTTGCTGCAGGCTGTCGTAAAACAGCTCGGGCAGTTCAGGCAGCTTCTCCGCCCAGAACGGCGCTTTCTCTTTCAGCGCGCGCACCACCGCGGGAATGCCGACCTGATCGCGCAGCCAGCTCTCGAGGAACGGCTTGGCGGTGGTCCACAGATCCAGCTGCGGATAGAGCTGGCGCCCCAGACCTTCAACATACAGCAAGGTCTTCTGCAATAACACCAGCTGCGGCTGCACTTCCATATTGAAGCGGCGCGCGGTGTTGAACAGGTTCAGCAGCACGTTGCCGAAGGAAATCTCCGCCAGCGGCTTCTCGAAAATCGGTTCGCACACCGTGCGGATGGCGAATTCGAAGTCTTCCACATTGGTGTCGCGCGGCACCCACCCGGAATCGACGTGCAGTTCCGCCACCTTACGGTAATCGCGGTTGAAGAAGGCGATGAAGTTTTCTGCCAGGTAACGTTTGTCATCCTTGTTCAGCGAACCGACGATGCCGCAGTCGATGCCGATGTAGCAGGGATCCTCCGGATGTTCATAGCTGACGAAAATATTACCGGGATGCATGTCCGCATGGAAGAAGCTGTCGCGGAATACCTGGGTAAAGAACACCTGGACGCCGCGTTCCGCCAACAGTTTCATGTTGGTGCCCTGTTGCTCCAGCGTGGCGATGTCCGAAACCGGAATGCCATAGATGCGTTCCATCACCAATACGCTTTCACGGCAGTAGTCGGAATAGACCTCCGGCACATACAGCATCGGGCTGCCGTCGAAATTGCGGCGCAGCTGAATGGCGTTGGCCGCTTCGCGCAGCAGGTTCAATTCGTCCAGCAGCGTTTTCTCGTACTCGCGCACCACTTCGCGCGGACGCAGGCGGCGGCCGTCCGGCAGCAGCTTCGGCACCCAGCCGGCCAACCGGTACATCAGCCGCACGTCGGCCTTGATAACCGGCCCGATATCCGGCCGGATCACCTTCAGCACCACTTCCTGACCGGTGGTTTTCAGCCGCGCGGTGTGCACCTGCGCTATCGAAGCGGAAGCCAGCGGCTGCTGCTCGAAGTCGTCGAACCAGGTTTCCAGCGGGCCGCCCATCGCCAACTCGATATGCTTGCGCGCCAACGCACCGTCGAAAGGCGCCACCCGATCCTGCAGCAGCGTCAGCTGATCGGCAATCTGCGGTGGAAACAGATCGCGGCGGGTCGACATCATCTGGCCAAACTTGATCCAGACCGGCCCCAACTCCTGCAGCGCCAGCCGCAGGCGTTCACCCAGCGGTTTGTCCTTGTGCCGATTCGGCATCCAGAACAGCAGCCGGCGGCCGAAGCGCAGCGGCAGCGTCAAACGCATTTTAGGGATCAGCTCATCCAGCCCATAGCTGAGAAAAACGCGGACGATAAAATACAAACGACGCAGTTCGCCTGGGGTCATCGCTTGCCCTCCAACTTGTCCATACGGGCAATCAGCGCTTCCGCGCTGCGGGCGAGCGCGTCGACTTCTTCATGGAACCACACCACTTCCAGCGGCCCCGGCGCCAGACGCCACTCTTCGGTCAGCGCCTCCGCCATGTCTTGTTGCCGACGCATCAATCCGGTCTTGAGTAACGAGGCACCTTTTCCCAGCGCCTGCGTGATGCCCTGAGCGGCGATATCGCCGATGTAGGGCGCCAGCCACTCCGCCGGATCCCACTCCGCCAGATCGAGCAGGCCAACCAGCTGTTGCACCACCTGAATATCACCTTCCACCGTCAATTCACCGCTGCGCATCAGCACCGGCAACTGCTGGCGATCGCGCAGCTTCAGCAAGGAGGGAATGCGGCTGCGCACCGTGCAATCAGCGCTGTCTTCAGACTGCCCCAGCACATCCACGCGCAGTTCGCTGAACACCAGCACCAGCGGCGAAGCCAACTCTTCCAGTTCAATACGCAGCACCTTGCCCGCCAGACGTTGGCGGGCGGCTTTCATGCTGCGATCGCGAAACAGCAGATTATTCAGCGAGGTTTCCAGCGCACCGGTCAGCAGAGGGGTAAACAGCATCGGCATCTCCCTCTCAGAACTTGAAGCCGCGATGCAGGGCGACAATCCCACCGGTCAGGTTGAAATAGGTGACGTTTTCAAAACCGGCGTTGCCCATCATGCCCTTCAGGGTTTCCTGATCGGGGTGCATGCGGATCGATTCCGCCAGGTAGCGGTAACTGTCCGGATCTTTCACCACCAGCTCGCCGATCTTCGGCAGCACGTGGAAGGAGTAAGCGTCGTAGGCTTTGCTCAGCGGCGCCAGCAGCGGCTTGGAGAACTCCAGCACCAGCAGGCGGCCGCCCGGCTTCAGCACGCGGAACATCGAACGCAGCGCTTTGTCTTTGTCGGTGACGTTGCGCAGGCCAAAGGAGATAGTGATGCAATCGAAGTAGTTGTCCGGGAACGGCAACGCTTCCGCATTGGCCTGGACGTAGTTGATGTTGCCGACAATGCCGCGATCGCGCAGCTTCTCGCGCCCCATTTTCAACATCGAATCGTTGATGTCCGCCAGCACCACCTGCCCCTGCTCGCCCACCATGCGGGAGAACTTGGCGGCCAGGTCGCCGGTGCCGCCGGCCAGATCCAGTACGCGCTGCCCACGGCGCACGCCGCTGCAGTCAATGGTGAAACGCTTCCAGATACGGTGAATGCCGAACGACATCAGGTCGTTCATCACGTCATACTTTGCCGCTACCGAATGAAAAACGTCCGCCACCATGGCCTGTTTTTCGTCTCTAGCGACGGTGCGAAAACCGAAATCGGTGGTTTCCTGCGATTGATCTGCCATTGTCCTGCCTGCTATTCAGTCAATTTTGTGTGGATGAGTGTACCAGAAGCCCGGGGAATACCCCACCTCGCCACGGCCTCAGCCGTGCGAAACGAAGCCCGGTTCCCCGGCGGTATCATCATCGTCGTTCGTCTGCGGCAGCGCGGCGACATCGTCGTCGTTCGCCTCTTCCGCTTCATCGTGTTGCGCGCCGGCTTGCTGCGCCAGCAGCGGGTTGATCGGCCGTTTGACCTCAACCCCCAACGCGCGAAAACCTTCAATTTGGCCAATAAGATTACCACGGCCTTCGCTCAGTTTGTTCATCGCCTGACGATAACTGCCTTGAGCCTTGTCCAGGCTCTGCCCCAGCGCGGACATATCGTCCACGAACAGCCGCATCTTGTCATACAGTTTCGCCGCGCGATCGGCGATGCGTTGGGCGTTCTGGCTCTGATGTTCATAGCGCCACAGATTGGTGATGGTGCGTAGCGCCACCAGCAACGTGGTCGGGCTGACCAGCATGATGTTGTGCTTGAGCGCTTCGCTGATCAGCTCCGGTTCGCGATCGATAGCCAGCAGGAAGGCGGGTTCGACCGGAATGAACATCAACACATAATCCAGCGAGCGCAGCCCCGGCAATTGCTGGTAGTCCTTGCGGCCCAGCATGCGGATGTGGCCACGCAGCGAGGCGATATGTTCGCTCAGCGCCGCTTCGCGCTCCACCTCGTCTTCGCCGTTAAAATAGCGCTCGTAGGCGATCAGCGACATCTTGGCGTCGATCACTACATCCTTGCCCTGCGGCAGACGCACGATGACATCGGGCTGCATGCGGCTCTGGTGATCCACCCGCACGTTGACCTGCGTTTCATATTCGTGCCCTTCGCGCAGGCCTGAGGCCTCGAGCACCCGGCTCAATACCACCTCGCCCCAGTTGCCCTGCGTCTTGTTGTCGCCTTTCAGCGCCTTGGTGAGGTTGATGGCCTCGCGCGCCATCTGCGCGTTCAGCTGCTGCAGATTGCGTATCTCGTGCGTCAGCGTGTGGCGCTCCCGCGCCTCCTGGCCAAAGCTGTCTTGCACCTGACGGCGGAAACCGTCCAGCTGTTCGCGCAGCGGCAACAGTAAACGATCCAGACTTTGCTTATTTTGCTCGTCAACCTTGCGGCCGCTGTGTTCAAAAATGCGGTTGGCGAGATTTTCAAACTGGGTGGTGAGCCGCTGTTCGCTGTTGATAAGCAGGCGTTGCTTCTCTTCCGCCGCCATGCGCGTCTCTTCCAGACGGATGGTGACTTCGCGCAGTTCGGCTTCTTGCGCGCTATTGACCTCGCGCTGGGCACGCAGCTCCTGATTGAGCAGTTCGCATTCGTTGCGCCAATGGTTGAGCTGTTGCAGCTTCTCATGCCCGGCCGCCAGTTGGCTGTGCAGATTGCGCAGCTCCAGCTCGCTCTGGCGCAGCTGTTGCTCGTGGCGCTGCAGCGTTTCCTGCCGCGCCGCCGTTTCCTGCTGCGCCTGCTGCAACGCTTGCTCCAGCAACCGCAGCTCGGTTTCATGTTGCGCATGCGTCTGCTGCACCCGCAGACTGGCGATCAGCCACCCCAACAGCATGCCGATCGCTACGCCGCCAATCCCATAAATCAGACTGGTATCCACCCTGCCTCCTGTTGCACCTTGCCGTTGCGGCGTTTTGCACGCCCATTGCCCGTCACGTTAAGGGGAGGCTGTATGGATGTCCAGCCTGATTTTGCCGGCCGCGCACAATATTGCGCGGCGCTGCGCAATTTAGCGAGAAATCAACCCAGCCACTGGCTGAGCCACTTGATGCCGAATGCCCCCGGCGCCAGAATGCCGAACGCCCAGATCATCGCCGACGTGACGTTGGCCAGTTGGAAGTAGCGCTGCGGCATGCCGCAAATGCCGCCCACCAGCGGCACCACGGCGCGCAGCGGGCCGAAGAAGCGGCCGATGAAAATGCCCAGCACGCCCCAGCGTTCAAAGAACGCGTGGCCGCGCGCCAGCAACTGCGGATTGCGCGACAGCGGCCACATATGGGCCACGCGATCCTGATAGTGGTAGCCGATCCAGTAAGAGAGCCAGTCACCGAAAAACGCCCCGACGGCGGCGGCGGCCCAAATCGGCCAAAAGGCGATTCCGCTTTCGCCGATCAGCGCACCCAGCGCCAGCAGGATCACCGTGGCCGGCAACAGCAGCGACAAAAACGCCAACGACTCGCCGAACGCCAGGAAAAAAATGATGGGAATGGCCCAGCCTTCGTGCTGACGCACGACGTCGCTGACCCAGTTGATAACGTCATTGAGGCTCAATGCGGGGCTCCTGATACGCGATAATTCACCGCTTAGGATAGGCCGGGGCGAGTTAAACCCCGGTTAAACACGCGGCGATTTACTCGAGGTAGAACGCCTGCAGCGCTTCGCGCTGTGCCGCGCCCAGACCGTATTCCGCCTCCAGCCAGCGGTCGGTGGAGCCGTATTGCTGACGGATGCAGCCCAGCGCGGTCATCAGGAACTCCTCACGCGCGCTGAGCACGTAGGCGAATTGCTCCAGCGCCGCCGCATTCAGCTTGATAGACAGCTGATCCAGCATCTGCTCGCGGAAAGCGGCCAGCGTGGTTTCGGTCAGCAGATAGTCTTCCAGCACGGTCGCTTCGTCGGCACCCAGCGCGAACAGCACCAGCGCCGAGCCGACACCGGTGCGATCCTTGCCGACCGCGCAATGCTGCACGATGGCGCCACCGCCAGGATTGCTCAGCAGCTGCGCCAGCCGCTGATAGGCCGCATTGCCGAACGGCAGGCGGCGATACAGTTCCAGCATGAACGCGCGGGCGTCGAAAGCGGCCAGCGTTTCGTTGGTGAGCTTCTCCAGGTTGGCGTTGACTTCGCTGCTCAGCGGGTTGGCCGGCACGTGATGATAGTCGGCACCATTCCACAGAATATCCGGCTTGGCCTGCACTTCGTCGGCATCGCGATAGTCCAGCACCGAACGCACCGGCACACCGGCGAGAAAGGCGCAGTCGTTTTCCGTCAGCCGCTCGAGGGAACCGGAGCGAAACAGCAGGCCGCGCTTGATGCGGCGCCCATCGGCCACGCCGTTGCCGCCGAAGTCACGGAAATTGATGCCACCGTCGAGCGGCGCAAGCGAAGGATGAAGCAGGATCTGGGCGGTCATAAACGTCCTCGTTGTTGTTGTTCTGACAACGCGCGGCGGCCATCGGCGCAGCGCTGAGGAGTATCACCGTAACAGATTAGTCGCGAATGGAAAAACGGGCCGCGTCGGCGGCCCGTTCAGGGAAGGCGATTACAGCAGGCGACGAGCGGCGTCCACCACGATCTGCACCGCTTTGCTTTCGGTGTTTTTCATGGTCTCGGCGTTCGGGATCTCTTGCTGGGTGCGGTTGACGATCACCCCAGCCACCATGCCGGCGCGCAGGCCCTGGCTGGCGCACATGGTCAGCAGCGTGGCGGATTCCATTTCATAGTTCATCACGCCCATCGCCTGCCACTCTTCCATCGAGCCTTTGAAACGGCTGACCACGCGGCCGGAGTAGGTATCGTAACGTTCCTGGCCCGGGTAGAAAGTATCGGAAGAGGCGGTTACGCCAATGTGGGTGGTCGCGCCGCTGGCTTTGGCAGCTTCCACCAGCGCGGTGGTGCAGGCGAAGTCCGCGACCGCCGGGAACTCCATCGGCGCAAAGTGCAGGCTGGCGCCGTCGAGGCGTACCGCCGCCGTGGTGACCAGCACGTCACCGACGTTGATGTTCGCCTGAATGGCGCCGGTGGTGCCGATGCGCAGGAAGGTGCGGATGCCCAGCTGCGCCAGCTCTTCCACCGCGATAGAGGTAGACGGGCCGCCGATGCCGGTGGAGCAGACGATCACCGCCTTGCCGTCCAGCTCCGCGCGCCAGGTGGTGAATTCACGATGGGAGGCCAGATGCACCGGATTTTCCATCAGCTTGGCAATCTTCTCTACGCGCTGCGGATCGCCCGGCACGATGGCAAGCTGGGCCCCTTGTAAATCGTTCTTGGTGAGGCCGAGATGAAAAACGTCAGACTGAGACATACGAGACTCCTCATGGATCATGTTTATTGGGAGGAACAAAAAAGCACTCTACTGAAAATCGTCGCCCATTTTCGTGACGACAGTCACTATGAAAAGAGAAACAAATTACATGCTACATATTTTTTGTGATTTTTATCACAAAATAACGAGGCAGCGCCGCCAGCACTCTCTTGCTGAACCTCAGTCTAGCCGACAAAACTTACCGCCTCTCCCCGTTGGTTGCCGGTTGAAACTATTTAGCTCAACAACCAGAAATAACCCTATCTTATCGGCTGCTTAGGGACAAAAAAGCCATCTAACGCACCTTATGGCAATTACGTGGGCCAAAACCCGCAATAACATGATAAAAAGCGCCTAAAAATGCCGTAAAGCCAGATAATTAGCCGTTTTTTATCGACTTGTCCGAAAGTGCTCCACGCAGCGCCAATAATGGGTAATCTTTCCTATAGTTAATCTCAGCGCTTTTTTCTATTGCACGGAGACCGCAATGAAAACCGAACATGTGATGACATTAGAACAGGCTCAGGGGGGATTCGCCCCGGCCGCCGCGCCGTTGGCCGCCTCCGCGATTATCACCGATGAACAGGGCATTCACGCCGGGCAAACGACCATCCCTTCTCAGGGAGACGCGCTGCCGGCCTACGTCGCCAAACCCGCCGAGCATAATGGCCCCTTCCCCATCGTGCTGGTGGTGCAGGAAATTTTCGGCGTACATGAACATATTCAGGATCTGTGCCGCCGCCTGGCGAAACAGGGCTATCTGGCGATCGCGCCCGAGCTCTATTTCCGCCAGGGCGACGCCAATGACTACACCGATATCGGCGAGCTGTTCCAGCAACTGGTGACCAAGGTGCCGGATCGCCAGGTGCTGTCGGATCTGGACCACGCCGCGCACTGGGCCATCCGCCACGGCGGCGACGCCGGCAAGCTGGCGATCACCGGCTTCTGCTGGGGCGGCCGCATTACCTGGCTGTATGCGGCGCACAACCCGCAGTTGAAGGCGGCGGTCGCCTGGTACGGCAAGCTGGTGGGTGAAAAAACGCTGAATTCACCGAAGCATCCGGTCGATGTCGCAACGCACCTGTCGACGCCGGTGCTGGGGCTGTATGGCGGGCAGGACAGCAGTATTCCGCTGGAGACGGTGGAAACCATGCGTCAGGCGATCCGCGCCGCCAACGCTGATGCTGAAATCGTGGTGTACCCCGGCGTCGGGCACGCGTTCAACGCCGACTATCGCCCCAGCTACAACGCCGAAGCGGCGCAGGACGGTTGGCAGCGCATGCTGGCGTGGTTCGCCCAGCACGGCGTCAAGTAACCTCCCCTGCATAAAAAAGGGCGCCGAAGCGCCCAATCATCACACCAGTAAATCTATAAGCGGCGGTCAATCCGCCGCACTCATCACGCCTGCTCGCGCAGGCGCTGCGCCGCCAATACCATGTTGGCCAGCGACTGGCGGGTTTCCGGCCAGCCGCGGGTTTTCAGGCCGCAATCCGGGTTAACCCACAGGCGTTCAGCCGGGATATTCTGCGCGGCTTTACGCAGCAACGCTTCAATCCATTCCACGCTCGGCACGTTCGGCGAGTGGATGTCGTAGACGCCCGGCCCGATTTCGTTCGGGTATTCGAACTCTTTGAAGGCTTCCAGCAGATCCATATCGGAACGCGAGGTCTCGATAGTGATCACGTCGGCGTCCAGCGCGGCGATGGAGTCCATGATGTCGTTGAACTCGCAATAACACATGTGGGTGTGGATCTGGGTATCATCCCGCGCCACGGCGGCGTTCAGCTTGAAGGCGTCCACCGCCCAGTTCAGATAGGCGGCCCAATCGGATTGACGCAGCGGCAGCCCCTCGCGCAGCGCAGGTTCGTCGATCTGAATGATGCCGATGCCGGCTTTTTCCAGATCTTCCACCTCGTCACGCAGTGCCAGCGCAATCTGCTTGGCGATCGCTTCGCGGGTCACGTCTTCACGCGGGAACGACCAACACAGGATGGTCACCGGCCCGGTCAACATGCCTTTTACCGGCTTGTCGGTCAGAGACTGGGCGAATTTGGCCCATTCGACGGTGATGGCTTCCGGGCGGCTGACATCGCCGATGATCACCGGCGGCTTCACGCAGCGGGAACCGTAGCTCTGCACCCAGCCGTTCTGGGTAAACACGAAGCCGTCCAGGTTCTCGCCGAAATATTCCACCATGTCGTTGCGCTCGGCTTCACCGTGCACCAGCACGTCCAGCCCGAGGCGCTCCTGCTCAACGATCGCCTGTTTGATGTGCTCACCGATGCTGGTGCGGTAGTTGCTGCCGTCCAGACGGCCCTGCTTGAAGTCCAGGCGCAGGCCGCGGATCTCGGTGGTCTGCGGGAACGAACCGATGGTGGTGGTCGGCCAGGCCGGCAGGTTGAAACGTTCGCGCTGCGCCCTGGCGCGCTCGGCGTAAGCGCTGTGGCGCTCGCTGTCCTGCGCGGTGATAGCGGCCAGACGGCGCTCAACCTGCGCATTGTGTACACGGCTCGACTGACGGCGGGCGCGGATCGGCGCGCTGTAGGCGTCCAGTTCGGCCTGTTTCGCCGCGTCGGGCGCGTTCAGCGCCGCAGTCAGCAGCGCCAGCTCGGTACATTTTTGCAACGCGAAGGCGAACCAGCTCTTCACTTCTTCGTCCAGACGGCTTTCCACGCTCAGATCGATCGGGCTGTGCAGCAGTGAACAGGAGGTGCCGATCCACAGCGGGCGGCGGCCCACCAGCGGTTGCAGACGTTCGAACCAGCGGCTCAGATCGGCGCGCCAAACGTTGCGGCCGTTGATCACGCCCAGCGACAGCAGCCACTCTTGCGGCAATGCGGCGCTCAACGCGGCGATATCGTCATGGCCGGCGACCAGATCGACGTGCAGCCCCTGCACCGGCAGCGTGCGAATAGTGTCGAGGTTGTGGCCGACGCTGTCGAAGTAAGTGGTCAGCAGCAGTTTCACCTGCCCCTGCAGCGCGTCGTAAGCCGGTTTAAAGGCATCCAGCCAGGCCTGCGGCAACTCCAGCACCAGCGCAGGCTCGTCAATTTGTACCCACTCGACGCCGCGTTTCGCCAGCTCGGCCAGCACCTGCTGGTAAACCGGCAGAATGTCTTTCAGCAACGACAGGCGATCGAACGGCTCGCCCTTCACTTTACCCAGCCACAGATAGGTCACCGGGCCAAGCAGCACCGGTTTGATGCGGTGACCAAGCGCCAGCGCTTCGTCCACTTCGTCCAGCAGCTGGGTCCAGCCCAGCTTGAACTGCTGACCTTGCTGGAACTCAGGCACCATGTAGTGGTAGTTGGTGTTGAACCATTTGGTCATTTCCGCCGCGGCCGCCGGCTCGCCGGTCGGTGCGCGGCCTCGGCCGATGCGGAACAGCGTGTCCAGATCGATCGAGCCATCCGCATTCTGATGGCGCGCCGGCACGTTGCCCAACAGCAGGCTGGTGGTCAACACATGATCGTACCAGGCGAAATCGCCGACCGGCACCAAATCCACCCCGGCCTGCTGTTGCTGTTGCCAATGGCGAGCGCGCAGCTCGCGGCCAACCGCCAACAGCTCTTCCTGCGTTGAGTTGCCAGCCCAGTAGCTTTCCTGAGCTTTTTTCAGCTCACGTCGCAGCCCAACGCGAGGAAAACCCAGTGTGTGATTCAAAATTGCCATCGTCATATTCCCCATTTAGCCGTCCAGATGTTTACACATCCATAATCAGCAGGTACTGTATTAACCACAAGCGCAATTTATTCACTGTCAATGTGAAGGACTCTCATGATCGAACTGAAACATTTACGGACGCTGCAGGCCCTGCGCAGCAGCGGTTCGCTGGCGGGGGCGGCGGCCCAACTTCATCAGACGCAGTCTGCCCTGTCGCACCAGTTCAGCGATCTTGAGCAACGTCTGGGCTTCAAGCTGTTCGTGCGCAAGAGCCAGCCGCTGCGCTTCACCGCCCAGGGCGAGATCCTGCTGCAGCTGGCGGAACAGGTGCTGCCACAAATCTCACAGGCGCTGCAGGCCTGCCACGAGCCCCATCAGACTACGCTGCGCATCGCCATCGAATGCCACAGCTGCATTCAGTGGCTGACGCCGGCGCTGGACAATTTCCGCCGGCGTTTCCCACAGGTGGTGATGGACTTCACCTCCGGCGTCACTTTCGATCCGCAGCCGGCTTTACAGCAGGGCGAGCTGGATCTGGTGATGACGTCGGATATTCTGCCGCGCAGCGGCCTGCACTATTCGCCGATGTTCGATTTCGAGGTGCGTCTGGTGCTGGCGCCGGATCATCCGCTGGCCGGCAAGCCGCACATCGAACCGGAAGACTTGAGCGATGAAACGCTGTTGATTTACCCGGTGCAGCGCCAGCGGCTGGATATCTGGCGGCATTTCCTGCAGCCGGCGGGCGTCAGCCCGGCGTTGAAGAACGTCGATAACACGCTGCTGCTGATCCAGATGGTATCGGCGCGGATGGGGATTGCGGCGCTGCCGCACTGGGTGGTGGAGAGCTTCGAACAGCAAGGCCTGGTGGTGACCAAAACCCTGGGCGACGGCCTGTGGAGCCGGCTGTACGCCGCCGTGCGCGACGGCGAGCAGCGCCAAACGGTGACTGAAGCCTTTATCCGCTCGGCCCGTCAGCACGCCTGCGATCATCTGCCGTTTGTGCGCGACGCCGCACGCCCCGGCGCAACCGGCGCCAAAGCGTTGGCGGCCGGCGTATAAACTTGCGGGCCCCTCCTGCCGGGGCCCATCCTCTTAGCCGTTCTGTTTCGGCGCCACCCAGCGGCGGTGCACCCACAGCGAAGCGACGATCACCGCTCCGCCGATGATAAAACTCGGCCAGTGCGGCTGCTGTTGCCAGATAGCCAGGTTGACCAACAGCCCGGCCGGCACATGCATATTGTTCATGATGCCGAGCGTGCCGGCATCCACCTGCGTCGCGCCGTAGTTCCACATGAAATAACCCAGCCCCGACGCCACTACGCCCAGCCAGATCAGCACGCCCCACTGCAGGTGAGTGGTCGGCAGCTGTTGCGGATTGCCCCACAGGCACCAGGCCACCACCGCCACCACCGCCGCCCCCAGGTAGAACCAGGAAAATGCGGTGTGCTGCGGCAAGGGGTGCACTTCCATCAGGCGCTTATAGCCGACCATGCCGATGGCGAAGCTGATGTTCGCCGCCTGCACCAACAGCAGCCCCCACCAGAAGTGCTCGCTCAACTGGTGATAGCGGATGATCGCCGCACCCAGCACCGCCAACAACGCGCTGAATACGTAGCCCCAGCGCAAGCGCCGGCCGCTCAGCAAATCATAGATCAGCGTGATGTACAGCGGCGTCAGCACGGTAAACAGCAGGAACTCCGGCACCGTCAGGTAGAGATAGGCGCGGAAGCTGAACAGGTACATGATGCCCAGTTGGCAGGCGCCCACCAGCATATACAGCAGGATCACCCTGGGTTTGATATTGCGCCAGCGCAGAAACGGCAGGAATACCAGCGCCGCCAGCCCGATGCGCATCAGCACCGAGAACCAGCTGTCGACATGGCCCGCCAAATATTCGCCGATCAGGCTGAAAGAGAACGCCCACAAAATGGTGGTGATAACCAAGAGCAGCACGATGGGTTCATCCTAAAAATACCGAAAGGGCGATTGTAACGGAAGATGGATGCATAAGGGGATGAAAGGCGGTTTACATCTGAGCAAAAGATAAACTACCGGCAAAATTTCGCCGCTGCGTTAGGCTTAATAAAAAAGCGAGGTAACCATCATGAAAACGTCTCACATCCTGTTCGCTCTGTTGCTGCTGCCCGGTCTGGCTGCGGCGGCCAACGGCGTGACCGACCTGCGTTCACAGCAGCAGTTCCTCAACCAAAACAGCCAACAGGCCCAGCAACAGCGCCTGTTGAACAACCGGCAGATGGATCAACGCCGCCAGCAGCAGCAGCGGCAGTTCGACAATCAGCGGCAACAGCTGCTGCAAACCACGCCGAACGGCGGCCAACTGCTGCCTAACGGCAACCAACCGCGCGATCCGTTCAACCGCACCACGCCGGCAGTGCCGCAGGCGCCGCTGCAGGCTACGCCCGCACGCCCATAACGGTGAGGATCAGCGGCGTGGTGATCGCCGCCAGCACGGTGGACATCACCAGGCTGGTGGCGGCCGGGCCGGTGAGCGTATTGAACTGGCGCGACATCAGGTAGACGTTCACGCCCACCGCCATTGAACCCAGCAGCACCACGACGCGGGTCTCCATCGGCGGCAGCGCCATCATCCAGGCCAGCAGCCAAATCACTAACGGCTGCACCAGCAATTTCAACACGCAGATGGCGCCGCTCAACTGCCAGCCTTCGCTGATGCGGTACTCAGCGAGCCCCATGCCGAGCACCACCAGCGACAGCGGCGCCGCCACCTGGCCGAGCATGCTGACCGGCCGGTCGACGAAGTCCGGCAGCGGCAAGCCAGTCAGGCTGAACAGTGTGCCAGACAAAATGCCGACGATCAGCGGATTGGTCAGTACGCTGCGCGCGGTTTTAGCAAAGCCCCCCAGCGTCGGCGAGCCGTTGCGTGCCCATTCGATCGACACCGTGACCAGCGTCCACAGGATCAGGCCGTTGAACACCAGCACCAGCGCCACCGACGGGATCGCCGCCTCCCCCAGCATCACGCTGGCGATCGGTAAACCGAGCATCACGTTATTGGAGAAAATACCGCCCAGTGCAAACACCGACCCGGCGACGCCATCCAGCCGGAAAAGGTGCCGGGCGACGAGACGGCCGAGCACGAACACGATCAGGCAACTGCCGAAGAACGCGATCAGCAGCCGGGCGTCGACCGCCGGACGCTGCGAGAAGTCGCACATCATGCGAAACAGCATGGCGGGCAAGGCGAGGGAAAACACAAAGCGCGTCAGGCCATCGGTGATGCTGGTGGGCCATTTCCCCCAGCGAATCAGCCCATAACCCAACGCGATCAGGACGAACAGCGGTAAAGACAGCACCATCTGGTGCCACAGTGACAGGATAAAGCCAGGCATCGCATTCCTTCCGGTGGTGCGGCGGCAAGGCTTGTCGTCGCGGGATTCATCGGCGCCGGATTAGAACTCCGGGCCAATCAAATCTATCCGGTCGGTGCAAATGCAGTCAACGCCCCAGTCGAGCAGCAGGCGCGCGCGATCCGGTTGGTTAACGGTATACACCAGAATGCGCAGCCCGGCGTCTTTCAACGCTTTCACCCGCTCGGCGGTCAGCGCTTTATGGTCGATATGCAGCGAGACGCAGTCCAGGCGTTCCGTCAGCTCGCGCCAGTTATCGTCCCAGTCCTCCAGCAGCAAGCCGCGCGGCAAATCCGGCACGGTGCGCTGCGCCGCCGCCAGCGCTTCCACCGAGAAGGAGGAGAGCAACGGGTCGGTCTGCCCTTGCCACAGCAGCCGCGCCGCCAGCGCCACCACCCGGCCGGTTTCATCGTCGCTGCCGGTGGTCGGTTTGATTTCGATATTGGCCATCAGACCATGTTCCTGGCAGCGTTCCGCCACTTCCGACAGCAGCGGCAGCCGCTCGCCCTTGAAGGCCGAGCTGTACCAGTTGCCGGCGTCCAGCTGCACCAGTTTATCCCACGGCAGTTCGCCCGCCACGCCCCAGCCGTTGCTGGTGCGATCCAGCGTATCGTCATGCAGCAGGAAAATTTGTCCGTCCTGCGCCAGCTTGGCGTCGAACTCGATCATCTTGTGGCCATGGCGCGCGCCGACGTCGATCGCCGCCAGGGTATTTTCCGGCGCCAGAGAACCGCCGCCGCGATGGGCGACAATATGAGGATAAGGCCAGGGTCTAGTCATCAATCCATCCGTAATCCGCTGTGGGTGTCAAAGAAGTGCAGCGCCTGAGCAGGCAGCTGCAAATATAGCGTACTGCCCGCCGTCGGCAAGGTTTCATGCGACAACCGCGCGATCACTCCGTGGCCGCCCCACTGGCCGTGCGCCAGATTGTCGGCTCCCAGCAGTTCCAGCGTCTGCAACTGCAACGGCACGCCCTGGCCTTGCGCCACCAGCTGAATATGCTCCGGCCTGACGCCCAGCGTCAACTGCCGCCCCGCCCACTGCGGTTTGGCCACCGGCAACGGCAGCGCCATGCCGTCCGCCAGCAGCAGCTGGCTACCGTCGGCACTGAGGGTGCCGGGCAGCAAATTCATCGCCGGCGAGCCGATAAAGCCGGCGACGAACAGCGAAGCCGGCCGTTGGTACACTTCGCTCGGCGTGCCGATCTGCTCCGCCACGCCCTTATTCATCACGATCACCCGCTGCGCCAGCGTCATCGCCTCCACCTGATCGTGGGTCACGTACAGGCTGGTGGTTTTCAGGCGCCGGTGCAGCTGTTGCAGCTCCAGGCGCATCTGCACCCGCAGTTTGGCGTCCAGGTTGGACAAGGGTTCATCGAACAGGAACACCGCCGGTTCGCGCACGATGGCGCGCCCCATCGCCACGCGCTGACGCTGGCCGCCGGATAGCTCGCGCGGTTTACGCTTGAGCAGCGGCTCCAGCTCCAGAATGCGCGCCGCCTCCTCCACCCGCTGGCGGATATGATCCTTGCCAAAACCGCGGATCTTGAGGCCGTAGGCCATGTTGTCGTATACGCTCATGTGCGGATAGAGCGCGTAGTTCTGGAACACCATCGCGATGCCACGATCCTTGGGCTCCAGATCGGTCACGCGCCGGGTATCGATATAGATATCGCCGCTGGTGGTGCGTTCCAGCCCGGCTACCATGCGCAGCAGCGTGGACTTGCCGCAGCCGGACGGGCCAACCATCACGATGAACTCACCGTCCGCCACATCGAGATCGATCTGTTTGATCACCGGCGTTTTACCGTCGTAAGACTTGGTGACCGCCTGTAGTTTTAATCCTGCCATCGTCGTTATTTCTCGCTATCAACCAGACCGCGCACAAACCAGCGCTGCATCAGAAGCACCACCGCCAGCGGTGGCAATAAAGTCAGAATCATCGCCGCCATCACCTGGTTCCACTGGGTCGGCGCGCCGGAAGTGGAGATCATGCTCTTGATGCCCGCTACCGCGGTGCCCATCGAGGCGTCGCTGGTGATCAGGATCGGCCACAGGTATTGGTTCCAGCCGTAGATAAAGGTGATGACGAACAGCGCCGCCAGATTGGTTTTCGACAGCGGCAACACGATGTCCCAGAAGAAACGCATCGGCCCGGCGCCGTCGATGCGCGCCGCCTCCAGCAGCTCATCCGGCAGCGTCATGAAGAACTGGCGCAGCAGGAAAGTGGCGGTAGCCGAGGCCATCAGCGGCAGCGTCAGACCGGTGTAACTGTCCAGCAGGTTGAGGTTGGAGATCACCTCCACCGTCGGGAAAATACGCACTTCCACCGGCAGCATCAGGGTGAGGAAAATCAGCCAGAAGAACAGGCTACGCAGCGGAAAGCGGAAGTACACGATGGCGTAAGCCGACAGCACCGACACCGCGATCTTGCCGAAGGTGATCGCCAGCGCCATGATCACGCTGTTCAGCAGCAGCAACGAGAACGGCACTTTGAGGTTGCCCACGCCGCCCTGCCAGATATTGCGGATGTTCTCCCACAGGTGGCCGCCGGGCACCAGCGTCATCGGCACCTGAAACACCTGTTTGTCGTCCAGCGTGGCGGCGACAAAGGCCACGTACAGCGGGAACAGCACCACCAGCACGCCGATAATCAGCATCACATGGCTGAAGATGTCCAGCCCGCGTCGATTCTCAATCATTGGTAGCGCACCTTACGTTCAACGAAGCGGAACTGGATCACCGTCAGGCCGATCACCAGCAGCATCAGGATCACCGACTGCGCGGCGGAGCTGGAGAGATCCAATCCGGCGAAGCCTTCGCGGTAGATCTTGTAGATCAACGTGGTGGTGGACTGCACCGGCCCGCCGCCGGTGGCGGCGTCGATCACCGGGAAGGTATCGAAGAAGGCGTACACCAGATTGACCACCAGCAGGAAGAAGCTCACCGGCGCGATCAGCGGCAGCACCAGATGGAAGAAGCGGCGTACCGGACCGGCGCCGTCGATGGCGGCCGCCTCCACCAGCGAACGCGGGATCGACTGCAGCGCGGCGAGGAAAAACAGGAAGTTATAGCTTATCTGCTGCCATACCGAGGCCAGCACCACCAGGAACATCGCCTGGCCGCTGTTTTGCGCATGGTTCCAGTTATAGCCCAGCCCATTGAGGAAGTGGGTGATCAACCCGAGGCCGGGGTTGAACAGAAAGATCCACAGCACCGCCGCCACTGCCGGTGCCACCGCGTAGGGCAGGATCATCAGCGTGCGGTAGAGGCGGCTGCCGCGCAGCACGTAGTCCACCAGCGCGGCGAAAAACAGCGAGACCGCCAGCCCGATGCCCGCCACCAGGAAGCTGAAGATCAGCGTGGTGTAGAACGAGTCGAGGTAGTATGGATCCTGGAACAGCTGCTTAAAGTTATCCAGCCCGACAAACTGACTGGACAGGCCGAACGGATCGAGACTCTGCACCGAATACCACAGCGCCTCGCCGGCGGGCCATAAAAAGAACACGGCGGTAATCAGCAGCTGCGGCAGCACCAATGCATAGGGCAACCAGCTGCAGCCGAAACCGGGACGGGAAGATGACATAGACGTTAAACCATTAATCGGGTGCGGGAGGATCGGCGTGAAGATGCGAGCCCGGTCTACCGGGCCCGCGACACAGGATTACTTGGTCGACGCTTCGAAACGGCGCAGCAGCACGTCACCGCGCTGCACGGCGGCGTCCAGCGCCTGCTGAGGCGTTTTCTTGCCGGTCCACACGCCTTCCAGCTCCTCATCCACCACGCTGCGGATCTGCGGCATGTTGCCCAGGCGCAGCCCCTTGGTGAACGGCAATGGCGGCTTGTTCAGCATCTGGCGAGTGGCGACGTCGGCGCCCGGGTTCTTGTCGTAGAAGCCCTGCTGCTTGGTTAGATCGTAAGCCGCGGTGGTGATCGGCAGATAGCCGGTCTTCTGGTGCCATTCGGCGGCGATTTCCGGCTGCGCCAGGTACTGCAGGAACTCGGCCACGCCCTTGTAGGTGGCGGCGTCTTTGCCGTTCATCACCCACAGGCTGGCCCCGCCGATGATGGCGTTCTGCGGCGCGTTTTTCGCGTCGGCATCGTAAGGCATCATGCCGACGCCGTAGTTGAATTTGGCGTAGTGCTTGATGTCCGCCAGCGAACCGGAAGAGGCGGTGGTGATGGCGCAATCGCCGTTGTAGAACTTCTCGGTGGATTCGTCTTTGCGGCCGAAGTAGGTGAAATCACCCTTCTTGTTCATCGCTTCGAGCAGCTCGATATGCTTGACCTGCAGCGGCTTGTTGAACTCCAGCTTGGCGTTGGTACCGCCGAAGCCATTGTTTTCACTGGCGAACGGCACGCCGTGCCAGGCGCTGAAGTTCTCCAGTTGGATCCAGCCCTGCCAGCCGCTGGCGTAGCCGCATTTCATGCCGGCCGCGCGCAGCTTGGCGGTATCCGCCGCCAGTTCCTGCCAGGTTTTCGGCGGCTGATCCGGGTTCAGGCCGGCCTTCTTGAAGGCGTCTTTGTTGTAGTACAGCACCGGCGTGGAGCTGTTGAACGGCTGCGACAGCAGATGGCCGCTCTTGTTGTCGGTGTAATAGCCGGCTACCGTCGGCACGAACACCGATTCGTCGAAGTTGATGCCGGCCTCTTTGAACACTTCGTAGACTGGCTTGATGGCCTTGCTGGCCATCATGGTGGCGGTGCCCACCTCGTAAACCTGCAGGATCGCCGGCGCTTTGCCGGAGCGGTAAGCGGCGATGCCCGCCGCCAGGCTCTGTTCGTAGTTGCCTTTATAAACCGGCACAATCTTGACGTCGCTGTGCGACTGGTTGAAGCGATCCGCCAGGGAATCCACTTCCTTACCCAGTTCGCCTTCCATCGAATGCCAGAACGGGATCTCGGTCGCCGCCAGTGCCTGAGTGCTGACCGCCAGGGTCAACGCGACGCACAGCGTGGTTTTGCGAATAGCGTAGGTGAGCATGCCTAACTCCTGAAAAAAGCTGGTGTAAATGCGCGTGAGCGAAAAGAATCAATTCTTGATGAGGGAGTGCCCCCTATAGCTTTCGAGTTGCAGCCAGGCGGCAACCTGCTGGCACCCTGGAGCTTAGCTAACTAAGTGACAGGGGGCAGCCGGGCAGCCAACAACGCTGTGGCTCGAAAGATGACGGGGGATAACATGCCATGCTCGGATGACAGAAAAATAACCGTTACATGACAGCCACATGACGGCAAGGTGAAGTGAAGATGGCGGTTTGATGTCGGCGGCGGGCATGTGCTCCGCCGCCGCGAGGATTACAGCGAACGGCGCAGACGCGCCACCGCTTCCTGCATCTGTTGCTCGGTGGCGGTGGCGAACGACAGGCGGAAGGTCGAACGATCCGGGTTGTCGGAGAAGAAGTATTCACCCGGCACGAACACCACGCCCTGCTGCAGGGTGGCGTTCAGCCATTCGGTGGCGTTGAACGGCTGGCGGAAACGCGCCCACAGGAACATGCCGCCCTTCGGCTTATCGAAGGTGATGTAGTCGCCCAGCTCCTGTTCCACCAAACCGGCCAGGATCTCGCCCTTCTGTTTGTAGGCGGCGCGGATCTTGTCGATCTGCGCCGGCAGGCGGCCCAAACCGAGGTAGCACTCGACGATGCTCTGCGACAGCGCGCTGGCGTGCAGATCCGCCGCCTGTTTGATGATCGCCACTTTATGCAGCAGGAACGGCGGCAGGATCGCCCAGCCCAACCGCAGGCCCGGCGCCAGGATCTTGGAGAAGGTCGAGGTATAGATGATGTGGTCGGTGTTGCCCAGCACCCGCTGCGACACCTGATGCAGCGTCGGGTGGCGCTCTTCGGTGAAGCGCAGCTCGCCGTACGGATCGTCTTCGATGATCAGGAAGTTATGTTCGACGGCCAGCTTCACCAGCAGTTCGCGGCGCGCGGCGCTCAGGGTGATGCCGCTGGGGTTGCCGAAGTTCGGCACCACATACACGCCCTTGATGCGCTGGGTTTTCAGCAGCTCGGCCAACTCTTCCACCACCATGCCGTCGCTGTCGGACGAAACCGACATGATGTTGGCCTCCGCCAGTTCCAGCGTTTGCAGCGCCGCCAGGTAGGTCGGGCGCTCCACCACGAACACTTCGCCCGGATTGACGATGGCGCGCATCACCAAATCCAATGCCTGCTGAGAGCCGGCGGTGACCATCACCTCTTCCGCGCGAGCGGTGACGCCGCGCTCGGCGCACAGCGCGCAGATGCGCTCACGCAGCAGCGGGCTGCCCTCGGTCAAGCCATACTGGAACGCGCTTTTCGGCTGTTCGGTGATCGCCTGCTGCGTGGCGATGCTCAATCCTTCGAAATCGAACAGCGCATCAGAGGGGATGCCGCCCGCCAGCGAAATGACGTGTTCCATCTTGCTGTGCTTAAGCAATTCACGGATGGCCGAACTTTTTACGTTAACGATGCGCTGCGCGAGTAACCCTTCTGTCTTCATTTCTTCTTCTCGTACCTGATTATTTTAATTCGTAGGGGGGCGGATTAACCGCCCAGATACGCCGACCTCACTGCTTCGTTGGCTAACAATGCAGCCCCCGTATCTTCCAACACCACGCGGCCGTTTTCCAGCACATAACCGCGGTCCGCCAATTTCAGCGCCTGATTGGCGTTTTGCTCCACCAGGAAGATGGTCATGCCCTCTTCCCGCAGCTGCTGAATGATGTCGAAGATCTGCTGGATGATGATCGGCGCCAGCCCGAGCGAGGGCTCGTCGAGCAGCAGCAGCTTCGGCTGGCTCATCAGCGCGCGGCCGATGGCCAACATTTGCTGCTCGCCGCCGGACATAGTGCCGGAGCGCTGGTTACGCCGCTCCAGCAGGCGCGGGAACAGAGTGAACACCCGTTCGATGCGCTGTTGATACTGCTGGCGATCGGCGAAAAAGCCGCCCATCGCCAGGTTTTCTTCCACCGTCATGCGCGAGAAGACGCGCCGCCCTTCCGGCACGATCGCCACCGCCTCGCGCATGATGCGCGAGGTTTGCCACTGGGTGATGTCCTGATCCAGGAAGATGATGCTGCCTTCGCTGGCGCGCGGTTCGCCGCACAGGGTGCCGAGCAGCGTGGTTTTACCGGCGCCGTTGGCCCCGATTAACGTCACGATTTCGCCCTGCCTGATCGTCAGGCTGACCTGATGCAGCGCCTGAATTTTGCCGTAATGGGCGGATACCTGATTGAATGACAACATATTATTCTTCGCCCAAATAAGCCCGGATCACGTCCGGGTTGTTGCGGATCTCCGCCGGTGTGCCCTGCGCCAGCGGCGTGCCCTGATTCACCACATAAATGCGGTCGGAAATGCCCATCACCAGCTTCATGTCGTGCTCGATCAGCAGTACCGATACCTTATGCCGGTCACGCAGCTCGACGATCAGATGATCCAGCTCATCGGTCTCTTTCGGGTTAAGGCCGGCGGCCGGTTCGTCCAGCATCAGCAACTCCGGCCGGGTCACCATGCAACGGGCGATCTCCAGCCGCCGCTGCTGCCCGTAGGCCAGGTTGCCCGCCGAACGGTTGGCCATCTCCAGCAGGCCGACGCGCTCGAGCCACTCCGCCGCGCGCGTCAGCGCCTCGGCTTCGGCGCGGCGGAAGGCCGGAGTTTTCAGCAGTCCGGCGAACACGCCGCTTTTCAGATGCTGATGCTGCGCCACCAGCAGGTTCTCGATCACCGTCATTTCACGGAACAACCGCACGTGCTGGAAGGTGCGCACCACGCCCATACGGGCGATGGCCTGCCCCGCCAGCCCTTCCAGATGGCGATCGCGCAATTTGATGGTGCCGCCGGTCGGGCGGTAAAAACCGGTCAGGCAGTTGAACACCGTCGTCTTGCCGGCGCCGTTGGGGCCGATCAGCGATACGATTTCGCCTTCGTTCAGCGTCAACGCCACGTTGTTGACCGCCAGCAGCCCGCCGAAACGCATCGACAGGCCTTCCACCTGCAGTAAAGGTTGAACGCTCATGCCTGCTCCCCCTTGCCCGCGCGAATATCCGCCGCCTGCAGCTTCAGCTGCGGCCGTTTCATCGGCAATAGCCCCTGCGGCCGCCAAATCATCATCAGCACCATCAGTGCACCCAGCAGCAGCATGCTGTATTCATTCAGATCGCGCATCAGCTCGCGCGACACTACCAGCAGGATCGCCGCCAGAATGACCGCGAACTGCGACCCCATGCCCCCCAACACCACGATCGCCAACACGAAGGCCGATTCGACGAAGGTGAAGGATTCCGGGCTGACGAACCCCTGGCGCGCGGCGAACAGCGTGCCGGCGAACCCGGCGAAGGCGGCGCTGATGGTAAAGGCGGTCAGCTTGATGCGCGTCGGGCTGAGGCCCAGCGAGCGGCAGGCGATCTCGTCTTCACGCAGCGCTTCCCACGCGCGCCCCAGCGGCATGCGCAGCAGGCGATTGATGACGAACAGCGTCAGCACCACCAGCAGCAGCGCCACCAGGTACAGGAACACGATGCGATCGCTCGGATCGTATTTCAGGCCGAAGAAGTTATGGAAGGTATCCCAACCGCCGTCGCGCAGGCTGCGGTTAAACTCCAGGCCGAAAAAGGTCGGTTTCGGGATCTGGCTGATGCCGTTCGGCCCGCCGGTGATCTCGGTATTGTTCAGCAGCAGGATGCGCACGATCTCGCCGAAGCCGAGCGTCACGATCGCCAGATAGTCGCCGCGCAGCCGCAGCACCGGGAAACCGAGCAGGAAGCCGAAAGCGGCGGTGACGATGCCCGCCAGCGGCAGGCTCTCCCAAAAGCCGAGGCCGTAATAGTGATTCAGCAGCGCATAGGTGTAGGCGCCGATGGCGTAGAAACCGCCGTAGCCCAGCACCAGGAGGCCGGACAAACCCACCACCACGTTGAGGCCGAGGCCCAGCATCACGTAGATCAGCGTCAGCGTGGCGATATCCACCGTGCCGCGCGACACCAGGAACGGCCAGGCGACCGCCGCGACGAGCAGCAGAGCCGCCAACAGCTTTTGCCGCGGCGTGGTGCCGTCGAAGCTCGGCAGCACGAACGCCGGGCCGGAGACCTTTTTCAGCCCCTGCTGCATCAGCGGGCGCAACAGCTGGAAGAGAAAGACGATGGCGCAGCCGATGCCGATCCACATCCAGCGCACTTCCGCCGCGCCGTGTACCACCAGTTTGGTGCCGTCCAGACTGAGCTGCATGCCCATCAGGAACGACGCCATCACGAACAGCACCGCCGTGGCGATCAGCGCATTAAGCAGATTGAGTTTCATACTTTCTCAACCTCCGGACGCCCGAGGATACCGGTCGGCATGATCAGCAGCACCACGATCAGCAACGCGAACGACACCACGTCTTTATACTCGGTGCTCAGGTAGGCGGAGGTCAATGCCTCCGCCACGCCCAGCACCAGGCCGCCGATCATCGCGCCGGGAATGCTGCCGATGCCGCCCAGGACCGCGGCGGTAAAGGCTTTCATACCGGCCATAAAGCCGATGTAAGGGTTGATGACGCCGTAGAACTGGCCGAGCAACACCCCGGCCACCGCCGCCATTACCGCCCCGATAACGAAGGTCAGCGAGATCACCCGGTCGGTGTTGATGCCCAGCAGGCTGGCCATCTTCAGGTCCTCCGCGCAGGCGCGGCAGGCGCGCCCCATGCGCGAATAGCGGATAAACAGCGTCAGCGCCAGCATCGCCAGGAAGGTCACGATCCAAATGGTCAGCTGCATGGTGCTGATGGTGGCGGCGAAGCCGTTGCTTTCCCCCAGCACCCATTGGCCGGTCACCAGGCTGGGCAGCGCCAGATCGCGCGAGCCCTGCGTCAGGCTGACGTAGTTTTGCAGGAATATCGACATGCCGATGGCCGAGATCAGCGCAATCAGGCGCTTGGAGTTGCGTACCGGCTTGTAGGCCACCCGCTCGATGCTCCAGCCGTAGGCGCTGGCAATGACGATCGAGACCAGGAACGCGGCGCCGATCAGCAGCCAGCCGACGTCGATGCCGAGCATCATCAGGGCGGCGATGACGATAAAGGAGACATAGCTGCCGATCATGTACACCTCGCCATGGGCGAAGTTGATCATGCCGATGATGCCGTAAACCATGGTGTAACCGATGGCGATCAATGCATAGGTGCTGCCCAACGTTAAGCCGTTGAACATCTGCTGCAGAAAATAGAGGAGTTGCTCTGACATACTCTGAACCCTTGGCTGCGAAACCCGCCGGCGGAGAACCGGCAGGTAAAGGGAAGCGGGGCCGGCAAGCCGACCCACCGGGCGCAGCGCGCTGCGCCCCACCCTAATCATTATGGCTTATTTGATCGGTGTGGATGTGCCGTTGGCATGCCACTCGAACACGCCGAACTCGAAGCCTTTCAGGTCGCCCTTATCATCCCAGCTCAACGGCCCCATCACGGTGTCCACCGGCTTGCCGGTTTTCAGATCCTTGACGATGTCCGCCGGTTCCTGGCTGCCGCTGCGCTCCATGCCGGTGGTCAGCGACTGCAGCGCGGCATAGGTGGTCCAGACGAACGGGCCGGTCGGATCCAGCTTCTTGGCTTTCAACGCATCGACGATCGGCTGGTTGGCGGGCACCTGATCGTAGCGTTTCGGCAGCGTCACCAGCATGCCTTCCGAGGCGGCGCCGGCGATGTTGGACAGCGAGGAGTTACCCACGCCTTCCGGCCCCATGAAGCGGGTGGTCAACCCGGCCTGTTTGGCCTGACGCAGGATCTGGCCCATTTCCGGGTAGTAACCGCCGAAATACACGAAATCGATATTTTCTTTCTTCAGGCGCGCCACCAGGGTGGAGAAGTCTTTGTCGCCGGCGGTGATGCCTTCGAACATCGCCACTTCGGTGCCCTGTTTTTTCAGGCTGTCGCGCACCGAGCGCGCCAGGCCTTCGCCGTATTGCTGCTTATCGTGCACCACGGCGATGCGCTTCGGTTTGATGTCGCTGAGGATGTACTTGGCGGCAGTCGGGCCCTGATCCGAATCCAGGCCGGTGGTGCGCAGGATCATCTTGTAGCCGCGGGTGGTCAGATCGGCGTTGGTGGCCGCCGGGGTAATCATGATCACGCCTTCGTCTTCATAGATATCGGACGCCGGCTGGGTGGAAGAGGAGCACAGGTGGCCGATTACGTAGCGAATGCCGTCGTTGATCACCTTGTTGGCGACCGCAACCGCCTGTTTCGGGTCGCAGGCGTCGTCGTATTCGACGCCGACCAGCTTGTCGCCCTTGATGCCGCCCTTGGCGTTGATGTCGGCGATCGCCTGGCGCGCGCCGGTAAACTCCATGTCGCCATACTGCGCCACCGGACCGGACATCGCCCCGACGATCGCCACCTTGATGTCTTTCGCCATGGCCGCCTGGCTCATGGCCATCGCAATACAACCCGCCAGCAGTGCCTTACCTGTTGTTAATTTCATCCGCAAATCCCCATCTGTCGTTGTGAACGTACCTGTTGTGTTTGCCTGCGCCCGATCGTTATTGACCGCTTTTGTTATAAGTAATAATGATTTAGGCGTTTTGTCGGCATTATTTTCTAATAAGACTTTATTTTTCATGCCATTAAACAGGAATTTTCTGCTGCAAATCAACTTCATCCGGCAGAAACAAGCGGTGTAAACAGGATAAAATTCGAATTAAATCTGCGCTGTTTACCTTGAGGCGTAGCGCGTTGTGCTGGTTAACAATCCCTTTACTAACTATTTACTCGGAAAATGCCCCGTGCAAAAAACATATTGCACAGTAATCGTACAGAAAAACTTACACAACGCTCTGCACAAGATCTATTACACTGTCGGCATCATTTAGCTGCGCGGAAATTCTGCATGAAACTGACCATCGAGCGCCTGACCGCGCTGTCCCCGCAAGACCTTATCGACCTCGGTAAAATTTGGCCGCACCAGCAGCCGGAACAGTGGCAGAACTGGCTGAACGACGGCAAGGCGCTGTTCGCCGCCCGCTTTAACGAGCGCCTGCTGGGCGCGGTAAAGATCGTGCTGCAGGACGACCGCGCCGAGCTGCAGGATTTGCTGGTCCGTGAAGTGACGCGCCGCCGCGGCGTCGGTCTTTACCTGGTGCAGGATGCGCAGCGTCAGCTGCCGCAGGCAGCCCACTGGCAGCTGTCGACTGCCGGTCTGACGCCGCGCGAACGCGGCGAAGTCGATAACTTCATGCGCGCCTGCGGCTTCGCACCGCAGGGCGATCTCTGGCAAAAATGAAACGCCGGCTGGCGGCGCTGGTGCTGATTGCGCTGGGGTTGGCGGCCTGGTTCGCCGGGCGCCAGCAGGCGCTGCGCCTGCCCCCTGTCTGGGATCAGCAGGTTTATGTCTGGCAGCGGGTCTGGACGCCGCAACACGCCGATGCGCTGGCGCACAGCCGTGATCTGTTCACCGAGCTGCGAGTATTGGCATTGCAGGTGCATCCAGGCGAAGGTTGGCGAGAAATCCCGGCCGACCTTCGCTTGCTGCGGCAGGACGGCCGCCCGCTGTGGCTGGTGGCGCGCCTTGACGGCCAGCTGCCGCAGTTGGACCAGGCGGCCATTATCCAGCGTCTGCTGGCGCTGGCCCAGCGCTGGCAGACGGCCGGGCTGCACGTCACCGGCGTCGAGATCGATCATGACGCCGCCACCGCTCGCCTGCCCGACTATCAACGTTTTCTGCAGCGGCTGCGCCAACGGCTGCCCGCCTCTTTGCAACTCGGCATTACCGCCCTGCCGGCCTGGATCGGCTCACCCGACCTGCCCGGCGTACTGCAACAGGCCGATAGCTCCGTCCTGCAGGTACACGCGGTGCTCTCACCGCAGCAAGGGCTGTTTGACGACCCGCTGGCGCTGCGCTGGGTACGGCAGTACGCCGCCGTCACACCGAAGCCGTTTCGCGTCGCGCTGCCGGCCTATAGCATGGCGCTGCTGGGTTTTGATGCGCAGGGCGCACAGGTGGAGAGCGAATCCTCGCTGCGCGTGGCGGGCAACGGCCGCGAGCTGACGGTCGCGCCGCGGCAGATCGCCGATTTTCTGCAAACGCTGACGCAGCAAACGCCGCCCCGGCTGCGCGGCATTATCTGGTTCCGCTTGCCGCTGGCGGACGATCGGCGCGCCTGGTCGCTCGCTACGCTACGAGCGGTGATCGAACGGCGGCCACTGAACGTCGACTGGCAGGTAAAATTTAGGCCTCAGCCACAGCAAAACGGGCTGTATGATCTGATAATTCATAACAACGGGCCGGTGGACGCCCCGCTGCCGCAAGAAGTGCTCATCCGCGCCGACGACTGTCTGGCGGCGGACGCGGTCGGTAACTACCGGTTGGAATCCGCACCGCAACGGCAGCGTTTTATCCGCATCAGCAGCGATCAGCTGCGCGCCGGGCAATCCCGGCCGCTGGGCTGGCTGCGCTGCCAACAACTGACGCCAGGAGGCACCCTTGTCACACCTTGATACGCGCGCGGCACGGAACACCCGCCGCCTTCTTCCGCTGGCCATGCTGATCGGCGCCGCGCTGACGCTGCCGCTGAACGGCTATGCCTGCGGCCCGGATTTCCCTAACCGGCTGCTGATCGACCGCAATGGCACCCTGCTGTATATGCCGGAGGGCAATTTCGCCTTCGAAGCCGGCCGGCTGGTGCCGGCGGACAGTCAGTTGCCGCACTGGCAGGCCCCGCCGCCGCCGATGCCGCCGAAACCGATGCCGCCGTCGCTGGAAACGGTGGCGATCGGCAAAATGCGCGCCGCCAATACGGTGGAAGAAGCTGATGCCGTCAATACACAGGGGTTATCCAACGCCGCGCGTCTTTATCAATTGGGGGCCGTCGCTTTCGCCAGCCACGATCCGCGCGCCACAGACTATTTCCAGCAGGTGTTGAAGCTGCCGGCCGCCGAGCAGGGCGATTGGGGACTGCGGGCGCAGTATTCGCTGGGGCGGGTATTGATGGATGACCACGGTACGCCGGTGAATGAATCTGGTGAAGCGGCTCCCGCCGCCGAGCATCCGCCCAAAGCCGAACTTGAACAGGCGCTGGCGGCATTCCAGCAGGTGATCGACCGGGTGAAAGGCGGCGCCGCCGATCCCGATCAGCTGGCGCTGAGCAGCCTTGGGCAGCAGGCACGCATCCATCTGTGGCTGGGTGAGGTCACCCCCGCCGCCCACCTGTACGCACAGCAGGCGGCGCAGGGCGATCCGAGCGGCGGGCAGTCGTTGCAGTACGTCTCCAGCTTCCTGGTCAATCCCGATCATTTGGACACGCTGAAACAGGCGATCGGCGATCCCTTGATCCAGCAGTTGGTAACCATTGAGCTATTCGCCCGCAGCGGCAACCTGCAAATGGCAGATACCGACGGTAACAGCCGCTCCACGCAGATCATCAGCCAGATCCTGGGTCTGCTGGATGGCTCCGTGAAAAGCGGCTTCGCCGGCAGCGATCGGCTGGCGGCATTGGCTTACCGCTCCGGCCAGTACCCGATGGCGGCAAGCCTGCTGAAAAACGCCGGTGACAGCGGCCTCGCATGGTGGCTGCGCGCGAAAATGGCGCTGCGCGACGGCGACGTGAAAGCCGCCACCGCAGCCTACGCCAAGGCGGCAAGCGCGTTCCCCGCCGACGAAAGCTGGGGCGAACAGCGCAACGCCGACTTTGTCGCGGAAACCATCGTGCCCGAATGCCGGGTGGCCGGCGAACAGGCCATTCTGGCGCTGAACCGCGGCGACTATCTGCAGGCGATGGACCTGCTGTATCGCGGCAAGGCACTCTATTGGGCCGACGTGGCCGATGTGGCGGAGCGGGTGCTGACCGTCGATGAGTTGAAAGGCTTTGTCGATAAGCACGTCCCGGCGCCGACGACGCCACTCAAGCCGGTTAACCCGGACGACTACGGCGGCCAGCAGATCACGCCGGAGGTGCAGCTGCGCGAATTGCTGGCGCGGCGGCTGATGCGCGTAGGAAGAGCCCCGGAGGCGCTGGCCTACTTCGATATACCCAACTACCGGCAGGCGGCGCAGCAGTACGCCGACGAGCTGAAGGCCGCCAAGGACAAATCCGCCGCACCGCTGGCGCGTGCGCAGGCTTACTATCGCGCTGCCAACCTGCTGCGCGCCCAGGGGCTGGAATTTACCGGCTATGAGATGACGCCGGACTACGCCATCTATGGCGCCGGCTATTCCTATCTGGGGGATGCGTTCGATACTCGCGAGCTGAAGCATAAAAGCTGGATCGACAGCGCAGAAGCGGCGCGCGCCAAGGCGGCGTTGCCGCCGGAAGACAACCGTTTCCTGCACTATCGCTGGCAGGCGGTGGGGCTGGCGCAACAGGCGGCCGATCTGCTGCCGCCGAAGAGCCAGGCCTACGCCGCCGTGCTGTGTAACGCCGCCAGCTGGGTGATCAAGCGCGACGCCAAAACCGGCCGGGCGCTTTATCAGCGCTACATCAACACCGGCACCCGCTACTCGTGGGCGGCGAAATTCGGCTACGACTGCCCGGCGCCGGACTTCGCCGCCGTAGCGCCATAACGCCGGATTTCAGGCATGAAAAAGCCCGGCTTGCCGGGCTTTTTTTCGAATATCGCGTCAACTCAGGCTTCGATCGCCATTTTCAGTTTCTTCATGGCGTTCTTTTCCAACTGGCGCACACGCTCGGCGGAAACGCCATACTGATCGGCCAGCTCCTGCAACGTCGACTTGTTGTCGTCGTCCAGCCAACGGGCACGAATGATATGCTGGCTACGCTCGTCCAGACCTTCCAGCGCATAGGCCAGCTTGTCTGCGGCGTTGCTTTCCCAGTTATCTTCCTCGATGCCTTCGGCGAAGTCAGAACTCTTGTCCTGCAGGTACAGCACCGGCGCCATCGACTGGCCGTCGCGGGCCTCGTCGTCCGGAGTCGGATCGAAAGTCATGTCCTGCGCTGCCATGCGAGATTCCATCTCGCGTACGTCTTTGCTGGTTACGCCCAGCTCGCGGGCCACCAGTTCCACTTCGTCCTGGTTGAACCAGCCCAAACGCTGTTTGGTTTTGCGCAGGTTAAAGAACAGCTTGCGCTGCGCTTTGGTGGTCGCCACTTTTACGATGCGCCAGTTGCGCAATACGTACTCGTGGATTTCTGCCTTAATCCAATGCACCGCAAAGGAAACCAGACGCACGCCGACTTCAGGGTTGAAGCGGCGAACGGCTTTCATCAGGCCGATATTGCCTTCCTGAATCAGATCCGCCTGTGGCAGACCATAGCCTGAATAGTTGCGGGCAATATGAGCGACAAAGCGCAGGTGAGACAGGATGAGCTGCTTAGCGGCATCCAGATCGCCCTGATAATGCAGCCGTTCAGCCAGCTCCCGCTCTTCCTCTGCCGTCAGCATCGGATAGGCGTTGGCTGCCCGGATATAGGCTTCCAAGCTACCTTGGGGTACTAAGGCTAAAGTTTGCATTTCTTTGGTCATTCAAACCCTCTCTATGAGAATACAAAATCATGCAGGTGATTATTACAGCGGGGAAATGATTGATTCTACGGCAGTTGCTGAAGCAAAAGCGGTTCCACACGCCGGGCACCTTAACATTTGCTGCAATTTTTGACCGTACTCCGCCCTATAAGTTCACCCTTTTTTGCAAGCATTGTTGCTGACAATACGTGACGAGGGTACAGGCCGATAGGGAATTTGTGCGCTAAGAAGAGAGGATGGTGCTGACTTCGCTTGAGGTCACTCTTCTCCCGCAACGCGATCAAAAGCAGCAGGAGAAGAGTATACCAAAAAAATCTTACTGTGGTGTAAATCGGCGTAAATGTTGCACCGTCGCCAGCCAGGCGGCGATCCAACCGATCATCGCGGAGATGATCAGCAGCAGCAGCGCCTCATCCCAACCCAGCCCGTGCAGGGTGAAGGTGGTGCCGAACACTTTAGCTACGCCGGTGACCACCGACTCAAGCTGCCACACCAGCGCGCCGGACAGCACCAGCGACAGCAGCGCGCCGGCAAAGCCCAGCATCGCCCCGCCGTTGAGGAACGGCCGCAGAATAAAGCCGTCGGTGGCGCCGATCAGCTTCATCACGTTGATGGTGTCGCGACGGCTGAAGATGCTCAGACGCACGCTGTTGCCGATCACCAGGAACACCGCCACGATCATCAGCACGCCGATGATCGCCGCGATCTGGCCCGCCAGCCCAGTCAGCGCCGCCAGGCGGGCAAACCAGCTGTCATCCATACGCACTTCTTCCACCCCCTGCACCGCCGCTACGCGATCGCGCAGGGTGTTGAGGGTGTCCGAACTCTGGAAGCTCAGCTTCGGCGTGACGATCGCCACCGCCGGCAGCGGGTTCTCCTCCAGCATGTCCAGTGCGCCGCCAAAGCCCGACCAGTTGCGGAACTCGCCGCGCGCTTCTTCACGCGACAGGTAGTTCACTTTCTCCACCCCGGCTTCCGCCTTGATGGCGTCGAGCACTTTCAGCGCCGCGTCGTCATCGAGCGATTTATCCAGGTAGACCGTCAACTGCGGCGTCGGGTACCACTGGCTGGCTGCGGTGCTGACGTTTTTCCACACGATGTAGCACACGCTCGGCAGCGTCAGGGAAATGGCGATCACCATCACCGTCAGCAGCGTCGCCAACGGCTGACGCAGCATGTCTTTGATGGCGTTCATCCAGGCATAACGCCACTGTTCGCGCCAGCCGCCGCGCAGCGCCTTGCTCTTGGCGGTTTTTGCGTTATTGGCCATGGTGAGCGCCCCCTTGCATGCGGCCCTGGCTCAGCGTCAGGATGCGGTAATTGCGGCGGGCGATAAGCCCGGTGTCGTGCGTCGCCATCAGGACGGTCACGCCGACGCGGTTGAATTCTTCAAACAGGCGCAGAATGCCTTCCGACAGCGCATCGTCCAGGTTACCGGTCGGTTCATCCGCCAGCAGCACCGCCGGTTTGTTCACCACCGCACGGGCGATGCCCACACGCTGCTGCTCACCGCCAGACAGCTGAATCGGGAAGTTCTTCGCTTTATCCAGCAGACCGACCTTATCCAGCGCGGCGGAGACGCGGCGACGGATGTCTTCGGTGCTGGCGCCGGCGATGATCAGCGGCATCGCCACGTTCTCGACCTACGGGGTGCTGGTCGGGCTGGACTCGGCGGTTGCGGACGACGGGCGGCTGGGGGTAGCGACCGGTTACACCCGCACCTCGCTGCACGGCGGGTACGGGTCGAAGGCGGACAGTGACAACTACCACCTGGCGGCGTACGGCGACAAGCAGTTCGGTGCGCTGGCGCTGCGCGGCGGTGCGGGCTACACCTGGCACCGCATCGACACCAAACGGTCGGTGAACTACGGAATGCAGTCGGACCGTGACACGGCGAAGTACAGCGCGCGCACCGAGCAGCTGTTCGCGGAAGCGGGCTACAGCGTGAAAGGGGAGTGGCTGAACCTGGAGCCGTTCGTGAACCTGGCGTACGTGAACTTCGAGAACAACGGCATCGGGGAGAGCGGTGGCGCGGCGGCGCTGCGCGGGGACAAGCAGCATACCGATGCGACGGTGTCGACGCTGGGCCTGCGCGCGGACACCGCATGGCAGGTGAGCCCGGGCACGACGGTGGCGCTGCGCAGCGAGCTGGGGTGGCAACACCAGTACGGCGGAGTGGAGCGTGGCACGGGTCTGCGGTTCAACGGCGGCAACGCGCCGTTCGTGGTGGGCAGCGTGCCGGTCTCGCGCGACGGGATGGTGCTGAAGGCGGGGGCGGAAGTGGCGGTGAACGAGAACGCCACGCTGTCGCTGGGCTACGGCGGGCTGCTGTCGCAGCATCATCAGGACAACAGCGTCAACGCCGGCTTCACCTGGCGCTTCTAAGACGCTTCTTCTCAATCCTTGTACGGGAACCGTCTGCGGGCGGTTCCTTTTTCACATCCTGCTAATGAGAACCCGACGCACCTGGGGCGTCGGCCAATAACAAGCAAAAGGTAAGGAAATGACAACAACAATGGGTTTTGATAGCAAAGGAAAGGCTCGTCGCTCACCGTGGCGGCTGAACGCGCTGGTCTGCTGCATGGGGCTGGCGGGGTATGCGCAGGCCGCAACCTATATAGAGAACGGCCAGGCGGGCGATCCGGCCAGCTGGCGCAGCGCCGAGTTCAATGCCAACTGGGGGCTGGGGGCGATCCATGCCGATGAGGCCTACGCCGCCGGCTATACCGGCAAAGGGCAGAAGGTGGGCATTTTCGACACCCCGGTTAACCACCATCCCGAGTTCGCCGGCGACGGCAAACTGATCAACGTCGTCACCGAAGGCTACCGCGCCTATACCGACCCGCACCGGCCGGGGATCAACGCCGGCGATCGCTTTTACTTCGACGGCACCTTCCATTTCTATAGCGGGGCGACATTGAGCAACCACGGGGTGCACGTCGCGGGGATCAGCGCGGCCAACCGCGATGGCACCGGCATGCACGGCGTGGCCTTCGATTCGCAGGTGATCAGCGTCGATAACGACAACGACGGCCCGGCTTACGGAGAATTCCTCGGTCTGGACGGCGCCGTCACCAATGCCGGCTGGCAGGCGATGATCAAGAGCGGCGCGCGGGTGATCAACAACAGCTGGGGCGTCAGCATTCCCGACTTTCTGTCCGACGGCGGCCGCGATCCTAATGCGCTGCACTTTGAGCTGAAGGATGCGCAGGAACAGTTCGATCAGGTCAAACCGCTGCTCGGCAGCCTGGCCGGCGCAGGTTATCAGGGCGCTATCGACGCCGCGCGCAAGAATATTCTGGTGCTGTTCGCCGCCGGCAACGACGGCAACTACAACCAGCCGGACGTGATCAGCGGCTTGGCCTACTTTGTGCCGGATATCGCGCCGAACTGGCTGTCGGTCGCCAGCGTGGCGCAGGATGCGGCATCGAGCAACAGCGTGCCTTACACCATCAGCAGCTTCTCTTCCCGCTGCGGCTATACCGCCAGCTTCTGCGTGTCGTCACCGGGCAGCAAAATCTACAGCACCGTGGCCAACGGCTCCGATCCGGCCCATCTGGTTTCGGACTACGGCAATAAAAACGGTACCTCGATGGCGACGCCGCACGTGACCGGTGCGGTGGCGGTGTTGCTGCAGCGCTTCCCGTACATGACCTCGGCGCAGATTGCCGACGTGCTGAAAACCACCGCCACCGATATGGGGGCGCCGGGCATCGACGCGCTCTACGGCTGGGGGATGATCAACCTGGGCAAGGCCATCAAAGGCCCGGGCATGTTCTATACCGTTGAGGATATTCCCGCAGAATTCCGCATCCCGGATCCGACGGGCGTGGCCTATGGCTCGACCCAGTTTGTCGCCAATATTCCGGGGATCGGCGCCGAGGTGGATGCCGGTACGCTGCACGCCAGGAAATGTGATGACTTCCACTGTGGATGGGAAACCTACTCCAACGACATCTCCGGCCACGGCGGCCTGACCAAAGAGGGCGTGGGCACCCTGGTGCTGACCGGCACCAACACCTATGCCGGCCCGACGCTGGTCAATCAGGGGCGGCTGGCGATCAACGGCTCGGTCACCTCGGATGTCAGCGTGCAGAACGGCGGTATCGTCGGCGGCAGCGGCACGGTCGGTTCACTGACCGCACGAAGTGGCGGCACCGTGGCTCAGGTTGCTGTTGCTCTTCTTCCTTCTCCTTCTGGCCAAAGCCCAGCCAGGAGAAAAACCCACGTTTCTTATCTTTTGCCATGTTATGACTCTACTCCTGTCTCTTATACACATCTAGATGTGTATAAGAGACAGGTCATACACCGTGCGATCCAGCAGCAGGTGGTGATCCTGGAAGATCATGCCGATCTGCCGGCGCAGGAACGGCACCTCGCGGTTTTTCAAACGGCTGATGTCGTGACCGCCAAACCAGATGTGGCCGGCGCTGGGCCGTTCGATACCGCAAATCAGTTTCAGCAGGGTACTTTTCCCCGCGCCGGAATGGCCGGTCAGAAACGCCATTTCCGCTGGGCGCAGATGGAAATCTACCCCCTGCAGCGCTTGCCGTCCGCCCAGATAAGCTTTACTGACCTGTTCAAAGCGAATCATCCGTATTAATCCTCTCGGGCAAAAAGTGCCTCAATAAAATCGTCAGCCTTAAACGGCCGCAAATCTTCGATGCCTTCACCGACGCCGATATAGCGAATCGGGATACCGAACTGATCGGCGATGGCGAAGATCACCCCGCCCTTGGCGGTACCGTCCAGTTTAGTCAGCGTGATGCCGGTTAAGCCCACGGCTTCATTAAATAATTTCGCCTGACTGACCGCATTCTGGCCGGTACTGGCATCGAGCGTCAGCATAACCTCATGGGGGGCCTGGTCGTCCAGTTTTTTCATGACGCGGACGATCTTCTTCAGCTCTTCCATCAGATGCGATTTGTTCTGCAGACGGCCGGCGGTATCGGCGATCAAGACATCGATGCCACGCGCCTTGGCGGCCTGCACCGCATCGAAGATCACCGAAGCGGAATCCGCGCCGGTATGCTGCGCCACCACCGGAATGCGGTTGCGCTCGCCCCACACCTGCAGCTGCTCCACCGCCGCGGCGCGGAAGGTGTCCCCCGCCGCCAGCATCACCGACTTGCCTTCCGCCTGGAACTGGCGCGCCAGTTTACCGATAGTGGTGGTTTTACCCACGCCATTCACGCCGACCATCAGGATGACATACGGGGTTTTCCCGCTGACATCCAGCGGCTGATCGACCTTGGCCAGAATTTCGGACATTTCCTCCTTCAGCTTGCCGTACAGCGCTTCGGCGTCTTTCAGCTGCTTGCGGCTGGCGTGCTGAGTCAGGGAGGTGATGATCTTGCGCGTGGTGTCCACGCCAACGTCGGCGATCAACAGCTGTTCTTCCAGCTCGTCGAACAGGTCGTCGTCGATCTTTTTGCCGCGGAACAGCCCCATAAAGCCGGAGCCGAGGTTCTGCTTGGTCTTCAGCAGGCTGCGCTTCAGGCGCGCGAAGAAGCCCTCTTTGGTCGGGCGCTCTTGCTCTTGCGCAGCGGCCGGCACGACGGGTTCCAGCGGCTCTTCTTCCGCTTCCGGCTCTGGCTCAACGACTGGCTCGGGTTCAACAACCGGCTCAGGTTCGACGACCGGCTCAGGCTCAACGACCGGCTCAGGCTCTACGACCGGCTCGGGTTCAACGACCGGCTCAGGCTCGACAACCGGCTCAGGCTCAACGACCGGCTCAGGCTCAACGACCGGCTCAGGCTCAACGACCGGCTCAGGCTCAACGACCGGCTCAGGTTCAACGACCGGCTCAGGCTCAACGACCGGCTCAGGCTCGACAACCGGTTCGGGTTCAACGACTGGCTCTGGCTCGACAACCGGCTCGGGTTCAACGACTGGCTCTGGCTCGACAACCGGCTCGGATTCAACGACCGGCTCTGGCTCGACAACCGGCTCGGGTTCGGTGACAGGTTGCTGCTGCGCCGCCACCTGTTCAGTTACGCTGACGATCTCTTCGGCCAGCGCTTGCGCCGCCGGATGTTCGGCCGCCGCAGGCAGATTTTCTGCGATTTGCTCGCCGGCCTGACCGTTATCCCACTCTCCCGGGGTGTCGACGGAGGCGGCAGGTTCAGATTCCTGGGCGGGGAGCTTGTCGTCCAGCTTGGCGGCGACCGGTTCAGCCGGCGTCTCCGCGGCCTGAGGTTCCGCCTGCTCTACCGACGGCTCAGGTTGCTGTTGCTCTTCTTCCTTCTCCTTCTGGCCAAAGCCCAGCCAGGAGAAAAACCCACGTTTCTTATCTTTTGCCATGTTATGACTCTACTCCGTACCGAAGGCTCGCTTACCCTACATACCTGAAGGATATATGCTGACAATAATCCGCCGAGTCTATCACTTTCCCTCGCGCAGCAACACGCATCCGGCATGCTTTCCGGCGTGAAATCAGACAACAACGTTTTACCGTTCCCCCCGACGCCCGTCACCGGTAGAATAGGGACAACTTTTCGTTAACCTCGGCGGCCCCGCGCCGCAAAAGAAACCAAACAACGCTTATGACAAGACTCTCGCCACGGGCGGCGGCCAAAAAACCGCCCCAGGCCGCAGCCGGACAGATCCGCATCATCGGCGGCCAATGGCGCGGTCGCAAACTCCCGGTGCCGAACAGCCCGGGGCTGCGCCCCACCACCGATCGGGTACGCGAAACCCTGTTCAACTGGCTGGCGCCGGTGATTCAGGGCGCACGCTGCCTCGACTGTTTCGCCGGCAGCGGCGCATTGGGGCTGGAGGCGCTATCGCGCTATGCCGGCAGCGCCACGCTGCTGGAATTCGAACGGCCGGTGGCGCAGCAACTGGAAAAAAATCTGGCGCTGCTGCAGGGCAAAGGGGTGGTTATCAACACCAACACGCTGAGCTGGCTGGCGGGCGATGGCCAACCGTTCGACGTGGTGTTCCTCGATCCGCCGTTTCGCAAAGGCCTGCTGGCGGAAACCGCCCTGTTGCTGGAGCAACGTGGCTGGCTGGCCGACGAGGCCTGGATCTATGTAGAAGCCGAGGCAGAAAGCGCCGCGGCGGACGTGCCTGCCAGCTGGCAGCTGCACCGGGAAAAGGTCGCCGGCCAGGTGGCCTATCGCCTTTATATTCGTTCGCAAGAGAAAACCGACCATGCTGATTAATCTGGGCCGCCTGCTGATGCTGTGCGTGTGGGGCTTCCTGCTCTCTAACCTGTTCCATCCATTTCCCAAGCCGCTGAAGTATTTCATCGACGTGGCGCTGTTCTTTATGGTGGTGATGCACGGCCTGCAACTGGTGCTGTTGAAATCCACCCAGCCGAAGGATCAGCCGATCAGCTACTGGCAAGAGGCCAAGATCTTTATCTTTGGCGTGTTCGAGCTGCTGGCCTGGCAAAAGAAACAGCCGCCCATCAAGAAGAAGTGACCGCTACGGCTGAGCGGTGAACGAGACGAAGCGCGTGCCCTGCATGTTCAACGTGCCCTGCGCGCCCTTTTCTATCGGGTTGTACTGCCATTGTTTCAGCCGCAACTGGATGTCTTTACCTCCCTGAACCGGGCTGAACACCACCTCGTAATTCATCGGTTCATTGACCAACGGCTCGCGCTGCGGCGCGCGGGTCTTGGTGACCGGCACCGCGCGTTTGTCGCTCACCGTCACCTGCAGACTGCGCATCGGCGCGCGATCGTTTTCCGCCTCCTGCTGCCGCTGCTTGAAGTAGCGTTGCGTGGCCAGCACGGCGATCAGCGCAATCACGGCGACAAAAAATAACGGTGGCTTACTCATCGGTTTCCCATTTCCTTCGCGGCTAAATCAGCGTAAACATAGCATTCTCAAGAAAGCATTGTCGATCGCCGGCAGGCTACCTACACTGAAATGAAGAAGTGACATTGGTGACAGTTTGGAGCCTGTTGTTGCGGCTCCCTCATACATAAGGAAGACATTAATGAGTTGGCCGTTCCTTGCCGTATTCTTTTCCGGTTGGCTGTTCGTCGACGCCTCTTACCGTGGGCCGCGCTGGCAGCGCTGGGTGTTCAAACCCGTCACGCTGCTGCTGCTGTTGCTGTTGGCCTGGCAGGCGCCGGTGCTCAGCGCTGCGGGCTATCTGATTGTACTCGGCCTGCTGGCGACGCTGATCGGCGACGCATTGCTCCTGTTGCCGCGCGAACGGGTGCTGTACGCCATCGGCGCCTTTTTCCTGTCCCACCTGCTGTATACCTTGAGTTTCGCCAGCCAGATGACGTTCAGCCTGTTTTGGCCGCTGCCGCTGGCGTTGCTGGCGATCGGCGCACTGCTGCTGGCCACCGTCTGGACCCGGCTGGAAGAGATGCGCTGGCCGATCGTCACCTACGTGGCGATGACGCTGCTGATGGTCTGGCTGGCAGGCGAGCAATACTTCCTGCGCAGCACCGATTTCGGTTTTTCGCTGCTGACCGGCACCTCGCTGCTGCTGCTGGCCAACGTAGTTTGGCTGATCAACCGCTACCGCTTTACCTTCCGCGCGGCGGACGCCATCGTGGCCTTCTGCTACTTCTCCGGCCACTTCCTGATCGTGCGCTCGCTCTACCTGTAAATACCTGCCGCGGGTTCGGCGCGCCGAACCCGTTTCTTCATATTACGCCAGCGCTTTCAACGTCAGGGCATCATCAGCGCCCAGCTGGTTGCGATACAGATCGCCGTCGCGCGAGAAGAACGCCAGCGTGCTGCCATCCTCCCTCAGCAACGCGATGCCGTCCGGCGCCGGGCGCCAGCCCGCCACTTCGGTCGCAAACACGCTTTGCAGACAACGTTGCCGATCCACCAGCTGATAGCCGTTGGTCTCACTTTGCTCACTGGCCAGAAACTCGATTTGGCATTGCCGTTCACTGTCGGCAACCTGCCATTGCCCCGCCAGCGACTGCGCGGTCGGCAGCGCCAAACTGCCGGCCATTACCGCACTCGTCACCATCATGCCTCCCGCTGCCAGAGCGGTGCGCGTTAGATTACCTTTCATACCGGGCTCCCGCATGACGCCCGGCCGAGACAGCGCCGGGCGTTTCGTTGCTGTGTTACACGATAAAGTCGGTGGCAACGTCTACCTGGCCGACAATTTTCACCAGGAAGTCAGGCGCCTGATGGCCGCCGATGTTCACCGCCAGATCGGTCACGTTGTTGGACGCGTTGTAGCTGAGCAGCGCCTCACCGGCTGCGCCGCTGAAGTGATCGACGAAGTGGATGAAATCACTGCTATTCGCTTCTTTGTTGAAGAACGACAGGTCAATTTTGTCGATCCCTTTCTGGAAGTCGCGGATCCAGTCGGAAGCGCCCGGTGCGGACTCGCTGGCGGCAGTGTAGACGAAGGTATCCTGACCGGAACCGCCCCACAGCTCATCCGCCCCGCCGCCGCCGAACAGCACGTCATTGCCCGCGCCGCCTTTCAGCACGTTGTTGGCCGCGTTGCCGACGATCACGTCGTTACCGGAACCGCCAATGGCGTTTTCGATGGTTACACCGGCGGCGATCGACACGTTGCCCTTCAAACCGCCCACGTCGGAGAACGATTTCTCATTCAGGTTAATACGCTGGTTAGCGGTGTAACCGGAGAAGTCGAAGGTATCGTTGCCGCCCGCATCCCAGACCGCAAAGATCAGTTTCTGCGAGTTGCTGGTGGTGCTGAGGAAGTCACGACCGGTGTTGGAGTTGAAGCCATACACGGTGTCACCGGTGCGGGTCGACAGGTTAGCGCCATACAGGTGTTGAATGGCGGCAATGTCGTCCAGCAGCGGAGCGGCGGCGTAGTGACCGCCGTTATCGCCGCCGGTGTTGGTTTCACTCCAGTAGCTCATCAGGCTGAACTGACGGGTGTCTTCCGCATAGCTGGCGTCACGGTAGGTCGGGTTGCCTTCACCGGCGTTGTAATCGCCCGGATGGCTCAGACCCAGCGCATGGCCAATCTCATGGGTGAACGTCTGGCGGCCGTAGTCTTCGGTCGCCGGATGCTTCACGTTGGACTGGTTGACGTTGTACCAGGTCTGGCCGCCCAGATCCTGGCCCTGCCAAATGGTGTTCGGCAGGAAGGCGTAGGCCTGGGTGCCGTAATCATAGTGGCCAGGGCGATCCTGGCTGTAGTTGCCGAAGGTGATGTTGGCCTTTTGCCCGGCCGCCACTTCGGTGAAGGTGATATTGGCGACGTCGGCCCAGGACTGCAGCGACAGCTTAGCCTGCTGCTGCTGTTCCGCGCTGAACTTGCTCAGCCCAGTGTCGCCGGCGACGTTGGTGGCAGAGAACTTATAGTCCGGGAAGGAGAAGGTTAATTTGGCCGGTTGGCCAAATACCTTGTAACCGTTCCAGGTTTGGTTCTCACGGGTAATAAACAGCCCAGCTTGCTCGTTAGAAAATGAATCCTTGCCATTAATCTGAATCCCGTTGCCACGCTCATGATAATGCAGCAGGTCGGCTACAGCATCGTAGCCGGTTTTGGCGGCCGCGAAGTTGGACTCAGTAATTTCAATTGCCTTTTTAGTAGATTGCATTGGTTCGATTCCACTCATTACCTGATTGATATCAATCAGACAGATAGACATAACCTCCCCGTAAGCCACGGTTAATGAACCTTAAGCTTGCTGGAAGGGGCTTATGCGCCGTTGCCGGCAGTGTGTTAGGTAGAATTAATGCATATATATCAGCAAATAAGATCACCATTAAAAATGGTAATCGATTCCAATTATAGGCAGGGCCACAAAACTGAACATAAAATAATCAACCATTTATTGACTCAACGAAAGATTGTTATGCTACTTTATCGCTATATTTACAAAACAAATGAAACTCAACACCGATAAGTTGGCACCAAACTTCAATAGAAATGCGGCCTGCAGACACAAGCGAATAATGCTGGCTGCTCCATCACAAAAAGGTAAATTTTGCTAAAGCGTAATAGATTAATAACTCTTTATTATTAGGTCGGGCGACTTTTTAGTTTCTATAGGAATATTATTTTCTTATTTAAACTAACGGCGGCGAGCCTCTTTATCGAAATAGGTAATAAGGAAAGCCAATAGATTGAAATTTGCATTATTCATTATTGAATGAATATTCCTGCATGCGCCTGAGCGCCGTTAGCAATAATTCTCATCCATCGCTTGACTCTGGAGTGGACTCCAGGGTGTAGAGTCGGACAAGCAAACCCGGTTAACAGCCCGAAGGGGGACGTTATGCTCAATCAGCAAAATCATAATCATCAGGAACATCACCACGCCGAAGGCGGGTGCGGCTGCAACCACAGCCACAGCAAAACGCAGCACGGCTGCAGCAGCGAGCCGAAAAACGCCGCCGCACAGACCGAACACGCTCACCACCATCACGATCATGGCGATAGCGGCTGCGGCACCGCCGCGCCCGACGATCCGGACGAGGAAAGCGACAGGCTGGCCGCCGCTCCCCCTTCCGGCAGCCAACGTTTCAGCTGGAAAGTCACCGGTATGGACTGCCCCAGCTGCGCCAAGAAAATTGAGAATGCCGTCACCGCCATCCCTGGCGTCGACAGCGCGCGGGTGCTGTTCGCCACCGAGAAATTGGTGGTAGACGCGCAGTCCGACATCAGCCAGCGGATCCAGGACGCGGTCGCCCAGGCCGGCTTTACCCTGCTCGGCGCGCAGACCGCCAAAGGCGCCGCGGAAAAAACCTCGCGCTTCGGCGAATTCGCGCCGCTGCTGCTGTTGACCTCGTTGATGGTCGTCAGCTGGGTGCTGGATCGGGTTAACCCGGAGCTGGGCCGCATCGCCTTTATCGCCACCACGCTGGTCGGGTTGGCACCGGTTGCCGCCAAGGCAGTGCGCCTGATCCGTTCCGGCACGCCGTTCGCCATCGAAACGCTGATGAGCGTGGCGGCCATCGGCGCGCTGTTCATCGGCGCCACCGCCGAGGCGGCGATGGTGCTGCTGCTGTTTATGGTTGGTGAACTGTTGGAATCCTACGCCGCCAACCGCGCGCGGCGCGGGGTGACGGCGCTGATGGAGCTGGTGCCGGAAGATGCGCTGCTGCTGCAAGGCACGGAGCGTAAACGCGTGCCGGTCGCCAGCCTGCGGCCTGGTGATGTGATTGAAATCGCCCCCGGCGCACGCCTGCCGGCCGACGCCGAGCTGCTCAATCCGTTCGCCAGCTTCGACGAAAGCGCCCTGACCGGCGAATCGGTGCCGGTCGAACGCCAACAGGGTGAGAAAGTGGCCGCCGGCAGCCTGTCCGTCGATCAGGCGGCGCAGATGAAGGTGATCTCCGAGCCCGGCAAAAATGCCATCGACCGTATTCTGCAGTTGATTGAAGAAGCCGAAGAGCGCCGTGCGCCGATCGAACGCTTCCTCGATCGGTTCAGCCGTTATTACACCCCGGCCATTATGCTGCTGGCGGTCGCGGTGATCCTGTTGCCGCCGCTGCTGTTCTCGCAGCCGTGGGATACCTGGATCTATCGCGGCCTGACGCTGCTGTTGATCGGCTGTCCATGCGCGCTGGTGATCTCGACCCCGGCGGCCATTACCTCCGGACTGGCGGCCGCCACGCGGCGCGGCGCGCTGATTAAAGGCGGCGCAGCGCTGGAACAGCTGGGGCAGGTGCAAACTATCGCCTTCGATAAAACCGGTACCCTGACCGAGGGCAAGCCGACGGTCACCGACGTGCTGCCGATCGGCGCCCTCAGCGAACAACGGCTGTTGCAGCTTGCCGCCGCGGTGGAAGCCGGCTCGCATCACCCGCTGGCGCAGGCGATCATCAACCGCGCCGCCGAGAGCGGAGCTGAGCTGCCGCTGGCGCAGGCGCGCCGCGCCCTGGCCGGCATCGGTGTGGAAGGCATCGTGGACGGCAAGACCGTGCTGATCAGCGCGCCGAGCAAGCTGGTGCCAGGCCTGCTCGACGCCCAATGGCAGAGCCAGGTGGACAAGCTGGAAAACGCCGGTAAAACGGCGGTGGTGGTGCTGGAAGACGGCGCGCCTATCGGTTTGTTGGCGCTGCGCGATACGCTGCGCGGCGACGCCAAACAGGCGATCGCCGAACTGAACGCGCTGGGTATTCGCGGCGTGATGCTGACCGGTGACAATCCGCGCGCCGCCGCGGCGATCGCCGGCGAACTGGGCCTCGACTATCGCGCCGGTCTGCTGCCGGAAGATAAGGTCAAAGCGGTCACCGAGCTGAGCGAACTACGCCCGACGGCGATGATCGGCGACGGCATCAACGACGCCCCGGCGATGAAAGCCTCCAGCATCGGCATCGCCATGGGCAGCGGCACCGACGTGGCGCTGGAAACCGCCGACGCCGCCCTGACCCACAACCGGCTGCTGGGCGTTGCGGAGATGATTCGTATCTCGCGCGCCACCCACGCCAACATCCGGCAAAACATCACCATCGCGCTGGGGTTGAAAGGGGTCTTCCTGATCACCAGCCTGTTGGGATTGACCGGGCTGTGGCTGGCAGTGCTGGCGGACTCCGGCGCCACCGCGCTGGTCACCGCCAACGCGCTGCGGCTATTGAGAAAGCGCCAATAACCTGGTGCCATACCGGGTTCCTCAATGGGAGCCCGGTATGATGAACTACAGCGCCGATACTACGGATATTGTCGGCGCGCATGTAAAACCCTCAACACCCGGATGTGAGTTTCCAGCACTTGATAAACCAAGAGATAATTGGGATGTAGAGGGATTTCATGCGTGCCATCCACTCTGCCACGCCGGAAAAGTCGAGGATGTCTGGCGGCGGGAATGACCGCCTCCATGATGAGAAGCTTCATTTTTCTGGCCGCCAAGGGATTATCATTGGCGATGAATCCCACAATCTCCGCCAGATCCCGACGAGCGGATCGAGTCCATTCGATGTTGAGCATTATGACTGCTTAGCTTTCATCCTGGCTTCTGCAGCAGCGATAACCGCATCCATTTCAGCCATCACCTCGTCATGAGGAATACCGGGCAGCGGCTCATCCATGGCTTCCTGAACGCTCTCAAGAAACCAGCGCTCATAGCCCTGTGTACGTTCCTCACTTTCCATCTTGGCAACCGTTGGCAGTAGTAAAATACTCATCGTTTGTCCCCTTCGAACGTTCCCCGATCGCAGGGAGCTTATCTTACAAGGCGATTAAAAACTATACACCTTTACGTAACAGATAACGGTATGGCACCTGTTCGGTCTCCTGCGCCACCAGCGTGTGTTCCATAAAGCGGCAGAACCCCGGGATATCGCGGGTGGTGGCCGGATCGTCGGCAATAATCAGCAGCGTTTCGCCGTTGTCCATATGGCGCACGGTTTTACGCACCATCATCACCGGTTCCGGACAGCGCAGCCCCAGCGCGTCGAGCGTCTGGTCCGCCTGGGCAAATAAGTCAGTCATGCAATTTTTCTCGTTCAAAAACGATCGGCGAACGCTCGCCGCATCTCATTAGCGCCTAGTTTACGCCGGTAGTTTTTCTGCGCAAGATGCGTTAACGTTTGCGTTAAATTTAACCATTGCATTGGTTGCGCAAACGCGTATCATGCCGCCGCGCAGCGTTTTTTGCTGTTTTAACAAGACACACTGGGTTCCCTCACCCCACTGCTAAAAAGGCTACAACATGTATTCGTTTACCGCACAGCAGCGCTTCACGGCGTTGGTCTGGCTTTCGCTGTTTCATATCGCCATCATTACCTCCAGCAACTACCTGGTGCAGCTGCCGATCACCGTTTTCGGCTTTCATACCACCTGGGGCGCTTTTACCTTCCCATTCATCTTCCTGGCGACCGATCTGACCGTGCGCATCTTCGGCGCGCCGTTGGCGCGGCGCATTATCCTGGCGGTGATGGTGCCGGCGCTGTTCATCTCCTATGTGATCTCCACCGTCACCTATCAGGGAGAGTGGCAAGGGTTTGCCGCACTGAGCAGCTTTAACCTGTTCGTGGCGCGCATCGCCGTGGCCAGCTTTATGGCCTATGTGCTCGGCCAGATCCTCGACGTGCACGTCTTCAACCGCCTGCGTCAGCGCAGTGCCTGGTGGGTGGCGCCGGCGGCGGCGATGTTCTTCGGCAACATCAGCGATACGCTGGCGTTCTTCTTCATCGCCTTCTACAAGAGCAGCGATCCCTTCATGGCCAACAACTGGGTGGAGATCGCGCTGGTGGATTACAGCTTCAAAGTCATGATCTGCCTGCTGTTCTTCCTGCCGATGTACGGCGTGCTGCTGAACATGCTGCTCAAACGCATCGCGGCGCGCAGCGGCGACCTGCAGCCAGGCTGAACCGTGCTATGCTGGGCGGCCCTATCCTCTGGAGGCCGCCGATGACTCCGCTCACCCGCACCGCCACGCTCGAAGAAATCCACCGTCTGTATCAACGCATCCCCGAATTCGGCGGCCTGCATAGCCTGGCCGATCTGCAACAGCGCATCGGCGCCGCCCCCGCCAGCCTGCTGATCGCCGAGATCGACGGCCAACCGGCCGGCTTCAAACTCGGTTATCAACGGCAGGAGACGGTGTTTTACAGCTGGCTGGGCGGCGTGCTGCCGGCGTTTCGTCGCCATGGCGTCGCGCAGGCGCTGCTGGCCGAACAAGAACGCTGGGCTCGGGCGCAGGGCTATCGCCAACTGACGGTCAAAACCCGTAATCGATTTCGCGCCATGCTGACGATGCTGCTCGCTCACCACTATCAGATTGTTCAGCTGGAAAAGAAAGGCGAAGTGGCTGATTATCGGCTATTACTGGAAAAAAACTTGTGACAACATCTGCCTTGCATTTCAACCTGGAATAGGTTGCGATACGACAGTAAATCCCTACCGGAAAGGAAGAAGGAAGCCCGATGCATAAAGTAGCGAAATTGATAGGTATCAGCCTGCTGGTGCTTGGCCTCGCGGCCTGCGACGGCAACACCAAAGACAGCGCGACGGCCAGCACCCAGGCCGGACAGCAGGTCAGCCTGCTGGGCGGCAACCTAGAGTTCACCCTGCCGGCGGGCATGGCGGATCAAACCAGCAAGTTGGAAAAACCGGCCAACAACATGCACGCATATGCTGACAGCACCAGCCAGCGCGCAGTGATTGTGATCCTCGGCGACAAGACCGCCGACAGTCTGGAAACCCTGGCCCAACGGTTGGAAAACAACCAACGCGCGAACGACGCCAATCTGCAGCTGATTACCAACAAGGCTATCGACGTAGACGGCGTGCCGCTGCGTCAGTTGGACAGCATCGTCACCAACAGTGGCAAGAAAGCTTACTCTTCCATTCTGGTTGGCGCACTGAACAACAACTTGCTGACCATTCAGATTTCGCTGCCAGCGGACAATCAGCAGCAGGCGCAGACCGAAGCCGAAGGTATCATCTCCACCCTGAAGCTGAAGCAGTGATCCCGCAGGGGCCGGTTTGCCGGCCCCTGAGTCTTTACGCCAGCGCCTGCGCCAGCAGGGTGATCGGATGCTCGCAGCGCTTGCTGGTGGACATTTCGATCTGCCACTTGCAGGTCTCGCAATCGGTCACCACCAGATCCACCCCGCTCTCTTCTATCTGCCGGAACAGCGGCGCGCCGATGCCTTGCGACGTGGCATAGTTCTCCGACTTGAACCCGTAGGTGCCGGCGATGCCGCAGCACTGCGAATCCAGCACCACCAGCTCCAGCCCAGGTATCTGGCGCAACAACTCCAGGGTGTAGGCGGTCCAGCCCATTTTCTCCATATGGCAAGGCGTGTGGTAAGCCACCCGCAGCGGCGTGTGCTGCAGCGGCAGGCTGCGCCCCTGATTGATCAGGCGATAGAGATAGCGCGTCGCCAGCTCTACCCGATCGCGCACCGGGGTGGTGTCCACGTCCAGCAAATGGGGGTATTCGTCACGCAGGGTGAAGGTGCAGCTCGATGAGGTCGCCACCACCGGAATGCCGCGCTCCAGCACCGTTTCCTGCAGCGATTCGGCGTTGACCCTGGCCTGTTTTTTCGCCTGCTCGATAAACCCGTTGGCGATCAGCGGCACGCCGCAGCATTTCTCGCGCTTCAGCAACTGTACGCCGATATCCAGCGCGTTGAACACTCGGATCAAATCCTTGCCCAGCTGCGGGTGGTTGTAGTTGACGAAGCAGCCGTGGAAGAACGCCACCTGCTCGGCGTAACGCTGCTGGGCCTGCGCCTGTTGCCGGTACCAACGGCGGAAGGTGCCGAACGAATACTTCGGCAGTTCGCGACGATGATCGATCTTCAGCGCCTTGTCCAACAGCTTGCGCACCGGTTTCAGCCCGGTGGCGGCGTTGACGATCGGCGCAAACGGCGTCGACAGCGATCCCATGATGTCGGTATGGCTAAGGATGGCGTCGCGCAGCGTCGGTTTGCTCTGGGCGAAGTCGGCACGGGCGCGTTGAATAATGTCGCCGATTTTGACGTCCGATGGGCAGGCCACTTCGCAGCGCTTGCAGTTGGTACAGTATTTCAGCGCTTCGTCATACAGCGCCGGGTCTTTCAGCCGCAGCCGTTCGCCGTCCGGCCCCGCCTGTTTCGGCCCCGGGTAGAGCGGGTTAACTTTGGCTACCGGGCAGTAGGTGGTGCAAACGGTGCATTTGATGCAGCTTTCAAAGCTGTGGTCCTGATGCAGGCTCATGCGTTCTCCTCCGCGGCGATCTGCTGCGCGACGTGCAGCGCCCCGATCAATGACACGCCGGCGCCGCAGCCCTGCTGCAGCGGATCGTAACCGCCGGCGACCGCGCCGATGGCATACAGATTGTCGAACGGCATCCCCTGTTTCATCGCCCGCAGCCTGCCGTCGGTGCGCACGCCGAACTGCAGATAAGGCTGCGGCGCGAACAGTTCGCGTTGGCTCCAGTCGGCACGATCCGCGCGGCTGTGCACGTCCAGCCCGAAGATAGGCTCACGCACCCGGTCGAACTCCGCTACCAACCCGTTGCTGAAGAAGCTGCCGCTGGCCAGCACCACCTGCTGCGCCCGCAGCGGAATATCGCCATGGTTGCGGGTGTACAGGCCGGTGACGCAGCCGGCTTCGCACTCGGCGCGCACTACGCTGTCACCCGGCATGAAAACGCCACCCAGCTGCTGGAGACGCCGCCGCAGCGCCTGATGCAAGCGCATGCCGGGCACCGAAGGCGGCAACGTCGGCAGCAGTCGGATCGGCTTGCCGACCGCATCCTGCAGCACCGCCAGCGACGCATCGTCCTCCAGGCCCAGACAGGCCGGCAGGAAGAGCGCCTCGGCCTCACCCGCCAGCCGCCGCAGCTCTTCGGCCATCGGCGGCAGGCTTTCCATCAAATCCAGTACCCGGGCGATGTTCACCGCGCGGAACTCACTGGGGTTATTGCGCAATCGGTCCAGCGCCGGCACGTGCAGATAGGCTACGTCCGTCTGCACGCCGAGCTCCCGGCTTAAGGAGTCGGCAGCCATCTGCGGCTGGAAGTCGAGGAACCCTTCGATGCCGATCACCGCGATGCGCCGCCAGGGCAACTGGCCGGTCAGCGGCAGCGTCGGGATCGCCTGCGAGCTGAGCCAGGTGGCGCGGCGCGTGCCGAGCGGCGTAATGCGCAGATGGTTTTTGGTCCCCTCACCCTGCAGGTTCAGCCCGCAGCGTTCCAGCAGCCGTTGCGCGGCGGCGGACAGCGCCGCCACCCGGCCGGGGCCAATCAGAGAATACGGATGCTGCGGCGCCTGCTGCGCCAGCTGCGGCAACGCCGCCAACGGCATCTCGACCGGTGTGCCGTCCGGCAATCTCGCCAACAGGTCGAGCGAACCGGAGGAGAAGTAGAGCGCGCTCTGGCCAGAACTGACCACCGCGCAGCGCTTGCCCTGCTCGGCCACGGCAATGGCGCAGCTCAGGCCCGCCAGGCCGCCGCCAATCACCACTACGTCAAATCGCATCATCCGCCTCCTGCCCCTTGTCGGCCTGGGCCTCAAGCCCGCATAACCCTTGATAAACCCAGCTGGTAAATTCGCTCTCGCGCAGCGCATCGCCCCAGGCGATCGGCCGAACACCTTTCCATCGTTCGTTGAGGAACTGCGACAGCTGCGCGATGGACTGCTGCGGCGTGCTGACGTTAAAGCGCGTCAACAGCCCGGCGGCGCGACAGGCGCAGAGTTCCCCCTGGCAGGTGCCCATGCCGACGCGGGTGCGGCGGCGCAGATCCACCAGGTTATTGACGGTCAGCGAATTGACCGCATAGCGCACCTCCCCGGCGGTCACCGCCTCGCATTCGCACACCAGGCTGGTGTCGAGCCGATCGGCCGCCGGCACCTGGCTGGCGCGATCGCCGTGCCGGTAAATCGCCGAACCGCGAATGCTGGCGGGCAGAGAAACTACGCGGCGCACCGTTTCCTCCGCCGACTGACGGGATCCCGGCAACGCGTCCTGCGCAGTGGTGCACGGGCTGTTTACCCCGAGCTTTTCGCACACCTTGTCGGTGGCCCACTCCGCCATCAGGCGGTAGGTCATCAGCTTGCCGCCGGTGATGGTGATGAACCCTTCCAGCCCGTCGCGGGCGGCGTGATCGAGCAGCACGATGCCGCGGCTGACGTTGCGCCCGCTGGGATCGTCGTCGCTGGCCACCAGCGGCCGCACCCCGGCGTAGGCGCGCAAAATGCGGGTCTGCGCCAGAGTGGGCGCCAGCAGCGCCCCTTCGCGGATCAGAATGTCCACCTCCTGCGGGGTCACCAGCATGTTGTCAATTTGGTCGTAGTCGATATGGGTCGAGGTGGTGCCGATCAGCGAGATGGTGTCGCCCGGCACCAGGATGTCGGCGTCCGCCGGTTTGCGGCAGCGGTTGATCACCATGTTGTTGATGCGATGGCCGAGGATCAGCAGCGCCCCCTTGGCCGGGAACATGCGGATGCGCAAATCGGCGTATTCGGCGATCTGCTGGCCCCAGATGCCGGCGGCATTGACCACCACCGGCGCGTGCAGCTCATAGCGCCGCTGACTCTGATGGTCGTAAACGCGCACGCCCGTCACCCGTTCGCCGCTGCGCAACAATCCCACCACCTGGTGGTAGGTCAGGATCTGCGCGCCGTGTTCGCGCGCGTCCAACATGTTGGCGGCGCTCAGCCGGAAGGGATCGACGGTGCCGTCCGGCACGCGCACCGCGCCGATCAGCGCGGGGTTAGCCGCCGGCTCCAGCCGCAGCGCCAGCTGCGGGTCGATCGCTTCGGCGTCGATGTCGGCCTGGCGACAGGCGGCGATAAACTGTTGCTGATACTCCAGCGAGTCCTGCGGCAGGGTGATGAACAGCCCATCGGTGCGCTCGATACAGTGATGCGCGATGCGTTTCAGGATGCGGTTCTCTTCGATGCACTCGCGCGCCGACTCGCCGTCAGTCACCGCATAGCGCGCGCCGCTGTGCAGCAAGCCGTGGTTGCGGCCGGTGGCGCCGGTGGCGATGTCATGACGCTCCAGCAAAATGCAGCGCAAGCCGCGCCGCGCACAATCGCGGGCAATGCCTGCGCCGGTGGCGCCGCCGCCGATGATGATCACATCCGTTTCGCCGCCGTCAAAATAGCTGCTCATTTCGCTCCCTCAGGATCGGTAGTTATGAGCCTATTGAGCCACGGTTATTAGGGTCTTTGTTTGATAAGGAACAAGAACGAACATGAAACGAAATAAAAATGTCCACAAAAAACCATCAATGTGATCATAATCACGATTTTTGGACGTTTTTCTATTTCATAACGTTAACGAATCGCTCAAAATCCGCCGTGGTTTCATGAAAGTGTAACAATTGCGCCATTCGTCACAGCGACACCAGGCGTATTTGATGACAATGGCGCTCGTTATGGAACACAAAAACACCACATTCGATATCCGCTCAATCATCAAATGAACGTAAAAGGTCATATTGATGTGATAACAGATAAAGCCATCGGAGGCGCTCATGTTGAGTATTTTTAAGCCGGCCGCACACATCGCCCGTGTGCCGAGCGATAAGGTAGACCCGCTCTACCGTAAGCTGCGCTGGCAAATTTTCCTGGGGATCTTCTTCGGTTACGCCGCTTACTATCTGGTGCGTAAGAACTTCACCCTGGCCATGCCTTACCTGATCGAACAAGGCTTCAGCCGCGGTGACCTCGGCTTCGCGCTGTCGGGCATCTCCATCGCCTACGGCTTCTCCAAATTCATCATGGGCTCGGTCTCCGACCGATCCAACCCGCGGGTATTCTTGCCAGCCGGCCTGATCCTGGCGGCGGCGGTAATGCTGTTCATGGGCTTCGTGCCGTGGGCAACCTCCAGCATCGCCATCATGTTCGTCCTGCTGTTCCTGTGCGGCTGGTTCCAGGGCATGGGTTGGCCGCCGTGCGGCCGCACCATGGTGCACTGGTGGTCGCAGAAAGAACGCGGCGGCATCGTTTCCATCTGGAACTGCGCCCACAACGTGGGTGGCGGCCTGCCGCCGCTGCTGTTCCTGCTGGGTATGGCCTGGTTCAACGACTGGCACGCGGCGCTGTACATGCCGGCCTTCGGCGCCATCCTGGTGGCCCTGATCGCCTTCGCCCTGATGCGCGACACCCCGCAATCCTGCGGCCTGCCGCCGATTGAAGAGTACAAAAACGACTATCCGGACGACTACAGCGAAAAAGACGAAGAAGAGCTGACCGCCAAGCAGATCTTCATGCAGTACATCCTGCCGAACAAGCTGCTGTGGTACATCGCGGTCGCCAACGTGTTCGTCTACCTGCTGCGTTACGGCATTCTGGACTGGTCGCCGACCTACCTGAAAGAAGTGAAGCACTTCGCGCTGGACAAGTCTTCCTGGGCCTACTTCCTGTATGAGTACGCCGGTATTCCGGGCACTCTGCTGTGCGGCTGGATGTCGGACAAGGTGTTCAAAGGCAACCGCGGCGCCACCGGCGTGTTCTTCATGACGCTGGTGACCATCGCCACCGTGGTGTTCTGGATGAACCCGGCCGGCAACCCGACCGTGGACATGATCTGTATGCTGGTCATCGGCTTCCTGATCTACGGCCCGGTCATGCTGATCGGCCTGCATGCGCTGGAGCTGGCGCCGAAGAAAGCCGCCGGCACCGCCGCAGGCTTCACCGGCCTGTTCGGCTACCTGGGCGGCTCGGTTGCGGCCAGCGCCATCGTCGGTTACACCGTGGACTTCTTCGGTTGGGACGGCGGCTTTATGGTGATGATCGGCGGCGGCGTGCTGGCGGTTATCCTGCTGCTGCTGACCATGCTGAACGAGAAGAAACACCACGCGGAAATCGCTGCCGGCAAGCGCGGCTAACCGTCACACGACTTTTGCATGATTTAAAGGCCGCCCTGCGGCCTTTTTACTACCCTGCCCCCAACAACACGGAGAAAACGGAATGCGGACTCAAGTCAAAGCCCTGCTGACAGGGATCATTCTCGCCACCTCAATGGTCAGCGCCGCGCAGGCGGCGGACAAAGTGGTGATCGCCCACCGCGGCGCCAGCGGCTACCTGCCGGAACACACCCTGCCGGCGAAGGCGATGGCCTATGCGCAGGGCGCCGATTACCTCGAGCAAGACCTGGTGATGACCAAAGACAACGAGCTGGTGGTGCTGCACGACCACTACCTCGATCGCGTCACCGACGTCGCCGAACGCTTCCCGGATCGCGCGCGTAAAGACGGCCGCTACTACGCCATCGACTTTACGCTGGCGGAGATCAAATCGCTGAAGTTCACCGAAGGTTTTGAAATCGAAAACGGCAAGAAGGTGCAGGGCTACCCTGGCCGCTTCCCGATGGGCAAATCCGACTTCCGCGTACACACCTTCCAGGAAGAGATCGAGTTCGTGCAGGGTCTGAACCACTCGACCGGCAAAAACATCGGCATCTACCCTGAAATCAAGGCACCGTGGTTCCATAAGCAGGAAGGCAAAGACATCTCCAGCAAAGTACTGGCGGTGCTCAAGCAGTACGGCTACACCGGCAAGAACGACAACGTCTACCTGCAGTGCTTCGACGCCAACGAGCTCAAGCGCATCAAGAACGAGCTGGAGCCGAAGCTGGGCATGGATCTGAAGCTGGTGCAGCTGATCGCCTATAACGACTGGCAGGAAACCTACGAGCAGAAAGCCGACGGCAAGTGGGTGGAATACGACTACGACTGGATGTTCAAGCCGGGCGCGATGAAGAAAATCGCGCAGTATGCCGACGGCATCGGGCCGGACTACCATATGCTGGTGGTAGCGGATAAATCCAAGCCGGGCCACATCGTGCTGACCGACATGGTGAAAGAAGCGCACGCCAGCAAGCTGGCGGTGCATCCGTTCACCATTCGCGCCGATGCGCTGCCGAAGTACGTGACCGACGTGAATCAGCTGTATGACGTGATTTACAACCAGGCCGGCGTTGACGGCGTGTTCACCGACTTCCCGGACAAGGGCGTGCAGTTCCTGCAGAAGCAGGGCCAGCACAAATAATGCCAAGGGCGCCGCAAGGCGCCCTTGTTATTTCAGAGGAACATTTTACGCAGGTAGTGCGGCACCGCGTTGTCGACGTTGGAGCCGATCACCTCCAGCTCCGGCAGCATATCCTTCAGGCGCTGATGCGCGTCGCGCATGATGCAGCCCTTGCCGGCCATCGACAGCATCTCCAGATCGTTCATGCCGTCGCCGAAGGCGATGCACTCTTGCAGCGTATAGCCGATGATCTTGGCCACTTCTTCCAGCGCATGCCCTTTCGACACGCCGCCCGCCATCACTTCCAGGCAGGTCGGGAACGAGAAGCTGACGTTGACCCGATCGCCCCAGCGCGCGTTGATGGCGTCTTCCACCTGCAGCAACCGCTCATGGTCTTCACAGGTGAAGTAAACCTTGCAGACGCCGTCGGTTTCCAGCAGGCCCGGCTCGAACAGTTGATATTTGAACACAGATTCCTGGAAGAACTCTTCCTGCTCCGGGCTCTCGCGGTTGATGAACCAGTCATCGTTACGGTAGACGTTGGTGGTGATCTCCGGATCGTCGTGCAGCATGCCGTACAGATCGCGGGCGATATCCCCATCCAGGTTATGGCTGAAGATCAGCTCGCCGGCGGTATTGTGCACCCGCGCGCCGTTGGAGGTGATCATAAAGGCGCTGATCTCCAGGCTGTCGCGGATCTGCGCCACGTCGATATGGTGGCGGCCGGTGGCGAACACGAAATGCACGCCGCGCTGGGTCAGCAACTTCAGCGTTTCTTTGGCGTACGGCGACAGGGTATGGTCGGGAGACAGCAGCGTGCCATCTAAATCGGAAGCGACGACGTGATACATAGCGTTATGTTCTAACCTCTGATGGAGTTGTCGGCGGCAGCGCACCGCCTAAGTGTTGAGCAAAGAAGCGCAGAATTGCGTTCAGTGCTTCGGCGCGCATCGCGTCCCGCTCGAACAGGATCTCATGGCGTGCGCCGTTGATAACCAACGGGAGCTCCCCTTCGCAAGGGCGCCCCGCGTCTGACAGAGCCTGACAAAAAGCCTGGTGCGAACGGTTGTCGACTACCCGTTCCTCACCGGCTTGCAAAAGCAACAACGGCGTTGTTATCTCCCCGGCCTGCGCGATAATCTGCCGGCCGGCACGAATGCTCTCCCGCACCCAATGGTAGGTCGGCCCGCCCACCTGCAGCTCGGGGTAATCGGCGTAATAGCGCAGGCTGCGCCGGTAGCGCTCGCGGCTGTGGGTCAACACGTTGACCACATAGGGCAGCGGACGCCACTGGCCGGTGCCCACCGCGTAATAGTCGCGGATCGCCGGGTGCGCCTCCGCCCAGTCGAGAATGCGGTCGGCGAGCCAGCCCGGCATCGGCAACTGAATGCCGAACATCGGCGCGCAAAACGCCGCCGCGTCGAACGCCTGCGGCCGACGCTGCAGGAACCGCGCCAGGATCGCGCCGCCCATCGAATGCGCCAGCGCGAAGCGCTGCCGGTAACCGCGCGATTCGACCTCGCGCAGCCAAAGCTGCTCGAAATCGTCCACGTAGTCGTCGAAGTTTACCACATGACCGCGGTGCGTATCCGCCAGTAAACGCCCGGAGCGCCCCTGCCCGCGATGATCGACGATCACTACGTCGTAACCGCAGTGGAACAGGTCGTAGGCCACCTCAGGGTATTTCACGTAGCTTTCGATGCGGCCGGGGCTGACCACCACCACCCGCTGATGCCGCGCGGAACGAAAACGCACAAAGCGGATCGGCACGCCATCCACACCGCTGAACTCGCCTTCTTCGCGCTGCCGCCAGAAGTCCAGCAGCGGCCCGGTGGCGAAGGCGGCGAACTGCGTTTCACGCGTTAACCAGTCATCGGAGCTGAGAGTGAACGAGATCATCGAGAGCGTTTTCCCTGTGGGGCCGGCGGAAAATGTGACCGCTGGCACAAGAAATCATACTAGCGTATTGTGATTCAATTCTTACAAAAAACGGCGCCGCCTCGGCGCATTGTGGCACAAAACGACACTTTCAGGGAGCCGAGAACCATGACCTTGGACTGGTGGTTAACCTACCTGCTGACCACGCTTATCCTCAGCCTGTCCCCCGGCTCAGGCGCCATCAACACCATGAGCACCGGCATCAGCCACGGCTATCGCGGCGCCGCCGCGTCGATCGCCGGGCTGCAGGTCGGGCTGAGCGCGCACATCGTGCTGGTTGGCATCGGCCTCGGCGCGCTGATTTCTCAATCGCTGCTGGCGTTCGAGCTGCTGAAATGGCTGGGTGCCGCCTACCTGGTGTGGCTCGGCATCCAGCAGTGGCGCGCCGCCGGCGCGCTGGATCTGCATGCGCTGGCGGGCAGCATGCCGCGCCGCCGTCTGTTCCGCCGCGCGGTGCTGGTCAACCTGACCAACCCGAAAAGCATCGTGTTTCTCGCCGCGCTGTTCCCGCAGTTCATTCTGCCCAATCAACCGCAGGCCGAGCAGTATCTGGTGCTCGGCGTCACTACCGTGATAGTGGATATTCTGGTGATGATCGGTTACGCCACCCTGGCGACGCGCATCGCCGGCTGGCTGAAGACCCCGCGCCAGATGCAGCTGCTCAACCGGCTGTTCGGTTCGCTGTTCATTCTGGTGGCCGGCCTGCTGGCGACCGCACGCAAAGCCTGACAAAAAAGGCCGGGCATCGCTGCTCGGCCTTCGGCGTTTCACTGCCGGTTAACGGGTAAAGATCAGGTGTAACCCGAAGCCGGTGAACAGCACGCCCGCCACCCCGTCGATCCACTTGGCCAACCGCTGATAACCGCGGCGCATCGCCGGCAGCGCGAACACCACCGCCACCAGGCTGAACCAGACGAAGGTCTCGGCGACGATCAGCAGGAACAGCCCCCAGCGCGCCCCGGCACCGACGCTGTCGCCGACGAACAGCGAGAACACGCTGCCGAAATAGATCACCGCTTTCGGGTTGGACAGATTGGTCAGGAAGCCGCGAATAAAGCTGCGTCCGGCCTTCGGCAACGCCACCTGGGCCTCCGCCGCCGGCTGCGCTTGCTGCGCCCGCGCGGAACGCAGCAGTTGCCACCCCATCCAGCACAGGTACATCCCGCCGCCGACCATGATGATCTGATGCAGCCAGGCCATTTTCTGCAGGATCAGGTGCAGCCCCATCAAGGCCACGCCGGCCCACACCACGATGCCGAGCGAAATGCCGACCACGCCCATCATCGCCTCACGGCGCGAACGGCTGGCGGCGGTTTGCGACACGAAAAAGAAGTCCGGCCCCGGGCTCATCAGCGCAATCAGATGTACCAGCGCCACGGTGAGAAACAGCATCAGCATGATTTATCGCCCTCAGTCTTCGTCATTGTCGAGATGGTCGCGGATCATCGCCATAAAGGGCGCGCCGAAACGCTCCAGTTTGCGCTGGCCGACGCCGTTGACGCTCAACAGATCGCCGGCCTTGATCGGCATTTGTTCGGCCATTTCCAGCAGCGTGGCGTCGTTGAACACCACGTAAGGCGGAATGTTTTCTTCGTCGGCGATCGATTTGCGCAGTTTGCGCAACTTGGCGAACAGCTTGCGATCGTAATTGCCGCCGTAGGATTTCTGGTTGGCGCTGCTGCGCGACTTCAGGCTCTGAATGCGCGGCACCGCCAGCTGCAGCACCACCTCGCCACGCAATACCGGGCGCGCCGCCTCGGTCAATTGCAGCGCCGAGTGCATGGCGATGTTCTGGGTGATAAAGCCCAGGTGGATCAGCTGACGCAGCACGCTGGTCCAGTGTTCGGTGGTCTGATCGCGGCCGATGCCGTACACCGGCAGCTTGTCGTGACCGTATTCGCGAATGCGTTGGTTGTTGGAGCCGCGCAGCACTTCCACGATGTACCCCAGACCGAAGCGCTGGCCGACGCGATACACGCAGGACAGCGCCTTACGCGCGTCCTCCAGCCCGTCGTAGCGCTTGGGCGGATCGAGGCAGATATCGCAGTTGCCGCAGTTCTCGTGTTTGCCTTCGCCGAAGTAGTTGAGCAGCACCAGACGACGACAGGTTTGCGCCTCGGCGAACGCGCCCATGGCGTTCAGCTTGTGGCGTTCGATGTCCAATTGCTGCCCGGCGGGTTTCTCCTCCAGACAGCGGCGCAGCCAGGCCATGTCGGCCGGATCGTACAGCAGGATGGCTTCGGCCGGCAGGCCGTCGCGCCCGGCGCGGCCGGTCTCCTGATAATAGGATTCGATATTGCGCGGGATGTCGAAGTGCACCACGAAGCGCACGTTGGGTTTGTTGATGCCCATGCCGAAGGCGACAGTGGCCACCACCACCTGCAGATCGTCACGCTGGAACGCCTCTTGCACCTGCGCGCGGCGATCGTTGTCCAGCCCGGCGTGATAGGCGCCGACGCTCAACCCGCGGCTTTGCAGACGCGCGGCGGTGTCTTCCACCTTGGCGCGGCTGTTGCAATAGATAATGCCGCTCTTGCCGCGCTGATCCTGCACGAAGCGCCACAACTGATCGAGCGGTTTGAATTTTTCCACCAGCGTGTAGCGGATGTTCGGCCGGTCGAAGCTGCTGACCTGCACCAACGGATCCTGCAGCGACAGCAGGCGCACGATGTCGCCGCGCGTGGCCTCGTCAGCGGTGGCGGTCAACGCGATCACCGGCATCGACGGGAAGCGTTGTTTCAGCTGACCCAGCGCACGGTATTCCGGCCGGAAGTCATGGCCCCACTGCGAAATGCAGTGCGCCTCATCCACCGCCAGCATCGCCGGCGGGCAGTGATCGAGCAGATTGAGGAAGCTTTCCATCATCAGCCGTTCCGGCGCGATGTACAGCATCTTGATGGTGCCGTTGCGGCAACCGGCCATGACCTCCAGCTGCTCTTCGCGGGTTTGCGTCGAGTTGTAGCAGGCGGCGGAGACGCCGTAGGCCAACAGCTGATCGACCTGGTCTTTCATCAGCGAAATCAGCGGAGAAACGACCAGCGTCAGGCCGTCCATCACCAGCGCCGGGATTTGGTAACACAACGACTTACCGCCGCCGGTCGGCATCACCACCAGGCAATCCTGCCCGCCGATCGCGGCATTGATAATCGTTTGCTGCCCCGGACGGAATTGCTGGTAACCGAAGGTATCGCGCAATACCTGCTCGGCCAGCAACTCTCTGTTAATCACTGCTGCGGTTGACACACACTTCCCCATTTTTTCATCGGTACACACCCACCGGGTATGATTACATAATATCGTTCAGCATGACACCGACGCGCGTGCGACTCTTTTGCCGAAACCGGCTGGAAAGCAACAAAGGTTAAGCATAAAATCAACATGGCATTAACCTGGACTGACCAGTTACCTCCCTTAAAACGCAAAAGAAAAACGGAAACATGCTATGTCGACCACACCTCTCACCCTGGAAACCGCCCGCCAGAAGATCGGCGAAATCTTTGTTTATCACATGCCGTTCAACCGCGAGCTCGGCCTGGAACTGCGCCGTTTCGACGATGACTACGTCGAACTGAGCTTTACCAACCAACGCAAGCTGGTGGGCAACGCCGCGCAGGAGATTCTGCACGGCGGCGTGATCGCCGCGGTGCTTGACGTCGCCGCCGGGATGGCCTGCGCCGGCGGTGTGCTGACGCGCCTGGACCCGCTGATCGAAGAAGAGATCGCTGCCAAGCTGTCGCGCATGGGCACCATCGATCTGCGCGTCGATTACCTGCGCCCCGGCCGCGGCGAGCACTTCGTGGCCACTGCGCACGTGCTGCGCAGCGGCAATAAGGTCGCCGTCGCGCGCGTAGAACTTCATAACCACGACGGCCTGCATATCGCCACCGCTACCGCCACCTATCTGGTCGGCTGATGATTGTGCGCGGTGAGCGTCTTCAGTACACTCACCGCATCTTAAGTTCCCACCCAGAGTGACGTCATGGACGCAAAGCAAACGCGTCAGGGCATTTTCTTCGCCCTGGCCGCCTATTTTATGTGGGGCATCGCCCCGGCCTATTTCAAACTGATTCAGCAAGTGCCCGCCGATGAGATCCTCACTCACCGGATCATCTGGTCGTTTTTCTTCATGCTGGCGCTGATCACGCTGGGCCGCAACTGGCCGAAAGTGCGCGCCGCCTGCCAAAACCGCAAACGGCTGCTGCTGCTGGCGCTCACCGCGCTGCTGATCGGCGGCAACTGGCTGCTGTTCATCTGGGCGGTGAACAACCACCATATGCTGGAAGCCAGCCTGGGCTACTTCATCAACCCGCTGGTTAACGTGCTGTTAGGGATGCTGTTTCTCGGCGAGCGTTTCCGCCGCATGCAGTGGGTGGCGGTGGCGCTGGCGTTCACCGGGGTGCTGGTGCAACTCTGGCAGTTCGGCTCGTTGCCGATCATCGGCCTGGGGCTGGCGTTCAGCTTCGCCTTCTACGGCCTGCTGCGCAAGAAAATCGCCATCGACGCCCAGACCGGCATGCTGATCGAAACGCTGTGGCTGCTGCCGGTGGCGGCGGCCTACCTGTTCCTGTTCGCCGACAGCCCTACCAGCCATCTGAGCGCCAACCCGTGGTCGCTGAACCTGCTGCTGGTCGCCGCCGGCATCGTCACCACCGTGCCGCTGCTGTGCTTCACCGCGGCGGCCACCCGGCTGCGTCTGTCAACGCTCGGCTTCTTCCAGTACCTCGGCCCGACCTTGATGTTCCTGCTGGCGGTCACGTTCTACGGTGAAACCGTCGGCCAGGACAAACTGGTGACCTTCGGCTTTATCTGGGCGGCGCTGATCCTGTTCACCCTCGACGCGCTCTACACCCAGCGCAAGCTGCGCTGAGCCCGGCGCCGCCGGGTTACAGCCAGTTCTTGCGCTTGAAGTACAGGTAAGGGGCCAGGCCGGCCAGGATCATTAGCGTGATGGCCCCCGGGTAGCCGAACGACCATTTCAGCTCCGGCATGAATTCGAAGTTCATGCCGTAGCTGGAGGCCACCAGCGTAGGTGGCAGGAACACCACCGACACCACCGAGAAGATCTTGATGATGCGGTTCTGTTCGATATTGATGAAGCCCATCGCCGCCTGCATCAGGAAGTTCACCTTCTGGAACAGCGATTCGTTGTGCGGCAGCAGGGATTCGATGTCGCGCAGCACTTCACGCGCCTGCTCCAACTGGCCGGTCGGCAGACGCGCCTTGCGCACCAGGAAGTTGAGCGCGCGCTGGGTATCCATCAGACACAAACGCACCTTCCAGCCGATATCCTCCAGTTCCGCCAGCGTCGACAGCGCGGCGTCGTATTCATCGCCCTGATGCCCTTCCATGATCACCCGGCTGAGCTGTTCCAGGTCGCTGTAGATGTTCTCAATCTCGTCCGCCAGCTGTTCAATCTTGGTTTCAAACAGATCCAGCAGCAGTTCGTAGGCGTTGCCTTCGAGCATGGTCTGATTGCGGGCGCGCATGCGGTACAAGCGAAACGCAGGCAGTTCGCGCTCGCGCAGGGTATACAGGCGGCCGTCGCGGATGGTGAACGCCACCGTGGAGTTGCCGGCGTGATCTTCCGCATCTTCAAAGTAGAAGAAGGAGTGGATATGCAGACCGTCTTCGTCTTCGAAGAAACGGGCGGAGGCTTCGATGTCGTCCAGCTCGGGACGCGTCGCCAGGCTTTGTCCCAGCTCATTCTGCACGCGCTCGCGCTCGCCCTCTTCCGGCTCGACCAGATCAACCCACAGCGATGAAGTGAGATCATCTGAGTCGTCCAGTTCCAGGCGGGACAAGCGGCGGTTATCTAATTTAAAAGCGCTCAGCATGTGCCAAAACTCCGTGAAGGTAACGGGTGCGGACAACGCGTTGAAGCACAGAAACAGAGGGGATACGTATCACCGATTTGTTTCAGACCATGAAGAGATCTGACTCATAGCGACACTTTGCGGGGTCGCCGACAACCACGAAGGCTATCAGCAAAAACGGAGAGCCTTAGAAGTTATACCTGCGGCGCAGGTCAGTGAGCCAGTATCTACTGGGTGTGTCCAAGGCGTCTGTCCTCAATGATAATAGTGCGCGCATGTTACGCCGAGAGGAAAAAGCCTGTCAACACGTTAGGAGGGATAATTGCGCAACAAATCATCACGATGATCAATAGCAAAAATCGCGCTTAACCTGGGGTAAACCGTGCTGAAAAAGTCGCGGCGATCGCTTACCGCCAACGAGAATGTTGCTAAGATGACATCACCCTAATGGTACGACAAGCATGCGGATTTAAATGATGAAACAGATTACCGCCCATGAACTGACCGCGATGAGCGAACAGGCCGCCAGCGTGGCCCGCCTGCGCGCGCACCGCACCTTACACGAAGAGCTGAGCGACCCGGTGCAACGCCTGGCGATCGCCATGGAACCCGGCACCTATATCCGCCCGCACCGCCACCCGCAAACCTGGGAACTGCTGACGCCGCTGCGCGGCCGTTTTGTCGTGTTGCAGTTCAACGATGACGGCGTCGTGACGCAGCGCACCCTGCTCGGCGAAGAGACCAAAGTGCTGGAGATGCCGGCATTTACCTGGCATGCAGTGCTGTCGGTCGATGCCGGCGGCGTGGTGTTCGAAGTGAAGCAGGGCCCTTATCAGGCGCTGACGGAAGAGGACTGCATGCAATGGGCGCCGCAGGAAGGCGGCGAAGGCACCGAAGCGGTGATGCGCTGGTATGCCACCGCGCAGGTCGGCGATCGCTACCCTCACTGATCATGAACGATTGCAGGGGCCTGCCCCTGCAACTTCCCTCTCTCTTTATACCGTTTCCAGGCGAGCGTAGGCCGCCACCAGCCACTTGATGCCCTCGCCCGGGAAAGCGATCTGCAGCCGGCTGTGCTCGCCGCTGCCCTCCAGATTGACGATGGTGCCTTCGCCAAACTTGGGATGGCGCACGCGCTGGCCCAGCTTGTAGCCGGTGTCGTTCTCGCTGATCGGCGTGCCCATGCGGCGGTGATTGACCGGGCGGGATACGCTGGCGCGCAGGCGCACTTCTTCCACGCACTCTTCCGGCAGCTCGCCGATAAAGCGCGACGGCCGGTGATACACCTCTTTGCCGTACAAACGGCGCGTTTCGGCATAGGTCAGCGTCAGCTTCTGCATGGCGCGCGTTACGCCCACATAGGCCAGGCGGCGCTCCTCTTCCAACCGGCCGCCTTCATCCAGCGACATCTGGCTCGGGAACATGCCTTCTTCCATGCCGACGATAAACACCAGCGGGAACTCCAGCCCCTTGGCGGAGTGCAGGGTCATCAGTTGCACCGCGTCCTGATAGGCGTCGGCCTGGCCTTCACCCGCCTCCAGCGCCGCATGCGACAGGAACGCCTGCAGCGGCATCAGATCCTGATCTTCTTCCTGATAGCTGAACTGGCGCGTCGCCGTCACCAGTTCCTCAAGGTTTTCGATGCGCGCCTGCCCCTTTTCACCCTTTTCCTGCTCATACATGATGAACAGCCCGGAATCGCGGATCACCCGGTCGGTCTGCACATGCAGCGGCATGTCAGCGGTTTCATGCGCCAGCGACTCCACCAGTTCGATAAAACGCTGCAGCGCGGACGCGGCGCGGCCGGCCAACACCTTGTCCTGCATCAGCTCGCGTGTCGCCTGCCACAGCGTCAGCTGGCGATCGCGCGCCGCCTGGCGCACCACGTCGAGAGTGCGATCGCCGATGCCCCGCGTCGGGGTGTTGACCACGCGCTCAAAGGCCGCATCATCGTTGCGGTTGGAGATAAGACGCAGGTAAGCCAGCGCGTCCTTGATTTCCTGGCGTTCGAAGAAACGCTGGCCGCCGTAGATGCGGTACGGCATCGCCGTCTGCAGCAGCGCCTCTTCCAGCACGCGCGACTGGGCGTTGCTGCGGTACAAGATGGCGCAGTCGTTCAACGCGCCGCCGTTGTCTTGCCAGGTCTTGATGCGATTGACCACAAAGCGCGCTTCGTCGAGCTCGTTGAAGGCGCAGTAGATGGAAATTGGTTCGCCTTCGCCGCCTTCGGTCCACAGGTTTTTACCCATGCGCCCGTCGTTGTTGGCGATCAGGGTATTGGCCGCTTTCAGGATGTTGCTGGTGGAACGGTAGTTCTGCTCCAGGCGGATGGTTTCCGCGCCGGGGAAATCCTTCAGGAAGCGCTGGATGTTTTCCACCTGCGCGCCGCGCCAGCCGTAGATTGACTGGTCGTCGTCGCCGACGATCATCACGTTGCTGTTGCCGCCCGCCAGCAGGCGGATCCAGGCGTACTGGATGCTGTTGGTATCCTGGAATTCGTCCACCAGTATGTTGGTGAAACGTTCGCGGTAATGATTGAGGATATGCGGCTTGTTCAGCCACAGTTCATGCGCGCGCAGCAGCAGCTCGGCGAAATCCACCAGCCCGGCGCGATCGCAGGCTTCCTGATAGGCCTGGTAGATGCGCAACCAGGTGGCCTCCACCGGGTTGTTGTAGGTCTCGACGTGCTGCGGCCGCAGGCCTTCGTCTTTCTTGCCGTTGATGTACCACATCGCCTGACGCGGCGGCCACTGCTTCTCGTCGACGTTCAGCGCCTTGATGATGCGCTTGAGCAGCCGCAGCTGGTCATCGCTGTCGAGGATCTGGAAATCCTGCGGCAGGTTGGCCTCCAGATGGTGGGCGCGCAGCAGGCGATGCGCCAGGCCGTGGAAGGTGCCGATCCACATGCCGCCCTGGCTGGTACCGATCAGATGTTCGATACGATGGCGCATTTCCGCCGCCGCCTTGTTGGTGAAGGTCACCGCCATGATCGAATACGGCGAGCAGTTCTCCACCGACAGCAGCCAGGCGATGCGATGCACCAGCACCCGCGTCTTGCCGCTGCCCGCCCCGGCCAGAACCAACAGGTTGCTGCGCGGCGCCGCCACGGCTTCACGTTGTTTTTCATTCAGGCTATCGAGCAGATCGGAGACGTCCATAGGCACCACTAATGGTTAAGGGAAAACCCGCCGGCGACGGGTTTTTCACTGGAAATTTATACAGAGTTCTGGCAGGGATTATAACAATGCTGTCAGCGATGCCAACTGTGAAATCTCAATATGCGGCAACAGGCGACTGTCGGCGACCTGCATCAGATCCCGTTGGCGATCGTTGATCCAACAGGCCTGCAGCCCCGCACGCAGCGCGCCGGCAACATCGGTGGTCAGATCGTCGCCCACGTGCAGGATCTGTTCGGGCGCCACGCCCAACCGTTCGACGGCCAGGTGATACATGTCCTGATACGGCTTGGCGCGCCCGTCCGGCCCGGAGCGCAACACGAACTGGAAGTAACCGTCCAGGCCGCACTGCGCCGGATCGGCGTTGCCGTTGGTGATCGCCACCAGCGGATAGCGCGCGGCCAGCGCCTTCAGCGTGGCGTGGGTCGTTTCCGGCACCTCGATGCGGCTGCGCCATAGCGCGAAGTTCTGCATCGCCGCATCGGCCCCGACCGCTGCCTCGGCGTCGCGCAGCCCCTGCCGGCTCAGCGCCAGATGAATGGCGCGCCAGCGCCACTCGGTGACGTCGTGGTAGATCTCCGGATCCTGTTCGCGCAGCTCCTGGCGCAGGCGGTGGAAATCCGCCGACTGGAAGCTGTTCAGACCGGGATGGTAGCTCTGCAGGAAGGCCACCGACTGTTGTTCGGTCTGCCTAATCACCGGACGATTGTCATACAGCGTGTCGTCCAGATCGAAAGTCAGCGCCGCCAGCGGGCGCAGCGGGCGATAAAAATGCATCAGGATTTCCCCCGTTTGGCGCGCGGATGAGCGGCATCGTACACGTTCGCCAGATGTTGAAAGTCGAGGTGGGTATAAATCTGCGTGGTGGTCAGGTTGGCGTGGCCGAGCAGCTCTTGCACCGCGCGCAGATCGCCGCTGGACTCCAGCATGTGGGTGGCGAACGAGTGGCGCAGCTTGTGCGGATGAATATGACTGTTGACGCCCTGCTTCACGCCCCATTCGGCGAAGCGTTTTTGCACGTTGCGCGTCGAGATGCGTCGCCCCTGGTTGGACAGGAACATGGCGTCGTCCTGCGGCCCGAACAGATCGCGCATCGCCAGCCAGTGTTCCAGCCAGGTGACGGCGGTTCGTCCGATCGGCAATTTGCGCTCTTTGCTGCCTTTCCCCATCACCCACACCTCGCCGGCGGCCATATCGACATGGCGGCAGTCCAGCCCCACCAGCTCGGAGAGGCGCAGGCCGGCGCCGTACATCACCTCCAGCATGGCGCGATCGCGCACCGCCAGCGGATCGTTGAGATCGATCTCCAGCAGCTGGTTCATTTCATCGACGTCGATGTTTTTCGGCAGATGGCGGCCGCTGCGCGGCGTGCGGATGCCTTTGGCGGGGTTGGCGTGCAACACGCCCTGGCTGACCAGCCAGTCGAGAAAACTGCGCAACGAAGAGAGCCGCAGCGCCAGACTGGCTGACTGCAGGCCGGCGCGTTTGCTGCGCGCCGCCAACATGCGCACCCGGGCGGCGTCCAGCGCCGTCCAGTCGGTGACGCCGATCTCCTGCGCCAGGCGCATCAACGCCGCCAGCTGGCGCGAATAGCTGAGCTGCGTCAGCGGGCTGAGTTGCCGTTCTACCTTGAGATAACGCAGAAAAGCGTCCACCGGCTGCTGCAGGCTGGGCGCAATCGGCGTCATGCGCGTTCGACCCAGCGTTCCAGCAGTTCCGGCAGCATGCGCGCCAGTTGATTGAGCATCACCGTGCCCATGCCCTGCTGATAGTGTTGCGTATCGCGACTGCTGAAGATCACCATGCCCAATTCGCCGTCGTCGCCCAGCATTGACAGCGCCACCGAGCCAATCTGGCCGATCTGTTTGGCCTGCGGCAACAGCAGCAGCAGTTCGGGGCCGTTCAGGCCGCCGAGGTAGTGTTGTTCACTGCCCAAGCGCTGGATGCGGAACGGCTCAAACGCCGAGCGCGTCAGCGCCAGATGGGTAAAGTCGGAAGGCGCGCCGATATTCCAGCGATCGGCAAACAGACGCACCGTAGCGCCGGCCAAACCGAAGCCGCGCGCCCAGCGCTGCAGCCGGTTCAGCATATCCTGCAGGCTGTCGGCGGTGGCCAGATCGGCCTGCAGGTGCAGCAACCTGGCGAACAGCCCTTCATTGGCGCTGGCCTGCTCCATCAACAGCGTGATCTCTTCTTCCAGCCGTTCGATGTGATTGCGTTGGCGGGCCAGATGCCATTCCACCAGCGAAACGGTGCCGCGTACCGGGTGAGGCACGCGCATCTGCTCAACCTGGCGCGCGTTGCGAATAAAGAAATCCGGGTTCTGCAGCAGATACTGCATCACGGTGTCGTCATCCAGCGCCAGGCCGGCGACGCTCTGTTCTTCTACGCTCTTCATAGATGAATAAATCCGTCATAGACATGGGTTGCCGGACCGGTCATAAACAGCGGGTTGCCCGGCCCTTTCCAGCGAATATGCAGGCTGCCGCCCGGCAGTTCTACATGCACCTCTTCTGACAGCAATTCCTGTTGGATCCCCACCGCCACCGCCGCGCAGGCGCCGCTGCCGCAGGCCTGGGTTTCGCCGGCGCCGCGCTCATAAACCCGCAGCTTGATGTGATCGCGGCTGACCACCTGCATAAAGCCGATGTTGGCCCGTTCCGGGAAGCGCTCATGCCCTTCCAGCACCGGTCCGAGCAGCTCCACCTTGGCGGTTTTTACATCATCCACCTGCAAAACACAATGCGGGTTGCCCATCGACACCACGCCGCACAGCACGGTATGTTCCGCCGCGCGCATGATGTAAGTCTTTTCCGCTTTGGCGGCGCGGAACGGCACCGCCTGCGGATCGAAATTCGGCTCGCCCATATTGACGCACACCAGATCGTCGTCGGTGACGCTGAGCACCATACGCCCGGTTTGGGTGCTGACGCGGATATCGCGCTTGTTGGTCAGCCCTTTCAGCCGCACAAAGCGCGCGAAGCAGCGCGCGCCGTTGCCGCACTGGGCCACTTCGCTGCCGTCGGCGTTGAAAATCCGGTAGTGAAAATCCAGCTCGGGATCGTAAGGCGGTTCTACCACCAGCATCTGGTCAAAGCCGACGCCCAGGTGCCGATCGGCCAGCCGGCGGATCAGCTCAGGTGAAAAATAGACATTCTGTGTAACGGCATCGACCACCATAAAGTCGTTGCCCAGACCGTGCATTTTGGAGAACTGCATATCATACTCCGCTATCTGGACGCGCTATCCGTCTTGATTTTGCGGCGGCGCTCGCCACCGCAAACCGGGTGTTACTGATCGACCATCGACGGTTTTTGCTGAGAGCCAGACTGCTCCTGCTGGTTCTTTTGCACCTGATCGCCCGTTTGCACCGGCGGCTTGGCCGATTTTTGGCCAGTGGCGTCGGCAGGTGGGAAGTAAAGCGGGCCTTTCAGACCACAGCCGGCGAGGCCGGTAAGCAGAACTGCCATCAGCGCATAGCGTAGTTGTTTTTTCATTTGCATTAATGCCTGTAATTCATGCGTCCAAGGTCTCTATAATCGCAGGTGGATCATGAAAAGCAATAGGAATTGAATATGAACGACAGCGAGTTTCACCAGTTGGCCGACCAGCTGATGCTGAATATTGAAGAGACACTGGACGATTTTGACGGCGATGCGGACATCGATTACGAAACCAATGGCGGCGTGATGACGCTGAGCTTCGAAAACGGCACCAAGATCGTCATCAACCGCCAGGAGCCGCTGCACCAGGTGTGGCTTGCCACCAAGGCCGGCGGCTATCACTTCAACTACCGCGACGGCGTCTGGCTATGCGATCGCAGCGGGCAGCCGTTTTATCAGCTGCTCAGCGAAGCAGCCAGCACGCAGGCCGGCGAAGCACTGCGTTTTTCCTGAAGCAATGCAGGGCTCGGCCACCGAGCCCTCGCGGCGTCAATGCAGTTGGAACTGCTGTTTGAGCGGCTGAGCGGCGCCGTCGGCCACCGTCACGCACAGGCTGGACAGCACGTTGCTGCGGAACGGGATCACCTGCGTGCGCCCGTCGAGCTGCACGATCTGATAGAACTGCGGCAGGTTGAAGTTGATGAAGCTGGAACCGTAGGTGAAGCGATCGTGCGACGAGGAGTAGAAGCGGCTGACGTCGCGCACCAGTTCCTCTTTACTGCCCTCGCAGTGGTGATACACCTCCACCCGATTAGACTCATCCAGAATATAGATGTTGAAGCCCTTGTCGTCTGAGGTGTCTTCGAAGAAGAACTGAATGATCCCCTCACTGGCGAAACCGTCCACCACCGGCGGCAGATGCACCTGATCGGTTTCCACCTTGATAGACAGGCCGTGCAGCTTGTTGTTGGAGATGGCGCCGTAAAACTCCACCGCGTTCTCCAGCTTTTGCACCGATACGCTCAGACGTTCGAAGAACAGCCCCCAGGTCTGCCCGGCGACGCGCACCGCCTTGAAGCGGCCGGGTTCCAGCCGGGTGCTGGACAGGCGCAGCTCGATGCACTCCGACACCAACTGCTGGATGCGGGTGCGGATCAGGCCGCGCAGGTGCTGACTGTAGCAGAACACTTCCACCGACTCCGGCGGGGCGGCATCCTGGTGCATCTTGCCGAGAATGGTTTTCAACGCTTCCAGCACCGACTGCTCGCCGCTGAAATGCAGGGTACGCACTTCGTTCCAGGAGTTGCGGTACAGCAGATCGATGCTGCCCACCAGACACTGCTGCTGCTGGCCGAAGCTGAACACGTCCAGCTTGCGGAAATCGAAGTGCACCACCTGATTGCGGAACGCGGCGGTCGGATCGTTTTCCAGATTGACGATGATCGCCAGATGGCGAATCTCGCACGGGCTGTACAGCGCTTTCGGCGTCGGCGCCGGCAGGCGCAGCGGGAAGTGATGAGAAACGTCGGCCACCAGCTCCTGCAGCTTGGCGGTGTCGCACAGGTTGCCGCTCTTGATGTGCAGGCGGGTCTGCGGCGTCAGCAGGCCGTTGAAATAGGCCCAGGCCACCAGCTTGTTCAGGTAGCGGTTATATTCCAGCGGCTGATGGCTGACGATCGAATCCATGGCCGGCGCCTGATTATACAGGTACCAGCCGGTGCGGTTGGCGCGGCCAACCGGCACGTGAATAAAGGTTAAATCGTTTTCCGACAGATCCGGCGAGATCTGCGGGTTCACCAGCGTCACCTTGCCGGGCAGCGCTTCAAACGCCGCGTACAGTTTGCGGGTCAACACGCCGATATCCTGCGGGCTGGCGCTGACGCTGAGATTGTTGCGGCGGGCGAAACGGATCAGGTTGCGGTAGCTCTGCATCATCGCGTCGAGCAGCTCGTTATGCGCTTCACGCACCCGTTCGATTTTCCAGTTGGCGCGGTTGTCCAGCATCGCCAGACGCTCTTCGCTCCAGCCCCACTCGCTGACCAACTGGCTGAGGATCTCGCGCCGCCAGCCGACGCAGGCCTTGGCCAGCGACAGCTTTTCACACACTTTCAGATAGAAACAGCGGCGGGCCAGATCGAGGCGGGTGGTATCGTTGATGTCGGTCAGGTAGCGGGTGACGCGTTCGAGCATCATGCAGTAGGCGTCGAGCCCGAAGCTGACGATCTCGCCCTGGTGCAGACGATGTTTGATGTCCGTCGCCAGCAGTTGGGTATTGGGGTATTCCCAGGAATAGGCTTCCAGCAGCAGGGTCTTCAGCACCGCCTTGTAAGGCGAATCGATGCTCTTGTACAGCTGCCACAGGCTGGCGCCGAAGTACTCTTCCGCCGACAGCGAGCTCAGGCCGCCGAGATCCAGCCACTCGTTGGGCGTCAGCGCGCCCTGCGCGTACAGCGACAGCACGTATTCATCGTAGTGCGCTTCTTCTTCGCCCGGCACCATGTTCCACAGGATGCGTTTGCCGGCCAGGCGCACGGCGGTGCGGTAGAATTCGTCGAGCAACAGAATATGCTGCGTCGAGCCGCAGTCTTCGCCGCCCAGGCTGCCGCTTTCATTGTGGCGGAAACGATTTTCGTCGATCAGGAAGAAGCTGACCTCCACCCCCATCGAGGCGGCCCACTTCTCAAGCAGGCTGCATTTTTGCTGCAGGCGGGTGCGTTCTTCGTTGTCCAGCCAGGACTGGTGGCAGACCCAGATGTCGAGATCCGAGCTGCAGCTTTGGCCGATAGACGAGGTGCTGCCCATCGAGTAGACGCCGGTGATCGGCAGCTCGCCGCTGGCCGGCTTATCAAACGGGCTGCCCCATTTGTCTTCTAAATCGTTCAGGTAATCTTGTTGAGTTTCATCAGGCGTGTAGAGGCAAATGCCGTGGGGAACGTTACCGTTCAGGTAACCCGGCATCAGCGGGTGGTGGTGGTGCAGTAAGGTGGGCAGCAGACTGTATACCCGTTGAAACGCGGGCTTCATAGCCGCCAGGGCGCGATCGACACGTAGCTGATTGATCGCATCCAGTCTCTGCTTCAATGTCTCGATGTAGAGGTACAAGACGTCTCGCCTGATTATCCCGGTGTTTAGAAAAAAACCCGTATTCCATAAGCGCCGTTAGTGTAAGAAGAATATTTGGCGACTTATTGCTGGAAACGTGATCAATTTAACACCTTGCTGATTGACCGTAAAGGAGGTAACGCTTCACAATTATTGTAGCGCTTCCCTAAACGATTTACCCGCAGTGTTAACTGCCCCAAAGCACATCACACGTCCCTTTGATTCCGTTGTCCTTTTTCCGCCTCCGGCTTCTTGCACTGACAGTATTGGCTCTCAGTGGTAGGATGGATGGCGAAATATAAAAACGGTAACAAGCATGTTAGACAAAATTATTCGAATTGCCACCCGACAAAGCCCGCTTGCACTTTGGCAAGCACATTATGTGCAGCAACGTCTGATGGCCAGCCATCCCGGCCTGCAGGTCGAGTTGGTGCCGATGGTGACGCGCGGCGACGTTATTCTGGATACGCCGTTGGCGAAAGTCGGCGGTAAGGGCCTGTTTGTTAAAGAACTCGAACTGGCGCTGCTGGAAGGCCGTGCCGACATCGCCGTGCACTCGATGAAAGACGTGCCGGTCGACTTCCCCGCCGGCCTCGGTTTGACCACCATCTGCGAGCGCGAAGATCCGCGTGACGCTTTTGTTTCCAATCGTTTCGCCTCGCTCGATCAACTGCCACAGGGCAGCGTGGTCGGCACTTCCAGCCTGCGCCGCCAGTGTCAGCTGCGTGAACGCCGCCCGGATCTTGTCGTGCGCGACCTGCGCGGCAACGTCGGCACGCGCCTGGCCAAGCTGGACAACGGCGACTACGACGCGATTATTCTGGCGGTGGCCGGCCTGAAGCGCCTGGGGCTGGAGCAACGCATCCGCAGCCCGCTGAGCGCCGAAGAGTGCCTGCCGGCGGTCGGCCAGGGTGCAGTCGGCATCGAATGCCGTCTCGACGACAGCGTCACCCGCGCGCTGCTGGCGCCGCTGAACCATGCGGCCACCGAAACCCGCGTGCGCGCCGAACGGGCGATGAACACCCGTCTGGAAGGCGGCTGCCAGGTACCGATCGGCAGCTATGCCGAACTGGATGGCGACAGCCTGTGGCTGCGCGCGCTGGTCGGCGCGCCGGACGGCAGCCAGATGGTGCGCGGCGAGCGCCGCGGCCCGGCCGCCGAGGCCGAACGGATGGGCGTTGAGCTGGCGGAAGAGCTGCTGGCGCGCGGCGCGCGCGAGATCCTGCGCGAAGTTTATCAGGGAAATCCGCCGGCATGACCATTCTGGTAACCCGCCCATCGCCTTCGGGAGAGCTGCTGGTGAGCCGGCTGCGCGCGCTCGGCCGGGTTGCCTATCATGCACCGCTGATCGACTTCGCCCCCGGCGGCGATCTGCCGGAGCTGCCGCAGGCGTTGCAGCAGCTTAATGCCGGCGATCTGGTGTTCGTGCTGTCGCAACATTCGGTGAACTATGCCGATTCGGTCATCGGCCGCGCCGGGTTGAGCTGGCCCGCTCACCTGGCTTATTACGCCATCGGCCGCACCACCGGGCTGGCACTGCATCGCATCAGCAGTTTGCCGGTGGAGTACCCGCGCGAACGCGAAATCAGCGAAACGCTGCTGCTGCTGCCGGCGTTGCAAAAGCTGGCGGGCAAACGCGCGCTGATTTTGCGCGGCAACGGCGGCCGCGAACTGTTGGGCTCGACGCTGAGCGAGCGCGGCGCCGACGTCAGCTATTATGAATGTTATCAACGCAGCCCGGTGCACTACGACGGCAGCGAGCAAAGCGCCCACTGGCAGCGCGCCGGTGTGGATACGCTGGTGGTGACCAGCGGTGAAATGTTACAACAGCTCTATACTTTAGTTCCTGATTACTATCGTTCTTCATGGCTGCTGCGTTGCCGCCTGGTAGTAGTGAGCGAACGCCTGGCTACCCTCGCCCGGGAATTGGGCTGGCGTACGATTCGGGTAGCTGACAACGCCGATAATGACGCGCTGATCCGCGCGCTACAATAATCTGACTATGGGATGTGCCACTATGACGGAACAAAATACCCCATCCGCCCCGGTTGAAGAGCCAACCACCGCGGTTGAGAGCTCCCAGCAGCCAGCCGCTGCCAGCCGCAAAGGCAAGAATACCGGCCCGGTGCTCGGCGCGATCGCTATCGTGCTGGTCATCGCCCTCGGCGCGGGCGGCTATTACCACACGCACAAGCAGGCGCAACAGCTGATCGCCGCCAACCAGGCGCTGCAGCAGCAGCTCGAAGGCGTGAAGCAGAGCCAGCAGCAGGAAAGAAACGCGCTGGAAGGCCTGCTGCAACAGCAGGGTAAAACCCTGGACGCCGCCGATCGCGAGCAGGCGAACCTGGCGCGCCAGCTGAGCGAGCTGCAGGAAAAAGTGGCGACCATCTCCGGCAGCGACGCCAAAACCTGGCTGCTGGCTCAGGCCGATTTCCTGGTGAAAATGGCCGGCCGCAAACTGTGGAGCGATCAGGACGTGACCAGCGCCGCCGCGCTGCTGAAAAGCGCCGACGCCAGCCTGGCGGACATGAACGATCCGAGCCTGCTCGACGTGCGTCGCGCCATTACCGAAGACATCGGTACGCTTTCAACCCTGACCCAGGTCGATTACGACGGCATCATCCTCAAGGTTAATCAGCTGTCCAATCAGGTGGATAACCTGCGCCTGGCGGACAACGACACCGACGAAGCGCCGATGGATCAAAACAGCAACGAGCTCTCCGGCTCGATCGGCGAATGGCGGCAGAACCTGGCCAAGAGCTGGCGCAATTTCATGGCCGACTTCATCACCATCCGCCGCCGCGACACCAGCGCCGAGCCGCTGCTGGCGCCGAACCAGGACATCTACCTGCGCGAAAACATCCGTTCGCGCCTGCTGGTGGCGGCACAGGCCATTCCGCGTCACCAGAACGAGACCTACAAGCAATCGCTGGAAACCGTCTCTACCTGGGTGCGCGCCTATTTCGACACCACCGACCCAGCGACCAAGGCCTTCCTTGAAGAGCTGGATAACCTGAGCCAACAGTCGATCTCGATGGACGTGCCGGATCAGCTGAAAAGCCAGCCGCTGCTGGAAAAAGTGATGCAGACCCGGGTGCGCAACCTGATGACCCAGTCCCCTGCCGTTCACCAGGAGGGTTAAGCCATGTTACGCGTGCTATTTCTGTTTCTGGTGGTGATCGCCAGCGTGGTGCTCGGGCCGATGCTGGCCGGGCATCAAGGCTATGTGCTGATCCAGACCGATAATTACAATATTGAAACCAGCGTCACCGGCCTGGTGATCATGCTGGTGCTGCTGTTCGTGGTGCTGTTGGCGATCGAGTGGATCCTGCGCCGAATTTTCCGTACCGGCGCCCGCACGCGCGGTTGGTTTATCGGCCGCAAGCGCACCCGCGCGCGCCAGCAAACCAAAGCCGCGCTGATCAAACTGGCGGAAGGCGACTACAAGCAGGTTGAAAAGCTGATGACGCGCAACGCCGATCACGCCGAACAGCCGGTGGTGAACTACCTGCTGGCCGCCGAGGCCGCGCAGCAACGCGGCGATGACTTCCGCACCAACCAGTATCTGGAACGCGCCGCCGAAGCCGCCGACACCGATCAGCTGCCGGTGGATATCACCCGGGTTCGCATTCAGCTGGCGCAGGGCGAGAACCACGCCGCGCGCCACGGCGTCGATCGTCTGCTGAACCAGGCTCCGCGCCATCCGGAAGTGCTGCGCCTGGCGGAACAAGCCTATCTGCGCACCGGCGCCTATGCGTCGCTGCTGGAAGTGCTGCCGTCGATGCGTAAAATCGAACTGCATAGTGAAGAGCAGCTGCAGGCCCTGCAGCAACAGGCTTACATCGGGCTGATGAATCAGGCGATGGCGGACGAAGGCAGCGAAGGCCTGAAGCGCTGGTGGAAAGATCAGAGCCGCAAGACGCGTCACGAAGTGCCGCTGCAAATCGCGATGGTGGAGCACCTGATCGAATGCAACGACCATGAACTGGCGCAGGAAATTGTGCTCGACAGCCTGAAGCGCCAATACGACGAGCGTCTGGTGCTGTTGCTGCCGCGGCTGAAGTCCGGCAATCCCGAGCAGTTGGAGAGAGCGCTGCGCCAGCAGATGAAACAACACGGCGCGACGCCGCTGTTGAACAGCACGCTGGGGCAGTTGCTGATGAAGCACGGCGAATGGCAGCAGGCGGCCGACGCCTTCCGCGAAGCGTTGAAGCAGCGCCCGGACGCCTATGATTACGCCTGGTTGGCCGATACGCTGGAGAAACTGCATCGTTCGGATGAGGCGGCGCAGATGCGGCGTGAAGGGCTGATGTTAACGCTGAAACAGAACGGCGGCGAGTAACGCCCCGTTCGGTTGAGAGAAGCGCGGCCCCGATGCCGCGCTTTTTTTTGCCCGCGAGCTGGCTGAAGCGCAAAAAAAAACACTTGCCGTAGGGCAAGTGTATAAAGAAGCAATCAGGTCTAGGACAACAGGGGCGGTGCCTCACTCAACGTTCTGCCCTGAGCGTGATGACGGGTTAGTCATCGTTCTCGTGGGCGATAGGCACCCTAAATCGGCTCTGCGTCATTCCCAGGGTTTATGAAGCCTAAGGCGAACATAAGAGATGGAATGAGCATCTACGCTGTAGATATTGCACTTGCCGTGCCAACTTTTAGATTCAAGCGACCACCCATAAAAAATAGAATTCAATGCATTGAAATATATCTATTTTTTATTTAACTCCGCCTTCCTCGTCATGTGCCGCACCCTTCGGTCCATACCGACGGCCGATCTGAAGATGTCGCCTCGCAACGACGACTTAAGCCAAAGATGATTATGTTGTTTAAAATCAATTGATTATTTGTCTCAAACTGACGACAGCATCAGGCGATACTGTCGCTGAAAACCAACAGGCTTGCTGGTATAAACAAGGCGCCAACTCCAGACCGGCAAAAAACCCGCACAGGGTTGCACAGGCTGCTCATTTTTCGTCTCGCCATGCTGAGCATAAGCTCATCCTCATAAACTGCAGACGTAAAAAAACCGACTTGCGTCGGTTTCTTTGAAAGCGTTCGGCGAGAGAGGATTACGTGCATCTTGGATGCGCGCCCTGCGGGCCGTTGCTAAAGCAACGTTGCCTCGCTTCGCGAGGCGCGAACCTCCTGCGGAGGTACTCATCCTCATAAACTACAGACGTAAAAAAACCGACTTGCGTCGGTTTCTTTGAAAGTGGTCGGCGAGAGAGGATTCGAACCTCCGACCCACTGGTCCCAAACCAGTTGCGCTACCAAGCTGCGCTACTCGCCGATTTATGTTGCTTATACTACCCGATTTATCAGACCATTGTCCATATAAATCTTATATTTATCAGATATTTTGCGTGGTGCGAAGAGAGGGACTTGAACCCTCACGTCCGTAAGAACACTAACACCTGAAGCTAGCGCGTCTACCAATTCCGCCACCTTCGCACTGTCACAAAATACTGCTAAATCTTCACTTCGTTAGGAAGTGGGGTGGCTAATGGGACTCGAACCCACGACAACTGGAATCACAATCCAGGGCTCTACCAACTGAGCTATAGCCACCATTACTACTTCTTACTCACGCGGTAATATTACCACCGCAGCTCCTGCGCACAAACTTAATGGCGCGCCCGACAGGATTCGAACCTGAGACCTCTGCCTCCGGAGGGCAGCGCTCTATCCAGCTGAGCTACGGGCGCGTAGCGCCGTTGCGGGAGGGGATACTACGGATTTACGCCAATTCTGTCTAGTGCTTTTTCGCAGAAATGTTGCGTTTGATTACGCTTTGCTCACTCCCACGCACAAAAGCGCACTCCGTAGCCCCTTTTCACCGTTTATTGGCGCGTTTCTACCCGATTTTCAGCCGGATGATGTTTCTTGTGCATGCCGAAAGCGAAGTAGCACAGGCTGACGCCGGCTAAGAAAATCGCCCCGACCAGCAGGGAAATCCGCGTATCCGGGTTGATTCCCATACCGACCAGCACGCACACCAGAAAAGCGATGGTCAGATAGTTCACATACGGGAACATGATCGACTTGAAGCTGTGGTTTTTGATCGCTTCCTTGTGGGCGCGGCGGAAATAGAGTTGGCTAATCAGCACCACGAACCACGGCACCATGCCCGGCAGTACGCTGGCGCTATAGACGTAGACGAACACCTGCTCCGGATTAGGGATGATGTAGTTCAGCGCGGATCCCACCAACAGGCAGCCGATGGTGACGGCGATGCAGTTGACCGGCACGCCGCTGGCGGAAAGCTTGGTCAACGCCGCTGGCAGCTGGCGGTTCTTGGCCAGGGCGTACAGCATGCGGCCGCCGCTGTACATGCCGCTGTTGCAGCCGGAGAGCGCGGCGGTCAACACCACGAAGTTGATGATGCCGGCGGCGGCGACGATGCCAATCTTGGCGAAGGTCAGTACGAACGGGCTGCCGGTGGTGCCGATGCCGTTCCACGGGAAGATGGTAACGATGACGAAGATGGCGCCGACATAGAAGATCAGGATACGCCACAGGATATTGTTGATCGCGCGTTTCAGCGTCACCTGAGGATTCTTGGCTTCCCCGGCGGTGATGCCCACCAGCTCTACCCCCTGATAGGACGCCACTACGATGCACAGCGCAAACAGGAAGCCTTTCCAGCCACCGGCGAAGAAGCCACCGTGCGCCGTCAGATTAGCGAAACCAACGGGTTCACCGCCGTTGCCGAAACCGAAGAAGATCACCCCCAGCCCCACCAGAATCATCACGATGATGGTGGTGACCTTGATCATGGCGAACCAGAACTCCAGCTCACCGTACAGGCGCACCGCCGCCAGGTTGGCCAGCGCCACCATCGCCACGGCGATCAGCGCCGGCACCCACTGCGGTATTTCGGGGAACCAGAACTGCACATACACCCCAATGGCGGTGATCTCCGAAATGCCGACGGCGATCCACATAAACCAATAGCCCCAGGCGGTCAGATAGCCGAAATAGGGATTCATGTATTTATGCGCGTAAACGGCGAACGACCCGGCGACCGGCTCGAGGAACAGCATTTCCCCCATCGAACGCATAATGAAGAACACGAACAGCCCGGCGATGATGTAAGCCAGCAGCACCGATGGCCCCGCCCACTTCAGCGTACTGGCCGACCCCATAAACAGGCCGACACCGATGGTGCCCCCCAGAGCGATAAGCTCGATATGCCGGGCCTCAAGGCCCCGGTGTAGCCCTTGCGGTTTCTCTTTGTGTGCCATAAATCCTCAATAATTTTTCTCGGGTTGTGTTTGCCTGCCGGCCGCTGCCGGTCGTTATTGTCATTATTAAAAGAATAAATCATCCCCTGCCGATCGGGTTGGCATCAACGGGTAGTCGGAGCGAAGTTACCGTGAGAAGAACATCGTTCAGCGCTGGCGCAACAGGCGCAGCGGCCAGGGATAATTTCCGGGCGGTATCGTTTCGCATTTCGCCGCTATAAGCAAACCGCAATTTAAAACTTTATGGAATAAATGCGGCGGCGTTTAGGGCCGGGGGTTATAGATATGCGGGAGAAATGGGCAAAAACAGATTATTGGTATAGCAGACCGGGGCGGAACAACACTTTCCGCCCCGAATGAGGGATTACATCTTGCCGCGGTAGTAGTAGCCGACAAACTTCAACAGCTTCAACTGCCGGCCGATGCGGCTGGGCTGGCTGAGCAGGCGGTAGAGCCACTCCAGGCCGAGGTTCTGCCAGACCTTGGGCGCACGCTTCACGTGCCCGGTAAACACGTCATAGGTGCCGCCTACGCCCATGTACAGCGCCTGTGGATGCACCTTGCGGCAATCGCGCATCAGAATCTCCTGCTTCGGCGATCCCATCGCTACCGTCACAATGGCGGCACCGCTGGCGCGAATACGCTCGAACAGCGCCTCTCGCTGCTCCGGCTTGAAATAGCCGTCCTGGCTGCCCACCAGGTTGACATTCCACTGGCTGCGCAGCTTCTGCTCGGTTTCCACCAGGACTTCCAGCTTGCCGCCGACCAGAAAGACCGGCGTGCCTTCCTGCCCGGCGCGCTGCATCAAGGCTTCCCAAAGATCGGCGCCCGCGACGCGCGAAACCTCCGCCGCCGGGTATTTGCGGCGGATCGAACGCACCATGCTGATGCCATCGGCGTACTTGTACTCCGCCTCATCCAGCAACGCATGCAGCGCTTGGTCCTCTTCCGCCTTCAGGATCTTTTCCGCGTTCATCGCTACCAGCGTGCCCTGCTTTACCCGGCCGCCGTCGAACAAAAAGTCCATGCAGTGCGCCATATCGCGAAAGCCCCACAGGCTGAAACCGCGCAGCTCGTACTGCGGCACCGAAATCTTTGCTTCCATCGTTCTCATTACCCTTACAAAAGACCGCTCGCCCGAGGCGGAGACGCCGGCGCGCGAGCGCGCGTCACTCTGGCCTTGATCAACCCGGCGGTATCGAACAGCCAATACAGCAACTTCGCCAGCACCAGACAGGCGCCGAAAATAATGCAGAAGAACACCACGCGCGACACGAAGGAGTCCACCCCTTCGCGCGCCAGCACGATCATGTTGAACACCGCGCCGAAGCAGAAGCCTTGCAGGATAGCCGCCTTGTAGCGGTTCGGTTCGGTTTTGCCCAACTCGTACAGCCAGTCGAACCACTTGATGATCATACCCACCAGAATCGCACCGAGCGGGATAAACAGCGCGCCGCCCATCACGACCAGCGAACCGATCAGCGTCGGGGAAATCGCCAGCCCGGAGTGGTTGTTCAGCACTTCCCAGGTGAAATAGTTGGCCGAGTTCAGCACCACGTCCGGCCGGCCCGGCCACAGCCAGGTCGGGATAAAGACATAGAAATCGCGCACGATCGGCGCCAGCCCCTGGAAGTCGATCTTGTCGTAATTTTGCAGCAGCAGCGCCAGGTTTTCCCACGGCGAGAAGGTATCGCGAGTCAGATAGAGGAAGGTATAAAACGCTTCCGCGCCGCTGACGTCCAGGCTGTAGCGCTTCAACGCCAGCCAGAACATGCCGACCACGCCGAATATGCCCGCCGCCGCCAGCATCCACAGCGTGATCCAGCCGCGCACGATGCCGATAAACAGAAACAGCGCGAAGGCGATGATGATATTGGCGCGGGTGCCGCCGACGATCACATAGGTCAGAATGCCGAACGCCACCGTCGCCACCAGGAACAAGAACCAGGCGCGCAGATCCTGTCGCAGGAAATAGACCACCAGCATGGCCGGAATGAAGAAGTAGAAGAACCGCTTGAGCGCCACGCCGGACACGTCGCTGGAGAAGATCTGGCTGTAGGAATTGAGCTTGAACAGCAGGAAGCCGTTCTGCATGAAGAAGATCCCTACGGTGCCGATCGCCACCAGCGCCAGCAACACCCAGGTCATATGAGTCTCTACCCGGTTCATGGTGAACAGCGCCGCGCGCGGCTGAACGCGCCGCTTGCGCAGCCGCGTCTTGTAAGTGACGTAATAGATGGCGTAAAACGCCGTCGCCGACAGCAGGGCGTACAGCAGAAACTCCACCGGCACCACCTCGACGTCAAACTGAAACACCAGCAGGCAGGTCAGCGGGAAGCCGAAATAAAACGTCAGCAAATACAGCAGCGAGAAGAAAACGTTGAAGTTAAAGCGCACGCGCCGAAACTCCTGATAGGTCAGCGTCAGGATAAACGTCAGGCTGACCAGATAGACGACGAACAGGCCGCCGAATTGCGCCAACGTCATGAGTGCTCTCCCGCCGCCAACGCCAAGGCTTGCTGCCAGCCGTCGACATAGTTCGGATTGAAGAAGGCGATCGCCTGTTTATCCACCGCCGCCAGCTGGCGCTGCGCTTCGCGCACCACCGCTTCGTCCAGCGAATCACCATAGAACAACACCGGCAGATGCTGTTCCGCCAGATCCTGCCAGAACGGGTTCTGCCGGCTGAGCACGAAAGGCACGCCGAACTGAATCAGCAGGCACAAGGTGCCGATCCCCTGCTGGCGATTGAAAATGAAATAGCCGAGATCGCAGGCGCGCAGAATATTGAGGTAATCCTCAAACGCCACCTGCTGCGTGAGCAGCTGCAGGTTTTTCTCGCCGAACAGCGGCAATCCGGCTGCGCGCACCTGCTCGATGTAGGCGTCGTTGTTGGCCGGATAGCCCATCGGCAGGATCACGCGCACGTCGGCACCAAACTGCTGATGAATCGCCTGCAGCGCTTCGATATGCCGATTGCTGCGATCGCCGGAATTGCCCACCAGAATCGTCATCGGCCCGGCCAGATTTTTTTCGACGTGAACGTCGGTCAGCGCCGGGTCCATGCGGGTCGGGAAATACAGCAGCGAGGCCGGTACCCGCGCATGGCGCTGCTGGTAGTGAATCACGTCGCCACGAGTGGCGAACACGTTCCCCACCCGCCCCTGCGCAATGCGCCGCAGCAGATAGAACAGGCGGAATTTCCAGCTGGTGGCGTCTTCATACAGATCGGCGCCCCAAATATGCCAACTGACCTGACGCGCCTTGATCTTGCCGCTCAGCAGCGCCAGCCACAGCCCCGGGTTAAATTGGCCATGCAGGAAGAAACGCGCATCACGATCGGACTGGGCACGAGCGATCACCGCCGCCGCCAAACTCTTCTTGTCGGCGTAAGGCTCAATATTAAGGGCGGGAAACGCCCCCAACGCCGCCACATCCTTGGCCGCCACCATAAAATGCCGCGTCTGCTCAGCCGGCAAACGCGGCGCCAGCACGTCGTTGAAGAAGCGCAGCACCGTCTGGTTATGATGCGGGATATCGGATCCCAGAACGTGAATCAGTGTGGTCATACTCGTCTACGATAAATAAGAAACACGCAGCTACAGAGCGCGAAATACACGATGTAGGTTGCCATATAGGCCTGAGCCGCTCCCAGCGCGCCGTGCAGCGGGATCAGCCAATGCGAGAACAGCGTCAGCAGCAGAAACTGACTGACTTCTGTCAGGATATAAAAGCGCAGCGACGCTTTGGCGATCACCAGATAGCCGAACACATAAGCCCCGACTTTCAGCACATCGCCCACCAGCTGCCAGGCAAACAGATCGCGCATGGCGACGAATTTGTCCGAGAACAGCAGCCAAATGGCGAAATCGCGCAGCAACCACACCGTAAAGCTCGCCGCCGCTACCGCCGGCAGCACGAATTTCAGCGAGCGCACGATCTCTCGCGAGATGGCGCCCTTGTCCGTCAGCCGCGACAGCGTCGGCAGCAGATAGACGGTAAACGAGGCGGTGATAAACTGCAGATAGGCATCGGAAATGCTACTGACGCCCTGCCAGATCCCCACCTCATCCCAACCGTAATGCGCGGCCAACAGGTTACGCATCATCACGTAGGCCACCGGCAGCGTCACCGAGGTGATCAACGCCATGATGGTGAATTTGCCGAGGTTGCCGGCCACCGGTTTGTCCCAGCGCGGTGCCAGATAGCGCAGCGGCAGCGTTTTGCGCCGCCACAACATCAACCCTGCCGGCAACACCACCAACGCCGGCACCAGCGCCAGCCCCGCCAGCGCGCCTTCATAGCCGCCCAGCTTGAAACACAGATAGTAAGCCACCACGCCGATCAGGCTGCCGCCTATCACCGCCAGCGCGTTACCCATCGCATCGCGATAGCCTTTCAGCACCGCCATAAACAGGTTGGCGTAGGCGATACCCATCTGAATGAAAGCCACGGCGCGCACCACGCCGACATAATCGGCATGCCCGAACAACCCTATGCTGATAGGCTCGGCGGCGAACAGAAACACCAGCGCCAACAAGGTCGAAAAGCCCAGCACGATGCTCGACGCAGTGCCAACCGCCAGACGCAGACGCTGCGGATCCTGGTGATACTCCGCCACGTATTTGGTGATGCCGTTAAAAATGCCCGCGCCGGACAGCACGCCCAGCACGGTAATCAACTGGCGGAAGTTACCCGCCTGCCCCACCCCGCTGGGGCCAAACGCCACCGCCAGCAGTTTCACCACCAACAACCCCACGCCGATTTTTATCAGCGTAGAGCCGGCGGTCCATATCGATGCTTTTGCCAACGACATATCAGGCGAAGAAGCTCAGTATGCTATTGATAACCGTACGTTGATTAACATCGGACATATTGTAGAACAGCGGCAAGCGCACCAGACGCGCGCTTTCCTGTGAGGTGTATCGGTCTTCGCCGGCAAAGCGACCGAACTGTTCGCCGGCCGGACACTCATGCAGCGGGATATAGTGGAACACCGTCATGATCCCGGCTTCTTTCAAATAGTCGATAAACGCGGTGCGATCGTTGATATCGCGCAGCTTGATATAGAACATGTGCGCATTGTGCTTGCAATCTGCCGGCACGCTCGGCAGCTCGATGCGGCCGGCCTGCGCCAACGGCAGGAAACTGTCGTAGTACTTCTGCCACAGCGACAGGCGGCGCTGATTGATGCGTTCCGCCACTTCCAGCTGGCCCCACAGGTAGGCGGCCTGCAGATCAGACATCAGATAGCTGGAGCCGATGTCGCGCCAGGTATATTTGTCGACCTGACCACGGAAGAACTGGCTGCGGTTGGTGCCTTTCTCGCGGATGACTTCCGCCCGATCGACCAGCGCCGGATCGTTCACCAGCGTCGCGCCGCCTTCGCCGCCGGCGGTATAGTTTTTGGTTTCATGGAAACTGAAGCAGCCGATATGGCCGATGGTGCCCAATGCCTTGCCTTTGTAGGTCGACATCACGCCCTGCGCGGCGTCTTCCACCACGAACAGGTTATATTTCTTCGCCAGCGCCATGATGGTATCCATCTCGCAGGCGACACCGGCGTAGTGTACCGGCACGATCGCGCGGGTTTTATCAGTGATCGCCGCTTCGATTTTGGTTTCGTCGATGTTCATGGTATCCGGACGCAGGTCGACGAACACCACTTTGGCGCCGCGCAGCACAAAGGCGTTGGCAGTGGAAACGAAGGTAAAGCTCGGCATGATCACTTCGTCACCCGGCTGAATATCCAGCAGAATGGCGGCCATTTCCAACGACGCGGTGCAGGAAGGCGTCAACAATACTTTCGCGCTGCCGAAACGCTGTTCCATCCACTGCTGGCAGCGACGGGTAAAACCGCCGTCGCCGCACAACTTGCCGCTGCCCATGGCAGCTTGCATATATTCCAATTCAGTGCCAACAACCGGTGGAGCGTTAAATGGAATCATGTTTACCTCTGTATAACCAGTACGCGGTGCTTTCAATCACGGCACCCTGTCGTTGATAGAGTCGTAATGCGGCGATATTGCTTATCTGGGTCGCCACCCGCAGGCGCTGCATCCCCTGGCGCCGACTTTCGGCGATCGCCGCCGCCATCAGCCGAGTGCCAATGCCCCGGCCTGATGCGCCGGGGAAAGCCGCCAACAGGCCGATGCGCATGTCCTGGCCGCCAATGTCACGCAGGCTGACAAAGCCTTCTGGTTGCCCCTGGTTGTTCAATACCATCAAGCATTGGTGATCAAAGGTGCCCAGCACCGCTTTTTCGATCCAGGCCGCATAGAATCGGCCACTATCGGCGCGATCGTACCACGGTGCGCGAAACCGGCTGGCGGCAAACACCTCACCGGCGACAGCGCGCAACGATGGGATGTCCTCGGGAACGGCCAGACGTACCGCAACCGCATCAACCGTCGTGTTTTCAGGCGCAACGTTCATTGCCAGGTCCACTTCCCCTTCGACTAGACGGAATCCCAGCGTCGATAGCGCATCGGCCCACTTCAGGCGGTCAGCGGGGATTTTGGCCTGCACCAACGTATAAGCATCCAAATCAGCCTCGGCCACGGGCGCCGCCGAGCTGTCGAAATGTAACTTGGCGCTATCTAGTTGGAAGAAATCGCTCTCCCAATACAGCGGTTCAATACTGGCGTGGACGCGCATGCAATAAATCCAGTAAGTATTTGCCATAACCGGTTTTGGCCAGCGTCTGAGCCGCGCGCTTCACGCCGTCATCATCCAGCCAGCCATTACGCCAGGCGATCTCCTCGAGACAGGCGATTTTAAAGCCCTGGCGTTTCTCGACCGTCTGCACGAAGCTGCTGGCTTCCAGCAGGCTGTCGTGCGTGCCGGTGTCCAGCCAGGCAAAACCGCGCCCCAACAGCTCGACGGTCAGCTCTCCGCGTTCCAGATACATCTGGTTAATGCTGGTAATTTCCAGCTCGCCACGCTCAGAAGGCTTCACCTGCTTGGCGAACTCCACCACTTGGCTATCGTAGAAATACAGGCCGGTCACCGCCCAGTTAGACTTCGGTTTAACCGGTTTTTCTTCGATCGACAGCGCACGGAAGCGGTCGTCAAATTCCACCACGCCAAAGCGCTCGGGATCCATCACCTGATAACCGAATACGGTCGCGCCGGTAGTGCGCGCCGCAACGCTTCTCAGTTTGGGGCTGAACCCCTGGCCAAAGTAAATATTGTCGCCCAACACCAAACAGCTTGGCTCACCGGCCAGAAATTCTTCACCGATCAGAAATGCCTGGGCCAAGCCTTCGGGACTCGGCTGTTCGGCATAGCTGAGATTGATGCCGAACTCTTCGCCGCTGCCCAAGAGCCTCTTGAATGAAGGCAGATCTTCCGGCGTGGAGATAATCAGAATATCTTTGATCCCTGCCAGCATCAGCACCGACAGCGGATAATAGATCATCGGTTTGTCATAGATCGGCAGCAGTTGCTTGGACACGCCACGAGTAATCGGATGCAGACGCGTACCGGAACCGCCGGCCAGAATAATGCCTTTCATACTCACTCCAAAGCCCGCCGTACCGCCCCAAAGCGGCGCGGCGTTAAATTAATCTGACAGCCCTAAACGCTCGCCGGCATAAGAACCGTCTTGCACCCGGCGCCACCAGGTTTCGTTGTTCAGGTACCAAACCACGGTTTTGCGAAGGCCGCTTTCGAACGTTTCCTGCGGCCGCCAGCCCAATTCACGATCGATTTTGCCGGCGTCGATAGCGTAACGCATATCGTGGCCCGGGCGATCCTTGACGTAAGTGATCAGATCGCGGTAGTTCGCCACGCCTTGCGGTTTGTTCGGCGCCAGTTCTTCCAACAGATCGCAAATGGTCTGCACCACTTCGATATTCTTGCGCTCGTTATGGCCGCCAATATTGTAAGTTTCGCCCACCACGCCTTCGGTCACGACCTGATAGAGCGCGCGCGCGTGATCTTCGACATACAGCCAGTCACGCACCTGCGCGCCGTTGCCGTATACCGGCAGCGGTTTGCCGGCTACCGCATTCAGGATCACCAACGGAATCAGCTTCTCCGGGAAGTGATAAGGACCGTAGTTGTTCGAACAGTTGGTGACGAGAGTCGGCAAACCGTAGGTACGCAACCAGGCGCGCACCAGATGATCGCTCGACGCTTTGGAAGCGGAATACGGGCTGCTCGGCGCATACGGCGTGGTTTCGGTGAACAGATCGTCGGTGCCGTGCAGATCCCCGTACACTTCGTCGGTGGAGATATGATGGAAGCGGAAGGCCAGTTTCTTCTCCGCCACCAGCGGCTGCCAGTAGTGACGCGCCGCTTCCAGCAGGGTGTAAGTGCCGACCACGTTAGTCTCGATAAATGCCGCTGGGCCGTCGATAGAGCGATCGACGTGGCTTTCCGCCGCCAGGTGCATCACCACGTCCGGCTGATACTGGGCGAACACCCGATCCATCTCGGCGCGATCGCAAATGTCGGCCTGCTCGAAAGCATAGCGATCGCTCTCAGCCACCACCGCCAGCGACTCGAGGTTACCGGCATAGGTCAGCTTATCCACCACCACCACGCTATCGCCAGTGGCCTCGATGATATGCCGCACGACCGCAGAACCGATGAATCCGGCGCCACCAGTCACCAAGATACGCTTCAACGCCAGACTCCCTTAGTATCCACTACCCAACTTTGCTTGATCTCTTCCGGCCGGATGGCCTTGAACTGCTGGTGATCGACCAACATCACGATCACATCCGCCTGCTGCAACGCCTCGGCGATTGGCGTCAACGTCACATGGCCCGCCAGTGACTTCGGCAGCTGTTCGACGTTCGGTTCCACCGCCAGCGTTTCGCCAACGTGCCATTCGGCGATCAGGTGCGCGACTTCTACCGCCGGGCTTTCACGCAGATCGTCAATATTCGGCTTGAAGGCCAGGCCGAAGCAGGCGATTTTCACCTCAGACGCACGCTTGTCGGTGGCGGCCAGACAATCGGCCACCGCCGCTTTCACCCGATCGACCACCCACAGCGGTTTGCCGTCGTTCACCAGACGCGCGGTGTGGATCAAGCGCGCCTGCTGTGGGTTCTGCGCCACGATAAACCACGGATCGACGGCGATGCAGTGGCCGCCGACGCCTGGCCCCGGCTGCAGAATATTCACCCGCGGGTGACGATTCGCCAGGCGAATCAGTTCCCAGACGTTGATCCCCTGTTCGGCGCAGATCAACGACAGTTCGTTAGCAAAGGCGATGTTCACGTCACGGAAGCTGTTTTCCGTCAGCTTGCACATCTCGGCGGTGCGCGAGTTGGTAACCACGCATTCCCCCTCGAGGAAAATCTTGTACAGCTCGCTGGCGCGCGCCGAACACTTCGGCGTCATGCCGCCGATCACGCGGTCGTTTTGAATCAGTTCCACCATCACCTGCCCCGGCAACACGCGCTCCGGGCAGTAGGCGATATTCACGTCCGCCGCTTCGCCCGCCTGCTGCGGGAAGCTCAGATCGCTGCGCGCCTGCGCCAACCATGCCGCCATCTGTTCGGTGGCGCCCACCGGCGAAGTGGACTCAAGGATCACCAGATCGCCCTTTTTCAGCACCGGCGCCAGCGATTTCGCCGCCGCTTCAACAAAGGCCAGATCCGGCTCATGGTCGCCTTTGAACGGCGTAGGCACCGCGATCAGGAACGCATCGGCCGCCAGCGGTTTGGTTACCGCCTGCAGGAAACCGCCGTCGACAGCCTCCTTGACCACTTTGTCCAGATCCGGTTCGACGATGTGGATCGCACCGCGGTTAATGGTATCTACCGCATGTTGGTTAACATCTACGCCCACCACTTTTTTCTTGCGGGAGGCAAACGCCGCCGCCGTTGGCAAGCCGATATAACCCAGGCCGATAACCGAAATAGTGTCAAAACTCATAGTGCCACCTGATGATTCTTTAAAGCTTCGAGGATACGCTGACAGGCATGACCGTCACCGTATGGGTTGTGCGCCCGGCTCATCGCGTGATATTCGCTTTCGTCCGTCAACAGCCGGGTCACTGCTTCAACAATTTTAGCCACGTCGGTGCCGACCAAACGCACCGTGCCCGCATCTATCGCTTCCGGGCGTTCGGTGGTGTCGCGCATCACCAGCACCGGTTTGCCTAACGACGGCGCTTCTTCCTGAATGCCGCCGGAATCGGTGAGGATCATGTAAGCGTGCGTCATCAGATAGACAAACGGCAGATAATCCTGCGGTTCGATCAGCATGACGTTGTCGATGCCTTTCAAAATGCGATTCACCGGCTCGCTGACGTTCGGGTTGAGATGCACCGGATACACCACCTGCACTTCCGGGTGGTTGCGGGCGATCTCCGCCAGCGCGCTGCAAATTCGCTCAAAGCCGCCGCCAAAGCTTTCGCGGCGATGGCCGGTGACCAGAATCAGTTTCTTGTCAGCGTCGAGGAACGGGTAACGCTGCGCCAGGCTAGCCCGCAATGCGGCATCGCTCATCACGCGATCGCGCACCCAGAACAGCGCGTCGATCACCGTATTGCCGGTCACGAAAATGCGGTTGTCAGGCAGCAGCTCGCGCAACAGATTTTGGCGTGAGTTCTCGGTAGGCGCGAAATGGTACATCGCCAAATGGCCGGTCAGTTTGCGGTTGGCCTCTTCCGGCCAGGGAGAATACAGATTTCCGGTGCGCAGGCCGGCCTCGACATGCCCGACAGGGATGCGTTGATAGAACGCCGCCAGGCTGGTCGCCAGCGTGGTGGTGGTATCGCCGTGCACCAGCACCACGTCCGGTTTGAAATCTTCCAGCACCCCTTTCAACCCTTCCAGAATACGGCAGGTGATCTCCGTTAGCCCCTGGCCGGGTTTCATGATGTTCAGGTCGTAATCCGGCGTGATCTCAAACAACCGCAAAACCTGATCCAACATCTCTCGATGCTGTGCCGTTACGCAGACTCTTGCGTCAAAGGCCTCGTCCTGGGCCAGTGCATGTACCAGCGGCGCCATCTTAATGGCTTCAGGCCTGGTGCCGAAAACAGTCAACACTTTCACAGCGAATCTCTTTTGGTCGGTTAATCGCAGGCCCCGCCTGCGAATGGGGCGCTCACGCGCCCTGCATCAGATTATTATATTATTTTTTAACTACGCGGCCGACGCGCCAAGGCAACACCCGCGCCAACCAAAGCGCCCATCGCGCCCCACAGAATCAGCCAGAAGACCCGGCGTGGGCTGTCGCGTTTTACCGGCTCTTCCGGCGTACGTAAATAGCGATAGGTCTGGAACTTCTCATCCAACGTCGGGCCAACGTTCAGCGTCGCCAGCATCGCGCGGTTCTGATCGTAATCCAGATCGTAGGTCGGGCCGGAAGCCTGCAGGCCTTCCAGACGCGCCTGCAGCATTGGCCGGCCCAGCAGGAACAGATCCGAATCCGGCAGTTGTTCGGCCGGGGTGTCGGTTTGTGTACGGCTGATCCCCTGGCTCTCGGCGATTTTCAGCGCCTGCTGCGTGGTGTTCAGCTCACGCTTGTAAACCGACTCTGCCACCGCTTCCTGGCGCTTGACCTGCGCCTTCATCGAGGTGGTGCGAGCGGCCCAGGCGCCCTGAATTTCTTCGTTCAGGTGCAGGGCCGCGCGATGGCTGGCGAAGGCCACGTATTGGCGCAGCAGGCGGTTGGCGTCCGCAGCGGTTTCCGCCGTCAGCTTCACGCCGTCGTTCGGTACTTTCTTGTCGTCGCGCGGCGTGAACAGGATGTTGTTGATCAGCTCGTCGAGCAATGCCGCATCGGCGCGGGCATCCCCTTCCTGACGCTGCTTGTAGTAATCGCTCTGCAGCCAGAAATCGCGACGCGTATCATAAGCCGCCAGCTGCATGATGAACTCATTGTATGCTTCGTCCGCGATGCTCGGCTGATCGCCGGCCGTCGCCGGCAACGTACGCACGTCCAGATTACGCAGGAACTGCTGCTGCGAGTAGTAACCGCCCAGCGCATTCACCGTAGGTCTGTCCGTGATTGCGGTGGCGCTCCACTCTTGCTTAACCAGGTAAGAGACGATCAGCGCGACCGCCGCGAACAGCACCGCAATGCCGATAATCCACGGTTTGCCGCGCCACAGGGTGCAGCACAGGCCGCGGATATCGAGTTCGTTATCCACCGCCGGGGTATGCTTGTCAGACGTTGTTTCTGGATTCATCACAGCCAAAAAGCCTCTGGTCTCTGGTTAAGGTACTTGCTTGTTATCGCCCGAACGCCGCAACCGGCGCTTGATACGCTTAATGTACCGCGCAACCCGCCAGGCGCGCTTGATGCAGTAACCGTACAGGAAGAATGCAAGCAAGAATAATGCCAACATAACCCACTCAGGGATAAAAGTCAGGCGTTCGCCAATCACGCCAACCGCAGCCAGCAATGCGGCCGCCAGGGTGATCAACACGAAAGCCTGCCGCGGCGTAAAGCCGGCGCGCATGATCAGGTGGTGAATATGTTGACGATCGGGAGAGAAGGGGCTCATCCCCTTGCGTAAACGACGATACATGATTGCTATCATGTCCATCAGCGGAATAGCGATGATCCACAGCGCGGTCACCGGGTTAATCGAGTGCGCCTTTCCCTGCGAGCTTTGCAGCAGCAGCCAGATGGCAGTAAAGCCGATCAGGGTACTGCCGGCATCCCCCATGAACACCTTATAGCGGCGACCGAGAATACCGAGGTTGAGCAAAATATAGGGAACGATGGTGGCGATCATCGCAAAGCACCAGAACGCCAGCTCATGATGGCCGCTCAGGTACAGCAACAGGCCCAGCGCGCCGAAGGAGACGCACGACAGCCCCCCCAGCAGACCATCGATGCCGTCGACCATGTTGAAGGCGTTGATCGCCGCCCATACCGCGAACAGCGTCACCAGATAGCCGAACGGCCCCAGCAGCATCTCCCAGTCGCCCAGCACATGGCCGAAGCTGCGCAGGTACAGCCCGGCGAAGACCATCATGGCGATGCCGACCAACGCCTGCACCAGGGCGCGAATTTTAACGCTGATGTCGAAACGATCGTCGAGCGCCCCCACAAACACCAGAATGCCGGCGCAGGTAAGATAAAGCTTGGCGTGCGCGATAGGTTGTTCGGAAATCCAAAACGCGAAGCACAACCCTGCATAAACGGAAATACCGCCGACCAGCGGAATCAGCCCCTGGTGGCGTTTGCGATAATTGGGTTTATCTACCAGACCAATACGTTTTGCCGCCTTGCGGGCAACAAAGAGAAAAGCCAAAGAAAACAGGAAAACAAATAGAATTTCAGTACTCATAGTGAGTAAGTTCACAGTTAACAGATCTCTGTAGAAGATAAGGCAGCTTACCACGGGCAATAGCTTGTGCCATCGGCCCCCGCCACCTTTCGGTCATTTCCTATGACAACGGTGATTCATGCCTATTTTCTTCGCTTCGGCTGACAAAATGACAGCAGCAAAGCCGATCGGCGAAGAACCGACCGACAAACAAGATGAATTCTCAATAAGTCGAGGAAACAACTTACTTTTCCATTACTGCTACTTATCGTATCCGCCAAAAGCGAAAAACGCCACGACTAGGCGTGGCGTTCAGCGAATTTTTTAACGAATTATGAGCGTTTCATCATATCGAAGAATTCATCGTTGGTTTTGGTCATCGCCAACTTATTAATGAGGAACTCCATCGCGTCAATCTCACCCATCGGGTGAATGATTTTGCGCAGGATCCACATTTTTTGCAGCTCTTCGGAGGTGGTGAGCAGCTCTTCTTTACGAGTACCGGAACGGTTGTAATCGATCGCAGGGAATACGCGTTTCTCGGCGATTTTACGCGCCAAGTGCAATTCCATGTTACCGGTGCCTTTAAATTCTTCGTAGATCACTTCGTCCATCTTCGAACCGGTATCAACCAGCGCAGTCGCGATGATGGTCAGGCTGCCGCCCTCTTCCACGTTACGCGCCGCACCGAAGAAACGCTTCGGACGGTGCAGGGCGTTGGCGTCCACACCACCGGTCAGCACCTTGCCGGAGGCCGGTACCACGGTGTTGTAGGCGCGCGCCAGACGGGTGATGGAGTCGAGCAGAATGATAACGTCTTTCTTGTGTTCAACCAGGCGCTTGGCCTTCTCGATCACCATTTCGGCCACTTGCACGTGACGCGAAGCCGGCTCGTCGAAGGTCGAGGCGATCACTTCGCCTTTCACCAGACGCTGCATCTCGGTCACTTCTTCCGGACGCTCGTCGATCAGCAGCACCATCAGCACGCAGTCTGGGTGGTTGTAGGCGATGCTCTGCGCGATGTTCTGCAGCAGCATGGTTTTACCGGCTTTCGGCGGTGCCACGATCAGGCCACGTTGGCCGCGGCCAATCGGCGCCGCCAGATCCAGTACGCGCGCCGTCAGGTCTTCGGTAGAGCCGTTGCCGCGCTCCATCCGCAGACGTGAATTGGCGTGCAGCGGCGTCAAGTTCTCGAACAGGATCTTGCTGCGGGCGTTTTCCGGCTTGTCGTAGTTGACTTCGTTGACTTTCAACAGGGCAAAATAGCGCTCGCCTTCTTTTGGCGGACGAATCTTACCGGAAATGGTGTCACCTGTGCGGAGGTTGAAACGGCGGATTTGGCTAGGGGATACGTAGATGTCGTCGGGACCGGCGAGGTAGGAACTGTCTCCAGAGCGGAGGAAACCGAATCCATCCTGCAATATCTCGAGCACGCCGTCGCCGAAGATATCTTCTCCGCTTTTCGCATGTTGCTTCAGAATGGAGAAGATAATGTCCTGCTTGCGCATGCGGGCAAGGTTTTCCAGCCCCATATTTTCGCCGAGAGTAATCAGCTCAGAAACCGGCGTATTCTTTAATTCGGTAAGATTCATAATGGTGGGTTCTTAAACTCGGGGTATGTCTCGAACTTGTATCGTGAATGGTATGGCAGCGAAATGCGTGCCTGTCTACTGGACGTTCGATCACCGGGCGCAGAGCCGTCGCGGTAAGAAATGGCTTACATCGGGCGTACGCATTGACGGTTGAAGATCGAAGGTACCTTAAAAATGATTTTGCAAAACCGTTTGATTGCCAAAACACGGGCTGAGTTCAGTTTACTTTCAACGCCAGTGGTTCAACACAGAGTATAGCTTTAGATTCAAACTCTTTAGATTTAAAACTTCGGGCAAGTTCTATATGCAGTGTGGTTAAACTTAACACGCTTCTTGGCAGGCGTCTAGCGGTGAATTGAACATCACCGCCAGCCGCCTGATATGGGGCTTCCCGCCCGATTACAGATTCGCGTTCAGGAAATCTTTGAGCTGACCTTTGGACAACGCGCCCACCTTGGTCGCGGCCACTTCACCGTTCTTGAACAGCAACAGCGTAGGGATGCCACGGATACCGTACTTAGGCGCGGTAGCCGGGTTCTGATCGATATTCAGCTTGGTGATGGTCAGCTTGCCTTCGAACTCTTCGGCAATCTCATCCAGAATCGGAGCAATCATCTTGCACGGCCCACACCATTCAGCCCAGAAATCGACCAGGATCGGCCCTTCCGCTTTCAGCACATCGGCTTCGAAGCTGCTGTCAGTCAGGTGAATAATTTTATCGCTCATGTTCTACTCCACAGGATTATGTCTACCTTGTTGGTGTAGCATTAACCAACTCAAGGTGATTTTATTGCACCGCGTTTATTTCAACGGATGTGCTTTCGTAAAGCAATAGTTAGCTGATATTCTACCACACTATGAGCAAAACACACTTGACCGAACAGAAGTTTTCCGACTTCGCCCTGCACCCGTTAGTCCTTGAAGCCCTTGAGAAAAAAGGGTTTCACAATTGCACGCCCATCCAGGCGTTAGCATTGCCGCTCACGCTCTCCGGGCGTGACGTTGCAGGTCAGGCGCAAACCGGTACCGGAAAGACGCTGGCGTTTTTGGCGTCTACTTTTCACTATTTGCTGACTCACCCGGCGAAACAGGATCGCCAGACCAATCAGCCGCGCGCCTTGATCATGGCGCCTACGCGTGAACTGGCGGTGCAAATCCACTCCGATGCGGAAGCTCTCTCCCAGACCACCGGCCTGAAACTGGGCCTGGCCTACGGCGGCGACGGCTACGACAAACAGCTGAAAGTGCTGGAAAGCGGCGTGGATATTCTGATTGGCACCACCGGCCGTTTAATCGATTACACCAAACAGAACTATGTCGATCTCGGCGCGATGCAGGTTGTCGTGCTGGATGAAGCCGATCGCATGTACGATCTGGGCTTTATCAAAGACATCCGTTGGCTGTTCCGTCGCATGCCTGCGGCCGATCAACGCCTGAACATGCTGTTCTCCGCCACCCTGTCCTATCGCGTACGCGAGCTGGCCTTCGAGCAGATGAACAACGCCGAATATGTTGAAGTGGAACCGGAACAGAAAACCGGCCACCGCATTAAAGAAGAGCTGTTCTACCCGTCCAACGAAGAAAAAATGCGTCTGCTGCAGACGCTGATCGAAGAAGAGTGGCCGGATCGCGCCATCATCTTCGCCAACACCAAGCACCGCTGCGAAGACATCTGGGGCCACCTGGCCGCCGACGGTCACCGCGTCGGCCTGCTGACCGGTGACGTGGCGCAGAAAAAACGCCTGCGCATCCTCGACGACTTCACCAAGGGCAACCTCGATATCCTGGTCGCCACCGACGTCGCCGCGCGCGGTCTGCACATCCCTGCCGTCACGCACGTTTTCAACTACGATCTGCCTGACGACTGCGAAGACTACGTGCACCGCATCGGCCGTACCGGCCGCGCAGGCGCCAGCGGTCACTCCATCAGTCTGGCTTGTGAAGAGTACGCGCTCAACCTGCCGGCGATCGAGACCTATATCGACCACAGCATTCCGGTGAGCAAGTACAACAGCGATGCGCTGCTGACCGATCTGCCGGCACCGAAGCGCCTGTCGCGTCCGCGCGGCGGCAACGGCCCACGTCGCAACTCCGCGCCTCGTCGCGGCGGCGCGCCGCGCAACAACCGTAAACGTTCGAGCTGATCGCCATGCTCAGTTCCAGCACGCTTTATGCTGCCATCGATCTCGGCTCCAACAGCTTCCATATGCTGGTGGTGCGCGAGGTGGCCGGCAGCATTCAGACTCTGGCGCGGATCAAGCGCAAAGTGCGCCTGGCGGCCGGGCTGGATCAGAACAATCACCTGTCGCATGAGGCCATGCAGCGCGGCTGGCAGTGTCTTCGGCTGTTCTCCGAACGCCTGCAGGACATTCCGCGCGAGCAAATCCGCGTTGTCGCCACCGCCACGCTGCGTCTGGCGTCCAACGCCGATGAGTTTCTGCAGGCCGCCGAGCACATCCTCGGCTGCCCGGTACAGGTGATCAGCGGTGAAGAAGAGGCACGGCTGATTTATCACGGTGTCGCACACACCACCGGCGGGCCGGATCAGCGGCTGGTCGTCGATATCGGCGGCGGCAGCACCGAACTGGTCACCGGCACCGGCGCGCAGGCATCGCAGCTGTATAGCCTGTCGATGGGCTGCGTCACCTGGCTGGAACGCTACTTCAGCGATCGCAACCTCGCGCAAGAAAACTTCGAGCGCGCCGAACAGGCCGCGCGCGAAATGGTGCGGCCGATCGCGCCACAGCTGCGCCAGCAGGGTTGGCAGGTTTGCGTCGGCGCTTCCGGCACCGTGCAAGCGCTGCAGGAGATCATGGTGGCGCAAGGCATGGATGAGCGCATCACCCTGGCCAAATTGCGCCAGCTGAAACAACGCGCCATTCAGTGCGGCAAGCTGGAAGAGCTGGAGATAGAAGGGTTAACGCTGGAGCGCGCGCTGGTGTTTCCAAGCGGCCTGTCCATTCTGCTGGCCATCTTCCAGGAGCTGGGCATCGAGAGCATGATGCTGGCCGGCGGGGCGCTGCGCGAAGGCCTGGTTTACGGCATGCTGCATCTGCCGGTGGAACAGGATATCCGCATTCGCACTATCCGCAACCTGCAGCGTCGTTACCTGATCGATACCGAACAGGCCGAACGCGTCAGCCAGCTCGCCGCCAACTTCTCGCAGCAGGTCGCCAACGAGTGGCAGCTGGATGCACGATGTCGCGAGCTGTTGCACAGCGCCTGTCTAATCCACGAGCTCGGCCTCAGCGTCGATTTCAAGCAGGCGCCGCAACACGCCGCCTACCTGATTCGCCATCTGGATCTCCCCGGCTTTACCCCAGCGCAGAAAAAACTGCTGGCCACCCTGCTGCAAAACCAGAGCAACACCCTCGACCTGTCGCTGTTGAACCAGCAAAACGCCCTGCCGCCGCGCACCGCGCAGCGTCTGTGCCGCATTTTGCGCCTGGCGATCATCTTCGCCAGCCGCCGCCGCGACGACACGCTGCCGGCGGTACGTTTACGCGCCAATCAGGATGATGAACTGACGGTGATCTTGCCGCCAGGCTGGCTGGAACAGCATCCGCTGCGCGCCGAGGCGCTGGAGCAGGAAAGCCACTGGCAGAGTTACGTCCACTGGACGCTGCGGTTGGAAGAGCAACGTTGAAATGACAAGGGCGCGATGAGCGCCCTTTCTTTTTAATTCCCGCCTTTGGCCTTGGCCAGCTGGGCGCGGATGTTGGCCAGATGGCTCTGTCCCTTCTGCATCCGCTCCTGCGGGCTCACCACTTTGCGCTCGCTTTCCCACGCCAGATCGTCCTGCGGCAATTCCAGCAGGAAGCGGCTCGGCTCCGGCCGCACCAACTCGCCGTACTGGCGGCGCTCGCGGCACAGAGTGAAAATCAGTTCTTTTTGCGCACGAGTGATCCCCACATAGGCCAGGCGCCGCTCTTCATCGACATTGTCTTCATCGATGCTACTCTGGTGCGGCAGCAGGCCCTCTTCCATGCCCACCAGGAACACGTAAGGGAACTCCAGCCCCTTGGAGGCGTGCAGCGTCATCAGCTGCACCTGATCCAATTCTTCTTCGCTTTCACCTCGTTCCATCATGTCGCGCAGGGTGAAGCGGGTCACGACCTGGGTCAGCGTCATCGGCTCGTCCAGATCGTTGCCCTCCAACATCTCCGTCATCCAGCCGAACAGCGTATTGACGTTCTTCATTCGCATTTCGGCGGCCTTCGGGCTGGTCGAGGTTTCAAACAGCCAGCTCTCATAATCCACGCCACGGATCAGATCGCGCACCGCTGCCACCGGCTCACGCTCCGCCTGCTGGGCGATGCCGCCCAGCCAGTGGGTGAAACGCTGCAGCGATTCCAGCCCGCGCCCGGTCAGGTGCTGGCTCAGCCCCAGATCGAAGCTGGCATGGAACAAACTCTTGTTGCGCTGGTTGGCCCACTCGCCGAGCTTCTGCAGCGTCGCCGGGCCGATCTCGCGCTTGGGAGTATTGACGATACGCAGGAAGGCGCTGTCGTCCTCCGGGTTGGTCAGCACGCGCAGGTAGGCCAGCAAATCCTTGATCTCGGGGCGGGAGAAGAACGACGTACCGCCGGAAATCTTGTACGGGATGCGGTTCTGCATCAGCATCTTTTCAAACACCCGCGACTGATGATTGCCGCGGTACAGAATCGCATAGTCGCCGTAATTGGTCTTTTTCACGAAGTGGTGGGCGATAAGCTCCCCCACCACGCGCTCGGCTTCGTGATCCTCGTTATTGGCGGTCACCACCTTCAGCTCTTCGCCATACCCGAGTTCGGAAAACAGCCGTTTTTCAAACACGTGCGGGTTATTGGCGATCAGGATGTTGGCCGCCTTCAGAATGCGCTCGCTGGAGCGATAATTTTGCTCCAGTTTGATCACCTGCAGCGCCGGGAAATCTTCCTTCAACAGCACCAGGTTCTGCGGCCGCGCGCCGCGCCAGGAGTAGATCGACTGATCGTCGTCGCCCACCACGGTAAAGCGCGCGCGGTTGCCCACCAGCAGCTTCACCAGCTCGTACTGGCTGGTGTTGGTATCCTGATACTCATCCACCAGCAGATAGCGGATGCGCTGCTGCCAGCGTTCGCGCACCTCTTCGTTGCGTTGCAGCAACAGCGTCGGCAACAGGATCAGATCGTCGAAGTCCAGCACGTTGCACGCCCGCATATGGGCGTGGTACAGGCCGTAGCAGTGGGCGAACAGCTTGTCGCGCTCCGAGCGCGCCAGCTCCGCCGCCCGCTGAGGATCGATCAAGTCGTTTTTCCAGTTGGAGATGGTCGAGATCAGCTGCGCCACCAGCGTTTTGTCACTCTCCAACCACTTTTCGGTCAGCTCTTTCAACAGCGCCAGCTGATCCTGGTCGTCGAACAGCGAGAAGTTGGACTTCATTCCCAGCGCCACGTATTCCCGTTTGATGATCTCCAGCCCCAGGGTATGGAAGGTGGAAATCATCAGCCCGCGTGCCTCTTTGCGGCCCAGGGTTTGCGACACGCGCTCTTTCATCTCGCGCGCGGCCTTGTTGGTGAAGGTCACGGCGGCGATATGCCGTGCCTGATAGCCGCAGTGGTGGATCAGGTGAGCTATCTTGTTAGTGATAACGCGCGTCTTGCCGGAACCGGCGCCGGCCAACACCAGGCAGGGCCCGGTAACGAATTCGACGGCTTGTTGTTGGCTGGGGTTTAATCGCATGGTGCTGACTTGCTCGACTGTAAAACGTGGAAGGGAATTGTAGCAGAAAGCGCCGATGAGATTTAGCGGGTATAATCAGCGCAATTTTCGCATCGACAAAGGCATTACCATGGCAAAAACGGCGTGCGCCCTGCACATTCTGGTAGACAATGAAAAGCTGGCCAACGAGCTGCTGGCCAAGCTGAAGCGCGGCGTCAGCTTCGACACGCTGGCGCGCAAATACTCGAGCTGCCCGTCAAAACGCAACGGCGGCTCGCTGGGCGAATTCAACAAGGGCGCGATGGTACCGGCGTTCGACAAAGCGGTGTTCAGCATTCCGCTGCTCAAACCCTACGGCCCGGTCAAAACCCAGTTCGGTTACCATATCATCAAGGTGCTGTACCGCAACTAGGGGGCCTGCGCCCCCTGCTGCGAATTACTGCGCGCTGGCGTCCGTCGCCGGCGCAGCCACCGCGGTGTCGGCCGGTTTGGCTTCTTCCGTCACCACCGCCGGCGCCGGCATCATGATGCCGTCATAGGTTTCCTGCAGCTGCTTCATGCTCATTTCCGGCTCGCCCTTCGGCTGCAACAGCACCAGCGTCGCCTCCTGAGACAGCTGCAGCTTCAGCGCCTGATTCAGCGTCTCCAGCGTCAGGCTGGACAAGAACTCCTGGCGCAGCTTCTGATACAGCTCCGGCGCGATATCCACCACCCCGCTCTGCTGCGAACGCAGGCGCTGGCTCATCAGCACGTCGGTGTCGGTGCGGGCGTAGGTGGCGAACAGCTTGCTCAGCTGATCGTTTTTCTGCGCCAGCAGCGCATCGAATTCCTCTTTCGACAGGCCGTTGTCACGCACGTTGGCCAGCTCGCGGGCGATAAAGCCCAGGCTGCCGTTCAGGTTGTTGTTCGGCGTATCCAGGTGGATGGCGCACTGCCCGCGCTGGTACTGCACGCGGCAGTCAAAGCCCAGATGCAGGTTCTTCTGGTCGCTTTTTTCCAGCGTTTGCTGGAGATGCCAGAACAGCGCCTCGCGGGCGAGATCGCCACGCCAATAGCGGAGCAGGCTCTGCGAATCGCGAATCGGGTGCCACGGCGAATCCCACATGATCGACAGCGTATCCTGTTTCACCTGCTCGCTGATCAGGCTCACCGGCTGCTGCGGCAGCGGCGTCAGGGTCGGCATCGGGGCCGGGGTTTCACGCTTGCCTTGCAGCGGCGAGAACGCCTTGTTGATCTGCTCGCCCAGGCTGCGGCTGTCGACCTTGCCGACCACGAACAGCGTCATGGCGTCCGGGGTATACCACTGCTGATAGAATTTCTTCAGCTGTTCGAGATTGACCGGCCGTTTCGCCGGCTGCGCCGGATCGTGCGCCAGCAGCGTCGAGCCCTTCAGGCGGTAACGCCACCAGGCGTCTTTGGTATTGGGCGGGAACGTGCCGACCGGATTGATGCTGGAGTTCATCACCGCATGCACCGTATGCTCGTCGATCGCCAGTTTGCCGGTGGTGTCCGCCAGCCAGGCCAGCGCTTCCTTCAGCAGGTCGGGCCGGTTGTTCGGCAAGCTGAGGTTATACATGGTGAAGTCATACGAGATGATAGCCGGCGGCAGCGGCCGTTCGTTATCCACGCTCTGTTGCCACAGGGCGCGCAGCTGCGGCGCGGTGAAGCTTTCGCTGCGCGCCAACGCCAGCCGCGGCAGCAAGTGGGCGAAGCCGGTCTGTTGAGAAGACTCCACCAAAGAGCCGGTATTGACGATCAGCCGCAGTTCGACGCGGTCGCTCGGCCGCTGCGGCGTATCGAGAATCTGCCATGAAAACCCGTTGGCCAACGCCCCCTGCTGCCAGGCAGGATCGGGTTGTAGTGCTTCAGCCTGCACGCTGCTACTGGCTGCAGCCAATAGCAGCCCACCAACTATAAGATGAATTCTGGTGCCCTGCATGTGAACCCCTACTTAATGACTATCCAATTTCTTATGCAAATGCGTGTATTCCATTCAATGGAATCATAAAAATACGCCCTGAGTTTCACAGTGGGGCGGAAAGCAGAAAGTGTACCATCGTGTTAGACCGCGCGCCTTTGCGGATGTCACTCATTAGAGTGAAAAATAATGGATAGCGGGGTTTTTAATGCAAGAAATCGTTACGAGGCAGGGATAGAACTTCACCGGCCGCGGCTGCGGCCGGTGATTTACCGCCGATATCAGGCGGAAGGCAGCGTTTTGTCCGCGCCGGCGTTTTTGTTGTTCAGCGTGTCTTTCAGCTGTTGCTCATCCAGCTGATTACACCATTTCGCCACCACCACGGTCGCCACGCCATTGCCCACCAGGTTGGTCAACGCGCGGGCTTCCGACATAAAGCGGTCGATGCCGAGGATCAGCGCCAGGCCGGCCAACGGCAGGTGGCCGACGGCGGAGATGGTGGCGGCCAACACGATAAAGCCGCTGCCGGTCACGCCCGCCGCCCCTTTGGAAGAAAGCAGCAGCACCACCAACAGGGTAACCTGATGCATGATGTCCATATGGGTGTTGGTCGCCTGCGCGATAAACACCGCGGCCATGGTCAGGTAGATCGAGGTGCCGTCCAGGTTGAAGGAGTACCCGGTCGGGATCACCAGGCCCACCACCGATTTCTTGCAGCCCAGCTTCTCCATTTTATCCAGCATGCGCGGCAGCGCCGACTCGGACGACGATGTCCCCAGCACGATCAGCAGCTCTTCTTTGATGTAGTTGACGAATTTGAAGATGCTGAAGCCGTTGGCGCGGGCGATGCTGCCCAACACCACCACCACGAACAGGATACAGGTGATATAGAAGCACACGATCAGCTGGCCGAGTTGCACCAGCGTGCCGACGCCATATTTACCGATGGTAAACGCCATGGCGCCGAAGGCCCCCAGCGGCGCCAGGCGCATGATCATGTTGATGATGCCGAAAATCACTCGCGAGAAGCTGTCGATCACGTTGAAGATCAGCTGCCCTTTCTCGCCCAGACGATGCAGAGCGAAGCCGAACAGCACCGCGAACAGCAGCACCTGCAGAATGTTGCCGCTGGCGAACGCGCCGATCACGCTGCCGGGGATGATATCCAGCAGGAACGGAATGATGCCCTGCTGCTGCGCCTGCTCGGCATAGACCGCCACCGCTTTGGCGTCCAGCGTGCCGGGATCGACGTTCATGCCGGCGCCCGGTTGCACCAGGTTGACGATCACCAGGCCGATAATCAGCGCAATGGTGCTGACGATTTCAAAATACAGCAGCGCGATGGCGCCGGTGCGCCCCACCGCCTTCATGCTTTCCATACCGGCGATGCCGGTCACCACGGTGCAGAAGATCACCGGGGCGATAATCATCTTGATCAGTTTGACGAAGCCATCGCCCAGGGGTTTCATTTGGGCGCCGAGGTCAGGGTAGAAGTGGCCAAGCAGGATACCCAGCGTGATCGCCGTCAGCACCTGAAAATAGAGGCTCTTAAAAATCGTTGTTTTCATATGAACATCCTATGGGGGGAAGACACGCACCAGGCAGCAGTCTAAAAATCCAGCCTGTTCATTGCTTGCGCGGAAAATAACACCCACTTAACAACATGGAAATAATTTGTTGCACCCCAGCCTCGGGGTTGATGTGAATTTAAGAGCTGAAACGCGTCAGTCCGGGTGCAAAGCTGAAAATTGCGTAAGCCTATGTTTGCACTAACGCAAAAGAGGTAGGGAGAGAATGGCGGTTTTCGGACAGGGAAAAGTACCGGAAAGGTAACGCGGCGCTCAAGGCGCCGCGCGGCAAAACTCGGCTTCGAAGGCTTCGCGCGGCAGCGGCCGGGCGAACAGGAACCCTTGCCCGCTGCGAATGCCGTGCCGCAGCAGCCAGTCGCGCTGCTCGGCGTTTTCCACGCCTTCGGCCATCACCGGCAGCGCCAGCACTTCGGAGATCGAACTGACGATGCGCACCATCGCATCGTCGGCCGGCAGCCCCTGAATGAAGCTGCGGTCGATTTTAATCAAATCGATCGGCAGGGATTTCAACCGGTTCAGGTACTCCAGGCTGGAGTAGCCCATGCCGAAGTCGTCCAGCGCGATCGACAGCCCCAGATCGTGCAGCTCGCGCAGCAGCGCCAGCGCGCGGTCGAGATCGTCGATGCGTACCGTCTCGGTGATCTCCAGCAGCAGCTTGCGCGGATCGATCCGATACTGTGCCAGCAGACTTTTCAGATGCGGAACGAACGCCTCGTCCTGCATCTGAATGCCGGAAACGTTGACCGCCAGCGGCAGCGCAATACCGCGCTGCTGCCAGTCCGCCAGGATACGGCAAGACTCTTCCAGCACCCAGTTGCCGAGGGGCACGATCACGCCCAGCTCTTCCGCAAGCGGGATGACGTCGGCCGGCAGGGTATAGCTGCCGTCGTACTGTTGCCAACGCAACAGCGCTTCGGCGCCGATCACCTCATTGGACTGCATATCGATCTGCGGCTGCAGGAACAGCGTGAAATGCCGCTGTTCAATGCCGTGCAGGATCTCGCTCTCCTGCGTCAGCCGCTTCTGCGTGCGTTCCGTCAGGCTGGGTTCGAAGAACAGAATCTGATTTTTTCCTTCGCGGTGCGCGGACATCATCGCCGAGGTAGCGCTGCGCAGCAGCTGTTCCGCGCTCTCCTCCTGATTGAGGTAGTGCGCGATGCCGATGCTGGCGTTAGGCCGCAGCGCCAGGCCTTCCAGCGTCAACGGCGCGTTGATCTCCGCCATGATGCGCCGCGCCAGCTGCATGGCGTGGAACGGCCGCTCGATGCCCTTGGCCAGGATGGCGAATTCGGTATTGCTCAGCTGCGCCAGCACGCCGTTTTCGTCGATGCAGCCGCGCAGTTTCTTCGCCAGCGCCAACAGCAGGGCTTCACGCATCGCCGGGCTCATCACGCCGGAGGCCTCATGCAACGTCTCGATGCCGATCACCAGCAGATTAAAACGCTCAGGGCGCAGGCTGGAGGCGATATGCTGTTCCAGCAGCGCGTTCAAGAGTACCGCATTCGGCAGTTCGGTCACCGGGTGACGGGTGCTGAGGCGGCTCATGTCGGCATGCGCCTTGGCCAGCGTCTGTTGATTGCGGTTGTAGTTGCGCACCAGCAGGCCGAGCTCGTCGTCCTGATGCAGCGCCGGCAGCATCAGCTGGTGATAAGGCGCTTCGTCCTGCGAGATGTTTTCCAGCTCTTTGGCCATCGCGCGCAGTGGATGCACCATCAGCCGGTTCATGCACCAGGTGATGGCCACCGACAGGATCAGCGCCAGCAGCAGGTACGTCGACAGCATGGTCGACAAAATACTGAGGATAAACTGGTACATGCGGAACGAATCGGCCTGCAGCACCAGATAAGCCAGCGGCTGCTGGTTGGCCGGCACCCGCTCCAGCGAATAAAGCGGCACGGAAATTTGGATAGGCAATTCAAACAGCCGGGCGATCAGCGTCGGCACCGGCCGCTCCGGCGGAAAATTGGCATGCAGCGCCTGAAACTCATTCGGCAAGACGATATCCGCCCGGCTCAGAATGCCGACCGGCAACAGCGTGTTCAGCACCTTTTTGGCTTCCGGCACGTCCATGCGCAGCACCGCTTCCGCCAGTGGCTGGCGCACGGAGTGGGCGATATTCTCCAGTTGCTGGGCGTAGTCATCCCTGCGCTGCTGCACAAAGTGGAATAACTGGATCACGATAAAAATGCAGATCGTAACCAGCGCCACGCCGGACACCGTCGCCATCTGCTTAATCGTTAACGAACGCCTGACCCGCAAACCTGCTCTCCGTAAAATCGGGCTGAAACAAAAAAGGGGGCTGACTCTTACCCGCCCCCTCGAACCGGGCTGAGTATACTCGATCATCGGCTGTTTTTATCTGGCTATGCCGCAGGCAGAACCAAGAAAATCGCGGGTTTCAGTCTTTTCCTAAAGCGGACAAACGCAACCCGGACACAGGGTAACAAAACTCCCCGGTGTCCGACACTCCGAATCTTCCCCCTCCCGGCTACTTGAAGTCGGCGTATGGCGTCAGCGGCTGCGGCGGCAAATCGAGATCCCCCTGCCAGCCGGCCAGCGAATAGCGCAGATAAATTAATGCGTGGCTCGGCGTATAGTCTTTCGCCTGCTGGATATCGATGCCGGCGCCGAGCGTCCAGTGCGAACTGAGGCGGCGTTCGACGATCGCCCGCAGGGTATAGCCGACGCCGCTCGAGGAACTGCCGTCCTCGACGGCGAACTTGTCGGGCAGCGAGTCCGGGATCAGGCCCTGCAGCGGATAGCGGCGCTGGCTGTCGGTTTTTGAATGGGACAACGACACCGAACCGCCCAGCTCCCACGACCAGTTCTCGGTGCGCTGGCGGTAGTTGACCGGCAGTGACAGCGACAGATATTGCTGCGGGCTGTAATAGCCGCCCTGTCCCAGCGAATAGCCGCTCAAATCCTTCTGATAGTGCCACAGCATGGTATTGAGCCCGACGCTCAGACGGCGATTGTCTTCGTTGATCAGCTTGTAGTAATAGCCGGCCATCAACCGCTGCCGCTGGTTGTCCGCCACGTTCTTGCCGGTAATCTGGTGCGCGCTGAGATCGGCCCAGACGCCGTTCGCCTCGCCGCGATCGTAGCTGGCGCTCAGGCTGACACCGGTGGCGCGTACGCCGCCCCAGGTGACGCCGGTATTCGGGTCTTTGGCGCCGCCGAACGCCAGCAGCGAGCTGGAGATCGGCCGCCGCGAAGCCGCCAGCGTCCAACCGATGTGGTTCCAATCGCCGCTGTAGGCCAGGCCGCCGGTCCAGTCGACCACCTCAAAGCCCATCGGCGTCGTGCCGATGTCGGCGGCCCAGCGATCGTTTTTCCAGCCGGCCGCCACGCTGGTACCGGTGGTTTTCTGGTGTTCATCGCCGCGGCACCCTTGCGTGTGGCAGGTGCCGAAGGTCTCGTAGTATTTGCCGCTGCCGTCGGTCGAGAAGCGGCCGGCATCCAGCTGCACGGTGTCGGTGCGCAAGAAGGCGCGCCCGTCATACAGCGGCATGTCCATCTGCAGCATGGTGTCGTGCGCGTTGAAATCGGAAATGCCGCCGGTGCCGCTCGAGCGCCAGTAATCGTGATCGAGCGTGACGTTCACGTCTTGCTGTCGATACAGATCCGCCGCGTCGGAACGGATGCCGCGTTTCAGCCAGTCGTCGCTCGGATTATTGCGCGTCAAATAGGTGTAACTGTCATTGTCCTGCGGCAGCGTCGGCGTGATGCCGCTGGCCACCATCGCCTGGCGGTAATCCTGCTGCGCCCGCTCAGGCTGTTGCTGAGCCCGCTCCAGCCGGGCGGCGTCACGGTAAACCAGCGCCTTGGTCTGCCCGACGGGCTCCGAAGCCGCCGCCGTTTTCAGTCGGTCGAAGATAGCTTCGGCCTGCTGCGGATCGCCGACCGCCCCCCAGGCGTTGGCGACTCGCCGCTGGCTGTTGAGCGAAGCGTCTTGTGGCTGCGGTTCGGTTTTCAGCCGTTGCCGCGCCGCTTCCAGATCCCCCTGCGCTACATAGGCTTCAATCTCGCCCAGCTGCGCATCCGGGTTATTCGGTTCACGCCGTTTCACCCGCTGATAGTCGTCCAGCGCCGCCGCATACTCCCCGCGCGCCAGCGCCCAGTCGGCCAGCAGCAAATCGATGCGCGTGTCTGCCGGCTGCCGGCGCAGATAGGCTTCCGCCGCCGGTTCGTCACCGGCCGCCCGCAGCCGTTCGGCATGATCGATCACCGCCTGCATTTTCAGCCGCTGCGCCAGCTCGCGCATGTTGTCGTTCCACTGCGCAACAGGCAGCGTATTGAGCTGCGCCAGCGCCTGATCGTCGCGATCGCTGCCGGAAAGGTAGAGCGCATAGGCGTAGACCAACTGCGGATTAGCGTGCTGACGCTGCGCCAACTGTCGGAATAAGGCATCCGCCTGCTGCGGCTGCCCGGCCTGGCGCAGCGCTTGGGCGTAGCGGTAGGTCAGCCAGACGTCGTCGGGATCCATCGGCTGGGCGCGGCGATAGATTTCCGCCGCCTGCCGCCACTGCTGTTGCGCCGCCAATGTCTCCGCCTGCTGTTTCAGCATATCGAGCCGCAGTCCGTCGAGGGTGCTGCGCAGTTTGGCCTGCTGGCTGCCTGGCAGCCCATTAAGGTAGGCCAACGCTTTTTCCGGCGACTGCCGTTGATAGATATTCACCAGGCCGCGCAACGCGCTGCCGTTACCGGGATCGCGCCGCAGCGCCTGCCGATAAAACCCTTCCGCCGCGGCGTCATCTTTACTCGCCACCGCCACATCGCCCAGGCCGATGAACGCGTCGCCGTCGCTGTCGTCGAGCTGACGCGCCTGCTGATATTTCTGGCGGGCCAGCGAGAGATTGCCGGCCTTCAGCGCCTTGTCGCCCTCATCGATCGCCAGCCAGTAGCCGGTGCTCTTGATCAGGCTTTGCCACTTGCCGCTGTCGTAGCCGTTCTTGTCGGCGGCCAGCGCCTGACGAAACAGCTTCAGCGCCTGCGGGCGATTGCCGGCGCGCGAATAGGCCTGGCCGAGCGCGCCCAGCACCTCGGCGTCGTTCGGCGTCGCCGCCAGCGCCTTTTGCAATTCCGGAATAGCCGCCCGGCTGCCGCCTTTATCCACCTGCGCCAGGCCGCGCACCCGCGCCTGATAGGCCGGATCGGCCAACAATTTCTGCTGTCTGGCCAGCTCTTCGCGGGCGCTGGTCGCCTGATCGCCGGTGTCGAACACGCCGAGGAAACGGTTGAGCGCCGCCACGCTTTGCGCGCTGACCGGCATCGCTTTGACCTTGTCCAACCACAGATCGGCAGCATCGCCGCGCCCGGCCGGATCGGCGGCGATCTTCTGCAGCAGTTCATAAGCCTGCGTGTCCTGATTCTGACTGAACAGCATGCGCGCCAGCGACATGCGCAGCGCCACGTTGCCTGAATATTGCTGGTCCAGCGCCTGCAGCTGCTTCAGCGCCTTCGCTTCCTGCCCCGGCAAGCGCGCCACCAGCCGCCAGTATTCCACCGCCAGGTCGAGCGTCGGCGGCTCGCCGTGGAACAGCGCATCGTACTGCGCCTTGGCCTCCGGCAACCGGCCGGCGGTCGCCATCAGGCGCGCCTGCTGCAGCTTTTGCCGGGTTTCCGGCTGGGTCAGCAGCATGTTCATTTGCGCCTGGCGATAGGCGCTGGACTGCGGCGCGAGGGTTTTCAGCTTATCCAGCTGCTGCTGCGCCAGCGCCATGTTGCCCTGCCGCAGCGCCAAACGCATGCGCGCGGCGATCACGTCCGGGTTGTTCGGATCCATCAGCTCGAGCCGGTACAGCGACTGGCGCACCAGATCGTCCTTGTTGCCGGCCTCGCCGATGCGCACCTGCTCCAACAGCCACTGTTCCGGGGCCACGGCCTCCGCGGCGCGCGCCTGCGGCAGCATCGCCAGACTCAGCGGAATCAAATTCAGCCAGTTTATTTTGAAGTTGTGCATTGGCCGTCCCACGAGGGTTGCAATTCACCCTGACGATTAAAGCGATAACGTTGTTGATCCCACCCCTGGCCGAACAGCGTCAGCGAGGCGCTGAAATAGGCGTCGTCACCCGGCGGATGATCGCTGATGCGCTGCCGCTGCACCGCCAGCGCTTCAGCCTGCGTCGCCAGCATCGGCAGCATGGAAGCGGAGAAACCGACCGGGCCGTCGCCGGTCGTTTTGCCGCTGGCGGTATCGGTTTTCTCCGGCGGCACGCCCTGTTTGGCGGTGAGCTGCGCCATCGGCTGGAAGCGTTCAAGCAGCGCCGCCTTGTGCTCATCGTCGTCCGCCAGCATGCCGGCCCACAGGTAGACCCGAATGGCGTCGTAACTGCCGACGTTCGGCTTGACGGTGTCCGGCTGCCAGCCGGCGCCGACCCGCCACACCACCCAGTCCGGTGAGAAACCGTGCGGCGCGGTGTCCAGCCACAGCCGCTGATTGATCTCACGCATCGCGCGCCACGGGCCGTTCAGCGCCGCAAAGCGCGCCAACAGCTGCGGCGGCAGATAGCTGGGGTTCAAGCGCCAGCGATCTTCCGCCACGAACCCGACCTTGCCCGGCAGCAGCATCAACCCCAGGCCGGGAATGTCGGCCACTTCCTCACGGCCGATGCGTTGCAGCAGCAGCGTTCCCAGGGTTTGATAACGCCGGCTTTTCCACAGGCGGCCGGCTTCGAGCAGGTTGTATGCTATCCACAGATCGGCGTCCGATGCCGAGTTGGCGTCCAGCACCTTCCACTGCTTGTCGTCACCTTCGCCCCACAGCCAGGCAGGCAAATGCGCGCTGAGATCGCCCGCCGCCAGGTTGTTCTCCGTCCAGGTCAACAGCCGGTCGAAGGTCGGCCGGTCGTTGGCCACCAGGGCGAAGAACAGGCCGTAACTCTGCCCCTCCGAGGTGGTGATTTTGTTCGGGCTGCTCGGGTCGATCACCCGCCCCTGCGGACTGATGTAGAACTGCTTGTACTGTTGCCAGCCCGGCCACTCGCAGGCCGCCGCCGCGCTGAAGGCGCACAGCAGCAGCATGCCGAGCGACAGGCGTTGCAGCATCGCGTTCACCGCCGTCAATCCCGATCTTCAGGCGCCAGGCGACGCCGGCTGAAGGCCTTCAGGCCACGCCACAGCATCAGCCCCAGGATCACCACCAGCACCACCGCGATCGCCGCCAGCAGGACCGGATGGGTGGAGAGGGCATACCACAGCCGCTCCCACCACGGCAGGTGGCCAACATAGTAAACATCGCCGACGCGCAGGCTGTTGACCCCCGATTCGCGGATCACCGCCACCGAACCGAACACCGCGGCGCGCTTGCCGCTGTCCAGCAAGGCGTCATTCAGCAACTCATAGCCGCGCGGGCTGTCCGCCAACAGCGCCACGATGCTGCGCTGGTCGTTGAACGGCGACTGCACGCCGATAATCGCCGACATCGCCCCCTCTGAGCTGACGGTCGTTTTACTGTCCGGTTTGGTATCTTCCGCCAGCACTTCTGCGCTGGGCAGCGGCGGTTGGCGCGTCGGCTGTTTCACCCAGCTTTGGGTGGCGTCCACCAACAGGCTGATTTTCTTATCGTCACGCAGCTCCGGCGGGATGGTACCGACCATCAGGATATCGTCGTCGCGATCTTTGGCCTGCGACCAGTCGTCGCTGAGCGTGAAGGCCAGCGCCGGATAGCCGGTTTGCGCACCGATCACCCCCAGCGCATTCAGCAGCGCGCTGACCTGCGCCGGCTGAGGTTTCTGGTTCACCAACACCAGCGTTTGCGACAGATCCGCCAGGCGGCTGAACGGGAAGCCGGCGTTGGCAAAGGCGCGCAGATCCGGCATCGCCATAAAGTGGCGGTAGCCGGAGAAATCGATGGTGGAAGCACCGTCGATCACCGCGTGGTTTTGCGTGAAGGAATAAGTTTCGCAACGCCCTTCGGCGCCGCTGGCCAGCAGCGTGGTGTAGTCGAAGTCAAAGCGCAGCTGGTTGGTGGCCCCCAGACGCAGCGCCGGGATGCTGACGTTCTTGTCGGAATCGAGCAGCCCCTGCGTCAACGGCAGGCGCAGCAGCTGCGCCCCCTGCTCGTGTTCCGGCACCAGCGAGTAAGCCTGCACGAACTGGTTGTTCAGGCTGACGCTTAGCCGTGAACCGTCCTGAATGCGCGGCGCGGTGTAACGGTACTTCAGGTGCATGTCGATGCCGGTGCTGCGGATCAGGAACAGGTCCGGCGGCAGGTTCATGGTCAACGAAATCGGGCCGGGTTCAATGCCGCTGGTCTGCAGCTGTTCGGCGTATTGCTGCAGTTCGGCGAAGGTCATCGGCCGATCGGTGCGCACCCAGTTCGGCGCGTCGTAAGGCTGGCGCGGCGCCAGTTGCTCCACCTTGTCCACCGTTACGTTCTGGCCGCGGAACAGGATGTTGCCCTGTGCGATACCTTTCACTGCGGTGATCAAATCGTTGTCGTCGCGCCCCTGAATCAGCAGCAGTTTGACGTACGGATTGTCCGGGTGGCTGATCATCTCCACCGTCGGGCCGTTGACCGCCGGGTAATCGCGCAGGAAATCCGGGCGCTGTTGGTTGGTGGCGAACACCACCGCATGCTGCGTCGGCAGCGCATTATACAGCGTCGGGAAAGACTGCCCGCGCCACTGCGCCTTGCTGCCGAACCAGGATGCCAGGATGCCCGCCGCGCGCTGCTGGGCGAGATCCGGCTGGCCGGCAAACACCATCGGCAGCGTCAGCGGCCGATTATCGCGGCTGTCGAAGAACGGCTCAGGGAAATGCGACAGTTCGTTTTTCACCGGCAGCGTCTGGAAACGCAGCTTCAGCGCGCTGGATTTGCTGACGTCGAGCCACAGCGAGGTGCTGGCCGGGTTTTCGCAAATGTTCTGATAATGGCCGACAAACACCAGTCGGACGCGGTTAAAATCGGTGATATAGCGCGGATCGATCGCCATCTGAATGCGATTGGGCTTGCCCAGCTGCTCTTTGGCGATAGTGGTTACGCCCATCAACTCGTCGTTGAGGTAGACCTTGACGTGCGACTCCACCGGGATCAGCGCCGGCGACGGCGTAAACTCCATATCGAGCATCGCCTGCGAAACCACTTCATCGCTGCGCACGCCGAATTCAATCTGCCCATCCGGGCGGGTGCCGCGCAGAATAAAGGTGCCCGGCGGCGGCGCTATCTGCGCAAACGGCAGCGACACGTCGCGCACCGGCGCATTAGGATCCTGCGGCACGGCGAGCGGCGGCGCGTTCGAGGTATCGGCCGGCGCCGCAATCGGCGGCTGGGCCGCCACGGTCGGCGCGGTGGCGGTTTCGGCCTGCGACAGGGTACTGATGCCTAAGGCCAGAGCAGTTAACCAGGTTATTTTTCTCGTCATCGTATCATCATCAATGTTGGAGCCTGTTCACCGGGCGAGTGAGCGGGCGGTTGAACTCGCAGCTAACCCACTGTTTCTTGTTGACCCAAAGTCGGATCCCTGCCGACGCCGCGCGGAATAAACGACACTACCCAGGCGGTCAGCGAAGTGACCCCGACCAGCAGACCGCGCACCAGCGGCGGCGCGTAGTCCGCCATGCGCACATACCCTCGGAAACCCAACGCCAGCACGTCGCGCAGGCTTTCGATCGGCCGGTCTTCAGGGAACCCGTCCTGCCACAGCGCCCAGGTATCGGCGCGGGCGAAGGTGCACTGAATGAAATCGATATGTTCACGGGTAGAGAGCTCGACCAGGCGCACCCCCACCTTGTTGCCGAAGGCGCGCGTCACCACGCAGGGGAAGCTGTATTCCTGCTGGCCACGTTTGAGCAACAGCGAAACCTTGTCGCCGTCTTTCAACGCATTCTCCACCCGCATCTCGATGCCCACGCCGCCATCGGAGTAATCGCGCAGCGTGCAGGGATACAGATGACCGTCGGCGCGCGCGATCGCCGCCGGCATGGCGATCTCCACGCGGTGCGCCTGGCGCACCTGTTTGGCCTCCACCGCCACCGCCACCGCGCCGCCGAGAATCGTCATGTTGTACAGCACCCACACCAGGCTGATGATCACCGTCATCACCTCATCCGTCGGGCCATAGGCCAACCGCCAGGCGCCGAACGCCAGCCCGGCCAGATTCAGCACGACCAGGAACATGTAAGGCCGGGTGATCACCCAGTCGACGTGTTCCTCTTCCACCAGGCCGCCTTTGGCGGTGACGTTGAATTTACCCTTGTGCGGATTGAACAACGCTACCGTCGTCGGCCGCGCGATATACCAGGCCAGCACCGTTTCATAGATCTCGCTCCAGAACGAATGGCGGTATTTCCCCTGAATGCGCGAGTTGGTCAGGCTGGCGTGGATCATGTGCGGCAGCACATACAGCGCGATCGCCAGCGCCGGCGCAAAAATGATGTAGGCATGCAGCAGCAAAAACGCCAGCGGCGCGGTGAGGAAGATCAGGCGCGGAATGCCCGACAGGAAATGCAGCATGGCGTTGGCATAGCACAGGCGCTGGGCCAGTTTCAGCCCCTTGCCCAGCAGCGGGTTGTCGAGCCGGAAGATCTGCACCATGCCGCGCGCCCAGCGAATGCGCTGGCCGATATGCGCCGACAGGCTTTCGGTCGCCAGCCCGGCGGCCTGCGGAATGCGGATGTAGGCCGAGGTGTGCCCACGCCGGTGCAGACGCAGCGAGGTATGGGCGTCTTCGGTGACGGTTTCCACCGCAATGCCGCCGATCTCGTCGAGCGCGCTGCGGCGCAGAATGGCGCAAGAACCGCAGAAGAAGGTGGCGTCCCACATGTCGTTGCCGTCCTGCACCAGCCCGTAGAACAAAGTGCCTTCGTTAGGCGTCTGGCGGAAGCGGCCGAGGTTGCGCTCGAACGGATCCGGCGAGAAGAAGTGGTGCGGGGTCTGCAGCATCGCCAGCTTTTTGTCTTTGAAGAACCAGCCCATGGTCAGCTGCAGGAAGGAGCGCGTCGGCACGTGGTCACAGTCGAAAATCGCCACGAATTCGCCGGTGGCCTGCTTCAGCGCATTGTTGATGTTGCCGGCCTTGGCGTGTTCGTGGGTCGGCCTGGCGATGTACTTCACGCCGACTTCGGCAGCGAACGCCCGGAATTCGGGGCGATTACCGTCGTCGAGGATATAGATGTTCACCTTTTCCTTCGGCCAGTCGATACCCAACGCCGCATAGATGGTGGGCTTCACCACCCCGAGGTCTTCGTTGTAGGTCGGCACCATCAGATCGATGGTCGGCCAGGTCGCGCTGTCTTCGGGCAACGGCACCGGCTGGCGGTTAAGCGGCCAAACGGTCTGGAAATAGCCCAGCACCAGCACCACCCAGGCATAGGTCTCCGCCACCAGCAGCAGCAGGCCGCATGTCAGGCTGAGCGGATCGTCCCAGTTCAGCGTGGCGGTATAGCGCCACCACAGGTAGCGGCAGGACACGGTCAGCGACAGGACGATCAGCATCAGCCCCGGCAAGCGCCCCGGCACCCGGCGCACCACCATGGCGATTCCCCACAGCAGCAGAACGAACACGAACTGCGCCGGCAGATCGAACGGCTGCGAAATGCACAGCATGGCGAGGATCGCCGCCAACACCCCGATCAGGATAAACAGCGCGCGCCGCATGCCGCGGCTCATGCGGCCAAGGCGCGCCACCGAGCGCTGCTCCACGCCGGCGTTTTCCAGCCGTTGCGGCAGGCTCTGCAGCCAGTCGGCATAGCGCTGCTGCAGGCGGCGCCAGCCGGCGAAATAGTCGCGCTGCACCGGCGCGCGGCCGCTGCAAAACAGCAGCAGCCACAGCCCTTGCAGCAGATAGCGCAGCGCATCCGCCGGACGCGGACGTTCGGCGGACAGGTGCGGGAACCAATAAGCGCGGCCGGCGCGCACGCGTTGCCAGGCCGGCGACTCGAAGCGCAGCAGCAGCCACCCCAACGCCACCAGCAGCGTGGCGAAAAAGGCGGTCAGCGCCGACGCGCCGCTGCGGCGATAGCCGCGATAGCGCGCCTGCACCGCCTGACGCACCGGCGGCACCAGCAGCAGGCTCAGCACCCGACTCATGGCGCAACGCCCGGTTTAAGATTGATCAGACACCAGTTGGCCAGCGTCAGCACTTCATCCGCCGCCAGGCTTTCGGGGCGGTACTCGCCCAACGGCTGCTTGACCGCCATCGCTTCCGCCAACGCTTCATCGCGATGGATCACCACAGGCAGCAGACCGCCCAGGGTTTGCAGCCACAGCTGATGCAGATCCTGCTGCAGCTGGCTGGCGGAGGAGTAGTGATTGACCAGGAAACGACAATCGTTCGGCAGCGTCTGCTGATGGAGCCTAACCTGACAGTTGGCGTCGGGATTCAACAGCACGAACACGCTGTCGGCAAGCTGCAGCGCCTGTTGCGCCAGCGCGCCGTCCCCGACCGGAACATCCAGCAGGATCCAGCGCTGCGGCTCGCCGGCGATCAGTTGGCGCACATTGTCGCGCCAGCGCTCGGGCTGCTGCTGACATTGACGTTGCACTTCCAGCCGTTCCGCCGCATTCAGGCGGCCAAACGGTAAAAAGTCGAGGTTTTCGCAATAACGCAGCGCGCCTTCCCGCCAGCCGCCGCCGTCATGTTCTGCGCGGGCCCAGCCGCGCGTCAGCTCGAACGGCGTGTTGAAATGCAGACGCAGCAGATTATCCGGCGTGAAATCGATCGCCAGCACCGATTCGCCCAACTGCTGCAACGCCCAGGCGAGCGCCGCCGTGACCGACGTCGTCCCCATTCCACCCCGCAACCCTTGCAGCGCGATCACCGGCATAGATCAGTGGCTCCCCGTGGTCTGCGCCAATTCGGCCAACAGAGGCCAACGCGTCATCATTTGCGTTAACCGCTCCTGCCGTGAAATATCGACATAGCTTAATTTCGGCAATGAAAAAGCCTGGCTGAGCGCCTGCAGGTCATCCTGGCTCTCCCCAGGCGCCGCTGCACGAAAATGGGTGGGTGCGTTATTCATTCTTCCGCCTTTGCGAAAATAGGCTATGTTAATTAACTATAGCAACGATACAAAAAGAGATAGGCAATAAGATGATTCTCAACAAATATTGTTGCAGAGCGTCGGAGATTTGTTATTGCCAGAGTAAAAATGGCTATCTTTAAATATAAACGCCTTTAGTCGGCTTTCAACGAAAGTAGAACACATCCTATGGCGCACTCTTTTTCTCTAGGCATTCGGCAGATTTGGGAAGAGCTGTCGGTGATGCAGGCCCCCGGCCTTTATTGGGTGAATATCGATCGGCAAAGCGACGCCGCGTTGCTGTGTCGTCAGGCCATCGCCGCCCAACCGGCCACCCACAAAGTCGCCCTGATCTGCAGCGGCGACAAACCCGATCGCCTATTGGCCGAGCTGGCGTCGCCTGCCCTGCAGAAGCTGCCGCTGTATCAATTGCCGGAGAAAAAAGCCGCGCTGACGCAGTTGAGCGACGATTTGATGCGCGCCCTGCGGCCGCAAAATCGCTTACTGATCCTGCTGGCCCATGCCAGCCTGTGGCAAACCTTCACCACCGAAGAACTGCGCGAGTGGACGCGCGCGCTCGCCGCCTGGCTGCGGCGTCAGGAATGCACGTTGCTGATCCTCAGCCACGGCGGCGGTATCAATAAGCTCAAGGGCCAGCTCAGCGCGCAGCACCGCATTCTGAACGGCCTGTCCAGCCTGCAATGGCAGCAGGACAGCGCGCAATACCTGGTGAACTGGTGGAGCACCGAAAACGGCATCAACGCCAATCAGCTGCTGACGCTGTACGCCGCGGAGGGCGGCTGGCAGGGCGAGGATGAAAATAGCCAGCCCTCCCCCACCACCCTGCGCAGCGACGAAGGCCTGTATCTGGCCGAACGCAGCATTCTGGAAGGCGCGCCGCCGCTGTCCGCCAACTGGCAACTGCTGGAGAGCAACGACGAGCTGGCGCAGCACGGCATGCTGAGACTCTCGGCGACCTTGATTTTCGCCCTGTACCAAAGCGACCAAATCGATCACCTGGCGCACCAGATCCACACCCTGCGCCGCAGCCGCGGCAACGGGATGAAAATCGCGGTGCGCGAAATGAGCGCCAGCCTGCGTTACAGCGACGAACGGCTGCTGCTGGCCTGCGGCGCCAACCTGATCGTGCCGCACGTCGCGCCGCTGTCGCGTTTTCTGACCATGCTTGAGGGCATCCAGGGGCAGCGTTTCTCACGCCATGTGCCCGCCGACATCGATGCGCTGCTGGCCGGTTTGCGCCCGCTGCAGCTGAAAGGCTACATGCGGCCGGAAGCGTTCAGCCAGGCGGTGCTCTCGCTGATGGGCAACACGCTGCTGCCCGAAGACGGCAAGGGCGTGATGGTGGCGCTGCGCCCGGCCACCGGCCTGCGCGCCGAACAGGCGATGACCCTGTGCCACCTGCGGCGTTTCGGCGACGTGATGACCGTGGTGCAGGGGCGACTGGTGCTGTTCCTCTCCACCTGCCGCATCAACGATCTGGATACCGCGCTGAAATTCATCTTCCGCCTGCCGGTGGATGAGGCCTTCAGTAATCGGGTGGTGTGGCACCAGGATGTCGATATCATTTCGGAAATCAAACGCATGGCCCAGGGGCGCTGGCAGATCTCGGCCACCGGCGCCGCCGGTGCCGCGCCGCGTCCGAACGTGGCGGCCAGCGCAGAGCCCACAGAACGGCGCCAGCCGGTCGCCTTCACGCTGCCGCTCGGCCCGCAGGAGGAAAAGCATGCTGAACCTTAACGACATCGTGCAACTGATCCTGCTGTGCGCGCTGATCTTCATTCCGCTGGGCTACGCCTTTCATCGGCGTTTTCCACATTTGCGCCAATACTGGCAAAACCTGTTGTTATCGCCGCGCTATTTGAAATCCGCCGGTTTGTGGGTGCGCACAGGCGCCTCATCTCAGATTAAACGTGATAAGAAGCAGCCATGAATTCAAACTCGAATACGCAATCCGATAACGCACTGTGGCGCTACTGGCGCGGGCTGGGCGGCTGGAACCTCTACTTTCTGGCCAAATTCGCCCTGCTGTGGTTCGGCTATCTGAACTTCCATGCGCTGCCAAACCTGGTGTTCATGGCGTTTCTGCTGATGCCGATCCCCTCGCAACGCCTGCACCGCTGGCGCCATTACCTTGCCATCCCGATCGGCATCGCGCTGTTCTATCACGACACCTGGCTGCCGGGCATCAACAGCATTCTCAGCCAGGGCTCGCAGCTGACCGGCTTCAGCGCCCAGTATCTGCTGGAGCTGGTCAACCGCTTCATCAACTGGCAGATGGTCGGCGCCGCCTTCGTGCTGCTTATCGCCTACCTGTTCGTTGCCCAGTGGGTGCGCGTCACGGTGTTCACCGTAGCGGCGCTGGTGTGGCTCAATATCGTCAACATCGCCGGGCCGGCGGTCTCACTGCTGCCCGCCACCTCCACGGCCTCAAGCGGCGGAGCCAATGCACCGGCCACCTCTGCGCCGGCGGCCGGGGACGCCGCGCCGGCAGACAGCCTGCCGCCGACCAGCGCCAACCTGACGGCCTACCTCAATCAGTTCTACGAGCGGGAAAAAGGCCGCGCCACCGCGTTTCCGGCCACCTTGCCCGCCGACGCCCAGCCGTTCGATCTGCTGGTGATCAACATCTGTTCGCTGGCCTGGGCCGATATGGAGGCAGTCAATCTGCAGAATCATCCGCTGTGGTCGAAAATGGACATCATGTTCGACAGTTTCAACTCGGCTACTGCCTACAGCGGCCCGGCAGCCATCCGCTTGCTGCGCGCCAGCTGCGGGCAGCTTTCGCATCACGATCTGTATCAGCCGGTGAACCAGCAGTGTTACCTGTTCGACAATCTGGCGAAGCTCGGCTTCAAGGAACAGCTGATGCTCGATCACTCCGGGGTATTCGGCAACTTCCTGAAAGAGCTGCGCGAACAGGGCGACATGCAGGCGCCGCTGATGTCGCAGGCCGGCATCGGCAACGAGCTGACATCGTTCGACGGCGAGCCGATTTATAACGATCTCGAATTGCTGAGCCGCTGGCTGGATCAGCAGCAAAAAGGCGGCGACGGCCGCACCGCCACCTTCTTCAACATCATTCCGCTGCACGACGGCAACCGCTTTGTCGGCTCCAACAAGAGCGCCGACTACCAGCCGCGCGCGCAGAAGCTGTTCGATCAGCTGAACACCTTCCTCGACCAGCTGGAGAAATCCGGCCGCAAAGTGGTGGTGGTGATCGTGCCTGAACACGGCGCGGCGTTGGTGGGCGACAAGATGCAGATGTCCGGCCTGCGCGACATTCCCAGCCCGAACATCACCCATACGCCGGTCGGCATCAAACTGGTGGGCATGAAGGCGCCGCATCAGGGCAGCCCGCTGCAGATCAAAACGCCGAGCAGCTATCTGGCGCTGTCTGAACTGGTGTCGCGCCTGGTGGACGGCAAAGTCTTCAGCGAATCCAGCGTCGACTGGCAGGCGCTGACGCAGGGGCTGCCGCAGACCCCGGTCATCTCCGAAAACGACAACGCCATCGTGATGCAGTATCAGGGCAAGCCCTACATTCGCCTGAACGGCGGCGACTGGGTGCCCTATCCGCAATAAGTACGGCCTCAGCAACTCAAAGCACGCCGGCGGCGTGCTTTTTTATTTGGTTTTTATAATAAAAATAGTTAAGCCGATCGACCGACAAAATGTTATTAACAACAAACCGTTAAATTCTATTATCCGATAATTATTGCCATGCGAAGATTCTTAAAAAAAATAACGATCGCCCGACTTACAGCAAGAAAGTCGTTAAATCGCGGGTAATGAAGATAGTTTAATGATTAACCCGTTGATTGAATAATAAAAAACGCCGGCGTTATGCCGGCGTGGGTTTACGCAGTGACCTCGAGCGCCTTACGTTCCCGGATGTTCGTCCTGATCGACCGCAAAACAGGCTACCATCTGCTCACCGTACTGTTTGAGCTGGGGCTGCAGCTGCACGCAGGTGCCAAAGGCGCGGCGGCAGCGGGCGTTGAACGCACAGCCCGGCGGCGGGTTCATCGGACTGGGCAGTTCGCCGGTCAGCTTGATGCGCTCGCGGCGCATATCCGGATTCAACCGCGGCGTCGCCGACAGCAACGCCTGGGTGTACGGATGGCGCGGGTTGTTGAAGATCGCCTCTTTACTGCCCTTTTCCACGCAGCGGCCGAGGTACATCACCATCACCTCGTCGGCGATGTGTTCCACCACCGACAGATCGTGCGAAATAAACACATAGGACAGCCCCAGCTCCTGCTGCAGATCCATCATCAGGTTCAGCACCTGAGCGCGCACCGACACGTCCAGCGCCGACACCGGCTCATCGGCGATCACCACGTCCGGGTTCAGCATCAGCCCGCGGGCGATGGCGATACGCTGACGCTGGCCACCGGAAAACATGTGCGGGTAACGGTCATAATGCTCGGTTTTCAGGCCGACCTTCGCCATCATCTCCAGCGCTTTTTCCCGCCGCTCGGCGGCGCTGAGGGGCGTGTTGATCAACAGCGGCTCCTCGAGGATCTGCCCGACCTTCTTGCGCGGGTTGAGCGATCCGTAAGGATTCTGGAACACGATTTGGATCTTCTGGCGGCGCAGCTTCTCGGCGGAAACGTCCGGCTTCAGCAGATCCTGCCCCTGGTAATACAGCTCGCCGCCGGTCGGCACTTCGATCATCGTCAGCAGGCGGCCGAGCGTCGATTTGCCGCAGCCCGACTCGCCGACCACCGCCAGCGTTTTGCCGCGCTCCAGGGTGAAGGAGACGCCATCCAGCGCCTTGACCAGCCGCTCCGGCGCGAACAGGCCCTTTTTCACCGGGTAATGCTTCTTCAGGTCGATCGCCTGCAGTAAAGGTTGATTCTGGCTCATACGGTCGGCCTCCCCGCATCATCCAGCGGTGTGTGACATTTAACCTGACGGCCGGGAATGCTGCGCAGTTCCGGCTCCTCGTTACGGCAGCGCTCGTTGGCGTAGGGACAGCGCGGGTTGAGCAGGCAGCCGGTCGGGCGATCGTATTTGCCCGGCACCACGCCCGGCAGCGAAGCCAGCCGCGCCTTGTCGGCGGCGAACTCCGGCAGCGCGCGCAGCAGCGCCTGGGTATAAGGGTGACGCGGAGCACGGAAAATCTCCGCCGCCTTGCCGGATTCCACCACCTGGCCGGCGTACATCACGATGATGTGATGCGCTGCTTCCGCCACCAGCGCCAGATCGTGGGTGATCAGCACCAGCGCCATATTCTCGCGTTGTTGCAGATCCAGCAGCAGTTCGATGATCTGCGCCTGGATGGTCACGTCGAGCGCGGTCGTCGGCTCATCGGCGATCAGCAGCTTCGGCCGACAGGCGATGGCCATGGCGATCATCACGCGCTGGCTCATACCGCCGGAAAGTTGGTGCGGGTACACGTCCAGCCGCGAGGCCGGATCGGGGATACCCACCTGCGTCAGCAGGTCGATGGCGCGCTGGCGACGGGTGCGGCGGTTGCCGCCCTGATGCACCTTCAGCGCTTCCATGATTTGATAGCCGACGGTGTAGCACGGGTTCAGGCTGGTCATCGGATCCTGGAAGATCATCGCCACTTCGGAGCCCACCAGCTGGCGGCGCTCTTTTTCGGAGATCTTGCGCAAATCCTGGCCGTTGAACTCCAGCTTGTCGGCCATCACCTTGCCGGGAAAATCGATCAGGCCCATGATCGCCAGCGAGCTGACGGATTTGCCGGAGCCGGATTCACCGACGATGCCGACCACCTGGCCTTGATCCACGCTGTAACTGATGCGGTCCACTGCGCGGAACGGGGTGCCTTCGTCACCGAAGTGCACCGAAAGCTTGTCTACATTCAATAACGCCATCTCTCTCGTCCTCTGTTACTGCTTGAGTTTGGGGTCGAGAGCATCACGCAAGCCGTCCCCCATCAGGTTAAATGCCAGAACCGTCAGCAGGATCGCCAGACCGGGGAAGGTCACGACCCACCAGGCGCTTTGCGCGAACTGCAGCACGTCGGAGAGCATGGTGCCCCACTCCGGCGTCGGCGGTTGCGCGCCCATGCCCAGGAAGCCGAGAGCGGCCATGTCCAGAATGGCGTTCGAGAAACCGAGAGAAGCCTGAACGATCAAAGGCGCCAGGCAGTTAGGCAGAATATTGACGAACATCTGGCGCAGCGCGCCGGCGCCCGCCACCCGCGAGGCGGTGACGTAATCGCGGTTCACTTCCGCCAGCACCGCCGCGCGCGTCAGACGCACATAGTGCGGCAGGGCGACGAAGGTGAGCGCCAGCGAGGCGTTGACGATCGACGGCCCGAAGACCGCCACCAGCACCAGCGCCAGCAGCAGGCTCGGCAGGGCCAGCATGATGTCGACGACGCGCATGATCACCGCGTCCACCGCGCCGCCGAAGTAACCGGCCAGCAGGCCGAGCACCACGCCCATGATCAGCGACAGCACCACCACCAGACAGCCGACCAGCAGCGACAGGCGCGCGCCGTACATCAGGCGCGACAGCACGTCGCGGCCGACGTCGTCAGTGCCGAGAATGTATTGCCAGCTGCCGCCCTCTTGCCACACCGGCGGCTTGAGCAGCGCGTCGCGGAACTGGTCCGCCGGCGCATGCGGCGCCAGCACCCCGGCACCGAGCGCGATCACCAGCATCAGAACGATATACACCAGGCCGACCACGGCCCCTTTATTGCGCTTGAAATAGTGCCAGAACTCCTGGAACGGGGTCATCGGCTTCGGCGCACCTTTAACTGCAGACTCAGTGACTTGAGACATGAGAGCGCCCCTTATTTCTTGTGGCGAATACGCGGGTTGACCACGCCGTAGAGCACGTCTACCAGCAGGTTAACCAGAATGATCATACAGGCGACCAGCAACACCCCGCCCTGCACCACCGGGTAATCGCGGCGCTGCAGCGCGTCGATCAGCCAGCGGCCGAGCCCCGGCCAGGAGAAGATGGTTTCAGTCAGAATGGCGCCGGCCAGCATGGTGCCGACCTGCAGCCCGATCACCGTCACCACCGGCAGCAGCGCGTTGCGCAGCGCGTGAACGACGATCACCCGCATGCGGCTCACGCCCTTGGCGCGCGCGGTGCGGATATAGTCTTCGCCCAGCACTTCCAGCATCGAGGAGCGGGTCATGCGCACGATCACCGCCAGCGGGATAGTGCCCAGCACAATGGCCGGCAGGATCATATGCATCACGGCATCGATAAAGTCGCCCGGCTCGCCCCAGATCAGGGTGTCTATCAGCATGAAGCCGGTCAGCGGATGGCTGTCGTCGAGGAATACCGTGTCGCTGATGCGCCCCGATACCGGCGTCAGGTTAAGCTGCACCGACACCAGCATGATCAGCATCATGCCCCACCAGAAAATTGGCATCGAATAGCCGGTCAGCGAGATGCCCACCGCGGTGTGATCGAAGACCGAGCCGCGTTTGACCGCCGCCAGCACCCCGACCGGGATGCCCACCAGCACCGCGAACAGCATCGCGCAGAAACCCAGCTCCAGCGTAGCCTGGAAGCGCGGAACGAACTCGCTCCAGACGGAGATGCGGCTTTTGAGTGAGGTGCCCAAATCGCCGTGCAGCACGTTGGACACGTAGGAGAAATATTGTTGATAAAGCGGCTTGTCCAGCCCCATTTCCGCCATCAGCTGCGCGTGGCGCTCGGCGGAGATACCGCGTTCCCCGGCCATGATGGTCACCGGGTCGCCGGGGATCATATGGACGAATGCAAAAGTCAGCAACGTAATGCCGATAAACGTTGGGATAACTAACCCCAAACGTCGGAGTATGAACTGCAACATATCCCGAACTCTCTGTATCAATGCCCGGCAGCTCATCGTCCGCCAGGCTTATTAACGCTCACATGCCTTTGAACGATTCGACGGCCATACGCCGGAGACTGGTCAGCAGAGGCGCAAACCTGTTGCGCCCCTGCAAGTCCATTCGTGCGTCTCCGGTAAAGCGGTCGAAATCAGTCTACAGAGACATTCTCGAAGTGATGCTTACCGAGCGGATCCACGACGTAGCCTTTCACTTCCTTACGCACAGGCTCATACACGGTGGAGTGTGCGACAATCAGCGCCGGAGCCTGATCGTGCATCACCACCTGCGCCTGTTTGTACAGTTCGATACGCTTGTCGTGGTTGGATTCGGCGCGCGCCGGTTGAATCAGATCTTCAAACGGCTTGTAGCACCAGCGGGAGTAGTTGGAGCCGTCTTTCGCCGCCGCGCAGCTGAACAGCGTGGCGAAGAAGTTGTCCGGATCCCCGTTGTCGCCGGTCCAGCCCATCATCACCGTCTGGTGCTCGCCCGCTTTGGCGCGCTTGAGGTATTCACCCCACTCATAGGTCACGATTTTGGCTTTCACGCCGATCTTGGCCCAGTCGGCCTGGATCATTTCCGCCATGCGGCGCGCGTTCGGGTTGTAAGGACGCTGTACCGGCATCGCCCACAGATCGATGCTGAAACCGTCGGCCATGCCCGCTTCTTTCAGCAGCTCTTTCGCCTTGGCCGGATCGTAAGCGTAATCCTGCACCGCGTCGTTATAGCCCCACATGGTCGGCGGGATCAGGTTCTTGGCCGCCTGGCCCGCGCCCTGATAGACCGCATCGATGATCGCCTGCTTGTTGACCGCCATGGTCAACGCCTGACGTACCTTCAGGTTATCCAGCGGCTTTTTCTCGACGTTGAACGACAGATAGCCCACGTTCAAGCCCGGCTGTTCCATCAGGTTGATGGACTTGTCCTGCTTCATGCGGGCGATATCGGCCGGGTTCGGATACGGCATCACCTGGCATTCGTTTTTCTGCAGTTTGGCGTAACGCACGGAGGCGTCAGGCGTGATGGAGAACACCAGGCGATCGATCTTCGGCTTGGTGCCCCAGAAACCGTCGAACGCCTTGTACAGGATCTTGGAGTCTTTCTGGTATTGCAGCAGCTGGAATGGGCCGGTGCCGATCGGATTCAGGTCGACTTTCTCCGGCGTGCCGGCTTTCATCATCACGTCAGCATATTCGGCGGACAGGATGGACGCGAAGTCCATGCCCAGGTCAGCCAGGAACGGCGCCTCCGGGCGGTTCAGCACGAAGCGCACGGTGTTGTCGTCGACTTTTTCGATCTTGGCGATCAGCTTAGGCATGTCCATGCCTTCGAAGTATTCGTAACTGCCGCCGGACACCTTGTGATAGGCGTTGTTGGCATCCAACTGGCGCTCAAAGGAGAACACCACGTCGTCGGCGTTGAAATCGCGCGTCGGCTTGAAATCTTTGCTGCTCTGCCACTTCACGCCTTTGCGCAGGTGGAAGGTGTAGGTTTTGCCGTCTTCGCTGACGTCCCACTTCTCCGCCAGACCTGGCTGCAGTTCGGTGGTGCCGATTTTGAATTCGACCAGACGGTTGTAGATCGGTACCGAGCTGGCGTCGTAGGTGGTGCCGGAGGTGAACAGCTGCGGGTTGAACCCTTCCGGGGAACCTTCAGAACAGTAAACCAACGTCTTGGCCTGTACGCTGGCCGCCACGGTCAGCGCGATCAGCCCAATGCCGAATTTCAGAACCCCCGATTTACCCAAGGAACGTGTCATCGTTAGTGCTCCATTGTGTGATGTGATGTGTGTAATTGCCGCCAGACCTGTATTTTTTATTGCGTGGCCTGTGCGGTCGGTGCCCGAAGGCAGAAGGTATAAGAGGAGAGAATGCCGGATGGAACGCATCGCGGCGGGGACGTCTGAGCGCGTGGAATTCACTCAAACAACTCTCGCTCTTATCCCTGAGGCTATCAAGTTGCCAACTGTTTGGGGTGTCGTCAATATAACCAGTGGGGATTTACGCAGACTGTGAGAAACAGCAAACAAACATAAAAAAAACCTTTTGTTAACAGTTCCAGCATGAAAATTTATGCTAAGCGGTCATTTTTAGCGCATTGGTCTGACCCCCACAAACTTACTGGTTTTTAACTCCGTTAAAAAACGCCAAAACTTTGTTGCTGAATGATGAATATCTGAACGGTTATTTTTGTGATCGCCGTTAAAGACAGAAGGAAATGCTGAAGGATTACCCAAAAGGGTGAGTCCGATGACCGCGTTTTGCTCGGGGCAAAGCCACAATCTGTGCGGCGTAAAAAAACTTTCGGCGGCGAAAAAGCCGGGGGCGAAAGGATATCCCCCGGCAACGCACTGCAACCGATTATTGAACGCCGGCGCTGTTGCCCAGGCTGGCGTTCATGCTGTTGAGAATATCGCCGTTATCCGCGTCGATCTCCCAGGAGAATAGGCCGCCCAACTGCTTATCCAGCACGTACTTACCTTTGGCCTGCACCGAGCGGGCATCGTCGAAGGTGATCAGATCGCCGGTGGAAGGTTTGAACACGTATGGCGCTTCCGCCGTAGCGTCGTAGGTGTACTGCCACTCGCCGCTCATGAACTGGCTGGCGATTTGGCGATAATCCACGATGCCGTTCTCCCAGGTGCCTTTGACCGGCCCGGTGGCGGTGCCGGTGAACGGAATATTGTTCTGGTAGCCGTTCACCCCGGTCCAGCCGCGGCCATACATGGCGGTGCCGACCACGATCTTGCCCGGCGTGACGCCCTGCGCCAGCAGCGCATTGACGCCGTTCACCGTGGTGTAAGCGGTGTCCGGCTTCCAGGCCGGCGCATTCAGCGCGGTCTGATGCCCCAGGTTCTTCAGATCGAAGGCGCCGTAGAAGTCGTAGCTCATCAGGAAAATGTGATCCATCGAGTTCTGCGCGACGTTGTACGCCACCTTGTCGATCTTGTCCTTGCCAGCGCTGATAGCGGAGGTCAGCTCATACTTGCGGCCGGTTTCCGCCGACAGCTGATCCAGCATCGCCCGCAGCTCTTTCATCAGCAGCACATAGGTTTCCCCGTCCTGCGGGCTGCCCAGGTTCGGGTTGGCGCCTTTGCCGCCGGGGAATTCCCAGTCGATATCCACGCCGTCGAAGAACTTCCAGGTCTGCAGGAACTCTTTCACCGAGCCGACGAAACGATCGCGCTTCACCTTGTCGCCCATGAAGAAGAACGGGTCAGACAGCGTCCAGCCGCCGATCGACGGCAGGATTTTCAGATCGGGACGCGCCTGCTTCAGCGCCATCAGTTGGCCGAAGTTGCCCTTGTAGGGGTCATCCCAGGCGGTGACGCCCTTCTGCGCTTTTTGCAGCGCGGCGAACGGATCGTGGATCGAGACTTTGAAGTCCTCACGCCCCTGGCAGGAGCGCTGCAGCGCCTGGAAGCTGCCTTCAATCTCTTTCAGGCTGTCGTTGATGCCGTTGCCGCCGCAGATCGGGATAAAGCCGTACAGCAGGTGGGTCAAGTTCTGCGCCGGGATCTTGTCGACGGTGAAATTGCGCCCGTAAACGCCCCACTCGACGAAATAAGAACCGACCACTTTGCCGGAGTTCTGTTTATAAGGTTTATTCTTTTCCAACAGCGGCTCTTTCAACGGTGCCAAATGACTGCCGTCGGTGTCGGCCACCACAATTTCGGTGGCGTCGCTGGCGGTGCAGCCGTCGGCATTGCACAGTGCCACCTGCATTTGATAACGGCCGCCTTTATTGACTTTAAAATTTGCCGTACCGGAAGAACCGGTTGAAGGGCCGCTCCACGCCTCTTTGCCATTTAATAAAATCTTGGCCGTCGTGCCCGCGTCGCCATTCCATAAATTCCAGGAGACCGAAACGTCGGCGGCATTTTTTACCTTCACCAGATTATTATAAGCGGTGGCCGCCTGATCGACTTCGACGATGGCGAACTTGGTGTTACCCCAGGCGATGGTCGGCTTGCCCGGCGCGGCGGCCTGCGCCGCGGAACACAGCGTGCTGCCGATCAACAGCGCCAACAGCGGTTTATTAAATTTGCGCATAACTGATTCCTTTATTCCGAGAGGATAAACATAAAAGAGTTAATCGTCGCGATGCATTGCCGAAGCGAAAAAATTCCGCAATAATCCACGAAGATTAAAATCAATAAATAGCAACAGCGTCCTTCCACGTGGCGAAATAATCATTCCCACCGCGTACATTCAGACTATAAATAAAAAAGGCGTGAAAACAAGAGCGCTATCAACTGGGTTTTATTCAGCAAACGTGAATTTATTTTAATATAGAAAAAAGAACCTAATTGGAATAAGAATCGTGAATTAATTAATTGCAAAGGATAAATATATTTCACAGGGGTAGTGAATTAACTCGCCATGCTGTTCATTGCCAAAATGAAGCCGTAAGTGCCCACGAAGGGAGGACACTCATAAACGACAGGCGAAAAAAAACCTGCTTTAAAAAGCAGGTTTTTCGAAGGGTGGTCGGCGAGAGAGGATTACGCGCATCCTTGATGCGCGCCCTGCGGGCCGTTGCTGAAGCAACGTTGTCTCGCTTCGCGAGGCTCGAACCTCCTGCGGAGGTACTCATCCTCATAAACTGCAGGCGAAAAAAAACCTGCTTTAAAAAGCAGGTTTTTCGAATGGTGGTCGGCGAGAGAGGATTCGAACCTCCGACCCACTGGTCCCAAACCAGTTGCGCTACCAAGCTGCGCTACTCGCCGATGCGGGGCGCATCTTACTGCTGGCGGTTATAGGCGTCAATCACTTTTTTTCCCCCGTATTTCAAGTGGTGATAAAAGCGCCATAATGCGCTGCGCCGGGGGTTGCGCAGCGCAGGATGCTCAGGCTTTGGCGGTTTTCAGCGCCGGCGTCTGCGCACGCAGGAACGGCAGCAGGAACAGCGCCGACAGGCAGGCGGCGATGGAAATCACCACGAAGAAGCCGTTCCAATGCCAGATTTCCATCACCCGCGCGATCGGATAGCCAGACAGCGCCGCGCCCAGGTAGGCGAACAGGCCGACGAAACCGGTCGCCGCGCCCGCCGCATCCTTGTGCGAGCACTCCGCCGCCGCCATGCCGATCAGCATCTGCGGGCCGAAGATGAAGAAGCCGATGGCGAAGAAGCAGCAGGCCTGCAGCAGGTAGGTGACGCCTGGCATCAGCCACAACGCGGCTACCGACAGGAAGATACCGATAGCGAAGATCAGGTTCATCGGGCCGCGGTTGCCGCGGAACAGCTTGTCGGAACCCCAACCGGCCACCAGCGAACCGATAAAGCCGCCCACTTCAAACAGCGAGATAGCCGAGTTGGCGGTCATCAGCGAATAGCCTTTTTCCTGCGTCAGATAGAGGTTGCCCCAGTCGTTGATCGCGGTACGCACGATGTACACCAGCACGTAAGAGACCGCCAGCAGCCAGATGTACTTGTTGGTCAGCACGTAGCGCTTGATGATCTCGCGATTGCTCAGCCCCTGACCTTCCGACTCCTGCACCAGCTCCATGGCGTCGTTGCGCCATTTGCCGACGCTCGGCAGCCCCATGCTGGTCGGCTTGTCGCGCAGGCGCCAGCACATCAGCAGGCCCAGCACCACGCCGATGATGCCGGGAATGATCATGCCGTAACGCCAGCTGAAGTGCAGCGAGATAAAGCCCACCAGCAGCGGGATCAGCGCGCCGCCGACGTTGTGCGACGTGTTCCAGATCGCCCACCAGCTGCCGCGCTCGGAGCGCGAATACCAGCTGGTGAGGATTTTGGAGCACGGCGGCCAGCCCCAGCCCTGGAAGAAGGCGTTGAGGATCCACAGCGTGCCCAGCATCATCAACGACGAGCTGAGGCCGAAGAAGATATTCAGCACCCCGGTCATGATCAGGCCCAGGCCCATAAAGTAACGCGGGTTGGAACGATCGCTGATCATGCCGGAAATGAATTTCGAGCAGCCGTAGGTGATGTAGAACAGCGTGCCGAGAATGCCGACGTCAGACATCGTCAGGCCCAGATCGCTCAGCATCGCCGGCATGATGAAGTTGAAGCTTTTGCGCGTGAAGTAAAACGCGGCGTAGCCGATGTACATGGTGCACATCAGCTGGATGCGCCAGTATTTGTAGCTGGCGTCGATCTGCCGTTGATCGGTGACCTGCGGCGCGTCCGGGCGGCTTTTAAGGAAAGACCACATGTGGAACCTCAGAGGATTGAATAAAGTGCCGCTATGATGCTCCTCGCGCGCGCGCGGAGCTTACGCCGGATTCCCGATGCGGCTAGGAGTTTTTCCTAGTTTTGCGCCTGCGCCGGCGAAACTGTGGGCAAGATCACACTCAAACAGGCGCCCCGCTCAGAGGTGAGCCGCAGGCTGCCGCCGAGGGCGCTGATACGCTCCTGCATACCGCGCAGGCCGTATCCCGGCTGATGATTATCCGCAGCAAAACCCACGCCGTTGTCACGGATGGTTAGGACGATCTGCGGCGCGGCGCCTTTGCGCGGTTGCAGGCGCGCGTCCAGCTCCAGGCGGCTGGCGCCGGCGTGGCGGCACACATTGGTCACGCCTTCCTGGCACACCCGATACAGCGTGATTTTCAGCGTTTCATCCAGCAGTTCGTCCGGTACCTGCCACTGCATGCTACTCACCAGCGACGCGTCCTGCGGCAGCGACTCCCGCAGCATCGCCGCCACCGCCGCCGACAGCGGCAGGTTGTTCAGCGCCGCCGGCCACAGCTGGGTCAGCACATCGTGCACCCCGTCGTAGACCCGCAGCGCCAACGTATCGATGGCGTCGGCGCAGCCGATCACCGCCGGCTCCGGCGCCAGGCGCTTGACGATGCTGGCCTGAGTGCGAATAACGGTAATGGTCTGTCCCACTTCATCGTGCAGCTCGCGCGCCACCTCACGCCGGGTTTGTTCCTCCGCCGTCACCAGCGCCCGCGCCAGCTGCCGATTCTCTTCCAGCCTCAGCCTCAGTTGCTGATTCAGCTCGCGCTGGCGCTGAATGCCGGCCCCCAGCAGCAACCCGGTCAGGCTTTGGACCAGCAACGACAACAGCAGATCGCGGTGCGACTCCGGCTGCGGCGGCTCGTTGACCATCAGCGCCACGCCGTTGAGCAGCGTCGCCAACAGCGCCCCCTGCCAGCCGTAGCGATAAGACATGAACACGATTGGGATCGCCAGGCAGAAAGGCGCGAAACGGCGCAGCTCGGCGGCGTTAACCTGCTGTTGCAGCCAGATGCTGAACGCAAACAGCAGCAGATAGCTGGCCAGGTGACCCAGGCGCAACTCCACCGGTTTGTGGATCAGCCCCGGCTCCAGCGGCACCCAGATTTGGCGCGCCAGATAGTGCCACAGCAGCAGGCAGGTCGGCGCGATGGTGAAACCGCCGGTCAGGCCGAGCAGCAGCGCGCGCGCGCCCTCGCCGCTCACCAGTTGCCACACCAGCGCCTGCAATAAAGCGGCAGCGGCCACCACCGCGCCCTGCAATAGCGGCCAACGCCATTCACTGTCGCTCTGCTGATGGCGCAGCAACCACGGCGAGGCCAGCAGGCTGAGCAGCACCGTCAGTACCAGCACCGCCACCGATGCCCACAGCGCCGGGCCATAGCCGAACTGATCCGCCAGCAGCGCCATCAGCAGCAGGTCAGCCAGCAGGATCCCCGGCCAGAAACGGTAAGGGCTCTGCAGCAGAATGCCCATGCGCAGGCCGAACGGGAACAGCAACAGCGCCTGCCAGGGCGGATCGATCAGTGCGGTGCCGATGCCCCACAGGCAAAACGCGCTGGCGGCATAGATGAAAAACAGCGCCAGCTGGGTGATCAGGCGCTGCGTCACAGATTCAACATCCGTCTGGCCAGCTCGACGTTGTTATTGATGCCCAGCTTGGCGAACAGGTTGGCGCGATGCACATGCACCGTCTTCGGCGACAGCCCCAGCGCGGCGGCAATCTCGCGCACCTCCTGCCCCTGCGCCAACAGCAGCGCGATCTCGCGCTCGCGGCGGGTGAGCGGATCCACCTTCACCCGCGCCAGCTGCTGGGCGATTTCCGGCATCAGGTAGACGCCGCCGCCGGCGACGGTACGCACTGCGGTGATCAGATCTTCCGGCTTGCAACGCTTGGAGAGAAAGCCGCTGGCGCCGCGCTCCAGCGCCATTTCCACCAGCGCCGGGTTATCGTGCATCGACAGCATCACCACGCGAATGCCGGAAGGAATGTCCGCCAGCAGATCCAAGCCGCTGCCGTCCGGCATCGAAATATCGCAGATGCAGATTTCCGCCTCTAGCCCCGGCAGGCCGGCACGCGCCTGCGCCGCGCTGCTGAATTCGCCCACCACCTGAATATCGGCCTCCAGCGACAGCAGCTGCACAAAGCCCGAACGCACAATGTCATGATCGTCGATAAACGCCACGCGCAGGGTCATGGAAATCTCCGGTTAGCAGGGAAAGTGCGCAAGTATACCGTATGCACACACCGGAATAATTGATGAAGAGAATGTATTAGGTGAAATAGCCGGGCGCACATGGCGCCCGGCAGGGGGATTACAGGCGGGCGGGCGCCGCTTTCGGCTGCGGCACATGGCACCAGTTGTTTTTATCCACGATGCCGCCGTTCGGCGAGGTGTAGCCGAGACAGCCGAGAATGGTGTCGAACAGCTCGACGTGGCGGTGCGTTCTGCCGATGCGCTGCTGCGCCTGCAGCTGCTCAAAGGCGCTGAGGTGCTGCGGATTCTCGAGGTACTTGTCCGACGCCCACACTATCATCGGCACGCGGAACTGCTCCGGCGGTGCCATTTCGCGCGGCGTGCCGTGCAGGTGTGTATTCTCGCCGATCGATTCGCCGTGATCGGCGGCGTAGAACACGATGGCCTTCTTGTCGCGCACCTGATCGATCACGTTGCTGATAAAGCTGTCGGTATACAACACGGTGTTATCGAAGGCGTTGATCAGCTGCGCCTTGGTGCAGGAGTCATCCACCCCCATACACTCCGGCTGATAGCGCGCATAGCTGCGCGGATAACGCTGCGAGTACAGGTAGTGCGAGCCTTTGGTATGCAGGATCACCAGGTGTTTGCCCTTCGGATAACGCGCCAGCGATTCCTTCATTTCATCCACCAGCAGCATATCGTCGACCGCCTTGCCGTCGTTGCGCTTCTCGGACGCGATCATCTCGCGGAACGAATAGTTGTTCACCTCGGTGTTGTTGTAAAACCACACCTCGCTCTGCATGGCGAACAGTTCGGAAGAGAAGCCCAGCTCTTTCAGTACCGCAAACACGTTCTGCTCTTTCAGCGTGCGCTGCGGGTTGTCCTCGGCGCCGCCTTCACGCACGAACATGCAGCGCAGCGACAGTTTGGTGGCGGTGTCGCACGACTCGCCGCGGAACGCCACCAGATTCTTCTCTTTCGACAGCCGCGGCGTGGTATCGCGCTCGTAGCCCAGCATGCCCATGTGATCCCAGCGGGTGGTTTCGCCGATGATGAACACCACATAGGTATCGTCGATGTCGGCCGGCGGTACATAGGTGAAATGTTTGCCCGGATCGAACAGCGTGCTCTGATCCTGGCTTTCGTCATAGCGGGTATAGGCGAACAGCCCCAGCGCCGACAGCCAGTTGGACGGCAGGTACGAATGCGCCACCACGCCGCCGTAGCTCGGCAGATCGACGTTGGCGAGCTTCTCCTGCACGCTTTGTTCATCGTCCAGCATACGCAGCGGCAGCCATACCAATGCCACCACCGCCAGCAAGACCAGCAGCGGCTTGATGCGGTGGCCGGGGGTTTTCAGCTGCTCTATCAGGGTGTGGCGCAGGCTGTTTTTCCAGATCAGCAGCAGCGGCAAGGCGCTGAGCGCCATCATCCACAGCACGAAGTGCAAGCCGACCACCTCTTTCGACAGATCGATATCGGTGGTCATCACCGACACCACGATGCCGTAGCCGATCACCACATTGAAAAACGTCATGTAGTAGCTGGCGGCAACCGAAATCAGCACCAGCAGCGAGGCGACAATGCGATAAAACAAACGGCCGCCGAGCGACACCAACCGCATGATAAAGAAAGTGAACAAAACGATAGCGATCACTTCCGTCACCGCCGAAATAAGCTTAATTCCCTGAATGCCGTGCGCGAGCGAGTCAAAACGGCGATAAAAAACGGACAGGTTTAAAAAGATGCCGATATAGATCGCTAACAATAACGATAAATTCTGCTGCGATAGCGATTTTATTTTGTTCATGTAGTGCGGTGGCTCCGGAGGGCGATAGCAGTTCTGAGTTTTTCAGACAGTCAATGCGGCTGCAGGTTCAGCCAACCGGCAATAAGCGTGATTTGGCAGGCAACAATCAAGAGAATTCTCACAAAACGGACATTTTTTGCCATTTACGTGAACTGTTTTCAGGCGGGACGGACATGAAAATGGAGGGATAAACCCTCCATTTTTTCCAAGGTGTCGGCGAAAATCTTACTTAACGTTCAGAGTGACGTCGATATTGCCGCGAGTCGCGTTGGAATACGGGCACACCACGTGCGCCTTTTTCACCAGATCTTCCGCCACGCTGCGTTCGATGCCCGGCAGCGAAATATCCAACTGCACTTCGATGCCGAAGCCGTTCGGGATTTCACCGATGCCGACGGTGCCGTCGATCTTCGCTTCGGCCGGAATTTTAACCTTTTCTTTCGCCGCGACGAACTTCAGCGCGCCGAGGAAGCAGGCGGAATAACCGGCGGCAAACAGCTGCTCGGGGTTGGTGACTTCGCCGCCGGCGCCGCCCATCTCTTTCGGCACGCCCAGTTTCACGTCCAACACGCCGTCGGAGGAGGTCGCTCGGCCGTCGCGGCCGCCGGTTGCGGTGGCGTGAGCGCGGTAAACCACTTTCTCAATAGACATCGTTCATTCCTTCTTGCTGGTTGGCGAGATGACTACGGCTTCCACGAGGGAAAACCGGTCACATATTTATCTTTTGCGATTAAATCGCGCACTACTTATTTTTGACACTTATTAACCAGTGTAGACCACCCGCGCCGTTCTTGCGTTCGGCGGCGACGGGTCAAATCTGATCGATCAGGCTGCCGCGCAGCTTTTCCAGCTGCTGTTTAAGCGAAACGATCTCGTCCAGGCTGCAGTCGGTGGCGCACATCACCGCCTCGGGCACCGATTGCGCCCGCTCGCGCAGCGCGCGGCCTGCTTCGGTGAGCGCGATGATCACCTGCCGTTCATCGGTGGTGGCGCGATAGCGCACCAGCAAACCGGCGGTTTCCAGCCGTTTCAGCAGCGGCGTCAGCGTGGCGGAATCGAGGAACAGCCGCTCGCCGATATCCGATACCGTCACCCGATCGCGTTCCCACAGCACCATCATCACCAGGTATTGCGGGTAGGTGAGTTCGAGCTGATTCAACAGCTTGCGGTAAACTTTGTGCAGCGCCAGGTTGGCGGAGTACAGCGCGAAACAGAGCTGCTGATCGAGCTGCAGCAGATTCTTCGCCTTGAATTGTTCGGTATCGGTGCTTTTCATGTGTGTGAATATAGATAGCGCACGATGTAATCGCAAGCTATTTTTTGTGAGGTGTGCTACATTTTTTTCATGCAGAGGAAGCCCGGAGGGAAAGGAAATGACGAACACGCTTGCAGAACGCGCGCGCCGCTACGCCACCAAGGCGCATGCGGCCATCGATCAGCGCCGCAAATACACCGACGATCCGTACATCGTCCACCCGCAGGCGGTCATGGAACTGGTGCGTAGCGTGCCGCATACCGAAGAGATGCTGGCGGCCGCCTGGCTGCATGACACGGTGGAAGACACGCCCACCACCCTCGGCGATATCGAAAGCCACTTTGGGCCGCAGGTAGCGGAGCTGGTGCGGATGTTGACCAATGTCAGCCACGCCGAGGACGGCAACCGCTTCGAGCGCAAAAACCGCGATCGGCGCCACAGCGCAAGCGCATCGCCACAGGCCAAAACCATCAAGCTGGCGGATCTGATCGACAACACCCGCTCGCTGCTGGACTACGACAGCCACTTCGCCCAGACCTACCTGATCGAGAAGCAGCGCCTGCTGGAGGTACTGACCGAAGGCGACCCGACGCTGTGGCGCCAGGCCAGCCATATCGTCGAACAGGGGCTGCTCAGACTGCAGCAGCCGCCGCACAACGTGCCGGCCAGCTGGTTCGATCATGCCCGCCGGCGCTACCGCGAGAGCGACGCGGCCTGATCAGAAGGTCACTACCGTTTTCAACGCCGTCACCCAGGCGTCCTGCGTCTCGCTGACGCCCGCCGGGTGATGCCAATACTGCAGGCCCGGCTGCAGCTGCAGCCACGGCGTGACGTTCACCCGATAATAGAGCTCCGCCGTCACCGAATGGCCCGGTACCGGCCGGTAGTTCGGATCGTGATAATCACTGACGCCGTTGAGTTGGTTGAGATAGCGCTGATTGTCTTTATAGCGATCGCTCAGCTTCACTACCGAGACACCCAGCCCCAGCCAGTCGTCCGGCCGCGCATCGAACAGCCCGCGGTAACGGATGCCGGTCGAGGTGGACCAGTGCAGGTAGTTGCTGCGCTGATCCCCCAGCCCCAGGCTGTAAAACACGCTCAGACCGCGGTTGGCATCATCCGCATGGCGCGTCACCTGCTGGTTGAAACCGGTGTACAGGAACCAGGTGCGATCGTGGCTGCGATAGCCCTGCGGATCGCTGGCGCCCGGCCCGCCGGATACCCCTTCATAGAGATCGCTCTGGCGCGCGTTGGTGAACAGCACGCCCAGGTTATACACCCCCGGCAGCTGGTTGACGGCGTGGGTTTTCAGCTCCAGCTCCATCGGCAACAGAAAGCCTTTGCTGCCCTTGGTGGACCAACTCCAGGCGTGGCTGCGGCTGGGGGCGCTCGGGTTCTGTTCCATCACGCCGCCCTTGAGCGTCAGGCCGTCGGTCAGCTTGTACTGCAGCGTGGTGCCCCAGTAATGCACGTTCCAGTTGTACCAGGTCAACGAGTTGGCGGACTTGCCGCCGCACAGCGTCAGCGTTTGGAAGTCGCAGGGGATGATCTGATCGAAATCCTGCACCTTGTTCATCATGCCAATGCGCCACTGCAACCGGCTGTCGAGGAAGGAACGGCTGAAGGTCAACCAGCCCAGGCGGGTAATCGACTGCCCGCCAAAGCTCTCCTGCGACAGATCGGTCAGGCCGACGCGCGGATCCTGCAGCCGATCGCGGGTCAGGCTGTTGTCATGGTTGCGGTTGACGATATTGCCTTCGATCGCCGCGTCCGGAATGCCGGTCAGCGCCTGCAGATCCTGGCTGAAGGTCAGCGAAAATTGGTCGATGTACGACGCCTGCTTATCGTGGTTGTAACCGCCGCCGGCGTTATACGACAGCTGGCTGAGGTAACCGAGATTATAGTGGAAACCGTGATCCTCCAGGATCGGCCTGATCCCCAGCATATCCCCCAATAGCCCAGGCTGCGGCGGTTCAAAACCGAGCGCCACCCCTTCCCATTTGGCGGTGGGGGCTTCGACGTCCTTGCCGGTCTGCAGCGTTTCCGCCTGCGCCTGGCTGCACCACAGCGCCAGCGCCGCCAGAGTCATAGAACGAGGTAATAAGCTTTTCATCATTATTATATTTCTCCGCATAACGGCTGACTGCGGGCAACAGCATTCCCTGGGAGAGAATTTCCCATCATGAACAGCAGCGAATAAAGGTTAATGCCCGGCGTTTGCCGCCGGGCTGAAGGGCTAGAGTCGGTCTTTCAGGCTGGCGCCGTTGCTGTGGATCACATCGCGATACCAGTAGAAACTCTTCTTGCGGCGACGCTCGAGGCTACCGTTGCCGGCATCGTCTCTGTCGACGTGAATGAAGCCGTAACGCTTCGACATTTCGGCCTTCGAGGCGCTGACCAGATCGATCGGCCCCCAGCTGGTATAGCCCATCACCTCGACGCCGTCATCGATCGCCTCGGCCACCTGCACCAGATGATCATTCAGGTAGTTGATGCGGTAATCGTCGTTGATGCTGCCGTCGGCCTCGACGCGGTCTTTGGCGCCCAGCCCGTTCTCAACGATAAACAACGGCTTCTGATAGCGGTCGTACAACACGTTGAGCAGGTAGCGCAGCCCGATCGGATCGATTTGCCACCCCCACTCCGAGCTGGCCAGGTGCGGATTCGGCACCATGTCGAGAATGTTGCCGCGCGCCGTTTCGTACTGCTCCGGATCGGCGGTTACGCAGCCGCTCATGTAGTAGCTGAACGAGATGAAATCGATGGTTTCACGCAGCGTTTGCCGGTCTTCGTTGGTGATCTCCACCTGGATGCCGTTTTCGCGGAAGAATCGCTGCATATAGGCCGGGTAATAGCCGCGCGCCTGCACGTCGCCGAAGAACAGCCAGTCGCGGTTTTGGCGCTGGGTTTCCAGCAGATCTTCCGGCCTGCAGCTCAGCGGATACAGGATGCCGCCCAACAGCATGTTGCCGATTTTGCCCTCCGGCACGATCTCGTGACAGGCCTTCACCGCTTTGGCGCTGGCCACCAGCTGATGGTGGATCGCCTGATAGATGGCGCTCCGGTCGCTCTCCGGCGGCAAGCCGACGCCGGTGAAGGGCGCGTGCAGCGACATGTTGATCTCATTGAAGGTCAGCCAGTGTTTGACCTTGTGCTTATAGCGTTCGAATACGGTGCGCGCATAGCGCTCGAAGAAAGCGATGGTCCGGCGATCGCCCCAACCGCCGTAATTCTTCACCAGGCCGTAAGGCATCTCATAGTGCGACAGCGTGATCAGCGGCTGGATGCCATACTTCGCCATCTCGTCGAACAGCCGATCGTAAAACGCCAGCCCGGCCTCGTTAGGGGTCTCTTCATCGCCCTGCGGGAAAATGCGCGTCCAGGCGATCGAGGTGCGCAGGCACTTGAAACCCATTTCGGCGAACAGCGCGATGTCTTCCGGATAGCGATGATAGAAATCGATCGCCACGTCCTTGATGCCGCTGTCGCCCGGCATGCGCGGCGTGATGGCGCCGAAAATACCCTGCGGCTGCAGATCGGAGGTCGACAGCCCCTTGCCGTCGGCCTGATATGCGCCTTCTACCTGGTTCGCCGCTACCGCGCCGCCCCACAGAAAATGTTGCGGAAACTTGCCGTTCATCGCTTGCTCCTCAATTAACGTAATAAAGTCAGCAGCGGCGCCTGTTCCTGCACCGGAGACAGGCCGCTGGTCAACACGTCCACGTAGTCATCGCTGTTGCTGATGATGATCGGCGTGGTGGTGTCATAGCCGGCGGCATGGATCGCCGCCTGGTCGAACTCGATCAGCAGATCGCCCGGGGCGATCCGTTCGCCTTCCCGCACGTGGGCAGTGAAATGCGCCCCGTCGAGCTTCACGGTATCGATGCCGACGTGGATGAGAATCTCCGCACCGTCGTCCGATTCGATACCGATGGCGTGTTTGGTTTTGAACAGCGACGCCACGCTGCCGCTCACCGGCGCCACTACGCGCCCCTGCTGCGGCGCAATCGCCACGCCTTTCCCCAGCAGACCGCTGGCGAAGGTGGCGTCGTTCACCTGCTCCAGCGGCACGATATCGCCGGCGATCGGGCTGAGGATCGCCTGTTTGCGGTTGAGCGGTGAAGCGGCTTCAGGCTGCGCGACGGCCTCTTCCGCCGGCGCGACGCCGAACAGATAGCTGGCCAGCGCGGCGAACACGAACGACAGCAGGGTGCCGCCGATCGCGCCCCACACCGTGGCGTCGATGCCGCCGCCGGGGATGATCTGCGCGAAGGTGAACACGCTCACCAGGCCAAACGAGTAAACCGAAGTATGGAAGTAGCCGATCACCGCGCCGCCCAGCGCGCCGCCGATGCAACCGAAGATGAACGGGCGCTTGTTCGGCAAGGTGACGCCGTACACCGCTGGCTCGGTGATGCCGAAAATGCCGGCGCCGATCGCCGACGCGGACAGCGCCCGCAGCTTGGCGTCACGGGTGCGCAGCATCACGCCCAGCGTGGCGCCGACCTGCCCCATCACCGCCGGCAGCAGCAGCGGCACCATGGTGTCACGCCCCAGCACGCTCAGGTTGTTGATCATCAACGGCACCAGCCCCCAATGCAGGCCGAAGATCACGCACACCTGCCACATCGCGCCCATAAAGGCGCCGGCAATGATCGGGTTGAAGGCGTAAATGCTCTGATAACCGTTGGCCAGCAGATGGCTGAGCCAGGTCGCCGCCGGGCCGATCAACAGGAAGGTCAGCGGCACGGTGATCGCCAGACACAGCAGCGGCGTGATGAAATTGCGCAGCGCGCTGTGGATCACCCGGTTGAACAGCGGCTCCAGGCGGCAGGACACCCAGGCCGCAAAGATGATCGGAATCACCGACGAGCTGTAGTTGATGAAGGTCAACGGAATGCCGAAGAAGTATTCGCGCACCGCGCCCGGCTGCTGCGCCGCCTCGAAGGCCGCCATCATCAGCGGGTGCGTCAGCGCGCCGCCGATCGCCATGGTGACGAACGGGTTGCCGCCGAATTTTTTCCCGGCGGTATAGCCGAGCATGATCGGGAAGAAGTAGAACAGCGCGTCGCTGGCGGCGAACAGCATTTTGAAGGTGCCGCCGCTTTCCAGCAGCCAACCGCAGGCCAGGCTCAGCGCCAGGAACCCTTTCAGGATCCCCGAAGCGGCCATCACCCCGAGCAACGGGGTGAAAATGCCGGAGACCAGATCGATAAAGCGGCTGAGCAGGTTATCCTTCTTGCCGTCCGCCTCGCCGCCATTCGGCGCGCCTTCGGTCAGCCCACCGACCCGGTTGACCGCATCGAACACCTCCGCGACGTGGTTGCCCACCACCACCTGGAACTGGCCGCCGCTCTCCACCACCATGATAACGCCGGGGTTTTTCTTCAGCGCCTCGGCATTGGCATGGCTGTCGTCACGCAGCTTGAAACGCAGGCGAGTGGCGCAGTGCACCAGACTTTTCACATTGTCGCGGCCACCGACGCCGGCCAAAATCTCACTGGCTAATGTGTCATATTTCATACGGTTATCCTTAGACTTCACGTTCTGCCGAGCCCGCCCTGCGCTGGCCTGGCGCAGGGCCGAAATGCGGCGCAAAAAAAAACCTAAACCTCGCGGCCTCTGCCCCATCGAGGGACAAAAACGCGAGGTTTAGGTTTTGCCTGCCGCAGCAGTAACAACCCTAAATCGGTTGAGTTATGACGTTACCACCGCGGATTTTGCCGGGGCAAGGCTTTGCGGCGGCAAATTCTCGAACTGTGATCGTGGGGGCAAAACGGCCTCAATGCGCGAAATAATGCATGCCGCCATCTACCGGGATCACTGCGCCGGTGATATATCGCGCGAGCGGGGAACAAAGAAACGCCGCCAGATAGGCCATATCTTCCGGCTCGCCGAAGTAGCCTATCGGGATATGTTGCGCAATGAACGCCTGGCGCGCTTCATCGGATGCGTATAAGCGCTCGCGGATCTGTTCGCTGTTAATGCGCCCCGGCTGTAACGTATTGACGGTAATCCCCTGCGCAGCCACGTCGCCGGCCAGCCCCTTGGCCCACAGATGCAGCGCGCCCTTGGCGGCGCTGGCGGCGCTCAGGCTGCGCGGCTCCATCGAGCCGCTGATGTTGATAACCCTCCCCCAGCCCTGTGCCTGCATGGCCGGCAACAGCGCCTGAGTCAACCGCCGGGCCGGCGTGAAGTTCAAAGCGAAAGCCTCTTCCCAACCGCGATCGCTTTCGTCCAGCGCCGTGGGGTGAAATGCGCCGACCGCGTTGATCAGAATATCGACGGTCCCCAGCTGACGCAGCGCCTGCGCCGCCAGTTGGGTTAACGCTTCGGGGTCGGTAACGTCTGCAACGGCGACCCACGGGCGCACAGCGCCTTGCCGTTCCACCTCATCCGCCAAGGCCTGCAGCCGATCGCCGCGTCGCGCAGTGGCCACTACCGTGACCCCTTGAGCGGCCAGCACCCTGACCATGCCGGCACCGATCCCTTCGCTGGCTCCCGTGACCAATGCCGTGCGTTGCTGTAATTGCAAATTCATAAGAAAACCTAATTGAATAATTCAATTTAAAAGGATGTGTTCGCACATTGAATCACGACGCTATCCGTGTGAATATTCCTGAAAACCGCATCGTTAATGTGCAGGAATTCACCGATGTTTGACTGGCAGGATTTAAAACACTTCGTGGCATTGGCGCGCACCGGTTCGCTGTCGGCGGCGGCGCGGGAATTGGGCTGCGATCACGCCACCGTCGGGCGGCGCGTAGCAGCGCTGGAACAGGCGCTCGGCCTGCGTTTGATCGTACGTCACCCGCGCAGCACCCCGCTGACCCAGGACGGGCTGGCCATCGCCGGACTGGCGGCCGGGATCGACGCGCAGAGCCAGGCCATTATCCGCCATGCGCGCAGCGCCGGCGCAACGCCACAGGCCAGCGTGCGCATCAGCGCGCCGCCGTCGATCGCCGCGCATATTCTCGCGCCGCGCATTGCCGAATTTAATCAGGCTTTCCCACAAATCGTCGTGACGCTGGCGGGTGAATCCGCGCTCGCGGAGCTGGATCGCGGCGAAGCGGACATCGCCGTGCGCATGGTGCGCCCACAGCAGCCGGAGCTGCTGGCACAGCGTATCGGCATGATGCGCTACGCGCTGTACGCCGCGCCTGAGCATGCCGCACTGCCCGACGCGGCGCGCCGCTTTCTCGCCTATGACCCTCACTACCGACAGCAGCCGCATCAACAATGGTTGCAGCAGCTGTTACAGGGGCGGCCGGTGGTCTTTCAGGCCAGCGATCTGTTTTCACTGCAACAAGCGGCACGTTCAGGGTTGGGTGCCGCCGTTTTGCCGACGTTTGTCGCCGATAACGATCCGGATCTGGTGCCGTTGCCCACGGCGAGCGCCGCGCCAACGCGCGAGCTTTGGCTGGTGACGTATCCCGATTTGGCGCGTACCGCCGCCGTGCGCGCAGTGATGACTTTCCTGGTCGAGACGCTCGGTAAAACGTGCCCATTGCCGGCATAAACCATCAGCGCAACTAATATAAATACTGGACAAAAGTCACGCAGGGGATTATTACTGGTCAACGCTTAATCGAGAGTAGGGATGACCATCATCATGGTGTTGCGTACTGATGTAGGACGGATTTTGATTACCGGCGCCGGCGGCCGGGTCGCCACGGCGTTTCGTCAGGCCATGGGCGATCGCTACGCGCTGCGCCTGGCGGAACGCGACATCAGCCTGCTGAGCGATCGGCTGCCAGGCGATGAGATCATCAGCTTCAACATTGCCGATCTCGACGCCTGCCGCGCAGCCTGCGCCAACATCGACACCGTATTGCACCTGGCCGCCGATCCGGCTCCCGACGCCGATTTTTGCAGTTCGTTGATGGACAACAACATTCTCGGCACCTTCAATATCTTCCGCGCGGCGAAAGATGCCGGCTGCCGCCGGGTAGTGTTCGCCAGCAGCGCACAGGCGGTGGAAGGTTATCCGCTCGATTACCAAATCCGCCCGGATGACGCGCCGAAACCGAAAAACCTGTACGGCGCCAGCAAGGCATTCGGCGAAGGCATCGCCGCCTATTTCGCCCACCAGGAGGGGCTTTCCGCCCTGTCGGTGCGCATCGCCAACTTCACGGCCCTGAGCCCGGGCGATCGCCTCAGCGCCCGCGACATGAGCGCGTTTCTCAGCCATCGCGACGCCGCCGATCTGCTGGAGCGCTGCATTCGTGTCGCAGAGGTGCAATATGCGGTGGTGCACGGGGTTTCCAATAACCGCTACAAACGTTTATCGCTGGAAGAGACCAGCCGTTTGCTCGGTTACTACCCGCAGGACGATGCGTTCAGCCTGCTCGGTTTCGAGTAGCAGGCGGCAAGGGGGAGAGAACAACGCCGGGCAGAACCCGGCGCCTGGCGGGAAATTACGGTTTTTCGGCGATTTTGCGCAGATATTCGTTATTTTTAAACGCAATGATGATCATCTCGAACGCCACGCGCACGAACACGCCGCCGACGATGATGCCGAACAGTCCGCGGAAGAACTCGCCGTAAAACATCATGCCAATACCGCTGATCAACACGCCCAACAGCGCCAGCCAGTAAACGGCGGTGATGATTTTTGGCGTCAGCATCGCATCGAAGAAGAAGATATTTCTCATGTGGATCTTTCCTTAGGCAGGTCTTTCATTATCCCAGAGGTGCCGTGCTAGCGGCCACCATGCATATACATGGGTAATGATAGCGGCTAAGACTAGATGCCGAACAGATAAATGGGGGCGGGAGTGGATAAGCGTTTATGTTTTATGCGGCTAACGGCGTGCGACGGGTAAAACCCGCCGCACGCTGTCGTTTTTAGCCGTTGGCGTAGGCCACCTTTTCGGCTCGGCGGCTGGTAAACAGCACCAACAGCAGCGCCAGCCCGGCGATAATCGCCCCCATCACCGGCACGAAGCTGTATCCCAGCCCGGCGGAGACCACCGCGCCGCCGGCGGCGGCACCGAGCGCATTGCCCAGGTTGAAAGCGCCGATATTGACCGAAGACGACAGGCCCGGTGCTTCGCTGGCGACGCGCATCACACGCATCTGCAGCGGCGGCACCACGGCGAAGGTCGCCGCCCCCCAAATCACCATGCTGACCGCCGCGCCGATTTCACTGCGCGCCAGCAACGGGATCAGCAGCATGATGGCCGCCAGCAACAGCAGGAAGCCTTTCAGCGTCGCGCTTTCGGAGCGGTCAGCAAATTTGCCGCCGAGGTAATTGCCGATGGAGAAACCAACGCCGATCAATACCAGCATCACCGTCACGAACAACGGCGTCGCCTCAGTGATGTGCTGCAATACCGGCGAGATATAGGTATAGAGCGTGAACATCGCGCCCGCGCCCAGCACGGTGGTCAGCAGCGCGGTCAATACCTGCGGCCGCACCAGCACCGACAGTTCGCGTTTCACATCGGGCCGCGCCCCGGCGCTGCCTTGCGGCAACGAGAACCACAGCCCCAGCATGGCTACCACGCCTAACCCTGCGGTAGCCAGGAACGACATGCGCCAGCCGATGGTTTCACCCAGCCAGGTCGCGGCCGGCACCCCGCCGATATTGGCGATGGTCAGGCCCATAAACATGGTCGCCACGGCGCTGGCCTGTTTCTCCTTCGGCACCACGCTGGCGGCCACCACCGACCCGAGGCCAAAGAAAGCGCCGTGGTTCAGGCTGGTGATGATGCGCGACAGCATCAGGGTGGTGTAATCCGGCGCGAGGGCCGACAGCACGTTACCGAGGGTAAAGATCGCCATCAGGAAGATCAGCGCGCTTCTGCGCGCCCGGTGCGACAGCAGCAGCGTCATCAAGGGTGCGCCGACCATCACGCCAACAGCGTAGGCGCTGATCAACATGCCGGCCATCGGAATGGAAACGTCCACCCCTTTGGCGATGGTTGGCAGCAACCCCATGGGGGAAAACTCGGTGGTGCCGATACCGAACGCCCCCACCGCCAGGGCTAACAAGGGATAATTCACTTTCATGCAACAACTCCGGTTTACCGCTGCCGAAGCGCGGGAACAGTTAAGATGCCGAAAGTATGACATTGGTCACAGCAAAGATAAGCCGGCGGAAGGCTAAAAGACTTTTGCGATTTTGTTAAAAGTGCGGCGGGAAGGGAAGGCTATCGGCATCCGTCACCCGGACGGGGATAAGGCATGGCGGCCCGAGTATCGGGCCGGAAGACGTCTGTCATGAGCGTGGAATCAACGCCACCTCAGGCCCTCCCGCGGCGCACCTTGCCCGCACGCATTTCGATATTCCGCGCCAGCTCAGGCAGCCCGCCGGCCAGGAAGCAGGCTTCCGCCAGCACGAACAGCGGGCCGATGATAAGGCCCGCCACGTCGTCCATAAACGCCGGTTTTCGCCCCTCCCAGAAATGCCCGACGAACTGAAACAGCCAGCCGATCACGAAACCGCCGAGGCTGACGCTCAGCCACGCCGCCGTCGACAGCGACGCCACCCAGGCGCCGAACCCGAGGCACAGCACCAGCAACGCCAACATCATGACGCCAAGACGCAGATTCAGCCGCAGGTAATAGAGCGCCGAGACGATAACCAGCGCGCAGGCCGGCGAGAACGGCAGCCATCCCGCCCCCCATGCCGGCCGAGAGAGCAGCGCCAACAGGCTGACGACGATCAGCGGGATGCCGATAAAATGTGTGGCGATATTGCGCGCATCGCGATGATAGGCGGCATAAGCGGCAAGTTGATCTTCCAGACTTCGCATGTTGACCTCCGGTATGTGTGGCCTTCGTCGCCGAACGCGCGCCGCCGCATGCGGCTGCCCTTCCCCATAGCTTAGCGCGGGATCACCAATACCGGTTGACCAATCTCATCCAGCAGGCCGCGCGTGACCGAGGCGTTCAGCCAGCGCTCCAACGAAGACAGGTGGCGGTGCGAGATGATCAACAGATCGCAGTTGAACAGCGCCATCTGCTCCGGGATCACCTCGATGGGCGCCCCGGCAGCCAGCAGGCCCTGGGCGTTGAAGCCCATCTGTTTCAACGCCCGCGTCACCTGCCCGACCTGCTTTTCCGCCAGCGCCTCTTCGCGCTGGGCGGCGGGATATTCTTCGCGCTCGTCGCTGTCGAAACGCAGGCCGCTGCGGCTAAGCGTGAAGGCATTGTCCACCACCGTCAGCACGATCACGCCGCCGATGCTGCCTTGCAGACGCGCCATAAACTCCAGGGCGTTGCCGCTGTGTTCAAAGCAGTCCACCGCCAATAACACTCTCTCAATCATAACCATCCTCATTCGACCGAGTTAAATCGCGCCCTTGAAATTGGCTTCGCCCTTTTTCCAATAACCTTTGGCAAACAAGGCGGCGCGGGAGATGCCCATTTCGTTGATAAAACGCGCCTTCAGATACGCAGCGACCTGGTGTTCGCAGGCCAGCCACACCTGCCCTTCCCCGGCCGGCAGTTCGCAGTGGCTGACGGCCTGCACCAGCGGGCTGTTCATCACGCTGTCAAAATGCCGGGTGCGTATTTGCCAGCTGTTCACCTGCAAAAAGGAGCAATCGACGTCCTGGATCTCCTGCGCATCGCCCACTTCGGCGAACCACAGCACCGGCAACGGATCGGACAGCGAGGCGAGGATGGTGCGCATGGCAGGCAACGCGGTCTCATCGCCCAGCAACAAAAGCCAGCGGGTTTGCGGCAGCAGCCGAAAGCCACCGGAGCAAGGGCCGGCGAACCCCAGCTTGTCGCCCGGCATCGCGTCGCGCGCCCAGTTCGACGCCGGGCCTTCGCCGTGCAGCACCATGTCGATATCGAAGGTGCGGGCGAGTTTATCGATGCCGCTCAGGGTGTAAGCCCGCCCGGCCAGCGTGTCGCGCCACGGAAAGAACACCTTGACCCAGCTGGCCGGCTCCTGCGCGCGCGGAGCGGCGATAAACTTGTCCACATCGTCGCCGCTCAACGTGATGCGCCTGATCCGCGCGCTAACTTGCCGCACCGCGCTCACCCGCGCCTCCCGTTTGCGGCGGGTATCTCTTTCCAGCATCTCGTCGACCATCTTATTCAGCGTGTTGTGCATCAGCCTTCTCCTGTGGCGCCGCAGACGGGTAGGTGAGTTCCCAGCCGCCGCCCAGCGCTCGATAGATATTCACCACGGCGATCGCCGTCTCCTCCTCTGAAACAATTTGCGCGGACTGCAGATCCAGCAGCGCGCGCTGCGTGCTCAGAACGTGGATAAAATCGCTGGCGCCGTTCAGATAGCTGTCGCGCGCCAGCGCAAACGCGTGCCGGTTGGCGGCCAGCGCCTCGGCCAGGTACGTCTGGCGGCGCTGTTGGGCGCGATAGCCGGAAAGCGCGTCGTCGATCTCGTGCCAGGCGCGCAGCACCGTTTGCTGGTAGGCGATGGCCATTTCCTGCTGGCGATATTCGCTCAGGCGTACCCGCTGGGTGATTTTCCCTCCGTCGAACAACGGCAGATACAAAACGGGGCCGATGGCGAAGGTATGCGTGGACCAGCTGCCCATATCCGACAAGGCCAATGCCTGGTAGCCCGCGTTGCCGGTCAGCGTAATGCGTGGGTAGTAGTCGGCGGTGGCGACGCCTATCTCGGCGGTGGCCTGATGCAAACGCTCCGCCGCTTCGCGAATATCCGGCCTGCGCAGCGCCAGATCCGACGGCACCCCCATCGGCACCGCGCGCGCCAGCGTCGGCAGCGGCCCCGGCGGCGACAACATCGCCTTCAGCGCGCCCGGCCGCTCGCCCAGCAACAGGCCGATGGCGTTGATCAAGCGTTCCTGCCGATCGGCCAACGTCGGCAGCAGAGCATCCACCTGCGCCAACTGCACCTGCGCCTGATCGATATCCAGTTCGTTGCCCGCGCCGCTTTGATAACGGCTTTGCGTCAGCTGCAGCGTGCGCAGCGCGGTGGCGCGGTTTTCCTGCGCCACAGCCAGCTGCTGCTGCGTGGCGCGCAGGCGCAGATAGTTGCTCGCCACCTCCGCCGTCACCGACGTCAGCAGTGCGCGCCGATTCTCCTGCGAAGCGGCGAAGCCGGCGCGCGCGCTTTCCGACGCGCGGCGCAGCTTGCCCCACATGTCCAGCTCCCAGGCGGCGCTGAAGCCGCCGCGCCAGAGGTTATAATCCGCCTCTCCGCCGTTGCCGGACGGATCCATGCTGCCCACCGAGGTAGCGCGCTGGCGCTGATAAGCGCCGTCCAGGCTCAGATCCGGCATCAGCGCCGCCTCCGTCACCCCCAGCAGGGCGCGGCTCTGCTGCAGGCGCGCCGTGGCGAGCTGCAGATCCAGGTTACCGGCCGCCACGCGCTGCGCCAGCTGCGACAGCGGCGCATCGTTGAATATCGACCACCAGGCCACCGGCAATGCCCCGCCGCCGGCCTGCTGACCCCAGCTCTCGGGCAATGTGTTCTGTGGCTGAGCATAATCCGGCCCCACCGCCCGGCAGCCGCTCAGCGCAATCAGCAAGAGCGGTATCACGGCTCTGTTCATTACAGCCCCCCGTCCAGCGTATTGATGCTGACGTCCGCAGACATGCCGACGCGCAGCGCGCTCAGCAAAGCGGCGTGCTCCTTGTTGATATCAAACACAATCTTCACCGGGATGCGCTGGACGATCTTGGTGAAGTTACCGGTGGCGTTTTCCGGCGCCACGGCCGAGAAACTGACGCCGGAAGCTGGCGCGATGCTGTCCACCTGCCCTTTCAGCGTTTGGCCGGGAAAGGTATCGATATGGATGTCTACCGACTGCCCGTGCGCAATGTTTTCCAACTGGGTTTCCTGGTAGTTGGCGATGATGTACAGCTTGTCCTGCGGCACGATGGCCAGCAGCGCATCGCCCGGTTTGACGAACTCCCCGACCCGCAGGCTTTTCTTGCCGACCACGCCGCCGATAGGCGCGGTGATGCGGGTATAAGACAGGTTCAGTTCGGCCATCGCTTTCTTCGCCTGCGCCAACATCAGTTCGGCATCGCTGTCCGCCAGCTTGGCCTGCAGCACCTGCTCCATATTTTTCGCCGCTTTGAGCGTCGCCTCCGCCTGCGCCACATTGGCGGAAAGCGTGTGCACCCGCGTCGTCGCCTGCTGCGCCGCCTGCTGCGAACCCGCGCCGCTGCTGGCCATTCGCTGGTAGCGGTTCTGCTCCTGGCGCGCAAACGCCAGCTCCGCCTGCGCCGCCTGCCGCTCCGCCTGCGCGGCGGCGATCAGCGCACTCTGCCGGGTGAGGTTAGCCCTGGCGTCGTCCTGCCGGGCGCGGGCCGATTGCTCCTGCGCCGTCGCCTGCGCCAGGGCAACGTTGAACTCACGCGGGTCGATCACCGCCAGCAACTCCCCCTGCTTGACCCACTGGTTGTCCTTGACCAACACCTGTGCAATTTCACCGGCGATCTGCGGAGAAATACGCGAAATATCGGCGCGAATATAGGCATCGTTGGTGTGTTGCTGTGTATCTTTAATAAAGAATTTATTGATTAATAATCCCAGCGTAATGGCGGCGACCGCCAATACGGCAATGGCGACTTTCTTATTAGCCATAAAAGTGACTCCATATAATAGGTATTTCTGATGATGAAATGTCAGGCGGCGACCGATCGCGGCGGATAAATACGGGTCGGCATAAATAAAATCAGCGCGGTCAGTAATAACGCCAGGCCGGCAACCAACAGATAAAGATCGGCGCTGGCCAGCACGTGGCTCTGCCGGGCGGCGAGCTGCGCCAGCTGTTCCGCACCGCCCGATGCGCTACTGTAGGCCGAGCCGAAACCGTCGGCGATCGTGCCGGCGTGATAATCCCCGCGCTGGCGGCTGAGCAACGCGATGGCGCCGCCGGCTGCGGTGGCCGCGAAGCCTTTCACCGCGTTGAACCAGGCCGCCGCAAACGGCCCGTCGGTCGGCAACAGCCCACCGGTCGCCTGCATCAGCAACGGGATGATCGCCATCGGTTGAGCGACCGCCTGCAACAGCGCGATGACGCGGAACGTGTCGCCATTCCATTCCGGCGTCAGCTGAGCCGCCAGCACGCAGGCGGTGGCCATCAACAGCAGGCTGATCGCCAGCACCCAGCGGCAATCCACCCGCGGCGTATTGCAAATTATGGCGACGATCGGCAGCGTAATTAATTGCGGCAACGCCACCCACAGCATTAAGTCGGAAGTTTGTTCCTGACGATAACCCTGAATCGCGGCTAAATATCCCGACGTGATATTAACCAGCGACACCATAATTAACAGCACGCCCCCCAGCGTAATTAAGGAGAAAGACAAATTCCTTTTGCTTAATAGCTGTAAATTAAAAAAGGGCAGCGGGTGGTACCATTCGTTAATCAGAAATAACGCCAATAATCCGCCGCCGCCCAATAATAAAACGTAGATCAGCGGCGAATTCAGCCAGTCGAGCCGCTCCCCCTGTGAAATGCCCACCGTCAGCATGCCGAGCGCCATGCCGCCGAGCAGCAGGCCGCGCCAGTTGAACTGCCGCAGGCGCTCCAGCCGCAGCGGATCCTGTGGCAGACCGTAGCCGATGCACAAGGCGGCGATCGCCATCAGCGGCAGGTTCCAGTAGAAATACCCGCTCCAGCCCCAGTGGAAGGCGAAGGCGGCGGCGGTGGCGCCCAGCGTGGCGCTCCAGGCCGAGACCCAGCCGTAGGCGCCCAGCCCCAGCACCTTGATCAGCGGCGGCATAAAACGCAGCACCACCGTCATCAGCATCGGCGGCAACGCGCCGCCGGCGAAGCCCTGCAGGCTGCGCACCGCCAACAGCGCGCCATACTGTTCTCCCAGCCAGGGCATCAGCAGCCCGCCGGCCAGATAAATGCCGCACATCGTCAACGCCACCCGGCGCAGCGAAAAAGTCGGCCAAAAACAGGGCGTGAACCCGGAACCGATCACAAAACCGGTGACGTAACAGGTAGTCAGCCAGCTGCCGGCATCGAAGCTCAGCAGCATGCCGCCCTGTATGTCCGCCAGCGCGAACTTGCTGGCGTTTTCCCCCACGCCGCTGGCCATCACCGCCAAAAACACGCCGAACAGCCCCAGCCAGGTGCGGCCGTTGATTTCACCGGCGCTGGCGAGCCATCGATTTTTGTGGTGCGGCGTAACAGACACCTCAACCATTCCCTACTCCTGCTGTTTCAGCCTCAATCTTTGTTGTCGTGGGCAGTATCCGGACTTATTTCGATTGTTTAAAATGAAATCATGTAATTAACTAGTTGCACAAAACGCAATCCAGTACGCACGTCACGACCGGAGAGGCCATGCCGCAAAAAATTGATTTCAATCTGATCTATGCGCTGAATCTGCTGCTGGAAGAAGGGAGCGTGAGCGGCGCCGCCGAAAAGATGAACCTGAGCGCGCCGGCAATGAGCCGCATTCTGGGGCGCATCCGCCGGCAGTTCGACGATCCGATCATGGTCAGGGCCGGCAAGCATCTGGTGCCGACGCCGCGCGCGCTGGAATTGAAACGCCAGCTCGGCGAGATCATCGAACAGGCCGCCGCGCTGATCGCACCGAATGATGCGTTCGAACCCGGCAGGCTGACCAGAACCTTCACCATTCGCGCCAACGACATCTTTATCGGCGCGCTGGCGGGCGGATTGCTGGAGACGCTGCGGGAATCGGCGCCGCTGAGCGGCCTGAAATTCATCGCCGAAAGCGACGGCGAGGATGACGCGCTGCGCAGCGGCAAAGTGGATCTGGTGATCGGTTCCTCACGCGACTGGCACCCGGAAATCAAGACGCAGAGCCTGTTCACCAGCACCTTTCAGGCGCTGGTGCGGCCGGGGCACCCGATCATCGGCCGGGTAACACCCGAAACCCTGACCCATTACCCGCATATCAGCGTCTCCCGCCGCGGGCGCACGCAGGGGCCGATCGACGATGCGCTGCGCGATCTCGGCCTGCAGCGCAACGTCGCTCTGACCCTGCCGGGCTTCCATTCAGCGATGATGCTGACCATGAAATCGGACTTCATCCTGCCGCTGCCGCGCCACGTGCTGCAGGGGGTGAGCAACATCCACCTGCCATTGGCGGAGATCGAGCTGCCGCTCGAGTTGGAGTCGGTGTTTATCGTCCAGGCCTGGCACCCGCGCCTGGATCGCGACCCGGCGCACCGCTGGCTGCGGCAGACCATCAAGCAGTTCTTTTTGCAGCGGGAGTGAGGGGGTTATTGGCGATCACAGGAGTCGCATAAGAGCATCAATCACATGATAAAAAAGGAATTATTTAATATGGATAATTGAGTAACCCCCACAAGTACCCCCAAATACTTTTGCTTGCAATTTTCTGTAAGAAAAACAAGCAGAAAGTGGTTTGTGTGCCCTGTATACTTTACTCCATTTTCGACGCTGCAAACAGGCTCAGTTACCGAGTTAAAACGATATAGAGAGCACACTCTTCCCGAGCTAACATTCCTGGATAGTGCTTTGCCACGATATCGTTCATCTTCTCTACCAAGTCCAGACGCTTGAATATCACATGTGCTGTACCTTTCTGAAAATAGCGAATACTAAAGAGATCATCCTCGTAACTCTGCAGACGAGGGTTATCTCGAACATGCTCCATTAGACGCACTGATATATCCCCACGATTGTCAGGGATAGGCTTACTATCCAACAGATGCAACATTCTTTCCAAATCAATTAATTGGTCGCGTCTCCAGCCCCAGGTCAAACTGAATCCCCAGCGATTGTGACTCACCAGATTACTGATAATGACCTTCCTACCGAAACTGCAGGGGCTATTGGTTTTGTAATCCCAGGACAGTCCCCTAAACACATTAAGGATTCCTCGCTCGAACACCTCAGCCTTGCTCTGATTTAACTGTTCAAAAGTACTAAGAATGTTGGCTTCACTAATGGCTGGTAGATCACCTTCCTCCAGACTCTCGTACCACTGGTCGCGAGCTTGCGCATCCATCAGCGATAGCATTCCGGATTTGAGCATTAAGTCACGCCAGAGACTGCGATCAATATTACGTGTGACCGCTGGCATGGCTTTCTCTGGTTTTTCAGTTAGCCAACTGCCATAGCGGTGCCCGAACTTCATCGCCCAATCTTCTGCCGTCCCCCCACCGATTTCGGCAGTCAGACGCGAAATAGAATCCACCTGACTAATCAATTGCTTTATCTGCGTTAATGCAGAATTACGCCCAGCAACAAGGCGCTCAATGCTAGTTGAGTTGATCAGTTCGGTATGTTCTGTAATTAAGTCAGGTTCTTTTTGCATGATTATTCGTCCATAAAAGCAAACACGCCTGCCGAGAGTAGCAGGCGCATTATGCGATGAATAAAAAGAGTGGAAAGTGCAGAGGTAAAAATCAGGAATGAGGCTCGAAAAATTTACGTATTCATCAGCCCGGTGGCACGCCTAGCTCTGAGAATATCGGTAGCGGTAAGGAATGGCGTCTGCTCCTGCCACGTAAACCCCTTGCGGTCAGTGCGTACCAATTCATAGCGTTCCACCAGGAAATTCACCGCATCAGCAAGTGTAATGCCAGCTTCAATATGCTCCTGGATGGCCGCATCTTCATGGAAAGGAGTATCGTTAAGCGTCAGACCGTAATGATGTTCCAGCAGATACGTTAACAGTTGCTGCCAGACCTGTACGGGCGACAGGCGTGACGCAACCGGCACCGAGGCCGGTACAGATGAAATGTGCATGAGTTGAAGTCCTGATAAAAGAAGAATTGAGAGGGTGTTACTTGGTAGCTGACTGAGAATAAATAGCAATGTAAACGTAGCCGTAACTACCACGGGTATCAGCTATGCAGGTCAAACCCGCAAGCTGGCTGGTTACTTGATGTTGCTGGTGTGGATTTAGCTCACCGGAGCTGAGCATAGTTTCCAGTTGCTCTATAAATAGCGGGAAAGCCTGATCCAGCCCCTGAAGCTGTTCTGGTGTAAAACTCCCATTCAAACTGGCCCTGTCAGCCAAGTAATGTAGGCGATTACCCTCCTGAACCAGCCTTGCGCCAAACCGTGGGGTGATATTGCTTTGTAGTCCCCATTCATGGGATGGTGTTAATGACATGAAAACCTCCCTGGTTTTATATTATCCAGTTCACAACAAGCCTCGCTCGGCAAAAGAAACGACATCGCTGCCCCCAACCACAAGATGATCCAGCACGCGCACTTCCACCAGTGCCAACGCTTTTACGATCCGCTGAGTGATATATTTGTCCTGCTGGCTGATTTCCATCGTACCCGATGGATGGTTATGCGCCAGAATCACTGCAGCAGCGTTGTGGCGCAAAGCCGCTTTCACCAGCTCACGGGGATGTACTTCGGTATGGCTGATGGAGCCCATAAACAACGTTTCGTGCCCCAACAGGCAATGCTGGTTATCAAGGTACATTACGAGAAATACTTCCCGCTCTTGGCTAGCCAACTGTAATTGCACCCAGCTTTTAGCAAAACTAGTGGCAGTAAACTGTTCACCCGGCTGGCGCTGATATTTCTCCAGCAAGCTCAGAGCTCGCCGGATAACGCGCTGCTCGTTTGCAGGGAATACGGGAGATAGATGAAGTGCAGACATATCAGTTCCTTAAAATATAAAGCCCCGCCGGTTTATCGACAGGGCTTGAAGGGAGTGAGGATTAAAAGATTCATGAAGCAAGCTGCAGCATATTCTCGGCCATCACCCACAGAGCACGATTGAGCTTCACATCCCCGTCGATACCTTTGACGGCGCGAGTATGAGCATGCTTACCTTTGGTCGTTCGCCCCGACAGCCCGCCTTTAATCAGGTTTTCCTGAATTCGCTGGTACGTGGTCCAGAGATCGTTGCTCTCGTCCTGCCAACGACGTGGGGAAAGGATCTGCGATTCCGTCACCGGTTGATGTTCTTCACCAAAGCGATAGGTTAATGCCGCTTTCGCCATCACCTGTTGAGCCGGTGGTGGTAACATCATTGATTGCATGGCATCGCGCTTCTCTTCCACTCGATCAAATATCCCCAGTACTTCGTAAGCCCCTTCAATCACTTTCTCCACCACATTGCCTTTATGCGGCACGCGCACCTCACCAAAACTCTCACCGCAAATCAGTCCATTTTGGCAAACCGATCTAAATAGACCTGGCAGCATCTGGTATGAACTTGAACCATCATGGCTGTTAAGCAGAATAATTTCCGGCACTTGCTTGCCGGTAATTTGGCCTTCGCGGCGCAGACGCAGCATGTGTTTGGTATGCTCTCGCTTGCTCTGATCGCGCACGCGGGTCTGGCAAGCAAAGAACGGCTGAAAACCTTCACGTTTTAGGTTATCAAGCAGGGTAATCGTCGGGATGTAGGTATAGCGTTCACTGCGGGATGCATGCTTTTCTTCGCTGAATACGCTCGGTACATAGTGCGCCAGTTCATCACGGGTTAGTGGTCGGTCACGGCGAACGAGGTTTACCGCTCCGAAGCGGCTGGCTAATTTCATGACAATTTCCTTAGATTTTAGGGCATAAAACAAAAAAACCTGCTCCGTGAGGAGACAGGGGCGATGTGTAGGTTCAGTGGTCGTTGCAGCAGACGGCGGCTCAGTAGTTGTCCAGAATCCGTAATATCTGCGCCATCAGGGCCGTTATCAGCGCAGTCACCAGCAGCGTGACTGCTTCTCTGGCTGCATCTATGCTGTCGTCATCGTGACCGGCCTGACGGAATCGGATTTCAATAAACTGCCGGGCCTGCTGTCCGCCGTACCAGGTCAGAACCTGACCTAGAGCGGTTACCAGCATTTTCAGAAAAATCATAGGGTCTGCTCCGGGCTGCCTGACGGCAGCCCGTTGGTGATGTGATGTCCTTTATGGAGGGAGATGAAACAGAGAGACTACTCAGTTATAGGTGTAACGCCACGCCCCTTTGTCGGTGGTGACTACCACTTCCGAAGCCACGCAATCATTATAAAAATTCACTTTGACAGACTGCCCGTAGCGCAGAGTGATCGGCAGAATGGTTTCCTTGTTAGCGGAGGACATAAACTTTTTGTTGTCGATGCGACAATTACCCCGATTAACGTCAATATTTTCAACTTTCACACTGTCATCCAGCGAGGTGACCACTACTGTGGCATAGCGTGTTCCGGCAGGATGAACATAATCACTGGTCTCCACTCTTATTGGGGAAGTTGGCTCGGCCAACGCCGGAGCAGACAGTAAAAACAGTGCGGGTATCAACCATTGTTTGATTTTCACAGCGTATTCCTTTCAAGAGTAACGTATCGCCGGAACACGAATATCATCATTCGTTACCAGCAACAGACAGTAAATACAGGTATAAATCAGAGTGAAGCTTTTGCCACACAGCCGTGTGTGCCAAACTCAGGCAGCACCTTCGCCGCCCCGGCTAGCGTGAAGATGGCTGGCTTAACCCCCTCACCGGATACCGAGACCTGTTTGCCGTTACGCAACTGTGTCCAGGCCAGCACCAGGTTATTACTGCCGACACGACTGTCAGACTCACTGATGTCAATGGGCTCTCCACCGTCAATTCTGACCTGAAGGTTTTTATCCTCATCCATACTGACTTCATGCCCATTAGCGTCCGTAAATATGACCGTGGCCGGCTGTGAACCATAATTCTCACAGGATAGATATAACTGCGACTGACCTTTCCCCTTGATAACAAACTCTGATACGCCTTGGCCCCAACCACTGGACCAGGTGTCCTTATTTCCGAAAGCCTGCGCCATGACCGGAACCAGGCCACAGACCAGTACCAACACGCTGAGTGATGATTTATTCATGGATGCATTCCTTTTGTGAGTAAAAACAAGTTGTCCTGACGGACGGGAATTCGGGCTTATTCCGTGATGAGCCCGCTGATATATTGATAATGCGGCAGGGCCTGAATGAACCTCGGGTCTTGAAAAATGCGAGTGATATGGCTGTTTCGCACAAAACCGCTGAGGGTCATCACCACATCGGTGATGGCTGAAAGGGTGAATACCTGAATGCGATCTTTCGATACGGCCACCAGGTACCACTCCCCGTCCAGACAGATAAGCTGGTAAGGGGCCACAGCAGATTGCTGATGACCCTGATGCAGAAAGTGAATACGGCGGTTACGGATGATGGCCTGAACGATGACCTGGAAACCGCCAAACAACGCAGGTGCCTGACGTGGTGGGGCATTCCAGATGATACAGGGGGAATCCTGACCGCTGTCGAGCAACACCGATAGCAGTCTGGGATCCAGAGTAGGAAAGTAATGCGCCACGCTGGTTATCCGGGCAAAGCGGAGAATGTCGCTGTTGGTGCGAAAGGGACCTCGAGCATCCAGAAGCCGGAAGCTTCCACTGGAATATTCGGTGTCGAGATAACGCAGGCGCTCACGCAGGTCGCGCTGAACGGTACGCTCAGAGACGCCAAACTCCTGAGCCAGTTGTCTGACGCTTAGTGATTCGCCCATAAAGAGGCGACTTACCAGTATGGCGAGACGGCTGGCCAACCGATCATAGCGGTGTCCCTGTTCAGGCATGGTGTGTGCTCCCAGCAGAAAATATTGGTACCAGTCATCTGCTGGCAGTGAAAAAATGGATTAACGAGAAAGACGTTGCTGCCGGAGCCAGGCTACGATGATGCAGGCCGGTATGGTGACCCGGTAAGCCGGGCCGGCAATGTCGGAAATCATCCACGCCGAACTAAGCGCAATGGCAGCGGGGCCAGCGATAACGGACAGCGCCCGCGATGCCACCACCACCGTGCCCCAGGTGGCAATCCCCCCCAGTGAGGTAATGACGCTGGCGGACAGTACGGTGGCGAGCTCCAGTGCTGCTAGAGAGGAGGTACGTATGGCGGCCTGTACTGCCATCAAAATGAGCTGAGGAGTGGGATTGGTGAGGTCGAGTTGCATATTGCGGGAAAAGGTAGCCAGTTCTTCCGGTGTCATCTGGTCCAGGCTTTTCTCCAGCACCTTCGTCAGCAGGCACAACTCAATGGCCTCGGTGGTGCTTTTCAGGTTGTAGTTCACATCAAGTTTATCGCAAACATCACCGAGGATTTCCCGGTAGGTCACGCCCTGCCCCAGCCTCATCAGACTTACCAGCGTATTAGCCCCGTAACGCTGAAGCTCAGCCGCTATCAGTTGCCAGTAGCGCCGATGTTCCGGTGCCAGCAGACGGTATTCCGGGGTGCAGGTCAGGCTCTCTGTCCAGCGGGTGTCGCCGTCACGAGGGTCAGTGGTCAGAATAGAAACCAGTAGCTGCAGCTCTTCATTGCTGCACTGGCCCAGCAGGTTTAAATCGGGGTCATTACGGTAGACAGCCATTGTTCTTCCTCAGTCAGTGTAGTGAGAGGTCACACTGTAAGGGGGGCTGTTGCACGGATATGTCATCTGAAACGGTGAGTTTTTGTGCTAACGGGATTAAATGCGACACTGAGTGTCATGAAAAACCCGTACCGCCTGCGACTAAGACATACACAGTAGCCTGGAGCTTTCGCTATCCGTCATCCATTATGATGATATATATCTGATTCTTAGATCAATCACCGAAGTTCTTCGAACAAGGAGAGCACAGCCAGATCCATAAGTTCAGCGTGGCTCATACTATGCTTTTTAGATAAGAGCTTAAGCATTCTTATACTTTCTTTACTCAGGCTGGGAAATTCGGCGGGCTGTTTTTTATCCGCCTCTTTTCTTTTCTCACGAACTTTTTTCTGTGACCAGGCTTTAGTCAGCGAGGTGACTAATTCTTTAAATTTAGCCCCTCCACTCAGAAGATAAAGCTGTGTGATTAATGCATATTTATTATCAAGTTCAGTGAGAGATTCTAAATCAGGAAGGAATATATTCTTTTTCTTTAAGTAGCTAATTGAAAAAGAAACGGATTCTTTGTTTTTTATCAAAGAGGTGATATTTACCTTACCCTTGCATATTTCCTTGCACTTTTTGTAGTTATAAGATAAATGTGAAACCAAAATATTTATTTCAGTATTTTTAAATGGCAACAAATTTAACAACATCAAAATTGATTTATAGCGCTCCTTATGTCCTGCTATAAGCCAGGGCAGGCCAAATGTATCAGAAACGTACACCTCTCGTTGTTTGTCCTCCACACCACTATAGCAATGTATATTATCCGCCCTGAGCAAATTAAACAAACCCTTCCATTCGAGATGTATTAAACCCCACCAGAAATAATGGCATGCCTCGATATCATTTTTCAGCCATGCAATACAATCCTCAGAGAAAATGTCACCTTCTGCAGCTTTTACAAGTTTATCTATTTTATTGAAAGAAGATTTAATTTCCTCAGAAATAACTCCAGAAAAAATGAAATCTATTAATTTCGGGGCGCTATCGGCTATCTTAGGGAAGGCAGAGTTTGCTGCTGCCATGTTGATATAAATTAATACGCGCCTAAGAATGGGCAGTGGAAAGGTTGAAAGATATTCCTTTACCAGCATTGGGTTATCTCCCGCCAGTTCCAACGAAGATTTAATTTCCATCCTTTTTAAAATCATATTACGTTCATAATTCATATCACCTCTCCCTTTAGAAACCTTCCTTTCAGGATAGTGTAAAAACAAGTTTTAATGAAGTTTTTTCGTGAAAAAATGACGTAATAAAGCTGAAAAAACATGGAAAAAACGTTCCTTAAATGACACAACCACCCTCTACATTAGAGGGGTACAGGACATTTTCATGACATAAGCCAACTGTACTGACATAAAACGATAACTCCAGAGTGCCTGAGCGGTCTGCCCGAAGTGCATTGATGGTACATAGACCAGATATGCATACACAGTACGTAGCACTGACTGTCGGATTGGTAATATATGTCTGACACATCTTCCTCTCTATTACGCTTAAAGCTATAGGATCTACCTTCATAATCCTTTTGTAATCAGAAACGATTTAGTCTCGGCAGGCTGAAAAATCATCACTCAGTTTTTATTACCTGAAACCTTATTCTTTAGAGTGTTTTTTTACAGCTCCAGTCATTGATATGAACAACAAGCCACTGGAGATTTACACAATGAATTACACCTTTAATCCTTTCTGGCAACAACGTATTACCGACACTTTTCTGAATGCCCTTGAGGCTTATCCGCGAGTATTAATGCTGAGGGTTGACCTACGACTACCCGATATTCAAGCAGCTTCAGATGCTGCTGTTATCTCTCGCTTTATAGATTCCCTTAAAGTAAAGATCACAGCGTACCTGCTACGTAAACATCGCGAGGGTAACCGAAAACGCATGACCGACTTGCGTTATGTCTGGGCAAGGGAATATGGAGAGTGCAACGGTAAAAAGCACTACCACGTGGTGTTGTTACTTAATCGCGAAGTCTGGTGTTCCGCAGGTAACTATAACGATCCGGCTTCACTAGCAGGGTTAATCAAACAGGCATGGTGTAGCGCCTTACGAGTGAGTACCCAAGAGTATTCAACACTGGCACATTTTCCGGAAAGCCCTGTGTACTGGATTGACCGAGGGAATAATGAGCAACTACAGGAGGCATTGGTACGGGCTTCATATCTTGCAAAAGACCATACCAAAGTCACTGGTGATGGAGAACGTAACTTTGGATGCAGCCAACGCTGATATCTCCCCATTTCACGATTCACCTCAGCCTATCTGATTCCTCTCTGTAAGGCACTCAGGTATTTTTTTACTGGCAATCCCAATCCTCTGAAGGAGTTCCGGCGTGCAGTGTCATTTAGCCATGCCGGAGTCCTCCCGTTATTTATTTTCAGAGGGAGAGATTTCATGATTACTACTAATAAATCCGTCCTTTGCGCAGAAGACCCGCTTATCGACATGACTTTCATCACTACCTATACTGGCATGAGCGACAAGTGGTTCTACAAATTAATTAAAGACGGCAAATTCCCGAAGCCAATTAAGCTAGGACGTAGCTCTCGCTGGCTGAAAAGTGAGGTGGAGAGTTGGATGTATGAGCGTATCGCGGATTCACGTGGAACTAACTGATATGAAAATACAATACACGGCGGAATATTTACCACTGATAATCTTAGCAAGTCGCATGTTCAGTCTTTTACCTCTGCGCAGTGGGTATCAACAGCATCAGATGTCGCAGTTCATCTGTAGATCTTTTATTTATCTCAGAGCTCACCGTAGGTTACCGTTACAGACACTACCTTTCTCAGATCAGTAACATTTCAGTTTTCTCATTGTTTTCTGAATTCCGCATGTGATCTGGATCTGCTTTTGAGGAAGCTCATCTATCAGAACCCGGGGTAATGTACAAGCTCTGATTTACACCTCTCACGCGGTGTATTACCCTGTCATTTTTAATGATAATTACCTCATGAGAAAAATCGTCAGATCCAGAGTGCCACCTGAAGCATTAAGAGCGTCCAGAATCCGGGAACAGCGACGCAAGCTGGCAGATTACTACAAACAACTGCCCGCAGAACGAATGCTTTCCCGCCCACCGTTTGATCCTGAACTATTATATAACAGCGAGGTGCACCTGAGGTTGACGCGTGAATTTCAGGGACGTTGTGCCTGGTGTGAACAACTTATTGACACTCATGAAATTGGACATTACCGACCCCGCGGAGGGGCACAGTTTGGTATTGACCGTCAAGTAGCCCCAGATTATTACGGATGGTTCGCCTATCAATGGCAAAATCTGTTGTTGGTCTGTAAGGAATGTAATCGGGCAAAATCAAACTGGTTTCCCCTGCATGGACATCCGGCTCAGATCCAGTGTACCTGGTCAGAGGCGCAAAGAACTGAAAAAACGTTACTCCTGAACCCCTCAGCCGATAACCCCTGTGAGCATCTAAGCATCCGCCATGATGGTTTATTGTTACCTCTCACGGAGAAAGGTCATACCACCATTGAAATTTTACAGCTTAACCGGGCACCACTGCGGTATGAGCGTGAAAATGAAATGATAGATATAATCGCTGAACTTGATCAGTGCATAAAGGCTCGTTCGTCAGAATATTATTTCATACAAACGAAACGCCCCGGTGTAACAATGATCTTTCTCAATACACTGTTGCGGATCGTTGCTGGTGAGTACACAAATCTACGCTTTAAACCACTTCCGACGTTTGCCCGAGCCTTTGATGCTGTTCTGGACTCTTCATTGTCGGCCGACGAACTTATGCGCCTCTGGTCTGACTTTTCCTTCCCCCTTCCTGAGACAAAGCAAAAAATAGACTGGGCAAACGTGGCGAATAAGGAGAAGCGTCGTAGTCTGGCCTCACAATTCGTAACTGGTATCAGACTACAAAATTTCAAGAGTTTTGAAGATTTTACTCTTGATTTTACCAATATTAGCCCCCCAAAAGACTTAGCCCCCTGTGTAGCATTAGTGGGAGAAAACTCCACTGGGAAAAGCAGTATTTTACAGGGAATTTGCCTGACGCTGATGAGTCGACAGCAACGGACTCGATTGCGCCTGGATTACGAAAATTACCTGCAACGCGATCGTGAAGGCTGGCAACGTAGCCACATGAAATCTGCCAGCATTACTCTCAACCTGGAGGGAGGCGATACGCGCATGTTGACGATTTCAGATGAAGGGCTCGTGTCTGCTGACAATGACTGGCCTGACTTTATGGTTCTCGCTTACGGTGCACGCCGGTATTTCTGTGAACGAACCCGGGGTACTGCCGTAGGGAAGTCACTGTTTTATCCCACAGCTCTGCTACGGGATGTGACGAGCGAATTAGCGGACAAAGATGATGAATTCTTTGCCTCTATTGCCCGTGCAATGAAAGAAATCCTGTCACTAGAACAGGGGGAGTTTCTCCTACGGGACATTCATCGCAATATTCTGGTTCGCGCTCATGGCCGTGATACGCCGCTCAGCAAGATGAGCGACGGGTACCAGTCCTTGTTTGCCATGAGCCTCGATATAATGTTCAGAATGACCCATTACTGGGGAAGCCTTGAGGCTGCGCATGGGGTCGTACTGATTGATGAAATTGAAACGCATCTTCATCCCCGGTGGAAGATTCAGGTCGTGTCGGCATTACGCCGGGCGATGCCAGGTGTCCAATTCATTTTTTCCACACATGATCCTCTGTGCCTTCGAGGTCTGACCCAGCATGAAGTACGCGTGCTTTTCCGGGATCCTAGTCAGCAGGTCGTCGAATTGAGTGAATTGCCTCTTGTGCAGGGTATGGACATTGAACAATTGTTAACCTCTGACTATTTCGGACTATTGAGCACTCTGGACGGTACGCTTGAAAATCTGCTCAATCGTTACGAGCGCACAATACAACAAACGTCCCGACAGCAGGAATTAATCCATGATATTGAGCGAGAACTGAGCCAATACAGGGCATTGTCAGGAAATCCGGCGCAACGCGCTATTGCAGAAGGTATTGCTCGCTATGTTGAACAGGCACGCCAGACTCCTCTGGAACGCGAGAAACTTCATGAAGATGCGGTAAGAATGATTGTCAAAAGGTTGCAGGAGGCGCAGCGATGATTTTTGTTGAAAAGCATCTTGTTAGAAAGCCGGCATCGTTGAGAGGAAGCCAGTCGGCTGCTGCGACAGAGTTAAAAAAAGCAAAAGCCTATTATCGCCAGAAGACGTCTGATACACCGGTCTACCCTTTTGCTGTCTATAAAGCGCCTGATGTTGTTGAAGCATTAGATACCCTCTTTCACAACAAATGTGCCTACTGTGAAACCGATTACTCGGCCTCTCAGCCGATGGCCGTTGAACACTATCGTCCTAAAGGCGGTGTTACCGACTCTTCGAAACACCCTGGATATTGGTGGCTTGCGGCTGACTGGGATAATTTATTACCCAGCTGCAGCGACTGTAACAGTCATCGTAAAAAGCAACATTACGCCATTACGTCAGATGGTCAGGTTTATCTGGAAAAAGAAAAACAATTAAGCGGGAAGCAGAATCATTTTCCGTTAGTGCAAGGCTCTGTGCGGTGTACCAGACCCAGCCATAAATTAAAGCTTGAACACCCCTTACTTCTGAACCCGTGCAAAGATAATCCTGTCAGGCATTTAAAATGGATTTTTACACAACTGGGTTATCCTTTTCTTATACCGTTGGATGAGAGGGCAAAAACGACCATCAGTCTGTGTGGGCTGAATCGCAAGCGGCTGCTGGAAAAACGAAAAAAGAAACTGGTCGATATTAATTTAAAAGTAACAAGTATTCGTCGGCTCGCCTCCAGCCTTGCGCAAGTCAAACCGACAGAACGACATGCCCTTGAAGCCCATTTTGTTGCTGAAATCGCGTCATTAACAGCTTATGAGGACAGCCAGGGAGAATGGTCAGCCATGTCACGAGCGTATATCAATCTGCACCTGGCCATCCTGGAAACAGAATTCAAGGCGCTGTTTCCGATGGAACTGGCTCTGTAAAGGCATTGATGACGTCATTAAGGTACTGGAAGTACATCGGCTCTGGAGTCTCAGCGGCGATAACGCACCAGAGGCTTCCGCACATTTTGATATTGAATATGGTGCAGACGCACCATAATCCGTTTCCGTCATTCCGCTACCTAAGTCATTCGTTTGCGCATGAGGTCTCTTGCTGAAGCGGATAAGAAGATGCAGAAGCAGAATGTCGTTGAGGCTAACGATTAACAAACTGAGTTCACCTTGCACATACGAAATAACCAACTACAGCGGCTGGTAGACACATGGCAGTATACAAAGGATAAAAAACTCAGAAGCACGAAGACCAACCCTCAGAAAGAAAGCACTTCGAACAAATCACCGGAGCTGTCGCTCCGGCTCGGATTAACCCGTTACTCAAAGTAATCCATGTCCAGCCTAGGAACTTTAACCAAACGGGAGGAAACGCCGACTTCGTTTTCAATCATCAAATGAACCAAACGCTCACCATCAACCAGTACCATACCCTCGACGGAATGGGAAAAATCTCTTGCCTGCGAAGTAAAACCGGAGGTTGTGATAAACACTCCACGCTTGGCTTTTTGACCGGCTAGCGCGCCATAAAACGCCTGAAGTTCCGGGCGGCCAACCGTGTTCTGCCAACGTTTGGCCTGCACATAAACCTTTTCCAAGCCGAGTTTATCAAGCGAAATAATACCATCTATACCGCCATCTCCAGTGCCCCCCACGCGTTGTAGGTCATCCCGGTGCCCGCCATAACCCAGACGATGCAAAACATCCAGAACGATAACCTCAAAACGTGCCGGGGAAACTTGCAACAGATTTTCTAACAGTTCGTCAGCAACAGAGTCACGTAGCTCTTTTAGCGCCTGATCAAGACGATCGTCCGGGCTGCTCTTTGCTAACTCTTCCTGATTCGGTAATGATGGTTTTGGATCAAGGTCAACAGCATCTGGTTGCTGCTTTAACTTAACATTCATGAAATCAAACGCCAGATGGTTTACTTCATTTTCAGTCAGTGGCTGGGAATGGGCTTGTACCCAGTTGATTCCTTCTGGCGTCAAGCACCACTTTCCTCTGGATAAGCTTTGCGATAACCCTGCACGCTTCAGACGATCATGTGCCCAGCCAGCCCGATTTTTATAAACTAACTGACCGCTGGCAATCACTTCAGCTCTCTGATTATCATCAAGATTAAGTGCGTCAGCGGCCGCTTCGTGCGCATCGCGAGCCGGAACGCCATCAGGTTTACCAGCCAGGAAGCGGAGTACAGGTTCAATAAATTTATCGTAAGTCGGAACGGCCATAGAAACATCCCTGATAAAGTTTTTGGTGAATCGATTGTTAAACCAACCATCTATAAATTAGTTGGTTGCTAAGCAACTCTGGCGTACTTCCATCTCGCGATGGGAAGTGAGTATGTACACCATTGTCATCAATTTTACTGACTATGGGAAAATATCACTCCCCACATCATAAATCAGAAAATATCATCCCCGCCATTTCATCCAGACGCGTTTTTACAATTTCCCACTCCGGCATCACCTGCCCCATTAGCCGGTAGAACCGTTCACTATGGTTATGCTCGGCTAGATGGCAGAGCTCGTGCAAAATCACATAGTCGATGCATTCCCGGGGAGCTTTAACCAGGTTTGGGTTAAGGGTGAGCCGACCGTTAGGAGAGCAACTCCCCCACTGAGTTTGCATGGTGAGGATGCGCAATGGAGGTGAGTCACTGACCCATAGCGCTTGCTCCAGCATAGCGGTCAGCCTTCTGGCGAATACTTCCCGTGCACGGGCCTTATACCAGTCAGTCAGCAGCTGCAGGACCTTTTCAGCACTCTTATGGCGTAAAGTGACTTCCAGCTTACCGCGCAACATTTTTACGCCCTGAACTTCATAGGGAGCCACTATCACCTTAAGCATGTACTGTTTGCCCAGGTAATAGTGGCTCTCGCCACTGATATACTGTCGTGGCGTGATATATTCCAGCTGCTTACGGAAATCCCTCAGCTGCTGATAGATCCAGCGCCCACGCTTTTCAACAGCATTCAGAATCTGTTGGTCATCGGTATCCTGCGGCGCGGATACCACAACCCGGCAGTCGGGGTGAACTTTTATCAGAATGCGCCCATTCACCAACGATCGGGGTTTACACTCGAAGGTAATGCGTTCATCACCGTAAATGAAGCTCATTACTCTTTCATCCACGATTTACACTCCGCTCAGCCCTACACGGGTAATCTGGACAATCATTTCCACGATCTTTTTCGCCTGATCCATTCCGCCACCGATTGCCTTACACTCTTTAAACATCATCGGTAGAAGCTTCTTGCGGATATCAGCCTCAATATTTTGCGGATTGATCGAGTTCTCAGCCACTGAGATATCAACAGCCTGGTCTACTTCAAAAGCAAGCTTCACCCATTTATCGATAACCTGAGAATCGGTAACGGCAAAAACCTCCGGTAACACTTTTTTGTACACGCCGAAGTAAGCTTGCGCATGATGATTACCGGCAAACACATCAGGTATTTCGTTCAGCCGCCGATCTTGTACTTGCTCCTCAAACTCACGAAATAGCATGTACTGCTTGAGAGGGTGATCAAACAGTTTTTCCGCCTCTTCAATAGCCAGACGTAGTAACTTCGAGAAGGCTTCCTGGGCATAAGGATCATCACGTAAATCCTGCTCAATCATGCGGGTTACGCGGGTTTTGATAATATCCGTTTCGTTGCGGGTTTTATCCTCGCTCCACTCTTCGGGCCGCTGTCCCATTTTGCTGACTTCATACACCCCATCTGGCTCGCGGACTTCTACGCCAACAACATGTTTATCCAGCAGCTTTTTAACCTGTTCGGTGTACTGATCATAATCTACCGTTTCTCCGGCATCCTGCTTTACAAGCTGGCGCAAGCTGGTAAATTGCCTCAGCGTCTCTTTATAATGCTGGCGGTCTTCTTCACTGAAACTCTTATCCTCAAAGAAGGTAGCCGATTGCAACGCCACTTTTAGGCAGCTGGCAAATTGTGTGAGAGCCTCATAAAAGTCTTCACGGACTTTAAGATGAACATCAACCATTTCGCCGTACTTTTCTTCCGTTCGTGGCACCAGCACCTGACGAAGCTGCTCAATATCGTTTTTATTTTTTACACTGACGAAAATCGCCCACAAATTTTTATACAACTGTGGAAGGCGCTTATACTCCGTACTCATCTGGCCGTACAGCCCCACCAGATCGTCAATATCAAAACCGCCCTGCGTGCGGGATGCCAGTTTCTGATAATCCTCAATGGTGGTATCCAGCTCTTTGAGGATGCCCCGATAATCGATTAACAGACCAAATTTTTTCTTAGGGTGGAGGCGGTTAACACGGGCTATTGCCTGAATCAGGTTATGCCCTTTTAGAGGCTTATCGATGTAAAGCACGGCATTTTTGGGTTCATCAAATCCGGTAAGTAACTTATCAACCACAATAAGTAGCTTCAGCGAATCATCTTTATCAAAACGATCGATGACATTACGTGTGTAAGCCTGTTCATCCTGAGAGCCTACGTTATCTTGCCACCATTTGGTCACATCAGGGATACCAGATTCATCCACCTCGGTATTCCCTTCACGCGTGTCAGGCGAACTAATCACCACTGCAGACTCAAACAACCCGGCTTCATCAAGATACTTTTTGTATTTTATCGCTGCTGCTTTACTGTCACAGGCGAGTTGCCCTTTCAGGCCATCGTCGATGTTTTTGACAAAATGGTTGGCGATATCCAGCGCAATAAGGTGGATGCGATCGTCAGCGTTATAAACCTGCCCTTTATTAGCAAACTTACGCTTCAAATCGGCTTTTTGTTTATCCGTTAACCCCTCGGTGATACGGTCAAACCAGCTATCTATCGCTCGTTCATTCACGTTCAGCTCGGGCGGGCGCTCCTCGTAGAGAAGTGGAGTGACGGTCTTGTCCTCCACCGCACGCTGCATGGTGTAAGCATGAACGATGGGACCAAATTTATTCGTGGTCTTATCATCTTTCAGCAATGGGGTACCGGTGAAAGCAACAAATGCCGCATTAGGTAGAGCTAGCTTCATGCGTTGGTGACTCTCGCCGCCGTGACTGCGGTGGCCTTCATCAATCAGCACAATGATATCGGGGCTGGTATTCACGCACTCGGGCAGGCGGGTGGCCGTGTTAAATTTCTGAATCAACGAGAAGAGAATGCGCTCAGCCCCCTTGCCTATTTGTTCGGCCAGACGTTTGCCAGAGGTGGCGATGGCATCGGTTTTATCCCTTTTACCGGTCAGTTCCCCCGTTGAGATAAAGGTGCGACTGAGCTGGTTTTCCAAATCGATGCGATCGGTCACCACTACGATGCGACACTGCTTGAGATTTTCACTCAGAATCAGCGCTTTGCTCAGGAAAACCATCGTCAGTGACTTACCTGAACCTGTGGTATGCCAGATAACCCCACCGTTGCGACTACCATCAGGATTCTTCGTTTCGATACGCTGTAGCAGCCGTTTGATACTAAATACCTGCTGATATCGGGCAATGACCTTACCGGCTTTCTTATCAAACAGAGTGAAGAAACGAGCCATATCCAATAGACGTTCGGGTAACAACAGGCTGATAAGCAGCTGGTCCTGGCCCGTTAAAGCCAGCTCACCCGCTGCAATCAGTTTCTTATACCATTCCAGGCATGCACCCGGACGATGGCTAAAGATTGAATCAATCTGCTGCGCAGTAAGCTTGCGGTTTTTTAAGGCTAGCATCTCAAGATCGGTGATATCTTCTTCCCGCCATGTAGCCCAAAATTTGGTCGGTGTTCCGCAAGTCCCGTAACGTCCATCATGGCCGTTTATCGACAATAAAATCTGGCTGTAGGCAAACAGTCGTGGAATTTCATCATGGCGCTGGTTTCGCAGACTTTGAGATATCCCTTCGTCAATAGTCGGCCCTTTTTTAGCATTGCCGTCCGGGCGCTTAGCCTCGATAACGACCAACGGAATACCATTCACAAAGCAGACAATATCGGGCCTGCGTGCCTCAATGCCGTTAGCACGTGTCACGCTGAACTCTTCGGTGAAAACAAAGCTGTTGTTTTGCGGATTGTTCCAGTCGATCAGCGATATAGTCGGGTTAGCCCGTTTGCCATCGATAAATTCCGTCACGGAAATGCCGTACAACAGGTGGTTGTACAAGTGCTCATTGGCAGTAATCAATCCCTGGTTTAATGCAGGACTGTTAACTTCGGCAATCAGGCTATCAATCGCTTTGTCAGAAATGGCATGCTCTTTACCGGCAAAGATAAATGTCCTCTTGGCTAACTGTTCACGCAAAATCTGGTTTAGGACCACCTGATCTACCTTGCCTGCTCGCGCAGACAAGGCTTGCAGAGGTGAAATATAGGTCCAGCCTAAATTACTCAGGAGGGCCAGCGCCGGAAGCTTGGCGCTGTACTCTTCCTGGAATTTTGGCGCGATCTGCATGCTCATGATGTTCCCTTATCTTTGTCGGCTTTCCAGTGCAGTAGCTCGGTAATATCCTTCTCACCCTCGGCCTCTTTTAACAAACGCCGCTGCTCTGCAAATCGTGCATATTCACCCTGAGCTTTTTCATCCGCTATTTTCTTACTGACAGTGCCCGCGCCCTGGAGCACATTACGGTCGTTGAACCGCAAGAACTGATCCAACTTCTCCTGCCAGTCCTGCAAAAAGACCTGCTGGCGACGCAATGCCTGATCTTCGGCATAGTCCAGCCACATATTCACCACACGGTTCAGCTCACTGACCTCTTTTTGGATCAGGTAATTCTTAGCAACCGTGACATCGCCTTTTCGCACGTCATTGCCTTTATAGCTGGTGAGCCCCATATAAGGCTGGCTGGCATCTGCCCGCTGGTGGATCAGCTCAGCAGCTGTATGCCCGGTGCAGGCAAAGTGCAACTTGTTCTGGATGGTCTGAAAGAAAAGGGTAGTCTCTTTCAGAGATGGTTGGTAGTCAGCAGCCAGCGCGAAAATCTCCCGCACACGCAGATAGACGCGCCGCTCGCTGGCTCGAATATCGCGGATACGTTCCAGCATCTCGTCAAAGTAGTCGGGCACCACAGAAGAGCCAACGGGCGGATTCTTCAGCCGCTCGTCATCCATCACAAACCCTTTAATCAGATATTCCTGTAGGGTTTGCGTGGCCCACTGGCGGAACTGAGTCCCCCGAACTGAGCGAACACGATAGCCTACGGCCAATATGGCTTCGAGGCTGTAGTGCTCTATCTCTCTGGAAACCTGACGTTTTCCTTCCTGGCGAACTATCCGGAATTTCCGGATAGTTGAATTTTGACCAAGTTCACCTTCGGAAAAAATGTTGATCAGATGCTCGTTGATGGTACGAACATCCTTATCGTATAGCTCAGCCATGGATGCCTGGGTGAGCCAAAGAGTGTCTGACTGAAAGCGACACTCAACGCGTGCGCGACCATCCTCGCTTTGGAACAGCAGGAATTCACCTGCTGGTGGTTGAGGTAAGAGTTTATCCGTCATGCGGCCTCCGTTTTCACTCGGAGTTTACCGGTAAGCAGTTGCTGCATCAGGGCTTTTTTTTCTTGTTTTAAGTAGCTGAGTTTTTGTTGCAGGGTTGTAATTTCACAATCTGCTATGGTTAAAGCTCTAGCTATTTTTTTTTGCTCATCAATTGGAGGCAAAAAAACACTCAAAGAAAAGAAATCAGACGGTTTAACATTTAATAACCCATGTGCCCTACCTCCTTCGTGGGCAATTTTTGTTAACCCTCTATTCAGCATCCCTGATTCAAAATAATGTTCAAAATAGTCACTATCTGCATTATCAAGATCACTTAGTTCAAAGCAGATATATAATGTCGTAACAACACCGTGCTCGTAACGATTAAGCCTCTTGATAGCCCCCATGGGATAGCCGATTGAGTAGCTCTTGTTATATGCAAATTGACCTTTCTTTATCAAGAAGTAATCATCCAATATATCTGAGGCTATAGTTTTTTTAAAAAATTCATCCTGCCGTATCAAACCTTGTTGTCCAGATATTGTGACGACATTGGTACTGCATCCAGAATTCTTTTTCATCACACGACAAAAAAGCTTTCCTAAAGGGACTTCTTTCCACTCTCTGCTAAAATTCAAAAAACGTTTCTTACCAGTAAGCAATTGTTGCAAAATTGCTTTTTTCTGCTGTTGGCTATTGGTAAGCAGTTGCTCAGTTGTTGTGATCGCCTTATCCCAGGTAGAAAGGATCTGGGCGATTTTCTTTTGCTCCGGAAGTGGTGGAATAAGTACGGGGAATTCTTTTAGTTGCGAAGAATTAATACTTGCTAAATTAGTACTCCGCTTTGCACAGCTAAGAAAATATTTTTTTCCATAGCTACTTGCAGCTAAAGCAGCGAGGAAAAATGAGTCTACTTTCTCCGGCATTGGCCTTACTGCGAAAACATGATTCTGATGTAAGCAAGGTGTAATTTGTGCTAACCAAACATCGCCCCTGCCTAACTTGTCAAAGTCTCCACCTTCATTCATAAGAACATCACCAAACTTGAGTGCGTAACGCTCAAGCTGATGACTCTCGATTTCAATCTCCTTCACCTCATCGAGGTTGATATGCCCATCTTGAACATTAGCAACTCTTAGATATGGCACTGCAATTGGATCTCTCAGCCCTGATTTACCTTTTGCTACACCAGACCTTACTTCCGCAACTGTTTTAAGTGGCGCTCTCTTCCATCCATCAGGCACCATAACCTAGTTCCTCCAGATATTTAGCCATTTCAACTTCCAGCTCAACCAACTGTGTTTTAAGCTGATCACGTTCAGCACGCACCATTACCAGATCGATCTCTTTTTCTTCTTCGAAAGTATCGACATAGCGGGGAATGTTCAGGTTGTAGTCGTTTTCGCGAATCTCTTGCAGGCTAGCGAGATAAGAATATTTGTCAACATTATCGCCAGTGCGGTAGGTTTTTACTATTTTGGCAATATTACCTGCGCTCAGCTGGTTCTGATTTTTACCCGGTTTAAACTCACTGCTGGCATCGATAAACAGCACGTTATCGTCAACCTTGTGCTTTTTGAAGATCAGAATCGCTGCGGGAATACCTGTGCCAAAAAAAAGCTTTTCCGGTAACCCAATCACAGCATCCAATAGATTCTCCTCTATCAGCTTCTGACGGATTCTACCTTCGCTAGAACCACGGAATAGTACACCGTGGGGAACCACAACGCCCATGCGTCCAGTTTTCGGCTTCATAGTTTCGATCATATGCAGGATAAACGCATAGTCGCCCTTAGCCTTAGGCGGCAGACCGCGGCGGAACCGACCAAAGTGATCATCAGATACATCATCAATTCCCCACTTCTCCAGTGAGAAAGGTGGGTTAGCGGTAACCACATCAAACAGCATCAGATTGGCATTTTTATCGAGCAATTTGGGGTTGCGGATCGTGTCACCCCACTCGATTTTATGGTTATCCTCGCCGTGCAGGAACATGTTCATTTTAGCCAGCGACCAGGTTGAACCAATCGCTTCCTGCCCGTAAAGCTCATAGTTCTTGCTATGGTGCTGTTGAGCCACCCACTTACCACACTTCATCAGTAGTGAAGCAGAACCACAGGTTGGATCGCAGATAGATTCCCCTGGCTGTGGGTCAAGCAATGCAGCGAGCAGATCTGACACTTCTGGTGGTGTGTAGTACTCGCCCGCTTTTTGGCCGCTGTTAGCAGCGAATCTACCGATTAAGTATTCGTAAGCATTACCAATTACATCCAGACCGCCAACGCGGCTTGGTTTTAAATTCAACTCAGGGTCAGTAAAGTCTTCAAGCAACTGCTTAAGAATAGAGTTCTTTTGTTTTTCTTCGCCCAACTTGTCAGTGTTAAAAGAAATGTCCTGGAACACGCTTTTCCCGCCATCTTTCAGCTTAGTTCCATTGGCTTCTTCGATTGCGTGCAATGCCTGGTCGATGCGCTCCCCGTTACCTGGCTCATTGCGACGAGCATAAAGTGCATAAAAGCTGGCATTGCGCGGAAGCACAAAGCGTTCATTCTTCATCATCTCTTCAATCAGTTCTGGTTCATCGCCATACTGGGCTTTGTAGCCATCATAGTGATCCTGCCAGACATCCGAGATGTACTTCAGAAACAGCATAGTAAGAATAAAATCTTTGTAAGTATCAGGACTGATGGTGCCACGGAAAGTGTCACATACGCCCCATAGCACGCGGTTGATGCGGTCTTGATCGATCATATTGCTCATAACAAGTTAATCCTTAAGTAGTTTTTGCAAAATACCAAGCTCAAGCTGATGGCGATTTTTCTGTAACTTATTGATAAGTTGATCTTCTGTCTGCCATACACGTTGGAGCTCGATAAGCTGTAATTGAGTTTCAAGAGGTGGAACCGGGATAGCGACATCCAGCAGCGCTGATTTAGTTATTAACTGAATATTGGTACCACTCCGATGAAACTCTTGCTGAATCATCGGATGGTTTAACAGCCAGCACAGGTATTCGGGGACAATCTCACGCTCTTGTCTTCTGAGGCTAACAATCAGGAACTGGCTGGTAGCAACCACAGGAACCTCGCCACGATAGACAACTGCCAGATTACGATTCCCTCTGGCCGCAACGACAATCTCCCCCAGTTCAAGAAATGGGGGAGCGATTCGTTGTTCCCATACAACAGTAGATAGTACTTTGTGATCGAACTGCCAGTCCTGATCGAGGTCTTTAATCTGTAACAGACGTACATCTCCTTCAGGATCAGGCGTGATTGCTCCCCTCAGAGTGTGGCCTGAACGGATGCCTGCAATTTGGCCTAACTGTTTTAAAGATGTTGGCATACGGGCCCCTGATTCATTGCGCCATCCTTGGCGCATCTATTCTTAAGCGTGACGATTATAAGTTGTTTTTAAGCCATTGAGAGATATTGTTGGAAAGCCCATACCACGCACCGTCTCCCCGCAAACCAGTGATGAGTAAACCATCATCGTTATCCATAACAGCTTTGAGATAATCGCGAACTTGAGTTGCTGTTTGAGTGGTGACGATAACCCAGGTTGATTCGAGAGGATGGCACCAGGTCCCATAGGACTTAATACGCTCAATGAGTGAGGCATAATCTTTCTGCTTCCGCAGATCGTAAGAAATTTGATAAGCTGGCATAGATTTGATCTCCTAATTTAGACGTTTGGGTTTGAGTCAACGCGACAGGCTGCAACCTGTCGCACCTTCATCACTAAGTTCTGTAGTTATCGTACAGAGTTAAAAGTGGTGCGGTGAAGCTATAATCAAACAAAAAAACAAGAATGTAAACCTAAAAAAATGCAGTAGCAGCGCTACAGAGCAAAGCTGGCGTGTTCCATCTGCAAAAAATTAAATGTTTCATATCTCCATAAATTCTTAATTTGTTGATTTTAATTAAAAATATGCCACTGTTGTCATAAACTGGAACATGCACAAATTTTTTTGTGCTCTGCGATTTTTATGCGCTCTTGCTGAATGATCTGCGTGGTAACATTTCACTATCCAACATTGATTCAAGATTATCCGCATACCACTGCATCATCTCTCTCCTGCCATCCAGATACTGCGCATGGTTGTAAGCTCCACGAATCGCGTTCTTATCCACATGAGCAAGCTGCGTCTCAATCCAAGCCGAGTTGTAGCCCTTTTCATGTAAAATCGTGCTCATCGTGTGGCGAAAGCCGTGGCCCGTCAGCCTTCCCTTGTAACCAAGCAACTCAATCACCTGGTTAACGCTTTCCTTTGAAATCGGCTTCGTACGATCATTTCGCCCAATGAACACCAATGAGTATGCACCCGTGATAGGTTTCAGTGACAAGAACAAATTCACTACCTGCTCAGACAACGGAACGATGTGGGGCCGCTTCATCTTCATCACTTCAGGGGGGACTTCCCAAAGCCGTTTCTCGAAGTCGATATCCTGCCAACGAGCAAAACGCAGCTCCTGAGTACGAACCCCTGTCAGCATGATGATTTGCGTTGCAGTTTTGGTGATGATGCTACCGGTGTACCCAGCGAGATCTTTGAGGAAATGAGGTAGCTCTTCAACGCTAAGAAAAGGGAAATTCGTCTTTTTCGGAGTTGCCAATGCTGTCGCCAAATCAGGCGCGGGGTTGTACTCAGCACGCCCGGTAACAATGGCGTAGCGGAAAACCTCCCCGCAGCGCTGCCGTACCTTGCGCATTTTTTCCAATGCCCCACGTTTCTCCATCCGTCGTAAGGTTTCCAGCAACTCCATCGGCTTGATCTCAGCAATAGGGCGTTTGCCGATATGAGGGAAAATGTCTTTCTCGAAGGTATCGATAATTTCCTCACGGTAACGTAACGACCAACGGTCGGCCTTATGCTGATGCCATTCGCGGGCGATAGCTCCGAAGGTGTTTGCGATAGAAAGCTTTTGCGACAGCTTTTCAGCCTTCTTCACTTCTCCGGGGTCGCCACCAGAGGCTAACGTTTTGCGTGCTTCCTTTCTTTTCTCGCGCGCATCAGCCAATGAGACATCGGGATACACGCCGATAGAAAGCATCTTCTCTTTACCAGCAAAGCGATACTTCAAGCGCCAGTACTTTGAGCCATTGGGTTTGACCAGCAGATACATGCCACCGCCGTCAGCCAACTTGTAGGCTTTCTCCATCGGCTTGGCCGTTTTCACTTTTATGTCCGTTAGTGGCATAGCATCTCCATTGATAGATATGGGCAGTGGCCTCAAGCGAGGTACTGCCAAACCAGATAAAAAGGGGTTACAACATGCCTACGGGGGTGCCAGAAAATAGCATGCATTTTTGAACCCCCTAAAGGACCCCCAGATATCACTTGATGTGGGTTGAGTTCGGTTGAGCTCTGTAGACAGAATCATGGCTTAAAGCCAGTATACACGGGGTTTTAGTTGAATTCAGGAGAGTTTGAGAGACATCGAATGGCGGAAGATCACAGGAGTCGAACCTGCCCAGGACCGCTGGCGGCCCCAACCGGATTTGAAGTCCGGCCGCCCCACCGGGGACGAGGATCTTCCTTGGAGAAGAGGGAAGCAAGGCGCTGATTATAGCGCAGTTCGTTCGCTGCGCTAAGCGGGAAATGGCGGCCGCCGGCGATTCGGCGGCCGGGGGGCTACTTCAGGAAATCCTTCACGTCCAGCAGGATGAACTCGTTGTCATCCGCCATATTGGGCTGGCGGCTGGAGGAGAACGGGAAGTTGTTGTCGTTGCCGACGATGATGTGGTTGGCGTCCACCACGTCCACGTTCTCGATGGTGAAGAACGGGAAGGTCAGCACGCCGTCGTTCAGCGGCTTGCGCGCCAGCTTGTTCGGATCCTGAATGTTCATCAGGTCGATATAGCCCAGTTTTTCGACCGGTTTGCCGACGTTGGCGTCCGAGAAGGCGATTTTATATACCCGCTTGAACTTGGCCACCAGGCTGAAGCAGTTGTCGGTCGGCGCACCGGCGGCGCAGGCTTTGTCCGGCGTGCCTTCGCCGTTGTCGCGCTCGATCACCAACCCGTGGGTGGCGTCGATCATGTTGAAGTCGCCGATAGCGTTCTGGTTGTCTTCCAGCACATACTGCCAGCTGCGGCCGGTCCAGGCCTGCCGTTTGACGTCAAACTCCAGCACCCGCAGGTAGCGTTTGCCGCCGACGTTCTCGAACTGCTCGCCGTCCCACAGCGCCCCTTCCAGCAGCGGGTACAGCTTGCTGCCGTCCGGCGAGGCGGCCATGCCTTCAAAGCCCTTGGAGCGCGCCACCTGGAAGTTTTGCTTGCCGTCCGGCGCGCCCGGCAGGGTCAGCGTCGGGTTGTCCGGCGATTTCACCACCTTGCCGTCCACCTGAGTGTCGAACACCGCCAGCACTTTACCGTTCAGGTCGGCCTTGATCAGGTAAGGCCCGAACTCTTCGCCGATCCACAAGGCATCGTCGGCAAACTGGAAGCTTTCCGGGTCGAAATCGCTGCCGGTCAGATAGCGCTTCTCGGTGCTCTCATTGATGATATGGAACGGCACCTTTTTATCCGGATCGTGCAGGAACACCGTCTTCAGCGGCGCAACCGTGCCGTCTTTGAAATCGATCTTGTAGTGGTTGAGGTACAGCATGGCATCCGGGGAGTTGGCTTTGCTGCCGAAGCCGTTGTCGGTCAGCACCCAGTAGGTGCCGTCGGTCATGTGCTTGATGCCGGAGTGGCCCTGCAGCGGCTGACCGTTGATCGGCAGGCCGAGGCCGGTCAGGCGATCGGCGGATTTGCCCGCCACGCTGCCCAGCTCGGTGACGCGTTTGCCGCTGGTGTATTTGCCGCTCTGTTGCAGATCGCTCGGTGCATCCTTCGGTGTGGAAACGGCGGATTTTACCGGCAGCAGCGCATGCCCGGCCAGCGTCGCCTGCACCGGCTGCGCCTCGGCCCACAGGTTGGCGCTCAGCGCCATGCAGCCGACCAGCAGCGCCAGCCGGGTTTTGGTGTTGTGCATGTCATTGTCCCTTTTCGTTGTTATCGCCCAGAAGTAAAAGCAACGTCACTATAGGGAGCGGCAATGACAGAAATATTATTCGGCGAACGCCCGCCGGTAGCTGTGCGGGTGGAAGCGCCAGGTGATGGCGATCAGCACCACCACCAGCAGCGCGTGGATCTGCCAGTCCAGCACGAAGCCGCCGCTGTAGTCGCGCAGCAGGCCGGAGAGGTAGGGCGTCACGCCCGCCAGCAGAAAACCGACGCCCTGCATAAAGGCCACCAGCCGCCCGGCCGCCGCCGGCTGGTGCAGGTGATCGAGCGCCAGCACCAGGCACAGCGGGAACGCGCCGCCCAGCCCCAGCCCGGAAACCAACACCCACAGCCACGGCAGCGTCTGCGGCAGGTAAATCAGACCGATAAAGCCGATCAGTTGCATCATCAAGGCCAGCAACAGCAGCGGCCGCCGGTCATGATTGCGCGCCAGCGCCGGCAGCAGCAGCGCGCCCATCACCTGGCCGAAGGTCATCAGCGCCAGCAGCGAACCGCTGGCCTGCGGCTGCCAGCCGAGCTGCATGTAATACGGCGGCAGCCAGGCGATCAGGCTGGTATAGCCGCCGTTGATCAGGCCGAAATAGGCACCGAGCAGCCAGGCGCGCCGGTTGCGCAGCAGGCTTGGGCCGCGGTGTTCTCCCGCCGCGCCCAGGCGAGACAGCCCGCGGCTGACCGGCCACCAGGCCAGCAGCGCCACCAGGGCCGGCAACGCCCACCAGGCCAGCGCACTGTGCCAGTCGCGCCCCGTACTCATCAGCCATGGGGTGATCGCCGCCCCCAGACCGCCGCCCCCCATCAGCGCCGCCGACCACAGCCCGGCCACCAGCGCCATGCTTTTGAGGAAGTGATGCTTGATGATGCCGGGCATCACCGCCTGGATCACCCCGATGCCGAGCCCGCCCAGCACCGCGCTCATTAACAGTTGCACGCTGCCGGGGGCCAGTTCGCGCCAAAGCGCGCCCAGCCCGATCGCCAGCAGGCTCAACGTCACGGCGCTGCGTTCGCTGAACAGCCGATTGATGGCGCCGCCCGCCAGCGCCATCAGCCCCATCATCAGCACCGGCAGCGTGGTCAACAGCGCCGCGCCGCCAAAGCTCAGCCCGGTGGCCTGGCGCAGCGTCGGCAGCAACGGGCCGATCGAGGTCAACAGCGGCCGCATGTTCAGGCCGATCAACACCAGCGCCAGCAACAGGGGGTTGAACCAGCGACGTGGAGAAGGTGAATTAACAGAATGATTTAACACGATATATTCCTGGCACTGCGAAATGAAGAGTGCGGCGTCACAGCGCGATCGCCGCAGCGTTGCGTTACTGTAGGCAACGCCGCTAGTATTGGGAAATTAAATAATAAAATAGCCAACAGTGGGAAAATGAATCGCTACCCGATGTTCAATCCGCAGCTGCTGCTCAGCTTCGTCGCCGTGTGCGACAGCAACAGCTTCACCCGCGCCGCAGAGCGGGTGTTTTTGTCGCAGTCCACCGTCAGCCAGCAGGTGCGTCGGCTGGAAGAGATGTTGGGCAAACCGTTGTTTGAACGCTCCTCGCATCAGGTGCTGCTGACTGAAGAAGGCGTCAAGTTGTTAAGCTACGCGCGCCGCATCATCGCGCTGAATGAAGAAGCCCACGACGCGCTGACCGGCATCTGGCGCGACGGCGTGCTACGGATCGGCATGCCGGAAGATTTCGCCGTGCCCACCACCGAGCTGCTGGCGGAATTCAGCCGCGAGCACCCGCACCTGCGGCTGGACGTAGCCAGCGGCCTGAGCGCCGATCTGCACAGCGCCTACGCACGTGAAGAGCTGGATCTGATCCTGGTGAAGCAGCGCCGCCAGCAACCGCCGCGCGCCGCGCGGCCGGAACCGCTGCTGTGGCTGGACAGCCTGGCCTTTCCGGCTATCGAGCAATCGCCGGTGCCGCTGGCGGTATTTCCACTCAACGGCCTGTACCGCGACGAGCTGTGCCAGGCGCTGGACAACCTCGGCAAACGCTGGCGTATCGGTTACAGCAGCGCCAGCCTGGCGGCGCTGACCGCCGCTTCCGCCGCCGGGCTGGGCGTCACCCTGCTGCCGGCCGGCTGCCGTCTGCCCACGCACCGGGTGCTGGGCGCGGCCGAAGGATTGCCGCCGATAGACAGCTTCGAACTGGCGCTCTACTACCGCGACGGCGCCCCCGCCGCCACGCTGGCACTGGCCCAGCGACTGACGGTGTTTTGCGGGTTGAAGTGAGATCGGTTACGCCAATATCTGCGGATATTCGCGCTGTAGCCAGTCGATAATCCGTACCCACAGCGCGTCGGTCTGCTCAAGGCAAGCCTGTACCGCCGCATCCGTCACCAAATCGCCGGAGTAATCCGCCACATTGCGCTGTTTTCGCAATGCATCCAGGCAGATCATTGCCTCGCGCGGCAACCCTACGGTGAGCGGCAACGTTTGGATCATGGTCTGGTGATGACCGGGTTTGCTGGTCAGCGTACGGTACCCCTTGGCTTGCAAAGCGGCATTAGCCATTTGCATGACCGCCTTATATGCCGTGTCGAAACGGCTCTCATTGCTGAGCTGAGTGATACCCGCATCACGGCGGTTGCGCGCGGCGGCGGCCAGCAATTTTTTAATCGCTCCCGAGTCAGGCGTTATCACCTCCAGTCCCAGCCCGACCAGATTGTCCAGCGTCATCCTTGTCTCCCGCAATCCAGAGTTGGGGTTTCTGCATAATGTCCTGTATAAACGCGGAGTTCTCGGCCAAAGCCGCCCGCCACTCTTCCGGCGAGTAAAATTTGGGGTTAATTTCCCGTCCCAGCGTTTCCTGCAGCGGATAAATAGCCTGAATCACCTGCGAAAAAGACAGTTTGCCAACGATCAACACATCGATATCGCTGGCCGCCGTCGCTTTGCCACTGGCGACTGAACCAAAAATAAAGGCCCGTTCAATAGCTGCACCAAACTCTGCCAATGTCTGCCTTAAGCGCTCCACTGGCCCGCAAGCCTTGCGGAAAATAGCCGCCAGCTCTGGGAAAATCAGGCAATCAACGTTGGCCTGATAGCAAATTTGATTGCCCTGCCGCTGCCTGAGCAAAATGCCCCCCTCAGCCAGCCTGCTCAACTCTTTATGTAAAGTACCGGCCTGAGTTGCGGTACGCCGCGCAATTTCCCGCACGTGAAACGCTCGCCCGGGCTCAATAAACAGCAGGCTTAGCACTTTTCTACGGTATTCGCTGAACAGCAGTTCGAGCATCGGATCGTGCATCACGCTAACCTCAATGTAGCTTTAATAACTACAAATGTAGCCATTAAAGCTACGAAAGAGCAAACCAGGAAAGCCATTCAACCGATGGGCGCCGGTCATTACCAAATCGAATAGTCACCAGTGGCAAATGTCGCTGCCAACCGACCGCTTCCTCTCCTAAATTGGGGGATGTTTTCACCCACCTCACCTCTGGATTAAGGAACCGAACGTGGAAAACCCTCAACAACCGGGCCGCAGAGCCTTCCTCAGCCAAACCGGCAAACTCACCACCGCCTGCGCGGTGATCGGCCTGACCGGCGGTGTGGCACAGGCCGCGTCTCTTGGCGGCGAGCAGTGCGCACCAGCACCGATGACCCTGACCGAACGTCACTACTGCCTGAGCGAGGTGCGGCTGGAAGACGGCTTTGAATACGACGGCGACACGGTGATCGGCACCCGCACCGCGCTGTATACGCTTGAGATCAAAGACGGCAAGATCGCCGCCATTCATGCCGCCAACGCCGCGCTGCCCGCCGGCGTGCCCCGCTATAAGGCGCAGGGCCAGCTGCTGCTGCCGGCGTTTCGCGATATGCACATCCACCTGGACAAAACCTTCTACAGCGGCCCGTGGCAGGCGCCGCGCCCGCGCCAGGGCAAAACCATCATGGACATGATCGCGCTGGAGCAGACGCTGATCCCGAAACTGCTGTCCACCTCGCAGCAGCGGGCGGAAAATCTGATCGCCCTGCTGCAATCCAAAGGCAGCACCGTGGCGCGCAGCCACTGCAATATCGATCCGGTCAGCGGCCTGAAAAGCCTGGAGCACCTGCAGCGCGCGCTGGAAAACCACCGGGCGGACTTCAGCTGTGAAATCGTCGCTTTCCCGCAGCATGGCCTGCTGCACTCCAGGGTCGATACGCTGATGCGTGAAGCGATGCAGATGGGCGTGCAGTACGTCGGCGGGCTCGATCCGACCAACGTCGACGGCGCGATGGAGAAATCGCTGGACGCCATGTTCCAGATCGCCCTCGATACCGGCAAAGGCGTGGATATCCACCTGCATGAAACCAGCCCGGCCGGGGTCGCCGCCATCAACTACATGATCGCCACCGTGGAGCAAAACCCGGCGCTGCGCGGCAAGGTCACCATCAGCCACGCTTTCGCCCTGACCACGCTGACGCCGGGCGAACTGGCGGAAACCGCCACCCGGCTGGCGGCGCAGCAGATCACCATCGCCTCCACGGTACCGATCGGCGGCCTGATGATGCCGCTGCCGCAGCTCAGCGAGAAAGGGGTGTTCGTGATGACCGGCACCGACAGCGTAATCGACCACTGGTCGCCGTTCGGCACCGGCGACATTCTGGAAAAGGCCAACCTGTACGCCCAGCTGTACCGCGGATCCGACGAGTATCACCTGTCGCGCGCCATGGCCATCGCCACCGGCGGCGTGCTGCCGCTGGACGATAAGGGCCAGCGCGCCTGGCCGAAAGCCGGCGATGCCGCCGAGTTCGTGCTGGTCAACGCCAGCTGTTCCGCCGAGGCGGTCGCCCGCCTGCCGGCGCGCAGCGCCACCTTCCATCAGGGGCGCCTGGTGGCTGGCCAGGTGAGCAAAGCCTAAGGTCGGTCCGCTGTTGTCATCATGATGGCCGTTTTTGGCCTTCTGCCAGAGTAAGGCGTGGCGCAAGATGGTCGCTACACACACTGGCGGAGGGCCGAAAATGTCACAGAGCGCGTTATTGATCATCGATGTCCAGCAATCATTCCAGCACCGTCCATTCTGGCAGGAGGACGATCTGCCGGCGTTTCAACAGGCGCTGACCCGTCTGATCGCGGGCTGTCAGCAACGCGGCGCGGCGCTGGTCGACGTGCTGCACGTCTCGCCGCAGGGGCCTTTCTCGCTGGCTTCGGGCCACGTGCAACGCCTGCCGTTCCTCACCCACCAGGCGGATATCACCGTGCATAAGCATGTGCACAATGCGCTGACCGAATCCGGCCTCGACGCCTGGCTGCGCGAGCGGGATATCAACCACCTGATCATCTCCGGCATCCGCACCGAACAGTGCTGTGAAACCACCACCCGGGTGGCGTCCGATCTCGGTTATCGGGTGACCTTCGTCACCGAGGCGACGCTGACCTTCCCGATGCGCCATCCCGACGGTGAAGTCTTTACCCCCGCGCAGCTGAAGCGGCATACTGAAACCGTACTGGTCGATCGTTTCGCCCGCATCGCCAGCGTGGATGAGGCGCTGGCGCAACTCGCACAGGAGTAACCATGCCGCAGGCCGTCTATTTTCTGCTGTTGCCCAACGTGCTGTCGCTCGACGTCAGCGGCCCAGCGGAAACTCTGCGCCTCGCCGGGTCGTTCAGCCTGCGTTACCTCAGCCCGGCGCCGCAGGTCGTCTGCTCCATCGGCATGACGCTGAGCGGCCTGCAGCCGTTGCCCGAACGCCTGGAAGACGGCGCTATTCTGGTGTTGCCGGGCGTCGGCGATTCGCAGCGCTATTTCGCCGGTGAAGAGGCCGAGCAGGCCCGCCGCTGGCTGGCGACGCTGCGGCCCGATCTGCAGCGGCAGCGCATCACCCTGGTGTGCATCTGTTCCGGCGCGCTGCTGGCGGCGCAGGCCGGGCTGCTCGACGGCTATCAGTGCACCACCCACCACGACGTCATCGAACGCATCCGCCTGCAGGCGCCGGCGGCGCAGGTGAAAGAGAACCGCATCTTCGTCGAAGACCGCGGCGTCTACACCAGCGCGGGCATCACCACCGGCATCGATTTGGCGCTGCATCTGGTTCACCGTCACTGCGGCTCCGGCCGGGCGCGCGACGTCGCACGCGACATGGTGGTTTATTTCCGCCGCGCCGGCGACGATCCGCAACTGTCGCCCTGGCTGCGTTACCGCAACCACCTGCACCCGGCGGTGCACCGCGCGCAGGACGTGATGGCCGCCGAGCCGGAAGCCGACTGGTCGGTGCCGCAGGTGGCGGAGAAGGCGCACGTCAGCAGCCGCCATCTGGCGCGGCTGTTTCGCAGCCACGTCGGCATCAGCGTACGGGAATATCATGAGCAGCTGCGGTTGGCGGTGGCGCAACAGCGCCTGCAGCAAGGGTATGGGTTGGAGAAGGCCGCGCTGGCGGCCGGTTTTTCTTCCGGGCGGCAGCTGCGCCGCGCCCAACAGCGCCAGCGCTCGCCGCTATGACACCAGCCGGCGGGTATCCAGCCGCTGCAGACCGACAGACAGCAGCAGGCTGAGCCCCAGCGCCACGCCGAACACCCAGAAGATATCCAGCAGCGGGTGGCCGGTGAAATCCAGGTGCCGATTGCGCATCATGTTGACGATAAGGGCGTGAAAACCGTAGATCGCCAGCGAATGGCGGGAAAATACGCTCAGCCAGCCGATCGGCTGCGGCAAACAGTGTTTCACCCACACCAGCAGCGCCACCGCCGCCATAAACACCAGCGGGCCGCTGTAGATGTAGTAGGTATCGGCGAAGTTGCCGTTGATGAACAGCTGATGCTTGGTGCCGCGCGCGATCAGCGCCACGCACAGCGCAAATCCCAATGCCGCCAACCAGCCCACGGCGCGCCCGCGCGCCTCCATCATGCCAATCGCCCGCCCGGCCAACGCATACAGCAGGTAGTAGAAGGTATCGCCGTAGATATACAGATTAACCGGCAGCAGGTGCGCGTTGCCGAAGGCCAGCTTGTCGGTATTCGGGTTGGCGATCGCCGCCAACACCACCAGCGCGACGGCCAGATAGCGGCGCGACACCGGTTTAACGCCGATCAGCGGCGACAGCAGGTAAATCACCGCGATGGCGTAGAAAAACCACAGATGATAGAACACCGGCTTTTGCAGAATGCCGCGCAGCGACGGCCAGAAACCGATCTTGGTGAAAGCCGCGATATAGATCAGCGCGATGGCGCTGTAGAACAGAATGCAGCAGATGATGCGGGTGAAATGTCGCCGGCCGGCGCTCTTTTCGCCGAAGAACAGGTAGCCGGAAATCATAAAGAACAGCGGCACCGACACACGCGACAGCGAATTCAGCACGTTGGCGATATCCCAGTTATGCAGCCCTATCGCCGCGCCGTTGGTGACGTAATAAGTGGTGGCGTGGATCATCACCACCATCATGCACGCTATCGCCCGCAGGTTGTCTATCCAGCCGATTTTCTCGCTCAAACGCTCGCTCGATCTTGTGTCATATTGATATGTTAATAAGAGGTTATCGGGCGCAGCGTTCGGCGACAACCCAAAAGCGAAATATCAGAATGCACTTAAACCGCACCTTATGATTGCGAAGGTGAACAATTGGCGGCAAAATAGCCGCCATAACTCGCTCAGTTTGCGCTTCCCGCCCTGGCAGTTCCTTTTTCTCTTTTACTATCAGTACAATAATATGAAAACAACATTACCACCTGCGGCACGTTTGGGCCGGCAGGCGCTTTTATTCCCTCTTTGTCTGGTGCTGTTCGAGTTCGCCACCTATATCGGCAACGATATGATTCAGCCGGGCATGCTGGCCGTCGTGGCAGATTTCAACGCCGGCGAAGAGTGGGTGCCCACCTCGATGACCGCCTATCTGGCCGGCGGCATCTTCCTGCAGTGGCTGCTCGGGCCGCTGTCGGATCGCCGCGGCCGTCGCCCGGTGATGCTGGCCGGGGTGGCGTTCTTTATCGTCTCCTGCCTGGCGATCCTGCTGGTCACCACCATCGAGCAGTTTATCGCCATGCGTTTCCTGCAGGGCATCGGCCTGTGCTTTATCGGCGCGGTCGGCTACGCCACGATCCAGGAGTCGTTCGAGGAGGCGGTGTGCATCAAAATCACCGCCCTGATGGCTAACGTGGCGCTGATCGCCCCGCTGCTGGGGCCACTGGCCGGCGCGGCGCTGATCCACGTCGCGCCGTGGCAGAGCATGTTCGTGCTGTTTGCGGCGCTGGCGGCCATCGCCTTCTATGGCCTGTGGAAAGCCATGCCGGAAACCGCCACGCTGCAGGGCGAGGCGTTTTCCGCCGCCAACCTATGGCGCGACTACCGCCAGGTGTTGGGCAATCGCCGCTTCCTGTGCGGCGCCCTGGCGATCGGTTTCGCCAGCCTGCCGCTGCTGGCCTGGATCGCCCAATCGCCGGTGATCCTGATCAGCGGCGAGTCGCTGTCGACGTTGGACTACGGCCTGCTGCAGATCCCGGTGTTCGGCGCGCTGATCCTCGGCAACCTGACGCTGGCGCGCCTGACCGGCAAGAACAGCGTGGAGCGCCTGATCAAGCTGGGCGCGGGCCCGATGCTGCTGGGGCTGCTGATCGCCGCGCTGGCGACCCAGTTCTCCAGCCACGCCTACCTGTGGATGACCGCCGGCCTGAGCCTGTACGCCTTCGGCATTGGCCTCGCCAACGCCGGGCTGTACCGCCTGACGCTGTTCTCCAGCAACGTCAGCAAAGGCACGGTGTCCGCCACCATGGGCATGCTGAGCATGATGGTGTTCACCGTCGGCATCGAACTGGCCAAGGTCGCCTACGTCTGGGGCGGCAGCGGGCTGTTCAACCTGTTCAACCTCATCAGCGGCCTGTGCTGGCTGACGCTGGTGGCGCTGTTCCTCGGCAAACGCCGCAACGGCGACCCCACGCCGCAGCCGAACGGCGCGGCTTAAACATGACGATAAACGCCGGTCCGGTTTTCCGACCGGCGTTTTTTATGCGGCTTCAGCCGAGCAGCCCCCACAACGCATACCCCGTTCCCACCACCGCCACCACCAACAGCAGCACTGCCGACAGAATGGAAATCGTCCGGCGCGCGCGCTGCAGCACCGAGCCCGACAGCAGAATGATATAGGCCAGCAAGATGGCGAAGTCCGCCAGCACCCACAGCGTGGTCAGCAGCGTCAGGCTGGCGCCGACCGAGGGGGTGACGGCGATGAACTGCGGAAAAAAGGCGACGAAGAAGATGATATCTTTCGGGTTGGCGATGCCCACCAGAAAGCCGTTCACGATCGCCGAGCGCTTGTGCGGCCCCGCTGGGCGCGGCGCGCTCGGTGCCTCGCTAAATGAAGATAAATCCTCATAGAGTGAGACAATCGCCATGCGGGCGATGAACAGACAGCCCAACAGGCTTATCCACTGCAGCATGCGCATATCCACGGCGAACAGCCCGGTGATGATCAGCGCCGCGATGCCGATCAGCAGCAAGGAGGCCCAGTTGCTGCCGAGCGCGGTCAGCAGCGCGCGCCGGGCGCCAAAGCGCGCCGCGGTGTTGGCCACCATCATCACCACCGGCCCCGGGGTGGCGATCAGCAGGAAAATGGCGGCGAAATACGCCGCCAGCAACGACAGGTTCATCTTTATTTCACTCACATTCAGGCGGTTGGCTTCGCGCCATTATCATCCCGCCGCCCCCGCCTTGAAAAAGGAGTAATCCTGTCGTTTACTGTGAGTCATACTCATCTTGAGAGACGCCGCGATGGCCAGTTCCCTTCCGCCGCTTTATGCCCTGCGCGCCTTCGAAAGCGCTGCCCGCACCGGCTCGTTCACGCAGGCCGCCACCGAGCTGCACCTCACCCCCAGCGCCGTCAGCAAGCACATCAAAACGCTGGAGCAGCACTTCGGCTGTCGCCTGCTCCAGCGCAATGGCCCGCGCATCGAGGTCACGCCGCAGGGAAAAATCTTCGCCGCCGAGCTGCAGCAAGGGTTTGGGCGCATCGATCAAGCCTGCGAGCTGTTCAAGAGCCACCGCGATCTGCTGCGGCTGAAGGCGCCTTCCACCCTGACCATGCGCTGGCTGCTGGACTGCCTGAGCCGGTTCCGGCAAACGGCGCAGGCGTTCGAGGTGCAGGCAGCCAGCGTCTGGATGGATATCGACAGCGTGGATTTTTTCAGCGAACCCTACGACTGCGCCATCCTGCTCGGCAACGGCTATTTCGGCGCCAACACCGCCGCCGTAAAGCTGTTCGACGAATGGCTGATCCCGATTTGCGCCCCTGCGCTGCTCGCCGACGGGCAGCGCAACCTCGCCACCTGCCCGCTGATCCATCCGTCGCCCGATCGGCGCGACTGGCGGCGCTGGCTGCAGAAAAGCGGCATAGCGGCCCCGATCGATCTCGCGCGCGGCCAGGTGTTCGACTCGCTGGAACAGGGCAATGCGGCGGCCATCGCCGGGCACGGCATCTCGATCGGCGATCTGGCGCTGAGCCTGCGGACCATTGAGGAGGGGTTATTGGCGCTGCCTTGTGACACCGCCGTGCGCACCGGCGACGGTTATTATCTGGTTTGGCCGGCGGAGTCGGCGAAGCGGCCGCTGATCGAACGCTTACAGGCGTTTCTCGCCGCCCAGACGCCCGACGTGAGCCGGGCCGCCGTCAGATTTATCGGGTAGGGGACTCGCTACCGAACAGCCCGCCGTCGCGCAGCAGATGCTCGTTGCCCTTGCGGCGGGTAAAGCCGCTGCGATCGAAGAACTCCAGCACCTGGATCGCCAGCTTGCGCCCGACGCCAAGCCGATCGCGGAAGTCGGCGGCGTTGGCGCCACCCCGCTCCGCATCCAGCGCGCGGATCAGCGCCGCAAACTGCTCGATGCGTCGGCTGAGGTAATAGCGATCCACCACCACCGCCGTCACATGGCCCAGTTGAGCCGCCTTGCGCAGCAGCGTTCGCACCCGGCTCTCCTCCTCGCCCAATTCGAGCGCCAGATCGCGCACCCACCAGGGTTCGTCGCCGAACAGCGGTTCGATACGCGCCCACAGCGGCGCCTCTTCGGCGCTGAACGCCAGGCCGTGCTCCGGCAGGTGCAGCCAGCCGCGCGTATTGCGCAGCGCACCGGCCTTCAGCAGCCGATCGATCATCATAAACACCAGCGCTTCAGGCTGCTGCGGCAGCGCCATGCGCCGCAGGCGGGCGCGCCCTAAGCCCAGCTGATCGGCGTGCTGTTGGTGATATTCCGTCAGCACCTGCAGCAGGCGGCTTTCCGCCTGTTGCACCTGATCTTGCGCCAGCGCCCGGTCACCGACGATCAGCAGATCGCCGTTCGCCAGCAGATCGTTCAGACCATCGTCCGTCAATTGCCGCGCCCAGGCGAACGCCGCCAGCGACAGCGCGCCGTGCGGCAACTCAAGCGCCAGCGCCTGCGCATCGTCTTGCGCCTGCGCCAGGGCCTGCAGCCGTGCCAGATAGTCCGGCTGACGTTTGCCGCGCTTGGGCGCATTCAGCCTGAGCACCCGGGCCGCGCCCAGCGTTTGCCGCGCGCCGATATCGCGCAGCACCAGCCGATCGTTCTGCGCCAACCACAGCGGGCGATCGAGGATCAGTTCCGCCAGCTCGTCGTTCAGCAACGAAATGCGCCCGGTGATGTGGCTGGCGGCATGGTGCAGATGCAGCGGCTGCCAATGGCGGATCGGCCGATCCGTCTCCAACGCCACCAGAATGCGTTCCGCCGCTTCGGGCGGACGCTGCGCCAGCAGCCAATCGCCGCGCGCGATCCGCTCTTTGTCGACATCGCCGCTGATGTTAAGCGCAATGCGCTGCCCGGCCTGCGCCTGCTCCACGGTCTGATTCTGGGCATGCAGGCCACGCACCCGCACCGGCGCGTCAGCACCGGTCAGCCACAGCGTATCCCCCACCTTCACCCGGCCGCCGAGCGCGGTGCCGGTCACCACCAGCCCCGCCCCTTTGACGCTGAACGCACGGTCTACCGCCAGGCGAAAACGGCGCGTCAGCGCATGTTCAGCGGGCGACAACGCCAGCAAATGCGTGCGCAGCGCCTCGATGCCCTCGCCCGCCGCCGCCGCGGTCACGAACAGCGGCGCATCGGGCCACCCTTGGCGCGCCAGCTCGTCGCGCACCTGGCTACGCACTTCATCGACACGCGCCGCGTCCACCCGGTCGGCCTTGGTCAGCGCCACCGTCAACGCCGGGTGCCCGCTCAGGCGCAGGATCGCCAGATGCTCGCGGGTCTGCGCCATCACGCCATCGTCGCAGGCCACCACCAGCAACGCATGGTCGATGCCACCGACGCCCGCCAGCATATTGGCGAGGAATTTCTCGTGGCCGGGCACGTCGATAAACCCCAGCACCCGGCCGTCCGGCTGCGGCCAATAGGCGTAGCCCAGATCGATGGTCATGCCACGGCGCTTTTCTTCCGGCAGGCGATCCGCGTTGATCCCGGAGATCGCCTGCAGCAAGGTGGTTTTGCCATGATCGACATGGCCGGCAGTGGCGATGATCATGATGCGCTCAGCGCTGCGATCAGCGCCCCTTCCTGTTCCAGGCAGCGCAGATCCAGCCACAGCCTGCCGTCGCCGAGGCGGCCGATCACCGGCTGCGGCAGGCGGCGCCAGCGTTCGGCCAGCGCTTCCAGCGTGGCGCCGCGGCCGTCGCGCGGCGTGAAGGTCAGGGCATAGCTGGGCAGCCGATCCACCGGCAGCGAACCGCTGCCGATCTGCGACCAGCACGGTTCGGCGCGCAGGTCGAAATCAGTGGTGAACTGCGGCGTCAGCGCCGCCAGCAACCGCTCGGCCGCCTGTTGCATCTCCTGCTGCGGGCGGGTCAGCAGCCGCAGCGTCGGCAGCTGCTCAGCCAGTTTTTCCGGCTGCAGATAGAGCCGCAGCGTGGCCTCCAGAGCCGCCAGCGTCAGCTTGCCGACGCGCAGCGCGCGCTTGAGCGGATGCTGCTGCAGGCGAGCGATCAGCGCCTTTTTGCCGACGATGATCCCGGCCTGCGGGCCGCCCAGCAGCTTATCGCCGGAGAACGTCACCAGATCGACGCCGGCGGCCAACAGCCGCTGCGGCATCGGTTCGGCAGGCAGACCGTACTGCGCCATATCGATCAGCGAGCCGCTGCCCAGATCGGTGGCGGTCGGCACGCCCCGTTCGGCCCCGAGCTGCGCCAGCTCGACCTCGTCGACCGCTGCGGTAAAGCCCTGAATGCTGTAGTTGCTGGTGTGCACCTTCATCAACAGGCCGGTCTGCTCGTTGATGGCGTGCTGGTAATCTTTCAGATGGGTGCGGTTGGTGGTGCCGACCTCCACCAATTGGCAACCTGCCTGGCGCATCACGTCAGGAATGCGGAACGCGCCGCCGATCTCCACCAGCTCGCCGCGCGACACCACCACCTCTTTGCCGGGGGCGACCGCCGCCAGCATCAGCAGCACCGCCGCCGCGTTGTTATTGACGATGCAGGCGTCTTCCGCGCCGGTCAGCTGGCACAGCAGACTCGCCACCGCCCGATCGCGATGGCCGCGCCCGGCGCCGTCCAGATCGTACTCCAGCGTCACCGCCTCCCCCATCACCGCACTCACCGCATCCTTCACCGGCTGCGCCAGCAGGGCGCGCCCGAGGTTGGTGTGCAGCACGGTGCCGCTGAGGTTGAACACCGGCAACAAAGCCGGGCGTTGCTGCCGGGCCAGCTCGGCCCGCAGCGCCTGCGGCCAGTCGTCGCACCAGGCCGGTAAGCGTTGCTGTTGTTTGATCGCGTCGCGCGCCTGGGTCTGCAGCCGGCGCAGCAGTTCGCCGATCAGCGTCTGGCCATGCTGCGCCACCAGCGGTTCAATCGCGGGTTCACGCAGCAGGCGGTCGATGGCGGGCAGTTGGCTGTAAAGAAGGTGGGATTCAGTGCTCATGGTCGCTCGGTTTTCAGTTTAGACGTATCGGCATAGCAAAACCCCGCCGCAGCGGGGGAGAAAAGAAAGCTCAGGGCGGCGCAGTGCGGGCGAAGCTTTCGCGGGCGAACAGGCGTTCAGCCAGCTTGACCAGCGCCGGGCGCTCGACGCACCAGTTGGGCAGGATGCGGCGGAAATTGAGGTAGCCCAGCGCGCAGCCGACGGCGATATCCGCCAGCGTCAGCCGCTCGGCATTGAGCCACGCTTTTTCCCGCGCCAGCGTTTCCAGCGCGTCCAGGCCGTGCGTCAGCTTGTCGCGCTGGCGCAGCATCCAGCTTTCGTCCTGTTTTTCCGGCGCGCGCCGGCTTTCGCGAAACAGCGTCGCCGCCGCTTCGGTCACGCCGTCCGCCAGCGCCGCCACCTGACGAACGCGCAGCGCAGCGGCGCGCTCGACCGGCAAAAACGCCGGTTCCACCGCCAGCAGCTCAAGGTATTCGGCCACGATCGGCGAGTCGTAAAACACCTCGCCGTCGTCGGCGATAAGCACCGGCACCTTGGCGAGCGGGTTCCATTCCTTCACCCGACTGCCGGGCTCATACGGCGGATCGTTGACGAATTCGAACGCGATCCCCTTCTCCAGCAGCAGCACGGAAATCTTGCGCACAAAGGGGCTGGTGTAACTGCCGATAAGTTTCATCCGTTCTCCTCCGCTTCGTCCTGGCCGCGGCGCGGCGCCCTTACTTCACCGTCAGAGTATCGATAATCCGCTGCACCAACGCCTGATGCACCTCCGGCGTTTTGGCCGGCGACAGCATTTGCAGCGTTACCACCCGCTTGTTGAACACCGTCAACACCAGCGTGGAAACCACTTTTTGCCCGTTGACGGTCTGCTCGGTATCTACCCGGCGAAACTTCTGTTTGCCGACGGTGAAGTTCTCTTCTTTGGTGGTCTGGATGTTCTGATAACGCTCGGCCAACACCGTGATGGCGCTCTGCGCCAGCTCTTTCAGCATTTTGTCGCTGGTGTTGAGCTTCATGTCATCCGGCGGGATCACTTCGGACGAGACCGCACTCTGGCGCGACTTGCCGTCGAGGAAACGCTGGATGGTGGAGGTGCTGTCGTTGATGATGCCGCTGTTCAGCGTCTGATCGCTGAAGCCCGGCGGCAGTTCGAAGGTGATTTTGCCCTTCTGCAGCGACACGTTCAGCCCCGGCGGCGCAGGTGGCGTCTCTACCGGCGCAGGCGGCGGCGGTGGCGCGGGCTGCGTCACGGTCGGCTTGGTATCGGGTGGCGGCACCGCCGGTTTGGTGTCGTCCTTGTTGTCGCAGGCCGCCAGTCCGAACGCCAGTACGGCGACCGCAGTCAGTTTTGCCAGGGTGTTTAACATCGTGGTTCCTTTCGCTTGGCGCGTCATGGCCTAAACGTAGCAACTCGCCCGGGCGAATGCCAGAAGCCCGTTCTGAAATTGCTCATCCGGCCCCGCGCGAACGGGGCCGGGCGGTTACTCCGCCGGGAACAGGAACGGATTGATGCTGCTGCGGCCGAAGCCTTCTTCTTCCATACGGGCGTCCAGCACCAGTGAAGCCAGATCGTCGGCCACCGCTTCGACCTGCGGGTCTTTTTCCTGATAGAGGATCTTCAGGTAAGTGCCGCAGTCGCCGCAGCTTTCCGCCTTCACCGCCGCCTGCTCGCTGTCCAGCGACCAGTAGTTGAGATCGCGGGTCTGCTCGCAGTTGCTGCACTTCACCCGCACCACGTGCCATTCGCTTTCGCACAGGTTGCAGTGCAGGTAGCGCAGGCCGTTGACGGTGCCGATGTGCACCATGCTGGAGACCGGGATGCTGCCGCACACCGGGCAGAACTGGCGCTGCTCGCCGTATTCGGCGCGCGCCTTGCCGGGGATCAGGCTGGCCATCTGCGCCCAATAGAGCGACAGCGCGGCCCAGAGGAACGGCGCCTTCTCGCTGCCCACCTTGCCGAACTCGCGGTTGAGCAAGGCGTCGGCCATCAGCTCCAGCTCGTGCGCCGAGGCCTTCTCCAGGTTGTCCAGCACCGCCAGAATGTGCTCCGGCGCCTGTGGGCGCAGCTCGGCGATCAGCGACGTCAGCAGCTTGCGCCAGTGCTCGCTGCGCGGAAACACGCTCAGATCAAGCGGCGGTTTGCCGCTGGCGGCGCCCTGCGCCAACGCTTCGCTCAGATCGAGCTCCAGCGGATTGTCGTGCAGCGCATGCTGCTGCGCCTGCGCCAGTTCGGCGGCGAAGTTCAGGTAGTCGCCCAGCGGGTTGTCGACCGCCAGCTGACGCAGGCGTTCGGCGCGGCGGCTGTAGAGGCTTTTCAGGTTGGCGAAAAGTAACGGCGGGATGTTCTCCGCCGTTGTGGACTTCTCACGCTGTGCCCCTAACTGCTCTTTAGGAACGATGCGGATACTCATCAGGGTTTGTCTTCCTGTCGTTTCTCGCGGACCTCACGGTACCAGCGCGGATGATGTTTCTTGGCCCAGGCCGCCGGCACCCAGCCTTCCACCATCGCGGTAATGGTGCCTTTTACCCACAATGCGGCGTAAATGTGCACCATAATCACGATGATAAGGCCGACCGCGGCCAGCGAATGCACCAGCAGCGCGATGCGGATCAGCGGGATGGAGAACGACGGCGCAAAATACGGCCGCCAGATCACCACGCCGCTGGCCAGCAGCAGCACCAGGCTGATAATCGCCGCCCAGAACACGCACTTCTGGCCGAAATTATAGCGCCCGGTATCACCCACTTCCTCGTTCATGGCGATTTTGTGGATGTTCTTGGCCCAGACGATATCTTCCCGGTTGATCAGGTTATGCTTCCAGTAGCGCAGGAACATCAGCAGGAACGCGGCAAACATGATCACCCCGACAAACGGGTGCAGAATGCGCGCCAGCTGCGGCGTCCCGAAGATGTTCATCAGCCAGTTGAAGGAGGGGAAGAAGAACCCCAGCCCGCTGATGGCGGCGAACACGAAGCAGAACGCCACGATCCAGTGGTTGATGCGCTCCGGTGCGCTGTAACGCTGAATGGGCTTTTCCTTTCTCATTTGCGCGTCTCCTCGTCATGCGACTCGTCGTGCTCGTCCTCATCTTCGACGCGGTTAGGCCCGACGCCGACATAGTGGAACACGCTCGCCGCGAAGGTGGCGGCAAAGCCGATGGCCGCCAGGGGTTTCCACACGCCCTTCCAGAAGGTCACCGCCGGGCTGATGCTCGGGTTGTCCGGCAAACCGTGGTACAGCTGCGGTTTGTCGGCGTGGTGCAGCACATACATCACGTGCGTACCGCCCACCCCCGCCGGATCGTACAGACCGGCGTTCTGGTAGCCGCGGGTGTTCAGCTCGCTGACGCGATCCGCCGCCACCTGCTTCATCGCTTCCTTGGTGCCGAAGTGAATCGCGCCGGTCGGGCAGGTTTTCACGCAGGCCGGTTCCTGGCCGACGTCCACGCGGTCGACGCACAGGGTGCACTTGTACACCCGGTTGTCGTCCTTGTTCATGCGCGGTACGTCGAACGGGCAGCCGGCGATGCAGTAGCCGCAGCCGATGCAGTGCTCGGACTGGAAGTCGACGATGCCGTTGGCGTACTGAATGATCGCGCCTTCCGACGGGCAAGCCTTGAGGCAGCCCGGATCGGCGCAGTGCATGCAGCCGTCCTTGCGGATCAGCCATTCCAGCTTGCCGTTTTCCTCCACCTCGGAGAAGCGCATCACCGTCCACGACTTGGCGGTCAGATCGGCGGGGTTATCGTACACCCCGACGTTGTGCCCCACTTCGTCGCGGATGTCGTTCCATTCGGAACAGGCCACCTGACAGGCCTTGCAGCCGATACAGGTGGTGACATCGATCAGTTTGGCCACTTCTTCCTGGTGGTCACGGGCGCGCGGCGCCGGCGTGAAGCCATTGGTGGCGGATTTACGAATGATGTCTTGAGATTGCATGGCCATAATTCGTCTCCGTTACACCTTTTCCACGTTGACCAGGAACGCCTTGAACTCCGGCGTTTGCGTATTGGCGTCGCCGACGAACGGCGTCAGCGTGTTGGCGATAAAGCCTTTCTTCGCCACCCCTTCGTAACCCCAGTGGATCGGGATGCCGATGGTGTCGACTTCCTGGCCGTGCACCTGCAGCGTGCGAATGCGCTTGGTCACCACCGCCTTGGCCTTGATATAGCCACGGTTGGAGCTGACTTTCACGGTATCGCCCTGCTTGATGCCTTTTTTCTCCGCCAGCTTCTCGCCGATCTCCACGAACTGCTCCGGCTGCGCGATGGCATTCAGCCGCGCGTGCTTGGTCCAGTAGTGGAAGTGCTCGGTCAGACGATAGGTGGTGCCGACGTACGGGAACTTGTCGGATTTGCCCATCGCCGCCAGATCGTCCTTGAACACGCGCGCCGCCGGGTTGGACACCACGTTCGGGTGCAGCGGGTTGGTGCCGAGCGGCGTTTCGAACGGCTCGTAGTGCTCAGGGAACGGCCCTTCCGCCATCTTGTCGGTGGCGAACAGGCGGCCCATGCCTTCCGGCTGCATGATGAACGGCCCGACATCGCTGCCCGGTGCTGCGGTGCTGTAGTCCGGGATATCGGCCCCGACCCACTTGGCGCCGTCCCACTCCAGCAGCTGGCGTTTCGGATCCCAAGGTTTCCCCTGTGGGTCCGCCGAGGCGCGGTTGTACAGGATGCGACGGTTGAGCGGCCATGCCCAGGCCCAGCCCAGCGTATTGCCGAGGCCAGACGGATCGGCGTTGTCGCGCCGCGCCATCTGGTTGCCGGCCGGCGTCCAGCTGCCCGCGAAGATCCAGCAGCCGCTGGCGGTGGTGCCGTCGTCGCGCAGCTGCGCGAACGAGCTGAGCAGCTCGCCTTTTTTCACCAGCACTTTGCCGTCGGCATCCAGCAGATCCGCCAGCGCCTTGCCGTTGTTCTCCTGCGCCACCTCTTCCGGCGCCGGGTTGTCCGGCGTCAGGTAGTCCCAGCGCATGTTCAGCACCTGCTCCGGCACCGCACCGCCGTCGCGCGCATACATCTCGCGCAGGCGACTGAAGATGCCCGCCAGGATCTCGCCGTCGTTCAGCGCTTCGCCCGGGGCGTCCGCGCCTTTCCAGTGCCACTGCAGCCAGCGGCCGGAGTTGACGATCGAGCCGTTCTCTTCGGCGAAGCAGGTGGACGGCAGGCGGAACACTTCGGTCTGGATCTGCGACGGATCCACTTCGTTGAACTCGCCGTGGTTCTGCCAGAAGTTGGAGGTCTCGGTGTTCAACGGATCGATGGTCACCAGGAACTTCAGCTTGGACAGTGAAGCCACCACCTTATTTTTGTTCGGGAACGACGCTACCGGGTTAAAGCCCTGGCAGAAGTAACCGTTGACCTTGCCCTGCGCCATCATCTCGAAGTACTGCAGCACGTCGTAGCCTTTGTCCCACTTCGGCAACCAGTCAAAGCCCCAGCTGTTGTCCTTCTGCGCCTTGTCGCCGTAGAAGGTCTTCATCATGCTGACGAAGAATTTCGGGTAGTTGCCCCAGTAGTTCACCTGGCCCGGCAGCAGCGCCTTCGGCGTGTTGGCCTTCAGGTAGGTCTCGAGATCGGTCTGTTTCTCCGACGGCAGCGTCATGTAGCCCGGCAGGCTCTGCGACAGCAGGCCGAGATCGGTCAGACCCTGGATGTTGGAGTGGCCGCGCAGCGCGTTGACGCCGCCGCCCGCCATGCCCATGTTGCCGAGCAGCAGCTGGATCATCGCCATGGTGCGGATGTTCTGCGCGCCAACCGAGTGCTGAGTCCAGCCCAGGGCGTACAGGAACGACGCGGTTTTATCTGCCACGCAGGTTTCGGCGATGTATTCGCACACCTTGAGGAAATCGTCCTTCGGCGTGCCGCAGATGTTGGTCACCACGTCAGGGGTGTAGCGGCTCACGTGCTGCTTCAGCATGTTCCACACGCAGCGCGGATCCTGCAGCGTGACGTCACGCTTGGCGAAGCCGTTCTCGTCGAACTGGTAGTTCCAGGTGGTTTTGTCGTACTTGCGGTTTTCCGCGTCGTAGCCGCTGAACAAGCCGTCTTCGAAGGCAAAGTCTTCCCGCACCAGCAGGCTGGCGTTGGTATAGGCCTCGACGTACTCGCGGTTAAATTTGTTGTTGGTCATCAGATACAGCAACACGCCCGACAGGAAAGCGATGTCGGTCCCGGAGCGGATCGGCGTGTAGAAGTCCGCCACCGATGCGGTTCGGGTAAAGCGCGGATCGATCACGATCAGCTTGGCATTGTTGTGTATTTTGGCTTCCATCGCCCAGCGGAACCCCACCGGATGCGCTTCCGCCGCATTACCGCCCATGACGATAATCAAATTCGCGTTCTTGATATCAACCCAGTGGTTGGTCATCGCACCGCGACCAAATGTTGGAGCAAGACTTGCTACCGTTGGTCCGTGTCAGACACGCGCCTGGTTATCTACGGCAAGCATGCCGAGAGCGCGACTAAATTTTTGCGACAGAAAACCGGTTTCGTTGCTGGCGGCCGAGGCGCACAGCATGCCGGTGGTCAGCCAACGGTTGACGGTAACGCCCTGATCGTTGGTTTTGATGAAGTTGGCGTCACGGTCTTCTTTCACCAGCTTGGCGATGCGGGTAAAGGCGTCGTCCCAGCTGATGCGCTGCCATTTGTCCGACCCTGGCGCCCGGTATTCCGGGTACTTGAGGCGGCTTTCGCTGTGGATGAAGTCAACCAGGCCGGCACCTTTCGGGCAAAGCGCGCCGCGGTTTACCGGATGATCCGGATCCCCTTCGATATGGAAAATGCTTTCTTTGGCGTTTTTGGCGCCATCACCAAGGCTGTACATCAACAGCCCACAGCCGACGGAACAATACGTACAGGTATTACGGGTCTCGCGGGCGCGCAGCAGTTTGTACTGCCGGGTTTCCGCCAACGCCACTTCAGGGGCAAAGCCCAGCGCGGCCACCGTCGTTCCTGCCATACCGCCAGCGCAGATCTTAAAGAACTGCCTTCTGCTGACCTGCATGGGGGTCTCCTTTACTCTCGATTGTCACATTGTTCAAATGGCGCTCTTCGCCAAAAACGGCAGAGCGCTAATGTCACTGTTGTTATGCTGATACGCGACGCGGCGATATTACCACAGCGTGCTTGTGGTTGTTACACACTCGTGCTCATTCAGTGAACGCATTGGCACATTTCGATACATTTCGGCGTCTGTACAGGCCCGGCGCTCTCTACAGTATAGAGAGTAACCAACATGTCGGCGCGAGGGCATCAGGTGGCGCTCAAGGCTTCTTTTCTATCAGTCTGTTAACGCAGCGATTTGTTCATTAACCACACACTTCACAGGGCATTGATAATCATTTTCAATATCATTTAATTAACTATAATGATCCGACTGCTTACGCGGTGCTCGCCCTTTGCGCCGCCCATACACCACTGGAGATGATGATTATGAGTTATTCACTGCCATCCCTGCCGTACGCTTACGACGCACTGGAACCGCATTTCGACAAGCAGACGATGGAAATCCATCACACCAAACACCACCAGACCTATGTCAACAACGCCAACACCGTGCTGGAAGCCTACCCTGAGCTGGCCAAATACAGCGTTGAAGAGCTGATCCAGGATCTGGATAAAGTGCCTGCCGACAAACGCACCTTCATGCGCAACAACGCCGGCGGCCACGCCAACCACAGCTTCTTCTGGAAAAACCTGAAAACCGGCACCACGCTGGGCGGCGATCTGAAAGCGGCCATCGAGCGCGATTTCGGCAGCGTTGAGAAATTCCAGGAAGAGTTCGAGAAAGCCGCAGCCACCCGCTTCGGTTCCGGTTGGGCCTGGCTGGTGCTGAAAGACGGCAAACTGGCCGTGGTGTCTACCGCCAACCAGGACAGCCCGCTGATGGGCGAAGCCGTCGCCGGCGCTTCCGGTTTCCCAATCATCGGTCTGGACGTGTGGGAACACGCTTACTACCTGAAATATCAGAACAAACGCCCTGACTACATCAAGGCGTTCTGGAACGTGGTCAACTGGGACGAAGCGGCCGCACGCTTCGCTGCGAAGAAGTAATTCGCCCCCGCTGATGAAGATGCCCGCCGCCGGCGGGTATTTTTTTGCCTGAAATCCGCTAAAGTTTGACCACTTCTTGCCGATGGTTTGTTCAATTGACGTTCGCCCGGAGAAGGAAAAACGCTATGGCGGCATTGCAAGCATTGGCAGGAAAGTTCACTCATCTCACCGTAGGTAAAAAGCTCGGTCTCGGCTTCGCGCTGTTGCTGCTGTTGGCGGTCGTCATCGCCGGCACCGGAGCGCAATACCTGCACATCATCGAATCCCGCGCCGATCGCATCGACTTCAGCAACCGGCTGAACGAGGAGATCAATCAGGCCAAATACAACCGCGCCATGTATGGCCAGACCTACCAGCCGGAATATATTCAGAACAATCGCGCCAATATCGACAACGCCGTCAAACTGATAGACCAGGGGCAGGCGCTGGACTGGGACGCCCAAAGCCGCAAGGATCTGCAGCGTCTGGTGACGCTGATCGGGGAATACCAGCAGCAGCAAAAAGTCTTTGAGCAGGCGGTGGCGGCCAAAGATGCGGTGCGCCAGAGCTGGAACATGTCGGAAGTGCAGGCCAGCCTGAGCCAGGTGGAACGTCAGCTGACCAACGGCGATCTGCAGCTGGCCTTTATCCAGCTGAACCAAAAGCTGACCCAGGTGCGCTACGGCGCGCGCGGCCTGCTACTGAGCCTGAACAAGGAAACCGAGGCGCCGCTGATGGCGGCCATTGACGACGCGCGTGACGCGGCCAACGCCCTGAGCCGCCGGGTCAGCGACGCGCAGCGCCCGCAGCTGCAGCCGCTGCTGGCCGCTTTGGACGATTACAAAAACCGCATTGCGGCCTACCTGCCGGCCTATGAGCACGAGCAACAGATCAGCCGGCAGCTCGGCGAACGCGCGCAGGCGATCGGCACGCTGGTGAACGCCTTTATGCAGGACGAGCTGGTGCAAACGCGCAACAACATCAATCTGGCGCAGCTGCAGATGGGCATCACCACCCTGATCGCCATCATCGCCGGGGTCCTTATCGCCTGGCGCATCACGCTGCAGATCACCCGTCCTCTGCACAGCACGCTGGCGATGGCGGAACGCATCGCCAGCGGCGACCTGCGCCAGGCGCAGACCAGCACCCGCCGCGATGAGCTGGGGCAGCTGCTGAACGCGGTGGCGGCGATGAGCCAAAATCTGCGCACCATGATTGAAAAGATCCAGATGGGCGTCAGCCAGGTTTCCACCGCCTCGGCGGAAATCGCCGCCGGCAACACCGATCTCTCTTCCCGTACCGAACAGCAGGCGGCAGCGGTCGAGGAAACCGCCGCCAGCATGGAACAGCTGACCGCCACGGTGAAACAGAACGCCGACAACGCCCATCACGCCAATCAGCTGGCCACCGACGCTTCGCAGACCGCGCAGCAGGGCGGCAAGCTGGTGGAAAACGTGGTCAGCACCATGCGCGATATCTCCAGCAGTTCGCAGCGTATCGCCGAAATTACCACCCTGATCAACGGTATTGCCTTCCAGACCAACATCCTGGCGCTCAACGCCGCAGTGGAAGCAGCACGCGCCGGCGAACAGGGCCGCGGCTTCTCGGTGGTTGCCAGCGAAGTGCGCAGCCTGGCGAGCCGCAGCGCCCAGGCAGCCAAAGAGATCGAAGGGCTGATCGCCGAATCGGTCAGCCGGGTGAAAACCGGCACCGAACTGGTGGAAAGCACCGGCAACACCATGGAGCAGATCGTCCGCTCGGTTACCCACGTGCGCGACATCATGGCCGAGATCGCCGCCGCCTCCGATGAACAGACGCGCGGCATCGCCCAGATTGGCCAGGCGATCGTAGAAATGGACCACACCACCCAGCAGAACGCCGCGTTGGTGGAAGAGTCCGCCGCCGCCGCCGATTCGCTGGAAGAGCAGGCGGAGATGCTGCTGCAGAGCGTTTCGGTGTTCCGCTTGGCGGAACAGACCGAGCCCGTCGCCGCCAAAGCCGCCGCGCCGAAAGCGCCGGTCGTCAAACCCGCGGCCGCCAACGCCGCAGCGGAAGAGAACTGGACCACCTTCTGACGCCCCGCCGCCCGCCTGATTATTTCGGGCGGGTTGTTATGTCCCCCCGGCGCAACTCAGGCTATGCTGAGCCCTCGACGCGAGACACGGAGGCGCACATGCATCACCCAGACGTTTACATCGGCAGCATTCAACCCTATGAAGGCGGGCGCCCCAGCGCCATCGCCAAGCGCCAGGTGGATGGCGCCATCCGGCTCACGCCGCTCGGCCTGGAAGGTGACGAACAGGCGGAGAAAAGCTATCACGGCGGGCCGGACCGCGCGCTGTGCCACTACCCGCGCGAGCATTACCTCCACTGGCGCGAGCAGTTTCCGGCGCAGGCGGAGCAGTTTTGCGCCCCGGCCTTCGGCGAGAATCTCTCCACCGAAGGGCTGACCGAGCACAACGTGTTTATGGGCGACATCTTCCGCTGGGGTGAGGCGCTGATCCAGGTCACTCAGCCGCGCTCGCCGTGCTTCAAACTCAATTATCACTTCGCGATCGAGGATATTTCGGTGCTGATGCAGCAAAGCGGCCGCTGCGGCTGGCTGTATCGGGTGGTGTCGCCGGGCGCGGTCAGCGGCGACCGTCCACTGGAGCTGGCGGCGCGCAGCAGCGACGTGACGGTCGCCGAAGCTATCGCCATCGCCTGGCATATGCCGTTCGACGCGGAACAGTACCGCCGCCTGTTGGCGGTGGCCGGCCTCTCCGCCAGCTGGAGCAAGACCATGCTCACGCGGCTCGCCGAAGGACGCCTCGAGGACTTCAATCGCCGCCTGCTCGGCCGTTGAACACGCGGGCGGAAAAGATGAAAAACGTGCGCCGGATGCCGCGCTAAACATTTTCTTCCGCCTATACTGTAGCCGCACGTTTTTTCAGCCAGGAGCCAGGTATATGACCACCCCGACCCATTCGATTCATCACGCCGCCGCCGAAGGCTATCAGGCCAATGCCGATCGCTATGTGAAAGGCCGGCCGGATTACCCGCCGGAAATCGCCGTCTGGCTGCGTGACGTCATCGGTTTGCACGCCGGCATGACGGTTATCGATCTCGGTGCCGGCACCGGCAAGTTCACCCCGCGCCTGCTGGAAACCGGCGCGCAGGTGATCGCCGTCGAACCGGTGCCGCAAATGCTGGAAAAATTGTCGGCGGCGCTGCCGCAGGTGAAAACGCTGGCGGGCACCGCCGAGGCGATCCCGCTGCCGGACGAGTCGGTCGATGCCGTGGTGTGCGCCCAATCCTTCCACTGGTTCGCCACGCCGCAGGCGCTGGCGGAAATCCAGCGCATTCTCAAGCCCGGCGGCAAACTCGGTCTGGTGTGGAACATGCGCGATGCGCGCGTCGGTTGGGTGCGTAAACTGAATCAGATCGTCGATCGCCACGAAGGCGATGCGCCGCGTTTCTATACCGGTGAATGGCGCAAGTTCTTCCCGTTCAAAGGCTTTGAACCTCTGCAGGAGCAGGTGTTTATGCTGGGCCACCGGGGCGCAGTGGAGGACGTGATCTACAACCGCGTGCGTTCAACCAGCTTTATCGCCGCGCTGCCGCAGCCGCAACAGGAGCAGGTTATCGATCAATTGCGCCAACTGGTGGCGGAAGAAGAGGAGCTGCAGGGCCAGGACACGATAACCGTGCCCTATCAGACCAAGGCGTATTTCACCACCAAGGTCTGACGCCCGGGGTTCAGAACGCTTTCTTGGCGTAACCGGTGACCGCTTTCAGGCCCATCTCACGGCCCAGCGCGGTCATCGGGTGCACCACGATCAGCCCACGCGCGCTTTTCTTCAGCGCGCCCATATCGGCCTGCTCTTTCTTGGTGATTTCACGGCTGAACGGCAGCTTGCTCAGCTTTTGCGCTTCGGCGCTCAGCTTTTCGCCGCGCACGTTTTTCAGGCGCTCGATCTCCGCCGCCAGCTTCTCTTTTTCTTTGGTGTGCTGCGCGATCAACTCAGGATTGCCCTGTTGGATCACGGTGGCGTCTTTGTGGTTCAAGGCGTCCAGCAGGTCGCTCAGGCGCTTGATCTCTGCCTTTTCTTTCTCTTTCATGGTCTCTGGCCCATTGTGCCCAAAAGGACACGCTAATCAACAATACCGGCATTGTAGCAAAAGGCGCGCGCCGTTACCCGTCCTGCGCAATACCGGGCGGCAGGCCGCTCATCTCGCAGGCTTTGGCACCCAGCCGGGCCAGCGCCTGGGTGTAACGCGCGTTGAACGGGTAGCAGCAGGAGAGCCGTAGCGCGTTGCGGTAGCGCCCGCTGGGGGAATACAGGGTGCCCGGCGTCAAACAGATCTGCTCCTCCAGCAGTTGATGGAACAGCGCCACGCTGTCCACGTTAGGAGGGAACTCGACCCAAAACACGAAGCCGCCCGCCGGCTGCGTGGCCAGCGTGCCGCGCGGGAAATGCCGGGCGATCAGCGCCCGCGCCTCGTCCACCTGAGCGGCGTAGCGCTTACGCAGGTTGCGCAAATGGTGATCGTAGCCGCCGCTCTCCAGGAAGGTCGCCAGCGTTTCCGACAGTAGCTGCGACTCGGACATCGACGACACCGCCTTCAGCTTGCGCAACGCCTCATGGAAACGGCCGCCGCAGATCCAGCCGACGCGAAAATCCGGCGCCAGCGTTTTGGTGAAGCTGGAGCAAAACAGCACCCAGCCGTCGCGATCGAACGCCTTCACCGCCGGTGACAGCGCGCCACCGAACTGGATCTCGGCATACAGCCCGTCTTCAATCAACGGCACCTGATGATCGTTCATCAGCCGCGCTAGCCGCTTTTTCGCCGCCAGCGGCATGGTGCAACCCAGCGGGTTTTGCACCGTCGGCATGGCGATCACCGCATTCAGCCGCTTCTCGTTCAATAGCAGTTCCAGCGCATCCAGCGACAGCCCCAGCTGTGGGTCGGTGGGGATTTCCAGCGCTTTCAGCCCCAGGCTGGCCAGCAGCGGCAGCAGATAAAAGTAGGTCGGCGACTCCAGCCCGACGCAGTCGCCCGGTTGGGTGGTGACGCGCAGCGCCAGCTGCAGCGCTTCCATGCAGCCGTGGGTCAGCACCACGTCGCCCGGCTCCAGCAGCATACCCAGCGTCATCGAGCGGCGGGCGATCTGCTGGCGCAGCCGCAGGCTGCCGGGCGGCAACGGGTACTGCCCGATCAGATCCGGCTGGCGGCGCAGCTGAGAGGACAGCATGCGCCCCAGCTTGCCGCCGGGATAGAAATCGCTGGTCTGCGGGCAGGCCAGCGCAATGTTGGTGAAGGCCGGGTTTTGCTGGGCGGCGAACACCGTATCGATCAGCGCCAGCACGTCGTCCGCCGGCGGTTCGATACGGCCACTGGGCGCCGAGGCCATCTTCAGCGCCGGCAGCGTGCTGCGCACATAAAACCCCGACTGTGGCCGTGCTTCAATCAGCCCGCGATCCTCCAGCGTGCGGTAAGCCGACACCACGGTATTGATGCTGACGCGATGGGTTTGCGCACAGCGCCGCACCGAGGGCAAGCGGTCACCGGGCAGCAGCGTGCCGCGGCGAATGGCCTCAGCCAGCGTATCCGCCAGCTGCAGGTAACGGGTATCCGGGGTCTCATCGAGCAGGGTCACAGTTTCTCTCCAGGCAATGGGTACAGTTTACATTTCGTACAACTGTAACCATGACAATATACGATTTGTGATTCTGTCACCATCCCATCGCAGCGATTATGCTGATCCTCTCGTTATCACCGTCATTTTCAAGGAACCTGCCATGCTGGACTCCGCCTTTGTCAGCTACGTCACCGTCATGTCGATCACCCCCGGCCCCAACAACCTGCTGCTGGCCTCGTCGGGCGTCAACTTCGGCCTGCGCCGCACCCTGCCGATGCTGTTCGGCATCTGCGTCGGCTGCGCGGTGCAGCTGGCGATCATTATCCCGCTGCTGGCGCTGGCGTTGAGCTGGGCCGGCGTCATCCGCTTCCCGCTGGCGGTGATCGGCTGCGCCTACCTGCTGTGGCTGTCGTGGAAACTATTCCAGGCCGCCTCGCCGGACGCCAAAGAGCAGGCGCAGCCGATGAGCCTGCTCAACGGCGCGCTGTTTCAGGCGGTCAATCCCAAGGCCTGGCTGATGGTGATCAACGTGGCGATCCTGTTCACCCCGCGCGAAGGCGCCACCTTTGTCCATACGCTGTCGGTCATCGCCGGTTTCGCGCTGCTGAACTTGCCTTGCGTGCTGCTGTGGGCGGTGCTGGGCGATCGGTTGCGCAACGCGCTGCGGGTCACCTGGAAACTGCGGGTGTTCAACGGCGCGATGTCAGGCCTGATGGCCGCCACCGCGCTGTGGTTGCTGTTCGACGAGTGGCGCGCGGCCTTTGCTTAGCCGCGGCCGAGAGGAGAAAGCCGGGAGGGTTGTTTGGCGCCGATACCGGCGATCAGATCGGTAATGGACAGCACCATGGTGGAGCGCACCATCTGCTGATAGCGCTGGCGCTGCATGGCGATCAGCGCTTCATCCGCCTCACCCGGCTGCAGGAAGGTCGGCACCGGCGGCAGCGCAGCCACGCAGTGCAGCTCGCCGAACGGTCCGAGGATTTCGTCGTCAACGAAGCGGTATTCCGAACCGTCATGGTTCAGCTCTTCCCGCATCGCCATCAGCAGCTCGGCGTCTTCATATTCGTGGCGGGAAATCACCCCCAGCCCGTACATCAGCTTCAGGCGCACCGACAGCTCCCCCAACGGGCCGCTGCCGGACAATAGCGGTTCGACGGCATATTTCACCGCGTAGTCGTCCTTGCGAAATACCTGCACCACCAGCACGTTGAGCGCTTCCGCCAGCAGCTCTACCGCCGCGATCAGGAAGCTGCGCACCGTTTTGCCCGCGTTCAGCTTTTCCAGAACCTGGTTTTCAAATGCCTGTGCTTCTTCCATCGTCGCTTTTCGAAAGGCGTGGGGAGGGCCGTCGATGCCGAACTCGGGTTGCAGGAGCGCAGCAAGCTGCGCTCGGGTGTTCATCATCACGGATCTACTTGTGCATGGCGTTATACACAGCAACGGCCTGTTCTACAACCTCGCTTTCCGCCGGCAAGCCGGAAATTTGCGCCAGCGCGGCTTTCGGCCCCAGGGTGCTCAGCAGTTCCGCCAATTCCAGCGCCTGCGGATCCTGTTCGCTGCGGTAACTCATGGCGGCGGCGATGCCCTGGATCAGGTTGGCGTGCGGCAGGCCATATTCCAGCGTGCCCAGCAACGGCTTGATCAGGCGATCGCCAGCGCTCAGTTTGCGCAGCGGCTGGCGCCCTACGCGCTCGACGTCGTCATGCAGATACGGGTTTTCAAAGCGGCCGAGGATTTTATTGATGTAGGCGGCGTGCTTATCGGCGTCAAAGCCATAGCGCTTGATCAGCACCGCGCCGCTCTCTTCCATCGCCCCTTTCACCACGCGGCGGATCGCCGGGTCAAGAATGGCGTCGCGAATGGTTTGCAACCCAGCCAGCTGGCCGAGATAGGCGGTGATGGCGTGACCGGTGTTGAGGGTGAACAGCTTGCGCTCGACGAAAGCCATCAGGTTATCGGTCAGCTCCATGCCGGCGATCGCCGGAGGCTGGCCTTTAAACTGCGTCTGGTCGACGATCCATTCGCTAAAGGTTTCCACTGTGACTTCCAGCGGATCGCTGCTGTCCGCCGGCGGCACGATGCGGTCGACCGCCGAATCGACGAAGCCGACGTGCTGCTCAACCCATGCTTGCTCGTCCTGCGGCAGCGCGGCAAACACGTGCTGCTTCAGCTGGCTGGTGCCGCGCACCATGTTCTCACAGGCGATGATGTTCAGCGGCTGCGCATTGCCCTGCTGATGGCGCAACACCAACCCTTTGGCGATCGTGCCGGCGATTTTGGCGAGAATTTGCGGGCCCACGGCGGTGGTCACCAGATCCGCCTCGGCGATCAGCGCTACCGCGGCTTCGCTGCCGCTGTTGACGGCGCTGACGTTGTTGACGCTCTCTACGCGCTCTTGTTCGCCCACCACGTGCACCTGGTAGCTTTTACGGCTGTTCAGCAGATCCAGCACCGTTTGATTGACGTCGGCGAAGGTCAGCTCAACGCCCGCGTCCGCCAGCAGCTTGCCGATAAAACCGCGGCCGATGTTCCCTGCGCCAAAATGTAATGCTTTCATAACTCTACCTTCTTAATGTCGAAGGGTGCAGCAAGCTGCACCCTTTAAAATGATTCTGTTATCCGGCTTTTTTGCCGCCGAGCAGGTCCAGCACTTCCTGGACGCTGGTGGTATTAGCCAGCCGCTCGATCACGCTCTCGTCATCCAGCGCGTTGGTCAGGCTGGTGATCACCTGGATATGCTCGTTGTTGCGCGCGGCAATGCCGATCACCAGGCGCGCCACTTCGTCCTCTTCATCGCCGAAGCGCACGCCCTGCGGGTATTGGCAGAACACCACGCCGGTACGCAGCACCCGGTCTTTAGCCTCGATGGTGCCGTGCGGCACGGCGATCGACTCGCCCAGGTAGGTGGACGTGAGCTTTTCGCGCTCCAGCATCGCCGGCACGTATTCCGGCTCAACGTAGCCGCCCTTCACCAGCTGCTCGCCGGCGAAACGGATCGCCTGCTCTTTGTCGCTGGCCTGCAGGTTGAGGAACACGTTGCTCTCGCTTAGCTTGAACAGCCCCTGTTCGCCGGCCTCTGCAGCCGCGTGCGCGCCGCTCTGCGGGGCCGCTGCGGCAGCGGTATTCACCGCCAGCAAACGCTCGACCAGATCGCCATACAGCTTGCTGTCGAGGAAGTTGGTCAGTGAAATGTGCTGGGCCTGCGGCGCATGGCGCATCGCGCGTTCTGTCAGATCGCGGTGGGTGATCACCAGGTCCACATCGTCCGGCAGACTGTTGATGGCGCTGTTGGTCACCGAGATGTTCTTCAGCCCGGCGTCGGCCACTTTCTTGCGCAGCACCCCGGCGCCCATGGCGCTGGAGCCCATGCCCGCATCGCAGGCGACGATGATTTTGCGCACGGTGCTCAGATCGCCATCGACCGCCGCCGGCGCTGCCGCGCCGCCCTTGGACTGCGATTTCATCTCTTGCACGCGACGGGTCGCGGCTTCCAGATCGTCATCCTCTTTCACCTTGGAGGTTTTCAGCAGGAAAGCGGACACCACGAAGGAGACGGCAAAGGCTGCGAACACCGCTGCAATGTTGGCGAAATAGGCGCCTTTCGGGGTCATCGCCAGCACCGCCAGAATCGACCCAGGGGAAGCCGGAGACACCAGGCCACCGTTCAGCATCGTCAGGGTAAAGACGCCGGTCATGCCGCCCAGGATCACCGCCAGCAGCAGACGTGGGTTCATCAGCACGTACGGGAAGTAGATTTCGTGGATGCCGCCCAGGAAGTGAATGATCGCTGCACCGCCGGCGGATTGCTTGGCGCTGCCGCGGCCGAAGAACATGTAGGCCATCAGCACGCCCATGCCCGGGCCTGGGTTGGCTTCAATCAGGAAGAACACCGACTTGCCGGCTTCCGTGGCCTGCTGAATGCCCAGCGGCGAGAAGATGCCGTGGTTGATGGCGTTGTTCAGGAACAGGATTTTCGCCGGTTCAACGAAGATGGACGCCAACGGCAGCAGGTTGTTCGTCACCATCACGTGCACACCCGCCGCCAGCAGTTTGGAGAGCACCTCCACCAGCGGCCCGATGCCCAGGAAGGCCAGGATCGCCAGCAACATGCCGATGATGCCGGCGGAGAAGTTGTTCACCAGCATTTCAAAGCCGCTTTTGATCTTGCCGTCCACCCAGCGGTCGAAGTGCTTGATAGCCCAGCCGCCCAGCGGGCCGGCGATCATCGCGCCGAGGAACATCGGCATGTCGGCGCCGACGATGACGCCCATGGTGGTGATGGCGCCGACTACGCCGCCGCGATCGCCGCCTACCAGTCGCCCGCCGGTGTAGCCGATCAGCAACGGCAGCAGGTAGGTGATCATCGGGCCGACCAGCTTGGCTAAGGTTTCATTCGGCAGCCAGCCGGTTGGAATGAACAGTGCGGTGATAATCCCCCAGGCGATAAAGGCGCCGATGTTGGGCATCACCATGTTGCTCAGGAAGCGGCCAAAGTTTTGCACTTTAACCTTGATGTCTGGTGAAAACATAAAACACACCCCTATTGTTACGCGCTGACAATAGAGCGCGTGATTATTGTTGTGACGATCCAGCCGTGTTGCCGCTGTATGCGAAACGGACTCTATCACGCTGTTTTTGTCACGCGAACTTCACGAATTTTTTGTGATACAAATCACATATAACACCCCAACAAACCACCACTTATAGTGATGCCGATCACAATTATGGCGTGTAAGAAAAGCACAGTGAGAAAGAAATCGCCTTAAAACCCGCAATAAAGTGATGCGCATCACATTTTTAACTTGGTGTTTTGTTTTTAAATTGTGACAAACATCACAATTTATTTTTGACCGCCGCGCCCGATAACAACGCGCTGTTTGATCTTCCCTGTGAGCACTCATCCCGCCGGGAACTAGCGAAGTGATGAGTGAAAGAAAACTACATTGCCTAATGAATGGATTAATTGAAGTGTAGTACAGAAGCCTGCGCAATAAGCCAGCAAGTTATTGGAAACGCTGAGGGGGGAAATAAAACAGGCCGGCAATGCCGGCCTGTCTCTCGTGCGCGGGGGCGTTATTGCGTCACGCTTTGAATGGTTTTCTGCGCGTTCACCAGGTTCTGCTGTTTAGCCACCAGATTCGACATCATGGTGTTGTATTGCGCCACCTGTTGCGCGGTGCGGAACTGCACGCCGTTGTTGTTAAAGCTGACCTGATTGCCCTGGCTCTGCAGGAAATCGCCAACCTGCACCAGATCCTGCACGAAGCTGGCGGTGGTCGGGATCGCCGGCATCAGGGCGTTGGCCGGCGCGGTGACGATCTTGTCATAGGCCTGGTTGTACACCGCCTTCAGATCGTCGGGCTGCTTCAGCGCCGCACGGGCGGTATCCGCCTGCGATTTGGCGGACTGGATCTGCTGGCCCAGCAGGTTCAATGCTCCGACCGATTGCTGCAGCGCGTCGCGTTTGTTCAGGTAGTCCTGCGCGGTGCGGATCTGGTTAATCTGGTCCAGCGCCGGCGTCAGGCTGGCGCCGACCGATTTGGACAACTGCTGGGAAAAACCGACCAAAATCGCGTAATCGCCGGCATAGTTGCCGAACTTCTGTTTCTGGTCTTCGCTCAGCGTGGGGATGTTCGCCCCGCTGCGCATCACGGTATTCTGTAAGTAATCAATGAATGCTTTGCGCTGTTCCGGCTCTTTATCGCCGCAGGCGGTCAATTGCATGACCACCAACAATGCCAATACCGGTGCCAACCAACGCGCGAAAACTCTGCTCTGGATCCCTACCGCCATGTGACATAACTCCTGTTATAAACCTGCTTTTTCATTGGACTCCGCCCCTTTTTCTGCACTCCGTGCGCCTATAAGAATAGATCAACTGGCGGCGTTCCGATACGCGATTCCGCTTGCGGTGAACATTGTCTGGTTAAAAACGGCGTACTGCGTGTACCACGTACGCATGGTACACTTTTCCAACGTTTATCGCCGGGCCAACTTGCTCATGTCCTCTTATCAACCGCCGTTGACCATCACCCCCTCCATTCTGCATCTGGCGACAGACGTAGGGGCAGCGTTGGCCCATTTGACAATGCAAGCGGAACAAGAGCATGCGTTGCAGCTAAGGCGCATCAATCGGATCCGCACCATTCAAGGTTCGTTGGCGATCGAAGGCAATACCCTGAGCGAAGAGCAGATCACCGCTATCATCGCAGGTAAACGCGTCATCGCCCCTCCGCGAGACGTTCAGGAAGCGATGAATGCCATCCATTGCTATACCAACCTGAATCATTGGCATCCCGAAAATGAACGCCATCTGCTTGCCGCACATGGGATGCTGATGAACAGCTTGCTACCTGATGCCGGCCGCTATCGTCAGAGCGGCGTCGGCGTGATGAACGGCAACGTCGTGATCCATATGGCTCCCCCGGCGGAACGCGTACCGTTGCTGATCCGCCAACTGCTCATCTGGCTGCAACAAACCGATCTGCCACCGCTGATCGGCAGCTGCGTATTTCACTATGAATTCGAATTCATCCACCCGTTTGCCGATGGAAACGGCCGCATGGGACGGTTGTGGCAAACGCTGATTTTGTCACGCTGGGATCCGTTGTTCGCCAACGTGCCGGTTGAGAGCCTGGTGCATGATAACCAGTCCGGATATTACCAAGCGCTGAATGCCAGCAACCAAAAAACCGATTGTTCACCCTTCGTTGAATTCATGCTGGAAATGATTCTAAAAGCGCTTGAGCTGAGTATTACCCCCCAAGTCACCCCCCAAGTCACCCCCCAAGTCGCTGACTTGCTGGCGACGCTGCAAGGTGAGATGTCGCGAGAAGCACTCCAGAATGTTCTACAGTTGCAGGATCGAAAATCTTTCCGCGAACGCTATCTCCAACCGGCCTTGAATGCCGGTTGGATTGAAATGACGCTACCGGATAAGCCCAAGAGCCGTTTACAACGCTATCGCTTGACCGCAGCCGGTATCAAACAGTTACGCCAGCCATAAAAAAGGCGCCCGCAGGCGCCTTTTCACAGCACAGAGCCGTTTACTGCAGTACGGAGATATCCGCCACCTGCAGGAACAGTTCTCGCAGTTTGCTCAGCAGCGTCAGACGATTCACGCGCACTTCCGCATCGTCCGCCATTACCATCACGTTGTCGAAGAACGCATCCACCGGCTCACGCAGCGCAGCCAGTTCCACCAGCGCTTCCTGGTAGTTGCCCGCCGCGAAGTACGGCTGCAGCTTGTCGCGCAGCACCACCAGGTGGGTCGCCAACTGGATCTCCGCCGCGTCCTTCAGCACCGAGGCGCGCACGCTGTCGTTCAGCGTTTCGGTAGATTTGGCCAGGATGTTGGAGACGCGTTTGTTGGCCGCAGCCAACGCCGCCGCTTCGTCCAGCGTGCGGAAGTGGGATACCGCCTTGACGCGTGCGTCGAAGTCGGCCGGCTTGGTCGGACGGCGCGCCAGCACCGCCTGAATGGTATCGACCGCGTGGCCTTCTTCCTGATACCAGGCGCGGAAGCGGCCCAGCATGAATTCCACCACCTCATCGACCACTTTGGCGTTGGTCAGCTTGCTGCCGTACAGGCGCACGGCCTCTTCGGTCAGAGTCTGCAGATCCAGCGGCAGGTTTTTCTCGACGATGATGCGCAGCACGCCCAGCGCGGCGCGGCGCAGCGCGAACGGGTCTTTATCGCCTTTCGGATGCTGCCCGATGCCGAAGATGCCGGCCAGGGTGTCCATCTTGTCGGCGATCGCCAGTGAACAAGCCACCAGCGACTGCGGCAGCGCATCACCGGCGTAGCGCGGCTGATACTGCTCGTTCAGCGCAACGGCGACGTCTTCCGCCTCACCGTCGTGGCGCGCGTAGTGCATGCCCATCACGCCCTGGGTGTCGGTGAATTCGAACACCATGTTGGTCATCAGGTCGCACTTCGACAGCAGGCCCGCACGGGTGGCGTGGTTGACGTCGGCGCCGATCTGGCCGGCAACCCAGCCCGCCAGCGCCTGAATGCGATCGGTCTTGTCGCGCAGGGTGCCCAACTGCTGTTGGAACAGCACGGTTTCCAGGCGCGGCAGATTGTCTTCCAGACGTTTCTTGCGGTCGGTGTTGAAGAAGAACTCGGCGTCGGCCAGACGCGGACGCACCACCTTCTCGTTACCGGAGATGATCTGCTGCGGGTCTTTCGACTCGATGTTGGCCACGAAGATAAAGTTCGGCAGCAGTTTGCCCGCGGCGTCGTACACCGGGAAATACTTCTGATCGCCCTTCATGGTGTACACCAGCGCTTCCGCCGGCACCGCCAGGAATTTCTCTTCGAATTTGGCGGTCAGCACCACCGGCCATTCCACCAGCGAGGCCACTTCTTCCAGCAGGCTGTCGCTCAGATCGGCCTTGCCGCCAATCTTCTGCGCCGCCAGCTCGGCGTCGCGCTTGATGAGCGCTTTACGCGCTTCATAGTCGGCGACCACTTTGCCACGCTCCAGCAAGATCTGCGGGTATTGGTCGGCGTTGTCGAGGGTAAACTCGGCTTCGCCCATGAAGCGGTGGCCGCGCACGGTACGCGCAGAGTCGATGCCCAGCACGGTGCCCGGGATCAGATCGGCGCCCAGCAGCATCGTGACGGTGTGCACCGGACGCACGAACTGCACGTCAGAATCGCCCCAGCGCATCAGTTTCGGGATCGGCAGCTTGCCGAGCGCGGTGCTGACCATGCCGGCCAGCAGTTGCTGCGCCGACTGGCCTTTGACGTGGGCGCGGTACATCAACCACTCGCCCTTGTCGGTCACCAGGCGTTCAGCCTGATCGACGGTGATGCCGCAGCCGCGCGCCCAGCCTTCGGCCGCTTTGCTCGGTTTGCCTTCGGCGTCGAACGCTTGAGCGATCGCCGGGCCGCGTTTTTCAATTTCGCGATCGGCCTGCGCCGCGCTCAGGTTGGCCACTTTCAGCGCCAGGCGGCGCGGTGCGGCGAACCAGCTCACTTCACCGTGTTCCAGGCCGGCGTTATCCAGCTCGGCAGTGAAGTTGGCGGCGAAAGATTCCGCCAGGGAACGAAGAGCCTTCGGCGGCAGCTCTTCCGTGCCGATTTCCACCAGGAAAGTCTGTTGAGTCATGGCTGCCTCTTAGTTCTCGTTCTTCTTGTTGCACATCGGGAAGCCCAGCGCTTCGCGGGAAGCGTAGTAGGCTTCGGCAACGGCTTTGGTCAGCGTGCGGATGCGCAGAATGTAGCGTTGACGCTCGGTCACCGAAATCGCCTTGCGCGCGTCCAGCAGGTTGAAGGTATGACCCGCCTTCAGGATGCGTTCGTAGGCCGGCAGCGGCAGCGGTTTTTCCAGCGCCAGCAGCGACTGGGCCTCTTTCTCGTACTGCTCGAAGCAGGAGAACAGGAAGTCGACGTCGGCGTATTCGAAGTTGTAGGTGGACTGCTCCACTTCGTTCTGGTGGAACACGTCGCCGTAGGTGGTGACGCCCAGCGGGCCGTTGCTCCACACCAGATCATACACGCTGTCCACGCCCTGGATGTACATCGCCAGACGCTCCAGACCGTAGGTGATCTCGCCGGTTACCGGCTTGCACTCCAGGCCGCCGACCTGCTGGAAGTAGGTGAACTGCGTCACTTCCATGCCGTTCAGCCACACTTCCCAACCCAGGCCCCAGGCGCCGAGCGTCGGGTTTTCCCAGTTGTCTTCCACGAAGCGGATGTCGTGGATGGTCGGATCCAGACCCAGCTCTTTCAACGAGCCCAGGTAGAGTTCCTGAATGTTGTCCGGCGATGGCTTAATCACCACCTGGAACTGGTAGTAGTGCTGCAGACGGTTCGGGTTTTCGCCGTAGCGGCCGTCGGTCGGACGGCGGGATGGCTGCACGTAGGCGGCGGCCATCGGCTCCGGCCCCAGTGCACGCAGGCACGTCATCGGGTGTGAGGTTCCCGCGCCGACTTCCATGTCCAATGGTTGAACGATGGTGCAGCCCTGGCGCGCCCAATAATCCTGCAGTGTCAGGATCAGGCCCTGGAAGGTCTTGGTATCAAACTTTTGCATGTTGAATTCGCACGCGATACAAGTGGATTTAGATGGAATGAGCCAGTATACCCGTTGACCGTAAGATATACAGCCAGAATCCGGCAACAAGTGCGAATCGGGGCGAGAAGCGCTGGATTTTCGCGCGCGGCGCGCGCAGGACAGGACGCCGGTTAGCCGGCTTATTTCACCGGCGACGAACGTGGCGAAAATACGGCCCGCCAAAAACATTAGAATAACTTAACAAAAAACGAGACTAATCGTTGCTTAAATCGTCACTTATTCGCCCACAGCACCTGTTCTCATCAACCCTATTTACGCAGATTGAAATGCACACATGCTTATATTTGCCACAGGGCAAAGTTACGCCAATGTTATTTTTGTTAATTTTATCAACTAAAAAACTCGCCTCACCGGCAGATAATGTGACTAAGCGCCAAATTATTTCTTATATCGTGAAAAATAAGGCGATATCACGCGACGGGCCGATGCAGCGACTCGAGGAGAAACAAGCGGATATGTAATACGCCAACAATGAGCCACAGAAACCCATTGACAGTTAATCTTTGGTTATACAATAATAATTAAAATTTTCCCTGGTGTTGGCCAAGTGGCTACCTGATCCTTTCATAGGATCAGTTTTTTTTTGTATTTCCGTCAGCGTCATGACGGCCCGCATAATTAATTCCCGTCCGCTTCCTCTTAATTAGCTTCCCTTATACGAACGTATCGCTTACGCATTGCCATTTAGCGCGCCTTTGGCAAACGCGCTCTGCAGGCAATCCATTCAAAAACGCGCGCTGACGCCGACGTTATACATAAACTGCTCGCCGCTGCTCAGCCCGCCGGTTTGCGAGACGGTGGCGAAGGCCGATACCCTGTCCGTCAGCGGCATGTTGGCCCCCAGCGTGACATCCACCCAGTTTTTGTCCTGGCCCGCACTGTCGCGGGTAAACGAGGTTTGCGTCGATTTCAGGCCACCGCCGGCGCGGTAGACGTCGTCGCCGAACTGATGCTGATAGCTCACTTCCGCATAAGGGTTAAATACGCCGAATTGCGTATCCAGCCGCCAGCCCAGCGCACCAATCTGCGAGTGGTAGGTTTGATCGTTGAAGCGCATGGCGGTGCTGTCATCGCCGTCTTCGCTGTAGCCGGAAACGCGGCTGTAATCCCAGGCGAACTGCGCCACCGGCCCGGTGGTCAGGTAAGAAGCGATCGGGAAGTCATAGCCGGCAGTCACGCGCGCGCCCCACTGCTTGCCGGAAGTCGAACCGGTTTCGGTACGCGTCAGCGGCCCCAGCCGCATGCTGCGGCGAATATCGTCATAATCCATCGCCGCATAGTGCAGATCGGCGTTGACCCAACCGTGCTCGAATATCGCCAGCGAACTGAAGGCCGACAGCAGCAGCCCACGCGCCTTGTAATCATAACGGCTGGAAGGATGCTGATCGTCGTTGGAACCGGCGATCAACGCACCGATCAACCAGCCGTCGGTCAGCTGATAGTCCACGCCGACGGTCAGGTTGTGGGTGGTGGCGTTGCCGTCCCCCGCCGCCCGGTTATCGGCATAGTCGTAGTGCTGGCCGGCGTAACCGCCGAACACGCCCAGCGAGCCCTGCGGGTTTTCGCCGTGGCGCAGCTGCTGGAAGCGGCTGTCGAGCGTGGCGCGGCTGTCGCGCGCCATCGCCGCCGTCGCCTGATTCAGCGCCACCACCTGCGCCGGGCCATCCAACACCGCCTGGATATAATCCGCAATCAGCAGGTGCGCCTGCGGGCTCGGGTGGAAGTGGTCGGAGAACAGATAGGATTGGCTGGCATCGAAGCCGGGCATGTCGGAACGGCAGACCGCCGAGGAAACGCCCGGCGGACAAGCCATGCCGGCGGTGTTGGCGAAGCCGAACTGCGCCGGATTGGCGATCGCTTCGGCAAACAGTTTGTTGACGTCCACCCGCACGATATTGCCGCCGCCCTGCGCCAGCAAACGGTCTTCACTTTGATTATAGAAATCGGTCAGCTGACCGGCCTGCGCGCTCAGGCTGTCATACGCCGCGATGAGCTGGGTGGCGATCGCCTGCTGCACCTGAGGAATGGCGCTGCCCTGCTTCGCCGCAGCGGCCAACGCCGCGTGGATCGCCTGCGTGCGTGACGCGTTGTCCGGCGTCGCCAGCGAATTGAGCGTGGCGTAGGCCGCCTGGATTGCCGCCCCCTGCACCGGAGACAGTGCCTGTTGAATGATCAACTCCATCAGCTGCGGCGTGGAGCCGATGTTCGGCACCGTCGGCACGATCACCGTGCCGGCGCCGGCGTTCAGCAGCGAATGCACCTGCGCGGCGGCGGCCGCCGCGCTGTTATAGGCCACACCGGGTGCGGTCGCGGCGTTCAACGCCGCCGCCGCCAGATCGTTACCGCCGATCCAATGAATGTACAAACCGTCGCCATCGGCCTGGCCGTTAACCCGGTTCAGATAGCGCTGCACCTGATCCTGGGTATTATCGACCGGATTCAGGCCCGGCACCGCCACGGCGCCGCCGGCGGCATAGTTTTCACCGCCGTTGTCCGAAGCCACCAGCGCCGCGCCGATGCGCTGCGCCAACGCCTCGTCGTACAGCAGATGCTGGCTGCCGTCATAGGTGAACCGGCCGTTGTTGCCGGTATCGCTCAGGCTGTCGCCAAAGACGTAGAGTTGGTCATACGCCTGAGCCGGAAGGGTCACACTGCAAAGTAGCGCCACTGCAAGCGCCGCCGGGCGGGGCATGCACGTTATTTTTAGAGGCATGAATCGACTCCTGAGAGCCTGCAAATGAAGGCAATATCGTTTTTATCGTTGACCGGTTTTCCACCGGCCATGTAGTAACTATTGTCGGCTTTTCCGTCACGTCAAGCGGGCTGATGACAAAACAATCAGAGGCTTGCCAAGTTCGCCGCTTCGAGCGATGATTACTGTTCATAAATACAGCATAAGGACATTCAGGATGGCAGACGAACGTTGCGGTTGGGTGACGGCCGATCCGTTGTATCTCGAGTATCACGACAAGGAATGGGGCGCGCCCACCACCGACGCGCGCGAGCTGTTTGAAATGCTCTGTCTGGAGGGGCAACAGGCCGGCCTTTCCTGGATCACCGTGCTGAAAAAGCGCGAGAACTACCGCCGCGCTTTCCACCAGTTCGATCCGCAGCGGGTCGCCGCCATGAGCGAGCAGGACGTGGAACGATTGCTGCAGGACAGCGGCATCATCCGCCATCGCGGCAAGATAGAAGCCATTATCACCAACGCCAGGGCCTATCTGGCGATGGAGGAGGCCGGGGAGAATTTCGTCACCTTCATTTGGGATTTCGTCGGCGGCCAACCGCAGCTCAACCGCTGGCAAGCGCTAAGCCAGGTCCCGGCTAAAACCGAGCAGTCCGACGCCATGTCCAAGGCGCTGAAAAAGCGCGGCTTCAAGTTTATCGGCTCCACCATCTGTTACGCCTTCATGCAGGCCAGCGGGCTGGTGAACGATCACCTGACGGGGTGCATGTGCTACCCAAAGCCACGGTGATCCGCCCCAGCGGCCTGGAGGATATCGACCGGCTGATGGCGCTGTGGCTGCCCAGCACCATCGCCGCCCATCCGTTCGTGGCGGAAAAATACTGGCGCGAGAGCGCCGCGCTGGTACGAGAAAACTACCTGCCGCGCGCGCAAAGCTGGGCCTGCTGGCATGACGACGAGATCGTCGGCTTTATCAGCGTGCTGGACGAGCAGTTCATCGGCGCGCTGTTCGTCGATCGGGCGTTCCACGGCCGCGGCGTCGCCCAGGCGCTGATGGCGCATGTGCAGCAGCGCTACCGCCGGCTCAGCCTGGAGGTTTATCAGCAGAACCTGCGCGCCTGCGCGTTCTACCACAAGCACGGTTTTCAGGTGACGCAGCGCCTGTTCAACGACGAAACCCTGGCCTATACGCTGATCATGAACTGGCCGGCAATCGAAAATTCAACCGGTTGCGGTTAAAAAAGGCGCATTCACACCCCGGCGGCGCGCAATTAGGAATCCGCTGCATGGCGCCGCCCGGCATTTTGTCGCATAACACCCCCCAGCACTCCCCCGCGCTCATCATTTGTCACGCTTTTCTCCGGAACTGCCGGCGAACCAGCGCGTCATAGTAGCGCGGTGGCGCGGGCTTCCCGCGGCGCCCATTTTTTGCGCCCCCGTTTTGGGCCGGCGCGTACAGATTTTGATGCCATTAAGGACAAGAACATGAAAAAACGCATTGCCATTATTGCCGGCGCAGTGAGCGTAGCGCTCACCCTGTCGGCCTGTACCACCAACCCTTACACCGGCGAATCCGAAGTCGGTAAATCCGGTATCGGTGCAGGCCTCGGGGCCGCACTGGGCGCCGGCGTCGGCGTGCTGTCCTCCTCCAAGAAAGATCGCGGCAAAGGCGCGCTGATCGGCGCGGCGGCCGGTGCGGCGCTCGGCGGCGGCGCGGGTTATTACATGGATGTGCAAGAAGCCAAACTGCGCGATAAGATGAAAGGCACCGGCGTCAGCGTCACCCGCCAGGGCGACAACATCGTGCTGAACATGCCGAACAACGTGACCTTCGACAGCAGCAGCGCCACGCTGAAACCGGCGGGCGCCAACACCCTGACCGGCGTCGCCATGGTGCTGAAAGAGTATCCGAAAACCGCGGTCAACGTGGTCGGCTACACCGACAGCACCGGTTCTCGCTCGCTCAACATGAACCTGTCGCAACAGCGCGCCGACGGCGTAGCCAGCGCGCTGATCACTCAGGGCGTGGCGGCGAACCGTATTCGCACCACCGGCGCCGGCCCGGACAACCCGATCGCCTCCAACAGCACCGCGGAAGGCAAGGCGCAGAACCGTCGCGTCGAGATCACCCTCAGCCCGCTGCAGTAATCCCGTGCGGGGCGCAACCGACGCCCCGCCGCTTCCTCCCGACTTTCTCCTTATCCTTCAACATTCCCGCTCGCACATCGGGTATGGTAGTCTCCTTGGCAATTAACCGCGGGAGAGATCGGCTGTGAGCACAGGCAAGGCAACGCGCGCCTCAGGACGCGCCACCATCAGCGATGTGGCAAGCATCGCCAAAACCGGCAAGACCAGCGTGTCGCGCTATCTGAATGGTGAACAGCACCTGCTTTCCGACGATCTCAAACAGCGCATCGAACAGGCCATTCAGCAGCTCGACTACCGGCCAAGCCAGATGGCGCGCAGCCTGAAAGGCGGCCAGACCCGCCTGATCGGCCTGATCCTCGCCGATATCACCAACCCCTATTCGGTGGACGTGATGCGCGGTATTGAAGCCGCCTGTCGCCAACACGGTTTTACCCTGCTGGTGTGTAACACCAACAACGAAGTCAATCAGGAGCAGCACTATCTGCAGCTGCTCAGCAGTTATCGGGTGGAAGGCATCGTGGTCAACGCGGTCGGCATGCGCGAGGAAGCCTTATCCACGCTGCAACAGTCGATGCTGCCGATGGTGCTGATCGACCGCAAGATCCCCGACTTCGCCTGCGACGTGGTGGGCCTGAACAACCGCGAAGCCGCCACCGTCGCCACCGAACATCTGCTGCAACAAGGTTTCGAAGCGATCCTGTTCCTCAGCGAGCCGCTCGGCACGGTCAACACCCGTCTGGAACGCCTGCACGCCTTCAGGCATACCATGGCGCAGCACCCCGCGCTGTTGGCGGAGCAGGCCGAAACGCCGCTCAACGATCGGCAGAAGCTGGAGCAAGTGTTGAGCGATTTCAGCGGCCGCCATCGCGGCATGCGCAAGGCGGTGATCTCCGCCAATGGCGCCCTGACGCTGCAGGTGGCGCGCGCCATGCGCCGGCTGGGCATCCAGTGGGGTAACGACATCGGCCTGCTGGGCTTTGATGAACTGGAGTGGGCGGAGCTGGCGGGCGTCGGCATCACCACGCTGAAGCAGCCCACCTACCAAATGGGGCACGCGGCGCTGGAGCGGCTGGTGCAGCGCATTCAGGGCCTGGCCGCCCCCAGTGGCGATCAAATGTTCTCCGGCGAGCTGATCGTCCGCGGCTCCACCACCCGCTGACTGACTTTCCCATGGGCCGTTGACCGCCCCTCCGCATCGGCTGTTTTTTGCTCAGCTTCGTGATTGCGATCATATTTTTACACTCTGTCGCTTTCCGCTGGAACCGGTTCCATTTAACGTATCGGTAACAGCAGCGGCGGCGACAATGCCGCCTCAGGAGTCAAAATGAAAACAGAAATCATCGTGGTCACCGGCGCCTACGGCACCGATACCGTCAAACAACACGGCGGCCAGCGCGCGCTGTTGCCCCTCATCGCCGGTGCCGGCGCCGACGGCGTCGAGATCCGCCGCGAACTGTTCGCCGCCGGCGAGCTGGACAGTCTGCCGGCGCTGGCGCAGGAGATCGAGCGCCAGCAACTGTTCTCCGTCTATTCCGCCCCTGAGGCGCTGTTCACCCCGCAACATACGCTGAACCCCAACCTGCCGGCGCTGCTGGCGGAGGCACAGGCGCTGAATGCGCGCCAGCTGAAGCTGTCCCTCGGCCATTTCCGCCCCGGCTTCGACTTTACCGAGCTGAAAGTGGCGCTGGAACAACATCCGGTCAAGCTGGTGGTAGAAAACGACCAGACGCCGGACTGCGGCATTTTGTCGATGCTGAACGCCTTTTTCCATGCGGCGGAAGATAGCCACCTGCCGGTCAGCATGACCTTCGATATGGCCAACTGGCTGTGGGTAGGACAAGACGCCTTCGCCGCCGCCGATCGCCTGGCCCGTCACGTCGGTTACGTGCACGTCAAAGCCGCCACCCAAGGCCCACGCGGCTGGCGCGCCGTGGCGCTGGACGATACCGACGGCAGCTGGCGCGATCTCTTGGCCCGCCTGCCGCACGACGCGCCGCGCGGCATCGAATTCCCGTTGCAGGGCGATGATCTGGAAGCCGTCACCCGCCATTACGTCAATATTTTGCGTGCGGAGTAACCCCATGATGACAACGTTAACGGCAACGACGGCGCAGCAGGCGCCCCTGGATGTGGTCACGCTGGGCGAAGCCATGGCGATGTTCGTGGCGGCACAGACCGGCGATCTGGCGGAGGTGGAAACCTTCACCAAACGCATCGCCGGCGCCGAACTGAACGTGGCGATCGGCCTGGCGCGCCTGGGCATGAACGTCGGCTGGGTCAGCCGCGTCGGCAACGACTCGTTCGGCCGCTTCACCCTGCAGCAGCTGAAAAAAGAGGGCATCAACTACCGGCAGGTCACGGTTGACGGCCAGTATCCGACCGGTTTTCAGGTGAAGTCCAAAACCACCGATGGTACCGATCCCAGCGTGGAGTATTTCCGCAAAGGCTCGGCGGCCAGCCACCTGTCGGTCGCCGATTTCAACCGTGAGTATTTCGCTTCAGCGCGCCACCTGCACCTGAGCGGCGTAGCGGCGGCGCTGTCCAGCCAATCGCTGGCGCTGTGCCACCATGCGGCGCGCGAAATGCGCGCCCTGGGCAAAACCATTTCGTTCGACCCCAACCTGCGCCCGGTGCTGTGGCCCAGCCGCGAGGTGATGATCGAGCAGCTCAACCAGCTGGCGTTCGCCGCCGATTGGGTGCTGCCGGGGCTGAAAGAGGGGCAGATCCTCACCGGCCAATCGACGCCGGAAGGCATCGCCGATTTCTATCTGGAGCGCGGCGTGCAGGCGGTGATCATCAAAACCGGCCCGGACGGCGCCTGGTTTAAAACCGCCGCCGGCGATAAAGCGGCAGTGGCTGCGGTCAAGGTCGACAACGTGGTGGATACCGTGGGCGCAGGTGACGGCTTTGCCGTCGGCACCCTCAGCGCCCTGCTGGAAGGCAAAACGCTGAAACAGGCGGTTCAACGCGGCAACAAAATCGGCTCGCTGGCGATCCAGGCCATCGGCGACAGCGAAGGCTTGCCGACCCGCGCGGCGCTGGCCGAATAATAATAAAAAAATACGACTTCTCCGCATGACGTCAGCCTCTGGCCCTACAACCGGGACGCGTCGGGAGAGCATCTGCCCCTTCTTCTGGCATGCCGGCGAAGGGGATGCAACACCACTGAAGGATACTGAACATGAACAAAGCGACTGTCGCGGCCAAACGCTGGTGGTACATCATGCCCATCGTGTTTATCACCTACAGCCTGGCCTATCTCGATCGCGCCAACTTCAGCTTCGCCTCCGCCGCCGGCATCAATGAAGATCTCGGCATCACCAAAGGCATGGCCTCGCTGCTGGGCGCGCTGTTTTTCCTCGGTTATTTCTTCTTCCAAATTCCCGGCGCCATCTACGCCGAACGCCGCAGCGTCAAAAAACTGATCTTCTGGTGCCTGATCCTGTGGGGCGGCTGCGCCTCGCTGACCGGCGTAGTCAGCAATATCCCGATGCTGGCCGCCATTCGCTTTATCCTCGGCGTGGTGGAGGCGGCGGTGATGCCGGCGATGCTGATCTACATCAGCAACTGGTTCACCAAATCGGAGCGGTCACGCGCCAATACCTTCCTGATCCTCGGCAACCCGGTGACGGTGCTGTGGATGTCGGTGGTGTCCGGCTACCTGATCCACGCCTTCGGCTGGCGCGAAATGTTCATCATCGAGGGCATTCCGGCGGTCATCTGGGCGTTCTGCTGGTGGGTGCTGGCGAAAGACAAACCGGCGCAGGCCGGCTGGCTGAGCGCCGATGAGAAACGGGCGCTGCAACAGCAGCTGGACGAAGAGCAGAAGGGCATCAAGGCCGTGCGCAACTACGGCGAAGCCTTCCGCTCGCGCAACGTGATCCTGCTGTGCGTGCAGTACTTCGCCTGGAGCATCGGCGTGTATGGCTTCGTGCTGTGGCTGCCTTCCATCCTGCGCAGCGGCATGCAGATGGGCATGGTGGAAGCCGGCTGGCTGTCGGCGGTACCTTACCTGGCGGCGACCATCGCCATGATCGTGGTCTCCTGGGCGTCGGACAAAATGCAAAACCGCAAGCTGTTCGTCTGGCCGCTGCTGCTGATCGGCGCGCTGGCGTTCTTCGGTTCTTACGCCGTCGGCACCAACCACTTCTGGATCTCCTACGGCCTGCTGGTGGTCGCCGGCGCCGCGATGTACGCCCCTTACGGGCCGTTCTTCGCCATCATTCCGGAAATGCTGCCGAAAAACGTCGCCGGCGGCGCCATGGCGCTGATCAACAGCATGGGCGCACTGGGTTCGTTCTTCGGTTCCTGGTTCGTCGGCTATCTGAATGGCGCCACCGGCAGCCCGGCGGCCTCTTACATGTTTATGGCCATCGCACTGGTGGTGGCGGTGGTGCTGACGCTGATCGTCAAACCCGCCCGCAACGAGATCCAGCCGCAATTGGCTTGATCCGGTTATACTTTTTATCTGTTAACCCAACCGGGGGGGCGCCAGGCCCCCTTTGGCCCAGCTGGAGTTCGTGATGAAGCCTTCTATCGTATTGTACAAAAGCCTGCCTGCCGACCTGCGTGAACGCCTGGAACAGCACTTCACCGTGCACGCCTTCAACGGCCTGCAGCCGGAGAACCGCGACGAACTGCGCCAGGCGCTGCAGCAGGCCGAAGGGATCATCGGTTCCGGCGGTAAAATTGACGAAGCCTTCCTGCAGCAGGCGCCCAAACTGCGCGCGGCCTCGACCGTTTCCGTCGGCTACGACAACTTCGACGTCGAGGCGCTCAACGCGCATAACGTGCTGCTGATGCACACCCCGACGGTGCTGACCGAAACCGTCGCCGACACCATCATGAGCCTGGTGCTGGCGACCGCGCGCCGGGTGGTGGAAGTGGCCGAACGGGTCAAGGCCGGCGAATGGCGCGGCAGCATCGGGCCAGACTGGTTCGGCGTCGACGTGCACCACAAAACCATCGGCATCCTCGGCATGGGCCGCATCGGCCTGGCGCTGGCGCAGCGCGCGCACTTCGGCTTCGGCATGCCGGTGCTGTACAACGCCCGCCGCACGCACGAAGAGGCGGAACAGCGCTTCAACGCGCGCCGCTGCGATCTGGATACCCTGCTGGCCGAGTCGGATTTCGTTTGCATCACGCTGCCGCTGACCGAGCAAACCTTCCACATGATCGGCCGCGATCAGCTGGCGAAGATGAAGAAAAGCGGCATTCTGATCAACGCCGGCCGCGGGCCGGTGGTGGATGAGCAGGCGCTGATCGAAGCGCTGCAAAACGGCGTGATCCACGCCGCCGGGTTGGACGTGTTCGAGAAAGAGCCGCTGCCGGCCAACTCGCCGCTGCTCAGCATGCCGAACGTGGTGGCGTTGCCGCACATCGGCTCCGCCACCCATGAAACGCGCTACGGCATGGCCGCCTGCGCGGTGGATAACTTGATCGCCGCATTGACCGGCACGGTGAAAGAAAACTGCGTCAACCCGCAGCTGTTGCAGAAATAACTTAGCGCGGCCGGTGGTCTGCGGATAACCGGCCGTGTTGCTCTTCCTGCTGCGGCGCGAACAGCGCCTGCAGCTGATGTTCTTCGGCGAAGTGCTGCAATTCGGCATCCTGAATTGCCTGAACGATCTCTTCTCGCCAGTTTTTGTCCGTCATCGCTAACCTCCTTTGATGTTCATCGTTTAATCTGCCGCAGCGCACGCGCAAAGCCAAGCCGAATCAATCCGAAAACGCTCCGCCCTCCCTCTCCTCCCCGAAAAAAAACCGCAGGGAGGAGGCCGTTTTTTCACCGTTTGCCACACTGGGCGCTACCCTGCGACAAAAACGCTTCCTGCCGCGCGTAAGGAGAGCCATGAAACTGTTACCCCTGCCCTTGTTGATGCTGTTGTCGCCAGCAGCGCTAGCCGCCTGGACGCTGCCCGGCTTTCCGGCCTTCGACGAAACCGCCGCCGGGCTGTTCATCAGCCAGGCCCCGCTGCCTAAAGGCCAGCGGCCGCTGCAGCTGTATCAGGACAACCAATGCTGGCAGCCGGCCGAGGCGGTGAAGCTTAACCAGACGCTGTCGCTGCAGCCCTGCGGCGTCAACCCGCCGGTCAGCTGGCGGCAGTTCCGCGCCGGCGACTATCAGGCGCACATCGACACCCGCAGCGGTACCCCCACGCTGCGGCTCAGCCTGCGCAGCGCGCCGGAAAGCGCCGCCGTTGCCGTCCGCAGCTGCCCGCGCTGGGACGGCAAGCCGGTCACGGTCGACGTCGCCTCGACCTTCGCCGAAGGCGAAACGCTGCGCGATTTCTATTCCGGCCAAACGGCGCAGGTGAGCCAGGGTAAAATCACGCTGCAGCCCGCCGCCGTCAGCGGCGGCTTGTTGCTGCTGGAATCCGCCGCCACCACTAAACCGGCGGCGTTCAGCTGGCATAACGCCACGGTTTATTTCGTGCTGACCGACCGCTTTGAGAACGGCAATCCCGCCAATGACCACAGCTACGGGCGCCGCAGCGACGGCCTGCAGGAGATCGGCACCTTTCACGGCGGCGATCTGGCTGGCCTGACGCAGAAGCTGGATTATCTGCAGCAACTCGGCGTCAACGCCTTGTGGATTAGCTCGCCGCTGGAGCAGATCCACGGCTGGGTCGGCGGCGGCGCCAAGGGCGACTTCCCGCATTACGCCTATCACGGCTATTACGCGCTGGACTGGACCCGCCTCGACGCCAACATGGGCACCGAACAGGAGCTGCGCACGCTGGTCGAGCAGGCGCATCAGCGCGGCATTCGAATTCTGTTCGACGTGGTAGTGAACCACGTCGGCTACGCCACGCTGGCGGATATGCAGACGTTTCACTTCGGCTCGCTGTATCTGCAGGGCACGGAGGTGGAAAGCATCCTGGGGAAAAACTGGGGCGACTGGCGTCCTAGGCCGGGGCAAAACTGGCACAGCTTCAACGACTACATCAACTTCAGCGACAAGGCGGGCTGGCGCCAATGGTGGGGGAAAAACTGGATCCGCACCGATATCGGCGACTATGACGCGCCGGGCTATGATGATCTGACGATGTCGCTGGCCTTCTTGCCGGACATCAAAACCGAAGCGCCCGGCGCCAGCGGCCTGCCGCTGTTCTACCGCCATAAGCCCGACACCGCCGCACACGATATCCCCGGTGCCACTACCCGCGATTACCTGACCGTCTGGCTCAGCCAGTGGGTGCGTGATTACGGCATCGACGGTTTCCGCGTCGATACCGCCAAACACGTGGAAAAACCGACGCTGGCGCTGTTGAAGCAACGCGCCACGGCGGCGCTGGCGGCGTGGAAAGCGGAACACCCGCAGCAGGCGCTGGATGACGCACCGTTCTGGATGACCGGCGAAGCCTGGGGGCACGGGGTGATGAAAAGCGACTATTACCAGAACGGTTTCGACGCGATGATCAACTTCGACTTCCAGGACCAGGCGTCACTGGCGTTGGGCTGCTTTGCCGACATCGACGCCACCTACCGGCAGATGGCCGAGCGGCTGCAGGATTTCAACGTGCTGAGCTACCTCTCGTCGCACGACACCCGGCTGTTCTTCGCCGACGATGCCAAAGGCTCGCTGTCGCGGCAACAGCGGGCTGCGAACCTGCTGCTGCTGGCGCCGGGCGCGGTGCAGATTTACTACGGCGACGAAAGCGGCCGCCCGCTCGGCCCGACCGGTTCCGATCCGCTGCAGGGCACCCGCTCCGACATGAACTGGCGCGAACTGCAGGGGGAGAAAGCTCCGTTGCTGGCCCACTGGCAGCGGCTGGGGCAGTTTCGCGCCCGCCACCCGGCGATCGGCGGCGGCGTGCAAATCCCGCAGCCGCACGCCGCTTACTATGCCTTCAGCCGCCGGCTCGGCGACGATAAGGTGATGATAGTGTGGGCCGGCGAACGGTCACAATAATTCAGCGTAATATGCTACCAATAGACCATTGAGTAAAACTTATGCCCAGTGGTCTATTTTTCGGCCGCATTGCAGCGGGATTTATCTGGCGGTATGGTGGGTGATTACCTGCTAAAAAACAGTACTGCTGCACCTATGACTTTCTCACTTTTCGGCGACAAATTTACCCGTTATGCGGGCATCACCCGTTTGATGGACGATCTGAACGAAGGCCTGCGCACCCCCGGTGCCATCATGCTCGGCGGCGGCAACCCCGCGCAGATCCCAGAGATGGAAGCCTACTTCAAACAGCTGTGCCAGGAGATGCTCGATCAGGGCAAACTGACCGAAGCGCTGTGCAACTACGACGGCCCGCAAGGCAAGGACGCGCTGCTGAAAGCGCTGGCCAATCTGCTGCGCGACGAGCTCGGCTGGGAGATCTCGCCACAGAATATTGCACTGACTAACGGCAGTCAGAGCGCGTTTTTCTACTTGTTCAACCTGTTCGCCGGCCGCTACGCCGACGGTTCACGCCGCCGCGTGCTGTTCCCGCTGGCGCCGGAATATATCGGCTATGCCGACGCCGGGCTGGACGAAGGGCTGTTCGTCTCCGCTAAACCGAACATCGAGCTGCTGCCGGAAGGCCAGTTCAAATATCACGTTGATTTCGAGCACCTGAATATCGGCGATGACATCGGCATGATCTGTGTTTCGCGGCCGACCAACCCAACCGGCAACGTGATCACCGACGAAGAGCTGATAAAGCTCGATCGGTTGGCGCAACAGCGCGATATCCCGCTGGTGATCGACAACGCCTACGGCGTGCCTTTCCCCGGCATCATCTTCAGCGACGCCACGCCGCTGTGGAACCCGAACACCATCCTGTGCATGAGCCTGTCCAAGCTCGGCCTGCCGGGCTCGCGCTGCGGCATCGTAATCGCCGACGAGAAGGTGATCACCGCGCTGACCAACATGAACGGCATCATCAGCCTGTCGCCGGGCAGCATGGGGCCGGCGATGGCGACGGAAATGATCGAGCGCGGCGACCTGCTGCGCCTGTCTAACGAGGTGATTCGCCCGTTCTACAAACAGCGCGTCGAACACACCATCGAGATTATCCGCCGCTACCTGTCGCCGGAACGCTGCCTGATCCACAAACCGGAAGGGGCTATCTTCCTCTGGCTGTGGTTCAAGGATCTGCCGATCACTACCGAGGTGCTGTATCAGCGCCTGAAAAAGCGCGGCGTGCTGATGGTGCCGGGCCACTACTTCTTCCCGGGGCTGGAGCACGACTGGCCACATACCCACCAGTGCATGCGCATGAACTACGTGCCCGACCCGGAGAAAATCGAGCGCGGCGTGGCTATTCTGGCGGAAGAGATCGAACGCGCGCATCAGGAAGCGAACTAAGATCAATCCATCGGGGCGCCACCACGGCGCCCTTCTTGTGGATTACAGCGTCCAGAACAGCACCGCCAGCAGCTGCGGCGACATGATGCGCAGGAACATCGCCAGCGGATAAACGGTGGCGTAAGACAGCGCGGCGGCGCCGCTGGTCGGGTGCAGGCCGTTGGCGAAGGCCAGCGCCGGCGGATCGGTCATCGACCCCGCCAACATGCCGGACAGCGTCAGGTAGTTCATCTTGCCCACCGTGCGCGCCAGAATACCGACGCTCAGCAGCGGAATGGCGGTGATCAACGCGCCGTATCCCACCCACGTCAGCCCCTCGCCGTGCAGCAACGTCTCGATGAAGTTGCCGCCCGACTTCAACCCGACTACCGCCAGAAACAGCACGATGCCCAGTTCGCGCAGCGCCAGGTTGGCGCTCGGCGGCATAAACCAGTACAGCTTGCCGATACTGCCGATGCGCCCCAGGATCAGCGCCGCCACCAGCGGCCCGCCGGCCAGCCCCAGCCGCAATGCCGCCGGGAAGCCGGGCACGAACAGCGGAATGGAACCGAGCAGCACCCCGAGGCCGATACCGATAAACACCGGCAGCATCTGCACCTGCTGCAGTTTTTGTTGGGCGTTGCCGACGATTGCCGTCACCGCGTCGATGGCCTCCGGCCGACCGACCAGGTTGAGGATGTCGCCGAACTGCAGCGTCACGTTGCTGCCGGCCACCAGCTCGACGCCGGCGCGGTTGAGGCGTGAAATCACCACGTCATACTTTTGCTTCAGGTTCAGATCGCGGATTTTTTTACCCAGCACCTGCTCGTTGGTCACCACCGCCCTCACCACCTGCAGCGCGGTGCCGCGCGTCGAGAGCGACGCGTCTACCTCTTCGCCGATCACCAACCGGGCATTCTCCAGGTCTTCGCGCTTGCCCACCAAATGCAGGTAGTCGCCAAGCTCCAGCCGCTCGTGCGGCGCCGGCACCATCAGCAGCTCCCCGCGCTTGAGGCGTGAACAGACGATCGCTTCACCGTTGAGCAGCGGCACCTGCTTGATCGCCATGCCCTGCAGATTGGGATTGCGTACCGCCACGTTCATGGCGTGCAGCAGCTCGCGCTGATTGCCCAGGCTGCTTTCAAACGCCTGCGCCTCGCGCTCGATATTGATGCGGAAAAACAGTCGGATCAGCCACATCACCAGCAGAATGCCGCAAATGCCGAACGGATAGGCCATGGCGTAGCCCATGCCCATGCCGTCCACCAACGCCGGATCGGAGCCGAGATCGGTCAGAATCTGTTGGCCGGCGCCCAACGCCGGGGTGTTGGTGACCGCGCCGGAGAACACGCCGAGGATGATCGGCAGCGGCACGTCGAACAGCTTATGTACCGCCGCCGCCACTACGCCGCCGGTCAGCACCAGCAGCACCGCGAAGGCGTTAAGCCGCAAACCGGAGACGCGCAGCGAAGAGAAGAAACCGGGGCCGACCTGAATGCCGATGGTATAGACGAACAGGATCAGGCCAAACTCCTGGATAAAGTGCAGCATGTCGCCGTTCAGGCTGATTTGCCCACTCTGGGCGAAGTGCCCGACCAGAATGCCGCCGAACAGCACGCCGCCGATGCCCAACCCGACGCCGTACAGCTTCCAGTTCCCCATCCACAGCCCAATGACGGCCGCCAGCGCCAACATGCTGACGGTCAGGGCGATATCGCTCATAGGTCACATCCTTGCCAAAGTTGAACAATGGGTTTGCGGCCAAAGACACACAATTAACAAGGATTATGACATCGGGCTGACGGGGGGTCTGTGGCGTGCGCCACATAACGCAGCGGGGGAGATCCGTCTGGATCTCCCCCGCATGATGATGACCGTTTTTCAGTCGGTTATTTGGCTTCCAGCTCCGGCGTCGCGCCGATGGTGATGCGCTGCGGCTGCAAGGCTTCCGGCACCTGACGCACCAGATCGATGTGCAACAGGCCATTTTCAAATTTGGCCTCGGACACCTGCAGATGCTCCGCCAGAGTGAAGGTCAACTGGAACTCTTTGCACACCAGGCCCTGATGCAGGTATTCGACCTGTTTTTCCGGCGGTGTGGGTTTACCGCTGACGGTCAAGCGCGGCCCTTCCACTTCGATATTCAGTTCGCTCTGCCGAAAACCGGCCAGCGCCAGAGAAATGCGGTAGTGATTGTCATCGCTTTTCTCGATGTTATACGGCGGGAACCCCTGAGGCTCCTGGCCCCCCATTGAGCTGGCCAATTTATCAAAACCAATCCATTGACGCAGAAGCGGGGATAAATCGTAATTACGCATAGGAACAACTCCTTTCATTAAGCGAGATGTGTTTATTCAGCCCCCTGACGGCGGGCGTGTCATGACTGCATATTTACCGGCAGCGTAACTGCCGGCGAAACGGGAATTATTTAATTTCGATGCGGCGCGGTTTTAATGTTTCCGGCACGATGCGTTGCATGTCGATATACAGCAGGCCGTTCTCCAATTTGGCGCCTTTAATTTGAATATGTTCGGCCAGCTGGAATTTACGCTCGAAATTACGTTCGGCGATGCCCTGGTATAAATAGGTTTTCTCTGCCGGTTCATTATTGTGCGCCCCGCGCACGATCAGCAGATTATCTTGCGTGGTGATCTCCAGCTCCTGCTCGGCAAACCCGGCTACCGCGATAGCGATGCGATAATGATTTTCGTCCACCAGCTCGACATTATAAGGCGGATAACCGCCGTTGCCCTGGCTCTGGCCAGCCTCCAACGCGTTGAACAGGCGATCGAAACCAATGGCGGAACGGTATAGCGGGGAAAGATCAAAATTACGCATAAAACAGCCTCCTAAGGCACTTCAGCGAGGTTGAAATAAATACGCCTTCCATTCTGGACAGGCTAATTAAGCCAGAATCCCCTTACGGCGAATTCTCAATTCGGCTCTGATGATAAAATGGGGGTTGATTTCATCAATTCAACAGGCGAGGATCAAAAAAAGCTCATTCCGGTTAGGTGAAAGTTTTTTTACCACTTACACTAAAGTGAGAGAGCCGCCACAGAGCGGGATTTTGCTTCTTTTCAAGCAGCAACAGGATGTTATAAATCGGATTAATTAAGGGGCACAGCAACCCTGCAGGATGGATTAATGACGACGATGAAAGCGATAGCGACGGGCTGCATGCTGTTGGCGACCAGCGGTTGCTCCAGCGTGATGAGCCATACTGGCCCGAATCAGGGTTACTATCCCGGCACCCGCGCCAGCGTGGACATGCTGAAGGACGACAACACCAGTTGGGCGATGATGCCGCTGGTGGCGCTGGATCTGCCGTTCTCCGCGGTGATGGATACCGTACTGTTACCTTACGACTATCTGCGTTCCGGCGATGACGCCACCGCAGACTCGCCGAAAGCGCGTATCCTGCGCAGCGAGCAGCAGAATCTGGCGGCGACCGGCAATCCCGGCGAGGGTAACGACAGCGCCGCCACGCATTAATCACGCACGCTGCGGGCCGTCAGGCCCGCCTTACGCCTCAACCACGAAGATCTGGTTGAACCCCGCTATCTCACGCATAAACGCCACTTTCTTGCCATCCGGCGAAAATACCACGGCATCGCCCGACGGCGGCTGCGCGCTGCGCTGCGTCAAACGCTGCAGGCGGCCGCTGGCGACCTCGCACAGCATCACGCTGTTATCGCACACCAGCGCAATCGTCCCGCCCTGCGGGTGCCAGCTGAACGCCGACTGAATGTCATGCTCGCTGCGGCTCACCTGGCGCGGCTCGCCGCCATTCGGCGACACCGTCCACAGCTGCACCACGCCGCCGTCATCCTTCATCAAAAACGCGATCTGGCTGCCATCCGGCGAGCTGCGCAGCCAGTGGCGCGGCGCGCCGGCTACGCCCGGAAAACGGCGTTCCCCGGTAAAGGTCACCCGCCGTTGCCTGACGCCCAGCGGCGGCGCGGGCAGCTCGCTTTCCGTCCCCTGCAGCGGCAGAGCGCCCGCAGCGGCGTAGTCGGCGTCGTTTTCCGGCAGATCGACGATAAACACCTCCGGCAGCTTCTCGCCGGCGGCGGACAGCGTATCGCCGATGAACGCCAGCGCCCAACGCTGCCGGCTGCCGTCGGCCTTGCGGTAACCTTCGCGGCCAATCCAGCCTTCTTCGTAGGCGCGATTGATCTGATCGCTGCCCGGCTGCGGCTGCGGTACGGTCTCGCTGACCAGCACGCAATAGTGGCTGCCGTCATATTCGCGCGGGTGCTGTTTCGGCGGATTAACCCCGTGCAGCGGCACGGCCACGCCGACGTTGCGCAGATCGCGCGCCGGATCGCGTTCATGCATCACATGGTCGTTGTAGGTAAAGCTGAGGCGGCTGCCGTCCGGGCTGAAAACGTGCACATGGCTGCCGCCGCGCAGCGCGCCGGGCGTATAGGGCGCTGTGATATCCAGCGCGTCGAGGGTGATGGCCAACTCGCGATCCGGTTCGCTGACGATCACCCCGCGACGGTGGTGAAAATCATACTGCCAGGCGCTGTCCGGATGCTCCGGGCCATGGATGAATACATAGCGCGCCGGCGCATCGGGGCTGACCGTGACCACGCCGACGTGCGCGCCGTGCTGGGCGCGATACACCACTTCCACCGCGCCGCTGGCGACGTTGACCCGCTCGATGCTCAGGCCGGTGAAAGAGGCGCCGCGCGGGCGCACGTCATAAGCGAGCCATTGGCTGTCCGGCGTCCAGACGTTGATATTGGTTAACTGATGCCCGCGTGGGTCGAAAGTCAGTTGTTTTTCCCGATGGCTCATGACGGCTCTCCTGCGCATGCTGGCACTGAGCCGCCATCTTACCGGATCGACGGCGGCGTTTCACATAGCCAACAAGGGTAGCCCAAAGGGCTTTTTCGGTGCGGAATTACGCCAGACTTTTCCCCTGTCTTATCATTGAAGGCTATCGGCGGCACCGGCAGGAAATAAGCGCCCGATTAGCCGGCCATATGCCTGGCGGAGAAACTCAACGGCGCCAATGCGGTATAAGTGAATGAGACGAGCGCTATTTTTTCATTCTCATTTCCCTCATAAAAATAAGGCAGTGGCGGCGCCTTACTTAACGCAAATAAATAAAAGGTCATGCCACTAAGCGATAAATTAATGATTATTTTCACCGCAAACGCGATGCCGTTTCCCCTGCCTGGCCGGTTAGCCAGACGCCCGGGCGACGGGGTTTACAACCAATACAAAAAAGTACAAACTGGATTTTTAAGTCCAATAAAATTCTGGAGCCGGTATGAACCCCCTCTTCGATGCCATTGTTTCTGCCCATCAGCAACTGCGCCCTCAGGTGCGAGTCACGCCGTTGGAGCGCAGCGTGCTGCTTTCACAGCAGTTGGGCTGCGAGCTGTATCTGAAGTGCGATCATCTGCAGCACACCGGTTCCTTTAAATTTCGCGGCGCCAGCAACAAGCTGCGGCTACTGGATAGCGAACAACGCCGGCGCGGCGTGATCGCCGCCTCAACCGGCAACCACGGCCAGGCGGTCGCCCTAGCGGGGCAGCTGATGGGCGTTGGCGTCACGGTTTATGCGCCGGAGACGGCGGCGAGCATCAAGCTCGACACCATCCGCGCGCTGGGCGGCACCGTGGAACTGGTGCCGGGCGATGCGCTGAACGCCGAACTGGCGGGGGAACAAGCCGCACGCCAGCAGGGGAAAACCTATATCTCGCCGTATAACGACGAGCAGGTCATTGCCGGCCAGGGCACCTGTGGCATGGAGCTGGTTGAACAACTCGCCGATCTGGACGCGGTATTCGTGGCGGTGGGCGGCGGTGGCTATATCGCCGGCATCGGCACCGTTTTGCGGCAATTGTCGCCGAACACGCAGCTTATCGCCTGCTGGCCGGAAAACGCCACCAGCATGTACAGCGCGCTGGAAGCGGGCCATATCTTCCCGGTGGCAGAGCAAGAAACCTTGTCCGACGGCACCGCAGGCGGCGTCGAGCCGGGCGCCGTGACCTTTCCACTGTGCCAGCAGCTGATCGACCGTAAAGTGCTGGTCAGCGAGGCAGAGATCAAGCATGCGATGCGTCTGATTGCCGCCAGCGATCGGTGGATTATCGAAGGTGCGGCCGGCGTGGCACTGGCGGCGGCGATCAAACTGGCGCCAGAATACCAGGGGAAAAAGGTGGCGGTGGTGCTGTGCGGTAAAAACATCGTGCTGGAGAAATACCTCAAGGCCATCGCCGATGCGCATCCTTAACCGGCAGCAAATCCTCGCCGCGTTCGACGCCGAGGCCATTACGCCGCTGCTGAAGCAGGGGTTTATCGCCTACTCGCAGCGACGGGTGCAACAGCCGCCAGTGCAGCATTTCAAGTTCGATCGGGCCGCCGGCGACTGCTGCATCAAATCCGCCTGGCTGGAAGGCGACGAGCTGTTCGTGGTCAAAGTGTCCGCCGGTTTCTATCGCAACGCCGAGCACGGTCTGGCCAGCAATCAGGGGTTGATGATGGCGTTCTCCGCCCAGACCGGCGAGCCCCGCGCGCTGCTGCAGGATGAGGGGTGGTTGACCGCGCTGCGCACCGCTCTGGCCGGCCGCATCGCCGCCGAGCTATGCGCGCCGCCGCATATTCAGGCGATAGGCATGGTCGGTACCGGGCTGCAGGCACGGCTGCAGCTGCAGTGTCTGAAACCGGTGACCGATTGCCGCGAGGTATGGGTATGGGGCCGCAACGAACAGGCGCTGGCGGCGTATCGGCGCGATGCCGAAGCCGAGGGATTTCGGGTGTGGGTCACGCAGGATGCGGCGGAGCTGGCGGCGCACTGCCAGCTGATCGTGACCACCACGCCCAGCCGCGAACCGATCTTGCAGGCGGCAGATATCCGGCCCGGCACGCACATTAGCGCCGTGGGCGCCGACGCGCCCGGCAAGCAAGAGCTGGCGACCGATCTGGTGGCCAAGGCGGACACGCTGCTGGTCGATGCGCTGACGCAGTGTGCAGAATATGGCGAGATCGCGACGGCTTATCGGCAGAACAAGCTGACTTCAACGCCGATCGTCGAAATTGGCACCGCATTGGCGCAGGGTGAGCAGGTGCGAAGCGAGCCGCAGCACATCACCATCGCCGATCTTACCGGGCTGGCGATTCAGGATCTGCAGATCGCCAAAGGGGTGCTGGCGGCAATATAAAGGGGCGCCGCAGCGCCCCGTTTTCTCAGGCGTTGAGCACAAATTTCTCGATGGCGCGCGCCACGCCGTCTTCGGTATTGGCGCTGGTGACAAACTGCGCCACCGCTTTCAGCTCGGGAATGGCGTTGCCCATCGCCACGCCGACGCCGGCATATTCGATCATCGCCGTATCGTTGGCCTGATCCCCCAGCGTCATGATATTTTCCCGCGCCACGCCGAGGTGCTCGGCCAGCATTCTCACCCCGGCGCCCTTATCGACGTTCTTATGCAGGATCTCGAGGAAGTAAGGCGCGCTTTTGAGAATGGTGTAGCGCTCGCGCGTTTCCGCCGGGATGCGCGCAATGGCGCTGTCCAGCAGCTCCGGCTCGTCGATCATCATCACTTTCGGGAAACGCATCTGGCGATCCATCTCTTCCACGCTGCGGTATTTCAGCGGGATGCCGGTCATTGCCGCCTCGTGGATGGTGTACTTGCCGATGTCCTTGTTCGGGGTATAGAGGGTATCGAAATCAAACGCCTGGTAGTGAACGCCGAACTCGCGCGCCATCTGCTCGAAGTGCAGATAATCCTCGAAGCCCAGGGTTTCCTGCAGGATGCAGGCGCCGTCGGCCGCACGCAGCACCAGCGCGCCGTTGTAGGTGATGCAAAAATCGCCGGGGCCCTGAATGTCCAACTGGCGCAGATAGTCCTGCACGCCGACATAAGGCCGCCCGGTGGCCAGCACCACATGCACCCCTTTGCGCCGCGCCGCCGCGATAGCCTGCTTTACCGCCGGCGTGATTTGGTGCTGCGGATCCAGCAACGTGCCATCCATGTCGATCGCAATCAGTTCAATAGCCATTCAACGCTTCTCCCAGTGGTTTTTTTCCATGCTAACGCGTTTCAGCCTCGGCTGTCAGCGCCAAAAAAGGCGTAAAAAAATCCGCGCGGGTCGCCCGGCGCGGATTTTCACAGCCATTAACGCATCAGATATCGATGTTCGCCGCTTTCAGGGCGTTTTCTTCGATAAAGGCGCGACGCGGTTCAACCGCATCGCCCATCAGCGTGGTGAACAGCTGATCGGCGGCGATGGCGTCCTTGACGGTCACGCGCAGCATGCGGCGGCTTTCCGGATCCATGGTGGTTTCCCACAGCTGTTCCGGGTTCATCTCGCCCAGACCTTTATAACGCTGCACCGACAGACCGCGGCGCGACTCTTTCACCAGCCACTCCAGCGCCTGCTCGAAGCTGTCTACCGGCTGACGGCGTTCGCCACGCTCGATAAACGCACCCTCTTCGATCAGCCCGCGCAGCTTCTCGCCCAGCTGGCAGATCTTGCGGTATTCGCCGCCGTGGATGAAGTCGAAGTCCAGCTTATAATCGGTATCCACGCCGTGGGTGCGGATGCGCAGTGCCGGTTCGAACATCTGGCGTTCACGGTTCTCGAAGATCACGAAGTCATAGCTGCTGCCATGCTGTTCTTTGTCGTTCAGCGCCTGCACCAGCGAAGCGATCCAGGCTTTCACCTTGGCTTCATCGCTGAGATCGCCTTCGTTCAGCGTCGGCTGGTAGATCAGGCTGTTCAGCAGCGCGCGCGGGTAGCGGCGCTCCATGCGGCCGATCAGCTTCTGCACGCTATAGTGCTCAGCCACCAGTTTCTCCAGCTGCTCGCCGCCGAGCGCCGGCGCGCTGGCGTTGGTGTGTAGCGTAGCGCCGTCCATCGCGATGGCGATCTGGTACTGATCCATCGCCTCGTCATCTTTGATGTACTGCTCTTGCTTGCCTTTCTTCACCTTGTACAGCGGCGGCTGCGCGATGAACACGTGGCCGCGCTCGATGATTTCCGGCATCTGGCGGTAGAAGAAGGTCAACAGCAGCGTACGGATGTGCGAACCGTCGACGTCGGCATCGGTCATGATGATGATGCTGTGGTAACGCAGCTTGTCCGGGCTGTACTCGTCGCGGCCGATGCCGCAACCCAGCGCGGTGATCAGCGTCGCCACTTCCTGCGAAGAAAGCATTTTGTCGAAACGCGCTTTCTCGACGTTGAGGATTTTCCCCTTCAGCGGCAAGATAGCCTGGTTCTTGCGGTTACGCCCCTGCTTGGCAGAGCCGCCCGCGGAGTCCCCTTCCACCAGGTACAGTTCGGACAGCGCCGGATCGCGTTCCTGGCAGTCCGCCAGCTTGCCCGGCAGGCCGGCCAGATCCAGCGCGCCTTTGCGGCGGGTCATCTCACGCGCCTTACGCGCCGCTTCGCGCGCGCGCGCCGCGTCGATGATTTTGCCGACCACGATTTTCGCGTCGCCTGGATTCTCCATCAGGTAATCCACCAGCTTCTCGTTCATCAGCGTTTCAACCGCGGTTTTCACCTCGGAAGAGACCAGCTTGTCCTTGGTCTGAGAGGAGAACTTAGGATCCGGCACCTTCACCGACACTACGGCGATCAGGCCTTCACGCGCGTCATCGCCGGTGGCGCTGACCTTGGCCTTCTTGCTGTAGCCTTCCTTCTCCATGTAGCTGTTCAGCGTGCGGGTCATCGCGGTACGGAAACCGACCAGGTGCGTGCCGCCGTCGCGCTGCGGAATGTTGTTGGTGAAGCAGTAGATATTTTCCTGGAAACCGTCGTTCCACTGCAGCGCCACTTCCACGCCGATGTCATCTTTCACGGTGGAGAAGTAGAACACGTTCGGGTGGATCGGGGTTTTGTTCTTGTTCAGGTACTCGACAAACGCCTTGATGCCGCCTTCGTAATGGAAGTGGTCTTCACGGTCGGTGCGCTTGTCCTTCAGGCGGATAGACACGCCGGAGTTGAGGAAGGACAGCTCGCGCAGACGCTTGGCCAGAATGTCATACTCGAATTCGGTCACATTGGTGAAAGTCTGGTGGCTCGGCCAGAAACGCACCATGGTGCCGGTCTGTTCGGTTTCGCCCACCACGTTCAGCGGCGCCTGCGGCTCACCGTGACTGTAGGTTTGTTCGTGCACCTTGCCTTCGCGGCGGATCACCAGCTCCAGTTTCTCCGACAGGGCGTTAACCACCGAGACGCCCACGCCGTGCAGGCCGCCGGAAACTTTATAGGAGTTGTCGTCGAATTTACCGCCGGCGTGCAGCACGGTCATGATGACCTCTGCGGCTGAAACCCCTTCTTCCGGGTGAATGCCGGTCGGAATGCCGCGGCCGTCATCCTGCACCGATACCGAGTTGTCGGCATGGATGGTGACCTGAATGTCACTACAGTGGCCCGCGAGCGCTTCGTCGATAGCGTTGTCCACAACCTCGAATACCATGTGGTGCAGACCGGTGCCGTCATCGGTGTCGCCGATATACATGCCCGGGCGCTTGCGCACCGCATCCAGCCCTTTTAATACCTTGATACTTGAGGAGTCATAAGAATTCGACATCAACGTTTCTCGCTCATTTTAGTCCTGTGGTTGAACCTCTATTTTACCCTGTTCCACGCGGAACATCTTGCCCTTTTCACCGGCCATGTCGGTCACTTGTTCAGCGCTGACCGCGCTGACAAAAACCTGGGCCTGGGTGGCTTTCAGGCGATCGGCCAGCAACCGGCGACGGCCGGTGTCCAGCTCGGAGGCAAAATCATCAATCAGATACAGGCAACGCCGCCCGCTCTGCCGGGTGAGAAACTCACCCTGCGCCAAGCGCAACGCGCACATCAGCAGCTTAAGCTGACCGCGCGATAACAAATCCTCTACCGGCGTGCCGTCGGCACGAATGCGAAAGTCCGCTTTATGCGGCCCCACCGCGGTATAGGTCAACGCCCTGTCGCGCTCGAACTGGCGCTCCAGCAGCTCGCCATAGTCGCTCTCTTTGTCCCAGCCGCGCTGGAAGGAGAAGCTCAGGGCAAATTCAGGCAGAAACTGCGCGCAGGTCGCGGTGATATCCGCGGCGATCGCGTCGCTGTATTCCGCCCGCCATTCGCTGATACGCTCCGCGAGCGGGATCAGTTCCTGATCCCAGGCGCGGATCTGCGCATAGCGACTCACCTGGCGCAGCGCGGCATTGCGCTGCTTCAGTAACCGTTTCAGGTTGCTCCAGGCGGTGAAAAAACCGGGTTCGTTATGAAAACAGCCCCAGTCCAGGAAGGCGCGCCGGAATTTCGGCCCGCCGTTCAGCAGGGTAAAACCTTCGGGGGTGATCAGCTGCATGGGCAGCAGCTGCGCCAGCTCGGCCACCTTGTGGCCGTCGCTGCCATCGATGCGTACTTTGCTGTCACCCTGACGGCTCTTGCTCAATCCTACCGACAGCTCGCGCTCCGCGCCTTCGATGCGGCCGTGCAGCACGAACTCCGGTTGGTCGTGGCGGATCACCCGCCCGGCCTGCAGGCTGCGAAAGGCGCGGCCATGGCCGAGCGTATACACCGCTTCCAGCACGCTGGTCTTGCCGCTGCCGTTGGCGCCGACCAGGAAGTTGAATCCCGGCGCCAGCGCCAAATCCGCCGCCTCGATATTGCGGAAGTCTTTAATCAATAAACGCGTCAGAGCCATGCAATCTCTTTACCGATGACGGTGCTGTAATTCAAGGTAACGAGACTACAACCGCATTGGCATGACAACGTAGGCCGCCGCCTGGCTGGCGCCGTCTTCGATCTGCACGCTGGAGACCGAGTCGGTCAACAGCAGGCGCACGTCTTCACACTTGAGCGCGTTCAACACGTCCAGCACGTAGCTGACGTTGAAACCGATCTCCATCTCCGCGCCGTCGTAGCTGACGTCGAGGATCTCTTCCGCCTCTTCCTGCTCCGGGTTGTTGGCGGTGATCTTCAGCTGGTTCTGGCTGACGTACAGCCGCACGCCGCGGAATTTCTCGTTCGAGAGAATGGCCGCGCGGGCGAACGCCTGCTTGAGCAGATCGCAGCCGGCTTCCAGCGTTTTATCCGGGTTCTTCGGCAAGACGCGGCGATAGTCCGGGAAACGGCCGTCAACCAGCTTGGAGGTGAAGATGAAATCGCCGACGTGGGCGCGGATGTTGTTGCTGCCGATCTGCAGCTGCAGCAGCGAATCGCCGCCGTCCAGCAGACGCACCAGCTCCATCACCCCTTTACGCGGCACGATCACCGAATGCGACGGCAGCTGTTGGCCGATCGGCATCGAGCACACCGCCAGGCGGTGGCCGTCGGTCGCGACCGTGCGCAGCTCTTCGCCTTCGGTTTCAAACAGCATACCGTTCAGGTAGTAACGCACGTCCTGATGGGCCATCGAGAACTGGGTGGCTTCGATCAGGCGCTTCAGCGTCGCCTGCGGCAAGGTGAATTCCACCTCGCTCTGCCAGTCGTCCAGGTTCGGGAAGTCCGCCGCCGGCAGCGTGGAGAGCGAGAAACGGCTGCGGCCGGATCGCACCAGCATGCGCTCGCTTTCCAGCGTGACAGCGATCTCCGCCCCTTCCGGCAGGCCACGGCAGATATCAAAGAATTTGCGTGCGGGCACGGTGGTCGCGCCCGGCTCATGCGGCTGGGACAGGGCGACGCGCGCCACCATCTCCATCTCCAGATCGGTGCCGGTCAGCAGCAGGGAGCCTTCCGTCACCTGCAGCAGCAGGTTGCCCAGGATCGGCAAGGTCGGGCGGCCGCCCAGCGGGCTGCTCACCTGTTGCAGCGGTTTTAGCAGATGCTCACGTTCAACGATAAATTTCATAGCGCTATGAAGATAATGTTCTGATTAAATTGGAGAAATCTTCTTTGATGTCGTGACTTTCCTCACGCAGCTGCTCGATCTTCCGGCAGGCGTGCAACACCGTGGTATGGTCGCGGCCACCAAACGCATCGCCGATTTCCGGCAGGCTGTGGTTGGTGAGTTCCTTCGCCAGCGCCATCGCCATCTGGCGCGGGCGGGCAACGGATCGCGAACGCCGCTTGGACAGCAAATCCGCGACTTTAATCTTGTAATACTCCGCCACCGTCTTTTGAATATTGTCGATGGTGACCAGCTTTTCCTGCAGCGCCAGCAGATCGCGCAGCGCTTCGCGCACGAAATCAATGGTGATGGCCCGGCCGGTAAAGTTGGCGTTGGCGATCACGCGGTTCAGCGCCCCTTCGAGCTCACGCACGTTGGAACGCAGGCGCTTGGCGATGAAGAACGCCACTTCGCCCGGCAGGCGAATGTCGTTTTCGTCGGCCTTTTTCATCAGGATCGCCACGCGGGTTTCCAGCTCCGGCGGCTCGATCGCCACCGTCAGCCCCCAGCCGAAGCGGGACTTCAGACGATCTTCCACTCCGTTGATCTCTTTAGGGTAGCGATCCGAGGTCAGGATGATCTGCTGATTGCCTTCCAACAGGGCGTTAAAGGTATGGAAGAACTCTTCCTGCGAACGCTCCTTGTTGGCGAAGAATTGGATGTCATCGATCAGCAGCGCGTCGACCGAACGGTAGTAGCGCTTAAACTCTTCGATGGCATTGTTCTGCAACGCTTTGACCATGTCCTGCACGAAGCGTTCCGAGTGCATGTAGACCACTTTGGCGTTGGCCTTGCGCGCCATGATGCCGTTGCCGACCGCGTGCAGCAGGTGAGTTTTACCCAGGCCGGTGCCGCCATACAGGAACAAAGGGTTGTAGGCACCGCCCGGATTGTCCGCCACCTGGCGAGCCGCCGCGCGCGCCAGCTGGTTGGACTTACCCTCGACGAAGTTGTCGAAGGTGTGTTTAGGGTTGACGTTGGAGCGGTAAGAGAGCTCGGGCTGCGCCGCCGCGTTGTCCCAGCTCGGGCGCGAAGGCGCGGCCGTGCGCGCCGCCGGAGCCGCAGGAGCGCTGCTGACGCTGGCGGTCACGGTCTGGCTTATCACCTGCGTGATCGGCTTGCTGCCGACTTCAAAACGCAGCAAAGGCGCGTCCGTGCCGCAGAAATCATTCAGCAGACCATTGATGTTGTTTAAGTACTTATCGCGAACCCAATCCAGCACAAAACGGTTAGGCGCGTACAGCGCCAGGGTGTTGTCACTCAGTTCCGCCTGCAATGGGCGAATCCACATACTAAATTCTGTGGCAGGTAACTCATCCTGCAATCGGGCAAGACACTGCTGCCAAAGCGAAAGTGACACGGCGGACTCCACTCGAACAAGATCAATAAAGAAAAGAAACGGGCAACTTTTTTATAACTCATGATTTTTGACACATACCCGGCATCGGCTGTTTGCCTGTGGGGGATGCGAACCGCCTTTCACGGTTTGTGTCCCTCACGATCCCGGCATGAGGGATCGCGATCGGAATGACGGATCATAGCGCAATCCGCGCAAGAGATCCTCCCCTTCCTCACAGATTAGATCCATTTTATCCACAGGCCGCGGCCGGCGGCGATCTTTTCACCGCTGCGGCCGCACGACCGTGCAGATCCCGGCCGCTGCGCCGCGTTTTTTACATTGTCAACCGGTTATACCCTGTTATCCACGCCGGATCCTGGGATCGCGCGCAAAGGATCTCACGGGGATCCTTGCGATTTCACCCCGAGTCCGTATAATCTTCGCCCTACGTGTGATACCTGGTTCCTTATGGTGCGTCATTAGCCAGACAGGATTCTGCGGTGACCACGGGCCAAGACCGGATTTTGTTCCGTTATTGGCAGACAACCAGGTAGGCTGGCGCGATGCGAATTGACTCAGGACTGTACAATTATTACAATCCCGCTTCTTTATGTATTGCGATTGAGGCGTCGGTCATCTTCACGCCGAGTAGCCAAACGCGTTTACTGATCAGTAATTATTTTAAGTTTAGGTAGAAATCGCTATGAAACGCACTTTCCAACCGTCCGTATTGAAGCGCAACCGTAGCCACGGTTTCCGTGCTCGTATGGCCACCAAAAATGGTCGTCAAGTTCTGGCCCGCCGTCGTGCGAAAGGCCGTGCTCGTCTGACTGTTTCTAAGTAATAAAGCTAACCCGCTGAGTGGTTAAGCTCGCTTTTCCCAGGGAGTTACGTTTGTTAACTCCCACTCATTTCACTTTCGTCTTCCAGCAGCCACAACGGGCTGGCACGCCGCAAATCACCATCCTCGGCCGCCTGAACCAGCTGGGGCATCCCCGCATCGGTCTTACCGTCGCCAAAAAACACGTCAAACGCGCGCACGAGCGTAATCGGATCAAACGCCTAACCCGCGAAAGCTTCCGCCTGCGCCAGCACGAATTACCGGCGATGGATTTTGTCGTGGTGGCCAAAAAGGGGATAGCGGATTTGGATAACCGCGCGCTGACGGAAGCTTTGGATAAATTATGGCGTCGCCACTGTCGCCAGGCTCCCGCATCCTGATCGGGCTGGTGCGAGCCTATCAGCTCGTCATCAGTCCGCTGCTAGGGCCTCGTTGTCGCTTCCAGCCGACATGCTCTCATTACGCAATTGAGGCATTAAGCAGGTTTGGCATGATAAAAGGCAGTTGGTTAGCATTGAAACGCGTATTAAAATGCCACCCTTTGAACCCAGGTGGCGATGATCCGGTGCCGCCAAAAACCGACGATAACAGAGAACACTAACGATGGATTCGCAACGCAATCTTCTCCTCATCGCTCTGCTGTTCGTGTCTTTCATGATCTGGCAGGCATGGCAAACGGACAACGCTCCGCAGCCGGCCGCACAGACCACGCAACAGACTTCGAACGCAGTAGCCGGTGATGCCGCCAGCCAGGCCGTGCCAGCCAGTGGTCAGGGTAAGCTGATTACCGTGAACACCGACGTGCTGTCGCTGACCATCAACACCCGTGGTGGCGATATCGAGCAGGCTAAACTGTTGGCCTACCCGGATACTCTGGGTTCATCGACTCCGTTCCAACTGCTGGAAACCACCCCGTCGTTCGTCTATCAGGCGCAAAGCGGCCTGACCGGTAAAAACGGCCCGGACAACCCGGCCAACGGCGAACGCCCGCTGTATCAGGCGGCGCAAGACAGCTACACCCTGCCGGAAGGCCAGGACGAGCTGCGCATTCCGCTGACCTACACCGATAAAGACGGCGCGGTCTACACCAAGACCTTCGTGCTCAAACGCGATCACTATGCGGTCGGCGTGGATTACAGCATCGACAACAAAGGCGCGACGCCTCTGGAGCTGACCCTGTTCGGCCAGCTGAAGCAGACCACCGAATTGCCTAAGCACCGCGACACCGGCAGCAGCAACTTCGCGCTGCACACCTTCCGCGGCGCGGCGTACTCGTCCAGCGAAGACAAGTACCAGAAATACGCGTTCGACAAAGACGAAAACCTGAGCGTCACCACCAAAGACGGTTGGGTCGCGATGCTGCAACAGTACTTTGCCACCGCGTGGGTGCCGGCGACCAAGGGTGACAACACCTTCTACACCGCCAAACCGGGTGACAACCTGTCCACCATCGGCTTCAAATCTACGCCGGTCGTGGTGCAGCCTGGCGCTCAGCAACAGCTGAACGCCACCCTGTGGGTCGGTCCGGAGCTGCAGGACCAGATGGCCCAGCTGGCGCCGCACCTGGACCTGACCGTGGATTACGGTTGGCTGTGGTTTATCTCCCAGCCGCTGTTCAAACTGCTGAAGTTCATCCACGGCTTTATCGGCAACTGGGGCTTCTCCATCATCATCATCACCTTCATCGTGCGCGGCATCATGTACCCGCTGACCAAGGCGCAGTACACCTCGATGGCGAAAATGCGCATGCTGCAGCCGAAACTGCAGGCGATGCGCGAGCGTATCGGCGATGACAAACAGCGCATGAGCCAAGAGATGATGGCGCTGTACAAGGCGGAGAAAGTGAACCCGCTCGGCGGCTGTCTGCCGCTGATCATTCAGATGCCGATCTTCCTGGCGCTGTACTACATGCTGATGGGTTCGGTCGAGCTGCGCCACGCGCCGTTCGCTCTGTGGATCCATGACCTGTCGGCGCAAGACCCGTACTACATCCTGCCAATCCTGATGGGCGTGACGATGTTCTTCATTCAGAAGATGTCGCCGACCACCGTGACTGACCCGATGCAGCAGAAAATCATGACCTTCATGCCGGTGATCTTCACAGTGTTCTTCCTGTGGTTCCCGTCCGGTCTGGTGCTGTACTACATCGTCAGCAACCTGGTGACCATCCTGCAGCAGCAGCTGATTTACCGTGGTCTGGAAAAACGCGGTCTGCACAGCCGCGACAAGAAAAAAAGCTAAGCGTATTGTAGGGGTTCGGCGCGCCGACCCTTGCAGTCACACCAAAGGCGGTCATTAGACCGCCTTTTTGCATCTTAATCGTCAGAGAGAACCGTTATGAGCACCACCGATACCATCGTAGCCCAAGCCACCCCGCCGGGACGCGGCGGCGTCGGCATTCTGCGCATTTCCGGAAGCAAGGCCAAAGACGTCGCCCAGGCGTTGCTCGGCAAGCTGCCGAAGCCGCGCTACGCTGACTATCTGCCGTTTCGCGACGCCGCCGGTGCCACTCTCGATCAGGGCATCGCGCTGTGGTTCCCGGGGCCGAACTCCTTTACCGGCGAAGACGTGCTGGAACTGCAGGGCCACGGCGGGCCGGTGATCCTCGATCTGCTGCTCAAGCGCGTGCTGGCTCTGCCCGACGTGCGCATCGCGCGGCCCGGCGAGTTCTCCGAACGCGCGTTTCTCAACGACAAACTCGATTTGGCGCAGGCCGAAGCGATCGCCGACCTGATCGACGCCAGCTCCGAGCAGGCGGCGCGTTCGGCGATGAACTCGCTGCAGGGCGCGTTCTCCACCCGCATCCACCAGCTCGTGGAAGCGCTCACTCACCTGCGAATCTACGTGGAGGCGGCGATCGACTTCCCGGACGAGGAAATCGACTTCCTGTCCGACGGTAAAATCGAGGCGCAGCTCAATGACGTGATGGCGGATCTGGACAACGTGCGCGGTGAAGCGCGCCAGGGCAGCCTGCTGCGCGAAGGGATGAAGGTGGTGATCGCCGGGCGTCCTAACGCCGGTAAATCCAGCCTGCTCAATGCGTTGGCCGGGCGCGAAGCGGCGATCGTCACCGATATCGCCGGCACCACCCGCGACGTTCTGCGCGAACACATCCATATCGACGGCATGCCGCTGCACATCATCGACACCGCCGGCCTGCGCGACGCCAGCGACGAAGTGGAGCGCATCGGCATCGAACGTGCATGGAACGAGATCGAACAGGCCGACAGAGTGCTGTTTATGGTTGACGGCACCACCACCGCCGCCACCGAGCCGGCCGAAATCTGGCCGGAGTTTATGGCGCGCCTGCCGAACACGCTGCCGATCACCGTGGTGCGTAACAAGGCCGACATCACCGGCGAAACGCTGGGTATGACGGAAGTGAACAACCACTCGCTTATTCGCCTGTCGGCCCGCACCGGCGAAGGCGTCGATGTGCTGCGCGATCATCTTAAACAGAGCATGGGCTTCACCAGCAACATGGAAGGCGGCTTCCTGGCGCGCCGTCGCCACCTGCAGGCGCTGGAACTGGCGGCGCAGCATCTGGTGCAGGGCAAAGAACAGTTAGTGAGCGCTTACGCGGGCGAGCTGCTGGCCGAGGAACTGCGCCAGGCGCAGCTGGCCTTGAGCGAAATCACCGGCGAATTCACCTCCGACGATCTGCTGGGCCGTATCTTCTCCAGCTTCTGTATCGGCAAATAACGCGCTGCCAGACGCCTTCACGGCCGGGGCACCCTGTTCCGGCCGTTTTTCTTTCCCGCTCTCGCTCTGCGCGCTGGCTCACAGCGCCGCCGCAACTGCCCGCGATATACTGGACGGTCAGGTGTCTTTCTCAGGAACGAGTCAACATGGCGTTAACCCTCAAGGTATTGCTGGAAAACCGCCGCGCCGCCGGCGCCAACCCGCTATTGCAGGCCAAGGCCGGGTTAAGCCTGCTGATTGAGGACGAGACGACCTCCATACTGTTCGACACCGGCCCCGACGACAGCTTCCTGCGCAATGCGGCGCTGATGGGCGTCGATCTCTCCCGCATCACCGCGACGGTGCTCTCCCACGGCCACTATGACCACTGCGGCGGCGTCGCCTGGCTGCCGGACAACAGCCGCATCATCTGCCACCCGCAGGTCGGCGATGAGCGCTATGCGGCGCTGAAGGTGCTGGGCCACACCCACAAAATCAAAAAGCTCTCTTTGGATATCGACTACTCGCGCCATAACATGCACTACAGCCGCACGCCGCTGGCGATCGGCGATCGCTTTATGTGGTCAGGTGAAATCGCCGTGCCCGCACCGCGCGCCTACGGGGTGATTACCGGGGAAAACGCGGCGGTGGATTACGTTATCGACGAAGGAGTGCTGATTTACAAATCGGATCGCGGTCTGGTGATCGTGACCGGCTGCGGGCATCGCGGGATCGTGAATATTGTGCGCCACTGCCAGAAAATCACCGGGATCGATCGGATCCACGCCTTGATTGGCGGTTTTCATCTGCGTTGCGCTTCTCCGCGTACCCTCTGGCGCGTCCGCCGTTTTTTAAAGCAGCATCAGCCGGAAAAGATCATGGGCTGCCACTGTACCGGCGCGTGGGGTCGGCTATGGCTGCCGGAAGGGATCGCGCCGGCCACCGGCGATAGCTGGATCCTGGAATAACGCCTGCGCCGCTCATCACTGAAATTGGCAACAAATCGGATAAAACGCATAGTGTTTTTTGATGATAAATCCTCAACTTAGTCTTAATCTAACACCCCTGCGTTCTTAGCGACCCTCTGTAATGGAGTGAACAATGGCGTGTCATTTTGCCCGATGGACCCCGGCCTCCGCCGTCCTGGATACCCAGAGACTCTCCGACGAAGTGATTGCCGCCACTCGCACCTTTTCCGTTAAACGCCGCACGCGCTACCTGCAAGGGCGCATTTTGCTCGCCGAAATGATGTTCTATCTGTACGGCCTGCCGACGCTGCCCCCCATCGCCACTACCCCGACCGGCCGCCCCTGCTTCGCCGATCATCAACTGCCCGATTTCAGCCTCGCTTACGCCAGCAACACCGTGGGCGTGCTGCTGAGCGACGAAGGCAAAGTCGGCCTGGATATCGAAGTGATGCGCGCGCGCGGCACCCGGCAAAGCGCGTTGCAACACGCGCACCAGACGCCGGCGGAAAACGCCTGGATCGGCGCACAGGACGATCGGCTGGAAGCGGAGACTCAGCTGTGGAGCATCCGGCAAAGCGTGCTGAAAATTTCCGGCCTCGGCAACAGCGGCCAATCGACGCTGCGTCTGCACCCCTTCTCCGGCCACCTGCGTTCCAGCGCCACGCCGGACGTTCAGGTGATGAGCGACGCCGACGAATACCTGAGCTGGGCGTGCGCCGGCAGCCCTAGCCTGGATCGCCTGCTGTGCTGGCGCTACGAAGAGCGCCACGGTTTGCGCAAAGACGGGGAGATCTCGCCGCGCAGTCCGGCGGCGTCCTCGCGTTTCGTCAAATTGACGGGCCTGACGACGCCCGGTTAAGGCGGTGCAAAGCGGACAGCACTTGTCTTTGCCGCACGAGTTTCTGCATTAAATTGTAAAAACAGCTAAATGTTGAGCAATCGCCTATTCTCGACCCGAGCTTTAGCCTACTATTCGCCCATGTTGTTCGCTGAATCTGCTCATTCGAAAGGGAGAATCACCATGTCAGACCAAGCCTTAAAAATCGTCACTCTGCTCGGCAGCCTGCGCAAAGGCTCCTACAACGCCATGGTGGCCCGCGCCTTGCCAGGCCTGGCTCCGCAGGGCGTCACCATTGAAGCGCTGCCTTCCATCCGCGATATCCCTCTGTACGATGCCGACCTGCAGCAGGGTGAAGGTTTCCCTGCCGCGGTCGAGGCGATCGCCGAGCAGATCCGCCAGGCCGACGGCGTGATCATCGTTACCCCCGAATACAACTATTCCGTGCCCGGCGGGTTGAAAAACGCCATCGACTGGCTGTCGCGCTTGCCGAATCAGCCGCTGGCCGGTAAGCCGGTCGCCATTCAAACCAGTTCGATGGGGCCGATCGGCGGCGCGCGCTGCCAATATCACCTGCGCCAGATCCTGGTGTTCCTCGATGCGATGGTAATGAACAAGCCTGAGTTTATGGGCGGTGTGATCCAGAGCAAGGTGGATGAACAGGCTGGTGAACTGAGCGATCAGGGAACGCTGGATTTCCTGACTGGCCAGCTGTCCGCATTCAGCGATTTTATTCGCCGCGTGGAGTGAAGGTCTCGCGGCGCCTGCCGGGCGCCGCAACAGGACATGAAGTCCGTCAATTCATTAGAAATTAAAGCCATAGCATCATGTATTTTTTCATTTTAGCGTTATTTTTTGTTGCCATCACCAGTCCCGCTTTCGCCGCAGACATGCGTTATCCCGCCGGTGAAGAGCCGCTGGAGCTGCCTGCGCACAGCGCGCTCAACGCCCAACTGTCGCGATCCGCGCAAAACCAGGAAGATAAAAAGCTCGGCGCCATGTCGCTGTACCTGACGCTGATGCGCGAAGACGGCCGCAACGTCTGGGCGCCCTACCAACTGGCGGTGTCGTCGGCGGAGAAAGGGCAAACCGAGCTGGCGGAGCGTTACCTGCAGCTGAGCGCCGACCGCGGCCTGTGGTACTACTACAACCTGCTGGAGGACGACGCCTTCAACAGCATCCAACACTCCGCCACTTACCAATCCATTTTGGCCGCCACCAAAGCGCGCTATCTGCAGCACGCACGCCAGTATGAAGGCAAAGCCAGCTACGCGGTGCCGGACGGCGAAGCGCCGCCCGCAGGCTGGCCAACGGTGATCTTCCTGCATACCTACGGCAAAGCCGCCGCCATCAGCCCCGAGGAGCGGCTGCTGTTCGGCGAAATGGGCGTGGCCTACATCGAGATCAACGGCACGCAGATGCTGTCGGAAAACAGCTTCCGCTGGTCAAATTACAGCGACGAGAGCACCCAAACCGCCCTGCAGCGCACGGTGCAACAGCTGGCCCCGCAGCTAAAGCTGAATCCCCAACGGATTTACCTCAGCGCCCGCGGCCAGGGCGCGCTGCACGCCGCTAACCTGCTCGCGAAATACCCGCAGTTTTACGCCGGTGCGCTGCTGATCGCCCCCCATGGCGAAATCAAACCCGCCCAGCAGTCGCTGGCGGCGCAAAAGAAAATCGTGATGGCGTATTACGATCGGCAAAACTTCAGCGAACAGGCGCTGGCGCTACATTTCGCCAATCTGTTCGGGGAGGAGAATCAGGTGCAGACGCTGCACTTCGCCCAGGGAGAGGATGCCGCCGGCAGCTGGCAGGCGCGCTTCAGGCGGCCATTGCAGTGGGTGTTGGATCAGGCGCCGGATGCGACGCCGGGCGTCTAGGGATTCAGGGCCGACCGCCGTCGGCCCTTTAGCGATCAATGGCCGTCGACGAAGACGATCTTCAGCACGAACAGCAGCGCCACGACCACCACGCACGGACTGATTTCACGCCAGCGGCCGGTACCCAGCTTCATCACGCAGTAGGAGATAAAGCCGAGCGCGATGCCCTCGGTGATCGAGAAGCTGAACGGCATCATCACCGCAGTAACAAACGCCGGAACCGCTTCGGTCAGATCGTCCCACTTCACCCGCGCCAGGCTGGAGGTCATCAGCACGCCGACGTAGATCAGCGCGCCGGCGGCGGCGTAAGCCGGCACCATGCCCGCCAGCGGCGACAGGAAGATCACCAGCAGGAACAGCAGGCCGGTGACCACCGCCGTCAAACCGGTGCGGCCGCCGACGGCGACGCCGGACGAGCTTTCGATGTAAGCGGTCACGGAAGAAGTGCCCGCCAGCGAACCGGCCACTGAGCTGATGCTGTCTACGTACAGGGCCTGCTTCATACGCGGGAACTTGCCCTGGTTATCGGTCAGGCCGGCTTTATCGGTGACGCCGATCAGCGTACCGGAGGAGTCGAACAGGTTCACCAGCATAAACGAGAAGATGACCCCGGCCAGCCCGATGTTCAGCGCGCCGGCCACGTCGACCTGGCCCACCACCGAGGTAATGCTCGGCGGCAGCGAGAACAGGCCGCCGTATTTCACGTCGCCCAGCATCCAACCGATCAGGGTAGTGACCACGATCGACACCAGCACTGCCGCGTGGAAGTTACGCGAAGAAAGCACGGCGATGATGAAGAAGCCGAGCGCCCCCAGCAGCACGTTGTGCGAGGTCAGGCTACCGATGGTCACCAGGGTGTCCGGGTTGGCCACTACGATGCCGGCGTTTTTCAGCCCCATCATGCCGATGAACAGGCCGATGCCGCTGGTGATGCCGACCCGCAGGCTGACCGGAATATTGGCGATCATCCAATAGCGAATGCGGAAAATGGTCAGCAGCAGCAGGCCGACAGCTCCCCAGAAGATGGCGCCCATGCCCACCTGCCAGGAGATGCCCATCGCCCCGACCACCACGAAGGCGAAGAAGGCGTTCAAGCCCATCGCCGGCGCCAGCGCCACCGGCAGGTTCGCCAGCAGCCCCATGAAGATGCTGCCGAAGGCGGCGATCAAACAGGTGGTGACAAATACCGCCTGGGTATCCATGCCCGCCGCGCCCAAAATTTGCGGGTTAACGAACACGATATACACCATGGTGAGGAAGGTGGTGATACCGGCAATCGTTTCCGTACGCGCCGTCGTGCCATGTTGCTTGAGTTTAAACACGCGCCCAAGCAAGCCTTGCTCAGCGTCAAGGCCAGATACTGGTTTGGTCATTATCAGAATTCCGAAAATGGGAATGGACAGTCGCCGGCTATCCTATAACAAAAAGTGGGGCTTTTGACGCCGAACACCGGTTTTTTTCGCCGTCTTTACGGCTAAACGTGTCAACGGCTTGTATTTACAGACATTCATCCCCTGACCGCCCATTGCGTTGCCGTTTGTCGGCACGGCCGATAAAATGGCCTATCGCCCCCTCTTTCCTCATCCGTTAAGAAACAGGAACCCGCATGTCTTCGACCTTTATCGATAAGCTCGCGTTGATCGCGCTGAAAGATGACAAAGTGGCGCTGGTGCGCTCACACAATAAGACGCTGTTTTATATGCCTGGCGGAAAGCGCGAAGCGGGTGAAACCGACGAACAGGCGCTGTGCCGCGAAATCGACGAAGAGCTGACCGTCGCGCTGCAGCCGAACTCCATCGCGTTTTACGGCGAGTTCTCCGGCCCGGCAGACGGCAAGCAGGACGGCACCCAGGTGCGCATTCGCTGCTACCAGGCCGGCTTTACCGGGCAGCTGCAGCCGGCCGCCGAAATCGCCGAACTGAGATGGTGCGACAGCCGCGATCTGCCGCATTGCTCACATGTCGCCGCGCTGATTTTGCACGATCTCAAGGCGCGTAACCTGATCAAGTGATCGCTGAGCACCGCCAGCGGCGCTAACCCGAAGGAACCTGTCCCGCATGAATCAGATTGACTGCATTTTGTTCGACTGCGACGGCACGCTGGTGGACAGCGAAGTGCTGTGCAGCAAAGCCTATGTGCACATGTTCGCCCACTACGGCATTCATCTGTCGCTGGAAGAGGTGTTCAAGAAATACAAAGGGGTGAAACTGTACGAGATCATCGATCGGGTCAACGCCGAGCAGGGCACCGATCTGGCAAAAGAGACGCTGGAACCGCTGTATCGGCAGGAAGTGGCGCGGCTGTTCGACAGCGAGCTGCAGCAGATCGCCGGCGCCCGCGAGTTGCTGGCGCAGGTGACGGTGCCAATCTGCACCGTCTCCAATGGGCCGGTCAGCAAGATGCAGCACTCGCTCGGCCTGACCGGCATGCTGCCCTATTTTGATGACCGGTTGTTCAGCGGCTATGACATTCAGCGCTGGAAGCCGGATCCGGCGATCGTGTTTCACGCCGCCGAACAGATGCAGGTGCCGGTGACGCGCTGTCTCCTGGTAGACGACTCGCCCGCCGGCGCGCAGGCCGGGATCGCCGCCGGCATTCCGGTATTTTACTTCTGCGCCGATCCGCATAACCCGCCGATCGACCACCCGCTGGTGACGACGTTCGACGATTTGGCTCAGCTGCCCGCGCTGTGGCGTGAACGCGGCTGGCGGCTGACGGCCGATTAACTGGCCGGCAACGGCGGTTTGTTGCGCCACCAGCGCCAGGACCGCTTCAGCGCGCGAGTTTGTGCGCCGAAGCGGCGGTTGACCGCGTTGGCCAGCAGGTCGAGCGCCAGGCAGAACACAAAATAGACCAGCGCCACGAACAGGAACACTTCCATCGGGTAGACCATGCTGCGGTTGTTGACCTGAGTCGCCAGGAAGGTCAGTTCGCCAACGCCGACGATATAAGCCAGCGAGGTGTCTTTGATCAGGGAGATCCACTGGTTGATGAACGACGGCACCATCATGCGCAGCGCCTGCGGCAGCACGATCATGCGCAGCGTCTGCCAGCGGGTCAGCCCCAGAGAGAGCCCGGCCTGCCACTGGCCGGGGCCGATGGCGGCGATGCCGGCTTTCACCGCGTGGGCCAAATAGGCTGAGGCGATCAGCGCCAGCGCGCACACCACGGTGGTGATTTCCGGGATCTCGACGCCAAACACCATCGGCAGCAGGAAATAGGTCCAGAAGATCAGCATGATGACCGGAATAGCGCGGAAAAAGCCCAGCAGCGCCGCCAGCAGCCCGGCGGCCACGCCGCGCGACATCGCCAGCGCCACGCCGAGTAAGGTACCGAGCACCGCCGAGGCTACGCCGGCCATCAGACTGATCGCCAACGTCAGCGCTGCGCCACCCAGCGGCCCGTCCGGCCAGGTGCCCCACAGCAGATAGCCCAGGTTATCGTGAATCACGCTGAAATCCATCTCAATGTCCTCCCAGCGGTTTACGCTGTTGGCGCCACATGCCCCAGCCTTCCAGCAGCGCGATAATGGCGATATACAGCACCGTCGCCACGCCAAACGCCTGGAAGGTGCGCAACGTTTCGGTTTCGACCTGACGCGAAGCGTAAGAGAGTTCGGCAACGCCGATCGCCATGGTCAGCGACGAGTTTTTGATTACGTTCATGTATTGGCCCAGCAGCGGCGGCAGCGCGATTTTCAGCGCCTGCGGCAGCACCACGTAGCGCATCGCCTGCCAACCGGTCAGCCCCAGCGCCTGAGCGGCATATTTCTGCCCGCCGGCGACGCCGCGAATGCCGGAACGGATCTCTTCGGCGATAAAGGCGGTGGAATAGAGCGTCAGGCCGAAGAAACCGGCGAGAAACTCGAACGACGGCCACTCAAGCGGGCCGACCTGATGGGTGCTGTTCAGCCACTGCATGGCGGCGGAAGGCAGGATCTGCCCGGCGGCGAAGTACCAGAAGAACAGCTGCACCAGCAGCGGCGTATTGCGAAACAGCGAGCTGTAGCCCATCGCCAGCCAGCGCAACGGCCGCAGGCTGCTGTCGCGCATCGCCGCCAGCACAAAGCCCAGCAACGTGGCCGCCAGGCCCGCGCAGGCGGAAAGCCACAGCGTCAGCAGAAAACCGTGCCACAGCCAGCTCAGGTATTGCGGCGCCAGCAGCCAGTCCAGGTTCATGTTCAATCCTTGTCTTGCAGAATGCATCAGGGGCGCAGCAAGCTGCGCCCCTCCGTACCGATCTCACCGCGCGCGGTTACATCAGGCTTTCGGTTGCTGATCCAAAGGCGCGATTTTGAAATCGCCGCGCGGCTGGGCGGATTGGGTTTCCGGCCCGAACCAGCGATCGTAAATCTTAACTGCTTCACCGTCTTTTTCCAGCTTGATCAACGTCTCGTTCACCGCGGCGGTCAGGCGATCTTCGCCTTTGGGAATGCCGACACCCTGATACTCTTTGGTCAGGCTGAACGGCGAAATCTCAAACTCGGCCTTCTGTGCCGCCGGCAGATTGCCGAGCAGGCCAACCAGCTTGGCGTCGTCCTGAGTGATCGCCTGTACGTTGCCATTGCGCAGCGCCACGAACGCCAGCGGGGTGTCATCGTAGGAGATCACTTTCGCCGTCGGGAAACGCTCGCGCAGGGTGATTTCCTGCACCGTGCCCTTGTCCGCGCCGATGCGCAGCTTCTTGATGTCTTCCGGCGTTTTCAGCACGCCTTTGCGAGCGATGAATTTCTGGCCGGTGGCGAAATACGGCACGCTGAAGTTCACTTCCTTGGCGCGCTCGTCGGTAATGGTGAAGTTGGCGGCGATCAGGTCAACCTTCTTCGACACCAGCAGCGGAATGCGGTTAGCCGGGTTGGTGGCGCGCAGCTCCACTTTCACGCCCAGCGCTTTGCCGATCGCGTCGGCGACATCCACATCGTAACCCACCAGCTTCTTGCTCTGCGGATCGATGTAGCCGAACGGCGGGTTGCTGTCGAACACCGCGATGCGCACCACGCCGGCTTGCTTGATATCGTCAAGTTTGTCCGCGTGCGCGGCGCCGGCGGCGAGGCCGGTCAGACTGGCTAACAACGTTAAGGCCAAAGCGCGATGTTTCATAGAGAGCTCCTAAGTGGTTGATGTCCTGCTGGCGGATAAGCTAGCAAGCGCCACATAGGTCAGGAAATAATATAAAAAGCTATATTTATAACCTTTTTATCTTTACGCGCTGAAGATGGAATAAAGGCGCGGGAAACCGCGCCTTCGAAGGATATTACCCGGAAAGGGTTAGTCGTCCTTTTCGTCTTTACCGCCTGGAGACAGCAGCTTTTCCAAGGCGTCGCCGCCCAGATGACGGAAATCCTGCCCTTTGACGAAATAGAAGATAAATTCGCAGATGTTCTGGCAGCGGTCGCCGATGCGCTCGATAGAACGGGCGCAGAACAACGCGGTCAGCACGCTCGGAATGGTGCGCGAGTCTTCCATCATGTAGGTCATCAGCTGACGCACGATGCCTTCGTATTCCTGGTCGACCTTTTTATCTTCGCGGTAAATACGGATCGCCTCGTCCAGATCCATGCGCGCAAAGGCGTCCAGCACGTCGTGCAGCATCTGCACGGTGTGGCGCCCCAGCGACTCCAGGCTCACCAGCAGCGGCTGGTGCTGGTGCGAGAACTTCTCCAGCGCAGTGCGGCAGATTTTGTCCGCCACGTCGCCGATGCGTTCCAGCTCGGAAATGGTTTTGATGATCGCCATGACCAGGCGCAGATCGCTGGCGGTCGGCTGGCGTTTGGCGATGATGCGCACGCAGGCTTCGTCGATCGCCACTTCCATCATGTTGACCTTGGCGTCGCCTTCGATCACGCGCTTGGCCAGCTCGCCATCCTGATTGTGCATCGCGGTGATGGCGTCGGTCAGCTGCTGCTCCACCAGCCCGCCCATGGTCAGCACCTGGGTGCGGATATGCTCAAGCTCTGCGTTGAACTGGCCGGAAATATGTTTGTTTAAATTCAGGTTATCCATGATGCTTCCTATCAACCATAACGGCCAGTGATGTAGTCTTCAGTCTGCTTTTTCTGCGGCGCAGTGAACAGGTTATCAGTATCACTGAACTCGATCAGCTCGCCCAGGTACATAAATGCGGTAGAGTCGGAGCAACGCGCCGCCTGCTGCATGTTGTGCGTCACGATCACCACGGTGTAGTCGGCCTTCAGCTCGCTGATCAGCTCTTCAATCTTGCCGGTGGAGATCGGATCCAGCGCCGAGCAAGGCTCATCCAGCAACAACACTTCCGGACGAATGGCGATGCCGCGGGCGATGCACAGACGCTGCTGCTGGCCGCCGGAGAGGCTGTAGCCGCTCTGGTGCAGCTTGTCTTTGGTTTCGTTCCACAGCGCCGCTTTGGTCAGCGCCCACTGTACGCGCTCGTCCATATCGGCGCGCGACAGCTTTTCAAACAGGCGAACGCCGAAGGCGATGTTGTCGTAAATCGACATCGGGAACGGCGTCGGCTTCTGGAACACCATGCCGACCTTGGCGCGCAGCAGCGCGATATCCGAGTTGTCGGTCAGGATGTTCTGGCCATCCAGCAGGATGCCGCCTTCCGCACGCTGTTCCGGGTACAGCTGGTACATCTTGTTGAAGGTACGCAGCAGGGTGGATTTGCCACAGCCGGACGGGCCGATAAACGCGGTGACCTTGTTCTTGGCAATATCCAGCGTGATGTTCTTCAGCGCATGGAATTTGCCATAGTAGAAGTTCAGATCGCGTACCTGAATTTTGCTGCTGGAAGCGTCAGTAACCATACTCATCAAGACTTCTCTCTTTTCATCAGCGCCGCCAAAGCGGCGCTCAAAATTTTATGAATGCTTTTTCTTGGCGAAAATCACGCGCGCCAGGATATTCAGTAACAGTACGCACAGGGTGATCAACAGTACCCCGGCCCAGGCCAGCTGTTGCCATTCGGCGAACGGGCTCATGGCGAATTTGAAGATGGTCACCGGCAGGTTGGCGATCGGCTGCATCAGGTCGGTGCTCCAGAACTGGTTCGACAGCGAGGTGAACAGCAGCGGCGCCGTTTCCCCCGCGATGCGCGCAATCGCCAGCAGCACGCCGGTGATGATGCCAGACACCGACGCCTTCAGCGTGATGGCGGAAATCATGCGCCATTTCGGCGTGCCCAGAGCGTAGGCGGCCTCGCGCAGCGTATCCGGTACCAGCTTCAGCATGTTCTCGGTGGTGCGAATGACGATCGGCACCTGCAGCAGCGCCAGCGCCACGATGCCGGCCCAGCCGGAGAAGTGTTCCATCTTCGCCACCACGATGGTGTAAACGAACAGGCCCACCACGATCGACGGTGCGGACAGCAGAATGTCGTTGATAAAGCGGATCACTTCCGCCAGCCAGGATTTGCGGCCGTATTCCGCCAGATAGATGCCGGCCATGATGCCGAGCGGCGTACCGAAGATGGTCGCCCACAGGATCAGCAGGCCGCTGCCGGCGATGGCGTTGGCCAGGCCACCGCCCGCGGTGTTCGGTGGCGGGGTCATCTCGGTGAACAGCGCCAGCGACATGCCGTCGAAGCCTTTGGTGACGGTGGCAATCAGGATCCAGATCAGCCAGAACAACCCGAACGCCATGGTCGCCATCGACAAGAACAGCGCGAGGCGGTTTTTCTGCCGGCGCCAGGCCTGCATTTTGCGGCGGCTTTCCGCCAGCACGACTGCGTTTTGCATATCCATCGTCGCCATGTTAACGCCCCTCATTCTTGGCCAGACGCATGATCATCAGTTTCGACAGCGCCAGCACGATAAAGGTGATAACAAACAGAATCAGGCCCAGCTCCATCAACGCGGCGGTGTGCACGCCGGACTCGGCTTCGGCGAATTCGTTGGCCAGCGCCGAGGTGATGCTGTTGCCCGGCATATACAGCGAAGCGCTGTCGAGCTGGTAGGTGTTGCCGATGATAAAAGTCACCGCCATGGTTTCCCCCAGCGCGCGGCCCAGGCCCAGCATCACGCCGCCGATAACGCCGTTTTTGGTGAACGGCAGCACGATGCGCCAGATGACTTCCCAGGTGGTGCAGCCGATGCCGTAGGCCGACTCTTTCATCATCACCGGGGTCTGTTCGAACACGTCGCGCATCACCGCGGCGATGTAAGGAATGATCATGATAGCCAGGATCACCCCGGCGGCCAGGATGCCGATGCCGAAGGCCGGGCCGGAGAACAGCTCGCCGACGATCGGAATGCCCGACAGCACTTCGCCCACCGGCGTCTGGAAATATTCGGCGAACAGCGGGGCGAACACGAACAGGCCCCACATGCCGTAGACGATGCTCGGAATGGCCGCTAACAGCTCAATGGCGATGCCCAGCGGCCGCTTCAACCAGTTCGGCGCCAGTTCGGTCAGGAACAGCGCGATGCCGAAACTGACCGGCACGGCGATGATCAGCGCGATAAGCGAGGTGACCACGGTGCCGTAGATCGGCACCAGCGCGCCGAACTGCTCCGCGGGCGCGTCCCACTCTTTGGTCCACAGGAAAGCGAAGCCGAATTTCTGCATGCTTGGCCAGGAGGCGAAGATCAGCGAAACGATGATGCCGCCCAGCAACAATAGGGTAATCAGCGCAGCCAGTCTCACCAGCGCGCTGAAAATGATGTCACCGTTTTTGCCCGGTGCTTTGATGGTCGGCTTGTACTCAGCCATAGATTACTCTCTGTTTGAACCCTGGCAGCCCCAACCGGGATTGGAGCCTGAAGAACTTGTGGGGCGCGGCGAACCCGCGCCCCTGCGTTGTTAGTACAGCGCTTTACCTGAACTGTCTTTTACGTTGGTTTTCCAGGCTGCACGCACCTGCTCAACCACTTCTTTCGGCAGGGTGGCGTAATCCAGCTCGTTAGCCTGTTTGCCGCCGGTTTTGTAGGCCCAGTCGAAGAACTTCAGCACTTCGGCACCCTGAGCAGGGTTTTTCTGCTCTTTGTGCACCAGAATGAAGGTGGTGGAGGTGATTGGCCACACGTTGTCGCCTTTCTGATCGGTCAGATCCTGAGCGAAGGTTTTGCTCCAATCCGCGCCTTTGGCGGCGTTGCTGAAGCTCTCTTCGGTCGGGCTGACCGGTTTGCCGTCGGCGGAAATCAGCTTGGTGTAAGCCAGGTTGTTCTGCTTGGCGTACGCGTATTCTACATAGCCGATAGAGCCAGGCAGACGCTGAACGAAGGCGGCGATGCCGTCGTTGCCTTTGCCGCCCAGACCGGTCGGCCAGTTAACGGTAGAACCGGCACCAATCTTCTCTTTCCACTGCGCGTTGGCCTTGGACAGGTAGCTGGTGAACACGAACGAGGTGCCGGAACCGTCGGCGCGGCGCACCACGGCGATGTTCTGGTCAGGCAGTTTCACGCCAGGGTTCAGCTTGGTGATAGCCGGATCGTTCCATTTTTTGACGTTGCCCAGGTAGATATCACCCAGGGTTTTACCGTCCAGAGTCAGTTCGCCGGATTTGATGCCCGGGATATTCACGGCCAGCACCACGCCGCCGATCACGGTCGGGAACTGGAACAGGCCATCGGCCGCCAGCTTGTCGTCAGACAGCGGGGCGTCGGAGGCGCCAAAGTCAACGGTGTTGGCCACGATTTGCTTCACGCCGCCAGAGGAGCCGATGCCCTGATAGTTAACTTTATTGCCGGTTTCTTTCTGATAAGAATCTGCCCACTTGGCGTAAACCGGAGCGGGGAATGTCGCACCTGCACCGGTCAGGCTGGCAGCAGCGAACGCGGACACGGCGGTCAGGGAGAAGGTCGCTGCCACAATACTGGCGACGGTGGTACGCATCAGTTTCATAATCCCTCCTAATGGGATATTTAAAATCGACTTCGAGTCGTTTTAATCAGAGTAAGTATTGCTGCAGGAGGGAAAATAGGACAGTTTGGTGACAGAAAAATGTACGCAATATGACAGTTATATTACAGCCTGTCTGAATGGTGTTTGTTTACTTATAAATCAATTCGTTAGATTAAAAACAGCGCAATTGCCAAACAATAAAAAAACCGTTTTGGCGCGACCTATCCGCTTGAATATGACAACCTTTATCGCCGAATCAACCTCGCCGTCATCTTTTACGTCGCTCATGAAAAAAGCCGGCGCGAAGGCCGGCTTTTGCAGTTTACCTGCGGCAAATTACTCTACGGTGACAGACTTCGCCAGGTTGCGCGGCTGGTCAACGTCGGTGCCTTTGATCAGCGCCACGTGGTAAGACAGCAGCTGCAACGGCACGGTGTAGAAGATAGGCGCCACGATTTCCTCGACGTGCGGCAGAGGAATGATGGTCATGCCTTCGCTGCTGACGAAACCGGCGTCCTGATCGGCGAACACGTACAGCTGACCGCCGCGCGCGCGCACTTCTTCAATGTTGGACTTCAGCTTTTCCAGCAGTTCGTTGTTCGGCGCCACGACGATCACCGGCATATCGGCATCGATCAGCGCCAGTGGGCCGTGTTTCAACTCGCCCGCCGCATAAGCTTCAGCATGAATATAGGAGATCTCTTTCAGCTTCAGCGCCCCTTCCATGGCGATCGGATACTGATCGCCGCGGCCGAGGAACAGCGCATGGTGCTTGTCGGAGAAACCTTCCGCCAGCGCTTCGATCTGTTTATCCATCGACAGCATTTGCTCGATGCGCGCCGGCAGCGCCTGCAGGCCGTGCACGATCTCTTGCTCCACGCTTTCCGCCATGCCTTTCAGGCGGCCCAGGCGCGCCACCAGCATCAACAGCACGGTAAGCTGAGTGGTGAAGGCTTTGGTCGAGGCGACGCCAATTTCCGTACCGGCTTTGGTCATCAGCGCCAGATCGGATTCGCGCACCAGCGAAGAGCCGGCAACGTTACAAACGGCCAGCGAACCGAGATAGCCCAGCTCTTTGGACAGACGCAGCGCCGCCAGGGTGTCGGCGGTTTCGCCGGACTGCGACAGGGTGATGATCAGGCTGCCCGGACGCACCGCCGATTTGCGGTAACGGAATTCGGACGCGATCTCGACGTCGCACGGCACGCCGGCCAGCGCTTCGAACCAGTAACGCGCCACCATGCCGGAGTGGTAAGACGTCCCGCAGGCGATGATCTGCACGTGCTGCACCTTGGCCAGCAACTCGTCGGCGTGTGGGCCCAGCTCGCTCAGGTTGATTTGGCCATGGCTGAAACGCCCTTCCAGGGTGTTTTTCAGCGCCAGCGGCTGTTCGTAGATCTCTTTTTGCATGTAGTGGCGGTAAGCGCCTTTGTCGCCGGCGTCATACTGCACCTGGGATTCGATCTCAGGGCGCTCGATGGCGTTGCCCTGCTTGTCGAAGATGTTGACGGTGCGGCGAGTCACTTCCACCACGTCGCCCTCTTCCAGGAAGATGAAGCGACGAGTCACCGGCAGCAGCGCCAGCTGATCGGAAGCGATGAAGTTTTCCCCGACGCCGCGGCCGATAACCAGCGGGCTGCCGGAGCGCGCAGCGACCAGCACGCTCGGATCGCGGCTGTCCATCACCACGGTGCCGTAGGCACCGCGCAGCTGCGGGATCACGCGCTGAACCACTTCCAGCAGCGTACCACCCTGCAGCTGTTCCCAGTGCACCAGATGGGCGATCACTTCGGTATCGGTTTCAGAACTGAAGCGGTAGCCGCGTTCGATCAGCAGTTCGCGCAGCGGTTCGTGGTTTTCGATGATGCCGTTATGCACCACGGTAATGTAGTCGGAAACATGCGGGTGCGCGTTCGCTTCGGTCGGTTCACCGTGCGTTGCCCAACGGGTGTGAGCGATGCCGGTACCGCCGTGCAGATCGGTCTGCTCCGCCGCTTCGGCCAGTTTTTGCACCTTGCCTACGCGACGCAGGCGACTGACGTTGCCCTGCGCGTCGACCACCGCCAGACCGGCGGAGTCATAACCGCGGTACTCGAGACGACGTAAACCTTCCAACAGGATTTCTGCGATATCACGTTGCGCTACTGCGCCTACAATTCCACACATCAGTTGTATTCCTAATGAACGCCCTTCATGGGCGCTTTCGATGCCTTGACCTGATTTTTGCCGGTTTTTACCGTGCAGCCCCGAGCCTGTAGATGGTGGGGTTATTATGTTTTGTATTGGGCTCGTGAACGGAGCCCAACGCAAAACACACTATGACTTCTTCTTCACCGGACGTTGCCAGCCCTGAATATGCACCTGCTTGACGCGGCTCAGCACCAGTTCGTTCTCGGCGATATCGCGCGTCACCGTGGTGCCGGCGGCGATGGTGGAGCCTTTGCCGACCGACACCGGCGCCACCAGCTGAGTATCGGAACCGACGAACACGCCGTCGCCGATCAGCGTCTTGTGCTTGTTGGCGCCATCGTAGTTGCAGGTGATGGTGCCGGCGCCAATATTCACGTCATCGCCAATTTCGGCATCGCCCAGGTAGCTGAGGTGACCGGCCTTGGAGCCTTTGCCCAGACGCGCCTTCTTCATTTCCACGAAGTTGCCGACGTGAGCACCTACCGCCAGCTCCGCGCCAGGGCGCAGGCGGGCGAACGGCCCCACGGTGCACTCGGCTGCCAACACGCTGTCTTCCAGCACGCTGTAAGGGCTGATCTCGCAGTCATCACCGATCACGCAGTTTTTCAGCACGCAGCCGGCGCCGATTTTCACCCGGTCGCCCAGCTTGACGCGGCCTTCGATAATCACGTTCGCATCAATAGTGATGTCGCGACCGTGAACAAGTTCCCCGCGCAGATCGAAACGCGCCGGATCCAGCAGCATCACACCGGCCAACAGCAGTTTTTCAGACTGTTCCGACTGGAATACACGCTCCAGGCTCGCCAGCTGCAGGCGGTTGTTCACGCCTTCCACTTCGCTCAGACGCGACGGGTGCACGGCTTCGATTTTCTTGCCGTCGGCATGGGCCAACGCAATGATATCGGTAATGTAAAACTCGCCCTGGGCGTTGTCGTTATTCAACATTCCCAGCCAGCGTTTCAGATCTCGACCATTCGCCACCAGGATGCCGGTATTGATCTCGTTGATTTGACGCTGCGCTTCGCTGGCGTCTTTATGCTCTACGATGCCCACCACGTCGCCGTTCTCGCGAACGATGCGGCCATAGCCGCTCGGGTCATCCAGCTTGACCGTCAGCAGGCCGATGCCGCCCTGCGGCTTGGCCGCCAACAGGCGTTGCAGCGTATCGACGGAGATCAACGGCACGTCGCCGTACAGCATCAGCACGTCTTCATCGTCGGCAAAATGTGGCGCGGCCTGCTGCATTGCATGACCGGTACCCAGTTGCTCGGCCTGCAGTACCCAGTTCAGCGCGCCGTCAGTCAACGTGCTTTTCAACAGATCGCCACCGTGGCCGTATACCAGGTGAACCTGTTGCGCACCCAGCTTCATCGCGGCGTCAATGACGTGCTGCACCATCGGCTTGCCGGCCAACGGGTGCAACACTTTGGGAAGATCGGAATACATGCGCGTACCCTTGCCCGCGGCGAGGATAACCACGCTCATTGCGCTGTTCGACATAAGCAACCTGATAACTCCATTTTGATAGACGAAAGTAAAACCGTTTAGCGACGATATTACTACATATTTCTCTGCACGAACCCGGCGCAGACCGCGTGGGCCTTGGCCTGCCGCTATCGCGGCCAATTCGGCGCCGGGGCGAAAAAATTGTCGGCGATCGGCGACGTTTCTTTCCCGATATCAGGGGTTATACACCACTCTGCACGCCGGGCTGAAATGCTTATTTTAAAGTAAAAAAAAAGCGACCCTATAGGCCGCTTTCTTAAAGTTGGGTGCTATGCACCCAAACATTACATCGCTTTTCTGGTGAGCTCGATAACGCGCAGTTTTGCGATCGCTTTCGCCAGTTCAGCGGATGCCTGAGCATAGTCGACATCGCCATGAGAGCTGCGAATGTGTTCTTCAGCTTTACGCTTAGCTTCCAACGCTCTCGCTTCGTCGAGGTCAGTACCACGGATAGCAGTGTCCGCCAGCACGGTAACCACGCTCGGCTGCACCTCGAGGATGCCGCCGGACAGGTAGATGAACTCTTCTTCACCGTGCTGCTTAACAATACGCACCATGCCAGGCTTGATGGCAGTCAGCAGCGGCGCATGGCCAGGGAAGATCCCCAGTTCACCTTCGCTGCCTGTCACCTGGATCTTCTGCACCAGGCCGGAAAACATCTGTTTTTCCGCGCTGACTACATCCAGATGGTAAGTCATAGCCATATCACCCTCCTCTCAAGGCGTTACAGTTTCTTGGCTTTTTCCACTGCTTCTTCAATGGTGCCAACCATGTAGAACGCCTGCTCCGGCAGGTGGTCATAGTCGCCGTCCATAATGCCTTTGAAACCACGGATGGTGTCTTTCAGCGATACGAACTTGCCCGGAGAACCGGTGAAGACTTCTGCCACGAAGAACGGCTGAGACAGGAAGCGTTGGATCTTACGCGCACGGGATACGACCAGTTTGTCTTCTTCAGACAGCTCGTCCATACCCAGGATCGCGATGATATCTTTCAGTTCCTGGTAGCGTTGCAGAATGGACTGCACGCCACGCGCTACGTCGTAGTGCTCCTGGCCAACTACCAGCGGATCCAGCTGACGGCTGGTGGAATCCAGCGGGTCAACGGCCGGGTAGATACCCAGAGAAGCGATGTTACGGCTCAGTACCACGGTTGCGTCCAAGTGCGCAAAGGTGGTGGCTGGAGACGGGTCAGTCAAGTCATCCGCAGGAACGTAAACGGCCTGTACGGAAGTGATCGAACCGGTCTTGGTCGAGGTGATACGTTCTTGCAGAACGCCCATCTCTTCCGCCAGCGTTGGCTGATAACCTACCGCGGATGGCATACGGCCCAGAAGTGCGGACACTTCGGTACCAGCCAGGGTGTAACGGTAGATGTTGTCAACGAACAGCAGAACGTCGCGGCCTTCGTCACGGAATTTCTCCGCCATGGTCAGACCGGTCAGCGCAACGCGCAGACGGTTACCTGGTGGCTCGTTCATCTGGCCGTAAACCAGGGATACTTTGTCCAGAACGTTGGAGTCGGTCATTTCGTGGTAGAAGTCGTTACCCTCACGAGTACGCTCGCCCACGCCCGCAAACACGGAATAACCGGAGTGCTCGATCGCGATGTTACGGATCAGCTCCATCATGTTTACGGTTTTACCTACGCCCGCACCGCCGAACAGACCGACTTTACCGCCCTTGGCGAATGGACAAATCAGGTCCATTACCTTGATACCGGTTTCCAGCAGTTCTTGGGAGCTGGACAGCTCTTCGTAGCTTGGTGCCGCGCGGTGAATCGCCCAACGCTCTTCTTCGCCGATGTCGCCTTTCATGTCGATCGGTTGACCCAATACGTTCATGATACGGCCCAGGGTCGCTTTACCCACCGGCACTTCAATCGGGTGGTCCAGGTTGTTCACTTTCAGACCGCGACGCAGACCGTCGGAGGTCCCCATTGCGATACAGCGAACCACGCCACCGCCCAGCTGTTGCTGAACTTCCAACACCAGTTTTTCGGTGCCGTTTTCTACCTCAAGGGCATCGTACACTTTTGGTACGGCATCCTGAGGGAACTCGACGTCCACCACGGCGCCGATTACCTGGATAATCTTTCCAGTAGCCATCTTGAATCCTCTACGTAATTCGTAAACCTAGCTTAAACCGCGGAGGCTCCCGAAACGATCTCGGTGAGTTCCTGAGTGATGCTGGCCTGACGCGCCTTGTTGTATACCAACTGCAGCTCTTTGATCAGGCTACCGCCGTTATCGGTTGCGGCTTTCATCGCGACCATTCGTGCGGCCTGCTCGCTGGCCAGGTTTTCCACGACGCCCTGATAAACCTGCGACTCCACATAGCGGCGCAGCAAGGTATCAAGCAGCACTTTTGGATCGGGTTCATACAGGTAATCCCAAGGCGTTTTCTTCAGCTCTTCGTCATCGGCTGGCGGTAACGGCAGCAGCTGAAGCACCTGCGGCTCTTGGGACATCGTATTAACAAATTTGTTGCTGACAATGTACAGCTTGTCCAAACGACCTTCGTCGTAGGCCTGCAGCATCACTTTCACCGGCCCGATCAGATCCGACAGGGAAGGTTTGTCCCCCATGCCGGTCACCTGGGCAACTACGTTGCCGCCCACGGAACCAAAGAAAGAGGCCGCTTTAGAGCCAATCAGCGCCAAATCGGTTTCGACGCCTTTTTCGGACCAGGCTTTCATCTCCGCCAGCAGCTTTTTGAACAGGTTGATGTTCAAGCCGCCGCAGAGACCACGGTCAGTAGACACCACCAGATACCCGACGCGCTTAACGTCACGCTCATCCAGGTACGGGTGCTTGTACTCCAGATTCCCTAACGCAAGGTGACCAATCACTTTGCGCATGGTCTCTGCATAAGGACGGCTGGCCGCCATGCGATCCTGCGATTTACGCATTTTGGAGGCGGCGACCATTTCCATCGCTTTAGTGATCTTTTGCGTGTTTTGCACGCTAGCGATCTTACTACGTATCTCTTTTGCGCCGGCCATCTCTGCTTCTCCTCAGTGCCAGACGGCCTGCTGTCTTTCAACAGCAGGACCGTTCGGCGTTACCAGGACTGGGTTTTCTTGAAGGTCTCGAGGATGTCTTTCAACTTGCCCTCGATCTCATCATTGAAGTTGCCAGTTTGGTTGATGTGGTTCAGCAGCTCGGCGTGCTCGCGGTCCGCATAGGCTACCAGCGCGGCTTCGAAGCTCACCACTTTGGCGACTTCGACGTCGTTCAGGTAACCGCGTTCTGCGGCAAACAGCACCAGAGACTGTTGTGCGACCGACATCGGCGCATACTGTTTCTGTTTCAGCAGCTCGGTCACTTTCTGACCGTGGCTCAGCTGTTTGCGGGTCGCGTCGTCCAGATCGGATGCGAACTGGGAGAACGCAGCCAATTCACGATACTGCGCCAGCGCGGTACGGATACCGCCGGACAGTTTCTTCATGATCTTGGTCTGCGCGGCGCCACCAACACGGGATACGGAGATACCCGGGTTAACTGCCGGACGAATACCGGAGTTGAACAGGTTGGATTCCAGGAAGATCTGACCATCGGTAATCGAGATTACGTTGGTCGGAACGAACGCGGAAACGTCACCCGCCTGGGTTTCAATGATCGGCAGAGCGGTCAGTGAACCGGTTTGGCCTTTAACTTCACCTTTGGTGAAGGCTTCAACGTATTCGGCGTTAACGCGCGCTGCACGCTCCAGCAAACGGGAGTGCAGGTAGAATACGTCGCCTGGGTAAGCTTCACGACCTGGCGGACGACGAAGCAGCAGGGAAATCTGGCGGTAAGCAACGGCCTGTTTGGACAGGTCATCGTACACGATCAGCGCATCTTCACCGCGGTCACGGAAGTATTCGCCCATTGCGCAACCGGCGTATGGCGCCAGGTATTGCAGTGCAGCAGACTCGGAAGCGGTCGCCACTACCACGATGGTGTTGGCCAGTGCGCCGTGCTCTTCCAGTTTGCGCACCACGTTAGCGATGGTGGAAGCTTTCTGGCCGATAGCCACGTAAACGCATTTGATGCCGGAGTCGCGTTGGTTGATGATCGCATCGATCGCCAGCGCGGTTTTACCGGTCTGACGGTCACCGATCACCAGCTCACGCTGGCCACGGCCGATTGGAATCATGGCGTCAACGGATTTGTAGCCAGTCTGAACCGGCTGATCAACGGACTGACGCTCGATAACGCCTGGCGCGATAGCTTCTACCGGAGAGAAACCGTCGTTCTCAATCGGGCCTTTGCCGTCGATTGGTGCGCCCAGGGTGTTAACTACGCGGCCCAGCAGACCACGACCGACTGGAACTTCCAGGATACGGCCGGTGCATTTCACCTTCATGCCTTCGGCCAGATCCGCGTACGGACCCATGACCACGGCACCGACGGAGTCGCGCTCCAGGTTCAATGCGATTGCGTAACGGTTGCCAGGCAGCGCGATCATTTCGCCCTGCATAACTTCGGCCAGGCCGTGTACGCGGATGATCCCGTCGCTGACGGAAACGATAGTACCTTCATTGTGAGCTTCGCTCACTACATTGAACTGAGCAATGCGCTGCTTGATCAGTTCGCTGATTTCGGTGGAATTCAGTTGCATGCTCCAGTCCCCTTAAGACTGCAAGACGTCTGTCAGGCGTTCAAGACGACCGCGAACGCTGCCATCAATCACCATATCGCCGGCGCGAACAACGATGCCGGCCAGTACAGACTTGTCAATTTTGCAATTCAGCTTAACTTTGCGTGACAGACGTTTTTCCATCGCAGCGGCGATTTTCGCCTGCTGTTCGTCGCTCAGCGCGCTCGCAGAGAGCACTTCGACTTCGACGGTGGATTCCAGCGAGGCGCGCAGTTCGATGAACTGCTGCAGCACGGCAGGAAGAACCAGTAAACGTCCATTTTCGGCCATTACACGGATAAAGTTCTGGCCATGTTCGTCGAGCCGATCGCCACAAACCGCGATGAACGTCTTGGACAGCGTTTCTGGCGCAACCGCGCCAGACAGCAGTTCAGAAATCTGTTCATTGCGAGTGACTTCAGCCGCAAACGCCAGCATGTCCTGCCAGCGCTCTACGCTTTGGTGCTCAACGGCAAAGTCAAAAGCTGCTTTGGCGTAGGGGCGAGCTACAGTTACAAATTCAGACATCAGCCCCTCCCTCCTTACAGTTCAGCGACCAGTTTATCAACGATGTCGCTGTTAGCAGCTTCATCCACGGAACGTTCGATGATCTTCTCGGCGCCGGCAATTGCCAGCATCGCGACTTGCTTACGCAACTCTTCACGAGCGCGCTTACGTTCGGCTTCGATCTCAGCCTGAGCCTGCGCCACGATTTTGTTACGTTCCTGCTCGGCTTCGGCTTTCGCTTCATCCATGATCTGAGCTTTGCGTTTGTTCGCTTGCTCGATGATCACCTGAGCTTCTGCTTTAGCAGTTTTCAGCTGGTCGGTCGCATTGGCTTGCGCTAAGTCCAGATCTTTTTTGGCACGCTCTGCAGAAGCGAGGCCGTCAGCGATTTCTTTCTGACGTTTCTCGATGGCAGCCATGATCGGCGGCCATACGTACTTCATGCAGAACCAGACAAACAGAACGAACGCGATGGCCTGGCCGAGGATTGTTGCGTTAAGATTCACAGCACAATGCCTCTTTAAAAGTTAATAGTTTGGTTACGTCGTAGAGGATTGCTCTACTTACGCGACGGCGAACATCACGTACAGACCCAGACCTACAGCGATCATCGGGATGGCGTCGACCAGACCCATAACGATAAAGAACTGTGTACGCAGCAGAGGAATCAGGTCAGGCTGACGAGCAGCGCCTTCCAAGAATTTACCACCCAGGATGCCGATACCGATCGCAGCACCGATTGCCGCTAAACCCATCATCACAGCGGCAGCCATGTACAGCAGATCCATACTCAGGTTTTCCATGACAGTCTCCAGTTTGTTTCAGTTTAAAAGTGCAAGTGTTTTAAGAAAATCAGTGCTCTTCAGACGCCATCGACAGATAGACGATCGTCAGAACCATGAAAATAAAGGCTTGAAGCGTAATGATCAGGATGTGGAAGATAGCCCAAGGCAAGCTCAGGACCCACTGTGACCACCACGGCAACAGGCCGGCAATCAGGATGAAGATCAACTCACCCGCATACATGTTGCCGAACAGTCGCAGACCCAGTGAAACAGGTTTGGACAGCAGGCTGACACCTTCAAGAATCAGGTTGATAGGAATGAATACAGGGTGGTTGAACGGCTGCATGGTCAACTCTTTAACGAACCCGCCAACGCCTTTCATTTTGATGCTATAGAACAGAATCAGGATAAACACGCCCAGCGCCATAGACAGCGTGACGTTCACGTCGGCGGTAGGCACTACGCGCAGCGCAGGCAGACCGAGAACGTGAGTGCCGAGATAAGGCAGGAAGTCTACCGGAATCAGGTCCATCAGGTTCATCAGGAACACCCAGACGAACACGGTCAGTGCCAGCGGCGCAATCACCTTGCTCTTGCCGTGGTACATGTCGCGCACGCTGCTGTCGACGAAACCGACCACCAGCTCCACGGCGGTTTGCAGTTTACCCGGCACGCCGCTGGTGGCGTTTTTGGCCACTTTGCGGAAGATCACCAGGAAGAGCGCCCCGAGGACGACGGAGAAAAACATCGAGTCGAGGTTAATCGACCAAAACCCAGTCCCGACCTGAAGCTGCGTCAGGTGGTGACCGATATACTCCTGTGGAGTCAAGACTTCTCCTGCAGACATGATGCCTCTTACCCTTATTTAGTTAAGTTCGGTAACTGTTAATCACGGCCGGTGCCACTATCTGCACCACTAACACCGCTAAATAGGTCAGGCCAAGCGGTATAAACTCCGCCTTGAACACCCCCAGCGCCACGATCAGCAAAACGATGGTGATCACGACCTTTAGCCCCTCGCCGATGGCGAACGACCAGGCAACCCTACCGGGCGCCGGCGTTTGCGCCTGATGGCGCAAGGCAAACAGCATAAACATTGCACTCGGCAACCAGGCGGCAAGACCGCCCGCCAGCGCCGAAGCGCTCCATTCCGGGCTTTTCAGCCAGAAAGCAACGCTGATCAGAACAAAAGTCATTAACTGCAAAAACAGCAGTTTGCGTGCGACTTTCCCGCTGTATAGGGACACAGACATGACGTTTGTTCTCTCCGTACCCCAGGGGGGGTATGCTGAGTGACGTATACAACTGTTTTTGCTGTCCTGAGTCAAGCAGCAAAAAACGAGCAAATTATACGGGGCATACCAACGAATTCAATCGATAAGTAGCGAAAAGGTGAACAATTATTTAAATTTCCCTATTCCAGCCTATTTTCACAAGAAAACGGTCGGAATAATAGGGCGCATTTAATTGTCTGATTATTCCAGCGTTGCGTTTAGAAACGCGAAGCCGATCACAGTAATGTCCCTTCCTGATTTATAGCCGATGGTCAATCAAACAGTCTTTAGCAATTTGAGCGATCAAAAGATTATATAAATCAAAACATTATCAGTTAACTGTTCAAAAACAATCCGTATACCCGATGAAAACCTTTTATTGACAAGCAGCGGGGCAATATTCCAACAGCCAATTAACATTAGCAGCAAAGGCAAATCTTTCGCACATGATTGCTAACGTGACTATTTCCAAATGCAATTACTCTATTGTCGCTAATTAGCCGCGTTTTTTGTGTTAATAGAAAGTAAATTAACTAAAAAAAGCGACCAACTAATTAGCCTGCTTACCTTTACACACCGTACTACCGTTAATTCACGCTTGTTTGATCAAAAACAAACTCAGTTTGCCTTAAGAACCACCAGATGGCGTTCGCCTTCCAGTTCTGGCACCTGCAGCCGCACGATGGACTCCAGGCTGATGCCTGCCGGCAGCTGCGCCAACTCTTCATCCGGGCGCACGCCTTTCAGCGCGTAAAAACGCCCCTGCCCTTTCGCCGGCAAATGGTGACACCAGGACAGCATATCCTGCAGCGAAGCGAACGCCCGGCTGATCACGCCGTCGAACGGCGGCTCGGCCGGAAACTCCTCAACGCGGCTCTGCACCGGCTCGATATTGTTCAGGCCCAGCTCATGCTGCACCTGGCGCAGGAATCGCACGCGCTTGCCCAGGCTGTCGAGCAGCGTGAAATGCGCATCCGGACGAACGATCGCCAGTGGGATGCCCGGCAAACCGGGGCCGGTGCCAACATCGATAAAACGCGATCCCTGCAGATGCGGGTTGACCACGATACTGTCGAGGATGTGGCGCACCAGCATTTGCTGCGGATCGCGCACCGACGTCAGGTTATAAGCCTTGTTCCACTTATCCAGCATGCCGACATAACCCAGCAGCTGCTGTTTCTGCTGATCGGGCAGCTCAATGCCTGCTGCCGCGAGCAGCGAGTCTAATTTTTTTTGCACAACGGATCCTCTGGCAGGCGCTGAACGACCAGCGGATGGTCAGCTGGCGCAATGAGGCGACTATGATAATTCAGGGCACATGTGATGTCAGCGGCCGTTTGGCTACGGGATGAGCAAACGGCCGCCTGGATGCGGGATTTATGCGCTGCGGCGCAGCAGTCCCTGCTTTTTCAGCCAGATCAGCAGAATTGAGATCGCCGCCGGCGTAATGCCGGAAATGCGCGAAGCCTGCCCGATGGAGTTCGGTTTGTGATCGTTCAACTTGGCGATCACCTCGTTCGACAGCCCCGACACCTGACGGTAATCAAGATCCAGCGGCAGCACGGTGTTCTCGTTGCGCTGCTGTTTTTCGATCTCTTCCTGCTGGCGAGCGATATAGCCTTCGTATTTGACCTGGATCTCGACCTGTTCGGCAGCCTGCACATCCTCCAGCGGCGGCGCGAAGGCGTCGATGCCGGTCAATTGCGCGTAATCCATCTCAGGACGGCGCAGCAACTCTTCGCCGTTCGCTTCACGCGACAGCGGCGCTTTCAGCAATGCATTGACCTGTTCTACGTTCTCGGCGTGCGGATGCATCCAGATGTCGCGCAGGCGTTGACGTTCACGTTCGATTCGCTCCAGCTTCTCGCTGTAACGCGCCCAGCGCACGTCGTCCACCAGACCGAGTTCACGGCCTTTTTCCGTCAGACGGAGATCGGCGTTGTCTTCACGTAGCATCAGACGATACTCGGCGCGCGAGGTAAACATGCGATACGGCTCTTTGGTGCCGAGGGTGCTGAGATCGTCCACCAGCACGCCCAGGTAGGCCTGATCGCGACGCGGTGCCCAGCCCTCTTGTTCGTCGGCGAAGCGGCCGGCGTTCAGGCCGGCCAACAGGCCCTGTGCGGCGGCTTCTTCATAGCCGGTAGTGCCGTTGATCTGGCCGGCGAAGAACAGGCCTTGAATAAATTTGCTTTCCAGCGTCGGTTTCAGATCGCGTGGATCGAAGAAATCGTACTCGATAGCATAACCAGGGCGAATAATACGCGCGTTCTGCATCCCTTCCATTGAACGGACGATCTGCATCTGTACGTCGAACGGCAGGCTGGTGGAAATCCCGTTAGGGTAAATCTCGTTGCTGGTCAGGCCTTCTGGCTCGAGGAAGATCTGGTGCGCGTTGCGATCGGCAAAACGCATGACCTTGTCTTCGATCGACGGGCAGTAACGTGGACCGATCCCTTCGATGATCCCGGCATACATCGGGCTGCGATCGAGGTTATTGCGGATCACGTCATGCGTTTTTTCATTGGTGTGGGTGATGTAGCACGCCATTTGTTCCGGGTGCTGGCTGGCATTGCCCAGGAACGAGAATACCGGCACCGGTGTATCGCCGTGTTGTGGTGCCAGTACGCTGAAATCGATAGTGCGGGCGTCGATGCGCGGTGGGGTACCGGTTTTCAAACGGTTGACGCGCAGCGGCAGTTCACGCAAACGCTGCGACAGCGAGATCGACGGAGGATCCCCGGCGCGGCCGCCGCTGTAATTTTCCAGGCCGATATGGATCTTGCCGTCCAGGAAGGTGCCTACGGTCAATACCACCGCCTTGGCGCGGAATTTCAGCCCCATTTGGGTTACAGCGCCCACGACGCGATCGTTTTCGACGATCAGATCCTCAACCGGCTGTTGGAAGATCATCAGGTTGGGCTGATTCTCCAGCGCGGTGCGAATCGCCTGGCGATACAGTACGCGGTCAGCCTGAGCGCGTGTGGCGCGAACCGCAGGACCTTTGCTGGCGTTTAGTATCCTAAACTGAATGCCGGCATGGTCGATCGCCGTCGCCATCAGGCCGCCGAGTGCATCAATTTCCTTAACCAGATGCCCTTTACCAATACCGCCAATCGCCGGGTTGCAGGACATCTGCCCCAGCGTATCGATATTGTGTGTCAATAATAAAGTCTGACGCCCCATGCGTGCCGCAGCCATCGCGGCCTCGGTACCTGCATGACCACCACCGATGATGATGACGTCAAATTGATCTGGATAAAACATGGAACTGCACCTCGCCGTATTGCGAACGATCGTATTTGCCCTGGGGTTGGGGATTCTACTCAAGTTTAGACGATCGACCAAGTGGTCAGGATCGTCGGTAATTAAAAGAAGATCTTTTTTATTTAAAGATCTCTTTATTGGATCTCTTATTAGGATCGCGATCCTCTGTGGATAAGTGACTATTCACGATGAAGATCAGCAGATTAAGGAGGATCGTTTGCTGTGAATGATCGGTGATCCCGACGCAGATAAGCTGGGATCTAAAAGGCTTGTTATGCACAGGACAAAAAGCGACCTACGGTTGTTATTTGGATAACTACGGCTTTTACCCTGCTTTTAAGCATAGTTATCCACAATCGTTCGCGCGATCTTTCGCCGAATTAGAGTAAATTAATCCAGTTTTTTACCCATTCCTCTGCCGGATCCTCGGGAATTTCATGCTCGGTCACGTCGATCTCGAGACGATCGCCGATCCTTTTCGCGCCTCTGGCGATCAACAGATCGTCGATCAGTTTGATCGCGCCGCAGAAGGTGTCGTATTCCGAACTGCCCAAACCGACGGCGCCGAACTGCACCTCGGAGAGATCCGGTTGCTGTTCGGCGATCTGTTCCAGCAGAGGCTGAAGGTTATCCGGCAATTCGCCGGCGCCGTGTGTGGAGGAGACCACCAGCCAGCGGCCGCTCAACGGCAGTTCATCCAGTTCAGGGCCGTGCAGCATCTCGGTAGAGAAACCCGCGTCTTCCAGCTTTTCAGCCAAATGTTCAGCCACGTATTCGGCGCTGCCAAGCGTACTGCCACTGATCAGAGTAATGTCTGCCATGAACCAACGATCCCAACCTTCTCACTCAAAGTGGCTGCATTGTACGCTGTGAATCGGCTGGGATCTACCTGTGGATAATGTGGGTATGCAATTTGGCGGGTTACGGCACGATGGTACGCATGATGGGGTTCTGCAGCGAGATCAGCGTTTCTGTCGACTGGATCTCGTCGATGGTCTGGATCTTGTTGATAAGTACCTGTTGCAGCGCATCGATCGATCGGCACATCACTTTAATGAAGACGCTATAGTGGCCGGTGGTGTAATAGGCTTCCACCACTTCCTCCAGGCTTTCCAGTTTCTTCAGCGCCGAAGGATAGTCCTTGGCGCTCTTCAATATGATGCCGATAAAGCAGCACACGTCGTAGCCCAGCTGTTTGGGGCTGACGTCGATGCGCGCGCCGGTGATGATCCCGGCCTGTTTCATCTTCTCCACCCGCACATGAATGGTGCCTGGGCTGACGGCAAAGTTTTTCGCCAGCTCGGCGTACGGCGTACGCGCGTTGTCCATCAGGGCGTTGAGGATGCCGCGATCGAGATTATCGATCTGATAAATTTCCGCCATTTAATCCCCCATTAATTAACGATTGTTGAATTCTGTCCGGGTAAAAATGAACGATTAAAAGTGAAAAGGCAATATTGATTATCGGATATTGAATTGGCGCATCATTTTGTTGCTTAATCGATGGCAACAGAGACAGGTTTACAAGAGATACGGCAATGAAAAAACAGTTTATCCAAAAACAACAACAAATCAGCCAGGTCAAATTCTTCTTCTCCCGCCAGCTGGAGCAGCAGCTCGGTCTGATCGAAGTGCAGGCTCCGATCCTCAGCCGTCTGGGCGACGGCACGCAGGATAACCTCTCCGGCAGCGAGAAAGCGGTGCAGGTCAAAGTCAAAACCCTGCCGGACGCCACTTTCGAAGTGGTGCATTCGCTGGCGAAATGGAAACGCAAAACTCTGGGCAGCTACGACTTTGGCGCCGGCGAAGGCCTGTACACCCATATGAAGGCGCTGCGCCCGGATGAAGATCGCCTGACGCCAATCCACTCGGTGTACGTCGATCAGTGGGACTGGGAGCGAGTGATGGGCGATGGCGAGCGCGGCCTGGATTATCTGAAAAGCACCGTGCGCAGCATTTACGCTGCCATCAAGGCGACGGAGGCGGAAGTCAGCCGCGAACACGGCCTGACCCCGTTCCTGCCGGATCAGATCCAGTTCGTGCACAGTGAAACCCTGCTGCAGCGCTATCCGGATCTGGACGCCAAAGGGCGCGAGCGGGCGATCGCCAAAGAGCTGGGCGCGGTGTTTCTGATCGGCATCGGCGGCAAGCTGTCGCACGGCAAATCGCACGATGTGCGGGCGCCGGATTATGATGACTGGACCACCCCTACGGCGGATGGCCTGGCGGGCCTGAACGGCGATATCGTGGTGTGGAACCCGGTGCTGCAGGACGCTTTCGAGCTGTCTTCTATGGGCATCCGCGTCGACGCCGCCGCGCTGAAACATCAGCTGGCATTGACCGGCGATGAAGAGCGCATGAAGCTGGAATGGCATCAGTCGTTGCTGCGCGGCGATATGCCGCAGACCATCGGCGGCGGTATCGGCCAGTCGCGTCTGGTGATGTTGTTGCTGCAACTGTCGCATATCGGCCAGGTGCAGTGCGGCGTGTGGTCGCCGGAAGTGCGCGAGGCGGTCGAAGGCCTGCTCTAACCCCGCCTAGCGCCGCCAGCGGCGCATCAAACGGCTTTTCAACCCGGTATCGAAGCGCCAGATATGATCGAAGATGCGCATGATGCCGGGTTTGCCGTAGGCGGACATCGCCACCGCGTGGAAACGCTGCTGATGGCTCTGCTGTTGCTGTTTTACCTTCTTTATTACCTCCTCCGGCAACCGCTGGGCGATAAAATCGGAAATGATCACCGCATCGGCGTCGAACCAGCCGCTCTCGGCCATTTTGGTGACGGTGGCGTTCAGACAGGCCGCCAGATCGGTGCCGCCGCGAAACTGCTGGCCGAGAAAGCGCACCGCCTGTTCGATGCCGCTGGCGGCGGTGAGTTCGTAATGCACGATCTGATTGGCGAACAGCATGATGTAGCAGCGGCGGTTGTCCGCCAGCGCAATGCGCAACAGCGCCAGGCAGAACGCCTTGGCGCACTGTTCGTTGAAGCCGCCCATCGATCCTGAAGTGTCCACGCAGACGATAAACGGCCCGCGTGGCTGTTGATCCTGCTGCTGGTGGGTGACCTGACGGATCAGAATCTGTTCCTGCCAGACGTCGCCCTGCAGGCGGTAGCTCAGCAGCCGCTTTTCCAGCAGGCGGCGATAAAACTCGAATTCCAGCTCTTCAATCCCCAGCGTCGCCAGCTCCGGCGGCAGCAGACGCAGGATGTCGTCGCTCTGATGAATGCCGCTCACTTCTTCCGGCAACGTGGCCGGCACCTGCACCATGACCCTGAACGGTTCCGGCTGCGCGTCCTGTTGTTGTACCGCTTTGGCCTGATAGCTGCGGCCCAGTTGCTGCGCCAGTTTTTTCAGCTCCGGCTGCTGCTGCAAGAAGTTGCCGTATTCCACCAGCCGCTGATAGTCGCCGCGCTGCAGCTGGCCTTTGCTCATGTCCCACAGCCTGCCGGCGGCGGTGTCGTTTTCCGACAGCAGCGGCTCCAGCGCGCCGCTCAGCGCCAGGCGCTCCTGCAGTTCCGCCATCAGTTGCTCGCGTTCTTGTTCCAGCAGCTGGTGGTGCAACATGGTGGCCTGCAGCGTCAGGCTGATGCGCCAGCGCTGCAGGAACAGGGTTTGAAAGCTGTCGTCCAGCGGATGATTGGGCAGATCGGCGGCGTCCACCAGCGCGCGCGCCTGTTCATAAAACGGTGAGACCAGCTGGCGCAGTAGCTCCATGGTGTCGTTGAGGTTGTGATAGAACTGAGTGTTGTTCTCCAGCTGGCACTGCTGGTAGCGATAGAATTCCTGCGCCAGCGCCGGCGGCACCATGGCCTCCTGCAGACGCTCCTTGAGCTGCAGCTTCCAGCGCGGCAGATCGCGATCCAGCGCCCGGCGAATGGCCGGAAACTTTTTAAGGAACACCGACAGCTGCGGCGCCGCCAGCATGCCGACGATCATCTCCTCGATCATCTCGCCTTCGGTGATCGCCAGCAGCAGATCGAGCGTCTCCAGACTGAGCATGGTTACTGGCCGCGCATTTGCTGCTGTTGCTGTTTAACCTGCTCTGCCACCTGCAGCAGGCTGGCTTCGATCTTGGCCAGACCGGCGGCGGGCGTGAACAGACAGGGTTGATGTTGGCTGAAGGCGCGGCGCTGCTCCGCCAGGCGCTGGGCCAACGCATCCATTTCATCCAGCAGCGCCTGCGGCGTGGCGGTGGCCTGTTTGCCCGGCAGCGCCAGCAACGACGGCTGGCGGCTGACGTCCAGCACCGTCAGGTGCAGTTGGTCGTCCACTTCCAAATCGATCGGCTGCGCGAAGCCGATGCCATTTAGCTTGGCGCGCACGTCGCCGCCTTTTTGCAGCCAGTTGTCCAGCGCGCTGCTTTCGATGCTCAGATGGTTGACCTGAATGTCATGCAACTGCAGCGGCTTTTGCAACAGCAGGGTGAGGGTGCCGCCGGCGAACGGCGTGGCCGGCGCGTATTGCGGTTTGCGGCTGAACATGCCGCCTTTTTTCACCAGGCTGATGGCCTGCCGGTCGCTCTGTTGTTGCTGATCCTGCAGCCAGCGGGTATGGATCTGTTGCAGCTGGATCAGCATCGACTGCTGCTGATAGGCCGATTCGGTCAGCAACTGGTCGATCTGCTGTTGCAGCAGCTTCAGCGAGGTGAGATCGTGCCACAGGCAGTCTTTCAGCAGCATCAGGTCGAGCGGGGCGATGGCGTCGCGCCCGCTGAAGAAGGCGCAGGCCTGCAGCAGGCGCAGGGCTTTTTTCCAGCGCCGGTCAGAGACGTACGGCGCCTGTTCCAGCGCGTCCAGCCGCTGGCGCAGCTGGAAAATCAACTCGAAGCAGGCTTCCGGCAGCGCCACCTTATCGATCTGCGGTTGCCACTGCAGAAACTCTTCGTCGCTGACGCTCAGCGCCGCCGGCACCGGGTTTTGGCTTTCGCTCTGGCGGTTGACCAGCAGCGAGCGGAAATTCTGCTTATCCTGCACCTTGTCCAGCCACAGGCGGATCAACATGCGGTCATACAGGGCTTCGAGGCTGTTGTCCGCTTCGGGCAGTTCGTTGGAGGCGGTGACCAGCAGGCGCAGCGGGATCGGCTCTTCGCTGTTACCGTTGCGAAAGCGCCGTTCGTTGATCGCCGTCAGCAGGGTGTTGAGGATCGCCGGGCCGGCCTTCCAGATTTCGTCCAGAAACACGATCTCCGCTTCCGGCAAATAGCCGGCGGTCAGGCGCTGGTAGCGCCCTTCGTCTTTCAGCGCCTGAATAGAGAGCGGGCCGAAGACCTCTTCCGGCGTGGAAAAGCGCGTCATCAGGTATTCAAAGGAGCGGGCGTTGCGGAAGGCAAACTTCAGCCGGCGCGCGATCAGGCTTTTGGCGATGCCGGGCGGGCCGAGCAGGAATACGCTTTCGCCGCTCAGCGCCGCCAGCAGGCACAGGCGGATCGCTTCTTGCCGCTCATAGAGACCGCTCTCCAGCGCGCTGCTGAGGCGGGAAATTCGTTCTGCCAGAAGGGATGATGGCGTCATATAATCGTCGTATTGTCCGAGAGTTAGCCAATCTTGATCGATAATTCGATGATAAACCACCATTATTTTTAGTGGTATAGCTTGTTGATTAGTAAAAATTTTCTCAGTTCAATCGGATATTCGGTTCACATTTTGTTTATTTTTCGGCTCTGATATAAGGGTAGGCAAGCGGTATAAATGGTGCATACTGTGCGGCTTTCTGGTGGGCGTGACGGATCTTTGAGCCCGTATTTTGCCTGATGCGGATGCATCGCTAACGGATGTTCTGATAAAGAAACGAATTATGAGCGCAGAGCATAAACAGTCCTTATCGGCGGTAACCCTGGCGGCCATCGGCGTGGTTTACGGCGATATCGGCACCAGTCCTCTTTATACGCTGAGAGAGTGTTTCTCCGGCCATTACGGCTTCGACGTGCGTCCAGACGTGGTTTTCGGCTTCCTGTCGCTGATTTTCTGGATGCTGATCGTGATCGTTTCCCTCAAATATCTCACCTATGTGATGCGCGCGGACAACGCCGGCGAGGGCGGCATTCTGACGCTGATGTCGCTGGCCGGGCGCAATACCTCGGCGCGCACCACGGCGGTGCTGGTGATACTGGGCCTGATCGGCGGCAGCTTCTTCTATGGTGAGGTGGTGATCACCCCGGCGATATCGGTGATGTCGGCGATAGAAGGGTTGGAAATCGCCGCCCCTGCGCTCGACGCCTATATTGTGCCGCTCTCCATTCTGGTGTTGACGCTGCTGTTCGTCATTCAAAAGCACGGCACCGGCAGCGTCGGCAAGCTGTTCGCCCCGGTGATGCTACTGTGGTTCATCGTGTTGGCGGTGCTGGGCGCGCGCAGCATCATATCGAACCCGGAAGTGCTGCAGGCGCTGAACCCCAAATGGGCGCTCAACTTCTTTATGGAATATAAGAAGGTATCGTTCTTTGCGTTAGGTGCGGTGGTGCTGTCGATCACCGGCGTTGAGGCGCTGTATGCCGACATGGGGCACTTCGGCAAGTTCCCGATCCGCCTGGCCTGGTTCACCGTGGTGCTGCCTTCGCTGGTGCTCAACTATTTCGGCCAGGGCGCGCTGCTGCTGAAAAATCCGGAGGCGATCAAAAACCCGTTCTTCCTGTTGGCGCCTGACTGGGCGCTGATCCCGCTGCTGATTCTGGCGACCCTGGCGACGGTGATCGCTTCGCAGGCGGTGATTTCCGGCGTCTTCTCGCTGACTCGCCAGGCGGTGCGCCTGGGTTATCTGTCGCCGATGCGCATCATTCACACCTCGGAAATGGAATCCGGCCAGATCTACATTCCGGTGATCAACTGGACGCTGTACATCTCGGTGGTGCTGGTGATCATCGGCTTCGAGCACTCCAGCAACCTGGCGGCGGCATACGGCATCGCGGTCACCGGCACCATGGTGCTGACCAGCATTCTGGTCACCTCGGTGGCGATCAACAACTGGCACTGGAATCGCTTCCTGGCGATCGGCATCGTGACCATCTTGCTGATCATCGACGTGCCGATGTTCTCCGCCAACGCCCTGAAGCTGTTCTCCGGCGGCTGGTTGCCGCTGACGTTGGCGCTGGTGATGTTCATCATTATGACCACCTGGAAGAGCGAGCGCTTCCGGCTGCTGCGCCGCCTGCATGAACACGGCAACTCGCTGGAGGCGATGATCGCTTCGCTGGAGAAGTCGCCGCCGGTGCGGGTGCCGGGCACCGCGGTGTTCCTGTCGCGCGCCACCAACGTCATTCCTTTTGCGCTGCTGCATAACCTGAAACACAACAAGGTGCTGCATGAGCGCGTGGTGCTGCTGACGCTGCGCACCGAGGATGCGCCTTACGTGCACAATGTGCGCCGGGTGACCATCGAACAGCTGTCGCCGACCTTCTGGCGGGTGGTGGCCAGCTACGGTTGGCGCGAAACGCCGAACGTCGAGGAAGTGTTCCACCGCTGCGGGCTGGAAGGGTTGCCGTGCCGCATGTCGGAGACCTCGTTCTTCATGTCCCATGAGTCGCTGATCCTCACCAAGCGGCCGTGGTACCTCTACCTGCGCGGCAAGCTGTTCGTCGCCCTGAGCCGCAATGCGCTGCGCGCGCCGGATCAGTTTGAGATCCCGCCGAACCGGGTGATCGAGCTCGGCACGCAGGTCGAGATCTAACCCACCTGATCAGGGGCTCAGCATGGCTGAGCCCCTTTTGTTTGCGCTTTCTCCGCGCGTGAACGAAACGTTTCGATAGCGATCACACTTCTGCATTGTCCCGGTTGCCTTCCCCTGTCGTTTTTTTAAACTCCCCATCAAAGAGCGAAACGTTTCGCTAGCGGAGTGAGAAGATGAAAAAAGGCGTATTACTGAATTCTGACGTGTCTGCCGTGATTGCCCGCCTGGGGCATACCGATCAGCTCACCCTGTGTGATGCGGGCCTGCCGATACCGGCGGCGACGCAGCGCATCGATCTGGCGCTGACGCAGGGTGTGCCGACCTTTATGCAGGTGTTCGCGGCGGTCACGCAAGAGATGCAGGTAGAAAGCGCCATTCTGGCGGAAGAGATCGTGAAACAGAATCCGCAGCTCCATGAAACCTTGTTGGCTGAACTGAGCGCGTTGGGCCAACGCCAGGGCAATACCATCAATGTGCGTTATATCAGCCATCAGGCGTTTAAAGCGCAAACCGAGCACAGCCGGGCGGTGATCCGCAGCGGGGAGTGTTCGCCTTACGCGAACGTGATCCTGTGCGCCGGCGTAACATTCTGAGGCGTTTATGCAACCTTTACTGCAACTGAAAGGGATTGATAAAGCCTTTCCCGGCGTGAAGGCGCTTTCCGGCGCCGCCCTCAGCGTCTATCCCGGCAAGGTGATGGCGCTGGTGGGGGAAAACGGCGCCGGGAAGTCCACCATGATGAAAGTGCTGACCGGCATCTATCAGAAAGACGCCGGCAGTCAGTATTTTCTCGGTAAAGAGGTGGCGTTCAACGGGCCTAAGGATTCGCAGGAAGCGGGCATCGGCATTATCCACCAGGAGCTGAACCTGATCCCGCAGCTGACGATTGCGGAAAACATCTTCCTCGGCCGCGAATTCGTCAACCGTTTCGGCCGCATTGACTGGAAGCGTATGTACGCCGAGGCCGATCGCTTGCTGGCGCGCCTCAACCTGCGCTACAGCAGCCACCGGCTGGTGGGCGAGCTGTCGATCGGCGATCAGCAGATGGTGGAGATCGCCAAGGTGCTGAGCTTCGAATCGAAAGTGATCATCATGGACGAACCAACCGATGCGCTGACCGACACCGAAACCGCCTCGCTGTTCAAGGTGATCAACGAGCTGAAGGCCGAAGGGCGCGGCATTGTGTATATATCGCACCGCCTGAAAGAGATTTTTGAAATCTGCGACGACGTGACCGTGTTCCGCGACGGGCAGTTTATCGCCGAGCGGCCGGTGAGCGAGCTGCAGGAAGATTCGCTGATAGAGATGATGGTCGGCCGCAAGCTGGAAGAACAATATCCGCGTCTTGATTTGCCGCGTGGGGAAAAGCGGCTGGAAGTCAGCCACCTTTCCGGCCCCGGCGTTGAAGACGTCAGCTTTACGCTGTACCGCGGCGAGATCCTCGGCGTGGCTGGGCTGATGGGCGCCGGGCGCACCGAATTGATGAAGATCCTATACGGCGCCGCGCCGCGCAAGGCCGGCACCGTCAGCCTGGACGGCCGCGACGTGGTCACCCATTCGCCGCAGGACGGGTTGGCGAACGGTATCGTCTATATCTCGGAAGACCGCAAGCGCGATGGCCTGGTGCTGGGCATGTCGGTGAAGGAAAACATGTCGCTGACCGCGCTGCGCTACTTTAGCCGCGCCGACGGCAGCCTGAAACAGGCCGACGAGCGGCAGGCGGTGGGGGATTTCATCCGGCTGTTCAATATCAAAACGCCGTCGATGGAGCAGCCTATAGGTCTGCTTTCCGGTGGCAACCAGCAAAAAGTGGCGATCGCCCGCGGCCTGATGACCCGGCCGAAGGTGCTGATCCTCGATGAGCCGACGCGCGGCGTCGACGTTGGGGCGAAAAAAGAGATTTATCAGTTAATCAACCAGTTCAAGCAGGAAGGGCTGAGCATCATTCTGGTGTCTTCGGAAATGCCGGAGGTGATGGGCATGAGCGATCGCATTCTGGTGATGCACGAAGGGCATCTCAGCGGCGAGTTTCCGATTGAACAGGCCACCCAGGAAGCGTTGATGGCGGCAGCCGTCGGCAAGCAATACGGCGTAAAGCAGGAGTAATCAGATATGAGTTCCCAGACTATCGCAGCTAAGCGCTGGTTCAGTAAAGAGTGGCTGTTAGAGCAGAAGTCGTTGATTGCTCTGCTGGTGCTGATCGCCGTGGTCTCTTCCATGAGCCCGAATTTTTTCACCCTGAACAACCTGTTCAATATTCTGCAGCAGACTTCGGTAAACGCCATCATGGCGGTGGGGATGACGCTGGTGATCCTCACGTCCGGCATCGATCTGTCGGTGGGATCGCTGCTGGCGCTGACCGGCGCGGTGGCAGCGTCGATTGTCGGCTTTGAGGTCAACGCGCTGGTGGCGGTGGCGGCGGCATTGGCGCTGGGCGCTGCGGTTGGTGCCTGCACCGGGGTGATCGTCGCCAAAGGCAAAGTGCAGGCCTTTATCGCCACGCTGGTGATGATGTTGCTGCTGCGCGGCGTCACCATGGTGTACACCAACGGCAGCCCGGTCAACACCGGTTTCACCGACGTGGCCGACACCTTCGGCTGGTTCGGCATTGGCCGTCCGCTGGGCGTGCCTACGCCGATCTGGATCATGGCGATCGTGTTCATCGCCGCCTGGTATATGCTGCACCATACGCGCCTGGGCCGTTATATTTATGCCCTGGGCGGCAACGAGGCGGCGACTCGCCTGTCCGGCATCAGCGTCGATAAAGTGAAGATCATTGTCTACTCGCTGTGCGGCCTGTTAGCGGCGCTGGCTGGGGTGATTGAAGTGGCGCGCCTGTCGTCGGCGCAGCCGACCGCCGGCACCGGCTATGAGCTGGACGCCATCGCCGCCGTAGTGCTGGGCGGCACCAGCCTGGCCGGCGGCAAGGGCCGCATCGTCGGCACGCTGATTGGGGCGCTGATCCTTGGCTTCCTGAACAACGGTCTGAATTTACTGGGTGTTTCTTCCTACTACCAAATGATCGTGAAGGCAGTGGTGATACTGCTGGCGGTTCTGGTAGATAACAAAAGCAACAAGTAACCTCCCCCTACAGGAATCACGATGATGAAAATGAAAAAACTGGCAACCTTAGCCTCCGCCATCGCGCTGAGCGCCACCCTGAGCGCCAATGCCATGGCCAAAGACACCATCGCGCTGGTGGTGTCGACCCTCAACAACCCGTTCTTCGTCTCGATGAAGGATGGCGCGCAGCAAGAGGCCAACAAGCTGGGTTACAACCTGGTGGTGCTGGACTCCCAGAACAACCCGGCGAAAGAACTGGCCAACGTGCAGGATCTGATGGTGCGGGCGCCTAAGCTGCTGCTGATCAACCCGACCGACTCCGATGCGGTGGGCAACGCCATCAAGATGGCCAACCAGGCGAAAATCCCCGTCATCACGCTGGACCGCGTGGCGAGCAAGGGGGACGTGGTGAGCCATATCGCTTCGGACAACCGTGTGGGCGGCAAAATGGCCGGTGATTTCATCGCCAAGAAAGTGGGCGCCGATGCCAAGGTAATTCAGCTGGAAGGCATTGCCGGCACCTCCGCCGCGCGTGAACGCGGTGAAGGCTTCAAGCAGTCGCTGGATCAGAATAAATTCAAACTGTTGGCCAGCCAGCCGGCCGATTTCGACCGCACCAAGGGTCTGAACGTGATGCAGAACCTGCTGACCGCCCATCCGGATGTGCAGGCGGTGTTCGCCCAGAACGATGAGATGGCGCTGGGCGCGCTGCGCGCGTTGCAAACCGCCGGTAAAACCGACGTGATCGTGGTAGGCTTCGACGGCACCGCCGACGGCGTGAAAGCGGTCGAAGGCGGCAAGCTGGCGGCGACCGTGGCGCAGCGCCCCGATCAGATCGGCGTGATCGGTGTGGAAACCGCCGACAAAGTGCTGAAAGGCGAAAAAGTGCCGGCGACCATTCCGGTCGATTTGAAACTGGTCACTCAGTAAGTCATACCAGCGCCATCGGGACGGGGCGTTCACGATGGCGCGCAATTCAGGAATCAATGCGATGGAAACAGGTAAGCTGGTGGTTCTGGGCAGCATCAATGCCGACCATATCCTCAATATTGAACAGTTCCCCCATCCGGGCGAAACGGTGATCGGGAAGCAGTATAAGGTGGCGTTTGGCGGCAAGGGCGCGAATCAGGCGGTGGCGGCCGGGCGCAGCGGGGCGGAGATCGCCTTTATCGCCTGCGTGGGCGCCGACGATATCGGCGAACGTGTCCGCCGGCAGCTGGCGAGCGATCGCATTGATACCCAACCGATTGAAGCCATCGCCGACAGCACTACCGGCGTGGCGCTGATCTTCGTCAACGCCGAGGGCGAGAACGTGATCGGCATCGATGCCGGCGCCAACGCCGCGGTGACGCCGGATTACCTGGCGCGCTACCAACAAAAAGTGATCGACGCCGACGCTCTGCTGATGCAGCTGGAGTCGCCGCTCGAGACGGTGATCGCCGCTGCCCGCCTGGCGAAGCAGCATCAAACGCAGGTGATCCTCAATCCGGCTCCGGCGCGTGAGCTGCCGGACGAGCTGCTGGGCATGATCGATATGATCACCCCGAATGAAACCGAAGCGCAGCGCCTGACCGGCATCGCCGTGGACAACGACGCCGATGCGGCGCGCGCGGCGCAGGCGCTGCACGATAAAGGCATCGCGACGGTGATCATCACCCTCGGCAGCCGCGGCGTGTGGCTGAGCGAAAACGGCAACGGCAAACTGGTGCCCGGCTTCAAGGTGCAGGCGGTGGACACTATCGCCGCCGGCGATACCTTTAACGGTGCGCTGGTGACCGCCCTGCTGGAAGGTAGAATCATGGCCGACGCGGTGCGTTTCGCCCATGCGGCGGCGGCGATCGCCGTGACCCGCCCCGGTGCGCAGCCTTCAGTGCCCTGGCGTGAAGAGATCGACGCCTTCTTGCAGCAACAGGGGTGATCCTTTGGCCACCATGAAAGATGTCGCCCGCCTGGCGGGCGTTTCAACCTCTACCGTTTCGCATGTGGTCAACAACAATCGCTTTGTCAGCGACAGCGTGCGCGACAAGGTCATGGCGGCCGTAGAACAGCTGAACTATGCGCCTTCTGCGCTGGCGCGCAGCCTGAAGCTCAATCAGACGCGTACCATCGGCATGTTGGTGACCGCCAGCAACAACCCGTTTTATGCCGAAGTGGTACGCGGCGTGGAGCGCAGCTGCTATGAGCGCGGCTACAGCCTGATCCTGTGCAATACCGAAGAAGACGCCGCGCGCATGAACCGCAGCATGGAGACGCTGCTGCAAAAGCGCGTCGACGGTTTGCTGCTGATGTGCACGGAAAACCATCGGCCATCGCAGGACGCCCTGAGCCGCTACCCGTCATTGCCGATCGTGATGATGGACTGGGCGCCGTTCGAGGGCGCCAACGACATTATTCAGGATAACTCGCTGCTGGGCGGCGAGATGGCGACCGATCATCTGATCGCCCGTGGTTATCGCAAGATCGCCTGCATCGCCGGTCCGCAGGACAAAACTACCGCTCGTCACCGGCTGGAAGGCTATCGCAACGCAATGCGGCGCGCCGGATTACCGGTTCCGCCAGGGTATGAAGTGCATTGCGACTTTGAGTTTGATGGCGGGGTAAACGCCATGCGCCAGCTGCTGGCGCTGGACGAGCCGCCCCATGCGGTGTTTGCCGGCAACGACGCGGTGGCGGTAGGCGTTTATCAGGCGCTGTATCAGGCCGGACTGTCGGTGCCGCAAGATATGGCGGTGATGGGCTACGATGACATTGAGCTGGCGCGTTATCTGGCGCCGCCGCTGAGCACCATTCATCAACCGAAGGATTCGCTGGGCGAACTGGCGATCGATGCGCTGATCAACCGCCTGCAGAACCCGGAGCGTGCGCCCCAGGTGCTGGTGCTGACGCCCGAGCTGGTGGAACGTGCCTCGGTGGGCCGCCGTTAACTCGCCGCCTTCGCTTCTTTCTTGCTTTCCTGGCCGCTGATCAAATTGCGGCCATCCTTCCTTCTTAGCAACATAAATACCAGCGCCGACGCCACGGTGACGATCCCCATGGTGATAAAGGTGTAGTGGAAGTGGTCAATCATGGTGCCTAACGACAGGGATTCGTAAAAACGCAGCACCGCCGCGCTGATTGCCACGCCGAAGCTGATGGACAGCTGCTGGGTGACCGCCAGGACGCTGTTGCCGGCGCTGGCGTTGGCGTCGTTCAAATCCGCCAGGCTGATGGTGTTCATGGCGGTGAACTGGGTGGACATCGCCATGCCCAGCACGAACAGCGGCAGGATCATCAGCCACAGCGGCATACCCGGGCTTTGCAGGGCGAACTGGGCGATCAGCACCCCGATAATAACGGTGATGCCGACCAGCGTTTTACGGTAGCCGAACCAGCGCAGCACCTGAGTGACGGTGGATTTTGCCATCAGCGAACCGATGGCAGTCGGCGCCATCATGCAGCCGGCGACGATCGCCGTGTAGCCGAAGCCTACCTGCAGCATGAGCGGCATTAAAAACGGCACGCAGCCGGTGCCCAACCTGGAAGCGACGTTGCCGGCGATGCCGACCGAGAAGGTACGGGTTTTGAACAGGTCGAGACCGATCAGCGGCTGAGGATGACGGCGGGCGTGCGCGATGTAGCCGAACAGCATCACGAAACCGCTGAGCAGAATACCCAGCGAAACGTAGCTCGCCAGTACCCGCTCGCCAAACAGTTCCAGCCCGGTGGAGATCAGCACCAGGCTCAGGCCGAACAGCATAAAACCAAGAAAATCGAAGCGGCGTTTGGGCGTGGTGAAGTCCGGCATGTATTTGCGCGCATAGAAGATGCCGAGCAGGCCGATCGGGATATTGATCAGGAAAATCCAATGCCAGGTGGCGTAGGTCACCAGCCAGCCGCCCAGCAGCGGCCCCAGAATCGGCCCGACCAGGCCAGGCATGGTGACGAAGTTCAGCACCGGCAGCAGTTCGCTGCGTGGGTAGGCGCGCAGCAGCGCCAGCCGTGCGACCGGCATCATCATCGCGCCGCCGATGCCTTGCAGTACGCGAGAGGCAACCAGCGCGCTCAGCGTGGGGGACAGCGCGCACAGCAGCGAGCCGAGGGTGAATAACGTGACGGCGAAGATGAACACGCGCCGGGTGCCGAAGCGGTCCGCCAGCCAGCCGCTGACCGGGATCAGCATCGCCACCGTCAGCGTGTAGCTGATGACGGCCGATTGCATCGCCAGCGGCGAACGCCCCAGGCTTTGGGCGATCGCCGGCAGCGCCGTGTTGAGGATGGTGGCGTCCAGCGCCTGCATAAAGAACGCCATTGCGGCGATCCACGGTAGTCCTGCCATACTGCGCGCGGATTGAGTCATGGTCGGTCCTGGTTAAATGGTCGTCTGTCCCTCGTCTCTTTCTTCTATATATAAGCGGGGAGCGTGTCTAGTCTTTCTCTTTCAGCAGCACCTGGCAGGCGACAAGCGCGCCGGCGCTGTCCCCGGCGAGTATTGCATCGACGATGGCCTGATGATGGCGCAGCTTGATCACTTCATTGCCGGTGATGGCGCGGAAGTAGCTTTGGTACACCGAACTGAACAGGTTGGCGAACGAGGTCAGGAACGGGTTGCCGCTGGCCTCGTAGATAAGCTGGTGGAATTGGGTATCGACCAGGATCCAGCGTTCGCGGTCAAACTGGGTATGCAGCGCGCGCATTTCCGCCATCAGTTCCGCCAGCAGCTTGGTTTGCTGCGGGCTGGCGTGGCTCGCCGCCAATGCGCAGGCCTGCGGCTCCAGCGAGGTGCGCAAGATAAGAAAGTGTTGCATCACCTGATCGAAGTTTTCCCTCGTCATCCACCAGGTCAGTAAATCCTGATCGAGAAAGTTCCATTGGCTTTGCGGCATTACGCGGGTGCCGATCCGCGGGCGCGGCAATAACATGCCTTTGGCGGCTAACATCTTTACCGCTTCGCGCACCGCAGTGCGGCTGACGCCGAATTGCTCGCCCAGTTCCATTTCACCAGGCAGGATGCTGCCGGCCTGATAATCGCCCGCCAGAATTTGTTGGCCGAGTTTCTCTGCAAGCAGATAAGAAAGATTGCGTTGGGCGGCCTGTTGTTGCGCATTTAATGGCATGGCTGCGGGTCCTTACTGACATCGTTAATTCTATTTTACTCCAGTGAACGCCAGCTTTTACGGCTGTTTGCCTGAAAAAGTGACATTAATTCGCCGCTTTTTCGCCCTTTTGCCGAAAAAAACCGCGCTTGAAAAGTTTTTTGCAATTAGGGGTTGCGGCCCGCCGAGAACTCCCTATAATGCGCCTCCACTGACCGGGAACAACGACTGACAAGCCGCCGGGTCAGCGAGAGAAAAGCGAAATAAACGCTTGACTCTCCGGGTGAAAAGCGTAATATACGCCACCTCGAGTTAGTAAGCGAAAGCGCCTAACTCACTGCTCTTTAACAATTTATCAGACAATCTGTGTGGGCACTCCACAAGACGATATCCAGCATCTTCGGATGCAAAAACCTTGTACACACCGCCCGTCACACCATGGGAGTGGGTTGCAAAAGAAGTAGGTAGCTTAACCTTCGGGAGGGCGCTTACCACTTTGTGATTCATGACTGGGGTGAAGTCGTAACAAGGTAACCGTAGGGGAACCTGCGGTTGGATCACCTCCTTACCTAAAGATATTAGTTCGAGTGGCGTGCTCACACAGATTGTCTGATAGAAAGTAACGAGCAGAAATACCTTTATAGGCTTGTAGCTCAGGTGGTTAGAGCGCACCCCTGATAAGGGTGAGGTCGGTGGTTCAAGTCCACTCAGGCCTACCACTTCTCAGAAGTGGAAAAGGTACTGCACGTGACTGTATGGGGCTATAGCTCAGCTGGGAGAGCGCCTGCCTTGCACGCAGGAGGTCAGCGGTTCGATCCCGCTTAGCTCCACCATATAGTCCGGTATTTCAATACTTCAGAGTATATTGGCGACAGTATGCTGCGAAGTATTTTGCTCTTTAACAATCTGGAACAAGCTGAAAATTGAAACATGACGGCTGAAATTTATCCCTCCGTAGATGTATTGGGATGAAGAGTAACCTGTCATAGAGTCTCTCAAATGTTTGCAGCACGAACGATGGAAACATCTTCGGGTTGTGAGGTTAAGTGACTAAGCGTACACGGTGGATGCCTAGGCAGTCAGAGGCGATGAAGGGCGTGCTAATCTGCGAAAAGCGTCGGTAAGGTGATATGAACCGTTACAACCGGCGATACCCGAATGGGGAAACCCAGTGTGTTTCGACACACTATCATGTCATGAATACATAGTGGCATGAGGCGAACCGGGGGAACTGAAACATCTAAGTACCCCGAGGAAAAGAAATCAACCGAGATTCCCCCAGTAGCGGCGAGCGAACGGGGAGGAGCCCAGAACCTGAATCGGCTTGTGTGTTAGTGGAAGCGTCTGGAAAGTCGCGCAGCAAAGGGTGATAGCCCCGTACACTAAAATGCACAGGTCGTGAGTTCGATGAGTAGGGCGGGACACGTGACATCCTGTCTGAATATGGGGGGACCATCCTCCAAGGCTAAATACTCCTGACTGACCGATAGTGAACCAGTACCGTGAGGGAAAGGCGAAAAGAACCCCGGCGAGGGGAGTGAAATAGAACCTGAAACCGTGTACGTACAAGCAGTGGGAGCACCTTCGTGGTGTGACTGCGTACCTTTTGTATAATGGGTCAGCGACTTATATTTTGTAGCAAGGTTAACCGTATAGGGGAGCCGTAGGGAAACCGAGTCTTAACTGGGCGAATAGTTGCAAGGTATAGACCCGAAACCCGGTGATCTAGCCATGGGCAGGTTGAAGGTTGGGTAACACTAACTGGAGGACCGAACCGACTAATGTTGAAAAATTAGCGGATGACTTGTGGCTGGGGGTGAAAGGCCAATCAAACCGGGAGATAGCTGGTTCTCCCCGAAAGCTATTTAGGTAGCGCCTCGTGAACTCATCTTCGGGGGTAGAGCACTGTTTCGGCTAGGGGGCCATCCCGGCTTACCAAACCGATGCAAACTCCGAATACCGAAGAATGTTATCACGGGAGACACACGGCGGGTGCTAACGTCCGTCGTGAAGAGGGAAACAACCCAGACCGCCAGCTAAGGTCCCAAAGTCATGGTTAAGTGGGAAACGATGTGGGAAGGCATAGACAGCCAGGATGTTGGCTTAGAAGCAGCCATCATTTAAAGAAAGCGTAATAGCTCACTGGTCGAGTCGGCCTGCGCGGAAGATGTAACGGGGCTAAACCATGCACCGAAGCTGCGGCAGCGACGCTTATGCGTTGTTGGGTAGGGGAGCGTTCTGTAAGCCGTTGAAGGTGGCCTGTGAGGGTTGCTGGAGGTATCAGAAGTGCGAATGCTGACATAAGTAACGATAAAGCGGGTGAAAAGCCCGCTCGCCGGAAGACCAAGGGTTCCTGTCCAACGTTAATCGGGGCAGGGTGAGTCGACCCCTAAGGCGAGGCTGAAAAGCGTAGTCGATGGGAAACAGGTTAATATTCCTGTACTTGGTGTTACTGCGAAGGGGGGACGGAGAAGGCTAGGCTAGCCGGGCGACGGTTGTCCCGGTTTAAGCGTGTAGGGGGTGTGACCTGGTAAATCCGGTTGCATACTAACCCTGAGGCGTGATGACGATGCACTACGGTGCAGAAGTAGTTGATGCCCTGCTTCCAGGAAAATCCTCTAAGCATCAGGTAACATTAAATCGTACCCCAAACCGACACAGGTGGTCAGGTAGAGAATACCAAGGCGCTTGAGAGAACTCGGGTGAAGGAACTAGGCAAAATGGTGCCGTAACTTCGGGAGAAGGCACGCTGGCATGTAGGTGAAGTCCCTCGCGGATGGAGCTGAAGCCAGTCGAAGATACCAGCTGGCTGCAACTGTTTAATAAAAACACAGCACTGTGCAAACACGAAAGTGGACGTATACGGTGTGACGCCTGCCCGGTGCTGGAAGGTTAATTGATGGGGTCAGCCGCAAGGCGAAGCTCTTGATCGAAGCCCCAGTAAACGGCGGCCGTAACTATAACGGTCCTAAGGTAGCGAAATTCCTTGTCGGGTAAGTTCCGACCTGCACGAATGGCGTAATGATGGCCAGGCTGTCTCCACCCGAGACTCAGTGAAATTGAACTCGCTGTGAAGATGCAGTGTACCCGCGGCAAGACGGAAAGACCCCGTGAACCTTTACTATAGCTTGACACTGAACATTGAGCCTTGATGTGTAGGATAGGTGGGAGGCTTTGAAGCGTGGACGCCAGTCTGCGTGGAGCCATCCTTGAAATACCACCCTTTAATGTTTGATGTTCTAACTCTGCCCCATAATCTGGGGTGAGGACAGTGTCTGGTGGGTAGTTTGACTGGGGCGGTCTCCTCCCAAAGAGTAACGGAGGAGCACGAAGGTTAGCTAATCACGGTCGGACATCGTGAGGTTAGTGCAAAGGCATAAGCTAGCTTGACTGCGAGAGTGACGGCTCGAGCAGGTACGAAAGTAGGTCTTAGTGATCCGGTGGTTCTGAATGGAAGGGCCATCGCTCAACGGATAAAAGGTACTCCGGGGATAACAGGCTGATACCGCCCAAGAGTTCATATCGACGGCGGTGTTTGGCACCTCGATGTCGGCTCATCACATCCTGGGGCTGAAGTAGGTCCCAAGGGTATGGCTGTTCGCCATTTAAAGTGGTACGCGAGCTGGGTTTAGAACGTCGTGAGACAGTTCGGTCCCTATCTGCCGTGGGCGTTGGAAGATTGAGAGGGGTTGCTCCTAGTACGAGAGGACCGGAGTGAACGCACCACTGGTGTTCGGGTTGTCATGCCAATGGCATTGCCCGGTAGCTAAGTGCGGAAAAGATAAGCGCTGAAAGCATCTAAGCGCGAAACTTGCCTCAAGATGAGTCTTCCCTGGACCTTTAAGGCCCCTGAAGGAACGTTTAAGACTAAGACGTTGATAGGCTGGGTGTGTAAGTGCAGCGATGCATTGAGCTAACCAGTACTAATGATCCGTGAGGCTTAACCTTACAACACCGAAGGTGTTTTTAGAGAGACAAAATCGTCGGGAACGATTTTGAACAACGCGGAGCGTTGGCCCCGAAGGGGTGAGTATCAGGATGATACGAATAATTTTCAGCGAAGTTCCGAGATTGGTTCTGATGGCGACACGAGAGTGAAGCGGTTGGAATAAAACAGAATTTGCCTGGCGGCAATAGCGCGGTGGTCCCACCTGACCCCATGCCGAACTCAGAAGTGAAACGCCGTAGCGCCGATGGTAGTGTGGGGTCTCCCCATGCGAGAGTAGGACACTGCCAGGCATCAAACAAAGCCGAAAGCCCTGAACTGACGTTCAGGGCTTTTTGCTATGCGTAAAAAACAAAAAAGCGCAGCTACGCTGCGCCTTTCAACCACTCGACTATAAAGTCGGCGATGCTTTCCGGCTGATTGAGATCCAGCTGCTTAGCCGTGATGGATAACGGTCGGTCGCTGGCTACCGCTATAACAAACTGATCCAGCATATCTTCCAACGCTCTGCCGATCTCAGCGCGATAAAGCAGGATCTTGCTGACCGGCTCATGTTTGAACCCTTCCACCAGGATCAAATCGACCTTATCGGCGTCAAAGCGCCCAGCCAGGTAATGCAGATCCAACGGTTGTTGCTCCGGCGTTTCGGTCATTAATGCCCAACGCCGATCGCTGGCGACCAGCGTTTGGTCTGCGCCCGCTTTACGCAACTCATAGCTGTCTTTACCCGGCGTATCTACATCCATGTCGTGATGCGTATGCTTGATCAGTCCAATCCTCACCTGGCGTTGTTTCAGCAGTGGGATCAGCTGTTTGAGCAGGGTAGTTTTCCCCGTTCCGCTGTAGGCGCCGATGGCCAGTAAGGGGGGCAATAAACGATTCATTTTTTTAGCTCCCGTGCTTGCTGCCAGTTCAGGCAATCTTCCGGTGTATTCAGGTTATGAAATGCCGCTTGTTGCCCGCTGAACACCACGCGTTGCGCGCCGATCTGATGCAAGAACAGCATCAGCTTGCGTTCACCGCGCGCCAGGTAGTCGGCCAGCTGCGGCGCTAGTTGGGTATGCAATAACGCCAGCGTAGGGTGATCTCGCTCGCCATCACTGGCAAAGGCTGCCAGCGCCGCGTTTTTTTGTCGCCATAACTGCGCGACTAAGTTGGCGGGAAAGTCAGGGACATCACAAGGGACGAAAACCACCCATTCGCTGGGAGCCTGCTTGAGCCCGGCGAGCATCCCGGCCAACGGCCCAGCGAAATCGGACGTCAGATCGCCAATCACCGGCAAACCGCTCGCTTGATAACGTGCCTGATTGCGGTTGGCGCTGATGGCGATGGAAGCCACCTGCGGCCGTAACCTGGCGAGTACCTGTTGATAGAGCGCGACACCGCCAATCGACACCAGGCCTTTGTCCTCGCCACCCATACGCGTGGCCCGCCCGCCGGCCAAAATTACGCCGCTGATTTCTTTATGCATTTCGTTTATCCCGCCTTGTCGATGCGCTGATTGTAGCGCTAAAGCCGGCGTGACATCAGGATTTACCTTTATTGACAAGCCGGTTCTTTCACTGCGTGGGTAAGCCTGTTACTTTGTGAGTTTATTCATGCTATTGGACGATATTGAGATGAAAACGCATCGCGTAAACGAATTGATCGAGCTGCTGCACCCGGCCTGGCAGGAAGATCCCGATCTCAATTTGATGCAATTTTTGCAAAAGCTGGCGAAGGAAGCGGGTTTTCAGGGTGAGCTGTCCGAGTTGAGCGACGACATTCTTATTTACCATCTGAAAATGCGCGGTAGCGCCGGCACGGATCAGATCCCAGGCCTGAAGAAAGATTACGAAGAAGATTTTAAAACGGCGTTGTTGCGCGCTCGCGGCGTTATCAAGGACTGATCCTCGTGCGGTGCGAGAAAGCATAGCGCGTGAAATGCGCCATTAATGCTACTATTTCTCATTCCCGGCACCGTGCTGTCAGCGATCAAACGAACGTTATGAATAACTCTGCTTTTAATTTCGAAACTCTGTCGCCCGATTTGATAATGGACGCGCTAGAAGGGGTTGGCCTGCGCGTTGATTCCGGCCTGACGGCGTTGAACAGTTATGAGAACCGCGTCTATCAGTTTATGGACGAAGATCGCCGGCGTTACGTGGTGAAGTTTTATCGCCCGGAGCGCTGGAGCGCCGCACAAATCGGTGAGGAGCATCAGTTCGCTCTGGATTTGGCCGGCGCGGAGATCCCGGCGGTGGCGCCCTTGGCGCTGCAAGGCACCACGCTGCATACGCACGGCGGCTTCTTCTTTGCCCTGTTCCCCAGCGTGGGGGGCCGGCAATATGAGATAGACAATCTGGATCAGCTGGAATGGGTCGGTCGTTTTCTGGGGCGCATCCATCAGGTCGGCGGTGAGCGTTTGTTTACCGAGCGCCCGACGATGGGGATTGAAGAGTACCTCACCGCCCCGCGCCAGGCGCTGGCCAATTGCACGCTACTGCCGGCAGCGCAGCGTGACGCGTTTCTGCAGGCGACGGATAATCTGATTGTGGCGATCAAGCCGCACTGGCATCTGAACTGGCAGCCGCGCCGTTTGCACGGTGATTGCCATCCGGGCAATATTCTGTGGCGCGATGGCCCGCTGTTCGTCGATCTTGATGACGCGCGCAACGGCCCCGCGGTACAGGATTTGTGGATGCTGCTGCACGGCGAGCGTCGCGATCAACTGATGCAGCTGGACGTCTTGCTGGAGGCGTACGGTGAATTTGCCGAGTTCGATCAGCGCGAGCTGGCGTTGATCGAGCCGCTGCGCGCGATGCGCATGGTGTATTACCTGGCCTGGGTCGCCCGTCGTTGGCAGGATCCGGCCTTCCCTAAGAGTTTTCCGTGGATGGTGGAGTCTGATTTCTGGTTGTCTCAGACTGCGGCCTTCACCGAACAGGTTAAGCTGTTGCAGGAGCCCCCTCTGCAGCTGACGCCAATGTATTGAAGCTTTAACACAATGGAGAGTTTAGTCTTATGAAAAAAATATGGTTGGCGCTCGTTGGCATGGTGATGGCATTCAGTGCCTCGGCTGCACAGTTTAGCGATGGCGCTCAGTATGTGACCCTGGACAAACCGGTGACCGGCGAGCCTCAGGTGTTGGAGTTCTTCTCCTTCTACTGCCCGCACTGCTACCAGTTCGAGCAGGTCTATCATGTGTCTGAGAACGTAAAGAAAGCGCTGCCTGCCGGCACCAAAATGACCAAGTACCACGTTGAATTCCTGGGGCCGTTGGGCAAACAGCTGACTCAGGCATGGGCGGTGGCGATGGCGCTGGGCGTGGAAGACAAGGTGAGCCCGCTGATGTTTGAAGCGGTGCAGAAAACCCAAACCGTGCAAACGCCGGACGATATCCGCAATGTCTTCGTGAAAGCGGGCGTGACCGCAGCAGATTATGATGCGGCCTGGAACAGCTTCGTGGTGAAATCCCTGGTGGTTCAACAGGAGAAAGCCGCAGAAGATCTGCAGCTGCGCGGCGTGCCGGCGGTATTCGTGAACGGCAAATATATGGTTAAGAACGATGGCCTGGACACCAGCTCGATGGACGCTTACGTGAAGCAGTTCGCCGACGTGGTTAAATTCCTCAGCCAGCAGAAATAAGCCAGACCCAATGCGAAAACGCCGGCATCGCCGGCGTTTTTTTATCCATATTGCCGTTTCAATTTATCCAGCAACCGATCTTTTTCCTGCCACAGCGTATTCAGCCACAGCTGGAAGCGCCGCTTGAACTGCTTGTCGTTGAAGTAGTCTCCATGCAGGGTTTCATCGATCGGCAGCGTCTCTATTCTCACCACGATACGCGTCAGCCGCCCACACAGCATATCCATAAAAGGCCGTTGGTTATTTTCCGGATAGAGCAGAGTTACGTTCAACACTTTGTCGAACTGATTGCCCAACGCGCTGAGCGTAAACGCGATGCCGGCGGCTTTGGGCGCCAGTAAATTGCGATACGGCGAATTGCTTTTAATTTTCTTGGCTTCGGTGAAGCGCGAACCCTCGACGAAATTGACGATAGTGGTTGGACGCTGACGGAACTTTTCGCAGGAACGGCGTGTGGTTTCGATATCCTTGCCGCGTTTCTCCGGATGCTTGAGCAAATAGGCGCGGGAATAACGCTTCATGAACGGCATATCCAGCGCCCAGCAGGCCAGGCCGACAAAAGGCACCCAGGCGAGCTGCTGCTTGAGGAAATACTTATTCATCGGAATATGATTTCTGAACAGCACGCACAGCACGACAATGTCCGACCAACTTTCGTGGTTGCTGATCAGCAGATACCAGTTTTTACGATCCAGGCCTTCCAGCCCTTCAATATCCCAACGCAATTGCCCGTTAATGCGCAATAACAGCGCCAGCCCCTGACACCAACACCACATCATGAAATCGGCGAAAGCCGAGATATACCGCCAGACGGCAGGAATGGGCACCAGGAGTTTCACGATGCCGGCCAGCGTGATGGGAATGGAACACAACACCGTTACCAGAATGGTGAGTATGACGGAAATGATAAAGATAACAGGCGTTAACAATCTTGGCATGGTTATGGGCTGACGGTTGTTGGGTACATCGTTGCATGCCAAAGCGCATGAACAAAAAAATATTTTAACAGAAATCGTCGGGTTAAAGCGCCGCTAAAAATCACTGTTTTTCGTCTCGATGGATAACCATTTGCTGAGTTTTCGTGCAACTTGTCCAGCTTGTGCTATGGTAATTGAGGCGCCGAATTTGATTAATAGTGCGATTAAAATCCGGCGAAAGTTATATCCACAAATTCAATAAATGTCAGTAATAAAGCGTCGCCGGAATTCGTTCTTTTAACGCGGTGATTTAAATAGGAATTTTATTCGCCGTTATAACGATAATCGCAGCGTTATAATTCGTTCTCTTTTCTATGCACAAAGTTATCCACAGGTAAGATCTTGCGGATCCTCGCGCACAATCACATCATTTTCGTCCGCAATGCACGCTAAGGTTCGTCTCCGGCGGCCAGCTATGGCATGCTTACCCCTATGTCCGATCACGATAAAGAAACGCTATGGCCCAGATTGCAGAAAACCCACTAATCCTGGTTGACGGTTCCTCCTACCTCTACCGCGCTTACCATGCCTTCCCGCCGCTGACCAACTCGGCGGGTGAGCCGACCGGCGCGATGTACGGCGTGCTGAATATGCTGCGCAGCCTGCTGCTGCAGTATCAACCGAGCCACGTTGCCGTGGTGTTTGATGCCAAAGGGAAGACCTTCCGCGACGAGCTGTTCGCTGAATACAAGTCGCACCGGCCGCCGATGCCGGACGATCTGCGTGCGCAGATCGAGCCGCTGCACAACATGGTCAAGGCGATGGGCCTGCCGCTGCTGGTGACGCCCGGCGTTGAGGCGGACGACGTTATCGGTACGCTGGCGCTGGAGGCCGAGAAGGCCGGCCATGCGGTGCTGATCAGCACCGGCGACAAAGACATGGCGCAGCTGGTGACGCCGAACGTTACCCTGATCAACACCATGAACAACACGATCCTCGGCCCGCAGGAAGTGTGCGACAAGTACGGTATTCCGCCGGAACTGATCATCGACTTCCTGGCGCTGATGGGCGATTCATCGGACAACATTCCCGGCGTGCCGGGCGTGGGCGAGAAAACCGCCCAGGCGTTGCTGCAGGGCATCGGCGGGCTGGATGCGCTGTACGGCAATCTGGAGAGCATCGCCACGCTGAGCTTCCGCGGCGCCAAAACCATGGCGGCCAAGTTGGAGCAGAACAAAGAGGTCGCGTACCTCTCCTATAAGCTGGCGACGATCAAAACCGACGTCGAGCTGGATCTGACCTGCGCTGAGCTGACGGTGTCCGAGCCGGATGTCGATACGCTGCAACAGCTGTTCAAACAGTACGAGTTCAAACGCTGGCTGGCGGACGTGGAAGCCGGCGTATGGCTGGAAAACAAGAAAGGCGCGGGCGCGAAAGCTGCCGGCGTCGCCAAAGCGGCCGTCGCCGCGGAAGCGCCGAAAGCGCTGGCGGAGGCCAAGCTTTCTCAGGACGGTTATGTCACTATCCTGGATGAAGCGACCTTTACCGACTGGCTGACGCGGCTGAAAAAGGCCGAGGTATTTGCCTTCGATACTGAAACCGACGGGCTGGATACCCTGACCGCCAACCTGATCGGCCTGTCCTTCGCGATCGCACCGGGCGAAGCGGCTTACTTGCCGGTGGCGCACGATTATCTGGATGCGCCGCCTCAGCTGGATCGCGCCTACGTGCTGGAAGCGCTTAAGCCGCTGCTGGAAGACGAGAAGGCGCTGAAAGTCGGGCAAAACCTGAAGTTCGACATGAGCCTGCTGGCGCGCTACGGCATCGAGATGCGCGGCATTGCCTATGACACCATGCTGGAGTCCTATGTGCTGGACAGCGTCGGCGGCCGCCATGATATGGACAGCCTGGCCGACCGTTATCTTGGCCATAAAACCATCACCTTCGAAGAAATCGCCGGCAAGGGCAAAAACCAGCTGACGTTCAACCAGATCGCGCTGGAGCAGGCGGCACCTTACGCCGCCGAAGACGCCGATGTCACGCTGCAGCTGCACCTGGCGATGTGGCCGCAGCTGAAGCAAAGCGCGGAACTGCTGACGGTATTCAATGAGATTGAAATGCCGCTGTTGCCGGTACTGTCGCATATCGAACGCACCGGGGTGCTGATCGATCCGGCCATTTTGTCGGCCCACTCCCAGGAGCTGGCCAAGCGTCTGGCTGAGCTGGAAGTGCAGGCCCATGAGCTGGCGGAAGAGCCGTTCAACCTGGCGTCGACCAAGCAGCTGCAGGCGATCCTGTACGAAAAACAAAAGCTGCCGGTGCTGAAGAAAACCCCGGGCGGGGCGCCTTCTACCAACGAAGAAGTACTGGCCGAACTGGCGCTGGACTACCCGCTGCCGAAGGTGATTCTGGAATACCGCGGCTTGGCGAAGCTGAAAACCACCTACACTGACAAGCTGCCGCTGATGATCAATCCGGTCAGCGGCCGGGTGCATACCTCATACCATCAGGCGGTGACTGCCACCGGTCGTCTCTCCTCGAGCGATCCGAACCTGCAGAACATCCCGGTGCGCAACGAAGAAGGGCGGCGTATTCGCCAGGCCTTTATCGCGCCGGAAGGCTACCGCATCGTCGCCGCCGACTACTCGCAGATCGAGTTGCGCATCATGGCGCATCTGTCACAGGATGAAGGGCTGCTGAAGGCCTTCGCCGAAGGGAAAGACATCCACCGTGCCACGGCGTCGGAAGTGTTCGGCGTGCCGTTGGATAAAGTGACCAGCGAGCAGCGCCGCAGCGCCAAAGCGATTAACTTCGGCCTGATTTACGGCATGAGCGCCTTCGGCCTGGCACGCCAGTTGGGGATCCCGCGTGGGGAAGCCCAACGCTATATGGATCTCTACTTCGAGCGTTACCCGGGCGTGCTGGACTATATGGAGCGCACTCGCCAGCAGGCCTCCGAACAGGGCTACGTCAGCACGCTGGACGGGCGCCGCCTGTACCTGCCGGACGTACGCTCCAGCAACGGCATGCGCCGCAAGGCGGCCGAACGCGCCGCCATCAACGCCCCGATGCAGGGCACCGCGGCCGATATCATCAAGCGTGCGATGATCGAGGTCGACGCCTGGCTGCAAGGGGAGGAGAAGCCGTTGGTGCGCGCGATTATGCAGGTGCACGATGAATTGGTGTTTGAGGTGCATGAGTCGGTGATCGACGAAGCCAGCCAACGCATCCGCCAACTGATGGAAGGCAGCATGACGCTGGCGGTGCCGCTGAAGGTTGATGTGGGCGTCGGCATGAACTGGGATGAAGCGCACTGATCGCCGGATGCGCTAACTGGCGAGAAGCTAAGCACTTTTCGTAATTAAGCTACAAGATGCGGCGATTGTTTCCTCAACTTCGCCGTTCTTGTGTCTCAAATTGTGTAAGTAAACTACAAAAAATTCTTTTTCCCTGCGAAAAAATGATGTAGAGTTACAGGTGTAGGGTACAGAGGTAAGATGTTCTATCTTTCAGACCTTTTACTTCACGTAATCGGATTTGGCTGAATATTTAGCCGCCCCAGTCAGTATTGACTGGGGCGTTTTTTATTGTAAAAACAGCAGCAAACCATACGTTTTTCCTATCACCACGCCCCGCTTTTCATGTCAGTTTCCGCCCCCTTAATTCGCGTCATCCGCTGAGATAAGCCCGTTTTGTCGATAAGTTTTTATGATGGCTTTATTTCAAAACTGTAATTAGATAACGAAAAATCCCGCCTACGGCCGATCTTCGGGCATAAAAAAGCCGATGCGGTGAGGCATCGGCCTAAGCGTTCGGCTCGAGCTTATTCGCCGGCTTCGTCTTCCGGCAGCACTTCCGGCGGGATCTCGTTGAACCAGGTGTCCAGCTTCTGGCGCAGCTTGTCGACGCCGATCTTCTTCAGCGACGAGAAGGCTTCAACCTGGATATCTCCCATAAACGGCAGCACCGCTTCACGCACCATATTGAGCTGCGCCTTGCGTGCGCCGGAGGCCAGTTTGTCGGCCTTGGTCAGCAGCACCAGCACCGGCGTACCGACGTCGACCGCCCACTGGATCATCTGCTGGTCGAGATCTTTAAGCGGGTGGCGAATATCCATCAGCACCACCAGGCCTTTCAGGCTGTTGCGCATCTGCAGGTATTCGCCCAACGCGCGTTGCCATTTGCGTTTCATCTCTTCCGGCACTTCGGCATAGCCGTAACCTGGCAGGTCGACCAGGCGGATGCCGTCTTCCACTTCGAACAGGTTGATCAGCTGGGTGCGCCCTGGCGTCTTACTGGTGCGCGCCAGGCTTTTTTGGTTGGTGAGGGTATTCAGTGCGCTGGATTTACCGGCATTGGAACGGCCGGCAAAGGCGACTTCAATTCCTGCATCCCCCGGCAGATGGCGAATATCGGGTGCGCTGGTGACGAAATGGGTCACATGGTAGTTGTAGTTCTTGCTGGTCAAAATTTTTCGTCTCCGTGAGGATGGCTAACTGGTTGGCGATTATAACTGCATCAGCGGTAAAAATGGCGTGTTTCTCCGTTTTTAAGCGGCGGGACGCGATAAAGCGGCAGTTATGCCAAGCGTGCGTTGTGAGACATTTGCCATTCGAATCGCGGGTAATGTCGCTTTATTCGAAAGTGATATTTCTGTTTTTATTTTAAAAACAATGCGTTGTTTTTTCGTTATGTGGAAATGTCGCCCAAAACGGCGTCAGGTACCTTGAGCCTTCGCAACAATAACGTAAAGTACTCGTTAACGCAGGGTTGCGCAGGATTAAGGAACATCCGGGAAGGATGACAAATCTCAGGGAATGCACAGGGCGTGCAATGAGTGCCAGGATGAACGCAAAAGGAAGTGACTGTTTCGCACCGGAATAGGCGACAGGCACATCGGATGGTGAAGTATCGGCAGTTTGGATGCCCGCAGGAAGCTCGCTCGGGAAGGGCGGATGCGAATGGATTGCGCCATGGACGATTTTTCTTTCAGGATGAAGGACGTAGTGGCAGGGAATGCGGTTATAGCAGAGGGAAAAACCGGGATGTTGCATGTACGCAAGGAGCGCGTAACAGGAATACCCTTCGCAAGAAGGTGCGAAATAGGCGGCAGGTTTAACCTGCCGCCTTTTTTCTTTGCCCGCTTTCTGCTAGATTCCGCCGCAATTCTATACTGAATCTACATACCTAAGAGCACACGCTATGAACCAGCCATCAAAAGCACCTCGCGGCAGCGCGGCGAAGTCAAAAACGAAAAAGAAAAGCCGTATGGAGCTCGATCAGGAAGCGCGCGAGCGCAAACGCCTGAAAAAGCGCCGCGGCCACGCTTCCGGTTCGCGCACCCAGGTCGAGTCCGGCAGCCAGAAAAACAAATCGGCGTCTGAAGCCAAAGATCCGCGTATCGGTAGTAAGGTGCCGGTTGCGCTGGTGATCGACGAGACCAAAGTGAAGGCCAAACCGCAGCCGAAGCCAAAGGCCGAAGCGAAACCGCGCCTGTCGCCGGAAGAAGAACTGGCGAAGCTGGAAAATGACGAACGTCTGAACGAGTTGCTGGATCGCATCGACGACGGCGAAACGCTGAATGCGCAAGAGCAGGCGTATGTCGACAAGACGCTGGATCGCATCGATGTGCTGATGGACGTGCTGGGCATCGAGCTGGGCGACGACGACGAAGACGAAGAAGAAGAGAAGCAGGAAGATATTCTGAAGCTGCTGAAAGGCGGCAACCCGAAAGACGCCTTTTAACGCGCCATGTGGCTAATCCCGACAATAGCCCTACTCTTGATGTGTTATCTGCTGTGGTTATTCGGTAAACTATGGCGGCTGTCTAAGCGCAAAGCGCGTTTTCGCAGCGCTTCCGTGGCCAGACAGCGCAGACAACCGCCCCTCTCCCGGCCCGGTAGAAAAAGATATCGGAAGGAGTGAGCATGTCAGAGCAGACGATTGTCTGGGATTTGGCCCTGATCCAAAAATATAACTACTCAGGGCCGCGTTATACCTCATACCCCACGGCGCTGGAGTTTAACCAGAGCTACGACGAAGCGGCGTTTCAACGCGCCGCTGCGCGCTACCCTGAGCGGCCGCTGTCGCTGTACGTGCATATCCCTTTCTGCCACAAGCTGTGCTACTTCTGCGGCTGCAACAAGCTGGTGACGCGTCAGACGCACAAGGCCGACGAATACCTGAACGTCCTGGCGCAAGAGATCGCCGGCCGCGCGCCGCTGTTTGCCGGCCGCAAGGTTGGCCAGATGCACTGGGGCGGCGGTACGCCAACCTACCTGGATAAAGCGCAAATCAGCCGGCTGGTGGCGCTGCTGCGTGAACATTTTGATTTTCTGCCCGATGCGGAGATGTCGATCGAGGTCGATCCGCGTGAGATAGAGCTGGATGTGCTCGATCATTTACGTGCCGAAGGCTTTAACCGCCTGAGCATGGGGGTGCAGGATTTCAACAAGCAGGTGCAGCAGCTGGTCAACCGCGAGCAGGATGAAGCCTTCATTTTCGCCCTGATCGAGCGGGCCAAAGCGCTGGGCTTCCGCTCGACCAATATCGATCTGATCTACGGCTTGCCGAAACAGACGCCGGAAAGCTTCGCTTTCACGCTGCAGCGCGTGGCGGAGCTAAATCCCGATCGCCTCAGCGTATTCAACTACGCGCATATGCCGAACCTGTTCGCTGCCCAGCGTAAAATCAAAGACGCCGATCTGCCCGGTGCGCAGCAGAAGCTGGATATCCTGCAACAGAGCATCGCTTTCCTGACCGACGCCGGCTATCAGTTCATCGGCATGGATCACTTTGCACGCCCGGACGACGAACTGGCGATCGCGCAGCGCGAAGGCAAGCTGCACCGCAACTTCCAGGGCTACACCACCCAGGGCGACAGCGATCTGCTGGGGCTGGGCGTGTCGGCCATCAGCATGCTTGGCGACAGCTATGCGCAGAACCAAAAAGAGCTGAAGCATTACTATGACAGCGTACAGGCGCAGGGCAACGCGCTGTGGCGAGGGTTGGCGCTGACGGACGACGATTGCCTGCGGCGCGATCTGATCAAAACGCTGATCTGCAACTTCCGGTTGACCTATCAGCCGCTCGAGCGGCAATACGGCATCGACTTCACCGCTTACTTCGCCGAAGACCTGCAGCTGCTGGCGCCGTTTGAACGCGATGGGCTGGTGGAGCGCGACGAGCAGGGCATCCGCGTTACGCCGCGCGGGCGCTTGCTGATCCGCAATATCTGTATGTGTTTCGATCGCTATCTGCGGCAACAGGCGCGCAGCCAGCAGTTCTCACGGGTGATCTGAGGATGAAAAAACAGCCGCTGATGCGGCTGTTTTTTTAACTGAAGAAATTAATCAGCGCGGCGCACAACACTGCGGCAACCGCCGCCTGCGGGGTGTGGCTGGCGGCGGAGCCCAGCTCCGCGCCCTGAGAAATGAATACGATGAATGAGTCCAGCATCGTCAACCTCCAGAGTGTGCGACACGATCATACTGCGCCCGCACCGGCTGTAAAGTCTGAGGTTGGCGTTTTTTTGTGCGCTGGGCTGCGTTTTTTATCATCAATCCCGGCACCTATTCCATGCCCAGTTCTTTGAGCTTGCGGGTCAGGGTATTGCGCCCCCAGCCCAGCAGGCGCGCGGCTTCCTGTTTGTGTCCCTGAGTGTGGCGCAGGGCGGTGGTGAGCAGCGTGCGCTCCATCTCCGGCTGCGCTTCCGACAGCAGGTTTTGATGACCGGAACGCAGCGCGCGATCGGCCCACTGGGCCAGCAGCGTGGCCCAGCTGTCCGGCAGACTGTGGCTGGGATTTTCCGGCGCCGCGGTTTCGAACAGCTCGCCCGGCAGATCCTGAATCAGCACTTCCTGCCCGGCGGCCATCACCGTCAGCCAGCGGCAGGTGTTTTCCAACTGGCGCACGTTGCCCGGCCAGGGCAGGCGGGTCAGCGCGGTTTCAGTTTCCGGGTGCAGGTTCTTGGCCTCTACGCCCAACTCTTTGGCGGCGATCTGCAGGAAATGGCGCGCCAGCCGTGGGATGTCTTCACGGCGTTCGCGCAGCGGCGGCAGGTGCACGCGGATCACGTTCAGGCGGTGGAACAGATCCTCGCGGAACTTGCCTTCCTGTACCCGCAGCTCCAGGTTCTGGTGTGTAGCGGCGATGATGCGCACGTCGACCTTCACCGGCGCATAGCCGCCGACCCGGTAGAACTGGCCGTCCGCCAGCACCCGCAGCAGGCGCGTCTGCACGTCGAGCGGCATGTCGCCGATCTCGTCGAGGAACAGCGTGCCGCCGTCGGCCTGCTCAAAGCGACCCTGACGGATTTGGTTAGCGCCGGTGAAGGCGCCTTTCTCGTGGCCGAACAGCTCGGACTCGATCAGATCCTTGGGGATGGCGGCCATGTTCAGGGCGATGAACGGCGACTTGGCGCGCGGGCTGTGGCGGTGCAGCGCATGCGCCACCAGTTCCTTGCCGGTGCCGGATTCGCCGTTGATCAGTACGCTGATCGACGAACGCGACAGCCGGCCGATGATGCGAAACACGTCCTGCATCGCCGGCGCTTCGCCGATGATGTCCGCCGCCGGATCGCTGGCCGGCTGGTTGCGCACCGGCTGCTGCTGCTCCTGATAATGGCTGATGGCGCGCTCGACCAGCGCCACCGCTTCGTCGATGTCGAACGGCTTCGGCAGGTAGTCGAAGGCCCCTTGCTGATAGGCGCTGACGGCGGCGTCCAGATCCGAATGCGCGGTCATGATGATCACCGGCAGCATCGGATGGCGCTGTTTGATCTGCTTGAGCAGCGCCAGGCCATCGATACCCGGCATGCGGATATCGGACAGCAGCACGTCGGGGGTTTGCGTGGCCAAGGCTTCCAGCACGTCATTGCCGCCTTCGAAGGTGGCGCAGCTCAGGCCCGCGCCGGTGAGCGCGCGCTCAAGCACCCAGCGGATGGAGCTATCGTCATCGACGATCCAGACTATCCCTCGTTGCATAGCAAACCTCACTGACGAATGGGCAGGTAGACCGAGAATTCGGTATGACCTGGCCAACTGTTGAATTCAATTTTTCCGCAATGCTGATCGATAAGATTGCGGGCGATGGATAATCCCAGGCCGGTACCGCCTTCACGGCCGCTGACCATCGGGTAGAACAGCGTGTCCTGCAGCTGCGCCGGTACGCCGGGGCCGTCGTCTTCGACGTCGATGCGCGCCGCCAGGCGGTAGCGGGTGCCGTGCAACGTGATCTGGAACGCGGTGCGGGTGCGCAGCGTGATGGTGCCGCCCGCTTCACCCAGCGCCTGCAGCGCGTTGCGAGTGATGTTCAGCAGCACCTGTTCTATCTGATCCGGGTCGTGGGCCATTTCCGGCAGGCTCGGATCGTAGTCGCGCACCAGCGTGACGTTATCCGGCATTTCCAGCGATACCAGCTGGCAGACGCGCTCCGCGACCTGATGGATGCTTTGGGTGATATGCTGGCCGGGCCGCTGTGGCCCGAGCAGGCGATCCACCAGATTGCGCAGCCGATCGGCTTGCTCGATGATCACCTTGGTGTACTCGGTCAGCGCCGGATCGGGCAGCGCCTTGGCCAGCAGCTGCGCCGCGCCGCGCAGGCCGCCCAGCGGATTTTTAATTTCGTGCGCCAAACCGCGCACCAGATCGCGGGCCGCCACCTGTTGGGCATGCTGCAACTGTTCCTGGCTCAGGCGGCGCTGATTGTCCATCGGCGCCAGCTCGACCAGGATATAGCCTTCCGGCAGCGCCTGAGCGGTCAGGGAAAGGATATGCGCGCGGCCGTCGACCACCAGGGTCACTTCATTGTCGGTGAAGCCCTGACCGGCGCGCAGGCTTTCACGCATCAACGAGACGTTCAGCGAAAAATAACCGAGCAAATCGGGCAGCGGGGTGCCGAACAGCTTGCGGGAGCTTTGCGCCAGCAACTGCTGTGCCGCCGGGTTGGCGTAGTGAACCGCCAGTGAGTCATCCAACAGCAGGATGCTGTTGATGAGTGAATTGAGGATCTGCCCAGCATCGGGCAGCTTGCCAGTTGCCATACAGCAGACTCCTGCACCTTTTTAGTGCATCTATCCTACTCCATCCGGGATCGGCGTGGTATGGAATAGTTTTGCAGAAAATACGGTGGAGAAAAAAACCCATCCGAAGATGGGCTGAAAGTTTCCACGGCAACAAAAAAGCGATAACAAAAATGTGGGCGCCGTCCGCCTCTGCAGACGGCGCGGGTCGGGCTTAGACGCTGTAGTACAGTTCGAACTCAACCGGGTGTGGCGTCATGCGAACGCGGTCCATCTCTTCTTTGCGCAGTTCGATGTAGGCATCGATCGCATCGTCGGTGAACACGCCGCCGCGGGTCAGGAACTCGCGGTCTTCGTTCAGTGCGGCCATCGCCTCGTCCAGCGAGCCGGCCACTTTTGGGATCTCGGCTTCTTCTTCCGGCGGCAGGTCGTACAGGTTTTTGTCCATGGCGTCGCCAGGGTGGATCTTGTTGATGATGCCGTCCAGGCCGGCCATCAGCAGTGCGGCGAAGCACAGGTATGGGTTAGCCGCCGGATCCGGGAAGCGGGCTTCGATGCGGCGCGCTTTCGGGCTGGAAACCACTGGAATGCGGATAGACGCAGAGCGGTTACGGGCGGAGTAAGCCAGCATCACCGGCGCTTCGTAGCCCGGCACCAGACGTTTGTAGGAGTTGGTGGTCGGGTTGGCCAGGGCGTTGATCGCTTTGGCGTGCTTGATGATGCCACCGATGTAGAACAGCGCGGTTTCAGACAGGCCGCCGTATTTGTCGCCGGCGAACAGGTTGGTACCGTTCTTGGACAGCGACATGTGGCAGTGCATGCCGGAACCGTTGTCGCCGAACATTGGCTTCGGCATGAAGGTCGCGGTTTTGCCGAAGGCGTGCGCTACGTTGTGCACCACGTATTTGTAGATCTGAATTTCGTCGGCTTTCTTGGTCATGGTGTTGAAGCGGGTTGCCACTTCGTTCTGACCGGCGGTCGCCACTTCATGGTGGTGCGCTTCAACCACCAGGCCCATCTCTTCCATGGTCAGACACATGGTAGAACGCAGATCCTGCGAAGAGTCGACCGGTGGAACCGGGAAGTAACCGCCTTTCACCGCCGGACGGTGGCCTTTGTTGCCGCCGTCGTATTTTGTGCCGGAGTTCCAGGCGCCTTCGATGTCGTCGATGGCCACGTGGGAACCGCGGATGCTGCTGCCGAAGCGGATGTCGTCGAACAGGAAGAATTCAGGCTCTGGCCCGAACAGCACGGTGTCCGCGATGCCGGAAGAGCGCAGGAAGTCTTCGGCGCGTTTAGAGATGGAGCGCGGGTCGCGATCGTAGCCTTGCATGGTGCCCGGCTCGAGAATGTCGCAGCGAATGATCAGCGTAGGTTCTTCGAAGAACGGATCCAGAACCGCCGTGCTGGCGTCCGGCATCAGTACCATGTCAGATTCGTTGATGCCCTTCCAACCACCGATAGAGGAGCCGTCAAACATTTTACCTTCTTCGAAGAAGTCGGCGTTTACCTGGTGAGCCGGGATAGTCACGTGTTGTTCCTTACCCTTGGTGTCAGTGAAACGCAGGTCTACGAATTTCACTTCATGCTCATTCAGCATCGTCAAAACGTGTTCAGCGGACATACTTAACTCTCCCGGTTTATCATTGTCGTCGTCGTGGAACGAATCTGTGGAACTGGCTTTTTTTCGCCTTGAAAAGACTAAAGCGAAAAGCGTGCCAACTTTTAAAAAAGGCTTTCATCGCCTTTCTGCGCGGGTTTTACCCAGCCACAGTATGCACCATCAGCGATAATTTGCACTGTTATGGTGCAATTGGGGTGGGCGTGGGCACCGAAATGGTGCAAAAGTGCAACGATTGCGGCTTTTTGCACCGTGAAAGGGATCACAAACTGACCGGTATGCGGTTGTTTATAAGAGATGGTTGTGATCTTGTTTAGTCCCTCGCTTAATACGTGTACAATAGCGCGCTATTTCTAATGCCCGAGGCAAAGCTGTGATCGAAAATTTGCGTAACATCGCCATTATTGCCCACGTTGACCATGGTAAAACCACCCTGGTTGATAAGCTGCTGCAACAATCCGGTACTTTCGGAGAGCGTGCGGAAGCCACCGAACGCGTAATGGACTCCAACGATTTGGAGAAAGAGCGTGGGATTACCATCCTCGCAAAAAACACCGCCATTAATTGGAACGGTTACCGTATCAACATCGTGGATACCCCAGGACACGCCGACTTCGGCGGCGAGGTAGAGCGCGTGATGTCGATGGTTGACTCGGTGCTGCTGGTTGTGGATGCAATGGATGGCCCTATGCCGCAAACCCGCTTCGTGACCAAGAAGGCCTTCGCCAACGGTCTGAAGCCGATCGTGGTCATCAACAAGGTTGACCGTCCAGGCGCGCGTCCTGACTGGGTTGTGGATCAGGTGTTCGACCTGTTCGTGAACCTCGACGCGACCGACGAGCAGCTCGACTTCCCGATCATTTATGCGTCTGCGCTGAACGGCATCGCCGGCGTCGATCACACTGACATGGCGGAAGACATGACCCCGCTGTATCAGGCGATCGTCGACCACGTGTCTGCGCCGCAGGTTGAGCTGGAAGCGCCATTCCAGATGCAGATCTCCCAGTTGGACTACAACAACTACCTGGGCGTTATCGGCATCGGCCGCATCAAGCGCGGTAAAGTGAAGCCGAACCAGCAGGTCACCATCATCGACAGCGAAGGCAAAACTCGCAACGGTAAAGTGGGCAAAGTGCTGGGCCACCTGGGTCTGGAGCGTATCGACAGCACCCTGGCGGAAGCGGGCGACATCATCGCCATCACCGGCCTGGGCGAGCTGAACATCTCCGACACCATCTGCGACACCAACGCCGTAGAAGCGCTGCCGGCGCTGTCCGTCGACGAACCGACCGTAACCATGTTCTTCAACGTCAACACCTCGCCGTTCTGCGGTAAAGAAGGTAAGTACGTGACCTCGCGTCAGATCCTTGATCGTCTGAACAAAGAGCTGGTGCACAACGTGGCGCTGCGCGTCGAAGAAACCGACGATGCGGACGCTTTCCGCGTATCCGGTCGTGGCGAGCTGCACCTGTCGGTGCTGATCGAAAACATGCGTCGTGAAGGTTTCGAGCTGGCGGTTTCCCGTCCGAAAGTTATCTTCCGCGAAATCGATGGCCGCAAGCAGGAGCCATTCGAGAACGTGACGCTGGATATCGAAGAGCAGCATCAGGGTTCCGTGATGCAGGCGATGGGCGAGCGTAAAGCCGACCTGAAAAACATGGATCCAGACGGTAAGGGCCGCGTGCGTCTCGACTACGTGATCCCAAGCCGCGGTCTGATCGGCTTCCGTAACGAATTCATGACCATGACTTCGGGCACCGGTCTGCTGTACTCCACCTTCAGCCACTACGACGACGTGCGTCCGGGCGAAGTGGGCCAGCGTCAGAACGGCGTGCTGATCTCCAACGGCCAGGGCAAAGCGGTCGCGTTCGCGCTGTTCGGCCTGCAGGATCGCGGTAAGCTGTTCCTGGGCCACGGTGCGGAAGTGTATGAAGGCCAGATCATCGGTATTCACTCACGTTCCAACGACCTGACCGTAAACTGCCTGACCGGTAAGAAGCTGACCAACATGCGTGCTTCCGGTACTGACGAAGCGACTACCCTGGTTCCGGCCATCAAAATGACCCTGGAGCAAGCTCTGGAGTTCATCGATGACGACGAACTGGTAGAAGTGACGCCGACCTCGATCCGTATCCGTAAGCGTCACCTGACGGAAAACGATCGTAAGCGTGCCAGCCGCGGTCCTAAAGACGCTTAATCGCTGATTGAGTGTCCCCTGCTTAGGGCGCGGTTCTCGCGCCCTGAGTTTTTTCCTCTGTTGTTCCCCGTTTGTGCGGCGCGCTATGCGCTTTTCCGTTCGCTCCCTGTTCAGCTGTTCCTTTTCCCGCTACAGTGAAATCTCACCGGCCCATCAGGAGAGGACTATGCTGTATATCTTTGATTTAGGTAATGTGATCGTCGATATCGATTTCAAGCGTGTGCTGGGCGTGTGGAGCAATTTGAGCGGCACGCCGTTGGCGGTGCTGTCCGATCGTTTCGCCATGGGTGAGGTGTTCCAGCAACATGAACGCGGTGAAATCAGCGACGAAGACTTCGCCGGCAAGCTGTGCGATGAAATGGGCATCGCGCTCAGCTTCGAGCAGTTCGCCACCGGCTGGCAGGCGGTATTCGTCGCGCTGCGTCCGGAAGTGATCGACATCATGCAGCGCCTGCGCAACGAAGGCCACCGGGTGGTGGTGCTGTCGAACACCAACCGTTTGCACTGCAACTACTGGCCGCAGCACTATCCTGAAGTGGCCGCCGCCGCCGATCATCTCTACCTGTCGCAAGATCTCGGCATGCGCAAGCCGGAAGCCGATATCTATCAACATGTGCTGGCCGCGGAAAACACCGCCGCCGCCGACGCGGTGTTCTTCGACGATCACCCGGCGAACGTCCTCGCCGCGCAGGCGCTGGGGATCAAGACGGTGCACGTCACCGATCGCGACGTGGTGCCGGCCTATTTTGCCCAATGAGCGCAGGGCGCGTTAAGCTTAAGGCGTATCAACTGGCATCAAGGAGTGACCATGTCGTTTTTCCGCCGCAAGAAGCTGCCCCCTGCAATTAAGCCCGGCGTTACCTTCGGACGTTTGCTGTACCAACGCATCGACAACGATGGCCTGACGATGCTGGCGGGCCATCTCGCCTATGTTTCCCTGCTGTCGCTGGTGCCGCTGGTCACCGTGGTGTTCGCGCTGTTCGCCGCTTTCCCGATGTTTGCCGACATCAGCGAACAGCTGAAGAGCTTTGTTTTTGCCAATTTCGTGCCGGCCGCCGGCAACGTGATCCAGAACTACCTGGAGCAGTTCGTTGCCAATTCCAACAAGATGACCGCCGTCGGCACCTGCGGGCTGATCGTCACCGCGCTGCTGCTGATCTCCTCGGTGGACAGCGTGCTGAACACCATCTGGCGCAGCAAGAACAAGCGGCCGATCGTCTTCTCCTTCGCCGTGTACTGGATGGTGCTGACGCTGGGGCCGCTGCTGGTGGGCGCCAGCATGGCCATCAGCTCCTACCTGCTGTCGCTCAACTGGCTGACTCAGACCGGGGTCAACGGTCTGGTGGATCAGGTGCTGCGCATCTTTCCGCTGATTTTGTCGTGTATCTCCTTCTGGCTGCTGTATTGCATCGTGCCGACGGTGCGGGTGCCGCCCAAAGACGCGCTGATTGGCGCGGTGGTGGCCGGGTTGCTGTTCGAGCTGGGTAAGAAGGGGTTCGCGCTGTACGTCACCATGTTCCCCTCCTATCAGCTGATTTACGGCGTGCTGGCAGTGATCCCGATTTTATTCCTGTGGGTCTACTGGAGCTGGTGTATCGTGTTACTCGGTGCGGAAATCACCGCGACCATCGGCGAATACCGCGACTACCGCCGGCAGAAGGCGGAGCAACAGGAACCAAAACCAGAAGGGCAGCAGGAATGATTGCGTTGATTCAACGGGTGTTAAACGCCAGCGTCACGGTAAGTGGCGAGACGGTAGGCAAGATTGGCCCCGGTTTGTTAGTGTTATTGGGCGTGGAGCAGGGCGATAACGAGCAAAAAGCGCAGCGCCTGTGCGAACGCGTGTTGGGATACCGCATTTTCGGCGACGAGAACGACAAGATGAACCTCAACGTCCAGCAGGCCGGGGGCAGCGTGCTGGTCGTTTCGCAGTTCACCCTGGCGGCGGACACCCAAAAGGGCATGCGGCCCAGCTTCTCGCGCGGTGCTGCGCCGCAGGAAGCCGATCGGTTGTATCAATATTTTGTTGGCCAGTGCCGCGAACGCGGCGTAGAGACCCAGACCGGCGAGTTCGCCGCCGACATGCAGGTGGCGCTGGTCAACGATGGTCCGGTGACATTCTGGCTACAGGTCTAAGCATTCGGAGAACAGGCGTCTATGTATCACCTACGAGTACCCGTAACAGAGCAAGAACTGAAGGAGTATTACCAGTTTCGCTGGGAAATGCTGCGCAAGCCGCTGCACCAGCCGGTGGGTTCGGAAAAGGATGCCTATGACGCCATGGCCCATCACCAAATGGTGGTGGACGAGGCCGGTAAAATCGTCGCCATCGGGCGGTTGTACATCAATGCCGACAACGAGGCGGCGATCCGTTTTCTGGCGGTAGACCCGACGCTGCAGGATAAAGGGCTGGGGACGCTGGTGGCGATGACGCTGGAGTCCGTTGCGCGGCAGGAGGGCGTGAAGCGGGTGGTGTGTAGCGCTCGTGAGGACGCGGTGGACTTCTTCGCCAAGCTGGGGTTCGTCAATCAGGGGGAGATCACTGCGCCGCAGACCACCCCGATCCGCCACTTTTTGATGATCAAACCGGTAGCGACGCTGGACGATATCCTGCATCGCCCCGACTGGTGCGGCCAACTGCAGCAGGCCTGGTATGAACATATCCCGCTGAGCGAAAAGATGGGCGTGCGCATCAGCCAATACACCGGCCAGCGCTTCGTCACCACCATGCCGGAGATCGGCAACCAGAATCCACACCATACGCTGTTCGCCGGCAGCCTGTTCTCGCTGGCGACGCTGACCGCCTGGGGGCTGATTTGGCTGCTGCTGCGCGAGCGCCATCTCGGCGGCACCATCATTCTGGCGGACGCGCACATTCGCTACAGCAAACCGATCACCGGCAGGCCGCGGGCGGTGGCGGATCTCGGCTCGCTGAGCGGCGATTTGGCGCGTCTGGCGCGCGGCCGCCGCGCGCGCGTACACGCCGAAGTGCATCTGTTCGGCGACGAGGATAAAGGCGCGGTGTTCGAAGGCACCTACATGGTGTTGCCGGCCGAGCCGGATGTGCCGTTGGATCAGGGCGGTTCCGAAGCGCTGGAAGAGTAAAACGGCGGCCCTGCCCTGATGGCGGGCCGCGCGATAGATTACGGCAGCTGTTGGTTCACCGTTTGGCCATCGCCGGCGGTGGCCTGCAGATTGCCCTTCAATGAAGCTTTGAACGGCCCGTCGCTGTTCAACAGCCCTTTCAACTGCAGTTCGAGGTTGCCGTCGCCCGTCAGCGGCACCGGCTGCCATCCCCATTGCTGCAAGGTATTGAGCGGTACCGAGCGGCCGTGCAGCGTCAGCTGGAACGGTTTGCCCGGCAGCTGATCGACGCTCGCTTTGGCCTCCAGCAGCCCATTCGGCATAAAGGCGCTGAGCTCGGTGACGTTGATCTGGCTGGCGTCGGCGTTCAGCGCCAGCGAAGGGCGTCGCACGTCGATTTTGTTGAAGGTGGCCTCGCTGCCGTTCAGGTTCAGCGAGCCGGACCACACGCCCCACTGGTGGTCGCGCGCCAGCAGCAGGTTGCTGCCGTAGCCGTCCAGCGCGGTGATCTGGAACGGGAACGCCGGGTTGATGTCGATGATCAGATTGCGGTTGGTGGTCAGCTTGGTGACGTACACCTCGTTCAGCCAATCCGGCAGCGGTTTCAGCCACAGCTCGCGCCAGTCGATCGGCAGAGTGTATTCCAGCGCCGCCATGGCCACTTCATCCAGCTGCAGGCGTTTGCCGGCGCGCAGCCAGCTGCCGGAGGCGCGCAACAGGCCGCCTTCCCAGCGGGTGGTGAACTGCTGAATGGCGATGCCGGCGGAAGAGAGCCGCAGGGTGGCGATCGGGTCGATCAGGTGGAAGCCGCCGTTGATCACATCGCCGGCATTGAAGTTGAGCGAGCCGTCCTCGCTGCGCCAGTCGCCCTTTTCGACGCTGACGTTTTGCAGCGACAGATCGAGATCGTTAAACGCCCACGCTTTGCCCTCCAGGCGCGCGTCGATCAGATCGAACCGCTTGAGGGTGACCGGTGGCAAGGTGGTGAAGCGCTGCATGAACTCCGCCAGCGTCAACGGGGTTTGCAGGCGTACGCCGCTCAGCCGCAGGCGATCCACCTGCCAGCTGCCGTCGACGGCGCGGCTGGCCACGCCGGTCAGGTCGCCCTGCGCCAGGTCGGCGCCAAAGTTGTTCAACAGCAGCTGACCCTGCTTTTGCTCTCCCTGCACCAATACCTTCGAGGCGGGAATGCCGTTCAGCGTCATCGAGCCGGCGCTGAACTGGAACTGGTTGTTGTCCCCCAGCAGATGGCCGGCCAGCGGGCGCCATGGCGTGATGCCGGCGTTGACCTGCTGCGCGTTGAGCTGCCACTCGTTATCGTTGGACTGCAACGCCATGTTGCTCAGCTGCAGTACGTCAGCCTGTACAGGCAGCGCCGCCGCCTGCGGCTGCACGTTCAGCGTGCCGTCGCGCAGCGTGACGCTGTGGAAATAGCGCGGTTCGGTGATTTGGCGCAGGCTGAGGCCGAGATCGACGCGTTTGGCGACCAGCGCCTGCGGCTGGCCGTTGCGCGCCAGCTGCACCTCTTCCAGAGCGATCTGGTCCGGCTGGCTCCACGAATGGGTGATTTTTCCTATCGACAGGCGGTATTCGCTGTTGCCACTGATCCAGGCGCTCAGGCGGCCTGCCGCCCAGCGGGTTTGCCCCACCAGATACAGCACCACCGCCGCCAGCACCATCAGCAGCAGCAACGTCAGCAACAGCTTTCCGATAAATTTCATCGTCTACATCCGCATCGGTCAAAAAAGATACCCTGTTTATGCCGCAATTGGCCGGGCATCTCAAGGGCAATGGTCTGATAGACAATAAAAAACGGCCGCAGGCGGCCGTTTGAACGTCAAGGGACGGGTTACTTTTTCTCGTGTTCCTGCGGGAACACCAGGTTCAGCACGATGGCGGTAATACCACCGGCGGCGATACCGGAAGAGAGCAGGGTTTTCAGCCAGTCCGGCGCGAACTGCAGGATCAGCGGCTGCTGGGAGACGCCCATGCCGACGGCCAGCGACAGCGCCATGATCATGATGGCGCGGCGGTTCAGGCGCTCGCGCGACACGATGCGCACGCCGGAGGCGGCGATGGTGCCGAACATCACGATGGTCGCGCCGCCTAGCACCGGCTCAGGGATGTGCTGCACGAAGCCGGCAACCGCCGGGAACAGCCCCAGCGCGATCAGCATCAGCGCCACCACGAAGCCGACGTAGCGGCTGGCGACGCCGGTCAGCTGGATCACGCCGTTGTTCTGGCCGAAGCAGGAGTTGGGGAAGGTGTTGAACACTGCCGACAGCATCGAGTTCAGGCCGTTGGCCAGCACGCCGCCCTTCAGGCGCTTCATGTACAGCGGCCCGCTGACCGGCTGTTCGGAGACGTCGGAAGTGGCGGTGATGTCGCCGATGGTTTCCAGCGAGGTGACCATAAAGATCAGCATCAGCGGCAGCAGCAGGTTCCAGTCGAAGCCCAGGCCGTAATAGAGCGGCGTGGGGATGGTGATCGCCGCCGTGGGCGCCGCCGGCGCGTTGGCGGGCAGCATGTCCATCGCCCAGGCCAACAGATAGCCGACCGCCATGGCGATCACCAGCGAAGCCACGCGCAGGTAAGGGTTGCGCTGGCGGTTCAGCAGGATGATTACCGCCAGCACCGCGCCGGCCAGCAGCAGGTTTTTCGGCGAGCCGAAGCTGTGATCGTTCATCGCGGCATAGCCGCCGCCGATCGAAGTCAGGCCGACCTGAATCAGCGACAGGCCGATGATCATCACCACGATGCCGGAAACCAGCGGGGTGATGATGCGGCGCGCCAGATGCAGCACGCGCGACAGCAGAATTTCGGTGCAGGAGGCGACCATCAGGGTGCCGAACAGCGCGGCCATCATGGTCGGCACGTCGGCGCCGCCGTTTTTCAGCGCCAGACCGCCCATGATCAGCGGCGAAACGAAGTTGAAGCTGGTGCCCTGAATCGACAGCAGCCCGGAGCCCACCGGCCCCCAGGTTTTGATTTGCAGAATGGAAGCCAGACCGGAGGCGAACAGCGACATGCTGATGATGTGCTGAGTATCCTGCGCCGGCAGGCCCAGCGCCTGGCAGATCAGCAGGGCCGGAGTGATCACCGCGACGAACATCGCCAGCAGATGCTGGCCGGCGGCAAACAGCGTTTGTGGCAGCGGCGGGCGATCTTCCAGGCGATAAATCAGTTCACTGGCGCGGGGTTCTGAGGCGGCTTGGCGCGCGGCATCAAGCTCGGAGGATGACATGCTCATGGTGTGGCGTTTCCAGATACGGCAAAGCAGGCATTTTAATGCTCCGCCCCGCAAAAGCAAACGGTTGCGCGTAAATATTATGTTGCCGACTTTCTCGTTTATGTCGCATTTTCATTCATTTTTTCTTGTCATCTCAGCGTTTTTTACTTCTAATCCTGCACTCATCAAGTTTAAAAACTCAGTGGTTTTCTATAACTTATTATTTTTATTTGGATCTTTTCCCTTACATGGAGTACCTGGATGTTTCATCTTGATACTTATGGCACGTTAGTCGCGGCGACGCTGGTTTTGCTCCTCGGGGGCAAGTGCGTCAGGACCATTCCCCTGCTGCGAAAATATACCATTCCTGCTCCCGTCGCCGGCGGTTTGCTGGTGGCCCTGCTGCTGTTAGCCCTGAAAAAGCTCGTCAACTGGGAAATCAGTTTTGACATGTCGCTGAAGGACCCGCTGATGCTGGCCTTCTTCGCCACCATCGGTCTGAACGCCAACCTGGCGCGTTTGCGCGCCGGTGGCAAGGTACTGGTGGTGTTCCTGTTCGTGGTGCTGGGGTTGCTTATCGTGCAGAACGCCATCGGCATCGGCATGGCGAAAATGCTGGGGCTGGATCCGCTGATGGGCCTGATCGCCGGGTCGATCACCCTGTCGGGCGGGCACGGCACCGGGGCGGCCTGGAGCAAGCTGTTCATCGAGCGCTACGGTTTTGAAAACGCGACGGAAGTCGCCATGGCCTGCGCCACCTTCGGCCTGGTGCTGGGCGGCCTGATCGGCGGCCCGGTGGCGCGCTATCTGGTCAAACACTCCTCTACGCCGGAAGGCTCGCCGGAAGACAGCGTGCAGCCGAGCGGCTTCGAGAAGCCGGAAAGCGGCCGTCTCATCACCTCGCTGGTGATGATCGAAACCATCGCCATGATCGCCATCTGTCTAAGCCTGGGGCAGCTGATTGCCGGCCTGCTGAGCGGCACGGTGTTTGAACTGCCGAACTTCGTTTGCGTGCTGTTCGTCGGGGTGATCCTCAGCAACACGCTGGCCTTCACCGGTTTTTATACCGTGTTCGAGCGGGCGGTATCGGTGCTGGGCAACGTCAGCCTGTCGCTGTTCCTGGCGATGGCACTGATGAGCCTGCGCCTGTGGGAGCTGGCCTCGCTGGCGCTGCCGATGCTGGCGATCCTGGCGGTGCAGACGCTGGTCATGGCGCTGTACGCGATCTTCGTTACCTACCGGGTGATGGGTAAAAACTACGACGCGGCGGTGCTGGCTGCCGGCCACTGCGGCTTCGGCATGGGTGCCACGCCGACGGCGATCGCCAACATGCAGGCGATCACCGATCGTTTCGGCCCGTCGCACGTGGCGTTTTTGGTGGTACCGATGGTGGGGGCGTTCTTTATCGATATCGCCAATGCCATCGTCATCAAGCTGTATCTGCTGCTGCCGGTGTTCCCGGCGGTGGGGTGATATCGCGAGCCAGAAAAGAAGAGGGCGCCGTCGGCGCCCTTTTTTATGCGTTGGAGTAGCGCGCCTTCTCCGGCAGCCAGCGCTCGATCAGCGCCTGGGCATGTTCGGGATAGTGCTGGTGGAGGTGGCGAGCGACGCGTTGCACTTCGGGGATCATCGCCTGGTCGCGCAGCAGGTCTGCCACTTTGAATTCGGCGCTGCCGGTCTGGCGGGTGCCGAGCAGCTCGCCCGGGCCGCGGATCTCCAGATCGCGCTGCGCGATGACGAAGCCGTCATTGCTGTCGCGCAGCACCTGCAGGCGCGTTTGCGCGGTTTTGCTCAGCGGCGTTTTGTACAGCAGCACGCAGTGTGAGGCCACCGCGCCGCGCCCCACGCGGCCGCGCAGCTGGTGCAGTTGCGCCAGACCCAGCCGCTCCGGGTTCTCGATAATCATCAGGCTGGCGTTCGGCACGTCGACGCCGACTTCGATCACCGTGGTGGCGACCAACAGCTGCAGCTCGCCCTGTTTAAACGCCTGCATCACCGCCTGCTTCTCCTGAGCTTTCATGCGGCCGTGCACCAGCGCCACCTTCAGCTCCGGCAGCGCGGTTTTCAATTCTTCCCAGGTGGCTTCCGCCGCCTGCGCCTCCAGCAGTTCGGACTCTTCGATCAACGTGCACACCCAGTAAGCCTGCCGGCCCTCTTCCAGGCAGGCGCTCTTCACCCGTTGAATGATGTCGGCGCGGCGGGTATCGGGAATGGCGACGGTGGTCACCGGCGTGCGGCCCGGCGGCAGCTCGTCGATGACCGAGGTATCGAGATCGGCATAGGCGGTCATTGCCAGCGTGCGCGGGATCGGCGTGGCGGTCATGATCAGCTGATGGGCGTGGAAGCCCTGTTCTTCGCCTTTCTCCCACAGCGCCAGCCGCTGATGCACCCCGAAGCGGTGCTGCTCATCGATGATCACCAGTGCCAGGCCGTTGAACTGCACCTGTTCCTGGAAGATGGCGTGGGTGCCGACCACCATCGACACCTGGCCGCTGGCGATGGCCTCCTGCTGCGCGATGCGCGCCTTGCCTTTCTGTTTGCCGGCCAGCCAGCCGACCTCCAGCCCCAGCGGTTCGAACCACTGACGGAAATTGTTGGCGTGCTGCTCGGCCAGCAGCTCGGTTGGCGCCATCAGCGCTACCTGCTTGCCGTGCGCGATAGCGCGCAGCGCCGCCAGCGCCGCCACCAGCGTTTTGCCGGAGCCGACGTCGCCTTGCACCAGCCGCATCATCGGGAAGTCTTTTTGCATATCGGCTTCGATGTCGGCCACCACGCGCGTTTGCGCGCCGGTCGGCGAGAACGGCAGCTGGGCGAGAAAACGGTTTTTCAGCCGATCGTCCGGCAGCAGCGGCTGCGCCCGGTAACTCTGGGCACCGGCGCGCACCGCCAGCATGCTGAGGTTATGCGCCAACAGCTCTTCGAGGATCAGGCGTTTTTGCGCCGGGTGTTTGCCCAGCTCCAGATCCGCCAGCTGGATGTCCGGCGGCGGGCGGTGCAGGGTGTGCAGCGCCTGCGGCAGGCTCATCAGGCCGCCGCTCAGCTCCGGCGGCAGCAGTTCGGCAATGGCGCAGGTATCCAGCAGCTCCAGCGCCTGGTCGGTCAATTTGCGCAGCGTGGCCTGCCGCACCCCCTCGGTGGTGGGGTAGACCGGCGTCAGCGACTCCTGCAGCTCAACCTCGCTGGTTTCGCCCTGAATGCGGTATTCCGGATGGATGATCTCCGCGCCGTGGTTGCCGCGTTTGATCTCGCCGTAGGCGGTCACGCGGCGGCCGGTGGCCAGGCTGTTCTTCATCGCGGCGTTAAAGTTGAAGAACCGCATGGTGAGGATGCCGGTACCGTCGCTGATCTGGCAGGTCAGCATGCGGCGGCGGCCGAAACTGATGTCGCTGCGCAGCACTTCCCCTTCTACCGTGGCGTAGATGCCCGGCAGCAAATCGTTGATCGGATAGAGGCGGGTGCGGTCTTCGTAGCGCAGCGGCAGGTGCAGCAGCAGGTCCTGAATGGTATCGAGGCCAAGCTTGGCCAATTTGCCCGCCTGGCTGGCGCCAACCCCGGAAAGCGTGGTGAGTGGGACAGCATCCAGCAGGCGGCCTTTCATTTGCGCACCGTCGCCTGCATGGCCGCCCACCATTCGGCGCTGGCGACCACCTGGCCCTGTTCGTCGATCTGCGGGCGCGGCAGCCCTTTGCGTTTGGCCACATTGGCCAGCACCGGGTAGCCGCCTTCGAACAGCAGGCGCTGCTGCTCTTCTTCGTCCAGCATGCTGTTATCGCGGCGATACAGGCCGGCGTTTTGCCGTTGGCGCTGCGCCTCATACAGGATCAGCGCGGAGGCTACGGAGACGTTGAGCGATTGCACCATGCCGATCATCGGAATGACGATGTCCTGATCGGCCAGCGCCAGCGCTTCTTCGGTGATGCCGGTTTTTTCCTGGCCGAGCAGCACGCAGGTTGGCCGGGTGTAGTCCACCTCGCGGAAATCGACCGCGCGCGCAGACAGGTTGGTGGCCAGAATTTGCATGCCCTGCGCTTTCAGGTGACCGACCGCGTCGCCGATGGTGCGGTGGGTTTTAACGCTGACCCAGCTGTTGCTGCCGGCGGCGGAGGAAACCAGGGTGCGCATGCGGGTGGTGGGCCACACGGCGTGGACCTGATGCACGCCGACGGCGTCGGCGGTACGGATAATGGCGGAGACGTTATGCGGTTTGTGCACCTGCTCCAGGCAAACCGTCAAATCCGGCTGCCGGGTCGCGAGCATTTCACAAATCCGCGCATAGCGTTCAGGACTCATAAGCGCTAGTTTCGGTTGCGGTTAACTTTGATCACATCCGGCATGATACGGATTTTACGCATAATGTTTGCCAAATGGATGCGATCGCGGGTGGTCAAGCGGATAAAGGCGCTATAAACCCGACCGTCTTTCTCTTCGGTGTTCAGGCTCTGAATATTGGACTCGGCCGCGTTGATCGCCGCCGTCAGGTTGGCCAGCGCGCCCTGGTGGTTAAACATATCCACCTTAATTTCGGCGATGAACTCCTGCTCGGTCTCTTTATCCCACTCGACCGCCATGAACTTCTCAGGCTCTTTCTGATAGCCGCGAATATTGCGGCAGGATTCATGGTGGATCACCAGCCCTTTGCCCGGGCTGACGTGAGCGATAATCGGGTCGCCCGGAATCGGGCGGCAGCACTTGGCGAAGGTGATCAACACCCCGTCGGCGCCCTTGATGGCCAGGTTGCGCACGCCGGAGGACGCGCCCAGGCTGGACTGATCGCCCTGCAGGTTCTTCGCCACCACCACGCTCATGGCGTTGCCGAGGCCGATTTCCGCCAGCAGATCGTCCAGCGTCGCCAGCTTCATGCGGTCCAGCTCGTGCTGAATGTTTTCCTGCGGGATTTCGGCCAGCTTGCGGCTGCCACCCAGCGCGTGGTTGAGCAGACGGCGGCCGAGGCCGACGGAGTCGTCGCGCTTGAGATTCTTCAGCATCTGGCGAATTTTGGCGCGCGCTTTCGAGCTGACCACGAAGTTCAGCCAGGCGGCGTTAGGCCGCGCGCCCGGTGCGGTGATGATCTCGACGGTCTGGCCGCTGGTCAGCGACTGCGACAGCGGGTATGGCTGACGATCGACGCGCGCGCCGACGCAGGCATGGCCGATATCGGTATGCACCGCATAGGCGAAGTCGACCGGCGTGGCGCCGGCGGGCAGCTCGACGATGCGGCCTTCCGGGGTGAAAACGTAAATCTCATCCGGGAACAGATCGGATTTGACGCTCTCAATAAATTCAAACGAACTGCCGGCGCTTTGCTGCAGCTCCAGCAGGCTTTGCATCCAGCGCTGGGCGCGGATCTGCGCCGTGGTGCCGGTTTCGCCCTGTTCTCTTTCCTTGTAAGCCCAGTGCGCGGCCACCCCCATCTCAGCCATCTGATCCATGTCTTCGGTGCGGATCTGCACTTCGACCGGCACGCCGTGCGGGCCGATCAGCGAGGTATGCAGCGATTGATAGCCGTTGGCCTTGGGAATGGCGATGTAATCTTTCACCCGCCCCGGACGCGGCTTGTACAGGCTGTGCACCTGGCCGAGCACGCGGTAGCAGGTATCGACCTCTTTGACGATCACCCGGAACGCGTAGATATCCATGATGGAATGGAACCGCTGTTCTTTCAGGTGCATCTTGAGGTAGATGGAATAGAGGTGTTTTTCCCGCCCGCTGACGCGGCAGGCGATGCCGGCTTCCGTCAGCCGCCCTTCGATCTCGGAGAGGATTTTTTGAATCATCTCTTTGCGGTTGCCGCGCGCGGCTTTCACCACTTCCTTGATCACACGATAACGGTTCGGGTACAGCGCCTCGAAGCCCAGCTCTTCCAGCTCGGTTTTCAGGTGATGAATACCCAGACGGTGGGCGAGCGGGCTGTAGATTTCCAGGGTTTCACGCGCGATGCGCCGGCGTTTGTCGGGGCGCAGAGAACCGAGGGTGCGCATGTTGTGCGTACGGTCGGCCAGCTTGATCAGCACGACGCGGATATCCTGCACCATCGCCATGATCATCTTGCGGAAGTTTTCCGCCTGCGCTTCTTTCTTGTCCTGGAATTTCAGCTTATCGAGCTTGGAGACGCCCTCGACCAGTTCGGCGACGCTCTTGCCGAACAGCTGTTCCATATCCTGATAGGTGGCCGGGGTGTCTTCGATGACGTCGTGCAGCAATGCCGCCATCAGCGTCTCGTGGTCGAGACGCATTTCCGCCAGGATGCAGGCCACGGCGACCGGGTGAGTAATGTAGGGCTCACCGCTGGAGCGTGTCTGGCCCTCGTGCGCGTCGCGCGCGACGAGGTATGCCTGTTTGAGGCGCTTAATCTGCTCCTCGGGCAGGTAACGTTGAATCAGCAGATTCAGGCTTTCAAACAGGTACAAGGCGGACTCGCAGTCTAATTAACGACGACCTTCAGCAATCGCGGTAACCGCTTGAATCTCTGCGGCTTCCTGCTCTTGCTGCTCCTGGCGCTCACGCACGTCGAGGATCTGGCTGGTGATCAGGCCTTCTTCGATTTCGCGCAGGGCGATAACGGTGTACTTGTCGTTCTCTTCCGGAACCAGTGCATCTTTGCCGCCGGTCTGGATCTGACGCGCCCGACGAGCAGCGACCAACACCAGGTCAAAACGGTTACCAATTTTCTCTACAGCGTCTTGAACAGTTACGCGTGCCATATTTGTGCTACTCCACAGGTGACGAAAAGACTGGGCATGATACTGAAACTGCCTTCAGTCTGCCAATAGTTTGCTGATTAAAGCGTCATGCCGCAGCAACTGGCGGCCCAAACGCAGGCGTTCGGCGCGAATGATGGTCTTCAGATCGGACAGCGCCAGATCGAAATCATCGTTCACGATCAGGTAATCGTACTCCGCGTAATGCGTCATTTCCGCCACGGCCTGAGCCATGCGCTTGGCGATCACCTCTTCGGAATCCTGCCCGCGCCCGCGCAGGCGGCGGCCCAGTTCTTCCTTCGACGGCGGCAGAATGAAGATGCTGCGCGCCTGCGGCATTTTGGCGCGGATTTGCTGCGCGCCCTGCCAGTCGATATCCAGAAACACGTCTACGCCGGTCGCCAACACTTGTTCGATGGCGGCGCGCGAGGTGCCGTAATAGTTGCCGAACACTTCGGCGTGCTCAAGAAACGCGTCCTGCTCGATCATCCGGCGGAATTCGTCTTTCGAGACGAAGAAATAGTGCTCGCCGTGATTTTCACCCGGGCGGCTGTCGCGCGTGGTGTGCGAAACCGAAACCTGCGTGTCGTACAGCGGTTGCGTCTTTAACAAAGCCTGAATCAGACTTGATTTACCTGCGCCACTGGGAGCAGAGACAATATAAAGCGTGCCTTGAGCCATGATGATGTTCGTTGATAACGGTTGATATGCCAATAACAGCGGATGTGTATTTTCTCCGCACAGTATACACGGCTAACGCGCCGGGTGCAGCGTTAGCTCGCATTTTGCCCGCGGCTTTGCGCGGAAAAAGCGGTGAATGCGCGAATTTGCGCGTTGAAGGGCGACATTTCTGCAGTTTTGGCCTCGGCGGCGGCGCGTTGCCGCCCCGACATCAATGATCCGGATGCTGGTAGTTGAACACCGGCAGGCCGAGGCGGAAGCGCAGGGCGATCAGGCGCGCGCTCAGGCCGGCGACCAGCGTGATGATCACCACCAGATTGTGCGGCAGGCTGAGGTGCTGCAGGCCGATATACAGCCAGGCGGCGCTGAAGGAGATGCCGGCGTAGATCTCCTTCTGGAACACCAGCGGGATACGGTTGCAGAACATGTCGCGCAGCACCCCGCCGAAGACGCCGGTGATCACCGCGGCGATGGCGGCGATAATCGCGCTGTGCCCCATATCCAGCGCCACCTGCGCGCCGATGATGGAGAAGACGATCAGGCCGACAGCGTCGAGCACCAGGAACAGGCGGCGCAGATGGCGCATCAGGGGGGCCACCCAGGTGGTGACGATCGCCGCTATCGCGACGATGACGATGTATTCCGGGTGTTTGACCCAGCCCAACGGAAAATGCCCGAGCAGCATATCGCGCACCGACCCGCCGCCGATCGCCGTGACCGAGGCGATGATGATCACGCCGAACATGTCCATTTGGCGGCGGCCGGCCGCCAGCGCGCCGGTCATGGCTTCGGCGGTGATGCCGATGATATAAAGGATGCTCAGTAACATAAGGGGTTCACAGCGTACTTGCGTCAGAATGATGGACGGCAGGGTAATCGCCGCCGAGGGTGCGCGCTACTGAGTTTTTTTCACCGATGGCGTTTCGGATTAATTTAGCTAATCCAAACTGCGTTTTTATTGCTGATAACCAGCCTTTTTTAACATCTTGCTGCTGATAAAAGCATTAGAAATTTCGCGCTTGTTTCCATCGCTGACTATGCTTTTTGCAGCTAATCCTTCAACTGAGAAACCGAGACTGCAGATGAAAAATTCCCCGAAACTGGCCGCCTGCGCCGTGGTGGCTGCCGCCCTGCTGTTGAGCGGCTGCGTGGCGCCAGGTCACCAGACAACGTCCCCCGCCCCGGTTTGCCGCACCGGCGATCCGCTGGTGCAGACAACGCTCTATTTTGGCCTGAATCGTCCGGCGGGGCCGGCGATCACCGCCGCCGAGTGGCAAACCTTCGTCGACAGCCAGGTGACGCCGCGCTTTAAAGACGGGCTGACGGTGTTTGACGCCAAAGGGCAGTGGCTGGGCCACGACGGCAAACTGGCGCGCGAGAACAGCAAGGCGCTGCTGCTGATCCATGCGCCGGGCAAAGAGAGCGAGACGAATATCGAGGCGCTGCGCAGCGGCTATAAGCAGCAGTTTGCGCAGGATTCTGTGATGCGGGTGGATGCGCCGGTGTGCGTGGCGTTTTAAAGCGAACTCCCGGCCTTATGGCCGGGAGTGGAGATTACAGCACCAGGCCGGCGATGGCCGCCGACAACAGGCTCACCAGCGTCGAGCCATAAACCAGCTTCAGGCCAAAGCGGGAAACTACGTTGCCTTGCTGCTCGTTCAGCCCCTTGATGGCGCCGGCGACGATGCCGATGGAGGCGAAGTTGGCGAACGACACCAGGAACACCGACAGAATGCCCAGCCCGCGCGGCGACAGCTCCGCCGCGATCTTCTTCAGCTCAATCATCGCCACGAATTCGTTGGCCACCAGTTTGGTTGCCATGATGCTGCCCGCCTTCAAGGCCTCTTCCGCCGGGATGCCGATCAGCCAGGCCAGCGGATAGAACACGTAGCCGAGGATCTGCTGGAAGCTGATGCCGAGCACCGCCGAGAACAGCGCATTGACGGCGGAGATCAGTGCGATAAAGCCGATCAGCATCGCCGCGATGATCATCGCAATTTTGAAGCCGGCCAGAATGTACTCGCCCAACATTTCGAAGAAGCTCTGATCTTCGTGCAGCTTGTTCAGCTTCAGCTCCGGCTCGTCTTCGACCTGATACGGGTTGATGATCGACAGGATGATGAAGGTGCTGAACATATTAAGGATCAACGCCGCCACCACGTACTGCGCGTCGATCATCGACATGTAGGCGCCGACGATGGAGAGCGATACCGTCGACATGGCGGTGGCGGCCATGGTGTACATGCGGCGCGGCGAGATATCGCCGATGATGCCTTTATAGGCGATAAAGTTCTCCGACTGCCCCAGCACCAGCGTGCTGACGGCGTTGAACGACTCCAGCTTGCCCATGCCGTTGACCTTGGACAGCAGGGTGCCGACCAGACGGATGATCAGCGGCAGGATGCGGAAATGCTGCAAAATGCCGATCAGGGCGGAAATAAAGATGATAGGGCACAAAACGCCGAGGAAGATGAACGCCAGGCCATCCTTGCTCATGCCGCCGAACACGAACTCCGATCCTTGTGCCGCGTAGGCGAGCAGGGTGTCGAAGAAGCCGGCGACGTGTTTGATCACGCTGAGCCCGCTGGCGGAGTGCAGGAAGAAATAGGCCAGCGCGCCTTCGATCACCAGTAGCTGGATGATATAGCGCAGGCGGATTTTCTTGCGATTATTGCTGACCAGCAGCGCCAGGGCGATGATCACCACCAGGGCCATAATAAATTGCAGAATTTGTGGCATAAACGGTCCGTACGGTTCACGGGCAGGAAAAAAACACATTTAGCCACAGCATCGCCGTCCTTTCATTACCTTGCGTGATAATTAGAACAAAATACTTATGGCATGCGGGATATCTTGCCGAATGTCATCCACACGCGCTGCTCGGCAGTTTTTCATAAGCCCCCTGTGAACAGCCTACTGGCCCGCAACCTGATGCAACCTTCGCCCCACGCGTGCAGACGCCTGGAATCTGGCTCGCAATGGGGGATTTTTCCCGGCGCAAAACGTGGTTTTCTCGGCTAAGACGGAGAAACATGCTTGAGCAGGGCGCCGCGACCGGCGCGCATTTTCTCAAGTCAGGAGGTGAACGATGAATACCGGCATGTTGCTCAGGGCGCTGGCCAACGGCGTTAATCCCGACACCGGCGAGCTGTTGAAACCGGCTTCAGCGGCCTGTGCGCCGGAGGCTATCCGCCTGCTGTTCGCGTTGGCCAACGAGTTCGACGGTGAATCCGCACTGCAGAAAAAAGCCCGGCTGACGCCGGAAGAGAAGCGGCAGAAAAATCTCATTGAGGGTCGGCCGGCCAATGCCTATTTCCCCTGGTCGGAAGAGGAAAAACTGCGGCTGCGCGAGAGCCATGCGGCCGGGGCGACGCTGGAAGCGTTGAGCGATGAGTTTGAGCGCTCAACCTGGAGCATTGCGGTGCAGCTGCAGAAAATGGGGTTGATCGGTGAGGAGCAGGCGGCCGCCTATCGCTGATCTGCAGCCATAAAAAAGCCCGCGTGCCGCGGGCTTGATGGCGTGCGGAGCGGGATCACTCGATGTTCTGGATCTGCTCGCGCATCTGCTCGATCAGCACCTTCAGCTCGATGGCGGAGGCGGTGACGTCGGCATTGATCGACTTGGAGGCCAGGGTGTTCGATTCGCGGTTGAACTCCTGCATCATAAAGTCGAGGCGGCGGCCGACGGCTTCTTTCTTCTTCAGGATGTTGTGCGTCTCTTTCACGTGCGCTTCCAGACGGTCCAGCTCTTCGGCGACGTCGATGCGCTGCGCCATCAGCACCAGCTCCTGCTCCAGGCGGGTGTTTTCCAGCTGCACCTGCGCCTCTTCCAGCTTGCTGACCAGGCGCTCGCGCTGCCATTGCAGGATGTTCGGCATCTGGGCGCGCACTTTGACCACTTCGGCGCTGACGCCGTCGAGGCGCTGTTCGATCAGCGTTTTCAGCGCGGCGCCTTCGCTTTCGCGTGCCACGATAAAGTCATCCAGCGCGCCGTCCAGCGCCTGCATCAGCTCGGCGCTGATGGCGTCCAGATCCTGCTCCTGCGCGGACATCACACCCGGCCAGCGCAGCACGTCGATCGGGTTGATTTCCCCTTCGTCGCTCTGCATTTTCACCCAGTTGGCGGCTTCGACCAGCTGTTTGGCCAGCTTTTCGTTCAGGATCAGCGAGCTTTGCGCGCTTGGGTCCAGTTCGAAACGCAGGTTGCATTCGACTTTGCCGCGGGTCAGGCGGCCACGGATACGTTCACGGATCACCGGCTCCAGGCTGCGGAATTGTTCCGGCAGGCGGATGTAGGTTTCTAAGTAGCGCTGGTTAACGGAACGCAGCTCCCAGGCTGCGCTGCCCCATTCACCCTTGATTTCACGCCGGGCGTAGGCGGTCATGCTGCGGATCATTGATGCGTACCCGTAATAGGAAAAGATGGGGCGATTATAGCGTCGCGGCTGCGGGCAGGATAGGCATTACGTCACGAAGCCCGTATAATGCGCAGCCAATAGTTGATTTGAAGCCGGAGAGAGCCCATGCGTCCTGCAGGCAGAGCACCACAGCAAGTTCGCCCACTGACACTGACCCGTCACTATACCAAACACGCTGAAGGTTCAGTGCTGGTTGAGTTTGGCGATACCAAAGTCTTGTGCACCGCCACGGTAGAAGAGGGCGTTCCGCGCTTCCTGAAAGGCCAGGGGCAAGGTTGGATCACCGCCGAGTACGGTATGCTGCCGCGCTCCACCCACAGCCGCAATGCCCGTGAAGCCGCCAAAGGCAAGCAGGGCGGCCGCACGCTGGAAATCCAGCGTCTGATCGCCCGCTCGCTGCGCGCCGCAGTGGATCTGAAAAAGCTCGGTGAATTCACCATCACCCTCGACTGCGACGTACTGCAGGCCGACGGCGGTACCCGCACCGCCTCCATCTCCGGCGCCTGCGTGGCGCTGGCCGACGCGCTGAACACGCTGGTGGCCAACGGCAAGCTGAAAGCCAACCCGATGAAGGGCATGGTGGCGGCGGTTTCCGTCGGCATCGTCAATGGCGAAGCGCTGTGCGATCTGGAGTATGTGGAAGATTCCGCCGCGGAAACCGACATGAACGTGGTGATGATGGAAGACGGCCGCATGATTGAAGTGCAAGGCACCGCCGAAGGCGAGCCGTTCAGCCACGATGAGCTGTTGGCGCTATTGGCGCTGGCCCGAGGGGGCATCGAAACCATCTTCCAGGCGCAGAAAGCGGCGCTGGCGAACTGATTTTTTAAGGCGACTGAGAAGTCGCCTTTTTTATGCCCGACGATCGGGCGGCAGTAATGACAAGACCCAAACAGATTCAGACGAGGAGAAGCAGTAATGAAAGCCTATCAGCGCCAGTTTATCGAGTTCGCGCTTAACAAGCAGGTATTGAAGTTCGGCGAGTTCACCCTGAAATCCGGCCGCACTAGCCCGTATTTCTTCAACGCCGGCCTGTTTAATACCGGGCGCGATCTTGCGCTGTTGGGGCGCTTCTACGCCGAAGCCCTGATGGATTCCGGCATCGATTTCGACCTGCTGTTTGGCCCGGCCTATAAAGGCATTCCTATCGCCACCACCACGGCGGTGGCGCTGGCGGAACACCATGAGCGCGACGTGCCTTACTGCTTTAACCGCAAGGAAGCCAAAACCCATGGCGAAGGTGGTTCGCTGGTGGGCAGTCCGCTGCAGGGGCGCGTGATGCTGGTGGACGATGTGATCACCGCCGGCACCGCGATCCGCGAGTCGATGGAAATCATCGGCGCCAGCGGCGCTTCGCTGGCGGGGGTGCTGATCTCCCTCGACCGTCAGGAACGCGGCCGCGCGGATATCTCCGCCATTCAGGAAGTGGAACGCGACTATCACTGCAAGGTGATTTCGATCGTGACGCTGAAAGACCTGATTGCCTACCTGGAAGAGAAACCGGAGATGGCGGACCACCTGGCGGCGGTGCGCACTTACCGCGAGCAGTACGGCGTCTAAATAACAACGCCGGGCATGCCCGGCGTTTTCGTTATTGCAGCTGTGCCGCTAATAGCGGCCAGCGGGCGTCGAATTCCTGCGTGGGGCGATAGCGGAATTCCGAACGCACATAGCGCGACAACATGCCTTCGCAGAAGGCCAGCAGCTGGCTGGCCAGCAGCGTTTCATCGACGATAAAGCCTTTGCCTTCGCGCAATTTGCGCTCTTTCAGCACCTGGCGCAGCTGCGCCTCGATGCGCTCGAACAGCTGATTGATGCGGCCCTGCAGGCGATCCTGTTCAAACATCAGCGCGTGGCCGGTCATGATGCGCGTCAGCCCTGGGTTGCGTTCCGCAAAGCCCAGAATCAGCAGCAAAATCAGGCGCAGACGATTAAACGTCTCTTTCTCGTCCTGCAAGATCAGGTTGATGCGGGTGATCAGGCTGTCTTCAATAAACTCGATCAGACTGTCGAACATCCGTGTCTTGCTGGGGAAATGCCGGTACAGCGCAGCTTCAGAAACACCCACGTTCGCGGCGAGCTTGGCGGTGGTGATGCGTTGGCTGCCGTCGCTGGACTCCAGCATCTGGGCTAACGCCTGCAATATTTCCTCGCGCCGATTCCTTTTCGTCTTTTCTTTTTCTGCCATGTCTGATTAGACCCTTGCTAAAACTTAACTGACGGAAACCCGCGCACCGGCCGCTGCAGAGCAGGCTCTGTGCGGCTTATGTGATAGCTTTTTTACGATGCTGGGGTCAGCGGCCTTAACGGCCTTTTTCCGCGCTGCCTGGTGTGCGCTGCAATTGTCGCGGTAAAACCTTGCCGCAGAGACATCCTTCTCCCCGGAAAGGCAAGGTTCAGGCGACGTTTCCCTGCCGGCCATCGTACATTGGGTAGCGCTTAGTGGCGCCCCGAGTGGCCGAAGCCGCCTTCGCCGCGTTCGCTGCTGTCGAACTCTTCCACCAGGTTGAATTCGGCCTGCACCACCGGCACGAAGACCATCTGCGCGATGCGTTCGCCCGGCTCGATGGTGAAGTGCTTCTGGCCGCGGTTCCACACGGACACCATCAGCTGGCCCTGGTAATCGGAGTCGATCAGGCCGACCAGGTTGCCCAGCACGACGCCGTGCTTATGGCCCAGGCCCGAGCGCGGCAGGATCACTGCCGCCAGGCTAGCGTCGGCGATGTGGATCGCGAGGCCGGTAGGCAGCAGCGTGGTTTCACCCGGCGCCAGCTCCACCGCGCTGTCCAGGCAGGCGCGCAGGTCGAGACCGGCAGAGCCCGGAGTAGCGTAGGTCGGTAGCGGGAAATCCTGACCGATGCGTGGGTCGAGGATCTTAACGTCGATTTTTTTCATCATAACGGCTGACTATCTCGTCTATTAAACGTTGGCCAAGGAGTGCCTTGTCGCTCAGCGCCAGGCGTTTCTCTCCATCCTGCCAAAAAAGGTGCAGGGCATTGGTGTCGCTGTTGAACCCGTGCTCTGCAAGCGATACATCGTTAGCGCAAATTAAATCCAGCTTCTTACGCGCCAGTTTTTGCCGCGCGTATTCTTCCACATTCTGGGTTTCGGCGGCAAACCCCACGACAAAGGGGCGATTTTTGGTCATCGCCGCCACGCCGGCGACGATATCGGGGTTTTTTACCATCTTGAGGACGATTTCATCACCCTGTTTTTTTATTTTTTCATCGGCGATCCGCTCGGGGCGATAGTCGGCCACGGCGGCGCAGGAGATGAAAATCTGCTGCTGCGCGGCGCGTTGCTGCACCGCCTGCTCCATCTCCAGTGCGCTGGTAACGTCGACTCGGGTGACTGATGGCGGCGTCGGCAAATTGACCGGCCCGGCGATCAGCGTTACCTGCGCGCCGCGAGCGGCGGCGGCGCGGGCAATGGCGAAGCCCATTTTGCCTGAGCTGTGATTACTGATGAAACGTACCGGATCCAGCGCTTCACGCGTCGGGCCGGCGGTGATCATAACCTGCAAATGTTGCAGATCCTGCGTGACAGAGAAATGGCCGTTCGCCAGTTCGACGATGTCCAGCGGATCCAGCATGCGGCCCGGGCCGACGTCGCCGCAGGCCTGGCTGCCGCTGTCCGGCCCCCAGAGCAGCATGCCACGTGCCTGCAGCGTTTGCAGGTTGGCCTGCGTGGCGGCGGCGCGATACATCTGCTGGTTCATGGCGGGCGCGGCGGCGATAGGTGCGTCGGTCGCCAGGCAGACGGTGGTCAGCAGATCGTTGGCCATGCCGGCGGCGACGCGCGCCAGCAGATCGGCGGTCGCCGGCGCCAGAATCACCAGGTCCGCCCATTTGCCGAGTTCGATGTGGCCCATGGCGGCTTCGGCGGCGGGATCCAACAGATCGTCGGACACCGGATAGCCGGAAACGGCCTGCAGCGTCAGCGGCGTAATGAACGCCTTGGCGGCGTGGGTCATCACCACGCGCACTTCTGCGCCTCTGTCGCGCAGGCGGCGCACCAGCTCTGGGCATTTGTAGGCGGCGATGCCGCCGCTGATGCCAAGCACAATATGTTTGCCGGAAAGTCCCGTCATCATCATTGTCCGATTGAAAGCCGAAAGATGCGCCATTTTAGCATATCCGCCGTTCAGGTGAGCGATTCCGCAATGGCTGCAAGGCGTTACATTGTGCTTTGCGAAACACTTCGCAATGTTATCAAACACCTGTCGAACGCGCCGGGTGGCACATGGCATGCTGTAGCCCTTTCAGGGAGGAACACGATGAGCAACCCGATTGTGGCGTGCTGGCCGGGCGCGTTGGCACCGCGTGAAAAGCTGCTGATGCAAGGGGCGGCGTCGCTGTCCGACGCAGAGCTGTTGGCCATTTTCTTGCGCACCGGATTGCCCGGCGTGCATGTGATGCAGTTGGCGGAACAACTGCTGCGCCGATTCGGCTCGCTTTATCACCTGATGTCGGCCGATCATCAGGCTTTTTGTAGCCAAAAAGGCCTGGGCGACGCCAGCTATACCCAACTGCAGGCGATTGCCGAACTGGCGCTGCGCTTCTTTTCCAGCCACTTGTCGCAGGAAAATGCCATGCTCAACCCGCGCGTCACCCAGCATTACCTGCAAAGTCTGCTGGCGCATCGCGAGCGAGAGGTCTTTTTGGTATTGTTTTTAGACAATCAGCACCGGGTTATTCGCCATCAGGAGATGTTTGCTGGTACCATCAGCAGCGTCGTCGTCTACCCGAGAGAAATTGTGCGTGAAGCGCTGAAGGCTAATGCAGCCGCGCTGATTCTCGCGCATAATCACCCCTCGGGTAAGGCTGAACCCAGTCACGCCGACCGTTTGATAACCGAGCAAGTGGTGAAAGCCTGCCAGTTATTGGAGATCCGAGTGCTTGATCATTTGGTGATCGGTCGGGGTGAATGCGTCTCTTTTGCCGAGCGCGGATGGCTTTAAGCGATTTTTTCGCGATCCTTGTGGGATCTTTAGCTGTTCGGGACTTGAGCACTTACGCTTCAGAGCGTATACTACGCCACCTTTGAGAATCTTGGGTTTGGCGCAAGAGCCTATCTCAGCAGGTTTCTGACCTGATGTGTGGTTTCTACCTGATGACGAGAGTCTCCTCAGTATGAAGTTTGCTGAGATGGGCTCTAAAAGCCTGACGAGGCGGCCATACCCTATACGAAGCTCGAGCTGATTTGATTTTTGGAGAATAGACATGTCCCGAGTCTGCCAAGTTACTGGCAAGCGCCCGGTGAGCGGTAACAACCGTTCCCACGCAATGAACGCGACCAAACGCCGTTTTCTGCCTAACCTGCACTCACACCGTTTTTGGGTTGAGGCTGAGAAGCGCTTTGTAACTCTGCGTGTATCTGCTAAAGGTATGCGTGTTATCGATAAGAAGGGTATTGAGACGGTTCTGGCCGATCTGCGTGCCCGTGGTGAGAAGTATTAAGGAACTGAATCATGGCTAAAGGTGTTCGCGAGAAGATCAAGCTGGTTTCTTCTGCTGGTACTGGTCACTTCTATACCACCACGAAGAACAAGCGTACTAAGCCGGAAAAATTGGAACTGAAGAAATTCGATCCAGTTGTCCGTCAGCACGTAGTATACAAAGAAGCTAAAATTAAATAATTTTAGTGGATTAATGAAAAACCCGGCCTTGGCCGGGTTTTTTGTTTTATAAAGGGTAGAAAACGTCGGAGGGGAAGCCAGATGCCTGAATTACCGGAAGTTGAGACGAGCAGACGCGGTATAGAGCCTTATCTTGTCGGCCACAGCATTCAGTATGCGGTGGTGCGCAACGCGCGCCTGCGCTGGCCGGTTTCCGAGCAGATCCTGACGCTGAGCGATCAGCCGGTGCTCAGCGTGCAGCGTCGGGCCAAATACCTGCTGATCGAACTGCAGCGCGGTTGGATTATCGTGCATCTGGGCATGTCGGGCAGCCTGCGCATGCTGCGCGAGGAAAACGAAGACGAAGCAGGTAAACATGACCACGTTGATCTGGTGATCAATAACGGCATGATCCTGCGCTATACCGATCCGCGCCGTTTCGGCGCCTGGCTGTGGTGCGAAGATTTGGCGACCAGCAGCGTGTTGGCTCACTTGGGGCCGGAACCGCTGAGCGAAGCGTTCAACGGCGACTACCTGTATGAAAAATCACGCAATAAGCGCACGTTGATCAAACCGTGGCTGATGGATAACAAGCTGGTGGTCGGGGTCGGTAACATTTACGCCAGCGAATCGTTGTTCAGCGCCGGGATCCTGCCCGATCGTCCGGCGGGATCCTTGAGCAAAGCCGAAGCGGCATTGTTGGCGCAGACCATCAAGGCGGTGTTGCAACGTTCCATCGAGCAGGGCGGCACGACATTGCGCGACTTTTTGCAGTCGGACGGCAAACCGGGGTATTTCGCGCAGGAGTTGCAGGTTTACGGGCGGGCGGGAGAACCGTGCCGCGCATGCGGCACGCCGATTGAATCCGCCAAACATGGGCAGCGCAGCACCTTCTTTTGCCGCCGCTGCCAGCGCTGAGCATCACTCGGCGGCGAGCTTGGCCATCAGCGCCTGGGTGACCACATCGGGCAGGAAAGGCGCGATATCGCCGCCGTGGCGGGCGACCTCCTTCACCAGTGAGGAGGAGATGAACGACCACTCTTCGGAAGGCATCAGAAATACGCTTTCCAGCGTTGGCATCAAGTGACGGTTCATGTTCGCCAGCTGCAATTCGTATTCAAAGTCAGACACTGCACGCAGCCCGCGCACCAGGATATTGGCGTTCTGGTGGGCGGCGAAGTGCGCCATCAGTTCACTGAAGCCCAGCACTTCCACATTGTCCAGATGCGAGGTGACCTGCGTCGCCAACGCCACGCGTTCATCCAGGCTGAACAGCGGTTTTTTGCTCGGGCTGGCGGCGATGGCCAGAATCACGTGATCGAACATCAGTGACGCGCGCGTTACTAAATCCAGGTGGCCGTTGGTCATGGGATCGAAGGTCCCGGGATAGATGGCTTTGCTGGTCATGATTCACTTCTCTGAGTAGTTGCGGCCCAATGCCCATAATGCGGCATATTTATTGAAGGTATATTGCGCGTTGACCACCGCTAACAGCAACCCCTGTTTACCGTCCAGGAAGCCGGCGCGCAGCAGCCAGGTTTTGACGAAGGCGCCGAGCGTGTGGGTCAGGATAGACAGGTAGCCGCAGCGCTTGCCGGCCCGGTGGCGCTGGGTGGCCCACTCTTCGGCGTAGCGCAGCTGTTTACGCTGGAAGGCGAAGAAATCGCGGCAGGTCAGGTGCAGCATATCGCCGCTGAGGGGGATGACTTTAGCATCGCCGATGTTCAGCGATTCGTGCACCAGATCGTTGTTATAGCGATAGCGTTGGTTGGCGTACAGGCGGTTGACGCGGTCGGGATACCAGCCGCTGTGGCGCATGAAGCGGCCAAGGAACAGATTGCGCCGCGCGCAGCTGTAGACGGCGCCGTCGTCCGGCGCGTTCAACACCTGTTCGATAGATTGCCGCAGCTCGGGCGTGACGCGTTCGTCGGCGTCGATCATCAAAACGTAGTCATGGCTGGCGTAGCTTTGCGCCAGCTGACGCTGCTTGCCAAACCCTTGCCAGTCGGTGTGCGTGAAGACTTTGGCACCCAGGCTTTCGGCGACGGTGACGCTGTCGTCTTCGCTGCCGGAGTCCAGCACAATGATTTCATCGGCCCACTCGACCGAGCGCAGACAGTCCGGCAACAGCCCGGCTTCGTTTTTGGCGATCATCACCACCGACAGGCTTTTGCGGCTGCTCATTCAGTGACTCCGGGGCGGCAGGTGCGGTTCCAGCAGCTGCAGCAGGCGCTGCAACGCTCCCTGATTCTGATACAACACTTCCACCGCATGGCGGCCGTAGTAGCGGCGGTAGTCTTCGTCGGTCAGCAGGGTTTCCACTTCCTTCACCAGCGAATCGACATCGGTCACGGTGATCAGGCCTTCGGCCTGCGAAAGCTTGGCGCAAATGTCTTTAAAGTTGAAGGTGTGCGGGCCCATCAGCACCGGGATGGCGTGCGCGGCAGCTTCCAGCGGGTTGTGCCCGCCACGTTCCACCAGGCTGCCGCCGACAAAGGCCAGATCGGCGATGCCGTACAGCAGCATCAGCTCGCCCATGGTATCGCCGATCACTACCTGAGTGCTGCCGGATGGGATTTCGCCGCTGCTGCGCAGGGTGTAGCTGAAGCCGGCTTTCTGCACCAGCTCTTTGGCGGTCGGGAAGCGTTCCGGGTGACGCGGCACCAGGATCAGCAGCAGGTCGGGGTGTTTTTCCAGCAGTTTGCGATGCGCTTCCAGCAGGATGGTTTCTTCACCCTCATGGGTGCTGGTGGCGATCCACACCGGGCGGCGCGGCGCCCATTGGCGGCGCAGCGTAACGGCGCGGGCGGCCAGCTCCGGGGTGACGGAGATATCGAATTTCAGGCTGCCGGTGACGGCCAGCTGAGAGCGTTTCAGGCCCAGTTCGATAAACCGATCGCCGTCTTCCTGGTTCTGTGCGGCGATCAGCGTAATGCGGCGCAGCATATCGCGCATGAACCCGCCAATTTTCTTATAGCCAGCGGCGGAGCGTGCCGACAGACGTGCATTGGCGATCACCAGGGGGATCTGCCGCTGATGCAGCGCGTTGATCAGGTTAGGCCATAGCTCGGTTTCCATAATGATCACCAGCTTGGGATTCACCTGGTCGAGGAAGCGGTTCATGGAACCGGGCAGATCGTAGGGCAGATAGACATGATGCACGTCTTTGCCGAAAGCGGACTGGACGCGTTCTGAACCTGTTGGGGTCATTGTGGTCACAGTTATCGGCAAAGCGGGGTAACGGTGGCGTAGTGCCCGCACCAGCGGGATGGCCGCCAGCGTTTCGCCGACGGAGACGGAATGCAGCATGATGCCGCCTGGCACGACTTTCCCGGCGCAGAAGCCATAGCGTTCCGCCCAGCGTTTACGGTAGGCTGGAGCTTTGCGGCTGCGCAGCAGTAAGCGGAGCCAGATCAGGGGTTGGATGAGGTAGAGTAGTACCTGATATAAACGCAGCAACATTCTATCAATTTCATTTATATGGGTTATTCGGAATAGTACCATAACTGGAAGGGAAAGGCGCTAATTTGGTAACCTTGGGTGTCAGTTTCAGACAACCGGCGAGCGATTTCGCCGATAGGCTCGGAATGAAGAATATTTTAATTATTCGCCGCGATAACATCGGCGATCTTGTTTGCACCACGCCTCTGATCGAAGGGGTGAAAATTGCCTATCCAGACGCTAAAGTTTATCTGCTGATCAATAAAGTCAGCCAGGACGTTGTTAAAAACAACCCTCATCTCGAGAAAGTTTTTGTCTATAAAAAGGCCAAGCATAAGGCGAAAAATGAAACGACGTTGGGCGTTTATTTCGAACGTCTGATGATCTTCCTGAAGCTGCGCAAAATAAAGTTCGATGCGGTCATTCTGGCCAATCCGGTACCTTGCAAATACAGCCTGCGTTTAGCGAAAATGGCCGGCGCAACCCATATTATCGGCGCCGATTTGGGCACGAAAGATATTGATCGCCCGTTTCGCAAGGACGATTTCCGCGGCCTCCATCAGGTCGAACATACCTACAGCTATTTATCGGCGATCACCGATAAATCCATTCCAATCCCTCCGGTGCGGGTGTTTCTGACGCCGGAAGAGCGGCAGCTGGCGGCGCAGCGGTTGCTGGAACGTCTGCCGCCGGTCGAACGAGTCTGCGCCGTGCATATCAGCAGCCGCAGCCCGAAAAGGCGCTGGCCGGTTGAGCGCTATGCCGAAATCATCAACCGTCTGACTGCCGATCCCCACACCGGCGTGCTGATTTTCTGGTCGCCGCAGGGTACGCTGGCGCCGGACGACATCGGCGACCAGCAGCGCGCAGAACAGCTGTTGGCGCTATGCCAAAACGAACGCGTCGCGCTTTATCCGACGGCCTCGGTACGTGAGCTGTTGGGCGGGTTTGATTTATGCGTTCGGGTGCTGTGCAGCGACGGCGGGCAGATGCATCTTGCCGCTGCGTTGAATAAGGATATGGTGGTGTTCTTTGGCGATACCGATAAAGCGTCTTGGCATCCATGGACCGGTCGTCATCATATTTTGCAAAGTGAGTCTGGGCACTGTGAAGATGTTTCTGTCGATGAAGTTTGGCAGAAAATGCAGGCGCTCAACTAGCGAAGAAAATAAGGCAGGCGTCTCCTGCCTTATTTATTTCTTTATTATTGTTTTTTCAGTTCCAGATATTGGCGGCAAATAGGTTCCAGCCCATAGCTCAGCAATTGCTGTTGATTTATCTGCGGCGGCTTGGCGTAAATTTCCGCCATTTTTGCTGCCAGCGACGCTTCGCTTAATTCCGCCAGCGCGTTAGCCATTCCGGCTTTTTCCAGAATTTCCGCAGGGCCACCCGGACAACGGGTGCTGACCACCGGCGTGCCGCACAGCAGCGATTCTACCAGCACGTTACCGAACCCTTCGCTGTCGGAGCTGAGCACCAGCAGTGAGGCATGGCGAATAAACGGGTAGGGATTGGCCTGAAAACCGAGAAACAGCACGCGTTCTGCGATGCCTAGCTCCGCCGCCAGGCGTTTGGCGTCGGCGACTCTGGCGTCGTCTCCGGTACCGATCAAGGCCAATGGCGCCTGAATGCCGGACTGCGCATAGGCTTTCAGCAGCCGGTCATGCCGCTTTGCGGGGTGAAAACGGCCGACATGCACCAAATAGTCCTGGCCGGCCAGTTCGCAAGGCACCGCGGCCTGTTGCTGGATGGCGTCGATGTCGAACGGGTTGTTGATGACCGCCAGCCGGCGCGGGCGGATCGGCAAGTTCTGCTGCAGATCGTCGCCGACCGCCTGTGAAACGGCGACGATATTTCTCCCCTGGTAAACGTTGGCGATTTTGCGCTGCTTCAGCCAGCGGTCCAGGCCCTTGCGGTGGCCGAGGTAGGAGGTGGAGAGAATGCCGTGAATGCAGAACCACAGACGATCCGTGGCCAACCGCTTGCTGCGGCTGACGATGCGATCGGTTTTATGCAGGTTGGAGAACACCAGATCGAACGCGCCGTGTTGGCGTTCGTGTTCGGCTATCGCCCGATCCAGCGCAGCGGCGCGGCGCGACAGCTCGGTCAGCTTGCGCCAGGGGGCACGGCTGCGATCGGCCACCACCTGATAATCAATGCCTGACGGGATAGGGTAATTGCAGACGTCGCGCAGCGAGATAAGGCTGACGTCATGCCCCTGTTGCTGCATACCCTGACACAGGGTCAGCACCACTTTTTCCGCGCCGCCTCCCGGCAGGCCGTCGATGATCATCAGAATACGCATAGCTAGTCCAGTAACCGGTTATAGAGAGAAATCAGCTGTTCGGAGAGATGCGCCGGCGTAGCCGTCATAATGCGCAATCTCGCCGCTTCGCCCATGGATGATCCCAGCGCTTGGCGCGGCAGCGCGCGGATAGCCTCCGTGATGGCCGGCACGTCGAGCGCATCGGTGACGAAGCCGTTTTCGCCAGGGGTGATAAATTCGGCGCCACCGCAGGTGGTGCTGGTGACAACCGGCAGGCCGCATGACATCGCTTCCAAAATCACGTTGGGGAACGGATCGTACAGCGTCGGCAGCAGCAGCGCGTCCGCCGCCTGGTAGAACGGCAAGGTCTGCTTCTGCACGCCCATAAAGTGAATGCGATCGCTGCAGCCCAGCGACTGCGCCAACGCACGGTAGCGTTTTTCGGCCTTGTCTTTGCCGACCACCATGAGATGGCTGTCGGTCGCCGCCACGGCGCGGATGGCGGCGGCCAGCCCTTTACGCTCGAAACCGGAGCCGACAAAGATCAGGCAGTGCGCCTGTTGCGGGATCTGATATTGTTCGCGCAGGCCGCGGCGCAGGGCCTCGTCGGCGGGCGGGAATTTCTGATTGTCGATGGCGTTATAGATCACCGTGATCTTGTCGGCGGGCACGCCAAAGTCGGCGATGATCTCCTGCTTGATCATCTCGGCGTTGCAGATGACGGCTTTCAGCTCTGGCGCAGCGTACATGGCGCGTTCGGCGCACATCACGTAGCGGTGATAGCGGTTTGAAAACAGCCATTTGCGCCGCCATTCCGGCAGCAGACGCGCGCGTTGCAGCAGCCAGCGGCGATGTACGCCGTCGCCGGCGCGGTAGATGTCGCAGCCGGGAATGCGCTCGTGGCTTTGTACTAAATCGAAGCGCTCTTTCTGCCACAGCGCCCTGGCCGCCACGGCGAACCCCCGTTCGCGGCTGATGCGGCCGAGCTTTAACGGGTTGCACAGGTGGATGTGCCAGTTGGGATTGGCGTCACCCTGCCATTCGCGAGTGATGACGTTCAGATCGAGATCCTGTTGCTCCAGCGCCTCCAGGGCGCGGGAAACGAAACGTTCGGCTCCGCCGTCCGGGCGGTATTTTTGGCGAACGATCGCCAAACGAAATGCTTTCATGCCAGCGTGCTCCGCGCGGCTGCAATCACCGCGTCTGTAGGAATAAGGTCGAGATACCGTTCGTCGGTGCCGGTATCGATGGCGTCCGGATCGGGCAGTTCACCGAAGTCACCGGCCCAGATCACGGCGCCGGTAGCCTGCCATGGCCGCCAGAAGGTCAGCTTGGAAGGGCCGAACAGCGCTATGCATGGCGTTTGCAGCGCAGCGGCCATGTGCATCGGCACCGAATCCACGCCGATAAACAGTTTGGCGTGATCGATTAAGGCGGCCAATTGGCGCAGCGTCAGTTGCCCGGCCAACGAGATCACGCCCTGCGGCGGGCTGAGCGCCAAAATGCGCTCCACCATGGCTTTTTCTCTGGCGTCAGGGCCGGAGGTGATCACCAACTGGTGGCCGTCCGCCTGTAAGGCGGTGAGGGTGGCGGCCATCTTCTCTTCGCTCCAACATTTGAAGAACCAGCGCGACGTAGGCTGCACCACAATATAACCGCCGGCGACACCCTGTTTCTGCAACAGTTGCTCACAAGCCTGCCAATCCTTTGGATCATAACTCATGGTCACACGTTCATTGAGCGCGGGCAGGTTCAGCGGTGCCAGCAATGAGAGATTCTGTTCGACGGTATGCAGGCGGGCGTGATTGTCTACCGGTACCAGCTGCGTGTGACAGTGGCGCCACACGAAGCCGCGGCGTTTGGGAAAATCGAAGCCCAGACGGATGCGCGCGCCGGTCAGGCGCGTGAGGATGGCGCTGCGCCACTGATCGGCCAGGTTGACCACCAGATCGTAGCGCTGCGCTTTCAGGCGGCGCAGCAGCGCCAGTTCGTGCCCCAGGTGTGCGCGGGTGCCCTGCTTTTTCCATTGACGATCGATGGCGAACAGGGTCGACAGCTCCGGATTACTGGCCAGCATCTCCCGCGTTTCCTGATACAGCAGCACATCGATCTGCGCCTGCGGGTAGTTTTGCCGCAGGCTGTTGATGACCGGCGTGACCAGCAGCATATCGCCGTGGTGGCGCAGTTTTATGATCAGAATACGCTGTACGGATGGGGCGGAAGTTAGGGCTGGCGCGTCGTTCATCATGAGTCGCTTTCTGGGAAACCAATCTTTGATTCTAAATGACCCGATCGCATGTGGCTACTGTTGCACGGTTTTCTTGCCGAGCGGCAAAAAAATCGCCGGGTCGGGGACGAATGCGTCTCAACGTTGTCCAAACCAGGCAGCAAAGTCGTTTGCCCTGGCGAAACGGCCTGCGTAACATAGTGCATTCTGTTGATATCAGGCTCGATATTCATGACTAAACCGGCGTTTCTCATCACCATTGATACCGAAGGCGATAATCTGTGGCAAAACCACGATCGCATCGCGACCGAAAACACGCGTTTCTTGCCGCGCTTTCAGGCGCTGTGCGAAAAATACGCCTTCAAACCGGTTTATCTCACCAACTATGAAATGGCGATGGACCCGGCTTACGTCGAGTTTGCGCGCGACGTGATCGCCCGCGACGCCGGCGAGGTGGGGATGCACCTGCACGCCTGGAACAGCCCGCCGCTGACGCCGCTGACCGACGACGACTGGCGCCACAAACCTTATTTGATCGAGTATCCCGCCGATCAGATCCGCGCCAAGGTCGATCACATGACCAAGCTGCTGGAAGACGCTTTCCAGACCAAGATGCTCAGCCATCGCGCCGGCCGCTGGGCGTTCAACGAATACTATGCCTCGCTGCTGCTGGAATACGGTTATCAGGTGGACTGCTCGGTCACGCCGCGGGTCAACTGGCAGTTTTCGCCGGGCAATCCGCGGGGCAACGGCGGCACGGATTACAGCCGCTTCCCGTCGCAGGCCTATTTCATCGATCCGCAGAACATCGCCAAACCGGGCGCTTCGTCGCTGCTGGAAGTGCCGATGAGCATTCAGTACAAGCACTCGGCGCTGATGAATGCGTTCAAGCAGGGGTATGACCGGCTGCGCGGCAAGCGGCGCTCGCCATCCGTCAACTGGCTGCGCCCGAGCGGCGGCAATGTGGACAAGATGATAGGCGTGGCTGAGGCGTCGCTGGCGCAGGGGCATGACTACGTCGAATTTATGCTGCACTCCTCCGAATTTATGCCGGGCGGCAGCCCGACGTTCAAGACCGAGCAGGATATCGAAGTGCTGTACCGCGATCTGGAACAGCTGTTTGACTGGCTGCAGCAGCGTACGGTGGGCATGACGCTGGCCGAGTATTATCAACTTAAAGCGAACTAAGAACTCACATGTCGAAGAAATGGAAAATCAAGGTTGCCGACTGGTTCTTGCGCCGCTATACGGCGAAATACGGCCGTTTTCAGGACAAGGCGACGTTTGACGGCGCCCAACAGTTTGACAATATCGTCATCTATTCCACCACGGCGTTGGGCGACTTCATGTTCAACACGCCGGCGCTGAGGGCGATGAGGGAACGCTACCCCAGCGCCCACATCACGCTGGTGGTGCACAAGAAAAACCGCGAGCTGGTGGAAAACGGTCGTTATTACGATCGCGTGGTGTATTGGGACAGCAAGATCAAGACGATACGTCCATTGCTGAAATCGCTGCGCGAACATCGGCCGGATTTGGCGCTGATTCTGCACTCCCACCTGCCTTATGACATCATCAGCGCCGTACTGGCCGGGGCGAAGTACATTATCAGGGATAACTACAGCTCAGGCATTTGCGGGCTGGAGCCTTGGCTGACCAACTACATCTTCCATTATTACGGCCACTTCGTGCGCCGCAAACTGGAGCTGATTTCCATCCTGGGTTGCCGCAGCGACGATCCGACGATGGAAATTCCCGTGGACTATCAGCGCGGCGTCAAAAGCAGCGAGCATCCTACCATCGGTTTTCAACTGGGGGCGTCAACAGAGTCGCGTTGCTGGCCGGTTTCGCACTATGCGCGGCTGGCCGATGAACTGGTGGCGAAGCACCCTAATGTGCGCATCGTACTCATTGGCGCACAGTTTGACGACGGCAAGGCAAAGCAGTTTATGAGCCTGATCGGCCCGCAAACGCAGGCCTGCGTGGATAACCAGATCGGTAAAACGGGGCTGCAAGGCTTGCTGACGCTGATCGACAGTTTTCATGTTCTGGTCACCGGCGATACCGGGCCGCTGCATCTGGCGGTGGCGCTGAAAGTGAAAACCATCAGCCTGTTCGTGACCGCCGACTCACGCTCTACCGGCCCGATTCAGGATGCTGAACTGCACCGCATCATTCAGGTGTCGCGTACCGGCTATACGATGCCGCTGGAGGCAGAAAGCCCGATGGGAGTCATCCAGCCGCAGCGGATTTATGATGAGTTGGTCGCGCACGTGCCTTTAGCGCGCTAGAGGTGCGGCACCGCATCGGCCGCCTGGCCGATGCGGTTAGTGCGGCTTACGCCCGTGCAGTCTCGAAAGAAAGGTATCCACGCGCGCATAGCGCATCTGGCGGACTTTTTTGCTCGGCACGTCGCTGTTGCGGCAGATCTCAGCGGTGCGATGCAGGATATGCAGCGTTGCCGGCGCGTAATGATAATAGCCGTATACCGTCTTCGACATGCTTTTCACCTCGGAAAAGCAGTTGGCCAGCATCAGGGCGGCCAACCGGCGCAGCGGCTCATCCCCGGGATGCTGCGCCACAAAACGCAGCATTTTCTCCATGGCGAACAGCAAATCTTCGATATCTTTGGGTTTGATATTGCGGGTGATGCCTTGGCTGTTGTCCCGATAGAAATAGAGTTCGCAGTCGAGATGGGCGATGCGGCGGGTTTTGAAATACTGAAAAGGCGTGAAAATCACGTCTTCATAGCGCCTGCCGTCTTCGAACGTTTCCCCTTCCAGCAGCGTACGTTTATACACGCGGCTCCAGAGATGCCACATCGAGCGTGCAAACAGCGGTTGCAGGCAGCCGAGCCCCAACTGTGGAAAGTCGTAGGCCACGGGCTGCACTGCGCGGTTATCCGGGGTTGGCGGTTGTTCGGTAAACTTCTGATAATTGAAGTCGATCAGGTCATCTTCCCCGGCTGTCAGCAAGGGCCGCAGGATCGCCAGGTAGTCGTCGCTCAGCAGATCGTCGCCGTCGAGAAAAGTGATATAACGCCCGGTGGCCCGTTGCAGGCCGACATTGCGGGCGTGCGCAATGCCGCCGTTGGCTTGTGAAGTAAAGACCACGCGCGGATGCCGCCGCTGCGCCAGATAGTGGCTGACCAGCGCGCCGGAAGCGTCGGTGGAGCCATCGTCGATGATCACCACCTCGATATCGTCGTTAATCTGTGCAAATAACGAATCCAGCGCAGCGATAACGAACGCTTCATTATTATAAAACGGCACGATGACGCTGAGCAGCGGCTGCTGAGGATTCACGGTGTTGGTTCCTGGACAGGGGGCTGTTTCGCGACGGAAAGAACGGCGGCGATCAGCGCCAGACAGAACATGGCGGTGCCTTCCGTGCTGAAGAAGATAACGTCGCTCAGGCCGTAAACGAACAGACTGGCGCTGACGCTCAGCAGCAGCGCGTTGCGCTGCGGCCGGAATGAAGAGAAGAACAGCCCCACATAGAGCGCCAGCAGCAGCAGTGCGCCCCAGACGCCCTTGAGCGAGTAGGTTTCCAGCAGTTCGTTATGCAGGTGGACGTTGATGTAGGGCATGACGCCAGACAGGCGAGGCTGCTGTGCGACCATCGCGCGGATCTCTTCGCCGCGCTGCTCGGCGGATTGGCCCCATGGGGCATCCGCTCCTGTACGCCATGCAATCACCTGCATCGACAGACGGGAAATGATGGAGTTATCTATCTCGGGTTTATCGATCAGTTGCATGTTGGTTTTGAAGTCGGCAATGCGTTGTTCAATCTGCGTTTTAAAGACGAACCCGCAGATGAGCAGCAACACTGGCACCGAGGAGACCAGTACAAATTTGTGTTTCCTGGAAACCAGCTGCTTGGTCGCCAGCAGCGACAGGCAGACCGCCACCGGGTAGACCAGCATGGCCGCTCGCGTGCCGGTGAGCACCAAAGCAGAGAAGGACAGCACGAATGCCGCAATGTACCACACCAGACGGTAGCGGGTGCGCAGCATCAGGATGGCCTGCATCATCACCAGATCGATGGCGGTCATCAGGTAGGCAGCGACCGTGGCGCGATCGAAATTGAGCTCTACGCGCGGAATATCCAGACGCAGCCCCTGATAGAGGGAATAGCCGTTGACCGCCAGACCGGTAACGAGAGCTACAACGATCAGCAGACGCTGCACACACAACCGCTCATTGAGCGCGATCAGCAGGATGAACGCAGTAGCGAGCTGCAGTTTGCCGGTCGACATATAAGAGCGATAAATGTTGATGTAGTCACCCGGCTGTTTGAAGTGATGCATCCAGAGGATGGTTCCCATGCCCACGCTGAACATCAGTGCGGGCAGCAGCAGATTTTTAACGTTGCTGAAGTAGTAGCGCGGGTACAGGCAAACGGCGATAAAGGCGATGTAGCTGGAAACGTAAAACAGATTGCGTCCGGTCGCGGAACCGAAAGGAATGGTACAAAAAGCGATGGCGCACCCCAGATAGATCAGATAGCTGAAGGCAGGGTGCGGCGTTCTGTGTTTTAGCATCGGGCGTGTTTTCCGGCTCACGTTTTAATTAAGCGATGAAGGATCGCAGCGTGTCGTCGAACTCAGCTTTGAACTGAGCATAGTTGAAATGCTCAGCAGGATAGCGCTGCGCATTGCGGCTCAGAGTCTGGTAGGTTTCGCGCTCCAGTAATTTCTCAACGGCATCCGCACAGTCGAGATGCGACAGCAGCTTGGGCGACACCAGACTGTCGGTCAACGGATCGTAGACCTCATGCGGGAAGTCGACCTCGATATCGGTGAGCTGTCGGTGTTGTTCAATGGTGATCGACGGCGTCAGGCCAATGCCGCAGACGCCGTCTTTCACCGCCTCCGGCTGGCCGTCAACCTGCGGGAAAATGACCGGCACGCCGAAATAGAGCGATTCCATGCAAGACAAGCCAAACGGTTCGGTTATCGGTGTACTCATGTAGATATGCATACGATTGAAGAAGCCGGCGACATCGTCCTGGTAGCCGCTAAAAGTCACGCGATCGCCGAGCTGAAGCCGGGCCGCCAGCGCCTCGAACGCTGCGCGATCCGGCCCTTTGCCGGCCACTTCCAGCGTGACGTCATGTCCGCGCCGCAGCAATTCCTGCATCATCAGCAGCGAAACGCTGATGCCTTTCAGGCTGACCAGGCGCGAGGCGGTGCCGATCCTGATCGGCTGTGACAGCACTTTCGGCGCGTCGGCGATCCCCGCCGGCGTCTTGATGCGGTTGATCACCACGTGATTTGGGCAAGGCAGATTAAAACGCAGCTCCATCACCCGCTTCGACGCGTGCGAGGCGGAAATGACGCCGTCCAGCATGGCGAAGAAACTCAGCGTCTTTTTATTCTTGGGGTAACGCCAGGAGCAGCCGTGATCGTAGTAAACCAGTTTGCCGCGCTTGGGTTTGGCCGCCAGCCCCGGCACCAGGTCCCAGACGATCACTACGTCGGCGTTCGCCCGCTCGATTTTCCACTTCAGCAAAAATTTGCGCAGGAACTGCGGGCAGCGCAACGGCAGCGCATTGATTAGGCGGTTGGCGAAGGTGACGGGCTGATGCGCGGGCAACTGGCGGCGGATCTCTTCGCCAATGTCACCGCTGATGCACAAGACCTGGTTGCTGCCGTCGGTGGTATCGTTGATGTACTGCAGGAACAGGCGCTCGACGCCGCCCATTTTACCCAGGTTGATAATATGCAGTTTTTTCATGCTATAACCTTTTGCAACGCCTGCCATGCTGTATCGGCGTCGATTGTCGCCATGCTTTTTTCCGGCGAAATCAGCGAGTGCTGATTTTGCCCGTAGCCGCCGATCAGGCCGGGATCGGTCGGCCCGAACAGCGTGATGTTCGGTTTGTCGAGCGCGGCGGTCAAATGGCTTAGCCCGGTGTCGACCGAGACCACCCCTTTGGCGCCGGCCAGCACTTCGGCCACCTGCTGCAGGCTGAGTTTCGGCAGCACCTCGACATGCGTAAAACCTTCCGCCAACCGCAGCGCGCGCTGATGTTCATGCTCTGCGCCCCACGGCAGTTTGATCTTCAGCCCGCTGTCGGCCGTCAGCGCGATCAGCTCACGCCAGTTTTGCTCCGGCCAGTGTTTATCGTCACGGGTCGTAGCGTGCAAAAACACCAAATACTGTCCGGCATCGGCCGGCGGACTGCTGAGAAAACGCGCGGCGATGGCGTAATCGCCGTAGCTGCCCGGTTTGTCGTAACCGAGGCTTTTGGCGAACAGCTCGCGCGTGCGTTCCACCGCGTGCTGCTGTTTGTCTATCTCATGGCGAACGTTGTAGAACCAGCTGGCGAACGGCTCGCGTGCGCTCTTGCAGTCGGGGCCATGCTTGTTGCCCTTGGCGATGCGCGTGATTAGCGCGGCGCTTTTGATCAGGCCCTGTGCGTCGATCACCACATCGTAGCGGCGTTCTTGCAGCGCGCGCTTGAAGTCGCAGCGCTGCTGCCGGGTGTCGTTGCCGAACCAGTTTTTACGCCAGCGGCGAATGGCCACCGGGATCACGCGGTCCACCGCCGGGTGCCAGGTGGGAATTTGGCTGAAGCCTTCTTCCACCACCCAGTCGAAGCGGATATCGGGAATGGCCTGCAGCGCGTCGGTCAGGGCGGGCAGCGTATGCAGCACGTCCCCCATCGAGGAGGTTTTTACGATTAACACCTGCATGACTATTCCTCGCTGGCGACAAGCAACGGCGTCAGCGCGTCCAACACTTGCTGCGGCTGAATATCGATCAAACTTTGGTGGTATCCCTGATCGGCATCGCCTTTACGCACCTTGTGGTAGCCGCTGATCAAACGGATAACGCGCGCCTTGTCGGAGAGCGGCGGCGTGAAGTCGGGGCTACTTGGGCCGTACAAGGCTATCAGCGGTTTGTTCAACGCGGCGGCAACGTGCATTAAACCGGAGTCGTTGCTGACCACCGCCCGACAGGCCGCGATCAGGATAACCGCCTGCTCCAGCTGGGTTTTCCCGGCCAGGTTGAGGCAGAAATCGCGCGCGTCTTCCTGCAATGCGGCGCGGATCTGTTCACCGGCTTCGTGGTCTTTCGCCGAACCGAACAGCGTGACCTGATAGCCGCTCTCGATCAGCTGCTGAGCCAGCGTTGCGTAGTGATAATGCGGCCAGCGTTTGGCGGGGCCGAACTCCGCGCCCGGGCAGAAGCCGACGATCGGTCGGCTGTCAGTCAGGTTAAAGGCCGAAGTGGTTTCGGCGATCTCTTCGTCGCTCACCTGCAGCTGCGGCCACAGCAACGGCTGCGGCAGATCGTCGGCGCGCTGAATGCGGCCTTTGTCATAGGCCAGCGCCACGTAGCGCTGCACCATCAGCGGGAAGGCCGTCTTGTCGAGCACGCGGACGTCGTTCAGCAGGCCGTAACGCATTTCGCCTCGCCAGCCGGTGCGCTGCGGGATATCGGCGAAGAAGGGTACCAGCGCGGATTTGAACGAGTTGGGCAGAACGTAAGCGCGATCGTAACGGTTGGCGCGCAGGGCGCGCCCCAGGCGGCGGCGCTCGCCGAGCCCCAGCGCGCCGTGGCCCAGCGGCATCGCCAGCGCCTGATTGACTTCCGGCATGCGCGCCAGCAGCGGGCGGCACCAGGCCGGCGCCATCACATCGATCTCCGCCGACGGGTATTCGGCCTTCAGGGTGCGATAGAGACTTTGCGACATCATCATGTCGCCAACCCAAGAAGGGCCGATAACCAGTATTTTCATACCCAGCGTTAGTTCCTTCAGCTTATGCGGTGCGGTTCAACCAGGCCATGTACTCTTTCACGCCTTCGGCGACCGTTTTGAACGGTGCGTCGTAGCCGGCGGCGCGCAGCTTGGTCAGATCGGCCTGGGTGTACGCCTGATAGCGGCCCTTCAGCTTCTCCGGGAATTCGATGTATTCCACCGCGCCCTTCTGGTGGAAGTCCACCACCGCGTCGGCCACCGCCTGGAATGTTTCCGCCCGGCCGGTGCCGCAGTTGAAGATGCCGGATTTGCCGGTTTCCCAGAACCACAGGTTGACCGCCGCCACGTCGCCGACGTAGATGAAGTCACGCTTGAAGTTTTCGCTGCCGGCGAACAGTTTCGGGTTTTCGCCGCGGTTGATTTGGGTGTTCAGGTGGAAGGCGACGCTGGCCATGCTGCCTTTGTGGCCTTCGCGCGGGCCGTAAACGTTGAAGTAGCGGAAGCCGCAGATCTGCGAGTCCGCTTCCGGCAGGATCTCGCGCACGTACTGATCGAACAGGAATTTGGAGTAGCCGTACACGTTGAGCGGCGCTTCATATTGGCGCTCTTCGATGAACTCTTCGCGGCCGCCGTAAGTGGCGGCGGAGGAGGCGTACAGGAACGGAATTTCGCGATCCAGGCAGTAGTGCAGCAGGTCTTTGGAGTACTGATAGTTATTGTCCATCATGTACTTGCCGTCCCACTCGGTGGTCGCGGAGCAGGCGCCTTCGTGGAAGACCGCTTCGATATCGCCCAGATCGTCGCCGGCCACGATGCTGGCGATAAAGTCTTCTTTATCGACATAGTCGGCGATGTCCAGATCGACCAGGTTGACGAACTTGGTGCCGTCTTTCAGGTTATCCACCACCAGGATATCGCGATATCCCTTGTCGTTCAGTGCCTTAATGATGTTGCTGCCGATCATGCCGGCGCCGCCTGTGACGATAATCATTGGGTTACCCCTGCTAAGCTGCCTGGTGGAGCACAATGCCCCACGCTCAATGGCGGTTATCATAGCATTTCATGCCGCGGCAAACAGCGTAAGGGCTCCGAATATCCCGCATTGCCATTGAAGTCCGCTTTTTGCCGTGATATCTGCTGCAATTTTAATATTCTCTCCCGCGCATTCTCGTCAGTTTGGTTACAAATCAGTAAAATATGCCGCAAATAGCCCAATCCTGGAGATAACCGAATGTCAGCGTCTTTTTATCAGCAGTTGGAACAACAGCTTGCCGCCACTCGCAGTGAAGGGCTGTTCAAGGAAGAACGCATCATCACCTCCGCGCAACAGGCGGATATCGCCGTCGCCGACGGCAGCCATGTGATCAACTTCTGCGCCAATAACTACCTGGGCCTGGCCAACCATCCGGCGCTGATCGCCGCCGCCAAGTCGGGGATGGACAGCCACGGTTTCGGCATGGCGTCGGTGCGCTTCATCTGCGGCACTCAGGACAGCCACAAACAGCTGGAACAGAAACTGGCGGCCTTCCTGGGCATGGAAGACGCGATCCTGTACTCCTCCTGCTTCGACGCCAACGGCGGGTTGTTCGAAACCCTGCTTGGCCCGGAAGACGCCATTATCTCCGATGCGCTGAACCACGCGTCGATCATCGACGGCGTGCGCCTGTGCAAGGCCAAGCGCTATCGCTACGCCAATAACGACATGACCGAGCTGGCCGCGCAGCTGAAGCAGGCCAAAGCCGACGGCGCGCGTCACATTCTGATCGCCACCGACGGCGTATTCTCGATGGACGGCGTGATCGCCAACCTGAAAGGGGTGTGCGATCTGGCGGACGAATATCAGGCGCTGGTGATGGTGGATGACTCCCACGCGGTAGGCTTTGTCGGCGCCAACGGGCGCGGTACTCATGAATACTGCGAAGTGATGGGCCGCGTCGATATCATCACCGGTACGTTAGGCAAGGCGCTGGGCGGCGCTTCCGGCGGCTACACCGCCGCCAAGAAAGAAGTGGTGGAGTGGCTGCGCCAGCGTTCGCGCCCGTACCTGTTCTCCAACTCGCTGGCGCCGGCGATCGTCGCCGCATCGATCAAAGTGCTGGAACTGCTGGAAGAGGGCGATGCCCTGCGCGATCGCCTGTGGGCCAACGCGCGGCTGTTCCGCGAAAAAATGACCGCCGCCGGCTTCACCCTGGCCGGCGCCGATCACGCCATCATCCCGGTGATGCTGGGTGAGGCGAAGCTGGCGCAGGAGTTCGCCAATGCGTTGCTCAAGGAAGGCATCTATGTGACCGGTTTCTTCTATCCGGTGGTGCCGAAAGGCCAGGCGCGCATCCGTACCCAGATGTCTGCCGACCACACCCCGGAGCAAATCGAACGCGCAGTGGCGGCGTTTACACGTATCGGTAAGGATCTTGGCGTTATTGCATAAGGTAAAACCATGAAAGCACTGTCAAAACTGAAAGCGGAAGAAGGGATTTGGATGACCGACGTGCCTCAGCCGGAGCTGGGCCACAACGACATCATGATCAAAATCCGCAAAACCGCGATCTGCGGCACCGATGTGCATATCTACAACTGGGACGAGTGGTCGCAAAAAACCATTCCGGTTCCGATGGTGGTCGGCCATGAATACGTGGGCGAAGTGGTGGCGATCGGTCAGGAAGTCAAAGGCTTCAGCATCGGCGATCGCGTGTCCGGTGAAGGGCATATCACCTGCGGCCATTGCCGCAACTGCCGCGGTGGCCGCACACACCTGTGCCGCAACACCGTCGGCGTGGGCGTGAACCGTCCGGGCAGCTTCGCGGAATACCTGGTGATCCCGGCGTTCAACGCCTTCAAGATCCCGGATAACATCTCCGACGAACTGGCGTCGATCTTCGATCCGTTCGGTAACGCGGTGCACACCGCGCTGTCGTTCGATCTGGTCGGGGAAGATGTGCTGGTGTCCGGTGCCGGCCCGATCGGTATCATGGCGGCGGCGGTGTGCAAACACGTCGGCGCGCGGCATGTGGTGATCACCGACGTTAACGAATACCGTCTGGAACTGGCGCGCAAGATGGGCGTGACCCGTGCGGTGAACGTCAGCAAGGAAAACCTCAGCGACGTGATGGCCGAACTGGGCATGACCGAAGGGTTCGACGTCGGCCTGGAAATGTCCGGCGCGCCGCCGGCGTTCCGCACGCTGCTCAATGCGATGAACCACGGCGGGCGCATCGCCATGCTGGGCATCCCGCCTTCGGATATGTCGATCGACTGGAACCAGGTCATCTTCAAAGGTTTGTTTATCAAAGGGATTTACGGTCGCGAAATGTTCGAGACCTGGTACAAGATGGCGGCGCTGATCCAGTCCGGTCTGGATTTGACCCCGATCATCACCCACCGTTTCTCGATCGACGAGTTCCAGCAGGGCTTCGACGCCATGCGCTCCGGCAAGTCGGGCAAAGTGGTGCTGAGCTGGGATTAATCTCGGCAGACGTGAAAAGGGCCGGAATTCCGGCCCTTTTTTATGCTTGCGGTTTGGCTTGCGTCCAGTGTTGCCAATGACGCTTGATGAAGGCCACCGGTGGCGAAGTGGCGATGCTGTCGGCGATGACGCCCAGCGCGGTGCCGGCGTTGGTACTTTCCTTCGGCGGTTTGACCTTGCACTGCTTGATGCCGCCGCTGAACGGGTTCTTCGGCTGCGGTTTCTGCGGTTTAACCGGCGGTGGGACGTAGCTGCCGCCGCCGTTGCCCTGCGGTTCGTTCAGCAGTGCGCTCGGCTTGACCAGCACGATATCGGCGGGCAGCGACGGCAGCATCTGCTGCAGCACTTTCACCGTCGCCGGGCGCGGGTGGCCAATGGCGATGGCGGAGCCGTTGCGCCGCGCCAATTCGACCGCGCGGTTGAACTGACGGCGGATGTCGGCTTCGTTTGCGGTATCGTCGAGGAACACCTTGCGTTTGATCACTTTCACGCCGGTGCCAGCCGCGGCGCGGGTTGCCTGGCTGCTGCCGATGGTCATGCTGTCGAGAAAATACAGACGGTAGCTTTCGAGCGCCTGCATCACTTTCTGCATGCCCGGCAGGCTGGAGGTCATGGCGCTGCCCATGTGGTTGTTCATGCCGACCGCATAAGGCACGTTGTTCACCGCGTTGCGGATGATGCGCTGGATCTCTTCGCTGCTCATGGAGGGCTGCAGAGTATCGCGCTCCAGCGGCTGCTTGCTGAGCGGCGCCATCGGCATGTGGATCAAGACTTCGCGGCCCTGGCTGTGGGCGCGGGTGGCCATCAGGCGGGCATGCGGCGCGTTGGGCAACACCGCGACCGAGATCGCCGTCGGCATTTGCAGCACCGCGTTTTCTTCGTGAGGGCGGTAGCCCACGTCATCGATGACGATGGAGAGTTTGCCTGCCTGCGCAGCGTAAACCTGCAGCAGACAGCCGATTAACAGAGCTGTACGGGTTTTGACATAGCGCAAATCTATCTTCCCAACCACGGCAGTGGGTTAACCGCCTGTCCCTGACGACGGATTTCGAAATAGAGCGACGGCGTTCCCTGGCCACCGCTGGTGCCCACCAGAGCGATCGGCTGGCCGGCGCGCACCTGCGCCCCGACGTTGACCAACGCGCTTTGGTTGTAGCCGTACACGCTCATGTCGCCTTTACCGTGTTCGACCACCACCATCAGGCCATAGCCTTGCAGCCAGTCGGCCAGCAGCACGCGGCCATCGGCGACGGCTTTCACTTCGCTGCCTTCGCGGGCTTCAATCACCATGCCTTTCCAGCGTAGCTCGCCCTGCTGCGGTTCGCCAAAGCCGTGCAGCGTGCGGCCGCGCACCGGCCACATCAGCTGGCCGGCCGGACGACCGAGGCCGCCGGTACGCGCCATCAGCGAGCGATCGGCTTCGCTCGGTTTGTAGGTGGTGCCGGTTTTCTTCGCCTGCTGTTCTTTGATGCGCACCTGTTCGCGCACCTTGGCCGCTTCACGCGCTTCGCGTTCGGCGCGCGCACGGGCTTCGCGCTCCGCCCGGGCGATCTTGTCGCGCATGCGGGCTTCGTTCTGGCGCAGTTCCACCAGGCGTTGTTGGTCTTTTTCCAGCGAGGCTTCCAGCGCGGTCAGCGTTTGCTTGCGGGCGCCGCGCGCCTGCTCCAGCTTCTGCTGCTGCGTCTGTTGCTCGCCCAGGAGAGATTTTTGCTGGCCCTGTTTGGCCACCAGCGTGGTTTTTTGCTTCGCCAGCTCGGCGCGGGTCTGCTTCAGCTCTTCGATGGTTTTCTGACGCGCTTCGTTCAGATAGCCGAAATAGGCCAGAATACGTTCGCTGCGCTGGCTTTCTTCACCGCTGAGGATCAGCTGCACGGCGCTGTGCTGCCCTTGCCGGAAGGCGGCGTCGAGCTGTTTGGCGAGGAGGTTTTGTTGGGTCGACTGCTGCTTTTGCAGCTTGGCGATCGAGGCGTTCAGGCCGGAAATATCCTTGCCCAGCTGGGTGAGCGTGCCCTGGGTGTCGCGCAACTGGCGGCTGGCCTGGGCGATGGTTTTTTCCTGCTGACGCAGCTGATCCTGCAGCGAGCTGCGCTGCTGTTGCTGCTGCTTCACCGCTTTTTCTTTCTCGGCGATGCTCTGCTGGATGTCTTTCAGCTGGGATTTATTGTCTTCCGCCGCCTGGCCAGCGAGCGGCAACAGCAAGACGCCAGCGCAAAATACGCTGGCGCACATGGCGGTGAACGTCCTTGGCGCGGTGCGTTCAGGCAGCGGTCGGCTGCCTGCGTTTGCGCTTCGGGTTACCCTTGATAGTGCAAAAAACGCCTTCTCCCTCATGGAGAAGGATTATTCCACGATGAACAGCGGCTTACCAGTCATCTCTTGCGGGATTTCCATTCCCATCAGTGTTAGCAGGGTTGGCGCGATGTCCGAAAGCTTGCCGCCTTCGACCGCCCGCGCCGGTTTGCCGACGTAAATCAGCGGCACCGGCAGGCTGGTGTGGGCGGTGTGCGCCTGCCCGGTGGCCGGATCGCGCATCTGTTCGGCGTTGCCGTGATCGGCGGTGATCAGCAGCTGGCCGTCGACGTCGCGCACGGCGTCAACCACCTGAGCGATGCACGCGTCCAGCGTTTCCACCGCTTTGACCGCCGCTTCATACACGCCGGTATGCCCCACCATGTCGCCGTTCGGGTAGTTGCAGATAATGGCGTCGTATTTGCCGCTGCGGATGGCGCTCAGCAGCTTGTCGGTCAGCTCGGCGGCGCTCATCTCCGGCTGCAGATCGTAGGTGGCGACCTTCGGCGAGTTGACCAGCACGCGGTCTTCGCCCTTGAACGGCGCTTCCACGCCGCCGTTATAGAAGAAGGTGACGTGGGCGTATTTTTCGGTTTCCGAGATGCGCAGCTGGGTTTTGTCGTGCTTCATCAGCCATTCGCCGAAGGTGTTGGCCAGCGACGCCGGCGGATAGGCGCAGGCGGTCGCGATGTCGGCGGCGTACTCAGTCAGCATCACGAAATCGCCGAACTGCACCCGCTTGGCGCGCGGGAAACCGTTGAAATCCGCGTTCACGAAGGCGCGGGTGATCTGGCGCGCGCGGTCGGCGCGGAAGTTCATGAAGATCAACGCGTCGCCGTCCTGCATCGCGGCATCGGCCTCACCGGCGGCGCGAATGACGGTCGGTCTGACGAACTCGTCGTTTTCACCGCGTTCATAGGCGGCCTGCAAGCCGGCAGCCGCATCGTCGGCCAGGTAGTCGCCTTTGGCCGCGGTCAGCAGGTCATAGGCCAGCTGCACGCGATCCCAGCGGTTGTCGCGGTCCATCGCGTAATAACGCCCGATCAGCGAAGCGATGCGCCCGACGCCCAGCGCGGCGAAGGCATCGCGGCAGCGTTGCAGCGGGGCTTCGGCGCTGCGTGGCGGGGTGTCGCGCCCGTCGAGGAAGGCGTGCAGATAGATGGCTTTGGCGCCGCGCTGGGCGGCCAGCTTGATCATGGCCAGGATGTGCTCGTCGTGGCTGTGCACGCCGCCCGGCGACAGCAGGCCCATGATATGCACCGCCTTGCCGGCCGCCACTGCCTTGTCGACGGCGGCAGTCAGCACCGGGTTGGCGAAGAAGTCGCCGTCGGCGATCGCTTTGTCCAGCCGGGTCAGATCCTGATACACGATGCGCCCGGCGCCCAGGTTGACATGACCGACTTCGGAGTTGCCCATTTGCCCGTCGGGCAGGCCGACATCCAGCCCGGAAGCGGCGATCAGCGTATGCGGCTGCTCCTTCCACAGGCGATCCATCACCGGGGTGCCGGCGTTCAGGATCGCGTTGTCCTCCCGCTCTTCACGGTGGCCGTAACCGTCCAGGATCACCAGTACCATCGGTTTTTTGTTGCTCGACATTGCATTGACCTCTTATGAACTTTTTAAGCTGCGAATAGCCATGCGCCCGCCGCAAGCATGGCTATTCGCCCTCGAAAAACCGGCTGATTTTACACCGCCGCCGGCGATAAATAGCCCAAAGAGATCAAGGTTGCGGCGAATCGCGCGGGCTTTTATGCTCTGACGTCGGGAATTTCTCAGCGCAGCCCGCAGTTTCTACAATCGCGCTTGCTTATTGGCTGTATTTGCCGCACTCGGCAGGTATACTCTGGAACCTTGACTTATTTATCCCTTAACTGACGGGAGTTGTTACACCCCATGCTGCAAGAAATTATGCCATTCGTAAGCAGACACCCTATTCTGAGCCTGGCTTGGATCGCTCTGCTGGTCGCCGTGATCGTCATGACGTTCAAAAGCCGTTTCTCCAAGGTCAAAGAGATCGCCCGCGGTGAAGCTATTCGTCTGATCAACAAAGAAGAAGCCGTGGTGGTCGACACCCGCAGCCGCGACGATTTCCGCCGTGGTCACCTGGCCAACGCCATCAACCTGACCGCCAGCGAAATCAAAAACGGCAGCCTGGGCGAGCTGGAAAAACACAAAGCGCAGCCGATCATCGTCGTGTGCGCCAACGGCACCGCCTCCCGCGAGCCGGCGGAGAACCTGAGCAAGGCCGGTTTTGAAAAGGTGACTATGCTGAAAGACGGCATTGCCGGCTGGAGCGGAGAAAACCTGCCGCTGGTGCGCGGTAAGTAACCGTTTAACCTATTTGAGGTGGCAATCCATGGCTAACATTGATATCTACACCAAAGCGACCTGCCCGTTCTGCCATCGCGCCAAGGCGCTGCTGAACAGCAAGGGCGCGGCGTTTAACGAGATCGCCATCGACGGCGATAGCGCCAAGCGCGAAGTGATGATCGAGCGCAGCGGGCGCACCACCGTGCCGCAGATTTTCATCGACGGCCGGCATATCGGCGGCTGTGATGATTTATATGAACTCGATGCTCGCGGCGGCCTGGATCCGCTGCTTTAAGCCGCTTGCCGGTTCATCGAGTGTCAATAAGGACGTTTAACCAAGGGTATTACTCACATGTCAGAACAAAACAGCACTGAAATGGCTTTCCAGATCCAACGTATTTATACCAAGGACATCTCCTTCGAAGCGCCGAACGCGCCGCAGGTTTTCCAGCAGGAATGGCAGCCGGAAGTTAAACTTGATCTGGATACCGCGTCCAGCCAGCTGGCTGACGAAGTGTATGAAGTGGTACTGCGCGTAACCGTGACGGCGACCCTGGGCGAAGAGACCGCGTTCCTGTGCGAAGTGCAGCAGGCGGGCATCTTCTCGGTAGCAGGCATCGAAGGCACGCAGCTGGCGCATTGCCTGGGCGCGTACTGCCCGAACATCCTGTTCCCGTATGCGCGCGAGTGCATCACCAGCCTGGTTTCCCGCGGTACCTTCCCGCAGCTGAACCTGGCACCGGTCAACTTTGACGCGCTGTTCATGAACTATCTGCAGCAGCAGGCGGAAGGCGAAGGTGCCGCACCACATCAGGATGCCTGATGAACACCGTCAATGCTTCAATGACTGTCATCGGTGCCGGCTCGTACGGCACCGCATTGGCCATTACGCTGGCGCGTAACGGCCATCCCGTGGTGTTGTGGGGACATAACCCCGCGCAAATTCAAACGTTGCAGCACGATCGCTGCAATCAGGCGTTTCTGCCCGACGTTCCTTTCCCCGATACGCTGTTGCTTGAAGCCGATTTGGCGCGTGCGCTGGCCGCCAGCCGCGACGTGCTGGTGGTGGTGCCGAGCCACGTGTTCGGCGACGTGCTGCGCCAGCTGAAGCCGCATCTGCGCCCGGACGCCCGCATCGTATGGGCCACCAAAGGGCTGGAGGCGGAAACCGGCCGCTTGCTGCAGGACGTGGCGCGTGAAGCGTTGGGCGAGGCGATCCCGCTGGCGGTGCTCTCCGGGCCGACGTTCGCCAAAGAGCTGGCCGCCGGCCTGCCGACGGCGATCGCGCTGGCGGCGACCGATGCGCAGTTCGCCGACGATCTGCAACGGCTGCTGCACTGCGGCAAGAGCTTCCGCGTCTACAGCAACCCCGATTTCATCGGCGTGCAGCTTGGCGGCGCGGTGAAGAACGTGATCGCCATCGGCGCCGGCATGTCCGACGGCATCGGTTTCGGCGCCAACGCTCGTACCGCGTTGATTACACGCGGGCTGGCGGAAATGAGCCGTCTGGGTTCTGCGCTGGGCGCCGATCCTTCGACGTTCATGGGCATGGCGGGGCTGGGGGATCTGGTGCTAACCTGCACGGACAACCAATCGCGCAACCGCCGCTTCGGCATTATGCTGGGGCAGGGCAAAGGCGTGCAGGAAGCGCAGGACAGCATCGGTCAGGTGGTCGAGGGCTATCGCAATACCAAAGAGGTGTTGGCGCTGGCGCAGCGGCACGGCGTGGAAATGCCGATCACCGAACAGATTTATCAGGTGCTTTACTGCCATAAAGACGCCCGCGAAGCGGCGCTGAGCCTGCTGGGGCGCGCCCGAAAGGACGAAAAGCCCAGCGTGTGACATAAAACGATATGCCGGGGCAGCATGCTGACCCCGCAAATGACCTGGGCCGCTTCGCGCTACCGTGTGAAGCGGCCCGTTTGGCAAGGCAGAGGGGAATGTGATGTCGTCAGAAGAGTTGGAACAGGTCTGGAACAGCATTAAATCAGAAGCGCGAGCACTGGCTGATTGTGAACCGATGCTGGCCAGCTTTTTCCATGCGACGTTGCTCAAGCACGAGAATCTGGGCAGCGCGCTCAGCTATATGCTGGCCAACAAGCTGGCGACACCGATCATGCCCGCGATTGCGGTACGCGAGGTGGTGGAAGAGGCCTATAAGTCCGACAACCAGATGATCGTTTCGGCGGCGCGCGATATCCTCGCGGTGCGGCTGCGCGACCCGGCGGTCGATAAGTACTCCACGCCGCTGCTTTACCTGAAAGGGTTCCATGCGCTGCAGGCTTACCGCATCGGCCACTGGCTGTGGCAGCAAGGTCGGCAAGCGCTGGCTATCTACCTGCAAAATCAAATTTCCGTCGCCTTCGGCGTGGATATCCACCCGGCGGCGACCATCGGCTGCGGCATCATGCTCGACCACGCTACCGGCATCGTGATCGGTGAAACGGCGGTGGTGGAAAACAACGTCTCTATCCTGCAGTCGGTCACTCTGGGCGGTACCGGTAAAACCAGCGGCGACCGTCACCCGAAAATCCGCGAAGGGGTGATGATTGGCGCCGGCGCCAAAATTCTCGGCAATATCGAAGTGGGCAAGGGTGCGAAGATCGGCGCGGGCTCGGTGGTCTTGCAGGCGATACCGCCGCACACCACCGCCGCCGGGGTGCCGGCGCGCATCGTCGGGCGGCCGGAGAGCGATACGCCGTCGATGGACATGGACCAATACTTCAACGGCACCAATCACGGTTTTGAGTACGGCGACGGCATTTGAGCGCCGCTGGCTGAGCCATTCAGGGGGAGCTTCGGCTCCCCCTGTGTTTTTCAAACCGCGTTCAGCCCTGTTTCGGGAAGTTGGTGATATCGGTGACGATGTCGTCGATCGCCGCCTTGACGTCTTCCGCCGTGACCGGTGAGCTGTCGTTGCTGACGGTTTTGCCGTAGGCCTTGCGCACCACTTCCATCACCGTTTTACCGGTATCCTGGTCGATCAACTCACCTTCGATATACAGCGTGGTGTTTTGCGTCCGGTGGCCGGTGGCGGCCATGGTGCTGGCGACCACGGCGGCGACAGGCACCACTTCATAGAACTTCATGTCTTCGTTTTCGGCTGAAACGGCAGTGATGGCGAGCTTGGCCACCAGTACGCGCGAGCCAGCCGGGCTTGGCAGAATGGTAAAGCGGTTCTGCAACGCAGTTTTAATTCGCTGGGTCGCATACGCCTTAATCTTGTTCAGCGTTTCCTGGCTGACTCGCGCCGTGGGTTTCTCCGCCGGGAAATAGACCACCGGTTGGAAGTAGAGGCCGCGATAGTTGGATTCCTTGTAACTTGGGTCTATCCAGCGCAGCGTTTTATGGCCGCTTGGCGAGGTGGTTTCCTGCAGTTTGCTGTAATCGGACAAGAAGCCCGAATATTGAGATGTCTGGGTGACTTTGGACGAACAGCCCGCCAGCAACAGACCCGCTGCCAGAACCGCCATGGCAACGCCCAAGCGTGGTTTCTTCATATGCTTTCCTATGATGAGTGGTGATTACCCTTAAAAAACATAGCGCATTATCTGCGCCGCAGCGGGCGTTTTCGGGGCCGGGCGTGCCCTGTCGCGGACTTTTATCAGGATCGTGATACGCCGCCGGTTTTCGCCGCTAGCGCCGGTGATAAGGCGGCGAGTACGGCATCCGCTCTGGCCAGTGCCTGGCGTTGCTCGGCTTGCCACTGGGGCAACAATGGCCAGAGATCCGCCTGGTGTTCGGCCTGCAGGCACCAGACTTCTCGGTCGTGCCACTCGCCGAGGGCGTTTTGCGCCGCTTTCAGACTTGCCGCTGCGCAGGGAGAGAGGGGGAGGCGTTGCGGATAGGCTTCGGCCGCGTAGCGCAGGCGTTTGATCAGCAGCCGCAGGCGGTGGCGATCGTAGCCTGTATCGGCCAACGCCCGGCGCAGTTGTCGTTGCTGGCGCTGCAGGCGTCGATTCAGACGGTGTTTGGCGGCGGGCCGCGCAGTGCTTCGAAAGCGGCGCGGCCAGGCATGCAGCAGCGAGGGAAAATCGATGAGCTGCGGATGGGCGAGCAGTTGGCGGCAGCGGGCCTGAAAATCGCTCTGGCGCGCGTTCGCCTGCCAATCCAGGCGATGGCGCACCAGTTCGGCGATCAGCACCTCGAGATCGCGCAGCGGCGTCGTGAACCTGCCTAACTCGGCGGCGGCCCGATCGAGCCGCGTTGCGCCGGGGCTGCCGCGCAAAGGGCGCAACAGGCTGCGAATGCGCCGCAGACAGACGCGCAAGTCGTGCAGCGCTTCGCTGTCAGGCGCTTGCTGCAGCCGCAACAGCGCCGCGTTCAGCGCCAGCTCGAGCCGACGAAGCTGGGTGACAATATCTTCGACGAAAGCCATGTACCGTTCCTGGAAAGAGCATCGCAGCGATGCCACTTCCAGTATGGCGCGTCGTCGCGGATTACGCCTTGATCAACGCGCCGGCATAGTCCAGCTGCCGCCAGGCCTCATAAACCACCACCGCGACGGCATTCGACAGGTTCATGCTGCGGCTTTGCGCCTGCATCGGGATGCGGATTTTTTGCTGCGCAGGCAGCGCATCAAGGATATCGGCGGGCAACCCGCGGGTTTCCGGGCCGAACAGCAGGTAGTCGCCGGCCTGATAGCTGACGGCGCTGTGCGCCGGGGTACCCTTGGTCGTGAGGGCGAACAGCCGCTGCGGATTTTCGGCGGCGAGGAAGGCGGCGTAGTCGGCATGACGGCGGACGCGGGTGAACTCATGGTAGTCCAGCCCGGCGCGGCGCAGGCGCTTGTCGTCCCACGGAAAACCCAGCGGTTCGATCAGGTGCAGATTAAAGCCGGTATTGGCGCACAGGCGGATGATATTGCCGGTGTTGGGTGGGATTTCAGGTTCAAATAAAACGATGTTCAGCATGTTGCAGGCCCCTCGTGAACGAGGGGCGCAGGATAGCAAACTCTTACTGTTCTGTCTTAGCCGATAGGCGTTGATGATGCAGCGGCAGCCACAGCACCAGCCTCAGCCCGCCCAGTGGGCTGTCTTCCGCCTTCACCCAGCCGCGATGCTGGTTGACCGCTGCCTCGACGATAGCCAGGCCGAGGCCGGTGCCGCCGGACTCGCGGTCGCGCGCTTCATCGGTACGGTAGAACGGACGGAAAATCTGCTCGCGATCTTCGGCGCTGACGCCGGGGCCGTCGTCATCCACTTCAATGGTTACGCCCTGATTGTCGGCGCTGAACGCCACGGCGATGCGGGTATGCGAATAACGCAGGGCGTTGCGCACGATGTTTTCCAACGCGCTGTCGAGCGCACTCGCGTTGCCGAACAGCGTCCACGGGCCGGGCGGTGCGACGATCTCCAATTGTTTGCCCATCTGTTCCGCTTCGAAACGGGCGTTGTCCAGCACGTCGGCCCACAGTTCGTTGGCCTTCAGCTGTTCGCGCGCCAGTTCGCCCTTCTGCTGTCCGCGCGACAGCGCCAGCAGATCGTTGATCATCGAATCCAGCCGCTGCGCTTCGGTTTCGATGCGCGCCAGCTCGTGGCCTTCACCGTGACGGCGGCGCATCAGCGCGGTGGCCAGCTGCAGGCGCGTCAGCGGCGTGCGCAGCTCGTGCGAGATGTCCGATATCAGCCGTTGCTGGGCGTTCATCATGCGTTCCAGCGCGCTGACCATCTGGTTGAAACTGGCGCCGGTGGCCAGGAATTCCTGCGGGCCGGCCTCCAGCTCCGGGTGCTGCTTCAGGTTGCCGCGCGCCACGTCATCGGCGGCGTTCTTCAGCTTGCGCGCCGGTTTCGCCAGACTCCAGGCCAACCACAACAGCAGCGGGGCGCTGATCAGCATGGTGACAATCAGCAGCAGCAGCGGCCGGTCGAACATCAGGTTGATGAAATCGGATTGCGGGCTGTTGGCGGGACGGATCAGGTACAGCTGGTAGTTGTCTTCGCCGTCTCGCACTGCGAACGGCCCCACCAGCTCGACGCGACCGTACTTTTTCTTCTTCGGATGATCCGAGTTATCGGATTGGCCGATGAAATTGCGGACGATCTGCATTTCGTTGCGCTGCGCGCCGATCACCCGGCCTTCGCTGGTGACCAGCAGCAGGCGCTGGCCCGGCGGCGCCCATTTGTCGATGGCGCGGAACAGGCGGCGCCACCACATCAGATCGTTGGCCGGATCGTTTTGCAGTTCGGCCTCGACGTGTTGTTCCAGCATCAACCCCTGCCGCTGCTCGCTGTCGAGCAGCGAGGTCATTTGGCGGGAGTCGAGCTTGGGCACCATCAGCACCAGCATTAGCACCAGGGCTAATGTGAACCAGAAAATGGCGAAGATGCGTGCCGTCAAACTATTGATCATGTTGCAGATACCATCAAATAACCGCGCCCGCGCAGGGTTTTGAACCACGGATGCCCGTCTTTGCGATCCGGCAGCTTACGCCGCAGGTTGGAGATGTGCATGTCGATGGCGCGATCGAACGGGGTCAGGCGTTTGCCCAGCACTTCCTGGCTCAGCAGTTCGCGCGACACCACCTGGCCAAGATGCTGCGCCAGCAGGTACAGCAGGGTGAATTCGGTGCCGGTCAGATCCAGCACCTGGCCGTCGAAGCTGGCTTCCTGGCGACCGGGGTTCAGCTGCAGGCCATCGACATCCAGCGTCGGGGCGCCGCTGTCGACCTGCTGTTGCTGTTCGCTCCAGTTGGAACGGCGCAGAATGGCGCGGATACGCGCGACCAGTTCGCGATCGTTGAAGGGTTTCGGCAGGTAATCATCGGCGCCCAGCTCCAGGCCCAGCACGCGGTCCAGCTCGCTGCCGCGCGCGGTCAGCATGATGACCGGCGTCTGGTGATGCTGGCGCAGTTCTTTCAGTGTATCGATGCCGTTTTTCTTCGGCATCATGATGTCGAGCAGCAGCAGATCGACGGAGCTGTCCAGCAGCGACAACGCCTGCTCGCCATCGTGCGCGACGACGATATTAAAACCTTCCATTTCAAGCAGTTCTTTTAACAGCGAGGTCAACTCGCGGTCGTCGTCAACTAACAGAATCTTGTTCATTATGATTTACCTCCAGACGCAAAATACGTCATCAACTGTTGCCATTCCATGACTTTACGTAGTTTTACATGCACTGACGCAGGTTTTCAGGTGTAGCGGTACACTGCTCCTCGTTGATTCGCAAAGTGAGAAAGCTTGAGGAGTTGAAATGCGTAAGGCGACCGCATTAGTTATGGCATCACTGCTGGCAATTGGTTCGACCGCTGCCTTCGCTGCCGACACTATACCGGATGCAGCCCAACCTCCCGGCAACGACGCGATGACCCGAATACCCGGCCAGCACCACATGTTTGACGGTGTCAGCCTCAGCGAACAGCAGCGCCAACAAATGCGCGATTTGATGCGCCAGGCCCGGCACGATCTGCCTGGTGTCAATGTAGCTGAAATGGAAGCCATGCATAAACTGGTGACCGCAGAGAAATTTGATGAAGCCGCCGTGTATGCCCAGGCGGAAAAGATGGCCCAACAGCAGGTCAAGCGCCAGGTGGAAATGGCCCGGGTGCGCAACCAAATGTATAACCTGCTGACGCCAGAGCAAAAAAGTGTTTTAGACCAGAAACATCAGCAGCGTATGCAGCAGATGGAGCAACAAATTTCTGGTTTGCAACAAGCTTCTGCCCAGAAGTGAAGTACGACTGAGTAGTCCCCTGTTTTTCCTTGCCATAGACACCATCCCTGTCTTCCCCGCCATGATGGCGGGGTTTTTTTTATCCGGCATTTCGCTATATTGAGCGCCACACCTTTTGACCGGGGCCCCCATAATGGAACAGCGCTATGCACGCCTGGTGAAGTCCGCTGCGTTGGCCGCTACCGCGCTGGCGTCGTCGCTGCTGTTGATTAAAATCGTCGCCTGGTATCACACCGGTTCGGTCAGTCTGTTGGCGGCGCTGGTGGATTCGCTGGTCGATATCGCGGCATCGCTGACCAACCTGCTGGTGGTACGCTATTCGCTGCAGCCGGCCGATGCCGAACACACTTTCGGCCACGGCAAAGCGGAGTCGCTGGCGGCGCTGGCGCAAAGCATGTTTATTTCCGGTTCCGCCCTGTTTCTGTTCCTCACCGGCTTTCAGCATCTGTATGCGCCGCAAACGCTGCGCGATCCCGGCATCGGCGTCGTTGTGACGGTGATAGCGCTGGTCAGCACCCTGGTTTTGGTGACTTATCAACGCTGGGTGGTCAGAAAAACGCGCAGTCAGGCAGTGCGCGCAGATATGCTGCATTATCAGTCAGATGTCATGATGAATGGTGCTATTCTTATCGCTCTTGGGCTAAGCTGGTACGGCTTCCAGCGGGCGGATGCGCTGTTCGCGCTGGGCATCGGCGTTTACATCCTCTATAGCGCACTGCGCATGGGCTATGAAGCGGTGCAGTCGTTGTTGGATAGGGCGTTGCCGGATGACGAGCGCCAGGCGATTATCGAAGTGGTTTCTTCCTGGCCCGGGGTGAAAGGCGCGCACGATCTGCGCACGCGGCAGTCGGGGCCGACGCGTTTCATCCAGCTGCATCTGGAGATGGACGACACGCTGCCGCTGCGCGAGGCACATCGGTTGGCCGATCAGGTTGAACAGGCATTGCGGCACCGTTTTGCGGGGGCAGACGTCATCATTCACCTGGATCCGTGCTCCGTGGTGCCGCCGGGTAGGCGGGGGCATTGGGAGCTATAATCAGATAGAGGCACAGATCGAAGTATTATCATGAATATCTGAGTTAGCTCAGCGTGCCATGCGGTGTTTTTACCGTTATATTGCGTGACTTGAATCAATTCAGCTGGGTGTTTTTGATATAATATCCAGCAATAAGCCGTAAAGCTGGTTTTCTGCAGCCGGAGAGGTTCCAAGACGATCGGCGGAGACAGAATTCTTAAGAAATTGCATCTACACAGTTCAGAGGTAGTCATGATCAAGAAAATCGGTGTACTGACGAGCGGCGGTGATTCGCCGGGTATGAACGCTGCAATCCGCGGCGTTGTGCGTTCTGCGCTTTCAGAAGGTCTGGAAGTTTTTGGTATTTACGATGGCTACCTTGGCTTGTACGAAGATCGCATGGAGCAGCTGGACCGCTATAGCGTGTCTGACATGATCAACCGCGGCGGCACCTTCCTCGGCTCGGCCCGCTTCCCGGAATTCAGGGATGAGAACGTGCGCGCCAAGGCGATTGAAAACCTGAAGAATCGCGGCATCGACGCGCTGGTGGTGATCGGCGGCGACGGTTCCTACATGGGCGCCAAGCGCCTGACGGAAGAAGGTTTTCCGTGCATCGGCCTGCCGGGCACCATCGATAACGACGTTGCCGGCACCGACTACACCATCGGTTACTTCACTGCGCTGGAAACCGTGGTGGAAGCGATCGACCGCCTGCGCGATACCTCCTCTTCGCACCAGCGTATCTCCATCGTGGAAGTGATGGGCCGTTACTGCGGCGATCTGACGCTGGCGGCGGCGATTGCCGGCGGCTGCGAATTCATCGTGCTGCCTGAAATCGAATTCAACCGCGAAGACCTGGTCTGCGAAATCAAGGCCGGTATCGCCAAGGGTAAAAAACACGCCATCGTGGCGATCACCGAGCACATCTGCGACATCGATGAGCTGGCGCGCCACATCGAGCAGGAAACCAAGCGTGAAACCCGCGCCACCGTGCTGGGCCACATTCAGCGCGGCGGTTCGCCGGTCGCTTATGACCGCATCCTGGCCTCGCGCATGGGCGCCTACGCCATCGAGCTGCTGCTGCAGGGCTACGGCGGCCGCTGCGTCGGTATCCAGAACGAAAAAATGGTGCACCACGACATCATCGACGCGATCGAAAACATGAAGCGTCCGTTCAAGGGCGACTGGCTGGAAACGGCGAAAAAACTGTACTGATACGCCGCTCACCGCACGACAAAAAAGCCTCCGCTCGCGGGGGCTTTTTTATGCCCGTCGGCGATATATTCCGGAATCATCTATCCCACAATTTTTTATTCTTTAATTGCCGAGACAGTTTCTGGCAGGCTCTGATGCTAAATCAACCGATTGAGGTTGCGCTTAATTTTCTGGGAGAGCCTGTCGATGCGTAAATGGGGTGTAGGTCTGACATTGGTGCTGTTGGCGTCCGGCGCCATGGCGAAGGATATTCAATTGCTGAACGTGTCATACGATCCGACGCGTGAGTTCTATCAGGCTTACAACACAGCGTTCAGTAAGCACTATCAGGCGGAAACCGGCGACAAGGTGACGGTGCGCCAGTCGCACGGCGGCTCCGGCAAACAGGCGACCTCGGTGATCAACGGCATCGAGGCCGACGTGGTGACGCTGGCGCTGGCCTATGACGTCGACGCCATCGCCGAACGCGGGCGCATCGAGAAAGACTGGATCAAACGCCTGCCGGACAATTCGGCGCCTTACACCTCGACCATCGTCTTCCTGGTGCGCAAAGGCAACCCGAAACAAATTCACGACTGGCCCGATTTGCTCAAGCCGGGTGTGTCGGTGATCACCCCGAACCCGAAAACCTCCGGCGGTGCCCGTTGGAACTACCTGGCCGCCTGGGGCTACGCGTTGCACCACAACAACAACGATAAGGCCAAGGCGCAGGACTTCGTCAAAAACCTGTACAAGAACGTCGAAGTGCTGGATTCCGGCGCGCGCGGCTCGACCAACACCTTCGTTGAGCGCGGCATCGGCGACGTGCTGATCGCCTGGGAAAACGAAGCGCTGCTGGCGGAGAAAGAGCTGGGCAAAGACAAGTTCGAGATTATTACGCCGAGCGAATCGATCCTGGCCGAACCGACGGTGTCGGTGGTGGATAAGGTGGTTGATAAGCGTGGTACCCGCGACGTGGCGACCGCCTACCTGAAGTATCTGTATTCGCCGGAAGGGCAGACCATCGCGGCGCAGCACTATTACCGTCCACGCGATGCGGCGGTGGCGGCCAAGTTTGCCGGGCAGTTCCCGCAGCTGAAGCTGTTCACCGTGGATGACACCTTCGGCGGCTGGACCGAAGCGCAGAAGGTGCACTTCGCCACCGGCGGCGTGTTCGATGAGATCAGCAAACGCTGATGCCGGTTGAGCGGCAATAAAAAACCCCGGCAAGCCGGGGTTTTTTTATGGCAAGCCTAAGGCAATCAGGCTTTTTTCGCTGCGGCAGCGGCTTTGACGATCACGGCGAAAGCGTCGGCTTTCAGCGAGGCGCCGCCAACCAGCGCGCCGTCGATGTCCGGCTGAGAGAACAGCTCCGCGGCGTTCTTGTCGTTCACCGAACCGCCGTACTGGATGATGATTTCAGCGGCAACCGCGGCATCGTGCTTGGCGATGTGATCACGGATAAATTTGTGCACGGCCTGCGCCTGCGCAGGGGTAGCGGACTTGCCGGTACCGATGGCCCAGACTGGCTCATAGGCGATCACGGTGCCTTTCATCGCCGGTGCGCCCAGCGTTTTCAGCACGGCGTCGATCTGGCGCGCGCACACTTCTTCGGTTTTGCCCGCGGCGTTTTCCGCTTCGGTTTCACCGATGCACAGCACCGGGATCAGGCCGGCTTCTTTCAGCACGGCGAATTTCTCGGCGATGACTTCGTCGCTTTCTTTGTGGTAGGTGCGACGCTCGGAGTGGCCGATGATGATGTACTGGGCGCCGACGTCTTTCAGCATGTTGGCGGAAACTTCACCGGTGAAGGCGCCGGACAGGTTAACGTCCACGTTCTGCGCGCCCAGCGCGATGCGGCTGCCGGCCAGCGCGTGCTTGGCCTGATCCAGATACATCACCGGCGGGGCGATGGCGACGCCACAGCCGTCAACACTGCTCAGCTCATGGCGCAGGCCGGCAATCAGTTCGTTGACCATGTGGGTGCTGCCGTTAAGCTTCCAGTTACCCATAACTAATGGATGACGCATGTTTTTTCCTCCAACTAGAAAACGCGAGAGTCGAAATGACAACTGCCGGACCGGCAGTTTACCTGCCCAACAGTATAGAGATCATTAAGCGCGAAGGCTTTGCTTTTCGTCATTAAATACCGCGCCGTTATGGCTCGGAAAGCGCCAGCTTAATCGGTTCAACTGCGAAGGTTACCCCTTTATCGCCGTTGTCCGAGACGACATAGCGAATGGCGCCGACCTGCTGTTGGTAAAAGCGCGATCCTTTGCCTTTTTCCAGCAGGTTGTTCACCTTGTTCTGGCTCTGTTCCACCGTCAACGCCGGTTCGAACTGGCGCATCAGCGCCGCCATGTAGTTGATGGCGATGGCGCGCGCGGCTTTTTCTTCATTGGCCTGCTGCAGCGGCAGGTGAGTGATCTGCAACGTTTTGATTTTACCGGTACCTTTCTCCAGCGCGGTGGAGGCATACAGGTTTTCGTTGAGTTTGCTGGCGGCGCGCGTCAGCAGCGGCGAATCATCTTCGGCCGAGGGAATGGCGCGAAATTCGCCAATCGGCAGTTTGGGATTGTCGCGATTGTATTTCTCGCGGAACTTGACCACCGTCAGATCGAAGGTCGGCGCTCCGGCCAACAGGTAAGGCGCGGTGGGCTTCGTTTCGCCTGCAGGCGGGTCGGCCCAGGCAGTGGCGGCCGCCTGCAGCAGGCAGGCGATGACGAGGGTTTTTCTCAGCATGGCGTATGGCATCAAGGACAAAGATGGCTCCGATTAAAGCGATAACCCGCAGGCCTTGTCAAAGATCCCACGCCATTATCGGTTCGCTGACGAGAAAGCTGTGCGGCGCGCCGCGTTATGCAGGGCGAAAAACTCGGCCCGGCAGCGCCTATGTTACACTGCGGCGCAGAATATGGGCAGGCTTAGAGCGCAGGAATCGATGACGTTACAACAGTGGTGTTTTTCTTTTAAGGGCCGCATCGGGCGGCGCGACTTCTGGATCTGGATGGGGCTGTGGCTGGTGCTGATGGCGGCGGCGTTTACGTTGGCCAATTATCAGCTGGTCGCCATTCAATCCATCGCCTTCTTTATCGTTGCGCTGCTGTGGCCGACGGCGGCGGTGCTGGTCAAGCGGCTGCACGATCGCAACAAGGCCGGCTGGTGGGCGCTGCTGCTGATCCTGGCGTGGATGCTGGCGGCGGGCAACTGGCAGATGCTGGCGCCAATCTGGCAATGGGGCGTCGGGCGTTTCATCCCGACGCTGATTATCGTGATGATGATGATCGATCTGGGCGCCTTCGTCGGTACGCCGGGGGACAATCGGTTCGGCCCGGAAGCCGAACCGGTGAAGTTCCGGTGATCTTCCGCCGGGTTACCAGTAGTGTTCGCTGGTGATATGGCCCGGCTTGCGGCGCAGGTGCTTGCGCATCTGGCGGTGGTCTTTCAGCGTTTGCTGGGTGTCCCGCACCATTTGTGGGTTGCCGCACAGCATCACGTGGCTGGTTTCGGCGTCGATGGTCAAGCCGATCGCCGCTTCCAGCCGGCCGTCCTCGATCAGCGCCGGTACGCGGCCGGTCAATGAACCGGGCGCCTCTTCGCGGCTGACGACGGTCTGGATACGCAGCTTGCCGTTGTAGCGCTGCTGCAGTTGCTGCATCAACGGCAGGTAGCTCAGGTCGCGCGCAAAGCGAGCGGCGTGTACCAGCACCAGGTTTTTAAAGCGCTCCAGGCCGGCGCCCTGTTGCAGAATCGATAAATAGGGGCCGATGGCGGTGCCGGTCGCCAGCATCCACAGCGTGTCGCAGTCGGGAACCTCGTCCAGCACGAAGAAGCCGGCGGCTTCTTTGGTTACCATCACCTCTGAGCCCGGCTGCAGCTGATTGAGGCGTGGGCTCAGTTTGCCTTCCGGTACGGTCACCAGATAGAACTCCAGATTGGCGTCATCGGGGGCATTGACGTAGGAATAGGCGCGCTGCACCCGTTCGCCGTCGATTTCCAGCGCCAGCTTGGCGAATTGCCCGGCGGTGAAAGGATCGATGGGGGCGTTGACCACCAGGCTGAACAGCCCGTCGGTCCATTGTTTTACCTGCGTAACCTTGCCGTTTACCCATTCAGCCATACTCTAAAGCTCCCGTGGTCGAATCAAATAAGCACAATGTCGTGAGCCGGAAATGGCGTGCGCGGTGCGCTCTACCCGGTAATCGTTGCCGAACAGGCGGTGAAACAGCTGCAGCTCGGAATTGCACAGGCTGCTGCAGCTGGAACCGGCTACGCCGATTGGGCAGTGGTTTTCCACCAACAGCGCGCCGTGCGGATGTTCGATCAACTCGGCCATGTAACCGTCGTGTTGCCGCAGCCGCACCAGGCGGGTTAATCGGTCCTGATGGCTGCGCTCGGCGGACAGCTCTTCGGCATAGCGCAGATAAAGCTGCTCTTCGCGCGCATTGAGCAAGGGTTCCACCCCGGCGCCGCCAAACAGCTGCAACGCGGATTCTCGCAGCCTCTCCTGATCGGCGGCAGCAAAGGCGTGCCCCCGTTCGGTCAGCGACCAGTAGCGCGTCGGGCGGCCGACCTTGCTGCGCGCTTCTTCGTAACAAACCAGCTCACGTTTTTCCAGGGATTGCAGATGTTGTCGGATGCCCATCGGCGTGATGTCCAGACGCTCCGCCAGCATTTTGGCCGAGTGCGGGCCGAGAGCCTTTAACTGCAATAAAATCAGCTCAGGTGTTTTCATGAACCAAATCCCTATGGTGTTATTTTATTTCAAGTTGATGAAAAGAATTATCGATTAAATGCTAAAGCGCGGCTACTGCAAGCACGCAATTTTTAACTCCAAAGCGTTAGTCGTACAGTTTAATTTACGAGCCTGGTCGGGTTTGCTGCCAGTGTGACCTGGATCAATATCTGTCTGAAACTCGCTAAAAAAATCAGATTTGATTAGTTTATGCCGCCATAGAGGGCTGCTCGCCGTTCTGGCTGCTGCAACGGCCATACCGGGACGCTGTGACGAGTTGAAACGTTAACGAAGATAATGAGAAAACTAGAGAATTTTCACCTGCTGGTGATGCTTGTTCTGTTGGTCGCCGTCGGCCAGATGGCGCAAACCATTTATGTTCCCGTTATTGCTGATATCGCTCACGATCTGTCGGTGCGCACCGGCGCCGTGCAGCGGGTGATGGCGGCGTATCTGCTGACCTACGGTTTTTCCCAGCTGATTTACGGGCCGATATCGGACCGTATCGGACGCCGCCCGGTGATCCTGACCGGCATGATGATCTTCCTGGTCGGTGCGCTGGGCGCGCTGCTGTCCACCAACCTGGCGATGCTGGTCGCCGCCAGCGCGATTCAGGGCATGGGCACCGGCGTGGCGGGCGTGATGGCGCGCACCATGCCGCGCGATCTGTATGCCGGTACTGCGCTGCGTTACGCCAACAGCCTGCTGAACATGGGGATTTTGGTCAGTCCGTTGCTGGCGCCGGTGATCGGCGGCGCGCTGGCGATGGTGTTCGGCTGGCGCGCCTGTTACGCCTTCCTGCTGGCGCTGTGCGCCTGCGTCGCCTTCGCCATGTTCCGCTGGCTGCCGGAGACCCGTCCGGTACAGACGGAAAAACGCCGCATGCTGGCCAGTTTCCGCCAGCTGCTGGGCGACAGCACCTTCAGCTGCTATCTGGTGATGCTGATCGGTGCGCTGGCGGGAATTGCGGTATTCGAGGCCAGCTGCGGCGTGTTGATGGGCGGCGTGTTGGGGCTGAGCGGCCTGACCGTCAGCATCCTGTTCATTCTGCCAATTCCGGCGGCGTTTTTCGGCGCCTGGTACGCCGGGCGCGACGGCAAGACCTTCCACACGCTGATGTGGCATTCGGTGATTAGCTGCCTGCTGGCGGGAGCGATGATGTGGATCCCGGGCTGGTTCGGCGTGATGAACATCTGGACGCTGATCGTGCCGGCCGCGCTGTTCTTCTTCGGCGCCGGCATGTTGTTCCCGCTGGCCACCACCGGAGCGATGGAGCCGTTTCCTTACCTGGCCGGCGCGGCGGGCGCGCTGGTGGGCGGCATGCAGAACATGGGGTCTGGTCTGGCGACCTGGCTGTCCGCCATGCTGCCGCAAACCGGGCAGTTCAGCCTCGGGCTGCTGATGTTCGCCATGGCGCTGTTGATCCTGCTGTGCTGGTGGCCGCTGTCCAACCGGATGCAGCATCAGGGTCATACCGCATAACCACAGGGCGCCATTCGGCGCCCTGTTTCGTTACAGCAGAAATTCGTGCAGCGCCGGGTCTTTGCGATCCAGATAGTGGGTTGAACGAATACGGCGGATGGTGCGCGATTTACCGCGGATCAACAGGGTTTCGGTGGTGGCCATGTTGCCTTTGCGGCTGATGCCTTCCAGCAGATCGCCTTTGGTGATGCCGGTGGCGGAGAAAATCACGTTATCGTTGCGCGCCATTTGATCCAGACGCAGCGCCTGACCGGCTTCGATGCCCATCTCCCGACAGCGCGCCAGCTCCTGTTCACCGATGCGGCGGTTTTCGGCGCTGTCGCCTTTCACTTCATGGCGCGGCAGCAAACGCGCCTGCATGTCGCCGTCCAGCGCGCGGATCACCGCGGCGGAGATCACCCCTTCCGGCGCGCCGCCGATGCCGTACATCACATCGACCTCGCTTTCCGGCATGCAGGTGAGAATGGAGGCCGCCACGTCGCCGTCAGGAATGGCGAACACCCGCACCCCCAACTGCTGCATCTGCGCGATGACGCCGTCGTGGCGCGGTTTGGCCAACACGATCACCGTCAGCTGCGACAAGGGTTTACCCAGCCGCGCGGCGACGTTCTGCAGGTTCTCCGCCAGCGGCAGGTTGATATCGATGGCGCCGCGCGCCGCCGGGCCAACCACCAGTTTCTCCATGTACATGTCCGGCGCGTGCAGGAAGGTGCCGCGATCGCCCACTGCCAAGACCGCCAGCGCGTTGGACTGGCCCATGGCGGTCATGCGGGTGCCTTCGATCGGATCGACCGCGATGTCCACCGCGTCGCCCTGGCCGGTGCCGACCTGCTCGCCGATATACAGCATCGGCGCTTCGTCGATTTCACCTTCGCCGATCACGATGCGGCCATCGATATCCACTTTGTTGAGCATGATGCGCATGGCGTGGACCGCCGCGCCGTCGGCGGCGTTCTTGTCGCCGCGTCCCAGCCATTTGTAGCCCGCCAGCGCGGCGGCTTCGGTAACGCGGGAAAATTCGATGGCTAATTCACGTTTCATGGCAAACCTGTCTGTGAGAAAGGGAAGAAAATATCGGCAAAGTTTATCACAGCGCGGCGGCGGCGGGGCGGGGCAAAAAAAAGCGCCGCCCGCAGGCAGCGCTTGTTGGAGGGCAACGGAAGCGGGATTACTCGTGATCTTCCCACGCCTGAGCGCGAGCCACCGCTTTTTTCCAGCCGCTGTAACGGTAGTTGCGTTCGGTGGTTTCGATGCTTGGGCGGAATTCGCGCTCAATCACCGCTTTGCTCTTCACCTCATCCAGATCGTTCCAGTAGCCGATGGCCAGGCCCGCCAGGAACGCCGCACCCAGCGCCGTCGATTCACGCACTTCAGGGCGCTCTACGCGGGTGCCGAGGATATCGGACTGGAACTGCATCAGGAAGTTGTTGGCGACCGCGCCGCCGTCCACGCGCAGCGATTGCAGGCGGGTGTTGGCGTCGGCTTGCATCGCGTCCAGCACATCGCGGGTCTGGAAGGCGATGGATTCCAGCGTGGCGCGGATGATGTGGTTGCTGTTGGCGCCACGGGTCAGACCGAAGATGGCGCCGCGGGCATACGGATCCCAGTAGGGCGCACCCAAGCCGGTGAAGGCCGGCACCACATAGACGCCGTTGCTGTCTTTCACCTTGGTGGCGAAGTATTCGGAGTCGGCGGCGTCGCTGATCAGTTTCAGCTCGTCGCGCAGCCACTGGATGGACGCACCGCCGATGAACACCGCGCCTTCCAGCGCATAGTTCACTTCGCCGCGCGGGCCGCAGGCGATGGTGGTCAGCAGGCCATTTTTCGAGCGCACCGCTTCTTTGCCGGTGTTCATCAGCAGGAAGCAGCCGGTGCCGTAGGTGTTCTTCGCCATGCCCGGTTGAACGCACAGCTGGCCGTACAGCGCTGCCTGCTGGTCACCGGCGATACCGGCGATAGGAATACGCGTGCCGCCTTTACCGCCGATGTTGGTCTGGCCGTACACTTCTGAGGAAGGACGGACTTTCGGCAGCATGGCGCGCGGGATATCCAGCACTTCCAGCATGCGCTCGTCCCAGTCCAGCTCGTGGATGTTGAACATCATGGTGCGTGAGGCGTTGGTGTAATCGGTAACGTGCACGCGCCCTTGGGTCATCTTCCACACCAGCCAGGTGTCGACGGTGCCGAACAGCAGTTCGCCGCGCTTGGCGCGTTCGCGGGCGCCTTCGACGTTGTCCAGGATCCACTTCACCTTGGTGCCGGAGAAGTACGGGTCAACCACCAGGCCGGTGTTGTGACGGATGTACTCTTCCAGGCCGTCGCGCTTGAGCTTCTCGCAGATGTCGGCGGTGCGGCGGCACTGCCAGACGATGGCGTTATAGATAGGCTTGCCGGTCTCTTTTTCCCAGACGATGGTGGTTTCGCGCTGGTTGGTGATGCCGATGCCGGCGATCTGATCGGAACTGATGTCGGCCTTCGCCAGCACTTCTACCAGCGTCGAGCTTTGCGACGCCCAGATCTCCATCGGGTCGTGCTCAACCCAGCCGGCTTTTGGGTAGATCTGCGGGAATTCGCGCTGCGATACCGCAACGATGTTGGCGTCGTGATCGAGCACGACGGCGCGTGAGCTGGTGGTCCCTTGGTCGAGTGCGACAATGTATTTTTTTTCTACAGTCATGGTAATTATCCTGCTGTTGTTAACCGTTTAAAACTGCACCAATCACGCTTTACGCTGCTGAGCCTTGGCGTCGGACTCTTCTTCCGTCACGCAGACGTCGCACGGCAGGTGGCGGCCAATCAGCGCGCGGTAACCGAAGGCGCCCAGGCCGCAGCCGACGATAGGCGCGAAGATCGGCACCAGGAAGTACGGGATGTCGCGTGCGCCGGTGAAGGCGACTTTGCCCCAGCCGGCCAGGTAGGCGAACAGTTTTGGCCCGAAGTCACGCGCCGGGTTCAACGCAAAGCCGGTCAATGGTCCCATGGAGGCGCCGATCACGGCAATCAGAATACCGATCAGCAGCGGCGCCAGCGGGCCGCGCGGAATGCCGTTGCCGTCGTCGGTCAGCGCCAGGATCAGGCACATCAGAATGGCGGCGATCACCGTTTCCACCAGGAAGGCCTGGCCGACGGAGATGTGTGCGTTAGGGTAGGTTGAGAAGATGCCGGCCAGTTCAAGGCTTTCGTTGCTGCCGCGCACCATATGGTGAGCCGCTTCGAAGTCGAAGAACAGGTTGTAGTACAACCCGTAGACCAGCGCGGCGGCGCAGAAGGCGCCGGCGACTTGCGCAATGATGTATGGCACCACTTTGCGTCCGTCGAAGCAGGCGAACAGCCACAGCGCGAGGGTGACCGCCGGGTTGAGATGCGCGCCGGAAATGGCGGCGGTCAGGTAGATGGCCATGGCGACGCCCAGGCCCCAAATGATGCTGATTTCCCACTGGCCGAAGCTGGCGCCCGCCAGTTTCAGTGCGGCAACGCAGCCTACGCCAAAGAAGATCAGCAGCGCCGTGCCGAGGAACTCGGCGATGCACTGGCCTTTTAATGTCGGACTGGTGGTTTGGCTCATAATGTTGGTGTCCTGCAAAACGGCGGTTGTTGGTTTATAGGCTCAGTTGGGTATACATCCGGCCTATGGGCACAGTTTTTTTCATCTCGTCCAATTATTGAATAAGGACGTGATGTAAATTTATCGTTAACGAACATAAACGAGAAATAGCGAAATCAAAATGTGTGTGGCGCGTCATAAAATTGAGCGATTTCGCGTCGTTTAGTGTTCTTTCTGAGCCATAAAAGTGTGATCTGACCAGTGGTTTGGCGAGGGTTGTTAACAACTCGCGACGACGGCGGCGGGGATTTTCAGTTTTTGCTGATGGCGGGGGCAGGAAAATTGCAACAGACTGCGCGATGATCCGGTATGTTGCTAGACAGGCGGAGACTGGCTACTTACAATCGTTTTTAACGAATCGAGACTGCGCGCCTTCCGTAACGGCGCGCGTCACTGAGCGCGATGCAATATTCGCAGTCGCTGCAGCCGACGTTGCGGCCGCTACTTATAGATGTACGCCTTGCTATCATGAGGGGACTGAAGCATGTCATTTGAAGTATTTGAGAAACTGGAAGCAAAAGTACAGCAGGCGATTGATACCATCACTCTGTTGCAGATGGAAATTGAAGAGCTGAAAGACAAAAACAACTCTCTGTCGCAGGAAGTTCAGGCTGCCTCCGGCAACCACGAAGCGTTGGTGCGCGAAAACCAACAGCTGAAAGAAGAACAGCACGTATGGCAAGATCGCCTGCGCGCGCTGCTGGGCAAGATGGAAGAAGTCTGATTCCTCACGCCATGCAGCAACGAAAAGGGCGCCTCAGGCGCCCTTTTTCATGACCGAAAATCACTCGATGTCGAGCGGGTCTTCGGAGAGGATGATGCCGGTGTTGTCGGCATACAGATGGTCGCCGGAGAAGAAGGTGACGCCACCGAAGTTGACGCGGATATCGCTTTCGCCCACGCCTTCGCTCACGGCTCCCGCCGGGATCGCCGCCATCGCCTGAATGCCGATATCGAGCTCTTCCAGATCGTCCACCTGACGCACCGCGCCGTACACCACGATGCCTTCCCATTCGTTCTGGGCGGCCAGGCGCGCCAACTCGGCGTTGACCAGCGCCCGGCGAACCGAACCGCCGCCGTCGACTAACAGCACGCGGCCGCGGCCGTTTTCTTCAAGCAGATCGAACAACAGGCCGTTATCCTCAAAGCATTTCACCGTGGTGATCTGCCCGCCAAATGAAGTACGCCCGCCAAAATTGGAGAACAGAGGTTCAACAACGTTCACCTCTTCATGATAGATGTCGCAAAGTTCGGAAGTATCGTATTTCATAGGATTTTACGTCTGTTTGCCGCTGGAATGTTCAGTATATCCCTTTATTCGCCCTGTTGGCAAAATCATCAGTTTTTAACTGAGCGCCACGCCGATGGCGAACAGCAGGTTGGCCAGCAGCGCCGCCTTGACCATGTGCTCCAGCATCGGCCGCATGCCGACCGGTGTCGGATCGCGCAGCACGCGCAGGCCGTGGCGCACCAGCAGCGGGATCGCCAGCACGAACAGCCAACCCCACGGGCTGTGGAGATTGAACAGCGTAAACAGCGCGAAACACAGCACCGCGCCGCCGAGCAGCAGGGCATGGTAAATGCGCGCCTTGTGCGGGCCGAGACGCACCGCCAACGTGTTCTTGCCGTTCTCGCGATCGCTCTCGATATCGCGCAGATTGTTGATGTTGAGCACCGCCGTCGCCAGCAGGCCGCAGGCGGTGGCCGGCAGCATCACGACGCTGTCGAAAGTGTGCGTTTGCAGATAATAGGTGCCGGCCACGCTCAGCCAGCCGAAGAATACCAACACCGAGATGTCGCCCAGCCCCAAATACCCGTAGGGCTTGTTGCCGACGGTGTAGGTGATGGCCGCCACGATGGACAGCCCGCCCAGCACCAGGAAGCCCACCACGTCGCTGGGTTGCTCGCAGGCGACGGCGATCAGCGAACAGCCGGCGAGGGCGATCAGCACCACCGTCACCACCAGCGCCCGTTTCATCTGCGCCTGGGTGATCATGCCTTTTTGCATGCCGCGCAACGGCCCGATGCGATCTTCTTTGTCGCTGCCTTTGACCGCATCGCCGTAGTCGTTCGCCAGGTTGGAGAGGATTTGCAGCAGGCCGGCGGTCAACAGCGCCAGCAGCGCCACTTCAGGTTTCAGGCTGCCGTGCCAGGCGGCGATCGCCGAGCCGACCACGATGGAGGCAAAGGCCAGCGGCAGGGTGCGGGGGCGTAGACTTTCCAGCCAGGCGGAGATCGGGGTGGTGGAGGTTGATGAGCTCATGTTTCGCTTCTGTCAGTAAGTTGCGGTGTCCGTTAGAAATAATTGTGGGAGGCAATGCCTCCCACACAGATGACTGACAAGACAATGATTGAGCGATTATAGGATAAAACGACTCAAATCTTCATCCGCCACCAGTTCATCCAGATGACTGCGCACGTAATCCGCATCAATTGTAATGGATTGGCCATTAATTTCACTCGCATCGTAGGAAATATCTTCCATCAGACGCTCCAGCACGGTGTGCAGACGACGCGCGCCGATGTTCTCGGTGCTTTCGTTGACCTGCCACGCGGCTTCGGCGATGCGGCGGATGCCGTCGGCGGTGAACTCGATATTGACGCCTTCGGTGCCCATCAGCGCTTTGTACTGCTCGGTCAGCGACGCGCTCGGCTCGGTCAGGATGCGCTCGAAGTCTTCGGTGGTCAGCGCCTGCAGCTCAACGCGAATCGGCAGACGGCCCTGCAGTTCCGGGATCAGATCCGACGGATTGGCGGTCTGGAACGCGCCGGAAGCGATGAACAGGATGTGATCGGTCTTCACCATGCCGTGCTTGGTCGACACGGTGCAGCCTTCCACCAGCGGCAGCAGATCGCGCTGCACGCCTTCGCGCGAGACGTCCGGGCCGGAGCTTTGGCCGCCGCGCTTACAGATTTTGTCGATCTCGTCGATAAACACGATGCCGTGCTGTTCAACCGCTTCGATCGCCTGCTCTTTCAGCTCTTCCGGGTTCACCAGCTTGGCGGCTTCTTCTTCCACCAGCAGCTTGAAGGCTTCTTTGATCTTCAGCTTGCGCGGTTTTTGCTTCTGGCCGCCGAGGTTCTGGAACATCGACTGCAGCTGGTTGGTCATCTCTTCCATGCCCGGAGGCGCCATGATTTCCACGCCCATCGGCGCGGCAGCCAGATCGATCTCGATCTCTTTGTCGTCCAGCTGGCCTTCGCGCAGTTTCTTGCGGAATGCCTGGCGGGCGGCGGACGGCTCCTGGTTTTCTTCCGGCTGGCCCCAGTTGTTCTTGGCCGGCGGGATCAGCACGTCGAGAATACGCTCTTCGGCCAACTCTTCGGCGCGGGTGCGGTTTTTCTCGATCGACTGCATGCGCACCATCTTGATGGCGGCATCGGTCAGATCGCGGATGATGGAGTCCACTTCTTTGCCCACATAGCCCACTTCGGTGAACTTGGTGGCTTCAACCTTGATGAACGGCGCGTTAGCCAGCTTCGCCAGGCGGCGGGCGATTTCGGTTTTACCGACGCCGGTCGGGCCGATCATCAGGATGTTTTTCGGGGTCACTTCGTGACGCAGCATCTCGTTGAGCTGCATCCGGCGCCAGCGGTTGCGCAGGGCAATGGCGACAGCGCGTTTGGCCTTGTTTTGGCCAATGATGTAGCTGTCCAGTTCGCTGACGATCTCGCGCGGAGTCATTTCAGACATGGTATTCGATCCTTACGCTTTGGAAGGCAATTCTTCAATGGTGTGGAAATGGTTGGTGTAAATACAGATATCGCCGGCGATGTTGAGGGATTTCTCAACGATGTCGCGGGCGCTCAGCTCGGTATTTTCCAACATGGCGCGGGCGGCGGCCTGAGCGTACGGGCCGCCGGAGCCGATGGCGATCAGATCGTTTTCCGGCTGCACCACATCGCCGTTGCCGGTGATGATCAGCGAAGCGGTTTCATCGGCGACCGCCAACAGCGCTTCGAGCTTGCGCAGCATGCGGTCGGTGCGCCAGTCTTTCGCCAGCTCGACGGCGGCTTTCACCAGGTGGCCCTGGTGCATTTCCAGTTTGCGTTCAAACAGTTCAAACAGCGTGAAGGCGTCAGCGGTGCCGCCGGCGAAACCGGCGATCACTTTGTCGTTATACAGGCGACGCACTTTCTTGACGTTCCCCTTCATCACCGTATTACCCAGGGTTGCCTGGCCATCACCACCGATGACGACCTGGCCGTTGCGGCGTACGCTTACAATTGTTGTCACGAGCAGACCCTCGTTAAAGACGGAAAGAAGTCCCCGCAGCGCCTGCTTTCGCAGACGCTACGAGGCATATTGACAGTATAGATGGGGGGGGATTGACGCTTTTCAACCCCCAACGGAGAGGGGAATGCAACTCGACATGCCGACGCCCTTCAGGCGCGAAAGGGTTTTGTCCGCGGCGGCGCGGCTGCTGTACGGGCCGAGCACCACGCGATTCCAACCGCCGCCGGCGGTGATGCGGCTCTCGATGCCCTCGAACGCCAGGCGCGCCCGCACGGATTCAGCCTGATCGGTGGCGCGGAACGAACCGCATTGCACCATCCACTTCTGTTTCGATTCCGGTTTGGTTTCCTGCTTGGCCGTTTCCTGCTTCACTTCCGGTTTGGGCTCCGGCTTCGGTTGCGGCTTCGGCTCAGGCTGTTTCACCTGTACCGGTTGCTGGGTGGCCGGCTTCGGCTGCTGATGCTGCTGCACCGGCGCAGTGGTGGCGCCGTTGTTGAACGGGTTGCGCGGCGCCTGGGTGACCTGCTGCGGTTGCTGTACCGGCTGCTGCTGCATTTGCTGTTGTTGCATCTGCTGCTGCTGGCGATTGCTGCGCGCGTTGGCCTGGCCCGGATCGTTATACGGCACTTCGTTCAGCTGCGTCGGGCGCTGCTGCATGTCGGCCTGCATCTGCTCCAGCAGTTGCCGTTGTTCGGCGGTCAGCTGAGTTTTGGAATTGAGCTCGCCGCCGGCCGTCGGCTCGGTCGGGGTTTGCACGCCGATCTGCCGGTTTTCCAGCTCTTTGATATAACGCCAGCGCTCTTCCGGCTTCGGCGGCAGGCCGTTGCCCGGGCGCGTGGTGTGCGCAGGCAACAACGGCGCGTCTTCCGGCTTGTTGTGCGTAATGAAATAGAGGCCACCGACAAAGATAACCAGCAACGCGGCGGCTAACGCCAGCACGGTTTTGGAAACCTTCGGAGAACTGCGTTTTTTACGGCTGGGGGTTTTACGCTTAGCTCCTGCTGCGCGCCCACGGCTTACATAGTCTTTTTGTGCCACTATTATTCCGCTGTGTCCTGATGAGAGGATAAGTCCGTCATGTTACTGAACCCTAAAATATTTGACTAGCGTTTCGGGGCAGCGGTGCTGCCTCTGATAATCAATTCACTGTCCAATAGCCGGGAGCCGCTGGCCACCGTTTGGCCGTTCAACTGCTCCAGCAGCAGCAACATCGCCTGCTGGCCGATCTGGAAGCGCGGCTGCGCCACCGTGGTCAGCGGCGGATCGCAATACTGCGCCAGCTTGAGGTCGTCAAAGCCGACGATCGACAGATCCTGCGGTACCCGCAGCCCCATTTTTTTCGCCTGGGACAGCACGCCGATCGCCATGACGTCGCTGTGGCAGAACACCGCCGTCGGCGGTTTCGGCTGAGCCATCAGCATCGCCAGCGCTTGCGCGCCGGCTTCGTAGGTAAAATCACCCCGGGTAATATAGCTGCTTTCGACGGTAATGCCATTACGACGTAGCGCTTGAACGTAACCCTGCAGCCGATAATGGCTCAATGGCATCTGTTCCGGCCCGGCGACGCAGGCGATCTGCCGGTGGCCCAGCTGATGCAAATAATGCACGGCTTCAAAGGCGGCGGTCAGGTTGTCGATATGCACCGTCGGCAGCTCCAGCTCGGGAGCGAACTCGTTGGCCATCACCATCGGCGGCAGGTTGCGCTGCTCTTCCTTGCTGGCGTCGAACGGCAGGTTGGAGCCCAGCAGCAGCATACCGTCGATCTGCTTGGTGATGATCAGATTGACGAAGGTGCGCTCTTGCTGGTTCTGCTGCGCGCAGTCGCCGATCAGCACCAGATAGCCTTGCTGGGCGGCGGTCTGTTCGATCCCCTGGATCACGTCGGCGAAAAACGGATCGCAGATGTCGGGTACGATCACCAGGATGGTGCGGGATTCGTTGCGCTTGATATTGCGTGACAGAGCATGAGGAGAATAACCCACGGCCAGGACGGCCTGTTCCACTTTCTGGCGCGTCGGCGTTGACACCTTTTCCGGGTTCATCAGCGCACGCGATACGGTAGCCGTTGAAACGCCCGCCATTTCGGCGACGTCTTTCATGGTCGCCATGGATAACTCTTTCTTGTGTTCCAACGCCTTTCTCCTTGCGTCAGCGCCATGCCGACGCCGCTACTGCTGTTTGCTCACAATGTCCGGCATGCGGTGGCGGGATTGTTGTCATTGAGCGCCACTCGCGTTCGGGCATTCCGTCGCGCTGCGATGTGGCGACAAAATTTGCCCTCGCAGACATTCTAAACAGAATACGCCCCGCCTTTGTTACCTAATTTGCATAAAAAATGTGACCTGAGAAGGTTTTTTAGCGTTCGCTCGCAATTTAAAGGGTAAACGTTTGCACTGCGGCAGCTAAATCGGACTTTTCCGGGATCAACTGTCGATCGGATCGACATCCAGCGTCCATTTCACCTTGCGCGTTTGCGGCAGGGTGCCGATCAGCGGCAGCGAACTTTTCATCAGCTGTTGCAGGACGCGCCGCGCAGGATGCTGCAGCAGCAGCTGCCAGCGGAAACGGCCGCCGCGTTTGGACTGCAGCGCCGGCACCGGGCCCATCACCCACAGCGAGTCGTCCTTCAGCGGGCTGGCTTCCAGCAGGTTGCGCAGTTGCTGCAGGAACAGCGGGGCCTGCTGGTTATCGTGGTCTTCGGCGCGCACGATGATGTGGCTGGTATAGGGCGGCAGGAACACGCTGTTGCGCTCCGCCAGCGTCTGTTTGGCGAAGGCGTCGTAACCCTGTTGCAGCAGCACCTGCAGCAGCGGGTGCTCTGGATGGTGGGTTTGCAGCAGCACTTCCCCCTGTTTGCCCGCCCGGCCGGCGCGCCCGGAGACTTGGGTGTACAGCTGAGCGAAACGCTCGGCGGAGCGGAAGTCGGCGGAGAACAGCGCGCCGTCGACATCCAGCAACGCCACCAGCGTGACGTCGGGAAAGTGGTGGCCCTTGGCCAGCATCTGCGTGCCGATCAGAATGCGCGCTTCGCCGCGATGGATATCCGCCAGGTGCTGTTCCAGCGCCCCTTTGCGGCTGGTAGTATCGCGATCGATACGGGTGATCGGCGTGTCGGGGAACAGCGGCGCCAGCTCCTGCTCCAGCTGTTCGGTGCCGACGCCGACTGACACCAGGTGGGTCGAGCCGCACTGCGGGCACTGGTGCGGTACCGGCCGCTGGCTGTCGCAGTGGTGGCAGCGCAGCTGGCGCTGATGCTGGTGGAAGGTGTAGTAGTGATCGCAGCGTTGGCATTCGGCGATCCAGCCGCACTCGTGGCACAGCAGCGCCGGGGCGTAACCGCGGCGGTTAAGGAACAGCATCACCTGATTGCCGGCTTTTAAATGGTGCTGCATGCTTTTTAAAAGCGGCTGCGACAGGCCGACCTTCAGCGGCAGCCCTTTCAGATCGATCAGGTGCTGCGCCGCCGGTTTGGCGTTGCCCGCACGCTGGGTGAGCTTCAGCTGGCGATATTTGCCCAGCTGCACGTTGTGCAGCGTTTCCAGTGCCGGCGTGGCGGAGCCCATCACCATCGGGATGTCCTCCTCCCGGGCGCGGAATACCGCCAGATCGCGGGCGTGGTAGCGCCAGCCTTCCTGCTGTTTATAAGAGCTGTCGTGCTCTTCGTCGATGATGATCACGCCCAGCTGGCGGAACGGCGTGAACAGCGCCGAACGGGTGCCGATGACGATGGCGGCTTCGCCGCTGCGCGCGCGCAGCCAAACCGCTAGCCGCTCGCTGTCGTTTAGCCCGGAGTGCAGCACGTCCACCGGCGCGTTGAAGCGCTCGCGAAAACGGGCGATGGTTTGCGGCGTCAGGCCGATTTCCGGCACCAGTACCAGCGCCTGCCGGCCTTTGGCCAGCACGTTCTCCAGCACGCTGAGGTACACCTCGGTCTTGCCCGAGCCGGTCACACCGGCCAGCAGCCAGGCGGCGAACTGTTCATCCTCGCTTCTGATCGCCCCGACGGCGGTGGCCTGTTCGGTATTCAGCCGCAGCCGCTCGCCGAGTACCGCGAAGTTGGGGCGCCAGTCTTGCGTGTCCGCGACCTGAGCGCGCAGATCGATCAACCCTTTGGCGCGCAGCGCCTGCAGGGCGCTTTCCGTCAGCTCCAGCTGACTGACCTGATGGCGATAGACCGGGCGTTGCAGCAGCGCCGCCAGCGCCTGCTGCTGTTTCGGCGCGCGTTTCAGACTGTCGGGCGGCGTGGCACGCCCTTGCTCGGTGGCGAACCACTGCCATAGCGGCGCGGCTTCGGCAGGTTTGCCTTGCCGCAGCAGGATCGGCAGCGCGTGGAACAGTACTTCGCCGATAGGATAATGGTAGTAATCGCTGGCCCAGCGCAGGATGCGCCACAGGCTAGGGGAGAACAGCGATTCGCTGTCGATCACGCTGTCGATCGGTTTGAGCTTGTCCAGCGGCAGTTCGCTGGTGTCGCTGCAGCCGGTGACGATGCCGATCGCATGCTGCCTGCCCCAGGGCACGCCTACGCGCGCGCCGGCCACCGGCTGCATGCCGGGCGGCAGCAGATAGTCGAAGGTGCGGGCGAGGGGGACCGGCAAAGCAACGTGTACGACGGGCATGATCTCATCCAAATTGAAAAAAAGAGGGCATCAGTTTACACGGCGCATCGGCAAATGTACGGTTCCGATTGCGCGCCCCGGCTAATGCTGTATAATTTGCCGCCTTTGGTATAATTCGATACCAAAATTCTATTATCAACCACGTGTGGTGTCTGGCGAAACAGGGCTGGATAGCGACACGGCCTTAACTGAGGTTTCCCATGAAACAAGGTATCCACCCAAAATACGAAGAAGTTACTGCTAACTGCTCTTGCGGTAACGTGATGAAGATCCGCTCCACCGTGGGCCACGATCTGAACCTGGACGTTTGTGGCGCATGCCACCCGTTCTACACTGGCAAGCAGCGTGACGTTGCTACCGGTGGCCGCGTTGACCGCTTCAACAAGCGTTTCAGCGTACCAGGCGCTAAGAAATAAGATTTCTTATCGTCCGATGAAAAAGGCGCCCTGGGCGCCTTTTTTCGTTTCTGCCGCCGGCGTTCGCCGGGCGGTTCTCAATATTCCCAGGTATCGGGATCGACACCCAGTTCGCGCATCAACGCTTTTGCGGCTTCCGGAATTTCATCGCTGCGCTCTTTGCGCAGGTCTTCATCATTCGGCAGCGGCTGGCCGGTAAAGGCATGCAGAAACGCTTCGCACAGCAGTTCGCTGTTGGTGGCGTGGCGCAGGTTGTTGACCTGGCGACGGGTCCGTTCGTCGGTGAGGATTTTCAGGACCTTCAGCGGAATGGATACCGTGATCTTTTTGACTTGCTCGCTTTTTTTACCGTGTTCAGCGTAAGGGCTGACATACTCGCCGTTCCACTCAGCCATGGGACACCTTAACTTTGTCAGAAAAATTACAAAATTCTAAAAACCGGGCAATTATGCCCGATCTTCACTGTTCTCACTAAATAAATGTCAATTTTACGCGACCAGGGTCACTGAATGCCCCGCTTCGGCCGGGCATTGTGGCTCAACATCTTATCGTCATGTCATATCGGCATAATTTTAGCGGGTATTGTGCCATTGCTCAATCTATACGCAGAGAAGTTTAGATGTCCAGATGTATTGACGTCTATCAATCCTGCGATTACTCTTTAGGCCTCATTCACCGAACCGAGAGCCGAGCGAGCCCATGACGCGTAAACCAGCCACGATTGCCGTACGCAGCGGCCTGAACGACGACGAACAGTATGGCTGCGTTGTCCCGCCGATTCATCTGTCCAGCACCTATAACTTTACCGACTTCAACCAACCCCGAGCCCATGACTACTCGCGCCGCGGCAACCCGACGCGCGACGTGGTGCAGCGCGCGTTGGCGGAGCTGGAAGGCGGTGCCGGCGCGGTCATGACCGGCAGCGGCATGTCGGCGATCCATCTGGTGACTACAGTGCTGCTGAAGCCCGGCGATCTGCTGGTGGCGCCGCACGACTGCTACGGCGGCAGCTATCGGTTATTCGACAGTTTGAGCAAGCGCGGCGCCTATCGGGTGCTGTTCGTCGATCAGGGCAATGAAGAAGCCCTGCAGCAGGCGCTGGCGCAAAAGCCCAAGCTGGTGCTGATTGAAAGCCCCAGCAATCCGCTGCTGCGGGTGGTGGACATCGCGGCGATCTGCACCGCCGCGCACGCTGCGGGTGCGTTGACGGTGGTGGACAACACCTTCCTCAGCCCGGCCCTGCAACAGCCGATCGAACTCGGCGCCGATCTGGTGGTCCATTCTTGCACCAAATACCTGAACGGACATTCGGACGTGGTGGCCGGCGCGGTGATCGCCAAAGATCCCGAGCTGGCGGTCGAACTGGCCTGGTGGGCGAACAACATCGGCGTGACCGGCGGCGCGTTCGACAGCTATCTGCTGCTGCGCGGCATGCGCACGCTGTCGCCGCGCATCAAGGCGGCGCAACAAAACGCCGAAGCGATTGTCGGCTATTTACAGCAGCAACCGCTGGTGAAAAAGCTGTATCATCCTTCCCTGCCGGAAAATCCGGGGCATGAGATCGCCCGCCGGCAGCAGCGCGGTTTCGGCGCGATGCTGAGTTTTGAACTGGACGGCGATGAAGCGGTGCTGCGCCGTTTTCTTTCTGCCCTTGAGCTGTTTACTCTGGCAGAATCGCTGGGCGGCGTAGAAAGCCTGATCTCGCATGCAGCGACCATGACCCACGCCGGTATGGCGGCGGAGGCGCGGGCAGCGGCCGGCATCTCCGAGAGCCTGCTGCGCATTTCCGTGGGTATTGAAGACAGTGAAGATTTGATTGCCGATCTGGAACGCGCTTTCCAGGCGGCGGCAACGAGGTAAGCATGAATGCAATTGCTGTAGCAGGGCCGGTGAGCGGGCGTCAACTGCACAAGTTTGGCGGCAGCAGTCTGGCGGATGTGAAGTGTTATCTGCGTGTGGCCGGGATTATGGCGGAATACAGCCAGCCGGGCGACATGATGGTGGTATCGGCCGCCGGCAGTACCACCAACCAGTTGATCAACTGGCTGAAGCTCAGCCAGAGCGATCGCCTGTCTGCGCACCAGGTGCAGCAGACGTTGCGTCGTTATCATAGCGATCTTATCGGCGGCCTGCTGCCGCCGGAAAGCGCCGAGCCGCTGATCGCCGAATTCATTCAGGATCTGGAACGTCTGGCGGTGCTGCTGGACGGCAAAGTCGACGACGTGTGCTATGCCGAAGTGGTCGGGCACGGCGAGATCTGGTCGGCGCGCCTGATGGCGGCGGTGCTTAATCATCTGGACATGCAGGCGGCCTGGCTGGATGCGCGTGATTTCCTGCGCGCCGAGCGCGCCGCGCAGCCGCAGGTGGATGAAGGCCGTTCTTACCCGCTGCTGCAACAATTGCTGGCCCAACATCCGGGCAAACGCCTGGTGGTGACCGGCTTCATTTCGCGCAACGACGCCGGGGAAACCGTGCTGTTGGGGCGTAACGGCAGCGACTACTCCGCCACTCAGGTCGGCGCGCTGGCCGGTGCTGCGCGCGTCACCATCTGGAGCGACGTAGCCGGGGTATACAGCGCCGATCCGCGCAAGGTGAAAGACGCCTGCCTGCTGCCGCTGCTGCGTCTGGACGAAGCCAGCGAGCTGGCGCGTCTGGCTGCGCCGGTGTTGCACACCCGCACCCTGCAGCCGGTCTCCGGCAGCGATATCGATCTTCAGCTGCGTTGCAGCTACCAGCCGGAGCAGGGCTCGACGCGCATCGAGCGCGTATTGGCTTCCGGCACCGGCGCCAAGATTGTCACCAGCCACGACGATGTGTGCCTGATTGAACTGCACGTCGCCGCTCAGCATGATTTCAAACTGGCGCAGAAAGAGTTGGATCTGGTGCTCAAGCGTGCGCAGATCAAACCGCTGGCGGTGGGGATCCACCCTGACCGCAACCTGGTGCAGCTGTGCTATACCTCCGAGGTGGTCAATAGCGCGCTGGCAACGCTGCAGGCCGCCGCGCTGCCGGGCGAGCTGCGCCTGCGCGAAGGGTTGGCGCTGGTGGCGATGGTCGGCGCCGGGGTGTGCAAGAACCCGCTGCACAGCCACCGTTTCTATCAGCAACTGAAAGATCAGCCGGTCGAGTTTATCTGGCAGGCGGAAGATGGCATCAGCCTGGTGGCGGTATTGCGCCAGGGGCCGACCGCGCTGCTGATCCAGGGGCTGCACCAAAGCCTGTTCCGCGCCGAGAAGCGCATCGGTCTGGTGCTGTTCGGCAAGGGCAACATCGGCTCGCGCTGGCTGGAGCTGTTCGCCCGCGAGCAGACCAATATTTCCGCGCGCAGCGGCTTCGAATTTATCCTGGCGGGGGTGGTGGACAGCCGCCGCAGCCTGCTGAATTACGACGGGCTGGACGCCAGCCGCGCGCTGGCGTTCTTTGAGGACGAAGCGCAGGAGCTGGACGAAGAGTCGCTGTTCCTGTGGATGCGCGCGCACCCGTTCGACGATCTGGTGGTGCTCGACGTGACCGCCAGCGAAGAGCTGGCCGGGCAGTATCTGGACTTCGCCAGCTACGGTTTCCACGTGATCAGCGCCAACAAGCTGGCGGGTGCCTCGTGCAGCGCGACCTATCGCCAAATTCGCGACGCCTTCGCCAAAACCGGCCGCCACTGGCTGTACAACGCCACCGTCGGCGCCGGCCTGCCGGTCAACCACACGGTGCGCGATCTGCGCGACAGTGGCGACAGCATTTTGGCGATCAGCGGCATCTTCTCCGGCACGCTCTCCTGGCTGTTCCTGCAGTATGACGGCACGGTGCCGTTCACCGAGCTGGTGGATCAGGCCTGGCAGCAGGGGCTGACCGAACCGGATCCGCGGGTCGATCTCTCCGGTCAGGACGTGATGCGCAAGCTGGTGATCCTGGCGCGCGAAGCGGGCTACGACATCGAGCCGAATCAGGTGCGGGTCGAGTCGCTGGTGCCGGCGGGCTGCGAGCTGGGTTCCGTCGATCAGTTCTTCGAGAACGGCGAGGCGCTGAACCAGCAGATGCAGCAGCGCTTTGAGGCCGCCAGCGAAATGGGCCTGGTGTTGCGCCACGTGGCGCGTTTCGACGCCAACGGCAAGGCGCGGGTCGGCGTTGAGGCCGTGCGTCCTGAGCATCCGCTGGCCTCGCTGCTGCCGTGCGACAACGTGTTCGCCATCGAGAGCCGCTGGTATCGCGATAATCCACTGGTGATCCGCGGGCCGGGCGCCGGTCGCGACGTGACCGCCGGGGCGATCCAGTCAGACCTTAACCGGTTGGCGCAGCTGCTTTAATCCTCTGCGGGCGCGGGTTCACCGCGCCCCTTTGCTTTTCCTGCCATACTTATCCTTGTCGCTATCATGAAATTCCCTCTTTGAGCGGGTGAGGATTAATCATCTTATTCCCCTCATTTTCCTGTTGACTCTTTAGCCAACATGCGGCATTTTCTATCTAGACGTCTAAACGTATAGACGCTCATCAAGATGAAATAAAAACAGTGATCGAGAAGAGGTGAGCAGGGTATGAGTTTTTTCCACGCAAACCAGCGGGAAGCGCTGAATCAGAGTCTGGCGGAGTTGAACGGCCAGATTAACGTATCATTCGAGTTCTTCCCGCCACGCACCAGCGAGATGGAAGAGACCCTGTGGCAGTCGATCGATCGTCTGAGCATCCTCAAACCTAAATTCGTTTCCGTCACCTACGGCGCCAACTCCGGCGAGCGCGATCGCACCCACAGCATCATCAAGGGGATCAAGGAGCGCACCGGCCTGGAGGCTGCGCCGCACCTGACCTGCATCGACGCCAGCCCGGCTCAGTTGCGCGACATCGCGACCGACTACTGGAACAGCGGCATCCGCCATATCGTGGCGCTGCGCGGCGATCTGCCGCCGGGCGGCGGTAAGCCGGACATGTATGCGACCGATCTGGTAGCACTGCTGAAAGACGTGGGCGACTTCGATATTTCCGTCGCCGCCTACCCGGAAGTGCACCCGGAGGCGAAGAGCGCGCAGGCAGATTTGATCAACCTGAAGCGCAAGATCGACGCCGGCGCCAACCGCGCCATCACTCAATTCTTCTTCGACGTTGAGAGCTACCTACGCTTTCGCGACCGCTGTGTCGCCGCCGGCATCGACGTGGAAATCGTGCCGGGCATTCTGCCGGTGTCCAACTTCAAGCAGCTGCAGCGCTTCGCCACCATGACCAACGTGCGGGTGCCGAGCTGGATGACCAGCATGTTCGAAGGGCTGGACGACGATGCGGAGACCCGCAAGATGGTCGGCGCCAACATCGCCATGGACATGGTGAAGATCCTCAGCCGCGAAGGAGTGAAGGATTTCCACTTCTATACCCTGAACCGCGCCGAGATGAGCTACGCCATCTGCCACACGCTGGGCGTGCGCCCGGTGGCCGCCGCCTGACACTGGCAGGCCTGTTCCCATGAAGAAAGGGCGTCGCTTTATCGCGGCGCCCTTTTTTGTGGGGGAAGGCATAAAAAAACGGCCCCGGTAAACGGGGCCGCGATTTGGCTCACTAGCCGGTGTTGCGCATCCCGGCGGCGACGCCGGCGATGGTGACCATCAGCGCCTGCTCCACGCGGGCGTCGGGCTGTTCCTGCTGACGCGAACGGTGCAGCAGTTCGGCCTGCAGGACGTTCAGCGGGTCGGTATAAACGTTGCGCAGCGCGATGGATTCGGCGATCCACGGCAGGTCTTCCATCAGGTGCGCGTCGTTGGCGATGGTCAGCACCACCTTGATGTCGCTTTCCAACTGATCGCGCAGCTGCTGGCCCAGCGGCCACAGCGATTTATCCACCAGGCGCTGATCGTAGTATTCCGCCAGCCACAGGTCGGCCTTGGCGAACACCATTTCCAGCATGGCGATGCGGGTGGAGAAGAACGGCCAGTCGCGGCACATCGCCTCCAGCTCCGCCTGTTTGCCGGCCTTCACCGCTTCCTGCAATCCGGCGCCGGCACCGAGCCAGGCCGGCAACATCAGGCGATTCTGCGTCCAGGCGAAGATCCACGGAATGGCGCGCAGGCTCTCCACGCCGCCGTTCGGTTTGCGTTTGGCCGGGCGCGAGCCCAGCGGCAGTTTGCCCAACTCCAGCTCCGGCGTAGCCGCGCGGAAGTAAGGCACGAAGTCCGGGTTTTCCCGCACATAGCCGCGATACATCCGGCAGGAGGTCTCGGACAGATCGTCCATCAGCGCGCGCCACTCTTTCTTCGGTTCCGGCGGCGGCAACAGGTTGGCCTCGAGGATCGCGCCGGCATACAGCGCCAGACTACTGATAGTGACTTCCGGCAGGCCGAACTTGAAGCGGATCATCTCGCCCTGTTCGGTGACGCGCAGGCCGCCCTTTAGGCTGCCCGGCGGCTGCGACAGCAGCGCCGCATGCGCCGGTGCGCCGCCGCGGCCGATGGAGCCGCCGCGGCCGTGGAACAGCGTCAGCGCCACGCCGGCTTTTTCACAGGTTTTGATCAGCGCGTCCTGCGCGCGGTATTGCGCCCAGGAAGCGGCCATCACGCCGGCGTCTTTCGCCGAGTCGGAATAGCCGATCATCACCATCTGTTTGCCCTGAATAAAGCCGCGATACCAGTCGATGTTCAGCAACTGGGTCATCACGTCGTCGGCGTTGTTCAGGTCGTCGAGGGTTTCGAACAGCGGAGCGACCGGCAGCGCGAACGGGCAACCGGCCTCTTTCAACAGCAGGTGCACCGCCAGCACGTCGGACGGCGTGCGCGCCATTGAAATCACGTAGGCGGCGATCGAGCCCTGCGGCGCTTCGGCGATTACCCGGCAGGTTTCCAGCACTTCCAGCGTATCGGCGCTCGGCTCCCACTTCAGCGGCACCAGCGGGCGTTTGGAGTTCAGTTCGCGGATCAGGAACGCCTGTTTATCGGCTTCCGACCAGCTTTCATAGTCGCCCAGCCCCAGGTAGCGGGTCAGCTCGGCGATGGCCTCGGTATGGCGGGTGCTCTCCTGGCGCACGTCGATGCGCACCAGCGGCACGCCGAAGCAGCGCACGCGGCGCAGAGTATCCAGCAACTGGCCGTTGGCGATGATGCCCATGCCGCAGGCCTGCAGCGATTGGTAGCAGGCATACAGCGGCTCCCACAGCTGTTCGTTGTTCACCAGCAGATCGTGCGGTTTCAGCACGCGCTCGCCCTTCAGGCGGCCTTCCAGATAGGCCTGGGAGCTCATCAGCTGGCTGCGCAGCTGCTTCATGATTTCGCGGTACGGTTCCTGCACCTCGTCACCGCCGGCGCGGGCGCGCAGCTCCGGGGTGCACTCGGTCATCGACAGCTCGGAGACCAGCACCTGAATATCGCGGGTGAACAGGTCGCAAGCTTTCCAGCGGCTGAGCAGCAGCACATGGCGGGTAATTTCGGCGGTCACGTTCGGGTTGCCGTCGCGATCGCCGCCCATCCAGGAGGTGAAGCGCACCGGCACCGCTTCCGCCGGCAGGCTGTAATCGATAGAGTTTTCCAGCTGTTCATTGAATTCGCGCAGGAACGCCGGCACACCTTCCCACAGGCTGTTTTCCACCACCGCGAAACCCCATTTGGCTTCGTCGATCGGCGAAGGGCGGTGTTTGCGAATTTCATCGGTGTGCCACGATTGGGCCACCAGCTGGCGCAGGCGGCGCATGATCTTGTTGCGCTCGTAGTCGGCCAGATCGTTGTGATCGAGCTGGCTGAGGCAGGTGTTGACCTCCACCAGCTTGTGGATCAGGGTGCGGCGGGTGATCTCCGTCGGGTGCGCCGTCAGCACCAGCTCGATGGAGAGTTGCGAGACTGCGTGTTGCAGCTCTTTGTCGCTGAGCTTTTTGTCTTTGAGGCGGCTGAACAGTTGGGCCAGCGCCTCCGGATTGCTGGCGGCTTCGCCGTTGGGCGAAATGCTGTGGTACTGCTCGGCGACGTTGGTCAGGTTGAGGAACTGGCTGAAGGCGCGCGCCACCGGCAGCAGCTCGTCGTTGGACAGGTTCTGCAGGGTGGAGAGCAGTTCCTGGCGATGCGCTTCGTTGCCGGCGCGTGAGGATTTGGAAAGCTTACGGATGGTCTCTACGCGATCGAGAATATGCTCGCCCAGCGCTTCTTTGATGGTATCGCCGAGCAATTTGCCGAGCATACTGACATTACTGCGCATTGCCGAATATTGTTCGTTCATATAACCCCTGACCCAGTTCTGTATGATTTTTATCTTGTAAATAAATTTCACGCGTCAGGCGCAGACCGCCTGCCTGATCCCACCGCGTTCCTGTCCAGTCGTCCAATTGACACTATTTTTAGCAAAAAAACATCAAAATCGGCGCATTTTCTGAAATTTAATTACGGCACGTCGGTTATCAGCACGGCTTATTTCGCCGTCTACTACTTATTTGGAGTTAGGGGAAAGCATAAAGCATTTCCCCTGTTAAATGTCGGGTTTATTGCCGGCAAAAATGAGTGACCAGCTGGCCCAGCAGTTTACGCGTCGGTTCGATAAACGCGGTGTCGAGGTACTCGTCCGGCTGGTGGGCCTGGTCGATAGAGCCGGGGCCGAGCACTAACGTCGGACACACCTGCTGTACGAACGGCGCCTCGGTGCAGTAGTTGACCACCTGGGTGCGGGTGCCCAGCAGTTCCTCGATCACTGCCACCATGCGGTGGTCGGTTGGGCACTCGTAGCCCGGCACCGACGCGTGCAGCTCTTCGATGCTCAGGCGGCCCGGCCAGCGTTGGCTCACCGGCTCCAACGCCTGATGCATCAGTTCGTTGATGTTGTCGAGCGTCATGCCGGGCAGCGGGCGGATATCCAGGTGCAGCTCGCAGCAGGCGCAGATGCGGTTGGCTGCGTCGCCGCCGCTGATATGGCCGAAGTTCATGGTGGGATAAGGCACGGCGAACGCCGGGTTGTTGTAACGCTCCTGCAGGGTTTTGCGCAGCGCCATCAGGTGGCTGATGGATTCGTGCATCAGATCGATGGCGTTGACGCCGCGCGCCGGATCGCTGGAGTGGCCGGACTGGCCGACGATGCGAATGGCGTTGGCCATGTGGCCCTTGTGTGCGCGGACTGGCTGCAGCGAGGTCGGTTCGCCGATGATGGCGAAATCCGGCCGAATGGCGGTGGAGGCGGCGAAATAGCGTGCGCCGGCCATCGTCGTTTCTTCATCTGCGGTGGCTAAAATGTACAGCGGCTTGGTCAGTTTGCTCGCGTCGATATCGCGCACCGCATCCAGAATAAAGGCGAAGAAGCCTTTCATGTCGGCGGTGCCCAGGCCGTAGAGCTTGTTGTCGTGCTCGGTCAGGGTGAAGGGATCGCGCGTCCAGCGGCCTTCGTCGTAAGGCACCGTATCGGTATGGCCGGCCAGCAGCAGGCCGCCGCTGCCTTCGCCGATGCTGGCCAGCAGGTTGAATTTGTGGCGCGATTCCGGCACCGGCTGTACGTCGACGCGAAAGCCCAGGTCGGCAAACCATTCGGCCAGCAAGTTGATTAACGCCTCATTGCTCTGATCGAGGCCGGCATCGGTGGCGCTGATCGACGGTGTGGCGATCAACGCCCGGTACAGCTCAATAAATGGAGGTAATTTCATCTTCACTGTTGACAGCCTTTGGTTAGGATAGTATCAATATTCATGCATTTATTTTGAATAAAAATACAGTAAGCCGAAGCGTAAGGGAACCCGATACCCGGATGTTTATAAAAGCATCAACGCCTGGCTCCGTGGGTGAACGGCGCAACAACGCTGGCTAGCCCTGTTACCTGGGTCGCAAGCGACCGTACGTCAGTTGAGAAGGTGAAAGGCCACATGTTGAATACGCTGATCGTTGGTGCCAGCGGTTACGCCGGAGCGGAGCTCACGGCTTACCTGAATCGCCACCCACACATGAACATAACCGCTTTAGCGGTTTCAGCGCAAAGTGCAGATGCAGGAAAGTTGCTTTCCGATCTCCATCCCCAGTTGAAAGGCATCGTCGATCTGCCGCTGCAGCCGTTGACCGACGTTGCACTGGCGGCGCAGGGTATCGATGTGGTGTTCCTCGCCACCGCCCATGAAGTCAGCCACGATATTGCACCGGCTTTTCTGGCGGCGGGTTGCGTGGTGTTCGATCTTTCCGGCGCCTTCCGCGTGCAGGACGCCGGTTTTTATAGCCAGTACTACGGTTTCGAGCATCAGCATGGCGCTCTGCTGGAGCAGGCGGTGTACGGCCTGGCGGAGTGGCAGAGCGACAAGATCAAACGGGCGCAGCTGATCGCGGTGCCGGGCTGCTACCCAACGGCGGCGCAGTTGGCGCTCAAACCGTTGATCGAAAAGCAGCTGCTGAACCTGGACCAGTGGCCGGTGATCAATGCCACCAGCGGCGTCAGCGGCGCCGGGCGCAAGGCCAGCATGACCACCAGCTTTTGCGAAGTGAGCCTGCAGCCATACGGCATTTTCACTCACCGGCACCAGCCGGAGATCGCCGCGCACCTGGGCGTGCCGGTCATCTTTACGCCACACCTGGGCAATTTCCCGCGCGGCATTCTTGAAACCATCACCTGCCGCCTGAAAGCCGGCGTGACCGCGCAGGACGTGGCTGCCGCCTATCATGCCGCCTATGACGACAAGCCGCTGGTGCGGCTGTACGACCAGGGCGTGCCGGCGCTGAAAGCGGTGGTGGGGCTGCCGTTCTGCGACATCGGTTTTGCGGTGCAGGGCGAGCATCTGATCGCCGTGGCGGTGGAAGACAACCTGCTGAAAGGCGCGGCCGCACAGGCGGTGCAATGCCTGAATATCCGTTTCGGTTTCCCGGAAACCCAGTCACTCCTTTAAACCAGCGTGAGTAAACAGCAATGAACCCGTTAATTATCAAGTTAGGTGGCGTGTTATTAGACAGTGAAGAAGCGCTGGAACGTCTGTTTACCGCGTTGGACAGCTACCGGCAGCAGCATCAGCGTCCGCTGGTGATCGTGCACGGCGGTGGCTGCGTGGTAGACGAGCTGATGAAGCAGCTCTCTTTACCGGTGGTGAAAAAGAACGGCCTGCGGGTCACGCCGGCCGATCAGATCGACATCATCACCGGCGCGCTGGCCGGCACCGCCAACAAAACGCTGCTGGCGTGGGCGATTAAGCATCAAATCAACGCCGTTGGCCTGAGCCTGGCGGACGGCGGCAGCGCAGTCGTGACCCAGCTCGATCCGGCATTGGGTCACGTCGGCAACGCGCAGCCCGGCTCGCCCGCGCTGCTCAATACCCTGCTGGGCGCCGGCTACCTGCCGGTTATCAGCTCCATCGGCATCACCGCCGAAGGGCAGTTAATGAATGTGAACGCCGATCAGGCGGCGACGGCGCTGGCGGCGACGCTGGGGGCGGATCTGATCCTGCTGTCGGACGTCAGCGGCATCCTCGACGGCAAGGGGCAACGCATTGCGGAAATGACGGCGCAAAAAGCGGAGCAACTGATCGCGCAAGGCATCATCACCGATGGTATGGTGGTGAAGGTGAATGCGGCGCTCGACGCAGCCCGCACCCTCGGCCGCCCGGTGGATATCGCCAGCTGGCGCCATGCCGATCAGCTTCCTGCTTTGTTTAACGGCGTGTCGATTGGCACCCGGATCCTCGCTTAATTTTAGAATTAGAAAGGAATAGATCATGCAAAACCAAGGCATCAAAAAAATCGTTCTGGCGTACTCCGGTGGCCTGGATACCTCGGCCATCATTCCATGGCTGAAAGAGAACTACGGCGGCTGTGAAGTGGTGGCGTTCGTGGCGGACATCGGTCAGGAGCGCAGCGATCTGGAAGGCGTGGAGCAAAAAGCCCTGCAGTCCGGTGCCTCTGAATGTCACGTGGTCGATCTGCGTGAAGAATTTATCCGCGATTACGTTTATCCGGTGCTGCAGACCGGCGCCCTGTATGAAGGCAGCTATCTGCTGGGCACCTCGATGGCGCGGCCGATCATCGCCAAGGCGCAGGTCGAGCTGGCGCTGAAAGTGGGCGCCGACGCGCTGTGCCACGGCGCAACCGGCAAAGGCAACGACCAGGTGCGTTTCGAGACCACCTACACCGCGCTGGCTCCGCAGCTGAAAGTAGTGGCGCCGTGGCGTGAATGGAACCTGCGTTCCCGTGAGGCGCTGCTGGATTACCTGAAAGAGCGCAACATCCCGACCACTGCGTCGCTGGAGAAGATCTACAGCCGCGATGAAAACGCCTGGCACATCTCCACCGAAGGCGGCGTGCTGGAAAGCCCGTGGAATGCGCCGAACAAGGATTGCTGGGTATGGACCGTCGATCCGCAGGAAGCGCCGGATCAGCCTGAACAGGTGACCGTTACCGTTGAGAAAGGCCGCGTTGTGGCGGTTAACGGTAAAGCGCTGTCGCCGTACCAGTGCCTGGAAACCCTGAATGCGTTAGGCGCCAAGCACGGCGTTGGCCGTATCGACATCGTGGAAAACCGTCTGGTAGGCATCAAATCCCGCGGCTGCTATGAAACCCCGGGGGGCACCATCATGGTGGCGGCGCTGCGCGCCGTCGAGCAGCTGGTACTGGATCGCGACAGCTTCAAATGGCGCGAGCAGCTGGGCCTGGAGATGTCTTATGTGGTGTACGACGGCCGCTGGTTCGCGCCGCTGCGCCGCTCGCTGCAGGCCTCTGCCGAAGCATTGGCTGAAGAGGTGAACGGCGAAGTGGTGCTGCAGCTGTACAAAGGCCAGGTGACGGCGACCCAGAAGAAATCCGCCAACAGCCTGTACTCCGAAGAGTTCGCCACCTTCGGCGAAGACGAAGTTTACGATCACAGCCACGCCGGCGGCTTTATCCGCCTGTTCTCTCTGTCTTCACGCATCCGCGCGTTGAACGAGAAAAAGAATAAATAATCGATTGGCGTGACTCTGCAAGGGCGCAGCATGCTGCGCCCTTTCGCATAAAAATTCAGGAGTAAGGTATGGCACTTTGGGGCGGACGGTTCACTCAGGCGGCGGATCAGCGGTTCAAGCAACTCAACGATTCGCTGCGGTTCGATTATCGCCTGGCGGAGCAAGATATCGTGGGCTCGGTGGCCTGGTCGAAGGCGCTGGTGACCGTTAACGTGTTGACGGCAACGGAGCAGCAGCAGCTGGAGCAGGCGCTGAATGCCTTGCTGACGGAAGTTCAGGCCGATCCTCTGGCGATCGTCCAAAGCGATGCGGAAGACATCCACAGCTGGGTGGAGCAGAAGCTGATCGAGAAGGTCGGCGATTTGGGCAAGAAGCTGCACACCGGCCGCAGCCGCAACGATCAGGTCGCGACCGATCTGAAGCTGTGGTGCAAGCAGCAGATCGGCGATCTGCATCAGGCGATCGTCCAGCTGCAGCAGGCGCTGGTGGAGACCGCCGAAGCTAACCAGGATGCGGTGATGCCGGGGTATACCCACCTGCAACGCGCGCAGCCGGTGACATTTGCGCACTGGTGCCTGGCCTATGTCGAGATGCTGGCGCGCGATGAGAGCCGTCTGCAGGATACCCTGAAACGGCTGGACGTCAGCCCACTGGGCAGCGGTGCGCTGGCCGGCACCGCTTATCCTATCGATCGCGAACAGCTGGCCGGCTGGCTGGGCTTCGCCTCGGCGACCCGCAACAGCCTGGATAGCGTCTCCGATCGCGACCACGTGCTGGAGCTGTTGTCCAATGCCGCCATCAGCATGGTGCACCTGTCGCGCTTCGCCGAGGATCTGATCTTCTTCAACAGCGGCGAGGCGGCGTTTGTCGAGCTGTCCGACCGCGTGACCTCCGGCTCCTCGCTGATGCCGCAGAAGAAAAACCCGGACGCGCTGGAGCTGATTCGTGGCAAATGCGGCCGCGTACAGGGCGCGCTGACCGGCATGATGATGACGCTGAAAGGCCTGCCGCTGGCGTACAACAAAGACATGCAGGAAGACAAAGAAGGGTTGTTCGACGCGCTCGACACCTGGATGGACTGCCTGCAGATGGCGGCGCTGGTGCTGGACGGCATTCAGGTGAAGCGCCCGCGTTGCCAGGAAGCGGCGGAACAGGGCTATGCCAACGCCACCGAGCTGGCGGATTACCTGGTCGCCAAGGGCGTGCCGTTCCGCGAAGCGCACCATATCGTCGGCGAGGCGGTGGTAGAAGCGATTCGCCAGGGTAAACCGCTGGAAGCGTTGCCGCTGGCGGATTTGCAGCAGTTCAGCGCGACGATTGGCGACGACGTTTACCCGATTCTGGCGTTGCAATCCTGCCTGGACAAGCGTGCTGCCAAAGGCGGCGTAGCGCCACAACAGGTAGCCGCGGCAATCGCCGCAGCGAAGCAGCGTTTGGCTTGATGATGACGAGGGCGGCCTGGCGTCGCCCTTGAACCTTTACCCCGCCAGGCGTGCGCACAGATAACGGTTCAGACTCACGCCTTCCTCCATCGCGCCGATCGCCAGCCGGCGATGCTGTTCCGGCGTCATGCGCAACACCAGTTTCCCGCTGAAGTTTTTTTCCGCCAGCGCCTGTGGCGGCGTTTCGTCTTGCGCCAGCATATCGGCGATCGTTTCGCTCACGACTTTTTCGATACCCTCCAGTGCGCCGGTACGCGTGGCGGCCAGCCAGGACAGCGAGGGGAATTCGGCGCACAGCCCGACATATTTACGATCTTCCGCTGACCAGGTGATGCGATAGGTATAGTGTTCATGCTTTTCCATGTTCTTCTTCCATTCTGGCTCCTTCCTTTATTTTAGTATCTATATTGATATCAATTCAATGCCGGAGCATAAAAAATGAGCACAGGAGGGCCGTGAGGCAAGAGGAAGGAGAAAAATGTGGAAAGCGCTGCGCAAAAAAAACCGGGCCTGAAGGCCCGGTGAGTATGAACGGCGAATGAGAGCTTATTCGCCCGGACAGCGCTGGCAGCGCTCGATTTCGGTCGCGCCGAGTTTGAGCTTCGCCTGCAGGTCGCGCAGCGCGGTGCGCAAGCCTTCTTCGATCACCGGATGATAGAACGGCATGTCCAGCATCTGATCGACGGTCATTTGCTGCTGGTGCGCCCAGGCCAGCAGGTGCGCGATGTGCTCGGCGTCCGGGCCGATCATTTCCGCACCGAGGAAACGGCCGGTGCCTTGCTCGCCGTAAACGTGCAGAATGCCCTTGTTGCGCAGCATCACCCGTGAGCGCCCCTGATTCTCAAACGAGACTTTGCCCACTTCAAAGCAGCCGCAGGCGCTAAACTTCTCGCTCAGCTCGCGGAAGGTTGAGCCGACCATGGCGATCTGCGGATCGGAAAACACCACCGAAATCGCGCTGCGGCGCAGGCCCGGATTGATCTCCGGGAAACTGCCGGCGTTGGCGCCGGCGATACGCGCCTGATCGCTGGCTTCATGCAGCAGCGGCAGCTGATTGCTGGCGTCGCCGGCGATGAAGATATGCGGCACGCTGGTTTGCATCATCAGGCGGTCGGCCAGCGGCACGCCTCGGGCGTCGAGCTGCAGGCCGGTGTTCTCGAGGCCCAGCCGATCGACATTGGGGCGGCGGCCGGTGGCGGCCAGCACGTAGTCCACCAGGATCTCTTGCGGTTGGCCCTGCAGATCCTGATAGCGGATAAATACTTTATCGCCCTCGCGCTGCATCATCTCTACCTTCACGTCGGCATCGAGATAGAACTCGTCCCCCAGCGCTTTGGCGGCGTAGTCGCGCACGGCGCTGTCGGTCAGCGGCCCGACGGCGCCACCGATGCCAAAGACCTTGGTGTCGACGCCGAGGCGGTGCAGCGCTTGCCCCAGTTCCAGCCCAATGACGCCGGGGCCGAATACCGCTACGGACTGCGGCAAATCATCCCAATTGAACAGATCGTCGTTGACGACCAGGCGGTCGCCCAGCTCGTTCCACGGCGCCGGCCAACTGGGACGAGAACCGGTGGCGATCACGATGCGCTGTGCCACGATGCGTGTATGGTCATCGACCTGCAGCGTGTTGTCGTCGATAAAGCGGGCATAGCCCTGAATTTTGTCGGCGGCCGGGATCTCGTCCACGCCTTCCAGCACGAAGCCGACGAAGCGATCGCGTTCGCGCTTGACGCGATCCATCACCTCGCGCCCGTCGATGCGCGTCTTGCCGGTTGGATGCACGCCAAAACCAGGCGCACGTTCGATTTGATGCACCGCTTCGGCGGCGGCTATCAATAACTTGGATGGCATGCAGCCAACGCGCGCACAGGTGGTGCCGTAAGGCCCGCCTTCGATCATCACCACGCTGGGGGTAGACAGTTTGGCTGCGCGATAGGCGCCGAGCCCTGCGGTGCCGCCGCCGATGACCGCGACATCAACGTTCAACAGTTTCATATCCGCTCCTGAAAGGTAAAAAAAGGGCGGGCCGTAGCCCGCCAAAGTTCACGTTGGCTTTGTTATTACTTATTAAGCTGACAGGAAAGTTTCCAGATCGTCGCTGCCGCCGATGTGACGGCCGCCGATGAACACCTGCGGCACCGTGGCGCGGCCGCTGACGGCGCGCAGGCTGACGGTGGTGGCGTCTTTGCCCAGTACGATCTCTTCATACTGAATGCCGCGCTCTTGCAGCATCTGCTTGGCTTTGGCACAGAACGGGCAGCCCGGTTTGGTGAACAGGGAGACCGATTCCTGCACTTTGAATTCCGGTGCCAGGTATTTCAGCATGGTATCGGCGTCAGACACTTCAAACGGGTCGCCCGGCTTGTTCGGTTCGACGAACATTTTCTCGACCACGCCGTCGCGCACCAGCATCGAGTAACGCCATGAACGCGGGCCAAAGCCCAGATCCGCTTTCTCGACCAGCATGTTCATGCCCTTGGTGAATTCACCGTTGCCGTCCGGCACGAAGGTGATGTTTTCCGCATGCTGATCGGCTTTCCAGGCATTCATCACGAAGGTGTCGTTTACCGAGACGCACAGAATGCCGTCGACGCCGTGCTGTTTGAATACGCTGGACAGCTCGTTGTAGCGCGGCAGATGGCTCGAAGAGCAGGTCGGCGTGAACGCGCCCGGCAGCGAGAATACGATAACGGTTTTGTTTTTGAACAGGTCATCAGTGGTCACATCAATCCATTGGTCGCCCTGACGGGTGTGGAAAGTAACCTGCGGAACTTTCTTGCCTTCTTGACTGGTAAACATTGATTAACCCCTTAATTAGGAAAAGTAATTTTTGGTATTTAGCGCAATATCGCTTCGTTGGGACACATTATTGTCGTTGGGGCTTGATAGATCTAATCGCTCATTGCTATCTTATCTATCGCCATGAGCTATCATGGATTGGAGGGAAACAATGAACATTCGTGATTTAGAGTATCTGGTCGCCTTGGCCGAGCACCGGCACTTCCGCCGCGCGGCCGATTCATGCCATGTGAGCCAGCCGACGCTCAGCGGGCAGATCCGCAAGCTGGAAGACGAGTTGGGCGTCATGCTGCTCGAACGCACCAGCCGCAAGGTGCTGTTCACCCAGGCGGGCCTGTTGCTGGTGGAGCAGGCGCGTACCGTGCTGCGCGAAGTGAAAGTGTTGAAGGAGATGGCCAGCCAACAGGGCGAAGCCATGTCCGGGCCGCTGCACATCGGCCTGATCCCGACCGTGGGGCCTTATCTGCTGCCGCAGATCATCCCGACGCTGCACAAAACTTTTCCGAAGCTGGAAATGTATCTGCACGAAGCGCAAACCCATCAACTGCTGGCGCAGCTCGACAGCGGCAAACTGGACTGCGCCATTCTGGCGCTGGTGAAGGAGACCGAGGCGTTTATTGAAGTGCCTCTGTTCGATGAGCCGATGAAGCTGGCGGTGTATTCCGATCACCCGTGGGCGCAGCGTGAGCGCGTAGCGATGCCGGATTTGGCGGGTGAGAAACTGCTGATGCTGGAAGATGGCCACTGCCTGCGCGATCAGGCGATGGGTTTCTGCTTCCAGGCGGGCGCGGACGAAGATACCCACTTCCGCGCCACCAGTCTGGAAACGCTGCGTAACATGGTCGCGGCCGGCAGCGGCATTACCCTGCTGCCGTCACTGGCGGTGCCGCCGCAGCGCGAACGCGACGGCGTCTGCTATCTGGATTGCTACAAGCCTGAGCCGAAGCGCACCATCGCGCTGGTGTACCGCCCCGGTTCCCCACTGCGCAGCCGTTATGAGCAGTTGGCCGAGGCGATCCGCGAGCACATGCAGGGCTACATCGACAGCGCGTTAAAACAGGCGGTTTAAGCCGTTCAGCGCTGCCACCCGGTAGGCTTCGGCCATGGTCGGATAGTTGAAGGTCGTATTAACGAAATACTCGATAGTATTGCCTTCACCTTTCTGTTCCATGATCGCCTGGCCGATGTGGATGATCTCCGCCGCACGCTCGCCGAAGCAGTGGATCCCGAGGATCTGCAGGGTGTCGCGATGGAACAGGATCTTCAGGCTGCCGACGTTCATCCCGGCGATCTGCGCGCGCGCCAGATGCTTGAACTGGGCGCGGCCCACTTCATACGGCACCTTCATCGCCGTCAGTTCCTGCTCGGTTTTGCCGACGGAGCTGATTTCCGGAATGGTGTAGATGCCGGTCGGGATATCTTCGATAAGGTGACCGCTGGCTTCGCCGGACGCGATCGCCTGCGCGGCGATGCGGCCCTGATCGTAGGCGGCGGAAGCCAGGCTCGGATAGCCGATCACGTCACCGACCGCATAGATGTGCGACAGCGCGGTTTGGTACATGCTGTTCACCTTCAGCAACCCGCGGCTGTCCGACTCCAGGCCGACGTTCTCCAACCCCAGCGAATCGGTGTTGCCGGTGCGGCCGTTGGCATACAGCAGGCAGTCCGCTTTCACCTTCTTGCCGGACTTCAGGTGCACGATCACGCCGTCTTCGGTGCCTTCGATCTTCTCGAACTCTTCGTTGTGGCGGATCACCACGCCGTTGTTCCAGAAGTGGTAAGAGAGCGAATCCGACATCTCCTGATCGAGGAACGCCAGCAGGCGATCGCGGGTGTTGATCAGATCGACCTTGACGTTCAGACCACGGAAGATAGACGCGTATTCGCAACCGATCACCCCGGCGCCGTAAATGATTACGTGGCGCGGTTCATGGCTCAGTTCGAGGATGGAATCGCTGTCGTAGATGCGCGGGTGATTGAAATCGACGCTGGCCGGGTGGTAAGGGCGCGAGCCGCAGGCGATCACGATGTGGTCGGCGCGGATGGTGTCCTGGGTGCCGTCCATGTAGCTGACGCTGACGGTGTTGGCGTCGATGAAGCGCGCGTCGCCCGCGAACAGCTTGCACTGGTTCCGCTCATAGAACCCTTGGCGCATGCGGGTCTGCTGGCTGATGACGTTATCGGCGTGGCGTAAAATGTCAGGGAAGGTCGCGCTAAGCGTGCGCGAATTGTTGTAGAGCGGGTTCTGGTTGAATTCGATAATGCGGCTGACGGCGTGGCGGAGGGCTTTGGAAGGGATGGTGCCCCAATGGGTACATCCGCCGCCTACGTTGTTGTACCGTTCGATAACGGCCACGCGGGCGCCCTGTTTCACTAGCCCCATGGCGGCACCTTCACCACCAGGGCCCGAGCCAATCACTATGGCATCAAATTGATAGTGCTGTTGCATGTAGGAGAGACCTGTTTTTTTATACAAGATTACAACGGTATCTTAACATCATAGCGCTGCTCACCCAATCACCATTAGGCTTTTTGAGTCAAAGCACAATCGGCTCAGGGCGGAAGTGTGATAGAGCGCGTTAGTATAAATGCTGTTGCAATAAAATTTGCTATATTGCCGGGTCTAGGGCGTTAGACTGAGAGAATGGAACCTATCTGGATATGCATATGGGCGTCAGAGCACAACAAAAAGAACGGACTCGTCGTTCCCTGATCGAAGCCGCTTTCAGCCAGCTGAGCGCCGAACGCAGTTTCGCCAGCCTGAGCCTGCGGGAAGTTTCACGTGAGGCGGGTATCGCGCCCACCTCGTTTTACCGCCATTTCCGCGATGTGGATGAGCTGGGGCTGACCATGGTCGACGAAAGCGGCCTGATGCTGCGCCAGTTGATGCGTCAGGCGCGCCAACGCATCGCCAAGGGTGGCAGCGTGATCCGCACCTCGGTGTCCACCTTTATGGAATTTATCGGCAACAACCCGAACGCCTTCCGCCTGCTGCTGCGCGAACGTTCCGGCACGTCGGCGGCATTCCGTGCGGCGGTGGCTCGCGAGATCCAGCATTTCATCGCCGAACTGGCGGACTACCTCGAGTTGGAAAACCACATGCCGCGCAGCTTCACCGAAGCGCAGGCGGAAGCGATGGTCACCATCGTGTTCAGCGCCGGCGCGGAAGCGCTGGATATCGACGCCGAGCAGCGGCTGCAGCTGGAAGAACGGCTGGTGCTGCAACTGCGGATGATCTCCAAAGGGGCGTATTACTGGTATCGTCGCGAACAAGAAAAAGCTTCTGTGTCCCACGTATAAAAAAGGTAAAAAATGATGGAAAAACCAGGCCGTGAAAATGGCACCTTACTGCTGGCGTTGATTGCCGGCCTTTCGATCAACGGTTCGTTTGCCGCGCTGTTCAGCTCGGTGGTGCCGTTTTCGATCTTCCCGCTGCTCGCGTTGGTGCTGGCCGTGTACTGTCTGCATCAGCGCTACCTGAACCGTGCCATGCCGGACGGCATGCCGAAGCTGGCGGCGGCCTGTTTCCTGCTGGGGCTGCTGCTGTACAGCGCCATCGTGCGCGCCGAATACCCGCAGATCGGCTCCAACTTCCTGCCGTCGGTTCTCTGCGTGGCGCTGGTGTTGTGGATCGGGGTCAAGCTGAAGGCGCGCAAGGCGCTGGATGCGCCGACTCAAGAATCGTAATGAAACGGGGCGCCATGTGGCGCCCCTGTCGTATCAGCGGTGCTTTTCCAGCAACACGCCGCATTCCATGTGATGGGTATACGGGAACTGATCGAACAGCGCCAGGCGGCTGACTCGGTGGGTAGTCTGCAGCGTTTCCAGGTTGGCGCACAGCGTTTCCGGGTTGCATGAGATATACAAAATGCGCGGGTAAGCCTGCACCATCTTCACCGTTTCATCGTCCAGCCCACTGCGCGGCGGATCGACGAAAATCGTCTCGCAGTTGTAGCCGCTCAGATCGATGCCTTTCAACCGGTTGAATTCGCGCACTCCGTTCATGGCCTGAGTGAAGTCTTCTGCCGCCATGCGGATGATTTGCACGTTGTCGATATGGTTGGCGGCGATGTTGTATTGCGCCGCCGCCACCGACGGCTTGGCGATCTCGGTCGCCAGCACGCGCTCGAAGTTGCGCGCCAGCGCCAGCGAGAAGTTGCCGTTGCCGCAATACAGCTCCAGCAAATCGCCTTTGGAGCCGGCGGTGACCGCCAGCGCCCATTCCAGCATCTGCACGTTCATGGCCGCGTTGGGCTGAGTGAAGCTGTTTTCCACCTGACGGTAGATCATGTCGCGGCCGGCAACCGGCAGCACTTCGTCAACATAATCCTGGTCGAGCATGATTTTGGTTTTCGACGCCCGACCGATCAGCTGCAGATCGAACCCTTGAGCGCGCAGATCGTCGCGCAGCTGCTCGGCGCGCCGTTGCCAAACCTCATCCAGCTTGCGGTGGTACAGCAGCGAGGCGATGATTTTGCCGCTTTGCGTCGACAGATAATCTATCTGGAACAGTTTGTGGCGCAGGATCGGCTCCGGTTTCAGCGCGGCGATCAGGGCGCTCATCAGACGGTTGATCAGTTCGCTGGCGGCCGGGAACCGATCGACGCGAATACGCTGCTTGGTCTGCTGATCGAACATGATGTGATACATGTCTTCCGCGTCGTGCCAGATGCGGAACTCGGCGCGCATGCGGTAGTGGTCGACTGGCGAGCGGAACACTTCCGGCTCGGGCGCCGCGAACGGTGACATCAACGTCTTCAGGCGGGCGACTTTCTCCGCCAGTTGGTCATCGTAACGTTCAATAGGCAAATTCTCGGGCGTCATGTGTGTCTTCTCGTCAGGCAAATTTGATCAGCGGGGATTGTAGGGAATCAGCCCGTGAAGTCCAGTTTTGTCGTGTTTATTATTTGTAACATTAGTAGCAGTCTAGACATCTATTTTCATTGATCGTAGCATTGCCGTCCGGCCTCAAGCAGCGAGTGAAAAGGGAATCCGGTGTGAATCCGGAGCTGACGCGCAGCGGTAAGGGGAAGTCACGGCGATAGCGTTTCGACGCAGACACTGTCCACTGCAGGATGGGAAGTCATCGCCCGTTGCCGGTCGCGCCCCGCGGCCCGCAAATCCCAAGCCCGAAGACCTGCCGGTGTTACGTCGCAATGTCCGTGGCCGTCGCGAACTACCGGCCATGATCCTGCGGCATCCGCCAATTAAGTTTGGATGCTTTTCTCATGACAATTACAAAAAACACGCTGCTGGCGGTGGTCTCCTCCGTCACGGCTTTTTCTGGATGGGCGCAAGACAACACCACGGCCACGAATGGCGATAACCTGGTGGTGACCGCCAACCGCTTCCCGCAGCCGATTTCTTCCGTATTGGCGCCGACCTCCGTCGTCACCCGCAACGATATCGATCGCTGGCAGGCCAAGAGCCTGACCGACGTGATGCGCCGCTTGCCGGGGGTGGACATCGGCCAAAACGGTGGGTTGGGACAAAAGAGTTCACTATTCATTCGCGGCACCAACTCCAGCCATGTCTTGGTATTGATCGACGGCATCCGCCTTAATCAGGCGGGCGTCAGCGGCTCTTCCGACCTCAGCCAAATCCCGATTTCGCTGGTGCAGAAAGTCGAATACATTCGCGGTCCGCGCTCTGCGGTGTACGGTTCCGACGCCATCGGCGGCGTGGTCAACATTATTACTACCCGCGAAAAGAACGGCACTACGCTGGCTGCCGGCGTTGGCTCCAACGGCTATCAGTCCTATGATGCGTCGACGCAACAGCTGCTGGGCGACAGCACCGTGGCGACGGTGGCGGGGAACTACACCTATACCAAAGGGTATGATGTGGTGGCTGAAGGCAACACCAGCATTCCGCAGCCCGATCGCGATGGCTTCATGAGCAAATCGCTATACGGGGCGGTACAGCACCGGTTCAACGAGCAAATCAGCGGCTTTGTGCGTGGATATGGCTACGACAACCGTACGGGCTACGACGGCTTCTATTCTTACGATAAAAATTTCAATATCACCGGTCTGCCGGATACGCGCAAACTGTATAGTCAAACCTGGGACACCGGGTTGCGCTATCAGGAAGGAATTTACGCCACGCAGTTAGTGGGAAGCTACAGCCACAGCAAAGACTACAATTACGATCCGCGCAAAGGGCAGTATGCGATTTCCTCCAGCCTGGATGATTCAGAGCAATACAATCTGCAGTGGGGCAATACTTTCAAGGTGGCTCAAGGCACCGTCAGTGCGGGCGCCGACTGGCAGGATCAACAGATCAAACCAGGCACCGCGTCCGTCAGCCGCGAGAGAAGCCAGCGCAATACCGGCATCTATCTGACCGGGCAGCAACTGGTGGGGCCGGTGACGCTTGAGGCCGCAGCGCGCGGCGACGATAACTCTGAGTTCGGTTGGCACGGCACGTGGCAAACCAGCGCAGCCTGGGAGTTCATCGAAGGATACCGTTTCATCGCTTCCTATGGCACCGCGTTTAAAGCGCCAAACATGAACCAGCTGTTTAGTACCACTTATGGCAACAGCAACTTGAAGCCGGAAGAAAGCAAACAGTGGGAAGGCGGCTTCGAAGGTTTGACCGGGCCGGTGACCTGGCGCGTTTCCGGCTACCGCAATGACATCGATAACCTGATTGACAGCGATCCGGTGAGTTACCGTTATTACAATATCGGTAAGGCGACCATTAAGGGTGTAGAGGCCACCGCTTCTTTTGAAACCGGTCCGTTGACGCATCAGATTGGTTACGATTATGTCGACCCGCGCAATGCTAAAACCAATGAAGTGCTGCTGCGCCGCGCGAAACAACAGGTGAAGTATGAGCTGGATTGGCAGCTGTACGACTTTGACTGGGCGGTGACCTATCAATACCTGGGTGAGCGCTATGACAAGGATTATGGCGTTTATCCAAGCCCGACGGTTAAACTCGGCGGCGTGAGCCTGTGGGATCTCGCAGTTTCGTATCCGGTCACATCTCATCTGACAGTTCGTGGTAGAATTGCCAACCTGTTTGATAAAGATTATGAGACGGCCTATGGCTACGCTACTCCAGGAAGAGAATACTACCTCACTGGAAGCTATACCTTCTAACAGCACCGCCACACCTCGCCCGACGGTGCTGGTTTTCGATTCCGGCGTCGGCGGGTTGTCGGTATATCAGGAGATTCGGCAGTTGCTGCCGGATCTCCACTATATATACGCTTTCGACAACGTGGCGTTCCCCTACGGCGAGAAGTCCGAAGAGTTTATCGTTGAGCGCGTGCTGGAGATAGTTGGCGCGGTGCAGCAGCGTCATCCTCTGGCGATTGTCGTCATTGCCTGCAACACCGCCAGCACTGTTTCCTTGCCGGCCCTGCGCGAGCGTTTCAGCTTCCCGGTCGTGGGCGTGGTGCCCGCCATCAAACCGGCCGCCCGTCTTACCGTTAACGGCATTGTCGGCCTGTTGGCGACCCGCGGCACCGTACAGCGCAGCTACACCCACGAACTGATTTCCCGTTTTGCCACCGACTGCAAGATTGAACTGTTGGGTTCTTCGGAGCTGGTGGAGCTGGCGGAAGCCAAGCTGCACGGCGAAGCCGTGCCGCTGCCGGTGCTGAAGAAGATCCTGCATCCGTGGCTGAGCATGCGTGAGCCGCCGGATACCGTCGTGCTGGGCTGCACCCATTTCCCTCTATTAGCGGAAGAGCTGATGCAGGTGTTGCCGGAAGGCACCCGGCTGGTGGATTCCGGTGCGGCGATAGCCCGCCGTACCGCCTGGCTCATCTCGACGCAGGAAAATCTGGTTTCGAGCCAGGAAGAGAATCTGGCGTATTGCATGGCGTTAAATGAAGATACTGACGCTTTATTGCCCGTTTTGCAGGGCTACGGCTTTAAATCGTTGAAAAAACTGCCGCTTTAACGGCGTTTTGGTCAAACATTCAACGGTCGGAAAAAATATTGAAATTAGGGGTTGCGGCCCGCCGAGAACTCCCTATAATGCGCCTCCACTGACCGGGAACAACGACTGACAAGCCGCCGGGTTAGCGAGAGAAAAGCGAAATAAATGCTTGACTCTCCGGGCGAAAAGCGTAATATACGCAGCCCGCGCCGATGAAGTTTCTCGGCACTGCTCTTTAACAATTTATCAGACAATCTGTGTGGGCACTCCACAAGACGATATCCAGCATCTTCGGATGCAAAAAAATATCAAGTCTTGAAGAGTGACTAACTGAAGTAAAATTCATGCAGTAAATCTTTGAGCATCGCTTCTCGAGTGGAAGCAAATCAAGCTTTTAATTGAAGAGTTTGATCATGGCTCAGATTGAACGCTGGCGGCAGGCTTAACACATGCAAGTCGAGCGGTAGCACAAGAGAGCTTGCTCTCTGGGTGACGAGCGGCGGACGGGTGAGTAATGTCTGGGAAACTGCCTGATGGAGGGGGATAACTACTGGAAACGGTAGCTAATACCGCATAACGTCGCAAGACCAAAGAGGGGGACCTTCGGGCCTCTTGCCATCAGATGTGCCCAGATGGGATTAGCTAGTAGGTGGGGTAATGGCTCACCTAGGCGACGATCCCTAGCTGGTCTGAGAGGATGACCAGCCACACTGGAACTGAGACACGGTCCAGACTCCTACGGGAGGCAGCAGTGGGGAATATTGCACAATGGGCGCAAGCCTGATGCAGCCATGCCGCGTGTGTGAAGAAGGCCTTCGGGTTGTAAAGCACTTTCAGCGAGGAGGAAGGTGGTGAGCTTAATACGCTCATCAATTGACGTTACTCGCAGAAGAAGCACCGGCTAACTCCGTGCCAGCAGCCGCGGTAATACGGAGGGTGCAAGCGTTAATCGGAATTACTGGGCGTAAAGCGCACGCAGGCGGTTTGTTAAGTCAGATGTGAAATCCCCGGGCTCAACCTGGGAACTGCATTTGAAACTGGCAAGCTAGAGTCTCGTAGAGGGGGGTAGAATTCCAGGTGTAGCGGTGAAATGCGTAGAGATCTGGAGGAATACCGGTGGCGAAGGCGGCCCCCTGGACGAAGACTGACGCTCAGGTGCGAAAGCGTGGGGAGCAAACAGGATTAGATACCCTGGTAGTCCACGCTGTAAACGATGTCGATTTGGAGGTTGTGCCCTTGAGGCGTGGCTTCCGGAGCTAACGCGTTAAATCGACCGCCTGGGGAGTACGGCCGCAAGGTTAAAACTCAAATGAATTGACGGGGGCCCGCACAAGCGGTGGAGCATGTGGTTTAATTCGATGCAACGCGAAGAACCTTACCTACTCTTGACATCCAGAGAACTTTCCAGAGATGGATTGGTGCCTTCGGGAACTCTGAGACAGGTGCTGCATGGCTGTCGTCAGCTCGTGTTGTGAAATGTTGGGTTAAGTCCCGCAACGAGCGCAACCCTTATCCTTTGTTGCCAGCGGTTCGGCCGGGAACTCAAAGGAGACTGCCAGTGATAAACTGGAGGAAGGTGGGGATGACGTCAAGTCATCATGGCCCTTACGAGTAGGGCTACACACGTGCTACAATGGCGTATACAAAGAGAAGCGACCTCGCGAGAGCAAGCGGACCTCATAAAGTACGTCGTAGTCCGGATTGGAGTCTGCAACTCGACTCCATGAAGTCGGAATCGCTAGTAATCGTAGATCAGAATGCTACGGTGAATACGTTCCCGGGCCTTGTACACACCGCCCGTCACACCATGGGAGTGGGTTGCAAAAGAAGTAGGTAGCTTAACCTTCGGGAGGGCGCTTACCACTTTGTGATTCATGACTGGGGTGAAGTCGTAACAAGGTAACCGTAGGGGAACCTGCGGTTGGATCACCTCCTTACCTAAAGATATTAGTTCGAGTGGCGTGCTCACACAGATTGTCTGATGAAAAGTAACGAGCAAAGCGCTACCTGTTGATGCCATGAGTTATTCATGCTGATACGAACCGATTAAGTTATTCAGTTTAATCGGATTTTCGTGTCCCCATCGTCTAGTTTAATTATGCCTGCTTTCTTAGCAGGCATAATGTTAAGCGAGATTTAGGGGCGTAGCTCAGTTGGTAGAGCACCGGTCTCCAAAACCGGGTGTCGCGAGTTCGAGTCTCTCCGCCCCTGCCATATTAAGAACCCTTTGCGAAAGCAAAGGGTTTTTTTTTGCCTACGGTTCCTCTGTCTTAGAGCATTACGGCTGCGGAAAAAAGCGCATTAGACGCCATAGGCAATGTTTGCCCTCTCCCGGCTGCCGCGTGTACTTCCAATCCCCCCTTAACCCCCTGAGTGTCGCACCGTTTTGCGTTATCTTCTCTCAGAAGGCGATAGCCGCATTTTAACTCGATAGACAGCCACGACCACGATGGCGGCATTTAAGGCCGCCATAACGTGTTAGGCTGCGGTATTTAAAGGTATTTTAAGTAATTGTCGAATCAAAGGCTGTTGATCGCTGTTTTGCAACCAGACGGCATACAGTGGGCGAATAATCGGCGGGATCTCGGCGGCGGCAACCAATTGCGGGTACTCTTTTTCCCATTGGCTGGGCAGGAAGGCGCAGCCGCCTGTGGTTTCCAGCAGCTGGCGCGTGAGATGAGCGGAGGTGGTGGTGAGTACCGGCACGTTATCGCCTTCCAACATGCGGTTTTCCTGTTGGTGGAAGTCGGCCCCCCATTCCAGCTTGATATAGGGCATCGGGGCCTGCTTGTCGCGATGTGCGGATGAGAACAGGCGTAAAGAGAAATTGCTCAGTTGCTGGCTGGCCAATTCATCCATCTTCGGCGGTTCTGTGGTGATCAGTAAATCGAGCTGCCTTTCATGCAGTTGTTTTACCAAAGAGTGCCTTAATGCCACCCTGGCTTCGAGCTGCAGCGCCTCCCGCTGTTGATAGAGCGCCTGTAGCCACGGGGTCAGATAGGCCTCCCACAGCGAGGCGGTAGCGCCGATCGATAACTCGGTGTGTTGCAGCGAACGCACGACCTCTTTCTTCGCCAGCTGCCAGGTGTTCATCAGGCTCTCTGCATAGGGCAGAAGCCGCTCACCAGCTGGTGTCAGGCGGATATTATTGCGATGACGGGTAAATAAATTTGCGCCCAACTGGTTTTCTAGCTGACGGATGCGGAAACTGACCGCGGACTGCGTTAAGTACAAAGATTCTGCGGCTCTGCCAAAGTGACGCGTTCTACTGACCTCCAAAAAGGTTTTCAGTAATTCGGTATCCACACCTATCTCCAAAAAAATTTGTCGTTAAGATTTAAATGTTTTGTTTTACACACTGTCAAGCCTATCTAATACTCCGCGCCATAAACAGCACGGCCATAAGAGAATTAGGAGCGTGTCAGATGGCGGATAGCTTCACCACGACCAATCGTTTTTTTGATAATAAACATTACCCTCGCGGGTTCTCCCGTCACGGCGATTTCACCATTAAAGAGGCGCAATTGCTAGAGCGCTTCGGCTACGCGTTTAACGAGTTGGACTCAGGTAAACGCCAGCCGGTCACTGAAGAAGAACAGCTGTTCGTCGCAGTGTGCCGCGGTGAGCGCGAAGCGGCTACCGAGCAGGAAAAAGTATGGGCTAAATATCTGGCGCGCACACGTCGCCCGAAGAAATTCCATACTCTGTCCGGCGGTAAACCGCAGGCTGACGCAGTAGAAGATTACAGCGACAGCGACGACTAAAGACGATGGGGCCTGCGGGCCCCATTTTCTATTCCAGACTCCGATGCAGCTGTAACAGCAGACGATCCATACTGCGATAGCCCAGCGCTTCGCTGAGGTGGCGCCTGTTGAGCTCAGCATCTCCCGCCAAATCCGCCAGCGTGCGTGCAACCTTCAAGATGCGCTGCCAGGCGCGGACCGATAGCCCCAGCGCGTTCAATGTCGTCTCCAAAAACTCGGCGTCCGCCGCCTGCAAAACGCAATCCCGTTCCACTTCGCGGTTGCTCAACAGCGCGTTGATTTTGCCGGCGCGTTCGAGCTGCCGGGCGCGCGCCAGTAACACTCTTTCTCTCACCTGCTCGCTGCTTTCTCCATGCCTTTGCCGCTGACTGAGCGTACCCGGCGGCAGCAGCGGCACCTCGATAGACAGATCGAAACGGTCGAGAAAAGGCCCCGATAGCCGAGCCAGATAACGCAGCACCTGCTGCGGTGAGGCGCGATTGTGCAACCCGTGGTAATGCCCGGTCGGGCTGGGGTTCATCGCTGCGATCAATTGTACCCTTGCAGGGAAGCAGACCTTGGCGTTGGCGCGTGAAATCACGATCTCGCCGGATTCCAGCGGTTCACGCAGCGCATCCAGTACTTTACGCTCGAATTCCGGCAGCTCATCCAGAAACAGCACGCCGTTATGCGCCATCGAGATCTCGCCCGGGCGCGGCAGTGAGCCGCCGCCGACCAATGCCGCCATCGAGGCGCTGTGATGCGGCGCGCGAAACGGCCGCTGGCGCGATAGCAGAGCGGCGGGAACATGATGCTGCAAGCTGGCGACCGCCAGGCTTTCCAGCGCTTCATGCTCCGCGAGCGGCGGCAGCAAGCCCGTGAGACGGCTGGCCAGCATGGTTTTACCGGTGCCAGGCGGCCCGATCAACAGCAGGTTATGCCCGCCGGCGGCGGCGATCTCCAGTGCCCGTTTGGCCTGTTCCTGGCCGATGATGTCGCGTAGGTCGGCGCTTTCGCAGACGTTGTCCGCAGCGGGAGGTGTGGTCGCCACCGGCAGTTCGCCCTGGCCGAGCAGAAAGGCGCAGACTTCCAACAGGTGTCGGGCGGTATGGGAGTGCGACTGTGCGATCAGGCCGACCTCGGCGGCGTTATCCGTTGAGAGGATCAGTTGTCGCCCGGCCTCGGCTGCCGCCAGCGCCGCCGGGATAGCGCCCTTGACCGCGCGCAGTGAGCCGGACAGCGCCAGCTCGCCGAGAAACTCATAGCGCGCCAGGGGGGCGAGGGGCAGTTGCTCGGAGGCGGCGAGGATCGCCAGCGCTATCGGCAGATCGTAACGCCCGCCTTCTTTCGGTAGATCGGCGGGCGCCAAATTGACGGTGATGCGCCGTGCGGGGAAGGTGAAACCGTTGTTTATCAGGGCGCTGCGCACCCGATCGCGCGCTTCTTTCACCGTGGTTTCCGGCAGACCGACCAACGTCAGGCCGGGCAGGCCATTGCTGATATGCACCTCTACCGTGACGGAAGGGGCCTGAACGCCGATGATGGCGCGGCTATAGATTACCGCCAGTGACATATTGCTCTCCTTGCTGAGGGCGACATGATGCGCGATTCATCCTGGCGGCGCGCGGCGTTATTGGTAATTTTTCCATGATGTTCGCAGCCTAATCACCGATTTTCATCGAAGCGAATAAGATTGTGCGAGCTGCCTCGCAGCCTGCGGCAATACCCATTAACAATTCGCTGAAGCCTGCAACACATTAGCGGCCCAGACGCATTGCACCCATAGGCTTAATGGGTGTATTTAACAATTGATTAAAAGAAAAATCACTTCTTTGACACACTCCGACCGCCGCCGCATTCCGCCCGGCAGCCGCTAAATCTCCTGACTTCGTACTCTACGGTAGGGATAACACTATGTTTGGTTGGACCTCGCTGCAACGCAACGCGGCAATCGCCAGCTTTTCAAGCTGGACGCTCGACGCTTTCGATTTTTTCGTGCTGGTATTCTTGCTCAGCGATATCGCACAATCCTTTCACGTCGGCCTGGAGCAGGTCACGTTGGCCATTCTTCTCACGCTGGCGGTGCGGCCAATAGGCGCGCTGATCTTTGGGCGAGCGGCGGAAAAATATGGCCGCAAGCCGATCCTGATGCTGAATATCGTCTTCTTCTCGGTGTTTGAACTGCTTTCCGCCGCCGCACCTTCGCTGACGGTCTTTTTGCTGTTGCGGGTGCTGTACGGCGTTGCGATGGGCGGTATCTGGGGCGTGGCGTCGTCATTGGCGATGGAAACCATACCGGACCGCTCGCGCGGGCTGATGTCGGGCATTTTCCAGGCCGGTTATCCGTTCGGTTATTTGCTGGCGGCGGTGGCCTATGGCCTGCTGTTCGAAACGGTCGGCTGGCGCGGCATGTTCGTCATCGGCGCGGCACCGATCCTGCTGCTGCCGTTTATTTATTATTGCGTGCACGAGTCGCCGGTGTGGCTGGCGGCACGTGAGCGTAAAGAGAGCACCGCCTTGCTGCCGGTGCTGAAGAGCCACTGGAAGCTGTGCTGCTATCTGGTGTTGCTGATGGCGGCGTTCAATTTCTTCTCCCACGGCACCCAGGATCTGTATCCGGTGTTTCTGAAAGTTCAGCACGGTTTCGATCCTAAAACCGTCAGTATCATTGCCATTAGCTACAATATCGCATCAATTATCGGTGGCGTATTCTTCGGTTCGTTGTCGGAAAAAATCGGCCGGAAAAAAGCGATCATCATCGCCGCGCTGCTGGCATTGCCGGTGATCCCGCTGTGGGCGTTTTCCAGCGGTTCGCTGATGTTGGGGCTCGGCGCTTTCCTGATGCAGTTCATGGTGCAAGGCGCCTGGGGCGTAGTGCCGACCTACCTGACCGAGCTGGTGCCGGCCAACACCCGCGCGGTGCTGCCGGGGTTCGTGTATCAGCTGGGCAACCTGATCGCCTCGGTCAACGCCACGTTGCAAGCCAGCATCGCCGAGCATCATGGGCATAATTACGGCCTGGCGATGGCGATCGTCGCCGGCACGGTAGCGGTAGCGATCGCCCTGTTGGTGTTCTTCGGCAAGGATACGCGCGGCAAGGCCATCACCGGCGCGGTGAAAAATCCGGGCATGCGCGCCAACGTATGAAATCCGGGCGATCCGCATGAGGTATGACCAGATTGCGCCGAATAATAACGCAAAAAAAGTGTTGTCATGTCGCGCGCGGCTGTGGTACCTCTGTAAGCATTAGTTCTGAATGAGCACAGTGAACAAACCCATTATGAAAGCCTTTGCCCAAGTGATTAGCCTAGTCGTGATTAGCGTGGTGGTGATTATTATCCCACCGTGCGGGGCTGCACTTGGACGAAGAAAGGCTTAGCAAACAAGCCGGAATCGCAAGAGAACCCCCGCACCGTCAGGTCCGGGGGTTTTTTATTGGCAAGAGAAAAGTGGAGCAAGGGGCGGAAGATGAAAAACAGAACAAAATCCTGCGGTTGTCGAAGTAAGGCGGGGAAATAACTATGAATGGCGCTCAGTGGGTAGTTCAAGCGTTGCGTGCGCAGGGAGTGGATACCGTATTCGGCTATCCGGGTGGGGCAATCATGCCGGTGTACGATGCGCTGTATGACGGTGGTGTGGAACACCTGCTGTGCCGCCATGAACAGGGCGCCGCCATGGCCGCCATCGGCTACGCCCGCGCCACCGGCAACGTCGGCGTTTGCATCGCCACTTCCGGCCCCGGCGCCACTAACCTGATCACCGGCCTGGCTGATGCGCTGCTCGATTCCGTTCCCGTTGTCGCCATCACCGGTCAGGTGGGTTCCGCGCTGATCGGCACCGATGCCTTTCAGGAGATCGATGTTCTCGGCCTGTCTCTGGCCTGCACCAAGCACAGTTTCCTGGTGGAGTCGCTGGACGCCTTGCCGGGCATTATGGCGGAAGCGTTCGCCATCGCCGCCGGCGGCCGCCCTGGCCCGGTGCTGATCGATATCCCGAAAGACATCCAGCTGGCGCAGGGCGACTTGCATCCGCACCTGATGCCGGTCGATGAAGCGCCGGCGTTTCCGGCGGCGGCGTTGGCGGAGGCGGCCGAGCTGCTGGCGCAGGCGCACAAACCGATGCTGTACGTCGGCGGCGGAGTGGGCATGGCGCAGGCGGTGCCGGCGCTGCGCGAGTTCATCGCCGTGACCCGCATGCCGAACGTCGCCACCCTGAAGGGGCTGGGCGCGCCGGATGCGCAAGATCCGCTGTACCTCGGCATGCTGGGCATGCATGGCGCCAAGGCCGCCAACCTGGCGGTGCAGGAGTGCGATCTGCTGATCGCCGTCGGCGCGCGTTTCGATGATCGCGTGACCGGCAAACTGAACGCCTTCGCGCCGCATGCCAAAGTGATCCACATGGATATCGATCCGGCGGAGATGAGCAAACTGCGCCAGGCGCATGTGGCTCTGCAGGGCGATCTGAAAGCATTGTTGCCGGCGTTGCAGCGCCCGCTGAACATCGCCGCCTGGCAGCAGCGGGTAACGGCGCTGAAAGCCGAGCACGCCTGCCGCTACGATCACCCCGGCCAGCCGATCTTTGCGCCGCTGTTCTTGCGCCAGCTGTCTGACCGCAAGCCGGCCAACAGCGTAGTGACCACCGACGTCGGTCAGCACCAGATGTGGAGCGCTCAGCACATGACGTTCGAGCGCCCGGAGAATTTCATCACCTCCAGCGGCCTCGGCACCATGGGATTCGGCGTGCCGGCCGCGGTAGGCGCTCAGATTGCCCGCCCGCAAGATACGGTGATCTGCGTCTCGGGCGATGGCTCCTTCATGATGAACGTGCAGGAATTGGGCACCATCAAGCGCAAGCAGCTGCCGCTCAAAATCGTGCTGCTGGACAACCAGCGCCTCGGGATGGTGCGTCAATGGCAGCAGTTGTTCTTCGATGGCCGCTACAGCGAAACCAACCTGTCCGATAACCCCGACTTCCTGATGCTGGCCGCCGCCTTCGGCATTCCCGGCCAGCGCATCAGCCGCAAGGATCAGGTGGAGGGCGCGCTCGAGGCGCTGTTCAACACCGAAGGCCCTTATCTGCTGCAGGTCTCTATCGACGAACTCGAAAACGTCTGGCCGCTGGTGCCGCCGGGCGCCGGCAACGAAACCATGTTGGAGGAAATATCATGATGCAGCATCAACTCTCGATCCAGGCGCGTTTTCGCCCCGAAATGTTAGAGCGCGTATTGCGGATCGTGCGTCATCGCGGCTTTCAGGTTTGTGCTATGAATATGGTTTCCCCGGCCAACGCCGACAGCATCAATATCGAATTGACTGTTGCCAGCCCGCGTCCGGTCGCCTTGTTGTCATCTCAATTAAGCAAGCTGATGGACGTCTCCTGCGTCGAGATCCAGCAGCCAACATCACAACAAATACGCGCCTGAGGCGCCGAGAAGGATAAATAACAATGACAAAGAAAGCCGATTACATTTGGTTCAATGGTGAGATGGTTCCTTGGGCCGAGGCCAAAGTGCACGTGATGTCGCACGCGCTGCATTACGGTACGTCGGTATTTGAAGGCGTGCGCTGCTACGACTCGCACTTGGGGCCGGTGGTGTTTCGCCATCGCGAGCACATGCAGCGTCTGCACGACTCGGCGAAAATCTACCGCATGCCGGTTTCGCAAAGCGTCGACGAGCTGATGGAAGCCTGCCGCGCCACGCTGCGCAAGAACAACCTGGTCAGCGCGTACATTCGCCCGCTGGTGTTCGTCGGCGATGTCGGCATGGGCGTCAACCCGCCGGCCGGTTATAAAACGGACGTGATTATCGCGGCGTTTCCTTGGGGCGCGTACCTGGGTGAAGAGGCGCTGGAGCAAGGTATCGATGCGATGGTCTCCTCTTGGCACCGCGCGGCGCCGAACACCATCCCGACCGCGGCCAAAGCCGGCGGCAACTATCTCTCCTCCCTGCTGGTGGGCAGCGAAGCGCGCCGCCACGGCTATCAGGAAGGCATCGCGCTCGACGTGCACGGTTACATTTCCGAAGGGGCGGGCGAGAACCTGTTCCAGGTGAAAGACGGCGTGATCTACACCCCGCCGTTCACCTCGTCGGCGCTGCCGGGCATCACCCGCGATGCGATCATCAAGCTGGCGAAAGACATGGGCTTCGAAGTGCGCGAGCAGGTGCTGTCGCGCGAATCGCTGTATCTGGCCGATGAAGTGTTCATGTCCGGCACCGCGGCGGAGATCACGCCGGTGCGCAGCGTGGACGGCATTCAGGTCGGTATCGGTAAACGTGGCCCGGTGACCAAACAGATTCAGGAGGCGTTCTTCGGCCTGTTCACCGGCAAGACGGAAGACAAGTACGGCTGGCTGGATCCGGTAAACCCTTAACGACAAGGCTCGCCGCGCAGCGTGGCGGACGACAAGACAGACAAGATAAGAATATCCAGGCGGTTCGTTCGCCGCCTGTCATAAATACATTTGGAGTGAAAAGAGCATGCCTAAGTACCGTTCCGCCACCACCACCCACGGCCGCAATATGGCGGGTGCCCGCGCCTTGTGGCGCGCGACCGGGATGACCGACGCCGATTTCGGCAAGCCGATCATCGCCGTGGTCAACTCCTTCACCCAGTTCGTCCCGGGCCACGTGCATCTGCGCGATCTGGGCAAGCTGGTTGCTGAACAGATCGAAGCCTCCGGCGGCGTGGCCAAAGAGTTCAACACCATCGCGGTGGATGACGGCATCGCCATGGGCCACGGCGGCATGCTCTATTCCCTGCCGTCGCGCGAGCTGATCGCCGATTCGGTTGAATACATGGTGAACGCCCACTGCGCCGACGCGATGGTGTGCATCTCCAACTGCGACAAAATCACCCCGGGCATGCTGATGGCGGCGTTGCGCCTGAACATTCCGGTGATCTTCGTCTCTGGCGGCCCGATGGAGGCCGGCAAGACCAAACTCTCCAACCAGATCATCAAACTGGATCTGGTGGACGCCATGATCCAGGGGGCCAACCCGAACGTCAGCGACGCCGACAGCGAGCAGATAGAACGTTCCGCCTGCCCGACCTGTGGTTCCTGCTCCGGCATGTTCACCGCCAACTCGATGAACTGCCTGACCGAAGCACTGGGCCTGTCGCAGCCGGGCAACGGCTCGCTGCTGGCCACCCATGCCGATCGCAAGGAATTGTTCCTCAACGCCGGCAAACGCATCGTCGAGCTGACCAAACGTTATTACGAGCAGGACGACGCCAGCGCGTTGCCGCGCAATATCGCCAACAAGGCGGCGTTTGAAAACGCCATGACGCTGGATATCGCCATGGGCGGTTCGACCAACACCGTGCTGCACCTGCTGGCTTCGGCGCAAGAAGGCGAGGTGGACTTCACCATGGAGGACATCGATCGCCTGTCGCGCAAAGTGCCGCACCTGTGCAAGGTGGCGCCGAGCACGCAGAAATACCACATGGAAGACGTGCACCGCGCCGGTGGGGTGATCGGCATCCTCGGCGAGCTGGATCGCGCCGGTTTGCTGAACCGTGAGGTGAACAACGTGTTGGGGCTGACCCTGCCGCAGACGCTGGAAGCCTACGACGTGATGCTGACCCGCGACGAAAGCGTCAAGAAAATGTACTCCGCCGGGCCGGCCGGCATCCGCACCACGCAGGCATTCTCTCAGGACTGCCGCTGGGATTCGCTGGACACCGACCGCAAGGAAGGCTGCATCCGCACCCGTGAACACGCCTACAGTCAGGACGGTGGGTTGGCGGTGCTGTACGGCAACCTGGCGGAAAACGGCTGTATCGTCAAAACCGCCGGTGTAGACAAAGAAATCCTCACCTTCCGCGGCCCGGCCAAGGTGTACGAAAGCCAGGATGATGCGGTAGAAGCGATCCTCGGCGGTAAAGTGGTGGCGGGCGACGTGGTGGTGATCCGCTACGAAGGGCCGAAAGGCGGGCCGGGCATGCAGGAAATGCTGTACCCAACCACCTACCTGAAATCGATGGGGCTGGGCAAGGCGTGCGCGCTGATCACCGACGGGCGTTTCTCCGGCGGCACCTCCGGGCTGTCCATCGGCCACGCCTCGCCGGAAGCAGCTAACGGCGGCCTGATCGCCCTGGTGCAGGACGGCGACATGATCGCGATCGACATTCCTCATCGCGGTATCCAGCTGGATGTCAGCGAGCAGGAGCTGGCGGCGCGGCGTGAGGCGGAACTGGCGCGCGGCGACGCGGCCTGGACGCCAAAAAACCGTGAGCGTCAGGTGTCCTTCGCGCTGCGCGCCTACGCCTCGTTGGCCACCAGCGCCGACAAAGGCGCTGTGCGCGACAAGAGCAAACTGGGGGGATAAACGCATGGCGGTCTCTCAACCCCTACCCAGCGCCCCGTGCGGCGCGGAATATCTGCGAGCGGTGCTGCGCTCGCCGGTCTACGAGGTGGCGCAGGTCACCCCGTTGCAGGCCATGAGCAAAATCTCTTCGCGCCTCGGCAACACCATTTTGGTGAAGCGCGAAGATCGCCAACCGGTGCACAGCTTCAAGCTGCGCGGGGCCTATGCGATGATCGCCGGGCTGGACGAAGAGCAGAAGGCGCGCGGCGTCGTGACGGCTTCGGCCGGCAACCACGCGCAGGGCGTTGCCTTCTCCGGTAAACGGCTGGGGATCAAAACGCTGATCGTAATGCCAGTGTCCACCGCAGATATCAAGGTGGATGCGGTGCGCGGCTTCGGCGGCGAAGTGCTGCTGCACGGCGCCAATTTCGATGAGGCTAAAGCGAAGGCGATCGAGCTTTCCCAACAACAGGGCATGACCTTCGTGCCGCCGTTCGATCACCCGACGGTGATCGCCGGGCAGGGCACGCTGGCGATGGAGCTGCTGCAGCAAGACGCGCATCTGGATCGGGTCTTCGTGCCGGTCGGCGGCGGCGGCCTGGCCGCCGGGGTGGCGGTGCTGATCAAGCAACTGATGCCGCAGATCAAGGTGATTGGCGTCGAGGCGGAAGACTCCGCCTGCCTGCGCGCGGCGTTGGATGCCGGCCATCCGGTGGATCTGGCGCGCGTCGGGCTGTTCGCCGAAGGCGTGGCGGTGAAGCGCATCGGCGAAGAAACCTTCCGCCTGTGCCGTGAATATCTGGACGACGTGATCACCGTGGACAGCGACGCCATCTGCGCGGCGGTCAAAGATCTGTTCGAGGACGTGCGTGCGATTGCCGAACCTTCCGGCGCGCTGGCGCTGGCGGGGCTGAAAAAGTACGTCCAGCAGCACAACATTCAGGGCGAGCGTCTGGCGCATGTGCTGTCCGGCGCCAACCTCAACTTCCACGGCCTGCGTTACGTTTCCGAACGTTGCGAACTGGGCGAACAACGCGAAGCGCTGCTGGCGGTGACCATTCCGGAACAGCAGGGCAGCTTCCTCAAGTTTTGCCAGCTGCTGGGTGGCCGCTCGGTGACCGAGTTCAACTACCGTTACGCCGATGCCGACAACGCCTGCATCTTTGTCGGCGTGCGTCTGACGCGCGGCCACGCCGAGCGGCGGGAGATCATCGACGAGCTCAACGCCGGCGGTTATCAGGTGGTGGATCTGTCGGACGACGAGATGGCCAAGCTGCACGTGCGCTACATGGTGGGCGGGCGTCCGTCGAAGCCGCTGCGCGAGCGGCTGTACAGCTTTGAGTTTCCGGAGTCGCCGGGCGCGCTGCTGAAGTTCCTGCAGACGCTGGGCGCGCACTGGAACATTTCGCTGTTCCATTACCGCAGCCACGGCACCGACTTCGGCCGGGTGTTGGCGGCCTTCGAACTGGCGCAATCCGAGCCGGAATTCGAGCGGCACCTGCAGGCGCTGGGCTACGATTGCCACGACGAAACCGACAACCCGGCGTTCCGCTTCTTTTTGCAGGGGTGAGTCCGGTGTGTTTATCCGGCCGGTTGTCCCGCTTAGCGATAGATGGCCGGGAGATGGAAAAACAAATCGCGGCGCGTGATAGTGCGCTGTTCGCCGGCGTAGATACGCAGCTGGAACAGCATTTCCTGACGCCGGGCCAGCGGCTATCGCCGCCGGGCGTCGGCAATGTCATGTTGCTGATGGTATGCCTGACGCTGGGGCTGGCGGGCGTGATGGGTCTGGCCACGGATGTGGCGGCCGCCTGGAGCGGCAAGACCTCCGCCGCCGTGTTGATGGGCAGCGGCGCGATCGTGGCGGTGTGGATGACGCTGATCCTGTTCCAGCTGGTGCAGGGGAAAAACAGCGGGGTGGTATTGTTGCAATATTACCTTGGCATGCTCGGCCTGTGTTGCCTCGGCGCCGCGGCGGCGTGGGCCGCAGGGATGACCGGCATCGCCACCGGTGCCTTGCTGCTGGGGGGCGCGGTTGGCGGCGCGCTGTCCAGCAACCGGGCGGCGTTCTACCTCTACGTCGCTTATTTTCGCACGCGTCGGCGCGTGTTTATCAAACGCCGTTGGCAGAGGGAAGATCTGCGCAACACCCGATAAACCGTCAGAACGGAAAAACTTATGACGCAACCTTTCTCCGGCTTCAGCCAGCAGGGCTTGAATTTCCTGCAGCAGGTGCGGATCGAAAACGATAAGGCGTGGTTCGACGGTAACCGCGACATCTACGATCGCGAGCTGCTGGCGCCGTTCCGCGCGCTGGTGGAGCAGTTGGCTCCCGGCATGTTGGCGATCGATCCGCAGTTCGAGACTCGCCCGGCGATCGGCAAAACGCTGTCGCGCATTCATCGCGATACGCGCTTTTCTCACGACAAGTCGCGCTACCGCAGCCGCATGTGGCTGACGTTCAAGCGCCCGAGCAAAGACTGGAAAGACGCGCCGGTGTACTTTTTCGAACTGGGGCCGGACATGCTGCGCTATGGGCTCGGCTACTACAGCGCCAACAAGCCGACCATGGATCTGTTCCGCCATACGCTGAGGCAGCGGCCGCAGCCTTTCCTTGAGGTAGCCGCCTGCTGCCGGCCGCCGTTCGAGCTGGTGGGAGAGAGCTACAAGCGCCCGCTGGTGAAGGAGCAGGCGGCAGAGATCGCCACCTGGTACAACCGCAAATCGTTCGCGGTGATGGTGACCGACAGCGAAGTGGAAAAGCTGTTCAGCGCCGATCTGGTGCCGCTGCTGGCCGGGGCATTTTTGCAGCTTGAGCCGCTCTACCACTGGCTGATGCAGGTAGAGACGATGAAGCAGATCGATCCGGCGGATCTGTAAACCTCGCGTCAGCGGGGATGCAGCAGACGCCAAAAGGCGTCGATCAGCGGATCGCTCAGGCGTTTTTTCTGGACGCAAACCCCCAGCTCGAAGGGTTCGACCATCGAGATGTTATCCAACTGCGAGATGCGGTTGCGCACCGGCTCCGGGCTGTTGTCCACCACCACGCTCGGGATCAGCGCGATGCCGCAGCCCAGGGCCACCATCGACACGATCGCTTCGTGGCCGCCGACGGTGGCGTAAATCAGCGGATTGCTGATGCGGTGGCGGCGGAACCACAGCTCGATGCGTTTTCGCGAAGGGCCGTGTTCCGGCAGGATGAAAGGGATCTCGGCCCAGTCTGGCTTGTCGGCGAACGCCTGGCTGCGCACCGCGCAGGGCAGCGCCGGCGCGATCAGCACCAGTGGAATTTCGCCGATTTTGGTGAACGCCACGCTGGCGGGCAGCGTTTCCGGCCGGCCGGCGATGCCGAGATCGGCCTCGTTGGACTGCACCTTGTCGACCGCGTCGGCGGCGTCGCCGGTGGTCAGCTTGATCTCCACCAGCGGGTGCTGCGCGCGGAAGCGGTCGAGGATCGGCGGCAGGTGGCTGTACGCTGCGGTCACCGAGCAGAATAGCCGCAGTTCGCCACTCAGCGACGGGCCGTGCTGGCCGAGCGAGTGCTTCAGCTGCTGATATTGCAGCAGCGTTTGCTGGGCGAATTCTTTTAGCTGTTCGCCGGCGTCGGTGAGCTGCACGGTGCGGTTGTCGCGCAGGAACAGCGGCTGCCCGAGGATCTCTTCCAGCCGCTGGATCTGGCGGGAGAGCGTCGACGGGCTGACGTGCATCGCCTTGGCGGTGCGCCCGAAGTGATGGCTTTCGGCCAGATGCAGGAACAGCTTTAAATCACGTAAATCCATATCGATACGCTCGCAGTTGGAGTGTTGCATAAATTGCAATATCACGTTCTCAATATATCAATTTAAGCAACGCATTTCCTGTTATACATTGAGTTTAACGAATCTCCGCACAGACAGGGCGGGGAATGAAAATAACAATGCAAGACAACATCAAACCGGAGTACCACCATGGCTAACTATTTCAACACATTGAACCTGCGTCAGCAGTTGGCGCAATTGGGTAAATGCCGCTTTATGGCGCGCGACGAATTTGCTGACGAAGCCGGCTACCTGAAAGGTAAAAAAGTGGTGATTGTCGGCTGTGGCGCCCAGGGCCTGAACCAGGGGCTGAACATGCGCGACTCCGGCCTGGATGTCGCCTATGCCCTGCGCAAAGAAGCGATCGACGAGAAACGCGCTTCATGGCGCAAGGCGACCGAAAACGGCTTTAAGGTCGGCACCTACGAAGACCTGATCCCGCAGGCGGATCTGGTGGTCAACCTGACGCCGGACAAGCAGCACACTTCCGTGGTGCGCGCGGTGCAGCCGCTGATGAAAGACGGCGCGGCGCTGGGTTACTCCCATGGTTTCAACATCGTTGAAGTGGGTGAGCAGGTGCGCAAAGACATCACCGTAGTGATGGTCGCGCCGAAATGCCCGGGCACCGAAGTGCGTGAAGAGTACAAACGCGGTTTCGGCGTGCCGACCCTGATTGCGGTTCACCCGGAAAACGATCCGAAAGGTGAAGGCATGGCGATCGCCAAGGCCTGGGCGGCGGCGACCGGCGGCCACCGCGCCGGCGTGCTGGAGTCTTCCTTCGTTGCCGAAGTGAAATCCGACCTGATGGGTGAACAAACCATTCTGTGCGGCATGCTGCAGGCGGGTTCGCTGCTGTGCTTCGACAAGCTGGTGGCGGAAGGTACCGATCCGGCTTACGCCGAGAAACTGATTCAGTTCGGCTGGGAAACCATCACCGAAGCGCTGAAGCAGGGCGGCATCACGCTGATGATGGATCGCCTGTCCAACCCGGCCAAGTTGCGCGCTTATGCGCTGTCCGAACAGCTGAAAACCATCATGGCGCCGCTGTTCCAGAAGCACATGGACGACATCATTTCCGGCGCGTTCTCCAGCGGCATGATGGCCGACTGGGCGGAAGACGACGTGAAACTGCTGACCTGGCGCGAAGAGACCGGTAAAACCGCGTTCGAGAATGCGCCGCAGTTTGAAGGCAAGATCAGCGAGCAAGAGTACTTCGATCACGGCGTGCTGATGGTGGCGATGGTGAAAGCGGGCGTTGAGCTGGCATTTGAAACCATGGTCGATGCGGGCATCATCGAAGAGTCGGCTTACTACGAGTCGCTGCATGAGCTGCCGTTGATCGCCAACACCATTGCACGTAAACGTCTGTATGAAATGAACGTGGTCATCTCCGATACCGCGGAGTACGGCAACTACCTGTTCGCCAACGCGGCGGTGCCGCTGCTGAAGGACTTTATGACCACCCTGCAGGCGGGTGATTTGGGTAAAGCCGCGGCGGGCACGGCGGTAGACAATGCGCAGCTGCGTGACGTGAACGAAGCGGTGCGCAGCCACCCAATCGAAACCGTCGGCCGCAAACTGCGCGGTTACATGACCGACATGAAACGCATCGCCGTTGCGGGCTGATTGTCCGCAAGATGAAGCACAAAAAGCCGGCTGAGATGCCGGCTTTTTTTATGCCTCCGGCGGCGCGATCAGCTGCTGCTCGAGACCGCGCCGGATCGCGTGTTTGGCGTTCGTCACCCCCAGCTTACGCACCACATTGCCGATGTGAAATTTCACCGTGCCGGTTTTGATCCCCAGGATCAACGCGATCTCATGGTAGGTTTTGCCCTGGCTGGCCCAATAGAGAATTTCTCCTTCGCGCGGCGAGAGCCGATCCGTCCGGCTTGTTTCGGCACTGGCCAACGCCAGCGCATGCTGGTGGGTATCGACCAAGACCATCTGCAGGTTGGCCCGCTCGTCTGCCATCAACTGTCGCAGTTCGGCGTCATCGGCCGCCGTCGCGCTGATCGACAAGATCGCCAGATTGTTGTCGTGATCGTGCAAAACAAAGCTGCAACCGTGCACGATGTCGTATTCCCGCGCCTGATTGAAGATCTTCCGGTAATGCCGATCCTCGGTGGTGAGAGGGGTGTCATGCCACATGAAGGGCGCGCAGCGGCCATGGGCGGCGCGGACGACGGGATCGATGTGCTGATAGCGATTGGCGCTGTAGATATTCAGCCATTCTTGCGGGTAGCTCGAAACCAGCAGATGGCGATCGGGATGGTGTTTGTTGAAGGTCAAATAAGCGTATTTGAATCTGCTGAAGGCGTGCAGTTGGCCGTCAAGATGCAGTCTTGCGGCGACGGCGTTGGCGAATGCGACGGCCATCGGTAACCTCCCTGTCGTTCGGCGGTTCAGCCCGACCTGCACCAAAGTCCAGCTAGTCAGTGCGGCGGATTGAAATTTATACTCGGCTAATAAATTCAAAAAGGCGGCAATGCCAAGACCCGAGCTTAACAGCTATGGGCGAAAATAAGCCAACGCCAGGGAAATTCTTTCACTCATTCTCTTATCAATGCTTCTGGGATCACGTGCGAGGGCGGCGAGATAATCTCGCCGCCGCCTTATTGGTCATGCTGGCATGGTCGCTGCGGGAATGATGGCGCCACGGTGTTGGATCACCGCAGCGGCGAGCAGATGGCCGCGCTGCGCCGCCTGTTGGGCGCTGCCGCCGTTCAGGCGTAGCGCCAGGTAACCGGCGCTGAAAGAGTCGCCCGCCGCAGTGGTATCCACTACGCGCTCCGGCGGCAGCGCGATCGCCGGCACCTCAAGCCGCTCCCCCTCTGCACTGAACACCAGGCACGCGTCTGCACCGCGTTTGATCACGATCTCGCCGACGCCGAGCGCCTGCGTGCGTGCGACCACCCGTTCGATCGGCTGCCCTCCCCACAGCAACTCTTCATCATCCAGCGTCAGAAAAGCGATGTCGGTACAGGCCAGCACCTCGCGATAGGCCTGCTGCGTTTCCTCACGGCTTGGCCACAGGCGCGGACGGTAGTTGTTGTCAAAGATAACCTTGCCGCCGTTGGCGCGGCAGCGGCGCAGCAGCGCCAGCAGCTTGGTACGATCGGCGGGAGCGAGGATCGCCAGGCTAATGCCGCTGAGGTACAGGTAATCGAACTGCGCCAGCCGGGCGCACAGCTCGTCGGCCTGCGGTCCCGCAAGCCAATACCGGGCGGCGGCGTCGTTGCGCCAGTAGTAAAAGGTGCGTTCGCCGGCGGCGTCGGTTTCGATCATATACAGGCCCGGCAGTTTGTTTTCCAACTGCTGAACCAGCCCGGTCTCGACCTTCTCTTGCCGCCAGGCCTTCAGCATCTCGCGGCTGAAACTGTCGGTGCCGAGTGCGGTGACGTAATGCACCCGCAATGCCTTTTCCGGCATTTGGCGGGCGAGGTAGACGGCGGTGTTGAGGGTATCGCCGCCAAAGCCGCGCGTCAGCTGCGCGCCCTGTTGCGACAGCTCGATCATGCATTCGCCGATCACGGCGAGATTTCGGATAGTCATCGTCAATAAGCCCTGGCTAAACAAGAAGCAACAGCCGTCAGTCTCCACGCAAGGCGGTGAGGGAGTCAATAAATTAAAACAGTGTTTTAATTTTTTATGATCGCGATCGGCTAGCGCCGGCAGGGCGAGGGAGAAGTGCACGGCAATTCGTGCTTAAAGTTTTACGCCGTGCTGCCGATAAGCTGGGTAAAGAAACAGCGGCAGCGCTCTCATTTCCCCGCCACGGCGATAGTACCGATGATAACCAACCTGATCTCTGGTCTGCTGGCGCCCTGTTTTGCCCTCTATGCCTGCGCTAAATCGCGGCGCTACTGGCGGCAATGCCGGCGCTTGTATACCTTCCAGCCGATTTATCGCACCAGCGGCGCGCTGCTGGCGGTGGAACTGTTGACGGCGGTGTATCACCCGAATGAGCCGGACAAACGGCAATCCCCGGAGCACTATTTTGCCTCGCTCGACGTCGCTCAGCGTTTGCGGGTGATCCAGGAACAGTTGGCGTTGCTGCAGCGTTGGCAGGCGTTGTTCATTCGCCACGCGGTGATGGTGTCGGTCAATATCGACGGCATCGCGCTGCAAGCGTTGCAGCGCCATAGCGCGTTGCAACGGCAGATCGCCGAGATGCCCTATCTGCGTTTCGAGTTGGTGGAGCACGCAGAAACGGCATCAAACCGCCCGCTGCAGCAGATCGTCGGCGGTGAACGGCTGTGGTTGGACGATTTCGGCAGCGGGCTGGCCAACTTCTCCGCCGTTGGCGCCTGGCGTTATCAATACATCAAGGTGGCGCGCGAGCTGTTCACCTTGCTCAAGCAGTCGGAAGAGGGCGTGCAACTGCTCGGCACCCTGATCAAGATGATGAACCAGCACAGCGATGGGGTGATCGTCGAAGGCGTGGAAACCGAACAGGAGTGGCGGCTGGTGCAGCGTTCCGGCGCGCTGGCCGCGCAGGGCTACTACCTCTCTCGCCCGGCGTGTTTTGAAACCCTGCACAGCGTACCGACGCTGTTCGCCGCGCCCGGCGCGTCGGCGTGAACTCCGGCCTATCCTCAGCTAGGCTTAAACGGGGCTGCTAATACCTTTTCCTTTCATTCGGCAGCCCGTTTTATGCGCTGAGGGAGCCGCTATGACAAGAACAGGAAAGGTTTTCAGCTGGCTGGGCGGCATTGTGCTGCTGGCGATCGCCGCACTGGCGATCTTCATCGCCACCTTCGACTGGAATCGACTCAAGCCCACCATCAACGACAAAGTGTCGGCCGAACTGCGGCGGCCATTCGCCATCCGGGGCGATCTGGGCGTCGACTGGTCGCGCAATCCGGATGAGGGCGGCTGGCGCGCCTGGGTGCCCTGGCCGCATATCCATGCCGAAGATGTGTGGCTGGGTAATCCGAAAAACATGCCCGGCGACAGCATGGTGACGCTGCAGCGCGTCGACGCCAGCATTGCACCGCTGGCGTTGCTGGGGAAAGAACTGCTGATCCCGCGCATCTGGCTCAAGCAGCCGAATGCCTCGTTGCAACGCCTGGCCAACGGCGACAATAACTGGACGTTTGACCTGGCCGCCGGTCAGGATCCGCAGCAACCGCCTTCCGACTGGTCGTTCACCGTTCACGACATCGTGTTCGACAAGGGGCAGATCGCCTTTAAAGACGCCATCCTGAAGGCGGATTTCCGCGCCGTTATCGATCCGCTCGGCAAACCGCTGCCGTTCAGTGAAGTGACCGGCAAACAGGACGGCGGCAAGGCCGTGACACCGGATTACGTTTTCGGCTGGCAGGTGAAAGGCAAATATAACGGCGAGCCGTTGAGCGGCAGCGGCAAGATAGGCGGCATGCTGTCGTTGCAGAGCGCCAACTTGCCGTTCCCGCTGCAGGCCGATGTGCGCTCCGGCAGCACCCGGGTGGTGGTGGCGGGCACCTTGTCCGATCCGCTGAACCTCGGCGGCCTGGACGTGCAGCTGAAATTTTCCGGCGAAAGCCTGGGCAACCTGTATGGCCTGACCGGCGTGTTGCTGCCGAATACGCCGCCGTATGCGACCGATGGCCATCTGAGCGCCCGTCTGCATCAGCCGGGCGGCGCCGTGTTCGAGTATCAGAAATTCGATGGCAAAATCGGCGACAGCGATATTCACGGCGATTTGAAATACGTTGCCGGCAAACCGCGGCCGACGCTGAGCGGAGCGGTGAACTCCCGGCAGCTGAGATTGGCGGATTTGGCGCCGCTGATCGGCGCGGACTCCAACGCCGCCAAAGCCGGGCGCGGCGAGAAGAGCCGCCAGCCGGCGGACAAGGTGCTGCCGGTTGAACAGTTCGATACGCAAAGCTGGCGCAAGATGGATGCGGACGTGAAATTCGCCGCCGCGCGCATCGAGCGCGGCAGCGATTTGCCGCTGAGCGATCTGGCTACGCATCTGAAGTTGAACAACGGCGAACTGCGTCTGGATCCGCTGCGCTTCGGCATGGCGGGCGGCAGTATGAACGCCATCGTGCGCCTCGACGGCAGTAAAAAGCCGATGCGCGGCCAGGTGGATATGCATGCGCGCAAACTTCAGCTCAAACAGCTGTTGCCGAACGTGGAAGCGATGAAGCGCAGCCTCGGGCAGATGAACGGCGACGCCAGGCTGGCGGGCAGCGGCAATTCGGTGGCTGAACTGCTGGCGACCAGCAACGGCGATCTGCGCCTGTTGATCAATAACGGGGTGATCAGCCGCAGCCTGATGGAGATCCTCGGCCTGAACGTCGGCAACTATCTGGTGGCGCAGCTGTTCGGTGACGACGTGGTGGGCATCAACTGCGCGGCGGCAGACGTCGGCATCCGCAGCGGCGTCGCCGCGCCGCGTCTGTTCGTGTTCGACACCGAGAATGCGGTGATCAACATCACCGGCAACACCAATTTCGCCACCGAACGGCTGGATTTGTCCATCGATCCGGAAAGCAAGGGCATGCGCGTGCTGACCCTGCGCTCGCCGCTTTACGTGAAAGGCACCTTCAAGCACCCGGACGCCGGGGTCAAAGCCGGGCCGCTGATTGCTCGCGGTGCGGCGGCGGTGGCCTTGGGGGCGGTGCTGACGCCGGCGGCGGCGCTGCTGGCGCTGGTCTCGCCCAGTGAAGGCGGCGAGGAGAACCAGTGCGGGCAGATCCTGCGGGAGATGAAAGGCAAAAAATAGTCAGGCGCGTGGCGGCGGCGTAAGCAGCCGGCAGTCGTGATCCTGGAGCTCTTCCGCCGAGGCCAGGGTGAACGGCAGCAGGCTGCGCTCGGTCGCCAGCAGCAGGAAATCGCCGTCCGGTAGCGTGGTCATCGCCAGGCCGAAGCTGCCCATGCGCCCGTCGGCGCGCGGCAGGCCGGCAGCCAACAGACGGAAGGCGCCCTGTTGTTCCAGTTCGGCGGGGGTCACCCGCCGCCCCAGATAGTCATGCCCCAACAGACCGCCGGGCAGCGGTTGCCACTGATTGATGAAATCGGGGCCGATCTGCGCCAGCCGCTGTTTTACCGTCGGCAGCAGGCAGGAGATATGAATGTGCAGCTGGTTTTGCGTGCGGCCATATTCCGAGTTAATCGCCAGCGAAATATCGCCGTCGTCGATCGGCTTGCCATAACGTTCCGCCATCACGTGGCGCGCGCGCCAGGCCTGGGCGAAGAAATTCGGCGTGGCGGCGTCCAGCACCGCCGGGCTTTCGATACCGGTGATTTTGGCGCTGGGCATCAGCAGATATTGCAGCGGCCCGTTGCGGTCTTTAAACACCACGAAACCGGCCTGTGCATCCACCTGCGCGCAGGGCGCCGGGTTGTCATGCGCCTGCTGATTGGGCAGGCATTGCTGGCTGACGATGCGCCACAGCGCATCGGGATGGTCGGGCTTCAACCCGTAATAGAGTGCGATGGCGAGCGCCGCCAGCAGCGCAACGCAGACAAATACCCCACGACGCAGAGACATCGGCCGATCCTGTTACCGAGAGAAACGACCAGCATAGCCCGATTTTATGACAGGAAACGCACAACGCGTGCGGCCCCCCGTAGTGAGGGGGCCGCAGGGGATCACAGCGACTGGTGGCGGGTTTCTTTCATCAGCAGCAGGGCCAGCAGCGTCAGCCCGGCCATCGCCGCCAGGTACATGCCGACGTAGAACAGCCCGTAGTGGGCTGCCAGCCAGGTGGCGATATACGGCGCCACGGACGCCCCGAGGATCGACGCGACGTTGTAGGAGAACGAGGCGCCGGTATAGCGCACTTCGGTCGGGAACAGCTCCGGCAGCAGCGCACCCATCGGGCCAAAAGTCAGCCCCATGATGCTCAGGCCGCACAGCAGGAAGCCCATCACCAGTGTTTGGTTGCCGGAGCCCAGCAGGCTCGGGAACAGGAACGCGAAGCCGATCATCAACAGGGTAATGGCGATCATGGTCTTGCGGCGGCCGAACGCGTCCGCCAGCAGGCCGGCGATCGGCACCATCACGCCGAAACCGATCACCGCCACCATCAGCATCCACAGGAAGCTGTTGCGGGAGTAGCCGAGGCCCAGTGGCTGCGGCGCGGTGCCGTAGGTCATCGAATATACCGTCATCAGATAAAACAGCGTGTAGGTCGCCAGCATGATGAAGGTGCCGAGGATGGTGGCTTTCAGATGCTTGCTCAGCAGCGTGCCGAGCGGCACTTTCACCTGTTTGCCGGCCTTGGCCGCTTTGGCGAATACCGGCGTCTCATGCAGCGACACCCGAACGTACAGGCCGATCAGCACCAGCGCGGCGGAAAGGATAAACGGCACGCGCCAGCCCCATTCCATAAACTGCTGGTCGCTCAGCAACCAGGAGAGCAACAGGAAGGTGCCGTTGGCGAAGAAGAAGCCGATCGGCGCCCCCAGTTGGGGGAAGGAGCCATACAGCGCGCGTTTTTTGGCCGGCGCATTCTCCGTCGCCAGCAAGGCGGCGCCGCCCCATTCGCCGCCCAGCCCCAGGCCCTGGCCAAAGCGCGCCAGCGCCAGCAGGATAGGAGCGAAGATGCCGATGGTTTCATAGCTCGGCAGCAGGCCGATGAGCACGGTGGAAATCCCCATGGTCAGCAGCGAGGCGACCAGCGTCACCTTGCGCCCCACGCGATCGCCGAAGTGGCCGAACAGCGCAGAGCCGATAGGGCGCGCGACAAAGGCGACGGCGAAGGTGGCCAGCGACTGCAGCGTCGCGGTGGTCGGATCGCCCTGTGGGAAGAAGATATGCGGGAACACGATCACCGCGGCGGTGGCGTAGATGTAGAAATCGAAGAACTCGATGGCGGTGCCGACCAGCGAGGCGACGATGACTTTTCCGCGGGAGTTTACCGGTGTGGGTGCGTCGCCGGCGTCGAGTGGGGGTGCGATGGTGGCTTGCATAATTTTTCTTATCGTTAGGAGGGGTAAAAATCCATCTTAGTGACAGCATTCGGCCTTTTCAACGGCGGAACTTTGGCCAGTGCCGTCACTAACCGGTTAAAAAGACTAATGTTTTATCCATCATCTTTTCTGCAGCGTTAAACGTTGAGAAATGGATTCCACGCAGAGGGAATAGCTACAAAAAGGGGAAAGAAAAGTGACTGGGTAGTTTGTTATGCTGGTTTTCTGGATGGCGCGCCGCAAGATTCAGAGAAATTGACTGGTCTTTTGCCTGATAACCAGAGGAAAGTGCCGGTGTGTGCGAAAACACCGGCACGATGCATGGCTTCAGCGCGCCGGAGGCTCGCGTTCCGGCAAGGCTTTGTCGCCTTTGTAGTCGGCGGTGGCGATCCAGGCGGCGCAAAACAGCGTCAAGCGGGCGAAGAAGTAGAAGAACGCCATCAGCCCGATCACCGAGCCGAAGGCCGCCCCCGAAGGTGACTTCGCCACCTGCGGCAGCGTCATCGTCATCACGAATTTGATCACCTCAAAACCGATGGCGGCGAGCAAGGTGCCGCGCAGCAGCGCTTTTTTCTTCGGTTTGTGGCGCGGCAGCATCCAGAAAATCCACAGGAACAGCAGATAGTTGGCGAAGATCGAGATCGACAGCGCGATCAGCGTCAGCGCCGGCCGCAGCCATTCGATGCCGTCCAGCCCCAGCGCGTTGACGATCGCCGCCTGCGCCGATCCGGCGACCGAGGTCAACGACAGCGTAATGATCAGCGCGACCACCAGGCCGGTCAGCGAGATGAAGTCGCGGGTATATTTGAAGTAGATTTTCTCCTGATCCTGCGGATTGCGTTCCCAGACGTCGCGCGACTGCGCGCGGATCGCTTCGCGCAGGTTGCCCATCCAACTGATGCCGGAATAGAGCGCCAGCGCCAGGCCGGTCAACCCCACGGTGGTGCGCTGCTGAATGGCGGTGTTAACGGTGTTCTTCAGCGTGGTGGCCAGCGTCGGATCGCTGATGCTGCCGACGATCCTGTTGATCAGCCTGGCCAGCAGATCCGGGTTGGAGGCCAGCACGAAACCGGCGGCGGCGAACGACACCATCAGGATCGGGATCAGCGAGAGGAATGAAAAATAGGTGATGGCGGCGCCGAATTGGCTGCCGAGCCGATCGTTAAAGCGTTCGGCGGCGCGCAGCAGGTGCGCCACGCTCGGCCAGGCTTTGATGCGTTCAATCAGACGTGAAAAACCACCGATGCGGCGGTCGAGAGTCTCATGGCCGGTCTTGATGGCGATAAGCGGCTTCGGCGGCGTGTCTTGTGCGGGTTGGCGGTGTTCCTGGTCTGGTCCTGTAGGCATTACTTCACGATTTCCTTAACGTTAAATGGCATGTTTCAGCAGTGATTATAGCCAAAGCTCCGCGGCGGTTTGCGCGCCGGGCAGGCGGACGGTCATTTTCCGAGCTTAACGCGTTAGCGCCCGGCATGAAATGCCGGGGAGAGTCCGATAGGTAAAATTCCTATGAAAACCCCGTGGTGCCTCGGTTTTTTTCACTTCCCTACCTCCAATTTTTATCTGTTTCGTCGGTGAGAAAGCGTTTACTCATGGTGTGGCGTCGCGCTTTGCCGACCGCCGCTCCGCTGCAGCCGTAGGGGCTGAAACGGTCTCATCCGTCATCAACAGAAAAACTGGAAGGTCTTATGAAATTACTTAATCATCCCACCTGTCGTCCGTTTACCGAAGCGGGCAACCTGACGCAGCTTTCCGCCTACTATGAAGAGGGGCGACACATCATGTGGATGCTGCTGCGCGCTGCGCCGCGCCCCTGTTTCAATCAGGCGCTGATCGAGGACATCATGACGCTGGCGCAGGCGGCAAAAGAGTCTTCGCTGCGGTTCGATTTCTGGGTCACCGGCTCGCTGGTGCCGAACATGTTCAACGTCGGCGGCGATCTGCAATTCTTCGCCGACGCGATCAAAAACCGCAAACGCGAGGCGATGATGGCCTATGCGCGTGCCTGCATTGACTGCGTGCATGCGGCGGCGCGCGGTTTCGACACCGGCGCGGTCAGCATTGCCATGGTCGAAGGCAGCGCGCTGGGCGGCGGGTTTGAAGCGGCGCTGGCGCACCATTTCGTGTTGGCGCAGAACAATGCGCGCATGGGGTTTCCGGAGATCGCGTTCAACCTGTTTCCCGGCATGGGCGGTTACTCGCTGGTGGCGCGCAAGGCGGGCATGCGCTTGGCCGAGGAGCTGATTTGGGGCGGCGAGTCGCACACCGCAGAGTGGTTCGAAAGCCGTGGGCTGGTGGATCAGCTGTTCCAGCCCGGCGACGCCTACATGGCGACGCGCACCTTTATCGATACCATTCGGCCGAAGCTCAACGGCATGCGCGCCATGTTGCGGGCGCGGCAGCGCGTGTTGCAGCTGACGCGCTCCGAGCTGATGGACATTACCGAAGATTGGGTGCACTCGGCCTTTACCATTGAGGAAAAGGACCGTGCCTACATCGAGCGGCTGGTGATGTTGCAGGATCGCCACACCCTGAACCTGCGTCGTGCCGGCTAACCTTAACGCGCCCGCCTCATGCGGAAGGTGAGGGCGGGCGATAAGACTGCAGCCAATGCTCCAGCTGTTCCGGGAGCATTGGCCGCGCGAACAGAAAGCCCTGCTTTTCGTCCACGCCGACCTCGTCGAGGAAGTGGTTTTCGCTCTCGGTTTCCACGCCTTCGGCGATCACTCTGAAGGCCAACGCCTCCGCCGCCGCAACGATTGCGCGTACCAGCGATTGCGAAACCGGGTTGAAATTCACCCCGCGCACGAAGCTTTTATCCAGCTTGATGGCGTCCAGCGGAATACGCGCCAGCTGCGCTAACGACGAATAACCGGTACCAAAGTCGTCGAGATGCACCTGCGCACCCAGTTCGCGCAGCCGGGTGATCAGCACGCGCGCGCGATTTTCGTCTTCAATCAGGCTGCTCTCGGTCAATTCGAAGTCCAGCAGGCATGGGGCCATGCGATGATGGCGCAGCACCCCGAGCAGGTCGTTGACGATGCTGTCATCGGCCAGTTGCCGGGCGGAGAGATTGACCGCCACCCGCAGATTCAACCCCTGCTCTTGCCACTGCGCCGCCTGGCCGGCAGCGGTCTGCAGCACCCATTGGCCCAGCGGACCGATCAGGCCGGACTCCTCGGCGTAGGAGATGAACTGCAGCGGCGGGATGAGGCCGCGCTCCGGAGAATCCCAGCGCACCAGCGCTTCCACGCTGTGCACTTCACCGCTGCGCGCGTCGATTTTAGGCTGGTAGTACAGCACCAGCTGATTTTGCTCCAGCCCTTTGCGCAGGTTGGTATCGAGCCACATGTATTCGGCGACGCGTTTGTTCATCTCCGGCGAGAAAACGGTATAGGTGCGTTTGCCGTGCTCCTTGGCGACGTACATGGCGGTATCGGCGCTGCGGATCAGGCTGTCGAGATCGTTGCCGTGCTCCGGGCACAGTGCGATGCCGATCGAACAGCCGGTATACACTTCAATCAGACCGATACGGAACGGCGTTTTCAGCCGATCGATGATGCGCTGCGCCAGCGTTTGCAGGCGCTCGCGGTCGGTCTGCGGCGCCAGCACCAGAAATTCGTCACCGCCCAGACGGGCGAGCACCTGATTGGGGCTGAGGCAGCCGAGGATCGCCAGCGCGACTTCGACCAGCAGCCGATCGCCGAACATATGGCCGTAGGCGTCATTGACCTTCTTGAAGTTATCGAGATCGAGGTAGACCAGGCCGAAACTCTCTTCGCCGCGCGTGGCGATGGCATGATTGATCTTGTCCTGGATGGCGTTGCGGTTCGGCAGGCCGGTGATGAGATCGGTGTTGGCCAGCACCCGCAGCCGCTCCTGCGCGCGGCGTTCTTCGGTAATGTCGGTACCGGAGCAGATCAGAAAAACTTCGTTCTTGCCGCTGCCGCTGTGCACGAATTTGTTGCGGAACAGGAACAGCCGTTCACCCTTGACCGTCTTTACCCAGCGTTCAACTTCATACGACGAACCGTTGCGGAAGAAGCCGGCGATGTTGCGCCGTGAGGCGGCGGCTTCTTCCGGGCTCATGAACAGTTGGAAAACGTTTTTGCCGATCACTTCGTGTTCTTGCAGCCCGGTGTACTCCTCGCTCAGCCGGTTGAAGCGTTGGATACGGCCGTGTTGATCGACGATCACGATCACCGAGTTGGCTTCGGACACCACCTGTTCGGCAAAGGAGAGGCCGTGCACCAGATCGCGCGCCACGGATTGGGTGTCGCTGAAGGCCGAAGCGGTGCCCGCCCATTCGAGATGGTTGACGCGTCGCCCGACCAGATGCAGATGCAGCGGTTCACCGGCGAGCGTAATGGTCAGTTCAAGGCTGGCGGTGACGCCGGTCAGGCGGCGAATTTTCGCCGCTTCCATCGCGCTGAGCGCCACCGCGATGTGGGCTTTGCCCTTAACGGCGGACAGCTCCAAAGCATTGCTGTCAAACGCCAGCCGCCAATGGGGGCTCTGGGTGCCGAAGTGGGCGTTAAGAAGCTCAGGGCCTTGGTCTGCGGACATGATGATTCCTCAAAAGAGCACGGGCGGCCGGTCAGCACGAAGAACCGGCGGGCAGCCTGTTGGCCCGAAAGTGGTCGCCGTGCGCGTCTGTGCATCATATAACAGGTTTCCACAGGCGGGGCGGGTGATGGAAACTATTATATAAGCAATGATTGGTTTTGCGGCGTAAGCGGCACCTGACGGCCTGTTGTCTTAAAGTGTAGGAGGAGAACATCGGGCCGCGCGAAGTTTGTACAGATTCTTCTCGCTAGCGAAAAACGGTTGATGCAAGGTTGCCGTGAACGCGAGTAAATTATAGCGTTGAGGGTGAGACTGAAAAATAACTCCGCCGAGGGGATTTGCGCCGGGAAATTAAAATTTCCGCCGAATAAACGCCATCTTCATACTTTTCTCATAATTGGTGAATAAACCCATGACGGGTTTTAAAAAGTTTACACACCCTCGCATTACTTGAATTTTATCAGCCTATTATTATCTCCGACGACGAATGAGCCTGTTAACGTACAGCGCTCCTGATGAAGAAAAATTTTTAAGGAAATGATTATGCGTAAATTGACGGCTTTATTTATTGCTTCCACGCTGGCCCTGGGTTCTGCTTCCGCGGCGTTCGCCGCCGACACGACAACCGCTCCGGCGGCGGATGCGGCACCGATGAAAATGATGCATCACAAGGGCGAAGGCAAAGGCGGCCCGTTCGCCGGGCTGAACCTGACCGAGCAACAGCGCCAGCAAATGCGCGACATCATGAAAGATTCGCACCAAAAACGCGGGCCGGGCATGAAAGAGGAACGCCAGGCGCTGCATAATCTGGTCGCTTCCGACAGCTTTGATGAAGCGAAGGCGAAAGCGCAAATTGACACGATCAATAAAGCGCAATCCGAACGCATGCTGGAGCGCGCCAAAGCGGAAAATAAAATGTATAACCTGCTGACTCCTGAGCAGAAAAAACAATACAATGAGAATTATCAGAAACGCGAGCAAAAAATGATGGACCACATGAATAAAATGAAGGAGCAGATGTCCTCCGGTCAGTAATATGCGTTCGCAGTGAATAATAAGGGCCAGACGAAATGTCTGGCCTTTTTCATGCATGATTGTCGGTCGATGTTGTATTGCGCGATCGTCATTTCCCGCCGCCAATTTGTCGGAACTGTTCAGCAACGGCCTGCGCAAAACGCGGGTCATTAATATGATAAGGCGTTTTTATCAATCGGCGCCTGTCGGTGGCGTGCACCGTTTCCTCCAGCGTTTGCGTAAAGGCGGCCAGCGCCGCCGGATCCCAGAACGGTTGGCCGGGCGCATCCAGAGCCGACACGCCGCCCGTCGGAATCACAAAGCGCACTTCGCCCGTGCAGGCGTTGATTTTTTCGCCTATCCAACGCCCGGTTAGCGCGTTTTCCTGCACGCTGGTGCGCACCAGCGTGACTTGCGGGTTGTGATGGTGGTGCAGACGGTTGGCGTAGTGAGCCGGTACCGTATTCGGCGCGCCGAAGTTGATCATGTCGATAGCGCCGCAGGAGATCACGCACGGGAGGCCGGTACGCGCGATGGCGCCGAAACGATCGGCATTACAGGGCAGCACACCGCCAAACAGGTAGTCGGTCACTTCGGTGGTGGTTAAATCGATGGCGCCGTGCAGTTGGCGGCTATCGATCAGTTTTTCCAGCGCTCTACCGCCGCTGCCGGTCGCGTGAAACGTCAGGCAATCCCATTGCGGTGCAAGGTTGGCGACCAGCGCCTGAACGCAGGGAGTGGTAACGCCAAACATCGTCAGGCCGATCGCGGGTTTGTCTTCGAGATGATCGGCGGCAGCGAAGCGTACCGCCCCGGCTATCTGACGCGCCGCATTGCCCAGTACCCGCCGTGAGATGCGGTTGAGGCCGGCGAGATCGGTGACCGAATACATCATGTTGATGTCGCTGGCGCCAACATAGGCGGAAACGTCGCCCGCCGCCATGCTCGAGACCATCAATTTCGGCATGCCAATCGGCAGCTGCTGCATGGCCGGCGTAATGATGGCGGTGCCGCCGGAACCGCCCAGGCCAAGCAGGGCGGCGATATCGCGCCGCGTCAGGATAAAGCGTTCAAAAGCGATCGCCATGGCGGCGATCGCTTGGCCGCGGTTGGCGCAGAAGACCGCGCCTGCGCCCGCCGGATGGTGACGGGCAACCTCTTCTGGGCCGATATCGGCCGGGGAGTTAAACGGCAAGCTACGGGTGGAGAGATCGACGGTTAGCGTGGGCAAATTCAGGCTGGCAATCAGCCGCCGCACATACTCCAACTCTTGTCCTTTGGTATCTGCTGTGGTAGCAATATAGACAAAATTTGAAGTATCTTTCATGCATTTTTCCGAAGGGATTTCTAATTTTTAATTAAAAACATTATGTTATGTTTTTTGATGTTCCCTGGTGTTGGCTTTTAAGTTAAATTGATTAATGTATTTATATAATGAGACGGTAGTATCATTTTTGCAAGGGCAGCTCAATGAAAAATGGGACTCCTGTCTCATTTTTGAGCTTTTTAGCGCGGCCGAGGTTTCACCGCCAACCGGTCGGCCGTGGCGTATCTCCGGTCGCGCAAGCATGTTCAGATGTATGAGGTTTAAGTGCCGATAAATGCTTTTCCCGCCCCGTCCGATCTTTCACTGACTTCCGCCCGGGCTAAAACCTATCGTTTGCTGCTGGGGAGCGCGATGGCGCTGTATGACGAAGGGGCGTTCCCTTCGATCACCGAACTGGCGGCGCACGCGCAGGTTTCACGTGCAACTGCCTACCGCTATTTCCCCACTCAAAGTGCGCTGATTACCGCCGTGGTGACGGAAAGCCTGGGGCCGATCCTGGCCTGGCGCCCGCAAGATAACGATGCGCTGAAACGCATTCAGCAGTTGCTGGCCTTCGCCTATCCCCAGATGGAGCGACATGAGGGCGCATTACGCGCAGCGCTGCAGCTCTCTCTACAGCAGTGGGCGAACGCGACGCCGGGCGAAAAATTCGTGCGTGGTAACCGTAAGCGGCTGCTGCAGCTGGCGGTAGAACCGTTGCAGGGCAAACTGCCGCCGGATTCTCTACAGAGAGTGATTTATGCTTTCTCGCTGATTTACGGTTCGGAGGTGTTCTTGGTGCTGAAAGATATCTGGGGGCTGGAGCTGGAGGGTATTCAGGACGTCACGCAGTGGATGGCTAAAGCTATCCTCCGTCAGGCGGAAGAGGATGCGATGAACAGCAAAAAAACATCAGCAGGATAATCCAATTTTTGCCGATGGCCGAGTGATAAACCAGCATAATTCACTGAGTGAATATTGGCAAAATTTATAATTAAAAGTGATAAAAGACGCCTGTTAAGCACTTTTCAGGCGATCTCCCCCTTCGGTTTTATCTGATTTATATCTTTATTTATCAATTTGTTAAATTTAATCCTCTCGCTTTCGAACGCCACTTAGACACCGTGCAATATCATTGTCCTTTCTTATCGCTGCTCACCTGATTCACCCTTGAAACGTTCTCTCCTTCCCCTGGACTACCGAATGACACATTAAGCGCACTTGAGATTGTTGTGCTTTATTTATTTGGTGTTACCAAACTGTTACACAAAAAATCTTATAAAACATTTGCAAACAACAACGGACGGTATCTGGGATGGAGAAGAAACTTAGAGGAGTCAAATCCGCTCGGGCGGCCTTCGGCTGGCCTGAGATCGGGGTTCATCGCGCGCAGTGGAGCGCAATGTTGATCTGCCTGACGGCGATTGGCGGGGCGCAGGCCGCAACCTATATAGAGAACGGCAAGGCAGGCGATCCGGCCAGCTGGCGCAGCAGCGAGTTCAATGCAGAATGGGGGCTGGGGGCGATCCACGCCGACCAGGCCTACGCCGCCGGTTATACCGGAAAAGGCATCAAACTCGGCATTTTCGATCAGCCAGTCTACGCCAAACACCCCGAGTTCGTCGGCCCCGATAAAGTGATCAATCTGGTTACGCATGGCATTCGCGAATACACCGATCCCTATATTCCGGTGAAAAAAGGCGATGATTTCCGCTATGACGGCACGCCGAGCGTGGATTCCGACGGCACGCTCGGTTCGCACGGCACCCACGTGGGCGGCATCGCCGCCGGCAGCCGCGACGGCGGCGCCATGCACGGCGTGGCGTTCAACGCGCAGATCATCAGCGCGGAGAACGGCGACCCCGGCCCGGAAGACGGCATTGTGCTCGGCAACGACGGCGCGGTGTATCAGGCCGGTTGGGATGCGCTGGTGGCCAGCGGCGCGCGCATTATCAACAACAGCTGGGGCATCGGCATTACCGATAAATTCGCCAAGGGCGGTAAGAACCCGGCTTATCCGCATTTCACCGTTGACGATGCGCAAAAGCAGTTCGATCAGATCAAACAGATCCTCGGCACCAAGCCCGGTGGCGCCTATCAGGGCGCGATCGATGCGGCGCGCAGCGGCGTGGTCACCATCTTTGCTGCCGGTAACGATTACAACCTGAACAATCCGGACGCCATGGCCGGCCTGGCCTATTTTGTGCCGGATATCGCGCCGAACTGGCTGTCGGTCGCCAGCCTGCAGGATCCGACCAATACCGGCGACTACAGCATCAGCACCTTCTCTTCCCGCTGCGGCTACACCGCCAGTTTATGCGTCTCGGCGCCAGGTACCCGGGTGTACAGCTCGGTGATTGAAGGTACCAGCGTAGAGAATCTGACTACCGACTACGCCAAATACAGCGGTACCTCAATGGCGGCGCCGCATGTGGCCGGCAGCGTTGCGGTGCTGATGGAACGCTTCCCGTATCTGAATGGCGCGCAGGTGGCGGATGTGCTGAAAACCACCGCCACCGATATGGGAGCGCCTGGCATCGATGCGCTCTACGGCTGGGGGATGATCAACCTGGGCAAGGCCATCAACGGTCCGGGCATGTTGGTGACCGTCGAAGATATTCCCGCAGAATTCCGCATCCCGGATCCGACGGGCGTGGCTTACGGCCCGACCCAGTTCGTGGTGGATTTGCCGGGCGTCGGCGCGGTGCTGGACAAAGGCAAGCCGACCGAGCGCGTCTGCAGCGATACGCTTTGTGGCCTGGATTTCTGGACTAACGACATCTCCGGCCACGGCGGCCTGACCAAAGAGGGCGCGGGCACCCTGGAGCTGACCGGCACCAACACCTATGCCGGCCCGACGCTGGTCAATCAGGGGCGGCTGGCGATCAACGGCTCGGTCACCTCGGATGTCAGCGTGCAGAACGGCGGTATCGTCGGCGGCAGCGGCACGGTCGGTTCACTGACCGCACGAAGTGGCGGCACCGTGGCGCCGGGCAACTCGATCGGCACCCTGAACGTGGCCGGCAACGTCAGCTTCGAGCCGGGGTCGCGCTACGCGGTAGAAGTGGGCCCGAACGGCCAGAGCGATCGGCTCCAGAGCAGCGGCTCGGCGACGATCGGCGGCGGTGAGGTGGCGGTGACGCTGGAGAACAGTTCCAACCTGCTGACGGAGAGCGAGGTGCGCAGCCTGCTGGGCCAGCAGTACAACATCCTGACGGCGCAGCAGGGGGTGAGCGGGCAGTTTGATGCGGTGGCACCGAACTACCTGTTCCTCGGCACCGGGCTGAGCTACCAGCCGACCGGAGTGACGCTGAGCGTCGGGCGCAACGGCACGAGCTTCGCCAGCGTGGCGCAGACGCCGAACGAGCGGGCGGTCGCGGCGGCGGCGGATGCGCTGGCGGCGGGCAACCCGGTCTACGAGAGCATTCTCAACAGCGGCACGGCGGGCGAGGCACGGCAGGCGTTCCGTCAGCTGTCGGGGCAAATCCATGCGGACATCGCGTCGGCGCTGGTGAACGACAGCCGCTACCTGCGTGAGGCGCTGAACGGGCGTCTGCGTCAGGCGGAAGGGCTGGCGAGTTCGTCGGCCATCAAGGCGGACGAGGGCGGCGCCTGGGCGCAGCTGCTGGGGGCGTGGGACCACGCGTCGGGCGACGCCAACGCCACGGGTTACCAGGCCTCGACCTACGGGGTGCTGGTCGGGCTGGACTCGGCGGTTGCGGACGACGGGCGGCTGGGGGTAGCGACCGGTTACACCCGCACCTCGCTGCACGGCGGGTACGGGGCAAAGGCGGACAGCGACAACTACCACCTGGCGGCGTACGGCGACAAGCAGTTCGGTGCGCTGGCGCTGCGCGGCGGTGCAGGCTACACCTGGCACCGCATCGACACCAAACGGTCGGTGAACTACGGAATGCAGTCGGACCGTGACACGGCGAAGTACAGCGCGCGCACCGAGCAGCTGTTCGCGGAAGCGGGCTACAGCGTGAAAGGGGAGTGGCTGAACCTGGAGCCGTTCGTGAACCTGGCGTACGTGAACTTCGAGAACAACGGCATCGGGGAGAGCGGTGGCGCGGCGGCGCTGCGCGGGGACAAGCAGCATACCGATGCGACGGTGTCGACGCTGGGCCTGCGCGCGGACACCGCATGGCAGGTGAGCCCGGGCACGACGGTGGCGCTGCGCAGCGAGCTGGGGTGGCAACACCAGTACGGCGGAGTGGAGCGTGGCACGGGTCTGCGGTTCAACGGCGGCAACGCGCCGTTCGTGGTGGACAGCGTGCCGGTCTCACGCGACGGGATGGTGCTGAAGGCGGGGGCGGAAGTGGCGGTGAACGAGAACGCCACGCTGTCGCTGGGCTACGGCGGGCTGCTGTCGCAGCATCATCAGGACAACAGCGTCAACGCCGGTTTTACCTGGCGCTTCTGACGTTCTGCGGGGATCAAAAGAGCAACGGAGCCGGCATGCCGGCTCCGTTTTTATTTGCGGCGGTGGGGGGAGTCCGTATGATGGCGCGGCGCCAGGGCAATAAAAAACCGGGACCCTTGCGGATCCCGGCTTAAAAGTGGGTAAAACAGATTAGCGCTAAAGGCTCAAGCCCCGTTTTGCTTGTGCAGTCCGAGCGATGTGAGCATCGTCTCAGTAGCGGCAACGGAACAAATTTTCCCTGGTGTGACTATGGTTATTATTAAAAAACGTGCTGGTGTTATTTTTTATAGTGTATTGCTGTATGTCTCTTTTGATACCATGTTTGACGATGCAACATGGTATGTCAAGCAACGTTTTTAACGCATAATTGCATGAGATGCTAGTTTTAGATGTGGCTTTTTCATCAGAAATAATCAAAACGACTGATAAATCAGTAAAAAAAATCGAAGGAACAAATGGATAACAATCATCAAAAATTCGATTCACAGTCGATTGCCAATCGGGTCAGGGAGCTGTTTTTACATTACGGGATTGGAAAACGTCAGCATGCCCGAGAGCTCAGCCGCATCTTGGATCTGAGTTTTTCACATGCGCACCGCAAACTGAAAGGGCAAAGTCCCTGGACGCTGGAGCAGATCAACAGCGTCGCGGCTGCGTTGGGAGAAACGCCGGCGGCGATCGCCGATTTTAGCGCCGAACATGAGAGCGCTGAGCCAAACATGGCGCGTGATGCCATCTTTTTCGTGGCCGGGGTGGCGATGCCTTGCGTCGGGCACATCGGTGATGAACTGCCTGCGGGGCGGCCGGCGGAGTTTGTGGCGCTGCGCGTAGAGGGACAATGGCAGATCTATCGCGCCGATGAGGCGCCGGCAGGCCCGCGTTACGGCGTCGATCTGATCGAAATCCGGCCCGGTTACGGCGACGACGAGCGCTTGAGCATCGCGGTATTGGACGATTCGCATCAGGCGGCCGATGAGCTGGCCAAGTACCTCGGCGGTTGCGGTTTCAATGCGGTGGCGTTTTACGACGTCGACAGCTTCTGCCAGGCGTTACAGCAAAGCCTGTTTGACGGTTACGTGGTGGATTGGCTGATCGGTGAAGAAACGGCGGACCGCTGCATCGCCACTATCCGCGCCTCCGACAACCCGGATGCGCCAGTGCTGGTGCTGACCGGCGAACTCGGCACCGACCGGCGCGAATCAGAGATAGCGCAGGCGATGCGTGAGTACGACGTGCTCGGCCCTTACGAAAAACCGGTGCGGCTCCATGTGATCGAAGCCGCACTGCAACGTTGTTTTAATCTTTAGCGGGAAACACCTCGGCCAGCGCGCTCGACAACGCATCCAGCCGGACCGGCTTCATCAGATAGTTGTCGAACAGCGCACGCTGGTCCGCCGTCAGCTGCTCCGGCGTGTAGGCGCTGATGCCGATGATCGGCACATGGCGGTTGGGGCCGCGGCGGTTGCGCAGCTGCCTGGCCAGGGCGGCGCCGTCGATGCCCGGCATCTGCAGATCCAGCAACAGCGCGTCGTAAGGGCGTCTGAGCAGTTTCTGCAGCGCGCGCTCCGGTGAATCGCACAGTTCGTGCTGGTAACCCAGCTTGTCCAGCAGCGCCGCAAAGGCGTCCCCCACCGACTTGTTGTCATCCACTACCAGGACCTGCTGAGGCTTCTGCTGCAAAGAGGCATTGGCGGCGGCGGGCTCGTCGGCGCGCTCTTCTTCACTGATCTGCACCGGAATGCTGACGATAAAGGTGCTGCCCTTCTTGATTTCGCTGTACACCGTGATGGTGCCATCGAGCAGCGTCACCAGGCCGTGCACGATCGCCAACCCCATCCCGACGCCGGCATACTGCTTGGTATGCGACTGATCCAGCTGGGTAAAGGGTTTGAAAATCTGATCGAGCTGGTCCTTTTCGATACCGATGCCGGTATCGGTCACTTCGATAATCAACGAACTGCCGCCCGGCTGACGGCGCAGACAGCTGTGCAGCGTAATGCTGCCGCTTTCGGTGTACTTGTAGGCGTTGGTCAGCAGATTGACGATGATCTGCCGGATGCGCAGCGGATCGGAGTGCACCAACAGGTGGCTGCACTCCACTTCGCAGCTCAGTTTGACCTGCTCTTTGCGGGTCAGGGTGGCGATTTCGTTGGCGGTCTCCGCGATCAGCTTCTGCGCGTCGAACGGCACGATGCGCAGCTCCATCATACCGCTGTCGAGGTGCGCGTAGTCGGTCAAATCTTTCATCTGGCTTTCGATTTGCTGCGCGGCGGTTTCCAGCCGTTGGAAGGTGTCCGCATGTTCCGCCGACACCCGGGTGTTAACCAGCACGTCGATGGCCGACATCACGCTCTGCAGTGAAGTGCGCAGCTCGTGACCGATGGCGCCGAGGAACGCGTTTTTGGTGCGGGTCGCTTTCTCCGCCTCGATCGCCTTGGCCTGCTGGCGAATGGTCAGCCGCTGCTGACGGAACACGATGAGCGTAATGGCGATCAACGCGATCACCGAGAACATGACGATCACCAGCCCATAGAAAATGATGTGCCGTTTCTCGATATAGTCCTCATAGGCGGCGGTGCGTTGCTTCACCTCGGCGTGGTCGGTCAGGTTGGCCATTTCGATGGCGTAAGGTTTGATGGCCTTCATGGCCGCGAAAACCTGGCCGAAGTCGATTTTCGGGCTGTCCAACAGCTTATCGATGCGATCCATCTGCAGACGCATCTGTTTGACCACTTCCGGGTAGCCCGGTTCGGCGTACAGCGGCTGGGTGGATTCAGAAACGGTTTCCAGCACATAGAAACGCGAATAGAGGATCTCGAACCGCAACCGCAGGTTGTCGCTGTCCACCTGTGGGGCGTGGCTCTGCTGTTCTACCAGCGTGTCGAATTCCGCCAGCTTGATGGAGAACTTGGCGATCGACCAGGAGTAGTTCTCCTGAGTACCGGCGATGGCGTACAGCCCTTTTTTCGACAGCGTGGCGCTGTAGTAATAGAGCGTAACGGTCGAAGCCACCAAAAACAGCGCGGCGAAGATGGCCGGGATCGCCAGCCTGCTGCCGTTCTTAAAGGTCGTCAGTTTCATTTGATCACGATCCGGTCGACTTGCCAGATAAAGCGCGAGTTGTAGAGCGGCGAGTTCAGCTCAGGCCCGGCGGCGTCGCGCGGGTAAACCAGGAACAGCGGGCCGAAGTTTCTGAGCTTCAGCATCTCCCCGTCCATCTTGTAGGCCAGGATCATGTTGTACTTCTTGACGTCCGACAGCGGCACGTCGATGTAATAGTCGTTCAGCGCGTAGAAGGTCAGCGTTTCGCCTCTGGCGCCGACGCGCTCCAGAATATCGGCCACCGAAATCCCTTCAAACTTTCTCTGCGGTGTCCAGGAGGTGGAGGTGGTGATGCTGCGCACCGGCATCGCCAACAGTTGCTTATCGGTGAACAGATAGCTTTTGTTGACCGGGTCGGTCACGTTGTCGATCTTGCCCGCCACTTCCAGGGTAAAGCTGAGCGCGCTGCTCTGGGCGATAATCAGGGCCACGCAGGCCATCGCAAGGGTTTTGCATAGTTTGAACAGCATCGGTGTTCTCCAGAGGCGCGGGGAGGTTGTATCAGTCCCGCTAATTTATCAGGCTGAATAATGGCAGAAAAAGCAGGCGGGTGCGAAGGGAATAGTAAACCGCACAAAAAGAACAGGCCGGTAATTATCCGGCCTGCGAGTTGGCTAACCGCAGCGGTTAGCGCATGGTGACGAACTCTTCCGCCGCGGTCGGGTGGATGGCCACGGTGTTGTCGAAGTCCTTCTTGGTGGCGCCCATCTTCACCGCTACGGCGAAGCCCTGCAGGATCTCGTCCATGCCGAAGCCGATGCCGTGCAGGCCGACGATTTTCTCTTCTTTACCCGCGCACACCAGCTTCATGCGGCACGGCTGGCGGTGCTGCGTCACGGCGCTGTACATGGCGGTGAAGGAGGATTTGTACACCTTCACGTTGTCCGCGCCGAACTTCTCGATGGCTTCCGGCTCGGTCAGGCCAACGGTGCCGATCGGCGGGTGGCTGAACACCACGGTGGCGATGTTGCTGTAGTCCAGATGCTCTTCCGGCTTGTTGTTGAACAGGCGTTCGGACAGGCGGCGGCCGGCGGCTACGGCGACCGGGGTCAGCTCTACCGCGCCGGTGTTGTCGCCCACGGCGTAGATGCCTTTGACGTTGGTGTTCTGGAACTTATCGACGTCAATGTAGCCTTGCTCGTTGGTTTTCACCCCGGTGACGCCGAGGTTCAGGTTGTCGGTCGCCGGTTCGCGGCCGATGGCCCAGATCAGGCAGTCGACGGTGAATGCTTTGCCGTTTTCCAGCTGCAGCGTCAGGCTGCCGTCGGCGTTCTTGACGATCGCTTTCGGCACCGATTCGGTGTGCAGGCTCGGCCCTTCGGTGTTCATCACTTCCACCAGGGTTTCGACGATCATCGGATCGAAGCTGCGCAGCGGCGCGTGCTTGCGCACGAACAGGTGCGTTTCGGCGCCCAGCGCGTTCAGCACGCCGGCGATCTCCACGGCGATATAGCCGGCGCCGACTACGGCGACGCGCTTCGGCATGGCGTCCAGCTCAAAGAAGCCGTCGGAGTCGATGCCGTATTCGGCGCCCGGAATAGCCGGATGGCTCGGGCGGCCGCCGGTGGCGATCAGGATGTGGTCGGCGGTGATGGTCTCGCCGTTCACTTCCACGGTGTGAGCATCCACGAAGCGCGCGAAGCCTTTGATCACGTCGACCTTGTTCTTGCCCAGCACGTTATCGTAGGAGTTGTGGATGCGATCGATATAGGCGGTGCGGTTGGCGACCAGCTTTTTCCAGTCGAAGGCGTTGACGGTGGTGTCGAAGCCGTAGTCCGGGCCGTATTGATGGATAGCCTCGGCGATCTGCGCCGCGTGCCACATGACTTTTTTCGGTACACAACCCACGTTTACACAGGTGCCGCCCAGCTCTTTGGCTTCAATCAGCGCACACTTTTGGCCGTACATGGCTGCCCGGTTGATCGATGCGATACCGCCGCTGCCGCCGCCAATTGCTAGATAATCGTAATGTTTCGTCATCTGGGATTTCCATGAGTTGTGAATTTGAAGAGGGTAAGAGTTTAACGCCTGACCGGGGTTTGTCGCAAAGATTGCGTCGATGGCTGCGATAGGTGGAGGCAGGGCGCGGCGAACCGCACCCGGCTGGGGATTATTCCGGTACCACCCAGTTCACCAGATGGTGGCCGATGCCCGACGGCACCAGCACCTTGTGCAGCCACGGCAGCACGTTTTTCATCTGCTGTTCCAGCTTCCACGGCGGGTTGATGACGATCATGCCGGAGGCGGTCATGCCGCGCTGATCGCTGTCGGGCTTCACCGCCAGTTCGATCTGCAGAATGCGGCGAATGCCGGTGGCTTCCAGATCGCGCAGCATGCGTTTGATCTGCTGGCGCATCACGACCGGATACCACAGCGCGTAGGTGCCGGTGGCGAAACGCTTGTAGCCTTCCTGAATGCCTTTGACCACGTCCTGGTAATCGGTCTTCATTTCATACGGCGGGTCCATCAGGATCAGACCGCGGCGCGACAGTGGCGGCAGCTGGGATTTCAGCTGCTGATAGCCGTCGGCGCGCTGCACTTTGGCGCGCTCGTCTTTCTGGAATTCGCTGCGCAGCAGCGGGTAGTCGCTCGGGTGCAGCTCGGTCAGGTGGATTTTGTCCTGCGGGCGCAGCAGCTGGCGGGCGATCAGCGGCGAGCCAGGATAATAGCGCAGCGTGCCGGAACGGTTGAAGTTATGCACCACGCTCATATAGGCCGCCAGCTCTTCCGGCAGATCGTCGCGCTGCCACAGCAAGCCGATGCCTTCCAGGTATTCGCCGGTGCGCTCGGCGTGTTCGCCGCTGAGCTGATAACGACCCGCGCCCGAGTGGGTGTCCAGATACAGGAACGGCTTCTCTTTTTCCTTCAGCGACTCGATGATCAGGCTCTGAACGGTGTGCTTGAGCACGTCGGCGTGGTTGCCGGCGTGGAAACTGTGGCGATAACTTAACATGACGGGTGGCGGTTCCTTGTGCTCCGCAGGCGGAGCATTCAATGCAATAAGGCTTATAATCTGCACAGTATAAACTGTCTGGCCGGGAAAAACTGGACTCCGTTGCCGCAGACGTTCACAGAAAGGGACAGGACGATGAGCAAACAGGCGATTTTGGCAAACTACCCCGACGCGGCGCGCTGGGCGTTTGGCGACGGCCCCGAATTGGCTGACGAACTGCTGCAGTTGGTGCTGAGCGGGGAAAAGACCGCCACCTGCAGCTCCTATGCGAGCTATCGCCGGGAGCAAACGCCGATGATCGGCGACGATAACATTATTCTCGACGGCCGTGGCGAACCGGCCTGCGTGATCAAAACCCTGGCGCTGCGTTTGGTGCGCTATGACCGGATGACCGCTGAGATGGCGGCCAAAGAGGGCGAAGGCGACAAAAGCCTGGCGTTTTGGCGCCAGGGGCATCAAGAGTTCTTTACCCGCGAGGGCACTTTTGCGCCGGACATGTGGCTGGTGTTCGAAGAGTTCGAACTGGTTGAAACGCTGTGAATCACAAGGAGAAAGGATGAGCTGCATTTTTTGCGACATCGTGGCGGGCAAGGCGCCGTGCCATAAAATCTGGGAAGACGACGACCATCTGGCGTTCCTGTCCATCTTTCCCAACACCGACGGTTTCAGCGTGGTGATCCCCAAGGCGCACCACCCGAGCTACGCGTTTGAGCTGCCGGACGAGGTACTGAGCGCGCTGATGCTGGCGACCAAACGGGTGGCGAAGCAGCTGGACCGCGCGTTCGACGACGTCGGCCGCTGCGGCATGGTGTTCGAAGGCTACGGCGTCGATCATGTGCACGCCAAACTGATCCCGCTGCACGGTACCGCGTCGCTGGAGCAGTGGCGGCCGATCGAATCGACCTCGCCGAAGTTTTTCGAACGCTACGAGGGCTATATCTCCTCCCACGACGCCGCGCGCGCCGACGACGAGCAGCTGGCGGCGCTGGCCGCCCGCATCCGCCAAAGTGCCGTTTAAGGCACGAACGATCAACGCCGGGCATTGATTTTCCTGCTGTCTGGCTCCATGTTAGAGATTCATACGCATTTTAAGGCTCGCCCCCGCGGCGGGCCTCAACGCTAATCAGGACTGCCCTATGACAAATCCGTTGCTGACCCCGTTTTCCCTGCCGCCGTTCTCGGCGATCCGCCCTGAAGATATCGTGCCTGCGGTGCAATCCGCTCTGGCGGACTGCCGCGCCGCGGTAGAGCGCGTGGTCGCGCAGCCGGGGCCGTTCACCTGGGACAATCTGTGTCAGCCGTTGGCGGAGTCGGACGATCGCCTGTCGCGCATCTGGTCGCCGATCGGGCACCTGAACTCGGTGAAAAACAGCCCGGAGCTGCGCGCCGCCTATGAACAGGCGCTGCCGCTGCTGTCCGAGTACGGCACCTGGGTCGGCCAGCACGAAGGGCTGTACCAGGCCTACCGCAGCCTGAAAGAGGGCGCGGCGTTCGAGGCGCTGAGCGTGCCGCAGCGCAAGGCGGTGGACAATGCGCTGCGCGACTTCGAACTGTCGGGCATCGGCCTGTCGGCGGACAAACAGCAGCGCTACGGCGAGATCGTCGCGCGCCTGTCCGAGCTGGGTTCCACCTACAGCAATAACGTGCTCGACGCGACCATGGGCTGGAGCAAGCTGATTACCGACGAAGCGGAACTGAGCGGCCTGCCGGAAAGCGCTCTGGCGCAGGCGCAGGCGATGGCGCAGGCCAAAGAGCAGGACGGCTGGCTGCTGACGCTGGATATGCCGAGCTACCTGCCGGTGCTGACCTACGCCGACAATCGCGCGCTGCGCGAAGAGATGTACCGCGCCTTCGCCACCCGCGCTTCCGATCAGGGACCGAACGCCGGCAAATGGGACAACAGCGAAGTGATGGCGGAAACGCTGGCGCTGCGCCATGAGCTGGCTCAGCTGCTGGGCTTCGACACCTACGCCGACAAGTCGCTGGCGACCAAGATGGCGGAAAGCCCGGAGCAGGTGATCGGCTTCCTGAGCGATCTGGCCAAGCGCGCCCGTCCGCAGGCCGAGCAGGAGCTGGCGCAGCTGCGCGCCTTCGCCAAACAGCACTATGGCGTGGACGAGCTCGAAGCCTGGGACATCACCTATTACGGCGAAAAACAGAAACAGCACCTGTTCTCCATCAGCGACGAGCAACTGCGCCCGTACTTCCCGGAGCAGCGGGTGGTGGAAGGGCTGTTCGAAGTGGTGAAACGCATCTACGGCATCACCGCCAAAGAGCGTAAAGACGTCGAGACCTGGCATCCGGACGTGCGCTTCTTCGATCTGTTCGACGCCGACGGCGAGCTGCGCGGCAGCTTCTACCTCGATCTGTACGCCCGCGAAAACAAACGCGGCGGCGCCTGGATGGACGACTGCGTCGGCAGCCTGCGCAAGGCCGACGGCACGCTGCAAAAACCGGTCGCTTACCTGACCTGCAACTTCAACCGCCCGCTGGGCGACCAGCCGGCGCTGTTCACCCATAACGAAGTGACCACGCTGTTCCACGAATTCGGCCACGGTTTGCATCACATGCTGACGCAGATCGATACCGCCGGCGTCTCCGGCATCAACGGGGTGCCGTGGGATGCGGTCGAGCTGCCGAGCCAGTTTATGGAAAACTGGTGCTGGGAGCCGGAAGCGCTGGCGTTTATCTCCGGCCACTATCAGAGCGGCGAGCCGCTGCCGAAGGAAATGCTCGACAAGCTGCTGGCGGCCAAGAATTACCAGGCGGCGCTGTTTATCCTGCGCCAGCTGGAGTTCGGCCTGTTCGATTTCCGCATGCACTTCGAATACAGCCCGGAAAAAGGGGCGCAGATCCTGCCGACGCTGGCGGAAGTGAAGAAAATGGTGGCGGTGGTGCCTTCGCCGAGCTGGGGCCGCTTCCCGCACGCCTTCAGCCACATCTTCGCCGGCGGCTACGCGGCGGGTTACTACAGCTATCTGTGGGCGGAAGTGCTGTCGGCCGACGCCTACTCGCGCTTCGAAGAAGAGGGGATCTTCAACGCCGAAACCGGCAAATCCTTCCTCGACAACATCCTGTCGCGCGGCGGTTCGGAAGAGCCGATGGCGCTGTTCAAACGCTTCCGTGGCCGCGAGCCGCAGCTGGATGCTATGCTGCGCCATTACGGCATTAAAGGATAACCCGACACGTGAGCGTGTGTTTATTGTGTGAAGCAGGCGCCGATCCCGGCGCCTTGTCTGTTTTGGCGCAGCGCTGGCGGCTGGCGTCTGATGACGACGCGCCGATGGCGCTGGTATTGACCCCGCAGCGGCTGGAACTGCGCAAGCGCGACGAGCCGAAGCTCGGCGGGATCTACGTCGATTTTGTCTCCGGCGCCATGGCGCACCGGCGCCGCTTCGGCGGCGGCCGCGGCGAGGCGGTGGCCAAAGCGGTCGGCATCAAGGGCAGCTACCTGCCGGACGTGGTGGACGCCACCGCCGGGCTGGGGCGCGACGCGTTCGTGCTGGCGGCGCTGGGCTGCCGGGTACGGATGCTGGAACGCAATCCGGTGGTGGCGGCGTTGCTGGACGACGGCCTGCAGCGCGGTTATCAGGATGCGGAAATCGGCCCGTGGCTACGCGAGCGCCTGACGCTGCTGCACGCCTCCAGCCTGACGGCGCTGGCGGATCTCAGCCCGCGTCCCGAGGTGGTGTATCTCGATCCGATGTTCCCGCACAAGCAGAAAAGCGCGCTGGTGAAGAAAGAGATGCGGGTGTTTCAATCGCTGGTAGGCAGCGACGATGACGCCGACGGCCTGCTGGAACCGGCGCGCCGTTTGGCGACCAAGCGCGTGGTGGTGAAACGCCCGGACTACGCGCCGCCGCTGGCCGACGTGCCGGCGCACGCCGCCACGCTGACCAAGAGCCACCGCTTCGATATCTACATGCCGCTGTAATCTCTGCCGGGCCCGCGTGTCGGGCCCTCAACGCTGTTCCCGCAAACTTTTCCCTACGCCGCCGCCCGGATGCACCGCCAGCAAGGCGTCCTTGTCATAACCGCTGCGCGCCATCAGGCAGGCGCAGGCGGCGTCGAAGATCGCCAACACCAGCACAATTGAGGTGGTGGCCAGCATGTTCAGCGGATCTATCTCCTTCTGCACCCCGGTAGCGATCGTCAGCTGCGCCGCCTGCGCGATGGCAGAATGCGGATTTTCCGTCACCGCGATCAGCGTCACCCCCTTGGCCTGCAGCGTCGGCAGCAGGCGGGTCAGCTCGTCGGAATTGCCGCCGCGCGAGATCAGGATCAGCAGATCGTCGGCGCGCAGAAAGCCCAGATCGCCATGCGCTGCGCCGGTGGCGTCGAGATAGACCGCCGGCCGCTCCACGCAGGCCAGCATATGGGCTATCTTGCGCGCCGCAATCCCCGAAGTGCCGACGCCAGTGACGGCGATTTTACCGTGGCAGTCGGCCAGCAGCGCCAGCAGGCGCTGCCAGGTGTGCGCGTCGAGGCGTTCGCCCAGCTGGGCCAGCTCCTGGCTGTAGGTTTGCCAGCCCTGGAGGGCCTGCCGCCATTCCTGCTGCATCACGCCTCCTCCTGCATCAACCGGCGGTATTTCATGTGGTCGTTGTACAACTCGTGGAACACCCGGTATTTGCGGTCGTAATAGCTTTTAATCTGGTTGGTCTGCGGCGTGACCGTCTTGCCGATGCGGCTCATGGCGCTCATCGCCTCCGGCAAGGTGTCGAACACGCCTGCCGCCACGGTGCCCATCATTGCACCGCCCAGCAGCATCGCTTCGCTCTCCTCCGGCAGCAGCATGGCGCAGCCGGTGGCGTTGGCGTGCTCCTGCACGAAGATCGGGTTCTTGGTGCCGCCGCCGCTGGCCATGATGGTGTCGATGCTGTAGCCGCTGTGGTTCATGGTTTCGATGATGTGGCGGGTGCCGAGCGCGATGGCCTGGATGGTGGCCAGGTAGTGCAGCGCCATGTCCTCCGGCGTGCGCGACAGCTTCAGCCCGGTCAGGATGCCGGTCAGCGTCGGGTTGGCGCGCGGCGAGCGGTTGCCGTGGAAGTACGGCAGCATATGAATGTCCTGCGTCAGGAACGCGATGTTCTCCGGCTCACCGGCCATGCGGCGCAGAATGGCGTTCAACACCTCATAAATGGTCTGGCCCTGGGTTTTTGCCTGCGCCAGCAGCTCCGGGTAGCACGGGTGCGACTGGATGACATGATCGATCAGCGCGCCGGTGGCGGACTGGCCGCCTTCGTTCAGCCAGTATTCCGGCAGGATCGCCGAATAGTACGGCCCCCAGACGCCACCGATAAAGCGCGCGGTGCGCGACATCGCCATATGGCCGGTGGAGGTGCCGCCGATCAGCGCGACACGACGGTTGAAGTCGGCCACTTCACCGGAGACGCCGGTAGCGCCCAGCGTGCCGAGGGTGCCGGCGTGCGCGTCGATAATCGATACGCTCACCGCCGTGCCGGCGATCAGGCCCATTTCGTTGGCGGCGCGCTGGGTCAGGCCGTGGCCCAACGGTTCACCCATCATTTTGACGTCGCTGCCGATCTTGGCCGCGTCGTGTTCCAGCAGGTCTTCCAGCCCGATCTGCTGGAAGTAGCTCTTGTCCCAACGCTGTTCGTGGCCGAGATAGGTCCACTTGCACACCGTCGAGCACAGCGAACGGGTGGCGTCCTGGGTGGCGCGCCAGGTGAGGAAGTCCGGCAGATCGAACAGGTAGCCGGCGTTGGCCCAGGTGGTGGGCATGTGCTGTTTCAGCCACAGCAGTTTCGGCGTCTGCATCTCCGGCGAAATGATGCCGCCGACGAAATCCAGCACCCGGTGTTTGGTGGCGTTGATGCGCTCGGCCTGGGCGATCGCCCGGTGATCCATCCACACGATGATGTTCTGCTCGGTGCGGCCTGAAGGGCTGACGGTCAGCGGTTTGCCTTCTTTATCCAGCACCACCAGCGAACAAGTGGCGTCGAAGCCCAACCCTTTAACCTGGATCGGGTTGATGTCGGCCTGGTTGACCGCGTCGCGCACCGCATTGCACACCGCCTGCCAGATGTTATCCGACGACTGCTCGACGAAATCCGCCTTTGGCCGATACAGGTCGATGGCCCGGCTGGCCTGACCGACCATGCGGCCGTTGAGATCGAATACGCCTGCGCGCGCGCTTCCGGTGCCCACATCTACGCCAATAAAATAGCTCGCCATTATCTGTTTTCTCCTAAGCTTTTCGATTCTGTAACGCGATAAACAGGATCAGCACGCCGCCCCACAGAGCCATGGTCAGGTAGCTGCTGACCCCCAGCAAATTGAGGCCGCTTTCCAACATTTGCAGCACGATCAGCGCCAGCACCAGACCCAGAATGCGGCCGAAACCGCCGTCCGGGTTAATGCCGCCCAGCACCGAGGCCAGAATGGTCACCAGCAGATAAGATTCTCCGTAGCCGGCCTTGGCCGAGTTGAACTTGGCCATCATCAGCAGCGCGGCGCCCCAGCCGAGCAGCGCCGACAGGATATACACCGCGATCTGCACCCGCGCGGTGTTCACGCCGCTAAAACGGGTGGCCTGCTCGTTGGAACCGAGCAGGTACAGGCTGCGGCCCAGCGTGGTGTGCTCCAGCAGCAGCCACAGACCGATCGCCACCAGCAGGAACAGGATCAGCGCCACCGGCACGCCGAGCACGGCGCCATTGCCGAGAAATTGAATCGTCGCCGGGAAGCCGGAGATCACGGCGCCGTTGGTCAGCAGGATATTCAGGCCGGTGATCAGGGTCATGGTGCCGAGCGAGGCGAGGATCGGCGACACGCCGATCCAGGCCACCAGTGCGCCGTTGAGCGCGCCGATCGCCACCGCCACCAGCAGGCCGGCCAACAGCGCCAGCACCAGGAACAGCGGCTGGTCGGGATGGCTGACGATGATCGCCGCCATCACCAGCGAACAGGCGTTGGCGCCGGCGATGATCGACAGGTTGATGCCGCCGGTCAGCATGGTGATGCCCATGCCGAGCGCCAGCAGGCCGAGGATCGGCAGTTGCGAAGCGATCGACTGGAAGTTGCCGAGGCTGAAGAAGCGCGATCCGAGCAGCCCGGCGAACAGCAGCGCCACCGCGATGATGATCGCGCCCTGCAGGCGAATGATTCGATCGCTTGGGATCAACCGAGTTAACTGCGTCATGTCAGATCTCCTTGAGCAGCTTGCGTTTTTCGTTCCAGGCGGTGGTGCTGATGCTGATCAAAATGATCGCGCCGCTGAATACCTGGTGCCAATAGGCCGAGACGCTGAGCAGCGTCAGTCCGTTTTGCAGGAAGGCCAGCAGTACCACGCCGAGCAGGGTGCCGGTCAACGACCCGCGGCCGCCGCTCATGCTGGTGCCGCCCAGCACCACCGCCGCCAATACCGTCAGCTCGAAGCCGAGCAGCGAGTTGGGCGCCACCGATTGGGTGATCTGCGCCTGCACCACCGCTGCGACGCCGGCCAGGATGCCCATGTAACCGTAGACGCAGAAGTGCAGCCGCAGCAGGTTGAGCCCCAGGCGCGACGCCGCGTCGCGGTTGCCGCCCATGGCGTAGATCTGGCGCCCCAGCCGGGTACGGTTCATCAGCACGCCGGTGACGACGATGGTCGCCAGCAGGCACAGCAGCGGCAGGGTCAGGCCGTAGTCGTAGCCGTCGGCGCCCTGGAACGAGAACCAGTTGATGCCGTTCATGAACCAGTCCGGGAAGCCGTACAGCCAGGTGCCGTTGGTGGCGTACACCAGCAGGCCGTAGAACAGGTTGAGGGTGGCGATGGTGATGATGATCGCCGGCACTTTCAGCCAGTACACCAGAAAACCGTTCACCAGCCCGAGCAGCAGGCCGACGCCGGCAGCCAGGGCGAACGCCAGCGGGAAGCTGCCGCCGTGCTGGATCACCCAGCTGGCCATCACATATTGGGCGATGGCGGTGATGGCCGGGAACGAAATGTCGATGCCGCCGGCGATCAGCACCACGAACAGGCCGCAGGCCAGGATGCCGAGAATGGCGTAGCTGGTGGCGACGTCGGTCAGGTTGCCGAGCGTCAGAAACTCGTCGGTGCCGGCGCTCAGGCCGATCGCCAGCAGCAGCACCAGCAGGCCGAGATAAAACTCGTGCCGCCCGGCCAGGCGGGCCAATAATGACTTATCCATTCACCACCTCGGCGATCTGTTGTTCGGTACTCTGGTGCGGCGCGAATTCGGCGATCAGCTCGCCCTTGCGCATCACCATCACCCGATGGCTGTTGTAATAGGCTTCCGGGATCTCGTCGCAGATCATCAGCACCGCCATACCCAGCTGCGCCAGATCGCGGGCGATCTGGTAGATCCCCTCTTTGTTGGCGATGTCTACGCCGACGGTAGGCGAGTCGAGGATCAGGATCTTCGGCTGAGTCGCTACCCATTTGGCGATGGCGATGCGCTGGGCGTTGCCGCCGGACAGGGTCTTCACCGGCAATGCGCTGTCGGACACCTTGATGTTCAAATCGCGGATCAGCCGGTTGACCAGCTCGGTCGCTTTGGCGTGATCCAGCAATCCAAGCGAGGTATGCAGCCGATCGAAGACGGTGACGATGGTGTTGTCGTAGATCGATTGATCCATGATCAGCCCCTGCGTCAGACGATCCTCCGACACATAACCGATGCCGTGGCGCACCGCTTCGCGGTTGTTGTGCAACTGTACCGCTCGGCCCTCGATGCGGATCTCGCCGCTGTCCGGCCGCGTCATGCCGAACAGGCTGAGGCATAGTTCGGTGCGGCCGGCGCCGAGCAGGCCGACGATCGAGACGATCTCGCCGCCGCGCAGCGCCAGATTGACGTTGCGGTATTTCTCGCCGCGGCTGAGGTTGCGCACTTCGAGCAGCGGTGCCTGTTCGGTTGACGGCAGCGGCGGCAGCGGGCTGTAGTGGAAGCGTTGGCCGGTCATCAGGAACGCCAGTTCATGGCTGTCCAGTTCGCTGGCCGGCCAGGTACCCACCAGCTTGCCGTCGCGCATCACGCTGATGCGGTCGGCGACTTCCATCACTTCATCCAATCGGTGGCTGACGAACACCACGCAGATGCCGGCGGCCTTCAGCTCGTTGACCACCCGCAGCAGGCCGTCGACCTCCTGGCGGGTCAGCGAGGCGGTCGGTTCATCCATGATCACCAACCGCGCCTCGGCGGCGATGGCGCGACAAATCGCTACCAGCTGCCGATCGGCGATCGACAGTTTTTCCACTTTTTTATCGGGGTCGATACGCACGCCGACCCGCGCCATGGCGTCCAGCGCCGTCTGGCGCATCAATCGCTGGCGTACCCAGAAGCGGCCGCCGGGCAGGTAGCTGTGGATGGCGATGTTTTCCGCCACCGTCAGGTTAGGGAACAGCGACAGGTCCTGATAGATCACCTGTATGCCGTAATAACCGGACAGCTGCGGCGTCAGGGCATGGAAAAGTTTGCCTTCCAGCGAAATATTGGCGCCTTTTTCCGGCTGATAGACGCCGGAGATGATTTTAATAATGGTGCTTTTGCCGCAGCCGTTTTGCCCGGCCAGGCAGTGCACTTCGCCTTTATTCAGCGTCAGGTTGATCTGGTCTAATGCCAGCACGCCTGGGAATCGCTTGCTGATATTCTCCAGGGTGATAAATGCGGGGGAGGTTGTCATAACGTTAACCTGTGCTTGCGTAGCGGCCGAAGCCCTGGGCGCAGCAAAGCTGCGCCCCTACGAGGGTTTAACTACTTTCCCGGTGTGGCGAAATTACGCGAAAAATCAGAATCCGAGCGATTTGGCGTTGTCTTTGGTGACTTCCAGAATCTTATTAAACCGAATCACTTTGTGCTCCATATCGACGTCGGCCTTGCCCAACCCCTCGATCGACAGATCTTTATTCACTTCTTTGCCTTGCAGCAGCTGATCGGCCACCGTGACCAGCGCATAACCGGCATCTTTCGGATCCCACAGCAGCGCTTTCTTGATGTCGCCGCGCATCAGGTAAGGGGCGGCCTGCGCCGGCATGGCGATGCCCACCACCGCGATTTTGTCCTTGGCGCGCTTCTTGGCCACCGCCTGGCCGGCGCCGATCGGGCCGAGCGAGCCGAAGCCGATGATGCCCTTCATCTGCGGATAGGTTTTCATCAGATCCAGCGTGGTGGCGTAGGATTTGTCGATGCTTTCCGCCACCGGCAACCGCGAGGTGACTTCAAACATGTCCGGGTATTTTTCTTTCTGGTATTTGATGGCGGAATCGGCCCAGGCGTTGTGCAGCGGTACGGTCAGCGAACCGACGTAGATCGCGTAACCGCCTTTGCCGCCCATGTCTTTCGCCAGCTCATCGACGTTGGCCTGCGCGTATTTCTCGCTGTCGATGGTCTCGATGTCCCACTGGCCGATCTGCTGGTCCGGGGATTCATGGGTCAGCACCACGATGCCTTTGTCGCGCGCCTTTTTCAGCACCGGCTCCAGCACCTTGGCGTCGTTCGGCACCACGATGATGGCGTTGACGTTCTTGGCGATCAGATCCTCAATCACCTTGACCTGCGCTGCCGGATCCGGCGTAGCAGGGCCGGTCTGGTAAGCGTTGACGTCGAGTTTTTTCGCCGCCTCGTTAACGCCCGTTTCCATGCGGTTGAACCACGGAATGCCGGTCACTTTGGCGACCACGGCGATCTCATATTTATCAGCGGCGAACACAGGTGTTGTCGATAACATGCACGCAGAAACCACACATGCATTTAATAATGCGAGGTTAAATTTCATTAGCTGTACCTTTTTTTATCTGTAGGGGTGGCGGTTTTTCCACCGCTGCAGATTACAAAGGAATGGAAGAGGGGGCGTAGCTGAAGTTAATAAAATGTGATCTGCGCATATTTAAGTAAAATATTGACGGGTTTGTTGTTAAATAAATGTTTAATTATTTGGCGGTGGTAAATTTACTACCGATTAAATGGCAAGTTTAAACTATTTGATAACTTAAAATTAACAAATTGAGATCATTTTGACGGCGTGAGGGTGGAAAAAAATGCCGGCGCAGAGGCCGGCATTGAAGCATTTAATCGATGTGTGAACAAGATCACCTTTGCGGCGATTACAGCACGCCCTGCGCCAGCATGGCGTCGGCGACCTTGACGAAACCGGCGATATTCGCGCCGTGTACGTAGTGAGTTTGCTTGCCTTCGCCGCCGTATTCCACGCAGGCGTGGTGAATATCCGCCATGATATGTTGTAAACGTACATCCACTTTCTCCGCCCGCCAACCGATGCGCGCGGCGTTCTGCGCCATCTCCAGCCCTGAGGTGGCCACGCCGCCGGCGTTGGCCGCCTTGCCCGGCGCGAACAGCACCCCGGCGTCGAGGAAGGCGTCGGTGGCCTGGATGGTGGTCGGCATGTTGGCGCCTTCCGCCACCGCTTTCACCCCGTTGCGGATCAGCGTCTGCGCCGCGTCGAGATCCAGCTCGTTCTGAGTGGCGCACGGCAGGGCGATATCCACCGGCACGTTCCACGGCTGCTGGCCCGCCAGATAGGTCAGGCCGCGCTCGCGAGCGTAATCCGCCACCCGGCCGTAACGCTGGTTTTTGATCTCCGCCAGGTGCGCCAGCTTCTCGGTGGTGAAACCATCTTCGTCCACCAGGGTGCCGCCGGAATCCGATACGGTGATCACGCGCGCGTCCAGCTCCAGCGCTTTTTCGATGGTGTACTGCGCCACGTTGCCGGAGCCGGATACCGCCACCCGCATGCCTTCAAAGCCCAGGCCGTGGCGTTGCAGCATGGCGTCGGTGAAGTACACCAGGCCATAGCCGGTCGCCTCGGGGCGGATCAGGCTGCCGCCGAAAGAGAGGCCCTTGCCGGTAAACACGCAGGCGGTATTGTTGGACAGCTTCTTCATCATGCCGGTCATAAAGCCGACTTCACGGCCGCCTACGCCGATGTCGCCGGCCGGCACGTCGGTGTCCGGCCCCAGATGGCGATACAGTTCAGTCATCAGCGCCTGGCAGAAGCGCATGATCTCGCCCTGGCTTTTGCCCTTGGGATCGAAATCGGAGCCGCCTTTGCCGCCGCCCATCGGCAAGGTGGTCAGCGCATTCTTGAAGGTCTGCTCAAAGCCGAGAAACTTCAGGATCGACAGGTTTACCGACGGGTGGAAGCGCATGCCGCCCTTGTAAGGGCCGATGGCCGAGTTGAACTGGACGCGGAAGGCGCGGTTGACCTGCACCTGGCCGCGGTCGTCCACCCAGCTGACGCGGAACTGAATGACGCGCTCGGGCTCTACCAGGCGCTCCAGCAGCGCCTGTTCGCGATAGCGCGGGTTGCGTTCGATAAACGGCCACAGCGAAGTGAACACTTCGCGCACCGCCTGCAGATATTCCGGCTGGTGGGGGTTATGGCGCTGTAACGAGGACAGGAAAGACTCTACCGATGCGGCATATTCCATGGATAACTCCTTTTAGCATTAAATGTTCCCCCGCTGTTTTTTATAGAAATGGGTTTAGGCGATGCTCGGGGGGAGGATGTTGTGTCTTTAGCGACTATATCATCGGAGGGCGGTTGATTATCAAGCGATTAATCGGTGTGACGGCATGAAAAACGCCCGCATGGCGCGGGCGTTGGGCAGCTTGGTTAGCGGGCGCTTACTTTTTACTCGTCTTCTTCATCGCGCAGCGGCACGATCAGCATGTCGATGTGCACGGTATTGATCAGCTGGCGCGCGGAAGACATCAGCTTGCTCCAGAAGTCCTGGTGGTGGCCGCACAGCACCAGGTCCATATCGTATTTCTTGATGGCGTCCACCAGCACCTGCGCCAGATCGCCGCTGCCGCTCAGGGTCTCGCTGATCGGGTAGCCGGCGTTCTGCGACAGCTCGGTCAGCGCCTGATGGGTTTCCTCGGAGATGCGTTTTTGCATGTCGCCGAGGTTGACGTCGATCAGGCCAGTATAGAGATCGGAATAGTTGACATCGACGTGGATCAGAGAAACTTTAGCGTTGTACGGCCGCGCCATAGAGACGGCTTTCTCTACCAGGATCTTGCTTTCCGGGGATAGGTCTACCGCGATCAATATGTGTTTGTAAGCCATAAGAATACTCCTTCCATAAACATGCCGATTAAAAAGGGTTAGCAGGCGTTCCATGTACCCGCCTGGCGCTTTTGGTTCCATAGTATCATTCGGATAACGCAATGATATGTTGGGGCGATCACACTGCGCCGCATCGAAACGCTCTCCGCCCGATACCTTTCGTTGTACACCCGCGCGGCGTAAAAGCCTATGGGTTATGCGAATGCTGACGGTCTGACCGCTTGAATTATAAGCGTTATTAAACAAAGTATAGCGCTAAATGTGCAATCAGCGTTCCAGATGCGGCTGCAGCAGGCTTTCAAACCACTCGTGAAACACCGCCAGGCGGCGCGAACGCTGGCGGCGATGGGGATAGATCAGCGCGATCGGCATGGAGGCGGGGCGGTAATCGGGCATCACTTCCACCAGTTCGCCGGCGTCGAGCAGATGCTGCACGTCGTAACGCGGGATTTGCATCAACCCCAGCCCGGCACGGCAGCAGGCGATATAGCTTTCGGCGTTGTTGACCACCACCCGGCTGGGCAGTTCGAGCCGCCGCGTGTGGCCGTCGTCGGTCAGGTATTCCCAGGGGGATTCGCGGCCGGTTTTGGGGGAGGCGTAGCCGATACTCCAGTGTCCTGGCGCGAGATCGCCGGGTTGCTGCGGGTAACCAAATTCGCTCAGGTAGGCGGGGCTGGCGCAGTTGATCTGCGCGATGCGGCCGAGCGGGCGCATCACCAGGCTGCTGTCGTGCAGATCGCCGACGCGCACCGCGCAGTCGACCCCTTCCTGCACCAGATCGATGGCGCGATCGGCGGAGCCGAGCATCAGCTGCAGGTGAGGATGGCGCCGCAGCAGGCCGGGCAGCGCCGGGGCGATCAGCCGGCGGGCGATGCGGCTCGGCACGTCGACGCTGAGCCGCCCGGAGGCCTGGCGCTGGCTGGCCTGAAACGACTGATCGATGTCTTCCACTTCGGCCAGCAGCGGGCGCAGTCGTTCGAGCAGCTGCTCGCCGTCGGCGGTCAGCCGCACCTGCCGCGTGGTGCGGTGCAGCAGGCGCACGCCCAACTGCGTTTCCAGTTGTTGCACGGCGGCGGACACCGAGGCGCGCGGCACCTCCAGCGCATGGGCCGCCCGGATAAAGCTGCCCATTTCCGCCACCTGCACGAATACGCGGTATTGATTGAATCTGTCCATCTCGTTGACCTGCTGTTCCTTGGCGCTGTTCCCGACAGAAAGTGTAGCCGCATGGCGCGGTTGCGCGCGAGCAGGTGCGGGGGCGATATTTGCCCCCGCCGGGATTATTTGGTGGTGTAGCCGCCGTTGATCAGGATGGTTTGGCCGGTTACCCACCAGCCGTCGCTGACCAGATGGCGGATGAACGGCACCACGTCTTCGATATCGGTCAGGCCGGTTTTGCTGAACGGCGACAGCGCCGCCGCCGTTTTGTGGTAGGCCACGGCGTCCGCGCCTTCCGCCGGGTAGAAGAATGGCGTATCCATCGGGCCGGGGCCGACCGCGGTCACGGAGATGCCGCGTTCGCCGAACTCCTTGGCGGCGGCGCGGGTGAAATGCTCCACCGGCGCCTTGGTGCCGGCGTAAGCGGCGTAGAACGGCGTGAAGGCGCCGAGCAGCGAGGTGACCAGTGTGCAGATTTTACCGTTGTCGTTGAGGTGCTTGCCCGCCTCTTTCAGGAAGAAGAACGCAGTTTTGGCGTTGACCGCCGCCATCTCGTCATACTCGGCTTCGCTGATGTCGACCATCGGTTTTTTCAGCACTTTGCCGACGGTATTGATGGCGATATCCGGCTTGCCGACGGCGGCGATCGCATCGGCGAACAGCTTCTCGACCGCGCCCGCGCTGGTCAGATCGGCCTGCAGCGCGACGCCTTGCGCCCCGGCGGCCTGAATGGCGGCGACGGTTTTCTCCGCCTCGGCTTTGGAAGCGGCGCTGTTGTAGTGGATCACCACCGCTTTGGCGCCTTGTTCAGCCAAATCGCGAGCGATCAGCCCGCCGAGATTTTTGGCGCCGCCGGCGATCAGAACGGTTTTTCCCTTGATTGAATGGTTTGCCATAACAGTTTCCTTGGATGAACGTAACGGAAACCTGAGTCTAGCCAGCGCCGGGGGAAAGATCAGCGGCGTGCGGCGGGATAGACTATCCAGAAAAACCGACTAATTATCGGCCGGCGACAACTCGCTATCTCGCCCCGGCGGGGGGCTTTCGGCGCACGGCGGTAAATTTTATCCACTGATCAGGCCAGTTTGCGTTTCATTAACCTACAATGATGGATATGGGCCTCATCATTTCCCCTCTGAGTAGAACCACGCTGTGCAAGTTTCTCTGTGCGGTGCGGCAACGTCTTCGGAGGCGGTGGGTTATGGGCGTGGCCCGTGCAGGCAAAAAAAGGGGATGAGAGCGGTAAGCTCCAGCAGAGTATCGGGTAATGAGGTAGGGCGGTTGGACCCGGCGGATGGCCGTGGATAACAACGCCTTGAGGGGGTAATCATGATCAGTACCGTCGCGCTGTTTTGGGCCTTATGTGTGGTGTGTGTGGTAAACATGGTGCGGTATTACTCTTCTCTGCGCGCGCTGCTGGTGGTATTGCGCGGCTGTGACCCGTTGCTGTACCAATACGTCGACGGCGGCGGTTTCTTCACCGCCCACGGGCAACCCAGCAAGCAGCTGAGGCTGGTGCGCTATATCTTTGCGCAGCGCTATGTCGAGCACCACGATCCGGAGTTTATTCGCCGCTGCGAGCGGGTGCGCGGGCAGTTTATGCTGACTTCGGCTCTGTGCGGCCTGGTGGTCATCAGCCTGATAGGGCTGATGATCTGGCATTGATGTCTGTCCGTTTCCTTTGATGCAGGCAAAAAAAAGGCGGCCATTCGGCCGCCTTTCTCATGTTGCTATCGGTTAGATCAGCTTCAGCGCCACCCAATACAGCGCACCGGAAAGCAGAATCGAGATTGGCAGGGTCAGTACCCAGGCCAACAGGATGTTTTTCACGGTTTTGCTCTGCACGCCGCCGCCGTCCACGATCATCGTCCCGGCAACCGCCGAAGAGAGCACGTGGGTGGTGGAGACCGGCATGCCGGTATAGCTCGCTACGCCGATCGACAGCGCCGCGGTCATCTGGGCCGACACGCCCTGGGCGTAGGTCATGCCTTTCTTACCGATCTTCTCGCCGATGGTAGTAGCCACGCGTTTCCAGCCCACCATGGTACCGAGCGACAGCGCCAGCGCGACGGCGACGATGATCCACATCGGCGCATACTCGACGGTCTGCAGCAAATCCTGACGCAGGTTCTTCAGGAAGCGCTGGTCGGCAGATGAGGTTTCCGGCAGCTTGGCGACTTTATCCGCCGTGTCGGTCACGCACATCAGCAGGCGGCGCAGGTGGCTGCGCTGCTCAACCGTCAGCTGATCGTAGCTTTGCAGGTTGGTCAGCATGCCCTGAGCCAGTTCGATCGCCGGCATGGCGCGCGAACTGTCGCAGTGGAACTCGGCCGGCTTGTTAGGTTCGGCTTCGTCATCCGGGCTTGGCACCAGCGGCGTCAACGACACCGCATGCGACAGTGCGTCACCGTGCTGCTGGTAATATTGCTGCAGGTGGGTCACGGCATCACGCGTACGGGTGATGTCATAACCGGTTGCATTCATATTGACCACGAAGCCGGCCGGCGCCACGCCGATCAGCACCAGCATGATTAGGCCGATGCCTTTCTGGCCATCGTTGGCGCCGTGCGAGAAGCTGACGCCAATCGCCGACAGGATCAGTGCGATACGGGTCCAGAACGGCGGCTTGCGTTTGCCGTCGACCTTTTCACGTTCCGCAGGGGTCATGTGGATACGCTGGCGTTTCTTGGTGCCACTCCAATAGCGGCGCAAGGCGAACACCATCACTCCCGCCACCATCATGCCGACCAGCGGCGAGAACAGCAGAGAAAGGAAAATGCCAATCATTTTCGGGACGTTAAGCGCATCCACCACCGAAGTGTGGGTCATCAGGGCGTTGGTTAAACCGACACCGATGATTGCGCCTATCAGCGTATGGGAACTGGAGGCCGGCAGACCGAAATACCAGGTGCCGAGGTTCCAGATGATTGCCGCCAACAGCATGGAGAAGACCATGGCTAATCCGTGTGCTGAACTGACGTTCAACAACAGATCGGTAGGCAACAAGTGGACGATGGCGTAAGCAACACTCAAACCGCCGAGCATTACGCCAAGAAAGTTGAACAAACCTGCCATCACGACCGCAAGTTGCGAGCGCATGGCGCGGGTATAAATAACTGTAGCGACCGCATTGGCCGTATCATGAAAACCGTTGATGGCTTCATAAAACAACACGAACAACAATGCGAGAATTAACATCAGGCCGGTATGGAAATCCAGGCCAGCGAACAAATGCAGCATAAGCGTTACGCCAGTTTGTGGACATGAACGCCGCGCATTATCAGTGACAACCGGGGCCGGGGAAAAGGAAAATATGACGTTTTTTTGATTTGGACATGACGAAACGATGGCGTGTCTATAACAAAAATATGAAATATCAACGCGTTATTCTCCTCTGACCTCTGTAATATTTTCTTACTATGGCGTTGACGGCGCCGGGGCTTTACAATCTGCCGCCGTGAATTTGGCGGTGACCGGCGGCGAAACGGCGTAATATGGCGCTCTTTTGTCGCGATTGTGGTTTTGATAAGAGAGGCTCAGGTGGAACAGTTTGATGTCGTAGTGATTGGGGCGGGCGCTGCCGGCATGTTTTGCGCCGCGCAGGCGGGGCAACTCGGTTGCCGCGTGTTGCTGCTCGACAACGGCAAAAAACCGGGCCGCAAGATCCTGATGTCCGGCGGCGGGCGCTGCAACTTTACCAACATGTATGCCGAACCGGCGGCCTACCTGTCGAACAACCCGCATTTCTGCAAGTCGGCGCTGGCGCGTTATACCCAGTGGGACTTCATCGATCTGATCAACCGCTACGGCATCGCCTACCATGAAAAAACGCTGGGGCAGCTGTTCTGCGACGACTCGGCGCAGCAGGTGGTGGATCTGCTGGTCAAAGAGTGCGAGCTGGGCCAGGTGACGATGCGCCTGCGCAGCGAAGTGCTGGGCGTGGAGAAAACCGCACAGGGTTACGAACTGGCGCTGAATGGTGAAAAAGTGAGTGCTCGCTCACTTGTGGTGGCCAGCGGCGGATTATCCATGCCGGGGCTGGGCGCCTCGCCGTTCGGTTACAAGCTGGCGGAGCAATTTGGCCTCAAAGTGCTGCCGACTCGCGCCGGGCTGGTGCCTTTTACCCTGCATAAGCCGCTGTTGGAGCATTTGCAGACGCTATCCGGCGTCTCGGTGCCGGCGGTGATCACCGCCGAGAACGGCGTCAGTTTCCGCGAAAGCATCCTGTTTACCCACCGTGGCCTCTCCGGGCCGGCGGTGCTGCAGCTGTCGAGCTATTGGCAGCCTGGTGAGTATGTGAGCGTTAACTTACTTCCTGAGCTGGATCTGGCGGCTTTCCTCGATGAACAACGGCGGCAACACCCGAACCAAAGCCTGAAAAATACCCTGGCGCTGCAATTGCCGAAGCGGCTGGTGGAATGCTTGCAGATGCTGGGACAACTGCCGGAGGCGACGCTGAAGCAGCTGAATGCCCCGCAGCAGGCGGCGCTGGTGGATCTGTTGCAGAACTGGCGCGTGCAGCCGAACGGCACCGAAGGCTACCGCACGGCGGAAGTGACGCTCGGCGGCGTCGACACCAACGAACTTTCCTCCAAGACGATGGAAGCCCACAAGGCGCAGGGGCTCTACTTCATCGGCGAAGTGGTGGACGTGACCGGGTGGCTGGGCGGTTACAACTTCCAATGGGCCTGGAGCTCGGCCTGGGCCTGCGCCCAGGCGCTGGCGGCGCAGGAACGTTAAAACGCCGCTCAACCTAGAAATGCGCCGGGTCACATTGGCCCGGCATTGAGCTGATTCATTAATTTTATTTTAGTGTCATCGTCGAGAAAACTCGCCTCCAGCGCCTGCCTGTTACTGCGGTTAAAATCTTCATCGCGCCAGCCGAAGGCGTCGTGCAGCAGCTGATATTCCTTGTTCAGCGTGGTATCGGCGACGGTGCGCGCATCGGTATTCACATTCAGCCGCACCCCCCACTTTTTCAGCCGGTCTATCGGATGGTCGTCGATGCTGTCGAACAGATTGCAGGTGAGGTTACAACTGGGGCAGATCTCGAGCAGCACGCCGGTGGCTATCAGACGCTCGACGAGTGCGGGGTCCTCGATGCTCCGGACGCCGTGGCCGATACGCGACACCTGCAGCCGATCCAGCGTCTCCCGCACGCTGTCTGCGCCTTTCGCCTCACCGGCGTGGGCGATGACGTTGCCACCGGCCTCACGCACGGCGCGAAAGGCCGCCACATGGTGGGTTAGCGGATAACGCGCCTCGTCGGCGGCCAAATCCAGCGCTACCACGCCACGGCCCAGAAAGTTAACCACGAGCCCGGCGGTTTGCAGGCTGGCGGCCGCATCGAAATGCCGCAGCGTGCACAGGATCAGCCCGGCGGTGATGCCGTAAGTTTGCGCGGCGTCATGCATCGCGGCGAGCACCGTCTCGACCACCGATTCGCCGGTTAATCCCATCCGGGTATGCAGCAGCGGAGCAAAGCGCACTTCCGCATAGATGACGTTATCCGCCGCCAGCTGCGCGAACAAGTCATCGACGGCCAGCGTTATCGCCTGGCATGTCTGCAAGAGGTCTATTTGCGGCGCGATCTTGCTTAAAAAGTCCCCCAGATCGGCGCATCGCTTCGGCGCGATAAATTGCCGATTAAATGCCGCTCTGGTTATTTGCGGGTTGGCCTTCTTTACATAGTGATAGCTTAAACAGGTATCCAAATGGACGTGTAATTCCACCTTGTTTAATTTGCTCGGATCGAAAGTCATGGCGGCCACCTATTTCATTCGCGGTGAGATAACAGCGAGAACAGTTTTTCTTTAAACAGACCGGGTTTAATGCGGGTAATTACGCGCGCATTGGCCGGTTTGCCGGTCAGGTGGGTGGAATCGATGACGTAATGGCCGTAAGACCCTTCACTTTTATATTCTACCCAAGAATACGCCTCCAGACTGGTCTCGACGATGTCCGGGTAGAGCGCCACCGCCATGGTGGTCGGATCGGGTAAATCAAACCCTATACGCTCGGTGCGCCCGGCGTTAAACGCCATCAGCGTGCGGTTGCAGCGCACGGCAAAGCGCCCCAGCTCGCTGAGATCATTCAATCGAGCTATATCGCGTTGGTCGATAAACGCTTCCCCCATGCCGATCTCCCAGCCGACAAGGGTGAGCGGCAGCCCGGCAGTGAGCACCAGATGCGCGGCTTCGGCGTCGGCGTAAAAATTAAATTCGGCCAGCGGGGTGATATTGCCGGGCGTCAGCCCGGAACCGCCCATGACATAAACCCTTTTCACGTGTTCGGCCAGCGCGGGCGCCTTCAGCACCGCCATCGCAAGATTGGTCAGCGGCCCGAGGGTGACGATTTCCAGCTCGCCATTGAGCCGTGCGGCACAGTCGATGATGGCGTCTACGGCATGAACGGGTTCTGCGCTCAGCTGTGGGTTCGGCAAGGCCATGTCGCCCATGCCGTCTTCGCCGTGAATATGGTGCGAGTGATAGCGCGTGCGGAAGAGCGGTTTCGCCATGCCGGCGTAGACCGGAGGGGCATAGGTTCCCGCTTTTTCCACGCAAATGAGCGCATTTTTGACGCATTGTTCAAGTGGGCAGTTGCCTGCGACGGTGGTGATCGCTTCCACCTTCACGTCGGATTCGCGCAACGCCATCAGCAGCGCGACGGCATCGTCGGAAGCGGTATCGGTGTCTATCAGAATATGTCGCATGGCACTCTCCTTGGGTGGGGTCTGCGGAGAACATACCCAGACGACCCGAGGCAAAAAAGGCCAGATGTCCTTTTTCGTTCTGAAGCGCGCCGGCTATGCTGGGCGCAGCCGAAAAGATAGGATGCAAGACGTTAACGGATAAGCCCCGGGAGTGAATCGCCGTGAAAACTGTCGGTAACAGCAAGCTAAAAGAAGCGTTTATCGACGCTCACGATCTGCGAACGGCGCTTTCGCCCCCGTTGCTGGCCGCCTTGCGCCTGGTCAGCGTCGAGGCCGGTGAGCACCTGGTGACGCAAAGCGATCGTTTGAGCCACCTATATTTGCTCGTACAGGGAAAACTGCAGGTGGAGAATTACGACGCGAACGGCATGCACATCGTCTTTTCCTTTGAAACGGATTTTTCCGTAATCGGCGATCTGGAGCTGTTCTCCCAGGCGCAGCGGTCGGTGTTCAGCAGCGTTCAGGCGGTGACGGACGCGCTGATCTTCACGCTGCCCATCGAGGTGATCAGAGAGCGAGCCATGCGCGATCCCGCCTTCCTCACCTTTATGTGTCGGCAGCTGAGCGACAAGCTGCTTAACGCCTCATTGCTGCATGCGAGCGGCGGCTTAACGGCAGAATATAAGTTGCGAAAGTTTCTGTTATTTAAAATAAAAGACGAAGGCGTGCAGATTCAGCTCGAAAATCGGGAGTTGTTGGCGGGCAGATTAGGCATCTCCGTCAGGCAACTGAGCCGCGCACTGGCGCAGCTCGCGGCGGACGGCATGATTCAGTTTAAAAACAAGTCACTGCGGGTGACGGATCGCCAGCGGCTGTCCGGCCTGGAAGACAATCAGAGGGCCTAACCGATCGCCGGCCCCTTCAATTCCACGCGATTGCCGTCCGGATCGCTGAAATAAATGGACGGGCCGTCTCCCTCCGCGCCATAGCGCGATTCGGCGGGATCAACGTCGATCCCCTGCGATCGCAGATAGGCCAACAGCTCGCCCTCGTTGAAAGGATCGATGCGCAGGCAGACGTGATCGACATTTTGCCGGTGAGGATCGGGCGCCGTGCCGCCTTTTTTCCCCAGCACGCCGTTAATGTCCACCAGATCGATCATGGCCGCACCGGCGCGCAGGTGCATCAGCCCCAAATCCGGCCGCTGTTTGGCGATATCACAGCCAACGATCTGGGTATAAAAATGCAGGCTTTTCTGCATATCGCGCACGCGCAGAACCACATGGTCGATAGTCTTCAGGCTGAAAGGGCGCACGGCCATCTCCTCAAACGGAAGTCTCCTTTACAGCATAAACGGCGCTGGCGGATTTATCCTGCTCCAGATCTAAAGCAAAAAACGGCCAATGGCTTTCACCATCGGCCGCGAGCGCTTGAGCATGCTGGCGTTAGCGCGGGAAGTTGCCGCTCAGCGCATCCAGGCCGCCTTGGTAGATGCCGCTGAACAGGGCGACGGCCTCGTCGTCGCTGATGTTGACCGGCGTGAAGCTGCCCGACCATTCCACGCGCGCCACGTTGGCGTCGTCGGTGGCGTGTACCGACAGGGTGGACAGGTAATTCACCACCGGGAACGGCGCCTGCATGATGGAGTAGCTGTAGCTGCGTTGACGGTTGTCGAACGCTTCCAGCCGCTCGATGACGGTGCCGCCGTCGGCGGTGGTTAAGGTACGCACGCGGCCGCCTTCAGAAACGACGCTTTTCGGAATGAACGGCAGCCAGTCAGGCAGGGCGTCGAAGCCGCCGATCAGTTGCCATACGGTGTCGGCGGATGCCGGGATGTCCATAGAGACGGATGTATTAGCCATTTTCTTTCTCTCTTAATATCGGTTTAGGGTACGGAATTACATTGCCAGGGTGTCGACGACGCCACCGTCAACGCGCAGCGCCGCACCGGTGGTGGCCGAAGACAGCGGAGACGCGAGATAAACGGCAAGGTTGGCCACTTCATCGACGTCTGCCGCGCGCTGAATAATGGAGCTTGGGCGTTCGGTTTTGACGAACTCGTCGGCCTGATCGCGTGCGCTACGCCCGGATTTGGCCGCCGCATCCGCCAGCATTTCTTGCAGGCCTTCGGTAAAGGTTGGCCCTGGCAGGATGGCGTTGACCGTCACGCCGGTGCCGGCGAGGCGTTTCGCCAGGCCGTGAGACACCGCCAGGTTGGCGCTTTTGGTGACGCCGTAGTTGATCATGTCCGCCGGGATGGCGACGCCGGATTCGGACGACACGAAAATAATGCGTCCCCAGCCCTGTTCGGTCATGCTCTGCGCGTAGTGGCGCGCCAGACGCACGCCCGAGAGAACGTTGACGTTATAGAAGTGCATCCACTCGCTGTCGGGCACGGTAAAGAAGTCTTTATCGTTGAAAATGCCCAGGTTGTTGATCAGCACGTCGGCTTTAGGCTCCGCGGCGAACAGGGTCTCTGCCCCTTGTTCCGTGCCGAGATCGGCGACCACGCCGCGTACCTGCGCGCCAGGCACGTTGGCGCTGATGTCGGCGATGGCGTGATCGACCCCGGTTTTTTGACGGCCGACGATCACCACGATGGCACCCGTTTTGGCGAGCCCGCGCGCGATGCCGAGACCGATACCGGAGGTGGAGCCGCTGACGACGGCGACCTTGCCTGAAAGATCCAGTTTCATCATGTACCTCATAGAGTTAATCGATGTAATGGGGCCATGCGGCCCCATAAAACTTAACGAATCGGCAGCGGCGCGTTGTCGGCCACCAGTTTCTGACGGCGCATCTCCGCCCAGAACTCAGCCGGGATCACTGCATCCAGCGCAGCCAGATCTTCGGCCATGCGGCCAGGGCGGCTCGAACCGGGGATCACGGCGGCCACCGCCGGGTTAGCCAGTGAGAACTGCAGCGCAGCGGCTTTGACGTCAACCTGGAAGCGAGCGGCGATCGCTTTGATTTGCGCCACTTTCGCCAGTACCGCCGGGGACGCTTTCTGGTATTCGTAGTGTTCGCCGCCGGCCAGTACGCCGGAGTTGTAAGGGCCGCCGACAACGATATCGACATTCTGTTCCAGCGCTTCCGGCATCAGGCGTTGCAGGGCGCGTTCGTGATCCAGCAGGCTGTAGCGGCCGGCCAGCAGGAAGGCATCCGGTTTCGGCTCATCAAGCGCCAGCGTCAGTTCGCAAGGCTCGACGCGGTTGACGCCGAGGCCCCAGGCTTTGATCACGCCTTCGTCACGCAGGCGGGACAGTGCGCGGAAGGCGCCGGTACGGGCGATATTGAACTGTTCCAGCCAGCTGTCGCCGTAGAAATCCTGAGCGACGTCGTGGATCCAGACGATATCCAGACGGTCGGTTTTAAGACGCTTCAGGCTGTGTTCAATGGAGCGAAGCGTGCCGTCTTCCGAGTAGTCGTTCAGGATCTTGTTTTTCAAACCGTGTTCGAACAGGCCGCCTTTCTCACCCAGATCGCGGGCGGCGGGATCTTCCATTTCGTCCAGCATGATGCGGCCCACTTTGGTGCTCAGCACGAACTCATCGCGTGGGTACTGAGAGAGCGCTTCGCCCATGCGAATTTCCGACAGGCCGGAACCGTAAAGCGGTGCGGTGTCGAAGTAGCGGATGCCCAAGTCCCAGGCGTTGGTTACGGTAGCCAGCGCTTCTTCTTCTGGAATGGCGCGGAACATATTGCCGAGCGGCGCGCCGCCCAAACCGATCTTGCCGGGTAAAATATTTTTGATGCTCATGGTGAATCCTCAATACATTATCTTTTCAGGGAAATTGGGGGGCGCATACCGCGTCTGCCCCGTCACGAGGCTAAAGATAACGTGGCAAGTTGTGACTTGATAGGACATAATTTGTCTAAGTTAAGTCCTTTAAGGTCTCACATGATCGATTTACGCCAGTTGAAATACTTCGTCGCGGTGGCGGAAGAAGAGCACGTCGGCCGCGCCGCCGAACGGTTGCACATTTCCCAGTCACCACTGAGCCGGCAGATTTCCCAGCTTGAGGAGCGCCTCGGGTTGATGTTGTTTGAGCGCAATCAGCAACGCATCCGCCTGACCGCCGACGGCCAGACGTTTCTGGCCGAAACCCGCGCGCTATTGACGCACGCCAACCGGCTCGAGTCGCTCGGACGCCGCTTGGGACGGGGGGAGGACGGCGGGCTGTGCATCGGCTATATCGAAAATGCGATGCACTCCGGCGTCTTGTCGAACGCATTGCGATCGCTGCGGGTTTCCCGGCCGGATGTGCACATCGTACTTTACAGCCAGCCTTCTTCCATGCAGCTGGAAGGGCTGCGGCAGCGTAGCCTGGATGTAGCGCTGGTCAATACGGCGCCGGATCGCGACGATCAGGATTTAGACTATACGCAGGTGTTGGACGATCGCATGCTGCTGGCCCTGCCGCAGACGCATCCGCTGGCGGACAGGGAAAAGCTGCAGCCGGCGGATCTCACCGATCAGGCCTGGATCTCGGTGATCCACAAAGAGGATGCCCATTCGCGCGACGACTTCGTGGCGGCCTGCGTGAAGGCCGGGTTCGATCCGGATATTCGACTGGAAGCGGGCGAGCCGCTGACCGCGCTGGGGCTGGTCGCCGCCGGGTTGGGGATGACGCTGATCCAGCACAGCTTGCGGCATAACGCGCCGCAGGGCGTGGTGCTGCGCGAACTGCCCTGGATGCAATACACCACGCAGCTGTGGGCAGTGTGGCACAAGGCCAACCTGCGCCCGCTGGTCACCCATTTCCGCGAAGTGATGTCGGCCGGGCCGGCCTGCCACTAACTGCGCGGCGGTGTCCGACCCGGATTGTGTCCGCTACGGTACAGCGCGCAGGGCGGCGACGATCGCCGCCAGCTCGGCGCGCTGCTCGTCTGCCAGCGCGGGCTGCGCCTGCGCCGCATTCTCCGCCAGCAAGGTCTGCAGGCCGATCAGCCAGTCATAGATATAAAACGCGGTATTTTTGGTCGGCGTCGGCGCCAGCCGGGTGAGCCGCTGCTGGCCGCTCCAGTCCACTGCCGGCTGCGGCGGCGGGGTAAAGATCGGCTGGCCGGGGTTGACGCGGCTCTCGGGGCGCGTTGCCGCATCGCGCCGCTGGAAGCCGAGCCAGGCGACGAAGTCGCCCAGCAGCGCCAACGCCTGGCTGATCTGCCGATCTTCCCCTTGTTCCGGCAGGCCGCCGGCGCACAGTGCGCGCTGCAGCTCATCATCGAGCTGCAGGCGGCAGGCGGCGCCGATCAGCGCATCGACCAACAGTTCGAGGTGCGGTTTGTCGACGCCGAGCAGGTCCAACAGCTGCCGGTTGTCCGGCAGTGCGCGCAGATGATTGATCCAGTCTGCGAAGATTCGCGCGGCAAAAGGCGATGCCGGTTGTCCGCCCGCCGCCGCGGGTTCTTGTGCGCCGAACAGATCGATATCCAGTCCGAACGGTGAAGGCGTCGCCGTCGGGGTCGGCGCGGCGTGCTGCTGTTGCTGATAGAGCTGGCGCAGCGTATCGCGCTGGGGCAACAATCGTTCCAGCAGTTCGCCGTGGCGGCCGGCCTGCGCCTGCAGCGCGCGCAGCAGCTGTTGGGCGCGTTGTTGGGTCGCGTGCGGATCGGCGGCGGTGAGCCAGTTGCCGAGCAGGCTTTCCGTCAGCTCGCGCTGCAACTCTTCGCGCAGCTCGAGCAAGCGCGCTTGCTTGTGGGCCGGGCGCGCCTGTGCGGCCAGGTAGTTCACCATGCGGCGGCAATCCTGCTCATCCAGCGCCAGCAGCGTGGCCCAGCTGTCACCGGGTTCGCCGACCTGGCGCTGAACGGCGTCGTCGGGGCGTGATTTGCCTTCCTGGCGTTGGTCGAACGGCGTGATAGCCCAGATTAAACCGGGCTTGCGGCGCTGGCGCAGCGCCGGGGTTTCCCCCTGGGTGTGGTCGACCCAGCCGGCGAGCGCCTGGCCGATGCGCGCGGCGTCCTGCGGCGTTGCGGCGGCATCGGTCACCAGCAGCAGGCTGGTGTGCAGGCCGTCCGCACCGCGGGTCAGCAAATGGGCGCGCTTCGCCTGCTGCAGGCGCTGCGTCGGTTCTGCCTGCGGGCAGCTGCGGCTGCCGGGCAGGTCGATCAGGGCTACGTCGGCGGGCAGGCCTGCCTGCGCCGCCGGCGGCAGGGCGGTGGTCACTTCAGCGGTCAGCCAGGCCAGATCGCTTAGCCCAACCTCCCGCTCATCGCCTTGTTCGGTCAGCACGGCGAACGCGGCGTTTTCCGGCGCGGTGCTCGCCGTCAGCAGCGCCAGCGCGCGGCGCGGAGCGTGAACCTGCCGGCTGCCGCCGAGGGCCTGCAGCGCGTGCGCCAACTGGCGATAACGCGCCGTCAGCGTCGGCTCCTCCCCCCACAGCGGCGCAAACAGGCGCGCGCGATCGTCGATGCTCAACTGCGGCGCCAGCGTCACCGCCTGCGGCCAGAAGTGCCTGTCCAGCGTGTGTTGTGCTTTGCCGCCGTGGCGGCGCAGGCTGTCCCACAGCGCCAGCACATCGTTGCCGTCAAGGCCGTCGACGGCGATCGTCTGGCGATGGCGCGCCAGCGTCTGCAGATGGTCGGCGATCGCGCGGGCGTCCCAGTCCGGGCGGAAGCCGCTCATCGCCGCGGCGTCGAGCGTGATGGCCAGCCACTGCGCTTCATTGAGCAGGGCGAGGGCGATCGGATACTCGGCGGGGCCCGCTTCGGCCGCCGTGCAGTAGCGCACCGCGAGCGAAATGTCCGCGTTGAAGCGCTTTGCGCCCGGCGCCAGCGCCGCCAGTAAATGGTTTTTGGCGGCGGCGTTGTGGCCATACAAACCGATGGCGAGCTGCGCAGGCCGGGTGTTTTCCAACCGGGCGGCGCGGTTATGGCAACGGCGCAGACGCTGTATCAGGCGATCGGCCTCCCGCTCCAGGCGGGGGGATTGGCGGCGTGCGGCGTCCACCCAGTCGATCGCCTGCAAAATGCCGGCGCTGAGCGCGTTATTCGGGGCCGCTGGGGCGAAGGTTTGTGTGTTCATCGTGGGTAAATGCTCCCGCTGTCTATCCAGTAGTGGGTCGCACCGGAGGCGCTGGCAGCCAGGGTATTGAGTTTCAGTTGCAGGTGGTGCGCCGGGACGGGGCTGCCGTCGGCCAGCAGCGCCTGCGCGATCTTGACGCTCTCAGCGCCCTGTTCGGCGCTGGCGGTGATGGCCAGCCGCAGACTGATCACCGCGTCGCCGGCCAGCTTGCGCGCCAGCTGGGTGTCATTGATGGTCAGCGTATAGAGCGGCGAGGCCGGCCAGCGTTCGTTGTCCAGCTGGCGGAAGCCCAAACGCAGCGGGCCGCGCAGCTGGAAGCTGCCGGCGGGGTCGAGCGCGAAATCGGCGCGATCCAGATCGATGTCGCGGTAGTAGACGTTATCGTCCGCCAGCATGTTGTTGCCGTCCAGCATGCCCAGATAGCGAATGGTGGAATAGGGCTGGAAATCCCCGACGTTGAAGTAAAAGCTTTCCAGCCGTAGATCGATCGCCAGCAGGCACAGCATGGCGCCCACGGCGGCGGTGGATTTGGGATTGTCGATGCGGCCGCGTTTGTTAAACGGATACCAGCTGCGGGTGTGATAGCCCTCAAGCGGCAGAATGCGGCTGGCGGGCAGCGGCTGCAGGTGGCGCAGCAGCGCCTGTACGCCGGGGAAGCGCGCCGGGCGGCCGGTCAGCAGCAGTACGTCGCAGGTATACAGCGCCACCACTTCGGCCAGCAGGCGCAGACAGTGGCCGATGCCGATGCGATCGGACAAGAAGGCGGCGTGCAGGTCGGCCAGACGGATCACCAGCGGCGTGTGCAGGATATCGAAGGCGTCGCTGTCGGCTTCGCGTTGCACTTCGCCGTTGATAAACGCCAGCACCTGCGGCGTCGGCCGTTGCGGCAGCAGATCGCCGAGGCTGGCGGCGATTTCCGCGCGGCTGTCCAGCGGATCGTATTCTTCATAGGCACCGAGCAGCGCGCGCCCGGCGGGCATGAAAATCTGCAGCGCGGCCTGTTGGCGCAGGGTGGATAGCCCGTCCATGCGCCCTTCGTTGCCGAACAGCTTATCCATCAGCGCCGCTGCGGCGCTCACGCCGGCGGCCTCGAACGCCTGTTGTACGGCGGGCAGGACAAACTGCTGAATGATGTCCAGCAGGATGTCGTCGCCGGCGACCTTAAAGCCCTCGCGGAACAGCAGGCGCGGATTGATTTTTATGTTGCTGCCCACGCCGTCGTCGAGCGAGTAGTGCGTAATCGCCAGATCCGTGGTGCCGCCGCCAATGTCGATAGAGGCGATGCGCAATGTCTTGCCGGCCTGTTCACCCGGCGCCAGCGGCCGATCGGGCCGCGCCATGGCGGCGAAGAAGGCATCGGTGCGGCCGGCGAAGTTCACCTGGGTTTCGTTGTACAGATAGACCATCTGGCCGCAGGTGGCTTCGTCCCACTCGATCTGCACCTGCGGCGCCGGGAAGCGGGTGTGTTCGCCGTCGAACGGCGCATCCTGCGGGTGCCAGCCGAGGGCTTTCCACACCAGCCCGATCGCTTCCTGCATTCGGCGGCGGAAGAGTTCGCGCTCCGGCTTTGGCATCGCCGAAGGCAGCGTCAGAATGATGGCGCGCAGACGGCGCGGTGCGGCGGCGTTCGGCATGCGGCTGCGCTGGGCGATGCTGTTGATCTGCATCAGCGCCTGCGCCAACAGCTCGCTCAACATCAGGCTCATCACCGCACTGCGGCTGTAATGGGCGGCGAATACCGGCAGCCGTTGCGCCGTCGGCAGGGCGGACAGCGGTATGCCCTCATCGTTGATCAGCGTGGTCAACGGCGCGGCGGCGGCCATCGGTTCGTGCCGTTCGTTGAAGCGCCAGCCGGGCGCATAGCGCTCCTCATCCCACAGATAGCGGCGCGGGCTGGAGATGCCGGTGGTGCCTTCATGCCCTTCGCGTCGCTGCGCCAATTGCGCGGCTTCGCGGCCGACCCGGGTGATGGAGGGCCATTGGAAGGCGTCGTCGCGCCCGCTCTGGAAAGACAAATGCGGCTTGCCGAAGACGGCCTGAGAAAACTCCACCCGACTCTCGAACAGTTCGTTATAGACGCGATGCGGTTCGGACAGCGATCGCAGCTGCAGCTCATAGGTTTGCTTCAGGCCGTTGCTCTCTTCCGGATGGTCTTCGACCAATACGCCGCAGGTGTGAGAGTTGCCGACGTCCAGCACCAGATCGACGTCGATCGCCGGCTGTTGCAGCGTCGCAGCCGCCATTTTTATCTGCGGCACCGCCAGCTGATGGCCGAGCATGTGCAGCAGGTTGAGGTAGTGCGCCTGGTACTCGAAGGTTTTCAGCCCGGCGTTGATCTCCGCCTCGGCGCGTTGTTCCAGCTCGACGGCGCGCTGGCTGAACGCCTCGCGCAGCCAGCCGTCCACCCAGGTCAGATCGAGAAACTCGCCCAGCTCGTGATTGCGGTGCGCCAGCGCGAAGTTAAGGCCGGCGCCGAGATCGCTCTCGCCCGGCGCCAGCGCTTCCTGGGCGGGCGCGGCGGCGCGGGTGTCGAAGGCCAGCACCACGCGCAGCAGATGACCGTCCTGATCCGGCTCATCCAACTGCACCACCTGCAGGCGCGCCCAGTTATCCGGGCCTGATAAAAACACGCCCGCCGGGGTGTGGCGCAGGAACGGCAACGGCAGCCAGAGCTTATCCAGCAGGCGCAGCGACTGCTGCAGCGGGTAGCTGAACTCCGGCCGTACCACCTCGGCGGCCTGTCCGCCTTCGGCCGGCAACTGGTATTTGCCGCTCTCGGCCTCCCATTGCAGGCGCAGCAACGGGCCACTGGCGGTCTTGCGCACGAATTTGCCGGGAAACTCGGCGTCCAGCAGCGGCGTCAGGGCAAAGTCCAGAAACTGGATGCCACTGTCCTGAATCAGCGTAATGCCGTGTTTGTAGTCCGTAAGGGGTGCCAGCATCATTTACTCTCGCGCTTGAACGTCATGGGATAGGTGGTGTCCGCATCGTAGCGGCCGGTGCACTCCGCCGCCCCGGTCTCGCCCTGGCGGCAGACGATTTCCGGGATCTGGTAGCGGCTGCCGTCGCTGCAGCGTGCCTTGGTTCGGCTGTTGATCACTAGATTGCCGGACTGCATCAGCCCGGCCTCGACCGCCACCCGGCAGCTGACGCCGTCGCCGTAGGCGATGATGGCGTTGCCCTTGCCCGCGTTCAGACGGTATTGCAGGCTGGGGCGTTTGCCGGTGATCGGATCTTTCAGCGCCACCGTGGCGCGCCATTTGCCGTTAAGAAAACGGGTGGAACCGGCCTTTACCGCTTCGGGTGGCAGCACCAGAGCGTTTTTGTCCACCGGCTGCGGGAGGACCGGCGCCGGTGGTGGCGGCATCAGCGTCGCGTGTGCCAGCGGCAAGTGCAGTTTTGGCAACGGTGCGGCCGCCTTCACCGGCGACACCGGCTGCGGTTTTGCGGCCAGCGGTGCCGGCTCTGGCGCAGGCGGGGTCGGCGAACGGCCCAGCCAGCCGGCCAAGGCGCCGCCCAGTAGCAGCATGAGCGGTAACCCTATCCAGATAGCGCGGCGCCGGCGTGGGCGTGCGGCTACCGGGGGCGCGACGGTTTCGGCCGGGGTGGGCACCGGTTCAGGTTCTGCTACCGGAGCCGGTGTTACCGGCTCGGCCATGGCCGGCTTGCGCGGGGCGGCGGCGATCGGCGCCGGTTTTTCCACTTCCGTTTCGGCAGGCCGCAGGCAGGCCAAAGGATCGTCCGGGCTCTGCGCCTGCGGTTTGATAAAGCCCCAAAAGGTCAGCACCGGCCGGTCGTCCACCAGATAGACGTGGTTGGGATCGGGGATATGCATCGCTTTGGCCAGCAGCGCGCCGAACAGGCGGTGGCTGGGGTGATCGGTCGCCTGGGTTTGTTCCGTCAGGCTGCGGAAGGTCGTCAGGCAGTGTTCCAGGTGGCGCACCGCCTGCGCTCGCTGGGCATCGCTCGCCGCCAGCCAGGAGGTGACCTTGCCGGGGAAGGGTGCATACCAGTCGATGCGGGTGCCGCTTTCGTTCGGCTGCGGGATCGCCAGGCAGTCGGCGGCCTGCTGCTGCCGGCGAAGGCGCAGGGTTTCCCGCAGCTGCTGCGCGCAGGCGTAGACCGGTTGCCCGTTCTCGCCTAAAGCCAGCACATCATCCAAACTGCCACTGCGTAAGAAGGGTTTCACCACGGCGCCGCACCTTGTCCTGTTCTACAAAAACGCATAAAAGTCCATGATACCGCGCCGACTGCGCCGCCAAACGGCCAAGGACAGCCCGAAAAACGCCCTTCTTTGGCGTTAGCGCCGCGCTTTGCTAACCGGTACAGCGATAATCTCGCTATCTGGACCTGTCTCTGAACCGCTTTATCTGAAAAATAGAACGCAGCCCCGGCAAGCTGCGCTGGGGAACGATGTTCTCTTTCACTTATGGCATCGCCTCGCGGGTTGCCGATTTCGGTATGCCTCAGGCGTGCGGAGCGTTCGCATCATGGACAGCCAGTCTGAAAAAACTCTTGTGGTTACCTCTACCGCTCATCCCGCCGCCGGGCATTCGGCTCAGGGCTGGATGAACGGCTTCATCGGCATGATTATCTTCAGCGGCTCGTTGCCCGCCACCCGGGTGGCAGTGCTGGAGCTCGATCCGCTGTTTTTGACCGCGGTCAGGGCGGCGATCGCCGCCTTGCTGGCCCTGTGCGCACTGCTGCTTACCCGCCAGGCGCGGCCGACGCGGGCCGATTTAGCGCCGCTGCTGTTTGTGGCGCTCGGCGTGGTCATCGGTTTTCCGCTGCTGACGGCGCTGGCGCTGCAGCACACCACCTCGGCGCACTCGCTGGTGTATATCGGCCTGCTGCCGCTGGCGACCGCCGGTTTTGGCGTTTTGCGCGGCGGAGAGCGGCCCAAGCCCGCTTTTTGGGCGTTTTCGGGCGTCGGCGCCGCGCTGGTGGGGGCCTTCGCACTGAGCCAGGGGAGCGGCGGCTCCTGGCTGGGGGATGCGCTGATGGTCGGGGCGGTGCTGCTGTGCGGCCTGGGTTATGCCGAGGGTGCGGTGCTGTCGCGCCGGATCGGCGGCTGGCAGGTGATCTCCTGGGCGCTGGTGGTGGCGTTGCCGTTGACGCTGGCGGCCGCCTGGCTAGCGGCGCCGGCCGGATGGCCCGTGGTCAGCGGCAAGGCGTGGCTGTCGTTGGTTTATGTCTCGGTGTTCAGCATGTGGATCGGGTTTATCTTCTGGTATCGCGGCCTGGCGCAGGGCGGCATCGCCGCGGTTGGCCAGCTGCAGCTGCTGCAGCCGTTTTTCGGCCTGGCGCTGGCGGGCTGGCTGCTGCATGAGACCGTTCAGCCGATGATGATCGCCGTGATGGCCGGCGTGGTAGTTTGCGTGTTCGGCGCCAAACGTTTTTCCCGCTAGGCACCGTTGCGGGCGCATGTTCGGATCACCTCTGCGAGCCGCTCCACCGCCTGTTGTACCTGGCGATCGGCATAACCGCCCAACCCCAGCACCAGCCCCGGTTCGCCGTTGCCGGGTGCATACATCGGCGATACCGCCCGCAGCGCCAGCCCGGCTTGGTTGGCGCGCAGGGCGATCTGTGCGTCGTCGAGATCTTTCCTCAGCCACAGCACCATATGCATGCCCTGATCGCAGGGCTGCACCATCGCCAACTCGGCCGGGATATGCGCGTTGATCGCCTCGATCAGCACCCGGCGTTTCTCGGCGTAGACGCCGCGCATTTTGCGGATATGCCGGTCGAGATACCCTTCGGCGATAAAGGCGGCCAGCACGTGTTGATCTGCGCTGGGCGGATGGCGATCCATCAGGATCCTGGCGCCGCAAAACGCGTCGACCAGCGGCGGCGGCACGATGGCGTAACCCAGCCGCAATGACGGGAACAGCACCTTGCTGAAGGTGCCGAGATAGAGCGTCCGTTCGGGTGCCAGCCCTTGCAGCGAGGGGAACGGATGACCGGCATAGCGCATCTCGCTGTCGTAATCATCCTCCACGATCCAGGCCTGCCGCTCTCTGGCCCAGGCCAGCAGGGCGCTTCTTTTCGCCATGCTCATCGGCATGCCCAGCGGATATTGATGCGACGGCGTGACAAAGGCGGCGCGGGCGTCGGCGGCCAGACGGATGCCCGCGGCGACGTCGATGCCGTCGTCGGCGACGGGCACCCTGACCATGCGGCGGTCGCGAAACAGGCTGTCGAAAATGGCGGTAATGCCGGCGTAGGCGGGGTCTTCCACCCAGGCGCTGTCGCCGGCGTCCAGCAGGATCTGCGCGGCCAGATACAACCCCTGCTGGGTGCCGGAGGTAATGAGGATTTGCTGCGGCGTGCAGTTCACGGAGCGGGAACGCCGCACATAGTCGCAGATGGCTTCGCGCAGCGGCAATGCGCCCAGAGGATCGCCATAGCCCGAAGGCGCGCCGGGGCCGCGTGCCCGGATGCGGTTGCCGAGCCGCCGCCAGACATCGTCGGGCGCGGTATCGCCGATCGGCACCGAGACGGTGAACGGCACCGGCGGCAGCGCCCGCGCCTGAGCGGCAAAGCGCGCCAGATGCTGCGCCTGTGAAGAAAGCGGCATCGCCGGCGGCGGACTGGCCTGTACGGTGGCGTGGGGCAGGCGGCGCGGTGCCTGATAGTGAGCGACCCGGGTGCCGGAGCCGGGCTGCGGTTCGAGAAAACCTTCCGCCGTCAACTGGGCGAACGCCTCCAACACCGTGCCGCGCGCCAGATTCAGCGCCGCCGACAGCCGGCGCGTCGAGGGCAGCAGATCGCCCGCTTTCAGATCGCCGCGGTGGATGGCCTGACGCAGAGCCTGCGCCAGCTGGTGGCTAAGCTGACCCGCCTGGCGATCGAGCTCGCCGAGGGCGGGAACGTCAACGACTTTGGCTGTTCTGGGCATGAATTCCGGTTCGCTTTACGGTGTAAAAATAGACATTCAGAGTAAACCGCTTTTGCCCTGTGCGCTATGCGCCATGCAAGATTGAAAAAAGAACGCGCGCTCGGCGCTGCGGCGCTTATGCTTTTGGCTACGACGACGTTTTTTGCACGGAGATCGCGCGTATGCACCTCATTCTTGCACCGAGCAATCTGGGCCTGCGGCCGTTGCGGCCCGGCCATGTGCCCGGCGTCTGGCGGGCGCCGCAGGCGCTGATGGCGCAGCGGCTGGTGGAAAGGCTGGCGGCGAGCGCGGTCAGCACCTTGCCGCAACGGCCTTATTCGCCGCTGGCGCAGCCCGGCACTCGCATTCGCAATGGGCATGCTATCCGCGCCTTCAATCTACAGTTGGCGGAGGCGGTTGCTGCTGTGCAGGGGCAAGGAGACTTTCCGTTGGTTGTCGGCGGCGACTGTTCGATCCTGTTGGGGGCGCTGGCCGGGGCGCGCCGGGCGGGGCCACTGTCGCTGGTGCATATCGATGGTCACAGCGACTTTCGCCACCCCGGCAACTACGATACCGCACAGATGCTGGGTGCGGCGGCAGGGATGGATTTGGCGCTGGCGAGCGGCCGCGGCGAGCCCCTGCTGACGACCTGGCCCGGCATCGCGCCGCCGCTGGTGCCGGAACGGCAAATTGTGCAGCTGGGGGAGCGCGAAAACCGGGATGCAGACTTCGCCTGGCCGGATATTGCGCAGACGGCGATCGAGCGCATCGACGTTTTTACCGCCCATCAGATCGGCGAGGCGGAAATTGTCCGGCGTATCGAGCGGGTATTGGCCGCGCAGCCGCAGTGGCGTTTCTGGCTGCATTTCGACGTGGACGTGCTCGACCAAACAGTGATGCCAGCGGTCGATTCGCCGGGGTCACCCGGCATCGATCGGCAATGGCTGGAGAATATCGGCGCGCGTCTGCTGCAAAATCCGCTGTGCTGCGGCATGACGGTGACGGTATTCGATCCCGATCTCGACCCCGCCGGCCATTATGCGGCGCTGCTTGTCGATATGTTGGCGGCGATGTTTCGGCAATCTGGCGCATAATGGTGTGTTATCGCCCTCAACCCAAACCCCGCTGATTCAGCAACACCTTATTCAACTCGCTGTTTTTACGCACGTTCAGCTTGCGCATCGCCGAGCGTTTATGGGCGCTGATGGTTTTCTGGCTGCGTTGCAGCAGGCCGGCGATGCTGCAGGCGGACATGCCGCTGCTCATCAAACCCAGCACCTTTTTCTCGCAGTGGCTGAGCGCGGCGATGCGGCAAGCCTGGCATTTCCACGTGCCGGCGGCGTGCAGCGCCACCCACGGGTGCTGGATGAACTTTTCCAACGCCATCTGCAGCTTGAGGCGGATGGCGTAGGCCGAATCGCGCCGATGAATGCTGAACAGCGGCGGTGAATTTTTTACCTGTTGCTGGGTCGCGTCGTCGAGGATCAGCAGGGTCAGCTGCCGTTGGCGCGGGGTGCCGTAGGGGCTTTGATAGCAGCTGGCGCAGCCCCAGCGCTCTTCCGGCGTGCGAAGCACGATTTCGATGTTATCCAATGCCTGCAGCGCCAGCGGCGAGAACTGCGGGTACAGGCGATGGCATTCGTTCAGGGAGTGCAGATAGTCCTGCAGCAGCAGACGCAGCCCCTGCTGGTAGAAGTTATCGCTGTCGAACAGCGTGAAGCGAATATCTGGCATGGGTGCCTCCTTAAAAGGCCGCGCCGGAGCGAACGGTGACGGCCAATCGCCGGCGATTGCGCGCCGGTCGTTTTCCTGATTTCCCTGGGAAGGTGCGGGGCTTATTGGTACGCCAGCACAAAATTGGCGACGGACGTGAATTCGCCTTCGGTAATGCTTTGGTTTTGAATCGCGCTGGGCCTCCCCTGCACATAGGCGGTGAAGTTCAGGCTGTTGGGGCCGTTTTGCAGTGCGACGGCGCTGGTGGCCTTGTTCAAATCGATGTCCGCGCCCTGATGATCGAACAGGGCGATGGCGGCGCCGTTCGCGCCGTTGTTGATCGCCAGCTTGCCCGGCAGTTCTCCGTCTTCGGTGCCGCTGAAGGTCACGCTGACGGATTTGAACACCGTGGTCTTGCAGTCGGTCAGCTTGATGCTGAACGGCACCGGCGTAGTATGGCCGTAGCGGTACAGGGTTTTGACGATCACCGTGCCCATCTCCACCAGTTGATCGGCGGACTGCGGTTCGATATTGCACGGGCGGCTCACCACGGTACCGTGGAACTGCACCGGCGCGCCGATAAGCTCGGTGTTCGCCGCTGCCGGCATGACGGCAACCCACCAGGGCGCGCAGACCAGCAGCGTTAAAGCGCGTAGACGCATTTTTTCGTTCCTCCCTCGGTTACTGGAATGCCGCCACGATGGTGGCCGACGCGTTGAATTCCCCTTCACCGATCTCCGCGCCGCCGTTGGCGAACGGCGCCGCCACCAGGTTCCAGGAACCGCCGTTGCCGATGTTCGGCACCGGATAAAACTCATTCGGGATGACCAGCTGGCCGTTGTGGGTCAGCCGGATGCCGAGATCGTTCTTGTCGGTTTTGAACACCTCGTTGCTGAAGGAGGCCGCCGTACCCGACACCGCCAGCTTGATGTTCAGCGTGCCGTCCTCGAAGCTGCCGCCCTCGCACTGGAAACGCACTGGGATGCTTTGCGGGTAGTTCGAGCCGTTGAGATCGCTGCCGCCGATCTCGCCGAACTCCACGTTGATCAGCTGGCCTTCGTTCACCACGCATTTATCCGGCACATAAAGGATCGCGGACTGGATAAACACCTGCGCCATCGGATTAGGGCCGAAGCCGCCGTCGGTCGAGCCGAGACGGCCGTACATCTCGATGATCTGCCGATCGTTAATCTCGACGCCGTTGATGATCTTCTTGCGCACCCGGAAGGTGATCTTGCCTTTGGAGCCGCTGCCGTAGTTGTTGACCTGCAGGTACGGTGGGCGGCAGCTGTGTTGGCTCAGCAAATTCGATTCGTTGTAAAAGGGCACGGTGACGTAGGCGTTCTTGTTGCCGGCGATCCACACCTCGGCCTTTAAATCCAGAAAGTCATTCAGCTTTAAATAGCCGTTGCCGTAGTCGGAAGGAGGCAAGGCTGAATCCGACTTGTAAAAGTGTGGGCTGGTGGGGATAGGGGTATCGCAATACACCTTGCCGGTATAGGTTCCGCCGAGATCATAAGGAAACAGTTTGGTGAACCCCACCTGGTTGGTGATGTTGCTTTGATTGAGGTCGATATAGAACTGTTTCGGCCCGCCGTCCGGCGTGACATAGCCGTTGGCCCAGGCGGCGGGGGCCGCCAGCGCGATCGCCAGCGGCAGGCAGAGTTTGGTCAGTTGAGTTTTCATTGCGTTCTCGAACCTCACAGGTAAATCACCTGAATATGCGCCACGGCGGCGAACCCGGCCGCCATCACCGCCCGCTGGGTGGATTCCACGCTGGCGCTGAACCACAGGGTGTTGCTGCCGGGCTGCAGAATGTAGGGGCGGCTGCGCTGATTCAGTTCCAGCGCGCGGCCCTGCTGATCTTGCAGCCGCAGGCCGATGCCTTGCACGCCGCCGTTCAGCTTCAGCAGCGACGGATTGTTGACGTCGCTTTCGCCGAGGAACACCAGCGTGGCGGCCTGCTCACCCTGCAGGTAGAGGCGGCCGGCGTCGCCGTTGCGCGGGCCGGCCGGGTTATCCGCCAGCGCTCGCGCGCCCAGCAGGCAGTTGCGGAACGAGAGGCGAAAACGCACCGGCGCACTGCGATCGCCGGTGTTTCGGAAGTCGCGTGCGCTGACGTCGCCCAGATCGACGGCCTGATCCCGGCTATCCGGCGTCAGGCTGCAGGGAGAGCTGAGCAGGCCGCCGTGAAAGCTGACGGTGCCGGTCGTGCCTTCGATCACGCCCAGCGGCGTTGCCGCCAGCGCGCTGCCGCCGCACAGCAGCGCGCCGAACAGCAGCGGACGCAGTCGATCGGTGAATTCAGCCATGCTGGACCTCCTTATTTTTTCTCGGGCACGGCGGTGCAAACGCTGCCGTTGCAGGCGAAGCGCAGCTCGGGGTGGCCGCCGTAGTCGTTGATGTAGGTGATGACGAAGCTGTTCATGCCGGTGTCGTGCAGCTTGAGGTTTTCGCTGGATTTCGGCTTCAGCATCAGCGGTTGAAAACCGCCAATCGCGCCGCCGCCCTGTTTTTGCGTTTGCCGCGTCATGCCGGTCAGGGTGATGTAAAACGGCGTCGGGTTGTCGACGGTGATGGCGCCGCCGCTTTTACGGAACACCAGCTTTTCCTGCCACACTTCACCCTTGGGCGCGACAATCGCCTTCGGCCGGTAGAACAGCTTGATCTGCGTTTGCAGCGCCAGCTGCATCACGTTGGTTTTGGTGCTTTTCGGCGGGATCTCGCGCAGGTTGAAGTAGAACACCGACTCGCGATCCTGCGGCAGGCGATCCGCCTCCGGCGTTTTAGTGATGCGCACCACACTGCGCTCGCTCGGCTCCACGCGCTGCAACGGTGGCAGTACCACCAGCGGCGAGGTGATTTTCTGGTGCTGCTCGTTCTCCAGCCAGGACTGCGCCAGGAAGGGCAGCTCTTTGTTTTCGTTGACGATATTCAGGCTGATCGATTTGGCGTCGCTCACATAGACGGCGCGCGTGCGATCCAGCGATATCGCCGCGTCGGCGGTGGGCAGTACGGCGCTCAAGGCCAGGCCGGCGGCGGTCAGTAGCGTTATCGGGTGTTTGTTCATGTCATCATTTCTCAGCGTTACGGATTACAGGGTGGCGCACGGCAGCAGCAGCTGGTCCAGCGGCTTGGCGGCGCCCGGGATCACGATGCGGCAACGGCGTTGGCCTTCCCAGGCGACGTCCAGTTTTTCCTCCGGCTGTACGCCGGTCAGGTAGACCGAGCCGCCGTCGTTGACCACCGCGACCTCGCGGCCTTTCTCGCTCAGCACCGCGGCGCCGAACGGCGGTTCGCTGCCGTCCGCAAGGCGAATGGTGGCCAGCAGCTTGCTGCCTTTCACCACCTCGAAGTGGCGGTAGCCGATGGCGCCTTCGGTCAGCGTGCCTTGCACCACTGCGCGGGTGGCCTCGACGTCGTCCGCCAGCTTGTTGACGTCGATGCGGGTGTCGGTGTTGTAGTAGCTGGTGATGTCGGAAATCACCGCCAGCCCGAAACGGTTGCTGTAGGCGCGGCCGTTGTTGATCGGCACGCCGGCGATGCCGTCGGTGTCGAGCATCATGCGGCTGCCGCCGTTGCTTGAGTTCTGGTGCGCCGCGATGCCGTACCGGGTAGCGGTGAGGCCGCCGCGGAACGAACCGCCGATCGACGAGTAGCTGTCCTGCTGATAAGAGGCGCTGGCGTTCAGCGAGCCGAACGAGGCGTTGTGGGTGTAGTACCCGCGCGCCAGCGATTTGCCGGACTGATTAAAGCCGCCGCTGACCTGCCAGGTATTGTCCGGATCGCTGTAGTCGTTGTACGACGCGGTCTGCGTGACATCGCCATTGTTGGTTTGCAGCGCATAGCCGACACGGCGGCGATCGCCGATCGGCACGGTGAAGTTGAGCATCACGCTATCGTCGGTGCGGCCCTGGTAATAGGTGCGGTAAGCCGACAGCGAGGCGGTGATGTTGCTGATATCGCCGATGCTGAACAGCTTGCTGGCCGACAGGCCGTAACGATCCTGAGTTCGCGCGTCCCAATAGGTCTGGTGCGAGTAGGTCAGGTAGGCGGTGATCGCCTTGGCGGTGTCTTCCGCCATAAAGGTTTTGCTGGCGGTGATGGTGTACAGCTCTTTCTGTCGGCCGTTGTAATTCTTGTCGTAATCGCCGTAGCGCTCCTGCAGATATTGCGACATGTTCATGAACTTGCGCTGCGAGAAGCGGTAGCCGGCGAAGGTGATCTGGCTGTTCAGCTCGTCGAAGCGTTTGGCGTAGTTGAGCTTGAACGACATGCCGCTGGCGGTCGGCTCGCCGGGCAGACGGGCGATCGACTGGGTGACGTCCAGCGACATGGCGCCGAACACGTTCAGATCGCGGCCGAGGCCGAGCGCCCAGGCGTTATAGTCGCCGCCGAGCAGCGCGCCGCCATACAGCGACCAGGCGTTGCTTAACCCCCAGGAGAAGTCGCTGGCGGAAAACAGCGGCCCCTGAGTGCGGTGGTCGTAGGCCGAGGTCTTGCCCAGCGCCACGTTGTAGCGTACGTAGCCCGGCCGGGTCAGGTACGGAATGGTGGCGGTGTCCACCTGGAAGGTCGAGACGGTGCCGTCCTGCTCTTCCACTTTGACGTCCAGCTTGCCGCGTACCGAGCTGTTGAGATCTTGAATGGCGAACGGCCCGGCGGGCACGGTGGTTTCGTACAGCGTGCGGCCTTCCTGCGAGACGGTGATCTTGGCGTTGCTCTTGGCGATGCCGCGCACTTCCGGCGCATAGCCCTGCAGATTAGGCGGCAGCATGCGCTCGTCGCTGGCCAGGTTGAGGCCGGTGAAGCGATAGGCGTCGAACACCCCGGAGTCGAGATAGATCTCGCCCACCGTCAGCTTGGCGGCCTGCATCGGCAGCGCGCGGTAGGCGTAGATCTGGTTCCAGTCGAAACCGGTGCTGCGATCGCCGGCCTGCTGGTTGTAATTGGACTGGAAGTCCGCGCGCAGGCGCCAGGCGCCCAGGTTGGCGCCCAAGGTGCCGTAGCTGCTCAGGTTCTGGGCGGTGTTGTTGTTATGGCTCTGCTTGCCTAGCTGACCGCTGACGTTGTAATCCAGCAGCAGGCCGGGAATGCCGTCATCCCACTGTTCGGGCGGCGTCCAGTCGGGATCGGAGTATTTCATCCATGCCTGCGGGATGGTGATCGCCAGCACGCCGCCGCCGATGCGATCGGAGACGGTCGCACCTTTGATCGCGCGAATGTCGGCGCACTGGTTGTCGTGCCACAGGGTGACTTTCTTGGCCGCCTCTTCCTTCAACGCCATTTTTTCCACCAGGTCGGGCGGCAGGCACACCTGGCTGCCGCTCTTGTTATCTGGTGACGGTAAATACTGAATGCTGCGCTGAGGCAGCGTTTTCTGGTTGATCTTGATATCCAGCAAATAAGCGCCGGGCATGACGTAGTCGGCGTCGGAGAAGCGCGAAAGATCCACTTTGCTGCGCTCGCCGATATCCAGGACGTCGGTATTGAATTCCGTGGCGGAAAATGCCGGACGCACCCAGAGGAAAGACAGAATGACGAGGAGAGGTAGGTGTTTCCGTGTCAGTAATGACGTCATAACATAATCACTCATGGCAAGTCCGCGCCCAATAGCAGGTCATCCGTACGACCTGAATACGTAATGCTGTGCAGCGCCCGCCGGCGCTAGAGATAAGACAGGGTGAATTTGGCCAGAGAGCTGAAGCCGCCCGCCCGCGCCTTATCGGGATGTATGCGCAGCTGCGCGCCGAAACGCAGCGTGTTGTCGCCGGCGACGATCTGGTAATCCGCCGTCGTGCTGCCGAGCGGGATCGGGGCGCCGGCATCGGTCAACAGCTCGATAGCCACGCCTTGCGCCTCGCCATACACGCCCAACAGGGAAGGATCTCGGCTGTCGGCGGTGCCGTCGAACGTGACGTTGGCCGCGCGATAGATAAAGTCGGGCTTCACCTGGCTGGCCAGTTCGCAATTCACCAGTTTGATCGTGAAATGGCGACGGCTGCCGATCAGCACCGATTGCCCGTCCTGTGAGGCGTCGGTCATGGAAATCAGACCGAAATCGACGGTTTGATCCAGGCTGTCGCTGGCGATGCCGCACGGTGTTTCGACGATGGTGCCGCCCAGGCTGACTTTGCCGTGGCCCTGATTTTTCGCTGCCGCCGCGTTGCCTACGCTGAGCGCGATGAGCAACAGACCGCAAAGGCGGATAGTCATGCTGGCGTCTCCCTGTCTTTCCCTGTCTTTCCCTGTTCCCTTGCCGCTCTCGTCGGCATGCAATAAAGCGGGGGATGCCCTGCGGCATCCCCTGTGGGGTATTACAGGTAAGCCAGGGTGAAGTTCGCCACGCTGGTGAAGTCGCCCGGCACCACGGCGGCGGAGGCGCTGCTGCCCTGCAGGTAAGCGGCGAATTTCAGCGAGTTGTCGCCGTCGTTCAGGCCCTGACCGTCGGTCGCCGTGCCCAGTTCCACTTCTTTGGAGTGCAGGTTGTCGTAGATCACGATGCCGGCGCCGGTTGCCGTGCCGCTCAGAGCCAGCAATTTGTTGTTGACCGGATCAGGCGTGCCGGTAAAGGTCACTTTGACGTTTTTCATGGTGGAGATGGAGCAATCTTTCAGTTCGATGTTGAAAGGCTGCATGCTGGATTTACCCTGGTTGGCCAGGATGCGGCTGCTGATCTGGCCCATTGGCACGGTTTGGTCAACGGATTCCGGTGCGACGCTGCATGGCGCATCGATAATTTCGCCGGTAAAGGTGACTTTACCGCTGCCCTGATTAGATGCGGCATGAGCAACAGATGCGGAAGCGAAAGCAATCACGGTTGCCAGCATTAATTTATTCAGTTTCATTTCTCAAGTTCCTGTAGAGAGTTTTTAAATAAAAAGAACAGCACATCTAAATCCCCCGCAGCGGCGGCAACGCCATGTCGCCGGCCGTACGGCTGGAGCCAGATCCTTTTGCTCTGGGCAATACGCCAACATCCGTTATTTATGAGAAATAACGAGATTTTGGAAATCAGCAATGGATTTCTTGGTAAATAAAATACGAGTTTTAAGTGTGACGTGTTGCTGGGAATATTCTTGCAAATAATAGTATTGCTTGGAAATAGATTTTATTAAATTAAGTCAAATTCAGAATATAAAACCAAAAGGAAAAAGAAATATATTTGCTTTAAAATCAATAGATCGTATACAAATATTATCCAGTATAAATCACTATATAAATAACGATATGCGAGATATTAGATCGGGGGAAATAGGGTGGCACCTACAATTCACAATATTGTTTTGCTAATATCGCCCTTAGGCAGCAGAGGCTGAATTTCCTTACTGAAACAAAATATAAAACATAATTTATTGTTTTTATTGCTATTTCATGGTTGTTTGTGCATGAGGGAGTGGGGTTTCTTATTCGCGTTTAGCCAGCGTTTAGACCTAATTGGTTAACAATTAAATAACAATTGCACCGGTAGTGAATTATTCTATCGCATTGCGTGATAGGGATTTTTCGCTGCCTAACCCATTTTGATTAATCAAATTAAGGCATGCGTTGCTGCCGTTCGCTACATAATGATGACTTGCGTGACAATTAAAGGATTATAAACGGAATGATAACGATGATTAATGCTTGCGGCGGACGCCGCGCGGTGGGTTTGGCCATATTTTTGTTTTCTGTTATGGCGCTTTCTGGCTGTGCAGGCGGTAGCAAGACAAACCTGAATTCCGTGAAAAAACTTTCACAGAACAATCCTAATGATAAATCTGATGAACAGCGCATCGCGCTTTGTCAGCAACGGGTTAATTCCTTAAAGAATATTAATCCGCAAAGCTATCAAAAACGCATCGCCTATTTTAACGGCCTGCTTTCCAACGCCTCCGGATATGCCGGGGTGCGCGGCAACGTAGATGAAAGCACCCGCAAAGCTATTGATGCGCTTTATCAATATAAAACCGAGAAATTCTGCGCCGACGTCGAACATGAGCTGATGTCCGATCTGTCTGACCGGGTCGAGAATCTGTAGCCGTGAAGCGCAGTGCGCAAGGATGGGGGATAGGGATCCTGCTGTTGGCGGTGAGCGGGACCGTTTGCGCCGATGACGACGGCATTCCTGCCCTGTTGAAGTTTGCCGAACAGCGGCAGGCGCCGCCGGCCGCGCCCAGGGACGATGCCGAGCGCAAATCGGCGCCCGTACCGGCTGCTAAACCGGCCGCCGTCGCAGGCGCAGATGGCGCTCGTTTAACTGCACTGACGCACTCTTTGCAACAGCAGGCGGAGAAAATCCGTCAGTTGGAGTTGCAGTTGGCGGCGGCTCAGGCCGCTGCGGCGCCGAAAAGGGAGCAGGTTGGCGTCGATATTCGGCCGCTTATCAATGCGTTGAAAGGGGTGAAGCAGGCCATTGCGCCGGTGCCTGAGGTGGGCGTGCTGGTCGCCTCGCTGACGCGAGCCGAACAGCGCAGCGCAAGTTTGATCGCGCAGCTGGCGCAGCAACGGCAGCGGATAGAAACCTTGCTGACAGAACGGCGGCAGGCGGCGCAAGCGCCACCGCTGGCCAGCGATGCGGACAAGCAGGCCTATGCCGCCGGCGTATCGCTGGGGCGCGACATTTTGCATCTGCAGCAGGAGAACCAACGGGCAGGGCTGGAGGCGGACAGGCAGCTTTTGCTGGCGGGCATCGCCGATACCCTGGCCGGTCGGTTGCGGTTGGATGACGCCGCCATCGACAGCGCGCTGCGCACGGCGCAGCAGCGTTTGCAGCAGGCGCAGACTCCCCCTGCGGACGGCAAGGCCTACCTGGCCGATTTCGCCCGACAGGAGGGGGTGAAGCAGGATGCGCTCGGTTTCTACTACCGGGTCGACTATGCCGGCAGCGGCGCGATTGGCACCGACGATCGGGTGGACATCGTGGTGCGCGAGAGTTTGCCCGACGGCCGGGTGGTCAAAGATATGGAGCTGGCGGGAACGGTGATCTCGCAGCCGTTGACGCGCTATCCGCCGCTGTTTCGCGCCGCTATCGAGAAGCTGCAGCGCCACGGCTCGATCACCCTGGTGGTGCCACCTGCGCTGGCATACGGCAAGCAGGGCAGCCCGCCGGCGATCCCCCCGAACGCCACCATGATTTACACCCTGCGCATCGCGGACGTGCAACCGTGAGCGGGGTGCTCAGCAGTAACCACTCAGGAGGAATGCTATGGCCAAGGCGCCGAATACGTTTGAAAGCAGAAAATCGCTGATGCTGAATGTGTTGCAAGGATTGTGCAGGGATCGTGTGGAAGGGTCAGGGGGCCATCATCCCCCGCCGGAGCAGTGGCCGAAGACGCGCGAGCTGGCAGATAAATGCGGTGAAAACATCTATACCACCCGCACCCTGCTGCTGGCGTTGGAAAAGGAGGGCAAGGTGCGCTGCACCCACCGCAGCATCAATAATTCTCTACGCTGGTACAGCTGCGACGAACAGGCAGCGATGAAAAAAGAGTGATTCGGCCCTGGCGGTCGCTTTTGACTATTCCTACAGCTAAGCATTAATTAATCTTATCATTTGGCGGGGCTTTCCGCTCCGCCAATCCTCCTTTGCGTTCCCCGCCCGCCGCGCAGGCATTGCTAAGATGTTTTTTGCGGCCATATACTTATCGCTCAGACGGAAACAGGTGTAGGGAGCCGGCATCGTAATGAAGGAAAAGAAAGACATACTGAGATTGGATGATATTCATTATCAAATAGACAACCAGGTGATCCTGGACTCGGTCTCTTTCACCCTGGGTGAAGGCGAGTTCAAGCTGATCACCGGACCTTCCGGCTGCGGGAAAAGCACCCTGCTGAAAATCATCTCTTCCTTAATGGATCCGACCCGCGGAAATATCTATTTCGACGGCCGGGCGATCGCCGAGATGTCGCCGGAGGCGTACCGCAAGCAGGTCTCTTATTGTTTCCAGACGCCGGCGCTGTTCGGCAATACGGTTTACGACAATCTGGCGCTGCCCTATCAAATCCGCCAACAGTCGCCGGACACGGCGAAAATGAAGGCCGATTTGGCGCGTTTCGGGTTGCCGGAGGCGATGCTGACTAAAGGCATCAATGAGCTTTCCGGCGGGGAAAAACAGCGCGTGTCCCTGATCCGCAACCTGCAGTTTATGCCGCGGGTGCTGTTACTCGATGAGATCACCAGCGCGCTGGACGAGGAAAACAAGCGCAACGTCAACGAAATCGTTCATCAGCTGGTGGCGGAGCAGCGGCTGGCGGTGCTGTGGGTAACGCACGATACCGAAGAGATAGCGCATGCGGACGAGGTGATCACCCTGCGCGCGCACCGCGCCGAGCAACAGGAGCAACAGCATGAATCAGCATAACATCACCAACGAATCCTTGGGCTTGTCGATGATCCTGGTGGTGGTCGCCATTCTGATCAGCCATCGGGAAAAGCTGGCGCTGGAAAAGGACATTATCTGGAGCATCTGCCGCGCGGTGGTGCAACTGATCATCGTCGGCTATGTGCTGAAGTATATTTTCGACCTGGATAACGCCGTTCTCACCGTGCTGATGGTGCTGTTCATCTGCTTTAACGCAGCCTACAACGCCAAGAAACGCAGCAAGTACGTCGAACACGCCTTCGTGACGTCGTTTATCGCCATCACCACCGGTGCAGTGCTGACGCTGGCGGTGCTGGTGTTGACCGGGTCTATCGAATTTACGCCGATGCAGGTGATCCCGATCTCCGGGATGATCGCCGGCAACGCCATGGTGGCGGTGGGGCTGTGTTACACCAACCTCGGCCAGCGTTTCAAAAGCGAGCAGCAGAAGATTCAGGAGATGCTCAGCCTGGGGGCGACGCCCAAGTTCGCTTCGGCGGCGCTGATCCGCGACAGCATCCGCGCTTCGCTGATCCCGACCGTGGACTCGGCGAAAACCGTCGGGCTGGTCAGCCTGCCGGGCATGATGTCCGGGCTGATCTTCGCCGGCATCGATCCGGTGAAAGCGATCAAATACCAGATTATGGTGACCTTCATGCTGCTTTCCACCGCCAGCCTGTCGACCATAATCGCCTGCTATCTGGCCTACCGTAAGTTTTATAACCAGCGTCACCAGCTGGTGGTCGGCAACCTGAAGTAACGCCATGAAAAACGGCCTCCGCGGAGGCCGTTTTTTTTACCCTTGCAGCAGGGCGATGCTCTGGCGGATTTCCCGTTCGATATCCGCCTCACTCCAGCTGTCCAGCTGGGAAGAGAAAGGTTCGAAGGCATAGATGCCGGCGTAGCCCAGGCGTTCCAGGTTCTGCACCTGACGGCGGCTCTCCAGCCGATCGCCCTCGCTCAGCATGATGCGCTCTTCGTCGCTCAACGCGCCTTTCTCCCGCGCGTCTTCCACGCCGGACAGATGCACCAGGCCGATCTGCGCCACCTGGATTTGGGCGTCGAAATCGGCCTGCGTCACGCCGCTCAGATAGTGGTGGAAAGTATCGAGCACGATGCGGTACGGCGCGCCGGCATCGCGGATGATCGCCTGGGTCAGCAGCGACGATCGCAGCGAACTGATGCCGAAACCCAGCGGTTCGACGTATCCCTGTACGCCATAGCGGGCAAACAGCGGCGCCAGCAGCCGCAATGCGGCGAGGGTGTCATCCCGTTTTTGCTGCTCGCTGCGCTGGTCATCGGCGCTGCAGTGCGGGCACAGCACCAGCGCCCGGCTGTGGATGGCCTGGGCCTGCGCCAGCAGCGCTTCGGCGCGTTGCAGAAGCGCCGCCGGGTCGTCCACCCGGTTGAACATGCCAAGGGCGTTGATCGTGACGATGTCGATGCCGTATTGTGCGGCAAGCGCGTTGAGCTGCGCGTCGCTCAGATCGTCGGTCACCTTGCCGCTGGGCATGTCGTTGCGCAGCTCAACCTTGCTGAGCCCGCAACGTTTCACCAGGCGGAAAAAACTGTCCAGATCGAGATTCGGCGCGATCTTGCGGTTAATGCAGAAGCGGTCCAGCGCAATGGTCATGAGGCATTACTCCAGCGGTCAGGGTGAGAGATCAGGATTTGCCGTTTTCCAGCGGCAGCGGCTTGCCGTCGGGCAGAGGATGGCGGTGGCGTTTGGCCAGCACCACCTGCTCCATTTTTTCCAGTGAGACGCCTTTGGTTTCCGGGATATAACGGCCGATAAACCAGTAGCTGAACAGGCAGCAGGCGGCGAAGATCCACATCGGGAAGGCACCGTGGAAATGCGAGAACAGGTAAGGATGATCGTTGATCATCGGGAATGACTGCGATACCGCGAAGTTGGCGACCCACATGCAGCCGACGGCGATGCTCATCCCCTGCGCGCGCATGCGGTTCGGGAAGATCTCCGACACCAGCACCCAGGCGCCGACGCCCCAGGACAGCGCATAAAACACCATGAAGAACAGCATGCCGAACAGCGCGAAATAGCCGGTGGCCTGGGTGTAGAGCGCGTACGAGGTGAGCAGCAGGCCGGCGATGGCGCCCAGCGTACCGTAACGCATCAGCGGAATACGGCCCATGCGATCCATCAGCATGGCGCCGATCACCGAACCGACCAGCTGCAGCACGCCGATCCAGATGGTCTGGAACAGTGCTTCCTGCGCGTTTTCGGTGACGGTTTTCAACACCACCGGCGCGTAGTACATCATCACGTTGACGCCGGTCACCTGTTGCAGCATGGCGATCATGCAGCCGACGAACAGGATGAACCGCACCCGCACGTCGCCGTAATTCAGTTTCCGGTGTTGTTGCTGCCGATCCTGCTGCAGCGAGTCTTTGATTTCTTTCAGCAGATTCTGCGCGTGGGCAGCGTTGGAGACCTTGGTCAACATCGCCAGCGCCTGATCGTCGCGGCCCATCATCACGTTCCAGCGCGGCGATTCAGGGATAATGAACACCAGGATGCAGAACAGGATGCAGGGGATCACGCCCGAGGCGAACATCCAGCGCCAGCCCATTTCCACCAGCCAGGCTTCGCTGGCGAGGCTGGCGATTTTGAAGTTGACGTAGAAAATCACGATCTGGCCGAACACGATGGCGAACTGCTGCATGCTGAGCGCCCGCCCGCGCATGTCTTTCGGCGACACTTCCGACATGTACATTGGCGACACGGTGGCGGCGATGCCGACCGCCAGGCCGCCGATGATGCGGTAGATGACGAACCAGGTGAAGGTCGGTGCCAATGCCGCGCCGACGGCGGACACGGTGAACAGCAGCGCCGCCAGCATCAGCGCCTTTTTACGGCCCCAGCGCGCCGCCAGCGGCCCGGCGGCGAAGGCGCCGACCACGCAACCGATCACCACGTTGGAGACCGCCCAGCCGGTTTCGGCCGGGCTGAGGCTGAAATAGGTTTTCAGCGCTTCGATGGCGCCGGAGATCACGGCGGTGTCGTAGCCGAACAGAATGCCGCCCAGGGCGGCGATGCCGCAAATTCGCAAGATGTAGCCGGTATTGTGCTTACGCTGATATGACATGTGTTGCTCCGATTTTTATCCTGGCTTCCGTCCGCACGGTTGGGTTATCGGAAAGAGGGCGAGCGGAAGGGTGTGAACCGTGCCTGTCATCAAGGCGATGTCGTCGATAAATGCTGGAACAAACAAGAACATTTATTTCATAATTAGTGAATAATGGAATATTGATTTTTAGATCCAGTTCAAAAAAAACCGTCGCGAGTGGCCCGGACGCTTTGAGAGTTCGGCGCTGGGCGATAGCGACGGCAGGGCAGGCGCAGTGCGGATTTTCTGTAGCAAAGTCAGCGTGCATCACCCACGGTTTCTCTCTCGTCGCGGTATCTGCCCTGGCACGACAATGAAAGCGTCGACCGATCGACACCGCAAAATTGCGACCTCACGCACTAAAAACAAATTTTCCAAAACAATTTATTTGAAACTTTTTTTTCAATGAAATAGAGTTTGCTGCATCCGGTCAGGATTTAGCCGGCTTGCCGACGGAGTGCGGCGAGCGGGACGATTAACGCCGCTGCCGCCTGCGTGTGGCCAGGCGGCAGCGGACTTGAAAAGAGGGCGTGACATGAAAACCGTGGGTAACTTTATTGACGGGCAGGTGTGCCTGAGCAGCAGCAATCAAACCGTCGACGTGCATAACCCGGCCAGCGGGCAGGTTGAGCGGCGCGTCACGCAGAGCACCGCCGCCGAAGTCAAACAGGCCATCGACGTGGCCCATCGGGCGTTCGCCGACTGGTCGCGCACCACGCCGCTGCGTCGCGCGCGCATCATGTTCAATTTCAAGGCGTTGCTGGAACAGCACCGCGACGAGCTGGCCGAGCTTATCGTCAGCGAGCACGGCAAAGTGTATTCGGATGCGCTGGGCGAACTGACGCGCGGCATGGAAGTGGTCGAATTCGCCTGCGGCATCCCGCATCTGATCAAGGGCGAGTATTCGGCGGACGTCGGCAGCGGCGTCGACAGCTTCTCGCTGATGCAGCCGCTGGGCGTGGTGGCGGGCATCACCCCGTTCAACTTCCCGGCAATGGTGCCGATGTGGATGTTCCCTATCGCGCTGGCCTGCGGCAATACCTTTATCCTCAAGCCGCCGGCGCTGGTGCCTTCGGCCTCGGTACGCCTGGCGGAGCTGCTGAAAGAAGCCGGCCTGCCGGACGGCGTGTTCAACGTGGTGCACTGCGCCAATGAAGACGCGGCGCAGCTGTGCACCGATCCGCGCATTCAGGCGGTGAGCTTCGTCGGCTCCTCCACCGTGGCGGAACATATCTACACCACCGCCAGCGCGCACGGCAAGCGAGTACAGGCCTTCGGCGCGGCGAAAAACCAGGCGATCGTCATGCCGGACGCCGATCTGGACGCCACGGTCAACGCGTTGATGGGCGGCGCGTTCGGCTCCGCCGGAGAACGCTGCATGGCGTTGCCGATCGCCGTCGTGGTCGGCGATGATACCGCCGACAAGCTGATCGCCAAACTGAAGCCGCTGATCGCGCAGCTGCGCGTCGGCCCTGGCTTGCAGCAGGGCGGCGAAGAGAATGAAATGGGGCCGCTGGTGTCGTCCGCCCACCAGAAGAAGGTGCTGGGCTACATCGATCTGGGGGTGGAAGAAGGCGCGACCCTGGTGGCCGACGGCCGCAATTATCAGGTGCCGGGCTATCCTGAAGGCTACTACGTCGGCGGCACGCTGTTCGATCACGTGAAACCGAACATGCGCATTTACCGCGAAGAGATCTTCGGGCCGGTGCTGGGCATCGTGCGGGTGCCGGACTACCGCACCGCCATCGACACGGTCAACGGCCACGAATTCGGCAACGGCAGCGCCATCTTTACCGGCAGCGGCCACTATGCGCGCCAGTTCGTGCAAGAAGTGCAGGCCGGGATGGTCGGCGTCAACGTGCCGGTGCCGGTGCCGATGGCGTTCCACAGCTTCGGCGGCTGGAAGCGCTCGGTGTTCGGTGCGCTGAACGTGCACGGCACCGACGGCGTGCGCTTCTACACGCGTATGAAGACCGCCACCGCGCGCTGGCCGGCCGGGCAGCAGACGGTGTCCGAATTCAGCATGCCAACGCTGGGTTAAGCGATCGCAGAGTATGAGCGGGCCGTTGTTCCTTTGGGGCAGCGGCCTTTGCACGGGGTGTTAACAGGAGAATCGAGATGTCTTCACTGCTTGCCAAATGTCAGACGCCGAACGCCGAGGGGCGTATCCAGCACGTGACGCCGGAAAATGCCGGTTGGCGCTATGTCGGCTTTGACGTTTACCGCTTGGCCGCCGGGCAGTCGCTGCAGTTGGAATGCGGCGACAACGAGCTGTGTCTGGTGCTGGTCGCCGGTATCGCCTCCGTGGCCACGCTGCGCGCCGAATACCCGCATATCGGTAAGCGCATGAGCCCGTTCGAACGCACGCCGCCTTATGCGGTGTATGTGCCGCACCACGATCGCATCGAGGTGCGGGCGGAGACCGAGCTGGAGCTGGCGGTGTGCAGTGCCCCCGGCGGCGGCCACCTGCCTTCACGGCTGATTACGCCGGCGGATATCGGCGTGGAGCGGCGCGGCAAGGGGCGTAACCAGCGGTTGGTGCACAACATTCTGCCGGACAGCGAGCCGGCCGACAGCCTGCTGGTGGTGGAAGTGTATACCGACGAGGGCAACACCAGCTCCTACCCGAGCCACAAGCACGATCGGGAAGACTCGCCGGACGAAACCTATCTGGAAGAGACCTACTATCACCGCATTCAGCCGGAGCAGGGATTCTGCATGCAGCGCGTCTATACCGACGATCGCACGCTCGACGAGTGCATGCCGGTCTACAATCGCGACGTGGTGAAAGTGCCGCGCGGTTATCACCCGGTGGCGACCCTGGCGGGCTACGACAACTATTATCTCAACGTGATGGCCGGGCCGGTGCGGCAGTGGAAGTTCACCTGGGAAAAAGACCACGCCTGGATTAACGGCGAAGGTTACCCCGCCGCGCAATAAGCGCTTGAGGCCCGGCTTGCCGGGCCTTCTCTTTATCAGGGTATAAATTTGCCCTAAATTTGCCCTCCATCTTGCTCAAATGATAACCTGTCGGCACGCGTTCGCTCTCTGACTGAGTGAATCCCAATAACCGCTGTGATACAGCGTGATTGCCTATGCGCAGGAGGAACAACCATGACGAGCACCATGTCCCAAAAAGCGGCGCGCGAAGGATTAGGTTCGCCCGACCTGTTTGAAGGCGGGGTCTATGTCACAAAAAATGGTGTCGCTGAGCTATTTGTGCAAACGGCGGCTGAGAGAGAGGCCGAAATTCGGGAACGCAATCTCGAGCGCCAGTCCAATGCGTTGTTGAAACTGACTATGATGGCGAAGCAAGAGATTAAGAATCAGCGCGGTCTGTCGCCCGAAGAAACCTTGCAGCGGCTGCGTGACGCGCGGAAATAGGCCCAGGTGCAGGATGCCCCAGGAAATACGTTTTACCGTCGCGCCGGCGGCGGAATGGAGCCTGAAAGACATCGAGTCTTACAAGAGCGGAACGATAGGGGCCGCCGCAGCCGGGGTGTTCGTGGATAACCTGCTGTTATCGTCCCTTGCGGCAATTGCCGACGATCCCGCCCGCTACCGCTTCAACGCCGTGCTGGCGGGCATGGGGGTGCGGTTGCACGAACGATTGGATCCCGACAGCGAATACCGTGTCATCTATGACTACGACGGCCAGACGGTGGAGATTCTGCTTTTCATCAGCATGAAGCAGGATCTGGAAAGCGTGCTCTACCGTTATTTATTGCTGCAATAATCCCGCCGCGCCCGAGCCTGTCTCGGGCGCTTTCGTCAGACGTGCCGCTTACTCGTCCCGGGCGTTATTCAGCGCCAACGAGACCGCCAGCGTCTGCGCCAGGCACATCGAGGCCACCTGCGAACGGAACCCGTCCACCTGCGCTTCGCGCACCACGAAACAGACGTCGCTGAAGGCGGCCAGCGGGCTGACCTGGCTGTCGGTGATGGCGATCTGCTGCGCGCCGCGCTTGGCGCCCAACTCCACCAGTTCCACCGCCTCGCGGGCGTATGGCGAATAGCTGATGGCGATCACCACGTCTTTCGGTTTCACCATGCTCAGCTGTTCGGTGAACATCCCACCCAGCCCGTCGATCAGAAACGCGCGGCGCTCCAGATGGCGCAGCGCATAGGTGAGGTAGGAGGCGACGCTGAACGAGCGGCGCAGGCCGATCACGTAGATGTTTTCGGCGTTGTTGAGCAGATCCACGGCGCGATCCAACTGCTCGGGAGCGATTTGCATCGCCAGCTGCTGCAGCGCCTGCGCGTTGACCATGGTGAATACGTTGAGGATTTCGGCCGGTTTCTCCGGCGCGACGTTGTCGTCGGTGGAGGTTTGGCGGAACAGGCGCGCGCGCTCGGTATAGTTCACCGTTTCTTCCATCAGATGCTGACGGAACACCTGCTTCATTTCGTTGAAGCCGCTGAAGCCAAAGGCGTTGGCGAAACGGATCAGGGTGGAGGGCGGCACGCTGGCCTGTGCGGCGATGGAGGCAACGGTATCGAAAGCGATGCTGTTACTGTTATCCAAAATATAGCGCGCCACCTGCTTCAAACGCTTGCTCAGCGTTTCATAACGGTGGCGGATCTCGTCCTGTAACAGCGAAAGTTGAGTTGGGTTGTTCATCCATTCGGCTCGCAGTGGGGTGAAGGCGCATTGGCCTGACGCCTGACATATTGACAGGGTATTTTAACAGACGGAGCGGAAATTTCATTTCCTCAAAAAGCGATTTATTCGATCGCACGTTGCGCGACTTCACAGAAAATTGGCAAAAAAATCCCCTTAAAGCGGCGAAATGGCCTTAAGGGGACGTGAACTCGCTTCTCGCTGTCAGTGAGCGCCGCTCGTCTGCGGGCGGTACTGGCGCCAGAAATCGATCAGCGTCAGGTATTTTTGTTTCACCTGCTCGATCAGCGCCGCATCGTCGAGTTCCCCCTGCAGCCAACGGCGCGAAGGTTGACCGAAGATGGTGCGGCCGACGGCGAAACCTTTCACCCAACGCGCATCTGCGGCGGCGGCAAAGCCCGCCTTCAGCACCGCCTCAGGGGAGTCGAGCCCCAGGATCAGCACGCCGCGGCAGAATGGATCGTAGCTGTCGATCAGCGCGCCGACCCGCCGCCAGTTTTCCGCGCTCAGCGGCGGCAGTTTCCACCAGTCCGGCTGAATGCCCAACTGGTAGAAATGCTCAATCATCTCCAGGTAATAACGTTCGTCCTTGTCGGCGTTGCTGTCCGGCAGGATCACCTCCAGCAGCAGCTCATGGCCGGATTTGCAGCAGCCGCGGTAGACGTCGGCGATCAGCTCATCCTGTTCGCGGCGCAGTTCCGCAGCGTCATGCGGGTGATAAAACACCAGGCACTTCACCACGTGCTCCTGCGGCCAGTCGATCAACTGCGAGCCGATATTGCCGTGCTCCAGACGCAGCGGGCGCGAGCTGGGCAGCTCTACCGGCCGGCCGATCCACCATCCCTGGCCGGTGATTTCGTTCAGCGCCGCCTGCCCGTAGGTGGTGTCGGCCAGAATGCCGCTGTTGCCGTTGAGGCCGGCCTGTGTGGCAGCCTGTTGCGCTGCGGTGAGCAGCAGGGTTTTCAGATGCGGGATGCGTTCCTCGCCGACGCCGGCCTCGCGCGCCATGTCCGCCAACTGCTTGCGGTGATCGAAGGCGAACACGCACAGTTCCGGCCACTGTTGCTTGCGGGTAGTGACCCGGTGCAGGTGGTTCAGACGCGCATCGCGGTCTGGGCGCGTGACCTGCTGTTCACGCTGCAGATAGTCGTCCAGCTCCCGTTTGGTCGGCATGGCCGGCGCGCAGCCGTGGCGCGAGACCACCAATGCGCCGCAGGCGTTGGCGTAACGGCAGGCCTGATCCCAGCCCTCATCGTTCAGATAGCCGCGCAGCAGGCCGGACATAAACGCGTCGCCGGCCCCCAGTACGTTCAGCACCTCAACCCGCACGCCGGCGTGCAGCTTCACCTGCGTCCAGCTGTCGGCTATCTCGCCCTCGAACACGGAGCATCCCTGCGCGCCGCGCTTGCACACCAGCGTGGCTGCCGTGGTGCGGCGCACGTTTTTCAATGCCGTCAGTGTATCAGTGCTGCCGCCGGCGATATGAAACTCCTCTTCGGTGCCGACGATCAGATCGAAATGGTGCAGCACCTCCTGCAGTTCGCGGGTTACCTGGTCTGATTCCACAAAGCGGGTTTCGCCGTCGCCCAGCGACGTCAGCCCCCACAGCACCGGGCGATAATCGATGTCCAGCGCGGTGCGCAGGCCGTGGCGGCGCGCGTATTCCAGCGCCTTCAGCACGGCGGCGCGGGTGTTCGGGTGCGACAGGTGCGTGCCGGTGATGGCCAGCGCGCGCGAAGAGGCGATGTAGGATTCGTCGATGTCGCTCGGCGTCAGCGCCATGTCCGCGCAGTTTTCGCGATAGAAGATCAGCGGGAAGGTTTCCTGATCCTTGATGCCGAGGATCACCAGGCCGGTTAACCGCTGTTTATCGGTGATCAAGCAGCGGGTATCGGCTCCGACGCGCTGCAGCTCTTCGCGCAAAAAGCGGCCCATGTGCTCGTCGCCGACGCGCGCCAGCATGCCGGATTTTAACCCCTGAATGGCGGTGCCGTAGGCCACGTTGCCGGAAGAGCCGCCGAGGTATTTGGCGAATGTGCCGGCGTCTTCCAGACGCGCGCCGATCTGCTGAGCATAGAAATCGACGGCGATGCGCCCGAGACAAATGACATCAAGCTGTTTTTCTTGTGTAGCCATACCCGTTTCCTTCTGTTTAAGCAAAACTCCGGCGGCGGCCCGAGCGTGGCGCCCTGCTGGAAGCATGTGGACAGTATGAGGAATGAAAATTTCAATTTCAATATAGAATGAAATTTACACCCCAAAAATGTGATGCGTTTAAAACATCGACAAAGGAGAGGAAAAAGCCGATGAAGCGGCTGTGAAACGGCGGCCAGGGGCGCGCGGAAAAGGGGCGTGACGGCAGGATAAAAGGCTGTCGCCTTGCGCGTCGATGGCTTTACCGGCTGATACGCGGCGTGAAGCCGGTGAAGGCCAAGCCACGAGATGAAACGGGCTTTTCATGCAATATGCGATCTTTATCGCAAAATGAAATGTTTCTTCTGTAATGTGATTTTATGAAAAATATATTTGTTTATAATCGCTTCACGTTTCAGGTTGTCGACTTCGTGAGCAGCGGGCATCGCTTGCTCAAGATAATAGCTGCCGCCGCGTAACACAAACACGGGATTGTCGGCTCGGCGCGAGCCCTTTCCGGGGCGGCCCTCAATCTAAAGGGTGAGTAAATGGGCAAGATCAGGCTAACCATGGCGCAGGCGCTCGTCAGATTTCTCGATAACCAGTATCTGCTGGCCGACGGGGTGGAAACCAAATTCGTCGCGGGCATTTTCGCGATTTTCGGCCACGGCAACGTGCTGGGGCTGGGGCAAGCGCTGGAGCAGGATAGCGGTGAACTGCGGGTGCATCAGGGCCGCAACGAACAGGGCATGGCCCACGCGGCGATCGGCTTCGCCAAGCAGAAACTGCGCCGGCAGATCTACGCCTGCACCTCATCGGTCGGCCCCGGCGCCGCCAATATGATCACCGCCGCGGCCACCGCCACTGCCAACCGCATTCCTTTATTGCTGCTGCCGGGCGACGTTTACGCTTCCCGCCAGCCGGACCCGGTGTTGCAGCAAATCGAACAGCCTTACGATCTCAGCATCAGCACCAACGACGCGTTCCGTGCGGTGAGCAAGTATTGGGACCGCATCGTGCGGCCGGAACAGCTGATGAGCGCCTGCATCAACGCGATGCGCGTACTGACCGATCCGGCGGAAACCGGCGCGGTAACGCTGTGTCTGCCGCAGGACGTGCAGGGGGAAGCCTACGGCTATCCCGACTATTTCTTCCAAAAGCGGGTGCACCGGCTCGATCGCCGCCCGGCGACCGACGGCATGTTGGCGGACGCGCTGGCGCTGCTGACGGCCAAACGCAAACCCTTGCTGGTGTGCGGCGGCGGCGTGAAGTACTCGCAGGCCGGGCGGGCGCTGCGCGAATTCGCCGAGCGCTTCGGCATTCCGTTCGCCGAGACCCAGGCCGGCAAAGGCACGGTGCCGAGCGACCATGAATTCAACCTCGGCGGCATCGGCGAAACCGGCTGCCTGGCGGCCAACACGCTGGCCCGGCAGGCCGATCTGGTGATTGGCGTCGGCACCCGTTACACCGATTTCACCACCTCGTCCAAATGGCTGTTCCAACACCCGGACGTCAGCTTCCTCAATATCAACGTCAGCGCCTTCGACGCCGGCAAGCTCGACGGCGTGCAGGTGTTGGCGGACGCCCGCGAGGCCCTGAACGCGCTGGGCGCGCTGCTGGCACAGGCCGATTATCGCGCCGGCTGGGGCGATGCCATCGCCGCGGCGCGCGGTGCCCAGCGCGAAGAGAGCGAGCGTGTTTACTCGGTGGAATACAGCGGTACAGGCTTTGTGCCGGAGATAGACGATCACCTCGACCGTGAGCGGGTGTTCGCCGAATTTATCGCCCAGACCGACTCGGCTCTGACCCAGAGCCGGGTGCTGGGAGTGCTGAACCGCGAACTGCCGCCGGACAGCGTGATCGTCGCCGCCGCCGGCAGCCTGCCGGGCGATCTGCAGCGGGTCTGGCACAACCACGGCGAGCATGGTTACCACGTGGAATACGGCTACTCCTGCATGGGGTACGAGGTCAACGCCGCATTGGGGGTCAAGCTGGCCGAGCCGCAGCGCGAGGTGTACGCGATGGTGGGCGATGGCGCCTTCATGATGCTGCATTCCGAACTGGTCACTTCGATTCAGGAAGGCTGCAAGATCAACGTGGTGCTGTTCGACAACATGACCAACGGTTGCATCAACAATCTGCAGATGGAACACGGCATGGACAGCTATACCACCGAGTTCCGCTTCCGCAATCCACAGGGCGGCAAGCTCGACGGCAAACTGGTGCCGGTCGATTTCGCCATGCTGGCGGCAGCTTACGGTTGTAAAACCTATCGCGTCACCACCGAACAGCAGCTGCTCGACGCGCTGGCCGACGCCCGCAGGCAAACCGTATCCACGCTGCTGGATATCAAGGTGCTGCCGAAGACCATGGTGCACAAGTATCTCAGCTGGTGGCGCGTGGGCGGCGCTCAGGTGGCCGACAGCGAGAAAATCGTCGCAGTGGCGCGCAAGCTGCAGGAAAACATCGATAAGGCGCGCGATTACTGATTCGTTTTCATACATAAATCTCGAGGGTAGCGAAAATGACATTGAACATTGGGGTTATCGGCACCGGCGCCATCGGCCGCGATCATATCCGTCGCTGCAGCAAAGTGTTGCAGGGCGCTCGCGTGGTGGCGGTCAACGACATCAATCGCGACAACGCCGCCAAGGTGGTGAGCGATCTGCAGCTGGATGCGCGGGTGTATGACAACGGACACGATCTCATTAAGGCCGCCGACGTACAGGCGGTGCTGGTCACCTCCTGGGGGCCGAGTCATGAAGAGTTCGTGTTGGCGGCCATCGCTGCCGGCAAACCGGTGTTCTGCGAGAAGCCGCTGGCGGTGACCGCGCAGGGCTGCAAAAACATTGTCGACGCCGAAGCGAAGCACGGCAAGCGGCTGGTGCAGGTCGGCTTCATGCGCCCCTATGACCAGGGCTATCGCGCGCTGAAACAGGTGCTGACCAGCGGCCAGATCGGCGAGCCGCTGATGCTGCACTGCGCGCACCGCAACCCGACGGTCGGCGAGGCCTACACCACCGATATGGCGATCACTGACACCCTGATCCACGAAATCGACGTGCTGCGCTGGCTGCTTGACGACGACTACGTGTCGGTGCAGGTGGTGTTCCCGCGCAAGAGCCCGAAGGCGTTTCCGCACCTGAAAGATCCGCAGATTGTGCTGTTTGAAACCGCCAAGGGTACGCGCATCGACGTCGAAATCTTCGTCAACTGCCAGTACGGCTACGACATTCAGTGTGAAGTGGTGGGGGAAACCGGCATCGCCAAGCTGCCGGAACCGTCCTCGGTGCAGATGCGCAGCGGCGCCCGCCTGTCGACCGAAATTCTGACCGACTGGAAGGATCGCTTTATCGATGCCTATGACGTCGAACTGCAGGGTTTCATCAACGACGTGGCCGCGGGCAAGTTGACCGGGCCTTCCGCCTGGGACGGCTACGCCGCCGCGGTGACCGCCGACGCCTGCGTGGCGGCCCAGCTCAGCGGCGAGATCGTGCCGGTGACCCTGCCGGCGCGCCCGGCGTTTTACGGTAAATAACCGCTCGTAGCGCGTAACCACGATTGCAGAGGAGTGACCATGAAGATCGCTTTTGATGTCGACGTTATCCGGGATTTGGGCGTGACCAAAATGGTTCAGCAGGTGGCGGACTGGGGCTATAAGTACATTGAGCAGTCGCCGCACCCGCAGATCAACCCGTTTTACAAACATCCGAAGGCCAGCCGCGAAATCATGGCGGAGTATAAAAACGCCTTGAAAGCGACCGGCGTGGAGATCTCCTCATTTATCGTGGTGTATCGCTGGTCCGGGCCGGGAGAAGATCGCCGCCAGGCGGCGGTCAAAAACTGGCGGCGGATGATCGAAATCGCGGTGGAGATGGGCGTGCAGGTGATCAACACCGAACTGGCGGGCAACCCCAATGAGCCGGAGATCTGCGAGGAGCTGTGGTATCGCTCGATGGAGGAGCTGCTGCCGATCGTCGAGCGCGAGGGCATCCGCATGGAGATCCAGTCGCACCCTTGGGATTTCTGCGAGCTGAGCAACGAAACCGCCGATCTGGTGAAGTCGCTGCGCAGCGATCACGTCAAATACCTCTACAGCGTGCCGCACACCTTCTACTACGACAAGGGGCAAGGCGACGTGGCCGGCATGCTGCAGTACGCCGGGGACGATCTGTCCCACGTGCTGATCGCCGACACCATGAACCACACCAAGCATTGCCGCTATATCGTCAACCCGCCGGGCGTTGACGCCGCCGTGCACCAGCACGTCGGCATCGGCGAAGGCGAGGTGGACTTCGATGCCCTGTTCCAGACGCTGCGCGACATGGAATTCGCCAACCGCAGCTTCAAGGCCGGCGGCGAATCGATTATCTGCACCTCGCTGTTCGGCTACCCGGAAAAGATGCCGAGCCAGGCGGTGGCGACCAGAGAACGCATCGAGAGAGAGCTGTTGGGCAAATAATCTTATTCGGCTCGCCGGTGGCGTGTGCACCGGCGGCCCTCCAAGGACCGAGGCAGACCATGAATAAAGACAACGTGAAATTGGCCATTGCGCCGATCGGCTGGACCAACGACGACATGCCCGATCTGGGCAAGGAAAACACCTTCCAGCAGTGCGTCAGCGAAATGGCGCTGGCCGGCTTCACCGGCAGCGAAGTGGGCAGCAAATACCCGCGCGATCCGGCGGTGCTGAAACCAATGCTGGATATTCGCGGCATCCAGATTTGCAACGCCTGGTTCAGCACCTTTTTCGCCGACGGTCAGAAAGACAAAACCATCGATGAATTTATCAACCACATGAATTTCCTGCATGCCATGGGCGCCAGGGTGATCGGCTGTTCCGAGCAGAGCAAGAGCATTCAGGGCACCACCAAAGGGGTGTTCGAAGAGAAGCCTTACTTCAGCGATGAAGAGTGGCAGCGCGTGGCCGACGGTTACAACGATTTGGCGAAGATCGCCGCTGGCAAAGGCATGCAGGTCTGTCTGCACCACCATATGGGCACCGGCATTCAGACCACGGCCGAAATCGACCGTTACATGAGCATGGTCAACGACGACGTCTACCTGCTGTTCGATACCGGCCACGCCTACTATTCGGAAGGCAGCCAGCAGGCGATGATGGCGATCCTGGAGAAGTATCTGCCGCGCATCAACCATGTCCATCTGAAGGACGTGCGCGATGAGGTGGTAGCGGAAGTGAAGGCCAACAAGCTGAGCTTCCTAGACGGCGTGAAGAAGGGCACCTTCACCGTGCCGGGTGATGGAGTGATCGACTTCAGACCGGTGTTCAAGCTGCTGGACGAGCGCGGTTACAAGGGATGGATGGTGGTGGAGGCCGAGCAGGATCCGGCGCTGGCCAACCCATTCGAGTATGCGGTGAAGGCACGCCGCTATATTCGGGAAACCGCCGGGATTTAAGCGGTGAGGGTCAATAACGATTAAGGGGCGCCGCTGGCGCCCCTTGTTTTATGGCGGCGTGTTAACCGCCGAGCGTTTGCCAGGTTACGACCTGGCTGCCCGGCCACGGCGTGGCGGCATGCACGCCACGGGCGATCGCCCGAGCCAGCGTGTCCGCCGCCAGCGCGCCGATTTGCAGCACCGCCAGTTCACGGCTGCCCTGTACCTCGCGCTGCCCGGTGGACAGGGCGAACACTACGTCGCCGTCAAACGGGCTATGCAGCGGGCGGATGGCGCGCGCCATGCCGTCTTGCGCCATGATGGCCACCCGTTTCAACTCCACTCTCGTCAGCGCCAGATCGGTGGCGATGCAGGCCAGAGTGGTGTTTTTTCTGCCGCCCTGCGGCTCTTGCGCCATCCAGTCTTCGCCCTGAGCGCGCAGTTGCGCCAGTGCCGCCGCACCGCCGTTGCCGAATTCACCGTCGATCTCATAGGGTGTCGCCCAGAAGGCGCGGGTGCCGGGCGCCACCACCGAGCCCAGACTGTTGACCGCGACCAGCGCGCCGACGGTAGCGCCGTTGGCGGTGACGATCGACGCCGAGCCTAGGCCGCCTTTCAGCTTGCCCATGCCGGTCATGGCGCCATAGCCGGCACCGACGCTGCCCAGCGGAAAGTCCAATCCGGCCTTGCCGACCGCATCGATGCCCAACTGGCGATACGGCGGCGTGAGCTGCCAGTTTTTGTCGCCGCCGTTGGCCAGATCGTACAGGCAGGCGGTGGGCACGATAGGGGAGACCGGCACGCCAGGCGCCGGGCGCAGCGCGTAGCCCCGGCCCTGTTGCCCCAACCAGGCCGCGACGCCGTCCGCCGCCGCCAGGCCGTAAACCGAACCGCCGCTGAATGTCAGCGCATCGACGGTTTGCACCAGATTGTCTTCACCCAGCGCGTCGGTTTCCCGGGGGGCGGGGCCACCGCCGCGCACATCCACGGCGGCGATCGCCGGGCTATCCGGCAGGATCACCGTCGCGCCGGTGCGTACCCGGCTGTCTTGCGCCACGCCGACCTTCAGGCCCGGTACATCGGTAATCAGGTTGCGGGCGCCTGGGCGCCCGGCGGCGGAAGTTGGCATAGCGGCACCTAATGGGGTGAGAGGAGAGAATATGCCGGCGGCAGCGGTCAGGCCGGCCAGCGCCTGTAAAAAGGTTCGGCGGTTGATATTCAGGGGCCGCCGCAGCGGCCCCTGCCAGTGGATGAGATCACGCATCGCCGCGCGGCTGCCCGGTGCGAAAACGCGCCATATGGTAGGCGTCGACCAGCACGCCGTCGCGCATGGCGAAGGCGCGGCTGGTGCCTTCTATCTCGAAACCGAATTTGCGGTACAGCCCGATGGCCGCCGGGTTGTCGGTGAACACCGTGAGTTCGATGCGCTCGATGGCCGCCCAGTTGTCGCACAGGTCGATCATCGCCTGCATCAGACGGCTGCCGACGCCTTTGCCGTGGTAGCGCGGATCGACGCCGATGCCGAAGGTGGCCACGTGGCGGCGGCGCACGCGCTGATTCAGCATCACCACCAACTGGCCGGCAAGCTGCCCGTCGATGATGGCCGCCAGGTTATGCGTGCCCGGTTCGGGATTGGCGAGGCGTTTCTGCCAGGACTCGACGGACGGTAGCGGGAGCTGCAGCGTATCGCGATAGACGGGCGTCTGAGAATAAAGATGATGCAGGGCTTGTGCATCGGTTGTTTCCACGTGGCGTATCACGATCTCGCTCATGTCGCTGCTCCTGTCGCTTACCGGTTGAATAACCTCTGAATTTATCCGTTTACTGCCTTGAGTCAATATTATTTCAATGGGTCAAAAAAAACGCTTTACAGGTGCGAATGATAATGATTATTATTGCGATGCGTTCCGGGGAGGGCATCAACCCTTGATACTCTCACTGCGAAGGCACGACATTGCTCACATTGCTTCCAGTGTTTACTTAGCCAGCTCGGGTGCTGGCTTTTTTTTTGCCCTTTTTTCAGCCGCTTCTGCCTTCAACAAATCCGCTGCCCTTCCGCTGTTTCATTCCATCGAAATTTTTGAACAGAGGCATGAGTTTTTTACGCTTTCTTATTCTGCTGGCAGGACTAGACTGTAAAAAAACATTGAGGAGAGTTGAATATGATTTATGTACGTAAAGCGGAAGACCGCGGCCACGCCAATCATGGCTGGCTGGATAGCTGGCACACCTTCTCATTTGCCGACTACTACGATCCGAACTTTATGGGGTTCTCGGCGCTGCGGGTGATCAACGAAGACATGATCGACGCAGGGCAGGGTTTCGGTACTCACCCGCATAAAGACATGGAAATCCTGACCTACGTGCTGAGCGGCACGGTGGAACATCAGGACAGCATGGGCAATAAGGAGCAGATCCAGGCCGGCGAATTCCAGATCATGAGTGCGGGCACCGGGGTACGTCACTCAGAGTACAACGCCAACCAGGATCGCCCGCTGCATCTGTACCAGATTTGGATCATTCCGGATCAGGTCGGGCTGGAGCCGCGCTACGAGCAGCGCATGTTCGACGCGCCGCAAGGTCGTCAGCTGGTGCTGTCGCCGGATGCGCGCGACGGTTCGCTGAAGGTGTTCCAGGATATGACGCTGTCGCGTTGGGCGCTGAATAAAGGCGAACAGGCGGAATACGCGATCGACACCGGCCGCCGCATTTGGATCCAGGTGGTGCGCGGCAAGGTCTCGGTCAACGGCCAGGCCGCCGGCATCAGCGATGCATTTGCGGTTTGGGATGAATCAACGCTGTCGATTCAGGCCGACGAAGAGAGCGAAATCCTGCTGTTCGATCTGCCGCCGGTGTGATTTAGCGGTAAATATCAAGGGCTCACGATGTGAGCCCTTTTTGCGTTGGCCGTCGCATAACCGACAATATCGGCCCGCCGTTTTTTTTGCTAAAATGGCTGCCCATTCACGGTTAGTCAGTTCATTGATAATGAAGAAAAAACGGCCGGTACTCCAGGATGTGGCGGACAAGGTGGGCGTGACCAAGATGACGGTGAGCCGTTATCTGCGCAATCCCGACCAGGTTTCCGCTCCCCTGCAGCAAAAAATCGCCGTCGCGCTGGATGAGCTGGGTTACATCCCCAACCGCGCGCCGGACATTCTCTCCAACGCCACCAGCCGGGCGATTGGCGTGCTGTTGCCATCGCTGACCAACCAGGTGTTCGCCGAAGTGCTGCGCGGCATCGAAAGCGTGACCGACGCGCACAACTACCAGACCATGCTGGCGCACTACGGCTATCTGCCGGAGCGCGAAGAAGAGCGTCTGACCTCGCTGCTTTCTTACAATATCGACGGCCTGATCCTGTCCGAGCGCCATCACACGGCGCGCACCCTGAAAATGATCGAGGTGGCGGGCATTCCGGTGGTGGAGCTGATGGACTGCGTTTCGCCGTGCATCGATCTGGCGGTGGGCTTCAACAACTTCGAAGCGGCGCGCCAGATGACCCAGCAGATCATCGCGCACGGCCACCGCCACGTGGTCTATTTCGGCGCCCGTCAGGATGAGCGTACGATCATCAAACAGCAGGGGTATGAGCAGGCGATGCGTGAATCCGGCCTGGAGCCGTACAGCATCATGACCGCCCGCTCTTCTTCCTATTCCGCCGGCGGCGAGCTGCTGCGCCAGGCGCAGCGCGACTACCCGCAGATCGACAGTATCTTCTGCACCAACGATGACCTGGCGATCGGCGCGGCCTTCGAGTGCCAGCGGCAGGGGCTGTCGATCCCGCAGGACATGGCGATTGCCGGTTTCCACGGCCATGACATCGGCCAGGTGATGGTGCCGAAGTTGGCCAGCGTGCTGACGCCGCGCGAACGCATGGGCCAGATCGGCGCCGAGCGTCTGCTGGCCCGGCTGCGCGGCGAAACGGTGTGCCCGCGCATGGTGGACGTCGGTTTCACCGTGATCCCCGGCGGCAGCATCTGAGACATTTTAACGCTCTGTTTTAACTCTCTTTCTTTTTGCAGCGCGCTCTAAGGCGCGCTGGTTATCCCGCCTGTAAGCCCGCTGCTCGTTGCCGGCATAAGTTTGATCTCTGTCCCAGAACGCGAATTTTAGCCGTTTACCCGGTTCCGAGGATTATGTTGTTACCGGTATCATGATACCGGTAACAATGAGCGTGCGGTCACCTTGCTGCAAGACTGAACCTCTGACTTAACAACACCTACAGCTCTTCTTAAACACCGGGAAAGAGCCTAAAAATAAAACAACCGCACGCTTTACGCCTATCGTAAAGAGAGTCGCGATAAAAGGTTGGAGAAAAATTATGCCATTAGTGATTGTTGCAGGCGGCGTAGCGCTGCTGCTGCTGCTGATGATCCGCTTCAAGCTGAACGGCTTTATCTCTCTGGTTCTGGTTGCTCTGGCGGTCGGGATTGCACAGGGTATGCCGGTCGATAAGGTCATCGGTTCCATCAAGGCCGGTGTGGGCGGCACGCTGGGCAGCCTGGCGCTGATCATGGGCTTCGGCGCCATGCTCGGCAAGCTGCTGGCGGACTGCGGCGGCGCGCAGCGCATCGCCACCACGCTGATCGACAAGTTCGGCAGAAAACACATTCAATGGGCGGTGGTGCTGACCGGTTTCACCGTCGGCTTCGCGCTGTTCTACGAAGTGGGCTTCGTGCTGTTGCTGCCGCTGGTATTCACCATCGCCGCCTCTGCACGCATTCCGCTGCTGTACGTCGGCGTGCCGATGGCCGCCGCGCTGTCGGTGACCCACGGTTTCCTGCCGCCGCACCCGGGCCCGACGGCCATTGCCACCATCTTCCATGCCGACATGGGTAAAACCCTGCTGTACGGCACGCTGCTGGCGATCCCGACGGTTATTCTGGCCGGCCCGGTCTATGCCCGCTTCCTGAAAGGCATCGACAAACCGGTACCGGAAGGCCTGTACAACCCGAAAACCTTTACCGATGCAGAGATGCCGAGCTTTGGCGTCAGCGTCGCCACGTCGCTGGTGCCGGTGATCCTGATGGCGCTGCGCGCGGTCGCTGAAATGGTGCTGCCGAAGGGCCATAGCCTGCTGCGCTTCGCCGAGTTCTTCGGCGACCCGGTGATGGCGACCCTGATCGCCGTACTGATCGCCATCTTCACCTTTGGCCTGAACCGTGGCCGCACCATGGATGAAGTGATGGGCACCATCACCGACTCGATTAAAATCATCGCCATGATGCTGTTGATCATCGGCGGCGGCGGCGCTTTCAAACAGGTGCTGGTGGACAGCGGCGTCGAGCAGTACATCGCCGGCCTGATGGAAGGCAGCAACGTTTCGCCGATTCTGATGGCCTGGTCGATCGCCGCTGCGCTGCGTCTGGCGCTGGGTTCCGCCACTGTGGCGGCGATCACCGCCGGTGGCATCGTGGCGCCGCTTATCGCCACTACCGGCGTCAGCCCTGAGCTGATGGTGATTGCGGTCGGTTCCGGCAGCGTCATCTTCTCGCACGTTAACGATCCGGGCTTCTGGCTGTTCAAGGAGTATTTCAACCTGAGCATCATGGAAACCATCAAATCCTGGTCGGTGCTGGAAACCATCATCTCGGTGTGCGGCCTGGTGGGCTGCCTGCTGTTGGCGACGGTTGTATAATCTTTATCCGGCGCCCTGCGGGGCGTCGGCGTTTATCAGTTGGGACGCGTTTGGCGCGCTCGCGCCAGTTCCCATAAGGGCATGATTATGAGTAATCCGCAGCATCACGTATTTGTTTTGATGGGCGTTTCCGGCAGCGGCAAATCCGCCGTGGCCAGCGCCGTCGCTCACGAGGCCAACGCCGCCATGCTGGATGGCGACTACCTGCACCCGCGCGCCAACATCATCAAAATGTCCTCCGGGCATGCGTTGGACGACAACGATCGCGCGCCGTGGCTGGCGGCCCTGAACGACGCCATCTTCGCCATGCAGCGCACCAACGACGTGTCGCTGCTGGTGTGCTCGGCGCTGAAGAAAAGCTATCGCGATCGCCTGCGCGACGGCAATCTCAACCTGCATTTCCTGTATCTGAAAGGCGATCAGTCGGTGATTGAGGAGCGTCTGAAGCAACGCAAGGGCCATTTCTTCAAGCCGCAGATGTTGATTTCCCAGTTCGCCACGCTGGAAGAGCCGGGCGAGCAGGAGCCGGATGTGCAAGCGATCGACATCAACCAGCCGCTGGACGGCGTGGTCGCCGATACGCTCGCCTATATTCGCCGCGTTACCGCCCGCTAAGCGCGGGCCGTTGTCGGCGCCGCCAGGCGCCTACAGCTTCATGTAAGCCCGCACGCCATCCAGGAACATCTGGGTCGACAGCATCACCAGAATCAGCCCCATCAACCGCTCCAGCGCGCTGACGCCCTTGCTGCCCAGCAGGCGCAGGAACAGGTTCGACATCAGCAAAATAGCCGCGGAGAGGCCCCAGGCGATCAACAGCGCCGCCACCAGATGCGGCAGCTGATGCGGATACTGGTGCGACAGCAGCATCAGCGCCGCCAGAATCGATGGCCCGGCCACCAGTGGGATCGCCAGCGGCACCAGGAACGGCTCCTCGCCGGCGGACAGCCCGGAGCTGTTCCCCTCCTGCGAAGGGAAAATCATCTTGATGGCGATCAGAAACAGGATGATGCCGCCGGAAATGGAGACGGTTTCGGTGCGCAGGTTGAGGAACGCCAGAATTTTCTCGCCGGCGAACAGGAAGATCAGCATCAGCAACAGGGCGATCAGCAGCTCGCGGATCAGCACCACCCGGCGGCGGCGCGGCTCCAGGTGCTTGAGCACCGACATGAAAATCGGCAGATTGCCCAGCGGATCCATAATTAAAAACAGCAATACCGTAGCGGAAATCATCTCTGTCATGGTGACCTCGTGATCGGGAAAACACCTCGGCCTTTTCGGCCGCGTCCTTGCCTATAAGAAGGATTGCTGAGAAATCCTCAGCCATCGAATAAATTCACTTTGCGCCCGCGCCGACATTTTGTAAGGTGAGGAGATATTGCACACAACTCGTTATCACCTAATAAGCCCTTATCCGGGCGGGACACAGATATTATGAAAAACGTTGGTTTCATCGGTTGGCGCGGAATGGTTGGCTCGGTTCTCATGCAGCGCATGACGGAAGAGCGCGATTTCGACGCCATTCGCCCGGTCTTTTTCTCCACCTCGCAGCACGGTTCCGCCGCGCCGGCCTTCGGCGGCCAGCAGGGCACGCTGCAGGATGCGTATGACGTCGACGCGCTGAGCGCGCTCGATATCATTATTACCTGTCAGGGCGGCGATTATACCAACGAAGTTTATCCTAAGCTGCGCGCCAGCGGTTGGCAGGGTTACTGGATCGACGCGGCCTCTTCGCTGCGCATGCAGGACGATGCCATCATTATCCTGGATCCGGTCAACCACGCGGTGATTCAGCAGGGCCTGGACAAAGGCATCAAAACCTTCGTCGGCGGCAACTGCACCGTCAGCCTGATGCTGATGTCGCTCGGCGGCCTGTTCGCCAACGATCTGGTGGAGTGGGCGTCGGTCGCCACCTACCAGGCGGCCTCCGGCGGCGGCGCGCGCCACATGCGCGAACTGCTGACCCAAATGGGCATGCTGCACGCCGACGTGGCAAAAGAGCTGCAGGATCCGGCCTCCGCGATTCTGGATATCGAACGCAAGGTGACCGAGGCCACCCGCAGCGGCAAACTGCCGACCGATAATTTCGGCGTGCCGTTGGCCGGCAGCCTGATCCCGTGGATCGACAAGCAGCTCGACAACGGCCAAAGCCGCGAAGAGTGGAAAGGCCAGGCGGAAACCAACAAAATTCTGAACACCGGCAGCGTGATCCCGGTCGATGGCCTGTGCGTGCGCGTCGGCGCGCTGCGCTGCCACAGCCAGGCGTTCACCCTGAAGTTGAAAAAGGACGTGTCGCTGCCGGAAATCGAGCAGATGCTGGCGACGCACAACGACTGGGTACGCGTGATCCCGAACGATCGCGAGCTGACCATGCGCGAACTGACGCCTGCGGCGGTCACCGGCACGCTGAATACGCCGGTCGGTCGTCTGCGCAAGCTGAATATGGGGCCGGAGTACCTGTCGGCGTTCACCGTGGGCGACCAGTTGCTGTGGGGCGCGGCTGAGCCGCTGCGCCGCATGCTGCGCATCCTGCTGTAAACCTGTACTTCCCGGGGGCTGACCGCGTTCGGCCCCCTAAAGCCTCATTTTCCGCTTTTTTGTTCGCCACGCCCCACGTCGGGCAAGGTCATCGCAAGCCCTGCTTCCATGGGCTGCACCCCGCATCTCTCCTCGTCGGCCGCCGCAGGCACGTGCTATCGGGCTGGCAGTTTTCTTAATGAAGAATTTTCCTGAGCAATGCTGAGCAGTTTTTAACAGACATTGGCTATGCTTAACGCATTGGCGAGCAATTTTTCACCATGACTGAAATATTTCAAAAAATAAGCATAAAGAGCGAAATTCAGGTCGGCAGAGTAAAGATTGGTCAATAACCGACCGCAATCACGCTTTAGATACCGAATGCATTGCATGATGACCAAAACGGCCAAGGATTAACCAACAAGCCGTGCTTAGATCATGCTGTTAATCTAAGGAAGAAGACTATGCCTGTACTTCCCGATCGTGACGTGATTGATCAGATCATCGCCGGCCATTACGCCGATCCCTTCGCTCTGCTTGGCATGCATGCGACCGATAACGGTCTGCAGGTGCGGGCGCTGCTGCCGGACGCCAGCGAAGTCTGGCTGGTGGAGCAGCAAACCGGCCGGCGGCTGGCGCAGCTGAACTGCGACGATCCGCGCGGTTTCTTCAGCGCCGTGGTGCCGCGGCGCAAAAATCCTTTCCGCTATCAGCTGCAGGTCAGCTGGCGCGATCATCAACAGATCGTCGACGATCCCTACCGGTTCGGCCCGCTGCTGCAGGACATCGACAGCTGGCTGCTGGCCGAGGGCACGCACCTGCGTCCTTACGAACGCTTGGGCGCCCATCTTGTTACTCTGGATGGCGTCGACGGCGTCAGCTTTGCGGTCTGGGCGCCCAACGCCCAGCGCGTCTCAGTAGTGGGTGAATTCAACTTCTGGGACGGCCGTCGCCATCCGATGCGTCTGCGGCGCGAGAACGGCATCTGGGAACTGTTCTTGCCCGGCGTACGGGCCGGCCAGCTGTACAAATATGAAATCGTCGATTGCTACGGCAACACCCAGCTGAAAGCCGATCCTTACGCCTTCGAGGCGCAGATGCGCCCGGACACCGCGTCGCTGGTGGCGCCGCTGCCGGAGGTGGTGCCGTCGACGCAGGCGCGCCGCCGCGCCAACGATTTTGACCAGCCGATCGCCATCTACGAGGTACATCTCGGCTCATGGCGCCGTCACACCGACAACCACTTCTGGCTCAGCTACGGAGAGCTGGCGGTGCAGCTTATCGACTACGTGAAGGACATGGGGTTCACCCATATCGAGCTGCTGCCGGTCAACGAGCATCCATTCGACGGCAGCTGGGGCTATCAGCCGCTGGGGCTGTATGCGCCGACCCGGCGCTTCGGCACGCCGGCCGACTTCAGGGCGTTTGTGGCGGCGGCGCACCAGGCGGGCATCAACGTGATCCTCGACTGGGTGCCTGGGCACTTCCCCAGCGACGCCTACGGCCTGGCGAATTTCGACGGCACCGCGCTGTACGAATACGCCGATCCGCGCGAAGGCTTCCATCAGGACTGGAATACGCTGATCTACAACTACGGCCGCCACGAGGTGCGCAACTACCTGGCGGGCAACGCGCTGTATTGGCTGGAGCGCTTCGGTATCGACGCGCTGCGGGTCGATGCGGTGGCGTCGATGATCTATCGCGACTACAGCCGCGCCGACGGCGAGTGGGTGCCGAATTATTACGGCGGCAACGAGAACCTGGAGGCGATTGCCTTCCTGCGTTACACCAATCAGACCCTCGGCAAGGCGCAGCCGGGGGCGGTGACCCTGGCAGAGGAATCCACCGACTATCCCGGCGTCACCTTGCCGCCGGACGCCAACGGCCTGGGGTTCCACTACAAATGGAACCTCGGCTGGATGCACGACACGCTCAATTACATGAAGTGCGATCCGGTACACCGCAAGTATCACCACAACCAGATGACCTTCGGCATGCTGTACGCCTATACCGAGAACTTCGTGCTGCCGATATCGCACGATGAAGTGGTGCACGGTAAAAAATCGATCCTCGACCGCATGCCGGGCGACGCCTGGCAGAAGTTCGCCAACCTGCGCGCCTATTACGGTTTTATGTGGGCGCATCCGGGTAAAAAGCTGTTGTTTATGGGCTGCGAATTCGCGCAGGGGCGCGAGTGGAATTTCGATACCAGCCTAGACTGGCATTTATTGGAAGGGCTGGATAACTGGCATAACGGCGTGCAGCGGCTGGTGCGCGATCTGAACCACTGCTACCGGCAGCAGGCGCCGCTGTATGAGCGCGACTACTTCCCGGATGGCTTCGAGTGGCTGGTGGTCGACGATCACGACAACTCGGTGTTCGCCTTTGCGCGCTACGACTCGCAGGGCAATGAGCTGATCGCCATCAGCAACTTTACCCCGGTGCCGCGCTATCGCTACCGCATCGGCATTTCCCGCGCCGGTGACTATCGCGAGATCCTCAATACCGATTCGCACCACTATCACGGCAGCAACGCCGGCAATCAGGGGCGGGTCTCTTCCGAAACGGTCGGCAGCCATGGGCGCGATTTCTCTATCAGCGTGACGTTGCCGCCATTGTCGACCATTTATCTGCTGCGGGAGGCGCCATGACCGAGCTGACGGCTGGCCTCGCCGCGCCGCTGGGCGCGCATTACGACGGCGAAGGCATCAATTTTACCCTGTACTCGTCGCATGCCGAGCGGGTGGAACTGTGCCTGTTCGACGGCCAGCAGCGCGAAGTGCGCCTGCCGCTGCCGGCGCGTAGCGGCGACATCTGGCATGGCTATCTGCCGGGCGGCAAACCGGGGCAGCGTTATGGCTACCGGGTCTATGGCCCGTTTGACCCGGCGAACGGGCAGCGTTTCAACCCCAACAAGCTGGCGCTCGATCCGGCCGCACGCGCGGTGGAAGGGCCGGTGGCGGACCACCCGCACCTGCACGGCGGTTACGAGCAGCCGGATCCGCACGACAGCGCCGAGCTGATGCCGAAATGCGTGGTGGTGGACGAACAGTATGACTGGCAGGACGACCGCCCGCCCGCCACGCCCTGGGGGCAGACGGTGATTTACGAGGCGCATGTGCGCGGCCTGACCCTGCTGCACCCGAAAATCCCGCCGGCGCTGCGCGGCAGCTTCGCCGCGCTGGGGCATCCGGTGATGATCGCCCACTTCAAACGCCTCGGCATCACCGCGCTGGAACTGTTGCCGGTGCAACAGCATACCTCCGAACCGCGTCTGCAGCGGCTGGGGCTGATCAATTACTGGGGCTATAACGTGCTGGCGCCCTATGCGCCAGACAACCGCTACGCCAGCCTGAGCACCGACGGCACGCCGCTGAACGAATTGCGCGATGCGGTCAAGGCGCTGCACAAAGCCGGCATCGAGGTGATCCTCGACGTGGTGTTCAACCACAGCGCCGAGCTGGACAGGGATGGGCCGATGCTGTCGCTGAGCGGCATCGATAACCAGGGCTACTACTGGCTGACGCCCGAAGGGGACTACGTCAACGACACCGGCTGCGGCAACACCCTGCGGTTGGATCAGCCGCAGGGCGTGGCCTGGGTGATGGATTGCCTGCATTTTTGGGTGCGCGAGTGTCACATTGACGGCTTCCGCTTCGATCTGGGCAGCGTGCTGGGCCGCACCCCGGGGTTCGATCGCGATGCGCCGCTGTTTCAGGCGATGCTGGCGGACGACCTGCTGTCGCGCTGCAAGCTGATCGCCGAACCCTGGGATGTTGGCCCCGGCGGTTATCAGGTGGGGGCGTTTCCCGGGCGTTTCGCCGAATGGAACGACCATTACCGCGATGACATGCGCCGCTTCTGGCTGCAGAACGGCGTATCGCTCGGCCAATTCGCCCGGCGTTTTGCCGCTTCCAGCGATCTGTACGATCAGCGCGGGCGAGCGCCTTACGCCACCGTCAACATGCTGACCGCCCATGACGGTTTTACTCTGCAAGACGTGGTCAGCTTCAACGAGAAACACAACCAGCTGAACGGCGAAGGCAACCGCGACGGCAGCGATCGCAATTTCAGCAACAACCACGGCGTGGAAGGCCTGGTCGCCGATGACGCCATTGTGCAACGCCGCAGGGCCAGCCAGCGGGCGATGCTCGCCACGCTGTTGTTGTCCCAGGGCACGCCGATGCTGCTGGCCGGCGATGAACAGGGACACAGCCAGCAGGGGAACAACAACGCCTATTGTCAGGACAACGCCACCACCTGGCTCGATTGGGCCACGGCGGACGATGCGCTGACCGATTACGTCGCGGCGCTGATCGCGCTGCGCCGCCAGATCCCCGCTCTGCAGCAGGATCGCTGGTGGCGGCAGGATGACGGCAGCGTGCAGTGGCTGAACGCGCAAGGCCAGCCGCTCGACGCGCAGCAGTGGGAGCAGGGCGAGCTGCTCATGCAGATCCTGCTGTCGCAGCGCTGGTTGGTGCTGGTCAACGCCACGCCGCAAACGACGGAGATGAGGCTGCCGGAAGGCGATTGGCAGGTTGTCGCCCCGTTCACTCAGGAAGACTCACGGGCGGTATTACCCGCCTGGCACCAGGCCGCGCGCTCGGTTTGCGTACTGGTACAGAAATAATAAAAGGAGTCCGCTATGGTTAGGTTTGAAAATAAAGACCCTCTGATGTTGGCGCGCCAGCTGCCGATTAAATCCGTAGCGCTGATCCTGGCCGGCGGCCGCGGCTCACGTCTGAAAGATTTGACCTCCACCCGCGCCAAGCCCGCCGTCCACTTTGGCGGCAAGTTCCGCATCATCGATTTCGCCTTGTCGAACTGCCTGAACTCCGGCATTCGCCGCATCGGCGTGATCACGCAATACCAGTCGCACACGCTGGTGCAGCACATTCAGCGCGGCTGGTCGTTCCTTAACGAGGAGATGAATGAGTTCGTCGATCTGCTGCCGGCTCAGCAGCGCCTCAGCACCGAACATTGGTACAAGGGCACCGCCGACGCGGTGTACCAGAACCTGGACATCATTCGCCGTTATGAAGCCGAATACGTGGTGATCCTGGCGGGCGATCACATCTACAAGATGGATTACTCGCGCATGCTGATCGATCACGTCGAGAAGGGCGCTCAGTGCACCGTGGCCTGTCTGCCGGTGCCGCGCAGCGAAGCCAGCGAATTCGGCGTGATGAAGGTGGATGAAAGCGACCGCATCATCGAGTTTCTGGAAAAGCCCGCCGATCCACCGGCGATGCCGGGTAACCCGGATATGTCGCTGGCCAGCATGGGCATCTATATTTTTAATGCCGCCTATCTGTTCCAATTGCTGGAAGAGGATATGTCGACCCCCGGTTCCAGCCACGATTTCGGCAAGGATCTGATCCCGAAAATCACCGCGCAGCAGGCGGCGTGGGCGCATCCGTTTACCTTGTCCTGCGTGACGTCCAACCCCGACCTGCCGCCTTACTGGCGCGACGTGGGTACGCTGGACGCCTACTGGCGCGCTAACCTCGATCTGGCGTCGGTGACGCCGGAGCTGGACATGTATGACCGCGCCTGGCCGATCCGCACCCACATGGAGCCGCTGCCACCGGCCAAGTTCGTGCAGGATCGCTCCGGCAGCCACGGCATGACCATGAACTCGCTGGTGTCCGGCGGCTGCATCGTGTCCGGATCGGTGGTGGTGCATTCGGTGCTGTTCCCGCGTGTGCGAGTGAACTCGTTCTGCACCATCGACTCTACCGTATTGTTGCCGGACGTGAACGTCGGCCGTTCCTGCCGCCTGCGGCGCTGCATCATCGACCGCGCCTGCCATATTCCGGAAGGCATGGTGATCGGGGAAAACGCCGATGAGGACAGCAAGCGTTTTTATCGCTCGGAAGGCGGCATCGTGCTGGTGACGCGCGAAATGTTGTCAAAATTGTGAGTTAACGTGGGTGGCGGAACGATAGCCTGCCACCCGATGAACGGTTCGATGGCTTGCGCAACGCGGCACGCATAACAGCGGCAAGCCTGCTTTATTTCTTATCCAGAGGCCTTCGGCCGACTTTCAGGAGTGATAATGCAGGTCTTACACGTATGTTCTGAAATGTTCCCCCTGCTGAAAACAGGGGGGCTCGCAGACGTGGTTGGCGCACTGCCGGCGGCGCAAATCGCCGAAGGCGCCGATGTTCGGGTGCTATTGCCCGCTTTCCCTGACGTACGCAACGGCATTCCGGACACCGTGCTGGTGGCGGAAATCGACTCGTTCGCCGGCCGCGTTGGCCTGCGCTACGGCACCTACCATGGCGTGGGCATTTATCTGATCGACGCGCCCTGGCTGTATGACCGGCCGGGCAGCCCGTACCACGATCAATCCATGTACGCCTACCCCGACAACCACCGCCGCTTTGCGTTGCTGGGTTGGATGGCCTGCGAGCTGGCCAAGGGGCTGGACCGCTACTGGCGCCCGCAGCTGGTGCATGCCCATGACTGGCACGCCGGCCTGACCTGCGCCTATCTGGCCGCCAACGGCCATCCGGCACGTTCGGTGTTCACGGTGCATAACCTGGCCTATCAGGGCCTGTTCTCCGCCCATCACGTGACCGAACTGTGGCTGCCGGCGTCGTTTTACGACGTCTACGGCCTGGAGTTCTACGGCCAGATGTCGTTCCTCAAGGCCGGGCTGTTTTATGCCGACCACGTGACCGCCGTCAGCCCGACCTATGCGCGCGAAATCACCCGGCCGGAGTTCGGCTACGGCATGGAGGGGCTGCTGCAGGAGCGGCAGCGGCAGGGCAGGTTGAGCGGTATCCTCAATGGCGTCGACGACAAGATTTGGCATCCGGCCCACGATCCGCGGCTGACCGCCCGCTATGACGCCGACGATCTGAAAAGCAAGGTCAAAAACAAGCTGCATCTGCAAAAGACCATGGGGCTGAAGGTGGACGAATCGCTGCCGGTATTCGCGGTGGTGAGCCGTTTGACCAGCCAGAAAGGCCTGGACCTGGTGTTGCAGGCGTTGCCCGAACTGCTGGCGCAGGGCGGGCAGCTGGCGCTGCTGGGCGCCGGCGACGCGGTGCTGCAACAGGCGTTTCTGGCCGCCGCCGCCGACTATCCTGAACAGGTTGGCGTGCAGATTGGTTACCACGAATCCTTCTCCCACCGCATCATCGGCGGCGCCGACGTGATTCTGGTGCCGAGCCGCTTCGAGCCCTGTGGGCTGACGCAGCTCTACGGCCTGAAATACGGCACGCTGCCGCTGGTGCGCCGCACCGGCGGGCTGGCGGACACGGTGGTGGACTGCGCGCTGGAAAACCTGGCCGACGGCACCGCCAGCGGATTCGTGTTCGACGATTGCGACGCCGTCGCGCTCGGCAATGCCATTCGCCGCGCCATGGTGCTGTGGAGCCGGCCGAAACATTGGCGCCACGTTCAGCGTCACGCCATGAGCGTGGACTTCGGCTGGCCGGTGGCGGCGAAAGAGTATCTGTCGCTTTATCAACGCTTGTAGCCCGCGTTTCGCGTCTCGGGTTGACGCGCGGCGGGCAGCCGTTTGGGTTGATTGTCGGGGCGCGGCGTGCCGCGTCCATGTTCAGCGGGGCCAGCTATTCCGCGGCGGATGGCTGGGCTCCCTACAAGGGATTAAAAAGCCATGACTTCACCGTTTAGTTACACCTCACCTACGGTCAGTGTGGAAGCGCTGAAACACTCCATCGCCTATAAGCTGATGTTTATCGTCGGCAAGGATCCGGCCATCGCCAACCGGCACGACTGGCTGAACGCCGTGCTGTTCGCGGTGCGCGATCGCATGGTGGAGCGCTGGCTGCGCTCCAACCGCGCCCAGCTGTCGCAAGACGTGCGGCAGGTGTATTACCTGTCGATGGAGTTCCTGATCGGCCGCACCCTGTCGAACGCGCTGCTGTCGATGGGCATCTATCAGGACATCGACAACGCGCTGAACGAAATGGGCCTGAGTTTGGCGGAACTGCTGGAAGAAGAGAACGACCCCGGCCTCGGCAACGGCGGTCTGGGACGCCTGGCGGCCTGCTTCCTCGATTCGCTGGCGACGCTGGCGCTGCCGGGGCGCGGCTATGGCATTCGCTACGAATACGGCATGTTCAAGCAAAACATCGTCAACGGGCAGCAGATGGAATCGCCCGACTACTGGCTGGAATACGGCAATCCGTGGGAGTTTCCGCGCCACAACACCCGCTACAAGGTGCGCTTCGGCGGCCGCGTGCAGCAGGAGGGCGCCAAGGCGCGCTGGTTGGAGACCGAAGAGATCGTGGCCATCGCCTACGATCAGGTAATCCCCGGTTTCGACACCGACGCCACCAACACCCTGCGGCTGTGGAGCGCGCAGGCCAGTAACGAGATCAACCTCGGCAAATTCAACCAGGGCGACTACTTCGCGGCGGTGGAAGATAAAAACCACTCGGAAAACGTGTCGCGCGTGTTGTATCCGGACGACTCGACCTCTTCCGGGCGAGAGCTGCGGCTGCGGCAGGAGTATTTCCTGGTGTCGGCCACGGTGCAGGATATTCTCAACCGCCATTGGCTGATGCACAAAACCTTCGACAACCTGGCGGACAAGATCGCCATTCACCTCAACGACACCCACCCGGTGCTGTCGATTCCCGAGCTGATGCACCGGCTGATCGACGAACACAAATTCCAGTGGCTCGACGCCTGGGAAGTGGTGGAGCAGGTGTTCTCTTACACCAATCACACGTTGATGAGCGAGGCGCTGGAGACCTGGCCGGTGGATATGCTGGGCCGCATCCTGCCGCGCCATCTGCAGCTGATTTTCGAAATCAACGATCACTTCCTCAAGATGGTGCAGGAAGTGGCGCCGGGCGACAACGATCTGCTGGCGCGCGTCTCGATCATCGACGAAACCAACGGCCGCCGGGTGCGCATGGCGTGGCTGGCGGTAGTGGCCAGCCATAAGGTCAACGGCGTTTCCGCCCTGCATTCCGAACTGATGGTGCAGTCGCTGTTCGCCGACTTCGCCCGGCTGTTCCCCAATCGTTTCTGCAACAAAACCAACGGGGTGACGCCGCGCCGTTGGCTGGCGCTGGCCAACCCGCCGCTGGCGACGGTGCTGGACGACTGCATCGGCCATAATTGGCGCACCGATCTCAGCCAACTGAGCGAGATCAAAGCCAACATCGATTACCCGAGCTTCCTGCAGGCGGTGCAGCGCGCCAAGCGGCAGAACAAGGAGCGGTTGGCGCTGCATATCGCCAAAACGCTCAACGTGGTGGTCAATCCGGATGCGCTGTTCGACGTGCAGATCAAGCGTATCCACGAGTACAAACGCCAGTTGCTCAACGTGCTGCACGTCATCACGCTGTATAACCGTTTGCTGGACGATCCGGAAATCGAGCGCGTGCCGCGGGTGGTGATCTTCGCCGGTAAGGCTGCCTCGGCCTACTATGCCGCCAAACAAATTATCCGCTTGATCAACGACGTGGCCAAAGTGATCAACAACGATCCGCGCGTGCATACCCAGCTGAAGGTGGTGTTCATTCCGAACTACGGCGTCAGCCTGGCGCAGATCATCATTCCGGCGGCGGATCTGTCGGAACAGATCTCGCTGGCGGGCACCGAAGCCTCGGGCACCAGCAACATGAAGTTCGCGCTGAACGGCGCGCTGACCATCGGTACGCTGGACGGCGCCAACGTCGAGATGCGCGAGCATGTGGGGGAGGAGAACATCTTTATCTTCGGCAATACCGCCGAGCAGGTCGAGGAACTGCGCCGCAACGGTTACAACCCGCGCCAGTACTATGAGCAAGACCCTGAGCTGCATCAGGCGCTGACGCAGATCGCCACCGGCGTGTTCAGCCCGGAGGAGCCGAAACGCTATGGCAATTTGTTCGACTCATTGGTGAACCTCGGCGACCACTATCAGCTGTTGGCGGATTACCGCAGCTATGTGGACACGCAGGACAAGGTGGACGAGGTGTATCTCAATCAGGACGAGTGGACGCGGCGTGCGGTGCTGAATATCGCCAATATGGGCTACTTCTCATCCGATCGCACCATTCAGGAGTACGCGGATGAAATCTGGCACATTCAGCCGGTGAAACTGTAAAGCGTGAGAGCAAAAGAAAAGGGCCGGATAACCGGCCCTTTTTTGTGACGCTGCGGCTCAGGAAGCCAGAGACAGCGCTTTCGTTTTCGCGTGTTCCGCCAGCCAGGCTTTCACGCGCGCCTGCTGCGCCTCGTCCAGCCACATGCCCAGCTTGGTGCGGCGCCAGATAGCGTCGTCCAGTTCTACGACCCACTCTTTCTCGGTCAGGTAACGCAGCTCGGCTTCATACAGACCGTGGCCGAAATCTTCGCCCAGATCGGCGAGGCCATTAGCGCCGGCCAGGATCAGCTCGCTCTGGCTGCCGTAGGTGCGGGCATAGCGACGCGCCAGGGCTTCCGGCAGCCAGCCGTGCGCGCGGCGCAGTTTGGCCGCGTAGCTGTCGCGGTCGCCGTCGATGTCACCGCCCGGCAGCGTGGCGTTTTTGGTCCACGCCGGGCCGCAGCCTGGGTAGTAATGCGCCAGTTTTTCCATCGCATGTTCGGCCAGCTTGCGGTAGGTGGTCAGCTTGCCGCCGAAGACCGACAGCAGCGGCGCCTTGCCTTGTTCGTCGTGCACGTCCAGCGTGTAATCGCGGGTGATCGCCTGCGGTGAGTCGGATTCGTCATCGCACAGCGGACGCACGCCGGAATAGGTCCAGACGATGTCGTCGCGGCCCAGCTGCTTCTTGAAGTGGTCGTTGTACACTTTCAGCAGATAAGCGATTTCGTTCTCGTCGATCTTCACGTCTTTCGGATCGCCTTTGTACTCCACGTCAGTGGTGCCGATGATGGAGAACTCGTCATTCCACGGGATCACGAACACGATGCGGTGGTCTTCGTTCTGCAGAATGTAAGACTGCGGCTGATCGTGCACGCGCGGTACCACGATGTGGCTGCCTTTGATCAGGCGGATGCCGTAAGGCGATTTCAGCTTCAGGCCGTCGTCGAAGAAGTTTTTCACCCACGGGCCGGTGGCGTTCACCAGGCCTTTGGCGCGCCAGGTGAAGGTTTTGCCGCTGTCGATATCGACCGCTTCCACCATCCACAGGCCGTTTTCACGCCATGCGCGGGTCACTTTGGTGCGGGTGCGCACTTCGCCGCCGCGTTTTTCCACTTCCTGCGCGTTCAGCACCACCAGGCGAGCATCGTCAACCCAGCAGTCGGAATATTCGAAACCGCGCTTCAGTTCAGGCTTCAGCACCGACTCTGGTCCAAAGCGCAAGCCCTTGCTGCCCGGCAGGCTGGTGCGTTTGCCCAGGTGATCGTACAGGAACAGGCCGATGCGGATCATCCAGGCCGGACGCAGGTGCGGCTGGTGCGGCAGGCGGAAACGCATCGGGAACGCGATGTGCGGCGCCAGCTTCAGCAGCACTTCACGCTCGGCCAGCGCTTCGCTTACCAGACGGAATTCGTAGTGTTCCAGGTAGCGCAGGCCACCGTGGATCAGTTTGGAACTGGCGGAAGACGTAGCACAGGCCAAGTCTTGCGCTTCCAGTAGCAGTACCGACAGCCCGCGCCCGGCAGCATCCGCCGCGATGCCGGCACCGTTGATGCCGCCACCGATAACGATCAAGTCTTTGGTTTCCACGTCATCTTCCTCCAGATGTTCGAAATAGCTCTTTCATGTTCGTTTTCGCTCATGATTGTAATCAAAAACCAACAAGCAAGCCAAGAGTTAACCAAACAAAAACATTTAGGCGTGATAGAGGTAACAGTTTGGTGATGATAGTCACATAATTGATGTGGATATGGCACGGGCGCGCGGGCGGCGCTGGGCAAGGCGAGTAGAGGGGCGTGAAACGGGGCGGCGGTGCGCCCCGCAGGTTAAGACCGGATCAGCACAGCTCCAGCTGCACGTCGTACTGCTCGATGATTTTCATCACGCTCGGCGGCGGTAACTGATCGGTAAACAGGTAGTCGATCAGGTTCATGTTGCCCAGGTTGACCATGGCGTTGCGGCCGAATTTGGAGTGGTCGGTCACCAGCATCACACAGCGGGAATTTTCGATAATCGCGCGTTTGGTGCGCACTTCGTGATAGTCGAATTCGAGCAGCGAGCCGTCCATATCGATACCGCTGATGCCGAGAATGCCGTAATCGAGGCGGAATTGGGAGATGAAGTCCAGGGTGGCTTCGCCCATGATGCCGCCGTCGCGGGTGCGCACTTCACCGCCGGCCAGGATCAGGCGGAAATCTTCCTTGGCGGTCAGCAGGGTGGCGACGTTGAGGTTGTTGGTGACCACGCGCAGGTTCTTGTGGTTCATCAGCGCATGGGCCACCGCCTCCGGCGTGGTGCCGATATCGATGAACAGCGTGGCGCCATCCGGGATTTGGCTGGCGACGCGCTGCGCGATGCGGGCTTTCTCTTCCGACCACATCACCTTGCGATCGTTATAGGCAGCGTTGACCGAGCTGGAAGGCAGCGCCGCGCCGCCGTGGTGACGCTGGATCTTGTTCTGGTCGGCCAGGTCATTCAAATCGCGGCGAATCGTTTGCGGGCTGACGTCAAAATGTTCGACCAGCTCTTCCGTGCTGACGTAACCCTGCAGGCGCACCAGCTCGATAATTGCGTCATGACGCTGTGTTTGCTTCACGATAATCCCCTAAAACGCCCGCTATGCCGCTGGGGCATAGCTCCCGGCTGTTATTGTTCGTTGTGTGCGCGATGACGCGTATCCCAAAATGCCATCAATAACCCTAACACTAAACCGGCTACGTGTGCCGCGTTGGCGATCGACATTCCTAACATATCGAAATATCCGGCCACCAGCCACAGCACCGAGAACGCCATCAGGCCGCGCGGCAGCATCAGGCCGCGCTCCGGCGCCCGTTCGCCCGAGAGCCAGACATAGCCCATCAGCGCATAGACCACGCCCGACAGCCCGCCGAACAGCGCGCCGCTGAACAGCGATTGCGCCCAGCCGCTGAAGAAGGCCGACACCACCGCCAGCACGAACAGCTTGCCGGCGCCGAGGCGTTTTTCCATCTGGCCGCCGAGATACCACCACCACATCAGGTTAAACAGAATATGCAGCAGGGAGAAATGCAGGAATGCATGGCTGATCCAGCGCCACAGCTGTAAATACTGGCTGCTGTCTTGCGGCCAGGAAAGCCAGTACATCACGGTGTCGTCGCCCAGCACCTGCATCAGGATATAGACCGCGATGCACAGCACCATCACGCCGAGCGTCAGCGGCCCGGCCTTGCTGCGCAGGGTGTGCAGGTAGGATTCGCTCTGATAATGCAGGCCGGCGTCGGTATGGCCGGTCTGCCAGCTGGCTGCCTGATAACGGCGGTTGAGCGGATCGGCCAGAAACTGCTGCAGCTCGTGTTGCACCTGCTCGAGGTGGCCGTCGTCGGCCAACCAGATTTCCGCCGCTTCGCCGCTGTTGCGCAGCTCAAGCCGGATGCCCTGGGTCGCCATATAGTCGACAAAGGCCAGCGCCAGGCGCGGGTTGGATATGGCGATTACTCTAACCATTGCTCTTCCGTCGTAAGTGAATGATTTTGGCCGCGGCTTGCGCGCCGGCGACCCTGACGGCCGATTATAACGTCGAAATCCTGAGCGCTGGCAAACGGATCTGCGAAAAACCCGCGAAAACGCTCACAAAAACGCAGGGGAAGCCCGCCGATGCACGGCGGGCGGAGGGAATCAGGCGGAGGTTTCCACGTCTTGCGGATACTGACGGACCCAGGCCTCGAAGCCGCCATCGATGCTGTAGACCGCGTCGAACCCCTGGTGCAGCAGGTATTGCGCCGCGCTGCGGCTGCTGTTGCCGTGGTAGCACATCACCATCACCGGCCGCTCGAAGTCGTTTTGCTGCATGAAAGCCGACAGGGTGGCGTTGGTGAGGTGAAAGGCGCCCGGCGTATGCCCGGCTTCAAAACTTTGCGGATCGCGGATGTCGACCAGGGCGGCGCTGCCTTCTTTCCAGCGGGCGTAGGCCTGCTCAACGTTGATCGCTTCGAACTGTTCCATACTGCTGACTGCCTCGTTATTGGGGGACGCCGCTATTGTAACCAACTCTGCGGCGTTTAAGACCAGAGGGATATCAGGGTTTTTAAGCACCGTACCCCATCATCTTCAACAGCTGCTGCGCCTGCTGCACCGCTTCCTGGCGATGGGCCACGCCCAGTTTCTGGTACAGATTGCGGATATGCGTCTTGATGGTGGTGGCCGCCACGTCCAACTCGCCGGCGATCTGGTCGTTGCTGTAACCGGAATAGATCAGCCCCAGCACCTGCCATTCGCGTTGGGTCAGCGGGCTGGTGCGGATAAGTTCCGGCACCTGCGGATGGGTCAGCAGTTTATCGACGAAGTTCTCGTCAAAATGCGCGAACTTGTGCCGATGATGCTGGTTGATGTCGCGCAGGATGCGCTGGGCGCGATGCTGCTCCAGCTCCGGCAGCGTGTTGAGCTGGATCAGCTGACGCAGTTGCTGCGCCATCGCTTCGCCCTCGATGACGAAGTGGCTGATAAAGCCGGTGCGGTTGGCCAGCGACAGCGCTTCGATCAACGCCTGCTGCGCTTCGCCTTTGCGCTCTTGCAGCCAGTAAAGCTGGTTGCTGAGCAGCAGGTTGCGGTTGAGATCGCTCACCAGTCGCAAGCGGCGAGCGTTTTCGTTCAGTTCATCCAGCACCACCCCTGCCTCTTCATACTGGCCGAGCAGGATCTGCACCCGCGCGATGTTGCGCCATTGGCCCTGCGTGAAGTGGTTGTCCGCCATGCCGGGTTTTTCGGTGTGGCGCAGCCACTGGGCGGCGGCGGCGGTGTCGCCGGTCATCTGCCAGTGGATCACCCGCGATTTGTCGGTATTGGTCAGCCAGTCGCGATGGTAGTGGGCGCCGTGCAGCAAGGTTTCGCAGCGCTGCAGGTGGGTGTTGGCGTTGTCCAGATCGCCGCGCGCCAGCGAGCATTTGGCTAACATGGCAATGCACTGCAGCTGCTGTTGCGGCTGGTAGTTCGCCAGGATTTTCAACCCGCTGCGCGCCGCGTCTTCAGCCTCGTCCAGCCGCGACCACGACCACAGGATCTGCGCGCGGATGCGCAGCAGGAACTCGTGCATCGGCAGCTGTTCCAGGTGCTGCTCGCGGATCAGTTCGAACGCCTTGTCCTGGGTTTCGTAAGCGGCCTGCAGAAAGCCTTGGGCGATAAGAATTTCGCTCTGCTGCAGCAGCGCCCAGAGCGCGTAATGGTTCGCCTGATGGCGTCGCGCCATCTGCTCGGTCTGCTGCATCATCGGCAGCGCGCGCGCCAGTTCGCCCTTGCAGTGGTGTACTTCGCCGGTCACCGAGGTGGCGACGATGCGGCTGTAATAGCTCGACAGCGGCAGGAATTTCAACGCTTCGGTCGCCAGCCGTTCGGCTTCTTCCGGTTTGCCGGCGTTGATCGCCACCTGGGCGCGCAAGGCGTCGAACTCGGCGTGCAGCGTTTGGTCTATCTCGATTTTCTGTTCGCGCATGGTGCGCTCGGCGCGCTCCAGCAGGGTGTTGACCTCACTGTAGCGGTGCTGGCTCTGCGCCAGCCAGGCCTGCAGCAGCGCCAGCTTGGGGTTTTGAATCAGGCGCTCATAAGGCAGCGCGTTGAGGCACTCCTCCAGCAAGGCCAGTTCGCTGTGGTGGAACAGCGACCAGGCGTGTTGCAGCAGGATATCGCGCAGCATGCTGACGTCGCTGGCCGCCAGCGCGTGGTGAATGGCCTCCGCCGGATACCCCAGCGCCAGCCAGCCTTCGGCGGCGGCGCGGTGCAAGCCCGGCAGCTCCAGCGCCAGTTCCCACTGGCAGCGCTGGCGCAGGAAAGAGGCGAACAGCGGGTGGAAGTTGAACCACTCGCCGGTGTCGTCCATGCGGTGGATAAACAGCCCCTGGCGCTCCAGCTCCTCCAACCGTTGCTGGCCGTTGTCTTCGCCGGTCAGCCGCACGATCAGCGCATCGTTCATCGAGCGCAGCACCGAACAGCGCAGCAGGAAGGCGCGCGCATCGGCATCGACGTGGTCCAGCACTTCATCCACCAGGTAGTCGGACAGATGGCTGGCGTTCAGCCCCGCCAGCCGCTTGGCCGACAGTTGGGCCGACGAGGCGGATTGGCGGGCCGACAGCGCGATCAGCTGCAGCGCGGTGGCCCAGCCTTCGACTTCATCGCACAGACGGCTGCTGTCCTGCTGTTCCATCGGCGCCGCCAGGCGGCAATCGAAGAACTGTTTGGCTTCCTGGTGGGTGAACGCCAACTGTTGCGTCCCCATTTCCAGCAGTTGATCGCGCACCCGCAGATTGGCGATACCGAGCGGCGGCAGGGTGCGCGAGAGCAGGATCAGCGTCAGGTTCTCCGGCTGATGGCGCAGGAAAAAGCGCATGGCTTCGTGGATGGCGTCGTTGGTGATCAGGTGGTAGTCGTCAATGACCAGATACAGCGGCTGGTGCCAGTCGGCCAGTTCGATAAACAGCTGGGCGAACAGCGCCGACAGGCTGGCGTACTGGTGTTTCTGGCTCAGCGCCTCGCTCTTGACGCAGCGGCCGCCGCTGGCCTGCTGCAGCGCGGCGATCAGGTAGCTGGCGAAGCGCTCCGGCTGGTTGTCGCTCTCATCCAGGGAATACCAGCCCAGATCGGCTTTGCCGGCCGCCCATTGGGCGATCAGCGTGGTTTTCCCGTATCCCGCCGGGCAATTGACCAGTGTCAGGCGATAGTTGCCCGCGCTGGCCAGTTTGGCCAGCAGGCGATCGCGGATCACGGTATTTTGCAGCCGTACCGGGCGGCTCAGTTTTGATGGGATCAGCATAGTATTCCAGGGTATAAATCGCGGTTCCCGCCGGGATTGGAGTGGCGCTAATTATTTTATGGTTCGTAATTAATAGCTCCCCCTAACTTCTGCCAACCCTAAACGTATTGCAACAAGCTTCCGCATCGGCTTGGAGTTAAGTTGCTGCCGATCACACTTTTTTACGTTTGGCGCCGGCGCGCGGCGATGCGATGGCGGATCGCATTTCCGGCCATGGACAAAACTTCAGCAGCGCGAATACTTGTGCTAACGTCATGGTTAACGTTCTCAGTGCTCGCCGCACGCGTTGGCGGGCTTTTTTGCATCGTTGCAAGGGAGTCAAAAAGTGCCTGAGATCACAATTCCAGCTACGCCCCAATCCTCCTCCCCAGCTAATCCCCAGGCGGGATGATGCCGTCAGGCTTTCTCACCGGCACGATAGCGGCAATTTGACCCACTTACTGGATAGAGAGTTTTCCTTATGTCACAGCCTACGCTCAAGAAGGATGCTTTTCTGGCGGCGCTTGCCCGCCAGTGGCAACGGTTCGGCCTCAGTTCCGCACAACAGATGACGCAACATCAATGGTGGGAAGCCGTCAGCGCGGCACTGGCCGAGCAGTTGGCCGCACAGCCGGCGCCGCGTAAAAGCGCCAAGCCGCTGCGCCACGTGAACTACATCTCGATGGAGTTTCTGATCGGCCGATTGACGGCGAACAACCTGATCAACCTGGGTTGGTACGACACCGTCGAGCAGGCGCTGGCGGAGCAGAACATCAAGCTGGCGGACCTGCTGGAACAGGAAACCGATCCGGCGCTGGGCAACGGCGGGCTGGGGCGCTTGGCGGCCTGTTTCCTCGATTCGATGGCGACGGTGGAACAACCGGCCACCGGCTATGGGCTGAATTATCAGTATGGGCTGTTCCGCCAGTCGTTCCGCGATGGGCAGCAGCAAGAGGCGCCGGATAACTGGCAGCGCGAGAGCTACCCGTGGTTCCGCCACAACGCCGCGCTGGCGGTGGACGTGGGCATCGGCGGCAAGCTGGAAAAGCAGGCCGACGGCCGCGAACTGTGGCGTCCGGCCTTCACCCTGCGCGGCGAAGCCTGGGATTTGCCGGTTCTGGGGTATCGCAACGGCGTGGCGCAGCCGCTGCGCCTGTGGCAGGCGACTCATCAGCATCCGTTCAACCTGAGCGATTTCAACGACGGCAAGTTCCTGCAGGCTGAGAAGCAGGGCGTAGAAGCCGACAAGCTGACCAAGGTGCTCTACCCGAACGACAACCATCAGGCCGGCAAACGCCTGCGCCTGATGCAGCAGTATTTCCAGTGTGCCTGCTCGGTGGCGGATATTTTACGCAAGCACCATCAGGCCGGCCGCAAGATTGAAGAACTGCCGAAGTATGAAGTGATCCAGCTGAACGACACCCACCCGACCATCGCCATTCCGGAAATGCTGCGCATTCTGCTGGACGAGCACCAGCTGGAGTGGGAGGCGGCCTGGGCAATCACCAGCAACACCTTTGCCTATACCAACCACACCCTGATGCCGGAAGCGTTGGAGTGCTGGGATGAGAAATTGGTGCGCAGCCTGCTGCCGCGCCATTTCTCCATCATCAAACAGATCAACGTCAGGTTCAAAAAGCTGGTGGATAAGCACTGGCCGGGCGACGAGGCGGTGTGGGCCAAGCTGGCGGTGCACCATAACAAGCAGGTGCGCATGGCCAACCTGTGCGTGGTCAGCGGCTTTGCGGTCAACGGCGTGGCGCAGCTGCATTCGGATCTGGTGGTGAAAGATCTGTTCCCGGAATACCACCAGCTGTGGCCGAATAAATTCCATAACGTCACCAACGGCATCACGCCGCGCCGCTGGCTGAAACAGTGCAACCCGGCGCTGTCGGGCTTGATCGACGAGACGTTGAAGGTGGAGTGGGCGAACGATCTTGACGCGCTGCGCGGGCTGGAGAAATTCGCCGACGACGCGGCGTTCCGCCAGCGTTATCAGCAGATCAAACGCGACAACAAGGTGGCGCTGGCCCATTACGTGCACGACGTGATGGGGCTGACGCTCGACCCGGATGCGATCTTCGATGTGCAGATTAAGCGTTTGCACGAGTACAAACGCCAGCACCTGAACCTGCTGCACATCCTGTCGCTGTATCGCCAGCTGCGCGACAACCCGAATCTGGACATCGTGCCGCGCGTCTTCCTGTTCGGCGCCAAGGCGGCGCCGGGCTACTACCTGGCGAAGAACATTATCTACGCCATTAACCAGGCGGCCGAGAAGATCAATCACGATCCGCTGGTGAAAGATCGCCTGAAAGTGGCGTTTATTCCCGACTACCGCGTGTCGGTAGCCGAACTGATGATCCCGGCGGCGGATATCTCCGAGCAGATCTCCACCGCCGGTAAAGAGGCCTCCGGCACCGGCAACATGAAGCTGGCGCTGAACGGCGCGCTGACGGTGGGGACACTGGACGGCGCCAACGTCGAAATCGCCGAGCAGGTGGGCGAAGACAATATCTTCATATTCGGCAATACCGTGGAGCAGGTGAAGGCGATATTGGCGAAGGGCTACGATCCGCTCAGCTACCGCAAGAAAGACAAACACCTGAAGGCGATTCTGGACGAACTGGCGAGCGGCGCGTTCAGCCACGGCGACAAGCACGCGTTCGACATGATGCTGCACAGTCTGCTGGAAGGCGGCGATCCCTATCTGGTGCTGGCGGATTTCGCCTCGTACTGCCAGGCGCAGAGCCGGGTCGATGAACTGTACCGCGATCGGGATGAATGGACGCGGCGGACTATCCTTAACACCGCGCGCGTCGGCATGTTCAGTTCGGATCGCTCGATTCGCGATTACCAGCAGCGCATCTGGCAAGCCAAACGTTAAGGAGAGCGAATGGATCGCAAGCGTATCGATCAGGCGGCAGCGCAGGCGGGGATCGCTGCCGATTTCATCAATGCCCACGGCAAGCGGCAGGCGATTGAACCGGAGACCAAGCGCAGGCTGTTGGCGGCCATGAACTGGGGCGCTGCCGAACGGGAAAGCGCGCCGCCGCCGTTACCGGCGGTCAAGGTATTCTATCAGGGCGCGCCGTTGGCGCTGACGCCGGCGGGCGAAGGCGAATATCTGTGGGCGCTGCAGCGTGAAGACGGCGAATGCCTGCAAGGGCGCGTCGGCGCGCGCAAGACCCTGACGCTGCCCGGCGATCTGCCGGCGGGTTACCACCAGTTGACGTTGAGCCAGGGCGCCCAGCAGTGGTCATGCCGGGTGATCGTCGCGCCGAGGCGCTGCTTTGAGCCGGACGCCTTGCTGACCGGCAAAAAACTGTGGGGCGCCTGCGTTCAGCTGTATACGCTGCGTTCCGATCGCAACTGGGGCATCGGCGATTTCGGCGATCTGCGCCTGATGGTAGAAGAGGTGGGCGAGCGCGGCGGCGCTTTTGTCGGTCTCAATCCGATCCATGCGCTGTACCCGGCTAACCCGGAGAGCGCCAGCCCCTACAGCCCCTCGTCGCGCCGCTGGCTGAATCTGGCGTACATCGATGTCAATGCCGTGGAGGATTTCCAACGCAGCGAAGCGGCGCAGCGCTGGTGGCAGAAGCCGGCGACGCAGAAACAGCTGGCCAAGGCGCGCGCCACGGAGTGGGTGGATTATACCGCCGTGATGCAGCTGAAACTGGCGGCGCTGAAGCTGGCGTTCCCGCTGTTTCAGGCGCGCAAGCCGAACGACGCGCAGCGTCAGGCGTTCGAGCTGTTCGTGACGGACGGCAGCGACAGCCTGTATCAGCAGGCGGCGTTCGACGCGCTGCATGCCCATTTGGCGGCGGAGGACGTCAGTCAGTGGGGGTGGCCGGCCTGGCCCGAGCGTTATCGGCAGGGGGATGGCGAAGCGGTGCGGCAGTTCTGCGCCGAACATCAGGAGGCGGTCCGTTTTTACCTGTGGCTGCAGTGGCTGGCGGCCACGCAGTTCGCGCAGTGTTTTGAGCAGAGTCAGCAGCAGCAGATGCCGATCGGCCTGTATCGCGATCTGGCGGTCGGCGTGGCGGAAGGCGGAGCGGAAACCTGGTGCGACCGCGAGCTGTACTGCCTGAAAGCGTCGGTCGGTGCGCCGCCGGATATTCTGGGGCCGCTGGGGCAAAATTGGGGCCTGCCGCCGATGGATCCGCACGTGATGGCGGCGCGCGGCTATCAGCCGTTTATCGATCTGTTGCGTGCCAACATGACCAGCTGCGGCGCGCTGCGTATCGATCACGTGATGGCGCTGCTGCGGTTGTGGTGGATCCCTTATGGCGAAACTGCCGATCGCGGCGCCTACGTCAAATACCCGGTGGACGATCTGCTGGCGGTGCTGGCGCTGGAAAGTCAGCGTCATCGCTGCATGGTGATCGGCGAGGATCTTGGCACGGTGCCGGTGGAGATCGTCGGCAAGCTGCGCGACAGCGGCGTCTACTCTTACAAAGTGCTCTATTTCGAAAGCGACGGCGAGCACCATTTCCGCGCACCGCAGGCCTATCCGGTGCAGGCGATGGCGACCATCACCACCCACGATTTGCCGACGCTGCGCGGCTATTGGCAAAGCGACGATCTGACGCTCGGCAACCGGTTGGGGCTTTATCCGGACGCGGCAATACTGCGGGAGCTGTTCGCCGACCGGGAACGCGCCAAGCAGGGGTTGCTGGATGGGTTGCATCACTACGGCTGCGTGCCGCAGAAGGTGGGCAAAAGGGCGGCGCTGCTCGGCATGAGCCCGCTGCTCAATCGCGGCCTGCAACGTTATGTCGCCGACAGCGCCAGCGCCTTGCTCGGCCTGCAGCCGGAAGACTGGCTGGACATGGCCGATCCGGTCAACATTCCCGGCACCAGCGATCAATACCCTAACTGGCGGCGCAAGTTGACCCAGACGCTGGAGGAGATGTTCGCCGATCCGCGGATAAACCGGCTGCTGAAGGATTTGGATAAACGGCGCCGCAAGGTGTCGGTGGGCTGAAAACGACAATGCCGGAACGGGTTCCCCCTTCCGGCATTGTGTTATCTACCGTGGCGCGAGCGCCGGGTATCAGTAGTAAGAGTGCTCACCGCGCTGGTGCTCGGTGAGATCACGCACGCCTTTCAGTTCCGGGAACTTCTGCAGGAGCTCTTTCTCGATGCCTTCTTTCAACGTGACGTCCACCATCGAACAGCCGTTGCAACCGCCGCCGAACTGCAGGATGGCCATGTTGTCGTCGGTGATCTCCATCAGCGTTACGCGGCCGCCGTGGCCCGCCAGCTGCGGGTTGATCTGCGATTGCAGCACGTATTCCACGCGCTCCATCAGCGGTGCGTCGTCATCGACCTTGCGCATCTTGGCATTCGGCGCTTTCAGCGTCAGCTGAGAACCCAGCTGGTCGGTCACGAAGTCGATTTCGGCGTCTTCCAGATACGGCGCGCTCAGCTCATCGACATAGGCGGACAGCTTGTCGAACTTCAGTTCGGTATCCGTCGCTTCTACCGCGTCCGGCGGGCAATAAGAGACACCGCATTCGGCCGTCGGCGTGCCCGGGTTGATCACGAATACGCGGATTTGGGTGCCTTCTTCTTGATTTGCCAGCAGTTTGGCAAAGTGTTCCTGTGCAGCATCTGTTATACGGATCATAGCATTAGCTCAATAGTTGACTTCTATAGTCGGTTATAATACGCCCATTGCCGTGGCACTACAACGTGCGGCAAACGCACCATATCTGCACCGAGGCGGCACCTTGCCGCCGCAGCAGCGCCGCGATCGCCGAGACGGTGCTGCCGGTGGTCACCACGTCATCCACCAGGGCGATATGCCGGCCGGCGACCGGCACGGTACAGGCGAACGCGCGCTGCAGATTGCGCCTGCGGGCCGAGGCGCTCAGCCGCTGTTGCAGGGCGGTTTTGCGTACCCGGCGCAAGGCGGTGGGCCGATAGGCACAGCCCAGCCAGCGCGCCAGCTGCCGGGCCAACAGATCGCTCTGGTTATAACCCCGGCGCCAGCAGCGCGTTGCATGCAAAGGTACCGCTAAAATCAGGTCGGGTCTGTTCAGATACTGCTCTGCGCGCGCCTGCCGCCACTGCAGCAGCATCAGGCGCGCCAACGCCGGCGCCAATTCGGGCGCGCGGTGAAATTTGAACCTTTTTACCAGCAGGCTGAGCGGCGTCACGTAGTCGCCGACGAACACCAGCCGCTGCCAGGGCGGCGGCCGTTGCAGGCAGCGGCCGCAGGGCGTTTGCGTATCACCGGCGGGCAGCCCGCAGCACGGGCAACACGGCGGCCTGGCCGGCAGATGGCGCAAACAGCAGCTGCAGATGCCATGACGCATCAGGCTTAATGGCTGCCGGCATAGCCAACAGCGGCCGCGGGTTGATAGCATAGCGTCTCCGAGACGAATAGGCATGAAAGGACAATAACCAATGACAGCGCTGTACTGGCAAACGATAGGTGAAGGCGAACGCGATCTTGTGCTGCTGCACGGTTGGGGATTGAACGCTGAAGTGTGGAGTTGCATTCAGGCGCGACTGACGCCGCATTTTCGCCTGCATCTGGTCGACCTGCCGGGATACGGCCGCAGCCAGGGATTCGGCGCTCTGTCGCTAGAGCAGATGACGGAGATTGTGCTGGCGGCCGCCCCGCCGCAGGCCTGGTGGCTCGGCTGGTCGCTCGGTGGGCTGGTGGCCAGCCAGGCGGCGTTGATGCAGCCGCAGCGGGTCAATGGGCTTATCACCGTGGCTTCCTCGCCATGCTTTGCCGCTCGCGATGAGTGGCCGGGGATCCGTCCGGACGTGCTGAGCGGTTTCCAGCACCAGCTGAGCCTGGATTTCCAACGCACCGTCGAGCGTTTTCTGGCGCTGCAGACGCTGGGCACCGAAAGCGCGCGTCAGGATGCGCGCCAGCTGAAAGCGGTGGTGCTCAACCAGCCGACGCCGAGCGTCGAGGTGCTGAACGGCGGGCTGGAGATCCTGCGCACCGCCGATCTGCGTGCGCCTCTGGCGGCGCTGGATCTGCCGCTGCTGCGGATCTATGGCTATCTGGACGGGCTGGTGCCACGCAAGGTCGCCGAGCTGCTCGATACCGCCTGGCCGAACTCCACGTCGCAGATGGTGGCTAAGGCCGCTCATGCGCCGTTTATCTCTCATCCCGACGAATTTGTGACGACGATCGAAGCGTTTATTGCAGCACATTGAATGCGGCGGCAAAACGCACAATAAGGTGCGAAAAAAAACACCGCCGGGTGGATAAAAGACAAAGCTGTTCGATACTTAGTGAGTCAATGCGTTGGCTGCAAAATGAAAAGACCGTACGCGGCGCTTTTCATTTTGGCGTTTCGTCTCTGGGAAACAGGCACCGTCAGGGAAAGCAACGGAGCCTGAGGATGTCGCGGCAGCCTGATGTACTACGCATGGATTCTTGACGGCTTTCATAACAGATAAATTATCCATTGAGAGGTTAGTGTCATGAAATCATTGAAGATGATTATTGCAGCGGCAGTGCTGGGTTCGGTGTCTTTCGGCTCCATGGCGGCAACCCTGCTGACCAAGGAGGATCTGGATAAAAACCCGGGTAAATACGAGAAGATCGGCACCGTGACCACCACGGCGCAGACCACGTCGCCGATGGATGCCAAGGAAGAGCTGTCCAAACTGGCGGACGAAAAGGGCGGGCAATATTACGTGGTTCTGGCGGGTCGCGAACACGGTAAATTCAGCGCCATCGCCGAAGTTTACAAAGACAAGAAATAAGCCTTCAACGGCAAAGGGGCGCCCGCCGTGGCGCCCCCGATCTTCAGGCCTTCAGCCGGTAGATAACCGTGCCGCACCCCTGGCCCTGCGGGCAGCTTTTGCAGCTGCCGCTCAGACAGGCGCCCTCATCCTGTTCGATACGCTCCACTTTCCCCATCGCCGCCAAACGGTCCAGCATCGCCTGCACCAGCGGCAGCGGCGTCGCCAGCGATTGGCTGAGCTGCTGCGCCTGGGCGCTGCCGAGCAGCGCCAGCGCATCGCGCACCTGCAGCAGCCCGGCCATCAGTGGCAATTCCCTTTGGCGCCCTGGCAGCAGGCCGCCGGCGTGGCGTTGCCCAGGCGTACCGTGACGCGACTGCGTGCCCGGCGCAGGCCGAACAGTACCAGCAGATTCACCGCCACCACGGCCAGGATCGCCGTCAGGCTGTACTGCGGGTGTTGGTTGAAGGTCGCCGCCTGATAGAACAGCGTTGCCAGCGAATAGGCGACGTTCAGCCCCCACAGGATGGAGAATGTCATCCAACCGCGGCTCGATTCACGGGCGATGGCGCCCATCACCGAGACGCAAGGCACATATAGCAGCACGAAGATCAGGTAGCTGTAGGCGGAGATGCCCGAGCCGAATTTGCTGCTCATCACCCCCATCGAGCCGACGCCCATCTCGCCGTCGCCCTTGCTGGCTTCGATCGGGTTGGAGAGCACGCTCAGGCTGAAGGTGTTTTTCAGGCCGTCCCAGGTTTCCTGCAGCGCGCCGCCCAGCTCATCGAGCAGATTGAAGTTGGCGGCGTCGAACGCTTCTTTGTTGATATGCTCGGCGGTATACAGCGTATTCAGCGTGCCGACCACCACTTCTTTTGCCATCGCGCCGGTCACCAGCCCGACGGTGGCCTGCCAGTTGTCGCTGTGGACGCCCATCGGTTGCAGCAGCGGCGTCAGCACCTTGGAGACCGAGGCCAGCGCGGAGTCGTTGATGTTGTCGACCGTCTTGCCGCTGAACGAGAAGCTGTTCAGGCCGCCGATAAATATGCTGGCCACCACGATCACCTTACCGGCGCGCAGCACGAAACCTTTCAACCGCTGCCAGGTTTGCAGCAGCAGGCTTTTCAGGTGCGGCACGTGATAGACCGGCAGCTCCATCACGAACGGCGAGGCTTCGCCGCGCATGATGGTGTATTTCAGCACCAGACCGGTGAGAATCGCCACCGCGATGCCGAGCAGGTACAGCGAGAACACTACCCCGGCGCCGTCCTGGCCGAAGAAGGCGGCGGCGAAGACCGCGAAGATAGCCAGACGCGCGCCACAGGACATGAACGGCGCCATCATGATGGTGATCAGCCGCTCTCGCTGGGCGTCCAGCGTGCGGGCGCCCATGATGGACGGCACGTTGCAGCCGAAGCCGACGATCAGCGGCACGAAGGATTTGCCCGGCAGCCCGAGCGCCTGCATCAGGCGGTCCATCACGAACGCCGCGCGTGCCATATAGCCGGAATCCTCCAGGAACGACAGGAACAGGTACATCATGCCGATCTGCGGCACCAGCGGCAGCACGGTGTTGATGCCGCCGCCGACGCCCTGCGCCAGGAAGACGGTCAGCCAGTCGGGGAAGTGCAGGGTATAACCCAGCCACTGAATGCCCTGGATGAAGATCGCCGCCGAGCCGATATCGAAGATCGGCTGCAGCGCGCCGCCGATGTTGATCGCCAGCAGGAACATCAGGTACATCACCAGCAGGAAGATCGGCACGCCCAGCCAGCGGTTGAGGATCATTTTATCCAGCAGCTCGGTCAGGCGGTTGGGCATCGCCTGCTGCGAGTTGCTGACCGCGTCGCACAGGGTGGCGATAGACTGGTAGCGCGCGTCGGCGATAACCAGTGCCGGGTCTTCTTGCTGCTGCTGTTGCAATGCCTGGGTAGCCGCAGGCAGCAACGCGACGGCGGGGCCGGCCAGCCGGTGGCTGTAAATGTCGCCTTCCAGCATCTGCAGCGCCAGCCAGCGGCGCTGCGCCGCCGGCAGCGTTTGCGGCATGGCGTCGCTCAGCGTGGCGACCTCTTTCAGCAACAGCGGCGGGTAGTTCACCAGTGCCTGCTGCTCGTTGATGTGATGATTGTCGATCATTTGCTTCAGCACGCCGATGCCGTCGGCGCGGGTGGAGACCATCGGCACCACCGGGCAGCCGAGGCGTGCCGACAGCGCGGCGACGTCGATATCGATATGCTGGCTTTTGGCGATGTCGAGCATGTTCAGCGCCACGATGCAGGGAATGCCCAGCTCCAGCAGCTGCAGCGTCAGATAGAGATTGCGCTCCAGGTTGGAGGCGTCGACCACGTTGATCAGCAGATCGGCGTCGCCGCTCAAAATGTAGTGGCAGGCGATCTGCTCATCGAGCGAGGTCTGTTCCGAGATGGTGGTGAGGGAGTAGGTGCCGGGCAGATCGACCAGCCGCACGTCGGACTGCGGGGTAGTGAAATGGCCTTCTTTGCGTTCGACCGTCACGCCCGCCCAGTTGCCGACCCGTTGGCGCGCGCCGGTCAGCTGGTTGAACAGCGTGGTTTTGCCGGAGTTCGGGTTACCGATTAAACCGATGGTGAGTTTTTTCATAGTTCAGCGTGTCGTCTTCAAGGAGAACAGCGCCGGCGCAAAGGCGCGTCGGCAAACGGAGGGCGCGCCGGCTCAGGACTGACTGTCGAGTTGCAGCAGCGCCAGATCCTTCCTGCGCAGCACCAGGCTGACGCGGCGAGTTTTAATTTCTATCGGATCGCCCAGCGGTGCGACGCGCACCACTTCGAATGAAGAGCCGGGCAGCATGCCGAGCGATAACAGTTTCTGGCGATAGGCCGGCGCAATTTCACTGGAAAAGCCGGCGATTTTATACGTGTGTTTAGGTTGAAGCTGCATGTGATTAACCTTCCGGGTGCCGATGAACATCGGGCTGATAATAATTGGACGTTGCCGGCGAAAATGCCACGCCGTCGGCGCTATTCATCCATAAGGTCATGCAATAAATTGAGCGCAAATAATAGTAATTATCATTATCGCGTTCAATACAAAAAGTAAGGGTATTGTAACCAATTATTATGGCGGCGGCAGTTTTTGGTTGTGTCGCTTTGATAAGCCCCGTTTTACCACTGCTTTTACTCGGCGACAAATGAGAATGGTGAGTTAAATCAGTTGCGTATTTGTAGCCGAGTTTTCTCGTTTGCAAATATTGATGGCGTTTTTCCCTTATTTATTTCTGATGAAAGGCAATTCAATAACATTATTCCGCCGTAATACGAGCGGTAACCATTTGTGTTTCGCTCACAATTCGCAAAATGAAAAATGCGTGTTAACGACGTTGTTAATAAACGGCTACAGAAGGGATTTTTGCCGCTTTAACAATGGGAGGGCGGTCACGCAGCAACGGGAAATAAAAAGATGAAGGTTTATTGAGTCGGGTCAAAAAATGCCGCAAGTTTTCTTTCTCGGCAAGGGCGGAGCAGGCTCCGCCCTGACGGTTCTGGCTTAGCGTTTCTTACCGAACGCCGCGGCCAGCGCGTCGCCCATGGCGCTGTTGCCGGCCGGCGCCGCGTTGCGCGGTTTGGCCTTGTTGCCGCCCGCCGAACGATTGGCGTTGTCGCGCGTTTGCGCCGGCGCATTGCCGCCGCGGCGCGGCGAACCTTCGCCCGGTTGCTCATCCAGCCGCATGCTCAGCGCGATGCGTTTGCGTTGCAGATCGACTTCCATCACCTTCACTTTGACGATGTCGCCGGCCTTCACCACGGTATGCGGATCTTCAACGAACTTGTCCGCCAGCGAGGAGATGTGTACCAGGCCGTCCTGATGCACGCCGATATCCACGAAGGCGCCGAAGTTGGTGACGTTGGTGACCGATCCTTCGAGGATCATGCCCACCTGCAGATCGTTGAGGGTTTCCACGCCTTCGGCAAAGGTCGCGGTTTTGAACTCCGGACGCGGATCGCGGCCCGGTTTCTCCAGCTCTTTCAGGATGTCGGTAACCGTCGGCACGCCGAACTTGTCGTCGGTGAAATCGACCGCTTTGAGACTGCGCACCGCCGAAGCGTTGCCCATCAGGTCCTGCAGCGCCTGCTCGGTAGCGGCCAGAATGCGTTGCACCACCGGGTAGGCTTCCGGGTGAACGGTCGAAGCGTCCAGCGGATTGTCGCCGTGGTTGATGCGCAGGAAGCCGGCGCACTGTTCGAAGGCCTTCGGCCCCAGACGGCTGACCTTCAGCAGCTGTTCACGGTTGCTGAAGCGGCCGTTCTCGTCGCGCCAGTTGACGATGTTCTGGGCCATCATGCGCGTCAGGCCGGCCACGCGGGTCAGCAACGGCACCGACGCAGTGTTCAGGTCGACGCCGACGGCGTTCACGCAGTCTTCCACCACCGAGTCCAGCTTCTTCGCCAGCTGGCTCTGGCTGACGTCATGCTGATACTGGCCGACGCCGATGGATTTCGGGTCGATCTTCACCAGCTCCGCCAGCGGATCCTGCAGGCGACGGGCAATGGACACCGCGCCACGCAGCGACACGTCGAGATCCGGGAATTCCTGCGCCGCCAGTTCGGACGCGGAATACACCGACGCACCCGCTTCGCTGACGATCACTTTCTGCGCCCGGACGTCGCTGAACTGCTTCTGCAGGTCGAGATAGAAACGCTCGGTTTCACGCGAAGCGGTGCCGTTGCCGATCGCCACCAGTTCCACGTGGTGTTTGATGCACAGCGCCGCGACGATGGTGGCGGCTTTGGCCGCTTGCCCGGTGTGCGGGTAGACGGTGTCGGTGGCCACCAGCTTGCCGGTCGCGTCGACCACGGCGACTTTCACCCCGGTGCGCAGGCCAGGATCGAGGCCCATGGTGGCGCGCATGCCGGCCGGTGCGGCCATCAACAGATCATGCATGTTGCGGGCGAAAACGTTGATCGCTTCGTCTTCCGCGCGTTCGCGCACCGTGCCCATCAGCTCGGTTTCCAGGTGCAGCAGCACCTTGATGCGCCAGGTCCAGTTGACCACCGCCTTGCGCCAGGCGTCGGCCGGGGCGTTGTTCAGACGCAGGTTGAGGTGGTTGATGATGATCAGCTCCGCCTGGCTTTCGCGCGGCGCTTCCTCAAACTGCGGATCGGCGTTCAGCGCCAGCTGCAGCACGCCTTCGTTGCGGCCGCGGAACATCGCCAGCGCGCGGTGCGAAGGCACCTGAGAAATCGGTTCGTGGTGATCGAAGTAGTCGCGGAACTTGGCGCCTTCTTCTTCCTTGCCTTCGACCACTTTGGACACCAGATGGGCGTTTTTCCACAGGTAGTCGCGCACCTTGGCCAGCAGCGCGGCGTCTTCGGCGAAGCGCTCCATCAGGATATAGCGCGCGCCGTCGAGGGCGGCTTTGACGTCCGCCACGCCCTTGTCGGCGTCGACGTAGCGTTCGGCCAGCTGCTCCGGCTGCTGCTGGGGATCTTGCCACAGCGTGTCCGCCAGCGGTTCCAGACCGGCTTCGATGGCGATCTGGCCGCGGGTGCGGCGCTTCGGTTTGTACGGCAGGTAGAGGTCTTCGAGTTCGGTCTTGCTCAGCGTGGCGTTGATCGCCCCCGCCAGTTGTTCGGTCAGTTTGCCCTGTTCATCGATCGACTTCAGGATAGTCTGGCGACGATCTTCCAGTTCACGCAGATAACCCAGGCGGGTCTCCAGCTGGCGCAGTTGGGTGTCGTCCAGGCCCCCGGTGACTTCCTTACGATAGCGTGCAATAAAGGGCACGGTATTACCTTCATCCAGCAGACGGATGGCGGAGTCGACTTGCTCCGGCCGGGCCTGCAGTTCTGTTGCAATAATGCGGCTCAGTGGGTCATTCATAGGTCTGGTATCTGTATTGAGAACGGTGAATAAACAGGGGACAGTTATACGGATTGATCGGGGAAAATGCCAGCGGAGCGGGCCGCCGCCGCGCGGCCGCGGCGTAGAGAACTGCGCAGGCGGCGGCGTTGGCGGCGGTTCGGAAAAAGCTGAAAGCTTACTTCGGGTAGTCTATCTCGTTAACGTACCACTGCGCTTCGCCCAGCGGGGTATTGACGGTGGCGATGTCCCCGACCTCTTTTTTCAGCAGGGCGCGCGCCATCGGCGCGTCGATGGAGATGTAATCCTTGCGGCCGAAAATCTCGTCGTAACCGACGATGCGAAAGCGTTTGATCTCGCCGTCGTCGTTCTCCACCTCTACCCAGGCGCCGAAGAACACCTTGCCTTCCTGCTGCGGGGAGTAATCGACGATCTTCAACTGCTCCAGGCATTTGGTCAGATAGCGGACGCGGCGGTCTATTTCGCGCAGCCGCTTCTTGTTGTATTGGTAGTCGGCGTTTTCGCTTCTGTCGCCCAGGCTGGCGGCCCAGGTCACTTTCTTGGTCACCTCGGGGCGTTCTTCGCGCCAGAGGTAATCCAGCTCTTGTTTGAGCTTGTCATACCCTTCACGGGTTATCAGTTGAGTTCTCATCGTGATTTATCTTTATGGGGCCACCGCCACAGTGTACGTGAATGCGGAAGGCTTTAAAAATGGCGCGCGGGCCTGCGCCTTGCCGCACGGTTTTTATTCAGTTTGCGCAGCTTTTAACAATCGGGAGTATGCTTAGCGATAGCGGAAAAGGAATGTGACGAAAGGAGGATATCTGGCGAGAGAGACAAGGAATTTTGGCGCACAACCCAACACATTGAAGGTATTACCGCATGGAATTTAAAGATTACTACGCAACGATGGGCGTCGAGCCCAACGCCGATCTGAAAACCATCAAAACGGCCTACCGCCGGCTGGCGCGTAAATATCACCCTGACGTGAGCACCGAAGAAGACGCCGAGAGCAAGTTCAAGGAGCTGGCCGAAGCCTATGAGGTACTGAAGGACGAAGAGCGCCGCGCCGAGTACGATCAGATCCGGCTGCACCGCAACGATCCGAACTTTGGCCGCCAGGCGCGCGGCGACCACGGTGGCTATCAGCAGAGCGCTTCATGGCACGGTGGCGGCGACGCACAAGACTTCTCCGATTTCTTCGAGAGCATGTTCGGCGGCCGGACGGCGGGCAGCCACCGTTCCTCTGCGCATTCGCACGGCGGGCACGGCTTCCGCGGCCAGGATCTGGAGATGGAAGTGCCGCTGTTTCTCGAGGAAACGCTGCATGGCCAAAGCCGCGAGATTTCCTACAAGCTGCCGGTGTACGACGAGCTGGGGCGGCAGGTGAGCGAAGCCAGCAAAACGCTGAACGTGAAAATCCCGGCGGGCGTCGGCGACGGCGAACGCATTCGCCTCAAGGGGCAGGGTGTCGCCGGTGTGGGCGGCGGCCAGAACGGCGATCTGTATCTGGTCATCCGCCTCGCGCCGCATCCGCTGTTTGAGATCGACGGCCACAACCTGAGCATCGTGGCGCCGCTCGCACCGTGGGAAGCGGCGCTCGGCGCCAGCATCGAGGTGCCGACGCTGACCGGCAAGATCGCGCTGACCGTGCCGGCCGGCAGCCAGAGCGGCAAACGGCTGCGGGTCAAAGGCAAAGGGCTGGCGGGCAAGAAAGAGCCCGGCGATCTGTACGTCATTCTCAAGGTGGTGATGCCGCCGAAACCCAACGAGAAAGCCAGCGCCCTGTGGCGAGAACTGGCCGAGCAGGCGCCGTTCAACCCACGCGCGGAATGGGAGTAAAGCACATGATGAAGAAAGAGATCACCTTCACCGTGGTGGAATTGTGCCAACGGGTGGAAATTTCAGAGGATGAGCTGGTCGAGATCGTCGGCCTGGGCGTGATCGTGCCGCTGGAGCCGGCGCAGCCGAGTTGGGTGTTCGATTATCCGGCGCTGAGCCATCTGCAGCGTGCGCGCAGGCTGCGGGCCGAACTGGATCTGGACTGGCCGGGGATCGCCATGGCGCTGACGCTGCTCGACCGGGTGGATGCGTTGCAGCAAGAAAACCGTCAGCTGCGTAGGCAGCTGGCGCGTTTCCTGCAGACTTCCTGACCCGATATCAAAACGCCACCGTGCGGTTCGCCGGTGGCGAAATTGCGTAAAATTGGGCCGCTGCCCCACATTGCGCCGATAAAGGGCGAAATTTTGACGAACCCCCGTCGACATTCGATGAAAATTGTTGATAAATGGGGAAAAGAATAAGCTTTGTAACAATTTCGTCTAGAATACATACCATTAAACGCTGTCTCAAATGGCAAGGTTTTCTAACAATATTCGAGTCAGGCAATAAAGCCTTTGGGAGTAATACCATGCAAGAGAATCATAAGATCCTGGTTGTCGATGATGACATGCGCCTGCGCGCGCTTTTAGAACGTTATTTAACCGAGCAGGGCTTCCAGGTTCGCAGCGTCGCCAACGCTGAGCAAATGGATCGCTTGCTGACCCGTGAATCCTTCCATCTGATGGTGCTCGATCTGATGTTGCCGGGCGAAGACGGTCTGTCCATTTGCCGCCGCCTGCGCAGCCAGAGCAACCCGATGCCGATCATTATGGTCACCGCCAAAGGCGAAGAGGTCGATCGCATCGTGGGGCTGGAAATCGGCGCCGACGACTACATTCCTAAACCGTTCAACCCGCGTGAGCTGTTGGCTCGCATCCGCGCGGTGCTGCGCCGTCAGGCTAACGAACTGCCGGGCGCGCCTTCGCAGGAAGAGGCGGTGATCGCGTTCGGCAAATTCAAACTGAACCTCGGCACCCGCGAGATGTTCCGCGAAGACGAGCCTATGCCGTTGACCAGCGGCGAGTTCGCGGTCCTGAAGGCACTGGTCAGCCACCCGCGTGAACCGCTGTCGCGCGATAAGCTGATGAACCTGGCGCGTGGCCGTGAATACAGCGCCATGGAACGTTCCATCGACGTGCAGATCTCTCGTCTGCGCCGCATGGTTGAAGAAGATCCGGCGCATCCGCGTTATATCCAGACCGTTTGGGGTCTCGGCTACGTGTTCGTTCCGGACGGCAGCAAGGCATGAGGCGATTGCGCTTTTCACCGCGTAGCTCGTTTGCCCGAACCCTGTTGTTGATCGTCACCTTGCTGTTCGTCAGCCTGGTGACGACCTATCTGGTGGTGCTGAACTTCGCCATCCTGCCCAGCCTGCAGCAGTTCAACAAGGTGTTGGCTTACGAAGTGCGTATGCTGATGACCGATCGGCTGCAGCTGGAGGATGGCACGTTGCTGGAAGTGCCGCCGGCGTTCCGTCGTGAGATCTACCGCGAGCTGGGCATCTCTCTCTACACCAATTCGGCGGCGGAAGAGAGCGGCCTGCGCTGGGCGCAGCACTACCAGTTCCTCAGCCAGCAGATGGCGCAGCAGCTTGGCGGGCCGACCGATGTGCGGGTGGAGGTGAACAAGAACTCCCCGGTGGTGTGGCTGAAAACCTGGTTGCAGCCCGATATCTGGGTACGCGTGCCGCTGACGGAAATCCATCAGGGCGACTTCTCTCCGCTGTTCCGCTATACGCTGGCGATCATGCTGCTGGCGATCGGCGGCGCCTGGCTGTTTATCCGTATTCAAAACCGCCCGCTGGTGGAGCTGGAACATGCGGCGCTGCAGGTGGGCAAGGGCATTATTCCGCCGCCGCTGCGCGAGTATGGCGCTTCCGAAGTGCGCTCGGTGACTCGTGCGTTCAATCAGATGGCGTCGGGCGTCAAGCAGCTGGCGGACGATCGCACCTTGCTGATGGCCGGGGTCAGCCACGACCTGCGCACGCCGTTGACGCGCATCCGGCTGGCGACGGAGATGATGAGCGCCGAAGACGGCTATCTGGCCGAGTCGATCAATAAAGACATCGAAGAGTGCAACGCCATCATTGAACAGTTCATCGATTATCTGCGCACCGGGCAGGAAATGCCGACCGAAAGCAGCGATCTGAACGCCATTTTGGGCGAGGTGGTCGCGGCGGAGAGCGGTTATGAGCGGGTGATTGAAACCGCGCTGTCGCCGGGCGAGCTGATGATGAACGTACACCCGCTGTCGATTAAGCGTGCGGCGGTGAATATGGTGGTGAATGCGGCGCGTTACGGCAACGGTTGGATCAAAGTCAGCAGCGGCCGCGAGCTGCAGCGCGGCTGGTTCCAGGTCGAGGATGACGGCCCGGGCATCAAGCCGGAAGAGTTGAAGCACCTGTTGCAGCCGTTCGTACGCGGCGACAGCGCGCGCAGTACCAGCGGCACCGGTCTGGGGCTGGCGATCGTGCAGCGTATTATCGATGCGCACGACGGGGCGCTGGATATCGGCACCAGCGAACGCGGCGGGTTGTTGATCCGCGCGTATATCCCGCTGCCGATGGAGAAAAAAGAGTCGGCCAACGGCCATCAAACGGCCAGGGAAAACGCCTGACCCTCCTGGCGCGGGCTGCCTCGCTGCGGCCCCGTCAGGACTTCCTGCTCATCACGTAATATTCCGCCGCATCCTCATGCAACCGACGGCCGGTCGGCGCCTGCCACGGATCGATGAGCTCGATGCCGCAGTGGAGGAAGGCTTTGGTATTGCGGGTGGCCAGGACGGCACCGTAATGCAGGCAGGTGGCGGCGATTTGGGTATCCGGCATGCTCATCGCTTTACCCAGAAGCCGATTCCTTGCCGTCAATTCCGCGTATTGCATCGCGCACAGCCCATCAAACGGCAATATCTGCCCCTCGAACTTCAATTCAATCGCGTCCGCCAATTTGAGCTTGAGATCCCGCTGGCGCTTGCCGTCAGGCATGCAGGCGACGCCGCTGAACAGTTCGGCCAGGACAATGGCGCTCAGATAGAGCTTGTCATTGTCCTTTTCATTTAACCAGTTAATGACGTTGTAGTACGGACTGGGGCGCAGCGTTTCTGAAATGACGTTGGTGTCGAGAATAATCATGCGTTGTCATCTTCATCGTCAAAGGTGACGATGCGCGGTGGCACGGCGTCACGCGGTGGGATCTCCAGCTCGACGCCACCGAACTCTGCGAAGTGCTGATGCATCCAGGTACCCAATCCATAGCGTGGCGGCTTTTTCACCAGCGCCTGCTTCAGGATCATGCGCGCTTCCTCTTCCATGGAATGGCCGTTTTTCGCCGCTGAAATACGCAGCAGTTCTTTGATTTCGTCGTCCAGATTTCTGACGGTGATAGTAGCCATTGAAACCTCCTTTGCTATCAATGATTGCATTGACTTATTTTCTCGTCTCGCTGGTTAAAAAGCAATCACGAAAAATGAAAAAAGGCGCGGGATCCGCGCCTTAGCTGAAGAGGTAATGCTACCGAATTACAGCTTCGGGCCGGCGCTGACCAGCGCGGCGCCTGCAGGCGTATCGGTGTATTTGTCGAAGTTGGTGATGAAACGCTCGGCCAGATCCTGCGCTTTTTCCTGCCACTGCTCGAGGCTGGCGTAGGTATTGCGCGGATCGAGGATCTCCGGATTCACGCCAGGCAGCGCGGTCGGCATCGCCAGATCGAAGATCGGCAGGGTTACGGTTTCCGCCTTGTCGATCTCACCGCTCAGGATGGCGTCGATGATGCCACGCGTGTCTTTGATTGAGATGCGCTTGCCGGTGCCGTTCCAGCCGGTGTTGACCAGGTAAGCCTGGGCGCCGGCGGCCTGCATGCGTTTCACCAGCACTTCGGCGTACTGCGTCGGGTGCAGCGACAGGAACGCGGCGCCGAAGCAGGCGGAGAAGGTTGGCGTCGGCTCGGTCACGCCGCGCTCGGTGCCGGCCAGCTTGGCGGTGAAGCCGGACAGGAAGTGGTACTGCGTCTGGTTGGCGGTCAGGCGCGATACCGGCGGCAGCACGCCGAAGGCGTCGGCGGTCAGGAAGATCACCTTGGTGGCGTGACCTGCCTTGGACACCGGTTTGACGATGTTCTGGATATGGTAGATCGGGTAAGAAACGCGGGTGTTCTCGGTTTTCGAACCGTCGTTGAAGTCGATAGTGCCATCGGCCAGCACGGTGACGTTTTCCAGCAGCGCGTCGCGCTTGATGGCGTGATAGATATCCGGCTCGGCTTCTTCAGACAGTTTGATGGTCTTGGCGTAGCAGCCGCCTTCGAAGTTGAACACGCCATCGTCGTCCCAGCCGTGTTCGTCATCGCCGATCAGCTGGCGTTTAGGATCGGTGGAGAGGGTGGTCTTGCCGGTACCGGACAGGCCGAAGAACACCGCTACGTCGCCTTTCTCGCCCACGTTGGCCGAGCAGTGCATCGAGGCGATGCCTTTCAGCGGCAGCAGGTAGTTCATCATCGAGAACATGCCTTTCTTCATTTCGCCGCCGTACCAGGTGCCGCCGATCAGCTGCATGCGCTCGGTCAGGTTGAAGGCGACGAAGTTCTCCGAGTTCAGGCCTTGCTGCTGCCAGTTCGGGTTGGTGCATTTGGCGCCGTTCATCACCACGAAGTCCGGTTCGAAGTCAGCCAGCTCTTCGTCGCTTGGGCGGATGAACATGTTTTTCACGAAGTGCGCCTGCCAGGCCACCTCGGTGATGAAGCGCACTTTCAGGCGCGAGTCGGCGTTGGCGCCGCAGAAGGTATCCACCACGAACAGGCGCTTGCCGGACAATTGCTCAGTGACCAGGTGTTTCAGATCGGCCCACACTTCCGGGCTGAGGGGTTTGTTGTCGTTTTTGCCTTTGCCCTGATCGGCCCACCACACGGTATCGCGGGTGATGTCGTCGCGGACGATGTATTTGTCTTTCGGCGAACGACCGGTGAAGATGCCGGTATCGACGGAGACGGCACCCAGCTTGGTGACTACCCCACGCTCAAAACCTTCCAGAGATGGGTCTGTTTCTTCCTTAAACAGCAGTTCATAGCTCGGGTTGTGAACGATTTCGCTAACGTCGTGAATGCCGTAAGCGGCCAGATCCTGAGGGGTTATACCTTTAACGCGCATGTTACTACTCCTTGGTCACAGAATTTCTGGCGGCAATTGTAGGGATCTAACGGTGCGTAACCGCGATGGGTATCAAATATTTAACGTTTTAGGCGGTATTTCGTTACGATCTGAGAGATAGCACACGGAAAAAAGCAAACGTGCAAACGGCGGGCGTTGGCGGGCGCCGGGCGCGCCCGCCGGGAGGGTATAACTTAGTGCAACTGATCGCTTTCGCCGGTGTTACCCGCATACAACGCGGCAACATCAACCGGGTCAAAGACATAGTGGCTGCCGCAATAGTCGCAGTGCATGTCGATATTGCCGTCCTGCTCCAGCATGTCCGCCACTTCGTCGGTCGGCAGGGTCAGCAGCGCGTCGGCGCAACGCTGGCGTGAACAGGTGCAACGGAACTGCACGTCCTGCGGTTCGTACAGGGTGACTTCTTCCTGGTGGTACAGACGGTACAGCACCTCGTTGGCCGGCAGGCCGAACAGCTCTTCGCTTTTGACCGTGTTGGTCAGTTGCACCAGGTGATCGAAATCATCGAGGTTGCCGTCCTGCGCTGGCAGCACCTGCAGCAGCATACCGGCCGCCGCGGCGTTGCCTTCCGCTTCGCCGGTGCGGATGAACAGGCGGGTTGGCAGCTGCTCAGACTGACGGAAGTAGGCTTCCAGGCATTCGGCCAGGGTTTCGCCTTCCAGGCCGACCACGCCCTGATAGCGCTCGCCTTCCGTCGGGGAAATGGTGATGACCATGACGCCGTTGCCGATCATCTGATGCAAGGTGCTGTCGTCGGCGATAGGCGCCTGGGTGCGCGCAACGCCGCGCATCTCCTGACGGTTGTTGCCGTTGATCACCGCCAGCTTCAGCGGGCCGTCGCCTTGCAGCTGAACGGTAATGTCGCCGTCGAACTTCAGGGTGGCGGTCAACAGACTGGTGGCGACCAGCAGCTCGCCCAGCAGTTTTTGTACCGGCGCCGGGTAGTCGTGGTTATTCAGGATCTGCTGATAGGTTTCGCTGACGGTAACCAGCTCGCCGCGCACCGCGTAGTTTTCAAACAGGTAACGGTGCAATTGGTCATGGTTGGACATAATCTTCTCTCATTGCGGTGAGGGGTTATTCCGGCTCACCAAATTTAAATTTCATCAGGTCGCGCCGCTCCTTTTTGTCCGGACGGCGGTCCGGATGCGGCATGGTCAACGCGTTCATCTTGCGCGCCAGCGCCATTTTTTCGCGGTTGGCGATGCTGGCTTCGGTTTCCTGATACATTTGCTGCGCCTCGTTGGCGCCGCGGCGTTGGCTGGTCAGCGCCAGCACGATCACCGTACGTTCTTCGTTGCCCTGCCGCAGCTTGAGCTCGGCGTTGAGTTCGACAATCTTGCTCGGCTTGCCGCGCTGGCCGTTGTAATGCACCTTGCCGCCGTCGATCATTTCGCGCGCCAGTGCGCGGGTCTTATAGAAGCGTGCGGCCCACAGCCACTTATCCAGTCGGACCGCGTCGTCGCGCGTCGCTTTTTCCTTCATGCTTCCCCCTTGGCCAGCGCCGGTATCAGCAGGCGATAGTCGCGCATCGACGGATGGCGCTGGAAGCTTTTCTCCGCCGTGCTGGAGTCCGGGTTTTGCACGCCCAGGCAGTAACGAATGCCGAAAGTGCGCGCCGCGTCCAGGATCGGCTCGCCGTCGTCGACAAACAGCGTGCGCTGCGGATTGAATCCGGTGTGCTGCTGCACCGCCTGCCACAGACGCTGATCTTCTTTCGGATAACCAAATGTGTGGGTGGAAAACAATAAATCAAGGTGCCGATCGAGACCGGTATGCTCGATTTTGACCGCCAGGCTGTGCGGATGGGCGTTGGTCAACAGAATGGTTTGCAGGCCGGCGTCGCGCAGCGCCCGTAAAAACGGCTCGGTGTCTTCGCGCAGCCGGGCGCGGCTGCCTACTTCGCTGGTCATGCGGTAGATGTCCAGATCCAACCGCTCGCTCCAATAATCGAAGCAGTACCAGTTCATAGTGTGCTGCACCGCCTGATATTCCCGCTGAATGATATCACGGGCTTCGTCGAACGGAATGGCGCGCCTCTCGCTCAGCGCCTGCGGCACCAGGCTGAGCCAAAAGTGGCTGTCGAACTCCAGATCCAGCAAGGTGCCGTCCATATCCAGCAGCACGGTATCGATCTGCGGCCAGTCAAACTCAGGGACCATAAAAACTCCACGGGCGGACCGACGGACGGTCCGCAGATGAGAATAATAGCGTTAGCGTAGCATAAGCAGATGACAGGGCGGAGGCCCCGGCGTCAGGTTCAGGCCATCGGCCGCATCGACATCGGATTGAGCTGCGGGTTGAAGCAGCTGTCGTAGTAGCGCTGAATATCGGCGACGCGGTGCTGGTTGATGCGCCGGCGCTGCACCAGCCGCCAAGCGTTATAACCCAGGCTGACGACCACCGCCAGCAACAGCAGGCTGGTGCCGAGGTAGCGCCACAGGGTGATCATGTCCGGTTCGCTGTGCAGCGCCACGTGGCGAGTGCCGTTGGCATCAACGCTGAGGCTGGTGATAACGCCCTGCGCCTGGAACGGGGTGTGCAGCAGCAGATTGGAAAGGCGTTGCAGCTCGTTCCACTGGTCGAGGGCGTTGTATTCGCTCTGCGGCGTCTGCGGCTGCGGGTGACTGACCAACTGACGGCCTTCGTCGCTGCTGATCAGGAAACCGCCCGGCGGCGGGCTGTTGAGCGCCGCGGCGGCCAGCCGCGTTTCATTGAAGATGAACGATGACGTGGCCACCTTGGTCAAACTGTCCAGCGATTCGGCGCTTACCGGGCGCAGCAGGACGTTGACGCCCTGCAGCGCACCAGACTTGGCGCGTTTCACCAGGCCGTTCCAGTTTTTGGCGTTACCCAGATTGACCAGCGCGTTTTTCAGCCGCACGCAGTCGCTTTCAGCCTGGCACAGATCCTGCGTTTTCAGCACGATATCGGAGAAGTCGTCCAACAGGATCATGCCGGATTTCTCGATGGCGCTGGCCAGTTGCGGGTTGACCTTCTGATCGGCGCCGCTTGGATGCAGCTGGCTGTTGACCGTGGCCAACAGGGCCGTCGCTTTGTCGATGACTTCCGATTCCGGCGGCGGCAGTGGAGCGGCGTTGTTCCAGTAGATGCCGGAGCAGTCGAACGGCGCAAAGTTGACGGCGCCGCCACCGTTGGCCGGCGGCGGCACATAGCACATGCCGCTGCCGCGCACCTTCAGCGTATCGCCGATGCGCAGCGGCGTGGCTTCCAGCGCTTGCACGCTGGTCACTTCCACTTTTTGCGCGCCTTGCAGCCAGGCCATGCTGAGGGTCAATGGCAGGTTGAGCGGGATATAGACCAGCAGCAGCAGCAGCACCAGCGCCGAACTGGCGACCAGCACCGCATTGCGCCCCCACTGCTGAAGCGGGAAATTCTTCACTTCGTCATGCAGCGAGAGGAAGCGCCCCTGGCGCACCACCTGCCGATTGAGGTAGACATCCACATCGGTGGTTTTGCCCAGGTCCTGCGTCAGGTAAGGCTGCCAATGCTGCGGATAGATAAGATCGATAATGCCGAGCGAAATATTGCTGATCTGCCCTTGGCCGGATTCACCGAACAGGCCCCAGCGCTTTGGCGTGCCGCGCAGGCAGTGGATCTCTTTCAGTTCGCGTGGCGCCGGGCGGCGGAACAGGTTCCAGCAGCCCCAGGCGATCATCAGCACCGCCACGAAGATCATCCAAGGGATCACCAGCACCGGGCTGATCAGGCTAAAGAACAGCAACAACAGCGCGGCGGAGATGATGACGGCTTCACGGATGCCGTTCGGCCGATTCAGCGCATGCTCTTCCGGCGTTTCTTTGCGAATGTTCACCAGCTCGACATGTTCGCTCTCCTCCTTGCGGATAGAGGCGTTTTTAGTCGGTGCGGCGGTCACTACCGGCGGCTGCGGCCGATCGTGGATATGATCTTTCAGCGAGTGTCCGTTGAGCGAAATCACCAGCGGCAACGTCTGGGTCCTGATCACTTCCACATGGTTGTCGGCGGTGATATAGGGTTCCCAAAACGGCGGCAGGTGCACCTCTTCGGCGTCGAGATAGTAGCGCCATTTATTGGGATCGTCGCTGGCCAGGCCGTAGCGGGTGATGGCGTGCGTCACGGGATATACGCTATCGCTTTGCGGCGTGAGCGCCAGTTTTGCGTTGGGCTGCATCGCGCTGCCGCCGGGCAACAGTTTGTTGCTCAGCTTGTTTTGCTGATTGAGATAGAACTCGACTGCGGCACGCTCTTCGTCGGTCAGCTTGCGATGGGCGGGTTTGATAAACGGCAACGTGTGCGTCAGCGCCGACGGGTGGCGGGCCTTGAACCATAGATACAGGCCGGCGGCGATCAGGCAGACAAGCACTAAGGCCAATATCAACACTATTGTGCTCATGCAATCCCCATCTCACACCCGTGAATTTCGCCAACCTGATGAAAAGCTGAATATTATACGGAGTAAACCGCCAGGAGGCACCCAGAACTAATGAGGGAACAAACAGATTCTCGCTCTGGATCTCATTCCTTCATGACGCAAGGCCATTTTATCACTGATTCTTGCCTGCGTGATACTAGCAGCCGGCCTGTGCCGTCGATATCGGTATTATCCTATTTTCATGCGTGCTGTTTGCTGAATCAGTACGGAAAATCGCCCGCCGCTGGCTACGCTTGTTAAAAGAAAGTAAATTACTGTTCATGCTCGTTGCGGCGAAGCTTGCCCTTAACGCACAATGTGATCAAGATCGAATTTGGTCAGCGTTTGAGCGCCAACGAGCCGTGCGCTACGCCAATCATTATTTCGGTTGCCCCCGTCTGCGCCTGGGTAACCTCTTTGAGGCAATCATGGATAAACACCTGCAAAAACCTAAAATTCTGAAAGTGGAAACGGTCGCGCGTTCGCGTTTGTTTAACGTCGAGTCGGTCGATTTGGAATTCAGCAACGGTGTTCGGCGGGTGTATGAGCGTATGCGGCCTTCGGATCGCGAAGCGGTAATGATCGTGCCGGTGATTGGCGATGACCTGCTGCTGATCCGCGAGTATGCGGTGGGCACTGAATCCTATGAGCTGGGTTTCCCGAAAGGGTTGATCGATCCCGGTGAAGGGGTGCTGGAGGCGGCCAACCGCGAGCTGATGGAAGAGGTGGGATACGGGGCGAAGCGCTTTGACTTCCTCAGCAAGCTGACGATGGCGCCATCCTACTTTTCCAGCAAAATGAATATCGTGCTGGCGCACGATCTCTATCCGCAGAGCCTGGAAGGGGACGAGCCGGAGCCGCTGCCGCAGGTGCGCTGGCCGATCGCCAACATGATGGCGCTGCTGGCAGAACCGGATTTCCGCGAGGCGCGCAACGTCAGCGCGCTGTTCCTCTCCGAGGCATTTCTGCGCGCTTCGCGCTGAGACGCTGCGCGCCGCATAAAAAAAGGGCCAGATTTCTCTGGCCCTTTTCGATCAGAACAGCTCGTGGCTTTCGCCGCCCGGATCGGTCAACGTGGTGCCGGTATCGCGCGATGGGTAGTCCGTCGGCTGCGTTCCTTCGATGAAGTACTCGGAACGGCTGCCGCCGCCACCGCCGGAGAGCTTGCCGCTGCTCTTGTCGATGGTGACGCTGATGATGCCCGGCGGCGGCGTGACTTTCTGCTCCGGGATGCCTTCCAGCGCGGTCTTCATGAAGTCGTCCCATGCCGGTTGGGCGCTCTTGGCCCCGCCTTCACCGCCGGAAATCTGATCCGGGATGGCGCCGGACACCGTCGAACGGCCCAGGTCGCGGCGGTGATCGTCGAAGCCGATCCACACCGACGTCACGGTATCCGGACCATAACCGGAGAACCAGGCGTCTTTGGAGCTGTTGGTGGTGCCGGTTTTGCCGCCGATATCATGACGTTTCAGATCGCGCCCGGCGCGCCAGGCGGTGCCCATCCAACCCGGTTCACCGAAGATGTTGCTGTTCAGCGCATCGTGGATCAGGAACGCCAGCTGTGTGCTGATCACGTGCGGCGCATACTGTTGGTCGCCGTCCTGCTGTACCTGAGCCGGGGTGACCTGCTCCAGCTGCGGCATCGGCACTGTGCTGTTGTTGCCTTCCTGCGAAGTGGCGACGTTTTCGATGTTGTCATCGGACAGTACCGCCGAGCGGCGAGTGTCACCGTAGATAACCGGCAGATTACAGCTGCTGCACACCACTTTCGGCTTGGCTTCGAACACCGTATTGCCGTTATCGTCTTCGATCTTGGTGATGAAGTACGGGTCGACCAGGTAACCGCCGTTCGCCAGCACCGCATAGCCGCGCACCAACTGCATCGGCGTGAAGGAGGCGGAACCCAGCGCCAGCGATTCGGTATGCACGATGTTCTGCGCCGGGAAGCCGAAGCGCTGCAGATATTCCGCCGCGTAGTCGACGCCCATCGCGCGCATCGCGCGCACCATCACCACGTTCTTCGATTGCCCCAGCCCCTGACGCAGGCGGATCGGGCCGTCGTAGGTCGGCGGCGAGTTTTTCGGCCGCCAGTCGGTGCCGGCGCCGGCATCCCAACGGGTGATCGGCAAATCGTTCAGGATGGTGGCCAGCGTCAGGCCTTTATCCATCGCGGCGGTGTACAGGAACGGTTTGATGTTCGAGCCGACCTGACGCAGGGCCTGCGTGACGCGGTTGAACTTGCTCTGGTTGAAGTCGAAGCCGCCGACCAGCGCTTTTACCGCGCCGTCGTTCGGGTTGATGGAGACCAGCGCCGAGTTGACGTCCGGCACCTGCGACAGCCACCAGGCTTCGTTCACTTTACGCACCCACACTTGCTGGCCGGCCTGCACGACGTCGGTGACGCGTTTCGGCGTTGGGCCCTGCTGCGTGTCTGAACGGTATGGCCGCGCCCAGCGCATGGTGGCCATCGGCAAGGCAATGCTGCTGCCGTCGGCCAGCATCGCCGTCGCTTCCTGCGGGTTGGCGGCGGTGATCACCGCCGGCGCCAGCGGGCCGTAGTTCGGCAGGTTTTTCAGCGAATCGATAATCTGTTTGCGATCCCAGGCCGCTTCGCCGACTTTCCACAGCACGTTGGACGGGCCGCGATAGCCGTGGCGCATGTCATAGGCCAGCACGTTGTTGCGCACCGACTCCTGCGCCGCCAGCTGCAGCCGCTTGGTGACGGTGGTGTAAACCTTGTAGCCGTCGGTATAGGCGTTTTCACCGTAGCGCTTGATCATCTCCTGGCGCACCATCTCGGAGAGATAAGGTGCGGAGAAGCTGATTTCCGGCGCATGGTAGTTGGCGACCAAATCTTCGCTACGAGCCTGATCGTACTGCGCCTGCGTGATGTAATGCTCGTCCAGCATGCGCGACAGCACCACATTGCGACGGGCAACGGCGCGATCGTGCGAATAGAGCGGGTTAAAGGTGGACGGCGCTTTCGGCAGACCGGCGATGGTCGCCATTTCGCTCAGGGTGAGCTGGCTGACGTCTTTGCCGAAATAGACCTGCGCGGCGGCGCCCACGCCGTAGGCGCGGTAACCCAGATAGATCTTGTTCAGATACAGCTCAAGGATTTCATCCTTGGTGAGCATCTGCTCGATGCGCACCGCCAGGAAGGCTTCCTTGATTTTACGCATCAGGGTGCGTTCCGGGCTTAAGAAGAAGTTACGCGCCAGCTGTTGGGTAATGGTACTGGCCCCCTGTGAAGCGTGGCCGGAGACCAACGCGATGGAGGCGGCACGGAAGATACCGACCGGATCCACGCCGTGGTGATCATAGAAGCGGCTGTCTTCGGTGGCGATAAACGCGTGCACCATTACCGGCGGAATTTGATCCAGTTTCAGCGGAATGCGGCGCTTCTCGCCGTACTGGGCGATCAGTTCGCCATCGGCGCTGTAGACCTGCATCGGTATCTGCAGCCGCACGTCTTTCAGCGTTGCAACGTCGGGCAGCTGCGGCTCGACATATTTGTACAAGCCGAAAATCGAGGCTGCTCCCAGCACGATGCAACATACTGCAAGGATTAGTAAATACTTTACGAACTTCACCTGAGATTTCCCATTTCTTAGTCATTTGGGCAGTTTATAAACAACCGCGCGGTAGTATAAAGGCAAGCCTGCGACATGGATATGTTCTTTTATCATCTGATGTTATGGAGGCTTGCGAAACATGTTCCCTCAAGCATGGCAGGTGGGGCTGGATATACAAATCGACTGCGTGCGGGCGATGGCGGTTCAGCGTCGCCGCAATGGCTGGCAGTTGCGTCACTGGTGGCAACAGGCGCTGCCGCAGGCGGTTTTACGCGACGGCTGCCTGGCACCTTCAGAATTCCTTACCCGTGCGCTGCGGCAATGGCGCGTTCAACTGCCGCGACATATTTCCTTACGCATTGCCCTGCCGGCGCAGCGAGTGTTGCAGCAGCGCATGGCGCAGCCGGACGCGCGACTGCGCGAGCCGGAGCGCAGCGACTATATCTGCGGCCACGGTTTAAAACAGTTTCCGCTCGATGGCCAGACGCTGGCGCTCGATTATCGCGCCGCGCCGGCGGATGAGGCGGCGTTGTTGTTGACCGCCGCGCGGCGACAGGAGCTGCAGCAGTGGCTGCATTGTCTGCGCCAGGCTGGTCTGCATCCGCAAGCGGTCGATATCACGCCCTGCGCGCTGCGAATGATGGCGACGGCGGCGGGCGTGCCGATCGCTGCGGGGCTGATGCACCGTCTCGAACGAGAATGGCTGTGGGTGGCGCCGGCCGACGGCGCGTTCGCCTTTGGCCTGGCGCCGGGCGACGATGGCGCGCAGGCGTTGCGGGCGCTGCAATCCCAGTCGCCGCCAGGCGACGATCGGCCGATCTATGCCGGCGGCGTGCTGGCGGGATCTCTGCCCGCCGGCTGTCTTTCCTGGTCACCGCTTAGCGCCTTCACGCAGCTGCGTCCGCCGTTGCCTACGCATCCCCCGGCGTTCGCGTTGGCCGGCGGTCTGGCGCTGCGCGAGGAGGACCGCTGATGTATCAGGTCAACTTTCTGCCCTGGCGGCAACGCCGTGACCGACGGCGCGGCTATTTCTGGCTGTGCGTGTTGCTGTTGCAGGTTACGGTGCTGTTGTTGGCGGGATTCCTCGTCGCTGGCCAGCAGCGCCATCAACAGGCGCAGCGGCAAGAGCGGCTGGCGACGTTGGATGAAGAGCTGGCGGCATTGACGCTGCTCGCCCGTCAACAGCAACAAGAGCAGGCTCAGCAGGCGCGGCACCGCGCCCTCGCCGAACGGCAGGCGAACAATGCCCAACATAACCGGCGTTATTTACAGCTGCTGCAACATTTGTCCTCCTGCGTTCCCCCTGCGCTGTGGCTCACGACGTTGGACAGCGATGCGGCGAACGGCCTGCGGCTGCATGGGCTGAGCGGTTCTCCTGCGGCCATCTCGCAGTTCGAACGGCGATTGGCGGAGATGCCCGCGCTGCCGCGGCTGCGTTTGGCGGAGGTGGTGCAGCGCGAAGACGGGCTGTTCTCCTTTCATCTGGCGGCGCCATGGGGGCGTGATGGATAACCGTTTGTCATCCGGGCTGCGCTTCTGGCTGGGCCTGTCGGGTTGGCAGTTGCTGGCCGCGCAATGGCTGGGCATCGGCACGTTGGCGCTGCTGGGCGGCGGCTGGATGCTGCAAGACGAATGGCGCCAGCAGGCAAACGCGACGGAGCGGCAACAACGCTTGCTGCAACAGATCGCCATGGTGCGGAGCCAGCTGGACGAGGCGCCGCAGGCCGTTATCCCCGCTGCGCCAGTTCCTCCACTCCCAACCGGCGATCTGGCGAGCGCGCTGCAACGGGCAGGGGGCGCCTTGCTGCGCTGGCAGCAGCAGGAAAAACCGCTGCGGCAAACGCTGAGCTTGCGCATTGACTACGCTGGTTTACTGACGTTGCTGGAGGCGCTACCGGCCAATTTACGCCTTGTACAACTGCGCGTGGAGACCCCGCCGCAGGGCATGACGGTGCGGTTGGTGCTGCAGGATGCCTCCGAGGAGCGAGCCGATGAGCATGAGTAGAAGACTCGGCCTTGGGTGGTGGCTGCTCTGGCCGTGGGCCTTATGCGCTGAATCGCGCGATCCGTTTGCGCCGCCTTCGCAGCCTGCTTGTGCGCAGACGGCGGCATCGCCGGCAGGTTGGCGGCTGAAGGGCGTCATCGGGCAACCAACGCAGCGCTATGGCTGGGTGGTGACGCCGGCGGGTCAATGGCTGCGCCTGCGGCCGCAGCAGCGGATACTCGCCGAACGCTGGCAGGTAACGCAGGTGCAGGCGCGCAGCCTGACGTTAACGGCGCTGGCGGCCGAACCGGATTGCCCGGCAGGCCACGGCGACGTATCGCTGACGATGGACAGCAAGGATGGCAAATCATGAAAGGACGCGCTGGACTGGGTATGGCGCTGTGGTCTCTGATGCTCGGCGCCGCGCAGGCGCAGGATAAACAGGTTATTTCGCTGGAGTTTCAAGACGCGCCGGTCACGGTCATCCTGCAGGCGCTGGCGGATTATCGGCAGATGAACCTGATCGCCGCGCCCGGTGTGAGCGGCAACCTGACGCTGCGGCTGGAGAATGTGCCCTGGCCGCAGGCACTGGCGCTGACCTTGCGCATGGGCAAACTGGCGATGACGCGTGAGGGCAACGTGATGCTTGTCTCCCCGGAGCCAGACGAGCAGCAAAAAAAACAGCAGCGAGAGGCGCTGGCGCAAAGGCAACCGCTGCACAGTCTGACGCTGACGTTGCAAAACGGCGATGCGGCGGAGATTGCCGAAAGCCTCAACGCCCAACGCGGCGCCTTGCTTAGCGAGCGTGGCAGCGTGCTGGCGGATAAGCGCACCAATACGCTGCTGTTGCGTGACACCACGCCGATGTTGGCACAGTTGAAAAAGCGCGTAACGGAAATGGACGCGCCGTTGGCGCAGGTGCAGCTGGCGGCGCATATCGTGACCATCAACAGCGAAAGCCTGCGTGAACTTGGCGTGCGCTGGGGATTGGCGCCCGACGACAGGCCGGCACAGCCGCTGCGGCCGGGCAATCTCGGCGTCAACCTGCCGCTGGAGCGCAGCGCGGTGAACGCCGGTTTCCACCTGGCGCGCATCAGCGGGCGCTTGCTGAGCCTCGAGTTGACGGCGCTGGAGCAGGAGAATCAGGTGGAGATCATCGCCAGCCCGCGCCTGCTGACGGCGCACCTGCAAACCGCCAGCATCAAACAGGGCACGGAGATCCCTTACGAAGTCTCAAGCGGCGCCAGCGGCGCGACCGCGATCGAGTTCAAAGAGGCGGTGCTGGGCATGGAGGTGACGCCGAAGGTGTTGCCGGACGGGCGCATCACGCTGACGCTGCACATCAGCCAAAATATGCCGGGGCGCGCCATCAGCCGGGGGGCGGGCGAAGCGCTGACCATCGATAAACAGGAGATTAAGACGCAGATCACGGTGAAAAACGGCGAAACCCTGGTGCTCGGCGGCATTTTTCAACGGCATCAAGGCAATACGGCGGACAAGGTGCCGGGGTTGGGAGACGCGCCGCTGCTGGGGGGCTTGTTCCGGCAGAGCGGCGCACAGCAGAAAAAACGCGAGCTGGTGATCTTCATTACGCCGACGTTGATTAAGGGATAAGCGGCTGCCTGTCGGCCGGACGGCAAATCTCCTAAAGTTGATGAGCAGATACACTTTTTTATCCCCTTGGGGGGATCTGCGTTTGACGCTGCGGCCGATTTAGCTTACAAGGGTTACCGAATTGAGCACCGAGGTTTTTTGTTAGCGCCAAGACGCCGTTAAAAACATATGGTTTCCCTCCCGCGGCGTGGATTGCGATTTATTCGGTTGCCAAACTACCAAGAGTGTTGAGATAATTTTTCGTCTGATCTCGCACTATCGCTCATGAGGTTTCAGTTTAGGTCCCGCCGCTGATTTGATTGGCGGGGCGGGTTAACATTAACGAATTGTCTTAGTAATACCGAAAAACATGGCAGAGAAACGCAATATCTTTCTGGTTGGGCCTATGGGTGCCGGCAAAAGCACTATTGGCCGTCAGTTAGCTCAGCAACTCAATATGGAGTTCTTCGACTCCGATCAAGAAATTGAGCGACGTACCGGAGCTGACGTGGGCTGGGTATTCGACGTGGAAGGGGAAGAAGGTTTCCGCGATCGTGAAGAAAAAGTCATTAATGAACTGACGGAAAAACAAGGGATTGTGTTGGCGACCGGCGGCGGTTCGGTGAAGTCGCGCGAAACGCGCAACCGTCTGTCCGCGCGCGGCGTGGTGGTCTATTTGGAAACCACGATCGAGAAGCAGCTGGCTCGCACCCAGCGTGATAAAAAACGCCCGCTGCTGCAGGTCGACTCTCCGCCGCGCGAGGTGTTGGAAGCGTTGGCGAAAGAGCGCAATCCGTTGTATGAAGAGATTGCTGATGTCACCATCCGCACCGACGATCAGAGCGCTAAAGTGGTTGCCAACCAGATCATCAACATGCTGGAAAGCAACTGATTGCCGATTTTCGCGTTCGCCGTCGGCTAATGCGGAAAACTGATTTGTGTTCCCCGCCGCTGCGGGGAGCAACCACCGCCGCACCATACAGAGAACTGAGCGCGACATGGAGAGAATTACTGTAACGCTTGGGGAGCGCAGCTACCCGATTACCATCGCCGCCGGATTGTTTAACGATCCGGCTTCTTTTATGCCGTTAAAGGCGGGTGAGCAAGCGATGTTGGTCACCAACCAGACCCTGGCGCCGCTCTATCTGGAGCGTGTCCGGCAGGTGCTGGAGCAGGGCGGCGTCGTGGTGGATCAGGTGATCCTTCCCGATGGTGAACAGTACAAATCTCTGGCGGTGTTGGAGCAGGTGTTTTCGGCGCTGCTCGAAAAACCGCACGGGCGCGACACCACGTTGATCGCGCTTGGTGGCGGCGTTGTCGGCGATCTGACCGGCTTTGCCGCCGCGTGCTATCAACGCGGCGTGCGCTTTATTCAGGTTCCCACCACGCTGTTGTCGCAGGTGGACTCTTCCGTGGGCGGCAAGACCGCCGTCAACCACCCGCTCGGCAAAAACATGATCGGCGCTTTCTATCAACCCGCTTCGGTGGTGGTTGATCTGGATTGCCTGAAGACATTGCCGGCGCGTGAACTCTCTTCCGGCCTGGCTGAAGTCATCAAATACGGGATCATCCTCGATCGCGAATTCTTCGTCTGGTTGGAAAACAATATCGATGCGCTGATGGCGCTGGATATGCAGGCGTTGGCCTACTGTATTCGCCGCTGCTGCGAACTGAAGGCTGAGGTCGTGGCCGCCGACGAACGCGAAAGCGGTCTGCGCGCCTTGCTGAATCTGGGCCATACTTACGGCCACGCCATCGAAGCCGAAATGGGCTACGGCGTATGGCTGCACGGCGAAGCGGTGGCTGCGGGCATGGTGATGGCGGCGGAAACCGCATATCGTCTCGGCCAGTTCTCCGTTGAAGACATCGAACGCGTCAAAGCGCTGCTGTTGCGCGCCGGCTTGCCGGTCTGCGGGCCGCAGGAAATGACGCCGGCATCCTATCTGCCGCACATGCTGCGCGACAAGAAAGTGCTGGCGGGTGAACTGCGTCTGGTGCTGCCGACCGCGATCGGCGCGGCGGAAGTGCGCGGCGGCATAGGGCATGAGCTGGTGTTGGCGTCGATCGCCGCCTGCCTGCCTGAGCAGAAGCGTAATTAAATCGGACTAAGTAACAGTGGCTTAGCCGCCATTTGCATCTATATTAATACAGTGAGCAGAGCACGACGGGTGTCGCTTTGCCATCATCGGGTTAATCTGCCCGTGCCACGGTAGGTCTACGGTGGTGGGCTTTTGCCTCTAGTTGGAGGGTTTCAGATGGACGAGTTTAAACCGGAAGACGATCTCAGACCTGATAGCAGCGATCGTCGTCCTACGCGTTCGCGCAAGCCGGCCGCTGCGCCGCGCTTCGCCGTTTCGCGCCAGCATTTGATGATTGGCATCGGCATTTTGGTGTTGCTGCTGCTGATTATCGGCATCGGTTCCGCCCTGAAGGCGCCGACCAAACATGAGGCGGCTCAGGAGAGCGGCGCGCAAAACGGCGCGGCCCGCGATATCAACCTGTCCGGTTCTTCGTCGCTGACCACTGCCAATAACGGCGTGCCGGGCGGAACGACAGATACCCACGACAACAGCGGCGTAAGCGCGACTCAGCCGCAGCAACCGCAGAACGTCAGCGTTCCGCCGATCTCCGGCACGCCGACCGAAGCGCAAACTCAGCCTCAGCAGGGCGGTGCGCAGCAGCGCGTCGATTTGCCGGGCAACATGGCGGATGCGCTGTCGCAGCAGCAGGGGCAGGTGGATGCCGCGACCCAGGGCATGACCGGCGCAGCGTCGTCGTTGCCGACCGCACCGGCGACGGTGATGAGCGGCGCCGCGGCGCGCGAAGCGACACGTCCTGTGCAGGGCACCGCGCAGCAGCATAAAACGCCGGCGAAAACCGCCGTGACTAAACCGACCGCTACGCAGCATAAATCACCGACTACGGTGTATACGCCGCCGGCCAAGCCGTCTTCCACCGCGAAAGCGGGGGCGGTCAGCAGCAGCGGCAGTTCTCTGCAGTCTGCGCCGGGCAGCCATTATACCTTGCAGCTGAGCAGCGCTTCGCGCTCCGATACGCTGAACGCCTACGCCAAGCAACAGAAGCTGCAGAATTACCTGGTGTACGCCACCAAGCGCGACGGTAAGCCGTGGTACGTGCTGGTGAGCGGCAACTACGCGTCTTCTGCGGAAGCGAAGCGCGCCATCGCTTCGTTGCCGGCGGATGTGCAGGCGAAAAAACCATGGGTCCGACCTGTACACCAAGTGCAGCAAGATCTTAAAAAATAAATCATTTAAATTTGTGCGCTGATGTGCTGTCTGAAACAGAGTACAATCCGCCGCTCTGAATTGTATAAGTAGCTAATTGACGGCATGAAGAAAAACCGCGCTTTTTTAAAATGGGCTGGTGGAAAATACCCGCTGGTAGATGAGATTCGTCGCCATCTGCCGGCGGGAGACTGCTTAATCGAGCCCTTCGTGGGTGCGGGATCCGTCTTTCTGAATACGGATTACGACGCCTACATTCTCGCCGACATCAATAGCGATCTTATCAACCTGTATAACATCGTTAAGCTGCGCACGGATGACTTCGTGCGCGATGCCCGCACGCTTTTCGCCGATGAATTCAATAACTCGGATCAGTTTTACCTGCTGCGAGAAGAGTTCAATACTAGCACCGAGCCTTACCGCCGGGCGCTGCTGTTCCTGTATCTGAACCGTCACTGCTATAACGGCCTGTGCCGCTATAACCTGCGCGGCGAGTTCAACGTGCCGTTTGGCCGCTACAAGAAACCGTACTTCCCGGAAGAAGAGCTCTACTGGTTTGCCGAAAAATCGCGCAATGCCACTTTTGTCTGCGAGCATTACCGCGATACCATGGCGAAGGCCGTGGCCGGCGCCGTGGTGTATTGTGATCCGCCTTACGCGCCGCTGTCGGCGACGGCGAATTTCACCGCTTACCACACCAACAGCTTCAGCATCGCCGATCAGCAGAGCCTGGCGCATCTGGCGCACCAGCTCTCGGTAGAGAGCCAGGTGCCGGTATTGATCTCCAATCACGATACCGAGCTGACGCGCGACTGGTATCAGCATGCTGCGCTGTATGTGGTGAAAGCGCGCCGCACGATCAGCCGCAATATTCTCGGCCGCAGCAAAGTGAACGAGCTTTTGGCGCTGTATCGCTAAGCCGGGGGCACCCCGGCGCATAACAACTCGACCCTACGTTTGGAGAAGCGGATGAAAAAGTTTTTGATTGCCCCGTCCATTCTGTCGGCAGATTTTGCCCGGTTAGGTGAAGATACCGCTAACGTGCTGGCCGCTGGCGGCGACGTGGTGCACTTCGACGTGATGGACAACCACTACGTGCCCAATCTGACCATCGGTCCGATGGTGTGCGAAGCGCTGCGTAACTATGGCATTACCGCGCCGATTGACGTGCACCTGATGGTCAAGCCGGTGGATCGCATCGTGCCTGATTTCGCCAAGGCCGGCGCATCCTATATCTCTTTCCACCCCGAAGCGTCCGAACATGTCGATCGCACCATCCAACTGATCAAAGAGCACGGTTGCAAAGCCGGCCTGGTGTTCAATCCGGCCACGCCGCTGAGCTATCTCGATTACGTGATGGATAAAATCGACGTGATCCTACTGATGTCGGTCAACCCGGGCTTCGGCGGCCAGTCGTTCATTCACGGTACCCTCGACAAGCTGCGCCAGGTGCGCAAGCTGATCGACGACAGCGGCCGCGATATCCGTCTGGAAGTCGACGGTGGGGTGAAAGTGGACAACATCGCCGAAATCGCCGCCGCGGGCGCCGATATGTTTGTCGCCGGTTCCGCCATCTTTGGCCAGCCGGACTACCGCAAGGTGATCGACGAGATGCGCAGCGAGCTGGCGAAGGTTTCCCATGGCTGATTTCGGCGCGATCCGCGCACTGGCCTTCGATCTGGACGGCACGCTGGTCGACAGTGCGCCGGGCCTGGCGGCCGCCATCGATATGGCGCTGGAAGAGATGAACCTGCCGCAAGCGGGTGAGGAGCGGGTCGGCACCTGGATCGGCAACGGCGCCGACGTGCTGGTGCAGCGCGCGCTGCGCTGGGCGGAAGCGGAAGGCACGCCGGAGCAATGCGGCCGGCTGCGTGAACGCTTCGACCATTTCTATGCGCAGACCGTCGACAGTGGCAGCCGCCTGTTCCCGCAGGTGCAAGAGACGCTGGCCCGACTGGCGGCGCACGGTTACCCGATGGCGTTGGTGACCAATAAGCCGACGCCGTTCGTGGCGCCGCTGCTGGCGTCGTTGGGCATTGGCGACTATTTCTCGCTGGTGATCGGCGGCGACGACGTGACGGAAAAGAAACCGCATCCTGCGCCGTTGTACCTGGTGCTCGGCAAGCTTGGCCTGCGCGCGCATGAACTGCTGTTCGTCGGCGACTCACGCAACGATATTCAAGCCGCACAGGGCGCCGGTTGCCCGAGTGTCGGTTTCACCTACGGTTATAACTACGGCGAATCGATCGCCCTGAGCCACCCCGATCGGGTGTTGGAGCGCTTCGCCGATTTGTTGCCCGCTCTTGGGCTGTCATCTTTAGAGAATCAGGAAATTTAAACATGAGTAAGCCCATCGTATTTAGCGGCGCGCAGCCGTCCGGCGAACTGACCATCGGCAACTACATGGGTGCGCTGCGTCAGTGGGTTCAGATGCAGGACGACTACGACTGCATCTATTGCATCGTCGATCTGCATGCCATCACCGTGCGCCAGGACGCCGAGAAGTTGCGCAAGGCCACGCTGGATACGCTGGCACTGTACCTGGCCTGCGGCATCGATCCGGAAAAAAGCACCATCTTCGTGCAGTCGCACGTGCCTGAGCACACGCAGCTGAGCTGGGTGCTGAACTGCTACACCTATTTCGGCGAGCTGAGCCGCATGACGCAGTTCAAGGACAAATCCGCACGCTATGCGGAGAACATCAACGCCGGGTTGTTCAGCTATCCGGTGCTGATGGCGGCGGACATCCTGCTGTATCAAACCAACCAGGTGCCGGTGGGCGAAGACCAGAAACAGCACCTGGAGCTGAGCCGCGACGTGGGCCAGCGTTTCAACGCGCTGTACGGCGACGTGTTCAAAGTGCCGGAGCCGTTTATCCCTAAATCCGGCGCGCGCGTAATGTCGCTGCAGGAACCGACCAAGAAGATGTCCAAGTCGGACGACAACCGCAACAACGTGATCGGTCTGCTGGAAGATCCGAAAGCGGTGAGCAAGAAGATCAAACGCGCAATGACCGACTCGGAAGAGCCGCCTGTCGTGCGTTACGACGTGGCCAACAAGGCGGGTGTCTCCAACCTGCTGGATATCCTCGCCGGCGTGAGCGGCAAGAGCATCGCACAGCTGGAAGCCGAGTTCGAGGGCCAAATGTACGGCCATCTGAAAGGCGCGGTGGCGGACGCCGTCTCCGGCATGTTGGGCGAGCTGCAGGAGCGTTACTATCGCTTCCGCAACGATGAAGCCTACCTGCAGCAGGTGATGCGCGATGGCGCGGCCAAAGCGCGTGCGCGGGCGCAGGAAACCCTGGCGAAGGTCTACCAGGCCGTCGGTTTCGTACCGCCGCAGGCGTAACGCCGGCACAAATAGAAAAAGCGGCCTAGAGCCGCTTTTTTTACGTCGCTATCACGCCATTTGCGCCAGACTGGCGGGCGCTGCCTCGCTGGCGAACCAATTGAGCTTGCCGCGCAGGCTGACTACGCTGCCGACGATGATCAGGCTGGGGCTGGCGGCCTGCAGGGCCAAGGCGCCCAGTTGGCCGAGCTCGCCTTCGATCACTCGCTGACGGCAGGAGGTGCCGTTTTCCACCAGCGCCACCGGCGTGGCGGCCGGCAGGCCGTTAGCGATCAGCTGGCGTTGGATCTCCGCCGCTTGCGATAGCCCCATATAAAACACCAGCGTCTGTTGCCCGGCAGCCAGCGTCGCCCAGTCCAATCCACCGTCGGCTTTGGCGTGGCCGGTCACCAGGCGCACGCTCTGCGCGTGGTCGCGGTGGGTGAGCGGGATGCCGCTGTAGGCGGAACAGCCAGAGGCGGCGGTAATGCCTGGCACCACCGAGAATGGCACGCTGGCGTCTGCCAGCGTCTCCAGCTCTTCGCCGCCGCGGCCGAAGATAAAGGGATCGCCCCCTTTCAGGCGCACCACGCGTTTGCCTTGCAACGCCTGCTGCAGCAGGATTTGGTTGATCTGCTCCTGCGGCACGCAGTGGTGGCCGGCGCGTTTGCCGACGAAGATGCGCTCGGCGTCGCGGCGCACCAGCGTCATGATATCTTCAGAGACCAACCGGTCATAAACCACCACGTCGGCCTGCTGGATCTGCTGCAGCCCTTTCAGCGTCAGCAAGCCGGCATCGCCTGGCCCGGCGCCCACCAGTACCACTTCACCGCGATCTTCCGGCTGTTCGCTGAACAGCTGCTCGAGCTGGCGTTCAGCCAGCGCGGCGTCGTCGTTGGCCAGCGACTGCGCTAGCCGATCGTGGGCGAACAACCGTTCCCAAAAGCGACGACGCGCGCCGAGGCTGCTGAAGCGTCGTTTTACTCGCTGCCGCAGCGAACCGCCTAACTGGGCCAGTTTTCCGAGGTGCTGCGGCAACATCGCCTCCAGCTTCTCGCGCAGCAGCCGTGCTAATACCGGCGCTTTGCCACCGGAGGATACCGCCACCATGATCGGCGAACGATCGATGATCGACGGCATGATAAAGCTGGCGCGTTTCGGGTCATCGACCACGTTGCAGAATACCCGCTGCTGGTTGGCGCATTGGTACACCAGCGCGTTGACTTCCAGCCGATCGGTGGCGGCGACTACCAGCCATTTTTCCGCCAACAGGCTTGGGCTGAATTCGCCTTCGGTCAGTGTCACCAGGCCTTCTTCCGCCCATTGGCGGAACTGCGGGGTGAACTCCAGGGCGTTGACGGTCAGCGCCGCGCCGGCGTCCAGCAGCAGGCGCGCTTTGCGTTCGGCTATCTCGCCGCCGCCGACCAGCAGGCAGGCTTTATGTTGCAGTTGGCAGAAAATCGGCAGGTAGTCCATCGGCACTCCTCGGGATAATCAGTGCGGGGGCGAAAGGCGCCCCCGAAAACTCAGGCGGTCTGACGTGCGGCGGCTTTCGCCGCCTGCGGGCGTTCGGCACGCGGTGTGGCGTACCAATAACCCAGGCCCATCAGCACCGAGCCGGACAGGATATTGCCCAGCGTCACCCACAGCAGGTTGTGGCCGATACCGGCGAGGGTATAGGCCTCGCTGTGGTTGCCGAACCAGGAGAGGGCGAACAGCGTCATATTGGCGACGGAGTGCTCATAACCCGAGGCGATGAAGGCCAGCAGGCACCACCAGATGGCGATGAACCTGGCGGCGCCTTCAACGCGGATCGCCATCCAAATCGCCAGGCAAACCAGCCAGTTGCACAGTACGCCCTTGAAGAACAGCACTTCGGCCGGCGCGGTGGTTTTCGCCAGCGCGGCGCTGTGCACCAGGCTGGTATCCACCGGCAGCAGGCTGCCGCCGCCGTAGTAATACATCAGCGCCACCAGCACCGAGCCGAGCAGGTTGCCGAGCCAGGTTTGCGGCAGCACCGCCCACATCTGGCTCTGGCGGATGGTGCCGGCCTTGACGCCGAGCGTCAGGAACATCGTATGGCCGGTGAACAGCTCGGAACCGGCGATGATCACCAGTGTCAGCGCGATGCCGAAGGTGGCGCCCATCACCAGCGGCCGCACGCTTGGATCGACCAGATTGCCGAGGGTGAAGATCAGGATGATGCCGAGGCCGACGTAGGCGCCGGCCATCGCCGAGCTGATCCAGAAACCGAGCGGGCTCTCCTTCGCCAGGCGGACGATGCGCGCCGCGTTGACGGCACATTTGTTGAGGGTGTCGGTAAACATGTGGCCTCCCGAAAGGTTATGCCGCGACTTGCACGATGCCGTCGACCACCCGGCTGGCGAAGCTGGCGACGGAACGGCTGTCATCTTCCAGGCAGTGGCCGTCGTACAGGCGGAAATGCTGCTTCTTCAGCGGGCTGGCGACCCACAACTCGCCTTGATGTTCGGCGATCAGCCCGCGCGACAGCACGCTGGCCTGGGCGAACGGGTCGATATTGCTGATGGCGAACACCTGTTCGTCGGCATAGGGGCGGAACACCGCCACCTGCCGATCGCCGATCAGGGCGCACACGCCGGTGCCTGGCAGGATGTCGGCGACGGGACAAACGGTAATCCACTGGCTCATGCGTGGCTCTCCTCGGTATCGATCAGGGTGACGGGAATACGCTCGTCCGGGCGCGCCGGGCGGTGCTGGTCGCGTTCGGCCACCACCTGCACGTTCGGATCGCGCAGCGGGCTGTTGATGAAGTGGGCGAAGCGTAGCTGCGTTTCCGGATGCTCGACGGTCTCTTTCCACTCGCAGATCACTGCGTCGCGCAGGCGGGCGATCTCCGCTTCCAATTGATCGTTGATGCCGAGCTTGTCGTCGACGATCACCTTGCGCAGGTAATCGATGCCGCCTTCCAGGCTTTCCAGCCACACCGAGGTGCGCTGCAGCTTATCGGCGGTGCGGATATAGAACATCATGAAGCGGTCGAGGTAACGCACCAGGGTCTCGCGATCGAGGTCGGCAGCCAGCAGGTCGGCGTGGCGCGGTTTCATGCCACCGTTGCCGCAGACATACAGGTTCCAGCCGTTCTCGGTGGCGATGATGCCGACGTCCTTGCCCTGCGCTTCGGCGCATTCACGGGTGCAGCCCGAGACGCCGAACTTCATTTTATGCGGGGTGCGGATGCCTTTGTAACGGTGCTCCAGCGTGACGCCGAAGCCGACGCTGTCGCCGACGCCGTAGCGGCACCAGGTGCTGCCGACGCAGGTTTTCGCCATGCGCAGCGCCTTGGCGTATGCGTGGCCGGTTTCAAAGCCGGCGGCGAGCAGCTTGCTCCAGATGGCAGGCAGGTCGTCTTTCTGCGCGCCGAACATGCCGATGCGCTGCGAGCCGGTCATTTTGGTGTAGAGGTTGTACTCCTTGGCGATTTGGCCGATGGCCAGCAGGCCGTCCGGGGTGATTTCGCCGCCGGCGGAGCGCGGGATTACCGAATAGGTGCCGTCTTTCTGGATATTGCCGAGGAAGTTGTCGTTGGTATCCTGCAGCGGCGTATGCTGCGGCTTGAGAACGTATTCGTTCCAGCACGAGGCTAACAGCGAGCCGACGGTCGGCTTACAGACTTCGCAGCCGTAGCCTTTGCCGTATTTGGCCAGCAACGCCTCGAACGATTTGATGCCTTCGACGCGGATCAGGTGGAACAGCTCCTGGCGTGAATAGGCGAAGTGTTCGCACAGGTGGTGGTTGACCTCGATGCCTTGCTTGCTCAGCTCGGCGTTCAGCACCTGGGTGAGCAGCGGGATGCAGCCGCCGCAGCCGGTGCCGGCCTTGGTTTCGGCTTTCAGCGCCGCCACGGTGTGGCAACCTTTGTTGACCGCCTGAATGATGTCGCCTTTGCTGACGTCGAAGCAGGAGCAGATCTGCGCGCTTTCCGGCAGCGAATCCACGCCGATGGCCGGTTTGCTGCCCGCATGAGCCGGCAGGATCAGGCCGTCCGGGTTCTCCGGCAGTTCGATGCCGTTCAGCGCTAGCTGCAGCAGGTTGCCGTAGTCGCTGGTGTCGCCCACCAGCACCGCGCCGAGCAGGGTTTTGCTGTCGGCGCTGACGATGAGGCGTTTGTAGACTTCTTTGTTTTCATCCAGATAGACGTAGCTGCGGGCGCCTTCGGTGCGGCCATGGGCATCGCCGATGCCGCCGACGTCCACGCCCAGCAGCTTCAGCTTGGCGCTCATGTCGGCGCCCTGGAAGCTGTTTTCGCGGCCCAGCAGGTGATCGGCGGCCACTTGCGCCATTTTGTAACCCGGCGCCACCAGGCCGAAGGTGCGATCGCGCCAGGCGGCGCACTCACCGATGGCGTAGACGTTCGGATCCGACGTCTGGCAGCTGTCGTTGATGGCGATGCCGCCGCGGCGGCCGATCTCCAGCCCGCACTGGCGCGCCAGCTTGTCCTGGGCGCGGATGCCGGTGGAGAACACGATGAAATCCACTTCCAGCAGGCTGCCGTCGGCGAAATGCAGGGTTTTACGCGCCGTGCCGCCGCCGTTGACGATCTCCTGGGTATTCTTGCCGGTGTGCACCTTGACGCCCATGCGTTCGATCTTGCGGCGCAGCTGGTCGCCGCCCATCGGGTCGAGCTGTTCGGCCATCAGCACCGGAGCGAACTCGATCACGTGCGTTTCCACCCCCAGGCTTTTCAGCGCGCCGGCGGCCTCCAGCCCCAGCAGCCCGCCGCCGACCACCGCGCCGCGTTTGCTGCGGCGCGCGCAGGCTTCGATGGCATTCAGGTCTTCGATGGTGCGGTAAACGAAGCAGTCCTGGCTATCCGAGCCTTTAATCGGCGGGATCCACGGGTAAGAGCCGGTGGCCATGATCAGCTTGTCGTAATAGACGGTGCGGCCGGTGTTGGAGTGGATGACCTTCTCGTCGCGATTGATGGTGATGGCGCGCTCGCCGATCAGCACCTTCACGCCGTGTTTTTCGTAAAAGCCTTCGCGCACCAGCGACAGCTCTTCGGCGGTGTGGTGCGAGAAGTAGGAAGAGAGATGCACGCGATCGTAAGCGATGCGCGGCTCTTCGCAAAATACGGTGATTTCGAACTGGTCTTTGTCTGCTTTATCCAACAGATCTTCGATGAACCGGTGGCCGACCATGCCATTGCCGACGACGGCAAGTTTGACTCTGCTCATTATTGCCTCAAAATTCTGGTTTCCTAGGCTTACCTTATCTCTCCCGATGGGCAATTTATTGATGCAAATCAATCACACTCTTATATACCTCTAACGTGGTATATAGATGATTTTTCACGATTTTTGATAAGTTGCGGATTTTATTCACCTTTAGCTGAAGCGAGTCAGTTTGCATGCCAATTACCCCGCAGGGGGTAGCCGCAGGAGGTAGGAGCGAAACGGCGACTTTGTCAGCGCGATCCGCTGCCAGTATGATGAAGAAAACCAGCGCAACGGCAGAGGTGAAGGGTGGCGAAACGTCCATTGAAGTTTATCGACAACCTGCGTTTAAGCGGGCATGAAGGATTGTGGCAACTGGCGATTGAGCAGGGGCGCATTGCGCATCTGGTGCCGCAGCCGGAAGGGCAGGAGTGGCGCAGCGACGTGCTGGATGCGCAGGGCGGGCTGGCGCTGCCGGCGTTCGTCGAACCGCATATTCACCTGGATACCACGCAAACCGCCGGCCAGCCGGCCTGGAACCAGTCCGGCACGCTGTTCGAAGGCATCGAGCGCTGGGCCGAACGCAAAGCGCTGTTGACCCATGAAGACGTCAAGCAGCGCGCCTGGCAAACCCTCAAGTGGCAGATTGCCAACGGCGTGCAGTATGTGCGCACCCACGTCGACGTCTCCGATCCCACGCTGACCGCGCTGCGCGCCATGCTGGAGGTGAAACGGGAGGTGGCGCCCTGGGTGACGCTGCAGATCGTCGCCTTCCCGCAGGAGGGGATCCTCTCTTATCCCAACGGCGAAGCGCTGCTGGAAGAAGCGCTGCGGTTGGGGGCCGACGTGGTGGGCGCCATTCCACATTTCGAATTCACCCGCGAGTACGGCGTGGAGTCGCTGCACAAGGCGTTCGCGCTGGCGCAAAAATACGATCGGCTGGTGGACGTGCACTGCGATGAGATCGACGACGAGCAATCGCGCTTCGTCGAGACCGTGGCGGCGCTGGCGCTGAAGCTGGAGATGGGGGCGAAAGTCACCGCCAGCCACACCACGGCGATGCACTCTTACAACGGCGCTTACGCCTCGCGGCTATTCCGCCTGCTGAAAATGTCAGGCATCAACTTCGTCGCCAACCCGCTGGTGAATATTCATCTGCAGGGGCGTTTCGACAGCTACCCGAAACGGCGCGGCGTGACGCGGGTGAAGGAGATGCTGGAGGCGGAGATCAACGTCTGCTTTGGCCACGACGACGTGTTCGATCCCTGGTACCCGCTCGGCACTGCCAACATGCTGCAGGTGCTGCATATGGGGCTGCACGTGTGTCAGCTGATGGGTTATGGCCAGATCGACGACGGGTTGAAGCTGATCACCAGCCACAGTGCGCGCACCCTTAACCTGAGCGACTACGGTCTGGCGGCCGGCAACAGCGCCAACCTGGTGATCCTGCCGGCGGAAAGCGGCTTCGATGCGGTGCGCCGCCAGACGCCGGTGCGTTATTCGATCCGCCAGGGGGCGGTGATCGCCGAGACGCGGCCGGCGGAAACTACGCTGCATCTGCAGCAGGATGAGACGGTGGATTTTCGGCGTTAGTCGATGATCGCCTGAAGCCGCGCCAGTGCATCGGCGATGACTTCGCCGGGGGCATGCTCGACGAATTGCGCGCTGCGCCCGGCCAGATCCATCATGCGAACCTGATTGATCAAGATGACGCCCTGCGTTGCGGTGCCACTGCCGCTCAGGCTGACGGTGAAACCCGCTGTACGGGCAAAATTCGCCCCTTGGGAAATGGGGGCGACCAATACCATGCCCAGCGCATTGAACTCGCGGGGAGACAGCACCAGTGCCGGACGAAAGTCGCCTTGTTGCTCACGGCCAACCACGGGATTCAGGCTGACCCGGATAAGATCTCCGCGCTGAAAAACGGGGCGCTTCACCATACTTCTTTCCCCGCCGGCGGCATGTGTTCCCAGCTGTCGTCTGCGGCGGCCGGCGCTTCACCGTCGCAGCCATCGAGCAATTGCTGCAGTGAATAGCGTTTCTTAACCGGCTTAATGACCAACGCTCCATCGATAACCTGCATGTCCATTTCCTGACCTACCTGTAGTTCCAGCTCGTTCATTAGCGCTGAGGGCACCAGCATTCCCGCGCTGTTGCCCCATTTTTTGATAGAGACTTTCATGAGCAATCCCTCTCCATTGTTCATGTATAAACAATGTATAATCAAGTGTGAAAAATGTACATAAAAAAGGGCGCCTTGCGGGCGCCCTGGGTGCATCTGATGCGAAGACGTTAGTGCGTCACATGACCGTGGCTGCGGTGCTTGGTCACGAAGCCCAGCAGCAGACACATCACGAACACCGCCAGGTACAGGCCGTTGGCGGTGGTCAGCGCCGCGTGCGCGCCACCTTTCGCGACGATCGGGCCGGTGACCACGAAGGTCAGCATGGTACCGATGGTGCCGCAGGTCAGGATAAAGTTGACCAGCTTCGGTGAGGAGACCTTGGTCTGCAGCGAGCCGAGGGTGATCAGCGTGGTGTAGATGGCGCTGGAAACGAAGCCCAGAGCCATGATGTAGTAGCCCAGGTGCTCCGGATTGTCGGTGCTGACGAACAGGTACATCGCGCCGGTAGCCAGTGCGGCCAACACGGTGACGATGCGCTGCAGATCGAAGAAGCGCAGGATGAAGCTGAACACCCACATGCCGACCATGTAAGAGGTCCAGAAGTCGCTCACCAGCTTACCGGCCTGGCCGATGTCCATGTTGAAGGACTTGGTGGCGTACTCAGGCACCCACTGAATGAAGCCCAACTGGCCGAGGATGTAGCACAGCGCGGCGATCGACAGGAACAGCACGCCGATACCCCATTTTTCTTTCTCGACCGGCTGACCGGCGTCGGCGCCTTTCTTGCCCAGCACCGGGAATTCGGAGCACAGGGTCAGCACGAAGATCGCCACGTACAGCAGGCCGATGCAGGCATAAACCCAGTACCAGCCGATATGGCGGGCCAGCAGCATCGCGGCGACGATCGGGAAGATCATACCGGCCATGCTGAAGAAGGAGTCGGTGAACAGCAGGCGCGAGCCGCGCTGGCGGCCGGCATACATGTGGGTGATCAGGAAGGTGCCGATCGACATGGTGATACCGCTAACCACGCCAAGGATAAACATGCACAGCGAGAACATGGTCAGGCTCTTGCCGAGCATCAGGCCTGCGACCGCCAGCACCATCAGGACAAAGCCGAAGATCAGCTGACGCTTCAGCGGGATGATTTCCATCAGCCAGGCATTGAGGAAGATCGAAATCAAAATGCCGGCGTTGAGGAAAGTAAAGGTGTTACTCATGCTGGAAACCGGCAGATTAAAGTACTCTGCAATGTTTCCCATCACCATCCCTGTGACGATCACTAAAGCACCGGTCAGCGCGTATGAAAAGAAGCTGATCCAGGTAAGCCGTATGCGGTTACTGTCATTCATTGTATAGGCCTGAATATGTCTGTTAGAGGTTTTAACGCTGGCATAAGGCCGCTGGCTTTTCCCGGCAAAGCAGAAAAGTCCCGATCAGGCCGCCAGGGGGCGGATCCTAGCACAGACAACGGGATTTTTTGTGATGGCTGTCGATTTTTTGATGCAATTTATGAAAGGCTGATGCCTGTTGTTGTGATCTATTTGCGCGCAGTCACAATAGAATCGCGGTTGATAATCGCCGGCTCAAAACGGCGCGCCGGAGTGGCGGGATCGATCAACAGCCGCGCAGCGTATTGCGCCATCTCGCTGATGGGAAAATGTACGCTGCTCAGCGCCGGGCGCACGAAAGGCGCGCGTTCGCCGCTGTCGTAGCAGATCAACGAGATATCTTGCGGCACCCGCAAACGATGCTCGTTGATCGCCAGCAGGGCGCCGATCGCCATCTCTTCGTTGCAGCAGTAGATGGCGCTGGGCCGCGCGTCTTGCCGCAGCAGCCGATCGGCACAGCGATAACCGCTTTCCAGATCGTAGACACCTTCCAGGCAGGCCAACGGTTCGATGTTCGCCGCCTGCATGGCTTCCTCAAACCCCTGCAGCCGCAGGCGGCTCGACGGGCGCTCGCGCGGGCCGCTGATGCAGGCGATGCGCCGGTGCCCGGCATCGAGCAGCTGTTGCGTCGCCATGCGGCTGGCGAGCGGGTGATCGAAGGTGACGCAGCGGGCCTCCAGCCCAGGCACCAGGCGATCGAGCAACACGAAATGACGTTGCTCCGCCGCCAGCTGACGCAGCCTGTCGTCGCTGAGGAAGCGCACGTGCAGGATCACGCCGTCGCAGCGCAGGCTAAATAACCGCTGCACCGCCTGCCATTCGTTTTCGGCGCTGTTGCGGCCCTGGGTCACCAGCAGCTGCTTGCCGTGGGATTCGGCCTCGGTCTGTACGAAGTCCATCAGCGCGCCGAAGAAACCGCCGCGATACGAGGTGGTGACCAGCCCGAGGGTATTGCTGTGACTGGAGGCGAGCGCGCGGGCCGCCGGATTGGGGGTGTAACCGAGCTGGGTGACGGCGCGTTCAACCTTCTCGCGGGTCGGCGCCTTGACGTTGCTGTCGCCGTTCACCACGCGCGATACGGTGGCGCGCGATACGCCCGCCAACGCCGCGACATCTTCCAGTGTCACCATCGTCCAACTCCTGATTACGGCTAAAAAAAAGGGGTTCGGCGCGCCGAACCCTTGTCTGGCTGCGCTTAAGCGCTTACCTGAACTGCGGCAAATACGGCGCGTTGATCGCCAACACTTCGTCCAGCAGCGGCTGCGCCAGATTGGCGTTGCCCACCAGCGGATTAGCGATCAGCGCCAGCAACCCGCTGCGGCGATCGCCGTGCACCGCAGCTTCGATGGTCAGGCGTTCGTAGGCTTTTACCTGCTGCGTCAGCGCCTGCATCGGTTCCGGCAGCGGGCCGAAAGTCAGCGGATGCGCGCCCTGGGCATCGACGATACAGTTGATTTCTATCACAGCATCGTCCGGCAGGCCATGGATTGCGCCGCGGTTTGCGGTGTTGACCACTAATTGCGTGCCGAGATTATTATGGATAGCACGAATCAGCTCCAGCGCAACTTCGGAATAGAAAGAACCGCCGCGGAAGCTGAGCTGCTCCGGTTTCGTGTTCAACTGCGGATCGGCATACAGCTCGAACAGCTCTTTTTCCACCTGCATCACCTGTTCCGCGCGGGTGCCGCGCTCGCCGGCGGCGGCCATCTCTTCCGCCAGCATCTCGCGGGTCTGGTAAAAATAGCGATGATACGGGCAGGGGATGGCGCCGAGCGCGCGCAGGAAGTCCGGCTGCCAGGGCTCTTCCTTGATGTTGTTCATGGTCAGCGCCGCGCCGTCGCACAGCATGTCGATCACCTTGGCGGTGACGTCGCGTCCCTGCTGCGTGACCTGATGCACCCAGACCATGTGGTTCAGACCGGCGAATCGCAGCTGCACATCGGCGTAGGGCGCCTGCAGCATGTTGGCGATCATGTGGTGCATGCTGATCGGTACGTTGCACAGGCCGATGATCTTCGCCTTGGTGAAGCGGGATACCGCCTCGGTGACGATGCCGGCCGGGTTGGTGAAGTTGATGATCCAGGCGTCCGGCGCCAGTTTTTCCACCCGGCGGGCAATATCCAGCATCACCGGGATGGTGCGCAGCGCCTTGGCGAAGCCGCCGACGCCGGTGGTCTCCTGACCGAGCAGCTGGTATTTCAGGCCCAGCCGTTCGTCGGCGGCGCGCGCCGGCAGTTGCCCGACGCGGAACTGGGTCAGCACGAAAGCGGCGCCGCGAATCGCCTCGTCCAGCGCGAAGTGCACGCTGACCTTCACCTGCTCCAGCCCGTGGCGCGCCAGCATGCGGCGGGTCAGGGCGGCGATGATTTCCACTTTTTGCCGGCCCGGTTCGACGTCCACCAACGCCAGTTCGGTGACCGGCAGTTCCTCGATGCGTTGGATCAGCCCATCGACCAGCTCGGGGGTATAGCTGCTGCCGCCGCCGATCACGGCGATTTTGAGCGCGTTCATGGGCGGCCCTCCATCTGCGACTGGCGGCGATAGAGCTCGATCATGTCCTCGGCCAGATCCTGGATCACCATGGCGTTCATCAGATGATCCTGCGCATGCACGGTGATCAGGTTGATCGCCAACTTGCCACAGCCTTCGTCCAGACCGATCAGCTCAGTCTGGATCAGGTGCGCCTTCTTCACCCACTCTTTGGATTCGGCCATGTGTTTGGCCGCGGCGGCGAAGTCGCCGGCGCGCGCTTGCCGCAACGCCGTCAGCGCATTGCTGCGCGCGCTGCCGGAGAACACCAGCAGTTCCATGATGGTGCTTTCAAACTCGGGGCTGATTTCAGTCATCAATTCACTCACGTCATTTCTCCAGGGGTTGCGCGGCGACGCCGTCGTGGAATGCCTCAGTATCCGTTCTTTTTAAAATGAGAGCGCTCTCATTTATATAGAGTAACGACAATACGTGTGCAAACTGAGAGGTGGATCGCAAAAACCGCCCCATGGCGGCGCTGGGCAAAAAATGCGTGATGCGGTTGGCAAAAAAGTCTTCTGCGCCCATACTTTCCGCAGCAAAATTCAGGGCCGCCTAGGATATGTCCCGTAATTGGGTAAATATAGGTAAATGGCTGGCACTTGCCGATACAGCTCTTTAGAATCAAAGCGCTTTTCCGTTGTTTGTCTCTCAGAGAAAGGACCCGTTAATGTTCAAACGTACTTTAGTGACCTTCGTCGCGCTGTGTTCCCTGACCGCAGTGGCGCCAGCCGCACTCGCCGCCGGTGAGACCCACGTCATGCTGACGACCTCGGCGGGGAATATCGAATTGGCGCTCGACAGCAAGAAGGCACCGGTTTCTACCCAGAACTTCGTCGATTACGTGAACAGCGGGTACTACAACAACACCATTTTCCACCGCGTGATCCCGGGCTTCATGATCCAGGGCGGCGGTTTCACCGCTGACATGCAGCAGAAATCCACCAAGGCGCCAATCAAGAACGAAGCCGACAACGGCTTGCGCAACCTGCGCGGCACCATCTCGATGGCGCGCACTGCCGACAAGGACAGCGCCACCAGCCAGTTCTTCCTCAACGTGGCGGATAACGCCTTCCTGGATCACGGCCAGCGCGACTTCGGTTACGCGGTGTTCGGCAAAGTGGTGAAAGGCATGGACGTGGTGGACAAGATTGCTCAGGTACCAACCGGCAACGTCGGCCCATACCAGAATGTGCCGACCAAACCGGTGGTGATTCTGTCGGCCAAGGTGCTGCCGTAAATTTTTTGGCCGATCCCGCCGGGGTCGGCCGCTCCTTCCTCGTGAAGCCTTGCCTTCATCACTGTTTTCTCCCGCGCCTCATGCTCTAATCGGCAGACAATAACCAGACCGGAAATCCGGCGTTCGCCCTTTGTTGTCTCTGGATGAGTTGCTGCCATGTATGAATTTAACCAGGTGCTGTTGCTGTTGCAGCAGATGTGCGTCTATCTCGTTATCGCCTATCTGCTGAGCAAAACCCCGCTGTTTATCCCACTGATGCAAGTGACCATTCGCCTGCCGCACAAGCTGCTGTGCTATGTGATCTTCTCGGTGTTCTGCATCATGGGCACCTATTTCGGGCTGCACATTCAGGATTCGATCGCCAACACCCGTGCGATAGGCGCGGTTCTGGGCGGGCTGCTGGGCGGGCCGTCGGTGGGCTTTCTGGTCGGGCTGACCGGCGGCCTGCATCGCTATACGCTCGGCGGCATGACCGACGTGGCCTGTGCGATCTCCACGGTGTCGGAAGGTCTGGTCGGCGGCATTGTACACAGCATCGCCATGCGCCGCGGGCGCATCGAGCTGCTGTTCAACCCGCTGTTCGTCGGCGGCGTGGCGCTGGTGGCGGAGGTGCTGCAGATGGCGATCATTCTGGCGGTGGCACGCCCTTACGACGAGGCGTTGCAGCTGGTGGAACACATCGCGCTGCCGATGATGATCGCCAATACCGTCGGCGCGGCGATGTTTATGCAAATCCTTCTGGACAGGCGCGCCATGTTCGAGAAGTACACCAGCGCCTTTTCGTCCAAGGCGTTGAAGATCGCCGAGCGCACCGAGGGCATTCTGCGGCAGGGGTTCGATCAGGAAAACAGCATGAAGGTCGCCCGGGTGATTTATCAGGAGCTGGGCATCGGTGCGGTGGCGATCACCGATCGCGACAAGCTGCTGGCGTTCATCGGCATCGGCGACGATCACCACCTGCCGGGTACGCCGATCGCCTCGGTGCATTCGCATCGCGCCATCGACAACAACGAGGTGGTCTACGCCGACGGCAATCAGCTCTCTTACTGCTGCTCGATCAATCCGGCCTGCAAACTGGGATCGACGCTGGTGATCCCGCTGCGCGGCGAAAACCAGCAGGTCATCGGTACCATCAAGCTGTATGAACCGAAAAGCCAGCTGTTCAGCACCATCAACCGGACGCTGGGTGAAGGCATCGCCAGCCTGCTGTCGGCGCAGATCATGGCCGGACAGTACGAGCGCCACAAACAGCTGCTGGCGCAGTCGGAGATCAAGCTGCTGCATGCGCAGGTCAACCCGCATTTCCTGTTTAATGCGCTGAATACCCTGGTGGCGGTGATCCGTCGCGACGGCGAGCGCGCCTGCGAGCTGGTGCAGTCCCTCTCGACGTTCTTTCGCAAAAACCTCAAGCGCTCGGATGACGAAGTCAGCCTGGCGGACGAGATTGAACATGTGAACGCCTATCTGCAGATCGAGAAAGCGCGCTTCGCCGATCGGCTGGAGATCGCGGTATCGCTGCCGGAGGCGCTGTTGGCGGTGCGGCTGCCGGCGTTCTCGCTGCAACCGATCGTCGAGAACGCCATCAAGCATGGCACCTCGCACCTGTTGGGCGTGGGACGCATCGAAATCGGTGCCTGCTGTGAGGGTGAGCATCTGCTGCTGCAGGTGACGGACAACGCCGGGCTGTTCCAGCCGAAACCGAACTGCAGCGGGCTGGGGATGAACCTGGTGGATAAGCGCATTCGCGTGCGCTACGGCGAGGGCTATGGCGTACGGGTGGATTGCCGGCCGGACGCCTACACCCGCATTACGCTCAATGTTCCCATGGAGAGGGCCGCCTGATGTTAAACGCTCTGATTGTTGACGATGAACCTTCCGCGCGCGACAACCTGCGCCATCTGCTGGAGGCCGAGGCGGAGATTGCGATTATCGGCGAATGCGCCAACGCCATCGAAGCCATCAGCCAGATCCACCGGCTGCAGCCGGACGTGGTGTTTCTCGATATCCAAATGCCGCGCATCAGCGGGCTGGAAATGGTCGGCATGCTGGATCCCAATCGCATGCCACACATCGTGTTTCTGACCGCCTACGACGAATACGCGGTGCAGGCGTTCGAAGAGCATGCCTTCGACTATCTGCTGAAGCCGGCGGAGCCGAAGCGGTTGAGCAAAACGCTGCAACGCCTGCGGCAGCGCAGTGCACCGCAGGACGTGGCGGTGCTGGATGAGAGCGCCGGTTACCTGAAATACATTCCCTGTACCGGCCACAGCCGCATCTATCTGCTGCGGTTCGACGAGGTGCTGGCGATCCGTTCCAAACTGAGCGGGGTATTTGTGGTGCGTAGCGACGGCATGGAGTGTTTCACCGAATTGACGCTGCGCACGCTGGAAAGCCGCACCCCGCTGGTGCGCTGCCATCGGCAGTATCTGGTCAATCTGGAGCAGGTGCGCGAGATCCGCTTCGAAGAGGGCGGCGCGGCGGAGATGATCATGTCGGCCGGCGATCCGGTTCCGGTCAGCCGGCGCTATTTGAAGGCGCTGAAGGAACAACTGGGGCTGCGGGGGTGACTATGCCGGCGGCCACCGGCGGCGAGTATGCACGATGGCCAATATGATGACGCGTTGAGCCGCCAATTCATAGACCAGCAGATAGGACGGGGAGATGACCAGCTCGCGCGTGCCGGCTATCCGACCCGTTTTCCCGCTGGTGGGATGATGCACGAGGCGTGCCGCCGCGTCAGCGATTTTTGCATCATTTTCTGCGGCGGCGGCCGGATTTTTAAGTTCCAACCATTCATAAATCGCCAGACGATCGGCGATGGCGGGTACCGTCCATGTCAGTTTCACAAAAGTCCTTTTGTGTTTTATTGCGTTGATTTCGCTCTGCGTTCGGCGAAATAAGCGGCCACCTCTTCATCGTCGGCGAACTTGCATTCACGCAACGCCTTGCGGCTCACCTCGACCTTTTCCTTTAACCACTGGTCGTACTCTTCCTGCTGCGCCTGGCGGCTGACAAACTCGCGCATGAAATCGCGCAACAGTTGCGAAGCCGTGCGATCGGCGGCCTTTGCCGCGCTGGCGAAAGCGGTTTTTAACTCGTCATCCACGCGGATTACCACGGTAGATTCAGACATGGTATTTACCTCGTATATACAGCGTAATGCTCACTATAGCACTGGTGCTTTATTGTTCAAGCAAAGACGCTCTGACGTTAAGCGCAATCTGAATTCATCAGGCCCCGACGGCGCTCATTTTGTTTGTCCTTGACGGGGTTACGCGGCGCTTATAGCTTTATTGCATCCACAGGCGCGTTTCGCGCCGCGTCAGCGTCAAAGGAACAGAAAATGAGTGAACCACGGATTATCGCCAAAGCGATGAAAGACGGAAAACCGGAACAGGATCTGGTGATTTTGCCGGCGTTGGCCAACCGCCACGGCTTGATCACCGGGGCAACCGGCACCGGCAAGACGGTGACGCTGCAGAAAATGGCCGAACAGTTCTCACGCATCGGCGTGCCGGTGTTCCTGTCGGATGTGAAGGGCGATCTGTCCGGCATCGGCACCGAGGGCGTGCCTTCCGAAAAACTGCAGGCGCGTCTGGCGGCGATCGGCGTTACCGACTGGCAACCGCAGGCCTGCACCATTATCCCGTGGGATATTTACGGTGAAAAAGGCCACCCGATCCGCGCCACGATTTCCGATCTCGGGCCGTTGCTGCTGGGGCGCCTGCTGGATCTGAACGAGGTGCAAAGCGGCGTGCTGCAGCTGGTGTTCAAAATCGCCGATGACAATGCGCTGCTGCTGCTGGATATGAAAGACCTGCGCGCCATGGTGCAGTTCGTCGGCGATAACGCCAAACAATTCCAGACCCAGTACGGCAATATCTCTACCGCGTCGATCGGCGCCATCCAGCGTGGATTGCTGACGCTGGAAGAACAGGGTGCCAACCAGTTCTTCGGCGAGCCGATGCTGGACATCAACGATCTGATGAAAACCGACGCCAACGGTCACGGCGTGATCAACCTGCTGGCGGCGGACAAGCTGATCAATCAGCCGAAGCTGTATTCGGTGTTCCTGCTATGGCTGCTGGCCGAGCTGTTTGAGCACCTGCCGGAAGTGGGCGATCCCGAACAGCCGAAGCTGGTGTTCTTCTTCGATGAAGCGCACCTGCTGTTCAACGACGCGCCGGCGGCGCTGCTGACCAAGATCGAACAGGTGGTGCGCCTGATCCGCTCCAAAGGCGTCGGCATTTACTTCGTCACCCAGAACCCGCTGGACATTCCGGACAGCGTATTGGGCCAATTGGGCAACCGCGTACAGCATGCTTTGCGCGCCTTTACCCCGCGCGATCAGAAAGCGGTGAAGACGGCGGCGCAAACCCTGCGCGCCAACCCGGCCTTTGATGCCGAAACGGCGATCACCGAGCTGGGCGTGGGCGAAGCGCTGGTGTCGTTCCTCGACGAGAAGGGCCGCCCGAACGTGGTGGAGCGGGCGATGGTCATCGCGCCGGAATCCAAGATGGGCATGCTTGGCGCGGAAGGGCTGAACAGCGCGATCAACAAGTCGCCGCTGTATGGCCGCTATGAGGATATGATCGATCGCGAGTCCGCCTACGAGAAGCTGTCGTCGGGTGGATTTGCCACCGTCGGCACCCCGCAGCAGGGGCAGCAACCGCAGGCGCAACAGCAACAACAGCAGGCGGGCGGCGGCCTGATGGACGGCCTGAACGAGCTGCTGTTCGGTTCCACCGGCCCGCGCGGCGGCAAGCGCGACGGCATCGTCCAGACCGCCGCCAAGAGCATGGCGCGCGATCTCGGCCGCCAGATCCTGCGCGGCGTGCTGGGGTCGATCACCGGCGGCCGTAAAAAGTAAGCGGAAATTATCGTCGGCAGCGGCGGGTTAAATCAGTAAACTATGGCGGCGTTTTTCTCTGCCGGACCTAACATGCTGCTGCTGATCGATAACTACGACTCCTTTACCTATAACCTTTACCAGTACTTCTGCGAATTGGGCGCCGAGGTGCTGGTGAAGCGCAACGATGAGCTGCAGCTGGCCGATATCGAGCGGCTGGCGCCGCAGCATCTGGTGATTTCTCCTGGCCCCTGTACCCCGAACGAAGCGGGTATCTCGCTGGCCGCCATTCGACATTTCGCCGGCAAACTGCCGATCCTCGGCGTGTGCCTGGGGCATCAGGCGCTGGGGCAGGCGTTCGGCGCCGAGGTGGTGCGCGCCCGTGCGGTGATGCACGGCAAAACCTCGGCCATTCGTCACCTGGGCGTCGGCGTGTTTCGCGGCCTGAGCGATCCGTTGACCGTGACCCGTTACCACTCGCTGGTGCTGAAAGCCGAGACGCTGCCGGACTGTTTTGAAGTGACCGCCTGGAGCGAGCGCGACGGCGTGCGTGATGAGATCATGGGCATTCGCCACCGCACTTTGGCGTTGGAAGGCGTGCAGTTCCATCCGGAAAGCGTGCTCAGCGAGCAGGGCCACCAGCTGCTGGATAATTTCCTCAAGCGTTAATACTTTCGCGTTTTTTCGCCCGTCAGGCGTTTTGCGTTTGCGCTTGATTGGTTTTTTATGCATATTTCGTGATTATGTTTTCAATATGACATCGAAATAGCGCCGAAAAACCTTCGGGGTGGAGCCGAAAATGACTGACAAATTCGCAGTGAGCCGCAGCACCTTTGACCAGGTTATCCTGCCTGTTTATGCACCTGCCCAGTTCGTGCCGGTGCGCGGCAAAGGCAGCCGGGTCTGGGATCAGCAGGGAAAAGAGTACATCGATTTTTCCGGCGGCATCGCGGTAACGGCGCTGGGACATTGCCACCCGGCGCTGGTCGACGCGCTCAAACGTCAGGGAGAAACCCTGTGGCATACCAGCAACGTCTTCACCAATGAACCGGCGCTGCGTCTGGCGAGTAAACTGATCGACGCCACCTTTGCCGATCGGGTGTTCTTCGCCAACTCTGGCGCGGAGGCCAACGAGGCGGCGTTCAAGCTGGCGCGCCATTACGCCATCACTCGCCACAGCCCATACAAAACCAAAATCATCGCCTTCTATAACGCGTTTCACGGCCGCACGCTGTTCACCGTTTCGGTGGGCGGGCAGGCTAAATACTCCGACGGGTTCGGGCCGAAGCCGGCCGACATTGTGCACGTGCCGTTTAACGATCTGGCGGCGGTGAAAGCGGTGATGGACGACCATACCTGCGCGGTGGTGATGGAGCCGATTCAGGGTGAGGGCGGCATTACGCCGGTCGACGCCGGCTTCCTCAAAGGCGTGCGCGAGCTGTGCGACCAACATCAGGCGCTGCTGGTGTTCGACGAAGTGCAGAGCGGCATGGGGCGCAGCGGCAAGCTGTTCGCCTACATGCATTATGGCGTGACGCCGGACATTCTCACCACCGCCAAGGCGCTGGGCGGCGGTTTCCCGGTCAGCGCCATGCTGACCACCGAAGAGATCGCGTCGGTGATGCAGGTGGGCACTCACGGCACTACCTACGGCGGCAACCCGCTGGCCTGCGCGGTGGCGGAGGCGGCGCTGGATGTGATCAATACGCCGGAGGTGTTGAGCGGCATTGAGCAGCGCCATGCGCTGTATGTGCAGGCTTTACAGAATATCGGCGATAAATACGGTATTTTCACCGCCATTCGCGGTATGGGGTTGCTGATTGGCGCCGAACTGACGCCGCATTATCACGGCAGAGCGCGTGACTTCCTCACCGCCGCCGCTGTGCGTGGGCTGATGATCCTCAACGCCGGGCCGAACGTGATTCGTTTCGCGCCGTCGCTGGTGGTGGAGCTGCAGGATATCGAAGCCGGCATGGCGCTGTTCGAGCTGGCGGTGCAGGACGTGATCAACGCCTGAAGCCCGTGCGGCGAATAACGGGGCGCGGCATGCCGCGCCCTTATTGATCGCGCAGTTTGCGTTTGAGCCAGATGCCGTGGTGCGGGCGCTGGCGCCAGGCCAGCGACGAAATGGTATGCATCACGCTCAGGTGCGACAGGATGCGCCGCAGATGGCGCTCCATCTCGGTGACGGGCATGTCCGGATGCAAGTCCGGCGGCTGCATGATGCCGCTGTTGTCGCTGCTCGGGCCATCGTATTCCAGCCGCTGCTGGCAGCTTTGCAGCGCGATTTCACAGGTTTGCAGATACTCTTCCGCCAGCTTCGGCGTCAGCATGTAGTGCTCGCGCGCCAGAATGGTCATGGCGTTCAGGTGCTCGACGATGAACTGGCTGTGAGTGACCCACAGCCGCATGTCAGCCAGATAGTTCGAGGCGAATCCCGGTTCCTGCATCGCCTGATTGAGCGCTGTGAACAGCGCATTGTGCGCCTGGTTGACCTGCATGCGGGCGTAGGCCAGCGAGGCGGCGTCCGGCTCGGGTTGCTTCAGCATCAGCCGCAGCGCGGCCTGATCGTTCTCCAGCGCCTGATGGGCATTTTTGCGCAGCAGCCCGCTTTGCCACTGCGGCCACAGCCAAATGGTGCCGCCGAACGCCAGCACGCAGCCGATCAGCGTATCGATCAGGCGCGGCACCAGAAAATGCGAGCCGTTCAGCGCCAGCAGCTGCAGGGTGTAAACCGCCGTGACCGTAAAGCCGATCACCGATAGCCCGTAATTCTTGCGCGAAACCAGGTAGGCCAGCAGCGTGATCACCAGCATGATGCTCAGCGTTTCCCCTTCCGGCAACTGCAGCTGCAGCAGACCCGCCGCCAGCAACAGTCCGGCGATCGTGCCCAGCGCACGGTGCTGAATGCGCACCCGGGTGGCGTTATAGCCGTTTTGACTCACCAGCATGATAGTGAGCAGGATCCAGTAAGGCTTCGGCAGGTTGAATACCGCCCCCAGGCTGCTGCCGACCGCCAGCGTTACCCCCAGCCGCGCGGCGTTGCGCAGGGCGGTGGATTTGAACGACAGGTAGCTGGCCAACGCCGGCCAAAACGGCAGGCGGTGCTGGCTGGGCATCAAATCGCGGCGGTACAGCGGGTGCTGGGTGCGCAGCAGGCGGGCGATGCGGCTGAAATGGTAGTAGCAAAACTGGCCGACCGGGTTGTCGGGATGCTGCGCCGCCATTTTTTCCAGCGCCGCCAGCTCGTGCGTCATGGAAAAGCGCTTCGAATGTTGATGGTAGAGAATATCGTGCGCCACCACGCGCAGCCGGCCGGCGATCACCTGGGCGTTGCGGCGAATGATCGCTTCGGCCTGGCTCTGCTCCATCAGCTTCTGCACTTCTTCCGGCAGATGCAGGCTGACGGTGATGTGCTCCTGCAGGTCCATCGCCACCTGAAAGGCGCGCTGCAGGCGCTTTTGATCGAGGTTGTTGGCGTGCGGCAGGAAATTAAGCTGTTGGTACAGTAGGCTGATCAGATCCATCACCTTTTGCTGGCGCACCAGCAGCGGCGGCAGCGCGGTTTGCGGGTCGGTGTGTTGGGTCAGCAGCGAATACTTGGCTTCGAAGTAGTCCGCCAGTTCCAGATAAAGCTGGCTCAACGTCTCGCGCATCGGCTGCTCTTTCCACAGTTTGAACCAGAACCAGGTGAATAAGCCGTACCAGGCGGTGCCGATGACGTACAACAACGGCGCCTGCCAGATTGGTACCGTGCCAGCCATGCTGAGAGCGAAGATGGCGGCCACCAGCGCCGCCGGCAACAGCCGGGCGTGCAGCGGGCTGATTTCGCCGGTGACGCCGAGCAACAGCGCCAGACCCAGCATCAGCGCCGGCAGCGGCAGATGCCACAGCAGGGCCTGTTGCAGCAGCAGGCTGCTGAGGGCGAACAGCGCACCGCCGACGATCAGCCGTTTAAAGAAGCGCTTATGCGGCGTGTCGAGACCGGCGATATTGCAGCAGGCGGGCACCAGAGAGAACATCAGGCCGAGCTGCAGCTGGCCGATCAGCAGGCCGAACAGCACCGGCAGGCACAACACCAGCGTTTGTCGCAGTGCGTAATTGACTTCCGGGTGGTAGATCAGACGACGCCACATGGCAGCGAGCAGATAAAAAACGGCGCAGATTGCGCCGTTTTTTCAGGGATTAACGGGTGCCGTAGACGACAATGGTTTTGCCGTGGGCGGAAATCAGGTTTTGGTCTTCCAGCATTTTCAGAATACGGCCAACGGTTTCGCGCGAGCAGCCGACGATCTGGCCGATTTCCTGACGGGTGATTTTGATCTGCATGCCGTCCGGGTGAGTCATGGCGTCGGGTTGCTTCGCCAGATTCAGCAAGGTTTGCGCGATGCGGCCGGTAACGTCCAGGAAGGCGAGGTTGCCCACTTTTTCGGAAGTGACCTGCAGGCGGCTCGCCATTTGGGCGGACAGACGCATCAGGATGTCCGGGTTCACCTGGATCAGCTGGCGGAATTTCTTGTAGGAAATTTCGGCCACTTCACAGGCGGTTTTCGCGCGAACCCAGGCGCTGCGCTCCTGGCCCTCTTCGAACAATCCGAGCTCGCCGATGAAATCCCCCTGGTTGAGGTAGGACAAGATCATCTCTTTACCTTCTTCATCCTTGATCAGCACCGCGACGGAGCCTTTCACGATGTAGTAAAGCGTTTCGGCCTTTTCACCTTGGTGAATCAGCGTACTCTTCGATGGATATTTGTGGATATGGCAATGAGACAGGAACCATTCGAGAGTAGGGTCTGTTTGCGGTTTGCCGAGAACCATTCGCTGTTATCCTCTGTTGTTATCGCTGCCTTGTGTCACAGGGGTCAGAGTTCCCTGTAAAACCCGCCTGTAGCCGCTGTTATGAGCGAGGGCTACCGGCAAGTTTTGAGGCGTGTCATAAAAATACGCTGTCGCTCTAGCATATTAACTTGCCGTAAGCGCTGCAAGCTACATTCTGTTAACATACCGGTAAAGGAGCCTTTCTCTGGGCGTTTCCCTGAAATGCAGTGTCCCGGAAAGATTTATTGCGGCTCTGTTTGTAGCACAGAGTAAGGCGGGTGTCTCGTGTTGTCTCGCTTCAGCATGATTAGCATCAGGTTACGTTGCCTGTTTCTATGCGAAAGCGTACTCTGATTTTAAGAAATCAACCGGAGTGACCAGAATGCAGGCAAGAGTTAAATGGGTGGAAGGGTTAACGTTTTTGGGTGAATCGGCCTCCGGCCATCAGGTACTGATGGACGGCAACGCCGGCGATAAAGCGCCCAGCCCGATGGAGATGGTGCTGATGTCGGTAGGCGGCTGCAGCGCGATCGACGTGGTGTCCATCCTGCAAAAAGGGCGCAATGACGTGCGCGATTGCGAGGTGAAGCTGACCTCCGAGCGCCGCGAAGAAGCCCCGCGGCTGTTCACCCATATCAACCTGCACTTCATCGTCACCGGTCAGGATCTGACCGACAAGATCGTAGAGCGAGCGGTGAACCTGTCGGCGGAGAAATACTGCTCGGTGGCGCTGATGCTCAACAAAGCCGCCACGGTGACCCACAGCTTCGAGATCCGCCAGCCGGCGTAATCGAGACGGAGCGCGGCCAGCCGCCGCGCTCAACGCGCTTATTCGATCTTCTTGCCTTCCAGCAGCCGCTGCACCAGCGGCGCCATGATCAGCTCCATCGCCAACCCCATCTTGCCGCCCGGCACCACCAGCGTATTGATGTGCGAAATAAACGATCCTTGCAGCATCGCCAGCAAATAGGGGAAGTCTATCTGATCCAGCCCGCGGAAGTGGATCACCACGAAGCTTTCATCCAGTGACGGAATGGCCTTGGCAGCGAACGGGTTGGAGGTGTCCACCGTCGGAACGCGCTGGAAGTTGATGTGGGTGCGCGAGAACTGCGGCGTGATGTAGTTGATGTAGTCTTCCATCGAACGCACCACCGAATCCATTACCGCTTCGCGGGAGTGGCCGCGCTCGCCGGTATCGCGGATCAGCTTCTGGATCCATTCCAGGTTGACGATCGGCACCACGCCGACCAGCAGATCGACATGTTTGGCCACGTCATGGTGCTCGGTGACTACGCCGCCGTGCAGCCCCTCGTAGAACAGCACGTCGGTCGGCGCCGGCAGTGGCTCCCACGGGGTGAAGGTGCCCGGCACCTGATTGTATGGCACCGCTTCGTCGTAGGTATGCAGATACTTGCGCGAACGGCCGGTGCCGTTCTTGCCGTAGTCGATAAAGCTTTGTTGCAGCAGGCCGAAGTCGTTGGCCTCGGGGCCGAAATAGCTGATGTGTCTGCCCAGATCGCGCGCCTTGCGGATCGCCGCGTCCATCTCCGGCCGGGTGTAGCGGTGGAAACTGTCGCCCTCCAGCTCGGCGGCGCGAATGTTGAGCTGCTGGAAGATTTTGCGGAACGCCACGCTGGTGGTGGTGGTGCCGGCGCCGCTGGAACCGGTCACCGCGATAACGGGATGTTTGGCAGACATGGTGGTTGTCACTCCGTGTTGAATGCGCCGGCGTCAGGGGATTATTGTGGCTCTTGTTGACGCTCTCTATGTCAGGAAAAAATGGTGCGCGCTGGTTTGCAATGCCCCATTGTTACCTGATTTTTTCCGTCAGTCATAGAACCGAACGCCACTAAATTTCTTCCTGCCCGGCGCGGAACTGGCCGCGCGGCATGATGTTGACGCTCTCGTGCAGTTCCGACCACACCAGCACCACGTCGCCGTTTTTCAGCTGGCGGCGCACGTCCTCCACCTTCTGCTCCAGCGAGCGCTCGTGCTCGCCATAATCGGTGCCTTCGCGCAGTACAAAGGATTCGATCAGGCTATTCAGGGTATCGGTTGTCAGCTCTTGCCAGGGAATGATCACGTCGGGATGTCCAGATAAGGGGAAAGCCAGGCCGGAATGCGATGCTCCAGCCACATGTGCGGTTTTTTCAGCGTGCCGCCGACGAAGCCGACGTGGCCGCCGTACTCGGTCAACTGGTATTCGATATTGCGCGGCAGGCCGGCGACGTCGGGGATCACCTCATGGGTCATGAAGGGATCGTCCTTCGCATGGATGATCAGCAGCGGCGTCTGGACAGCCGGCAACAGCGGCAGAGCGCTGCAGCGGCGATAATAGTCGATAGCGTCGCTGAAGCCGTGAATGCGCGAGGTGATGGCGTCGTCGAATTCGCGGATGCGCCGCAGGCCGTTAAGCTGTGACAGCTTGAGCGGCAGGGTGTCCGGGTAGTGCAACAACTTACGGGTGGCGTTTTGTTTCAACTGTCCCAGCAGGTAGCGCTGATAAACGCGAGAGAAGCCTTGCTCCATGCGATAGGCGCAGGGCTCCAGCATCAGCGGCGCCGAGACCACCACCGCCGCCTGCAGCAGGCTGTCGGCGCCTTGCTGCGCCAGATAGCAGGCCAGCATGTTGCCGCCGAGCGAAACGCCTACTGCCGCGGTCGGCACCTCGCCGTAGCTGTCGCGCAGCCAGCGCAGGAAGAAGCGCGCGTCTTCGGTTTCACCGGAGTGGTAGATGCGCTGCTTGCGGTTGGGCACGCCGCTGCAGCCGCGAAAGTGCATCACCACGCCGAGCCAGCCGCGCTCGCGCCAGGCGTTGAGCAGGCCGTGCGCGTAGGGGCTGTAGAAGCTGCCTTCCAGGCCATGAAACAGCACCGCGCGCGGTTTGTCGCGCGCCTGCGCCGGATCCTCGCTCCAGGCGAGATCGACGAAATCGCCGTCGGGCAATTCCAGCCGTTGCCAATGCGGTTTCAATAACACGCGGCGGCGCACCAGCCGCGGCAACAGCGTTTGCAGGTGCGGGTTACTGGCCCCGGTCAGGGGGCGAAAGACGTCATGCATAGGTTGAGTAAAAATGTTGTTGGCGACTATTGTGAGATCCCAGACGCACTGTTAGCTTCAATACCAATAACTAACAATGATACTGCAAAAAAGCGCCTTGGGTGAGGAGCACCCGTGCCATGGAACCGAGTTTATTCCTGTCGATGCTGGGCTTCCTGTGGGTGGCCGCCATCACGCCCGGCCCCAATAACCTGCTGCTGACCACCTCCGGCGCGAACTTTGGCTTTATGCGATCGCTGGGGCTGATGATCGGCATCATGCTCGGCATGCAAAGCATTTTGCTGTTGGTGGCCTTCGGCGTCGGCAGCCTGATCCTGGTCTATCCGTCGCTGCACCTGATCCTGAAAATCCTCGGCAGCCTGTACCTGCTGTGGCTGGCGTGGAAAGTGGCCACCGCCGCCTATGAAAAGCTGGAAACCGAGGTGGCGCCGCCGCAGCCGGTGCGGCTTTATCAGGGCTGGCTGCTGCAGTTCCTCAACCCGAAAGCCTGGCTGATGGCGTTGGGCGCAGTGGCGAGTTTCAGCCTGGCGGGCGACAGGTATAACGGTTCCATTGCGGCGATTGCGCTGGGCATTTTGGCGGTGAACATCGTCGCCGGCATTATCTGGCTGGCGTTCGGCACCGTGATCGGCCGCCTGCTGCACAGCAAAAAAGCCTGGGTTATCTTCAACGTTTCCATGGGGTTGTTGACTGCAGCCTGTGTGTTACTGATCTGGCATTAAGGAGCGAACGATGGCGGAAAACTATTATCACGTGGTCGCCTTTACCGGCGAAGGGCTGCGCGGCAACCCGGCCGGGGTCTGTCTGCTGACGCAACCGCTGCCGACGGAGCGGCTGCAGGCGATCGCCAACGAGATCGGTCTGCCGGAAACCAGCTTTGTCTGGGATGATGGCGACATGACCGCCATTCGCTGGTTTACCCCGGAACGCGAGGTCGATCTTTGCGGCCACGGCACGCTGGCGGCGGCGCATGTGATGTTCAGCGCGGTTAACCCGGCGCTGCAGGATATTCGTTTCCGTTCGGCCGGCGGCGAGCTGTTCGTCAAGCGCGATGCGCAGGACCGGGAGCGGCTGGTGCTTGATTTCCCCGCCCGGCCGCCGCAGAAAGTCGCCGAGCCGGCGGGCCTTTCGGCGCTGTTGGGCGTGCAACCGCAAGAAGTGTGGCAGGCGAAAGCGCTGCTGGTGGTGGTGGAAAACGAGGCGCAGGTGCGCGCGCTGCGGCCGGACATTCCCGCGCTGATCGCACTGGCCGGGCGGGCGGTGATCGTCACCGCGCCGGGTGACGCGGTGGACTTTGTGTCGCGCTATTTCACCCTCGACGGCGGCGAGGATCCGGTCACCGGCTCCGCACACTGCACGCTGATGCCTTACTGGACGGCGCGTCTCGGCCGCCATCGCTTGCATGCCCGGCAGATCTCGGCGCGCGGCGGTGAGCTGTTCTGTGAACTGCAAGGGGACCGCACGCTGCTTGGGGGCTATGCTCACGTGTTCTTGCGCGGGACGATCGCGCTGTAATTTACCCTAATATTACTTAAGGTAATAAAGAAGACTTTTTTATTCTTTTATCGCCCGTCATCGCTCAGATAAAACTGTCAGCAACTGAACAGATTTTTATCAACGGAGCGGAACATGGCGGGCAAACTCTTTTCCTTACGCAACGCGGCGCTGTTGGCGTTGTCGCTCAGCGCGGCCAGCGCCTACGCGGTGGACGTGACCGTGGCGTATCAGACGTCGGCGGAACCGGCCAAGGTGGCGCAGGCGGAAAACAGCTTCGCCAAAAAATCCGGCGCGACCGTCGACTGGCGTAAGTTCGACAGCGGCTCCAGCGTGCTGCGCGCGCTGGCCTCCGGCGACGTGCAGATCGGCAATATCGGCTCCAGCCCACTGGCGGTGGCCGCCAGCCAAAAACTCCCCATCGAAGTGTTCCTCATCGCCTCGCAGCTCGGCAGCTCCGAAGCGCTGGTGGTGAAGAATGACATCAAAAGCCCGCAGGATCTGATCGGCAAGCGCATCGCGGTGCCGTTTATCTCCACCACCCATTACAGCCTGCTGGCTTCGCTCAAACATTGGGGCATCAAGCCTGAGCAAGTGAAGATCCTCAATCTGCAGCCGCCGGCCATCGCCGCCGCCTGGCAGCGCGGCGACATCGACGGCGCGTACGTCTGGGCGCCGGTAGTCAACGAACTGGCGAAACAGGGCAAGGTGCTGACCGACTCCGCGCAGGTAGGCGAATGGGGCTCGCCTACGCTGGACGTGTGGGTGGTGCGCAAGGACTTCGCCGAGAAACATCCCGACGTGGTGACCGCCTTTGCCGCCAGCGCGCTGCAGGCGCAACAGGCCTACCTGGCGGCGCCGGAACAGTGGCTGAAAGATCCGAACCATCTCAGCACGCTGGCGCGCCTGAGCGGCGTGCCGCAAGCGCAGGTGCCGGAGCTGGTGAAGGGGAACCGTTATCTGCCGGTGGCGGATCAGGTTGCCCAGCTCGGCCAGCCGGTGGATAAGGCGATCCGCGATACCGCCGAATTCCTCAAGCAGCAGGGCAAGATCCCGCAGGTCGACAGCGACTACAGCGCGTATGTGACCGACCGTTTTGTGAAACAGGTGCAGGCTGCGCCGCAGTCGTAAGGAAGCAGGATGCTAAACGTCAATCATCTTTCAGCAGAGTATCAGGGGCGGCCGGCGCTGCGCGACGTGTCGTTCCAGATCGCCGCCGGGCAACTGGTGGTGGTGCTCGGCCCGTCGGGCTGCGGCAAGACCACGCTGCTGAATTTGATCGCCGGGTTTATCGAGCCTTCAGCTGGCAGCATCACGCTGGATGGAACGCCCGTTCACGGCCCGAGCGCCGAGCGGGGCGTGGTGTTCCAGCATGAGGGCTTACTGCCGTGGCGCAACGTGGTGGACAACGTCGAATTCGGCCTGCAGTTGGCTGGCGTCGGCAAGGCGCAGCGTCGCCAGGTAGCAGAGCAGATGCTGCAGCGCGTGGGGCTGGCCGGTTACGAACGGCATTTTATCTGGCAGCTTTCCGGCGGCATGCGTCAACGCGTCGGCATCGCCCGCGCCCTGGCCGCCGATCCGCGCCTGCTGTTGCTGGACGAGCCGTTCGGCGCGCTGGACGCGTTCACCCGCGAGCAGATGCAGGAGCTGTTGTTGACCATCTGGCGCGACACCGGCAAGCAGGTGCTGCTGATCACCCACGATATCGAAGAGGCGGTGTTCCTCGCCAGCGAGCTGCTGCTGTTGTCGCCGGGGCCGGGGCAGGTGGTGGAGCGGCTGTCGCTGAACTTCGGCCAACGCTATGCCGACGGCGAAGCCTGCCGCGCGATTAAGTCCGATCCTGAATTTATCGCGCAGCGCGAATACGTGCTGGGCAAAGTTTTCCAACAGCGCGAGGCCTTGCTATGAGCCTGCATTCCACTCTGAAGGCCGCGGCGCAGCCGCAGGACAAGCCGGTACGCCGTTTCAGCGTACCGCGCAACGTTTGGCTGAGCGGCGCCACGTTATTGACGGTATTGATCGTCTGGTGGGGCGTGACGGCGCTGCAGCTGATCAGCCCGCTGTTTTTGCCGGCGCCGCAGCAGGTGCTGCACCAGCTGATCACCATCGCCAGCCCGCAGGGCTTTATGGACGCCACGCTGTGGCAGCATCTGGCGGCCAGCCTGGGACGCATTTTGGTGGCGCTGTTGGCGGCGGTGATCGTCGGGATTCCGGTGGGCATCGCCATGGGGCTGAACGACACGGTGCGCGGCATCCTCGATCCGCTGATTGAGATCTATCGTCCGGTGCCGCCGCTGGCCTATCTGCCGCTGATGGTGATTTGGTTCGGCATCGGCGAAACCTCGAAGATCTTGCTGATTTATCTGGCTATCTTCGCACCGGTGACGCTCTCCGCCGTGGCCGGTGTGCGCAGCGTGGCGCAGGTGCGGGTGCGCGCCGCCCGCGCGTTGGGCGCTACGCGCTGGCAGGTGCTGCGTTTCGTGGTGTTGCCGAGCGCGCTGCCGGAGATCCTGACCGGCATTCGCATCGGGCTGGGCGTCGGCTGGTCGACGCTGGTGGCCGCCGAACTGATCGCCGCCACGCGCGGCCTGGGATTTATGGTGCAATCCGCCGGTGAGTTTCTGGCGACCGACGTAGTGTTGGCCGGCATCGGCGTGATTGCGGTGATTGCTTTTGGTCTGGAGCTGGGGCTGCGCGCCCTGCAGCGTCGATTGACCCCGTGGCATGGAGTACAGCAATGAATGAACGTCTGAATATCACCCCGCTGGGGCCTTACATCGGGGCGCTGGTGGAAAACGTCGAATTAGCCCGGCCGCTGGGTGACGGCCAGTTTGAACAGCTCTATCATGCGCTGCTGAAGCATCAGGTGCTGTTCTTCCGCAATCAGCCGATCACGCCGCTGCAGCAGCGCGATCTGGCCGGCCGCTTCGGCGATCTGCATATTCATCCGGTCTATCCGCACGCCACCGACGTGGAAGAGATCATCGTGCTCGATACCCACGACGACAACCCGCCGGACAACGATAACTGGCACACCGACGTGACCTTTATCGAGAACCCGCCGCTGGGAGCGATCCTGGCGGCCAAGACCTTGCCTTCCACCGGTGGCGATACGCTGTGGGCCAGCGGCATCGCCGCCTACGAGGCGCTGTCGACGCCGTTCAGAACGCTGTTGGCGGGGCTGCGCGCGGAGCATGACTTCACCAAGTCGTTCCCGGAGCACAAGCATCGCGGCAGTGACGAGGAACATCAGCGCTGGCAACAGGCGGTGCAGAAAAACCCGCCGCTGCTGCATCCGGTGGTGCGCACCCACCCGGTCAGCGGCCGGCAGGCGCTGTTCGTCAATGAAGGATTCACTACGCGGATCGTCGATCTGGCGCCGAAGGAGAGTGACGCTTTACTGAATTTCCTGTTTGCTCACATCACCAAACCGGAGTTTCAGGTGCGCTGGCGCTGGCAGGAGAATGACGTGGCGATCTGGGATAACCGCGTGACGCAACACTACGCCAACGCGGATTATCTGCCGCAGCGGCGCATCATGCACCGCGCGACCATTCTGGGGGATAAACCTTTTTACAAGGCCTGAGGCTTAGGCGTCGAACGCCTGCGTTAGCTGCTCCAGCTGTTCCTGCGCATCCAGCCAGGTCATTTCCGTCTCTTCCAGCGCGGATTTGGCCTGGCTTTGCTTTTGCAGGCAGTCGGTCAGCTCGGCCTTGCGGCTGATGTCGTACAGTGCGGAGTCCGCCAACTGCTCTTCCACCGCCGCCAGTTCGGCGCCCAGTTTTTCCATCTGCTGTTCCAGTTTGGCGATCTGCTTGCGCAGCGGTTGGGTCTGGGTGCGGAATTCCGCCTCGCGGCGTTTTTGATCCTTGCGCGCCTGTGCGCTGTTGCCACCGCTCTCTTTTTCCGGTGCGTCCTGCTGGCTTTCCTGACGCTGCAGATCGATCAGCCACTGCTGGTAGTCGTCGAGGTCGCCCTCGAAAGGCTCGACCTGGCCGTCGTGCACCAGATACAGATCGTCGGTGGTGGAGCGCAGTAGATGACGGTCGTGCGATACCACCACCAACGCGCCTTCGAAATCGATCAGCGCCTCGGTCAGCGCCTGGCGCATGTCGAGATCCAGGTGGTTGGTCGGTTCATCGAGCAGCAGCAGGTTCGGGCGCTGCCAGACGATCAGCGCCAGCACCAGCCGCGCCTTCTCGCCGCCAGAGAACCGCTCGGTCATTTCGCTGACCTTGTCGCCCTGGAAGCCGAAACCGCCCAGATAGTCGCGCAGCTGCTGCTCCAGCACCCTTGGGGCGATGCGGCTCAGATGTTGCAGCGGCGATTCGTCGGCGCGCAGGAATTCCAGCTGGTGCTGGGCGAAGTAGCCCAGCTTGATGCCTTTCGCCAGGCCGATCTCGCCGCTCAGCGGTTCCAGGGTGCCGGCCAGCAGTTTGATCAGCGTCGATTTGCCGGCGCCGTTGCGGCCGAGCAGGCCGATGCGCGAGCCGGGTACCAGGTTCAGCTTGATTGACTTCAGGATCACTTTCTCGCCATAGCCGGCGCTGACCTTTTCCATGCGCAGCAGCGGGTTCGGCAGGCTTTCCGGCGGACGGAAGCTGAAGGTGAACGGATTGTCGACGTGCGCCGGGGCGATCAGCTCCATGCGCTCCAGCATCTTGATACGGCTTTGCGCCTGCTTGGCCTTGGTGGCCTGCGCGCGGAAACGGTCGATATAGCTTTGCAGGTGCGCCACTTTCTCTTGCTGGTGCTGATACAGCGACTGCTGCTGCGCCAGTTTGGTGGCGCGCTGGCGTTCGAACGAAGAATAGTTGCCGGTGTACTCGTTCATCGTCTGCTGTTCGATATGCAGGATCTTGTCGACGATCGGATCGAGGAAGTCGCGGTCGTGCGAGATCAGCACCAGCGTGCCGGGATAGCTTTTCAGCCAGCGCTCCAGCCAGATCACCGCGTCGAGATCCAGGTGGTTGGTCGGTTCGTCGAGCAGCAGCAGATCCGAACGGCACACCAGCGCCTGTGCCAGGTTAAGGCGCATGCGCCAGCCGCCAGAGAAGTCGCGTACCGGGCTTTGCAGCTGTTCGTTGGAGAAGCCGAGGCCGTGCAGCAGACTGGCGGCGCGGGAACGGATGGTCCAGGCGTCGATGGCGTCCAGCTTGCCGTGCAGGGTGGCGATGGCGTGGCCGTCGTTGCGGTCGTTGGCCGCCTGCAGTTCGGCTTCAAGCTGGCGAAACTCGCGGTCGCCGTCGATAACATACTCGATCGCCGGCACGTCCAGCGCCGGCGTCTCCTGGTTGACCCAAGCCAGCGCCCAGTTGCCGGGGAAGGTGAAACTGCCGCCGTCCGCCGCGATCTCGCCCTTCAGCAGCGACAGCAGCGTGGATTTGCCGCAGCCGTTTTTGCCCACCAGGCCGACCTTCTGACCGGGATTAACCGTCGCCGTGGCGTTGTCCAGCAGGACGCGAATGCCGCGTCGGATTTGTAGCGAGGAGAATACAATCATAAAGCGCCGTATGTTCAGAGTATGTTAAATTATCATTAAGGTAACAGAACGCGCACCGCGCGCTGTTTTTGTCTTTGCGATGCATGGTAACGGAAAACCGCTACCCTGACGACGCTTTGGAGGGGAATGATGTCGCAGCCGCCCAAGGTCTTGCTGCTGTATGCCCATCCGGAATCCCATGACTCGGTGGCGAACCGGGTTTTGCTTCGACCGGCGCAGCAGTTGGAACATGTCACCGTGCACGATCTTTACGCGCACTATCCTGATTTTTTTATCGATATCCATCACGAACAACAGCTGCTGCGTGAGCATCAGGTCATCGTGTTTCAGCATCCTCTCTATACCTACAGCTGCCCGGCGCTGCTGAAGGAGTGGCTGGATCGGGTCTTGTCGCGCGGCTTCGCCAGCGGGGTGGGCGGCAATGCGTTGGCGGGCAAATACTGGCGCTCGGTGATCACCACCGGCGAGCCGGAAGGCGCCTATCGCACCGGCGGTTATAACCATTATCCGATGGAAGATATCCTGCGGCCGTTCGAGTTGACCGCCGGAATGTGCCATATGCACTGGTTGACGCCGTTCGTGGTGTATTGGGCGCGGCGGCAGAAGCCGGAGGTGCTGCGCAGCCATGCGGACGCCTACGGCGAGTGGCTGAGCCACCCGCTGCCGCACGGAGGGCGGTGAGCATGGAAGGATCAACCTTACTGACCGCCATTTTACTGTTCCTGTTCGCCGCGGTGGTGACGGTGCCGATCGCTCGTCGCCTGGGGATCGGCGCGGTGCTGGGCTATCTGATCGCCGGCATCGCCATCGGCCCCTGGGGATTGGGCTTCATTCGCGACGTTGACGAGATCCTGCACTTCTCCGAACTGGGCGTGGTGTTCCTGATGTTCATCATCGGCCTGGAGCTGAACCCCAGCAAGCTGTGGGAACTGCGGCGCTCGATCTTCGGCGCCGGCGCCGGCCAGGTGTTGATCACCGCGGCGGTGCTGGGCGCGTTGTTGTACCTGACGCACTTTGCCTGGCAGGCGGCGGTGATCGGCGGCGTCGGTCTGGCGATGTCCTCCACCGCGATGGCGCTGCAGCTGATGCGCGAGAAGGGCATGAACCGCAACGAAGGGGGGCAGCTCGGCTTTTCGGTGCTGCTGTTCCAGGATATGGCGGTGATCCCGGCGCTGGCGTTGATCCCGATTCTGGCCGGCGCGGGTGGCACCAGCGACGATTGGGCGAAAATCGCGCTCAAGGTGGCGGCGTTCGGCGGCATGCTGATCGGCGGCCGCTTCCTGCTGCGGCCGCTGTTCCGCTATATCGCCGCTTCCGGCGTGCGCGAAATCTTCACCGCCGCGGCGCTGTTGTTGGTGCTCGGCTCGGCGCTGTTTATGGAGACGCTCGGCCTGTCGATGGCGCTCGGCACCTTCATTGCCGGCGTGCTGCTGGCGGAGAGCGAATACCGCCACGAGTTGGAAATTTCCATCGAGCCGTTTAAAGGGCTGCTGCTGGGGTTATTCTTTATCTCGGTGGGTATGGTGTTGAATATCGGCGTGCTCTACACCCACCTGGCCGAAGTGTTGATCGGCGTGCTGGCGCTGGTGGCGGTCAAATCCGGCGTGCTCTACGGCGTGTCGCGCCTGTTCGGCCTGCGCAGCTCGGTGCGCCTGCAGTTCGCCGGCGTGCTCAGCCAGGGCGGTGAGTTCGCCTTCGTGTTGTTTTCTGCGGCGGGCGCCCAAAAGGTGCTGCAGCCGGATCAACTCTCTTTACTGCTGGTGGTGGTGACGCTGTCGATGATGACCACGCCGCTGCTGATGCAGGCCATCGACCGCATTTTGGCGCGCCGATACAACGCCAAGGACGAGGATGAGGAAACGCCGTACGTGGAAGACGACGATCCGCAGGTGATCATCGTCGGCTTCGGGCGTTTCGGCCAGGTGATCGGCCGCCTGCTGATGGCCAACAAGATGCGCATTACCGTACTGGAGCGCGACGTCAGCGCCGTTGGCGTACTGCGGCGCTACGGCTACAAGGTTTATTACGGCGATGCCACCGAGCTGGAGCTGTTGCGCGCGGCGGGCGCCGAGAAGGCCAAGTCGATCGTGATCACCTGCAATGAGCCGGAAGACACCATGGAGATCGTGCGGCTGTGCCAGCAGCACTTCCCGAACCTGAGCATCCTGGCGCGCGCGCGCGGCCGCGTGGAGGCGCATGAGTTGCTGCAGGCGGGGGTGAAACAGTTCAGCCGCGAGACCTTCTCCAGCGCGCTGGAACTGGGGCGCAAGGCGCTGATGGAGTTGGGCATGCACCCGCATCAGGCCTTCCGCGCCCAGCAGCATTTCCGCCGCCTGGATATGCGCATGCTGCGTGAACTGATGCCGCCGCATCAGGGCGACGTGGCGCAAATTTCCCGCGTGAAAGAGGCGCGGCGCGAGTTGGAAGAGCTGTTCCATCGCGAAATGCAAAAAGAAAGTCGCCAGTTCGACGGCTGGGATGAATATGAATAAGCGGGAGCATAACGATGTCTGCAACACGTAAGAGATTTATCGCCGGGGCGGTGTGCCCGAGCTGTAGCGCCATGGATACGCTGGCGGTGTGGCGGGAGGATCAGGTGGAAGTGGTGGAGTGCGTCAAGTGCGGCCATCATCAGCGCCAGACCGAACAACAGGTAGAAAAACACGTTCGCCCGCAAGAGCAGGTGATCGGCATTTTCCAGCCGAAGTAGCGTTTTTTTATCCCGGAGGGTACAGCGCGACAGATTTCCGTTACAATCTGTCCGGAAAAGGCGCGCATCCCGATAACGGTGTGCGTCCTAGTAGCCAACGGTAGGAGATATCATGAAAGTAGCAAAAGACTTGGTGGTCAGCCTGGCTTACCAAGTACGTACAGAAGACGGTGTTTTGGTTGATGAGTCTCCGGTGAGCGCACCGCTGGACTATCTGCACGGGCATGGTTCTCTGATCGCAGGTCTGGAAAAAGCACTCGAAGGCCACGACGTTGGCGATCGTTTTGACGTTCACGTCGGCGCGAACGACGCGTACGGCAACTACGACGAAAACCTGGTGCAGCGCGTACCGAAAGACGTCTTCATGGGCGTTGACGAACTGCAGGTCGGCATGCGTTTCCTGGCTGACACCGATCAGGGTCCGGTACCGGTTGAAATCACCGAAGTTGATGGCGACCACGTTGTGGTTGACGGCAACCACATGCTGGCCGGCCAAAACCTGAACTTCAACGTGGAAGTTGTCGCGATCCGCGAAGCGACCGCAGAAGAACTGGCACACGGTCACGTACACGGCGAGCACGACCATCACCACGAACACGGTGAAGGCTGCTGCGGCGGTCACGGCCACAGCCACGATCACGACCATGGTCACGACCACGGTAAAGGCGGTTGCGGTAACGGCGGTTGCGGCTGCCACTAAGCAGAACGCGATCACGAGACAAGAGGGCGGCCATCGGCTGCCCTTTTTTATGCGCGGCGCACCGGGCGCCGAACAGCACGACAGGACATGTCATGGCCACCATGAAAGACGTTGCGCGCCGCGCCGGCGTTTCCACGGCCACCGTCAGCCGGGTGATCAATAATACCGCCTATGTTGAGCCGGTGACCCGCGAGCGTGTCGAGAAGGCGATGCGCGAGTTTAACTACCACCGTAACGCCGCCGCGCTGGCGTTGGCGAAAAGAAGCGGCAATATGCTGGGGCTGCTGACCGGCAACCTCGACGATCCGTTTTTCTCGCGCCTGGCGCGAGGCGTGGAAGACATCACGCGGCAGGCCGGTGTGCGTCTGATGCTGTGCAGCGGCGGACATCAGGCGGAGCTGGAAAAAAGCGGCCTCGACTTTCTCATCAACCAGGGATGTGAGGCCATCGTGGCGCACGTCACGCGCATGAGGGAGGACGAACTGCTGCGTTACGCTGCTCACACGCCCGCGCTGGTGCTGATCAACCGCTACCTGCCCGCCATCGCCAACCGTTGCATCTGGCTCGACAACGCCAATGCGGCGCAGGCGGCGACCGAATTGCTTATTCGTCAGGGGCATCGAAGAATTGCCTGCGTGACGGCGGATCTGCCGATCGACGACCGCGCACAGCGACTAACGGGTTACCGCCAGGCCATGGCGGCCGCCGGCATTGAGGTGCCGGGTGCCTGGATCATCAGCGTGCCCTTCAACGAAAGAGGGGGCGAACTGGCGGCCGAGCGCGTTTTGGGCAGCGATCAACGCTTTACCGCGGCGGTGACGTTCAACGACGTGATGGCCGCCGGCATGATGCGCACCTGCCACCAACGGCAAATTCAGCTGCCTGAGGCGCTGTCGATCGTCGGCTTTGACGACATTGCCCTGGCGAAATATCTCCACCCCTCGTTGACCACCGTGCATTACCCCATCGAAAAAATGGCCCGCCGCGCCGCGCGCCTGGCGCTACAGATCCACAGCGGCAGCGGCGTTGCGCCGCAGAACAACCGCTTTTCGGCCGAACTTATCCTGCGAGACTCCGTGGCCGCGGGCGAGCCGCATGAGCAAAGCAAGCGCGGTGAATGAGAGGCGGCTCACACAATTTTATTGCATGAAACCGATTACATGGGCAGTTGTCTGCGCTCACATCCTCCGGTGATCGAAGCCATTACGCTGTTGCAGTACCCCATCTTCAACAGGAGCCGTATATGGATAATAAGAAAACGCTCAACCTTGGGTTGGCGACGCTGCCGATTGTGGCCATGCTGTTGCTGCTCATCATCGGCTATGGCCAGTTTGGCCTGCGCATTGAACCGCTGCTGCTGGTGTCCGCCGCTATCGCCGCCGCGTTGGCCTGGTGGCAAGGCTACCGCTGGGACGACATCATCGAGGCCATCGTGGCCAAACTGGCGAAGGCCATGCCGGTGATCATGATCCTGATCTGCGTGGGCGGCCTGATCGGCACCTGGATGATCAGCGGCACTATCCCTTACATGGTGTATTGGGGGCTGAAGCTGATCAGCCCGCAATATATTCTGATCGCCGCGTTCTTCATCACCAGCGTGATCTCGGTATGCACCGGCACCTCCTGGGGAGCGGCCGGCACCGTGGGCGTGGCGCTGATGGGCGTGGCCGCAGGTCTGGACGTGCCGCTGGCCGCCGCAGCTGGGGCGGTGGTGTCCGGCGCTTACTTCGGCGACAAAATCTCGCCGCTGTCCGACTCGACGAACTTCGCGGCCATCGTCGCGGATACCGATCTCTACAGCCATATCCAGCATCTGATGTACACGACGTTGCCGAGCTTCATCTTGGCCGCCGTGGTGTACCTGATCGCCGGGCACACCGGCGCGGTGGCCAGCGTGGCTACGCCGGAAAAAGTGACCGAAATCGTCAGCGCGCTCGAGGGGCTGTACCATTTCAATCTGCTGCTGATCCTGCCGCCGGTGCTGGTGCTGTGGGGCGCGGTGACCAAACGGCCGGTGATCCCCGTCATGCTGGCCGCCTGCGCGCTGGCGATCGCCATCGGCGTCGCGCTGCAGGGCTTTAGCCTGCAGCAGGGGCTGAATGCGTTGATGGACGGTTTCAATCTGTCGATGTTCGCCGCCCAGGGCCACAACGTCGAGGGGATCGTCGCCGACGTGCCGCGCCTGCTTAACCGTGGCGGCATGTTCTCGATGATGAGCACGATCCTGCTGGTGTTCTGCGCCTTCTCCTTCGCCGGCGCGTTGACGCTGACCGGCGCGCTGACGGTGATCATCAGCCGACTGCTGAAAGTGGTGCACACCACCGGTCAACTGATCGCCGCTACCGTTGCCACCACCATCCTGGTGACCGGTGCGACCAGCGACGGCAAGCTGGCGCTGCTGATCCCGGCGGAGCTGTTCAAAGGGGCCTATCGTCGCATGGGGCTGGACAATAAAAACCTGTCGCGCACCGTCGAGGACGCGGGCACCGTCATTGAACCGCTGATCCCGTGGACGGCCGCCGGCATCTACATGGCGACCACGCTGGGAGTGAGCACGCTCGATTTGCTGCCGTGGGCGATTCAATGTTATGCCGCGGTGGTGTTCGCCCTGATTTATGGCTTCACCGGCTTCGGTATCGCCAAACTCCAGCCTCAGAACGATTTGCAGCGTAAGGAAGCCTGACATGACGACTAATTTCAGCGCCATTATCGACCGTCACAACACCGGCTCCGTGAAGTGGGACTTCATCGACCGCTATTTGCAACTGGACGGCAGCGAGCTGCTGCCGATGTGGGTGTCCGATTTCGACTTTCCGTGCCCGCCGGAGGTGCAGCAGGCGCTGCATCAGCGGGTGGAACACGGCGTCTTTGGCTACAGCGAGCGCGACGACGCCTACTATCAGGCGGCGATCGACTGGTTCGCCAGGCGGCACGATTTACCGCTGCGGCGCGAGTGGTTCACCTCGGTTGAAGGGGTGGTGCCCGGGTTGGCGATGCTGATCCAACTGCTCAGCCAGCCGGGGGACGGCGTGGTGGTGCAGGGGCCGTACTATGGCTCGTTCGCCAAGATAATCACCATGAACGGCCGAGAAGTGCTTGAAAATCCGCTGCAGGAAACCCCGCTGGGATACCGGATAGATTTTGACCGGCTGGCCGCCTGCCTGGCGCAGCGTAAGCCGCCGCTGCTGCTGTTGTGTAATCCGCACAATCCGACCGGCCGTTGCTGGACCCGCGATGAGCTGGAGCGGTTAATGGCGCTTTGTCACGCCCACGACGTCACGGTGATCTCCGATGAAATCTGGGCCGACCTGCTGCTGCCCGGCGAGACGTTTACCTCGGTATTGCATCTGAACGAGGACTATCGCGAAAGGGTGATTGTGGCGACGTCCGCCAGCAAAACCTTTGGCCTCTCCTCGCTGCGCATTTCGAATTTCCTGATCCCCAACGCCCGGCTGCGGCAGGCGTTTGTCGATCGACTGAACGCTCACGGCCTGGATGTGTTCAACGCGCTGTCGATGGTGGCGGCGACTGCGGCTTATCAACGTGGCGCGGTTTGGCTTGACGAGTTGCTCGGCTATCTGGCGGAAAATCGGCGCTGGTTTGCGCAGGCGCTCGCGGCCGCCGCCCCCTGGTGCACCTTGACCCGGGCCGAAGGAACCTATCTCGCCTGGCTGGATTGCCGCGCTCTGGGTTTGAGCGATGCGGAATTGCAGCGAGCGCTGGTGGAGGAGGCGAAGCTGGCGCCGTCGATGGGCTGCGGTTTCGGCCCGCAGGGGAGCGGCTTCATTCGCATCAATTTGGGATGCCCGCGCCAGTATCTCGAGCGCGCCGTCGCCGGGCTGGCGCGCCTGAAATGAGCGCATGGCGGGCTATCAATAGTGCGGCGGAGGTGTTTCTTCCGATTGCGAGGCGATCATCGAGGTTTGGGTCGAACGCAGCTTGTCGGTCAACATGCGCAGGTGTTCGCGCATCTTCAGCATTTCCATTTGATGCTGAATGACCGTTTGGTTGAGCTCTTCGATGGTGAGCTCTTGAAAGGCCTGACGGCTTTCCAGTTCTTCAAGCCGCTGTAGCAGACCTTGAATGTCGTGATTGTGCATGAGGCTACCTCTGACGCGATAAAATCCTGATTCGGCGCTATGGTAACAGCTGGCGCCGGGTTTGCTCGCGCTATTTCTCTGGTCGGCGCGCAACGTTGCGATCGGCAGTGTAAAGTGCTGAAAAGTTATGCGCTCGATATGCCGTTTTTTGCTAACCTCGCCGAATATTCTGCAAGAAAAATCTGATTTATCATGTGAGTAGCGCGGGATGGGAAACTTCTTGGCAAAGTGGGAGTCACACTTTGACTCGATTGGTTACCTGTGCGACTGTTTTGTTTTGTTTCAGGCAGCTATAGTAGCCCGGTTATCTTACCTAATGATTGTTTGGGGCATTGCTTCAGACACTGGAGAAATGGATGAAATCTTTGTTTAAAGTCACGCTTCTGGCAACCACCATGGCTTTTGCTCTGAATGCGACCCAGGTCATGGCAGCCGATGCCGCCAAACCGGCAGAAGCCGCTAAACCAGCGGACGCGGCAGCAGCGCCAAGCACCGGCAAGTTCAAAAACGACGACGAGCAAGCGGCTTACGCACTGGGCGCCTCTCTCGGCCGTTACATGGACAACTCTCTGAAAGAGCAAGAGAAGCTGGGCATCAAACTGGACAAAGATCAGCTGATCGCCGGCGTCCAGGACGCGTTCGCCAACAAGAGCAAGCTGAACGACGCCGATATCGAGAAGACCCTGCAGGGCTTCGAAGCGCGCGTGAAGGCTTCCGCTCAGGCGAAGATGGAACAGGACGCCAAGGACAACGAAACCAAAGGCGCCAAGTACCGTGACAGCTTCGCCAAAGAAAAAGGCGTGAAGAAAACCGAATCCGGTCTGCTGTACCAGGTAGAGAAGCCGGGCGCAGGTGAAGCGCCGAAAGACAGCGACACCGTAGTGGTGAACTACAAAGGCACCCTGACCGACGGCACCGAGTTCGATAATTCCTACACCCGCGGCGAGCCGCTGTCGTTCCGTCTGGACGGCGTGATCCCAGGCTGGACCGAAGGTCTGAAGCACATCAAGAAAGGCGGCAAAATCAAGCTGGTGATCCCACCGGCGCTGGCCTACGGCAAAACCGGCGTTCCGGGCATCCCGGCTAACTCCACGCTGGTGTTCGACGTTGAGCTGCTGGACGTGAAAGCGGCGCCGAAAGCCGACGCTAAAGCCGAGAAACCGGCTGACGCGAAAGCAGGCGCCAAAGCGAAATAATCTCGTCGCTCTGTTTGCCACCGCCGCGGATGCCCTCCGCGGCGGTTTTCATTTCGGCCGCCGCCGCCTCTCTCTCCATTGAAGGCTTGACGCCTGCCGGGCATCGGGCTTAACGTCAATACCACGCGCAAACGCAAGGACTTTGCTCCGGCCGCTTTGCTAGACTAATAATTCTGACTTATCAGTCATGCGTCTGCCCCTTAGGGCGTGTACCTAAAATTGTTCCCGGCCGCTTCATGTCGATCTCAGCCAACTGCGCTGCGCATGTCTGACGACGGCCGCGAGCCGGTCCGAGCGATTTTAGCTGCGCCCCCTGGCACAGGCGATCTATGAGGGTGGTATCTTCGATGTCGAATTCGCTTTTATCCAGCGAAGCCAGCGAACTTGATTTGCTGAATGAACGTCCGTTTACTCAAACGGATCATGAAATCCTGAAATCCTATGAAGCGGTGGTCGACGGGCTGGCGATGCTGATCGGCGGCCACTGCGAGATCGTATTGCACGCGCTGGAAGACCTGAACAGTTCGGCGGTGCGCATCGCCAACGGGGAACACACCGGGCGCAAAATCGGCTCGCCGATCACCGACCTGGCGCTGCGCATGCTGCACGACATGGCCGGCGACGACAGCAGCGTGTCGAAAGCCTACTTCACGCGAGCCAAGAGCGGCGTGCTGATGAAGTCGGTGACCATCGCCATTCGCAATCGCGAACAACGGGTGATCGGCCTACTGTGCATCAACATGAACCTCGATGTGCCGTTCTCACAGATCATGCAGACCTTTATGCCGCCGGCCACGCAAGACGTGCCGTCGTCGGTGAATTTCGCCTCTTCTGTCGACGATCTGGTGGCGCAGACGCTGGAGTTCACCATCGAAGAGGTGAACGCCGACCGCTCGGTGTCCAATAACGCCAAGAACCGTCAGGTGGTGCTCAACCTCTATGAGAAAGGCATCTTCGACATCAAGGATGCGATCAACCAGGTGGCGGATCGTCTGAATATCTCCAAACACACCGTCTATCTGTACATCCGCCAGTTCAAGAGCGGCGATCTGTCGGGAAGCGACCGTTGATGCTCGATTATTGTCTGTTGGTCACCGGCCCGGCTTACGGCACGCAGCAGGCCAGCAGCGCCTATCAGTTCGCTCAGGCTTTGCTGGCGAAAGGGCACCGTCTTTCCAGCGTCTTTTTCTACCGTGAAGGGGTGCTGAACGCCAACCAACTGACCGCGCCCGCCAGCGATGAGTTCGATCTGGTGCGCGCTTGGGCGCAGCTGGCGCAGCAACACGGCGTGGCGCTCAACGTCTGCGTGGCCGCCGCGTTGCGCCGCGGCGTCTCCGATGAGCAGGAGGCGGCGCAACAGGGGCTGGCAAACGCCAACCTGCAGCCAGGTTTTATCCTGAGCGGGCTGGGTTCCCTGGCCGAAGCGTCGCTGAGTTGCGACCGTCTGGTGCAGTTCTGAGGATATGATGAAACGAGTCGCTTTTGTTTTCACCCACGGGCCGCATGGCGGCGCCGGCGGCAGGGAAGGGCTGGACGCGCTGCTCGCCACGTCGGCGCTCAGTGAAGATCTAGGGGTGTTTTTTGTTGGTGACGGCGTGCTGCAGCTGTTGCCGGGCCAACAGCCGGAAAAAATTTTGGCGCGCAATTACATCGCCACCTTCGGCGTGCTGCCGCTGTATGACGTGGAACGGTGCTATCTGTGCCAGGCTTCGCTGCAGGAGCGCGGGCTGGGCCAGGTGACCGATTGGGTGCTGGACGCCGAGGTGCTGGCGCCGGACGAACTGCGCCGCGAACTGGCCGGCTACGATACCGTGATGACGTTTTAGGATCTTCTGATGCTGTATACCCTGAGCCATTCGCCAAACCAATGTGACCTGCCTGCGCTGCTGCGCCTGACGGCGGAGGGCGACGCGCTATTGCTGCTGCAGGATGGCGTGCTGGCAGGCCTTGCCGGCAGCGCTCATCTTGAATTGCTGCTCGCCGCCCCCATATCCCTTTATGCGCTGCAGGACGACCTGGAAGCCCGGGGATTGGTTGGTCATTTTTCGCACAAAATCACTGTCGTCGGCTATAATCACTTCGTTGAATTAACCGAACAACACCGCAGCCAAATGGCCTGGTGATGAGAGTGATGTTGTATATTTCTTGACACCCATACTGGTCAGCCATAAAATTCTGCGTCCTCGTACTTTGCCAGTAGTGCATACGAGGGGATTTATCACATGTTTACGAAGCTAGTACGAAGCAAAAACCAGGAGCTTTTTTAATGGCAACAATTAACCAGCTGGTTCGCAAACCACGCTCTGTGAAGGCTGCTAAAAGCAACGTTCCAGCGCTGGAAGCCTGCCCGCAGAAACGTGGCGTATGCACCCGCGTATATACCACTACCCCGAAAAAACCAAACTCCGCACTGCGTAAAGTTTGCCGTGTGCGTTTGACCAACGGTTTCGAAGTAACTTCCTACATCGGTGGCGAAGGCCACAACCTGCAGGAACACTCCGTAATCCTGATCCGTGGCGGTCGTGTAAAAGACTTGCCAGGTGTGCGTTACCACACCGTCCGTGGTGCACTTGACTGCTCCGGTGTTAAAGACCGTAAGCAAGCTCGTTCCAAGTACGGCGTGAAGAAGCCAAAGGCTTAATGGTTCTCCGTTAAGTAAGGCCAAACGTTTTAACTTTAATGTCAAAATAAACTCGTAGAGTTTTGGACAATCCTGAATTAACAACGGAGTATTTCCATGCCACGTCGTCGCGTAATCGGCCAACGTAAAATCCTGCCAGATCCTAAGTTCGGATCTGAGCTGCTGGCCAAATTTGTAAATATCCTGATGGTAGACGGTAAAAAATCTACTGCAGAAGCAATCGTCTATACCGCGCTGGAGACCCTGGCTCAGCGTTCTGGTAAAGATCACCTGGAAGCTTTCGAAGTCGCTCTCGACAACGTTCGCCCGACTGTAGAAGTTAAGTCGCGTCGCGTTGGCGGTTCTACTTATCAGGTACCAGTTGAAGTCCGCCCGGTTCGTCGTAATGCTCTGGCAATGCGTTGGATCGTTGATGCTGCACGTAAACGCGGTGATAAATCCATGGCTCTGCGCCTGGCGAACGAGCTGTCTGACGCAGCAGAGAACAAAGGTTCTGCTGTTAAGAAGCGTGAAGACGTTCACCGTATGGCCGAAGCCAACAAGGCGTTCGCCCACTACCGCTGGTAATCACCACGCGATAGTTATGCTAACCAAGCGGGCGCGTCAAATCGGCCCGCTTGGGTTAACTGAACTTGAACGCCCTAGGAATAGAGGAATCAAATGGCTCGTACAACACCCATTGCACGCTACCGTAACATCGGTATCAGTGCTCACATCGACGCCGGTAAAACCACCACTACCGAACGTATTCTGTTCTACACCGGTGTAAACCACAAAATCGGTGAAGTTCATGACGGCGCTGCCACCATGGACTGGATGGAACAGGAGCAGGAGCGTGGTATTACCATCACTTCTGCAGCGACTACTGCCTTCTGGTCTGGTATGGCCAAGCAGTTCGAACCGCACCGCGTAAACATCATCGACACCCCAGGGCACGTTGACTTCACCATCGAAGTAGAACGTTCCATGCGTGTGCTGGATGGCGCGGTAATGGTTTACTGTGCTGTTGGTGGTGTTCAGCCACAGTCTGAAACCGTATGGCGTCAGGCTAACAAATACAAAGTGCCACGTATCGCGTTCGTTAACAAAATGGACCGTATGGGTGCTAACTTCCTGAAAGTTGTAGGCCAGATCAAATCTCGTCTGGGCGCCAACCCTGTTCCTCTGCAGCTGGCTATCGGCGCAGAAGACAAATTCACCGGCGTTATCGACCTGGTGAAAATGAAGGCGATCAACTGGAACGAAGAAGACGCAGGCGTAACCTTCGAATACGAAGACGTGCCGGCTGACATGATGGACCTGGCTGAAGAATGGCGCCAGAACCTGATCGAGTCCGCTGCGGAAGCTTCCGAAGAGCTGATGGAAAAATACCTGGGCGGCGAAGAGCTGACCGAGGAAGAAATCAAATCCGCTCTGCGTCAGCGCGTGCTGAACAACGAAATCATCCTGGTTACCTGTGGTTCTGCGTTCAAGAACAAAGGCGTACAGGCGATGCTGGATGCGGTAATCGAATACCTGCCGGCACCAACTGACGTTCCTGCGATCAACGGTATCCTGGACGATGGCAAAGACACTCCGGCTGAGCGTCACGCAAGTGATGACGAGCCGTTCTCTGCGCTGGCGTTCAAAATCGCTACCGACCCGTTCGTGGGTAACCTGACCTTCTTCCGCGTGTACTCCGGCGTTGTTAACTCCGGCGACACCGTGCTGAACTCCGTTAAGGCTGCGCGCGAGCGTTTCGGCCGTATCGTTCAGATGCACGCCAACAAGCGTGAAGAGATCAAAGAAGTTCGCGCAGGCGACATCGCCGCTGCGATCGGTCTGAAAGACGTGACCACCGGGGACACCCTGTGTGATCCAGACTCTCCAATCATCCTGGAGCGTATGGAATTCCCTGAGCCGGTAATCTCTATCGCCGTTGAACCAAAAACCAAAGCTGACCAGGAAAAAATGGGTCTGGCTCTGGGCCGTCTGGCTAAAGAAGACCCGTCATTCCGCGTATGGACTGACGAAGAGTCTAACCAGACCATCATCGCCGGTATGGGTGAACTGCACCTCGACATCATCGTTGACCGCATGAAGCGTGAATTCAACGTTGAAGCTAACGTGGGCAAACCTCAGGTAGCTTACCGCGAAGCGATTCGCGCGAAGATTACCGATGTTGAAGGTAAGCACGCCAAGCAGTCTGGTGGTCGCGGTCAGTACGGTCACGTTGTGATCGACATGTACCCACTGGAGCCGGGCTCTAACCCGAAAGGTTACGAGTTCGTCAACGACATCAAAGGTGGTGTAATTCCTGGCGAATACATCCCTGCCGTTGATAAAGGCATCCAGGAGCAGCTTAAGTCTGGTCCGTTGGCTGGTTACCCGGTAGTAGACATGGGTATTCGTCTGCACTTCGGTTCTTACCACGACGTTGACTCCTCTGAACTGGCGTTTAAACTGGCCGCGTCTATCGCCTTTAAAGAAGGCTTTAAGAAAGCGAAACCAGTTCTGCTTGAGCCTATCATGAAGGTTGAAGTTGAGACTCCAGAAGAGAACACCGGTGACGTTATCGGTGACTTGAGCCGTCGTCGCGGCATGCTGCGCGGTCAGGAATCTGAAGTGACTGGCGTTAAGATCCACGCTGAAGTACCGTTGTCCGAAATGTTCGGCTACGCAACTCAGCTGCGTTCTCTGACTAAAGGTCGCGCATCATACACCATGGAATTCCTGAAGTATGATGATGCACCGAACAACGTCGCTCAGGCCGTAATCGAAGCCCGTGGCAAATAAGCCGCAGGGTTAAAACCAAAGTCCCGTGCTCTCTCCAGAAGGGGAGAGCGCTATAGTAAGGAATATAGCCGTGTCTAAAGAAAAATTTGAACGTACAAAACCGCACGTTAACGTTGGTACTATCGGCCACGTTGACCACGGTAAAACTACCCTGACTGCAGCGATCACTACCGTACTGGCTAAAACCTACGGCGGTTCTGCACGTGCTTTCGACCAGATCGATAACGCGCCAGAAGAAAAAGCTCGTGGTATCACCATCAACACCTCTCACGTTGAGTATGACACCCCGACTCGTCACTACGCGCACGTTGACTGCCCAGGGCACGCCGACTACGTGAAAAACATGATCACCGGTGCTGCTCAGATGGACGGCGCGATCCTGGTAGTAGCTGCGACTGACGGCCCAATGCCTCAGACCCGTGAGCACATCCTGCTGGGTCGTCAGGTTGGCGTTCCTTTCATCATCGTATTCATGAACAAATGCGACATGGTTGATGATGAAGAGCTGCTGGAACTGGTAGAAATGGAAGTTCGCGAACTGCTGTCCGCTTACGACTTCCCAGGCGACGACCTGCCAGTAATCCGCGGTTCCGCGCTGAAAGCGCTGGAAGGCGAAGCTGAGTGGGAAGCGAAAATCATCGAACTGGCCGAAGCCCTGGACAGCTACATCCCAGAGCCAGAGCGTGCAATCGACAAGCCGTTCCTGCTGCCAATCGAAGACGTATTCTCCATCTCCGGTCGTGGTACCGTTGTTACCGGTCGTGTTGAGCGCGGTATCATCAAAGTTGGCGAAGAAGTTGAAATCGTTGGTATCAAAGACACCGTTAAGTCTACCTGTACTGGCGTTGAAATGTTCCGCAAACTGCTGGACGAAGGCCGTGCTGGTGAGAACGTAGGCGTTCTGCTGCGTGGTATCAAGCGCGAAGACATCGAACGTGGTCAGGTACTGGCTAAGCCAGGCTCTATCAAGCCGCACACCCAGTTCGAATCTGAAGTGTACATCCTGAGCAAAGATGAAGGTGGTCGTCACACTCCATTCTTCAAAGGCTACCGTCCACAGTTCTACTTCCGTACTACTGACGTGACCGGTACCATCGAACTGCCAGAAGGCGTAGAGATGGTAATGCCAGGCGACAACGTGAACATGATTGTAACCCTGATTCACCCAATCGCGATGGACGACGGTCTGCGTTTCGCAATCCGTGAAGGCGGCCGTACTGTAGGCGCTGGTGTTGTTGCTAAAGTTATCGCTTAATCGCGAATAATTTTTTCGACACAAAAAAGGGCACTTCGGTGCCCTTTTTTTATGCAATTTGTACAAATCTTAATTGAAATAAAAACCATTCCTATTTAGACTCATTGCATTGGTTAAGAAGTGAGTCTCTCTATGTATGTATGTCTGTGTAATGCGGTGACTGACAAAGCGATCCGTAATGCGGTGCGTCAGCACAATCCCCACACCATGAAGCAGCTGCGTGAACTTGTGCCGATTGGTACCGATTGTGGAAAGTGCATTCGTCAGGCAAGACAAATTATGGTGGAGGAACGCGGAGCTATCATCCCAATGCATGAAGTTGCCTAACAAAGGGTAAGGTTATTTTTGACTCTTGGCTTACAGGTTCTACACTTTTAGAACTGGCCAGGAGGAGTTACCTATGAAAGGCGATAAAAAGATCATTGCTCACCTCAACAAGCTGCTCGGCAACGAGCTGGTTGCCATCAATCAATATTTTCTGCACGCCCGCATGTTCAAGAATTGGGGTTTAATGCGCCTCAACGATAAGGAATACCACGAGTCGATCGACGAAATGAAACATGCCGATCGCTACATCGAGCGCATTCTGTTCCTGGAAGGGCTCCCTAACCTGCAAGACCTCGGTAAGTTGAACATCGGCGAAGACATTGAAGAGATGCTGCGTTCCGATCTGGCGCTGGAATTGGCGGGCGCCAAGAATCTGCGCGAAGGTATCGCCTACGCCGACTCGATTCACGATTATGTCAGCCGCGATTTGATGATCGACATTCTGGCCGATGAAGAAGAGCATATCGACTGGCTGGAAACCGAGCTGGATCTGATCGCTCGCCTCGGCATTCAAAACTATGCCCAGGCCCAGATTTTAGAACGCAAAGAGTAAGCCTGCCTTCCGTTCGTCATCGCCTCTCCTGCCGGCAACCGTTTTTACGGTGGGGCAGGGGAGCTACCCGCCAAGCATAATTCATACCTTGATCGCCACCTTCATCCCGCGACCGTCGCTGAAGGCGCAAAAATGACGATTTCCTGAGCATATTTCCAACTGCGGCTTGCTTCCTGGGCCATTTTGCGTATAATGCGCGGGCTTACCTAATCTTGGTAAGCCTGATTTTAGCGAATCAGTCGATTGGCAGGCCTTTTTTGCCTTTCGAACAATACTCCCGATATGGGGGTTATATGTTGACGATTACACTCCCCCATCAATCGAAATGGGTGTGAGGAGTAATTATTTACGTTTATAAATAATTGGAGCTCTGGTCTCATGCAGAACCAAAGAATCCGTATCCGCCTGAAAGCGTTTGATCATCGTCTGATCGATCAATCAACCGCGGAAATCGTCGAGACTGCAAAGCGCACTGGTGCGCAAGTCCGTGGTCCGATCCCGCTGCCAACTCGCAAAGAGCGCTTTACCGTTCTGATTTCTCCGCACGTCAACAAAGACGCGCGCGATCAGTACGAGATTCGCACTCACAAGCGTCTGGTTGACATCGTTGAGCCAACCGAGAAAACCGTTGATGCTCTGATGCGTCTGGATCTGGCTGCCGGTGTAGACGTGCAGATCAGCCTGGGTTAATCAGGTCATTGAGCGATTGAGAGGTTGAAACAATGATTGGTTTAGTCGGTAAAAAAGTGGGTATGACCCGTATCTTCACTGAAGATGGCGTTTCTATCCCAGTAACCGTAATTGAAATTGAAGCGAACCGCGTGACTCAGGTTAAAAGCCTGGACACCGACGGTTACCGTGCCGTTCAGGTTACCACCGGTAGCAAAAAAGCTAACCGTGTAACCAAGCCGGAAGCGGGCCATTTCGCTAAAGCTGGCGTTGAAGCTGGCCGTGGTCTGTGGGAATTCCGCCTTGAAGAAGGTCAAGAGTTCGCTGCAGGTCAGGAAATTAGCGTAGAAATCTTCGCTGACGTTAAAAAAGTCGATGTTACCGGTACTTCTAAAGGTAAAGGTTTTGCTGGCACTGTTAAGCGCTGGAACTTCCGTACCCAAGACGCTACCCACGGTAACTCCTTGTCTCACCGCGTTCCGGGTTCTATCGGTCAGAACCAGACTCCGGGCAAAGTGTTCAAAGGCAAGAAAATGGCTGGCCACCTGGGTGATGAGCGCGTAACCGTTCAGAGCCTGGACGTAGTACGTGTTGACGCTGAGCGCAACCTGCTGCTGGTTAAGGGTGCTGTACCGGGCGCAACCGGTGGCAACCTGATCGTTAAACCAGCTGTGAAGGCGTAAGGGGATAGCAATGGAATTAGTATTGAAAGACGCGCAAAGCGCGCTGACTGTTTCCGAAACTACCTTCGGTCGTGATTTCAACGAAGCGCTGGTACACCAGGTTGTTGTTGCTTATGCAGCAGGTGCCCGTCAAGGTACCCGTGCTCAGAAGACCCGTGCTGAAGTAACTGGTTCCGGCAAAAAGCCATGGCGTCAGAAAGGCACCGGCCGTGCGCGTTCAGGTTCTGTAAAGAGCCCGATCTGGCGTTCAGGCGGCGTGACCTTTGCTGCTAAGCCACAGGACCACAGTCAGAAAGTAAACAAAAAGATGTACCGCGGCGCGCTGAAAAGCATCCTGTCCGAGCTGGTACGTCAAGATCGTCTGATCGTTGTCGAGAAGTTCTCTGTAGAAGCGCCTAAAACTAAGCTGCTGGCACAGAAACTGAAAGATATGGCTCTGGAAGACGTGCTGATCGTGACCGGTGAACTGGATGAGAATCTGTTCCTGGCAGCTCGCAACCTGTACAAGGTTGACGTGCGCGATGTAGCAGGTATCGATCCGGTTAGCCTGATCGCCTTCGACAAAGTGGTTATGACTGCTGATGCTGTGAAGCAAGTTGAGGAGATGCTGGCATGATCCGTGAAGAACGTTTGCTGAAAGTGCTGCGTGCACCGCACGTATCTGAAAAAGCATCCGCTGCGATGGAAAAAAGCAACACCATCGTTCTCAAAGTTGCCAAAGACGCGACCAAAGCAGAAATCAAAGCTGCAGTGCAGAAACTGTTTGAAGTCGAAGTCGAAGACGTGAACACCCTGGTAGTTAAAGGGAAAGTGAAACGTCACGGTCAGCGTGTTGGTCGTCGTAGCGACTGGAAAAAAGCTTACGTCACCCTGAAAGAAGGCCAGAATCTGGACTTCATCGGCGGCGCAGAGTAAGTCGGAGGAGTAAGAACAATGGCAATTGTTAAATGTAAACCTACATCTCCGGGTCGTCGCCACGTTGTTAAAGTGGTTAACCCTGAGCTGCACAAGGGTAAACCTTATGCCCCGCTGCTGGAAAAACTGAGCAAAAGCGGTGGTCGTAACAACAATGGCCGTATCACCACCCGTCATATCGGTGGTGGCCACAAGCAACACTATCGTCTGGTTGACTTCAAGCGCAACAAAGACGGTATCCCTGCTGTGGTTGAGCGTCTGGAGTACGATCCGAACCGTTCCGCGAACATCGCGCTGGTTCTGTACAAAGACGGCGAACGCCGTTACATCCTGGCGCCGAAAGGCCTGAAAGCTGGTGACCAGATTCAATCTGGCGTTGATGCTGCAATCAAAGCGGGTAACACCCTGCCGATGCGCAACATTCCAGTTGGTTCAACGGTTCACAACGTAGAAATGAAACCAGGTAAAGGCGGCCAGATGGCTCGCTCCGCTGGTGCCTACGTTCAGATCGTTGCTCGTGATGGTTCCTACGTAACTCTGCGTCTGCGCTCCGGCGAAATGCGTAAAGTTCCAGCTGATTGCCGCGCCACCCTGGGTGAAGTCGGTAACGCTGAACACATGCTTCGCGTTCTGGGTAAAGCAGGTGCTGCACGTTGGCGTGGTGTTCGTCCTACCGTTCGCGGTACGGCGATGAACCCGGTAGATCACCCGCACGGTGGTGGTGAAGGTCGTAACTTTGGTAAGCACCCGGTAACTCCGTGGGGCGTTCAGACCAAAGGTAAGAAGACCCGTAGCAACAAGCGTACTGATAAGTTCATCGTACGTCGCCGTAGCAAAAAATAATTAGAGGATAAGCCATGCCACGTTCTCTCAAGAAAGGTCCTTTTATTGACCTGCACTTGCTGAAGAAGGTAGAGAAAGCGGTGGAAAGCGGTGACAAGAAGCCTTTGCGCACTTGGTCCCGTCGTTCAACGATCTTTCCTAACATGATCGGTTTGACCATCGCTGTCCATAATGGTCGTCAGCACGTACCAGTGTTCGTTTCCGATGAAATGGTCGGTCACAAACTGGGTGAATTCGCGCCGACTCGTACTTATCGCGGCCATGCGGCTGATAAAAAAGCTAAAAAGCGCTAAGGTAGGAGGAAGAGATGGAAACTATCGCTAAACATCGCCACGCTCGTTCTTCTGCTCAGAAGGTTCGCCTTGTTGCTGACCTGATTCGCGGTAAGAAAGTGTCGCAAGCTCTGGAAACTCTGACCTACACCAACAAGAAAGCTGCTGGTCTGGTTAAGAAAGTGCTGGAGTCTGCCATTGCTAACGCAGAACACAACGATGGCGCTGACATCGATGATCTGAAAGTTACGAAAATCTTCGTAGACGAAGGCCCAAGCATGAAGCGCATTATGCCGCGTGCAAAAGGTCGTGCAGATCGCATCCTGAAGCGCACCAGCCACATTACTGTGGTTGTGTCCGATCGCTGAGACTCTGGAGACTAGCAATGGGTCAGAAAGTACATCCTAATGGTATTCGCCTGGGTATTGTCAAACCTTGGAACTCTACTTGGTATGCGAATACCAAAGAATTCGCTGACAACCTGGACAGCGACTTTAAAGTTCGTCAATTCCTGACTAAGGAACTGTCGAAAGCTTCCGTTTCTCGCATCGTTATCGAGCGTCCTGCGAAGAGCATCCGTGTGACCATTCACACTGCTCGCCCAGGCATCGTTATCGGCAAGAAAGGTGAAGACGTCGAAAAACTGCGCAAGGTCGTAGCGGACATCGCTGGCGTTCCTGCACAGATCAACATCGCCGAAGTCCGTAAACCGGAACTCGACGCTAAATTGGTTGCTGACAGCATCACTTCTCAGCTGGAACGTCGCGTTATGTTCCGTCGTGCTATGAAGCGTGCTGTACAGAACGCAATGCGTCTTGGCGCTAAAGGTATCAAAGTTGAAGTAAGCGGCCGTCTTGGCGGCGCTGAAATCGCACGTACCGAATGGTACCGCGAAGGTCGTGTTCCATTGCACACTCTGCGTGCGGACATCGACTACAACACATCTGAAGCGCACACCACTTATGGTGTAATCGGCGTTAAGGTATGGATCTTCAAAGGTGAGATCCTGGGTGGTATGGCTGCAGTTGAACAACCGGAACCGGCTGCTCAACCTAAAAAGCAGCAGCGTAAAGGCCGCAAGTAAGGAGAGTCGCTGATGTTACAACCAAAGCGTACAAAATTCCGTAAGGTGCACAAGGGCCGCAACCGTGGTCTGGCGCAAGGTACGGATGTTAGCTTCGGCACTTTCGGTCTGAAAGCTGTTGGCCGTGGCCGTCTGACTGCTCGTCAAATCGAAGCAGCTCGTCGTGCAATGACTCGTGCAGTTAAGCGTCAAGGCAAGATCTGGATCCGTGTATTCCCGGACAAACCGATCACCGAGAAGCCGCTGGAAGTGCGTATGGGTAAAGGTAAGGGTAACGTGGAGTATTGGGTTGCCCTGATCCAGCCTGGTAAGGTCCTGTACGAAATGGACGGCGTGCCAGAAGAGGTTGCCCGCGAGGCATTCAAACTGGCAGCAGCGAAACTGCCGATCAAAACCACCTTTGTAACTAAGACGGTGATGTAATGAAAGCACAAGAGCTGCGTGAAAAAAGCGTTGAAGAGCTGAATGCCGAGCTGCTCAACCTGCTGCGTGAGCAATTCAACTTGCGCATGCAGGCGGCCAGTGGCCAGCTGCAACAAACTCACCTGTTGAAACAAGTGCGTCGTGACGTCGCACGCGTTAAGACTTTACTGACTCAAAAGGCGGGTGTGTAAATGACTGAAGTTATCCGTACCCTGCAGGGTCGTGTTGTTAGCGACAAAATGGAGAAATCCATCGTTGTTGCTATCGAGCGTACTGTGAAGCACCCGATCTACGGGAAATTCATCAAACGTACGACCAAGCTGCACGTACATGACGAGAACAACGAATGTGGTACCGGCGACGTGGTGGAAATCCGCGAATGCCGCCCACTGTCCAAGACTAAGTCCTGGACGTTGGTTCGCGTTGTAGAGAAAGCGATTCTGTAATAGAGTAGCTGGCTCTCACTTAATAAACGGCTCAGAAAATGAGCCGTTTATTTTTTCTACCCATACCAAGTAAGCGGTGTTATAATGCTGCGCCCTCGGTTATGGGGCTTTTCAACGGCCTAATTTTTACTTGGGTCTTTAAAGTAGTAGTTGACATTAGCGGAGCACTAAAATGATCCAAGAACAGACTATGCTGAACGTCGCCGACAACTCCGGTGCACGTCGCGTAATGTGTATCAAGGTTCTAGGTGGCTCGCACCGTCGCTACGCAGGCGTCGGCGACATCATCAAAATTACCATCAAGGAAGCAATTCCTCGCGGTAAGGTGAAGAAAGGCGATGTTCTGAAGGCGGTAGTGGTGCGCACCAAGAAGGGTGTACGTCGCCCGGACGGTTCTGTCATTCGCTTCGATGGCAATGCATGCGTTATTTTGAACAATAACAGCGAGCAGCCTATCGGTACGCGTATTTTTGGGCCGGTAACTCGTGAACTGCGTAATGAGAAGTTCATGAAAATTATCTCTCTGGCACCAGAAGTACTCTAAGGAGCGAACATGGCAGCGAAGATCCGTCGTGATGACGAAGTTATCGTGATTACCGGGAAAGACAAAGGTAAGCGCGGTAAAGTAAAAAATGTCCTGTCTGCTGGCAAGGTCATTGTTGAAGGCATCAACCTGGTTAAGAAACACCAGAAGCCGGTTCCGGCTCTGAACCAACCAGGCGGCATTGTTGAAAAAGAAGCTGCAATTCAGGTTTCTAACATTGCTATCTTCAACGCGGCTACCGGCAAGGCTGACCGTGTAGGCTTTAGATTCGAAGAGGGCAAAAAAGTCCGTTTCTTCAAATCTAACAGCGAAACTATCAAGTAATTTGGAGTAATACGATGGCGAAACTGCATGATTACTACAAAGACGAGGTAGTCAAACAACTGATGTCTCAGTTTGATTACAACTCTGTCATGCAAGTCCCTCGGGTCGAGAAGATCACCCTGAACATGGGTGTTGGTGAAGCGATTGCTGACAAGAAACTGCTGGATAACGCCGCAGCGGACCTGGCAGCCATCTCCGGTCAAAAACCGTTGATCACCAAAGCCCGCAAATCTGTTGCAGGCTTCAAAATCCGTCAGGGCTATCCGATCGGCTGTAAAGTAACTCTGCGTGGCGAACGCATGTGGGAGTTCTTTGAGCGTCTGATCTCCATTGCTGTTCCACGTATCCGTGACTTCCGTGGCCTGTCCGCCAAGTCATTCGATGGCCGTGGCAACTACAGCATGGGCGTGCGTGAGCAAATCATCTTCCCAGAAATCGACTACGACAAAGTCGATCGCGTTCGTGGTTTGGATATTACCATTACCACTACTGCGAAATCTGATGATGAAGGCCGCGCGCTGCTGGCTGCTTTTAACTTCCCGTTCCGCAAGTAAGGCAGGGTTACTGATGGCTAAGCAATCAATGAAAGCACGCGAAGTCAAGCGCGTGAAATTAGCTGACAAGTTCTTTGCAAAACGCGTTGAACTGAAAGCTATTATCTCTGATGTGAACGCGTCCGATGAAGATCGTTGGGATGCCGTTCTCAAGCTGCAAACTCTGCCGCGTGATTCCAGCCCGTCTCGTCAGCGTAAACGCTGCCGCCAAACTGGCCGTCCACATGGTTATGTGGGCAAATTCGGGTTGAGCCGTATTAAGCTTCGTGAAGCCGCTATGCGCGGTGAAGTACCAGGCTTGAAAAAGGCTAGCTGGTAATTACCAATTGAATCACGGGAGTAAAGACAGATGAGCATGCAAGATCCGATCGCGGATATGCTGACCCGTATCCGTAACGGTCAAGCCGCGAACAAAGTTGCGGTCACCATGCCTTCCTCCAAGCTGAAAGTGGCAATTGCCAACGTGCTGAAGGAAGAAGGTTTTATTGAAGATTTCAAAATCGAAGGCGACGCCAAGCCTGTTCTGGAACTGGTACTGAAGTACTTCCAGGGCAAAGCTGTGGTAGAAAGCATTCAACGTATCAGCCGTCCAGGTCTGCGCATCTACAAGAAAAAAGATGAGCTGCCAAAAGTTATGGCCGGTTTGGGTATCGCTGTTGTTTCTACCTCTAAAGGTGTTATGACCGATCGTGCAGCTCGCCAGGCTGGTCTGGGTGGCGAGATTATCTGCTACGTAGCTTAATTCGGGAGGAAAGAATGTCTCGTGTTGCAAAAGCACCCGTCGTCATTCCTGCCGGCGTAGAGGTAAAACTCAACGGTCAGGTTATTTCGATTAAGGGTAAAAACGGCGAGTTGACTCGTACTATCCACGACGCCGTTGAAGTGAAGCAAGAAGCTAACGCACTGACTTTCGCTCCGCGCGAAGGTTTTGCTAACGCATGGGCTCAAGCGGGTACCACGCGCGCTCTGCTGAACGCAATGGTTGTTGGTGTTACCGAAGGCTTCACCAAAAAGCTTCAACTGGTAGGTGTTGGTTATCGTGCTGCCGTTAAAGGCAACGTGGTGAATTTGGCCCTGGGCTTCTCTCACCCTATCGATCACCAGCTGCCGGCAGGTATCACTGCTGAATGCCCAAGCCAAACTGAAATCGTGCTGAAAGGCGCTGATAAGCAGGTAATTGGCCAGGTAGCAGCAGATCTGCGCGCTTACCGTCGTCCTGAGCCTTACAAAGGCAAGGGTGTTCGTTACGCCGACGAAGTCGTGCGTACCAAAGAGGCTAAGAAGAAGTAAGGTAACACTATGGATAAGAAATCTGCTCGTATCCGTCGTGCGACCCGCGCACGCCGCAAGCTCCAAGAGCTGGGTGCAACCCGCCTGGTGGTACATCGTACCCCGCGTCACATTTACGCACAGGTGATTGCTCCAAACGGTTCTGAAGTACTGGTAGCCGCTTCTACTTTAGAAAAAGCTATCGCGGAGCAACTGAAGTATTCCGGTAACAAAGACGCAGCAGCAGCCGTAGGTAAAGCTCTGGCTGAGCGCGCGTTGGAAAAAGGGATTGCGAAAGTATCCTTTGACCGTTCCGGTTTCCAATATCATGGTCGAGTCCAGGCACTGGCAGATGCTGCCCGTGAAGCTGGCCTTCAGTTCTAAGGAAGAGGTTTAAGATGGCTCACATCGAAAAACAAGCTGGCGAACTGCAGGAAAAGCTGATCGCGGTAAACCGCGTATCTAAAACCGTAAAAGGTGGCCGTATTTTCAGCTTTACCGCACTGACTGTAGTTGGTGATGGTAACGGTCGCGTTGGTTTTGGCTACGGCAAAGCACGCGAAGTTCCAGCAGCGATCCAGAAAGCGATGGAAAAAGCCCGTCGCAACATGATGAACGTCGCGCTGAACAGCGGCACCCTGCAGCACCCTGTTAAGGGCGCTCACACGGGTTCTCGCGTGTTCATGCAGCCTGCTCATGAAGGTACCGGTATCATCGCGGGTGGTGCAATGCGCGCCGTTCTCGAAGTTGCTGGGGTGCACAACGTATTGGCTAAAGCTTATGGTTCCACCAACCCGATCAACGTGGTTCGTGCAACTATCGACGCTCTGGCGAATATGAAGTCTCCTGAAATGGTCGCTGCTAAGCGTGGTAAATCCGTTGCCGACATTCTGGGGTAATTGACCATGGCTAAGACTATTAAAGTTACACAAACTCGCAGCTCAATTGGCCGTCTGCCGAAGCATAAAGCTACTCTGCTCGGTCTGGGTCTGCGTCGTATTGGTCACACCGTAGAGCGCGAGGATACTCCTGCTGTTCGCGGTATGGTCAACCTGGTTTCCTACATGGTTAAAGTTGAGGAGTAACAGATGCGTTTAAATACTCTGTCTCCGGCTGAAGGTGCCAAGCATGCGCCTAAGCGTGTAGGTCGTGGTATTGGTTCTGGCCTGGGTAAAACCGGCGGCCGTGGTCACAAAGGTCAGAAGTCTCGTTCTGGCGGTGGCGTACGTCGTGGTTTCGAAGGTGGTCAGATGCCTCTGTACCGTCGTCTGCCGAAATTCGGCTTCACTTCACGCAAAGCGATGATCACGGCAGAAGTTCGTCTGTCTGAACTGGCTCTGGTTGAAGGCGATGTTATCGACCTGAACGCGCTGAAAGCCGCTAACGTAGTTGGTGTCCAGATCGAATTCGCGAAAGTTGTACTTTCTGGCGAAGTCGCTCGTCCGGTAACCCTGCGTGGTCTGCGTGTCACCAAAGGCGCTCGTGCTGCTATCGAGGCTGCTGGCGGTAAAATTGAGGAATAAGTAGCAGATGGCTAAGCAACCAGGATTAGATTTTCAAAGTGCTAAAGGCGGGCTCGGCGAGCTGAAGCGCAGACTTTTGTTTGTCATCGGCGCGCTGATTGTCTTCCGCATCGGCTCTTTCATTCCGATTCCTGGTATCGATGCCACTGTGCTTGCCAAATTGCTTGAGCAGCAGAGAGGCACTATCATTGAAATGTTTAACATGTTCTCTGGTGGTGCCCTCAGCCGTGCTTCTATCTTTGCTCTGGGGATCATGCCGTATATCTCGGCGTCGATCATTATCCAGCTGCTGACGGTGGTTCATCCAGCGTTGGCGGAAATCAAGAAAGAAGGGGAGGCTGGCCGTCGCAAGATTAGCCAGTACACCCGTTACGGTACGCTGGTATTGGCCATATTCCAGTCGATCGGTATTGCTACCGGTCTGCCGAATATGCCTGGTATGCAGGGCCTGGTGTTAAACCCAGGCTTTGCATTCTACTTTACTGCGGTTGTGAGCCTGGTAACCGGGACAATGTTCCTGATGTGGCTGGGTGAGCAGATTACTGAGCGCGGTATCGGCAACGGTATCTCGATCATTATCTTCGCGGGTATTGTAGCGGGGCTCCCGCCGGCAGTGGCCCATACTATTGAGCAAGCGCGGCAAGGCGACCTGCACTTCCTCCTGCTGCTGTTGGTTGCAGTATTGGTGTTTGCAGTAACCTTCTTCGTTGTTTTCATCGAGCGTGGTCAACGTCGTATCGTCGTTAACTATGCGAAGCGTCAACAAGGTCGTCGTGTTTATGCAGCACAGAGTACACACTTACCGTTGAAAGTGAACATGGCGGGTGTTATCCCGGCGATTTTCGCTTCCAGCATTATTCTGTTCCCGGCCACGATTGCATCATGGTTCGGGGGCGGTACCGGTTGGAACTGGCTGACTACGATTTCGCTGTATTTGCAGCCAGGGCAACCGCTTTATGTGTTACTCTATGCGTCTGCAATCATCTTCTTCTGTTTCTTCTACACGGCGTTGGTTTTCAACCCGCGTGAGACAGCAGATAACCTGAAGAAGTCCGGTGCCTTCGTACCAGGAATTCGTCCGGGAGAGCAAACGGCGAAGTATATCGATAAAGTAATGACGCGTTTAACCCTGGTGGGCGCGATGTACATTACTTTCATCTGCCTGATCCCGGAGTTCATGCGTGATGCAATGAAAGTACCATTCTACTTTGGTGGTACCTCGCTACTGATCGTGGTTGTCGTCATCATGGACTTTATGGCTCAAGTGCAAACTCTGATGATGTCAAGTCAGTACGAGTCTGCATTGAAGAAAGCAAATCTGAAAGGCTATAACCGCTAGTCAGATTCGTTTGAGAAGTTACGGAGAGTAAAAATGAAAGTTCGTGCTTCCGTCAAGAAATTATGTCGTAACTGCAAAATCGTTAAGCGTAACGGTGTCGTTCGTGTGATTTGCAGCGCCGAGCCGAAGCATAAACAGCGTCAAGGCTGATTATCTCGCATATTTTTCTTGCAAAGTTGGGTTGAGCTGGCTAGATTAGCCAGCCAATCTTTTGTATGTCGCACTGCAACATTATTTGAGTATCCTGAAAACGGGCTTTTCAGAATGGTGTTGCTGTATAAAATAGTAGGAGTGCATAGTGGCCCGTATAGCAGGCATTAACATTCCTGATCATAAACATACCGTTATCGCCTTAACGTCGATCTTCGGTATCGGTAAAACCCGTTCACAGGCTATCTGTGCATCTACGGGTATTGCTGAAAATGTTAAGATCAGTGAGCTGTCTGAAGAGCAAATCGAAAAGCTTCGTGATGCAGTTGCCAAATACACCGTTGAGGGTGATTTGCGTCGTGAAATTACCCTGAGCATCAAGCGTCTTATGGACCTTGGTTGCTATCGTGGTTTGCGTCATCGTCGTGGTCTGCCGGTACGCGGTCAGCGCACCAAGACCAACGCTCGTACCCGTAAGGGTCCGCGCAAGCCGATCAAGAAATAATCGGGGTTATTGAATAATGGCAAAGGCACCTGTTCGTACACGTAAGCGTGTAAGAAAGCAAGTCTCTGACGGCGTGGCTCATATCCATGCTTCTTTCAACAACACCATCGTTACCATCACTGATCGTCAGGGTAATGCTTTGGGTTGGGCAACAGCCGGTGGTTCCGGTTTCCGTGGTTCTCGTAAGTCCACTCCGTTCGCAGCACAGGTTGCAGCAGAACGTTGTGCTGACGCAGTGAAAGAATACGGTATCAAGAACCTGGAAGTTATGGTTAAAGGACCTGGTCCTGGTCGTGAGTCTACTATCCGCGCTCTGAACGCGGCTGGTTTCCGCATCACTAACATTACTGATGTGACTCCGATCCCTCATAACGGTTGTCGTCCGCCGAAAAAGCGCCGCGTGTAACGCAGCTTTTAGGATTGTTGGAGAAAGAAAATGGCAAGATATTTGGGTCCTAAGCTCAAGCTGAGCCGTCGTGAGGGCACAGACCTGTTCCTTAAGTCTGGCGTTCGCGCGATCGATTCCAAGTGTAAAATTGAACAAGCACCTGGTCAGCACGGTGCGCGTAAACCGCGTCTGTCTGATTACGGTGTTCAGTTGCGTGAGAAGCAGAAAGTTCGTCGTATGTACGGCATTCTGGAGCGTCAATTCCGCAACTATTACAAAGAAGCAACCCGCCTGAAGGGCAACACCGGTGAAAACCTGTTGCAGCTGCTGGAAGGTCGTCTGGACAACGTTGTTTACCGTATGGGCTTCGGCGCTACTCGTGCAGAGTCACGTCAGCTGGTTAGCCACAAAGCAGTTATGGTAAACGGTCGCGTTGTTAACATCGCTTCTTATCAGGTATCTCCGAATGACGTAGTCAGCATCCGCGAGAAAGCTAAAAAGCAGTCTCGTGTTAAAGCTTCTCTGGAGCTGGCTGAGCAGCGTGAAAAGCCGACTTGGCTGGAAGTTGATGCTGCTAAGATGGAAGGCGTGTTCAAGCGTATGCCTGAACGTACCGATCTGTCTGCGGACATTAACGAACACCTGATCGTCGAGCTTTACTCCAAGTAAAGCTTAGTACCAAAGAGAGGACACAATGCAGGGTTCTGTGACAGAGTTTCTAAAACCGCGCCTGGTAGATATCGAGCAAGTCAGTTCGACGCACGCCAAGGTGACCCTTGAGCCTTTAGAGCGTGGCTTTGGCCATACTCTTGGCAACGCACTGCGCCGTATTCTGCTTTCATCTATGCCGGGTTGCGCGGTGACCGAGGTTGAGATTGATGGTGTACTGCATGAGTACAGCACCAAAGAAGGCGTACAGGAAGATATCCTGGAGATCCTGCTCAACCTGAAAGGGCTGGCGGTGAGAGTTCAAGGCAAAGACGAAGTTATTCTTACCCTGAATAAATCTGGCATTGGCCCTGTGACCGCTGCCGACATCACCCATGATGGTGATGTCGAAATCGTCAAGCCTCAGCACGTGATTTGCCACCTGACTGATGAGAACGCGGCTATCAGCATGCGTATCAAAGTTCAGCGCGGTCGCGGTTATGTGCCGGCTTCTGCCCGAATTCATTCGGAAGAAGATGAGCGCCCAATCGGTCGTCTGTTGGTTGACGCCTGCTACAGCCCTGTAGAGCGTATCGCCTACAATGTTGAAGCTGCGCGTGTAGAACAGCGTACTGACTTGGATAAGCTGGTCATCGAGATGGAGACCAATGGCACGATCGATCCTGAAGAGGCGATCCGCCGTGCGGCCACCATTCTGGCTGAACAACTTGAAGCTTTCGTTGACCTGCGTGATGTACGTCAGCCGGAAGTTAAAGAAGAGAAACCAGAGTTCGATCCGATCTTGCTGCGCCCTGTTGACGATCTGGAATTGACTGTCCGCTCTGCTAACTGCCTCAAGGCAGAAGCTATCCACTACATCGGTGATCTGGTACAGCGTACCGAGGTTGAGTTGCTGAAAACGCCAAACCTGGGTAAAAAATCTCTTACCGAGATTAAAGACGTGCTGGCCTCACGTGGTCTGTCTCTGGGCATGCGCCTGGAAAACTGGCCGCCGGCAAGCATTGCTGACGAGTAACCGGATCACAGGTTAAGGTTTTACTGAGAAGGATAAGGTCATGCGCCATCGTAAGAGTGGTCGTCAACTGAACCGTAACAGCAGCCATCGCCAGGCTATGTTCCGTAACATGGCCGGCTCTTTGGTTCGTCATGAGATCATCAAGACGACCCTGCCAAAAGCAAAAGAGCTGCGTCGCGTTGTTGAGCCGCTGATTACTCTTGCCAAGACCGACAGCGTAGCTAATCGTCGTCTGGCATTCGCCCGTACTCGTGATAACGAGATCGTGGCAAAACTGTTTAACGAGCTGGGCCCGCGTTTCGCGAGCCGTGCCGGTGGTTACACTCGCATTCTGAAGTGTGGCTTCCGCGCAGGCGACAACGCGCCGATGGCATACATCGAGCTGGTTGATCGTGCTGAGTCTCAAGCAGAAGTGGCAACTGCAGAGTAATCTGTAGACGCGTAAAAAAACCGGGCTTGCCCGGTTTTTTTACGTCCAAATCCAGCCAAATGTGCGCAATTCCCCCTGCTGTGCTTAAGATCCCCGCCCCTATCCGCTATGCTAAGGCTTATTCATTAGGCTAACCGAGGCTGTCTGTCATGGGATTGCTCGATCAATGGGCGGAACGTCATATCCTTGATGCCCAGGATAAAGGCGAGTTCGACAATCTGCCCGGCCAGGGGCAGCCGCTTGTGCTGGAAGATGACAGCGCGGTGCCGCCCGAGCTACGCGCCGGTTACCGTTTGCTGAAAAATGCCGGTTACCTGCCGCCGGCGCTGGAAGATCGCAAAGAGGCATTAACCGTTGCTCGCTTACTGCAAGAGATTAATAGCGAACATCCGGACTATGTCGATCTCAGCAAGCGCATGGCACTGCTGGAACATCGATTGCGTCAGGCTGGGATGAGCACGGATTTCTTGCATGGCGAATATCAGCACGCACTGGACGGCAAATTCACCCGAGAGGAGAAGTCATGTTCAAGATAGGTCAGTTGGCCAAGCTCGCCGAAGTGACGCCGGATACCGTGCGTTACTATGAAAAGCAGGGCATGATGGATCACAATGTCCGCACCGAAGGCGGTTATCGGCTGTATACGGAGCAGGACCTGCAGCGGCTGCGTTTTATTCGCTATGCCAAACAGTTGGGCTTTACTCTGGAAACGATCGCCGAACTGCTGTCGATCCGGGTTGATCCTGAACACCATACCTGCCAGGAATCGAAGTCGATCGTCGATGCTCGCCTGAGCGAAGTGGAAAGCAAGTTGGCGGAGCTGACCCGCATGCGCGAATCGTTGAAACGCTTGAGTGACGCCTGCTGCGGCACTGCCCATACCAGCAACTATTGTTCTATTCTGGAAGCCCTGGAGCAGGGCGCCAGCGATGATAAAGGCAAAAAAGGTTGCTGACGGCACTTTAATTTTTATATTGCCGGCAGTATTATCGGCTCGTTTTATTACCCTACCTTTTACAGGAGCATTACCATGACGAAATATCGTCACACTAAAGGCCAGATTCAAGATAACGCCATTGAGGCGCTGCTGCATGACCCGCTATTCCGCCAACGAGTGGAAAAGAATGTGAAAGGCAAAGGCAGCTATCGGCGTAAAGAAAAACACAACAAAGGCGGTAACTGGGAGGCCAGTGGCAAACTATCAAACGATAATTTACCACTGGCCTTCTGGTTTTAAGGCATTAAAAAAGCCACCGATGAAGGTGGCTTTTTATTGGCGTAACCTAATGCTGTTTTACAGCTTTGGCTGCTGTTGTTGGCTCAGCAAATCACGGATTTCCGTCAGCAGTTTCTCTTCTGCGGTTGGTTCTGGCGGCGCTGCCGGCGCTTCTTCCTGCTTGCGGCGCATCTTGTTCATCAGTTTAATCGCCAGGAAGATAGCAAAGGCGACAATCACAAAGTCAAATACGGTCTGGATGAATGAACCATAGTTCATTACCACCGCCGGTACGGCGCCCTGAGCTTCACGTAACACCAGATGGAACTGTTTAAAATCGACGCCGCCAATCAGTAAGCCCAACGGTGGCATGATGATATCGGCCACGAAGGACGAAACAATCTTGCCGAATGCAGCACCGATAATCACACCGACGGCCAGATCGACCACGTTGCCGCGCATGGCAAATTCGCGAAACTCTTTCAACATACTCATAGAACGCACCCCTTGCAGAATTAATAACTCAAGTTTAACAAAGCAATTTCCCTTTGCCACAAATGGCGAGAAGTTTTATCTCCTCCCAAGGCAGAGAACAACTACGCAATTATAGACCATCGCCTAATAAATTCGTTCTACAAGAAGAACGGACTCGGTTGGAACAAGCGTTCAACGTCCGGCACGAATTTCTTGTCGGTAATAAACATGATGACGTGATCGCCCTGTTCGATTTTGCTGTTGCCGTTGGCGATGATCACGTCGTCGCCTCGCACGATAGCGCCGATGGTGGTACCCGGCGGCAGCTTGATGTCTTCGACGATGCGGCCGACCACTTTGGAGGTGCTTTCGTCGCCGTGAGCAATCGCTTCGATCGCTTCAGCTACGCCGCGGCGCAGCGACGAAACGCTGACGATATCCGCTTTGCGCACGTGTCCCAGCAGGGCGGAGATGGTTGCCTGCTGGGGAGAAATGGCGATATCGATCACGCTGCCTTGCACCAGATCGACATAGGCACGGCGCTGGATCAATACCATCACCTTCTTGGCGCCCATGCGCTTGGCCAGCATGGCCGACATGATGTTGGCCTCATCGTCGTTAGTGATGGCGATGAAGACGTCCACCTGCTCGACGTGCTCTTCGGCCAGCAGCTCCTGATCCGAAGCATCGCCGTAGAACACGATGGTATCGTGCAGCTGTTCGGCCAGTTCGGCGGCGCGTTGCTGATTGCGCTCGATCAGTTTGACGTTGTAGTCTTTTTCCAGCTTGGCGGCCAGGCCGGCGCCGACGTTGCCGCCGCCGACGATCATGATGCGCTTATAGGGTTTTTCCAGCCGTTGCAGTTCGCTCATTACCGCGCGGATGTGCTGTGAGGCGGCGACGAAGAACACTTCATCGCCGGCTTCGATAATGGTCGAGCCCTGCGGACGGATCGGACGATCCTGGCGGAATATGGCGGCGACGCGGGTATCGATATGCGGCATGTGTTCGCGCATCGAAGAGAGCGCATTGCCGACCAGCGGGCCGCCGTAATAGGCTTTAACCGCGGCGATGCTAACCTTGCCTTCGGCGAAGTTGACCACCTGCAGGGCGCCAGGGTATTCGATCAGCTTGTAGATATAGTCGATGACCAGCTGCTCCGGCGAAATCAGATGATCGATCGGCACCGCTTCCGGCAGGAACAGTTTCTCCGATTCGCGGATATATTCCGGCGCGCGGATGCGGGCGATGCGGTTAGGGGTATTAAACAGAGAATAGGCGATCTGGCAGGCGATCATGTTGGTTTCGTCGGAGTTGGTGACCGCGACCAGCATGTCGGCGTCTTCTGCGCCGGCTTCGCGCAGCACCCGAGGGTGGGAACCATGTCCCTGAACCACCCGCAAATCGAATTTATCCTGTAGTTGGCGCAAGCGGCCGGAATCGGTATCGACGACGGTGATATCGTTGTTTTCACCCACCAGGTTTTCCGCCAGCGTCCCGCCAACCTGACCGGCACCAAGAATAATTATTTTCATCGTGTTCTCTGCTTCACACTGAAAGACTTAGGGCGCGCACGTACGCCCTGAAGAATTACATTTTAATCAGCTTAGCGTAAAAGAAGCCATCGCCATCCTCGGGATGCGGGATATTCTGTCGCCCTGGCCGCTGTGCATCGCCGGTTTCAACCAGCTTGGCATCGGCGTGGCGCTGCAAGAACGCGGCAATCTGGCTGCTGTTTTCATCCGGCAGGATAGAGCAGGTTGCGTAAACCATCACGCCACCTGATTTCAGATGCGGCCAGACGGCTTCCAGGATTTCGGCCTGCAGTGCGGCGAGCTCGGCGATGTCGCGATCGCGGCGCAGCCATTTGATATCGGGGTGACGGCGGATCACGCCGGTGGCGGAGCAAGGTGCGTCCAGAAGGATACGGTCGAACTGCTTGTCGCCGCACCATTGTTGCGGAGTGCGGCCATCACCCAGTTTAACCTCCGCGTGCAAACGCAGGCGTTGCAGGTTTTCTTTCACCCGCGCCAGACGTTGCTCGTCGATATCGACGGCCATCACGTGCGCTTTCGGCGCCGCTTCCAGGATATGCGTGGTTTTACCGCCAGGTGCGGCGCACAAATCGAGGATCTGCTCGCCGTCTTGCGGATCCAACAGATCGACACAGCCCTGGGCCGAGGCATCTTGTACGGTGACCCAGCCTTCGGTGAACCCAGGCAGATCGGTCACGGCGCAAGGCGCCAGCAAACGCACCGCGTCCGCATAGTCTGCATGAGGCTCTGCGGCGATGCCGGCGTCGGTCAGCAACTGCAGATAAGCTTCGCGGGTGTGGTGCAGGCGGTTGACGCGTAGCCACATCGGCGGCTTCTGGTTATTCGCGTCGACGATCTGTTCCCAGTTGGCGGGATAAGCCTGTTGAATGCGTTTCAGTAACCAGCTGGGATGCAGATAGCGGCTGTCATTATTGGCGGCGCGTTGCAGCAGCTCTTCCTGCTGGCGTTGAAATTGGCGCAAAACGCCGTTAATCAGGCCTTTTAACTGCGGGCGTTTCAGCGCTACCGCACCTTCCACGGTTTCCGCCAGCACGGCGTGCGCCGGGATGCGGGTATACAGCAGCTGGTACAAGCCGACCATCAACAAATAGTGTAGCGTGCGCTGCTTGCCGGTCAGTGGCTTGGCCATCAATTGTTGAATGCACCATTCGAGCTGCGGCAGCACGCGTAACGTGCCGAAGCACAGTTCCTGCAGCAACCCGCGATCTTTGTCGCTGATGGAGGTTTGCAGCGCTGGCAGGACAGTGCTGAGCGACTGCCCTTGATCCAGCACCTGGCCGATGGCTTTGGCAGCGATGCTGCGGAGATTGTAATTATTTTTCATAGGCTAAAGCTGATAACGATCGGCATTAAGAAAATAACGGCCCGGCGATAAACGGCCGGGCAGTGGGGTGGCTTACAGCCGGTTGCCCGGGGTAAACCATTCACGACGTGAGTTTAACAGGTCCTGCGCCGACATCGGTTTCTTACCGGCGGGCTGCAGCTGGATCAGATTGAGGATGCCGTCGACGGTCGCCACCTGAATGCCGTGCTTGTCGGCATGGATAACGGTGCCCGGTTCTGCGTTGGCGCTTTCTGCCAGCACGCTGGCCTGCCACACTTTCACCGGTTGCTCGTCGATGATGAAGTAGCTGACGGGCCAAGGGTTGAAGGCGCGGATGCAGCGCTCCAACTGGGCGGCGGACAGGGTCCAGTCCAGGCGAGCTTCTTCTTTGCTCAGCTTCTCGGCGTAGGTGACCAGCGATTCGTCCTGTACCTCGCGGGTGGCGCTGCCGTCGGCCATTTGGCGCAGCGTCGTCAACATGCCCTGCGGGCCGAGCTGAGCCAGCTTGTCGTAGAGGCTGGCGCTGGTGTCGCTGCTCTCAATCGGGCAGGCGATCTTGTGCATCATGTCGCCGGTATCGAGGCCGACATCCATCTGCATGATGGTCACGCCGGTTTCGCTGTCGCCGGCCCAGAGTGAACGCTGGATCGGCGCCGCGCCGCGCCAGCGAGGCAGCAGCGAACCGTGTACGTTGATGCAGCCCAGGCGCGGCATATCCAACACCGCTTGTGGCAGGATCAGCCCGTAAGCGACCACCACCATCACGTCGGCGTTGAGATCGGCCACCAGGCGCTGGTTCTCTTCGGGACGTAATGACTTGGGCTGGAATACCGGCAGTTGGTGTTGTTCGGCCAGCGCTTTGACCGGGCTTGGCGTCAGCTTGTTGCCGCGGCCTGCCGGGCGGTCGGGCTGGGTAAATACGCCGACAATCTGGTGCTCAGATGACAACAGCGCGTCAAGATGACGCGCTGCGAAGTCTGGTGTTCCGGCGAAAATAATCCGTAAAGAATCAGACACGTTGATTTCCTGATCGGTTAGGCGCGGGCTTGAAGCTTGGCCATTTTTTCCAGTTTCTGACGAATACGCTGGCGCTTGAGCGGCGACAGGTAATCGACGAACAGCTTGCCCATCAGGTGATCCATCTCGTGCTGGATGCAGATCGCCAGCAGATCGTCCGCTTCCAGCTCGAAAGGTTTGCCTTCGCGATCTAGCGCGCGGATCTTCACCTGCGCGGCGCGCGGCACTAACGCACGCTGCTCTGGAATGGAAAGACAGCCTTCCTCGATGCCGGTTTCGCCGCTTTTTTCCAGCAGCTCCGGGTTGATCAGCACCAGGCGCTGATCGCGATTCTCGGAGACGTCGATCACGATAATGCGCTGATGGATATCCACCTGAGTCGCAGCCAGGCCAATGCCTTCCTCTGCGTACATGGTTTCAAACATATCATCCACGATGCGCTGGATATCTGCATTGACTTCTTTTACCGGCGCTGCGACTTTGCGCAGACGCTCGTCTGGGAAATGTAATACCTGCAAGACTGACATATATCTTTAGATCTGTATCCGAGTAATGAACGAGGTTTAACCTCTATTCTAGACATTTCCCGACCTGATTGACAGCATTGCGCACCAATTGCTCAGATTGGTAATACCACCGTTTTTGCTGAGGGAACAGACGATGCGGCTGGAAGAGATCGCTTTACGGATGCGGGGGGTTACGGGGCTACAGACCCCGACGGCCAGTCGGATCGTGCAGCAGTTATCGCAAATGGGGGGCGAACCCAATCGCGCGCTGCGTGAACTGGGATTGAACGAACGGCAGCGGGCACAGTTCAACCGGGCGGATCCCGGCTATCTTACGGCTACCTTGCATTGGTTGGAAAAGCCGGCGCACCGCATAGTGAACTATGGGGCGCTCGGTTATCCCGATCGCCTGGCCCAGATCGACGATGCGCCGCTGTTTTTGCTGATCGAGGGCGATCCGCAGGCGCTGTTGCAACCGCAGCTCGCCATGGTCGGCAGTCGGCAGTTCAGCCATTACGGCGAGCGATGGGCGAACCATTTCGCCGCTGAGTTGGCGCGCTGCGGTTTCGCCATCACCAGCGGTCTGGCGATTGGCATCGACGGGATTTGCCATCGCGCGGCGTTGGCGGCCGGCGGCTGTACTGTCGCGGTGTTGGGTAGCGGGCTGGCCAATATCTATCCGCGCCGGCACCGTCGGCTTGCGGAACAGATAGTCGAACAAGGCGGCGCCGTGGTTTCAGATCATTTAGTCACCGACTTGCCTCTGGCCGACCATTTTCCGCGCCGCAATCGTATTATCAGCGGGCTGAGTCTGGGCGTTCTGGTTATAGAAGCCTCGCTGCACAGCGGTACCCTGGTGACTGCTCGCTATGCGTTGGAACAGGGGCGTGAGGTGTTCGCTCTGCCAGGGCCATTAGGGAACCCGATGAGCGAGGGCACACATTGGCTCATCCAACAGGGCGCGCATCTGGTCACCGGGCCGAAAGATATCGCCGAATTGCTGGAAAGCGGTCTTCAATGGCTGCCGCTGAACGAAAATACAACTATTTGTGCGTCACAGGCTGAAGTTGAATTGCCATTTGCCGATGTGTTGGCTAACGTAGGAGATGAGGTGACACCTGTTGACGTCGTCGCTGAACGTGCCGGCCAACCTGTGCCAGTGGTGGTAATCAAGTTACTCGAGCTGGAGTTAGCAGGGTGGATCGCAGCTGTACCCGGCGGCTATGTCCGAATAAGGAGGGCAAGCCATGTTCGACGTACTCATGTACTTGTTTGAAACTTATATCCACAATGAACCAGAGATGCGCGTCGATCAGGATCAACTGACCGATGATCTCGCTCAGGCGGGGTTTCATCGGGATGATATCTACAACGCGTTGAATTGGCTTGAGAAGTTGGCTGACCTGCAAGAAGGTCAAAATGCCCCTTACTTTATGGATGCCGATCCGCTGGCGATGCGGATTTACACCGAAGAGGAAGGTGCGCGTTTGGACGCCGGCTGCCGTGGTTTTCTCCTGTTCCTGGAACAGATTCAGGTATTGAACCTCGAAACCCGTGAAATGGTTATCGACCGCGTTATGGCTTTGGATAATGCGGAATTCGATCTCGAAGATCTGAAATGGGTCGTGTTGATGGTGCTGTTTAATATCCCCGGATATGAAAGCGCCTATCAGCAAATGGAAGAACTGTTGTTTGAAGTGAACGAAGGTTATCTGCATTGAGCCGATAACGCGCATAGAAGACGTTATGACAAAAAACGCGATTTTTGCCGCCAGGCAAAATGAACCCTGTCCGGAATGCGGGGCCGAGCTGGTGATCCGTAGCGGTCGCCACGGCCCCTTCCTCGGTTGTTCCCAGTACCCTGAATGCCAATATATTCGGCCGCTGAAAGCACAGGCCGATGGGCATATCGTTAAGGTGTTGGATGGGCAACAGTGCCCGAAGTGTCAGGCGACGTTGGTGCTGCGCCAGGGGCGCTACGGCATGTTTATCGGTTGCAGCGATTATCCGCAGTGTGATCACACTGAAGTGATCGACAAGCCTGACGAAACCGCCATTACCTGTCCGCAGTGCGGGCAAGGCAAGCTGTTGCAGCGTAAGTCGCGCTACGGCAAGGTTTTTCATTCCTGCGATCGTTACCCGGAATGCCAGTTCGCCCTCAATGTTAAACCCGTCGCCGGTGAATGCGCCTACTGCCATTACCCGTTGCTGATGGAAAAGCGCACGGCAAAGGGCCCCGTCCTGTGCTGTGCCAGCAAGCTGTGCGGCAAACCCGTCGCGACTACAGAATAATCACATCATGAACTCAGAATTAAGCCCGAACCTTTTATCTATCATCGATGCTTTGCATCAACAGCAGGTTATTGCCTATCCCACCGAAGCGGTATTCGGCCTGGGTTGCGATCCCGACAGTGAACAGGCGGTCAATGTGCTGCTGGCGTTGAAACAGCGGCCGTGGGAAAAGGGACTGATTCTGATCGCCGCCGACTATGCACAGCTTAAGCCATATATCGATGACAGTGCGCTCAGCGAACAGCAGCGCGCGACGATGTTTGCCAGCTGGCCAGGGCCGGTAACCTGGGTGTTGCCCGCTCGGCCGGAGACGCCACGTTTGCTGACCGGGCGTTTCAGCTCATTGGCGGTGCGCGTCAGCGATCATCCGTTGGTGCAGCAGCTGTGTCGGCAGTACGGCAAGCCGCTCGTGTCGACCAGCGCCAATCTCAGCGGGCTGGAGCCGTGCCGCAGTGCGGATGAAGTCACGCGGCAATTCGGCGACGCTTTCCCGGTATTGGCCGGTGAGGTGGGCGGCCGTCTTAATCCTTCCGAAATCAGAGATGCACTGACCGGCGAACAGATCCGTCAGGGCTAGAGGTAATGGGCATGGAGAAGTTTGCGGTATTTGGCAACCCTATTGGCCACAGCAAGTCGCCGCGAATTCATGCGCTGTTTGCTGCTCAGACCGGCATTGAGCATCCTTATGGCGCGGTGTTGGCGCCGTTGGACGGTTTTGAAACCAGCTTGCAGGCGTTTATCCGCGCCGGAGGGCTGGGGGCGAACGTCACGGTGCCCTTCAAGGAGCGTGCTTATGAGCTCGCCTCCGAGCTGAGTGAGCGAGCGGCGATGGCCGGCGCGGTCAACACCCTGAAGGTATTGCCAAATGGCGAACTGCTGGGGGACAACACCGACGGCATCGGTTTGTTGACCGATCTGCAGCGCCAGCAATTGATTCGGCCGCAGGATCGCATTCTGCTGGTGGGCGCCGGCGGTGCGGCACGCGGCGTGATCCTGCCGCTGCTGTCTTTCGGCTGCCGACTCACCATCACCAATCGTACCTTCAGCCGGGCCCAGGAATTGGCCGACGCTTTCCGGCATCTGGGGGAGATCTCGGCGGCGCCGATGGATCAACTGGATCAGCAAGCGTTCGATCTGGTGATCAATGCGACGGCGTCCGGCATCAGCGGGGAGATCCCGGCGTTGCCTGCAGGCGTGGTGAACGCGCAAACCCGTTGCTATGACATGTTCTATCAGCAAGGCATTACGCCATTTCTGGCCTGGGCGCAGCTGCAGGGCGCAACGGAATACGCCGATGGGCTGGGTATGCTGGTGGGGCAGGCGGCGCATGCTTTCCTGCTGTGGCACGGCGTGATGCCAGAGATAGAACCGGTCTTGCGCCAGCTGCGCAGCGAGCTGGCGGCATAAATCCTACCCCGTTCTCTTTATAGGGAACGGGGCGCCCATCAGATATCTTCCGACAGGTATTCGTCTTTCCAGCGTACATAGTTGTTAGAAGAATAAAGCAATCCCTCCAACTCGGCGGCGGTCAGCGGCCGAACCTGGCGTGCCGGGCTACCCATATAAAGATAGCCGCTCGCCAGACGCTTGCCCGGCGCCACCAAACTGCCGGCGCCAATCATTACGTCGTCTTCTACGACTACACCGTCCAACAGGATCGATCCCATCCCGACCAGCACCCGGTTGCCGATGGCGCAGCCGTGCAGCATCGCTTTATGGCCCACGGTAACGTCTTCGCCAATTAACAGGGGATAACCGCCGGGGTTATGTTCGGAGCGGTGAGTCACATGCAGCACGCTGCCATCCTGAATATTGCTGCGTGCGCCGATCTTTACCGCATTGACGTCGCCGCGGATAGCTACCAGCGGCCAGATGCTGACGTCATCCGCCAGATCGACGTCGCCGATCACGACGCTGGAAGGATCGATCAGGACGCGCTGACCGAGTTTGGGGGTGTATTGAAGATAAGAACGTACTGCATCGGACATAGTGTTGCCTCACGTCGGGATCATATTTACCGGCAATACTAGACTCTGGCGATGGAATTACAACCAACGGCAGCGCCGGATCCTGCGGAAAATGGCCCTGATCGCACAAGATCCACTCGGAAGGGCTGAAAAGTGTGCAAACAGAAAGAAAAGATCAAAAAAGGGGTTGTGCAAAAAACTCGGATCCCTATAATGCGCCTCCATCGACACGGCGCAAGTGATTCACTTCACACGGCGGCCGGGAAGAAAGAGAAAAAATCCTGAAAATTAGGGTTGACTCTGAAAGAGGAAAGCGTAATATACGCCACCTCGAGTTAGCAAGCGAAAGCGCCTAACTCACTGCTCTTTAACAATTTATCAGACAATCTGTGTGGGCACTCCACAAGACGATATCCAGCATCTTCGGATGCAAAAAATATCAAGTCTTGAAGAGTGACTAACTGAAGTAAAATTCATGCAGTAAATCTTTGAGCATCGCTTCTCGAGTGGAAGCAAATCAAGCTTTTAATTGAAGAGTTTGATCATGGCTCAGATTGAACGCTGGCGGCAGGCTTAACACATGCAAGTCGAGCGGTAGCACAAGAGAGCTTGCTCTCTGGGTGACGAGCGGCGGACGGGTGAGTAATGTCTGGGAAACTGCCTGATGGAGGGGGATAACTACTGGAAACGGTAGCTAATACCGCATAACGTCGCAAGACCAAAGAGGGGGACCTTCGGGCCTCTTGCCATCAGATGTGCCCAGATGGGATTAGCTAGTAGGTGGGGTAATGGCTCACCTAGGCGACGATCCCTAGCTGGTCTGAGAGGATGACCAGCCACACTGGAACTGAGACACGGTCCAGACTCCTACGGGAGGCAGCAGTGGGGAATATTGCACAATGGGCGCAAGCCTGATGCAGCCATGCCGCGTGTGTGAAGAAGGCCTTCGGGTTGTAAAGCACTTTCAGCGAGGAGGAAGGTGGTGAACTTAATACGTTCATCAATTGACGTTACTCGCAGAAGAAGCACCGGCTAACTCCGTGCCAGCAGCCGCGGTAATACGGAGGGTGCAAGCGTTAATCGGAATTACTGGGCGTAAAGCGCACGCAGGCGGTTTGTTAAGTCAGATGTGAAATCCCCGGGCTCAACCTGGGAACTGCATTTGAAACTGGCAAGCTAGAGTCTCGTAGAGGGGGGTAGAATTCCAGGTGTAGCGGTGAAATGCGTAGAGATCTGGAGGAATACCGGTGGCGAAGGCGGCCCCCTGGACGAAGACTGACGCTCAGGTGCGAAAGCGTGGGGAGCAAACAGGATTAGATACCCTGGTAGTCCACGCTGTAAACGATGTCGATTTGGAGGTTGTGCCCTTGAGGCGTGGCTTCCGGAGCTAACGCGTTAAATCGACCGCCTGGGGAGTACGGCCGCAAGGTTAAAACTCAAATGAATTGACGGGGGCCCGCACAAGCGGTGGAGCATGTGGTTTAATTCGATGCAACGCGAAGAACCTTACCTACTCTTGACATCCAGAGAACTTTCCAGAGATGGATTGGTGCCTTCGGGAACTCTGAGACAGGTGCTGCATGGCTGTCGTCAGCTCGTGTTGTGAAATGTTGGGTTAAGTCCCGCAACGAGCGCAACCCTTATCCTTTGTTGCCAGCGGTTCGGCCGGGAACTCAAAGGAGACTGCCAGTGATAAACTGGAGGAAGGTGGGGATGACGTCAAGTCATCATGGCCCTTACGAGTAGGGCTACACACGTGCTACAATGGCGTATACAAAGAGAAGCGACCTCGCGAGAGCAAGCGGACCTCATAAAGTACGTCGTAGTCCGGATTGGAGTCTGCAACTCGACTCCATGAAGTCGGAATCGCTAGTAATCGTAGATCAGAATGCTACGGTGAATACGTTCCCGGGCCTTGTACACACCGCCCGTCACACCATGGGAGTGGGTTGCAAAAGAAGTAGGTAGCTTAACCTTCGGGAGGGCGCTTACCACTTTGTGATTCATGACTGGGGTGAAGTCGTAACAAGGTAACCGTAGGGGAACCTGCGGTTGGATCACCTCCTTACCTAAAGATATTAGTTCGAGTGGCGTGCTCACACAGATTGTCTGATAGAAAGTAACGAGCAAAGCGCTACCTGTTGATGCCATGAGTTATTCATGCTGATACGAACCGATTAAGTTATTCAGTTTAATCGGATTTTCGTGTCCCCATCGTCTAGAGGCCTAGGACACTGCCCTTTCACGGCTGTAACAGGGGTTCGAATCCCCTTGGGGACGCCATTCCGATAATGAGTGAAAGACATTATCACCGGTCACGACAGGCCGAAAAAATCTTAAAGATGACTTGCGAGTCATGTTTAAGATATTGCTCTTTAACAATCTGGAACAAGCTGAAAATTGAAACATGACGGCTGAAATTTATCCCTCCGTAGATGTATTGGGATGAAGAGTAACCTGTCATAGAGTCTCTCAAATGTTTGCAGCGCGAACGATGGAAACATCTTCGGGTTGTGAGGTTAAGTGACTAAGCGTACACGGTGGATGCCTGACCCCATGCCGAACTCAGAAGTGAAACGCCGTAGCGCCGATGGTAGTGTGGGGTCTCCCCATGCGAGAGTAGGACACTGCCAGGCATCAAATTAAGCGTGCTGATATGGCTCAGTTGGTAGAGCGCACCCTTGGTAAGGGTGAGGTCCCCAGTTCGACTCTGGGTATCAGCACCACTTTATTTAAAGTGGGTTTAGAAGTTCGGCAGAAAAAAGAATTTGCTTGGCGGCAATAGCGCGGTGGTCCCACCTGACCCCATGCCGAACTCAGAAGTGAAACGCCGTAGCGCCGATGGTAGTGTGGGGTCTCCCCATGCGAGAGTAGGACACTGCCAAGCATCAAACAAGCCAAGAGGCCATCCGAAAGGATGGCCTTTTTGCTTTTCATCCGCTTTACTCCCTCTGCTCATATCCTGGCGCAGGCCGCGCAATGAAACATTTTCACCTTTCCGCTGAATGCTCGACATCGACCGAAAAAAAAGCTATCTTCGGGCATCTGGAAGTCTAAACGTATAAATGGATGTGTGAGGATTAAGCAATGCCGATTCGTGTTCCTGATGAGTTACCTGCGGTCAGCTTCTTGCGTGATGAGAATGTCTTCGTAATGACATCCTCACGGGCAAAAACACAGGAAATCAGGCCATTGAAAGTGCTGATCCTCAATCTGATGCCAAAGAAGATCGAAACGGAAAACCAGTTTCTGCGCCTGCTCTCCAACTCGCCGCTGCAGATTGATATCCAGCTGCTGCGTATCGATAGCCGCGAGTCGAAGAACACGCCGGCTGAGCATCTGAACAATTTCTACTGCGACTTTGAGGACATCCAGAATGAGAACTTCGATGGTTTGATCGTCACCGGTGCGCCGCTGGGGCTGGTCGACTTCTGCGATGTCGCCTACTGGCCGCAGATCGAACGGGTGATCGACTGGGCCAAGAACCACGTCACCTCCACGCTGTTCGTGTGCTGGGCGGTACAAGCGGCGTTGAACATCCTGTACGGTATTCCCAAGATGACGCGCGAGGTGAAGCTCTCTGGCGTTTATCCGCACCAAACGCTGCAGCAGCATGCATTGCTGACGCGCGGCTTCGACGAAAGCTTCCTGGCGCCGCATTCACGCTATGCCGATTTCCCGACTGAGGTGATTCGCCAGTATACCGATCTGGATATCCTGGCCGAATCCGAGCAGGCCGGCGCCTATCTGTTCGCCAGCAGAGATAAGCGCCTGGCGTTTGTCACCGGCCATCCGGAATATGATGCCCTGACTCTGGCCGGGGAGTATTGTCGCGACAACGATGCCGGCCTCGATCCCACCGTTCCGCTCAACTACTTTCCCGATGACAACCCTGCACTGACACCGAAAGCCACCTGGCGCAGCCATGGCCACCTGCTGTTTTCCAACTGGCTCAACTATTACGTCTACCAGATTACGCCTTACGATCTGCGCCATATGAACCCGACGCTCGACTGAATTTTTCTGCCTGCCGGCGGCTGAATCGAGGCCGCCGCGTTGACGATCCCTCGTTCGATCCTCTTTTTCTCCCCCATCTCTTCCTGAAATACCTTGTTCGACAAGGCGTTATCATGTTCCTGCATGCCTATTGGAACCGATTTCCTTACTTGGTGGTATTGTTATTTTTCATAACTAATTGATAATAAAGTGTTAATAAAATATTTAATAATAAAATGGAAATGGTTTTTGATTTTTATTTTTTGTTGAGTATTCTTAGAGCTATCGGGATGAGATCTGACCAGTTTAGGATCGTTTCATCCGCCCTGATCCACAGTGATTTCTGATGAAAATGCGCCGGTCGCTCAGGCGCGACGATGGGAAGGAGCAAGGTCATGACGCAACAGATAGCAGGCACGGAGTTAAGGTTTACGCAGGGTTTCGCCGCTGCGGAGCGCCAGGTATTGACGGATGAAGCGGTTGAGTTCCTGGCGGAACTGGTGGCGAAATTCACGCCGCGGCGCAATGAGCTGCTGGCGGCGCGTGTCCGCTGGCAGCAAAATATCGATCGCGGCGAATTGCCTGGCTTTATTTCGGAAACCAATTCCATTCGTGAGGGCGACTGGCAGATCCGCGGCATTCCGCAAGACCTGCGCGATCGCCGGGTTGAGATCACCGGGCCGGTCGAGCGCAAAATGGTGATCAATGCGCTGAACGCCAACGTAAAAGTATTTATGGCGGACTTTGAAGACTCGCTGGCGCCAAGCTGGGACAAAGTCATCGACGGTCAAATCAACCTGCACGATGCGGTTAACGGCACCATTTCCTACACCAATGAAGCCGGCAAGATTTACCAGTTGAAACCGAACCCGGCGGTGTTGATCGCTCGCGTGCGCGGCCTGCATTTGCCGGAGAAGCACGTGCTGTGGCGCGACGAGGCCATCCCAGGCGGCCTGTTCGATTTCGCGCTGTACTTCTACCACAACTATCGCCAGCTGTTGGCCAAGGGCAGCGGCCCGTATTTCTATCTGCCGAAAACCCAGTCCTGGGAAGAAGCAGCCTGGTGGAGCGATGTCTTCAGCTTTACCGAGGATCGTTTCGATCTGCCGCGCGGCACCATCAAGGCGACGGTGCTGATCGAAACCCTGCCGGCGGTGTTCCAGATGGACGAGATCCTCTATCACCTGCGCGATCACATCGTTGGCCTGAACTGCGGCCGCTGGGATTACATCTTCAGCTACATCAAGACGCTGAAAAATCACGGCGATCGCGTGCTGCCGGATCGTCAGTCGGTGACCATGGAGAAACCCTTCCTCAGCGCCTATTCGCGTCTGTTGATCAAAACCTGTCATAAGCGCGGTGCGTTCGCCATGGGCGGCATGGCGGCGTTTATCCCGAGCAAAGACGCCGAGAAAAACGCCTGGGTGCTGAACAAGGTACGGGCGGACAAAGAGCTGGAGGCCAATAACGGCCACGACGGCACCTGGGTGGCACACCCGGGGCTGGCGGACACGGTGATGGAGGTGTTCGACAAGGCATTGGGCGATCGCCAAAACCAGCTGGACGTGCTGCGTGAGCAGGATGCGCCGATCAGCGCCGCGCAGCTGCTGGAACCTTGTGACGGCGAACGCACGGAAGCGGGAATGCGTGCCAACATTCGCGTGGCGGTGCAGTACATCGAAGCCTGGATCTCCGGCAACGGCTGCGTGCCGATCTATGGGTTGATGGAAGATGCCGCGACGGCGGAGATCTCTCGTACCTCTATCTGGCAGTGGATCCACCACGAGAAGAGCCTGAATGATGGGCGTCCGGTGACCAAGGCGCTGTTCCGCCAGATGTTGCAAGAAGAGATGTTGGTGGTGCGTGAAGAAGTGGGGGAGGCGCGCTTTAACGCCGGCCGGTTCGAAGAGGCGGCGCACCTGATGGAGCGCATCACCACGCAAGATGAATTAATCGATTTCCTGACGCTGCCCGGCTATGCGCTGCTGGCCTGAATTTTCCCAATCAACCCTACATGACTGAAAGGATAAAAATTATGTCTACCTCTCGCTCTCAACAGATCCAGCAGCTGGAACAGGAATGGAAATCGGCCCGTTGGGAAGGCATTACCCGCCCTTATAGCGCTGAAGACGTGATCAACCTGCGCGGTTCGGTCAACCCGGAATGCACCCTGGCGCAAAACGGCGCTGCTAAACTGTGGTCCTTGCTGAACGGCAAGGCGCGTAAAGGCTACGTGAACTGCCTGGGCGCGCTGACCGGCGGCCAGGCGCTGCAGCAGGCCAAAGCCGGCGTCGAGGCCATCTACCTGTCCGGTTGGCAGGTGGCGGCGGACGCCAACAGTGCGGCGGCGATGTATCCAGACCAGTCGCTGTATCCGGTGGACTCGGTGCCGAAGGTGGTCGAACGCATCAACAACACCTTCCGCCGCGCCGATCAGATCCAATGGGCGAACCGGATTGAACCGGGCAGCAAAGGCTACACCGACTATTTCCTGCCGATCGTCGCCGATGCGGAAGCCGGCTTCGGCGGCGTGTTGAACGCCTTTGAGCTGATGAAAGCGATGATCACCGCCGGTGCTGCCGGGGTGCACTTTGAAGATCAGCTGGCGGCGGTGAAGAAATGCGGCCATATGGGCGGCAAAGTGCTGGTGCCGACGCAAGAAGCGATCCAAAAGCTGGTTGCCGCACGCCTGGCGGCTGACGTGCTCGGCGTGCCGACGCTGGTGATCGCCCGCACCGACGCCGACGCGGCCGACCTGCTGACCTCTGACTGCGATCCGTATGACAGCGCCTTCGTCACCGGCGAGCGCACGGCGGAAGGTTTCTTCCGCACCCATGCCGGCGTCGAGCAGGCGATCAGCCGCGGCCTGGCTTATGCCCCTTACGCCGATATGGTGTGGTGCGAAACCTCGACGCCGGATCTGGATGCCGCCCAGCGCTTCGCCGACGCCATCCACGCCAAATACCCGGGCAAGTTGCTGGCCTACAACTGCTCGCCGTCGTTCAACTGGAAGAAGAACCTCGACGACCAGACCATCGCCCGCTTCCAGCAGGCGCTGTCGGACATGGGCTACAAGTATCAGTTCATCACGCTGGCGGGCATCCACAGCATGTGGTTCAACATGTTCGATCTGGCGCACGCCTATGCGCAGGGCGAAGGGATGAAACACTACGTCGAGAAGGTGCAGCAGGCGGAGTTCGCCGCAGTGGATCGCGGCTACACCTTTGCCTCGCACCAGCAAGAGGTGGGCACCGGCTACTTCGACAAGGTCACCACCATCATTCAGGGCGGTGCCTCTTCGGTGACTGCGCTGACCGGCTCGACGGAAGAACAGCAGTTCTGACGCGGCAAGCTTGAAGACGTTTCACCCGGAGCCTGCATGCGCAGGCTCCTTTTTCTGGCGGGGGTAAGGATGGCGGCAAAACTGGAGTTGTTGATCGCACAGACGATCCTGCAAGGCTTCGATGCGCAGTATGGCCGCTTTCTGGAGGTGACCGCCGGCGCGCAGCAGCGCTTCGAACAGGCGGACTGGCCGGCGGTACAGCAGGCGATGAAAAAGCGCATCCATCTGTACGACCATCATGTCGGCCTGGTGGTGGAGCAGCTCAAATGCATCACCGGGCAGAAATACTTCGACGCCGACTTCCCCAGCCGGGTCAAAGCAGTCTATATCGATCTGCTGCCGGACTATCCGCGTTTCGAGATAGCCGAAAGCTTTTTTAACTCGGTCTACTGCCGGCTGTTCAAGCATCGCGATCTGACGCCGGACAAGCTGTTCGTGTTCAGTTCGCAGCCGGAACGGCGCTTTCGCGACATTCCGCGTCCGCTGGCGCGCGATTTCACTCCCCATGGCGATCTGCCGGCGATGCTGCGCAGCCTGCTGAGCGATCTGCCGCTGCGGCTGCCGTGGGAGGATTTGACGCGCGATATCCGCTATATCACGCAAGCGCTGCAACGCACCTTCAGCGCACAGCAGCTGGCGGGCGCGACCTTTCAGATCGCCAACGAACTGTTTTACCGCAACAAGGCCGCCTGGCTGGTTGGCAAGCTGCGCCTGGCCGACGGCGTTTACCCGTTCCTGTTGCCGATCCACCACAGCGAATCGGGCGCGCTGTTTATCGACGCCTGCCTGACCGGCAAGGCGGAGGCCAGCATCGTTTTCGGCTTCGCCCGCTCTTATTTTATGGTCTACGCGCCGCTGCCGGCGGCGATGGTGGAATGGCTGCGCGAGATCCTGCCGGGCAAGACCACCGCCGAGCTGTACATGGCGATCGGCTGCCAGAAGCACGGCAAAACCGAATGCTATCGCGAATACCTGACCTTTATGGCGCAGTCGCAGGAGCAGTTCATCATCGCGCCGGGGGTGAAGGGCATGGTGATGCTGGTGTTCACTCTGCCGTCCTTCGATCGGGTGTTCAAAGTGATCAAAGACGAATTCGCCCCGCAAAAAGAGGTGACGCAGGCGCAGGTGATGGCTTGCTATCAGCTGGTGAAAGAGCACGATCGCGTCGGGCGCATGGCGGATACCCAGGAGTACGAGAATTTTGTCGTCGACAAGGCGCGCCTCAGCCCGGAACTGCTGGAAGAGCTGCGGCGCGAAGTGCCGGGCAAGCTGGAAGATCTCGGCGATCGCATCGTGATCAAACACCTGTATATGGAACGCCGCATGACGCCGCTGAACCTGTATCTGGAGCAGGCCAACGACCAGCAGATGCGCGATGCGATCGAAGAGTACGGCAACGCCATCAAGCAGCTGGCCGCCGCCAATATCTTCCCCGGCGACATGCTGTTCAAGAATTTCGGCGTGACGCGCCACGGGCGAGTGGTGTTCTACGACTACGACGAGATTTGCTACATGACCGAGGTCAACTTCCGCGACATTCCGCCGCCGCGCTATCCGGAGGATGAGCTGGCCAGCGAGCCGTGGTACAGCATCGCGCCCAACGACGTATTTCCGGAGGAGTTCCGTCATTTCCTGTGCGGCGATCGGCGCATCCGGCAGGTGTTTGAAGAGCTGCACAGCGATCTGTTTACCGCGGAGTATTGGCGCGGGTTGCAGCAGCGTATCCGCGAGGGGCACGTGGAGGATGTGTTCGCTTACCGCAAGAAACAGCGGTTCAGTCAGCGCAGCGGGGCGGCGCTGCCGGCCGCCACCGCTGCGATGTAAATCAGGCCTGGGCGCCCGCCACGGCGGCGCGCGCCAGTTCGGTGATGCGCGCGTAGTCGCCGCTTTCCAGCGCGTCCGCCGGCACCAGCCAGGAGCCGCCGATGCACAGCACGCTTTTCAGCGCCAGGTAACTGCGGTAGTTGTCCGGCGAGATACCGCCGGTCGGGCAGAAGCGCACCTGCGGGAACGGGCCGCCGATCGCCTGCAGCGCTTTTACACCGCCGTTGGCTTCCGCCGGGAAGAATTTAAACTCGCGCAGGCCGTAATCCATGCCCTGCATCAGTTCGGAAACGGTGCTGATGCCTGGAATCAACGGGATTGAACCGGCGGTGGCCGCTTTCAGCAACTCGTCGGTCAGTCCCGGGCTGATGGCGAACTGGGCGCCGGCCTCGGTCACTTCACGCAGCTGCTGCGGATTAATCACCGTACCGGCACCGATGATCGCTTCCGGCACCTCTTGGGCGATGGCGCGAATGGCATCCATGGCGCAGGCGGTGCGCAGCGTCACCTCCAGCACCCGCACGCCGCCGGCGACCAGCGCTTTCGCCAACGGCACCGCATGTTCCAGCTTGTTGATAACGATGACCGGCACCACCGGCCCCGCCGTCAGGATCTGTTCGGCGCTTGTTTTCCACTTGTTCATGATGACGCTCTCCTCTGTGGCCGCCGCCAGGCGGCGATGCGGCCAGGCTATCGATTAAAATTTGATGCAGCAGGCACCCTGTTCGGCGCCGGACAGCTGGCTGCGCAGCGCGCCGAACAGCTCGCGGCCGCAGCCGATGTGTTCCGCGCTCAGATCGGGTTGGCAAGGCGTGCGCAGGGCCAGCTCCTCGGCGTCGACCAGCACCTGCAGCTCGCCGCTGCGGCCGTTGACGCGGATCGGATCGCCGTCGCGCACTTTCGCCAGCAGGCCGCCGGTATAGGCTTCCGGAGTGACGTGGATGGCGGAAGGTACCTTGCCGGAGGCGCCGGACAGGCGACCGTCGGTCACCAGCGCCACTTTGAAGCCGCGATCCATCAGCACGCCCAGCGGCGGCATCAGTTTGTGCAGTTCGGGCATGCCGTTGGCCTGCGGCCCCTGGAAGCGCACCACCACCACGCAATCGCGATCCAGCTTGCCGGCTTCGAACGCCGGCACGATGTCGTGCTGGCTGTCGAACACCACCGCCGGCGCTTCGATGATCTGGTTGTCGGCGGGCACCGCCGAGGTTTTCATCACCGCACGGCCCAGATTGCCGGCCATCACCTTGGTGCCGCCGTGATGTTCGAATGGCTGAGCGACGCTGGCGATTACCTTGGCGTCGAGCGAGCCGGCCACACCTTCGCGCCACGCCAGCTGGCCATTATCCAGCCAGGGTTCCTGGGTGTAGCGGCGCAGGCCGAAACCGGCCACGGTGTGCACCTCTTCGTGCAGCAGGCCGTGTTGCAGCAGCTCGCGCACCACCAGCGGCACGCCGCCGGCGGCCTGGAACTGGTTGATGTCGGCCGGGCCGTTCGGGTAGATGCGGCACAGCAGCGGCACCGCTTCCGACAGCTCGGAGAAATCGTCCCAGGTGATGATGATGCCCGCCGCCCGCGCCATCGCCACCAGATGCATGGTCAGATTGGTGGAGCCGCCGGTGGCCAGCAGCGAGACGATGCCGTTCACCACCACTTTCTCGTCCACCAGGCGGCCGATCGGCAGGTAGTTGCCGGCGGTGTCGGTCAGCCGGGTCACCTGGCGCGCGGCGGCGTCGTTCAGCGCGTCGCGCAGCGGCGTGTTCGGATGCACGAAGGAAGCGCCTGGCAGATGCAGACCCATCACTTCCATCACCATCTGATTGGTGTTGGCGGTGCCGTAGAAGGTGCAGGTGCCGATACCGTGATAAGAGGCGGCCTCGGCTTCCAGCAACGCCAGGCGGTCGGCCTTGCCCTCGGCGTACAGCTGGCGCACGCGCACCTTTTCCTTGTTCGGCAAACCGCTGCTCATCGGGCCGGCCGGCACGAACAGCGCGGGCAGGTGGCCGAAGGAGAGGGCGGCCATCACCAACCCCGGCACGATCTTGTCGCAAATACCGAGGAACAGCGCGCCGTCGAACATGTTGTGCGACAGGCCGACGGCGGCCGACATGGCGATCACGTCACGGCTCATCAGCGACAGCTCCATACCGTCCTGCCCCTGGGTCACGCCGTCGCACATCGCCGGCACGCCGCCGGCCACCTGGCCCACGGCACCCACCGCCTTCAGCGCCTGCTTCAGCCGCTCTGGGTAGTGTTCGTAGGGCTGGTGGGCCGACAGCATGTCGTTGTAGGCGGTGATGATGGCGATATCGCTGCGCACCATGTTTTTCAGCGCCGTCTTGTCATCGGGCTGACAGGCGGCGAAGCCGTGGGCCAGGTTGCCGCAGGCCAGCTGCGCGCGGTGGACGGTTTGGGAGCGGGCCGCCTCGATGCGCGCCAGATAGGCGGCGCGGCTGGCCTCGGAACGGTGGATGATGCGCTGTGTGACACGGGACAAGGTTGGGTTAATCATGCCTTCCTCACATTGCTGTTGTTATAGTCGCCGCCTGTGGCGGTGCCCCCGGTGGTGATTTGCAGCCCTGGTGTGCAAGGCCGGGGGCGATTTGGGCGTTAAAACATCGTGAATGCAATCATGCCGATGGCGCCGCCGACGCTGCCCAGAATCGTTTCCATTACCGTCCAGGTTTTCAGCGTTTGCAGTTCGTTGGCGCCGGTGAATTTGCCGAACAGCCAGAAACCGGCGTCGTTGACGTGGCTCAGCACGATGGAGCCGCCGGCGATGCAGATAGCCAGCGCGGCCAGTTGCCCGCCGTTCAGCCCGAGCTGGCTGGTGACCGGCAGCACCAGGCCGACGGTGGTCAGGCAGGCGACGGTGGCCGAGCCCTGGATCACCCGCACCATGGCGGAGAGCGCAAAGGCGGCCACGGCGATCGGCAGGCCGGCGCCGATCATGGCGTCACCCAGCGCCGGCCCGACGCCGGAATCCACCAGGATCTGTTTGAACACCCCGCCGGCGCCGGTCATCAGCAAGATGATCCCGGCCGGTTGCACTGCGGCGGAGCAGATGGCCAGCGTCTGTTCGTTGCTCATGCCGCGTGGCTTCGCCAGGCCGTAAATCACGATCAGGCAGGCCAGCAGGATGGCGGTGAATGGATGGCCGATAAACTCCAGCCACTGCTGCAGCTGTGAACCCGGAGTGACCAGCCGCGCGCCGATGGTTTTCATGCCGACCAGCACCAGCGGGCACAGCACCAGCGCCAGGCTGAAGCCGAACGACGGCAGATTGCCCTTGGTCAGCGTCGGCTCATTCTCTTCCGGCGGCATTGGCCAGTTGACGAAGCGGCTGATAAAGCTGCCGTACAGCGGGCCGGCGATCAGCATGCCGATCACCGCCGCCACCAGGCCGATGGCGATCATCCAGCCGAAGTCGGCCTTCATCTGCGAAGCCAGCAGCATCGGCACCGGTCCCGGCAGCAGGAAGGAGGCGGCGGCGGCCACGCCGGCGAACAGCGGGATCGCCAGCTTGACGATATTGCCGTCGGTGCGGCGCGCCACGGCGAACACGATGCCGATAAGCAGCACCACCGCCACGTCGAAGAACAGCGGCAGCGCGCAGATCAGGCCGGCGATACCGAGCGCATAGTGCGCCTTGCTTTGTCCGAATCGTTTCAGCAATTGCGCCGCAATTTGATCGAGCGCGCCGACCTCATGCAGGATCTTGCCGAACATCGCCCCCAGCGCCACCACGATCGCCAGGAAGCCCAGCGTGTCGCCCATGCCTTTTTGCATGGTGTCGGCGATATGGTCCAGCGGCATGCCGGAGAAAATGCCGGCGGCGATGGACACCAGCATCAGCGCGACGAAGGCGTGCATGCGCGCCTTCATCACCAGGAATAACAGCAGTAAAACCGAGCCGACTGCGGTACCGACCAGCGTCAGGGTACTCACGCGCACACGTCCTGTGGCAGGAAGCTCTGGATATGGTGCACGGTATCGGCGATCACCGCGTCCAGCGGCTGATTGATGTCGATCGCCATCACGTCGTTTTCGTCGGCGCCCGGCTGCTCGAGTGCGGCGAACTGGGTGACCAACATCTGCGGCTTGAAGAAGTGGCCGTTACGTGCCGCCAGACGGGATTCGATCACCGGGAACTCGCCGTGCAGATAGATGAACGACAGGTTGCCGTTGCCGGCGCGCAGGCGGTCGCGATACTGCTTTTTCAGCGCCGAGCAGACGATGATCGACACGTTGTTGGTGCGCTGCATGGCGAAGGCGGCGTCGTTGAGCGCGGCCAGCCACGGGGCGCGATCGTCGTCGTTCAACGCTTCGCCGGCGGCCATCTTCAGGATATTGCTGCGCGGATGCAGGAAGTCGCCGTCGAGGAAGCCGGCGGAGAGTTGGCGGGCCGCGGCGGCGGCGACGGCGGACTTGCCGCTGCCGGAAACGCCCATAACGACGTAAATGCGATTGTGATTGTTGGTCATGGCTTGGCTCCAAAACACCGGGTGACGTTACCTTCGTTCAGTTCGATTGTTACCGGTAACATGTTATCGGTAACATTGTCGAAGGAAGTTTGAGCGGTTGCAATGGGCTTTCGCCGTGAGGATCGTTAACTGTGATCGGCTTCAAGCTTTTTTCCTGTGGGCTAAACAGGATACCAACAGCCATTTACATGCTGACAACAGAGCAAGGAAGGGGAGCGGAGGCGCACTGCGGCGCCCCGCGGATGGGCTGGATTAGCGTACGCCGCCGTAGGCCAGGCTGATCTCTTTCGCCGCGTGGATCACCAGCGCGCCCAGCTCGATCACGCGATCGTCGGTGATGCGCGATACCGGGCCGGAGATAGAAATGGCGGCGAAGGCTTCGCGATGCTCGTCGAAGATGCAGGCCGCCACGCAACGCAGGCCGAGCGCGTGCTCTTCGTCGTCAAAGGAAAAGCCCTGCTTGCGGATCTGCGCCAGTCCCTCTTTCAGGTTGTGCGGCGTCAGGGTGTGCGGCGTGTAGGTGTGCATGCCTTTCTTGTGCAGCAGCTTGGTCACCTGATCGTCCGGCAGGGTGGCGAGGAAGGCTTTGCCGGCGCCGGAGGCGTGCATCGGCAGTTTGCCGCCGATCGGCGCCGACATGCGCATCAGCGCCGTACACTGCACCTGATCGATGATGATCGCCTGGTACTCGCTGGTATCCAGTACCGCCAGGTTGACCGTTTCACCCGACTCTTCCATCAGTCGGCGCAGCGTCGGATGCACCATCGCCAGCAGGTTGCGGCTTTGCAGAAAGCTGCTGCCGACCACAAAAGCGTGCGAGCCGATGGTCCACAGACCGAGATCGCCGACCTGGCGCACGAATCCCTGCTGCTGCATGGTGGTGAGCAGACGGTGAGTGGTGGAGTTCGGCAGGCCGGCCTGCTGGGCCAGATCGGTCAGCGCCACGTTGCCCTGGGCTTCCGAAATGTATTCCAGCAGCTTCAGGCCACGGGTCAACGATTGTACCTGGCCGGTCGCCGCACTGGCGGCCGGGGCTGCTGCGCGGGGCTTCTTGCCGCGTTTGGCGGGAGCAGGGGTGGCCATGGGTGATATTCCTTTTTCCGTATGATGGAATTCATTTTCGTTTTTTGTCGATGAATTGCAAGCCGCCGCCAGCTCATCGGAGGTGTTGGCGCACAACCTGAAAAACTCTCAATTGTCGTCTCCCCCTTTGTCCCTACAAGCTGTGCTAGGATGACCCGTTGGTTTTTGCGGCAGTTGAGCGATGGGCTGGATGGCAATGGAAGGGGTTACAGTGACGAATCGAGTAGAACAACTGCGCCGCCAGTTAGCGCAGCGCATTTTAGTGTTGGACGGCGGCATGGGCACCATGATCCAGAGCTACCGTCTGGATGAGCGCGATTTCCGCGGTGAGCGTTTCGCCGACTGGGGCAGCGATCTGAAAGGCAATAACGATCTGCTGGTGCTGACCAAGCCGGAAGTGATCACCGCCATTCATTACGCCTACCTCGAGGCGGGTGCCGATATCCTTGAAACCAATACCTTCAACTCCACCCCCATCGCCATGGCCGACTACCACATGGAGTCGCTGTCCGCCGAGATTAACTACCAGGCCGCCTGCCTGGCGCGCGCCTGCGCCGACGAATGGACGGCGCGCACGCCGGAAAAACCGCGCTACGTCGCCGGTGTGTTGGGGCCGACCAACCGCACTGCGTCCATCTCGCCGAACGTCAACGATCCGGCGTTCCGCAACATCTCGTTCGACGAGCTGGTGGCGGCTTATCGCGAATCGACCCGCGCGCTGGTGGAGGGCGGCGTCGATCTGATCATGATCGAAACCATCTTTGACACCCTGAATGCCAAGGCCGCCGCCTTTGCGGTGGAAACCGAATTCGAAGCGCTGGGGGTGGAACTGCCGATCATGATCTCCGGCACCATCACCGACGCTTCCGGCCGCACCCTGTCCGGCCAAACCACCGAGGCGTTTTACAACTCGCTGCGTCACGTCAAGCCGCTGACCTTCGGCCTGAACTGTGCCCTGGGGCCGGATGAACTGCGTCAGTACGTCGCCGAGCTGGCGCGCATCTCGGAGACCTACGTCACCGCGCACCCGAACGCCGGTTTGCCGAACGCCTTCGGCGAGTACGATCTGGATGCGGCCGAGATGGCGCGCCAGGTCGGGGAGTGGGCGCAGGCCGGCTTCCTCAATATCATCGGCGGCTGCTGCGGCACCACGCCGGAACACATCGCCGCGATGGCCAAGGCGGTTGAGGGCGTGCCGCCGCGCCGGCTGCCGGAGATCCCGGTCGCCTGCCGTCTGGCCGGTCTTGAGCCGTTGACCATCGACGCCAACACCCTGTTCGTCAATGTCGGCGAGCGCACCAACGTCACCGGCTCGGCGCGTTTCAAACGCCTGATCAAAGAAGAGAAATATAACGAAGCGCTCGACGTGGCGCGCCAGCAGGTGGAGAGCGGCGCGCAGATCATCGACATCAACATGGACGAGGGGATGCTCGACGCCGAGGCGGCGATGGTGCGCTTCCTCAATCTGATCGCCGGCGAGCCGGATATCGCTCGGGTGCCGATCATGATCGACTCCTCCAAATGGTCCGTTATCGAGAAAGGTCTGAAGTGCATTCAGGGCAAGGGCATCGTCAACTCGATCTCGATGAAGGAGGGCGAAGAGGCCTTTATCCACCACGCCAGGCTGGTGCGCCGCTACGGCGCCGCGGTGGTGGTGATGGCGTTCGACGAAGTGGGCCAGGCGGATACCCGCGAGCGCAAGTTCGAGATTTGCCGCCGCGCCTATAAAATTTTGACCGAACGCGTCGGCTTCCCGCCGGAAGACATCATTTTCGACCCGAACATCTTCGCCGTCGCCACCGGCATCGAAGAGCACAACAACTACGCCGTCGACTTTATCGAAGCCTGCGCCGACATCAAAACCCACCTGCCGCACGCGATGATCTCCGGCGGGGTGTCCAACGTGTCGTTCTCGTTCCGCGGCAACGATCCGGTGCGCGAGGCGATCCACGCGGTGTTCCTGTATCACGCCATTCGCAACGGCATGGACATGGGCATCGTCAACGCCGGGCAGCTGGCGATTTATGACGATCTGCCTGGCGAGCTGCGCGAGGCGGTAGAAGACGTGATCCTCAACCGCCGCGAGGACGGCACCGAACGCCTGCTGGAGCTGGCGGAAAAGTACCGCGGCAGCAAAGACGGCGAAGCGGCGGTGCAGCAGGCGGAGTGGCGCGGCTGGCCGGTGGAAAAGCGGCTGGAGTATTCGCTGGTGAAGGGCATCACCGAGTTTATCGAGCTGGATACCGAAGAAGCGCGGCAGCAGGCCGAACGCCCGATCGAAGTGATCGAAGGGCCGCTGATGGCGGGGATGAACGTGGTCGGCGACCTGTTCGGCGAGGGCAAGATGTTCTTGCCGCAGGTGGTGAAATCCGCCCGCGTGATGAAGCAGGCGGTGGCTTACCTGGAACCGTACATCGAAGCCAGCAAGCAGCAGGGCACCTCCGCAGGGAAAATCCTGCTGGCGACGGTGAAGGGCGACGTGCACGACATCGGCAAGAACATCGTCGGGGTGGTGCTGCAGTGCAACAACTATGAAATCGTCGATTTGGGCGTGATGGTGCCGACGGAGAAAATCCTGCGCACCGCGCGCGAAGAGAAGGTGGACATCATCGGCCTGTCGGGGCTGATCACGCCGTCGCTGGACGAGATGGTCAACGTGGCCAAAGAGATGGAGCGCCAGGGCTTTACCCTGCCGCTGTTGATCGGCGGCGCCACCACCTCCAAGGCGCACACCGCGGTGAAAATTGAACAGAACTACAGCGGCCCGACCACCTACGTGCAGAACGCCTCGCGCACCGTGGGCGTGGTGTCGGCACTGCTGTCCGCCACCCAGCGCGACGAGTTTGTGGCGCGCACTCGCAAAGAGTACGAAACGGTGCGCATTCAGCACGCGCGCAAAAAACCGCGCACGCCGCCGGTCGATCTGCAGAAGGCGCGCGCCAACGCCATGGCGCTGGATTGGGCCGATTATCAGCCGCCGGCGCCACGGCAATTGGGTGTGTTCCCGGTGGCGGTCGGCATCGAGACGCTGCGCCACTATATCGACTGGACGCCGTTCTTCATGACCTGGTCGCTGGCGGGCAAATATCCGCGCATCCTGGAGGATGAGGTGGTGGGGGAAGAGGCTAAACGCCTGTTCCATGACGCCAATCAGATGCTGGATCGGCTGGCCGCCGAGCGCAGCCTCAACCCGCGCGGCGTTTACGGCCTGTTCCCGGCCAACCGCGTCGGCGACGATGTGGAAGTGTACCGCGACGAACAGCGCGGCGAGGTGCTGGCGGTAAGCCGCCATCTGCGCCAGCAGACAGAAAAAACCGACTTCCCAAACTACTGCCTGGCGGACTTCGTGGCACCGAAAAGCAGCGGCAAGGCCGACTACTTCGGCGCCTTCGCGGTAACCGGCGGGCTGGAGGAGGACGCGCTGGCGGCGGCGTACGACGCACAGCACGACGATTACAACAAAATCATGGTCAAGGCGCTGGCGGATCGTTTGGCGGAGGCCTTCGCCGAATACCTGCACGAACAGGTGCGCAAGCTGCACTGGGGCTATGCCGCTGACGAGAATCTGAGCAACGAGGAGCTGATCCGCGAAAACTATCAGGGCATCCGGCCGGCGCCGGGCTACCCGGCCTGCCCGGAGCACACCGAGAAAGCGACCATCTGGCAGCTGCTGGACGTCAACCGCCACACCGGTATGGCGCTGACGGAGTCCTTCGCCATGTGGCCGGGAGCGGCGGTGTCCGGCTGGTACTTCAGCCATCCTGAGAGCAAGTATTTCGCGGTGGCGCAGATCCAGCGCGATCAGGTGGAAGACTACGCGGCGCGTAAAGGGATGAGCGTGAGCGAGGTAGAACGCTGGCTGGCGCCAAACCTCGGCTACGACGCCGACTGATTTTCCTCTTCAAGGGCGCAGCGATGCGCCCTTGTCATTTACAGCGCTTCCACGTCGATGTGCAGCGCGTCGTAACGCCAATACTCCAGGTCGCAATCGATCACTCTGTCGTGCTGATCGCGGTTCACCCGCGTAATGAACAGCGCCGGGCTGCCGTAGGTCACCTTCAGCATGGCGGCGGCCTGTTGCGGCAGCAGGGTGGGCAGCATGTCGAAACGTACCCGGCCGTAGTGAATGCCGTAGCGTGCGGCGTACAGCGCGGTCAGCGACTGAGTCAGATCTTCGTCCAGAATACCGGGGAAATAGGCCGGATTGAGGTAGTGCTCGCAGTACAGCACCGCACGCCCGTCGATGTAGCGCAGCCGGCGAATGCGATAGGCCTCGGCGCCGGAGGGCAGCGCCAGGCGGCCGGCCAGCGGCGCGTCGAGCGTGACGAGCGCACTGTCTATCGCTTCGGTATGGGCGGCGCGCCCCTGTTGCTGCGCCATGGCGTGAAAATGGCTGCGCTGCAACGGGTTATAGATCAGACGTGGCGGCGAGATAAACCAACCGCGCCGCACCTGACGGTAAATGACGCCCTGCGCCTCCAATTGGCCGAGCGCCTCCTGCAGGGTAATGCGGGTGGTGGCGAACTGTTCGCTCAGGGCTCGCTCGGAGGGCAGCTTGCCGCCCACGGCGAACTCGCCGGCGGTGATGCGGGCGTGCAGCGTTTGGCAGATGGTGGCGACGGTCGTCGGTGCTTCACTCATACAGCGGGTGTCCCGTTTCAGTGCGTTTGGCCTTTAAGGTAGACCAGCGTCGCGTTTTCGCCGTTGCAATGGGTGATAAAACTGTCGCTTTTTTAAGCTGACATATAATTATCACATTCGTCCGTTAGATTGGTTTGGCCCTTGCTGGACTAGTCCAGCCATCCCCACACTACCACCTGGAGCATCAGTTATGAAACGTTTGTGCGCTTCTGTGTTAACCAGTGCCATCGTGTTATCCAGCCAGATGAGCTGGGCCGCGGATACCGATCTGGCGGCGCTGGAGCAGGCCGCTAAAAAAGAAGGCGAAGTCAACAGCGTCGGCATGCCGGACAGCTGGGCCAACTGGAAAGGCACCTGGCAAGATCTGTTGAGCAAATACGGCCTGAAGCATGTCGATACCGACATGAGCTCTGCGCAGGAGATCGCCAAATTCGATGCGGAAAAGAACAACGCCACGGCGGACATCGGTGACGTCGGCGCGGCCTTCGGCCCGGTGGCGGTGCAGAAGGGCGTGACGCAGCCGTACAAACCCTCCACCTGGGATCAGGTGCCAGATTGGGCGAAAGACAAAGATGGCCACTGGGCGCTGGCTTACACCGGCACCATCGCCTTCATCATTAACAAGCAACAGGTGAAAGACATCCCGCACAGCTGGGCCGATCTGCTGAAGGGCAGCTATCAGGTCACCATCGGCGACGTCGGCACCGCTTCGCAGGCGGCCAGCGGCGTGCTGGCGGCCACTTACGCCATGGGCGGCAACGAGAAAAACCTCAAGCCGGGCCTGGAGTTCTTCGGCAAGCTGGCCAAGGCCGGCCGCCTGAGCCTGAGTAACCCGGTGATCGCGTCGCTGGAGAAGGGGGAAGTGCAGGTCGGCGTGGTATGGGACTTCAACGGTCTGAACTACCGCGATCAGATCGACAAAACCCGCTTTGAAGTGCTGATCCCGTCGGACGGTTCGATCACTTCCGGCTACACCACCATCATCAACAAATACGCCAAGCACCCGAATGCCGCCAAGCTGGCGCGCGAATACATCTTCTCCGACGCCGGTCAGATCAACCTGGCGCGCGGCTATGCCCGCCCGATCCGCGCCGAGCATCTGACGCTGCCGGACGACGTCAAAGCCAAGCTGCTGCCGGCCGAGCAGTACAAGAACGCGCACCCGATCGCCGATCCGGCAGCCTGGGAACAGAGCGCCAAAGCGCTGCCGCGCCTGTGGCAGGAAAACGTCATTATGTTTATGCAGCAGTGAGTTAACGCACCATGAAAACGATCCTCGTGCTGCTGGACGGCCTCAACTACCGGGTGGCGCACGACGCCATGGGTTATCTGCAGGCCGAATGCGCGGCGGGACGCGGGCGGTTGTACCTGCTGGAGAGCGAGTTGCCCTCGCTCTCCCGGCCGCTGTATGAATGCATCCTCACCGGCGTCACGCCGGTGGAGAGCGGCGTGGTGCACAATCACGTCTCGCGCCTTTCTCATCAACAAAGTGTGTTTCATTACGCGCGCGCCGCCGGGCTGACCACCGCCGCCGCCGCTTACCACTGGTTCAGCGAATTGTATAACCGCACGCCGTTCGACGCCGCGCGCGACCGCCATACCGATGCCCCCGAGCTGCCGATTCAACACGGGCATTTCTATTACGACGACGGTTATCCCGACAGCCATCTGTTTGACGACGCCGAAAACCTGCGTCTGCGTTATCAGCCAGACTTTCTGTTGATCCATCCGATGAACATCGATGACGCCGGCCACCGCTTTGGCCTCTCTTCGCCGCAGTACCGCAACGCGGCGCGGCGCGCCGACGGCTCGCTGTCGCGCTATCTGCCCGATTGGCTGGCGGCCGGTTATCAGGTGCTGGTTACCGCCGACCACGGCATGAACGACGATCGCAGCCACGGCGGCGTATTGCCGGAAGAGCGCCAGGTACCGCTGTTCGTATTCGGCGCGGGCTTCAGCCTGGATGACGCCGATCCGCAGCAAACCGAGCTGTGTGGCACGATCTGCGATCTGTTGCAGGCGCCGCACGACAAGCCGCACTGCCGGGCGCTGCTGGCGCAGGATGCGCGATGAACAGCAAAACCAAATGGATCGCCGCGCTGTGCCTGCTGCCGTTTATCGTGCTGTTCGGCGCGTTTCAGATCGCCCCGCTGGTGTGGATCGCCGTTCACAGCTTTTTCAGCGAGACCAGCGGCTGGGGGTGGGGCAACTATGTCGATATCCTCACCTCGCCGTTCTACCTGCAGGCGTTTCAGTTCTCGCTGGAGATCTCGCTATGGTCGAGCGTCTACGGCTTGCTGATCGCATTAGTTGGCAGTTACTCACTGCGTCAGCTAGGCCAGACGCGGTTTCATGACTTCGTAATGTCGTTCACCAACATGACCAGCAACTTCGCCGGGGTGCCGCTGGCGTTCGCCTTCGTCATACTGCTGGGGCTGAACGGTTGCCTGACGTTGCTGCTGCGCAAATACGGTCTGATGGAGAGCTTCAACCTCTATTCGAAGAGCGGCCTGATCGTGCTGTATACCTACTTCCAGATCCCGCTCGGGGTGCTGCTGCTGTATCCGGCATTTGACGCGCTGCGTGCCGACTGGCGCGAATCGGCGGCGCTGCTCGGCGCCGGCCCCTGGCGCTACTGGCGGCATATCGGCCTGCCGGTGTTGGCGCCGGCGCTGATGGGCACCTTCGTCATCCTGCTGGCCAACGCGCTGGGCGCCTACGCCACGGTGTACGCGCTGACCACCGGCAACTTCAACGTGATCCCGATCCGCATCTCGGCGTTGGTGGCGGGGGACATCTCCCTCGATCCGAACCTGGCCAGCGCGCTGGCGATGCTGCTGGTGGTGATGATGGCGTTTATCACGGTGATCCACCAATGGATGCTGCGCAGGAGCTACCTCAATGCGCGCTCATAACCGGCTGGAGAATGCTCATGTCGCGTGTTGAACGCTTGTACCACCGCACGGTGACCGGCCTGCTGCTGTTGATCCTGTTGCTGCCGCTGGCGGCGACGCTGATTTACGCGCTGGCTACCCAGTGGGGCGCCACCATTTTGCCGGACGGTTTTACTCTGAAGTGGCTGACGGCGCTGTGGAGCGACCCGCGTTTTTTGCAGGCGCTGTGGCACTCGCTGCTGATCTGCTTCGGCACGCTGTTGCTGTCGGTGGTGGTGATCCTGCCGGCGATGTTTGTGATCGCTTACTACTTCCCCAAGCTGGACGCGGTGATGAACGTGCTGATTTTGCTGCCGTTCGCCGTGCCGCCGGTGGTGTCGGCGGTGGGGCTGATGCAACTGTTCGCCGCCGATCCGCTGCCGCTGCTCGGCACCCCCTGGATTTTGGTGGGCTGCTATTTCACCATCGCGCTGCCGTTTATCTACCGCGCCATCAGCAACAACATGCAGGCGATCAACCTGCGCGATCTGATGGACGCCGCGCACCTGCTCGGCGCCAGTACCTGGCGGGCGGCGCTGTGGGTGGTGCTGCCAAATTTGCGCAAGGGCGGAACGATCGCCGTGTTGCTGTCGTTCTCGTTCCTGATCGGCGAGTTCGTGTTCGCCAACCTGCTGGTGGGCAGCCAGTATGAAACGCTGCAGGTCTATCTGTTCAATATGCGCAACGGCAGCGGGCATTTCACCAGCGCGCTGGTCATCTCTTATTTCGCCGTGGTGCTGCTCGTCACCTGGCTGGCGAACCTGCTGAATAAAAACAAGGGTTAACCCGATGGCTTATCTCAACGTCACCCGCCTGAACAAACACTATGGCCAGACCCAGGTGTTTCAGGATATCGATTTCACTGCCGAAGAGGGGGAGTTCGTCACCCTGCTCGGGCCAAGCGGCTGCGGCAAGTCGACGCTATTGCGCTGTCTGGCCGGCCTGACTCCGGTCGACAGCGGGCAAATTTTACTGCAGGGCCAGGATCTGGTGCCGCTGGCGCCGCAAAAGCGCGGCATCGGCATGGTGTTCCAAAGCTATGCGCTGTTTCCCAATATGACGGTGGAAGGCAACGTGGCCTTCGGCCTGAAAATGCAGAAGCTGGCGGCCGGGCAGATCGGCCAGCGGGTGCAGGAGGTGCTGGCGCTGGTGGAGCTGAGCGATCTGGCGAAGCGCTATCCGCACCAGCTGTCGGGCGGCCAGTGTCAGCGCGTGGCGCTGGCACGATCGCTGGTCACGCGCCCGCGTCTGCTGCTGCTCGACGAACCGCTGTCGGCGCTGGATGCACGCATCCGCAAACATCTGCGTGAGCAGATCCGGCGCATTCAGCGCGAGCTGAACCTGACGGCGATCTTCGTCACCCACGATCAGGAAGAGGCGCTGACCCTGTCGGATCGCATCGTCCTGATGAACAAGGGGCAGATCGTACAGAGCGGCGATGCGGAAACCTTGTATACCCAGCCGGCGGACGCCTTCGCCGCCGGTTTTATCGGCAACTATAACCTGCTGAGCGCCGAACAGGCCGGCCGGCTGACCGGGCGCAGCTATGCCGGCAAGGTGGCGATCCGCCCAGAGTCTATCGGCCTGTTGCCGGCCGGACAGGGGATCGGCGGGGTGATCCTTGGTCACAGTTTGCTCGGGAATGTGGTACGCTATCGGATTCAGGTTCGCGAGGTAGAGTTGCTGGTTGACGTGCTCAACCGTTCGGTGGCCGATCTGCGGCCCGACGGCGCGGAAATTGGGCTACACTTGGAACCTGTTGTATTGCGGGAAGTTGCATGACTTCGCAGCGCGGCACCGGGGCTCTCCCACCGCCGCCTTAACCCTTCTCTTCTGCGGTCTGCCCCCGCCCGCTGTCCTGCCAGACCCACGCCCGGCAGGCGGGACCGCGCGCTGTACCCGTCATCTTTAGCCTACCGGCTGCGGCTGGGGCGAACAGCACCGTTCCGCCCATCCGCAGCGCCTGACAGGCATCGGGTACCAGCCTCCTTTGGCCGGGCGTTAATGGAGCGTATCTTCCGTGCTGACCCTTCTTCACCTGCTTTCGTCCGTGGCGCTATTGGTGTGGGGAACCCACATCGTGCGCACCGGGATCATGCGGGTTTACGGCGCCAATCTGCGGCGCGTTTTGAGCGACAGCGTTGAGAAAAAGCCGTTGGCGTTCGTTTCCGGCATCGGCGTGACCGCGCTGGTGCAAAGCAGCAACGCCACGGCGCTGCTGGTGACCTCTTTCGTCGCGCAAGGGCTGGTGGGGCTGGCGCCTGCGCTGGTGATCATGCTCGGCGCCGACGTCGGCACCGCGCTGATGGCGCGCGTGTTGACCTTCGATCTGTCCTGGCTGTCGCCGCTGCTGATCCTGGTTGGGGTATTCCTGTTCCTCAGCCGCAAGCAGATGCGGATCGGCCAGATCGGGCGCGTCTTGATCGGTCTGGGGCTGATCGTGCTGGCGCTCGAGCTGATCGTGGCCGCCGCCACGCCGATCACCCAGGCGGCCGGGGTGAAAGTGTTGTTCTCGTCGCTGACCGGCGACGTGATGCTCGACGCCCTGACCGGCGCGCTGTTCGCCATCGTCAGCTATTCCAGCCTGGCGGCGGTGTTGCTGACCGCCACCCTGACCGCCACCGGCGTGATTTCGCTGAAGGTGGCGCTCTGTCTGGTGATCGGCGCCAACCTCGGCAGCGGCCTGCTGGCGATGATCAACGCCAGCGGCCAGAACGCCGCCGGGCGGCGCGTGGCGCTCGGCAGCCTGCTGTTCAAGCTGGTGGGCTGCATACTGGTGTTGCCGTTCGTCTCCTATCTGGCGGATGTGATGGCTCAGCTGCCGGGTGGCAGCGAAGAGCTGGTGATCTATTTCCACGTGTTCTACAACCTGATCCGTTGTCTGGTGATGATCCCGTTGGCCGGGCCGATGGCGACGCTGTGCGAACGGCTGATCGTCGACGTGGCGGCCGACGACCCGCGCATGCGGCCGCGTCATCTGGACGCCAGCGCACTGGATACGCCGACGCTGGCGCTGGCCAACGCGGCGCGCGAAACGCTGCGCATGGGCGACGTGGTGGAACACATGATGATCCTGCAGCGCGAAGTGTTGCACGGTAAGCAAGGCGTGGATAAAGAGGTGCGGCGACTCGACGATGACGTCGACGTGCTGTACACCGCCATCAAGCTGTATCTGGCGCAGATCCAGAAGGAAGATCTGGGCGAGGAAGATTCGCGTCGTTGGGCAGAGATCATCGAAATGGCGCTCAACCTGGAACAGGCGGGCGACATCATCGAGCGCATGGCCGGCGACGTGGGCGCCAAATCGCACGCCGCGCGCCGCGCCTTCTCGGCGGAAGGGTTGGCGGAGCTGGACGGGCTGCACGAACGGCTGATCGGCAACCTGCGTCTGGGGCTGTCGGTGTTCCTGTCCGGCGACGTCACCAGCGCCAAACGCCTGCGTCGTTCCAAGCACCGCTTCCGCATTCTGGATCGCCGCTACGCGCATGCGCACGTCGATCGCCTGCATCAGCAAAACGTGCAGAGCATCGAGACCAGTTCGCTGCATTTGGGATTGTTGGGGGACATGAAGCGCCTGAACTCGCTGTTTTGCGCCGTGGCCTACAACGTGTTGGATCAGGATGCGAAAGACGACGATCGCGACTGGGAAGACACCCCAAGCACGCTGTAAAAAAAACGCCCCCGGTTTTCCGGGGGCGTTGCGTAGGGGAGTGCGTTATTTGCCGCTGAATACGCCGGCTTTGGCGTCCGCCTGCTGAGTTGAGGCATGGCCGCTGGCGAACGGCACGTTGCCGTCGACGCTTTGCTTCGCCGCGCCGCCTAACAGTCCACCTACCGTGGCCGCCGCATCGACGCGGCCGCCGCCCTGATAACGCTGGCCGCTGACGTCCTGCTGGCTGACCTGGCTACCGCCCAGTTCCACCTTGCCCTGCTGGCTGCGGATTTCGCCGCCGGTCAGTTGGGTTTGGCCGCCGACCTGCAGCGCCACGCCGTGCTTACCGGCAATCGCCGATTGCTCACCGACCGCATTGTTGTTCACCACGTCGGCATTGACCTTGAGCTGCCCCTGGCGACCCGCCGGCCCGGTGATGCTGTCTTTCACCGCGCCGCCGACGGTGCGTGCGCCGCGATCCCACAGCGGGCCCTGCGGTTTTTCGCCGGCCAGCGTTTCCGGCAGCGTGACTTTGCCGTCAGCCTTGCTGAAGCTGACTGCACCGGTGGTATCCTGCTGCGGATCGAGGCGACGCGCTACGCTGTTGTACTTGTCGGTGGTGGCGTCGGCCACTTTGTTCACCCCGGCTTCCAGTTTCTCTTTCACTTTACCGGCGTAGCGCGGCGTGCCGACCTTCGACAGCTTGGAGGTGATGCTGCTGCCCGGATCGTTGCTGTGGCTCAGACCGGCATCCACATCCACCTTCACGCCTGTCTCGACGTCTTTGCGGCTTTCAACGCGCAGATCGCCGCCCACCTTGCCCTGTACGCTGTCGGCGTCGACGCGTGCGCCGGCAAGGCGGGTGTCTTTGCCGCTGTTGAGCGCCACGTCGCCTGCGGTGATGCCGGTGTTGGCGTGGGTGGTTTTATCCTGCTGCTCCACGCCGACTTTCAGACCGGCACTCAGCGTGTGGGTGTCTTTGCCGGTGTTCGGATCGACTTTGCCGCCGGCGTCCTTGTTGAAGGTTTGGCCGCCTCTGGCGTTGGCTTTGATACCCAGATTCCAGTTGTCCTTATGCTGCTCGTTCTTGGCGGATTCCAGCAGGATGCCGCCGTTTTTCGCTTCGAGCGCGGCGCTGCCGCCGCTGACTTTGGCCCCCTGCAGATGCAGCGCGTCATCGCCTTTGCCGTTGGCGGACAGGGTGACCTTGCCGTCTGAGGCGATAGTGGCACCCTGGCGCTCGGTCGCGGACTCATTGACCTTGGCGATGTCGAAGGCGCCGCCGGCGGAGAGGCTGCCGCCGGTTTTTTCCTTGCTGTCGCTGCTGCCGGCGCCCAGATCGATATTGCCGGACAGTTTGCTTTCCTTACGCGTTTGGGTCGATTCCGCCGCCTGCAGCGCGACCTTGTTGCCCGCGTTCAGGCTGACGTCGCCCTGGCTCTTGACGTTGGTGCCCTGCAGCGTCAGATCGCGGCCCGCCTTCAGCTCCACGCCCTGGCCGCTGACGTTGCCGACCTGCGCCGTGCTGCTGCTGCTTTCACCGTTGTTGGTGCCGCCGCCGAAACCGGCGCCGAAGTTTTTGCTGTCGGCGGTGAAGCCACCTTTGGCGGACGCTTTGACGTTAAAGCCGCTGTGGTTCTCGCTCTGTTTGTCGCTGGCCTGATCGAAGCGGATATCGCCGCCGGCGTTGACGGCGGTTTTACCGCTGCCGCCGTTCAGCGCGGTACCCTGATAGACCGCGTCTTTTTTCACGTTGACGTTGATGCCGTTGGCCGCGTCGATCGAGCCGGTCACCGCCTGGCTGGCGCTGCTGTTGCTGCGCTGGGTGCCGCCTTCGCCCTTGGCGTCCACGGTCAGATCGCTGCCGGTGGTGGTGTAGACGCGCACGCCGGCGCTGCCGCGGGTCTCGCGGCTCTGCTCGTCCTGACGGTTTGCCGCGGCTTCGCTGTGGTGGCTATCCGCCGTCAGGTTGACCGCGCCTTTGCTCGCCTGGTACTGCGTGCCCTGATCGCGCACTTCGCCTTTGGCATTGATGTCGATGCTGCCGGCTTTCACCGAGCTGACCACCGCCTGCGAGCTGCTGCTGTGTTTTTCGCTGCTGCCGCCCTGTGCGCCGATATCGAGGCCGACGTTAGGCGCGCCGATGCCGCCGATATCATTGATGACGCCGGTGGCGTCCAGCTTGGCCGCTTTGCCGACCGCACGCTCGACCGGACGTGTGACGGCGCTGTAATCGACGTTGGCGCCGATATTCACGCCGACGTCGGTCTTGTGGGTGGTGCTGCTGTTGCTGTTGGTGGCCGCCAGGTGATCGACACCGGCGGCGTTCTCTTGATAGGTGCCGCCGACGCTGTGCTGCGCGCCTTGCTGGGTCAGCTTGTCGCGGGCGTTGATCGTCAGGTTGCCTTTGACGTCGCTGCCGGACGTGACCGCCTTGCTGCTTTGCGTCTGGGTTTTGCTGTTCTCGTAGCCGGCTTCCACGCCGCTGCCGAGTTTGTCGATGCCGCCGGTGTAATAGAAACCGCCGCCGATCTTGGTTTGCTCGGTGTTTGAGGTCGTTTTGTCGTCGGCCGCCAGGAACGAAACCTTGTTGCCGCTGACGCTGGCGTCGCCTTTGTCGGCCACCAATTGAGAACCGCTGAAGGTCACGTCCTGCTTCGCCTTGAGCTTCACGCTGCCGCCGCTGAGGCCTGAGGCGCTGTTCTCGGTGCGGGTGGTTTTCTCGCTGTCGCTGGTGTGCTCGATGCGCAAACCGGCACGGTACTGCTTGTCACCGGCTTCTTTGGCGTAGCCGTTAACGGTGAGCGCGGTCTTCTGCTCGTCGATTTTCTGCTGCCGCTCGGCGGCCTTGACGTTGATGTTGCCGGTCTTCGACTCGACGCTCAGCTCACCGCCGCTGGCGACCTGGCTGCCGATCACGTCAGCATCCTTGCGGCTGACTAGCGTCAGGTTGGTGTCGGACTTCAGCTCGCTGGCGGTGCTGCTCTGGTAGCTGTTGTCGGCCTTGTGCGAACTGCTGGTGATGTTGAAGGCGGTGCCGGTGCGCGCGTCGATTTTGTCCACGGTGGTGCTCAGCGCGTTGTCGATGCGCAGGCCGCCGTGGGTGGTGGTGACTTCGCCGCCTGTCTGGCCGCGCGCCTTGCTGCCGGTAATGGTGACGCCTTGCTGGCCGTTCAGGCGCAGGGTGCCGCCGCTGGTCAATTCGGAGGCGTGGCTGATCTCGCGGCGATTGCTGTTGTTTTTGTTGTCGCCGCCGCCGATGCCGCCCCAGGAGGTTTTGTCATCACGCACCGCTTTGGCGTTGGCGGTTTTCTGCACCCCGATCTGAATCTGGTCTTTCGCGTCGATAGTCAGATCGTTGTTGGCATGCAGCCTGGCGCCCTGGGTCGCAACGTTACGGCCGGCTTCCAGCGTCAGTTTACCCTTGTCCTGGCCCTTACCCTCGCTGCGCAGTTCGCTGGCCTTCAGGCTTTCGCTTTCGTCGCTGCTGCTCCATCTGCCGGTGCGCAGGCTGGAGGTGTGGTTGCGCTGGTAGCCGCGCTCGCTGGATTTATCCTTCTCCACCAGCCCGGCAAGGTGTACGTCGCGCGCCGCTTTGACGCTCAGCGCGCGGTCGGCGCTGACATTGGCGCCCAGCAGCTTCACGTCTTCCTGGGTGCTGATGAGTTTGGCGCTGCCGCTGGCGGCGACGGTGCTGCCCGCCTGCTGCAGCTGCTCGCGTTCGCGGGTAACGTCGTATTGCCAGGAGTAGAACCAGCGATCGTCGGTATGGCCTTGCGTCTGCTTCAACTGCTGGCCGTCGAGCGTCAGTTTGCCGCCCTGCAGCGTAATGTCTTCGCCGCGGATATCGGTGGCGGTGAGGTGCGCATGATTATCCGCCACCAGGCTGATGTTCTTGCCCTTCAGCTCGGTGCGGGTCAGCTTCTGGCTGCTGCTGCGGTCGTTGACGTAGATGCCGCCACGGTAATTTTGATAGTTATCGCCGCCGTTTTTGTTGCTGCTGGCGTCGTCGACGCGGCTTTCGCTGCGGATATCATAGGCTTTCACCTTGAGTTCATCGCCGGCGTTCAACGAGCCGGCCAGCTTCACGCCGCTGCCCTGCGCGGTGTTGATGATGTTGATGCGCCCGGCCTGCATGCTGCCGAGGTAGTAGCTGTCCAGCGCGGTCGGCATCTGTTGGCTGGCCTGCACCGTGCCGTCGCGCGCTACCCGGTTAAGACCGCTGATGGCGTTGATCGTCGCCGAGGTCACGTTACCATCCGAATGCTTGAAATCTTGCACGATCACTTCGCCGCGGCTGTCGATCTTCGGTGCGATCAGATCCAGTACGCCGCCAGCGTTCAGGGTACCATTGAGGCTCAGGGTGTTGCGGTTGCCGAAGGTGCTGTAACCCTGCAGCACGCCGTTTTCCACCAGCGGGTTGCCGACCACCAGTGAGGAGTGGCTGGTATTGATGAACCCGCAGCCCTGACAGCTGATGCCGTTCGGGTTGGCCAGCACGTAGTCGGCCGCCATGCCGAAGATCTCTTGCTGGCCATGCAGCAGCGACGGGTTACGGCCGATCACCTCGTTGAGGATCACGCTGGCTTCATGCCCGCCCAGATTGGGGTTGGCGCCCAGTTGGCCGGCCAGCTGCGACAGTCCCGCCTCGCGGGAGTTGTTCAGCACCGCGCCGGGCTGGTTGACGTTGAAGTCCTGATATTGGTTGTGCGACAGCCCGTTGCCGTTCGGCGCGACGATATCGACCACCTGCGCGCCGGTGGCAGCGGTGGAGACGCCGGGGCCGTTGGCGCCGTTGGCCGCAACGATCTCTGCGGCGTAGGCGCCGGTGGAAGCGGCGAGAATAATCGCCAGCGCGGCGGCCAGTTTGCCTGCCGCCGAAAGTCTGAAGTTATTATTTTTCATCCATGTATCTCCGTATATTGCCGTGGGGTCCTGCAAAACTGTTGATTAAAAGGTGTAAGAAAAGCGGGCCAACACCTGAACGGGATCTTCCGGCGTGGCGTGGTTAGACAAAATCCAGCCGCGGCTGACTTCGAGATCGACCAGCGCTCGCTGATAACGCAATGTGGCACCGGTGCTTATACCGGCGCTGCTGCGCCAGCCTGAGTTGTCCTGACGCGGCAGAATGCGGCCGACGTCGGCGCCGAGGCGCGGCGTCAGCGTGGTGGCGCCCAGATTGAAACTGCGAGACAGCGTATTTTGCAGATACCAGCCGTTGTCGCCGGACTGGGTGCTGCGGCTGAAGCCGCGTACGGCGCTGCGATCGGTGAGGCTCAGCCACTCCACGCCGGGCAGCGGGTCACGGCTGTATTGACCGTAGAACAGGTTGTTGAGCTGATAGGTGGCGTCGCCCAGCCTGAGGCGCTGGCTGAGGTTGGCGAACAGCTTGCCCTTGGTGAACTGGCTGTCGAGGTGCACCGAACTCGGGTGGCGGCCGGCCCCCAGCCACGGCATCCCCTGCTCGACGCTGAGGTTGGCGCTGAACACGCCATTGGGCAGAATTTGCAGGTGGCTGGCGCTCAGTTCGGCCAGGGTCAGCGTTGGGCTGCTGACCTCAAGACGCACGCTTTCGAAGTAGTTGTCGATGCGCTTATAGGTCAGCTGGCCGCTCAGGCTGTCTATCTGATCGTGATCGCGATAAAACACGTAGTCGCTGCGCAGCCCGTACTGTTGGGTCTGGCCGTGCAGTTTGACCACGTTGTGCTGCAGCTGCTGGTGGTTCTCATAGGACGAGAAGCTGGCGAACCCGCTAAAGGTGAAGGCGCCGTACGGCAGCGAGTAGAGCAGGGTATAGGCGCGACTGTAGCGGTGAGCCGGGTTTTCCAGCGTGCTGTTGGCGTTCAGGCTGACGAAGTCCGACAGGCCGAACGGGCTGTCCAGCGTGGCGGTGGCGCGCGCCAGCCACTGGCCGGTACTTTTCTGGCCGTAATTATCCGTACCGGCGGTAATCAACCAGGGTTTGGCGTGTTGATTGCGTAAACGAATTACCGAGCCGCCGACCTGGCGGCCGGGTAATATATCCAGCTTGGTGGTATTCGATTGCAAACGATTGGCCTGATCCAATCCCTGGTCGAGTTCGGTTAATTTCAACGGCTTGCCTTCCAGGCCCGGAAATAATAACCGGCTATTGACCCAGCGATCGCCGCCTTCTATTTTTTCGATAAATCCTTCCGTCACGCTTAGCCCCAATTCCCCCTGTGAATTAGGGCGAACAATTTGCACGCGCGCGGTGATATACCCTTTTTGCACATAAAGACGCGTTAATTCGCGGGTCAGGCGATTGATATCGTTACTGCTGATGCAGTTTTCCGGCAGCGCGCTCAGCGCAGATAAATCGCCCGGCGAGAGCAGGGTAATGCCCTGCAGATAAACGCCGGCGATCGGCAGGCACTGCGCGGACTGCGGCAGTGCGGGCGCGGCCGGTTCCGGCTCCGCCAGCAAGCGCTGCTGCTTCAGCTGCTGGTAGCGGCGCTGCTCGATCAAATGATTGACTTCACGCGTGCTGTCTTGCAACGCGCGCCGTGATTCCCCCATCGACATGTCCATCATCATATGGGAGTCCGGCAAGGTTTCGGCGGAAAGGGCCGTGCTGACCAGCAGTGTCAATGCGGTGATTTTTTTTATCATTGTAATCCATTCTGAGAGGCCGCCGGGGCAGCCAGCCCAATCCATGAGGTTAACCACGGGCGGCCGACGGCCGGCCCGAAATAATGAGCGACATGCACATTGCGAGGTATCTTGATTTGCCGCAGCAAATAAGACGGTGGGTATAGATCTAAATAATAATTAGGCTGCTCATTTTTTGGCGGGCAACCCTGGTGACTTAATTAATTAAAAAAAGTAGAACGTCTCTTCCTGTTACCAACATTATCGGCATGGATAGGAAGAATCTGAATTTTTATTTTCCACGGATGATAGGGGATGAAGGGAATTATGACAATCCGACCAGTGGCAAATACGAAATTTCGCAGAGCAGAGTGGGGACGCAAATGTTTGCGTCCCCCACAGGCGGTTTATTTTTTCTTGATAGGGCGGCCGGACCAATAGCCCGCCAGCAGCGAACCGGAGAGATTGTGCCATACCGAGAACAGCGCGCCCGGCAGCGCGGCCAGCGGTGAGAAGTAAATTTTACCCAGCGTGGCCGCCAGCCCGGAGTTCTGCATTCCGACTTCGATCGCCAGCGTGCGGCAGGTGGACTCATCGAAACCGAACAGTTTACCGCCCCAGTAGCCGCTCAGCAGACCGATGCCGTTGTGCAGGATCACCGCGATGATAACGACCAGGCCGACCGAGGCGATGTGGCTTTGACTGCCCGCCACCACCGCGCTGATGATCGCCAGGATGCATACCATAGACAGCGCCGGCAGCAGCGGCTCGATGCGCTTCACCACCTTGGTCAGGGTATGGTGGACGATCAGGCCCAGGCCGATCGGGATCACCACGATCTGCAGGATGCTCAGCAGCATGCCCATGGTATCGACGCTGATCTCGGCGTCGACGTACAGACGGGTCAACAGCGGCGTGGCGAACACGCCCACCAGCGTTGAGACCGCCGAAATGGTCACCGACAGCGCCACGTCGCCCTTGGCCAAATAGATCATCACGTTGGAGGCGGTGCCGCTGGCCACGCTGCCCACCAGCACCATGCCGGCGGACAGATCCGGCGGCATGCGGAACAGCATCGCCAGGATCCAGGCCGCCAGCGGCATGATCAGATAGTGCAGGAAGATGCCGGCTGCCACCGGACCGGGGCGCGCCAGCACCCGTTTAAAGTCATCCAGCCGCAGCGTGACGCCCATGGCGAACATGATCAGCATCAGCAACGGGCTGACGTAGGGGCCGATGCCGGTAAAGGTGGTCGGCGTGTAATAAGCGGCGACGGACAGCAGTATCGCCCACAGGGGGAATAAGCGCGTGAATAGTGCCAGCATGCAGGTTTTCCTTAGCCAGATTGAGAACGGTGGGTGTGGTTGTGTTTTTTATTGCGGGTTCAACATGCTGAACCCCTGCAGGTTTTGAACGGATTTTTTAGACGCAGGGGCGCAGCGTGCTGCGCCCGCAATCAGGGGTAATGACTTATTCGAACAGGTTGTGGTGCAGGGCTCGCACCACCTGCTCGGCTTCTTCGCCCGGCACCAGGAAGCACAGGTTATAGCTGCTGGCGCCGTAGCAGATCATGCGGATATTGAACGGATCGAGCACGCCGAACACCTCTTTGCCGACGCCGCAGGCCCGCGACAGCTGGTTGCCGATGATCGCCACCAGCGCCAGGTTCTCTTCCACTTCCACCCGACACAGCGACGACAGCTCGGTCAGCAGCGAAGTCGTCAGCAGACTGGCGCCGGCGGAGGTGGAGCCGGTGGTGTCCATGGTCAGCGCGATGCTGACTTCCGAGGTGGTGATCAGATCGACGGAGATATTGTGGCGCGCCAGAATGTTGAACACCTCGGCCAGGAAACCGCGTGCGTGCAGCATGTTCAGGCTGTGCAGCGTCAGCAGCGTTTGCTTGCGGCGCAACGCCAGCGCGCGGAACAGCGGCGGATTCTCGGTGGTGTTGCACACCAGCGTGCCGCCGGCCGCCGGATCCTTGCTGGAGCCGACGAACACCGGAATGTCGCTGCGCACCGCCGGCAGCAGGGTGGCCGGATGCAGCACTTTGGCGCCGAAGGTGGCCATTTCCGCCGCCTCTTCGAAACCGATTTTGTCGATGCGCTTGGCCGCCGGCACCACGCGTGGATCGGTGGTGTAGATGCCCGGCACGTCGGTCCAGATATCCACCCGGCCGACGCCGAGCGCTTCGCCGAGCAGCGCGGCGGTATAGTCGCTGCCGCCGCGGCCGAGCGTGGTGGTGCGGCCTTTCGGCTCGCTGCCGATAAAGCCCTGGGTGACCACCAGCGCTTCCTGCAGGCGCGGCAGCAATTGCGCCTGAGCCAGTTCGCTGAGCGCGGCGCTGTCCGGCACGGCGCGGCCGAAGTGATCGTCGGTGCGCATCACTTTACGTACGTCGAACCATTCGGCCTGCACGTTGCGGGCGCGCAGGATTTCAACGAACAGCAGGGTGGACATCAGCTCCCCATGGCTGACCAGCTCATCGGTCAACGCCGTCGAGGTGGCCAGCGACGCGGCCTCCGACAGCATGGCGATGTTTTCCAGCAGGCGGTCGATCTCGTCGCGGATCACCGCCGGCGCCGTGAGGCGATCGAGGATGGCGTACTGGATGCGGCGAATTTCATCAAGCTGGTAGTTGCGCTTGTCGGCCTCGCAACCCTCGGCCAGGGCGACCAACAGGTTGGTGACGCCCGCCGAAGCGGACAACACCACCAGGCGCACCTGTGGGTTGGCCAGCACGACGTCGGCGCTGCGGTTCATGGCTTCAAAGTCGGCGACGCTGGTGCCGCCGAACTTGGCCACCACGGTGGAATTCTGGGGTACTGCTTGGTTCATGTAGAAACCTCGTGTCAGGGATGCCCGTTTGGGGGCACTGTAATTCCATAGCCTTGGCACAAGGGGAGAGCGGTAAACAGGGGGCAGGCGTAGAGGTCAGGCTACGATACACCCAGAAGCGCCCCACCTTGTCGATCGCCCTGTGGGCGATCCCCTGGTGACAACCCAGGGGATTCAGCCCCTGTAGTCGATACGATAATGGCCGGCCATTACCCTACCTCGGCGTCGCTCCCCCTCGGGTGCCGTCAACGGAGAAACGGCTCCTCTGACACTCTACCTGGGCGACGCGCCTCTTCTGGCTTGCGCACCGGGTGCGCAAGTAGGCTGTTAGGAATAGCCGGTTATCGCCATTCTGTCAACGTACAGACGTTGAGGGATTTTCATCTTGTACCAGCGCGATAAGCGTACAGGGCATCGCGGGCGTGGAACCGGCGCCAATCGGTTGTAGAGAACCGTCTTCCTTTTGGCTGAATAACGGAATAACGCCCTGATGTTTCTCCAAATACTCCAGCCAACCGAAATTTTCGTTCAATTTGGTCGCCTTGATGGTGGCGCCTCTGGCGAGCAGGCTGCTCAGGCGGCCGTAGGTGGCTTCTTGATTAAATAAAATTTCATGCCGGCGAAAACGCGAACTTTCCGCGCTGGCGCCGCGTCCTTTCAACGGCGCCCCCGAACGGATGGCGAACACGTGATCCTCGCCGAAGAGGTGACCGAAGTGATAAACCGCCAGCGCGTTTTGGTGGCGATTCGGCGACAGCGCCAGCACCTGGGCGATATTGCTCAGATCGAGATAGTTCTCGGCGTGTTCGGAGTAGGCGTGGCCATAGTAGGCCGGAATGCCTTCCATGCGCGCCTGACGGTAATATTCCCAGCTGCTGTCGGTGACGATCACCGGCACGTTCAGCTTGATCAACGCCTGCGCCAGCATGCGCGCCACGCTGTTGGCGCCGACGATCAGCACGCCGCGCGGTTTCTGCTGTTGCACGCGCAGCCAGCGCGCCATCATGCCGCTGGTCAGGCTTTGCAGCACCACGGTGCCGATGATGATGGCGAACACTACGGTCACCAGCCGGTCGGCGCCTTGATAACCGCTGCGCTGCAGCGTCAGCGCAAACAGCGAGCTGACCGCCGCGGCGACGATACCGCGCGGGGCTATCCAGCACAGCAGCAGCCTATCGCGCCAGTGCAGGGAAGAGCGCCAGGTCGACACCGCGATGCACAGCGGCCGGGCGATGAACTGCACCGCCAGCAGCAGCAGCAGCAGCGGCCACCCCATGTTCCACAGCGCCTGGATGTCGAGCCGCGCCGCCAGAATGATGAACAGCGCCGAGATCAGGATCGCCGACAGCTCCTCTTTGAACGCCAGAATATCGCTGGTGTCCACGTCGCGCATGTTGGCCAGCCAGATGCCCATCACCGTGACGGTCAACAGGCCGGACTCGTCGGCGATGGCGTTGGACACGCCGAAGGCGGTCAGCATAATAGCCAGCACCGCCAGGTTCTGCAGGTAGCGCGGCAGCCAGACGCGACGCAGCGCCAGGCCGAGCAGGTAGCCGAACAGCGCGCCGGCGATAAGCCCGACGGCGGCGGTCACGCCCAGCGTCCAAAACAGGTGGGTATAAGATTCGGCATTCTGCTTCAGCACGATGAACTCGAACACCAGCAGGGTGAAGATGGCACCGACCGGATCGATGACGATCCCTTCCCAGCGCAGCACCTGGTTAATGTTGGCGTTCGGCCGCACCACGCGCATCAGCGGGGCGATCACCGTCGGCCCGGTCACCACCGTCACCGCGCCGATCAGCGCCGCCAGCTCCGGCGGGAAATCCAGCAGCCACCAGCTGGCGAGGCTGATGACCAGAAAGGTGACCAGCATGCCGACGGTGACCAGGTTGCGCACCACGCCGCCGAGGCCGCGTATCTCCTCGAAACGCAGCGTCAGCGCCCCCTCGAACAGGATGATCGCCACCGACAGTGACACCAGCGGAAACAGCAGATCGCCGAACAGCAGATCCGGCTGCACCAGATGCACCGTTGGGCCGAGCACGATGCCGAACAGCAACAGCGGCAAAATGGCCGGCAGGCGCAGCAACCAGGCCAGCCACTGCGCCAGCAGCGACGCCAGACCGATAAGCACCAACATGAGCGGGGCGGATAATTCCATAAGCGAGATCCCTTTCAAATGACGAAATGAGCAACGATGACACAGCCTGATGACAATTCGGCAACCCCGATAACAGGCCGTTAGCCAAAAGTATAGAGTGAAAGCTGAAACGAGGCGGCAATGCGTTGACAGTTAGCGCCTATCGCAAGAAAAGAGATCATAATCACAGTCGAACAGGCTACAATCGGACAAACGCGTCATTTTTATTCTCAAGCCTAAGAGTGTTGCTATGAAAAATATCAATCCTAGTCAAACCGCTGCTTGGCAAGCCCTGCAGCAACATTATGCACAGATGAAAGACGTACGGATCGCCGACCTGTTCGCCCAGGACAGCGATCGTTTCTCCAGGTTCTCCGCGACCTTCAACGACCAAATGTTGGTGGACTATTCCAAGAACCGTATCACGCAGGAAACCCTGGAGAAGCTGCAGGCGCTGGCGAAAGAAACCGATCTGCACGGCGCCATCAAATCGATGTTTGCCGGTGAGAAAATCAACCGCACCGAAGATCGCGCGGTGCTGCACATAGCCCTGCGCAACCGCAGCAACAGCCCGATCCTGGTCGACGGCAAAGACGTGATGCCGGAAGTGAACGCGGTATTGGCCAAGATCAAACAGTTCTGCGCGCGCGTCATCGGCGGCGAGTGGAAAGGCTACACCGGCAAGCCGATCACCGACGTGGTGAACATCGGCATCGGCGGTTCGGATCTCGGCCCTTACATGGTGACCGAAGCGCTGCGCCCGTATAAAAACCACCTGAACATGCACTTCGTCTCCAACGTTGACGGCACCCACATCGCCGAAACGCTGCAGCCGCTGAACCCGGAAACCACGCTGTTCCTGGTGGCCTCCAAAACCTTCACCACCCAGGAAACCATGACCAACGCCCACAGCGCGCGCGACTGGTTCCTGAGCAGCGCCGTCGATCAACAGCACGTGGCCAAGCACTTCGCCGCGCTGTCTACCAACGGCAAAGCGGTGGCTGAGTTCGGCATTGATACCGACAACATGTTCGAGTTCTGGGACTGGGTCGGTGGCCGTTACTCCCTGTGGTCGGCGATCGGTCTGTCGATCGCGCTGTCCATCGGTTATGACAACTTCGAGCAGCTGCTGAGCGGCGCGCACGCCATGGATAAGCACTTCGCCGAGACGCCGGCGGAGAAAAACCTGCCGGTGCTGCTGGCGCTGATCGGCATCTGGTACAACAACTTCTTCGGTGCCGAAACCGAAGCCATTCTGCCGTACGATCAGTACATGCACCGTTTTGCCGCTTACTTCCAGCAGGGCAACATGGAGTCCAACGGCAAGTACGTCGATCGCAACGGCAACCCGGTGGATTACCAGACCGGCCCTATCATCTGGGGCGAGCCGGGCACCAACGGCCAGCACGCGTTCTACCAGCTGATCCACCAGGGCACCAAGCTGGTGCCGTGCGATTTCATCGCGCCGGCCATCAGCCACAACCCGCTGGGTGATCATCACGCCAAACTGCTGTCCAACTTCTTCGCGCAGACCGAAGCGCTGGCGTTCGGCAAATCGCTGGAAGTGGTGGAAGCCGAGTTCGCGGCGCAGGGTAAAACCCCTGAGCAGGTCAAGCATGTGGCGCCGTTCAAAGTGTTTGAAGGCAACCGCCCGACCAACTCGATCCTGCTGCGCGAAATCACGCCGTTCAGCCTGGGCAGCCTGATCGCGCTGTACGAGCACAAGATCTTCACCCAGGGCGCGATCCTGAACATCTTCACCTTCGATCAGTGGGGCGTGGAGCTGGGCAAACAGCTGGCTAACCGTATCCTGCCTGAACTGGCGGGCAGCGAGAAAATCAGCAGCCACGACAGCTCGACCAATGCGCTGATCAACCGCTTCAAGGAATGGCGTTAAGCGCCTGAGTTGAAGCCAATAAAAAACCCGCCGCGGCGGGTTTTTTTACGTCTGCAGAAAATTACAGGTTGATCGGCACTTCGAAGCTGACGCCCGCGCCAACGTCATCGGCGGTGCTGTGATCGTTGTCGGTGTACCACAGGCTGGTGTCGAACTTAACCTGCGACGGGAAGGTGTAACCCCAGCCGACCTGAATGCCCTTCAGCGTATCGGATTTCGGGAATGCCTTGTTGATGCTTTGGCTCAGCGGGTTCACCTTGGCGTATACCAGGCGGGTGCTCCAACGCTGGCTGTCGTCCAACACCAACTCGACGCGGCCGGACAACATCTGGCCGTCGCCGCCCATGGCGTGGCCCAGCGGATAACCTTGTTGGTAATAGCCGCCTTTGTAAACGTAGTGGTTGTACACATAGTTTTTACGGCTCATATCCGAACGGGTGTCTGACCCTTCGATATACCAGTTGATGGTGGTCGGGCCCCATTCCGGGTGGCCTTCCAACCCGAGCAGATAGGTGTTTTGCGACGGCAGATAGCCTGCCTCATCTTCGCCCACCAACTGGCCGTACAGGCTGACCGGCATGCCGATCAACGGCTGCATTTTCAGCTTGAAGTCGAAGCCGGCGAGCTGGTTGCCCGGATCATCACCTCTGCCGGAATCATCATTATCACGGCCGCTAACGCCTTTCCAGAACGAACTCCAGGATTGTGGCCGGCCTTCCCCACCCCACTGCATGACGCGCGATGCGCCCAGCTCCAGGAAATCGGTCGGCATCATGGTGAAGCGGGCGCCGATCAGTTTGGTGTGTGGTACGGAACTGTACTGTGACAGCTGGCCGGCGGTCAGCTGGTATTGCCAGCGGCCGATCCACGACAGCCACGGGGTTTCAAACGGCGATTGATCGGCGCGCTGCAGCATAAAGCCCGCCACCGGGCGTGCGGCGTCGGAACGGATCAGGCTGCCGTCGTAGCCAGGGCCCCACCACTGGGAAACTTCGCCGAAGGAGAGCCACTGGTTCCAGATTTTCACCGCGCCGTAGGAGCCGTTCATATTGAATTTGGAGCCGTCGCTGACGCGCTGGTCGCCTTCCACCGAGCCCTGCAGACGTACGTCCCAGAACTCGCCGTTGGCGCCGGCGCCGATGGTCAGGCGATCGTCGGCGTACTCATTTTGGCCGAAGCCCTGCGGGGTACCGGGTTTGTCGGTTGAAGCGTAACCGCTGACGCGGATGTTGGCTTTCAAGGCATCGACACGGCGCTGCACGCGATCGATGACGTTTTTCTCGGTATTGGTGACCGGCTTGGCCTGCGCGATAACGGAACTGATCTCTTCCTGACTCAGCGGCCAGGTGGACAGGCTGACGTTGATGACGCCACGGTCAGACAGCCAAGCGAGATCGTTACGCAGATCGTTGTCAGGGGTTACCAGGCCGGCGGCGTGGCCGGACAATGCACAGGTAAACAGGCCCGCAGCGACCAGTCCGTTAAGTTTAGCGCGCATAAAGAATTCCCTTGTTAATTCGAGGTTATTGGTTTTATGTAAAGATCTCTGTGACCCATGATAGTTGACATTTCGATTTGCTACAAATCTATAAGCCAGAAACATCTTATTATAACTTTATGAATTAAATGGGGTTTAAAGTGCTTTCGCACGGGGCATGATTTTTAAGACAATGCCTATATTGGCACGGTTGAATCATATTAGCGGTATTCAGAGAGAGGTTTTATGGCAAAAACGTCGCGTTCGATCATGATAGCGAAAGGGCTGCAGCGGGTGCTGAACGTAGGCTTGCTGCTGCTGGCGGCAATTCTGGTGGTGTTTCTGGTCAAGGAGACCATTCACCTGGCGAAGGTGCTCTTTATCAATAGCGAAGAGTCTTCTTCATACCTGTTGATTGAAGGCATCGTGATTTATTTCTTGTACTTTGAATTTATCGCCTTGATCGTCAAGTATTTTGAGTCGGGTTATCATTTCCCGCTGCGCTATTTTATTTATATCGGCATTACCGCGATTATTCGTTTGATTATCGTGGATCACAAGAATCCCATCGATACCCTGATCTACGCCGCGGCGATATTGGTGCTGGTGGTGACGCTCTATCTGGCCAACACCGATCGGCTGAAACGGGAATAGCGGAGATAAAAATGGCGGCCAATGGCCGCCAAAGACACAGGATATAATTACCCGTCGTCTTTCAAGCTACAGCGTTGTTGACTGCACTCGCTAGCTGTAACTTGAAATCCATAGGGTAAAAGATAAGGAAAGACATCCAACGCACTGCAGTGGCACACATTACCCCTTCACGCCGCCGGCCGTCAGGCCGCCCACCAGCCAGCGCTGCGCCAGCAGGAACACGGCGGTAATCGGTATCGCCGACAGCACCGCAGCAGCGGCGAAGTCCCCCCACAGGTAGTTCTGCGGGTTGAGATATTGCTGCATCCCCACCGCCAGCGTGTAGCTGTTCACATCGCGCAGCAGCAGCGACGCCACCGGCACCTCGGTGATGGCGGCGATAAACGACAGAATGAACACCACCGCCAGAATCGGCACCGACAGCGGCAACAGCACCAGACGGAACGCCTGCCACGGCGTGGCGCCGTCCAGCGCCGCCGCCTCTTCCAGCGAATTATCGATGGTTTCGAAATAGCCCTTGATGGTCCAGACGTGCAGCGCGATTCCGCCCATGTAGGCGAAGATCACCCCGCCGTGGGTGTTCAGACCGATAAACGGAATGTACTGTCCCAGGCGATCGAACAGGGCGTACAGCGCCACCAGCGACAGCACCGCCGGGAACATCTGGAAGATCAGCATGCTTTTCAGCAAGGTGCTCTTGCCGCGAAAGCGCATGCGGGCGAAGGCGTAGGCGCAGGTGGTGGACAGCGTCACGATGCCGATCGCGGTGATCGCCGCGATCTTGATGGAGTTCCACAGCCACAGCAGCACCGGGAACGGCGGCGGCGTCACGCTGCCGTCGGCGTGTGTGACGCTGAAGCCGAGCGCCAGCCGCCAGTGATCCCAGGAGAGGGTTTCCGGTATCAGGCTGCCGGTGGCGAAGTTGCCTGAACGCAGCGAGATGGCCACCACCATCAGCAGCGGGAACATGATCAGGGCGATAAAGCACAGCATCAAAATATGGGTGATCCACAGCCGCAGGCGCTGGGATTTGGGTTGAACCATGGCCATCGTTATTCTCCCTAATCGAAGTTCATCTTGCTGGCTTTCAAATTCAGGATCGCCAGCGCGCCTACCAACAGGAAGATCAGCGTGGCGATGGCGGCCGCCAGGCCGAAGTCTTGCCCGCCGCCGCCCTCGAAGGCGATGCGGTAGGTGTAGCTGACCAGCAGATCGGTATAGCCGGCCGGCGTGGTGGTGCCGATCATGTCCGGGCCGCCGTTGGTCAGCAGCTGGATCAGCACGAAGTTGTTAAAGTTGAAGGCGAAGCTGGCGATCATCAGCGGCGTCAGCGGTTTGATCAGCAGCGGGAAGGTGATACGGAAGAAGTTCTGCCACGGGTTGGCGCCGTCCATCGCCGAGGCCTCGTACAGATCGTCCGGGATCGCCTTCAGCAGCCCCATGCACAGGATCATCATGTACGGGTAGCCGAGCCAGGTGTTGACGATCAGGATCATGCTCTTGGCGGTGAGCGGATCGCTGAACCAGGCCGGTTTGATGCCGAACAGATGGCTGAGCATCATGTTGATCTCGCCGAAGCTCTGGTTGAACAAGCCTTTGAAGATCAGGATCGAGATGAACGACGGCACCGCATAGGGCAGGATCAGCAGCACGCGATATATCGCCTTGCCTTTCAGCGCCTCCCACTGCACCACGCAGGCCAACACCATGCCGACCGCTACGGTAAGGATCACCGTCATCACCGAGAACACGATGGTCCAGATGAAGATCGACACGAACGGTTTTTTGATGCCCTCGTCCTGCAGCACCCGCAGGAAGTTTTTCCAGCCGGTGGTGACGGTATAGCCTGGGCTCAGGGTTTCTTGCGCCCAGCTGCCGTCGGCGTTGATCGCCTGATAGAAGCCGATGTCGCCGTTCGGCCGATAGCGCACCTGGGTCTGGTTATTGGTCAGCGTGCTGCCGTCTTTGTCCAGCGCATACAGCGGGCGGGTGCCGGAGAATTGGCGAAGAGAGCTCATGCGCAGTTCACCGCCGTCGGGCAGTTGCGCCACCAGCTGGCTCAGCGCCTGTCGGTTCTGGGTGATCACCCGCAGCGTGGCACTCTCGCCCTGCGGTGCGGCGCTCTGGGTGGTCAATGCCAGGGTTTGCGGTGCAGCGGCGTCGAGGCGGAAAGGCTCGGAAATCAACGGCTGTTCACTGTCCGGCGAGGTTAACTGCAGGCGCCATTGCTGATTTTCCGCCGGGTAGAGGCCGAAGGTGAAGGTTTTGCCGCTCTGGAACTGGCGCTGCATCAGCACCGATTGCGCGCGCTCAAAGGTCAGCTGGTTGGTGCTGCTGTAGTTGGTAAAGGCGATGGCGATGGTGCAGATCAGCGGGAACAGGACGAACAGTCCCATGCCGGCGACGCCGGGATACACATAGCGCCAGGCGTAGGCACGGCGGTTGGCGAAGACGTAAAGTCCGGCGCTGACCAGGATCAGCGTCAGGATAGCGAACAGGTATTCACCCTGTGCATACATCAACACAATCAGGTAGCAGGTCACCAGGCTGAACAGGCCGACTACCAGCCATTTCAGCGCGTCGCTTTGCCACCACTTCGATTTTTTACGCGCAGGCGTCCCGGCGTGAGCGAATTGCATAGGGCGTTCCTTTCTGTGAAGCAATGGCGGGGCACCGTGGCGCCCCGCACGACGTCATTACTTGGTGATACGGGTCTGCACGTCGTCCAGCGCGGCTTTCACCGTCTGACGGCCGCTGACGGCGTTGATCACCGCGCTGCGTTCGGCGTACCAGAAGGCGCTCATCTGCGGGATGTTCGGCATGATTTCCCCGTTTTGCGAGTTCTGCATGGTGGCGGCGATCTTCGGATCTTTAGCCAGCGCCTCCTGATAAGACTTCAGCGCCACCGCGCCCAGCGGCTTGTCTTTGTTGACGTCCGCCAGCCCTTCGTTGGTCAGCAGGTAGTTTTCGAGGAACTCGGTCGCCAGCTCCTTATTCGGGCTGGCGGCGTTGATACCGGCGGTCAACACGCCGACGAACGGTTTGGACGGTTTGCCTTTGAAGGTCGGCAGCAGCGTCACGCCGTAGTTGATTTTGCTCTGTTCGATGTTGTTCCAGGCCCACGGACCGTTGATGGTCATCGCCGTCTGGCCTTTGTTGAACGCAGCTTCGGCGATCGAGTAATCGGTATCGGCGTTGATGTGTTTGTTTTTCACCAGATCGACGATGAACTGCAGACCGGCCTGCGAACCGGCGTTGGCGACGCCGACATCCTTGATGTTGTATTTGCCGTTTTCATACTTGAAGGCATAACCGCCGTCGGCGGCGATGATAGGCCAGGTGAAATAGGGTTCCTGCAGGTTCCACATGATGGCGCTTTTGCCGCTGGCGCGCAGCTGTTTGTCCAGCGCCGGGATCTCTTCCCAGGTCTTCGGCGGCTGTTTGACCAGGTCTTTGTTGTAAATCAGCGACAGCGCCTCGACGGCTATCGGATAGCCGATCAGCTTGCCGTCGTAACGCACGGCGTCCCAGGTGAACGGAAACAGCTTGTCCTGGAAGGCTTTGGACGGGTGGATTTCGGCCAGCAGGCCGGACTGCGCATAGCCGCCAAAGCGATCGTGGGCCCAGAAGATGATGTCCGGGCCGTCGCCGGTGGCGGCCACCTGCGGGTATTTTTCTTCCAGCTTGTCCGGATGCTCGACGGTGACCTTGATGCCGGTGTCTTTTTCGAATTTCTTGCCGACTTCGGCCAGGCCGTTATAGCCCTTGTCGCCGTTGATCCAGATAACCAGTTTGCCTTCCTCAATCTTGGCGAAGGCGGAAGAAGAGAGCACCAGGGTGGCCAGTGCCGAGAGCGCCAGCGTGCGGGCGAGGGTAATGCTGCGAGTCATAATCCAGTCCTTCTTTTTGTGGGCACATAAATCAAGGAGAGACGTTTCGCGATCATAGTGGGTCACAACGCGACATATTCTCATCCTCCCCCCCTCTACGCCCCTGAGATGAGGAGTGTGATCCAGTTAACGTTGCGCTCTATTCTGTGGCGTCAGGCACAAAATAGGGGGGCGATTTTTGCCAGCTTGATCACAGATTTGCCCTCGGCGCGGAACTTCTCATCGCTGCGGTCGTTCTCTCATCCTCCCGTCTCCTCCCCCATGAAAAATCCTGTTACGGATGATTACCCTTTCCGGCGACTCCCGCACTATCGGCCCCATTGATTTTCAACGCCACGCGCAGCAGGGATACCGGATTTATGTCACCAATGCCTATCGCCACTCAGCCCACCCTGTACCGGATCCATCCGGCCAGTTTCCGTGACGGAAACGGGGACGGTGTGGGTGACGCGCACGGCATGCTGGCGGCGCTGCCCTACCTGAAAGCGCTGTCTATCGACGGTCTGTTGCTGCCGCAGATGCTGGCACCGGAGGTCGAGGCGGCGGTGACGGGCGAAGGGCTGACGCTGTGGTATGGCGATGAAGCCAACCGCGTTTGCAATGCCGTCGCGCCGCAGCGGCTCGCCCACGGCGCGCTGGCGCTGGACGTGATGCCGTTCAGCGCGGAGAAGCTGGTGGCGGTGCTGCACGCCCGCCGCGCGACGCTGGCGGACAGCCTGTGGAGCACCGGCGACGCCGATCAGCCACGGGTGGTGAGCCGCTGGGGGCAGGGCGACCTGCGTTCCGCTACCGCTTTTCTCACCCTGTTGGCGATGTTGCCGGCGCCGATCTGCCTGTATCAGGGCGAAGAGCTGGGGCTGCCGCACGCCGCCGGCCTGCAGGATCCGCGCGGTGCGCAAACGCCGATGCCGTGGCATGAAGCCCCCGAACAGGTCACCGCCGGCGAAATCAGCTGGTATCAGCAGGTGGCGATCGAACACCGCGAGCTGGCCATCAGCCGCCAACAGCACGATAGCCATTCCACCTTACGTTACTGCCAGGCGCTGCTGGCCCTGCGCCGTTCGCCGCTGTTCCAGCGCGGCGAGCTGAACGCGATCAGCCAGCGGGATGGCGTGGTGCGCTTACTTATTACCCATCAGGATCAATGCCTTGAAGCGCTGATAAACCTGCAGCCTTATACTCAGGCGGCCGCGCCGTCTGAGGCGACCTTGCCGTTGGCATGGCAGCACGGCGCGCAGCAAGAGGGTCATCAATGGGTTTTGGCGGGCTTTGCCTCCGCCATTTTCACACGACATGTTAACTGCGAAAGCAGGGGAGTAACGCATGGCTAGCGTCACACTGCGCAGCGTTTATAAGGCCTTCGGTGAGGCCGTGATTTCCAAAGACGTCAATCTGACCATCGACGACGGCGAGTTTGTGGTGTTTGTCGGGCCGTCGGGCTGCGGCAAATCGACGCTGCTGCGCATGATCGCCGGGCTGGAGGACATCACCTCCGGCGATCTGCTGATCGGCGACCAACGCATGAATGAGGTGCCGCCTTCCGAGCGCGGCATCGGCATGGTGTTCCAGTCCTACGCGCTGTATCCGCACCTGTCGGTGGCGGACAACATGTCGTTCGGCCTGAAGTTGGCCGGCGCCAGGAAAGCGGAGATCAATCAACGGGTGAATCAGGTTTCCGAGGTGCTGCAGCTGGCGCACCTGCTCGATCGGCGGCCGAAGGCGCTGTCCGGCGGGCAGCGCCAGCGCGTGGCGATCGGTCGCACCTTGGTGGCCGAGCCGGACGTGTTCCTGCTCGACGAGCCGCTGTCCAACCTCGACGCCGCGCTGCGGGTGCAGATGCGCATCGAGATCTCCCGCCTGCACAAGCGCCTGCAGCGCACCATGATTTACGTCACCCACGATCAGGTCGAAGCGATGACGCTGGCCGACAAGATCGTGGTGCTCGACGCCGGGCGCGTGGCGCAGGTCGGCAAGCCGTTGGAACTGTACCACTATCCGGCCAACCGCTTCGTCGCCGGGTTTATCGGCTCGCCGAAGATGAACTTCCTGCCGGTCAAGGTGACCGCAGCGGAATCACGGCAGGTGCAGGTTGAACTGCCCAACCGTCAGCTGGTGTGGCTGCCGGTGGAGGGCGCGGGCGTTCAGCCCGGCGCCAACCTGTCACTGGGCATTCGCCCCGAACATCTGCTGCCCGGTGAAGCCTCTGAAGTGCGGCTTACCGGCGACGTACAGGTGGTGGAGCAGCTCGGCAACGAGACGCAAATCCACATCCAAATCCCGGCCATCCGTCAAAACCTGGTGTACCGCCAGAACGACGTGGTGCTGGTAGAAGAAGGTGCCACATTCGCCATCGGCCTGCCGCCTCACCGTTGCCACCTGTTCCGTGAAGACGGTACGGCATGTAAACGGCTGCACCAGGAGCCGGGCGTTTAAAGCATCAAAGTCGGTATAACAGGAGAATAATGATGACTACTCTGCGCAAACTTCCTCTGGCACTGGCTGTCGCCGCCGGTGTTCTCTCCACCCAGGCGCTGGCCGTGGATTTCCACGGTTACGCCCGTTCCGGCATCGGCTGGACCGGCAGCGGCGGTGAGCAACAGTGCTTCAAGGCCACCGGCGCCGCGAGCAAGTACCGTCTCGGCAACGAATGCGAAACCTACGCCGAACTGAAACTGGGGCAGGAAGTGTGGAAAGAAGGCGACAAGAGCTTCTATTTCGACACCAACCTGGCCTATTCGGTCTCGCAGCGTTCCGACTGGGAAGACGTGACCCCGGGCTTCCGCGAAGTCAACGTGCAGGGTAAAAACCTGATCGATTGGCTGCCAGGCTCCACGCTGTGGGCCGGTAAGCGCTTCTATCAGCGTCATGACGTTCACATGATCGACTTCTATTACTGGGATATCTCCGGCCCGGGCGCCGGTCTGGAAAATATCGATCTGGGCTTCGGCAAGCTGTCCGCTGCCGTGACCCGCAACTCCGAATCCGGCGGCTCTTACGGCTACCTGGATAACGAATGGAAACAGCGTCCGACCGTCAACGATACCTTCGACCTGCGCCTGGCCGGGCTGGAGCTGAACCCGGGCGGCACCCTGGAGCTGGGCGTGGACTACGGCCGCGCTAATGCGCAGGACCATTACCACCTGGCCGACGGCGCCAGCAAAGACGGCTGGATGTTCACTGCGGAACACACGCAGAGCATTCTGAATGGCTACAACAAATTCGTGGTGCAGTACGCCACCGACTCGATGACCTCGCAGAACAACGGCCGCAACGAAGGCGCCACCATCGATAACAACGGCAAGATGATCCGCGTGCTGGATCACGGCGCCATCGACTTCAACGATCAATGGGCGCTGATGTACGTCGCCATGTTCCAGGATATTGACCGCGACAACAATAACGGCACCACCTGGTACACCGTGGGCGTGCGCCCGATGTACAAATGGACGCCGATCATGAGCACCCTGCTGGAAGCCGGCTACGACAACGTTAAATCCCAGCGCACCGGCGATCGCAACGGGCAGTACAAAGTGACCCTGGCGCAGCAGTGGCAGGCGGGCAACAGCATCTGGTCGCGTCCGGCCATCCGCCTGTTCGCCACCTACGCCAAGTGGGATGAGAAATGGGGTTACGCCACCAGTGACGATACCGGGTATAACGCCGGCACCGCTTACAACGACACCAGCATGCATACCTTCAGCCGCGGCAAGGATGACGAAGTCACCTTCGGCGCCCAGATGGAAATTTGGTGGTAACGACAGGATGGGGAGGGCCGCAGGCTCTCCCCCAACCGCATTCGCCGCAGCCGGATCTCTTGCCTGATCCTTCGCGGCGCTGAAAGAGGCTATAACGATGAAAAAGAATCTGCTGTCACTCTGCCTGTCGCTGGCGCTGACCGTCGGTGCGCCTTTGGCGGCCAACGCCGATACGCCGGCCAATGTCTCCGTCGCGCCGGCCATCAGCGCCGCCACGCTGCAAAGCCTGCCGTGGCAGCCGCTGCAGCCGCCGGTGTCGCAAGAGGTGAAGCTCGACGCCGTCAGCCCGCAGCTCAATCAGGGCGAGATTCAGGGGGCGATCGCCGCCTATACGCTGCCGGCCGATCGCGGTTCGCTGGAAGTGACGCTGAGCAGCCTCGCCAAAAACAATTCGCTGTACGCGCCGAGCGTGCTGGTGCTGGACGAGCATCTGCGCCCGGCGGCGTATTACCCGAGCAGCTACTTCCCGTATCAGCCGCCGGGGGCGATGTCCTCCGATCGTCTCGAAGGCACGCTGAAACTGACGCCGGCGCTCGGTCAAAAACAGATTTACCTGCTGGTGTACACCACCCGCCAGGATTTGGCGAAGACCACGCAGCTGACCAACCCGGCCAAGGCCTACGCGCAGGGCGTGGGCAACGCGGTGCCGGATATCCCGGATCCGATCGCCGGCCATGCGACGACCGGCACGCTGAAGCTCAAAGTGACCGCCGAACAGGGCACCGGCAACGTGATGATTGGCATGCTGCAGCCTGCGCCGACCGTGGCGCCGGTGGTGGTGGGGTCGAACGCCCCGGCCGCCGCGCCAGCACCGACCCCGGAGAAACCGGCGGAGCCGATGCTCAACGATACCGAAAGCTACTTCAATAACGGCATCAAACAGGCGGTGAAGGCGGGCGATATCGACAAGGCGCTGAAGCTGATGAATGAGGCCGAAAAGCTGGGCTCGACCACCGCGCGTAAAACCTTTATCAGCAGCGTTAAAGGCAAGGGGTAACACCCGGCGCTGCGGATGCTGGCTCGATGATTGGTGTGCCTTGGCGCACCTTTTTTCATCCGCGCGCCAGCGTTGCGCCGATCAGCGCCAGCAGACGGGCGTTGTCCACCTGCTGCATGATGCGCACCGGCTTGCCCGGCGGCGGCGGCATGCCGACCGTCAGGCGCAGGCTTTCCGGCCGCCAGCGGCGTGAGCTGCCGCGCGTCAACGCCCCTTCCAGCGCCACATCCACATGGAACATTTCGGTCGTGACCAGCTGCGGTTCCAGCAGCCAGGCGATCACCAGCGCATCATGGATCCAGCAGCCCGGCAGGCGCCGCGTATGGCGCGAATAGTCGATCCACGGCTGCGTGGTGGCGCGTAAATAGCGGCACAGCGGCGTATCCGGTTGCGTCAGAGTAGCCAGATCCGCCTGGGTCAGCATGGTCTGGGTGGTGACGTCCAGCGGCGCCAGCGTGATATTGGCGCCGCTGTTCAATACCAGCCGCGCGGCTTCCGGATCCAAACCGAAATTGGTGTCCTTGATGTACCCCTCAACGTTGAACACGCCGCCCATGATGACGATCTCTTTCACCGCCTGCGCCATCTGCGGGTAAAGTTGCATGGCGTGCGCAACGTTGGTCAACGGACCGATCGCCGCCAACGTGACCTCGCCGGGATGCCGGCAGATCAACTCACCGATGGCGATGGCGGCGTCCGGTGCGGGCGCATTGGCGAAAGAAGGCGTGGGCAGGCCGCGCCACAGCGCCGCCAGTTTCGGATCGGCGATCGGGCGGTCCAGATGAGCGCGCCACGGCTCCGGCGGTTCGCTCAGGGCGCGCGCTGCGCCGAGGGCGAGGGGCACTTGATAGCCGCTCTGCGCCAGCAGATCGGTGGCGACGGCAAAGCCCACTTCACGTGGGGTGTTGCCGGCCACGATGCTGATCAGTTCCAGCTGCAGCTGCGGTTTGGCCGCCAGCGCCAGGGCCAGCGCCAGGCCGTCGTCGACGTTGGCACCGGGAACGCCGTTGCCGGGATCGCAATCAATGATCAAACGCATATAAGGTGTCCTGAAAAACCGCTAACAGCCGCACGAGCGGCGGATGCGCAGTTGAAAAGCGAATTCGTGCGGCTCGGCGGGTACGGCGCCGGCGGCCAGCATGGCGATGGCCCGCTTGGCCATGGCGTCGATCGGCTGCTCGACCGCGCTGAGCGGCGGCACGCTGAATTCGGATTGCTGCGTGCCGTTAAAACAGATCAGCGCCAGATCGTCCGGCGCGCGCAGCCCATGCTCCGCCAGTGCCGACAGGCAGCCGAGCGCCTGCTGTTCGTTAGAGGTGAAAATAGCGCGTGGACGCGGGCCTCGCACCAGGCGCTGGGTGGCCTGGTAGCCGCCCTGGCGGGTGTAGGGCACCTCGAAAATCCACTCGTCGCGCGGCGCGATGCCCGCCTCCAGCAGTGCATCGCGCCAGCCGTTCAGGCGATCCTGCGCGTTGAGCATGGTCAGCGGGCCGATAAAAATGCCGATATCACGATGGCCGTGCTGCAGCAGATGGCGGGTTGCCTGGCAGGCGGCGTCGCGTTCGTCGACGCGAATGGCGCAGACGTCGGCCTGGCTGTCGATGGTGTCAATCATCACGCAGGGCGTGCCGGAGGCGCGGATCAGATCGAACCACGGGTGGCGATCGACGCTGGTGTACAGCAGGCCGTCGACCTGGCGACGTAACAGGTTGTTGATCAGCTCATACTCGCGCTGCCGGTCGTCGCCGGCGTCGCCCAGCAGCAACACGCGGCCGCGGCTGAAGGCCTCTTGCTGCAGCGCTCGCGCCAGCGTGGCGAAGAACGGGTTGGAAATATCCGGCACCACCAACCCGTAGGTTTGCGTACTGCCGGAGGCCAACGCCCGCGCGATATCGTTCGGGCGGTAGCCGGTTTGCTCGATCGCCGCCAGCACGCGCAGCCGGGTGGCTTCCGCCACCGGGCGCGGGCCGTTGTTGATCACATAGCTGACCACGGCGACGGAGGTACCCGCTACGCGGGCCACGTCGGCGCGGGTAACGCGTCGCGCGGAGTGATTATCCAAATTGGGATCCTGTTCGCCTTCTTGCTACGCGGCATCCTGCGGCAGGTTGAGATCGCGGCCGCGGGTTTCGGGAGCAAAGAAGGTGGTGATTAAGCCGATGGCCGCCATTACAACAAAATAGCAGGCGACAGGCCACCAGTGACCGAAACCGGACAGCAGCGCGGTGGCGATCAGCGGCGCGGTGCCGCCGGAGAGGATCGAGCCGAGCTCTTTGGCGAACGCCATCTTGGAGTAGCGGTTCTTCACGCCGAACAGTTCGACGCCGTAGGCCGCCTGCACGCCGAAGATCCCCAGCGACGCGATGCACATGCCGACCACGATCACCGAGATGACGATCGCCGGATCACGGCTGTCGAGCAGCCAGAACGCCGGGAAGGCGTACAGCACCAGCAGCAGGCAGAACCAGCGGTAGGTGATGCGGCGGCCGAAACGGTCAGACAACCAACCGGCCAGCGGGATCACCAGAAAACCGCACAGCGAGGCGATCAACACTGCCAGCGCCGGCACCGATTTATCGACCATCAGCACCTTGGCGACGTAACCGACGATAAAGCCCTGACACAGGTAAGAGGGGCCGTTCTCGCCGATGCGCAGGCCGAGCATCACCCAGAACGCCTTGGTGCGTTGCAGGTAGCTGCGCGTATCTGGCGCGGCATGGGCGGCGTCCAGCATGCGCTGGTGGTTTTGCTGCAGCTCGCGTTCGAAAACCGGCGTTTCCCGTACGTGACGGCGCAGATACAGCGCCACCCCGGCGATCAGAATGCTGGCGAGGAACGGAATGCGCCAACCCCAGCTCATCAGGTCTTCTTTGTCGAGCTGCAGCACCAGCAGCCATACCAGCGATGCCAGCAGGGTACCGCTGTTGGAGCCGATGGCGATGATAGACGCCACCAGCCCGCGCCGTTTGGCCGGTGCGTACTCCGCCAGCATCACCGCGCCGCCGGACAGCTCCGCGCCGGCGCCGAACCCCTGCGCGAAGCGCAGGATCACCAGGCAGGCGGGGGCCCAGACGCCGATTTGCGCATAGGACGGGATCAGGCCGATCAGCGTGGTGGAGAGGCCCATCAGCGCCACGGTGGTGATCAGCACTACGCGGCGGCCTTTGCGATCGCCGATCCAGCCGAACACCAACGCGCCGATAGGCCGTGCGACGAAGCCGACGGAGTAGGTGGCGAAGCTTGCCAACAGCGCGACCAGCGGCGTGGCTTCGGGGAAGAACACATCGCCGAACACCATGCCGGCCGCCAGGCCGTACAGCGCAAAATCGACGTATTCCATGGCGGTGCCGAGCCAGCAGGAGAAGGTGGCGCGCCAAAATTGGCTGCGCCCCTCTTTGGTTGCCAGGCGTTCATCGGCCGCCAGCGCGGCGTCGGCGGACTGTGGAGTGGCAAGCGTTGTTTCGCTCATGGCAGTGCTATCCTCTTTTGTTCTGCGCCTTGAGGGGCGCGGTTAAAGATGGTTTCCCTGGTGTCGGCGACAAAGGTGTGCCGGCAAATCATGTCGGACGCATGGCGATTCAACGCTGCGGCATCAGAGTATCTACGCGCGTAGATAACACAACGCGAGGAAGCTGAAACTTTGCGTGCGATCACAGAATCGCCAGCGCGCCGGGGAATGAAGATAGAGAATGCGGATGGCAAAAAGATGACAGAACTTCGGTTTTTCCGGACGAGGCGAGCGGCGTTTTCGCCACGAATCAGCCTGCCGCTTTCGCATTTCTGCGCTACAATGGGGGCCTGTTAACAGTTTGTATCGTCTGGCGCGCCGTACCGGCTGCGGTCCAGGCGAGGAGTAAAACAATGTCTGGCATCAGGGATTCCATCCTGCCGCCGCTGGAGTGGCTGTCCGAACAGGATCCTCCGGCGCCCGCCGCCGTCAGCGACTGGCTGATGGAGTTAGGCTCCATGACCCGCCGATTTGAACGTCATTGCGCCCAGGTGCGTGTCGAACCGCAGCGCGAATGCTTCGTCACGCGCGAAGCGCTGGGCGACGAGGCGAACCACTTACCCGACAGCCCGCGCTACTGGCTGCGCGAAGTGGTGCTGCTGGGCGACGGCCAGCCCTGGCTGTTGGGGCGCACGGTGATCCCGGAAAATACGCTGACCGGCCCCGATCAGGCATTGGTGGATCTGGGCACGCTGCCGCTCGGGCGCTATCTGTTCAGCAGCGGCGATCTGACCCGTGACTATATTCATATCGGCCGGCAGGACGCGCTCTGGGCGCGCCGTTCGCGGCTGCGGTTGGCGGGGAAGCCGCTGTTGCTGACCGAACTGTTTTTACCGGCTTCACCGCTGTATTCAGCGGTTCCCGCATGAGAGAGGAGAGCAAGACCTTGGAGGGAAGCGTGACTCAAAGTAAATGGCGGGCTTACAGCCATTTGATGCGCATTGATAAACCGATCGGCACGCTGCTGCTGCTGTGGCCGACGCTGTGGGCGCTGTGGCTGGCCGGGAAAGGCGTGCCGCCGCTGTCGATTCTGGTGGTGTTCGTGCTCGGCGTGTTCCTGATGCGCGCCGCTGGCTGCGTGGTGAATGACTACGCCGATCGCGCGGTGGACGGCTACGTGAAGCGCACTGCCGGGCGGCCGATGCCGAGCGGCCGGGTGAGCGCGAAAGAGGCCAAGGTGCTGTTCGTGGTGCTGGTGCTGATCTCGTTCTGCCTGGTGCTGACGCTGAACGCGATGACCATCTGGCTGTCGCTGGCGGCGCTGGCGTTGGCTTGGGTGTATCCGTTCATGAAGCGGGTGACCAACCTGCCGCAGTTTGTGCTGGGTGCCGCGTTCGGCTGGGGCATTCCGATGGGCTATGCGGCGGTCAGCGAATCGCTGCCGCTCAGCTGCTGGCTGTTGCTGCTGGCCAACATCTGCTGGACGGTGGCCTACGACACGCTGTATGCGATGGTCGATCGCGATGACGACCTCAAGATCGGCATCAAGTCCACCGCTATCCTGTTCGGCCGTTATGACAAACTGATCGTCGGGCTGCTGCAGCTCGCGACGCTGTTGCTGCTGGCGTGGGTCGGGTATCTGGCGCAGCTCGGCGGGGCGTTTTACTGGTCGCTGCTGCTGGCGGGCGCGTTGTTTATTCACCAGCAGAAGCAGATCGCCGGGCGTGAGCGCGACGCCTGCTTCAAAGCCTTCCTGCAGAACAACTATGTCGGGCTGGTGGTGTTTATCGGCATCGCGTTGAGTTATCTGCCGGGGTAACGGTTCCCCAAAGCAAGAAAAAAGGCACCCCATGGGGTGCCTTTTGTTTTTCCGCGCCGGGCGAAATCACTCGTCTTGCTCTTCTTCCGCGTCGGCTTGCGGCAGGTCGTTGGTCTCCGCCGGCATATTAACGCTTTCGATGGTCAGCTTGATTTCCGGCGTGATCAGATCGCTCAGCATGTTATACACCTCGAGGGTGTGCTCGCGGATCGCGTCACCGCTGTCGTTGATATAGCCCTCTTCACGCAATGTCGCCACCAGGGTGGAGAACACCGCCTTGTCGAAGAACTCCGGCGCATTGATGCCATGCAGTACCGACAGGCGCTGCGCCATGATGCGGCTCTCTTTCTCCAGCGCGCCGCGGTTGATGCTCGGGTTGGCGCTGAGGATCGACATGGTGATGGCGTAGCGCTGCAGGGTTTCGCGCACCCCGGCGGCCAGCAACTGCAGCGGGCGAATGCGCGCCGGGTTCAGCACCAGCTCGTCGCCTTTGTCGCAGATCAGCTGTTGGCGGATCAGCTCGTCGATCATCGGCCGGAGCACCTCCGGCAGCTGTTCCTTGTCGTTGTGCAGGAACAGCTCGGCCTTCAGCATCGGGTAGATCATGCCGATCTGGCGCAGCAGCTCGGCGCGCGATACCCGGCGGTGATGCATCACGATGCTGGCGATCAACGACGGCAACACCAACAAGTGGTGGATGTTGTTGCGGTAATAGGTCATCAGCACCGCCTGCTCGCGCGGCAGAATGATGATGTCGCCGATGCTGTCCTTCTCCACCTCGAACTTGTTCATGTTCAGCGCGTGATCCAGCAGCTCGTCCGGCGTTTGCGTCGGCACGGTGACGTCACGCGCGTAAGGCGCGTTGCGCATCAGCTGCAGGTAGCACTCGAGCTGTTCAATCAGCTGTTCGCGGGTCAGCGAACGCTGGCGCGAGGCCAGCAGCGCGGTGGAACACAGGTTCATGGCGTTGGCCGCGGCGGCGTTGTTGATGCGCACCATGATCTGGCCGGCCAGATCGTTGACCGTCGGCGTCAGCCAGCTTGGGCGCTGGGCTTCGATCGGATCGATCGACTCGCGCCACTGCGGCACGTGCTGGTTGAGATAAGCCGTCAGCGGCAATGGCTCGCCGAAGTTGACGTAACCCTGGCCCAGATTGCGCAGCTTGCGCAGGCCGCGCACCATCTGCGGCAGGCTCTCTTTTTCCTTGGTGGCGCCGCGCAGCTCTTTGGCGTAGGTGCCCACTTCCATCACGTGCTCGTAACCGATGTAGATCGGCACCAGCGTAATCGGACGGGCGCCGCCGCGCAGCATCGCCTGGATGGTCATCGACAGGGTGCCGGTCTTCGGCTCCAGCAGACGACCGGTGCGGGAACGGCCGCCTTCCACGAAGTATTCCACCGAGTAGCCGCGGGTGAACAGCTCGCCGAGGTATTCGCGGAACACCGTCGAGTAGAGCTTGTTGCCCTTGAAGGTGCGGCGGATGAAGAACGCGCCGAGACGGCGGAAGATCGGACCGGCCGGCCAGAAGTTGAGGTTGATGCCCGCGGCGATGTGCGGCGGCACCAGGCCCTGGTGATACAGCACGTACGACAACAGCAGGTAGTCCATGTGGCTGCGGTGGCAGGGCACGTAGACGATCTCGTGCCCGTCCTGCGCCAGCTGGCGCACGCGCTCGGCGTTGGTGACGTTGATACCCTGATACAGCCGGTTCCAGGTCCAGCTCAACACGCGATCGGACAGACGCACGGTTTCGTAAGAGAAGTCGGCGGCGATCTCTTCCATCAGCGCGATAGCGTTCTGCTGGGCTTTCTCGTGCGAGATCTTCTTGCTGCGCGCTTCGTCCTCGACCGCTTTTTCGATCGCCTTTGACGCCAGCAGCTTGTTGAACAGATCCTGACGGGCCGGCAGGCTTGGGCCTACTGCGGCCAGGCGCTGACGCGAGAAGTGCATGCGCGCCACGCGCGCCAGTTTCTGCGCGATGGTTTTATCCGTGCCGTGCTCGGTGGCCATGCGGCGCAGCGAAACGGTGTTGGAGAAACGCACGAAGCTATCGCGGCCGAGCCACAGCACGGCGAAGAATTTCTGCACGCCATTCAACAGACGCAGGTGCGGCGTGCCGTGGCCTTCGCGGCCCGGCGAGCGGCCGAACATCACCGAAACTGGCAGCATCTGGATGTCGAGATCCGGATTGCTGCGATGCAGATCCAGATAGTCGTGGAACAGTTTTACCGACTCTTCTTTCGGGGTGTAATAGCGGAACACGCGCGGGCCGTCGTGAATGAACACGTAGCTCGGCAGCACGGTGCCGTCGATCTCCAGCGAGTCGAGCGGATCGGGCAGATCCTGCGCCAGGCACTGGGTGCGCAGCGTCAGCAAATCCGCCTTGGAATTGTAAGGCAAAACATACAAAATCGGCCGTGAGGGATCCAACCCTAGCTCGGTAACCGGATCTGATGGGATGACCTTACTTCTTACCAACAATTTAAGTGGTAAATTCAATAGTTTATAATAAATTTTACGCCAACCTGACATAACAACGTGAAGCCTCTTGTTAGCAATGCGCCGCAAGCATACCAGAAACCGGGTAGCAGATCTGTGGTGTTCGAAAACCGGGAGCCGTCAGCGCGGACTGTTCTAGACTCTTTTTATTATGACCGACCTCTGAGAAAGGCACGAAAACATGGCAAACCAAGCAACCGGCCTGACCCGCATCATCAAGGCCGCCGGCTATTCCTATAAAGGGCTTTCCGCCGCCTGGCAACACGAGGCGGCGTTCCGCCAGGAGCTGGTGGCGACCGTCCTGGCTATCATACTGGCTGTGTGGCTGGATGTGGGTGCGATAGCGCGCATTTTATTGATCGGATCGGTAGCGCTGGTGATGATCGTCGAGATCCTGAACAGCGCGATCGAGGCGGTGGTGGATCGCATCGGCAGCGAACATCACGAGCTGTCCGGCCGGGCCAAGGACATGGGATCGGCGGCGGTGTCGCTGGCGATCGTGCTGGCGCTGTTCGTTTGGGGCACGGTCTTATGGCAGCATTTCGGTTGACGAAAGGCGCCTACTGACTGATTTTTATTTATTCTTCGGTTCCCAATCCGCGCTTACCTGTATATACTCACAGCAAGACTGTATAAACAAACAGGGGGCGGAATGAAAGCACTAACTACCAGACAGCAAGAGGTCTACGATCTGATTCGTGATCATATTTCGCAAACGGGCATGCCGCCAACGCGTGCCGAGATCGCGATGCGTCTGGGGTTCCGCTCGCCTAACGCCGCCGAAGAACATCTGAAGGCGCTGGCGCGCAAAGGGGTGATTGAAATCGTCTCCGGCGCGTCGCGCGGCATCCGCCTGCTGATGGAAGAAGAGGAAGGCCTGCCGCTGATCGGCCGCGTCGCCGCCGGCGAGCCGCTGCTGGCGCAGCAGCACATCGAAGGGCACTACCAGGTGGATCCTTCCCTGTTTAAACCGAGCGCCGATTTCTTGCTGCGGGTGAACGGCATGTCGATGCGCGACATCGGCATCCTGGATGGCGATCTGCTGGCGGTGCACAAAACGCAAGACGTGCGCAACGGCCAGGTCGTGGTGGCGCGCATCGAAGACGAAGTGACGGTCAAGCGCCTGAAAAAACACGGCAACGTGGTTGAGCTGCTGCCGGAGAACAACGAATTCCAACCGATCGTGGTCGATCTGCGTCAGCAGAATTTCACTATCGAAGGGCTGGCGGTTGGCGTGATCCGCAACGGCGACTGGATTTAAACGCCGCGCCATCCGTACCGCTCCCTGTATCAATCGCCCCTGTTCTGGGGCGTTTTTGTTTCTGACTTTGCCCTTCGCCACTGTTACGGGAACATCTCATCATGCGTTTGATTTCCGCCTTCACCAGCGACACCGATAAAGCCCTGTGGCGCCTGGCATTGCCGATGATTTTCTCCAATATCACCGTGCCGCTGCTCGGACTGGTGGACACTGCGGTGATTGGCCACCTCGACAGCCCCATTTATCTGGGGGGCGTGGCGATCGGTGCGGTGGCGACCAGCTTTCTGTTCATGCTGCTGCTGTTCCTGCGCATGAGCACGACCGGCCTGGCGGCACAGGCGCTGGGGGCGCAGAACCCCCAGGCGCTGGCGCGCGCGTTTATGCAACCGCTGCTGCTGGCGCTGTTGGCCGGGGTGGCGATCGTCCTGCTGCGCTACCCGCTGATCGAACTGGCGCTGCAGATCGTCGGCGGCAATGCCGACGTGCTGGAACAGGCGCGGCGTTTTCTTGAGATCCGCTGGCTGAGCGCTCCGGCGGCGCTGGCCAATCTGGTGCTGCTGGGCTGGTTGCTCGGCGTGCAGTATGTGCGTGCGCCGGTGATCCTGCTGATCGTCGGCAACCTGCTGAACATTGTGCTGGATATCTGGCTGGTGATGGGCCTGGGCTGGAACGTGCGGGGAGCGGCGGCGGCGACCGCCATCGCCGAATACGCCACGTTGCTGCTCGGCCTGTGGCTGGCGTGGCGGGTGATGCGCCTGCGCGGCATCACCTTGCCGATGCTGTGTGAGGCTTGGCGGGGCGATCTGCGCCGCCTGCTGGCGCTCAACCGCGACATCATGTTGCGCTCATTGTTGCTGCAACTGTGTTTTGCGTCGCTGACCATCTTCGGCGCTCGCTTGGGGAGCGATGTCGTGGCGGTCAACGCGGTATTGATGAATCTGCTGACGTTCACCGCTTATGCGCTCGACGGCTTCGCTTATGCGGTGGAGGCCCATTCGGGCCACGCCTACGGCGCTCGGGACGACAGCCAGCTGCGCAAGGTGTGGCACGCGGCCTGTCGGCAGGCGGGGCTGGTCGCGTTGGCCTTTGGCCTGACCTATGCCGTCATCGGCCAGCAGATCGTGGCGGCGTTGACCTCTTTGCCGGAGCTGCGTGCGTTAGCCGCCCACTATTTACCTTGGCAGGTCATCCTGCCGCTGGTCGGCGTGTGGTGCTATTTGCTGGACGGCATGTTTATCGGCGCCACGCGCGGCGCCGAGATGCGCAACAGCATGGCGGTGGCCGCGGCGGGATATGGTATTGCGCTGTTCAGCGTGCCGCTGCTCGGTAACCATGGGCTCTGGCTGGCGTTGGCGGTGTTTTTGGCGCTGCGCGGCTTGGCGTTGGGCTGGATCTGGCACCGTCACCAGCTGCGTGGCAGTTGGTTTACTGCACGCTAGTCCAGAAACTTTGTTGGGTAATAAATTAGATTTTTTTATGCTTTCATTCATGTTTACTTACATGTTTTCGGTCCGGGCCTGTTCACGTTAGCTTCTTGTTTGTTGGCATTTTTTGTTTTTATTTTATTTATTAATGGTTTTTTATACTGGTTTTTTTATTTTAATTTATTTTTTTGACTAGAATTAGTCTTGTGGCTGGCGAATGAATGGGCGTGATTACCCTTAAGGTGAGGGCGTAATCAGCCAGAAATATTTCTGGTTAACCCCGGCCGGTTACAGGGATCGCTGATTCACCACAGGTTAACGGAGAGACTATGAATAAAGATCAAGCCGACGGTAACTGGAAGCAGCTTAAAGGCAAAGTGAAGGAAAAATGGGGCAAGCTGACCGATGACGATCTGACGGTCATCGAAGGGAAACGCGAACAGCTGGTCGGTAAAATTCAGGAACGCTACGGTTATCAGAAAGAGGCGGCCGAGAAAGAGGTGAAAGCCTGGGAAGATCACACCAAACACCGCTGGTAATTTGCAGGGCCGCCATTGAAGGCGGCACGCACAGCGCAGGCCGGCGTCGCCCCATCCTCTGGCGTCCCGGCCGCAGGTACAAGGAAGTACCTGACTTCGTATTGCTTACTTCTTCTTGATGGCGATGCTGTGATCGTGTTCGGCGCAGTCATGCTTGCTGTCGCAAGCCTCAACCTCCACGCAGCCGGCACACAGACCGTGCGCCTCCACCACGCTGTGCCGCAGCGCAAATCCGGCCTCCTGCGCCAGCTTCTGCAGCGTTTCTTCTACGCCCTCGGTAGTGCGTTCGGTCACCTGGCCGCAGCGATCGCAGATAAACAGCGCGGACGTATGCATCGGCTGTTCGAAGTGATGGCACAGCACGTAGCTGTTGGCGGACTCTACCCTATGGATAAAACCTTGCTCCAGCAGAAAATCCAGCGCGCGGTAAACCGTCGGCGGCTTGGCCTGCGGTTCGGCGACGCGCAGCAGATCTAGCAGGTCGTAAGCGCTGATTGCACCGGGTTGCTGAGTCATCAGACGCAGCACTTCCAGCCGTTGCGGCGTCAATCGCACATTGCGTTGCTGGCAGAGGCGTTCCGCCTGCGCCAACAGCTTTTCCTGGGTGGTTGAGTTCATCGCAAATATCCCGGTACGTAAAAAAGCCGATTTTACCATGATTACGGCGAATCGCCGAGAGTTGCCCCTTTTCCCCTGAGGATAGTGCAGAGAAAGGCGCGTTGGCCGCGTTAAACGAGAGGTGTATCACAACTTTTTCCCGCAGGCGGGCGGCAAATCAACATTGCCGATTTTAGCGCTGGAGAGCGGGCGGTGAGAGCGGTATAACGCGCCTCACCCGCGTTAAAAGCTGGAGCCCCGCGTGATGACGGAAAGAGAGAAATTGTTAAACGGCCAGGTGTACAACAGCCGCGATGAAGAACTGATCGCCATGTACCACCGGGCGAGGGCGTTGACTAAATGCCTGGGTGCGCTGGATTCGCATCAGGCGGACGAAAAAAACCGCCTGCTCGGCGAGCTGTTCGGCGCCTGGGGAGAAGCAAGCTGGATTGAAACGCCATTCTGGTGCGACTATGGTCAACATGTCCGCATCGGAAAGAACTGTTTTATCAACGTCAATGCGGTGTTCCTCGACTGCAATACCATCACCATCGGCGATAACACGCTGGTCGGCCCTAACGTGCAAATCTACACGCCGAGTCATCCGCTGAAGGCCGATGAACGCTTCACCGGCGATCCGGATTTTCCTTTCCGCACCTCGGCGCAGCCGGTGTCCATCGGCAACAACGTATGGATCGGCGGCAACGTGGTGATCCTGCCGGGGGTGACCATCGGTGACGGCACCACCATCGGTGCGGGCAGCGTAGTGACCGGCGACATCCCGGCCAACGTGCTGGCGCTGGGGCAGCCGTGCCGGGTTATCCGCGCGTTGGAATAAGTACGGTCGCTGGCCGACGGTTTATCGGCGGGAGTGGGGTAAGGGGGGCGAATGGCTTTCCTTACGGTGTTGCCGTTGTCGGTCATCGGCCAATGCCTGGCGTGCGGCCGCCAGGCGGCTCATGACGGTGCCGATCGGCACCGTCAGCACTTTCGCCGCTTCCCGGTAGGACAGCCCTTCGACATACACCAGAAACAGCGCGTTGCGCTGGGCCGCCGGCAACCGGTTTACGCGCCGCATCACTTCATTGAGCAAGACCGGTTGTTCACCGGTGTCCGCATCGCCCAGCTCTTCCGCCACCATGCAGCCTTGCCCCTGGCGAAGGAGCTGGGCGCGAACTTCATTGAGCCAAATAGAGTGCAAGATGGCAAACAGCCAGCGATCCAGATGTGAACCGGGGGTGAATTGCGCGGCGCGCTCCAGCGCACGCACGCAGGTCGCCTGCACCAGGTCGTCGGCGACATCCCGCCGGTGCGAAAGCACCAGCGCATAGCGCCACAGGCGGGAGAGATAGTGGCCGAGTTCATCGCGTATCGCATCGCCGCTGATAGTCACCTCCGCAGGCGCGTCGGATCAAGATTCCGGATGGCGGTCGATGGCTGCCGCCAAATCTCGGTACTCCTCGCACCCGGTGCCGCACAGCGACTGGATCACCTGCAGCTGTTGGCGCGCCAGGTCGGGCCGCCCTTTCAGCATATAGGCTTCACCCAGGTACTCGCGCACTTTGGGGTATTTCGGATCGAGGGCCACTGATTTTAAATAATAGCCGATACCCTCATCGGTGCGGCCAAGTTTGCGCGTGGCGTAGCCGCGATAATTCAGCGCTATGGCGGTGTTGGGATTTTTCAGCGTGTTGAGCATATCGATCGCTTCCTGATAGCGGCCGCTTTTCGCCAGTGCATAGGCATAGTTAGTGCGGTCGGCGTCGTCGACTTTGCTGCTTTTATCCACCGTGCAGGTCTGGGTTTTACTGTCGTAGACCTGGCCTTTCGGACAGGTTGGCGGGGTTTGGCCGCTACCGTCGCCGCCCATCGCCAGCGCCCCGCCGGAAAACAGCAGGCAGCCGGCAATGGCCGATGCCAGCAGGCGTTTAATGAAGCTGTTCATGGTTGTGTCCTCAAGGCAGAGGCGCCGTGCGCGCCCGTAATGAGATAACACCTGAGCGAGTGGGTTTATTCGCTTTATCCCCCACTTAATTTTTGTCGGCGACAAGGCGGTTTTCCCAACGGCGCCGATTGTCGTTATAATAGCCGTTTGCGGCCGCGCGCCGTTCGTTGAATTCAGACAGACATCAGGTAGCCAGTAACTCAGCATGACGAAAGACAACCACGCCCCAACCTACGCCGCCAATCGTTTCTCCATCGCGCCAATGCTCGACTGGACCGATCGTCATTGCCGTTACTTCCACCGCCTGCTGACCAAGGAAACGCTGCTGTACACCGAGATGGTGACCACCGGCGCGATCATCCACGGCAAGGGCGACTATCTGGCCTACAGCGAAGAAGAACATCCGGTGGCGCTGCAACTGGGCGGCAGCGATCCGGCCGCGCTGGCGCACTGCGCCAAACTGGCGGAGCAGCGCGGTTACGATGAAATTAACCTCAACGTCGGCTGTCCGTCCGATCGCGTGCAAAACGGCATGTTCGGCGCCTGTTTAATGGGCCAGGCGACGCTGGTCGCCGACTGCATCAAGGCGATGCGCGACGTGGTGTCGATCCCGGTGACGGTGAAGACCCGCATCGGCATCGACGATCAGGACAGCTATGCCTTCCTGTGCGACTTTATTCAGACCGTCGCCGGGCGCGGCGAGTGCGACATGTTCACCATTCACGCCCGCAAAGCCTGGCTCTCCGGCCTCAGCCCAAAAGAAAACCGCGAAGTGCCGCCGCTGGACTACCCGCGCGTCTATCAGCTGAAGCGGGATTTCCCGGCGCTGACCATCGCTATCAACGGCGGGGTGAAAACGCTGGAAGAGGCGCAGCAGCACCTGCAGCATCTGGACGGCGTGATGATGGGGCGCGAGGCGTACCAGAATCCGGGGATTCTGGCGCGGGTCGACAGCGAACTGTTTGGCGCGCAAACCGCGGTGCCGGACAGCGTGGCGATCGTCGAAGCGCTGTATCCGTATATCGAGCGCGAGCTGTCCAACGGCACCTACCTCGGCCACATCACTCGCCACATCCTCGGTTTGTTCCAGGGCGTGCCGGGTGCGCGTCAGTGGCGCCGCCATCTGAGCGAGAACGCCCATAAACCGGGCGCCGATGCGCGGGTGGTGGAGCAGGCGCTGGCGCTGGTGCGCCAACCGCGGGTCGAAATGGCGTAATTAACAAAAAACTTCACCAATAGTTAGTCTTTTTCGCCAGGCATTCAGCGTATCACTGGATGCCTGTCTAATCATTTCAATGCGTTAGCGCTTTCGCCGTTCTGGCACGCTTCTTGTAATTCACTCTGCAGATACGTTGTATTGCAAAGGAGCAATCATGTTGGAAATCTTCTTTCTCATTGGCTTTGTGGTGATGCTGATGGTGACCGGCATCTCGCTGCTGGGGATCTTCGCCGCGCTGTTGGTGGCGGCGGCGTTCATGTTGTTGGGCGGATTGTTCGCGGTGGTGTTTAAGCTGCTGCCGTGGCTGATTTTGGCGGTGGTCGGGGTGTGGATTTACCGCTCGATGCAGAAACCTCAGATCAGACGCTACTGATTTTTTGCTGAATAATCAGTCAGTCACGCTGAAACTTGCGCAATCGCCCGCACCGCTAATGCGGCAGCGATCACAGCTTGGCAGTTTTCCCGCGCGATGTGGCACATAAAGCGTGTTTTTTGCCGGACGGGGCTGTTAGGATATTTATCGATGCAGTGATGCGACCAATTTCATCACCGTGAGAGACAACTAAAATTCGTGTTGCTGAAGCAACCCCTGTCTCTGGCGGACTCTGCTCTACCCCTACAAAACGCAGTAACAGAAAGGGCTCCGCAAGGAGCCCTTTTCTTTGGCCGTTATCAGGGGATCAATAGGCTGGAACCGCTGGTGCTGCGGCTTTCCAGCACCTGGTGCGCGCGTTGGGCGTCGGCCAGCGCGAATTTCTGCTCGTCTTTCACTTCCACCCGAATAGCGCCGCTGCCGATCAACGAGAACAGCTCGTTGCTGGCGTACTGCAGCTCGGCGCGGTTGGTCACGTAGCCGTTAAGGGAAGGGCGGGTGACATACAGCGAACCTTTCTGATTGAGCAGCGCCAGATCGACCCCGGTCACCGGGCCGGAGGCGTTGCCGAAGCTGACCATCAGACCGCGCCGCTTCAGGCTGTTGAGCGAGGCCTGCCAGGTGCTTTGCCCCACCGAATCGTACACCACGCCAACCTTCTCGCCGTGCGTCAGCTCGGCTACTCGCTGGGCGATATCCTCTTTGTGGTAGTTGATGGTGGCCCAGGCGCCGGCCTGCTTGGCCAGCGCGGCTTTTTCGTCGGACCCGACGCTGCCGATCAGGCGCGCGCCCAGCGCTTTGGCCCATTGGCAGGCGATAAGCCCAACCCCGCCTGCGGCGGCATGGAACAGGAACACTTCACCCGGCTGCACTTCGTGGGTCTGGCGCAGCAGATAGTGCACCGTCAACCCTTTCAAGAAAGAGGCGGCACCCTGTTCAAAGCTCAGGTTGTGCGGCAGCAGCGCCACTTTTTCTTCCGGCACGTTGTGGATTTCGCTGTAAGCGCCGAGCGACGACTGCGCATACACCACCCGGTCGCCCGGTTTGATCGCGCTGACCCCGGCGCCGACCTTGACCACCACGCCGGCCGCCTCGGTGCCGAGGCCGCTCGGCAGACTGGCCGGCGCGTATAGCCCGCTGCGCACATAGGTGTCGATGTAGTTGATGCCGATCGCCTTGTTCTCGATCTGCACTTCGCCGGCGGCCGGATCGAGCGGTGTAAAATCAACGTATTGCAAGACTTCCGGCCCGCCGGTGGCGGAGAATTGAATGCGCTTGGCCATGTCGTTACCTCGTTGGAGTGTCTGATTTCACCCTATTCTTTTTAGTCGCGGAGATCCAGTTCGCCCGTGCGGGGGCCAATACCTTTTTTGCATCGGTTATGACGCAAAAATCACGTATACTCTCGCGTCAGGATCCTTCATTCGCAACCGGATAAAGACTACGTTTCATGGCAGGAAAAAAACCAACCAACAAAACAAACGCGGACGAAACCAGAGAGCGTTCCAGAGATCGTCAGATGGAAGGGCTGAAGATGCCGCCGCACTCGCTGGAGGCCGAGCAGTCGGTGTTGGGCGGTTTGATGCTGGATAACGAGCGCTGGGACAACGTGGCGGAGCGCGTGGTCGCCAACGATTTCTTCAGCCGTCCGCACCGCCTGATCTTTACCGAGATGCAGCGTCTGCTGGAGATGAGCAAGCCTATCGACCTCATCACCCTGTCCGAATCGCTCGAGCAGAAGGGCGAGCTGGACTCGGTCGGCGGCTTCGCCTACCTGGCCGAGCTGTCGAAGAACACCCCGAGCGCCGCCAACATCGGCGCTTACGCCGACATCGTGCGCGAGCGCGCGGTGGTGCGCGAGATGATCTCGGTCGCTAACGAGATCGCCGACGCCGGCTACGATCCGCAAGGGCGCAGCAGTGAAGATCTGCTCGATCTGGCGGAGTCCCGCGTCTTCCAAATCGCCGAGAACCGCGCCAGCAAAGACGAGGGCCCGAAGGGCATCGAACGCATCCTGGAAGATACCGTGTCGCGTATCGAGCAGCTGTATCAGCAGCCGCACGACGGCGTGACCGGGGTCGATACCGGCTATCAGGACCTCAACAAGAAAACCGCGGGCATGCAAAAGTCCGATCTGATCATCGTCGCCGCCCGTCCATCGATGGGGAAAACCACCTTCGCCATGAACCTGTGCGAAAACGCCGCGATGACCCAGGAAAAACCGGTGCTGATCTTCAGCCTGGAGATGCCCGGCGAGCAGATCATGATGCGTATGCTGGCGTCGCTGTCACGCGTGGATCAGACGCGCATCCGTACCGGCCAGCTCGACGACGAGGACTGGGCGCGCATTTCCAGCACCATGGGCATCCTGCTGGAGAAGCGCAACATGTACATCGACGACTCCTCAGGCCTGACGCCGACCGAAGTGCGCTCGCGCGCGCGGCGCATTTTCCGCGAGCACGACGGGCTTAGCCTGATCATGATCGACTACCTGCAGCTGATGCGCGTGCCGGCCTTGTCCGATAACCGTACGCTGGAAATCGCCGAGATTTCGCGCTCGCTGAAGGCGCTGGCGAAAGAGCTGCAGGTGCCGGTGGTGGCGCTATCGCAGCTGAACCGTAGCCTGGAGCAGCGCGCCGACAAACGCCCGGTTAACTCCGACCTGCGTGAATCCGGCTCTATCGAGCAGGACGCCGACCTGATTATGTTCATCTATCGTGATGAGGTGTATCACGAGAACAGCGATCTGAAAGGGATCGCGGAAATTATTATCGGTAAGCAGCGTAACGGCCCGATCGGTACCGTGCGCCTTACCTTTAACGGCCAGTGGTCTCGTTTCGACAACTACGCGGGGCCACAATACGATGACGAATAATCAGCTAAGGAACTGAAATGAAAGCGGCAACCGCTGTAATCGACCGCCGCGCTCTGCGACATAATCTGCAACAGGTGCGCCGCCAGGCGCCGCAAAGCCGCCTGATTGCCGTTGTGAAAGCAAACGCTTATGGACATGGCCTGCTGGAAACAGCACACACCCTGCAAGACGCCGACTGCTACGGCGTGGCGCGCATCGGCGAAGCGCTAATGCTGCGCTCCGGCGGCATCGTCAAACCGATCCTGCTGCTGGAAGGCTTCTTCAGCGCCGAAGACCTGCCGGTGCTGGTGGCGAACAACATCGAAACCGCGGTGCACAGCATCGAACAGCTCGAAGCGCTGGAGCAGGCCGAGCTGGCGCGTCCGGTGCCGGTGTGGATGAAGCTCGATACCGGCATGCATCGGCTGGGGGTGCGCCCCGAGCAGGCGGAGGCGTTTTATCAGCGCCTGTGCGCCTGCCGCAACGTGGCGCAGCCAGTCAATATCATGAGTCACTTCAGTCGCGCCGACGAGCCGGAATCCGACACCACGTTGAAACAGATCGCCTGCTTTGAGCAGTTCGCGCGCGGCAAACCGGGCCAGCGCTCGGTCGCCGCTTCCGGCGGCACGTTGCTGTGGCCGGACGCCCACAACGAGTGGGTACGCCCTGGCATCATTCTGTACGGCGTATCGCCGCTGGATAACGGCAGCGGCGCCGAGCATGGGCTGCAGCCGGCGATGACCCTGAAATCCAGCCTGATCGCGGTGCGCGAACACAAGGCCGGTGAAGCGGTCGGCTACGGCGGCACCTGGGTAAGTCCGCGCGATACCCGGCTGGGGGTGGTGGCGATGGGGTACGGCGACGGCTATCCGCGCAGCGCGCCGACCGGTACGCCAATCCTGATCAACGGCCGCGAAGTGCCGATCGTCGGCCGGGTGTCGATGGACATGATTTCGGTCGATCTCGGGCCGGACGCCGCCGATAAGGTGGGAGATGAAGCGGTGCTGTGGGGGCCGGCGTTGCCGGTCGAGCGTATCGCCGTCTGTACCGGCATCAGCGCTTATGAACTGATCACCAAGCTCACGCAGCGCGTGGCGATGGAATACATCGGCGACTGATGCGCCGCAGGGGCCGACGTGCGTCGGCCCCGTTCCTCAACGCGTTACTTCTTTACCGCCAACCATTTGTCGATAATCTTCTGATACTCGCCGGTCGCCTTGGCCAGGTGCAGCCACTGATCCACATACAGTTTCCAGCTCAAATCGTCGCGCGGCAGCATGTAAGCCTTCTCGCCGTACTGCATCGGCTTGGTCGGATTCACCGCGCACAGCTTCGGATAACGCTTCTGCTGATACAGCGCCTCGGAGGCGTCGGTGATCATCACGTCCGCCTTGCGATCCACCAGCTGCTGGAAAATGCTCATGTTGTCGTGCGTCAGCGTCAGCTTGGCTTTTGGCAGATAGGCGTGCACGAAGGCTTCGTTGGTGCCGCCCGCCGGCTCCAGCAGGCGCACCGACGGTTTGTTGATCTGTTCGAGAGTGCGGTATTTCTTCACGTCGGTGCAGCGCACCAGCGGGATTTTGCCGTCGGTATCCAGTTTGTCGGCGAAGAACACCTGTTTTTGCCGCTCCAGCGTGACGGAGATGCCGCCCATGGCGATATCGCACTTGCCGGAGACGAAGTCCGGCGTCAGGGTTTTCCAGCTGGTTTTCACCCACTTCACTTTGGCGCCCAGGCTCTTGGCCAGCGACTCCGCCATGTCGATGTCGATACCTTCATAGCCGCCGTCTTCCTTGAGGAAGGTATAGGGCTTGTAGTCGCCGGTGGTGCAGACCTCCAGGGTCTTTTGCTGCAGCACTTTGTCCAGGTGGGATTGCGCGCCGGCGCTGCCGGCGGCGAGCAGCAGCGCGAGGGGGAGTAGCTTTTTCATCTGGCGTCCTTTTTATACATTCGTGGTTTTATGCGTTACTTCGCCGTTAATTGTCGTTTGCCTGCATGGGTTAGCCGTTTTTTATGCCGCTTACCGGCGAAAACGCCGGGCGTTGCTGCTGTACGCGATTTAAGCGCCAGGGTGTGACGTCGGCAACGGTAAAAAAACTGGTAGGCTGTAACGTCAACATTTATTAACACAGTTTACAGGTGGCTATGTACAACATTGACGATTTTGATATGAAAATCCTGACGCTGTTACAGGCCAACGGCCGTCTGACCAATCAGGAGCTGAGCGAGCTGGTGGGGCTCTCCGCCTCCCAATGTTCGCGGCGGCGCATCAGCCTGGAGCAGGCGCAGCTGATCCGCGGTTACCACGCGCGGCTGGCGCCGGAGGCGGTCGGTCTGGGATTGGTGGGGCTGATCGAAGTCAGTCTGATCACGCACGCGCAGGAGCAGATCGACAGCTTTCATCAGATGCTGGAGGAAGTGGACGCGATCCTTGACGCTTACAAGACCACCGGCGACGCCGATTACCTGCTCAAAGTGGCGGTGGCGGACCTGCCGGCGCTGAGCGAATTCATCAGTCAGACGCTGTCGCCGCACAAAAGCGTGGCGCATATCAAAACGGCGGTGGTGCTCAATCGCATCAAGGAAAACGGTTTATTGCCGGTGGCGCGAGAAAGCTAAAACCGAATGCGGTTTTCCGTCTATATTAGGAACGTAACGCTGTGCCCAAACCACAATAAATAAACCAGGAGAAAAACCCCGTGTTCCAGAACGTTGACGCCTATGCCGGCGATCCCATTCTGTCGCTGATGGAAAAATTCAAACAAGACCCGCGCGCGCACAAGGTAAACCTGAGCATCGGCCTGTACTACGATGCGCAGGGCATCATCCCGCAGATGCGGGCGGTCGCCGCGGCGCAAGCGCAGTTGAACAGCGTCGAGCATGGCGCCTCGGTATATCTGCCGATGGAAGGGCTGCAGTCTTACCGTTCCGCCATTCAGCAACTGCTGTTCGGCGCGCAGCACCCGATGCTGCAGCAGGGGCGCATCGCCACCATTCAGACCGTCGGCGGTTCCGGCGCACTGAAAGTGGGTGCCGATTTCCTGAAAAGCTACTTCCCGGATTCGCAGGTGTGGGTCAGCGATCCTACCTGGGAAAACCACGTCGCCATCTTCAGCGGCGCCGGTTTCAAAGTGAATACCTATCCGTATTTCGACAGCGAAAGCCTGGGCGTGAAGTTCGACGCCATGCTTGCCGCGCTGAAACAGCTGCCGAAGCACAGCATCGCGCTGCTGCACCCATGCTGCCACAACCCGACCGGTTCCGACCTGACCCCCGCCCAGTGGGATGAAGTGGTCAAGGTGATCGCCGAACGTGAAATCATTCCGTTCCTCGACATCGCCTATCAGGGCTTCGGCGGCGGCATGGAGCAGGATGCTTACGCTATTCGCGCCATCGCGGCGGCCGGTTTACCGTGCCTGGTGGGCAACTCGTTCTCGAAGATCTTCTCGCTGTACGGCGAGCGCGTCGGCGGCCTGTCGGTGGTGTGCGAAAGCGAAGAAGCGGCCGGGCGCGTGCTGGGCCAGCTGAAGGCCACCGTGCGCCGCAACTACTCGAGCCCGCCGAACTTCGGCGCGCAGCTGGTGGCCAAAGTGCTGAACGACGCCCAGCTGAAAACCCAATGGCTGGACGAAGTGGAGAGCATGCGCACCCGCATTCTCGAGATGCGTCATGCGCTGGTGGACACCCTGAAGAGCGCGCTGCCGCAGCGCAACTTCGATTACCTGCTGGCGCAGCGCGGCATGTTCAGCTACACCGGCTTCAGCGCGGCGCAGGTCGATCGTCTGCGTGAAGAGTTTGGCGTCTACCTGATCCACAGCGGGCGCATGTGCGTGGCCGGTTTGAACCACAACAACGTGCGTCAGGTGGCCGAGGCGTTTGCCGCGGTGCAGTAACGCCTGTTAGTCTGAACGGACGTTGATCGAGGAGCGATAGCGATATCGCTCCTTTTTTATTGCCGGCGCGCCGCCGAAGTTGCCGCAAACCGGAGAGAGAATATACTGATTGAGGGGCGCTCACTCATGTGGCATCAGCAAACGCTAATCCTCAGCGCAAAAGCGCGTGGCTTTCATCTGGTTACCGACGAGATCGCCAACCAGTTAACCCACTTACACCGCCTGCAAACCGGCCTGCTGCATCTGTTGCTGCAGCATACCTCGGCCTCGCTGACGCTCAACGAGAACTGCGATCCCACGGTGCGAGCCGATATGGAGCAGCATTTCCTGCGTCAGGTGCCGGAAAACGCACCCTATCAGCATGACTACGAAGGGCCGGACGACATGCCGGCGCACATCAAATCCTCGCTGCTGGGCGCTTCCTTGACACTGCCCGTCAGGCACGGGCGGCTGATGCTGGGCACATGGCAGGGCATCTGGCTGGGGGAGCACCGCATCCACGGCGGAGCACGCCGTATTGTGGCCACATTACAGGGGGAGTAACCCAATGAATAACAGCGCATTGCTGGAGTACTGCATGGCGAAGCCGGGCGCGGAACAAAGCGACCAAAACCAGTGGCAGGCCAGCCAGATCAAGGTAGGCGACGTGATGTTCGCCATGGTGTGCGAGGTGGAAGGGCGGCCGGCGCTGGCGGTCAAGTCCAGCCCAGAGCTGGCGGAAAGCCTGCGCGAACACCATCCGGAGATCGTCGCCTGCGACGGTCTGAACAAGGCGCACTGGAATACGGTGTTCCTCGACGGCAACCTGCCGAACTCACAGTTTTACACGCTGATCGACAGCTCTTATCAGCTGGTGGTGGAAGGCCTGCCCGAACACGTGCGCCAGGAACTGCGCGCCTGATTGCCGGGCGGCGGCGCCGCCCGTTTTTTCCCGTTCTTTCGTCTTAAAGCGTGATCGCGGTCCTGATTTGGGAACGTTCCCTTTTTATCGCCTGGCTAAAGCGACTACGCTTGAGCCTTCAAGCAACGCGGATTAAGGAGGCCGATATGGCCATCAGCGAAGAAAAGCGCAAGATGATCGCCGGAGAGCTGTACGACGCCGGCGATGAACTGCTGCGCAGCGAACGCCGGCGCGCACGCCAACTGACGCATCGCTACAACCATTCGTCGCCGGAAGAGGGCGAGCTGCGCAAGCAGTGGCTGGATGAGCTGCTGGGCCGCTATCAGGGCGGCACCATCGAGCCGACGTTCCGTTGCGACTACGGCTATAACATCTATCTCGGCAAGAATTTCTACGCCAACTTCGACTGCGTGATCCTCGACGTATGCGAGGTGCATATCGGCGACAACTGCCTGCTGGCGCCGGGCGTGCATATCTACACCGCCACTCATCCGCTGGATGCCGAGACTCGCGTCGGCGGGGCGGAGTTCGGCAAGCCGGTCAAGATTGGCGACAACGTGTGGATCGGCGGGCGTGCGGTGATCAATCCGGGCGTAACCATCGGCGATAATGCGGTCGTGGCGTCCGGCGCCGTGGTCACCAAAGACGTGCCGGCCAACTGCGTGGTGGGCGGTAATCCGGCGCGCGTGCTGAAAACGCTGTAGGCGCGCCGGAGTAGGTTAAAACATGCTGCCGTGGCGCTCGAAGCCGTGCATCTCAATGTCTTTGAGCGCCTTGAAGCGTTTAACCATCACCGCATGGTCAGACAGCAGATTGCTGATGCGGACAAACAGCTCTTTATTCTCGTCTTCACACTGTTCCAGCCAGGCCTGCGGGTTCACGCCATGTTGCATCCAGGGGCCGACGGCCAGCAACCGCACCGTGTTGGCGTAGTTCGGGCACACCGCGAGCGCCACGCGATCGGCGGAATACTCCTGTGCGCGAGTCGTAGCCAGGCCGGGCAGCAGCAGCGACTGCGGCACGACGCCGATCGCCAGACGCCACAGCGACACATGGCGCAGTTTGTGGTGGGCCAGCTCATGCGCCAGCACGAACTCCACGATCTCCGGCGCGGTAGGCATCAGCATGGCGATTTCAGAATGGATCACCACGTAGCGCTGGCGGCGATTGCACTCCAGCGCGAAGGCGTTGACCACGCCGTTGCCGTTGGTCAGATAAAGCTTGGGCAGCGTCTTGAGTTCCAGCCGCCGGCCGATATCCTGATACAGCGCAAATAATTCCGGAAATTGCGCCGGCCCGATGCGCAAGGCGTTGGATTTCGCCTGTGCGGCGAGATAGAAACGATAAATATAGAAAGCGATCGGGATCAGCGGTAATAACGCAAGCAGGCTGAGGGTATCCAATGTTTCCTTGGCGTCGTCTCCCAATCCAAGTGCAGTGCCATCCGTATTTACCACGACGGCGGCGATACCAAATAAAAAACCGAGCAACGTAATTATCGCCGACAGCCAGATCATGGGCATTTCCCATCGATGCCGAAATGCGGTGAAATTGCGGCTCTCTGTCGCATGATGTTGACACATAAAATATCCTTAATAAGAGGGAGTCACGCCTGACATTGTCAGGTAAATAATCAATGCTTAATTATCCATCCGTTTACCTAACAATCAGCTAAACTATAGTTCATTTTTTAACCGCGACGTTTTCCCTGCCTGCACAGACCCTGGGCAACAACCTCAGAAGCTGTAACTGGCGCTGGTGAAGGCCATGCCCGAGGTGGTTTTCTCGACGATAGGGCTGTCGGCCGCATCGCCCAGCAGACGGGTCACGCCGACCCCGGCCTGGAAAGCGACGTTCGGCCGCCACTGATAATTGAGGGCGGCGGTGAGCGTGGCGTCCTTAAATCCGCTGCCCGGCCGATAAGCGCTAAAGGCGCTGCGTTGAGCCTGCTGCGACGTTACGCCGAAATAGCCGCGTAGATAGCCGCTGTTGGCCCAGGTGGTGGAGAGGTTGCCGATCAACGTCAGCTGTTCGCTGAGCGGATATTGCCCGGTGAGCCCGGTTTCCACATAGGCGGTGTGGCCCAGTTCTTCCCCGCCGTAGCTGCGTTTGCGCGTCGCCTGCATCCCTTTGACATAGGCGCGGAAGGGATCGAATTGGTAGCTTAGCTCGGCGCCGGCCTCCAGTGCGCCACCCAGTTTTCCCATGCCTTTGAGCCGGGTGTTGCGGCCGCGCAAGGTTCTGATTTCTTCGTCACGACCGGCGTCATAGTTAAGCAACAGCGCGATGCCGATGGGCCCGGCCAGCGGAAATTGCCAGCGCGCCCCTTCGCTGCCCGCGCTGAACTCTCCCCAGTTGGCGTTTTGATAGCCGGCATTCACCTGATACAGAGGTTCAATACTGTAAAAAGAAGAGCCTTCATAGGCGGGGGCGACGGCGAGACCGCCGGCGAGCGTCAAAGACGCTTCGCCGTCTTGCGCCTGACCGGCGAGGGGGAAAAACAATAACAGCGCGGCGGCAGAGGTTCCCAATTTATTATCCACGTTAAACACCTTTTATATCATCCCATTGAAAGTACGAGCCAATAGGCCCATTCATTTATTGAAGGCTATTTATAAACGCTATGTTTATATTGATTAATATGCGCGCGGTGCACAGGCGCGGCGTTATTTCATCGGAATAGTGAAGCGCATGGGGAATAAACAAAAGGCAAACAGGCGGCATTCAGGAGGGATTTTATTTTTCGAGGTGAAGAAACTGCCTGTTTTTAAAGGCATGATTCAGAAGAAGCAAAAAATCGGCATATTATGCCAATCACTAAAGCGATAGGTGTTTCTCGGCGAAAAGTGCGGAATATTAAAAAAATGAGGCGGACGATTCCGCCTCGTTGAGAGAATAACCCGCCGTTATTTTGCCAGCAGCGGTTTCAGGAAGCGCGCGGTGTGCGATTTTTCACAATCGGCGACCGTTTCCGGCGTGCCGGCGACCAGGATCTCGCCGCCGCCGCTGCCGCCTTCCGGCCCCAGATCGACGATCCAGTCGGCGGTTTTGATCACGTCCAGGTTATGCTCGATGACCACGATGGTGTTGCCCTGATCGCGCAGCTGATGCAGCACCGCCAACAGCTGTTGGATATCGGCGAAGTGCAGACCGGTGGTCGGTTCGTCGAGGATATACAGCGTCTGGCCGGTGCCGCGTTTCGACAGCTCGCGCGCCAGCTTCACGCGCTGCGCCTCACCGCCGGAGAGCGTGGTGGCCGACTGGCCGAGGCGGATGTAGGACAGGCCGACATCCATCAGGGTCTGCAGCTTGCGCGCCAGCGCCGGCACCGCGTCGAAGAAATCACGCGCTTCTTCGATGGTCATCTCCAGCACTTCGTGGATGCTCTTGCCTTTGTACTTCACTTCCAGCGTTTCGCGGTTATAGCGTTTGCCCTTGCACTGGTCGCACGGCACGTAGATGTCCGGCAGGAAGTGCATCTCGACCTTGATCACCCCGTCGCCCTGGCAGGCTTCACAGCGCCCGCCCTTGACGTTGAAGCTGAAACGGCCCGGCGTGTAACCGCGGCTGCGTGATTCCGGCACGCCGGCGAACAGCTCGCGCACCGGAGTGAAGATACCGGTGTAGGTGGCCGGGTTGGAGCGCGGCGTGCGGCCGATCGGGCTCTGATCGATGTCGATCACCTTGTCGAAATGCTCCAGGCCGGTCACTTCGCGGAACGGCGCCGGTTCGGCGATGGTGGCGCCGTTGAGCTGGCGCTGGGCGATCGGGAACAGCGTATCGTTGATCAGCGTCGATTTGCCGGAGCCGGACACGCCGGTGATGCAGGTAAACAGACCGACCGGCAGCGTCAGCGTCACGTCTTTCAGGTTGTTGCCGCGCGCGCCGCTCAGCTTCAGCACCTTGGTCGGATCGGCCTGCACGCGCTGCGCCGGAATGGCGATCTCGCGTTTACCGCTGAGGAACTGGCCGGTCAGCGACTCCGGCTGCGCCATGATGTCGTCGACGGTGCCTTCCGCCACCACCTGGCCGCCGTGCACGCCGGCGCCGGGGCCGATGTCGATCACATGGTCGGCGGCGCGGATGGCGTCTTCGTCATGCTCCACCACGATCACCGTGTTGCCGAGGTTGCGCAGGTGGATCAGCGTTTCCAGCAGGCGCTCGTTGTCGCGTTGGTGCAGGCCGATCGACGGCTCATCCAGCACGTACATCACGCCCACCAGGCCGGCGCCGATCTGGCTAGCGAGGCGGATACGCTGCGCTTCGCCGCCGGAGAGCGTTTCCGCCGAACGGGACAGCGACAGGTAGTTCAGGCCGACGTTCACCAGGAATTTCAGGCGATCGCCGATCTCTTTCAGCACTTTTTCGGCGATCTTGGCGCGCTGGCCGCTGAGCTTCATGTTCTGGAAGAAGGTCATCGCGTGGCCGATGCTCAGATCGGAGATCTCCGGCAGCGTAGTGTCTTCGACGAACACGTTGCGGGCTTCTTCACGCAGGCGGGTGCCGTGGCATGAGGCGCACGGTCGGTTGCTGATGAACTTCGCCAGCTCTTCGCGCACCGCGCTGGACTCGGTCTCTTTATAGCGGCGCTCCATGTTGTGCAGCACGCCTTCGAACGGATGGCGGCGCACGGTGGTGTCACCGCGATCGTTGATGTATTTGAATTCGATCGACTCTTTGCCGGAACCGCTCAGCACCGCCTTCTGCACGTTGGCGCTCAGGGTGTTGAACGGCGCTTCCACGTCGAACTCATAGTGTTCCGCCAGCGAGCGCAGCATCTGGAAATAATAGAAGTTGCGGCGATCCCAGCCGCGGATCGCGCCGCCGGCCAGCGACAGCTCGGGGTTCTGCACCACGCGGTCCGGATCGAAGAACTGCTGCACGCCCAGGCCGTCGCAGGTCGGGCAGGCGCCGGCCGGGTTGTTGAAGGAAAACAGGCGCGGTTCCAGCTCGCGCATGCTGTAGCCGCAGATCGGGCAGGCGAAGTTGGCGGAGAACAGCAGCTCGTCCGCTTTTTCGTCGTCCATATCCGCCACTACCGCGGTGCCGCCGGACAGCTCCAGCGCGGTTTCGAACGATTCTGCCAGGCGCTGCGCCATGTCGTCGCGCACCTTGAAACGGTCGACCACCACTTCGATAGTGTGTTTCTTCTGCAGCTCCAGCTTCGGCGGATCGGACAGATCGCACACTTCACCGTCGATGCGCGCGCGGATATAGCCCTGGGCGGCCAGGTTTTCCAGCGTTTTGGTGTGCTCGCCCTTACGGTCTTTCACCACCGGCGCCAGCAGCATCAGGCGTTTGCCTTCCGGCTGGCTCAGCACATTGTCGACCATCTGGCTGACGGTCTGCGCCGCCAGCGGCACATGGTGATCCGGGCAGCGTGGCTCACCGACGCGGGCGAACAGCAGGCGCAGGTAGTCGTGGATCTCGGTGATGGTGCCGACCGTGGAGCGCGGGTTGTGCGAGGTGGATTTCTGTTCGATGGAGATCGCCGGCGACAGGCCTTCGATATGATCGACGTCCGGCTTTTCCATCAACGACAGGAATTGGCGCGCATAGGCGGAGAGCGATTCGACATAGCGCCGCTGCCCTTCGGCATACAGCGTATCGAAAGCCAGCGATGACTTGCCGGAACCGGACAGGCCGGTGACGACGATCAGTTTGTCACGCGGGATAATCAGGTTGATGTTTTTCAGATTATGGGTTCGAGCACCACGAACTTCGATATTGTCCATTTACACTTCCCGTCTTGATGATACACCGCGCCTGTCGCGATTTTTGCGGGGGATTTTGTGATGGATCTCGCAAAAAACCGGCACAGCCTGGTCGAAACGCATAATTATGACACAAAAAAACCTGAATGAATATCCAGTATGCGAATGCAACAAGGCCGATCGAAAAGACAATTCTGGAATGCAATTCGCACTTATCAACACGGGTGTGGTTTCGTACTCAGCGTGGTAAACTGACGCGTTTATACTGTGTAGAAATCAATCATCGGGAGAAGTGCTCATGGCCAGCAGAGGCGTAAACAAAGTAATTCTGGTCGGGAATCTGGGTCAGGATCCAGAAGTCCGTTACATGCCGAACGGCGGCGCAGTGGCCAACATTACCCTGGCGACCTCCGAAAGCTGGCGTGACAAAGCGACCGGCGAACAGAAAGAGAAGACCGAGTGGCACCGCGTCGTGCTGTTCGGCAAACTGGCCGAAGTGGCGGGCGAATACCTGCGCAAAGGCTCTCAGGTTTACATCGAAGGCTCCCTGCAGACGCGTAAATGGCAGGATCAGAGCGGCCAGGATCGTTACACCACCGAGATCGTGGTTAACGTCGGCGGCACCATGCAGATGTTGGGCGGCCGCCAGGGCGGCGGCGCACCGGCCGGTCAGTCTGCCGGCGGCCAGGGCGGTTGGGGCCAGCCTCAGCAGCCACAGGGCGGCAACCAGTTCAGCGGCGGCCAGCAGCAGTCTCGTCCGGCGCAGAACAGCGCACCGGCGACCAGCAACGAACCGCCAATGGATTTCGACGACGATATTCCGTTCTGATATCCGGCCGTTTACAGCCAACAAAAAAGCCCCGCAAGGGGCTTTTTTGTTTTTGCAGCCTCAGCGCTCTGGCGATGAGGCCAACAATTGTCGGGCTGCGTTCAATACGTTGACCCGTTTTTCGTTTTTTTGCATCACCAGATAAACGTCGATATGCAATCTTTCATTCATTTGTGCATCCAGGTGGCGATAGCACAAGCCCGCCCGGGTGGATACGCACATCGATTGTGGCATCAGTGCCATGCCTTTTCCCCGGGCGATGCTGGCCAGCATGATCAGTGAATCGTCGGGTTCCGCTTTGCGCTTCAGTACAAAAGGCAGTGATTGAAGGACATTTTCGCACTTATCATAAAAACCCGGGTTTGCACTGCGGGAGAACCAGTAGAGCGGCAGATCGACAACGTCGCGCAGCGATACGGTATCTTGAATGCTGGCGGGATGAGACGAAGGCAGCGCCAACATGAGCGGTTCTCGATACAACCAACGAAATTCAAAGGCTTCTTCGCCGTTAGGCGCTTTCTCGCCGACAAGCGCGATATCCAGATTCCCCCGAGCCAAGATCTGCAGTAACTGTTTTGACGTCAGTTGATGAGCGGAGATCTCATCGGCATCGATGAGCTTTTCCAAATGGGCATTGATGGTGGGGATCAGACTGAAATCCAGCGTACGCGTGACGCCGATTTTCACCGTGTCGCTCTCGACATTGAGTCGTTGAACCAAATGAGAAAGCTGATTAATGAGTTGTTTGGCTTGCTCCTCCAGTTTGATTCCCGCCTCAGTTAAATGTACCTGATGGGTATCGCGGGTAAACAGCGGGCAACCAATCACGTCCTCGAGGCACTGGATTTGCCGGGTCAACGGCGGTTGCGTCATTCGCATTCTTTCGGCTGCCCGGCGAAAATTCAGCTCGTGTGCGACGGCGAGAAAGCACTGCAACTGCTTAATTGTGGGTAGTTTTTCATTGAAAATCGTCAATTACGGGCTCCGACGTCATTCGACCTGACGCTGATTGGCGAAAGGTGGGCGATAGCAAATAAAATCCAGAATCAACACGTCGGGTACAGCGGTATTCTATTTTTTGTATCAGATTACCTGAACGGTTGTTATATTTCCATAACATTATTGATACAAAAGTTATATTACAAAACTAACAATTCTCTAATGTTATGGACTTGTTATTGTGAAGCCTCTGAACACACACATCTACAGAGGTTTATTTATGTCGGCAAAATACGTACTCATTACTCGCTTCCCACTGAAAGACAATACCGATAAGTCACAATTCAAATCGCTGGCGAATAGCCATGCTGGAAAATACTTTGTCTCGGATGAGCAAAATATTAACGAATTGCTCGAATTACGCGCATTTTCCTCTGTCGAGGAAATTGCCGCTCAGGAAAGTGAGTTGGAGTCTGCATTCCATTCGTTTTCTGCCGTGCTTGCCGGTGACGTTCGCCGCGAGCTGGTCAAGTTCGTTGAAGCGCCTATTGACACCGTTGACGATATTCCCGCCACTGAGTATGTCCAACTGCGTCATGTGGAGGTTCCTGCAGAAAATTACAGTCAATATCGTCACTGGCGTGAAGAAACTATTTTCAATGTCGTTCGTGATAACAAAGATAAAATCACCAGCTTCGGCGCATATCACTCACTGATCAGCGGCCAACCAGGCGTTATGTTTATCTCGGCTTTCAATGGAAATAAAGAGGCCTATAAAGAAGCTTTCACCAATGCCCGTTATCAGACCATTATTCAACAAGCCGGAGATAGCTATATTACCGGCGGAAATGAAGGTCTTTATACCCGTATTTATCGTTCAGTTTCTTGTTGTTGATAACTTGAGGTTGTAATGAAAAATCAAGCAATGTCGAAGAAAATCGTGGTCGTCGGTGATAAGTTTAGCGAGTTCTCTAACGGTAAAGACGTTGTAACCATTAGCCAGTTAGAACTTATCACTCAAATCCCTGCTCATATTATAGATACTAACAGCCAATTTATTGTTGGCCAGGGTGTGCGCGATGATTATGCCGGGAAAGTGCTGGAGAACCAGCATCGCAACAGAAGTCATGACAATAAATTAGATCTGACCGAGTTGGAAAAGCTGACGGCGACAGCAAGAAACGCCTATTCGCATAAAAAAATAAATCACAACACATTGATTGGCGCCGCAGAGAAAGTTGAGGATAACTTGTTTGCTCTGCCTTTACTGATTGATGAACGTTGTGAACTGATGGCCGACCACCAGACGGGACAACATATTCAGGGGATGATTTTGGTTGAGGCGTGTCGCCAAACCTTTATTGCTGTCACCGAAGAATTCTACCTGCCTGACAGCGCAGGAAAATCCTACTATGTCATCAATGATATGAACATCAAGTTTGAAAACTTCCTGTTCCCGTTGCCGGCGATTGTCCACTATGAGTTGGTGGAGCAGAACGTGAATGAACGCCGCGCGCGCTTCAAAGCGGAGATCCGCATCTCTCAGCACACTACGCTGTGCGCGAGCATGTCGGTATCGTTTACCGTTTATCCGGCTTCGGTTATCGGTGAAAAAGAAGCGGTGTTGGCGACAGAGATGACGCATACCCTTTTGCAGAATGCCGGTCTCGGCGTCCCGAGTGAAAGAGGGGGCGTGCATGCCTGAGACTAACGGCCAGCGCTACTCTCTGGCCGTGACCACGCAGGGGCCGCTTTACCCCCCTGCGGAGGTTGTGGATGCCAAGGGAAACTTTGTGGTCATCGGGCAGATCCCGCGCCAAAACGGCATTGAGTGGGGGGGCGCAATTGTAGATAAAAACAGCCCATTACCCGCGTTTGGCCAGGCTTTACCCTATACCGTCATCGACGAACTGCAGACATTGACGGCCGAACAGTTGGCGGATATCACCCTGTACACGCTGCCGCTGCCGTTGCCGCTGAATAACTACCCGATGACGTTTGCACCGGAGCAACGGCCGGAGGCCGCTAACGATCGCAGGCCAAGCGTGCCGCTGCATGAAGGCTACATCGCCGACATGCGAACCACCGACGGCCCGCGCCGGCTGCCGGCGATTACTTTGGCCGATTGGATGACGGCGCAAGGCGAACTCGTCGTTAGCCTCAGTGAAGATCGCCGCTCGGCCCGTTTCGATTTCCGCTTTCATTATCTGGTGCCGAATAGCGTTTATACCGTGATGAGCTTGCGAGAGCGTGACCTGTCGCCGCTTGCGCCAACCCGGCCGGGACCACTGGGGATCCCCAACGTGTTCGTGACAGACGCGCAGGGCCACGCCGAATTTTGGGCTGAATTGCCCAACCCTTTCCCGGCCGCGAGCGAAAATAGCAACCGGGTGATTAATGTCGTGGTTTTATTTATGAGCTGTCGCCAGAGCTTTGGCGGCGCGATAGGCATTTATGGATTGGGGGGCGATATTCATGCGCATCTGAAATTGCCTGCATTATCTTTTAGCGAATTTACCACTGTGGAATAAGGTTTCCTATGCCAGTTGTTCAAGTTACTACCTGGAAAATGAATGATGAGACTAAAGTGAAAAAACTCATCGAAGAAATTACGCACTCGGTCCATTTACATTGTGGGGCGCCGTTAGACAAGATTTCCGTTGTCATCAGCGAAATTTCGCCATCGCGTTGGGCGGATGCCGGTGTATTGGGTAACGATACCGCTTTTCCGGTGAAAAGCCGCCGCAAGACTTATGAGGAGGAAGCGTGACGTCTGCTGCGGCATTTTTCGATGTAGATGAAACCTTGATTAAAATGAAGAGCATGTTCCATTTCTATCATTATTGGAGCAATGTTCGCGGCACTCAGAAAGCTTATGAGGAATTTATTAAACGCTTTCAACAGGCGGTTGCAGAAGGCGTGCCGCGAGAGGTGCTCAATCGTATGTATTACAGGCAGTTTTCCGGCATAGATATCGATGATGTTTATCAGGTAGCGGAGGACTGGTTTCATGAATATCTGCAGGAACAGGATGCTTATATCGCCTCTGCCGTCGATCGTTTTCAGCGCCATAAAATCAGTGGGCATCTCACCGTTTTTATTTCAGGCTCCATGTTGCCGTTATTGAAACCGTTAGGGCTGAGGCTCGGCGCCGATGCCATTCTTTGCACTCAATTGCTGTTGGATGCGAAAGGGAAACTGACCGGGGAAATCGGTGAGCCGCAAACGATCGGGCAGGGCAAGCAGCGGGCGCTATTGTCATTTAGCCAAAGCCATAATATCGATTTGAGAAAAAGTTTCGCCTATGGCGACGATCTCTCTGATATTCCGATGCTGTCAGCGACGGGCAACCCCGTTTGTGTAGGCGAACATTCAAACCTGGCGGAATATGCGCGCCGGAATAATTGGAACATGCTGGCGGAAAATGCTCCCAATTAATTGAGGATACGATGAAAAATTTATCAAGTGACAATCAGCCATTGAGCATTAAAACCTGGTTGGCATTGGTGATCTTGGCCCTGTCCACGTTCACCATTGTTACCACTGAATTAGCGCCTATCGGCCTGTTGACGCCGATGGCCGAAGGCCTGCACCAGTCAGAGTCGATGATCGGCCTGACAGTCACGCTCTATGCGTGGGTTGGCGCGATCAGCGCACTGTTGTCTTCGCTGTTTCTGGGCAACTTGCCTAAAAAGCTGCTGTTGCTGACGTTGACGCTGATCATCCTGGTCTCCAACAGTCTGTGCGCCATGGTTGAAAATTACCACTGGTTACTGGCTGCCCGCGTGATCGGCGCTTTGGCGCACGGCGCATTCTGGGCGATGATCGGTGCAACGGCGGTATCGCTGGTGCCGACAAGATTCATCGGGCTGGCCACGTCCATCGTTTTCGGTGGCGTCTCTGCGGCCAGCGTATTCGGTGTGCCGCTGTCGAATTATATCGGGCTGAACGTCGGCTGGCGGCCTGCTTTTTGGTTGATGTCTCTGCTGAGTGTGATTGCATTGGTGGGAATTGCTTTGGTCGTGCCGAAGGTGAAAGCCAGTAGCGCCCTCGGCTTCGAGGCATTGGCTCGCGTATTGCGTTCAGGCGCGCTGTGGCGCATCTACGGTGCGACTTTGCTGGCCATCACGGCGCATTTCGCTGCATTCACCTTTATTGAACCCTGGTTGCACAGCGTTGGGGCAGTCACTTCCAGCATGATCCCGGTGATGCTTTTCGTTTTCGGTATTGCCGGCCTGGCGGGCAACTTTGTCACCGGCGTGTTTATCGACAAATGGTTGAAACCGATGGTGGTGCTGTCTGTCGTGCTGATCGCCGCAACGCTGCTGACCCTTGGCCAGATGGGCAACAGCCTGACGAGTGCGGAAATTCTGGCGTTGGTGATCGTCTGGGGCCTGGCCGTTTCCGGCATCTTCGTCGGTTTCCAAACCTGGGTGCTGCGCCTGGCCGGTGAAAATGCGTTCCCCGCTTCAGCGATTTACGTCTCCTTCTTTAATGGTGCCATCGGCTGCGGCGCGTTGGCGGGAGCATGGCTGGTGTCGTTGTACAGCATTCCTGCGTTATTGATGATCGCGGGTATCGCCATTGCGCTCTCGTTGCTGCTGATCGCGATGATTCCGGTAAAAGCCGAACAAGCAGCGGCGCTGGTGGGAGAAGCGCCATGAGAAGCGGGGATGCGTTGACGCAGCACGGGCGCGCGATTATGGATCGGCTTGAAACGGGCTTGGCCGATAAGGTGACCGGCCGTCTGCGGGAGTTGGACGACGACCTGCCGCGTTTGATCACCGATTATGCTTTTGGCGCGGTGGTAGGGCGTGAAGGATTGGATCTCAAGAGCCGGGAGATGATCACCGTTGCTTCGCTTATCACTTTGGGTAATGCATCCGCCCAGTTGGAACTCCATATGCGTGCGGCGCTGAACGTGGGGGTAACGCAACGGGAACTGCTGGAAATTGTGATTCAAATGGCGATCTATGCCGGGGTTCCCGCCTGCATGAATGCGCTTACCGTTTATCGCGCTGCCGTCGCTCAGCACGCCGCGCAACCAGAAGATTAAGGACAATCGTGATGAGAGATGTGGTGGTGGTGGCGGCAAAGCGTACGGCGACAGGCAGTTTTCAAGGGGCGCTATCCGACAAGCCGGCGACGGCGCTGGGGAGCGCTGTGGTGAAGGCGCTGTTGGCCGAAAGCGGGGTGGCGGCACAAGAGGTTGAGCAGGTGATCATAGGGCAGGTGCTGACCGCCGGGTGCGGCCAGAACCCCGCCCGACAAACGGCGCTTTTGGCGGGATTGCCGGTGACGACCCAGACGCTGACGATCAATAAGGTCTGTGGCTCGGGGCTTAAGGCGGTGCATCTGGCGATGCAGGCTATCCAAAGCGGAGAAGCGGAGATGGTGATCGCCGGGGGGCAGGAAAATATGTCGTTGGCGCCGCACCTTATCGGCAATTCGCGTAAAGGTCAGCGTTTAGGGCACGGCGAACTGAAGGATTCGTTGGTGCATGACGGTTTATGGGATGCTTTCCACGATTTCCATATGGGTGTGACGGCGGAGAACGTGGCCAGGCAATTCAATATCTCGCGGGCGCAGCAGGACGAGTATGCCGCTCTGTCGCATCAGCGCGCTCTGGCAGCGCAGCAGAATGGCCTGTTCCGCGATGAGATCGTGGCGATTGAGTCGGTGAGTCGCAAAGGTGAGGTAACGCGTTTCGAGCAGGATGAAGGGCCGCGGGAGACGAGTTACGAAAAACTGTCGTTGCTGAAGCCGGTGTTTCAAAAAGCGGGTACGGTAACGGCGGGCAATGCTTCATCGCTCAATGACGGTGCTGCGGCGGTGCTGCTGTGTAGCCGGGAGAAAGCGGAGAGCCTCGGGCTGGAGCCGCTGGCGGTACTGGGGCATTTCAGCAACTCCGGCATCGAACCGGAAATCATGGGGGCGGCGCCGATCGAGGCGATTCGTCAGTGCATGAATAAACAAAACTGGCATGCGGACGAGGTGGAGGCGCTCGAGTCCAACGAGGCTTTCGCTGCCCAGGCGCTGGCGGTGATGTCGGCATCTGGCATCGATCCGCAACGGGTCAATCCGCATGGTGGCGCGATCGCGTTGGGGCACGCAATCGGCGCTTCCGGTTGCCGCATTCTGGTTACGCTGATTCATCATATGCAGCGTAACCGGTTGAATAAAGGTATTGCCGCTTTGTGCGTGGGGGGCGGTGAGGGGGTAGCCCTCAGCGTAATGAGAAAATAAATTAAGCATAAAAAAGAGGGCTGATATTTCAGCCCTCTTTTTATTGATATTATCAGGCGTTCACGCCTTTCATTCCCTCTGGGCTATAACGCTCTCCCATAATTGTTATTTTTTCCTTTAATGTATTAAGCAAGGTTAAATCTTCTTCAGTCAGTCTGATGTTCTCCGCTTGGGCATTTTCGATAGCGTAATGACTGTTTTTGGTGCCAGGAATGGGGACGATTTTCTCATATTTAGCCAGTAACCAGGCTAACGAAATTTGTCCAGGCGTGCATTGATGCTTTTCCGCCAGCGGGGCGATCGCCTGCAGGATTTTAGCATTATGCTCGATATTACTCTGAATGAATCGTTCATTGTTTTTGCGGAAATCATTATCGGCGAAGGCCTGATTGCTGAGATATTTCCCGGTCAGGAATCCCCGGCCTAACGGAGAGTAAGGAACAACGCCGACGCCCAAACGCATGGCTGTCGGCAGCACGTTTTCTTCGATATCGCGTGTCCAGAGTGAATATTCGGTTTGCAAGGCGCTGATCGGATGAACATGGTGCGCTTTTTCCAATGTGGCAGCAGAGACTTCGCATAAGCCCACCTGCGCAATCTTGCCTTCTTTCACCAGCTGTGACAGACAGCTCATGCTCTCCTCAATATCCGCTTGGGGATCGACGCGGTGCAGGTAATAGAGATCGATACGCTCGACTCCCAACCGCTGCAGTGACTCATGACAGCAACGGCGAATATAATCAGGTTGATTATTGATGCGGCGCGCGTAGGCATTGTCATCGGAGCGATCGATACCGCATTTTGTGGCAATTTTTATTTTGTTGCGCTGTGCATGGCCCAGCGTGGCAAGGAAATGGCCTAATAACCTTTCGTTATGTCCACGACCATATAAGTTGGCGGTGTCAATAAAATTGACGCCAGTGTCAATCACCGTTTTTAATACCGTCAGCGATGTATTATCATCGGTGTCGCCATAGAACTCACTCAATCCCATCGCGCCAAAACCCATAGCCGATACGGTTAAACCATTGCCTAGCGTTCTTTCTTTCATATTAACTTCTCCATAGGGTGACTGGGCAGTATGGCATTGGCTGTAATGACAAGAGAATTTCAAAGTTGTCGATTCAAAAAAGGTATCGAGTGTGGCATTAATGTGATTAAGCCAAATAATGCTTCCTTATTTAATGATATTTTTTCTATAAAAAAGCCCCTTCACGGGGCTGTTTGCATTTCAGAGATGGTTATGCCGAGAAGCCACCGTCGATGCTCAGGCTGGCGCCGGTGATATAACCCGCCTGCGGGCCGGCCAGGTAGGCGACGAAGCCGGCGATCTCTTCATCTTTGCCGTAGCGGCCGATCGCCATCAACTGCTTGAGTTGATCGGCGAACTCGCCGGCGTCCGGGTTCATCTCGGTGTCCACCGGGCCGGGCTGCACGTTATTGACGGTGATACCGCGCGGGCCGAGATCGCGCGCCATGCCTTTGGTCAAACCGACCAGGGCCGATTTGCTCATCGCATAGACCGCGGCGCCGCCGAACGGCACGCGCTCGGCGTTGGTGCTGCCGATGTGGATGATGCGGCCGCCGTCGTTCATGTGGCGCGCCGCTTCCTGGCTGGCGACGAACACGCTGCGCACGTTGACCGCCAGCATGCGGTCCAGGTCGTCCAGCGCCAGCTCTTCGGTGCCACCCAGCGTAAATACCCCGGCGTTATTCACCAGAATATCCAGGTTGCCGAAGAGGTTCACCGCCTGGCGTACCGCCTGCTGCAGCGCCGCCGCATCGGCGCTGTCGGCCTTGATGGCGAGGGCTTTGCCGCCGGCGGCGGTGATGGCGTTCACCACCGCGTCGGCGCGATCGGCCGAGGCGGCGTAGGTAAAGGCGACGGCGGCGCCTTCGCTCGCCAGCCGTTTCACGATGGCGGCGCCGATGCCGCGCGAGCCGCCCTGAACGAATGCGACTTTACCTTGCAGAGTTTGTGCTGTGGTCATGCTGTGTCTCCAGAGTGGGTAAGGGAAAACCGTTACGGTCAGTATCTGGGATCGCCCGCGCGGTAACTAGCCACAAAGAGCTATAATCAGTTCAAACCATAAGTTTAAAATCCATAGAGGAAAAACATGCTGGGACATCTGGAGTGCTTCGTCAGCAGCGCGGAAAACGGCAGCTTTTCCGCCGCCGGCCGCAAGCTGGGCATCAGCCCGGCAGCGGTGAGCAAGAATGTCACCCGGCTGGAAGCGGTGGTTGGCGTGCGGCTGTTTCAGCGTAATACCCGCAAGCTGATCCTCACCGAGGCGGGGGAGCGTTTTCTCAGCGAGGTGAGCGGCGGATTGCAATCGATCCAGTGCGCATTGAAAGGGCTGAGCAGCGGCGGCGGCGCGGCGGCCGGCGGGCTGAAGGTCAGCATGGGCACCGCCTTTGGTCTGCATTTCGTCTTGCCGATGCTGCCGGACTTTCTGGCGCGTTATCCGGCGATCGTGCCGGACTGGCATTTCGACAACCGCCAGGTCGATCTGATCGGTGAGCACTTCGATGCGGCATTGGGCGGCGGCATTGAATTGGCGCAGGGCATCATCGCGCGTGAGCTGGCGCCGGCTCATGGGGTGTTGGTGGCCTCGCCGGAGTATCTGCGGCAGCGGCCGCCGCTGACGGAGCCGGAGCAGTTGGCGGAACATGCGGGCATTTTTATCCGCTCGCCGCAAACCGGGCGTATCCGCCATCAGCCGCTGCGCAACGCGGTCAATGAGCAGCGGGCACCGGCGATGGCGGTCACGATGACGGTCAACGAACCGGAAGCGGCCGCGCGGGCGGCGGAGATGGGGGTAGGCATCGCGCTGATCGGCATGCCGAATGCGGCGCCTTATCTGGAAAGCGGCCGTCTGGTGAGGGTTCTGCCGGGCTGGTATGTCGATCGCGGCAGCGTCTACCTCTATTTTCCCACCACCAAATTTTTGCCGACCAAAACCCGGGTATTCGTCGATTACATCACCGAGCAGTTTCGCCTGCAGAAGCTGGCGGCGCGCTTTGACGCCCGCTAAAACGAGAAAAGCCCCTTGCGGGGCTTCTTTCTTCCGTCGGTTAGCTGTTCGACGATCAGTTGAAGATTTCTGCGGTGCCATACAGTTTGTTCTGACCGCCGGCGGCGACGATGCGGTATGAGCTGGCACCCGACGCGGCGGCTTTGCTGGCCAGTTCGCTTTCCAGCGCGCTCAGGTTGGCGGCGCCGCTCACGGAGACTACGCCGATTTTCTGAGCGTCTGCGGCAGGCTGGCTGGTTGGCAGGTCAGCGGCGAAGGTAGCGAAAGAAGCGGTAGCCAGCAGTGCAGCGGTAGCAAAAATTTTGACGTTTTTCATGATGTATTCCTCAGCGTATTGATTGGGTGAGAGCTCGTTGTCTCTCGATGTGTTAAATAGTAGTGCGGCAGGTCGGAATAAAAAATCGGAGAGTTTTGAGTATTTCATTCAAATAAATTGATTATTTTTCACCCGCTGGCGCGCGGTAAAAATCATCACTACCCTTTACAGACGATCCTTAACCGGAGAAGACTGATGACGGTAAACGCGTTTATCGGCAGCTGGGCGCTGGTGTCGTCGGCGTTTAAAAATCAGGATGGCGAGTTGAATTATCCGCTGGGTGAGCAGGTGTTGGGGCGCATCCACTATGAGGCCAATGGCACGATGGCGGCGCAGCTCTACAGCGCCGTGCGGCCGCGTTTCGCCGCCGCTGATTTGGCGCAGGGGTCCGAACGCGAGATCCATACCGCTTTCATCAATATGATTTGCTACTTCGGCCGCTATCAGGTGGAGGAAAGCGAGCTGCAGGTGGTGCATCAGGTCGAAGGCTGTTCGTTCCCCAACTGGATCGGCAGCCGTCAGGTACGCTTTTACGCTTTCAGCGGCGATCGGCTGACGTTGCGCACGGTTCCGCTGCAGCTCGGCAACGGCTTGCAGGTTGGCGAGCTGGTGTGGCAACGGACAGGAGCCTCGTCATGATCATTGTTCATCATCTCAATCACTCGCGTTCGCAGCGCATTCTGTGGTTTCTGGAAGAGCTGGGCGTGCCCTATCAGGTGCAACGCTACGAGCGCGATCCGAACACCATGCTGGCGCCGCCGGCGCTGAAAAAGATCCACCCGCTGGGCAAATCGCCGGTGATCGTCGACGGCGATCTGACGCTGGCGGAATCCGGCGCCATTATCGAATATTTGCAGGAAGCCTATGACGCGCAAGGCATGTTCATGCCGACCGATTTCCACGCGCGTCAGCAATACCGCTACTGGCTGCACTACGCGGAAGGATCGCTGATGCCGCTGTTGGTGATGAAACTGGTGTTCAGCCGTCTCGGCCAGCCGCCGATCCCGTGGCTGCTGCGGCCGGTGGCGGGCGCGATCGGCAAAGGCGTGCAGCGCGAATACCTCGACAAGCAGATCGCGCCGCACTGCGAGTACCTTGAGCAGCACCTGAACAAGGGCAGCTGGTTCGTCGGCAACGACTTCAGTGCGGCGGACATCCAGATGAGTTTCCCGCTGGAGGCGATGGCGGCGCGCGGCGCGCTGGACAATTGCCCGAAACTGCGCGGCTTCCTGCAGCGCATTCATGCCCGGCCGGCCTATCAACGGGCGCTGGAGCAGGGCGGCCCTTACGATCTGCTGAGTTAAAGCGATGGGCTATACTCGATGAGGTCATTCTTCATCGGAGGTAGCCCATGGCTACGCAAATCTTCGTTAATCTGCCCGTACGCGATCTGCCCGCCTCGATGGCGTTTTTCACCCAGTTGGGATTCAGTTTCAACCCGCAATTTACCGACGATACCGCCGCCTGCATGGTGGTCAGCGAGACGATTTACGTGATGCTGCTGACCCACGACAAATTCAGCATGTTTACCCCAAATCCGATCGGCGATGCCAGGCAGGCCACCGAGGTGCTGGTTTGTCTGTCGCAACCCAGCCGGGCGGCGGTCGACGAACTGGTGCGCAAGGCGATCGCCGGCGGCGGCAATACCTACCACCAGCCGCGGGATTATGGCGTTATGTACGGCCACGGATTCCAGGATCTGGACGGCCATATCTGGGAGCTGATGTACATGGATCCCAGTGCGGTGCAGACGCAATAATGTCGTCGTGGAAGATGTCGCTCGGGGCGTCCGGTCGCCCCGTCTTTTCGTGCAGAAGCCATTCCCGTCATTTTCTGCATAATTTGCCGCGATCTTTAGTTGATTAGACGCTAGGGAAGGCAGGATAATCGTTTGCCTTGAATAAACCACCATAAATCACCCGTACCGCGCGCTGCGAGTTAAACGTTTGCCTTGGTGCGCATCGCCGTTGGCGGTGCGACGGAAGGGCAAGGAAGCGGAACGTGACGTAAACGATTACGTGGCGATCAGGCGCGGGCGAGATTACAGGCCTGCTGCGACGGGCCGATTCATGAAACACAGGGGAAGTAACCTATGTCGAACTCTCAAGCGAACCACGCCGCAAAACCAACCGGCGGGCTTGATGGCTATTTTAAAATTTCCGCGCGCGGCAGCAGCGTGCGCCAGGAAGTGGTGGCGGGGCTGACCACCTTCCTGGCGATGGTGTACTCGGTGATCGTAGTGCCGAGCATGCTGGGCAAGGCGGGTTTCCCGCCGGCGGCGGTGTTCGTCTCCACCTGCCTGGTGGCTGGTCTGGGATCGCTGTTGATGGGGTTGTGGGCTAATCTGCCGATGGCCATCGGCTGTGCGATCTCGTTGACCGCTTTCACCGCGTTCAGCCTGGTGCTGGGCCAACACATCAGCATCCCGGTGGCGCTGGGCGCAGTGTTCCTGATGGGCGTGCTGTTTACCGTCATCTCGGTGACCGGCATTCGCGCCTGGATCCTGCGCAACCTGCCGATGGGCGTGGCGCACGGCACCGGCATCGGCATCGGCCTGTTCCTGCTGCTGATCGCCGCCAACGGCGTCGGCCTGGTGGTGAAGAACCCGCTGGATGGCCTGCCGGTAGCGCTCGGTGCCTTCACCTCCTTCCCGGTGGTGATGACGTTGGTCGGTCTGGCGGTGATCTTCGGGCTGGAGAAACTGCGCGTGCCCGGCGGCATTCTGCTGGTGATCATCGCCATTTCCATCATCGGTCTGATCTTCGATCCGGCGGTGAAATACCAGGGGCTGTTCGCCATGCCGAGCCTGGCGGACGCTGATGGCAAATCGTTGATCTTCAGCCTGGATATCATGGGCGCGCTGCAGCCGGTGGTGTTGCCGAGCGTGCTGGCGCTGGTGATGACCGCGGTGTTCGACGCCACCGGCACCATCCGCGCGGTGGCCGGGCAGGCCAACCTGCTGGATAAAGACGGGCAGATCATCAGCGGTGGCAAGGCGCTGACCTCGGATTCCCTGAGCAGCATCTTCTCCGGCCTGGTGGGCGCCGCACCCGCCGCCGTCTACATCGAGTCCGCCGCCGGCACCGCCGCGGGCGGCAAGACCGGCCTGACCGCCACCGTGGTCGGCATTCTGTTCCTGCTGATCCTGTTCCTGTCGCCGCTGGCCTATCTGGTACCGGTCTATGCCACTGCACCGGCGTTGATGTACGTCGGCCTGCTGATGTTGAGCAACGTCACCAAGCTGGACTTCAACGACTTCGTCGATGCGATGGCCGGCCTGCTGTGCGCGGTATTCATCGTGCTGACCTGCAACATCGTCACCGGCATCATGCTGGGCTTCAGCTCGCTGGTCATCGGCCGCATCTTCTCCGGCGAATGGCGCAAGCTGAACATCGGCACCGTGCTGATCGCCGTAGCGCTGGTGGCGTTTTACGCCGGCGGCTGGGCGATTTAATCACGCCTCGTTTCCCTCGCCCGGCGGGCGGGGGAAGCATGCACGGCATCTCCCTTCTTAAGATAAGTCTTCTTCTGCTCTGCACCGCGTTTTGAAAGGCACAACAAGCTTTAACCGCTGTAAAAAAAGTGATCTACTATCGGGACCAACGCAGGCCCTGAGCCGATGTCGTCTGAATCGTAGAGTCTAAGGAAAGCATGGAAATCTTTTTTACAATCCTCATTTTGATCCTGGTGGTCTCCCTGTCCGGGGTGGTGACGCGCATGTTGCCGTTCCAGGTGCCGCTGCCGCTGATGCAAATCGCCATCGGGGCGCTGTTGGCCTGGCCGCATTTCGGGCTGCACGTCGACTTTGATCCCGAACTGTTCCTGGTGCTGTTCATCCCGCCGCTGCTGTTCGCCGACGGCTGGAAAACGCCGACGCGCGAGTTCCTGCATCACGGGCGTGAAATTCTCGGCCTGGCGCTGGTGCTGGTGCTGATCACCGTGGTCGGCGTCGGCTATCTGATCTACGCCATGGTGCCGGGCATTCCGCTGGTGGCGGCCTTCGCGCTGGCGGCGGTGCTGTCGCCGACCGACGCCGTGGCGCTGTCCGGCATCGTCGGTAAAGGGCGCATTCCCAAGCCGATCATGGGCGTGCTCGAGGGCGAGGCGCTGATGAACGACGCCTCCGGCCTGGTGTCGCTCAAGTTCGCCATCGCGGTGGCGATGGGCACCATGGTGTTCACCGTGGGCGGCGCAACCCTGGAGTTCCTCAAAGTGGCGATCGGCGGCCTGTTGGCCGGTGTGGCGGTCACCTGGACCTACAGTAAATCGCTGCGGGTGATGAGCCGCTGGAGCGGCGACGATCCGGCGACCCAGATCGTGTTCCTGTTGCTGCTGCCGTTCGCCTCTTATCTGATCGCCGAACATATCGGCGTCTCCGGCATCCTGGCGGCGGTAGCGGCGGGGATGACCATCAGCCAGTCCGGCGTGATCCGCAACGCGCCGCTGGCGATGCGCCTGCGCGCCAACAGCGTATGGGCGATGCTGGAGTTCGTGTTCAACGGCATGGTGTTCATCATGTTGGGCCTGCAGCTGCCGGGCATTCTCGAGACCTCTATCCTGCAGGCGGAGCTGGATCCGACGATTCAGACCTGGTACCTGTTCGCTGACGTGGCCACCATCTACGCCGCGCTGCTGGTGCTGCGCTTCACCTGGCTGTGGGTAATGAAGAAAACCAGCAACCGCTTTATGAAAAAGCGCCCGCTGCAGTTCGGCGATTACAGCACGCGTGAGCTGTGGGTGGCGTCGTTCGCCGGGGTGCGCGGGGCGATTACCCTGGCCGGTGTGCTGTCGATACCGCTGTTGTTGAGTGACGGCACCGCCTTCCCGGCGCGCTATCAACTGGTGTTTATCGCCGCCGGGGTGATCCTGCTGTCGTTGATCGTCGGCGTGCTGGCGTTGCCGCTGCTGCTGCGTGGCGTGCAGGTCACCGACAAGAGCGCCAGCAAGCAGGAAGAGCGCATGGCGATCGCCATGGCGGCCGAAGTGGCGATCGAGAGCGTGAATAAAATGGAAGAGCGCCTGGTTGCCGATACCGAAGAGAACCTCGATCCGCAGGTATTGAAAGAGGTCAGCTCGCGGGTGACGGGCATGCTGCGGCGGCGCATCGCCTCGAAAGACGACATCGAGAATGCGCTGGCGATGGAAAACCTCGAGCGGCGTTTCCGCCTGACGGCGCTGCGCGCCGAGCGCGGCGAGCTGTACCACCTGCGCGCCACGCAGAAAATCAGCAACGAGACGCTGCAAAAACTGCTGCACGATCTCGACTTGCTCGAAGCGCTGCTGATCGAGCGCGAAGGGTAAACTTCAGACGAGGAATAAACGTTTTTCCTCTTATTTCCGCCCCGAAGGGCCGCCTGTGCGGCCCTTGTTTTTTGGCTACTTGACCGGCGGCCAGTAGTCGCGGCAGCAGGCGATCCAGGCCTGCGCGCTGTGCGACAGATAGCTGCCCTGCCGCCAGATCAGCCCGACCCGCCACTCCATGCGCGGCTCCAGCGGCAGCCAAACCAGGTTTTCCTTGTCCAGCCAGCGGCAGACCGGTTCCGGCAGCATGGCGATGCCCACGCCAGCCTGCACCATCGAGGCGAGGAAGTCCCACTGGCCGCTGCGCACCGCGATTTGCGGCTCAAAACCGGCCTGGCTAAACGCCTTCATCAGCATCTTGTACAGCGCGAAGTCCTCGTTATAAATCAGGATTGGGCTGTCGGCCAATTCGGCGATATTGATGCGGGTGCGATTGAGCCACTGCGGCGTGCGCGGCGCCACCACGCACATCGGATGGCCCAGCAGCGGCAGAAAGGTCAGCGGCTGTTCCGAATCGAAGGGCAGCACCGTCATCGCCAGATCCAGCTCGCCGGACATCACCGCCTGCTCGACCGACAGCCCGCCCAGTTCGGAAATTTTTAATTCGATGCCGGGATAGGTCTGGCGAAAACGGCGGATCAGATCGGCGATCTGCCTGCCGACCATCGGCGGAATGCCGAGCCGCAGCACCCCTTTTTTCACTGAACCGATGTCTTCCAGCTCCGCCTCCAACTGGCGGAATTCGTCGAGGATCGTCAGGCCGCGCTGATACACCGCCTGGCCGCTGTCGGTCAGACGCAGCTTGCGGCCTTCGCGGATCAGCAGCGTGCACTCCAGCTCCTCCTCCAGATGCCGCAGCATCTTGCTGATGGTGGGCTGGGTGACGAACAGTTTTTCCGCCGCGCGGGTGAAGCTTTGCTGGCGCACCACTTCAACGAAGTAGCGCAGGGTGCGGACATCCACGTTAGGGTTCTCCTTGGGGACGCTACCGGTGGGAAACTATTCCCAGACGGCATGATGTCGATAATTTTAATTCATTTCAGGCGTGGTTTCCCGGCTGCGTATACTGTAGGCCGTCAATTTATTGTTTGAGGTCATCTTTCATGTCTCTGGCGTTACGCCGCGTAGCCCCCTCCCTGCTGACCCGTTTGCAGGTGCCGATTCAGGTGGCGTTGTATGCGGCGCTGTTCCTGATCGCCGATCGTCTGGTGCAACAATTCCACCTGCCGCTTCCCGCCAATATCGTCGGCATGCTGATGCTGTTGGCGCTGATCCTGCTGCGCATTCTGCCGCTGAGCTGGGTCAAGGCCGGTTCCCGCTGGCTGCTGGCGGAAATGCTGCTGTTTTTCGTGCCGGCGGTGGTGGCGGTGGTCAACTATGCCCAGCTGCTGATGGTCGAGGGCTGGAAGATCTTTCTGGTGATCGCGGTTAGCACTATGCTGACGCTGGGCGCCACCGGGCTGGTGGTGGACAGGGTGTATCGGCTGGAGATTTGGCTGCAGCGACGGAAGCAGCGCCATGAATGATTTCATCCTTAGCCTGGCCTGTTTTCTGGCGACGCTGGCGCTGTACTTCGCCAACAAGAAACTCTATCGCCGCCGCCGCACGCTGCTGCTGATGCCGTTGGTGCTGACGCCGATGATTCTGGTGTTGCTGCTGGTGGTCACCCACATTTCCTATCAGGACTACATCGGTGAAACCCACTGGCTGCTGTGGCTGTTGGGGCCGGCGACCATCGCCTTCGCGGTGCCGGTGTACGAGAACCTGCATATCATTCGCCGCCACTGGCTGTCGCTGACCGCCGGCGTAACGACGGCGGTGCTGGTGGCGGTGTACAGCTCGGTGTGGCTGGCGCGACTGCTGACGTTGCCGGAAGAGGTGCAGCGCAGCCTGGCGGTACGTTCGATCACCACGCCATTCGCGCTGGAGGCTGCCAAGCAGATGGGCGGCCAGCCGGACCTGGTGGCGTTGTTCGTGGTGATCACTGGGGTATTTGGCATGGCGGTGGGCGATATTCTGTTCCTGCGCCTAGCGGTGCGTAGCCGCCTGGCGAAGGGAGCCGGATTTGGCGCCTCGTCGCACGGCGCCGGCACCGCCCGCGCCTATGAGCTGGGGCCGCAGGAGGGCGTAGTGTCGAGCCTGGTGATGATGCTGGCGGGAATTATCACGGTAGTGGCCGCGCCGTTGATCGGCCGGCTGATGTGGTAAGACCTCTCGGGGCGGGCTATGCCGCCCCTTTTACGTCGTCTGTCGTTGGGAACGGTGCCGTTGATTGACGCCCGAAAAAACGAAGAAATTTTTCAGCATAATTTTTCCCATCGTTATAACAAAAAACGATAGATGCGCTGCAGGCAAAATCGCCGCTCATTTTAAATGGCAATGAATTAATTAAAAAGTAAATTATTTTCATTAAAACAATAAAGTATAACTTATTGATATGGAGAGGCTCTTATCGTAAGCATTGTTGCACATTAACTATGGTGAATAATAATAAGTAATATGAGTTCCTTCCTAATTATCTCGAATTAATACAAGCGGAATACGCTCGTCATCCCTGAGTAATATCGGGGAAATAAAATGGTCATTTATTCCCTTTCGCACATTTCGCCAAAAAAAATATCCTCTCCTATACTTCACACCTCAGCAAATTGAGGCACAGGGGGAACCTCTGGATTAAGCATTACATCCTTTCTTAGTTGGGGGGAGACCCAACTTTTCTACGGTTTTTTTATTCTGACTTGAACTGTCGGGCGGCCAGGCTTTGCCTAAATCCGGACGGTCCCTTTCATTAACGTAATGAAAACGTGCTAGAGAATATTATGAACAAACAAACTGATGTGAAGAGTGGGGAATTCCGTGCGGGTGCTCATGTTGCGGTGGAGAAAGTCGAACTGCATGAAATTACCACCGCTCAGCGCGAGCTTTGGCTGAGCGCCAGCATGTCTGAAGGCTTGCCGTTCAATATGTGGGGATACGGCACGATAGAAGGGCCGTTGCAGATAGCCCTGCTGCGCCAGGCGATAGACGCGATCGTTGAAGAAACGCCGGCGATGCAGGCCCGTTTCACCGAACAAGACGGCGAGCTTTACCAATACCGTGCGGCGCGCAGTCATGATCCGCTTGCCGTGCAGGATTTCAGCAGCCACGAATATCCTGAATTAGCGGCGCAGCGCTGGATGCGGCAAGATGCCGATCGCGTGATCTCCGCGCTGGATCAGGACCTGTTCGGTTTTGCCTTACTGACGTTGGCGCCGGGCAGCTATATCCTCTACCGGCGTTTTCACCACATGCTGGTGGATGGCCGCAGCGCCGAAGAGTTCATGCGCCGTATCGTGCTGTATTACAACGCATTGGCTGAGAAAAAAACCATTCCTGAATTCAGCAATTGCAGTTTTACCCGGCTGTATGAACACGATCTGCAGTACCGCGACTCTTCCCGCTTCGCTACCGATAAACAGTTCTGGCAAGGCTACACGCTCGCCGCGCCCCATAGCCTGACGCGTCAGGAGAAACTCGTCCCTTATTCGTCCATGCAAATCAGTAATCACACACTAACAATAAATGAGATAGCGGCGATTGATCGGGGGGCGGAAAAAGCCGGCGTGCATCGCGCTCATATATTGGCGACGGCCGTCGCATTATGTTTCCATAGTATTACTGGTCAGACCTTGTTGAATTTCAGCCTGCCGGTGACCGGTACGCGAGAGCGAAACAGTATTGGCATGACCGCGAATGTGGTACCACTGATTTTAGCCATTAACCCTGAAAGTCATCTGGCTGATTTCGCACAACAGGTCGCGGCGGAAATAGCCAAAGTGGTTCGTCGGCAATTATATCGCGGTGAAGACATTCGTCGCGATCGCAGCACCATGAGTTCATCCTGGTTTGGCCCCGCCATCAATATCGTTTCCTTCGATCATGGCGATCCGTTTTGGGGATGTAAGACGCGCTGGTATTACGGCGGCAACATTGCCGTCAGCGATATGCAAATTCTGTTTTACGAAGATCAGCAGGCGCAGGAGTTGGACGTCATGTTTGCCGATGCGCCGCATGCCCATTCATTAAGCCAGCTTGAGAGTTTGCAGCGGCGTTTCCAGTTTATTCTGCGGAGCCTTTGCGAGCAGCCTGAGGGCAGCATCGCTCAGGTGATGCAACAACTTCATGCGCAGCCTGAAACGGACGTCAGCGGCAGTTTCTACGATCTTCGCCGACTGCCGCCGGCCGCCGGCATCATCCGCTGGGATCGTCCTGCCGCTGAACTGGTGCGCCTCGCGACGTCACTCGGCCATCCGTCGGGCGATTGCGCGCTGAAAATCCTGTTGGCCGACCGGGCGCTGGGCGTTGGGCGCCTGGAAATGCTGTATGACGCCGGCGATGCGGCGCCCGGTACGCTGCTCAGCGTCGACGATGCGGGCTGGAATATCGCCACGGCGGAAGGGACGGTGCGGATCGGGGGCTGGTTCACCGCCGAAGGCGAGCTGGCGCCGGGGGAAGCGCTGGCGCAGCTGCGCGGCCTGACGGTGGGCGAGCGGTTGCCGTTGCTTGACTCTTCACAGGCGAAACGGCTGGAGGAGATGCAGGCGGCCGGTGGGCACCATGCGGCCTTCTGGCAACCGCGATTGGCGCAGTTTGCCCCGGCGGCGTTCCCGGTAGCCTGGCAGCGCGAAACCCGGCCGGTATGGCAGGCTACGGCCTGGCAACACGCGGGCAAGATCGAAGTTGAATCGGTGTTAACCGGGCTGGCGTTGTATCTGGGATTGATGGGCGGCGAAAGTGATTTCCAACTTGGTTGGCTGAACGCGACGGATGACGGCATCGGCGAGCCGGGTCAGGTCTGGACGCTGCCGCTGCAGATCTCGCTGAATCCGACGCTGGGCTTCGCCGAGGCGCAGGCGCAGATGCGACGCGAATGGCAGCAGGCGCGTGCGCGCCGGGCCTACCATCCGGCGTTGCTCGGCCTGGACACGCGTTCGCGCGCCTGGTCAACCGTTGTGGCGCTATTGGGCCGCGATACCGCGCCGGGGTTCGACGAAACCCAGGAAGGCGCAGCGGCGGTTAAACGCTCCGGCGCCCGGGCAGTGCTGCAAATCAGTGAAAGCAACGGCGCTTTCCGTTGGGTGTACGACAGTGCCGCGGTGGGGGACGAGCAGATGCTGCGCGCCGCGCAGCATCTGCTGTTGCTGCTCCAGCAGGCCGCTGCGGCGCCGAATGCGCCGGTGCGTGGCGAACGTTTACTGAGCCAGGCGGAGCGAGAGCTATTGCTCAACCAGCGCAACCGCACCCACCGGGCTTTCCCGCCGGCGGCGAGCGTGTCGGCCCTGTTTGAAGCGCAGGCGCGGCGTACGCCAACGGCGCCGGCGTTGTCTCAGGGCGAGGTGTCGCTGAGCTATGCGGAATTGAACGTGCGCGCCAACCGGCTGGCGCACCATCTGGCGGCACGCGGCGTGGGGCCGGAAAGCCGCGTAGCGGTTTGCGCTGCGCGCAGCCCGGATATGATCGTCGCGCTGCTGGCGATCCTGAAAGCCGGCGGCGGCTATGTGCCGCTGGATCCGGCTTATCCCGCTGAGCGGCTGCACTATATCGTGCAGGACTGTGCGCCGGCGCTGCTGTTGGCGGACAGCGCCGGCCGCGCCGCGCTGGGAGAGGTGGCGGCGCCGCTGTTGGCTCTGGAAGACGCGCTGCCAGAGCAGGATCACGACCTGCCGCCGCGCGCGCAGCCCGACAATCTGGCGTATGTGGTTTACACCTCGGGCTCGACCGGCAAACCGAAAGGGGTGATGGTGGAGCAGGCGCACCTGATCAACCTGATCATGTGGCACTGCGCAGCGACCGGTTTGCAGGCTGGTGAACGAACGACCAGCATGGCGGGGCTGGGTTTTGACGCCAGCGTTTGGGAAATCTGGCCGACGTTGACGCAAGGGGCGATGTTGCTGCTGCCGCCGGCAGAGGCGGCGGGCAATGGCGAAGCGCTGCTGCAATGGTGGCGCGGCAGCGGTGTGCAGGTCGGGTTTATGGTGACGCCGCTGGCCGAGATCGCACTGATGGGCGAAATGCCAGCCGATCTGCGGATGCTGCTGATCGGCGGCGACAGCATTCGCCGCTGGCCGCTGCAGGCGCCGCCTGGCGTAACCATTGTGAATAACTATGGGCCGACGGAGACGACCGTGGTAGCGACGTCGGGCGAGCCGGCGGTCGGTGCGGCGATGCCGTCAATCGGCCGGCCTATCGCCAACGGCCGGGCGTACTTGCTGGATGAATATGGCCAGCCGGTGCCGCTGGGCGCCGTGGGTGAGCTGTATATCGGCGGCGCGCAGGTGGCGCGCGGCTACCTGAACCTGCCGGAGCTGACGGCGGAGCGTTTCCTGGCCGATCCTTTCGCGCCGGGTGGCCGCATGTACCGCACCGGCGATCTGGCGCGCTATATGCCGGACGGCAGCCTGGAGTATCTGGGCCGCAACGATCTGCAGGTCAAAATTCGCGGCTTCCGCATCGAATGCGGTGAAATCGAGTCGCAGCTGACTATGCATGCCGCCGTGCGCGACGCGGTGGTGGATGCACTCACTGATGGCGAAGGCGACAAACGTCTGGTGGCCTGGGTCGTGCCGCAGCCGGAAGCGGAGCGTGAGGCGTTGGCGCAGACGCTGCGCCGGGCGCTCGCTGCAGCGCTGCCGGATTATATGGTGCCGACGGCCTTTGTGTGGCTGGAGGCGTTGCCGCTGTCGCCGAACGGTAAACTGGATCGGCGCGCGCTGCCGGCGCCGGCACCGGATGCCGCCATGCGCGAAAACTATGTCGAGCCGCAGGGGGAAACCGAAACGCTGCTGGCTCAGATCTGGCAGGGGTTGTTGAACGTTGAACGCGTGGGGCGTCATGACAACTTCTTCGAGTTGGGCGGCCATTCGCTGCTGGCGGTGAAACTGATGGCGCAGCTGCGCCAGGCCGGGCTGTCGGCGAGCGTTCAGGCGCTGTTCTCCACGCCAACGCTGTCGGCTCTGGCGCAAACGCTGGTGTCGCAGCAGCGGATCAAGGTGCCGGAAAATCGGATTGCGCCGGGTTGCCGCGCAATCACGCCGCAGATGTTGCCGCTGGCCGATCTGACTCAGGCGGAGATCGATCAGATCGTCGATGGCGTGGAGGGCGGCATCGACAACGTACAGGATATCTACGCCCTCTCCCCGTTGCAGGAAGGCATCTTGTTCCACCATATGCTGGCGGAAGAGGGCGATCCCTACCTGTTATCGGCATTGCTGCGTTTCGACAGCCGGGTGCGTTTCGATCGCTGGCTGGCGGCGATGCAGCAGGTGGTGGATCGTCATGACATTTTGCGCACGGCTTTTGTCGGTGCGGGGTTATCCGAACCGGTACAGGTCGTCTGGCGTCGGGCGCGTTTAGCGGTGATCGAGCTGGCGCTGGATCCGGCCGAGGGGCCGATCGGCCGTCAGCTGGAAGCGCGTTTCGATCCCCGGCGGATCCGACAGGATCTGACGCGGGCGCCGCTGCTGTATTACGTCATCGCCGAAGAGAGCGACGGCAGCTGGTACGTCTTGCAGCAGTGGCACCACCTGATTGGCGACCACTCGACGCTGGCGATGATGGGAGAAGAAGTCAACGCCATTCTGGCCGGACGCGGCGAGACGCTGGGCAGTGCGCAGCCGTTCCGCAATGCGGTGGCGCAGGCGCGTTTGGGGCTCAGCGAACAGGAACATGAGAGTTTCTTCCGCGGCATGTTGGCGGACATCGACGAACCGGTGCTGCCGTTCGGGCTCGGCAACGTCCACGGCGACGGTCAGTGCGCCAATACCGACCGCCTGGCGCTGGCACCGACGCTGAATGCCGGCCTGCGTCGACAGGCGAAACGGCTGGGCGTCAGCCTGGCCAGCCTGTGCCATCTGGCCTGGGCACAGGTGCTGGCGCGCACCAGCGGGCGGGATGCCGTGGTGTTCGGCACGGTGCTGCTGGGCCGCATGGAATCGGGCGAAGGCGCCGAGCGGGCGCTGGGGCTATTCATCAATACGCTGCCGCTGCGGCTGGATATGGACGGGCGCAGCGTTGAGGCGTCGGTGCGGCAGGCGCATGCGCGCTTGAGCGGCTTGCTGGCGCATGAGCACGCCTCGCTGGCGTTGGCGCAGCGCTGCAGCGGCGTGAACAGCGGCGCGCCGCTGTTCAGTGCGCTGCTGAACTACCGTCACAACGACGGAGAAGAATTGGCGCTGCCGGAAGGGGTCAGCCTGATCGGCGCGGACGAACGCACCAACTATCCGTTTGTGCTGTCGGTGGACGACGGCATGGACTCGCTGGCGTTGACGGCGCAGGTCATCGAGCCTATCGAAGCCGCGCGGGTGTGCCGCTATATGCAACAGGCATTGACCGCTCTGGTGAATGCGCTGGAACACACGCCGGAAATGCCGGTGCGTGAACTGTCGATTTTGCCGGACGACGAGTACGCCTTGCTGATCAACGGCTGGAACGCAACGGCGCAGCCTTACCCGCAGGATGTCTGCCTGCATGCGTTGTTTGAAGCGCAGGTGCGCAGCACGCCGGACGCCGTGGCGCTGGTCTGCGGCGACGCCGAACTGAGCTACGCCCAGCTGAATGCGCAGGCCAATCGCCTGGCGCACGCGCTGATGCAGCGCGGCGTCGGTCCGGATTGCCGCGTGGCGGTGTGCGCCGAGCGCAGTCTGGCGATGGTGACGGCATTGTTCGGCATCCTCAAGGCCGGCGGCGCCTATGTGCCGCTGGATCCGGCTTATCCGGGCGAGCGTCTACAGTATATCCTGCAGGACGCCGATCCGGTGCTGCTGCTGGCGGATGCCGCCGGTCGCGCGGCGCTGGGCGAACACGCGGTGCCGCTGCTGGCGCTGGATGAACCGTTGCCGAACGATCTGAATGCCGATAACCCGGCATCGCGCGCGCAGCCCAATCATCTGGCCTACGTGATTTATACCTCCGGCTCGACCGGCAAACCGAAAGGCGCGATGAATGAGCATCGCGGTATCGTTAACCGCCTGATCTGGATGCAGCAGGCTTATGGATTGACGCCGGCGGATACGGTGCTGCAGAAAACGCCGTTCGGCTTCGACGTCTCGGTGTGGGAATTCTTCTGGCCGTTGATGTATGGCGCGCGCCTGGCGATGGCGCGCCCTGAAGGCCATAAGGATCCGGAGTACCTGAGCCGCGCCATCGAACAGTATGGCGTGACAACGCTGCACTTTGTGCCGTCGATGCTGCAAAGCTTCCTGTTGTATGAAGGCGCGAGCCGCCGCTGTGGGCAAGTGGTGCGCGTCATGTGCAGCGGCGAGGCGCTGCCCGCCTCGCTGGTGGCGGAGTTCTATCGCCAGATGCCGCATGTCGAGTTGCATAACCTCTATGGACCGACCGAAGCGGCGGTGGACGTGACCGCCTGGCATTGCACCCGCCAACCCGGGCTGGTGTCGGTGCCGATTGGGCGGCCGGTGGCCAACACGCGGATCTATCTGCTTGATGAACAAGGGCAACCGGTGCCGCTGGGAGCGGTTGGCGAGCTGTATATCGGCGGCATTCAGGTGGCGCGCGGCTATTTCAACCGGCCTGAACTGACGGCGGAGCGCTTCCTGGCCGATCCGTTCGATGCCGGCCACGGCGGCCGCATGTACCGTACCGGCGACGTGGCCCGCTACCTGCCGGACGGCAATATCGAGTATCTGGGGCGCAACGATCAGCAGGTGAAGATCCGCGGTTTCCGTATCGAATGCGGAGAGATAGAGGCGGCGCTGGCCGCGCATCCGCAGGTGCGTGAAGCGGTGGTGGATGCGCGCGGCGGCGACGGCGGTGAAAAACGCCTGATCGCCTGGGTGGTGCCGCAGCAGGGCGCCGAGGAGGCGTCGCTGGCGGAGACGTTGCGCCGGCATTTGGCCGACAAACTGCCGGATTACATGGTGCCGGCCGCCTGCGTGCTGCTCGAGACGCTGCCGCTGTCGCCAAATGGCAAGCTCGATCGCCGCGCATTGCCCGACCCGTCGGGCGAGGCCTATCGTCGTGAAGCCTACGAGGCGCCACAGGGGGACGTAGAACAGCGCCTGGCGGCGCTGTGGGAAGAGCTGCTGGGCGTGGAACAGGTTGGCCGCAACGACAGTTTCTTCGCCTTGGGCGGCCATTCGCTGTTGGCGGTGCGTTTGGCCAACCGCCTGCAGCAAAGCGGGTTGCCGCTGTCGCTGCAGGCGCTGTTCGCCAACCCGGTCTTGCAGGCGCTGGCGCGCCAGATCACGCAGGCAGAAAGCCTGCCGCCGGTTCTGCCCGCGCCGCGCGATGCGGCCTTGCCGCTGTCGTTCGCTCAACAGCGCCTGTGGTTCCTGACCCAGTTGGACGGCATGAGCGAAATTTACCACATGCCGCTGGCGCTGCGGCTGCGCGGGTCGCTGAATCTGGCCGCCTGGCAGAGCAGCCTCGACGCGCTTTATGCGCGCCATGACGCGTTGCGCACCGTTTTCATCAGCCGCGACGGCCAGCCGCAGGCGCTCATTTTGCCGGTCGCCGGTTTACCGCTGACGATCCACGATCTGCGCGGCGTCGCGGATGCGCAGGCGCGCGCCGCCGCGTTGATGCGGGAAGAGGTCACGGCGCCCTTCGATCTGGCCGGCGGCCCGCTGCTGCGCGCCTGCCTCATCCGGCTGAGCGACGATGAACAGCTGTTCGCGCTGACCTGCCACCACATCATTTCCGATGGTTGGTCGAACGGCATCCTGCTGCGGGAGCTGGGCGCGCTGTACGGCGCTTTGTGTCACGACGAACCGTCGCCGCTGCCGCCGCTGGCGTTGCAGTACGCGGATTACGCCCACTGGCAGCGGCAATGGTTGCAGCCGGCGCGGTTGTCGAAGCAGGCCGATTATTGGCGCCAGACGTTGGGCGACGCGCCGGCGCTGTTGACGCTGCCGACCGACCGCCCGCGCCCGGCGGTGCAGTCATTCGCCGGGGATCGGGTGGCGATCTCGCTCGATGCCGAGCTGACCGCGGCGCTGAGGCAATTCAGCCTGCGTCAGGGATGCACGCTGTTCATCACGCTGCTGACGGCGTGGAGCGTCGTGCTGTCCCGCTTGTCGGGGCAGCGCGATCTGGTGATCGGCACGCCGGAGGCCAACCGTCGCCGGCTGGAAACGGAACCGATGATTGGCTTCTTCGTCAGCACCCTGGCGCTGCGCATCGATCTGTCCGACGATCCGGATTTGCCGACGTTGGCGCTGCGCGTGCGCGATACGCTGCTGGCGGCGCGCGATCATGGCGATCTGCCTTTCGAGCAGGTGGTTGAACAGGTGAACCCGCCGCGTCATCGCGGCCATACTCCGCTGTTCCAGGTGATGTTGAGCTGGCAGGACGGTTCGGTGCACGACATCGGTCTGCCGGGGCTGCAGGCGGAAGCGATCGATGCCGGCTATGCCGCGGCGAAATATGACATGACCTTGGATCTGACCGAGATCGGCGAAGAGATCGCCGGATCGCTGTATTACGCCACGGCGTTGTTCGATCGTGAAACCGCCGAGCGCTACGGGATCTATCTGCGCCAGGTGCTGCAGGGCATCGCCTTGGCGGCGGCGCAGCCGGTTTCGCAGCTTGCGCTGTTGCCGCAGGACGAGCGGCAGCGGTTGCTGCATGGCTGGAACCGGACGCCGGCCGAACCGCAGACGGACCTCTGCCCGCACCATCATCTGGAGCGGCTGGCGCAGCGCACGCCGGAGGCGGTCGCCGTGGTGTGCGGAGAAGAACGCCTCAGCTATCGGGCGCTCAATGAGCAAGCCAACGCGTTGGCGCAGGTGTTGATCGCCCGCGGCGTCGGGCCCGATCGCCTGGTGGCTCTGTGTGCGGAGCGCGGCACGCCGATGCTGGTCGGATTGCTGGCGATCCTGAAAGCGGGCGGCGCCTATGTGCCGCTCGATCCGGCTTATACCGGCGAACGTCTGGAGTACATTTTGCAAGATGCCCGGCCGGTGTTGCTGCTGGCCGACGCCGCAGGGCGCTCGGCGCTGAGCGGGGCCGACGTGCCGACGATGGCGCTGGAGGAGGATTGGGGCGCCGAGGCCGCCAATCCGCAGGTGGCGGGGCTGACGGCGGCCAATCTGGCCTATGTGATCTATACCTCCGGCTCGACCGGCAAACCGAAAGGCGTGATGGTGGAACACCGTCAGGTTGAGCGCCTGTTTACCGCGACCGATGACGGCTTCGGCTTTGACGCCGAGGATGTCTGGTGCCTGTTCCACTCGTTCGCCTTCGATTTCTCGGTATGGGAAATCTGGGGCGCGTGGCGCCACGGCGGCCGGCTGGTGATCGTGCCGCAGGAAACGGCGCGCTCCGCTCCCGCGTTCTATCAGCTGGTGTGCCGTCAGGGCGTGACGGTGCTGAACCAGACGCCAAGCGCCTTTAAGGCGTTCATTCAGGCTCAGGACGACACGCCGCATCGGCTGCGCTACATCGTCTTCGGCGGCGAAATGCTGAATCCGGCCGATCTGGCGCCGTGGTATGCGCGTAATCGGCCGGACGCGCCGCGGCTAATCAATATGTACGGCATAACGGAAACGACGGTGCACGTCACCTACCGGGAAATGTCTCCGGCGGACATCACCGGCAGCGGCAGCCCGATCGGCCGCCGTATCCCGGATCTGCGTTTGTATCTGCTTGACGAACATGCTCAGCCGGTAGCGCAGGGCGCAGTGGGCGAGCTGTACGTCGGTGGGCTGGGGGTGGCGCGCGGCTACCTGAATCGGCCGGAGCTGAATGCGCAACGTTTCCTCGACGATCCTTTCGTGGCGGGAGAACGGATGTATCGCGCCGGCGATTTGGCGCGCTATTTGCCGAACGGTGAGCTGGAGTACCTGGGGCGCAACGATCAGCAGGTGAAAATTCGCGGTTTCCGCATTGAGTGCGGTGAGGTGGAGGCGGCGCTGCTGGGCCATCCTGAGGTGCGCAGTGTGGCGGTTGACGCCTGGCAGGACAACGGCGGCGACAAACGTTTGGTGGCCTGGGCGGTGCCGGGCGAAGGGGCGGATCGGGAAACGCTGGCGCTGCGGCTGCGTCAGCATCTGGCCGGTCGTCTGCCGGATTATATGGTGCCGACGGCCTTCGTGTGGCTGGAGGCGTTGCCGCTGACCACCAACGGCAAACTGGACAAACGCGCGCTGCCGGCGCCGGAGCTGGGCGCCGCCGCGCGCGCCGTTTATGAAGCGCCGGCCGATGAGCGAGAGCGCCTGCTGGCGTCCGTCTGGCGTCAGTTGTTGAACGTGGAACGCGTCGGGCGTCATGATGACTTCTTTGCCCTGGGCGGGCATTCGCTGCTGGCGGTACAGCTGGCCAATCGGGTGCAGCAGGCCGGCTGGCGGCTGCCGCTGTCGGCGCTGTTCGCAGCGCCGGTGTTGCAGGCGCTGGCGCAGTTGCTTGAACGGGAGGGAGCGGCGCAGCCGACGGCCATCGTGCCGACGCCGCGTCACGGCGCGTTGCCGTTGTCGTTTGCCCAGCAGCGGCTGTGGTTCCTGAGCCAAATGGGCGGGATCGGCGAGACTTACCATATCCCGCTGGCGTTGCGCCTGGACGGCGAACTGGATGCAGCGGCGTTCCAGCGCAGCCTCGACGCGCTGTATGCCCGCCACGAGGCCTTGCGCAGCGTGTTTGTCTGCCAGGATGGGCAACCTCAGGTGCGTATCTTGCCGGAGGCGGCCATGCCGCTGACGCATCACGACTTGCGCGGCGAGCGTCAGGCGGAGCCACGTTTGCAAGCACTGGCCGAATCGGCGATGAAAGCGCCGTTCGATCTGGAAGGGGGGCCACTGGTGCGGGCCTGCTTGCTGCAAGTGAGCGAGCAGCGGCATCTGTTCCTGCTGACCTGCCACCATATCGTTTCCGACGGCTGGTCTACCGGGATCCTGATGCGGGAGTTGAGTGCGTTGTATGGCGCCTTCCAACGCGGCGAACCGTCGCCGCTGCCGCCGCTGGCGGTGCAATACGTCGATTATGCCGTTTGGCAGCGCCAGTGGCTGACGCAGGAGCGGTTGGCCGAGCAGGCGACGTTCTGGCGCCGGACGCTGGGCGATGCGCCGGCGCTGCTGACGCTGCCGACCGATCGGCCGCGCCCGGCGATGCAGTCGTTCGTCGGCGGCGAGGTGCCGCTGGTCATCGACGCGGCGCTCACCGACGCGCTGCGGCGGTTGAGCCGTCAATACGGCGGCACGCTGTTCATGACGGTGTTGGCCGCCTGGAGTCTGGTGCTGTCCCGCATGGCCGGCCAACAGCAGGTGGTGATCGGCACGCCGGAAGCCAACCGCGGCAGGCTGGAAATCGAACCGCTGGCCGGCTTCTTCGTCAGCACGCTGGCGATGCATGTCGATCTGCGTGGTGAGCCGACGCTGCAAGTCTTGCTCGAGCGAGTGCGCGAGACGGTGTTGGCGGCGCGGGAAAACGGCGATCTGCCGTTCGAACAGGTGGTGGAGGTGGTCAATCCGCCGCGCCAGCTGGACGCGACGCCGCTGTTCCAGGTGATGCTGGCCTGGCAGGACGGCTCGGTGCGCGATATCGCATTGCCGGGCCTGCAAACGACGGATGCGGGGTTGAGCTATGACGTCGCGAAATTCGACATGACGCTTGAGTTGGCGGAAAGCGGCAGCGGCATTGTCGGCTCGTTGAATTACGCCAGCGCCTTGTTCGATCGCGACACGGCGGTGCGCTACGGCGCGTATCTGCAGCAGGCGCTGCGAGCGATGGCGGCGGATCTTGCTCAGCCGGCCACGCGCGTCGATCTGCTGCCTGCGGCCGAACGCCAACGTCTGCTGCACGATTGGAACCGCACCGAGCGGGCGTATCCGGCGCAGGCGTGCGTGCATCAGCTGTTCGACGAGCAGGCGCGGCGCACGCCGCAGGCGACGGCGTTGATCGATGGCGAGCAGCTTATCCGCTACGAGCAGTTGGCGGAACGCGCCAATCGACTGGCCTGGCGTCTGATTGAGGCGGGCGTGGAGCCCGGCCAGCGGGTGGCGGTCCGGTTTGAGCGCTGCGCTGCCCTGGTGATCGCCCAATTGGCGATCCTGAAAGCCGGCGCGGCCTATGTGCCGGTTGATCCGCAGCTGCCGGCCGGCCGGCAAAACTGGATCATCGCCGACAGCGGCGCGGTGCTGCTGCTGAACGGCGGTGAGGACGACGCGCAGATTGGCGTCGGCGTCGCCCGTCTGCCTCAAAGCGACGACGCGGACCTGCCGGCCGGCGCGCCGATATTGGCGAGCAACAGTCTGGATCTGGCCTACATCATGTACACCTCCGGTTCAACCGGTAAGCCGAAAGGCGTGATGGTGCCGCATCAGGGGATCAACCGACTGGTGATCAATAACGGCTATGCGGAGTTCAGCGACTCGGATCGCATCGCTTTCGCCATCAACCCGGCGTTCGATCCGGCGACGCTGGAAGTGTGGGGCGCATTGCTGAACGGCGCCGCGCTGGTGGTGGTGCCGCCGGCGGTCTTGCTGGACGCCTCGGCGTTCGCCGATCTGCTGACGCGCCAGGCGATTACGGTGCTGGTGCTGCCGACCTCGCTGTTCAATCAGCATGCGCACAGCATCCCCGCGACGTTGGCGGGGCTGAAATACCTGATCAGCGGCGGCGAAGCGGCGGATCCTCATGCCTATACCCGGGTGCTGAAGGAGGGCGGCCGGGTGCAGCTGATCAATGGCTACGGCCCGACGGAAGCCACCACCGCCGCCACCTCGGCGCACATCACCGTGGCGGCGGGGCGGCACCGTCTGCCGATTGGCCGACCGATCGGCAATACGCGGGTGTATCTGCTGGACGAACACCGTCAGCCGGTGCCGCTGGGCGCGATTGGCGAGCTGTATATCGGCGGCGTGGGCGTGGCGCTGGGTTACCTGAATCGCGAAGATCTCACGGCCGAGCGTTTCCTGGCGGATCCGTTTAACGAGGGGGGCCGCATGTATCGCACCGGCGATTTGGCGCGCTATCTGTCGGACGGCAACCTCGATTACTGCGGGCGCAACGATCAGCAGGTGAAGATCCGCGGCTTCCGCATCGAGTGCAGCGAGATTGAAGTCCTGCTGGAAACGCACCCGGCGGTGCGCGAAGCGGTGGTTGACGTGCGCGGCGCGCATCCTGCGTTGATCGCCTGGATCGTTCCGCAAGCCGAGGCCGAAGGCCGCGATCTGACAGACGAGCTGCGGCGGCATTTGGCGGCGCAGCTGCCGGACTACATGGTGCCGTCGGCCTGTCTGATGCTCGCCGACTTGCCGTTGACCCCGAATGGCAAAGTGGATCGCCGCGCGCTGCCGGCGCCGCAGGCCGACGACTTTGCGCGCGTGGGCCATGAGGCGCCTCAGGGAGAGACGGAAACCCTGTTGGCGGCGATCTGGGGCGAATTGCTCGGTCTGCCGAATGTCGGCCGACACGACAATTTCTTCGAACTGGGCGGGCATTCGCTGCTGGCGGTGAAACTGATCGCGGAGCTGCGTCGCTGCGGCCTGACGGCGAACGTGCAGACGCTGTTTACCGCCCCGACGCTGGCCTCGCTGGCGGAGGCGCTGGAGGCGCGCTGCGAAATCGAGATCCCTGAGAACCTGCTGCGGCCGGATAGCGAGCGCATCACGCCTGAGCTGTTGCCGCTGGCCTCGCTGAACCAGGCTGAGATCGACAGCATCGTGGCGCGCGTGCCGGGCGGCGTGGCCAACGTGCAGGATATCTATGCGCTGTCGCCGTTGCAGGAGGGGATTCTGTTCCACCACCTGTTGGCGGAGCGGGGCGATCCGTACCTGTTGTCAACGCTGCTGCGCTTCGAGAACCGCGAGCGTCTGGATCGTTGGCGGGCCGCGATGCAACAGGTGATCGATCGTCACGATATTCTGCGCACGGCGTTCATCAGCGAGGCGATCCGCGAGCCGGTACAGGTCGTTTGGCGCGCCGCTGCGCTGCCGTGGACTGAGTTGGCGCTCGATCCGGCGCAGGGGGCGATTGGCGATCAACTGCTGGCGCGCTTCGATCCTCAGCACGCGCGCCTGGATCTCAGCCGTGCGCCGCTGCTGAACGTGGTGGTGGCGCAAGATAGCGATGGCGGTTGGTGGATGCTGCAGCAATGGCACCATCTGGTGGGGGATCATTCCACGGCGGCATTGATCGAGGAAGAGATCGCCACGATCCTCGCCGGCAAAGGCGCCGAACTGGGGGCCGCACCGCCGTTCCGCAATGCGGTGGCGCAGGCGCGCTTGAGCGTCAGCGCGCAAGAGCATGAAACCTTCTTCCGCACCCTGCTGGCGGACATCGAAGAGCCGGTGCTGCCGTTCGGGCTCGGCAACGTGCGCGGCGACGGCAAAGGCGTCACCACGGCGCACCAGCCTATCGACAAGGCGCTGAACGAACGTCTGCGGCATCAGGCCAAGCGGCTGGGCGTGAGCCTGGCCAGCCTGTGCCATCTGGCCTGGGCGCAGGTGCTGGCCCGCACCAGCGGCCACGACCGCGTGGTGTTCGGCACCGTGCTGCTGGGGCGGATGCAGGCGGGGGAAGGCGCCGAGCGCGCGATGGGGCTGTTTATCAATACCTTGCCACTGCGCCTCGACATCGGCGATGACGATGTGGTGACGGCGGCGCGCCAGGCCCATGCGCGGCTGAGCGGGTTGCTGCATCATGAACATGCGCCGCTGGCGCTGGCGCAACGTTGCAGCGGCGTGGCGGCGGGGATGCCGCTGTTCAGCGCGTTGCTCAACTATCGCCACAACAACGGCAGCGAGCTGGTGCTGCCGGAAGGCATGACGCTGTTGAGCGCGCAGGAGCGCACCAACTATCCGTTCGTCCTGTCGGTGGAAGACGGCGGTGATTCTCTGGGGCTGACGGCGCAGGTCAGCGAGCCGGTGCCGGCGGCGAGGATCTGCGGCTATATGCAACAGGCGCTGGCCTCATTGGCGCAGGCACTGGAAAGCCAGCCGACTCTGCCGGCGAGCGAACTGGAGATCCTGCCGCCGTCAGAGCGCCGGCTGCTGCTGGAGGAATGGAATCAGACGGCGGAGCCTTATCCTGCAGAGCTTTGCGTGCATCAGCTGTTTGAGCGTCAGGCGCAGCGTGCGCCGCAGGCTGTGGCGATCGTGCAAGGCGATCGTCGGATCGGCTATGCGGCGTTGAACGCCCAGGCTAACCGGTTGGCGCATGCCCTGATCGCGCGCGGCATCCAACCGGGCGAGCGCGTGGCGGCACGCCTGACGCGCAGCATCGATCTGGTGGCGACGCAGTTGGCGATCTTCAAAGCCGGCGCGGTGTATGTGCCGATCGACCCGCAACTGCCGGCGGCGCGTCAGCAGTGGATCCTGGAGGACAGCGGCGCGCGTCTTATCGTCGGTGAAGCGACGGACGGGGATACCTTGCCGCTGCTGCGGCCGGAGGCCGCCGGCGGTGACGAGAGCGACCCGGCGTTGGCGCTGTCGAGCGGCGAAGCGGCGTACATCATGTACACGTCCGGCTCCACAGGGCTGCCGAAAGGCGTGATGACGCCGCACCAGGGCATCACCCGGTTGGTGATCAATAACCGGTATGCGGCGTTCGATGCGACGGAGCGAGTGGCTTACGCCGCTAACCCGGCCTTCGACGCCGCGACGATGGAGGTGTGGGCGGCGCTGTTGAACGGCGGCGAACTGGTGGTGATCCCGGCGGAAACCGTGATGGATGCGGCGCGCCTGAGCGCCGCATTGACGCAGCATCGCGTGACGACGTTGTTCCTGACGACCGCGCTGTTCAATCAGTATGTGTACAGCATGGGCGCGACGCTGGCCCAGCTGCGCTACCTGATCTGCGGCGGGGAAAAAGAGGAGCCGGGTGCCTTCGAACGTCTGCTGCAGGAAGCGGGGCCGGTACAGGTGATCCACGCCTATGGGCCGACAGAGGCGACGACCTTCGCGACGACGGCGACGATCGCCGAGGTGCAAGGCGCAACGCGCTTGCCGATCGGCAAACCGATCGGCAACACCCGAGCCTATGTGCTGGATGCGCGCGGCCGACCGGCGCCGCTGGGTGTTACCGGCGAGCTGTATATCGGCGGCGTGGGCGTGGCGCTGGGGTACCTCAACCGGCCGGAACTGACCGCAGAGCGCTTCCTGAACGATCCATTCAATCCGGGTGGACGCATGTATCGCACCGGCGACCTGGTGCGCTATCGGGCGGACGGCAACCTCGAGTATCAGCGACGCAACGATCGTCAGGTGAAAATTCGCGGCTTCCGCATCGAGATGGGAGAGATCGAGGCGCGCCTGGCGGCGCACCCGGCGGTGAACGAAGCGGTGGTCGATGCCCACTGCGTCGGTGCGGATACGCGGTTGATCGCCTGGATCAGCGTGCGTGAGGACGTGGCGAGCGACGGGTTGGCCAGCGAGCTGCGCCAGCACCTGGCGGCGCAGCTGCCGGACTATATGCTGCCCGCGGCCTTTGTCTGGCTGGCGGCGATGCCGCTGACGCCAAACGGCAAGATTGACCGGCGGGCTCTGCCGGCGCCGGAGATGGCCGCCGCCGCTGGCGAAGCCTACGAAGCGCCGCGCGGCGATACTGAAACGCTGTTGGCGCAGGCGTGGGCGGAGTTGCTGGGGCTGCCGCAGATCGGCAGACACGACAACTTCTTCGAACTGGGCGGCCACTCGCTGCTGGCGGTGCGCCAGGCGAGTCTGGTGCAGCAGTGGGGGATCGCACTGCAGGTACAGGCGATCTTTGACCACCCGGTGTTGGCGGATCTGGCGGCGCATGTCGAGCAGCGCACGGGCGAACAGCCGCTCAGGGCATTGCCGGCGCGCCGCAGCGGCCAGCGCCCGCCGGTATTCTTCATGCCGACCGGCTATGGCGATCACTCCTATGTTTATGAGATAGCCAAAGAGATCGATGCGGACTTTCCGATTTATGCCGTGCCATGGCCAGAGATGACCGATGCGCCGCCGGCAACGATGGAGGCGATGGCGGAGATCGTCGCCGGGGTCATCCGACAGGCGCAAGCCAACGGGCCGTATCAGCTGTTCGGTTACTCTTCGGGCGGGATCTTGACCTACATGGTGGCGGAGCGGCTGCAGGCGGAAGGGGAAGAGGTGGCGCTGGTGGGCCTGCTCGACACCATGCGGCCGCAGCAGGCGATGCGCGATGCGACGCAGCTGTTCCTCAGCTGGCTGGAGGTGGAACATCCGACGCTGGAGACGGCGCTGTTCGCCCGCCTGCAGCCGCTGTCGGTGGAGGAGGCGCTGGCCGTGCTGCACGGCCAGGGCATCAGCACTTTCCTCGACGATCTGCAGAAGGAAGCCGCTTTGTGGCGCAAGCGTTATCACTATGCGACCCTGGTCGGCGCCAGCGTTATCCGGCCGCTCGGCCTTAATCTGCACCTGTTTAAAGCGGTGGAGGAGATGCCCGGCTTGTTGAACGACGATCTGGAGGCCTACTGGCAGCGCATCAAGCCGGCGGGTTACAACCGCCGTGACGGCTCGGCGCTTGGCTGGGAAGGGCATTTGCCGGCGTCGGCGGTGACGGTCAACCTGGTCGATGGCGATCATGTCACCATGATGTCGGAAGCCGCGAACCGGCGCGGGTTAGGGGAACGCATCAGCGCCGTGCTGAATGCGCTCGCCCGACGCTGACCGCGTTGCTTGTAGGTGAAGCCCTCGCAAGAGGGCTTTTTTTTATCCGTTAGCGGCGGTTTTGACGAGCTCCACCACCAGCGGTGAAAGCTCGCCGCGCAGCGCGGCGCGTTCCGACTGGAACAGCGTGGCGACGTAAAAGCGCCGGCCCGGTAGCTCGATAGCGCGCACGTCGCCTTCGGTATCGTGGCCGCTGATGATCAGCGGGAAGCGCTCAAGATCGGCGACGAATTCCGGATTGACGCCGAAGTTGCAGTGGTAGCCTTCATGGGTGTTCAGGCTACCGTAGGCCCGCGCGACGCGGCTGCCCGACTGAAAAACGATGTCGCCGGTTTTTTCCACCAGCGAGCAGCTCAGCGGGGCGATCACCAGCCGGCCGCCGCTGTCGGTTTCGGCATGACCGGCGTCGTGCCAGCCCATCACGTTGCGGGCGTACTCGACGATAGCGTATTGAAAACCGCCGCAGGAGCCGAGGAATGGCACGTCGTTTTCCCGCGCATGCCTGATCGCCATAAAGGCGCCGTCGTCGTGACGATACGGGCTGCCCGGCACCACCCAAATGGCGTCGAAATCTTGCAGGACTTCGGGGGAGGTCAGGGTTTCGGTCGGCAGCCATTGAGGCTGAACGTCGATGTCGAGGTGAGCGGCGGTAAGCTGGAGCGCTACGGGGATGGCCTGATGGGCGACGGCTTGCGGATTGTAATCACCGACCAGAGCAATGCGGACTTGAGCTTTCATCATTTCCTTTCCTGTGCGGGTAAAAAAGGAGATTACAGCAAAGCGGGATATTGAGCCGCCGTTTTTTATACGCGGCGCACAAAAAAGCCCGGCGTTGGCCGGGCTGGCAAGAGAAGCTCAGTACAGCGACGGCGCGCCGGCCGGCCGGGTTTTGAAGCGGCGGTGCAGCCAGAGATATTGCTCCGGCGCGCGCATGATCTCTTTCTCGATCACTTTGTTCATGTAGGCCGCCGCCGCCTGTTCGTCGCTGAGCGGGTAGTCCTCCAGGGCCGGCTGAATCAGCAGGTCGTAGCCGCGACCGCCTTCACGGCGGATCAGCACCACCGGCACCAGCGCCGGGTTGGCCATGCGCGCCAGCATAAAGGTGCCGCTGGTGGTGGCGGCCTGATCGACGGCGAACAGCGGGGCGAATACGCTGCCGCGCGGGCCGTAGTCCTGGTCCGGCGCGAACCACACCGCCTCGCCGCGCTTGAGTGCGTGCACCATGCCGCGCAGATCCTTGCGATCGATCATCGCCTTGTTGGAACGCATGCGACCCTTGGTCTGCGCCCACTCCATCGCCTTGTTGTTGTGCGGGCGGTACATCGCCATCATCGGCTGGCACAGGCCCATCGCCCGGCCACCCAGCTCCAGCGACATGAAATGCACGCCGATCACCAGCACGCCGCGATCGTCCCGCTGCGCCACTTTGAGGTGATTGATGCCGGAGACGTTGAACCAGCGCTTGACGCGTTTATCCGGCCAGAACCAGGCCATGCCGGTTTCCAAGAGTCCCATGCCGAGAGATTCGAAGTTGCCTACCACTTTGCGTTCGCGCTGCGCTTCGTCCATCTCGGGGAAGCACAGCTCGAGGTTGCGGCGGGTGATGGCGACGCGGCGCTTAAGAAAACGCATCGAGGTGCGGCCCATCCACACCCCCAGCCGGTTGAGCAGCGGGTAGGGGAGCTGGACCAGCAGGAACAGCAGAGCGAGGCCGAACCAGGTCAGCCAGTAGCGCGGGTGCAACAAGGCCGGTTGAAATGCTTTTGCAGGTTTCATAGAAACTCGTTTTATACGTTAAAGGGGGCAGCAAGCTGTAACGCATAAAGGTTCCACTCGATAGCGATACGACCACTCAGACACCCGGGCATGACCAGGGTTTAGTCAGAATTCCATAATTGACTAAACATTTACATTCGAAGGGCGGTTTGCGCTGCTATCAGGCTTCGGAGGGATAGCTGTTGGCCAGCGGAGGCGGCTCTAGGAATGCTTATGCTAGCACAGGTTACGGGGTGTGGCGGAAGAGGGGCATGCGAATATTCTCATTCGCGTTGCCCCTGGATTGAAGATTGGCGCGTTTTATAGGCTGGGAATGATAATGGCGGCGAAAATTGCGGCGATCACCAGCCATTTCAGCAGGTAGTAGCCGCGGCGATTGCGCGCTTTCAGGCGCTGGCCGGCGTCGCGCACCGCATTGACGTATTTGAAGATGCGGTTGATGCCGCCGGTGCGGTCCTGGTCGTCGTTCGGCGAACTGGCCGCCGACATCAGCGTGGAGCCGACCCAGTGGTTGACCGCCTGCGCCCAGCGCCACTTCATCGGCCGCTCGACGTCGCAAAACAGAATGATGCGCGTCTGGTCGGTGGCGTTTTGCGCCCAGTGCACGTAGGTTTCGTCGAAGATCACCGCCTGGCCGTCGCGCCAGCTGTGTGACTCGCCGTCCACTTCGATAAAGCAGCGATCGTCGTTGGGCGTCATCAGCCCCAGGTGATAGCGCACCGAACCGGCGTAAGGGTCGCGGTGTTTACCCAAATGGCTGCCGGGCGGCAGCTCGGCGAACATCGCCGCCTTGACCGACGGGATGCGGTTGAGCAGCTCGACGGTTTTCGGGCACAGCGTCTGCGCCGAAGGGTGGCTGTCGCTGTACCACTTCAGATAAAAACGTTTCCAGCCGCGTTTGAAGAAGGTGTTGAAACCGGCGTCGTTGTGCGACTGCGCCTTTTTGATGTGATCCTGCAGGCGCACCGCTTCCTCGCGGATCACCTGCCAGTTGTCGGTCAGCGTTTGCAGTTCCGGGAAGCCTTTTTCGTCGAAATAGGGCTGTTTGGCGGGCAAACGGGAGAAACCGGTCATAAACATGTTGATCGGCCCCATAAACGTGGAGTGATCGAACAGTTGGCGGGTAACCTTTTGTTTCTCTTTGCCGCGGGAGTGTGCGTAGAGGAAGCTGACGATGAAAATGCCGATAATGATCGCGGCAACCATAGAATCCATCCCTGTTAGTGCTTGTTAATAATTCGTACAAATTATAGTTTTGTGACAGGAAAAATTTAACGTTTTCGTGCTCTTTGACCGGGATCTGCGTGAGTGGCATAAAAGAACAAGAAATACATTAAAAATAAAATTTTATATCGATTTTTTTGGTTTTAGTCCTATTCTTAAATCGTTCGAGGGGCATTTTATGCCATCATGTTTCATGACGAATGGCACGTATCTGAGAAAAGAGGGACTTATGAAGAAATCAATCATTGCCTTGTCTGCACTGCTGCTCGCTTCCCCGGTGTTCGCCGCTGAGACCGCGACCGACACCGCCGCTCACGCCAGCAACGAGGTCGTTGCCGAAGCGCATAAAGGGGCGGATACCGCCAAAGAAAAGCTGCACCAGTCTCAGGACAAGGGTGAAGAGCTGAAGCTGAAAGCCAAGCACGCCGCCGAAGGCAAGAGCGATAGCGTCGGCAGTAAAGTGAGCGAAGGCTCGCAAAAGGCCTGGCACTCCACCAAACAGGGGTCGGAGAAGGCTTGGGATAAGACCAAGCAAGGGGCGGAAAGCCTCAAGAACAAAGTGACCGAGTAAGGTCTCCGCTTTACCCCAAGGGCCGCGCTGCGGCCTTTTTTATTGCTCGCAAACCGGGAATGCCCCAAAGAAAAAGGCGCCGCCTCTTGCAAGGTTGCGCCTTTTCAACACGTTAACTGACTAGTATCAGTTCATGCCGTATTTTTTCAGCTTCTTACGCAGCGTGCCGCGGTTGATGCCCATCATCAGGGCTGCGCGGGTCTGGTTGCCACGGGTGTATTGCATCACCATGTCCAACAGTGGCTGTTCAACTTCAGCCAGTACCAGCTCATACAGGTCATTTACGTCTTGACCGTTCAGTTGAGCAAAATAGTTCTTCAGTGCTTGTTTAACCGAGTCACGCAGAGGCTTTTGAGTCACCTGATCTTGTGAGTTAACGGTAGAAACGGTCAGTACGTCAGAATTTACGCGTTGTTCGAACATAGTTCTGTCAGCTCTTTTTTTACGCTAAGATTTTCGAAATATGCCTCCAACGCCTCCAGCTGTTCGCTGGCATCCTCTATGGCGTTGAATGTGCGCCGAAACTGGTCATTCGGAGCGTGTTCCTGGAGATACCAGGACACGTGCTTACGAGCAATCCGGAATCCCTTGCCTTGGCCATAGAAGCCGTGCAATTCCCGAATGTGCCCAATCAACAAGCGCTTCACCTCGCCAAGCGGCAGCGGCGGCAGCAACTCCCCAGTGTCCAGATAATGCTGGATTTCCCGGAAGATCCAGGGTCTCCCCTGAGCAGCGCGGCCTATCATCAGGGCGTCGGCCCCGGTGTAGTCGAGCACTGCTCTGGCTTTATGCGGGTCAGTAATATCCCCATTCGCGATAATCGGAATGGAAACACTCTGCTTAACTGCCCGAATGCTGTCGTATTCCGCGTCGCCGTTAAACAGACAGGCGCGGGTTCGGCCGTGAATCGTCAGGGCCTGAATACCACAGTCTTCGGCCAGTTGGGCAATCTCTACACAGTTACGATGCTCTGGTGCCCAGCCGGTGCGAATCTTCAGCGTTACCGGCACATCCACCGCGTCAACCACCGCGTGGAGGATCCGTTTTACCAGATCCGGGTACTGCAACAAGGCGGACCCGGCAAGCTTCCGGTTCACTTTTTTGGCAGGGCATCCCATATTGATGTCGATGATCTGCGCGCCGCTGGCCACGTTAATACGCGCGGCGGCGGCCATATCATCAGGATCGCATCCGGCAATCTGCACGGAGCGGATCCCTGGTTCATCGCTATGCACCATACGCAGACGCGACTTATCCGTCCGCCACACCTCCGGGTTGGAGGAGAGCATTTCGGATACAGCCATCCCAGCACCCATTGCATGACAGAGGGTTCTGAACGGGCGATCTGTAATACCGGCCATCGGGGCCGCAATCAGGCAATTAGTAAGCTGGTGGTGTCCAATGCGCATAGACAAAGAGTGACCATACTGTGTCCGCAAGGGCGCGTATATTACGCATTTTTGCGCCGAGATGAAAGGCCAAACTTTAACCAATTGGCCCGATATTAGGGCGAAAAATGCGCTACGCGGTGATTCATAAAAATATTATATATATTTTACAATAAGTTGACGAAAAGTGCTTATTTTGTGTGCGGCAAAATATTCGCCTTTGTGCAGGATATTATCTGCATTCACCCGCTGTTTTGGCCGGGATAGCCTGCCTGGAAGGCGCATTGTCAGGGCGATCCGTCGTTGAACGGCGAAAAAGTGGATAAAATTTTGTGTCGTTCGCGGGCCGATCGCCGGACAAAAAAAATCCACCGGCGCAGGGCCGGTGGATGATAGAACAACGCGCCGTGTCGCTTATTTGCGGCGGCCGGTGATGCGGCACCACTCTTCGCGCTCGGCGACCGGGTCGAGTGCGAACTTCTCTTTGTAGGCTTCCGCTACGCTGCTTGCCTGGCTGGCCAGTACGCCGGACAGCCCCAGATGGCCACCGGCCTTCGGCAGACAGCCGATCAGCGGCGCCAGCTCGCGCAGCGGGCCGGCAAGGATGTTGGCGACCACTACGTCCGCCAGCAGGTCCGCCGGCTGGTCTTTCGGCAGATACAGCTCCAGACGCTCTGAAACGCCGTTACGCTGCGCGTTGTCGCGGCTGGCCTGAATGGCCTGGGGATCGATGTCGATGCCGATAGCGCGCGCCGCACCGAGCTTCAGGGCGGCGATCGCCAGGATGCCGGAACCACAGCCGAAGTCGATAACGGTTTTGCCGGCCAGATCGAGGCCGTCCAGCCACTGCAGGCACAGCGCGGTGGTCGGGTGAGTGCCGGTGCCGAACGCCAGGCCCGGATCGAGCATGACGTTGACCGCGTCGGGATCCGGCACGTCACGCCAGCTCGGGCAGATCCACAAGCGCTCGCCGAAGCGCATCGGGTGGAAGTTGTCCATCCACTCGCGCTCCCAGTCCTTATCCTCCAGCTGTTCTATCTTGTGGCGGAAACCGGCGCCCAGCAGCGGGTGCTGTTCCAGCATCGCCACCACCTCGGCCATATCGGTCTCGGCGTCGTACAGGCCGATCACGTCGGTATCGCCCCACAGCAGGGTTTCACCCGGCAAGGGTTCGAACACTGGGTTGTCGTGGGTGTCCTGGAAGGTCACCGACACGGCGCCGCTTTCCACCAGCGCGTCGCTCAGGTCTTCCGCCTGGCTGCCGGTGGTGTTCAGTTTGAGTTGGATCCAAGGCATAGCAATTCTCTTCAAGAGGGTAATGATGACGTCGCCCGGCGCTTTTCGCCGACGACGTTACCGAGATAAAACGCCAACAGGCTGAGCAACAGCGAAGGCACGATAGGATGCAGCCCCGCCGGTTGCAGGTTGAAGCTGGCCAATAGCGTATAGCATACCGCACCCGACACCATTGAGCTAAGCGCTCCCTGAGCATTGGCGCGCTCCCAGTACAGGCCCAGCACCAGCGGCCACAGGAATACCGCCTCCAGCCCGCCGAAAGCCAGCAGGTTGAGCCAGATGATCATCTCCGGCGGCCGCCAGGCCGCCAGCAGCACCAGCAGGCCGAGGACCAGCGTAGTCAGGCTGGAAAAGCGCTTGATCAACCGCTCGTTGTGGATCTGCTGCGGCCGCACGCCAAGATAGAGATCCTTGATGATGGTGGCGGAGGATTGCAGCAGTTGGGCGTTGATGGTCGACATGATCGCCGCCATCGGCGCCGCCAAAAAGATCCCGGCGGCGTACGGCGGCAGCACGGTGATCATCAGCGTCGGGATCACCTGATCGGGGATCTTGAGATCCGGCAGCACCGCGCGGCCGAGCGCGCCGGCCAGATGCATGCCGAACATCAGCACCGCGACCACCACGGTGCCGAGCAGAATGCCGCGATGGACCGCTTTGCTGTCCTTATAAGAGATGCAGCGCACGGCGGTGTGGGGCAGGCCGATCACCCCGAAGCACACCAGGATCCAGAACGACGCCATAAACGGCAGGCTGAGGATCTGATCGCCGCCCTGCGGCGAGACCAGCGCCGGATCGATCTGCTGCAGCTTGTGCACCGCGCTGTCCAGTCCGCCGGCGGCATGGATCACCGCCACCAGCAGCAACACGGTGCCGAGCAGCATCACCAGCCCCTGCATGGCGTCGTTCAGCACGCTGGCGCGGAAGCCGCCAAAGGCGGTGTAAAGTGCGATGCTGATGCCGAAGATCAACAGGCCGGTGTCGTAAGGAATGCCGGCGGCGGTCTCCAGCAGCCGGGCGCCGCCGATAAACTGCACCGTCATGGCGCCGAGGAACGCCACCAGCAGGCTGAGGCTGGCGAGCCACACCAGCAGGCGGCTTTGGTAGCGGCCATACAGCATGTCATTGAGGGTGATGGCGTTGTAGCGGCGCGCCAGGATGGCGAATTTCTTGCCCAGCACGCCGAGCGACAGCCACACCGCCGGCAGCTGGATCATCGCCAGCAGCACCCAGCCCAGGCCGTATTTGTAAGCGGCGCCGGGGCCGCCGATAAACGAACTGGCGCTGATGTAGGTGGCGGTCAGGGTCATCGCCAACACAAAGCCGCCCATCGAGCGGTTGCCGAGGAAGTATTCGCTGAGGAAATTCCCGTTCTGGCGGCGGCGATAGGCGTACACCGACAGGCCGAACACCAGCAACAGGTAGGCGACCAGCGGCAGAATCACTTCAGTTTGCATCGCGATCCTCCAGCGAAATGTCGCGGAACACCGTGCGCACCATCAGCCAGCACAGGCCGATGAACAGCAACGGCACCAGCAGACAGGCCATTTCGAACCAGTGCGGCAGGCCGGTGACGCCGATGGCGCTGTCCGGCAAATAGGCCGCCAGGCCCCAGGCCAGCAGGTAGAGCAGCGTCAGCCCCAGCGCCCAGCGCGCTTCGCGGTGCGCCTGGATAAAGCGTTTGTCCATCCGTGTCTCCCATAGGTTTACGGTGATGGATTCATCAAAGGTAGGGAATTTTACGGCATGACGGCGTTTTGCCAAGCCGTTACTGGCGGTAGTGCCAAAGAAAAAGGCCGGTGATTAACCGGCCTTTCGTCAGACGATGCTGCGTGGCTGCCTTAGGTTTCCTGCAGACCCAGCTTCTTCTCCAGATAGTGGATGTTGGTGCCACCGTGCTGGAAGTTTTCGTCGTTCATGATCTTCTGCTGCAGCTCAACGTTGGTTTTGATGCCGTCGATGATCAGTTCAGCCAGGGCGTTTTTCATGCGGGCAATTGCCACGTCACGGTTTTCGCCGAAGGTGATCAGTTTGCCGATCATGGAGTCATAGTACGGCGGTACGGTATAACCGGCGTAGATATGAGATTCCCAACGCACGCCGAAACCGCCTGGCGCGTGGAAGCGGGTGATCTTGCCCGGGCTCGGCAGGAAGGTGTTCGGATCTTCGGCGTTGATACGGCATTCTACCGCGTGGCCGTGGATCTTCACTTCTTCCTGTTTGATCGACAGCGGCTGACCGGCAGCGATGCGCAGCTGCTCTTTGATCAGATCCACGCCGGTGATCATTTCGGTAACCGGATGCTCTACCTGAATACGGGTGTTCATTTCGATGAAATAGAACTCGCCGTTTTCATACAGGAACTCGAAGGTGCCCGCACCGCGGTAGCCGATTTCCACACAGGCTTTCGAGCAACGCTCGCCGATGTAGCGGCGCATTTCGCTGGTGATGCCTGGCGCTGGCGCTTCTTCGACCACTTTCTGGTGGCGGCGCTGCATGGAGCAGTCGCGCTCGGCCAGATAGATGGCGTTGCCCTGGCCGTCGGCCAATACCTGAATCTCGATGTGACGCGGATTCTCCAGGTATTTTTCCATGTACACCATGTCGTTGTTGAAAGCCGCTTTGGCTTCCGCTTTCGTCATGTTGATGGACTGCTCAAGGTCTTTGTCGCTGCGCACGACGCGCATGCCGCGACCGCCGCCGCCGCCGGAGGCCTTGATGATCACCGGATAACCGATGCGCTTGGCGAAGGCACGGTTTTTATCCATGTCGTCGGTCAGCGGGCCGTCGGAGCCAGGCACGCAAGGCACGCCGGCTTTTTTCATGGCGTTGATCGCGGAAACCTTGTCGCCCATCAGGCGGATGGTTTCGGCTCTCGGGCCGATGAAGATGAAGCCGGAGCGTTCAACCTGCTCGGCGAAATCGGCGTTCTCGGACAGGAAGCCGTAGCCCGGGTGGATCGCCACGGCGCCGGTGATTTCCGCCGCCGAGATGATGGCCGGGATGTTCAGATAGCTTTTTACCGATGGCGCGGGACCGATGCAGACGGTCTCGTCGGCCAGCAGTACGTGTTTCAGATCGCGGTCGGCTGCGGAGTGAACCGCAACGGTCTTGATGCCCAGTTCTTTACAGGCACGCAGGATGCGAAGCGCGATCTCGCCGCGGTTGGCGATAACAATTTTATCAAGCATGGGGGCGCCTCGTTATTCGATGACGACCAGCGGCTCGTCATATTCGACCGGCTGGCCGTTTTCCACCAGGATGGCTTTCACGACGCCGGACTTGTCCGCTTCGATCTGGTTCATCATTTTCATGGCTTCAACGATGCACAGGGTATCGCCGGCGTTCACTTTCTGGCCCACTTCCACGAAGGCTTTCGCGTCCGGGCTTGGGGTGCGGTAGAAGGTACCTACCATCGGAGAACGAACGACGTGGCCACTCATGGCCGCCGGTGCTGCAGGGGTTTCTGCCGCAGGTGCGGTGGCGACGGCGGTAGCCAGAGCTGGCTGCTGCTGTGCCGGCATCGCGTAGGCCTGCTGCATGACGGGATAAGCCTGCGCCGGTGCGGCACGGCTGATGCGAACCGATTCTTCGCCTTCAGAGATTTCCAGTTCAGAAATGCCTGATTCTTCAACCAGTTCGATCAGTTTCTTGATTTTACGAATATCCATGAGTGTGATTCCGTACTCTTTTTGTGGAGCAATTAGTGGGTTTTCGACAGACGGTTAACCGCTGCCTGTAAAGCGAAAGCGTAGCCATCCGCGCCGAGGCCGCAAATCACGCCTACCGCTACGTCTGAGAGATAAGAGTGATGGCGGAAAGGTTCGCGGGCGTGCACGTTGGACAGGTGGATCTCGATGAACGGGATCTGCACCGCCAACAACGCATCGCGCAGCGCCACGCTGGTGTGCGTGAACGCCGCCGGGTTTATCAGAATGAAATCGGTGTTGCCGCGCGCCTGATGGATGCGATCGATCAGCTGATGCTCGGCGTTGGATTGCAGATGGCTCAGGGTAATATCCAATGCGGATGCCTGGTTTTCCAATCCGTTAACAATCTCTGTCAGCGTCGTGCTGCCGTACTTCTCCGGCTCACGCGTCCCCAGCAGATTGAGATTGGGGCCGTTCAGAAGCAAAATGTGAAACTTATCCGCCATTGTGCTGGTATCTCCGGCAATAAAACCATCATCGTAGAAAATAACCCGATGTTACCGATTTGTCACCTGTTAAGGGGTAAATTCACCCTGAGAACAGAAACAAGGTCGGGCATTATAACGATATCGTAGCAATTCGCAGCTAAATACTGGTCTTATCAGCGAAGATATTCAACCCCAAATCGACGAACTCGGGGATCCGTGACAGCAATATGAGCGCTGGAACACAGAAAAAGTTCCCGCCGACGGCGCGCGTTTTTCTACGGCGATAACGCGCGCCGCCGTGCGATTCAGCGCCACCAGGCGCGGAACTTCTTATAACGCAATCCCAGCAGTGCCACCGCCAGCAACGCGTAAATGAACGGCTGGGGTGAAAAGGTTTTGACCGACCACAGGTAGTGGATGGGAGCGAGGATCGCCGCCAGATAGACGAAGTTGTGCAACGTTTGCCATTTGGCGCCCAGTTTGCGCATCGCCCACAGCGTCGACGTGGCCACCAGCGCCAGCAGGATCAGCCAGGTGAGGATGCCGAGCGTCAGATAGGGCCGGTTCACCAGCTCGCTGCCCAGCAGGCCGAGATTGCTCAGCCCCAGCTCCAGCGTGGAGTAGCTTATCAGGTGCAGCGTGCCCCAGGCAAAGCACCACAGCCCCACCAGGCGCCGGCAGCGGATCAGCAGCGGCTGACGGGCGTAGCGCGCCAGCGGGGCGATCATCAGCGTGGCCAGCAGCAGTTTCAGCGTCATCCTGCCGGTAAAATGCTGGATGTCCTTGGACGGATCGGCGCTGAACCAGCCCTGGTCCACCGCCAACACCAGCCAGAGAAAGGGCAGAAACGCCGCCAGATGCAGGGCGGCTTTCAGCCATTTGATATGAACAGGCGTCAGGCGCACTTAGAAATTCTCCCGCAGATCCATGCCGCGATACAGCGATGCCACCTGATCGGCATAGCCGTTAAACAGCAGCGTCGGTTGGCGTTTGACATCGAGAATGCCGCCGGAGCCGATGAAGCGCTCGGTAGCCTGTGACCAGCGCGGATGATCGACGTGCGGATTCACGTTGGCGTAAAAACCGTACTCGTTCGGCGCGGATTGGTTCCAGGTAGTCGGCGGCTGATCGCGCACCAAACGGATGTGCACGATCGATTTAATGCCTTTGAAGCCGTATTTCCACGGCGTAATCAGCCGCAGCGGCGCGCCGTTTTGCGGCGGCAGGGTTTTGCCGTACACGCCGACGGTCAGCAGCGCCAGCGGATGCATCGCCTCGTCCAGCCGCAGCCCTTCGACGTAGGGGTATTTCAGGCCGCCGCCGATAAAGCGATCTTTCTGGCCGGGCATCTGTTCCGGATCGTACAGCGTCTGGAAGGCCACGTAGCGCGCGTTGCTGTTCGGTTCGGCCAGCTTGATAAGCTTGCCCAGTTCGAAACCGATCCACGGCACCACCATCGACCAGGCCTCGACGCAGCGCATGCGGTAAATGCGCTGTTCCAGCGGGAAACGCTTCATCAGATCGTCGATATCCAGCGTTATCGGCTTCGCCACTTCGCCGTCGATGCGCACTTTCCAGCCTTCAGTCTTCAGCCCGCCGGCGTTGGCGGCCGGATCGGCCTTGTCGAGACCGAATTCATAGAAGTTGTTGTAGCCGGTGACCTTGTCTTCCGGCGTCATCGCCAACTGGGCCTGCCAGGCGGCCGGCTTGCTGAATGCCAGCGCTTTGCCCGGCGGCGCCTTGGGGCGATCGTTGCCTTTAAACCACGACAGCAGGTCCGCCTGCGCGCCGGTAGGCAGCGCCAGCGAAGCGGCGGTGATGCCGAGCGCCTGCAGCACTTTGCGCCGCTGGTGGAACACGCTCTCCGGCGTGACGTCGGCCTCGGTCAATTTGGGGTGTTTGTTCATGCTTATGTTCTCCGCGACTGATCCCCGCCGCCGGGGAGCGGCGGGCGGGTCTCCATCAAATAAGCATGGCGTTAAAGCCGGCCGGAAGCGAGGGGGCGCAGGAAAATATGAAATTTCGCAGAAGCCGGAGACCCCCCGTCGCCGGGGGGAGCGCGTCAACGAATCTTCACCAGGGTGCGGCCGGTGATTTGGTTGTTCAGCAGCGCGGCGGCGGTGGCCGGCGCCTGTTCGAGAGGGATTTGGTGCGTGGCCTGCTGATAGAAACTGTCCGGCAGAATGCCGGCCAGCCGTTCCCAGGCGGTTTGGCGGCGATGCAGCGGCGTATGCACCGAGTCCACGCCCTGTAGGCGCACATTGCGCAGAATGAACGGCATCACGGTGGTCGGCAGTTGATAGCCGCCCGCCAGGCCGCAGGCGGCGACGGTGCCGTTATAATTCATCTGCGCCAGCACCCGCGCCAGCAGTTTGTCGCCGACGGTGTCCACCGCGCCGGCCCACAGCTGTTTTTCCAACGGACGCGGCGTGTCGATATAGCCATCGCGGGACATCACCTCTTTGGCACCGAGCGCCTTCAGGTATTCGGTATTGCTGTCGCGGCCGCTGATGGCGGTCACCCGGTAACCCAGCGCCGCCAGCAGAGCGATGGCGGTGCTGCCGACGCCGCCGCTGGCGCCGGTGACCAGGATGTCGCCGTCGTCCGGGTGCACGCCGCCTTCCTCCAGCGCCATTACGCACAGCATGGCGGTAAAGCCGGCGGTGCCGATGATCATCGCCTTGCGCTCATCGAGGCCGTTCGGCAGCGGCACCAGCCACTCGCCGGAAACGCGCGCCTGCTCGGCCAATCCGCCCCAGTGGTGTTCACCCACGCCCCAGCCGGTGAGCACCACGCTTTGGCCCTCTTTGAAACGATCGTCGCGGCTGTGGCGCACGGTGCCGGCGAAGTCGATGCCCGGCACCATCGGGAAGTTGCGCACGATCTTGCCTTTGCCGGTGATCGCCAGCGCATCCTTGTAATTCAGGCTGGACCAGTTGATGTCGACGGTAACATCACCCTCCGGCAATTGGCCGCTGTCGATATCTTTGATATGAGCCAGAGTTTGGTCGTCTTGTTGTTCCAATAGCAGTGCACGCATGTCACTCTTCCTCTTGTTTACACTTTTCTATCAATGGCTGAATCACATTTCTTTGACTATATGCATAATAAGCGGCTCAGGCCCTGATAAAGGACAAAAATGGCGCTTGCAGGTTTTATTCCTCGGCAAGGCTTGTTAGGGTTGGACAACCCCCTTTTAACTAAAGGGTGAACACTCACTTAACCATAGCGGACAAGGCACAGGGATGCGATTTACCACCAAACTCTCTGCATTGATCACTCTGTTGGTCGCGCTGGCGATGTTTTTGATGCTGATGGGATGCTCATACAGCTTCTTTTACGTTACCCAGGATCGCCAGGAGCGTCGCTTTGATTCGCTGGTCACCTCTCTCGATCAGGCCATGTTGCACGAGTCGCCGCGCGATCAGGAGAAATGGTTGCCGATCGTCATGCGTCCGCTCGGCATCGTGTCGATCCGCGTAGAGGCCGGTACCAGCCAGTTTCTCAACTATAAATTGCCGACGGTGAAAAAAGAGCCCTGGGATGCGCTGAACGGCTATCGTCAGGTCTCGCGCCCCCTGTTGCAGCACCCGGGCAGCACGCTGTACATCACTTACCTCGATCCGTTCGCCAGCGATGTGCGCACGCTGCAGTCCACTGCCGCCGTCACGCTGTCGATCGTCGTCATGGTGGTGGTTTTGCTGTTCAGCCTGCGCTGGCTGCGTGAACAGGCCGACGGTGAAGATCGCCTGGAACGCCGCGCGCGGCGCATTCTGAACGGCGAGCGCGAAAACGTCATGCAGGGCGATGTGCGTGAGTGGCCGGCCAACGTCAGCGGCGCGCTCGACCGCCTGCTGGCCGATCTGGCGGAAGCGCGGGAAGAGCGCAGCCGGGTCGATACGCTGATCCGCGCCTTCGCCGCACAGGACGCCAAAACCGGGCTGAACAATCGCCTGTTCTTTGATAATCAATTGACCACTCAGCTGGAAGACGAAGGTTCGCACGGCATCGTGATGATGGTGCGGCTGCCCGATTTCGAGACCCTGCGCGACACGCACGGCAGCGTAGCGGTGCAGGAGCTGATGTATTCGCTGGTCAATCTGCTGTCAACTTTCGTGATGCGCTACCCGTCGGCGTTGCTGGCGCGCTATTTCCACAGCGATTTTACCGTGCTGTTGCCGCATCGCACCCTGAAGGAGGCCGACGGCATCGCGTCACAGCTGGTCAACGCCATCGATGCCTTGCCTTCCACGGCGCTGATCGACCGTGAGGCCTTCCTTCACATCGGCATCGTGGCGTACCGCAGCGGCCAAACCACGGAGCAGGTGATCGACTATGCGGAGCAGGCGACGCGCCATGCCACGCTGCAGGGCGAAAACGGTTGGTATGTGTACGACAGCCAGGTGCCGGAAATGGGGCGCGGCAGCGTCAAGTGGCGCACGCTGCTGGAACAGGTGCTGGCGCGCGGCGGCCCGCGGCTGTATCAGAAACCGGCGGTCACCGTGGAAGGCGAAGTGCACCATCGCGAGATCATGAGCCGGATCTATGACGGCTCCCAGGAGTTGCTGCCGGCGGAATATATGCCGCTGGTTCAGCAGTTGGGGTTGGCGGAGAGCTACGATCGCCAGCAGGTGAGTCGTATCATCCCCTTGTTGACGCAATGGCCTGAGGAAACGCTGGCGTTCCCGCTGTGCGTGGATTCGATTTTGCAGCGCTCTTTCCAGCGCTGGCTGCGCGATACGCTGCTGCAGTGCGAAAAAAGTCAGCGTCGGCGAATTCTGATTGAACTTGCGGAGGCAGATGTGTGTCAACATATCGACCGTCTTCGTCCGGTGCTGAGGCTGTTGTCAGGGCTGGGCTGCCGCCTCGCGGTGTCCAAAGCGGGTTTAACCGTGGTCAGTACGTCCTATATCAAGTCGCTGCAGGTGGAGATCGTCAAGCTCCATCCGGGGCTGGTGCGGAGTATCGATAAGCGGGACGAAAATCAGCTGTTCGTGCAGAGCCTGACCGGGGCCTGCGCGGGGACGCACGCTCAAGTGTTCGCCGCCAGCGTGCGTACGCGCAACGAGTGGCAGACGCTGAAAGAGCGTGGGATCCGCGGCGGGCAGGGCGACTTTTTCGCGTCGCCGGAGCCGATCGACCCGGGGCGTAAAAAATATTCACGTCGTTATCGTGTTTAAGCTGATTGCCGAACAAAAATTGACGTAGAATGAGCGCCGGATCCATCTGGGCCATGTCACCTGTCATTTTGGAGTTTTCTCCAATCTGCCTGCGACAAAGACGCCTATTTGAGATAGGCTCTTGTCAGCTTTTATCTGGCTGACGTTGGTAGGTGCTTACCACCGGCGGCAATCAGGGAATATGTTAGATTTTATGAGCTGTGTTACGCCGTTTCGTGCGTTGACAGGGTGGTAAACTGAGCCTTTGTTCAGGGAATTCAGGCCTCATCCAATTTCCGTGCATTCGAGCAGAAACAATACAGACTATTTTTCACCGAAGTAGAACGTTTTTGCGCCTTGTCGCTGCTTCGTGTGGTTGGTAAAGTAGGCGGATTTTATTTTCCGCCCCCAGCTTGCAGGATTATCCTTTCGTTATGTTTAAGAAATTTCGTGGCATGTTTTCCAACGACTTGTCCATCGACTTGGGTACCGCCAATACCCTGATTTATGTTAAAGGGCAAGGCATCGTACTGAATGAACCTTCGGTGGTTGCCATTCGCCAGGATCGTGCCGGCTCCCCAAAGAGCGTAGCGGCCGTCGGTCATGACGCCAAACAGATGCTGGGCCGCACCCCCGGCAACATCGCGGCTATTCGCCCGATGAAAGACGGCGTGATCGCCGACTTCTTCGTGACCGAAAAAATGCTGCAGCACTTCATCAAACAGGTTCACAGCAACAGCTTTATGCGCCCAAGCCCGCGTGTGCTGGTCTGTGTGCCGGTCGGCGCGACCCAGGTTGAACGCCGCGCCATCCGCGAGTCCGCCCAAGGGGCCGGCGCGCGTGAAGTGTTCCTGATTGAAGAGCCGATGGCGGCGGCGATCGGCGCGGGTCTGCCGGTCTCCGAAGCGACCGGCTCCATGGTGGTGGATATCGGCGGCGGTACCACAGAAGTGGCGGTGATCTCGCTGAACGGCGTGGTGTACTCCTCTTCCGTGCGCATCGGCGGTGACCGCTTCGATGAAGCCATCATCAATTATGTGCGCCGCAACTATGGCTCGCTGATCGGCGAAGCCACCGCGGAGCGCATCAAGCACGAAATCGGTTCTGCCTACCCGGGCGACGAAGTGCGCGAAATCGAAGTCCGCGGCCGTAACCTGGCCGAAGGCGTACCGCGCGGCTTTACCCTGAACTCCAATGAAATCCTCGAAGCCCTGCAAGAGCCGCTGACCGGCATCGTCAGCGCGGTGATGGTGGCGCTGGAACAGTGCCCGCCAGAATTGGCCTCCGACATTTCCGAACGCGGCATGGTGTTGACCGGCGGCGGCGCGCTGCTGCGCAACCTCGATCGCCTGCTGATGGAAGAAACCGGCATCCCGGTCGTGGTGGCGGAAGATCCGTTGACCTGCGTGGCGCGCGGCGGCGGCAAGGCGTTGGAAATGATCGACATGCACGGCGGCGATTTGTTCAGCGAAGAATAGTCAGCCCCTGGAAGGAGGAATCGTATCGGATGAATGCGCACAGCGAAAATCGGGTACGGTTCCTCTTTCTGTTGTCGAGGAACTCGCATAATTTATGAAGCCGATTTTTAGCAGGGGGCCTTCCCTGCAACTGCGACTTTTTTTGGCGGTGATCGCGGCCATTGGCCTGATCGTTGCCGACAGCCGGCTCGGCACGTTCGTGAAGATACGCAACTACATGGACACCGCAGTCAGCCCTTTCTATTTTCTGGCCAACGGGCCGCGTAAAGTTCTGGACAGCGTGTCAGAAACGCTGGCTACCCGCCAACAGCTGGAGCTGGAAAACCGAGCTCTGCGGCAGGAACTGCTGCTGAAAAACAGCGATATTCTTCTTCTTGGCCAATTCAAGCAGGAAAACGCCCGTTTGCGCGAACTGCTGGGTTCCCCGCTGCGCCAGGACGAGCACAAGATGGTTACCCAGGTGATCTCCACCGGTTCCGATCCCTACAGCGACCAGGTCGTTATCGACAAAGGGTCGGACAACGGCGTCTATGAAGGCCAGCCGGTGATCAGCGACAAGGGCGTGGTCGGCCAGGTGGTGGCGGTGGCGAAGGTCACCAGCCGCGTGCTGCTGATCTGCGATGCCTCCCACGCGCTGCCGATTCAGGTGCTGCGCAACGATATTCGGGTGATCGCCGCAGGCAGCGGCTGCGCCGACGATCTGCAGCTGGAACACCTGCCGAACAACACCGATATCCGCGTTGGCGACGTGCTGGTGACCTCAGGCCTCGGCGGCCGCTTCCCGGAAGGTTATCCGGTGGCGGTGGTCTCCTCGGTCAAGGTCGACAACCAGCGCGCTTACACCGTGATTCAGGCGCGGCCAACCGCCGGTCTGCAGCGTTTGCGCTACCTGCTGCTGCTGTGGGGCGCCGATCGCAACGGCGACATGCCGCTGCCGCCGGACGAAGTACACCGCGTGGCCAATGAACGCCTGATGCAGATGATGCCGCAGGTGCTGCCGCCGGCCGGTTCGGTTGGGCCGCAGCTGCCAGCCCCGGCCGGCGGCGCGGCGCCGCAATCCGGCGCTCCGGCGTCTGCTCAGCCTCAGGTTCAGCCCGCAGCGGCGGGAGTCGTGCAATGAACAGCTACCGCAGCCACGGGCGCTGGATAATCTGGCTGTCGTTCCTGGTGGCGCTGGTGCTGCAAATCATGCCGTGGCCGGAGCAGATCTACATGTTCCGGCCGTCCTGGCTGGTGCTGATCCTGATCTACTGGGTGATGGCCTTGCCGCATCGGGTCAACGTCGGCACCGGCTTCGTGCTGGGGCTGATCATGGATCTGATCCTCGGCTCCACGCTGGGCGTGCGCGCGCTGGCGCTGGGTATCATCGCTTACCTGGTGGCGTTCAAATTCCAACTGTTCCGCAATATGGCGCTGTGGCAACAGGCGCTGATCGTCGTGCTGTTGTCGCTGTCGATGGATGTAGTGGTGTTCTGGGCTGAGTTTTTAGTGATCAACGTCTCTTTCCGCCCAGAGGTGTTCTGGAGTAGTGTGGTAAACGGCATTTTGTGGCCGTGGTTATTCCTGTTGATGCGCAAAATCCGCCGTCAGTTCGCCGTACAGTAAGGGTATATCAATGACTTCGCTTTATCTGGCCTCCGGCTCCCCACGTCGACGTGAACTGCTGACCCTGCTGGGCGTGCCGTTCGACATTCTGCTGACGCATACCGAAGAACAGCGCCGGGAAGGCGAAGCCGCGGAAGCCTATGTGCGCCGCCTGGCGCAGGACAAGGCCAAAGCGGGCGTGGCGCTGGCGCAGGAAGATCGGCCGGTGCTGGGTGCCGACACCATCGTGGTGCTCAACGGCCGGGTGCTGGAGAAGCCGCGCGACGAAGCCCATGCGGCGGAAATGCTGGCGGCCCTGTCCGGCAAACAGCATCAGGTGATGACGGCGGTGGCGATCGCCGATCGCCACGACGTGCGTTGCCAATTGGTGGTGACCGACGTGACGTTCCGCAGCCTGTCGCAACAGGATATCCGCGACTATATTGCTACGGGCGAACCGATGGATAAAGCGGGCGCCTACGGAATTCAAGGAAAGGGTGGTTGTTTCGTCAGAACGATAACCGGGAGTTATCATGCGGTGGTCGGTCTGCCGCTGGTCGAAACACATGAGCTGCTCAGTAATTTTGTCGCATTACGTGATGTAAGAACCGGTTGATGGGCGCTGCCATTATCGACCGGCTCTGAGGAGAAGGCATGACAGCTGAGCTACTGGTTAATATCACACCGTCTGAAACGCGGGTCGCCTATATCGACGGCGGCATTCTGCAAGAGATCCATATCGAACGCGAATCCAAACGCGGCATCGTCGGCAATATCTATAAAGGGCGCGTCAGCCGCGTCTTGCCGGGGATGCAGGCGGCGTTCGTCGACATCGGCCTCGATAAGGCCGCCTTCCTGCACGCCTCCGACATCATGCCGCATACCGAATGCGTCGCCGGTGACGAGCGGAAAAACTTCCACGTGCGCGATATCGCCGAGCTGGTGCGCCAGGGGCAAGACCTGATGGTGCAGGTGGTGAAAGATCCGCTCGGCACCAAGGGGGCGCGCCTGACCACCGACATCACGCTGCCTTCGCGCTATCTGGTCTTCATGCCGGGCGCGGCGCACGTCGGCGTTTCGCAGCGCATTGAAAGCGAAGCCGAGCGCGAACGCTTGAAATCCATCGTTGCGCCGCACTGCGACGAGCTGGGCGGTTTTATCATCCGCACCGCGGCGGAAGGCATCGGCGAGGAAGAGCTGGCGCAGGACGCCGCGTTCCTCAAGCGCCTGTGGACCAAGGTGATGGAGCGCAAGAAGCGCAACCAGACCAAGTACAAACTGTACGGCGAGCTGGCGCTGGCGCAGCGCATTTTGCGCGACTTCGCCGGCGCGGCGCTGGATCGCATCCGCGTCGATTCGCGGTTGACGCACGATCTGCTGGTGGAATTTACCGGCGAGTACATCCCGGACATCACCCGCAAGCTGGAGCTGTACACCGGCAGCCAGCCGATTTTCGATCTGTACGATGTGGAAAACGAGATCCAGCGCGCGCTGGAGCGCAAGGTGGAGCTGAAGTCCGGCGGCTATTTGATCATCGATCAAACCGAGGCGATGACCACGGTCGACATCAACACCGGCGCCTTCGTCGGCCATCGCAACCTCGATGAAACCATCTTCAATACCAACATCGAGGCAACGCAGGCCATCGCCCGCCAGCTGCGGCTGCGCAATCTGGGCGGCATCATCATCATCGACTTTATCGATATGAACAACGAAGAGCATCGCCGCCGGGTGCTGCACTCGCTGGAGCAGGCGTTGAGTAAAGATCGGGTAAAAACCACGATCAACGGCTTCTCTCAGCTAGGCTTAGTTGAAATGACGCGTAAACGAACGCGTGAAAGCATTGAACATGTGCTCTGTCACGATTGTCCTACTTGTAATGGGCGCGGCACCGTGAAAACGGTGGAAACCGTGTGCTACGAGATCCTGCGCGAGATTGTGCGTGTGCATCACGCTTACGATTCCGATCGCTTCCTGGTGTACGCCTCCGCGGCGGTCGGCGAAGCGCTGAAGAGCGAAGAGTCGCATGCGCTGGCCGAAGTGGAGATCTTCGTCGGCAAACAGGTGAAGGTGCAGATCGAACCGTTGTACAGCCAGGAGCAGTTCGACGTCGTCATGATGTAGCCCGCCCGACATCGGAAAGGGCCCGGCACGCCGGGCCTGTCAGTGCATAGATATTCCCGTTGCCAGGCAGCGGAGCAAGGAGAACTGCGTGAGGCGACTGCCTGGGATTCTGTTAGCAACAGGCGCCACCCTAATTGTGATTGTGGCGCTGCTGATCAGCGGGCTGCGCCTGATGCTGCCGAAGCTGAACGACTATCGTCCCCAACTGTTGGCGCAGGTGGAGAAGCTGTCCGGCGTGCCTGTACGAATGGATTTCGTGCAGGGCAGTTGGGAAACCTTCGGCCCGCAGCTTGAAATGCGCAACCTGAGCGCCACGCTGCCCAAAAGCGATGTGCATATCGAACGCGTAACGCTGGCGTTGGACGTGTGGCAGTCGCTGCTGCACTGGCGTTGGCAGTTCCGCGATCTGACCTTCTACCAATTCCGGCTCGATCTGAACGCCACGCTGGGCGGCGACCAGCAGGGCGAAGGCCTTGAGCCGGGCAAAATCAGCGATCTGATGCTGCGCCAGCTCGACCATTTCGATCTGCGCGACAGCCGTATTTCATTCCTGACGCCCGCCGGCGCGCGCGCCGAATTCGACATTCCTCAGTTGACCTGGCTCAACGGCCGCGATCGCCACCGCGCCGAGGGGCAGATCAGCCTGTCGACGTTGAATGGCCAACATGGCGTGGTGCAGCTGCGCATGGACCTGCGTGACAATCAAGGCCTGCTGGATACCGGTACGGTCTACCTGCAGGCCGACAACATCGACATGAAACCCTGGTTTACCCGCTGGCTGCGTGCCAACACCGGGCTGGAAAGCGCCGATTTCAGTCTGGCGGCCTGGCTGCAAGTGCAGAACGGCGAGATCGCCGGCGGCCATGCGTTGCTCAAGCAGGGGGCGGCCAACTGGGATACCGGCGCTGCTCAGCACCGGCTGGACGTGGACAATCTGGCGCTGTCGCTGCGCCGCCAGGGCACCGGTTGGCAGCTCGACGTGCCGCAGCTGCGTTTGAGCACCGACGGCCAGGCCTGGCCGCAGGGCAGGCTTTCCGCGCTGTGGCTGCCGGAAAACACCGAGTTCATGGGGCCGGCGCAGAATGAAGAGCTGCGGGTGCGCGCGACCAATATTCAGCTGGAGCGCCTGTCGGCGCTGCTGCCGACCTTCTCGTTTCTCAGCCCGGATGTGCTCGATCGCTGGAACGATCTGCAGCCGCAGGGGAAGCTGGAAGCCTTGGCGCTGGACATCCCGCTCAAGCAGCCGGAAAAGAGCCGGTTCCAGGCGCTGTGGCGCGATGTCAGCTGGCAACGTTGGGAGCTGCTGCCGGGCGTCAACCACTTCTCCGGCGCGTTGAGCGGCGGGGTGGAGAACGGCCGTCTGACGCTGGGGCTTACCGACAGCACCCTGCCTTACGGCGATATGTTCCGTGCGCCGCTTGAAGTCAGCAGCGCCCGCGGCGCGCTGACCTGGCGCTATAACCAGCAGGGTTGGGAGCTGGCGAGCCAGGGGCTGGACGTCAAGGCGAAGTCGCTGTGGGTCAACGGCGATTTTCGCTACCAGCAGCCGGCCAAGGGCGATCCGTGGCTGAACATCCTGGCGGGTATCCGCCTGTATGACGGCGCCGACGCCTGGCGCTATTTCCCGGAACCGCTGATGGGCAAGCATCTGGTGGATTACCTGAGCGGCGCCATTCAGGGGGGCCAGGTGGATAACGCCACGCTGATTTATTCCGGCGATCCGCAGCACTTCCCGTACCGTAAAAACGAAGGGCAATTCGAGGTCTTCGTGCCGCTGCGCCACGCCACCTTCCAGTTCCAACCGGGCTGGCCGGCGCTGACCGATTTGGCGATCGATCTCGATTTTGCCAACGAGGGGTTGTGGATGCATGCGCCGCAAACCCGGCTGGGTAAGGTGGCGGGCAAAAATATCAGCGCGGTGATCCCGGATTATCTGAAAGAGCGGCTGCTGATCGACGCCGAAGTGGCGGGGGCGGGCAGCGATGTGCATGACTACTTCATGCAGACGCCGTTGCACGATTCGCTGGGGGCGGCGCTGGATCAGCTGCAGATCGGCGGTGATGTCAGTGGGCGCTTACATCTCGATATCCCCTTGGACGGCGAGCAGGTCAAAGCCACCGGCGAAGTGGCGTTGAACAACAATTCGTTGCTGATCAAGCCGCTGGAAAGCGAGCTGCAGAAGCTTAGCGGCAAATTCCGCTTCGATAACGGCAATCTGGAGAGCGACACCCTGTCGGCCAACTGGTTCGGGCAGCCGGTGGCGGTGAACTTCACCACGCAGGAAGGCGATCGCGACTACAAGGTCAACGTCGGCCTGAAGGGCGACTGGCAGCCGGGCAAGTTCCCCGGCCTGCCAAAAGAGGCCGCTGATGCGCTCAGCGGCAGCGCGTCCTGGCAGAGCCAGGTGGCCATCACGCTGCCGCATCAGGGCTCGGCCAGCTATGATATCGGCATTGACGCGGATTTGAAGAAAGTGAGCAGTCACTTACCTTCGCCGCTGGACAAGGCGCCGGGTGAGGCGCTGCCGGTGAACGTCAAGGTTAAAGGCGGTCTGAACGGCTTCATGCTGACGGGCAGCGCAGGCAAACAGAACCGCTTCAACAGCGAATGGAGCTTCGACAAGAAACAGGTGAATCTGGCGCGCGCCGCCTGGCAAACCAACGGTGGCGGCACGCCGCCGCTGCCAGCCGGCAAATCGATGACGCTGAACCTGCCGGCGTTGGACGGCGAGCAGTGGCTGGCGCTGCTGGCGCCGGCGCTGAAACAGGGTGGCGGCAGCGGTCAGGTAGGCGGTTTCAGTTTCCCCACCACCGTAGCGCTGACCACGCCGCAGCTGCTGTTGGGGGGCCAGGCCTGGCATAAGCTGACGCTGTCGGCCGAGAAACAGCTTGGCGCTACCCTCGTGAGCGCCAAGAGCGACGAAGTGGACGGTAGCCTGCGGGTGGCCGATCGCGGGCCGTGGCGCGCCGATATCAATTACCTGTATTACAACCCGCAGTTCGCCGAAACGAAAAACGCGGCGGGCACGCCGCCGCCGTCGACCGAGAAAGTTTCCTTCCGCGATTGGCCTTCGCTGATGCTGCGCTGCAAGTCGTGCTGGGTGCTGGGACAGAACCTCGGTAGGGTCGAGGCGGATCTGACCAATCGGGGCGATACCCTGACGCTGGATCACGGCCTGGTCGATACCGGCAAAGGGCGCATGACCGCCACCGGCCTGTGGAAACAAAATGCGCAGGAAGAGCGCAGCTCGCTGAAAGGCAAGCTGCTCGGCGGCAAGATCGACGAAACCGCCGCCTTCTTCGGCATCACCATTCCGCTCAAGGGGGCGCCTTACGACGTGGATTTCGATCTGTACTGGCATGGCACGCCGTGGCAGCCACGGGTCGATACGCTGAGCGGCGCGCTGCAGGTCAAGATGGGCAAGGGCGAGATCGACAGCATGGGCGGCGGCCGCGCCGGTCAGCTGTTGCGATTGGTCAGCTTTGACGCCCTGCTGCGCAAGCTGCAGTTCGATTTCAGCGATACCTTTGGCAAAGGCTTCTACTTTGATTCCATCCGCAGCACCGCCTGGCTGAAAGATGGCATAATGCATACGGATAATCTATTGATCGACGGCCTGGCGGCGGATATCGCCATGAGCGGTCAGATCGATCTGGCGCGCCGCCGCATCGATATGGAGGCGGTGGTGGCACCGGCGATTTCGGCGACCGTCGGCGTGGCGACCGCGTTTGTCGTCAACCCGATCGTCGGCGCGGCGGTATTTGCCGCCTCGCAGGTGTTGGGGCCGCTGTGGAGCAAGATTTCGCTGATTCGCTACCATATCGGCGGCGATCTCGACCAGCCGAAGATCAATGAGGTACTTCGTAAGGCAAAGGAGGATAAGGCGTCATGAGGAATGCTAACGTTGCGTTGTTGCAGTTGTGCAGTGGCGATCAGGTGCGCGATAACCTGGCCCAGATTGAACAGCAGATCAAGCAGCTCAATACCGGGGTAAAACTGGTCATGACGCCGGAGAACGCGCTGCTGTTCGCCAACTCCGCGGCCTATCGCCAACAGGCGGAAAAACAGGGCGACGGACCGCTGCAGAACGCGGTGCGCGAACTGGCGCGCCGCTATGGCGTATGGTTATTGGTAGGCTCGATGCCCTTGATCAGCCGGGAGGATCCGCAGCTTATCACTACCAGCAGCCTGTTGTTCGACGATCAGGGCGAGATCCGCGCCCGCTACGACAAGCTGCACATGTTCGATGTGGATATCAACGATGCGCACGGCCACTACCGCGAGTCGGATACCTACCAGCACGGGCAGCATCTGACGGTGGTGGATACGCCGGTCGGGCGTTTGGGCATGACCATATGCTACGATCTGCGTTTCCCCGCGCTGTTCCAGGCGCTGCGGGCGCAGGGCGCCGAACTGATATCGGTGCCGGCGGCCTTTACCCGGGTGACCGGCGAGGCGCATTGGGAGATCCTGCTGCGCGCCCGGGCAATCGAGAACCAGTGCATGATCCTGGCGCCGGCGCAGGTGGGGCGCCATGGGCCGACCCGCCGCACCTGGGGCCACTCGCTGGCTGTCGACGGCTGGGGTAAGGTGCTGGCCGAGAACGCGGACGCCGTGGCGGCGCTGAAGGTGCGTGTGGACACCGCAAGCCTGCAAACGCTGCGGCAACAGATGCCGGTATTGCAGCATAATCGATTCCAGACGTCGCTGACGGCGCCGTCTGACAAGCTATCCTCCAATCAAGAGTGAAACCATTATGAGCCTGACGTTTGTCAGTGAGCAGTTACTCGCTACCAACAAGCTGAGTCATCAAGACCTGTACAAGGTACTGGGTCAACTGGCAGAACGCCGTATCGACTACGCCGATCTCTATTTCCAGTCCAGCTATCACGAAGCCTGGGTGATTGAGGACGGCATCATCAAGGATGGCTCTTACAACATCGACCAGGGCGTCGGCGTGCGCGCCGTCAGCGGCGAGAAGACCGGCTTCGCTTATGCCGATCAGATCACCCTGCATGCGCTGCAGCAGAGCGCCCAGGCGGCGCGCAGCATCGTGCGCGAGCAGGGCGACGGGCGGGCGCATACCCTGGGCGAGATCGGCTATCGGGCGCTGTATCCGCTGCTCGATCCGCTGCAAAGCCTGCCGCGTGAAGAGAAAATCGCCCTGCTGCACCGTGTCGACAAAGTGGCGCGCGCCGCCGATGCGCGGGTGCAGGAAGTGAACGCCAGCATTACCGGCGTTTATGAGCAGGTGTTGGTGGCCGCCACTGACGGCACGCTGGCGGCGGACGTTCGCCCGCTGGTGCGTCTCTCCGTCAGCGTGCTGGTGGAGCAGGACGGCAAGCGTGAGCGCGGCTCCAGCGGCGGCGGCGGCCGTTTCGGTTACGACTACTTCCTGGAAATCGCCGACGGCGACGTGCGCGCCGATGCCTATGCCAAAGAAGCGGTGCGCATGGCGTTGGTCAATCTCGGCGCGGTAGCGGCACCGGCCGGCAATATGCCGGTGGTGTTGGGGGCCGGCTGGCCGGGCGTGCTGCTGCACGAGGCGGTAGGCCACGGCCTGGAAGGCGACTTCAACCGGCGCGGCACTTCGGTGTTCAGCGGCCATATGGGCGAGCTGGTGGCTTCCGAACTGTGCACCGTGGTGGATGACGGCACCCTGCAAGGGCGCCGCGGTTCGCTGGCGATCGACGACGAAGGCGTGCCGGGCAAATACAACGTGCTGATCGAAAACGGCGTGCTGAAAGGCTACATGCAGGACAAGCTCAACGCGCGGCTGATGGGCGTCGCCCCAACCGGCAACGGCCGCCGTGAGTCCTACGCGCATCTGCCGATGCCGCGCATGACCAACACCTACATGCTGGCGGGCCAATCGACGCCGGAAGAGATCATCGCCAGCGTCGAATACGGTCTGTACGCGCCGAACTTCGGTGGTGGCCAGGTGGATATCACCTCCGGCAAGTTCGTGTTTTCCACCACCGAAGCCTATCTGATCGAGAAAGGCCGCATCACTAAGCCGGTGAAGGGGGCGACGCTGATCGGCTCCGGCATTGAGGCGATGCAGCAGATCTCGATGGTCGGCAACGATCTGGCGCTCGATAAAGGCGTGGGCGTGTGCGGCAAGGAAGGCCAGAGCGTGCCGGTGGGCGTCGGCCAGCCGACGCTGAAACTGGATACGCTCACCGTCGGCGGCACGGCGTAATCTTTCCTCAAGGGGCCATGCAGTGGCCCCTTAATCATTCCCCCTGTTGCGGCTTGCTCGCATTCATAACGTTAAGCGCGGCAGGACGCCGCATCCCAGCAGGCGTGCCTGCGCCCATTGATGGAATGAAATTGACGTGGCGAAAAAACAGAACACTTCGAGGATGAGGCGTTTGGCATTATCCGCCCGGCGTTGGCTGCTGGTGCTGGGCGTTCTGTCCCTGACGGGCTGCGCCCGTTCAGATGCGCTGTGGGGCGTGGTCGATAAGCTCTGCATGGCCAACTATCAGCAAAAACGCAATCCGGCCCCGTGCGAGCAGATTTATATGCCGCAGGGTAAAGCGCAGGGCTTTAGCGTGCTGCAAAACCCGCGTTCCCCTTATCACTTTATCCTGGTGCCGACGGCGCCGCTCTCCGGCATTGAAAGCCCGCAGCTGCTGGCTGGGGAACGGACGGATTATTTTGGCTATGCGTGGCTGATGCGTTACCGGTTGGCCGCCGAGTATGGCGGGCCGGTGCCGGATGATATGTTGGGCATGGCGATCAACTCCGCATACGGCCGCAGTCAGAACCAATTGCATATTCACCTGACCTGCCTGCGCGAAGATGTGCGGCGTCAATTGCAGGCGGAGCGCCCCTACATACAGGAACAATGGCGGCCTTTGCCGGATAAGCTGTTGCGCCACACCTACTATGCCCGCCGCGTGATGCAGCCGACCGCGATGGGCATTTACCCGATTAAGGACGTCGCGCAATATTTCCATTTGTCGCCGTCGCAGCTGGCGGAATATGGCGTGGCCATCGTCCCGACCACATTTGCCGGCCGGCAAGGGTTTATCTTGCTGGCCTCGAAACGTGGCTGGGACGTTGGCAATCGCGCGTCGGTAGAATCGTTGCTGGATAAAGAGTGCGCGATTTTGCCACGTTGATCGCGGCGTTCTTCCCTATCTGAACCGCGCATCCCGCGAAAACAGGAAGGCGGCTTCCCGCTGGCGAGCATCGGCTTCCGCCTGAGCGCCCTGGTAACGCAAGATCATGATCAGCGTGGCGTAGACGTTGGCGTCGATACGGCGCAGCAGATAGGCATTGGCCCACTGTCGATAGCCGGTCAACAGGGCGTCATCACGCGTCTGGTTATAGACCAGCAGCGAATGAGATTGCTCGTCGAAGGTTTTGCGCTCCCGGTAGATCCAGGCGGCCGGCGGCGGCATCTGCTCGATGCTGTCGATGGTGGTCAGCATGGTGCGTTCCGACTGGGTGAGCGCCATGCGCCCTTGCCAGGCGAAGACCGCCATCACCAGCACGCCGATCGCCGCCATCGCCACCGTCAGGCTCAGGGCTTTGGCGAACGGCAGCGGGCGGGGTTCGCCGGTTTGGCCGTCCAGCAACGCCAGCAGCAATAGAAACGCCAGCCAGTGCGGCGCAGACAGATAGAAAGGGTATTCCAGCTGAGTGTGCACCAGCATTGGCAGCAGCACCAGAAACAGCCCGACGCGCGCGCCGGCCGGCTGCTCGCGATCCCGTTGCCAGGCGCGTTTCAGCAGCAGCGCGCCGGCGGCGAGGAGGATAACGATACCCGCCAGCGCCGGCAGGCCGCCCTCAACCCACCACAGCAGGATTTCATTGTGTGGATGCCCGGCGACCTCCAACACTTCTCGCCAGGGCATTTCCTGCAGACGGAAATGCGCGAAGCTGTATTCAAAGCCGCCGTAGCCCCAGCCCAGCAATGGTTTGGCCAGGATCATGGCGCCGACGTCATGCAGCATGGTCAGGCGCGTGCCGTTGGAGGGAGAGCGATCGAGAAAGCCTGTTTGTTCGCCCAGACCGAAACCGGTGAGCTGTATCGTCACACCCAGCGTCAGTCCCAGCGTCAGGGCGCAGCAGGCAAGGCGGGCGGCCCGTGGTCGCCGACGGCCGAGCCGCCACATCAGCAGCGAGGCCGCTACGGCGCCTCCCAGCCAGCCGGCGCGGGACTGAACCAACACTAGTACGGTGACGAAAGCGGTCAACAGCGTGAACAGCAGCGCCTGCCGTTTGCGCTCGCTGCGCGCGGACGAAAGAGCTGGTAAAAACAGCATCCACAGCGCCAAAGCCAGCCCGGTGGCGATAAAGCTGCCCAGCACGTTCGGTTGCTGAAAGACGCCGTAGACCCGGCCGCCGTTAGGGGCTACCCAGGCCAGCACGGGAGCGAACAGCTGCAGAGCCGCCAGCAGCGCCTGAACGCCGACGGCGAACAGCAGGCCGTACAGCAGCAGGCTGCGCTGCCGGGGAGTTGGGCGCAGCTGCAGGCAGGCGACATAGAACAGCCAACCGCCGAACAAACCGGCGCAGCGCCACAGGGCATCTTCGCGCCACTCGGAGCGGGTATACAGCAGCGGCAGCGCCAGCACGGCGATGCCGAGCAGCAACAGCCGGGCGGTAGGGGTAAGCGAAAGACGGGTACGGCCAAGGCAAACGGTGAAGGTCACTATCAGCGTAGTGAGCGCCATGGCGCTCCAGGCCAGAATATTTTGCGGCAACGCCAGGCCACCGCCGCCCATGTTGGGGTGATAAACCGGCAAAATCACCGCCATCCAGATCAGCAGCAGGGGCAGCACGGCGGCAGTCGGTATGTTAACGGGGGATTTATCGGTCATGGTTAACCCGCCATGTCTCGATATCGGTTATTGAATGCATGTTTTTATTATTCCCTGTCTTTTATTACGGTGTTTAAATTCGCTGATGCTTCAATTCCTAAAAACATTATGAAAATTGAAAGTGCTTCATGTGGAAATGATAATTTATTTTCACACTGAGAATACGGGGTGCTGCTTGTATAAAGAAAGGTTAAGCCGTATTGGTTCACCTTTAAAAGGCATTTTAGGTGTGTAAAAATAGAGGTGTCATTTTCTCAAATCTATTGCGATTCAGTCAATTTTTCATTAAATAATTTTATTTTTTGATTAAAATCAATAAATTGGACTCATTTTTGGTGTGAGCTGGCGCAGTGGGTGAGTACGACGACGGATTGTATCGACAGGCAAGATGGAGAATAAAGGCGTCAATCCTCTGTTAAGTTTATGTTGCCAATGCCGGTGTGGCGACCGCAATTTATTGTGTCTTCATCTGTCGCTTTTTTTCATATTTGATTTGAGTGCTGTGATTTTATTTTTATTAAGATTTTTCTCGTCTTTGAGTGTTTTTCATGGTTTTTATTCAATGCTCTATTGTTAGGAATATTCTGCTGTCTTGAAAATAAAAGAGGCCATGGCCTGAGCCTCACGCTTGACGCGATATGATGCAGACTAACGCGCCCGTAAAAGCGCGTTAATCTCGTCTCTCATTCGCTTACTCCACCTCACCGATCCGCTCCAGCGCATCCACCACCAGATCCCAGAATTTATCCTGATCCAGTTTGACCGCCACCTGGGTGTGGCAATCCGGCGGCGGCGGCGCGCGGAAGTCCGCCACCGTCATGCCTAGCGTCAGGGTGCCGGTCAGTTCGATATCCACCGGTGCCTTGCGCACCGTCATCACGCTGGGATCGATCACGTAGGCGACTGCGCAGGGGTCGTGTACCGGCGGGGCGCTAAAGCCCTGCGCCTGTTGGTACATACGGCCAAAGAATGCCAGCAGTTCGCCGACGAACGTGGCCGGCCGGGTGCCGAGGGCGGCGATGCGTTCGCAGATTGCTGGCGTGGCCAGCGCCTGGTGGGTGAGATCCAGCCCGACCATGGTCAGCGGCCATTTTTCGTTAAACACGATGTGCGCCGCTTCGGGGTCGATTTTGATATTGAATTCCGCCACCGCGCTCCAGTTGCCCACATGATAGCCGCCGCCCATCAACACCACTTCCTTGACCCGTTCGGCGATGCGCGGCTCTTTGCGCACCGCCATGGCGATATTGGTCAGGCCGCCGGTCGGCACCAGCGTCACGCTGCCGGGCGGATGAGCCATCACCGTATCGATGATCAGATCTACCGCATGGCGCGTATCCAACTGCAGGTGGGGCTCCGGCAATACCGGGCCATCGAGGCCGGAGTCGCCGTGAATGTCAGGCGCCACTTCGATATTGCGCACCAGCGGGCGCGGGCAGCCGGCGGCGAAAGGCACGCCGGTGATATTGGCGATGCGCGCCACCGCCAGGGCGTTGCGCGTCACTTTGTCCAGCGTTTGGTTGCCCACCACGGTGGTGACCGCCAGCAGGTCGATCTGCGGATTGCCCCAGGCCAGCAGCAGGGCGATAGCGTCGTCATGCCCCGGGTCACAGTCCAGTATGATTTTTTTCATGGTTATTCCTGATGCAGGGAGAGGTTCCCGCAGCATAACGCAGTGCGGCGAGGTGGGGGAATGCCGATGCGAATTTTGTTAACTACATCAAAGCCTTGCCGATCATTCGATGTAATGAAACGTAAATCCTGCTCGCCGGGCTTTACCCTGGAGTTTACTCCAGGGTTTACAGTGAGGTTCAGCGTTAATGCACAGAGGAGAGGCGTGATGAGCTTACTGAAAAGGTTGTTGGGGCAAGGTGGTGTTAACGGCGGTCATCAGCGCGCGGGTCACCGCGGCGGGCATCATGGCAACCGCTATAGCCAGCATGGCGATCAGGGGCCGCAGTGTCCGGAATGCCAGGCGGTGAATAAATCGGGCGCGCGTTACTGTCACCGTTGCGGCCAGCCGTTTGCCGCGGTGAGCGCCACCTGCGGGCAGTGCGCCGCGCCGCTGCCGCCGGGCAGCCGCTTTTGCCCGCAGTGCGGCGGCGGCGTACCGTGAACCGGGGCGGTTGGACACTCGCGCTGTTGCTCGGCGCGATGGTGCTGTGGACGCTGCTGGCCTGGGGCGTTGCCGGTATGCTGGCCTGGCTCCCGGCGTTGGCGGAGGCGGCCGGCGACGCATCCCTGCCGGTAAACGGCGCGCTGAGCCTGGTGCCGCAGACGATGCTGGACGCCTGGCTGCCGTGGCTGAAACAGCTGGGCAGCGGGCTGGCGAGCTATTTTCCTCTGTTGCTGACCTGGGCGGGTTACGCCGTTTGGCTGCTGTGGGGCCTCGGCATGTTGGCGCTGATGCTGCTGGGCGCGCTGGCGCGCCGCTATTTGAGCGCCGCTCAGCGATAGCCCTGATAGACCGCCGCTACGCGCTCGAAATAGTCGGTTAAATAGTTGATGCACACCTGCACCTTCAGCGGCAGTTTGTCCTTTTCGGTATAGAGCGCGTAGATCGGCCGCGGATCCGAATGGTAGCTTTTGAACAGGATCTCGATCTCGCCGCGTTTGATCTCTTCGATCACCCACATCAGCGGGGCGTAGGCGATGCCGGCGCCGTTTTTCAACCAGCGGATCATGGTGGAGGAGTCGTTGGTCACGAAACGCCCCTGCGGCGAAATGCGCGTGGTGATGCCTTCCGGCGACATCAATTCAAATTCGCTGTCGGGCCGCACGCTGTATTCCAGCCAGGAGAAGTTAACCATGTCGCTCGGCTTCTGCGGCGTGCCGTGCTGGCTCAGGTAGCTTTTGGCGGCGCACACCACCATCGGCATCTGCCCCAGGCGGCGAGAGAACAGGCTGGAATCCTGCAGCGCCCCGGTGCGGATCACCAGATCCAGCCCGTCGGCGATCAGATCCGGCGCCGGTATGCCGGTCACCAGGTTGACCGTCAGGCCCGGGTACTCTTTCATCATTTCGGCGGTCATGTTCGCCAGCACGTTTTGCGCCATGGTGGAGGAGCTGCCGATGCGCAGCGTGCCGGCGGGCGTATTGTTAAACGCATACAGCTGCTCATGTACTTCACTGACTTCCTGCAGCATGCGCCGGCAGCCCTGATAGTAGATTTTGCCGGCTTCGGTCAGGCCGATGCTGCGCGTGCTGCGGTTCAGCAGCTTGACCTGCAGCTCATTTTCCAGTTTCGAGACGGTTTGGCTGATCGATGAAACGCTCATGTCGAGCTGGCGCGCGGCCGCGGTAAACGACCCGAACTCAACCACTTTGGCGAATACCGACATCCGTTTTAATCTTTCCATTATTCACTCTGGCTTAAAAGTGATTTAGATCACAGATTGTTGATGCCTTGATAGTAAGCAGGCTAATATAACGTGGTCGGGTGAATAGACCTTACCAACGTGCGAGAGCGAGCGGCCCTGCAATCCTGCCGCTCCTCCGGCACCCTCGCAATCCCTGTCGTGGATGTCAGCCCCAAAGTTTAACCTTTTTTCGGGTTCGTGACCTGGACAAGCTGTCCGGTCAAGATTTGTGGCGCGCGCACGCTAAAATGTAAAGAGAATGTGAATGGCAAGGCCCGTCGTCCCCCGGCGCAGTGAACAATAAGGAAAAAGTGATGAGTTTGCTTCCGGTTATGGTCATCTTCGGACTGTCGTTTCCGCCGGTGTTTTTCGAGCTGTTGGTGTCGCTGGCGCTGTTTTTTCTCCTGCGCCGCCTGCTGCAGCCGACGGGGATTTACGATTTTGTCTGGCATCCGGCGCTGTTTAACACCGCGCTGTATTGCTGCCTGTTTTATTTGATTTCATGTCTTTTTGTTTGAGGTCGCTGTGAAAAATTTTTCGATAAAAATAACCCGGATCGCGATCACTTTGATTCTTGTGCTGCTGGGGATCGTTGCGGTGTTCAAGGCCTGGGTGTTTTACACCGAGTCGCCGTGGACGCGCGACGCCAAGTTCACCGCCGACGTGGTGGCGATCGCCCCGGACGTCAGCGGCCTGCTGACCGACGTGCCGGTGGTGGACAACCAGCTGGTGAAAAAAGGGCAGGTGCTGTTCGTGGTCGATCGGCCGCGCTATGAGCAGGCCCTGGCGGAAGCCGGCGCCGACGTCGCCTACTACCAGACGCTGGCGGCGGAAAAACGGCGTGAGGCCGGCCGCCGCGTGAAGCTGGGCGTGCAGGCGATGTCGCAGGAAGAGATCGACCAGTCGAACAACTCGCTGCAGACCGTGCAGCACCAGCTGGCGAAGGCCGTAGCGGCGCGCGAGCTGGCGCAGCTGGATCTGGAACGCACCACGGTGCGCGCCCCGGCCGATGGCTGGATCACCAACCTCAACGTACACGCCGGCGAATACATCACTCGCGGCTCGGTGGCGGTGGCGTTAGTGAAGAAAGACTCCTTCTACATCCTGGCTTACCTGGAAGAAACCAAGCTGAGCGGCCTGAATAAGGGCGACCGCGCGGAGATCACCCCGCTGGGCAGCAACCGCATCATGCACGGCACCGTCGACAGCGTGGCGGCGGCGGTAAACAACAGCAGCAGCACGGTCAACAGCAAAGGGTTGGCGTCGATCGACAGCAACCTGGAGTGGGTGCGCCTGGCGCAGCGCGTGCCGGTGAAGATCCTGCTGGACGCCAAGGATCAGCAGCATCCGTACCCGGCCGGCACTACCGCGACCGTGGTGATCGTCGGCAAGAACGACCGCAATGCCGACAGCGGCTCGCCTTTTGTGCGCCTGATGCACCGGCTGCGTGAGTTCGGCTGATGAACAGCCCAACCTTCATCCGGCTGAGATTTGCCTTCAAACTCAGCTTCGCGATTGTGTTTGCGCTGTTCGTCGGCTTCCACCTCAATCTGGAAACCCCGCGGTGGTCGGCGATGACCGCCGCCATCGTCGCCGCCGGCCCGGCCTTTGCCGCCGGCGGTGAACCCTTCTCCGGCGCCATCCGTCATCGCGGTTGGCTGCGCATCATCGGCACCTTTATCGGCTGCTTCGTCGGCCTGATCATTATCATCACCACCGCCCGCGCGCCGGTGGTAATGCTGCTGCTGTGCTGCATCTGGGCCGGGTTCTGCACCTGGATTTCTTCGCTGATCAAGGTGGAAAACTCTTACGCCTGGGGGTTGGCCGGTTATACCGCGCTGATCATCATCGTCACCGTCGCCACCAGCGAAGCCCATCTGTTGGAAGCGCCGCAGTTCGCTATTGAGCGTTGCAGCGAGATCGTGCTGGGGATCGTCAGCGCCGTGCTGGCGGATCTGCTGTTTTCGCCGCGCTCGATCAAGCAGGACATCGATCGGGCGGTCGATCAACTGCTGGTGGATCAATACCGCCTGCTGCAGATGTGCATCAGCAACGCCGATAAAGAGGACATCGACCGCGCCTGGAGCAACCTGGTGAAGAGCACCACGGCGCTGGACGGCATGCGCAACAACCTGATGATGGAGTCCTCGCGCTGGCAGAAGGTCAATCGCCGGGTAAAAGCGTTGCATACCCTGTCGCTGACGCTGATCACTCAGGCCTGCGAAACCTATCTGATCCTGCTGAATCACCCGGACGCGTTGCAAGCGAGCCTGCGGGAGCAGCTGATGGTGCCGGCGGAAAACCCGCCGGAGATCCACAAACGCATGAAGCTGCTGCGCCAGGTGCTGACCACCCATCGCTCCGATGAAACGCTGCCGACCATCACCGGCTGGGTCGGCGCGGCGACGCGCTACCTGCTGCTGTCGAAGGGCGTGCATACCAACGGCAGCATCAGCGCGGTTGAAGAGGACGTGTTGAGCAAGGAAACCGTGGTCAAACCGACCTCGGCGGAAGGGCACCACGCGATGATCAACGGCCTGCGCACCTTCGTGGCGACGGCCTTCGGCAGCCTGCTGTGGCTATGGACCGGTTGGACATCCGGCAGCGGTTTTATGGTGATCATCGCGGTGATCACTTCGCTGGCGATGCGTACCCCGGCGCCACGCATGGTGGCGATGGATTTCGTGCTGGGGATGCTGGCGGCGATCCCGGTCGGTTCCCTGTTCTTCATGGTGATCCTGCCGGCGACGCAGCAGAGCATTCTGCTGTTGTGTCTCAGCCTCGGTCTGCTGGCGTTTTTCATCGGCATCGAGGTGCAAAAGCGGCGGCTCGGTTCGCTGGGGCTGTTAGCGGGGACCATCAACATTCTAGTGCTCAGCAACCCAATGGAGTTTAACGTGACCCAGTTTCTCGACGGGGCGCTCGGCCAGTTCCTCGGCAGCTGCGTCGGGCTGATGGTGCTGCTGCTGATCCGCGACAATTCGCGCGAACGCACCGGCCGCACGTTGCTCAACCAATTCGTCAGCAGCGCGGTGTCGGCGCTGACCACCAAGGCGGCGCGCCGCCGGCAGAACCACTTGCCGGCGCTGTATCAGCAGCTTAACCAGCTGCTGATGATGTTCCCGAACGATATCGCCAAGTATCGTCTGGCGCTGAACCTGATCATCGCCCATCAGCGCATGCAGCGGGCGGAAATCCCGATCAGCGAAGAGCTGTCGGCCTTCCACCGCCAGATCCGCAGCACCGCCGATCGGGTGGTCTCCGCCAAGAACGACGTCAAGCGCGCTTATTACTACGATCGCTTGCTGGGTGAAATGAACGAGTACCAGCAAAAGCTGGTAGACAATCAGGCACCGCTCAGCGTCACCGGGCCGGTGAAACGCCTGGCCGACATGCTGCATCGCTATCGTCACGCATTGATCGATTGATGCGTTCCCACCTGTTGCGCCGCGCGATGCGGCGCCTTCCCTGACTATACTGAAAGCAATGCCTGGCACGGCGGGTCGTCTCATGTGAGACGGCCCGTTTTCAGAGAGACTCCGAGTGCCAGAACGGCTGGAAAGTGGCATCATTGTCATGAATGGATGAAACCTTCGCCGCCGCGAAAACGTTACGCGGCGGTCATCTTAGTTTCATCCAGAACGGCTATATACCTAACTAGCCTGGGGGAGCTGCGGCGCCTCCCGCGGCATAATTTCAGGGAATGTCATGAACAAGCGGATTCTGTTGGCGATCGTCATCGCCGTCGTTATCGCCGTTTTCAGCGCCTTGCGCGGCAACGAGCACCGAGCGATCGGCGGCAACCCGGCGGTAACGCAGGCACCGGCATCGGCGGGGCAGCCGCAGAGCATCGATCGACTCACGCAGCAGCAAACGGTGGTGAGTTACCTGCAGCAGCATCAGCGCCTGCCGGACTATTACGTCACCAAGAAGCAGGCGCGCGAGCAGGGTTGGGATCCGCGTTCAGGCAACCTCTGTTCGGTATTGCCGGGCAAGGCGATTGGCGGCGATCGATTCTCTAACCGTGAGGGGCAGTTGCCGACCGCCGGCGGCCGGGTTTGGCGCGAAGCGGACATCAATTACCAGTGTGGCCGGCGCGGCGCCGATCGCCTGCTGTATTCGAGCGACGGTCTGATCTTCGTCACGCGCGACCATTACAAAAACTTCATTCGTGTGGAGTGAGTTTGATGGCAAAAGTAGAGTTTGATTTTGAGCAGATCCAGGATGTGCCGGCCTTCTACCGCGATTTCGCGCACAAGTTTGCGCTGAACGAGGAGTTTGGCGCCAACCTCGACGCGCTGTGGGACGTGGTGACCGGCGATATCGGTTTGCCGGTGGAAATCGAGTTCACCCACCTGAATGCCCGCAGCAAGCGTCGTTTCGGCGCGATCATTCTGCTGTTTGAAGAGGCGGAAGAAGAGCTGGAAGGCAGCCTGCGTTTCAATATCCGCGAAAGCAGCGGCGAACCGGCGCATCACCGGGGATGAAACGGGTTCATCCCGGGATGGCGGCGGCGCTTAGTCGGCCGCTTCGGCCAGTTCGCGCAGGTATTGGAAGATCTGGCGGTAAGCCTTAGGCGGCTTGTTGGCGGCCTTCTCTTTCTGCGCGTTGCGCACCAGTGAACGCAGCTGTTGGCGATCGGCGGCCGGGTACAGATCCAGGATCGACGGGATAGCGTCATCGCCTTCTTCCACCAGGCGGTCGCGCAGCGCTTCCAGCTTATGGAACAGCGAAACCTGCTGGTTGTGGCGGTTTTTCAGCTTGTCGAGAGCGGTCTGGATCGGCTCGATATCGCGGGCGCGCAGCATCTTGCCGATCAGCTGCAGCTGACGGCGACGGCCTTCTTTCTTGATCTTTTGCGCCAGCTCGATGGCGGCGCGCAAATCTTCGTCCAACGGAATGCGGTCCAGCGCGTTTTTGCCCAGATCGACCATTTCGGCCCCCAGGTCTTTCAGCGCTTCGGCATCACGTTTAATTTCACTTTTACTGACCCAGATAATCTCGTCATCGTCCTCGTTTTCATTCTCCGGGACATCGTCGAGCCAGTCTTCAGGCTGTTTGTTCATGGTAGGCTCCGTTAAAAAGAGGCTAATCCTAACAGGTTGCCGGCTTTATGCGAAATTCAACGCGGTTCCTGTTAGACTCAACGGCAGAGATCTCAGGATTTTTGCGCGCCGCCTCGCGTGCACAACTACGCCGCTCCGGCACTTTTCTCAACGATTTTCTGATTAATTATGGCAGATTGATGAAAGTAGTCACTCAAGTTGCAGAACAGCGCAAGGCGCTGGAACAGGCCGTTTCTCAGGCGCTGGAGCTGGCCCGCGCCGGTTCCGACGCGGCGGAAGTCGCGGTCACCAAATCGACCGGCATCAGCGTCAGCACTCGCTTCGGCGAAGTGGAAAACGTCGAGTTCAACAGCGATGGCGCGCTGGGCATTACCGTGTATCACCGCCAACGCAAAGGCAGCGCCTCATCCACCGATCTCAGCCCGGACGCCATCGCCCGCACCGTGCAGGCGGCGTTGGACATCGCGCGCTACACCTCGGAAGATCCTTGCGCCGGCCCGGCGGAGAAAGAGTTGCTGGCGTTTGAGGCGCCGGATCTCGATCTGTTCCACCCGATCGAACTGGACGCCGATCGCGGCATCGAGCTGGCGGCGCGCGCCGAGCAGGCTTCGCTGGCGGCGGACAAGCGCATCACCAACACCGAAGGCGGCAGCTTCAACAGCCACTACGGCATCAAGGTGTTCGGCAACAGCCACGGCATGCTGCAAAGCTACTGTTCCAGCCGTCACTCGCTGTCCAGCTGCGTCATCGCGGAGCAGGACGGCGACATGGAGCGGGATTACGCTTACACCATCGGCCGGGCGATGGGCGATCTGCAAAGCCCTGAGTGGGTGGGTCAGGAGTGCGCCCGCCGCACGCTGGCGCGTCTCGCGCCGCGCAAACTGTCGACCATGAAGGCGCCGGTGCTGTTCGCTTCCGAGGTGGCCACTGGGCTGTTCGGCCATCTGGTGGGCGCCATCAGCGGCAGCAGCGTTTATCGCAAATCCACCTTCCTGCTGGACTCGCTCGGCAAGCAGATCCTGCCGGCGTGGCTGACCGTCGAGGAGCATCCGCATCTGTTGAAAGGGCTGGCGTCGACGCCGTTCGACAGCGAAGGCGTGCGCACCCAACGGCGTGATATCGTCAAGGACGGCGTGCTGCAGACCTGGCTGATGACCAGCTATTCGGCGCGCAAGCTGGGCCTGCACAGCACCGGCCATGCCGGCGGCATCCATAACTGGCGCATTGCCGGGCAGGGCGCCGACTTTGCCGGCATGCTGAAACAGCTTGGCACCGGCCTGGTAGTCACCGAGTTGATGGGGCAGGGCGTCAGCGGCGTCACCGGCGATTACTCGCGCGGCGCCGCCGGTTTCTGGGTGGAAAACGGCGAAATCCAATATCCGGTCAGCGAGATCACCATCGCCGGCAACCTGAAAGACATGCTGCGCAACATCGTCAGCGTTGGCAGCGATATCGAAACCCGCAGCAATATCCAGTGCGGTTCGGTGCTGTTGCCGGAAATGAAGATCGCCGGCCAGTGATCCCCAGCGCAGCCGGCGCCCGCCGGCTGCGCATTATCCTGTCTCAACCTTGCTTACAAATCTCCGGTTTCGATTTCGCCCGGCCTTGCCTATGGTAACGGTGGGTTAATTAAAACAATAACTGGAAGGTGAGCAAACATGCAGAATACCCTGAAAGCGCTGGCGGCGTTGGCGCTGCTGGCGGCCAGTTCGCTGGCGGTCGCCGCCGATCTCGGCGACGATATGGACACCCTGGCGGAAAACTACAAAACGGTGCTGAATACCGACTCCGCCGCCACCCTCAAACAAAGCCTGCAGAACATGCGCGCGGCGGCGCAGGATGCCAAACTAGGCACCCCGCCGAAGCTGGAGGACAAAGCCGCCGACAGCCCGGAAATGCAAGATTTTCATCGCGGATTGGATACCCTGATCGGCCAGATCGATCAGGCATTGGCGCTGGCCAGTCAAGGCAAAGTCGCCGAAGCGAAGCAAGTGGCGCAGGGCTTCAAGCAGACCCGCGACGCCAACCACAAGAAATTCCGCTAATCCGTCAACCCTCGCGCCCATCCTCCGTCAGATAGGCAGAGGGCGCCTGCCCCAGCACGCGGCGAAACATGGTTGAAAACGCCGCGCTGCTGTCATACCCCATCTCCATCGCCACCTGCGTCACGCTGCACCCTTCCGCCAGCAGCGCCAGCGCCAGCACCACGCAGGCGCGCTGGCGCCATTGCGAAAACGGCATACCGGTCTGCGCGCGAAAGAAGCGGCTGAAGGTGCGAATGCTCATGTACAGACGCGGGGCCCACTGCTGCGCGGAGTCGTGGGCGTCGGGATGCTGCAAAAAGGCGTGGCACAGCTCGCCGAGCCGCGGATCGGCGGGCAGCGGGATATGCAGCGGCAAGGGCTGCAGCCGGGCCAGCTCGTGCAGCAGCAGGGTCGCCAGCGCCCCGTCGCGTCCCGCTTGCTCATACTCCAGCGGCATATCCACCGCCGCCATCAACAGCTGGCGCATCAGCGGGGTGACGCTGACCACCTGGCATACCTGAGGCTGTGCGGCGGACAAGGCGCCGGGTTCGAGGTACAGGCTGCGAGTGGTGACGCCGACCATCCTCACCGCGTGCGGCATCTGCGGCGGCAGCCACACCGCGTGCTGTGGCGGGACCACCCAATTGCCTTGCTGCGTGAAAACGTGCATCACGCCGGTGGCGCCGTACAGCAACTGCGCGCGCCGGTGGCTGTGCATCGGCAGCAGATGCCCCGGCGGATAGTCGGTACCGATGGCGATCACCGCGCGCGCTACATGGTCGAAGTCATCAATGCGAACATTGCGCATGTATCCCCTTTGGCGAGCAGATTGGCCGAAACGCAATGATAGTTGGCCCTTCATATAAAGCAAGCCAGCTCCCCGGGTTCTACTATCGGGGCAGAAAAATAATGCTTGTCCGGGGCGCCGTTATTTTATCGGCCAGGAAGCCCGTGCAAGTTTTCACACCGGGGTGGGACGAGCGTTCTCGTTCTCGCAATACAAGAAGTTAATAAGGAATAAAGCGTCTTTTTATTCCAACACCTGAAGCAATAGTTCTTAGCGCAGTTAAATGACTATAAGGTGATATTTCATGTATAAGTTCGGTGTGATTGGCGGCGGAGCCGCCGGGATCTCTTTTGCCTATAACTTTATAAAAAATAAGTCGGTTAATCATTGCAAAAGACCGCTTTCCCTGACGGTTTTCGACAAGCAGGGCTTCAAGGGCGGGATGGCATACAGCAGCGATTTTGACAGCCATATATTAAATATGACGCCGGAAAATATGTCGGCGGATATTTTCGACGAAGCGCATTTCGTCGATTGGATCGCCATGCATTTTCCGCAATTTTGTCAGGATCGTTATCCGCCGCGCTGGCTATATCGGGAATATCTCGATTTTATTCGCGACATGACAATGTATATGGCGGCGGACAGTAACGTGATATTGAATTTCGTGACCGCCGAAGTGAACGCCATCGCGCCGCACGAGGCGGGCTATCGGCTGACCACCGCCTGCGGCGCCGTCGAACAGATGAACGCGCTGGTGCTGTGTTCGGGGCACAACCCGCCGGAATGTCTCTATCCGGTGGACGGGGTGATCGCTTATCAGGCGCATCAGGAGCTGCCGCCGATCAACCCTTACTCGGCCATCGGTGTCATCGGCTGCAGCCTGACGGCGATCGACGCCATCGTTGAACTTATGGAGCGTTTGGGGGCGACCGATATCTGTGCCCTGTCGCGTTCCGGTCTGTTCCCCAGCGTGCAGCCGGCGCTGATGCGTCCGCCGCCGGAATCGTTTGTGACGGAGCTGCGGCGCTTTGTCGCCGGCAATGATTTTATTGATGCGCATCAGCTGGTGCATGCGATCAACGCCGCGCTGGCGCGTCACTATCCGGGGCCGGAGCGGTTGGTGGTGCTTTCGGCGCTGGGGGAAAGGCGCGACTGTTATCGCGATCTGGCGGACAGCCTCGATCGGGCGCGCTTTGCCCGGGAACATATCTGCAGCTATCTGGCGGCGATCCATCCGACAGTCTGCGCTGCCTGGGTCAAGATGGATGCTCATAACCGGCAGGTCTTCATGCGTTTTTACAACTCCTCCTGGATGCGCAATCGGCACGCCATGCCGATCAAAAACGCCAACAAGATCGCGGCGGCCCTGGAGAGCCAGCGTCTGCGCGTCTGTGGCGGCCTGGCGGATATCAGCAAGGGAGCGGACGGGTTTATCCTGCGTTGCCATGATGCTCGGGTGCATACGCAATACCTGTTCAACTGCACCACACCCTCTTATCAACTGCCGCCCAATCGCCTGAGCCATCAGCTGCTGGAGGATGGGCTGGTGCAGGAGAACCTGTTCGGCGGCGTGAAGTGCGACCCGCATACGCTGAAAATCGCGGACCGCCGCGGTCGCGAGCAGCATCTTTACTCGCTCGGCGCGCCCGCCAAGGGCGACCTTTTCTACACCTCGGCGATGGAATCCATCACGCGGGATATCAGCAAGATCGTGTTCAATAACCCTATTTTCAATGCAAAGAAGGCTGAAGTATGAAAAACGTAGCGCTCTTTGTCGGCAACGACATTTTCTCCTGGCTGGTGTGCCAGGATCTGATCGCCGCCCTGAAGGACGACTGTGCTTTTACGGTGTATTTCCCCCTGGCGAAAAGCGCCGGACGCACACAGGAGCCGGCGGTTCGCCGACTGGGGTTGTATGAGCGCGAAGTGCTGAATGATTTCGTGTTTCCGTTCGTTGGCCGCAACGCCGGCGCCTGCGAGGGCGCCTATCAGCCGCCGGCCCTGTTCCTGGCCGCCGCCGGGGTAAAAGCGCATCGCGTTCTCGACATCAACGACGCCACGTTTATCAGCAGCCTCGGGCATATGGACGGGGTGATCTCCCTGCGTTGTTATCAGAAATTTTCCGCTGACTATGTGCGCGCCTTCAGCCGACGCGGCAAGCTGCTGTGGAACCTGCATCCGGGGGATTTGCCGCGCTATCGCGGGGTGATGACGCTGTTCCGGGCGATGATGAACGGTGACAAGGATTGTGCGGTGACGCTGCATGAAATGGATGAGCACTGGGACGCGGGGCCGGTGCTCGCCCGCTTGCCTGCCGAGCTGCGTCACGACCTGTCGTTCCTGGAAAATATGATGCTGCTGGGCGTGCAGAGCGGCGGCTTCCTGGCGCGCCAGCTGATGCGGGCGGAGCACAGCGAAGCGATAGCGGCGGAGAAGCAGGGCGATTCGCGCTATTGGGGCTTCCCGGACGCGCAGACGCTGGCGCTGGCGGAACAGGCGGGCATTGAGCTGGTGGACCATGACGCCGTGCGCGAGCAGTATCTGGGGCTGTTCGTCGGCGATCGTTTCCACCCGCTGGCGGGGCAGTTCTGCGCCGGGTTCGACGACTTCGTTCGGGCGCACGGCCATGATTGAAACGCTCATCGTGCTGGGTGCCGGTTTTCTGACCGGCATCACCACTATTCTGTTCGGCTTCGGCGGCGGTTTTGTGGTGGTGCCCTTTGTCTATCATTTGATCTCCGCGTCGGGCGAGCAGCCCGGTCAGGCGATGCATATTGCGGTGGCGACCTCGACGGCGGTGATGATCCTCAACGCCAGTTACGCCACCCTGACCAACTGGCGCAGCGGCAACCTGCTGCGCGAAACCATCGTGCCGCTGATCTTTTTCATCGGCATCGGGGCGGCGCTGGGCGCGTTCGCCTCCTCGCTGTTGGCGGACGGCGTGATACGCGGGCTGTTCGTGGTCTATATGGCGGTGACCATCGCTGACTGTCTGTTCCGCCGGGGCTTCCTGATCAAACCGGCGCGCGCCGAACTGTCCACCGCCACGCTGTGGGGCGGCGGGCCGCTGATCGGTGGCATCGCCACTCTGCTGGGGGTGGGCGGCAGCGTGATGACCGTGCCGCTGCTGCGCCGCCATGGTTATGACATGAAGTATTGCGTCAGCGCCGCCAACCCGTTGTCGATCCCGGTGGCGGTGATCGGCGCGCTGATGTATGTCGTGTTGGGGTGGCGCGAGATGAGCGGGCCGCAGTATCTGGGCTACGTCAATCTGAACATTCTGGGGCTGCTGGTGGCGGCGGGGATTGCGGGGATCGTGTTTGCCAGGCGCTGTTTGCCGAAGGTGAGCGATGCACTACATGCCAAAATCTACGTACTGCTGCTGATCGCCGTGCTGATCGCCATCTGCCTCTGAGACAGAAAGGGCGGCCGGATGCCGCCCTGATAACCGCTTAACGGTGGTATTCGCCCGCCGCTTCCGGCTGGTACAGCAATTCCAGCACTTCAATCCGCGCTTCTTCACCGTTCGGCAATTGCCAGGAGATCTGCTTGCCGACGTGCATGCCGAGCAGCGCTGCGCCCAGTGGCGCCATCACCGACAGCTGATCGTGGCTGTCTTTCAGCGATGCCGGATAGACCAGCGTGCGCACGTGCTCTTCATCGGTGTGCAGATCGCGAAAACGCACGCGGCTGTTCATGGTCACCACGTTGGCCGGCATCTTCTCAGGCGGCAGGATCTCCGCGCGATCCAATTCGTCGTTCAGCGCAGCGGCGACGTCGGTGTTGGCAAAGGCCGGTTGTTCCAATAGCGCATCCAGGCGTTCCGCATCCAGCTCATTAATAGTAATGATGGGCTTGGTCATTCCACTCTCCAGTCAAATCAAAGGGTGCCAGTCTGTGCACCCATAAATTCGGAAAAACAACACAAAGCAACACCCCCGCGCCAGAGGAGCGGGGGTGTGGGTAATGTCGGTTTGTCCTATTGATAGTAGGCGGTTGAGGCGAGAAAAGAAAGAGATCCCGATCACGAAGGCTTTTATCGTCAATCGTGGCAAAAGAAACGGTTAGCCGGGTTATGTATTTGTTATCTCATTTACTTTTTCGCCGCCGCGCCGTTTTGCGAAATGGATCTCCGCGCGTCATTCGATTTCCACTTCGAACTGGAAAAAACCGGTCTACACAGAAAATCCTGGCGGGGGTAGGGTAAAGACATCACAGAAAGCGGGTTATTCAGGTGATGCGCTTTACGGCTTACTGATTAATGTGGGATCTAGGGGTACTGAAAAGTGAATGATGGATCTGCTTCGATAAAAGAAATTGAACAATCCGATGTCAGCGAAGCCGGGGCGATCACCGCTCGGGTATTGGCGGATATTACCGCGATGCTGAATGCCGACAATATTTATACCAATGCGGTGCAGCAACAGATGCTGGAGTCGCATATTCGCGCCATGGTGCTGCGTTCAATAACCGGTGAGCCATTGCCGGAAGTGGATAAATCGTTATTCGACGAAATCTCTGCCGAATCCATGCAAATGGCGGAGCGAGTGGTGAATCAGTTTGGCACATTGCCTATCGAAGAAGCCTATTTGCTGTCCGTGCACTTCGAAGTTGCGAAAGATAATAACGCATAGCGGTTAACGCATCGATTTCAATCAGGAGAATATACCATGGGTCAAATTACCGTAGTGATCGGCGATCGTTTGGGTAAAGGGCAAAAAGTCGGACAAGGCGTTGAAAGCGCAGGTGGAAAAGCGGTGGTCATCCCCGGCGTGGCGGCGGATATGAAGCTGGGCGACGTGATGAAAGCGGAAAACGCGCAGCTGGGCATCTCTTTTTGCGGCAGCGGCGGCGCCGGTGCGATTACCGCGCAAACCAAACACGGCTACAAGGCAAAATACGGCATGCGTTCGGTGGAAGAGGGCGTGACGGCAATTAACGAAGGCTACAACGTGCTGGGCTTCGGCTTTATGGATAAAGAAGAATTGGGCCAGAAACTGGTGGAAGCCTACGTCAAAAAACATGGCAATCCATAATGAAAGAGCAATATACCACATCGGTAAAGGTGGAGGGTAAAGGCGACAGCAAAGCGAAAGCTTTTGCTTCCGCCTTGGCTAATGTGCAGGGCGCGGTATTAAAATCCACCAATAATATTCTGCTGCGCATCGAGCCGCAGGACGTCAGCGTCTTGAAAGCGGAAGAGAAAATAACTAAAGAGAAATTTCTTTTCTTCTTTTTGCCGCGCGAAAGAAAAAGCTATGCCGTTTCTCTGGAAATAACCGTGAACGTAACCATTATCAACACCGAGAAGGTTGTCTTCGTCACGAAATAAAAACGTTAGCATAAATGAAAGGGTATACTGATGTTTTTAATCATCTTATTTAAATCGATTATTATCGGTGGACTGGTGGGGGTCGGCGTAGGGGCCGGCGCCGCGCGCATGTTCCACGCACCGACCACACAGGGCATGGGGGCGTTTCGCACCCTGGGCGAGCTGAACTCCTGCGAGGGCGATCCGGCTTCCCATTTCTCATTCGGTCTGGGCTTCTTCTTCAACGCCTGGGCGTCTTCCGTGGCGGCGGGTTCCTTCACGCAGGACGTCGACCACCGCATCATTCCGCACTGGGGCGCGGCGGCCTTGATGGTCAAGAACCGCAACCTGGCGCAAACGCTGCACGATCCGAAAAAAATGGCTATCGCCTGCGGCATCATCGGCATGCTGGTGGTGGCCTTCCTCAACACCACCGCTTCCGCCGTGCCCGCCGCGCTGCAGGTCACCGCGATCAAGGTGCTGGTGCCGGCGGCCAACCTGCTGGTGAATACCGTGATGCCGGTGATCTTCTGGTTGGCGGCGATCGACGCCGGGCGCCGTTCCGGCTTCTGGGGCACCATCTTCGGCGGCCTGGCGCAGCTGATCATGGGCAACGCCGTACCGGGCCTGGTGCTGGGCATTCTGATCGGCAAAGGCGTGGAAGAGAGCGGCTGGAACAAGATAACCAAGATCATGATGGCGGTGATCGTGCTGTTGTTCGTGCTGAGCGGCTTCTTCCGCGGCTTCGACATGAAAGTTCTCGAGTCCTTCAGCCTCGGCGTGCCGGGCTGGCTGGACGCCATTCACAACACCCTGAGCGGTAAATAAGGAGCGGGATGATGGAAGAGCAAACCCAAAAAGGCTTCTGGTACGCCGACTGGTCATTCCCGATTTTTGTTGGCCTGCTGTCCTCCGGCGTGTTCGCCGGGACGCACATGTACTACCTGTACGGCATCGGCGCCTTTAACGAAGTGGCGTTCGTCTCCATGCTGCGGGCAGGGATGGATACCGGCGTGTACGGCGCGGTGGCGGCGTTCGGCGCCAGCTTCCTATTCGCGCGCATCATCGAAGGCTCGCTGGTGGGCATCCTGGACATCGGCGGCGCGATCCAGACCGGCGTCGGGCTGGGCGTCCCGGCGCTGCTGCTGGGGGCCGGCATCGTGTTCCCGGTCGCCAACTTCGCCGCGTCGCTGGCCACCGGTCTGATCATCGGCCTGGCGATCGGTTACGTGATCATCCTGGCGCGCAAATTCACCATCAATCAGAGCAACTCCACCTACGGCGCGGACGTGATGATGGGCGCGGGCAACTCATCGGGCCGTTTCCTCGGGCCGTTGATCATCCTGTCGGCGATGACCGCTTCGATCCCGATCGGCATCGGTTCGCTGCTTGGCGCGCTGCTGTTCTATATCTGGGGCAAACCGATCACCGGCGGAGCGATCCTCGGCGCGATGATCCTGGGAGCGATCTTCCCGGTAGCCATTTCTTAAGAGGCCTGCGCCAGGCGCCGCCCGATGCTGCGGCGGCGCCCGGGCTAACAGGAGCAATGCGGTATGTATGACTTAGTAATCAGAGGCGCCAGACTGGCGGACGATACGCTCATCGATCTGGCGGTAAAGGACGGCAAAATAGCCTCGGTGGGGCGGCTGGCGGCGGACGTCAGCGCCGTTCGCCAACTGGATCTGGCGGGTAACTGCCGCCTGAGCGCCGGTTGGATCGATGCGCACGTGCACTGCTATCCCGAATCGCCGATTTACCATGACGAACCGGATCGGGTCGGTGTCGCCAGCGGCGTCACCAGCGTGGTCGATGCCGGCAGCACCGGCGCCGACGATATCGACGCTTTTTATCAGCTGACGCGCAGCGCCAAAACCAACGTTTTCGCCTTCCTCAACATCTCGCGCATCGGCCTGCTGCGGCAGAACGAGCTGGCGGATATGGCGGACATCGACAAGCGCGAGGCCGGCCAGGCCATCGCCAACCATCCCGGTTTCATCATCGGCATCAAGGCGCGCATGAGCAGCAGCGTGGTGGGGAAAAACGGTACCCGGCCGCTGGTGTTGGCCAAAGAGATCCAGCAGGAAAACCGCCAGCTGCCGCTGATGGTGCATATCGGCAACAACCCGCCGGATCTGGACGAGATCGCCGATCTGCTGACCCGCGGCGACATCATCACTCACTGCTACAACGGTAAACCGAACCGCATTCTGACGCCGGCGGGCACATTGCGCGAGTCTATCCAGCGCGCGCTGCGGCGCGGCGTGTTGCTCGACGTGGGGCACGGCACCGCCAGCTTCAGTTTCGAGGTGGCGCGCCAGGCGATCAAATTGGGGATTTTGCCGCACACCATCAGCTCCGATATTTACTGCCGCAACCGCATGAACGGGCCGGTGCATAGCCTGGCGACGGTGATGTCCAAATTCTTCAGCGTCGGCCTGACGCTGCCGCAGGTGATCGCCTGCGTCACGGAGAACGCCGCGTCGGTGCTGCAGCTGAGCGGCAAGGGCCGGCTGGAGCCGGGCTATGACGCCGATTTCACGCTGTTTGAACTGCGCCGGGAACCGCAGGTCTTCACCGACGCCGATGGGCAAACCGCCGAAGGCGAACAGCTGCTGGTGCCGCTGGCCGCGGTGGTGGCCGGGGAAATCCTATTAACCGAACAAGGGGAGGCAAGCCATGTCTTCGATTTATGAAAAATACGGTTTGAAGCAGGTGATCAACACCTCTGGCCGCATGACCATTCTCGGCGTTTCCACGCCGCGCCAGGACGTGATCGACGCCGTTGATTACGGCCTGAATCACTACTTCGAAATCAAGGATCTGGTCAACAAGACCGGCGCCTACATCGCTGACCTGCTCAACGTGGAGGACGCGGTGATCGTTTCCTGCGCCTCGGCGGGCATCGCCCAGTCGGTGGCGGCAGCGATCGTTAAAGATAACGCCAATCTGCTGGTGAACCTGCACTCGGCGCCGATCACCGTGCCGCGCGAGATCGTGTTGCCGCGCGGCCACAACGTCAACTTCGGCGCGCCGGTGGACACCATGGTGGCGCTGGGCGGCGGCAAGGTGGTGGAGGCGGGCTACGCCAACGAATGTTCGCCGGAGCAGATTGAAGCCTGCATCACGCCGCAGACGGCGGCGATCCTGTACGTCAAATCGCACCACTGCGTGCAGAAAAGCATTCTGTCCGTCGAACAGGCGGCGGTGGTGGCGCGCAAACATAACTTGCCGCTGATCGTCGACGCCGCGGCGGAAGAAGATCTGATGTGTTACTACCAGATGGGGGCCGATCTGGTGATCTACAGCGGCGCCAAAGCCATCGAGGGGCCGACCAGCGGCCTGGTTATCGGCAAGAAACAGTACGTCGAGTGGGTGAAGCTGCAGTCCGGCGGCATCGGCCGGGCGATGAAGGTCGGCAAAGAGGGCATCCTCGGCCTGACGCAGGCAATTGAAAGCTATCTGACGCTTGAGAAAACCACCGGGCAACAGATGGTGGAGCGGATGACGCCGTTCCTCGATAGCCTCAACACCCTGACCGGCGTCAGCGCCAAAACCGTCTGGGACAGCGCCGGCCGCGATATCGCCCGCGCCGAGATCACTTTCGACGAAGCGGTGCTGGGGCGGTCGACCTATGACATCGTCCAGGCGCTGAAAACCGGCGATATTGCCATCTACTTCCGCGGCTACAAGGCCAACGAGGGCAAGATTGAGGTCGACGTGCGCAGCGTCGACGAGCAACAGCTGATGACCGTCTTTAGCTGTATCAAGAACCTGTTTACGGAGAAACAAGCATGAAGCTGCAGCCTAACTACTATCGCGACCGCGTCTGCCTGAACGTGCTGGCCGGTTCCAAAGCCAACGCGCAGGACATCTATGCCGCGGCGGAAGGCCATGTGCTGGTGGGCGTGCTCTCCAAGAACTACCCGGACGTCGACAGCGCGGTGACCGACATGCTGCGCTATGCGCGCCTGATTGAAAACGCGCTCTCGGTCGGCCTGGGCGCCGGTGATCCGAAGCAGTCGGCGATGGTCAGCCTGATCGCTCAGCAGGTGCAGCCGCAGCACGTTAACCAGGTGTTTACCGGCGTCGGCGCCAGCCGCGCGCTGCTGGGCCAGAACGACAGTGTGGTCAATGGCCTGGTATCGCCGACCGGCCGCGTCGGCTGGGTGAAGATCTCTACCGGCCCATTGAGCGCCGAGGCGCCGGACGGCATCGTGCCGGTGGAAACCGCCATCGCCTTGCTGAAGGACATGGGCGGCAGCTCCATCAAGTATTTCCCGATGGGCGGCCTGAAGTGCAAGGACGAATACCAGTACATAGCCAAGGCCTGTGCCGAGCATGACTTTATGCTGGAGCCGACCGGCGGCATCGATCTGGAAAACTACGAGCCGATCGTCGAGATCGCGCTGGCGGCCGGTGTGAAACGCGTGATCCCGCATATCTACAGCTCGATCATCGACGCCGCCAGCGGCGACACGCGTCCGCAGGACGTGAAAACCCTGCTGGCGATGACCAAAAAGCTGGTGGGTTGAACGCGTAATGGGATGAGGTAAACGCTGGGAGGCGAAGGTTTTCCCGTGGCGCGGCATGCCGCGCCGTTACCTATACTGAGGATTACTATGCGAAACTGGCAGGCTTCAACCCGACGCACCGCGTTGTTCCTGGCGCTGCTGGCCGTGACCGGCCCGGCGCTGCATGCTGAGGATGCAATGAACTCCACGTCATCTCATTTCGCCTATATCGGCACCTACAATCCCAACGGCGAAGGCGTTTACCGGGTGCAGGTCGATCCGGCCAGCGGCGCGCTGAGCCACGCCACGCTGGTCAGCAAAGTGCCGAATCCGGCGCAGCTGACGCTGAGCGTTGACGGCAAGACGCTGTATGTCGCCAGTGAAGTGGCCGACTTCAACGGCGGCAAACACGGCGGTATCACCGCTTACCGGGTCAATCCGGCCGACGGCGGCCTGATCCAGCTCAACCAGGTGGATTCGCAGGGAGCGGGGCCGGTGTATCTCTCATCGACGCCAGACGGGCGCCATCTGCTGGTGGCCAACTACGTCAGCGGCAGCGTAGCGGCTTTCCCGATCGAAGCGGACGGCAGCTTGGGTGCCGCCAGCTCGGTGCAGCAACAGCAGGGCCCGGCGGGGGCGGCCAAACCGGCGGCGGCAGTGAACGGCAGCTTCGCCATCAGCGATCACAACGGCCCGCATGCCCATATGATCGCCAGCGATCCGAGCGGCAAGTTCGTGTTCTCCACCGATCTGGGCTTGGATCGCATCTACCAATGGCGCTTTGACGCCGCGAGCGGCCGGCTGACGCCGAACGATCCGCCGTGGATCGCCGCCTCGTCCGCCGGTGCCGGTCCGCGCCACTTTGTGTTCCATCCGGACGGCGGCACCGTGCTGCTGGTGAACGAAGAGGCTTCGACATTGACCAGCTACCGTTTTGATCGCCAAAAAGGTACTCTGAAACAACTGCATGCGGTTTCCGCGCTGCCCGCCGACTATCAGGGTACCAGCTTCGCTTCGGGGTTGGCGCTCAGCAAGAATGGCGGCACGCTGTACGTCGCCAACCGGCTGCATAACAGCATTGCCCAGTTCAGCGTGGGTGCCGGCGGTGAGTTGAAACCGGTGGCGGAAACCTGGACCCGCGGTGATTACCCGCGTTCGCTGGCGCTGAGCCCGGATGGCCGCTATCTGTATGCGCTTAACCAGCGCAGCGATAACGTCACCCGCTTCAGCGTCAACCCGACGGACGGCAAACTCAGCTTTGCGGGCGGCTATCTGCCGATCGGCAGCCCTTCGCAAATGGCGTTCCTGCCGCCGCCGAAGTAACCCGTGGCCCGCCCGGTTCGCCGGGCGGGCCGCCTGATTGACGGACACAGAATGGTGCGATTTCCTTACCCGCGTTTGGCTTACTTGTTCGATGCTTTGCAAACCGAGACTTTGCCGCAGGATGAGCTGGCGAAGCGTTTCGCCGTGTCCACCCGCACGGTGCGGGCGGATATCACCGCGCTGAACGAGATCCTGGACAAATACGGCGCGCGCTTCGTGCATAATCGCGGGGCCGGCTATCGTCTGCAGGTCGATAACGCTGCGCTGTTCAGCGCCCTGCAGCAGCAGGAGCGCCGCAAGCAGGCTACCCCGCGCAGCGCGCAGGAGCGGGTGCATTATCTGCTGGTGCGTTTTTTGACCTCAGCCTTCTCTCTCAAACTGGAAGATCTGGCCGACGAGTGGTTCGTCAGCCGCGGCACGCTGCAAAACGACATGGCTGAGGTGAGAGAGCGTCTGGCGCATTATCAATTGACGATCGAAACCAAGCCGCGCTACGGCATGAAGCTGTTCGGCGCGGAAATGGCGATCCGCGCCTGCCTGACCGATCTGCTGTTCCAGCTACAGCTGGCCGACGCCGAGAACCCGTTGCTCAACAACGAGATCCTGCTGCAGCCGCAGGTGGCGGCGTTCGCCGGATTGTTGCACCCGCTGCTGTCGCAATATGCCATTCGCCTGACCGACGAGGGCGAGCAGTATCTGATCTTCTACTGCGCGGTGGCGCTGCGGCGCATCAGCGACGGCTATCCGCTGCCGGACTTCGAAGTGGAGGACGGCGACGAGGCGGTGCGCCAGGTGTCGACCCGCCTGGCGGCAGAGCTGCGTTCGGCCTCCGGCAAAGAGATCGCGATGGCCGAAGAGGCCTATCTGCGGGTCAACATCGCCGCGCGGCGCGTGCAGGACGTGCAGCCGACCGAGATCAACGCCGACGATGAAGAAGCGCTGGTGGACTACATCCTGTCCTACATCAACGCGCACTATAACTACAACCTGCAGGGCGACGAGCAGCTGCGGGCCGATCTGCTCACCCATATCAAAACCATGATTACGCGGGTGAAGTACCAGATCAATATCCCCAATCCGCTGCTGGCCAACATCAAGCAGCACTATCCGATGGCTTACGACGTGACGCTGGCGGCGGTCTCCAGCTGGGGCAAATACACCCCCTATACCCTGAGCGAGAACGAGATCGGCTATCTGGTGCTGCATATCGGCGTGGGGCTGGAGCGACATTACAACATCGGTTATGAACGCCACCCGCAGGTGATGCTGGTGTGCGATACCGGCAACTCGACGGTGCGCATGATCCAGGCGCAGATTGCGCGCAAGTATCCGCAGTTGGTGATGACGCGCATCGTTTCGCTGCGCGATTACGAGATGCTTGCGCATATCGACGAAGACTTCGTGATTTCCAACGCCCGCATCGGCGAGAAGAACAAGCCGGTGGTGGTGATGTCGCCGTTCCCGACCGATTATCAGCTGGAGCAACTGGGCAAGCTGGTGCTGGTGGATCGCACCCGGCCGTACATGCTGGAGAAGTTCTTCGACGCCGAGCATTTCATGGTGCTCAACGAGCCGCTGACGCAGGCTGAGCTGTTCAGCCGGGTGTGCGGCCAGCTGGAGCGAGAAGGGTACGTCGGCGCGGACTTTTATCCGTCGGTGGTCGAGCGCGAGGCGATCGTCTCCACGCTGCTGGGCGAGGGCATCGCGCTGCCGCATTCGCTGGGGCTGCTGGCGAAGAAGACCGTGGTGGTGACGCTGCTGGCGCCGCAGGGCGTCGCCTGGGGCGAAGGCGAGGTCGCGCACGTGATTTTCCTGCTGGCGATCAGCAAGAGCGACTATGAAGAGGCGATGGCGATCTACGAGCTGTTCGTCACCTTCGTGCGTGAGCGCTCAATGAGCCGCCTGCTGGGCAGCGACAGCTTCGACAGCTTCAAAGCGGTGGCGCTGGACTGCCTGAGCCGAAGCTGAGTGGGAGATAATATGGGGGGATTGGGCGCAAAGGTGCGCCCTCAGCGGCTAATCTTCATCAAACCCGGAGTTGAACAGCTCGACCACCGCCGCCAGCGCGTTGACTTCGTCGGGGCCGGTCGCCTCGACTTCGATGTGCCGGCCCTGGGCGGAATCCAGCATCAGCAGCGCGATGACGCTGCTGGCTTCGGCCTCGGTGCCGCTTTCGTTGCGCAGCATCACTTCGGCGTCGAAACTTTGCACCAGTTCGAACAGTTTCATCGCCGGGCGTGCGTGCATGCCCAGCTTGTTTTTGATTTCAACCGTCTGTTTGACCGTCATTGTTTGCGCTTTTCCAGCGTGCGGTGGCGCGACTGCACGTTCTTGCCGCGCGAGCGGAAGTAATCGGCCAGCTGTTCCGCCACGTATACCGAACGGTGCTTGCCGCCGGTACAGCCGATAGCGACCGTCAGGTAGCTGCGGTTGTTGGTTTCCAGCATTGGCAGCCATTGCTCCAGGTAGCTGCGGGTCTGGTAGATGAAGTTGTGCACTTCGGTATGGCGATCGAGGAACGACGCGACCGGCTTGTCCAGACCGGTCATCGGCCGCAGCTTCGGATCCCAGTGCGGGTTGGGCAGGAAGCGCACGTCGAACACGTAGTCGGCGTCGATCGGAATGCCGTGCTTGAAGCCGAAGGATTCGAACACCATGGTCAGCTCGCGCTCGCGCTTGCCCAGCAGGCGGGTGCGCAGCATTTCGGCCAGCTCGTGCACCGACATTTCCGAGGTGTCGATAATCAGATCGGCCCGCGAGCGCAGCGGTTCGAGCAGGTCGCTCTCTTCGTCTATCGCGCTTTCCAGCGACAGGTTTTTGCTGGAGAGCGGGTGCAGGCGGCGGGTGTCGCTGTAACGGCGGATCAGCGTGTTGCGATCGGCGTCGAGGAACAGCAGCTGCGGCGAGAAGCTGTCCGGCAGCTGAGTCATCGCGTATTCAAACACTTCCGGCGATTCCGGCATGTTGCGCACGTCGATGCTGACCGCCGCGGAGATATTGCGTTCCGCCAGCGTATTGGCGAGCTGCGGCAGCAGGACCACCGGCAGGTTGTCAACGCAGTAAAAACCCATGTCTTCCAGCGCCCGCAAGGCGACGGATTTTCCGGAACCGGAACGGCCGCTGACAATCATCAGCACCATGTGGCAACTCCCCTGGCATCGCGGCGGCGTTCATCGCCACCGTTGGAAACTTTGTTATTCCGGCCGCAGCCGGATCCATCATCGTGAAACAGTATCGTTATCCGGGCTGGAAGTCACGCCGGCCGGGCATCACTCGGTGATGATTTGGTAAAGTTCTTCGTCGCTCTGCGCGGCGCGCAGGCGGCGGCATACGGTTTTGTCGGCCAGGCGTTTGGCGACCAGCGACAGGGTATGCAAATGGGTTTTGCACTGATCGGCAGGCACCAGCAGCGCGAACAGCAGATCGACCGGCTGATTGTCGATGGCGTCGAAAGCGATGGGTTGGTCGAGACGGATAAACACGCCAACGGCCCGCAGTGTGTCCTCTTCCAGTTTGCCGTGGGGAATGGCGATACCGTTGCCGATACCGGTGCTGCCCATGCGCTCCCGGGTGAGAACCGCGTCAAACACCACCTGCGAAGGCAGATTGAGCTGTTTGGCGGCCAGTTCGCTGATAATTTCCAAAGCCCGCTTCTTGCTGGTGCAGTGTACCGAGCTTTTGGTGCACTCGATGTTTAACACCGAGCTTAATTGCATATATTCGTTGTTCATCTCATCTTCACTTAAAACCGCGCCACCGGGCGGACCCGGCAAGGCGGTTTTTCGTCGGTTTTAACCCTGATTACCGTTCGGCGCGTCACCCATGCGGGTCACGCGCCGAACGGCGAGGCTGCGACGTATGCAACCTCATGGAATGGGTTAGGGTGTCAGTGTTGCTTCAATTTGTCTTTATGTTTGTTCAATTGACGTGCCAATTTGTCGATCAGCGTATCAATTGCGGCATACATATTCTCGTCTTCCGAGGTGGCGTGCAACTCGCCTCCATTCACGTGCACCGTTGCTTCCGCAATTTGCTGCACTTTTTCCACACTTAATACAACATACACCTGATTGATGCGATCAAAATACTGTTCGAGTTTGGCGAACTTGTTGTTCACGAACTCGCGCAACGGATCGGTGATTTCGATGTGGTGTCCGGTAATGTTGAGCTGCATAGTGTCTTCCTTCTCAATAGAGGTCAAACCAACTGTTTGCGTTGGTTCGACGGCGGGATGGACAAAGACTCTCGGTACTTGGCGACGGTGCGCCGCGCCACGATGATCCCCTGATCGGAGAGCAGGGTGGCCAGCTTGCTGTCGCTGAGTGGTTTGGCGGGGTTTTCCGCCGCAATCAATTTCTTCACCAACGCGCGGATCGCCGTCGAGGAGGCTTCGCCGCCGCTGTCGGTATTCACGTGGCTGGAGAAGAAATATTTCAATTCGAAAATGCCGCGCGGGCTGTGCAGAAACTTCTGCGTGGTGACGCGCGAGATCGTCGATTCATGCATCTCCACGGCCTGGGCGATATCCGCCAGCACCATGGGTTTCATAAACTCTTCGCCCTGCTCGAAGAACGCCTGCTGCTGGCTGACGATGCAGCGGGTGACCTTCAGCAAGGTTTCGTTGCGGCTCTCCAGGCTTTTAATCAGCCACTTGGCTTCCTGCAGGTTGCTGCGGATAAACTGGCCGTCGGCTTCGCTGCGCGCGCTGTTGCCCAGCGCGGCGTACTGCTGATTGATCTTTAAACGCGGCACGCTGTCGCCGTTGAGCTCCACCGTCCACTTGTTCTGCGTCTTGCGCACCAGCACGTCCGGAATCACGTATTCCGATTCGCCGGTATTGATAGACTGCCCCGGGCGCGGATCGAGCGACTGAATCAGCAGCATCGCTTCTTTCAGTGTATCTTCTTTTAGCCGGGTTGATCGCATCAGGCTGCGAAAGTCGTGGTTGGCCAACAGATCCAGATGGTCGCTGATGATGAGCCGGGCTTCGGCCAGATAAGGGGTGTCTTTGGCGTATTGGGAGAGCTGCACCAGCAGGCAATCGCGCAGATCGCGCGCGGCGACGCCGATCGGATCGAAACGCTGCACGCGCTTCAACACCGCCTCGACTTCCTCAAGGGTCACGTTCTCGTCGCCCAGGCTTTCCAGAATGTCTTCCAGCGGGACGGTGAGGTAGCCGGTGTCGTCCACCGCGTCGACGATGGAGGTGGCGATGGCGGCGTCGGTATCGGAAAACGGCGTCAGATCCACCTGCCACATCAGGTAATCCTGCAGCGTTTGGGTGGTCTCGCCCTGATAGATCGGCAGCTCATCGTCGCTGTAGTCGGTGCCGGTGCCGGACGGGGTGCCGGCGGTGTAGATTTCATCCCAGGTGGCGTCCAGCGGCAGCTCTTCCGGCATGTCTTTCTGTTCCAACGCCTCGCGGGTATCGAGCCCCTCGGTATCCTGGGTTTCTTTGGCGTCGATTTCGTCGTGCAGATCGGTCTGTTCAAGCAACGGATTGCTCTCTAGCGCCAGCTGGATCTCTTGCTGAAGCTCAAGCGTGGACAACTGCAGCAGGCGGATCGCCTGCTGGAGCTGAGGAGTCATGGCCAGCTGTTGGCTGAGCCTGAGTTGCAAACCTTGCTTCATAGTCTTCTGTCTACTTCCGTTAACGGTGTCGCCCCGCAGGGCGCGCCGGCGCTCAGAGGCGGAATTCTTCGCCCAGATAAACGCGTTTTACCTGCTCGTCGGCCAGAATAGCATCCGGCGTGCCGTGGGCAATCAGTTTGCCCTGGCTGACGATATAGGCGCGTTCACACACGTCCAGCGTTTCGCGCACGTTGTGGTCGGTGATCAGCACGCCCAGGCCGCTGTCACGCAGGTGCTCGATGATTTTCTTGATATCGATAACGGAAATCGGATCCACCCCGGCGAAGGGTTCGTCCAGCAGAATGAATTTCGGGTTGGCCGCCAGCGCGCGGGCGATTTCGACGCGGCGGCGTTCACCGCCGGACAACGCCTGGCCGAGGCTGTCGCGCAGATGGGAGATATGGAACTCTTCCATCAGCTCCTTGGCGCGGTCCTCGCGCTGCTCGCTGGTGAGATCGGGACGGATCTCCAACACCGCCATCAGGTTGTCGTACACGCTCAGACGGCGGAAGATCGACGCTTCCTGCGGCAGATAGCCGATGCCGCGGCGCGCGCGGGCGTGCAGCGGCAGCAGGCTGATGTCTTCTTCGTCGATCACGATGCGCCCGGCGTCGCGCGGCACGATGCCGACCACCATGTAGAAGGTGGTGGTTTTACCGGCGCCGTTCGGCCCGAGCAGGCCGACGATCTCGCCGGATTTCACTTTCAGGCTGACGTCTTCGACAACTTTACGGCCCTTGTAGGCTTTCGCCAGGTTTTCTGCGATGAGTGTTGCCATAAGTGATTAGTTACTCTTTTTTTGCCCGTTTTTGTCTTGCAACTGCGACGGTACCAGAACCGTTGTCACGCGTTTGCCTTTGTCGCTAAACGCCTGCATTTGCTGCTGTTGCACCAGATAGGTGATGCGATCGCCTTTCACGTTGCTGTCGAGCTGCTCCAGATAGGCGTTGCCCGTCAGGGTCACCAGCTGGGTCGCCACGTCGTAACGCACTTTCTGCGCGTGGCCTTTGACCGGTTTGCCGCTGTCCTGCATCTGGTAGAAGGTTACCGGGTTGCCGAACGCTTCAATATAGGTCTTATTCTGATCTCCGCCCGGACGGGTGACCACCACCTTGTCGGCGCGGATATCGATGGTGCCCTGTTTGATCACCACGTTGTCAGTGAAGGTGCTGACGTTGCTTTGCATGTCCAACGACTGCTTGAGCGAGTCGATGCTGACCGGCTGGCTGGAGTCGGATTTCAGCGCCAGAGCAGGGGCGCTGGCGGCCAAAACTAAGCTGCCGATCAACAGATTACGGAGTTGGTTTTTGGTTCTGGATTTCATAGTTGGTCTTAACCTTATCAATCAGCTCAGCGGTTTTGGTCCGCAGGTTCCCACGCATTTTCATGCCGTTAGAGGTAAAATTGGTCCCGTAAAGCGTGACTTCGTCATCGGAGGTGACGTCCTGGGTGACCAGGTTTACCTGAGCGTTGTCCGTCTTAATTTTTTCCAGCTGCGAGGTGGTGGTCAGGCTGTTTACCTCGACGTGACCATACAGATACAGCATCCGGTCTTTTGTCAGTTTGGCGCGATCGGAGCGAACTGACCAGGTGGCCACCGCATTCTCATCGAACAGCGTCATCACCGGCTGGGTGAACCAGCTCAGCTCGCCGGCGGTGTAATACTTCGCGTCTTCCGCCACCAGCTTGTAATTCAGCTTGCCGGCCGGGTTGTACACCACGGTGACCGTATGCTGGCTCTGGTAGGTCGGATCCTGATCGTTGGCCGGGCCAGGCGCGGTGTCGTCGCTGAAGTCCGTCATGTTCCAGCCGATCAGCGCCAGAACGATCACCGTCAACAGGATGGTGATCCACAGTTTGGTTTTACTCATATCGACAGCCCTTTGGCGTCCTCCAGCTTATTTTGAGCCAAAAGAATGATGTCGCACAGTTCGCGCACCGCGCCGCGGCCGCCGGCAATGCGGGTGACATAGTGAGCGCGCGGCGTCAGCAGCGGGTGTGCGTCCGCCACCGCGACCGCCAGCCCGACCTGTGCCATCACCGGCCAGTCGATCAGGTCATCGCCGATATAGGCGACCTGATCCGCCGTTAACGACAGTGTATCCAACAGTTCGCGGAAGGCCAAAAGCTTATCGGATTGCCCCTGATACAGATGGGTGATACCGAGCGTCTGCGCGCGGTCTTCCAGCAGCTTGGCGGAGCGACCGGTGATGATCGCCACCTCGATGTCCGAGGTTTTCAAGCAGCGGATGCCGTAGCCGTCGCGCACGTTGAACGCCTTCAATTCTTCACCGTTGTTGCCCATGAAGATCAGGCCGTCCGACAGCACGCCGTCAACGTCGCAAATCAACAGGCGGATGTTCCCGGCACGCGCCATAACCTCTTGTTCTACCGGCCCGTAGCAGGTTTCTACCATACCCATTCCGTTCTATTCCTTAATTAAACGACGCCGGCGCGCAGCATGTCATGCATATGTACCACACCCAGCAATTGGTCGCCATCGGCAACCAACAGCGCGGTGATGTGGCGTTGTTGCATCAGATTCAGCGCATCGACCGCCAGGATATTGGGGCGCACCCGCACGCCGCCCGGCGTCATGACATCGGCGATCTTCGCCTCGTGCAGGTTGATGCCCATGTCGAACACCCGTCGCAGGTCGCCGTCGGTAAAGATGCCGGCGATTTTCATCAGATCGTCGCAGATCACCGTCAGGCCCAGATTTTTGCGGGTGATTTCCAGCAGCGCGTCGCGCAACGAGGCGTCGGCGCTGACGTGGGGCATTTCGTCGCCGCTATGCATGATATCGCTAACCCGCAGCAGCAGTTTGCGGCCGAGTGCGCCGCCCGGATGGGACAGCGCGAAATCTTCCGGCGTGAACCCGCGCGCTTTCAGCAGCGCGACGGCCAGCGCATCACCCATCACCAGCGTGGCGGTGGTGCTGGTGGTCGGTGCCAGCCCCAGCGGGCAGGCCTCCTGCGGCACCTTGATGCACAGGTGGATATCCGCCGCCTTGCCCATCGAACTTTCCGGGTTGTTGGTCATACAGATGAGGGTGATCTGCTGGCGTTTCAATACCGGGATCAGCGCCAGGATCTCGCTGGACTCGCCGGAGTTGGAAATCGCGAGCACGATGTCCTGCGAGGTGACCATACCCAAATCGCCATGGCTGGCTTCCGCCGGATGAACGAAGAATGAGGGGGTGCCGGTGCTGGCGAATGTCGCGGCGATCTTGCAGCCGATATGACCGGACTTGCCCATGCCCATCACCACCACTTTGCCGCTGCAGGCGGCGATGGTTTCGCAGGCGTGGGTGAAGTCTGCGTTGATGTAGCTGTCGAGCTGGGCTAGCCCTTCACGCTCTATCTGAAGCACTTCTTTACCGGCCTGTTGAAAATCGAAGCCCGGTTGCAACTCAATGTTCGACATACTCATTCCCGTCGGTTTAGCCGAAAGTACTGAAAGGGTTAAAGAACAGCACCGCAAGATACGCAATAAAGCCGCATAATAACAGCGCGCCCGCCAGGTGGCCGATGCGGTGTTTGCGGCCGATGCACAGCACGCTCAGCAGCACGCTGGCCGCCAGCATCACCCAGTAATCGCGCTGGAAGGCGGCGGCGTCCACGCTGCCCGGCGACAGCAGGGCGGGTACGCCCAGCACGATCACCGTGTTGAAAATATTGGAGCCGATGATGTTGCCAATCGCCATATCATCTTCGCCCTTCAGCGCCCCGGCGATGGAGGTGGCCAACTCGGGCAGACTGGTGCCGATGGCGATAATGGTCAGGCCGACCACCAGTTCGCTCAGGCCGAAATAGTGCGCGATCACCGTCGCGTTATCGACCACCATTCTGGAAGAGAGCGGCAGAATGATAAACGCCAGTACCAGCCACAGCACCGCCACGGTGTTGCTGCTGTCCTGCGGCAACTCGGCGATCTGCTCCATGGTCAGGCTGTCGCTGCCCTCGCGCTGCGCCAGACGGGCGATTTTCAGCATCAGCAGGATGAAGCCGGCGGCGGCGGCCAACAGCAGCACGCCGTCCAGCCTGCTGAGGGTGCCGTCCATCAACACGAAACCGCACAATACTGTGACCGCTAACATCAACGGCAGTTCGCGCCGCAGTATTTCGGAGCGCGCCGCCAGCGGGTGGATCAGCGCCGCGACGCCCAGGATCAATAAAATGTTGGTGATGTTGGAACCTAATACGTTGCCAACGGCCATATCTATCTGCCCGTTGAGCGCGGCGGTGGTCGACACGATCAACTCCGGCAGCGACGTGCCGATGCCGACGATGGTCATGCCGATGATCAACGGCGGCACGCCGAGCGAGCGGGAAATCACGGCAGCACCATAAACTAAGCGGTCTGCACCGTACACCAGTAGAAATAAACCAACGATTAATAATGCTATCGCGAGAAACATGCAGGGTCCTTTGTCGGGTATTATCCCGGTTCGTTGGTTAAAGCCGTCAATGCGGCGGTATTGCTTGCCCTCCGTTGCGCGCGTTTGAGTCGCAGCAACGGTTTTTCCCGGCTAATAGTTGAACACTTTCGTTTTTTTTCGTTATGGCGCCAATTTTGACCGGGTGGCGCGGAAAAGTAAAACCAATGGCACCATTGGTTGCGAAATGGCAGTAAGTTTTTGTAAAGATGAGACGGATTGCGCCCATTGCTTTAACATCACGGGTAGATTCAGCAAAAGATGAGTCGTAAAGGGTCCATTAACATGCTCCAAAAGGCAGATAATTTGGTCGAAGTGCGCGACATGAGCTTCTCGCGCGGCGACCGACGGATATTTGAAGACATCAACCTGACGGTGCCTCGCGGTAAGGTCACGGCGATCATGGGGCCATCGGGCATCGGCAAAACCACGCTGCTGCGTCTGATCGGCGGTCAACTGACGCCGGACAGCGGGGAGATTTGGTTTGACGGCGACAACATTCCCGCGTTGTCCCGCCGTCAGTTATACGACGCGCGCAAAAAGATGAGCATGCTGTTCCAGTCGGGTGCGCTGTTCACCGATTTGACCGTATTCGAAAACGTGGCCTACCCGCTGCGTGAACACAGCAACCTGCCTGAACCCCTGCTGCGCAGCACGGTGCTGATGAAGCTGGAAGCGGTGGGGCTGCGCGGCGCGGCCCAACTGATGCCCAATGAACTCTCCGGCGGCATGGCGCGCCGGGCGGCGTTGGCGCGGGCGATCGCGCTGGACCCTGAAATGATCATGTTCGACGAGCCCTTCGTCGGCCAGGATCCGATCACCATGGGGGTGCTGGTCAAGCTGATTGACGAGCTGAACCATGCGTTGGGCATTACCTGCATCGTGGTGTCGCACGACGTACCGGAGGTGCTGAGCATCGCCGACTACGCCTACATCGTGGCCGATCACCGGGTGATCGCCGAAGGCACCACGCAGCAATTGCAGAACAATCCTGATGCGCGCGTGCGCCAGTTCCTGGATGGTATAGCGGATGGGCCGGTGCCGTTCCGCTATCCGGCCGGGGACTATCAGACTGAACTGCTAGGCTTAGGGAGTAAATAAGCTCATGTTATTAAGAGCGTTAGCGTCGTTGGGGCGCAGTGGCATCAACACCAGCGCCAGCTTCGGCCGCGCCGGGCTGATGCTGTTCAACGCATTGATTGGCCGGCCGGAACCCGGCAAGCAGTGGCCGCTGTTGCTGAAGCAGCTCTATAGCGTCGGCGTGCAGTCGCTGTTGATCATCATGGTTTCCGGGCTGTTCATCGGCATGGTGCTGGGTCTGCAGGGGTACATCGTGCTCACCACCTACAGTGCTGAAGCCAGCCTCGGCATGATGGTGGCGCTGTCGCTGCTGCGCGAGCTGGGGCCGGTGGTGACGGCGCTGCTGTTCGCCGGCCGCGCCGGTTCCGCGCTCACGGCGGAAATCGGCCTGATGAAGGCGACGGAACAGATCTCCAGCCTGGAAATGATGGCGGTCGATCCGCTGCGGCGCATCGTGGCGCCGCGCTTCTGGGCCGGGCTTATCAGCATGCCGTTGTTGACCATCATCTTCGTGGCGATCGGCATTTGGGGCGGCTCGGTGGTCGGCGTGGATTGGAAGGGCATCGACAGCGGCTTCTTCTGGTCGGCGATGCAGGGCGCCGTAGAGTGGAAAAAAGATCTGCTCAACTGCCTGATCAAAAGCGTGGTGTTCGCCATTACCGTAACCTGGATTGCCATTTTCAACGGGTACGACGCCGTGCCTACCTCTGAAGGGATTAGCCGGGCGACGACGCGGACCGTGGTGCATTCGTCACTGGCGGTGTTGGGATTGGATTTCGTGCTGACAGCACTGATGTTTGGGAATTGATTCGATGCAAACGAAGAAGAGTGAAATCTGGGTTGGGGCATTTATGCTGATCGCGCTGTGCGCCATCGTGTTTATCTGCCTGCAGGTGGCGAACCTTAAATCGATCGGCAGCGAGCCGACCTACCGCGTTTACGCGACGTTCGACAACATCGGCGGCCTGAAGCCACGTTCGCCGGTGAAGATCGGCGGCGTAGTGATCGGCCGCGTGGCGGACATCGAACTCGATCCGAAAACCTACACGCCGCGCGTGGCGATGGATATCCAGAAAAAGTACGACCAAATCCCGGATACCAGCTCGCTGGCGATCCGCACCTCCGGCCTGCTGGGCGAGCAATATCTGGCGCTTAACGTGGGCTTCGAAGATCCTGAAATGGGCACCGCCATTCTGAAAGACGGCGGCACCATTCAGGACACCAAGTCAGCCATGGTTCTGGAAGATCTGATCGGCCAGTTCCTGTATAAAAGCGGCGGTCAGGACAGCGCCAAATCGGGAGACGCGGCCGCTGAGCCGGCTGCCGGCGCTGCACCGCAACCCGCTGTTCCAAATCATTAAGAGAGGATACCTGCATGTTTAAACGTTTACTGATGGTGGCCCTGCTGGTGGTTGCGCCGCTGGCGAGCGCAGCCGACCAAACCAATCCTTACAGCATGATGCAAGAAGCGGCGCAGAAGACCTTCAGCCGTTTGAAGAACGAACAGCCGAAGATCAAGCAGGACCCGAATTATCTGCGCGCCATCGTGCATCAGGAACTGATGCCGTTCGTGCAGGTGAAATATGCCGGCGCGCTGGTGCTGGGCCGTTACTACAAAGACGCGACGCCTGCGCAGCGCGAAGCTTATTTCACCGCCTTCCAGTCTTACCTGGAGCAGGCTTACGGCCAGGCGCTGGCGATGTACCACGGCCAGACTTACCAGATCGCGCCTGAACAGCCGCTGGGCAACGCCGATATCGTGGCCATTCGCGTCACCATCATCGACAACGGCGGCCGCCCGCCGGTGCGTCTGGACTTCCAATGGCGCAAGAACAGCAAAACCGGCTACTGGCAGGCATATGACATGATCGCCGAAGGCGTCAGCATGATCACCACCAAGCAGAACGAGTGGGCGTCTACGCTGCGTACCCAGGGCATCGACGGCCTGACCAAACAGCTGCAGGCCGCCGCCGCGCAGCCTATCACGCTGGACAAGAAAAACTGATGTCGGCAGCGCTCAGCTTCGAATCAGAGCAGCAGACGCTGATCCTGCGCGGTGAACTGGACCGGGAAACGCTGCAGCCGTTGTGGCGGCAGCGCGACGCGTTGATGGCGGATAAAACCGCGATCGACGTGGCGCAACTGCAGCGCGTGGACTCCTCCGGGCTGGCGCTGTTGCTGCATCTGCAGGAAGAGCAGCGCCAACGCGGCGTCGCGCTAAAAATTTTCGGCGCTACCGAGCGCCTGAAAACGCTGATCGCGCTCTACAACCTGCAGGCGATAATGCCTGTCGATACCGCCGGTTAGCGGCGTTTTACGCCGCCTTTACGTGGTAAAGCGATACAAAGCCCCTGTTACGCAGGGGCTTTTTCTTTAGTTTAAGAAAACATCGTATTCCACTAAGATACTAGGCTGTTTATGATCCTTTAGCGGCAGAACTGGATACTATGGAAACCAACGAGATTAAAGACGTGCTGATGCAGGCATTGGCACTGGATGAAGTACATGTGACGGGCGACGGCAGCCACTTTCAGGCGATCGTGGTCGGCGAACTGTTCGCCGGCATGAGCCGCGTCAAAAAACAGCAGACGGTTTACGCGCCGCTGATGGAATACATTGCGGACAACCGCATTCATGCCTTGTCTATCAAGGCGTACACCCCTGAAGAGTGGCAGCGAGACCGCAAACTCAACGGATTTTAAGGCTGTTTGCCCTGCCGGGCGGGCAGCTTCAGATTAGATAACAGAGAGTAGTCAGATGGATAAATTTCGTGTGCAGGGTCGGACTCGCCTGAGCGGTGAAGTGTCTATTTCCGGGGCCAAAAACGCCGCCCTGCCGATCCTGTTCGCCGCCCTGTTGGCGGAAGAGCCGGTCGAGCTGCAGAATGTCCCTAAACTGAAGGACATCGACACCACCATTAAACTACTCAACCAATTGGGTACCAAGATTGAGCGCAACGGTTCAGTCTTTGTGGACGCCAGCGGCGTGAACGAGTTCTGCGCCCCTTACGATCTGGTGAAAACCATGCGCGCTTCCATCTGGGCGTTGGGGCCGCTGGTGGCGCGCTTCGGCCGCGGTCAGGTTTCTCTGCCGGGCGGCTGCGCCATCGGCGCGCGTCCGGTCGATCTGCACATCACCGGCCTGGAGCAGCTGGGCGCCGAGATCAAGCTGGAAGAAGGTTACGTCAAGGCGTCCGTCGATGGCCGCCTGAAAGGCGCGCACATCGTTATGGACAAGGTGAGCGTGGGCGCGACTGTGACCATCATGAGCGCTGCGACCCTGGCGACCGGCACCACCGTTATCGAGAACGCCGCGCGTGAGCCGGAAATTGTCGATACCGCCAACTTCCTCAACACGCTGGGCGCGAAGATCAGCGGCGCCGGCAGCGACAAGATCACCATCGAGGGCGTCGAGCGTCTGGGCGGCGGCGTGTATCGCGTGCTGCCTGACCGCATCGAGACCGGTACCTTCCTGATCGCCGCCGCAGTTTCCGGCGGTAAAGTGATGTGCCGCAACACCCGTCCGGACACGCTGGATGCGGTGTTGGCCAAGCTGCGCGAAGCCGGTGCCGATATCGAAGTGGGCGAAGACTGGATCAGCCTGGACATGCACGGCAAACGTCCGAAGGCGGTCACCGTGCGCACCGCGCCGCACCCGGGCTTCCCGACCGACATGCAGGCCCAGTTCAGCCTGCTGAACCTGGTGGCGGAAGGCACCGGCGTCATCACCGAGACCATCTTCGAAAACCGCTTCATGCACGTGCCGGAATTGATCCGCATGGGCGCGCACGCGGAAATCGAGAGCAACACCGTGATCTGTCATGGCGTTGAACAGCTGTCCGGCGCTCAGGTGATGGCGACCGACCTGCGCGCTTCCGCCAGCCTGGTGATTGCCGGCTGCATCGCCGACGGCGTGACCGTTGTCGATCGCATCTATCACATCGATCGCGGCTATGAACGTATTGAAGACAAGCTGCGCGCGCTGGGTGCGAACATCGAGCGTGTGAAAGGCGAATAACGCATTAGCGCCGGCGCGGCTGCGTCGGCAGGATGAAAATCAAAGGGCCGGCTATCAAGCCGGCCCTTTTTTAATTGCTGTCTTCCGGGAATTCACCCACCGTCATTTTCAACGTAATGCGCTTGCCGTCGCGCAGCACGATAACCGGTATCTCGGTGCCCGGCCTGATCTCCGCCACCTGATCCATGGTTTCCAGCACGGACACCGCCGGTTTGTTATCCACGTTGATGATGATGTCGTTGATCTGGAAACCGGCGCTGCTCGCCGGACCGTTTGGCGTAATCTCGGTCACGATGATGCCCTGCAGGCGATCGATGCCGGAATTGGACGAGCGCAGCGGGATGATCTCTTTGCCCTGAATGCCGAAATAGCCACGGATCACGCGGCCGTCGCGGATCAGCTTGTCCATGATTTTGGTGGCCAGTTCGATCGGAATGGCGAAGCCGAGGCCCTCCGGCGTTTCGCCGTCGGTGATTTTGTCATAGGTCAGGGTGTTGATGCCGATCAGCTCGCCCAGCGAGTTGACCAGCGCGCCGCCGGAGTTGCCGCGGTTGATCGAGGCGTCGGTCTGCAGAAACGTCTGCCGGCCGGTGGTGCTCATACTGATGCGCCCGGTGGCGCTGAGGATGCCCTGAGTGACGGTCTGCCCCAGGTTATAGGGATTGCCGATCGCCAGCACCACGTCGCCGACGTGGGCAACGCGATTTTTATTGGTCGGGATCACCGGTAAATTGCCGGGATCGATCTTCAGCACCGCCAGGTCGGTCAGGCCATCGGAGCCGACCAGCAGCGCTTCGTAGCGGCGGCCATCCTGCAACACCACGGTGATCTGCTGTGCGTCTTTGATCACGTGGCGGTTGGTGATGATATAGCCGCGTTCGTTCATGATCACGCCGGAACCGAGCGACAGCACGTTGGCGGCGCCGTTCAGGTTGCGGTTGTAGATGTTCACCACGGCGGGCGCAGCACGGCGCACCGCTTTGTTGTAGCTCACCGGCGTTTCGTCGCTGGTATTCTCGGTTTTTTCTGCAAACAGGCCGTTGGAAGAGCGCAGCATGGGCAGGGCGGCCAACAGCAGGCCGGCAACGATGAGACCGATAACGACAGAACGCAAGAGCTTAGCAAACATGGAGTTTTCGTGGTGTGGTGAACGATGTTCGGAGGATAGCATGAGTTAACCGGGCGCAGTATGTCACCGAGCCCGGTTTTTGCACAAATTAACGCAGCAGCAGATAAATGGTTTCGTTACCGCGCACGATATTGAGCGCCATCACCGGCGGCTTGGCTTCCAGCACCTTACGCAGCGCAGTGATGCTGTCCACGCGCTGGCGGTTGACGCCGATGATCACGTCGCCTTTTTGCAGACCGATCTGCGCCGCCGTCGAGCCTTTATCCACGTTCTCCACCTTCACGCCCTTGTCGCCGCTCGGCAGCGCGCCGTTGCTGAGGGAAACCCCCTGCAGCGCCGGCGACAGCGTTTCGGCGTTGGTCGAGGCGCTCTCGCTGTTGTCCAGCGTGACCGAGACTTCCTGCGCTTTGCCGTCGCGCAGCAGGCCGACCTTGAGGGTTTTGCCCGGCGCGGTGGTGCCGACCTTGGCGCGCAGCTCGGCGAAGCTGTTCACCGGCTTGCCGTCGACGGAGACCAGAATATCCCCGGCTTTGATGCCGGCCTTGGCGGCGGCGGATTTCGGCAGCACTTCGCTGACGAAGGCGCCGCGCTGCGCGTCGGTGTTGAAGGCTTTGGCCATGTCCGGGGTCATTTCGCTGCCCTTGATGCCCAAGAGGCCGCGCTTCACTTCGCCGAATTCGATCAGCTGCTGGCTCAGGTTCTGCGCCATATTGCTCGGAATGGCGAAGCCGATGCCGACGTTGCCGCCGCTCGGCGCCAGGATGGCGGTATTGATGCCGATCAGCTCGCCGTTCAGGTTAACCAGCGCACCGCCGGAGTTGCCGCGGTTGATCGAGGCGTCGGTCTGAATGAAGTTTTCCAGCCCTTCCAGATTCAGGCCGGTGCGGCCCAACGCCGAGATAATGCCGGAGGTGGCGGTTTGGCCCAGGCCAAACGGGTTGCCGACCGCCACGGCGAAGTCGCCGACGCGCAGCTGATCGGAGTCGGCCATCTTGATGGCGGTCAGATTTTTGGTGTCGCTGAGCTGCAGCAGGGCGATGTCGGATTGCTCATCGCGGCCGACCAGCTTGGCGTCCAGCTCACGGCCGTCGTTCAACTGCACGCGGATTTTATCGGCGTTGTTGATGACGTGGTTGTTGGTCAGCACGTAGCCTTTGGCGGCGTCGATGATCACGCCGGAACCCAGCCCTTCAAACGGGCGGGAGCTCTGCTGTTGGCCGGGGAAATTGGGGCCGAAGAAGCGTCTGAACTCTTCCGGCAGCTGTTGGCGCTGCACCTGAGTGCCTGCGACATGCACGCTCACGACGGCGGGCAAGACTTTTTCCAGCATCGGCGCCAGGCTCGGCAGCGGCTGACCCTGAACGGCGACGGGCAGGGCCGCGTTAGCCGCCGGTACGGAGCTGAGCGCCAGGCCGAGGCTCATTGCCAATGCGCTAAGAATTAACGATTTTTTCTTCATTGATGATAACTCTCTCAATACCTGCCGATGAAAATTTGATGATAAGGCAATCACCTTGTCATAGTGAAGGGTAAGACCGTGAATTTGCGTGCAAAGTTCAGTAAAGGTAATGCGAAGGAAGGTCAATCAGGCAAACGGAGAAATAAACCCGCGGGTGGCCCCGCGGGCGAAGGGCGAGATGTTAGTCGCGGCGCGCGCCTTGGCCGCGCAGCAGGCCGGAAGCGCCTTCCGAATAGTCGCGCGGCATTTCCACCGGCGCCTGATCGTTGTCCGCTTCCGCTTCGGTCAGGCGATAGCGGAACGGGTTCTCCTGCATCGGCAGATCCGGCAGCAGGTTGTTGGAGCTTTTCGCCATATGCTGATACAGCTGGCGATAATCACGCGCCATGTTGTCCAGCAGCTCGGCGCTGCGGGCGAAGTGGCCGACCAGCTCCTGACGGTACTCTTCCAGCTCGGTTTTGCTCTTGTCCAGCTCATTCTGCAAGACTTGTTGTTGACGCAATTTACGGTTGCCAAAACGCATCGCCACCGCACCAATCACGATACCGACGACCAAACCAATCAGCGCATACTCCCAGGTCATGATGACTCCTATTTTGACTTCGTTGTTCCGCAGGGATTTTTCACTTAATAATATCCACTATAACCGTTAACCTTGTCCGAGTGGAATCCTGATGCGCTTCCACCCAGTGTTTACAGGGTTTTCAACGGCGCCCGCAGCGGGCATTTGTGGCGATAACGGTGCGAATCGGCATCAACTTGCCGCCAACGTTGGCTAAATAATTTCTAAGCGTTCTTAGGGAACATCGAACAGATGCAGGCACTATCACCGTTATCTCGCTACCAGCAGGCGCTGGATGCGGGGGAATATCAGGCCGATGAGGTTCAACGCCGGGCCGTCACTCAACTGGATCGCATTTATCAGGCCCTGCTGCAAAAAACGGCGGTGAGCGCACCTGCCGGCGGGCTGCGCGGCAAGCTCAGCCGTTTGCTGGGCAAGGGCGGCGAAACGGCACCGCAGCGTCCGGTGCAGGGGCTGTATATGTGGGGCGGCGTCGGGCGCGGCAAAACCTGGCTGATGGACATGTTTTTCCACAGCCTGCCGGGCGATCGCAAAATGCGTCTGCACTTCCACCGCTTCATGCTGCGGGTGCATGAAGAGCTGACCGAGCTGCAAGGGCAGGAAAACCCGCTGGAAATCGTTGCCGACGGCTTCAAGGCCGAAACCGACGTGCTGTGCTTCGACGAGTTCTTCGTGTCCGACATCACCGACGCCATGCTGCTGGCCACGCTGCTGCAGGCGCTGTTCGCGCGCGGCATCACCCTGGTGGCCACCTCGAACATCCCGCCGGACGATCTGTACCGCAACGGCCTGCAGCGGGCGCGTTTTCTGCCGGCCATCGATCTCATCAACGAATACTGCGACGTGATGAACGTCGACGCCGGCATCGACTATCGCCTGCGCACCCTGACCCAGGCGCACCTCTATCTGACGCCGCTGGGCGAGCAAACGCGCGAGACCCTGGATCGGATGTTCGTCAAGCTGGCGGGCAAGGCGGGGGAGGAGGCGCCGGTGCTGCAGATTAACCATCGGCCGCTGCAGGCGATCCGTTCGGTGGACGGCGTGCTGGCGGTAGATTTCCACACGCTGTGCGAAGAGGCGCGCAGCCAGCTGGACTATATTGCGCTGTCGCGGCTGTATCACAGCGTGATCCTGTATAATGTGCAGGTGATGGGGCCGCTGAAAGAGAATACCGCGCGCCGTTTCCTGGCGTTGGTGGACGAATTCTACGAGCGGCACATCAAGCTGGTGATCGGTGCCGAAGCGTCGATGTTCGAGATCTATCAGGGGGTGCAACTGAAATTTGAATTCCAGCGCTGCCTGTCGCGCCTGCAGGAAATGCAGAGCGAAGAGTATCTCAAGCTGCCGCATCTGCCCTGAGTCCGCAGGCTTGTCGCCGCCGTATCGCCGGTTGTCCGCCACCGGCGATAAATTTATTTTCCATTCAAAAACCGTTCGATCTTTGTGAGCGACTTCTCTATAATCTTGCGACCCCACGTTACAACAAAGTTTTTTTTCCCAAAAACTTTATAGTGCCGGCAATGGCTATTCGAAGGGGTAGGTTTGCTGGACTTGTATGGTCGTGTGAGCCTCAACTGTTTTCGAGCGTTTGGGTGTTCACCAACGTGTAACTAATTATTGGGTAAGCTTTCTAATGAAAACTTTTACAGCTAAACCAGAAACCGTAAAACGCGACTGGTACGTTGTTGATGCAGATGGTAAAACTTTAGGCCGTCTCGCTACTGAACTGGCTCGTCGCCTGCGCGGCAAGCATAAAGCGGAATACACCCCGCACGTGGATACCGGTGATTACATCATCGTTCTGAACGCTGACAAAGTTGCTGTAACCGGCAACAAGCGTACAGACAAAGTGTACTACCACCACACCGGCCACATCGGTGGTATCAAGCAAGCGACCTTTGAAGAGATGATTGCCCGCCGTCCTGAGCGCGTGATTGAAATCGCGGTTAAAGGCATGCTGCCAAAGGGCCCGCTGGGTCGTGCTATGTTCCGTAAACTGAAAGTTTACGCGGGCACCGAGCACAATCACGCGGCACAGCAACCGCAAGTTCTGGACATTTAATCGGGATTAATGGCAATGGCTGAAAATCAATACTACGGCACTGGTCGCCGCAAAAGCTCCGCCGCTCGCGTCTTCATCAAGCCGGGCAACGGTAACATCGTTATCAACCAGCGCAGCCTGGAACAGTACTTCGGTCGCGAAACTGCCCGCATGGTAGTTCGTCAGCCGCTGGAGCTGGTCGACATGGTTGGCAAACTGGACCTGTACATCACCGTTAAAGGTGGTGGTATCTCCGGTCAAGCTGGCGCTATCCGTCACGGTATCACCCGTGCACTGATGGAGTACGATGAGACTCTGCGTTCTGAACTGCGTAAAGCTGGCTTCGTCACCCGTGACGCTCGTCAGGTTGAACGTAAGAAAGTCGGCCTGCGTAAAGCACGTCGTCGTCCGCAGTTCTCCAAGCGTTAATTTTCGCTGCTTCGGCAGTGCGATTTACGCAAAAAACCCGGTGCTGCACCGGGTTTTTTTATGCCTGAAATCCGCCGTCCCCGACTAAAATCTGTGGCATATCAGACAATTCAACATGAATTCGCCGCACCGTCCCCACAAAACAAGCAAAATCTGGTAAACTATCACCCACTTTTGCGCCTGTTCGCCGTGCAGTTGACCGCCTGGGCCGGTTTTTCATGGGCTCGGGTCGCGCTGCGTGCTGCCGGCCTGCGGCAAGATTATTCAGGATAGCAGCCTGTCAGTTGGCTATTCGCAGTATTTTCTAGATAACTTGGAGGTTTTCATGGCTGTCGCTGCCAACAAACGTTCGGTAATGACGCTGTTCTCTGGCCCGACCGACATTTTTAGCCATCAAGTACGCATCGTACTGGCGGAGAAAGGTGTCAGCGTCGAGATCGAGCAGGTCGAAATGGATAACCTGCCGCAAGATCTGATTGACCTCAACCCTTACCAGACGGTGCCTACGCTGGTCGATCGCGAACTGACCCTGTATGAATCCCGCATCATCATGGAATACCTGGATGAGCGTTTCCCGCACCCGCCGCTGATGCCGGTTTACCCGGTTGCCCGTGGCGAGAGCCGTCTGATGATGCTGCGCATCGAGAAGAACTGGTACTCGCTGATGGACAAGATCGAGAAAAGCAGCGGTCAGGAAGCGGAGTCCGCCCGTCGCCAACTGCGCGAAGAGCTGCTGGCGATCGCGCCGATCTTCGGTCAGGCGCCGTATTTCATGAGCGAAGAGTTCAGCCTGGTGGATTGCTACCTGGCACCGCTGTTGTGGCGTCTGCCGCAGCTGGGCATCGAATTGAGCGGCGCCGGCTCCAAAGAGCTGAAAGGCTACATGACCCGCGTCTTTGAACGCGACGCTTTCCTGGCTTCCCTGACCGAAGCCGAGCGTGAAATGCGCCTGCAAACCCGGGGCTAAGCGCGATGGACATGTCTCAGATGTCGCCGCGTCGCCCGTATCTGCTGCGGGCGTTCTACGACTGGCTGCTGGATAACCAGCTGACGCCGCACCTGGTGGTCGACGTGACTCGCCCTGATGTTCAGGTGCCGATGGAATTCGCGCGTGACGGCCAGATCGTGCTGAATATCGCGCCGCGCGCGGTAGGCAACCTGGCGTTGGGCAACGAAGACGTGCAGTTCAACGCGCGCTTCGGCGGCGTGCCGCGTCAGGTTTCGGTGCCGATGGCTGCCGTGCTGGCGATCTATGCGCGTGAAAACGGCGCCGGCACGATGTTCGAACCGGAAGCCGCCTACGACGAGAGCGAAGGCGTGTTCGAAGGTCTGGACAATGAGACGATCCCTTCGGAAACGCTGATGTCAGTGATCGACGGCGATCGCCCGGATACTGCGGAAGACAACGGCTCGGATGACGAGCCGCCGCAGCCGCCGCGCGGTGGCCGCCCGGCGCTGCGCGTGGTGAAATAATCCCGCCAGAGCAAATGAAAAAGCACCCTAAGGGGTGCTTTTTTTTTGCCCGGTAGAAGCGGGTCAGCCTTTCAGGGCGGCAATGCAGGCATCGCGGGGCGCGCTGAGATCGCCGACGCGCACGGTAGACAGGGCGCGGGTTGCGCGCTGGCGGAAACTGGTGATGGCGGTGTCGCCTTGCACCTCCGGCGGCGCGGTGCAGATGTCATTGAGCGGCAGATCGTTGCCTTGGTTGAGCGCCTGCAACACCGCCGCCGGATTGTAGATCAGGGCCGCGGAAAGGGCCGATTTGATACCGGCGGTAAAGCCGGCGTTGCCGCCGCCGGCCAGCTTGGGCGCCAGGGCAATCCAGTTGTCGTCCCCCAGCCGGATGCTGTTTTCTACGGCGCTGAACTGCCCGGCCTTACCCAACTGCGCCACGACCGGCCGCGCGCCGCGTGCTTCGATATTGTAACCGACCTCCTGCGAATCCGGCGCCATGGCTGAAGCGCTGAAACTGGCGGCCAGCAGCGCGCCGGCCAACAGGGAAATGGAGCATTTCATGTTCGCTATCCTTATCTCGGTGTCAGGCGCAGCCGCGCCCCGCAATGGTGCTAACTCAATACTATAGCGCGTTGAGGCGGTAAGGAGAGGGGAGGTTGTTACAAAGCGTGGCAGGCTAAAAACAGAGGCCCGTCAATGTGCCGGGCCTCGGATGGTACGGGAGGTTTACACTTCCAGGTAGTTCATGATGCCGTCTGCCGCTTTGCGGCCTTCGGCGATCGCCGTCACCACCAGGTCGGAGCCGCGCACCGCGTCGCCACCGGCGAAGATTTTCGGGTTGCTGGTCTGGAACGCGTTGTCGTTGCCTTCCGGTGCCAGGATGCGGCCCTGTTTATCGAGCTGCACGTCATGCGCCGCCAGCCAGTCCATGCGGTGCGGGCGGAAGCCGAACGCCATCACCACCGCGTCGGCGTCGATCACGTGCTCGGAACCCGGCACCTGCTCCGCCGCCTGACGGCCGTTGGCATCCGGCGCGCCTAACTGAGTGCGCACCATTTTCACTCCGGCTACGCGGCCGGCGCTGTTCAGTTCGATGCTCAGCGGCTGCAGGTTGAACTGGAAGTCCACTCCTTCTTCCCGGGCGTTCTTCACTTCGCGCTTGGAGCCCGGCATGTTGGCTTCGTCGCGGCGGTAGGCGCAGGTGACCTGCGTCGCGCCCTGACGCACCGAGGTGCGCACGCAGTCCATGGCGGTATCGCCGCCGCCCAGCACCACCACGCGTTTGCCTTCCATGCTGACATACGGCTCGTGCTGCTCGGTTTCATACCCCATCAGCTGCTTGGTGTTGGCGATGAGGAACGGCAGTGCGTCGTACACGCCCTGCGCCTCCTCGTTCTCCAGGCCGCCGCGCATTGACTGATAGGTACCGACGCCGAGGAACACCGCATCGTACTCGCTCAGCAAAGTCTCCATGCTGACGTCTTTGCCCACTTCGGTATTCAACTGGAACTCGATGCCCATCTCGCTGAAGATGCCGCGGCGTTTGATCATCACGTCCTTTTCCAGCTTGAAGGCCGGGATACCGAAGGTCAGCAGGCCGCCGATCTCCGGATGACGATCATACACCACCGCTTTGACACCGTTGCGGGTCAGCACGTCGGCGCAGGCCAGCCCGGCGGGGCCGGCGCCGACGATCGCCACGCGCTTGCCGGTCGGCTGCACGTGCGACATGTCCGGCTTCCAGCCCATTTCGATGGCCTTATCGCTGATGTAGCGCTCGATATTGCCGATGGTGACCGCGCCGAACTCGTCGTTCAGGGTGCAGGAGCCTTCGCACAGGCGATCCTGCGGGCATACGCGGCCGCACACTTCCGGCAGGCTGTTGGTCTGATGCGCCAGGTCCGCCGCTTCCATGATGCGGCCTTCGTTGGCCAGCTTCAGCCAGTTCGGGATGTAGTTGTGCACCGGGCACTTCCACTCGCAATACGGGTTGCCGCAGGACAGACAGCGATCCGCCTGGGCCTTGGCCTGGGTTTCCGAAAACGGTTCATAGATCTCGACGAACTCGATTTTGCGGATTTTCAGCGGTTTCTTTGGCGGATCAACACGCTGCAGGTCGATAAATTGATAAACGTTCTGGCTCATTAATGACCTACCTCTTACTGCGCCTGCACCCGCAGCTCGGCTGCGGAACGGCTACGGTGACCCAACAGCGCTTTGACATCGCTGGACTTCGGTTTGACCAGGGCGAACTTCGGCGCCCACTCCGGCCAGTTGGCCAGGATCTCTTCCGCGCGGGAAGAGCCGGTCGCCTGCACGTGTTCGGTGATCAGGCCGCGCAGGTGCTCCTCGTGGATCGCCAGCTGATCGACATCCAGCACTTCCACCAGCTCCGGGTTCACGCGCTTGCGGAACTCGCCGTCTTCGTCCAGCACGTAGGCGAAGCCGCCGGTCATGCCGGCACCAAAGTTGATGCCGGTTTTACCCAGCACACAGACGATGCCGCCGGTCATGTATTCACAGCCGTTGTCGCCGATGCCTTCCACCACGGTAATGGCGCCGGAGTTGCGCACCGCGAAACGTTCGCCCGCGCGGCCGGCGGCGAACAGTTTGCCGCCGGTGGCTCCGTACAGGCAGGTGTTGCCGACGATGCTGGCTTCATGGCTGCGGAAGGCGGAGCCGATCGGCGGACGCACCGCGATGCTGCCGCCGGCCATGCCTTTACCGACATAGTCGTTGGCGTCGCCGGTCAGGGTCAGCTCGACGCCGCCGGCGTTCCAGACGCCGAAGCTCTGCCCGGCGGTGCCGGAGAAGTGCGCCTTGATCGGATCGGCCGCCATGCCCTGATCGCCGTGCGCGTTGGCGATAGCGCCGGACAGCATGGCGCCCACGGAGCGGTCAGTGTTGCGAATGTCGAAGTAGAAGGTTTTGCCCTGTTTCGCTTCGATGTGCGGCTGTGCCTGCGCCAGCAGCTCTTTGTTCAGCAGGCCCTTGTCGAACGCCGGGTTGCTGCTTTCGGTGCAGTACACCGCTTTGCCCGGATGCGGCGTGGCGGTTTTCAGCAGCGGCGACAGATCCAGCTTGTTTTGTTTGGCGGAGATGCCGTCCAGCTCGGTCAGGAACTCGGTGCGGCCGATCAGATCCACCAGCTGGCTCACGCCCAGCTGCGCCATGATCTCGCGGGTTTCACGCGCGATAAACTGGAAGTAATTCGTCACGCGTTCCGGCAGGCCGTGGTAGTGATCGCGGCGCAGTTTGTCGTCCTGAGTCGCGACGCCGGTCGCGCAGTTGTTGAGATGGCAGATGCGCAGGTATTTGCAGCCCAGCGCCACCATTGGCCCGGTGCCGAAGCCGAAGCTTTCCGCGCCCAGGATCGCCGCTTTGACGATGTCCACGCCGGTTTTCAGGCCGCCGTCCACCTGCAGGCGGATCTTGTGGCGCAGGCCGTTGGCCACCAGCGCCTGCTGGGTTTCCACCAGGCCCAATTCCCACGGACAGCCGGCGTATTTCACCGAGGACAGCGGGCTGGCGCCAGTGCCGCCGTCGTAACCGGCGATGGTGATGAGATCGGCATAGGCTTTTGCCACGCCGGTGGCGATGGTGCCGACGCCCGGTTCGGACACCAGTTTCACCGAGATCACCGCCTTCGGATTGACCTGCTTCAGGTCGAAGATCAGCTGCGCCAGATCTTCGATCGAGTAGATATCGTGGTGCGGCGGCGGGGAGATCAGGGTCACGCCCGGCACCGAGTAACGCAGTCTGGCGATATACGGGGTGACTTTGTCGCCCGGCAGTTGGCCGCCTTCGCCCGGCTTGGCGCCCTGCGCCACCTTAATCTGGATCACATCGGCGTTCACCAGATAGGCCGGCGTCACGCCGAAGCGGCCGGAGGCCACCTGTTTGATGCGCGACACCTTGTTGGTGCGGTAGCGCGCCGGATCTTCGCCGCCTTCGCCGGAGTTGGAGAAACCGCCGAGGCCGTTCATGGCGATCGCCAGCGACTCGTGCGCTTCCGGGCTCAGTGCCCCGATCGACATCGCCGCGGTGTCGAAGCGTTTGAACAGCGACTCCGCCGGTTCAACCTGATCGACCGGGATCGGTTCGCCTTTCGGCGTGATGGCCAGCAGATCGCGCAGCATGGCGACCGGCCGCTCGTTCACCAGCTTGGCGTAGGCTTGATAGTCGCTGTACTCGCCGCTGTGCACCGCTTTTTGCAGTGAGTTCACCACGTCCGGGTTGTAAGCGTGGTATTCGCCGCCGTGCACGAACTTCAGCAGGCCGCCTTGCTCCAGCGGTTTGCGTTTCAGCCAGGCGCGCTTGGAAAGGTTCTGCAGATCCTGCTGGAAGTCGCTGAAGCTGGCGCCGCCGATGCGGCTGACCACGCCCTGGAAGCACAGATCTGCCAGATCGCGGTGCAGGCCGACCGCTTCGAACAGCTTGGAACAGCGGTAAGAGGCGATGGTCGAGATGCCCATTTTGGACATGATCTTGTACAGGCCCTTGTTGATGCCGTTGCGGTAGTTCAGCATCACGTCGCGGTATTTCTTGTCGATCGCCTGGCTATCCACCAGCTTGGCCAGGGTTTCATAGGCCAGATACGGGTAGATGGCGGTCGCGCCGAAGCCGAGCAGCACGGCGAAGTGGTGCGGATCGCGGGCGCTGGCGGTTTCAACGATCAGGTTGGCGTCGCAGCGCAGGCTCTTTTCCACCAGGCGGGTTTGTACGGCGCCAACTGCCATCGGGGCCGGTACCGGCAGGCGGCCGGGCGCGATGGCGCGGTCGGACAGCACCAGCAGCACCGCGCCTTCGCGCACCTTGCGTTCCGCTTCGTCGCACAGGGCGCGAATGGTCTGCTCCAGATCCTGCTGTTGCGGATCGAAGGTCAGATCGAGGGTCTCGGCGCGATAGTATTCGCCTTCCAGCGTGGTGAGCTGTTTGAAATCGGAGTACAGCAGGATCGGCGATTTGAAGCTCAGGCGGTGCGCCTGGCCTTCGGCTTCGCAGAACACGTTCATTTCACGGCCGATGCTGGTGGCCAGCGACATGACGTGCGCTTCGCGCAGCGGATCGATAGGCGGGTTGGTGACCTGCGCGAACTGCTGGCGGAAATAGTCGTAAACGATGCGCGGCCGGCTGGAGAGCACGGCGAACGGGGTATCGTCGCCCATCGAGCCGGTGGCTTCCTGGCCGATCTCGCCCAGCACGCGGATCACCTGATCCAGCTCTTCGCTGCTGTAGCCGAACTGTTTCTGGTAGGTCTCGAGCTGTGCGTCGTCGAGCTCGCGGCTGCCAACCTGATCGTCCGGCAGATCTTCGAACGGCACCAGACGTTTGACGTTTTTCTCCATCCACTCTTTATACGGATGGCGGCTTTTCAGATCGTTGTCGGTTTCCGCCGAGTGCAGGATACGGCCGCTGCGGGTGTCGATCACCATCAGCTCGCCGGGGCCGACGCGGCCTTTTTCTACCACTTCGTCCGGCTGGTAATCCCAGATGCCGACTTCGGAGGCGCAGGTGATCAGCTTGTCTTTGGTGATCACGTAGCGCGCCGGGCGCAGGCCGTTGCGATCGAGGTTACAGGCGGCGTAGCGGCCGTCGGACATCACGATGCCGGCCGGGCCGTCCCACGGCTCCATGTGCATCGAGTTGAAGTCGAAGAAGGCGCGCAGATCGCCGTCCATGTCCGGGTTGTTCTGCCAGGCCGGTGGCACCAGCAGGCGCATGGCGCGGATGAGATCCATCCCGCCCGCCAGCAGCAGCTCCAGCATGTTGTCCAGCGAGCTGGAGTCGGAGCCGGTTTCGTTGACGAACGGCGCGGCGGCCTGCAGATCCGGGATCAGCGGCGTTTGGAATTTATAGGTACGGGCGCGCGCCCATTGGCGGTTGCCGGTGATGGTGTTGATTTCGCCGTTGTGCGCCAGGTAACGGAACGGCTGCGCCAGCGGCCAGCGCGGCACGGTGTTGGTGGAAAAACGCTGGTGGAACAGGCAAATGGCCGATTCCAGGCGCAGGTCCGCCAGATCGAGATAGAAGCGCGGCAGATCCGCAGGCATGCAGAGGCCTTTATAGATCGTCACCAGGTTGGAGAAGCTGCAGACGTAGAAACTGTTGTCCTGCACGCGTTTCTCGATGCGGCGGCGCGCCACGAACAGGCGGCGTTCCATATCGCGCGGGCGCCAGCCGGCCGGGGCGTTAACGAAGATTTGCTCGATGCGCGGCAGGGAGGAGAGGGCGATTTCACCCAGCACGTCCGGGTTGGTCGGCACTTCACGCCAGCCGACGATCGACAGCGTTTCGTTTTGCAGCTCTTCTTCCACGATGCGGCGGCTGAGGCGCGCTTCCTCTTCATTCTGGCTAAGGAACATCATGCCGACGGCGTAGTTCTTGGCCAAGCGCCAACCGCGCTCTTCCGCCACCATGCGGAAGAAGCGATCGGGTTTTTGCAGCAACAGGCCGCAGCCGTCGCCGGTCTTGCCGTCGGCCAGGATCGCGCCGCGGTGCTGCATGCGGGCCAGCGCGTGAATGGCGGTGCGCACCACCTTGTGGCTAGGTTCGCCTTCTATGTGGGCGATCAGGCCGAAACCACAGTTGTCCCTCTCTTGGGATTTATCGTACAACATATCAGTGAACCTCCCCAGGCTCTGCGTGACTCTCACAACCTACTGCGAGGGGGCTTCCCAATTTCAGGCAGAAGTCCAATCAGCAAGTTAACCCCGCCAATCTGCTTTTCCGCCCTCCATCAATGGCCTCTCGTGACGGTCTCACAAGTGGTATAGGACTTGTTTTAAGAGGGAGTCTTCAATTACTGCATAAATATGACGAGACGTTTGCCCGTCCAGAAAGCTTCCAGCGGACTTCCAACTTAGCGAGAAAGAATTCGCAGGTCAAATGTGGGCTTAAGATAGATTCTTATCGAATTGATGATGTTTATTTATTTGAAAAATAAGTGTTTTAATGCATTTTTGCACTATCGTGGGGCAACGCGGATCCCCGCAGAAGTGTGAGCTGTCTCACTATAGTGCAACCCCTTAATCTCTGCACCATGCTAGTGCGGGGGTTAATGACAGAGTTTTATTCTATAAGATATTGCTTTGTTGATGTTTATGACTATTTTTCACCGCATTGTCATATTGCCGTTAACGGTTGCGTGACGATTAGAATAATTCATCAGAATTATAGTGAATTTATTTGCGTTTATGATGAATGGTTATGCGTGATGGCGCCTTGCGGGGAAAGCGTTGATCTCTGTCATCGCGGGAAAAACCGTTTCTTATTAGCATCGCGGCTTTGAACACAGAGAATCACCAAGATTATGCAGTTGCCGCAATTAGTCAATATGTTTGGCGCGGATCTCCAGCGCCGCTATGGCGAAAAGATCCATAAACTCACGCTACACGGCGGATTCAGCTGCCCAAACCGCGACGGCACGCTGGGACGCGGTGGCTGTACATTTTGCAACGTCGCGTCGTTCGCCGATGAAACGATGCAGCAGCAGAGCATCGCCGAACAGCTGGCGCGGCAGGCCGCACGGGTCGACCGGGCGCGGCGCTATCTGGCCTATTTCCAGGCCTATACCAGCACCTATGCGGAGGTCGAACTGCTGGCGTCGATGTATCGGCAGGCGCTAACGCAGAGCGACATGGTCGGCCTGTGCGTCGGCACCCGGCCGGACTGCGTGCCGCCCGCCGCGTTGGACCTGCTGGCGGGCTACCGCGAACAAGGCTATGAAGTGTGGCTGGAACTGGGGCTGCAGACGGCGCACGATAAAACGCTAAAGCGCATCAACCGCGGCCATGATTTCCGCTGCTATCAGCAGACCGCACGGCTGGCTCGACAGCGCGGTCTGAAGGTGTGCTGCCATCTGATCGTCGGGCTGCCGGGAGAAACCCAGCGCGATCATCTGCTCACGCTGCAGCAGGTGACGCAGACCGGCGTCGACGGCATCAAGCTCCACCCGCTGCACGTCGTCACCGGCAGCACCCTGGCGCGGGCTTGGCAGGCCGGGCGTTTGTCCGAACTGGCGCTGGAGGATTATGCCGCCAGCGCCGGGGAGATGATCCGCCATACGCCGGGGGACGTGGTGTACCACCGCCTTTCCGCCAGCGCCCGCCGGCCTACGCTGCTGGCGCCGCTGTGGTGCGAAAACCGCTGGAGCGGCATGCAGGCAGTCGGCGCTTATCTGCAACGGCACGGCGGGCAGGGCAGCGCGCTGGATGAAAAGCGGCGCTACCGCCCTGGCATGCCGCTCTGAAGTGCAATCTTTGCCACACTTCGGCGTTTGCCGCCTTATCTCACCGCTGTTTTACGGTATGATTCAAAAGATTGTGTCTGATGGGAGCCGCTATGAAGCAAATCCGGGTGTTGGCCCAGTACTACGTCGATTTAATGGTAAAACTGGGGTTGGTGCGCTTCTCGCTGCTGCTGGCCTCGGCGCTGGTGGTGCTGGCGATGGTGGTGCAGATGGCGGTGACCATGCTGCTGCGCGGCGAAGTGGAAAGCATCGACGTGGTGCGTTCGATCTTCTTCGGCCTGCTGATCACCCCGTGGGCGGTCTATTTCCTCTCTGTGGTGGTGGAGCAGCTGGAGGAGTCGCGCCAACGGCTGGCGCGGTTGGTGGACAAGCTGGAGGAGATGCGCCACCGCGATCTGGAGCTCAACCAGCAGCTTAAAGACAATATCAGCCAGCTGAACCAGGAGATCGCCGACCGTATCAAGGCGGAGGAAGAGCGTCTGCAGGTGATGGAAAAGCTGACGGAAGAGATGGAACAGCGCGAACTGGCGCAGATTGAGCTGGGCCAGCAATCGGCGCTGTTGCGTTCCTTCCTCGATGCCTCGCCGGATCTGGTTTATTACCGCAACGAAGACAAAGAATTTTCCGGTTGCAACCGCGCGATGGAGCTGCTGACCGGCAAGAGCGAGAAGCAGTTGATCGGCCTGACGCCGTTCGACGTCTACGGCCAGGAGATCGCCGAAAAGGTGATCGAAACCGACGAGAAGGTGTTCCGCCACAACGTCTCGCTGACCTACGAACAGTGGTTAGTGTATCCCGATGGCCGCAAGGCCTGTTTCGAGCTGCGCAAGGTGCCGTTTTACGACCGGGTGGGCAAACGCCACGGCCTGATGGGCTTCGGCCGCGATATTACCGAGCGTAAGCGCTACCAGGACGCGCTGGAGAATGCCAGCAGGGAGAAGACCACCTTTATCTCAACGATCAGCCACGAGCTGCGTACGCCGCTTAATGGCATCGTCGGCCTGAGCCGCATCCTGCTCGATACCGAGCTGAACGATGAGCAGCTGAAATACCTGAAGACCATTCACGTCAGCGCCATCACCCTCGGCAACATCTTCAACGACATTATCGAAATGGATAAGCTCGAGCGGCGCAAGGTGCAGCTCGACAACCAGCCGGTGGACTTCACCGGCTTCCTGGCGGATTTGGAGAACCTCTCGGGCCTGCTGGCGCAGCCGAAAGGGCTGCAGTTCGTCATGGAGCCGCAGACGCCGCTGCCGCAGCAGATCGTGACCGACGGCACCCGCCTGCGGCAGATCCTGTGGAACCTGATCGGCAACGCGGTGAAATTTACCCAGCAGGGCCAAATCGTGGTGCGCGTGCGGCGCGAGGCGCCGGAGAAGCTGGTGTTCGAGGTGGAGGACTCGGGCATGGGCATCCCGCAGGACGAGCAGGACAAGATCTTCGCCATGTATTATCAGGTGAAAGATCAGCGCGGTGGCCGCCCGGCCACCGGCACCGGCATCGGGCTGGCGGTCTCCAAGCGGCTGGCGCAGAGCATGGGCGGCGACATCACCGTGCGCAGCGAACAGGGGCACGGTTCTTGCTTCACCCTGACCATCAAGGCGCCGGCGGTGCAGGAAGCCGTCAGCGCGGCGCCGGAGGAAGAGGAGCTGCCGTTGCCGGCGCTGCACATCCTGCTGGTGGAGGATATCGAACTGAACGTGATCGTGGCGCGCTCGGTGCTGGAGAAGCTGGGCAACAGCGTCGAGGTGGCGATGAACGGCCACGACGCGCTGGCGATGTTCGATCCGGACGAGTTCGATCTGGTGCTGCTGGACATCCAACTGCCGGACATGACAGGGCTGGATATCGCCCGGGCGCTGCGTGAGCGCTATGCCGGGCAGGCGCTGCCGCCGCTGGTGGCCCTGACCGCCAACGTGCTGAAAGACAAAAAAGAGTATCTCGAGGCGGGCATGGACGATGTGCTGAGCAAGCCGTTGTCGGTGCCGGCGCTGACCCAGGTCATCAAACACTATTGGGATCATCAACCTTCTCACACTTCTAAGAAAACGGAGCACAAGGCGATGCAGATTAATGAGTCGTTACTCGATACCGCGATGCTGGAGCAGTACATGGACCTGGTTGGCCCGCAGTTGATCCACCAAAGCCTGGAGATGTTCGAACAGATGATGCCGGGCTATCTGGCGGTGCTGGATTCCAACATGACGGCGCGCGATCAGAAAGGCATCACCGAGGAAGGGCACAAGATCAAGGGCGCTGCCGGTTCGGTCGGTCTGCGCCACCTGCAGCAGCTGGCACAACAAATTCAAACGCCTACGCTGCCGGCCTGGTGGGATAACGTGCAGGATTGGGTGGATGAGTTGAAACAAGAGTGGCGCAACGATGTGCAGGTGCTGCGGGCTTGGGTTGAGAACGCTGAAAAAAAATGACCCCGACCTAAGCCGGGGTGCGCGAATATTGCGCCAACACCAGGGAAATTGTGAACCTGCGTATTGGTTTCAGTGTTCTGGTCGAGCAGGTTGTAGCGAATTCCTAAACATCATACAGCCAACAACATAGCAAATGTAAGCGCTCTTGTTAGAAGATTCATTAAAATGTGTGATGTAGATTAGTGTTTGTCAACTCCGAGCACGAACCAGTTGACAGCAGCGACAGGAGTAAGAGTGATGAAAAAGGTGGGTGTCGTCCTCAGCGGCAGCGGCGTTTATGACGGTACAGAGATCCATGAAGCGGTGTTGACGCTGCTGGCGTTGGACCGCGCCGGCGCCCAGGCGGTGTGCTTTGCGCCGGATAAACCTCAACGCCATGTTATCAATCACTTATCCGGTGATGAGATGGCGGAGTCGCGCAATGTCCTGATTGAATCGGCGCGCATCGCCCGCGGCGCTGTGCAGCCGCTGGCGCTGGCGGAAGCCGCGCAGCTGGATGCGCTGATCGTGCCCGGCGGCTTCGGCGCCGCCAAGAATCTCAGCAATTTCGCCGAAGCCGGCGCGGAATGTTGGGTCGATGAAGATTTGGCGCGCCTGACGCGCGAGATGCATAAGGCCAACAAACCAATTGGCCTGATGTGCATCGCGCCGGCGCTGTTGCCGAAGCTGCTGGATCAACAAGCGCGGCTGACCATTGGCAACGATCCCGACCTGGGGGAAGTGATTGACGCCATGGGCGGAGAGCCGGTGATTTGCCCGGTGGACGACATCGTGGTGGACCGCGAACATAAGATCGTGACCACGCCGGCCTATATGCTGGCGCCGTCGATCGCGCAGGCGGCCCTCGGCATCGACAAACTGGTGGCGCGGGTGCTGGAACTGGCTGAATGAGAAAATCGCTCGGCGGATGGCGGCGGCTGCGCCCGTGGTATTGGCTGAAGCGCGGCGTCATCGCGATTATCGGCCTGTGGGTGCTGGGCATTGTGGCCTTTGCTTTCCTGCCGGTGCCGTTTTCCGCCGTGATGGTGGAGCGGCAAGTCAGCGCCTGGTTGAGCGGCGACTTCGGCTACGTCGCTCATTCTGACTGGGTGTCGATGGACGATATCTCGCCGCAGATGGCGCTGGCGGTGATGGCGGCGGAAGATCAGAAGTTTCCCGATCATTGGGGCTTCGACGTGGCGGCCATTGAAAAGGCGCTCAGCCACAACGAGAAACGCCCGACGCGCATCCGCGGCGCGTCCACGCTGTCGCAGCAAACCGCCAAGAATCTGTTTCTGTGGGATGGCCGCAGCTGGCTGCGCAAAGGGCTGGAGGCCGGGCTGACGTCGGGCATCGAGCTGGTGTGGACCAAGCGGCGCATTCTGACGGTGTATCTGAACATCGTAGAGTTCGGCGATGGGGTGTTCGGCGTGGAGGAGGCTTCACAACGCTTTTTCCATAAGCCGGCCAAGCGCCTGACCGCAGCCGAAGCGGCGCTGCTGGCGGCGGTATTGCCGAATCCGCACCGTTTCAGGGCCGATGCGCCGTCCGGCTATGTGGTGCAGCGTCAACAGTGGATCATGCGTCAGATGCGGCAGTTGGGCGGGGAAACGTTTTTACGCGAGAACAAGCTGGATTAAGCGAGCGGGAACGGCGTAGCGCCGCTCCCGCAGAGAGGGTTACTTCACATAGGTAAAGGCGGTAGTGACGTGCTTCACGCCGCTGACCTGGCTGGCGATCTGCGCCGCCGATTGCCCTTCCTGCTGCGTGACCAGGCCCAGCAAGAACACTTCGCCGTTTTCGGTGGTGACCTTCACGTTGGACGATTTCACCGTATCGCTGGTCAACAGCTGCGAACGCACCTTGGTGGTGATCCAGGTGTCGGAGGAGGCGGTGCTCAGGCTGACCGGCGTGCCCTGGCGGATTTCGTTATACACTTCGGTGGTGCCTTCCACGCCCATGGCGATCTGCTTGGCGCGCGCGGTGAGGTCGGCGTTAGGCGACTGACCGGTCAACAGCACCTTGCCCTGATAGGCGGTGGCGACCACCCGGGCTTCTTTCTTCAACTGCTGGTCTTTGCTCAGGGCGCTCTCGACCCTGGCTTCCAGCGTGCCGTCATCTACCTGAGTCCCTACGCTGCGCGGGTCGGTGGCGGTTTTGGTGGCGACGGCCGCACTGCCGACGACGACGCCGGCGATACAGCCTTGCAACAGCAGGGCGCTGGACAGCACTGCAAATGTGGCTTTTAGCTTCATCTCAGTTCCTTAATCGTCCTGGTGGGGGAATAACGTATTGTCTATCAGGTCGCACAGGCAGTTTACGGTAAGCATATGCATTTCCTGAATGCGCGAACTGCGGTGCGACGGGATGCGGATCTCGACATCCTGTTGGCCGAGCAACCCGGCCAGTTCGCCGCCGTCGTAGCCGGTGAGCGCGACGATGGTCATGTCGCGCGTGACGGCCGCTTCGACCGCTTTCACAATATCACGGCTGTTGCCGCGGGTGGAAATCGCCAGCAGCACGTCGCCGGTGTGCCCGAGCGCGCGCACCTGCTTGGCGTACACTTCGTCGTGCAGCCGATCGTTGCTGATCGCCGTCAGCACCACGTTGTCGGCATTGAGGGCGATGGCCGGCAGGCTGGGGCGCTCGGTTTCAAAACGGTTGATCATGCTGGCGGCGAAGTGCTGCGCGTTGGCCGCCGAGGTGCCGTTGCCGCAGCACAGGATTTTGTTGCCGTTGAGTAAGGATTGAACCAGCGTCATCGCCGCGCGGGAAATGGCGTCAGGCAACGCTTCCGCCGCCGCGATCTGGGTTTGGATGCTTTCGGTAAAACAGACTTTAATTCTATCCAGCACGTTGTATTAATCCACTAAGTCAAAGGGCCGGTCTGCGCCGCAAAACCCCGATTAATCCGCATTGAAGGCGTTGGGTATCCATTCTAACTGGCTACCGGTAATGGCCAAAACATCAAAACGGCAAGATGATGTGTCAAAACTGGCTCCGCGTCCCGCCAGCCAGACGGCGGCGGCGTGCAGCAACCGCTGCTGTTTGCGAGAGGTGACGCTGGCGGCCGCGCCGCCGAAAGCGTCGTTGCGGCGGTAGCGCACTTCGACGAACACCCAGGTGGCGCCGTCGCGCATGATGAGGTCGAGCTCACCGCCGCGCACCGCGACGTTGGCGGCGCAGAAGGTGAGCCCGGCGTGTTCCAGATGACGGCGGGCCAGTAACTCATAGCCCGCCCCTGAGGCGCGTGGGTTCAAGAGACCGGGACGACCGTACCCTGACGGTATTGCAGCCAAGGCAGTTTGCGGTTGATCACGCAGTTCGGCGACGCGCTCAGCGTACCGGTGGTGCCGGAAACCTGGAAGCCCGGCAGCTGGCGCATTTCAGCAAAATGGTTGGCCAATGTCCAGGCATCCATCCCCATTGCATACAGGCGCACCAGCGAGTAATCGTTGCGGAAACGCGCGCTGGCCTGCTGCAGCAGCTGAGGGTTTGAGCCGGCCAACAGCGGAATATCGCTGAACTGCAGGCCTTCCATTTCCAGACGGAAGTCCGGGCCGGCGCCGGCCTGGTAGCTGCGCGAGCTGGCGTACATCGCCGGTTTGCCGCGCGAGCTGGTGGCCATGTCGATCATCGGTTTGATCAGCGTCAGCTGGGACTGGGTGGCGACGATATATACCGCGTCGACGTTGCCGCCGGTGGCGGCGGGTACGTCGCTCGGCGGCGCCGGAATGGTCAGCCCGGCGATGGTGACGCTCTGCGGCGCCGGGGCGCTCGACATCGGCGTGCCGGTCATGCGGATGCCGCCGCTGTTCACCATCTGGCGCAGTTCACCGGCGGAGCCGATGTCCTGACGCAGCACGGTTTGCCCCCCCTGTTTCTGCCATTCCTGGTTAAAGGCCTTGGCGACGCGATCGCCGAAGGCACCGCGCGGCACCAGCAGCAACGGCTGGCGCTTCTGTTGTTCCCAGATGTGGCGGGCGGCGTCGCGCGCTTCATCTTCCGGCGACAGAGCGAAGTAACAGATGTTCAGGTTATCCTTCGGCGTTTCCGGCTGGTTGAGCGCCAGCACGTTCAGCGTGGTGGTGCTGGCGGACAGCTGGTCGACGTTCTCTTTCAGCAGCGGCCCGACCACCAGAGTGGCACCATCCTGCTGCGCCTGGCTCAGCAAGGCGGCCAGCGGCTGGCTAGTGGTGTCGTACACTTTGACCTGCGCATTGGCGGCCTGCAGCGGCGTTACCGGCGCGCTGGACGGTGCGGCGGGTTGCGCGGCGGTCACGGCAGGTTGGCTCTCTTGCGCTGAAGGGCTGACCGCGCCGTTGGCGTTGATGTCACCCGCAGCGGCCTGGTCGGCCGGCGCCGTTTGGGCCGCTGTGGCAGCCGGTTGTGCGGCTTGAGGCTGTGGCGCCGGCATGGAGCCGCCGTTTTTCGCCGCTTCGAAGCCTTGCTGGATGGCGTCGGCGAACACCTTCGCCTGGCCGTTCAACGGCAGCAGCAGGGCGATTTTCGAGGTAGAGGCTTGGGTGAAGTTCAGCACCTGGTTCAGGCGAGCCGGCAGCGTTTTGGCCGCCGGGTTTTTCGGATAACGGTTCTGCCAATCTTTGATGCCGGCCTTCAGCAGATCGGGATCCTGCTTGTTGTCCTGATAGACGCGCAGCAGATCCAACCAGCCTTGCAGCACGTTTTCATCGGCGTTGATCACCAGGCTGTTCATCTCCTGCGGCGTCAGCTGCAGCAGCGCCTGCCAGGTCTGGTCCAGGTTTTCCTGGTGCGGTTTACCGGTCAGCAGCGGCTCCTGCGCGATATAGGCGCGGATCAGCGGCAGCGACGCTTTGCCCTGATTGGCGGCGATCTGCGCCTGGTAGTAACGCACCTTCTGATTCGGTGACAGCGAACTGCTGTCCAGGTGGCCCAGCGTGCTGCGGGCGCTGACGTAGCTCTTGTTGGCGATCTGCAGTTCGGCGGTCAGCAATTGGCGTTCGGTCTGCTGCGCGCCGCTGAGGTTTTTCGGCAGTTGATTCAACTGGTCGCCGGCCTGCGGCAGTTTTCCTTCACGCAGCAAGGCGCGAATAGCAAGTAATTGCCAGTCAGCCTTGTTATCATCGCTGCTTTGCTGCAACTGCTGCAGGTAGTAATCGGAGCTGGCGCTCGCTTCGTCCTGTATATTGGCGGGCGGCGTTTGCGGGGCCCGACTTGGACAGCCCGCCAGGAAAAGGGCGGCGGCGATGACTGCGGTCAGTCGGACAGGCTTGGAACGCCCTGCTTTGGTACGAACGAATGTTGAGGAAAGCATACTGTATCCAGTGATGTTTTTTTCAAGATGCTCAATATTAAATCGGCAACCCGGATGAAACAATGAATCAACACCAACAATCAGTCATTTCTGCATCAACGCTGTATGTGGTGCCCACTCCAATCGGCAATCTGGGCGATATTACCCACCGTGCGTTAGAGGTACTGAAAAGCGTTGATCTGATCGCGGCGGAAGATACGCGCCATACCGGATTGCTGCTGCAACACTTCGCGATCAACGCGCGCCTGTTCGCACTGCACGATCACAACGAACAGCAAAAGGCCGATCAACTGCTGGCGAAACTGCAGGAAGGCCAGAGCATCGCGCTGGTGTCCGACGCCGGCACGCCATTGATCAACGATCCCGGTTATCACCTGGTGCGCCGTTGCCGCGAGGCAGGCATTCGCGTGGTGCCGCTGCCGGGCGCCTGCGCCGCCACGACTGCGCTGTGCGCTGCGGGCGTCGCTTCCGACCGTTTCTGCTACGAAGGCTTCCTGCCGGCGAAAACCAAGGGGCGCAAGGATACGCTGATGGCGCTGGCGGAGGAGCCGCGCACGCTGATTTTCTATGAGTCCACCCATCGTCTGCTGGAAAGCCTGCAGGACATGGTCACCGTCTGGGGCCCGCAGCGCTATGTGGTGCTGGCGCGCGAACTCACCAAGACCTGGGAATCCATCCACGGCGCGCCGGTGGGCGAACTGCTGGCGTGGGTGCAGGAAGATGAAGTGCGCCGCCGCGGCGAAATGGTGCTGATCGTCGAAGGCCACAAGGCGCAGGAGGATGCGTTGCCGCTCGAGGCGCTGCGCACGCTGGCGCTGCTGCAAAAAGAGCTGCCGCTAAAAAAGGCGGCGGCGCTGGCGGCGGAAATCCACGGCGTGAAGAAAAATGCGTTGTATAAGCACGCGCTGGAGCAACAACAGCCGTAAAGCGGTTGACCTGCCGCCGTCGCGACGCTACTATCCGCGCCGGAGTTGACCAGACAGTCGCCGCTTCATTGCCGTCCTCTTCGGGGAGACAGATGGAGGGGAGGAAAGTCCGGGCTCCATAGGGCAGGGTGCCAGGTAACGCCTGGGAGGCGCAAGCCTACGACTAGTGCAACAGAGAGCAAACCGCCGATGGCCCGCGCAAGCGGGATCAGGTAAGGGTGAAAGGGTGCGGTAAGAGCGCACCGCGCGGCTGGCAACAGTTCGTGGCACGGTAAACTCCACCCGGAGCAAGGCCAAATAGGGGTTCACATGGTACGGCCCGTACTGAACCCGGGTAGGCTGCTTGAGCCAGTGAGCGATTGCTGGCCTAGAGGAATGACTGTCCACGACAGAACCCGGCTTACCGGTCAACTCCCTCGACAAAAGAAAACCCCGCGCAACGTCAGTTGCGCGGGGTTTTTCGTTTTCCGGCCGGTTTGGTTTACACCGGCAGGTCGATCAGCAGCGCGCGCAGCGGCGTCTCGGCGCGGATCGTCAGGCGATTCTCCTCGCGCACGAAGGCGCCGTCGCCGCAGGTCAGACGCTGTTCTTCGTGGTGCTCGCCGTTGGCGGTGATGGTGCCGTGGATCGACTGCAAATAAGCGCGCGGCCCGTTAATCGCCAGCGTCAGCTGTTCACCCGCTTGCAGATCGAGATGGTGGATCCAGACCTGCTGGCGCAGCTGCAGGCTGCCCTGCGCGCCGTCCGGCGAGGCCAGCAGCAGGTTGCCTGCCGCCGGCAGCGTCAGGCGCTGCACCCGCTCGTTGCTGCGTTCCGGACAGGCGTCCAGCCACAGCTGCAGACGGGTGAGCGGCGTGTCGCCGCTGACGTTCTGCTCGCTGTAACTCAGGCCCGGCTGGGTGGCCAACAGCAGCGCTTCGCCGGCTTTGGCACGCACCGTGTTACCGTCGCTGTCGCGGTACTCCGCCTCGCCCTGCAGGATCAGGTTCAGGATGTCCACGCTGGGATAGGTGCGCGGCTGGAACGACGCGCCCGGTGCCAGCACCTCCTGATTCAGTACCCGCAGCGAGGCGTAGCCCATCAGTTTGGGATCGAAGTAGTGACCAAAGGAAAAGGTGTAGCGAGCCTGCAGCCAACCAAAGTCAGCTTGCCCGCATTGTTGTGCTGTTCTGCATGTAATCATGGCAATCGGCTCTCTAAATTCATTATCCAAATGGTAAGCATCTGGACGTCGGATTGTTAGCCAGTTAATCTGGTCGGCATATTCAAATTTCCTGACAGAGGGATGTGATGGCCAGAGATCGGGCGCTCACGCTTGAGGCGCTGAGAGTGATGGACGCGATCGACCGGCGTGGCAGTTTCGCCGCGGCCGCCGACGAATTGGGCCGGGTGCCGTCGGCGCTCAGCTACACCATGCAAAAATTGGAAGAAGAATTGGACGTGGTGCTGTTCGACCGTTCGGGCCACCGCACCAAGTTCACCAACGTGGGGCGCATGCTGCTGGAGCGCGGGCGGGTGCTGCTGGAGGCGGCAGACAAGCTGACCACTGACGCCGAAGCGCTGGCGCGCGGTTGGGAAACCCACCTGACCATCGTCAGCGAAGCGTTATCACCGCCGAGCCTGCTGTTCCCGCTGGTCGACAAGCTGGCGCTGAAGGCCAATACCCAGGTGTCGATTTTCACCGAAGTGTTGGCGGGCGCCTGGGAGCGGCTGGAGCAGGGGCGCGCCGACATCGTGATCGCACCGGATATGCATTTCCGCGCATCCTCGGAGATCAACACCCGCAAACTGTACAAGGTGATGAGCGTCTATGTCGCCGCGCCGGATCACCCGATCCATCAGGAGCCGGAGCCGTTGTCCGAGGTGACCCGCGTGAAGTACCGCGGCATCGCCGTGGCGGATACCGCCCGCGAGCGCCCGGTGTTGACCGTTCAGCTGCTGGATAAACAACAACGTCTGACGGTGAGCACCATTGAAGACAAGCGTCTGGCGCTGCTGGCCGGGTTGGGGGTGGCGACCATGCCGTATCCGATGGTGGAGAAAGATATCGAAGCCGGGCGGCTGCGGGTGGTGGGGCCGGAATACAGCCGCGAAGCCGACATCATCATGGCCTGGCGGCGCGACAGCATGGGAGAGGCGAAAGCCTGGTTCCTGCGCGAAATTCCGCGCCTGTTCGCACAGCGTTAACGTTCGTTGAATGACATCCCCTTGCCGGGCGGCAAGGGGATTTTTTTCGTCTTAACCGAAGCGCTGGTCGCGGCCGTGCGGCTCGTCCAGATCCTGCGCCGGCCCGATGGAAATGATGCCATACGGGTTGATGGTGGCGTGGCTGCGGTAGTAGTGATTGCGAATGTGCGGCAGGCTGACCGTCTCGGCGATGCCCGGCATCTGGTAGATGTCGCGCAGGAAACCGTACAGGTTCAGGTAGTCGCTGATGCGGTGTTTGTCGCACTTGAAGTGGGTGACGTATACCGGATCGAAACGCACCAGCGTGGTCCACAGCCGCAGGTCGGCCTCGGTCAGCCGATCGCCGGTCAGATAGCGGTGCTGCCCCAGGATCTGCTCCAGGCGCTCCAGCGCGCTGAATACCCCGTGGACCGCTTCGTCATACGCTTCCTGGCTGGTGGCGAAACCGGCCTTGTACACGCCGTTGTTCACCCGATCGTAAATCCAACCGTTCAGCTCATCGATCTTGCCGCGCAGTTCGGCCGGGTAGTAATCGCCCGCGCGGGCGCCCACGCCGTCAAATGCGCTGTTGAACATGCGAATGATGTCGGCGGATTCGTTGCTGACGATGGTTTGCTGCTGTTTATCCCACAGCACCGGCACGGTCACGCGCCCGCTGTAGTGCGGGTCGGCCCGCAGGTAGATCTGGTACAGGAAGTCGGCGTGATACAGCGGATCGCCGGTGGTCTCAGGAAAATCCTGGCCAAAGGTCCAGCCGTTTTCCAGCATCAGCGGGTGCACCACGGAAACTGGAATGATCTGCTCCAGCCCTTTCAATTTGCGCATCAGCAGCGTGCGGTGCGCCCAGGGGCAGGCGAGAGAAACATACAGGTGATAACGGCCCGCTTCGGCCTGGAAGCCGCCCGCGCCGTGTTCGCCCGGCTGACCGTCGGCGGTCACCCAATTGCGAAACTGAGCGGTTGAACGTTTGAAACGGCCGCCGGTAGATTTCGTGTCATACCAGATGTCTTGCCAAACGCCATCGACGAGTTGTCCCATGGGAATCTCCTTGGTGTCCGAGTGAAAAACGACAGGGCCCGGCATGCCGGACCCTGAATGACAGTTTAGATTACCATTTCTTGTTCAGAATACGGTCGATGCTGAAGCCGCCTGGGCCTGCGACTGCCAACACGATGAAGCCGCCGGCGATGGTCAGGTTTTTCATGAACATCAGCTGGTTTACGCCTTCTGCAAAGTCAGTGTGGAACAGCAGCGCGGTCAGGATGGTGAAACCGGCGGTGAACAGCGCCACGGTGCGGGTCAGGAAACCGAACAGGATCGCCAGGCCGCCGCCAAATTCCAGCAGGATGGTCAGCGGCAGCAAGAAGCCAGGCACGCCCATCGATTGCATGTATTGTTGGGTGCCGGCGTAGGCGTCACCCATTTTGCCGTAGCCTGCCACGATGAACAGGATTGGCATCAGAATACGAGCAACCAGCAAACCTGTATCTTCTAATTTTTTCATCATCAACTCCAAAAGTGTTTTTGTGCGCCTGTTCGGCGGTAGTCATATCAGCGGGCGGCGTAGCGGGTCTTTGACCCTGTCCGGTCCGTATCGTATTGATGGAGTGAATGTTAAGCGGGAAGTGCTCAGGTTGTTAGCAAGTAAAACTGTCGTAATTTTTCAAAAAATCTGAATCTTTAGCGTGCTAATAAATTGCCGTTGGTCAGCAGGCTGCCCGGCCCCGGGATTAGGCATGCTGTTTCAGGGGGAAAAATGGGGGCAGAGCAACAGGAGGTTTGAAGGAAAAACGCGGCGGCTTACTTGGTAGAGAACGTCTTCTTAAACAGACGGATAGCGCTCCAGGCGCCGAAAGCGCGGCGCGACCAGCGGATCATCTTGCTGGGATGGCGGATGCCGTACAGCGCTATGATGCTGGAACCGAGCACCAGATAGCGGCGCAGGCCAAACACCGTTTGCCAGCCGCGGTCGATGCGTTCGGTCTTTTCCAGCCACAGAGACTTGTGTTCGGCCAGATCCAGACGCTGTTGCTGGATCTGCCGAATCAGCCTCTCTTTCTTCCATTCCAGGTAGCGGCGGCGGCTCATGGTTCGCGCTCCAGCTCGGCGCGGTCGAGCTCCAGCTGCTTGCGCGTGGCGCCCAGCAGCGTGGTGCGACGGGCCTTGACCAGCGTCCAGATGGTGCCGACCACGGCCAGGAACAGCAACACGCCGGTCGTGGCACCCAGCGCCACCAGCCGGTAGACCGGATCGATGGCCCAGAAGATCAGGATCAGCAGGCTCATCAAACCGAAGGCGGTGAACAGCAGCGTCATACCGGCCATGATCAGCAGCTGAATGAGGTTGGCTTTCTCCTCTTCCAGCTCGACGACCGCCAGCCGGACACGGGTTTCCACCATGCCGACCAGGATCGTGATGATGCGCTGACCGATATCCAGGACCCCTTTGGCGGGGCCCTGCGCGCGCACTTGCGGTTGTTCAGCCATGATTAGCGACGCGCGAGCAGCACGCCCAGCACCACGCCGACCGCCGCGCCGATACCGATGCCGGTCCACGGGTTGTCGCGCACGTAGTCGTCGGCTTGGCCGGCGATCTGTTTGGTTTGCGAAGCCAGCCTGTCACCGGCGTCGCTCAGGCGAGCGCGGGTCTCTTTCAGCGCGCCTTCCGCTTTCGAACGCAGCTTCTCCAGCTCGGCTTTCGGCTTGTCGGTGGAGGAGTTCAGCACTTCCTCCAGCGTATCGGCTAAGGACTTCAGTTCAGCGCGTAAGTTTTCTGCATTTGAATCATGTGCCATGTGATTATTCCTTAACGTTTATTTCGACAGACTTTTAACATAGCGGATTTTTTCGCCGGAGCAAAGGGGTGATGACTAGCAGATAACACCAGACATCACTTTCATATGCTTAAGAAATCCCGCGTGATGGGGCTCTCATCGATAAATCCGCTGGTGTAAAAAAATTATTCCGCCTGGGCGCGTTTCAACTCAGCCTGCGCTTCCGCCAGCTTTTGCTGTTTCTTGGCGACCTTGTCCAGCTTGCCGGTTTGCTGCGCTTCTTTCAGTTCTTCCCGGCGTTCGTCAACCTTGCGCTGTTTCTCCGCGATATTTTTCTGGCGTTCGGCCTGCAGGCCGGCTTCGGTGCAGTGGGTCTGCACTTCGCTCAGCGCCTTTTTCAGCCCGTCCACGCGGTGGGTGTTGCCGTGCTGGGTGGCGTAGTCGATTTGTTGTTGGATGCTTTGCGCTTTGGCGGCGCAGCCGCCCTCTGCGGCCGAAGCGAGTGCCGGCAGCGCGCAGAGTGGCAGCAGCAGTAACAGTGAATGGCGTAATTTCATCTTTCAGTTCCTTTTCATGGGATGCCTGCACAGGCATCCGCTTTCCTGACTGCCGAAGACGGCAGCGTGAGAGGAGGGCGTTCATCGCCGGCTGAAGTTACCCTTCAGCATAGTCATGAAACCGGCGTGCCTCCAAAGAATCAGCCGCGGCATGGTGTCGACTGACTGATTTTTGAGCTAAACGGTGCGAATGAAAATGAAGATAACGGCAGCGAAAGGAAACCCCTTCATCTGAAGGGGTATTATCCCAGATTGAGTGGGGAACGCGCAAATTCGCGCACCCAATGCGACGGCACCGGGGACTCGCTCAATGCGATGTGGTAACCGGGCGGCAGGATGGTTTGCAACGCTTCGCGCGCCAGCAATTGCTGCTCCGGCGAATCCAGGCGAATGACCAGGCCATCGCCTTCCGGCGTGATGCTCTTGATGCGGATGCCGCGCTCATCGAGGCGCTGGTAGACATAAAATCCGTCGGGCAGCGACAGCCCCTGCTGGCTGGCGCGAATGCGCAGCTCGCTCTCGGTGCGCACCATGCATGGCACCAACAGCGTCGCCAACGCCAGCAGGGCGAGCGCGATCATCAGGACGTATTGCCAGCGCGGGCGCTTTGCTGTCACGCCCCTTTCCCCGGGTTCTGGCCGCTGGCGCGTTTCTTGCGCCACAGCACGATCAGCGAGCCGACCAGACCGACCACCAGCAACACCAGCGGCAACATCATCAGGCAGAACATCAGCTGATCTTCATACTTGCGGAACACCGGGGTTTTACCCAGCGCAAAACCGAGCGTCGTCAGGATCAAGACCCACAGCAGGCCACTCATCCAGTTGAAGAACTGGAAGCGCGCGTTGCTCAGGCCGGACAGCCCGGCGATGGTCGGCAGCAGGGTGCGCACGAAGGCCAGGAAGCGGCCCACCAGCAGGGCGGAAAGCCCGTGGCGGTGGAACAGGTTGTGCGCCCGCTGATGGTAGTGGGCCGGCAGGTGCGAAAGCCAGCCTTGCACCGTTCGCGTATTGCCGAGCCATCGGCCCTGTATGTAACTGACCCAGCACCCCAGGCTGGCGGCGACGGTCAGGATCACGACGGTCAGCGGGAAGCCCATGGTGCCTTTGGCGATCAGCACGCCGACCAGGATCAGCAGGCTGTCGCCCGGCAGGAAAGCGGCCGGCAGCAGGCCGTTTTCCAAAAACAGGATCATGAACAGCAGGATGTAGAGGGTCCACACCAACGAAGGGTTCGCCAGCGTCTCAAAATCCTGCTGCCACAAGGCATGTATCAGTTCTTTAATGATATCCATCCGGTGTTCCTAAAACGTCATTGTTTATTTTTATCTCAGCGGCGGAGCGGACGTGGGCTGAAAGCGCGCGGCGATCCTGATTGCTGATAACGATGAAACGGCGTTGCTTTAAAGTTTCTAAGCGGTGCGACACCGGTCATAGGTGGTAAGTCAGCGTGCCACGGTACTGCATGTTACTTTCTTTCCAGCCGGCTTGCCGACTCTGTTGCCTGGAGGCGTCCAGCATCCAGTCGACCTGGGCAAGCCGGTTGGGGGCCGGGGTGTCCTGGCGGGGGAAACGAATTCGGTAGCCCGGCTCAGCGGCCAAGGTATAGACCGGCGCCAGCAGGGAAAATGCGAGCAGCGAGCCGGAGAAAGAGTGCGCTCTGGGCAGCAGCAGCGGCAACTTGCCGGGGGCTTTGCGGCGCGCTTCGGCCGGCGCCCGATATACATGATCATAGGGGGAAAGCGCCGGCTCCGCCAGCAGCGGCAGGCTGCTCAGCGCGCTGGGGGTGGGCTTGGATGACGCCACGCAAAGCTGTTGGCCGGAGACCGAACCGGTCCAGCAGAAAAGAGCAATCAGCATGGCAAACAACCAGCGCATTTATTCGCGTTCCGCCCCCGCAGCAATGGGTAAAAAAGTGGGCTAACTCTACCAAAATAGCACGATTGGCAACAGGGAAATCTACGTTGCCAGCGGTGAAATAGTACACGGCAAACGGCGGTTACGGCATCGATTCAGCGGATTTTACATTACCTGACATAAGCCGACGGTTTTTGACCGCAGTGGCTATTTCGGCTCGTGGCTCACGCCATCCAGATGCACTACCGGATTCTCGGCGAACAGGTAGCGGTCGGCGTTGTATTCGAAGTCGTCGCTGGTGGCGTTGAACAGCATCTGCTTGGTGTTTTCCAGATGTTGCCACATCGCCAGCTTGGCGGCGTAAGGGTCTTTGCGCATCAGCGCCTTGAGGATTTGATCGTGATCGTCGCACCAGCTGGCGATCGAGCGTTCGTCGATGTGCTCGTGCAGCTTTTTCCAGTAAGGGTTGTTGACCCGCTGCACCCACATTTTCTCCACGATGGTGGCCATGGCGGTGTTCTGAGTAGCCAGCGCCACCTGCACGTGGAACTTCAGATCCCACTGCGAGTCGCGGAAGCGATCCTCTTTGCGGGCGTGCTCCTGGATCTCCATCAGTTGCACGATATCCTGCTTGGTCACCTGGGTGGCGGCGAATTCGGCGATGTTGCTTTCGATCAGCTGGCGCGCCTGCAGCAGCTCAAACGGGCCGGCGGTGGCGAACTCGATGCTGTCGCCCGGCACCACCAGGTGCTTTTGCTGGTTGGAGACCACGTGGATCCCGGATCCTTTGCGCACGTCCACATAGCCTTCCACTTCCAGCATGATGATCGCTTCGCGCACCACGGTGCGGCTGACATTCATCTCTTCGGCGATGTATCGCTCGGCCGGCAGTTTGTCGCCCACCGGGTAGCGCCCGCTTTCGATACGGTGCTTAAGCTCGGCGGCCAGTTGCTGATACAGGCGTCTGGTTTCAGTGAATTCCATAGTGAATGCTCTATACGGTGCGGTGGGAAGGGGCGCGTAGCCATTGGATTTGTTATACCACTTATTCGGCACTGCTGCCAGAGGGGTAAGGGGCCCGGCGCGGCGGCCGGGCGGTGGGATCAGCTGCGCGCCGGGGTCGGCTGCAGCGCGGTTGACTGCGGTTCGGCGGCCGGACGGTTTTGCAGCACCGTCCAGATGACGATCGCGCCGAGAATGTCGAATACCGACAGCGCCGCGAACAGCGGGCTGAAGCCGAGCGTATCCGCCAGCGCGCCGACCACCAGGGCGAACAGTGTGCTGGCGGTCCAGGCCGCCATGCCGGTAAGGCCGTTGGCGGTCGCTACCTCATTGCGGCCGAATACGTCGGAAGAGAGGGTGATCAGCGCCCCGGACAACGCCTGATGGGCGAAGCCGCCGACGCACAGCAGCGCGATGGCGGCGTAAGGGCTGGTGAACAGGCCGATCATGCCGGGGCCGATCATCAACACCGCTCCCATCGTCACCACCAGCTTGCGCGAGACGATCAGATTGACCTTGAAATACTTCTGGAACAGCGGCGGCAGGTAGCCGCCGACGATGCAGCCGAGATCGGCGAACAGCATCGGCATCCAGGCGAACATGGCGATCTCTTTCAAATTAAAGCCGTAGGCCTTGAACATGAACAGCGGGATCCAGGCGTTGAAGGTGCCCCAGGCCGGCTCCGCCAGAAAGCGCGGCAGCGCGATGCCCCAGAACTGGCGGTTGCGCACGATCTGCCAGGCCGACATCTTTTTGGCGTGGGTGGTCTGGTGTTGCGCTTCCTGGCCTTCGAGGATGTAACTGCGCTCTTCCTGACTCAGTTTCTTCTGATCTTTCGGATGTTTGTAGAACAGCAGCCAACAGATGGCCCAGATCAGGCTCAGCACGCCGGTGATGATGAACGCCATTTCCCAGCTGTGCGCCACGATGGCCCAGACCACCAGCGGTGGGGCGATCATGCCGCCGATCGACGACCCCACGTTGAAATAGCCGACGGCGATCGAACGTTCTTTGGCCGGAAACCACTCGCTGCTGGCCTTCAGCCCGGCGGGGATCATCGCCGCTTCGGCCATGCCGACCGCGCCGCGCGCTAGCGCCAGGCCGCCCCAGCTGTTGGCCAACGCGGTGCCCATGCAGAACAGCGCCCACAGAATGGCGAACATGGCGTAGCCGATTTTGGTGCCCAGTACGTCCAGCACATAGCCCGCCACCGGCTGCATCACGGTGTAGCAGGCGGAATAGGCGGCGACGATATAGGAATACTGTTGGGTGGTGATGTGCAGCGTATCTTCCAGCGTTGGCGCCGCGACGGCGATGGCGTTGCGGGTCAGGTAGCCCAGCACGGTGCCGATGGTCACCAGTCCGATCATGTACCAGCGTAACCCTTTAATTTTACGCATCCGAAATGTCTCCCCGTTTGAAGGTGTGGCCGGCGATGCGGCTGGCGAGACAATAACCTGTCATACAGGTTTAAAAGTTGAGTGATATCACAAAAGGAATTATTCGCCTGAGCGATACTGTTGCCGGTGAAATAGTGCGTTTATGCCGCACATTTGCCGTAAAACTGAGCGAAAAAGGGATTGAAGGACAGCAAAACGGCAAATGGCGGGAAAAATTTGCTGGACGCTCATTAGAATTGGTGTGATAACTTTTGCGATTCGATTCCCGTGCCGCACGGCAAGTAAGGAGCCCGAAATGGCGACGTTTTTGAGCGAAGATTTCCTGCTGGACAGCGAGTTTGCCCGGCGCTTGTATCACGACTATGCGGCGCCGCAGCCGATTTTCGATTATCACTGCCATTTGCCGCCGCAGCAGATCGCGGAGAACACCCGCTTCAGCAACCTGTACGATATTTGGCTGCGGGGCGATCACTACAAATGGCGGGCGATGCGCACCAACGGCGTAGCGGAGCGACTGTGCACCGGCGATGCGGGCGATCGCGAGAAGTTCGACGCCTGGGCCGCCACGGTGCCGCATACCATCGGTAATCCGCTCTATCACTGGACGCATCTGGAGCTGCGCCGGCCGTTCGGCATCACCGGCACGCTGCTGTCGCCGGCCACGGCGGACGAGATCTGGCAGCGCGGCAATGCGCTGCTGGCGCAGGATGAGTTTCGCGCGCGCGGCATCATGCGCCAGATGAACGTGAGAATGGTCGGCACCACCGACGATCCTATCGACGATCTGCGCCATCATCGGGCGATCGCCGACGATCGCAGCTTCGAGATCAAAGTGCTGCCTAGCTGGCGGCCGGACAAGGCTTTCACTATCGATGCACCGGGCTTCAACGACTATCTGCGGCAGCTGGAGGCGGCGGCTGACACTGCCATCGGCCGCTTCAGCACGCTGTGTGACGCCCTGTACAAGCGCATGGATCACTTTGCCGCCCACGGTTGCAAGGTGGCCGACCATGCGCTGGACGTGGTGGTGTTCGGCGAGGCCGATGAAGCGACGCTGGATGCGATCCTGCTGCGCCGCCTGAACGGCGAACTGCCGACGCCGGAACAGAGCGCCCAGTTCAAAAGCGCGGTGCTGTTGTTTCTGGCCGGCGAGTACCGGCGCCGTGGTTGGGTGCAGCAGTATCACATCGGCGCGCTGCGCAATAACAACAGCCGCATGCTGGCCGCCGTCGGCCCGGATATCGGTTTCGATTCGATCAACGACCGGCCGTTGGCGGAACCGCTGTCGCGGCTGCTGGATGCCCAGGCGCGGCAGGGTGGCCTACCGAAAACCATTCTCTACTGCCTCAACCCGCGCGATAACGAAGTGATCGGTACCATGGTCGGCAACTTCCAAGGGGAAGGCACGCCCGGCAAGATGCAATTCGGCTCCGGCTGGTGGTTCAACGATCAAAAGGACGGCATGCAACGGCAGATGACGCAGTTGGCGCAGCTCGGACTGCTGAGCCGTTTCGTCGGCATGTTGACCGACAGCCGCAGCTTCCTGTCGTACACGCGCCATGAATACTTCCGTCGCATCCTTTGCCAGATGATCGGCCGCTGGGTGACGGATGGCGAAGCGCCGGCGGACATCGCGCTGCTGGGCGAGATGGTGCAAAACATCTGCTTCGACAACGCCAAAAACTATTTCGCCATTGAACTGGCGTAGCCGTTATCCGGGACCGGTTTATGCAAAGTACGATAAAGATTCATGAGCAGGATAACGTAGCGGTGGCGCTGCGCGACCTGGCCGCTGGAGAAACGGTTGAGCTGGAAGCGGAGAGCGTTCGATTGGCGCAGCCGGTGGCGCGCGGGCACAAGTTTGCGCTCGGCCCGATCGCCGAGGGTGAGGACATCATCAAATATGGTCAGCCGATCGGCCATGCGCTCGCGGCCATCGCGCCAGGGGAGCATATTCATTCGCATAACGCCAAAACCAACCTGAGCGATCTGGACAGCTACCGTTACCAGCCGCAGTTCCCGGCGCTGCCGCCGCAGGCGGCGGATCGCGAGGTGCAGCTGTATCGCCGGGCCGGCGGCGAAGTGGGGATCCGCAACGAGCTGTGGATCGTGCCCACCGTCGGCTGCGTCAACGGCATCGCCCGCCAGATCCAGCAGCGCTTTTTACAGCAAACTCAGGCGGACGGGATCGACGGCGTGCATCTGTTCAGCCATCCGTTCGGCTGCTCGCAGTTGGGGCAAGATCATGCCAATACCCGCATCATGCTGCAAAACATGGTCCGCCATCCCAATGCCGGCGCGGTGCTGGTGATCGGGCTGGGTTGCGAGAACAATCAGGTGGAGGCCTTTCGCGCCACCTTGGGGATCGAGGACGATCGGCGGCTGCGCTTTATGGTGTGCCAGCAGCAGGACGACGAGGTGGAGGCCGGACTGGCGCTGCTGCACGAGCTGTATCGGGAGATGCGCCACGATAGGCGCGAACCAGGCCACTTGAGCGAGCTGAGGTTTGGCCTGGAGTGCGGCGGTTCGGACGGGCTGTCGGGCATTACCGCCAACCCGCTGCTGGGGCGCTTTTCCGACTATGCGATCGCCAACGGTGGCACCACGGTGCTGACCGAAGTGCCGGAGATGTTTGGCGCCGAGCGCATTCTGATGAGCCGCTGTCGCGATTGGGAAACCTTCGGCAAGACCGTCGACATGATCAACGACTTTAAACGCTATTTCATCGCCCACCAGCAGCCTATTTATGAGAATCCGTCGCCGGGCAACAAGGCCGGCGGCATCACCACGCTGGAGGAAAAATCGCTCGGCTGCACCCAAAAGGCGGGCCTGAGCCAGGTGGTGGACGTGCTGAAATACGGCGAGCGGCTGCGCGTGCCGGGGCTGAACCTGCTCAGCGCGCCGGGCAACGATGCGGTGGCGACCAGCGCGCTGGCCGGCGCCGGCTGCCATATGGTGCTGTTCAGCACCGGACGCGGCACGCCGTACGGCGGTTTTGTACCGACGGTGAAGCTGGCCACCAACAGCGAGCTGGCGGCGAAGAAACCGCACTGGATCGATTTCGACGCCGGCGGCTTGATTCACGGGATAACCATGGACGAGCTGCTCAGCCGCTTCGTCGATCTGATTGTCGAGATCGCCAACGGCCGCCCGGCGCGCAATGAAGCCAACGATTTCCGCGAGCTGGCGATATTTAAAAGCGGGGTGACGCTGTAAGACTGACAAAAAAGGCGCTCGAAAGAGCGCCTTTTCTATGAGGCCAGGTGGGATTAACGCACCTTCAGCGGATCTTCATTCGCCAGCCGTTGGTCTTCCGCCTGGCAGGCGGCGGCGGTGAACAGCACGTCGGTGGAGGAGTTGAGGGCGGTTTCCGCCGAATCTTGCAGCACGCCGATGATAAAGCCGACCGCTACCACCTGCATCGCCACGTCGTTCGGAATGCCGAACATATTGCACGCCAGCGGGATCAGCAGCAGCGAGCCGCCCGCTACGCCGGAGGCGCCGCAGGCGCACAGCGCCGCCACCACGCTCAGCAGCAGGGCGGTCGGTACGTCCACCGCGATGCCCAGCGTGTTCACCGCCGCCAGCGTCAGCACGGTGATGGTGATCGCCGCGCCGGCCATGTTGATGGTTGCGCCCAGCGGAATGGAAACCGAGTAGGTGTCTTCATTCAGGTTCAGCTTCTTGCACAGCTCCATGTTCACCGGGATATTGGCGGCCGAGCTGCGGGTGAAGAAGGCGGTCACGCCGCTCTCGCGCAGGCAGGCGAACACCAGCGGGTATGGGTTGCGGCGGATCTTCCAGTAAACGATCAGCGGGTTGAGCACCAGCGCCACCAGCAGCATGCAGCCGAGCAGCACCATCAGCAGCTGGGCATAGCCCCACAGCACGCCGAAGCCGGTTTCCGCCAGCGTGGAAGCCACCAGGCCGAAGATGCCGAGCGGCGCACAGCGAATGACCGCACGCACCACCAGCGTAACCGCATGGGACATGTCGTTGATCAGGTTTTTGGTGGTTTCGGAGGCGTGGCGCAGCGCCAGCCCCAGCCCGACGGCCCAGGCCAGAATGCCGATGTAGTTGGCGTTAATCAGCGCATGGAACGGGTTGGCCACCACGCTCATCAACAGGCCCTTCATGACGTCCACGATGCCGCCTGGCGGGGTGATGTCCGTCGCCCCGGTGGTCAGCGCCAGCGTGGAAGGGAAGATAAAGCTGACGACCACCGCCACCAGCGCGGCGGCGAAGGTGCCCAGCAGGTAGAGAAACAGGATCGGACGAATATTGGTCTTCTGCCCCTGTTTATGATTGGCGATGGAGGCCATGACCAGAATCAGTACCAGCACCGGCGCCACCGCTTTCAGCGCGCCGACGAACAGGGAACCGAGCAGGCCGACCGCCGTTGCCGCCGCCGGCGAAACCAGCGCCAGCAGAATGCCGGCCACCAGGCCGACCATGATTTGTTTGACCAGGCTGCCCTGTGTGATCCTTTGTAGTAGTTTTTGCATAGTGCTTCTCTTCCTGATGTTATCTGGCCGCCGCGGCGGGAACGACGCCGGGTAGCTTTATGTGATTCTGTAACTAAGTGTGTTTGCCGAATCAGTATTCAGCAATCGAATGATGTTGGAAAGAGGCGAGGGTGAAATTCTGAGCGCGGATCAACACTTGATAACATACTGGTTACATTTGTGTGATCGTAATAACGTTTGGTGTTTTGCGGGAATTGCCAAACAATCACGGGGCGACTAGCGCCCCGGATAACAGATTATGGTTATTTCTTCGCCAGACGATCGTTGCGGCGATTGACCCAGGCGTTGATCAGCAAGGTGAGCGCCAGGATGCCCGCCACCACGCCGAGCGACACGCCGATCGGGATGTGGAAGAAGTCGATAATCAGCATCTTGATGCCGATAAACACCAGGATCACCGACAGGCCGTATTTCAGCATCGAGAACCGCTCCGCCACGTTGGCCAGCAGGAAGTACATGGCGCGCAGACCCATGATGGCGAACAGGTTAGAGGTCAGCACGATGAACGGATCGGTAGTCACGGCGAAGATCGCCGGAATGCTGTCCACCGCGAAGATCACGTCGCTCAGCTCTACCAGGATCAGCACCAGCACCAGCGGGGTGGCGAACAGGATGCCGTTGCGGCGCACGAAGAAGCGCTCGCCTTCGAGGCTGTCGGTCATGCGCAGGCGGCTGCGCAGCCATTTTACCAGCGGCTTGTCGCCGATCGCCGAGTCATCTTCCTTCGCCAGCGCCATCTTGATACCGGTGAACAGCAGGAAAGCGCCGAACAGATACAGCAGCCACTGGAACTGGCTGACCAGCCAGCTGCCGGCGAAGATCATGATAGTACGCAGCACGATCGCGCCCAACACGCCGTAGATCAGCACTCGCCGCTGCAGGTTGGCTGGCACGGAGAAGTAGCTGAACAGCATCAGCCAGACGAACACGTTATCCACCGCCAGCGCTTTTTCGATCAGGTAACCGGTCAGGAAGGCCAGCGCCTGGGTGTCGGCGACGGCGCGCCCGGCGGTTTCGTTCAGGTAGTACCAGAAACCGAAGTTGAACAGCAGGGAGAGGCTGACCCACACCAGCGACCAGCTGGCGGCCTGCTTCAGGGTCATGGTGTGCGCGCCTTTACGGCCCTGCAACAGGAGGTCGATTGCGAGCATCACGACTATGACGGCGGCGAAGCTGCCCCATAACCACGGTGTGCCAACGGTATTCATCATCAGAGGTATCCTTCAAAAACAAAAACGGCCAACGTCGGAAGACGCCAGCCGCTCTGTGAACGCTGCAAGCAAACCTCGCCTTCCGGCAAGGTCTCACTTACAACGTTGATGAAGGTAGTTACACCTTTGACATCAGGTTGCCCGGTAACCGGATGCTTGCGCATCGTAATGACGATTGACCGGCAATGAAGTTACTCCCCTTTGCAGAGCAGAAAGTAATGCAAAATATGTCGGCGGTCAACGTGAATCGCGTTAGCCGGCCAACGCTTTTTGCGCGCCGAGGCTGACGACGAATCCCTGCAGCAGCAGGCGGCTGAACGGCGTATCGCTAACCTGTTGTTGTTTCTGCTGATAGAGGGATTGCTGCTCGGGATGCAGCTCACCGAGCCACTGCAGATACTGGCTCATCACCGCGCCGTTGAATTCCGGGTGGAACTGAGTGGTCAGGGCATGATCGCCATAGCGCAGGATCTGGTGCGCATCCTGTTGCGAACGCGCCAGCGTCTGCGCGCCGGCGGGCGGCGCCAGCACGCTCTGCGAGTGGATAAGATTGGCCTTGAAGCGTGGCGGCAGCAGGGTGAGCCGCCGATCGTCGGCCGCGGCGGGCAGCAGCTCGATCTCCAGCGTGCCGACCTCCATGCCCTGCGGGTGGTAGCCCACTTCGCCGCCAAGCGCATAGGCCAGCAGTTGGTGACCATAACAAACACCGAACAGTGGCAGTTTGATCGCCATCGCCTGACGCAGCCACTCGGCGGCCTCTTCGCTCCACGGCAGCTGTTCGGTCACCATCGCCGGCGAACCGGTGATCACCACGCCGCAATAGGTGGCCGGCGGCAGTGGCCGCTCGCCGGCGGGCAGATGCACGATGTGCGCGCGTTCGGCATCGATATTGCCCTGTTGCAGGAACATGCCTTCGAAGTTGGCCAGTTCCTGACGAATGGCCTGCGGCGCATCGCCGGTTTGCATGACGAGCAGCGGTTTCATCTTATTCTCCGTCGGCGGGGAAGACGACGCCGGTCTGGCGGCGGATGTCGGTCAGCAGGCGGGCGACGATAAGCGAATGCTCCAATCCCGGATGCTCGACCTGGTGCTTCTCAACCCGCTCGGCAAAGGCCAGCGCTTCATACAGCATGGTGTTGATGTGCTGCGTCTGGCTCAGATCCTGGCGGTTGCCGCCGCGCGGCGTCAGCGCCACGCCCTGGCACTCGGAAATCTTGTCGATAATCAGCGTGCCTTCTTCTCCCTGGATCTCGCTGGGGAGCGCCGAGTCGCTGACCTTGGAATGGGAAAGCGTAACGTCGAAATCGCCGTAGTTCAGGCAGACGGTGCCGTGGGCGTCCACGCCGGTATCCAGCAGCGTGGCGCTGGCGAGCACCGACTGCGGCGCGCCGAACAGCGCCACCGCGCTGGCCAGGCAGTAGTAGCCGATGTCCATGATGGAGCCATTGGAGAACTGCGGGTTAAAGGTGTTGGGGTTCTCGCCGGCCAGATAGCGCGGGTAGCGTGACGAGTATTGGCAGTAGTTGATGAAGACTTTGCGCAGCCGGCCGACTTTCGGCAACGCCTGCTGCAGCGCCAGGAAATTAGGCAGATAGGCGCTTTTGAACGCCTCGAACAGCACCACCTGATTTTCCCGCGCGCAGGCCACCAGCTGTTCCGCTTCGCGTTGGTTGGAAGCCAGCGGCTTCTCGCAGATCACGTGCTTCTTATGGCGCAGGAACAGCAGCGATTGCGGGCAGTGCAGGGAATTGGGGCTGGCGATATACACCGCGTCTATGACGTCGGACTGGGCCATTGCCTCCAGCGAGTCGAAAAACTGCGTGACCTGATAGTTGGCGCCAAACGCCTGCGCCTGTTCCAGCGAGCGTGAATACACGGCGCTCAGCTTGAGTTTGCCGCTTTCATGGGCGGCATCGATAAAACGTTCCGTAATCCAGTTGGTGCCGACGACGGCAAAGCGAATCATGGCGAGCTCCGGTCCAGGCCTAAAACCGCAGATTATCACGCCCCCACTCGCTATGCATACAGCTCGCCGAACAGCGAAAGGTGCGTCAGATACAGCCGGGTATCGAACTCCAGCTGGTGGTAATCCGGCTCCATGTGGCAGCACAGGCTGTAGAACGCCTTGTTGTGATCTTTCTCTTTCAGGTGCGCCAGCTCATGCACCACGATCATGCGCAGGAACGGCTCGGGCGCGACTTTGAACACCGTCGCCACGCGGATCTCCGCCTTGGCCTTCAGCTTGCCACCCTGCACGCGCGAGATGGCGGTATGCAGGCCAAGCGCATGCTTCATGACGTGGATCTTGCTGTCGTAAGCCACCTTGCTCAGCGGCTGGGCGTTGCGCAGATACTGATTTTTCAGATCGACGGTAAACTGATACAGCGATTTGTCGGTGGTACAGTCGTGCACCTGCGGATAGCGCTGCAGCAGCACGTCACCCAGCCGGTTTTGATGGATCAGTTGCTGCACCTGACTTTGCAGATGCGTTGGGTAGCCTTGCAGGTAGGTCAATTCAGACATTCTTGTTCCGTATCAACGGCCATTCAGCCGGTCATTCTATGCTGTTTTTTCGCTCAAATCCTGACATACGCAATTTATCCGAAAAAACATTTTACTGACGGGCGTTTTTAGGGGATAAACAGCCCAAATTTTATCAGTCAGGAGGGGCAATGAGCCAACTCGATCTGGGAACACAGCAACTTGAGCTGGAGCGTTATCCCCAACAGGAAGAATCCACCCAACTGCAGGCGTGGGAAGCGGCGGACGAATATCTGCTGCAACAGCTTGAAAATGTAGATATCGGCGGCCGCCCGGTGCTGATTTTCAACGATAACTTCGGCACCCTGGCCTGTGCGTTGCACGCGCATCGCCCTTACAGCGTCAGCGACTCGTACATGAGCCAGCTGGCGACGCGCCACAACCTGAAGCTCAACGGATTGGATCCTGAGCAGGTCACGCTGTTGGACAGCCTGGCCGAACTGCCGGCGGCGCCGGCGGTGGTGCTGATTCGCGTGCCGAAAGCGTTGGCGCTGCTGGAACAGCAGCTGCGCGCGCTGCGCCACGTTGTTACCGAAGACACGCTGATCGTCGCCGGCGCCAAAGCCCGCGACGTGCACACCTCGACGATGCAGCTGTTTGAAAAGGTGCTGGGCCCAACGCGCACCAGCCTGGCGTGGAAGAAGGCGCGCCTGATCTTCTGCCAGGCGGCGGACATCGTCCCACCGGCGGCGGCAGAAACCACCGACTGGACGCTGGACGGCACCGATTGGCTGATCCACAACCACGCCAACGTCTTCTCGCGCGGCAGCCTGGATATCGGCGCGCGCCTGTTTATGCAACATCTGCCGCGCGGCCTGAACGGCCACATTGTTGATCTGGGCTGCGGCAACGGCGTGATTGGTCTGACGGCGCTGGCGCAGAACCCGGAAGCGCAGGTGACCTTCGTCGATGAATCTTACATGGCGGTGGCCTCCAGCGAACTGAACGTGGAGCACAATCTGCCGCAAGAGTTGGATCGCTGTCAGTTTGAGGTGAACAACGCGCTGGCGGGCATCGAGCGTGAAAGCGTGCAGGCGGTACTGTGCAACCCGCCGTTCCACCAGCAACACGCCATCACCGATCACACTGCCTGGCAGATGTTCTGCGACGCCAAGCGCTGCCTGCAGGTGGGCGGCGAACTGCGCATCGTCGGCAACCGTCATCTCGACTATCACCAGAAGCTCAAGCGCCTGTTCGGCAACTGTACGCTGGTGGCCTCGAACAAGAAGTTCGTGATCCTTCGAGCGGTGAAATCTGGCGCGCGTCGCTGAGAGTGAATAACAAGGGGCGCCGGGCGCTCCTTTTTTATAGCGCCATCGCCAACCGCGTACCCTGATCGATCGCGCGACGAGCGTCTAACTCGGCGGCCACGTCGGCGCCGCCGATCAGGTGCACGGTTTTGCCCATCGCCAGCAGCGGTTGCTGCAGCTCGCGGCGCGGTTCCTGCCCGGCGCAGACGATCACCGTGTCCACCGGCAGGCAGCTATCTTGCTCGGCGCGGGTGATGTGCAGCCCTTCGTCGTCGATCAGCCGATAGCTGACGCTGTTGAGCATCTTCACGCCGCGCATCGCCAGGCTGGCGCGATGGATCCAACCGGTGGTTTTGCCCAGGCCTTCACCCACTTTGCTGGTTTTGCGTTGCAACAGGTAGATTTGCCGGGCGGCGCGCGGCGCCTGCGGCCCTTGCTCCGCCAGCCCACCGCGCTGCTCAAGGCGGCCGTCGATGCCCCATTCGCGGTTGAATTCCGCCTGATCCAGGCTGCTGGACACGCCGTGCTGGCTGAGGTACTCGGCGGTATCGAAGCCGATGCCGCCGGCGCCGATGATCGCCACGCGCTGGCCGACCGGTTTTTTATCGCGCAGCACGTCCAGATAGCTCAGCACCTTGGCGTGCTCGATGCCGGGGATGTCCGGGGTGCGCGGCACGATGCCGCAGGCGAGGATCACCTCATCGAATTCGCTTAAATCCGCCGCCTCGACCTTAACGCCCAGCCTGACCGTCACTTCACGCAGCGCCAGCTGGCGGCGGAAGTAGCGCAGGGTCTCATGGAATTCTTCCTTGCCGGGGATCTGCTTGGCGATGTTGAACTGGCCGCCGATCTGATCGGCGGCGTCGAACAGCGTTACCTGATGGCCGCGGCTGGCGGCCGTGGTGGTGAAGGCCAGTCCGGCGGGGCCGGCGCCGATCACCGCCAGTTTTTTCGGTTTCTCCGCCATCGTCAGCGGCATTTCAGTTTCGCGGCAGGCGCGCGGGTTGACCAGGCAGGAAGTCAACTTGCCTTCGAAGATCTGGTCGAGACAGGCCTGATTGCAACCGATGCAGGTATTGATCTCGTCGGCGCGCCCTTCGGCGGCTTTTTGCACAAAGGCAGCGTCGGCGAGGAACGGACGAGCCATCGACACCATATCGGCGCAGCCGTCCGCCAGCACCTGCTCGGCCACCGCCGGGTCGTTGATGCGGTTGGTGGTGATCAGCGGGATGCCGACCTTGCCCATCAGCTTGCGGGTCACCCAGCTGAACCCGGCGCGCGGCACCATGGTGGCGATGGTCGGGATGCGCGCTTCGTGCCAGCCGATGCCGGTGTTGATGATCGTCGCCCCCGCCTGTTCGACCGCCAGCGCCAGCTGTTCGATCTCCTGCCAGCTGGAGCCGTCTTCCACCAGGTCGAGCATCGACAGCCGGTAGATCAGAATGAATTCCGGGCCCACCGCCTGGCGCACCGCCCTGACGGTCTCGACGGCGAAGCGCATGCGATTGGTGAAGCTGCCGCCCCATTGGTCGTCGCGCTGGTTGGTGCGCGTCGTCAAGAATTGGTTGATCAGGTAGCCTTCGGAACCCATCACCTCAACGCCGTCGTAGCCGGCCTGCTGCGCCAGCGCCGCACAGCGGGCGAAATCGGCGATGGTTTGCTCAATCTCCGCTTCGCTGAGCGCGCTCGGCGTAAACGGGTTGATCGGCGCCTGCAGCGCGGAAGGGGCCACCAGTTTAGGTTGATAACTGTAGCGGCCGGTGTGCAGGATTTGCAGCGCAATTTTGCCGCCCGCTTGATGGACGGCTTCGGTCACCGGGCGGTGGTGAGGCAATTGCGCCTCGTTGTTGAGGATCGATCCGCCGCGAAACACCACGCCCTGTTCGTTCGGGGCAATGCCGCCGGTGACGATCAGCGCTACGCCGGCGGCGGCGCGCTCGGCATAGAACGCAGCCAGGCGCTGCGGGCCATCGGGCAGCTCTTCCAGGCCGGTATGCATCGATCCCATCAGCACCCGGTTTTTCAGGGTGGTGAAACCGAGATCCAGTGGCGCCAGCAGGTGAGGGTAATTGCTCATTGCACTCTCCATCGGGTGAAATCAGGGCCCGTTGTTATTATTATGTGAACAAAAGTGGTCGGATGAGATAAATCTAGCCGTTGTCGCGCCGCTTGGGAATCCGCGTTGTGCCGAATGTGATAGACATCATGAATCTCAGACTCTGTTTGCATAACGAACAAAAGATCGGTTAGCCTTTGTGCGTTGCAAATTCCTTCTCTCTGCGGAGCCATAACCGAAAATGAACAACCACGCCTGTTGATATCTGGTCCCACGCCGTGCGCTCTCGCGCCCTGTGGGGATGTTTTGATCTCATTCAGGAGTGCTTATGGCTCATTTTGCGCAGTCCCCTTATTTCGTTTTACATCAACTGACCTACCAATTTGCTGACGGCGAAACGCTGTTCGGCCCGTTGGATCTCGCTTTCGATCGGCAGCGCTGCGGCCTGGTAGGGCGCAACGGCGTCGGCAAAACCCAGCTGCTGCGCCTGATCGCCGGGCTGGATCAGCCGGGCAACGGGCACGTCGAATCCCATGCCGCATTGGCTTACGTTGCGCAGCAGCCGGAGATCGGCGCGGACACCACGCTGGCGCAGCTGCTGGGCTACGGTGAGGTGTTCGCCGCGCTGGCGCGTCTCGAGCAGGGGCGGCCGCTGGCGGACGATATCGATCGTCTGGAAGGGCGATGGGATCTCCACGATCGCCTGAAAAATGCCTTCGCTGCCGCCGGGCTGCCGGCCTTCGATCCTTTGCGATCCGCACACTCTCTGAGCGGCGGCGAGCGGATGCGCGCGGCGCTGTGCGGCGCCTTGCTGGGCGAGGCGGACTTTCTGCTGCTGGACGAACCGACCAACCACCTCGACAGCGCCGGCCGCGCCTGGCTGTATCACCAGCTGGATCAGTGGCGCGGCGGGTTGCTGATCGCCAGCCACGACCGGCAACTGCTGGCGCGCATGGAGCGCATCGTCGAACTGACGCCCGGCGCGCTGCGCAGTTACGGCGGCAATTACGACGACTACCGGCGCCAGCGCGATGCGCAGCAGCAGGCGGCGCGTGCCGATCTGGAGCATGCGCGCGAAGAGCGCCGCCGCACTCGCGCCCGTCAGCAGAAGGAGCACGACATGAGCCAGCGGCGCTCGGCACAAACGCTGCGCGTCGTCGATACGTTGAATATCGCCTCTTTCGAGCGGGTGGCCTACAAATCAGCGGCGAAGGAGAGCCTCGGCACGCTGCGCAAACAGCATCAGGATCAGCGCGACAGTCTCGATGCGGCGGTGCGCGAAGCCTATCAGCGGGTAGAAGAGGAACAGCCGGTGTTGCTGGCGTTGCCGGGCAGCGAAGTGAGCGCAAATAAGCAGGTGCTGGTGCTCGAGCGGCTGCAGCTGCCGTTCGTCAGCGCGCCGCCGCTGGATTTGCGGATCGACGGCCCGATGCGCGTGGCGTTGACCGGCCCCAACGGCTGCGGCAAATCCACCCTGCTGAAGACCGTTCTCGGCCAGCTGACGGCGCTTTCCGGCCATTGTCATTGCCCGCTGTCGGCGGCCTACCTCGATCAAACCCTGTCGCAGCTCGACCCGAGCCTGTCGGTGATGGAACATCTGGGGCTGCAGGATTCGCCGCTGGCGGAAGGCGCGTTGCGCACCCGTCTGGCGCAGCTGCAGCTCGGTGCGGACCGCATCGCGTTGCCGCTGGGCTCGCTCAGCGGCGGTGAGCGTTTGAAGGCGGCGCTGGCCTGTGCGCTGTGGCGGCGACAACCGGCGCAGCTGCTGTTGCTGGACGAGCCAACCAACCATCTGGATCTGGCGTCGTCGCTGGCGATCGAAACCGCCCTGGCGGATTTCCCCGGCGCGATGCTGGTGGTGTCGCATGACGAGGACTTCCTGCAGGCGCTGCGGCCGACGCATCGCCTGCACCTACGGGCGGACGGTTGGCGACTGCAGGCCTGGTGAGGCAGGCGGGCGGCGCTCTGACCTAGTGCGGGGCGTTGATGCACGCCAGCAGTTGGGTGAAGGCGGCGGCCATTTGCTCTTCCGGCACGCAGGCGAAGCCCATCAGCAGGCCGCGTCGGCGGTTGGGCAGCATGTAATAGCGCGACAGTGGCCGCACCAACACCCCGCGCGCGCCGGCGGCGGCGGCGATCGCCACGTCGTCGGCCTTGTTCGGCAGGTTGAGGATCAGATGCAAGCCGGCGTTGCTGTTGAACTCGCTGAGCGCCTGCTTGCCGAGGTGCTGTTCGATCAACCCGGTCAGGAAGGCGCGCCGCCGGGCGTACAGCAATCGCATGCGGCGGATGTGCGCGGTGTAGTGCCCTGCCTGAATAAACTCCGCCAGCGCACTCTGGATCAGCAGGTGCCCGCCGCGGTACAGCTCGGCGTGGGCGGTTTTCAGCGCCTGCACCAGCGGCGGCGGTAACACCACATAGCCGAGGCGCAGCGCCGGGTAGAGCGTTTTGCTGAAGGTGCCGATGTAGATCACCGGCGCGTCGGCCTCCAGCCCTTGCAGCGCCGGGATCGGTTGGCCGGAAAAGCGGAATTCGCTGTCGTAGTCGTCCTCGACGATCCAGCCGCCGGCGTTGCGCGCCAGCGCCAGCAGCCGTTGGCGGCGCGCCAGGCTCATCACCGAGCCGAGCGGATACTGGTGCGACGGGGTAACGAAGATCAGCCGCGGTGGGTTGACCGGCTGCTCCGGCGGCACCAGCCCGGCTTCGTCCACCGCCAGCGGGCAGATGTTCAGCGCATTGATGCGCAGGATATTGCGGATCCCCCAATAGCCCGGCTCTTCGATCCAGGCGTCATCCCCCGGATTGCACAGCATGCGCGTCACCAGATCGATCGCCTGATGGATGCCCTCGGTGATCAGGATCTGTTCCGGCGAGCAGCGCACCGAGCGCGCCACCCGTAAATATTCCACCAGCGCATGCTGCAGCTCCGGGCTACCGCCCTGATTGCTGTAGGTCAGCCGCTGCGGCGCCGGGCGGCGGCTGAGGCGCGCCTGGATCTTGCTGAATAGCTGATGGGGAAAGGCGTTGACGTCGGGCACGCCGGGAATGAACGCCCCCCACTGTTTGGGGCTGGCGCTGGCGTGGTGCAGCAGCGTAGCACCGCGTTCCGACAGCTCGATGCGCCGCGGTTGTCTGCTGTCGTCCGCCGGAGCGCCGCCGGTGGACAAGCAGCTGTCCGGCACCGTTTCGGCGACGAAGGTGCCGCTGCCGGCGCGCGCCGACACGTAACCTTCCGCCAGCAGTTGTTCATAAACGGTTAACACGGTGTTGCGTGACAGGCTGAGCTCCTGCGCCAGGTCGCGCGAGGCGGGCAGGCGGCTGGAGGGCGGCAGACTGCCGTCGAGAATGCTGGTGCGAATCGCGTTGTAAAGCCGCTTGTGCAGCTTGTCATCAGGCTGTTCGCCGAGGCGCTGCAGCAACAGATCACCACTCAATGAACGCAATTGGATCCCTCAATTATTCGTAACTGGCACTCGATTATAGGGCCACATCCTGTGTAAATAAACGGCATTGTTTCACGAATGTGAACGAAACGTGTAACTGGCACCGACCGGAGAGAACAGCATGAAAAACGCAGAATTGAACCAACGCCGTCAGGACGCCACCCCGCGCGGAGTGGGCGTGATGTGTGGTTTTTACGCCGAGCGCGCAGAGAACGCCACGCTGTGGGATGTGGAAGGCAAAGAAGTGATCGACTTCGCCTCGGGGATCGCCGTGCTGAACACCGGCCACCGTCACCCGAAGGTGATCGCCGCGATTGAAAAGCAGCTGCAGGCCTTCACTCACACCGCCTATCAGATCGTTCCTTACGAAAGCTATGTCTCGCTGGCGGAGCGCATCAACCAGCGCGCGCCGATCGCCGGCCCGTGTAAAACCGCCTTCTTCACCACCGGCGCGGAAGCGGTGGAAAACGCGGTGAAGATCGCCCGCGCTTATACCGGCCGCCCGGGGTTGATCACTTTCGGTGGCGGCTTCCACGGCCGCACCTACATGACCATGGCGCTGACCGGCAAAGTGGCGCCTTACAAACTGGGCTTTGGCCCATTCCCCGGTTCGGTGTTCCACGGCCAGTACCCGAACGCGCTGTACGGTGTGACCACTGAAGACGCGATGAACAGCCTGGACCGCCTGTTTAAAGCGGATATCGATCCCAAGCAGGTGGCGGCGATCGTGCTGGAGCCGGTGCAGGGCGAGGGCGGCTTCAACGTGGCGCCGGCCGAGTTCATGCAGGCGCTGCGCACGCTGTGCGATCAGCACGGCATCCTGCTGATCGCCGACGAAGTGCAGACCGGCTTCGCCCGTACCGGCAAGCTGTTCGCCATGGAACACTACAGCGTTAAGCCCGATTTGATCACCATGGCGAAAAGCCTGGCGGGCGGCATGCCGCTGTCGGCGGTGGCGGGCCGCGCCGAGGTGATGGACGCGCCGGCGCCGGGCGGGCTGGGCGGCACCTACGCCGGTAACCCGCTGGCGGTGGCCGCGGCGCACGCGGTGCTGGACGTGATCGACGAAGAACAGCTGTGCCAGCGCGCCCAACGCCTCGGCCAACACCTGGTGGAAGTGCTCCAGCAGGCGCGTAAAACCAGCCCGGCGATCGCCGATGTGCGCGCGCAGGGGTCGATGGTGGCGGTGGAGTTCAACGATCCGGCTACCGGTAAACCTTCAGCCGATATCACCCGTCAGGTGCAGCAGAAGGCGATGGAGGAAGGGCTGCTGCTGCTGAGCTGTGGCGTGAACGGCAACGTGATCCGCTTCCTGTATCCGCTGACCATCCCGGACGATCAGTTCACCAAGGCGATGGGCATTCTGTCCCGCGCGCTGGCCCACTAAGGAGCGAACGGCATGAAATTGAACAATCCCGAGCTGTTGCGCAGCCAGTGTCTGATCAATGGCGAATGGTGCGACGCCCTGAGCGGCAAGCGCGAAGCGGTGATCAACCCGGCCACCGGCGCCGAGCTGGCCAGCATTCCGCTGGTCAGCGAAGAGGAAACCCAGCAGGCGATCGCAGCGGCGCAGCGGGCGCAAAACGACTGGAAACAGCTGACCGCCAAGCAGCGTTCCGCGCTGCTGCTGGCTTGGGCCGATAAGGTGTTGGCCGCGCAGGAGGATCTGGCGCAGCTGATGACCGCCGAGCAGGGCAAATCGCTGGCGGAAGCGCGCGGGGAAGTGGCCTACGCCGCATCGTTCATCACCTGGTTCGCCGAAGAGGCCAAGCGGGTAGACGGCGCGGTATTGCAGGCGCCGCAGGCTTCGCAGCGCCTGGTGGTGGTGAAGCAGCCGATCGGCGTGTGCGCGGCCATCACCCCGTGGAACTTCCCGGCGGCGATGATCACCCGCAAGGTGGCGCCGGCGCTGGCGGCGGGCTGCGCCATCATCGTCAAACCGGCCGAGCAAACGCCGCTGACCGCGCTGGCGCTGGCCAAGCTGGCGCAGGATGCCGGCATTCCCGCCGGTGTGTTGCAGGTGGTGACCGGCGAAGCGGCGCAGGTGGGCAAGGTGCTGTGCGACAGCCCGGTGGTGCGCAAGCTGAGCTTTACCGGTTCGACCGAGGTCGGCCGCATCCTGATGGCGCAGTGCGCGCCGAGCATCAAGAAACTGTCGTTGGAGCTGGGCGGCAACGCGCCGGTCATCGTGTTCGACGACGCCAATCTGGACGCGGCGGTAGCGGGCATCATGGCCTCCAAGTTCCGCAACAGCGGCCAGACCTGCGTGTGCGCCAACCGCATCTACGTGCAGGATGGCATCTACGAGCGGCTGGCGGAGAAGCTGGTGGCGGCGGTCGAGCAGTTGAAAGTCGGCGACGGCAGCCACGAAGGCACCACCCAGGGACCGCTGATCGACAGCGATGCGGTGGCGAAGGTGCAGAGCCACATCGATGACGCGCTGATCAAAGGGGCGCAGATCGCCACCGGCGGCCAGCCGCACGCGCTGGGCGGCACCTTCTTCCAGCCGACGGTGGTGACCGGCGTGACGCAGAAGATGCGCTTCGCCAAAGAGGAGACCTTCGGGCCGGTGGCGCCGCTGTTCCGTTTCCATGACGAGGCGGAAGCCATCGCCATGGCCAACGACACCGAATTCGGCCTGGCCGCCTACCTGTTCACGCAGAACGCGGCGCGCCAGTGGCGCGTGCCGGAAGCGCTGGAGTACGGCATGGTCGGCATCAACACCGGGCTGATTTCCAATGAAGTGGCGCCGTTCGGCGGCGTGAAACAGTCAGGGCTCGGGCGTGAAGGATCGCGCTACGGGATAGATGAATATCTGGAGCTGAAATACCTGTGTATCGATGTGAGCTGTTGAGCGTCAGGACGTTAACCCATCCCGGCGGCCAGCGTCGCCGGGCGATAAAGGATGATGCATGTCTGATAATATCTCTGTTTCTCCGGCGCTTGCCGCCGGGGTGCGAGCACCTGCACCCGCCAAATCGTTAAGTTTCCTTGAAGGGGTGGCGATGATCGTCGGCACCAACATCGGTGCCGGGGTGCTCTCCATTGCCTATGCCTCCAGCAAGGCCGGTTTCCTGCCGCTGCTGTTCTGGCTGGTACTGGTGGGGAGCCTGACCACCATCACCATGCTGTACGTCGCTGAATCCACGCTGCGCACCCGCGCGCATCTGCAGCTGAGCGGGCTGGCGAAGCGCTACGTCGGTGGGCTGGGTGCCTGGTTGATGTTCGCTTCGGTGTGCGTCAACAGCGTCGGGGCGCTCACCGCCTATATGACCGGCAGCGGCAAGCTGCTGCAATCGCTGTTCGGCATCTCGCCGGCGCTGGGCAGCCTGCTGTTCTTCGTACCCGCCGCCGGCGTGCTGTACCTCGGTTTGAAAGCGATCGGCCGCGGCGAGAAATTCATCAGCATCGGCATGGTGGTAATGTTGACCGCGCTGGTGGCGGCGACGCTGCTGAAAGACACCACCCAGATGCGCAACCTGCTGGACGGCGACTGGCGCTATATGGTGCCGGTGTTCAACGTGGTGGTGTTCTGCTTCTCGGCGCAGTACATCGTGCCGGAGATGGCGCGCGGCTTTGCCGACAAGCCGGAACAGCTGCCGAAGGCGATCATCGTCGGCATGGCGGTGACCTTCATTCTGCTGGCGGCGGTGCCGATGTCGGTGATTGCGCTCAGCGGGCTGGATGACATCTCCGACGTGGCCACCATTTCCTGGGGCCAGGCGCTGGGGCAGTGGGCGTTCTTCTCCGCCAACATCTTCGCGCTGTGCGCGATGTTGACCTCGTACTGGGGATTGGGCGGCAGCTTCCTGACCAATATTTTCGACAAGTTCCGGCTGGGCAACGACGAGCTGCCGCTGCGCCGCTTCGGCGTGCTGTTGCTGGTGGTGGTGCCGCCGTTCGCGCTGGCCTACAGCGGGCTGGTGTCGTTCGTCAACGCGCTCTACTTTGCCGGGGTGTTCAGCGGGGTGATCCTGTCGATCATGCCGATGTTGATCCTGCGCGGCGCGCGCAAACACGGCGACCAGACGCCACGCTGGCAGTGCAACTGGATCACGCACCCGCTGCTGCAGATCAGCATTGTGTTGCTGTACCTGGCCAGCGCGGTGTACGCCATCGCTTCATTGTTAGGCTATCTGCCCTCTGGATGGTGATTTGCCTTCCCTCAAGCAGTGATGTTGTTTCTCGGCATTGAGAACGGCGGCGTCGTGGCCGCCGATTTTTTTCTCAGGTGCGCCGCTTTTCCGACAGCGCCAGCCAGGCCTGCACCGAAGGGCGCTGCCACTGCTTGTGCGCATAATGGCGAACGCGCTCCGGCACCGTATCGCCGTGCATCACCAGCCGATTGAGCATCAGCGCCAGATCGGTGTCGGCGATGCACCATTCCCTGAACAGATTATCCTGCCCGTGGCTCAATAGCTTTTCCACGGCGGCGATCAGTTTGTGCGCGGCCTGTTGAGCCGCTTCGGACAGCGGCGGGAACTTGCCGTTGCTGAACACCACTTCGGTTGGGCGCTCTGCGCGGATCGGCAGCAGATCGCTGCGCAGCCAAGCCTGGATTTCGCGCGCCTTGGCGCGCAGCTTTACGTCGCGCGGGTACACGGCGTGAGCCGGGTGGATGTCTTCCAGATATTCGGCGATCGCCGAAGACTCCGAGAGCTGAAATTCGCCGATCGCCAGCGTCGGCACCCGGCGGGTGAGCGACAACGCCGCATAGGCCGCCTCTTTGTTCTCCTCTTTCGCCAGGTCTACCGGCTTCACGGTGAACGGAATGCCTTTTTCCGTCAGCACGACAAAGGCGGACATGGCGTACGGGCTGAAAAATTCACTGTCGGTATAAAGTTCGGTGATCGATTGAGACATCGGCGGTTCCTCGGGGTTAAGGGGGGAACATTGATCATTGTCGAGGGGAGGCTAAAAATCAATCTGTTAGGCCAAAAGTTCTTTTAGGGCAGGGTGCGCGGCGGCGCTGGCGCGATGTGATATATTTGTTGCCAACAAGTGAATTGAGTCGTACCGGGTAACATGAAGACGCAGTGGATAGAACGAGTGAAAGTGGGATGCGCGCGCCTGTGGCCGCATCCGCTGGCGGTGGGCAAGCGAGAAATGCTGATTTCCAGCGTTGGTGCCGGTTTGGGGTTGATGCTCGCCGGCTGGATCAGCCACTTTATTTTGGGTGAGGTGAACCTGTGGTTTATCGCGCCGATGGGCGCTTCGGCGGTGTTGCTGTTCGGCGTGCCCAACAGCCCGCTGGCGCAGCCCTGGTCGATCGTCGGCGGCAATGCGCTGGCGGCGACGGTGGGCGTCAGCGCCGGCCTGCTGATCCCCGATCCGGGCCTGGCCTGCGGCGTGGCGGCGGCGGTGGCCATCGGCCTGATGTTCAAGCTGCGCTGCCTGCATCCGCCGGGCGGAGCGGTGGCGCTGACCGCTATCCTCGGCGGCCCCGGCATTCATCAGATGGGCTACCACTTCGTGTTGTACCCGGTGTTGCTGAATTCGGTGCTGCTGGCGGCGCTGGCCATTCTGTTCAATAACCTGGCCGGGCGCCGCTATCCGCACGCGCTGGCGCCGGCGGAGGCCAAACCGGCCAATCTGCCGATCGATGCGGTTTCCATCACCCGCGCCGATCTGCACGAGGCGTTGATGGAGGGGGATCTGTTCGATATCGATGAGGACGATCTGCAGGAGATCCTGCTGCGCGCCGAGCAGCTGGCGCATCAGCGGCAAAGCAGGACCGCCTGATCAGCCCAGCGTTTTGCGGTAAAACACCACCCGTTCCGTTTCGGCAAAGCCCAGCGCGGCATGCAGGCGCTGGGAGTCCAGATTGGCGATATCGGTATCCGACGCCAGCTCGCTGCAGCCTTGCTGCTTGGCCCATTCCTGCACCTGTGCGATCAATCGCGTGGCCCAGCCCTGGCGGCGGGCGCGTTCGACGGTATAGATCCCTTCCAGAAACGCCACCGGCGATGACTCGCAGCCGTTGACGTAATCGTAGCGTAGCGCCACTTCGGCAAAGCCGATGAAAGCGCCGTCCAGCCCCCGCGCCATAAACGCGGTGTGGTGCGGCGAAGCCAATATTTCGCGCATCTCCGCGCGGTGTTCTTCAGGCGAGCTGGATGGCCACAGCGCCGCGCGCAGCGCCAGCCAGGCGTCGAGGTTGTCGTGGTCGCAGATGACGATCATGCGGGATCCTTATTCGGCAACTGAAGGGAGTGGGGCGATAATATCACGTTGCGCCGCCAGCGAGCGGCCGGATACGTCGGCGCATGAGATTAGCCTGCCCTGGATCGTTCGTCGCAGATTGTGATCCCATCATCAACGTCATCGGAAGATGGGGATCGTGCCCGAGGCCGTACGCCGCTCGCCGGCCTCTTTAAGTCTGCGCCCCAGTTCGGCGATGCGACGTTCGCCGGCTTCCAGCGCGGATGCTGAGGTATGTACCGAATAGGAACCGAGGTGCAGCGGATACGGGTGAGGCACGGCTGAGCCGAGAACGAATACGGCATCTTCATTGCCGGATGCTTCGAGCGCTATGGGCATTTCCCCCGGTTCGAATACCACCATCTCGCCCGCGTTGATAGGCGCGTCTGCGCTGAGCCGGCCTTTGGCCAGCGCGAGCCAGCCGACTGAATGCTTGGCTGGCGGGAGGTAAGTCCAGCTTTCGCCGGGTTTGAGGGTGACGAGCAAATAATTGATGTCTTCGTGCGCGGGCACCGGGCTTTGCACGCCTTCATGGTTGCCGACGATGATATGCGCCGGCCCGATTTGGCGCATGTTCCGGGCTTCGATATAACGGCTTTCCTGTTCACCGTTCTCCAGCTCGGCGGGCAGGGCCAACCAGAGCTGGAATCCTCGGATGCGCGGCGTATCCGTGGCGGACAATTCTTTGCCGTGCCACATCCCACCGCCGGCACGCGCCCACTCTACCGCGCCATAGCCGAGCGTCCCGACAGTGCCACTGGCGGGATCTTCGTAGTGAAAAGCGCCTTCGAGCGGCACGGTCACGGTGGCTATGCCTGAATGCGGATGCAGCGGCATGTTGGCCAGCATTGCCATGGTGCGCTGATCCGCATCGAACAGATCGAGGAAGACGAAAGGTTTAATCACCTGGCCCAGGTCGGACGGGCTCATCAGTCGGGTTATCGGGCCCTGCCCGTGGCCGCGAGTGCGCTGCGCAATACGTCGTGAGCTGGGGGAACGTGGTGTGGAAAACATGGCGTTCATGATGGTGGCTCCTGCGGGTTGCCGGTCTGGTGCAAATGGTTGTTGGGGAGCAATATGGCGCTGGGCCGTATGCCCAGTGCTCAGCCCCGAAAATGAGGCTGAGTCGTCAACATGACAGTGCTGTTCCGAATTGGCCGAAGCTCAAGCGGTCAGGCTGCCAACCTGAGACACCGCCGCGTCGATGGCGGCCGTGCGATTTTCCGGGCCGAGCGCCAGTCCCTCAGCTCGAATGAAGGTGATGTCCGTAATGCCAAGGAAACCGAAGAAGCTGCGCAGATAGGTTTCCTGATGGTCGAGAAAGGCCGACGGCGCGCCTTCGCCATACAGACCGCCGCGGGTGGAGGCAACGATAACGCGTTTGTCCTTGGCCAGCCCTTCCGCGCCGTTTTCCGCGTAGCGGAACGTCTTGCCGGGTACCGCGAGCCGATCAAGCCAGGCGCGCAGCTGAGTAGGCAGCGTGAAGTTATACATAGGGGCGCCGACGATGATGATATCGGCGGCAAGGAAGTCGTCGACGAGTTTGGCGTTACGGGCAACGGCCTGTTTGACGTGCTCGTCTTGAGGTTCCACGCCCTGCAGGGCCAGAAATTCGGCGCTGGAAAGGTGGTTAATCGGGTCGGCGGCAAGGTCGGTATGAATGAGCCTGGCGTCTGGCTTAGCCGCAGACAGATGTTTGACGATCGCCGCCGTGAGCTGGCGGCTAACCGACTGCTCGTTGAGAATGCTGGAGTCGACATGAAGCAGTGTCATAGAGAGATCCTTAGGTATAAAATGGTAACTAGGGATAACAATATAACCATGTCCTAAAATGGCAGACAATAAGGCACATTAGGAGAACCCGGTATCATGAATGTGACTAATCAACCTCGAGATTTAAGACATGCTGACTGCCAAAAGATCAGTCAGGTATTGGCGCGCGTTGGTGAAAAATGGAGTGTCCTGATCATTATGTTCTTGGCGAACGGGCCGCGCAGATTTACTGAAATAAAACGTACAATCAATGGGATATCTCAGCGGATGTTGACGCTGTGCCTGCGCAGTATGGAGCGGGACGGATTGGTCAAGCGGACGGTTATTGCCGTCATGCCGCCGCATGTCGAATATGAATTGACGCCGCTCGGTTGCTCATTGACGGTGCCGGTCATCGCGTTGGGAACCTGGGCGAATGAACATATTGCCGACATTGATGCGGCCAGAACCGCATTCGATGAGCAAAACCGAGAGGCTTGTGACGATGCTAAGTCACGGTAAGAGGCTGCAGGGAAGCGAATGAAATTTGCGTTCGGTTGCCAAAAGAGGCGAATGCCTGGTTGCGCCGCAGAAAAAACTAAGGGGCTACGCTGTGAACGTAACCCCTTGATAATTTGGTGGCCCCTGTTGGGTTTGAACCAACGACCAAGCGATTATGAGTCGCCTGCTCTAACCACTGAGCTAAGGGGCCAAGCCGCGAGATTATAGGGAATCCTTAAGCATCGGTCTACTGTTACCCGCCCGTATGTTGCTTTTCTGCGCAGTTCTAGCCTGTTGTAATTGCTGGCGGATTTTGCGATAACCGCAGTAAATCCCTGCAATGGACTCACGATACTCATGGAACTTCTGGCGCCCAACCTGCGGGTGGTGTTTTGCGGCATCAATCCCGGCCTTTCTTCCGCCCATCAGGGCTATCCTTTCGCCAACGGCAGCAACCGCTTCTGGAAGGTGATCCATCAGGCCGGCTTTACCGCGAGCCAGCTGGCGCCGGAGCAGTGGCAACAGCTGAAGGACAACGGCTGCGGCATTACCGCACTGGTGGCGCGCCCGACGGTGGCAGCCAGCGAGCTGTCGCGCGATGAGCTGCGCAGCGGTGGCGAGGCGCTGCAAGAGAAGATCCTGCGCTATCAGCCGCGTGCGCTGGCGATTCTGGGCAAGCAGGCGTTCACCACCGCCTTCGAGGTGAAAAACGCGCCCTGGGGCAAGCAGGTGATGATGCTGGGGGAAACCGAGGTGTGGGTATTGCCCAACCCCAGCGGATTGAACCGCGCCACGCTGGAGCAGCTTACCGCCAGCTATCGTGAGCTGTTCCTGGCGCTGCAATGACATAAGGGAGTGTGCGATGACATCGATGATGAAAGGCTGTTTGATGGCGCTGCTGTTGGTGACCGGCGCCGCGCAGGCGGGGCATTCGCCGCAGGAAGTGCGCAACCAGCAGAACGTGCTGGAGTTTTATCGGCAGGGGCTCAACAACAAGGATTTTGCGGCGGCGCGGCCGTTTTTGGGTGAGCAGTACAAGCAGCATAACCCCAATGCCCAAGACGGCGTGGAGGGATTTCGTCAATTTGTCGAGCTGCTGAAAACGCGTTACCCCAACTCGCACAGCGAGATTAAACAGGCGTTCGTCGACGGCGACTACGTGATCCTGCATGTGGAGGTCAGCGGACGCGAGGCCGGCAAGACGGCGGCGATCGTCGATATCTTCCGTCTCGACAGCGCCGGAAAAATCGTCGAGCACTGGGACGTGACGCAGCCGGTGCCGGAGAAGACCGCCAGTGGCAAGAGCATGTTCTGAGGCATAAAAAAACCCCGGCAGGCCGGGGTTTTTTGTTTTTGATGCGGCAGCCGGACTTAGTCGTCCAGGAAGCTGCGCAACACTTCGGAGCGGCTTGGGTGACGCAGCTTGCGCAGCGCCTTGGCTTCGATCTGACGAATACGCTCACGGGTAACGTCAAACTGCTTGCCTACCTCTTCCAGCGTGTGGTCGGTGTTCATGTCGATACCGAAACGCATGCGCAGCACTTTCGCTTCGCGCGCGGTCAGGCCGGCCAGCACGTCGTGGGTGGCGGAACGCAGGCTTTCCGAGGTCGCGGAGTCCAGCGGCAGCTCGAGGGTGGTATCCTCGATGAAGTCGCCTAGATGCGAATCTTCGTCGTCGCCGATCGGTGTTTCCATCGAGATTGGCTCTTTGGCGATCTTCAGCACCTTGCGGATCTTGTCTTCCGGCATCAGCATGCGCTCGGCCAGCTCTTCCGGCGTCGGCTCGCGGCCCATCTCTTGCAGCATCTGGCGCGAAATACGGTTGAGCTTGTTAATGGTCTCAATCATATGCACCGGAATACGGATGGTGCGCGCCTGGTCGGCGATGGAGCGGGTGATAGCCTGACGGATCCACCAGGTGGCGTACGTCGAGAACTTGTAACCGCGGCGGTATTCGAACTTGTCTACCGCTTTCATCAGGCCGATGTTGCCTTCCTGGATCAGATCCAGGAACTGCAGGCCGCGGTTGGTGTATTTCTTGGCGATAGAAATAACCAGACGCAGGTTGGCCTCAACCATCTCTTTCTTCGCGCGGCGAGCTTTCGCTTCACCGATCGACATGCGACGGTTGATGTCTTTGACCTGCTCGATGGTCAGGCCGGTTTCTTCTTCAATCTGACGCAGTTTCTGCAGGCTGCGCTGCACGTCTTCAGCAACGTCTTTCAGCTTTTCCGACCATGGCTTGGCCATCGCCAGCGCGGCTTCAAACCAGGAATCGCTGGTTTCGTTGCCGGCGAACAGGGTGACGAAGTTTTTCTTCGGCATTTTGCACTGTTCAACGCACAGCTTCATGATGATGCGTTCCTGGGTGCGAACGCGGTCCATCATGGTGCGCATGCTGTTGACCAGGAAGTCGAACTGTTTCGGCACCAGGCGGAACTGCTTGAACACTTCAGACAGCTTCAGGATCTCGTCCGCGGCGCTGGCATGGCTGCGGCCGTTTTTCTTGATCATCTGACGGGTTGCTTCGTACTGATCGCGCAGCTCGGCGAACTTCTGACGCGCCAGCTCAGGATCGATGCTGTTGTCGTCTTCGGTATCGTCGTCTTCGGCGTCCTCATCTTCGTCGTCGTCGTCTTGCTCTTCGCTCGACAGTTCAGAACCGATGTGGGTGGCGGTTGGGGCGATGTCCTCTTCCGCGTTAGGATCGACGAAGCCGGTGATCAGGTCGGACAGGCGCGCTTCGCCCGCTTCGACACGATCGTACTGCTCAAGCAGATAGGTGATGGCTTCCGGGTATTCGGCAACCGAGCACTGAACCTGGTTGATGCCGTCTTCGATGCGCTTGGCGATGTCGATTTCGCCTTCGCGCGTCAGCAGTTCGACGGTACCCATTTCGCGCATGTACATGCGCACCGGGTCGGTGGTGCGGCCGATTTCGGATTCCACGCTGGACAGAACCTGTGCGGCGGCTTCTTCCGCATCTTCGTCCGTGCTGTTCGAGTTTTCGGCGAGCAGCAGGTCATCGGCGTCCGGTGCTTCTTCCATCACCTGGATGCCCATGTCGTTAATCATCTGGATGATGTCTTCGATCTGATCGGAGTCGACGATATCTTCCGGCAGATGGTCATTGACCTCAGCATAGGTCAGATAGCCTTGCTCCTTACCACGGGTGACAAGTAGCTTCAGCTGTGACTGCGGGTTTTGCTCCATAAGACGGTATCCACACTTCAGAGTATTTAGGTTGGTGTCGGTCGGCGAAACCGCCAACAATAGCATTTGGGGCGTTTTCGTTATCGCCGCGGCCCACTATGGCGGCACTGTGCAGGGCTCTGCCCTCGCAATTATCGGCACTTAAGCCGTTTGGTATTCAGTTTTTCTTCGCTAAAACCTGGTTGAGAGAACGGACTTCTTCACGTTCCTCCGGGCTCAGGCCGCGCGTTCTGGCCTGGGCGATCAGCGTTTCCAGCCGTTGCTCGAGCACCGAGTCGTACAGGCTGGCCAACGTATCCAAAAAGGTCTGTTCGACCATGTCCTCAACGATCATATGGTTCCATGTCGCCAAGGTTTCAAGCTGCTGGCTGAATTTGTTGTCGCGATACAGCTCCAGCAATTGCCCGGTAGTCAGGCCCGGCTGCGCCAAACAGGTCTGCACCAGTTCGACGAACAGCGGCAATCCCGCCTGTTTGGTCTGCTCCAACCCTTCCAGCGAAGGGATAAGTGTAGCCAACTGCGGATTTTGCACCAGTAACCCTATCAGTATACGCATGGTTGTGCGTTTTAGCTGGGGCGCCTGATAAGGATTCGCATTTTCAGCCTGCTTGGGCATCAGCTTGTCGAGCTGGCTGTCGTCCAGCAGCCCCAGCTTGTTGCCGAGCTCCTGACGCAGGTACAAGCGCAACGTTTCGCCCGGCACCTGAGTAATCAGCGGCAGCGCCAGCGTGCTCAGCTTGGCGCGCCCGTCCGGGCTGCTCAGATCCACCTGCGGTAGCAGGCTTTCGAACAGGAACGTGGACAGCGGTTGCGCCTGCTCCATTCGTTGTTCGAAGGCTTCTTTGCCTTCTTTGCGCACCAGCGTGTCCGGGTCTTCGCCGTCGGGCAAAAACATGAACCGCAGCTGGCGCCCGTCATTCAGGTACGGCAGCGCGGTTTCCAGCGCTCGCCAGGCCGCTTCACGGCCGGCGCGGTCGCCGTCGTAACAGCAGACGACGTTGTCGGTGGCGCGGAACAGCAGCTGAATGTGTTCAGCTGTCGTCGAGGTTCCGAGCGAGGCGACGGCATAATCGATGCCGAATTGCGCCAACGCCACCACGTCCATATACCCTTCCACCACCAGCAGCCGCTGCAGGGTAGGGTGGTTCTGCTGTGCTTCATACAGGCCGTACAGCTGGCGGCCCTTATGGAAAACTTCGGTTTCCGGCGAGTTCAGGTACTTCGGCATGCCGTCGCCCAATACGCGGCCGCCGAAGGCGATCACGCGCCCGCGCTTGTCGCGGATGGGGAACATCACCCGTTCGCGGAAACGGTCGTACGAACGCCCCTGATCGTTAGTCACCAGCATGCCGGCATCGTTCAATGCGCGGCGCGAGTCGGCGTCGCGGCCGAAACGCTTCAGGGCGTTGTCCCATCCCGCCGGCGCGAAGCCGATGGCGAAATGGCGAATAACGTCGTCACTTAATCCGCGCTGCTGCAAATAGTTGCGCGCCGGCGCCCCGGAGGACTGCTGCAGTGACTGTTGATAGAACGCGCTGAGCTGTTCCATCAGTTGGTACAGGCTCTGGCGCTGATGGCGTTCGATCTGGGTTGGCCCGGTGCCTGCTTCGTAAGGCACTTCCAGCCCGTGCATGGTCGCCAGCTCTTCGATGGTTTCGACAAACTCGAGTCGGTCGTAATTCATCAAAAAGTCGACGGCGTTGCCGTGCGCACCACATCCAAAACAGTGATAAAACTGCTTTTCGCCATTAACGGTAAATGAAGGCGTCTTTTCGTGGTGGAACGGACAGCACGCGTGGTAGTTCTTGCCTTGCTTCTTGAGCTTCACGCGGGCGTCGATCAAATCGACGATGTCGGTGCGAGCCAGCAAGTCATTGATAAATACGCGCGGAATTCGTCCAGCCATAAGCCCTTACTTCATTAGCCTATAAACGAGAACAAGCCGCGCATTCCTTTCGGAAAGCACGGCCTTCGTATGCAACTACTCGGTCTGCGCGATTTTGAAAATCAGAAATTCACGCGGTGGGGTTGCCCCCGAAGAATTAATACAGACGAGTGCGGCGTGCGTTTTCGCGAGCCAGTTTCTTCGCGTGACGTTTCACAGCAGAAGCTTTAGCGCGTTTACGTTCGGTAGTTGGTTTTTCATAAAACTCACGACGACGAACTTCAGCTAAAACACCCGCTTTTTCGCAAGAGCGTTTGAAACGACGCAGAGCAACGTCAAATGGCTCGTTTTCACGTACTTTAATTACCGGCATGTGCCTCTCACCTCAATAAAATTCGGTTTGCTGCTGGCCAAGCGCCAGCCTTTTCAAAATGGTGCGGAATTTTACTCCAATGGATGCTGCTTTGTAAAGCATCACCGCAAATTGAAACCCGCGTCGCTCTGCCGCAACGTGCGCAATTTTGCACCGGGCGCTGATTATAGACTAATCAGAAAAAAATGCTCGTGTTTAATCGCGCGGGCATTTTCTGGATGAATCATCGACATAGGCGCGAGCCGGTGACAAGATGCGCTGCACCGGCGGTAAATGCGGCGGAATGTGGTAGACTGGCGGCCGCACGTGAATGATGGGAAATGTAATGCGAGTACTGGGTATAGAAACGTCCTGCGATGAAACCGGAATTGCAGTGTATGACGATCAAACCGGTTTGTTGGCCAACCAATTATACAGCCAGGTGAAGCTGCACGCCGACTACGGCGGCGTGGTGCCGGAACTGGCTTCCCGCGATCACGTGCGCAAAACCGTGCCGCTGATTCAGGCGGCGCTGAAAGAGGCCAACCTGACCCCGGCCGACATCGACGGCGTGGCTTATACCGCCGGGCCGGGCCTGGTGGGGGCGCTGCTGGTCGGCGCTACCGTCGGGCGCGCGCTGGCGTTCGCCTGGAACGTGCCGGCGGTGCCGGTGCACCATATGGAAGGCCACCTGCTGGCGCCGATGCTGGAAGATAACCCGCCGGCGTTCCCGTTCGTCGCGCTGCTGGTCTCCGGCGGCCACACTCAGCTGATCAGTGTCACCGGCATTGGTGAGTATGAACTGCTGGGCGAATCGATCGACGACGCCGCCGGTGAAGCGTTCGACAAAACCGCCAAGCTGCTCGGCCTGGATTACCCCGGCGGGCCGATGCTGTCGAAGATGGCGCAGCAGGGCACGGCGGGGCGTTTCACCTTCCCGCGGCCGATGACCGATCGCCCGGGGCTGGACTTCAGCTTCTCCGGCCTGAAAACCTTCGCCGCCAACACCATTCGCTCCAACGGCGACGACGATCAGACGCGCGCCGACATCGCCCGCGCCTTCGAGGATGCGGTGGTGGATACGTTGGCGATCAAATGCAAGCGCGCGCTGGAGCAGACCGGTTTCAAACGGCTGGTGATGGCCGGTGGCGTGAGCGCTAACCGCACGCTGCGCGCCAAACTGGCGGAGATGATGCACAAGCGCGGCGGGGAAGTGTTCTATGCCCGTCCGGAATTTTGCACCGACAACGGCGCGATGATCGCCTATGCCGGCATGGTGCGCCTGAAGAGCGGCGCCAACCCGGAGCTGAGCGTTTCGGTGCGGCCGCGCTGGCCGCTGGCGGAACTGCCTGCGGTATAAAACAAAGGGCCGGATCATCCGGCCCTTCTGCTATTCGTCTTTCGGCTGGTCGCCGTTATCCGCCGCGTTTTTCTTCTTGCGGAACTTGCCCCAAATCTTGCCTTCCTGACCGCGCCACAGGCGCTGGATATTGTCGTGATGCCGCATCAGGATCAGACAGGAGAGCATCGCTACCGGGAAGGTGAACTGCGGTTTGAACCACCAGACGTAGAACGGGGCGATCAGCGCGCTGACGATGGCGCCGAGCGAAGAGTAGCCGCTGAGCAGCACCGTCAGCAGCCAGGTGCCGGTCATCAGGCCGGTCAGATCCCAACCGATAGGCGCGATGGCGCCAAACGCCGTCGCCACGCCTTTGCCGCCGCGGAAGTGGAAGAACACCGGATAGATGTGCCCCAGACAGGCGGCGATCGCCGTCAGGCCGAGGTACAGCGGCGGCACATCGAGTTTATAGGCCAGCCAGACCGGCAACATCCCTTTCAGAATATCGAACACCAGCACCGCCGCCGCCGCCAGCCGGCCGCCGATGCGCAGGACGTTGGTCGCCCCGGGATTTCCTGAGCCATGCTCACGCGGATCCGGCAGCCTGGCGATCCGGCAAACCAGGATCGCACTGGAAATCGAGCCGCACAGATACGCGAAGATAATCATGCCAAGCGCGGTAGCACTCATAACGCGGTTCCGTTTAATAATGGTCGTTTTACTCGCAACATCTATGGATAATACGCACATTCCGCTGGAAGTGGTATCCGGCAAGGCCAAAAACAGAGAATGACGTGATGGATATCGTATTTATTGAAGAGCTTACCGTAATTACCACCATTGGCGTTTATGAGTGGGAACAGGGCATTCGTCAGAAGCTGGTGTTCGATATCGAAATGGGCTGGGATAACCGGCCGGCCGCCGCCAGCGACGACGTAACTGACTGTCTGAGCTATGCCGACGTCAGCGACGCCGTGATCCAGCACGTGGAGTCGAACCGTTTTGCGCTGGTGGAACGAGTGGCGGAGGAAATATCTGAAATTTTGCTTCAGCGCTTCAATTCCCCCTGGGTCCGTATTAAGGTCAGCAAACCGGGCGCTGTAGCACATGCCAGCCGGGTCGGCGTGATCATTGAGCGCGGCACTCGTCCCGCATGATTTTATGTCATTTGCTTGCAACGAAAGGCCGTTAACCTGGTCTTAATCCTGAGAATTGTTTTAGCGGCATTGTCTTTAAACATTGCCGCTTTTTTATGTGATAGCCGTTATTTTATGGGGTGAGCGAAGCACATGGCAGACATGCATTCATTGTTTATTGCGTTTGTTCTTGGGGTTGTCGAGGGATTAACCGAGTTTCTGCCGGTGTCTTCCACCGGGCATATGATCATCGTCGGCGAGTGGCTGGGCTTTACCGGCGACAAAGCCAAAACCTTTGAAGTGATTATCCAGCTGGGGTCAATCCTGGCCGTGGTGGTGATGTTCTGGCGCCGGTTGTTCGGCCTGATCGGCATTCATTTCGGCGGCAAGCCGGTGGAGCATGAAGGCAAAACCAGCGGTCAGTTGAAGCTGGGGCACATCCTGCTGGCGATGATCCCGGCGGTGGTGCTGGGCCTGGCCTTCCATGATTTCATCAAGTCGCTGTTTGCGCCGAAAAACGTGATGTACGCGTTGGTGGTCGGCGGCCTGCTGCTGCTGGCGGCGGAATGGTTGAAGCCGAAGAAACCGAGCGCGGAAGGGCTGGATGACATCACCTACCGCCAGGCGTTCATGATCGGCTGCTTCCAGTGTCTGGCGCTGTGGCCGGGCTTCTCCCGTTCGGGTTCCACCATCGCCGGCGGCATGCTGGTGGGCGTGAACCGCTATGCGGCCTCCGAGTTCTCCTTCATCCTGGCGGTGCCGATGATGATCGGCGCCAGCGGCCTGGATCTGTACAAGAGCCTGCACTTCCTGACCTGGGGCGATCTGCCGATGTTCGCCGTCGGTTTCATCACCGCCTTCGTGGTGGCGCTGATTGCGATCAAGACCTTCCTGTCGCTGATCAAACGCATCTCGTTTGTGCCGTTCGCCATCTACCGTTTTATCGTGGCGGCCGTGGTTTACATGGTGTTCCTGTAAGCCTCTATGCCAGGAAAAACCCCGCTCAGCGGGGTTTTTTTATGCCTGATCGTTGATGATGGTTTGGCTGCGCTTCCACTCGGCCAGCGCCTGTTGGCGGCGGCGTTTGAGCTCGTCGCGGATCGCGGTACCCTGCAGCCCGCTGGCCACCACCTCTTTGATCGATACCGCGTTCGCTACCTGATACGCCTGGCGCAGATAGTCGCCCTGCGGATAAGGGTTCTCCTCAAAGCCGGTGCGGCCGCGCGCGTCCGCTTCGCTGGTCAGGATCATCTGCTCCAGCCGCTGCGGCTTGCGCCAGACGTCGATGGCGTCGAACAACTTCAACAGGGTCTCCGGCCGCAGCTTGTTCACGGTGTGGATCAAATCATGGTACTCCGCCACCAGCTTGCTCAGATCGCGCACTGGGTTGGGCACCCGTAGCCGTTGGCACAGCGCTTCGACCAGCCGCACGCCCGCCGGGCCGTGGCCGTGGTGATGCGGCCAGAACTCTTTTGGCGTCAAGCCCTTGCCGAGGTCATGACACAGGGTGGCGAAGCGCACGTCCACCTCGGGAGTGAGGCGGGCGGCGATCGCCAGCGCCATCAGCGTATGTACGCCGGTATCGATCTCCGGGTGCCACTTGGCGGGGGCCGGCACGCCGAACAGCGCGTCGATTTCCGGGAACAGCACCGCCAGCGCCCCGCAGTCGCGCAGGACCTGAAAATAGACCTGCGGGCTCTGGCTCTGCAGCGCCTTTTCGGTTTCCTTCCAGACGCGTTCGGCGGTCAGCGCGGCCAGTTCACCGCTGTGCGCCATCTGGCGCATCAAAGCCAGCGTTTCGTCGGCGATGCGAAAACCCAGATGGGCGAAGCGGGCATTGAAGCGCGCCACGCGCAGTACGCGCAGCGGATCTTCGCCGAAAGCGTCGGAAACGTGGCGCAGCACGCGCGCCTGCAGATCGGCCACGCCGCCATAAGGGTCAATCAGCTCCCCCTCGGCGGAACGGGCGATGGCGTTGAGGGTCAGATCGCGCCGCAGCAGATCTTCTTCCAGCGTCACGTCCGGCGCGGCATAGCAGGTAAAGCCGGTGTATCCCTGGCCGGATTTGCGCTCGGTGCGCGCCAGCGCATACTCCTCGTGAGTCTCGGGATTGAGGAACACCGGAAAATCTTTGCCGACCTGCTGGTAACCCAACGCCAGCAGCTCTGCCGGCGTGGCGCCCACCACCACCCAATCATGATCGACCACCGGAATGTTGAGCAGGCTGTCGCGAACGGCGCCGCCGACCAGATAAATCTGCACTGTTGACTCCTGAATATCGTGTAAGGCTCTGTCTATCAGATTACATGAATTGGCCGTGGGATGTCGGCACCAATGAAAAGGGCGCCCGCAGGCGCCCATACTCAAACTGAACGATACTGAGATCAGTTCATCCAGCGATTGTTGTTTTTGCGGCGTGGGATCAGGTGCGGCAACAGTAGGCCCAGCAGCAAACCGACGCCGGCGACGCCGCCGCCGTACATGAACCACTGCAGGATAATGGTGCGCTGTTTGTCGTCGAGCTGCAGGTTAACGGCGTTCACCTTCTTCTGCGCGACCACCAGCTGGTTTTTCAGATCCTGGTTTTCCTTCTGCAGGCTGCTGATGGTGCTGTCGCTGCCCGCGACTTTTTCCTGCATTTCCGAGGTGCGCTGGTTCCAGGTGTTATCGATGTTGGCCAGCTTGTCGGTCAGGGTTTTCACCTGTTGTTCCAGCTCCGGCACGCGGGTGCGCAGGCTTGGCGTCTGGCTGAGCTGATCGAGCGGGATCCAGGTGGTGCGGCCTTTCGGATCGCGGATTTGGCCGTAGTTGGTGCTGTCGTTGACGCTCAGCAGGGTGACTTCTTCACCGGCGTTCAGAGTGCCGACAATACGGTACTGATTACCTGGGCCGCTATGGACGTAAGTGCTTAACTCATCGGAGATATAGCGTTTATCTTCGGCATGTGCGGCCCAAGTGATGCTGAAGCTCAGCGCGGCAAGGCAAATCAGGCGTAATTTCTGCATTAGTTCATCGTTTCTGGGTGAATTTATGGAACGATAGTAGAGCGTTCAGTCTGACGACGCAACGCCAAAACCGGAATGAGAACTATCTTACTGTGGCTGATTCTGTGAGTTGCGCAGCGTTTTATAACGTAACAGGTTTTTTCTACAGTCAGCAGGGTTAAGGCGCCGGAAATCGCGGTAAGATAATGGCAACTGTGCGTCATTGGGCAGCATGCGGCGGGCCGAGCGCGCCGCGCTGAAACAGACGTGAATGCGTAACTTATTGGTGTTAAAGAATTATGACCGTTGAAATTGAACTGAAATTCATTGCCGCGCCAGAAGCGGTGGCCGCGTTGCCGCAATGGCTCGCCGCCTGGCCGCATCAGTATTCCGCGCCGCAAAAGCTGACCAACATTTACTTCGAAACGGCCGACAACTTCTTGCGCAGTCATGATATGGGGCTGCGCATTCGCGGTTTTGACGATCGCTATGAAATGACCATCAAAACCGCCGGTAAAGTGGTGGCCGGCCTGCATCAGCGCCCGGAATACAACGTCGCTATCGCCGAGCCGCAGCTGGCGTTGGCGCAGTTCCCTGCCGACATCTGGCCGCAGGATTGCGATATCACGGCGCTGCAGCAGGCGTTGCAGCCGCTGTTCCGTACCGACTTCGCGCGTGAAAAGTGGGTGGTTACTTACGGCCAAAGCGAGATCGAGATTGGCCTGGATCAGGGGGAGGTGCGCGCCGGCGATCTCAGCGAAGCCCTGAGCGAGATCGAACTGGAGCTGCTGAACGGCAACACCGCCGATCTGCTGGCGTTGGCCGGCGAGCTGGCGGCGCATGGCGGGCTGCGGCAGGGCAGCCTGAGTAAGGCGGCGCGCGGCTACCATCTGGCGCAGGGTAATCCACCGCGCGAGGTGCGCCCGCTGCGGGTGCTGAAGCCGGCGGCGAAGGCGACCGTGGAGCAGGGAATGATCGCCGCCTTCGAGCTGGCGCTCAGCCACTGGCAGTATCATGAAGAGCTGTGGCTGCGCGGCGATGCGCAGGCGCGCGCTGCGGTCATCGAGGCGGTCGGCACGATCCGCCAGGCGTTGGTGATCTTCGGCGGCCTGGTGCCGCGCAAGGCCAGCGCCGATCTGCGCGCCCGCCTGGCCGAGCTCGAACCGCTGTTGGCGGACAAAGCCGCGCAACCCGAGAGCCTGTGCTATAGCGCCGCTTACCTACAATGTAAGTTGGCACTCACATCATGGCTGGTGAGCGGCGCCTGGCGGCCGTTTATCGACGCCAAAGCGCAGGCCAAGCTGGACGGTTCTTTCAAACGCTTCAGCGATATCATGCTGGGGCGCAGCGGCGCCGAGCTGAAAGAAGCCTTCAGCCGTACGCTGAACGAAGATGAATATCAGGAACAATTGCCGCGCCTGACGCGTCAGATTGCGGCGCTGATCCTGTTGTCGGGCGCCTACCCCGACGAGCAGACCGGGCCTTATATCGACGCCTGGCGCGAGCTGCAGGCGGCGCTGAGCGAGCGCCGCCAGGGCTGGTATGAAGCCAGCCGCAAACAGGCCTTATCGCATGCGCCATTCTGGTTAAACGGCGCGCTTCGTTAATCCAGCCGGCCCGCCAGCCGTGGGCCGCAGAACGGGTCATACACTATGTCGCCACTTTCAGCCGCGTTGCAGGCTCAGGCACAGCAGGTTGTGCAGCGTTTTCAGGAAGTTCACGGCGCAGACTGCGCCTTTAGCGAGCAAGAGCAGTGGGTGCTGGCGTCGAGCGATTTCGTCAGCGACGCGCTTCTCGCCCAGCCGGCCTGGTTGGCGACGCTGCGCGAACAGCCGCCGGCGCCCGGCGAGTGGCAACACTACGCCGCCTGGCTGCAGGACGAACTGGAAGAGGTGCGCGATGAAGCGCAGCTGATGCGCACGCTGCGTCTGTTTCGCCGCGAAACGCTGGTGCGCATCGCCTGGGCGCAGGCGCAGGGGCTGTGTTCGACCGAAGAAACGCTGCTGCAGCTGAGCGGATTGGCGGAAACGCTGATCGTCAGCGCGCGCGACTGGCTGTACCAAACCTGTTGCCGCGAGTGGGGCACGCCGTGCAACGCCGCCGGCGAACCACAGCCGCTGCTGATCCTCGGCATGGGCAAGCTGGGCGGCGGCGAGCTGAACTTCTCGTCGGATATCGATCTGATCTTCGCCTACCCGGAAAACGGCCAAACCCAGGGCGGGCGGCGCGAGCTGGACAATGCCCAGTTCTTCACCCGCCTCGGCCAGCGGCTGATCAAAGCGCTGGATCAGCAGACCATCGACGGCTTCGTCTATCGCGTGGATATGCGGCTGCGGCCGTTCGGCGACAGCGGCCCGCTGGTGATGAGCTTTGCGGCGCTGGAGGATTACTACCAGGAGCAGGGGCGCGACTGGGAACGTTATGCGATGGTGAAGGCGCGCCTGATGGGCGGGGCGGAAGACGCTTACAGCCAGGAGCTGCGCAAAACCCTGCGGCCGTTCGTGTTCCGTCGCTATATCGATTTCAGCGTCATTCAATCATTGCGCAACATGAAGGGCATGATCGCCCGTGAAGTGCGGCGGCGGGGCCTGAAGGATAACATCAAGCTGGGCGCCGGCGGCATTCGCGAAATCGAGTTTATCACTCAGGTGTTTCAACTGATCCGCGGCGGCCGCGAGCCGGCGCTGCAGGGGCGTTCGCTGCTGCCGACGCTGCAGGCGGTGGGAGAACTGGGGCTGCTGGAGAACGAGCAGGTGCGGGCGCTGAGCGCCGCTTACCTGTTCCTGCGGCGGTTGGAGAACCTGCTGCAGGCGATCGGCGATCAGCAAACCCAGACGTTGCCGCAGGATGTGCTCGATCAGGCGCGGCTGGCTTACGGCATGGGGCTGGCGGATTGGGCGGCGCTGATGGCGGCGTTGGACGCACATATGCAGGCGGTGCGTGCGGTGTTCGACGACCTGATCGGCGACGATAGTCCGGATGTCGGCGAAGATCCCGACTATCAGCACTACCACAGCCTGTGGCAGGACGCGCTGGAGGAGAACGAGCTGGCGCCGCTGACGCCGCACCTCGATGAAGAGGGGCGCCGACAGATGCTGCGCACCATCGCCGATTTCCGCCATGACGTCGACAAGCGCACCATCGGCCCGCGCGGCCGCGACGTGCTCGATCAGCTGATGCCGCGCCTGCTGGCGGAGGTGTGCCCGCGGCAGGACGCGCCGACCGCGCTGGTGCGGCTGGCGCAGCTGCTGCTGAGCATCGTCACCCGCACCACCTACCTCGAGCTGCTGGTGGAGTATCATGCGGCGCTCAGCCATCTGATCCGCCTGTGCGCCGCGTCGCCGATGGTCGCCAACCAACTGTCGCGTTACCCGCTGTTGCTGGACGAACTGCTGGATCCGGCCACGCTGTATCAGCCGGTGGCGCTGGACGCCTATCGCAGCGAGCTGCGTCAGTACCTGCTGCGGGTGCCGGAAGACGACGAAGAGCAAAAGCTGGAGGCGCTGCGCCAATTCAAACAGGCGCAGCAGCTGCGCATCGCCGCGGCGGATATCGCCGGGGCGCTGCCGGTGATGAAAGTGAGCGATCACCTGACTTACCTGGCTGAGGCGATCATCGACGCGGTGGTGCAACAGGCCTGGAGCGACATGGTGGCGCGCTACGGCCAACCGACCCATCTGCAGGAGCGCGAAGGGCGCGGCTTTGCGGTGATCGGCTACGGCAAGCTGGGCGGCTGGGAGCTGGGCTACAGTTCCGATCTCGATCTGGTGTTCCTGTTGGATTGCCCGCCGGAGGTGATGACCGACGGCGATCGCTGCATCGACGGCCGTCAGTTCTATCTGCGGTTGGCGCAGCGGGTGATGCATCTGTTCAGCACCCGCACCTCCTCCGGCATTCTGTATGAAGTGGACGCGCGCCTGCGGCCTTCCGGCGCTGCGGGGATGCTGGTCAGCACCGTCGAGGCGTTCGCCGACTACCAGCAAAACGAAGCCTGGACCTGGGAGCATCAGGCCTTGGTGCGTGCGCGCATCGTGCATGGCGATCCGGCGCTGCATCAGCAGTTCGACGCGATCCGGCGCGAGATCCTGTGCAAAACGCGCGATGCGGAGGTGCTGAAGCGTGAAGTGCGCGAGATGCGCGAAAAGATGCGCAACCATCTCGGCAACAAACAGCGCGATCTGTTTGATATCAAAACCGATGAGGGCGGCATTACCGACATCGAATTTATCGCCCAATATCTGGTCTTACGCTATGCGCCGGGCGAACCGCGCCTGACGCGTTGGTCGGACAACGTGCGCATCTTCGAGCTGATGGCCAATTACGACATCATGCCGGAAGAGGAGGCGCGCGCGCTGACCCAGGCCTATGTCACCATGCGCGACGAGATCCACCATCTGGCGCTGCAGGAGCATTCCGGCAAGGTCGGCAGCGAGCAGTTCGCCGCCGAGCGTGAGCAGGTGCGCGTCAGCTGGGCCAAATGGCTGGATTAATACCTTTTTGCGGGTATTCCGGCGGTCTGTGGTAATATCTGCGCCACTAAAATTTTGTTCTTTTTTGGAGTTATCGGATGAAAGTTACGCTGCCTGATTTTCGCCGCGCCGGTGTGCTGGTGGTCGGTGACGTCATGTTGGATCGCTATTGGTATGGGCCGACCAGCCGCATTTCACCGGAAGCCCCGGTGCCGGTGGTCAAGGTCGATACCATCGAAGAGCGTCCCGGCGGCGCGGCTAACGTGGCGATGAACATCGCTTCGCTGGGGGCAACGTCCCGCCTGGTGGGCCTGACCGGCATCGACGATGCGGCGCGGGCGCTGAGCGCCAAGCTGAATGAAGTCAACGTGCGCTGCGACTTCGTCTCGGTGCCGACCCATCCGACCATCACCAAGCTGCGCGTGCTGTCGCGTAACCAGCAGCTGATCCGTCTCGACTTCGAAGAAGGCTTCTCCAACGTCGATCCGCAGCCGATGCTGGAGCGCATTCAGCAGGCGCTGCCGCAGATCGGCGCGCTGGTGCTGTCCGATTACGCCAAGGGCGCGCTCAGCCAGGTGCAGGGCATGATCCAATTGGCGCGCGCCGCCAAAGTGCCGGTGCTGATCGATCCGAAAGGTTCTGATTTTGAACGCTATCGCGGCGCGACGCTGCTGACGCCGAACCTGTCCGAATTTGAAGCGGTGGTGGGCCATTGCAAGGATGAGGCGGAACTGGTGGAACGCGGCATGAAGCTGGTGGCGGATTTCGAGCTGTCGGCGCTGCTGGTCACCCGTTCCGAGCACGGCATGACGCTGCTGCAGCCTGGCGTTGAGCCGCTGCACTTGCCGACCCAGGCGCAGGAAGTGTTCGATGTGACCGGCGCCGGCGACACCGTGATCGGCGTGCTGGCCGCCTCGCTGGCCGCCGGCAACTCGCTGGAAGAGTCCTGTTTCCTGGCCAACGCCGCCGCCGGCGTAGTGGTGGGCAAACTCGGTACGTCCACCGTGTCGCCTATCGAGCTGGAAAACGCGGTGCGCGGCCGTGCCGAAACCGGTTTTGGCGTGATGACCGAAGCGCAGTTGAAACACGCCGTGGCGCAGGCGCGCCAGCGCGGCGAGAAAGTCGTGATGACCAACGGCATCTTCGACATTCTGCATGCCGGCCACGTTTCCTATCTGGCCAACGCTCGCAAACTGGGCGATCGCCTGATCGTGGCGGTGAACAGCGATGCGTCGACCAAGCGTTTGAAAGGGGAAACACGCCCGGTCAACGCGCTGGAGAATCGCATGATCGTGCTGGGCGCGCTGGAAGCGGTGGATTGGGTGGTGCCGTTCGAAGAAGACACGCCGCAGCGTCTGATTGCCGACATTCTGCCGGATCTGCTGGTGAAAGGCGGTGATTACAAACCGGAAGAGATTGCCGGCAGTGCGGAAGTGTGGGCCAACGGCGGCGATGTCAAAGTGCTGAACTTTGAAGACGGCCTGTCGACCACCAACATCATCAAAGCGATCAAAGACGGGCGCGGCTAACGCCGGGCGACGTAAAGAACAAGGGCGCGCGGTGCGCGCCCTTGGCGGGAATTACTCGTCTTCCTGTTTGGCCGCCGGCGCCGCGCTCAGTTTACTTTCCAGCTCGGCCATGCGCTGTTCCAACAGCGCCAGCTTCTCGCGGGTGCGCAGCAGCACCTGAGTCTGTACGTCGAACTCTTCGCGGTTAACCAAATCCAGGCGGGTAAGCTGCGACTGCAGTACCTGACGGATTTTTTTCTCAACGTCTTCCCCGAATTCACGAACGCCTTTAGGCATGGACTCATGAACCTGGCGTGCGATTTGTTCGATTTTTTTCGGGTCAATCATGGCGTATCCCTTTCAGAGTTTAATAGCTGCCGCTTAGTGTAATGCGAGTTGCCCGCCGGATAAACCATTAAGCGCATTCGCCGTGCGTGGCCGAATTGTGCTTTTGCCAATTGCCCTGCCTACCCATTAGCGTTATAGTCATCCTGCTTATTCTCAGGGCGGGGTGAAAGTCCCCACCGGCGGTAAATCACCTTCTACGGTGAAAGCCCGCGAGCGCTCAGCCAGCCTGTAAAGGCCGGTTAGAGGTCAGCAGATCCGGTGTAATTCCGGGGCCGACGGTTATAGTCCGGATGGGAGAGAGTAACGGTATCTGCCGGGCTTGCGCCCGCTTGCGTTATTTTTTTAGCTATTGTTAGCTACTCCTCAAGATCGCCCTGGTTCTGGTAATCCATAATTTTTAATGAGGTTTTTTACCATGAATCAGACGCTACTTTCAGACTTCGGCACGCCGACAGAACGCGTTGAACGCGCGATCGACGCACTGCGCAACGGGCGCGGCGTGATGGTGCTCGATGATGAAAATCGTGAAAACGAAGGTGATATGATCTTCGCCGCGGAAACCATGACCGTTGAGCAGATGGCGCTGACCATTCGCCACGGCAGCGGTATCGTGTGCCTGTGCATCACCGAAGAACGCCGTCAGCAGCTTGAGCTGCCGATGATGGTGACCAACAACTCCAGCCAGTTCCAGACCGCCTTCACCGTGACCATCGAAGCGGCGCAGGGCGTGACTACCGGGGTTTCCGCTTCCGATCGCCTGACCACCATCCGTGCGGCGGTGGCAGACAGCGCCAAGCCGAGCGACCTGAACCGTCCGGGCCACGTATTCCCGCTGCGCGCGCAGCCGGGCGGCGTGCTGAGCCGCCGCGGTCACACCGAAGCGACCATCGATCTGGTCTCCATGGCCGGCTTCAAACCTGCTGGCGTGCTGTGTGAACTGACCAACGACGATGGCAGCATGGCGCATGCGCCGGAAGTGATCACCTTCGCCAAACAGCACGACATGGTGGTGCTGACCATCGAAGATCTGGTGGCCTACCGCCAGGCGCACGAGAAAAAAGCCAGCTGATAGCCGGCCGCTTTCAACGATAAAAAAAGCCGCTCAACGCGGCTTTTTTTTGTGGCTACTGTTTTGACAGGCGTTCGCCGATGCGGCTGGCGTAATTCATCACGTGGAAGGTGTAGTTCTCCTCTACCGTACCCTGGAACAGATGCGCCCAGGGGCCGATGGCGTAGATGCCGAGATCTTCCCCGCCGTGCGTCTCACTTTTCAGCGGCACCAGCGCTGGCTGAATAAAGTCGGGCGCAGTGGCCTGCTCCATGGTCAATGCCGGGCGCTCGGTCAATGGGATTGTGCCGCCGGGGCCGTTGGCGAAGCCGGCGGTGGTGTAAGGCTTGCCGTCGCTGCCCAGCCGCGGTTTGCCGTCGACGCCGACGGAAATGCCGAGGATGGGATTGCCTCGCTTGGCATAGCCGGCAATGGTCAGCGTGTGGCTGTGATCGCCGGTTACGATCACCAGGGTCTCGTCCAGATTGACCTTGTCGACGATGGTTTTCACCGCTTCGTTCAGCGCGGCCGCGTCGCTCAGCGTGCGGTAGGCGTTACCGTTATGGCTGCCGTGATCGATGCGTCCGCCCTCCACCAACAGCAGGTAGCCTTCGGGATTCCTGGCCAAAATATCGATGGCCTTGCCGGTCATTTCCGCCAGCGAAGGCTCTCCCGCCGCGTCTTGCCGCCGATCGTGCTCGAAGTTCATGTGCGACGGTTCGAACAGGGCCAGCAGGTGGTCGACTTTGGCCGGATCGATTTTGTCGAACTGCGCTTGATTCCATACGTATTGCCCACGCTCGCCGTAGCGTTGCAGCCAGGCCTGCGTCAGGTCGCGGCCATCCTTTCTGGCGCCTTTCTTGTCGGGGTATTCCGGATCGCTCACGCCGTCGGGCAGGAAGTTGGCGCGCCCACCGCCCATCGCCACGTTCAGGCCGTTGCCGTATTTCATTTCCACCAGCTGGCGTGCGATGTCGCGGCAGCCTGCGGCCAGAGCATCCGCCGGCATTTTGGCGTCGGATTCCCAGTCGCGGTTGGCGATATGGGCATAGGTGGCGCCCGGCGTGGCGTGGGTAATGGTCGCGGTCGTCACGGCGCCGGTGGACATGCCGAGCGTTGCGGCCATCTCCCACAGCGTGGTGACGGTCTTGGTTTGCTGGTCTTCGCAATTGTTGAGGGCGGCCGTATGGTTGAGGCCCATCAGATCGTTGATGGTTTTGACACCGGTGGTCATCGCCACCGCGCTGGGCGCGGAGTCGGTGATTTGGGCGTCGGCGGAATAGGTTTTGGCCGCCGCCAGATAGGGGAACGCTTCCCAGGCCAGCACGTTGGATTCGCCGTCCACGCCGCGCTGCTGCCCTTCAAAAATGCGAGCGGCGGTCACGGTGGAAAACCCCATGCCGTCGCCGACCACCAGAATGACGTTTTTGGCGCGGTTGGTGTTTGGTGTTTGCTTCAGCCGCTGTTGCAGCTGAGTTTGCGCCTGAAGGAAATAAGGGTCTTCGCGCTGCGTCAGCTGCGCTTTGTCCGCCGCGCCGGCGGCTGCCGTTGCGGTGGCCAGCAAGGTCATGGAAAGCGCCAGGCGGGTTGCCAGTGTGGGTCTGAACATGAATTCCTCCTTGGTGAGACGTGATTCCCGTAGCGCCGACGGGCTGCCAACACCCTGTCGACTGAAAGAGGAGTGTATCGACTGCGTTAACAAAAAATACATAAATTGTTCACAAATTAGATCTGTGTGGCAGTAATGCCATGGTATTCACAGAATTTATTAATTAATTGAAAAGTATGTGTTTTTTAACTTTCTGTTGGTCGGTGCATTTTTGCGCTTTTTAATTCAAATTTATTGAAGATCATCATCACGGTTATCCGGCTGTGTTGCTGCGGCAAAGCGCGTAATGTAACGCCATAGCACAATTTGAACTAAGGATCCCCCTATGAACACCTCTCGTATGCCGGCACTGTTCCTGGGCCATGGTAGCCCGATGAACGTGCTGGAAGACAACCGCTACACCCGGGCATGGCGTGCGTTGGGTGAGTCATTGCCGCGCCCGAAGGCGATCGTGGCGGTTTCCGCGCATTGGTACACCCGCGGCACTGCGGTCACCGCGATGGAAAAACCCAAAACCATTCACGACTTCGGGGGGTTCCCGCAGGCGCTGTTTGATACCCGCTATCCGGCGCCGGGCTCTCCCACGCTGGCCGCGCAGCTGCAGCAAATCCTGGCGCCGGTGCCGGTAACGGCGGATCTCGGCGAGTGGGGATTGGATCACGGTACCTGGGGCGTATTGATCAAAATGTATCCCGATGCTGATATTCCGGTGGTGCAGCTCAGCGTCGACGGCACACAGCCGGCGGCCTATCACTATGAGCTGGGCCGCAAACTCGCCGCGCTGCGGGACGAGGGCGTGATGATCGTCGCCAGCGGTAACGTGGTGCACAACCTGCGCATGGTGAAATGGCAGGGCGATACCAGCGCCTACCCGTGGGCGGAATCATTCAATAACTTTGTCCGGGATAACCTGCGTTATCGGGGCGATAACCATCCGCTGGTGGATTTCATGCGCCATGAGGGGGCGGCGCTGTCGAATCCGACGCCGGAACACTATCTGCCGTTGCTGTATGTGCTTGGCGGTTGGGATGGAAAAGAGGCCATCAGCGTGCCGATCGATGGTATCGAAATGGGGGCGCTGAGTATGCTGTCGGTACAGGTGGGATAAAGAAAAAACGCCAGTCTCTGACTGGCGTTTTTGCCTTCAGCGGTGCGATCAGCCGAGGATGGTGTGCGGATAGAAGCGCGACAGATCCTGCGTGATCAGTTCGCGATCTTCGCGCAGGCCGATACCGCAAGGTTGATCGTTCACCAGCCAGCTGCCGATCAGCGTGTAGCTGTCTTCGAACTTCGGCAGCGGATGGAACTGCTGCACGATCATGCCTTCTTCGCCGTACGGCCCATCGACGCGCGCCACTTCCTGACCGTTTTCGACGATCTGGATATTGGCGCCTTCGCGTGAGAACAGCGGCTTGGTGACGTAATGATCCATCGGCGGATGATCGTCTTGCGCGAAATAAGCCGGCAGCAGGTTAGGGTGGTTCGGGAACATTTCCCACAGCAGCGGCAGCAGCGCCTTGTTGGAGATGATGCTCTTCCAGGCCGGCTCCAGCCAACGCACGCCGGCGTCTTCCAGCTTGGTGGAGAACATCTCGCGCAGCATGAACTCCCACGGGTAGAGCTTGAACAGGTTGCCGATCACCTGATCCTGCAGATCGGTGAACTGGCCTTTCTCGCCAAGGCCAATGTCTTCCATGAACAGGAATTCGGTCGGCAGACCGGCTTCCTGCGCGCAGTCCTGCAGATATTGCACCGTGCCGCGATCTTCTTCGCTGTCCTGGCAGCACGCCAGGTGCAGCAGACCGAAGCCGTGGTGCGCTTTCAGCTCGGCGAAACGCTCGATCAGCTTCTCCTGCAGGCTGTTGTACTGATCCGATTGCGGATCCAGCTTGCCGGCGTTGATCTGGTCTTCCAGCCACAGCCACTGGAAGAAGGCCGCCTCATAGAGTGAGGTCGGCGTATCGGCGTTGTTCTCCAGCAGCTTCGGCGGGTTGACGCCGTCGTAGGCCAGATCGAGACGCGAATACAGCGACGGCTGGTTGGTGCGCCAGGAGCTGCGTACGAACTCCCAGGTGTGTTTCGGGATGCAGAACTTGGCCATCAGCTCGTCGCTGGCGACCACTTTCTCCACCACCTGCAGGCACATCTGGTGCAGCTCGGCGGTGGCGCTTTCGATCTCTTCAATCTGCGCCAGCGTGAACTGGTAATAGGCGTCTTCACACCAGTACGGCTCGCCGTACATGGTGTGGAAACGGAAACCGAACTCGGTCGCTTTTTCGCGCCAGTCCGGGCGCTCGGTAATGGCAATACGTTTCATGCATCAACCGCCCATGCTGCGAGAGCTGGAGTTGGAGGTAGCGCTGCTGCGCTGCATGCTGGTCTGTTTGGCCACGGTCTCGCCGAAGCCGCCGCGGGTCACGGTGTTGGTGACCGCAGGCTTTGGCGCCATCGCGGTTTTCGGCACCGTCATGGTGCGGCCGCCGGCGGTGGCCGGGCCGTAGCTCTTGCCGCTGGCGTCGACAAATTTGCCGTTCGCCGGGCTGGCGGCGTTCTTGGAGGTGAACAGCGGCTGCTGCGCGAAGCCGGAACCGCCCATCAGGCGGCCCATCATGTAGCCCGCCATCAGCGGCATCCAGAAGCTGCCGCTGCTTTGCGATTCCGCCGCCATGCCGGCCTGCGCCGGGGCCGGCGCCTGAGTGCACTGCGCTTCGCCGAATTCGGCGACGCAGTCCTCGCGGGTCGCGTATTTAGGCGCGGTTTTCGCCGCTTCTTTCAGGGCGTTGTTGTAGGCGGTGGTGCACTGCTCGCTCATCGAAGGGTTGGCGCGCGAACAGTCATCGGCATTCTGATACAGGGAGACCGTTTCATCGCTCTTCTCGCAGCCGGCCAGCATAAAGACGGCGCTGATCGCCAAGGCCACGGGCGCGACACGGTAGCTGCGCCAGGATTTGCGGAACGTCTCTTGGTTGATGTTTTTTGTCCGTTTCATCGTTATCAATCCCATCATGCGGGCTGTTTTCGCCCTTTCCCAGTAGTGGCGCTAAGGATAGGGGAAACATGGTCAAAATTAAAGCTGAAACGCCCGCAGAAGCCACTCTTTACGCAGTTATACGTTGGGGTGTGCGCCAGTTCGCTTTCACGGCGAAAAAACGCGCGTTGGCGTTTCATCATGAAACGTTAGCGCTATGATGATGTTCCATAATGGAACAAAAATCGCGAGGCTCGCCAGGCGGACGGCAGGCGCTCATAGTCGAAGCATAACAACAAGCCGGCGGCGAAGTCGGCGCGTCATCACCTGATATCTGAACGTTACCATCGCCAATTCCCTACAAGGATCCGGTTATGTTGAGAATCATCCAGTCACCAGGCAAATACATTCAGGGCGCCAATGCGTTGGCTGCCGTCGGCGAATACGCCAAATCCCTCGCCGATCACTATTTCGTGATCGCTGACGACTTCGTGATGCAACTGGCGGGCGACACTCTGATGGGCAGCCTGCAGCAGCACGGCGTGAAGCATCATGCGGCCCGCTTCAACGGCGAGTGCTGCCGTAAAGAGATAGACCGGCTCGGCCGCGAGCTGCAGGCCCACGGTTGCCGCGGCGTGATCGGTGTCGGCGGCGGCAAGACGCTCGACACCGCCAAGGCCGTCGCACACTACCAACAGCTGCCGGTGGTGCTCATCCCCACCATCGCCTCTACCGATGCGCCGACCAGCGCGCTGTCGGTTCTCTACACCGAACAGGGCGAATTCGCCGAATATCTGATTTACCCGCGCAACCCGGACATGGTGGTGATGGACAGCGCCATCATCGCCAAAGCGCCGGTGCGCCTGCTGGTGGCCGGCATGGGCGACGCGCTCTCCACCTATTTCGAGGCGCAGGCCTGCTTCGACGCGCAGGCTACCAGCATGGCCGGCGGCAAATCGACGCTGGCGGCGCTCAGCCTGGCGCGGCTGTGTTATGACACGCTGCTGGCCGAAGGGGTGAAGGCCAAACTGGCGGTCGAGGCCGGCGTGGTGACGGAAGCGGTGGAACGCATCATCGAAGCCAATACTTACCTGAGCGGCATCGGCTTCGAGAGCAGCGGATTGGCGGCGGCGCACGCCATTCACAACGGCTTCACGGTGCTGGAGGAGTGCCACCACCTGTATCACGGCGAGAAAGTGGCGTTCGGCACCCTGACGCAGCTGGTGTTGCAGAACAGCCCGATGGCGCAGATTGAGACCGTGCTGGCGTTTTGCCACAGCATCGGCTTGCCGATCACGCTGGCGCAGATGGGCGTCGCCGGCGATGCGACGGCGAAGATGATGGCGGTGGCCGAGGCCAGCTGCGCCGCCGGCGAAACCATTCACAACATGCCGTTCGAGGTCACCCCCGCCAGCGTGCAGGCGGCGATCCTGACGGCGGATCGGCTGGGCGCTGCCTGGCTGCAGCGTCATTGATACCCTTGGGGCGCGGTGCGCCGCGCCCCTGTTCTTACAAAGGAAACCATCGTGAAAAAACTGATCAATCAGGTCGAGTCGGTGTTGGAAGAGCAGTTGCAGGGGCTGGCGGAAGCCCATCCCGAGCTGCTGGTGCACGCGGATCCGGTGTTCGTGACCCGCGCCGACGCGCCGGTGGCGGGCAAGGTGGCGATCCTGTCCGGCGGCGGCAGCGGCCACGAGCCGATGCACTGCGGTTTCGTCGGTGAAGGGATGCTCGACGGCGCCTGTCCGGGCGAGATTTTCACCTCGCCGACGCCGGATAAAATGTACGAATGCGGTCAGGCGATCGACGGCGGCGCCGGCGTATTGCTGCTGATTAAAAACTACACCGGCGACGTGCTCAACTTCGAAACCGCCACCGAGCTGCTGCACGACAGCGGCGTCGCGGTGGCGACGGTGCTGGTGGATGACGACGTGGCGGTCAAAGACAGCCTGTTCACCGCCGGGCGGCGCGGGGTGGCCAACACCGTGCTGATGGAGAAACTGTTGGGCGCCGCTGCGGCGCGCGGCGACGACCTGGACAGCGTGGTGACGCTGGGGCATCGCATCAACAACCACGGGCATTCGATCGGCATTGCGCTGGGCGCCTGTACCGTCCCGGCCGCCGGCAAGCCGTCGTTCACCCTGGCGGAGAACGAGATGGAGTTCGGCGTCGGCATTCACGGCGAGCCGGGTATTGCGCGCCGCCCGTTCACCACGCTCAACGCGGCGGTGGATGACATGTTCCATACGCTGATCGACCACGGTCACTATCAGCGCACGATCCGCGTCTGGGATCGTCAGCAGGGCGAGTGGCGCGACGAGATGCAGACCAAGCAGCCGCTGACGCGCGGCGATCGGGTGATCGCGTTGGTCAACAACCTGGGTGCCACGCCGCTGTCCGAACTGTACGGTGTGTACCATCGGTTGGCGGAACGTTGCGCCGAGGCGGGCATCATCATCGAACGCAACCTGGTGGGCGCTTACTGCACCTCGCTGGATATGCAAGGCGTGTCCATCACGCTGTTGAACGTGGACGACGAGCTGTTGTCCTTGTGGGATGCGCCGGTGAAAACGCCTGCGCTGCGTTGGGGTTGCTGAGGAGGAATCATGGCGTTGACCAAACAACAGGTCGTCGATTGGCTGATGCGTTGCGGCGAAGTGTTCAGCCGGGAGCGCGATTTTCTGACCCAGCTGGACACCGAGATCGGCGATGCCGACCACGGTCTGAACATGAACCGCGGTTTCAATAAGGTGGTGGAAAAGCTGCCGTCGGTGGCGGACAAAGACATCGGTTTTATCCTGAAAAACACCGGCATGACGCTGCTGTCGAGCGTAGGCGGCGCGAGCGGCCCGCTGTTCGGCACCTTCTTCATCCGCGCGGCGCAGGCGGCGAACGCCAAGCAAAGCCTGGATCTGACGGAGCTGCATCAGGTAATGCAGGAAGGGGTTGAAGGCGTGGTGATGCGCGGCAAAGCGGAGCCGGGCGACAAGACCATGTGCGACGTTTGGTGGCCGGTGGTGGTGAGCCTCGGTCAGTCCGCGCAGCAGAACCTGAGCGTGGCGGAGGCGTTGCAGCGCGCCGCCGACAGCGCCGAGCGGGCGGTGGAGAGCACCATCACCATGCAGGCGCGCAAGGGGCGGGCCAGTTACCTGGGCGAGCGCAGCATCGGCCACCAGGATCCCGGCGCCACTTCGGTGATGCTGATGATGAAAACGCTGGCCGAGGTCGCCGGCAGTTAGCAGGAGGCGAGATGATTAATATCGTGGTGGTTTCGCACAGCGCGTTGCTGGCGCGCGGCGTTGAGCAGTTGGCGCGGCAGATGATGCGTGGCGACGGCTGCAAGCTGGCGCTGGCGGCGGGCGTGGATGACGAGGAGCACCCGATCGGCACCGACGCGGTCAAGGTCATGGAGGCTATTGAATCGGTCGCCGACGGCGATGGCATTCTGGTGCTGATGGATTTGGGCAGCGCGCTGCTCAGTGCGGAAACCGCGCTCGATCTGCTGGATCCGGAGTTGGCCGCCAAGGTGCGGCTTTGCGCCGCGCCGCTGGTCGAAGGCACGCTGGCGGCGGTGGTGGCCGCCAACTCCGGCGCTTCGCTGGAGCAGGTGGTGGCGGAGGCGCAGGGCGCGCTGCAGGCCAAGCAGGCGCAGCTGGGCGAAGGCTCACCGGCCGCGAAGAACGCGGCTTTGCCGCTGGCGCAGGGCAAAAGCATAACCTGGACGGTGCAGAACCCGCACGGGCTGCACGCGCGCCCGGCGGCGCGGCTGGTCGAGGCGCTGGCGCCGTTCAAGGCCGAGCTGGTGCTGGAAAAACAGGGGCAGTGCGTCGATCCGCGCAGCCTCAATCAGCTGGCGCTGCTGCAGGTGCGTCACGGCGACACCATTCGCCTGATCGCCGACGGCGCGCAGGCGGACGAAGCGCTGGCGGCGTTCAAGGCGCTGGCGGAGCAACACTTCGGCGAGACGGTCTCCGAGCGGCAGCAGCCTTCGCTGCATGGCATCCCGGTGGCGGAAAGCGTCACCAGCGGGCCGGTGTTTCAGGCCCGCAGTTTCTGGCCGCCAGCCGCCGATCGACGGATTGGCGCGGACGAGGTGTTGGGCGAACAGCAACGCCTGCGGGAGGCGCTGCAGCAAACGTTGAGCGATCTGAACCGGCTGGCGGAGCGCACCGGCACGCTGATCGGCAAGCCGCAGGCGGCGATCTTCGGCGCTCACAGCATGCTGCTGGACGACCCGGATCTGCAGCAGGCGGCTTACACCCGCATTGCGCAGCAGCTATGCAGCGCCGAGCAGGCCTGGCGACAGGTGCTGGAGGCGATCGCCGAAGAGTACCGCGAGCTGGATGACGACTACATGCGGGCGCGCGAACTGGACGTGCGCGACATGCTGCGCCGCACGCTGTGCCATCTAGAGGGGCAGGCGCTGCCGGCCATCGCGCTGGCAGAACCGTCGATACTGGTGATGGACGAGCTGATGCCCTCAGAGGTGGTGATGCTCGACCGCCGGCTGGTGCTCGGCATCTGCCTGAGCGGCGGCAATGCCCTGTCGCACAGCGCCATTTTGGCGAAGGCGATGGGCATTCCGATGGTGGTCGGCATGCAGGATTGCCTGAGCAAAACCCGCAGCGGGCAGAAAGCGATGTTGGACGCCGCGCGCGGGGTGTTGCAGCTCAGCCACTAAGCGCGCAGCTTGAATTGGCGGATGTCGATCCCGTGCTGTTTGATCTTCCGCCACAGGGTGGTGCGGCCGATGCCCAGCAGCTGCGCCATCTCCGTCAGCTGGCCGCGGCTGACGGTCGCCGCGCGGAGGATCGCCTGGCGCTCCATGTCCGTCAGCGTCAACAGCGGCGCGCCGGGCTGCGGATCGCTCTCCAGCAGTGACGGCTGGCCGAGCAGGTGCGCCGGCAGATCCGCCAGCTGGATGTGGTGGCCGTGGCAGATCATCGCCGCGCGCTCCACCACCCCTTTCAGTTCCAAATCGTTGCCCGGCCACAGGTAGAGCGCCAACTGGGTCATCACTTCGTCATCCACCCGAAAGCGGCACTGAAAATGCTGCTCCAGCGTGCGCAGATGGTGTTTGACCAGCAGCGGAATATCGCTCAGCCGCTGATGCAGCGGTGGGATCTGGATCTCGAACGCCTGCAGGCTGTAAAACAGCTGGCGGCGGAAGCGGTTTTGCTGCACCAGCAGCGGCAGATCGGCGGCGCTGCCGGCGATCACCCGCACATCGACCGGGATCACCCGGCTGGAATTGAGGCGGATCACTACACCGGTTTTCAGCACCTGCAGCAGCGCCGACTGCATCTCCGCCGGCAGGTATTCGATCTGTTCGAGGTACAGCGTGCCGCCGTTGGCCAATTCGAATTTGCTGAGCTGACCGGCCTCTTCTTCGCTGGCGTCGCTGCCCAGCAGTTCACGCAGCCCCTGCGCCTGCGGCAGCAGCTGGCAGTTGAGGGCGATATACGGCCCGGCGGCGCGTTCGCCGGCGTTGTGGATGGCCTGGCTGAGCAGCTCTTTGCCGACGCCTTCCTCCCCGCGCAGCAGGATCGGGTGCTGGCCTTTGGCCGCCTGCTGCCCATAACGGATCAGCCGCCGCATCTCCAGCGAGGCGGAGGGCATCTGCTCGAAGCTGTGGCTGACGCGCCCCAACTGGCTGCTGACATACTGGCGCAATCGCTCGAGCGGGTGCAGCAGAGCGATGAAACTGCAGCGATCGCCGTCGAAAATCGGCTTTAGCGTCAGCAAGGCGGCGATAAACTGCCGCTGGCTTTCGAAGGTGACCTCGACGTGTTGCAGCGGTTGTCGAGCGGCGATGGCGCGTTTGAGCAGGGCAGGCAGCGTCAGCAGTTGCGCCAGCGGTTTGCCCTGGCTCTGCTGTTCGTCCAGCTTCAGCAGGCCGGCGGCGCGTTGGTTGATGTATTGCAGGTAGCCGCGGTGATCCCAGGCCATTACGCCGTCGTCCACGCCGTCCAGCAGGCCGTAAAGCTGATTCAGATGGCGATTGGACTCCGCCAGCAGGCCGTCGGCGTTCAGTGAATTGCCGATTTCGCGGGCGATGGCCAGCGTCAGCGACAAATCACCGGCGGCGCAATCGGCCAGCAGGCAGCCCAACGCGATCGAGCCGCGCTGACGGCCGCTGTTGTCGTAAACCGGCGTGGCGCAGAACGACCAGCCGTGCAGCGCCCGGCGCACATGTTCTTCACCGCTCACTCGCACCGGATGGCCTTCCGCCGCCGCCAGCGCCGGGGCGTTGGTGCCGATCTGCCCCTCTGCCCAATAAGCGCCGGGGGCGAACCCCAATTGCTGCAAATGCTCCCAGGTTTGGGCGTCGCCGCAGCGCCACAGCATGCAGCCGCTCTCGTCGAGGATCATCAGCAGGCAGCGGCGCGGCTCCATGTATTCGCAGGCGTCTTCCAGCGCCGCCTGGCCGAGCGTCAGCAGGTCGTTCTTGCGGCGACAAATCGATTCGAAGGTGGCGCCCTGCGCGCGGTGCGGCGCTTGCCAGACCTCGGGCTGCATCAGGCTGCGGCAGCGCAGCCAGGAGGCGTAAACCGCCTGCGTCGGGCGCAGTGGCGGCGGCAGTTCGCCGTCGTTAATCAAACGCTGCCAGCGTGAATCGTTGTCCATCGAACCTCATCCAGACTGCGAAAACGAGAGTGACGATGATACCACCTGGCGCAGCGGCGGCTGTGAGGCGGTGGGCAGAAGCGGGGGAAATAGGGCAAAAAAAACGGGGTGCGGCGCAGGCCGAACCCCGTGTTTATCAACGTGCGCGCATCAGTTGCGGAATGGGTTGCCGCTGTTGCGAACCGGCTGGCTGACGGCCGGTGCGGCAGCGCGGGTAGCGGTTGGCGCAGGCGCGGCGACCTGTTGCATCGGCGCGTTGTCCTGATAGCCGTCCGCGTAGGCGTCCTGAGCACGGTTCTGCGGCGCGACGGCGTCAGGCGCGGTCGACACCGGTTTGCCCAGTGCGCCGTTCAGCGTCAGCAGATCGTTCTGGTTCAGCGTGCCGAGCGCCGACTTGATGTTCAACTGGTTGATCAGGTAGGTATAACGCGCGCTGGAAAGCTGCTGCTTGGCGTTATACAGGGTACTGGTGGCGTTCAGCACGTCGACGATGGTGCGGGTACCCACCTGGTAACCGGCTTCCATCGCATCCAGAGAGCTCTGCGCGGAGATCACCGCCTGTTTGTAGGCGTTGATGCTGCTGATCGAGGCGTTGACGTTGTTGAATGACGAACGCACGGTCTGCACCACGCCGCGGTGGGCGCTTTCCAGCTGCTCGCTGGCGCCGACAAAGCCGTACTGCGCCTGTTCCACCTGCGAGTTGGTTGCGCCGCCGCTGTACAGCGGCAGGCTGATCGAAACGCCCACCTGGTTTTGGCCGGCATCAGAATTGCTGTAACGGCTGGAGCTCAGCGTGTCGTGAGTGGCGGAACCGTTGTAACGGGTATTGGTGATCCCGGTCGACGCATTCAGGTTGACCGTCGGCATATAACCGGTCTGCGCAGAGCGGATCTGCTCGCGCGCCAGGTCCTGGCTCAGACGGGCGGACAGCAGGCTCAGGTTGCGCGCTTCCGCTTCTTTCAGCAGGTTGTTCACCGCTTCCGGGCGCTGGGTGCTGAAGCGATCGGTATTCAGCGAGGCCAGCTCCGGATAGAAGGTGCCGGTGATCTGGCGCAGCGCTTCCAGCGCGTTGTCCAGGTTGTTGCGGGCGGTGACTTCGGCCGCCAGCACGGTGTCGTAGGAGGAACGGGCGTTCTGCACGTCGGTGATCGCCACCAGGCCTACGTTGAAGCGCTGGGTGGTTTGATCCAACGTACGGTAAACCGCTTGTTTGTTCGCCTGGGTATAGGAGAGCGTGTCAATGGCGCTCAGCACGTTGAAATAGGCGGTCGCGGTGTTGAGGATCAGCTGCTGTTCCGCCGTCTGGAAGGTCACGTCGGAGATGCCGGCGGTCTTTTCCTGCAGCGTCAGCGCGCGCCATTTCGACATGTCGAAAATGGTTTGGGTCAGGCCGAGCGAAGCGCTGGTGACATTGCTGTTGACGCCGTTGCTGTCGCGATAGCCGTTATTGTAGTTGTAACCGGCGCTCAGGCCGAGCTGCGGCAACAGCGGGCTGCGCGCTTCATTGATCTTTTCGAATGCGGCGTCGCGGTCAGCAGCACTTTTGCGCAGATCCGGGTTACTTTCCCTGGCCTGTTTGTAGACCTGCAGCAGGTTCTCTGCCTGGCTCATTGCACTGAAGCCGCCCAGGCTCAGTCCGATAAGAAGGGGGAGCAGTTTCTTCATTTGCATTCCTTGTTGTGCAGCAATATTGCTATGTTAGCGCTGACGATAGACGAAATAGTTGCCGATTCTAGCAGAGTCTGCGGTGCGCATCAGGTGGCTGAATGTGCCATCTCGCGCAACTTTTACCTTTCAGACCGCCTATTTACCTTGACGTACTGCCCGGGTCGACTGCAGCTGATATTATGGCTGACAATCCGGATTGTTTCCCACTATTACATGCGAGCGCACAAACGTGCCGCATCCGGCGGCGAAAAACAGCCTAACATAAAGCCGCGGCGGACAGTCCCGCTGTTTCTGTCATCAAAACCGTTTATTTTATCGGCATACTCACGCAGGAGAATTCGCTAATGAACCGTTCGCAGCCGTCGCCCGTCACTTTCGACAAAAAAGATGTAGAGATTATTGCACGCGAGACGCTGTACCGTGGTTTTTTTTCACTCAATTTATACCGGTTCCGTCATCGCTTGTTCAATGGCGAAATGAGTCCTGAAATCACGCGTGAAATTTTCGAGCGCGGCCATGCGGCGGTGCTGCTGCCTTACGATCCGGTGCGCGACGAAGTCGTGCTGATTGAACAACTGCGCATCGCCGCGGTCGATACCAGTAATTCGCCCTGGCTGCTGGAAATGGTGGCGGGTATGATCGAAACCGGCGAAAGCGTCGAAGACGTGTGCCGCCGCGAAGCGCAGGAAGAGGCCGGCGTGGTGGTCGGACGTTGCAAACCGGTGCTGAGCTACCTGGCGAGCCCCGGCGGCACCAGCGAACGTCTGTCGATCATGGTCGGCGAGGTGGACGCCGGCACCGCCGAAGGCATCCACGGCCTGGCGGAAGAGCATGAAGATATCCGCGTCCACGTGGTCAGCCGCGAGCAGGCTTACCGTTGGGTCGAAGAGGGCGCGATCGATAACGCCGCATCAGTGATTGCATTGCAATGGCTGGCGTTGCACCATGAATCGTTGAGAAAAGAGTGGGCCAACTAATGAAACAGCGCTATACCCCTGATTTCCCCGAAATGATGAGATTGTGCGAAACCAACTTCGCGCAATTGCGCCGCTTGCTGCCGCGCAACGACGAAGCGGGTGAAACGGTAACTTATCAGGTGAACGGCGCCGGCTATCGTTTGACCATCGTTGAGTCCACGCGTTACACGTCGCTGGTGGAGATCGAGCAGATTTTTCCGGCGGTCAGCTACTGGAGCCTGCCCGCGATGACGGTGCGGTTATACCATGACGCCATGGTTGCGGAAGTGTGTTCCAGTCAGCAGATCTACCGCTTTAAAGCGCGTTATGATTATCCTAATAAAAAGTTGCATCAACGCGACGAAAAGCATCAAATTAACCAGTTTCTTGCTGATTGGCTGCGCTACTGTTTGGCGCATGGAGCGATGGCGGTTCCGGTTTGTTAGACAGACTGAAATAACAAAGGACACCATTTGGAAAGCCTGTTTAAACTGCCTGTGGCGAGTGGGGCCGCGGTCAGGATTCTACAAATAACAGATACCCACCTTTTTGCCGGCGAACACGAGACGCTGCTCGGCATCAATACCTATCGCAGTTATCACGCGGTGCTGGAGGCCATTCAGGCGCAGCGCCGCGATGTCGATCTGATCGTCGCCACGGGAGATTTGGCGCAGGATCATTCGCAGGCGGCGTACCGCCACTTTGCCGCCGGCATTGCGCAACTGCCGGCTCCCTGCGTGTGGCTGCCGGGCAACCACGATTTTCAACCGGCGATGGTCGACGCGTTGGCCGCCGCTGGCATCGCCCCTTCCAAGCAGGTGTTGCTGGGCGACAGCTGGCAGGTGCTGATGTTGGACAGCCAGGTATTCGGCGTACCGCACGGCGAATTGAGCGAATACCAGCTCGAATGGATGGAGCGCTGCCTGCAGGCTCACCCCGAGCGCTATACGCTGTTGCTGTTGCACCATCATCCGCTGCCTTCCGGCTGTACCTGGCTCGATCAGCACAGCCTGCGCAACCCGCATATGCTGGGGGCGATCCTGCTGCGCTACCCGAAAGTGAACACCGTGGTGTGCGGGCACATTCACCAGGATTTGGATCTGGAATGGCAAGGCCGGCGTCTGCTGGCGACGCCGTCCACCTGCGTGCAATTCAAGCCGCACTGCACTAACTTTACCATCGACGACGTCTCTCCCGGTTGGCGCTACCTCGATCTGCTGCCGGACGGCCGCGTCGAGACGCAGGTGTTCCGCCTGGAAAACGACGACTTCCGCCCCGATATGGACTCGGATGGATACTGATGCCTTCGACACTGCTCTACCTGCACGGTTTCAACAGCTCGCCGCAGTCGGCCAAGGCGGTGGCCTTCAAGGCCTGGCTGGCCGAGCGTCATCCCGATATCGAGATGCTGGTGCCGCAGCTGCCGGCGTTTCCGGCGGAGGCCGCCGAGATGCTGGAGAACCTGGTGCTGGAACGCGCCGGGCAAACGCTCGGGCTGGTGGGCTCATCGCTGGGCGGCTATTACGCCACCTGGCTGTCGCAGTGTTTTTCGCTGCCGGCGGTGGTGGTCAACCCGGCGGTCAAGCCGTTTGAGCTGCTGGTCGACTACCTCGGCGCCAACGAGAACCCCTACACCGGCCAGCAATATGTGTTAGAGTCTCGGCACGTTTACGATCTGAAAGTGATGCAGATCGATCCTTTGGAGTCGCCGGATTTAATCTGGCTGCTGCAACAAACGGGCGATGAAATTCTCGATTACGGCCAGGCAGTGGCGTATTACACCGCGTGTCGGCAAACGGTGGAGTCGGGTGGAAACCACGCCTTCGTCGGTTTCGAGCACTACTTCCCCCAGATTGTGGATTTTTTAGGGCTAAACGCGGTCTGACGGACCGTTCCGGCACCTCCCTTTAACCACGAAAAAATAATCAACGATGACTCAATCCAGCTATAACGCTGATGCCATTGAAGTACTCAGCGGTCTAGAACCAGTGCGCCGTCGTCCCGGCATGTATACCGACACGACGCGCCCAAACCACCTCGGCCAAGAGGTGATCGATAACAGCGTCGACGAAGCGTTGGCCGGCCACGCCAAGCGCATCGACGTGATTCTGCACGCCGATCAGTCGCTGGAAGTGATCGACGACGGCCGCGGCATGCCGGTGGACATCCACCCGGAAGAGGGCGTGCCGGCGGTTGAGTTGATCCTGTGCCGGCTGCACGCCGGCGGTAAATTCTCGAATAAAAACTACCAGTTCTCCGGCGGCCTGCACGGCGTTGGCATCTCGGTGGTCAATGCCCTGTCGAAGCGGGTGGAAGTCAACGTGCGCCGCGACGGCAACGTTTACAGCATCGCCTTCGAAAACGGCGACAAGGTGCAAGATCTGACGGTGACCGGCACCTGCGGCAAACGCAACACCGGCACCAGCGTGCACTTCTGGCCCGACGAACAGTTCTTCGACAGCCCACGTTTCTCGGTATCGCGCCTGACTCACCTGCTGAAAGCCAAAGCGGTGCTGTGCCCCGGCGTCGAGATCTATTTCATCGACAAGGTGAACAACACCGAACAGCGCTGGTGCTACCAGGACGGCCTGACCGACTACCTGATGGAAGCGGTCAACGGCCTGATCACCCTGCCGGAAGCGCCGTTCGTCGGCAACTTCGCCGGTGACACCGAAGCGGTGGACTGGGCGCTGCTGTGGCTGCCGGAAGGCGGTGAGCTGCTGACCGAAAGCTACGTCAACCTGATCCCGACCATGCAGGGCGGCACCCACGTCAACGGCCTGCGTCAGGGGCTGCTGGACGCGATGCGCGAGTTCTGCGAATTCCGCAATATTCTGCCGCGCGGCGTGAAGCTGTCGGCGGAGGATATCTGGGATCGCTGCGCCTACGTGCTGTCGGTGAAGATGCAGGATCCGCAGTTCGCCGGGCAGACCAAAGAGCGTCTCTCCTCGCGTCAATGCGCGGCCTTCGTTTCCGGCGTGGTGAAAGACGCCTTCAGCCTGTGGCTGAACCAGAACGTTCAGGCGGCGGAACAGCTGGCCGAACTGGCGATTTCCAGCGCCCAGCGCCGTCTGCGCGCCGCCAAGAAAGTGGTGCGCAAGAAGCTGACCAGCGGGCCGGCGCTGCCGGGCAAGCTGGCGGACTGCACCTCGCAGGATTTGGCCATGACCGAACTGTTCCTGGTGGAAGGGGACTCAGCGGGTGGATCGGCCAAGCAGGCGCGCGATCGCGAATATCAGGCGATCATGCCGCTGAAGGGCAAGATCCTGAATACCTGGGAAGTCTCCTCGGACGAAGTGCTGGCCTCGCAGGAAGTGCACGACATTTCCGTGGCGATCGGCATCGATCCGGACAGCGAAGATCTCAGCCAGCTGCGCTACGGCAAAATCTGCATTCTGGCGGATGCTGACTCCGACGGCTTGCATATCGCCACGCTGCTGTGCGCGCTGTTCGTGCGCCACTTCCGTTCGCTGGTGAAGGGCGGCCACGTCTATGTCGCCATGCCGCCGCTGTACCGCATCGATCTCGGTAAAGAGGTGTTCTACGCGCTGGATGAAGAAGAAAAAGCCGGCGTGCTGGAACAGCTGAAGCGCAAGAAGGGCAAGCCGAACGTCCAGCGCTTTAAAGGCCTGGGCGAGATGAACCCGCTGCAGCTGCGCGAAACCACCCTCGATCCGAACACCCGCCGTCTGGTGCAGTTGACGGTGGCGGAGGATGACGTCGATCAGACGCTGGCGGTGATGGACATGCTGTTGGCCAAGAAGCGCTCGGAAGATCGCCGCAACTGGCTGCAAGACAAGGGCGACATGGCCGAATTGGCGGTCTGAGCCTGACCCTGACCCTGGCCCGGCGGTTCGTCGGGCCTGCTTTCCCGCAGGGCGTTCATGCGGCGCCCGATAACCTGGGGCGGAGTGCATGAAGATCACGCTCGAAGAATTGCTGGCGTTCACCTCGGTGGTCGACAGCGGCTCCATTACCTCCGCCGCCGATCAGCTCGGCCAGACCACCTCCGGCATCAGCCGCGCGCTCAGCCGCCTGGAGAACAAGCTCGATACCACCCTGATGCGCCGCACGACGCGTCGCTTAGAGCTGACCGAAGAGGGGCAGAGTTTCCTGAGCCATGCGCGTACGATCATCAGCTCGGTGGAAAATGCCGAGGAGCAAATGGCGGTGCGCCGGCAAATGCCAGCCGGGCGGTTGCGGATCAACGCGGCCGCGCCTTTCATGGAGCACGTCATCGTGCCGATGGTGGCCGGGTTCAGAGAACGCTATCCGCAAATTTCGCTCGAATTGAACACCGACAACCTGATTATCGATCTGCTGGAAAAACGCACGGATATCGCCATTCGCATCGGCGTGCTGCGTGATTCGACCATTCACGCGCGCGCGCTGGGGGCCAGCCGACTGCGCATTCTCGCCAGCCCGGCTTATCTGCAGCGGTGCGGTGTGCCGCAGAGCGTGGATGAGCTGCATCATCATTGCCTGCTGGGTTTTACCCAGCCGGAATCGCTGAACCAGTGGCCATTGCGTTATCGCCAGGCGCCACATTTCACCATCACGCCAACCCTGGCTGCATCCAGCGGTGAAACGCTGCGGCAATTGGCGCTGCGAGGCGAGGGGATCGTACAGCTGGCAGACTTCATGACCCGCCGCGATCGTGAAGAGGGCCGGCTGGTGACGTTGCTGGAACAGGAGACGCTGGACGTGCGCCAGCCGATCAATGCCGTTTATTACCGCAATACGCAATTGGCGGCGCGCATCACCTGTTTTCTTGACTACGTCAGCGCGCACATCGACGCGCAGACGTTATAAGGCGGGGTTTACAGGGCGTTTTCCAGAATGTAGATCTCGGTGCCCAGCACGCTGTCCTTGATGGTGTCGCGGTGTTTGAGCATGTGCTCAATCGCCAGGTGTTTTTCCAGATGCGCCATGCTTTCCCATTTCTCCAGCATGAATACCGAATCCGGCGACAGCTTCTGCCAGGGGGCTTGGGTATTGCTGTCGATCATCGGCGTATATTCGCCGCAACCTTCTTCCGCCAGCACCAGCGGCACCAATTTTTCAATGGCTTGCAGTACGGTGGCGCGGTGGCCCGGTTTGGCTTTGATTTCTGCAATTACAGTGATCATGCTTGCCTCGTTAATGAAGATATTCTGGTTCAGTTAAGCAAAAATTTTCGCTAGATGCTCGCGATAACGTGCGATATCCGTTTCGATATCCGGTTGTTTTATCACGTCATTGCAGATAAAGGTCGGCAGCGCTTCCATCCCCAGGAACTGATTGGCTTTGTGGAAGTGCAGATAAACGCCATCGACGCCGACGCCGTGGAAAAACTGGTCGGGATCGGTGAAAGCTTCCAGCGGGGCGTTCCAGGTCAGGCTCAGCAGGTATTTCTTGCCCTGAATCAGGCCGCCGGAGCCGTATTTTTTACCTGCATCGGTGCGGGTGCGGCCGTCGCTGGCGTACAGGCTGCCGTGACCGGCGGTGAACACTTCATCGATGTACTTTTTCAGGATCCAGGGCTCGCCCATCCACCAGCCCGGCATCTGATAGATGACCGCGTCGGCCCACAGGTATTTCTGTACTTCGGCCTCGATGTCATAGCCGTCGTCGACCACGGTGACCTGCACATCGTGCTGCAGATCGCGCAGGAAGCTTTCCGCCACGTCGCTCAGGGTTTGGTTGAGTTCGCCGTTAGAATGGCCGAATTGCTTTTTAGCGTTGATAATCAGGATATTGCTCATCTTTCGCGGCTCCCGTCAGAGTTAAGATATGGCATGCTTCCCGCCGCAAAGGGGGAAACTACCTAGCTGGCGATGAGTGTAATCGTTAGCCGCGCAGGTAAAAATGCGATCTGGCGCACAACAGTGTTGACTGTCAGTCAATAAACAGGCCGCCAGAGAGCGAAATTTTGCATAAACCGCATAGCGCAACCGGCCGTCGCCGGCGATCCTTGCGCCAACTGTGACAGCTACCCCGCAGATGGGTTACTATCGCGGGCAGAATCGACAAGCGATGCCTTTTGTCGTCCAAGGGATTGCCAAGCCACGGTCTGAGGATAATTGAGTAATGAGTGATCTGACTCATGACGGTGTAGAGCGTTTACCGCTGCACACATTCACTGAAAACGCCTATCTGAACTATTCCATGTACGTCATCATGGATCGGGCGTTGCCGTACATTGGCGACGGTTTGAAGCCGGTACAACGCCGCATCATCTACGCCATGTCTGAGCTGGGGCTGAACAACAGCGCCAAATTCAAAAAATCCGCCCGTACCGTGGGCGACGTGTTGGGTAAATACCACCCGCACGGCGACAGCGCGTGTTATGAAGCCATGGTGCTGATGGCGCAGCCGTTCTCGTACCGCTATCCGCTGGTGGACGGCCAGGGGAACTGGGGTGCGCCGGACGATCCCAAGTCGTTCGCGGCGATGCGTTATACCGAATCGCGCCTGTCCAAATACGCCGAAGTGTTGCTGGCCGAACTGGGTCAGGGCACGGTCGACTGGATCCCGAACTTCGACGGTACGCTGCAAGAGCCGAAGATGCTGCCGGCGCGTCTGCCGAACATCCTGCTGAACGGCACCACCGGCATCGCGGTCGGCATGGCGACCGATATTCCGCCGCATAACGTGCGCGAAGTCGCCGCCGCTGCGGTGGCGCTGCTCGACAAGCCGGGCGCTTCACTCGACGATCTGCTCGAATTCGTGCAGGGGCCGGACTTCCCGACCGAAGCCGAGATCATCACCCCGCGCGATGAAATTCGTAAGATCTACCAGAGCGGCCGCGGTTCGGTGCGCATGCGCGCCGTGTGGAAGAAAGAAGACGGCAGCGCGGTGATCACCGCCTTGCCGCACCAGGTGTCCGGTGCCAAGGTGCTGGAGCAGATCGCCAGTCAGATGCGCGCTAAAAAGTTGCCGATGGTTGAAGATCTGCGCGATGAGTCCGACCACGAAAACCCGACGCGTCTGGTGATCGTGCCGCGCTCCAACCGCATCGATCTGGAGCAGGTGATGAATCACCTGTTCGCCACTACCGATCTGGAACGCAGCTACCGCATCAACATGAACATGATCGGTCTGGACAACCGCCCGCAGGTGAAAGGGCTGGTGGAGATCCTCACCGAATGGCTGGCCTACCGTCGCGATACGGTGCGCCGCCGCCTGAACTACCGCCTCGAGAAGGTGCTGAAGCGCCTGCATATCCTCGAAGGTTTGCTGGTGGCGTTCCTCAACATCGACGAGGTGATCCACATCATCCGCAGCGAGGATGAACCGAAGCCAGTGCTGATGCAGCGTTTCGGCATCTCCGACACCCAGGCGGAAGCGATCCTCGAGCTGAAACTGCGTCACCTGGCCAAGCTGGAAGAGGTCAAGATCCGCGGCGAACAGGATGAGCTGGCGAAAGAGCGCGATCAGCTGCAGGCGCTGCTGGCGTCCGAGCGCAAGCTGAACACGCTGATTAAGAAAGAGATCCAGGCCGACGCGCAGACCTACGGCGACGATCGCCGTTCGCCGCTGACCGAGCGTGCGGAAGCCAAGGCAATGAGCGAGCACGACTTCGTGCCGTCCGAGCCGGTAACCATCGTGCTGTCGGAAATGGGCTGGGTGCGCAGCGCCAAGGGTCACGATATCGATCCGAGCGGTTTGAGCTACAAGGCCGGCGACAGCTTCCGTGGCGCGGCGCGCGGCAAGAGCAACCAGCCGGTGGTGTTCATCGACTCTACCGGGCGCAGCTATGCGCTCGATCCGATGACGCTGCCTTCGGCGCGCGGGCAGGGCGAGCCGTTGACCGGCAAGCTGACGCCGCCGCCGGGCGCCACCATTGAACAGGTGCTAATGGCGGCCGACGATCAGAAACTGTTGATGGCCTCCGACGCCGGTTACGGCTTCGTTTGCACCTTCAACGATCTGGTGGCGCGCAACCGCGCCGGCAAGGTGATGATCACGCTGCCGGACAACGCCAGAGCGCTGCCGCCGATGGAGATCCACGGCGCAGACGACATGCTGCTGTCGATCACCGCCGCCGGGCGCATGCTGATGTTCCCGGTCGCCGATCTGCCGCAGCTGTCGAAGGGCAAGGGCAACAAGATCGTCTCCATTCCGGCGGCGCAGGCCGCGGCCGGCGAAGACAAACTGGCCTGGCTGTTCGTCCTGCCGCCGCAGGCCTCCGTCACGCTGCACGTCGGCAAACGCAAGCTGACGCTGCGTCCTGAAGATCTGCAGAAATTCCGTGCGGAACGCGGCCGCAAAGGCACCCAGCTGCCGCGCGGCCTGCAGCGCATCGATCGCGTCGAAGTGGATGCGCCGGTGCGGGCTGCGGGCGGCGACAGCGAAGAGTAAGCGTTGGCGCTGGCGTTAATGGGCGGTCGCAGCGTGCTGTGGCCGCCTTATTTATTTTTGCTGGCGTTTATTTTCCAAATAGTTAACATTTCTGCGCAAAAAATTATTGTGCGTACTGCCGCCGGGCGGGAAAATAGCGAGAAATGCAGGCGACATGGGCGTGCTTTCCGCCTTGCCGGCAAATAATGAGTAAAGGAATCTGCGCAGCGAAGTAAACTGCGTTGGCAGTGTGCTAATGAGGTTGTTATGTTATTGATTTTGCGTGCCGTTCTCGCCACTCTTTTCTGTATTCTGGTGTGTATTTTCGGTTCTGTTTATTGCTTGTTCAGCCCGCGCAACCCTCGCCATGTGGCGACCTTCGGCCATCTTTTCGGCCGTCTGTCGACGCTGTTCGGCATCAAGGTTGAAACCCGCGTGCCGGCCGATGCGGCCAACAACGGCAACTGCATCTATATCGCCAACCACCAAAATAACTACGACATGGTGACGGCCTCCAATATCGTGCAGCCGCGCACCGTGACCGTCGGTAAAAAAAATCTGGTGTGGATCCCGTTTTTCGGCCCGCTGTATTGGCTGACCGGTAATCTGCTGATAGATCGTGATAATCGCGCCAAGGCGCACGGCACCATCGCCCAGGTGGCGGAGCAGTTCAAGAAGAAAGACATTTCGATCTGGATGTTCCCGGAAGGGACCCGCAGCCGCGGGCGCGGGCTGATGCCGTTTAAAACCGGCGCGTTCCACGCGGCCATCGCCGCCGGCGTGCCGATTGTGCCGATCTGCGTATCCACCACCAGCGGTAATATAAATCTTAACCGTTGGAATAACGGTCATGTGATCGTCGAGATGTTGGCGCCGGTGGATACCAGCAAGTACGGCAAAGAAAACGTGCGCGAGCTGGCGGCCCATTGCCGCGAGCTGATGGAGGCGAAGATCGCCGAATTGGACGCCGAAGTCGCCCAGCGCAACGCCGCAAAAAAATAAGAGTCTACCGGCTTCAAAGAATAGGGTTTTAATTGGCGTTCAGCGCCGTTAACGCCTGAACGCCTGCTAATCTTGATTGGCGGGCGTTTGGGTTTTGCACACGGTTTAGTTATTGCTTTTCATGGAGAAAATATGTCACTCAGTCGACGTCAGTTTTTACAGGCATCGGGCCTGGCGCTGTGCGCGGGCGCCGTGCCGCTGAGGGCTGAGGCGAGCGGAACGCAGACCCCGTTACCCATTCCCCCGCTGCTGGAATCTCGCCGCGGTCAGCCGCTGTTCCTGACCTTGCAGCGCGCCCACTGGGCGTTTATGGATAACCGCAAAGCGGCGGTGTGGGGCATCAACGGCATGTACCTGGGGCCGACGGTGCGGGTTTACAGCGGTGATGACGTCAAACTGATCTACAGCAACCGTCTGCAGGAGCCGGTGGCGATGACCATCAGCGGTCTGCAGGTGCCGGGCACCCTGATGGGCGGCGCGCCGCGCATGATGTCGCCTAACGTTGACTGGTCGCCGGTGCTGCCTATTCGCCAGGCGGCGGCCACCTGCTGGTACCACGCCAACACGCCAAACCGTATGGCGCCGCACGTATACAACGGGCTGGCCGGGCTGTGGCTGGTGGAGGACGCCGTCAGCAAAGCGCTGCCGTTGCCCAACCACTATGGCGTCGACGACTTCCCGCTGATCATTCAGGACAAACGCTTCGATAACTTTGGCACGCCGCAATACGATGCGCCGTCGCAGGGCGGTTTCGTCGGCGATACGCTGCTGGTCAACGGTGTGCAAAACCCGTATGTCGAAGTGTCGCGCGGCTGGGTGCGTTTGCGTTTGCTCAACGCTTCCAATGCCCGGCGTTATACCCTGCAGCTCAGCGACGGGCGGCCGTTCAACGTGATTGCCAGCGATCAGGGCTTCCTGCCTGCGCCGGTCGCGGTGCAACAGCTGTCGTTGGCACCGGGGGAACGTCGGGAAGTGCTGATCGACATGTCGAAGGGCGACGAGGTGACCATCACCGCCGGTGAAGCGGCGGGCATCATGGATCGCCTGCGCGGCCTGTTCGAACCGTCGAGCATTCTGGTGTCCACTCAGGTGCTGACGCTACGCCCAACCGGCCTGCTGCCGCTGGTGACCGACAACCTGCCGATGCGCCTGCTGGCGGATCAGCTGTTGGACGGCAGCGCCAGCCGCACCCGCGATTTCCGCCTGGGTGAGGGTGGCGTCGGCATCAACGGCGCGATTTGGGACATGAACCGCATCGACGTGCAGGCGCAGCAAGGCACCTGGGAACGCTGGAACATTCATGCGGATACGCCGCAGGCGTTCCATATTCAGGGCGTGCAGTTCCTGATCAAACGCGTTAACGGCGCGCAGCCGATGGCGGAAGATCGCGGCTGGAAGGATACCGTCTGGGTCGATGGCGACGTTGAGCTGTTGGTGTATTTCAACCAACCCACCTCCGAACACTTCCCGTTCCTGTATTACAGCCAGACGCTGGAGATGGCCGACCGCGGCACCGCCGGCCAGCTGATGGTGCAGCCGGCGATGTAACCTGCTCTGCGGGCCGCTTACGGCGCCCGCAGCATTTCCAAAAAGGCCTGCACCACCGGTGTCACGCTGTCGGTGCGGTATACCGCGTACAGATCCGCCGAAGGCGCGTGCTGCAGCGAGCAAAACCGCACGCCGGGCCATGGGATACGGCCGTAGCTGTCCGGCAGCAGCGTAATGCCGCAGCCTTCCGCCACCAGCGCCAGTAGGGTCTGCGGCTCGTTAACCTGATACGCGACGTCCGGCAGGAATCCCTGTTGCAGGCACAGATTGTGCAGATACAGCCCCAGGCTGGCCTCATGCGGCGGCAGCACGATGAAGCTGTCGTTCTGCAGCGCCGCCAGCGGAATATTTTCCTGCTGCGCCAGCGGGTGACCGAGCGGCAGCACCACGGCGATGCTTTCGCACGCCAGCCGTTGGCAGGTCAATCCCGGCAGCGTCTGCTGCTGCGCCTCTCGCCATACCCCGATATCGATATGCCGCTTTTGCAGCGCGGCGATTTGCTGGCTGGGCGTCAGCTCGTTCAACGACCAGGTGACGCCGACGCTCTGCTCGCTGAAGCGCCGCAGCGCCGCGATCAAACCGCCCCAGGCTGAGGTGCCGACCATGCCGACCACCATGTGGCCGCCTTCGCCGCGCCCCATTTGTTGTACCTGATGCAGCGCGCTGTCGGCCTGATCCAGCAGCCGTTCGACGTTGCGCAGTAGCGTGCGGCCGGCCGGCGTCAGCGTCATGGAGCGGGTGGTGCGTTTGAACAGCACTACCCCGAGCTGGCTTTCCAGTTCCTTGATGTGCTTGCTAAGCGGCGGCTGTGACATATTCAGCCGCCGCGCCGCCTGAGTGAAATTCATCTCTTCCGCCACCACGCGGAAATAATGCAGCAGGCGGAAGTTAATCCGACCGGGATCGGGCAGGGCATGGGGCGGGTTCATCCGGGGTAACGCCTCCTGTGACGCAGCTCAACTTATAGGTAAATGGAATAAATCGGCCGCCAAGAATGTATTGGTCTCGGCCATGCCTCGCTCTCTACTATGGGCATTATTGTCCCCCGCTGAAAGAGAGAATACGATGTTTAATCAAGAAGATGCTTTTACCTGCGCCGATGTCGTCCGCGCCCGCCTGCCGGGTTTCCAGCCGAAGGCGGCCTTGATTCTCGGCTCCGGGCTCGGCGCCCTGGCGGAGGTGATGACCGAAACCGTCACCATCGATTACGCGGAGCTGCCGGGTTTCCCGGTGAGCGGCGTCGCCGGCCACGCCGGGCAACTGGTTGCCGGCAAGCTGGAGGGCGTGCCGGTATTGTGCATGAAAGGGCGCGGTCATTTCTATGAAGGGCGTGGCATGCAGGTGATGACGACTGCGGTACGCACCTTCAAGTTGCTGGGCTGTGAATTCCTGCTGGCGACCAACGCTGCCGGTTCGCTGCGCCGCTCGGTGGCACCGGGCAGCCTGGTGGCCATTACCGATCACATCAACTTCATGCCGGAATCGCCGCTGGTCGGCGCCAATGACGATCGCTTCGGGCCGCGCTTCTTCAGCCTGGCGAACGCTTACGATCGCGATCTGCGCGCCCAGTTGGCGGCGGTGGCCGAAAGCGCCGGCATCCCGCTGGCGGAAGGGGTGTTCGCCGCCTACACCGGGCCGAACTTCGAAACGCCGGCGGAGATCCGCATGATGCAGACCCTCGGCTGTGACGTGGTGGGCATGTCGATCGTGCCGGAAGTTCTGACGGCGCGCCACTGTGGCCTCAAGGTGCTGGTGGTGTCCGCGATGACCAACTACGCCGAAGGGCTGTCGGATACCCCGCTCTCCCATGAACAAACGCTCAGCTGCGCGGCGCTGGCGGCGGACGATTTCATGCGTCTGATCCGCGAGCTGTTCAAAACGCTGTAACACCGCAAGCATACCGGCGGCGGGCTGCAGGGGGCCCGCCGCACCAATCATCGTTGAAAGCATAATAACAAGGTGATGGCGATGGCGATAAAAACACGATTGAAGTTAATGATTTTCCTGCAGTTCTTTATCTGGGGTGCCTGGCTGGTGACGCTGGGCTCCTACATGATCAACACGCTGCATTTCAGCGGCATGCAGGTGGGGATGGTTTACAGCGCCAAGGGCATCGCGGCGCTGGTCATGCCGGGGCTGGCGGGCATCATCGCCGACCGGTGGATGAAGGCCAACTACCTGTATGCGCTTTGCCACCTGCTCGGGGCGCTGGCGCTGTACTGTGCGGCGCAGGTTGAACAACCGATGCTGATGTTCTGGGTGATGCTGTTCAACGCCATGGTCTATATGCCGACCATCGCGCTCTCCAACGCCATTTCCTATTTCTGCCTGGAGAAACACGGCTTTGACACGGTGAAGGACTTTCCGCCGGTGCGGGTGTACGGCACGGTGGGATTCATTCTGGCGATGTGGCTGGTCGGTTTCAGCCAAATCGAGCTCAGCAACCTGCAGCTGTATCTGGCATCTGCGGCCTCGCTGCTGCTGTCCGCCTACTCGCTGACGTTGCCGCGCTGCCCGACCAACCGCGCGGCCGAGTCGAAGAGCTGGGTCAGCGTGCTGGGATTGGATGCGCTGGTGCTGTTCCGCCAGCGGCGCATGGCGCTGTTTTTCCTGTTCGCCATGTTGCTTGGCGCGGCGCTGCAGATAACCAATACCTTCGGCAATCCGTTCCTGCACGATCTGTCGCTCAATCCGCTGTATCAGGACAGCCTCAGCGTCCGGTATCCGGCGGTGCTGCTGTCGCTGTCGCAGATCTCCGAAGTGTTCTTTATCCTCACCATTCCCTTCTTCCTGCGCCGTTACGGCATCAAGCAGGTCATGTTGATCAGCATGGCGGCCTGGACGCTGCGCTTCCTGTTCCTGGCCTATGGCACGCCGGTCGGCTTTGGTTTCGTGCTGCTGCTGCTGTCGATGATCGTCTACGGCTGTGCGTTCGACTTCTTCAATATTTCCGGCGCCATTTTCGTCGAGAAGGAGGCCGATCACCGTATCCGCGCCAGCGCGCAGGGGCTGTTCATGACCATGGTCAACGGTTTGGGCGCCTATCTGGGGGCGCTCGCCAGCGGCGAGGTGGTGGACTTCTTCAGCCATGACGGCGTGAAAGACTGGCAGAGCATCTGGCTGGTGTTTGCGCTGTATACGCTGGTGCTGGGGATCGTCTTCGCGTTGAGCTTCAACTACCGCCACCAGCCGCAGGAGAACGCGGCGGCGGCGCAGTGAGGCAGAGGGCGCAGCCTGGCTGCGCCCGGCAACGTCAGGCCTGAGGGAAGCGCTGTTGCAGTTGCTGCCGGCTCGGCGGATTGGCTGCGCCGAGGCTGGCCACCACGCAGGCGGCGACTCGGTTGGCCAAATCGACCGCCTGCGGCAGCGGCCAGCCGGCGGACAGGCCCGCCAGCAAACCGGCGCAGTGGGCATCGCCCGCGCCGATGGTATCGACCACGTCCACCGGATAGGCGGGAACGTGCAGCGGCGGCGTGCGGCCATCGCAGATCCATGCGCCGTCGCGATCCAGGCGGCAAATCAGCGTCAGATTACGCGCGGCGGCATAGCGCTGCGCGGCTTCCACGGCGTCACCGGCGCCGCACAGCGTGGCCACCTCGTCGCGGTTGAGCGTCAACAGGGTGTGGCTGTCGCTGAGCATGGCGAAGAAATCTTCGCTGAGCTGAGCGATGCGCGGGCCGGGATCGATCAGGCGCGGTTGGTCGAACGGCATACGCGTCAGCCACTCGCGCAGCGCCTCGCCGCTTTCGCCCGCCAGTTCGTAACCGCTGGCGTAGATCAGAGTGTGCTCCGCCAGCGGCAGCGTGGCCAGCTGCGCTTTATTCCACTGGCTTTCACAACCGGAAACCGTGATGAAGGTGCGTTCGCCGTTCGGTTCCACCAGCGCCAGGCACCAGCCGTTGTCCATCTGGCCGTGGCGCAACAGCACCTCCAGCCCGAGCTCGCCCATGGCGGCTTCGATCGCCGCGCCCCATTCGCCGTTGCCGACCGGCATGCCGTTGATCACCGGCGCCTCGAGGTGCACCAGCGCGCGCGCCACGTTGAACGCGCAGCCGCCGATTTGCCGCGCCTGCGGCTGGGCTTCGATATCTTCGCCGCTGGTCGGCAGGCGCGGCAGCGTCATCACCAGATCGCCGACCGCGCCCCCAATCACCAGGACAGGTGTTACAGCTTCCCACTCACTCATTGATGTTCTCTGCGTTGGGTCAGGTACAGACCGTAAGCGATCAGACTAACCGCAAACGACACAAACAGCCCCAGGCTGGAATCGGCGAACAAGCCTTTGGCCAGCGGGCCGTCGATAAAACCGGTTTTGGTGACCAGCAGGCCGCACAGGGCGCCGAGGAACCAGCAGAACAGCGGGGCTTTGCGCACGCCGCGGTTCTGGCCATGCAGGCCGTACAAAGCGTTGCCATCATACCCGTGGCGGCGGCGCAGGCACAGGTAATCGAGCAGGAAAATCGCCTCCCAGGCCGCCAGGAATACGCCGCAGAACACCAGGAAGGAGATGAACGGCCCCATAAAGTCGCCGGAGATGAACAGCACATACAGCGCGATGCCCAACACCACTACGGCGTCGATCGACACCGCCAACCACTGTTTGACCTGCACGCCGATGGTCAGCAGGTTAAGGCTGGCGGAATACAGGCTGAGCACCGCGATGGTGACGATGCCGGCGGTGGCGGCCAGCAGATAAGGAATGGCCATCCAGGCGGGCAACACCGAGCCAATCAGTGCGATGGGGTTGGCGGCGCTGGCCAGATCGGGCAACTGCACGGAAAGCAGGATGCCGGCCAGCATCAGCAGCATCAGCGGCAAGCAGGCACCGCCCATCACTGCGGCGAAAATGCTTTTGCTCGAGGAGTTCGGGCTTTGATAGCGGCTGTAATCGGCTCCGGCGATCGCCCAACTGATGCCGGTGCCGGCGGCGATCACCGAGACCGCAGGCAGGAAGCCGGTCAACCAACTGCCGGAAGGCAGCGCCAGCACCTGGCTCCACTCGGTATTGAACAGGATATACAGCACCACGATCAGCGTCATGGTGCCGAAGATGCGGCTGAACCAGCTTTGCATCCAGACCACGGTATTTTGCCCCAGCAGGCTGACAACGATAGTGAGCCCGCCGAACAGCAGCAGGCTGAGCGCGGTCAGCAGGTGGCTGGTTCCGAGCCCGAAGGCCTCGAACAGCGCCGCCAGCGTCAGGGTGCCGGTGATCACGTTGACCGCTTCCCAACCCATCAGATTGATCCAACTGAACAGGGTCGGCGCCACGTTGCCCTTCAGGCCGAAAATCACCCGCGAGAGCGTCAACGTAGAGGTGCGCCCGCGCTTGCCGGCGAAGCTGGTGAGGCCGACCAGCACGAAACTGGCGACGCCGACCAGTGCGGCGAGTACCGATTGCAGGAATGACAAGCCGAAGCCGACGATGATGGCGCCGTACACCACGCCGAGAATGCCGATATTGGCTGCCGACCAGATCCAAAACAGCTCGATGGGCTTACCGGTTTGCTCCGCGTCAGGCACCCGGTCGATACCGGTGCTCTCTACCTTCCATGCTTCATTGCGATTGATATCGGTCATAGCAAATGATCCCTGTTGCGCAGGGCCGCGAGGGCCGCCGCAGTTGACTGAAAATCGATTCCGTTGGCGCGGTTGACACTGGCTATCCCGCGGTCGGGACAGGTGTCGATACCGCGCAGTGTATAGCGGCTGATGCCGCCAGGTCTGTCAAAGTGAGGGCGATGCCCGTCTTTTCGGGTGAGGCACGTCGGCCGCACGGCGCCAATGAGTGTAGTCAAAGAGTGGGTCTGCAGCGGGGGGGCGAAGCGGGAACGTTTCTATATGCCGACATCGATCCGTGTCGCCCGCCGCAAAGGGATCCTGTGATATGGCTATGAGCAGTGAGCAAGCTATCCATTAGCTCCGTTGCTTATTATAGGGCGTTTATGCTGACAGTATATACCCGCTGCCGACCATCAAGGGTATCCTTTAGGCGCGGCAGCGGGTTTTTTATTGTTTTTAAAGTGGGTCCCTGGTGTTGGTGCGATTGATGTATCAACATCAATAAGCACAGATTACGCGCGATCTAGATCCAATGAAAGTCCATTGAGCAAAAATTGTGATGTCACTCTGAAAACATTAGCGATATTTTAGTTATGGTGAAGGGCTTTGTCGCCGAACCGGCGATAGGATAACGGCGAACCAGGGACAAATGGCGAGACAAGAGGGTTGGCGAATGACGGATTTTATGGCCTGGTTGCGTGAACATCTGGCGCAGGGAACGGCGGCGCCGCGCTATATTCAGCTGGCGACGGCGATAGAAACCGCGATCAGGCAGCAGGTGTTGGCGGCTGAGGCGTTTTTGCCGGCGGAACGGCAACTGGCTGAGGGCTTGACGCTGTCGCGCGTCACCGTCAGCAAAGCGATGAAACTGCTGGAGGAGAAGGGATTGATTTCGCGGCAGCAGGGCGTTGGCACCCGCGTGGCGATGCGTATCGGCTATTCCCTCGATAAGGACAGCGGCTTCACCGCGCAGGCGCTGCGTCACGGCAGCAGCGTCAGCAACTGCTGGCTGCTGCGTACACGGGTCGGCGCGCCGGCCAAGGCCGCGGCGGCGCTGGGGTTAACGGAAGGGGATGAGGTGGTCAAGCTGCGGCGTCTACGCTTGTTGAACGGCAGCCCGGTATCGCTGGAAACCACCTATATCCCGCCGCGCTTCCTGCCTGAGCCGGCGCAGCTGGAGCACTCGCTGTATGCGTTATGGCAATCGCGCGGCATCGTGCCTGAGGATAAACACTTTTTGCTGAAGGCGGTGTCCTGCAGCGACGAGGTCGCCGAACTGCTGAACGTGCCGTGCGGCGCACCGCTGTTGCATATCACTCAGACCAGCCGTAACGCCAAGGGGGAGGCGCTGGAGTTCAGCGATATTTTGTGCCGCAGCGACGTATATGAATTCGAAGTGAACGGTTAGCGAAATAACCATGCTCTTTTTGTCACTAGTGCGTATAATCGCCGCCCGGCGATTAATTAACCTGTAAAAAGAGCGGCAGAATGAGCACCACCAGCCTGATCCAACCCGATCGTGAACTGTTTTCCTATAAGCCCTATTGGGCCGAATGTTTTGGCACCGCGCCGTTTTTACCGATGACGCGGGCAGAGATGGATCAACTGGGCTGGGACAGCTGCGACGTGATCATCATCAGCGGCGACGCCTATGTCGATCACCCGAGCTTCGGCATGGCGATCATCGGCCGCATGCTGGAAGCGCAGGGCTTCCGCGTCGGCATCATCGCGCAGCCGGACTGGAGCAACAAAGAAGATTTCATGCGGCTGGGCAAACCGAACCTGTTCTTCGGCATCACCGCCGGCAACATGGACTCGATGATCAACCGCTACACCGCCGATCGCAAACTGCGCCATGACGACGCCTACACCGCCGGCAACGTCAGCGGCAAGCGCCCGGATCGCGCGACCCTGGTCTACAGCCAGCGCTGTAAAGAAGCATACAAAGACGTGCCGATCGTGCTGGGCGGCATCGAAGCCAGCCTGCGTCGCATCGCCCACTACGATTACTGGTCGGATACCGTGCGCCGCTCGGTGCTGGTGGATTCCAAGGCCGACATGCTGATCTACGGCAACGGCGAACGCCCGCTGGTGGAAGTGGCGCATCGCCTGGCCGCCGGCGAGAAGATCGGCGATATCCACGATATCCGCAATACTGCGGTGATGCGTAAAGAAGCGCTGCCGGGCTGGAGCGGCGTGGATTCCACCCGCCTCGACAAGCCGGGTCGCATTGAGCCTATCCCAAACCCGTACGGCGACGACCTGCCTTGCGCCGACGGCGCCAAGCCGGCAGAGCCGGAAGCCAAACCGATCACCGTGCGCGCCGCCAAGCCGAAGCCGTGGGAGAAGACCTACGTGCTGCTGCCGTCCTTCGAGAAAGTGAAGGGCGACAAGGTGCTGTATGCGCACACCTCGCGCATTTTGCACCATGAAACCAACCCGGGCTGCGCCCGCGCGCTGATGCAAAAGCACGGCGATCGCTATGTGTGGATCAACCCGCCGGCGATCCCGTTGACCACGCCGGAGATGGACAGTGTCTTCGCCCTGCCTTATCAGCGCGTGCCGCATCCGTCCTATGGTCAGGATCGCATTCCGGCCTACGACATGATCCGCTTCTCGGTGAACATCATGCGCGGCTGCTACGGCGGCTGTTCGTTCTGTTCGATCACCGAGCACGAAGGGCGCATCATCCAGAGCCGTTCAGAAGATTCGATCATTCGCGAAATTGAAGAGATCCGCGACAAGGTGCCGGGCTTTACCGGCGTGATCTCCGATCTGGGCGGCCCGACCGCCAACATGTATATGCTGCGCTGCACCAACCCGCGCGCCGAACAGACCTGCCGCCGCGCCTCGTGCGTGTATCCGGAGATCTGCACCTACATGGATACCAACCACGAGCCGACCATCAAGCTGTATCGCCGCGCGCGTTCGCTGGAGGGCATCAAGAAGATCCTGATCGCCTCCGGGGTGCGTTACGATCTGGCGGTGGAAGATCCGCGCTATATCAAAGAGCTGGCGACCCACCACGTCGGTGGCTACCTGAAGATCGCGCCGGAGCACACCGAAGAAGGCCCGCTGTCGAAAATGATGAAGCCGGGCATGGGCAGCTACGATCGCTTCAAACAGCTGTTTGATCACTACTCGAAGCAGGCGGGCAAAGAGCAGTACCTGATCCCGTACTTCATCTCTTCGCATCCGGGCACCCGTGATGAAGACATGGTGAACCTGGCGCTGTGGCTGAAGAAGAACCGTTTCCGCCTCGATCAGGTGCAGAACTTCTATCCATCGCCGATGGCCAACTCGACCACCATGTACTACAGCGGCAAAAACCCGCTGAGCAAGGTGGGGTACAAGAGCGAAGACGTGGTGGTGCCGCGCGGCGATCGCCAGCGTCGTCTGCATAAGGCGCTGCTGCGTTACCACGATCCGGCCAACTGGGCGCTGATCCGCACCGCGCTGGAAGAGATGGGGCTGAAGCACCTGATCGGCAGCCGTCGCGATTGCCTGGTGCCGGCGCCGAGCATCGATGAGCAGCGCGAAGCGAAACGTCTGCAGCGCCATACCCGTCCGGCGTTGACCAAACACACCGACATCAATCGGCAGCGCACGCCGTCCAACCGGCCGCCGCGCAAACCGATTCGCAAGGCCAAGCCGTAACGGCCAGGCTCACGCGCAAACAAAAAGGAGAACCCTCGGGTTCTCCTTTTTATTTACTTTGGTTCATCACAACCGTTCGTAAGCGGCTTCCACTTTCATCAAATGACGCGGCGCCTGCGGTGCGGGATGATATTTGCGCACGTGCCAGTTAAAGGCTTCCGGCGACAGGTTGTTAATCATCGCGATGGCCTGCTGACGGTTGCTGGAGAAGGTGCGCAGCAGTGCGCCGGTGCCGTTGACATAGGCGATGATGGTGGCGTAGCGCAGCGTGACGGGATTGGCGATCCCTTTAAGCTGTTGTTTTTGCAAGATGGCCAGATAGGCGGCGCCGAGATCGATATTGGTGTCAGGATCCCGCAGGTCATCGTCGTCCGGGCAGCCGCGTTTCCCTTTGTAGCGATAGGCGTCGCAGCCGGCGGTATCGGCTTTCAGCTGCATCAGGCCGATCGCATTGGACTTGCTGACGGCGGCGGGGTTGAAGCCGGACTCCACCTGGATCATGGCGGTGATCAGCTTGGCGTCCACGCCGTATTCGCTGGCGGCGTCTTTGATGGCGCCATCAAAGGCGTGGCGATCGTAGCTGACGCGCTGTTTCTTGCCGGCGCAGCCCGCCAGCACCAGCATGACGCAAAGCATGCCCAGCCGTGACCAGTGTGAGAAAGAGGGTTTCATGGTGCTCCGTGCTTGTCTGTTTTTTAACGGCGTTAACCGGCGGCCGGGGTCTCCGGCGTTGTCATCATAACGTCAGGCAATGGAAGGGAGCAATGCGCGGAAAGGAAAAGCCCTCCTCGGCGAAGAGGGCTTGGGGAGGGATTACAGGGTATCCGGATCCGGCCCGAGGCGGTTGCCGACGTCCAGTTTGGCGATCTCGCCCAGTTCGTCCTTATCGAGTTTGAAATCAAACACCTCGAAGTTTTCGCGAATGCGCGACGGCGTGACCGATTTCGGGATCACGATGAGGCCGCTGTCCAGGTGCCAGCGCACCACGATCTGCGCCGGCGTTTTCTCGTATTTTTCGGCCAGCGCCTTGATCAGCGGCTGGTCGAACACCCCTTCGCCGCCTTGCGCCAGCGGGCTCCAGGATTCGGTGGCGATGTGATGGGTGGCGTTCCAGGCGCGCAGCTGGCGCTGTTGCAGCAGCGGGTGCAGTTCGATCTGATTGACCACCGGCGCTACGTTGGTTTCATCCAGCAGGCGCTGCAGGTGCGGCGTATGGAAGTTGCACACGCCGATGCTTTTCACCAAGCCTTGATCGCGCAGCTTGATCAGTTCGCGCCAGGCGGAGACGTATTGATCCTGCTGCGGGCGCGGCCAGTGGATCAGATACAGATCCACATAGTCCAGCTTGAGTTTTTCCAGGCTGGTTTCCAGCGCCGCCAGCGGATCGCCCTGATCGTCGTTCCACAGCTTGGTGGTGATGAACAGGTCGCTGCGCGGCAGCGAGCTGGCCTGCAGCGCGGCGCCCACGCCTTCCTCGTTCTTGTAGATCGCGGCGGTATCGATGGAGCGGTAACCGATCTCCAGCGCTTTGCTCACCGCGCGGGTGGTCTCTTCAATACTCGCCTGCCAAACGCCGAGACCCAACTGCGGCATCAGATTACCATCGTGGAGTTTGATGATGGGTTGTTGCGTTGTCATGCGCTTCTCCTTGTGTACGGATTGCGGCGCCTGCGGCGCCGAAACGGCTATAGATAAATTCTAGTTGGCAAAATGGGCGGTTGCCGGGTTTGTCAGCCTAATTTCAGCGGTGACGGGAGGGCGACTTTCTCCCCGCTCTCCCTGCGAATGAGCGGTAAGACGGGTGGTACGAAACGATCGGCGGCGCATTGAGGCGCCCGGCGATCGGCCGGGCGCAGGATGCCAGACGGAGACTAAAGCCTAGCAAAAAATCGCCGTTTTGCGATCAACGAGCTGCTTCGTAAATGCGGCGGCTGACGTCCAGGGTGATGTCCTGGTGCTCGCCTAAGGCGGTCATGCCGTGCTGATGCAGCTTGTTGAGCAGCGCCGGAATGCTGCTGCCGTCGAGCCCATAATCCGCCATGCGGGTCGGCACGCCCATTTGTTCGAAGAAGGCGCGGGTGGCGGCGATGGCGCCGTCGATGCGGCTCTCTTCGCTGCCTTCGCGCAGGCCCCAGACGCGTTCAGCGTACTGCAGCAGTTTTTCGCGCTTCTGCGCTTTCTTCTCGTGCAGCAGCGCAGGCAGCACGATGGCCAGCGTTTGCGCATGGTCGAGATCGTGCATGGCGGTCAGCTCGTGGCCCAGCATGTGAGTCGCCCAGTCCTGCGGCACGCCGGCGCCGATCAGGCCGTTCAGCGCCATGGTGGCGCTCCACATCACGTTGGCGCGCACCGCATAGTTTTCCGGCTCGGCCAGCGCGCGCGGGCCGTCTTCCAGCAGGGTCAGCAGCAGGCCTTCGGCGAAACGATCCTGCACCTTGGCATCGACCGGGTAGGTCAAATACTGTTCCAGGGTGTGTACGAAGGCGTCGACCACGCCATTGGCTACCTGGCGCGGCGGCAGCGAGTAGGTCACCACCGGATCCAGCACGGCGAAGCGCGGCTGCACCAGCGGCGAGAAGAAGTGCTGCTTGTCGCCGCTGCTTTTACGAGTGATCACGGCACCGCTGTTGGATTCTGAACCGGTGGCCGGCAGTGTCAGCACGCAGCCCATCGGCACCGCGTCGGTGATGTGGCTGCCGACGGTTTGCAGAATGTGCCAGGCGTCGCTGCTGGCCGTATAGCGGGCGGCGGCGGCGATGAACTTGGTGCCGTCAACCACCGAACCGCCGCCGACCGCCAGCAGGAAATCGATGTTTTCCGCTTTCACCACCTCGACCGCTTTCATCAGCGTTTCGTAGGTCGGGTTAGGCTCGATGCCGGAGAACTCCCGCACGTCGCGGCCGGCCAGCGCGCTATGCACCTGATCCAACACGCCGTTTTTCTTTACGCTGCCGCCACCGTAGGTGATCAGGATGCGTGCGTCCGCCGGGATCTGGCCGGCCACGTCGGCAATTTGCTCCTTGCCGAACAGGATTTTGGTTGGGGTATGCAGAATGAAGTTTTGCATGGCTAATTTCTCTCTTTCTGTCAGGCGGGCGCCAAAGCGGCGCAAAGGTGTCTGGCCCGTATTGTCAGGAACCGGGCGGCAACGCACAATGCATATTCCTGTCTGGTTCTTGCCTATTCCTACAAGTAGATGTAGAAATAGAGAGTTTTAAATTATTATTTATGCCGAATCGTTCTGACTGTAAGAGGGTGTTTCCGTGATTGAAATCGATGCGCTGCGCGGCCGCATGGCGCGCCAGGCGATGGCTATCGCCAGCGGCAATGGCTACACGCCGTCGCCGGTGCCGCGGGTGAAGATTTTGTATGTCGATCGCCACAGTCCGCGTCAGCCGGTGATGTATGAACCGGGGATCGTCATCGTTTTTCAGGGGCACAAGGTCGGTTATTGCGGCAATAAGAAGTTCCAATACGATCCGCGCAACTACCTGCTGATGACGGTGCCGCTGCCGTTTGAATGCGAAACCTTCGCCAGCCCGGAACTGCCGCTGGTTGGGTTGGCGGTCAATATCGATACCCAAATGCTGCAGGACTTGCTGATCGACATCGGCGACGACGACTACCTGATGCAACCGCGCGCCCAGAGCAACGGGGTGAACCTGGCGGAAATGACGGAAGAGTTGCTGTGCGCCACCGAGCGTCTGCTGGACGTGATGGCCAATCCGCTCGACGCCCGGGTGCTGGGGCCGCAGATCGTACGGGAGATTCTCTACTATGTGCTGCGCGGCGCCTGCGGCGCCTCGCTGCAGGAACTGGTGAATCGCCATACCCACTTCAGCCAGATCGCCAAGGCGCTGCGGCGCATAGAAAATCAGTATGCTGACAATCTCAACGTCGAGCAGCTGGCCGGCGAAGTCAATATGAGCGTGTCGGCGTTCCATCACAACTTCAAGGCGGTGACCAACACTTCGCCGCTGCAGTATGTGAAGTCGTACCGGCTGCACAAGGCGCGCCTGCTGATGGTGCATGACGGCCTGAAGGCCAGCACCGCGGCGATCCGCGTCGGCTACGAAAGCGCGTCGCAGTTCAGCCGCGAGTTCAAACGGCTGTTCGGCATGACGCCGAGCGACGAAGTCGCCCGGCTGCGCGACGCCAACCCGCTGCTGTTGGAGGGGTGAGTCGCCGCCGGGCGGTGGGTTATGGAGTCAATACGATCTTGCCGAACGGCCCGCGATCGAGGTGATCCAACGCCTGGGGCAGTTGATCTAAGCGGTATACCTGATCGATCACCGGCTGCAGTTTAACGGCGTCCACGGCGCGCACCAGGTCTTCCAGCGCGCGGCGGTGGCCGACGCCGATGCCCTGAATCACTGCGGATTTCAATAGCAATGGGCCGGCGGGGGCGGAGATTTCGCTGCCTTCCAGGATGCCGATTACCGAGATACGTCCTCCCACCGCCACGGCGCGCACCGAGTTGCCGAGATTGGTGCCGCCCACGGTATCCACCACATGGTCGATGCCGCGATCCTGGGTCAGCTGATAGACCTTCTCCACCCAGTCGCCATGCAGACGATTGATGCCGTGGTCGGCGCCCAGCGCCTTGGCGCGCGCCAATTTTTCGTCGCTGCCGGAAGTGACGTACACCTCGGCACCCTGCGCTTTGGCGATCTGCAGCGCGAACAGCGCCACGCCGCCGGTGCCTTGTACCAATACCGAGTCGCCGGCGCGCAGTCTGCCTTGCTCCACCAGTGCGAACCAGGCGGTCAGCCCGGCGCACGGCAAGGTGCTGGCCTGGGCATCGTCCAGCGACGCCGGCGCCGCCACCAGCCAATCTTCATGCAGTATCACGTATTCCGCCAGCACGCCCTGATAAAAACCGCCGAGGGTGTGATAAGGCACCCGGCGCGCATCGCCGTAGGGTTTTTGCTCGCCGTCGAGCCAACCGGGGCTGAAGGTGGAAATGACGCGCGCGCCGGGCTGAAAGCGGCTGACGCCGGGACCGATGGCATCGACCTCGCCGGCCATGTCCGAGGCGGGAGTGAACGGCTGCGGCAGCGTGAGCCCCATGCCGCTTTCTATCATCAGTTTGTCACGGTAATTGAGTGAGATAGCCTTCACTTTCACTCTGATTTCGTGCGGTCCCGGCTGTGGGATGGCGCTTGCGCTCAGCTGCAGGTGCTCACGCCCCAGGGCGCTCATCGTCCAGCGTTGCATGGTGTTGGTCATGATGTTCTCCAAAGTCAGCGATTAACAGACCTGCCGATAATATCGTTGATAAAGGTTCGCCAGTGGCGATAAGATTTCCGCAGATTGTTTCTTTCAGAGCGACAAATCATGAGCGATCGGTTGAGCGGCATTTCGGTATTCGTTATCGCCGTGGAGGCGGGCAGTTTTGCAGTGGCGGCCAGCCGGCTGCATCTTTCGCGTTCGGCGGTCGGCAAAACCATCGCCCGGTTGGAGCAGCGGCTGGGGGTGCGGCTGTTTCATCGCACCACGCGCAGCCAGAGCCTGACCGACGACGGTGCGCTGTTCTACGAGCGTTGCCTGCGGGCGCTGGAGGAGATCCGCGGCGCAGAAACGCTGCTGGAGTCGGGAAAACGACAGGTCAGCGGCCGGCTGCGAGTGTCGATGCCGGTGCTGTTTGGCCGCATGTGCATTGCGCCGCTGCTGACCGAACTGACGCGCGAGCATCCTGGGTTGGAGTTGGAGCTGTCGTTCAGCGATCGGGTGGTGGACCTGATTGAGGACGGTTTCGATATGGCGATTCGCAACGGTACACTGGCCAACAGCAGCGGCTTGGTGGCGCGGCGTATCGGCGATCACCGCATGGCGCTGTGCGCCTCGCCGGCCTATCTGCAGCGTCGCGGCGAACCGCATAACATCGAGCAGTTGGCGCAGCATGAGGCGGTGACCTACATGCGCGCCGGCGCGCGGCGCAGCTGGCGGGTGCTGGACGAAGGCGGCAAGCCGCAGGAGGTGATGCCGAACAACCGGCTGCAGATGGACGACCTGCAGGCCATTGCGGATGCGGCGACGGCAGGATTCGGTATCGCCTGGCTGCCGTGCTGGCTGGTGCGTGAACAGCTGCTGAGCGGGGCGTTGGTGCGTTTGCTGCGCGATCGGCCGGGTGCGGCCTTTGAAGCGCATGCGGTATGGCTGCACACGCCCCATCTGCCGCTGAAGGTGCGGCTGGCGGTGGATACGCTGGTGAGCAAGTTGCCCCCCAGCCTGGCGCTGGTCGAAAAGGCGCTATAACGCGCCTGGCTTAAGACGAGGCGGCGCGCTTCTTGCGCCAGATCACCAACATGGCGCCCAATAAGCCGACAAACAGCAGCAGCAGCGGCAGCAACATCAAGCCGGTCATCACCTGACTTTCGTGGCGTTTCACCAGCGGGATTTGGCTGAAAGCGTAGCCGAGGCCCACCAGCGCACAGACCCAGATCGCCGCGCTCAGCCAGTTAAACACCTGAAAGCGCGAGCTATTGAGCCCGGAGATGCCGGCCATGGTTGGCAGCAGCGTGCGCACGAAACCGAGGAAGCGGCCGATCAGCAGCGCCGTCAGCCCATGGCGGTTGAACAGGCTGTGCGCGCGCTGGTGGTATTGCGCCGGCAACTGCAGCAGCCAGCCTTTTACCAGGCTGGTATGGCCCAGCCAGCGGCCCTGGATATAGCTCAGCCAGCAGCCGAGGCCGGCGGCGGCGGTCAAAATCAGCAGAGTGGGGGCAAAGCCCATCACGCCTTTGGCGATCAGCGCACCCGACAGCAGCAGCAGGCTGTCGCCGGGGAGGAAGGAGGCGGGCAGCAGTCCGTTTTCCAAAAACAGGGTGGTGAAAAGCACGGCGTAAACCACCCAAATCACGCTTGGATCGGCGAGGGCGACAAAGTCCTGCTGCCAAAGCGCATGAATAATCTCTCGTAATACATCCATTTTATGTCCTGTTGCATGCCGGTTGCGCCCGGGGTCACGTTCTCCAGGGTGCGGCGGTTACCGTATCTGACAGTTACCCGGTTAGTGTACCGCTAATAGCTTAAGCCGACATTAAACGAGACGAAGAAAATTACCGGAATCCGCCTTAGCGCACGCCGCTGAGGCGATCGAAACCGGCCGCCAGATCGGCGATCAGGTCTTCGACGTTCTCCAGGCCGATGTGTAAGCGCACCAGCGTGCCGGAGAAGTCGACGCCGCCCGCCGGGCGGATCGCTTCCAGTTCTTCCGGTTGGTTGGCCAGGATCAGCGACTCGAAGCCGCCCCAGGAGTAGGCCATGCTGAAGTGGCTGAAGTTGTCCAGGTAAGCGGCCAACTGCGTATCGTCCAGCCGTTCCTTCAGCACGAAAGAGAACAGCCCGTTGCAGCCGCTGAAGTCGCGGCGGTAGAACTCGTGGCCCTTGCAGCTCGGCAGGGCCGGATGATTGACCGTCGCCACCTCCGGCCGCGCGGCCAGCCAGTTGGCTACCTCGATGCTGCTGCGTTCGTGCTGTTTCAGCCGCACGCTCAGGGTGCGCAGGCCGCGGCTCGCCATGTAGGCGGTGTCGGCATCCACCATCTGCCCCATCAGATAGGAGTACTCGCGCAGTTGGTCCCAACAGCGCGCGTTGGCGACGGCGGTGCCGAGCATGTAATCGGAATGGCCGATCAGGTACTTGGTGCCGGCCTGAATAGAAATGTCGATGTCGAAATCCAGCGCCTTGAACAGCACGCCCGCCGCCCAGGTGTTGTCGATCATGATCACCACGTCCGGCGCCACGGCGCGAATGGCCTGCACCATGGCCGGGATATCCTGCACTTCCAGGGTGATGGAACCGGGGGACTCAAGGAACACCACGCGAGTATTGGGTTGGATCAGATTGGCGATGTCGGCGCCGATCAGCGGATCGAAATAGGTGGTGCTGACGTTCATGCGGCCGAGGATATGGGTGCAGAAATCTTGGGTCGGCTCGTACACCGAGCCTGTGACCAGCAGGTGATCGCCGGCGCCGACGAACGACAGGATCGCATTGGCCACCGCCGCCGCGCCGCAAGGGTACAGCACGCAGCCGGCACCGCCCTCAAGCTCCACCATCGCATCCTGCAGCGCAAAGTGGGTCAGGGTACCGCGTCGGCCATAAAACAGCTCGCCGTGGGCGCGCTGTGCGGTGGCGTGTTTTTTGGCGGCGACGGAGTCGAAGACCAGGGAAGAGGCGCGTTGCGTAACGGGATTGACGGAGCCCTGGGTGTAGCGTTTGCCGCGGCCGGCGCCGATCAGCGTGGTTTCGATGTGTTTTGACGTCATGGTACCTGGCTCACCTCTGGTTGCTCTGCACGTGCCCGTTTGCGATAGCCCTTACGTTAGCATGAGTTAATATAGCCATCCAGACGTTTTAACTTCTGGATATAGAAACGGCTATAATTGGCTGCCGGTCACGCATTTCTCGCGTCATCCTTCTGCCGAGTGGGAAGAGAGAAGCCCATTCCTCGGCTGAGGCGCCGTTCGGCAGCGTGGTCTTGTTGCACCGTTGTGGGATAAAAGTAACGAAATCGCCCTATAAAAGGGGCTTTTAGCGCTGAACGGACGCGGATTGGCACTTTGCGGCAAGGCTGTCTAAAATTTTCTCGTTTATTTGGTAAATAATAATGAGAACTACTATCAATCCCCGGTTGGTTTGATATGATCGCACGCTGAATTATTCCTTAATTTTGATCGGTAATGGGTGGAGGCACAGCGTGAAAACGGCTGGCAAGAATTTAAATCAAGGATCGTTCGGTCAGGGCCGGGCGCAGTGGGGCAAGGCCTTTGGCCGCAGCCTGATGGCTTCTATGGTGCTGGTCGTGGGGCTGGCCGGCAGCGCGCAGGCCGCGCCGGCGACCAACCCGGCCGTTACCGAAAGCGTTGCGCCGAGCACCGCGCCTGCGCCGGCAGCCGCTGCGCCTGAGAGCATCACGCCGGTGAACCCGGCACCAACGATCCAACCACCGGAAACTCGCGGCATGGACCTGTCCGTCTGGGGCATGTATCAGCACGCCGACGCGGTGGTGAAAGCGGTGATGATCGGCCTGGTGTTGGCCTCGATCGTGACCTGGACCATTCTATTCTCCAAGGGCAGCGAACTGCTGCGCGCCAAGCGCCGTCTGCGCCGCGAACAGCTGACGCTGGCCGAAGCGCGTTCTCTGGATGAAGCCTCCGAACTGGCGCAAAACTTCTCACCGGAGAGCGTCAGCGCGGTATTGCTGAACGACGCGCAAAATGAGCTGGAGCTGTCTGCGGAATCCAACGACAACAACGGCATCAAAGAGCGCACCGGTTTCCGCCTCGAGCGCCGCGTAGCGGCCTACAGCCGCAACATGGGCCGCGGCAACGGTTTCCTGGCCACCATCGGCGCCATCTCGCCGTTCGTCGGTCTGTTCGGTACCGTGTGGGGCATCATGAACAGCTTCATCGGCATCGCCCATTCGCAGACCACCAACCTGGCGGTCGTGGCGCCGGGCATCGCGGAAGCGCTGTTGGCGACCGCACTAGGTCTGGTCGCGGCTATCCCTGCCGTCGTTATCTACAACATCTTCGCTCGCGTCATCAGCGGCCATCGCGCCCAGGTGGGCGACGTAGCGGCACAGGTCTTGCTGCTGCAGGGCCGTGATTTGGATCTGGCCGCGACGGCGGAAGCCAAGCGCTCACAGCACGCACACCAACTGCGGGCGGGGTGAGTCATGGCGATGCGCTTAAATGAAGATCTGGACGACAGCGGCGAACTGCATGAAATCAACGTAACGCCGTTTATCGACGTCATGTTGGTGCTGTTGATCATCTTTATGGTGGCCGCGCCGCTGGCAACGGTAGATATCCGCGTCGATCTGCCGGCCTCCTCCGCCAAGCCGCAGCCGCGGCCGGAGAAACCGGTGTTCCTGTCGGTGAAGGCCGACAAGCAGCTCTACGTCGGCGATCAGCCGGTGAATGCCGATCAGCTGACTTCGGTGCTGGATCAACGCACTCAGGCGAACAAAGAAACCACCATCTTCTTCCAGGCGGACAAGAGCGTGGACTATGAAACGCTGATGAGCGTGATGGACACTCTGCGTAAAGCCGGCTACCTGAAAGTGGGGCTGGTGGGCATGGAAGGCGCCGCCAAATAGCGGGCTGATGAAACAGAAAAGGGCGCTTCGGCGCCCTTTTTTACTGGTTCAGAGATATCACTCTCCGGCCAACAAAGCCCGGGAACCGGCATGGCGCCAGCGGATACGGCCCGGCAGATAAAGCGCGTTCTGTTCCAGCGGCCGCTCGTCGATCAGTGCGGTGACTTGGTCGAAGCTATATTGCGCCAACGCCCGGCAGTCCTGTGCGACGGTGTCGATCTTCAGCGTCATGCAGTCGAACAGGTAGTGATCGTCGAAGCTGCACAGGTGGATGTCGCTCTCCATCAGCTGATGTTGAGTCAGATAACGCAATACCCCTTCCAACAGGCCGCAGGCGGCGGTAAACAGCGCTTTGGGCGGCCGCCCCAACTGTGCGCAAAGCTGAGCGAACATCTCGTAACCTGAGCTGGGATGATAGTTGCCGTTGATGATCCATTCCGGTTTGCACGTTATGCCGGCGCGCTGCAGGCCAAGCTGGAAACCGGCCAGCCGATCGCGGGTCGGCGAAATGCGCGGCTGCCCGCCGAGAAAATAGATCTCGTCCGGATGTTGGCGCGCGACCTTTTCCACCAGGTCGGCGGTCGAGTTGACCGAATCGGTGATCACCAGCGGCAGTTCGGAACCGGCGATCAGACGATCCATCTGCACCACCGGCAGCCCGGCGTTGATCTTCTGGTATTCGGCATCGTTCAACTGGCTGGAGGCGACGATCAAGCCGTCCACCTGCCGCTGCACCAGACTGTTCACCGCCATCATTTCCTGCGCTGGGTTTTCATCGGTGCAGGCGATCAACAGCTGCAGCCCGGCTTCGCGGCATAGCGTTTCCAGCTCGCGCGAAATCACCGCAAAACCGTAGTTGGTCATCTCCGGTACGACCAACCCCAGCGTGTGGCTGCGGTTGGAGCGCAAAGAGCGGGCGTGGATGCTGGGCTGATAATGGTGTTCGTGCGCCAGCGCCAGAATGCGATCGCGGGTGTCGTCGGACACCCGGTATTCCTTGCTGCGGCCGTTCAGCACCAGGCTGGCGGTCGATTTCGACACCCCGGCCAGCGTGGCGATGTCACTGATGGTAATGCGTTTATTTTTTTTCACTGACGCCATCTGAAGTCATCGGAGGATGCGTCATTCTAGCATGCATGGCGTCAGCGGCCAGTATTCCAACGCCAGCGGCGCGCTCCCGCACAGCCGCAGTTGCGGCTCACCAGCCGGGAAGTAGCGTGCGCTCATCACCGCCTCGCCATGATTGATGAAAATCTCCACGCTGGAACGATCGAACAGCAGTTGCAGATGCGTGACCGGGCCGCGCCAGTAACGGTGCTCCGGCCGGCCGTCGGCCAGGGAAGCTCGCGTCAGCTGCAGCCTTTCGCCGTCCCAGTTCAGCGTCATCGCGTCGCCAAAGGTTGCGTTGAACGGGCCCTGTGGCGTTAATTGCAGCTCTGCCGCGCCCAGTGCGTAGACGGGGGCGTCATCGGCGCGCCCCTGCCAGCATGTTGGTTCGCCGCGCAGCTGTTGCAGCTCGCGTGCCGGGCGCTGGTGGAGGCGGCCATGCTGCAGCAACAGCTCGCGCGGGCAGGTCATGGTGTGGAGCCAGCCGTAAAGGCGCGTCGGATGGGCTTCTTCATCTTGTTCGGGTACGCCCATCCAGCCGAACATCAGGCGGCGACCATCTTCCGCCAGCGTTGTCTGCGGCGCATAAAACTCGAAGCCGGCGTCCAGTTCGCGAAATTCGCCGTGACGGAAGGCTGCCTGCTGGTAATCCAGCTTGCCGAGCAGATAACCGGCCTGATAGCGATTGAGGTAACGTTCCGGCTGCGGCGTCAGTCCCTGCGGGCAGCAGATCAACACCTCGTCACCGTCCAACGAGAACAGATCCGGGCACTCCCACATGTAGCCGAATTCACTCAGACCGTTCAGGCCGGAACCGGCGATTTCTCCCAGCGCTTGCCAGTCGCGCAGATCGCTGGAACGACATAGCAGCACCTTACCGCGATCCTGCAAGTCACGTGCGCCGAGCACCATGTACCAGTCATTTTGATGACGCCACACTTTCGGATCGCGTACGTGACCGCTGTAGCCCTCCGGCAGCGGCAGCACCGGCCCGAGTTTGCGATATTCGCCCCGCTCGCTTTCCTGAGCCAGGCATTGGTAGGCGGTGCGTGAGCCGTCTGGGAATTTCACGTTGCCAGTGTAGATCAGCGTGATTTTGTCTTCCGCCACCACGGCCGAGCCGGAGTAACAGCCGTGGCTGTCGTAACAGGCGCCGGGCGCCAGGGCGATCGGCTGGTGCTCCCAATGCAGTAAATCGGCTGACTGCCAGTGTCCCCAGCATTTGTTGCGGTGATCGCAACCCAGCGGATTCCACTGATAAAACAGATGATAAATGCCGTTGTGCTGGATAAAGCCGTTGGGATCGTTCAGCAGGCCAACGCTGGGTGCCAGATGCCAGTCCGGTCGGTGCGGATCGCGCCGCGCGAGCGGCTGGCCGTTCATTAACGCCCGCATTGCCTGCTTGATTAAGCTGAGTTCTTCCATCATTGCGCGTCCGTTTTGTATTTCAGCAATAGGGAGAGGACAAAGGCGCTGCCAAAGGCGATCGCCAGACCAATGATATAGCTGACCAGAGAACTGGCCTGCACGATCGCCATGCCGGGGATCGCCGTCAGCCCGACCGCGTTCATGCCGACATGGTTGGCCACCACCCAGGCACCGCCGAGCGCTCCGCCCGCCAGCGCCGCCAGAAACGGTTTCACGAAGCGCAGGTTGATGCCAAACAGCGCCGCCTCGGTGATGCCGAGCATGGCGGAAAAGGCCGAAGGTACCGCAATAGCTTTGATTTTGGCGTCGCGGGTTTTGAAATAAACCGCCAGACAGGCGCCGCCCTGAGCGATGTTGGCCATCGACCAGATCGGCAGCAGGAAGTTGACGCCGATATTGGGGTTGCCGAGCAGCCCGGCCTCTACCGCGTGGAAACTGTGGTGGATGCCGGTGATGACGATAGCGGAATAGAGACCGCCGAACAGCAGCCCGGCGAACCACCCCGCATGGACAATCAGCGTGCTGAGCACGAAGGAGATGCCGTCGCCCAGCGCCCGACCGGCGGGGCCGATAAACAGCAGGGCGACAAAGCCTGAGATGACCACCGTCAGGAACGGCGTCAGGATCAGATCGAGCGCGTTGGGGATCACCTTGCGCAGGCGTTTTTCCAACAGGCTCATGAACCATACCGTCAGCAGCACCGGGAACACGGTGCCCTGATAGCCGATCATGGCGATTTCCAGACCGAAGAGGTTCATGGTGTGGAACCCTCCGGCGACGCCCCAGGCGTTGGTCAACGCCGGATGTGTCAAAATGCCGCCGAGCGTGGCGCCCAGATAAGGGTTGCCGCCGAATTCGCGTGCGGCGGTGAAACCGATCAGAATCGGCAGGATAATGAACGCCGCCGAGCTGAACATATCCAGCATGATGAACAACGCACTGTCGGCATCGGCCCAGCCGTAGGTTTTCACCATGCCGAGCAGCCCCATTAACAGACCGGAAGCGACGATCGCCGGGATGATTGGCACGAAGATGTTCGACAGCAGGCGGGCGATGCGCTGCAGCGGGTTGAGTTTTTTCGCCGCGATATCGGCGGCTTCGGCCTTGCTGGATTCGCTGACGCCTGCCGCCTTGATGAATTCCGCATGCACCTTGTTGACCAGCCCGGTGCCGAAGATCACCTGGATCTGGCCAGCGTTGCTGAAGCAGCCTTTGACGCCGTCCAGTTTGCCGATGGCCTCTTTGTCCACCTTGCTGTCGTCCACCAGCACCAGGCGTAAGCGCGTGGCGCAGTGGGCGGCGCTGGCGATGTTCTCTTTACCGCCGAGCAGCGGCAACAGCGCGTTGGCGGTTGCGGTAATGTCCATGTTGTCCCCTTGCTAAATTAAAATGTCGCCGTGCAGTTTGCGGCGCAATTCCGTGAATCGGTGTCAGAAGAAATACTTGAATCTGGCGCGCACGCCGTAACGCTGGTCGTTGTCGCCGTTGGCGATCTTGTTCTCGGCGTTGGCTTCCAGCAGCGAAACATAGGCGCCTAAATACACATTGAAATTCTTCATATTCATAATATTAGGTATCTGATACGACGCATGAACGGTGTGGATGTCGTAGTTGCCCGGCTCGCTGAGCGGATTGTGGATATCGGCGGCGATCCCGGCGGTATTGAACTCTTGGATGTTGTTATGGGCATAGATATAACCCAGTTCGAAGCGCCGCCACAGCACGTTAACGCCAGCGGTAAAGTCTTGCTCGCCTGACGCATCCAGATAGGCGGTGCTCAGGTTGGCCACCATGCCGTTATCCGGATCGGCCGCGTTGGTGTTCCAGCTCATGGTCATGCCGTAGCCGTTGCGCTTCGATTGATCGACGAAGCGGCCCTGGCTGTCCTGATAGCCGTAGGCATTATTCACCACGTTGCTTTCCATCGCCGCCGCGATGCTGAAGGCATCTTTCTTCCAGGCGATCACCGGGCGCAAATAGGCGACGTTTTTCTTATTGTCCAGCGCATTGCCGTGGTAGCTGCTGTCCTGGAACAGCGAAGTGCCGTCTTCCACCAGCGTGTTCAGTTCGAAATAGACATCCCCGGCGTATTTGCTCAACATCAGGTTCCCGCCGCTGCTGCTGCGGCCACGGCCTTCTTTCATCATATAGATATAGCCAAAGCCGTCAGCGTACAGATCGTTGGCGGTATTGCCGGAGTATTGAATGAAGGTGTCCTGATTCAGCGGGAACATGTCGTAGGCTTCGAAGCGGCCGATTTTGGTTTGCCAGTTCTTTTCATTGCCGAAGAAGAAAGCTGCGTCGTCCAGGTTCATTTTGCCGGTCATGTCCGCCAGCGGCTGGACGCTGAAGCCGGAAAAGTTGCCGCCCGGATTGCGGCGATAGCCGTCCAGCCCCACCAGAATGCGGCCGTTGATATCCCAGCGCTCTTTGTTGCCGGGTTTCCAATCCTTGTGATCGCTGCCTTTCAACGACGTCAACTGGCCGCTGCGGCTGGCGCCGTCCAGATTGAACTCCACGTCGCCGTACAGCTTCAGATCGTTGAAGCCGTTCAGTTTCAGCGCGCCGGTCGAGGGAGATTGCGTTTCCGGCGCGGCGGCACGTTGCGCGACCTGAGCGGTTTGCCTTTCGGTGTTGGCGGTGCGCTGTTCCAGCTGTTGCGCCCGACGTTCAGCCGCCGTGGCGCGGGTTTCTGCCTGTGTGGCGCGCCGTTCCGCCTGCGCCAGACGTTGCTCCAGCGCGTTGAGACGCGCCTCGATACTGTTGCCGCTCGAGGCCGCTGCGTTGGAAGCGGAGAGGAAAAGCCCTGTTGTTATCGCCAAATAGCTGAGTTTTTTCATCATCGTCTATCATCCGGGAAGGGTTGTTATTATTTTTTGCTAAATTGCTAAACCGGTTTTTCAAGGCGAAAGATAGCGATCGAGAAGCGGACTGGCAATCAAGTTTGCTAACCCGATTCAGCTATTGTGATCGAGTACGCAAATCGTGGGCTAAAAGACCACGGCGCTAAGGAGAGCGCCGTGGACGCAGAGAGTCAACGCAGGAAAGCAGCCAACTCGTCGGCGCAGGGCAGGGCGGTCATGGCGCCTTTGGCGGTGGTGGCCAGCGCGCCGCAGGCCTGAGCCTGGGCGATGATCGCCGACCATTGTGCTTCTTGCGGCAATTCGTGAAGACGTGCCAGCGCCGCTAACAGCCCGGCGACGAAGGCATCGCCGGCGCCGGTGGTATCTACCGGCACGACAGGCGGCGCGGGGAAATGGCGCAGACGATGCCCATCGTGTACGCAGACGCCATCGCCGCCCAGCGTTACCAGCAGCAGGCGCAGCGGATAGGTTTGCATCATCCAGCGAATGGCGTTCTCCAGATCGTCAAGATGGCTGATAAAAGCCAGCTCTTCGCGCGACAGTTTCACCACGTCCGCCAGCAGCAGCGCCTTTTGCAGACAGGGGCGCAGCGCTTCCGGCTGGCGCCAGACCTCTTCGCGGATGTTGGGATCGAAACTGACCCGGCCACCGGCCGCCCGGATGCGTTCCATCGCGGCAAAGGCCGCGCTGCGGCTGGGTTCCTGAGAGAGCGCGATGGAGCAGAGGTGCAGCCATTCCCCCTGTTGGAAAACCGGCAGATCGTCGGGCTGCAAAAACAGATCGGCGCTGGGCTGCACCATAAACGTGAATGAACGCTCACCATGCTGATCGAGATCCACCACGACCGTGGAGGTGTGATGTTCGGGATCCGGCCGCATATGGCCGATATCCACCCCTTCATCGCTTAGCACCTGCTGCAAAAAGGCGCCGAAGCTGTCTTGCCCCACCCGGCCGATAAAGGCGCTGTCGCCACCGAGGCGGGCGATACCTACCGCCACGTTAGCCGGCGCGCCACCGGGGCATTTGAGATAGCCGTTGGCATTTTCCGGCACCAGGTCGATCACGGCGTCGCCCAGTACCCATACGCGATTCATCATGCATAATCCCTGTTTTTGTCCTTGTTAGATGGGTTGCTAAAATAGAAGAACCGGTTTAGCAAGGCAATGAAATAATGCGTTAAGGTGTTTGGAGGGTGAGGAAGATCAATCTTTCTGCTTGGCCTGGGGAAGGGAGTCTGCCCCGCGAACCGGCGCGGGGCGAGATAACGGGGTGGCTTAGCCCATCTTCGGGTAGACGCCGGGGCCGATTGGCAACCCAAGCGCATACCAGGCCAGCAGCAGCAAAATCCACACGCTGAAGAACACCAAAGGATAGGGCAGGATCAGCACGTAATAGGTGCCGAGCTGCGCGTCTTTGCGGTAGCGCTGCAGGAAGCCGAGGAACAGCGGCAGGAACGGCGACATTGGCGCCAGCGGCAACACCGCAGAGTCGGCGATGCGAAAGATCATCTGGGCGAATGCCGGGTGAAAACCGAGCAGCATAAACATCGGCACGAAGATCGGCGCCAGAATCGACCAGATCGCCGAGCCGCTGGCGATGAACATGCACAGGAAGGCGGAGAGGAACATCAGGCCGAGAAACGCCGGTGCGCCGCTCATGCCGGCGGCTTCCAGCATGTCGGTCAGGCCGACGGCCATAAACTTGCCCATGTTGCTCCAGTTAAAGAACGCCACGAACTGCGACAGCGGAAACACCATCACGATAAAACCCGCCATGCTTTTCATCGGATCGAGCAAGTGGTGGGGAATATCGTCCGGCCGCCGGATCTGTTTGGTGACCACGCCATAGGTAATGGCGACGGTGAAGAAGAACAGGATGATGATCGGTACAATGCCCTTGATGAACGGGGAAGGGATCACCGAACCGGTGTGCGGATCGCGCAGCGGCGCGGCCTCCGGCACCACCAGGGCGGCGATGATGGCGATAAACACCAGCGCGGCGATGCCGCTCATCATTAGCCCCCGGTTCTGCAGCGGGGTCAGCGCTGCGATTTTGTCTTCGGCGCTGCCTTGCCACTTCGGCAGTCGGGGTTCGATAAACTTGTCGGTGAGCAGCGCGCCGGCGATGGTCAGCACGATCACGGAGGTGGCCATAAAGTACCAGTTGTCGATCACGCTGACGTGAACCGCGCCGTCCACCGCCTTGGTGGCTTCGGTGCTGATGCCGGAAAGCAATACGTCGGTGGTGACGATTAACAGGTTGGCGGTAAAGCCGGAGGCGACGCCGGCGATCGCCGCCAGCAGCCCGGCTATCGGGTGTCGGCCCACCGCTATAAACATCAGCGCGCCAAGCGGCGGCATCACCACCAGCGCGGCGTCCGATGATATATGGCTGAAGAAGGCGATAAACAGCACCATATAGCTGGCGTAGCGGGCGCTGACGCGCGAGGCCATTTTGTACATCAGCGCCTGCAGCAGGCCGACCTTTTCTGCCAGGCCGGCGCCTATCACCAGCGCCAAAATAGCCCCCAGCGGCGCAAAGCTGCTGAAGTTATGGATGATGTTGGGGAATATCCATTGCATGCCCGCCACGCTCATCAGGTTATTTACCTTGATGAGTTCGCCGGTGGCCGGGTTTTTCACCGCCACGTCGAGCCAGGAAAACAGTGCGGTGGCTAGCATAAGCACCATGATCAAATAGACGAACAGGAGAAACGGATTGGGGATCTTATTGCCGATGCGTTCCACCCAGTAAAAAATGCGTCCGGGGCTTTTATTGATTGGCGTTGTGGCCTCACTCATGATTTTACCCTCTGTGTTTGCTCTGTTGTGTGATTGTTATTATTTGATTTATTTATAATTATGTTTATTGGCCCGATTGCCCGGGCCCTGTCTGTTCATGTTATTTCAATGGCGATGGTTGCACCTCTTGCGGGATTGGGCAGCGGTACGGCTGTTCGGCGCGTTGGCGCTCGAACTCGCTGCGGCAGCGCGCCAGCAGGGCGCTGTCGCTCAGCAGATCGATGGCGGTCGCCGCCATCACCTTGCCGGCCAGGCACATGCCCTTATGGGCGATAGCGGTGCGGCCCTGCGCCACCAGTTGCCAGGTGTGCAGCGGAGTGCCGAGTGCGAAACAGGGACTGAAGCATTGGGCGGTCGGCACCACCCAGCTCACGTCGCCAACGTCGGTAGAGCCGTACAGCAGGTCGTCGGATTCCACATAAGGCGCGACCTCGTCCATCAGCACCTTATCTCCCAGCAGTTGCACCCACTCGCGCCCGGCCGCGCCGCCGGTGCGGGCAATATTGAGTTTGGCGTTGCGCAGATCGTCGCGGCTCAGCGTCTGGCGGATTTCCTTGGCGAAGCGGCGTTCGGCGTCGCTGTACTCGGGCAGACCGAAATCGCACAGGTTTTGATACATCGCCCGTTCCAGACTGCGGTTCGGCACATAATTGGAGCAGGCTTTATCGAAGCGCACCTCCATCTGGGTGTCAGTCATCAACGCTGCGCCCTTGGCGATGTTGATCACCCGTTGGTAAATGTCCTGCGCCTGATCGAGCTGCGGCGCGCGGATCAGGTACAACACTTCGGCGTCGGCCTGCACCACGTTGGGCGAGCTGCCGCCGGTGTTGGTGACCGCGTAGTGCAGCCGCGCTTCCTGCACGATATGTTCGCGCAGGAAGTTGGCGCCGGTATTCATCAGCGTCACCGCGTCCAGCGCGCTGCGCCCCAGGTGCGGCGAGTTGGCGGCATGGGCGGCGACGCCCTTGAAGTGAAACGCCGCCTGAATGTTGGCCAGCGTGCTGGTATTGAACATGCCGCTGAAGCCTTCCGGGTGCCAGGTGAGGGCGGCGTCGACGTCGTCGAACAAGCCTTCGCGCACCATAAAGGTTTTGCCGGAGCCGCCTTCTTCGCCCGGGCAGCCGTAGAAGCGCAGGGTGCCGGTCAGCCGGTTCTGCTGCATCCACGCCTTGGCGGCGAAGGCGCCGGCCAGCGCCGCGGTGCCCAGCAGGTTGTGGCCGCAGCCATGACCGTTGCCGTTTTCCACCAGCGGCTGCGGCGTGGCGCAACCGGCCTGCTGGCTCAGCCCGGCCAGCGCGTCGTACTCGCCCAGCAGCGCGATGACCGGGTGGCCGCTGCCGTAGCTGGCGATAAACGCCGTCTCGATGTCGCCCACGCCGCGTTCAACCGAAAAGCCTTCCTGCTCCAGCGCATCGGCCAGCAGCGTGGCGGAATAGGTCTCGTTGAAGCGCGTTTCCGGATGGTCCCAAATCGCGTCACTCAGCGCGCTGAAGCGGGGTTGGCGTTGGTCAATGTAGTCGCCGATAAATGCCTGCCGTTGTGGATTGCTCATGCTTCGCTCCCGAATGTCGGCAGGTTCAGCGCCAGCGACGCCAGCGTTTTCACCGCCACCGCCATCACCTGCTCGTTGAAGTCAAATTTTTCGTTATGGTGTCCGGCGCTCAGCTCGGTGCCGAAAATGACGTATGAGGCCTGGCCGCCGTGCGATTTCACCCGTTCCATCATGTAGGTGGCGTCTTCTGAGCCGGCGGCCTGTTCGCGGCGATCGACCACCGAGGCCAGCTCGGTTATCTGCTGCGCCTGGCGGCGGATGTAATCCACCCACGGTTGGGTCGGTTTGCTGCTCTGCGCCGCGCCCATCAGCGCGATATCGCAGGCGACGCCGTGCATCCTGGCGGCACCTTCGATGGCGTTCAGCGCCTGTTGATAAACGAACGCGTTGATCTCATTGGTGGCGCCGCGCGTTTCTACCTTCATAAACGCCCGATCGGCGATCACGTTGCGGCCGGTGCCGGCCTGCAGCACGCCGACATTGATGCGCGAGCTGCCTTCGCTGTGGCGCGGGATGGCGTAAAGCCCCAGCGCAGCCTGCGCCGCTGCCAGCAGCGCGTTGCGACCGTCTTCCGGCTTGGCGCCGGCGTGCGAGGCGACGCCGCGAAAGGTGACGTCCAGCTTGCTGGTGGCCATAAAGCTGTCGCTGCCGCACACCAGCTCACCGGCTGGCACGCCGGTGCCGATATGCACCGCGGTGAAGAAATCGACGTCGTCCACCACGCCGGCCTCTACCATCGATTTAGCGCCGCGAGTGCCTTCTTCCGCCGGCTGGAAGATCAGTTTGACGGTGCCGCTAAGCTGGGGTTCCAGGCTTTTGAACACGTGCGCCAGCCCCAGGCCGATGGTGGTATGGCCGTCATGACCGCATGCATGCATCATGCCGCTGTTGCAAGAGGCGAAGCCTTCACGAAACGGCAAATGTTCGGGCTCCAGCAATTCGTTGAGATCGAGGGCGTCCATATCCACGCGGTAGGCGATGGTAGGGCCGGGACGGCCGGTATCGAGCGTTGCGACGATGCCGGCGAAGCCGCCGGAAAAGTGCGGCAGCCATTTCTCCAACGCCCCCTGATTGCGGGCGCGCTGTTCCTGCGCTTCCAGCTCGGCGGGAGAGGGCAGCCCCATGCGCGCCTCTGCCTTGATGACCTCGCGGCCCAGCTGCAGGTGATAACCCAGCCGATCGAGTTCTTCCGCCACCAGGGTGGCGGTGCGGAACTCAAACCAGCCGGACTCGGCATAGCGATGGAAGTCGCGGCGCCAGGCCTGCAATTGCGGGTACAAATCGGCCACCAACATCGAAAGCGAATTAGTCATAGTGATATCTCATAAGTTATCGCGCGCTGGATCGCTCCAGGCAGCAGTTATGCTCTGAACTGAAATCAGACGGTGAAGCTATTGCAAAGAAAAAGGTGTATTTGGTTACTAACTGCCGTGAATGGCGCTTATTGGCGCAGAAAATGCGCTTAATTAAGCGAAATAAGAATTTGGTTATTTATTATGTTTTTTCCGAATGTACACAATGGAATCTGGCTAAATAAGATGCCAATATCTTGCTATTGATAAATAACGGTTATCGCCTTTCGCCTATGCCAGCCTCGATAAAATTGCACCAATTACGTGCATTTGTGGACGTTAGCCGCCAGGGCAGCATCCGCGCCGCCAGTCGTACCTCACGCCTTTCCCAGCCTGCGCTGACCAAGGCCATTCAGGAACTGGAAGAGGTGCTGGGCGCCAAGCTGTTTATTCGCCGCAGTCAGGGGGTGGTATTGACCGACTGCGGCGATAACTTTTTCCAGCATGCCAGCCTGATCCTCGAAGAGCTGCGGGTGGCGCAGGAAGACATTCAGCAGCGGTTGGGGTTGGCGGGCGGTACGGTAAATATCGGCGTTGGCGGCAGCATCGCGCGCACCGTGATGCCGCAGGTGGTCACCCAGTTTCACCGTGAGTATCCCAACGTGAAGGTGCGGATCGTCGAGGGGCAGCTGGTGTCGATGATCCCTGAACTGCGCCAGGGCGAGCTGGATTTTACCGTCAATACCTACTATCCCAGCAGCCTCGATAACGAGCTGCAGTACGAACGGCTGATGGAAAAAGAGTATCGGGTGGTGGTGCGCAAAGGGCATCCGATGGAGGAGGCGACCTCGCTGAAACAGCTGCAGCACTGCGACTGGACCATGCCGACGCCGAAAGGCAGCTATTACCGGCTATTGCACGATCTGTTCGGGGACTTGGGCATGGCGCCGTCGATCAGTGTGACCTGCGAGACCTTTATGGCCTGTACCAGCCTGGTGGCGCAGAGCGATTTTGTCAGCATTCTGTCGGTGGACGTGATCTCCGATCCGATTCTGGGCAAGCATTTGGTGCCGCTCGAGCTGGAAGAGAGCCTGCCGAAGGCGACGTTTTATCTGATCCAACGCAAGGACACCACCCTGACGCCGATGGGCGCGCACCTGGCGCGCCTGTTTCGCCTTTACTGTCGGTGATACCGAGGCCCCGTTGGGGGCCTCGGTATCAGAACGCGATCGAGCCCTGCACGAAGAAAATGCGCGGTTCGCCGACGTATTTGCCGAAGTTGTTGTCGTTGGAGCGGGTGAAGTAGCGCTGATCGAACAGGTTTTTCACCCCGGCACCCAGCGTCAGGTTCGACAGCTGCGGCCCGAAATTATATTCCCCGCGCATGTTCCACACCATGTAACCGGCGATATCGCCAAACTGGCCGTCGGCGCTCTCCTGCGTGATGTACTCCGGCCCGGTGCCCGGCGAGTGCTGTTTGGACTGCGCGTAGCCGTCCAGATTCCACACCCAGTTGCCGGTGGCGTAGCGCGTGCCGACGGTATACACCTGACGCGAGTAGAACGGCAGGTCTTTACCGGCGAAATCGCCCTTGTCGGTGCTGGCCTTGGTGTAGGTATAGCTGGTGTAGACGCTGGCGCCGTCGAGCGCGCGATTCAGCTCGCTGAGATCGTAGCTGAGCGCCAGCTCGATGCCTTTGTGCTTGGTAGCGCCCATATTTGTCCAGCCCACGTCGTTGCTGATGTACTGCAGCTGGTTATCGAAATCGATGTAGAACAGCGTGGCCTCGGCCTTGACCACGGTATCGTCGTAGCGGGTGCCGAACTCATAGGTGTGCGCTTTTTCCGCCGTCAGCCCCGGCGCCGGCTGGTTGCCGTTACCGCCTTTGGTCAGTTGGAAATACTGCATGCTGCCGAACGAAGTATTGGCGTTGGCGAACAGTTTCCAGGCGTCGGACAGATGATACATCACGTTCAATGACGGCAGCGGTTCGCTGTAGCTTTTCTCGCGGCTGATGTTGTTGAACGAATCGTCCACGTGAGTGCGGATGCTTTCGTAGCGCAGGCCAGGCGTGACCGTCCAGTTGCCGACGTTGATGGTGTCGTCGATGTAGAACGCGTTGGCTGCGGTGCCGCCGGAGGTGTGCTGGTAATAGTCCGGGGTATCCGGCGTGGCGCCGACGTTCGCCGGGTTATACCAGGCCGAACGCGACGCCTTTTCATCCATGGTTTCATTCAGGTAGCGGTAGCCGAGGGTGATCTCGTGCGCCATATCCCAGAAACGAAACAGCTGTGAATAGCTCGGTTCGATCGCCCAGGTCGAATAGTGGCGCGGATAGGACACCATGCGCCGCAATCCGGCGTTTTTGCCGGTGCCTTCCGATTCGATGTTGCTGCCGCGGTAGCTGTCGGTGAAGTAGGTCAGCACTTCGAACTGTTTGTCGTCTTCCTGATGCTTGTATTTGAACGACATATCCTTGCGGCGGCCTTCGAACTGATCCCACGGCCGCGTGGACTGGAACGGGTTCTGCGCGTATTGCGCTTTGCTCAGCCCGCCCGGCATGCCGGCTTTGGCGTCGTAGTAGTGAAAATTGGCCAGCAGTTCATCGCGATCGGTGAACGCATAACGCGTTTTCAGCATGAAATCGTCGATGTCGGTGTTGTCGTTATTGTCGCGGTAGCCCTGACCGTGCAGGCCGGAGTAGAGCAGCTCGGCGCCGAGGCCGTTATCTGCGGTGCCGCCCACCGAGGCGCTGGTCAGGGTTTTCAGGCCGCCGTGGCTGGCGCCCTGGGTCTGTACGCTGGCGGTGCCGCCAAACTGTTTGGGAATGTCGCGGGTGACGAAGTTGATCACGCCGCCAACGTTTTGCGGCCCGTAACGCACCGCACCGCCGCCGCGCACCACGTCAACCGATTGCAGATTGCCGATCGACAGCGGCGCCATCGACAGCTGAGGCTGGCCGTAAGGCGCAACCGCCAATGGAACGCCGTCCATCAGAATGGTGGATCGCGGAGAAAGGCGAGAGGTCAGGCCGCGCACGCCGACGTTGAGCGAAATGTCGCTGCCGCCGGTGCCGTTGCTGTCGCGCACCTGCACGCCGGGCACGCCGCGCAGGCTGTCGGCGATGGTTTGATCGCCCTGTTCATGCATCTGCTGCTGAGTGACGATGGAGCGCGCGCCGGGATGGTTAAGCAGCACCGAACTGGTATCAGGGTTGTCCAGCCAGTTGCCGACGACGGTCACGGTGTCGGCATCGTTTTGAGATGAGTTATCAGCAGCAAGGACAGGGAATGCGACGGCGATGGAGGCCGTCAGCAAAGAAAGCCGAAAAAGAGGTGACATAATAATGCCTTAAGAGTTTCAGACCCGGATGTGTTTTTTTTAGAAAAGACAATCTTAATGATAATTATTGGCAAGTAAATAGAATTGTTACGGGATAGTTAAGCGGGTAACGATGTGGCGCGGGCGGGGTGTCAGGGCCCGGAGGGTGGGCCCTGAACGGACATTATTGCGGCGTAAGCCAGAAGACGCCGCTGTAATCCAGCGCGGTGAATTTCTGGTGGACCATTTCGATATCCGCTTGCGGATCAATATCTTTAAACAGCGCCGGGTGCAGGAATTTGGCGATCGCCTCAACGGCGATAAAGTTGAGCGGCGTGTCGTAAAATTGATGGTAAATCGCCATCACGCGTTTTTCTTTCACCGCTTTCAGCACGTTAATGCCGGTGCGATCCAGCAGATGCGCCAGTTTCTTTTGGCTGGTGGCCATATCGGTGGTGTAGCCCAGCGGCACCGCCAGCGTGCCGCGATGACCACGGCTCCAGTCGGCGCCGGTCAGCAGATAGAAATCCGGGTTGCTGCCGATCACCTGCTCGATGTTCACTTCACCGCCCATGTCGGAAAACAGCTTGCTGCCGATATTGTCGCCGCCGGCGGTCTCGATAAACTGCCCGAAGCTGCCTTTGCCGAAAGTGTTGCAGCACTGCTCGCCTTTGATGCCGGCGCTGCGTTCGATGAAGACGCTGGGGCGCTGCTCCGGTTTCAGCGTGGCGACCCGTTGGCGCACCAAGTCGAGCCGTTGCTGATAAAGCTGAATAAAGGCGTCGGCGTTGGGCTGTTCATCAAACACTTTACCCAGCAGCTGCATGCTGGCGACGGTGTTGGTCAACGGCTGCTGGCGAAAATCGATGATCAGCACCGGGATACCGACTTTTTCCAGCTGGGTCAGTACGCCACTGTCCTTCAATTTGCTCAGCAGACCGATGTCGAAAATGACCAGATCCGGTTGGCGCACCACCGCGCTTTCTACGCTGAAATCGCTGGTGTAGGGGTTGTCGAAGGTGGGGATCTGCATGACCTGCGGGAATTTTTTTGCGTAGGCCTCCACCAGATCCGGTGCTTTGACCTTCAGCGAGTTGTCCCAGGCGATGATGTTTTTCAGCGGTTCCTGCGGATGCAGAATATTGAGCGCCAACAGCGCACGGGCATCGGCCAGGATAACGCGTTTGGCCGGTTGCGGCAGAGTGACCTGACGGCCGGCGACATCGGTGACGACGATCGGCGCGGCCTGAGCGGCGCCGGCCAACAGCAGAATGCAGGCGGCCAGCCAGCGGCCGGCTTTGGCGATAAGAACAGCGGACATGGAGATCCTTGAGTAATCGGCGAGGAACGAGAGCGCAATGATAAGCGATATCCTTTCGCTTTTTGAACACCCTTGATGCCGATAGTGGCTACTCCTGGCCCATCAGCGGGTCGCTGACGCTGTGTTCGCCGTCTTCCAACCGGCCCGCCAGGCGGCGCAGCCAGCCGGGGCTTTGCAGCGTAAGGTCATACCAACCGCCGCTGGCGCGGGCGTCAAACGTTTGCTGGTGGCTGCCGCCCGCCGGCAGCGTGATGTGCCACGGGCCCTGCTGCGTATAGGGGCAGCGTTCGAGGGTGACCGCTATCGCTTCGGTGCCCGGGTTGTTCAACTGCAGCTGCAGGCTGCGCCCCGCCGGGCGCAAACGCACTTCCGGCTGCGGCCGGCTCAGGGCGCCGCGCAGTTCACGATGAAAACCGTTGGGGCCGAGCAGCCACAGATGGTACTCATCCTCCGTCTGCCAGTCGTCGCTGACCGCTTTGCCGGCCTCGACGGTGTAGCGGCGCGGGATCTGTGCCAGATCTCGCCGATCGTAAACGTGAAACACCGCCCCCTGCTCGCCGGTATTGAACAGATTCAGCGTGACGCGCCGCTGCTCGGCCGCGACGGCGGCTTCGACGTGCAGCTGGTAGGGCAATGCGCGAGAAGGGCGCGCCAGGCGGCGTTGATGCGGCAAACGCTGGTGGGCGGGCGACGGCAGCGGCACCTGCGGCAGCTGCTCCTGGCGTTGACGCAGGCCGTCGGCGGCGCGACGGCTGGTGGCGGGCAGGCTCGGCAATGCTTCGCCGTTAGGGTCGACAAAGTTGAACGCCGAGGTGAGATCGCCGCACACCGCGCGGCGCCAGGCGCTGATGTTGGGTTCATGCACCTGAAAGCGCTTCTCCAGAAATTGCAGCACCGAGGTGTGATCGAAGACCTGCGAGTTGACCCAGCCGCCGCGGCTCCAGGGCGACAGCACCAGCATCGGCACCCGCGGGCCGGGGCCATAGATGCGGCCGTCCGGCGGTGGCTGATCCTCCGAGCCGGGCGGCGCCACGTGCTGGAAGATCTCGGTGTCGAACGGCACCGTCGATTTACCGGCGAAGCTGCCGTCTTCACGCAGCGACGGCGCGGAAGGCGAGGGCATGTGATCGAAAAAGCCGTCGTTTTCGTCGTAGTTGACCAGCAGGATGGTTTTGCTCCATACCTCCGGGTTATCGGTCAGCGCGTTGAGGATCTCTTGCGTGAACCAGCCGCCCTGCACCGGGCTGGAGGGATCGGGGTGTTCCGAATAGGCCGCCGGCGCGATGATCCAGCTGACCTGCGGCAGTTTGCCTTGCTGCACGTCGGCGCGGAACCCGGCCAGCATGGCGTCCAGATCGTTGCCGCTGGCGGCGGGCAGGGTGTTGCCGTTGCCTTTGTATAGCGGTGCGCTTGCGTTGAGCTCGTCGCGATAGGGCACGAAGGCGTTGAAGTCTTTCGGCGGCCGCGCCGGGTTGCCCACCTGAATGCTGGCGGCGCGGTACTGGCGGAAGCCCGCCAACGGGTTGTCGGTAAAGTTGTCGGGCAGGAATTGATACACCTTCCAACTGACGCCGCTCGCCTCCAACCGTTCCGGATAGGTTGTCCACTGGTAGCCGATCTCTGCCGGGCCGGGGCTGTCCCATTCGTTGACCACCACCGCCACGTCGGCGGCGGACGGGCCGTTGGTGCCGGTCCAGTGGAACAGCCGATTGGTATTGGTGCCGGCGTGGATGGCGCAGTGATAGGCGTCGCACAGGGTGAAGGCGTTGGCCAGCGCGAACTGGAACGGCAGCTCATGCTGGCGATAGTAGCCCATCGAGGCCGGCGTTTTGTAGGTCGGCCAGGCGCTCATGCGGCCGTGGTCCCAGGCGGCCTGTTCATCCACCCATGAGTGCGGCGTGCCGGTGACGCGCTGGGCGTTACCGCGTTTGCTGTCCAGGTGGTAGGGCAGCACCAGCCGCTCGGCGCCCTGTTGCTGCCAGACGTGGCGGCCGTCGGGCAGTGGGATGGTAAAGCGATCGCTGAAGCCGCGTACGCCCGGCAGGGTGCCGAAGTAGTGGTCGAAAGAGCGGTTCTCCTGCATCAGGATCACCACGTGTTCGACGTCGCGCAGGGTGCCGGTGCGATTATTGGCGGGAATGGCCAGCGCTTTGCGAATCGAAGCGGGCAGCAGCGAGAACGCCGATCCGATGGCGGCAGCCCGCAGTATGTCTCTGCGTGAAAGGTCAGGCATGCGTCGTTAATCTCCGTCAGTGTGCTTTGAAGATAGCCGCTGACGACGATAATGGCGAAAAATAACAGGGAGATGAAATCGAGGAAAACAATGCTCCCTGGCGGGAGCATTGGTGGATGACGCTTACTGTCTGATCAGGCGGCCGAGCGCCGGCGCCGTTTCGAAATCGCTGCGGAAGGGGTTGATATCCAGGCCACCGCGGCGGGTATAGCGCGCGAACACGCTGAGTTTTTCCGGGCGGCAGTGCTGCTTGATGTCGTTGAAAATACGTTCGACGCACTGCTCGTGGAATTCATTGTGCTGGCGGAAGGAGATCAGGTAGCGCAGCAGGCTTTCGCGATCGATTTTGCGGCCTTCATAGCGGATAACCACGCTGCCCCAGTCTGGTTGATTGGTGACCAGGCAGTTGGACTTCAGCAGGTTGGAAGACAACGTCTCCGTTACCGGTTCCCCTTGATCGGCCGCGCCGCACAGGTATTCCGGCTTGAACGTGAAGTCGTCAACCGCGATGTCCAAATCGTCGATGTTGATGCCCGGCAGGCGGTCGATCTGCGCCGGATAACCTTCCAGCCCCGGATAGAGTTTGACGGTGACCTGGCCGTTGGCCGCCTGCGACAGATCCTGCTGCATGGCGGCGCTCACCTGTTCCACGCTGTCGAAGCGCGTTTGGTTGAAACTGTTGAGATACAGCTTGAACGACTTGGACTCGATCAGGTTCGACGAGGAGTGCGGGAAGGTAAACTCGCCGATGCCCACCACCGGTTTGCCCTTGCCGTTGAGCCAGGACAGCTCGAAGGCGGTCCACAGGTCGAAGCCGCTGAACGGCAGCTGCCGCTCGTCGACGCCGATCAGATCGCGGCCACGCGCGCGCGGCAAGGCTTCGAGCAATGCGGGAGCATATTGATCCGGATAATCGGAGTTGGCGCCAAGATGGGTGATCTTATCTTGCTTTTGGATATGCATATTCATTGCCTTTTGCTTGTTCGGTATTGATGTAGCGGTTAAACAGACTGCGGGTGGCGTAGATCGGCCCGACGCCCAGCAGGGCGTAAACCACCTTGATCAGGAACTGCGACAGGATCATGGTTTTGATGATATCCCAGCTCAGCACGTTGTAGAACGCCAGCGTACAGAACACCACGCTGTCGATGGCCGACGCCACGACGGTGCTGGTGATCACGCGTACAAACAGGTAGCGGGAGTTGGTCAACTCTTTGATTTTGCAAAGCAGGTAGGAGTTGACGTTCTCGGAGATCAGATAGGCCGCCGACGAGGCCACCAGCACCGCCATGATGCTGTGCACGATGCCATTGTAGGTCTCGCTGTACTCCCACTGCGGAATGCTCGGCACCAGCGTCGTTACCCAAACGCCGAGGACGAAGGTCAGGTTGGCGATAAACGAGATGATGATGGTGCGTCTGGCCAGCCGCAGCCCATAGAACTCGTTGAGGATGTCCACCAGGATGAAGGTGAGCGGATAGATGAAGATCGCCGGCGGCGTGATGAGGTTCAGCACCGGAATTTGGATCGGTTTGACGCCGCACAGCGTTGAGAAAATATAAATCACGCTGAGCGCAACGGTGATGATCAAATAGGCGTACCAAGAGCGTTCATGGCGATCGCTGAGTTCGTAGGCGGTTTTTTGCTTGTTATCGCCATAGAGTTTGCGGTACAGCGCCTGCAGCTCATGCCGGCTTAAATCTTCTGATATCTCACTATCGGCCAGTTCATTCAGCCCCATGGTGATGGTTTTACCGGTGGCCAATACCATAACATTGGCCGCGATAGTGCCATGCCGGGTGAAGCCCAACAGCTTGAACTTCTGATTCGGTTCCATTTATAGCCTTTCTCCAACGATGTAACCCAGGAATTGCACGGTGTCCTGAGGGCGTTTGTCCATGCTTTCGCTGTCTTTGTCGTCAACCACAAAGAAGCCGCTTTTTCCCGAGTGATACAGCAAAGGCGAATCGCAAATCAGTACCGGCGGACGTTTGATGATAATGACTTCGCCGGGAATAAATGACCCTTTAATTTCGGTCTCTATTTTCATTGCCAACATGTTTGACTCATCGCCGAAGAAATAAGTCAAAGGAAACTCGGTGACCAGTTGCCCGATCTTGCGCTGCGAGACGGCCAGGTAGCGCGACTGCGGGATCACCGGAATGGCGGAAGGGTTCTTGTTGCCTTCGGTGGACAGCGTTTCGTTGAGCAGCTCGAGTTTTTCCAGATCGTAGTCTTCGATCTCTTCGCAGGAGACGCCGAAGAAATCGGAAATTCGATTAACGGTGGATTGCTGAACGTTGTTCACTCTTCCGTCGAGAATTTTGTAGAGGGTGGTGCGCGTCAGGCCGCTGCGGTTGGAAAAGGAAGCCTTGGTTTCACCGCGGGTACGCATCAGATATTCAATGTTTTTAATGATGTTGATTTTGCGCTGTGCGTTGGTGGTTTTCATTGGCTGTCCTTACAAACATTACGCAGGCTTCACTATATCTTACGCATCGGCGTTGTCCAGATAAAAAGGCGCCGGCTAAAGGGTAACAGACTGATTATTTACGGTAATTATTGTTTTCTTCCAGCTGGTTAGCCTATTGGCGCTAGCGGAGTTATCCAGTTTATCCGAGCACATGATAAAACCGTGTAAATCAATTGATTAGGTTTTGCTTATGGAAAAGTGAACACAAAAGCCGATTTTGTGTTTACTTTTATGTTGACCAAAACCGATTTCATGGGCTACTGTTCATGCAAGCTGAAGTTTTTCTTTACGATAAAAACACGGAAGCTTCGATTATTTATAATAAAAAGCTCAGAGGGGGCGTTTCCACACTCTGAGCATGATGGATACTTGCTACCGACACCAGGGACCCTCACCGCAGCCGTTTGTCTGTACGAGCGGCTCATTCTCCTGCATTGAAATCCGTATTTTCAAGCGTATAACACTCCCCCGTTACCGGAGGAGTGCATTCGCGCGTGCCTGCCAATCAGAGTGACTTTTGCGAGGCCAGCGGTTTTTGCGCCCGGCTGAAGGCCAGTTTAAGCACCCAATACAGCAGGCTGGCGGCCACCAGGGAGTTGATGGTCGGTACGCCCCATTCGGTCGCCAGGCCAACGGCGCCGCCGGCGATGCTGGCGACGATCGCCGCCCAGCCGATGGTCGGCGTTTCGTTCGGCAGTTGGCCCGTGCGACGGCTCTCGTCGAGGATTTTGCGGTGGCTGCGCAGCAGATAATAGTCCACCAGCATGATGCCGATAATCGGCGGGAAGACCACGCCAAGCACCGTCAGGAAATCGACGAAGCGGTCGAGAATACCCAGCACCGAGAGCGTGGTGCCCAGAATGCCGATCACCAGTGTGGTGTAGGTGTACTTCAGCTTTTTGCCGGTGATGCCTTCCACCGCGTTGACGATGCCCAGCGAAGAAGAATACAGGTTGAGATCGTTGACGCGCAGGGTAGAGAACACCACCACCAGCAGGCCCGCGCCGCCGGCCGCTTGCGACATTATGGTGACGACGTCTGCGGTGCCCAGCGTTTTGGCAATGAGGATAGCCAGGCCGTTCACCACGAACTCGCCGGCGATGATGGTGAAGAGCGTGACGCCGAGCACGTGTTTGCCGTTTTTGGAATAACGGGTCAGATCGGGCGTCATCAGACTGGCGACGATGGCGCCACCGACAACGATGGTGATGCCGGCGCTGATGGTCAGTGGCTCACCCGGCGGAGCCAGCTGGATGATCTCCTGCAGGTTATGGCCGGAAAGCGCCGTCACGGAGATATAGGCCACCAGCATGATGAACATCGGTACGGCAATGCGAGCGGCGATGCGCAGCGCCTTGAAGCCGAACGCCACCAGGATGGTCAGCAGCGTGCCCGAGAGCCCGGCGGCCAGGCCGAAGCCCAGCTTATTGCCGAGCGCGAAGTCGAGCGACTTGGCGAAAATGGCGTTTTGAATGCCGAACCAGCCCAGAAGGCTGACGGCCACCACGACGCCGATCAGTACCGACCCCAAACGGCCGAAGCCGCACCAGCGCGCCAGCAGGCTGCCGGAAATTCCTTCGCGCATGCCCGCCAGCCCCAGGCCGTAGGTCACTACGCCGAAGATCAGGCTGCCGACGAAAATGGCGGTGAAGGCGTCAATCAGCGACATGGAGTTGCCGAGCACGGCGCCGAGCATGAACTGATCCAGCGCGGTCAGCATGCCCATATGCACGATGGCCACGCTTAAAAATGAGACTCTTTTATCCTGCGGCACCCGGGTGAGCGGATAATCTTCGATCTTTATCACGGTGAGATCTTCCTTGCGGTTCAAATAAACTGAATGCCTTTAGTTATCAGGCGATCGGGTATGTAGTTATCCAGGTTGGCGTATTTGCAGTACTCCTCAAATTGCTGCTGAGTATGCACGTTGGCCTTCTGGTAGATGTTATAAATGCGGTTTTCGATGGTCTTATTGCTGACGCTATAGATTTTGGCGATCTCTTTCACCGTAAATCGCTGCAGCATAAGGAAAATGACATCGAGTTCAGCGCGGGTGAACAGCTCGTTGTTGACCTCGGTGGTCAATACGCTGGGCTTTTGCTGGTTGATGTACTTGAGCGGCGACAGGCTGTTCATCGGCTTGGCGTTCCAGATCACGCCAATCACCTGTTTGTCGTCGTTGTACACCGGCAGCTTTTCGCTGATAAACGGCGTCAGGCTGTCTTTACCGTACCAATAGTGCGTTTCTATGACCGTGACCCGATCGCGCGCCGCTTCGGTCATTTTATCGTGCTCGATAAAGTCGGCGGCGGAGTCGGCCCAGTCGGCGGGGAATTCGTGGTCATATTTACCGGCGACGTCGAAGTTCAGCGGCGTATTGGTATAGAGATAAGCGGCGCGGTTCATATAGAGGTGGCGGGACAGCTGGTCTTTGATGCCCCAGGGCTCGCTCAGGTGCTCCATCATGGTGATGAGACCCTTAAAATAAGATTCATTATTTTTATGCGAGGAACCCATACCTACCTCTGCGCCGCTCAGGCCGCGTTACAGGCTTTTAGCCAGGTAATGGCGGGTGTGGCGGTGTGCGTAATCGCCCAGTTCGCCGTAGACCCGGTAGCCCAGTTTTTCGTAGAAGCCTCTGGCCTGGAAATCGAAGGTATCGACATAGGCCATGTGGCAACCGCGTTTGCGGGCTTCTTCTTCGGCCAACTGCATCAGTTGGCGGCCGTAACCGCTTTTGCGGCATTGATCGCCGACCCACAGATACTGCACTTCCAGGCCGCCCCACCAGGTGCGCGCGACCAGGCCGCCGACGATCTGCTGATTGTCGTCGGTAACGGTCAGGAACAACGGGTGAATGTCTACGGGCTGGGTTTTATGGTTGTGAGCCCACAGACTGTCGATAACGAACTCTTCATCCTGCGGGTTGGGTTTGTCGGTGATATTAATATTCATTTTTAATATAATTCCCTGATTTAATTATTCAAAACTGAACTAGGCGTTTTCGCCTTAACCGCTTCTAATATCACTTTCATTAATGTATTTCAAGGGTGGTTTTCACCCTTTTCCGCCAGGTGAGAGGGCGCTTATAGTAGCTGCCACAGGGAGAAGAAAATAGTGAAACAGGCGGTATTAAAACGCTGAAATGCCCTGCTTACACCATCTTTTCCTATCTTGCGCCTCACCAGGGCCCCACCGGGAAAACTGCAGTACTGTATGGCTCCACCGGATAGAGCAAGCTAACTTGCCGACGGGGGAGCCACTTTGTTTTTGCCGCAGCCATTCCACGTTGGCCACTCTCTGTCTCAGATATTAAACACTCTTCTTATCAGAAGATATGAGTCGCAGATGAAAATGCGGCCGATACCTGCTGATCCGCTGATTTAGTCCTCTGATATGACGCCGCGCAGCGCCGGCTCGATGGTGGCGCCCAGCATGGCACCATGCCCTAAGGCGGGCCATTCCCGGTAGCCGACGGCAAGGCCGTTGAGCGGCGCCAGGTGTTCGGCCAGCAAATGCGTCGCGTCCGCCGGCAGCGCGGGGTTCTTTACGCCGGGCGGTGCCGCGCGATCGCGTTCCGCCAGACCAACCCATAATTGCAGACTTGCCGCCAGCGTCGGGCGCCGTTCGATCATCTGTTGCGCTTCCCGCAGGATCATACCCTGCCCCCACCACAGCGAGGGCTCAACGGCGATGTAGCGCTGGAAGGCGGCGGGACGGGTGAATAGCGTGTGCAGAACGAAGAGCCCGCCGTAGGAGTGCCCCCACAGCGTTTGTCGCTGCGGATCGATCGCTATTTTGGCGGCGATCGCCGGTTTGATCTGCGTTTCAATCAACTGCAAGAAGGCATCAGCGCCTCCCACGGCCCGCGGCGGTTTCTTCATGCTTGCCGGCAGAGGGAGCGTATAGTCGTAGGCACGGCCGGCGGCATCGATGCGCAGATCGTTGTCATAGCCGATCATGACCAGCACCGGCGGCCGCTTCGCCGCCGCCAGTTTTGCCAGCAGGGCAGCGTTCAGCTCCATTAGCACCGCATTGCCGTCGAGGAAATAAATCGTTGGATAGCCACCAGGCGCAGGCGCCTGACGCGGCTGAGCGATACGAATGCGATAATGCCGCTCGCCATCGGCGGAGGCGAAGCGCAGATCGCTGAAGCGGTAATCCGTTGAATCGCTATCGGCGACGGTAACGCCGATCTTGCGTTCCAGATCGGGCCTGGCCAGCACGCTGCCCGGCAGCCCAACGCCGATGGCGAGCGCCAGAAGCGCGGAAATAAAATTCCGGTTAGACAATAACATGCAGGTCAACATCCTCGGAAAAAGTCGATATTAGCACCCGTACGCGCCCGGTAAAAACCTATCCTTTGGATGGGCATTCCGGCGGCGAATTGCGGCCGAAGCCCACAAGCGGGCCGTCAGTCGCTTTGCAGAGTTAATAGCAACCCATTGTTATTATTGGCGAGTACAGGAATAAGAGGGGTTAAAATTAATTAGAAATGGTTATGATTTTTGTGAGGAAGAGAATCTGCGTGAAGGCATGTAAACACAAGGTTATCCAATAATATCAGTGAAAAAAGCCCTATAAAATAGGGCAAAGACACACAACAACACCAGGGAAACTTTCCGGTATCTTATATTATAGCTACCTATACATATAGAACATTTTATTATAAATATGTAAACGATTCTTATTAATGTATTAATGCCATTGTTTTTCAAGCGGTTATGCAGCCTGGCTGAGGTATTGTTCCTGAATCATGTGTTGGGCAGGCTGAGGGGCAGGAGGCTGGGAGCTGTGCTGTAACGGCGGTATGGAACAGGCGGGATCATCGGCCCGATGATCCTTAAGGCAATACCGGCTGGCGGGCTGCAAAAATGCCTGCCGGTATTTCTCCTCAGCGGCTGTCCGCTGAAAATCAGTGCTGTTGCAACGTCAACATCTCGCCAAGTAAAACATCGGTTGGCGGCAGGATATCCGTATCCAACCCGGCGGAAGGGGTAAAGGTCAGCTCGCCGAAAATGATCTGACCTTTGGAAATGTAGAAATCAACGCGAACAAACTCGAAGGGCGTCGACAAGCGTGCGGCATACTCAAACAGCTCGTCGTAACCTTCAGGTTTTACGAAAGCGTCTATCTGTTCCTGGTTTAATGCCTGGCAGTCTTCGCTGTAGCACAGAAACTTGAAATCTTTGTCAAAGAAGTAATATTTTGGCGACCCGGTCTCTCTGCCGACGCACAGCAAGGTGCAGTATGGCACACCGCGGAAGCAATAGATCTTATAGTCTTCAGGTCCGTGGCCATTGGCCGATTCGATATACTTCTCCCCAATGATCTTCTTTTGTATTCCTTTGTAGTTGAGCTCTACATAGGTTTTCCAATAATCATCCCTCATCCAGCCATCGATCAATTTGGCAGCGCTCTTGATATTCAGTAATTTTTTATTCTGGCAAATCAGGTTATATCCGGAACCATGATTCCCTTTGATCACGAACTTATCCGGCAATGAGTCCCACGGGATATCGCTTACTGAGTCACAGGCAAAGTACAATTCATTAAGGATCTCTTCGCACCCTTGATCTTTGATGTACTGTCTTACCGCGTATTTATCCGCGCACTGCTTCACCAACGCATTATGACTATAGCCATTCAACTTCAGGTGATTGATCTTTTCATTCCAGGTAGATGGCGCCTGTAAGTTTAACGGTTTGCCAAATGCCTTTTTGTAGAGCAATCTGGCCTTGAATTCGGGGGCCAATACGGCCAGATTCTTCGTAATAAATTTAATGATTTGTCTTTTCATATACCTGATTCCATCAAAGCGTAGTGACAATGATTAAGACTTAAAGCGCGGGTAACACGCTTTCACTGCGCCATTGCATGGCGGTCGGCGTGGTTCCCAGATCAAATGGCTGGTGATCTAACGCCCGATTAAGAATGCGAGCCGATCGCCACGCCATCAGGCTCAACTGAGGATCGGCAATGCCGTGATTATGCATACTGGCGTTCATGGCGAATAAACAGTTCTCCGCAGGGCCTTCCCACTCAAAGGTAAAATCAGGGGCTATGCGGTATTCGCCGTCGGCAGTGGTCAATAAACGGTGGGCTAAAGGTTCAAGGAACTCTGGCGTCGCCGATTGATAACCGGTAGCAAAGATCACCACGTCCGCCTTGAAGGCTTCCTGGCCATGATCGAGATGATGGTGCGTTTCGAGTTGGTAGGCGTTATCCAGCGTGTGCTTCAAGGCCGTTAGCGAACGGCTGGGCAGCAGGCGCACCCATAATTTCTCGCGCAATACATCGAAGCGGTGGTACATGGCACGATAAATGGCCAGCAGCGATTCGCTGGTGATGCCGTCTGAGGTCATCTTCTGCTCGGCCAGCATATGCCGCTTGGCCGCGCTATCGAGCGAGTAAAAGCTCTCGACGTAATCAGGCGTGAAATATTCGTTGGCAAAGGCCGCTTCATCAAGCGCGTTGTAATTATTGCGCCGTGATATCCAGTCGAGTTGTTCCGGCTGCCCCCATTCCCCTTTAAAAATATTCAGGAACAGATCCGCGCCGCTCTGGCCACCGCCGACGATCGCCACGCGTTTGCCTGCCAGGTTGGGGTTGCGCAGCATCATTTCGCTGGCATGGAAACAGCGATCGTTTTGCGCCGTCACGCAGTCCGGCAACTTTATTTTCTTACCAATACCTATGCTTACGTGTCTGGCGTGGAATACTGCATTTGAGGTCGTGACCACGAATTGGCGTTCCCGATCGTCAAACTCGACCCGCTGAACGTCTTGATTGAACGCCAACGATCCCATTCCGCTCGCGGCCCAGGTGAGGTAATCGGCGAATTCTTCACGCGACGCGGTGCGCTGTTCCGTTGTCAGGAATCGGTAGAACTTTCTGTTTTTTACCAGATAGTTGAGAAAACTATAGGGGTTGGTTGGGGCAACTGCGCTCACCAAATCTTTTAAAAAGTTGGTCTGCATGCTGCAATCCGCCAGGATCATCCCTGGATGCCAAGAGAAATGAGGTTTGCGTTCAAGGAATTGCCCCGTAAATCCCTCTATTTCACTCCCTAAGGCCGCCAGGCTAAGATTCGACGGGCCAAGGCCAATACCGATGATATCCAAACGCTGATTCATTAATAAGCTCCAGTATAATGAGAATAATACCCAGAAATACGGCTGCAGATGGGGTGGCTCATAGCAACCAGGCTGTCTTTTTCTTATAAGTAAACTTCACGAATTAAATGTGATTAAAAATTGCACGGGTTAAAAATGTCGTATTTTTAAATGTCCGTTTAAAATTCGGTAGCGCATAAGGTAAAGGCTACGGGTGTTTTCTTTCCATGAAAATCCCTATGAAAGCTTGCGTGTGTATTTAATTAATATTCTTAAGTAAGAATCTGATAAACCTGATTCATCACGTCATGAAAACAGTAACCTTGGGGAAGAGGTCAACCGTTCGGGTACTCATCTGTTTTTCTGCTGTATGCGCCAGCCTGCGTTCGTCTGGCATTTCTGAGATCAGGTATTTGTTGCTTAGGATAGCCTTAAAATAGGCGCTGGGAAGGTGAAATAACGTGATATTAGAAGCCGGGTGCTTTTTGAAAATATGAAATCAGAAGTGAAATTATAAAATCGATTGGTTTTTATTTCTGTTTTTTAAATAAATTCAATGGGTTGATTTTGTTCCGCTGGGGCGTGGCGCGCCAGTTAACCGGAGTCGAGCCTGGCATTTTTCCCCTGGTTTTTCCTTATTACCGCGCTAAACAGTAAGATTTTACCCACCCGTTGCATAAACCCGTGGGCATGGATTGTTCGCGTTAACTCTTGGGTTTACCTTTTGTTTAACTAATGAGGGCAACGATTGCCAGGGGAGGGTGATTGCTCGAGCCGGCTGCGAAAGATTCTGGTACGGCGACCAGGCTAGCGAGTTCTATCCGACAATCCGTTTGGCCATCGTGACTGGCATTTAACCCGCAGGGCAACCAAGTGGAGAGCCCGGTTAACTCCATGCATTTCTACTCTCCAGCCAGAGTGAAAAACTGTCTGGTCAGGGATGTGCATAGACCTGCGTTATTACTCTATGTAAGGCAATATATTTAGCTTTATTTTTTATTAAAACTACGGCCTATTCGTAAATAATGCCGTTTGCTGTTCTGCCTCTCTTTCCTCCACTACTCATTTGACTGAGCATGATCAATACACCTTCCGCGTGTAATGAGGAGGGCATTCACTTTTTGGCTAATGGATATGCACGGGAGGAACGGAATTTTTGCGGGAGATTTATTAGCTGAGTAATATTTTTAATAATTCAGATAGCATTTTATTAATCAGAACCTGTACGGTCGGGTAGCGCGAACCCAGAAAGCGAAAAACCCGCCATAGGCGGGTTCTTTTGAATAGGGCGACCGGACTCGGACAACCGGCGCTGGCGCCGTGTTGAACAGCGCTTCAGCGCTGGCCTGCAGGGTGAGGCCTTTAGGCCGAATAATCGAACGCAGTTCGATGGAGAGTCCGTACCCCAGAAAGCAAAAAACCCGCCATAGGCGGGTTCTTCTGAAGATGGTGCCCGGACTCGGACAACCGGCGCTGGCGCCGTGTTGAACAGCGCTTCAGCGCTGGCCCGCAGGGTGAGGCCTTTGGCCGAATAATCGAACGCAGTTCGATGGAGAGTCCTGTCTCTGAAAAGCAAAAACCCAGCCATAGGCTGGGTTCTCTATTCCACCTGGTCGCACGGGCGCCAGGTGCTCATGTTCGGGGTCACGCGCAGGCTCGCCAGCTGCTCCACCGGCTGGTGGGTCGGGCCGTCTTCGCCCAGACCGATGGAGTCGTGGGTGTAGACGAACACGTTGCGCAGCTTCATCAGCGCCGCCATGCGCACCGCGTTGCGGGCGTATTCCACGAACATCAGGAAGGTCGCCGAGTACGGCAGGAAGCCGCCGTGCAGCGCGATGCCGTTGGTGATGGCGGTCATGCCGAACTCGCGCACGCCGTAATGAATGTAGTTGCCCGCCGGGTCAACGTTCAGCGCTTTCGAGCCGGACCACATGGTCAGGTTGCTCGGCGCCAGGTCGGCGGAGCCGCCCAGGAACTCCGGCAGCACCTTGCCGAACGCTTCCAGCGCGTTCTGCGACGCCTTGCGGCTGGCGATGTTGGCCGGGTTGGCCTGCAGTTTTTCCACGAACGCTTTGGCGTCGGCTTTCCAGTCGGCCGGCAGCTCGCCGTTCATGCGGCGCTTGAACTCGGCAGCCTGCTCCGGGAAGGCCTTGGCGTAGGCGGCGAACTTGTCGTTCCAGGCCGCTTCCTTGGCCTGACCGGCTTCCTTGGCGTCCCACTGGGCGTAGATGTCCTGCGGGATTTCAAAGGCGGCGTATTTCCAGCCCAGCGCTTCGCGGGTGGCGGCCACTTCGGCTGCGCCCAGCGCGGCGCCGTGCACGTCATGGGTACCGGCCTTGTTCGGCGAACCGAAGCCGATAACGGTCTTGCACATCAGCAGCGACGGCTTGTCGGTCACCTTGCGGGCTTCTTCAATCGCCGCCTTGATGGCGTCCGGGTTGTGGCCGTCGACGTTGCGCACCACGTGCCAGCCGTAGGCTTCGAAACGCAGGGCGGTGTCGTCGGTGAACCAGCCGTCGACGTGGCCGTCGATGGAGATGCCGTTGTCATCGTAGAAAGCGGTCAGCTTGCCGAGCTTGAGGGTGCCGGCCAGGGAGCAGACTTCGTGCGAGATACCTTCCATCATGCAGCCGTCGCCCATGAAGGCGTAGGTGTGGTGGTCGACGATGTCGTGGCCAGGGCGGTTGAACTGCGCCGCCAGGGTGCGTTCGGCGATGGCGAAGCCGACGGCGTTGGCGATGCCCTGGCCCAGCGGGCCGGTGGTGGTCTCAACGCCCGGGGTGTAGCCGTACTCCGGGTGGCCCGGGGTTTTGGAATGCAGCTGACGGAAGTTCTCCAGCTCGCGCATCGGCAGGTCGTAGCCGGTGAGGTGCAGGAGGCTGTAAATCAACATGGAGCCGTGGCCGTTGGAGAGCACGAAACGGTCGCGGTCAGCCCAGTGCGGGTTAGTCGGGTTGTGGTTGAGGTAGTCACGCCACAGGACTTCGGCGATGTCCGCCATGCCCATAGGGGCACCCGGGTGGCCGGAATTTGCTTTTTGTACGGCGTCCATGCTGAGTGCCATAGGCTGGGTTCTCTAAATATGGTGCCCGGACTCGGAATCGAACCAAGGACACGGGGATTTTCAATCCCCTGCTCTACCGACTGAGCTATCCGGGCAACGGGGCGCATTAAACCGTATTGGCCGGATGGCGTCAATCGCTTTCTGTCACAAAGCCGATCGGTTGCTCTATTTTCAGGCAGCGAGCCAGGTGTGGGGTGAGGCAGGCGGCGATTGTTATCCAATAAATATGCATATAAAACGTGTATTTATACAGTAAAGGAAATGGGTTTATATATAATTCTATTTAAATAACAGCGTATTAAGGTTTAATCAACGGACGCTCAATCAAGATGACTCTTGCTTGAACCCCGCAGCGAATCATGCAATCATTGCGCAAATTTTAGCACTCTCCGTTCCCTGACGGTGTTCACGCTTCTTATAAGTCAGAGGGTTATTGGCATGACTGGTTTTGTCGCTCAAACGCTTTCGTGCTCCAGACATCTGACGCCGCCACCGTTCCGTCGCTGCTTCCTCCGTACGTCATCCGTCCGAATACGCCTGCCGGCCATGCGGTAAGCCCGCCTGATGCTCGCTGTTAGGCATGCGTAAAGCCAGCGCTGCGGCCCTGATTTTACTGATGCCTGTCGGACGCTGCCCAGATCAGTTCCTCCGATAACCGTCACGATCCCCGATCATGAGGCGGTCACGCACGTCGCTTATGCTGCCGTGCCCGGGCATCGCTTTTGCCGGGATAACCGCGTTATCTCATTACCGTGCCGGTGGCACACCCTCATCCTTCACCGTTTGAGAGTCAGCATGATGAAAGAATTGAAAATCGCGACCAGCGCCAGCCTGGTCGCCACCATTGAGACGCTGCGCCAGATCGTGCGCGTAGAGCAGACGGATTACACCGACGTGGCGGCGGTGGTGGTGTCGGTCGCCGACGTGAACGCCGGCATTCTGGCGCGCTTGCAGGCGACGGGGTTCGACATTCCGACCTTCGTGGCGGTGGAAGGGGACGAGCATCTTTCCCCGGACTATCTGCCGTTCGTCAGTGGGGTGTTCGCGCTGCTGGCCGGCGCCAGCAAGCCGTTCTACATGGCGCAGCTGGAGGCCGCTGCCGATGCCTATGAGCAGGCGCTGCTGCCGCCGTTCTTCAAAACGCTGAAGACCTACGTCGAGATGGAAAATTCTACCTTTGCATGCCCGGGGCACCAGGGCGGCGAGTTTTTCCGCAAGCACCCGGCCGGCCGGCAGTTTTTCGATTTCTACGGTGAAACCCTTTTCCGTTCCGACATGTGCAACGCTGACGTCAAGCTGGGCGATCTGCTGATCCATGAAGGCTCGGCCAAAGATGCGCAGAAGCACGCGGCGCGGGTGTTCAACGCCGATAAAACCTACTTCGTGCTCAACGGCACCTCGGCGGCCAACAAAGTGGTGACCAATGCGCTGCTGACCCGCGGCGATCTGGTGCTGTTCGATCGCAACAACCATAAATCCAACCACCACGGGGCGCTGATCCAGGCCGGTGCTACGCCGGTCTATCTGGAAACCGCCCGCAACCCGTTCGGTTTTATCGGCGGCATCGATGCGCACTGCTTCGACGAACGTTACCTGCGCGAGCAGATCCGCGAAGTGGCGCCGGAGAAGGCTGCGGCAGCGCGGCCGTTCCGGCTGGCTATCATTCAGCTCGGCACCTACGACGGCACGATTTACAACGCTCGCCAGGTGATCGACACCATCGGCCACCTGTGCGATTACATTCTGTTCGACTCCGCCTGGGTGGGCTACGAGGGTTTTATTCCGATGCTGAAAGAGTGCTCGCCGCTGCTGCTGGAGCTGGACGAGCACGATCCGGGCATCTTCGTCACTCAGTCGGTGCATAAGCAGCAGGCGGGGTTCTCGCAGACGTCGCAGATCCATAAGAAAGACGACCATATCAAAGGGCAAAAGCGCCACTGCAACCATAAGCATCTGAACAATGCGTTTATGCTGCATGCGTCGACCAGTCCGTTCTATCCGCTGTTCGCCGCGCTGGACGTCAACGCCAAGATGCACGCCGGCCCCGCCGGGCGCCGCATGTGGATGGACTGCGTCAAGCTGGGCATCGAGACGCGCAAACAGCTGCTCAAGCGCTGTTCCCAACTGAAACCGTTTATTCCGCAGCAGGTGGCGGGCAAAGATTGGCAGGATCACGATACCGATCTGATCGCCAACGACGCGCGCTTCTTCACCTTCGTGCCGGGGGAAACGTGGCACGGCTTTGAAGGCTATGCCCAGGATCAGTATTTGGTCGATCCGTGCAAGCTGCTGCTGACTACGCCGGGTATTGACGCCACGACCGGCCAATACACCGCGTTCGGCGTGCCGGCCACCATTCTGGCCAACTTCCTGCGCGAGAACGGCATCGTGCCGGAGAAGTGCGATCTCAACTCGATCCTGTTCCTGCTGACCCCGGCGGAGAACCCGGCCAAGATGGAGCAGCTGGTGGATATGCTGGCGCAGTTCGAACGCTATGTTGAAGAAGATGCGCCGCTGAGCGTGGTGCTGCCGACGGTGTACCGCAAGAACGAGCAACGTTATCGTGGCTACAGCATTCGTCGGCTGTGTCAGGAGATGCACGATCTGTACGTCAGCTTTGACGTCAAACAGCTGCAAAAAGAGATGTTCCGTCAGGATCATTTCCCGCCGGTGGTGATGAACCCGCAGGACGCCAACGTGGAGTTTATCCGCGACAACGTCGAGCTGGTGCCGATCGGCCAGGCTGCAGGGCGCATCGCGGCGGAAGGGGCCTTGCCGTATCCGCCGGGCGTGCTGTGCGTGGTGCCGGGTGAAGTGTGGGGCGGGGCGGTGCAGCGCTACTTCCTGGCGCTGGAGGAGGGCATCAACCGCCTGCCGGGCTTCTCGCCGGAGCTGCAGGGGGTCTACATCGAGAAGAAAGATCACGGCTGGAAGCGCATCTTCGGTTATATGATCAAGCAGTAAAAAAAGGGCCGGTTCGCACCGGCCCTTCTCATTTATCCACGCGGGAAGCGTTACTTTCTGCGGTAGCTCTTCTGTGCGGTATTCACTTTCACCAGATAGCGGCGCGACTCGGCGGCCGGGTGTTTGGTGGTCAGCGTTTGGTACACGTCGCCCGGCTGCATGCCGTTGATGATGCCCACCGCGCGCGTTCTGTCGCTGGAGAACACCCGCAGCACGCTGCCTGCGCCGCCGTTGTAGGCGGTGATCACCGCATAGCGGCGCGAGGTCGGGTTCTGAATGCCGCCCAGGTAGTTGTTTTGCAGGATCGCCAGATAGGCGGTGCCGGTGTCGATGTTGTTTTCCGGATCGAACAGGTAGCTGCGGCTCGGCACGCCCCACTTGCCGCGCATCTGGAAGACGTCCTTGCCGGCGCTATGCTGCATGACCTGCATCAGGCCCAGTGCGTCAGAACCGCTCACCGCATACGGGTTGAAGCTCGATTCGGTCTGCATGATCGCCAGAATCAGCGACTCGTCCACGCCGTATTTTTCCGACGCCTTGCGCACCATCGGCAGGTATTTGTGCGCACGTTTGTCCAGGTGGTTAGGTACCAGCTGGATGGTGACCGAGTAGATCACGTGCAGGCCGGAGGTGCGTTTTTGCAGCTTGGTCTGCAGCAGATAATCGGCGAAGTGCGCCGCGCGCCATTCCCAGCGGATCGGCGCGCCTTTGTTATCCAGCACCTGGCCATACAGGAACGGCTCTTTGCTGATCTGGATATCGTTGGCGTCAGAATAGAGATCGATGGAGCCCGGATCGTCACCCATCAGCAGCGTGCTGATGATCGCCTGGCGCAGATGCGCGGCCGGATCGGTGGTGGCGATGGTCTCGATGGTAATGGCGCCGGTGTCGAAGTTGATGTGGCTGCGGGTTTGGTATTGGTCGGTGTACTTGACGTAGTCTTTTGGCCCGGCGATCAGAACTTCGTTCAGACCCCAGATGTTCTCGATGTTGTGGGCGAATTGGCCCATCAGAATGTCGAAGCCGTTGGTATCTTTGATCCAGGCTTCGTTGATTTCTTCACTTTTTTTGCCGGAACAGGAGATCAGCAAAGGCGCTATTACGAGCAAAGCTAAAATTTTCTTCATCTTAAAGCCGTTTGGAAGAAGTATAAGAGGATTGAAGCGGGCCAGCGCCTGGCCCCAACAGCGTTATTCGCTCGGCGGCGTATAGCCTTCGATGTGCACGTCGTGTCCTTCGAACAGGAACTTGATCATTTCCTCTTCCAGCAGCTTGCGGTCGTCCACGTTCATCATGTTCAGCTTCTTCTCGTTGATCAGCATGGTCTGCTTCTTCATCCACTCGCCCCAGGCCTCCTTGGAGATCTCGTTGTAGATGCGTTTGCCGACGTCGCCCGGATAAAGCTGGAAATCCTGGCCTTCGGCGTCGCGCTGCAGGAAAGTACAAAAAATGGTGCGGCTCATGCTAATTCCTCATCGATGGCGCTATCGCCATATAAGTTTTGTTGGATCGGGGGCTGCTTCGCCAGCTGTTGCAACAGGCGATCCACCGGCGCTGCCAGCCCGACCGATGGCGGCTGCGCTAAGTTATACCAGAGACCTGCGCCCTCATCCATGCCGCTGCCCGCCGCATCGAGCGACAGCCACATCGGCACGATATCGAGATGGAAATGGCTGAACGTGTGGCGAAACGCGGTCAACTGCTCGAGGCGCTTGCCTTTCAGACCGCGCTGCTGCAGCCAGAGTTCCAAATCCACGCGCGCGCTGAACTGCGGGAAGCAGAACAGGCCGCCCCACAGGCCCACCGCCGGGCGTTGTTCCAGCCACACGCGGTCGCCGTGCTGCAGCAACAAGAAATAAGCGGTTTTTTCCGGTAGGGTCTGCTTGGGTTTCTTGCCGGGGTAGTTGGCCCAGCTGTGATTGGCGTAAGACAGGCAGCCGACGTTGAGCGGGCAGAGTTCACACTTGGGTTTGGAGCGGGTGCAGACCATGGCGCCCAGATCCATCATCGCCTGGTTGAACTGGCCGACGCCCTGTGCCGGGGTGACCTCTTCGCTGATTTTCCACAGCCGGTTTTCGACCTCTTTCTTGCCCGGCCAGCCTTCCACCGCGTAGCAGCGGGCCAGCACGCGCTTCACGTTGCCGTCGAGGATCGGATAGTGTTGGCCCAGCGCCAACGACAGCACCGCGCCGGCGGTGGAGCGGCCGACGCCCGGCAAATCGGCGATTTCTTCGAAGGTTGTCGGGAACTCGCCGCCGTGCTGTGAGACAATGGTCTGCGCCGCCTTGTGCAGGTTGCGGGCGCGGGCGTAATAGCCGAGACCGGTCCATAGATGCAACACTTCGTCCAGCGGGGCTTCCGCCAGCGCACGCACGTTGGGAAAACGAGCCATAAAGCGCTGAAAATAAGGAATGACGGTGGCAACCTGAGTCTGTTGCAACATCACCTCGGAGAGCCATACTTGATAGGCGGTTTTCTCCAGCTGCCACGGCAGGGTTTTGCGGCCGTAGCGCTGGTACCAGTCAAGCACCACCTGTGCGAATTGTTGTGCTTGCATCATGAGCAGAGTCGTTATCCGGCAGAAAATGAAGCGAGATTGCAGCATAGAGTCATGATGCTGTAAACCGGAACTTTCCGACGCCGCACGGCGGGTACAGAAGATGAACACTTGCTAAACCAATGTATCTTTGCATAATGCGCGTTTCCCTAATTGGCAGCCAAACAGACAGAAAGCACTATGATTAATGACGTCATCTCCCCGGAATTTGATGAGAACGGCCGCGCGATGCGCCGTATCCGCAGTTTTGTCCGCCGCCAGGGGCGGCTGACCAAAGGCCAGCAGCACGCGCTGGAGAACTATTGGCCGGTGATGGGCGTGGAGTATCAGGCTGAAGCTGTCGATCTCGCCGCGCTGTTTGGCCGCGAAGCGCCGACGGTGCTGGAGATCGGTTTTGGCATGGGCGCCTCGCTGGTGACCATGGCGGGCAACAACCCGCAGCAGAACTTTTTAGGGATTGAGGTGCACTCGCCGGGCGTGGGCGCCTGCCTGGCCGACGCCCACGAGGCGGAGCTGAGCAACCTGCGCGTGATGTGTCACGACGCGGTTGAAGTGCTGGAAAACATGATCCCGGACGGCTCGCTGGACATGGTGCAGCTGTTCTTCCCCGATCCGTGGCACAAGGCGCGCCACAACAAGCGCCGCATCGTGCAAACGCCGTTTGTCGAACTGGTACTGCGCAAACTGAAGACCGGCGGCGTCTTCCACATGGCCACCGATTGGCAACCTTATGCGGAACATATGTTAGAGGTTATGAACGGGGTCGCAGGCTATCGTAATCTTTCCAGCGATAATGATTACGTGCCGCGTCCGGATTCACGCCCGCTGACGAAATTTGAATTACGCGGCCAGCGCCTGGGACATGGCGTTTGGGACTTGATGTTTGAGAGGAAAGAATAATGGCTAAGAACCGCAGTCGTCGTTTACGTAAAAAATTGCACATTGAAGAGTTTCAGGAGCTGGGTTTCTCCGTAGCCTGGCGCTTCGCCGAAGGCACGTCGGTGGAAGACATCGACAGCACGCTGGATACCTTCATCGATGAAGTGATCGAGCCGAACGGTCTGGCGTTTGACGGCAGCGGCTACCTGCAGTGGGAAGGTCTGATCTGCCTGCAGAAGATCGGCCACTGCACCGATGAGCAGCGCGAGCTGGTGAAAAACTGGCTGGAAGCGCGCAAACTGACCGACGTTAAGGTCAGCGATCTGTTCGATATCTGGTGGGATTGATCGCGCTTGCCCGGTGAGCGCGGCTTCGTGCCGCGCCGTTTTATTGATCTAAGGTGCCTTAACGGCGCCTTTGTTTTGCCCGGAGTGTGACCGAGGTGGTAACAACATTGGATAACGCGTTGCTGGAGGAGATCCTGCAACAGGTGCGCCCACTGATTGGCCAGGGGAAAGTGGCCGACTACATCCCTGCATTGGCAGAAGTGCCCGCCGACCGGTTGGCGATCGCCGTTTGCACGGTGGACGGTGAACTGTTCCAGGCCGGCGACGCCGCGGAGCGCTTCTCTATCCAGTCGATCTCTAAAGTGCTGAGCCTGACGCTGGCGCTGACGCGCTATCAGGAGCCTGAGATCTGGCGGCGTGTGGGCAAAGAGCCTTCCGGCCTGCCGTTCAACTCGCTGCTACAGCTGGAGATGGAGCAGGGCAAACCGCGCAATCCGTTTATCAACCCCGGCGCGCTGGTGGTGTGCGACATGCTGCAAACCCGGCTCAGCGCCCCCAAACAGCGCATGCTGGAGGTGGTGCGTCAGTTGGCTGGCGAAGACGATCTGGCCTATGACCTGCGGGTGGCGCGCTCCGAGTTCGAACACTCCGATCGCAATGCGGCCATCGCCTATCTGATGAAGTCGTTCGGCAACTTCGAAAACGACGTGATCACCGTGCTGCAAACCTATTTCCACTACTGCGCGCTGCGCATGAGCTGCGTGGAACTGGCGCGCAGCTTCGTCTATCTGGCTAACCACGGCCGCGATCTCAGCGGCGAGGCGGTGATCAGCCCGCTGCAGGCCCGGCAGATCAACGCCCTGATGATGACCAGCGGCATGTACGACGGTGCCGGCGAATTCGCCTATCGGGTGGGAATGCCTGGCAAGTCCGGCGTGGGCGGCGGCATCGTGGCCATCGTGCCGGATGAGCTGTCGATCGTCGTCTGGTCGCCGGAGCTGGATGCATCCGGCAACTCGTTGGCGGGAACTGCGGCGCTGGAACTGTTGTCTCAACGTATCGGTCGTTCGATTTTTTAATCCCAATCTGGATGGGAGTCAGGAGAAGCTATGTTGAAGAAAACCGGGTTAGCCTTACTGCTGCTGGCGGCGACTGCCGCGCAGGCCCACGCCGAGTACCAATGCAGCGTTAAACCCCAGGACGATGTGATCATCAGCCCGCAAAGCGTGCAGGTGAAAGGCGCCAGCGGCGACCTGCAAATCTCGCCGGACGGCGACGTGATCCGCAACGGCCAGGCGCTGAGCCTGAACGACAGCCAGCGGCAGAAAGCCTTCAGTTACCAGAGCGCGCTGCGCAAGCAGCTGCCGTGGATCGACGACGGCGCGCAGAAACACCTGGAGAAAGCCCGCTCGGCGCTGGATAAGGTGATTGTCAAAGAGCTGGGCAGCAACAGCAACGTGCGCAACCGCCTGACCACCCTGAATGGCCAGCTGAAACAGCAAATGAACCGTATCATCGAGCACCGCAGCGACGGCCTGACCTTCCACCACAAGGCGATCGACCAGGTGGAACAGGACGGCCGCAACATCGTGCAGCAGAGCATGGGCGGCGTGCTGCAGGACAGCCTGAACGAGATGGGCGTCAAACAGGCTGCCAACAGCGGCGGCAACCCGCTGCAGGCGATCATGGGCAACCTGGGTGGCTTGCAGAAGGCGATCCAGAACGAGTGGAACAACCAGGAGCAGGACTTCCAGAACTTCGGCCACGATGTGTGCAACCGCGTCACCGCACTGGAAACTCAGCGCAAGGATCTGCTGAAGGCGTTGAAATGATTTAAGAACCTTCTCGGTAGTCTGTTTTTTGACCTTCTGAAGCTTATCTGACAGACTGGTTAAACTACGTACAGATTTATGGATGTTGACGGAGGACGCTATGAGCCATACACGCTACGAAACCGATGTTGTTGCCTGGGCAAATGAACAGGCCGCTCTTTTGCGCTCCGGAAAATTGTCTGAGATCGATATTGAAAAGATCGCCGAGGAGATTGAGGACGTGGGGAAGAGCGAGCAAAGGGAACTTGCTAGCCGGATGACGGTGCTGATTGCACATTTGCTTAAATGGAAATATCAGCCGGCCAGGCGCGGAACCAGCTGGGAGAGAACGATTAAAGCGCAGCGTAAAGAGGTGCTTTACAGCTTGAAAGAGTCGCCTAGCCTAAAAGGTAAACTGGGCGATGCTGATTGGCTGGATGTCGTCTGGTCGAAGGCCGTTGCGCTCGCTACGGCCGAAACTGGGCTGGATGTCTATCCGGAAAACGGCATCTGGGAAACTCAGCAGATTCTGTCTCAGACGTTTTACCCGGATTAACACCAATAAAAAGCGCTGATCATTCAGCGCTTTTTTTTACTCGTCGTCCGCCAGGAACAGCTCCAGCAGCGAGTTGAGGAACAGTTTGCCCTTCTCGGTGATCTGCCAGTGCTCCGCGGTTTCCTCCAGATAGCTTTTGGCCAATGCCTCGTCCAACTGAGGGCGAATGACGCTTTCCGCCAGCCCGGTGTAGTTGACGAAGTCGGCGCGCGGCGCGGCTTCCAGCAAGCGGAAGCGGTTCATGAAGAACTCGAACGGCCGATCCGCCGCCGCCACCTCATGCTGCTTGTCCATGTAGTCGCCACGCATGAAGCCGCGCGGGTGTTTGGTCTTGGCGGTGCGCAGGATGCGGCCGTCGCTGAAGGTCACCTTGCCGTGCGCGCCGCAGCCGATCCCCAGATAGTCGCCGAAGCGCCAGTAATTGAGATTGTGTTGGCATTGGTAGCCCGGCTTGGCGTAGGCCGAGGTTTCGTACTGCTGATAGCCGGCGGCGCTCAACAGCTGGTGACCACGTTCGAAGATGTCCCACAGCGCATCGTCGTCCGGCAAAACCGGCGGGCGTGAACTGAACAGGGTGTTCGGCTCGATGGTAAGCTGATACCACGACAGGTGCGGCGGGTTGAGGGCGATAGCCTGGCGCAGATCGTCCAGCGCCTCTTCCAGCGACTGGTCCGGCAGGCCGTGCATCAGATCGAGGTTGAAGCTGCGCAGGCCGAGGCCGGTCGCCAGAGTCGCCGCGCGCTTGGCCTCTTCCGGGCCGTGGATGCGCCCCAGGCGGGTCAGCTTCTCGGCGCTGAAGCTCTGCACCCCGATGGAGATGCGGTTGACGCCGGCGCGCTGGTAGCCGCTGAAGCGATCGGCCTCCACGGTGCCGGGGTTGGCTTCCATGGTGATCTCGGCGTCGTCGGCGACGCGAATGCGCGCCCGCACGCCGTCCAGCAAGGCTTGCATCGCCTCGGCGCTCAGCAGGCTGGGGGTGCCGCCGCCGATAAATATGGTGCTTATCTCCCGGCCGCCGGCCAGCGGCAGATCGGCATCCAGATCCGCCAACAGATGATCGACATACTCCTGATGCGGCACGTCACCCTTCAGCGCATGGGAGTTGAAATCGCAGTACGGGCATTTCTGCACGCACCACGGGATGTGGATATAGAGACTCAGCGGGGGCAGCTTAAGCATTGCGCAGGGTTTCCAACATCAGCTTCAGCGCCTTGCCGCGGTGAGAAATCGCCCGCTTTTCGTCGCGGCTCAGCTCGGCGGCGGTGCGGCCCAGTTCCGGCACGTAGAAGACAGGATCGTAACCGAAGCCGCCTTCACCTGCTGCCTGCTCGGCGATCTCGCCGGCCCAGCTGCCGTGGAACACCAGCGGCGTCGGGTCTTGCGCGTGGCGCAGATAGACCAGCACGCAGTGGAATTGCGCGCCGCGCTGGCCTGGCGCCACGTCTTTCAGCGCCGCCAGCAGCTTGTCGAGGTTCTGCCGATCGTCGGCGTCTTCACCGGCGTAGCGTGCGGAGTAGATGCCCGGCGCGCCGCCCAGCGCGTCGACCGCCAGGCCGGAGTCGTCGGCGATCGCCGGCAGGCCGGTGACCTGTGCCGCATGGCGCGCTTTCAGAATGGCGTTTTCGATAAACGTCAGGCCGGTCTCTTCGGCAGATTCCACGCCCAGATCGGTTTGCGCGACCACGTCCAGGCCGAAATCGGCCAACAGGTCGGCGAGTTCGCGCACTTTGCCCGGATTACCGGTGGCAAGAACGACTTTTTGCATAATGACTACCTTGAAAATTATTCGATGAGCGCCGCGACCACGGCGGGGAGCTGTTGCGGATTCACGATGCGTAACTGTTTATGCCGCCCCAGTTCGCCTTTCTCGATGGTGACGTTGCTTTTCGCCACTTTGAACTGCTTGGCGATAAACTTGATCAGATGGGCGTTGGCTTGGCCGTCGACCGGCGGGGCGGTGATGGCGACTTTCAGTTCGTCGCCATGCAAGCCGATAATTTGGTCGCGGCTGGCTTTCGGCTGAATATATAGCCTGATCGCCAGCCCGTCCAGCACCGAAGTGACTGCACTCACAGCAGGAACCAAAGTTGGGGGAACAGATCCATGCCCAGGTAGTTGAGCAGATAGAGGATCAGGATCACCACCATGGCGGAAAAGTCGATGCCGCCCATCGCCGGGATGATGCGGCGGATCGGCGCCATCAAGGGTTCGGTCAACTGGTACATCACGTAGTCGATCGGGCTGCGGCCCTGGCTTACCCAGCTCATCAGCGCGCGAATGATCATCACCCAGAAGATCAGGTAGCCGACGGACTTCACCAGCGAGATCAGGCCGAACAGCAGGTTATAGGGGCTGAGCGATATCGCGCCGTCCTGGATCAGCAGCAGCAGCGGGTACTTGATGGTCATCAGCAGGAATGCCAGCAACAGCGAAGCGCTGTCGATAGGCCCCAGCGACGGGAGGATGCGGCGCAGCGGGCCGACCACCGGCTGGGTGATCTTCACCACAAACTGCGAGAACGGGTTGTAAAAATCGGTGCGTGCCCACTGCATCCAAATGCGCAGCAACAGCACCATCACGTACAGATCAACAACGGTCTTGACCAGGAAAGTCAGCGTTAGCATGAAGTGGTCCTTCTCCTTAACTCGTGGTTATTTAAAATAATTTTTCCATCTCTTGCGCACGGGAAACGGCGGCCTGCATCGCTTGCGCCACGGTTTCCGGCAGCTGGCGTTCGTTGAACACCCGCAGCGCTTCGGCGGTGGTGCCGCCTTTGGAGGTCACCTGCTCGCGCAGCGTGCCCAGCGGCGTATCCGGGTTGGCTTCAACCAGCGCGGCGGCGCCGGAAGCGGCCTGCTGCACCAGATCGCGCGCGGTCTGGCTATCGAAGCCCATGCGCTCGGCTTCTTTTTGCATCGCTTCCATAAACAGGAAGAAATAAGCCGGGGCGCTGCCCGCGGCGGCGATCACACCGTTGATGCCATTTTCGTCATCTACCCAGCAAACTTTACCGACCGACGCCATTAAATCGCCGGTGTAATCGCGATCCTGCTGGCTGACCTGCGCTGGCGCGTACAGCCCGCTCATACCTTTGCCGACCAGCGACGGGGTGTTGGGCATGATGCGCACGATGTCCAGCTTGTCGCCCAGCAGCTGATAGAACCGGCTGACCTGAATGCCGGCGGCGATCGACAGCACCAGTTTGCCGCTGAAATCGACCTGCTCGCGCAGCGGTTGGCACACGTCGGCCATCATCTGCGGTTTGACCGCCAGCACCACCACGTCGGCCTCGCGCGCGCAGGCGATGTTGTCGCCGCTGCTGACGATGCCGTAGTCCGCCGCCAGCGCGTCACGGTTTTTCGGCGAAGGGGCGCAGACGCTGATGGATTTGGCCGGATAGCCGCCCGCCACCAGGCCGGCGATGATTGCACGCGCCATGTTGCCGGCGCCGATAAAGGTAATCTTGCGATGTTGCATCAAATCCCTCGTCTGTTTTGTCAGGCCTGCGAGTAGTCGCGGGCGCCAAAAATTGCGGTGCCGATGCGCACCAGGGTGCTGCCGGCGGCGATCGCCGCCGCCATGTCGTCCGTCATGCCCATCGACAGCGTATCGACCTGCGGATAACGCTGACGCAGGGCGAGAAATGCGTCGTTCATCCGGCTGAATACCGCCAGCTGCCGCTGATAATCTGCTTCCGGTGCCGGGATGGCCATCAGGCCGCGCAGCGCCAGGTTCGGCAGCGCGGCGATCGCCTCGGCCAGCGCCGGCAGTTCGGCCAGCGCGATGCCGGATTTGCTTTGCTCGTCGCTGATGTTGATTTGAATCAGCACGTTGAGCGGCGGCATGTCGGCCGGGCGCTGATCGCTCAGGCGCTGGGCGATGCGCAGCCGATCCACGGTATGGCACCAGGCGAAGTGTTCCGCCACCAGCCGACTCTTATTGGATTGCAGCGGGCCGATAAAGTGCCACACCAGCTCGCCGCCCTGCGGCGATTCGGCGAAATACCGGATCTTGTCTACCCCTTCCTGCACGTAGTTCTCGCCGAAGGCGCGCTGGCCAGCGGCGATGGCTTCTGCGATCGCCGCCACAGGTTTGGTTTTGCTGACGGCAAGCAGGGCAACTTCTTCTGGCGCCCGCGCGCAGTTTTGCGCGGCGGCCGCGATGCGGTTTCTGACATCCTGCAGGTTCTGTTGGATAGTGCTCATTATTGACCCGGGAGAGTGATATGGATATCGATGAATTCGTGGCCCTTAGTGTAAAGCATAATGCTTCCGATCTGCACCTTTGTGCCGGTCATCCGCCGATGTTGCGCATCGACGGTGAACTGCAGCCGCTGGCGGCGGCGCCAACGCTGACGGCGCAAGGCGTGCAGACCCTCTGCGACGAATTGCTGAATGCGCAGCAGCGCGAGAGCCTGCAGCGGTTGGGGCAGATCGATCTGGCGTTGCACCGGCCGGGCGGGGAGCGGCTGCGCGCCAATGTTTTTCAACAAAGCGCGGGGATGTCTCTCGCGTTGCGGCACATCGCCGGGCAGTCGCCCTCGCTTGCCGAGCTGGCGGCGCCGGCCATCGTCCCGGCGCTGCTGCAGCGCGACGACGGCTTGATCCTGATCAGCGGCGCCACGGGCAGCGGTAAATCCACCACGCTGGCGGCGATGATCGACGAGATCAACCGGCATCAGCAGCGGCACATTCTGACGCTGGAAGATCCGATCGAATTCCTGCACCGCAGCCGACGATCGCTGATCCAGCAGCGAGAGATCGGCCGCGACAGCCACAGCTTCGATGCGGCGTTACGCGCCGCGCTGCGCGAAGATCCCGACGTGATCCTGCTGGGCGAGCTGCGTGATGTCGCCACTATCCGGCTGGCGCTCACCGCGGCGGAGACCGGCCACCTGGTGCTGGCGACGCTGCACACCCGCAGCGCGCCGCAGGCGGTGGAGCGGCTGGTGGACGTGTTTCCGGCGGACGAGAAACCCTATGTGCGCGCCCAACTGGCGGGCAGCCTGCAGGCGGTGATCGCGCAAAAGCTGATGAGACGGCCCGGCGGCGGGCGAGTGGCGATCTTCGAAGTGCTGACGGCGACGGCGGCGGTCAGCAGCCTGATCCGCGAAGGGAAAACGCATCAGCTGGCGAGCGTGTTGCAAACCGGCGCGCAGTCCGGCATGCAAACCTTTGAGCAAGGTTTGCAGCAGCGGATCGACGTCGGTTTGCTGGGGGATAACGCGGGGGAGAGGGCGGGCTTTTAGCCCAGCTGCCGTTCGAACCAGCTTTCGAGGATCACCACCGCGGAGGCGGAGTCCACGCTGCCTTTATCGAGTGCGCGGAAGCCGCCGCGATCGAACAGGTTGGCGCGCGCTTCTACGGTGCTCAGGCGCTCGTCTTGCAGCTCGATCTGGATGCCGAAACGGCCGTGCAGGCGATTGGCGAATTTGCGCGCCTGGGCGGTAACGGGCTGTTCGGTGCCGTCCATGTTCAGCGGCAGGCCGACCACCACCAGATCCGGCTGCCACTCCTTCAGCAGTTTTTCAATTTTCAGCCAGTCCGGCGAACCGTCCTGCGCTTTGAACGCCGCCAGTGCGCGAGCGCTGCCGGTCAGCTCCTGGCCGATGGCCGCGCCGATGCTTTTGGTGCCGAAGTCGAAGGCGATAATGGTGCGGTTGCTCATCAGGCGTGTCCTGCGTGGTTGGCGATGCTGCGAATATCGATGCCCAGAAGGTTCCCCGCCTCGCGCCAGCGGCTGGCGATCGGCGTGCGGAACAGAATGTCGGTGTTGGCTTCGATGGTCAGCCAGGCGTTTTCCAACACCTCTTGCTCCAGCTGGCCCTTTTCCCAACCTGCATAGCCCAGCGCCACCAGCACGTCGTCCGGTTGTTCCGGGGTGCCGAGCGTCTCCAGCACGTCTTTCGAGGTGGTGATCATGGTGTTGGGAGAAATTTGAATGCTGGCGCCGAAGCCGTGGCGCGGCGTATGCAGGATAAACCCACGATCGTCCGCCAGGGGGCCGCCGGCGAACACCGGTTTGTCCAGGCTGATGGCCGGATCGCGCGCAGGCGGCATGATCTTCAGCTTGCTCAGCACCGTGGCTACCGTGAATTGCTCCACCGGTTTATTGATCACCAAACCCATGGCGCCTTCTTCATTGTGCTCGCAGATATAAATCACCGAGCGTTTGAAGCGAGGATCCTGCAAGGTTGGCATGGCGATCAGAAAATGGTGCTGTAAATTCATGGCGTTAGTATAAGGTAATCAATGGGTGAGAAAATAAACAGCCGCCAGTATGCGGCTATACCCGCCGCCTTTCAAGGCGCGCTTTGGCGGGCGCGATGCAGAACAGCGGGCGGCATGCCGCCCGCATTGCGCATTACTTCGCCGCCAGGCGCTTTTCAATGGCGTCCATCAGCATGCCGGTAATCGAAATCGGGAATGCCGCTTCGATCTCGCGCGCGCAGGTCGGGCTGGTGACGTTGATTTCAGTCAGGCGGTCGCCGATCACGTCCAGGCCGACGAAGATCAGCCCTTTCTCTTTCAGCGTCGGGGCGACGGTGCGGGCGATTTTCCAGTCGCTCTCGCTCAGCGGGCGCGCTTCGCCACGGCCGCCGGCCGCCAGGTTGCCGCGGGTCTCGCCCTGCGCCGGAATGCGCGCCAGGCAGTAAGGCACCGGCTCGCCGTCGACGACCAGGATGCGCTTGTCACCGTCCTTGATCGCCGGCAGGAAGTTCTGCGCCATGCAGAAACGGCTGCCGTGTTCGGTCAGGGTTTCGATGATCACCGACAGGTTAGGATCGTCCTGCTTCACGCGGAAGATCGACGCGCCGCCCATGCCGTCCAGCGGCTTCAGGATGATGTCGCCGTGCTGCTGGTGGAATTTGCGGATGTGCGCGGCGCTGCGGCTGACCAGCGTATCCGGCGTCAGCTCCGGGAACCAGGCGGTGAACAGCTTCTCGTTGCAATCGCGCAGGCTTTGCGGCTTGTTGACCACCAGCGTGCCTTTAACCTCGGCGCGTTCCAGAATGTAGGTCGCGTAGATGTATTCGGTATCGAACGGCGGATCCTTGCGCATCAGGATCACGTCCAGCTCGTGCAGTGCCAGATCCTGCTCGGCGCCGAAGCTGAACCAGCTCTCCTTGTCTTCCTTCACGCTCAGCAGGCGGGTGCGGGCGCGCCCGTCACCGGCATGCAGATAGAGATCGTTCATCTCCATGTAGTGCAATTCGTAACCGCGGCGCTGCGCTTCGAGCAGCATGGCGAAGCTGGTGTCTTTCTTGATGTTGATGGAATCGATTGGGTCCATCACGATGCCGAGCTTAATCATCTTTTCTCCTTTAACCCAGGTCGCCGAAGCGGACCTGCAGAGCGGTAATGGCGGTGAGCGCTGTGGTTTCGGTACGCAGAACGCGTGGTCCCAGCAGAATATCAGTAAATCCGTGGTCGGTGGTCATGGCGATTTCGTCAGCGGACAAACCGCCTTCCGGGCCGATCAGCAGGCGAACGCGATCCACCGGCTGCGGCAACGTGTTGATGCTGTGGCTGGCGCGCGGGTGCAGGTTGAGCTTCAGGCTGCCGTCCTGCTCGGCGCACCAGGCCTCCAGCGACATCGCCTCGCGGATTTCCGGAATGCGGTTGCGGCCGCACTGTTCGCAGGCGGCGATGGCGATCTTTTGCCATTGCTGGATTTTCTTCGCCAGACGCTCGCCGTCCAGTTTGACGCCGCAGCGCTCGGAAAACAGCGGGGTGATGACGTTGACGCCCAGCTCGATGGATTTCTGGATGGTGAACTCCATCTTCTCGCCGCGCGAGATCACCTGGCCCAGATGCAGGTTGAGCGGCGATTCGATGTCATCTACGCGGCCGTCGCCGAGGCGCACCAGCACGCTCTTCTTGTCCACCCGAACTATCTCGGCGTCGAACACCTGGTTGCTGCCGTCGAACAGCTGCAGCGCCTGGCCGGCGCTCATGCGCAGCACGCGCCCGACATGGTTGGCTGCGTCCTCGCTGAGGGCGATCTCCGCCTGGTCGGTCAGCGGTTGCGGATGGTAAATGCGGGGTATGCGCATGGGTAGTCTGATCCTGACGAAACGGTGCCGCAGGTTGGCGGCACCATGAAAGATAACGGCTATAGTAGGTTAGCTTTTCCGCTGCTGACAAGCCTGTTGAATATAGGGGTTGTGGTTGCCCTGCACCTTGGCGATACGTGCTTCGCGCTGACATTCCCATTGGCTCACCGGATATTGCCGGTTCCACACCTCGAACAGCTGGGTTTGCTGGCGCGATAGCCGCAGCTGGTAGCGATCGCGCATGTAGAAGTAGGTGCGGGCGATGGCACCGCGGGCGCGGGCAGGCGGTTCCGCCTGTTTATTCTTGAAGTCCACTTTCATCGGACACTGTCCGTACTGGCCTTCGCCGCCGTTCCATTGGCTGTACATGAAGTTGTTGCGGTCGCCGTTCACTTCGCCGATCGCCGGCTGCAGGTTGTGCAGATCGGTTTCTATCTGGCGATAGGTGGCGTCTTTGTTGCAGTTCTTGCGCCCGCCGTCTTGCCAGCACTGCAGCTGGTGGCCGAACTGCCAGGCCGGCACCACGTGTTCCCATTCGATGCGCTGTGCGCGCTGGGCGTTTTTACGCACCTGATAGCCACAGCCGGCGAGATCCGGGATGCCTTTTTTACCTTGCCAGTCGATACGGCAGCCGCAGTAAAAACTGCCTGGCGCATCCTGGTTAATCTTGGCCGCCGCCGCTTTGGCCTGAGAGAAGTTATTGATGCCGTGCGCCTGTGCGGCGCCTGCGGTGAAAACCGCCATAAACAAAATTCTGCGAAGCATATTCCAAAACAGCTCAAAATTGGAAAAGCAGGCAGGGTAGCGGAACTTGCCGGCAGTGGCAAATGGCGATATTTGCTTGTTTTAACGTATAAATCGTTTAGCTAAAGGTTCTCGCTGGCGAGAAATTTCAGTTTCTCACCGCAGCGGCGGCAGCGGTATTCGCTTTCGCCGCGCAGCACGCGGTTATGGCGGCGGATGGTGAGCTGGTGCTGCCCGCAGCCGCAGCGGTAGGGGAAGGTTTTGCTTTGCACCGAGGCGGTTTCGAAACGGTGAGTGCGGCTGGCGGGCGTCAACAACACGCTTTCCATCATCCAGCGCCATTCGCGGCCGTGCGGCGCCACCCGGCCGAATTGGCGAAACACCAGCAGGTGCGCCAGCTCGTGCGGCACCACTTCATCGATAAACGGCTGTTGGTTTTCCAGCAGCAGCACCGGATTCAGGCGGATTTCCCAACTTTGCAGCCAGGCGGTGCCCGCGCTGGTGCCGCGTTGCTGATAGACGATGCTGGGTTCGGGGAATTCGGCGGCAAAATGCTGGCGGGCCAACTGCAGCTTTTCTCGCAGGCAGCGCATCACCGCTTGTTGCAGCGCGATGGGGATTCTTGGTTTGTTCATTGCGGCTAGCTTAAGCAATGGCGGGGCGGCTGACAATATGCCCGTCGCAAATCCGCATCCGGCGCTTTTTCACCACATTGATAAGACGATCGCTGCCGATGGATTGTAATCAATGTGTTAACTGCGGGATAATAAAGCGTGCATGATGAGCCTGTACCCGCAGTTCTCACCGAGCAAGGTTGAAACGCCGCCTGTGGTAATCCCTTACGCAAAGAGCGGTTATTTTGCGATTTGGCGCAATAACTGACTGATTAAAAATACGTAAGGTGGAGGCAGTTTTTTGACAAGGCGCCGAGCCGTGCGCCGCAAGTGTGAATTTAACGCAGCTGATGTTGCAAGTGAGAGATCAATGTCGAATAAACCGTTCCACTATCAAGATCCGTTCCCGCTGAAGAAAGACGATACCGAATACTACCTGCTGAGCCGCGACCACGTTTCCGTGAGCGAATTTGAAGGCCAGGAAGTTCTGAAAGTTGCCCCTGAAGCGTTAACCCTGCTTGCCCAGCACGCGTTCCACGACGCGTCGTTCATGCTGCGCCCGGCGCACCAACAGCAGGTGGCCGATATCCTCAAAGATCCGGACGCCAGCGAAAACGACAAGTACGTTGCGCTGCAATTTCTGCGTAACTCAGAAATCGCCGCCAAGGGTATTTTACCGACCTGCCAGGACACCGGCACGGCGATCATCGTGGGCAAGAAAGGCCAACGCGTCTGGACTGGCGGCGGCGATGAAGCTGCCCTGTCGCGCGGGGTATATAACACCTACATCGAAGAAAACCTGCGCTATTCGCAGAACGCCGCGCTGGATATGTACAAAGAGGTCAATACCGGCAGCAACCTGCCGGCGCAGATCGATCTCTACAGCGTGGACGGCGAAGAGTACAAGTTCCTGTGCATCGCCAAGGGCGGCGGCTCCGCCAACAAAACCTATCTGTATCAGGAAACCAAGGCGCTGCTGTCGCCGGGCAAACTGAAAAACTATCTGGTCGACAAGATGCGCACGCTGGGCACTGCGGCTTGCCCGCCGTATCACGTGGCGTTCGTCATCGGCGGCACCTCGGCAGAAGCGACGCTGAAAACCGTCAAGCTGGCCTCGACCAAGTATTACGACGGTCTGCCGACCGAAGGCAACGAGCATGGCCAGGCGTTCCGCGATCTGGAACTCGAAGCGGAACTGCTGCAAGAAGCGCAGAATCTGGGGCTGGGCGCACAGTTCGGCGGTAAATACTTCGCGCACGATATCCGCGTAGTGCGCCTGCCGCGCCACGGCGCGTCCTGCCCGGTCGGCATGGGTGTCTCCTGCTCGGCGGACCGAAACATCAAAGGCAAGATCAACCGCGACGGTATCTGGCTGGAAAAACTGGAGCACAATCCGGGTAAATTCATTCCTCAGGAGCTGCGCCAGGCCGGGGAGGGCGAGGCGATCAAGGTCGATCTCAACCGCCCGATGGCCGAGATCCTCAAACAGCTGTCGCAGTACCCGGTTTCCACCCGTCTGTCGCTGAGCGGCACCATCATCGTCGGTCGCGATATCGCGCACGCCAAGCTGAAAGAGCGTCTGGATCGCGGTGAAGGCCTGCCGCAGTACGTCAAGGATCACCCGATCTATTACGCCGGCCCGGCCAAAACGCCGGAAGGCTATGCGTCCGGTTCGTTGGGGCCAACCACCGCCGGGCGTATGGATTCCTATGTCGATCTGCTGCAATCCCACGGCGGCAGCATGATCATGCTGGCGAAAGGCAACCGCAGCCAGCAGGTGACGGATGCCTGCCACAAGCACGGCGGTTTCTACCTCGGCAGCATCGGCGGCCCGGCGGCGGTGCTGGCGCAGCAGAGCATCAAGAGCCTGGAGTGCGTGGAGTATCCTGAGCTGGGTATGGAAGCGATCTGGAAAATCGAAGTGGAAGATTTCCCGGCGTTTATCCTGGTGGATGACAAAGGCAATGACTTCTTCCAGAAGATCCAGGCCGGTCAGTGCTCCAGCTGCCTGAAATAATCGCTGCTCCCCCTCCACCGCCTGCGGGCGGTGGAGGGGGTTGTGTAAAGTCCTGTAGCTTGCTGGACGCCGAGTTTTAACCTGTATACCCTACGTGGATAGCACTAAAATTCGACTAATGGAATATCGGCAACAGAAGGTTTCAGCAAGCACATGGGAACGCAGGAAAATCATATCAGGGAACTGCTGGTCTGGATTGAAGATAACCTGACCAATCCGCTGTCGTTGGATATCGTTTCCGCCAAGTCAGGCTATACGAAATGGTACCTGCAGCGCATGTTCAAGAAGCAGACCGGATTGTCGTTAGCCTCTTACATTCGCGCTCGCCGCCTCTATCTCGCCGCTTTCGCCTTGCGTTTCACGCAGAAGAGCATCCTCGATATTTCGGTAGAATATCAATTCGATAATCAGCAGACGTTCTCGCGCTGTTTCAAGAAACACTTCGCCGAATCGCCCAGCGTGTATCGCCATGCCCGCAAACAGGACTTCAGCAACCTGGTGCGTTCGCTGGCGGCCAGCCAGCCCGGCGATATTCAGGTCGAACGCGTCAGCATCGCCAGAGGACAATACGCGTTTCACGGCAAGCATTACGCGTACCATCTGGATATCGAGAATCTGGATAAGTCGCACCTGCCGCTGCGCAGCGCGCTGCGGGCGCAGTTCTACACCTTGTTGGGCGAGCGCCCGACGCAGACCTATTCATTTACCCAGCTGGTGCCGGACGGCGAGCGGGTCAGAGTCGACTATACCCTGGGCGTGAAGACGGAATATCCGCTGCGCGAAGGCGTGGCGCTGGAGCCGCTGCCGGAGATCCACGGCGAGTTTTGCCGTTTTCGCTATTCAGGCAAGCCGGTGGCGCTCAACGATCACATCATTAAGATTTACACGCAGGTGCTGCCCGAAATGGGGCTGGCCCGCGGTGACGGGCCGGACATGACGGTGTTCAGCTATTCGCTGAGCGGGAAAGAGGAGCTGCACCTGGAGCTGCAGCATCTGGTGCCGGTGGTGCCGCTGCACTGAGCCCGTCGGCGGCCGGCAGCCGGTTTTTTTGCTGCACGATAGCCGCCATCACCGCCAGGGCGATTTCCGCCGGGGTTTTGCTGCCGAGCGGCAGGCCGATCGGCGCATGGATGCGTTCCAGCTCCTGCGGCGTGAACTCGGCGATCTGCTGCAAACGCTGGCGCCGCCGCGCGCTGTTTCTGAGCGAGCCCATGGCGCCGATGTAAAACGCCGGGGTGTGGATCGCTTCCATCAGTGTCAGGTCGTCCATCCGCGGATCGTGGGTCAGCGCCACGACGGCGGTGTTGGCATGGCAGCCGCCTTCCTCGATGAACTTGGCCGGAAACTGGCGCAGCAGCGTCACGCCGGGCTTCAGCTCGGCGGCGAAGTTGTCCAGCGCCTCAGGGCGGTTCTCGCACACCAGCACCTCAAACCCCAGCGCTACGGCGAAATCGGCGCAGTACAGCGCCACGCTGGACAGCCCGGCGATCAGCAGGCGCGGCGCGGCCGCGATATGCAGGGTGATCTGCTCGAGCCGGCGTTCAACCTGAGTGGCGCTGGTGAAATGGCTCTGCTCAAGGCTATGGCAGGCGTTGGGCAGCGTCAGGCGTTTGAGCAACGCATGATGCCCTTCCAGCGCGCCGGCGATGCGCTGCAGGTAAGCGACGCTGGCTTCTCCCGCCGGCAGATACTCGATCAGCACGTCCAACACGCCGCCGCACGGCAGCGCTACATTGGGCGTCATGCCGCCTTCGCCGTAACGGATCACCTGGCTGGCCGCCTGATACTCCCCGGCGGCCACGCGCCGCAGAAAGTCTTCCTCCACGCACCCGCCCGACAATGAGCCGCTGTAGCGGCCGTCACGGGTCGCCGCCATCAGCGCGCCCGGCGACCGCGGCGAAGAGCCGTAGGTGCTGAGCACGGTGCATAGCCAGACCGGCTGTTGTTGCAGCCAGCTTATCGCCTGGCTGACCACGGTGACATCAAGATGTTGCATAGGTGAATTTACTCGCTGGCCGGGAGTTGCGATGGAAGATCAATATCCTGCACGACGCCGGGGTGCTCAAGCGGCAACAGGTGTACCGCTGCGCCTTGCAGCAGCCCACGCGCGCCATTATCGCCGTGCAATTGGCAAAGTTGTTTGCGCAATAGGGCGGAAAAGCCGACCGGGTGACCGGGCTGTTGCGCATAGCTGGGGCGCACGATCGCGTGTTGCCGTAAGGCGTTCGCCACCTGTCGAAAGACATCGGCGCTGACGAACGGCATATCCGCCAGGTGGATCAACCAGCCTTGCCAGTGCGACGTGGCCGCAACGCCCGCGGCGATCGAGTCGCCGAGGCCCGCGCTGGCGAGCAGGGTGACCGGCACCTGGTTGGCGGCGCAGGCTGCCAGTACCGGCAGATTATCCGGCCGGGTCACAACCTGTACCGGCAGGCCGGAAGCCAGCGCCTGGCATAGGGTGTGCTCGAACAGCGAACGCCGCTCGCCCGCCGCATCGGCAAATCCTGCGTTTAACTTGTTGCCCTGGCCGCCGGCCTGAATAAATCGCTCCCCGCGTCCGGCGGCGGTAATGACAATGCCCGTAGTCATGGTTGAAGCCCGCGTTTGCGCAAATTATTTATTAGCATACAAACCATAAGTGTTTTGCAAATGTTTTTTTGTTGAAAACAGCCTGTTAATCATCACATAATTTTAGTTATAAGCATATGCTTATGACGTCTACGGCAAGGTCGTCAGCGTTTGCGCAACAACACCGCGAACAAAAACCAATTACAAGAAAGACGTGAAGGACTTATTTATGAGCAATTTCAACCCGTCGCGGCGCCGCTTTATCAAAAGCGCCGTGATTGCGGGGGTATCCGTGTACCTCGCGCCTTTGTACAGCCGCGCCTACGCCGCGCTGTTCGAGCAAAAAATCCTCCAGTCGCCCAACTGGGATCCGCAGGCCAAGCGCGTGCGTTTCCGCATCGACGGCCGCGCCAAGGTTATGGGGCAGAAGGTGTTCGCACGCGATATCCGCGCGGTGGACATGCCGCACTGGCCGCAGAAACAGGCGCACGCCTTTATTCTGCGCGTCACCCAAGCCGACCGGCTGTTCGAAGGGGTCGATCTGTCGCTGCTGGGGGACGATCTGCAGCCGGATCGCCTGGTGACGGCGGAAGATCTGGCGCGCGACGGCCTGGCTTTCCCGGCGTTCTACGGTGATGACATGCTGCTGCCGAGCGGCAAAACCCCGGCCTACCTTGGCCAGGCGGTGGCAATCCTGATCTATCACGACTTCGCCCGTTTCCGTTTCGCCAAGGACAAGCTGAAATTCCGTGAAGAGACCATCAAATACGGCGCGGTGACCGGCCCGCTGGAGCGCGATCCCTGGGGCAGCTTCCGCTATGTGCGGGTGGGCGGGGAGCAGCCGTTCGACGACGATCGCTTCTCCAGCCTGAAGGACACGCCGATTTTCCCGGTGTCGATGAAAAAACACCTGCCGGTATGGCCGGAAGGGCGCGAGGGCGGCAAGCTGGATCAGGAAGGCATGCGCTATGCGGGCCTGATCGCCGACGAGCTGGCGAATCCGCCGGCCGATTGGCTGGTGATGTCGCGCCGTTACACCACGCAGTCCATCGACACCTCGGCGCTGGAGCCGGACAACGCCAACGGCTGGTTTGACGCACAGACGCAAACGCTGCATCTGGTGGTGCCGACCCAGTCGCCGCAGGAAGTGGCCGACGAAATGCCGCGCATGCTGGCCAAACGCAACCCGCCGGTGAAACAGCTGATCCTGCACCCGTGCTACACCGTGGGCTACGGTTCGAAAGATCACTACAACTTCCCGTATTACGGCGCAGTGGCGGCGATGTACGGTGACGGCCATCCGGTGCGCCTGGCCAACGACCGCTTCGAACAGTTCCAGACGGCGCTGAAGCGTCACGCGTTCGACATGAACTACCGCATCGCGGTGAACCGTCAGACCGGCGTCATGCAGTCGTTCCTCGGTGACATGACCGCGGACGGCGGCGGCCGCAGCAACTTTACCCCTTCGGTGGTGATGGTCGGCGCGACCGCCGCCCAGTCGATTTACTACTTCCCGAAAAGCGATCTGTCGTCGGTCGGATTAGCTTCACGCGCCATCGACGCCGGTTCGGCGCGTGGTTACGGCACGCTGCAGAGCATGGCCGCCACCGAGATGATGGTGGATGAACTGGCCGCCGAGCTGAAGATCGACCCTATCGAGTTTCGCCTGCGCAACGTGCTGAAATCCGGTATGAAAAACACTCAGGGGGCGATCCCGGCCGGTGCGATCCGCGCCGATGAAGTGCTGGAGAAGGCGGCGAAGCATGAGATGTGGCTCAAGCGCGCCGAACGCAAGGCCGAGTTTGAGAGCCGTCATCCCGGCAAGCGCTATGGCGTTGGTTTCGGCTGCGTGCAGAAAGATTTCGGCACCGGGGCGGAAACTTCGTTCGCCCGGGTGGAGCTGAGCGAAGATGGCCGCATCACCCTGCATCACAGCGGCGCGGAGATGGGCACCGGCATGTCGACCTCGCAGTCGGTGCTGTGCGCCCAGTGGCTGGGCAAACCGGCCGACGAAGCGCACTTCTCGGTCACCGACTGGTCGGTGCTACCGATGGTCACCAGCGGCGATCCTTACCTGATGTCGCAGCAAGAGCAGGACAAGCTGCAAACCAACCCTAACTGGACGCCGAGCTACTGTTCGCCGTCCAGCGCCAGCAACTCGGCCTATTACTTCTCACACAGCACCCGCGAAGCGGCGCGCCTGATCTTCGATCACGGCCTGTGGCCGGCGGCGATGGCGCTGTGGCAGGCCGGTATCGGCGGCGGCCAGGCGGCGCCGTTGGTGGTGCGGCGCGAAGATGCGCGTTGGGTCGAAGGCGGCCTGACGGCGGCGGGCATGTCGGTGCTGAGCCTCGAACTGCTGGCCAAGACGGCTTATAAGATGGGCGGCGTCACCGGCGCGGCGGTGCATGTCTTCAACCGCTGGCAGTGGGCGGAGGCCGATTTCACGCTGAACGGCAAAAGCGAACGCCTGCCGGTCGACGGCATGGCGCTGCGCAACGCCGGCGGCGAATTCAAACCGCTGGCGCGCGGGCAGGTCTACTACCCGCCGACCCAGCGCAACAATGCGGCGGTGACCTACTACAGCGCCGTCGGCACGCTGGCGGAAGTGGCGGTGGATATCGCCACCGGCCAGGTGGAACTGCTGAATCACCATTCGATCATGGAGTGCGGCAACCTGATCGTGCCGGAACTGGTTTCCGGCCAGCTGCAGGGCGGGCTGGCGATGGGCATCGGCCACGCGCTGCACGAATATTTACCGCTGTACGAAGACGGCCCGGGCAACGGCACCTGGAACTTCAACCGTTACCACCTGCCGCGCGCCAGCGACGTGGCGGTGTGGAAACAGAGCGGCGACATCCTGCCGGCGCTGTCGGAAACCGATCCGCCGAAAGGCATGGCGGAGGTGGTGATGATCCCGATCGTGGCCGCGCTGGTCAACGCCATCGCCGACGCCACCGGCCACCGTTTCCGTGATTTGCCCGTTCGTGCAGAAAATATTCGTGAGGTATTACAATGAGCATTAAAACCCAGCCGATCTCCCTGACTATCAACGAGAAACCGTACGGCCCGATCGAGGTGCCGGAAGGCTTGATGATGATCGATTTCCTGCACGAGTATCTCGATCTGACCGGTTCTCGCCTCGGTTGCGGGCAGGGCATTTGCCACGCTTGCGTGGCGATCGTCGATCACCCGAGCGGCACCAGCGAAGAGGTGCGTACCTGCATCACCGGCGCGCATTTCTTCAACGGCAAGAAAGTGCGCACCGTCGAGGGCCACGCCAAGGTGGACGAACAGGGCGAGGTGGTTGAGCTGTCGCCGATCCAGCAGGCGTTTCTGGAGCACTACAGCTTCCAGTGCGGCTACTGCACGCCGGGCTTCGTCAATGCCGCCACCATTTTCGTGGAAAAGCTCAAGCGTGAGCCGATTGCCCGCGATCAGCTGGAAAACGCCATCGAGCAGGCGCTGGACAGCCATATCTGTCGCTGCACCGGCTACGTGCGTTACTACGAAGCGGTGCGCGACGTGGTGCTGAAAACGCCGGGGCTGTTAAAGGAGACGGCACAATGAAAAAACGTCTCGCAGGGTTGATTTTGCTGGTGGCGATCGTGGTGATTGCGCTGTTGTGGTGGCGGGAAAACCGCCGTTACGACGGTCCGGTGCAGCAGGTGACCGCCAGCGCCGAACAGATCGCCCGCGGCCGCTATCTGGCGCAGGCCGCCGACTGCGCCGCCTGTCATACCGCCAGCGGCGGGGCGCCGTTGGCCGGCGGCTATCCGCTGGACACGCCGTTCGGCACGATTTACGGCAGCAACCTGACGCCGTCGGCCGATCACGGCATCGGGCGCTGGAGCAAGGACGACTTCTTCCTGGCGCTGACGCAGGGCGTGGCACCGGGCGGGCGCCATCTGTATCCGGCGATGCCTTACACCTCGTACAAGGGTATTTCGCGTCAGGACGCCGATGATATCTATGCTTACCTGATGACGCGTCCGGCGGTAGACGTGGCCATTCCGGCCAACGAGATGCCGTTCCCGTTCAACCAGCGGATGGCGCTGATCGGCTGGAATCTGCTGTTCCGCAGCCAGGATCCGCTGCCGGCCAGTTCGCAGGGCAGCTCGCCGCAATGGCAGCGCGGCCGCTATCTGGCCGATGTGCTGGGCCACTGTGGTGAATGCCACACGCCGCGCGGCGCGCTGGGGCAGATGGATCTCGGCAAGCCGATGCAGGGCGGCGATCTCGGTCGCTTCATGGCGCCGGACATTACGCCGCATGGCCTGGCGCAGCGCGGCTGGACGCCGCAGGACGTCAGCCGCTTCCTCAGCACCGGCCTTGCACCGCAGGGTTCCGCCTTCAGTGAAATGCATATGGTGGTGGATCTCAGCACCCGTCATTTGACGCCGCAAGACCATCAGGCATTGGCGCTGTATCTGATGGGCGAGCAGCCGCCGGCGGCAGTGCCGGTAACAGTGGGCCAGGGCAGCGATGTCGGGCGCATGACCTATCTGGATCAGTGTGCCGGCTGCCATGCGCGCGAAGGCGAGGGCAAACCGCACGTCGCGCCGGCGATGCGCGATAACGCCACGCTGCGCCAGGCGGACGGCAAGAACCTGATCGTGTCGGTGCTGGACGGCCTGCCGGCCCAGCAGTTCCCGAACGGTGAAAGCATGCAGAGCATGCCGGGCTTCGGTGAGCGGCTGAGCGATGCTGACGTGGCCGAGCTGGTGAATTACCTGCGTGTGACCTGGGGCGGTTTGCCGGCGGATATCACCGCCGAGCAGGTGAAAGCGCTGCGTAAGTAAGCGGCGTTCAGGCAAAAAAATGGCCCGCATCTGCGGGCCGTTTTATTTATTGCGCGGTTACGGGATTCAACGGCTGGTGACGCCGTCGACGCGTTGGCTGCGCTGTTTGATGGCGTAACCGACGGCCAGGATCGCCACCCACACAGGGATCAGCAGCACCGAGATTTGAATGCCCGGCGTCAGATACATGATCACCAGGATGCCGGCCATGAACAGCAGGCACAGGTAGTTGCTGAACGGGTACCAGAACGCTTTGAACTTCGGCACTACGCCTTCGCGGTTTTTGGCGGCGCGGAATTTCAGGTGCGCCAGGCTTATCATCGCCCAGTTGATCACCAGCGCCGACACCACTAGCGCCATCAGCAGTTCGAAGGCGCGGCCCGGGATCAGGTAGTTAATCAGCACGCACAGCGCGGTGGCGAGGGCGGAAATGCCGATGGCCACCACCGGCACGCCGCGGCCATCGACCTTCAGCAGGCTTTTCGGCCCGTTGCCCTGCTGCGCCAGGCCGTACAGCATGCGGCTGTTGCAGTAGACGCAGCTGTTGTAGACCGACAGCGCGGCGGTGAGCACCACGATGTTCAGCACGGTCGCCACCAGGTTACTGTTCAGCGCGTGGAAGATCAGCACGAACGGGCTGCCGCCTTCGACCACTTTGCCCCACGGGTACAGCGACAGCAGAATGGCCAGTGAACCGATATAGAAGATCAGGATGCGGTAGATCACCTGATTGGTGGCTTTCGGGATGCTCTTTTGCGGGTTGTCGGCTTCGGCGGCGGTGATGCCGACCAGCTCGAGGCCGCCGAAGGAGAACATGATCACCGCCATCGCCATCACCAGGCCCATGATGCCGTTCGGGAAGAACCCGCCTTGCGCCCACAGGTTGGTGACGGTGGCTTCCGGGCCGCCCAGGCCGCTGAACAGCAGGTAGGCGCCGAACACGATCATGCCGATAATCGCTACCACCTTGATGATGGCGAACCAGAACTCCATCTCGCCGTAAACTTTGACGTTGGCCAGGTTAATGGCGTTGATCGCCAGGAAGAACACCGCGGCGGAAACCCAGGTGGGGATCTCCGGCCACCAGTACTGTACGTAGATGCCGACCGCGGTCAGCTCCGCCATCGCCACCAGGACATACAGCACCCAGTAGTTCCAGCCGGAGGCGAAGCCGGCGAAGTTGCCCCAGTATTTGTAGGCGAAGTGGCTGAAGGAACCGGCGACCGGCTCTTCCACCACCATTTCCCCCAGCTGGCGCATGATCAGAAACGCGATGAAGCCACCGATGGCGTAGCCGAGAAGCACTGACGGGCCGGCCATTTTTATTGTTTGAGCGATACCGAGAAATAATCCGGTGCCGATTGCGCCACCTAAGGCGATGAGCTGAATATGGCGGTTTTTCAGGCCGCGTTTCAGCTGGTCACCATGCTGTTGACCATCCATCAATCTAACCCTCTGTCGTTGTGAATGCCCACATGCCTGTAAAGCAGTGGTTACGATGTGTGTTTTGTTTTATTTACGACGTTATATCTATTAATTCCACGGCGCCGCTACCGTTTGGCAGAGAATAATGTTATGTGCGTCGGTTTGCACCTGCTTTGTCGTGTGAGTGATTAAGATTGCAGCAGTTTAGGAAACAAAATGCGGGTTGTGTGACGGCGGGGGGGATTCAGTGCATGAAATAAGCAACAAATCACATAATGCGCAAAAATAACGTAGATCTGTGCGGTGGGCTGCGTTCAAATAATGAACAAATCAGCACCGTATTGCTCGCCAAATAGTCATTCATCAAAGCGTAATAACCATGCAATAAAACTCGGGCAAAAAGTTTGCACTCTTCCTTGCGTAAGGTTTGGTAAAAGTTAAATCCATAACCCGTCGCGTAAATGGTAATACCATCACGGCGTTACCGGTTTGCAGCGGGGTTTTCAGCGGGGTGTTAAAATGTGCGGGTAACCTGATTTCGATCAAGGCCCGTATGGACAGGAGGTGAATACTTTGTTACTTTACCGTCACGTTTTTGAAATTGGTATTACCAATTGACTCCGCGCCATTCGCAGAGAAGAATTCACTCATGGCCTACAGCAAAATCCGCCAACCCAAGTTGTCAGATGTTATCGAGCAACAGCTCGAATATCTGATCCTCGAGGGGACACTGCGCCCAGGCGAAAAACTGCCTCCGGAGCGCGAGCTGGCGAAACAGTTTGATGTCTCCCGTCCTTCTCTGAGAGAGGCCATTCAGCGCCTGGAAGCGAAAGGGCTGCTCCTGCGCCGTCAGGGCGGCGGCACCTTCGTGCAAACTAATCTGTGGCAGAGCTTCAGCGATCCGCTGGCCGAGCTGCTGGCCGACCATCCCGAATCACAGTTCGATCTGCTGGAAACCCGTCACGCGCTGGAAGGCATCGCCGCCTATTACGCGGCGCTGCGCGGCACCGATGAAGATCTGGCGCGCATCCGCGATTGCCACATTGTGATTCAGCAGGCTCAGGACAGCGGCGATCTCGACGCCGAAGCCGATGCGGTCATGCAGTATCAAATCGCCGTGACCGAAGCCGCCCACAACGTTGTGTTACTTCACCTGCTACGCTGCATGGGGCCGATGCTGGAACAGAACGTGCGTCAGAACTTTGAATTGCTCTACTCGCGCCGTGAGATGTTGGCAAAAGTGAGCAGCCACCGCGCCGGAATTTTTGAGGCGATTGTGGCACGCGAGCCGGAAAAGGCCCGTGAAGCCTCGCATCGCCACTTGGCGTTTATCGAGGAAATCTTGCTGGATCTCAGCCGGGAGCATACCCGACGCGAGAGATCGCTACGGCGTCTCCAGCAACGCAAGGATTAAGAGCTGTCCTCTTCAGGGTACACCAGCCTGCGGGGGTTAAGTTCGAGGTACTTAGTTAAGTACTTAAGCGGCAACTAAACTGATGGGCCTGTCTTCGTGTGTTTTTTCACAGAGCACAGGAAGACAGGCTCCAAACAAACCATTAGACAGATAAGGAATACCACCATGTCAGAACGTTTAAACAATGACGTGGATCCGATCGAAACCCGCGACTGGCTGCAGGCGATCGAATCGGTCATCCGTGAAGAGGGTGTTGAGCGAGCTCAGTTTCTGATTGATCAGGTATTGGGAGAAGCCCGCAAAGGCGGCGTTAACGTTGCGGCCGGTGCTGCAGCGCACAACTACGTCAACACCATCGCGGTCGAAGACGAACCGGCTTACCCGGGCAACCTGGATCTGGAGCGCCGCATTCGTTCAGCGATCCGTTGGAACGCGGTCATGACCGTTCTGCGCGCATCCAAAAAAGACCTGGAGCTGGGCGGCCACATGGCTTCCTTCCAGTCTTCCGCGACCTTCTATGAAGTCTGCTTTAACCACTTCTTCCGCGCACGCAACGAGAAAGACGGCGGCGACCTGGTGTACTTCCAGGGCCACATCTCTCCGGGCGTTTACGCGCGTGCCTTCCTTGAAGGCCGCCTGACCGAAGAACAAATGAACAACTTCCGTCAGGAAGTGCACGGCAACGGCCTGTCGTCTTACCCGCATCCTAAGCTGATGCCGGAATTCTGGCAGTTCCCGACCGTTTCCATGGGCCTGGGCCCAATCAGCGCCATCTATCAGGCGAAGTTCCTGAAGTACCTGGAACACCGTGGCCTGAAAGACACCTCTGATCAAACCGTTTACGCCTTCCTGGGCGACGGCGAGATGGATGAGCCGGAATCCAAAGGCGCCATCACCATCGCGACCCGCGAGAAGCTGGACAACCTGGTGTTCGTCATCAACTGCAACCTGCAGCGTCTGGACGGCCCGGTCACCGGTAACGGCAAGATCATCAACGAACTGGAAGGCATCTTCTCCGGCGCAGGCTGGCAGGTGCTGAAAGTGATCTGGGGCGGCCGTTGGGACGAGCTGCTGCGTAAAGACACCAGCGGTAAACTGGTTCAGCTGATGAACGAGACCCTGGACGGCGACTACCAGACCTTCAAATCCAAAGACGGCGCTTACGTGCGCGAGCACTTCTTCGGCCGTTACCCGGAAACCGCTGCGCTGGTCAAAGACATGACCGACGACGAAATCTGGGCGCTGAACCGTGGTGGTCACGATCCGAAGAAAATCTTCGCTGCACTGAAAAAAGCGCAGGACACCAAAGGCAAACCGACCGTTATCCTGGCCCACACCATCAAAGGTTACGGCATGGGTGAAACCGCGGAAGGTAAAAACATCGCTCACCAGGTGAAGAAAATGAACATGGAAGGGGTTCACCACTTCCGCGATCGTTTCAACGTGCCAGTTGCCGATGCTGACATCGAAAAACTGCCGTACATCACCTTCGAGAAAGATTCCGAAGAGTACAAATACTTGCACGAACGTCGCCAGGCGCTGAAAGGCTACGTGCCGACTCGTCTGCCGGAGTTCACCCAGAAGCTGGAAATGCCGGCGCTGGAAGATTTCAGCTCGCTGCTGGAAGAGCAGAACAAAGAGATCTCCACCACTATCGCCTTCGTGCGTGCCCTGAACGTGATGCTGAAGAACAAGTCGATCAAAGATCGCCTGGTGCCAATCATCGCTGACGAAGCGCGTACCTTCGGTATGGAAGGTCTGTTCCGTCAGATCGGTATCTACAGCCCGAACGGCCAGCAGTACACTCCGCAGGACCGTGAGCAGGTTGCTTACTACAAAGAAGACGAGAAAGGCCAAATCCTGCAGGAAGGCATCAACGAACTGGGCGCAGCTTCTTCCTGGCTGGCCGCAGCGACTTCCTACAGCACCAACGATCTGCCGATGATTCCGTTCTACATCTACTACTCGATGTTCGGTTTCCAACGTATCGGCGACCTGTGCTGGGCAGCAGGCGACCAACAGGCGCGCGGCTTCCTGATCGGCGGGACGTCGGGCCGTACTACCCTGAACGGCGAAGGTCTGCAGCACGAAGATGGCCACAGCCACATTCAGTCTCTGACCATCCCTAACTGCATCTCTTACGATCCGGCTTACGCGTACGAAGTAGCGGTAATCATGCACGACGGTCTGGTGCGCATGTATGGCGACAACCCAGAAAACGTGTACTACTACCTGACCACGCTGAACGAAAACTACCACATGCCTGCGATGCCGCAGGGTGCGGAAGAGGGTATTCGCAAGGGTATCTACAAGCTGGAAACGCTGGAAGGCAGCAAAGGCAAAGTACAGCTGCTGGGCTCCGGGGCCATCCTGCGCCACGTGCGTGAAGCTGCGCAGATCCTGGCGAAGGACTACGGCGTGGGTTCCGACACCTACAGCGTGACCTCGTTCACCGAACTGGCGCGCGACGGCCAGGACTGCGAGCGCTGGAACATGCTGCACCCAACCGAAACGCCACGCGTGCCTTACATCGCTCAGGTGATGAGCGACGCGCCGGCGGTAGCCTCTACCGACTACATGAAACTGTTCGCCGAGCAGGTTCGTACTTATGTGCCGGCCAGCGATTATCGCGTACTGGGCACCGACGGCTTCGGTCGTTCGGACAGCCGCGAAAACCTGCGTCACCACTTCGAAGTCGATGCGTCTTACGTGGTGGTTGCTGCTCTGGGCGAACTGGCTAAACGCGGTGAGATCGAAGCTTCTGTGGTTGCTGATGCAATCAAGAAATTCAACATCAACCCAGAAAAAGTTAACCCGCGTCTGGCCTAAGAGGTACTGAATAATGTCTATCGAAATCAACGTACCGGACATCGGTGCAGATGAAGTCGAAATCACCGAGATTCTGGTGAAGGTCGGCGATAAAGTTGAAGTGGAACAATCGCTGATCACCGTGGAGGGCGACAAGGCTTCCATGGAAGTGCCATCCCCGCAGGCGGGCGTGGTGAAAGAGATCAAAGTGGCGGTCGGCGATAAAACTGAAACCGGCAAACTGATCATGATCTTCGAAGCGGCAGGCGCAGCGGAAGCTGCACCGGCGGCGAAAGCGGAAGAAAAACCGGCGGCAGCAGCAGCTGCCCCGGCTGCCGCTGCGGCCAAAGACGTTGCCGTGCCGGACATCGGCGCCGACGAAGTTGAAGTGACCGAGATCCTGGTGAAAGTGGGCGACAAGGTGGAAGCCGAGCAGTCCCTGATCACCGTTGAAGGCGACAAGGCTTCCATGGAAGTCCCTGCGCCGTTCGCGGGCACCGTGAAAGAGATCAAGATCGCGACCGGCGACAAAGTGAAAACCGGCTCCCTGATCATGGTGTTCGAAGTGGCCGGCGCCGCATCCGCTGCGGCCCCGGTTGCGGCGCAAGCTCCTGCCGCCGCTGCAGCGCCAGCGGCCTCTGCGGCCAAAGACGTCGCCGTGCCGGATATCGGCGGCGACGAAGTCGAAGTGACCGAAGTGATGGTTAAGGTAGGCGACAAGGTTGCCGCCGAGCAGTCTCTGATCACCGTGGAAGGCGACAAGGCTTCTATGGAAGTGCCTGCGCCGTTCGCGGGTACCGTGAAAGAGATCAAGATCGCGACCGGCGACAAAGTGAAAACCGGCTCCCTGATCATGGTGTTCGAAGTGGAAGGCGCTGCGCCAGCCGCTGCCGCCGCTCCAGCTGCTAAAGCGGAAGCTGCGCCGGCTCCGGCCGCCGCTAAAGCCGCCGCACCAGCTGCGAAAGCTGACGACAAGGGCGAGTTCGCCGAGAACGCGGCCTACGTGCACGCGACCCCGGTCATTCGTCGTCTGGCGCGTGAGTTCGGCGTTAACCTGGCGAAAGTGAAAGGCACCGGTCGTAAAGGCCGCATCCTGCGCGAAGACGTTCAGACTTACGTGAAAGACGCGGTGAAACGCGCCGAAGCGGCCCCGGCTGCTGCCGGCGGCGGTCTGCCGGGCATGCTGCCATGGCCGAAAGTGGACTTCAGCAAGTTCGGCGAGATCGAAGAAGTCGAAATGGGCCGCATCCAGAAAATCTCTGGCGCGAACCTGAGCCGCAACTGGGTGATGATCCCGCACGTGACTCACTTCGACAAAACCGACATCACCGATCTGGAAGCGTTCCGCAAGCAGCAGAACGAAGAAGCGGCCAAGCGCAAGCTGGACGTGAAGTTCACGCCTGTCGTGTTCATCATGAAAGCCGTCGCCGCCGCTCTGGAGCAGATGCCGCGCTTCAACAGCTCGCTGTCCGAAGATGGCCAGAAGCTGACGCTGAAGAAATACATCAACATCGGCGTGGCGGTAGATACCCCGAACGGCCTGGTGGTTCCGGTGTTCAAGGACGTGAACAAGAAGAGCATCACCGAGCTGTCTCGCGAACTGATGGCCATCTCCAAGAAAGCGCGCGACGGCAAGCTGACCGCGGGCGAGATGCAGGGCGGTTGCTTCACCATCTCCAGCCTGGGCGGTATCGGGACGACTCACTTCGCGCCGATCGTCAATGCGCCGGAAGTGGCAATCCTGGGCGTCTCCAAGTCTGCGATGGAGCCGGTCTGGAACGGTAAAGAGTTCATGCCGCGCCTGATGATGCCGATGTCGCTGTCCTTCGACCACCGCGTTATCGACGGTGCCGATGGTGCGCGCTTCATCACCATCATCAACAACATGTTGTCCGACATTCGCCGTCTGGTGATGTAATGCAAAAGGGGCGCAGCATGCTGCGCCCCTGACGATTCTGTAGCAGTTTTGTCGGATTTTGCATTACTCGACAAAATTGTTGAGACACGGGTCACTCGAACACGCTTTGCAGATTATTAACAATTCTGTAAACTGCTCGCGGTGTAAGCGTCCCGGTGGATGAAGGGCGTTATGAGATCGATTAGCAATAAAAATGACGTCTGACCCGCCGGACAATCAATTAAGAGGTCATGATGAGTACTGAAATTAAAACTCAGGTCGTGGTACTTGGGGCGGGCCCGGCAGGTTACTCTGCAGCCTTTCGTTGCGCTGACTTAGGTCTTGAAACCGTTCTGGTTGAACGTTATTCCACTCTGGGCGGGGTTTGCCTGAACGTGGGATGTATCCCTTCCAAAGCACTGCTGCACGTTGCCAAAGTGATCGAAGAAGCCAAAGCGCTGGCCGAACACGGCATCGTTTTCGGCGAGCCGAAAACCGACATCGATAAAGTGCGCGTCTGGAAAGAAAAAGTCATCACTCAGCTGACCGGCGGTCTGGCTGGCATGGCGAAAGGCCGTAAAGTGAAAGTGGTCAACGGCCTGGGCAAGTTCACCGGCGCTAACACCCTGGTTGTGGAAGGCGAAAACGGCCCAACCACCATCAACTTCGACAACGCCATCATCGCTGCAGGTTCTCGTCCGATCCAACTGCCATTCATTCCTCATGAAGATCCACGCGTGTGGGATTCTACCGATGCGCTGGAACTGAAAACCGTCCCAGAGCGTCTGCTGGTTATGGGCGGCGGCATCATCGGCCTGGAAATGGGCACCGTATACCATGCGCTGGGTTCACAGATCGACGTGGTTGAAATGTTCGATCAGGTTATCCCGGCTGCAGATAAAGACGTGGTGAAAGTCTTCACCAAGCGCATCAGCAAGCAGTTCAACCTGATGCTGGAAACCAAAGTGACCGCGGTAGAAGCCAAAGAAGACGGCATCTACGTCACGATGGAAGGTAAAAAAGCGCCGGCAGAACCACAGCGTTACGACGCGGTGCTGGTGGCGATCGGCCGCGTGCCGAACGGCAAACTGCTGGATGCCGGCAAAGCCGGTGTTGAAGTTGACGAGCGTGGCTTCATCAACGTCGACAAACAGCTGCGCACCAACGTGCCGCACATCTTCGCTATCGGCGACATCGTCGGTCAGCCGATGCTGGCGCACAAAGGCGTGCACGAAGGCCACGTTGCCGCGGAAGTCATCGCCGGCATGAAGCACTACTTCGACCCGAAAGTGATCCCATCCATCGCTTACACCGAGCCGGAAGTGGCATGGGTGGGTCTGACCGAGAAAGAAGCGAAAGAGAAAGGCATCAGCTACGAAACCTCCACCTTCCCGTGGGCGGCTTCCGGCCGTGCGATCGCTTCCGACTGTGCAGACGGCATGACCAAACTGATCTTCGACAAAGAAACTCACCGCATCATCGGTGGCGCGATTGTCGGCACCAACGGCGGCGAGCTGCTGGGTGAAATCGGTCTGGCTATCGAGATGGGCTGCGACGCGGAAGACATCGCGCTGACCATCCACGCTCACCCGACCCTGCACGAATCCGTGGGTCTGGCGGCGGAAATCTATGAAGGCAGCATCACCGACCTGCCTAACCCGAAAGCCAAGAAGAAGTAATTCTGCTGGCTTGACCGGTTAACAAGCGGCTCCTGAAAAGGGGCCGTTTTTTTTTGGCTCAGATTCAGGGAGCGGTTTTTTTGTGGCCGCTGCGCCAAATTCCGATCCCCATGCTTATATCCATTCTAACTCTATGGATATAATGCCCTGCTAGTCCGGCAGCCGATTACGCTGCGCTCAACGATTCAGCAAAGATTTAATGTTGCTTTTATGTGAACGAATTAACAACCGTTTCAAATCCTGATATGCTGGCTGAGCGGAACCGGGCACTGTACCTTACAGTCCAGGACATCGACAGCAGTGCCCCGTCAGGATAGATGGCATCAATATCGCCGTGCGCTCTACCCATCAGTCTTTCATGCTGCAACGCTGTTTGACCGTGCTTGTTTACCCCAATCACCGTTTCGGGGACTTTACGGGCCGATCGCCTAGCCACAGTGTGAAACCCAAGGGTATAAACCCGGTTTGCATATACGCCAGGCACAATAAATGACAATGAGAGCGAGGAGAACGTCGTGCTAGAAGAATACCGTAAGCACGTAGCCGAGCGTGCTGCTGAGGGCATCGCCCCTAAGCCGCTAGACGCCACCCAAATGGCCGCGCTGGTCGAACTACTGAAGAATCCGCCAAAAGGCGAAGAAGAATTCCTGTTAGACCTGCTGATTAACCGTGTTCCACCGGGCGTCGATGAAGCCGCCTACGTCAAAGCAGGTTTCCTGGCGGCCATCGCCAAAGGTGAAGCGACATCCCCCCTGGTTACCCCCGAGAAAGCGATTGAACTGTTAGGCACCATGCAAGGTGGCTATAACATTCATCCGCTGATTGAAGCGCTGGACAACGAAAAGCTGGCGCCGATCGCCGCCAAAGCGCTGTCCCACACGCTGCTGATGTTCGACAACTTCTACGATGTGGAAGAGAAGGCGAAGGCCGGCAATCCGCACGCCAAGCAGATCATGCAGTCCTGGGCAGACGCCGAATGGTACCTGTCGCGCCCTGAACTGGCGGAAAAGATCACCGTCACCGTGTTCAAAGTCACCGGCGAAACCAACACCGACGACCTTTCTCCGGCGCCGGACGCCTGGTCGCGCCCTGACATCCCGCTGCACGCGCTGGCGATGCTGAAAAACGAACGTGAAGGCATCGTGCCGGATCAGCCGGGCAGCGTTGGCCCGATCAAACAGATCGAGCTGCTGAACAAGAAAGGCTTCCCGCTGGCCTACGTCGGCGACGTGGTCGGCACCGGTTCTTCCCGTAAATCCGCCACCAACTCCGTGCTGTGGTTTATGGGCGACGACATCCCGCACGTGCCGAACAAGCGCGGCGGCGGCGTGGTGCTGGGCGGCAAGATTGCGCCAATCTTCTTCAATACCATGGAAGATGCCGGCGCATTGCCGATCGAAGTGGACGTGTCCGAGCTGAACATGGGGGACGTGATCGACGTTTACCCGTACAAAGGTGAAGTGCGCAACCACGAGACCGGCGCGCTGATCGCCAACTTCGAGCTGAAAACCGACGTGCTGCTGGATGAAGTGCGCGCCGGCGGCCGCATCCCGCTGATCATCGGTCGCGGCCTGACCACCAAGGCGCGCGAAGCGCTGGGCCTGCCGCACAGCGACGTGTTCCGCATCGCCAAACCGGTTGCCGCCAGCAGCAAAGGCTTCTCGCTGGCGCAGAAAATGGTGGGCCGCGCCTGCGGCGTCGCCGGCATTCGCCCTGGCGAATACTGCGAACCGAAGATGACCTCCGTCGGTTCTCAGGACACCACCGGCCCGATGACCCGCGATGAGCTGAAAGACCTGGCCTGCCTCGGTTTCTCCGCCGATCTGGTCATGCAGTCGTTCTGCCATACCGCCGCATACCCGAAACCGGTTGATGTGACCACGCACCACACGCTGCCTGACTTCATCATGAACCGTGGCGGCGTCTCGCTGCGTCCGGGCGACGGCGTGATCCACTCCTGGCTGAACCGCATGCTGCTGCCTGACACCGTCGGCACCGGCGGCGATTCCCACACCCGTTTCCCGATCGGCATTTCCTTCCCGGCCGGTTCCGGCCTGGTGGCGTTTGCCGCCGCGACCGGCGTCATGCCGCTGGATATGCCTGAGTCGGTGCTGGTGCGCTTCAAAGGCAAAATGCAGCCGGGCATCACCCTGCGCGATCTGGTGCATGCCATCCCTTACTACGCGATCCAGCAGGGTCTGCTGACCGTCGAGAAGAAGGGCAAGAAAAACATCTTCTCCGGCCGCATTCTGGAGATCGAAGGCCTGCCGGATCTGAAGGTCGAGCAGGCGTTTGAGCTGACCGATGCGTCCGCCGAACGTTCCGCCGCCGGTTGTACCATCAAGCTGGACAAGGCGCCGATCGAAGAGTACCTGAACTCCAACATCGTGCTGCTGAAGTGGATGATCTCCGAAGGCTACGGCGATCGCCGTACGCTGGAGCGCCGTATTCAGGGCATGGAGAAATGGCTGGCGGATCCACAGTTGCTGGAAGGCGATGCGGATGCTGAATATGCGGCGGTGATCGACATCGATCTGAACGAGATCAAAGAGCCGATCCTGTGTGCGCCGAACGATCCTGACGATGCACGCCTGCTGTCCGACGTGGCCAACAGCAAAATCGATGAAGTGTTCATCGGTTCTTGCATGACCAACATCGGCCACTTCCGCGCTGCCGGCAAGCTGCTGGATCAGCACAAGGGGCAGTTGCCGACCCGTCTGTGGGTGGCGCCGCCAACCAAGATGGACGCGGCTCAGCTGACCGAAGAGGGCTATTACAGCGTCTTCGGCAAGAGCGGCGCGCGTATCGAGATCCCGGGCTGCTCGCTGTGCATGGGCAACCAGGCGCGCGTAGCGGACGGCGCGACGGTGGTTTCCACCTCGACCCGTAACTTCCCGAACCGTCTGGGCACCGGCGCCAACGTCTATCTGGCCTCTGCCGAACTGGCTGCCGTTGCGTCCCTGCTGGGCCGCCTGCCGACGCCGGACGAGTACCAGACCTATATGGCGCAGGTTGACAAGACGGCGGCGGATACCTACCGCTACCTGAACTTTGACCAACTGGGGCAGTACACCGAAAAAGCCGACGGCGTGATCTTCCAAACCGCGGTTTAATTCGGATTGGCATTAAATCAAACGATGGGGCCCATTAAGGGCCCCATTTTTTTCATCCAGATATTCATACGGTTAGCCACGCCCGTTGCGCATCTCGTTGCCCCTAAAATGGTTGAAGGGGACATCTCCACGCTCCGGAAATGCGCCTCGGTAACCGTGTTTGGGATCGAAACGGTTATCCACATGGCCGCGAAATTCTCGTGGACCGTGGAACCAGGGCCCTGCGCCGATAAATCTGCCGCCGATAAACCAATCGGGGCCGTAATAGCCGTAAGGGGCGCAATAGTAGGGCGCATAATCGTAGTAGCCATAGGGGCAAGCGGGTTCCGGGCCGATATTGACGATGACGTCTGCAGCCGCTCTGGTCGTGGGCAACAGCAGCAAACACGCCAGCAACAACATAGGATATTTCGATAAAATAGCGTTCATTTTCAATCTCCTGATACAGGAAATGGTCTGCATCCGGCGACATCTTCACGGTGGCGAGACGAGGTCGGTACGCGGCTGCATGGGCTATTTTTTAAATATCTCTACATGGATGTCTTTGTGGTCGCTCTCTTGTCCGCTGGCGGAGACGATGCGATAGAAGCAGTCCTTCCCGTCCAGCCCACTGAGTTCATTACATTTTTTATCAACGGCTGCGGAAATGTATTTATGGCCGACGGTAGGCAGGCCGGTCTGTTGAACGGAGAGATCGCCAAGTTTGGTGTAATTGGCTGATTCTTCAAGCGTGATTTGCTTGGCGGCGAACGCCGATGCAGAGAACATTACGCTCAGTGCAATAATGGAGATTATGTATTTCATGGCACACATCCTGATCGTGGTGATAGGTATGAAGGAGGTGAGGACACCTCTGGCCGCTAGTGAACACAATTCAAGCTCCTTTATTTAAAAGCTAATCGATATTGAGGAGATGTCAATCAAGCCTCCTCGCATCATGAATTGGTAACTTGTTTATTTTAAAAGGAAATAATTAATCTGATAAAATCATGACATACATCTTCACGGTCTCTACATGATTCAAATAAATAGCCTGTTATCTGCCGACGCTCGGCACACTTTCCGCATGGCGAGCCTGCGCCGCACGGTGATGATGTATTCATTTCCCTTTCCTCGATAGATCGCATCCGGCGTCTTCCCATCACCGCCGCAAGCCGCTATATTGCGCGCCGCCGAGGTTTTATTTTGCCGAGTTGCCAACTTTGCGAGCGCTCACTGAGTTAGCAATCAATTTATGTTTACACTAAGAAAAAGGGCTCAGGAGGGCATGCTATGGATTACGAATTTCTGCGTGACGTTACCGGTCAGGTGATCGTCAGATTTTCGATGGGGCATGAAGCGATTGGCCACTGGATCAACGAAGAAGTCAAAGGCGATTTCAACCTGCTGGACCGCATTGAAGCCGGTGCGGCCGAGGTAAAAGGCAGCGAGCGTCAATGGCAGTTGGAAGGCCATGAATATACGCTGTTGATGGATGGTGAAGAGGTGATGATCCGCGCCAATCAGCTGGAGTTCGAAGGCGATGAAATGGAAGAGGGGATGAATTACTACGACGAAGAAAGCCTCTCATTCTGCGGCGTTGAGGATTTCCTGCTGGTGTTGAAGGCCTATCGTTCTTTCATGCTGAAGTATTAAGCATCGGGGCGCACCGTGTGCGCCCCTTCCATCACAGATGCGGGATATTGCGGCCGTAATAGATTTCCTGCATCTCTTTCCATAACAGATCGGTGATCTGTTTGCGCTCGGCGGCTCTCAACGCTTCCGGTTCTGCGTTAAACAGGTAGTGCTTCAGATCGAAGTCTTTCAGCAACATCTTGGTATGGAAGATATTTTCCTGATAAACGTTCACGTCCATCATGTGGTACAGCGCTTTGATGTCTTCCGACATAAAGTTCTGAATCGAATTGATCTCATGATCGATGTAATGTTTCACGCCGTTCACGTCGCGGGTAAAACCGCGCACGCGATAGTCCATGGTGACGATGTCGGATTCCAACTGGTGAATTAAGTAGTTCAGCGCCTTGAGGGGCGAAATGACGCCGCAGGTCGAAACCTCGATATCGGCGCGGAAGGTGCAAAGCCCGCCTTCCGGGTGGCTTTCCGGGTAGGTGTGCACGCAGATATGGCTCTTGTCCAGGTGCGCGACGACCGTATTCGGCAGTGGGCCGGGGTGTTCCGACGTATCGACATCTTTCGGGTCGATCGGTTCTTCGCTGACCAGGATGGTGACGCTGGCGCCCTGTGGATCGTAGTCCTGGCGCGCGATGTTCAGAATATTGGCGCCGATGATCGAGCAGGTTTCGCTCAGGATCTCGGTCAGCCGGTTGGCATTATATTGTTCGTCAATGTAGGCGATATAGCCGTCGCGATCGTCTGCGGTCTTGGCGTAACAAATATCGTAAATACAAAAACTCAGGCTCTTGGTCAGGTTGTTGAAGCCGTGCAGTTTTAGCTTATGCAATTTGGGCCACCTCCTTTATCTTCTCGCTTAACGTGTTACGTTCAGGGCATTGAGCAAATATTGCGGCAGGGCAAAACTGCCAACGTGAATTGCCGGGTTGTAATAACGGCAGTGCAGGCCGCTTTGGTTAAAGCGCTGTTGCAGGGCAGGCTGACCGAGCTGGCGCAGCGCCGGGTTCTGGCTCGCCCAGGCGAAGGTCATGATGCCGCCGTAATAGGTCGGGATCGCAGCCTGATAGAAGCTGACGTCGGTAAAATAGCGGCTCAGTTTGGCGTGGCTGTTGACCGCCTCGTCCTGCTGCAGGAAACAGACGCCGTTTTGCGCGACGAAAATGCCGCCCTCATTCAGGCAGCGGGCGCAGCCTTCATAAAACGCCGAGGTGAACAGGCTTTCGCCGGGGCCGATCGGATCGGTGCAGTCGGAAATGATCACATCGAACGTTTCGTCGGTTTGATTCACGAAATTGACGCCGTCGTCGATCACCAGTTTGAAACGCGGATCGTCATAGGCACCGGCGCTGTGGTTGGGCAGGTACTGGCGGCAGAATTCGACGACACCGGCGTCGATCTCGACCATGGTGATCTGCTCCACGCCAGGGTGCCGGCTGACTTCGCGCAGCATGCCGCCGTCGCCGCCGCCGATGATCAGCACTTTCTTCGCCGCGCCGTGCGCCAGCAGCGGCACATGGGTCAGCATTTCGTGATAGATGAACTCGTCACGCTCGGTGGTTTGCACCACGCCGTCGAGCGCCATCACGCGCCCCAGCACCGGGTTCTCGAAGATCACCAGATCCTGATGATCGGTCTTCTCGCGGTACAGTACCTTCTCTACCGAGAAGTACTGGCCGAAGCCCGTATGCAGCGTTTCGTACCAAATTTCTTTCTGGGTCATGTGCGGGAAACTCCGTAATAACAGCCATGAAAAATCGGCGCAACATAATAGCTAACTCTGCCTGGCGATGCACGGTTGAATTTCAGACAGAGGGAGCGGAAGGCGGACGGGAAAGGGGGGGGGGGAATTAATTGGCGTAAGCCAGCAGGCTCAAAGAGTCGCGCGCCAGCGATTTGCACTTTTTAGGCGTTGGAATGGCAATGCCGCTGAGATCGCGATAGCTGTCTTCGCCCAGCGCCTTCATGTTAAAGCTGTTGTAGTTGCTCAGATCCCAGCGATTTTGTTGCGCGAAATAGACGATGGCGCGTTTGATTTGCGCGTTTGGCAAATCGTTGTAGCCGCAATCATTTTTCAAATAAATAAATACCGCCGTCAGATCGGCCAGATCTTCCGCCTCGGATTCATTCAGCGCCAGACTGGCGTTGGAGAAGCCCAGCATCGCCAGCAGCAGCATCGATAACGTTGTTTTTTTCATCATGAAATAGACCTGTTTGTCGTCTGCAGACGTTACCACACTTGCCTGTAAAGGCACCAAATTTTATTGCCGGCGGGCCAGCGTAATGTTCGCCAGTCGCACTCTCTTGATTGTGAGGCATAGCTTAAAATACCGCCAGGAAAGGCTTGACCTTCCGCCAAGGGGAAGGTTTAGGCTGGCGGCATTGAGCTATGTCACTGGGAAAAGGGAGTCAGCGATGTTACGCCGTGATTTTATTAAATTAACCGCCGCGCTGGGCGCTGCGAGCGCACTGCCGTTATGGAGCCGGGCCGCCTGGGCGGCCGATCGGCCGTCTTTACCGGTGCCGCCGCTGTTGACGCCGGACGCGCAGGGAAGGATTGCGCTGGCGCTGCAGGCGGGGGAAACCCGCTGGGTGCCCGGTGCCGCGACCAAAACCTGGGGATTCAACGGCGCGTTGCTCGGGCCGGCGGTGAAACTGCAGCGGGGCCAACCGGTGACGGTCGATATCAAAAACCGCCTGGCGGAGGCCAGCACCGTCCACTGGCACGGCCTGGAAATTCCCGGCGATGTCGATGGCGGCCCGCAGGCGCTGATCCATCCCGGCGCGACGCGCACGGTGAATTTCACCGTCGAACAGCCGGCGGCCACCTGTTGGTTCCACCCGCATACCCACGGTAAAACTGGCAGCCAGGTGATGATGGGGCTGGCGGGGCTGGTGCTGCTGGAAGATGAAGAAAGCGCCAAACTGCCGCTGCCGAAAACCTGGGGGCAGGATGATATTCCGGTGATCCTGCAGGATAAGCGGTTGGGCAAAGACGCGCAGATCGAATACCGCCTGGACGTAATGAGCGCGGCGGTGGGCTGGTTTGGCGATCGTATGTTCACCAACGGCGCGCAGTATCCGCAGCATCTGGCGCCGCGCGGTTGGCTGCGTCTGCGTTTCCTTAACGGCTGCAACGCCCGCTCGTTGAATCTGGCGGCCAGCGACAACCGTCCGCTGTACGTCATCGCCAGCGACGGCGGTTTCCTGGCGGAGCCGGTGAAACTGACCGAGTTGCCGATGTTGATGGGCGAACGCTTTGAAGTGCTGGTCGATGCTTCCGACGGGAAAGCGTTCGATATCGTGACGCTGCCGGTTAAACAGATGGGCATGACGCTGGCACCGTTCGATCAAGCGCTGCCGGTGTTGCGCATTCAGCCGTCGTTGGCGCAGGGCGTCAAAACCATGCCGGACAGCCTGGTGAAGCTGCCGACATTGCCTGCCACCGCGGGCATCCAGGAGCGCTGGCTACAGCTGATGATGGATCCGCAGCTGGATATGTTGGGCATGCAGGCGCTGATGGATCGCTATGGCCACCAGGCGATGGCCGGCACAGACATGAAAGGCATGGACCACGGCAACATGCCGGGTATGAAAAAGGGCGGCATGCAGAACATGGACCATGGCAACATGGGCAACATGAAAGGCATGGATCATGGCAAGATGGCCGGGATGGATCACGGTGGTACGCAGGGCAAAGCCAAACCGTTCGATTTCAGCCATGGCAACATGATCAACGGCAAGGCCTTCGATATGGCCAAGCCGTTGTTCGCCGCCAAACGGGGCCAGTATGAAAAATGGACCATTTCCGGCGAGGGCGACATGATGCTGCACCCGTTCCATATTCACGGCACTCAGTTCCGCATCTTGTCGGAAAACGGCAAACCGCCGGCGGCGCACCGCAGTGGCTGGAAGGACACGGTGCGCGTAGAAGGATGGCGCAGCGAAGTGCTGGTGCGTTTCGACCATCCAGCCAGCAGCGAACATGCGTACATGGCCCACTGCCACCTGCTGGAGCACGAAGATACCGGCATGATGATGGGCTTCACCGTCGCCGATTGATCGCGGTCCGGCGCTCAGGTGGCGGCGCGCTCGCGTCGCCACCGGCGAAAGGCTATGCTAAACTCTGCGCCTTTCTTCCGGCAACTGACCTGAATACTATGAAACACACTGTAGACGTAATGATTTCCGAGCAGGAAGTTAAGACCCGTATCGCCGAACTTGGCCGCCAGATCACCGAACATTACCGCGACAGCGGCAGTGACATGGTGCTGGTCGGGCTGCTGCGCGGCTCCTTCATGTTCATGGCCGATCTGTGCCGCGCGATCGACGTGCCGCACGAAGTCGACTTTATGACTGCCTCCAGCTACGGCAGCGGCATGTCCACCACCCGCGACGTGAAGATCCTCAAGGATCTGGACGAAGACATTCGTGGCAAAGACGTGCTGATCGTGGAAGACATCATCGATTCCGGCAATACGCTGAACAAGGTGCGCGAGATTTTGGCGCTGCGCGGGCCGAAATCGCTGGCGATTTGCACCCTGTTGGACAAACCTGAGCGCCGTGAAGTGCAGGTGCCGGTCGAATATGTCGGCTTCTCGATCCCGGATGAGTTCGTGGTGGGGTATGGCATCGACTACGCTCAGCGCTATCGTCACCTGCCGTACGTCGGCAAAGTGGTGCTGCTGGACGAGTGATCGATGTGGGGCGCGGCAAACCGCGCCCGCAGCGGGGTTATACGCCTTTATCCTGCTTCAGTTTGGCTATCGCTTTGCGGTAGCCCATCTCCAGGCTCTCGCGGCTGGTCGCCAGCACTTCCATATCGCGCAGACGGCCGTCCTGAATGCCGTATACCCAGCCGTGGATCATCACCTTCTGACCGCGCTTCCAGGCGGACTGCATGATGGTGGAGTGGCCCAGGTTGTATACCTGCTCAATGACGTTGATCTCGCACAGCATGTCGAAACGCTGTTCCGGCGGCAGCTCGCCCAGCAGCGAGCTGTGCTTGTACCACAGATCGCGAATGTGCAGCAGCCAGTTGTCGATCAAACCCAGCTCCGGGTTTTCCACCGCCGCCTGTACGCCGCCGCAACCCAGGTGGCCGCAGATGATGATGTGTTCGACTTCCAGCACATCTACCGCATACTGCACCACCGACAGGCAGTTAAGATCGGTATGGATAACGAGGTTCGCTACGTTGCGGTGGACGAACAGTTCACCCGGCTCAAGACCGGTCAGGCGTTCTGCGGGAACGCGGCTGTCAGAGCAACCAATCCATAAGAAACGGGGCTTTTGCGCCTGGGCTAAACGTTCAAAAAATTCCGGGTCTTCCTGGCTGATGCTGGCCGACCAAGCCTGGTTGTTGGCGATAAGCTCTTCGATTTCTTTCATGGAGGTTATTGACTCGTAACGAACAGATTGCGTTGGGGTAATATAGGGTAAGCGTCACAATTTGGAAATCGGAACAGTGGCGCAACCTCATTTTCCGCACGGATTCGACTCAGTGAAAACGCCGCTGATGCTAGGATTATTGTTATTGTTTCAAGCCTTGCAAACAGGGGCGCGGCGGCATACTCATCGTCATAAGGTACTATTTTACATATGAATTATGCACTGGAATTAGCGCAGCTGACCAAGACTTACGCCGGTGGCGTCAAGGCGCTGCGCGGCATCGACCTGAGCGTCGAAGCGGGGGATTTTTATGCCCTGCTGGGGCCCAACGGCGCCGGAAAATCCACCACCATCGGCATCATCAGCTCGCTGGTGAACAAAACCGCCGGCAGCGTGCGGGTCTTCGGTTACGACATCGATAAAGACATCGTCAACGCCAAGCGCCAGCTCGGCCTGGTGCCGCAGGAGTTCAACTTCAACCCGTTCGAGACCGTGTTGCAGATCGTGGTGAACCAGGCGGGTTACTACGGCGTCACGCGGCGTGAAGCGATGGCCCGCGCCGAAAAATACCTCAATCAGCTGGACCTGTGGGGCAAGCGCAACGAGCGCGCCCGCATGCTGTCCGGCGGCATGAAGCGCCGCCTGATGATCGCCCGCGCGCTGATGCATCAGCCGAAGCTGCTGATCCTCGATGAACCGACCGCCGGGGTGGATATCGAGCTGCGCCGCTCAATGTGGGGCTTCCTGAAAGAGCTGAACGCCCAGGGCACTACCATCATCCTCACCACCCACTATCTGGAAGAGGCGGAAATGCTGTGCCGCAACATCGGCATCATCCAGAACGGAGAGCTGGTGGAAAACACGTCGATGAAGGGGCTGCTGGCCAAACTGAAGTCGGAAACCTTCATCCTCGATCTGGCGGCGAAAAGCCCGCTGCCGAAGCTGGACGGTTATCATAGCCGCCTGACGGATACCTCGACGCTGGAAGTGGAAGTGATGCGCGAGCAGGGGCTGAACGGCCTGTTCGCCCAGCTGAGCGCGCAGGGCGTGCAGGTGCTGAGCATGCGCAACAAGGCGAATCGCCTGGAAGAGCTGTTTGTCACCCTGGTTAACGGCAATGGAGAGAAAGCATGACGCGTTTGTATTGGGTGGCCTTGCAGAGCATCTGGGCCAAAGAGGTGAACCGCTTCGCGCGCATCTGGATCCAGACCCTGGTGCCGCCGGTGATTACCATGACGCTGTACTTCATCATCTTCGGCAACCTGATAGGTTCGCGCATCGGCGATATGCACGGCTTCAGCTACATGCAGTTCATCGTGCCCGGCCTTATCATGATGGCGGTGATCACCAACTCCTACGCCAACGTCGCCTCGTCGTTCTTCAGCGCCAAGTTCCAGCGCAACATTGAGGAACTGCTGGTGGCGCCGGTGCCGACCCACGTGGTGATCGCTGGTTATGTCGGCGGCGGCGTGGCGCGCGGCATCTGCGTCGGTGTGCTGGTGACCATCATCTCGCTGTTCTTCGTACCGCTCCAGGTGCACGCCTGGTGGGTGATTGCGCTGACGCTGCTGCTGACGGCGATCCTGTTCTCGCTGGCGGGGCTGATCAACGCGGTGTTCGCCACCACCTTCGACGACATCAGTCTGATCCCGACCTTCGTGCTGACGCCGCTGACCTACCTGGGCGGGGTGTTCTACTCGCTGTCGCTGCTGCCGCCATTCTGGCAGGCGGTGTCCAAGCTGAACCCGATCGTCTATATGATCAGCGGTTTCCGCTACGGTTTTCTCGGCGTTAACGACGTGCCGCTGGCCTTCACCATGGCGGTGCTGGTGGCGTTTATCGCGGTGTTCTACCTAGCGTCCTGGTACCTGATCGAGCGCGGCCGCGGCCTGCGCAGCTGATCCCGGCGCGCCCTCGCTTTCCCGGCGGGGGGCGCTTTCCTTGATCTGGCGCAGACGGCGCGTAAATCAATAGAATTGCTCAAATAACCGTTAGTTCCCCGTTGTTCAAATCGTGCTATGCTGGCGCTCCACATTTCCTTCACTTTTGTCATTACGCACTCGTAAGCAGAACATCATCATGCGGCCTCAATACAAGTTAGCGGCTGGGTTACTCGGCATTCTGATGTCGTTGGTTTCCCCTGTGAGCCTGGCGAATTTGCTGTCGGAAGACAGCGCGGTTAAATCTGAATACATGGAAGCGCAACGCGACAGCGAAGTTTATGCGTTGGTCGGAGAACATGTGATCCCGGTAGGGGAAGTGAAACGCGGGCAACTGATCCAGGTGTTCCCGGCGGATGCGGAATACTACGAATTCAAATTCGGGCACGGCACCGGCTTTATCGATAAAGACGACGTGCGTGAGCTGAAGAAGTCGCGCAAGGTGCAAGACGATCTGGGCGAACTGAACAAGCCGCTGACCAACCAGAATTTGATCACCCAAAAGGCGATCGACGTTTACACTGTGGCGGACAAAGAGAGCGAGGTCTTTGGCACGCTGGAAGGCAACCTGCGTTACCCGATCATCGGCAAGCTGAAGGATCGGCTTAACAACACCTGGTACGAGGTCAACATCGGCGATCGGCTGGGGTTCGTCAATGAACTGGACTGCGAGATCGATAACGGCATACCGGTGCTGACTTACCACCACCTGCTGAAAAACGAAGAGAACAAGCGCTTCCGCCACACGTCGACCACCACCTCAGACGCGGCGTTCAGCAACCAGATGACCTACCTGAAACAGGCGGGCTACGACACCATTTCGCTGTATCAGTTGGAAGCCTACCTGAAGAACCAGATCAACCTGCCGGGCAAGGCGATCGTGCTGACCTTCGACGACGGGCTGAAATCGGTTTATCGCTACGCTTATCCGGTATTGAAGGATTACGGTTTCCGCGCGACGGCGTTCATCATCTCTTCGCGCATCAAGCGCCACCCGCAAAAATGGAACCCGGACTCGCTGCAGTTTATGAGCATCTCGGAGCTGAAGCAGATTCAGGATGTGTTCGACGTACAGTCGCATACCCACTTCCTGCACCGCACCGACGGCAATCGCCAGCCGATTTTGCTGAGCCGTTCGCTGCACAATATCGAGTTCGATTTTGAGCGTTCACGCCGCGCGCTGTCGCAGTTCAATCCGCACGTGCTGTATCTGTCTTATCCGTTCGGCGGCTACAATCAGCGGGCGATTCAGGCGGCGCAGGATGCCGGCTTCCATATGGCGGTGACCACGGTGCAGGGCAAGGTGAAGCCGGGGGATAATCCCTATACGCTGAAGCGGCTGTATATTCTGCGCACCGATTCGATCCAGACCATGGCGGATCGAATAGCCAACAAGCCGGGCACGGTGGTGGTGCAGTAAGGGAGAACGGGCGCGCAAGGCGCCCGTTTTTATTGTCAGGCGACCTGAACCGGCACGGCTTTCGCCTTGCGCTGCAGGTTGTTGTCACCTTCGAAATAGGCGACTTTCGGGTGATGTTGGCGAGCGTCGGCGTCGGTCATCTGCACATAGGAGCAGATGATCAGTTTGTCGCCTACGCAGGCGCAGCGCGCGGCGGCGCCGTTGACCGAAATGATGCGCGAACCGCGCTCGGCGGCGATGGCGTAGGTGGAGAAGCGCTGGCCGTTATCCACGTTGTAGATGTCGATCGCTTCATATTCCAGAATGCCGGCGGCCTCCAGGAAATCCTGGTCGATGGCGCAGGACCCTTCATAGTGCAAGTCAGCCTGAGTGACTTTGACGCGATGCAGCTTGCCTTGCAGCATAGTACGTATCATAGCTTTACCTAACTGAATATCGGCCTTCACAGGCGCTGGGGTTGAACATCTCTCCTGCATCCCTGCAATCTCTATCGTCACCGATTGCCCCGCCATTGTCTACCAATGGTCTTGGCTTCAGGGTGACGACAGTATAAAAAATGGCTTACAGCGTCAGATCGACCTGCTGGTTGTCGATAAGACGCGCCTTGCCCAACCAGGCGGCCATCAGCACCACCGCCCGTTGGCTGTCCACCGTCAGCGGCTGCAGACTGTCGGCGTCGCGAATGAATAGCTCATCCGGCGTAAAGCCGGCGGCGCGCAGCTGCTCGGCAGTCTGCTCCAGCAGTTCTTCGACATGGCGTTCGCCATTGGCCAGCTGTTGCGCCAGCGCGTTCATGATCTTGCTCAGCTGCGGCGCGATCTTGCGCTCTTCGGCGGTCAGGTAACCGTTGCGCGAACTGAGGGCCAGGCCGTCTTTGGCGCGTACGGTCGGCACGCCGACGATGTCGATGTCGTAACCCATGTCCGCCACCATTTTGCGGATCAGCGCCAGCTGTTGGTAATCCTTCTCGCCGAAACAGGCCAAATCAGGTTGCACCAGATTGAACAGCTTGCTGACGATGGTGGAAACGCCGCGGAAGTGGCCCGGCCGGCTGGCGCCTTCCAGGATGGTGGAGATGCCCGGCACGTCGACGTAGGTCTGCTGCTCCAGCCCCTGCGGATAGACCGCGGCCGGGGCCGGCGCGAACACCAGATCGACGCCGCGGCGGGTCAGCTTCTCGCTGTCTTCCTGCAGCGTGCGCGGGTAGCGCGCCAGATCGTCCGGTCGCTCGAACTGCATCGGGTTGACGAAGATGCTCACCACCACCACGTCGGCACGGGCGCGCGCTTCATCGACCAACGTCATGTGGCCGTCGTGCAGGTTGCCCATGGTCGGCACCAGCGCGATGCGTTTGCCTTCCTGGCGCCAGCGGCGGATCTGCTGGCGCAGCATCGGCAGGGTTTCGATAATAATCATTGGGTGACTCCTGGAACCATCGCTTAGTTAAAAGAGTGTTCAGCCGCCGGGTAGAGGCCTTGCTCCACTTCCTGAATGTAGTGCTGCACCGCCGTGCGGATATCGCCGCTCTGCGCCAGGAAGTTCTTGGCGAACTTCGGCGTGTGGCCGCCGGTGATGCCGAAGGCGTCGTGCATCACCAGGATCTGGCCGTCGGTGCCGTTGCCGGCGCCGATACCGATGACCGGAATGGACAGCGCTTCGGTGATCTGGCGCGCCAGTTCGGTCGGCACGCACTCCAGCACCAGCAGCTGAATGCCGGCCAGCTCCAGATTCTGCGCGTCCTGCAGCAGCTGTTTGGCGGCCAGTTCGTCGCGCCCTTGCACCTTATAGCCGCCGAACACGTTGACCGACTGCGGCGTCAGGCCCAGGTGGCCGCACACCGGCACCGCGCGCTCGGCGAGCATTTTCACCGTGTCGCACAGCCAACTGCCGCCTTCCAGTTTCACCATGTTGGCGCCGGCGCGCATCAGCTCGGCGGCGTTGGCGAAGGTCTGTTCGGGGGTGGCGTAACTCATGAACGGCAGATCGGCCAGCAGCAGGCAGGCCGGCGCGCCGCGGCGCACGGCGCGGGTGTGATAGGCCACGTCGGCGACGGTGACCGGCAGCGTGGAGTCGTGGCCCTGCAGCGTCATGCCCAGCGAATCGCCCACCAACAGGACTTTGATGCCTTGCTCTTCAAACAGTTTGGCAAAGCTGGCATCGTAGGCGGTAAGGGTAGCAAACTTGCGTTGCTCCTGTTTCCACTGGCGCAAATGGGTCACGGTGGTGGGTTTCATCACAACGTCTCCTGAAACGGGCCGTGCGGCGTACGCAGGCCCAGGCTGCAAAAAAAGTGCAGCCATTCTACTGTAACCCGATCGGGGTGGGTAGCGCGGATCGCCATGCTTAAGCGGTTCTTAAGAACCTTGTGGTGCAATGGCGCCATGACTTAAAAGGGATACTCATGCGAATTTTGCTGATCGAAGATGACAAACTGATCGGGGACGGCATCAAGGCCGGGCTGACCAAACTCGGCTTCAATCTGGACTGGTTCACCGATGGCGCCGTCGGTAAAAACGCGCTGGACAGCGCGCCGTATGACGCGGTGATCCTCGATCTCAGTCTGCCGGGCCTCGACGGCCTGGATCTGCTGCGCCAGTGGCGCCAGGCCGGGCAGGATGTGCCGGTATTGATCCTCACCGCCCGCGACGCGCTGGAGCAGCGGGTCAGCGGGCTGCAAAGCGGCGCCGACGATTACCTGTGCAAGCCGTTCGCGTTGGCCGAAGTGGCGGCGCGGCTGCAGGCGCTGATCCGTCGTCGCCACGGCCAACTGATGCCGCAGTTGACGCACGGCAACGTGGTGTTCGACAGCGCCACCCGCAGCGTGAGCTGCAACGGCGAGCCGGTGACGCTGACGCCGCGTGAATTGGCGGTGCTGGAACTGTTCCTGCACAACAAGGGGCGGGTGCTGGCGCGGCCGTTGATTCAGGAGAAGCTGTATAACTGGGACGACGAGGTGAGCAGCAACGCGGTGGAAGTGCATATTCATCACCTGCGGCGCAAGCTGGGCAACGGTTTCATCCGCACCATCCACGGCGTGGGTTACACGCTGGGGGATGCGCCGTGAAGCGTCTCAGCCTGCGGCTGCGTCTGATCCTGATCTTCAGCCTGTTGGCGCTGCTGACCTGGAGCACCGCCAGCGTGGTGGCCTGGGTGATGTCGCGCAACACCATCAACGAAGTGTTCGACACCCAACAGATGCTGTTCGCCAAACGGCTGGCGACCGCCAACCTTGGCGATCTGCTGGCCGATGAAAGCGCGCGCAGCCTGCCGAAAACCAAGAAGCTGGTGCACCACGGCAAGCGTGGCGAGCAGGACGACGACGCGCTGGCGTTCGCCATCTTCGATCGCCAGGGCAAGATGCTGCTCAACGACGGCGAGAACGGCGCCGACTTCCTGTTTGACGAAGAGCGAGAAGGTTTTACCGACGGCGAGCGCAAAGGTGATGACGACAGCTGGCGTCTGCTGTGGCTGACCAGCCCGGATGGTCGTTACCGTATCGTGGTTGGTCAGGAATGGGATTACCGGCGCGATATGGCGCTGGGCATGGTGACCGGCCAGCTGGTGCCCTGGCTGGTGACGCTGCCGGTGCTGATGCTGCTGATCGCGCTGATGGTAGGGCGCGAGCTGCGGCCGCTGCGCGCGGTGGCGGCCGGTTTGCGCCGGCGCGCACCCGATGACGAGACGCCGCTGGACGCGCGCCAGGTGCCGACCGAGGTGCGTCCGCTGGTGGATGCGCTCAATGCGCTGTTCGCCCGCATCAACGCTTTGCTGGTGCGGGAACGGCGCTTCACCTCCGATGCCGCGCACGAGCTGCGTAGCCCGCTGGCGGCGCTGCGGGTGCAGACCGAAGTGGTGCAGTTGGCGGGGGACGATGCGCCGATGCGCGAGCATGCGCTGGACAATTTGACGGTGGGCATCGATCGCGCCACCCGGCTGGTGGATCAACTGCTCACGCTGTCGCGGCTGGATTCGCTGTCGGATTTGGCCGAGCTGGCGCCGGTCGACTGGAACGAACTGGTGACGATGACCCTGGCGGAACAGGATAAGCAGGCTCATGCGGCGGGCGTGACGCTGCGTTATGAACAGCAGGGAACGCCGCCGGCGCGTCAGGGCCAGACCTTACTGCTGTCGCTGCTATTGCGCAACTTGCTGGACAACGCGGTGCGCTACACCCCGAAGGGCGGCGTGGTCACCGTGACATTGAGCGAACGCTCGCTGACGGTGGAGGACGACGGTCCGGGGGTGACCACGGAGCATCTGGCGCGGCTGGGAGAACGCTTCTATCGCCCGCCGGGGCAGGAACAAACCGGCAGCGGGCTGGGATTATCGATCGTACAGCGCATCGCCGGGCTGCATGGTTTGCAGGTCAGCTTCGCCAATCGCCCGGCGGGCGGGTTCGTTGCGCGGCTGGCGCTGTAGGCGGGTCAGGACTTCGGTTTGGGCTGATGCCACAGCGCCATGCCGTTTTCCGGCACGCGCTTGAGGCAGCTGGCGAGCGGTTCGCCATCGGGGAAAATCAGGTCAGGGGCGATTTCCGCCAGCGGGTAGAGCATGAATTCGCGCTCTTTCAGGCCGTAATGCGGCACCGTCAGACGCTCGGTATGGATCACCTTGTCGCCGTACAGCATGATGTCCAGATCGAGCGTGCGTGGCCCCCAGCGTTCGTCCTTGCGCACGCGCCCCTGATTGCGTTCTATCGCCTGGGTATGGTCGAGCAGCTGTTCGGGCGGCAACAGGGTATCCAGTGCCACCACCGCATTGAGAAAGTCCGGCTGGTTTTGCGGCCCCAGCGGCTTGGTGCGGTAAAACGAAGAACAGGTGACCAACCGGGTGCGCGGGAGATGCTCCAGCGCCTCCAGTGCGGCTTTAACCTGTTGCAGCGGCTGCGCCAGGTTGCTGCCCAGCGCGATATAAACGCGGATCATTATGCCCCTTCTTTACGCGGTGCCCGGCGGCGAGGGCGGCGTTGACGCGCGCGGCGCGGCGCCGGATCGTCACCCAGGGTGCTCAGCATGGCTTTCTGCCGCGCCGGCGTGGCGTCCTGGAATTCGCCCCACCACTCGGCCAGACGCAACATTTCCTGATTGTCTTCCACTTCCGCGCGCAGCGCCAGCAAATCATAGGCTGCGCGGAATTTCGGATGCTCCATCAGTTTGTGCGCGCGTTTGCCCTGGCGGCGGGACAGGCGCAGCTGCAGCTGCCAGATATCGCGCACCAGCGTGGTGATGCGTTTCGGGATGGCCAACGAGCGGCACTGCTCGTCGAGCACGTCGTTCATCGCCAGAGCGAAGGCGTCGTAATAGGCCAGGCCGCTTTCCTGCGCCAGCTTCTGCGCGTGCTCCAGCAGCGGGTACCACAGCATGGCGGCGAACAGGAACGCCGGATTGACGCGCATGTCGTTCTGCAGACGATGATCGGTGTTTTTCAGCACCTGCACCAGAATGCGTTCCATCGGCGTATCGTGGTTCGGCGTAAAGTTTCGGGCGATCAGCGGGAACAGCGGTTGGAACAGCTGGTATTCGCACAGCTTCAGGTAGGTCTGGAAACCGTAACCCGCCTGCAGCAGCTTGAGGGATTCTTCGAACAGACGCGCCGGTGGGATCTCATGCAGCAGCGAGGCCAGACGAGGGATCGGCTCGGCGGTTTCTTCGCTGATGCGCATATCCAGTTTGGCGGCGAAGCGCACCGCGCGCAGCATGCGCACCGGATCTTCGCGGTAGCGGGTTTCCGGATCGCCGATCAGGCGAATCACGCCTTGTTTCAGGTCGTTCAGGCCGCCGACGTAATCGCGCAGGGTGAAATCCGCCACGCCGTAGTACAGGCTGTTGATGGTGAAATCACGGCGCTGGGCGTCTTCCTCGATCGAGCCGAAGATGTTGTCGCGCAGCAGCATGCCGTTTTGCGCCTGCTGGGAGGAGTTCTTGTCGGATTCCTGATTTTGTTCGTGGTGGCCGCGGAAAGTAGCCACTTCGATGATCTCCGGCCCGAACATCACGTGCGCCAGGCGGAAACGGCGACCGACCAGGCGGCAGTTGCGGAACAGCTTGCGCACTTGCTCCGGCGTGGCGTTGGTGGTGATGTCGAAGTCTTTCGGCTTTTTGCCGAGCAACAGATCGCGTACGCCGCCGCCGACCAGATAGGCCTCGTAGCCGGACTTGTTCAGGCGATAAAGCACTTTCAGCGCATTCTCGCTGATGTCTTTGCGGGAAATCGAGTGCTGTTCGCGCGGGATCACGGTCATCGAGTCGTTGCTCTCGGCGAGGGGGAAAGGCGGACGCTTGCGCGGCGTTGAGCGGCGGGCAGGGGCGCTGCTGCCGTTATCGGCGGCGCGCGGCTGCGGCGCAGGGCGGCTTGGCGCCGCGGCACGCTCTTCGCGGACTACGTTTTTATCGCCGGCCGCCGCGTCGTCGCGGGGCAGCTTGTCATCGCGGGTCAGTACCTTACGACAGAAGTTGGCTACTCGGGTAAAAATGGTACACCTCGATAGTGACTGATAAAAATGGAGCTAACAAAAAATAGCGGCTAATCATAGCTCACCAGGGCTCCTTTGAGAATGCCGGCGTGTTTTCATCCAGAGGGATAGCCTCCTGACGCGGCACGTTTTCCAACCGCCAATGTTCGACTGCCCAGCTCAATAATAATGGCAGGTCAAGATCTTGCCAGCTTTCCGGCAGCGGTTGGCGCAGAAATTCCAGCGCGGCGATCAGCACCGGGCGCGGATCGCCTGCGGGCAACGCCGGCGCATGATTTTGCTTCGACAGCTTGATGCCGTTGGCGCCCAGCGCCAGCGGCAGATGCACATAGGCGGGCACCGGCGCCTGCAGCTGGCGGTAGAGGGCGATTTGGCGCACCGTCGGTTCGATCAGGTCGGCGCCGCGCACAATCTCGGTCACGCCCTGAAAATGGTCGTCGATCACCACCGCCAGGTTATAGGCGAACAGCCCGTCGCGGCGGCGAATGATGAAGTCTTCTCCCGCCAGAGCAGGATCGGCGTGCAGCTCTCCCTGCAGGCGATCGTGAAAGCCGTAAACGGGCGCGGTCTGGCGCAAGCGGATGGCGGCACCCTGCGGGCCGAGCTGCAAATCGCGGCAGTGGCCGTCGTACAATCCGCCGATGTGCTGGATGCGGCTGCGGGGGCAGGTGCAGTAATAGCTGAGCCCCTGGCGCTGCAACAGATCCAGCGCGGCGCGGTAGGCATCGTGACGTTGGGATTGATAGATGACCTGGCCGTCCCAGTGGAGACCATAATGTTCCAGCGCGGACAGGATGCGAACGGCGGCGCCGGGGACTTCACGCGGCGGGTCGATATCTTCGATGCGAACCAGCCACTGCCCGCGTTGGGCGCGAGCCTGAAGGTAGCTTCCCAGAGCGGCAATCAGCGAACCGAAATGCAGATCCCCGGAAGGCGATGGGGCAAAGCGCCCCACATAATGACTTTCTTGCATATCAGAGGGGAGAGGTTCCCTTTTCTCTGTGCGGCGCGCGAGGGTGCGCACGCCGCAGCGGTAACAACGGTATTAGCCGGCCATCTGCTTTTCGCGGATCTCAGCCAGCGTCTTGCAGTCGATGCACAGATCGGCGGTCGGACGCGCTTCGAGGCGACGAATACCGATCTCCACGCCACAAGATTCGCAGTAGCCGAAATCATCGTCTTCCACTTTCTTCAGCGTTTTCTCGATCTTTTTGATCAGTTTGCGTTCACGGTCACGGTTACGCAGTTCAAGGCTGAACTCTTCTTCCTGAGTGGCACGGTCGGCCGGATCAGGGAAGTTGGCTGCCTCTTCTTGCATATGCGATACAGTACGGTCCACTTCGTCCCTGAGCTGGTTGCGCCACGCTTCAAGAATGCGCTTGAAATGCGACAACTGGGCGTCGTTCATGTACTCTTCGCCCGGCTTCTCTTGGTACGGCTCCACCCCAGCGATGGCGAGAATGCTCAAGGACGAGGTTTTACGGTTTTGCCCTTCTTGCATGTTGCTTCTCCTACATACACACGCACTATCGAATCCCCAATGCGGGGGAAAAACAGGCCGCTATAAATAACAGAAGGAAGGTAGGTTGGCAATTATTCCTGTCGCCCGCTTGACAATCGTGTGAAGGAAGGCGTATTTGGCGATCGTGCTGGTCGGTTGTCTATTTATAGGGACCCGACTGCGCTAATCGATAAAAAACGGCAGCTTATCGCAGAGATAAATACCGTCAGGTGATAATTTTGCCCCGTAGCAAACCACTTCCACTCCCAACTGCCGGACCTGTGCCAACAGCGCCGCATAGCGCTCATCTATATGATGTGCCGGTGCGACCTGCTCAATACCGCTGTGTAACACGGCAAAGAACAACACCGCCCGTTGCCCGCTTTCAACCACGCTGAGCAACTCACGCAGGTGCTTTTGCCCTCTGAGCGTTACCGCATCAGGAAAGTAACCACGTTGTTGTTGCAGTAATGTGACTGACTTAACTTCAATATAGCAGTTAACCCGGTTTTCTGCCTGTAATAACAAATCGATACGGCTGTTTTCAGCGCCGTATTTCACTTCGCCGCTAATTTTACTGTAACCGGATAATTCATTGATTAAATTGTGTTCGATTGCCTCGCGCACCAGCGCGTTGGCACGCAGGGTGTTGACACAGATCCAGTGCCCCTGTTGGGTATGGGTCAGTTCCCAGCTGTGGGCGTATTTGCGTTTGGGATTGTCCGAGGTGGAGTACCAAACGGTGTCGCCAGGCGTAGCGCAACCGGTCATGGCGCCGGTATTGGCGCAGTGCAGCGTAAAGGTTTCCCCTTCCGGGGTGATCACGTCCGCCAGAAAGCGCTTGTAACGTTTGATCAGCGTGGCGGAGCGCAGCGGTGGAGAGAAAATCATGCGGATGCCTGCTTGGCCAGCGGCCACTGTTCGAGGTGTTGGTAACGAGTGCGGCCGTGTTCGAATACCGACTCATACAAGGAAAAGGCGTCGGCGCTGAATGTCCAACCCGGCGTCGCCGGCGGGATCGCCACCGGCTGGGTGGCGGCGCGCAGCAGCGTGATATGCGGATGGAACGGTAACGCGCTTTGATGGCAGCCGCTGCGGGCGGCCTGCGAACGCAACAGCTCGGCCAACTGCAACAGCCCGCGCGGCGCGCGGCGGGTGCCGAGCCAGACCACGCCGGGGCGCGGCCAATGGCCGAGATCGTCGAGCCGCATGCTGAAGCCGGGTTGCACGATGCGGCCGGCCAGCTTGCGCAGCGCCAGCTCTTTTTGGGCGGAGACCTCGCCGAGAAACGCCAGCGTCAGGTGCAAATTGGCCGCCACCACCGGTCGACCGGCCTCTGGCGCAAACGCCTCGGCGCGCCAGCGGATCACCTGCTGTTGCAGGGCATCAGGCAAGGACAAGGCGAAAAACAGGCGGCGCGAATTGGACATGGGGGCTCGGTAAATAATGACAAATCCGTCGGGACAGACATGAATGCGGCTTGCAACGGCCCCACGAGGGGCGGGGCACATGGATGAGCTCCGTACTATAGCTAACGCCGCCGCAGTTTGAAAGGCTACGGGGATACAGCTAATGCTACACTGTACGCCGTTTAACGTTAACCACTACGGAGAATTCAGTGTCTTCATTGCCCGTCAGCGCGGTGCTCGATGAGTTGCTGGCTGCGCTGCAGTCTGCCCCGCAGGTGCTGTTGCACGCCCCGACCGGCGCCGGTAAATCCACCTGGTTGCCGCTGCAGATCCTGGCTAACGCCGGGCTGCCGGGGCGCATTATCATGCTGGAGCCGCGGCGGCTGGCGGCGAAAAACGTCGCTTACCGTCTGGCGCAGCAACTGGGAGAAGAGCCCGGTCAGACCGTGGGCTACCGCATGCGCGCCGAAAGTAAAAGCGGGCCGCAGACCCGGCTGGAGGTCGTGACGGAAGGCATTCTCACCCGCATGCTGCAGCAGGATGCCGAGCTGCAGGGCGTATCGTTGGTGATCCTCGATGAATTCCACGAGCGCAGCCTGCAGGCCGATCTGGCGCTGGCGCTGCTGCTCGATGTGCAGCAAGGGCTGCGCGACGATCTGAAACTGCTGATCATGTCGGCTACGTTGGATAACGCCCGTATGACGCAGCTGCTGCCGGAAGCGCCGGTGGTGGTGTCCGAAGGGCGCAGCTTCCCGGTTGAGCGCCAGTATCAGCCGTTGGCCAGCCATCTGCGGCTGGAAGACGGCGTTGCGGCGGCGGTGAAGCGCCTGCTGGCCGAGCAGGCGGGGTCGTTGCTGCTGTTCCTGCCGGGTGTGGCGGAGATCAATCGGGTGCTGGAGCGGTTGACCGGCGAGGTGGCGAGCGATACCGATCTTTGCCCGCTGTATGGCGCGTTGCCGCTGGCGCAGCAGCAAAAAGCGATTCAGCCGGCGGCGTCTGGCCGCCGCAAGGTGGTGCTGGCGACCAACATCGCCGAGACCAGTCTGACTATTGAAGGCATTCGGTTGGTGGTGGACAGCGGCCTGGAGCGCGTGGCGCGCTACGAGGTGCGCAACGGTTTGACGCGGCTGGCGACGCAGCGCATCAGTCAGGCTTCGATGGTGCAGCGCGCCGGGCGTGCTGGGCGCCTGGAGCCGGGCATTTGCTGGCACCTGTTCGCCAAGGAGCAGGCGGAGCGTGCGGTGGAACACGCTGAACCGGAAATTTTACAGAGCGATCTCACCGGTTTCTGGCTCGAACTGCTGCAGTGGGGTTGTCATGATCCGGCGCAGCTGACCTGGCTTGACGCGCCTCCGGCGGCGGCATTGGCGGCGGCCAGGGCGTTGCTGCAGCGGCTGGGGGCCACGGATGACGGCGACAAGCTCACCGCGTCGGGGCGCCAGATGGCCGCATTGGGCTGTGAGCCACGGCTGGCGGCGATGCTGGTCGCCGGCGCGGCGCTGAGCGCCGATGGCCTGGCAACGGCGGCGTTGCTGGCGGCATTGCTGGAGGAGCCGCCGCGCGGCGGGCAGATGGATATCGGCTACTGGCTGAGCCGCCCGCAGCCGAATTGGCGGCAGCGCGCCGCGCAGTTGGCCAAACGCCTGCCGCAGCGTGCGGGGCAAATCGATATCGATCTGGCACCGCGTCTGCTGGCGCTGGCGTTTACCGATCGCATCGCCCAGCGGCGCGGTCAGGATGGCCGCTACCTGCTGGCCAACGGCATGGGTGCGGCGATGAACCAGGACGAAGCGCTGTCGCGTGCGCCGTGGCTGATCGTCCCCAGTCTGTTGCAGGGCCACAACAGCCCCGATGCGCGTATTTTGCTGGCGTTGCCGGTCGATATCGAGGCGCTGGCGGCGCAGCTGCCGGCGATCGTCACGCCGCGTACGGCGGTGGAGTGGGATGAAGAGAAGGGCACGCTGCGCGCCTGGAAGCGCCAGCAGATCGGCCGTCTGACGCTGCGCGCCCAGCCGCTGGCCAAACCGGCGGATGAAGAGCTGCAGCAGGCGCTGCTCGATTGGGTGCGCGCGCAGGGGTTGGCGGTGCTCAACTGGGAGGGCGCCGCCGAACAATTGCGGGTGCGCCTGCAGTGCGCGCAAGCCTGGCTGCCGGAGGCGGAATGGCCGGCGATGGACGAAGAACCGCTGCTGGCGGCGTTGGAACAGTGGCTGCTGCCGTCGCTGAGCGGCGTGCGCGATCTGCGCGGGTTGAAGCAGGTCAACATCGCCGAGGCGCTGTCACGGCTGTTGGACTGGCAGCAAAAGCAGCGGCTGGATAATGCGCTACCCACTCATTACACTGTGCCGACCGGCAGCCGCTTGCCAATCCGTTATGAGGCCGGCAAACCGCCGGCGCTGGCGGTACGATTGCAGGAAGTGTTCGGTGAGCAGCGCAGCCCGATGCTGGCGGAGGGTCGCATCCCGGTGGTGCTTGAGTTACTCTCACCGGCGCACCGGCCGTTGCAAATCACCGGCGATCTGGCGGCCTTCTGGCAAGGCGCCTATCGTGAGGTGCAAAAAGAGATGAAGGGCCGCTACCCGAAACATGCGTGGCCGGACGACCCGGCCACGGCGGTACCGACGCGCCGAACGAAGAAATATCAGTAGGCCGCGAGCATTTAAGGTTTGGAATTCAGATGTTTCTTCTGGTCAGCGCCATGGCGTCGGCACAGATTAAGCGACTCATTATGGCCGGCAGTGTCGGCAAGCTCGGAGAACAACAGCCATGGCTGGGGATGACCGCGAGCCCATCGGGCGCAAAGGAAAACAACCAAAAAGCACCGCGTCGCGCAAGCCGCCGCGCCGCCGCCGAGACGACGATTATGACGATTACGAAGAAGACGAGTATGACGATGATGAGTATGAAGAGGAGGAGGAACGCATGCCGCGTAAGGTAAAAGCGACTCCGCCGCGTAAAAAACGCCGCTGGCTCGGCCTGTTTATCAAACTGATCCTGGTGATCGCTGTCCTGTTGGCGATCTATGGCGTCTACCTGGACTCGCAGATCCGCAGCCGCATCGACGGTAAAGTCTGGCAGCTGCCGGCGGCGGTGTACGGCCGCATGGTCAACCTGGAACCGGGCATGCCGTACAGCAAGAAGGAAATGGTCAACCTGCTGGAAGGCATGCAGTATCGCCAGGTCAGCCGCATGACACGTCCGGGCGAGTTTACCGTGCAGGCTAACAGCATCGAGATGCTGCGCCGCCCGTTCGACTTCCCGGATGGTAAAGAAGGCCAGATCCGCGCTCGCCTCGATTTCCAGAACAACCGCCTGGCGAAGATCGAAAATCTGGACAGCGGCCGCAGCTTCGGCTTCTTCCGCCTCGATCCGCGTCTTATCACCATGCTGCAGTCGCCGAACGGCGAACAGCGTCTGTTTGTACCGCGCTCCGGCTTCCCGGATCTGCTGGTGGATACGCTGATCGCCACGGAAGACCGCCACTTCTATGAGCATGACGGCATCAGCCCTTACTCCATCGGCCGTGCGGTGCTGGCCAACCTGACCGCCGGCCGTGCAGTGCAGGGCGGCAGTACCCTGACGCAGCAGCTGGTGAAGAACCTGTTCCTGAGCAACGAACGTTCGCTGTGGCGTAAGGCCAACGAAGCCTATATGGCGCTGTTGGTGGATTACCGTTACAGCAAGGACCGCATTCTGGAACTGTATCTGAACGAGGTGTACCTCGGCCAGAGCGGCAGCGATCAGATCCGCGGTTTCCCGTTGGCCAGCCTGTACTACTTCGGCCGTCCGGTGGACGAGCTGAGCCTCGATCAGCAGGCGCTGCTGGTCGGCATGGTCAAGGGCGCGTCGCTGTACAACCCGTGGCGCAACCCGAAACTGGCGCTGGAGCGCCGCAATCTGGTGCTCAAGCTGTTGCAGAACCAGGGCGTGATCGACGGCGAGCTGTATGACATGCTGAGCGCGCGTCCGCTGGGCGTGCAGCCGAAAGGCGGCGTCATTACGCCACAGCCGGCGTTTATGCAGATGGTGCGCCAGGAACTGCAGAGCAAGCTGGGCGATAAGGTCAATGACCTGTCCGGCGTGAAGATCTTCACCACGCTGGATCCGGTGTCGCAAGACGCGGCGGAAAAAGCGGTCGAAGACGGCATTCCGGCGCTGCGCGCCGCGCGTCATCTGCAGGATCTGGAAGCGGCGATGGTGATTGTCGATCGCTTCAGCGGTGAAGTGCGCGCCATGGTCGGCGGCGCCAACCCGCAGTTCGCCGGTTTCAACCGCGCCATGCAGGCGCGCCGTCTGGTCGGCTCGTTGGCCAAGCCGCCGACGTACCTGACCGCACTATCCGAACCGGATAAATACCGCCTCAACACCTGGCTGGCGGATGCGCCGCTGTCGCTGAAACAGCCGAACGGGGCCGTTTGGCAGCCGAACAACTATGACCGTAAATTCCGCGGTCAGGTGATGCTGGTGGATGCGCTGGCCAACTCGCTGAACGTGCCGACGGTGAACCTCGGTCTGTCGGTTGGGCTGGATCAGATCAGCGCCACGCTGCAACGTCTGGGCATCCCAAAAGCGGAGATCAACCCGGTGCCTTCGATGCTGCTGGGGGCGATCGGCCTGACGCCGATGGAAGTGGCGCAGGAGTATCAGACCATCGCCAGCGGCGGTAACCGTGCGCCGCTGTCGGCGGTGCGTTCGGTGATCGCCGAAGACGGCACGGTGCTGTACCAGAGCTTCCCGCAGGCGGAACGCATGGTGCCGGCGCAGGCCGCTTACCTGACGCTGTATGCGATGCAGCAGGGCGTAGCGCGCGGGACCTCCCGTTCGCTGTCGGTGAAGTTCCCGAACTACAACCTGGCGGCGAAAACCGGTACCACCAACGATTTGCGCGACAGCTGGTTTGCCGGCATCGACGGTAAAGAGGTGGCGATCGCCTGGGTGGGGCGCGACAACAACGGCCCGGCCAAGCTGACCGGCGCCAACGGTGCCTTGACCCTGTATCGCCGTTATCTGGAAAACCAGACGCCGCTGCCGCTGATGCTGCAGCCGCCGGAAGGCATTAACCAGATGAGCATCGACTCTGCCGGCAACTTTATCTGCGGCGGTGGCAGTTGGCGCACCATCCCGGTCTGGACCGACAATCCGCAGGGATTGTGCCAGGCCAGCCAGGCGGCGGTGCAGCAACAGCAGCAACCGGCGGCGGGTGAGCAAAAAGATGGCGATGGCGTCGCCGGCTGGATCAAGGATATGTTCGGTCAGTAATCGCTACCGGGGCGCCGGCCCCAGTGAAAATTTTTTCTTTGTTATTAAGCCCGTAACCTTGGTTGCGGGTTTTTTTGTTTTTCCGCTCGTTTTATTTCCCTGCTAACCGCAAGGCTAAGCGCCTAATCCTTAACCTATTTGCCCTGTGAATTCGGCTTGCAGTTTAATTTGGCTTCTGCATAAAATGCGACGCTTATAATAATTATTATCGTTTACATTCGTCATTTAATTATTCATCAGAGAAATCAACTATGCCGACCAAGCGTCTTTCATCATCTGCGGCCAAGCAGGGCCGTACTCCCGTCAGCGCGTTAGCGATCACCGTCGCCGCGGCGTTGGGCACGCTGGCAATGCCGGCTTTCTCCGCCGATGCCAAGCCGGCCGCCAAGGAAGACACGATTACCGTTGTGGGCGGCAGCAATACCGCCCAGCAGGAAAGCGCCTGGGGGCCGGTCGGTACCTATGTCGCCAAACGCAGCGCCACCGGCACCAAAACCGATACGCCGATCGAGAAGAACCCGCAGTCCGTTTCCGTGGTGACGCGTGAAGAGATGGACATGCGCCAGCCGGATACGGTGAAAGGCGCGCTGGCCTATGCGCCGGGCGTATTCGCCAGCCGCGGCAGCTCCACCACCTATGACGCGGTGGCGATCCGCGGCTTCCCGGCCACCAACACCACCCAGTATCTGGATGGCCTGCGGTTGCTGGGCAACAACTACAGCGAAGCGTCCATCGATCCTTATTTCCTTGAGCGAGCCGAGCTGCTGCGCGGCCCGGTTTCGGTGCTGTACGGCAAAAGCAACCCGGGCGGTTTGGTCGCCATGGTCAGCAAACGGCCAACCACCGAACCGCTGCGCGAAATCCAGTTCAAGATGGGCACCGATAACCTGTTCCAGACTGGCTTCGATTTCAGCGACGCGCTGGACGATCAGGGCATCTATTCCTACCGTCTGACCGGCCTGGCGAAAGACAGCGATACGCAGCAGACCATGAGCAAAGAGAAGCGCTATGCGATCGCGCCATCCTTTAGCTGGCGTCCAGATGACAAAACCAACCTCACGCTGTTGGCCAACATTCAAAACGATCCTTATACCGGCTTTTACGGCTGGTTGCCGAAACAGGGGACGCTGATACCGTTGCCGGATGGCAGCAAACTGCCGACCGATTTCAACGAGGGCGAAGCCAGCAACTACATGTCCCGCAAACAACGGATGATCGGCTACAGCTTCGAACACGCCTTCAACGATACCTGGGCGGTGCGCCAGAATCTGCGCTATATGCAGCTGGACACCGATATGAAGAGCATTTATGGATATGGTTTGTCATCGCCGACGACGATCAATCGCCTCTATGTTCAATCGAAGGAACACCTGAACAATTTCTCCGTAGATACCCAGGCGCAGGCGAAGGTGAAAACGGGACAGGTTGATCACACCCTATTGTTTGGGGTGGATTACTCGCGCATGCGTAACGATATCAATGCCGCATATGGTTCTGCGGAAGGTCTTAGTATGACCAATCCGCAATACGGAAATGACGCTGTCAACATCAACTTCCCCTACCATTACCTGAACCGTCAGGAGCAAACCGGCCTGTATGTGCAGGAACAAGGGGAGTGGAACCAGTGGCTGTTGACGCTGGGCGGTCGCTATGACTGGGCGAAGACCTCCGCTTACAATCGTGATACGAATTTGACGGATCAGCAAACCGACCGGCAGTTTACCTGGCGCGGCGGTCTGAACTACCTGTTCGACAATGGCGTGACGCCGTATTTCAGCTACAGCGAGTCGTTTGAGCCGAATTTGGGTACAACCCGCGGAGGCAGCACCTTCAAGCCTTCTATCGGCAAGCAGTATGAAGCCGGCGTGAAATACGTGCCGAAGGATCGCCCGATCGTGCTGACCGGCGCCCTGTATCAGCTGACCAAAAGCAATAATCTGACGCCGGATCCGGCCAATCCGCAGTTCAGCGTGCAGAGCGGCGAGATCCGTTCGCGCGGCGTGGAGTTGGAAGCCAAGGCGGCGTTGAACGCCAACGTCAACCTGATCGCCTCCTATACCTATACCGATGCGAAGTACACCAAGGACAATACCTATCAGGGTAAACCGACCGTCGAGATGCCGAAACACTTGGCTTCGCTGTGGGCGGATTACACCTTCCACGAAACGGCGTTGAGCGGCCTGACGTTGGGCTCCGGTGTGCGCTACGTCGGCTCCAGCTCGAGCTTCAACAGCGATAACTCCGCCTTCAAAGTACCGGACTACACGCTGGTGGACGCTACCATTAAATACGATCTGGCGCGCTTTGGCCTGCCGGGCTCATCCGTGGGCGTTAACATCAATAACCTGTTCGACAAGACCTACGTGTCGAGCTGCTACAGCGACTACGCCTGCTATTGGGGCGCAGAACGCCAGGTGGTCGCCACCGCAACCTTCCGTTTCTAACCGGATAGCCGGGGCGGCGCCGTGTCGCCCCGGACAAAGCAGGATCTATGCAGGACAAACTTCTTAATCCCGGCGCGACCTTCGCGCTGGATAACGCCAGCTTCGCCGTCCCCGGTCGGGTGCTGTTGCAACCGCTGTCGCTCGGTTTTCCCCAGGGCAAAGTCTGCGGCCTGATCGGCCATAACGGTTCCGGTAAATCCACTTTGTTGAAACTGCTCGGGCGGCACCATGCGCCCAGCGACGGCCAGGTATTGCTCAATCAGCAGCCGTTGGCGCAGTGGGACAGCAAGTCTTTCGCCCGCCAGGTGGCCTACCTGCCGCAGCAGTTGCCGGCGGCGGAAGGCATGACGGTGCGCGAGCTGGTGGCCGTCGGCCGTTATCCGTGGCATGGCGCGCTGGGGCGTTTTGGTGCCAACGATCGTCAACAGGTGGAAGAGGCCATCGCGCTGGTGGGCTTGAAGCCGTTCGCCAATCGGCTGGTGGACAGCCTGTCCGGCGGCGAGCGCCAACGCGCCTGGCTGGCGATGATGGTGGCGCAGGACAGCCGCTGCCTGCTGCTCGACGAACCGACCTCGGCGCTGGACATCGCGCACCAGGTCGACGTGTTGGCGCTGATCCAGCGCTTGAGCCGCGAACGCGATCTCACGGTGATCGCCGTGCTGCACGACATCAACATGGCGGCGCGCTACTGTGACCATTTGGTGGCGCTGCGCGGCGGTGAAATGATCGCCCAGGGCGGCCCGCTGGAATTGATGCAGGGGCCGGTGCTGGAGCAAATTTACGGTATTCCTATGGGCACGTTGCCGCACCCGAGCGGCGGCGCGCCGGTGAGTTTTGTCTACTGATGTCTTCTGCATTCACATCTTCTCACGATCCACTGCGCCGCCGTCTGCTGATGGCGTTGGCGTTGTCGCCGCTGTTGGGCTCGTTGCCCGGTCGAGCGGCAGATGCGCCGCCGGATATCGCGCGCGTTGCGGCGCTGGAATGGCTGCCGATCGAGCTGCTGTTGGCATTGGGCGTGACGCCGCTGGCGGTGGCCGATGTCCATAACTACAACCTGTGGGTGGCGGAGCCGAAGCTGCCGGCGACGGTGGTCGACGTCGGGCAGCGCACCGAGCCTAACCTCGAACTGTTGCAGCAGCTCCAGCCTTCGCTGGTGTTGCTGTCGCAAGGCTATGGCCCGACACCGCGAAAAATCCAGCCCATCGCGCCAACCATGAGCTTCGGCTTCAACGACGGCAGCGGCAAACCGCTGACCGTGGCCCGCCAGTCGCTGCTGGCGTTGGGGCAGCGGTTGGGCATAGAAAGCCGGGCGGCAAATCACCTGGCGCAGTTCGACCGCTTTATGCAGGACGCACGTCAGCGTCTGCAAAGCTACACCCGGCAACCGCTGCTGTTGTTTTCCCTGATCGACACGCGCCATGCGTTGATCATCGGCCAGAAAAGCCTGTTCCAGGAAGCGATGGATCAACTGGGCATTCGCAATGCCTGGCAGGAGCAAACCGACTTCTGGGGCACGGCGGTAGTGGGGATTGAACGGTTGGCCTCGGTGCGTAACGCCCGGGTCATTTATCTCGACCACGGTAATCAGGCGATGATGGACAAGGTCAGCGCGACGCCGCTGTGGCAGTCGTTGCCCTTCGTGCGGCAAAACCAGCTGCGGCAGGTGCCGGCGGTGTGGTTCTACGGCGCCACGCTGTCGACGATGCGCTTTTGCCGCCTGTTGGCGCAGGCCCAGGAGAGGGCGTCATGAATTCGGGCATCCGGAAATTACCGCTGACGCTGATCCTGCTGTTGCTGGCGGCGTCAGGTGGCCTGACGATATACAACCTGATGCAGCAATTGCCACCGGCGCAATGGGCGCAGGCGCTCAGCGCGCCGGACATCGACGATGTGCGGCAAATGCTGTTCCATTACAGTCTGCTGCCGCGGTTGACGGTGTCGCTGTTGGCCGGCGCCGGTCTGGGGCTGGTCGGCGTCCTGTTCCAGCAGGTGTTGCGCAACCCGTTGGCGGAGCCGTCGACGCTCGGCGTTGCCGCCGGCGCGCAGCTCGGCTTGACCATCGCCACGCTGTGGGTGCTGCCGGGGGGCGAATTCACCCGGCAACTGGCCGCTATGGTGGGGGCGGTCGTGGTGGGAGGACTGGTGTTCGGCGTCGCCTGGGGCAAGCGTATGTCGCCGGTTACGCTGATTCTGGCCGGTCTGGTGCTGGGGCTGTACTGCGGCGCAGTCAACAGCCTGTTGGCGCTGTTTAATTACGATCAGCTGCAGGGCATGTTCCTGTGGGGCACCGGTGCGTTGAACCAACAGGACTGGAGCGCGGTACAGTTTATCCTGCCGCGCTTGCTGGTGGCCGGCGCGCTGGCGGCGCTGTTGCTGCGCCCGCTGACGCTGCTGGGGCTGGACGACGGCGTGGCGCGCAACCTGGGGCTGGGGCTGTCGATGGCGCGTTTCTGCGCTCTCGGGTTGGCCATTATCTTCAGCGCCATGTTGGTGAGCGCGGTGGGCGTTATCGGCTTTATCGGCCTGTTCGCGCCGCTGATGGCGAAGATGCTGGGCGCCCGTCGTCTGGCGCACCGCATGATGCTGGCGCCGCTGCTGGGGGCGCTGTTGCTGTGGTTGACCGATCAGGTGATGATCGGGGTGACGCAGGTGTGGCGTGAAATCCCGACCGGTGCGGCCACCGCGTTGTTCGGCGCGCCGCTGCTGCTGTGGCTGTTGCCGCGTTTGCGCAGCGCCGCCACGCCGCCACCGATGAACCTGGGCGACAAGGTGCCTGCCGAACGCGGGCATCTGGCGGGCTGGATTGGCCTGGCCGGCATCGTGTTGCTGATTGGCCTGACGCTGGCACTGATGCTGGGCAAAAATGCCGGCGGCTGGCACTGGAGCCAGGGGGCGGAACTGGACTCCCTGCTGCCGTGGCGCTGGCCGCGGGTGCTGTCGGCGCTGGCCGCGGGCATGATGCTGGCGGTCGCCGGCACGCTGATTCAGAAACTGACCGGCAACCCGATGGCCAGCCCGGAAGTGTTGGGCATCAGTTCCGGCGCCGCTTTTGGCGTCGTGATGATGTTGTTTATGGTGCCGGGCGACGCCTTCGTTTGGCTGTTGCCCGCCGGCAGTCTGGGGGCGGCCGCGACGCTGCTGATCATCATGATCGCCGCTGGCCGCGGCGGTTTCTCGACCGAACGGATGCTGCTGGCCGGCATCGCGCTCAGCACGGCTTTTACTACCGTCATCTTCCTGCTGCTGGCCAGCGGCGATCCGCGTATGGGGGGCTTGCTGACCTGGCTCTCCGGTTCAACCTATTCGGTGGAGCCGGCGCAGGCGCTGCGCACCGCGCTGATCGCCGCCGGATTGATGATATTGGCGCCGCTGTGCCGCCGCTGGCTGACCATTCTGCCGCTCGGCGGCGCTACCGCTCGTTCGGTGGGGATCGCCTTGACGCCTGCGCGATTGACCATCCTGTTGCTGGCCGCCACGCTGACCGCTATGGCGACCCTGACCGTGGGGCCGCTGAGCTTTGTCGGGCTGATGGCACCGCATATGGCGCGCATGCTGGGCTTCCGCCGTGCGCTGCCGCAGATGGTGATCGCCGCGCTGCTGGGCGGCTTGCTGATGGTGTTTGCCGACTGGTGCGGGAGGATGCTGCTGTTCCCGTACCAGATCCCCGCCGGGTTATTGGCGACCTTTATCGGTGCGCCGTACTTCGTTTATCTGTTGCGTAAGCAGACGTCGTAATCGGCGTCTCGCCGTGCTTTTTCTGCCATCAAAGGCTCAGCGTCGCTGAGCCTTTTTTTATTTTTTCAGGATGTTGCAAGGCGCTGCGAGCGGTTGCGCAAAAACGATATTGCGTGCGAAAAGGAACACGAGGCGTGGCGGTGAGATGAATATACTGCGGGCGGGTGCTCTGGATCTTTGTCTCTGGAGCCCGTGCGAAAGAGACAAAGAGAAAAGCCCCGAGTCGATATCCATCAACCCGAGGCCTACTCTAACGCACGACAACGTTAAGTTAGCCTCTTACCCGCCGCGAGGCAAGGAGAAGAAGGCATGATGCCGAACAAACGGAGCCTGTTAAAATTGGTGGTTATTTGTGCCACGGTAATATCACTGGCATGGATAACCCGCAGCACGCTGTGTGAGCTGCGGATCCGATCGGGCACTTCGGAGGTTGCGGCCATTTTGGCTTACGAATCCGAACGGTAAGGCAACCCGGCGGCGGGGGTTTTGCCTCCGCCGGCCGGCAGTCGATGCGTTGATCCATGAGCACCCATCCATTCAAAAAAAACGGCGAGCCAAGGCTCGCCGTTTTCATGTTGATACCGGAGCTTATTTCAGGCCGGCGGCATCGCGCAGCAACTCAGCTTTGTCGGTCGCTTCCCACGGGAAGTGCTCGCGGCCGAAGTGGCCGTAGGCGGCGGTTTCGCGGTAGATCGGCTGCAGCAGATCCATCATCTGGATCAGGCCGTATGGGCGCAGATCGAAGAATTCGCGCACCAGCAGCGTCAGCTGTTCGGTTGGCACTTTCTCGGTACCGAAGGTTTCCACCATGATGGAAGTCGGTTCCGCTACGCCGATAGCGTAAGAAACCTGGATCTCGCAGCGATCGGCCAGGCCGGCGGCGACGATGTTTTTCGCCACGTAGCGCGCCGCGTAAGCGGCCGAACGGTCAACCTTGGACGGATCCTTACCGGAGAAGGCACCGCCGCCGTGGCGTGCCATGCCGCCGTAGGTATCGACGATGATCTTACGGCCGGTCAGGCCGCAATCGCCCATCGGGCCGCCGATAACGAAACGGCCGGTCGGGTTGATGTGGTATTTGGTGCCCGCCGTCAGCCATTCCGCCGGCAGTACCGGCTTGATGATCTCTTCCATCACCGCTTCCTGCAGATCTTTCAGCGAGATGTCTTCGGAGTGCTGGGTGGACAGAACCACGGCGTCGATGCCGACAATTTTGCCGTCGTCGTACTGGAAGGTCACCTGGCTCTTCGCGTCCGGGCGCAGCCACGGCAGGGTGCCGTTTTTACGCACTTCGGACTGGCGCTGCACCAGACGGTGCGCGTAGGTGACAGGCGCTGGCATCAGCACGTCGGTTTCGTTGGTGGCGTAGCCAAACATCAAGCCCTGATCGCCGGCACCCTGCTCGAGAGGATCGGTACGGTCAACGCCCTGATTGATATCCGGGGATTGCTTGCCGATGGCGCTCAATACTGCGCAGGAGTTGGCGTCAAAGCCCATGTCCGAATGAACGTAGCCGATTTCGCGCACGGTCTGGCGGGTGATCTCTTCGATATCGACCCAGGCGCTGGTGGTGATTTCACCGCCGACCAGCACCATACCGGTTTTCACGTAGGTTTCGCAGGCGACGCGCGCTTTTGGATCCTGCTCCAGGATGGCGTCGAGGACGGCATCGGAGATCTGATCGGCGATTTTATCGGGATGTCCTTCGGAGACGGATTCGGACGTGAATAGGTGTTTAGCCATTGTGTTCTTTACCTTGCATAAGACGGGTTAGAAATTACTGCACAGCGCTGGAGATCCGGCATCGAAGCGAAGGGTCTTCCGCTGATGGCGCGAGATGCATCCTGCAACGCCCCTCAGGCAAAGCCGTTAAGCAGTTTATCAGTTAACCAGTATAGATGGATTAACATCTGGACGTCTATTTTAGGTCAGGGTTTAGCCAGATTGCCAGTAATTTTTTGCGCTTTCGCTCTTTTGCGCAAACCGGTTGGCGCCATTTTCATCGCTTGAAACAGTTTTCGGCGAATTTTCATTTTGCTTTTTCACCTGCTTACCGGTATAAACTGCGCGCGCGGTTCATTTGCTGCACAGTACGGCGATCTGACGTGGGGAAGGTGCGATAAACTTCCGCTTTGCATTCGCCGGCGTTGCGCTATTATCCGTCGCAGGCGTTCGCCGTGAGCGCCGCCGCTTCATCGAACGGTCACGTTCTTACACTATTTTAGAGGCTTGGTCGTTCACTCCGAACGACGCGCGTGGAGGTGGTTGGATTAATGATCCGTTGTCTACCGGTTGTTGGTTCCCAACAGCAGTGCCGTTCTGGCGCACATTCTTCTGCTATTTCCCGTCTTGTCTCTCTGTCACTTACCAGGTGCGATAAACACTTGGCCGCTACTCAGGATTCTCGGGCCGGCTAACGGTCGTCTGAAGAACTGAACAAGGGTAGCCTGCAGCCTTCCTGTGGGATGTTTCTTGGCCCGATTCACGAGGTTTGAACAGGGTGTCTTACAATTATATGAGTGATAAACCGATCGCTGACCGCGAACGGCAGTTCTCTTCGCTGCCGCCAGCGCGGCTTGTTGGGTTGTTCTCGCGGGTTGTAGCTGCGATAGTGGCTGACGGTTTCGTCAGTACGGAATGTGAGGCGAACCATGTCTGATGATCTGTTGATTCACCGCCCGCCGGTTGCGGGCGAGTCTTTATCTTTGCGCTCCATGCAGGAGGTTGCCATGAATGATCGTAATGCCAGCAAGATGCTGCGCACTTATAACGTCGCCTACTGGGGCAACAATTACTATGACGTGAACGAGCTGGGCCATATCAGCGTGTGCCCGGATCCGGATGTCCCACAGGCACGTGTCGATCTGGCAGAACTGGTGAAAGAGCGCCAGAAAGACGGCCAGCGTCTGCCGGCGCTGTTCTGCTTCCCGCAGATCCTTCAGCATCGCTTGCGTTCGATCAACGCCGCGTTCAAACGCGCGCGTGAGTCCTTCGGTTACCAGGGCGGCTATTTCCTGGTGTACCCGATCAAGGTGAACCAACATCGCCGCGTGATTGAGTCGCTGGTGAACTCCGGCGAACCGCTGGGGCTGGAAGCCGGCTCCAAGGCCGAGCTGATGGCGGTGCTGGCGCATGCCGGCATGACCCGCTCGGTGATTGTCTGTAACGGCTATAAAGATCGTGAATACATTCGCCTGGCGCTGATCGGGGAAAAACTGGGGCACAAGGTGTACCTGGTGATCGAGAAGATGTCCGAGATCAACCTGGTGCTGGAAGAGGCCGAACGGTTGAACGTCATACCGCGTCTGGGCGTGCGGGCGCGCCTGGCATCGCAAGGCTCCGGCAAATGGCAGTCGAGCGGCGGCGAAAAATCCAAGTTCGGTCTGGCGGCAGTGCAGGTGCTGAAGCTGGTGGAGACCCTGCGTGAAGCGGGCCGTCTCGACAGCCTGCAGTTGCTGCACTTCCACCTGGGCTCGCAGCTGGCCAACATCCGCGATATCGCCACCGGCGTGCGCGAATCGGCGCGCTTCTACGTTGAGCTGCACAAATTGGGCGTCAACATTCAGTGCTTCGACGTGGGCGGCGGTTTGGGCGTCGACTACGAAGGCACCCGTTCGCAGTCCGACTGCTCGGTGAACTACGGGCTGAACGAATACGCCAACAACGTGATTTGGGGCATCGGCGACGCCTGTAACGAACACGGCCTGCCGCACCCGACGGTGATCACCGAGTCTGGCCGCGCGGTAACCGCGCACCACACGGTGCTGGTCTCCAACGTGATCGGCGTTGAGCGCAATGAGTTCAGCGAACCGCTGCCGCCGGAAGCCGACGCGCCGCGCGCGCTGGAAAGCATGTGGGAAACCTGGCTGGAAATGAACGAGCCGGAGAACCGCCGCTCGCTGCGCGAATGGCTGCACGACAGCCAGATGGATCTGCACGACGTGCATACCCAATATGCGCACGGCATGCTGGATCTGACCAAGCGCGCCTGGGCCGAACAGCTGTATCTGAACATCTGCAACAAGATTCAGCAGCAGCTCGATCCGAGCAACCGCGCGCACCGTCCGATCATCGACGAACTGCAAGAGCGTATGGCCGACAAGTTCTACGTCAACTTCTCGCTGTTCCAGTCGATGCCGGATGCCTGGGGTATCGATCAGTTGTTCCCGGTGCTGCCGCTGGAAGGGTTGGATAAGCCGCCGGAAGGCCGCGCGGTGCTGCTCGACATCACCTGCGACTCCGACGGCACCATCGACCATTACGTCGACGGCGACGGCGTGGCGACCACCATGCCGATGCCGCCGTACGATCCGGAGAACCCGCCGGCGTTGGGCTTCTTTATGGTCGGCGCGTACCAGGAGATCCTCGGCAACATGCACAACCTGTTTGGCGACACCGCCTCGGTTGACGTGTACGTGTTCCCGGACGGCAGCGTTGAGACCGAGCTGTCCGACGAGGGCGACACCGTGGCGGATATGCTGGAGTATGTGCAGCTCGATCCGAGCGCGCTGTTGTCCAAGTTCCGCGATCAGGTGAAAGAAACCGATCTGGACGGCGAGCTGCAGGCGCAGTTCCTGGAAGAGTTTGAAGCTGGTCTGTACGGCTACACGTATCTGGAAGACGAGTAATTTCGTAAGGAAAAAACGGGCGCTGGCGAAGCGCCCGTTTTTTTTCAACGCGTACCCTTCACACCGCCCCTCCCCGCTAATCAGTTATCACAAATTTGTTAACTTCCCGTGAGGACTTGGTCAACACTTTCTTTATAGGTTGTCTTTATCGGCTTTGCAGTAGTTGGATGCGGAGAAGGTCATGATGATCAACAGACGGCGATTTATTCTGGCCGGCGGCGGTTTATCCGCGCTGCTGGCGTTGGGATGGCGGCCTTTGCTGCAAGCGAATGCGGGGGCGCCGGAGCAATTTGCAGTCAATTACAGCGACCAACAGTGGCGTCAGCGCCTGACCGGCGCGCAATATCATATTCTGCGCGAACAGGGGACCGAAGCGCCCTATAGCAGCCCATTGAACGACGAACACCGCGCAGGGATATTCTCGTGCGCCGGATGTGGCCTGCCGCTGTTTTCTTCTGATACCAAGTTTGACAGCCACACCGGTTGGCCGAGCTTTTATCGGCCCCTCGAGCACGCCGTCGCCCAGCGTCGAGATCTCTCGTTTGGCATGGTGCGAGATGAGGTGCACTGCCGGCGCTGCGGTGGGCATTTGGGGCACGTATTCGACGACGGCCCACCACCGACCGGGCTGCGTTACTGCATGAACGGGGCTGCCTTACAATTTACGCCGCGGGCGGCATAGCGGAGAGAACGATATGTGGATCCTGATACTGGCTTACTTAGGCGGCATTTTGACCATCGCCAGCCCGTGCATTTTGCCGGTGCTGCCGTTCGTTTTTGCACGCGCAGACCGTCCGTTCTTGCGTTCCGGTTTGCCGTTGTTGGTTGGCATGGCGCTGACCTTCGCTTTGTTCGCCACGCTGGCTGCCGTCGGCGGGGGCTGGGTGGTCGCCGTCAATCAATATGGCCGCTGGCTGGCGCTGTTTCTGATGGCGCTGTTTGGCGTTACGCTGCTGTTTCCAGCGCTTGCCGAACGCGTAATGCGACCGTTGGTCTCCGCCGGTAATCGGTTATCGGATCGGGTTGCAGCGGACAAACAGAATTCAGTGGGTTCATCGTTGCTGTTGGGCGTTGCCACCGGCTTGCTTTGGGCGCCCTGCGCCGGGCCGATCCTGGGCCTGGTGCTCACCGGCGCGGCGCTGCAGGGCGCCAATGTCGGTTCGACGTTGCTGCTGTTGGCCTATGCCGCCGGCGCCGCTACGTCACTGGCGTTGGCGCTGTTGATCGGCGGCAAGGTCTTTAGCGCCATGAAGCGTTCGCTGGGCGCCGGCGAATGGATACGCCGCGGTTTGGGAGTGGCCATGTTACTCGGCGTGGCGGCGATTGCATTCGGCCTGGACACCGGCGTGCTGGCGCGGATTTCCACCGCATCTGGCGGCGGTATCGAGCAGCGGCTGGTGCAGGCGTTTAACCCGGCGAGCCGACCGGCGGCGCTGCAAACGACGGCCGACGCCGCTCCGGCGCTGGCCGAACTGGGGGAAATGCCTTCGCTGTCGGGGGCGGTGCAGTGGCTGAACTCACCGCCGCTGCAGGCCGAAGCGCTGCGCGGCAAGGTGGTGCTGGTAGACTTTTGGACCTACTCCTGCATCAACTGTCTGCGTTCTCTGCCTTACGTGAAAGCCTGGGCGGAAAAATACCGTGACCAGGGGCTGGTGGTGATCGGCGTACATGCCCCGGAGTTTGCCTTCGAAAGAGATACCGCTAACGTTGCTAAAGAGGCTAAAAAACTCGGTATCGATTATCCGATAGCCATCGATAACAACTATCGCATTTGGCAGGCGTTCAACAACCAGTATTGGCCTGCGCACTATTTCATCGACGCCAACGGGCGCATACGCTACCAACATTTTGGTGAGGGCGATTATACGCAGTCTGAGCGCGTAATTCAGACGCTGTTGAGACTGGCGGGAGGAAAAGACACCAGCACCGCTATCAGTCAGGTGCATGGGCAGGGCGTGGAGCAGGCCGCCAGTCGCCAGACGGATATCTCGCCGGAAACCTACCTGGGATATCAACGTGCCGAAAACTTCGCTTCGGCGCCTGCCGTTCAGGATAGCGCCGCTGACTATGCGGCCTCGCCCCTGTTGTCGCTGAACCACTGGGCGCTGGCGGGCAATTGGACCATCGGGGCAGAACGCGCCACGCTGAACACGCCTGACGGGCGTATCGTCTATCGCTTTCACGCTCGCGATCTGCATTTAGTGCTGGGCCCAGCCGCGACGGGGCAGCCGATCGCGTTCAAAGTCACGTTGGATGGCAAAGCGCCGGGTGAAATGCATGGTGTCGATGTGGCGCCGGATGGCAGTGGCGTGATAACCGATCAACGGCTTTACCAACTGATTCGTCAAACCGACGGGGCGGGAGAGCATACCTTCAGCATTGAATTCGAGCGGGCCGGTGTGTCGGCCTATGCTTTCACCTTCGGCTAATCCAGGGGGCAGAATGAAACGCGCAAACAGGTTTAACTCGCTGCTGAGCGCTTGCACCGTCGCCGGCGCGATGGCCCTAAGCGGCATGATCCTTTGACAGGGAAATGCGTGGGCGCTGGGCGGTGAGGCGGCGGCGGTAACGCTGCCCGCTCCGACGATAGATGAACCCGCAAATGCCTCGCACAGTGAAACCGCCATTTTCGCCGGTGGCTGCTTTTGGGGCGTACAGGGGGTTTTTCAGCATGTGAAAGGCGTGACCGGTGCGGTTTCTGGTTATGCCGGCGGGGCAGCGAAAACGGCGAATTATGACAACGTCAGCACAGGAATGACCGGTCACGCAGAATCTGTGGCGGTGACCTTTGATCCGACGCAGGTTTCCTATGGCGCGCTATTGCAGATATTTTTCTCGGTGGTGCACGATCCTACCGAACTCAATCGGCAGGGGCCGGATAGCGGCACCCAGTACCGCTCGGCTATCTTTCCGCAAAGTGCCGCACAACAGCGGATCGCCAGCGCTTATCTGGCCCAGCTGCAGGCAAGCCGCAGTTTTGAGCGGCCGTTGATGACCCGTATCGAAAGCAACGCTCACTTCTATTCGGCGGAAGCGTATCACCAGAATTTTTTAACCGATCACCCCGATGCGCCTTATATTCGGATTAACGACCTGCCGAAAATCAAGCAGCTTGAGCAGCGTTTCCCGACCCGCTACCGCCCACAGCCGGTGTTGGTCAACGTAAACGCGCGATGAGCATCTGCAGTTGGACGGCGTTCTTCTATACTTGCTAACGACGAGCGGCCAGGATCATTTGCGTGCTTGAAGCGCGGACAAAATACGGTGATAATCCGCCTTATCGGCAATACCGAAACAAACATCGAATTACCCGTCATACTTGAAGTTGCCTCTGTGTTGGCGGCGTGCGTTCATCCCAGTCACTTACTTGAGTAAGTTCCTGGGGATTCCCGCCCTGGCCTTCTTGATGCAACTCCAATTATCCAGGGTATCAATCCCTTCCTCGTCGGGCTAACGACGCGGGAGGGATTTTTTTTTGTAACGGCCCGGCATCTGCGCCCGGCAACTTGTTGAACTACGAGGGTTTACTATGAGCACCTTAGGCCATCAGTCCGATAATTCATTAGTGTCCAACGCCTTTGGTTTCCTGCGCTTTCCGCTGAACTTCATGCCTTACGACAGCGATGCAGAGTGGGTCATCACCGGCATTCCGTTTGACATGGCGACCTCCGGTCGCGCCGGTGGCCGTCACGGCCCGGCGGCTATTCGTCAGGTATCCACCAACCTGGCCTGGGAAGGCAACCGCTGGCCGTGGAGCTTCGATCTGCGCGATCGTCTGAACGTGGTTGACTGCGGCGACATCGTGTTCAACTTCGGCGATGCGCAGGACATGAGCGACAAGCTGCAGGCGCACGCGGAGAAACTGCTGAAGGCCGGTAAGCGCATGCTCTCGTTCGGTGGCGACCACTTCGTCACCCTGCCGCTGCTGCGCGCGCACGCCAAGCATTTCGGCAAACTGGCGCTGGTACACTTCGACGCCCATACCGATACCTACGCCAACGGCAGCAAGTTCGATCACGGCACCATGTTCTACCATGCGCCGAACGAAGGCCTGATCGATCCGCATCACTCAGTACAGATCGGCATTCGCACCGAGTTCGACCATGACAACGGCTTCACCGTGCTGGACGCCGCGCAGGTGAACGATCGCAGCGTGGACGACCTGCTGACGCAGATCAAAGGCATCGTCGGCGATATGCCGGTGTACCTGACCTTCGACATCGACTGCCTGGATCCGGCGTTTGCACCGGGCACCGGCACGCCGGTGATCGGCGGCCTGACTTCCGATCGTGCGCTGAAACTGGTGCGCGGCATGCAGTCGCTGAACATCGTCGGCATGGACGTGGTAGAAGTGGCGCCGGCCTATGACCAGTCCGAGATCACCGCGCTGGCCGCGGCGACCCTGGGCCTGGAGATGCTGTACCTGCAGGCGGCGAAGAAACACGCCTGACGCCAGGACACTCCTCGCTAAAAAAGCGGCTCCCATCGTATGGGGCCGCTTTTTTTATTTCATTTGTCGCCCTCCGCACTGCGATTTTCAGCCTGTTGCAACGCCTTTGCGCAATTCTGCGCAGAAATGAAACTGAGTCAGTAAAAAGAAACGGGGGCAACGGAGAGGATGAATATACTGCGCGCGGGTGCTCTGGATCTTTGTATCTGGAGCCTGCGTGAAAGGTACAAAGAGAAAAGCCCCGAGTGATATCCATCAACCCGAGGCCTACTCTAACGCCCAACAACGTTAAGTTAGCCTCTTACCCGCCGCGAGGCAAGGAGAAGAAGGCATGATGCCGAACAAACGGAGCCTGTTAAAATTGGTGGTTATTTGTGCCACGGTAATATCGCTGGCATGGATAACCCGCAGCACGCTGTGTGAGCTGCGGATCCGATCGGGCACTACGGAGGTTGCGGCCATTTTGGCTTACGAATCCGAACGGTAAGGCAACCCGGCGACGGGGGATATCCCCCGTCTGCTGGTTGTTGGCGTCCAGATCCCTGAGCACCCACTTAAAGCATTCGGTTTTCCGCTACGCAGGAGAGGGGAACGGGGTTATGCCCGCTTCATCTGCCGCGCCAGCAACATGCGGCCAAACAGTGCGCCGCCTGCCAGCAGCGTCAGCAGCTGCGAGGCGATCAGCACCGCAAAGCCTGAAGACACCTTACCCTGGCTGGCCATCACCATGCCCATCGCCATCGGCACAAACGCCGAGAACAGATTGCCGATGCCGTTGATCAGCCCATAGGCGCTGCCGACCGCCTCCGGCCGCGCATAATGTTGCAGTAGGGTCGGGATCGCCGCGCCTTGCGCGCCCCAACAGGCATTGGCCGCCAGCAGGAAGAAGGCGATCCAACCAAGCTGATGGCTGCTCATCACGCCATAGATGCACAGCGCGGTCGCCGCGCCGCCGCAGACGAAGATCAGCGGAGCCTGATAAGGGCGGATACGATCGAGCAACACGCCACCGAGATATTTGGAGGCGATGCTGACGATGAAAGGCAGCGCGGCCATCCAGCCCATCTGCTTGATGGAGAAGCCCTTTTCATCGGTCAGATACGCCGGCAGCCAGGAGCTGGAGCCCCATAGATAGCTGAGCGTGGCGATCTCGATCAGCAGGATCCAGCCGAGCATCGGCGTGCGCCAGGCCAGCGCAAAGGTGTGCCAGACGCGGCTCAGCACCGGCTGCGGATCGGTGGGGCGCGAGGATGAAGACCAGGCGAGGGGATGAACGAACAGCCGCACCAGTGCCAGCCCCAGCAGCAGGTTGAGCAGCGCCAGCAGGTGAAACGACATCGCCCAGCCGAAATGCGCCATCAAAAAACTCACCAGCGGAAAGCCGAGCACCAGCCCCAACGAAACGCCCAGCGCGCTGACCGCGTTGGGCTTGCCGCGCTCGTCGGCGGCGAAATGATCGCTGATGTACATGGTCTTCAGCGAGAACAGCGGCCCTTCGCTGACGCCAAGCAGCGCGCGCACCACGCACAGCAGCATCAGCGATCCCGCCAGCGGCGAGGCGGCGGTGAGCAGCGCCCACAGCACCACGCTCAGCGTCAGCGCGCGGCGGTAACCCATCAATGTTTCCAGAAACGGCGTCAACAGCATGGCGGACAGGCCGTAGCCGAGTAAAAACACCGTCATCAGCGTGCCCTGATGGGCGCGGTCGCCGCCGAGTTGGAAGTGTTGCAGGAAGTCAGGATTGACCAACATCACGGCGATATTGACCCGATCGGCATAGGCGATAACGATCAGAAACAGCAGGGCGATCACCCCAAACCAGCGTTGACGTTGTTGCACGGCGCGTTCCTCAGTGTGAGCGGTTGACGAATTCAGGCAGCAGTAAACTTACCCGCGGAGTCCATTGCGCAGAAACGCGGGGGGTCAGGCTAAGTTATGTAAATTTATTGTTATCAAATAGAGGTGAGAGACAGTGAGAGAACACTTTTACGCGCAATACGTCGCCGGAATCAATGCAATTTTTGCCATAAATTAGCGGGGGAGCGCACAACTGACATAGGTTTTTCATATCGGTGCATTATTTCGTGATCTTTCCCGCATTTGTCATTTTTAAACAACCTTTCATTAACATTTGCCGTTCCGCTCGCTTGACGAAAGTTTCGCCAGACTTATAGTGACTGTATTAAATAAGAAACTGAGTTTCATATATGAAACAATCAGATAGAGGACAAAAGCAATGAGCTGGAAGAATGTGTGCGAAGTGTCTCAGGTGAAAGAAGATTTTCCTTTCTCCGGCAAAGTGGAAGGAAAAGAGATCGGGGTTTACCTGCTCGACGGTAACTACTACGCGCTGGAAGACGTCTGCCCGCATGCTTATGCCTTGCTCAGCCAAGGGTTTGTAGATGACGGCAAGGTTGAGTGTCCGTTGCACGAAGCGCTGTTTGACGTGCGCACCGGCCAATGTCTGCGCGAGCCGGGCGGCCGCGATCTGCAAACCTATCCCACCCGGGTGGTCGACAACCAAATCCAGATCACCTTTATCGCGGAGGAGTAATCATGCAGCACATCACCGATTTCAATCCCTGGCTGCCGGACACCCAACAGGTGACGCCGGCCCGCGAAGGCGGCAACGGTCAAATTCATCAGCCGGGCCAGTTCCGCAACGTGGTTTGGCAAAACCGCGCCCGCGTGCCGGACGGTTTCGAAACCGCGCTGGTGGCGGCGCTGGAAACGATCTTCGATCAGGGAGCGGAGGAGCTGGAGCAGATCGTCAGCGCGTTGAATCAGCGCCGTCTGTTCGATCGCAGCGGCCAGCCGTGGAATGAGGCGACATTCCGCGAATTCCTTCACGTTAACGGTTTCTGAGCGACACCCGGGAGAAGACAATGACAGCAAACACAACATCCTCCGAACAGAGCTTGCAGGACTATCTTGACCAGGGATTGCGCGGCATGTGGTATCCGGTGCTGGCCAGTTGGGAAGTGGGCAACAACCCGGTCGGCATCACCCGTCTGGAGCAGCAAATCGTGGTGTGGCGCGACGGTGAAGGTCAGATCCACGCGTTGGAAGACCGCTGCCCGCACCGCGGCGCGCGGCTTTCCATGGGGTGGAATCTCGGCGATCGCATCGCCTGCTGGTACCACGGGGTGGAAGTCGGCGGCGACGGGACGGTAAAAGACGTGCCGGCGGTGGATCGTTGCCCGCTGGTGGGCCAAAAATGCTTGCGCTCTTACCCGGCCAAAGAAGCCTATGGCGCCGTGTTCCTCTATTTCGGCGTGACGGCGGATGAAGCGCCGGCGGAGCTGACTTTCCCGCAAGAGCTGGCGGACGAAGCGTCGTACAGCCACTTCTTGTGCACCGCCAGCTGGAACTGCAACTACCAATACGCCCTGGAAAACGTGATGGATCCGATGCACGGCACCTACCTGCACTCTTCCTCGCACTCGATGGCGGAAGGGGACCGCAAGGCGGACATGGGGCTGGAGCCGACCGACAGCGGGTTTATCTTCAAGAAGAATGGCCAGATCGGCGTCAACTTCGACTGGGTGGAGTTTGGCAACAGCGGCGCGTATTGGATGCGCCTGTCGATCCCGTATAAGAAGCGCTTCGGGCCGGGCGGCCACTTTTGGATCATCGGCATGGTGGTGCCGGAAGACAAGGATCACTGCCGGGTGTTCTTCTGGCGCATCCGTAAGGTCAAAGACTGGCAGCGCGACATGTGGCGCTTCATGTACCGCAATCGCCTGGAATCATTGCATTGGGACGTGCTCGAGCAGGATCGCATCGTGCTTGAAAACATGGCGCCTAACGCCCGCGGCCGCGAATATTTGTACCAGCACGACGTCGGCCTTTCTCGCCTGCGCCGCCTGATGCAGAAAGAAGCGCAGAAACAGCTGGCGACGCTGCGCGAGCGAGAGGCGGCGCAGTGAACGGACTGCTGAACGGTAAACGCATCGTGGTCACCGGCGCGGCGCGTGGCCTAGGCTATAGCTTCGCCTCCGCCATTGCCGCCGCCGGCGCGCAGGTGGTGATGTGCGACATTCTGGCGGATGAGCTGGCGGCGAGCGGCGCCGCGCTGCGTGAGCAGGGCGCTCAGGTGGAAACGCAAACCATCGATCTGGCGTCTCCGGATTCGATCCGCTCGGCGTTCGATAAGATCGCCGGCGGCGGCGGGATCGACGGGCTGGTGAACAACGCGGCGCTGGCGACCGGCGTCGGCGGTAAAACCATGATGGAATACGATATCGATCTATGGGATCGGGTGATGCAGGTGAACGTGCGCGGCACCTGGCTGGTGAGCCAGGCGGCGGTGCCGCTGCTGGCGCGCAGCCCGCACGCCAAGATCGTCAACGTGGCGTCGGACACCGCGCTGTGGGGCGCGCCGCGCCTGATGGCCTATGTCGCCAGCAAAGGTGCGGTGATCGCGATGACCCGATCGATGGCGCGCGAGCTTGGCCCGCAGGGTATCTGCGTTAACGCCATCGCGCCGGGCCTGACGCGGGTGGAAGCCACCGAGTATGTGCCTGCCGAACGTCATCAGCTGTATGAGCAGGGGCGTGCGCTGGCCGGCGCGCAGCATCCGAACGATGTAAATGGAACGGTGCTTTATCTGCTGTCGTCGCTGGCGGATTTCGTCACCGGCCAACTGTTGCCGGTCAACGGCGGCTTTGTATTCAACTGACGGCCCACTGGGCAGGCGCACAGCGCAGGAGCGAAACATGGCGGACGAGCAAGCATGTAAATATCTGATCCCGGGACTGGATCGCGGGTTGCAGTTGCTGCTGGCGTTTGGCGAGCAGCATAAGGAAATGACCTTCGCCGAGCTGCACCGTCTGGTCGATATGCCGAAGGCCACCGCCTACCGCGTAGTGCAAACGCTCGAGCATCTGGGCTTTTTGGAGCGCAATCCGCGCACCAACACTTTTGCGCTGGGCATCAAGGTGCTGCGCCTCGGCTTTGAATACATCGCGTCGCTGGACGTGGCGCAGGCCGGCCAGCCGGTGATCGAGCAGCTGCGCGATCGCAGCCAGTGCAGCAGCCATCTGGCGATCCGCGACGGACGCGACGTGATCTATATTGCCCGCGTCAGTGCCGCCGGTTCACAGATCAATCAGGTCAGCGTCGGCACCCGCTTGCCGGTACACCAAACCTCGCTCGGGCGCATGCTGTTGACCAGCGCCACCCGCAGCGAGTTCGAACAGCTTTACCCGGATGCCCAGCTGCCGGGCAATGCGCCGGGCACCCCGGCGGATCGCGAAACGCTGTGGCAAATGGTGCAGCAAGACAAAGCGCGCGGCTATGTGATCGGCGAATCGTTCTTCCGCCACGGCATCTCCTCGATCGTCTACCCGATCTTCAACCGCGAGCAGCGGGTCGAGGCGGTGGTCAGCATCATGGTGCCGTCCGATGAGATCCCGAAAGCGGATCGCGAGCGGCTGCGCATGGAAGTGCGCGACGCGGCGGAGAAAATTTCCGGCTTCCTGGGCGCGCCGCCGCAGGCCAACGTCGGCTAACCGACAGAACCGACTCTTTTACTCAGGCAGGGATAAGGCCCATAGCAAACAGGGGCCGGGGTTCGATCATGCCTGAAAAACGTATGCAGCGAGAACGTGAGGCTGAACAATGAGCGTAATCGGAATCGAAAAACTGGAATTTGGCGTCGAAGATCTGCCAACCTGCGAAAAATTCATGCGAGACTTCGGCCTGCAACCCGCCGCACAACAAGAGGGCGAACCGCAGCGCGAATTCACTACCCTGAGCGGGGCGCGGGTCGTCCTGCATCCGATGCAAAGCGCGGTGCTGCCTGCGGCGTTTGAAGGCGGTTCCACCCTGCGCCGCATGACCTGGGGCGTGGCCTCGCCCGCCGATCTGGCGCGCCTGCAGCCGCGTTTGGCGCTGATGCCCGGCTTCCGTCAGGTGGGAGAAGCGCTGGAATGCCTCGATCCTAACGGCATGACGCTGCGCTTCGTCGTCAGCCGCCAGCAGGCGGTCGAGGTGCCGGTCACGCCGATCAACCAATGGGGCGACGTGCGCCGCATCGATCAACCCAGCCCGGTCTATTCGCAAGCGCAGCCGATCAACATCGGCCACGTGGTGTTCTTCGTTGAGGATCTGGCGGCGACCGAGCGTTTCTACCGCGAGCTGTTGGATTTCCAGGTATCGGATCGCTACATCGATCGCGCCGTTTTCCTGCGTACCCAGGCGCGCGGCGGCCACCATAACCTGTTCCTGCTGAAGCTGCCTAATCGTCCACGCGGCCTGAACCATGTGGCGTTCACCGTGCGCGATATCCATGAGGTGATCGGCGGCGGCATCGCCATGAACAAAGAGCGGTGGAGCACCTTTATCGGCCCCGGCCGTCACCCGATTTCCTCGGCCTATTTCTGGTACGTCAACAGCCCGACCGGCGGCGCGTTCGAGTACTACACCAACGACGATTATCTGACGGAAAACTGGCAGCCGCGTGAGCTAGAGCATTCGCTGGTCTCCTTCACCGAATGGGCGGTAGAAGGCGGCATCGATCACGACACGCGCCGCCAGCATAAAAAGGCGGAGGCGTTATGAACCAGCCGGAACACGCGGGCATCGTCATCGTCGGCGGCGGCCAGGCCGGCGGCTGGGCGGCCAAGACGCTGCGCGACCGGGGGTACAGCGGCCGGCTGACGATTGTCAGCGACGAACCCTACGATTTTTACGAGCGGCCGCCGCTGTCGAAAGCGGCGCTGCTGGATGCCGCCGCTCCCCTCAGCCGGCTGTTCAGCGAACAGGCGGTGGCAGAGCTGAATATCGACTGGCGCCGCCCGCTACGCGCCGAATCCATCGACGCAGAGCATCAAATCGTCACGCTCAGCGACGGGCAACGGCTGCAGTTCGAGCAGTTGCTGATCGCCACCGGCGGGCGGCCGCGTTTGCCGGGCGCCGCCTGGGCGCAGCACCCGCGCGTCATGACGTTGCGTTCCTGGGACGATGCGGCCCGGTTGCGGCAGGGGCTGCAGGGCTGCCGTCGCCTGGCGATCGTCGGCGGCGGTTGGATCGGGCTGGAGATCGCCGCTTCTGCGCGCCGTCTCGGCGCCGAGGTGACGGTGTTTGAACGCCAACCCGCGCTGTGCATGCGTAGCGTCGGCGCCGACGTCTCACAGGCGTTGCTCGAGCTGCATCGCCAGCAGGGCGTCAAGCTGTTGTGCGGCTGCGGCGAAATCTCGCTGGAAGATCGTGACGGCGCGGCCTGGATCGGCAGCGAACTCAGCGATCCGCAGGCGTTCGATCTGGTAGTGGTGGGGATCGGCGTCGAGCTGAATCTCGAACTGGCGCGCAGCGCCGGGTTGGCGATCGAGTCCGGCATCGTGGTCGACGGTCAGGGGCGCACCAGCCATCCGGCGATCTTCGCCGCCGGCGACGTGGCGCGCCACCCGACGCTCGGCCTGTGCCTGCAGTCCTGGGCCTACGCGCAAAATCAGGCCATCAGCACCGCCTGCGCGATGCTCGATGCCTTCGCCGCCCCGTATGACGACGTGGCCTGGCTGTGGTCGGATCAATACGACGCCAATATCCAGATCCTCGGCGTGCCGAGCGGCGGCGTGCACCATGTGGTGCGCCGCACGCCGCAGTCGCAGGTGTTCTTCACGTTGAACGCCGATCGGCAGCTGGTGCAGATGGTGGCGTTCAATGATGCGCGCACCATCAAGCTCGGCAAGCGTTGGCTGGCGAGCGGCCGGGTGCTGGATCCGCAGCAGCTGGCGGATGCGGAGTTTTCTTTGATGGCGTTGAAATAACGCCCGAACCTCGGGAGCGTTTTATGACTACTCAAGACATTGACGCCCGCGCTGGACGGGCGGGGGAAACCGTTGCCGAAAATCCGCAGCAGCGGGTGCGCTGGTCGGTGCCGATCGCGCTGTTTGCCTGCGTGCTGCTGGCGTTTTTCGACAAGATCAGCATCGCTGCGCTGTTTTCCGACGCCGAGTTTCAGCAGGCGTTGGGCATCGGTTTTGACCCGGCGCGGCTGGGGTTGCTGATGAGCGCGTTTCTGTTCTCGTACGGCATTTCTTCGATGCTACTCAGCGGCATTGGCGATCGGCTTAACCCGGTTAAAGTATTGATTGGCATGATGGTGGTGTGGGGCGTGCTGATGGTGTTGATGGGGCTGGTGCGTTCCTATCACGCCATGATGACGCTGCGCATCCTGCTCGGCATCGCCGAAGGGCCGCTGTTGCCGATGGCTTACGCCATTATTCGCCAGGCCTTCCCGCCGCAGCTGCAGGCGCGCGCCACCATGCTGTGGCTGCTCGGCACGCCGCTGGGGGCCGCGCTCGGCTTCCCGGTTACCCTGTACATCCTCAATACCTTCGACTGGCAGGCGACCTTCTTCTTTATGGCGTTTCTGACGCTGCCGGTGATGCTGCTGGTGCTGTTCGGCATGCGCCACCTGAACGTATCGCGTCCGGCGGCGGCGGCCAAACCGGCGGTTTCCGAGCGCAAACAGCACCGCCGCGAGCTGTTGCGCAGTCCGCACTTCTGGATGATTTGCCTGTTCAACATCGCCTTCCTGACCTACCTGTGGGGCATGAACGGCTGGCTGCCGAGCTACCTGATCAAGGGCAAAGGCATTCATCTGGAGCATGCCGGTTACCTCTCTTCGCTGCCGTTCATCGCCATGCTGCTCGGCGAAGTGCTGGGCGCCTGGCTGTCGGACAAGCTGGATCGCCGCGCGCTGGCCTGCTTCCTGTCGCTGTGCGGCGCCGGTCTCGGCCTGGCAGTGGTGCTGCATCTGCAGGGCACTTACAGCGTGATCGCCGCCATGGCCTTCAGCACCTTTATGTGGGGCGCCGGCGCGCCGAATATTTTCGCACTGTTGGCAAAGGCGACCAGCAGCAAGGTCAGCGCCACCGCCGGCGGCATCTTCAACGGATTGGGCAATTTTGCCGGCGCGCTGGCGCCGGTGCTGATGGGGGCGTTGATCGCCGCCACCGGCAATATGGATAACGGCCTGCTGTTCCTGGTGGTGATGGCGTTCGTCGGCTGCCTCATTCTGCTGCCGTTGCTGAGAAAGTACTGATTAACCAATCGATTCAACAGAGGAGTGACAACATGTCTCAGGTTGAGAACAAAGCCGGCGTCAAGCCGCAGGATCTGTCGATAGAGAACTGGGTGGAGTCGCGCATCGCCCGTTTCGAAGGCCGGAAATACGACTGGAATGCGCTGAAATTCCAGGCCGACTTCGATCCGAAATACCGTCGTGCGCAGATGCGCTACATCGGCACCGGTGCCACCGGCGTGGCCAGCGACGCCAATACCATTCCGGCGGGCAACTTCACCTTTTCCACCATGGTGCTGCCGTCGAAGTGCGAGGGCCCGCTGCACCTGCATGACGACGTGGAGGAAGTATTCTTCATGCTGAAAGGCAGCATCACGCTGATGATCCAGGATGGCGAAGAGTATTACGAGACCAAGCTGAAAGAGCGCGATCTGATCTCGGTGCCGGCGGGGGTGTATCGCGGCCTGTTCAATCACGGCGAGGAAGAGGCGCTGATGTGCGTGATGCTCGGCACCGCCAAGCCGGAGATCCCGACCTATCCGGCGGATCACCCGCTGTCCAAAGTGAAGCGCAACTGATGAACGGCCTGGCGCAACGCCAACGGGCGCGCTGCGGGGCGTACACCCTGAGCTGGCGCGAGGCTGGGCAGGGGCGGCCGGTAGTGTTGCTGCACGGCATCAGCTCCGGATCCGCCTCGTGGATCAAGCAGTTCAACGAGAGCGGCCTGACGGGCAGTCACCGTCTGGTGGCGTGGGACGCGCCGGGCTACGGCGGCAGCCTGCCGTTGGCGGATCCGCAGGCCGATGCCGCCGGTTATGCGGCGGCGTTGGCGGCGCTGATTGATGAGCTGCAGCTGGTGCAGCCGCTGATCGTCGGCCATTCGCTGGGGGCGCTGATCGGCAGCGCCTACGCCGCCGGCTATCCGGATGGGCTGTGCGGGCTGGTGTTGGCGGATCCGGCGCAGGGGTACGCCACGGCGCCGGAGGAAAAACGCCGGCAGGTATACGGCCAGCGCCAACAAATGATAGAGACGCTGGGGCCGGTCGGCTACGGCGAGCAGCGGGCGGCGGCGTTGCTGCGCGAAGGGGCGGATCCGCAGGACATCGCCTGGGTGCGCAACGGCATGCAGCAGCTCGATCCCGACGGTTTTCTGCGCGCCGCCTGGATGCTGGCCAACGACGATATCGGCCGTTATCTGGCGTGCTATCGCGGCCCGCTGGAAGTGTGGTGCGGCGAACAGGATCGCATTACGCCGCCGGAGAACGCGGGCGAGCTGGCGCGCGATCAGGACGCGACGCTGCGCCTGATCGCCGCCGCCGGCCACGCCAGCTACCTCGATGCACCGGGGTGTTTCAACCGCTATCTGCGGGACTTTACGGGAGCAATCCAACGATGAATTTTCAGCTTGAGAATCGAGTGGCGGTGGTGACCGGCGGTTCGTCGGGCATCGGTTTCGAAACCCTGAAGCTGCTGCTGGCCGAAGGGGCGAAGGTGGCGTTCTGCGGCCGCGATCCGGACAAACTGGCTGGCGCGGAGGCCAGCCTGCGCGCGGACTTCCCGCAGGCGGAGATCCTGGCGCTGCGCTGTGACGTGTTGGACGCGCAGCAGGTGGCGCAGTTCGCCGCCCAGGTGACGGCGCATTTCGGCGGCGTGGATCTGCTGATCAACAACGCCGGCCAGGGCTTCGTCGCGCATTTTGACCAGACGCCGCGCGAAGCCTGGCTGCATGAAGCCGAGCTGAAGCTGTTCGGCGTGATTAACCCGGTGCAGGCGTTTTTACCGGCGCTGGAGCGTTCGGCGATCGCGTCGATCACTTGCGTGAACTCGCTGCTGGCGCTGCAGCCGGAAGAACACATGATCGCCACCTCGGCGGCACGCGCCGCGCTGCTCAACATGACGCTGACGCTGTCGAAAGAGCTGGTGGACAAAGGCATTCGCGTTAACTCGATCCTGTTGGGGATGGTGGAGTCGGGCCAATGGCGCCGCCGTTTCGAAGAGCGCAGCGATAAAGATCAAAGCTGGGAGCAGTGGACGGCGGCGATCGCCGAACGACGCGGCATCCCGATGAAGCGCCTCGGCAAACCGCAGGAGCCGGCGCAGGCGCTGCTGTTCCTCGCTTCGCCGCTGGCTTCCTTTACCACCGGCGCGGCGCTGGACGTTTCCGGCGGCTTTAACCGCCATGTGTAGCAGGGGCCGAAAAAGATGAAGAAGATCATGATGATTGGCTACGGTGCGATGGCGAAGGAAGTGATCGCCCGTTTGCCGGAAGGCGTGGAGGTCGGCTGGATCCTGGCGCGCGCAGCTCATCATGCGGCGATCGCCGAGGCCTTCGGCGGGCAGGTGCAGGCGCTGACCCATCCCGAGCAGTGTTCGCAGCGGCCGGATCTGGTGCTGGAGTGCGCCAGCCAGCAGGCGGTGGCGGAGTTCGGCGAAGCGGTGCTGCAACGCGGTTGGCCGCTGGCGGTGATCTCGACCGGCGCGCTGGCGGACGCCGCATTGCAACAGCGGCTGCAGCAGGCCTGCCGCAGCCATCAAGGGCGGCTGATCGTGCTGTCCGGTGCGGTGGCGGGAATGGACGGGTTGGCGTCGGCGCGCGAAGGCGGGCTGGAGAGCGTGACCTACCAGGCCAGCAAAAGTCCGGCCAGCTGGCGCGGCAGCAAGGCGGAGCAGTTGATCGACCTCGATGCGGTGAGCGAGGCGCAGGTATTTTTTGAAGGATCGGCGCGCGAAGCGGCGCGTTTGTTCCCGGCCAACGCCAACGTGGCGGCCACTATTGCGCTCAACGGCCTGGGGATGGATGCCACCCGGGTGCGTCTGCAGGTCGATCCCGCCACCCGGCGCAATACCCATCGTCTGCAGGTGTGCGGCGATTTTGGCGAGTTCCACATCGAGCTGAGCGGCACCCCGCTGGCGAGCAATCCCAAAACATCAACCCTGGCGGCGCTGAGCGCGGTACAAGCCTGCCGCCGTCTGGTGGACGGCGGTTTTATTGCCTGAAGGGCAGGAGCGAAGCATGGAACGATTGAATATTTTTGTCGCCGGGCGCTGGCGTGAAGGGCGTGGCGAAGAGATGACTTCGGTATTCCCGGCCGACGGCAGCGTCAACGCGCGTCTGCGCGCCGCTAACGTCGAGGACGTGAACGAGGCGGTGGAGGCGGCGGAACGCGCCTGGCGCGCGCCGGAGTGGCGCGGGTTGGTGCCGCATCAGCGCGCCTCGATCCTCTACCGCGTCAGCAACCTGATCCTGGCGCAGCAGGAGCAGTTGGCCGAGCTGCAGACCCGCGACAACGGCAAGCCGCTGGCGGAAACCCGCGGCCTGGTGGCCAGCGCGGCGGCGACCGCGCGCTACTTCGCCGCCGCCTGCGAAGTGTTGGAAGGCGAGTTGCCGACTCCGCGTAGCGCCGAGGTGATGACGCTCAGCCAGTATCAGCCGATGGGGGTGATCGCCGCCATTACGCCGTGGAATTCGCCGATCGCCAGCGAAATGCAGAAGGTGGCGCCGGCGCTGGCGGCGGGCAACGCGGTGGTGCTCAAACCGGCCGAAGCCACGCCCCTGATGGCGCTGAAGCTGGCTGAGCTGTTCGAACAGGCGGGTCTGCCGGCCGGGTTGCTCAGCGTATTGCCGGGCAAAGGTTCGGTGATCGGCGAGGCGTTGGCGCGTCATCCGCTGGTGAAAAAGATCGCCTTTACCGGCGGTACCGGCACCGGGCGCCATTTGGCGCACATCGCCGCCGACAAGCTGATCCCCACGTCGCTGGAGCTGGGCGGTAAATCGCCGACCATCGTGCTGGAGGACGCCGATCTGGAACAGGCGGCGCGCGGCATCTGTTACGGCATTTTCAGCTCCGCCGGCCAGGCGTGCATCGCCGGTTCGCGGCTGTTCGTGCATCGTTCGCTGTATCAGCCGTTGCTGGCGCGCTTGACCGAACTGACGGCGGGGTTGCGCATCGGCAACCCGCTGGTGCCGGGTGTGCATCTTGGTCCGCTGATCAGCGCCAAACATCGGCAAAGCGTGGCGGACTACGTGGCGCTGGCGCGGCAGGAGGGCGGCCGGGTGCTCATCGGCGGCGAAGCGCCGGCCGATCCGCAGTTGGCGAACGGCAGTTATTACCTGCCGACCATCATCGAAGGATTGAACAACGACGCTCGCGTCTGCCAGGAGGAGATCTTCGGGCCGGTGCTGGTGGCGCTGCCGTTCGACGACGAACAACGGCTGATTGAACAGGCCAATGACTCGGTGTACGGCCTGGCGGCCGGCATCTGGAGCCGTGATTTCCCGCGGGCGATGGCGTTGGCGGAACGGCTGGAAACCGGCACCGTCTGGGTCAACACCTACAAAACGTTCTCGATTTCCACGCCGTTCGGCGGTTTCAAGGAAAGCGGGCTGGGCCGCGAAAAAGGCCTGAACGGCATCAAGGCCTACATGCAGCAGAAAAGCCTGTATCTGGCGCTGAGCCATCAGGTGAACCGCTGGAGCGACTAGGCCGACACCTCTACGCATAATCCTAATAACGAATACCCTAAGAAGGCAGATGATGAGCGATAAAATCACGGTTGGCGAGGCGATAGCCCGGACTCTGGAACAGTACGCGGTGTCGGCGATGTACGGCATCATTTCGATTCATAATCTGCCGATCGCCGATGCGGTGGGGCAGCGCGATAAGATCCGTTTCGTGCCGGCGCGCGGCGAAGCCGGTGCGGTCACCATGGCCGACGCGCACGGGCGCTTCTCCGGTCTGGGCGTGGCGTTGACCAGCACCGGCGCCGGCGCCGGCAACGCGGTGGGGGCGATGATTGAGGCGTTCAACGCCAACACGCCGCTGTTGCATATCACCGGCCAGGTAGAGAAAGCCTATCTGGACGCCGACGCCGGCTTTATTCATGAAACCCGCGATCAGCTCGGCTTCCTGCGCGCCTGCTCCAAGCGCGCTTATCGGGTCAATTCGCCTGAGCAGGCGGTGGCGGTGATCCAGCGGGCGATCCTGGATGCGCAAACCGTGCCCTGCGGCCCGGTGGCGGTCGAGATCCCGATCGATATTCAAAGCAGCCTGGTTTCCCGTTCGGTGCTGAGCGAACCGTTGGCGCCGGCGCCATTGCCGAAGGCGGATGATGCGGCGGTGGAGCGGCTGCATCAGCGGTTGAAACAGGCCAAGCGTCCGCTGCTGTGGTTAGGCGGCGGCGCCTTGGCCTGCGGCGACGCGGTGCGCAAGCTGGCGGACGCCGGCGTGGCGGTAATCTCCAGCACCCACGGGCGCGGCATTCTGCCGGACAGCCATCCACGTAGCCTACGGGCGTTCCATAACTCACCGAGCATCGAAGCGATCCTGACGCAGTGCGATCTGACGCTGGTGGCCGGTTCGCGCCTGCGCAGTAATGAAACCCGCACCTGGACGCTGCCGCTGCCGCGCCCGCTGGTGCAGATCGACATTGATCCGGCGGCGGCCAACCGCAATTACCTGGCCGATGAGCAGGTCAACGGTGACTGCGTCGCGTTGCTGACGGCGCTGGCGGCGCGGCTGGCCCCCGGCGAGAAGGTCAACGCCGAGTGGGATGCCGAGATCGCCGGAGCGGTGCGGCAGGCGGAGAACGCGCTGCGTCAGCAGTCCGGTGAATACGCCAAACTCAATGACGCCATCGACGCCGCGCTGCCGCAGGATGGATTGCTGGTGCGCGATATCACCGTTTCCGGCAGCGTCTGGGGCAGCCGTTTGTTCCGCGCGATCTCGCCGCTGTGTAACATTCACTCGCTGGCGGGCGCCATCGGCATGGGGCTGCCGATGGCCATCGGCACCGCGATTGCCAACCCGCAGCGCAAGGTGGTGGGGCTGGTGGGCGACGGCGGTCTGGCGCTGGGCCTGGGCGAGCTGGCGACCATGGCGCAGGAACAGGTGAATATCACCCTGCTGATCATGAACGACGGCGGCTATGGCGTGATGCGCGGCATTCAGGACAAGTACTTCGCCGGGCGCCAGTATTACAACGAGCTGCACACGCCGGCCTTCACCCAGATCGCCGAAGCGATGGGGCTGAAAGCCTGGAAGGTGGACGCAGCGGCACAGTTCAACGGCGTGCTGGCCGAGGCGATCAACTACCCGGGGCCGTCGGTGGTAGAGGTGGACATGAAGCAGGTCGGGCCGCTGACCTTCGCCGGGCCGCCGCAGAAAACGCTGTATTGAGACGGAAAAAAACGCCCGGCAATCGCCGGGCGTTCTTGCGGTTATTTCTCTGCGGCGATGCGATCGCGAATGTGCTGCGCGCGCGCTTGGGAAGAAGGGTGATCGTCGAACAGGCTGCTCTGGCGGCCGGCTTCCATCTGGGCCAGCTTCTCGAAGCTGGTGGCCAGACCGTTCGGATCGATGCCGCGTTTTTTCAGCAGATCGAACGAGTAATCATCCGCTTCGCTTTCCTGCTTCTGCGAGAACTGGGCGCTGACCAGCTTCTCGCCGATGTCTGCCAGCTGCGACTGCGACAGTGAACCGATGACGCCGCCGGCGGAGGACGCCGCGGTGCGCAGCGCCACGGTGCCGTAAGCCACCTGCATCGCCTTGCGGGTGTGGCCCAGCGCCACGTGGCCCATTTCGTGGCCCAGCACGCCTTCCACTTCGTTGTCGTTCATCATGTCCATCAGGCCGCTGTAAACGCGGATGCAGCCGTTGGCCATCGCCCAGGCGTTGACGTCTTTGGTCACGTAGACCTTGTAGTTGGCCGGGGTGCCGTTGATGTTGTCGCCCAGCGCCGCGGCGATTTTGTTGAGGCGCTTGGCGTAGGTGCTGTCGGCTGGCGCGATTTGTGCCTTGCTGTCCATCTCGGCGCAGGATTTATCACTCAGGGCCTTAACGTCGTTGTTGCTCAGGGTCGCCGCCTGGAACGCCTGCGCGCCGGACTGCATCAAGGTTTCGGTGTTCAGGTTTTGACAGCCGGTTGCCAAGGTGGCAATGCCCAACGCAATCAAAGAGGTACGGATCTTCATAACGCCATCTTCCTGTGAAGGTAACAAGGTAAAAAAGTCATTTTGCTTGGAGGAAATCTTGTCGCAAGAGCCTAGTGTACGCCAGCCGGGGCGAGAATAGTGTTATTCCGAAAAAGCGTCCAATCGTGCTAATAAGTGGTGAACTCGCTCTCATTTGGCATTAGGGATTGCCGTTGTGATGTGGAGTCTGAGAAAATAGGGAACTTGACTGCTTTTTTTATCCGACCTGGAGTAAAACATGTCCTCTCGTAAAGAGCTTGCCAACGCCATCCGCGCACTCAGCATGGACGCCGTACAAAAAGCAAATTCCGGCCACCCGGGTGCCCCTATGGGCATGGCGGACATCGCCGAAGTCCTGTGGCGTGACTACCTCAACCACAACCCGACTAACCCGCACTGGGCTGACCGCGACCGTTTCGTGCTCTCCAACGGCCACGGCTCCATGTTGATTTACAGCCTCCTGCACCTCACCGGCTACGACCTGCCGATGCGCGAGCTGGAGAACTTCCGTCAGCTGCATTCCAAAACCCCGGGCCACCCGGAGTACGGCTACACCCCGGGCGTTGAGACCACCACCGGCCCGCTGGGCCAGGGCATCGCCAACGCCGTCGGCTTCGCCATCGCCGAACGCACCCTGGCGGCGCAGTTCAACCGCCCTGGCCACGACATCGTCGACCACCACACCTACGCCTTCATGGGCGACGGCTGCATGATGGAAGGTATCTCGCACGAAGTCTGCTCCCTGGCCGGCACCCTCAAGCTCGGCAAGCTGACCGCTTTCTACGATGACAACGGCATCTCCATCGACGGCCACGTCGACGGCTGGTTCACCGACGACACCGCCCTGCGTTTCGAAGCCTACGGCTGGCACGTGGTGCGCAACGTCGACGGCCACAACCCGGACGCCATCAAGGCGGCGATTGAAGAAGCCCGCAAGGTGACCGACAAGCCGTCGCTGCTGATGTGCAAGACCGTTATCGGCTTCGGTTCGCCGAACAAGGCCGGTACCCATGACGTGCACGGCGCCGCGCTGGGCGCAGCCGAAGTGGCCGCCACCCGCGAAGCGCTGGGCTGGAAATACGCCGCCTTTGAAATCCCGCAGGACATCTACGCCCAGTGGGACGCCAAGGAAGCCGGTCAGGCCAAGGAAGCGGCCTGGAACGACAAGTTCGCCGCCTACGCCAAGGCCTTCCCGGAGCAGGCTGCCGAGTTCAAGCGCCGCATGAACGGCGAGCTGCCGGCCGACTGGAAAGCCGACGCCAAAGCGTTCGTGGAAAAACTGCAGGCCAACCCGGCCAACATCGCCAGCCGCAAGGCGTCGCAGAACGCGCTGGAAGCGTTCGGCAAGGTGCTGCCGGAGTTCCTGGGCGGCTCCGCCGACCTGGCGCCGAGCAACCTGACCATGTGGTCCGGCTCGAAAGCGCTGAACGTTGACCCGGCGGGCAACTACATTCATTACGGCGTGCGCGAGTTCGGCATGACCGCCATCACCAACGGCATCGCGCTGCACGGCGGCTTCCTGCCGTACTCGGCGACCTTCCTGATGTTCGTGGAATACGCCCGCAACGCGGTGCGCATGGCGGCGCTGATGAAGCTGCGCAACGTGTTCGTCTACACCCACGACTCCATCGGTCTGGGCGAAGACGGCCCGACCCACCAGCCGGTGGAGCAGCTGGCGAGCCTGCGCGTGACCCCGAACATGAGCACCTGGCGCCCGTGCGACCAGGTGGAATCGGCGGTGGCGTGGCAGTACGGCATCGAGCGCAACGACGGCCCGACCACGCTGGTGTTCTCGCGCCAGAACCTGACCCAGCAGCCGCGCACCGCAGAGCAGCTGGCGAACGTGTACCGCGGCGGCTACGTGCTGAAAGACTGCGCGGGCACGCCGGACGTCATCCTGATCGCCACCGGCTCCGAAGTGGGCATCACGGTGGAAGCGGCGGACAAGCTGACCGCGGCGGGCCGCAAGGTGCGCGTGGTGTCGATGCCGTCGACCGATGCGTTCGACAAGCAGGATGCGGCGTACCGCGAGTCGGTGCTGCCGGCGGCGGTAACGGCGCGCGTGGCGGTGGAAGCGGGTATCGCGGACTACTGGTACAAGTACGTGGGGCTGAACGGCGCCATCGTGGGCATGACCACCTTCGGTGAGTCGGCGCCGGCGGAGCAGCTGTTCGCCGAGTTTGGCTTCACCGTGGACAACGTGGTGGCCAAGGCGCAGGCGCTGCTGAAGTAAGCCGCCTGGCGTCAGCCGATAAAAAAGCCGGTCATCATGACCGGCTTTTTTTATGGACGAAACCTGCGCTTACGACGCGGCGTTGGCGCTTTCGGCGCTGCGCAACCGGTCATAAGCCGCCGCCAGCAACAGCACCAACAGCGTCGGCTGCAGCCAGACCAGGCCCTGTTCGGCCAGCGGCAGCGTGTCGAACCAGGCGGGCAGCAGGCCGCTGAAGCTGGAGGAATTCAGACCGTCGGCCAGGCCGAACGCCAGGCTGGTGGCGATCACCGGCACGAAGACGCGTTTGGCGCTGCGCCAGCGGTTCTGGCTGAAGCTGAGCAACACCAGCGCGATGCAGGGCGGGTAGATCGCCGTCAACACCGGCAGCGAGACGCGGATCAGATTGGTCAGCCCCATGTTGGAAACCAGCATGGCGAAGAGGGCGAGCAGGACCACCAGCGTGCGATAAGAAAGCGGCAGGTAGCGGGAGAAGAAGTCCGCGCAGGCGCAGGTCATGCCGACCGCCGTCACCAGGCAAGCGATGAACATCAGCACCGCCATAAAGACGCTGCCCAGATCGCCGAAGGTGTGCTGCACATAGGCGTGCAGGATCGCTGCGCCATCCTGAGCGCCGCTCCCGACCAGGCTGCCGCTGCCGGCGCCGAGCTTGAACATGCAGATATAGACCAGCGTCAGGCCGACACCGGCGATCAGGCTGGCCCACAGGGTATAACGCAGCAGCAGGCCGCTGTCGCTGACGCCGCGTGAACGGGCGGCGGTGACGATAATGGAGCCGAACATCAACGCCGACAGCGTATCCATGGTTTGATAACCCTGTACGAAGCCGGTGGAAAATGCCGATGCCTGATAGCTGCCGACGGCGGAGAGCGGCGCGCCGGCGGGCCAGATCAGGGCGGCGATGCCGAGCGCAGCCAGCGCCAGAATTTTCAGCGGTGCCAGAATATGACCGACGTTATCGAGCAGGCGACCGGGATACAGCGAGACGATCATCGCCAGGGTAAAGAACAGCAGGCTATAGATGAACTGCGGCAGGGCGCCGTCGCCGGTGAAAGGCGCGATGCCGAGAGCGAAAGAGACATTGGCGGTTCGTGGCGTAGCGAACAGCGGGCCAAGCGCCAGGTAGCAGACGGTCGCCAGCAGCAGGCCGGCGCGGCGGCCGATTGGGCCGGTCAGCAGGCTGATGCTGCCGCCGACGCGCGCCAGCGCGATCACGGCGATCACCGGCAGAGCGACGGCGGTCACCATAAAGCCGAGGGCGGCCGACCACAGATGCTCACCGGACTGCAGTCCCACCAGCGGTGGGAAAATGATGTTGCCGGCGCCGACAAACAGGGCGAAGGTCATAAAGCCCAGGGCGATAATGTCTTTCGAGGATAATTTCTTGGTCATAACGGTATGGCACTGCCTGTATTCATGAAATAAACGGCCTGGCTGCAGAGGACAGGCGCGTAGGGCAGCGAGCGCCCGCAAAAATTTTCGTCCGGCAGGATATAATAATTCGGCGATAAAAACCTGATTAATGCAGCGCCGTTTATCCTGGCGTGAACCGGCCGCCCATGATGAATAACGGCGGCCGGCAAGGCGCTGCGGGCGTTGCGTCAGCTTGCGCGCGCCACCATGTCTATCGACAGCGGGATTTCGATATGCGGTTTGAAAGAGTCGTAGGCGAAAGAAACGTGGCCGTCTTCGACCGGTTTGCGGGTGAAGAAGATCAGCATGTCGCGGGTCGAATCTTTACGTTTGTCCTGCGCTTCCACCGGCGAGAGGCTGTGTTTGCGCTCGTGGTCGACGATCAGCAGGGTGTCGAGGAAATGCCGGTGCTGTATTTCTCCCAGAATCAACTCTTGCCGGGCCTGATCGAATTTGATGCCGCTGGTTTCGCGCATATCGTGAATAAAAGTCTTGGCGCTGTCGGCGGTCATGTTGTCGCAGCCGAGGAAAGTTGTCATGGTGTGGTCGACGCCGTCGCTGTGCACGCCCTCCAGCGCCGGTTCGCCCAGCATATGCGGCGTGGTGACGGTGCGCAGGTTGAATACGGTGCAGACGAACTTGTTGATATCCTGATTAAGCCGGGCGCGAGGCGTCACGCTTACGCCGTCGATCACATAGGCTTTGAATTTCATCAGCGCCTGAAAGGCCGTATTCAGCTGCAGATCGTCGTTGATGCCGCGAAAATGGCGGACCTGGCCAGAATCGTAGCGGATGAAGTCTTCCTCGACGGAAAGCACGAACGGCTGGAACTCCAGCCGTTCGATTTGGGCGCGATCGAAGTCGAAACAGAAGCGGCCGTTTCTGGACTTGCGGAAAGGCAGCGTGGGGTCGTCCGCCAGATTGCCGCTGACCTGCTGCAGCTTGGCGAAATCTTCCGGCCGTGCGCCCAGCGCCAGCAGAATCTCTTGCATGGTGTCGCCGGGGATAAAGGCTGAGCGGTGTTCCTGGTAGGCCTTCTTAACTTCATCAAGCAGGGATAACTGTCGCATTTCTCGGTTGCCTCACGAATGATGTGGCGGTTATGAAATCTTGCTGCCGATTTCGACATCGAAATCGGGTTTCAGCAAGACAGTGCCTTGATCCCTGGTGACCGCGGCAAGTACCAACACTTCGGATTTAAATCCGGCAACCCGTCTGGCGGGGAAATTAACGACGGAGATGACTTTTCTGCCGAGCAGTTCATCTTCCTTATAGTTCTCGCATAATTGCGCCGAGCTGTTTTTAATGCCAATTTCCTCACCGAAATCAATACGCAGTTTATAGGCGGGCTTTAACGCCTTGTCGTTATATTCCACGGAAATAATTTCGCCGATACGCATATCCAGCTTCATAAAATCAGTGATTTCGGCCATGGGACAGTCCGGTTAATTGAGTGGCTTCAGGAAGGCTAGCAAAGGGAAATTATCCCGGCAATGTGGCTAATGGAGAGATATTCCTCGTCGGATGTAGTAATTAATTTACATTTATGTAACCTGATGGGGTTAATTATAAGCTTTGTAAATTATATAAAATTGAAACCTCCTTATTTTCGGATGATTAGGGCGAGTACGTTGGTATGAGCGCTGCGCCAACGCTGTTAAGACAGTGTTAAATTGGTTAGTATGCTTGGCAGTAATTCATCAATCGCATTTGTTCAGGTAGTGACATGGAAATAACCCACAATGCAAAACGCGATCGGCGTCAGGCATTTATCGCGCCGTTTTTCCTGATATTAATTTGGTCGACGGGATTTATCGCCGCGCGGGCGGTGGCGGATCATGCCGATCCCAACCTGTTCCTGACCTTTCGCTTTTTGATCGCCGCGGCGGTATTCGCTCTGCTGGCGCTGCATTGCGCCTGGCCCAAGGGGCGCCAGTTCGTCATGCACTTGCTGACCGGCATGCTGATGAACGGCGTTTACCTCGCCGCAAGCTGGTGGGCGGTGGCGAACGGCCTGGCGGCTGGTGTGATGTCGCTGATCGGCGGCTTGCAGCCGCTGTTCACCGCGCTGATTTTCGCGCTGGTGCTGCGCAAACCGATAGGATTGCGCTCCTGGGCCGGGTTAGCCGTCGGTTTTATCGGCGTTGCGCTGGTGCTTTCCCCCCGGCTGACCGGCATCGACGTCGGCAATATGGCGCTGCTGCCGATCCTGATGGGCTTTGGCAGCATCGTTGCGCTGACGATCGGCATCATGGTGCAGAAGTCTTCGCTGGCGGCGGCCGATCTGCGGGCGGCGGGCGCTATTCAGCATCTCGGCGCGGCGATCGTGACCGGCGTATTGGCGGCCGTGATGGGCTCCGGTGCCTGGGATAATTCGCCAACGCTGTGGTTCTCGCTGCTGTGGTCGGCCGGCGTCTTGTCGCTGGGCGGCACCGCGCTGTTCATCTGGATGGTGCGCCACGGCGATTTGACTCGCATTACCGCGCTGATGCTGCTGGTACCGCCGGCGGCGGCGCTGCAGGCTTACGCGCTGTTTGGCGAGTCGCTGTCGCTGGTGCAGTTGGCGGGTTTCGTCCTGACGCTGCTGGGGGTCGCCATCGTACAGCGAATTCGCCTGCTGCGGCGCTCTGGCCTGGCAGAATAGTCTGCGACAGTCAGTACCGCAAAGCCCGCGCTGTCGGGCTTTTTCATTGTTTGAAAATCGTCCAACCTCACAAAACCGAAAGATAACAAAGCAACGCCGTTGCCTCGTCGTGCTTATTAACTATATGTTAATTTTTGGTTTGTTAAATGTTATCAGGGGATGGATGATGATGAAAAGAATCAGCGCTACCGTGGCTGCAATCACCTTACTGGGTTCCGTTTCCGCCTATGCGGCCTTCCCGGCGGGTTACCCCGCCGACTATCAGAAGCTGGTCGACGGCGCGAAGAAAGAAGGCAAGGTGGTGATTTACTCGACCACCGACACCAAGGCGGCAGCGCCATTGATCCAGGGGTTTGAGGCGTTGTATCCGGGCATCAAGGTCGAATACAACGACATGAACAGCACCGAGCTATATAACCGCTTTATCAGCGAGCAGGCGGCCGGCGGCACCAGCGGCGACGTGGTGTGGAGCTCGTCGATGGACACCATTTTGAAACTGGCGGGCGATTACGCGCAGGAATACGCCTCCCCCGAGCAGGCTCAACTGCCGAAATGGGCGGTATGGCAAGAGAAAGTGTATGGCACGACCTATGAGCCGGTGGTGTTTATCTATAACAAACGCCTGATCCCGCAAGGGGATGTGCCGGATTCGCATGCGGCGCTGGCCAAGCTGATCGCCGGCCAGACGGACAAATTCAAGAAGAAAGTCACCACTTACGACATCGAAAAATCCGGCGTCGGCTTCATGCTGTCGGTGCAGGACTTCAAGGCCGATCCCAACTACTTCAAAACGCTGGCTGACGTGGCCAAGGGCGGGCTGGCGGTGCAATCCTCCACCGGCACCATGATGGAGCGCGTCTCTTCCGGTGAAAACCTGATCGGTTTCAATATCCTTGGCTCGTACGCCGAGGCGCGCGCCAAGAGCGATCCGTCGCTTGGCATCGTCTATCCGAAAGACTACACCCTGGTGCTGTCGCGCGTGAGCTTCATCAGCAAAGAGGCCGGCAACCCTAACGCCGCCAAGCTGTGGTTCGACTACGTGCTGTCGGAGAAAGGGCAAAATATCCTCGCCAACCAGGCTGACATTCCCTCGATCCGCAACGATATCGAAGGCAAGAACGACATCGACGGCATGACCAAGCTGCTGGGCAATGCGCTCAAGCCGATTCCGGTCGACGACAGCCTGCTGGAATATCTGCAGCCGGCCAAGCGTCTCGACTACATCAAACAATGGCGCGCCGCGGCGGCGAAATAACAGGGACTGCATTCGGACGCGCGCCTGTCGCACCGGCGCGCGCCCTTTGGTCGTCGTTTACAACCATAGGGAGCATTTATGCAAGCATGGCGCAGAAAGTGGCAGAGCCTGCCGCGCGGCCTGGTGGTGTTGATAACCGCGCTGGTTATCTATGTCCCCCTGTCTTTTATCATCATTCAAAGCTTCCTCTCGGCTCCGTTTTTCTCCCCTTCCAAGGTCTTCAGCCTGGAGGCCTTCGAGTTCATCTTTACCGATCCGGATTTCTACAAGGCGCTGAGAAGCGGCTTTATTCTGGCATTCGGTCTGGTGATCATCGCCATCCCGCTCGGCGGCATTTTGGCCTTCCTGATGGTGCGCACCGATCTGCCGGGGCGGCGGATCATCGAACCGCTGATTCTGGTGCCGATCTTCGTGTCGCCGATGGTGCTGGGCTTCGGCTATGTGGTGGCGGCGGGGCCGGTGGGCTTCTTCTCACTGTGGGCGGAGGCGTTGTTGGGCTTCGTGCCGTGGAACATCTATTCGATGGCCAGCATTGTGGTGATCGCCGGGTTAACGCACGTGCCCCACGCCTACCTGTACATCTCCTCGGCGCTGCGCAGCGTGGGTTCTGACGTTGAAGAAGCGGCGCGCACCGCCGGCGCTACACCGCTGCAGGTGATGACCGCCGTCAGCCTGCCGATGGTGCGGCCGTCTATCCTGTACGCCGGGGTGCTGCTGTTCTTCCTCGGGTTGGAAGTGTTCGGCCTGATGCTGGTGCTGGGCGATCCGGAAGGCAACCTGGTGCTGGCGACCTACCTGTACCAGTTGACCAACAAGCTGGGCACGCCGTCTTACCATCTGATGGCGGCGGTAGCGGTGGTGCTGATCTGCATCACCATTCCGCTGGTGATGCTGCAGCGCCGGCTGATGCGCACCGCCAACCGCTTCGTCACCGTCAAGGGCAAAGCCTCGCAGGCTCGCGCATTGCCGCTCGGCAAATGGCGCTGGGTGGCCGGTGCGGTGGTGGTGTTCTGGCTGACCATCACCATCGGCGTGCCGCTGATCGGCGTGGTGCTGCGGGCCTTTATCTCCAACTGGGGCGTGGGCGTGTCTGTCTGGGACGAACTGTCGATCAACACCTTCCGCACCATCTGGGCGCAGCCCAACCTGCTGCGCGCCATCGTCAACTCGATGGCGATCGGGGTGATCGGCGGGGCGCTGGCGGTGGCGTGTTACCTGTTTATCGGCATCGCCATGCACCGCAAGCCGGATGGCGCCACGCGCTTCCTCGACTACAGCGTGCTGGTGCCGCGCGCGGTGCCGGGGCTGTTGGCCGGTCTGGCGTTCCTGTGGGTGTTTCTGTTCCTGCCGATGTGGCTGGACAAATCGCTCAAGGAAGGGTGGCTGTCGGCGCTGCCGATGGCCGAGTGGCTGCGTGAGAACGGGATTGTCTGGCTGCGTTCGCTGCGCAGCACCATCTTCAGCGTCTGGCTGGCGTACACCGTGGTGTGGATGGCCTATGGGTTGAGGCTGATCTCTTCCACGCTGCTGCAGGTGGGGCCGGAGCTGGAGGAGGCGGCGCGCAGCGCCGGCGCCAGCCGCGGCCAGATCACCCGCCACGTGACCATTCCGCTGTCGCGCTACGGCCTGATCGGCTCCTGGCTGCTGATGTTCCTGATCTTTGAACGCGAATATTCCACCGGGGTGTATCTGCTGTCTCCGGGCACGGAAACCATCGGCTCGATGCTGGTTTCCCTGTGGGCCGCGGGCGCTATCGATATCGTCGCCGCGCTGTCGTTCATCAATATTCTGCTGGTGGTGCTGGGGTTAGGGATCGCCTTGCGCTTTGGAGTGAAATTACATGATTGAACTTTCGGTAGAGAATCTGCATTTGACCTATGGCGACAACCCGGTGCTGAAAGGGGTGTCGATGGATCTCAAACGGGGCGAAGTGGTCTCGTTGCTGGGCCCGTCGGGCAGCGGCAAAACCACGCTGCTGCGGGCGGTGGCCGGGCTGGAGAAACCGAGCCAGGGACGGATCGTCATCGGCAACAGCGCGGTGTACAACGGCAGCGCGCGCAGCGAAATTCCCGCCGAAGAGCGCAATCTGGGGCTGGTGTTTCAGTCCTACGCCCTGTGGCCGCATAAAACGGTGTTTGAGAACGTCGCTTACCCGCTGAAGCTGCGTAAGACCGGCTCGGCGGAGATCGCCCAGCGGGTACAGGCGGTGCTGGATCAGCTCGGGCTGGGGCATTTAGCCAAGCGCCACCCGCACCAGCTTTCCGGCGGCCAGCAGCAGCGCGTGGCGATCGGCCGCGCACTGGTCTACAACCCACCGGTGATCCTGCTGGATGAGCCGCTGTCCAACCTCGACGCCAAGCTGCGTGAAGAGGCGCGGGTATTCCTGCGTGAACTGATCATCAAACTTGGTCTGTCGGCCCTGATGGTGACTCACGATCAAAACGAGGCGATGGCCATCTCCGATCGCATCCTGCTGCTCAATAACGGCAAAATCGAGCAGCAGGGCACGCCGCAGGAGATGTACGGCTCGCCCACTACGCTGTTCACCGCCGAGTTCATGGGCAGCAACAACCGCTTGCCGGGCAAGATCGTGGCGCTGGAAGGCGATCGGGCGCGTATCGAAGGCAAGGATTGGGCGCTGTGGGGCAAAGCGGGCGCAGGCGTGCAGGTTGGCCAGGAGGGGACGGCGGTGATCCGCGTGGAGCGCGTGCGGTTGGGCGAAGATCCGCAGGGCAACCAGCTTGAGCTGCCGTTGCTGACCAGCATGTATCTCGGCGATCGCTGGGAATACCTGTTCCGCACCGTGGCCGAAGATTTCGTGGTGCGCGCCTACGGCCACGAGGCGCGCGAGCAGGCGCTGTGCCGGCTCTCCCTGCCGGCCGAGCATCTGTGGATATTCCCGAAAGCCTAATCAGGACGCCCGCTGATGCGGGCGCTTCGTTTACAGATCCAGCACCAGCCGGCTGCCTTTGGCGCGTGAGCAGCAGATCAACAGGGTTTGCTGCGCTGCGCGCTCTTCGTCACTGAGATACTGATCGCGGTGATCGGCTTCCCCTTCGACGATGCGGGTTTCACAGGTGCCGCAAATGCCTTCGCGGCACAGGCACTCAACCTTGGCCGCCTTGCTGTTTTCCAGCGCCTGCAGGATGGTCATGTCTTCCGCCACTTCAAGCTCAACGCCCGAGCGAGCCAGCACCAGCGTAAAGGCGCCGCCCGCCGTGTTTTCGGCGGCAAAGGCCTCGCTGTGTAAACGCGCCGGGTTAATGCCCAGTTCGGCGGCGATCTGGTAAACCGCTTCGTTCAGCGCCGCTGGGCCGCAGACGTAGATATGAGCGCCGGGTTCCACGTCGGCCAGCGTGCGCGCCAGATCCAACCGGCCGTTAAGGCTGGAGACATGACAACTGACGTGGTCGGCGAATGGCGCTTGCATCAGCTGTTGCTGAAAGGCGTTGTGTTCCTCGCTGTGGAAGCAATAGTGCAGATGATAGCGTTGCCCGCTGCGCTGCAGCTCGTGCAGATGGGCCATAAACGGCGTGATGCCGATGCCGCCGGCGATCAGCACGTGATGCTGCGCCTCCGGCGCCAGCGCGAACAGGTTATTCGGGGTGCTGATGGTCAGCGCATCGCCGACTGCGAGGCGGTCGTGCATGAAGTCGGAACCGCCTTTGGAAGGGGATTCGCGTCGGACGGCAATCTGATAATGTTCGAGCTCGAACGGCGAGCTGAGCAGCGAATAGGCGTTGCTGTAGCGCCGCTCGCCGTCCTGCATCTGCACGATGATGTGGCTGCCGCCGCTGAAGGCGGGCAACGGCCGGCCTTGGGGATCCGCCAGGGTAAAGCGCTTGACCTGTGCGGTGACGGTTTCGATGTCGACGACGCGAACATCAAGCATCTGATAGCTGGTCATTCATTGGCTCCAAAGCGCGGGCGTCCCCGCGCATGAAAAAGTTATACCGCCTGGCACAGGTATTTGAGCTCCAGATAGTCTTCGATGCCGTATTCGGAGCCTTCGCGCCCCAGGCCCGACTGTTTCACCCCGCCGAAAGGCGCCACTTCGTTGGAGATAAGCCCGGTATTGATGCCGACCATGCCGTACTCCAGCCGTTCCGAAACGCGCCAGATGCGCGCCGCATCGCGGGTGTAGAAGTAGGCGGCCAAGCCGTAGATGGTATCGTTGGCCTGGCGAATCGCCTCGGCCTCGTCATCGAACACCACCAGCGGCGCGACCGGGCCGAAGATCTCTTCTTCCAGCAGCAGTGAGCCGGGCTGCACGTCGCCCAGCACCGTCGGGGTGAAGAAGTTGCCGCCCAGCGCGTGCGGCGTGGCGCCGGTCAGCACCTGGGCGCCTTTGCTCAGCGCATCATCGAGTAGCTCCAGCACCTTGTCGCGCGCCTTGCGGTTGATCAGCGGGCCTATTTGCACGCCCGGTTCGAAGCCGTTGCCGACCTGCAGCGCCGCTACCCGGGCGACAAATTTTTCGGCGAACTGGGTGTAAACGCCGCGTTGTATGTAGAACCGGTTGACGCACACGCAGGTCTGCCCGGCGTTGCGGTATTTGGCGATCAGCGCGCCTTCCACCGCGGCATCGATGTCCGCATCGTCAAACACGATGAACGGCGCGTTGCCGCCCAGTTCCAGCGATACCTTCTTGATGGTGTCCGAGCTCTGGCGCATCAGCAGCCTGCCCACCGGCGTGGAACCGGTAAAGCTGAGTTTGCGCACCTGCGGGTGGCGGGTCAGCTCGGCGCCGATCGCCTGCGAGTTGCCGGTCACCACGTTGAACACCCCGGCGGGAATGCCGGCGCGCTCGGCCAACTCGGCCATCGCCAGCGCCGAGTAAGGGGTCTCGTTGGCGGGTTTGACCACCAGCGTACAACCGGCCGCCAGCGCCGGCGCGGCCTTGCGGGTGATCATCGCCGCCGGGAAGTTCCACGGCGTGATCGCCGCGCACACGCCGATGCCTTGCTTCAGCACCATCAGGCGTTTGTCGCTGCTCGGCGAAGGAATGATGTTGCCGTTGGTGCGCTTGGCCTGTTCGGCGAACCATTCGATAAAGGAAGCGGCGTAGCGGATCTCGCCCAGCGACTCCGCCAGCGGTTTGCCTTGTTCCAGCGTCATCAGGCTGGCCAGATCCTGCTGGTGTTCCAACATCAGTTCGAACCAGCGGCGCAGCAGCTGGGCGCGCTGTTGCGCCGGCAGCGCGCGCCAGCCTTCCAGCGCTTGCTGAGCGGCGTCGATCGCCCGTTGGGTTTCGGCCGTCGCCATATTGGGCACGCTGCCGATGAGTTGGCCGGTGGCAGGATCGCTCACCGGCAGCGTTTCCTGGTTGTCGGCGTCGCGCCACTGGCCGTTGATGTATGCCTGTTGACGCAGTAGCGCCCGATCGGAAATATTCACAAAGAACCTCACAAGTCAGGGAAAGGGGCCCGTGGGCCCCGTCGCATCAGGGTTGATAAACCTGCGCCAGCAGATTGTGGAAGTGGGCGATGCCGTGTTCGCTGACGCCGCTGCCGGCGCCGTCGGCCATGATGCGCCCCTGCCCGCGATAGCCGCGCGATTTGAGGCCTTTTTGCACGCTCTCCACCAGCCGCAGGTCTTCCGGGCGGAACACGTCGCGGTACCAGTCGATCAGCTTGAGCTGCTCCTCGCTCAACTCGGCGTTGGTAAAGTAGATGTCGTAGTGCTGCAGGGTGGTTTCCGCATCGACCGGGAATTCGTAAATCACCGTCATCATGCCTTCCAGCGGCGGCATGTTGAACATGGTGCACGGCCACAGCCAGATGCCGTGGAAGCTGGCTTCTTTGCCCTCTTCAAACTTGAACGACTGCTCTGAAGGGCGGGCGTAGCCGAACTGCAGCGTCCAGTTGCCGTGCAGGGTGTGCCAGTAGCGATCGACCTGCACCGAGTCGGCGAAGCCGGGGTGTGCCGGGCCACAGTGGTAGCACTCGAGGTAGTTGTCGACGATGTTCTTCCAGTTGGCCGGGGTGCGGGTGACGAAGCGCGCCGCCAGCTTGAGATCGTCGACCTGCGGGCAGGCTTCGCGCACTTTGGCGCCGAGGCCCGGCAGCTGGTCTTCCACCGTGCCGGCCTGCGAGTCCAGATTGACGTAGATAAACCCGGCGTATTCTTCGACCCGCACCGGCATCAGGTGCGAGTTTTCTTTATCGAAGTTCTGCACGTTTTCACAGTTGCGCGCGTGCGCCAGCTCGCCGTCCAGCTTGAACGCCCAGGCGTGGTAAGGGCAGGTGATGACGTTTTTCGCCCGGCCGTCACCCGCCAACAGCTGGTGGCCGCGGTGCGGGCAGACGTTGTAAAAGGCGCGCAGCACTTTGTCGCGGCCGCGCACCACCAGAATGTTTTCGCCGATGATCTCGCGGGTAATGTAGTCGTTCGGTTCGGCGAGCTCGCTGCGGTGCGCCACGCAGATCCAACTGGTGGCGAACACCTGCTCTTTTTCGTGCTCGAACGCCGCCTGGTGGGTATAGAAACGGGCCGGAATGGTGTAAGCCTCGCGGGCGTCGGCGCAGAAATCTTTCGGTAAGGTAAATTCAGGGATCAGAGTGCTCATAAGTTAACCTTCCTCTTTCTTATTGTCATTTCGCCATAGGGCGTGGTTGATACGACGATGGAGCGGAGAGTTCGGCGGCCGGTGGCGCCTCGGGCAGCGCCGGCGGGCTGCTTTCGATCAGGTGCGCCGGAATGGCCGCGTAGTCCTGCTTCAGCCAGCGGGCGAAGCCGTAGGTTTTCACCAGCAGCACCAGCAGGAACGGCAGTGCGGTCAGGATCACCGTGGTTTTCATGGTGTCCAGCGAAGCGCCGGTGAACAGGATCGACAGCGGGATCAGGGTGATCACTACGCACCAGAACAGGCGCAGCATCGGGCTGGGATCTTGCCCTTCCTGCAGGTTGCGGGTGCTGGTGGCGGCCATGGTGTAGGCCACGGCGTCCATATGGGAGGCCAGGAAAATGATCATGATGAACAGATAGGCGGCCAGGAACAGCTTGCCGAGCGGCAGCGCCGTCAGCAGCATCTGCACGGCGGTTTCGCCGCCCTGGGTGCTGAGGATCTCCGGCACGTTGAGCTGCCCGCTGATGAACTGGTGCATGGCGTAACTTTCCAGCGAGCCGAAGAAGAACCAGCAGCCGAGGGTACTGCCGAGCAGCAGCGCCCAGATCACCTCTTTAATCTTGCGGCCGCGCGAGACGCGGGTGACGAACATCGCCACGCCCGGGGTATAGGAGATCCACCACAGCCAGTAGAACACCGTCCAGCTGCGGCTGAAGCTGCCGTCGCCCATCGGGTCGGTGAACAGGCTCATCTGCAGGAAGTTTTGCGCCGTCAGGCCGATGGCGTTGATGGTGTTGTTGATGGTGAACTCGGTCGGGCCGACCAGCAGCACCAGCCCGGCAAAGGCGAAGGCGCCCCAGCCGACCATTTTGCTCAGGCGCTGCATACCGCCGTCGATGCCGATGTAGGAGCTGAGACAGAAGATCACCGCCGCCAGCAGGATCACCGTTGCCTGTACCGTGAAGTTATCCGGGATGCCGGTCAACGCCGTCAGCCCGCGGGTAAAGGTGGAGGCGGTCAGCACCAGCGAAATGGTGAGGGCGCCGACGGTGGCGACCAGGAAAATCAGATCCACCATCCGCCCGATCGGGCCGTTGGCGCGCACGCCGGTGATGGCGGAAATGATCCCCGACAGGCTGAGCCCTTTGTTCTTACGCACGTGGAAGTGGTAGGCCATGATCAGCGAAGCGAGGGCATAGGTCGCCCAGGCGCTCAGGCCCCAGTGGAAGAAGGAGTAGCTGATGCTGTATTCCAGCGCCTTTGGGGTGCGCGGCGCGATGTTCAGCCCCGGCGTCTGGTAATAATACGCCCACTCCATCACCCCCCAATACAGGGTGGACGAGCCGAGGCCGGCGCAGATGAACATGAACAGCCAGGCCAGCGTGGAGTATTGCGGTTTGCCTTCGCCGAGGCGGATGTTGCCGTATTTGCTCAACGCCAGATACAGCACCACCAGCAGGGCGATCAGCACCAGGATTTGAATGGTTGAACCGAACAGCCGGGTGACGCCGTTGAAAATGGTGTTGGCGATAAGCGCGGATTGAGCCGGAAAGAGCATCAGGCAAATGGCGATCAGCGCAATACTGCACAGGCTGATGGCGATGAGCGTGACATCCTTTTTAGGGGTGCTCTGCATGGGAGTGAACTCCTGTTATCGGTGGTGGGCCGGTGCGCGAAGCGTAGGGGGGCGCCCGGGCCTTATTGGTTGGAACCCTTTGTTTTGTTACACCGCGAGGAGCAAACGCCCCGGCTGAACGCCGCCGGGAATATTTACTCTTCATTAACATTTTCGAGTGTGCACAAATTACAGGAGGGCCACAATTGGGGCATCTGTAAAAGGATAAAACACAGTATGTAAACAATTTGTTGTGATCTTGACCGGGGTATTGGCGTGCTTTCTGCGGTGGTTTTCAGCGGATTTGCGGCGGCGATCGAAGCGGAAAAACGGACGTGGCGAAGCAGGGCGCGAAAGAGCGCCCTGCGTGGGAAAATCAACGGCGTTTAGCGTTGCAGCAGGGCGGCGATCGCCTGGCCGACTTGCTGGGTGGAGGCGTCGCCGCGCATGTCCGGCGTGCGCGGCCCGTCGGCGATGATGCGTTCGATCGCCTGCAGGATGCCATCGTGCGCCTGGCGGTAGCGGGCATCGCCGTCGCCGAGGAAGTCCAGCATCATCGCACCGCTCCAGATCATGGCGATCGGGTTGGCGATGTTCTTGCCGAAAATGTCTGGCGCCGAGCCGTGCACCGGCTCGAACAGCGACGGGAAGTTGCGTTCCGGGTTCAGGTTGGCCGACGGCGCGATGCCGATGGTGCCGGTACAGGCCGGGCCGAGATCCGACAGGATATCGCCGAACAGGTTGGAAGCCACCACCACGTCGAAGCGTTCGGGGTTCAGCACGAAGCGCGCGCACAGAATATCGATGTGCTGTTTATCCCAGGCGATATCAGGGTATTGGCGCGCCATCTCCGCCACGCGCTCATCCCAGTACGGCATGCTGATGGCCATACCGTTGGACTTGGTGGCGGCGGTCAGACGCTTGCGCGGGCGCTGCTGCGCCAGCTCAAAGGCGTATTTCAGGATGCGGTCCACGCCCTGACGGGTGAACACCGACTCCTGGATCACCATTTCGCGTTCGGTGCCTTCGAACATCCGCCCGCCGAGCGAGGAGTATTCCCCTTCGGTATTTTCGCGCACCACGTAGAAATCGATGTCGCCCGGCTGCTTGTTCGCCAGCGGGCAGGGCACGCCGGGAAACAGCCGCACCGGGCGCAGGTTGACGTATTGCTCGAAGTCGCGGCGAAATTTCAGCAGTGAACCCCACAGCGAAATGTGGTCGGGCACCGTATCCGGCCAGCCGACGGCGCCGAAATAGATGGCGTCGAAGCCCTTGAGCTGTTCAAACCAATCGTCCGGCATCATCTGGCCGTGGTGCTGGTAGTAGTCGCAGCTGGCCCACTCGAAGGTGTCGAATTCCAACGACAGATCCCAGCGCGCCGCCGCCGCCTGCAATACCCGTATGCCTTCCGGCAACACTTCCCGTCCGATACCGTCCCCGGGGATAGCGGCAATCTTGTAAGTTTTGCTCATACAGAGGTCTCATTTGTAGGTAGGGGAGATTGACAACACTGTTATCCTATAATTGACTAACTGTTAATCAATCGCGAAAACGGTGAAACATAAAACACGAATCATGAATAATATGCCGATCCTGAGTGACCTGCGGGTGTTCGTGCTGGTGGCGCGCCGCGCCGGGTTCGCCGCCGCCGCCGAAGAGCTGGGCGTTTCGCCGGCCTTTATCAGCAAGCGCATCGCGCTGTTGGAGAAGGCGCTGGACGTCTCGTTGCTGCATCGCACCACGCGGCGGGTGGCGATCACCGAAGACGGCGAACGCATCTACGAATGGGCGCAGCGCATTCTCAACGATGTCGATCAGATGATGGACGAACTGTCCGAAGTGCGCCAGGCGCCGCAGGGCATGCTGCGCGTGGTCAGCAGCTTCGGCTTCGGCCGGCGTTTCGTGGCGCCGGCGCTGTCGGCGCTGGCCAGGGAGTATCCGCAGCTGGAACTGCGGCTCGACGTGTCCGACCGGCTGGTGGATCTGGTCAGTGAAGGATTCGATCTGGATATCCGCATCGGCGACGATATCGCCCCTAATCTTATCGCGCGCAAGCTGGCGGACAATCAGCGCATTCTGTGCGCTTCGCCGGCGTACCTGCAGCGCCACGGCGTGCCGAAAAGCCCGGCGGAGCTGGCGGGCCGCGCCTGCCTGGTGATCAAGGAGCGCGACCACCCGTTCGGGCTGTGGCGGTTGCAGGGGCCGGGCGGCGAAGAGACGGTAAAGGTGACGGGGGCGCTGGCGTCGAATCACGGCGAAATCGTGCACCAGTGGTGTCTGGACGGGCAGGGCGTCGCGCTGCGTTCCGCCTGGGACGTGAAAGAGAACATCGACAGCGGCCGGCTGGTGCATATCCTGCCGGAGTACTATCAGCCGGCCAACATCTGGGCGGTATACGTCTCCCGGCTGGCAACGTCGGCGAAAGTGCGGGTGACGGTCGAATTTTTGCGCGACTATTTCCGCGAGCACTATGGCGAAACGGGGGCGGCAGGTGAAAATTCGTCGCGGCCTTGAGGCCAAAAATGTGCGCCAGATCATCTTATGCTCGTAAAACTCCCCTCCGTTACTTGTGGAACTGTTGCTCCTGTTCCTTTTGCCAAAACTTTGGTTTATGCTCAGCTGAAGCGTTTCAGTTGAGGCACTCTTCGACAGAAACGCTGATGTGACGGCGGCGAAAAGCCGCTGAAGCGCGGGAATAATGCAAACGCGGCGATTCACAGCGGGCGGTGCGATCCACTACTCTATGCGGGTTAGTGAGACAACCAGTCAGCGCCGGCCCGGCGCCGGTGAATCAACCCGGCGGGGAAGGCCCTTTTTCAGGAGCAGCATGACCATCCGCATAGCGATAAACGGCTTTGGCCGCATCGGCCGCAGCGTATTGCGCGCACTGTACGAATCGGGACGACGGGCGGAAATCTCCGTGGTGGCGATCAACGAGCTGGCGAACGCCGAGGGCATGGCCCATCTGCTGAAGTACGACTCCAGCCACGGCCGCTTCGCCTGGGATGTGCGGCAAGAGTGCGACACGCTGAGCGTCGGGGATGACGCGATTCGCCTGTTGCATCAGCCGGCGGTGGAGCAGTTGCCCTGGGGCGAGCTGGGCGTCGATGTGGTGCTGGACTGCAGCGGCGTGTACGGCAGCCGGGCAGATGGCGAGGCCCATCTGGCGGCGGGGGCGAAGAAAGTGCTGTTCGCCCATCCGGGCGGCAACGATCTGGACGCCACCATCGTGTTCGGCGTCAACCATCAGACGCTGCTGGCGGAGCATCGCATCGTGTCCAACGCTTCGTGCACCACCAACTGCATTATTCCGGTGATCAAGCTGCTGGACGACGCTTACAGCATCGAGTCCGGCACCGTGACCACCATTCACTCGGCGATGAACGATCAGCCGGTGATCGACGCGTATCACGCGGATTTGCGGCGCACCCGCGCGGCGAGCCAGTCGATCATTCCGGTCGACACCAAGCTGGCCGCGGGCATCACCCGCATCTTCCCGCAGTTTTGCGATCGCTTCGAGGCTATCTCGGTACGCGTGCCGACCATCAACGTGACGGCTATCGATCTGAGCGTCAGCGTCAGCGCCGCGGTAAAGGTGGCGGAGGTCAACCAGCTGTTGCAAAAGGCCGCAAGGGAATCATTTCGTGGTATAGTTGACTACACGGAATTACCATTGGTCTCGATCGATTTTAACCATGACCCGCACAGCGCTATCGTCGACGGTACGCAGACCCGGGTCAGCGGGCAGCACCTGATAAAGACCTTGGTCTGGTGCGACAATGAATGGGGCTTTGCCAATCGGATGTTGGATACAACACGGGCAATGGCCGCCAGCGGTTTCTAGTACGGCGGCGCCGGCGTGATTGGCGCGCTGCTCAGGCAATTTTATAGAGATTCAATAAAGAGGGTTCACCATGTCTGTAATTAAGATGACCGATCTGGATCTGGCGGGTAAACGCGTACTGATCCGCTCCGATCTGAACGTGCCGGTAAAAGACGGTAAAGTGACTTCCGACGCGCGTATCCGCGCTTCCCTGCCGACTATCGAAGCTGCGCTGAAGCAAGGCGCCCGCGTGATGGTAACCTCCCACCTGGGTCGTCCTACCGAAGGCGAGTACAACGAAGAATTCTCCCTGCTGCCTGTGGTCAACTACCTGAAAGATCACCTGAAATCCCCAGTGCGTCTGGCGAAGGATTATCTGGATGGCGTCGACGTCGCCGAAGGCGAACTGGTGGTGCTGGAAAACGTTCGCTTCAACAAGGGCGAAAAGAAAGACGACGAAACCCTGTCCAAGAAATACGCGGCGCTGTGCGACGTGTATGTGATGGACGCGTTCGGTACCGCGCACCGCGCGCAGGCTTCCACCCACGGCGTGGGCAAGTTCGCGCCAGTCGCCTGTGCCGGCCCGCTGCTGTCCGCTGAGCTGGAAGCGCTGGGCAAGGCTCTGGGCAACCCGGCCCGTCCGATGGTCGCTATCGTGGGCGGTTCTAAAGTCTCCACCAAACTGACCGTGCTGGATTCTCTGTCCAAAATCGCCGATCAGCTGATCGTCGGCGGCGGCATCGCCAACACCTTCGTGGCGGCGCAGGGCAACAACGTGGGCCAGTCTCTGTACGAACCTGATCTGATCCCGAACGCGCAGAAACTGCTGGAAACCTGCGACATTCCGGTTCCGACCGACGTGCGCGTCGCGACCGAATTCTCCGAAACCGCGACCGCGACCGTGAAGCAGGCCAACGAGATCCAGGACAACGAGCAAATTCTGGATATGGGCGACGTCTCTGCCGAGCGTCTGGCCGTTATCCTGAAGAACGCCAAGACCATTCTGTGGAATGGCCCGGTTGGCGTATTCGAGTTCCCTAACTTCCGTAAGGGCACCGAAATTGTCGCCCGCGCGATCGCCGATAGCGACGCTTTCTCCATCGCTGGCGGCGGCGACACTCTGGCAGCCATCGATCTGTTCGGTATCGCTGACAAAATTTCCTACATCTCCACCGGCGGTGGCGCATTCCTGGAATTCGTTGAAGGGAAACCGCTGCCTGCAGTCGTGATGCTGGAAGAGCGCGCTAAGCAGTAATTCAGACAACGGGAGGCGAAAGCCGCCCGTTTGTTTTATACCGCGCGGCACAGGCTGCGCGGCGTGAAAACATCGATTTACATCCATCTACGGCCGACGAAACAGGACAAAGTAACATGTCTAAAATTTTTGATTTCGTAAAACCGGGTGTCATCACGGGTGATGACGTTCAGAAAGTCTTCGCAGTTGCTAAAGAGAACAACTTTGCGCTGCCAGCGGTAAACTGCGTGGGTACCGACTCCATCAACGCCGTGCTGGAAGCCGCAGCTAAAGTACGTGCGCCGGTCATCGTTCAGTTCTCTAACGGCGGCGCCGCGTTTATCGCCGGCAAAGGCGTGAAGACCGATGTGCCTCAGGGCGCAGCGATTCTGGGCGCTATCTCTGGCGCGCACCACGTTCACCAGATGGCTGAACACTACGGCGTGCCGGTGATCCTGCACACCGACCACTGCGCGAAGAAACTGCTGCCATGGCTGGACGGCCTGCTGGACGCCGGCGAGAAGCACTTCGCCGCTACCGGCAAACCGCTGTTCTCTTCCCACATGATCGATCTGTCTGAAGAGTCGCTGGAAGAAAACATCGAGATCTGCAGCGAATACCTGAAGCGCATGGCCAAAATCGGCATGACGCTGGAAATCGAACTGGGCTGCACCGGCGGTGAAGAAGATGGCGTGGACAACAGCCATATGGACGCTTCCGCTCTGTACACCCAGCCGGAAGACGTGGCTTACGCGTACGAAAAACTGAACGCCATCAGCCCGCGCTTCACCATCGCCGCTTCGTTCGGTAACGTGCACGGCGTGTACAAGCCAGGCAACGTCAAGCTGACCCCGACCATCCTGCGTGATTCTCAGGACTACGTGTCCAAGAAATTCAACCTGCCGCACAACAGCCTGAACTTCGTGTTCCACGGCGGTTCCGGCTCTACCGACGCAGAGATCAAAGAGTCCGTGGGCTACGGCGTGATCAAGATGAACATCGACACCGATACCCAATGGGCGACCTGGGACGGCATCCTGCAGTACTACAAAGCGAACGAAGCTTACCTGCAGGGCCAACTGGGCAACCCGAAAGGCGCCGATCAGCCGAACAAGAAATACTACGATCCACGTGTATGGCTGCGCGCAGCGCAGACCAGCATGGTGACGCGTCTGGAGCAGGCCTTCAAAGATCTGAACGCGGTAGACGTTCTGTAATCTTCGGCACCTGTTGCACGATGCATAAGGCTCCCTGCGGGGAGCCTTTTTCGTTTTCAGCCCAGCAGGCCGGCGCCGACGTTGATAGACAGGCCCAGGATCAGCATGTTGAACGCGAAGGAGATCACCGACTGCAGCAGGGTGACCTTACGCACCTCCGCCGCCCCGACCGCCACATCGGCGGTTTGCGACGCCACCGCGATGGTGAAGGAGAAGTAGGCGAAGTCCAGATAGGTCGGCTCGGTGAGGTTGCCGGGGAACAGCAACGGCAAAGGATTCTGCTGCGCGCCCTGACGATAGAACTGGTGGGCATAGTGCATGGTGAAAGCGGTCGGCAGCAGCAGCCAGGAGACCACCAGCGTGGCGCCGGTCAGCAGCAAATGCAGCGTTTTCAGCGAGCCGGCCACCTGTTTGGCGCTGCTCAATTCAAACAGGATCGCCAATAAGCTGACCAGACAACCGAGGCTGACCAGCGCCAGCACCATGCTGGCGCTTTCGTCCTGCCGCCGGGCTATCTGGCGAATGTGCTGCGGCGTGCTGATCAGCATCAGCCGCCAGAGAAACAGCAGATAGAGCCAGGCCAGCGTATTCCAGCCGATCATCAAGCGCTGCAGCAGCGAGAGCTGGGCTGGCAGCAGCAGAAAGCACAGCAGCCCGGCGCCGACGGAAAACAGCAGCCTGGGCCGCACTTGCCAATAGTGTTTGAGCGAAGAGCGAATGTGCATGAAAAACGGATCCCTTATCGTGAAATGGCCAACGCGCTGTTCTCAGCATAGAAGAAGCGGCGCGCGGTTTCGGCTATTTTTAACGCTGACGGTTGGCATGAGCCTTTAATGTTGGTTACCCTAAGGCGGTGGTTTCCTACTGGCTATCGAGGCCAGTGTATTTTTGCGAGTTTCTCCCGTTAGGGACTGAGTTAGGACGACACGAATGAAAGATTTGAATGTAGTAGACGGCATCAACGGTGCCGGCGACTGGTTGGTGAAGAACCAGGATCTGTTGATCCAGTATGCGGTGAATATCGTCGCTGCCATCGTTATCCTGATTATCGGTTCGATCGTGGCGCGCGTGGTCGGCAATGCGCTGAACCGCGTAATGAAGCTGCGCGGCATCGACGCCACGGTGGCGGATTTCCTGTCGGCGATCGTGCGCTACGGCGTGCTGGCATTCACCTTCATCGCGGTGCTGGGGCGCGTCGGCGTGCAGACCACCTCGGTGATCGCCGTGCTGGGTGCCGCCGGTTTGGCCGTCGGTCTGGCGCTGCAAGGGTCGCTGTCCAACTTCGCCGCCGGCGTGCTGCTGGTGATCTTCCGTCCACTGCGTGTGGGTGAATATGTCGATTTGGGCGGCGTGGCCGGCACCGTCGATCAGGTGCAGATTTTCTCCACCACCCTGCGGACTTCCGACAACAAAACCATCGTGGTGCCGAACGGTAAAATCATCGCCGGCAACATCATCAACTACTCCCGCGAACCGAACCGCCGCGTGGATATCGTGGTGGGCGTGGCCTACAACGCCGATATCGACGTGGTGAAGAAGGTGCTGGGCGACGTGATCGCCGCCGACAAGCGCATCATGCACGCCAAAGGCGTGACCGTGCGTCTGAACGAGATGGCGCCATCGTCCCTGAACTTCGTGACTCGTTCCTGGACCACTAACGCGGAATACTGGAACGTGTACTTCGATCTGATGGAAAACTTCAAGCGCGCGCTGGATGCCCACAACATCGGCATTCCGTTCCCGCAGATGGACGTGCATCTGTATCGCACCGAAGACGCTTCCGCCAAGGCGGAATAACAGAGAAGGGGGCCTTGGCCCCCTTTTTTATTGCGGGCCGAGACGCTGCCAATGGCATCTCGGCCTTTTCTTTTCCGCGAGTTCAGACGCCGGCCGCCGGTTCGGTGAGCGGCGCGCGGCGACGCAGGCTGAGGCGATAAAGCAGGAAGATGGCGGCGGCGCCCAGCAGCGCCGGCAACGCCAGCCAGAGGAAGAACACTTCCGGCGATCCGGCTGCGGTCATCATCCAGGCGCCGAGCATCGAGCCGACAATTGAGCCGAAGCGGCCATTGGCCATGGCCCAGCTGACGCCGGTCACCCGGGCTGCGGTTGGGTAGAGGGTGGCGGAAACCAGATTCAGGCCGTTCTGTGCACCGGCCACGCCGAAGCCGATCAGGAACACAATGGCGGCCAGCGTGTAGGCGTCGCCCATCAGGTAACCGGTAACGCCAATCACCAGCGCGGCGCCCAGGTAGGAGACGGCCAGCACGCGGTAGGGCCCGATCCGGTCCATCAGCAGCGCCATGAGGATGGCGCCCAGGGTACCGCCGAGCGGCACCATGGCTCCGATGCGCGAGGCGTGGACGATGTCGTAACCGGCGTCTTTGAGGAGAGTCGGCAGCCAGCTGGTGAGCAGATAGAACACAAACAGTGAACAGAAGAACGCCGCCCATAGCAGCAGGGTGCGCACGGCGCGGCCTTCGATAAACAGGTGTGATATCGGCGATTTGACCTGCGCCGGACGCTCGTCATCGACAATCGTCACACCGGCCCAACGCTGGCCGGTGATGCGCTCGACCACCCGGCGCAGCCGATCGGCGTGTTTGGCGCTGGCGGCCATAAAGCGCACCGACTCGGGCATCTGCCAGGCCAGCAGCGGCAGCAGCGCCAACGGCGCGATACCGCCGACCAGCAGCAGGCCGCGCCAGCCGAACGTCGGAATGATCTGCCCGGCCAGCAGGCCGCCCAGGGCCAACCCGGCGGTGAAGCCGCTCCAGCTCAGGGTGACCATCAACATGCGCCGGCGCGCCGGTGAGTATTCCGAGCTGAGAGTGATGCAGGTCGGTATCGCGCCCCCGAGGCCAATGCCGGTGATGAAGCGCAGCAGGGTCAGGGATTCGATCGAATGCGTATAGGCCGAAGCCAGGGTGCAGCCGCCAAACACCAGCACCGCGACGAGCAGCACGCGCTTGCGGCCGATGGCGTCGGCGAGCGGCCCGAACAGCAGGCTGCCGAGCAGCAGGCCGAACAACCCCGCACCGAAGGCGGGGGAGAGCTGCGCAGGCAGCAGATTCCACTCTTCGCGCAGCGCCGGGGCGATATAGCCGATGATGGCGGTATCGAAGCCGTCCAGCAGGGCGATGAGGAAACATAAGGTCAGGATCAGGATTTGGTAGGGTGAGATCCTGGCGCGATCGATGATTTCGCTGATGCGAGCGGTATCTGGGCTCATGAGGGTTCCACTGTTATTAAGCTGTTGTGGGCTGGCTGAGGGGCCGTTCAGGCCGCTGTGGCTGGCATCGCGTAGAAACCCGAGTATACACCAGAGGGGGGGCGTTGCGGGGAGAGGGCGTCGATGATCATCGCCCGCCGCAGGAGGTACCTGTGGCGGGCGCTTGGCAAGGTTATTTGGCCAACAGTTCCCGGCGCACGATCTCGGCGCCTGCACTTAAGGCATTCAGCTTGCCGCGGGCGACCTGACGAGGCAGAGGGGCCATGCCGCAGTTGGTCGACGGATAGAGCTTGTCGGCATCGACAAACTGCAGCGCCTTACGCAACGTAGCGGCCACTTCTTCAGGCGTCTCGACGGCATGATTCGCCACGTCAATGGCGCCGACCATCACCTTTTTACCGCGGATCAGTTCAAGCAGGTCCATAGGCACGTGCGAGTTATGGCATTCCAGCGAGATGATATCGATATTAGACGTTTGCAGTTTAGGAAACGCCTCTTCATATTGCCGCCACTCTGAACCCAGCGTCTTCTTCCAGTCGGTATTGGCTTTAATGCCGTACCCATAGCAGATATGCACCGCCGTTTCGCACTTCAGCCCTTCGATGGCCCTTTCCAGGGCGGCGATGCCCCAGTCATTCACTTCGTCAAAGAACACATTAAAGGCGGGCTCATCAAACTGAATGATGTCGACGCCGGCGGCCTCGAGCTCTTTGGCTTCCTGATTGAGGATCTTGGCGAATTCCCAGGCCAATTTTTCACGGCTTTTATAGTGGTTGTCATAGAGCGTGTCGATCATGGTCATCGGCCCCGGCAGGGCCCATTTAATCGGCTGCTTGGTCAGCTGGCGTAAAAATTTGGCGTCTTCAACGAAAACGGGCTTTTGACGCTCGACCGCACCCACCACGGTCGGAACACTTGCATCATAGCGATTACGGATTTTCACCACCTGGCGTTGCTCGAAATCGACGCCGCTGAGGTGCTCAATGAACGTCGTGACGAAATGCTGACGCGTTTGCTCGCCATCGCTGACGATGTCGATGCCGGCCAACTGTTGCTCCGCCAGCGATAAACGCAGGGCGTCCTGTTTCCCTTCGATTAATTCTTCATTCTGCAATTTCCAGGGCGACCACAGGGTTTCCGGTTGGGCCAGCCAGGAAGGTTTGGGCAAGCTGCCGGCGGTCGATGTAGGGAGCAATATTTTCATGATGGATGACCTGTATTTGAGTTAATCAAAGCGCGTAGTGAGCAGACCACTGCTCAAGAATAGGCTTGTAGGGTTTGATAAATTGCTCTTCCGTGAATTTCCCCTGCTCAATCGCTAACTGGCTACGCTCTTCGCGATCATAAACAATCTTGGTTAATGAATAGTCCTGGTTATTCAGGCTTGGCTGATAACATTGCCCCGCCGCCGAATTGGCATTGTAAATTTCAGGCCGATAGATTTTTTGGAAGGTCTCCATCGTGCTGATGGTGCCAATCAGCTCAAGGTCGGTGTAATCGCTCAGCAAATCACCGGGGAAATAAAAGGCCAGGGGCGCGACGCTATTTTTCGGCATGAAATAACGCACCTGCAGGCCCATTTTCTTGAAATACCGGTCGGTCAACGAAGCGCCGTCTTGGCGGTATTCGTCACCCAATACCGGGTGGTGATTGCCCGTCCGATGATAGGTGTCTTTGCTGGACACGCTGAGGCAGATCACCGGCGGTTTGCTAAAGTTTTCATGGTATGCCTTTGAATTGACGAAATGCTTAAAGATATTGCCGTGCAAATCGCCGAAGTCATCCGGAATGTTGAACTCCGCTGCGTTTTGGTTATGCGCCGGCAGCAAGACGCTAAAATCATAATCACGCACGTAAGACGAGAAATTGTTCCCGACGATACCCTCGATACGCTTTTGCGTTTTTTTATCAATAATGTTGGTCTTCAGGATTTCGATCACCGGAAAGCTGGCGCCGTGATCTTCAATGCGCATCTCAACCGAGATGATTTCCAGCTCGACCGAATAACGATCGGCCTTGGGGTTATCCCAATGCGCCAACGTATTGAAGCGATTGTCAATCATCACCAACGTATTGCGCAGGTTCTCCCGGCGGTTTTCCCCTCTGGCCAAATTGGCAAAGTTGGTGGTGATACGCGTACTTTCAGAAGGGTTATAATCTTCATTGAAAGAACTGCTCTTAATCGTAAAGGTAAAGTCTTTATTCATCGTCTTATAGCATCCTGTTATATGATATGAGGGCTGGTTTTATCTATTTTTATCAATTAGTTGTTTTTATATTTTTTTATTCAGCCGCTTTCATATTGTCTGTCGTTAATGAGGTCTATTTTTGCCAGAGTCCCGAGGGGAGTGAAAGAGACTTAATTTCATTACCACATGAGCCGCGTTCATGATCTGGCGCATCAGGCAGTTTTCCGCCGCGATCCGGCCGCGCAAACCGCCTTATGCGCCGAGGCGGCAAGCTGGTGCAGCCTGAAACATTACGGGTATAATCCCCACCATGACCCCACGGCTTCAGACACGAACATGACAAAACTCACCTTACAAGAGCAGATGCTCAAAGCGGGCTTGGTAACCAGCAAGAAAATGGCCAAAGTCCAAAGAACGGCTAAAAAATCACGCGTTCAGGCCCGTGAGGCCAGAGAGGCGGTGGAAGAGAATAAAAAGGCGCAGCTTGAACGCGATAAGCAGCTGAGCGAGCAGCAAAAGCAAGCCGCGCTGTCCAAAGAATACAAAGCGCAGGTGAAGCAACTGATCGAGATGAACCGCATCGTCCTGGCGAAAGGCGATATCGGTTTTAACTTCACCGACGGCAACCTGATCAAGAAAATCCTGGTGGATAAAGCGACCCAGACCCAGCTGATCAATGGCCGTCTTGCCATCGCACGCTTGGTGGTCGAGAACCGCGAAGAGTGTGAATACGCGATTATCCCCGCCAGCGTCGCCGATAAAATCGCGCAGCGCGATGCGGCCAGCATTGTGCTGCACAGCGCGCTGAGTCAGGAAGAGCAGGATGAAGACGATCCGTACGCCGACTTTAAAGTGCCCGACGATTTGATGTGGTAAGCCGCGTTCAGAACGGCGCGGCGTGACGAGCGGTTATCCGTTCTCCGCTGATGGGGTGCACAAAATCCAGTTCGCTGGCGTGCAGCATCAGCCGCGGCGTCTGTTCGGTGCCCGGTAGCAGGCGGCCGCCATACAGATCGCAGCCTAAAATAGGGTGGCCCAACTGCCGGCTGTGAATACGCAGCTGATGGGTGCGCCCGGTCTCCGGGGTGAGCTGCACCCGCGTCAGCGGCAGCGATGTCCCATCCTCCACGATACGATAAAAACGCTCGACGACCCGATAGCGGGAACGGGCGGGCTTGCCGTGAAGGGCGCAAATCGACATCAGCGGGAACAGCGCCGGATCTTTGGCGATCGCCGCGTCTATCACTCCTTCGTTATCCGCCAGATGGCCGCAGAGCAGCGCGCTGTACACTTTGCTGACGGTGCGTTCGCTGAACTGTCGGCAGAGCGCGGCGTTGACGGCCCTATTGCGGGCCACCACCATCAAGCCGGACGTGCCGAAATCCAGACGATGCACCAAAGTGCAGCCGGGTAAGAGCTGCACCAGCCGATGGTGCACCGAATCGAGATTTTGCGGATTCTTGCCCGAAAGGCTGAGCAGCCCGGCCGGCTTATTGATCAGCGCCAGATGAGCGTCCTGATAGAGGATCTCTATCTGGTCATGACATGGCGGGGCGATGAAGGTATCGATAATCGTAGACATCGTGCGGCCGGCTGGTGAGGGGGAGCGGATGATAGCGAATTTTTCGCCGATGGGCGAATTTGACGGCGCAATCCCGCCGGTTGGAGTATTAGCGCTTCTGATACTTGATTAGAAACATCAATTTCACCTAATGATCGCTTCCTCGTATGATGCGCGTGTTGACCGATTCGCGCCCTCGTCCGGCGCCTTTTATCATTCGAGGAATCCCCATGTTATCCGTCTTCCTGCAGGGTTTTGCCCTGAGCGCCGCCATGATCCTGCCGCTGGGCCCGCAGAACGTATTCGTGATGAATCAGGGCATTCGGCGTCAGTACCATTTAATGATCGCCGCGCTGTGCGCGTTGAGCGATATCGTGCTGATCTGCGCCGGCATCTTCGGCGGCAGCGCATTGCTGACCCGTTCGCCGCTGCTGCTGGCGCTGGTGACCTGGGGCGGGGTGGCGTTTCTGCTGTGGTACGGCTGGGGCGCGTTCCGTTCCGCCTTCAGTCCGCAGCCGGCGCAGGCTGCGGCGCAAGAGCTGGCGCAGAGCCGCTGGCGCATCGTGGTCACCATGCTGGCGGTCACCTGGCTGAACCCGCACGTTTATCTGGACACCTTCGTGGTGCTCGGCAGCCTGGGTGGGCAGCTGACGGCGGACGTGCGTTCCTGGTTTGCGCTCGGCGCGGTCAGCGCATCGGTCGTGTGGTTCTTCGGGCTGGCGCTGTTGGCCTCCTGGCTGGCGCCCTGGCTGAACACGCAGCGGGCGCAGCGCATCATCAATGCGCTGGTCGGGCTGGTGATGTGGGGCATCGCGCTGCAGCTGGCCTGGCAGGGGGCAAATTTATAAGAATTTGTCACTAATCCGAATTCAAAACGCCGCGCGATATGCTACGTTTGATGCCAGGAATCCGGCGGTTCTCACGGGGAAAAGCCGGCGATCAGAGACAGCCTGTCATTAAGGAGACACTGTGAAGCTAAAAGCATTGGCTATGGCCGCAATGGTCGGATTAGGGACGTTACCGATGGCGCTGCAGGCGGCCGAAGTGCCTGAAGGGCCGCATGTCGTCACCTCCGGCACCGCCAGCGTGGACGCCACGCCGGACATCGCCACCCTGGCGATCGAAGTGAGCGTTTCCTCCAAAGACGCCGCTCAGGCGAAGAAGCAGGTGGATGAGCGCGTGGCGCAGTACTTTGATTTCCTGCAGAAAAATAACATCGAGAAGAAAGACATCAGCGCCGCCAACCTGCGCACCCAGCCGGAATACGACTACCTGAAAACCGGCGAGTCGGTGCTGAAGGGCTACCGTGCGGTGCGCCAGGTGCAGGTGACGCTGCGCCAGTTGGACAAGCTGAACGAGCTGCTGGACGGCGCGTTGAAATCCGGCCTGAACGAGATCCGTGCGGTGGAGTTGGGCGTCGCCAAGCCGGACGTGTATCGCGAACAGGCGCGGCAAAAAGCGATCGAGAACGCGATTCAACAGGCCGAATCCCTGGCCAAAGGCTTCCACGCCAAGCTGGGGCCGGTGTACAGCATTCGCTATCGGGTCGCCAACTACCAGCCGATGCCGGTGGCGCGGATGTATAAGGCGGCCGGTGCGGCGGCGGAAAGCGATGCGGCGCAGACCTATGAACAGCAAAGCATTCACTTCGACGATCAGGTGGATGTGGTGTTCGAGCTGCAGCGCAACGCCGCGCAGTAAAGGTGTGGTATTGAAGAAAAGGTTCGCTGCGGCGAACCTTTTTTCGTTTTAATCCTGGCGCAGCACCTGGTGACCGTGTTCCAGCAACGCATCGGTCACTTTACGCATCATGCGGCTTTCCGGCGCGAAGCGGTGCCAGTACAGCATGCGGCGCTGGTACAGCCCCGGCGTCAGGTCGATCAGTTCACCGGATTCCAGCTCCTTTTCGATCTGCAGATGCGGGATCATACAGCAGGTGGTGCCCTGGCGTGCCAGCTGCACGAAGGCTTCCGATGAGTTCACGATGTGGCAGGGCACGCTGCCCGGCGACAGATCGAAGTTCTGCTGCAGGAACGCCTGGTGCATGTCGTCGAGATGGTCGAAGGCCACCGCCGGTGCTTTCAGCAGCGCGGAACGGGTGACGCCGTTGGGGAAGTAGCGCTCGGCGAAGCCGCTGGAGGCCACGAACAGGTAGTCCAGCGCCCCCAGCCGATCCACCAGGCAGCTCGGCAGCGGCTGCGGCTGAATACTCACCGCCCCCACCACTTCACCGCGGCGCAACCGCTCCTGGGTACGGGTTTCATCTTCCACCTGCAGATTCAGACGAATGGGGGAGTCCGCCAGCACCGGTTTCAGCGCCGGCAGCAGCCAGGTCGCCAGACTGTCGGCGTTGACCGCCAGCGACAGCAGCAGCGGCGTATCGACGCCGGTGTCGTTGCCAAGCCACTCTTCTTCCAGCAGCTCCACCTGATGCAGCAACGCCAGCAGCTTTTGCCCTTGTTCGGTCGGGCGCGGCGGCACGGTACGGACCAATAGCGGCTGGCCGAACAGGTTTTCCAGCTGTTTGATGCGTTGGGATACCGCCGATTGCGTGATGCAGAGTTTTTGAGCGGCGCGCTCGAAGCCGCGCTCACGGATCACCGCGTCCAGCGCTTGCAGCGTACGATAGTCTGGGCGTTTCATCGGAAAGATATCCCTTAAATTAGAATGATACCGGCACTATGCCACATTTTGCGCGCGGCGCAGGTGGAAAAATCACGCCACCAACTCGCCGCAAAGCGGGTAAAAATGCGGGATGCGGTAAATAAGTGTGATCCTGCCGGCGTGAAAAACAGCGTTTTACCCTATAATACGCACACGTTTTCGTACAGAGGCAAGGGACATATTATGACGCAGGACGAACTGAAAAAAGCGGTAGGCTGGGCGGCACTGGAATACGTAACGCCGGGCACCATCGTCGGGGTTGGCACCGGCTCGACCGCTTCCCACTTTATTGACGCGCTGGGCTCCATCAAGCACCAGATTGAAGGCGCGGTGTCCAGCTCCGACGCCTCCACCGCCAAGCTGAAAAGCCTCGGCATCCACGTATTCGACAGCAATGAAGTGGACTCGCTCGATATCTACGTGGACGGCGCGGACGAAATCAATGGCCATATGCAGATGATCAAGGGCGGCGGCGCAGCGCTGACGCGCGAGAAGATCATCGCCGCCATCGCCAAGAAATTCATCTGCATCGTCGACGCCAGCAAACAGGTAGACGTGTTGGGCAAGTTCCCGCTGCCGGTGGAAGTGATCCCGATGGCGCGTTCTTACGTGGCGCGCGAGCTGGTGAAACTGGGCGGCCTGCCGGAGTATCGCCAAAACGTGGTGACCGACAACGGCAACGTGATCCTGGACGTGCATAACCTGGTCATCACCGACGCCATCGCGCTGGAGAACAAGATCAACGGCATCGCCGGCGTGGTGACCGTTGGGCTGTTCGCCAACCGCGGCGCGGACGTGGCGCTGGTCGGCACGTCGGAAGGCGTGAAAGTGGTCAAATAAGCCGCCATGGCCTGTGGCCCGGTCATGCCGGGCCGCAAAATTTCTTCGGTTAAAATATCTTTTCTGAAAAGCGGCAAATTTGGTGACTTATGTCACATTGTGAAAACTGACTCCCCAAAGCTTCTGCCGAAAACTTTCCCTATGGCATTTTCTGCCAGAAACCGCCAGGAACGCTGCGCCTTGTCCTGCCGGGCAGGCAATCGTTTGTATTGCCGCCCGCGTTATTTTTGTTATGTTGGATGGGAGCTGTGTCGCAACAGCCGCTTCTGAAGTCTGAACATAGGGTCGGGTAAATGGCAAAAGTATCATTGGAGAAAGACAGGATTAAATTCCTGTTGGTGGAAGGGGTTCATCAGAGCACGGTAGACAATCTGCGTGCCGCCGGTTATACCAACATCGAATACCACAAGGGTGCGTTAGACACCGAATCGCTGAAGGCCTCCATCCGCGATGCGCACTTCGTCGGCATCCGATCGCGCACGCATCTGACCGAAGAGGTCTTCGCCGCCGCAGAAAAGCTGGTGGCGGTGGGCTGCTTCTGTATCGGCACCAACCAGGTTGATCTGAACGCAGCGACCAAGCGCGGTATTCCGGTCTTCAACGCCCCGTTCTCCAATACCCGATCCGTGGCCGAAATGGTGCTGGGCGAGCTGTTGTTGATGCTGCGCGGCATTCCGGCCGCCAACGCCAAGGCGCACCGCGGCGTGTGGCACAAACTGGCCGTGGGCTCTTACGAGGCGCGCGGCAAAAAATTGGGCATCATCGGCTACGGTCATATCGGCACCCAACTGGGCATTCTGGCCGAAGGGCTGGGCATGAAGGTGTTCTTCTACGATATCGAGAACAAGCTGCCGCTGGGTAATGCGCAACAGGTGCGCCATCTGTCCGATCTGCTCAATATGAGCGACGTGGTAACGCTGCACGTGCCGGAAACGCTGGCCACCAAGAATATGATGGGTGCAGAAGAGCTGGCGCTGATGAAACCGGGCGCCATTCTGATCAACGCCTCGCGCGGCACCGTGGTGGATATCCCCGCGCTGTGCGATGCGTTGGCCAGCAATCATCTGGCGGGGGCGGCGATCGACGTCTTCCCGGAAGAACCGGCGACCAACAGCGATCCGTTCAACTCGCCGCTGTGTGAGTTCGACAACGTGCTGCTGACGCCGCACATCGGCGGCTCAACTCAGGAAGCGCAAGAGAACATCGGCGACGAAGTGGCCGGCAAACTGGCGAAGTATTCCGACAACGGGTCGACGCTGTCGGCGGTCAACTTCCCGGAAGTGTCGCTGCCGGCGCATGGCCCGAACGCCAGCCGCCTGCTGCACATTCATGAAAACCGTCCGGGCGTGCTGACGCAGATTAACCAGATCTTCGCCGAAGAGGGAGTTAACATCGCCGCGCAGTACCTGCAAACCGGGCCGGAAATCGGCTACGTGGTGATCGATATCGAAGCGGAAACCGCGCGCGCCGACGCCGCGCTGCAGCGCATGAAGGCCATCGACGGCACCATTCGCGCCCGTCTGCTGTTCTGATTCGGCGGCATGCCGCAATGAAAGAAAAAGGCCGGATGGATTCCGGCCTTTTGCTATTTGGGCTCGCGCCACGCCCAGCTGCAGAGCGGGGTGAGGATCTCCGGCAGCGGGATATCCCAATGCTCGATCGGCAGGCTTTCCACCTGTTGGCAATCATGGGCCAGGCCGATGGGATAGGGGCCGTCGCTCTGCCAGTTTTGCAGGGTGCGATCGTAAAAGCCGCCGCCCATGCCCAGACGCTGGCCGGTATGATCGAACGCCACCAGCGGTGTCAACACCACGTCCAGCTCGCCCAGCGGCAGCACCTGGCGCACATCGAGGTGCGGCTCGAGAATATTGAAGCGGTTGCGCACCAGCGGCGTTTCCGGCGCATAGCGTAGGAACAGCAAGTGCCCCGGGCTGAACGGATGCAGCACCGGCAGGTAAACCCGTTTGCCGAGCGTCCACAAACGCTCGATTAGCGGCCCGGTATCGAGTTCGCCGTCAAACGACAGGAATACCGCGATGCTGTGCGCCGCCTGAATACGGCCGTGTGCGACGAGACGTTCGGTTATCTTTTCTGCGGCAAAGCGTTGCTGGCCCGGCGTAAGTTCGCGCCGACGTTGGCGAATGAGTTGACGAATGGCTTGGCGCTGCTGCGCGAATTGGGGTTGAAAAGGCATCGTATCAGGCTTGCTCAGTGTGGCGTTCAGCACACATAAACCGCTGAGAAGGGGAATCTCCGAGATGCCGTCGCAGGCTGTAACCCTTGAACCCATGGTTCAAGGTGAACGTGCCGTCGCAATCTTAAGGCTTCTCGGCGCACCGAGCGTGCTCACCGATCGCGGAGCAACACATTCTGTTTGTACTAAATATCGGCTCAGGGGACTGGCCCGCTGGCGAACATCTCAGAGAAATTTTGTACTCGTTGCTGAAAACTGTGATTTCAACAACTTAAGTTATTCGAATTGCACATCCTGACGTTCAGAGATGCGACCTTGTTCAAGCAGCGCTTGTTCAATGGTCTGCTGCAGCATCCGTATGCGTTGTTCCATATTGGACGCATAGTCACGGGTTTTCAACCGTTCTTGAGCAAGTTCGTGACAGACGTTCAATGCCGCGATGAAAACCAGTTGCTCAGTATTGGAGACTCTAGTGCGAACTTTTAGATCTTGCAACCGTTGGTTAAGATCGTCCGCCGCCATATTCAACGCATCTTGTTGTTCTGGCGGGCAATTGACTCTTAACGAGCGGCCAAAAATTTGAATATCTACCGGTTGTGCAGACATGCCACCTTCCTGCCTAAATTTCGCGCCAGCCTTGTCCGCCCTGGCCGGGCCGTCAAAGCGGGCGCCACTATATATACCTCGGTACCAAGATACAACCCCTTTTTCAGTACCTGGTTGTAATCTACTGCGGCAGACATCGCCAGTCAAAAAAGGGTTTCAAAATGCGTATTTACCGCACTTTCGTCACCCGCCGGCGCAGTGTGAGACCTGCCACATCACGATTATAACTAGCCACTGAGGTGTCGCGCTTATCTGGTATAGCGACGGACCTTGGTGGTAGCATACCACGAACTTATCCTGCCAACGATGACGAATGCGCATGTCTATACAGAATACATTTCCAAGTTACCAATCTTTGACCGTGGCCCTCAACCAACAGTCGGTGGCGTTGACCGCGGCAGAAATGCACGGCCTGATCAGCGGCCTGCTGTGCGGCGGCAGCCGTGATGCCGGCTGGCAGGCGCTGGTGCACGATCTGACCAATGAAGGCGTCGCCTTCCCGCAGGCGCTCAGCCAACCGTTGCAGCAGCTGTATGAAGCGACGCGTGAAACGCTGGAAGACGACGAATTCCTGTTCCAACTGATGCTGCCCGAAGGGGAGATCGTCAGCGTGTTCGATCGCGCCGACGCGCTGGCCGGTTGGGTCAACCACTTCCTGCTCGGTTTGGGCATGATGCAGCCGAAGCTGGCCCAGGTGAAAGACGAGGTCGGTGAAGCGATCGACGATCTGCGTAACATCGCGCAGCTGGGCTACGACGAAGACGAAGATCAGGAAGAGTTGGAACAGTCGCTGGAAGAAGTGGCGGAGTATGTGCGGGTCGCCGCCATCATGTGCTACGGCGAATTCACTCGTCACAAGCCGACGGCGCCGGAAAATATCAAACCGACGCTGCACTAAACGTTCTATCGCCCCTCCGCCGGCGGTGCGGATGGCATGATTTCAGGAGAAGGTAATGACTCAGCAGGAATTCAACAACCGCCGTCAGGCGCTGTTGGCGAAAATGGCGCCGGCCAGCGCGGCGGTTATTTTCTCTGCGCCGGAAACGACGCGCAGTGCAGATTCAGACTATCCCTACCGGCAGAACAGCGACTTTTGGTACCTGACCGGCTTCAATGAGCCGGAAGCGGTGCTGGTGCTGATCAAAAGCGACGAAACGCACAACCACAGCGTGCTGTTCAACCGGGTGCGCGACCTGACGGCGGAAATCTGGTTTGGCCGCCGTCTGGGGCAAGACGCCGCGCCGGCGAAGCTGGGCGTGGATCGCGCGCTGCCGTTCGATGAAATCAATGACCAGCTGCACCTGCTGCTGAATGGCCTGGACGTGGTCTACCACGCGCAGGGCGAATACGCCTACGCCGATCAGATCCTGTTCGGCGCGCTGGACAAGCTGCGCAAGGGATTCCGCCAGAATCTGCAGGCGCCGGCCACCGTCACCGACTGGCGGCCGTGGCTGCACGACATGCGGCTGTTCAAATCGCCGCAGGAGCTGGCGGTGATGCGCCGCGCCGGCGAGATCAGCGCGTTGGCACATACCCGCGCGATGGAAAAATGCCGTCCGGGCATGTTCGAATACCAGTTGGAAGCGGAAATTCATCATGAATTCACCCGCCTAGGCGCCCGTTACCCGTCTTACAATACCATCGTCGGCAGCGGCGAAAACGGCTGCATCCTGCACTACACCGAGAACGAGAGCCAGATGCGCGACGGCGATCTGGTGTTGATCGACGCCGGCTGCGAGTATCAGGGGTACGCCGGCGACATTACCCGCACCTTCCCGGTCAACGGCAAGTTCAGCCGGCCGCAGCGCGCAGTGTACGACATCGTGCTGGCGTCGCTGCTGCGTGCGCTGGAGCTGTTCAAACCCGGCACCAGCATCCGCGAAGTCAATGACGAAGTGGTGCGCATCATGGTGGTCGGGCTGGTGGAGCTGGGCGTATTGAAAGGTGAAGTCGACCAGTTGATCGCCGAGCAGGCCCACCGTCAGTTCTTTATGCACGGGCTGAGCCACTGGCTGGGCCTGGACGTGCACGACGTCGGCCATTATGGCACGCCGAGCCGCGATCGGCTGCTGGAGCCGGGTATGGTGCTGACCGTGGAGCCTGGGCTGTATATCGCGCCGGATGCGGACGTGCCGGCGGAATACCGCGGCATCGGCATCCGTATCGAAGACGACATCGTGATCACCGCCGACGGCAATGAAAACCTGACCGCCACCGTGGTGAAAGACGCCGATGCCATCGAAGCGTTGATGGCGGCGGCAAGGTAACGGAATGAGCGTAATTATCGTTGGCGGCGGTATGGCGGGCGCGACGCTGGCGCTGGCCATTTCGTCGCTCACTCAGGGAAGAATGGCGGTGGATCTGGTCGAGGCGACTCGGCCGGACGACCGCAGCCACCCGGGCTTTGACGCTCGCGCCATCGCGCTGGCGCAGGGCACTTGCCAACAGTTGACGCGCATCGGCGTTTGGCCGGCGCTGCGCGATTGCGCCACGCCGATCACTCAGGTGCACGTCAGCGATCGCGGCCACGCCGGGTTTGTGAATCTGCAGGCGCAGGATTATCAGGTCGATGCGCTCGGCCAGGTGATCGAACTACACGACGCCGGGCAGCGGCTGTTCGCGCTGCTGGCGAAGGCGCCGGGCGTCACGCTGCACTGTCCCGCGCGGGTGGTGGACGTTATTCGCACCGCAGAGCGGGCGGAAGTGCTGCTGGATAATGGCCGACGCCTGGCCGGGCAGCTGCTGGTGGCGGCCGACGGCTCGCGCTCGGCGCTGGCGCAGGCCTGCAATATGCAGTGGCGCCAGGAGGACTATCCACAGTTCGCCACCATCGCCAACGTCACCACGGCGGAAGATCCGCAGGGGCGCGCCTTCGAGCGCTTTACCCGTTACGGGCCGTTGGCGCTGTTGCCGATGTCGCAGGGGCGCAGTTCGCTGGTGTGGTGCCATGCGCGCGAGGATCGCGCCCAGGTCGACGCCTGGGACGACGAGCGCTTTATCGCCGAGCTGCAACAGGCTTTCGGCTGGCGGCTGGGGCGTATCCTCAAGGCCGGCAAACGGCACAGTTACCCACTCGCTCTGCTGACTGCCGATCGCCATGTCAGCCACCGGCTGGCGTTGGTAGGCAACGCGGCGCAGACGCTGCACCCGATCGCCGGGCAGGGGTTCAACCTCGGCCTGCGCGATGTGATGTCGCTGGCGGAAACGCTGGCGGAAGCGGTGAACAGTGGCGAAGACGCCGGCGGTTATGCGTTGCTGAGCCGCTATCAGCAGCGGCGGCAACAAGATCAGCAGGCGACGATCGGCGTGACCGACGGCTTGATCCATCTGTTCGCCAACCGTTACGGCCCGCTGGTGGTTGGCCGCAATTTGGGGCTGATGGCGATGGAGCGTTTGCCCGCAGTGCGCGACGCCTTCGCCAAGCGTACGTTGGGCTGGGTGGAACGTTAAAGACATAGTCGGGCGCGTTGGCGCGCCCAAAGCGCGGTGCGTCAAGACGTCGCGCGTTATTTAAGGAAATCGAGCAGCATGCAATCATTTGACGTGATTATCGCCGGTGGCGGTATGGTGGGGCTGGCGTTGGCCTGCGGCCTGCAGGGCAGCGGGCTGCGCGTGGCGGTGCTGGAGCAGCGACAGCCGGAGATGGCGCCGCCGTCGGAACAGCCGGCCCTGCGCGTCTCCGCCATCAATGCCGCCAGCGAGCGTTTGCTGCAGCATATCGGCGTATGGGATGACATTCTCCAGCTGCGGGCCAGCGCCTACAACGCAATGGAAGTGTGGGATCGGGACAGCTTCGGCAAAATCGCCTTCCGCGGCGACGAATGCGGCTTCAGCCATCTCGGCCACATTATCGAAAACTCGGTGATCCAGCAGGCGCTGTGGAAGCGCGCCGAAAGCCTGTCGGACATCACGCTGATCACTCCGGCCGCGCTCAAGCAGGTGGCGTGGGGCGAGAACGACGCCTTTATCACGCTGGAGGATGGCCGCATGCTGACCGCCCGGCTGGTGATCGGCGCCGACGGCGCCCAGTCGTGGCTGCGTCAGCACGCCGATATCCCGCTGACCTTCTGGGACTATCGCCACCATGCGCTGGTGGCCACCATCCGCACCGAAGAGCCGCATCAGGCGACGGCGCGGCAAATTTTCCACGGTGACGGCATTCTGGCGTTCCTGCCGTTCAGCGATGCGCATTTGAGCTCCATCGTCTGGTCGGTCGCGCCGGAAGAGGCCGAACGCCTCAAGCAGCTGGAGCCGGAACAATTCAATCGCGAACTGGCGATGGCCTTCGATATGCGTTTGGGCGCCTGCAGCCTGGAAAGCGAACGGCTGGCGTTCCCGTTGACCGGCCGCTATGCGCGCAGCTTCGCCGCGCACCGCCTGGCGCTGGTGGGCGATGCGGCGCATACCGTGCATCCGCTGGCCGGGCAGGGCGTGAACCTGGGCTTTATGGACGCCGCCGAGTTGATTTCCGAACTGCACCGCCTGCAGCGGCAGGGCAAGGATATCGGCCAGCACCTCTATCTGCGCCGCTATGAGCGCCGCCGTAAACATGGTGCGGCGGTGATGTTGGCCAGCATGCAGGGTTTCCGCGAACTGTTCGACGGCAACCATCCGGCCAAAAAGCTGCTGCGCGACGTGGGGCTGCGGCTGGCGGACAGCCTGCCGGGCGTCAAACCGAAGTTGGTGCGTCAGGCGATGGGCCTGAACGATCTGCCCGAGTGGCTTGCCTGACCGCCCGCCTTCTGCGAGCCCGTATCGGGCTCGCGCTTCTCGCCTTATGCCATCGTCTTTCCTTATATAACCCTTCATTTGAAATAATCTAATTTCAGCCGCTTTTTATCATTACTTTTTCTAATTCCATGTTTGGTTATCAAAAGTCAGGATCCCATGCCCGGCCGTCGGTTTGTTATATAAGTTCGGAGTTTTGCCGCTTTAATTGTTAATTTTGTGCCTTAAAGCGCATTTTTTCAGTGAAAAACTCTGCACACTAGCCCGGCATTTTACCGCCCCGGAACGGCGATGAGCCTATTTTAACTTATGGTTAATGTGGTCGTTCGGTGATAAGTTCGAGGGAAAGGTATCGTTTGCGTCACGGCGGTTGCACGCAGTTTCCGCCCGTCCCGGCGCAGCATTTGTGTTGAGCAGTCAGTGCGCCATGGCGATCGGGCCGCGAGCCAGGCTCCGCCGCATTGCGTGGCAGCACCCTAACTTCTAGCGACCGAGTGGAAAGAGGGAAAAGATGGCAAAGCAAACCCCACTGTACGACCAGCACGTGGCGTGCGGTGCGCGCATGGTAGACTTTCACGGCTGGATGATGCCGCTGCATTACGGCTCGCAGCTCGATGAGCACCACGCGGTGCGTCAGGATGCCGGCATGTTCGACGTGTCTCACATGACCATTGTGGATCTGCACGGCGCCCGCACCCGCGAGTTTCTGCGTTACCTGCTGGCGAACGACGTCGCCAAACTGACCCAACCCGGCAAAGCGCTGTATACCGGCATGCTGAATGCCTCCGGCGGCGTGATCGACGACCTGATCGTTTATTTCCTCACAGAAGACTATTTCCGCCTGGTGGTGAACTCCGCCACGCGCGACAAAGACCTGGCCTGGATCGAAGAGCACGCCGCGCCGTATGGCGTAGCGCTGACGGTGCGCGACGATCTGGCGCTGATCGCGGTGCAGGGCCCGCAGGCCAAAGAGCGCGCCGGCACCCTGTTTACCCCGGAACAAAAAAGCGCGGTCGAAGGCATGAAGCCGTTCTTCGGCGTGCAGGCCGGCGAGCTGTTCATCGCCACCACCGGTTACACCGGTGAGGCCGGCTATGAGATCGCGCTGCCGAAAGAACAGGCGGCGGATTTCTGGCAGAAATTGCTGGCCGCAGGCGTCAAGCCGGCCGGTCTGGGCGCGCGCGACACCCTGCGTCTGGAAGCGGGCATGAACCTTTACGGCCAAGAGATGGACGAAGGCGTTTCGCCGTTGGCCGCCAACATGGGCTGGACTATCGCCTGGCAGCCGGAAGATCGCCGTTTCATCGGCCGCGAAGCGCTGGAACAACAGCGCGATCAGGGCACCGAGCAACTGGTCGGCTTGATCATGACGGAAAAAGGCGTATTACGTAATGAGCTGCCGGTGCGTTTCACCGACGCGGCGGGGCAGACCCACGAAGGCGTGATCACCAGCGGCTCGTTCTCTCCGACCCTGGGCTTCAGCATCGCGCTGGCGCGCGTGCCCGCCGGCATCGGCGAGCAGGCCATCGTGCAGATCCGCAACCGTGAAATGCCGGTCAAAGTGACCAAGCCTGGTTTCGTTCGCGCCGGCAAGCCGCTGACAAATTGATTTTTATTGATTCTTCCCTAGGGATTTCGCGCTGCGGCTAGGCGGCAAGTGCGCGAGTCCTCGGGAGCTTACTGCGGTAAGTGACCGAGGTGAACGTACGCAGCCAACAACGCTGCAGTGTGAAAGACGACGGGAAATTATTTCTTCGAAGGAGTAACCGGCTATGAGCAATGTGCCAACAGAATTGAAATACGCATCCTCCCACGAGTGGGTTCGTTCAGAAGGTAACGGCGTTTACACCGTAGGCATCACCGAACACGCGCAGGAACTGCTGGGCGACATGGTGTTTGTCGATCTGCCGGAAGTGGGCCGCAAGGTCGCCGCCGGTGAAGATTGCGCCGTGGCGGAATCGGTTAAGGCGGCGTCGGACATCTACGCGCCAATCAGCGGCGAAATCGTGGCGGTGAACGCCGAGCTGGAAAGCTCCCCTGAGCTGGTGAACAGCGAACCTTACGGTGAAGGCTTCCTGTTCCAGATTAAAGCCTCAGACGAAGGCGAACTGGCGAACCTGCTGGACGCCGCGGCTTATCAGGCCTCGATCGACGAGTAATCGTGACCACGCCCCAGGCCCTTCCGGCCGGGGCGTTTTAGTTACCGCTCAAGCTATATCCCGTATCACGCAAGCATTCAGGAATTTGTAGCAATGACTCAGACACTCAGCCAACTCGAACACAGCGAAGCGTTCATCGAACGCCATATCGGCTCTTCTGCGGAACAACGCCAGGAGTTGCTGGCAGCGGTGGGCGCTCGCTCGCTCAGCGCGCTGATCCAACAGATCGTGCCGGCGGACATTCAGCTGCCGGGGCCGCCGCCGGTCGGCGACGCGGCGACCGAACATCAGGCGCTGGCTGAGCTGAAGGCGATCGCCTCGCAGAATCAGCGCTACAAATCCTATATCGGCATGGGCTACAGTGCCGTGCTGACGCCGCCGGTGATCCTGCGCAACATGCTGGAAAACCCGGGCTGGTACACCGCCTACACCCCTTATCAGCCGGAAGTGTCGCAGGGCCGTCTGGAAGCGCTGCTGAACTTCCAGACCGTGACCCTCGATCTGACCGGTCTGGATCTGGCCTCCGCTTCGCTGCTGGATGAAGCCACCGCTGCCGCAGAAGCGATGGCCTTGGCCAAACGCGCCAGCAAGCTGAAAGACGCCAACCGCTTCTTCGTGGCTGACGACGTGCATCCGCAGACGCTGGACGTGGTGCGCACCCGCGCCGAAACCTTCGGCTTCGACGTCATCGTCGATAAAGCGGAAAAAGTGCTGGAGCTGGACGGCGTGTTCGGCGTGCTGCTGCAACAGGTGGGCACTACCGGTGAACTGCACGACTACAGCGCGCTGCTGGCCGAACTGAAATCGCGCAAAATCATCACCAGCGTGGCCGCCGATATCATGGCCCTGGTGCTGCTGACCGCGCCGGGCAAGCAGGGCGCCGACGTGGTGTTCGGCTCCGCGCAACGCTTTGGCGTGCCGATGGGCTACGGCGGCCCGCATGCCGCCTTCTTCGCCTGCCGCGACGAGTTCAAGCGCTCGATGCCGGGCCGCATCATCGGCGTTTCCCGCGATGCCGCCGGCAACACCGCGCTGCGCATGGCGATGCAGACCCGCGAGCAGCATATCCGCCGCGAGAAGGCCAACTCGAATATCTGTACCTCGCAGGTGCTGCTGGCCAACATCGCCAGCCTGTACGCGGTGTACCACGGCCCGCAAGGGCTGCAGCGCATCGCCGGGCGTATCCATCGCCTGACCGACATTCTGGCCGCCGGGCTGCAGAAGGCCGGCCTGACGCTGCGTCACAACACCTGGTTCGACACCCTGACCGTTGAAGTGAAAGACAAGGCGGCGGTGCTGGAACGCGCGCTGAGCTTCGGCATCAACCTGCGTACCGACATTCACGGCGCCGTGGGCATCACGCTGGATGAAGCCACCTCGCGTGAAGACGTGCAAACGCTGTTCGCACTGCTGGCCGGCGACAACCACGGTCTGGACATCGACGCGCTGGACGCGGCGGTGAGCAAAAACAGCCAATCGATCCCGGCCGCCATGCTGCGCCAGGACCCGATCCTGACCCACCCGGTATTCAACCGCTATCACAGCGAAACCGAGATGATGCGTTACATGCATCGTCTGGAGCGTAAGGATCTGGCGCTGAACCAGGCGATGATCCCGCTGGGCTCTTGCACCATGAAATTGAACGCCGCGGCGGAGATGATCCCGATCACCTGGCCTGAATTCTCCGAACTGCACCCGTTCTGCCCGCCGGAGCAGGCCGCCGGTTACCAGCAGATGATCGGCCAACTGTCCCAGTGGCTGGTGCAGCTGACCGGCTATGATGCGGTGTGCATGCAGCCGAACTCCGGCGCGCAGGGCGAATACGCCGGCCTGCTGGCGATCCGTCGCTACCACGAAAGCCGCAACGAGGCGGGCCGTCACGTCTGTCTGATCCCGAGCTCCGCGCACGGCACCAACCCGGCCTCCGCCCAGATGGCGGGCATGAGCGTGGTGGTGGTCGCCTGCGACAAGAACGGCAACATCGACCTGCACGATCTGCGCGTCAAGGCGGAGCAGGCGGGCGAAGAACTCTCTTGCATCATGGTGACCTACCCGTCGACCCACGGCGTGTATGAAGAAACTATCCGCGAAGTGTGCCAGATCGTGCATCAGTTCGGCGGCCAGGTATATTTGGACGGCGCCAACATGAACGCCCAGGTGGGCATCACCACGCCAGGCTACATCGGCGCGGACGTTTCGCACCTCAACCTGCATAAAACCTTCTGCATTCCGCACGGCGGCGGCGGCCCGGGCATGGGCCCGATCGGCGTGAAAGCGCACCTGGCGCCGTTCGTGCCGGGCCACAGCGTCGTGCAGATCGACGGTGTGACCACCCAGCAGGGCGCGGTCTCCGCGGCGCCGTTCGGCAGCGCCTCCATCCTGCCGATCAGCTGGATGTACATCCGCATGATGGGCGCGGAAGGCCTGAAGCAGGCCAGCCAGATGGCGATCCTGAACGCCAACTACATCGCTACCCGTCTGAAAGACGCGTACCCGATTCTGTATACCGGCCGCGATCACCGCGTGGCGCACGAATGCATCCTCGACATTCGTCCGCTGAAGGAAGAGACCGGCATCAGCGAAATGGACATCGCCAAACGCCTGATCGACTTCGGCTTCCACGCGCCGACCATGTCGTTCCCGGTAGCGGGCACGCTGATGGTCGAGCCGACCGAGTCGGAAAGCAAAGTGGAGCTGGATCGCTTTATCGATGCGATGCTGGCGATCCGCAGCGAGATCGATCGCGTCGCCAAAGGCGAATGGCCGTTGGAAGACAACCCGCTGGTGAATGCGCCGCACGTGCAGGCGGAGCTGGTCAACGACTGGCAGCACCCGTACAGCCGCGAGCTGGCGGTGTTCCCGGTCGCCGGCGTGCGTGAGAACAAGTACTGGCCGAGCGTCAAACGTCTGGACGACGTGTACGGCGACCGTAACCTGTTCTGCTCTTGCGTGCCGATGAGCGACTACGAATAACACGTTCGGCAAAGTTTGTGCTTGAGGGACACCGCATCATGCGGTGTCCCTTTTTATTTTATTGCGGCCTATTCTTTTCTGTACGTTCCCACGATTTGAGGAGTCATCATGCAAGCGGCAATCGTAACAGCGTTGGGGCAAGCCCCGGTTTTCGGCACCTTTGAGGAGCCTCAGGCGCAAGCCGGCGAGGTGCCGATCGCCGTGCTGGCGGCCGGTATCAAACAGCTGGATCGCGCCACCGTCGCCGGCACCCATTATTCGAGCCCGAAGCAATTGCCGATCGTGCCCGGCACCGACGGCGTGGGCCGTACGGCGGACGGACAACGGGTGTACTTCGCCTCTTTCCGCCGCCCTTACGGCGCAATGGCCGAGCGCAGCGTCGCGTCATGGACGGTGCCGGTGCCGGAGGCGGTGGACGACGCCACGGCGGCGGCGCTGATCAATCCCGCCTTCGCCGCCTGGCTGCCGCTGCGCTGGCGAGCGGATCTGCAGCCTGGTGAAACGGTGCTGATCATCGGCGCTACCGGCACCTCGGGCAAACTGGCGGTTGCAGCAGCGCGTCAGGCGGGGGCCGGACGCATCGTTGCCGCCGGCCGCCGCCTGAGCGTGCTGGAGGCGTTGGGCGTGGACGCCACGGTGGATCTGAGCCTGCAGGGCGAAGCGTTGACGCAGGCCTTCGCGGCGGCGGCGGGGCCGAGCGGTTATCAGGTGATCGTCGATTACATCTGGGGCCCGGCGACGGAAGCGCTGCTCGCGACGCTCAATAATCACGATCTTTCGTCTTATGCCGGCGGGCGCGGTATTCGTTTGGTCAACGTCGGTTCGATGGCGGCGCCGGACATCCGGCTGCCGGCGGCGGTGCTGCGCAGCAATCAGCTGCAGATCCTCGGCAGCGGCACCGGCAACTTCCCGCCGATCCCTGAGATGCAGCGTTACGCGACCGAGATTCTGGCGCTGGCGGCGACAGGGGCGCTCACTATCGAGACGCAGGAGCACGCGCTCGAGGAGATCGCTGAGGTGTGGGATCTGAACAAGAAAAGCGACGTACGTTCGGTGATGCGCATCGCTCGCTAAGCTGCAGCCGCTAGCGGCAAGCGCAGACCAGGTGAATATCCTCCGGCTCGCGGGCGAACAGCTCGGCATCCGGGCGCTCGATGAGCCGGCAACCCTGCGCCAGGTAGAAGTCTACGGTGCTTTTGTTGGGGATGGAGGAGACGTACAGCCCGGCGGCCCCTTCTTGCTCGGCCTGCCTCAGGCAGAGCTGGAACAGCTGCTTGCCTAGCCCCTGGCCGCGTTGGTGCGCGCTAACGTAAAAGAACAGCAATTGGCGCAGATCCTGCTGCGGGCCGCGCGGCTCGGTGTCCAGCGCCGCCGCCGCTACGATCTCCTCGCCGTCGAACAGCGCGAAAAACGCGCCACCGCGATCGAAACATGCCTCATGGATTGGCGTATAGGTTTCCCGATCGTGCGGATCCCAACCGCGTACATCATAGTAGTCCGGGTAGGGCTGCAGCTTGCCGTCTTGCAGGCGATACAGGGTGTCGATAATTTCACTGCGGTCGATATCCCATAGCCGGTCAAGTTGCTGCCGTTGCAGCAGTACAGGGGCGATCATGTTCGTGATTAACTCTCAATCTGTGGCCGGTAACTTTCCGGCAAATCGATGATAAAGCCGATGCCGCGATCGTCGAGGCCCTCGGTGATGCGCAGCTGTGCGCCGATTTTGTCGGCCAGGTTGCGGGCGATGGCTAATCCCAGTCCGCTGCCGGTCTGCTGCGTGCCGGGCACGCGGTAAAAGCGTTCAAACAGGCGCGGAAGGTGCTCTTCGCTCACTCCGAGGCCGTTGTCGCGCAAAGTAATATAGCAGCCGAGCGGCGCCAGCGAGCGGATATTGGCTTCGATGCGGCTGCCGGGCGGCGCGTACTTGAGCGCGTTGTCCAGCAGATTGGTGAAGATGGCGATCAGCGCATGGCGATCGGTGCTCACCACCACGTCCTCACTGCCGTCGAGCGACAGTTCGACGTCTTTTTCCAACGCATAGGGAACGTGCTGCGCGATGCATTTGCCGATTTCGGCATAGATGTCCACCGCCTCAATTTTCAGCGGAAAATCTTCCGCCTCCAGCTTGGCCAGGTTGATCAGCTGGCGCGACAGCGACGCCGCGCGATCCAGCCCTTGCTGCATGTCGCCGATGATCTCCTGGCGTTCCTGCCGCTCCGAAACCTGAGTCAGCAGATGCAGCTGCGCCAGCACGGCGGCGATCGGCGTGCGCAGTTCGTGCGCCGCATCGGCCATAAAGCGTTTCTCGCGCTGGTTGGCGGCGTCGATGCGCGCCATCAGCTTATTGACCTCCACCACCACCGGCCGGATCTCCTGATACTGCTCGCTGACGTTGATCGGCGACAGGTTGCCCGGCTGGCGATCGGAAATGGTGCGGGCGATCTGGCGCAGCGGCCGCAGGCTGAAGTAGGCGGTAAACAGTAAGGTGATGATGATCGCCGCCAGAATGCCCAGCAGCGGTAGGGCGGTGCTCTCCGCCGGGTTGCCGAAAATGGTGGTACGGTTGTCGAAGGATTCGCCGACAATCACCCTAAACTGCTGCTTATCGCTCCAGCTACCGGCGATATGCCATTCCACGTTGGCGTAGCTGATGGTGCCGGTCAGCACCGTCGGAGGCAGATTCAGCGGTTGTTCCTGCCGGGGCGAGGCGTAAATAAGCCGATTGTCACGATCGTAAACCAAAAATAACGGGCGATAGTCTAGTTCTTCCACGGCGCCGTTTTTAATCGATTCGATATACATCTCCTCGATATCTTTGATGATGTCGATATAACGGGGATCGGCAATGTCGGTTTTGTCGAGAATATTAGCGATGCCGAGTGCGACAAGGCGCTGCTGATTATCCAAATACTTTTCTGCATCAGGGTAATAGAAGTATTTCACCCAGCCGATTAATACTCCCCACAGCAGCAATATAGCCATAACCTGAAAAACAATGGTGCGCATAAAGAAGGATTTGAAACTGATCATCCCGTTACTCTTTTTTCAGCAAATAGCCAATGCCGCGTACGGTAATGATTCTTTCTTTACCGATCTTGCGGCGTAAATTATGCATATGCACTTCCAGCGAGTTGCTTTCCACGCTGTCACCGTGGCCGAACAGCCGCTGTTCCAACACCGCTTTGCGCACCACGGTGCCGGCGCAGCGCATCAGCTCGTGCAGCAGGTGGTATTCTTTTTTCGACAGCATCAGCAGTTCGTTATCCAGCGTCACCTGATGGTTGACCGGATCGAGATACAGCGTGCCGAGGCTCCAGGTTTGCGAAGCGAAGCCGGCCATGCGCCGGTTGACCGCCTTGACGCGCGAGATGAGCTCGGGCAGTGCAAAGGGTTTGGCCAGAAAGTCGTCCGCGCCGGAATCCAGGCTGTTCACCAGGCTTTCGATGCGGTCACGGGCGGTCAGGATGATGATCGGGATATTTTGCCCGGCGGCGCGCCAGGCGATCAGTTTCTGCAGACCGTCGCCGTCCGGCAGCGTGAGATCCAACAGCATCAAGTCGAACCCGCCGGGTGAAAGTTTATTTTCCGCGTCCGCGAGCAGGCGCACCCAGCACAAATTAAAGCCGGTTAGCTCCAATGCGCGGCACAGCGCCTTGCCTAATTGCAGGTCGTCTTCCACCAACAGTATGTTCACGTTTATTCCGCTGAGATCCTTGAGTCGCGATTATCTAACTATAACCCTGACGGGAAGACAACGGGGAAACCCGCTTTGCCTGCGCGTTCTTAAGCAAACCTTAATCTGGCTTTAATCTCGCGTTAAGGGAGGGCGAGGGAATTTCAGTTATTTTTGTCGCCATTCGATATCACCACAGAGAGGGCGACAATGCGCACTGACGGTTACCCGAGCGCGGGCGCTTCGCGGCGGCTGATGGATTCAGGCTTGGCGATGCTGCTCATTCTGTTGATGCTGTCGTTTCGCGGTGATGTGCACAGCCCTGCTCACAAAGGCCTGCATGCTTCCGCTTTGCAGCGGGGCCATCAGGTGGCGGTAACGGACGCCTCCGGCTGCGCGAAATACCGGATTAAAAAGCTGCTGCGCCGCCTGGCTCAGCTCTGAAGCGTTTTCTAGAGCGCCGCTCTATACTCTGACTGGCAAACGGGGTCTGTGTGCAGGCCGTTATTTTTATATCGCCAACCAGAGAAAAAAATACGATGACGAAAGTGGCATTGGTGACTGGCGCAAGCCGGGGAATTGGCCGCGCGACCGCCTTGTTGTTGGCCCGGCAGGGCTATGCGGTGGGCGTGAATTACCTGCGCGACGAAAGTGCGGCGCGGCAGGTGGTGACGGAGATCGAGGCGCAGGGCGGCAAGGCGCTGGCATTGCAGGCCGACGTGGCCGACGAAGCGCAGGTGATGGCGATGTTCGGCGCACTGGATGCCGGGCTGGGCACGCTCAGCGCGCTGGTCAACAACGCCGGCATTCTGTTCCAGCAGGCGAACATTGAACAGCTGACCGCCGAGCGCATCAATCAGGTGCTGAGCACCAACGTTACCGGTTACTTCCTGTGTTGCCGCGAGGCGGTGAAGCGCATGGCGCTGCGCCATGGCGGGCAGGGCGGCGCCATCGTCAACGTTTCCTCCGCGGCGTCCCGACTGGGGGCGGCGGGAGAGTATGTCGACTACGCCGCCTCGAAAGGCGCCGTCGATACGCTGACCATCGGGTTATCGCGGGAAGTGGCGGCGCAGGGCATTCGCGTCAACGGCGTGCGGCCCGGTTTCATCTATACCGAGATGCACGCCAGCGGCGGCGAGCCCGGCCGGGTGGATCGCGTGAAGGACAGTTTGCCGATGCAGCGCGGCGGCCATCCGCAGGAAGTGGCGGAGGCGATCGCCTGGTTGCTGTCCGACGCCGCGTCTTACGTGACCGGCACTTTTATCGAGGCTGCAGGCGGGCGTTGAACGCATCCGGAGGGTTTTGGCATCTCTCCGTAGGCGATGTGTTTTGGTTAAATAACAACCAAAATGTGGTTACAAAAATGTATGTTTATTTTGAATGGAATCAGAATAAAAATCACAGTAACCAACGCAAACACCGTGTCAGCGTTGAGATTGCGCAGCGAGTTTTTCTGGATCCCAACCATTTGGCTGTGCTGGAAAGGATCGAGGGCGGAGAAGAACCTTGGCAAACGATCGGTATGGTCGGCTCCTGTTTGCTGCTGCTGGTGGCGCATACGACGATCGAAACGGATGTCGATGGCGATACGATAGAGATCGTGCGCATCATTTCAGCGCGCAAGGCCGATGCCAAACAGAGGGGAAGATATGAAGCGCAAAAATTCCGCCAAAAATCTGGCCCATAGCGTACTCCCTCCGTTGACGGAGGAGCAGAAAGCGCAACTTGCTTCGCTGAGCGCGTTGCCGGACGAGGATATCGATTACGCCGATGCGCCGGCGCTGGGGGAGGAAACGTGGCAGACTGCGGTGCAGGGGCGTTTTTATAAACCGATGAAAGTATCGAAAACCATCCGCATCGATGCGGATGTGCTGGCCTGGCTTCAGCGGCCAGGCAAAGGCTATCAGAAACGCCTGAATGCCGTTCTGCGTGAAGCGATGTTGAAAGAGCATGAGCACGAGGAATAATGTGTGTCAGGCGGCTAACAATCCGGTGAGGCTCTCGCCGGATTTTTTTTGCCGTTTTTTCAGGTAATGCCTCTCAACCTCGACTGTCTATTGGCGGCGTTCGGTCAAAACCACAAAAACGGTCATTAACGGTCATGTTGCGGAACGTGGAATTGTGACCGTTTACCGTTTCTCTGCTGTGCGCCTCAGGCATTCGTTCATCATAACTGTCTGTTACTCCACACTTTCGTAATTATTCATTTCAATTCCTTCCCGATTTTTTTGACAACTATCACAGCGCCATCGTTGACCGATCGCGGGGCGAGGCGCTTTGCGTCTGCGCGCAAAACGCGGCGCAGCAAATCGATATCGTAATCATCGTTGTGGAGGAGAAAAGAAACATGCTGCCTGTAGAACGTCATCGCTTTATCACCGAAGTCTTGAGCCAGCGCGGCCGCGTGATGGTGCAGGAGGTGGCGCAGCTGTGCCACATCTCTATCGAGACGGCGCGGCGTGATCTGGCCCTGCTTGAACGGCGCGGCCTGCTGCTGCGCAGCCACGGCGGCGCGGTGTTCGTCGAGCCGCCGGCGGTGGAAAAAACCTATGTGCCCGCCGAGATTGACCAGGGCGAATCGTTCCGCCAACGCAGCAACGAAGCGCCGGAGCAGAAGACGCGCATCGCCAAACGCGCGCTGGAATTTATCGCGCCGGGGGATTGCCTGCTGCTGGACAGCAGCTCCACCAGCTGGTTTTTGGCGCGCCAGCTGCCGGATATCTCGCTGGTGGTGCTGACCAACTCGCTGCACATCATCCAGACGCTGGCCTGCAAAGCCAACGTGCGCACCATCGGCCTGGGGGGCGAGTATTCCGCCAAGTACGAGGATTTTATCGGCGTGCTGGCGGAGCAGATGCTGAAAGAGTTCGTGATCAACAAGCTGTTCTTCTCTTGCCACGGCATCTGCCAGGACGGCGGCATCCGCGAGAGCAATGAGCACCATGCGCGGCTGAAGCAGCAGATGCTGCTGGCGTCGGAGCGCAAGTTCCTGCTGGTGGACAGCAACAAGTTCGGCCGCCGCTCGTTCGCGCGCATCTGCCACTACCGGGAGATAGATACCTTAATCACCGATAGGCTCAGCGACGACGAGTTTCGCCAGGAACTGGCCTGGAACAACGTCGACGTGATCGAAGTTTCACCCGCCGCGAAAAGGGCGGCGCGATAACAACAACGAAAACCCTTTATTACAGCCAACACTTGTGGAGAGAGAACAATGAAAAAATCCGTACTGGTCGGTCTGTTTGCCTCGCTGCTGCTGTCGCTATCCGCGCAGGCGGCGGACAAGCTGAAAATGGGCGTGGTGGTGAAAATCGGCGGCATTCCCTGGTTCAACGCCATGGAGGCCGGCATCAAAAGCGAGAGCGCCAAACGCGGTATCGACGCCTGGATGGTTGGGCCGACGGCGGCGGATCCGGCGCTGCAGGTGCGCGCCATCGAAGATCTGATCGCGCAGAAGGTGGACATTATCGGCGTGGTGCCGAACGACGCCCGGGTGCTGGAACCGGTGCTCAAGCGCGCGCAGGAGGCGGGCATCAAGGTGATCGTGCACGAGTCCCCCGGCCAGAAGTACGCCGATTGGGATTTTGAGTTGGTGGACGCCTCGCAGCATGGGGTCAACCACATGAAAGCGTTGGCCGCCTGCATGAAAGAGCAGGGTAAGTATGCGGTGTATGTCGGCAGCCTGACGGTGCCGCTGCACATCACCTGGTCGGACTCGGCCATCAACTACCAGAAGCAACACTACCCGAACATGCAACTGGTGGGCGACAAGTTTGGCGTGGGGGAATCGCTGGATGACAGCGTGCGCACCACCAACGACCTGATGGCTAAATATCCCGATCTGAAAGGCGTGCTGGCGTTCGGTTCGCAGGGGCCGATCGGCGCCGGGCGCGCAGTGCTCAACCGCGGCAAAAGCAACGATATCTGCGTCATCGGGCCGTTCAGCCCGGGCCAGGGCGCTTCGCTGGTCAATCGCGGCGCCATCAAGGGCGGTTACATCTGGAATCCGATGGTGGCCGGCGAAGTGTTCGTGCGCATCGCCGACATGATGCACAAGGGGGAGAAAATCACCGACGGCATGACCATTGAAGGCATGGGCAAGGTGCAGGTGGATGCGCAGCAGCACACCATTCTCGGCAACGCCACCGAAAGCCTGGATAAGCAAAACCTGCCGAAACTGGTGAAGATGGGGCTGTGATCATGGCGATTTCCGGCAATACGGCAACGCAGGGCGCGCCGCTGATCGCGCTGCAACAGCTGTCGATGACCTTTGGCGGGCAGCGTGCGCTGAACGAGATTTCACTGGCGTTGATGCCGGGAGAAGTGCACTGCCTGGCCGGCACCAACGGCTGTGGCAAGAGCACGCTGATCAAGGCGATCGCCGGCGTCTATCAACCGGACGACGGCAGCCGCATCATCATCGATGGGCAAACCTTCGGCCGGCTGTCGCCGGATCAGGCGCGCGCTTTCGGCATTCAGGTGATTTACCAGGATCTGTCGCTGTTTCCCAATCTGACGGTGGCGGAAAACATCGCCTTCGAACACAACCTGCGCGGGTTGCTGGGTTGGCACCGCCCGGCACGGCTGCGGCGCGCCGCCGAGCGCCAGCTGCAATCGCTGAGTTTCAATCTGGATCTCGACAAACGGGTGGCGGAGCTGCCGATCGCGCAGCGCCAGCAGGTGGCGATCTGCCGTGCGCTGGTGGCGGAGGCGCGGCTGGTGATCATGGACGAACCGACCGCTTCGCTGACCCGCACCGAGGTTAACCAACTGCTGCGCACGGTGGACTATCTGAAAGCGCAGGGCATCTGCGTGGTGTTCGTCAGCCACCGGCTGGACGAGGTGCTGGAGATCTCGGATCGCGTCACGGTGATCCGCGACGGCAACAAAGTCGGCACCTGGCCGGCGGCGGAGATCACCGGCGATCGTCTGACCGAGCTGATGACCGGTCTGAAGCTGGATTATCGCCTGAAAGCGCCCAGCCTGAATAAGGATCGGGTGATGCTGGAGGCGGATCGCCTGAGCCGCGCCGGCCAGTATCAGGACGTGTGCTTCCGGCTGCACCAGGGGGAGGTGCTCGGTCTGTGCGGGCTGCTCGGCTCCGGGCGCACCGAGCTGGCGCTGAGCCTGTTTGGCATGACCCGGCCGGACAGCGGCAAACTCTACCTCGACAGCAAACCGGTGCGCTTTCGCGGCCATGAGGACGCGATCAAGGCCGGCATCGGTTACGTTTCGGAGGATCGCCTGACGCTGGGGCTGGTGCAGCAACAGTCGGTGGCGGACAACGCGGTGCTGACCATTCTCGATAAGCTGCGCGGGCGTTTTCGCCTGATCGACGACTACCGCAAGAATCGCATCGTGGCGGAGTGGATCGCCAAACTCGGCGTGCGGGTAGCGGATCCGGATCAGGCGGTCTCGACGTTGTCCGGCGGCAATCAGCAAAAGATCGTGCTGGCCAAGTGGGTGCTGACCCAGCCGCGGATCCTGATCCTCGATTCGCCGACCGTCGGCGTCGACGTCGGCGCGAAGGCCAGCATCTACCAACTGATCCATCTGCTGGCGCAGGAGGGGATCGCGATTCTGCTGATCTCCGACGAGGTGCCGGAGGTGTATTACAACTGCGATCGGGTGCTGCACTTCAGCGGCGGCAGCGTGATCGGCGAGTACCTGCCGGAGCAGGTGAGCCAGCAACGGCTGGCGGAGGCGATCAATGCGTAGATTCAGCCTGAAACCGCGCGGCAACGAAGGCTACCTGGCCTGGGTGCTGCTGCTGACGATCATCGTCTTTTCGCTGCTCAGCGACCAGTTTTTGACGGTGCAGAACCTGCTCGATCTCAGCGAAAGCTACGCGGTGAGCGGCATTTTCGCCCTCGGCCTGTTCGTGGTGCTGGTGACCGGCGGTATCGATATCTCCTTCGCCGCGGTGGCCTCGGTGGTGCAGTACCTGATCGCCACGCTGGCCACCCACTACGGGCTGGCCAGCCCGACAGGCAGCATCCTGCTGGCGTTGGCGATCGGCGCCGCGCTGGGCATGGTCAACGCGCTGTTGATCTACTGCCTGCGCATCGTCTCGATCATCGTCACCATCAGCATGCAGGCGCTGTTGTTCGGCATGCTGATGTGGCTGACCAACGGCCGCAGCCTGTACGCGCTGCCGGACTGGTGGACGCTGCCACGCAGCGTGCTGCCGTTCCAACTGGGCGAGCAAAGCTATCAGCTCGGCTTGCCGACGCTGGTGATGCTGGCGGTGGCGCTGCTGACCTGGCTGCTGCTGAACAAGACCCACCTCGGGCGCCAGCTGTTCGCCGTCGGTGGCGATGCGGAATCGGCGCGGCGCATCGGCATCCGCGTCGGCCTGCTGCACCTGTTCGCCTATGGCTATTTGGGCGCGATGGCGGCGATCGGCGGCCTGGTGCAGGTGTACCGCATGGGGGAAGTGGTGCCCAACGCGCTGGTGGGCGGCGAGCTGGACGTGCTGGCGGCGGCGGTGTTGGGCGGCGCCAGCCTGAACGGCGGCAAGGGCAGCGTGGTCGGCACGCTGATGGGCGTGTTCCTGATCGGCGTGCTGAAAAACGGCCTCAACCTGATCGGCGTGTCCAGCTATTTCATGAACGTGGCGATCGGTCTGGTGATCGTCGCGGCGATCACCGTCACCCACTACAAGAAACGCAAAGAAACCGACGTCGGTTTCGCCTGAGGAGCGCCTGATGGGCAATAACCTGAAATTTCGTCCGGACGGCGCCGCCGTCGGTCTGATGGCATTGCTGCTGGCGGTGGTGCTGGCCTTCAGCCTGCTGATGCCGGGGCGCTTCTTCAGCGGCGCCACCTTCACCAGCGTGGCGTTCCAGCTGCCGGAACTGGGCCTGTTGACTCTGGCGATGTTCATTCCGATTCTCAGCGGCGGTCTGAACCTGTGCATTATCGCCTGCGCCAACCTGACCAGCCTGCTGATGGCCTGGCTGTTTATCCGCTATCTGCCGGCGGACGCCGGGCTGGGGATGCAGGCGCTGTGGCTGGCGTTGGCGCTGGTGGCGGCGATGCTGCTGGCCGGGCTTATCGGCGCGGCGACCGGCGCGCTGGTGGCCTACGTCGGCGCGCATCCGATTCTGGTGACGCTGGCCACCATGACCACGGTCAACGGCATCGGCATTTACCTGACGCGCGGTGCGGCGCTGAGCGGCATGCCGGAGATCGTGCGGTTTATCGGCGCCGAGAGCGTGCTGGGCGTGCCGGTGCCGCTCTTGATCTTCCTGACGGTCGCCGCGCTGCTGGCGCTGTTTTTGCAGAAAACCCGGCTCGGCAAGTGTATCTACATGAGCGGCAGCAACATCAACGCTACCCACTTCAGCGGCGTGAATACCCACCGGGTACTGATCGCCATTTACACCCTCTCCAGCCTGCTGTGCGTGATCGCCGGGCTGGTGATGATGGCGCGCTTCAACTCGGCGCGCATGGGCTACGGCGACTCTTACCTGCTGCTGACGGTGCTGGCGATCATTCTGGGGGGCACCGATCCGTTCGGCGGCTTCGGCCGGGTCAGCGGCGTGGTGTTGGCGCTGGTGGTGCTGCAGGTGATCGCCACCGGTTTGAACCTGATGAACGTCAGCCCGCACTTCAGTCTGGCGATGTGGGGCGCGGTGCTGATCGCGGTGCTGGCGCTGAAGTTTTTCCGCCATCGCTATCGGCAGCGGCGGGCGATGCGCCGCAGCGCGGCACGGGCCAGAACCGCGGCGGGCCACTGATCTTTTTTCCCTTTTGCGCAGGATAACGCTAATGAAATACCAGATTTCACCTTCACTGATGTGCATGAACCTGATGGATATTCGGCAGCAATTGGCGGTGCTGAACCGCCGCGCCGATATGTTGCACATCGACATCATGGACGGGCACTACGTTAAAAACATCACGCTGTCGCCGTTCTTTATCGAACAGATCCGGCCGCACACCTCGTTGTTGCTGGACGTGCATCTGATGGTGGAGAACCCGACCGATTTTATCGACCCTATCGCCCGCGCCGGCGCGGATTTTATCTGTCCGCACGCCGAAACCATCAACCGCGACGCGTTCCGGGTAATTAACCAAATCCGCGCGCTGGGCAAAAAAGTGGGGGTGGTGCTGAACCCGGCCACGCCGGTGGAGTTTATCCGCCACTATATTCATCTGCTGGATAAAGTCACCGTGATGACCGTCGATCCGGGCTATGCCGGGCAGCCGTTCATTCCCGAAATGCTGGAAAAGATCCGCCAATTACGCGATCTGAAACGCCAACAGGATCTGAACTATCTGATCGAAATAGATGGATCCTGCAACCAGCGCACCTACCGCGATCTGATGGGCGCCGGTGCGGAAGTGTTGATCGTCGGCAGTTCCGGGCTGTTCAACCTCGATCCGGATCTGGAAACGGCGTGGGAAAAGATGCTGGATCAGATGCGGCAAGCGGCCTGAGGCGGGGGATATGATGCGGCATTTTCTTGGCGTTGACGTCGGCGGCACCAATACCCGCCTGCTGTTGATGGATGATGAAGGCGAGTTCAGCGGTTACCGCAAGATAGCGACCGCCGATTGGGCGCAGCGGGCCGATCCGCTGGCGGCGTTGGGCGATCTTATCGCCCGGCATTGCGAGGATCGTCAGGTGGTGCAGGTGATGCTGGGGCTGCCGGGGATCCTCAGCCGCGATCGTTCTCGGGTGTTGTCGTTGCCGTTTATCCCGGCGCTGGATGCCCAGCCGGTGGCGGCGTTATTGAGCGAACGGCTGACGCTGCCGGTGCGAATGGACAAGGACGTCAACCACCTGTTGTGGTGGGATCTGCAGCAGCTGCCGGCGCTGCCGCAGGTGGCAGTGGGGCTGTATCTGGGCACCGGCATGGGCAACAGCCTGTGGCTGAACGGTGATTTTTACCACGGGGCGCACGGCGCCGCCGGCGAGCTGGGGCACATTCCTTGGCCAGGCCATCAGGGTGAATGCCCGTGCGGCAAACGAGGCTGCGTCGAGAGCCTGACCTCCGGCCACTGGCTGACCGGCTGGGCGCGCGCCAACGCGCCGCAAACGCCGTTCGAGCGGCTGTTCGAATGCCACGGCGATCATCCTGATCTGCGCCGCTTCGTCGATCGATTGGCGCAGACCATCGCCATCGAAATGAATGTGCTCGATCCAGAGCGGCTGATCCTGGGCGGCGGCGTGATCGCCATGAGCGGTTTTCCGTTGGCGCAGCTGGAGCAAGAGATCCGCCGCCATTTGCGCGGGCCGCAGCCGGCACAGGGGCTGACGATCTCCGTCAGCCGCCTCAGCGATGAAACCGGCAGCAAAGGCGCCTGTCTGGCCGCCCGGCGCCACCTCCAATTGAGCAGGGAGTATCAGCAATGAAAGGCAAAGTTTGCGTGTTCGGTTCGTTCAACCTGGATATCGTCGCCGGCATGGCGCGCTTTCCGCAGCCCGGCGAGTCGCTGATTGCCCGCAACAGTATGATGGGGGCGGGCGGCAAGGGCGCCAATCAGGCCACCGCCGCGCTGCGCGCCGGGGCGCGGGTGCATTATATCGGCAAGGTGGGGCGCGACGACTTCGGCGCCTTCGCCCGGCGTCATCTCGCCGCCGCCGGCTTCGATGCGGTGACGCTGTTCTCGACCGGCGATTGCCCGACCGGCAATGCGCTTATCTACGTTGCCGGCGAGGATGCGGAGAACATGATCGCCGTCGATCCCGGCGCCAATCTGACGGTCAGCGACGATGAGGTGCGCCAGTGCCGGCCGGCGATCGCCGCGGCGGATATTCTGCTGACCCAGCTGGAGAACAACCTGCCGGCGATCGAGCAGGTGATCGCTATCGCCCGTGAGGCGCGGACGTTCATCATTCTCAACCCGGCGCCGTTTCAGCCGGTGCCGGACAGCCTGCTGGCGCAGGTCGATCTGCTGACGCCCAACGCCACCGAATGCACGTTGCTGACCGGCGTGCCGGTGCGGGATGAGGCTTCAGCGCGGCAGGCGGCGCAGGTGCTGCACGCCAAGGGCATTCGCTTGCTGATCGTGACGCTGGGCACGCAGGGGGCGTTGTTCTCGGACGGGGAGCGCAGCGAGCTGATCCCGGCGTTTCCGGCGCAGCCGAAAGACACTACCGGCGCGGGCGATGCGTTTAACGGCGCCCTGGCGGCGCAGTTGGCGAATCAGGTGCCGTTAGCCGAGGCGGTGCGCTTCGCCGCCGCCTATGCGGCGGTCTGCGTGGAGCGAGCGGGAGCGGCGGTGTCGATGCCGAGCTATGACGAGGCGCTGGCGCGCCAACGGGCGTGCGCGTGACGGCGACGGGCTGCTGCGCAGAGGCGGCAGCCCGGTCCCCTTACTTCAACCAGCCTTTGCGCTGCGCATCCCGTAGATGTTGCTCCATGTGGTGCCACAGCTCGGGGTGTACGTCAGCGATCGATGCATTGCGCGCCAGCACCTGCTCCAGGCTGATGCCGTTTTCTACCCAGCTCTGGCCTTCGTTGTGCAGGTTCATCAGCATCGGCATGGTGCGATCCAGCAGTAAGGCAAAGCGTGCATCGGCGCTTTCGCCGTCTTCATATTCCTGCCATAAAGCGGTGAAATACTCGCGCTGAGCCTCCGGCAACATGCCGAACAGACGGCGCGCCGCCGCCACTTCCTGATCGTGGATCGCCGCGCGGGCCGCCAGATCGTAGACCAGCACGTCGCCGGCGTCGATTTCCACGATGTCATGCAGCAGCGCCATCTGGATCACGCGCTGAATGTCTACGTCATCACCGGCGTAGGGCGCCAGACTCATGGCGGCGATGGCGAAATGCCAGCTGTGTTCGGCGGAGTTTTCCTGGCGCTGGGTGCCCAGTACCTTGGTGCGGCGTTGTACGCCTTTCAACTTATCGATTTCCATCAGGAACTGGATGACCTGGGTCATTGAACCGAAATCTAACGCGGGTACAGCGGATGACATGGTGTAAACCTCAAGGTGGGTGGGTTGAAGCCTGACGATTGTAGACCAGCGGGCGGGGGATTTCGATGGTTACACGCGTTCACATTTTTATTTTAGCGTACACGTGTACACTGGAATTATTCTCAGTTAAGCTGCTTTGCGTTAATTTCGCACAAAGCAGGGCATTTTGAGGGGTTGCGCGTTATGGGGAAAACGGACGTAGTGAAAACCGGGGCCGATAAGATCGTCGCCGCGGCTTATCCGTGGGCGGAAGAGATCGCCAACAGCATCAGCCACGGCATCGGGCTGGTGTTCGGTATTGTCGGCCTGGTGTTGCTGCTGGTGCAGGCGGTGAATACCGGCGCCGATGCGACGGCCATCACCAGTTATAGCCTGTATGGCGGCAGCATGATCCTGCTGTTTCTCGCTTCTACGCTGTACCATGCGATTCCGCATCAAAAGGCCAAGCATTGGCTGAAAAAATTTGACCACTGCGCCATTTATCTCCTGATTGCCGGCACTTACACCCCGTTCTTGCTGGTAGGGCTGGATTCGCCGCTGGCGAAGGGCTTGATGGCGGTAATCTGGGGGTTGGCGCTGCTTGGCGTACTGTTCAAGCTGGCCTTCGCCCACCGTTTTGAAGCCCTGTCGCTGGTGACCTACCTGACGATGGGCTGGCTGTCGCTGATCGTGATTTATCAGCTGGTTACGCGGCTGGAGGCCGGCGGCGTCACGCTGCTGGCGATCGGCGGGGTGGTCTATACCCTGGGCGTGATTTTCTACGCTTCCAAGCGCATTCGCTTTGGCCACGCCATCTGGCACGCCTTCGTGCTCGGCGGCAGCGCCTGCCATTTCATGGCGATCTACCTGTACGTCTAAGCGTTGCCGCTACGTCTGAATGCGTATTGCACTGGCGCCTCTTTTGTTTTAAAAAAGAGGCGCTTGCTTCTTTCGGGTATCCAGCAAGCCCGTTCCTTCATTTCTGAGCCCGCATACCGTTTCTCTCACCTCTGTTCAGGACTCACTAAGATGATCGTTCGCTTATCCAAAGCGCTGCTGGTCTGCGCTATCGCCTTGTTCGCTTCGCTGGTGGCCTTCGGCAATATCACCGATTACGGCTCCAACTTCGCCTTCGTGCGCCACGTCTTTATGATGGACACTCTTTTCCCCGACGCCACCATCGGCTACCGCTCGATACAGACACCGTGGCTGCATCACGCCGGCTATATTTTCATCATTACGCTGGAGAGTCTGACCGCGCTGCTGTGCTGGATCGGCGGCCTGCGCCTGCTGGGCGGCCTGAAACTGCCCGCTAACGCTTTCAACGGCCGGAAAAAGCTGGCGGTAATGGGGCTGACGCTGGGCTTCCTCACCTGGCAGGTCGGCTTTATGTCGATTGGGGGAGAGTGGTTCGGCATGTGGATGTCGCAGCAATGGAACGGCGTACCGAGTGCGTTTCACTTCTTCGTCACCATCATCTTGGTGCTGATCTACCTGGTGCAGCGCGATGGGGAGTTGGACGAGTAATTAAGACGGCCGCAGGCAGGGCGCCTGCGGCCGGCGGATTATTTCTCTTCGGCCAGCGAGTAGGGCAACGGTTTGATCGCCAGCTGGCTGGCGGCATCTTCGCGTACCCGCAGCTTGCTGTCGGCATCCAGATCGTTGTTCATCACCACCTGCACCCACAGCGTGCCGTCGGCCAACTGACTCGACGCCAGTACGGTGCCGGTGCGGCGCCAGTTTTCCCCCAGCTGCAGCTCCAGATCTTCCGCCGCCTGCGGGGCGCGGGCGGCTTTACCTTCCAGCCAGTAGAGCGCACGCTTATTGGCGCCGCGGAACTTGGCGCGCGCCACCATCTCCTGACCGGTATAGCAGCCCTTGCTGAAGCTGATGCCTTCCAGCGCCTGCAGGTTGGTGGCCTGTGGGATCAGCTGCGCGCTGTTGGCGGCGTCGATAACCGGATAACCGGCCTCGATCTCCAGCGCCAGCCACTGGCCGCTGTCATTCAGCTCCGCCTGATCGTGCAGTTTGCCGATCAGCTGTTCGGCCACGGCGGGGCGAGTCACCAGCAGAAAACGCTCCGCCGGCGCATTGAAGTGCAGCAGCGTGGTCTCGCCTTCCTGCACCACCGGGTGCTCGGCGCTCGGCAGCGTGGCGAACAGGCCCGCCAGCGCGGCGCGCGCCTGGAAACCGGCGACGCCCAGCAACACCGCGTCATTGTCGGCGGCGATGGTGACTTTGGAGAACACCGCATATTTTTTGATTTCAGCCAGCTGGCTGTCCAGCACGCTGCGGCGCTCCAGATAGGCGAAGCCTTCGCCACGGCGGAACAGACGCAGGTTGCTCCACATTTTGCCCTTGGCGTCGCAGTGGGCGCACAGCACGTGTTGATCGGCCGCCAGCGCGTCGATGTCCGCCGTCACCTGGCCCTGAAGATATTTCACCGTGTCCGGCCCGTTCAGCGTCACCAGCGCCCAATCTTCCAGCGAGATCAGCGTCAGGGGAAGATGGGTGGAAGCGGAGGGCTGACGGGGTGGGAATGGAATGTTATGCGCCATAGTAAGTTCCTGCTCAACGTTTAGCTTACCTGAAGGGTATTGAACCCATGGTAAAAGAGGCGGCGGGCTTTGCAAACTGTTATTCGCGCCGCGGTGCCGGGGGGCGCTTTTTTTGGCATTTTGCGCTTTATTGCGTTTTCCACCTCCAAGCGGCTTCCCGGCGTGTATGTCAAATTGTTACTCTATAGGCTTGCGGCCAGGGCGCCCTTGCAGACAGATCCCCCGGCTGATGGAATTATATTGCGACGGCGTTGCCATACAGTGTGTCATTTGAACCCTGCGCTGGCGCTGCCGCGCTGAAAAGAGGTGAGTCATAACAACATGGATATTAACAACAAAGCACGTATTCACTGGGCTTGCCGCCGTGGCATGCGCGAGCTGGACATCTCCATCATGCCGTTCTTCGAATACGAATACGACAGCCTGAATGACGCGGACAAGGCGTTGTTCATCCGCCTGCTGGAGTGCGACGATCCCGATTTGTTCAACTGGCTGATGAATCATGGCGCGCCGCAGGACAGCGAGCTGCAAAGAATGGTGACCCTGATCCAAACGCGAAATAAAGACCGTGGCCCAGTGGCGATGTGATATCCGTATTTCCTGGCGCACCCAGCTGTTTTCCCTGTTGACCCACGGGGTTCTGATCCTGCTGATCCTGATTTCGCCCTGGCCGGAAGGCTTTGGCCCGCTCTGGCTGGTGTTGCTGACGCTGGTGGTGTTTCAGTGCATTCGCAGCCAGAAGCGCATCGCGGCGGTGCAGGGTGAACTGCGGCTGCTGGCAGACCGGCGCTTCAGCTGGCACGGCCGCGAATGGCAGCTGGCGAAAAAACCCTGGATGCCGGGCTACGGCATGCTGTTGACGCTGCAGCCGATGGAGGGCAAAAAGCGCCGCCGGCTGTGGCTGGCTTCCGACTGCATGGGCAAGGAGGAGTGGCGCCATCTGCGGCAGCTGTTGCTGTATCCTCCGGCGGGTGACGGCGAGGAGCACTGATGAAACCCGTACTCTGGTTGGTGGAAGATGAACCCAGCATTGCCGATACGCTGGTTTACACGCTGGAGAGCGAAGGCTTCGAGGTGCGCTGGTTCGAACGCGCAGAGCCGGCGTTGCAGGCGCTGGCGCAGGGCGCGCCCGCGCTCGCTATCCTCGATGTCGGTTTGCCGGATATCAACGGCTTTGAATTGTGCCGCCGCCTGCTGGCTCAGGCGGCCGATCTGCCGATTCTGTTTCTTACCGCCCGCAGTGATGAAGTGGATCGCCTGATCGGGCTGGAGATCGGTGCCGATGACTATGTCGCCAAACCGTTCTCCCCTCGCGAGGTCAGCGCCCGGGTGCGTACCATTTTGCGCCGCCTGCATAAGCAGCAGCGCCTGCAGCAGAGCGCGCTCTACCATTTCGGCGCTTTCGTCCTCGACGAAGACGCCGCCATCATCTGCTATCACCAGCGGCCGCTGCCGCTGACCCGTTACGAATACCTGCTGCTGAAAACTCTGCTGTTGGCACCCGGACGGGTGTTCTCGCGGCAGCAACTGATGGAAAGCGTCTGGGCGCAGGCGGAAGAAAGTCTGGATCGCACCGTCGATACCCACATCAAAACGCTGCGTGCCAAGCTGCGTGCGGTTGAGCCGGGTGAACCGCCGATCCACACCCACCGGGGATTGGGCTACAGCGTGAGCCGCCAGCCATGAAAATTGGCCTGCGTCTGCTGCTGGGATATTTTCTGATCGTGGCGGTGGCCGGGTATTTCGTGCTGAGCATTTTCGTCCAGGAAGTTAAGCCCGGTGTGCGGCGCGCTACCGAAGGCACGCTGGTGGACACCGCCAACCTGCTGGCGCAAATCGCCCGTCAGGACATGCAGCGCGGCGATGCGGCGCATGGCCAACTGGCGCAGGCGTTTATGCAGCTGAATCAGCGGCCGATCGGCGCCAATATCTCCGGCATCCGCAAGGATCGCAGTGAATACCACGTCTATCTTACCGATGCGCGGGGCAGGGTCATCTTCGATTCCGCCGGCCGCGCGCTGGGGCAGGATTATTCGCGCTGGAATGACGTTTATCGAACGCTGCGCGGCCAGTACGGCGCCCGCAGCACCCGCAGCGATCCACAGGATGAAAACAGTTCGGTGATGTATGTGGCCGCGCCGGTGATAGAACAAGGGCGCATTATCGGTGTGCTCACCGTGGGCAAACCCAACAGCACCATGGCGCCGGTGATCAAACGCAGCGAACGGCGCATTCTGTGGGCCGGCGCATTGCTGCTGGGGATCGCGTTGCTGATCGGGGCGGTATTTGTGTGGTGGATCAACCGCTCGATAGGCCGGCTGGTGCGCTATGCAGACGGGGTGGCGCAGGGGGAAAACGCGCCGCTGCCCAAAGTGGGCGGCAAGGAGCTGACGCAACTGGCGCAGGCGTTGGAGAGCATGCGCCTTAAGCTGGAAGGCAAAGCTTATATCGAACAGTATGCGCATACCCTGACGCATGAGTTGAAAAGCCCGTTGGCGGCGATCAGGGGCGCGGCGGAGCTGTTGCAGGAGCTGCCGCCGCCGGAAACCGCCCGGCGTTTTCTCACCAACATCGAGCAGCAAAGCGCGCGTATCCAGCAGCTGGTGGATAAACTGCTGGTGCAGGCGCGGCTGGAGAGCCGGCCTGAAATGGAGACGGCGCCCATCGCTATCGCGGCGTTGATCGACCAGGCGGTGGCGGGTAAAGAGGCGCAGGCGACGCAGCGCGGCGTCAGGTTGCAACTGGATACGTTGGCGGAGGTGACGCTGAACGGCGATGCGTTGCTGATCAGCCAGGCGCTGACCAACCTGCTGGACAACGCGATCGACTTTACCCCGCCGGGTGGTTGCGTCAGCGTGCGGGGCGAACGGCGGGAACAGCATTACTGCATTAGCGTCTGCGACGACGGCAGCGGCATTCCTGACTATGCGCTCGATAAGGTGTTCGAGCGTTTTTATTCGCTGCCGCGCGCCGAACGCCCGAAAAGCAGCGGGCTGGGCCTGAACTTCGTGCAGGAAGTCGCCCGTCTGCATCATGGCGGCATTCACCTGCGCAACCGCCAGCCGCACGGGGTGGAAGCGACGTTCATGTTATCGCTGTGACTTCACCTTCCCTTCACATAACCACATTCTGATTTCACCTGCGGGTTTTATCGTGACCTCATTACCTACAAGGAGTGAGCATGATGAAATCGGTACTTTTCTGGAAAATAACCACGTTGCTGGGATTGATGTTGGTGATGTTGATTCCCATCGCCCAGCTGATGAGCGTGATCGACGAACGCAGCGGCTATCGGCAAAGCGTGGTCGGGCAGGTGAGCGACAGCACCAGCGGGGCACAGCGCGTGCTCGGCCCGTTGATTGTCATTCCTTATGTCGAACGAGAAGAGAAGAAAGACGAGAAAGGGCAAACGGTGGTGCAGCGGGTGCAGCATTACCGCTATTTGTTGCCGGAGTCGCTTCAGGTGCAGGGGGCGCCGAATGTGGAGGTGCGCAAGCTGGGTATTTATCAGACGCAGGTTTACCAAGGGCCGCTGAACTTCAAGGTGCGTTTCGGTCAGCCGGAGCTGACGGATTTGCAACGCGCCAACGTGACCGTCGGCCAGCCGTTCTTACTGGTAGCGCTGAGCGACTCTCGCGGCATCAAGAGCATTTCTCCGCTGGCAACACCGCAGCCGGTGGCCTTTGAGCCGGGCACCGGTGTGGGATCGTTGCGCCAGGGGATCCACGCACCGCTGACGCTGGCGGCGCTGCAACAAAAAGAGGGACTGAACGCCGATTTCACCCTGACGCTGGCGGGCACCAGCAGCCTGTCGCTGGTGCCGCTGGGGCGCAGCAGCGAACTGCAGTTGCAAAGCAACTGGCCGCATCCGAATTTCCTCGGCAACTTCCTGCCGGACGAACGCAAGGTGACGGAGCAGGGGTTTAGCGCTCGCTGGCGCAGCACCTGGTTTGCCAACAACATCAACAGTGCGTTCTATTACGATGATGGCATTATCGACGAGGATAAGCTGCCGGCCTTCAGCGCCAGCCTGGTCGAACCGGTCGATCACTATCAGCTGACCGAGCGCGCAGTCAAATACGCGCTGCTGTTTATCGGGCTGACGTTTATGGCGTTCTTCCTGTTCGAAACCCTGACCGGGCTGCGAGTGCACCCGATTCAATATCTGTTGGTCGGTGCGGCGCTGGTGCTGTTCTACCTGATTCTGCTGGCCTTTTCCGAACACCTGGGGTTCGCTCTCGCTTACCTGGCGGCCAGCATCGCCTGCAGCGGGCTGATCGCCTTCTATCTGAGCGCCGTACTGCGCGGCAAGTTGCGCGGTGCGCTGTTCGCCGCGAGCTTATTGTTGTTGTACGGCGTGCTCTATTTGCTATTGCAGTCGGAGGACAATGCGTTGGTGCTGGGGGCAGGGCTGCTGTTCGCCATTCTGGCGGGCATCATGCTGCTGACGCGCAAGCTGGACTGGTATCAGGTGGCTGATCCGGCGCGTCTGACAAAGGAAACGCCAGCCAGCGAAGAAGAGCCACGTTTCCGGCTGTGGAAATAAGCGGGGAAATCGGGCGCGTTAAGCGCCCGATAGCGGTTACAGCAGCGGCTCCATTTCCAACAGGATCTGTTCGCACCATTGCTGCAGGCGCTCTTCACTCAGATCGTATTGGTTGACCTCATCGAGCGCCAGGCCGACAAAGTGTTTGCCGTCGGCGCTCAGCGGTTTGGGGCTGGTGAACTCGAAGCCCTCAGTCGGCCAGAAGCCGATGAACTGTACACCCAGCGGCGCGATGTGATCGTGTAGCATGCCCAGCGCGTCGAGGAACCACTCACCGTAACCGAGCTGATCGCCCATGCCGTACATGGCGACGATCTTGCCTTTCAGATCCAGCGCCGGCAGTTGCGGCCAGATCGCTTCCCAATCTTCCTGCAACTCGCCGAAATCCCAGGTTGGGATGCCGAGGATCAGAATGGAATACTCCTCCATCAGCTTGGGCGAGACGTCTTTCAGGTTGTGCAGGTCGACCAGGTCCTCACCCAGAATCTCACGGATTTTTTCCGCCGCCATCTCGGTGTAGCAGGTGCTGGAGCCGTAAAACAGACCAATCTTCATGTGTAAACCGTTACGTTGCTGTTTAGAGAATTGCAGCGAGTATACCTGATTTGCGCCGGCTTAAGGCATAATGGCGCGGGTGGAAATGCAACAAAGAGAGGACCGCGTGCAACAGCAAGACAATGCGCTGATTGAACAATTCCTGGATGCGCTGTGGCTTGAGCGTAATCTGGCGGAAAATACGCTGGCCTCTTACCGGCTGGATTTACAGGCCCTGGGCGCCTGGCTTGGCCAGCAAAACACCACCTTGCTGCAGGCGCAGGCGTTGGATCTGCAGGCGTTTCTCGCCGAGCGGGTGGACGGCGGCTACAAGGCCACCAGTTCCGCGCGCTTGCTGAGCGCCATGCGTCGCCTGTTTCAGTATCTGTACCGCGAAAAACTGCGTGCCGACGATCCCACTGCGCAGCTGGCTTCCCCCAAGCTGCCGCAGCGTTTGCCGAAGGATCTGAGCGAGGCGCAGGTCGATGCGCTGCTGCAGGCGCCCTGCGTCGATCAGCCGCTGGAGCTGCGCGACAAGGCGATGCTCGAAGTGCTGTACGCCACCGGGCTGCGAGTCTCCGAACTGGTGGGGCTGAGCATCAGCGACGTCAGCCTGCGCCAGGGCGTGGTGCGGGTGATCGGCAAGGGCAACAAGGAGCGGCTGGTGCCGCTGGGCGAAGAGGCGGTTTACTGGATCGAAAATTATCTGGAACATGGCCGCCCTTGGCTGGTCAACGGCCAGACGCTGGATGTGCTGTTCCCCAGCACCCGCTGCCAGCAAATGACCCGACAGACGTTCTGGCATCGCATCAAACACTATGCGATCCTTGCAGGCATCGACAGCGAGCGTCTGTCGCCGCACGTGCTGCGGCACGCGTTCGCCACCCATTTGCTGAACCATGGGGCCGATCTCCGTGTCGTACAGATGTTGTTAGGGCACAGCGATCTCTCGACCACGCAAATTTATACTCATGTAGCGACCGAACGACTGAAACAGCTACATCAACAGCATCACCCGCGCGCCTGAGCGGCGGGTTCGAAAGGATTGGAACAATGAAAAAAGGTTTAATGCTGCTTTCTCTGCTGGTGGCTTCGGTGGCCGGCGCCGCCCATGCCGATGACGCAGCGATCAAAAAAGCGCTCGCCGGTCTGGGCATCCAGCAGGCGGACGTGCAGCCTTCGCCGGTCGCCGGCCTGAAAACGGTGCTGACCGACAGCGGCGTACTGTACGCTTCCGAAGACGGCAAGCACATTCTGCAAGGCCCGCTGTTCGACGTCAGCGGCAAAGAGCCGGTCAACGTGACCAATCAGCTGCTGAGCACCAAGCTGGACGCGCTGAAAGATCAGATGATCGTTTACAAGGCGCCGAAAGAAAAACACGTGATCACCGTGTTCACCGACATCACCTGCGGGTACTGCCACAAGCTGCACCAGCAGATGAAAGAGTACAACGATCTGGGCATCACCGTGCGTTACCTGGCGTTCCCGCGCCAGGGGCTGGCCTCCCAGGCTGAAAAAGACATGAAGTCAATCTGGTGCACCGCCGACAAGGCCAAGGCGTTTGACGCCGCCATGAAGGGCGACGCCATCTCCCCGGCGACCTGCAAAACCGACATCAGCAAGCATTACGAGCTGGGCGTGCAGTTCGGCATTCAGGGCACGCCGGCGATCATCCTGGAAAACGGCATGATGATTCCAGGCTATCAGGGGCCGAAAGAGATGGCCGCCATGCTGGACGCGCACCAGGCCGCTACCAAAGCCGGTGGTTAATCGCCGGTGAGTATCAAAACGCAACTACGCCGCCGCCCGGCGGCGGACGACACGCATCTGCCCGCCAGTTTGCCGCCGTTGCTGCGGCGGCTTTACGCCCTGCGCGGCGTGCAGGCTGAGCAAGAACTGGAGCGCGGCGTCAAAGGTATGCTGCCCTGGCAACAGCTGGACGGCATCGACGCCGCGGTCAGCCTGCTGCAACAGGCGCTGGCTGACGGCCGCCGCATCATGGTGGTGGGCGATTTCGACGCCGACGGCGCCACCAGCACTGCGCTGACGGTGTTGGCGCTGCGCAGCATGGGCGGCGCTGCCGTCGACTATCTGGTGCCGAACCGCTTCGAAGACGGTTACGGCCTGAGCCCCGAAGTGGTGGAACAGGCGGCGGCGCGCGGCGCGGAGCTGATCGTCACCGTCGATAACGGCATCTCTTCCCACGCCGGCGTCGACGTGGCGCACGCCAAGGGCATGCAAGTGCTGGTGACCGATCACCACCTGCCGGGCGAGACCCTGCCGGCGGCCGAAGCGATCGTCAATCCCAACCTGCGCGGCTGCGCTTTCCCGTCCAAGTCGTTGGCCGGGGTGGGCGTCGCGTTCTATCTGATGCTGGCGCTGCGCGCCCGCCTGCGGGAGAGCGGCTGGTTCGAGCAGCGCGTCCTGGCGATGCCCAATCTGGCGGAACTGCTGGATCTGGTGGCGCTCGGCACCGTGGCTGACGTGGTACCGCTGGACGCCAACAACCGCATTCTGGTGTATCAGGGGTTAAACCGTATTCGCGCCGGCAAATGCCGCCCAGGCATCCGCGCGCTGCTTGAGGTGGCCAACCGCGACGCCCGCCAACTGGCGGCCAACGATCTCGGTTTCGCCCTCGGCCCGCGCCTCAACGCCGCCGGCAGGCTGGACGACATGTCGATCGGCGTGGCACTGCTGCTGAGCGACGACATTGCTCAGGCGCGTATGCTGGCCAACGATCTCGATGCGTTGAATCAGACGCGCCGCGAGATCGAGCAGGGCATGCAGGTGGAGGCCTTGCAGCTGTGCGATCAGCTGGAGCGCACCAGCACCGAGCTGCCTTACGGGTTGGCGATGTATCACCCGGAATGGCATCAGGGCGTGGTGGGCATCCTCGCTTCGCGTATCAAAGAGCGTTTCCACCGTCCGGTGATCGCGTTCGCGCCGGCGGGCGACGGCATCCTGAAAGGCTCAGGCCGTTCGGTGCCAGGCCTGCACATGCGCGACGCGCTGGAGCGGCTGGATATGCTGAACCCTGGGCTGATGATGAAGTTCGGCGGCCACGCGATGGCGGCCGGGCTGTCGCTGGAAGAAGCCAAATTCGACGAGTTTCGCCAGCGTTTCGGCGAGCTGGTGGGGGAGTGGCTCGATCCGGCGATGCTGGAAGGGGTTATCTGGTCTGACGGCGAACTGGCGATGCAGGAGCTGTCGCTGACGACGGCGGAGCTGCTGCGCGAGGGCGGCCCGTGGGGCCAGGCGTTCCCGGAACCGACCTTCGACGGCAAGTTCCGCATTCTGCAGCAGCGGTTGGTGGGCGAGAAACACCTGAAGCTGATGGTGGAGCCGCTCGGCGGCGGCCCGCTGCTCGACGGCATCGCTTTCAACGTGGACACCACGCTGTGGCCGGACAGCAGCGTGCGCGAAGTGGAATTGGCCTACAAGCTCGACGTCAATGAGTTTCGCGGCAACCGCAACGTGCAGCTGTTGATCCAGCATCTTTGGCCGCGCTGAGGCGAAATTGAACGCAATTCGGGGATTGGGCTCTCCAATCCCCTGCATCCTACCCGATCGCCACAAAAACTGACCAACTCGCTATAAACTGCCGCCCGGATCCGTTAGAATTAGCGGTTCCAATGGCATTCCGCCATCGACGACATCAACGTAAAAGAACGAAACCATGTTTGAAATTAATCCGGTAAAAAACCGAATTCAGGACCTGTCCGAGCGGACTGCGGTTCTTAGGGGGTATCTTTGACTATGATGCCAAGAAGGAACGCCTAGAAGAAGTCAACGCCGAGCTGGAGCAGCCGGACGTTTGGAACGAGCCTGAGCGCGCACAGGCGCTCGGCAAAGAGCGCGCCGCGCTGGAAACCATCGTTGAAACCATCGATCAACTGCAGCAGGGCGGCGAAGACGTCAGCGGGCTGCTGGAACTGGCGGTGGAAGCCGACGATGAAGAGACCTTCAACGAAGCGGTCGCCGAGCTGGATCAACTGATCGCCAAGCTTGAGCTGCTGGAATTCCGTCGCATGTTCTCCGGCGAATACGACAGCGCCGACTGCTACCTGGACATCCAGGCCGGTTCCGGCGGCACCGAGGCGCAAGACTGGGCCAGCATGCTGCTGCGCATGTACCTGCGCTGGGCCGAAGCCAAAGGCTTCAAAACCGAAGTGATCGAAGAGTCCGACGGCGACGTCGCGGGCCTGAAATCGGCCACCATCAAGATCATCGGCGACTACGCGTTCGGCTGGTTGCGCACTGAAACCGGCGTGCACCGCCTGGTGCGCAAGAGCCCGTTCGACTCCGGCGGTCGTCGCCACACCTCGTTCAGTTCGGTGTTCATCTACCCGGAAGTGGACGACGATATCGATATCGATATCAACCCGGCGGATCTGCGCATCGACGTGTACCGCGCCTCCGGTGCGGGCGGTCAGCACGTCAACAAAACCGAATCCGCCGTACGTATTACTCACCTGCCAACCAACATCGTGGTGCAGTGCCAGAACGATCGTTCTCAGCATAAGAACAAGGATCAAGCGTTTAAACAGCTGCGAGCCAAGCTGTACGAGTTTGAGATGCAAAAGAAAAATGCTGATAAACAGGCGATGGAAGACAACAAGTCCGACATCGGCTGGGGCAGCCAAATCCGTTCTTACGTGCTGGATGACTCCCGCATCAAGGATTTGCGCACCAACGTCGAAACGCGTAACACGCAGGCCGTACTGGATGGCGACCTGGATAAATTCATTGAGGCAAGTTTGAAAGCCGGGTTATGAGGAATAGAAATGTCTGAACAACAAGTACAGGGCGCCGATCAGGCGCTGGATCTCAATAACGAACTGCAGTCCCGCCGCGAGAAACTGGCCGGCCTGCGCGAGAACGGCATTGCGTTCCCGAACGACTTCCGTCGCGATTCCACCTCCGACAAACTGCACGCCGCGTACGGCGATAAAGACAACGAAGAGCTGGAAGCGCTGGGCGTAGAAGTGACCGTCGCCGGCCGCATGATGACTCGCCGCATTATGGGCAAGGCGTCCTTCGTTACGCTGCAGGACGTGGGCGGCCGCATTCAGCTGTACGTCGCGCGCGACGACCTGGCTGAAGGCGTGTACAACGACCAGTTCAAGAAGTGGGACCTGGGCGATATCCTCGGCGCGCGCGGCAAACTGTTCAAAACCAAGACCGGCGAACTGTCGATCCACTGCACCGAACTGCGTCTGCTGACCAAAGCGCTGCGCCCGCTGCCGGACAAATTCCACGGCCTGGCGGATCAGGAAACCCGTTACCGTCAACGTTATCTGGATCTGATCGCCAACGAAGAATCGCGCAACACCTTCAAAGTGCGTTCGCAGGTGATGTCCGCTATCCGTAACTTTATGGTGGAACGCGGCTTCATGGAAGTCGAAACCCCGATGATGCAGGTGATCCCGGGCGGCGCGTCCGCGCGTCCATTCATCACGCACCACAATGCGCTGGATATCGACATGTACCTGCGCATCGCGCCGGAACTGTATCTGAAGCGTCTGGTGGTCGGCGGCTTTGAGCGCGTGTTCGAAATCAACCGCAACTTCCGCAACGAAGGCGTTTCTCCGCGTCATAACCCAGAGTTCACCATGATGGAACTCTACATGGCTTACGCGGATTACAAAGACCTGATCGAACTGACCGAGAGCCTGTTCCGCACCCTGACCGAGAAAGTGCTGGGTACCTCTCAGGTGCAGTACGGCGACGAAGTGTTCGATTTCGGCAAGCCGTTCGAGAAGTTGACCATGACCGAGGCGATCAAGAAATACCGTCCGGAAACCGATCTGGCTGATCTGGCCGACATGGGCAAAGCGGTGGCCATCGCCGAATCCATCGGCATCAAGGTTGAGAAGAGCTGGGGTCTGGGCCGCGTCGTGACCGAGATCTTCGAAGAAGTGGCGGAAAGCCATCTGATTCAGCCGACCTTCATCACCGAGTACCCGGCTGAAGTGTCGCCGCTGGCGCGCCGCAACGACGTTAACCCGGAAATCACCGACCGCTTCGAGTTCTTCATCGGCGGCCGTGAAATCGGCAACGGCTTCTCCGAGCTGAACGACGCCGAAGACCAGGCGCAGCGCTTCGCCGACCAGGTGAACGCCAAAGACGCCGGCGACGACGAAGCGATGTTCTACGACGAAGACTACGTCACCGCGCTGGAGCACGGCCTGCCGCCGACTGCCGGCCTGGGCATCGGTATCGACCGCATGGTGATGCTGTTCACCAACAGCCACACCATCCGCGACGTGATTCTGTTCCCGGCGATGCGCCCGCAGAAGTAATCGCGTTTAGCGTGCAACAACCGGTGCAGGCAGCTGCGCCGGTTTTTTTTCGCCCACGGAACTTAACCGCTTAAAACATCGACAGTTACGCACCATCTCCGCTTGCCCGCCGCCGATAACCGGTTATAATGCCTGTCGCACACCGATGCGGGTGTAGTTCAATGGTAGAACGGCAGCTTCCCAAGCTGCATACGAGGGTTCGATTCCCTTCACCCGCTCCAAAATCTCCTTATGTATCATTTCATTAAGTTATAACCACTTTCAGAAAAGACGATTTCTCACCGAGCCGCATTACCGTTTGGGTATCGAGTTGGCTTGTGATCATCTCACCCCCTGGTCCTGCGTTTTGGCGCGATAAACAACGCGCCACCCAAGCCTGACGCGGGTGTGAGCCGCCGTCGCTGCCCACACCGCGCTATTGCCGCTTAACTCCACTTCTGTTTAGCCCCTGATGGCAGGCGGTCGTCGGTTTCTCCGCCGGCGCGATCGCACTCTTTCGGCAGCAGGAAGGTGATGGTGCCTGCCAGCAGCAGCGATACGGCCAGCGCGCAAACCGCGACATTCTGCCCATACAGATAAATCATGACGCCCACCAGATAGGGGCCGCAGAACCCACCGAGATTGCCCAGCCCGTTGATCACCCCGCGTGCGCTGCCGGCGACTTCTGCCGACGCAATGCGCCCGGGAATGGACCAGAATGGACTGGTTGCCGCTTTAAGGAAGAAGCCGCATACCACCAGCGCGATATAAGCGGCCACCACATGCTCATGCAGAATTACCGAGGCCACCAGCGCCGCCGCAAAACAGTACAGGGAGATCCTCACCCATAAACGGCGTTTACCGCTGCGATCGCTGAACAGCGAAATCACATAAATCCCCGCCAGAGTGGCAATAAACGGCAGGATCGCCAGCACGCCAACATTAGCCATGCTGCCGCCGGTCAGGTTCTTCAAGATGGTGGGCAGCCACAACGTATAACCATAGTCACCGGTTTGGTAGAAGAAATTCAGCACGACCAGGCGCATCAATCCTTTGTTACGGAACACGGCTTTGAGCGGCGCTTTGGCCGCCGGCGCCATCCCTTCTCGCGCTTTGCGCTCCCGGGCCAGCTCGGTCAATAGGTATTCGCGTTCCTTGGCCGGTAGCCAACGCGCTTCTTCCGGGCGGTCACTGATCACCAGCCACCAAATGGTCAACACCACGATCGACAATAAGCCTTCGATAATGAACAGCCAGCGCCAGTCGAGGGCGGCAATAATCGCGCCGGAAACCGGGGCGGTCAGCATCCCTCCCAATGGCGCAAACATCATGACAAAGGCATTGGCCCGGCCCAGTTCTTTTTCCGGGAACCAATTGCTTACCATGGTCAGCACCACCGGCAACATCCCACCTTCGGAGACTCCGAGAATAAAACGCAGCGCGAGCAACTGATATTCATGGGTGACAAACCCGGTAGCGATAGAGACAATCGCCCAGGCCACGAGCGACCAGGCAATAAAACGTTTGCCGCTACCGTAAACCGCCAGCCGTCCGCCGGGAATCTGCAGAAATAAATAACCAATAAAAAAGATACCGCTGGCCACGCCAGCCATCTGGCTGGTAATGCCTAAATCCTGTTCCATGCCGCCCGGCAGAGCAAAGCTGATATTAACGCGATCCATAAATGAAATAATGCAGGTGATAAGGATCGGCGCGATAACCCGCAGCCAGCGAGTTCCTGGTATTTTATCGGTCATAGTAACGCCTCGATGATATCCGCCACGATAAGCGGATATTTTGTTAGGCTGAATAAAAATGATGGTTCGCCATTCAGGCGATCATTTTTATTGAATTAAGCCAGGAATATCCTGATGGGAAAAATAACCAGCCAGATTATCCAAAACGGATTGGCTCATTCCCTGGCGGGTTTCTACGGTAGCGCTGGCCACGTGGGGCTGAAGCAGAACATTCTCGAGAGCCAAGAGCGCCGCCGGTACATGGGGTTCGTTTTCAAATACGTCCAGAGCGGCCCCGGCGATAACATGATTTTGTAACGCCGTTATCAGCGCCGGTTCATCGACCAGGCTGCCGCGGGCGATATTGATAAGCCAGGCGCGATCGGGCATGGCGGCAAATACGCTAGCATCAATAATCCCGCGGTTCTCCGCACTGCCAGACGCTGCGATCACCAGAAAATCACTCTGTGCTGCGAGCGCATGCAGATCGGCGCACCACTGATAGTCCAGGCCGCCTTTGCGCTGGCGATCGGTATACAGGACGGTCATATCAAAGCCTTTGGCTCGTCGGGCGATGGCTTGGCCGATGTTCCCCATGCCAAAAATGCCGATGCGTTTGCCGCTCACTTTGGTCGCCAGCGGTGGCGGCGTCGTTTCCCAGCGGCCTTCACGCACAAAGCGGTCCCCTTGGCACAGGCGGCGGCTGGCGGACAGCAGCAGCCCCATCGCCAGATCGGCCACATCATCGGTCAGCACGCCGGCGGTGATCCCGACGTGGATATCACGCTCCCGGGTGTAGTTGAGATCGATAGCGTCTGTGCCCACCCCAAAGACGGCAATCATGCCGGCCTGCGGCAGCTGTTCCAGCATCTCTCGGGTGACCCCCACATCGCCACGGGTGACCACCGCCCGAACCTCTGCGCCATGGCGAGCCAAAAAGGCCGAAATGTCAGATTGTTCATAGAGACGGAATACCCGGTAACTGGCGTCCAACGCGATCTGTAAAGCGTCCATGACCGGCGCGATAAGTAAAACGGTAGGTTGAGTGTCAGTATGCATGGTTGCGATCCTGTCTGAAAACAAAATGGGATATCCTGTATCAGACGTTTTTTTACCGCTTGTTTTTGCGATCTGCATCACGCCAAAGAGTGTTAAAAAACCGTGTTACTGCTGGCGTGATCTGGTGTGCAATTTCATTATTTCTGTCAGTTATTATCAGGGGGAATAAGCACATTATGCCGGTGGCCGGGTCAGTGAAACCTATCAACCCTGTTGGAATCGGTGAATATCCAGCGATTATCTGCTGTGGATCACAGGATAAGTAACGCCGTTTCGTAACATGCCATTAAGTGATTTTTGTCATGGTTTTAAGCGGCGAAAAGCCGTGAGATAGGCCGGCGTTTATTCCGTCATGTCAAAGACGATCCCGCAGCGGCTCAGACTGCCGGCGGAAAACCTCCCTCATCCACCACCTGAATAATGGTGCACGAGCGTTATTTCAGATGTCGCACAAGGGCACGCCCCTCTCGTAAATACGGCTAACGTTTGGCATTTAAATATTGCGTCGGGTCGAATCCATTCACGACATAAATTACGCCGAGTTATTTTCCGGGTAATTCGTCGCGCGTTTTTATTATGTCATTAATGCACCGTGAGTTTATCGTCGGTGCAAAAAACGGCAACGCCATAACACCTTGATCTTTTAATGCTATTCCTCATTTAGATGCCATTTTTCATTTTGGTTTGCATGCATTCTGATACATATTAAAAAAAACTATACAAAAACATAATTATTTTGGAGCTAACTATGTCGTTGCAAACCGTGCTTACCCGCAGGGAGGCGCTGGCAAAAATGGTGGGCGTAATCGTCACCGCCAGCCTGTTACCTTATTCAAATATCACCTATGCGGAACGGGCTCAGATTGCCGCTTCGCCCATTGAATACGCGCAATTTTTGCAAATTTCGAGGAAAATTACGGCGTTTGACGATCTGGACGTCACGCTCTCCGCCCGCTATTTTTCTGCACTGCGCGAGCATTTTCCGCAGCTGAACCCACAGCTCAACGCCCTGTTCATCCTGAGCCAACAAACCACAGATGCGGAAGCCTTTAACCGAAAGGCGATCGAGCAGGGGCAGAGTGAGCTGATCCAGGCAATTGTGACCGCGTGGTATACCGGAACCGTAGATCCTTCAAACGCCGAACATGGCCAGCTGATCGCTTATAAAGAGGCGCTGATGTACCGCACGGTGCAGGATGCTTTGATTGTGCCGACCTGGTGTAATTTTGGCCCCCTGTGGTGGACCGGCCTGCCGCCGGGCGTGACCCGCCAACCCGCTATTCCCGCAACAGATTTGCCTGCCTTATTTGCCGAAAAAGATAAGGAGCCCGCGTGAAAAGCCCAATCATAAATGCTGCCGGCGATGCTGAAGCCGATGTCGTCATTGTCGGTTCCGGCATCGTGGGCGGCCTGATGGCGGATACTTTGGTGAGCCAGGGATATTCGGTGCTGGTGCTTGAAGCCGGCCCGCGCATTGAGCGCGCTCAGGCGGTGGAAAACTGGCGCAATATGCCGCTGCACAACCGTGCGGGGTCGGACTTCCAGGGACTTTACCCTCAATCGGAGTACGCCACCGCACCGCTCTATTTCCCGGAAAACGACTATATCAAGCTGACCGGCCCCAATGGATCTGGTTTTAAGCAGGGCTACTTGCGCGTGGTGGGGGGAACCACCTGGCATTGGGCCGCCTCCTGCTGGCGCAATCACCCCAATGACTTTCGCATGAAATCCCTCTACGGCGTAGGGCGAGACTGGCCGATTTCCTACCAAGAAATCGAACCGTGGTACGCCAAAGCCGAAGAGGAGATCGGCGTTGCCGGCCCGAACAACCCGGAGTGGCAGTCCCCTGCGGAACGCAGTGGGCCTTACCCGATGGACATGGTGCCCTGGGCCTACGGCGACCGGCGTATCGCGGAGATTGTAAATCCTCACGGTTTCAAATCGGTGCCCATTCCGCAAGGTCGCAGCACTCGGCCCTGGAATGGGCGGCCCACCTGCTGCGGTAACAACAACTGCCAACCGATCTGTCCGATCGGAGCGATGTACAACGGCATTCACCACGTTGAACGGGCCGAACACAAAGGGGCGAAGGTGATCCCCGAAGCGGTGGTGTACAAAATCGACACCGACGACAATAACCGCGTCACTGCCGTCCATTGGTACGACACCACACACAGCTCTCATCGGGCGATCGGCAAAGCGTTCGTTCTGGCCTGCAATGGGATTGAAAACCCGCGCCTGCTGCTGCTGGCGGCCAACGAAAAGAACCCGAACGGCATCGCGAACAGCTCGGATCAGGTGGGGCGCAACATGATGGACCACTCCGGCCTGCACTGTTCCTTCCTGGCGCGTGAGCCTCTGTGGGTTGGCCGCGGTCCGGCGCAGAGCAGCTGCATGGTGGGGTATCGCGACGGCGCCTTCCGCAGCGACCATTCCGCCAACAAGATCATCATCAATAACATCAATCGGGTTATCCCATCCGCCCTGGAGGTGCTGAAAACGGGCAAGGTCGGCAAGGTGCTGCAGGAGGAAGTGCGCGACCGCGCCAGCCGCTCGGTGGATCTCTCCATCAGCCTGGAACCGCTGCCGGATCCGAATAACCGCCTAACGCTGAGCCCAACCCGCAAAGACAAACATGGCCTGGCTTGCCCGGATATCCACTACGACGTCGGCGACTACGTGCGCAAAGGGCTGGAAGTGGTCAAAACTCAGCTGCGCCAGATCGGCGACTTGTTTGATGCGCAAGAGTTTGTGATTAACGACAAGCTGAATGCCAACAACCACATTATGGGCGGCACGATCATGGGCAGCGATCCCAGCAACTCGGTGGTGGACGGTAACTGCCGCGCTCACGATCATGACAACCTTTGGATCCCGGGCGGAGGCGCGATGGTTTCGGCCAGCGTCGTCAACACCACGTTGACGATGGCGGCGCTTGGGCTTAAGGCGGCCAATGACGTACTGCGCGCCCTGGAGAGCAAATGAATAAAGTAACCCACTCGTTGGCGGCGGCGCTGCTGCTGGGATGCGGCCTCGCGGCGCACGCTCGGGACGGCGATCTGATCGCTAAAGGGCAGGCGCTGGCTATCGCCTCGGACTGCATGGCCTGTCATACGAATGCGCAGCAGCAGGGCAAACCTTTTGCCGGGGGATATGGCATCGCTTCCCCGATGGGCACCATCTACGCCACCAATATTACCCCATCGGTGAAATACGGCATCGGTGGCTATTCCGAAGCTGAGTTTGCCGACGTGCTGCGATCCGGGATCCGCAAAGATGGCTCGCATCTCTACCCGGCAATGCCTTACACCGCCTACACCCGTCTGAGTGATGACGAGATCCATGCGCTGTATACCTACTTTATGCATGGCGTCGCCCCGGTCGATGAACCGGCCGAGCACTACACCGATCTGCCGTTCCCGTTCAATATCCGTCTCTCCATGGCGGTGTGGAATATGCTCTATTTGGACAATCGGCGCTACGTCGCGGATCCGACAAAGGATGACGCATGGAACGAAGGGGCCGCGCTGGTGCAGGGCCCGGCTCACTGCGGAACCTGCCATACGCCGCGTAATGTGCTGATGGCGGAAGACAACTCGCGTTTCCTGATGGGGGCTTCGCTGGGCGCCTGGTACGCGCCAAATATCACCGCCGATCGTCAGGAGGGCATCGGCAGCTGGAGCGAGCAGGAGTTGATGGACTATCTGAAAACCGGCCGGGTGGAAGGGCGCGCGCAAGCGGCGGGGCCGATGGCCGAGGCCGTTGAGCACAGCTTCCAATACCTTACCGACCGGCAGCTGCGGGCGATAGCGATTTACCTGAAGAGCGTGCCTGCGCAGGGCGACGATCGTCAGAGCGCCAGTCTTAGCCTGGCGCACTACAACGTCGAGCGCAACCTGCGCGGCGTGAACTCGCCCAACGCCAACCACACGCTCAATAGCGGCGAGGTGCTTTACAGCGGTTACTGCGCCAGTTGCCATCAGCCGGACGGCAGCGGCAGCCTTAACCAGGCCTACCCATCGCTGTTCAATAACTCCACCACGGCAGCGAGCAACCCGTCAAATTTGATAGCCGTTATTCTGCAGGGGGTCGATCGCCGGGTTGACGGTAAGCATGTGTTGATGCCGAGCTTTGGGGCCGGTTCTTACATCGGCGAGCTGACGGATAAGCAGGTTGCCGATATTGCGAACTTCGTGCTGCAGAAATACGGCAACAGTAGGCTGAGCGTGACCGAGGCCGACGTGAGTGAAGTGCGCGCCGGGGGGCCGAAACCGCTGTTGGCACGCGCGCAGCCGATGATTCTGCCGGGCATGGCCGGCGGCGCGATAGTCGTCATCCTGCTGATACTATTTTGGCTCCGTCGCCGTAAGGCGCGTTAAGGGGAGGGAACGGCCAGGTGGGCGACGCCGCCTGGCTGAAGTTGAACGGCGCAAGGCGGGCTTTTCCGCAGACGAAACCGGCAGGGCAAGCTATATCGTCTCCCCCATCGACAGGCGATAGTGGAGATCGACGTGCTCAATGGTCGGCAGCCCTTTGATTTTCTTTATGATGATCTCTGTCGCCACTTTCCCCATTTCATACCGTGGCGTCAGTACGCTGGCCAGTTTGGGAGTAATGACCTGCCCGATCTCAAGACCGTGAAATCCGGCAATGGCGATTTGCGCGGGGACGCGGATGCCGTTTGCCAGGCACTCCTGCAGCACCCCCACGGCCAGATCGTCATTGGTGCAGAGAATACCGTCCATATCCGGGTACATTTGGCTCGCGAGCGTCATCATGCCTGTCCCGATCGAAATGGAAGAGACCTTATTGGGGGAAATGCGCCCGGTAGGCAAATCCTGATTCGCCATCGCCTGGCAGTATCCCGCATAGCGCTGTTCATCGCGGATATCAGACATTGAACCAAAATAGATAATGCGCTTTTTACCGCTAGCCAGCAGCATGGTGGTCATGTCATAGCCGGCTTTGACATTGTCAAAACCCACGTTAATTCGATCTGCGTTGCCCGATAGCCCCATAATTTCGGCAACGGGTATCTTCGCCGCCCGCAGGAATTTTTCCGCCCGCAGGCTATGGACCGACTCGGTCAGCAGCAGCCCTTTGATCTTAAAAGCCAGAATGGCGGCAATTTGCTCCTCTTCACGTTTGCTGTTGTAGTCATAATTGACCACCAGCGTCTGATAGCCCTGCACAGACGACACAGATTCAATGCCCGCAAGCACGTCAGCAAAGATCAGATTGTTAAAGGAAGGGACCAGAACGCCGATCAGGGGAGGGCTGTTGGCAGAGAGGGTCGGGTTGTCAGGATCGGCCTGATAGCCGACGTCCTCGATCACGCTGGCAATGCGCGCCGCCGTTTCTGGTTTCACCCTCTCCGGCGTGCGCAGATAGCGACTGACCGTCATTTTGGTGACACCCGCCAGTACAGCTATGTCATTTAACGTAATTCGCTGCGACTTCACCATTGATTCTCATCTGACCCAGACCATGTTTGTCATTATGCCGACTGCCGAGTCAAAAGAGAATGAGTGCAATGTGCTGTCTCCGGGCGTCGGGCGGCTACCGCAAGATGCGCCGTTCTCGATATCTTTTCCATGCCATACCGGCATTAATAGGCTCTTTTCCTCGCAGATCATGACGGTTTGATATCAAGGGAGGAAAAGGCCATTTACCCCTTTGCGGCCCGCCCAATGGGGTGAGCGAGCCGATGCTGCGGTTAACTGAGGATATCTTCGGCGATCGCCTCGAACAGCGTGTCGATCTCGCCCTGGGTGTTGTAGTGCATCATGCCGATGCGCAGCACGCCGCCCTCTTGCAGCCCCAACTGCTGAACCAGGCCCAGCGCATAGAAATGCCCGCTGCCGGCGCAGATATTGTGCTGCCCCAGGCGGCGGGCGATCGCATCAGGCGTATGGCCATCGAAGGTCAGGGCGAAGGTCGGCGTGCGACGTGTGCTGTCCGCCTGCGGATTACCGTAGAGCCGGATGCCGTCGAGCGTCTCCAGCCGTTGCAAAAAGTGGCGGCACAGCGCCTCTTCGTGCCGGTGGTAAGCGGCGAAGCTCTCCTGTAGACGCTGTCTTAACGGCGCGCCGGGCGTGCCCCATTGCGCCAGATAATCGATCGCCGCCGTGACGCCGGCCAGCGCCTCGAAGCTCTGCGTGCCGGTCTCGAAACGGCCGGGGCCGACGTCGGTGGCCGGTTCGACTTTGTACGGCTGCAGACGCTGCAGCCACTGCGGCGCGATATAGGCCATGCCGACGTGCGGGCCGAAGAACTTGTAGGCGGAACAGACCAGGAAATCACAACCCAACGCCTGTACGTCGATCAGGTTGTGCGGCGCATAGTGTACGGCGTCGACATATACCTGCGCGCCTACCCGATGTGCGGCTTCGACGATGGTTTTGATATCGACGATGTTGCCGGTGACGTTGGAGGCGTAGCTGACCGCCACCAGGCGGGTGTTGGCGTTGATGCGTTCACACACTTTCGCGGCGTCGAGGGAACAGTCGGCGTGCTCCAAGGCTATCTGATGCACCACAGCGCCTTTATCGGCGGCGGCTTGCCGCCAGCTGGAGACATTGGCGTAGTGATCCAGCGCGGTGACGATGACCTCATCGCCGGCCTGCCAGCCACGGCTGATAGTGCGGCTGAGGTGAAAAGTCAGCGTGGTCATGTTCATGCCGAAGACGATGTTGTCGGGTGACGGCGCATTTAACAAGGCGCGCACCGATTCCCGCGCCTGGCCCATCACCTCGCCGGTGACGCGGCTGGAGAAGTAGTGGCCGCCCAGGTTGGCGTTGTATTTCCCCAGGTAGTCCGTCATTTTTTCCAGCACGCCCCGTGAGACCTGCGCACCGCCGGGGCCGTCGAAAAAAATCACCGGCTTGCCGTCGATCTGCTGAGACAGGGCGCTGAACTGGCTTCGGGCGAGCTCGGGCGTAAAGATCATGCTTTCTCTCCCCGGGCGGTGAGGACGAAGAGATCCAGGTAGCCTTCTTCTTGCGGGCTCACGGCGTTGATCGGCGTGGCGTTATGCCACAGTTTGCTGTCCGCCAGCAGCACGGCCTCGCCGTCCGCCAGCGCTTTTTTAAAGAAGGGATCGTGATGGCTGTCGTCGTACAGCATGATTTCGCCGCCGACGATGTTGTGCCGGTGAATGGCGATCATGGCGATATGGTCGAAACCGTCCTGGTGAATGCCTTCCGGTGCCACCAGCGTATCTTTCTGGATGGCGACCACGCGCATTTGGTGGATCTCTATCTCGGTGCCTTCCGGCAGCTCGTTATTTTCGGCGAACAGGTTGCACATCTCCGCCATGCCGGCGCTCTGCAGCACGGCGCTGTCGATAGGTTCGAAGCGGCGCACCACGTTGCCCTGGAAGTGGTTGATCTGATCGGACTGCATGAAGGTGCGTGGCCCCACTTCAGCGACGTTGGGGTTGAGATATTTGACGACCGAATAACGGCGCAGGCGATATTTGCCATCGGCGTGTTGCGTGTGGGGCAAGAAGGAAAACGAAGGCATCAGTTGTTGGGTGGCTTGTGGGCTTAGTACAGTCATACTTATTACGTTTTCGTGTTTCTGTAACATAATCACCTCTAATAATAATAATTTCTGATGTTGTAGGGGGTAATTCGATTGAATTGTAGACGACTCTATAACCAACGCAATTTGAGGTTGGCGAGGTGTGATGGCGGTCGTAAAGCTGGGTGAACAGCAGAGAGGGGGCGGTTGCATCAACGCGTTTTTCGGTAGTAATGAGAGGTAAACTTCATTTTTACAAGAACATCCCAATCAAGTTTGGTTTACACCAGGCTAAGGAGTGGGGGCATGATAAAACACTGCCCGTCAGATGAGAGGGGAGGGATAAAAGGACAAATTATCGGATGGTGTGCACAAGACTATCATATCTATTGGCGATTTTCCGTTAGGGCAGAAGTCTGCTTTATTATATTGAATATTTTAACTTTAGTGAAAAGGAACGGTGGTCAAGATATTTTATCCAAGATTTTTATGCATAGGTAAACCATTGTGAAGAACAAAATATCAGGCGGGTGTTGATTTTTTAGATTTTAATTTCAAAGTTAAAGTCTATAACTAGAAAAGTGGAGGAAAAAAAGCGCTGAGCTATTTTTATAAATAAGTGTCTGCGTTGTGAGCTGGAATATGAATAATCTATTAGCTTCATTATCATTAGTATGGATACTTTCTGGCTGTACCAGTCCTTATCCGATTCCGGTGGAAAAACCTCGGCCCGCACCGTGGCCGGTCGCGGAAGAAAAAAAACCTAAGATTGATAACATTAAAAGAATCGCTTTGGTTTATCGGGATTTATGGCGAGAAAAATACATAAGTCTTTATCAGCAAACCTATGGATATAATGAAGTGGGTTTCTTTAGCACTCTCGTTGCTGTTATTTCTGCCGCAAGTGGTTCAGTGACCACTGCGATGTACAGTGGCGGTATTGCTGCTGGTGCTAATGTTTTTCCCGGTCATTATAATTATGCAACGCAAATCTATAATTACAAGACGGCTGCGGCATCGGCTAATTGCATGTATGAAGTTATCAACCTTTTAGACCAGGGTGTTGTGTTAATTATTGATACTAACAAGACATACTATGCTGATGTTGGAAATTATCTTTACCAGAATTTGGAGGACTTGGCATATGAGTTGGAGATCAGACAGGCGGGGGTTGAGTTAATCACACCTAATCTTGATGCATTGGCGGAAGCCATTAAAAAAGAACAAAAAAATAAAGAAAGCTTGCTGAGTGTCACAGCGAGTCAGGGGCGTGAACTTTACAGTAAAGAAGACAAGGAGTTGGCAGTTGCATATGTGAAGTCGAAAATAAAACTCTGCCGAATTAATATGTCAGACAAGCCGTAATAATGTATCTAGTATATTTTATACTTGTCGGGAATATATCAAATGGTGCCATGATTTCACCGAGGGTAACATTATGTCAAATATCATCACCCACCCATGGAAAAATGGCCGGACTTCTCCAGATGAGCCGGTCATGCCAGATCCTGTGGTTATGATTAAAGATGATGGCCATGTTTTAATTATTGCCGATGCGGATACGGATGCCGATGGCAGTCCTGATGCGGAGGACATCGATCCGACAGGACAAAAGGAAACCAGCTTAAGAAGAGGGAATGGTTGGCGAGGTGAGGGAGATTATGTTAATGCACGTATTATTCCCTATTTTGTTATTCCAGGTAACTGGAAGAAGATCACCGGGGTTGCTGTGAATATGGGAGATATGGCTAAAATAAGCTATAGAAATAATCATATCTATGCAATCTGTGCAGACGTCGGTGGAAAAGATTCTATCGGAGAGGCCTCCATTGCCGCAGTAGAAGCGCTTGGCGTTAGCCCATGGAGTAAAAATAAGAAAAAAATAATTAGGGGGATCGGATATGGCGTGACCTATGAGGTCATTGCAGGTTCTGCAAGCTTGGGGGCAACGGTGAGTTTTGAAACAATCCAAGCATATGGTAGAGAGTTATTCAAAGAAAATTTGCCTTTTAGTTTGCCGATGAAAATCGAAGATATATCTGGTGTTATGTTGGGTAGTAATGGAAAGGGAACGCCGACGGTGGTTATCTCGTCGAAATCGGGAGAAAGTCATGTTGTTAAAGAATATAGTGATACTCAGGAACTCGCTCTGATATTGCAACTGATGCCCAAAACAAAGGTCACGATAGATGCACCGTTTGCCGTGCAACTGGCTGATGCAATGATGTGGAATGAGCCATTTCTTAGCAATGCTGAACGGTTTGTCGGGATGTTTAAAGAAGATTACCGTTCAATCAGGGAAACAGTAGAAGACTGGTTTGTGCCGGAATACAGCCCTACCGCGACAAGTAATGCCTGCGTTGCACACCAGGTCAGTTGCCTTAAGCTCTGTGGCCTGCCTTATCCGCAGCTTGGCAGCATGCAGTCTATTAATGTTGATTATTTCGTTGAATGGGCTCTGGAGCAGGGATGGCAGAAGATAACCAATCGCGCGAGTCTGGTACCGGGAGATATTTGTGTCTCTGGACCGATTGGCGCTCCTAAGGAGATTGACCACGTTTATTGCTTTGTCTCGTTTTCCGCCGAGTACGTCGGCTATGCGGCTATTTTTGATAATCAATACTTTGGTATTCACCTACGTTCTCTCGATGGTATAGGTTCAACGATTGGGGAATGGCGTTACGCAATAAGAATGCCTTAGGGAGTTTTTATTGCCGTGATATTCAAAGCCGCCGCTCAAAGGAGTGGCGGCTACCGATTTAGCTTTTTTTAAACAGGTTCGCCGCCTGGAACAGCGCAAAGGAGCTGACCAGCATCTCGATGCCGACGATCGCCGTCACCAGCGTGACCGACGCCGCCGGGCCTGAACCGATCAGCATCCAGGCGATGATCAAATCGAGTACGCCAATGACGTACTGCAGCCAGTTGCCCGGCAATCCGCGGCGCATATAGCCAGCCGCCAGGCGCGCGATGCCGCCGAGCGCGAACAGCACGGCAAGGTACACCGCCAGCGCCAAAATGCCCGCCAGCGGGCTGGTGATGAACACATAGCCGATAATCAGGTAGGCCACGCCCAGCAAAATGCCGCCGATCATCGGCCAGGTATTCTGCGCCCGATTGGCGATCATGGCGATAATCAGCCCGGCGCCGCTCAACAGCAGCAGGATGCCCACCACGATGCTCAATGCCGCGCCGGAGGCGAAAGGATTAACCAGGCACAGTATGCCGCCGGCCAGCAGCAGGAAGGCGATGATCAGCAGGGTGGTGCGTTGCTTTTTGAGCAGATCTTCGCTCAGGAGGGGCAGATTATTGCGGTCGAGGTTCAACATGACAGTACTCCATTTCGTCGTTGGGTAATAAATCAGTCATCCTTACCTGTTTAGCATAGACCGTCTGGGGGTTTTTGACTGACCCGGCGCAAATGTTACACTGTGCGGCTGACGCGCATCAGAACCGAAACGACGACCGAGGACAGGATTTGAGCACAGGAAGCAAACTGGCAGGGTGGCGCCGCATCGCGGTGTGTCTGACATTGGGGCTGCTGTTGGCCGGGTGTTCGGGTAAAAACACCTACAACCGCGACTACGACAAACTGCCGAAGGGCAGCTACACCGGCAAGTCCTACACCGTCAAACGGGGCGATACGCTGTATTACATCGCCTGGATCACCGACAGCGAAGTCAGCGATCTGGCCAGAATCAACAAGATACGCGCGCCCTATAATCTGGAAGTGGGGCAGAAACTGCGGCTGAGCGGCGGTGCGCCGACCAAAACCGCCGCCACGCGCCGTAAAACCTCTTCTTCCGCCGCGATCGCCAAGCAGACGCCGCCGCCGGGCGCCGCTCGCTGCTGGCGCTGGCCGACCAGCGGCCGAATCGTGCAGGCATACTCCAATTCAGACGGCGGCAACAAGGGCATCGATATTGCCGGCAAACGCGGCCAGCCGATCTACGCTTCCGCCAAAGGCAAAGTGGTGTACGTCGGCAACCAGCTGCGCGGCTACGGCAACCTGATCATGATTAAGCACGGTGAAGACTTTATCACCGCCTATGCGCACAACGACACTACGCTGGTGCGCAACGGCCAGGATGTGAAAGCGGGGCAGAAGATCGGCACTATGGGCAGCACCGGCACCGATTCGGTGTTCCTGCATTTCCAGATTCGCTACCGCGCCACCGCGCTCGATCCGCAGCGTTATCTGCCGCCGCAGGGTTCGTCGCCATCCTGTTAACGCCAATCAGGCTCCTTGCGGAGCCCTAGCCTGTTGACCAGGGAGGAAAAAGCGTGGTTTTTCCTCCCTGGTGGTGATCAGCCGAAAATCAATACATTGATTTTCCTTATTTTTTATAGGTTGTCTTCTGTAAGCCCGGCAACGGCATCAGATTTGCCATTAATTTCAGGCTCCTTGCGGAGCCTGAGATGAGTTATTTCAGCGGCAGATAAAGATCGGTCACCAGTTCATATTCCGCCACCTCGTGCACGAAGTTGTGGTAGTGGAAATAGAGCGGGAAATCGCGCAGTTCCTCGCCGCTGGCCGGCAACCACTCGCGGTACAGATAGTGGGCACTTTCCGAGAGCCCATCCAGCGAGCCGTGATGGCGCAGCACCGCGCAGCGCCCGGCCGGCAGCGTGCCGTTCACCACGCCGAAGGCGTTGTCCTCCGGGATCGGCGTAGTGACTTCGCCGCAAATGAAGAAGTGGAAGTCCTGCGCTTCGGTGATGGCCGGATCGTGCGGCGCGATGCCGTAAGTGCGGCTGCTTCTGACCGGCGACAGGCCGCTGGGTTTGCGCCACTCGATAAAGCGTGCGGCGGTTTCGTTGACCAGCGCGGGCGGGCCGCTATGTTCGATCATCGCCACCTGTGTGGCCGGAAAATCGACAATGTCTACCTTCATGGGTTGTTTCCTTTTGTGTTTCGGTTCGGGAAAGCGCTGTTGCCAATCGATCCAGGCCGGCTGTTTGCGAAACTGGCTCGGCGTTTGGCTGAACGCCTGTTTGAAGGCGCGGCTGAAGGACTCCGGGTTCTGAAAACCGGCGTCCAGCGCGATGTCAATCACCGGCTCCAGCGGGTTATACGCCAGGCGGTACGAGGCGCGTTTAAGCCTCATCCACTGAATATAACGCCACACCGAGATGCCACAATACGCGCTAAACTGGCGTTGAAAATGAAAGCGCGAAAAATGGGCCACTTCGCTCAGTTTTTCGACGGTGAGCGCCTCGTCCAGGTGGCGGTCGATATAGTCAAAGACCTGCGCAAAGCGTTTTGCATACGAGTGGGTCATGTGATTGTCTCCTCCATGCCTGAACTTTGCCCGAACCGCCGCCGCGTCTCCTGACGGATGATGCTGAGTTGCCATCGCAGGAAAATGGGATGGCCGCGGCGTTCGCTGCCGGCCAGGCCAAAATCATAACCCCGCGCGGCCGTGCGCCGCGAGCCCGACCGAGAAGATGAATATTACATGATGGATCGTTCCCGTTTGCTGAAATTCCTGCTGCCCTATCTGTGGCCGAAAGACAACCCGCGGCTGCGTTGGTATCTGGTGGTGGCCTTCGTGTTCATGGTGGCGGCCAAGGTCAGCACCACGCTGGTGCCGCTGGCCTACAAAGCGATGGTCGATGCGCTGAGCGGCGAGACGGCGAAAATGCTGGCGGTGCCGCTGGGGCTGATCGTCGCCTACGGCGTAGCGCGAGTGGGCGGCGCGCTGTTTGAAGAGCTGCGCAACGTGATGTTTATCCACGTCAGCCAGAACGCCACGCGCCTGTTGGGCGTGCGGGTGTTTCGTCAGCTGCACGCGCTGAGCCTGCGCTTCCATCTGGAACGCCAGACCGGCGGGCTGTCGCTGTCCATTGAGCGCGGCACCCAGGCGGTGTCTACCGTGCTGTCGCGGCTGCTGTTTTCTATCGTGCCGATCCTGTTCGAATTGACGTTGGTCACGGCGATTATGTGGCACATGTTGAACGGCTGGTTCGCGTTGGCGATCCTGACGACGGTCGGCTGCTACATCCTGTTCACCGTGCTGGCGGTGAGCTGGCGCACCCGCTTTCGCCGCGAGCTCAACAAGGCCAATGCCGACGCCAACAGCAAATCCATCGACAGCCTGCTGAACTATGAAACCGTGAAGTATTTCGGCAATGAAGAGTTCGAGGCCGAGCGTTTCGATCTGTCGCGCAGGCTGTATGAATACGCCGCCATCAAGAACCAATTCAGTTTTACCGCGATTAACCTGGGGCAAACCGCCATTATCTCGATCGGGCTGATCGTGATGATGACGATGGCGGCGCAGGGGATTACGCGGGGGACGATGACGGTCGGCGATTTCGTGCTGGTTAACGCCTACCTGTTGCAGCTGTATCAGCCACTGAACTTCTTTGGTTTCATCTACTCGGAGGTGCGTCAGGCGCTGATCGACATGGAGAACATGTTCGATCTGCTGCAGGAGAAGCGCGAAATCGTCGACAGCCCGGATGCGCAGCCGCTGCGTCTCGATCGCGGCGAAGTGCGGTTCGATGCGGTCAGCTTCGGCTACGACGTGCGTCGGCCGATCCTCAAACAGGTGAGTTTTGCCATACCGGCGGGCCACACGGTGGCGGTGGTCGGCGCCTCCGGCGCGGGCAAGTCCACGTTGTCGCGCCTGCTGTTTCGCTTTTACGACGTGCAGGGCGGCGCCATTACCCTCGATGGCCAGGACATTCGCCAGCTGACCCAGGCCAGCCTGCGGCAGGCGATCGGCATCGTGCCGCAGGATACGGTGCTGTTCAACGATACGCTGCGCTACAACATCGGCTATGGCAAAACCGGCTCCAGCGATGAAGAAATAGAGCGGGCGGCGCGGTTGGCGCATATCCATGATTTTATTGTCGGTCTGCCTGACGGTTACGATACCCGGGTGGGCGAGCGTGGGCTGAAGCTGTCGGGCGGTGAAAAGCAGCGGGTAGCGATCGCGCGCACCATCCTGAAAAATCCGGCCATTCTGGTGTTCGACGAGGCGACCAGCGCACTGGATACCCAAACCGAGCGCGAAATCCAGGGGCACCTGCGCGAGGTGAGCCGCAACCACACTACGCTGGTGATCGCCCATCGGCTCTCCACCGTGGTGGACGCCGATGAGATCATCGTGCTGGAGGCGGGAGAAATCGTCGAGCGCGGGGGGCATGAGGCGCTGCTGGCGGCAAACGGCCGCTATGCTGCGATGTGGCAAACCCAGTACAGCGAAGATCACGAACTGAGCTGACGCCGCCGTTTACTCCGCCGACGGAGCGGCCTGCAGCCGTTGTATCACGTAGTCGCAGGCGATGCGGTAATCCTGCTGCAGATCGGTTTCATCCCCGGCCAGGCTGCCGCGCAGCCAGAGGCCATCGATCATCGCCGCCAGCCCGCGCGCTGCGTCGCGCGCCTGCTGCAGCGGCAGCTCGCGGCGGAACTGGCTGCAAATATTGGAATAGAGCCGCCGATCGTTGGCGCGCTGCAGGCGGCGCAGCACCGGCTGATGCATGCTGGCGGCCCAGAAATCGAGCCAGGCGCGCATGGAAATGGCGTTGGTTTGGCTGGGGTGGAAGTTGCCCTGAATGATGGCGCACAGCTGCGACTGGCTGTCGCTCGCCGCCTGAGCGCGGCACTCGGCCACCGCGTCGCGCAAATCGCGCAGGATCTTGCGCATGGTGGCGCTCAGCAATCCCTCCTTATCGCCAAAATAGTGGCTGACGATGCCGGTCGACAGTCCGGCTTCTTTCGCCACCTGCGACAGGGTGACGCCGGCCAGTCCCACCACGCTGATAGCCTCGAAGGCGGCGTTAATCAGCTGTTCCTTGCGCTGCTCAGGAATGTCTCTGCGGTACATATTTTCCTCAACTGATAGGCCAATCACACTTTGGATTTGATTGATTGAACGGTCAATCAATACTCTATATGCTGCAAAAATGTCAAATAAATGACGATTAAATGTTAAATAAAAGTTGCATTTAAATCGTCAGTCTTTCGCCTCATGGAAGCCTGCCAATGACAATAAAAACTCCTCCATCGCTTGACGAAGAACCTGTCAGATTGAATGCCCCGGTATTTTTCGGCTCTGCAGCGGTGATATTGCTGCTGGGGGCGTTGATTGTGCTGTTTCCCGCCGCCAGCAAACAGTGGCTGAATGTTGCGCAGAACTGGGTGGCCGACGTGTTCGGCTGGTATTACATGTTGTTGATGGTCGCCTGCATGGCGTTCGTGTTCTGGCTGGCGCTGTCGCGCTTTGGCCACATTCGCCTCAGCCAGGATGACGAGCCGCCGCAGTTCAGCTACCCCTCCTGGGTGGCGATGCTGTTTTCGTCGGGCATCGGCATTGCGCTGGTGTATTACGGCGCCTACGAGCCGCTGGATCACTTCCTGTCGCCACCGGAAGGCAGCGGCGGCAGCGTGCAGGCGGCGCGACAGGCGATGGCACTCACCTTCCTGCACTGGGGGCTGCACGGTTGGGCGCTGTATGCGCTGATCGCCACTGCGCTGGCCTATTTCGCCTATTGCCGCGGTTTGCCGCTGGCGCTGCGTTCCGCACTGTATCCGATCTTCGGCGAGCGCATCCACGGCGGCGTCGGCCATCTGGTGGACAGTTTCGGCATTCTGGTGACGGTCATCTCGATGGTAACCAACCTGGGGATCGGCGCGCTGCTGGTGAACTCGGGGCTGTTTTACCTGTTCGATATCCCGCAAAGCACCGGCGTGCTGTTGGCACTGATCGTGGTGATGATGGTGGTGGCCACGTTGGCGGCGATCACCGGCGTCGAGAAGGGTATTGCCATGCTGTCGAACATCAACGTCGGCTTCCTGTGCCTGCTGCTGCTGTTCGTGTTTCTGGCCGGGCCGACGCTGAACCTGCTCAACGGCCTGTTGCAGAACGTCGGGGATTATCTGACTTCGCTGGTCAGCCGCAGCTTCGATATGTACCTGTACGGCAAGGCGCGCCAATGGCAGGGCGCCTGGACGCTGTTCTATTGGGCCTGGTGGGTGGCGTGGGCGCCGTTCGTCGGGCTGTTTATCGCGCGCATTTCCAAAGGGCGCACTATCCGCGAACTGATCTTCGGCGTGTTGTTGATCCCGCTGGGGTTCACGCTGGCGTGGCTGTCGATCTTCGGCAATACCGCCATCAGCCTGGTGCTGGAAGGCGGGCAGGCGATCCTGGGACAGGTGGCGCAAAGCGATCCGCCGATGGCGGTGTTCAAGCTGTTCGAATATCTGCCTTATACCCAGCTGACCGCCGGTTTCGTGGTGGTGATAAGCTTCGTGCTGTTTCTGACGCCGGTCGATTCCGGCACGCTGATGATAGCCAACCTCTCCTGCCAGGGCGGTTCCGCTCACGATGACGCGCCGGCCTGGCTGCGGGTGTTCTGGGCGGCGGTCACCACGCTGGTGTGCGCCGGGCTGTTGTACGCCGGCAGCTTCAGCGCGATGCAGACCGCAGTGGTGCTGTGCGGCCTGCCGTTCTCGGCGGTGATCGTGCTGTATATGCTTAGCCTGCGCAAGGACCTGTGCGGTTACGCCATGAAGCCGGCGCTTCCCTGAGGCAGATTATTCGTCCGCGCGCGGCCGGTGATGCACGTACTCGACAATCGTGCCGTCCGGCAGGCGCGCATTGAAACAGGCGCCGGTGGGCACCTCCACCGGGCCGAAGAAGATCTCGGCCCCGGCGGCCAGCAGCCGCCGGTGGTAAGGATAAATGTCATCGACCAGCAGCGTGCCGACGGTGCTGCGGAAAGGGCGCAGCTGCTCTTCCGACCCTTCCAGAATCAGAAACGGCCCCACCGCCGCCAGCACCAGCCGATGCTCGGGAAAGTCGAAGCGCATATCCGCTTCCACGCCGTGCAGCTGCTCGTAGAACGCGATGGCACGGTCAATCTCGCCTTCGTCGACGTAGACCCGAATCAGCACGCGCGGCTCGCGCCGCGATGAAGAGTCGGCGGTTTTGCGCCAGAAACCGGCTTCGGTCAGTTTTGCCGTCATGTTCATCTCCTTGCGGGTTGTCTGCCGCTTATCATGCCGCCATTTTCCATCCGAGTTTGGATCGAGTTGGCATAAGCTAGCCGCGCCGGTAATAACCCGTTCACTGGGCATGAAAAAGGGAGCTCTGTTTGTGATTCTTGTCACGGCCTGCGCTTTTATTATTATTCAGCATTGATAATGTCATCGCGTGATTATTGATTAACACAATGGAGTTAATCGTTCGCATTATGGTCGCTATAAAGCAAACAGATTCAAATAATAAAGAGGGTGGGGTTATAAGGCCGATGAAAGGGAAGATACCGTCTATTTATAAGAAAGGATTAAGTTTTGTTTATTAACGTATTTATAAATCACGTGGCTTTGGTTTCTTTTATAAAAAGAAAAAGTGCCGAATAAATTTGGTTTATTTATTAAAAACAAAAAGTTGATTTATTTTCATGTCGTTCACGCGCGGTGAAAAATGCCTGATTTGTTCTCCCGACGCCGTTTTCAACGGCCGTTTGACATGTCCGCAGCTTGCGATAATTTTATGTCATTAACATGTTAATGAGTTGTTGTTGTGACGGATGGCCAAATTCTCCCTTGGCCGAACGCTTAACGCACTTATGCCATGGCGGGTCGCCATTCATAAGTTAACTTATGGACCAATGACGCTATGAATACATCGCCAGGGCCACGCGGAACATTAAGTGAAGAGAACCGGTTGCTGATTATTTTATTTTTTGTCTTCGGCTGCGTGTTCGTCGATCGCCTCACCATCTCGTTTCTGTTTCCGATGATTGCCGCCGACCTTAAGCTGAGCAACGTGCATCTCGGCACGCTGTCGGCGGTGTTGGCGTTAACCTGGGCGCTGTCCGGCGCGGGATTGGGGGCTATCGCCGATCGCTTTAATATCCGCAAACCGATGCTGATCCTATCGATCCTGGTGTTTTCGCTGTTCTCCGCACTGTCGGGGCTGGTCAGCGGCTTTGCCATGTTATTGATCTTCCGAGCGCTGATGGGGATCGCCGAAGGGCCGGTGCTGCCGATCGCCCAGTCGCTGATGGTGGAAAAATCGCAGCCGCAGCGCCGCGGTTTCAACATGGGTTTGATCCAGGGCGCGGCGCCGGGGCTGCTGGGCGGCATTATCGCGCCGCCGCTGATCATCTATCTGGCGCAGAAGTGGGGCTGGAGCATGGCGTTTCACCTGACCGCCGTGCCGGGCATCATTCTGGCGTGGCTGATCTATCGCTATGTGAACGGTAAAAAGGATCCCGCCTTTATCGCCGCGCCGGCGGCCGGCAAGGCGGCGGGCAAAGCCGCTTACGGCGAGCTGTTCAAAATCAAGAACGTTGCGCTGTGCATTCTGATCTCCTGCGTGTTCGTCACCTGGTTCATGATCATCATTACCTTCACCCCTAACTTTTTGGTGACCGACCGCGGCTTCGGCGAAGGCACGATGGGCGGCATCATGAGCGCCATCGGCGCCGCCTGGGTCTTCTGGGGCGTGGCGGTACCGGCGATCTCCGATCGCCTTGGCCGCAAACCGACGCTGATCTTCTTTTCGCTGTTGGCGGTGTGCTGCCCGCTGTTCCTGAGCTACGTCGACAACCCGTGGCTGCTGGGCGTGCTGGTGTTCCTGTCTTATACCGGCCTTGGGTGCTTCACGCTGTTTATGGCCACCATCCCCTCTGAAACGGTGTCGCCGGCCCGTATCGCCACCGCGTTGGGGCTGGTGATGGGGATCGGCGAGGTGATTGGCGGCTGTCTGGCGCCGTTCATCGCCGGGCTGATCGCCGATCGCTACGGGTTGGTCAGCGTGATGTGGCTGGCGGCTGCCGGCGCCGTCTGCGCCGGCGTACTGAGTTGTTTTCTCGATGAAACGGCTCCTGCCGTGGTGAACCGCAGAGCGGTGAAACCGGCGGGCGTCGTCGACGTTTAAAGCGGCTTTCATCCCATTAATCAAGGAGAGCGAAGATGTCAGCAGAACCATCCGTACTGAATCAAAATGCCGAACCGGACTGGAAGAATTACGACGATTTCGCGCGCGGCATCGACACCAACCGGCTGCCGGGCACTCAGGACTGGCGCGGCAAAACGTTGCAGATCGCCTTTGAAGACGGCGGGGAAATCACGCTGCGCTTCAGCGCCGATCGGCAGCGGGTGCTTTGGGCCTGGGGCGGGGAGAGCGGCGAGGACGCTTATGAAGAGGTGCAAACCTCCGCCGCACGTTATTTCTTCAATATTCCGCTGCAGTCGCCGGGCAACGAGTGCCTGACGCTGGTGCTCAACCGTGAAAGTGGCCGGGCGCTGCTGGTGCGCAGCACGCTGTTGCCGGAACAGACGGTGGAAAAGGGGTCCCGTCTCAAACAAAGCTTCCACATCGGCCGGATTGCCGGCATCGCACCGGGCGGCGTTGCGCCGCATCTGACCCGCGAGCTGATCGGGTACCGCACGCTGAACGTCTATAGCCCCAATCACTATTACGAACACTTTTACGTCAACACCGAGCGCTACGCCTGGCAGAACCTGCGCGGCGAGCAATTCGGCCACGGCGACATGGACTACGCCACCTACTACAAATTTGAGGAAGAGATGTTCCTGTTCACCTTCCGGGAAAAGATTATCCCGGTGTGCTCGGTATTCTTCTTCGACTTTATCTCCGGGCGCTGCACCGGCACCTTCCTCGGGCTGGACGCCGCCGGCCGGGTTCTGGTGTCGCCGGCCGGGGCTTTCATCAGCAAGATGAGCTACAACGCTTATCCGGAGGGCGTGCAGCCGCTGTGAGTCAGGCGTTTCTGACCAGCGAACCGGCGTTGATCTCCGCGATGGTTTTCGCGCCGGTGAGCGTCATGGCCACGCGCATCTCTTTGTCGATCAGATCCAGCAAGTTAGCGACGCCGGCTTCGCCGGCCGCCGCCAGCGCATAGACGAAGGCGCGCCCCAGCAGTACGGTGTCGGCGCCCAGCGCGATCATGCGTACCACGTCCAGGCCGCTGCGGATGCCGGAGTCGGCCAACAGGGTAATGTCGCCTTTCACCGCGTCGGCGATCGCCGGCATGGCGCGCGCGGTCGACAGCACGCCGTCCAGCTGGCGGCCGCCGTGGTTGGAAACGATGATGCCGTCGGCGCCGAAGCGCACGGCGTCTTTGGCGTCCTCCGGATCCAGAATGCCTTTGATGATCATCGGGCCGTCCCAGAATTCGCGGATCCACTCCAGATCTTTCCAGGAAATCGACGGATCGAAGTTGGCGCCCAGCCAGCCGATGTAGTCTTCCAGGCTGGTCGGTTTGCCGCGGTAGGCTGAAACGTTGCCCAGATCGTGCGGCTTGCCGAGCAGGCCGACGTCCCAGGCCCACTGCGGATGGGTAAACGCCTGCAGCACGCGGCGCAGGGCGGCGTTAGGGCCGCTCATCCCCGAATGGGCGTCGCGATAACGGGCGCCCGGCACCGGCATGTCGACGGTGAACACCAGCGTTTTCACGCCGGCGGCCTTGGCGCGCTCCAGCGCGTTGCGCATAAAACCGCGATCTTTGAGCACGTAGAGCTGGAACCACATCGGCCGATCGATCGCCGGCGCCACCTCTTCGATCGGGCAGACCGACACGGTGGACAGGGTGAACGGAATGCCTTTTTGGGCTGCGGCGCGCGCGGCCTGCACTTCACCGCGGCGGGCGTACATGCCGGTCAGCCCCACCGGCCCCAACGCCACCGGCATCGCCAGCTGCTCGCCGAACAGCGTGGTTTCCAGGCTGAGTTCGGACATATTGCGCAGCACGCGCTGGCGCAAGGCGATATCGGCCAGGTCTGCGGTATTGCGCTTTAGCGTATGCTCCGCGTAGGCCCCGCCGTCGATATAGTGAAACAGAAACGGCGGCAGTTTAGCCTGGGCGGCGGCCCGGTAGTCGGTTGACGCGGAGATGATCATAGTGTTTACCTTCTTGTCTTGCTTGCGATAACGAGTTGTCGGTCAGAGCGTGAGGATCGCCGCCATACCGGCCGCAATCCCGCCGTACGCCAGCATCGGCAGCACGGTCTTTCTGATGATTTTTCCTTCGGCGTTGCCGATCCCGAGGATCGAGCAGACCGCGATAATATTGTTCAGGCACACCATGTTGCCCATGGCGCCGCCGACGGACTGCAAGGCCAGCGTCAGATTGACGTCGAGGCCGCTGCTCTGGGCAATCGACTGCTGAATGCCGCCGAACGTCAGGTTCGAGACGGTATTGGAACCTGAGAAGAACGATCCCAGCGCGCCGAGGAATGACGAGAACAGCAGCCAGCTGTCGCCGGTCAGCGCCGCCAGCGCTTTGCCGATCAGGATCACCGGCGCGTTGTCGCCGCCCTGCATCATCAGGTTGACCATCACCAGTGCGCCGAACAGGGCGATAAAGGGCCGTGCGATGCGCCCGCCGGTTTCACTGAACATCTGCCGCACCTGGCCGCCATTCAGCCGGAACAGCGGAATGCACAGCAGCACCACCAGCAGGAACGGGATCAGCGCCGGGACATACAGCGTTTTGTAGCCGGCGGCGGCGGAGGTGCCCAGCACCTGTTGCAGTTCGACGATCAGCGCCCGGCTGACGCGCAGCTCCCCGAGCCAGCCGAGATTTTCCTGCCACAGCAGCGCGGTGTTGTTGAGCAGCGCCTTGAGGCCCAGTTGGTGAACGCGCGTCACTATCAGAATAGCAATCAGCAGCAGGGTCGGGGTCATGGCCTTGACCACCTGCAAGAACGGCACCGCTTGCCCGGCGCTCTGCGGTTTGTCGCTGCGGGCGAGGCCGATGCCGCCGCGCGCCAGCAGCACCGACAGCGCCAGGCCGATCGCGCCGCCGACCAGCGCCGGGAACTCATAGTTCACCTGGGCCAACAGCAGATAGGGCACGGTGCAGCTCAGTACGCTGAGCAGGATAAACGGCAGATTGCGGCGGATATCCCGCCAGGAAACGATAAAGCGCAGCGCCAGCAGAGGAATGACGAAACCGGCGACAAAGTGGATCAGCGCGGTTTGTCGGCCGATCTCCAGCAGGTTGGCGTCCGACAGGCCGAGATTGGCGAAGCCGAACCAGGTGGGGGTGCCCACGGCGCCGAAGGAGACCGGCACCGAGTTCATCACCAGCGTCAACAGAGCGACGCGCAGCGGGTTGAAGCCCAGCCCGACCAGAATCGGCGCGGCGATGGCGGCCGGGGTGCCGAAGCCGCTGGCGCCTTCAATCATAAAGGCGAACGCCCAGCCGATAATCATCAGTTGGGCCACGGGATTGGGGCTGATGGTTTCCAGCCAGCGGCGCACCACGTTTTCCGCGCCGCTCACCTGCATCAGTTTGTTGAGCAGGATGGCGCCGGCGATGATGGTGATCGGCGTCAGCGTCGACACCAGCGCGGTGATGATATGGGCATGCAGCAGCCGCAGCGAGGCATCGAACCACAAGAGCTGTACGGCGTACACCACGGCGGCCGTCAGCGGCAGGGCGAGGTAAGAGGGCACGCCATTCCTTTTGGTCATCATCCAGATCAGCAGGATGATGGGCGCAATACTGAAAAGCAGGGGCATAAGATCCTCAGGGTTATTATTTTTATGGGCAGAGAGATGTAGCTGAAAGGTTAATTACCGCAACATTTTTATTCTAATCACAACGTTGGCGACGATGCCATGCGGTAATTTTTTAACATCGGCGAACGGCGCCGCCGGCGGGGAAAACGTCGGTGTGAGGGGTTAAATTAATGTGTTTAAAATCAGACTAATAGAAGTGGTTTTTGTGTGATGAATGCGCGAGTTCACATTAATTAAGCGGTAATGTTCAATAGATTATGTCCAAAAATGCCGTAATCCCCACGGCATTTTCCGGCCATGGAGAAATAATCAGAGCAGAAAACTCAAAAGTAATGGCTGATATTTTGATAGGAACCGATGATATGTTCGATCAGCAGGCGAGTTTTTAACGGCAGATTGCGGGTGTAAGGATAGACGGCGTAAATGCCCAGCACCTTGCCGCAGTGGCCGGCCAAAATCTCCGTCAGTTTTCCGTCCTGCAAGTCTTCGTACACCATGCAGCGCGGCACCATGGCGATGCCGTGGCCGCCGATCACCGCTTTGCGGATCGCCCGCGCATTGTTGGCCGACAGGTTGCCGTTAACCTGCAGCTCGTAGATGTCGTTGCGCCCCGGCCGCTTCATCAGCCAGTTGGCGGTGCCGCTCTCCTGATAGGTGTAGGTCAGGCAGTTGTGGCTAAGCAGATCGTCGGCGCTGCGCGGTTCCGGGTGGCTTTCCAGGTAGCCCGGCGAGCAGACGATCACCCAGCGGGAATCGAAGATCGGCCGGGCAATCAGGCTGGAATCCGGCATGGTGCCGGTCCGGATCGCCAGATCGATGCCTTCTTCCACCAGATCGACGAAGCGGTTTTCCAGCCGCATTTCGACCTTCAGGCTGGGATGCTGGGCGCAAAATTCCGCCACGCTTTCGCTCAGCAGCAGCTCGCCCGAAATGGTCGGCACCGACATGCGGATGGTGCCGGTCAACTCTTCGCTCTTTTCGCTGACGGCGTACAGCGCCTCCTGCACTTTGGCGCCGATCTCTTTGGCCTGCTGGTAGAGCGCCTGGCCGCTTTCGGTCAGCGTCAGGCTGCGGGTGGTGCGGTACAGCAGGCGGGCACCCAGCGATTTTTCCAGCCGCCCGATGCGTTTACTGACCACCGAGCTGGTGATGCCGGCGCTCTCCGCGGCCTTGCTGAACGACCCGCAGTCGACAATCAGGGCAAACAGAATCAGGTCGTTGGCGTATTCGTGAGTGGCGAGCATAATCGGCTGTTCCCTTCAGCGGCAAGTGGCGCCAGTGTAAGTCTCTCGTTTCAATAAGCAATCATCAAAATGCCCCCGACGCCGAAATCAGAGGCTGCGCGAACAATGAGAATTCGTCTTGATCTCATTCTCGCGCCGCTTACAATGCCTGCCAGATCGCGACTTCAGAGGTTTTTTCATGGAACTGCTACGGGTGGTTTATCACCAGTATCGTTGGCCCTTTCTGGCGGTGATGGCATTGACCATGACCAGCGCCGGCTTAGGCATCGGTATCATTGCATTTATCAATCAATACCTGATGGACGCCGGCGGCGATGCATTGGCCGTGCTGCCGATGTTTCTTGCCCTGCTGGCATTGCTGATGGCGGTCACGCTGGGCTCGCAATTGGCGCTGACGACCTTGGGCCATTACTTCGTCTACCGCCTGCGCGGGCAGTTAGTGAAGCGCATCCTGGATACCGATATTGAACGTCTCGAACAGCTAGGCAGCGCCTCATTATTGGCCAGCCTGTCCAGCGATGTGCGCAATATCACCGTCGCCTTCGTGCGCTTGCCCGAACTGGTGCAAGGGGTGATTTTAACCCTGGGATCGGCGGCCTATCTGGGATGGCTGTCACCGAAAATGCTGGCGGTGACGGCGGTGTGGGTCGCCATCACCGTGGTGGGCAGCGGTTGTCTGGTCTCGCGGGTTTATCGCCATATGGCCAGTTTGCGCGAGTCAGAAGAGCGTCTCTATCATCATTATGAATCGGTGATTGACGGTCGTAAGGAACTGACGTTGAACCGCAAGCGAGCGCAGGCGCTGTACGAACAGGTCTATCAGCCTGATGCGCAAGCTTACCGCTACCATATCATTCGCGCCGATACCTTCCATCTGAGTGCGCTCAACTGGTCAAATATCATGATGTTGGGGGCGATCGGGCTGGTGTTCTTTATGGCCAACAGCCTGGGATGGGCGAACTCGACGGTAGCCGCCACGTATTCCCTGACGTTGCTGTTCTTGCGCACGCCATTACTGCAGGCGGTCGGAGCGTTTCCGACGCTGGTCAGCGCCGAAGTCGCCTTCAACAAGCTGAAGACGCTGCGCCTGGCCGAGTACCAACCGGCGTTCCCTGCCGCCACCGGCCGTGCCTGGCAGACGCTGGAACTGCGCGACGTGGTTTTTCACTATGCGGATACGGAACAGCAGCCCGGTTTTGCCGTCGGGCCGCTCAATCTGACGCTGCGGCGTGGCGAGCTGGTCTTTTTGATCGGTGGCAACGGCAGCGGCAAGTCAACGCTGGCGATGCTGCTGACCGGGTTGTACCGGCCGGTGAGCGGGCACATCGTTGTGGATGGCATCGCCCAGACCGCAGCGGATATGCCGGATTATCGTCGGCTGTTTTCGGCGATTTTCACCGATTTTCATCAGTTCGATCGCTTGCAAGGGCCGGAAGGTGGCGAACCCGATGCGGAGTTGGTCGCCGTCTGGCTCGAGCGCTTGAATATGAAAAGCAAACTGCAGTTCGACGGCGACAGGGTGACCAACCCGCAGCTGTCGCAGGGGCAGCGCAAACGTCTGGCCCTGCTGCTGGCGGTGGCGGAACAGCGCGATATCCTGCTGTTGGATGAATGGGCCGCGGATCAGGATCCGCAGTTCCGGCGTATTTTTTATCGCGAGCTGTTGCCAGAGTTGCGCGCGTTAGGCAAAACGGTATTCGCCATCAGCCATGACGACCACTATTTCGAACATGCCGATCGGTTGCTTGAGATGCGCTCCGGCCAGCTGCGCGAACTGACCGGCTGCGAGCGTGAACACGCCAGCCGAGACTCCGTCAGTCGAATTGGCTAATCCTCGCCGGCCCGGGCGAAACCCAAACGGGCCGGCGCTTCTCCTCATGCGATTCAGTACGTCGCTTCATTTTCATCCTCTTCTTCAGCGTCGCCTGTTGCCGATTTGGCTTATGACCAGTCAAATGATTTAGTGACTAATTATTTACCAGTGGTTTAATTTTAGCCATTAAAGGTGTGACACACTGTATGTTCGTTCGCCTATCAATACGCGTTATCGGCTGCCGATAACAGTGGTATCCACGGTGCCGTGCTCATTGATACTGCAATGCAGGTATTTGGGTAGCAGTGATTTTTTAAATATCCATAGGAACAAACTACTTTATCGATCGTTAAAACAGATCAATAATCATCGTTTGAATGGTTTAATCTATTGGTTAGGGGCGCTGTGGTGAGCAAGGATGGATCAAATATCAAACGTAAGGCATGGCTATGCGTGTTTATCGGTTGTGGGCTGTTCTGGCTGCTAACCGCTGCCGTGATTTACTGGCTACTGATTAAGTAAGCTGAGCAGGAAGACGATTGGTGAACAAAAAGCAGGCTAAAAATCGTGAGGGCGCTCGGCGTCGCGCGCAGTCCAAAATTCCGCCTTCATGGGTGCTGAGCGATGAGCAGCGCGCCTTCATTGAAGATTTGTGGCAGGATAACGCCCCTGAGGCGGAGCGACCTATCGCCCAGCGGCGCTAACCGATCAGGCGGCTACGGCCGGCCAATGCGCCGAACAGCATTTGCAGGAGAGTCAGACAGAGCAACACGATCAGTGGCAAACGCCAGCCTTCCGTCAGGTCATGCAGCAGGCCGAACAGGGTGGGGCCCAAGGCCGCCAGCAGATAACCGACGGATTGCGCCATACCCGATAACAGCGTCGCCTGGTGATGATGCTGACTGCGCAATCCGAAGAACGACAGCGCCAGCACCAGCGAACTCCCCGCGCCCAACCCGGCGAACGTCAACCACACCAGCGAGCTGGCGGGTTGCACCAATAATCCCCCGACGCCGATAAAGATCAGCAGAGAACTGCCCAGCGCGATCGCTCGCTGATCGCGCGCCCGCGGCAAAATCACCACCATCACAAAGTTGGCGACGATCGCCACCACCTGATACACGAACAGCTCGAAGCCCGCCTGCTGAGCCGAGGTGCCGTGGCTGGCGGCAAAGGCGCTGAACCAGCCGATAATGGTGTAAAAAGCAATAGATTGCAGCCCCATGAACATCGCCACCTGCCATCCCAGCGCACTGCCCCAGGGAGAACGATAGCGTTGCGGCTCCGTCGACAGCGGCTCTTTGACTGCGGGCGTGGCGGGGCGTCGCAGCTGTGGCAGCCACACCAGCAGCGCCAGCAGCGCGGGCAACCCCCAGCACAGCAAAGAGAACCGCCAGCCGAGATCGCCCAGCGAAGCCAGCGGCACCGCCAGGCCGGAGGCGATGGCGGCGACCAGCGACATCACCGCCGCATAGGCGGCGATCATGGCGGCGGCGCGATGTGGGAAATCTCTTTTCACCAGCGTCGGCAGCACTACGTTGGCGAGGGCGATGGCGGCGCCGATCAGGATGCTGCCCAGCCACAGCATGGCGTCTTGCGGCAGGGAACGCAGCGCAATGCCGCAAACCAGCAGCGCGAGGGCGAGGCCCAGGGTGCGCTCGATGCCGATGCGTTTCGCCAGCGCCGGGGTCAGCGGCGAAAGAACGGCGAACAGGATTAGCGGCAGCGAGTTGATCAGGCCGGCGGCGGTGGCGGATAACGCCAGCTGTTGCTGGATCTGCTCCAGCAGCGGGCCCACGCTGGTCAGGGCGGCGCGCAGGTTGGCCGCGATCAGCATGATGCCGACGATCAGCAGTACCGGGCGATGTAAACGGCGGCGCGGGGTTAAGCTGGATGATGGGGATGAAGCGGGTTGCGGCATGGGTTCCTCGCACCAGGGCATGCAGTCAATCAGCGCTGCATGGCGTGATGCGTTGATTGACGTTAACGCTTACGTACCGCCAAATTGGCGGTATCCGATCGCAAGTGTAGGGAAGATGCTTCACGCTGACAAGGGGAGGGGCCGGCGTGATAGGGGCGGTTAATCCCCGTCGGTGACAGGATAATTGCCATTATGTGATCCTGGTCACTGAGTGAACTAAAAGTCCTGGCGCGGGGCGGGCCATGCGCCGCTTTCACTTCTCTCTCCCCCCATGCGGCTGCTCTCCGGCGTGCGCGCTCGTCATGGCATTTCACTTTGCCTCCATTCCGCTTCCTGACTTTTCGATCTATTTCGATTCGAAAGGTTTTTTGGCGATTTTTTTGCTAAAACGGGGCTGTAAGCCCGATCACAATTTCATTGCTTTCGCTTTGCTGTAATGCCAGCGCAGTAGAGCGAAAGCCATCTTCTCCCCGGCGATGCCGGAAACCTGAGGACCGCAGCTCATGCCAGTGAATACCGCAAAGCGACGTGAACACATCATCGATCTGTTATGCGAGCACGGCAGCGTGCGCGTGGAGCAGCTCAGCAAACAGTTTGCGGTATCCACGGTGACGATCCGCAACGATCTGCGCTTTCTGGAACGAAAAGGGTGTGCGCTGCGCGCTTACGGCGGCGCGATGCTCAATCAGCAATTCGCTTTCGATCGGCCGTTGCGGGACAAAGGGCGGTTGAATCGCGACGTCAAAACGCTGATCGCCAACGCGGCGGCCGGCTATGTGCGCGACGGCGATGCGCTGATCCTCGATTCCGGCTCCACCACCGCGCAGATCGTGCCGTTCCTGAAGGGGCGGCGCGATCTGGTGGTGATGACCAATGCGCTGAACATTGCCTACGAGCTTTCGGGAAACGACGGGGTGGAGGTCATGGTGCTGGGGGGCAGCGTGCGCCGCAACTCTTACTCACTCTACGGTCCGGCTGCCGAGCAGCAATTGCGTCAGTACCGATTCGACAAACTGTTTTTGGGCGTCGATGGGTTCGATCTGAGCGCCGGCATCACCACGCCTCACCCCGGTGAGGCGCACCTCAATCGCGTAATGTGCGAGGTGGCACGCGAGATTATCGCGGTGGCGGATGCCAGCAAATTTGGTCGCAAGAGCTTTTGCATGATTCGCGAAGCCGGACAAATCCATCGGCTGATCACCGACAGCCGTCTTCCGGACGATTACGAGCGGGCGTTAACCGAGCTGGGCGTGGAGGTCATCATCGCCGATCGGTAGCAGGGCGCCTGCATGGGGGCTTCATGCAGCAGTTGTTACAGCTTGTCGAGCAGCACAAGGCCGGTATGCCGGTCGGGATCTTTTCCGTCTGTTCCGCCCATCCCTGGGTTCTGAAGGCCGCGTTGCGGCAGGCCAAAGCCCGTGGCACGCCGGTGTTGGTGGAAGCGACGTCCAACCAGGTCAATCAGTTCGGCGGCTATACCGGCCAAACGGCGACCCAGTTTCGCGATGCGCTGTGGCGGCTGGCGGATGAGGTTGGCCTGGCGCGCGAGCGCGTGTGGCTGGGCGGCGACCATCTGGGGCCCAACGCCTGGCAAGATCGCCCGGCTCAGGAAGCGATGACGCTGGCGGAAACGTTGATCGACGATTACGTCCGCGCGGGATTTCGCAAAATTCATCTCGATTGTTCCATGTCGTGCGCCGATGATCCCTCGCCTCTGGGGGATGCCGCTGTCGCCGAGCGGGCAGCGCGTTTGTGCGCGGTGGCGGAACGCGCCTGGGCGCAGAGCGGCGGCGAAGCGCCGGTCTATGTGATCGGCACCGAAGTGCCGGTGCCGGGCGGCGCGCAGGAAGCGCTGGCGGGCCTGCAGGTCACCACGCCGCAGGCGGTGGCGCAAACCCTGGAAACACACCGTATCGCCTGGCAAAAGGCCGAGCTGAACGATGCCTGGCAGCGAACCATCGCGCTGGTGGTGCAGCCGGGCGTCGAGTTCGATCACCACAGCGTCGAACGTTACCAGCCGCAACGCGCCGATGCACTGAGCCATTTCATCGAACGGCAGCCGGGCATGATCTATGAAGCGCACTCCACGGACTACCAACCGCCGCAGGCCTATCGCCAGCTGGTGCGCGATCATTTCGCCATCCTGAAGGTGGGGCCGGCGCTGACCTTTGCGCTGCGCGAAGCGCTGTTCGCCCTCGATCGCATCGAACGCGAATGGCTGGGGGAACGCCAGTCGGCGCAGCTGTGCGCCACGCTGGAACAGGTGATGCGCGAGCAGCCGCAACAGTGGAGCCGCTATTACCACGGTACGCCGCACCAGCAGTACCTCGATCGCCACTACAGCCTGAGCGATCGGGTGCGTTACTACTGGCCGCAGCCGCAGGTGCAGCAGGCGGTCGACGGCTTGCTGGACAACCTGCGCCGCAGCCCGGCGCCGCTGGCGCTGCTCAGTCAGTATCTGCCGGATCAGGCGCGGGCGCTGAACGCCGGCGAATTGAGCGCCGATCCGCAGGAGTGGGTGCTGCATAAAGTGACGCAGGTGCTCGACGATTACCACGCCGCCTGCTATCCGGAGGGCCGCTGACATGCCGAACATTTTAATGACCCGCATCGACAATCGCCTGGTGCACGGCCAGGTGGGCGTGACCTGGACCAACACTCTCGGCGCCAACCTGGTGGTGGTGGCCAACGACGAGGCCGCCGCCGATCCGGTGCAGCAGAACCTGATGGACATGGTGGTGGCGGAAGGGGTGCAGACCCGTTATTTCACGCTGCAGAAAACCATCGACGTGATCCACAAGGCGGCGGATCGACAGAAGATCTTTCTGGTATGCAAAACGCCGCAGGACGTGTTGACGCTGGTGCGCGGCGGGGTGCCGATCCGTTTCGTCAACGTCGGCAATATGCATTTCGCCGAGGGGAAGCGGCAGGTGCACAAAACGGTGTCGCTGGACGACGGCGACGTGGCCGCGTTCCGCGCGCTTGCGGCGCTGGGCGTGGAGTGCGAAGTGCGCCGGGTGCCGGATGAGGCGGGCGAGGCGATCGGCAAACTGCTCTTTTGAGCCTGGGGGGGAAGCATGTTGACGGATGCGTTATTGATTGCGCTGTTGGCCGGGTTGGCGGGGGTTGATCTGTTCGACGGCCTGACCCACTTCCACCGGCCGGTGGTGATGGGGCCGCTGGTGGGGCTGATTTTGGGCGACGTCTACACCGGCTTGCTGGTGGGCGGCACGCTGGAGCTGGTGTGGATGGGGATGGTGCCGCTGGCGGGCGCCCAACCGCCGAACGTGGTGATCGGCGGGGTGATCGGCACCGCGTTCGCCATTCTGACCAAGGCCGATCCTAAAGTGGCGATCGGCGTGGCGGTGCCGTTCTCGATAGCGGTGCAGGGCTGCATCACGCTGCTGTTTACGCTGTTCTCACCGATGATGCACCGCTGCGATCGTATGGTGAAAGAGCTGAACTGGCGCGGCATCGAACGGGTGAACTACCTCGGCATCAGCATTCTGTTCATCTTCTATTTCGTGGTGGCGTTCCTGCCGATTTACTTCGGCGCCGATGCGGCCAGCGCCATGGTGCAGAAGGCACCGGGCTGGCTGCTGGACGGGCTGGCGGTGGCGGGCGGCATGATGCCGGCGATCGGTTTCTCGCTGCTGATGAAGGTGATGATGAAAAAAACCTACGTGGCCTATTTCATTCTCGGTTTCATCTCGGTCACGTTTCTCAAACTGCCGATTCTGGCGGTGGCGCTGGGCGCCCTGGCGATCGCTCTGATCGACTTCTTCAACACGCAACGCGGCGCGGCAGAGGCGACGGCTCGGCCCGCTCCGCAGGAGGACGCCGAAGATGGCATTTAACGATTCCGACGATCTGCTGGCGCAAAAGGCCGATCAGCGTATGGCGCAGGCGCTGGCCACCAGCCAGGTGGAGCAGGACGATTACCTGGACAGCCAGCCCGCCGAAGCGCTGACGCGCGGCGACATCAACCGCATGGCCTGGCGTTCGCTGCTGCTACAGGCATCGTTCAACTACGAGCGCATGCAGGCCGGCGGCTGGCTGTATCAGCTGATCCCCGGGCTGCGCAAGATCCACCGCAACCCGCAGGATTTGGCCAATTCGATGAAGATGCACATGGAGTTTATCAATGTGCACCCGTTCGACGTCACCTTCCTGTCCGGCCTGGTGCTGGCAATGGAGCAGAACAAGGAGAAGATCTCCACCATCCGCGCGGTGAAAGTGGCGCTGATGGGGCCGCTTGGCGGCATCGGCGACGCGCTGTTTTGGTTGACGCTGCTGCCGATCTGCGCCGGGATAGGCGCTTCGTTGGCGCTGGAGGGCAGCCTGTTCGGGCCGATCGTCTTCCTGCTGCTGTTCAACCTGTTCCACTTCGGCCTGCGTTTCGGGCTGGCGCACTACGGCTACCAGGCCGGCACCAGCGCGCTGGCGCTGCTGAAGACCCACACCCGGCGTATTTCGCACGCCGCCTCCATTGTCGGCATGACGGTGATCGGCGCGCTGGTGGCCTCGTATGTGCATCTGTCCACGCCGCTGGTGATGCATGCCGGCAAGGCCAGCGTGGCGCTGCAGACCGACGTGCTGGACAAGCTGATGCCCAACTTACTGCCGCTGTGTTTCACGCTGCTCATTTTCTTCCTGATGAAGCGCGGATTCTCGCCGGTGAAGCTGATTGGCGTCACCGTAGTCATCGGCGTAGCGGGCAAATTTATCGGCATTTTGTGAGGAGCGGAATATGCCAGGCATTGTGATTACCGGCCACGGCGGCTTCGCCAGCGGGCTGTTGCAGGCGGTGGAACAGGTGGTGGGGCCACAGCCGCACTGCGCGGCGGTCGATTTCCCCGAACAGATGAGCACCGCGCAGCTCAGGGAGGCTTTGCGTTCGGCGCTGGTCGCAGTGGCGCAGCCGGACGGCGTGGTGTTTCTCACCGACATGCTCGGCGGCTCGCCCTTTCGCAGCGCCTGCGAGCTGGCGGATGCGCAGGGGGATTGTGAAGTGCTGACCGGCGTGAATATGCAGCTGGCGGCGGAAATGATGCTGGAGCGCGACGGGTTGAGCCTGGATGAGTTTCGCGAGGTGGCGCTGGCGTGCGGTAAACGCGGCCTGACCAGCCTGTGGCATGAGCGCCGCCGGGTGAAATGCGAAAACGTGCAGGCCGACGGCATCTGAACGAAAACCGGGCGCGCTCGCGCCCGGCTTCGTGAGTTATGCCGGCAACGGGCTCAGCGCCAGGCGCGCCGGTTGGTCTTCGCCGCGGCTGAAGCGCCAGCAGGTCTGGTGATATTTCGCCACGCTGTTGCGGTGCGCCACGCTGATCAGCGTCACGTCCGGCAGTTCATCCACCAGCAGGCAGTACATCAATTGCTCGGTTTCATCGTCCAGCGCGCTGGTGGCTTCGTCAAGGAACAGGAGGCTAGGGCGTATCAGCAGGGCGCGGGCGAAGGCCAGCCGCTGTTGCTCGCCCGGCGACAGGCGATGGCTCCAGTTGGCGGAGGTGTCCAGCCAGCGCTGCAGGTGTTTCAGGCGGCAGTTTTCCAGCACCCGCATCAGCTGCGCGTCGCTGTATTCTGTCGCCAGGCTCGGATAGCTCAACGCTTCACGCAGAGTGCCGATCGGAATGTAGCTGCGCTGTGGCAGGAACAGCGTGTTGGCGTTGGCCGCCAGCCCGATGGCACCCGCGCCGTAAGGCCAGATGCCGGCGATGGCCCGCAGCAGCGTCGACTTGCCGCAGCCGGAAGGGCCGACGATCAGCAGGCGATCGCCGCGTTGCAGCGTCATCTCGGCGCCGGTCAGCAGCGGCTGGCCGTCGGGCAAGCTCAGGCTGAGATTGTCCAGCGTTAACGGATGGACGGCCTCTTCCCGCAGCTGAATGCCGCGCGGCTGATGATGCACCTGATCGACGGCGGCGTTGAAGCCCGCCAGACGGTTGACGCAGGCTTTCCAGGTCGCCAAATCGTTGAAAGCGTCGATAAACCACGACAGCGCCCCCTGCACCTGGCCGAAGGCCGAGGCGATCTGCATCAGGCCGCCCATCTGGATGGCGCCGGAGAAGTAGCGTGGCGCCGCCACCAGCAGCGGAAACACGATAGCGAACTGGCCGTAGAAGTTGGTGGCGATGTTCAGCCGCCGGGTGATGCGCATGATCGCCCACCAGTTGCTGCGAATGGTATCGAAACGGTCGCCCAACTGCTGTGCCTCGCGCGGTTCGCCGTGGTACAGCGCGATGGCGTCATTGTTTTCACGGATGCGGATCAGGCCGAAACGGAAGTTCGCCTCGTACCGTTCCTGGTTGAAGCCCAGCATAACCAGCGGTTTACCGACCCACCAGATCAACAGCGATCCCAACACCGCATACAGCAGCGCGAACCACACCATATAACCGGGCAAGGTGATGGCGTGCTGGCCGAGTGCGAAGGTCATCGGTCCGCTGACGTGCCATAAAATGTCGATAAAGGAAAACAGCGTCACCAGGCTGGAGAGCAGCCCGAGCGACAGCGACAGGGTATATTGGGTCAACACGTTGAGATCTTCGGCGATACGCTGATCGGGGTTATCGACGATCTGCTGCTGCTCGGTGTGGTAATACGCCTGATGCGCCAGCCATTTATCCATGAACTTTTCCGTCATCCAGCGCCGCCAGCGCATCTGCAGCCCCTGGGTCAGGTAGATTTTATAGACCGCCAGCACGATGAAGATCAGCGCCAGATAGGTAAAGCGCCACAGCTGTGCCTTGAACACTGGGTAGTTCTTGTTCTGCAGCGCATCGTAGAACACCTGGTTCCACTGGTTGATCTGCACGCTGATATAGACCAGGCCAAGCGACAGGACGACGATGGCGATCAGCATCATCCAGGCGCGCCATCGCTCCTCTGACACCCAAAAGGGTTTGATCAGCTGCCAAACGGCGTGTTTCTGCAAGGGGGTTGCGTTCATAGCGGCTCATTCATTGCGGCATTTTGTTCAGCATGGGCCGCGGGCCGGTAACAAACAAACCGTGACTGTAAGCAGTTTTGACTCCGCTAACCGTTTGAAATAATACGGTTGAATCGCCGGCGGCCATGCAGGCGATCGCAATTGCGGCATACACTCCGGCGCCGGGCGGTTATACTGGCGCCGAATTTTTGCAGAAAGGATAAACGATGAAGGCTTGGTTTCCCCTGTTGCTGACCTGCGGCGTCTTCGCCAGCGTCCGGGCCTGGGCGCACATTGACGAGCCGGACATTGCTGCCGACTGCCAAAAGGTGGCGAGCTACGCCGAACTGGGAAAAAAGGCCTATCAGCGGCAGGATTACGCCAAAGCCGCCGACATCTTTCGCGATCAGGCGGCCTGGAGCGAATTTTGCGGCCTGAGCGAGCAGGCGGTTGCCACGGCTTACAACAACGTGGCGCTGTCGCTGATGCACGCCGGCGAATTGCTCAAGGCGCAGGCCTATCTGGCGCTGGCACCGCACGACGATAAATCGCAGCACAACCTGAGCCTGTTGCGTCAACGTCTGGCGCAGCGGCCGCAGCCGCAGGGGCCGGGCGGCGTGTATTGGCAATACGCCGGGCGCGGCGTGTGGAGTGAAGTGGTGGTTAAGCCGCAGGGCGAGCACTGGCTGATCGATTTTTCCGGCTACGCGATGCCGCAGATGGGGCTGTATTACGGGCCGAACATGGGGGACTTTTCCGCGGAGCTGCCGATCGCACACGGCAAGGCCGTCTACCACCAGCACGAGTCGGACAGCGCGCAGGTCTGCGACGTGACGATGGAGTTCGGCGAGCAAGCGTTGGAAATGCACACGCGGGGCGATTGCGGGTTCGGTCACAACGTGCGGGCGGAAGGGCGGTTCGTGCGGGTAGAATGACCCGCCCCGACGACCGGGGCGAGCAGGGTTACGCCAGGGCGGCGGCGCCCAGCAGATTCTTCCAGGCTTCCACATTGCCCAGATAATTGCCGGCCGGCAGCAGATGCAGGCGGCCATCACTATCCTGCAGTGCAAAGGTCGGGAAGCCCTGGCCTTGCACTTTGGCCAGCAGCGCCCGGCTTTCCGCGATATGTTGCGCGGTCGGCGCGCCGCTGTTGAAGCGCATTTCGGCGATAAACGCCGCCGAAGGCAATCCCAGCTCTTTCGCCAACGCTTCCAGCACCGGCGTGTCGGCGATGCGACGGCCTTCCTGATAGTGCGCCTGCTGAATGCGGTGCAACATGTCTAACCCGCGCCCCGCCAGCTTTTCCGCCGCCAGGATAGCGGTGATCGGCGGCTCGGAATCCATCACCGCCGTGGTGTCGCGCAGCAGACCGTTGAAATAGGCTTCACCGAACGGCTGGCCCGTCATTTCGGCGATGCGTTTGTCGTGCGGAATGACGTAGTTGCGCCATTCGTCGGTAATCTGACGGCGGTTGTTGCCGGTCATCATGCCGCCGGCGTGCGGCACGACCTTGAGCCCTGGGAGGCTCTGAGCCGCTTTCACCAGCGGCGCGGCGCCGTAGCACCAACCGCACAGCGGATCGAAAATGTAATGCAAAGTGGTTTCGGTCATCTTAGCTCCTCGCCTGGCGCGGCGGTTCGCCGCCGCGCCAGGACTGGTTCAATCACGCTCGGGCGCTTATTGCGGCCACTTCATCTCGCCTTTCAGCACTTTCGCGCTCAGTTCCAGACTCGATTCGTCTTTCAGCGTCGGGTAGTGCTTTTTCATCGCTTCAATCAGCGCGGTGGAATCCTTGGCCTTAGGCAGCTCGGCTTCCAGCGTGGTCAGGTATTTCTGAGTGAAATGCACCGATGCCAGCGTCTGCGCTGCACCCGGCAGGAAGTGGCCCGGCACGACGACCTGCGGCTTCAGCGCTTCGATGTTTTTCAGCGTCTGCTGCCAGTGCTGGCGCGATTCCACGCTCTGGTTGTCGGCGATCCACGGATGGATATTGTCCCCGGCGACCGCGACACCGCCCACTACCGCTTTCAGCGCCGGGATCCAGACGAAGGTGCGATCGGGAGTCGGGCCGTTCAGACCTTTCACTTCCACTTTTTGGCCGTCGATGGTGAAGCTGTCGCCCTGCAGCGGCTGCGGCACGATCACGGTTTTAGGCGCGTTGTCTTTCAGGATTGGGCCCCAGTAGGCGACTTTGCCGTCTTTGGTGGCGTTGATGTCCTTGATGGTGCCCGGCGAAGCGATGATTTTCGCCTCCGGGAAGGCGGCCTTAATCACGTCCAGACCGAAGTAGAAATCCGGATCCGAATGGCTGATGTAGACGGTGGTCAGTTTTTTGCCGGTCGCCTTGATCTTTTTCACCAGCTCTTCGGCATCGTTGCGCTGGAACTGAGCGTCGATCAGCGCCACTTCGTGTTTGCCGCTGACGATCTCGGAAGACACCGGGAACACGCTTTTCTCGCCCGGGTTATACACTTCCATGGTCAGGGTGTCGGCAGCGGTGGCGTAAGCGCTCAGGGTGGCGACGCCGGTGAAGGCCAGAGTTAACAGTGATTTCTTAAACATGGGCAGAGGTCCTTAGGTATCGGTTAATGTTGTAATGATGTTAGGTTGCATAAAGCGATAGAAAAACCGGATAATAAGCAATTATTCGTTGCATAAATCGGACTAATCATGGATCGCATTACCGCCGCTGAGGTTTTTGTCACCATCGTCGATCGCGGCAGCATGATCGCCGCCGCGGAAACGCTGGAGATGTCACGTGCGATGGTGACGCGCTATCTGGCGCAAATGGAGCAATGGGCCGGAGCGCGTTTACTGCATCGCACTACCCGTAAGCTTAGTCTGACCGACGCCGGTGAGCGCACTCTTGAGCGATGTCGGCAAATGTTGGCGTTGGCGGGGGAGATCGATCTGGTGGAGGAAGGGCAGAGCGATGAGCTGCGTGGCCTGCTGCGCATCACCTGTTCGCAGTCGCTGGGGCAAACGGCGCTGGTGGGGGCCGTCGCTCAATATCTGAAGCGTCACCCGCAGGTGGCGGTCGATCTGCAGATGAACAACCGGGCGGTGAATCTGGTGGAGGAACGCATCGATCTGGCGCTACGCATCACCAATGAGCTGGATCCCAATCTGATCGCCCGGCCGCTGTCCAGCTGCGCGTCGGTGGTGTGCGCCGCGCCGGCTTATCTGGCGGCGCACGGCACGCCGCGTCAGCCACAGGATCTGGCGTTGCACAACTGTCTGACCTACTCCTATTTCGGCAAAAGCCTGTGGCATTTCGACGCGCAGGGGGTGAAATCGGCGGTGGCGGTCAGCGGTAACCTGAGCGCCAATGAGTCGGTGGTGTTGATGGCCGGCACGGTGCAGGGCGCAGGCATTTCCATGCAGCCCTATTATTCGGCGGCGCCGCTGCTGGCCAGCGGCGAGCTGGTGGAACTGTTGCCGGGCTATCGGCCGCAGTCGATGGGCATCTACGGCATCTACACTTCACGTCGACAAATGCCCGCTACCCTGCGCACCATGCTGGACTTTCTGGTGGAGTGGTTCGCCAGCGATCCGCAGTGGCAGGCGACGCTGCGCTGATGAAATTAACAATGCGGTAACATTTGCACACATTTTTCATCGTCAGCGCATTCAAGCGCTTAGCGCCCAGCGCTGAATGATTTGTGCGCTGTCCGCCTGTCTCTGCTGGTCTTCGCTCTGCGCCGCGTGCTATTTCTGTGGGGCGAAAAGCGAGAATAAAACTTATTAATTATAGGGTTAAGCATTATCCCTCCGCTTGGAACATCTCATCTGACCCCGCTTGTTCGGGCCGCCCTGCGGGTGGCCCGGGATTATGCTTGTTTATTGAATAGCCCTGAGCGCCTGACGCCGGGCTGTGTTGACCGGGAGCGTTACCCATGCCTGTTTCTTTGCTCGCACTGGCATTAAGTGCATTTGCCATCGGCACCACCGAATTCGTCATCATGGGGCTGCTGCCCGACGTGGCGGGGGATCTGCAGGTGTCGATCCCGTCGGCCGGCTGGCTGATCAGCGGCTATGCGTTGGGCGTGGCGATTGGCGCGCCGATCATGGCGCTGTTGACCGCCAAACTGCCGCGCAAGAATACGCTGCTGCTGCTGATGGTGATCTTCATCATCGGCAATGTGATGTGCGCGTTGGGATACAGCTATAACTTCCTGATGCTGGCGCGCATCATCACCGCACTGTGCCACGGCGCGTTTTTCGGCATCGGCGCCGTGGTGGCCGCCAATCTGGTGGCACCCAACCGACGGGCTTCGGCGGTGGCCTTGATGTTCACCGGCCTGACGCTGGCCAACGTGCTGGGCGTGCCGCTCGGCACCGCCTTGGGGCAGGCGCTGGGCTGGCGTTCCACCTTCTGGGCGGTGGCGCTGATCGGCGTGCTGTCGTTGTTGGCGCTGTATGCCAAGCTGCCTGCGTTAAAAGATGAGGCGCCGACCGATCTGAAAAAAGAGCTGGCGGCGTTGCGCGGCGGCGGCATTTGGCTGTCGCTGCTGATGACGGTGGCGTTCGCTGCCTCAATGTTTGCGCTGTTCACCTATATCGCGCCGTTGCTGACCGAAGTGACCGGTGTCTCGGCGAGCGGCGTAAGCTGGACGCTGCTGCTGATGGGCGTAGGCCTGACGGTGGGCAATATCGTTGGCGGCCGCTTGGCTGACTGGCGGTTGGCGCTGACGCTCAGCTGCACTTTCCTGGCCATTGCGCTGTTCGCCGCCTTGTTCCACTGGACCAGCCATGCGCTGGTGCCGGCGGAAATGACCCTGTTCCTGTGGGCCGCCGCCGCTTTCGCCGCGGTGCCGGCGCTGCAGATCAACGTGGTGACTTACGGCAAGAAAGCGCCGAATCTGGTTTCCACACTGAATATTGCGGCGTTTAACGTCGGCAACGCACTCGGCGCGTGGGTAGGCGGAGCGGTGATTGCGCAGGGGCTGGGATTGACCCGCGTTCCTCTGGCGGCGGCGGCGATAGCGCTGCTGGGGCTGCTGCTGTGCCTGGTGACCTTTAAACGCGCCAAGCGCCCGGCTAACGCCTGATCGCCGCGTCGAGCCGAGCGGGGAAACCGGCCGCCTGCTGATGCAGATGGTCGATAAAGGCCGTGACCAGCGCAGAAGAAGGGCGATGCAGCGGCCGGATCAGGCTGACGGTGAACGGTACCTCGATGCTGAACGGCCGCACGTGCACCCCGCTGCCGGCATAGTCGAGCGCCGTCAACGGGTTGACGATCGATACGCCCACGCCGGCCCTCACCATGGCGCACACCGATGCTGCGCTGTGGGTCTCCATCACCATGCGCCGTTCGACGCCCTGTTCGGCGAACAGCGCATCCAGCAAGTGACGATAGCTGTCGGTGCTCGACAGGCTGATAAAGTTTTGCCCGGCGAAATCCTGCGGCGTCAGCTGGTCTTTCGCCGATAAAGGGTGACCCGCCGGCAGCACGCAGACTTCGTTCAACGTCATCAGCGTCATTCGCTCGGTACCCGCCGGCGTCAGGGCGGTTTCCGTCAGCCCAAGGTCGTGGCGCTGGGCCGACAGCCACTCCTCCAACAGCGGTGACTCCTGCGGGATCACGCTGAAGCTGACTTCCGGATAACGTTCGATAAAGGGCCGACACACCGCCGGCAGCAGCGATTGAGAAAATACCGGCAGGCACAGGATCGACAGCTGCGCCTGCTGAAACTGGCGAATGCCGGCGGCGGCGTTGACGATGCGATCGAGGCCGTAATAGGAGCGTTGCACTTCTTCAAACAGCCGCAGCCCCTGCACGGTAGGGGACAAACGCCCCCGCACCCGGTCGAACAGCTGCAGCCGGATCAGCTTCTCAAAGCGCGCTAGCTCGCGGCTGACGGTCGGTTGCGAGGTTTGCAGCAGGGCCGCCGCTTCGGTCAGGTTGCCGGTGGTCATCACCGCCCGAAAGATTTCGATCTGTCGCAAAGAGATGTTGTGCATGGCGAGGCTGCTCGGCTGGGGAAGAAAGCCATATCATAAATGAATAGACTACGGCTAAATAGATATTTTCCAGTCGATTCAGCGTGCGGCACTATGGCTTTATCCGCCGTTACTTTCGAATTGGGAATATCGCCATGCCACGCCCGTTGCACGACACCTCCACCGCGTTGAACGCCGCTAACCTGCTGGCCTTGCCGCAGCGTTTCGGTTGCCCGGTCTGGGCCTATGATGCCGACATCATCAGCCAGCGCATCGCTCAGCTGCGCCACTTCGACACCATCCGCTTCGCGCAGAAGGCCTGTTCGAACATTCATATTTTGCGCTTGATGCGCGAGCAGGGCGTGAAGGTGGATTCGGTATCGCTGGGTGAAATCGAGCGGGCGCTGCAGGCCGGTTTTCAGCCGGGCGGCGAACCGAGCGAGATCGTCTTTACCGCAGACGTGCTGGATCACGCCACGCTGGCGCGCGTCAGCGAATTGAAGATCCCGGTCAACGCCGGTTCCATCGACATGCTGGATCAACTCGGTCAGGCTTCTGCGGGGCACCCGGTGTGGCTGCGCATTAATCCGGGATTTGGCCACGGCCACAGCCAGAAAACCAACACCGGTGGCGAGAACAGCAAGCACGGCATCTGGTATGCCGATCTGCCGCAGGCGGTGGAGAAGATCCGCCGCTACGGCCTGAAGCTTGTCGGCGTGCATATGCATATCGGTTCCGGCGTCGATTACCAGCATCTGGAGCGAGTTTGCGACGCGATGGTGCAGCAGGTGATCGATCTCGGCCATGACATCAGCGCCATTTCTGCCGGCGGCGGCCTGTCTATCCCCTATCAGTACGGCGAAGAAGCGATCGATACCGAGCACTATTTCGGTTTGTGGAACCGGGCGCGTGAGCGTATCGCCGCGCATTTGGGGCACCCGGTGCAGCTGGAGATTGAACCCGGGCGCTTCCTGATGGCGGAGGCAGGCGTGCTGGTGGCCGAAGTGCGGGCGGTGAAAGACATGGGCAGCCGCCACTTCGTGCTGGTGGACGCCGGCTTTAACGATCTGATGCGGCCGGCGATGTACGGCAGCTACCACCATATTTCGCTGTTGCCGGCCGATGGCCGCGACACGTCGGGGAAGCCGCTGCGCGAAACGGTGATCGCCGGGCCGCTGTGCGAATCCGGCGACGTGTTCACCCAGCAGGCGGGCGGCGGCGTGGAAACCCGCGAGCTGCCGCCGGTGCAGATCGGCGATTACCTGGTGTTCCACGATACCGGCGCCTACGGCGCGTCGATGTCTTCCAACTACAACAGCCGTCCGCTGTTGCCTGAAGTGCTGTTCGAAAACGGCGAACCGCGTTTGATCCGCCGCCGCCAAACCATCGAAGAGCTGATCGCGCTGGAGCTTATCTGATAAGCGGGCGGGCGCCTGGCGCCCGCTTCACAGCGTCATGCGGCGGTGCTGGCCATTGGGCAATTGCACGTCCAGCGACAGCGTGCCGCCCATAGCCTCGATATAGCGTTTGAGTGACGACAGTTTTATTTCGCTGCCGCGCTTTTCCAAATTGGCGACGGAGGGTTGGCTGATGCCGAGCCGCTTCGCCAATTCAACCTGAGAGACCGCCAGCTCTTCCCGCAGCATCGCCAGCCGCAGCTCGAAAATTTCCTTGTCCGCTTTTTGCCTGGCTGCGCTAACGACGGCGGGATCGAGCTTGTCGATCAATTGGGATAAAGGTTTAGCCATCTGCACTACCTCCGGGTGGCCAGATAATGTGAAAACTCCATGGCGGCGATGGGCAACATGCGCTGGTAAAAGCGCTTGTCGCCGGTTTTATCGCCACCGCACAACAGCACCGCTTGCCGCTGTGGGTCAAAAGCGAAAAACACTCTGAAAGGGCGCCCGCGATGTTGAACGCGCAGCTCCTTCAACTGCCGGGCCGCGTCGGAAAAATGCAGCGTATCGGCGTGCGGCCGCGCCAACTGCGGGCCGAACGTCTGTAATTTGAAGATCGCCGCCAGGATGCTGGTTTGCTGGGCGTTGTTCAGCGCTAAAAACCAGTCGTCGAACCGTTCGACGGTCACCACTTGCCACATGATTCGCTCCGAATATAGCGTTTATGCTATATAGTGTAAAGATTATTATTCGAACAATATGCACGAACGCAGGGAGCGGAAAAAATCAACAGTCGGGAAATGCGGAGGGCTGCGCAATATGAACGCATGGGTGACGGCTCACCCATGCAGCGATGTCATTACGGCTGTTCGTGCGCGTTGTTGAGGGTGGCGACCGAGTGGCGGCGCACCAGCGTCGGGCTGAACATGTTGGTGACTTCCGGCAGCGGCTGCCGATTGGCCAGCGCCAGCGCCAGCTCAGCCGCCTGGGTGGCCATCGCCACGATCGGGTAGCGAATGGTGGTCAGGCGGGGCCGCAGATAGCGCGAAATCAGCACGTCATCGAAACCGATCAGCGAAATTTGCCCCGGCACGTCGACGCTGTTATCGCTCAGTACTGACAGCGCGCCGGCGGCCATCGGATCGTTGTAGCAGGTGATGGCAGAGAACGAGCGGCCGCGGCCGAGCAGCTCGGTCATCGCCTGTTCGCCGCCGATCTCGTCCGGCTCGCCGTAGGCGATCAGCTTTTCATCCACCGCAATGCCATGCTCTTGCAGCGCGTCGAGATAGCCTTGCAGGCGATCGGTGGCGTCGGAAATCTGGTGGGTGGAGCAGATGATGGCAATGCGCTGATGCCCTTGCTGGATCAGATGGCGGGTCGCCAACCAGGCGCCGTAGCGATCGTCGAGCGCCACGCAGCGCGCTTCAAAACCCGGCAGCGTGCGGTTGATCAGCACCATGCCGGGGATTTGTTGCATCCAGTCGCAAAGCTCCCGATCGCTCAGCCTTTTGGCGTGCACCACCAGGGCTTCGCAGCGGTGCCGCACCAGCTGTTCTATCGCCTGGCGCTCTTTTTCGGCGTCGTGGTAACCGTTGCCAATCAGCAGAAAATTGCGGGTGGCGTAGGCCACCTGTTCGACCGCTTTGACCATCGCGCCGAAAAAGGGATCGGAAACGTCGGAGACGATCAGGCCCAGCGTCTCGGTGGATTGCTGCGCCAGCGCCCGCGCGTTGGCGTTGGGGTGATACTGCAGCTGTTCCATGGCGGCCAGCACCGCGGTGCGCGATCCTTCGCTGGCCTTGGGGGAATGGTTTATCACGCGGGATACCGTGGCCACGGAAACACCCGCCAGCCTGGCAACATCCTTTATCGTAGCCATATCAGTCAACACATCCTGGGTAATCGCTTACATCCCCCAGTCTTGCGGAAAAAAACCGAGGCTGCAAGCGGTGTCGTGCGCAACTTGTGGCGGCCGTTGCAGAATCTCTTCGTGGCTGCGCGCATAACCACCACCGGCCGAACGATAGCGCAATTTGTACGTTGGCGCTGGCGACAGGCTGAGGTAACGTCTGTGGATTCCGATTTGCGCCGAGAACGCCATGTCCATTAAACGCTATCCGCAGCTCGCCCATTGGGGCGCCTATACCGCCGTGGTTGAAGACGGCCGGCTTATCCGTTGTGAACCCTTCGTCGACGATCCTGACCCTTCGCCGCTGCTCGATTCCATCGCGCCGATGGTTTATTCCGACAAGCGCATCCGCAAGCCGGCGGTGCGCCGTTCGTGGCTGCAAAAGCGCGAAGGCAGCGATCGCACGCTGCGCGGCAGAGAAGATTTCATCGAGGTGGACTGGGATTTGGCGCTCGATCTGGTGGCGGAGGAAAACCGTCGGGTGCGCGACCGTTACGGCGCTTCCGGGCTGTTTACCGGCTCATACGGTTGGTCATCGGCCGGGCGACTGCACCATGCGCGTTCGCTGGTGCGGCGGTTCTACTTCAGCGGCGGCGGCGGCGTCGATCAGCAGGGCAACTACAGCTGGGGCGCGGCGCAGTTCTTCCTGCCGTATGTGATCGGCACTTTCTCGCCGCTCACCGGCCGGGTCACCAGCTGGCCGAGCGTGGTGGAACACTGCGAACTGTTTGTGGCGTTCGGCGGGCTGGCGCTGAAAAACGCCCAGGTCTCTTCCGGCGGCGCGGCGGAGCATGCGCTCAAGCCCTGGCTGCAAAAGCTGGCGCGCAAGGGCACGCCGGTGATCAACATCAGCCCGATGCGCGACGATTGCCCCGAGTTCGTCAATGCGGAATGGATCCCGATCCGGCCGAATACCGACGTGGCGCTGATGTTGGCGCTGGCTTACGAAATTCAACGGCTGGGCGCTCAGGACGAAGCCTTCCTGCATAGCCACTGCGTGGGTTATCAGCAGCTGGCGGATTACCTGAACGGCGCCGGCGACGGCGTGGCGAAAACCCCCGTCTGGGCCAGCGCTATCACCGGCATTCCGGCAGCCCGCATCGCGCTGTTGGCGCGGCAGCTGATCGGCGTGCGCAGTTTCATCACCTGTTCTTACTCGGTGCAGCGCGCGCACCGCGGCGAGCAACCCTATTGGATGATGATCGCACTGTCGGCGATGCTGGGGCAGGTGGGGTTGCCGGGCGGCGGTTTCTCGTTCGGCCACGGTTCGATGAACGGCGTCGGCAACCCGCGCGTGGACACGCCCGCGCCGACCATGCCGGTCGGGGACAACCCGGCCGGGCTGGCGATCCCGGTGGCGCGCATCTGCGATATGCTGCTGCACCCCGGCGAAGCCTATCAATTTTGCGGCGAGACGCGGCACTACCCGGATATTCATTTGGTGCACTGGGCCGGCGGCAACCCATTCCATCATCATCAGCAGTTGAATCGGCTGGTGGAGGGCTGGCAGAAGCCGGACACGGTGATCGTCCAGGATATCTGGTGGACGGCGGCGGCCAAGATGGCGGACATCGTGCTGCCGGTCACCAGTTCGCTGGAGCGTAACGATATCGGCGGCTCGTCGCGCGATCGCTACGTGCTGGCGATGCATCAGGCCATTGCGCCGCAGCACCAGGCGCGCAACGATTTCGATATCTTCGCCGATCTGGCGGAGCGTCTCGGCTATCGCGAACGCTTCACCGAGAACCGCGACGAACGGGCCTGGATCGAAGAGATCTACCGGCAATGCGGCGTAGCGCAGCAGCGCGCCGGCGTCGCCTGGCCGGAGTTTGAGGCGTTTTGGCGGCAGAGCTATGTCGAACTGCCCGCGCCCGCCAAAGAGTTTGTGTTTTTCGACGCGTTCCGCGCCGATCCGCAGGCCAATCCGTTGCAAACGCCCAGCGGCAAGATTGAACTGTTCAGCGAGCGGATCGCCGGTTATCGCTATCAGGATTTCGCCCCGCATCCACAGTGGCAACCGCCGGTGGAGTGGTTGGGGGCGCCGCAGGCCAAAAACTGGCCGCTGCATCTGATCTCCATCCAACCGAGCGATCGTCTGCACAGCCAGATGGATCCGGCGCCGCTGGCGCAGGGGAACAAAACCGCCGGACGCGAAACCCTGTATATGCATCCGGACGACGCCGCGCCGCGCGGTGTGCTGGACGGCGCCGAAGTGCTGGTCAGCAACGCGCGCGGCGGTTGCCTGGCGGGGGTATCGCTGACCGACGGTGTAACGCGTGGGGTGGTGCTGATGGCGACCGGCGCCTGGTTCGATCCGGGCGTTGGCGCGCAGCGTCAACCGATTGAACAGGCGGGCAACCCGAACGTGCTGACGCTGGATATCGGCACCTCGCCGCTGACGCAGGGGCCGAATGCCATGAGCTGTCTGGTGGAGGTTAGCGCTCGCTGAGCGAGGCGCGCCCGATCGCGTACCTGGAGAGGGGGCTCCGCGGCGATTATTTATCTTTTGGTCGCCGTGAAGGTTTAAGTTTCATTGAGTTATTACAGCCGGTCGCGGGAAATTTACAGCTGGTTGCATTTGGAGCAGAACTCTTGCGATTCGGCGGTAGTTTCCTGCACGGCATCTCTCTAGAGTAGGTGATCCCAGAGGTATTGATTGGTGAGAAATCAGCGTGCCTTGCATGCTGAAGCCATTTTCAATTGCACCAACCTACGCGGATGCGTAGGTTTTTTTTTGCCCGCCATATAGTATTCTTTTCCCTACAACGATTTACGCCTCCATGGCCAAGGGAGAAGGGCATGATATTTTCACTGCTGCGCGCGCTGTTTCGCCTGTTGTTTCGGGTACGGGTCGAAGGGGACGTCCAGCACTTCGATCGGCAAAAACTGCTGATTACACCGAACCACGTCTCTTTTCTTGACGGCGTGCTGTTGGCGCTGTTCCTGCCGATTAAACCGGTGTTTGCGGTTTACGCCAGCATCGGCGAGAGCTGGTTTATGCGCTGGCTGCGGCCTTACATCGATTTTGTCTCGCTCGACCCCACCAAGCCGATGGCCATCAAGCAGCTGGTGCGCATGGTCGAACAGGGGCGGCCGATCGTGGTGTTCCCTGAAGGGCGCATCACCGTGACCGGCGCGCTGATGAAAATTTACGACGGCGCGGCGTTTATTGCCGCCAAATCGGGCGCCACTGTGGTTCCGGTGCGGATCGACGGCCCCGAATTCAGTCCGTTCGGCCGCATGGCCGGGGTGTTCAAGATCCGCTGGTTCCCGCGAATCAGCATCCGCATCTTGCCGCCGACCACGCTGCCGATGCCGGAGGCGCCGCGTGCGCGCGAACGCCGTGCGCTGGCGGGCGATCGCCTGATGCAGATCATGATGCGGGCGCGGATGGATACGCGTGAACCGCAGACCCTGTTCCATGCCTTGCTGGCGGCGCAGCACCGCTACGGGCGCCGCAAGCCCTGCATCGAAGACATCGCTTTCAAAGAAGACAGTTACCAGACGCTGATCAAGAAATCGCTGGGCGTCAGCCGCATTCTGCAGCGCTTTACCGCCGAAGGGGAGCACGTCGGGCTGCTGTTGCCGAATGCCACCATCACCGCGGCGGCGATCTTCGGCGCTTCGCTGCGCAACCGTATTCCGGCGATGCTCAACTACACCGCCGGCGCCAACGGCCTGAACAGCGCGATGCTCGCCGCCGGCATCAAGACCATCGTCACCTCGCGTCAGTTTCTGGAAAAGGGCAAGCTGACCCACCTGCCGGAGCAGGTGACGCAGGCCAACTGGGTGTATCTGGAAGATCTGAAAGACACCGTCACGCTGGCGGACAAGCTGTGGATCCTGCGGCATTTGCTGCAGCCGCAGCGCGCGGTGTTGCCGCAACGCCCGGAGGATGCGGCGCTGATCCTGTTCACTTCAGGTTCTGAAGGCCACCCCAAGGGCGTGGTGCATTCGCATGCCAGCCTGCTGGCCAACGTAGAACAAATCCGCACCATTGCCGATTTCACGCCGCGCGACCGCTTCATGTCCTCGCTGCCGTTATTCCATTCGTTTGGCCTGACGGTGGGGCTGCTGACGCCGCTTCTCACAGGCAGCCGCATTTTTCTCTACCCCAGCCCGCTGCATTATCGCGTGGTGCCGGAGCTGGTATATGACCGCAACTGCACGGTGTTGTTCGGCACGGCGACCTTCCTCAACAACTATGCGCGCTTCGCCCATCCGTATGATTTTGCCCGCCTGCGCTACGTGGTGGCTGGCGCAGAGAAACTGGCGGACAGCACCAAACAGATCTATCAGGATAAATACGGCATTCGCATCCTGGAAGGCTATGGCGTAACCGAGTGCGCGCCGGTGGTGTCGATCAACGTGCCGCTGGCGACCAAGGTAGGCACCGTCGGCCGCATCATGCCGCAGATGGAGGCGCGTCTGATCGCGGTGCCGGGGATCGATAACGGCGGCCGCCTGCAGCTGAAGGGGCCGAATATCATGAAAGGCTATCTGCGGGTTGAGCGCCCCGGCGAACTGGAGCCGCCGGCGGCGGAAGATGCCAACGGCGTGCTGCAGCCGGGCTGGTACGACACCGGCGATATCGTCAGCCTGGATGAGCAGGGCTACTGCACCATTCGCGGGCGCGTGAAGCGCTTCGCCAAGCTGGCGGGCGAGATGGTGTCGCTGGAGAGCGTCGAACTGCTGGCGCAGCGGCTGTCGCCGGAAAAATTGCATGCCGCCACGGTCAAAAGCGACAGCAGCAAAGGCGAGGCCTTGGTGCTGTTCACCACCGATCCCGCCATCACCCGCGAGGCGTTGCTGCGGGTGGCGCGTGAACTGGGCAGCCCGGAGCTGGCGGTGCCACGTGATATCCGCCTGCTGAAAACGTTGCCGGTGCTGGGCAGCGGCAAACCCGATTTCGTCACCCTGCGTCACATGGCCGAACAGCCGGAGAGTGCCTGATGAATCCTTCGACCGAGTCCCCTTTGTTGTCACGCGGCATGATCGCTGTGATCAGCGCGCAGTTCCTCTCGGCGTTCGGCGACAATGCGTTGCTGTTCGCCACGCTGGCTCTGATCAAACAGCAGCTTTATCCGGACTGGAGCCAGCCGATCCTGCAGATGGCCTTTGTCGCCACCTACATCATTCTTGCGCCGTTCGTCGGCCAGGTCGCCGACAGCTTCGCCAAAGGGCGGGTGATGATGTTCGCCAACGCCCTGAAACTGGCGGGGGCGTTGGTGATCTGCTTTGGGTTCAACCCGTTCCTCGGCTACAGCCTGGTCGGGGTAGGCGCTGCCGCATATTCACCGGCCAAATACGGCATTCTGGGCGAGATCACCAGCGGCGAGAAGCTGGTCAAGGCTAACGGCCTGATGGAAGCCTCGACCATTGCCGCCATTCTGACCGGCTCGGTGGCCGGCGGCATGCTGGCGGATTGGCATGTGGTGGCGGCGCTGGCGGCCTGCGCCTTGGTTTACGCGGGGGCGGTGGTTGCCAACCTGTATATTCCGCGTCTGGCGGCGGCGCGCCCGGGGGCCTCCTGGCGCCCGCGGGCCATGACGAACAGCTTCTTTACCGCCTGCGTTACGCTATGGCGCGATGGGCAGACGCGTTTCTCCCTGATCGGCACCAGCCTGTTTTGGGGTGCCGGCGTGACGCTGCGTTTTCTGCTGGTGCTGTGGGTGCCGGTGGCGCTCGGCATCGCCGATAACGCCACGCCGACGCTGCTGAACGCCATGGTGGCCGTCGGCATCGTGGTGGGCGCTGGCGGTGCCGCGCGTTTCATTACGCTGAAGACGGTGAAGCGCTGTATGCCGGCCGGGATCCTGATCGGCGTCGCGGTCGCGGTATTCGCGCTGCAAACCACCATGCTCAATGCCTATGTCTTGTTGGCGATCATCGGCATGCTGGGGGGCTTCTTCGTAGTGCCGCTCAATGCGCTGCTGCAGGAACGAGGCAAGCATTCGGTCGGCGCCGGCAATGCGATCGCGGTGCAAAACCTGGGTGAAAACGCCGCCATGTTGCTGATGTTGGCGCTGTATTCGCTGGTGGTGAAGCTGGGCGTGCCGGTGGTGGGCGTCGGCGTCGGATTTGGCGTGGTGTTTGCGCTGGCGATTAGCGCACTGTGGTGGTCGCAGCGGCGGTGAAACGGGGCGCAGCGCAGGCTGCGCCCTCGCTGTATTAAGGCGCCGGAATGGTAAACCGGGTATGGATCTCTTCAAGCGCCTGCAGCACGTCCTCATCCAATACCACATCGAGGCTGCCGAGGTTGATTTTCAACTGCTCCACCGAGGTGGCGCCCAGCAGGGTGCTGGCGACGAACGGCTGTTGGCGCACGAAGGCCAAGGCCATCTGCGAAGGATCCAACCCATGTTTTTTGGCCAGCGCCACGTATTCGGCGATCGCCAGCTGGGTTTGCTGCCCTGAATAACGGTTGAAGCGGGTGAACAGCGTATTGCGCGCACCGGCCGGTTTTGCGCCGTTGAGGTATTTACCGCTCAGGGTGCCGAACGCCAGGCTGGAATAGGCCAGCAGCTCCACCCCTTCGTGCTGGCTGATCTCGGCCAGGCCAATCTCAAAGCTGCGGTTCAGCAGGCTGTACGGGTTTTGAATCGACACGATGCGCGGCAGCTCGTGCTTCTCCGCCAGCTGCAGGTAGCGCATCACGCCCCAGGGCGTTTCGTTGGAAACCCCGATGTAGCGAATTTTGCCGGCGCGCACCTGTTCGGTCAGCGCTTCCAGCGTTTCCAGCAGCGTGACCGTGGCTTTGTCATCGGTGTATTGATAATTGAGTTTGCCAAAGCAGTTGGTGGCGCGCTGCGGCCAGTGCAATTGGTAGAGATCGAGATAGTCGGTATTCAGCCGCTTGAGGCTGGCGTCGAGCGCGGCGCGGATGTTTTTTCGATCCAGCGCCTGCTGCGGACGGATGCTGCTGTCGGTGCCGCGCACCGGGCCCGAGACTTTGCTGGCCAGGACGATTTTTTCGCGATTGCCGCGCGCCTTGATCCAACTGCCGATATAGCTCTCGGTCAGGCCCTGGGTTTCCGGGCGGGGCGGCACCGGGTACAGTTCGGCGGTGTCTATCAGGTTCACGCCTGCGGCCAATGCATAGTCCAGTTGCGCATGGGCGTCGGCTTCGCTGTTCTGTTCGCCAAAGGTCATGGTGCCCAGTCCCAGCACGCTCACTTCTAAAGAACTGTGGGGAATACGGTGGTATTGCATTAACGGCCTTCCTTTCTTGTTAGCGCTGACGGGCCGCGCGGCCCGGTAAAACAGGAGCCCAATGTCAGAAGACGGCGCGAAGTCCGTCGGGCGGCGATGTCGCCTTTCCTGACTATAACCAAGCGGTGAAGATGGGGGAAGCGGATTCCGTGCGGACACGAATGAGGGCTACCGCGCTTGAATGGGCGATAGCCGGCGAGCGGTAATTAGCGTTCGATAACCTGAGAAACCTGATCGCCGTTGATCTGGCGGTGATTGCCTTTTTCATCTTTATAGCTGATGAGGCCGGTGTCTTTGTCGATCTCCGGTTTGCCCTGCGTCAGGATCATGTTGCCATCCTTGGTCGCCATTACGTAGTCGCTGGAACATCCCGCCAAACCGGCGGCCATGACCAGCGCAGACACTGCCATTACCCACTTTTTCATCCTGCGGATCCTCGATTGTGCAGAAAACATTGTTATTTCAAGATTAGCAAACTCTCGGCGAAGGGCGTCTCAGATAAGTCTTTATCTGATAAGAAAAAGTGAAATGAGAGGTCAACGAAGGGACGAAAGCCGCCGGGGGCGGCTTTCGTATAGGGTTTATTCCGGCGAGCGGTTTTTCTTGCTGCGCATCAGATTGAGCGCTTCTACCGACATGGAGAAGAACATGGCGAAGTAGATGTAGCCTTTCGGCACGTGCACCTGGAAACTTTCCAGCATCAGCGTGAAGCCCACCAGGATCAGGAACGCCAGCGCCAGCATTTTTACCGACGGATGGCGATTGACGAATTCACCGATCGGCCGGGCGGCGAACATCATCACGCCGACGGCGATCACCACCGCCGCCATCATGATGAACAGGTGGTCGGAAAGGCCCACGGCGGTAATCACCGAATCCAGGCTGAAGATAATATCGAGCAGCATGATCTGCACGATAGCGCCGAAGAAGCTGTGCACCTTGGTGTGGTGCTCTTCCTCCGAACCTTCGATAGTTTCGTGGATCTCTTTGCTGGCTTTCCAGATCAGGAACAATCCCCCCAGCAGCAGAATGAGATCGCGGGCGGAAACGGCGTGATCCAGTACGGTGAACAGCGGGTGCGTCAAGCGGATCACCCAGGCGATAGAGGCCAACAACGCCAGACGCATCAGCATGGCGGCGGCCAGACCTAGTCGGCGAGCTTTGTTCTGTTGCGCTTTAGGCAGCTTGGCCACCACCAGCGACAGAAAAATGATGTTATCAATACCCAGTACGATCTCAAGAATGGTTAGCGTGCCTAACGCTAACCAGGCATTGGGATCCATAATCCATTCGAACATTGCCCGGCACACCTTAATACTTAATAAATGCAAAGCGTGAATTATACGCGTTTATCGTGGCGCTGACAGGGTTAGCTAAACCAGAGTTAAACGAAATCGCTTAGATCGAGAAATGTCTTGCCAGCAATGCGCCGGTAAAACCCTTTTTCAGATAGAAACCGCGCGGCAGCGTCATGATGGGTTGCCCCTGCTCACCGATGGCTTCGGTGAGCGCCTTGCTGTTGGCCGCTTTGGGTCGCAGTTGCAGCACCTCGCCGTGGCGTGCGGTGATGTGCTCTACGTGGCCGAGTACGATCAGATCCATCAACTCTTCCCAATCGCGGCGCAGCCTCTCTTCTTCTGCGGCGCTCGGGCTCCACAGCAGCGGCGAACCGACGCGGCGTTCGGCCAGCGGGATTTGGCGCTCGCCTTCAACCGGGATCCACAGGACGCGCGCCAGTTTGTGGCGAACGTGGCTGCTGGCCCAGGTAACGCCGCTGTTGCCGGTGAGCGGGGCCACGCAGACGAAAGTGGTCTCCAGCGGTTTGCCTGCGGCGTCGACAGGGATGGTTTTCAGCTCGATGCCCAGCTCGGGAAAATCCTGCTCCGGCTTGCTGCCGGCCATGGCGCCGAGGTACAACTCCAGCAGCATGCCCACCCAGCCCTTATCGCGTTTCAGATCCTTGGGGATCGGTAACTGTGCGCGGGCGGCCAGTTCGCCGAAGCTGAAGCCGGCCAGCGCCTGAGCGCGCTCGAACAGCTGCCGTTCATTTTCCGGCGGGGGCGGCAAAGGGGATAAAAACGCCATAAATCAAGCCTGTCGAATTTGGTTGAAAAATGTACTGCGATTATACACGGCGGACGATGGCCGCTATCGCCTGGGGAAAAGAATAATAGTAGCATGATTTTACATGACTTTTTTTCTTTCCCGATGTGAGCGGCAATGCGCGTGCGGGGCTTGTTCACCTGAAGCCACCGACAATAAACAGGATCTTACACCTATTTATCCACAGATTTATGGGATAACCCAAATTTTTACCGATCACTGGTTCAATTTACAGCCTTGACTCGGGCGGGTTTTTACGAATTTGTCCGTTTTGTGCGTAACTTGCCCGGATAATCTGTGGATAAAAACGGCGTTGGTGGATCTTTCGCCAGGGTAAGATCCTTACCGTGCATAGATCACATTTTTGCCCTGTATATAACTGCGGATCATTGGTTAACTTTTTGTTTTTGAAGTTAATGTATGTTTTTGGCGATAAAGGCCGATTTTAGGGTTTGAGAGTTTTACCGGCTTATCCCTCGAGTTCTGCACACACCTATCCACAGAAAAAGTGAATAAAACCGCTCTGAAATGCTGGGGTATGTTTATAACTTTGCCCATATCTGTGAGTTATCCCAATGTTATCCGGCCCGCAGCACCGTAAAGCAGTGGTTTACCGCCTGTAGCTTGTGTGAAACAATCAGGATATCTATGCGAATTTAAGCTTATCGAGGTAGTCCGGTGATCGATGATGATGGCTACCGCCCGAATGTTGGTATCGTAATCTGTAATCGTCAGGGGCAGGTCTTATGGGCCCGCCGTTACGGTCAGCACTCCTGGCAGTTTCCCCAAGGTGGGATTAACCCTGGTGAAACTGCGGAGCAGGCGATGTACCGTGAGCTGTTCGAAGAAGTGGGGCTGAATAAAAAGGATGTGCGCATCCTGGCTTCGACCCGCAACTGGTTGCGCTATAAATTGCCGAAACGTTTGGTGCGTTGGGACACAAAGCCGGTTTGTATCGGCCAAAAGCAAAAATGGTTTTTGTTGCAGCTACTGTGCAATGACGCTGATATCAACATGCAGCGCAGCAGCACGCCGGAGTTCGACGGTTGGCGCTGGGTGAGCTTCTGGTATCCGGTGCGCCAGGTGGTGTCGTTTAAACGCGACGTCTACCGCCGGGTGATGAAAGAATTCGCCGTGACCGTGATGCCGATGCAAGAGCAAGCGGCGCCGCGGCAGGCTCCCGCTTATCGCCGAAAGAGAGGTTAAGTTAAGCAGACTATGCTCACGCGCTTGCGAGAAATTGTAGAGAAGGTGGCCGCGGCGGCCAGTCTGACGGATGCGCTGGATCTGCTGGTCAATGAAACCTGTCTGGCGATGGACACTGAAGTCTGTTCCATCTACCTGGCGGATAATGACCGTCGCTGCTATTACCTGATGGCCACGCGCGGGCTGAAAAAGCCGCGCGGGCGCACTATCGCATTGGCGTTTGACGAGGGCGTCGTCGGGTTGGTCGGCCGCCGGGCCGAGCCCATCAACCTGGCCGATGCCCAAAGCCACCCCAGCTTCAAATACGTTCCGCAGGTGAAAGAGGATCGCTTCCGATCCTTCCTTGGGGTGCCGATCATTCATCGGCGCCAGCTGTTGGGGGTGTTGGTGGTGCAGCAGCGTGAGCTGCGCCAGTTCGACGAAAGCGAAGAGTCATTCATGGTGACTCTGGCCACGCAGATGGCCGGGATCCTTTCACAATCGCAGTTGAATGCTATTTTCGGCCAGTATCGCCAAACGCGCGTGCGCGCGCTGGCGGCCTCGCCAGGCGTAGCCGTAGCGGAAGGGTGGCAGGACAGCAGCCAACCGTCGCTCGATCAGGTTTACCGCGCGTCGACGCTGGACACCGCCAGCGAACGCGAACGCTTGACGCTGGCGCTGGAAGAGGCCGGCGCGGAATTTCGCCGTTTCAGCAAGCGTTTTGCCGCCAGCTCGCAAAAAGAGAGCGCGGCGATCTTCGATCTTTATTCTCACCTGTTAAACGACGCCCGCCTCAAGCGCGAACTGTTCGCCGAAATCGACAACGGTTCAGTGGCGGAGTGGGCGGTGAAACAGGTGATAGAAGCCTTTGCCGAGCAGTTCGCCAAATTGCAGGACACCTACATGCGCGAGCGCGGCAGCGACCTGCGCGCGCTCGGCCAGCGCCTGCTGTTCCATCTCGACGACACCACTCAGGGCGCCACCCAGTGGCCGGCGCGTTTCGTGCTGGTGGCGGATGAACTGACCGCGACATTGCTGGCCGAGGTGCCGCAGGATCGCCTGGTCGGCGTGGTGGTGCGCGACGGCGCCGCCAACTCGCATGCGGCGATTTTGGTGCGGGCGATGGGGGTGCCGACGGTGATGGGCGCTGACATCCAACCTTCTCTGCTCAGCCAACGGCTGCTGATCGTCGACGGTTATCGCGGCGAACTGCTGGTCGATCCTGAGCCGGTGTTGGTGCAGGAATATCAGCGGCTGATCAGCGAAGAGCTGGAGCTGAGCAAACTGGCGGAAGATGACGTCGAGCAACCGGCGCAGCTGAAAAGCGGCGAACGCATTCAGGTGATGCTGAACGCCGGTCTCAGCCCGGAACATGAGCAGCTGTTGGGCGGCCGGGTGGATGGCGTGGGGCTATACCGCACCGAAATCCCGTTCATGTTGCAAAGCGGCTTCCCTTCCGAAGAGGAGCAGGTCGCGCAGTACCAGGGCATGCTGCAGCTTTACCCGAGCAAACCGGTCACGCTGCGCACCTTAGACATCGGCGCCGACAAGCAACTGCCCTATATGCCGATCAGTGAGGAGAACCCTTGTCTGGGCTGGCGCGGTATCCGTATCACCCTGGATCAGCCGGAGATTTTTTTGATTCAGGTTCGCGCCATGCTGCGCGCCAATGCCGGCACCGGCAATCTGGGCATTCTGCTGCCGATGGTCACCAGCCTGGAAGAGGTCGACGAGGCCAAACGCCTGATTGACCGCGCCGGGCGCGAGGTGGAAGAGGTGCTCGGCTACGGGATACCGAAACCGAAAATCGGCGTGATGCTGGAAGTGCCGTCGATGATTTTCCTGATCCCGCATTTGGCCGGGCGCGTTGACTTCATCTCGGTTGGTACCAACGATTTAACCCAGTATCTGTTGGCGGTGGATCGCAACAACACCCGGGTGGCTTCGCTGTATGACAGCCTGCATCCCGCGATGCTGCAGGTGCTTAAGCTGATCGCCGAACAGGGGAAGGCGGCGGGGTTGCAGCTTAGCCTGTGTGGCGAACTGGCCGGCGATCCCATGGGCGCGCTGTTGCTGGTGGGCATGGGCTACCGCAATCTGAGCATGAACGGCCGCAGCGTGGCGCGCATCAAATACCTGCTGCGGCATATCGAGCTGTCCGACGCCGAAGTGCTGGCGCACCGGGTGTTGAACACCCAAATGACCACCGAAGTGCGCCATTTGGTGGCGGCTTTTATGGAACGACGCGGCATGGGCGGGTTGATTCGCGGCGGCAGATAACCGCCGCAGGCGGTAATTTTTTTACAGAACTTTTCCCGCTCAGCCGGACCGGACCGCGTTAAGCCTATGTTATGATGCGCAACCTCAGCGCGGCGCATGCTCGTCGCCCTGCAAACCGCAGCGGTCAACGCTGCCGCTTGAAGGGCGTGGGATAACCTGCGTCGCCGTTTGGCACCTGCCGCCCCCGCATGGGGAAAAATAACAGACATGTTGTGGTGATAGATGAGCAATAGCTATCTGGCGTTTCCTAAATTTGATCCGGTCATTTTCTCCATTGGCCCGGTTTCTCTGCATTGGTACGGCCTGATGTACCTGGTCGGCTTCGTTTTTGCCATGTGGCTGGCGGTGCGCCGCGCCAACAAGCCGGGTAGCGGCTGGACCAAAGATGAAGTGGAAAACCTGCTCTACGCCGGTTTCCTGGGCGTATTCGTCGGCGGCCGCGTAGGCTATGTGCTGTTCTACAACCTGCCGCTGTTCCTGGATAACCCGCTCTATCTGTTTAAAGTCTGGGATGGCGGCATGTCGTTCCACGGCGGTTTGATGGGGGTGATTCTGGTGATGTTCTGGTTCGCTCGCCGCACCAAGCGCACCTTCTTCCAGGTTTCCGATTTTATCGCGCCTTTGATTCCGTTCGGTTTGGGCGCCGGCCGCCTCGGCAACTTTATCAACGGCGAGCTATGGGGCCGCGTGACCACCGACACCCCTTGGGCGATGCTGTTCCCAAGCTCGCGCAGCGAAGACGTGGCTCTCGCCGCCGCCGATCCTTCCCTGCTGCCGCTGCTGAATCAGTACGGCGTGCTGCCGCGCCATCCGTCGCAGCTGTATGAGCTGCTGCTGGAAGGCGTGGTGCTGTTTATCATTCTGAACCTGTTCATTCGCAAGCCGCGGCCGATGGGCGCCGTATCGGGCCTGTTCCTGATCGGTTATGGCGCATTCCGCATCATCGTCGAAGCGTTCCGCCAGCCGGATGCTCAGCTCGGCCTGTTTGACGGCGTGATCAGCATGGGGCAGATCCTGTCCATCCCAATGGTGGTGGCCGGTGTTATTATGATGATTTGGGCGTACCGTCGTCGCCCGCAGCAACAAGTGTCGTGAGGGACAAATGAAACAGTATCTGGATTTGATGAACAAGGTGCTCGCCGAGGGCACCCCTAAAGCCGACCGTACCGGCACTGGCACGTTGTCGATTTTCGGCCACCAGATGCGTTTCAATTTGCAGGAAGGTTTCCCGTTGGTGACCACCAAGAAATGTCACCTGCGTTCGATCATTCATGAGCTGTTATGGTTCCTGAACGGCGATACCAACATCGCCTACCTGCGTGACAACAAGGTCACCATTTGGGACGAGTGGGCCGACGAAAACGGCGATCTCGGCCCGGTTTACGGCAAACAGTGGCGCGCCTGGGGCGCGGCGGACGGCCGTCAGATCGATCAACTGAGCAACGTGCTCCAACAGCTGAAGCAAGATCCGGACTCGCGCCGCATCATCGTTTCCGCCTGGAACGTCGGCGAGCTGGACCAGATGGCGCTGGCGCCGTGCCACGCGTTCTTCCAGTTCTACGTGGCGGACGGCAAGCTCTCTTGCCAGCTGTACCAGCGTTCCTGCGATGTGTTCCTTGGCCTGCCGTTCAACATCGCCAGCTATGCGCTGTTGGTGCACATGATGGCGCAGCAGTGCGATCTGGAAGTGGGCGACTTCGTCTGGACCGGTGGCGATACTCACCTGTACAGCAATCACATGGAGCAGACTCAGCTGCAGCTGACGCGTGAACCGCGCCCGTTGCCGAAGCTGGTGATCAAACGCAAGCCGGCTTCGCTGTTCGATTACCGCTTCGAAGACTTCGAGATCGAAGGTTACGATCCGCATCCGGCCATCAAGGCGCCGGTCGCGATCTGACCTTAACCGCATCACACCAGGGGGCGCACGATTGCGCCCCCTTTTTTTATCCGCATTGCGCGCCGCATTTTACTGTCGCCACTTGTCGCTACAGAAAAAACCTTGCGCAGCTTGCCGCAAGGCTTGCGCATACGGCTTTACCGCCTTGTGGTCCTCCGTACACTGGCCGCATGAACGAAAATACGCTATCGAACATCGATGATCGCCAGCGCGGCATGACGCTGATTGAGCTGCTGGCGGCGCTCCTGATCGCCGGCATGCTCACCGGTTGGGGCGTCGGCCAATGGCGCCACCATCAGCAAGCGCTGCGGCTGGAGCACACCGGCCAGCAGCTGCTGGCGTTTTTACTGCGATTGCAGGCGGAGGCTAACGGGCGCAACCGCACGACGCTGCTGTGGTTCAAGCACGGCGCCCCCTGGTGCCTGGGCGGTGGTGCGCCGCCGCCGGATTGCGCTTCCGCCGAGGGGCCGGTCTTTTCATCGCCTTATCCCGACGTCGTTTTGAGGGGCTACACCGGCAAAGAGATCGGGTTTTACGGTTTGCGCAATACCGCCCAGGCGGGGCACATTCTTCTCAGTAACGATGCTGGCGGCCTGCGGCTGGTGCTGTCCGCGCGGGGAAGGCTGCGTTTGTGCAGCGAAGGGCATCGGATAAGGGGCATCGGGCTATGTTGACCTTAGAACGCGGTTTTACTTTGCCGGAGGTGATGCTGGCACTGGTGTTCGGTAGCGTGATCGCGCTCGGCGCGGCGAAAACCTACCCGCTGCTGCGCCAGCAAAACGTGGCCGTCGGCCAGCATTTCCGGCTGGAGTCAACGCTGCGGCAGCTGGCGTTCAACATCGAGAAAGACCTGCGCCGCGCCGGTTTTTGCGCCGGACAGTGCGCCGGGCGTCCGCTGTTGATCGGTCAGGCAGCGGGAGAGGCGGCGGGGAGCTGCGTCATCGTCGCCTACGACATCACGCGCAGCGGGCAATGGCTCACGTCGGGTGAAGATGCGGGCTACTTCGGTTATCGGCTGCGTAATGGCGGCTTGGAAGGGCAGCGCGGCGTAAACCAATGCGATGGCGGCGGCTGGGAGCGGTTGCTCGATCGTGACGAAGTGCGCATTGAGCGGTTTCATGTGGCGATCGAACGGGGGGAGCACGGGGCCGTGTTGGCCCGTTTGAGCCTGGCGGGGCGCTCTGTCGGCGATGCGCGTATCGGGCGCAGCCTGAACGGGAGCGTTGAGATGGCGGCGTTGCCATGAACCGGCGTACTCAGCAAGGCGGCAGCACCCTGGCGGCGGTGATGTTGCTGCTGGCGTTGGGGCTGATGTTGCTCAATGCTCAGCATCGGCAATTGGACAACGCTCTGTTGCTGGCGGCCGATCAGCAACGTTACCTCCAGGCTTACAATCAGGCCGCTTCGGCGCTGAGTTGGGGCATGATCCAGCGCTGGCCACGCGCCGATTTGGCTACAGGGGCCTGGTCATGCCGGCAACGCGCGGAACTGACGGCCTGCGCCCGGTTATCTGCCAGAGCGGGCGTAGTGATGGTGCGCGGCCGGGGCGAGATGCGCGGCGGTGAGCCGTTATGGCTTTATCAGTTGGGTGCGTTTGAGGGGGCGGAGGTTGCCAGCAGGATCTTGGCGCAGCCCGATGGCCGGCTGGATTTTTGCCCTGAGAAAAGGCTGGCCGACTGTGACGGCTAATGCTCGCGTACGGCGGATATCCCGCAACGGCTTCAGTTTGCCGGAGGTGCTGGTGGCGGCTTTGCTGTTCTCGGTGTCGCTGCTTGGCTTGTTACAGTATCATCAGGTGCTGTTGCAGTCGTTCCAGCGCCAGTGGCACTACCGGCAAGCCTGGATATTGGCGCACCAGCAGCTTGAAGCGTTTGCCGTCACCGGGCGGCCCGATGCTGAACCGCCGCCGGAAGGCTGGCGACGCGAGACGGTGCTCGAGGGTGCTGATGTGGGGTGCCGCCGATTGACGGCCAGTATACAAACGCCGCAGCGGCAGTGGGCGACGCTGAGCCGCTGGTATTGCACCCGTTTTTGAGCCGGTACGTATCTTGTTTTAAAGGAGCCTTCATGTTCACGGTTTATCATTCCAATCAGCTGGATTTATTGAAAACGCTGACCAGCGCGCTGATAGCCAGAGATCCGTTGGCCGATCCTTTTCAACAGGAAGTGGTACTGGTGCAGAGCCCCGGCATGGCGCAATGGCTGCAAATGCAGCTGGCGGAACAGTTCGGCATCGCCGCCAATGTCGCGTTTCCGCTGCCGGCGACCTTCATTTGGGACATGTTCACCCGGGTATTGCCGGATATCCCGAAAGAGAGCGCCTTCAGCAAGGACGCCATGACCTGGAAGTTGATGTGGCTGCTGCCGGAGATGCTGACCCAGCCGGCGTTCGCGCCGCTGCAGCACTATCTGACCGATGACGGCGACAAGCGTAAAATCCACCAGTTGGCCGGCCGGGTAGCTGACCTGTTCGACCAATACTTGGTTTACCGCCCGCAGTGGCTGGAGAGCTGGCAGCGCGGCGAGCGCATCGACGGTCTGGCGGAGGCGCAGCAATGGCAGGCGCCGCTCTGGGTGCGTCTGGTGGAATACACGCGCGAGCTGGGGCAGCCTGAATGGCATCGCGCCAATTTGTACAGTCGCTTTATCCACGCGCTGGAGCAGGCGACAACGTGTCCGGCCGGTTTGCCGCCGCGGGTGTTTATCTGCGGTATTTCAGCGCTGCCGCCGGTTTATCTGGAGGCGCTGCAGGCGCTGGGGCGGCATATCGATATCCACCTGATGTTCACCAACCCCTGCCGCTACTATTGGGGCGACATTCAGGATTACGCTTTCCTGGCCCGCTTGCAGAGCCGCAAGCGTCGTCACTACCATCAGGCGCGCGAACAGGGGTTGTTTCGCGAGCCTGGCGACGCGGCGCATCTGTTTGACGCCGAAGGGCAGCAGCAGCTCAGCAACCCGCTGCTGGCCTCCTGGGGCAAGCTGGGGCGCGATCACCTCTATCTGCTGTCGCAGATGGAGGGGGCGCAAGAGGTCGACGCCTTTGTCGATATCCCGGCCGATACCATGCTGCACGCCGTTCAGCGCGATATGCTGGAGCTGGAAGACTATGCGGTAATCGGCATTACGGCGGATACGCTGGAAAGCAGCTTCAGCAAGCGCCCGCTCGATCCGCAAGACCGTTCCCTCAGCCTGCACGCCTGCCACAGCCCGCAGCGGGAAGTGGAGGTATTGCACGATCGGCTGCTGACCATGCTGGCGGAGGATCCCTCGTTGACGCCACGGGATATCATCGTGATGGTGGCGGATATCGACAGCTACACGCCTTACATTCAGGCGGTGTTCGGCAATGCCCCCGCCGAGCGCTACCTGCCGTTCGCCATTTCCGACCGTAAGGCACGCCAGGCGCATCCGGCGCTGCAGGCGTTCATTTCTCTGCTCGATCTGCCGCAAAGCCGCTTTACTTCGGAGCAGGTGCTGGCGCTGCTGGAGGTGCCGGCCCTGGCCGCCCGTTTCGCCATTGGCGAAGAGGGGTTACGCCTGCTGCGTCATTGGGTGGGTGAATCCGGCGTACGCTGGGGCCTGGACGACGATAATGTGCGCGAACTGGATCTGCCCGCCACTGGCCAGCATACCTGGCGCTTCGGCATTACGCGCATGCTGCTCGGCTACGCGATGGACAGCAATGCCGGCGATTGGCAGGGCATTTTTCCTTACGACGAGTCGAGCGGATTGGTCGCCGAACTGGCGGGACAACTGGCGGATCTGCTGGCGCAGCTCAGCCATTGGCGGCAAATCTTGAGCGAGGCGCGCTCGCTCGACGCGTGGCTGCCGCTGTGCCGGCAACTGCTGGATGCTTTCTTCGTTGCGGACAGCGACACCGAAGTGGTGCTGGCATTGATCGAGCAGCAATGGCAGCAGGCCATCAATTTTGGCCTGGCGGCCCGCTATCCCGATGAGGTGCCGTTGACCATTCTGCGCGACGATCTGGCGGCGCGGCTCGATCAGGAGCGCATCAGCCAGCGCTTCCTCGCCGGGCAAATCAACTTCTGCACGCTGATGCCGATGCGCTCCATTCCGTTCAAGGTGGTGTGCCTGCTGGGTATGAACGACGGCGTGTATCCGCGCACGCTGCCGCCGCTGGGCTTCGATCTGATGGCGCAACAGGTCAAACGCGGTGACCGCAGCCGCCGCGATGACGACCGCTATCTGTTCCTGGAGGCGATTCTGTCCGCGCAACAGCGGCTGTATATCAGCTTCATCGGCCGTTCCATCCAAGACAACAGCCCGCGCTATCCTTCAGTATTGGTGACCGAGCTGCTGGAGTACCTCGAACAAAGCTATTGTCTGCCGGGAGATGAAGAGCTCAGCGCGGACGACAGCGCCCAACGGGTTGGCGAGCACTTGTTGACGTGGCACGCGCGCATGCCGTTCGCCGCCGAGAATTTCTTGCCGGGCTCGGAGGAGCAAAGCTATGCCGCCGAGTGGTTGCCCGCCGCCGACGGGCGTGGCGCGGCGCATCCGGCCTTTAACCAACCGCTGCCCGCCGAGGCGTTGCAGCAGGTCTCGTTGGATGAGCTGCTGCGGTTTTACCGTCATCCGATTCGCGCCTTCTTCCAGCTGCGGTTGGGCGTCAGTTTCATCCTGGAAGAGACCGAACTGCCGGACGAAGAGCCCTTCACGCTGGATAATCTCAGCCGCTACCAATTCAACAGCCAACTGCTGAATACCCTGATCGACGGCGACGATCCCGAGCGGCTATTCCAGCGGGTGCGCGCCGCCGGCGGCTTGCCTTATGGCGCTTTCGGCGAAATCTATTGGCAAAAGCAGCAGGAAGAAATGAGCGAACTGGCCGAACAGGTGCGTGCGGAGCGCACACCGAGCCATAGCCTGGAGCTGGATATCGAGATAGCCGGCGTGCGCCTCAGCGGCTGGTTGCATCAGGTGCAGGATGACGGCCTGCTGCGCTGGCGGCCCGCCACGCTATCGGCGGTGGACGGCATATTGCTGTGGTTGGAGCATCTGGTGTACTGCTGCGCCGGCGGCACCGGCGAGAGCCGCATTTACGGCCGCAAGAACTCCGCCTGGCGCTTTGCCGCGCTGGCTCCTGAAGATGCGCAAGCGCAGCTGGCGGAACTGCTGGCGGGCTATCAGCGCGGTTTGTGTCAGCCGCTGTTGCTGCTGAACAAGAGCGGCTGGGCATGGCTGAGTCAGTGCTATCAGCCGGAAACACAGCAAATCGACTGGGAGGAAGACGCGCAAATTAAGGCCCGCGCCAAATTGCTGCAGGCTTGGCAGGGCGATCAGCGCATTCCCGGCGAAGGGGAAGATCCCTACGTGCAGCGAGTGTTCCGACAGTTAGACAATGACTACTTAGCGCAAATACTGGCCGAAACAGAGCGTTATCTGCTGCCGGTGGCGCGACATAACCTGGGGTAACAATCCCCCGGTGGTGCTGTGCGGCGCGAGGTGGTAAAAATAACGAAGGTTATATTCAACCATTGGGGTGATTCCCGGTCTTACATAACGTACAGGCATATACCCGCCGTTTCTCAGGCCGACATACTGGCGGAGAACTCGGCGAGTACAGATTTGGTTATGTGATTTTGATGCACGTCGCCAACGTCAGGGAGTGGGCGTAGCGACGTCGGAATAGGGGTTTATTTTGGATATGCGCAGACAGTTGGCCCGTATCGCCGGGCTAGTATTATTGGCTATGTGTTGGGCACCGTTGAGTTGGGCCGCGCAAGGATGGCAACCGCTGGCGGAGAAGATCAACAAGAGCGAGCACGATCCGCGCCAGTACGAGGCGATCAAGCTGGCTAACGGTATGACGGTGCTGCTGGTGTCAGACGCCCAGGCGCCGAAGTCGCTGGCGGCGCTGGCGTTGCCGGTCGGTTCTCTCGAAGATCCGAACAGCCAACTGGGGTTGGCGCACTATCTGGAGCATATGGTGCTGATGGGCTCCAAACGCTATCCAGAGCCGGAAAACCTGTCCGAATTCCTGAAAAAGCACGGCGGCAGCCACAACGCCAGTACGGCCTCTTATCGCACCGCCTTCTATCTGGAAGTGGAAAATGACGCGTTGGAGCCGGCGGTCGATCGCATGGCCGACGCCATTGCCGAGCCGCTGCTCGATCCGGGCAACGCCGATCGCGAGCGCAACGCGGTGAATGCCGAATTGACGATGGCGCGTTCGCGCGACGGCATGCGTATGGCGCAGGTCGGCGCGGAAACTCTTAACCCGGCGCACCCAAGCGCGCGCTTCTCCGGCGGCAATCTCGACACGCTGAAAGACAAGCCGGACAGCAAGCTGCACGATGAACTGACCGGCTTCTATAAGCGCTACTATTCCGCCAACCTGATGATGGGCGTTTTGTACGGCAATCAGCCGCTGTCGCAGCTGGCTGACATTGCGGCGAAAACCTTTGGCCGCGTGCCGAATCACGACGCCAGCGTGCCGCCGATCACCGTGCCGGCCGTCACGCCGGAACAGCAAGGCATCATCATTCACTATGTCCCGGCGCAGCCGCGCAAGCAGCTGAAGGTCGAGTTCCGCATCGATAACAACAGCGCCGCGTTTCGCAGCAAAACCGATACCTACATCAGTTACCTGATCGGCAACCGCAGCAAGAACACGCTGTCCGACTGGCTGCAGAAACAGGGGTTGGCGGACGCCATCAATGCCGGCGCCGATCCGATGGTGGATCGCAACGGCGGCGTCTTCGCCATCAGCGTTTCCCTGACCGACAAAGGCCTGGCCAAGCGCGACGAGGTCGTCGCCGCCATCTTCAATTACCTGAAAATGCTGCGCAGCGAAGGCATCAAGCAGAGCTACTTCGATGAAATCTCGCATGTTCTGAACCTGGACTTCCGTTATCCCTCGATCACGCGCGACATGGACTATATCGAATGGCTGGTGGACACCATGCTGCGCGTGCCGGTTGAGCATGCGCTGGACGCGCCTTACCTGGCCGATCGCTATGATCCTAAGGCGATCGCCGAACGCCTGGACGCCATGACGCCGCAAAATGCGCGCATCTGGTTCGTCAGCCCGGATGAACCGCACAACAAGACGGCCTATTTCGTCAATGCGCCTTACCAGGTCGACAAAATCACGCCGCAGCGCTTCACGCAGTGGCAGCAACTGGGCAGCGGCATTTCCCTGTCATTACCGGCGCTCAACCCGTACATTCCGGATGACTTTACCCTGACCAAGCCGTCGCACGAGTTCAAAAAGCCGGAAATGGTGGTGGATAAACCCGGTCTGCGCGTGCTGTACATGCCGAGCCGCTACTTTGCCGACGAGCCGAAGGCCGACGTCACCGTCGCTTTCCGCAACGCCAAAACCATGGATTCCGCGCGCAACCAGGTATTGTTCTCGCTGACGGATTATCTGGCCGGCCTCGCGCTGGATCAGCTGAGTTATCAGGCGTCGGTCGGCGGGTTGAGCTTCTCGACCTCACCGAATAACGGTCTGATGTTTAACGCCAACGGCTTTACCCAGCGTCTGCCGCAGTTGCTGACTGCGCTGATCGAGGGCTATTCCAGCTTCACGCCGACGGAAGATCAGCTGGCGCAGGCCAAGTCCTGGTATCTGGAGCAGTTGGACGCCGCCGAGAAGGGCAAGGCGTTCGAGCTGGCCATTCAGCCGGTGCAAATGGTTTCACGCGTGCCGTACTCCGAGCGCAGCGAGCGCCGCGAAGTGCTGAAGACGCTGACGCTGAAAGACGTGCTGGCCTATCGCGACAGCCTGCTGGCCGAGGCCACGCCGGAGCTGCTGGTGGTGGGCAACATGAGCAAGCAACAGGTCGATACGCTGGCGTCGACGCTGAAACATCGTCTGGGCTGTACCGGCATCGAATGGTGGCACGGCGAAGACGTGGTGGTGGACAAGGATCAGCTGGCCAACCTGCAACAGGTGGGCAGCAGCACCGATTCGGCGCTGGCGGCGGTCTACGTGCCGACCGGCTACGACGAAGTGACCGGCATGGCCTACAGCTCGCTGCTGGGGCAGATCATTCAGCCGTGGTTCTACAGCCAGCTGCGTACTCAGGAGCAATTGGGGTATGCGGTCTTCGCCTTCCCGATGTCGGTGGGGCGCCAGTGGGGCGTCGGCTTCCTGCTGCAGAGCAACAGCAAACAGCCGGCCTACCTGTACCAGCGCTATCAGGATTTCTACCCGAAAACCGAGAAGCGTCTGCGTGAAATGAGCGAGGCCGATTTTGAACAATACAAACAGGCGCTGATCAATGAACTGAAGCAGCGGCCGCAAACGTTGAGTGAGGAAGCCAGCCGGTTCGCCAACGATTTCGATCGCGGCAATTTCGCTTTCGATACCCGGCAGAAGCTGATCGCGCAGGTGCAACAGCTGACGCCGGCCAAACTGGCGGATTATTTCCATCAGGCGGTGATCCAGCCGCAAGGGCTGGCGGTGCTGTCGCAGGTCAGTGGCAGCGGGCAAGACAAAGCGGATTACGCGGCGCCTAAGGATTGGGTCACCTATCCGAACGCCTCTGCATTGCAGCAGATCCTGCCGCGCAAAGTGGCGACGCCATGACGGAAATCGCCCCGCAAAGGCTGGAGCCGCTGACGTTACCGCTGTTCGGCGAACGCCTGATCGAGGCGTCGGCGGGCACCGGCAAAACCTTCACCATCGGCGCGCTGTATCTGCGTTTGCTGCTGGGGTTGGGCGGTGAAGCGGCGTTTCCCCGTCCGCTGACGGTCGAAGAAATCCTGGTAGTGACCTTTACCGAGGCCGCCACCGAGGAGCTGCGCGGGCGCATCCGCGACAATATTCACGGGCTGCGCATCGCCTGCGTGCGGGGCGTCAGCGCCAATCCGCTGTTTTCGGCGCTGATGGAAGAAATCGACGATTTGAGCGACGCCGCCTCACAGTTGCTGGCGGCGGAGCGGCAAATGGACGAAGCGGCGATCTACACCATCCACGGTTTTTGCCAACGGATGTTGACCCACAACGCTTTCGAGTCCGGCATGCTGTTTGAACAAACGCTGGTGCAAGACGAATTGCCGCTGCGGCGGCAGGCCTGTGCAGATTTCTGGCGCCGTCATTGCTATCCGTTGCCGCTGGGCGTGGCGCGTGCGATCAGCCAGGAGTGGAGCGGCCCGGAAGCGTTGCTGGCAGATCTTGCCGGTTATCTGCACGGCGAAGCGCCGGCGCTGCGTCGGCCGCCGAAAGACGAAGAAACCGTATTGATGCGCCATGAGCAGATCGTTGCGCGCATCGACGCCATCAAGGCGCAATGGCGGGCGGCGGCGGGCGATCTGGAGGCATTGATCGCTCAGTCCGGCGTCGATAAGCGCAGCTACAGCAGCAAGCACCTGCCGAACTGGCTGAACAAGGTCGGCGAATGGAGCGGGCAGGAAACCCAGGATTACCAGTTGCCGAAGGAGTTGGACAAGTTTCGCCAGTCGGTGCTGTTGGAGAAGACCAAGAAAGGCGAACCGCCGCGCCATGCGCTGTTTACAGCGATCGACGAGCTGTTCGATGAGCCGTTGACGTTGCGTGATTTAATCATGGCGCGTGCCCTCAGCGAAATCCGCACCTCCATTCAGCAGGAAAAGCGCCAGCGCGCCGAGTTGGGTTTTGACGACCTGCTCAGCCGGTTGGACGGCGCCCTGCAAAGCGGCGGTGGCGAACAGCTGGCGCAGGCGATCCGCCAGCGTTACCCGGTGGCGATGATCGATGAATTCCAGGATACCGATCCGCAGCAATACCGTATTTTCCAAAAGCTTTACGTCGGCCGGCCCGATTGCGGCCTGCTGTTGATCGGCGATCCCAAGCAGGCTATTTACGCCTTTCGCGGAGCCGACATCTTCACCTACATGCGTGCGCGTTCAGAGGTGAGCGCCCACTATACGCTGGAGACCAACTGGCGCTCGTCGCCGTCGATGGTCGCCAGCGTCAATCACCTGTTTTCTCAGGTAGAAAAACCTTTCCTGTTCGGCCAAATCCCCTTTATCGAGGTCAACGCGGCGGAAAAGAACCAAGGGCTGGCGTTTGAGCTGCACGGCAAGCTGCAACCGGCGATGCAGTTCTGGCTGCAGCAGGGGGAAGGCGCGGGTGTAAGCGATTACCAACAGCTGATGGCGCGCCTGTGCGCCACGCAAATTCGCGACTGGCTTAGCGCCGGGCAACAGGGGCTGGCTCGGCTGCATGGCGGCAAGGAATCTCGGCCAGTACAAGCCTCCGATATTACGGTGCTGGTGCGCAGCCGGAATGAAGCGGCGTTGGTGCGTGATGCGCTAAGCGCATTGTCCATTCCGTCGGTCTACCTGTCCAACCGCGACAGCGTGTTCGACACCCCGGAAGCCAAAGACCTGCTGTGGTTGCTGCAGGCGGTGTTGGCACCGGAGCAGGAACGCACGCTGCGCAGCGCTATGGCCACCGGGCTGATGGGGCTGGATGCGCCGACGCTGGACGGCCTGAGCCGCGATGAGCGCGCCTGGGACGCGCTGGTTAACGAATTCGATAATTACCGCACGCTTTGGCTGCGCCGTGGCGTGTTGCCGATGCTGAGCGAGGTGATGAAAGCGCGCCAGCTGGCGGAGAACCTGTTGGCCAGCCCCGGCGGCGAGCGGCGTTTGACCGATGTGCTGCATCTGGGAGAGCTGTTGCAGGAAGCGGCGGCGCAGCTCGACAGCGAGCATGCGCTGGTGCGCTGGCTGGCGCAGCAGATCGCCCAGCCCAATCGCCAGTCCGACAATCAGCAGCTGCGGCTGGAGAGCGACCGGCATCTGGTGCAGGTGATCACTATTCACAAGTCCAAGGGGCTAGAGTTCGATCTGGTGTGGTTGCCGTTCGTCGGCAATTTCCGCCAGCAGCAGCAGGCGCTGTATCACGATCGCCACAGTTTCCAGGCGTTGCTGGATCTCGATGCCAATGAAGAGAGCCAGGCCTGGGCGGAGGAGGAGCGCTTGGCGGAAGACCTGCGTCTGCTGTACGTGGCGCTGACCCGCTCGGTGTACCACTGCAGCATCGGCATCGCGCCGTTGTTCCAGGGCACGCGCAAGAAGCAGGGCGATACCGATCTGCACCGCAGCGCATTGGGTTATCTGGTGCAGGGCGGGCAGCCCGGCGACGCCGTGTATCTGCAGGAGCGCCTGCAGCAATTGGCGGGTGGCGGCATTGCGCTGTCGCTGGTTGAATCGCCGGACGAGGTGCCCTGGCAGCCCCAGACGGCGTTGGCCGAAGCGCTGGCGGCGAAAAGCTTTACCCGGCGGATCCAGGATTTTTGGCGGGTGACCAGCTATACCGGTTTGCAGCAGCACGGCGCGAGCCTGATGCAGGATCTGCTGCCGCGTCTGGATATCGACGCCGCCGGCGAGCGGGGGGAAGAAAGTGAGCCAGCGCTTACACCGCATACTTTCCCGCGCGGCGCGACGCCCGGCACCTTCCTGCACAGCCTGTTTGAAACGCTGGACTTCACCCAGCCGCTCGACGAACAGTGGCTGCTGGAACAGCTGCAACAGCAAGGGTTCGCTGAACACTGGCAGCCGATTTTGCTGACGTGGATGCAGGTGTTGCTCAACACGCCGCTCGATGGCAGCGGCGTGACGCTGGCGGCGCTAACGCCGCAGCACAAGCAGGCGGAGTTGCAGTTCTATTTGCCGATTAACCGGCTGTTGCAGGCGCAGGAGCTCGATGCTCTGGTGAAGCGTTACGATCCGCTTTCCGCTCGCTGCCCGGCGCTGGATTTCCATCAGGTGCAGGGCATGCTGAAAGGCTTTATCGACCTGGTGTTCTGTTGGCAGGGCAAATACTACCTGCTGGACTACAAGTCCAACTGGCTGGGGGAAGACAGCAGCGCTTATACCCGGCCGGCGATGGAGCAGGCGATGGCGGAGCATCGTTACGATCTGCAATACCAGCTCTACACGCTGGCGTTGCATCGCTATCTGCGTCATCGGCTGCCGGATTATGATTACCGGCGCCACTTCGGCGGGGTGATTTATCTGTTCCTGCGCGGCGTGGATGCGGCGCACCCGGGCAACGGCATTTTCACCTGTCTCCCCGAGTTTGAGCTGGTGGCGGGAATGGATCGCTTGTTCAGCGGCGAAGCTGCGGCGGCGGAGGAAGAATCATGATCGCACTGCTGGAGCAGGCGGTGGCGCTTGGCGCGCTGCGGCCGCTGGACGTGCAGTTTGCCCGCGTGGTGGCGAGCGAAGACGAACCCGATATTTTGCTGGCCGCTGCCTGCCTGAGCGCAGAGGCAGGGGCCGGTCACGTCTGCCTGATGCTGGATCAACTGCAGGCGGACACCCTGTTTGAAGGGCGCCAGCCGGCGCTGGCGCTGGCGATGTGGGAAACCGCCGGGCGACCGGATAGCGCGCGTTGGCAACAGCGTTTGGCGGCCAGTGCGGCGGTCGGAGACGGCAGCGGCGCTACGCCGTTGGTGCTGCGCGGGCCGCGTTTATATCTGCAGCGCATGTGGCAAAACGAAGGTGAAGTGGCGGCGTTTATCGGTGGTGAAGGCGAATCGCTGGCGGTGCCGGAGGCGGAGCTGCGTGCCATTCTCGATCGCTTGTTCGGCGCGGCGAGCGACGAGCCCGACTGGCAGAAAATCGCCGCAGCGGTGGCTGCAACGCGGCGTATTGCGGTCATTTCCGGCGGGCCGGGCACCGGTAAAACCACCACCGTCGCCAAACTGTTGGCGGCGCTGGTACAGCTGGATGAAAGCGCTCGCTTGCGCATTCAGCTGGCGGCGCCGACCGGCAAGGCGGCGGCGCGCCTGACGGAGTCGCTCGGCAGCGCCAGCCGCCAGCTGGCGCTGGCCCCGGCGCAGCAGGCGCTGTTCCCGACCGAGGCGGCGACGCTGCACCGTTTGTTGGGGGCGCAGCCGAACAGCCAGCGCATGCGCTATCACCGCGGCAACCGGCTGCATTTGGATGTGTTGGTGGTGGATGAGGCCTCGATGGTCGATCTGCCGATGATGGCGCGCCTGATTGCCGCGCTGCCCGACCAGGCACGGGTGATTTTCCTTGGCGACCGTGACCAGTTGGCCTCGGTGGAGGCCGGTGCGGTGTTGGGGGACATTTGCCGTTTTGCCGAGCAGGGATACAGCGATGTGCGCGCGGCAGAGCTGAGCCGCCTGACCGGTTGTGCGATCAAAGGGCAGCAGGCTGACGCAGAAGCGGCGGTGCGTGACAGCCTATGCCTGCTGCGCAAGAGCTATCGCTTCGATGCCCGCTCCGGCATCGGCCAACTGGCGTTGGCGGTTAACGCCGGTGCCGGGGATCGCGCGCTGGCGGCACTAAAGGGCAGTTTCGGCGATGTCGCGGGCTATGCGCTGGCGACGAGTGAAGAGTATCAGGCGCTGTTGGATGCCTGCGTAGCGGGCTATCGCGATTCTCTACGGCTGACCGCCGAAGGCGCGGACGCAGCGACGGTGCTGGCGGCCTTTGGCCGTTTCCAGGTGCTGTGCGCGTTGCGTGAAGGGCCGTTCGGCGTCGCCGGCCTGAACGAGCGCATTGAGCTCGGGTTGCAGCGCGCCGGTCTGATCGACCGTAAGCCGGGCGTGCTCGGCCGCTGGTACCGAGGGCGGCCGGTGATGATCGGCCGCAACGACAGCGCGCTGGGGCTGTTCAATGGGGATATCGGCATTACGCTGCCGGATGAACAGGGGGAACTGCGCGTGCATTTCCAACTGCCGGACGGCAGCATCAAATCGGTGCAGCCGAGCCGTTTACCGGCGCATGAAACCGCCTATGCCATGACGGTGCACAAGTCCCAGGGATCGGAGTTTGACCATACGGTCCTGGTATTGCCGAATCACTTCTTGCCGGTGCTGACGCGCGAGCTGGTTTATACCGCGATCACCCGTGCGCGCAAGCAGCTCTCGCTGTACGCTACGGAGGCGGTGCTGTTGCGGGCCATTCGCACGCCGACCCAGCGTCGCAGCGGGCTGGCTGAACGGCTGCAGACAGCGGAATAAGCGGCAAAAGGGCGCGGCAAGGAACGGCCGCGCCCGCAGGGATTACAGATCGGCCAGCAGGATTTTGGAACGGCGCTGGTAGTTGTACAGCGCCTGTTTTTGCATCGGCAGCACGTCGACCTCCGCCGGAGTGAATCCGCGCTCCTGGAACCAGTGGATGCTGCGGGTGGTCAGCACGAACAGCTTCTTCAACCCCATCTGCCGCGCCTGGTTTTCTACCCGCTGCAGCAGCATTTCGCCGCGCGAAGAGCTGCGGTAATCGGGATGCACCGCCACGCAGGCCATTTCACCGATTTTTTCCTCCAGGAACGGGTACAGTGCCGCGCAGGCGATAGTCAGGTTATCGCGTTCGATAATGGTGAATTTGTCGATCTCCATCTCCAGCTGTTCACGCGAACGACGCACCAGGATGCCCTGCTGCTCGAGCGGCCGGATCAGCTCCAGGATGCCGCCGATGTCGTTGATCGTCGCCCGGCGCACCTGTTCGGCACTCTCCATCACGATTTGGGTGCCGATGCCGTCGCGCGAGAACAGTTCCTGCACCAGCGCACCGTCTTCCTGATAGCTGATCAGGTGGCTGCGGCGCACGCCGCTGCGGCAGCCTTTCACCGCGCCGCGCAGGAAACGCACGGTACCGGAATGGTAATCGCCGCCTTCCTCCAGCTCTTCAAGGCGCTTTTGCGCATCGTTGGGGAACAGCTCGGAAAGGATATTGCCTTCGGCATCGGTTACGCCCTGCGAGGAGCAGAAACCGATCATTTTTTCCGCTTTCAGTTTGATCGCCAACTGGGTAGCCACTTCTTCTGACGTCAGATTGAAGCTCTCGCCGGTGACCGAAACCGCGACCGGGCCGATCAGCACGATGGCGTTGCTGTCGAGCTGACGGTGGATTGCGTCTTCATCGATGCGGCGAATGCGGCCGCTGTGGCAGTAGTCGATGCCGTCATCGACGCCCAGCGGCTGCGCGATGATGAAGTTGCCGCTGACTACGTTGATATGCGCGCCTTGCAACGGCGTGTTGTTGAGGCTCATCGACAGCCGGGCGGTGATGTCGAGCTGCAGCAGGCCGGCAGCCTGCTTGACCAGTTCGAGCGTATGGGCGTCGGTCACGCGGGTGTGTTTGTGGTAGATCGGCTCATAGTTATGCTGAGCCAGATTGGCGTCGATTTGCGGCCGCGCGCCGTAAACCACCACCAGGCGAATGCCCAGGCTATGCAGCAACCCGATATCGTTGACGATGTTGGAGAAATTCTCGTGTTCGATGGCTTCCCCGCCGAGCATGATGACAAACGTCTTGCCGCGGTGGGCGTTGATATAGGGGACTGAGTGACGGAATCCTTGCACCAGCTCTGTACTACGTTCCTTCACGGCCAAACCTCTTTGCATATTTATACGGTATTTTTGTATTTTTATTCTTTTATTGTGCCGATGGCAAGTGGGAAATCGTCATGAAGAGTGCGCTAAGGGCGCTAAATCGTTAATAAATTGAAAAACCATAAAAAGATTTTCTGATGACAGGGCTGGAATGATTGGTTAAAGTTTTCGGCATCCCCATTTCATTGGTGTTTTTTTCATCTGTTGTAAACAGCTATTACTGCCGGAGCCGCATGCCAAACTCTAATCACAATCTGGGCCGCCGTCGTTTATTACAGGGCGTTGCCGCCAGCTGGTTGCTGAGTGTGAGTCGTACGGGCTTCGCCGCATCATCGCACGTGATCGCCGTGCGCGTCTGGCCATCCTCCACCTATACCCGCGTCACGTTGGAATCCAACGTCGAACTCAAATACAAGCAGTTTGCGCTGACCAATCCCGATCGCGTGGTGGTGGATATTGAAGGCGTTCACCTCAACAGCGTGCTGAAAGGCATCGCCGGGCAGGTGCGCGCCGACGATCCTTATCTCAAGCAGGCGCGCGTTGGCCAGTTTGATCAGAATACCGTGCGGCTGGTGCTGGAGCTCAAACAAAGCGTCAGCCCGCATATTTTCACGCTGGCGCCGGTGCCGGAGTATCGCAACCGTCTGGTGATGGATCTCTATCCGACCAAGGTCGGCAGCGGCGGTGAGGAGTATGATCCGCTACTGGCGTTACTGGAAGATTACAACAAGGGCGATCTGGAGCGCACGCTGCCGCCGGAAGCGCCGCAGGCCGGCAAGGCGGGGCGCGATCGGCCAATCGTCATCATGCTGGATCCTGGCCACGGCGGCGAAGATCCCGGTGCGATCGGCAAGTACAAGACGCGCGAGAAAGACATCGTGCTGCAGATTGCCCGCAAGCTGAGCGCCATGATCAAGCGCGAGCCGAACATGAAGGTGTTCATGACGCGCAACGAAGACGTGTTTATCCCGCTTAAGGTGCGCGTCGCCAAGGCGCGCAAGCAGCGTGCGGACCTGTTCGTTTCGATTCACGCCGATGCCTTTACCAGCCGCGCGGCGCGCGGTTCATCGGTGTTCGCGTTGTCCACCAAGGGCGCCACCAGTTCGGCGGCCAAGTTCCTGGCACAGACACAGAACGCGTCGGACCAAATCGGCGGCGTCAGCAAGAGCGGCGACCGCTATCTCGACCACACCATGTTCGATCTGATCCAGACCGCGACCATCAACGACAGCCTGAAGTTCGGCAAGGAAGTGTTGAATCGGATGGGCAAAATCAACCGGTTGCACAAGAATCGCGTCGATCAGGCCGGTTTTGCGGTGTTAAAGGCGCCGGATATCCCGTCGATCTTGGTGGAGACGGCGTTTATCAGCAACATCGAAGAGGAGCGCAAGCTGCGCACCAGCCATTTCCAACAGCAGGTGGCGGAGTCGATTCTGGCGGGTATTAAGGCTTATTTCGCCAACGGCGGCGCGTTGGCGAGCCGATAACGGCAGGGCCGGGCGCGAGTCCGGCTATTTTCGCGGATTGCAGATACAAAAAAACACCCGTCAGGGTGCTTATCTGTTGTCATCAAGAGTTGGTTGCGGGGGCCGGATTTGAACCGACGACCTTCGGGTTATGAGCCCGACGAGCTACCAGGCTGCTCCACCCCGCGTCCGTCTTGATGCTGTATTACTACGAAACCACCGTTCATGTTATGCCGCTGGTACGACATTCGGTTGGTTGCGGGGGCCGGATTTGAACCGACGACCTTCGGGTTATGAGCCCGACGAGCTACCAGGCTGCTCCACCCCGCGTCCGTGTAATACTTTGTTATCGAAACCAAACGAAAAATACCGCCAATGCGGCATCGGTTGGTTGCGGGGGCCGGATTTGAACCGACGACCTTCGGGTTATGAGCCCGACGAGCTACCAGGCTGCTCCACCCCGCGTCCGATGGATGCGCACTATACTCTCCATGCGTTTTGTTGCAAACCCTTTTTGCATTTTATTGCCCTAAACCCGTTTTTCTGCTGAATTTGCCCGCAATTTGCCTTCTTTTTCATCACCATCCTCCGTGCGGGTTTTTTTATTTGCAGCGATTCCTTTATCAATGAGCGTTTGTTATCGTTCAGCCGGTAGATCATATCAGTTTGAGAGTGTGCGCGATGAAAGGACGTTGGGGCAAATACCTGCTTGGCGGGTTGATGGTGGCGGTGTTGGCGGGCTGTTCGTCCAAGCCGACCGATCGGGGTCAGCAATATAAAGACGGCCGTCTGGATCAATCGCTGGAGCTGGTCAATCAGCCCAACGCCAAAGGTTCGCCGGTCAACGCCAAGGATTATTCTGATCAGCTGATGGAGATCAAGTACGCGTCGCCTTCGCTGTTTAATCGCAACAACAGCACTTATCAGGCGGTGCAAAGCTGGATGGCGTCCGGCGCCGACACGCGCATGCTGAGCCAGTATGGCCTCAGCGCTTACCAGATGGAAGGCGTCGACAATTACGGCAACGTGCAGTTTACCGGCTACTACACGCCGGTGGTGCAGGCGCGCTATACCCAGCAGGGCGAGTTCCGCTATCCGCTGTACCGCATGCCGCCGAAGGGCAGGGGGCGCCTGCCGGATCGCGCGGGCATCTATTCCGGCGCGCTCGACGATCGCTATATCATCGCTTACACCAACTCGCTGATGGACAACTTCATGATGGAAGTCCAGGGCAGCGGCTACGTCGACTATGGCAATGGTCAGCCGCTGGTGTTCTTCGGCTACGGCGGCAAAAACGGCCACGCCTATCGCAGCATCGGCAAGGTGCTGATCGATCGCGGCGAAGTGGCCAAGGCGGACATGTCGATGCAGGCGATCCGTCAGTGGGCGGATACCCACAGCGCCGCAGAGGTGCGTGAGCTGCTGGAACAAAACCCGTCGTTCGTGTTCTTCCGTCCAGAAGCTTTTGCGCCGGTGAAGGGCGCCAGCGCGGTGCCGTTGGTTGCCAAAGCCTCGGTAGCGTCCGATCGTTCGCTGATTCCGGCGGGCACCACGCTGCTGGCCGAAGTGCCGCTGCTGGACAACAAGGGTAAATTCACGGGAAAATACGAGATGCGCCTGATGGTCGCGCTCGATGTTGGCGGTGCCATCAAGGGCCAGCATTTTGACATGTATCAGGGCATCGGGCCGGAAGCCGGCCACTCGGCGGGATACTACAACCACTACGGCCGCGTTTGGGTGCTGAAGAACAATGGCGGCGGCCAGCTGTTCAGCGCCAATCAGTCAAACGGCGGCGGTTCGTTGTTGGCCACCCGGTAAACGCACGCGGCGTGAAAAGATTGACCCGCAAGGGCCGGATTTTCCGGCCCTTATCATTTGCATTACGAAGGTAATTAAAGCGTTATGAGCACAGCTTATTCGGAAGCCTATCTGCAGCGTTTCGGCGGCACGGCGCGGTTGTACGGCCAGCAGGCGCTGGCGGTGTTCGCGCAGGCGCACGTCTGCGTGATCGGCATCGGCGGCGTGGGTTCCTGGGCGGCTGAGGCGCTGGCGCGCACCGGCATCGGCGCCATCACCCTGATCGACATGGATGATGTCTGCGTCACTAATACCAATCGTCAAATCCACGCATTGCGTCAGCATGTCGGGCAATCCAAAACCGAGGTGATGGCGGAGCGCATCCTGGCGATTAACCCGGAATGCCGGGTGACCTGCATCGATGATTTCATCACCCCGGACAACGTCGCCGAGCTGCTGGACCATAACTTCAGCTATGTCATCGACGCGATCGACAGCGTGCGGCCGAAGGCGGCGCTGCTGTCCTACTGCCGCCGTTTCAAGATCCCGGTGGTGACCACCGGCGGCGCCGGCGGGCAAATAGACCCGACTAAAATCGACGTGGCCGATCTGGCGAAGACCATTCAGGATCCGCTGGCCGCCAAACTGCGCGAGCGGCTGAAACACGATTTCAACGTGGTGAAGAACGGCAAGGGCAAGCTGGGCATCGACTGCGTCTTCTCCAGCGAGCCGCTGGTTTATCCGCAGCCGGACGGCTCGGTGTGCGCTTCGCGCAGCACGGCGGAAGGGCCAAAAAGGATGGATTGCAGCGCGGGTTTCGGCGCGGCGACCATGGTCACCGCCACCTTCGGCTTCGTCGCCGTATCGCACGCGCTGAAAAAGATGCTGGCGAAGGCGGCGCGTCAGGCGTAACGGGCGGCGATCGCCTGCACGGCGGCGGCCAACGCCGCCAGGCCGCTGGCGCGCGTGGCGCTAAGCTGAGCGCGCAACGCCAACCGGTCGAACAGCGCCAGCGGATCCAATGCGGCGATCTGCTGCGGCGTTTTCCCTTCCACTTCGGTCAGCAGCACCGCCAGCAGGCCGCGCACGATGCGCCCTTCGCTGTCGCCATAGAAATGCAGCGTGCCGTCTTCCAGCAACTGGTGTCCCAGCCAGACGCGGTTTTCACAACCGCTCAATTCCATTTCTTCACTGCGTAAGGTTTCCGGCAGCGGCGGCAGCCGTTTCGCGAGCATGATCAGCTGGCGGTAGCGGTCCTCCCACTGTTTCAGCGCGCTGAAGGTGGCGATCAACGCGTCGGCGGTGACCTCTCGGCCAAAAGGATGGGGGGCGAGCATAGCGTCTCCGGGAGTCAAGTTAGTCGGCCAGCAGATCGAGGGCGTGAGTCAACGCGCTGACCAGCGTATCGACGTCCTGCTGCGTATTGTAGGGGGCGAACGACGCGCGCAGCGTGCCGCTGACGCCTAACGCCGCCATCAGCGGCTGCGCGCAGTGTTGGCCCGCGCGCAGCGCAATGCCTTGTTCCGCCAGCAGCGTGACGATGTCGCTGTGGTGTACGCCGGCGATGTCGAACGCCAGCAGGCTGGAGCCGGAACTGCGGAAGCTGCGAAAACCCGGCAGCTGCGCCAGGCGCTGTTCCGCTCGATCCGCCAGCTCGCGGCTGTAGCGCTCCGCCGCCGCCATGTCCTGTTCGCTGAGCCAGGTGAGCGCTGCGGCCAATCCCAGCACGCCGGCGATGTTTGGCGTGCCGGCCTCGAAGCAGTGCGGCGGTTTTTGCGGGGTAAAACCGTCGAACGACGCCTGGGTCAGCATCTTGCCGCCGCCTTGCCAGGGCGCCATTTGCGCCAACAGCTCGGCTTTGCCGTACAGTGCGCCGATGCCGGTCGGGCCATACAATTTGTGGCCTGAGAAGGCGTAGAAATCGATGTCGAGCCGCTGTACGTCGGCCGGGCCGTGCACCACGCCCTGTGCGCCGTCGATCATCACGCGCGCGCCGGCGGCATGCGCCAGCGCGATTGCCGGCGCCAGATCCGGGCAACCGCCGGTGACGTTGGACATTTGCCCCAGTGCCAACAGGCGGGTTTTCTCGTTGAGCAGGGCGGGCAGCTGCGTCAGGTCCGGCAGCCGGTCGGCGCCGATCGGCAGTTTCACCACGTGCGCGCCGGTTTGCTCCGCCACCATCAGCCAGGGGATCAGGTTGGCGTGGTGTTCCGCCTCGCTCACCAGGATTTCATCGCCCGGCTGCAGGCGCGGGCGCAGGTAGCTCTGCGCCACCAGGTTGATCGCCTCGGTGGTGCCGCGCGCCCAGATGATGTCATCGGCCGACGGCGCATTGAGCAGCCGTGCGACCTGGCCGCGCGCCAGCTCGAAGCGGGCGGTCAGATCCTGCGCCGCCCGATGTTGGCTGCGGTGCACGGTGGCGGCGTCATCGCGATAAAACTGCTGCGTGGCGTCGATCACCGCCTGGGGTTTCAACGCGGTGGCGGCGCTGTCCAGATAGATGCCGTCCTGCGCGAGCGCGGGAAACTGTTGGCGAAAAAGGCTGGGGTTAAAAGGCGTCATACCCTGATTGTCACTGGCTTGAGTCGATGGGTGATCCTGTCCTATTTTGCCGTCTGAGACAAGCGATCCCGTCCATTAGGAGTTATCGCCTGGCAAAATTGGGAAAGTTTGTTATGCTATTAAATGTGCGCTAATTAATCGCATCTATACAGATAAAAGGTATTTATCAGCATTTAAAACTACAAAGGAGTCCTCAATGAAGAAAACAGCCGCAGTTATCTCTGCCCTGATGCTTACGTTCACCCTGGCCGCCTGTTCCAGCAACTACGTGATGCATACCAATGACGGACGCACCATTGTCGCTGACGGTAAGCCTAAAGTGGACAACGACACCGGCATGATCAGCTATAAAGACGCTAACGGCGTCGAGCAGCAGATCAACCGCGCCGATGTGAAAGAGATGGTTGAAAGCAACCAGTAATCGTCAGGCAAAAAAAAAAGCACCGCAAGTTTTGCGGTGCTGCATAAAATCACTATGGACAGACAGGGTAAATGTACAGGAAGTGAAAAAACAGTAGCCTAGCTACCATGTCCGGAATCGCCGGACAATTTGCAAACACAACATCACAACCACAAGCCAAAAGTTCATCGGCGTCCTCGACACCCACTCCCTTTTCGTTCCGGCCCGGGAAGTGCCGCCACTATAGGTATTTGCTGGCGCATCCTCAACGGACAAATTATAATGGCTCGGATTAAAAAAACTAATGGCAATACGCCGTTAGCGTTTACCGATGGCTTGCCACACAAAGCCGCCCGATTTTCGGCACCGAATCATTCGGATTAATGTTACACAAAAGTAGCTAATTTAATGTCTAAACGCTTACCTCCCCTCAATGCGCTGCGCGTGTTCGATGCGGCCGCTCGCCACCTGAGTTTCACCAAGGCGGCGGAAGAGCTGTTCGTGACTCAGGCCGCGGTGAGCCACCAGATCAAGTCGCTGGAGGACTTCCTCGGGCTGAAGCTGTTCCGTCGGCGCAACCGCTCGCTGTTGCTGACCGAAGAGGGGCAAAGTTACTACCTCGATATCAAGGAGATCTTCTCTTCGATCAACGAGGCGACACGCAAGCTGCAGGCGCGCAGCGCCAAGGGGGCATTGACCGTCAGTCTGCCGCCGAGCTTCGCCATTCAGTGGCTGGTGCCGCGCCTGTCCGGCTTTAACTCAGCTTATCCGGGCATCGACGTGCGTATCCAGGCGGTGGACCGCGAAGAGGACAAGCTGGCGGACGATGTCGACGTGGCGATTTTCTACGGCCGCGGCAACTGGCCGGGGCTGCGCGCCGAGCGTCTGTATGCGGAATATTTGCTGCCGGTTTGTTCGCCGAGCCTGCTGACCGGCGATCATCCGCTGAAAACCGCGGACGATCTGGCTTATCATACCTTGCTGCATGACGTTTCACGCCGCGACTGGCTGGCGTATACGCGCCAACTGGGGTTGCAGCACATCAACGTGCAGCAGGGGCCGATCTTCAGCCACAGCGCCATGGTGGTGCAGGCGGCGGTGCACGGCCAGGGTGTGGCGCTGGTGAACAACGTGATGGCGCAAACCGAGATCGAAGCCGGTCGCCTGGTGTGCCCGTTCAACGATGTGTTGGTCAGCAAAAACGCTTTTTATCTGGTATGTCATGACAGCCAGGCAGAACTGGGTAAAATAGCCGCCTTCCGGCAGTGGATCCTGGCGCGCGCCGCCAGCGAACAAGAAAAGTTCCGCTTCCGCTACGAACAATAAGGCCGGCCGCCGCCTTGCCGCGGCCGGTGATTTTTAATGGGATAGATCACGATGAGCAGCCGTTCCATGCTGGTTTTCGCCGCTATCAGCGGCTTTGTGTTTGTCGCGTTGGGCGCATTCGGCGCGCATGTGCTGAGCGGTACGCTCGGTGCCAACGAAATGGCCTGGATCCGCACCGGGTTGGAGTATCAGGGGTTCCACACTCTGGCCATCCTGGCGCTGGCGGTCGCGATGCAGCGCCGCGTGAGCCTGTGGTTTTACTGGAGCGGGGCGCTGCTGGCGCTCGGCACCGTGTTGTTTAGCGGCAGCCTCTATTGTCTGGCGCTGTCGCACCTGAAGGTTTGGGTATACATCACGCCGGTTGGCGGCGTGTGCTTCCTGATCGGCTGGATATTGATGTTGATTGGCGCTTTGCGTCTGAGGAAAAAGGCCGAGCGCCATGAATAAGATTGCGTTGTACTGCCGTCCCGGTTTTGAGAAAGAGTGTGCGGCGGAGATCACCGACAAGGCCGCCCAACTGGAGATTTACGGCTTTGCGCGGGTAAAAGAGCACAGCGGCTACGTGCTGTTCGAATGCTACCAGCCGGATGACGCCGACCGGCTGGCGCGGGAAATTCCGTTCCGCGAACTGATTTTCGCCCGTCAGATGATCGTGGTGGGCGAGCTGCTGCGCGATCTGCCGCCGGAAGATCGGGTATCGCCGATCGTCGGCATGCTGATCGGCGTGGTTGATCGCGGCGGCGAGCTGCGGGTGGAAGTGCCGGACACCAACGAAAGCAAAGAGCTGATGAAATTCTGCCGCAAGCTGACGGTGCCGCTGCGCGCCGCGATGCGCGAGCAGAAGGTGCTGATGGCGCGCGAGAACCCGACCCGCCCGGTGGTGCACGTGTTCTTCATCGCGCCGGGCTGCTGCTACGTCGGTTACTCCTACAGCAATAACAACTCGCCGTTCTATATGGGCATTCCGCGTCTGCGCTTCCCGGCCGATGCGCCGAGCCGTTCGACGCTGAAGCTGGAAGAAGCGTTCCATGTGTTCATCCCCGCCGACGAGTGGGACGAACGCCTGGCCAGCGGCATGCACGCGGTCGATCTGGGCGCCTGCCCGGGCGGCTGGACCTATCAGCTGGTGAAACGCAGCATGATGGTACACTCGGTGGATAACGGCCCGATGGCGCCGAGCCTGATGGAAACCGGCCAGGTGACGCATCACCGCGCCGACGGCTTTAAGTTCGAGCCGAACAGCAGCAAGATCTACTGGCTGGTGTGCGACATGGTGGAGAAACCGGCGAAGGTGACCAGCCTGATGATTCAGTGGCTGGTGAAAGGTTGGTGCCGCGAAGCGATCTTTAACCTTAAGCTGCCGATGAAAAAGCGCTATGAGGAAGTGTCGCAAAACCTGATGAGCATCCGCGAAGCGCTGGGCGCCGCCGGCATCAGCGTCGAAGTGCATGCCAAGCAGCTGTATCACGACCGCGAAGAGATCACCGTGCACGTGCGCCGCATGTGGTCGGCGGTGCCGGGCCGGCGCGACGAGCGCGATTAATCGCGTTAAGCTTGATGAAGGGCGCTGCTTGCAGCGCCCTTATTGTATCGGCAGGCGCAGTTGCTGCAGGTTGCCGTCCAGCGACAGATCGGTGCGCAGCGTGGCGACTCGTTTGCTGACGTAGGCCAGCTCGCGGTGCTGTTCCAGCTTGCCGCGCCATTTCTCCGGCACCTGCTCCAGGTGCTGATACAGCCCGTCCAGGCTGCCCGATTGTTGCAACAGCAGCACGGCGGTTTTCGGCCCGATGCCGGCCACGCCGGGGATCTTGCTGCTGCCAATTCCCGCCAGCCCCCAATAGTCCGGCAGCTGCTGCGGCTGCACGCCGAATTCCTGCTGCACGAAGGGCATATCCAGCCAGCGTTTCTGGAAATAATCGCGAATTTGCACGTTCGGCGCCAGCAGCTGGCAGTAGCCTTTGTCGGTGGAGACGATGGTCACCTGATGGCCGCCGCCGGCGACCTTCGCCGCCAGCGTAGCCGCCAGATCGTCCGCTTCATTGCCGGGGGAATGCCAGCTGGCGACGCCCAACTCGGCGAAGGCCTCGCGCAGCTGCGGCATCTCCTGCTGCAGGTTTTCCGGCATCGGTGAACGCCCGGCCTTGTAGTCCGGCAGAATTTGGTGACGCCAGCTGTCGCTGCGGTCGTCCTCGTCGAATACCGCCACCGCGTGGGTCGGGCGGCTGTGCTGGATCAGCTGCTGCAGCGCATGGCGGCAGGCGCTGACGCAAGGGGAGCCCTGCACGGCGTGAATGCGGCGGATGAGGTTCAGGGCGTCGACAATCAGTAGGTGTATCATCATGGGCTGTCAGGTCGGAAAAAAACAGGGCGGCTGTTACGCCGCCCGGGATTGAGGGTCAGGCTACGATTTCGTAGCAGGGCACATAGGCGCTGCCCGGCAGCTTCATGCGGTGCTGGGCGACAAAGCCCTGCAGCAGGCTGTCCATTTGCTTCATCATTTGCGGTTCGCCGTGCAGCTTGTACGGGCCGAACTGCTCGATGGCGTGGATACCGTTTTCCTTCACGTTGCCGGCGACGATGCCGGAGAACGCACGGCGCAGCGCGGCGGCCAATTGCTCCGGCGGCTGGTTCGGATACAGGTTGAGGTTTGCCATGTTCTCGTGAGTCGGCTCGAACGGCAGCTGCAGATCCGGCGCGATGCGGATCGACCAGTTAAAGCTGTAGGCGTCGCCAGTGTTGCGGCGGTTTTCCTTCACCAGCGGCATGGCTTTCTTCATTTGCCGCGCCACTTCCGCCGGATCGTCGATGATGATGGTGTAGTGGCGGCGCGCAGCGTCGCCCAGCGTGTTCATGATGAACTCGTCCAGCACGCGGAAGTAGTCGGCGCTCTCTTTCGGCCCGGTCAGGATCAGCGGCAGCACCTGTTCGCTGTTCTCCGGGTTCATCAGGATACCCAGCAGGTACAGCAGCTCTTCGGCGGTGCCGACGCCGCCCGGGAAGATGATGATGCCGTGCGCGATGCGCACGAAGGCTTCCAGGCGTTTTTCGATGTCCGGCATGATCACCAGCTCGTTGACCAGCGGGTTAGGCGGCTCGGCGGCGATGATCGACGGTTCGGTCATGCCGATGAAGCGGCTGTTGCGGTAACGCTGCTGCGCGTGGCCGACCGCAGCGCCTTTCATCGGCGCTTCCATGGCGCCCGGCCCGCAGCCGGTGCAGATGTTCAACTCGCGCAGGCCCAGCTGGCTGCCGACCTTGCGCGCGTAGAGGTATTCGTTCTCGTTGATCGAGTGGCCGCCCCAGCACACCACCATATTGGGATCTTCATCCAGGTGCAGCGTGCGTGCATTGCGCAGGATCGAGAACACCAGGTTGGTGATGTGGGCCGAGTTTTCCAGGTTCAGGTGCTGGAAACGGCCGGCGCTGGCGATTTGGCCGTGCACGAACAGGATGTCGCGCAGTACGGCGAACAGGTTGGCCTGCAGCGAGCGGATGATACGGCCGTCGACGAACGCCTCTTCCGGCGGGTTGACCAGCTCCAGCTTCACCCCGCGTTCGCGGCGCAGCACGTTGATGTCGAAGGTTTCATAGCGCGACAGCAGCTGTTTGCTGTTGTCGGTCTGGCTGCCGGAGTTCAACACGGCCAGCGAACAGTTGCGGAACAGGCGGTACAGGTCGCTGCTGGCGGTGCGCTTCAGCATGTCTACTTCCAGCTGCGACAATAAATCCATAGAGCCAAGCGGGCTGATGTGTGTAATCAAGGTAACTCCTTTGCACCCGGTGCGGGGCGGTAGTAATCCATACGCAGCAAAACAGCATCTCGTTATGGTTGGCGTGCTGCGGCGCAGCGGGCGCTGTGCCCGGCCGCAGCCTCGTTTTAACCTTACCGCCGTCCCCGCGCTTTTACCAACACAAACCGCTCGTTAGCTCAGTTGTTGAGCAATGTTTCGCACTTATTGGCGCGCCAGGCGGCCATGCCCGGGAGTGAACTCGACATTGCTGCGCCACGGGTTGATATCCAGCCCGCCGCGGCGAGTATAGCGGGCGTACACCGTCAGGCTTTGCGGCCGACAATAGCGCATCAGATCGTTGAAGATGCGCTCGACGCACTGCTCGTGGAACTCGTTGTGGTGGCGAAAGGAGACCAGGTGGCGCAACAGCGCTTCGCATCTGCTGTCACCTTGGTCAGAGATAGGTACAATGGCCGCCAGTTTAACGTATGCGAGAAAGAATATGGACCATGATGTATCGCACGCTCTGCGTGAATTCACTCAACGTTATGTCGAGTTGTGGCAGCAAGCGCGCGGCCACGCGCCGGCCAGCCAGGCGCTGTACGGCGTGCCGTCGCCCTGCATCGTGGAGAACCGCGAGGACGAAGTGCTGTGGTTGCCGCAGCCTTTCGAGCCGGCGGCGACGCTGGAGAAGGTCGAGGCCGCGCTGGAGCTGCGTTTGCAGCCGGACGCGCACCGTTTCTACACGCAACAATACGCGGGCGACATGAGCGCCCAGTTTGGCGAGCATCGCCTGAGCCTGCTGCAGGTCTGGAGCGAGGATGATTTCATCCGCCTGCAGGAGAACCTGATCGGTCATCTGGTGACGCAAAAGCGCCTCAAGCTGTCGCCGACCCTTTTCCTGGCGACCACCGAATCCGAGATGACGATGGTGTCGCTGTGCAACGTCAGCGGCAACGTCGTGCTGGAACAATTCGGTAGCGATAAGCGCACCCTGTTGGCGGCGACGCTGGGGAATTTCCTCGATGCGCTGCGCCCCGTGCTGGACTGAAGCGCGTCGGATTCACCGCCGATCGTGTAAGAGATCTCTCACACGGGCTGTGAGAGATCGCTCTTAATTTTTTTCACCTCGCTTCGAACAATGAGATTATTGTTATCCAGATCAATTGGTTAGAATTTCTTTAGGATAACTCTTAGTGTTAATTTAGTGTGAGATGTCTCCCAAACCCTTGTGATTCCGGGGAATTTAAGCGATCTTATCGTTACCGGCATGGAACCGGCGGAGCAGGAAAGCATCAGGATGATGCAGCTTCAGGAAGAAGAAAGGGATGCGCTCAGGCAAGAGCGAAGGATGGCGTCAGGAGATGCCCAGGATGTTTCAGGATAGAAACCAGGGACACCTCCAGGACGGAGATTGAGAGCCGGCACAGGACTGTCGGTGGGTCAGGAAGGCTGAGGAACCGCGTCAGGACGATGCTGCAGGATGATGCAAGGACCACTTGGTCAGGATGGCCGCAGGAAAAGTTTTCAAGGATTGAGCAGGGAGCACGCTGTGTAGCGGGATAGCTATAAAACGAACCGGGGGCACTGTTAACGCAGTGCCCCCAACTTTTTGTTCTATCCCGCCGCGCGTGCGCCCCGCCTTAATCTATCGCCAGCGCTAACCAATTGCACCCAGCGTATCGCCTGCACTCTGCTTTTTCGGCAGCAGGAACAGCGTGGCGTAGATATCCAGCAGGTAAATCGCCGCCAGCAGGCTGATGGCGGCGGTAAACGACACCTGCGTCACCAGCGCACCGATCACCAATGGCCCCAGCCCGCCGACGCCGCGCCCCAGATTGAACAGGATGTTTTGCGCGGTGGCGCGCGCCTGTACCGGATAGGTATCGGAAATCAGTGCGCCGTAGCCGCCGATCATGCCGTTGACGAACAGGCCCATCAGCGCGCCGGCGAACAGCATCAGCATCGGATCGCTCAACTGGGCGTAACCTATCACCATCACCACGGCACCTACCTGATAAAGCACGAAGATCTTCCAGCGGGCGAAGCGGTCGGCCAGGACGCCAAACAGCCAGATGCCGAAGGTCATGCCGACGACCGTCACCGCCGTCCACAGACCGGACTTGGTGAGCGAAAAGCCGAAGTTTTTCGCCAGGTAAGTCGGCATCCAGATCATCAGCCCGTAGTAGCCGAAGTTCTGCACCGAACAGAGAATGAAGATGCCGATGCTGGCCTTGCTGGTGGCGCGATCCTTAAACAACAGACGCAAACGCTGCAGAAAAGAGAGCGGCTGTCCGGCGTCTTTCTGCCGCACGAACTCCTCTGGCTCGCCCAGCGTACGGCGGATCAGGAATGACGCCAGCGCCGGCAGCAGGCCGACCAAAAACATGCCGCGCCAGCCGATATGTTCCAGCAGCAGCGGCGTCAGGAAGGCGGCCGCTAGCACGCCCAACTGCCAGCCCATGCCGACGTAAGCCGAGGCGCGGTTACGTTTTTCCGCCGGCCAGGCTTCGGCGATCAGCGCCATGCCGATGCCGAACTCACCGCCCAGCCCGATGCCCGCCAAGGTGCGGTAGGCCAGCAGATCCCAATACCCCTGCGCCACGGCGCACAGGCCCGTGAACAGCGAAAACATCAGGATGGTGAGGGTGAGCACCCGGATGCGGCCAAAGCGATCGCTGAGGTGGCCGAAGATCACGCCGCCCAGCACCGCGCCGATCAGCGTCCAGGTGACCAGCGAACCGGCGGCCGATGAGGTTAATCCTAATTCGATGCTGATGGCCGGCAGCATAAAGCCGAGGATCAGCAGGTCAAACCCGTCCATGGCATAACCGGTGACCGAGGCCAGCATGGCCTTACCGGGCGTCGCGTGGTTTTTTTTCTCTGTTATTACGGACATGAATCTTTATCTGTGTGGTGAGTTCGGTGGGCCTATTGTGCCGCGCGGCGGCGAGCGCCACCAGATAAAAACGGCGGCCGGCCTCAGGCGCGCCGAATTTGGGCTATAAAAATGCTATGCTTTGCCGCCTTTCAGCCAGCGTGCTGGATACCATGATGAAAAGAGATCGGGAATGCAGATGAGTATACATAATCAGGTTCGCCGCAGTTTGCAGGCGATTGAACAATCCATGCGCGATCTGGCTTTGTGGCAGGCCGCTCCGCCCGAGCCTGAGGCTTTCTCCAGCACCGAGCCGTTCTGCATTGACAGCATGTCGGCCGAAGCCTGGTTGCAGTGGGTGTTTCTGCCGCGCATGTATGCGCTGCTGGACGCCGCAGCGCCATTGCCGACGCGCTTCGCCATCACGCCTTATTTTGAAGAGGCGTTGAAGGAGCGTGAGCCGAGCAGCCTGCCGCTGTTGGTGCTGCTGCAGCAGCTGGATTTGATGTTGAATAAAGAGCCGTAATTCGCCGGCGGCGCGCAGATTTTTGCCGCCCGGCAGTGTAGAGTACTCGCGCGGATGCCGGGCAGGAGAGCCGACGGCGTCTTTCGGCTCGGTTGAACCGCGGCGGTTGACCGGGGGCTGCATTAGGATGATGAGGTGCTGCAATAATGGATTTATTAAGGTTTATCCTGCGTTTACCTTTTACCCTGGTTAAGGGCGTGTGCCGCCTGCTGGGGGGCGTGTTGTCGTTGTTGGGGCGGCTGCTGAGACCGCTGGTCGGCAACCTCAGCTGGCGCGCTCCGGCCTGGTGGGCTGCGTTGCCGCGCGGTTTTCTGCGGCTCGAAAGCGGCGTGGATAAACACCCGAAGGCGATCGGTCTGGGCCTGCTGCTGCTGGCAGGTGCCGCGGGCGGCGCGTTTTACGGTTGGCACTGGTGGCAAAACCGCCCCCAGCCCATCGAACCGGCGCCAATGGTGGTTCAAGAGGTCAGCGCCGAGCTGGCTAATCCCGCGCCGATAGATTACGCCGCCGCCCGGCAGGCGCCGCAAACGGTGAGCCTGAGCTTCAGCGGCTCGGTCGCGCCGATAACCGCAGTGAGTAAAGCCGTGAGCGCCGGCATCACCCTCAAGCCGGCGGCGGAAGGGCAGTGGGCGTGGAACAATGAGTCGACGCTGGTGTTCACGCCGAAGAAACCGCTGCCGATGGGCGCAAAATATGACGTGACGCTCGAGCCCGCCACCTTGCTGGCGCCGCAGACCAAGCTCGCTAAAACCCGCTATGCCTTCACCGTGCCTGCGTTCGACTACCGTCTGGGGCAGGCCGAATATTACCGCGATCCGCAGGATGCGCAGAAACGCAGCGCGATTTTCAATTTGCAGTTCAATGCGCCGGTCGATGTCGCCAGCTTTGAAAAACAGATTTCACTGGGACTGAAGGAAGGCGGCACCACCTCCGAGAAGAAGCTGAATTTCTCTCTGGTCTATGACGAGAAAAAACTGAACGCCTGGGTGCATTCCGAGCCGTTGCAGGCGCTGGATCAGGGCGGTGCGGTGCATCTGACGGTCGGCAAGGGCATTAAATCGACGGTGGCCGGCAACGCGGTCGAAGAGGCGAAAAGCAACTGGGTCCAGGTACCGACGCTGTACAGCCTGGCGCTGAACGACGCCAGCGCTCAGGTGGTGGACACCGACAGCGGTAAAGGCCAGCGTGCGCTGGTGGTCGGTTTCAGCGATGCGGTGAAGGATGCCGAGCTGGCGAAGGCCACCAAGGCGTGGCTGCTGCCGCAGCACGATCCGAGCGATGCCGAGACGGCCAATGATGCCGAAGACTTCTATCAATGGACGGTCGACAGCGTCGGCAAAAACGTGCTGGCGCAGGCGACAGCATTGCCGCTGACGCTTAATGAGGCGGAGGAGGCCTACCAACCGCAGTTCAGCTTCCGTTTTGAAGCCCCGGCGCATCGCTTTGTGCTGCTGGAAATCGACAACAAGCTGGTCTCCGTCGGCGGTTACAAGATGCCGAAGAAGGTTTACCGGGTGGTCGAAGTGCCGGAGTTCCCGAAATCGCTGCAGTTCATGTCGCAAGGCTCGCTGCTGTCGGTCAACGGCGACAAGCAGATCAGCGTGGCGGCGCGCAACGTGGCGGGCCTGCGGCTGGACATCAAGCGGGTGATCCCGAGCCAGCTGCAGCACATTGTCTCCTTCAAAAGCCGGGAGTACTCGTCCACGGAATTCAACCGGCTCAACGACGAATATTTTACCGAACACTTCAAATACCAGACCGCGCTTAACAACGAGCGGCCGGGGGAAGTGAACTATCAGGGCATCGATCTCTCCCGTTATCTCTCCACCAACGCCAGCTCCCATCGCGGAGTGTTCCTGTTGACGCTGTCCGAATGGCAACCGAACCGGAAACCGGCGGCGACAGAGGCGGGCGACGAGCAGGAGCAGGAACCGGAGGAGAGCACCGGAGAAGATCAGCCCGACGTCGGCGATTCGCGCTTTGTGGTGGTGACCGATTTGGGCATCGTCGCCAAGAGTTCGCAGGATAAGACGCGCGACGTCTTCGTGCAGTCGATTCAAAGCGGTGCGCCCGTCAGCGGCGCTACCGTGTCGGTGGTGGCTAAAAACGGCGTGACGCTGCTCAGCCAAACCACCGGCGCCGACGGCCACGTGCGCTTCCCGGCGCTCGACGTGTACACCAATGAGCGCCAGCCGGTGATGTTCCTGGTGGAGAAAGAGGGGGATGTCTCCTTCCTGCCGACCGGCAGCTATAACGATCGCGGGCTGGACTTCTCGCGCTTCGACGTTGCCGGTGAACAAACGCCGACCGATCCGCGCACGCTCAGCAGTTACCTGTTCTCCGATCGCGGCGTCTATCGGCCGGGAGATACCTTCAACATCGGCTTGATCACCCGCGCCGCCGACTGGCGCATCGGGCTGGCCGGCGTGCCGGTGCGCGCCGAAATTCGCGATCCGCGCGACAAGCTGATGTCTACTGTGCCGCTGACGCTGGGCGCCAGCGGTTTTAACGAGCTGAGCTATACCACCGATGAAAATTCGCCTACCGGCGAGTGGAACGTCTATCTGTATCTGATCGGCAAAAACAACGACACCTCCACGCTGCTCGGCCACACTGCGGTCAATGTGAAGGAGTTCGAACCGGATCAGCTGAAGGTGAAGCTGGCGTTGACGCCGAATCGCCAGCAAGGCTGGGTCAAGCCGTCTGAGCTGAAGGCCAGCATCGATGTGCAGAACCTGTTCGGCACCCCGGCGCAAGATCGCCGCGTGACGACCAGGCTGACGCTGCGGCCGATGTATCCGAACTTCGATCGCTTCCCGGATTATGCGTTTTACGAAAACCGGCAAAACAGCGACGGGTTCGAAACCGAGCTGGAAGATCGCACCACCGATGAACAAGGCGCGGCCGATATTCCGCTCGATCTGAAATCCTACGCCGATGCCACTTATCAGCTACAGCTGTTGTCGGAAGCGTTCGTCGCCGGCGGCGGGCGTTCCGTGGCGGCCACCGCCCGCACGTTGGTTTCGCCTTACGATTACCTGGTCGGCGTGAAGGCGGATGGCGATCTGGGCTATATCAACCGCGACGCGGAGCGGCATCTGAATGTGATCGCCATCGATCCGGCCCTGAAACAGATCGCCATGCCGAACCTGAAACAGGTGCTGATAGAGCAAAAATACATTTCGGTACTGACCAAGCAGGATTCGGGCGTTTACAAATACCAGTCGAAGATGAAGGAAGTGCAGCTGTCGGAACAGCCGCTGGCGCTGAGCGAGCAGGGCGCGGATCTGCGGCTGGCGACCGATAAGCCGGGCGACTTCGTGTTGGTGATCGAGGATGCGCAGGGCAAGACGCTTAACCGCGTCGCCTACAGCGTAGCCGGCAACGCCAACCTGAGCCGTTCGTTGGATCGCAACGCCGAACTGAAGCTGAAACTGAACCAGGCGGAGTACCAGCCCGGCGAGGAGATTGAGGTGGCGATCAACGCGCCTTATACCGGCAGCGGGCTTATCACCATCGAAAAGGACAAGGTTTACGCCTGGCAGTGGTTCCACACCGACACCACCAGTTCGGTGCAGAAGATCCGCGTGCCGGCCGGCATGGAGGGCAACGGCTACATCAACGTGCAGTTCGTGCGCGACATCAACTCCAGCGAGATCTTCATGAGCCCGCTGAGCTATGGCGTGATGCCGTTCAAGATCAGCACCAAGGCGCGCCAGAACGGCCTCGAGGTGACGGCGCCGGAGGTCATCAAGCCGGGTGAAAACCTGACGATGACGGTCAAGACCGATGCGCCGCAGCAGGTGGCGCTGTTCGCCGTCGATGAGGGCATTCTGCAGGTGGCGCGTTACCGTCTGAAGGATCCGCTGGAGTTCTTCTTCAGCAAACGCGAACTGAACGTGAGCAGCTCGCAGATCCTCGATCTGATCCTGCCGGAATTCAGCAAGCTGATGGCGCTGACCGCGGCGCCGGGCGGCGATGCGGGCGAAGGGCTGGATCTCAATCTCAACCCGTTCAAGCGCAAGCGCGACAAGCCGGTGGCCTATTGGTCCGGCATTACCGAAGTCAGCGGCGAGAAGCAGTTCGTCTATCCGGTGCCTGATTACTTCAACGGCAAGATCCGCGTCATGGCGATTTCGGTGACGCCGGAAAAAATCGGCAAGGCGCAAACCGCCGCCACGGTGCGCGACAACTTCATCATGACGCCAAACGTGCCGGCGATGGTGGCGCCGGGCGACGAGTTCGACGTCAGCGTGGGCGTCAGCAACAATCTTGAAGGGCTGAACGGCCAGTCGGTGGCCGTCAATGTTCTGTTGACGCCGCCGCCGCAGCTGGAAGTGGTGGGCAACGCGACGCAAAGCCTGACGCTGGCGGAAAAACGCGAAGGCGTGATCACCTTCCGCCTGCGCGCCAAAGCCGTGCTGGGCGATGCGCCACTGGTGTTCGATGCCCGTTACGGTGACCAGGCCAGCCGCCGCACCGTCAGCACCTCGGTGCGGCCGGCGGCGCCGTACCGCACCCAGTCGGTGATGGGGCGCATGAGCGGCGGCAGCCAGAACGTCGACGGCCTGCGCCAGATGTTCGACGCTTTCGCCCAGCGTCGGGCGACGGTATCTCATTCACCGCTGGTGCTGACCAGCGGGCTGGCGCAATACCTGGCGGATTATCCGTATTACTGTTCCGAGCAGATCGTCAGCCGCTCTATTCCGCTGATGCTGCAGAGCCGTCATCCGGAGATGAAAAGCAGCCTGAGCCAGACGGAAGTCAGCAAGCAGCTGCGCAACCTGCTGGGCGTGCTGCGCGCCCGCCAGAACGACAGCGGGGCGATCGGCGCCTGGCGTTCGTCGCCGGATGCCGATCCTTTCGTCACGCCTTATGTGGTGCAGTATCTGCTCGAAGCCAAAGCGGCGGGCTATGCCCTGCCGGACGGCATGCTGGACGAGGCCAACGGTGCGTTGCGCGAGCTGGCGGCCAGCGGATTCGACGATCTGTATCTGCTGCGTCTGCGCAGCTGGGCGGTTTACCTGCTGACGCTGCAGGGCGAAGTGACCACCAACTCGCTGGCGGCGGTGCAGGATACGCTGCAAAAACGCTATGGCGAGGGGTGGAAAACCGATCTGAGCGCGCTGTATCTGGCTTCTTCCTATCGCCTGTTGAAGATGGACGACGAAGCCGCCGCGCTGCTGCAACCGAGCTGGCAGCAGCTGAGCAAGGCGTATGACAGCGCCTGGTGGACGCAGAACTATTTTGATCCGCTGGTGCAGGATGCGACGCGGCTGTATCTGATTACCCGCCACTTCCCGGAGAAGGTGGCGTCGATCCCACCGCAGGTGCTGGAGAATATGGTCAAGGCGCTGAAAGAAGAGCGTTACACCACCTACTCCTCCGCGATGAGCATTCTGGCGCTGGAAAGCTATTCGGCCCAGGTGGCGGCGCAGTCCGCCAATGCGGATGCATTAGGCATCGTGCAGGTAGGCAAAGCCGGCGGCGAGCCGCAGCGCATCAGCGAGCTGCAGGGGCTGTTCGTTCAGGGGCAATTCAACGCCGATGCCACCGCGGTGCGCTTCACCAACGGCGGCAGCGCGCCGGCCTGGTATGTGGTGACGCAGGCCGGTTACGACCTGAATGCGCCGCAAAAAGCGCTGTCGCGCGGGATTGAGATCGTTCGCGATTACACCGACGAACAGGGCAAGCCGGTAACGCAGGTGACGCTGGGGCAGAAGATCAACGTCCATCTGAAGGTGCGCGCCAACTCGAAAGAGGGGCAGAGCAACCTGGCGATCGTCGATCTGCTGCCGGGCGGGTTCGAAGTGGTGCAGCAGACGCCGCCGGAGCCGGCCGATGCCGGTGAAGAGAGCGACGATCGCGGCGGCTGGCAGTCGCCGCTGGCCGCGTCCGGCTCCACCTGGGCGCCGGACTACAGCGATATCCGCGAAGATCGGGTGATTATCTACGGTAGCGCCGGCACCGAAGTGCAGGAGTTCGTTTATCAAATCAAGGCCACCAATACCGGCAGCTTTATTGTTCCACCGGCCTACGGTGAAGCCATGTACGACCGTGAAGTGCAGGCCATGTCGGCAGGCGGCGGCAAGCTGGTGGTCGTGCCGGCGAGCAACGATTAGGCCGTATCCGGCGCCAGGCCAACGCCTGGTGCCGGGATGCTGAGAGCGTATGAAGATCCTGACCGGGCGCGTGCTGCAAAACGGCTTGATGGCGGTGTTTTTACTGACGCTGCTGTTGGGCGCGATTCGGCTGTGGCCGCATCCGCCTTTGTGGCAGGGGCTGCCGCAGTCTTCCGTCTATTACGACAGGCACGGCGCGCTGCTGCGCATTACGCTGGCCAACGACGATCGCTACCGGCTGTGGACCCCGCTGGAGCAGGTGTCGCCGTTGGCGGTGCGCGGGCTGCTGTTGCACGAAGATCGCTGGTTCTACTACAACCCCGGTTTTAACCCCGTCAGCCTGATGCGCGGCTTCTGGCGCAGCTATGTCGCCGGCGGCAAGATGCAGGGCGGTTCGACCATCAGCATGCAGCTGGCGCGTATGCGCTGGCATCTCAATACCCGCACGCCGGGTGGCAAGCTGCTGCAGGTGCTGCGTGCGGTGCAGCTGGAGCTCAGCTATTCCAAGCGCGATATCCTGGAAGCCTATCTGAATTACGCTCCCTACGGCCGCAACATCGAAAGCATCGGCGCCGCCAGCCTGATCTATTTCGCCAAGTCGCCGAAGGATTTGACCCTGCCGGAGGCGCTGACGCTGGCGGTGTTGCCGCAGTCGCCCAGCTACCGTCTGGAGCCGAAAACCGGCGTGCTCGGCGCCGCATTGACTCAGGCGCGCAATCGTCTGTTCCAGCGCTGGCAGCAGGTTTACCCGACCGACGCCAGCCAGCAAACGCTGTTCCGCCTGCCATTGGCGCTGCGCCAGCCTGAGCAAGTACCCTATATCGCGCCGCACTTTATCGAACAGCTGCGCCTGCAGACGCAGCAACTGGTGCAGCGCGATACCCGCGTCGATACCACGTTGGACGCCGGGTTGCAGCGGCTGGTCGAGCGGCAGGTCAATGCCTTTATCGCCCGCAACCGCAGCCGCGGCATTCAGAACGCCGCAGTGCTGCTGGTGGACAGCCGCGATATGGGGGTGCGTGCGTTGGTGGGATCGGCGGACTACTACAATCGCCCTATTCAGGGGCAGGTGAACGGCACCAACGCCAAACGCTCGCCGGGGTCGACGCTGAAGCCGTTCATCTATGCGCTGGGCATGGAGCAGGGCGTGCTGCATCCGATGACTATTCTGAAAGACGTGCCTTCGTCGTTCGGGGCCTATGCGCCGGAGAATTTCGACCGGCGCTTTCTCGGCCCGGTGACCGCCACCGACGCGCTGAATTTCAGCCGCAATATTCCGGCGGTGTATGTCGCTTCACAGCTGCGTCAGCCGACCTTTTATCAGTTTTTGCGCCTGACCGGCGTCGCCAATATGGCCAACGAAAGCCACTACGGGCTGTCGTTGGTGCTGGGCGGCGGCGAGGTGACGGCGCAGGAATTGGCGAAGCTGTATGCATTGCTGGCGAACCGCGGTGAGCTGCGGCCGCTGCGTATGCAGGTTAACGCGGCTGAATCGGCGCCGGTGCGGCTGTTGAGCGAGGAGGCCAGTTTCATCACGCTGGATATGCTGCGCCAGCACCGGCGGCCGGGCGACACGCTGGCGCAGCGCTCTTCGGCGTTGCCGGTGTATTGGAAGACCGGCACCTCCTGGGGGTTCCGCGACGCCTGGAGCGTCGGGATTTTCGGCCCTTACGTGTTGGTGGTGTGGGAGGGCAACTTCGACGGGCGTGGCAACAATGCGTTGGTCGGCGCCGAAGCGGCCGCGCCGCTGTTTTTCAACATCATCGACAGCGTTAATGCCAGCTACCCCGGCCTGCGAGAACCGAAACATCCGTTCCCTAAACGGCTGCGGCGGGTGGAGATCTGCCTCGCCAGCGGCGATCTGCCGACGCCGTGGTGCCAGCAAAAAGGCAAGACCTGGTTCATTCCCGGCAAGTCGCCGATCAAAGTCGACAGCGTTTACCGGCCGGTGGTGCTGGATATTCACAGCGGCGAGGTCGTTTGCCCGCCGTATGATGCGGCGCAGACCCGCACCGAAGTCTTTGAGTTCTGGCCATCCGATCTGGCCAACGTGTTCGCCCAGGCCGGTCTACCGAAACGCACGCCGCCGGTTAATCGCTGCAAGGATAACGGCATCGCCGTCGGCGGCAACGCGCCGCGCATCACCTCACCGCTGAAAAACACCACCTATACCCTGCGTCAGTCGCAGCAGGGTCGGGATAAAATCGCCTTCAGCGCGGTGACGGACGCCGACAGCAAAACGGTGTACTGGTTCGTCGACGATATCTATCTCGGCAGCAGCGCCAGCAAAAAGCCGATCGACTGGCGGCCGATCAACAACGGGCGCTACCGCATCCGGGCGGTGGACGATCGCGGCCGCGCCGATACGCGGCTGGTGACCATCGAGTGGGTTAACTGAGGTTGGGGCGCCTCGGTTATGCCTGTATAACCGGGGAGAACGGCAGCGGGGATCATGGATAAGAATAAGCACGCCGTGGGTATTTTTACCTTTTTGATGCCGGGATTCGAGAAACAATATTTCCCGCCCTTTCACTGGAAATAAAAACAACCCAGCGTGCTGCGACCTAATCCGGTAATGTTTAACAGGGAACGCTTAGGCATTATTCACTGATTATTTTCCCTAACCAGCGGCGAATGACTTTTATCTCGTCTGCAGAAAATTCATCTTCCAGCGTTGACTCTAACTTGTTGATTACCTTGTCACAGGATGCAAAAAGCGTTTCGCCATGTGTGGAAAGCTTAATGATTTGAACGCGTTTATAACGAGGGTGCGGCAGACGCTCGATGAGCTCGAGTTTTTCCAATCTGACGAGTATTAAGCTGACGGTCTGAGGGGTCAGTAGTGCCAATCGGGCTAAATCGGCATTAGAGCACCCTTCAAAATTAGAAATAATGCTCATGATAACGAATTGAGGTGCGGTTATTTGATATTGGCTTAATTCCTTTTCCATTTTTTGTTTATAAGCGCCGGATGCTTTACGCAGCAGGTAGCCGAGAATTCCCGCTTCGCAATCAAACATATCATTACTGTTTTTTACGTTCTTTTTCATTTTCAATCCTTGTGAGTTATCAGTGTGCTGATAACATGGCAAGTGAGCTATCCCGTATGATTATGTGAATCGCTCTGCTTTTCAATACTGGATAGGCCTTGTTCTGCAACATTCGCAGTTTCTCAATAATGCATAGGTGGTTGATTATGATAGAACCTTATGGCGTCATTGGACTAAGCCCTACCGCATGGGGCATTCAGAAAAGAGCGGATATTTCGAAGAATCTGGACCATATCGAAGAATTGACCAACGGCGCCTTGTCACTTTGCGCATTGGATATCCCGGTTCGCCTGCTGGTTTTACCTGAGGGCGCACTTCAGGGATTCACCGATGAAGTATTGGATATGCCGATGGTTGAGTTTTTAAAAGATGGGGCTATTGATATTCCAGGGCCTGAGACCGAAAGACTCGGCCAATTGGCGCAACGTCATAATCTCTTCATTATGGCGCAGGCCAAAGTCAGGGAGCCTGATTGGCCGGACATCATGTTCAACGTCGGCTTTGTTATCAATCCTCAGGGCGACATTATACTCAGACACCATAAAATGTCAGCGTTGCTGCCGAGCGAGCGTTCCGCATCACCGCATGACTTATTTGACAAATGGGTCGAGAAATATGGCCGCACGCTGCAATCTTTCTGGCCTGTTGTCGATACCGAAATTGGCCGTCTGGGCGTGATGATGGCGATGGAGGGGAACTTCCCGGAAAATGGGCGCGGTTTGGCGATGAATGGGGCAGAGGTCGTGTATCGCGCTTCACTGCCCACGCCATTTACCGAAAATGATATGTTCGAAATCTCCAACAGGGCTCGCGCACTGGAAAACAACCTGTATATCGTCGCGCCGAACATCGCCCCTGTGTACACCTTTCCCCACTCTTTGGCCCCAATAGATTGCGGTGGTGGGAGTTCATTGATCGTTGATTACAAAGGCAAGATTATTGGTAAACAAAAAGATACCAACGGTTCAAGCTACGTGCATGCCGTCATTGATATCGAGGCGCAGCGTTATCATCGAACGCATTCATCAGTAACCAATTGGTTAAAAGATATCAGAACCGAATGCGCGCAATTGATTTATGAAAAGCCAGTGTATCCCAAAAATATTTACCTTAACCATGCGCAAGGAAATCATAAGGAATACAAGGAAAACGTTCTGAGCAAACAAATAGAGATGATGATTGAGCGCGGTATCTATCGTCTTAGTGTCTATGATAAATAGTTTTATATACAGCGACATTTATCTCTCGGGTAGATGACGCGTAATAGCAAAATTTTCAATTGAATTTTAAAAATCGTAGCGCGAGGGGTGAATGCTCCGCGTTGAACATGCTGCGCCATAATTCCTCTGGGAATAACCCAATGTCTATGTGTCAAGGTTATTATATGAAACTCATTCCTTTGTCATTGTTGTTTTTATCCGTATCCTCCTATGCCGGTATAGAGTATAAGCTTACCGAAATAGTCAATAGCCCGAGCGGGAAGTACCAAGGCCTGGAGCAAGAGGGTTATTTACAATTCAAAGGCATTCCCTATGCGGAGCCGCCGGTGGGTGAAAAACGCTGGCAAGCGCCGGAAAATAAAAGCGTCATGGAGGGCGTGTATTTTGCCGGTAAGTTTGGCAACAGCTGTGCGACGACGGTTAGCCTGGCCGGATTCAGTAAAATAAGCCAGTCGGAAGATTGCCTCTACCTGAATGTTTACGCGCCAAAAGACAATGAGGGTAAAAAGCGGCCGGTTTTGGTTTGGATACCCGGCGGTGGCTTAAGAACCGGGTCGGGTGATGAGTACGACGTGTCTAATTTTATCAAGAAAGATATCGTAGTCGTAACAATAAACTATAGATTGGGCGTTTTTGGTTTTTTCTCGCACCCAGCGCTTAACCATGAGAGTAAGAAAATCAACTATGGCCTTTTGGATCAACAAAAAGCCTTGTCATGGGTTCAACGCAACATAGCCAGCTTTGGCGGGGATCCTGACAATGTCACGTTGTTCGGTGAATCAGCGGGAGGGCATAGCGTGCTTGCAAACATCGTTTCCCCTCTGTCCTCAGGGTTATTTAAGAAAGCGATAATCTCAAGCGGTTCTTATAACCTGGACCAAAAAAATATCGCGCAGGCCAACGCGGTCGGTCTGGAGGTGGCAAAAGCGGTGGGCTGCGATGATGGCACGCCGGACGGGCAGCTGGCTTGCTTAAAGAAAACGCCCGTCGCCAAACTAGCGACAACGGCAATATCCAATTTGTATAACGATCAATTTACTATTGATGGCGATATCATTCCGTATACGTTTAATGAGGCGATCGCGAAAGGAAAAGTCAATAAGGTTGATATTATCAATGGTTTTCAGAATAATGAAGGGACTTTCTTTGCTGGCGTGATAGAAAACGATGCCGGCAAGAAAATCGACAAGCAAATCTATACAGCGTCGATGATGACCTTATACGGAAAATCATTCTCCTCCGTAGAGGAAACGGATGATAACACCGATTTTACGGCAAAACTGAGCGACGATCTGACAAAGTATAAATTTATTTGTCCATCCCTTCAGTTCAACGCCGAGATGGCCAAGAAAAACAGGCTATATGCCTACGTGTTTAACGATAAGACCGCGCCTCAATACATACCAAAGATGTCGAGGCCTTATCTGGCGGCGCACACCAGTGAGCTAATCTATTTCTTTGACGGATTTCATGGCGCCACCGGCGTGAAGCAGGCCTTAACCAAAGAACAGCAACGCCTATCAGATAATATTGTTTCTTATTTAAGTAACTTTATTAAGAACGGCGATCCTAATCAGGGAGCACCGGTGAGAGAAAAATGGACCGAGTTTAATACCGAACATATGATGGCCATTGAGTTTTCCGATAAAGGGATTTTTGATATAAACAATTTATCGAAAAAATACGTCTGCCCTCAGTAATTTCATGCGGCATTAGATGCAGCGCCTCGCCGAGCGTTGGCGTTATAACGGGAGGTTCCCACTGTCGGGAACTTCCCTTTTCGACATTGTTTTATTCATGCCTCCGGCACCGATGTTCAATGCGCAAACCCGCCAAATGGCTGGGTGGAATAGAGTGGTTATCCGGCATGAGGTCAATTATGATACCTCGGTAGTAAATGCATGGCACCACTATCAGGTTGATTTCACTGCGGTTTCACTAGCTTCAGGCCACATTGACTTTACTGCAGCCATTAATTTTAACGCGAGGAAAGCGATGTGATTGAGGTTTTATATCAGGATGAGCATCTGGTGGCGGTGAACAAGCCGTCGGGTTGGTTGGTGCACCGCAGTTGGCTGGATCGTCATGAAACCCGCTTTATGATGCAGACGGTGCGCGATCAGCTCGGGCAGCACGTTTTTACCGTGCACCGTCTCGATCGCCCGACCTCCGGGGTGCTGCTGATGGCGCTGTCCAGCGAGGTGGCACGCCTGCTGTCGCAACAGTTCGAGCAACATCAGGTGCAGAAAACCTACCATGCGGTGGTACGGGGTTACGTGCAGGAGGGGGCGACCCTCGATTATCCGCTGACGGCGGAACTGGACAAAATCGCCGATAAACATGCCGATGCCGATAAGGGGCCGCAGCCGGCGGTGACGCACTACCGGCCGTTGGCGCAGGTGGAGATGCCGGTGGCCGTCGGCCGCTACGACAGCGCGCGTTACAGCCTGGTGGAGCTGCAGCCGGAAACCGGCCGCAAGCACCAACTGCGGCGCCATATGGCGCACCTGCGCCATCCGATCATCGGCGACAGCAAGCATGGCGATCTGCGGCAGAACCGCGGTATGGCGCAACATTTCGGCCGCCCGCGCCTGATGCTGCACGCCAGCCACCTGCAGTTGACGCACCCAGTGACCGGCGAACCGCTGCAGGTGACGGCGCGCTGGGACGAAGACTGGCAGGGGGTGATGACGCAGTTCGGCTGGGCGGGGCTATTCCCTGAACTCGGCGGGGTTGAGTTTAGCGCGGCTAACGGTCAGGATAGCTGACAATTTTTAAAGGTAATGAAGGGAGTAGGAGCCATGGCTCAGGTTGGTATCTTCGTGGGAACGGTCTACGGCAATTCGCTGCTGGTGGCGGAAGAAGCGCAAAACATCCTCAGCGAGCAGGGCCATGAGGTCAAACTGTTCGAAGAGGGCACGCTGGAGGCCTGGCAGTTTTACCGTCAGCACTACGCGCTGGTGATCACCTCCACCACCGGGCAGGGCGATCTGCCGGACAGCATCGCACCGCTGTTCCACGCCATTCGCGACCAGGTTGGCTACCAGCCGGAGCTGCGCTATGGGCTGATTGCCCTGGGCGACAGCAGCTATGACAACTTCTGCGGCGCCGGGCGCGCGTTCGATGCGCTGCTGCAGGAGCAGGGTGCCACCCGCGTTGGCGAAGTGCTGGAGATCGATGCGATGGAACAGCCGGAGCCGGAAGTGGCCGCCTGCCCGTGGGTCGAGCAGTGGGGCACGCTGCTGCAATCGTAAAGTAAAAAGGCGCCGCGAAAGGGCGCCTTGGCGATGATGCGGGTCAACCGATCCGCATTATTTGCCGCGGGTGAGTTTTTCCAGATCGGCTTCGATCTCGGCAATCTTGTGCGACACCACGCCTTCGAGATGGCGCAGGTCGTCGAGGATTTTACGCTTCAGATCCACTTCCACCTGATCGCGTTGGCACAGCTGATCCAGCTCGTCGATCACATAACGCAGGTTCGGGTTGATCTCGTGAATTTCCTTGTAGCCCTGACCGGCGTTGTCCGCCACCACGGTTTTACGCTGGCGCGGGTACTTGAATTTCACGCTCTTGGCGAAGAACTCGCCCTTATCCTTGCGGAAATAGATCTTGAGGATGTCGTTGTTGGCCTCTTGACGCAGGCTATAGCGATCGACGTCTTCCGGTTGATTGATGCCCAAACTCTTCAAGTTATCGTACATACTGCGCCCTCTTTAGATGTGATCGTTATATTCCACGACTGCGATTATGGCGGAAAGCGAGATCTGCGACTGTGACTGCCAGCGAAACGCAGACAAAAAAATAGCGGGTGAATCACCCGCTATTTCAATTTAGTCGATAGTGCGCAATAACTCATTAATGCCGACTTTACCGCGCGTTTTGGCGTCGACTTTCTTGACGATCACCGCGCAGTACAGGCTGTAAGAACCGTCTTTCGACGGCAGGTTGCCGGAAACCACCACCGAACCCGCCGGCACGCGGCCGTAATGGATTTCGCCGGTCTCGCGGTCATAGATGCGGGTGCTCTGGCCGAGATACACGCCCATCGAGATCACCGAGCCTTCTTCCACGATCACGCCTTCCACCACTTCGGAGCGCGCGCCGATGAAGCAGTTGTCTTCGATGATGGTCGGGTTGGCCTGCAGCGGCTCCAGCACGCCACCGATGCCGACGCCGCCGGACAGGTGGACGTTTTTGCCGATCTGCGCGCAAGAACCGACGGTTGCCCAGGTGTCGACCATGGTGCCTTCGTCGACGTAGGCGCCGATGTTAACGTAAGACGGCATCAGCACGGTGTTGCGTGCGATGAACGCGCCCTGGCGCACGGTGGCCGGCGGAACGACGCGGAAACCTTCCTTCTGGAAGCGCGCTTCGTCGTAGTCGGCGAACTTCATCGGCACCTTGTCGTAGTAACGGGTTTCCGCGCCGTCCATCACCTTGTTGTCGTTGATGCGGAAAGAGAGCAGCACGGCTTTCTTCAGCCACTGATGGGTGACCCATTGACCGTCAATCTTCTCGGCGACGCGCAGGGCGCCGCTGTCCAGCAGGCCGATCACCTGGTTTACCGCTTCGCGCGTTACGGTGTCTACGTTCGCCGGGGTGATGTCCGCACGGCGTTCGAAGGCGCTTTCAATAACGTTCTGTAATTGCTGCATGCTGTTCTCTTTCCTGATGTTGTCGGTAAAAAGTTACTTGTATCACATTTTATCGTTTGGGGTGAGGGCCTCTGTCAACCGTTGCTCCAACTTTCTGCGCGTTTCTTGGTCGAGTGCGCGCCGCTCGCCGTCGGCCAGGATAAACAAATCCTCGACCCGCTCGCCGATGGTTGAAATGCGCGCGCCGTGCAGCGACAGCCCCAGATCGGCGAACACTTCGCCCACCCGCGCCAACAGGCCGGGTTGGTCGAGCGCGGTCAGCTCCAGGTAGCTGCGGCGATCGGTGTGGGTCGGCAGGAAGGTGACTTCGGTCGGCACGCTGAAGTGGCGCAGCTTGGAAGATGGCCGGCGCACGCGCGGCGGCTGGTACTCCCGCTGGGTGATGGCCTGCAGCAGCGCCTGGCGGATCGCCGCGTGGCGATCTTGCGCCAGCGGGCTGCCGTCCGGCTCCAGCACGATAAAGGTGTCCATCGCCATGCCGTCGCGGTTGGTGAAGATCTGCGCGTCGTGCACGCTCAGGTTACGGCGATCCATCTCTCCGGCGACGGCGGCGAACAGGTAAGGGCGATCCGGGCTCCAGATGAAGATCTCGGTGCCGCCGCGCGTCGCCTGGCGGCTGACTAGCACCAGCGGCTGGGTGGAGTCGTGGGCCAGAAGATGGCGGGCGTGCCAGGCCAGCTGATTCGGCGAGTGACGCAGGAAATAGTCGGCGCGGCAGCGGCTCCAGATACGGTGCAGCGCCTCTTCGTCGATGTTGTCCATGCGCAGCAGCGCCAGCGCCTGCAGGCGGTGGTGGCGCACGCGTTCGCGTAGATCCGGGCTGTTTTGCATGCCGCGGCGCAGCTGCTTCTCGGTGGCGAAATACAGCTCGCGCAACAGGCTCTGTTTCCAGCTGTTCCACAGGGTTTCGTTGGTGGCGCAGATATCCGCCACCGTCAGACACACCAGATAGCGCAGGCGGGTCTCGCTCTGCACTTCGCTGCTGAACTGCTGGATCACCGTCGGATCCTGAATATCGCGGCGCTGCGCGGTGACTGACATCAGCAGGTGGCAGCGCACCAGCCAGGCCACCAGCTGAGTTTCGCGCGAGTTGAGGCCGTGCAGTTCGGCGAACTCCACCACGTCTTCCGCGCCGAGGATCGAGTGATCGCCGCCGCGCCCTTTGGCGATATCGTGGAACAAGGCCGCCAGCAGCAGCAGTTCCGGGTGCGGCAGGCGCGGGTACAGCTCCACGCACAGCGGATGGCGCGGCCGGGTTTCAGGCTCGGCGAAGCTCTCCAGCTTCTGCAGCACGCGGATGGTGTGTTCGTCGACGGTATAGGCATGGAACAGGTCGAACTGCATCTGCCCGACAATCTTGCCCCATTGCGGCATGTAGGCCCACAGCACGCTGTGACGGTGCATCGGCACCAGCGCGCGCGACACCGCGCCGGGATGGCGCAGGATGGCCATAAACAGATCGCGCGCTTCCGGGATGGTGCACAGCGGCTGTTTCAGGTGGCGGCGCGCGTGGCGCAACTGGCGCACGGTGGTGGAATAAATGCCCTTGATCTCGCGGTTGCGTACCATCAGGTAGAACATGCGCATGATGGCTTGCGGCTCACGGATAAACAGCGTTTCGTCGCGCAGGTCGATCAGATCGCCGCGCAGCTGGAAATCGTCGTTCAGCGGGCGCGGCTTTTCGGTGGCGTCCAGCGCCAGGATGGCTTCGTCGAACAGCTGCAGCAGCATGTGGTTCAACTCGCTGACGCGGCGCGTCATGCGGTAGAAGTCTTTCATCATGCGCTCGACCGGCTCGTTGCCTTCACCTTCGTAGCGCAGCAGCTGCGCTACGCTGAGCTGACGATCGAACAGCAGACGGTTGTCGTAACGCGGCAGCACCAGGTGCAGCGCGAAACGGATGCGCCACAGGAAGCTTTGGCACTCGTTCAGCTCGTTGCGCTCGGCCTGGGTGAGGAAACCGAAGCCGACCATTTCGTCCAGCGAGGTGGCGCCGAAGTGACGACGCGCCACCCACAGCAGCGTGTGGATATCGCGCAGGCCGCCGGGGCTGCTTTTGATATCCGGCTCCAGGTTATAGCTGGTGCCGTGGTAGCGCTGGTGGCGCTCTTGCTGTTCGTTGATCTTGGCGTGGAAAAACTGCGGCGAAGGCCAGAAGCCGTCGCTGAAGATATGCTTTTGCATCTGCAGGAACAGCGCGACGTCGCCGCAGATCATGCGCGATTCGATCAGGTTGGTGGCCACGGTCAGATCCGCCAGCCCTTCCAACAGGCACTCTTCCAGGGTGCGCACGCTGTGGCCCACTTCCAGCTTGAGATCCCACAGCAGGGTGATGAACTCGCCGACCCGTTGCGACTGTTGCTCCGTCAGTCGGCGCTGGCTGAGCACCAGCACGTCGATATCCGACAGCGGATGCAGCTCGCCGCGGCCATAGCCGCCGACCGCCACCAGCGCGGTTTCCGGGATATCTTCGAAGCCGTAAAACGTCCACAGCCGGCGCAGCAGGCGATCGATGAAGTCGCTGCGCGCCGCCACCAGGCTTTCGGCGCTGGAGCCGGCGTCGAACGCCGCCGCCAGCCACAGCTGGAACTGCTCCAGCCGCTGTTTCAGCACCAGGCAGGTGAGATCGTCGTCGCCGTAGACGCTGGGAGAGGCGGGCGGCATCGGCGCGGCCGTTTGAAGGAGATTGTCAGACATAGTGCGCAGCCCATAAAAAAGGCCGGCATAAGCCGGCCTGGTGACATTCTGCACGCGGCGTGCGCCGCGGTGCTTACATCTCGTGCGTAATGATGTTGGGGATGGTGTCATCCTTGCGCAACGTCATTATCTCGCAGCCGTTATCAGTGACCACAATAGTATGCTCATACTGCGCCGACAAGCTGCGATCTTTGGTTTTTACCGTCCAACCGTCTTTCATGGTGCGGATGCGGTAATCGCCGGCGTTGACCATCGGTTCGATGGTGAAGGCCATGCCCGCCTGCAGCACCACACCGCCGTCGTCGGCGTCATAGTGCAGCACCTGCGGCTCTTCGTGGAACACTTCACCGATGCCGTGGCCGCAGTACTCGCGCACCACCGAGAATTTCTCGGCTTCGACGAATTGCTGGATAGCCTTGCCCAGGGTGCGCAGGCGGATGCCCGGCTTGACCATCTTCAGCGCCAGGTACAGGCTCTCTTGCGTGACGCGGCACAGACGCTCGCCCAGAATTGTCGGTTTGCCGACGATGAACATCTTCGAGGTGTCGCCGTGGAAACCGTCTTTAATTACGGTCACGTCGATGTTGACGATGTCGCCGTCTTTCAGCGTTTTGTCGTCGCTCGGGATGCCGTGGCACACCACTTCGTTCACCGAGATGCACACGGATTTCGGGAAGCCGTGGTAGCCGAGGCAGGCGGAAATGGCCTGCTGTTCGTTGGTGATGTACTCGTGACAGATACGGTCCAGTTCGCCGGTGGTCACGCCAGGTTTGACGTGCGGCTCGATGATCTCCAGCACTTCGGCGGCCAGGCGGCCTGCCACGCGCATTTTTTGGATGTCATCAGGTGTTTTAATTGAGATTGCCATGAAATTCGTCCGCAGGTGTCGTTATCGTCGACAATAAGAAGCAGTGACTTATGGTATCAGCCCGGCCGGGGGCTGCCAAATTTCATTTCCCGGCGCGCGGCGCAAAGCAACAAAAGTTGGTGTCGGCAGCGGGTTTATGGTATAAAGCGCGCCGGCGATCCGTGTCTTGGTTCTTGTGACCAGGCAGGAATTGGCCGAAAATACTTTAACTGCACTCATTTTGTGTAAATAACACACACGTATCGGCACATCCGCCGGGGTGCCCTGAGGTGACTTGTCGCCGCCAGGGTCGGCGTTATGGGATACGTGGAGGCATAACCCCAATTAATCTATAGAGGTTTAATCATGGCAACTGTTTCCATGCGCGACATGCTCAAGGCTGGTGTTCACTTCGGTCACCAGACCCGTTACTGGAACCCGAAAATGAAGCCTTTCATCTTCGGCGCTCGTAACAAGGTTCACATCATCAACCTGGAGCAGACCGTACCAATGTTCAACGCCGCTCTGGCTGAACTGACCAAGATCTCTTCCCGTAAAGGCAAGATCCTGTTCGTTGGTACCAAGCGCGCAGCAAGCGAAGCGGTAAAAGACGCTGCTAACAGCTGTGACCAGTTCTTCGTGAACCACCGCTGGTTGGGCGGCATGCTGACTAACTGGAAAACCGTTCGTCAGTCCATCAAACGTTTGAAAGATCTGGAAATCCAGTCTCAAGACGGCACCCTGGACAAGCTGACCAAGAAAGAAGCGCTGATGCGCACTCGTGAACTGGCCAAGCTGGAAAACTCCCTGGGCGGTATCAAAGACATGGGCGGCCTGCCAGACGCACTGTTCGTTATCGATGCCGATCACGAACACATCGCGATCAAAGAAGCCAACAACCTGGGTATCCCGGTATTCTCTATCGTTGATACCAACTCTAACCCAGACGGCGTTGACTTCATCATCCCTGGTAACGACGATGCAATCCGTGCAGTAAACCTGTACCTGACTGCCGTTGCTGCCGCTGTGCGTGAAGGTCGTTCTCAAGATCTGGCCGTTCAGGCGGAAGAAGGCTTCGTAGAAGCTGAATAATAAGGCAAGCTCGTCACTGAGCCCTTATTAACCAGGTATTGACATATGTTGGTTAGGGGGGCCTGTAAAGGCCCCCTTTGCTTATCTGAATGAGAACTGTCTCCACGCGAGATAACCGAGGAAAAATAAATGGCTGATATTACCGCTGCCCTGGTAAAAGAACTGCGCGAGCGTACCGGCGCTGGCATGATGGATTGCAAGAAGGCGCTGGTTGAATCCAACGGCGACATCGAGCTGGCAATCGAAAACATGCGTAAGTCCGGTGCGATCAAAGCCGCTAAAAAAGCAGGCAACGTGGCTGCTGACGGCGTGATCAAAACCAAGATCGAAGGCAACTACGGCATCATTCTGGAAGTTAACTGCCAGACTGACTTCGTAGCAAAAGACGCCGGTTTCCAGGCGTTCGCCGACAAAGTGCTGGATGCCGCTATGGCCGGCAAAATCACTGACGTTGACGTGCTGAAAGCACAGTTCGAAGAAGAGCGCGTAGCGCTGGTGGCAAAAATCGGCGAAAACATCAACATTCGTCGCGTTGCTTCCCTGGAAGGCGAAGTGCTGGGCAGCTACCTGCACGGCGCGCGTATCGGCGTTCTGGTTGCGGCTAAAGGCGCTGACGAAGAGCTGGTTAAGCAAATCGCAATGCACGTTGCGGCGAGCAAGCCAGAGTTCGTGAAGCCAGAAGACGTGTCTGCTGAAGTGGTAGAAAAAGAGTACCAGGTTCAGTTGGACATCGCCATGCAGTCCGGCAAGCCGAAAGAAATCGCAGAGAAAATGGTTGAAGGCCGCATGAAGAAATTCACCGGCGAAGTTTCTCTGACCGGTCAGCCTTTCGTTATGGATCCGAGCAAGTCTGTTGCTCAGGTGCTGAAAGAGCACAACGCTGACGTGACCAACTTCATTCGCTTCGAAGTGGGCGAAGGCATCGAGAAAGTCGAAACCGACTTCGCTGCTGAAGTTGCCGCGATGAGCAAACAGTCTTAATGACTGTCGATGGAACCGCCGTCTGGCGGTTCCATACTATCCAGCCAGAATTACACCGGTGGCAGGCCCTGCGGCGTGATATTCACCCCAGGCGCGTTTCATCGGCTGAAATCCCCAATACTAATACTGCTTCTTAGGACAGAACACCATGGCAACCAATGCAAAACCCGTATATCAGCGTATTCTGCTTAAACTGAGTGGCGAAGCCCTGCAAGGTGCAGAAGGTTTTGGTATCGACGCCAGCGTTTTGGATCGCATGGCTCAGGAAGTGAAAGAGCTGGTCGAACTGGGAATTCAGGTAGGTGTAGTTATTGGCGGCGGGAACTTGTTCCGCGGCGCGGGCCTGGCGCAGGCCGGCATGAACCGCGTAGTGGGCGACCACATGGGAATGCTGGCTACCGTGATGAACGGCCTGGCTATGCGTGATGCACTGCACCGTGCCTATGTGAACGCCCGCCTGATGTCAGCGATCCCGCTGAACGGCGTATGTGATAATTACAGCTGGGCAGAGGCTATCAGCCTGCTGCGCAACAACCGCGTGGTGATCTTCTCCGCCGGTACCGGCAACCCGTTCTTCACCACCGACTCCGCCGCTTGCCTGCGCGGCATCGAGATCGAAGCGGACGTGGTGCTGAAAGCCACCAAAGTGGATGGCGTATACTCCGCCGATCCGGTGAAGAACCCGGATGCGACGCTGTATGAACAATTAACCTATCAGGACGTGCTGGAGCGCGAGCTGAAAGTGATGGATCTGGCGGCGTTTACGCTGGCCCGCGATCACGGTCTGCCGATCCGCGTGTTCAACATGAACAAGCCTGGCGCGCTGCGCCGCGTGGTGATGGGTGAGAACGAAGGTACGCTGATCAGCAAATAAGGCTGTTCACACCCCTTTTTCGGAGCGCGTGACGCCAGGCGCCGCGCGCTCTCCGAGTACGATTACGGGCTATACTTGAGTATCGCCTGCCAAGTAACCAGCTTCCAAGGGTTTGCAACGTGACTAATGAAATCAGAAAAGATGCTGATTCACGCATGGAAAAAAGCGTAGAAGCATTCAAAAACCAAATCAGCAAGATCCGCACCGGCCGCGCTTCTCCAAGCATTCTGGACGGCATCATGGTGGAATACTACGGCGCCGCTACCCCGCTGCGTCAGCTGGCCAACGTGACCGTGGAAGACTCCCGCACGCTGAAAATCAACGTGTTCGATCGCAGCCTGAGCCAGGCGGTTGAAAAAGCGATCATGAGTTCCGATCTGGGCCTCAACCCGTCTTCCGCCGGTTCCGACATTCGCGTTCCGTTGCCTCCGCTGACCGAAGAGCGTCGTAAGGATCTGATCAAGATCGTGCGCGGCGAAGCCGAGCAGGGCCGTGTGGCGGTGCGCAACGTGCGCCGCGACGCCAACGACAAGGTCAAGGCGCTGCTGAAAGACAAAGAGATCAGCGAAGACGAAGAGCGTCGTTCGCAAGACGAGATTCAGAAAATGACCGACGCTTACATCAAACTGGTCGACGCCGCGCTGGCGGAGAAAGAAAAAGAGCTGATGGAATTCTAATCAGCATCGCGCAGAAAAAAAGCGTCGCCTGGGCGGCGCTTTGTTTTTTGTGGCGCAGATCCCGTTTCATCGTACTGAAAGATCATGGACAAGCGTTGTCCAAGGTTCCACACTGGAGCACCTCCGATCTCATCAGACAGTTATTCAGAGTGAACTCATGAAGCAACTGACCATTCTTGGCTCGACCGGCTCGGTAGGGACCAGCACCCTGGCCGTGGTCAGGGCGAATCCCGACCGTTTTGCGATCAAAGCACTGGTGGCCGGCCGCAACGTTGCGGTCATGGCGCAGCAATGCATGGAATTCCGGCCCGCCTTTGCCGCGATGGCGGATGAAAGCGCTGCGCGCGAGCTGCGCGTCATCCTGGCGGAAAACGGCGTCGCTACCGAAGTCTTGGCCGGAGAACAAGCGGCCTGCGAACTGGCCGCGTTGGATGACGTCGATCAAGTGACGGCGGCGATCGTTGGCGCCGCGGGGCTGCTGCCGACGCTGGCGGCGATCCGCGCGGGCAAGCAGGTACTGCTGGCCAACAAGGAGTCGCTGGTCACCTGCGGCCGTCTGTTTATGGACGCGGTGCGGCAAAGCCAGGCGCAACTGCTGCCGCTCGACAGCGAGCACAACGCGATTTTTCAGAGTTTGCCTGAGAGCATTCAGCGTCAGTTGGGATACTCTTCACTGGACAGTCATGGTGTGTCGCGCATCGTGCTTACCGGCTCCGGCGGCCCGTTCCGCACCACGCCGCTGGAGCAGTTCGCCGCGATGACCCCGGATCAAGCCTGCGCCCACCCGAACTGGTCGATGGGCCGCAAGATCTCGGTGGATTCCGCCACCATGATGAACAAAGGTCTGGAATACATTGAGGCCCGCTGGCTGTTTAACGCCTCGGCCGAGCAAATGGAAGTGATCCTGCACCCGCAGTCGGTGATTCACTCGATGGTGCGTTATGCCGACGGCAGCGTGCTGGCGCAGTTGGGTACGCCGGATATGCGCACGCCGATCGCCCATGCGATGGCGTATCCGCAGCGCGTGAACTCCGGCGTGGAAGCGCTGGACTTCTGCCGTATCGGTTCGCTGACCTTCTCCGAACCGGAGCGTGAACGTTATCCTTGTCTGTACCTGGCTGTCGAAGCGTTCGACGCCGGCCAGGCGGCGACTACCGCGCTGAACGCGGCCAACGAAATCGCCGTGGCGGCATTTTTGCAGCAGCAGATTCGCTTTACCGACATCGCGGCGGTCAACCGCCAGGTGGTCGAGCGTCTGGCGTTGCAGGAACCGACGTGCATCGAAGCGGTCTTAGACATTGACCGTCAGGCGCGCGCCGCCGCCGAGGAACGTGTTCGCGCGTTGTGCAACTGAGCACGGCGATTATCCGATTTTGCTCGTAATTCACGTGTGCCGCAGCGGGGCCGTTTGTTCATGCCCCGCTGAGGTGGTATAGTCTGCGCCACCTGTCAGCGGTTATACCGTTGAATTATGGCCCGATTGGCGCCCTGTGCGTCAATAGCGGCCCGGCCGCGCCGGGCATCGCGAGGGCAGGCTGAAAGCCGTGTCGGGCACACGGCTTTTTTTGCGCGCAAGGGCCTGATGTTCCGGAAAGGCAGTTATATTTCTATTGAGGAAATAAGTACGAGTTATGTCGTCCGCAAACCAACAAGAGGCTAATCCATCTTCCCCGGGGCCGCGCCATGTCGCCATTATCATGGACGGTAACGGACGCTGGGCCAAACGTCAGGGCAAGTTACGTGTCTTCGGTCATAAAGCAGGGGTGAAATCGGTTCGCCGCGCGGTCAGCTTTGCCGCCAGCAACCATTTAGATGCACTCACGCTTTATGCCTTCAGCAGCGAAAACTGGAACCGTCCGGTGCAGGAAGTCTCCGCACTGATGGAGCTTTTTGTCCGCGCCTTGGATAGTGAAGTAAAAAGCCTGCATAAACATAACGTCAGGCTGCGGGTGATCGGCGATATCAGCCGGTTCAGCGCGCGTTTGCAAGAGCGGATCCGCCGCTCTGAAGCACTGACGGAAAATAACGATGGCCTGACGCTCAATATCGCTGCCAACTACGGTGGCCGTTGGGATATCATTCAGGGAGTAAGAGAGCTGGCCGAACAGGTGCGGGTAGGGGAGTTGCGCCCGGATCAGATCAGCGAGGAATTATTGAGCGATCGGGTTTGCATGAGCGACCTGGCGCCGGTGGATCTGGTTATCCGCACCGGCGGTGAACATCGCATCAGTAACTTCCTGCTGTGGCAAATCGCCTATGCTGAACTTTACTTTACTGATGTACTCTGGCCTGATTTCGATGAACTTGTCTTTGAAGGTGCGCTGAATGCATTTGCACAACGTGAGCGCCGCTTCGGGGGAACCACACCTATCGGCGCCGATGCGTCCTAGGGAGAACTTTTGCTGAAGTATCGCCTCATAACTGCTCTGATTTTAATCCCGATCGTTATCGCGGCGCTGTTCCTGCTGCCGCCGCTGGCCTTTGCGCTGGTAACGCTCGTCGTGTGCATGTTAGCAGCCTGGGAGTGGGGCCAACTGGCCGGTTTTACCTCCCGTTCGCAGCGTATCTGGTTGGCGATGCTGTGCGGTTTTCTGCTGGCGCTGATGATGATCAGCGTCCCCGCTTACCACCAATCCGTGCCGCAGATAAGCGGCTCGCTGTGGTTGTCGCTGGCCTGGTGGCTGGCGGCGCTGCTGCTGGTGCTGTTCTATCCCGGCTCGGCCGCTATCTGGCGCAATTCGCGCCCGCTGCGCCTGTTGTTTGGCCTGCTGACCATCGTGCCTTTCTTCTGGGGCATGCTGGCGCTGCGCCAGTTCGGCTACGAGCAAAACCCGTTTACCGGCGCCTGGTGGCTGCTGTACGTGATGCTGCTGGTGTGGGGCGCGGATTCCGGTGCCTACATGTTCGGCAAACTGTTCGGCAAGCACAAGCTGGCGCCTAAGGTCTCGCCGGGCAAAACCTGGGAGGGGCTGATCGGCGGGCTGTTGACGTCGGCGGTCATTTCCTGGCTGTTCGGCCGCTATGCGCCGTTGAACGTGGTGCCGACCACCTTGCTTGCCTGCTCGGTGCTTGCCGCGTTGGCTTCGGTGCTGGGCGATTTGACCGAAAGCATGTTCAAACGCGAAGCGGGCATCAAGGACAGCGGTCATTTGATCCCCGGTCATGGCGGCATACTGGATCGTATCGATAGCCTGACTGCGGCGGTGCCGGTGTTTGCCTGCCTGATGCTGTTGGTGTTTTAATCCGTCGATGACGGAAAGTGAGGGATGATGGTCAGCGTGCTTTGGAACCTGGTGGCGTTTCTGATTGCGCTCGGTATCTTGATTACCGTGCACGAGTTCGGACACTTTTGGGTTGCCCGTCGTTGCGGCGTGCGCGTTGAACGCTTCTCCATCGGTTTCGGCCGGGCGCTGTGGCGCCGCACCGATCGTCAGGGCACCGAGTACGTTATCGCGCTGATTCCGCTCGGCGGTTACGTGAAGATGCTGGACGAGCGCGTGGAGTCGGTGGCGCCGGAAATGCGCCACCAGGCCTTCAACAACAAAACCGTCTGGCAGCGCGCGGCTATCATCAGCGCCGGCCCCATCGCCAACTTCCTGTTTGCTATCCTTGCCTACTGGCTGGTGTTCATCATCGGCGTGCCGAGTTTCCGTCCGGTGATAGGCGAAATCGCGCCGCAGTCGATCGCCGCCAGGGCCGAAATTTCGTCTGGCATGGAACTAAAGTCGGTTGACGGCATCGAAACGCCTGATTGGGAGTCAGTTCGCCTGGCGCTGGTGGCGAAGATTGGCGATGCGCAAACCGAAGTCGGCGTCGCGCCGTTCGGCTCGTCGCAGGTGGTGACCAAAACTCTGGATCTGCGCCAGTGGAACTTTGAACCGGACAAGCAGGATCCCGTTGTCGCGCTGGGCATTATGCCGCGCGGCCCGCAGATTGAATCCGTGCTGGCGGAAGTGCAGTCGAACTCGGCGGCGCAAAAGGCGGGTTTACAAGCGGGGGACAGGATCGTTAAAGTCGATGGTCAGCCGCTGGGTCGTTGGCAGACGCTGGTGAAGCGTATTCACGATGGCCCGGGCCAACCGTTGGCTTTGGAGATTGAAAGAAACGGCGCCCCCTTGTCTTTGACGCTGATACCGGATACAAAGCCGGTGGGAAAAGACAAATCGGTGGGGTTTGCAGGCATCATTCCAAAAGTGCTGCCGCTGCCGGACGAGTATAAGACGATTCGTCAGTATGGACCGTTCTCGGCGCTGTATCAGGCCGGCGACAAGACCTGGCAGCTGATGCGGCTGACGGTCAACATGCTGGGCAAATTAATAACCGGTGATGTAAAGCTGAACAACCTGAGTGGCCCGATCTCGATTGCACAGGGAGCAGGGGCATCAGCCGGAGTCGGGTTCGTGTATTATCTGATGTTCCTGGCGTTGATTAGCGTCAACCTGGGTATCATCAACCTGTTCCCATTACCGGTGTTAGATGGTGGGCATCTCCTCTTCCTGGCGATAGAAAAGCTGAAGGGTGGGCCGGTTTCCGAGCGAGTACAGGACTACAGCTACCGCATAGGTTCGATCGTGCTGGTGTTGTTGATGGGTCTTGCACTTTTCAATGATTTTTCCCGCCTCTAGGGGCGGGGATAGGTTAGGAAGAACGCATAACAACGATGGCGATGAAAAAGTTGCTCATAGCGTCGCTGCTGTTTGGCAGCGCCACCGTATACGGTGCAGACGGGTTCGTAGTGAAAGACATTCATTTCGAAGGCCTGCAGCGAGTCGCCGTCGGTGCGGCGTTACTCAACATGCCGGTTCGCGTCGGCGATACCGTCACTGACGATGACATCAGTAATACCATCCGTGCCTTGTTTGCCACCGGCAACTTCGAGGACGTGCGCGTACTGCGCGATGGTAATACCCTGATCGTTCAGGTGAAGGAACGTCCTACCATCGCCAGCATCACTTTCTCCGGCAACAAGTCGGTGAAGGATGACATGCTCAAGCAGAACCTGGAAGCCTCCGGCGTCCGGGTGGGCGAGGCGCTCGACCGCACCACGATCTCCAGCATTGAAAAAGGGCTGGAAGACTTCTACTACAGCGTCGGTAAATACAGCGCCTCGGTGAAAGCCGTGGTCACGCCGTTGCCGCGTAACCGTGTCGACCTGAAACTGGTGTTCACGGAAGGGGTCTCCGCCAAGATTCAACAAATCAATATCGTCGGCAACCATGCCTTCACCAATGACGAACTGATCTCGCGCTTCCAGCTGCGTGACGAAGTGCCGTGGTGGAACCTGGTCGGCGATCGCAAATACCAGAAGCAGAAACTGGCGGGCGATCTCGAAACCCTGCGCAGCTTCTATCTGGATCGCGGCTATGCCCGTTTCAACATCGATTCTACCCAGGTGAGTCTGACGCCGGATAAAAAAGGCATCTACATCACCATCAACATCACCGAAGGCGATCAGTACAAGCTTTCCGATGTCGTGGTAAACGGCAACCTGGCCGGTCACTCGGCGGAAGTCGCGCAGATCACCAAAATCGAACCGGGCGAGCTGTACAACGGCAGCAAGGTGACCAAAATGGAAGACAACATCAAAACGATGTTGGGCCGTTATGGTTACGCCTACCCGCGCGTCGGCACTCAGCCGGAGATCAACGACGCGGATAAAACTGTCAAGCTGCACGTCAACGTCGACGCGGGCAACCGCTTCTACGTGCGCCGCATCAAGTTCGAAGGCAACGACACCAGCAAGGATTCCGTACTGCGCCGCGAAATGCGCCAGATGGAAGGTGCCTGGCTCGGCAACGAGCAGGTCGAGCAGGGTAAAGAGCGTCTGAACCGCTTGGGTTACTTCGAAACGGTTGACGTGGAAACCCAGCGCGTGCCGGGCACCGCCGATCAGGTTGACGTGACCTACAAGGTGAAAGAGCGCAACACCGGTACCTTTAACTTCGGCGTCGGTTACGGCACCGAGAGCGGCGTCAGCTTCCAGGCCGGCGTGCAGCAGGACAACTGGTTGGGTACCGGCTACTCGGTCGGCATCAGCGGCACCAAGAACGACTACCAGACCTATACCGAATTCTCGGTCACCAACCCGTACTTCACCGTTGACGGTGTGAGCCTGGGTGGCCGCGTATTCTACAACGACTTTAAAGCGGATAACGCGGACCTGTCCGACTACACCAACAAGAGTTATGGTGTTGACGGCACGCTGGGCTTCCCGATCAACGAAAACAACTCGTTGCGCACCGGTCTGGGCTATGTCCACAACGGCCTGTCGAACATGCAGCCGCAGATCGCCATGTGGCGTTATCTCGACTCGATGGGCGTGGATGCGAACAAAACCGACCGCGCCAGCTACTCGACGGACGACTTCACCCTGAACCTGGGTTGGACCTACAACAACCTGGACCGCGGCTACTTCCCGACCTCGGGCAACCGCACCACGTTGAACGGCAAGGTCACCATTCCGGGTTCGGACAACGAATACTACAAGGTGACGCTGGACAGCGTACAGTACGTGCCGATCAACGACGACCGCACCTGGGTGCTGTTGGGTCGCGGACGTCTGGGTTACGCGGATGGGCTGGGCGGCAAGGAAATGCCGTTCTATGAGAACTTCTACGCCGGTGGTTCAAGCACCGTGCGCGGCTTCCAGTCCAATACCATCGGTCCGAAGGCGGTGTATTACAACTCCAACTCGTACCAGTGCCAGTTCAACGCCGGCAGCACGACCGATCGTCAGAGCATCTGTAGCTCGGATGACGCGGTGGGCGGTAACGCCATGGCGGTCGCCAGCCTGGAGCTGATCACCCCGACGCCGTTCATCAGCGAGAAGTACGCCAACTCGGTGCGCACGTCGCTGTTCATCGATGCGGGTACCGTGTGGGATACCAAGTGGAAGAATACCAACGAAACGCTGATGTATGGCGTGCCGGACTACAGCAAGGCCAGCAATATTCGTTCCTCAGCCGGTATCGCGCTGCAGTGGATGTCGCCGCTGGGGCCGTTGGTGTTCTCTTACGCCAACCCGATCAAGAAATACGAAGGCGACAAGTCCGAACAGTTCCAGTTTAACATCGGTAAGACCTGGTAACGGGTCTCGCCTCTGGGCATAACAGTTATTAAGAATCGCAATGGCCAGGCGCCCGCCGGCAGAGGGAGATGATTCTCATTGTTTGGTGGGACAAGTCTGGCAAATTGTGTACTTCAGTGTCATATGACACAAATGGGTGATGGTAAGGAGTTTATAGTGAAAAAGTGGTTGTGTGCCGCAGGCCTCGGTTTAGCAATGGCTGCTTCAGCTGGCGTTCAGGCAGCAGATAAGATCGCTGTCGTTAACGTCTCCAGCATTTTCCAACAGCTGCCGGCCCGCGAAGCGGTCGCTAAACAGCTGGAAAACGAGTTTAAAGGCCGTGCAAGCGAACTCCAGAACATGGAACGTAGCCTGCAGACCAAAATGCAACGTCTGCAGCGTGACGGCGCTACCATGAAAGCCAGCGACCGCAGCAAGTTGGAAAAAGACGTGATGGCGCAGCGCGAGCAGTTCTCTCAGAAAGCTCAGGCTTTCGAGCAGGACAACCGTCGTCGCCAGATGGAAGAGCGTAACAAGATCCTGAGCCGCATCCAGGACGCGGTGAAGTCTGTCGCGAGCAAAGGCGGTTATGACGTGGTGATCGACGCCAACGCCGTTGCCTATGCAGACTCTTCCAAAGACATCACTGCTGACGTGCTGAAACAGGTTAAATAACACATGCTTTCAATTCGACTGGCTGATTTAGCGCAGCAGTTGGATGCACAATTGCACGGTGATGGCGATCTCGTCATCACCGGCATTGCTTCTATGCATTCGGCACAGCCTGGCCAAATCACGTTTTTGTCAAACAGCCGCTACCAAGAGCAGCTGTCTTCCTGCCAGGCAAGCGCCGTGGTGCTTACCGAAGCGGATTTACCACACTGCCGCAGTGCGGCGCTGGTGGTTAAGAACCCTTACCTGACCTATGCGCGCATGGCGCAGCTGATGGACACCACGCCGTCGCCGGCCCAGGATATCGCGCCAAGCGCGGTTATCTCGCCTGAAGCGCAGCTGGGGCAGAACGTCGCCATTGGGGCGAACGCGGTGATCGAGTCGGGTGCGGTGCTTGGCGATAACGTGGTTATCGGCCCGGGCTGCTTCATCGGCAAACACGCACGCATCGGTGCGGGAACGCGTCTGTGGGCGAACGTCACGATTTATCATGCGGTCGAAATCGGCCAGCGCTGCCTGATCCAGTCCGGAACGGTGATCGGCGCAGACGGTTTCGGCTATGCGAACGAGCGCGGCGAGTGGATCAAAATTCCTCAGTTGGGCACGGTGATTATCGGCGATCGCGTCGAAATCGGCGCTTGCACCACCATTGACCGCGGCGCTTTGGATAACACCCAAATCGGGAATGGTGTTATCATCGACAACCAATGCCAGATTGCACATAACGTCGTGATTGGCGACAATACCGCCGTCGCCGGCGGTGTGATCATGGCCGGCAGTCTGAAAATCGGCCGCTACTGCCAGATCGGCGGCGCCAGCGTGATCAACGGTCACATGGAGATTGCCGACAAGGTTGTTGTTACCGGAATGGGAATGGTTATGCGACCAATCACCGAACCTGGGGTATACTCTTCGGGCATTCCGTTGCAGCCTAACAAGGTTTGGCGTAAAACCGCTGCGTTGGTAATGAATATCGATGAGATCAGCAAGCGCTTGAAAGCTGTCGAACGTAAAGTCGGAAAAGACTAGTCATTGCCGCCCGCCCCGGCGGGTACAAAACGAAACGCGTTGGTCGTGAGACCAAAAGCGCAAAGAGATGTTAATTTGCGGCCTGCATGATGATCTCCTTTTGGGGTCAGCGCAGGCCGTGTTGTTGATGCCATCAGTTTTTAGAGACAGGAAGAGTATTTTGACTACTGACACTCATACTCTGGATATTGCAGAAATTTTGGATCTGCTTCCTCACCGTTACCCGTTCTTGCTGGTCGACCGCGTCCTCGAGTTTGAAGAGCACAAATATCTGCGTGCGGTGAAGAACGTATCGGTGAATGAACCGTTTTTCCAGGGCCACTTCCCTGGCAAACCGATTTTCCCAGGCGTATTGATCCTGGAAGCCATGGCGCAGGCCACCGGTATCCTGGCGTTTAAAAGCGTCGGCAAACTGGAGCCGGGCGAGCTGTATTACTTCGCCGGTATCGACGAAGCACGCTTCAAGCGCCCTGTGGTGCCAGGCGATCAGATGGTCATGGAAGTCACCTTCGAGAAAACGCGCCGCGGTCTGACTCGCTTCAAAGGCGTGGCGACCGTTGACGGTAAAATTGTCTGCGAAGCAACCATGATGTGTGCCCGCAGCCGGGAGGCTTAATCCGTGATTGACCAAACCGCCTTTATCCATCCAAGCGCGATAGTCGAAGAAGGCGCCGTGATCGGCGCCAACGTGCATATCGGCCCTTTCTGCTACGTCGGCTCCCAGGTGGAAATCGGCGCCGGCACGGTGTTGAAATCCCACGTGGTGGTAAACGGCATTACCAAGATTGGCCGCGATAATCAGATTTATCAGTTCGCCTCCATCGGCGAAGTGAATCAGGATCTGAAATACGCGGGCGAGCCGACGCGTGTGGAAGTGGGCGATCGCAACCGCATCCGCGAAAGCGTCACCATTCACCGCGGCACCGCGCAGGGCACCGGCCTGACCAAAGTGGGTAATGACAACCTGCTGATGGTCAACGTGCACGTCGCCCACGACTGCGTGGTCGGCAATTCTTGCGTGCTGGCCAACAACGCCACGCTGGCAGGGCATGTGGAAATCGACGATCACGCCATCATCGGCGGCATGACCGCGATCCACCAGTTCTGCATTATCGGTGCGCATGTGATGGTAGGCGGTTGTTCCGGCGTCGCTCAGGATGTGCCTCCGTTCGTCATCGCTCAGGGCAACCACGCAACGCCATTTGGCGTCAACGCGGTCGGCCTGAAGCGTCGCGGTTTTGACAAGGATGAAATGCAGGCGATTCGCAACGCCTACAAAATCCTTTACCGCAGCGAGAAAACGCTGGATGAAGCGAAAGCGGAAATTGAAGCCCTGGCTAAAGAGCAGCCGGTGGTGCAGCAGTACCTCGATTTCTTCACCCGTTCCACCCGTGGCATCATTCGCTGAGTTATGTCGAATCGTCCATTGACTATCGGATTGGTCGCCGGAGAAACCTCCGGTGACATTCTCGGCGCCGGCTTGATCCGCGCGCTCAAGGCGCAGATCCCCGACGCGCGTTTCGTTGGCGTCGCCGGCCCGCTGATGCAGGCCGAAGGGTGTGAAGCCTGGTACGAAATGGAAGAGCTGGCGGTTATGGGCGTGGTGGAAGTGCTCGAGCGCTTGCCACGCCTGTTGAAGATCCGCAAAGATCTCACTCGCCGCTTCAGCGAGCTGCGGCCGGACGTGTTTGTCGGCATCGACGCGCCGGACTTCAACATCACGCTGGAAGGCCGCCTCAAGCAGCGCGGCATTCGCACCATCCATTACGTCAGCCCATCCGTATGGGCCTGGCGGCAAAAGCGCGTTTTCAAAATTGGCAAAGCCACCGATCTGGTGCTGGCCTTTCTCCCTTTCGAAAAAGCGTTTTACGATCGTTTCAACGTGCCTTGCCGCTTTATCGGCCACACCATGGCGGACGCCATGCCGTTGCAGCCGGATCGGCTGGCGGCACGCGCCCAGCTTGGCATCGCTCCGCAGGCGCGCTGTCTGGCCTTGTTGCCGGGCAGCCGCGGCGCCGAAGTCGAGATGCTGAGCGCCGACTTCCTCAAAACCGCGCAGCTGCTGCGCACGCGTTATCCCGAGCTGGAAGTGGTGGTGCCGCTGGTCAATGCCAAACGGCGCGAGCAGTTTGAGCGCATTAAGGCCGAAGTAGCGCCGGATCTGACCGTACACCTGCTGAACGGCCAGGGACGTGAAGCGATGATCGCCAGCGACGCGGCGCTGCTGGCGTCCGGCACCGCGGCGCTGGAGTGCATGCTGGCCAAGTGTCCGATGGTGGTGGGGTATCGCATGAAACCGTTCACTTTCTGGCTGGCGCAGAAGCTGGTGAAAACGCCTTACGTTTCGCTGCCGAATCTGTTGGCGGGGCGCGAGATCGTCACCGAGCTGCTGCAGCATGACTGCGTGCCGGACAAACTGGCCGCCGCCGTGATGCCGCTGCTGGAAGAGAGCCCGCAAACCGAAGCGCTGAAACAGACTTTCCTTACCTTGCACCAAAGCATCCGTTGCGGTGCGGACGAACAGGCCGCTCAGGCTGTGTTGGAGCTGGCGAAAGCATGATTGAACCCTTTATCTATCCCGCTGCCACGCTGATTGCCGGTGTGGACGAAGTGGGCCGCGGCCCGTTGGTCGGCGCGGTGGTCACCGCCGCCGTGATCCTCGATCCGGCGCAGCCGATCGTCGGTCTGGCGGACTCCAAGAAACTCAGTGAAAAACGCCGTTTGGCGCTGTATGACGAAATCGTCGCCAAAGCGCTCTCCTGGAGCCTGGGCCGCGCCGAGCCGGCGGAAATCGACCAGTTGAATATTTTGCATGCGACGATGCTGGCGATGCAGCGCGCGGTGGCAGGGTTGCATATCGCGCCGGACATGGTTTTAATCGACGGTAACCGTTGCCCGAGTCTGCCGATGCGTTCGCAGGCGGTGGTGAAGGGCGACAGCCGGGTGGCGGAGATCAGCGCGGCGTCCATTCTGGCGAAGGTCACGCGCGATCGCGAAATGGCCGAGCTGGACAGCGAGTTCCCGGATTACGGTTTCGCGCAACATAAAGGCTACCCGACCGCCTTCCACCTGGAGCGGCTGGCCGCGCTGGGCGCCACCGAGCATCACCGCCGCAGCTTCGCGCCGGTGAAAAGGGCGCTGGCGCTGTAGTCTGCGGGCCTGATTGACCAGGCCCGACGATAGCATTAACCCGGGTTCAGCCTGCTGAACCCCTTCAATCAGGTATCTGGAGATGGCCGAACCTCGTTTTATTCACCTGCGCGTCCACAGCGACTACTCCATGATTGATGGATTGGCCAAGACGGCGCCGCTGGTGAAAAGAGCTGCCGCGTTAGCCATGCCTGCTCTGGCAATCACCGATTTCACCAACCTGTGCGGGCTGGTGAAATTTTACGGCAGCGCGCACGGCGCCGGGATCAAACCGATCATCGGTGCGGATTTCCATGTGCAAAGCGAAGAGCTGGGCGATGAACTGGCTCAGTTGACGGTGCTGGCCAGCAACAATGAAGGCTACCAGAACCTGACGCTGCTGATTTCCCGCGCCTATCAGCGTGGCTATGGCGCCGCCGGCCCGACCATCGATCGCGACTGGCTGATCGAACACCGCGAAGGGCTGATCCTGCTCTCCGGTGCGCGCCAGGGCGACGTCGGCAAGTTTCTGCTGCGCGGCAACCAGGCGCAGGTGGATCAGTGCCTGGACTTCTACCAGCAGCACTTCCCTGACTGTTACTACCTGGAACTGATCCGTACCGGCCGCCCGGACGAAGAGAACTACCTGCATGCGGCGGTGGCGCTGGCCACCGAGCGCGGTTTGCCGGTGGTGGCCACCAACGACGTGCGCTTCCTGGTGGAAGATGACTTCGACGCCCATGAGATTCGCGTCGCCATCCACGACGGCTTCACGCTGGACGATCCCAAGCGGCCGCGCAACTACAGCCCGCAGCAATACATGCGCAGCGAAGACGAGATGTGCGAACTGTTCGCCGACATCCCGGAAGCGCTGCTGAACAGCGTCGAAATCGCCAAGCGCTGCAACGTCACCATTCGCCTTGGCGAATACTTCCTGCCGCAGTTCCCGACCGGCGATATGAGCACCGAGGACTTCCTGGTGCTCAAATCGAAAGAGGGGCTGGAAGAGCGTCTGGAGTTCCTGTTCCCCGATCCTGAAGTGCGCGCGCAGCGCCGCCCGGAATACGACGAGCGTCTGGACGTCGAGCTGAAGGTGATCAACCAGATGGGGTTCCCCGGCTACTTCCTGATCGTGATGGAGTTTATCCAGTGGTCGAAGGACAACAATGTGCCGGTTGGCCCGGGGCGCGGCTCCGGCGCCGGTTCGCTGGTGGCCTATGCGTTGAAAATCACCGACCTCGATCCGTTGGAGTTCGACCTGCTGTTTGAACGCTTTCTGAACCCGGAACGTGTTTCGATGCCCGACTTCGACGTCGACTTCTGCATGGAGAAGCGCGATCAGGTGATAGAGCACGTGGCGGAGATGTACGGCCGCGAAGCGGTATCGCAGATCATCACCTTCGGTACCATGGCGGCGAAAGCGGTTATCCGCGACGTGGGCCGGGTGCTGGGGCACCCGTACGGTTTCGTCGATCGCATCTCCAAGCTGGTGCCGCCGGATCCGGGCATGACGCTGGAAAAAGCCTTCGCCGCCGAACCGCAGCTGCCTGAAATTTACGAGGCCGACGAAGAGGTCAAGGCGCTGATCGACATGGCGCGCAAGCTGGAAGGGGTAACGCGCAACGCTGGTAAACACGCCGGTGGCGTGGTGATCGCGCCGACCAAGATCACCGACTTCGCGCCGCTGTACTGCGACGCCGAAGGGCACCACCCGGTGACCCAGTTCGACAAGAACGACGTGGAATACGCTGGGCTGGTGAAGTTCGACTTCCTCGGTCTGCGTACCCTGACCATCATCGACTGGGCGCTGGAGATGATCAACGCCCGGCGCGCCAAGACCGGGCTGGAACCGATCGACATCGCCGCCATTCCGCTCGACGACAAGAAAAGCTTCGACATGCTGCAGCGCTCGGAAACCACGGCGGTGTTCCAGCTTGAATCGCGCGGCATGAAAGACCTGATCAAACGTCTGAAGCCCGACTGCTTCGAAGACATGATCGCACTGGTAGCGCTGTTCCGCCCGGGGCCGCTGCAGTCGGGCATGGTAGATAACTTCATCGACCGCAAGCACGGCCGCGAAGAGATCTCCTACCCGGATATCCAGTGGCAGCACGAGTCGCTCAAGCCGGTACTGGAACCGACCTACGGCATCATCCTGTATCAGGAGCAGGTGATGCAGATTGCCCAGGTGCTGGCGGGCTATACCTTGGGCGGCGCAGACATGCTGCGTCGTGCGATGGGTAAAAAGAACCCGGTCGAAATGGCCAAGCAGCGCGGCGGCTTTGAAGACGGCGCGAAATCGCGCGGCATCGACGGCGAACTGTCGGTGAAAATCTTCGATCTGGTGGAGAAATTCGCCGGTTACGGCTTTAACAAATCGCACTCCGCCGCCTATGCGCTGGTCTCTTACCAGACGCTGTGGCTGAAGGCGCACTACCCAGCCGAGTTTATGGCGGCGGTAATGACCGCCGATATGGACAACACCGACAAAGTGGTGGGGCTGGTGGACGAATGTTGGCGTATGGGGCTGAAGATCCTGCCGCCGGACATCAACAGCGGCCTTTATCACTTCCACGTTAACGACGACGGCGAGATCGTTTACGGCATCGGCGCCATCAAGGGCGTGGGGGAAGGGCCGATCGAGGCGATTATCGAGGCGCGCAACAGCGGTGAGCAAGGTTACTTCAAAGACCTGTTCGACCTGTGCGCGCGCTCCGACATCAAGAAACTGAACCGCCGCATTCTGGAAAAACTGATCATGTCCGGGGCGTTCGATCGCCTTGGGCCGCACCGCGCCGCGCTGATGAATTCGCTTGGCGATGCGTTGAAAGCGGCGGATCAGCATGCGAAAGCCGAAGCTATCGGCCAGGTGGATATGTTTGGCGTGCTGGCGGAAGCGCCGGAGCAGGTGGAGCAATCCTACGCCAATATCGCGCCCTGGCCGGAGCAGGTGGTGCTGGACGGTGAACGGGAGACGCTGGGGCTGTACCTCACCGGCCACCCGATCACCCAGTACCTGAAGGAGATCGAACGTTACGCCGGTGGCCAGCGTTTGAAAGACATGCACCCGACGGACCGGGGCAAAATGACTACCGCCGTCGGGCTGGTGGTCGCCGCGCGGGTGATGGTGACCAAGCGCGGCAACCGCATCGGCATCTGTACGCTGGATGACCGTTCGGGCCGTCTGGAAGTGATGCTATTCACCGAAGCGTTAGAAAAATACCAGCATTTGTTGGAAAAAGACCGTATCCTTATCGCCAGTGGACAGGTCAGCTTTGATGACTTTAGCGGCGGGCTTAAAATGATGGCCCGCGAGGTAATGGACATCAGTGAAGCCCGGGAAAAATATGCTCGCGGGCTTGCTATCTCGCTGACTGACAGGCAAATTGATGACCAGCTTTTGAACCGTCTCCGTCAGTCGTTGGAACCCCATCGCTCGGGGACGATTCCAGTGCATCTCTACTATCAACGGGAAGATGCGCGAGCCAAGCTGCGTTTTGGCGCAACCTGGCGCGTGACGCCCACCGACCGCTTGTTGATAGACTTGCGGACGTTGGTAGGCAATGAGCAGGTGGACTTGGAATTTGACTAAAATAGGAATGCTATGAGTCTGAATTTTCTTGATTTTGAACAGCCGATTGCAGAGCTGGAAGCGAAAATTGACTCGCTGACTGCAGTCAGCCGTCAAGACGAAAAATTAGATATTAATCTGGACGAAGAGGTTCAGCGCCTGCGTGAAAAGAGCGTTGAGCTGACGCGCAAGATTTTTGCCGATCTTGGGGCTTGGCAGATTGCCCAATTGGCACGCCACCCGCGCCGTCCTTATACCCTGGATTATATCAAACACATCTTTACCGACTTCGAAGAGTTGGCGGGCGATCGCGCTTACGCCGACGACAAAGCGATCGTCGGCGGCATTGCGCGCCTGGATGGCCGCCCGGTGATGATCATCGGGCACCAGAAAGGCCGCGAAACCAAAGAGAAGATCCGCCGCAACTTCGGCATGCCGGCGCCGGAAGGCTACCGTAAGGCGCTGCGCCTGATGGAAATGGCCGCACGCTTCAAGATGCCGCTCATTACCTTTATCGATACCCCGGGCGCTTATCCGGGCGTGGGTGCGGAAGAACGTGGCCAGTCCGAAGCCATCGCGCGCAACCTGCGCGAGATGTCGCGCCTGAACATCCCGGTCATCTGCACCGTCATCGGCGAAGGCGGCTCCGGCGGCGCGCTGGCGATCGGCGTGGGCGACAAGGTGAACATGCTGCAGTACAGCACCTATTCGGTGATTTCGCCGGAAGGCTGCGCCTCCATCCTGTGGAAGAGCGCCGACAAGGCGCCGCTGGCCGCAGAAGCGATGGGCATCACTGCGCCGCGTCTGAAAGAACTGAAGTTGATCGACTCGGTGATCCCGGAGCCGCTGGGTTCCGCGCACCGCGACGTGCCGGCGATGGCGGCCGCGCTGAAAGCGCAGCTGTTGGCCGACCTGAAAGATCTGGACGGTCTGAACGACGAAGAGTTGCTCAACCGTCGCTATCAGCGTCTGATGAACTACGGCTATTGCTGAGTTCTGTTGTTCGCTGCAAGAAACCGCCTTCGGGCGGTTTTTTTTTGGCTACACACCGCCGGATTTTCGTGGTGTTATAGAGACTTGGCCGTTAACTGACAGGAGCTGCCGATGAATATCATCGCCATCATGGGCCCGACGGGCGTCTACTACAAAGATGAGCCGATTCGCGAGCTCCACGCTGCGCTGGCCGCCATGGGATTCCAGCTGGTGTATCCTAAAAACAGCGGTGACCTGCTGAAACTGATCGAAGCCAACGCCCGCATCTGCGGGGTGATCTTCGACTGGGACGACTACAGCCTGGAGCTGTGCAGCGAGATCAACGAGCTGAACGAATACCTGCCGCTGTACGCCTTTATCAATACCCACTCCACCTTCGACGTCAGCCTGCATGAAATGCGCATGGTGCTCTATTTCTTCGAGTACGGTCTGAATGCGGCGGACGATATCGCGCAGCGCATCCAGCAGTACACGGCGGAATACATCGACACCATTACGCCGCCGCTGACCAAGGCGCTGTTCAACTACGTGCGCGAAGGCAAGTACACGTTCTGCACGCCGGGCCACATGGCCGGCACCGCGTTCCAGAAAAGCCCAGTGGGCTGCCTGTTCTATGACTTCTTCGGCGCCAATACCCTGAAGGCCGACATTTCGATTTCGGTCACCGAGCTCGGCTCGCTGCTGGATCACACCGGCCCGCACCTCGAGGCCGAAGAGTATATCGCGCGCACCTTCAACGCCGAGCAGAGCTATCTGGTCACCAACGGCACCTCCACCGCCAACAAGATCGTCGGCATGTATTCGGCGCCGGCGGGCAGCACGGTGCTGATCGACCGTAACTGCCACAAATCGCTGTGCCACCTGCTGATGATGAGCGATATCGTGCCGATCTACCTGCGCCCGCTGCGCAACGCCTACGGCATCCTCGGCGGTATTCCGCAGCGCGAGTTCACCCGCGCCAGCATCGCCGCCCGGGTGCAGGAGACCCAGAACGCCACCTGGCCGGTACACGCGGTGATCACCAATTCCACCTATGACGGCCTGCTGTACAACACCGACTACATCAAGCAGACGCTGGAGGTGCCGTCGATCCACTTCGATTCCGCTTGGGTGCCTTACACCAACTTCCACCCGATTTACGACGGCAAAAGCGGCATGAGCGGCGAGCGGGTGCCCGGTAAGGTGATTTACGAAACCCAGTCGACGCACAAGCTGCTGGCGGCCTTCTCGCAGGCTTCGATGATTCATATCAAGGGCGACTACAACGAAAGCACTTTCAACGAAGCCTACATGATGCACACCACCACTTCGCCGCACTACGGCATCGTGGCGTCGATGGAGACCGCTGCCGCCATGCTGCGCGGCAACCCGGGGCGGCGTTTGATCAACCGTTCGGTGGAGCGCGCGTTGCATTTCCGCCGTGAAGTACAGCGGCTGCGCGAGGAGAGCGACAGCTGGTTCTTCGATATCTGGCAGCCGGAAGAGATCGATGAGGCGCAGTGCTGGCCGCTGGATCCCGACGACAACTGGCACGGTTTCGGCCAGACCGATCGCGATCATATGTATCTTGATCCGATCAAGGTGACGATCCTCACGCCGGGCATGAACGAGCTGGGCGCGCTGGAGGAGGAGGGGATCCCGGCGGCGCTGGTGGCGAAGTACCTCGACGAGCGCGGCATCGTGGTGGAGAAGACCGGGCCTTACAACCTGCTGTTCCTGTTCAGCATCGGCATCGATAAAACCAAGGCGATGAGCCTGCTGCGCGGGCTGACCGATTTCAAGCGCGCCTACGATCTCAACCTGCGGGTGAAGAACATGCTGCCGGATCTGTATGCCGAAGATCCGGATTTTTATCGCCATATGCGCATTCAGGATCTGGCCGCCGGCATCCATCGCCTGATCTGCCAACACGATCTGCCACGCCTGATGCAGCGGGCGTTCGACGTGCTGCCGGAAATGAAGCTGACGCCGCACCAGATGTTCCAGGAGCAGGTGCGCGGCAATGTGGAAACTTGCGAGCTGGATCAGTTGGTGGGCAAGGTGGCGGCCAATATGATCCTGCCTTATCCGCCGGGCGTGCCGCTGGTGATGCCGGGGGAAATGATCACCGAAGAGAGCAGGGCGGTACTCGATTTCCTGCTGATGCTGTGTTCGATCGGCGAGCGTTACCCCGGCTTTGAAACCGACATCCACGGTGCCAAACTGACGGAAGACGGGCGTTATCTGGTGAAGGTGCTGAAAGCGCCGCAGCCATAATGGCATAATGCGCCCGGCGGTTTGGCAAGATGCGCCGGGCTTTCTCATTGACGGCATTGCCGCCGCCGGATACCGTGCCCCACCAAAACGAACAGAAGAGGGTTTCTATGCTGGCGTTACGTCAGGTGCATCACATCGCGATCATTGGCGCGGACTACGCCGCCAGCAAGCGTTTTTACTGCGACATTCTCGGGTTTACCCTGCTGAGCGAAGTCTACCGTGCGGAGCGCGACTCCTGGAAAGCGGATCTGGCGCTCAACGGGCAATACACCATCGAGCTGTTTTCTTTCCCTTCGCCGCCGGCCAGGGTCAGCCGCCCGGAGGCTTGCGGCCTGCGCCATCTGGCGTTCAGCGTCGACGATATCGAGCAGGCCATCGCCCATCTGCAGGCGGCCGGCGTCGCTTGTGAACCGCTGCGCGTCGATCCTTACACCCAATCTCGCTTTACCTTTTTCAGCGATCCCGATGGTTTACCGTTAGAATTATACGAGAGTTAACGGCTTAATCGCCTCCCGGCGGCCACAGCCGGGGGCGGTTATGCTATGATCGCGCCCTTGCCCTACATGCCTACAGAGTTATTTCCGCCATGCAAGAGCCTGCTTTTCGCGTCGGGGAGTGGCTGGTTACCCCTGCCGACAACACTATCAGCCGCGACGGCCGCCAAAAAACGCTGGAACCGCGCCTGATCGACATGCTGTGCTATTTCGCCCGGCATCCTGACGTGGTGCTGAGCCGCGACGAGCTGATCGACAATGTCTGGACGCGCAATATCGTCACCAACCACGTGGTGACCCAATGCATTTCAGAACTGCGCAAATACCTGAAAGACGGCGACAGCGACAGTCAGGAATACATTATTACCGTGCCCAAACGCGGTTATAAGTTGGCGGCTTCGGTGATCTGGTGTGAAGAAGGGGAGCCGCAGCCCGCTTTGGCTCAGGCGCCGCAGATCGCGGTGATCATGCATGAGCCGGAAGACGGCAGCGATGATGAAGAGGATACGCCGTATGTGCCGCCGCGCCGGATGAGCGCGCCGGCTGCTGCGCCCGGCGAGAAGAAGCCGCGTTTTTATCGCCGCTCGACGTTCTGGGTGTGGCTGGCGTTTCTGAGTGCGCTGAGCGTCTGCGTGGCGTTTGTCGGCATCGCCACGCTGTCGCAGCGCGTGCCGGTCTCCAGCATGCCGGTGCTGCTCAACCCGCGCGATATCGATATCCGCATTCAGGGCGGCGAGAGCTGCAGCAACTGGATGCCGCAGCTCTCTTATGTGGTGGGCGTCAGCGAGCTGATTACCGATTCGTTGAACACTTACTCGACCTTCCTGGTGCACGACCAGACCAACTACAACTATTCCGGCCCCAGCAACTCGGGTAAGTCGCTGTATATCGAGTTCGTTAATCAGCGCCACTACCGCGCCCAGCAGTGTTTCCTGTCCGTGCGGCTGGTGGATAACGCCGACAGTTCGATCATGTTGGACAAGCGTTACTTCATCACCGCCGATAACCAGCTGAAGATCCAAAGCGACTTCCTCTCCAGCCTGTCCGCGGCGCTGAAACAGCCCTGGCCACCGCAGCTGGAGCAGCGTCTGGCGCAGCTGTTGCCCGACAACGGACCGCTGCTGCAGCGTTTCTACCAGGCACATCAATTGTTGATCCACGGCGACGCCGATTCGTTGACCCGCGCCAGCGTTCAGTTGAGCGATCTGATTAAAAGCGCGCCGAATTTCCACTACCTGCTGGCGGAAAAAGCGCTGGTGGATGTGCTGCGCAATTCTTATCAACCGTTCGACAGCCAGGCATTGGCGCAATTGCGGGCCGATATCAGCCATCTGGCGACGCTCCCCGAATTGAAGAACACGCCGATTATGCAGCAGGTTCTGGCGGTAGATGCCTTGACGCAGGGGCGCATTGACGAAGCGCACCGGGCTATCGATCTGGGGATTGAGCTGCAAATGTCGTGGCTGAACTATGTGCTGTTGGGCAAGGTGTATGAAATGCAGGGGCAGAACCATTTGGCGGCGGACTCTTATATCACTGCCTTCAACCTGCGTCCCGGCGAAGATACATTGCATTGGATTACCAACGGCGTATTCCAGACGTCATTGACCAACGTCGTGCCTTATTTAAATAACTATCAGCGCCAATAATTAACCGATATCACGCCGCCATTATTCTTTGGGGATCATGGCGGCGTTATTTATTGGTGAAGGCATGTTGCATGAATGTATTATTTTGCTGCGCGATATTATCTCTTTTTTGCCGTTTGTTATTCGTTTTTAACCTTTGCATCTTATTGTTTTGAAATGATGTTTATCTTTTCTTTAGCTTACATTTTTATCTTGATGTGTTAATGAAAAACCTCAAATTATCATTTGTATGATCATGAGCGTAATCTCACTTTATCTTTAGGACTTTATTCCCGTCGATGGTTAGCATCCTGACTATCAAGCCGGCTCATTAAAATATTTTATTTATGGGTGTGGCTTATAAGAAACGTAAATCAGGAGAAACTGACCATGGCTTCACCCAAGAAAATAGGGCTTATTGCCTGCACCGGCGTCGTCGCCGGTAATATGATGGGGAGCGGGATTGCCTTATTGCCCGCCAACCTGGCGAGTCTCGGATCCATCGCCATCTGGGGATGGGTGATCTCGATTATCGGGGCGATGTCGTTGGCCTATGTGTATGCCCGCCTCGCCACCAAAAACCCGCAGCAGGGCGGCCCTATCGCCTATGCCGGTGAAATTTCTCCGGCCTTCGGTTTCCAGACCGGCGTGCTTTATTACCATGCCAACTGGATCGGTAACCTGGCCATCGGCATTACCGCCGTTTCTTATCTCTCCACCTTCTTCCCGGCGCTGAACAACCCGGTGCCCGCCGGTATTGCCTGTATCGCCATCGTGTGGATCTTCACCTTCGTGAACATGCTGGGCGGGACCTGGGTCAGCCGTTTGACCACCCTGGGCCTGGTGTTGGTGCTGATCCCGGTGATCGTGACCGCCACCATCGGCTGGCACTGGTTTGACGCCGCTACCTACCAGGCTAACTGGAACACCTCCGGCACCACCGACAGCCATGCGGTCATCAAAAGTATCCTGCTGTGCCTGTGGGCGTTCATCGGCGTGGAATCCGCGGCGGTCAGCACCGGCATGGTGAAAAACCCGAAACGCACCGTACCGCTGGCGACCATGCTCGGCACCGGTCTGGCGGGCATCATCTATATCGCCGCCACCCAGGTGATCAGCGGCATGTTCCCGGCGTCTGAAATGGCCGCCAGCGGCGCGCCGTTCGCCATCAGCGCCTCGGCGATTATGGGTAACTGGGCGGCGCCGATGGTTTCTGCCTTCACCGCCTTCGCCTGCCTGACCTCGCTCGGTTCGTGGATGATGCTGGTCGGCCAGGCCGGGGTACGCGCCGCCAACGACGGCAATTTCCCGAAAGTGTACGGCGAGCTGGATAAAAACGGCATTCCGAAGAAAGGCCTGCTGCTGGCCGGTTGCAAAATGACCGCGCTGATGGTGCTGATCACCCTGATGAGCTCCGCCGGCGGCAAAGCGTCCGACCTGTTCGGCGAGCTGACCGGTATCGCGGTGCTGCTGACCATGCTGCCTTACTTCTACTCCTGCGTAGACCTGATCCGCTTTGAAGGGGTCAACGTACGCAACCTGCTGAGCCTGATCGCTTCAGTGTGCGGCTGCGGCTTCTGCTTCATCGCGCTGATGGGCGCCAACTCTTTCGAACTGTCCGGCACCTTTATCATCAGCCTGATTATCCTGATGTTCTACGCCCGGAAAATGAATACCCGCCAGGCTGCCAGCGCAGCGGCGGTCGATGAAAACACCACGGCCAAAGCGCACTGATTCGCGTCCGCTGACCGACTGAATTTACCCAGCCCCTTTCTTTCCGACCTGTCAGCCGCGACGGGAAGGGGCTTGCTTTGCCAGGAGAAATGTATATGAACGTTATCGCCATCATGAATCACATGGGTGTCTACTTCAAAGAAGAGCCTATCCGTGAACTGCATCAGGCGCTGGAAAGTCTGGATTTCCGCATCGTTTACCCTAACGATCGCGAAGACTTGCTGAAACTGATCGAGAACAATGCCCGCTTGTGTGGGGTGATCTTCGACTGGGACAAATACAACCTGGAGCTGTGCGAAGAGATCAGCCAACTGAACGAGTACATGCCGCTGTACGCGTTCGCCAACACCTATTCCACGCTGGACGTCAGCCTGAACGATCTGCGCATGCAGGTGCGCTTCTTCGAATATGCGCTCGGCGCGGCAACCGACATCGCCGCCAAGATCAAACAGAATACCGACGAATATATCGACACCATCCTGCCGCCGCTGACCAAGGCGCTGTTCAAATACGTGCGCGAAGGCAAGTACACCTTCTGTACGCCGGGCCACATGGGCGGCACCGCGTTCCAGAAAAGCCCGGTCGGCAGCCTGTTCTACGATTTCTTCGGCCCGAATACCATGAAGTCGGATATCTCGATTTCGGTGTCCGAGCTGGGATCGCTGCTGGATCACTCCGGCCCGCACAAAGAGGCGGAAGAGTATATTTCTCGCGTGTTCAACGCCGAACGCAGCTACATGGTCACCAACGGCACCTCAACCGCCAACAAGATCGTCGGCATGTATTCGGCGCCGGCGGGCAGCACGGTGCTGATTGACCGTAACTGCCACAAGTCGCTGACTCACCTGATGATGATGAGTGACATTACGCCGATCTACTTCCGCCCGACCCGCAACGCTTACGGCATCCTCGGCGGCATTCCGCAGAGCGAGTTCCAGCGCGCCACCATCGCCAAACGCGTGAAGGACACCCCGAACGCCACCTGGCCGGTGCACGCGGTGATCACCAACTCCACCTATGACGGCTTGCTGTACAACACCGACTTTATCAAGAACACCCTGGACGTGAAATCTATCCACTTCGACTCCGCCTGGGTGCCTTACACCAATTTCCACCCGATCTATAAAGGCAAGTGCGGCATGAGCGGCGGCCGCGTGGAGGGCAAGGTGATCTATGAAACCCAGTCCACCCACAAACTGTTGGCGGCTTTCTCGCAGGCGTCGATGATCCACGTGAAGGGCGACATCAACGAAGAGACCTTCAACGAAGCCTACATGATGCACACTACCACCTCGCCGCACTACGGCATCGTGGCCTCTACCGAAACCGCCGCGGCGATGATGAAAGGCAACGCCGGCAAGCGCCTGATCCACGGCTCTATCGAACGCGCGATCAAGTTCCGTAAAGAGATCAAACGCCTGAAAGTCGAATCCGACGGCTGGTTCTTCGACGTCTGGCAGCCGGAGCATATCGATGAGCCGGAATGCTGGCCGCTGCGTTCCGACAGCGCCTGGCACGGTTTCAAGAACATCGACAATGAACACATGTACCTCGACCCGATCAAGGTCACCATCCTGACGCCGGGGATGAGCAAGGAAGGCGAGATGCAGCCGTTCGGCATCCCGGCCAGCATCGTGGCGAAATACCTCGATGAACGCGGCATCATCGTCGAGAAAACCGGGCCGTACAACCTGTTGTTCCTGTTCAGCATCGGCATCGACAAAACCAAGGCGCTCAGCCTGCTGCGCGCGATGACCGACTTCAAACGCTCGTTCGATCTGAACCTGCGGGTGAAAAACATGCTGCCTTCGCTGTATCAGGAAGCGCCTGATTTCTATGAAAACATGCGCATTCAGGATCTGGCGCAGAACATTCACCGCCTGGTGGAGCAACACAACCTGCCGGATCTGATGTACCGCGCGTTCGAAGTGCTGCCAACCATGGTGATGAACCCGTACCAGGCGTTCCAGAAAGAGCTGCACGGCGAAGTGGAAGAGGTCTATCTGGAGGACATGGTCGGCAAGGTCAACGCCAATATGATCCTGCCATACCCACCGGGCGTGCCGTTGGTGATGCCGGGCGAAATGCTGACCGAGGAGAGCCGGCCGGTGCTGGAGTTCCTGCAGATGCTGTGCGAAATCGGCGCGCATTATCCGGGCTTTGAAACCGACATTCACGGCGCCTATCGTCAGGCGGACGGACGTTATCGGGTGAAAGTGCTGAAGGCGAAATAACCGCAGCCAAAAACAGGGGAGGCGCTCGCGCTTCCCCTTTGTCGTTCACCGACTGATGGGAGACCAACATGAAAACACCCTCACAGCCGCGCGCAATCTACTATGTCGTAGCGATACAAATTTGGGAATATTTCAGCTTTTACGGCATGCGTGCGTTACTGATTCTCTATCTGACCCACCAACTCGGCTATACCGACAGCCGCGCCATCGATCTCTACAGCGCTTACGCTTCGTTAGTTTACGTCACTCCTATTTTGGGCGGCTGGCTCGCCGACCGCCTGTTGGGCAACCGCGTCGCGGTGATCGCCGGCGCGGCGCTGATGACCCTGGGGCATATCGTGCTCGGCCTGAGCGCGGTCTCCGCCCAGTCGCTCTATCTGGCGCTGGCGATCATCATCTGCGGTTACGGCCTGTTCAAATCCAATATCAGCTGCCTGCTGGGCGAGCTGTACCCGGCGCAGGACTCGCGCCGCGAGGGAGGCTTCTCGCTGCTGTACGCCGCCGGTAACGTCGGATCTATTTTGGCGCCGATCGCCTGTGGGTTGGCGGCCGAGCGCTATGGCTGGCACGTCGGCTTTGCGTTGGCCGGGATCGGCATGTTCGCCGGTCTGGTGATCTTCCTGCTGGGCGGGCGTCATTTCCGCCACACTCGCGGCGTGAATGCCCCGCTGATGCGTGCCAGAAGCCTGGGCTTGCCGCACTGGGGCTGGCTGTTGGCGGCGTTGCTGGCGTCGCCGCTGTTCTTCACGCTGTTGTTTGTGCGCGACTGGGCCGGTTATTTGCTCGGGCTGGTGTGCGTGGCGGCGGTGGTGCTGGTGGCGCGTATTATGCTGCGAGCGGACGCCGGCCAGCGCCGGGGCCTGTGGCAGATCGTTGCGCTGATGCTGCTGGGCACGCTGTTCTGGGCCTTTGCCCAGCAGGGTGGCAGCTCCATCAGCCTGTTTATCGATCACTTCGTCGATCGGCGCTGGTTCGGCTGGACGGTGCCGACCGCGCTGTTCCAGTCGGTTAACGCCTGCGCGGTGATGCTGGGCGGCGTGGCGCTGGCGTGGCTGGCTAGCGGCGATGGCGCGGGCGATCGCACGCTGCGCATCTGGTGCAAGTTCGCCTTTGGCCTGCTGCTGATCGGCGTCGGCTTTACGCTGATGGCGCTCAATACGCGGCTGCACGGGCCGGGATCGATGGGGCTGATGATCGCCGGCCTGGCGGTGATGGGCTTCGCCGAACTGTTTATCGATCCGGTGGCGATGGCGCAGATCACCCGGCTGAACATTCCCGGCGCCACCGGGGTGTTGACCGGCATCTATATGCTGGCGACCGGCTCGATAGCCAACTATCTGGCGGGCATTATCGCCAATCAGACCGCCGAGGATCATATCGAAGGGGCGGCGATGCAGGCGTATGGCCGCATTTTCGCTCAGATCGGCTGGGGAGCGGCCGGGTGCGCGCTGGCGGTGATCGCGGTGCTGGGCGGCTGGTGGCTGCTGACGCGACGCCAGGCCCGGACGGTTAATGCTTGATTGATGACGGTAGGCGGAGTTAACGTGCAGCTATGTAGAAGTGACAAAGCCTACCGATGGATACTGATCAATTAACGACGCTGGTGGCGGACCAGCTGGGCGCGCAGCAGCGGCTGCTGGTGGCGTTCAGCGGCGGTCTGGACTCCAGCGTGCTGCTGCATCTGCTGGCGGCATTGCGCCGCCAACGTCCGGCGCTGCAGCTGCGTGCATTGCACGTGCACCACGGCCTGAGCGCCTTCGCCGACCGCTGGGTGGAGCATTGCCGCCGCCGCTGCGCCGACTGGCAGGTGCCGCTGACGGTGACGCACGTGCAGGTGGACGCCCGCCAGGGCGGCATCGAAGCGGCGGCGCGTGCGGCGCGCTATGCCGCCTTCAGCGCCGCTCTGTCGGAGGGCGAAGCGCTGCTTACCGCTCAACACCTTGACGATCAAAGCGAAACTTTCCTGTTGGCGCTCAAGCGCGGCAGCGGGCCGGCGGGGCTATCGGCAATGGCGGCGCGCACCTCGTTGGGCGAGCATCTGTTGTTGCGGCCATTGCTGGGCTGTTCGCGCCAGACGCTGGAAAGCTATGCGCAGCGCCACGCCTTAAGCTGGATAGATGACGACAGCAATCAGGACACGCGCTTCGATCGTAATTTCCTGCGTTTGCAGGTTTTGCCGCAGCTCAACCAGCGCTGGCCGCACTTCGCTTCGGCGGTGGCGCGCAGCGCCAGCCTGTGCGCCGAGCAGGAGCAGCTGCTGGACGAACTGCTGGCGGAACCGCTGCAAAGCCTGTTGGCGGCAGATCGCTCATTGGCGATCGACGGCCTGACGGACTGTTCGCCGGTACGGCGTTTCGCCTTGCTGCGGCGTTGGATCGCGTTGTTTAACGTCACTATGCCGGCACGTGAGCAGCTACAGCGCCTGTGGGAGGAGGTGGCGCTCAGCCGGGAAGACGCCGAACCGCAGCTGCAGCTCGGCGCCTATCAGATCCGCCGTTTCCGTGGCCGACTGCACCTGCTGCCGCCGCTGGCGACGCTGCGCGGTGTGCATCTGCCCTGGCGGCCTGACGAGCCGCTGGCGTTGCCGGACGGGCTGGGGCGCCTGATCGCCGGCGAGGGCGAACTGGCGCTGCGCGCGCCGCAGCCAGCGCAGCGGATCAGCATTCGTTTCGGCGGCGTGCAGGGCGCCGTGCGCATCGTGGGGCGGTCCCATTCGCGGCCGATAAAAAAACTGTGGCAGGAGCTGGGGATTCCTCCCTGGCTGCGTGATCGCATCCCGTTGATTTATTATGATGAGCAGCTGATCGCCGCCCTGGGCGCATTCGTCTGTGAGGCGGGGCAAGTGGCGGAAGACGAACGCCCGTGGCGACTGCGCTGGGAAAAAAATCATAATCGTGAGGAGCAATGATGAAGTTTGTGGGGATCACGCTGTTGGCCGCCGTCCTGTTCAGCCTGCCGGCGTTGGCGGCGGGGGATGCGGCCGCCGGTCAGGCGAAAGCCGCTGCCTGCGCGGCTTGCCACGGCGCACAGGGCAAGGTGACGGTGCCGATGTACCCGAATTTGGCCGGGCAGAACGCCATGTACCTGCAGCACGCGCTGCAGGCGTACAAGAAAGGAGAGCGCAACGGCGGCCAGGCCGAGGTGATGAAGGCCTATGTGTCCGGCCTGTCGGAGGATGATATCGCCGATCTGGCGGCCTATTACGCCAGCCTGAAGCCATAAATGACGAGGGCAGCCGGTAGGCTGCCCTGTTGGGATGGGGTTACCGCTGCTCAGTCTGACAGACTGACGACCACGGTACCGATTTCCGGATGACTGAAACTGCTGATATGGTCCAGACGCAGGTCGCGCTGCTGGCCGTTCTGCTCGATGGTCAGATACTCAACGCGTTTCTTTTGCAGCAGGTCGATCGCCTTGGCCTCGATCACTTCTCCGTCGCGTAACTCCAGCTTCAGAATAAGTTTATGCTGACAGGCGAGTTCCAGGTTGTCGTAGTCATCGCAATTGATGGGTTGGTACTCATCATTCATCAACATAGTCGCTCACCAATAAGTTAGCGGCGGCAAAGGCCGCCTGTTCCCTAACGGAGGACGGTAGCGCGTCGTTCGCTGCGACATCGTCCAATGCCTTTAACGCACAAGCCAGCGCATCAGGCACGTAGCCAAGATCTCCACTGCCAATCTCGGCGTAAGTACGGCGTACTAACTCACAGTATTGTTGCACAGTTTCCTCCCTTAAGAACCTCTGCATCATCAAGACCGCTCTCGCGATGAGGCGCAGGCTCTCGGAGTTTTATCCTATCCTAGACGACTATAGCACAGCTGTTATGGAGTTATCAGCACCCCGACACGCCTTTCGCTCTGCGCCGGGCCGGGCTGCGCTGGCGGCGTTCGGCCCTGATCAAGTACACTGTTGCCGGATAATTACGAGGTCACCCATGGCGCTGAAAGCAACCATTTATAAAGCCGCGGTCAATATCGCTGATATGGATCGTCATTTCTACCACGACGCCGCGCTGACGCTGGCGCAACACCCGTCCGAAAACGAACAGCGCATGATGCTGCGCCTGCTGGCCTGGATCTGCCATGCCGACGAACGGTTGGTGTTCACCAAAGGGCTGAGCGCCGACGACGAGCCGGAGATCTGGCAGCGCAACGACCATAACGGGCTGGAAATGTGGATCGAGATGGGGTTGCCCGACGAGAAGCGCATTCGCAAGGCCTGCAACCAGTCGCCGCGCGTGGTGTTGTACGCTTACGGCGAGCGCGCCGCACACGTTTGGTGGCAGGCGATGCAGGGCAAAGTGGCCGGTTACAAGAACCTGAGCGTACGCTTCCTCGACGACGAGCAGCTGGCGCGGCTGACGGCGCTGGCCAGCCGCACCATGACGCTGCAGGCGACGCTGCAGGAGGGAACTATTTGGCTGTCCGATGCTCAGAATAGTCTGGAAATCCAGTTTGCCGAGTGGCAGCAGGCGCAGGTGTGACCGGTGCTGGAACTGTCAAGAAACGTAGCCATACCGGATAATGAGCTGGAATTGACGGCGATCCGCGCGCAGGGCGCGGGCGGTCAGCACGTGAACAAAACCTCAACGGCGATCCATTTGCGCTTTGACATCCGGGCATCCAGCCTGCCAGAGTATTATAAGGAAAGGCTGCTGGCGCTGAATCACCATTTAATTACTGCCGATGGCGTGGTGATTATCAAGGCGCAAGAGTATCGCAGTCAGGAATTGAATCGCGAAGCGGCGTTGGCCAGGCTGGTCGCGTTGATTCAGCAGGCGATGGTGGTGGAAAAAACGCGCAAGGCGACCAAGCCGACGAAAGGAGCGAAACTGCGTCGTCTGGAAGGCAAGACGCGCAAAGGCGCCACCAAGGCGCTGCGTGGCAAGGTTCGCACTTAGGAATACATGAACACAGTAGGAGAATAACTGTGAAGAAAATTACGATAGCCCTGTTCTTGGCGGCAGGCGCACTCTCGTTGTTGGGATGCAACAATCATTATCAGCCGAAGGAACAACCGCTGCAGGCGATGCCGCAGAGTTATCAAGGGGTGTTGCCTTGCGCCGATTGCGGCGGTCTGGATACGGCGCTGTTCCTGTATGAAGACGGTACTTTTGTGCTGCAGGAGACCTATCGCGGCAGCAAAGACGGCGATCAGACCTTTGCCGACTACGGCAAATGGGCGCGCACCGCGGATAAGCTGGTACTGACCGACAGCACCGGCGAGAAACGCTATTTCCGTCCGGTGGGCAAGAGCCTGGAAATGCTGGACCGCAGCGGCGCGCCGATCGAGTCCAAGCTGAATTACCGTCTGGAGCCGGTCGAAAAGCCGTTGCCTAAAACCCCGATGGTGATGAAAGGCAGCTACAGTTATATGGCCGACGCGGCGGTGTTCAAAGATTGCGCCACCGGCATCACTTTCCCGGTGGATAACAACATCGCGCTGGAGCAAGGTTACGCCAAGGCCAACAAGACTGCCGGCGAGCCGGTGTTCCTGACCTTCAACGCGCACTTCAGCGTGCAGCCGTCGATGGAAGAGGGGCAGATTGAAAAAGCGGTGGTGCCGGACGGCAAGATCGCGTTCGACCGCAGCAAAAGCTGCAGCAGCAAGTAACGCGTTTCTGATATAAAAAAACCCGCCTAGGCGGGTTTTTTATTCTCTGGCGATCGGCGCTTAGCGTTTGATCTGGCCCAGCAGGAAATCAACGATTTCACCGGTTTTGATCATTTGCTTCTCGCCGACGCGGCGGTTCTTGTATTCGATCTCTTCGTTATCGAGGTTACGGTCGCCGATAACGATAGAGTGCGGCACGCCGATCAGTTCCATATCCGCGAACATCACGCCCGGACGCTCTTTGCGGTCATCGAGGATCACATCGATGCCGTGGGAGCGCAGGGTGTTGTACAGCTCTTCCGCCAGCGCCTGCACGCGGAATGACTTGTGCATGTTCATCGGCAGGATCGCCACCTGGAACGGCGCGATGGCGTCCGGCCAGATGATGCCGCGTTCGTCGTGGTTCTGCTCGATGGCGGCAGCCACGACGCGCGTGACCCCGATGCCGTAGCAACCCATGGTCAGCACCTGGTTGCGGCCGTCTTCACCCTGCACGGTCGCTTTCATCGCTTCCGAGTACTTGGTGCCGAGCTGGAAGATATGGCCCACTTCGATGCCGCGTTTGATCAGCAGCGTACCCTGACCGTCCGGGCTGGCGTCGCCTTCCACCACGTTACGGATATCGGCCACCTGCGGCAGCGGCAGATCGCGCTCCCAGTTGATGCCGAAGTAGTGTTTGCCGTCAACGTTGGCGCCGGCGCCGAAATCGCTCATCGCCGCTACGCTGCGATCGGCAACCACCGGCATCGGCAGCTTGACTGGGCCAAGCGAGCCTGGGCCGGCGCCGACGATGGCGCGGATCTCTTCTTCGGTGGCGAAGGTCAGCGGCGAGGCAACCTGCGCCAGCTTCTCGGCCTTGACTTCGTTCAGCTCGTGATCGCCGCGCACCAGCAGGGCGACCAGCTTGTGGCCGCTCTCTTCGGTGGCGCGCACCATCAGCGTCTTCACGGTTTTTTCCACCGGCAGCTGGAATTGCTCGACCAGCTCGGCGATGGTTTTGGCGTTCGGCGTATCCACCAGGCGCAGCTCTTCGCTGGCTGCGGCGCGCGGCTCTGCCGGAGCGACCGCTTCCGCCAGCTCGATGTTAGCGGCGAAATCGGAACCGGTGGAGAACACGATATCGTCTTCACCGCTCTGCGCCAGCACCTGGAATTCGTGCGAGGCGCTGCCGCCGATCGAGCCGGTATCCGCCTGCACCGGGCGGAAATCCAGGCCCATGCGGCTGAAGATTTTGCTGTACGCTTCGTACATTGCGTCGTAAGTCTCCTGCAGAGACTCCTGTGAGGTGTGGAAGGAGTAGGCATCCTTCATCAGGAACTCACGGGAACGCATCACGCCGAAACGCGGGCGCACTTCATCACGGAACTTGGTCTGGATCTGGAAGAAGTTCAGCGGCAGCTGTTTGTACGAACTGATCTCGTTGCGGATCAGATCGGTGATCACTTCTTCATGCGTCGGGCCCAGTACGAACGGACGATCGCCGCGGTCGACGAAGCGCAGCAGCTCGGGGCCGTATTGCTCCCAACGGCCGCTTTCCTGCCACAGATCGGCAGGCTGAACCACCGGCATGGAAACTTCGATCGCGTTAGCATTGTTCATTTCTTCGCGAACGATGTTTTCAACCTTTTTCAGAACGCGCAGGCCGGTCGGCAGCCAGGTGTAAAGACCGGAGGCCAGCTTGCGGATCATCCCGGCGCGCAGCATCAGCTGGTGGCTGATCACTTCGGCGTCGGCAGGTGTCTCCTTCAAAGTGGAGAGCAGATATTGGCTAGTACGCATGGTGTTTTGGTTCCGTTAGAACTGCAAATTGCATCGGGCTGCCAGAGTGGCGGCCAAAAAGTGATTTAGTTTACCAGCGCGAGCGGGTCGCCAAAAGAGAGGCGGCGGAATTTTAACGCGGGTCGAGCGACAGCACTTCGGTGTGACCGTCCACGACGCGCCAGCGCACGTTGAAATCCAGCAGCCAGACGGCGTAATCCCGTTCGACGTCCTCTCCTTTACGATAGGCGGGACGGGGATCTTGCGCCAGCACCTGGCTGATAAAACGCCTTAATTGCGGGTAGCGCGCCTGATGTTGCTGCAGCTGCTGCTCGGCCTGCGGCGCAAAACGCACCGGCATATCGCCGGCGGGCGCGGCCTGGGCAAAACCGGCGCGGGCCTGCGGCTGGCTCTCGGCGAACGGCAGATAAGGCTTGATGTCCACCACCGGGGTGCCGTCGACCAGATCGAGGCTGCCCAGCTCGAGCGCCACTTCGCCGTTTTTTACCCGCACGCCTTTCAGTTCAATGAGGGACATGCCGAGCGGATTGGGGCGAAAGGTGGATCGAGTGGCGAACACGCCCATACGGGCATTGCCGCCCAGGCGCGGTGGGCGCACCGTTGGCCGCCAGCCGCCCTCCATGGTTTGATGGAAGATGAACATCACCCACAGATGGCTGAAATCGCTGAGGCCTCGCACCGCTTCCGCCTGGTTGTAGGGCGGCAGCAGCAGCAGTTCACCGCCGCCGTCTTCGACCAGCCCCGGTTGGCGGGGAACGGCGAATTTTTCTTTATACGGCGAGCGGATCACGCCGATCTGCTCGAAAACGAATTCGGTCATTTGGACGAGACGTTAAGCGCCGAGCCCTGACAAACGGCCTGCTGATAGCAACCGGCGACGCCGCTGACAATCTGGCAGTCGTGCAGCAGCACGGCGTTGGCCTTCATGTAAGACGCACGGATTTGCATGCGTTTACGGGCGGTGGCCAGATTTGGTGGAGAGTCTTGCACGGTGGTTTGGCACGATTCGCCGGACACTTCACCCAGATCGCGGAACGGCTTGCCCACGAGTTCTTCTGCACTTTTATACAGTTTTACCGGAGCGGGGCGGGCGGCCGGCGTGGTTTTGGCCGGAGCGGTGGTGGTCGGCTTGCTGGTGCTGCTTGTTGAGGATGGCGCGATACGCTGCGATGAACATCCGGCCAGCGCGAGCGCTAACAAACAGAGAGGTAAAACACGCATTGAGATTCCTCTGCCTTAATGAAAGTGGCGCTATTGAAGCAAGCTATGGCGGAAATAACAAGACGGGCCTTGGCCCGTCTTGCAATTATAGGAATAAAATGGGTGAATAAGCGCTTACCAGCCTTTCACCGCTCCGCCGTTGAAGATTTTGTTGGCGGCCGCGTCAACTTCGTCAGACTGATAGGCCTGAACGAATTTCTTCACGTTTTCCGCATCTTTGTTATCTTCGCGCGCAACCAGCAGGTTGACGTAAGGCGAGTCTTTATCTTCCACGAACAGACCGTCTTTCGCCGGGGTCAGGCCGATCTGGCTGGCGTAGGTGGTGTTGATCACCGCCAGCGCGATCTGCTGATCGTCCAGAGAGCGCGGCAGCTGAGGCGCTTCCAGCTCAACCAGCTTCAGGTTTTTCGGGTTCTCGGTCACGTCCAGCACGGTCGGCAGCAGGCCAACGCCGTCTTTCAGCTTGATCAGACCAACTTTCTGCAGCAGCAGCAGCGAACGGCCCAGGTTGGTCGGATCGTTAGGCAGTGCGATCTGCGAACCTTCCTTCAGCTCGTCCAGCGATTTGATTTTCTTGGAGTAACCGGCGATCGGGTAAACGAAGGTGTTGCCGACCGGCACCAGCTTGTAACCGCGGTCTTTGATCTGCTGATCCAGATAAGGCTTGTGCTGGAAGGCGTTCAGATCGATATCGCCTTTGCTCAGCGCTTCGTTAGGCAGCACGTAGTCGTTGAAGGTCACCAGCTCGACGTCCAGACCGTATTTCTCTTTCGCCACTTTCTGCGCCACTTCGGCGACTTGCTGCTCAGCGCCGACGATCACGCCGACTTTGATGTGGTTTGGATTCTTTTCATCCTGGCCGCAGCCCGTCAGAGCCAGAGTGCCGATCAGTGCGCCAATTGCCGCGATGGATTTAAATTTTAACGACATATCCCTTCCTCATTAGACTCGCATTAATATGCTGTGAAACTATTTATGGGTAACGGCTTTGACGATGCGATCGCCGCAGAACTGGATCAGATAAACCAAAACTACCAGTAATACTAATACGGTATTCATCACTGTGGCGTTATAACCGATATAACCGTATTGGTAACCGATTTGCCCCAGGCCGCCGGCGCCGACTGCGCCGCCCATGGCCGAGTAACCCACCAGGGTGATCAGGGTGATGGTCGCGGCGTTAACCAGGCCCGGCAGGGCTTCCGGCAGCAACACTTTCTTGATGATCTGCATCGGCGTGGCGCCCATGGCGCGCGCGGCTTCCACCAGACCGGACGGGATTTCCAGCAGGGCGTTTTCCACCATGCGCGCGATGAACGGCGCGGCGCCCACGGTCAACGGCACGATGGCCGCCTGCAGACCGATCGAGGTGCCGACGATCATGCGGGTAAACGGAATCATCCAAACCAGCAGAATAATGAACGGGATGGAACGGAAGATGTTCACCAGCCCGGACAAAATTTTATACAGCGAATTGTTGGCGATGATCTGCCCCGGGCGGGTGACATACAACAGCACGCCTACCGGCAGGCCGAGCACGAAACCGAAGAAGCCGGAGACAAAGGTCATCATGACGGTTTCCCATACGCCACGCGCCATCAACCACATCATTGCCTCAGACATAACCCAGAACCTCTACTTTTACCTGATTTTCTTGCAGGAACTTAATCGTCGCCAGCGCGTCTTCGTCGCTGCCGTGCAGCTCCGCCAGCATCACGCCGAATTTCACGCCGCCGGCATAATCCATCTGGGCGCTGATAATGTTGTTGTTCACGTTGAAGCGGCGAGCGGCTTCAGACAGCAGCGGCGCATCGACCGACTGGCCGGTGAACTCCAGACGCAGCAGCGGCTGGCGGCCGCCCTGACGCTCCGGCGACAGGCGCGCAGCGTAGTCGTCCGGGATATCCAGATGCAGCGTGGACTGAATGAACTGTTGGGCCAGCGGGGTTTTCGGGTGTGAGAACACTTCGCTGACGCTGTCTTTTTCGATCAGCTGCCCCTGGCTGATGACCGCGACCTGGTCGCAAATGCGTTTCACCACGTCCATTTCGTGGGTGATCAGCAGAATGGTCAGACCCAGACGGCGGTTGATGTCTTTCAGCAGTTCCAGGATGGAACGGGTGGTGGCCGGATCCAGCGCGCTGGTGGCTTCGTCGCACAGCAGCACTTTAGGGTTGCTGGCCAGCGCACGGGCGATCGCCACGCGCTGTTTCTGGCCGCCGGACAGGTTGGCCGGGTAGGCGTCGTGTTTGTCCGCCAGGCCAACCAGCTCCAGCAGTTCGGTCACGCGTTTCTTGATCTCGGCGCGCGGCGTATTGTCCAGCTCCAGCGGCAGCGCCACGTTACCGAACACCGTGCGGGAAGAGAGCAGGTTGAAGTGCTGGAAGATCATGCCGATTTGGCGGCGGGCGCGCGTCAGTTCGCTTTCCGACAGGGACGTCAGATCCTGGCCATCGACCAGCACCTGGCCGGAAGTGGGGCGCTCCAGCATGTTGGCGCAGCGGATCAGCGTGCTTTTGCCGGCACCGGAAGACCCGATAACGCCATAGATTTGCCCGGCAGGGACGTGAAGGGTCACGTCAGAGAGCGCGGTAATGGTGCGCGAACCCTGCTGGAACACTTTAGTGATGTTAGAAAGTTTAATCATATTCTTCTTATTTTAGCGTGGTTGCCCGTGGCTAGATAAAAGTAAACCTCGGCGTGGAACCAAGGTATGGATCAGATGTTAAGGCGTCTAGACGTCTAAGTCAACGGCCAACGACGTTCTCCGGCGTTCTCAGCGTGGGGTAAAACATGCGATACTGTCAGCGTATACAGGCCCTCAGGAGCAAAGCGGTGACACAAAGCGTTCCAGCAATTTTTCTCGATCGTGACGGTACGATTAATGTTGACCATGGTTATGTCCATGAAATCGACAACTTCCACTTTATCGACGGCGTGATTGACGCCTGTCGCGAACTCAAAAAGATGGGCTTCGCGCTGGTGATGGTGACCAATCAGTCCGGCATTGCGCGCGGCAAGTTCAGCGAAGACCAGTTTATGTACCTGACCGAGTGGATGGATTGGTCGCTGGCCGATCGCGACGTTGACTTCGACGGCATCTATTTCTGCCCGCATCATCCGGAGGCGGTAGTAGAAGAGTATCGTCAGGTGTGCGACTGCCGTAAACCGCAGCCGGGCATGCTGCTGCAAGCGCAGCAGGAATTGAACATCGATATGGCCGCTTCTTATATGGTGGGCGATAAACCGGAAGACATGCAGGCGGCGATCGCGGCCGGCGTCGGCACCAAGGTGCTGGTGCGTACCGGCAAGCCGGTGACGGAGCAGGGCGAAAAGTTGGCCGATTGGGTGCTAAATAGCCTGGCGGACCTGCCGGCAGCCATCAAAAAGCGGGTTTAATAGGCGTTACGAATGAATAGTGAGCGGTCAGATAAAAAAAGCATATTATCGCTTGTCATTCTGAACCGGCTCCCTATAATGCGCCTCCATCGACACGGCGCAAGTGATTCACTTCACACAGCGGCCGGGAAGAAAGAGAAAAAATCCTGAAAATTAGGGTTGACTCTGAAAGAGGAAAGCGTAATATACGCCACCTCGAGTTAGCAAGCGAAAGCGCCTAACTCACTGCTCTTTAACAATTTATCAGACAATCTGTGTGGGCACTCCACAAGACGATATCCAGCATCTTCGGATGCAAAAAAATATCAAGTCTTGAAGAGTGACTAACTGAAGTAAAATTCATGCAGTAAATCTTTGAGCATCGCTTCTCGAGTGGAAGCAAATCAAGCTTTTAATTGAAGAGTTTGATCATGGCTCAGATTGAACGCTGGCGGCAGGCTTAACACATGCAAGTCGAGCGGTAGCACAGGGGAGCTTGCTCCCTGGGTGACGAGCGGCGGACGGGTGAGTAATGTCTGGGAAACTGCCTGATGGAGGGGGATAACTACTGGAAACGGTAGCTAATACCGCATAACGTCGCAAGACCAAAGAGGGGGACCTTCGGGCCTCTTGCCATCAGATGTGCCCAGATGGGATTAGCTAGTAGGTGGGGTAATGGCTCACCTAGGCGACGATCCCTAGCTGGTCTGAGAGGATGACCAGCCACACTGGAACTGAGACACGGTCCAGACTCCTACGGGAGGCAGCAGTGGGGAATATTGCACAATGGGCGCAAGCCTGATGCAGCCATGCCGCGTGTGTGAAGAAGGCCTTCGGGTTGTAAAGCACTTTCAGCGAGGAGGAAGGTGGTGAACTTAATACGTTCATCAATTGACGTTACTCGCAGAAGAAGCACCGGCTAACTCCGTGCCAGCAGCCGCGGTAATACGGAGGGTGCAAGCGTTAATCGGAATTACTGGGCGTAAAGCGCACGCAGGCGGTTTGTTAAGTCAGATGTGAAATCCCCGGGCTCAACCTGGGAACTGCATTTGAAACTGGCAAGCTAGAGTCTCGTAGAGGGGGGTAGAATTCCAGGTGTAGCGGTGAAATGCGTAGAGATCTGGAGGAATACCGGTGGCGAAGGCGGCCCCCTGGACGAAGACTGACGCTCAGGTGCGAAAGCGTGGGGAGCAAACAGGATTAGATACCCTGGTAGTCCACGCTGTAAACGATGTCGATTTGGAGGTTGTGCCCTTGAGGCGTGGCTTCCGGAGCTAACGCGTTAAATCGACCGCCTGGGGAGTACGGCCGCAAGGTTAAAACTCAAATGAATTGACGGGGGCCCGCACAAGCGGTGGAGCATGTGGTTTAATTCGATGCAACGCGAAGAACCTTACCTACTCTTGACATCCAGAGAACTTTCCAGAGATGGATTGGTGCCTTCGGGAACTCTGAGACAGGTGCTGCATGGCTGTCGTCAGCTCGTGTTGTGAAATGTTGGGTTAAGTCCCGCAACGAGCGCAACCCTTATCCTTTGTTGCCAGCGGTTCGGCCGGGAACTCAAAGGAGACTGCCAGTGATAAACTGGAGGAAGGTGGGGATGACGTCAAGTCATCATGGCCCTTACGAGTAGGGCTACACACGTGCTACAATGGCATATACAAAGAGAAGCGACCTCGCGAGAGCAAGCGGACCTCATAAAGTATGTCGTAGTCCGGATTGGAGTCTGCAACTCGACTCCATGAAGTCGGAATCGCTAGTAATCGTAGATCAGAATGCTACGGTGAATACGTTCCCGGGCCTTGTACACACCGCCCGTCACACCATGGGAGTGGGTTGCAAAAGAAGTAGGTAGCTTAACCTTCGGGAGGGCGCTTACCACTTTGTGATTCATGACTGGGGTGAAGTCGTAACAAGGTAACCGTAGGGGAACCTGCGGTTGGATCACCTCCTTACCTAAAGATATTAGTTCGAGTGGCGTGCTCACACAGATTGTCTGATAGAAAGTAACGAGCAGAAATACCTTTATAGGCTTGTAGCTCAGGTGGTTAGAGCGCACCCCTGATAAGGGTGAGGTCGGTGGTTCAAGTCCACTCAGGCCTACCACTTCTCAGAAGTGGAAAAGGTACTGCACGTGACTGTATGGGGCTATAGCTCAGCTGGGAGAGCGCCTGCCTTGCACGCAGGAGGTCAGCGGTTCGATCCCGCTTAGCTCCACCATATAGTCCGGTATTTCAATACTTCAGAGTATATTGGCGACAGTATGCTGCGAAGTATTTTGCTCTTTAACAATCTGGAACAAGCTGAAAATTGAAACATGACGGCTGAAATTTATCCCTCCGTAGATGTACTGGGATAAAGAGTAACCTGTCATAGAGTCTCTCAAATGTTTGCAGCACGAACGATGGAAACATCTTCGGGTTGTGAGGTTAAGTGACTAAGCGTACACGGTGGATGGGTCTTTCTGTGCCTTCAGCCCGGCGATATCGCCCTGCGTGCGGATGACGTCCATCGCCTGGCCGCCAATCTCGCCGATAAGCTGCGCCTGCTTCAACCGGTTCTGCTCCTTCTCCTTGTTGAATATCGGGCTGATGCTGCCGTCGTTGGCATGTTCGGTATCCCGGTTCAGCTGCACCACATCCTGCTGCTGTTTGTCGGTGTCACGGACTATCAGCATTCCCTCACTGACCCCGGCTTTTGTCGTGCCCTCGGCGTGCCCGCTGTTGTTGGCGCCCGACAGCATACCGCCGGCCGCGTTGGTCAACAGCTCTTTGCCCACCGGCCCGCCAGTGCTGAAGCTGCCGCCGCTGTGCGTCGCGCTGTAGTCCGCCTGGTTGTGGATGTCCTTCCAACCCAGCGTGCCGGTATCGAGGCGGTTGTTCTCTTAGTCTGCCGTGCTGGCTATCACCGCGCCGTCGAGCTGGGTATGCTCTTTGACCTTGACGTCATATCCGCCTTTGCCGGCAAACAGCCCGGTCGGCTCTTTTACCGAGTCGAAGTTGCTGTGCAGCTTGTCCTTGCTGGCACTTACGTTGGCGGAGCCGGTCATCGAGCCGAAGGTGAAACTGCCGCCCGCGCTGGCGTTTTGCTGTTTGGCATCATAGCGGTCGCTGTCCTGTTCGCTTTGCAGCGTCAGGTCACGGCCCACGTCGACGGTAACCTTTTCGCCGCTGGCCTACGCGCCTTTCAATTTGGTGCCGCGGCCGCTGGTCAGGTTGAGACGGCTGCCCGCATCCAGGGTAGTTTCGGTATGGGTCAGGCCGTTGCCGCTCTCATGCCCCTTGCCGGCATTGACGCCGGCCGAGACGATTCAGCATCCCACACTCAAGATCACTGTCGTCACTAACGAAGCCAGCTAGGAAAAACTCTGCAAGACCAGCCAAGATAGGCAGGATTTAGGAGCCTATTGGGCGCGGGAGAACTGTAAGCACACCCGAGGGGGTGTGGATCACCCTCGTCACCGATAACGCCACCTGGAAAGCGTTGTGCCAGGCCAGCCAGCAGCGGCAAGATTTAGGGGCGGACTGGGTGCGGGAGAACGGCGAGCTGATTATTGGCGGGGAGTGGATCACCGAGTCCGGCATTACCGACGCGGAACAACTGGAGATCATCGCCGCACCCGGGGTGATCCGGTTACGGCGGCGAGAAGGTGGGGGATTTTGGGCTTAAAAGCAGAGATCCCGGTCAGTTGGCCGGGATCTTTCAATGTTGCTAATTTTTCAATAAATGTCTTAATTTTTTTAAAGTTCCTTGAATATCAGGATCTTCAGGATCAATGCTTTCATTTCTAAATAATGCAACTGCATATACCTGCTCTAAGACAAACCAGTGTTCATGGAATTCATTTTTCCATTCCACATCAACTGATTGCAAACAAAACAATAAACCTTCTAAATTATCAATCAGCTTTTTAAGCGATATCTTATCCGATGAATACAGATCCAACATTTCCTCCATCAAGGAAAGTTGGCGTTGGTCATATTCGCTCAATGTCATATCAGAAAGTAAGATCATTGTTTTATTTTCCCATAATCAACAGTGACAACAGTTCCACTTTTGGTATCCGTAATCACTGTTATATTATTCTTACCATCGTAATACGCCGTTGTACCCGGCCTTTTACCTACCACAGCATTTTCTGGACGTATCGCATTTTCTACTGCGGTTGGTGTAATGCCTTGACGTTGCATACGATCCAGTGAGTGGCTGGAGTAATCCCGGTTGTTGATTATCGTCGGTTTATTCGAACCATCAATTACATTTAGCGGATTACCTTTCGACCCAGTTGGAGTTTTTGCGGATATTTCAGAACTAGCTTTATTAATCAGCTTCGACGCTTCAGCGACATCCCCCTTCTTCAGCGCTGTTTCGGCGGCCTTAATTGCCTTACCAGCTGCATCTCCAGCCCCAGGAATGATGCCTATCGCCGCAACCAAGTAATCCAGCGCGCTCTGCGCTTCTGCAAAGCTCTTGATATCCCCTACCACTGGCACAAAATCTGCACCTGTCGACAGGATATCTTTCAGTTCTTCCCGTCGTTCAGTATACATCTTCACCGAGCACGCTTCCGCGCTCATTCCGGCACAGTTTTGCTGCTTATAGCGCTCGTTTTCTGCATCGACACGCTCTTCGGCTACCTGCTGAGGAGTCTTACCCTGAGATACAGCGTCAACAATATCACTCAGTGCGTTATTCTCCACCGCATTCTTGCCGGCCTGCCCGCCGGTCACCGCTCCCGCAGTATCGCCCGTCGCCAACCCGCCTGCAAGCCCTGCAGCCAACTGGCTCAGCGCGCTGACCTGCTGTTTCTCGCTTTCGCTCAGCTGCTGCGCCGTTTTGCCCGGGAACAGTTCGCCGGCAATGTAGCGCGCCGCCAGTTCCCCGCCGCCCGCACCCAGCCCCCCTGCGGTGGCTGACTGGTTGTTCAGCTGCGCCGTTACCGCACCCAGCACAGCGTGTGCCATTGCGTTGGCGGCGATGTTGTCTTCACCGACCCGTTTCTTGATTTCCGTCGCCAGGTATGGCGAAGCACCGCTCGCCAGCGCGCCCGCCAGGTTATTGCCCGCCAGCGCCGTCAGCGCCCCCGTTACCGCCTGCGCCGCCTTCTGCAGATCGCTGCCGGTGCCGTATTGCCGCATCGCGTTGTCATACGCCTGCTTCATCACCGCCGCATCGTTCGTCGGTTTGCCGCCCTTCTCAAGCTGCTCCCTGGCCTGCGCCAGCGCCGCCGGGTCTTTCTGTGCCTTCAGCCCGGCGATATCGCCCTGCGTGCGGATGACGTCCATCGCCTGGCCGCCAATCTCGGACGTTGATAGGCTGGGTGTGTAAGTGCAGCGATGCATTGAGCTAACCAGTACTAATGATCCGTGAGGCTTAACCTTACAACACCGAAGGTGTTTTGGTGAGACCAAGACAATATTCAGCTTGTTTACAGATTGGATTGACTGGCTTCAGCGATGAAGCGGGTTGATTAAAACGAATTTGCCTGGCGGCAATAGCGCGGTGGTCCCACCTGACTCCATGCCGAACTCAGAAGTGAAACGCCGTAGCGCCGATGGTAGTGTGGGGTCTCCCCATGCGAGAGTAGGACACTGCCAGGCATCAAATAAAACAACAAGCCTCATGCGAAAGCATGGGGCTTTTTGTTTTGTCTGTTATCTGGCGTTCTGCCCGAGCATGGGCATCCTGAGACGAATGGTGTAGGACAAATCCGCCGGGAGCGGATTTGAACGTTGCGAAGCAACGGCCCGAAGGGGGGCGGGCAGGACGCCCGCCATAAACTGCCAGGCATCAAACAAAGCCGAAAGCCCTGAACGTCAGTTCAGGGCTTTCGGCTATGGGAAAAATGGAAAATCCCCGTTGTAACCCGCTTCAGCTTTCATCGTACTGTTTAATATTCATCACAAAACCAATTCATTGTTTCCACGAATGTCAGATATTCTTCGCCCGCTATTAAGTTTGGCTGTTAACTTATAAATAACAATAAAGTAACACCAGGCGGCAGGAAGCCGAATTTCATCATTGCTATGGCTCGGAGAAAACATCATGACAGAAACAACCTCGGCTCTTGAGGGTGAGCATGGCGTCGAACAGGGGGCGCTCGATAACAAGAAACGCATTTTCGCTATCGTCGGGGCTTCATCAGGCAATCTGGTGGAGTGGTTTGATTTTTACGTTTACTCCTTCTGTTCCATTTACTTTGCCGCCTCGTTCTTCCCGGCAGGCAACAGCACCACGCAGCTGTTGCAAACCGCCGGGGTATTCGCCGCCGGCTTCTTCATGCGGCCGATCGGCGGTTGGCTATTTGGCTACATCGCTGACAAACATGGCCGTAAAAACTCAATGCTGCTGTCGGTCTGCATGATGTGCGCCGGATCGCTGGTGATCGCCTGCCTGCCGACGTATGAATCGATCGGCAGCTGGGCGCCGGCGCTGCTGCTGATCGCCCGCCTGTTCCAGGGGCTGTCGGTAGGTGGAGAATATGGCACCAGCGCCACCTATATGAGTGAGGTGGCGATCAAGGGGCGACGTGGTTTCTATGCTTCGTTCCAGTATGTCACGCTGATTGGCGGGCAACTGCTGGCGCTGCTGGTCTTGGTGATCCTGCAGCAAATTTTGTCCGGCGAAGAGCTGAAGGCCTGGGGCTGGCGTATTCCGTTCGCCTTGGGGGCGGTGTTGGCGGTGGTGGCGCTGTACCTGCGCCGTTCGCTGAATGAAACCTCCGATGCGAAAACGCGTAACCACAAGGATGCCGGTTCGCTGACGGGGCTGTGGAAAAACCGCAAGGCATTCCTGATGGTGCTGGGCTTTACCGCCGCCGGTTCGCTGACCTTTTACACCTTCACCACCTACATGCAGAAATATCTGGTCAACACCGCCGGTATGGACGCCAAGCTGGCCAGCGCCATCATGACCGTCGCACTGTTCGTCTTTATGCTGCTGCAGCCGGCGGTGGGCGCGTTCTCGGATAAAATCGGCCGTCGCAGCTCGATGTTGATCTTCTCAGCCTTCGCCACCGTGTTGACGGTACCGATCCTGTTCGCTCTGAAAGGAGTGACCAACCCTTTTATGGCGTTTGGCCTGATCGTATTGGCGCTGTTCATCGTCAGTTTCTACACCGCGATCAGCGGGCTGCTTAAAGCCGAGATGTTCCCGCCGGAGGTGCGCGCGTTAGGGGTGGGCTTGTCTTATGCGGTGGCGAATGCCCTGTTCGGCGGCTCGGCGGAATATGTCGCGCTGTCGCTAAAATCGTTCGGCGTGGAGAACGCTTTCTTCTGGTATGTCTCCGGCATGTGCCTGCTGGCGTTGCTGGTTTCGCTCCGGCTGCATCGCAAAGGCAAGGAGATACAGCTGTAATGAAAACCCCGGCCTTGGCCGGGGTTAGCGTAGAGCTTACAGGATGCGGCTAATCAGCCGATCGATGCGGATGCGGCGCAGGCGGCGAATCAGCTTACGCACCTTGATCGGATACTGCTGAATGCTTTGCAGCTCCTGATAATGGCCGACCGCAGTGGTGTGGGTGCGGATGCACTCCAGCTCTTTTTGCCGCTGCTCGCGCATCTCTTGTTTGGGATCGTGGATCAGAATGGCGTTTTCCAGATCCAGCCGCCAGGCGCGCGGGTTGAGGTTATTGCCGGTAATCAGCTGCCACTCTTCGTCCACCCACATGCCTTTCAGGTGATAGCTGTTATCGCCATCCTTCCACAGCCGCACGATCAGCTGGCCGGTATCGACGTAACGCTGCAACCGGCTCAGGAAGCGGCGCAGGTTGATCTCGTACAGGTAAGGTAGTGCGCCGATGATTTTGAACGGCTGATCTTCCGGAATATAGAAGTCGTTGGCGGTCTTGTCTCCGACGATGATCTCCACCTGTTTGCCCTGGCGCAGCAGATAGATGATGTTGCGCACCAGCAGCGCCGGCAGGTTGAAATAGGGGGTGCACAGCGTCAGTTTCTGGTCGGCGCACGACATCAGGTGATGAATGGTTTTATTCAGCACGCTTTGTTTGCCCAGCCCAACCAACGGTGTCACCGCCAGCTCATCGTTGCCGGCCTTACCGCGGAAGTGATAACCGGCGCGGCGCAGGGCGAAACGGAACAGGCGGGTCTCGTTTTTAATCTCCGGGCTTTTCGGCCGATCGCTGCGATCGAGGCGCTGCACCGCGCCGGCGGTCAGCAGATGCTGCTTGATGTAATCGATCAGGGTATCGGCCAACACCTCATTGGTGATCAGCTGATAGCGATCGTAACGGTATTTCTCATGCTGATGCAGATAAACGTCGTTGATGCTGGCGCCGCTGTAGATCACGGTATCGTCGACCACAAAGCCCTTCAGATGCAATACGCCCAGCGCTTCACGGGTATTGACCGGCACGCCGTAGATCGGCACCGACTGTTCCGGGTGCTGGCTGGCCATGGCGCAATACCAGTCGGCGTTGGTATTGGCGGCGGCAGCGCCGATGCGCCCGCGCTGTGCGCGGTGCCAGTCGACCAGCACGCAAATTTCCAGCTCGGGCCGCCGTTGCTTGGCTTGATACAGTGCGTTGAGGATCTCACGCCCGGCGTCGTCATGCTCCAGATACAGGGCCACCAGATAGATGCGTTGGGTGGCGTTGGCGATGGAATCCAGCAGCGTGGTGCGAAAGTCGGACGGCGCGTACAGAGTACGAACGTCAGCAACCGTCTGGGGGAGTTTGGGCAGTTGTGCAAGGTGTTGTTGATGTTTGCTACGTTTAAATTTTGACAACATCACAGTGCGCTTCTTCTCTCATGATTGATGGCCGGAACGCCACAGGCTTAAAAACAATAAACCGAATAATCGGGCGATAATACCATTAGTTGCCTCGATTGTGCGTATGTTTTGGCGTTAAGTGGTGGATTCGTAGCGCATTGCGACGCAGGTCACTGCGCGTCGGCGGCCTGCAGCGGCAGCGTCAAATTGACGATGCCGTCCTCAAGCTGCACCTCGATACCAAAGCCCAGCCGCTGAGCCAGCGCGATCATGCCACGGTTATTCGGCATGGTGATGCCGCTCAGGCGGGTCAGGCCATGGGCGCGCGCATAGGCGATCATTTTTTCCAGCAGTTGCCGGCCCAGCCCCAGCCCTTTCAGGTCGGAACGCACCAGCACGGCGAACTCGGCATCGGTGTTGTCCGGATCGGACAACGCGCGGGTCACGCCGATGATTTCGTCTGCGCGCACCGCCACAAAGGCCATTTCTCGATCGTAGTCGATCTGCGTCATGTTGGCCAAATCGTCATGGGTAAACTCGCTGATCTCGCTGAAGTAGCGATAATAGAGATCTTCCTTGGTCACCCGGTCGATGAAATGCTTCAGCGCCGGTTCGTCTTCGGGCAGGATCGGGCGGAACAGGCACTGGCTGCCGTCTTTCAGCGCGATGGTTTCCTCCAGCTCATGCGGATAAGGGCGGATCGCCAGCCGCGCCTGCGGATCGCCGCTGAACGGCGCGAGCTGCATCGAAACGTCCAGCAGGGTGAATTCGCTGCCGGAAGCCAGCACCGGGTGAATATCCAGCCGGGCGATCTCCGGGCAATCGAGGATCAGGTTGGAAACCTGCACCAGCAAGCGGCTTAGCCCGGGGATGTCTAAAGGCCGCAGCGCGCTGCGCCCGCGGATCTTGCCGCCTTTCACCGCCTGCAGCACCAGATAACGCGCCAGCGCCATATTCAGCGGCGGCAGCGCGACCGCCACCTGATTTTCCTGACGCCACTCCACGCCGCCTTCGCCCAGCATGATCAGCGGGCCGAAAATGGCATCCTGTTCCACCGCGATGCGCAGTTCCTGGGCGCCGGCGCGGTTGGCCATGCTCTGCACCAACAGGCCGTGGATACGCGCCTGCGGATAGGTGCGCTTCACGCGGTCGAGGATCGCCTCCGCCGCGCGTTGCACTTCGGTCGCGGTGCGCAGATAAAGCATCACGCCCTGAACTTCCGATTTGTGCGGGATATCCGGCGAACGCAGCTTCAGCGCCACCGGATAGCCGATCTGTTCGGCGATGTGTACCGCCTCGGCACTGTCTTCGGCGATCCAGGTTGGCAGGGTGCTCAGGTCATAGGCCTGCAGGATGGATTGCACCTCGTGGGTATCCAGCTGTGTGGCCCCTTCGGCCAGCGCCTGGTGGATCAGACGGTGGGCGTCGGCGGTGTTGGCGGTCAGGCCAACCGGCAGCGCCGGCGTCTCTTTCAGCTGCTTCTGGTTGCGGCGGTATTCCACCATATGCATAAAGGCGGTGACCGCGCCTTCCGGCGTACGGTAGGTGGGAATGGCGGCTTCGGTAAACAGCCGTCGCGCCTCTTGCGAGGAGTATTCGCCACACCAGTTGGTCAGCAACGTGATGCGCTTGCCGCGCGCATGGCGGTGCAGCGCGTCGATCAGCCGCTGCGCCGTGGCGGTGCCCGGCGCGGCCGCGCTCGGCGCGTGGATCAGCAGCAGCGCGTCATAGTCGTGGCTGTCGAGCAGCGCTTCGAGCGCCGCCAGGTAACGCTGCGGCGTCGCGTCGTCGCGCAGATCGAGCGGGTTGCCGGCGCGAATGAAATCCGGCAGCGCATCGCTCAACGTCGCCAGGCTCTTATCGCTCAGCGTCGCCAGCTTGCCGTTGCGCCCGAGCAGCTCGTCCAGCGCCATCGCCGCCGGCGCCGCACCGTTGCTGACGATCATCAGCCGCTCGCCGCGCAGCGGGTGCATATGGCTGAGGGTTTCCACCGCCGAGAACAACTCGTGAGTATCCTGCACGCGCAGCAGACCGGCGCGCTGGATGGCGGCGTCATAGGCGGCGTCCAGCCCCAGCTGGCTGTTGAGCAACAGTTGCGCCTGTTGGCTGCGGCCGCTTTTGATCACCAGAATGGGTTTGTTGCGTGAGGCGCTGCGCGAAGCGGAGAGAAAACGCCGCGCGTCGCTGATGTTTTCGAGATACAGCAGGATGGCGCTGGTCTTGCCGTCGCGCGCCAAAAAGTCGAGTAGATCGTCGACGTCGATATCCAGGCTGTCGCCCAGCGCAATGAAATAGGAGAAGCCGACCTCGCGCTGTTGCGCCCAATCGAGAATGGTGTTGGCCACGGCGGCGGACTGCGAGATAAACGCCAGCTTGCCTTTTTGGATAGGCACCGGCGAGAAGCTGGCGTTGATGCCCTGCCACGGCGCCAGCAATCCCAGGCTGTTGGGGCCCAGCAGCCGCATGGCGTAGCGCTGCGCGCAGGCTTTCAGCTCGGCGAACTGTTCCGGTGGCGAAGAGAGCACGATGGCGGTTTTACAACCGCGTTGGCCCAGCGCTTCGATCAGCGCCAGATTGCGGTCGGCGTGGGTGCAGATGATCGCCAGATCCGGCGTCAGCGGCAGGCTGGCGACGTCGGGATAGGCCATGACGCCGCATACCGCCTTGTAGCGCGGCGTGACCGGCAAGATAGGCCCGCTGAAACCGCCGGCCAGCAGGTTGCTCATCATCAGGTTGCCGGCGCGGCCCGGCTGTTGCGAAGCGCCCAGAACGGCGATCGATTTGGGACGTAGTAGCGCTTCTAACCCTCGCTGGCTCATGCACGGCTCCTTTTGGCAACGTTACGCCTGATTTTAGGCGCTTTATGGCTACATTGCTGTGACCGGTGCCTCCGGCCGGGTCGGTTTTCCCGCCAGATACTGTTGACGGAAATAGCGGAAATGCTGATTCAATCCGTCAGCGGCCGGCAGATCGCCCGCCTGTTGCAGCAGGGCGGCGGCCACTTCCGCCGTACAGTGTTGCTCGGCGCGGCTGGCTTCGCGCAGCTGATAATCCGATGCGGCGTCGACGTTGAGGGAAAATACCGGGAATTGATTGAGGTACGGGCTTTTACGGAACATTTTGCGCGCTTCCGCCCAGGTGCCGTCCAGCATGATGAACAGCGGCGGTTTACCGCCGGCGGGCAGCTCGCTGAACACCGGGCGTTCGGCGTCGGCGTAAGAGGCGGGAAACACCACGTAAGGCTGCCGCGTCGGATCGTTGATGGCCGCCAGCAGGGCGGGATCGATCTCGGTGCGTGACCAGAGGAACGCCTGGGTGTCCGGCAGGATATCGGCGATCAGGCGGCCGGTATTGCTGGGCTTGAGCGGCTCGGCGCCGAACATGATCAGGCAGAAACGGCTGCCGGCCTGCTGCGGGCGAATGGTGTCGCACAGGCAGTTTTTATGCGGCAGCAGGCAACCCTGACAACGCGCCACCCGGCAACCGCGCGCCAGGAAGGGGCGGGTGGCGCGGTCTAAACGGAATTGGCGCAGGCGAAGTACGGCGTTGTCGGTCATAACGATCCTGGGGAAAAACCGCTATTGTAACGCAGAAAAAAGCCCGCCGGGAGAGGCGGGCTCGATCGGGGGCGTTCGCGCGCGATGGCGGGATACGGCCTATACTTGCCGAATCACACCAACTCGTTGAGCCAGTTGTCAAACGGCGCTTTCGGCATCGCGCCGTTAAGCATGTCGACCATCTTGCCCTGACGGAACACCATAATGGTCGGGATGCTGCGGATGCGGAAACGGGCGCTCAGCTCCGGCTCGGCTTCGGTGTTCACTTTCACGAAGCGCACCTTGCCGGCGCGCTCTTCGGCCACGTCTTCGAAGATCGGCGCAAAGCTGCGGCACGGACCGCACCACGGCGCCCAGAAATCGACCACGACCGGCAGATCGTCCTGCAGCAACTGGTCCAGCGTGGCGGCGGTGGCGTTGATCACTTCACCGTCGAAGAGCTCGTGGCCGCAGCGGCCGCATTTCGCGTTGTCCGCCAGACGTTCTTCCGGCACACGGTTGGTGGCATTGCAAGCTGCACAAACTGTATTCATGTTGACCTCGGGTATAGAGAAAGCATGGTCCCCGCAACGCGGTTGCGGAGATGTTTCTTTAATGCTGACAATTATCGGCAAAACCCGGCGCATGAACAATGAGGTTTGTTCAATGGATGTGATAGTTGGGAGCTTTTAGCGCAAGTTGGTGGCTTCATGCACCAACATCAGGTAATCTTCGCGCCCTGCGCGTTGGTGGAGAAGACAATGAACGATTCATTTAGTGGCAAGAACGGTAAAGTCAAAGTGATGTACGTCCGCAGCGACGACGACAACGGCGACGACCGCAACAAGAATAAACGTCCGGCCGGCAAAGGCCGTCCGGCTGACGGTGCGCGCTCGGGCCGCACCGGCCAAGACAAGGCGCGCGGCGGCAACGATCGTCGCGGCGCCGACTCCCGCCGCAGTGAAAGCGATCGTCCTCGCCGTCCGGCGCGCTCAGAAGATCGCGGTGGCAACGAGTCGCCGTGGAGAACCGTTTCGCGCGCGCCGAATGAAGAGCCGGCGTTCGATCACGGCGGCATCAGCGGCAAAAGCTTTATCGATCCGGAACAGTTGCGCCGCCAGCGCGCGGAAGAAACCCGCGTTTACGGTGAAAACGCCTGTCAGGCGCTGTTCGCCAGCCGTCCGGAAGCGATCGTGCGCGCCTGGTTCGTGCAGTCGGTCACCCCGCGCTTCCGCGAAGCGCTGCGCTGGATGGCGGCGAACCGCAAAGCCTACCACGTGGTGGACGAGGAAGAGCTGGCCAAGGCTTCCGGCACCGAGCACCACGGCGGCGTGTGCTTCCTGATCAAAAAACGTCAGGGTCTGGATGCGCAGAGCTACCTGAAAACCGCGCCGGCGACCGACTGCGTGCTGGCGCTGGAAGAAGTGGGCAACCCGCATAACCTGGGCGCCATCGTCCGTTCTTGCGCCCACTTCGGCGTCAACGGCGTGCTGCTGCAGGATCCAGCGCTGCTGGAGTCCGGCGCGGCGGTGCGCACCGCAGAAGGCGGCGCGGAGCATATCAAGGCGATCAACGCCGACGATTTCCTGTCGGTGCTGGATACCTTCCGCAAAGCGGGCTACACCATCGTCACCACCTCCAGCCACAAAGGCACCGCGCTGGCGCAGGCCAAGCTGCCGGCCAAGATGGTGCTGGTGCTGGGCCAGGAGCGCGACGGTCTGAGCGACAGCGCCTGGCAGCAAGGCGACATGAACGTGTCCATCGGCGGCACCGGCAAGGTGGAAAGCCTGAACGTTTCCGTCGCGACCGGCATTCTGCTGGCGGACTGGTGGCGTCAGAATCAGGCGTAATCTTTATTTCGTCGGATAAAAAAACGGGCGCCTCAGGGCGCCCGTTTCGTTTATTGAAGCTTAGTGAGCGCCGCCGCCCCCGCCGCCGCCGGAACTGAACGGCGGTTTCGCCACCCACACCAGCGCCAGCAGCACCAGGAATACCCCGGCCGACAGCCAGAAGATCTCGTTGGCGGAGATGATCAGGCCCTGCGCGGTGATCTCGTTGGCGATGTAGGCCGACGCCTGCTGCTTGCTCATGCCGAGCTGCTCCAGCTGTCGGTACATCTCCTGCGACTGCGGATTGTAAGGGTTGACGAACTCCGTCAGCTGCGCGTGATGCTGCGATTCGCGCTGCGTCCACAGGGTGGTGGTGATCGAGGTGCCGATCGAGCCCGCCAGCGTTCGCGTAAAGTTCGACAGGCTCGATGCCGCCGCCATGCGTTCCGGCGGCAGGCCGGACAGCGTGATGGTGGTCAACGGCATGAAGAAGCAGGCGATGGCGAAGCCTTGAACGAACTGCGGCCACGCCGAAGCGCCGAAGTCCATGCCCGGTTCAAAGGTATAGGCGCGCCAGTAGAAGCACACGGCATACATGATGAAGCTGAAGGTCACCAGCTTGCGCATGTCGAGCCGGTTGCCGAACTTACCGATGATCGGCGACAGCAGCACCGGGATCAGCCCGACCGGCGCCGAAGCCAGCCCCGCCCAGGTGGCGGTATAGCCGTACACCTCTTGCAGCAGCTGCGGCAACAGCACGATGGCGCCGAAGTACAGCATGTAGGCCAGGCTGATGCACAGACAGCCGATGGTGAAGTTACGCGACTTGAACAGCGACAGATCCACCACCGGGTGGTCGTCCGTCAGCTCCCACACCACCAGGAACAGCAGCGCCACCACCGCCACCACGGTTAGGGTGATGATCTCGGTCGAGTTGAACCAGTCTAGCTCCTTGCCCTGGTCTAGCATCACCTGCAGCGAACCGATGCCGACGATCAGCAGCACCAGGCCGACGGTGTCGATCGGCTTGATCTCGGTTTTGGTTTCTCGCCCCTTCAACGTCGCCATCGCCGCCATGATAACGAAGGCGCCGATCGGGATGTTGATGAAGAAGATCCAGCCCCAATGGTAGTTGTCGCTGATGTAGCCGCCGAGGATCGGCCCGAAGATCGGCGCGACGATAACGGTCATCGACCAGAGCGCCAGGGCCATCGCTCGCTTGGCGGGCGGGTAGTTGTTCAGCAACAGGCTCTGCGACAGCGGGATCAGCGGCCCGGCCACCACGCCCTGGATCACGCGGAAGAAGATCAGCATGCCGAGGCTGTTGGAGATGCCGCACAGCCAGGAGGCGAGGACGAACAGCGCGGTGGACCAGAGGAACAGCCGCACTTCGCCGATGCGCTTCGCCAGCCAGCCGGTGATCGGGATCGAGATGGCGTTCGCCACGCCGAACGAGGTGATCACCCAGGTGCCCTGCGAGTTGGAAGACCCGAGGTTACCGGCAATGGTGGGGATCGCCACGTTGGCGATGGTGGAGTCCAGCACCTGCATGAAGGTCGCCATGGCGAGCGCGACCGTCATCCAGGCGAGCTGGGCGCCTTCAAGCGGTTTCTGTGGCAAGATGGCCTCCCGCGCGCTTAGCCGGCGTTCGCATGGATCACGTCGGCGATCAGCTGATTAACCGGCGCCAGATTCAACGCCAACGCGTTGCTCTGGTACAGCGGTTTATCGCGCACCACGTCGGCCAGCACGTGGCCGTCCAGATTGGCGGTGTCGACGGTCACCAGCGTCGACAGGCCGATGCGCAGCGGATGATCGGCAACCTGCTTGGCGTCGAGCTCAATACGCACCGGCAGGCGTTGCACCACCTTGATCCAGTTGCCGGTGGCGTTCTGCGCCGGCAGTAGCGAGAAGGCGCTGCCGGTGCCCATGTCGATACCGACCACTTTGCCCTGATACACCACGTCGTCACCGTACACGTCGCTGACCACCGTCGCCGGCTGGCCGATGCGCATGTTGGCGATCTGGGTTTCCTTGAAGTTGGCGTCAACCCAGATGTGATCGGCCGGCACCACCGCCATCAGCGGCGAACCGGCGGCAATTTGCGCACCCACCTGCACGCTGCGGCGCGAAACATAACCGGTAATTGGGCTGACAACTTTGGTACGCTGCAGCGCCAGCCAGGCGTCGCGCATCTGCGCGGCGGCCTGTTGGATCGCCGGCTGCTGTTCCAGCGGGGTATTCAGCACCATCGCCTGGTTGGCGTTGTATTGCTGCACCGCCACTTCCAGCGCGGCCTTGGCGCTGTCGACCGCATCGCGAGCGTGTTGCAGCTCTTCGCGGCCGATGGCGTCAACGCTACCCAGCACCACGCGGCGTTTCAGATCGTTCTCGGCCTTGCTCAGATCGGTCTTGCGCAGGGCGATGTTGGCCTGATACTGCTTGCTGTTGATGATCAGCTGGTGGGTTTGACGCACGCTGTTGGCCAGGCCGGTCTTGGCGCGTTCAAACGCCTGCTCGGCATCGGTCGGATCGAGCGTCAGCAGCACGTCGCCCTGTTTGACGTAGTCGGTGTTGTCAAAATTGACGCTGTTCACGCTGCCTGACACCTGGGCCATGATCTGCACCTGGTTGCCGGAGACGTAGGCGTCGTCGGTTTCCTGGTGATGACGCAGTACCAGGAACCAATACACTAAGTAAGCCACCCCTATAACAATGAAAATAGCCGTCAACAACAGCAGCCAAAACTTGCGCTGCTTCTTTTTGCCGTTCGGCTGCTGCGGGTTTTGGATTTCCGCGCTTGCGCTCATGGTGTTCTCCAAGCCTTATATTATTATGCTTTCGAATCCGCTGCGGCCGGGGCCTGATAGCCACCGCCCAGCGCGCGGATCAGTCCTATCTTCGCCTGCAGTAAATTGCTGCTGGCATTCAACTCCGCCTGTTGCTGCTGCAATAGCTGCGTCTGGCTGGTCAACAGATCGTCGCGCCCGATAATCCCTGCCTGGTAACGGGCACTGGCGACCTGGTACACCTGTTGCATCGACTGGGCCGCGGACGCCGCCTGCAGCTGCTGTTGCGCAGAGCTCTGCTGGATAGTGATGGCGTCGGCGGTTTCCTGTACCGCATTCAGGATGGTTTGGTTATAGGATTCCACCGCTTCGTCATACAGCGCGGATTCCTCGCCCAGCTTGCTGCGCAGCGCCCCGGCGTGGAAGATCGGCAGCGAAATCGCCGGCATCACGTTCCAGGCCTGGCTGGCCGCTTCAAACAGGTTCGGGTTGGTGCCACCGACATTGGTGGTCATCAGACCGGCGAAGGCTGAAATGGTCAGGCTGGGGTAAAACTCTTTGCGCGCGGCGCTGACGCGCTGGCTGTAAGACTCCACCAGCTGGCGCTGCGCGGCGATGTCCGGGCGCTTGCCCAGCAGATCCGCCGTCAGCTCGCCCTGCGGCGCCATCAGGTTGTCGGCGGGCAGCGGCACCTGACGAAGGTGCTGCATGGCGTTCGGCCCCTGGCCCGCCAGCGCGGCGAGCTGGTGTCTGAGCTGTTCGATTTGCGACTGCAACTGCAGGATCTGCTGCTTGGCGGCATCGGACTGCGCCTGGGTTTGTTGCGGCACGTCGACGGCGGTCAGGCCGGCCTGATAGCGTTGTTGGCGCAGCGCGGTCAGCCGTTCATTGTTGTTCACTTCCTGCTGCAGCAGCTTCTCGAGCGCCAGGTTGCTCTGCAGCTGGTAGTAGGCGGAGGCTACCGAACTGGTCAGCGTCAGCGCCGCCTGTTCCTGCTCGGCGCGTGCGGCGTTCACTTGCGCCTTGGCGGCGTTCACCTGGTTGCGGTATTTGCCCCACCAGTCGAATTCATACGCCAAATTTAACCCCAGTGAGTTGGAGCTTTCATAGATAGGTTTTTGTGGATACCCCAGCCCCATATTGACGTTTTGCGGTATGCGCTGGCGCTGGGTGCTGGCGTTCAGATCCAGGTTCGGCCCGTTGGCTGCGTTGGCTTCGCCCACCACGCTCTGCGCTTCACGTACGCGGGCGGCGGCCTGGCGCAGGGTCGGCGAGCTTTGCAGCGTCTGCGTCATCAACGTGTCCAACTGCGGATCCTTGAGGGCGCGCCACCACTGCGGGCTGACGGCCAGCGAGCTGACTTTCGGCTGAGCCAACTGCAGGCTCTGCGGATCCATCAGCGTGGATTGCGGAGCAATATTATCGGTCGAAGCGCACCCGGCCAGCAGCAACACGGCGAACAGCGGGGTGAATCTCCAGTTAAATGGGGATCGCATAAGTAGGTACCTGAACAGAAATTGTGAATTAGGATAACTGTTCTGTGATTTCCATTTGATCCAGACGTGCCAGCAATTTGCGCGTCAGCTGTTCCAGCTGTTTTTGCTCATCGTCGGTCAGCGTGGACCACAGGAAATGCAGACATTGGTGCTGCGGCGGCAGCAGTTGACTGAGAAATTCTTCCCCCTGCGGCGTCAGATGCAGATGCAGGCAGCGGCGATCGTTGTCGCTTTCCCGGCGCTCGATCCAACCGCGTTTCTCCAGCTCGTCGGCGATGCGGGTTGCATTGGTGCGCGAGGAGCCTAAGGCAGAGCTTAGCTCAGAAGGTTGGATGCTGTGGCTTTCCTGCGCATCCAGGGTAATCAGCGCCATAAACAGTGTTTCGTTAATCCCCTGCGCCTTCAGCATTTTATTGCGATTTTCCAGCAATTTACCTTGCATGTGCATGCACAGGCGGGTCAGCAGGATTTCCTGATAAGGGAAATCTTTCTGCCGGGTGGCGCGGAAATTCAGCATTTGTTCTATGGGGGCAAACGAGCTTTCCATAATTTAGGGCCTCATTAATTTCGTTCGAGATAGTAACGACGGTGACAAATAATGTAAATGTTCAGCCGTGCGGATAATTTAGCAATTCGTGTCATTTGTCAGTGTTTGTAAAGATGCGGCGCATGAAAACGCCAAATGGCCGGAAGCGGTGTCAGCCCGGACCGAAAAGCATTAACAGTTTTAATGTGACGCCAAAGGCCGTCGCGCCGAGCAGCGTCGACAGAATGATGCTTTTGCTGCGGTAGAAGCACAGCGCCAGCGCGGCGAAGCCCGCCAGCGTCGGCAGCAGCTTGTCCGGTTCGCGCATCACCACCGGCGTGCTGGAGACCACCAGCAGGGCGCAGATCGAGGCGATGCCGATGCTGTCGAGCAGCAGGGCGGCTTTACCGCGTTTGATGCCGGGTTGGGCGCGCGCCGGCGCCAGCCGCAGCGGCAGATAACGGAACAGGTAATTGGCGCAGCCCACCACCAGACCAATCACCAGCACATCAGTGTTCATGAGCGGCCTCCGCATGTGCGGGTTGGAACAGGGCGGCGATACAGCCGGCGCCGATGCCGGCCAAAATGGCGACCGGGATGGAGAACAGCACCACGCCGAGCAGCGCGCCGGCCAGTGCGGCGGCGATGGTCAGGCTCTGCGGGCGCCGGAAAGCGGCCAGCAGGAAGCTGAGAAACAGCGCCGGCAGCATGAATGAAAGCGAGGCTTCGATCACCGGGAACTGCTCCAGCGGGCCATTGCCGAACAGCGCGCCGAGCGCGGTGCCGGCCACCCAGGAGAGCCAGGAACAGAGCGCGATGCCCAGCATCCAGTTTTCGCTCCAGCTGCGGTTATTGCGCATCAGCTTGGCGGTAGCGGCGGCGAAGACCTCATCGGTCAGCCCAAAGGCCCATATCGCCGTTTTACCGGGCGACATGCGCGAGACGATGCGGTGGCGCAGCGCCGGGCCGTACAACAGATGGCGCACATCCATCGCCATCACCGTCAGCGCGGAGACCCACAGCGACATGCCGGCGCTCAGCAGGGCGGTGATCACGAACTGGCTGGCGCCGGCGTAGATGATGCAGGAGAAGAAAATGCTTTCCAGCGGGGAGAAGCCCAGCTTGACGGCGCTGAGGCCGAAGGCGAACGCCACCGGGACGTACCCGATGACGATCGGCAAACTGTCGACGACGCCGTTGGCGAAGGTGGCGCTGACGGCGGGCGGAGTAAGGCTGTCTGCAGCTTGGCTTTGCATGGTTGTGGGTCGCAGGGTAGATAGGGTTTCAATAGTTTATGCCCAGAACATTACCAGAGAGTAAGTAATGTTTATACCCTGCACCGCTAATAAATTTCTTTGGTTACTATTTGCAAGGTAATCAGATTGTCGCCGGCCCCTGCGGATCGTGGCGTTTGCCGAGCCACCAGGTCAGCAGGTTGAGCAGGCATAGAATCCCCCCGGCGGCGGCGACACCGTACCAGCCGGCATGCTGATAGGCCGAGGCGGAGAGCAGCGAACCGAGAGCGCCGCCGATAAAGTAGCTGGTCATATAGCCGGCGGTCAGGCGGTTGCGCGCGTCCGGCATGATGCGATACATCACGCTCTGGTTGGTGACGTGCACCGCCTGCACCGCCAGATCGAGGATCAGGATGCCGGCGATCAGCGCCCACAGCGATTGTTTAGCCAGCGCGATAGGTATCCACGACAGTAGCAGCAACACCAGGCCGACGGTGGTGGTCAACCCGGCCTTGCCTTTGTCCGCCAGATGACCGGCGCGCGAGGCGGCCAGCGCGCCGGCGGCACCCACCAGGCCGAACAGCCCGATCACGCCCTCGGAATAGTTGAACGGCGGTGCGGCGAGCAGAAAGGCCATGGAGGTCCAGAGCACGCTAAAGTTGGCGAACGACAGGGCGCCGAGAATGGCGCGGGTGCGCAGCAGCGGCGTGCGGCAGAACAGGCTGAAGATCGAGGCCAGCAGCTGCGGGTAGTTCAGCCCGGAGTGTTGCTTATAGCGCGGCAGTGCGCGCCACAAGACCAGCGCCATCAGGATCATCAGCACGCTGGCGACCCAGTAGATGGTGCGCCAGCCGCCGAACGACGCCAATGCGCCCGCGACGGTACGCGCCAGCAGGATGCCGAGCAGCAGGCCGCTCATGATGATGCCGACGGTCTTGCCGCGCTTTTCCGGGTGGGCCAACGTGGCGGCCAGCGGCACCAGGATCTGCGCCACCACCGAGAACAGCCCGGTGAGCGCGGTGCCGAGGATCATCATCGGCAGCGTGGCGGAGGTGGCGGTGATCAACATGCCCCCGGCGGCCAGCAGCGTCATGAACACGATCAGGCCGCGGCGTTCGAACATGTCGCCGAGCGGCACCAGCAGCAGCAGGCCGGTGGCGTAACCCAGCTGCGCGGCGGTAACGATAAAGCCGGCCTGGTTGACCGACAGGTTGAAACCGGTGGCGATGGTTTCCAGCAGCGGTTGCGCATAGTAGTTGCTGGCGACCGCCAGGCCGGTTGCGATGGCGATCAGCACGGTCAGCGCCGGGCTGAGGCCCGGATGGGCGTTTTGTTGGTTCATGATTTTTTCATCACGGGAAAAAGATAGCGCGCAGTATCCGGCAACGCGCATCGGGAAACCAATGTATAATTTTCATTTTATTTATCTCATTTCAAGATAGATGCCATGAACCTGAAACAGATCCGCTATGCGCTGGCGGTGGCGGAAGAGCAGAGCTTTACCCGGGCGGCGCAGCGCTGCCATACGGTGCAGTCGGCGCTCAGCCACCAGATCGCCAAACTGGAAGAAGAGCTGGGCTGTACGCTGTTTGAACGCACCTCGCGCCGGGTGCGGCTGACGCCCGCCGGCCAGGCTTTCATTCCGTCGGCGCAGCGGCTGTTGGCGGCGCAGCAGGCGCTGGTGGAAGAAGTGACCGCCGCCGGCGATGCGGTGTCCGGCACGCTCACCATCGGCACCATTTCAACCATAAACGCGATTGATCTGACCGAAAAGCTCGACAAGTTTCATCGCCACTATCCGGCGGTGAACATTCGCCTGTACGTCGGCATGAGCGAAGCCCTGCTGGAGGACGTGCGTCAGCAGAAGTGCGATATGGCGTTCGTCGGCATCTGGCCCGGCGATGTCGACCTGTTGCCGATGTCGCACCGGCAGTTGACCGATGAGCCGCTGGTGGCGTTGGTGGCGCCGCAGCATCCGTTGGCCAACCGCGAGCGGGTGAATCTGCAGGCGCTCGCGGAAGTGCCGCTGGTGGATTTCTACAGCGGCACCGGCGCGCGGCGTCAAACCGATCGCGCCTTCCTGGCGGCGGGTATCCGCCGGCATGTCAGTTTTGAGATCGATCATATCGAGTGGCTGGAGAATCTGGTGCGGCGCGGGTTGGCGGCGGGGATCGTACCGATCTCGACCGCGCAACGCTTAAGCGCGCTGGTGTCGATCCCGATTGAAGACGGGCCGCGGCGCCAGGTGTACTGCATTTGGCCGCAGCCCTTGTCGAATGCCGCCGCACGCTTTTTACAGTTCAGCGGCATCGATCTGGCGGGGTAAGGGGCGCGCGGTTGCGGCGCCCCCGAGCGGTTACGGCTTCGCCGCGGCGGCGGCGGTTTTCACCCAGCCGTCGAAGGTCGCCTGGTGCGCCTTGATCCAGCCGTTAACGTGGTTTTGGATGTCGGCTTCCGAAGCCTGGCCTTCGTGCATGCGCAGGTTTTGCGCGTTGATGTCAGCGATCGGCAGCTTCATGATGGCGAACAGCTTGGCGGCCGCCGGGTTGGCTTCGGCCCACTGTTTGTTGGCGGCGATACGCATGGTGTTGACCGGGAAGCCGTAGTTGGCGCCGTTAGGCAGCTTGGTATCGACGCTTTTCTGCTCGCCCGGCAGGGAGGAGAACGGCACCTGCAGCCAGACCACGTCGCGGCCCGGTACCATCACATCGCTGACCCAGTACGGCGTCCAGGTGTAATACAGCACCGGCTTGCCCTCTTTGTAGCGGGTGATGGTGTCGGCGATCATCGCCGCGTAGTTGCCCTGATTGTGTTCGACGGTGTTGCTCAGGCCGTAGGCCTTGATGTGGTGGTTGATCACCGCCTCGCAGCCCCACCCCGGGGTGCAGCCGGTCAGATCGGCCTTGCCGTCGCCGTTGGTGTCGAACAGCTTGGCGATCTTGGGATCCTTGAGCTGCTCGACGTTGGTGATGTGGTACTGCTCGGCGGTTTTCTTGTCGATCAGGTAACCCTGCGCGGCGCCGTTGACGTAGACGCCTTCTCGGTAGAACTTGGCGTCGCCGCCGGCGGCCTTGTACTGATCGGCGTGCAGCGGATCCCAGTTGACCGCGATAAAGGTCGCGTCGCCGGAGGCGATGGAGGTGTAGGCGACGTTGTAATCCACCTCGCGCGGTTCCTTCACGTCGTAACCCAGTTTTTCCAGCGCCTTGCTAACCAGCAGCGTCTGGAAAGTCTCTTCGGAAATGGTGCTTTGCACCGGCTGTACCGCGATCCCCTTACCGGGCAAATCCGCCGCAATGGCGCTCTGTGTACCAATCAGCGTCGTCAGGGCGAGAGCCCAGATGCCCGTGGTGCGCATAGTGTTTCCCCTCTTTCAATGTGGTGGTGTCATAGCCCGCCGGGGCCACAGCCGCCGGCGGGAAAAGCGTCAGGCTTGTTTGATGAACGGGCGGGTAAGCAACCCGATAGGGCCGCGACGGTACCAGCGGCCGATGCCCTTGCTGCGGCGATCGCGCCCCAGCGATTGGGTGAGGCGATCGAGAATGATCGCCAGGATCACGATGCCGACGCCGCCGACGGCGGCCAGGCCCATATCCAGCCGGCCGATGCCGCGCAGCACCATCTGCCCCAGACCGCCGACGGCGATCATCGAGGCGATGACGACCATCGACAGCGCCAACATCAGCGTCTGGTTCACGCCGGCCATGATGGTCGGCATCGCCAGCGGCAGCTGCACCTTGAACAGCAGCTGGCGTGGGCTGGCGCCGAAGGATTCGGCGGCCTCGATCAGATCCTCCGGCACCTGCTTGATGCCGAGAATGGTCAGACGCACGATCGGCGGCAGCGCGAAGATAATGGTCACCACCACGCCCGGCACGTTGCCGATGCCGAACAGCATGACGATCGGCACCAGATAGACGAAGGCCGGGGTGGTTTGCATCGCGTCGAGCAGCGGCCTTATCACCTTGGCGGCGTGCTTGCTGCGCGCCAGCCAGATGCCGAGCGGCAGGCCGATAAGGATGCAGAAGAACAGCGCGGTCAGCACCAGTGCCAGCGTGACCATCGCCTGCGACCAGGCGCCGATGGCGCCAATGGCGACCAGGGAGAGCAGCGTTGCGGCGCCCATGCCGAAACCGGCGACCTGCCAGGCGAGCAGCGAGAACACCAGAATGGCGATCGGTGCCGGCATGCCCAGCAGCAGTTGCTGGAAGCCGCTCAGGATCATGTCCACCGGCACGCGGATGCCCTGGAACAGCGGGCGGAAGTGCAGCACCAGCCAGTCGATGCCTTGCGTGACCCAGGCGTCGAACGGCACCCAGGCTTTGTGGAACGGATCGAGCAGGCTGAAGTGCTCCGGCTGGGCCGGGGCGCTGCTCAGCCAATCGGCGCCTGACGCGGCGGCGTCATGAGCGGCCGGCTGTGGCGCGCTGGACCAGGCGTCGCCGGCGTTGGCGGCGGCATCGTGAGCGGGTGCGGCGCCGGTATCGGCCGGTGCGGTAGCCCAGGGATCTTGGGTTTGCGTGGTATCACTCATTGGCGGAGCCCTCCTTGTCCAACGCCTGCAGCAGCATGGCCTTGGAGATGATGCCGAGATAGTTATGTTCTTCGCATACCACCGGTACCGCGCACGGCGCCTGGGCGACCAGAGAGATCAGATCGCTGAGCGGCGTGTCGGCCGGCACGGCGGCGGGCGCTTCGAGCAGGGCATCGTCCAGCGTCTGATTGGCGGACAGCGCCTTTTTCAGCGACTCTATCGACACCACGCCGATAAATTTCTTCCCGCGTTCAACAACATAACCATAATCACGGTCCTCATCGCGCAGCAGCTGCAGCGCCGAGCGTGGGCCAAAGCCGGGAGTTTTGCGGATCAGCGTTACCGGGCGCCGTTGGGCGATATCCTTGGCGCTGAACACATGACTGATGTCCACACCGCGGAAGAAAGTGCGCACATAGTCGTTGGCCGGGTTATTCAGGATCTCGTCCGGCGTGCCGACCTGGATCACTTCGCCGCCCTGCATGATGGCGATGCGATCGCCAATGCGCATCGCTTCGTCCAGATCGTGGGAAATAAATACGATGGTGCGCTGATGCTGGGCCTGTAATTTCACCAGCTCATCCTGCATCTCGGTGCGAATTAACGGATCGAGCGCCGAGAAGGCCTCGTCCATCAATAATATATCCGGGTCATTGGCCATCGCACGGGCTAATCCCACGCGTTGACGCATGCCGCCGGATAATTCATCCGGATAAGACAATGCATAATTCTCCAGCCCGACCTGGCGCAGGGCGTCCAGCGCTTTTTCCTGGCGTTCTTGCAGCGGTATGCCGGCTAATTCCATGCCAAAGGCGGTGTTATTCAGGACATTCATATGCGGCATAAGCGCGAATGACTGAAATACCATGCTGATCTTATTTCGCCGCACGGTGCGCAGCGCGGCGTCGGATATTTTGGCGATGTCCTCACCGTCGATCAGCACCTGACCGCGGGTGGGTTCTATCAGACGATTGAGAAGGCGTACCAGGGTGGACTTGCCGGAACCGGAGAGCCCCATGATGACAAATATCTCGCCTTCTTCAATGGCCAGAGTGGCGTCTTTTACGCCGAGCGATAAGCCGGTTTTTTCCAACAGCCGATCTTTTGTCAGACCTTTATCCAGCAGTTTGAATGCGCGTTCCGGGTGTTCGCCAAATATCTTATACAGGTTCTTTACTTCGAGTTTAATTGCCATGCAATTTGCTGTTTCCTCTGGTTTAATTAAAGCGTTATGGGCTGTCCTTAGCAAAATAAAAGAGCTTTTTACCCTAACACAGTGAATATCTGAGACAACCCTCAATGTCATTTAAATGGGATATTAGTGGTTTACATCAAGGTTTTAATTAGTTATGGTAATTTGGCCCGTGACTCAAAATTGCCGGCCGTTATTCGCCATCATGATTGGTTTTAGGAGGGAATAACACGGCGTGAAGCAATGGGATATTTCGGTTCTGCACCTGCCGTTCGCATAATAAAAAACCCGACCAGAGGCCGGGTAAAAGTCATCAGTATTTCATCAGTGTTAACGACAGGTGCCGATATCGAGGGGGATATCGTCGGGCGCTATGTTATCGCCTGAATATGACAGCCAGATGGCAGCCTCAGGCCTTGCGATACAGCCGTCGCGGATGGCCGATATTGCCGTACAGCATCTCCACTCGCACGAACTGGGTGGCGACGCAGTATTCCAGATAACGGCGGGCGGTGGTTTTGCTGATGCCGACCTGTTCAACCACGTCTTCCACCGCATGCGCCACCGCCGGCTGGGCGATAAACAGCGCCTGCACCAGCTCAAGGGTGTTGGTTTCGATGCCTTTGGCGCTCGGCTCGCTGGAGAACTGTTTCGACTGCAGGTTATACAGCGCATCGACGTTGTCCTGGTCGATGATCTTGAAGGTGCGCTGGGTCTGTACGAACTGCATGAAACGCTCGAGCGAATTGCGCAGCCGCTTGTAGGACACCGGTTTGATGATGTAATCGAAGGCGCCGTTGCGGATCGCCTGGCTGCAGGTATGCATGTCGCTGGCGGCGGTGATGAAGATCACCGAACAGGCGGGGTTTTTTACCGCCGGTTCTTCCATCAGCTCGATGCCCTGGCCGTCCGGCAGGAAGTTATCCAGCAGGATCAGACGCGGCTGATGCTCGTTGGCTTTGGCCCGCGCTTCGGCCAGCGTGGCGGCATAGGCCACCACCCGCAGGTTGAAATTTTTCTCGATGAACTCCGCGTGCAGTGTCGCCAGTTGCGGCTCGTCTTCCACGATCAGAACGTCCAGTGCTTGGTGTGACATAATCGGGTGCTCAAAAAAATCGGGTTATGGGTTTTATTTAGGGATAAATATAGAGAATATCGCGCCGTGCGGCTCGTTGTCCGACACTTCTATGCTGCCGTGCGCCTGCGCCACATGGCTGGCGACCAGATGCAGGCCGATGCCGTGGTCGCTTTTATCCGCTTTGGTGGTCACGCCCTGTTCAAACAGCGTATCACGAATTTCCTCGGCGATGCCGGTGCCGCGATCCGCCACCTCGATCACCAGCTCGTTGCTGCTGTCGCTGATATAGAGTTCGATCGCGTCGTGCGGGGCCGGGCAGTGCAGCGTCGCTTCCACCGCATTATCCAGCAGGTTGCCGACGATCGACATCAGTTCGGTCTCATTCAGCGCCGCCGGGATCTGCCGCAGCTGGCAGGCCGGATCGAAGCGCAATTCGATGCCTTTTTCTCTGGCGCTGGAGTATTTGCCCAGCAGCAGGCCGCACAGCGCCGCCGAACTGAAGCGCTGTGAAATGAAATCGAGGATCTCCTGCGCGCCCTCCGACTGGGCTTCCACATAGCGGATGGCCTCGTCATAGCGCTGCATGTGCAGCAGTCCGGCCAGCGTGGCGGTCCAGTTCAGCTGCTCGTGGCGCATGATGCGCAGGTTGTCGGCATAGCGTTTCACCTGGCTGAGCTGGCTGCTCAGGGTATTGATATCGTTCTTGTCGCGGAAGCTGATCACCCAGCCTTGCAGCTCCTGCTCCTGCATGATGCGCACCCGGCTGGCGATCACCCGCACGTGGTTGAAACGGCACACCTCATCGTGCGTATCCTGGCCCAGCTGCGCGGCGCCGAAGAAGTTCGGCTGCGCCTGGATCACTTCGCCGATCGGCCGGCCCAGCAAGCTGGCGGCGGGTTGGTGCAGATCGAGCAGCTCGCGCGCCGCATGGTTGATGGTGATGATCCGCAGCTGCGGATCGACGGCGATCACCCCTTCATAGATGGCCTCCAGCAGCGCTTTTTGTTGGCGCACCAGCAGCGCGATCTCTTTCGGCTCCAGCCAGAACATCTGGCGCTTGAGGTTTTTCGACAGCAGCCAGGAAAAAACGAAAAGGGCGATCAGCAGCAGGACGATGGAGCCGATAATTTGCGTCAACGTCCTGGCATTTAAACTATCAATATGCGATTTCAAATAGCCGACGGAAACGATGCCGATAACGCGGTTATTTTCATCCAGGATCGGCGCCTTGCTGCGTAATGATACGCCGATGCCGCCCTTGCGAATGGAAATAATGCTTTTGCCTTCCAACACCTCTTTATTATCGCCGCCGATCATCGGCGTACCCAGGCGGCCTTCATATTCGGAATGATAAAGATGGCGGGCGTGATTATCGCCGATAACGATATAGCTGGCATCGCTGCTGGCGCGGATTTTTTTCATCAGCGCGGCGATCCTGGCGGCGTCACTCTTTTCCACCGCGTCCACCAACGAAGGGATAAGGGCGATTTCCCGCGCCTGCACCTGGGCGCGGGCGCCGAGATCGCGGTGCAGCTGCGCATCCAGCTGATAATAGGTGTAGGCGCCGATGCAGGTCAGCAGCAGGCAGGAGAAGGCCACCAGGCACAGAAACAGTTTGATTTGAAATGAGAGTTTAAGGCGCATGGCGGAGCTTTACCGTAAAGAGATCCTGAAGCCTTACCCTATCACGAGAAGCGGGGTCTGTAATATTGCGCCCGATCAACTTGTGATCCCTCACACGGGATTAGAGTGAAACGGACGAGAATTGTTCGTCTGCGATAAAGTTGATAAGCTTTAAAATAAAAACGGTATTAACACCATTAAAACCACGCCGGGTTTTACATAATCTTAATTAACCCCATAGAAACCATAACCACCATTAAAAACCCTTTTTAATTTTGAACATAATCACAGCAGATAATCCGTGCGCTTCTCTATGATGGCTGAACAAACTAATAAGAGGCCAGATTATGAGCACAACAGATGATTCTTACCTCGTAGCCAAAGACAAGACCGCCGATATTCCTCTGCGTGAAAAATGGTGGCGGATACTGGACAATTATAAAGTAGGGATCATTCCGTTACCGTTCTTTATTCTGGCCGGCGTATTGATTCTGCTCGACTGCCTGGAAGGCAAGCTGCCGAGCGACATCGTGGTGATGGTGGCCACGCTGGCGTTCTTCGGTTTCGCCTGCGGCGAATTCGGCAAGCGCCTGCCGCTGATCGGCAAAATGGGCGCGGCGGCGATCTGCGCCACCTTCATTCCTTCCGCGCTGGTGCACTATGGCCTGTTGCCGGACGTGGTGGTGGAATCGACCACCAAGTTCTACAAATCGACCAACATTCTTTATCTCTACATCTGCTGCATCATCGTCGGCAGCATCATGAGCATGAACCGCCAGGTGTTGATCCAGGGCTTCCTGCGCATCTTCATTCCGATGCTGTGCGGCGAGATCGTCGGCATGCTGGTGGGGATGGGCGTCGGCATGGCGCTGGGCCTGGAGCCGTTCCAGATCTTCTTCTTCCTGATCCTGCCGATCATGGCCGGTGGCGTCGGTGAAGGGGCGATTCCGTTGTCGATGGGCTACGCGGCGATCCTGCACATGGAGCAAGGCGTGGCGTTGGGGCGCATTCTGCCGATCGTGATGCTCGGCAGCCTGACCGCCATCGTCATCGCCGGCCTGCTCAATCAACTGGGCAAGCGTTATCCGCATCTGACCGGCGAAGGCAGCCTGATGCCGAGCAAGCAGGGCGACGGCGACATGAACGCGGTGGAAAAAATCAGCGGCAAGGTTGATGTCAGCACTATCGCCTGCGGCGCGCTGCTGGCCATTCTGCTGTATATGGTGGGCATGCTGCTGCACCGTCTGATCGGCCTGCCGGCGCCGGTGGGCATGCTGTTCGCCGCCGTGGCGGTGAAACTGGCGCACGGGGTATCGCCGCGCATTCAGGAAGGTTCGCAGGTGGTGTACAAATTCTTCCGCACCGCCGTGACTTATCCGATCCTGTTCGCCGTCGGGGTGGCCATCACGCCATGGCAAGAGCTGGTGGACGCGTTTACCGTACAGAACCTGATCGTGATCGTCACGACCGTCAGCGCGCTGGTGGCGACCGGTTTCTTCGTCGGTAAGAAAATCGGTATGCACCCTATCGACGTGGCGATCGTCTCCTGCTGCCAGAGTGGGCAGGGCGGCACCGGCGACGTCGCGATCCTCACCGCCGGCAACCGCATGTCGCTGATGCCGTTCGCCCAGATCGCAACCCGTATCGGCGGCGCTATCAACGTCTCGCTGTCGCTGCTGGTGTTGGCCAAGTTCTTCGTATAACTCCTATAAATCCTTAGCATTACTTTGCCTTTCCCCGCCCCCGCGGGGATTTTTTTGCCCGCGCGCCGGCCGGCCGCGCAGGCGGGAAAGCACCGGTTATGCCGCTTGCTTCATGGCGGCGTCATACCAGGCGAAGTAGCGCTCTACGCCGCGACGGCCGGATTCGATCAGCGCGCGTTTTTTCTCCTCGCTGATGCCGAACTCCAGCGTGCCGACGTCGAGCGTGTCGACATACACGGTGCGTTTCCAGTCATCGCTGTCCAGATGCACCTTGGTTTGGATGTCCAGCATCACGTTGGCCACCGCCAGGGTGAAATCAAACAGGTTGTTGACCGGCGTGCGCGGGCCTGCCTGGCCGGCGGCCTGGGCGATTTCGCTGGCGGAATCCAGGCGAAGGCCCAGCGTGCGGGTGTTGATGCGCTGGCTGGAGCTGTCGATGTAAGGTGGCGTGGCGGAGAAGTCATAATCGAATAGCCGCACCGGATAGTTGTCGATCATGCCGCCGTCCATGCACAGATCGCCCAGGGTATTGTTCTTTGCCACGAAGGCGAACGGGAACGACATCGAAATGCGCAGGCCGTCCGCCACTTTCATGCGCGGCGTGGTGCGGTGAGAATAGACCTCGCGCTGACCGCTGTTGAGGTTGGCGCCGATAAAGTAAATTGACTTGAACCCTTTCGCCGCCTTCATCGCTTCGAACTGCTCGAAAGTAATATCCGGGTTGCCGGTATATTGCTTGATAATATCGCGCGACCATTGATAGAAATAATCGCCGGGTGCGATGCCGTATTGATTGAACAGCCGATAGGCGTCCTGGATCGTGCCGAAAAAGCCGCCGTTATAATCGAGGAATTTTTTAAAATCCATCGCCGACAGAATTTTGGTTACGTCTGCCGAGCTGCAGCCCAGGCCGACCAGCAGCGCGGCGATGGCGCCCGCCGAGGCACCGGAGGTTTGCTTGATCTGCGGCATGATGCCTTTGGCTTCCAGCAGCTCCAGCGCGCCGCCATAGGCGATGCCTTTTACGCCGCCGCCTTCAAAGACCAGGTTTTCGAATTGATAGCTCATGTTATTTCCTTACTCGTGGTTTAGGGAGTAAGGAAAATAACCAAGTGGCGAGCGAGAAAATATTGATTGGGGTTGTGTGAATTAACAAACAAAATTATTCACAGTAAATATATTATTTATATATTTATCAAAGGCATTTATTAAACAGGCGCATCGGGCTTTTTGCGTCAATACTTAGCGCTGTTCAATTCTCGCAAGGAGTCATCATGTTCTGGAAACGTTGTCTGCTGGGGGCGGCGCTGGCCGTTATGTCATTACAGGCCGGGGCCGCCGCGCCGCAGGCCAAAACCCCGACGCCGGGATTCTACCGCATCATGTTGGGCGGTTTTGAAGTGACCGCATTGTCTGACGGCATCATTCGCCTGCCGGCGGACAAACTGTTGCTGAACAGCACGCCGCAGCAGATCGCCGCCGGGTTAGCCGAGCAGCATCAAAGCCTGCCGGTGGTCACCTCGGTCAATGCCTATCTGATCAATACCGGCGACAAGCTGGTGATGATCGACAGCGGTGCCGGCCAACTGCTGGGCGGCGGGCTGGGCAAGCTGGTGGATAACCTGCGCGCGGCGGGCTACCAGCCGGAACAGGTGGATGAGATCTACCTGACCCATATGCACCCGGACCATCTTGGCGGTCTGACGCGCGATGGCAAGGCGGTATTCCCCAATGCGGTGGTGCGCGCCGCCAGCCAGGATGCGGACTTCTGGCTAAGCGCCGAGCGGCTGAAACAGGCTAATGCGGAGAGCAAAAGCAACTTCGAAAGAGCCCAGGCGGCGATCAAACCTTACCAGACGGCCGGCCATTTTAAGCCGTTCAACGGCGACGGTGAACTTTCGCCGGGCATTGCCGCCTTTGCCGCCCATGGACATACGCCGGGCCACAGCGTCTATCAGGTGACGAGTCAGGGTAAAAAGCTGCTGCTGTTGGGGGATCTGATCCACGTAGCGGCGGTGCAGATGCCGCATCCGAAGGTGGCGATCGGCTTTGATAGCGACGCCAAGGCGGCGGTCGCCCAGCGGCTGCGGGTGTTCAGCGACAGTGCACGGCAGAGCGAGCTGGTCGGTGGCGCACACCTGTCGTTCCCGGGATTGGGTTACCTGAACCGCCAGGGTGAAGGCTATACCTGGGTGCCGCTGAACTACGGCGCGCTGTAATGGACATGGCCGCCCAACGGGCGGCCATCGAACAGAGCCCAGCGGCATTGTTCGATAATTTGGGATTATGATGCCAGAGAATCAGGGCTGATTCGCCGTGATAAACAGTGCATGATGAACGCTCTGCCCGTTGCTTTCTTTAAGGATCTCCCGATGAACCAGAAAACGCCTCCTGTCGCCATCGTTACCGGCGCATCGCGCGGCATCGGCGCCGCTATCGCCGAGCGCTTGGCCGCCGACGGCTTTACCGTCGTCATCAACTATTCGGGCAACCCGGCACCGGCCGACGAGCTGGCGCGCAAGATAGAACAGCGCGGCGGCCGCGCCTTGAGCGTCAAGGCCGACGTCAGCGATGCGGCTGCGGTCGCCCGGCTGTTCGACAGCGCCGAACAGGCGTTTGGCGGCGTCGATGTCCTGGTCAATAACGCCGGGGTGATCGCGCTGGCGCCGATAGCGGACATGGGGGATGAAGAGGTGAATCGCCTGCTCGACATCAACCTGAAAGGCAGTTTCAACACGATGCGCGAGGCGGCGAAGCGCCTGCGCGACAACGGTCGCATCATCAACTTTTCCTCCAGCGTGGTGGGGTTGCTGCAGCCGGGTTACGGCATGTATGCCGCCAGTAAGGCGGCAATCGAGGCGTTGACCAGCGTGCTGGCGAAAGAGCTGCGCGGCCGCAATATCACGGTGAACGCCGTCGCGCCGGGGCCGACCGCCACCGGCTTGTTCCTCGACGGCAAAACCCCGGAGCTTATCGAGCGGCTGGCGAAGATGGCGCCGCTGGAACGCCTGGGCTCGCCGGAAGACATCGCGGCGGCGGTGGCCTTTCTCGCGGGGGCCGACGGCGGCTGGATCAATGGCCAAACCCTGCGCGCCAACGGCGGCATCATCTGATTGACGGCGCGCCGCCGCCGGATCGGGTATCCTGTGGCGGCACACATCACATCAAGGGCGGTTTATGGCGGGCAACAATCAGCACTCTCATCTCGGCGTCAGGTCGCCCTGCGTCAGCCTGTGTCGGCTTGATGATGAGACGCAGCAGTGCCGGGGATGCCGGCGCACGCGGGCGGAGATCGCCGCCTGGCCGACCGCCAGCGACGCGGAGAAACGCGCCATCTGGCGGCGGCTTGAGCTGCGTGATGATTTAAATAAAAACAAATAGTTGAGCGGGGATAACACACCGCACCCCCGCTAGCGGCGTTTCCTGATAGAGTCAGCCAGCCTTAGAAATCCCAGTCCTCATCCTCGGTGTTGACCGCTTTGCCGATAACGTAGGACGAACCTGAACCGGAGAAGAAGTCGTGGTTTTCGTCGGCGTTCGGCGACAGCGCCGACAGGATCGCCGGGTTGACCTCCGCCATCGCCGGTGGGAACAGCGCTTCATACCCGAGGTTCATCAGCGCCTTGTTGGCGTTGTAGTGCAGGAAGGTCTTCACGTCTTCCGTCCAGCCGACGCCGTCGTACAGCTCCTCGGTGTAACGCACCTCGTTGTCGTACAGATCCTGCAGCAGATCGAAGGCGAAGTTTTTCACCTGCTGGCGCCGCGCGGCGTCCACCTTCTCCAGCCCTTTCTGGAACTTATAGCCGATATAGTAGCCGTGCACCGCTTCGTCGCGAATGATCAGGCGGATCAGATCGGCGGTGTTGGTCAGCTTGGCGCGGCTGGACCAGTACATCGGCAGGTAAAAGCCCGAATAGAACAGGAACGACTCGAGGAAGACGCTGGCGACTTTTTTCAGCAGCGGATCGTCGCTGCGGTAGTGCGCCAGAATGATGCCGGCTTTCTTCTGCAGCGCGCGGTTTTCCTCGCTCCAGCGATAGGCGTCATCCACGTCCGGCGTTTGGCACAGGGTGGAGAAGATTGAGCTGTAAGAGCGGGCGTGCACCGCCTCCATAAAACTGATGTTGGAGTACACCGCCTCTTCGTGCGGCGTCAGCGCATCGGCGATCAGGGCCGGCGCGCCGACAGTGTTCTGGATGGTGTCCAGCAGCGTCAGCCCGGTGAACACCCGAATGGTCAGCTGCTGCTCCTTCGGCGTCAGCGTGGCCCAGGAGGGGATATCGTTGGACAGCGGCACCTTCTCCGGCAGCCAGAAGTTGGAGGTCAGGCGGTTCCACACCTCCAGATCCTTGTCGTCTTCGATAATATTCCAGTTGATGGCGCGCACCAGCGGCGCCGATGTTACGGTCGTCATAAGTTGCCTCACAGCGAGCAGGACACGCAGCCCTGCACCTCGGTGCCTTCCAGCGCCATCTGGCGCAGGCGGATGTAGTAAATGGTCTTGATGCCTTTGCGCCAGGCGTAGATCTGCGCGCGGTTGATGTCACGGGTGGTGGCGGTATCGCGGAAGAACAACGTCAGCGACAGCCCCTGATCGACGTGTTGCGTGGCGGCGGCATAGGTATCGATGATTTTCTCCGGGCCAATCTCGTAGGCATCCTGGTAATACGCCAGGTTGTCGTTGGTCATGTAAGGCGCGGGATAGTAAACGCGGCCGATCTTACCCTCCTTGCGGATCTCGATGCGCGAAACGATCGGATGGATGCTGGAAGTGGCGTTGTTGATGTACGAGATGGAACCGGTCGGCGGCACCGCCTGCAGGTTCTGGTTGTACAGCCCGTGCATCATCACCGACTGGCGCAGCGCGCGCCACTCGTCGCGGCCCGGAATAGCGATGCCGGCGGCGGCGAACAGCTCGCGCACCCGCTCGGTCTGCGGCAGCCAGTCGCGTTCGGTGTACTTGTCGAAGTACTCGCCGCTGGCATAGCGAGAGTGCTCAAAGCCGTCGAACGTGCCGCCGCGTTCGATCGCCAGCCGATTCGAGGCGCGGATGGCGTGATAGGCCACGGTATAGAAATAGAGATTGGTGAAGTCGATGCCTTCTTCCGAGCCGTAGAAGATGCGCTCGCGCGCCAGGTAACCGTGCAGGTTCATCTGGCCCAGACCGATGGCGCGGGCGCTGCGGTTGCCTTCAGCGATCGAGGGCACCGAGCGGATGTCGCTCATGTCGGCCACCGCGGTCAGCGCGCGGATCGCGGTCTCGATCGCCTTGCCGAAGTCCGGCGCGTCCATGGTTTTGGCGATGTTCAGCGAGCCGAGGTTGCAGGAGATGTCCTTGCCGATGCGATCGTAGCTCAGATCCTCATGATACGTGCTGGCGCGGTTGACCTGCAGGATCTCCGAACACAGGTTGCTCATGTTGATGCGACCGGCGATCGGGTTCTCTCGGTTAACCGTGTCCTCGAACATGACATACGGGTAGCCGGATTCGAACTGGATCTCCGCCAGCACCTGGAAGAACTCGCGCGCGTTGATGCGCGACTTGCGGATGCGCTTGTCGTCCACCATCTCGCGGTATTTTTCACTGACGCTGATTTCAGACAGCGGCAAGCCATACACCCGCTCGACGTCGTAGGGCGAGAACAGGTACATCTCTTCGTTGTTCTTCGCCAGCTCGAAGGTGATATCCGGGATCACCACCCCCAGTGACAGCGTTTTGATGCGGATCTTCTCGTCGGCGTTTTCCCGCTTGGTGTCGAGAAAACGCAGAATGTCCGGGTGGTGGGCGTTGAGATACACCGCGCCGGCTCCCTGGCGCGCGCCGAGCTGGTTGGCGTAGGAGAAGGCGTCTTCGAGCATTTTCATGATCGGAATGACGCCGGAAGACTGGTTTTCGATGCGCTTGATCGGCGCGCCCACTTCGCGAATATTGCTCAGCAGGAAGGCCACGCCGCCGCCGCGTTTCGACAGCTGCAGCGCGGAGTTCACCGCCCGGCCGATCGATTCCATATTGTCTTCGATGCGCAGCAGGAAGCAGGAGACCAGTTCGCCGCGCTGGCGTTTGCCGCAGTTGAGGAAGGTCGGCGTGGCCGGCTGGAAGCGGCCGGAAATCATCTCCTCCACCAGATCCTGCGCCAGGGCGGTATCGCCCGCCGCCAGCGTCATCGCCACCATGCACACCCGATCTTCGTAGCGTTCCAGATAGCGCTTGCCGTCGAAGGTTTTGAGCGTATAGCTGGTGTAGTACTTGAAGGCGCCGAGGAAGGTCTCGAAGCGGAATTTTTTGGCGTAGGCCTGCTGGAACAGCTGCTTGATAAACGGGAACTCGTACTGCGCCAGCACCTGCGGCTCGTAGTAGCCTTCTTCCACCAGATAGCGCAGCTTTTCCTCCAGGTTATGGAAGAACACGGTGTTTTGGTTGACGTGCTGCAGGAAGTATTGCCGCGCCGCCAGCCGATCCTTGTCGAACTGGATCCGGCCTTCCGCATCGTAAAGATTGAGCATCGCGTTGAGCGAATGGTAATCCAGCGCGCCCGTCTCGGGCCTGGTCAGTTCTGTCGTTGCCAAAATGCGGTTACTCCCTGTCGAACGTTTTCAACGTCTTGCGAGGTGCCGAGCAGCTCGAAGCGGTACAAAAAAGGCACCTGGCATTTTTTGGCGATGATGTCGCCGGCGATGCCGTATGCCGCGCCGAAGTTAGTGTTCCCGGCGGCGATGACGCCGCGCAGGTAGGAACGGTTTTGCGGAACGTTGAGAAAGCGGATCACCTGGATCGGCACCGCGCCGACGGCGCTGCCGCCGCCATAGCTGGGCACGATCAAGATATAGGGTTGTTCCATCAGCAATTTGCTGCGGGCGCCGGCGATCGGAATGCGGATCGCCGGCAGGCCCAGTTTCTCAACGAATCGATGGGTGTTCTCCGAGCTGCTGGAGAAATAGACCAGCGGATTCATCGGCGGGCCTCAGCAGGTGAGCGCCAGCGCGCCGATTTTGTCCGGACGGAAACCGGACCAGTGATCGTCACCGGCGATAATCACCGGAACCTGCTGATAACCTAATGATTTAACGTGGTTCAGCGCCTGCTGATCCTGGGTGAGATCGATCACCTGATAATCAATCCCCTGCTTATCAAATGCGCGATAGGTGGCGTTGCACTGGACACAGTCCGGCTTACTGTAAATAATAATGCTCATGATTCGCATTTACCTTTTAGACTGAAGGAAAGGCGGACAAGTCAGATAACGGAGCATCGTTCCTGGCGTTTCTGACGGCGTTATCAACCGAACGACATTCCCTGCGGCTGACCTATAAAATACTATATGTTGATATTTGTTTTATCAACCGCGCTATATATGGTGTTTTGTGTAAGGTGATACGCAGACCGCGTCGGGGCTGGGAAGGCGAGGGGAAAATTTTTTTTGCGGGTGGGAAATTCCCCCTCTCAGAGAAGAGGGGGAGGCGAACGCATTATTGACGCATGCTGACGGCCAGTCGGTTGAAGGCGTTCATGATGCTGATGGCAAAGGTCAGATCGGCGATCTCGGCGTCGCTGAAGTGTGCTTTCAGCGCCTCAAAAGCGCTGTCCGGCGCGCCGGTGGCGGCGATCAGCGTCACCGACTCGGCCCATTCCAGAGCCGCGCGCTCACGTGCGCTGAATTCATGGCTGACGCGCCAGCCCGCCAGCGTATCGAGTTTGGCATGGCTGAAGCCGTTTTCGCGTAGCGCTTTACCGTGCATGTCCAGGCAGTAGGCGCAGCCGTTGATCTGCGAAACGCGCATAAACATCAACTCGATGGTCGCTTTGTCCAGAGCGCCTTTCTCCAGCGCCATCAGCGCGCCCACCATATTTTTGTACGGGGCGGGCGCCAGCTCGGCGTAGTTCAAACGTTGCTTAATCATGGTCAACCTCAATGGGGAGTAACGAAATCATGACGCTACTTTAGCGGCCTTATGGTCTATGCTATAGGGCCATAAAATGATTATTTAACCGGGCCATGATGCCAACTTTCCTGACCTCGCTGCGTTTGGACAGCCGGCTCGCCGAGCCGCTGTACCGGCAGATTTATCTGCGAATCAAAGACGCCATCGCCCAGGGCAACCTGGCGGCGGGCAGCCGGCTGCCTTCGGTGCGCGGGTTGGCGAGCGATCTTGGCGTGGCGCGTGCCACGGTGGAAAGCGCCTATGCTCAACTGATCGCCGAAGGTTTCTTGCTGAGCCGGGGGCAGGCGGGCACCTATGTCTCGCCGCAGTTGCCACCCATGCAGGGGGCGGCGTCTGCTGCGCCGTCGCTGCCGGCGGTGGCGCCCGATCCGCTGCAGCCGCAGGGCATGCTGCAGCCTTTCCAACTGGGCGTGCCGGCACTGGATGCGTTTCCTCGGGCGCTGTGGCAGCGCATTGTCGCCCGCCAGCTGCGAGGTTCTACGGTGGCTTCCCTGGCGCTGCCGCCGGCCGGCGGCCTGCCTGAACTGCGTGAGGCGATCGCCCATTATCTGCATTTGTCGCGCGGCATCAGCTGCCGGCCGGAACAGATTTTCCTCTGCGCCGGCTACCCGGCGCTGTTGGACTGGGTGGTGGAGACGCTGTTGCACGCCGGTGACTCGGTATGGATTGAAGATCCCGGTTATCCGGTCACGCGCCCGCTGCTGCGGGCCGCTGGCGTGAGGCCGGTCGCCGTGCCGGTGGATGAACAGGGCATGGACGTCGCCGCCGGTATCCTGACTGAGCCCGAGGCGCGGCTGGCGGTGGTGACGCCGACTCATCAAAGCCCGCTTGGCGTCTCGCTCAGCCTGGCGCGGCGCATGGCGCTGCTCGACTGGGCGCAGCAGCGTGCGGCCTGGATCCTCGAGGATGACTACGACAGCGAATTTCGCTATCACGGGCGGCCGCTGCCGCCGCTGAAAAGTCTCGATGTTCAGGGACGGGTGCTGTACGCCGGCACTTTCAGCAAAACGCTGTTCCCGGCGCTGCGCATGGCTTATCTGGTGGTGCCCGCCGATCTGACGGAGGTATTCGCGCGCAGCAGCCGGCTGCGCGGCTGCGGCTGCCCGCCGCTGCTGCAGGCCGGCGTGGCGGATTTCATCCGCCAAGGTCATTTCTACCGCCACCTGAAACGCATGCGGCCGGTGTACCGCCAGCGGCGCGAGTGGTTGACGCAGGCGCTGGAACGGCAGCTGGGGGCATGGCTGACGGTGGTGCCGCAGCAGGGCGGCATTCAGCTATTGGCTCGGTTGCATCACGGGCTGGCGGATGCGCCGTTGGCGGCGCAAGCGTGGCAGCACGGGTTGGCGGCGCAGGCGTTGTCGGATTGGCAAATCGATCATCCGGCGGGGCAAGGATTACTGTTGGGATTCGCCAATTTCAGCCGGCGAGAAGAGACAGAGCGGGCGGTGCAGGGGTTGGCGCAGCTGTTCAAACGCGCAAATTAAACGGCCCGCGATTTCCGCGGGCCAGACGCACATCTGTTTTATCTTTATGACTGCAGGGGTGTTAACGCCGGGCCAGCAGCACGCCGAGCACGATGCCGACAGCGGCACCGATCCCTACGCCCTGCCAGGGTTTGTCACGCACATAGCTGTCGGCTTGATCGACCGCGTCGCGCGCATGCTGTGTCAGACTGGTGGAGCCATTGAACCGCGCCCTTGCGTCGCGCAGCACGCCTTTCGCCTTGCTGTGCAGCTCTTTCAGTTCCTCTTTGGTCTTGTCACCGGACTCACGCAACACTTCATCCAGCGTATCGGCCAACAGAGTGACGTCCTGATCGATGTCGCGTTCTGTTCTTTCTGCTTTCTTAAACATTCGGCTCTCCGTTTCGACACATGTCTTTTAAGTGTAGACCATGCTGAGATTTGTGTGGCCGATCACGGAAAAAAACGACGATTCGCCGGCGTTAACAACCGGCGGCGATGAAATCGCCGTTAGCGCTGACCGGGATCACGGAATTGAACAGCACCAGCGCGAACAGGATAAGAATTACGCCGCCGAGCATTACCGCGATGCGGGAAACCTGTGCCAGATAATAGCCCGTCAGGCCGGGTTGGCTGGTCAGAAAGCGCTCGCGCGCGTGGTGCACCAGCGTGGCGAGGATCATGATCGACAGCCCGGTGCCCAGCGCCATGCTCATGGCGGAGATCACGCCCCAGGTGAACATGCCGATGGCGTTGGCGAAGACCAGGATCAGGATCGCGCCGCTGCACGGACGAATGCCGATCGAGACGATCAACCACAGGGCGTTGCGCCAGCCACCGGTCAGTTCGGCCGCGCTGGGTTGATGTCGGTGGCCGCATTCGCATGCCGCCGTATGCGGATGGTCCGCCGGATGCAGCGCTTTGATGACCGGTGAACGGCGCCACCGCCAGCCGCCGGCGCGCAGGATGACCATCAGGCCGAAGGCGGCGATAAATAACGCGCTGCCTTTTTCTACCCAGTAACGGCTGAGGCTGAGATCGCCCATCGACAGGTTAAGCGCCACCGCCAGCACCACCACGAACACAATGGCAACGACACCTTGCATCAGGCTACCCAATAGGGTGATCAGCCGGCTGGCGTTCAACTGCTGGCGATGGGTGGCCAAGTAGGTCGTGATGACGAACTTGCCGTGGCCGGGGCCGATGGAGTGCAGGAAGCCGTAAGCGAAGCTGGCCAGCGTCAGCATCAGCCCGCCGCTGTATTGCTGGTTGCGCTGCTGCAGCAGATAGAGCACCAGATAGCGGTGCATGTAAATCTGGAAGTTAATGCAGTACTGCACGAACTCCGCCCAGTGCCGCACGAACAGATAGAGCAGCGTCAGCAGCAGCAGGCCGGCGAGGGCCAGGCCGGCGTAGCGGCCGGGCGCGTGTTTCAACGAGGCGGTTTTCATAGCGTGAACAGACCTGTGCCGAGGGCGTCTTTCTACAGCATATATCCGCCGATAGGGTTCACAAGCGCCATTCACAAACGTTGTACATTTGGTTACTCGGCGAAACCAATCACTCACGGAAACGGCGGTTTGATTCCACTAGTATCTGTTTCAACGGCTCCACCGGAGCTTACCGAAACAACACTCTGAGGATTTAAAGATGAAAAAAGTATTAGCGCTGATCGTTGCTGCCACTATGGGTCTGTCTTCTGTTGCTTTCGCTGCTGATACTGCAGCTACTGCTCCGGCTACCACCACTGCTCCAGCTGCGACCACCACTACCGCTGCGCCAGCGGCTGCTGCTGAAAAAGCGCCAGCTAAAGCAACGCACCACAAGAAAGCTAAGCACCACAAAAAAGCGCCAGCCCAGAAAGCTCAGGCCGCTAAAAAGCACCACAAAAAAGCGCCAGCTCAGAAAGCCCAGGCTGCTAAAAAGCACCACAAAAAAGCGCCAGTGCAGAAAGCTCAGGCCGCTAAAAAACACCACAAAAAAGCCGGTAAAAAAGCTTAATTAAGTGATGTTTGCGGAACCGAAAGGTTCCGCATGATCCAGCCCGTATTTCAGACACCCGGTTCTTCCGGGTGTCTTCTTTTGAGGCTACGCACGATGATCAATCGCTATCTGTTTGAAGTCATTTTCAGCGCGGTGACCCTGTGCGGGGTGATCGTCGGCTGGGAACTGTTTTTGGCCGGCAGCTTTTTGTGATTACTGCGCCATAGCGGTTTCGTGCAAATGTCGCCAGCCGATTGCGGCGGGCAGACGCTCGAACACCACCGTGGAGTGCCGCAGGGTGGCGCTTTGCCCTGGCAACCGCTGTTTTTCTCGATAACTGACTACCGCGCCCGTCGGCCATTCGGCCACCAGCTTCATCTCTTCTATCTCGATTTCCAATCCCGGTTTGGCGGCGCGATGCGCGCGGAAAAAAGCGCACAGCGCGGTGAAATCCAGCGGGGCGCCGTTCAGCGCGATCATGCTGAAATCCGGCGTAAAGCGCGCCAGCAGCGCCTGTTCCTCTCCAGCCCCTTTGCCCAGCCAGCGCTCAATGGCGATGTGGGCGTCGATCACTTCGGTAAAATACGGGTTCATACAGCATCCTGTTTAGCGTTGAGTTGGCGCACGATGGCGCGGTTGGCGAGACGCAGGCACAACAGCAGCGGAATAAGTACGCTGGCGCCCGCCAGAATAAAGCAGGTTCGGTAGGCGGCTGCGGGTGGCAACACGGTCAGCAGCAGATTCAACAGCAGGCTGAGCAGCGCCACGCCGAGGCAGAAACTGAGCTGGCGGTTGATATTCCACAGCGCGCTGGCGTCCGCCAATTGGCCGTCGGGGATCTGCAGGAACGCGCTGCTCTGCGCGGTGCTGCTGCACAGGCTGCCGCCGAACCCCATCAGGGCGAAGGCGGCGATCTGCAGCACATGCTGCCCGGCCTGATCGATCTGCGCCAGCGTCAGCATGCCGGCGCCTTGCAGCAGGCAGCCGACGATCAAAAGCGGCCGCGGGCCGAGGCGATTAAAGCTTTTGCCGGTCAGCGTGATAGCCAGGAACGACGCCAGCGCCCAGGGCAGCATCAGGCCGCCCACCTGAGCGGCGGGCATCGCCAGCTGGTTTTGCAGATACAGCATCGCCACCAGGCTGACGCCGATGAACAGGCCGGGAATGCATAAGTAAACCGCCATGGCGTTGCGCAGCAGCGGGTCGCCGATCAGTCGCAGGTTCAGCAGCGGTTGCGGAGTGTGCAGGCTATGGCGCAGATAATAGGCCAGCACCAGCAGGCCGGCGATCAGCAGCGCCGTGCCGGAAGCCTGATGACCGGCTTCGCTGAGCCGCGTCAGGCCGAGCAGCAGCAGCGTCAACGCCGCGCAGGCGCTCAGCAGGCCAGTGGCGTCGAGCGGTTTTCGCTCCGTCGCCGATGTTTCCGCGCGCAGCCATAGCGCCGCCAGCGCCAGCGCCAAGGCCGCCAGCGGCAGGTTGGCGAAAAACACCCAGCGCCAATCCAACCGATCGACGAGCCAGCCCCCCAGCGCCGGTGACAGCGCCGGCGCCAGCAGCCCGACTAACATGATGGCCGCCGACAGCCCGGCGCGTTCATGGCTGCGATACAGCTGATAGGTCAGCGTCTGGCCGATGGGGATCAGCAAGCCGCCGCCCATGCCCTGCAGGGTGCGCCAGCCGATCAGCGCGCCGATGCTCTCGGCGTTGCCCGCACCGAGGGTGGCCAGCATGAACAGCGCCAGTGAAAGAATAAATACCCGGCGCCCGCCGATGCGCTGCGCCAGCCAGGCGCTGAGCGGGATCACCAGCGTCAGGCCGAGAATATAGCCGTTGCTGACCCACGCCAGCTGGCTGACCGACGCCCGCATTGCCTGGCCGATGGCGGGGTAGGCGACGTTGGCGATAAACATATTGATCAGATCGACGAAAAAGCCGAGCAGATAGACGATTGCCACTTTGCTGCGATAAGACATGGTGCCTCCGGTTGAAGGCGAGCAGTGTAGCGGGGGGAAAAGTGCGGATAAATCGGCGGCGGGCGATTACACTGTCAAAATCATTTTGACAATAAGGGTATCGAAATGCTGAATTTGCAGCGCCTGGCGATCTTCGCGGCGGTGGTGGAGGCTGGCAGCTTTACCGCCGCCGCGGTGGCGCTGGGGCAAACCAAGGCGGTGGTGAGCTTTAACGTCAAGCAGCTGGAGAACGAGCTGGGGGTTTCACTGCTGGCGCGCAGCACCCGGCGGCTATCGCTGACCGATGCCGGCGAGCGTTTCTACCAGCGCAGCCTGCAGCTGCTGCAGGAGGCGGAAAATGTGCTGGACGACGTGCGCCGCGATCATCATGGGTTGAGCGGCGTGCTGCGTATCACCAGCACGCCGGAGTATGGCGCGCAGGTGGTGGTGCCGGCGCTGGCGGCGTTTTCGCGACAGCATCCGCGCCTGCGCATCCAGCATGTCTCTTCTTCTTACCATGCCGATCTGATCTCGGAGCGCTTCGACGTGGCGATCCGCCTGGGGCAACTGGCGGATTCCAGCCACCGTGCGGCCTTGATCGACAGCTTCGCCATTTTTCCGGTGGCGGCGCCGGATTATCTGGCCGACCGGCCGATCCATTCGCTGACGGATCTGGCACAGGCGCAGTGGATCGCCCACAGCCGGCTCAGTTCGCCGCTCAGCTGGCAGGTGATCACGCCGCAGCGCGAAGCGGTGCTGTTCAAGGTCGCGGACGCCGCGACGCTCACCGGCGACAGCGCTGCGGCATTGCTGGCGTTCACCTTGCATGGCGGCGGCGTGGCGCTGCTGCCGGCGTGGCTGGCGCAGCCCGAAATCGATGCCGGCAGGCTACAACGGTTGCTGCCGGATCACCGTTTCCCTGAGCAGAGCATCTATGCGCTCTACCCGAACACCCGCCATGTGCCGGAGAAGGTGCGGGCGTTTATCGATTTTCTGCGCGCACGGGTAGCCAGGGGCGAATGAACGGCAATATTGCCGCCACCGTTTGCTGATGTACCCATTCACGTTGGGCAGGCGTGGTTGCGCATAGTACCTCTGCTTCCTGTTCTTCAGAGGCCAAAATTTTGCGGCCGTTGGGTTGGCAAATGGGTAAGAAATCGAAATGATTGCCGCGGGTTAATCGCTGTGCGCGGATAGGCTGTTCAGCGCCGTTAGCTGCCAGCGACGCCCCACCCAAACGCGAGCCTTTCTCGCTTGGCAGATAGTTTTGCGGTTCGATAATCAACAAGGGGCTGTTTAGGTGACGCAAACTCTCCGGCCGCAGATAGGGCACCATGCCGGGATCGAGGGCGACGGCAAAGCGGATACGCGGGTCGGTATAATCGGCATCGAACCGATCGGCGGCGACCTGCGTCAGGTCAACCCTGGCCTGGGTATAGAACCGGCAATTGGGTGACTGCGGCCGTTGCCGACAACCGGCGATGAAATCTGCCAGTCTGACTCTGCCGCCGATGGCCGCGATAGCGCTGTAACCGCCCTTGGAGTGGCCGACAACGCCGATGGCGTGAGGGTTGACGAGAGCAGCCCAGCGAGGGGAGGCGCCGATCGCGTCAATCAGCGCGGAGATATCTTCGGTTTGCCGCCAAAGATTGATGGACTGCGCCGGGACTGAGTCGCCGGTGGTACTGCCGGGTGAGTTGGCGGCAATCACCACCACGCCATGGCTAACCAGCGCTGCCGCCAGCCAGGCCTGGCTGGTATTGTTCCCTCCGCTGCCGTGACTGAACACCACCAAGGGAAAGGTGCCCCTGGCCGGTGGTGCGTCAATTTGGCCGGCAATACCGGTGAATACCGGATTGGCACCGACGTTTTGTCGTGGGCCTTCGGCCTCGGTGGGATAATAAATACGGCTGGCGAGCGTGCGCGAACCCCGGGAAAACGCTTCATCATGAATGGCGATCTGATAAGGCGATGCGCTGGCCGTCGTGCACAGCAGCAGCCACAGGGACAGTAACTTTTTCATCCTCACATCCTCATTACGACAAAAGCGCAAAGGTGACATCGGCTGTGCCTCTCGGCGACCTCGATCGCGATCAAGGTCGTTAAATTATTGTTTTAACAGACTTAAGGCCATACACTTTTCCGCTTCGTCTCTTTGGATAAGGCGTAATGAATGCCGCTCATTCCCGTTACCTTTTTGTTCAGCCTGCTGTGCTGCGGGCTGTTGCTTCGCCTTGGCCGGCCCAGCGCCCGGCGTTGGGTTTTCCAGCTGTTACTGCTGCTGTGCGCATGGCAAAGCCTGCTGGTGGGGTTGCGTTACGGTTACGACTTAACGCAGTTCAACCGGTTGCAGCCGATGGGAGCCGTCATGATCCCGGTGCTGGTCTGGCTGGCCTTCCGGGTGAGCACGCAGGGGCGATTGCGGCTTGCCGATGTCTGGCATTTTGCGCCCTTATGCCTGACGCTGTTGGCCAGTTGGTATGCGCCAGTTTGGTTGGATGCGTTGATTATTGCCGCCGATGCGGGTTACGGCGCGGCCTTGTGGTATGCACTGCGCGGCGGTGAGAACAGTTTGAAGCAGGTGGCGTTGGCGGAAAGCTGGCTCTGCTGCCGTCTGTGGTGTGGGTTAGCCATTTTATTGTTCACCGTCGCGATAGCGGAGCTGATCATTACCCTCGATTTTGCCTGGTTTGGCGGGCGACATGCCGGCCTGTTGGTGACGGTCGACACTCTGCTGCTTACGTTGGGCGTGTACCTGGTCTTGTCCCGCACCCGGCCGGCGGAGCAACCGGTCGAGGAAACGCCGGAGCCTGTTAAAGTCGTCGCAGTGAATGATGACCAGATCCACCACTGGTTTGTTCAGGTGCAACAGCAATTGCTGAAAGACGATCTTTATTTGCAACCGGAGCTGAATTTGGCGCTGTTGGCGCGCAAAAGTGGATTGCCGGCGCGCCGGGTGTCGCAGGCCATCAATCAGTATGCCGGGATGAATGTCTCGCAATACGTGAACCAATTGCGCATCGGTGAGGCGGCGCGAAGGCTGCTTGTCGGCGACCGCCCGATAACCGAAATCATGCATGAGTCGGGATTTACCACCAAGTCGAATTTTAACCGCGAATTCTTGCGCGTATATGGTGCCAATCCCAGCGAATGGCGCAGGCAGCAAAGACTTAGTTAAATAATAATTCGTTATCACTCTCTCATTTATCATCAAATCTCATCGGGGTATGCTGGAGAGCTTCGCCTACCCCGTCCGATGCGAGCCACCTTCGATGACCGCAGAAAATAACCTCCAGTTGAACCGACGCATTCTGTCCGTGGTGATGTTCACCTTCGTCTGCTACCTGACCATCGGCCTGCCGCTGGCGGTGCTGCCGGGATTTGTGCATAACCACCTGGGCTACAACTCGGTGCTGGCGGGCCTTATCATCAGCGCGCAGTACTTCGCCACGCTGTTCAGCCGCCCGCACGCCGGGCGCTACGCCGATCTGCTGGGGCCGAAGAAGGTGGTGCTGTTCGGCCTGGCGTGCTGCGGCGTCAGCGGCCTGTTTTACGCGCTGGCGTTCGGCGTTGACGGCTGGCCGTGGCTCAGCCTGCTGCTGCTGTGCGTGGGGCGGGTGTTTCTCGGCGTCGGCGAAAGTTTCGCCAGCACCGGTTCCACGCTGTGGGGTATCGGCCGGGTCGGGGCGATGCACACCGCGCGCGTGATTTCCTGGAACGGCGTCGCCACCTACGGCGCAATGGCGGCCGGTGCGCCGCTCGGCGTGTATCTGAACCAGCAGTGGGGATTGGCCGGTGTGGCGGCGCTGATCGTGCTGGCGGTTGCGGTCGCGCTGCTGTTGGCGAGCGGCAAACCGGACGTCTCGATCGCCGCCGGGCAACGCATCGCCTTCAGCGCGGTGCTCGGCCGTATCTGGGCTTATGGCCTGGGACTGGCGATGGGCACCGTCGGCTTCGGCGTGATCGCCACGTTCATCACCCTTTACTACGCCGACAAGGGCTGGAGCGGTGCGGCGTTTTCGCTGACGCTGTTCAGCTGCGCCTTCGTCGGCATCCGCCTGATCTTCAGCAACGTCATCAATCGCCACGGTGGCCTGAAGGTGACGCTGGCGTCGTTTCTGGTGGAGATCGTCGGGCTGCTGTTGATCTGGCAAGCCGGCGAGCCCTGGATGGTGCAAACCGGCGCGTTGCTGGCCGGCGCCGGTTTTTCGCTGGTGTTCCCGGCGCTGGGCGTCGAGGCGGTCAAGCAGGTGCCGCCGCAGAATCAGGGGACGGCGCTCGGCACCTATTCGGCCTTCCTCGATCTGGCGTTGGGCATCACCGGACCGCTGGCCGGGCTGTTGATTGGGCAAGCGGGCGTGCCGCCGATCTATCTGGCGGCGGCGCTGCTGGTGGCGCTCGGAGTATTACTCACTCTGCGTCTGTTGCAGCAGCGTCGGGCCTGAGTCAGGAATAGTCTGAAACCCGGATTCCTCCCCAGAAAATCATTGTTTCGGTGAATGATTACGGTAAGGTCGCTCAGCGGTCCAGAATGAGAGGAGGAATCGATGTATTTACGGCCGGATGAAGTGGCTAAAGTGTTGGAGAATACCGGCTTTGAGCGTGATTATGTCACCGATCAGGCCTATGGCTACCGCAAGGGCGCACACTATGTGTATGTGAATCGCGAAGCGCGGATGGGCAGAACCGCGTTGGTGATCCACCCGGCGTTGAAAGAGAAAAGCGTGCATTTCGCCACGCCGACCTCGCCGGTGCGCACCAGCGAACAGTATCTGGAGTTTCCCCTGGATTTAAGCGGCGACGCCCCGAACCAGCGTTACGGCATCGCACACGGCTTCAGCTCGCGCGAAGCGCTGTCGCGCTACCTCTACAGCATGTTCCTGTAATCGGTCCCCCGCCCCAGGGGGACGCTATTAGCCGTGGGCCAATGCTTCGCGGTTGAAACGCTCATTGTAGGCGCGACGGAACTGCGCCAGTTCAAACGCATCGATATCCAGCTCGGCGAAGTAAAACAGCGCCGCTTCCGTGTGTTCGGCGTGCAGCTCCGGCGACAGCCCGGCGCGCAGCAGCATATCGCGCCATTGGCCGATCTGTTCGTCATCCGCCTGCTTGATGAACGTCAGGTAGATGAACAGCAGGTAAGCGGCCTGGTGCATCTCTTCGGTGTAGCCGTTGTTCAGCATGCGGATAAAGGTCTGGCTTTGGCGGCCGCCCATTTCCTGGATCATCGATTCGATCAGCATCGGTTTGACCCTCAGCAGATGGGCCAGCGAATCGATGGCTTTACGGGTGTCGGACGTCAAAATGCGGTAACCGATAATAAATACGACGATCAGGGCGGCGAGGATGATCCAGGTCATTTAGGCTTTATTACACTCTCAATACGCCAGAAGAGGGGCGGGAGGCGCTGTGCGACAGCGCCTGTTATCAATGCTGTTCGCCGCTGAAATTACCGACCGCGCTCTGTTGGCGCAGGTGGTGATTGAAGGTGGCCGCGTCTTTGGCCAGCGCATCCAGATGGGCGCCGAGCATTTTGATCTGCTTCACCAGCGCATGCTGTTCCGGCACCGAGCTGGCGGTGCTCAGCTTGCGCACCAGTTGTTCATTCTGCGCCCGCAGCGCGGCTTCGCGCTGTTTGGCTTCTTCCAGCAGTTGCTGCAGCGCCTGGTAGCTTTGCTGCCATTTGCGGTGTTGCCGTTCGAAGCTGCTCTGCAACTCATTCATCGCATTTTGAAACTGGATTTCCAGCTCGCGCATTGTCATGGGCTCGATCCTTTGCGGCACTCAATGATGGCTTAGCAGTATAGCGAAAACTGCTCGCAAGCTCACCCGTTGACGACAAATGAGACAAATGCCGCTGACAATTCCCGGCTTGCAACCGCGCCAAGGCGTCTTACAATCGTCCCCATCCCCGGCCGTAAAGGCTGCCGTTCAAGAGAGGTGGAACATGAGCGAGCAGGAAAAAGACTTTTTTGAACAGGCGATGGCGGACGTGGTGCCGCTGGCGAGCGGGCGGCAGACGCTGTACCTCAAGCCGCAGGAGACGACGGACAAAAGCGCGCGGCTCGAAGCGCAGCGGCTGCTGCAAGAAAATTTCCTCAGCACCGACTTTCTCGAGGTGATCCCCTGTGAACAGCCGCTGGAGTTCAAAGGGGAAGGCATTCAGCAGGGCGTGCTGGACAAGCTGCGCAACGGCCGTTACCCGCCGCAGGCGTCGCTGAACCTGCTGCGTCAGTCGGTTGAAGCCAGCCGGCAGGCGCTGTTTCGCTTTATCGAGCAGGCGGAGGCGCAAAACCTGCGTTCGCTGCTGATCGTACACGGCCGCGGGCGCCAGAACGAGAGCCATCAGAATATCGTGCGCAGTTACGTCGCCAAATGGCTGGCGCAGTTTGAACAGGTGCAGGCGTTTTGCCGTGCCTTACCCCGCGACGGCGGCGAGGGGGCTTGCTACGTCACGCTGCGTAAATCGGCGCAGGCCAAGGCGGAAAACTTCGAGCGCCACGCCAAGCGCAGCCGTTGAAAGGATAATCCAAATAAAATGGCCGGCGAATCTCGCCGGCCATCGATGAATTATTTATTAAATATTTTATAGTCCAGCGAATAACGGCCGGCGCCGGTCACCGCCAGCAACAGCAAACCGCCAATGATGCTGATGTTTTTAAAGAAGTTGATTTCGTTACCCATCATTTCCATGCCGGTCATCTTCCAGAACGGATGGCCGATAAACGCAGTGCCCAGAACATACAGGGCGAAAATGACCGCGATAGGGCGAGTAAACAGGCCGAGAATAAGCGCGATGCCGAAAATAAACTCCACCACCACGGCGATAATCGCCGCCAAATAAGGCATCGGCGTGCCATAACCTTCCATCGCCGTGACGGTCGCACCGAAGTTGACCAGTTTCATCCAGCCGAAAATGATAAACAGAACCATCAGTAGAATGCGGGACAGCAGAATTACGCCGTCTTTTGAGCTATCACCCATTTCGAACTCCTTAGCCACTGTCGGAATTATGTTGTCTTGCTGATTAAAGATTAGATCAATTTACGTTTTTTTCTAGCGGCGGCGGGCGGTTGCGCCTCTTTTTTCGGTGAGCGAGACGCGTGGTGAAGCCGGCGACATTGCCTATACTTGAGCCTGGAGCAAAAACAATAAAACAGGCAATGTGAGGCCATGATGGACGAGGAATTGACCGCAACCGGTTACCGCCGTTATTCCGGCGATAAGATTGACGTTTATTTTAACAGCGCGATATGCCGCCATTCCGCCAACTGCGTGCGCGGCAACGCGGCTATTTTTACCCTGAACCGCCGCCCGTGGATTATGCCGGACAATGCCGACGCGGCGGAGGTGAAACGCGTTATCGACACTTGCCCCAGCGGCGCACTGAAATATAGGGAGAAATAATATGGATCTTAAAATACTGGCAGACGAGAAGCGTTTTTATATCAATGACGAGCAGGGCAAGACGATCGCCGAGATCTCTTTCGTGCCGAGCGGCGACAAGCTGACTATTATCGATCACACTTGGGTAGATGAGTCATTGAAGGGACAGGGCGTCGGCAAAAAGCTGGTGGCGCTGGTGGTGGAGAAAATGCGCGCGGAACAGCGCAAAATCATTCCGCTGTGCCCGTTCGCCAAGCATGAGTTCGATACCACACCGGCCTATCAGGACATTCGCGCCTGAGGCGATAACGGGGCGCGGCGCGCCCCGGTCATTCAGCAGACGCCGAAATCGCCGTCTTCGTGGTACAGCGCCACGTCGCTGGCCTGCACCTCCGTGCGCTGCTCTTGACCCAGTTCATTCCAGCTGCAAACCAGGGTTTCGCCGTCGATCGCCACCACGGTCATCTTTGGGCCGCCGGTAGTGCGTTGCACAAAATCACCGATATTGAATGCCATGCGTTCCTCCACAACAGATTAAACCTCATCTATTGATAACACAGAATGGCGCCGCCGTTGGCAGATGTTTCGTTATGTATTAATTTATACAGCGATTATCACCAAGGAGAGCAGAATAACATGCCGGGATTATTGATGTTTTATGTGGGCGGTACGGCGCCGGGCGCCAATATTGAGTTGCACGACGTGCAGTTTGCGGCGGCGGATCGGCCGGAAGAGGCTTACCCGCTGCTGCGTGAAAAGTGGTTTGGCGACAAGCGCAAGGTGCATGTCGACGGCTATGCGCGCATCGACTGGGCGGACGGTTACGACGTAAGCCTGGAACCTGCGCCGTTCGCCGGTGAAGAGAAGCTGTTTTTCGTCAATGTGGGCGGTTACCGCAGCGATGAGCTGGCGGAACTGCACCAGTTCGGCCTGTTCGTGGCGCGTTCCGCCGATGAGGCTAAAGACAAAGCCAAGCGGGTGTTGCTGAGGGACAGCGCGCAGCAACACAAGGATGATCTGGCTGAAGTGGACGACTGCCTGCTGCTGCAGGCGCTGCAGGGTTATCACGTTCATCTGCGGGCCAACCCGCACGGCAAGCCGGCCCGGCCGCTGTGGCAGGGGTATCTGCCGATCGGCGAACCGGCGTTATAACGCCGCCAGCGCCTGCAGCTGTTGCCGCAACCAGCGGCAGGCCTCCGGTCTGCCGTTCTTACGGTGCAGGTAGATTTTGATCTGATACGGCGGCACCGGAAACGGCAGGGGGTGGACATCCAGTACCGCCGCCTGGCGTAATTTTTGCGCGGCGTAGCGCGGCATGCTCATCACCAGTTCGCTGTCGGCGACGATGAACGGTGCACCCAGCAATGAAGGCGTGCGAATGGCGATATCGCGTTGCAGCCCCAGTTTGTCGAGCTGATAGTCAATGACGCCGCGCTGCTCGTTCCACGGCGTCACCACCAGATGGCGCGCCCGCAGGTAATTTTCCAACGTCAGTTCGCCGTATCTTGCGCTGAACGCGGGCGAACAGACCGCCACATACTCATCCTCCAGCCAGCTCACCTCGTCGATCTCCGGGTAGCTTTCGCCGTCGGTTTCGGTAAAGCCCAGCGCGAAATCGATGCGCCCCGCCAGCAGATCGTTCAGCGCCACTTTGCGCTCGGAATAGCGCAGCTGAAATGACAGCCCAGGCGCCAGACGCTGCATCTGCGCCATCAGCGCCGGAAACACCGCGAAGGCGGTGTAATCGGTAACGGCGAAAGTGAAGCTTTCCCGGCTTTCGGCGGGGATGAAGCGCGGGCGCGGATGCAGCCCTTTAGACAGCAGCGCCAGGCTTTCGCTGACGGTAGGAGCCAGGCTGTCGGCATACACCGTCGGGTGCATGTCGTTGCCGACCCGGTAGAACAGCTCGTCCGCCAGCGCCTTGCGCAGCCGGATCAGCGCGTGGCTCAGCGCCGATGCGCTGAGGGCCAATTCTGCGGCGGCGCGTGTCACCGACCGCAGCCGATACACCGCCTCGAACACCAGCAGCAGGTTGAGATCGAGACGTTTCAAATCCAGATGCATGATATTCATTACCTGTTGATGAAAATGCAGTTCATACAGTATTGGAGGCGCTATATGCTGGCAAGCACAGTCATCAATACACTCAGGATTCACCATGACCATTGAGATTTACTCGGCGCAAAAAAGCGATGCCAAACTGATTCTGGATATGATTATCGAGCTGGCGGTGTACGAAAAGGCGCGCGAGCAGGTGCTGGCCAGCGTGGAAGATATCGAACGCAGCCTGTTTGGGCCGGGGGCCTGTTCAGAAGCGCTGATTTGTACGGTGAACGGCGAGCCGGCGGGCTATGCGGTGTTCTTTATGAGTTACTCCACCTGGCTGGGTAAAAACGGCATCTATCTGGAAGATCTGTACGTGGCGCCGAAGCATCGCGGCGCGGGCGCCGGTAAAACCCTGCTGCGGCACATCGCCCGGCTGGCGTGCGAGCGGCAGTGCGGCCGCCTGGAGTGGAGCGTGCTGGACTGGAATCAACCGGCCATCGATTTCTACCTCAGCATCGGCGCTCAGCCGCAGGGCGAGTGGGTGCGCTATCGCATGGAGGGCGAGGCGCTGACGCACTTCGCGGCGCACGGGGCGGCGCTGCCGGCGCAATAGCCGTTGGGGGGAGGCGGCCTCCCCAAATTTGGCGGTGTTAATGGTGTACTGCGGGTAAATCAGGCAAGCATCAGGCGGGTTTGCGGGCGGCGAGAATGAAGATCATCGGGCGTTCCTGCTCTTCGTCCAGCGCCGGATTAGCGGCGATTTGCTGCGCGCTGGGGCCCCATTCGTTCAAATGCGCAATGATGAACCCCTGCTGCACCAGCAGATTGATATAGCTGCCGAGCGTGCGGTGCTGCTTGATGACGCCTTCCGCCAGCCAGTTGGAGACGCGCTGGCCTTCCCGTTGGTAGCCGTTGACCGGCCAGGATTTCTGCCCGTTGCCGTCGGTCAGCCAGCCCTGCTGCGCCGGGGCGGTGTAGATCGGGTGCTCGGCGGTGAAGATAAACTGCCCACCGGGTTTCAGCGCGGCGTAAACCATGGCGAACAGCGCGGCCAGATCTTCCAGGTAGTGCAGCGTCAGCGAGCTGTAGACCAGATCGTAACTTTCCGGTGGCAGCTGCAGCTGCGCCAAATCTTGCCGACAATACTCGATGCCCGCGTCGGCAGTCATCTCCTGCGCTTTGGCCAGCATCTTTTCCGAGACGTCCAGCCCCAGTACGTTGGCGGCGCCCTGTTCGCGCGCGCTGCGGCAGAACCAGCCGTAGCCGCAGCCGAGATCGACCACGCTTTTGCCTTGCAAATCCGGCAGGATACGGCGGATGGCGGGCCATTCCGGCGCGCCGTCCAGGCCGTGCTGCGAACGGCTGAGCTGCGCGTAGCCTTCGAAAAAGGCCTGATTGTCATAGATGTTTTGCGTCATGATGACTCCTTGGGGTGAATGACGGCGGCGGAATGCCACTGCCATACTCTGCATATTGCTGCATAATTCTACGCTGACAACATGAATAACGGGAATGACGATGGACATGATTTCGGTGCGGCAAGCGCCCGAGCTGGCGCCGCGCGCCATTGCATATTTTCAGCGGCACTGGGCCACGGCAGAGACGCTGATGATGTATGAAGACGCTATCAACCGCAGCCTCGGCGCCGCCAACCCGCTGCCGCAGTGGTACCTGCTGATGGAAAATGACCAGATCCTCGGCTGTGCGGGGCTGATTACCAACGACTTTATCAGCCGCGGTGAGCTGTATCCCTGGCTGTGTGCGCTCTACGTAGAGGAAACGCAGCGCGGCCGGGGCTGCGGCGCCAAGCTGATTGAGCATGTGGCGGCGGAAACTCGCCGGTTGGGCTTCCCGCAGCTGCACCTGTGCACCGATCTGGAGGGTTACTACGAGCGTAATGGCTTCGTTTATAACGGGCTCGGCTATCACCCCTGGGGAGAAGCCTCGCGGGTCTATTCGCGGGCGCTGTAAACCGCTCGTTGTTTGCCAATTCGGTCCGATGGTTATCCTGATGGGATTGCGGTTGTGTTTCATCTGCCGTGCCGAATATTTTCAGCTCATTCCCGCAATGAGAAAACGGCGCAGAGAGAAACGAGAGCCTTTGTCGTTACATCTGAGGGGGGAGTGACGGCATATCATCATTCATTTTTTGTTGGATCTATATTAATTATTTATGTGAGTTATCATTTGGGCTGTTTTTCGGTTTTAATGTACTGTGTATATTTTTAATGTGTGGCTGTGGCGGTTAATTAAATGTAATTATCATGGGGCGTTTGTCTGTCTGTTGGTATGATTTTATTGTTTTTTAGTCGTCTCAGCCTATTTTTTTCTACTTATTCTGCTATATGCTCTGAATTTTCCTCCGTATTTGGTTTTATATTTCAATTGTTGTTCCGGGACGCTAAATTGGCATTTCCTGCATCGTCGCTGGCATTGATGCAGGTGAAGCCGTGCTGAGAAATAAAAATTGATGGTTATCTAATGAGAGAACGTTTATCGCTTCTGCGTCAGGGGAAGTGAGAACTATTTGTCTCATCGATGGCTTGCGTAATTGCAAGCGTGCGGATTAATGGGAATGGAAACCACGCTGGGATGAAAAAGAGACTGTTGCAAACAAGCCTGATCGCTTTATGGGTTCTTTTTTCCGGTCAACTTATCGCTGCGCCTTCGGCTGAGTTGAAAGTATCCGGGAAAATAAAACATTCAGGATGCACCGTTATCGCCGGTAATGACGGCGTTTATGATTATGGCGCCGTGCGGGGAGGCGCTCGGGGTGAGGCGCAGAGATTACCGACCTTGAAACAAACCTGGCAGGTACGCTGTGAAGGCGATACTTATCTGGCCATCATTCCGACGGATAACCGCGCGGCCAGCCGCAATGAGCCGGATCTGCGCCGTTTCGGGCTGGGCAATGCGCCGGATGGGCAACCCGTTGGCTATTTTCTGTTGGGGCTGTCTCACTCTGCCGTAAACGGCTTCCCGGCTACGTTGCGTTCACGCAATGCGTCAGTGCCGCCGAACACTGAAGCCGCGCTGATTTCCGGTGAGCGTACCGATTGGTTGCTGGCGGATGCGACGCGCGCCGCCGGCCAGACCTACACCATGGATATTTCAGTGACGCCGGTTCTGGACGCCAATATTCTCGCCGTCGATAAAGTGGGGCTGGACGGCTCTGTCACGTTGAATTTCGTTTTCGGGCTCTGAATAACAAGCAATAAGTGCGCAGCGTCAATTCATGCATTGTTTTTACGCCGGCATGGGTAACGACAGTGAATTTGAGTGGCAAAACGGGGTTTATCTCCGCTTAACATCCTGTCATCTGTTTTGAACGGGATAATATTAACTATGAGTATGGATATTCATGATGAAAAAAACAGTAATCTCTGCAAGCATCGCCGCAATCCTGATGATGGCGAATCAGGTCTCTGCGGCCTCTATGTCGCCGGAATTGAAAGTGAAAGGGCAAATGGCGGTGCCATCCTGTGAGGTGTCCATCACCAACGACGGTGTTTTCGAACTGGGTAAGTTGTCCAATGGGTTAATCAACTCAGCGGCGGCCACGGCGTTAGCCAAGTCGCAAAAGCAGCTGGTCGTTAATTGCGAGGCCGAAACCTTCCTGAATTTCACCGTGGTCGATAACCGTGAGGGGACCGCCAGTGCAACCGGCAGCGCTCACTTTGGCCTGGGGGGCGTCAATGGCGACGGCAAGCTCGGCTATTATAAAGTCAACGTCCTCAGCGCTGGGGTTAATGGCATACCTTCGGCGCTGTTCAGCGTGAAGAAAGGCACCACGGCGTTCACCACCGTCAGTTCCGCCTATATCGATAAAAACAACATCACCGGCTGGGCAAAGTCGGGCAACGTACAAAACAGCGGCAAGCTGTTTACCGCCATGCTGGAGGTTGAGCCTTATCTGGCCTCGGCCAAAGACATGAAGGGCCCAATTACCGATAACGTCAAACTGGATGGCTCTTCCACGCTCAGTTTCGCGTACGGCATTTGAGTGCCTGAGAAAGTTCTTTGGATTGAAGCGATATAAGGATGTCGACTGATGAATAAAATTGCATTGCGTGTGATGGTAGCGTCCACGCTGCTTGTTGCCGGGGGCAGTCTGGCCGCCGGCCCGAGCGCGGAAATCAAAGTGGTGGGGGAGCTGGTGGCGCCGACCTGTGAGGTGTCACTCCCTAACGACGGGGTTTTTGATTACGGCAGCATCAACCATACGAAAATCAACAGGGACAAAGCGGTCAGCCTGGGGATAAATGGTAACGGCACCATGAAGGTGAAATGCGATGCCGAAACGCCGATGACCTTCAACGTTATCGACAACCGTCTGGGCACCGCCAGCGAGACGGGAAAAACCTTCGGTCTCGGTAGCATCAATAATACCGGCAAGCTGGGGTTCTATGCGGTAACAGCCTATCACCCGCAGATTGATGGCAAACTCGGTCGACTGTTCGTGACCCAGGACAGCACGATCACCTCCCCAACGGGTAGCGTACAACTCGAACACGGCAAGCGCGTGGGCTGGGCTTCAAATGCCAATACGCTGGCCATCGGCAAGACCTTCACCGCAATACTCAGTGTGGAGGCCTTCCTGGCCAAAAGCGGCGATATGCACGGCGGTATCGGCGAAGGCACGAGTCTGGACGGCTCCACCACGCTGGATTTCGCGTTCGGACTGTAATGTCTGATGGGTAACGCAAGGGGGAGGGTTCTCCCCCTTTTTCTGAATCTGTCGCTCCCGGCATTAACCCAGAGAAGATGACGTGTCTATCAGGCAAAGGGCATCGGCATTGCTGTTTTTGTTGGTCTGGCCGATGACGAAAACCGCTGCCGCCGGATTTGATGTCAAAACCCTGGCGCAGCTGGGGTACAACGCGGATATCGCCGAATTTTTCAATACCGCCCGGTTTTTGCCGGGCGTGCACCGGGTGACGCTGGAGGTCAATGCGGCGCAGCGTTACCAGGAAGAGGTGCGTTTCGATGCGCAGGGGGCGCTGTGTCTGGATGAAAGCCTGGCGCAGACGCTGCGTTTGCGGGTCACGCCGCCGCCGGGGGCCTGCGAACGTTTCGATTCGCACTGGCCGCAGGCGGTGGTGCAGGTGTTTCCCGGCGCCTTTCGGGTGGAAATCACCCTGCCGGAGGCGGCGTTCGATGCGGACAAACTGCGCAGCGAGCAGTCGGGCGGCCATGCGGTGCTGCTGAACTACGACCTGTACGCCAACCGGCGTCAGGGGCGCTACGGCAATCAGCAGACGCTGCAGGCGATGCTGGAGCCGGGCGTCAACCTGCGCAACTGGGTGCTGCGCAATCGCTCAAGCTACAGCAACGACGAGAGCGGCAGCCGGCTCGAGGTATACGAGACCTCGGCGAGCAAAGACTTTCCCGCCTGGGGGGCGGTGGTTCAGCTCGGCGAGTTCAGCGCCGGCGGCGCGCTGAGCGGCAACGTGCCGCTCAGCGGCGGACAGCTGCTTTCCCTGACGGCCGGCGCGCCTGATGCGGCGCTGACGGTGCCGCTGCAGGGCAGCGTGGCGAGCCCGGCGACGCTGGAGGTCAAACAGCGCGGGCAGGTGATGTACCGCACCCTGCTGCCGGCCGGGCCGTTTTCGCTGAGCGAGCTGGGGCCGGTGATGGCCGGGGTGGAGGCCGAGGTCACGTTGACGGAAACCGACGGGCGGCGGCAACGCTTTACGGTCACCCCCGACGCCGGCGACCCGGCGGGCCGGGCGGGCGGCTATCGGCTGGCGGCGGGGCGCTACCGCCCGTACGGCGCCGGGCGAGAGGGCGCCTCGCCGCCGGCGCTGCTGCTGGGTGAGCAGGCGTTCCGTCTCGGCCGGGGGCAGATAACGGCGGGCGGGCTGCTGGCGCGCACCTACCATCGGCTGGGCTGGCAGGGCAGTGTGAGTGACGACGCCGGCAACTGGCTGTCGGGCGGCGCGACCTTCACCCGTGGCCGGCAGTCCGGCGTGCAGCTGGAGGCTCAGGGGCAGGTGGCGCTGGGGCCCCATCTGGCGCTGTCGCTGTCGTCGCAGTACCGCACCGAAGGCTTTCGGGACGCGGACGAAGGGCTGAACCCGCCCGCAGAGGCGGAAGGGGCGGCCCGGCAGCGCTACAACGGCGGGGCGGCGCTCTCCTGGCGCACCCTGAGCGCCGGGGCGCTGACCTACTCGCTGTCGCATGAACGCTATTACCGCGACAGCCGGCGCAGCTGGACCCATGCGCTGGCGTACGGCGTCAGCCTGGGAAGGGCGACGCTGAGCGTCAACCTGCAGTCTTCCGCTTACGACCGCGCGGCGGTCTACGCCGGGCTGAGCCTGCCCTGGGGGGCGGGCAGCGTCAGCAGCCGGCTGCAGTCGCGGCGCAACAATCAGCAGACGCTGGGCGGCAGCTGGCAGGGGCCGGTGAGCGAGCGGCTGAACGGCTATCTGGACGTGACGCGGGACGCGGACGGCGAGTACCAGGGCACCGGCAACCTGAGCGGCGAGACGGCGTATACCCGGCTGTCGCTGGGGGCCTCGCACAGCGGGCAGGGCAGTTCCTCGCTGTCGCTTGCATCGTCTGGCGGGCTGGGGGTGGCCAACGGCACCTGGGTGACGTCACCGCAGCGCATCGGCGACACCTTCGCGGTGATGAGGGTGGCGGGACAGTCGGGGGTCAGGGTGTCGGGCGGCGGCAGCGGCATGACGGATTTTGCCGGCGACGCGCTGCTGCCGATGCTGATGCCTTATATGCCGCTGCGCGCGCAGGTCGATACGCTGTCGCTTCCGCTGAACCTGCGGCTGGACAGCACCGAAGCGGCGTTCGAGCTGGCGCGCGGCACGGTGGCGGAGCGGCGTTTTCGGGTGACCGAAGTGCGCCAGCTGCTGCTGACCCTGCGGGATGAGAGCGGCGCGCTGCTGCCGACCGGGGCGTCGGTGCACGACGAGCGGGGGCAGCTGCTGGGTACACTGATAGGCGAGGGCAACCTGATGCTGGTGAATGACGATATCGGCAAGGCGCTGCGGGTGCGGCGTCTGAACATGAACGAATGCGTGGTGAGTTACGCGGTGCCGGCGGCGTTCGACCCGTCGGTGTTGTACGAAGAGGGCGATGGCGTCTGCCGTGCGGCGGGCGGCTCGTCCGATAATGGATGAGAAGAGAGGAGCAATCATGACGATAAAACGGAGCCTGGCGCAGCTGCTGGGCGGGCTGTGGCTGACGCTGGGGCTGGCGCATTCCGCCGGGGCGTCGTTTCAGCTGGAGAGCATGGGCATCGTGCTGGAGGAGAACCCGGGGCGGGTGAGCTTCAGCATCAGGAACAGCTCGTCGGAGCCGATATTGCTGGCGACGAAGGTGGAGGATTTGGATGGCAAAGGGTTCAGCAAGGCGGTGCTGCTGTCGCCGCCGATAGCGCGCATCGAGGCGGGGCAGAGCCAGCAGGTGAACTTCGTGCTGAAGCCGGGTACGGCGCTGCCGCACGAGGTGATGCTGAAGGCGTCGTTCGAGGGGATAGGGCAGGCGGTGGACAACAGCGCGCGGATGCCGGTGCGTCAGAGCATCGGGCTGATATTGCAGCCGAAATCGGTGGCGGTGAGCAAGACGCCGTGGGACGACCTGCGGTTGAGCGCGGCGGACGGTCGGCTGACGCTCACCAACGGCGGGTTGCACGTGGTGCGGCTGGCGCCGCAGCTGACGCTGCAGCCGTCGGGCAAGGTGGTGACGCTGGAGAACTACTACCTGATGGCGGGCGAGACGCAGACGCTGGCGGTGGAAGGGCGACCGACGTCGGTGATGATCACGCCGCTGAGCCGCTACGGCTTCAAGCAGGACGCGGTCACGCTGGCGGTGAAGTAGCGTGACGCAAGTTAAGGAGCCCGGTGACGTTTACCGGGCTTTTGGGCTTATTTTTTCGCACCGCAGCACTTCTTATGCTTTTTACCGCTGCCGCATGGGCAGGGAGCATTGGGTTTGGCGCTGCCGGCGCCGGCCCGCTGTTCCTGAGCCAACGCGTACATGATGGCCTGTTCCGGGTAGCCGTTGGCGAGCAAGTCCTTCATCAGGTTCATTTCGCGAGAGATATGCCGGAAGAAATGCTTGTACCCCGGGCAGAGATAGTTATGCCCCGGATGGCCGGACGGCGACACGGCGAAGCGGTGTTTGGGGCATCCGCCGTGGCAGACGAACCTGAATTCGCATTGGCGGCAATCCGGCGTTAGCGACGTCTTTTTCGCGCGGCCGAACACATGCGCCTGCTCGCTGTTATTCAAGGTGCGGATATCTTGCTGATGAATATTCCCCAGCCGATGCTCCGGATAGACGAAGTGATCGCAGTTATACAGATCGCCGTTGGCTTCCAGAGCGAAGGCGTGCCCACAGGTTTCGGCGAATACGCACAGCACCGGCGGCTGTTCGCACCAGGCGGATAGCGCCACGTCAAACATCTGTACAGAGACGCGCCCGACATCCCGCCGCACCCAGATATCGAAAATCTGATTGAGAAACTCGCCGTATTGCCAGGCTGGCACAGTCCAGGGCGCCAGCGTGGCGGCGCTTTCGCCCGGCATGACCAGCTTCAGCGCGGTGCTCTCCGCCGTACTCAGGCGTTCAACCAATGGAATGAATTGAATATGGCGAGAGCCTGCGGCCAAAAGAAATTCGTAAACCTCGCGCGCCTGGCCGACGTTATGCTTACCGACGACGGTAAGCGTGTTGAATTCGACGCCGTGTTCTTGCAGCAGAGTGAGGGCGGCCAGTACCTGGGCGTGGGTGCCTTTGCCCGAGCGCGAGGTACGGTAACGATCGTGCAGCGCTTGCGGGCCGTCGATCGAAATGCCGATCAGGAAGCGGTGTTCGGCGAAAAAGCGCGCCCACTCATCGTTCAGCAATAGCCCATTGGTTTGCAGCGCGTGTTGAATGCGCTTGCCGCCGGCATATTTTTGGCACAGTTCGACGATGCGCCGGAAAAAAGGCAACCCCATCATGGTGGGCTCCCCGCCCTGCCAGGAGAACATCACCTGCTCGCCATCCTGAGCATGGATATGCTGTTGAATATACAGCGCCAGCGTTTCATCTGACATGCGCCAGTTCTGCTGGCGTTCGGGATAAAGCGCCTCTTTTTCAAGATAAAAACAGTAGGTGCAGTCGATGTTGCAAACCGATCCGGTGGGCTTCGCCATCACCAGACAACCGTGGGTAGCCGTCATTGAATACTTCCTTCCTATAACAGCATGAGCGCACTGTGCAGCGCGAGACCCAGCGCATTGAACAAGAGGGCGAGGCTGAGCAATCTTTTAAACCACGCCGACCAGACAAGCGGGAGCGCCATCGCGCCCATCAGCGATTTTTGCCGAACAAAAGAGCCAAATACCAACAGCATCGCCACGAAAAAAGAAGCGCAGCCCAGTGCGGCGAGCACATATTCTTCGCGGTAAAGGCCGGTACGCGCGGTGATAAGCGCCAGCAGCAATAGAGAGAATGCGGTTCTCTGCCACGCCAGCGCCGTTCTTTCCGGCTGCAGGCCAGGATCGCGCTGCGGACAAGCGGCGTTCATGGCCGAACCAATGTGGCCAGCGTCAGCAATATCCCTGCCGCCAGACCCGTGCTGAGCCAAATCAGCAGGCGTGGATAGCCTAAGGCTTGTTCATGCCGCATTGCTTTCTCGTTGCCCGCCCAGCGATGGTAGGCGTAGCAGGCCAGCGCCGCCGCCGTAAGCGCCAGCACGATGATCAACACCTTCAGCGATGTTGAGTCCGTCAACTGATCTAGGCCGACGGCGGCGGCCATAAAGGTCAGCGCGGTGCGGATCCAGGCCAGAAAGGTGCGTTCATTAGCTAATGTAAACCGGTAATCCGGTGATTTTCCCTGCGTCCACCAGCTCATTTGCTGTTCTCGACGATGTATTGATAGTAACGCGCGATATGCTTGGCGATGGTGTATTCCACCAGTAGGCCCTGCTCGTTGTACCCTTTGCGGGTTTTGACCAGCAGCGGCACCGAGGGGGAAACGCCGAGGATTGCGCAGTCTTCCGGCGTCGGCAGTTCGGCCGTGATGATGTCCTCGAAGGCATCGATGTTTTCGTTGTGCTGTTCCAATGCGCAGTACAACCCTTTTTCCAGATCCGACAACGTCAGCGTGTTTAAACGCGGGGTCAGATAGATATAGTTGACCTGCGCCGGTTCCTCGTTTTGGCGGTAAATGGTGCGCGTCAGCAGTAGCGCGTTGTCGGCGTCGAACAACTGCGCGATAGGCTCCGGCGGCTGCACAGGGGCCAGGGACAGATTGTTGCGTGCTATCGCCTCCGTTTGCTGGCCGTCGATCAAGCTGATTCGGGTCTTGACGCTCTGCTTTTCCGATGTGCTGATGACCATGGTGCCGATGCCGGCCTGACGTTTGACCAACCCTTTTGCGACCAGTTCGGCCAGCGCCCGCCGCGCGGTGATGCGACTGACGCCGAACATTTCTTCAAACTCGGCTTCTGTCGGCAGTACGTCGTTCTTCCGATATTCGCCGTTTTTCAGCTTCTCCAGCAGGATGTCATACAGCTGGGCATACAGCGGCTTGGCGCCGCGCGAGTAGTCCAGTTCTTGTCCCATCGTTAATTTTCCTTCTGTTCTGCAGTCGCCCCGCCGAAAGGGCGGGGCGACCTCTCAATCAAGCCGCATTTCCAGCGCCAGTTTATAAAACACGCCGGCGTGCTGTTCTGGCGGGACTTCTTGCTGCACGAAGGCCCACAGATCGGCGGTGGTCCATGAGGATTTGGCGGAAGCATTCAGTTTATCAATTATTGCCGTTTGATGAGTGCCTTCCAGATGTTGCATCAGGGCCAACATACCGTAGCGCACCTGCGGCGCATAATCTTTGAAAACCGGCACCCAGTCCGGATCGGCGCCCAACAGCGGAGAAGCGGGGTCCGACAATTGGTAGCGTGCCCAGAGTTCCGGCGGCGCGTCGCTTTGTTCCAGCATGCAACGGATGGCGGACAGCAGGCGTTCGGCGACGGCGGCATCCCGGCACTGACGATCCTGCTTCGGATTTTCCGCCAGGTCATACAGCCGGTGCCCGAAGCGATCGGCGCCCCGGGTCATCACCGAAGAAGCGGGGATGCGCAACACCTGGCAGCCCTTGGTGAAACGGAATCCCGGATGCAGCGTCATGTGCCGGAGTTCTTCAGGGGACAGCCGGCGGTTGATGCTGGTGGGCATCAGGGTGTATTCGAACAGATCCTCGGCGCCGTGTACCTGCGGTGAACGCATATAGACATAGCGGCCGTCGGTAATGTTGATATGGCAGCCGTGGTAGCCGAACAGCGCATAGTCGCGTATCGGCGTATCGTCGCAAATCGCCGGCACCAGAGAGGCGCCTTGCATATCCGCCGGCTTGTCCAGCTTGAAGAAATCCAGCAGCGTGGCGGGAATGTCGATGGTTTGCGCCAGCGCCTGCCGCGCTTCGCCGCGATAAGGGTGCTCGGGATGCCAGATGAAGAAGGGGATATTCGCCACTTCGTTATACAGCGGCATGATATTTTTGCCCCACCACTCATGCTCCCCCAACAGGAAACCATGGTCGGTGTTGACGATCAGCAGGGTATCCCGCCATAAATCGTATTTGTCCATGTAGTCCAGGACCTTGCCGACATAGGCGTCCACCATGGTCAGCAAGGCCAGGTAGTACTTCTGAATGGCGTCCTTGCGTTCTTCGCTTTCGGTGACGAAGTAATAGGGCGGCCAGCCGTCAAAAACGCTGGCGTCGTCAATGCCGTACATCCGCAGGTATTTTTCCGGCACGAAAAACGGCTCGTGGGGATCGAAGCACTCCAGTTGCAGGAACCAGTTATCGGCCGCGTGGTTCTCGTCGATGAACGCCAGGCCTTTCTGGATGGTTCTGGCCAGCGGATGATCCTGCTCGTCCTTCATAAACTGCACGTTAATTTGATGCTGCGTGCGGCTGGCGATGCGGCGCTGTTTGATCTCTTCCGGCTCGCCGGATTCATAATGATAAATCGGCTTGTCGACCACGCCCTTCCAGGAGTCGCCCTCTTGCCCGCGCACGAACTCATAGGTGTTGTAACGGGAGTGGTAGGTGGCGCCGCCGTCGCGCCAGTAATGCTTGTGATCGGTAACCAGATGGGTGTGGATACCGTGCTTTTTCAGAATTTCCGGCATGGAGTCGTCAAAGGGCTCCAGCGGCGACCAGGACCGGTGCAGGAAATTATAGCGGCCGGTATGGATCTCGCGCCTGGCCGGCATGCAGGGCATGCTGCCGACGTAGAAATTGTCGAAACGCACCGTTCTTTCTTTCAGCCGCTGGAAGTTGGGCGTGATGGCCCGGTCGCTGCCATAGGCGGACAGCAAATGTTTGTTCAGTGAATCGAACATCAACATGATGGCTTTCATTTTTGCTCCCTTAACTGTTTGTCGTCCCGTCAGACGCTTTCCCGATCGTATTTGCGCAGCTTGCCCGTGATGTAAGTCAGCACAAAGGCCGCCAGGCAGCCGGTGAGCCAGGCGAAGATATACTGCAGATATTTGCCGTCGGCGATCAGCGGCAGGGCCGACAAACCTGCGGCGCCGACGCCATTGGTGGAGACGCCGAGCAACACGACCATCATGCCGCCGAAGCCGGCGCCGATAGAGCCGGTGATAAAGGCGAATCCCGCCGGAATATTCACACCGAAGATGGTGGGTTCCCCTACGGCGAGGATCGAGGTGGGAATGGCGCCTTTGGCGATCTTTTTCATCACCGGATCGCGGGTCAGCAGCAGCACCGCCGTGGCGGCGCCGACCATGCCTGCATTGGACATGATCTGGATGGCGAACAGCGGGGCATGTCCGGTCGCATTGATCATCTCCAGATGGATCGGGAACAGGCCATGGTGCAGACCGAGCGAAATCAGGAATGGGAACAGCGAGGCCAGCACGAAGCCGGCGGCCAGGCCACCCGTGGCCAGCAGGCCGTTCAAACTGTGCAGGATGCCGTTGGACAATAGGCCGGCGACGGGCATGATGGCGAACAGCAAGGCGCCGGCCATCACCGTCAGCACGATCGTCGGTGTCAAGACCACGTCCAGAATGTCGGGCACGACGCGACGCACCTGTTTTTCCAGCACGCACATTAGCCAGACGCAGAAAATAACGCCGATCAACCCGCCCTGGCCGGGGATTAACCCCAAAAGCGGCAGTTGGGGCGCGATGGTGATGGCGCCCAGCAGGCCGCCCATGATGGCGTTGCCGTTGAACTCTTTCGCCGTGGTGACGCCGGTATAGATGGCCAGGAAGTTGAACAGCGCTTTGGAAACGATATCAAGGAATTGGCTCAGGCCCAGCAGATGGCGCTGATCCAACACTATCTGGGCCGGAGAAAGCTCGCCGCTGGCCGCAATGGCGTGCGTCAGCGCATAGGAGGCGGCGGAGTTGACCAAGACGTTGTTCAGCCCCATCAAAATCCCGGCGGCGATCAGCGGCGGCAGGATGGGAACGAAAATGTTGGCGATGTGCTTCAACACGGCTTTGGTGCGCGTGGGTTTGCGGGATTTCTCGCGTGCCAGCGCCGCTTTTTGTTCTACGTCGCTCAGTGGCGCCGTTTGCCGGCCCGAGGCCAACAGTTCATTGATTACCGTCGCCACTTTAGACGACTTGCCCGGGCCGACAATCACTTGCAAAGTATCGTCTTCCACCACGCCCAGCACGCCTTCGATGCCTTTAAGCGCCTGAATATTCACTTTTGCAGGATCGACCAGGGTCATGCGAACCCGTGTCATGCAGTTAGTGACATGGCGTAAGTTATTTAAACCGCCGCTGTGCTCAACAATGGCGCTGCCAACAAGAGGGTAGTTCATCCAGAGGTTCCTTTTGGTTGTTGTCGCCATTTGTTATAACAATATAATGTTATCATGTTTGTGAGGGCGATCATACAATGCCGTTTTTTTATGCAGGAACGGAACAAAATAATGCGTGTGATGGGTTTAAAATTTAATTAAATCAGTATGTTGTTTTTTTCGGGGAGTTTGAAAGGTTCGCAGGGAAGGAGGAAAGGTGTTCAAACCAGGGGGAGCAGAGATTTGAGCCAGGGGCCGTTGACTGCGTCAATTTTCGCTTGTCAGTGTATTTAACCTTCGGTATGAAGAATGTTCTTATAAAAACCATTTGCCATTTTGAGGGTGCGATGAATAAAAAGGTTATTCATATGTTAATTGGCGTGTTTATTGGCGCAGTCGTCAGCACCCTCTATTTTAAGCAATTCGCTAACCAGAACCGGCAAAATGTGAATGAATTGTCACTGAGTATGGCGATAGAACGCGCGCTCCCATCCGTTGTATATATATATTCTAAAGATTGTAATGATGTTGTTTATGGTTGCCCGTTGGGCACCGGCGTTATTATGGACAATCGTGGGCATGTGGTGACGAATTATCATGTGGTCAATGGCGTCAAGAACATGGTGGCGTTGCTCAGCGACGCGACGGTAAGAGAAGCGATCGTCGTGGGCTACGACAAACTGACCGATTTAGCCGTGATGAAACTGGATCCTGTGGCGACCACGCCCATTCGTATCGATGAAGAAAAGAAAATCAAAGTCGGTGATTTTGTTTTGGCCATCGGTAATCCTTACAATCTGGTTGGCTCCGTTTCACACGGTATCGTTAGCGCTATTGGCCGCAGCGGCTTCGGCGTCATTGGCAGACAGACGTTTATTCAAACCGATGCGCCGATCAATAAGGTAACTCCGGCGGGCCACTGGTTAATGCATCTGGAGAAATGATCGGCATGAATACGTCGGTTTTCTCGGTAGATCAGGATCTGAATAGCGTAAAAGGCATCAGTTTTGCTTTGCCGGTGCGCCTGGTGAATAAGGTAATGAAAAAAATCGTGGCGGATGGGCGAGTCATTCGCGGCTGCATCGGCGTGGAAGCCGCTAATGTCTCCGCTATCCATGGAAAACTGGGGGGGCGATATAATGTGCGGGTGACAGGTGTAAAACACTCGGGGGCTGCGAGCGACGCCGGCTTACAGGAAGGCGATATCATTAATAAAGTTGCAGGGAAAGTGATTGATAATGCCCAGGAAGCTTTGAATATCTTTGCAGAGACGCCGCCGGGCCAACATGTTGAGGTTACGGTGGAAAGAAAAGGTAAAAACAGGGTTTCATCGCTGAAGGTTGAGGATTGTGATAACGAATAACCCAAGGAGATTCTCTGACAGAGAAAATAATATGATTTTTATAATCTTCAAATATAACCTCATGTATTAAAAGGTTAATTATTTTTATTAAGAATATTCCTATAAAAATTGCGTTGTGATATCATTTTAGCGTTCAATAAGAGGTGCGCTATGGCTTATGTGATAAACAACAGAATTATTTACCGGGATGATATCTCTGAGCTCTGCGTTATTGATGATGAACAATCTAAAGTCTCGTTAACGGCGACGGTTAATAGATTGTTGTTATTGTTTGTACGGAACGATAACAAAGTATTAAGCCGTGAATTTTTGCTGAGCCAGGTTTGGGGCAGCTATGGCCAAATAGAGTCGGGCAATAATCTGAATAATGCGCTTTCTCAGTTGCGCAAGGCGTTTACCGAACTGGGAGAAGGTGAAGTGTTGATCACCTTGCCAAAGCAGGGGGTTTTGCTTCAGGCGGGGGTTGCCCGCACGGATGAGACAGGAAACCAAGAAAAGCCTGAATTGAGTAAAATACTTATTGGGAAAGAGAATTCCCGGCGGATGGAGTATTTATGGCTCTGCGTGGCAATGGCTGTTTTTATCGGCGGCCTGGTGATGTTGGCTGTGGGGATGCGCCAGGTTTATATTCCGACGGCGAAGTTTATACCCGCTCAGCGTATTGAGAATTGTGAAATCGAAATAATTAACAGTCACCACAAGCTGGTGCGCACGAATATTTCGGTGCAGGATGTAAGGAACACCATCGCGGAAGGCGGCTTTGACTGCAATAAACCAGCAACGGTTTATTATTATAACGGCGGTGCGTTGGTTCTTAGCGCCTTGCACTCGATGGCAACCTTTTTCGCCTATTGCCCAGAAAATGAAAAAAACATTAACGCGGCCTGTGAGAATGTCTATGTTTTCAAAAAATAAAAAAACAATAAAAGGGGTGCTTGCATCACTGATAATTATTGGTGGGGGATTTATATTTTTCGGTATCTATCTGCAGTTTTTTGTTCCGATTATGCCGGAATGCAATGCGGTGATCCGCACCGATTATCATGATGAAAAACATTCGTTATCCAGAGTGTTGTTTGTCAGTATTGTCAATATAAATGCAAGAGAGAGCGCATTTATTATCAACGGCAGCGTGGCCTATAATAATGAGCGTTTTACCATAGCGCGCACCATTAGCATGACTTATACCGCGAATGAAGGGCGCTTCTTGCTGCGCCCGACAAACATCGTTCGACGCTCTAATGACGATAGCCACAATAATAAAGAAGTCGACAAGCTGTTCCCGGTGGTGGGGAAGGACATCTTGTTTACGGTCGAGAAGATCAATGATCAGCAATACATTTTTGCCGACAATCGTTCTCCTAATTTTATTTGCAACAAGCGTTGATGCCCTAACAAGGCACTATTTTGATGCCAGAAGAGTCTATGCCTACTGTTGCAGCTTTACCGTTTTGCACGCAGACAGGCCCTGTCTGGGGCAGTAGGTCATCACGGCCGCTGTGCTGTCGTCATCGGCAACCTGATTGTATAAATATACGCTGGCGCTGCTGTTGCAATCATAATCAAACTCGCTCAGCAGCCGCCTGGCCGAAGAAATATCCTGCGCACTGTCGATGGCGAACACGTTGCAGCTGCGATATTTACCAATAAAGCTCAGATCATTATTGGCAGTGTAATAATGCAACGCGACGCCGATGGCGATAAGGCCGACGGCCAAAGGCAGGAGAAGCAGAATGAGCGGTTTTATACGCCTGGTTTTCTTTTCCGTTAACGGATGCGCTTTCGGCGTTTCGCCATTATTTTCATCCTTTTCCTCCCCTAAAAGGGTTATCGACTCGGCGACGAACTTGAACCCTTGCCTTGGGTAAGTAACCAGAATGTCATCCTGGCCTAACTGAGCCAGCGTCTTGCGCAACCCTGAAATATAATTGCTCAGGTTATTGTTCGATGCCGTCAGGCCATGATTATTCCATACCTCATCCAGCAAACGCTCCCTCTCTACAATTTCATTATTGCACTCAATAAACAACGACAACAGTCGCTGTGAAGGTTTTAATAAAACCACGTTTTTATCATCGTTGTTCTTGTTGAGTGATAATGTCCCTTTATGCGCATCATAAATGATGGCGTTATTTATAATGTATTTCATGTTGCTCCCTGTAAATAATCTGTCCGTGCTTAATACTGTGGCTGCTGGCGTTTTTTTTCAACTGTCTCATGGCTATTGAAATTAGAATTTTCTTATATTGCATGGATAATGGGTTAATTAAACATGAATTGATCGGTTTTTTTATTTACAGGTCGGTTAATTTGCGCATTTAATCGGATTTAAAATCTATTTTTAAGGTTTTTAATTTATACATATTCTTAATTTTGTTTAATTTGCAGTTTTATATTTCAAGAAGTGAGCTGTGGTAGTAGATTGTCCTCACTGGTTTGAAGGCCAGAAACAGAAGGGTTCCTGTGCTGATACGGAAATGGCAGTAAGCCGGGAAGCATTATCTTCTGCAGATAAAGTGAGTCTTATTTAACTCTTTCTACTTACTAAGGAATGTAAGAACTATGAAACTGAACAACATCATGATGGCGGCAGCGCTTGCCTTTGGTCTGTCTTCTACTGCGTTTGCGGCCGACCAGGGTCACGGTAAAGTCACTTTCACCGGCGCTATTATCGATGCGCCGTGCTCTATTAACCCTGAGTCTATCGATCAGACCGTTGAGCTGGGCCAGATCTCCAAAGTGGCGCTGCTGAACGGCGGTAAATCTACGCCGCGCAACTTCGCTATCGATCTGGAAAATTGCACCTTTGAAAATGATGCGGTCACTGGTAACCCTCTGAAAAACAAGGTTACACTGACCTTTACCGGCATGGAATCCAAAGCCAATAACGGCCTGCTGGGTATTACCGGTACCGCGCAGGGCGCCAGCGTAGCCATTACCGACGGTTCCGGCCAGGTGATCAAGCTGGGCAAGGCAACCAAGGCGCAGGAGCTGCAAAATGGCTCTAACTCCCTGAATTTCGCGGCCTACCTGCAGGGTGATGTGGCTTCTGGTGCAGTACTGACTGAAGGTGAGTTCCAGTCAGTGGCCGACTTTACCCTGGCGTATAACTAAGCCACGTTAATTTCTTCAATATTGAAGTGAATTAAGCATGCTAATGCATGCGGGGTTCCCGCATGCATTTTTCAGAAACGCTTTATCAGGAAATAACGTTATGTGGATTAAAATCAGGCTATTTCCGCTGGCGGCTTGCCTATTTATCTTCACTGCTTTCGCACAGGCAGGCAGCGCTATTCAAGGCTGGGGCAGGGTAAATATGCAAGGCGCTATTATCGACACCGCCTGCGCCATTGCCGTCGAGAGCCGCTATCAGACCGTGGATATGGATATCGTGCCGATAGCGGACATTATTCGCGACGGGCAAAGCCAAATAAAAACTTTCGCCATCGAGCTGGTTAATTGCACGCTGGAACGCGCCAATAATAAATTGCCAGACTGGAAACAGTTTCAGGTGACCTTTGACGGCGATGCCGAGGAGGGGTTATTTGGCGTGCGCGGCGAGGCGTCGGGCATTGCGCTGCAAATCACCGATGCCGCCGGCAATATCGCCACGCCGGGCCACCCTCTGCCGCGCGGTGACATTATTCCCGGCGATATGCGGCTGAATTACGCCCTGAAATTAGTCGCCAATAATCATGCGCCGAAGGCCGGCGATTATTTCACGGCCGTCCGTTTCAAACTGGATTATTTCTGAGGCCGGCGATGGGGACTAATTGCAAGAGCGCAGGGACAAGAAATAATTATAAGGGAACGGGGACATGAGAAAATCACCAGCAAGAAAAATGGTACGTATCAATGCGCTGGGATTATGCATTGCCCTGGCGCTCGGCGCCCTCCCGTCACAGGTGTATGCCGCCGATGACATTCAATTCAACACCGACGTGCTGGACGTGCATGACCGCAAGAACATCGATCTGAGCCAGTTTTCACGTGGCGGTTACATTATGCCCGGCACCTACGGCATGGTGGTGCACATCAACAAGAACGATTTGCCGGAGCAGCAGATACCGTTCTACCCGCCGCAGGACGACCCGAACGGCAGCCGCGCCTGCATCAACAAGGCGCTGGTAGAACAGCTTGGCCTTAAAGAGGGCGTGATGAAGGATTTGCGCTGGTGGTACCAGGGCGAGTGCCTGGACGAGAGCAGCGTGACGGGCATGGAGATGCGCGGCGACCTGGCTACCTCGTCGCTGTACCTGAATATTCCGCAGGCGTTTCTCGAGTACACCGCCGAGAACTGGGACCCGCCGTCGCGCTGGGACGAGGGCATTCCGGGGCTGCTGTTTGACTATAACCTCAACGCACAGAGCCAGCACCAGCAGCGCAGCGGTACCCGCGGTTACAACCTGAGCGGCAACGGCACCGCCGGCGCCAACTTCGGCGCCTGGCGCCTTCGGGCGGACTGGCAGGGCAGCCTCAGCCACCAGACCGGCAGCGGGCAGCCGACCGACACGCGGCTGGACTGGAGCCGCTACTATGCCTACCGCGCGCTGCCGGCGCTGCGCTCGAAGCTGACGCTGGGCGAGAGCTACCTGGACTCCGGCATGTTCGACAGCTTCCGCTTTGCCGGCGCCAGCCTGGTGTCGGACGACAACATGCTGCCGCCCAACCTGCGCGGCTATGCGCCGGAGGTGGTGGGCGTGGCGAAGACTAACGCCAAAATCATCATCAGCCAGCAGGGGCGGGTGATTTACGAAACCACGGTGGCGGCCGGGCCGTTCCGCATTCAGGACATCAACGACGCGGTGAGCGGCGAGCTGAACGTGCGGGTGGAGGAGCAGGACGGCACGGTGCAGGAGTTCGTGATGAACACCGCCAGCATCCCGTACCTGACGCGGCCGGGTTCGGTGCGTTTCAAGCTGGCGGCGGGCAAGCCGTCGGACTGGGAGCACCACGCGCGCGGGCCGCTGTTCGGCACCGGTGAGTTCTCCTGGGGGGTGAGCAACGGCTGGTCGCTGTACGGCGGTGCGCTGGCGGGCGGTGACTATAACGCGCTGTCGCTGGGGCTGGGCCGTGACCTGATGGCGTTCGGGGCGCTGTCATTCGACGCTACCCAGTCGCGGGCGCGGTTGCCGCAGGAAGACGGCGCGCTGAGCGGCGGTTCGTACCGGCTTAGCTATTCGAAGAGCTTCGACGAGTACGACAGCCAGGTGACCTTCGCCGGCTACCGCTTCTCGGAGCAGGATTTCATGAGCATGAGCGAGTACCTGGACGCGCGCTACTACGGCAACCGCAACGGCAGCGGCAAGGAGATGTACACCATTACCTTCAACAAGCACTTCCGTGACTGGGGGCTGAGCAGCTACCTCAACTACAGCCATGAGACCTACTGGGACAGGCCGGCCAACGATCGCTACAACCTGACGCTGTCGCGCTATTTCGATATCGGCCGGTTCCGCAATCTGAGCCTGTCGCTGTCGGCCTACCGCAACCAGTACAACGGAATGAAGGACGACGGGGCCTACTTGTCGCTGTCGATGCCGTGGGGTGAGCGCTCGACGCTGAGCTACAACACCACGGTGAACCGCAACGATACCACGAACCGGGTGAGCTATTACGACCGGCTTGACGAGCGCAGCAACTACCAGCTGAGCGCCGGCACGTCGCGCAGCGGCGCCAACGCCAGCGGCTACTACAGCCGCGAGGGCGATATCGCGCGGCTGAGCGCCAACGCCAGCTACCAGGAAGGGCGTTACAGCGCGGTGGGGCTGAGCGCCCAGGGCGGGATGACGCTGACGGCGGAGGGCGGCGCGCTGCACCGCAGCGGCATGGCGGGTGGCACGCGGATGTTGATCGACACCCAGGGGGTGGCGGAGGTGCCGGTGCGCGGCTACGGGCGCACCAGCCGCACCAACGCCTGGGGCAAGGCGGTGATCGGCGACGTGAACAGCTACTACCGCAACAAGGCGAGCATCGATTTGAACCAGCTGGGCGACAACGCTGAGGCGACCACATCGGTGGTGCAGGCGACGCTGACCGAGGGGGCCATCGGTTACCGGCAGTTTGACGTGATAGCGGGGGCCAAGGCGATGGCGGTGATCAAGCTGGCGGACGGCAGCGAACCGCCGTTCGGCGCCACGGTGTTGAACGGGCGCAAGCAGGAAACCGGCATCGTCAACGACGGCGGCAGCGTCTATCTCAGCGGCATCCAGCCGGGCGAGGCGATGACGGTGCGCTGGAACGGGGCGGCGCAGTGTGAGGTGCGCATGCCGAGCCCGCTGCCGGCGGAGATGTTGATGAATACATTGTTGCTGCCTTGTCATTCGCTTGGCGGTGAAAGAAATAAGTAATCGGGGTGGCATGATGGTGTTATTTATCGGTTTTTTTTTGTTTTTCTTTACCGTTGCTTGCAACGCCGCAACGACAGTCGCCAGTTTTTCTGACTGGTATTGGCTTAATAATCGAACTGCGGTGGATTACAACGTTACCAGCATTACACTAGGCCCTGAGGATAGCGAGGGGAATGAGAACATGGACGCCAAAGGGAGTTATTGTCCTGACACCTGGACATGTTCGGTCAGTATCTATACCAACATTACGTCAGGGGGGGTGTGTGGTGCGCCTTTCTCCCCGTTAAGCAGCATTGTGCTTTTTAACGATAGTAAATGGCATAGCTTTGATGAAATTAACAAAGCCATTAAAGATAAAATGCCGTTCAAAGGAACGATAAATAAGATATATCCTTGCAAGGATCCGATTGTATGGATTGATTTTTTTAATGGCTATAGAACAAGGTTAGCTTCAACCAAGGATGGCCGTCTTCCACCGATAGATCCTCTTCCCCCCGTCAACGTATTTTGCCGGGTCGATGGTTTAAGTAACAGTGAAATTGATTTTGGCATTGTTAACCAGGAATCTAAAACCGCCAGCATTACGGCATCGTTGATCTGCGATGGTGATTACACCTCACAAGCGACGGCGCGCTTAATATTTACCGATGCCAATCGCAGCGGCGGAAATACCATCATATTGAGCAATCCGCAAAATAAACAGCAGCTCAAAGTGAAACTGTCCGTTGATGCACCGGGCTCCAGCAACAAACGAGATGTGACCGTTAAGGTCGGTTATAAGGGCAGCGTCGAGCTGTTTGCCTCTCTCGATGAGTCGGAACTGAAAAAAGAAACCTCAGGCGACTTTACCGGCAGTGCGGTGATTATTTTTAATGTTATCTAAATGAACTTTTATTGATTGGATGAATTTTTATATTTATTGAGTTGAGGTTGTTATGAAAAATACGAAACGTTTATTTGCGGCGTTTGCCGAAAAACACATTGTGGCGGCAGCGGGGGCCGTGCTGATCGTATCTACGTCGTTGCCTGCCCAGGCGGCAATTGCCCTGGATCGCACCCGCGTGGTGTTTGACGGTTCGCTGAACTCGGTGAGCCTGAGCGTCAGCAACCAGAACAAGCAGTTGCCGTATCTGGCGCAGGGCTGGATTGAAGACGAGCAGGGTAACAAGATCCAGAGCCCGCTGACGGTGCTGCCGCCGGTGCAGCGCATCGAGCCGGGCAAGCCCAGCCAGGTGAAGATCCAGGCGCTGCCGGTGGCCAAACAGCTGCCGCAGGACCGCGAAACGGTCTACTACTTCAACCTGCGCGAGATCCCGCCGAAGAGCAACAAACCGAACACCCTGCAGATCGCGCTGCAGACGCGCATCAAGCTGTTCTACCGCCCGGCGGGGCTGGGCATCGACACCAATGCGCCGCCGCCGCAGGAGCAGCTGACGCTGAGCCGGCAGGGCGACAAGTACGTGGTGAACAACCCGACGCCGTACTACGTCACCCTGGTAGATGCGGGCAGCAGCAAGAGCGCGCCGGTGAAAGCTTTCGAACCGATGATGGTGCCGCCGAAGGGCAGCCTGCCGCTGACGGTGAGTGCGGCGAGCGTGGGCAACAGCCCGGTGCTGACCTACGTCAACGACTACGGCGGCCGCCCACAGCTGAGCTTCAGCTGCAGCGGCACTATCTGCAAGGTGGTGCCGGAGAATAAAGGCGATTAACCGCTGCATCCAGATAAAAGTAGACAGGAGGATAAATGGCAAAGGAGCTGATGGCGGAACGCGCTTACTGGATAAGCGAGCTGCGATATTACGCCGTGCTGGCGGCACTGGCCTTGATGGCGCCATTGAGCCTGACCGCGCTGCTGTGGCTGTTGCCAGCGGCGCAGGCGGCGGATAACTGGCAGGTAGAGGGTGCCAACGGCGTGCTGTATGTGCAGGGCGCGCTGACCGAGAGCGCCTGTCGGCTGGAGATGGACAGCGTGCGCCAGGACATCGCGTTGGGTGAAGTCGGCACCGGGCGATTGAAGCAGACAGGCGATCGCGGCACGCCGGTGCGCTTTGAGCTGCGGCTGGCGGACTGCCTGCGCAGCCCGGCGGGCAGCCGTGACCTGCGAACCGGCGGGTTGGTCTGGGCCAATGACCAGCCGGCGGTGACGGTGAGTTTCCGGGCGCCGCGTGATGCGAATAACCCGCAGTTGGTGCAGGCGCGCGGCGTATCCGGCCTGGGGCTGCGGCTAAAGGATGCACACGGGCGCGATGTGCGGCTGGGCGAAAGAGGTGCGCCGCTGCTGCTGACGCCGGGGCGAAACAGCCTGAGCTACACCATCACGCCGGAACGCACGGCGGCCGGTTTGCTGGCTGGCAGCTACCGGGCGGTGATGGACTTTTATCTGAGCTATGACTGAGGCGGGGCTGAACATGGATGAAACGATAACGAGAGTAAGGAACCGACAGCGAATCGGCTGCCTGAGCGCATTGTTGATTACCGTGCCGCTGATGTTACAGGCGGCGACCACGGTGACCGTAAGAGTTACGGTGGTGGCGCCGCCACCCTGTGTGATTAACGGCGATCGGCCGATCGAGGTGAATTTTGGCGAAGTCATGACCACTCGGGTAGACGGCAAAAATTATCGGACGGCGGTGGGTTACACCCTGTCCTGCAGCGGCCAAAGTAAAAATGCCATGAAGTTACAGGTGCAGGGCACCGGTACGGCCTTTGACTCGACGGCATTGAAAACCAATAAAACAGCGCTGGGCATCCAATTGCAGCAAGGCAGCAGCAAGCTGGCGATCAATAGCTGGCTGAATTTCACCTACCCGAATGCACCGGAACTATGGGCGGTGCCGATTAAACAGAGCGGTACTGCGCTCAGCGGCGGTGAATTTACGGCGGGCGCCACGCTGAAGGTGGCTTACCAGTAAGGGAACGGAAAATGAATAAAACGATGCGTGCCCTGTTGTTGACAGGCGGCCTGATAGGGCCGCTGAATATCGCGCTAGCGGCGGAGAACATGACTTTCCGCGGCACACTGCTTGCGCCGCCGCCGTGCCGCATTAATGACGGCAACCAGGTTGACGTGGACTTCGGTCAGCGCGTCGGCATTAACAAGGTGGACGGGGTTAACTACCGCCAGGTGCTGAATTACCAAATTACCTGCGACAGAGCGACCAACGGCAATTGGGCGCTAACCCTAAGTCTGAAGGGCGGCGTCAGCGGCTTCGATAAACAGGCGTTGGCGACCAACAAAAGCGATTTGGGCATCCGCATATACCGGGACGATGAGCCTTTCACGCCGGGCAGCACCTTGAACATCACCTTGGATAACCCACCGCAGCTGGAGGCGGTGCCGGTACAAAAACAAGGTGTCACGCTGAGCGAGGGGGCATTCGAGGCTTGGGCGACACTGCAGGCCGATTATCAGTAGGAAGGGTAAACGATGAAAAAGATTATTGGCACATACCTGCTGGCCACGGTTTTAGTGTTGAACGCTGGCGCGGCCTTGGCGGCGGTGAATAACCTGCGCCTGCATGGCGCGCTGGTGGCGGAGCCGTGCGTGATCGCGCCGGGCGATGAGGAAATCGCACTGGATTTCGGCACCATCATCGACAAATACCTGTACCTCAATACCCGCACGCTGGGGCAGACGTTTGAAATTCACCTGGCGGAATGCGATATCAGCCTGGGGAAAACGGTGGCGATAACCTTGCTGGGAACGGAAAGTCTGGCGCTGCCCGGCCTGCTGGCGATTAACGCCGACAGCCAGGCGAAGGGGATTGCTATCGGGCTGGAGACGCCGGAAGGAAAAGCGCTGCCGATGAATAAAACCAGCGATAAATACAGTTTGCGGGCCGGCGGCAATAGCGTCGCGTTGCAGGCCTATGTGCGCGGTGAACCGCAGGCGATCGAGAGAAAAACGATTGGGCGCGGGGCGTTTGGCGCGGTGGCCACGTTTAGTTTGGCGTATGAATAATATTACAGGTGGCATAAAATGAAAGTTTTCCCCCTTTTTTTTGTTTCTGCTTTTTATTCTTCGGTGGCGTTTTCTGCTCCCTATGAACTAAATGTTGTGACGACGCCTGGGTACGCTGATATGGTGAGTGTAGAGTCATGGGATATTAATGATACGAGGTTTAATCCTATGCACGTTTGGTCCGGCACGATAAATCCGGGGGTTAAAGATGATGATATTTACTTTATATTTCACTCTGTTGGCCCTGGTGAAGGCGCTCTGGATATTAAAGCGTTTACTGTTCCAGGGGCCAGAGACGCAAAAACCATGGGGGAGCTAGGTAAGTTATTTATTAAGGCCGGGTTTCTCGGAAAGAGATTCGATGGCAAAAGAAATTCTGGTGTAGGTGGAAAATCTTGCTGGCGTCTGGGGTATCTTAATAGCAATTGGGGTACTGGAAGTGCATACTCCTTTGATATTGCTTGCACTTATGGCGATTATCCGCCAACCGTATGCCGGATCGACCAGCCTGTCTTGGAGATAAATCATGGCACATTGCCCCCCCGGGAGGTTAACGGCAACTCGGCCTATGCTGATTTTTATGTTACGTGTTCTTCCGCGATGTCTGTTTATGTCATTTCACCTACACAAATAAACTCGGTTGTTTTATCTCAGGCCAGTGGATTACGCAGTGATATCACTATCAATGATAGGAAGTTGGGGGATGGCGTCAGGATTTCCGCGTCGACATCACCGACCCGGTTGAGGATTACCTCAACATTAAACGGATTTACCTCCCAACTTGAGGGGGAATTCTCTGGGAGTTTCACTATTATTATTGCACCAGTGTAATATTGAAAAGAGAACGCGGCATATTAACCCAAAGAAAAATTGGCGGTAACGTTGCTTATGCTGGTTTTTATGTTTCGTGTTTTTCTGTCATGTCTGCTTATGTGGTCTTGCCGCCGGGAAAATACGTGATTGCTTTATTCCTGACGAAGGTGGGACTGCTTTGCAGACTATCGCCGTTATCGGCCGAATCCAGCCCTTCAAATAGCTGAAAAATGTTTTTATTATGCGGCAACCTGATTTGCACTCTTTTTTTGATGCGAAAGATATTTTCTTTTTAAAGATGGCGAAGCAGATAACGATGAGGTAAATATGAAAGCGCCAGTCTATATTGGCTTGTTGGATAGCGACCTGTTTCATTCTGAGGGGTTGAAATTATTCTTGATTGAGTATTTCAAAGAAAAGAATAAATCCGCAGTGTTTGTCAATGAGGACAGGCTAGAGAACGCTGATGTTATATTTTATGAGTCAAGTAACTACATGGCCTATTTTATTGGCAAGATTTTACGGTCATCAACCAAGAATACCATTCTTTTTTCACTGGGTGAGGGAAAAAACAGCCTTGCGACATGGCGCTTGGCACGCCTCCAGCAAGCATTGTTAAAAAAAGAAAGTTTACAGCAGCTGCGTTTCTACCTGGATACCTTGTGGCGTGAACGAGAGAATTTTGGTTATCAGCGCCGGGTTAACTCGCCTGAAGAAGATTTGACCCACCGTCAGCAACAAATCATGCGCCTGTTGGCAAAAGGCGTCACGCCGGCAGAAATTTCAATGCAATTGAATATCAGCGTTAAAACCGTCAGTTCCCACCGTGGGGCCGTGATGAAAAAATTCGGTTTTAACCGCAAAGTTGAACTCTATAACTGGCTGATTTTGCGTGGCAATGAGCTGTAAATGGATTTTTGAATACAAGGTGCATTGATGATTTTATTGTTTTTGGCGTTATTGCTGTTGTTGCTGAGTTTGTTTTCATTCTATATGCACTATAAAACGGTTAATAAAAAGAGGCTCAATATAAACACCCAGGGCATGATTGGGAGGGCAGCAAGAAAGAAGCGTCGGCCGGCAATCCGTCGTCGTGTCGAGAGCCTATAGCGGATACCAAATCGTTAGCGGGAGATCTCCCTGATCCCACACGTTTCGCTTTTCATTCACCTCACCGTTCATTGAGGTTACACTGGCCGCTTGTTCGCAACCGACCGGGTTAATTCACCGCTGCGATGAGAGTGCCACGCCAGCTACAGCAACGCTTTGCCGCCAGCATCGCCATTATGGCGGTGCTGTTGCTGTTTGTGGCGCCGGTGGTGTCGAAATCGCTGATGCACCATCAGATGATGAGCGGCATGGCGCAGCCGGCAGCTACCATGCAGCATGAGATGCACGGAATGGCGATGCCCGCCGCCGAACATGCCGGCCACCATGGCATGGATCCGGCAGAGATGATCTTCTGCGGCTATTGCGAGCTGCTGATTCACGTACCGCTGCTGCTGTGGGTATTCGTCCCGCTGCTGTGGCTGATGGCGCGTATTGCGCGCCTGCCTTGCGCGCCGCGCATCGTCCCCCCGCCCATTCGGCGCCTTGCCCTGCGGCCGAGCCCGCGCGGGCCGCCCGGCCAGCCGTTTTTCCTTATTGCTTGATCATGGGTAACGCCGTCCGTATCGCTGCGGACGGTTTGCCTGCGTGCACAGTTTGAAAAACGAGAAAGGCCATGTCTTCAATAACCAAAACTCCACCTGCCGCATCGCCGCGTGGCGCGATGCTGAACCTGATCAGACGGCTGCATTTTTATATCGGCCTGCTGGTTGCTCCTTTTATTCTGGTCGCCGCACTGACCGGCACGTTGTATGTGTTGACGCCGCAGCTTGAAGAGGCGCTGTATCGCGATGCGCTTTTCACCGAACCGCACGGACAGGCAAGATCGCTGGCCGACCAAATCGCCGCCGCCCGCCGCGTGGCGGGTGCCGAGACGCGCATTTACGCCGTGCGCCCGGCGCCCGGCGCGACGGATACCACGCGCGTACAGTTCGTGGGAGGCGATCTGGGCGCTTCCGAGTCGCGCGCGCTGTTTGTCGATCCTTACACCCTGGCGATCAAGGGGGATATGACGGTGTATGGCACCTCCGGCGTGCTGCCGCTGCGCACCTGGCTGGATAAGCTGCACAGCAGCCTGCTGCTCGGCGACCTGGGCCGCAATTACAGCGAGCTGGCGGCCTCCTGGCTGTGGGTGGCCGCGCTGGGCGGCGTGGCGCTGTGGCTGGCGACGCGGCCGAAGCGCAAGCTGAAAAGGGCAAAAGGGCGTTTCGCCGCCAGCCGCCAGTTGCATATCACGCTGGGCGTAGCGTTGTTGGCCGGGCTGCTGTTCTTCTCGGCCACCGGGCTGACCTGGTCGCAGTGGGCCGGCGGCAACATCGATGCGCTGCGGGCCAACCTGGGCTGGCTAACGCCGCAGGTCAACGCCAGCCTGCAGGCCGATGCGCCGCAGACGCCGGCCGATCCGCACGCCGAGCACCGCGGTATGATGCCGGGCATGAAGATGAACCCTGCCGCACAGGCCAATGCGCTGAACGGTGATTGGGATCGGGCGCTGCATGCCGCGCGCGCCGCCGGGATCGATACCGCCAAGATAGAGCTGCGCCAGCCGAAGGGCGAGGGTAAAGCCTGGACGGTGACCGAAGTGGATCGCAGCTGGCCAACGCAGGTGGACGCGGTCGCCATCGCGCCGCAGAGCTTCGCCGTCGTCGACCAGGTGCGGTTCAGCACCTTCCCGCTCATCGCCAAGCTGACCCGCTGGGGTATCGACGCCCACATGGGTATTCTATTCGGCTTGCCGAATCAGCTGCTGCTGGCGGCGTTTGGCCTTGGGCTGTGCCTGACGATCGTGTTGGGGTACCGCATGTGGTGGATGCGCCGCCCGGCTGCGGGTGCGCAGCATCCGGTGCAGACGCTGGTCGCCGCCTGGCTGGCGCTTTCCCTGCCGGCGCGGGTAATCACGCTGTCGATCGCCGTAGCCTTGGGCTATTGTCTGCCGCTGATGGGCGTGAGTCTCGCGGCGCTATTGGTGGCGGACGTGTGGCGCTGGCGTGGCCAACGGCAGGGGCATGGCGAAGAAACGCCGGAAGCGGCCGCTCGGCGCGTAGAGGTGCGTAAGTTCCGTGCTGCGGTGGCGACGGTCGCGGTGGCGGTCGGCTGCGTGTTGGGCAAGGCGATCCTCGGCGGCACCGTCGAGCAGTTTCAGCTGCCGATCGGCGCCTGGAGCGCACAGATGATCGTGATGCAGAGCCTGATGGTGTTGCTGTATACGCTGGTATTCACCCTGCTGCTTTCCATTCCGCTATGGTATTTCTTCCTGGGGGAGAAAGAGGGGCGGTAAAGGGAGCGCCCGGTATGCGGTTTAGCCTGCCGGGCGCTGCGAATGCAAAACGGGCGGAACGCTGCGTTCACCTGGTCTGTGATTCATATTGTGGCGCGTTGGGATAATGTGATGCGCCTCTCATACTGGTTTTTGATAGAATTTATTTCTTCTTATTCTTTTTTTATGGGATTTTTTTCTCTTTGATAGCCTTAATCCATACAAATATTGTGACTTTTTTCTCTTGTTTCAGGGGTAAGATTTCGCACATTAAAACGATAACTCGCCTGCATTTTAGAATTATCCATCGTGCAGAAACTATTAAAAAAAACCTCTACCTACACAAGCGAGAACCTTATGGAAACGGCTTCAAATAATAGCGTGCTATTGGATGACACGTCGCCAGCGTTGCGGGCGAAGATGACGGAAAGTGAATGGCGTGAGGCAATTAAATTCGACAGTACCGATACCGGCTGGGTGATTATGAGTATCGGCATGGCGATTGGTGCCGGCATTGTTTTTTTACCGGTGCAGGTTGGATTGATGGGGCTGTGGGTATTTCTGCTCTCCTCTATTATCGGTTATCCGGCTATGTATTTATTCCAGCGCTTATTTATCAATACCCTCGCGGAATCGCCCGAGTGCAAAGACTATCCCAGCGTGATTAGCGGCTATCTGGGGAAAAACTGGGGCATCCTACTCGGCGCACTCTATTTTGTCATGCTGGTGATCTGGATGTTCGTTTATTCCACCGCCATCACCAACGACAGCGCGTCTTATTTGCACACCTTCGGCGTGACGGAAGGGCTGTTGTCCGACAACCCTTTTTATGGCCTGGCGCTGATCTGCATTTTAGTGGCGATTTCATCGCGCGGTGAACAGCTGCTATTCAAACTTTCAAGCCTGATGGTGCTGACCAAGCTGCTGGTTGTGGCGGCGCTCGGCGTGTCGATGATTGGCCTGTGGCATGTGAATAACATCGGCGCGCTGCCACCGGCGGCGCTGTTGATTAAAAACGCCATTATTACGCTGCCGTTTACTCTGACTTCGATTCTGTTTATTCAGACGCTTAGCCCGATGGTCATTTCCTACCGCTCGCGTGAAAAATCGATTGAGGTTGCCCGCCATAAAGCGCTGCGCGCCATGAATATCGCCTTTGGCATTCTGTTTACCACCGTCTTTTTCTATGCCGTCTCTTTTACGCTGGCGATGGGGCATGATGAGGCGGTAAAAGCCTATGAGCAGAACATTTCCGCCCTGGCGATCGCCGCTCAGTTTATTAGCGGTGACGGCGCCGCCTGGGTCAAAGTCGTCAGCGTGATCCTTAATATTTTCGCCGTGATGACCGCCTTTTTCGGTGTTTATTTGGGCTTTCGCGAAGCGACGCAGGGCATCGTGATGAACCTGCTGCGCCGCAAGCTGCCGCTGGAAAACATCAATGAAACCTATGTGCAGCGCGGCATTATGGTGTTCGCTATTCTGCTGGCCTGGAGCGCCATTGTGCTGAATGCGCCGGTGCTGAGCTTCACATCCATTTGCAGCCCGATCTTCGGCCTGGTGGGCTGCCTTATTCCTGCGTGGCTGGTCCATAAGGTGCCGGCGCTGCACAAATATAAAGGCGCATCGCTGGTGCTTATCATCGTGACCGGCTTGCTTCTGTGCGTCTCCCCGTTCCTGGCATTCTCCTGATAGAGCTAATACGGTATTAAGGTTGTCATTATGTTGAACCCTGAAAGTCTTTCATTATGGAAAAAATACATCCGCGTCGTGCAGGAGGAGGTGAAGCCTGCATTGGGATGTACCGAACCGGTTTCCCTGGCGCTGGCCAGCGCCACGGCGGCGGCTCATTTACCGGGGCCGGTGGATCGCATTGAAGCCTGGGTTTCGCCGAATTTGATGAAAAATGGCATGGGCGTGACGGTGCCTGGCACCGGCATGGTGGGATTGCCGATCGCCGCCGCGTTGGGGGCTATCGGCGGCGATGCCGACGGCGGTTTGGAAGTGCTCGAGAAGGCCTCTGCAGCGGCCATAACGCAAGCGAAGCGGCTATTGGCGCAGGGGGCGGTGCGCGTCATGCTACAGTCGCCTTGCGAAGATATCCTCTATTCCCGGGCGAAGGTTTACGCCGGCGATCAATGGGCCAGCGCCACCATCGTCGGCGGGCATACCCGCATCGTCAGTATCGAGCGGCAGGGCGAGACGCTCTATACGCTGAAGGCGCAGCCGCAGGGCGCCGAGCCGGCATGCCCGCTGCAAGTGCTGGAGCAGACTTCGCTGCGTGAGATCGTGGATTTCATCGAGCAGGCGCCGTTCGCGGATATCCGTTTTATTCTCGATGCCGCGCGCCTCAACGGTGCGCTGTCGCAAGAAGGGCTGCGCAGCCAGTGGGGGCTACACGTGGGTGCCACGTTGCAAAAACAGCGCGCACGCGGATTGATGGCGAGCGATCTGGCCAGCGACATCGTGATCCGCACCAGTGCGGCGTCCGATGCGCGGATGGGAGGGGCGACGCTGCCCGCGATGAGCAACTCCGGCTCGGGCAATCAGGGGATCGCTGCCACCTTGCCGGTGATGGTGGTGGCGGAGCACTTCGCGGCCGATGAGGAACAGCTGGCGCGTGCGCTGATGCTGTCGCACCTGAGCGCCATTTATATCCACTATCGCCTGCCGCGCCTCTCCGCGCTGTGCGCCGCCACTACCGCCTCGATGGGGGCGGCCGCCGGGATGGCGTGGCTGGCGGATGGCCGGTACGACACCATCGCCAAGGCCATCGGCAGCATGATTGGCGATGTGAGCGGGATGATTTGCGATGGCGCTTCCAACAGCTGTGCGATGAAGGTTTCCACCAGCGCCTCGTCGGCGTGGAAGGCGGTGCTGATGGCGCTGGACGACACGGCGGTAACCGGCAACGAGGGGATCGTGGCGAATGATGTTGAGCAGTCGATCGCCAACCTTTGCGCGCTGGCCAGCCGCTCGATGCAGCACACCGACAGGCAGATCATCGAGATTATGGCGAAAAAAGCTTCCTGAGCTTTCCCCGCTGCGGCGGGGTTTTTTGTTAAATCAGCCGGTGTGCGTGCGAGCGTACAGGCGGTGGTATGCACTGGGCGGATCGAACACGCCCCTATGATGCGCAACGTGCTGCTGCACACAACCGGCTGGCTACGCATGGTCTCTATCGGGAACACTCGCCTTTGCCGGCCAGAGGGCGTTCGGGTTGTGGGGGCCTTCGCCCCTGAGTGCCACAAAAACAAAAAAGCCCGCAACCGAAGTTGTGGGCTTTTTCGCTATTATCGCCGGGTCTATCTGGTTCACTGGCGACGTATTTGGTGGAGCTGGCGGGAGTTGAACCCGCGTCCGAAATTACTACACCGTCGGCACTACATGCTTAGTCCAATCTTTACATTCGCCGGCCAGCTGCGGATGGACACGCTACTGACAGACTAGCCTGATTGAGTTTAACGCTTCAGCCCCAGGCAGGACGTCCACGCGATCTCTTTTGGGTTTGACCTCTCTTGATCCCCGTCCTAAGAGCGGAGGCTAGGGAGAGAGGGCTCTAAGCAGGGTATTAAGCTGCTAAAGCGTAGTTTTCGTCGTTTGCGACTATTTTTTTGCGGCTTTTTACGAGGCCAACCGCCCCTCGGCATGCTCCTAGGGCTTCGCAAATCCCGTCGAATCCAGAATCAGCCCCAAGTAACTTTGTGCAGTATACCAGAAGTTTACCTCGATAAGCCAGCGGCTTAACGATTGGCGTGCTTCATGATACGGGCTTTCGCCGTCTGCCATTCGCGATCTTTGATGTCATCGCGTTTGTCGTGCTCTTTCTTGCCTTTGGCTACGCCGATCTTGATCTTGCTCCAGGCATTTTTCCAATACAGGGACAAGGCCACCACGGTGTAACCCTCGCGGTTGACGCGGCCGAGCAAGGTGTCCAGCTCGCGTCTGTTCAGCAGCAGTTTACGGGTACGTGTCGGATCGCACACCACATGCGACGAGGCCACGTTGAGCGGAGTGATGGTGGCGCCAAACAAATAGGCTTCACCGTCACGGAACGTCACGTAGCTGTCGCTGAGGTTGGCTTTGCCAGCACGCAGCGATTTAACTTCCCACCCTTGCAGCGACAGGCCAGCCTCGAACTCTTCTTCAATGAAGTATTCGAAACGCGCGCGCTTGTTTTGGGCAATGGTGGCGGAACCGGGTTTGTGTGCTTTTTTCTTTGTCATAGTGCGTTCATTATACTGGATGCTTCAGCGAAAGAAATCCTTTCCCGTTCAGCACCTGCGCAATTTTTCGCATTTTTGGTTCCCTCATCCCTTAGCAGATTTTTTGTTTGCCGCCAGATAAATGGTATTATCTGTACGTTTTATGTCTTACAGGAAATGATATGCCCCAGATCAGTCGGTCTGCATTAGTGCCGTTCAGCGCCGAGCAGATGTATCAGTTGGTTAACGATGTTCATTCTTATCCCGATTTTCTGCCAGGCTGCACCGGCAGCCGGGTGCTTAACGCTACCCCCAATGAAATGACCGCCGCGGTGGACGTCGCCAAGGCCGGTATCAGCAAGACCTTCACCACGCGCAATACGCTGTTGGATAACCAACGCATCAATATGCAGCTGGTCGATGGTCCGTTCCGCAAGCTGATGGGTGGTTGGCAGTTCACACCGCTGAGCGAAGAGGCCTGCAAGGTGGAGCTGCACCTGGACTTCGAGTTCACCAACAAACTGATCGAACTGGCGTTCGGCAAGGTATTTAAAGAGCTGGCGGGCAGCATGGTGCAGGCATTCACCCAGCGCGCGAAAGAGGTCTACAGTGTCTGACATTCAGGTCGAGGTGGTGTACGCCTTACCGGAGCGCCAGTACCTGCGCAAGGTGAAGCTGGCCGAGGGCAGCAGCGTCGAGCAGGCGATTGCGGCTTCGGGCCTGCTGGAGCTGCGTCAGGATATCGATCTCAAGAGCAACAAAATCGGTATCTACAGCCGGCCGGCCAAGCTGGGCGACACGCTAAACGACGGTGACCGGGTTGAGATCTACCGGCCGCTCATCGCCGATCCGAAAGAACTGCGCCGGCAACGGGCAGAAAAGGCAAAAAAATAAGGCGCTATGAGCGCCTTATTTTTTATCTGAAACTGATTCTCTCTTCCGCGTTGCAGCCTGCGACTGTCATGAGGAACATCATGCCTCCTCATGGGCCGGAAGAGCGGGCGGCGCCGATTACTTGGTCAGTGCCGGTTTGTTCTGGATATCGGTCAACACGCCTGCGCTGTCGAAGGTCAACGTCAGCGTTTGCTGGGTGATATCTTCATGGCCAGGCTGCTGGCGGAACACATAGAACCACGTCTGAGTCCCGAACGGGTCTTGCAGCATTGGGGTGCCCAATGTGTAAGCGACCTGTTGCTGGGTCATCCCTTTCTGGATTTTCGCCACGTCGGTCGACGTCAGGTAGTTCCCCTGGTTGATGTCAGGACGATAAACCACCTTTTCAAAAGTAGAACAGCCTGCAGTCAGCATCACAAGAACTACAGCGGCGGCAGTCAGCGTTTTACAGCGCATAGTAATCACATTCCTTTAGGGCATAGGATGCCGATGATAATAGACCTTGCGGCAGTTGGAAACCTTTATACCCTTCATCTTTCACGTTGCGACGCATTGGCTTTCCTTCTGCACCTCAAGCGCTTGGCCTGTTTCAGGCCGTTGAGATGGCTTCGGATCGCCGCCGCGGCGCACTTTAGATATTTCTCGGGCCAACAGCGTCACTGTCAGACCGCAGGAAAGTGAAAAAGTTGAGCTTTTTTATGCCGCCAGCAGTTCTTTGGCATTGGCCAGCGTATTGCGGGTGACTTCGCTGCCGCCGAGCAGGCGCGCCAGCTCTTGCAGCCGGGCGCGTTTATCCAGCGGCGCCATCTGGGTTTCGGTCACCGTGCCGTCGGTCTGCTTGCTGACGAACAGATGCTGATGCCCGCATCCGGCCACCTGCGGCAGGTGGGTGACGCACATCACCTGGGTGGATTCGCCGAGCTGGCGCAACAGGCGGCCGACGATGGCGGCGGTAGGGCCGCTGATGCCCACGTCCACTTCGTCAAAGATCAGCGCCGGGGTTTCCATCTTGCGGGCGGTGATCACCTGAATGGCCAGCGCGATGCGCGACAGCTCGCCGCCGGAGGCGACCTTCGCCAGCGGCTGCAGTGGCTGCCCCGGGTTGGTGGAGACGCAGAACTCGGTGCGGCTGGCCCCTTCGGCGCTCAGATGCTGCGGTTCGAAGCGCACGTCGATGTTGAACTTGCCGTGCGGCATGGAGAGCGCCTGCATGCTGTCGGTGATGAGCGTGGTCAGCTCGGCCGCGTAGTGCAGGCGTTTCTGGTGCAGCTCTTCCGCCAGCGCCAGCGCCTGCTGATGATGCAGGGTAACCGCCTCGTTCAGGTGCTCATGGTCGCTTTCCTGCTGTGAAAGCAACAGCTGTTCATCCAGCAACTGCTGATGCAGCTGCGGCAGCTCTTCCGGCGCGACCTGGTGTTTGCGCGCCAGGCTGATTTGGCGCGACAGGCGTTGTTCCAGTTCGTGCAGGCGGTTGGGATCGAGATCCATGCGATCGGCGTAGTGGCGCAGTTCGTCGCTGGCTTCGCTGATCTGGATCGAGGCCTCTTCCAGCATGTCCAACAGGCCGCTGAGCTTGTCGTCCAGCCCGGCCAGCTCGATCAGCAGGTGTTTGGCGTTGTAGAGCTGGCTGAGCATGTTGTTCTCGTCGCTGTCGGCGAGCAGCTGCAGCGTCTGCTGGCTGAGGGTCAGCAGCTGGCCGCTGTTGGCCAGGCGCTTGTACTCGGCGTCGGTCTGCTCGAACTCGCCGGCCTGCGGCGCGAATTCGTTCAGCTCTTTCAATTGGTATTGCAGCAGCTGCTTGCGCGCTTCGCGCTCGATGGACTGCTGCTGGTGGTGCGCCAGCTCGCGGCAGCTCTGGTGCCAGCGTTGATAGGCCTGGCTCATCGCCGCCAGCAGGGCGGGTTCGTCGGCGTAGGCGTCGAGCAGCGCTTTTTGGTGCTCCGGCTTGAGCAGCAGCTGATGGGCGTGTTGACCGTGGATTTGGATCAGGCGTTGCCCCAGCTCGCGCAGCTGCGACAGCGGCACGGCAGTGCCGTTGATAAAGCCGCGCGAACGGCCGTCGGCGTTGATCACCCGGCGCAGCAGGCATTCGTTGCTGTCGTCCAGCTGGTTTTGCTCCAGCCACTCGCGCGCGGACGGGGTGTCCGCCAGCGAGAAGCGGGCGCAGATGTCGGCGCGGGCGGCTCCCAGGCGCACCACGTTGCCGTCGGCGCGGTTGCCGAGGCACAGCCCCAGCGCATCGATGGCGATGGATTTGCCGGCGCCGGTTTCACCGGTGATCGCCGTCATACCCGGTTGAAAATCGATTTCCAACTCACGAACGATAGCAAAGTTGCTGATGGTTAATTGCGCCAGCATGGGAACCTTCCTGTGTATAAACACATAACTGTAGTTTCATACAGTATAAACTGGTTTTATATACAGTAAAGTGGCCGACGCAGATTTTAGAACAATTTTTTCGACCAGCCCAACTTGGTGCTTAACGTGTTGAAATAGCTGTAGTCCTTCGGATGAATCAGATTCAGGTGGAAATCGCTGCGGCGGATCAGCACTTCTTCGCCTTCCTGGATCGGCAGCGCGATCTGGCTGTCGCAGCTGATCTCCAGATCGCTGCCGATCTGCGAAAACTTCAACCGGATGGTGCTGTCGCCGTTGATCACCAGCGGCCGAGCGGAGAGGGTGTGCGGGAACATCGGCACCAGCGCGATCGCTTCCAGCGACGGGGTGAGGATTGGCCCGCCGGCGGAGAGCGAGTAGGCGGTGGATCCGGTCGGGGTGGCGATGATCAGGCCGTCGGAACGCTGCGAGAAGGCGAAGCGATCGTCGATGTACACTTCGAATTCGATCATGTGCGCCACTTTGCCGGGGTGCAGCACCACTTCGTTGATGGCGGTGCTGATGCGGCACTGCTGGTGCTCTTTATGCACGATGGTTTCCAGCAGGAAACGCTGTTCGTCGATATACTCGCCTTCCAGCACGTCCGCCAGCTGCTGCAGGGCGTTGTCGGGATCGAGATCGGTGAGGAAGCCGAGGTTGCCGCGGTTGACCCCGATCACCTTGATGTCGTAGCGCGCCAGCACGCGCGCGGCGCCGAGCATGTTGCCGTCGCCGCCAACCACCACCGCCAGATCGGCCCGCTGGCCAATATCCGCCAGGCTGCCGGTGACGGCGTCTTTCAGCCCCAAATCATGGGCGATTTGGCGTTCGACCATCACCGAATAGCCGCGGGCGACCAGCCAGTGGAACAGCATCTCGTGGGTTGCCAGCGCTGAAGGGTGACGCGGGTGGCCAACAATGCCAATACAGGCGAATTTTTTATTCATTTGTTGTGATTTTCCTCACCGGGACCCGTTTATGCCCCACATTGTGACCGGTTGACTTGAAACCCCGGTTTTGATCCCCATAATAAGCCAAGTTGCGAGATTAATGCTAAAACGCGGAGATATTCATGAGTAGTAAAGAACAGAAGACGCCAAACGAGCAAGTCTCGGAAGAAATGGAACAACACGCTCATCACGAGGATACGCTGCCGGAAGCGGCGGAAGGCGTCGATCTGCGCGATGCGCGTATCGCCGAACTGGAAGCCCAACTGGCGGAAGCGCAGCAGCACGAGCGCGACAGCCTGCTGCGCGCCAAAGCGGAAGCGGAAAACATCCGCCGCCGCGCCGAACTGGACGTCGAGAAAGCGCACAAGTTCGCCCTGGAGAAATTCTCCGGCGATCTGCTGCCGGTGATCGACAACCTGGAGCGCGCGCTGGATCTGGCGGATAAAAACAATCCGGAACTGACCGCAATGATCGAAGGCATCGAGTTGACGCTGAAATCGCTGCTGGACGTGGTGCGCAAGTACGGCATCGAAATCGTCGGCGACGTCAACGTGCCGTTCAACCCGGAAGTGCATCAGGCGATGAGCATGATGGAATCCGCCGATCACCAGCCGAACCATGTGATGATGGTGATGCAGAAAGGCTACACGCTGAACGGCCGCCTGCTGCGCCCGGCGATGGTCGCGGTCTCCAAAGCCAAGGCGTAATCGCCCCGGCAACGGCATAAAAAAGGCACCCGAGGGTGCCTTTTTTGTCTCTGGGCTACGCCTGCGGCAGGCGCGGCATCCAGTCGATCGGCGTGAGGCCTTGCTGCTCCAGCAGCTGATTGGCCTGCGAGAAGTGGCGGCAGCCGAGGAAACCGCGGTGGGCGGAGAGCGGCGACGGATGCGGCGCTTTCAGCACGTGGTGGCGATTGCGGTCGATAAAGTTGCCTTTCTTCTGCGCATGCGAGCCCCACAGCAGGAATACCACGCCTTCACGGTTCTCGTTCAGGGCGGCGATCACTTTATCGGTAAAGGTTTCCCAGCCCAGGTTGGCGTGCGAGTGCGCACGGCCGCCTTCTACCGTCAGCACGGTGTTGAGCAGCAGCACTCCCTGCTCGGCCCAGCTTTGCAGGTAGCCGTGATCCGGGCGTTCGAAGCCGGGAATGTCGGTCGCCAGCTCTTTATACATGTTCACCAGCGACGGCGGCGCCGGCACACCGGGGCGTACCGAGAAAGAGAGACCGTGCGCCTGGTTGGGGCCGTGGTAGGGATCCTGGCCGAGGATGACGACCTTGACGTCCGCCAGCTCGGTATAGCGGAAAGCGTTGAACACGTCCTTCTGCGGTGGATAAATGGTCTTACCGGCCTGGCGCTCAGCGGCAACAAAGGCGAGCGTTTCAACAAAATAGGGCTGCTCTTTCTCTTTGCCGATCACGTCATGCCAGGTGAGGGAGGTGGCCATAAACGCTCTCCTTTGTTTTCTTTAGCAATTCATAGGCTATAGCTTACCGTGTCGGCACGCGCAGTGAAACCCGCTTTTCGTTTCTCGCCGTCGCGCGCAATGCAATTATTTTTGAAAATTTACAAAAATAATTGGTTTTTGGCGCGACGGGAAAATTGATATAAAACATAAATTTGCCCCTTCACGCGTTGTGCCTACCCGGTAAAAATTGACTTTAATCAAAGAACTGGCCCGGTCAGGCTGGTATACAGAACAACAAGACAACAATGGTTTTACCAAATGGCCGAAACCAGAATTGGGTTTTCTCACGACGTGAATTTTTACGCCCTTGTACGGAGGCAACATAATGATTACCGGTATTCAAATTACCAAAGCGAACGACCAGGCGCTGGTGAATTCTTTCTGGCTGCTGGACGATGAAAAAGCGGAGGCTCGCTGCGTGTGCGCCAAGGCCAACTACGCGGAAGATCAGGTTGTCGCAGTCAGCGACCTGGGCCAGATCGAATACCGTGAAGTGCCGCTGGAAATGCAGCCGACCGTGCGAGTAGAAGGTGGTCAGCACCTGAACGTTAACGTGCTGCGCCGTGAAACCCTGGAAGACGCGGTCAAGCATCCGGAAAAATACCCGCAGCTGACCATCCGTGTGTCCGGCTATGCGGTGCGCTTCAACTCTCTGACGCCGGAACAGCAGCGCGACGTTATCGCCCGCACCTTTACCGAAAGCCTGTGATCGGCGGCGCAATCGTAGTAATGAGGGAGCTTCGGCTCCCTTTTTGCGTTTGGCGGCCGAAAACCGAACGTGGATCACAATTTGCACAAAGTTAAGCATTCCTAATACAGAACTCATCCGACCTGCCGATAGCTAAATCAGTACCTATTCAGGTGCTCAATAAAAAGTCTATCGACAAGGAGTCGGCATGAGTATGCCTTTAAGTTTTACCTCTGCAGTATCTCCGGTGGCCGCGATCCCTACACCTCGCGTCATCGCCGAGACGGCACCGGCGGCGCAGCCCGCAGCCGCGCCGGCAAGTCCCGCGCCGGTGGCCACCCCCTCTCAGAACACGCTCAATGCGCAGAATCTGTTGAATACGCTGGTCGGCGATCTCTCTGCGGCGGCGCCGACGGCGGCGGCAGCGCCGGGCGTTACCCGGGGGCAGCAATCGCAAGAGGGCGATTATGCGTTGGCGCTGTTGGCCAAGGACGTTTACTCGCTGAACGGCCAGGGCGCCGCCGGGTTCAACCGACTGAGCGACAGCGCGCTGCTCGGTTTCGGCATCGATCCCGCCAGCCTGCACGACGCGGGCAGCGGTTTCCAGGCCGGGATTTACAGCAACGACAAGCAGTTTGTATTGGCGTTTGCCGGCACCAACGACTGGCGCGACTGGTTGAGCAACGTGCGGCAGGCGACGGGCTATGACGATGTGCAGTACAATCAGGCGGTTGCCGCCGCCAAAAGCGCCAAGGCGGCCTTTGGCGATGCGCTGGTGATCGCCGGCCATTCGCTCGGCGGCGGTCTGGCGGCTACGGCGGCACTGGCGACCGGCACTACGGCGGTCACCTTCAACGCGGCCGGAGTGTCGGATTACACCCTGAATCGCCTGGGCATCGATCCGGCGGCGGCGAAGAAAGATGCCGAAGCCGGTGGCATTCGCCGTTACAGCGAACAATATGACATGCTGACCAGCACTCAGGAATCGACCTCGCTGATCCCGGACGCTATCGGCCACAACATAACCCTGGCCAACAACGATACCCTGACCGGCATCGATGACTGGCGGCCGAGCAAGCACCTGGATCGCAGCCTGACGGCGCACGGCATCGACAAGGTGTTAAGCTCGATGGCGGAACAAAAGCCGTGGGAGGCCAAGGCCAATGCCTGAAGGGCGTCGCTTGCGGCGGGCGCTGGCGATAGCCTTACTGGCGCTGGTCGCGGTGACCGGTTTACTGATGATGGCTAAGGAGCAACAGATGGGGCAAGAGATTTCGCCGTTTGACGGCCGCAGCAATCTGGCGCTGGCTCAGGCGGTGGCGCGCGGCGATACGCAGGGCATCCATGCGCAGGCGACGCAGGATCGTTTGCGCGAGCGGGGCGATCGGCAGGTCACGCTGTTGCAGTGGGCGGTGCTTTCGCAGCAGCCGGGCAGCGTGCAGACGTTGCTGGATCTCGGCGCCGACGCAGCGGCTGCGGGGCTGGACGGCAACAGCGCGCTACACACCGCGGCGATGCTGCAAGACCCGCAGTATCTGCGGTTGCTGTTGACCCAAGGGGGGCAGGTGAACGTGCGCAATGCCGTGACCGGCGCTACGCCGCTGGCGGCGGCGGTATTGGCCGGGCGTGAGGAGCAGCTGCGGCTGTTGCTGGCGGCCGGAGCGGATACCACCTTGAGCGATCGGCTGGGGGATACGCCACTGCATCTGGCGGCGAAGATCAACGCGCCACACCTGGCGCTGCTGCTGTTGCAGGCCGGGGCCGATGCCCAGGCGCGCAACCAGCAGGGCGTCGCGTTCCAGTTTTACTTCTCGCAAACGCCGGCGCATTTGCAGAATGACGAGCTGAAGGCGCAGTTCCGCGAGCTGGACAAATGGCTGCAGGGGCATCGTCTTTCCACGCACTACGCGCAGCAGTAAACGCCCATAAAAAAACCGCCTGCACAGGCGGTTTTTTCTTAGGCAGCGGCGGTTATTCCGCGTCGCCGGCCGGCTTGGCCTTCGCCTGACGGCGTTTGCCGACGTTTTTGGCGTCGCGATGGCGCACTTTCACCTTGGCCTTTTCTTTGTTCTTCGCTTTATCTTCCGCGCGTTTGGCCAGCACTTTCTTCGATGGCTTGCCGTTGCTCTTCTCGTTCGGCACCTTGGTTTTCGGCCGCAGTTCGTCGATCACGCGCGCTTTCAGCGGCTCGTTCAGGTAACGGCCCACTTTGCCCAGCAGCAGATGGTCGTGCGCTTCCACCAGCGAAATGGCGGTGCCTTTGCGCCCGGCGCGGCCGGTACGGCCGATACGGTGCAGGTAGGTATCCGCAGTGCGCGGCATGTCGAAGTTGAACACGTGGGTGATATCGAGGATATCCAGACCGCGCGCGGCGACGTCGGTGGCGACCAGTACGTTAACCCGGCCATCCATCATGCGTTTAACCGCTTCGTTGCGTTTGGCCTGCACCATTTCGCCTTCGAGATAGCAGGTATTGATGCCCGCTTCGCGCAGCCAGGTGGCCAGCTCGTGCACGCGTTCGCGCTTGCGCACGAAGATAACCGATTTCTGCACGTCCGGCTGCTTCAGCAGGTGGATCAGCAGCGCGGTTTTGTGCTGCACGTCATCGGCGCGGTAGTACCACTGCAGGATCTTTTTGCGTTCGCGGCGCGACGGGTCGGCTTCCACTTCCACCGGCTCTTTCAGGATGCGCTCGGCGAATTCGCGGATCGCCTCGCCTTCGAGCGTGGCGGAGAACAGCAGCGTTTGGTTGCGCCAGCGGGTTTCGGCGGAGATGGTTTCGATGTCCTGCGCGAAGCCCATGTCGAGCATGCGGTCGGCTTCGTCGAGGATCAGGGTTTCCACCGCGCGGCAGTCGAAGTTCTCTTCTTTAATGTATTGCAGCAAACGGCCGGTGGTGGCGACCACCACGTCCTGGTTTTCGCTGAACACTTCCGCGTGGTTCATGTAAGCGACGCCGCCGGTGATGGTGGCGATATCCAGCGAGGTATGAGCAGCCAATTCACGCGCCTGGTCGGCGACCTGCATCGCCAGTTCGCGCGTTGGCGTCAGGATCAGCACGCGCGGCGGGCCGGATTTCTTACGTGGAAAGTCCAGCAGGTGCTGCAACACGGGCAGCAGGAAGGCGGCGGTTTTGCCGGTGCCGGTCGGAGCCGAACCTAAGACGTCGCGCCCGTCCATCGCCGGCGGGATCGCAGCGGCCTGAATGGCAGTGGGGCGATCGTAGCCTTTGTCGCGCAGCGCGTCGATCAGGCGATCATCGAGTTCGAGTTCGGAAAAAGTGGTTGCTGTCATGGTCTACCTCTACTTGGGGCGCCGATTATAGACGGGTTGGCCGCGATCTTCACCTATTTAAGCGGAAAGCCGCTCTTTTCCCGCCCATCAGATTGCCTTATGCTACGCCAGTTTTATAGCCAGGTGATGAGTGTGAGCAAGCGTTCGAAAGCCGATTTTACCCCGCGCCGCGGGGGTTTTACCTTTAAACAATTCTTTGTCGCCCACGATCGTTGCGCCATGAAAGTGGGCACCGACGGGGTGTTGCTCGGTGCCTGGGTGCCGCTGGGGCAGGCCCGCCGGGTGCTGGATATCGGCAGCGGCAGCGGGCTGATCGCGCTGATGCTGGCGCAGCGCAGCGGTGATGAAGTGACCATCGACGCGGTGGAGCTGGATGAAGCCGCCGCCGGCCAGGCGCGCGAAAACGCGGCAGAATCGCCGTGGCCGCAGCGCATCCGCGTGCATGCGCAGGATATCCACCATTATGCGCAACAGCATGCCGCTGAGTATGATCTGATCGTCAGCAACCCGCCGTATTTCGAGCCGGCGGTGGCCTGCCGCGACCAGGCGCGCCACAACGCGCGTTACACCGAAACCCTGACGCACGACGCGCTGTTGGCCTGCGCGGCGCAGCTGCTGGTGGAGCAAGGAACGTTCTGCGTGGTGCTGCCGCACGACATCGGCGCCGAATTTGAACTATTGGCGCAGCAAAGCGGCTGGCACACGGCGGCGAAAGTGAACGTCAGCGATCGGGCCGACACGCCGCTGCACCGGGTGCTGCTGGCGCTGACGCGTAAGGAAACGCCGCTGCGGGAGCAGGCGCTGGCGATCAAACAGGCCGACGGCAGCTATACCGACGATTTCCGCCGGTTGATAGCCGACTTTTACCTGTTCTACTGAAAAGAAAAGGGCGCCGATAAGGCGCCCTGTCGCATGGTTTAAGGCTGCAAGATGGTCGGCAGCGCTTCCGGCAGCAAATCCGGGTAGTCCAGCGTGTAGTGCAGGCCGCGGCTCTCTTTGCGCGCCATGGCACTGCGCACGATAAGCTCGGCCACCTGCACCAGATTGCGCAGCTCCAGCAGGTTATTGGAGATGCGGAAGTGGGCGTAGTATTCGTCGATTTCCGCCTGCAGCGTGTTGATGCGGCGCAGGGCGCGCTCCAGCCGCTTGGTGGTGCGCACGATGCCGACGTAATCCCACATGAACAGCCGCAGCTCGTGCCAGTTGTGCTGAATCACCACCCGTTCGTCCGCATCGTCCACCCGGCTTTCATCCCAGTGCGGCACCTGTTTGGCCTGCTGGATGAAGGGCAGACGCTGCAGAATGTCTTCCGCCGCCGACCAACCGTAAACCAGGCATTCCAGCAGCGAATTCGACGCCATGCGGTTGGCGCCGTGCAGGCCGGTGTAGCTGACCTCGCCGATGGCGTACAGCCCGTCGAGATCGGTGCGGCCGTGCTGATCGACCATCACGCCGCCGCAGGTGTAGTGCGCCGCCGGGACGATCGGGATCGGTTGCCGGGTCAGATCGAAGCCCAGCGTCAGCAACTTTTCGTGGATCATCGGGAAGTGCTGGGTGATGAACTCCGCCGGCTTGTGGCTGATGTCCAGGTACATGCAGTCGGCGCCCAGGCGCTTCATTTCATGGTCGATGGCGCGGGCGACGATATCGCGCGGGGCCAGTTCGCCGCGCGGGTCGAAATCCGGCATAAAGCGGCTGCCGTCCGGGCGCTTCAGGTAAGCCCCTTCGCCACGCAGCGCTTCGGTCAGCAGGAAGTTGCGCGCCTGCGGGTGGAACAGGCAGGTCGGATGGAACTGGTTGAACTCCAGGTTGGCGACCCGGCAGCCGGCGCGCCAGGCCATGGCGATACCGTCGCCGGAGGAGATGTCCGGGTTGGTGGTGTATTGGTACACCTTGGCCGCGCCGCCGGTCGCCAGCACCACTGTTTTGGCGCGGTAGGTTTCCACCCGCTCCAGCTCGCGGTTCCAGACGTAAGCGCCCACTACGCGGCGGGTGCCCGGCAGGCCGATTTTGTTCGACGTGATAAGGTCGACCGCGTTGCGGCGTTCCATCACGCAAATATTGGGGTGAGCGCTTGCTTTCCCTACCAGCGTGGTCTCTACTTCCTTACCGGTAGCGTCCGCGGCGTGCAGGATGCGGCGATGGCTATGGCCGCCTTCGCGCGTGAGGTGATAATGCTCCTCGCCCTGCGCGTTGACCTCGGTGTCGAACAGCACGCCCTGATCGATCAGCCACTGCACGCAGTGGCGCGCGTTGCCGGCGATGAACTCGACGGCCTCTTTGTCGCACAGGCCGGCGCCGGCAATCAAAGTGTCATCAACGTGTGAGGCAATGCTGTCCGTCTCATCGAACACCGCGGCGATCCCGCCCTGGGCGTAAAAGGTGGCCCCCTCGCTGAGTGGCCCCTTGCTGAGAACGGTAACCTTGCAATGCTGCGCCAGGCGCAGCGCCAGTGACAGGCCCGCAGCGCCGCTGCCGACGATCAGTACATCGCTAACATGTTCAGATGATGGTTGCATAACGTATGATGTGTGCAGAAGAAGAGTGAATTTCATGTTAGCCTAACTGTCCGGGCAAAAGCCACGGATAGGGTGACATCAACAGAAAAAACAATGGCGATATGGAACTTCGTGTTCTATATGAACTCCAAGCGAGTGCTTGCTCAGGAAAATAATGTATGGCTGGCAGTACAATTTTACGCGTGGAGACGGATTTGGGGAGAGTTTACCTCGGATGAGCGAGCAGTTAACGGATCAAGTTCTGGTTGAGCGGGTCCAAAAGGGCGACCAGAAATCGTTTAACCTACTGGTAGTGCGCTATCAGCATAAGGTGGCGAGTCTCGTTTCCCGCTATGTGCCGCAGGGCGATGTGCCCGATGTGGTGCAGGAGTCGTTTATCAAGGCCTATCGCGCACTGGAATCGTTCCGTGGCGACAGCGCTTTTTATACCTGGTTGTATCGAATCGCCGTGAACACGGCAAAGAATTATCTGGTTGCTCAGGGGCGCCGTCCGCCATCCAGTGATGTGGACGCCAACGATGCGGAAAATTACGAAAGTGCGGGCGCACTGAAAGAAATTTCGAACCCTGAGAACTTAATGTTGTCAGAAGAGCTGAGACAGATAGTTTTCCGTACCATTGAGTCGCTCCCAGAGGATCTTCGCATGGCGATTACCCTGCGGGAGTTGGATGGTCTAAGCTACGAAGAGATAGCTGCCATCATGGATTGCCCGGTCGGAACCGTACGTTCGCGTATTTTCCGCGCCCGGGAAGCTATCGATAATAAAGTTCAACCGCTGATCCAGCGTTAGCAATGGCGGGCACAGGAAGGGTACTTAGGCATGCAGAAAGAAAAGCTTTCCGCTCTGATGGATGGTGAATCGTTCGACAGCGAGCTGTTGAGTTCTCTGTCACAAGATCGAACGCTTCAACAAAGCTGGCAGAGCTATCACCTGATACGTGACACGCTGCGGGGTGATATCGGACAAGTGATGCATTTCGATATCGCCGATCGCGTCGCCGCTGCACTTGAGAAAGAACCTGCCCGGCTGGTGCCTTCCGCCGTTCAGGAATCTCAGCCGCAGCCGCACACCTGGCAGAAAATGCCGTTCTGGCACAAAGTGCGTCCTTGGGCCAGCCAGATTACGCAAATCGGCATGGCGGCCTGCGTGTCGCTGGCGGTGATCGTCGGCGTGCAGCACTACAACCAGCCCGCTGCGTCATCGAACGCGTCCGAATCGCCGGCCTTCACTACACTGCCGATCATGGGCCAAGCCTCACCGGTCAGCCTGGGCGTCCCGGCCGACAGTTTCTCCACCGGCAGCGGCCAACAGCAGCAGGTGCAGGAACAGCGCAAGCGTATCAACGCCATGCTGCAGGACTATGAACTGCAACGTCGCCTGCATTCGGATCAGCTGCAGCTTGAGCAAAGCAACCCGCAACAGGCTGCCATTCAGGTTCCCGGAACTCAGTCTTTAGGAATGCAACAGCAGTAATGAAGCAAATCTGGTTCTCCGTTTGTTTATTGACGGGCAGCCTGCTCTATTCAAGCATCGCCCCGGCGCAGCCGACTGCGTCCGGGGCGTTATTGCAACAGATGAGCAGCGCCAGCCGTTCTCTCAATTACGAGCTCGCCTACATCAGCATCAGCAAGCAGGGAATCGAGTCGTTGCGCTATCGCCATGCGGTGATCGGCAACGTGCCGCTCGGCCAACTGCTGCATATGGACGGCCCACGCCGCGAAGTGCTGCAGCGCGGCGGCGGGATCAGCTACTTCGAACCCGGCCTTGAGCCGTTCACGCTCACCGGCGATCACATCGTCGATGCGCTGCCGGCCATTGTCTATGCCGATTTCGATCGCCTGGCCAAGTACTACGACTTCATTTCCGTGGGTAGCACCCGCATCGCCGATCGGCCGTGTGAAGTGCTGCGCGTAGTGGCGCGCGACGGCTCCCGCTACAGCTACATCGTCTGGATGGACGAGGACACCAAGCTGCCGCTGCGGGTGGATTTGCTCGATCGCGACGGCGAAACGCTGGAGCAATATCGGGTGATCTCCTTCGCGGTCGGCGCCGACGTGCAGGGCGCAATGCAGGGGCTGCTCAAAGCCAATTTGCCGCCGCTGTTGTCGCTGCCGGCGGTGGAAAAGGTCCAGCTGAGCTGGAGCACCGGATGGTTGCCGGCCGGGGTGGACGAGGTGGCGCGCAATCGCCGTAAATTGCCGAACGTCGCTGTGCCGGTTGAATCCCGGCTCTACAGCGACGGCCTGTTCAGCTTCTCGGTCAACGTCAGCCCGGCGGGCAGCGGAGCCGGGCAGCAGTACTACCGTCAGGGGCGCCGCACCATTCAGACCGAAGTGCGCGCGGGCAACGAAATCACTATTGTGGGCGAATTGCCGCCGGCGACGGCCAAGCGCATCGCCGACAGCATTTCTTTCAAGGTATCGCCGTAATGATGAAAGAGTGGGCCACGGTGGTTTCGTGGCAACAGGGCGTAGCGCTGCTGCGCTGTGAACCCAAAGCCGGCTGCGGCAGCTGCACTGCGCGCTCCGGCTGCGGCGCGCGCGCGTTGAACGAGCTGGTGCCGGAAACCGAGCATCAGCTGCAGGTGCGTATCGATCAGCCGCTCGAGCCGGGGCAGCGCGTCGAGGTCGGTATTGCGGAAGGCAGCCTGCTGCGCTCCGCCATGCTGGTTTACCTGACGCCGCTGCTGGGTATGATGCTGGGCGGTACGCTGCTGCAATATGGCTTCGGCAGCGACGCCTCGGCGGCGATCGGCGCCGTGTTGGGCGGCGGGGCGGCCTTTATGCTGGCGCGCCGGTTGGCCCGGCGCCTGGGCGAGCAGGCCGATTATCAGCCGGTGGTGCTGCAGATTGGATTGCCGCCTACCGCGATGCGCATGCAGGCGGAAAACTCCCCGCTGATTTAAACCGACGGCCGCGTCATCGCCGGGGTGTGATAGGCGGGGATGCGGTTGTGGATCATATGTTCCAGCAGCGCGATGAACAGATCGGCGCTGAGCAACGAATCATAGTTAATAGCGAACAGCACATTTCCCTGGCCGTCGAGTAAACGGATGCCGCGCTGCGGATGGTTTTCCAGCGCGCGGATCTGTTCGATCGGCACATTGCCCCGTTCAGTCGTCAGCAGAGTGGCGCTCAGCCGCAGCGTATTCGCCGGTGTGCCTTGCCGCTTGCCGAGCAGCAGCTGCCACAACCAGCGCGCGTCGCCCTCAACGGTGTGAAACGACACCGTCTCCCCCTGATAAAGCGCATTCAACGCCAGCGGCCCGCGCTGCTGCAACTGCTGATCGACGATCACGTCCGCCAGCCGCCACGAATGGGCGACATTGCTGAAGACCGTACACCAGGGCTGATCCGCGCCAGTGCGAAACGCCGTGACGTCGAGCCACCCGCCGAAAGCCTTACCGCCGCGAAAGCGATAGATGTCGCCGATTTTCTCAAACGGGATGAAACGCTCTTTGTGATGATGGCCGTCAAAGACCCGCACGCCGTGTTCATACAGACGGTAGGTTAGCGCCGGACGCAGATAATGCCGCAGCGCCAGCAGCGTACAGCCGAGTAAAATCGTACCCGTGCCGGCCTGCAACAGCGTGATGGCTTCGCTCTCATCAATGCTGCTCAGCAGCGGCAGCACCAACAGCGCCGCCCCCACGCTAAACAGCAACGCCGCCGCCGCCAGAATGCCCCAGTTGACCTTCGAAAAATCGTGCCGGCTCAGCATTTGCCCTTTATCGATCATGATGCACCTTCCAATCAACGTACGCAGATATGCTGGTGAACCCCGGTGGGCTGCCGATGTAGTGCCCGGAATAATGTTTTGTCGCGGAGTTCACGCCCTTTCTATCCGAGGGAAGGCAGTGGCGTATATGGGGTTTTTCCTAAACGCAGAGGGGCGAAATTGAATTCTAAGAGGTTGATCCAAATATTCTTTTTTTATAATTTCGGAGAGGGTTTATTGCGTTGCGGCCGGTTATGTATTAACACCGGGGTTTGGCTGCTGCGGAGGCGGTGCCAGCCTTGGGTTCGGGTGGCATCGCTCGTGTTAACATCTGTTTTCACAACCTGGAGCGCCCTGTAACATTAAGCCGCGCATAATAGAGTGCCTTCACTGCACCGATCGCTAGGTTTTCAGTGGTGTGGCATGTAGAATGCAGCGATTCAGGTGCAAGACGGCCTAACCCATTCACTGTCGCTTTAGGTCCATGCGGGTTTCTATAGGCGAGTAATTCAGAAATACCAAGGCAGAAAAACTTTTATAATGAAGCATATACGAAATTTCTCCATTATTGCCCATATTGACCACGGTAAGTCGACGCTGTCTGACCGCATTATCCAAATCTGCGGCGGCTTGTCCGACCGTGAAATGGCTGCGCAGGTGCTCGATTCCATGGATCTGGAGCGCGAGCGCGGCATCACCATCAAAGCGCAGAGCGTTACGCTGGATTATAAAGCGCTGGATGGGCAGACCTATCAGCTCAACTTTATCGACACCCCTGGCCACGTCGACTTCTCCTATGAAGTTTCCCGCTCGCTGGCGGCCTGCGAAGGCGCGCTGCTGGTGGTTGACGCCGGTCAGGGCGTAGAAGCCCAGACGCTGGCCAACTGCTACACCGCGATCGAAATGGATCTGGAAGTGGTGCCGGTGCTGAACAAAATCGACCTGCCGGCCGCCGATCCGGATCGCGCCGCGCAGGAAATTGAAGACATCGTCGGCATCGACGCCACCGATGCGGTGCGCTGCTCGGCCAAAACCGGCGTCGGCGTGCCCGACGTGCTGGAGCGTCTGGTGCGCGACATTCCTGCGCCGCAGGGCGATCCGGATGCGCCGCTGCAGGCGTTGATCATCGACTCCTGGTTCGATAACTACCTGGGCGTCGTGTCTCTGGTGCGCGTCAAGAACGGTACGCTGCGCAAGGGCGACAAGATCAAGGTCATGAGCACCGGCCAGGTGTACAACGCCGATCGCCTGGGCATCTTCACGCCGAAGCAGGTCGATCGCGACGTGCTGAACTGTGGCGAAGTGGGTTGGCTGGTCTGTGCGATCAAAGACATCCTCGGTGCGCCGGTGGGCGATACCCTGACGCAGGCGCGTCAGCCGGCGGATAAAGCGCTGCCGGGCTTCAAGAAAGTGAAGCCGCAGGTGTACGCCGGTCTGTTCCCAATCAGCTCCGACGACTATGAATCCTTCCGCGATGCGCTGGGCAAGCTCAGCCTCAACGACGCCTCCCTGTTCTACGAACCGGAAAGCTCCACCGCGTTGGGCTTCGGCTTCCGCTGTGGCTTCCTCGGTCTGTTGCACATGGAGATCATTCAGGAACGTCTGGAGCGTGAATACGATCTGGATCTGATCACCACCGCGCCGACGGTAGTCTACGAAGTGGAAACCACCGGCAAGGAAGTGATCTACGTCGACAGCCCGTCCAAGCTGCCGCCGTTGAACAACATCCAGGAACTGCGCGAGCCGATCGCCGAATGTCACATGCTGATGCCGCAGGAATACCTGGGCAACGTCATCACCCTGTGCGTAGAAAAGCGCGGCGTACAGACCAACATGGTCTACCACGGCAACCAGGTGGCGCTGACCTATGAAATCCCGATGGCGGAAGTGGTGCTCGACTTCTTCGACCGCCTGAAGTCCACGTCGCGCGGTTATGCGTCGCTGGATTACAACTTCAAGCGCTTCCAGGCTTCCGACATGGTGCGCGTGGACGTGCTGATCAACAACGAGCGCGTGGATGCGCTGGCGCTGATCACCCACCGCGACAACTCGCAGTATCGCGGCCGTGAACTGGTGGAGAAGATGAAAGATCTGATCCCGCGTCAGCAGTTCGATATCGCGATTCAGGCGGCGATCGGCACGCACATCATCGCGCGCTCCACCGTGAAGCAATTGCGTAAAAACGTGTTGGCGAAGTGCTACGGCGGCGACGTCAGCCGTAAGAAAAAGCTGCTGCAGAAACAGAAAGACGGTAAGAAGCGCATGAAGCAGGTCGGCAACGTCGAGCTGCCGCAGGAAGCGTTCCTGGCCATTCTGCACGTGGGCAAAGACGGCAAGTAACCGCGACGAGTTCGCGAAACGAGGGAGTTTGCATGGCGAATATGTTTGCCCTGATCCTGGCGTTGGCCACCCTGGTCACCGGGATCATCTGGTGCTTCGAGCGCTTTAAATGGGCGCCGGCCCGCCGCGCGAAGATCGCGGCGGTCAACGAACAGACTGCGGGCGCCGTAGACGATAAAACGCTGGCGAAAGTGGCGAAGCAGCCAGGTTGGGTAGAGACCGGCGCTTCGGTCTTCCCGGTGCTGCTGCTGGTGTTTGTGGTGCGTTCGTTTATTTACGAACCGTTCCAGATCCCGTCCGGCTCAATGATGCCGACGCTGTTGATTGGCGATTTCATTCTGGTGGAGAAATATGCTTACGGCATTAAAGATCCGATTACCCAGACCACGCTAATTGAAACCGGTCATCCGAAGCGCGGCGATATCGCGGTATTTAAATATCCGCTGGATCCAAAACTGGATTATATCAAGCGCGTGATCGGCCTGCCGGGCGATCGTATTACTTACGATCCGATAAATAAGCGCGTCACGGTGCAGCCGTCATGCAACAGCGGGCAGTCCTGCGACACCGCGCTGGCGGTGACCTACGCCGACGCGCAGCCGAGCGACTTCGTGCAGTTGTTCAGCCGCAGCGGCATGGGCGAGGCCAGCAACGGTTTCTACCAGATCCCGCTGAACGACGACGTGCCGCCGGGCGGCATTCGCCTGCGTGAGCGTCAGGAGAGCCTGGGCAACGTGACGCACCGTATCCTGACTGTGCCGGATGCACAGGATCGGGTGGGCGCTTACTATCAACAGCCGGGTAAACCGCTGGCGGAGTGGGTGGTGCCTGCCGGGCATTACTTCATGATGGGCGACAACCGCGACAACAGCGCGGACAGCCGTTACTGGGGCTTTGTGCCGGAGAAGAATCTGGTGGGCAAAGCCACGGCCATCTGGATGAGCTTTGAAAAGCAGGAAGGTGAGTGGCCGACCGGCGTGCGTTTCAGCCGGATTGGCGGCATTCATTAATCGCTGACTTATTTTCCGTAAATTTCACGCCGCAGCCTACTGCGGCGTGAAAGATTAAGGGGATATAAACACAGCATTATGTTTCCACTCGTTGTAGAATACTTTCTCGAGCGATAAAAAGTTGGTTCTCTGCTGGGAGCCACTGCAAACGAAACAGCTTTGGATCGGCTTTCAGCGAAGCAGGCCTGTTCCGTATGCTGCAAGTTTTTGACGCATTCTTGATCTATTGGTAACTCATGAATCCCATCGTAATAAACAGGCTGCAGCGGAAGCTGGGCTACACTTTTCAACAGCAGGAGCTTTTACTGCAGGCTTTGACTCACCGCAGCGCCAGCAGTAAACACAATGAACGTCTTGAGTTTCTGGGTGACTCGATTCTGAGCTTTGTCATCGCCAATGCGCTCTATCACCGCTTTCCTCGCGTAGACGAGGGCGATATGAGCCGCATGCGCGCCACGCTGGTGCGCGGCAACACGCTGGCGGAGATGGCGCGCGAGTTTGACCTGGGTGAATGTCTGCGGCTTGGGCCGGGCGAATTGAAAAGTGGTGGGTTCCGCCGCGAGTCAATCCTGGCGGATACGGTGGAGGCATTGATCGGCGGCGTGTTCCTGGACAGCGACATTCAGACCGTTGAACGACTGATTTTGGACTGGTATCGCAGCCGATTGGACGAAATCAGCCCCGGTGATAAGCAGAAAGACCCGAAAACCCGTTTGCAGGAGTTTTTGCAGGGGCGTCATCTGCCGTTGCCTTCTTATTTGGTGGTGCAGGTTCGCGGTGAAGCGCACGACCAAGAGTTTACCATCCACTGCCAGGTGAGTGGTTTGAGCGAGCCCGTAGTGGGCACCGGCTCGAGCCGCCGTAAAGCCGAGCAGGCGGCAGCGGAACAAGCGCTGAAAAAGCTGGAGCTTGAATGAGCGAAGTAAAACAACACTGCGGTTTCATCGCCATCGTCGGCCGCCCGAACGTGGGCAAATCGACGTTGCTGAACCAACTGCTGGGGCAGAAGGTTTCCATTACGTCGCGTAAGCCGCAGACGACCCGTCACCGCATCATGGGCATCGACACCGATGGCGCCTATCAGGCGATCTACGTCGATACCCCTGGGCTGCACATCGAAGAAAAACGCGCCATCAACCGTTTGATGAACCGCGCGGCCAGCAGCTCGATCGGCGACGTCGAACTGGTGATCTTCGTGGTCGAAGGCACCAACTGGACCGCCGACGACGAAATGGTGGTCAACAAGCTGCGCAGCCTGCGCTGCCCGGTATTGCTGGCGATCAACAAGGTTGATAACGTCACCGACAAATCCAAGCTGTTGCCGCACATCGCGTTCCTCAGCCAGCAGATGAATTTCCTCGACGTGGTGCCTATCTCCGCCGAGAAAGGGATGAACGTCGACACCATCGCCGGTATCGTGCGCAAACTGCTGCCGGAAGCGGAACACCACTTCCCGGAAGATTACATCACCGATCGCTCCCAGCGCTTTATGGCGTCTGAGATCATCCGCGAGAAGCTGATGCGTTTCCTGGGTGAAGAGCTACCGTATTCGGTGACGGTGGAAATCGAACAGTTTGTGGCCAACGATCGCGGTGGTTACGATGTGCACGGCCTGATCCTGGTCGAGCGCGAAGGCCAGAAGAAAATGGTCATCGGCAACAAGGGCGCCAAGATCAAAACCATCGGTATCGAAGCGCGCCAGGACATGGAACAGATGTTCGACGCCAAAGTGCATCTGGAGCTGTGGGTGAAAGTGAAATCCGGTTGGGCGGACGACGAACGTGCGCTGCGCAGCCTGGGCTACGTTGACGATCTGAAGTAACGATCCGTGGACGGCTGGGAGCGCGCTTTCGTCCTGCATGGGCGGCCGTACAGTGAAACCAGTCTGATGCTGGATCTGTTTACCGAAGGTCATGGGCGGGTGCGCTTGCTGGCGAAAGGCGCGCGCAGCCGCCGCTCCAATCTGAAGGGCTGTCTGCAGCCCTTTACCCCTCTGTTAGTGCGCTGGGGCGGCCGCGGCGAAGTGAAAACGCTGCGCAACGCCGAAGCGGTCTCTCTCGGTTTACCCCTCAGCGGCATGATGCTCTACAGCGGCCTGTATGTGAACGAACTGCTGGCGCGGGTGCTGGAGCAGGAAGCCAACTACTCGGTGCTGTTCTTCGACTATCTGCAATGCCTGCAGGCGCTGGCGGCGGAAGACAGTTCGCCGGAGCAGGCGCTGCGCCAGTTCGAGCTGGCCTTGTTGCATCACCTCGGCTACGGCCTCGATTTTCTGCACTGCGCCGGCAGCGGCCTGCCGGTGGATGACGCCATGACCTACCGTTACCGCGAAGAGAAAGGCTTTATCGCCAGCCTGGTGGTGGATCATTACAGCTTCACCGGCCGCGAACTGCGTGCGCTGGCGGAGCGTCAGTTTCCCGATGCCGACACGCTGCGCGCCGCCAAGCGTTTCACCCGCATGGCGCTGAAACCCTACCTCGGCGGCAAGCCGTTGAAGAGCCGCGAACTGTTCCGCCAGTTCGTGCGCAAACAGCCGAATACGCCGGTCGACGACGCCTGACCTTTTCCCCTTTTGCCGTCCTGCGCCCGCGTGTACACTGCTGGCACTGAAAATCGTATTTAGAGGTTGTCATGGCTGATTTGCTGCTGGGCGTCAATATCGATCACATCGCCACGTTACGTAACGCGCGCGGAACCCAATACCCGGATCCGGTTCAGGCGGCATTTATTGCCGAACAGGCGGGGGCCGACGGCATTACCGTGCATCTGCGCGAAGACCGCCGTCACATCACTGACCGCGACGTGCGCCTGTTGCGCCAGACCATCCAGACGCGCATGAATCTGGAGATGGCGGTGACCGACGAGATGCTGGACATCGCCGTTGAGCTGAAGCCGCATTTCTGCTGCCTGGTGCCGGAAAAACGCGAAGAAGTGACCACCGAAGGCGGCCTGGACGTCGCTGGCCAGCTGGACAAAATGAGCGTGGCGGTCGAGCGCCTGGCGCAGGCGGGCATTCTGGTTTCGCTGTTCATCGATCCCGCTCATCGCCAGATTGACGCGGCGGTGGCGGTGGGCGCTCCTTATATCGAAATTCACACCGGCGCCTACGCCGAAGCGCAGGGCGAGCTGGCGGTACAGGCCGAGCTGCACCGCATCGCGGTGGCTGCCGCCTACGCGGCCGAGAAGGGACTGAAGGTCAATGCCGGCCACGGTCTGACTTACCACAACGTGCAGCCGATCGCCGCGCTGCCGGAAATGCACGAGCTGAATATCGGCCATGCGATTATCGGCCAGGCGGTCATGTGCGGGCTGCCGGCCGCGGTTGCCGATATGAAAGTGCTGATGCGGGAAGCGCGCCGGTAATGGCGGTGCTCGGGCTGGGTACCGACATCGTTGAGATGGCGCGTATCGAAGCGGTAGTGGAGCGCAGCGGCGACCGTCTGGCGCGCCGGGTGCTGAGCGATGCCGAGTGGGCGCTGTATCAGCAGCACCAGCAGCCGATCCGCTTTTTGGCCAAGCGTTTCGCCGTGAAAGAGGCCGCTGCCAAGGCGTTCGGCACCGGCATCCGCAACGGCCTGGCGTTCAACCAGTTCGAAGTGTTCAACGATGCGTTGGGCAAGCCGAATATTCGTTTGCACGGCCGCGCCGCCGAGCTGGCGGGGGAGATGGGGGTCGCCGCGATCCACGTTTCGCTGGCCGACGAACGGCGCTATGCCTGCGCGACGGTGATCGTCGAAAGCTGAAAAGAGAAAGGGCGCCCTGTGGCGCCCTTGTCAGTTCTGCGGCGGGCTAAAGGCGATCGGCGTGGTGCAACACCACGAATTTGTCCCACAGCTGCTCGTTGGTCTCGCGATGCAGCGGATCGGTAATGATGGTGTTGTCGATCGGGCAGACCTGCTGGCAGGTCGGCGTATCGTAATGGCCAACGCACTCGGTGCAGCGATCGGTATCGATCTGGTAGATGTCATCACCCATCGAAATCGCCTGGTTCGGGCATTCCGGCTCGCACATGTCGCAGTTGATGCATTTCTTGGTAATCAGCAGTGCCATCTTCAGTTATTTTTCCATCGGTGTGCTCGGGCTGGCGCGCAATCTATCATAGAATCACCGCACAACGGGCGTTTTTTCGTCATCTTACCGCTTAGGGTAACTCAGGCGGGTCGTCAGCCAACTGATCGAAATCAACCATTCTCTGCCCGTCAAACACCCAGCGCTTGCCTGCATCCACCATATGCATGGTGGGCATCACTTCCGGATAGGCGATTCGTATTCCCGCTTCTTGAACAAACAGCCCGATAAAATCGAAAGCGCTCAAGGGGGCATCAATAACCTGATGTTGCCGATCACGATCGGTCAGCACCAGTAACGGCACCTGGTAATTCTGCCGGGTATCGCCGCTGTGGCGCAAAGAACGCCCGCCGCCGATATCCTTATGGGAAAGGCCGTGATCGGAGAAATAGAACAGTTTAAACGGCGCACCGTTCTGTTTCAGACTTTGATAAACCTGTTCGATGAAACGGTCGGTCTTGCGATAGGTGGAGAGGTAGCAGGCCAGTTCCTGATTCGGCGACTCGATGCTTGGTGGTTCATCATTAAGCCGCTCGCAAAAGTCGGCGTGTGAGCCCATCAGATGCAGCACATACAGGTTGCCTTGCCCCTGGCGCCGCAATAATTGGTCAAATATCGACAGCAGCGCATCATCATTGGTGTTGCGCGATTGGTAGTCGCCTTTCTTCAGGAAATAATGGCTATCGCTGAACATCGCGATTTTTGACACCGGCGTATCGAATTGTCCGAACATGCCCTGATTGGACAGCCAATGGGTGTTGAGGCCGGCGGCTTTTGCCAGGGTGATGATATTATCTCCGATGGCAATGTTGTGGCCGTTGCTTAAAGCCAGCGTGCGAGGGAGCGATTCGAAGGTATTTGGCGCGGTGGAAATATAATTGCTGTAAAACCGTCCTTTGGCATTATCCAGAAACGGCGTAGTGGATACCGGATAATCAAATAAGGACATATGATCCCTGCGCATACTTTCGCCGACGATAATGACATAGTTTTCGTCCGTTGCCGCGCCTGCGGTTACTGACCAGGTATTCGGCGCTGAAGCACCGGCACTTAATTCATCAACCTGCTGTTGGTATTGATGGTAAGCCGAGTAAATGGATAAAAAGAAGTCAGGCAGTTTAAGGTTCGCCACGCCGCCATTGAAGGCTCTGGCGATAATGATAATCGCCAGCAGGGCTAGCAAGGGAAGTATTGTTTGTTTTGAAATGGCTTGCCGCCAAATAAATAGGCCGAGAATGGCCAGCATAACCAGAATGGCGGCAGGCAGCAGATAACAACGGGCAGGCAGGGTCTGCAAGAACTCCGTCGCTTCTATCAGGTTGGTTTGCAACAGGGCTGACATCACGGTAGCGGAAGGGGTGCCGTAAATAGCCCCGACCGGCGCATACAGCGCACACAGCAGAATAAACGGAATAATCAGGCCGTATCGAGTAATCGAATGAATAGATAATAATAGTAAAATAAGTGCAATAAAAAGAATATCAATGCCTTTTCCACCGCTGTATCCCATGGCTTTGATTAATATCAATGCCGTAACGATATAAAACAAACTGGCACGAAGAAGAGGATGAGCGACGGAATGCCGTAACTTATCTAAAATTACTGAGTGTGTATTCATAATGATATCGCCAAATAATGCTGTCCATGCAAGCTCAACTATCGTTCGATAATTGATTAAATAACCGCCCGCACATTATTTTTCGAATGCAGAGAAGGGAAATAATTGAACTGGCGGCTTTTTATCGGCCGCCATTATACGCCTCAAACCAATTTTTTCATTAATTGTTCGCTGTGCCTGATACGGTCACGCGCATGATCAAGATCGTGCTGGATCAGCGCCATAAACAGCAGATCGGTCAGAGCGAACTGGGCGGTGCTGGAAGAGATGGCCGCGCTGCGGGTATGGGGCTCTTCGGCGATGGTATACAGGCAGTGATCGGCTCGCTGCTGCAGGCCATTGGGTGAGAAGCTTGTCAGCGCCAGCACCCTGGCGCCGGCCTGGCGCGCCTCTTCCGCCGCCAGATTGATTTCACGCCGTTCGCCGCTGAATGAGATCGCCACCAGCAGATCGCGTTTATCCAGCGCCTGCACCGCCGCTAGCTGGACGTGCATATCCGCTTCGGCTACCGCCATTACGCCGATTTTCAGCAGCTTGAAGGAAAAATCCTTGGCTACCAGCCCGGAAGCGCCGATGCCGATTAGCATCACCCGGCGCGCCTGGCGCAGCATGTCCAATGCCTGATGCAGCCGCTCTTCGCTGTTGATGTCGAGCGTCGCGCGCAGCGCCGCCTGCTTTTCCGCCAGCAGCTTTTCACCGACGATTTTCAGCGTATCGCTGCTGAGGATGTGGTTGTGAACGGTCACCACCGGTTCGGCCTGTGGTTGGGCCAGCGTTTCGCTCAGCGCCAGCTTCAGCGCCGGAAAGCCTTTATAGCCCAGCTTTTGGGCGAACTTCACCACGCTCGATTGGCTGATGCCGGCCAGCTGGGCCAGCTTTTGCGAGCTGAGATGGCGCGCCTGCTCGGCGTTATTCAGCAGAAAGTCCGCCAGCTTGCGGTCGTTTTGCGCCAGTGTCGGATACATCTGGCGAATGCGCAGAAGGGTACTCATTGTTCTTTCCCTGGAAACCAGCGGCCATTTTGCCATGCAGAGGGCGAAAACGCGCGGTGAAAATTTTTGTGAGCTCACCGTTAAAATAGCAAATAGCGCTCGCTTTGTTGAATAAAATATTCAAATATTGATTTAATTTTGTGAATTAAAAATTCAAAGGTGAACAGATGAATTTAGGCGCACTGGTATCGGAAACCCGCAACCCGGCCACCATGGGGCTGGATGAGATGTCGACGCTGGACATGGTCCGCTGTTTTAACCAGGAGGATCGCAAGGTGCCGGAAGCGATCGAAAAGGTGCTGCCGGCGATCGCGCAGGCGGTTGACCTGGCGGCGGCGGCGCTAAAGGCTGGCGGACGGCTGATTTATTTGGGCGCCGGCACCAGCGGCCGGCTGGGCGTGCTGGATGCTTCCGAATGCCCGCCGACTTTCGGCGTGCCGCACGGTGTGGTGGTGGGGCTGATCGCCGGCGGACCGGGCGCGCTGCTCAAAGCGGTGGAAGGGGCGGAAGACGATGAAGCCCTGGGGGAAACCGATCTCAGAGCGCTGAATCTGACCGCCGTCGATATGGTGGTGGGGCTGGCGGCCTCCGGGCGCACGCCTTATGTGATCGGCGCACTGCGCTATGCCCGCGGGCTGGGCTGCCCGACGGCGGCCATCTCCTGCAACCCGGACTCGCCTATCGCGCATGAAGCGCAGGTGGCGATCTCGCCGGTGGTGGGGCCGGAGGCCCTGACCGGCTCGACTCGCCTGAAATCCGGCACCGCGCAGAAACTGGTGCTCAACATGCTGTCGACCGGCGCGATGGTCAAGCTGGGTAAGGTCTATCAGAACCTGATGGTGGACGTGAAGGCCACCAACGTCAAACTGGTGGATCGCGCTTGCCGCATCGTGGTGGAAGCCACCGGCGCCGGACGCGCTCAGGCGGAGGCGGCGCTGACGCAGACCGGCTTTGAGGTCAAACCGGCGATCCTGATGATTCTGGCCGGTGTCAGCGCTGAAGAGGCGCAGCAGCGGCTGCAGCAGCACGACGGTTATCTGCGCGCGGCGTTGGCGCGTTAATTCACGGTGGGGGCGGCGATGGACAAGACAACGGCATTGGCGACACAGATCCTGGCGGGCGTGGGGGGCGAGGGTAATATCCTCAAACTGGAAAACTGCATGACGCGGGTGCGCGTCGAGGTCAGCGATGAGCAGCGCCTGGATCTGGCCACCCTCAGGCAGCTGCCGGGCGTGAAGGGCTATATCAAGCAGGGTGAACAGCATCAGTTTATCGTCGGCCCGGGCGCCGCCGCCAAGGTGGTGGACGCCATGCGCGGGCTGTTGAGCGGTGATGCGCAGCCCGTTGCCGCCGTCGGCGATGCCGCTCGTACAAAAGCGCAGGCCAAGCAAAAGTACGCGGCGCCGATGAGCGGTGCGCTGAAAAAGCTGGCCGATGTTTTTATTCCGCTGATCCCGGCGTTTATCGCCTCGGGGCTGATCACCGGCATCATCAACCTGCTGAAACGGCCCGACATCGCCGGCCAGCTGGCGGTGGACTATCCGAACGTGCTGGGGCTGCTGGCTATCTTCGGCAGCGCGGTGTTCGCCATCATGAACATTCTGGTCGGGGTTAACGCTGCGCGGGTGTTTGGCGGCTCGCAGGCGATGGGCGGCGTGATGGCCGGCATTCTTTCCAGTCCGGCGCTGGCGCAGATCACCTTGTTTGGCGAGGCGCTGCAGCCGGGGCGCGGCGGGGTGATCGCCGTATTGTTGGTGGTGGCGTTGATGTGCTGGGTAGAGAAGCGCCTGCGCACGCTGTTGCCGGAGTCGGTCGAACTGATCCTTAACCCATTGCTGACCACGCTGGTCACCGCCTCGTTGGCGATCCTGATTCTGCAGCCGATCGGCGGCATTATCTCCGACGCCATCGCCCACGGCGCCAATCTGGCGATCGACAAGGGCGGGCTGCTGGTGGGAGCGTTGCTCTCGGGGCTGTTCCTGCCGCTGGTGCTCTCCGGCCTGCATCAGGGGCTGGTGCCGATCCATGTCGAGCTGGTGCAGGCGCACGGTTCCAACCCGCTGCTGCCGATCCTGGCGATGGCCGGCGTTGGCCAGGTGGGGGCGGCGCTGGCGGTGCTGTTGAAAACCCGTAACGCGCGGCTGAAGAAGGTGATCAAAGGGGCGTTGCCGGTCGGCATTCTCGGCATCGGCGAGCCGCTGATCTTTGGGGTGACGCTGCCGCTGGGCCGGCCGTTTATCGGCGCCTGCCTCGGCGGCGCGGTCGGCGGCGCGCTGATCAGCTACTGGAAGGTGGCGACGGTCATCACCTTCGGCATTTCGGGGCTGCCTTTGGCGTTGACCATCGTCTCAGGTAAGGTGATGTTGTATCTGGCGGGGATGCTGATTACGATTATCGCTGGTTTTCTCTTCACCTGGATGATGGGGTTCGACGATCCCGAGGAGTAGCGTTTGAGCGACAAGCAGCAACAACCGGCCGCAGAAGGGCGCCGCGTGGTGTTTTTCGATCTGGACGGCACCCTGCATCAGGAGGATATGTTCGGCAGTTTCTTGCGCTTCCTGCTACGCCGCCTACCGCTGAACCTGCTGCTGGTGGTGCCGCTGCTGCTGCCGATCGGTCTGGCGCTGTTGCTGCTGGGGCGCGCTGCGCGCTGGCCGATGAGCCTGCTGCTGTGGGCGATCACTTTCGGGCGTTCCGAAGCGACGCTGAAGGCGCTGGAGCGGCAGTTTATCGAGGCCTTTCGCCAGAAGGTCACCGCGTTTCCGGTGGTGCAAATGCGGCTGCGGCAGTATCTGGAGGAGCACGATGCCGAAGTGTGGCTGATTACCGGCTCGCCGGAACGGCTGGTGGAGCAGGTGTATCGCGATTCGGCGTTTCTGCCGCGGGTGCGGTTGATCGGCAGCCGCATCACGCGCCGCTGCGGCGGTTGGGTCTTGACCCTGCGTTGCCTGGGGGAGCAGAAAGTGGTGCAGCTGGAGCAGCGGCTCGGTGCGCCGCTGAAGCTGTACAGTGGTTACAGCGACAGTAAGCAGGACAATCCGCTGCTGTTCTTTTGTGAGCACCGCTGGCGGGTAAGCAAACAGGGTGAGCTGCAGCAGCTGGAATAAACCAAGGGCGGAGGATTCCGCCCTTTGTTGTTGTTATCGGTACTGCGATCAGTCATCGCTCACGTCGTGTGGCTTGCGCCCCAGCTGCCAAATCTTCTCCGCATAATATCCCAACGCCCACAGGCTCAGCCCGAGCAGCGCGAAGAAAATCGTCTTCGGCATGCTGTCCCAGAAAAATTCGAACAGGCGGGTATACAGGTTAATGCCGAGGAAGGTCAGCCCGAAACCGCGCAGCATGGCGTCGTCATGTTTCAACCCCAGCCAGATGGCGGCGAGGGAGGCCAGCCCGAACAGCAGGCTCCAGTGGAACAGCTCGATCTGGCGTGCGCTGTACCAGCTGTCGAGATCGCCGTAGTTGCCGAAGATAGACAGCAGCCACAGGGCGATGAACAGGTACAGCAGCCCCATCGCCAGCGACACTCGCTGCAGACCGCGCTGCGCCAACAGCGGCCGCAGCAGCAGCGCGGTGGCGATCAGCACCGCGCCAAAGGCGATAAAGCGAATCGGGTAGCTCATGCCGAGCCAGTAGGCGCCCCAGCCGGACAGGTAGCCGGTCTCGGCGCCGAAGGCGTTGCCGAGCGACAGCAGGGCGAACCACCACACCAGTCCGGAGCGGCTGAACCAGCCGATCGCGCCGTACAGCAGCGCGGCGAACAGCAGTAGCACGGAAACCCGCCCGCTGCCGTTATCCAGCCAGACCCCCAGTTGCCATAAGGCGCAGGCGGTGAGCAACACCGCGACAAACAGCGCCGCCTCGTTGCCGTAGCGTTTCTCCGGATGCCGCCGGCGGCGACGCAGCGCCCAGACGTAGGCCAGCGCCGCCAGTACGCCGGCGATCGCCATGCGTACCGGCGCGTCGAAGCGGAACAGCTCGCTGAGCCATGCCAGCAGTTCGCTGTCGGCGAACAGGCTGGTGACGGCGATCAGCAGCGAGGCCAGCGCGGCCAGAAACGCATAGCGCGCCAGCCGGCGCCAGTCGAAAGGTTGCACATCCATATGCTGCAGCAGTTGCTGTTGTTGCTCGGGCGTTAAGGCGCCTTCGCCGACCCAGCCGTCCAGCGCCTTGCGCACCACGACGGCGTTCTTTTTACTGAGTTTCATGTTTCTTGTCCCTGAATCACCTGCTGATTCGGCCAGTATAGCCATTGTCGCGCGGTTACGACAAAGTGGGGCTAGTGTGTATAATGCCCGCCGCAAAAGCGCACGAGGAATTATGCGATGACTGAATATAACGATGAATACTGGATGCGTCAGGCATTGCGGTTGGCCCTGCGCGCGCAGGAAGAGGGCGAGGTGCCGGTGGGTGCGCTGCTGGTGCTGGACAATCAGGTCATCGGCGAGGGCTGGAACCGGCCGATAGGCCGCCACGATCCTACCGCACACGCCGAGATCATGGCGCTGCGCCAGGGCGGCGCGGTGCTGCAAAATTATCGCCTGCTGAACGCCACGCTGTACGTCACGCTGGAGCCCTGTGTGATGTGCGCCGGCGCGATGGTGCACAGCCGCATCCGTCGGCTGGTGTATGGCGCCGCCGACGAGAAAACCGGCGCTGCTGGTTCGCTGGTGGACATTCTGCGCCATCCGGGCATGAACCATCAGGTGGAGATCGTCTCGGGCGTGCTGGCGGACGAATGCGCCGCCACCCTGAGCAATTTCTTCCGCCTGCGCCGCGAACAGAAAAAAGCGCTCAGGCTGGCGCAACGGGCGGCGGATAAACCGGAATAATCAGTAGTTGAGCGCCAGTTCCGGCATCACCGTCGGATAGCCTTTCCCCAACGCCTCCTGCTCGGCGGCCGCCTGCGCCGCCTTTCTCTCTTTTTCCTGCAGATAGCCCACCAGGCTGACCTGGTAGCGGCGGATGTTTTCTACATAGTTGTAGGCTTCACGCCCGCGCGCATAGCCATAGGTCAGCTGCGGATAGTAGCGCTTTTGGCTGAGCATCGGCAGGCGCTGCTTGACGTCGACCCAGCTGTCCGGGTTGCCTTTTTGCGTCTTGGTCAGCTTGCGCGCGTCCAGCATATGGCCCCAACCCATGTTGTAGGCCGCCAGCGAGAACCAGATGCGTTCGTCTTCCGGCACGCTGTCCGGCACCTTGGCCATCAGCCGCTGCAGGTAAAGGGCGCCGCCCTGAATGCTCTCTTCCGGATCGAGGCGGTCATTGACCCCCAGGCCGTCGGCGGTGGCGCGGGTCAGCATCATCAGGCCGCGCACGCCGGTGGGAGAGGTGGCCTGCGGATTCCAGTGCGATTCCTGATAGGCGATGGCCGCCAGCAGCTTCCAGTCGATCTCGTTGGCGTGCTTCTCGAACAGCGGGCGGAAGTTGGGCAGCACCGAGTCGATGGCCGACAGGAAGGTTTTGGTGTCCACATAGTCGAAGCTGCCGACGTGGCCGAGGTATTTCTCTTCCAGCCGCGCCAGGGTGCCGTCGTCCACCATCTGACTGTAGAAATCCAGCATCGCCGCGTACAGGCTGTCGTCGCCGTCACGTTTGAGGTACCAGGTGACCGGTTCTTCGTCGGTGACGTCGAATGCCACCGCCAGCTGCGGATGGATGCGCTGCAGCAGCGCGATGGTCACCGAATCGCCGAGGGTGTAATCCAGCTTGCCGTCGGCAACCCGTTCCAGCAGCTCTTTGGAGGTGAGATCGCTGGAGGACTCCCAGGCGAGGTCCGGGTATTTATCCTGCTTGAGCTGCTTTAACGTGCTGACGTGCGCGGAACCGGAGGCGACCGCCAGCTTGCCTTTAATGTCGGCGAAGCTTTTCGGCCGCGCGGTGCCCAGCCGGTACACCAGCTGTTGGGAAACGGAATAGTAGGCCGGGCCGGTGCGCGCGCGGCTGAGGCGCTCCTGGTTGTAGATCAGGCCCGCCGCCAGCAGGTCGGCGTCATCGTCGTCCAGATCGTCGAACAGGTCATTGATGTTCTGATGGGGGATCACCACCAGCTTCACCCCGAGGTAGTTGGCGAAGCGCTTGGCCAGTTCGTAGTCGAGCCCACCCGGCCCTTGCTTGGTGTTGAAATAGGTCAGCGGTGAATTCAGCGTGCTGATACGCAACTCGCCGCGGGAAATGATCTCCTGGAGTTGCCCGCCCTGGCCGCTGCGCCAGGTGATGTTGGGCCACAGCGCGAGAGCCAGAAGCAGGGTGACAACGCCGATGAGGATGTAGTTTATTTTAAGACGTTTCAAATAGTTATCCAGTGGTGGCACAGGTACACCGGCGACGGCAACCACGACTTTTCTCATGGTTAAATCACCAGTGCGGGGGCATTTTGCGCAACAAAACGCCAGTGTGCAACTTTATTGACACGTTATGACAATTCGACGGTGCGGCACGCTTTTATCAATAATCCCTACGCAAACGGTTTCGTCGGCGCGGAGGATTCTCTATAATGACGCGCGTTTTCCCCTGTTGCGCCCAATGAAGCGTCTTATCCGTCGCTTCGAAGACGAGAGAACTTTGATTATGGAAATTCTGCGTGGTTCGCCCGCTTTATCGGCTTTTCGCATTACCAAACTGCTGTCCCGCTGTCAGGACGCCCGCCTGCCCGTCAGTGATATCTACGCCGAGTACGTCCACTTTGCCGATGTCAGCGCACCGTTAAGTGCCGAAGAACACGCCAAACTTCAGCGTCTGCTCAAGTACGGTCCTTCTCTCGCCGAACACGCCCCTGAAGGCCGGCTGCTGCTGGTTACGCCGCGTCCGGGCACCATTTCACCCTGGTCTTCCAAAGCCACCGACATCGCCCACAACTGCGGTCTGCAACAGGTGCTGCGGCTGGAGCGCGGTCTGGCGTTCTACGTCAAGGCGCCTGAACTGACGGAAGCCCAGTGGCGGCAGCTCGCTGCGTTGCTGCACGATCGCATGATGGAAACCGTCTTCAGCGAGCTGCAACAGGCCGAACAGCTGTTCGCGCACCATCAGCCGGCGCCGTATCAGTCGGTCGACGTGCTGGGCGCAGGGCGCGCCGCGCTGGAGCAGGCCAACGTCCGGCTCGGCCTGGCGCTGGCGCAGGATGAGATCGACTACCTGCTGAATGCCTTTACCGGTTTGGGGCGCAACCCGACGGATATCGAACTTTATATGTTCGCGCAGGCCAACTCCGAGCACTGCCGCCACAAGATTTTCAACGCCGACTGGATCATCGACGGCGAACAGCAGCCCAAGTCGCTGTTCAAAATGATCAAGAATACCTACGAGCAGACGCCGGACTACGTGCTGTCGGCGTATAAAGACAACGCCGCCGTGATGGAAGGCTCGCAGGTCGGCCGCTTCTTCGCCGCGCCGGAGAACGGCACGTACGATTATCATCAGGAAGAAGCGCACATCCTGATGAAAGTGGAAACCCACAACCACCCGACGGCGATCTCGCCGTGGCCGGGCGCCGCGACCGGATCCGGCGGCGAGATCCGCGACGAGGGCGCTACCGGCCGGGGCGCCAAGCCGAAGGCCGGTCTGGTGGGCTTCTCGGTGTCCAACCTGCGCATTCCCGGCTTTGAACAGCCGTGGGAGCAAGATTTCGGCAAGCCGGAACGCATCGTCACCGCGCTGGATATCATGACCGAAGGCCCGCTGGGCGGCGCGGCGTTCAACAACGAATTCGGCCGGCCGGCGCTGCTGGGCTACTTCCGTACCTATGAAGAGCGCGTCAACAGCCACAACGGCGTTGAGCTGCGCGGCTACCACAAACCGATCATGCTGGCGGGCGGCATCGGCAACATCCGCGCCGATCACGTGCAGAAAGGGGAAATCACCGTCGGCGCCAAGCTGGTGGTGCTGGGCGGCCCGGCGATGAATATCGGCCTGGGCGGCGGCGCGGCGTCCTCGATGGCGTCCGGCCAGTCCGACGCCGATCTGGATTTCGCTTCGGTGCAGCGCGACAACCCGGAAATGGAACGCCGCTGTCAGGAAGTGATCGACCGCTGCTGGCAGCTGGGCGACCAGAACCCGATCCTGTTCATTCATGACGTCGGCGCCGGCGGCCTGTCCAACGCCATGCCGGAGCTGGTGAGCGACGGCGGCCGCGGCGGCCGTTTCGAACTGCGCGATATTCTCAACGACGAGCCGGGCATGAGTCCGCTGGAAGTGTGGTGCAACGAATCGCAGGAGCGTTACGTGATGGCGATCGCCCCGGCGCAGATGGCGCAGTTCGACGAGATCTGCCGCCGCGAACGCGCGCCTTACGCGGTGATCGGCGAAGCGACCGAAGAGCAGCACCTGACGCTGAACGATAGCCACTTCGACAATCAACCGATCGACATGCCGCTGGACGTGCTGCTCGGCAAGACGCCGAAGATGACCCGCGACGTCACCCGCCTGCAGGCGCGTGGCCAGGCGGTACAGCGCGAAAACATCACCCTGGCCGATGCGGTGAAACGCGTGCTGCATCTGCCGGCCGTTGCGGAGAAGACCTTCCTGATCACCATCGGCGACCGCACCGTCACCGGCATGGTGGCGCGTGATCAGATGGTCGGCCCGTGGCAGATCCCGGTGGCCGACTGCGCGGTCACCACCGCCAGCCTGGACAGCTACTACGGCGAAGCGATGTCGATCGGCGAACGCGCGCCGGTGGCGCTGCTGGACTTCGCCGCCTCCGGTCGCCTGGCGGTCGGGGAAGCGCTGACCAACCTGGCTGCCACCGAGATCGGTAGCCTGAAGCGCGTGAAGCTGTCCGCCAACTGGATGGCCGCCGCCGGCCACCCGGGCGAAGACGCCGGTCTGTACGAAGCGGTGAAAGCGGTGGGCGAAGAGCTGTGCCCGGCGCTGGGCATCACCATTCCGGTGGGCAAAGACTCCATGTCGATGAAAACCCGTTGGCAGGAAGGCAACGAACAGCGTGAAATGACCTCGCCGCTGTCGCTGGTCATCACCGCTTTCGCCCGCGTGGAAGACGTGCGCGGCACCGTGACGCCACAGCTGCGCACCGATAAGGGCGACAACGCGCTGCTGCTGATTGACTTGGGCAACGGCCATAACGCGCTGGGCGCCACCGCGCTGGCGCAGGTTTATCGCCAACTGGGCGACAAACCGGCCGACGTGCGCGACGTCGCGCAGCTGGCGGGCTTCTTCAACGCCATGCAGCAGTTGGTGGCCGATCGCGCGCTGCTGGCTTATCACGACCGCGCCGACGGCGGCCTGCTGGTGACGCTGGCGGAGATGGCCTTCGCCGGCCACTGCGGCGTGGAAGTTAACCTGGACGGCCTCGGCGACGATGCGTTGGCGGTGCTGTTCAACGAAGAACTGGGCGCGGTGATTCAGGTGAGCGCCGAACGTCTTGACGACGTGAAGCAGGCGTTCGCTCAACACGGTTTGACCGACAACGTGCATCACATCGGCAGCGCGCAGGCCGGCGATCGTTTCGTCATTCAGCAACACGGCAAGGCGCTGTACAGCGAAAGCCGCAATACCCTGCGCACCTGGTGGGCGGAAACCACCTGGCAGATGCAGCGCCTGCGCGACAACCCGGCGTGCGCCGATCAGGAACATCAGGCCAAGCAGGATGAACAAGATCCCGGCCTGAGCGTGAAACTGACCTTCGCACCAGAGGAAGACATCGCGGCGCCGTATATCGCCAAGGGCGCTCGCCCGAAAGTGGCGGTGCTGCGCGAGCAGGGGGTGAACTCCCACGTTGAGATGGCGGCGGCGTTCCACCGTGCCGGCTTTGACGCGGTGGACGTGCACATGAGCGATCTGCTGGCGGGGCGCCGCGATCTGCAGGACTTCCACACGCTGGTGGCCTGCGGCGGCTTCTCTTACGGCGACGTACTGGGCGCCGGCGAAGGCTGGGCGAAGTCTATCCTGTTCAACGAGCGGGTGCGCGACGAGTTCGAAGCGTTCTTCCACCGTCCGCAGACGCTGGCGCTGGGCGTATGCAACGGCTGCCAGATGATGTCTAACCTGCGCGAGCTGATCCCGGGCGCCGAACACTGGCCGCGCTTTGTGCGCAACCTGTCGGATCGCTTCGAGGCGCGCTTCAGCCTGGTGGAGGTGGCGGCCAGCCCGTCGCTGTTCCTGCAGGGCATGACCGGTTCTCGTATGCCGATCGCCGTTTCCCACGGTGAAGGGCATGTCGAAGTGCGCGATACGGCGCATCTGGCGGCGCTGGAAAGCCACGGCCTGGTGGCGCTGCGGTTCGTCAACAACGCCGGTCAGGTAACGGAGGCTTACCCGGCCAACCCGAACGGTTCGCCGAACGGCATTACCGCCGTGACCAGCGCCAGCGGGCGCGCTACGGTGATGATGCCGCACCCGGAACGCGTGTTCCGCACGGTCAGCAACTCCTGGCACCCGGAAGAGTGGGGCGAGGACAGCCCGTGGATGCGCATGTTCCGCAATGCCCGTAAGCAGTTGGGCTAAAAACGACCACCACCGTACAGAGGGCGCAAGCAATTGCGCCCTTTTTTATGGCCGCTGTTCACCGCCGGGCGGCAGTGTCTGCATTTTGCGACAAGGGCTATTTTTCCTGTCGCTAAATGGAGACATTTAACTGGTTGATTTTATTAATGCTAATTGGGTTTGGCTTTAGTTGTCTGCGTTTGGCGACAGCGCGGCGTTTTTTTCATCGCCCATCGGTGCCTGATGAGTGAGAATATTTGTCGTTGTTAATTTATTTTAAATTAAAATCAGTATGTTATGATTTTTATTGCAAAGTTGGCATGCAACGTGCATTATTCTCAGCGGTTGCTCATTCAACTTTTTATGACGGCGCCGTAATTAGACGGCAAATCACCTCATAAGCCTCCGAATGATGCCAAAGAAATGGTGCCTATCGTCCAACCAAACCGATAACAGACCGTGCAAGCGGCTTTATCAAGCATCGGGCGACACGTGGAGTGAGGCACCGCCTGTATCCAACTGTGATGAAGGGTTCATCAATCCTGGATACTTACGGATGCTATTCGTCCTGTTCGATGCCAGCCGCTGCGCTACATCACCCTGGGGACGAGACTCAAGGGCATCCACACTTTCCTTGCGGCGGGGCAAACTTCTTGCCCCGGCGTCAATTCTCAACGCTGCGTTTATCCCTGTTTCGTCGCCTATGCCCGCGAACACAGACGTTGTCCAAACAGTATCGCTTTTATTCCCGTTTATCGTATTGCTGCCGCGTGTCGTCGGTGCGCTGCGCTTCTGCGCACGCTTCACCGATCCCGCGGCTTTTTCCTTGCGCGTTCAGGATTCTCCCTTGCCGGGCTTTTCTCTTTCCGGCGAGTCAGTTAGCATCGTGACAGAGCTGAGAGAATGAGATGATTTCGTTGAAAAAATGGCGTTTATTCCCCCGTTCGCTGCGGCAGCTGGTGTTGCTGGCGTTCCTGTTGGTGCTGCTACCGCTGTTGGTGTTGGCTTATCAGGCTTATCAAAGCCTGGATCACCTCAGCGCACAGGCGGCGGACATCAACCGCACCACGCTGGTGGACGCGCGGCGCAGCGAGGCGATGACCAGCGTGGCGCTGGAGATGGAGCGCAGCTATCGTCAGTACTGCGTGCTGGTCGATCCTACGCTGCAGAAGCTGTATCAGAACCAGCGCAAACAGTATTCGCAGATGCTGGACGCCCACGCGCCGATCCTGCCGGACGAACGTTATTACCAAACGCTGCGTCAGTTGCTGACCCAGCTGGCGGCGATCAAATGCCATAACAGCGGGCCGGACCAAGAGGCCTCGGCCCTGCTCGAGTCGTTCTCGCGCTCCAATGCCGAAATGGTGCAGGCCACGCGCGCGGTGGTGTTTTCACGCGGCCAGCAGCTGCAGCAGGCCATCGCCGAGCGCGGTCAGTTCTTCGGCTGGCAGGCGCTGCTGCTGTTCCTGGTCAGCGTGCTGCTGGTGGTGCTGTTCACCCGCATGATCATCGGGCCGGTCAAGGCCGTGGAGCGGATGATCAACCGTCTGGGGGAAGGGCGCGCGCTGGGCAGCACTGCGTCGTTCAAAGGGCCGCGCGAGCTGCGTTCGCTGGCGCAGCGCATCATCTGGCTGAGCGAACGGTTGGCGTGGCTGGAGTCGCAGCGCCACGAGTTCTTGCGCCATATCTCGCACGAGTTGAAAACGCCGCTGGCCAGCATGCGTGAAGGCACCGAACTGCTGGCCGACGAAGTGGCGGGGCCGCTGACCTCCGATCAAAAAGAGGTGGTGGCGATCCTCGACAACAGCAGCCGTCATCTGCAACAGCTGATTGAACAACTGCTGGATTACAACCGCAAACTGGCCGACGGCCCGGCGGAACACGAGAACGTCGAGCTGCGCGACATGGTCGATCTGGTGGTCGCCGCGCACAGTTTGCCGGCACGGGCGAAAATGATCGCCACCGATATCGATCTGAAGGCGGAAATCTGCTGGGCAGAGCCTACGCTATTAATGCGCGTGCTGGATAATCTCTACTCCAATGCGGTGCACTACGGCAAGGAATCCGGTAACATTTGGATCCGCAGCCGTCAGGTTGGACAACGGGTGCAAATCGACGTCGCCAATACCGGCACGCCGATCCCCGAGGCTGAAAGAGCCATGATTTTCGAGCCTTTTTTCCAGGGTAGTCACCAGCGAAAAGGGGCGGTAAAAGGAAGCGGACTGGGGTTGAGCATCGCTCAGGACTGTATCCGTCGCATGCGCGGTGAGCTGCAACTGGCGACGGTCGCCGGTGCAGACGTCTGCTTCCGCATTGAACTGCCGTTAACCGCCGAGAATGAATAAATAATGTACACATGGTCTAAACGCCTTCGTCTTTCACAGACCGAACGTTCACCGCGTGCCACGCACAGAGCGCCGCTCGGCAAACGCCCGATCAGCTGGTTGGGCGCCGTTTTCTTTATGCCGCTGTTGCTGGCGGGCTGTGTCGATCGCGCCGTCAGCGGCGGCCTGAATCCTCAGCAGCAAGAGGCGATCCCGGATACCAAGGTGATCGATTACCGTACTGCGGCCTGCGATACCCTGTGGCAATTGGACGATAAGGACGCGTTGGATAACTCGCTCTACTGGCTGCGCGCGATGGACTGCGCCGATCGCATCGGCTCGACTCAGGCGCGCGCGCTGGCGAAAACGGTGCCTGGCGACAGCTGGTCCGGCGTTTTCAAGCAGAGCATCCTGCTGGGAAGCGCACAGCCGACCTCCGGCGAACGCCGCCAGATAATCGATCGGATCAATAGCTACCGCATGGAATTCCCCGGTTCGCTGCGTCCGCTGACGCAGCTGTGGCGCCAGCAGCAAATGCTGCAGATCACGCTGTTCGATGAAAAAGCGCGCTATCAGCATCTGCAGGAAAGCAGCGACAGCCAGATCGATTCGCTGCGTCAGAACCAGGCGCGCTTGCAAGCGCAGCTGCAGGACACCTCGCGTAAGCTGGAAAACCTGACCGACATCGAGCGCCAGCTCTCGTCACGCAAGCAGCTGCAAGGCGAAATCCCGGAAAATGGTGCAGGCTCGCAAAAGGGCGAGGCCGCCGGTAAAAATGGCGCGGCCGCCAAAGGCGCCGAGTCGCAGGACGAACCGGAAAAGGGCACCGCGCTGCCGGTTGAACCGGAAGACACCTATACGCCGCACCCCGCCAATAAGGAGTCCCACGCGCAATGACCGCACGCAAACCGGCCAACCTGTTATTGGTTGACGACGATCCCAGCCTGCTGAAGCTGTTGGGCATGCGCCTGACCAGCGAAGGTTTTCACGTCACCACCGCCGAAAGCGGCCAGGAAGCGCTGCGCCTGTTGGCGCGCGAGCAGATCGATCTGGTGATCAGCGATCTGCGCATGGACGAGATGGACGGCATGGCGCTGTTCGCCGAGATCCAGAAACATCAGCCGGGCATGCCGGTGATCATTCTCACCGCGCACGGCTCGATTCCCGATGCGGTGGCCGCGACTCAGCAGGGGGTGTTCAGCTTCCTCACCAAGCCGGTGGATCGCGATGCGCTGTACAAGGCTATCGATGAAGCGCTGTCGCTGTCGGCACCGGCCGGTGACGACGCCTGGCGCGAAGACATCGTCACCCGCAGCCCGTTGATGCTGCGCCTGCTGGAGCAGGTGAATATGGTGGCGCAGTCCGACGTCAGCGTACTGATCAACGGTCAGAGCGGCACCGGTAAAGAGGTGTTGGCGCAGGCGATCCACCGCGCCAGCCCGCGCGCCGGTAAGGCATTCATCGCCATCAACTGCGGCGCGTTGCCGGAGCAGCTGCTGGAATCCGAACTGTTTGGCCACGCCAAGGGCGCCTTCACCGGCGCGGTCAGCAGCCGTGAAGGGCTGTTCCAGGCGGCGGCGGGCGGCACGCTGTTCCTCGACGAGATCGGCGATATGCCGCTGTCGCTGCAGGTGAAGCTGCTGCGCGTGCTGCAGGAGCGCAAGGTGCGGCCGCTGGGCAGCAACCGCGATCTGGACATCGACGTGCGCATCATCTCCGCCACCCACCGCGATCTGCAAAAGGCGATGGCGAAGAACGAGTTCCGCGAAGACCTTTACTACCGCCTCAACGTGGTGAACCTGAAGATCCCGGCGCTAAACGAGCGGGCCGAAGACATTCCGCTGCTGGCCAACCACCTGTTGCGCGAAGCGGCTCAGCGGCACAAGCCGTTCGTGCGCAGTTTCTCGACCGACGCCATGAAACGGCTGATGACCGCCAGCTGGCCGGGCAATGTGCGTCAACTGGTCAACGTTATCGAACAGTGCGTGGCGCTGACCTCGGCGCCGGTGATCAGTGAAGCGCTGGTGGAACAGGCGCTGGAAGGGGAAAACACCGCGCTGCCGACCTTTGCCGAAGCGCGCAATCAGTTCGAGTTGCACTATCTGCGCAAGCTGCTGCAGATCACCAAGGGCAACGTGACACAGGCCGCGCGCATGGCGGGCCGCAACCGCACCGAGTTTTACAAATTGCTGTCGCGCCACGAGCTGGACGCCAACGATTTTAAAGAATGACAGTGTTCCGCCGGTGCCTGCCATGCAGGTTCTCAACAAATCCGGCGGAATGATTTACACTCCGTTCTCTTTGCCGCGGCATGTCCCGGCGTAGAGCACCATGGAACGTATTAAGCGGGATCGTACACAAATGAGCAGATCACTTTCCATCGCCCTGGCCCAGTTGAACCTGCTGGTCGGCGACATTGAAGGCAACACCGAACGCATGTTGCAAATCGTGCAGGAGCAGCAGAAGGCGGGAGCCGATCTGGTCATGTTCACCGAACTGGCGCTGTCCGGTTATCCGCCGGAAGATCTGCTGTATCGCAATGACTTCTACCAGCGCTGCGATGCGCAGCTGCTGCGCCTGCAGCAGGCCTCCGCCGAGACGGCGATCCTGGTCGGCCACCCGTGGCGCGAAGGCGACAAGCTGTACAACGCGCTGTCGCTGTTCGCCGAGGGCCGCCTGCTGACCCGCTACTTCAAGCAGCAGTTGCCGAACTACGGCGTGTTCGATGAGAAGCGCTATTTCCACGCCGGCAACGACACCTGCGTGGTGGAGCTGAAAGGCTACCGTCTGGGGCTGCTGATCTGCGAAGATCTGTGGTTCCCTGAGCCGATCGACGCCGCCAAGGCGGCCGGTGCGGAGATTATCCTGTCGATCAACGCCTCGCCGTATAACCGCGAAAAGCCGTATATCCGCAAAACGCTGATGGCCGGCCACTGCCAGCGCACTCAGCTGCCGCTGGTGTACCTCAACCAGGTCGGCGGCCAGGATGAGCTGATCTTCGACGGCTGCTCCAAGGTCTTCGACGCCGCCGGCACCATGACTCACCGTCTGGCGGCCTTCGACGAGCAGGTGACCCGCCTGGAATTCAACGATCTGGCCGTGGTGCCGATGGCCGATCCGGCCGCTGAGCTGCCGCAGCTGGCGCAGGTGTACCAGGCGCTGGTGCTGGCGGTGCGCGACTACGTGACCAAAAACGGCTTTAAAGGCGCTGTGCTGGGCCTGTCCGGCGGCATCGACTCGGCGCTGACGCTGGCGATCGCCGTGGATGCGCTGGGCAAAGACAAGGTGCAGGCGCTGATGATGCCGTTCCGCTATACCGCGGATATCAGCATCGCCGACGCCAAAGAAGAGGCGGAAATCCTTGGCGTGGAGTTCGATATCGTCTCCATCGAGCCGATGTTCGATGCCTTTATGGGCCAGCTGTCGCCGATGTTCGCCGGCACCGAGCGCGACACCACCGAAGAGAACCTGCAGGCGCGTTGCCGTGGAGTGGTGCTGATGGCGCTGTCCAACAAACGCCGCAGCATCGTGCTGACCACCGGCAACAAGAGCGAAATGGCGGTGGGTTACGCCACGCTGTACGGCGATATGGCCGGCGGTTTCGACGTGCTGAAAGACGTGCCGAAAACGCTGGTGTTCAAGCTGTCTGAATACCGTAACACCGTCTCCTACGTGATCCCGCAGCGGGTGATCGATCGTCCGCCGTCCGCCGAGCTGGCGCCGGATCAGGTCGATCAGGACAGCCTGCCGCCGTACGATATCCTGGATGCGATCCTGGAAGGTTACGTCGAGCGCGACAAGTCGGTCGCCGATCTGGTGGCCGAAGGGTTCGACGAAGCGATCGTGCGCAAGGTGATCCGCCTGGTGGACATCAACGAATACAAGCGGCGTCAGGCCGCCGTCGGGCCGCGCATCACCGCCCGTAACTTCGGCAAAGACCGCCGCTACCCCATCACATCCGGTTTTGGCCGCAAAAATTGGTAAAGGGAAAGAAGATGAAAAAGATCGACGCGATTATCAAGCCGTTCAAACTGGATGACGTCCGCGAAGCGCTGGCCGAAGTGGGCATCACCGGCATGACGGTCACTGAAGTCAAAGGCTTCGGCCGCCAAAAGGGCCACACCGAGCTGTACCGCGGCGCCGAATACATGGTCGATTTTCTGCCTAAGGTGAAGATCGAGATCGTGGTTGCCGACGACATCGTCGACACCTGCGTGGAAACCATCATGCAAACCGCGCAGACCGGCAAGATCGGCGACGGCAAAATCTTCGTCTTCGACGTGGCGCGCGTGGTGCGCATCCGTACCGGCGAGCAGGACGAAGAAGCGATCTGATCCTCGCAAGGGTCCTCGGCCATCAGGGCGCAGCATGCTGCGCCCTTGTCATTTCTGTTCCCCGCACATCGCACTTCTTCGCCTCATTGTTTCCCCCATTTTTGCCTGTTGGCATTCTAAAAAAGCGAACGCTATCGCGTTTTTGATACTTTTCCCGATCGCTTCATGGCCGGCGTCTACACTCAACGCAATGTTTTTGCTTGAGGAATCACCCCCATGATGACGTTACGCCAAATCCGCCACTTCATCGCCGTGGCGGAAACCGGGTCGATCTCCGCCGGCGCCCAGGCGGTGTTTGTCTCCCAGTCTTCACTGACGCTGGCGATCCAGCAGCTGGAAACCGAGATCGGCGTGCGGCTGTTCGATCGCCACGCCAAGGGCATGACGCTGACCCATCAGGGGCACCAGTTCTTGCGCCAGTCGTATCTGATCCTGGCGACGGTGGACAACGCCAAGCGCAGCCTGCAGATCGGCACCGAGAGCCTGACCGGCAAGCTGACCGTCGGCGTCACCAGCCTGGTGGCCGGTTACTTCCTGGTGGAACTGCTCACGCGCTTTAAATCGGCCTATCCCAACGTCACCGTGCAGGTGGTTGAAGACGAGCGCCCGTATATCGAGCATCTGCTGGTCAGCGGCGAGATCGACATCGGCGTGCTGATCCTGTCGAACATCGAAGACCGCGATGCGCTGCAGACCGAGGTGCTGATGCACTCGCCGTATCGCCTGTGGCTGCCGCCGTTGCACCCGCTGCTGGATCACGAGAGCATCAGCCTGGCGGACGTGGCCAAACAGCCGCTGATCCAGCTCAACGCTGATGAAATGGACGTGCACGCGCGGCGCATCTGGTCGCGCGCCGGGTTGAAGCCGGAGATCGCCATGAAAACCGCCTCGACCGAGGCGGTGCGTAGCCTGGTGGCGGCGGGGATGGGGGTGTCTATCCTGCCGGACATGGCGTACCGCGCCTGGTCGCTCGAGGGCAACATGATCGAGGCGCGCAAGCTGGACGATCTGCTGGAGCCGCTGGATATCGGGCTGGCGTGGCGGCGCGGCAGCGCGCGGCCGGAGCTGGTGACGCCGTTCCTGACCATTGCGCGCGAGAACGGCAGCAAACACGCCGCTGGGCTTAAGCATTCGATTTAATCGAACGCGGCGTTCAGTATTTAGAATTTGTTGCCCGCCAGAGGCTCGCTTAGGCTGATTAAAACTAACTTATTCACATTTGGTTAACGTTTTTGTCACTTAGGGGCGTCAGGCGATGGCAGATGTGCAGGTTCTCTCAGGTTTGTCCTGTCAGCAGTTCATTAACGGTCAGCTTGTCGACGGCGAAGGCCAGCAGGAGTGCATTGTCAATCCGGCCAACGGCGAGACGCTGATCGCCCTGACCGAAGCCTCTGCGGCGCAGGTCGGCAGCGCGGTGAAAGCCGCGCAGCAGGCGTTCGGCCACTGGTCGCGCACCACGCCAGGCCAGCGCGCCGCCTTATTGCTGCGCATCGCCGACGCCATCGAGCGGCAGGCGCCGCAGCTGGCGCAGCTGGAAGCCCTCAACTGCGGCAAGCCGCTGCATCAGGCGCTCAATGACGATCTGCCGGCGGCGGTCGACGTGTTCCGCTTCTTCGCCGGCGCGGTCCGCACGCAGCAAGGGCAGCTGGCCGGCGAGTATGTGCCGGGACACACCTCGATGATCCGCCGCGATCCGGTCGGCGTGGTGGCCTCGATCGCCCCCTGGAACTATCCGCTGATGATGGCGGCGTGGAAGATCGCGCCGGCGTTGGCGGCGGGCAATACCGTGGTGTTTAAACCCTCCGAACATACGCCGCTGACCATTCTGGCGCTGGTGCCGGCGCTGCAGGAGATCCTGCCGCCGGGCGTGCTGAACATTGTCTACGGCGGCGGTGAAGGGGTCGGCAGCCAACTGGTAGGGCACCCGCAGGTGCGGCTGGTGTCGGTCACCGGCGATATCGTCACCGGGCAAAAAATTCTTCAGGCGGCGGCCAAAAGCGTCAAGCGCACCCACCTGGAACTGGGGGGCAAGGCGCCGGTGATCGTCTGCGACGACGCCGATCTCGACGAAGTGGTCAACGGCATTCGCACCTACGGCTATTACAACGCCGGCCAGGACTGCACCGCCGCCTGCCGCATCTACGCGCAGGCCGGCATCTATCCCAAACTGGTGGACGCGCTGGGCGAGGCGGTCGCCAGCCTGCGCTTCGCCCGCAAGCGCGATCAGGACAACGAGATCGGCCCGTTGATAAGTAGCCGCCAGCGCGATCGCGTCGCCAGCTTCGTCGAGCGGGCGCTCAGCCAACCGCATATCGAATTGATCACCGGTGCCGCGGCCCACTCCGGGCCGGGGTTCTATTACCAGCCGACCCTGCTGGCGGGCTGCCTGCAAAGCGACGAAATCGTGCAGCGCGAGGTGTTCGGCCCGGTGGTCAGCGTCACGCGCTTCGAGCACCTGGAGCAGGCGGTCGAGTGGGCCAACGACTCGGAATACGGGCTGGCTTCGTCGGTGTGGACGCAAAATATCGACAGGGCGCTGCACATCGCCGCCCATCTGCAGTACGGCAGCACCTGGATCAATACCCATTTCACCTTGGCGAGCGAGATGCCGCACGGCGGCCTGAAACGCTCCGGCTACGGCAAGGATCTGTCCAGCGATTCGCTGCAGGATTACAGCGTTGTCAGGCACGTTATGGCGAAGTTCAAAGCCAGCTTCTAACGGTTATATCAAGAAAATCAGGCGGCAGCCGTTCCCTGCCGCACACCGATAAGCAACACAGGGGTAATTACGATGGGAAAAACTACCGCAGTCACCACCACCGTCTCCGCGCTCTGCCTCACCGTGCTGTGCGGCCTGGCCCAGGCGGCCGATCTGCCGCAGTCGCTGGGCAAAGGCGAAGGCCGGCTGGATATCATCGCCTGGCCCGGCTACATCGAACGTGGCCAGTCGGATAAAAACTACGACTGGGTCACCCAGTTTGAAAAGCAAACCGGCTGCGCGGTGAACGTGAAGACCGCCGCCACCTCCGATGAAATGGTCAGCCTGATGGCCAAGGGCGGCTACGATCTGGTGACCGCCTCCGGCGACGCCTCGCTGCGTCTGATCTTCGGCAAGCGGGTGCAGCCGATCAACACCGCGCTGATCCCGAACTGGAAGAACATCGATCCGCGCTTGCTGAACGGCGCCTGGTACACCGTGGACGGCAAAACCTACGGCACGCCGTACCAGTGGGGGCCGAACCTGCTGATTTACAACACCAAAACCTTCCCGACGCCGCCGGACAGCTGGGCGGTGATCTTCCAGCAGCAGAACCTGCCGGACGGCAAGAGCAACCAGGGGCGGGTGCAGGCTTACGACGGCCCGATCTACATCGCCGACGCGGCGCTGTTCCTGAAGGCCACCCAGCCGCAGCTCGGCATCAGCGATCCTTACCAGCTCAACGAAGAGCAGTACCAGGCGGCGCTGAAACTGCTGCGTAGCCAGCACGCGCTGATCCACCGCTACTGGCACGATACCTCGGTGCAGATGAGCGACTTTAAAAACGAAGGCGTGGTGGCCTCCAGCGCCTGGCCGTATCAGGCCAACGCCCTGAAGGGCGAAGGGCAGCCGATCGCCACCGTGTTCCCGAAAGAGGGCGTGACCGGCTGGGCGGACACCACCATGCTGCATGCCGACGCCAAACACCCGAGTTGCGCCTACCAGTGGATGAACTGGTCTCTGGAGCCGAAGGTGCAGGGCGACGTGGCGGCCTGGTTCGGTTCGGTGCCGGCTTCGCCGGCGGGCTGCAAGGCCAGCGCGCTGCTGGGTGAGAAGGGCTGCGAAACCAACGGCTTTAACCAGTTCGACAAAATCGCCTTCTGGAAAACGCCGCAGGCGCAGGGCGGCAAGTTCGTGCCGTACAGCCGCTGGACCCAGGATTACATCGCCATCATGGGCGGCCGCTAAGCCGCGGGGCGCAGCCCGCTGCGCCCGATTTACATCAGTATGGAGCACAGAAAATGACCATTGCCGTGCAATTCATCGATGTTTCGCGGACTTTCGGCGATGTTCGCGCCGTGGATCGGGTATCCATCGACATTCAGGACGGGGAATTCTTCTCCATGCTCGGGCCGTCCGGTTCGGGCAAAACCACCTGCCTGCGCCTGATCGCCGGCTTTGAACAGCTCACTTCCGGCTCGATTCGTATCCACGGCCAGGAAGCTGCCAACCTGCCGCCGTACCAGCGCGACGTGAACACCGTGTTTCAGGATTATGCGCTGTTCCCGCACATGTCGGTGCTGGAAAACGTCGCCTACGGCCTGATGGTGAAGGGCGTCGCCAAACGCGAGCGGCTGGCGCGGGCGCAAGAGGCGCTGGAGAGCGTGGCGCTCGGTTTCGTCGCCGAACGCAAGCCGGCGCACCTGTCGGGCGGCCAGCGGCAGCGCGTGGCGTTGGCGCGCGCGCTGGTCAATCGGCCGCGGGTGCTGCTGCTGGACGAACCGCTCGGCGCGCTGGATCTCAAGCTGCGCGAGCAGATGCAGGGCGAGCTGAAGAAGCTGCAGCGCCAGCTGGGCATCACCTTTATCTTCGTCACCCACGATCAAAGCGAAGCGCTGTCGATGTCCGATCGGGTGGCGGTGTTCAATAACGGCCGCATCGAACAGGTGGATACGCCGCGCGAGCTTTACATGCGGCCGAAGACGCCGTTCGTTGCCGAGTTCGTCGGCACCTCCAACGTGGTGCGCAGCGAGCTGGCGCAGCGTCTGCTCGGCGAAAGCCGGACCTTCTCGATCCGGCCGGAACATATCCGCCTGCTGGAGCAAGGCGGCGCGGCGCAGGACGAGATCCAGGTGCAGGGCACGCTGCAGGAAATCCATTACCAGGGCGCGGCCACGCGGTATGAGATCGCGCTGAACGGCGGCGAAAAGCTGCTGGTCAGCCAGGCCAATCCGCAGTGGATCGCCGCAGGGCAACAGCGGCAGATCGGCCAGCCGATTGTCGCCTGCTGGCCGCGCGCGGCGATGGTGCCGCTGCTGGAGGAGAGGTGAGATGGACATGAGCATCGATTCCCCCTCGGCGCGCGGCGGTAGCGTGCGCGCGCTGTCGACCTGGCTTTATCGCCGGCCGACGTTGTACCTGCTGCTGTTGCTGGTGCCGCCGCTGCTGTGGTTTGGCGCGGTGTACCTCGGTTCGCTGCTGACGCTGCTGTGGCAGGGTTTTTACACCTTCGACGATTTCACCATGGCGGTGACGCCGGATCTGACTTTCGCCAACCTGGCGGCGCTGTTCAACCCGGCCAACTACGACATCATCCTGCGCACGCTGACCATGGCGGTGCTGGTGTCGCTGGCCAGCGCGGCACTGGCGTTCCCGATCGCCTATTACATGGCGCGCTACACCAGCGGCCGCGTCAAAGCGTTCTTTTACATCGCGGTGATGATGCCGATGTGGGCCAGCTATATCGTCAAAGCCTATGCCTGGACTCTGCTGTTGGCGAAAGACGGCGTGGCGCAGTGGTTCCTGCAGCACCTGGGGCTGGAGCCGCTGTTGGCTTCGCTGCTGACGGTGCCCGGCGTCGGCGGCAACACGCTGTCGACCTCGGGCCTGGGGCGTTTTCTGGTGTTCGTCTATATCTGGCTGCCGTTCATGATCCTGCCGATCCAGGCGGCGCTGGAGCGCCTGCCGCCCTCGCTGCTGCATGCCTCGGCGGATTTGGGCGCCCGGCCGGCACAGACCTTCCGTCACGTCATTTTGCCGCTGGCGGTACCGGGCATCGCCGCCGGGTCGATCTTCACCTTCTCGCTGACGCTGGGCGACTTTATCGTGCCGCAGCTGGTGGGGCCGCCGGGCTATTTCATCGGCAGCATGGTGTACGCCCAGCAGGGCGCGATCGGCAATATGCCGATGGCCGCGGCCTTTACGCTGGTGCCGATCGTCCTGATCGCCATCTACCTTTCCATCGTCAAACGTCTGGGGGCCTTCGATGCACTCTGAACGCGCGCCCTTAGGGCTGAAGCTGGCCGCCTGGGGCGGACTTGTCTTCCTGCATTTCCCGTTGGCGATCATCGCCATCTACGCCTTCAACACCGAGGACGCAGCCTTCAGCTTCCCGCCGAAGGGCTTCACGCTGCATTGGTTTAACGTCGCCGCCGGACGGCAGGACATCATCGATGCGGTGCTGCTGTCGGCGCAGATCGCCTGCCTGGCGACCGCCATCGCGCTGGTGCTCGGCACCCTGGCGGCGGCGGCGCTCTATCGGCGCGATTTCTTCGGCAAGGACAGCATTTCGCTGCTGCTGCTGCTGCCGATCGCGCTGCCGGGGATCGTCACCGGCCTGGCGTTGCTGGCGGCGTTCAAGGCGCTGAACATCGAGCCGGGCATCCTGACCATCGTCGTCGGCCATGCGACTTTCTGCGTGGTGATCGTGTTCAACAACGTCATCGCCCGGTTCCGCCGCACCTCATACAGCCTGATCGAGGCTTCGATGGACCTCGGCGCCGACGGGTGGCAAACCTTCCGCTATGTGATCCTGCCGAACCTCGGCTCGGCGCTGCTGGCCGGCGGCATGCTGGCATTCGCGCTGTCGTTCGATGAAATCATCGTGACCACCTTTACCGCCGGCCACGAGCGCACGCTGCCGCTGTGGCTGTTGAACCAGCTCGGTCGCCCGCGCGACGTGCCGATCACCAACGTGGTGGCGCTGTCGGTGATGCTGTTGACCATGCTGCCGATCCTCGGCGCTTACTACCTGACCAAAGGTGGGGAAAGCGTCGCCGGCAGCGGCAAATAATTTCCTTACCCGACCTCTGATAAAAGGATAACCCTATGCAAAGCCAACTGTTGATTGACGGCCAACTGGTGAATGGCCAGGGCGCGACCCAGCCGGTGTATAACCCGGCGACCGGCGAAGTGATCGCGCAGGTGGCGGAGGCCAGCCCGGAGCAGGTCGATCGCGCGGTGCTGGCGGCAGACGCCGCGTTCGCCGCCTGGGGGCAAACCACGCCGAAAGAGCGCGCCGAGCATCTGCTCAAGCTGGCGGATCTGATCGACGAGCATGCCGAGACCTTCGCCAGGCTGGAGTCGCTCAACTGCGGCAAGCCTTATCACTGCGTGCTGAACGACGAGCTGCCGGCGGTGGCCGACGTGTTTCGCTTCTTCGCCGGTGCCAGCCGCTGCCTGACCGGCATGGCGGCCGGCGAGTATCTGGCCGGGCACACCTCGATGATCCGCCGCGATCCGCTCGGCGTGGTGGCCTCGATCGCGCCGTGGAACTACCCGCTGATGATGGCGGCCTGGAAACTGGCGCCAGCGTTGGCGGCGGGCAACTGCGTGGTGATCAAGCCTTCGGAGCAGACGCCGCTGACCACCTTCAAACTGGCCGAACTGGCCGCCGGGTTGTTCCCGCCGGGCGTGCTCAACGTGCTGTTCGGCCGCGGCGCCAGCGTCGGCGATCGGCTGACCGGGCATGACAAGGTGCGCATGGTGTCGCTGACCGGGTCGATCGCCACCGGCGAGCACATCATCGCCCACACCGCCGCCGGCATTAAACGCACCCATATGGAGCTGGGCGGCAAGGCGCCGGTGCTGGTGTTCGACGACGCCGATTTGCAACAGGTGGTGGAAGGCATTCGCGGCTTCGGGTTCTACAACGCCGGGCAGGATTGCACCGCCGCCTGCCGCATCTACGCGCAGAAAAGCATTTATCCCGAGCTGGTGAAGCGGCTGGGCGAGGCGGTGGCCAGCCTGAAGATCGGCGCGCCGGACGATGAGAGCACCGAACTGGGGCCGTTGATTACCGCCCAGCATCTGGAGCGGGTCGCCGGTTTCGTCGAGCGAGCCAAAGCGTTGCCGCACGTGCAGGTAGTGACCGGCGGCGAGAAGGTGAAGGGGCCGGGCTACTATTTCCAGCCGACGCTGCTGGCCGGCGCGCGCCAGGAAGATGAGATCGTGCAGCGCGAAGTGTTCGGCCCGGTGGTGACGGTGACGCCGTTCGACGACGAAGAGCAGGTGCTGGCCTGGGCGAACGAATCCAACTACGGGTTGGCCTCGTCCGTGTGGACCCGCGACGTGGGCCGCGCGCATCGCTTAAGCGCCCGCCTGCAATACGGCTGCACCTGGGTGAACACCCACTTCATGCTGGTGAGCGAGATGCCGCACGGCGGCCAGAAACTGTCCGGCTACGGCAAGGATATGTCGATGTACGGGCTGGAGGATTACACGGCCATTCGTCATGTGATGTTCAAACATTGATTTTACAATAATTATCCGCACAATAGCGCGGCCTTTGGGCCGGCCCCGGCCGGCCGATGATAATAATATTCCCCTATGCATTTCAGGCGGCAACGCCGCAATTTGACGTGCGACGGGGAAAAATTGAAAGGAAGCCTATATGGGTATCACCCGACGCGATTTTCTCAACGGGGTGGCGATCACCATCGCCGCCGGGTTGACGCCGCTGCAAATCCTGCGCGCGTCACCGCAAACCGCCAATCAAACCCTGTACTACCCGCCGGCGCTGACCGGGCTGCGGGGCAACCATCCGGGCTCGTTCGAGCATGCGCATCAGCTGGGGCGCGACGGAAAAACCTTTGACTTCGGCAGCGTGCCCGCCGTTGAAGAGTTCGATCTGGTGGTGGTGGGCGCCGGCATCAGCGGCCTGGCGGCCGCCTGTTTCTGGCAGCAGCTGAAGGGCGAGCAGCAGCGTATTCTGCTGATCGACAACCATGACGACTTCGGCGGCCACGCCAAGCGCAACGAATTCAACAGCGACGACGGCATGTTGCTCGGCTACGGCGGCAGCGAATCGCTGCAGTCGCCGCGTTCCAACTTCAGCCCGGTGGCGATGGGGCTGCTGCGCAAGATCGGCGTCGATATCGATCGGTTGGAGCAGGCTTTTGACACCAATTTCTATCCGGATCTGAACCTGAGCCGCGGCGTTTATTTCGATCGCAAAAACTTCGGCGTCGATAAGGTGGTGAGCGGCGATCCGGGCCGCACGGTGGCGGACGACATTCCGCGCGATCGCCTCAACGGGCGGCCTTACGCAGAGTTCATCGGCGATTTCCCGCTGCCGGAAAGCGACCGCCAGGCGCTGATCGCGCTGCATACGGTGGAGAAAGATTATCTGCCGGAGATGACGCTGGAGCAGAAGGTCGAATGGCTCGACACCCACAGCTACACCCAGTTCCTGCGTGAGAAGGTTGGGCTGAGCGAGCTGGCGATCCGCTACTTCCAGCAGACCACCAACGATTTCCAGGCGGTGGGCATCGACGGCACCTCGTGCAGCGATGCGCGCATCTGCGATCTGCCGGGCCTCGGCGGCATGAATCTGCCGCCGCTGGACGAAGAGTCGCAGGCGGATCTCGACGATCCTTATGTGTTCCATTTCCCGGACGGCAACGCCACGCTGGCGCGCCTGATGGTGCGCAATCTGATCCCGGCGGTGGCGCCGGCCGGCAAGGACATGGACGACGTGGTGCTGGCCAAATTCGACTACAGCCAGCTCGATCGGCCGGAGTCGCCGGTGAAGCTGCGTTTGAACAGCACCGGGCTGCACGCGGCCAACGTCGGCGACAAGGTGGAAGTCACCTATATGACCGGCGAGAAGATGACCAAAGTGCGCGCGGGCCAGGTGGTGATGGCCGGCTACAACATGATGATCCCGTATCTGGTGCCGGAGATGTCGCACGAGCAGCAGGAGGCGTTGAAGCAGAACGTCAAGTCGCCGCTGGTGTACAGCAAGGTGGTGATCCGCAACTGGCAGCCGTTCATCAAGCTGGGCGTGCACGAGATCTACTCGCCGGCCGCACCGTACAGCCGCGTGAAGCTGGATTATCCGGTGAGCATGGGCGGCTATCAGCATCCGCGCGATCCGGATCGGCCAATCGGCCTGCATATGGTGTATGTACCGACGCTGCCGGGCAGCGGCCTCAGCCCGGGTGAGCAGTCGCGCAAAGGGCGCGCGCTGCTGCTGGGCACGCCGTTTGAGGTACACGAGCAGATGATCCGCGAACAGCTGCAGGGCATGCTGGGCGAGGCCGGTTTCGATCATCAGCGCGATATTCAGGCGATCACCGTCAACCGCTGGTCGCACGGTTACTCCTACTTCCTCAACGGGCTGTTTGACGACGAAGAAGAAGCCAAGAAAATCATCGAAACGGCGCGGCAGCCGATCGGCAAGATTGTTATCGCCAACTCCGATGCTGACTGGAGCCCGTACGCTAACTCGGCGATCGACCAGGCGTGGCGCGCGGTTAACGAACTGGCCTACGGCAAGGTTGCCGCCAAGGAGGGTGCATGAGTCTGCGTTCGCTGTACCTGTTGAGCCTGCTGGCGGCCGGCGGTTCGGCCCAGGCGATGTCGGCCGGGGAATACGTCGCCAAAGCCGGCGACTGCACCGCCTGCCACACCGCGCCGGGCGGCGCTGAACTGGCGGGCGGCATGAAGTTCCCGACGCCGCTCGGGGCCATCTACGCCACCAACATCACGCCGGACAAGCTGCACGGCATCGGCGCCTATTCGTTCGAGGAATTCGATCGCGCCATGCGCCAGGGGGTGGCCAAAGACGGTCACCGGCTCTACCCGGCGATGCCGTACACCTCGTACGCCAAAATGAGCGCGGAAGACATGCGTGCGCTGTATGACTATCTGATGAACGAGGTGCCGGCACAGAACGTCGCCAACCGCGCCAGCGACATTAGTTGGCCGCTGTCGATGCGCTGGCCGCTGGCGGTGTGGAACCAGCTGTTCCACGACGACCAGCCGTATCAGGCGGATCCGCAGCAGAGCGCCGAGTGGAACCGCGGCGCCTACCTGGTGCAGGGTGCCGGCCACTGCGGCAGCTGCCACACGCCGCGCGGCTGGGCGATGCAGGAGAAGGGGCTGGATGGCAAGGAAACAGTGTTCCTGAGCGGCGCCGAACTCGACGGCTGGTACGCTTCCAATCTGCGCGGCCTGCCGCCGGAAGAGGTGACGGCGCTGCTGAAAACCGGCCGCAGCCGCCATGCGGCGGTCGCCGGGCCGATGAGCGAGGTGGTGACCCACAGTACGCAGTACCTCAGCGACGGCGATCTGAACGCCATCGCGGTGTACCTGCGCAGCCTGGCACCGGAAAGCGCCGCCAAACCTGCCTCATCTGCTGCGCAGGCGGATAATCCGGGCGGCAAGGCGACCTATGCGATGTACTGCTCGACCTGCCACGGCAACCAGGGCGAGGGCACCGACTTCGCCATTCCGGCGCTGGCGGGCAACGCCACGGTGACGGCGGACAATCCGCTGACCGCGCTGCGGGTGGTGCTGGAAGGGGCGCATACGCCGACCACGCAACAGGCGATGGCGTTCGACATGCCGGCTTACGGCTGGGCGTTGAACGATCGGCAAGCGGCCGATCTGATGAGCTATCTGCGGGGAAGCTGGGGCAACCAGGCGGCGCCGGTGACGGTACAGCAGGTGCAGGACGCGCGCAAACTGCAGGAGAAATGAAGGGGGAGCGCGGTCTGACGGCCGCGCTCCGCAAGCATTACAGCACCTTATGCGGGCCGAAGCATTCGTAGTGGATGCGTTCGGCCTCTACGCCCATCTCCAGCAGCTGTTTCCCCACAAACTGCATGAAGGCTACCGGGCCGCAGAAGTAATAGTGCATCTGCGGATCGGCCAGGCTGCCCCGCAGCGCGCTCAAATCCATCAATCCGCGGCTGTGGTAATCGCGGCCTTCCACGTCATCGGCGCCCGGCTCGCGGTACCACACATGGCGGCTCAGATTCGGCATGCGCCCGGCAATATCCGCCACTTCATCGGCAAAGGCGTGCACGTCGCCGTTTTCCGCCGCGTGCAGCCAGTGGACCTGCGCCTGATGCTGGTTGTCGTGCAGGGTGTTGAGCATGCCGAGCATCGGGGTTTGGCCGACGCCGGCGGAGATCAGCGCCACCGGCGTAGTCGGCGCCACGTCGAGGAAGAAGTCGCCGTGCGGCGGGGCGATGTAGATCACGTCGCCTTCCTGCGCCTGCTGATGCAGGTAGTTGGACACTTTACCCTGATCTTCACGCTTTACCGCGATGCGGTAGAACTCGCCGTTCGGCGAGGTGGTCAGCGAGTACTGGCGAATTTCCTGATGCTCCAGGCTGTCGTGCTTGATGTAGACCGCCAGATACTGCCCCGGTTTGAAGTCCGCCACCCGGCCGCCGTCCACCGGCGCCAGCACGAAGCTGCAGATCACGTCGCTCTGCGGCTGTTTCTTCAGGATGCGGAATGCGCGCAGATCGCGCCAGCCGCCGTTATCGGCTTCGCTCTGCTGATAAATCTGCTCTTCACGCTGAATAAACACGTTGGCCAGCACGCCGTAGGCTTTGCCCCAGGCGTCCAGCACTTCCTGACCCGGGCTGAACATCTCGTCCAGCGTTGCCAGCAGGTGGCCGCCGACGATGTTGTACTGCTCCGGCTGAATATTGAAGCTGGTGTGCTTCTGCGCGATGCGCTCCACCGCCGGCAGCAGCGCCGCCAGGTTCTCGATGTTGGCGGCATAGGCGCAGATGGCGTCGAACAGCGCCTGACGCTGATCGCCGTTGCGCTGATTGCTCATGTTGAAAATGTCTTTCAATTCCGGGTTGTGCGCGAACATGCGATCGTAAAAGTGGGCGGTCAGCTTCGGCCCGGTTGCAGCCAGCAGGGGAATGGTGGATTTCACGGTGGCGATGGTTTGGCTATCCAGCATGGGAGCGCTCCTTGGGTTGGCTCTTGACGAGAATTTTAATGATGTATTTTAAATGCATCTTATTGGGTTCCGCGTCGCTTGTAAATGCCCTTGTTTTCGTTGCGGTGTTCTTCAGGCGTCGATCGTGTTCACAGAACATGAAAAAAGCGCATTGTTCGCATGAGGAAATGTCCGTTGATAAACGGGGACATTTCGCGGATCAAAGCCTTGCGCTGCCTTATGCCAATCGTTTGCGTAAAAACCTCTGTCAAGACCTATCTTCGGTGGGGGGAAACGGTTTACACTGTGGCCCAGAACCCAAACGGGTAGTTATTTGGTGATTTTTTAGTTAGCTGATTTAAGTCAGGAGATGCCGGATGTTAAAGCGTGAAATGAACATTGCCGATTACGATGCTGAACTGTGGCGCGCCATGGAGCAGGAAGTGGTGCGTCAGGAAGAGCACATCGAGCTGATCGCGTCTGAGAACTACACCAGCCCGCGCGTGATGCAGGCTCAGGGTTCCCAGCTGACCAACAAATACGCTGAAGGCTATCCGGGCAAGCGTTACTACGGCGGCTGTGAATACGTGGATATCGTTGAACAGCTGGCTATCGATCGCGCCAAAGAATTGTTCGGCGCCGATTACGCCAACGTGCAGCCGCACTCAGGCTCCCAGGCTAACTTCGCCGTGTACACCGCGCTGCTGCAGCCGGGCGACACCATTCTGGGCATGAACCTGGCGCACGGCGGTCACCTGACCCACGGTTCCCCGGTCAACCTGTCCGGCAAGCTGTATAACGTGGTGCCTTACGGCATCGACGACAAAGGTCAAATCGACTATGACGATCTGGCCAAACAGGCGCAGACCCACAAGCCGAAAATGATCATCGGCGGCTTCTCCGCTTACTCCGGCGTGGTTGACTGGGCCAAAATGCGCGAAATCGCCGACAGCATCGGCGCTTACCTGTTCGTCGACATGGCGCACGTGGCGGGCCTGATCGCCGCCGGCGTGTACCCGAACCCGGTGCCGCACGCGCACATCGTCACTACCACCACCCACAAAACCCTGGCGGGTCCGCGCGGCGGCCTGATCCTGGCGAAGGGCGGCGACGAAGAGCTGTACAAGAAGCTGAACTCTGCCGTGTTCCCTGGCGGCCAGGGCGGCCCGCTGATGCACGTGATCGCCGGCAAGGCGGTGGCGCTGAAAGAAGCGATGGAGCCTGAGTTCAAGGTTTACCAGCAGCAAGTGGCGGTCAACGCCAAGGCGATGGTGGAAGTGTTCCTGCAGCGCGGCTACAAAGTGGTCTCCGGCGGCACCCATAACCACCTGTTCCTGCTGGATCTGGTCGACAAAAACCTGACCGGTAAAGAAGCTGACGCTGCCCTGGGCCGCGCCAACATCACCGTCAACAAAAACAGCGTGCCGAACGATCCGAAGAGCCCGTTCGTCACCTCCGGCGTGCGTATCGGCACCCCGGCCGTGACTCGTCGCGGCTTCAAAGAAGCCGACGTGCGCGAGCTGGCCGGTTGGATCTGCGATGTGCTGGACAACATCAACGATGAAGCCACCATCGAACGCACCAAGAAGAAAGTGCTGGATATCTGCGCCCGCCTGCCGGTTTACGCCTAATCCCGCTTTCGCCTGAAAAAACCCGCTGCGGCGGGTTTTTTTATGGCCGCTTGCGGCAAACTGTGAACTGTTTGGCACTCTAATGCATTGAAGTGGAATGAAGATTGCCGGGCGGTGTGAGCTCTGTCAAAGTATTGCCCTCACACCGGAGGGATCATGGTTCTGCAATCAACGCGTTGGCTCGCTCTCAGTTATTTCACCTACTTCTTTTCCTATGGCATCTTCTTACCGTTCTGGGGCGTGTGGCTGAAAGGCGAGGGCATCGCGCCCGAAACCATCGGCATTTTACTCGGCGCCGGTCTGGTGGCCCGCTTCCTCGGTAGCTTGCTGATTGCTCCCCGCGTTAAAGATCCCTCTCATCTGGTCTCCGCCCTGCGCCTGTTGGCCCTGTTGACGTTGGCCTTCGCGGTCGGTTTCTGCTTCGGCAACGGTTGGGGTTGGCTGATGCTGGTGATCGCCGGTTTCAACCTGTTCTTTTCGCCGCTGGTGCCGCTGACCGACGCCCTGGCCGCCACCTGGCAGAAGCAAATCCGCATGGACTACGGCCGGGTGCGGCTGTGGGGGTCGCTGGCGTTCGTCATCGGCTCGGCGCTGACCGGGCAACTGGTGGCGGTGTGGGGCCATAACGCCATTCTCTACAGCCTGATCCTCAGCGTGCTGGCGATGCTGCTGGGCATGCTGTTGAAGCCGAACGTTATGCCGCAGGGTGAAGCGCGCACGCACAGCGGGGACGAGCGTTCGCTGTGGGCGCTGCTGAAAGAAGGGCCGGTCTGGCGCTTCCTGCTGTGCGTCACGTTGCTGCAGGGGGCGCATGCCGGCTACTACAGCTTTGGCTCCATTTACTGGCAGGAGGCCGGTTATTCGGCCTCGACCATCGGCTACCTGTGGTCGCTGGGCGTGGTGGCGGAGGTGATTATTTTCGCCAGCAGCAACGTGCTGTTCCGCCGCTGGAATGCGCGCAACCTGCTGTTGCTCTCCGCCTGCTGCGGCGTGTTGCGCTGGAGCCTGATGGCCTACAGTACCGAACTGGGCTGGTTGCTGCTGATTCAGATCTTGCACTGCGGCACCTTTACCGTGTGCCACCTGGCGGCGATGCGCTTTATCGCCGCGCGTCAGGGGCAGGAGGTGATCCGGCTGCAGGCGGTGTATTCGGCGTTGGCGATGGGCGGCGGTATCGCCGTCATGACGGTGATCGCCGGGTTCCTGTTCGAACATTGGCAGGGCGGGGTATTCTGGGTGATGGCGGCGGTCGCGGCGCCGGCCTTGTTCATCCGGCCACCGGCGGTCAGCGTCAGCCGTTGATGTTGATTAAGGGGCTTCCAGCAGCGCGCGGATGGCCTCGCGCTGCCGGCTTTCCAGCGGCAGCTCGGTGTAGATCAGCGGTGGGTGCGGAGCGCTGTGCACCGCCGCATAAGGGGTGATCACCAGCGTGACGCCCTGCGGCGCTCCGCCGCGCAGGTAGTCGCCCAGCGGCAGATACTTGATGTTCAGCGGCAGTAGCGTGAGCTCGCGGAGCTGATATTCCACTTCCTCTTCCAACTGCGGGTTATCCAGCGTCAGCAGCAGCACCTGTTTTTCCTGTAGTGCGTTGTCCTGCATCAGCCAGGCACCGAAGCTGATGGCCACCAGGCCCGCTTCCTCGTTGGAAAACTGCACGCCGTACTCCTGTTCCAGCGGCTTCAGCGCATCCTGCGTGGTGCGCATCAGCCGCGGGTATTTACGCACCACTTCTTCCAGCAGCATATTGTCAATGCCGATGGCGAAACGGCAGCGCTCCAGCGCCGGCGCCAGGTGGGCGAACAGCTGGCTGACCAGCTCCGCTTTGCTGCTGAAAGCCATGCCGGAAAGCTGCTGGAAACGCACGACCATGCTGTCGATTGCCGCCATCAGCCGCTGTTCTTGCGCCGAGTCATCGCTGTGGTAGCTGTGATTTTTCAACATGGTGAAGGTCAGCGCCAGAAAATCGCGCTCGTCCGCGTGCGGCGGCTGGTTAAACAGCCGGTTGCAGGCCTGATGTAGCCAGGCGGCGGCTTGCTGCTCCGGCTTTTGCCGCAGCCAGTCGCGTTGAACGGCGTCGAAACGCGGATGGCGCTGCAGGCGGTTTTGCCAGGCGCAGTAGAGCAGGTAATGCAGCAGGAATTGGCGGTCGCGCGCGTCGAAGTGGCGGTTGAGCAGCGGTTCGCAGGCGTCTATCGCTTGAGCCAGCTGCGACGCCGACCCGGCATCGGCCGCCAGCGCCAGCCGCAGGCGCGGGGCGAAGTCGCTTTCGACGAACTGCGGGCTGCAACGCAGGGCCCGCCGCAGCCAATGGATCAGGCACAGGCGTTGATCGAGCGCGCTGCCCCGCAGTTGGTAGCCATGGTCGGGATCGACGGCGATCTCCAGATGGTGGAAACGCTGGATTTCACTGGCCACCTCGGCTATATCTTGCCGGGTTATCGGGGGGGTGACGCCATTGATTCGGCTTAAGGTCTCCAGCTGTAACTCGGGCTCCGGCGTGTACAGCATCAGCAGCAGATGACAGCGCCGTTGTTGTCCGGAGAGCTCAGGCACGGGAGAGGTGTCCAGGCTCATATCACCTTCCGGCATATAAGGTTGCGATTATGCCTAAGCATAGCAAAAGGCTTTGTAACGTCAGGATGACAGCGCGGCTTTTACTTCGGCTTACAACTTTCGTCACAAATATTGCCGGGAGCGGCAGACCGTTCGGCAGTTATTTGTGTTACGTTATAACAAATGCAGGTAAGACAGGATAATGATGAAGTTACGTCGTCTTTTGGCTGCCCTCGGCGCCGTGTTCAGCGCTGGAGCGGCCGCTCATCCGCACAGCTTTATCGACATGAACACCACCTTCGTCGCCAAAGACCAGCGGCTGGTCGGCCTGAAAATGGTGTGGGTGATGGATGAAATCACCTCGGCGGATCTGCTCTACGATGCGAAAAACGCCAAGAGCGATTCGGAAGTGTGGAAAAAGCTGGCGGCGGAAGTGATGGCCAACGTGCTGGGGCAGCACTATTTCACCGATCTTTATCGTGACGGCAAGCCGGTGAAATACCTGAACTTGCCCAGCGAATATCACCTGTCGCGCCAGGGCAACCAGGCGGTGTTGGAGTTCGTGATGCCGTTGGCCGAGCCGCAGCCGTTGGCGGGCAAGCCGTTTCAACTTTCTACTTACGATCCGACTTATTTCGTGGATATGACCTATAAAGACCAAAATGCGCTGCATCTGCCGCCGGAGATGGCGCAGCAGTGCAGTTACAAGCTGATGACGCCGAAGCCGAATGCGTCGCTGCAGGCCTATGCGCTGTCGCTCGACAAGAACGACTCGCCCGGCGAAGACCTGGCGCTGGGGCAACAGTTTGCCCAGCGGGTGACGCTGCAATGTCGCTAAATTTCTCTCCGCCGACGACAAGCCGACGCCACTGGGTCTTTGGCCTGTGGCCGCTGCTGCCGTTCACGCTGGCGCTGACGGCCGCCGCGCTGCTGGCGTGGCACTACTGGCCGCAGCTGCTGATGCAGAGCGTGGTATGGCAAAAAGCGCTGCATCAACAGATGGCGGGGCTGTTGCAGCAGGTGAAGGCCGCGCCGCAGCAGGCCGGGCTGGCGCTGATGCTGTTCAGCCTCGGTTATGGCGTTTTGCATGCGCTTGGGCCCGGCCACGGTAAAGTGGTGATCGCCACCTATCTGGCCACCCACCCGGCGCGGCTGAAAAGTAGCCTGAAGCTGACCTTCGCCGCGTCGCTGGTGCAGGGGCTGGTGGCGATCGCGCTGGTGACGTTGATGTTGGTGGTGTTGCAGCTCTCTTCGCGCCAGCTGCACCAAAGCAGCTTTTGGCTGGAGAAGGGCAGTTTTATTCTGGTGATGCTGCTTGGCGCGCTGCTGAGTTGGCGCGCGCTGAAACGTCTGTTTGCGGCGATCAAAGCGATGCGCCCGGCGCCGGCGCTGCGCATCAACAGCCTGACGCCGCTGGCGGCGGATCATGTGCACAGCGCCGACTGCGGCTGCGGGCACCGGCATCTGCCGAGCGACAGCGAGCTACAGGCGGGGAGCGACTGGCGCACCCGAACCGCCATCGTGCTGGCGATGGGCATGCGCCCCTGCTCGGGGGCGATTTTGGTACTGCTGTTCTCCAAGGTGATCGGCGTGTTCGGCTGGGGCGTGCTTTCCGCGCTGGCGATGGCATTCGGCACATCCTTGACCATTTCCATGCTGGCGCTGCTGGTGCATTACAGCCGCCGGCTGGCGGTGCGCCTCAGCCGTTCGCGCGCACCCGCCGCCTGGAGCGCGGTAGCCTGGGGCTCGCTGGCGCTGGCCGGTGGCCTGATCCTGCTGGCCGCCGGGCTGCTGCTGTACGTCAGCGCGCAGCCGGAATTCGGCGGCGGCATCCGCCCCTTCTCTCGCTAACGGGCATAAAAAAAGCGCTGCATCGGCAGCGCTTTTTTTCGATTCGCTTCTGACGATTAACGCTTCAGCGCTTCGCTCAGTTCTTCACGCATGGTGGCCAACATGGCTTTCACCACGCGCGGGTTGCCCGCTACCACGTTGCCGGAGCTGAAGTGGTTGTGGCCGCCGACGAAGTCGGTCACCAGGCCGCCGGCTTCACGCACCAGCAGCTCGCCCGCAGCGAAGTCCCACGGCTTCAGGCCGATTTCGAAGAAACCGTCTACGCGGCCGGCGGCCACATAGGCCAGATCCAGCGCGGCGGAACCGGTGCGGCGGAAGTCCGCGCACTGGGTGAACAGTTTGCCGACGATGTTGATGTAAGGCGTAGCGTGCTGTTTGACTTTGAACGGGAAGCCGGTCGCCAGGATGGTGCCATCCAGATCTTTGGCGTTGGTACCGCGCAGGCGGTAACCGTTGAGCTGTGCGCCCTGGCCGCGAGTGGCGGTGAACAGTTCGTTGCGCATCGGATCGTAAACCACGGCCACTTCAGTACGGCCTTTGATGCGTACGGCGATGGAAACGGAGAAATGAGGGAAGCGTTTGATGAAGTTTGCAGTGCCATCCAGTGGATCGATCACCCATTGTACATCGCGATCTTCGCCGATCAGTTCGCCGCGCTCTTCGCTCACGATGCTGTGTTGCGGATAAGACTTGCGGATGACGTCGATGATCAGATGCTCTGCATCGCGATCGACGTTGGTGACGAAGTCGTTGGTCCCTTTCTGGCTCGCTTCTACAGCGTCAGGGGTTTCGTAGTTTTTGGCAATCAGGTTACCGGCCTTGCGCGCAGCGCGCACGGCGATAGTCAGCATCGGATGCATGGGTATCTTCCAACTAGGATGTTAAAGAACAGGAAACGGCGCGAAGTATAGCAGCTGTTCGGCAAATTGCCTACGGCTGTGTTAAGATGCTGCGATTTTCCGCCACGCTCAGAGTTTGTATGCTGCACAATATCCGCATTGTTCTGGTAGAGACTTCACATACCGGCAACATGGGCTCGACCGCCAGAGCCATGAAAACCATGGGTTTAACCAACCTTTATCTGGTTAATCCGCTGATCAAACCCGATTCTCAGGCCATCGCCCTGGCCGCCGGTGCCAGCGACGTGATCGGCAACGCCACTATCGTCGATACCCTCGATGACGCCATCGCCGGCTGCAGCCTGGTGGTGGGTACCAGCGCGCGCTCCCGCACCTTGCCGTGGCCGATGCTGGAGCCGCGTGAATGCGGCGTGCGTTCGGTGCACGAAGGCGAGCACGCGCCGGTGGCGCTGGTGTTCGGCCGTGAACGCGTCGGGCTGACCAACGATGAATTGCAGAAGTGCCACTACCACGTCGCCATTCCGGCCAACCCGGACTACAGCTCGCTGAACCTGGCGATGGCGGTGCAGATCCTGGCGTACGAAGTGCGCGTGGCTTACCTCGATCGCCAACAGGCGGGCGCGCCGCAGCTGGAAGAGACGCCGTATCCGCTGGTGGATGACCTCGAGCGCTTCTATCAGCACCTGGAGCAGACGCTGCAGCGCACCGGCTTTATTCGCCCGTCCCATCCGGGCCAGGTGATGAACCGCCTGCGTCGGTTGTTCACCCGCGCGCGCCCGGAAGGGCAGGAGCTGAATATCCTGCGCGGCATGCTGACGTCGATCGAGAAACAGGACAAACATCAAGGTAATTAATTGATGCGGCGTAACGGTGGGCGACAATAGTATTAGTTATCCAAAGGTTATAACATGTATTTTATATACCTTTGTTCTTGCTAAGTACAAAACGTGCTAATACTTGAGTTAATTACTAGGTTAAATAGTTGACTGATTTACTCAGGAATGTCAGACTTTCGGCCATATTTGACCAACAGGTAACCATTGAGCTATGAGACTGACATCCAAAGGCCGTTATGCCGTAACCGCTATGCTCGACGTAGCGCTGCATTCCCAGGAAGGGCCGGTGCCACTGGCGGACATTTCCGAACGCCAGGGTATTTCGCTCTCTTATCTGGAACAATTATTCTCCCGTCTGCGCAAGAATGGCCTGGTGGCCAGCGTGCGCGGTCCGGGCGGTGGTTATCTGCTGGGTAAAGACGCGGGTGAGATCGCCGTTGGCGCTGTCATCACTGCTGTCGATGAATCGGTAGATGCAACCCGTTGCCAGGGCAAAGAAGGCTGCCAGGGCGGCGATCGCTGCTTGACCCACGCCCTGTGGCGCGATCTGAGCGAGCGCATCAGCGGGTTCCTGAACAACATTACGCTGGCTGAACTGGTCAACAACCAGGAAGTGCTGATGGTGGCAGATCGTCAAAACAACGATACGCGCCGCACGGCCAACGGTCGTCCGCAAGAAACTATCAACGTTAATCTGCGCGCATAAGCAGCTGGCGAAATTATTTTAGTTTTTGGAAGTGATGTACGGAGCACAAGAGCAATGAAATTACCGATTTATCTGGATTACTCAGCAACGACGCCGGTCGACCCGCGCGTTGCTGAGAAGATGATGCAGTTTTTGACCCTGGACGGCACTTTCGGCAACCCGGCTTCCCGTTCCCACCGTTTCGGTTGGCAGGCGGAAGAGGCGGTAGACATCGCCCGTAACCAAATCGCCGAACTGGTGGGCGCCGACCCGCGCGAAATCGTCTTCACCTCCGGGGCGACCGAATCCGACAACCTGGCGATCAAAGGCGCTGCCAATTTCTACCAGAAAAAAGGCAAGCACATCATCACCAGCAAAACCGAACACAAAGCCGTGCTGGACACCTGCCGTCAGCTGGAGCGCGAAGGGTTCGAAGTGACCTACCTGGCGCCGCAGAGCAACGGCATCATCAGCCTGCAGGATCTCGAAGCGGCGATGCGCGATGACACCATCCTGGTCTCCATCATGCACGTCAACAACGAGATCGGCGTGGTGCAGGACATCGAAGCGATCGGCGAAATGTGCCGCGCGCGCGGTATCATCTACCACGTTGACGCTACCCAGAGCGTGGGCAAACTGCCTATCGATCTGAGCAAGCTGAAAGTCGACCTGATGTCGTTCTCCGGCCACAAAATCTATGGCCCGAAAGGCATCGGCGCGCTGTACGTGCGCCGCAAGCCGCGTATCCGCATCGAAGCGCAGGTGCACGGCGGTGGTCACGAGCGCGGCATGCGTTCCGGCACCCTGCCTGTTCACCAGATCGTCGGCATGGGCGAAGCTTACCGCATCGCCAAAGAAGAGATGACCGAAGAGATGGCGCGTCTGCGCACCCTGCGCGATCGTCTGTGGAACGGCGTGAAAGATATGGAAGAAGTGTATCTGAACGGCGATCTGGAGCACGGCGCACCGAACATCCTGAACGTCAGCTTCAACTATGTTGAAGGCGAGTCGCTGATCATGGCGCTGAAAGACTTGGCCGTTTCTTCCGGTTCAGCCTGTACCTCCGCCAGCCTCGAGCCGTCCTACGTGCTGCGCGCGCTGGGCATGAGCGATGAATTGGCGCACAGCTCGATCCGTTTCTCCCTGGGGCGTTTCACCACGGAAGAAGAGATCGACTACACCATTCAACTGGTGCGTAAATCCATCGGCCGTCTGCGCGATCTGTCCCCGCTGTGGGAGATGTTCAAGCAGGGCGTGGATATCAACAGCATCGAATGGGCGCATCATTAATTCTCAGGTTTCAGGAGCAAGGTCATGGCTTACAGCGAAAAAGTAATCGATCATTATGAAAACCCGCGCAACGTGGGTTCTTTCGACAACGAAGATCCTACCGTCGGCAGCGGCATGGTAGGGGCGCCGGCTTGCGGCGACGTCATGAAGCTGCAGATCAAGGTTAACGATGAAGGCATCATCGAAGACGCGCGCTTTAAAACTTACGGCTGCGGTTCCGCCATCGCCTCCAGCTCGCTGGTGACCGAATGGATGAAAGGCAAGTCGTTGGATCAGGCTGAAGCGATCAAAAACACCCAGATCGCCGAAGAGCTGGAATTGCCGCCGGTCAAAATTCACTGCTCGATCCTGGCTGAAGACGCCATCAAAGCAGCGATTGCCGACTATAAGAGCAAGCATAGCGCCAAGTAATTTGTCTGAGTCGGCCCGGCCGCGCCGGGCTTTGATGTGAAGTGTGAGGTTGTGATGTCTATTACCATGAGCGACAGCGCTGCGCAGCGTGTTCAGGCGTTTTTGACGAACCGCGGCAAAGGTCTCGGCCTGCGTCTGGGAGTGCGAACTTCCGGCTGCTCCGGGATGGCGTACGTGCTGGAATTTGTTGACGAAGCCAACGATGACGACATCGTGTTTGAAGACAAAGGCATCAAGGTGATCATCGACGGCAAGAGCCTGGTCTACCTTGACGGCACCGAGCTTGATTTCGTTAAGGAAGGCCTGAACGAAGGCTTCAAGTTCAACAACCCGAACGTCTCAAGCGAATGCGGCTGCGGCGAGAGTTTCAACGTCTGACAGTCCATCGTGCTCCCCCGCCTCGGCGGGGGAACTTCATCCGCTAACGCCCAGAGCACGCTATGGATTACTTTACTTTATTCGGGCTGCCAGTTCGCTATACCGTGGACGGCAGCCTGCTTGCGTCCCGCTTCCAGGATCTGCAGCGCCAATTCCACCCCGATCGTTTCGCCAACCAGCCGGAGCGCGAACGCCTGATGGCGTTGCAGCAGGCGGCGACCATCAACGAAGCCTACCAGGCGCTGAAGCACCCGTTAAAACGCGCGGAGTATATGCTATCTTTGCACGGCTTCGATCTGGGCAACGAACAGCATACGATGCGCGACACCGCGTTTCTGATGGAACAGCTGGAACTGCGCGAAGAGCTCGACGCCATTGAGCGCAAGCCGGAGGCGGAAAGCCTGCTGGCCGATTTCGGCGCGCGGCTGGCAGCCTCGGTCAAACAGCGCAGCGCGCTGATGCTGCAGCAGTTGGATAGCGAGCAGTGGGCGGCCGCCGCTGACACCGTGCGCAAGCTGCGCTTTTTGGACAAACTCCAGCAACAGGTTGAACAACTCGAAGAAAAACTGCTGGGTTTTGAGTAACACCTTCTGATTCTGATTGTGGAAGCTTCAACATGGCCTTATTACAAATTAGTGAGCCTGGCCTCAGCGCCGCGCCGCACCAGCGACGCTTGGCCGCCGGCATCGACTTAGGCACCACCAACTCGCTGGTCGCCACGGTGCGCAGCGGGCAGGCGGAAACGCTGGCCGACGAACAGGGGCGCCATTTGCTGCCTTCGGTGGTGCATTATCAGGCGGACGCGCAGCGCGTCGGCTGGGAGGCGCGCCAACAGGCGGCGCAGGATCCGGCCAATACCGTCAGCTCCATCAAACGCATGATGGGCCGCTCGTTGGCGGACGTGCAGCAACGTTACCCGAACCTGCCGTATCAATTCCAGGCCAGCGACAACGGCCTGCCGCTGATCGTCACTGCCGCCGGCCCGGTTAACCCGGTCGGCGTCTCCGCCGATATCCTGCGGGCCCTGTCCGCGCGCGCGCAAGCGGCGCTGGAAGGGGAGCTGGACGGTGTGGTGATCACCGTTCCCGCCTACTTCGACGACGCGCAGCGCCAGGGTACCAAAGACGCGGCGCGTCTGGCCGGCCTGCACGTCCTGCGCCTGCTGAACGAACCGACCGCGGCGGCGATCGCCTATGGGCTGGATTCCGGCCAGGAAGGGGTGATCGCGGTTTACGATCTGGGCGGCGGCACCTTTGATATCTCTATTCTTCGTCTCAGCCGCGGCGTGTTCGAAGTGCTGGCGACCGGCGGCGATTCCGCGCTGGGCGGCGACGACTTCGATCATCTGTTGGCCGACTGGCTGCGCGAGCAGGCCGGCGTGACCGATCGCAGCGACCACGGCGTGCAGCGCCAACTGCTGGATGCCGCCATCGCCGCCAAAATCGCGTTGAGCGATGCCGACAGCGCGCGCGTTGAGGTGGCAGGCTGGCAGGGCGAGGTGACCCGCGCCCAGTTTGAAGCGCTGATCGCCCCGCTGGTGAAACGCACGCTGATGGCTTGCCGCCGCGCGCTGAAAGACGCCGGCGTCACCGCCGACGAGGTGCTGGAAGCGGTGATGGTCGGCGGTTCTACCCGCGTGCCGCTGGTGCGTGAGCAGGTGGGGGCCTTCTTCGGCCGCACGCCGCTGACGTCGATCGATCCGGATAAAGTGGTCGCCATCGGCGCCGCGATCCAGGCCGACATCCTGGTGGGCAACAAGCCGGACAGCGACATGCTGCTGCTGGACGTGATCCCGCTGTCGCTGGGTCTCGAAACCATGGGCGGTCTGGTGGAGAAAGTGATCCCGCGCAACACCACTATCCCGGTGGCGCGCGCGCAGGAGTTCACCACCTTTAAAGACGGCCAGAGCGCGATGATGATCCACGTGCTGCAGGGCGAGCGCGAGCTGGTGCAGGATTGCCGTTCGCTGGCGCGCTTTACGCTGCGTGGCCTGCCGCCGCTGCCTGCCGGGGGCGCGCACATTCGCGTGACCTTCCAGGTGGACGCGGACGGCCTGCTGAGCGTCACCGCGATGGAGAAATCCACCGGCGTTGAAGCCTCGATCCAGGTCAAGCCGTCGTACGGTCTGTCGGACAGCGAAATCGCCGGCATGATCAAAGACTCGATGGCCAACGCGCAAAGCGACGTGGGCGCACGCAAGCTGGCGGAGCAACGCGTGGAAGCCGCGCGAGTGCTGGAAAGCCTGCAGGGCGCGCTGGCCACCGACGCCGCGCTGCTGAGCGAGGCGGAAAGCCAGGCGATCGCCGCCGCGACCCAGGCGTTGCAGCAGGCGGCGCAGGGTGAAGATCCCGCCGCTATCGAAGACGCTATCAAAACATTAGATGCACAAACGCAAGATTTTGCCGCGCGCCGCATGGACGCTTCCATTCGCCGCGCGCTGGCTGGCCATTCTGTGGATGAGGTTTAACCATGCCTAAAATTGTTTTCCTGCCCCATCAAGATCTTTGCCCGGAAGGGGCGGTTCTGGAAGCCGAAAAAGGGGAGTCGATCCTCAACGTTGCGCTGCGCAACGGCATTGAAATCGAGCACGCCTGCGAGAAATCCTGCGCCTGCACCACCTGCCACTGCATCGTGCGTGAAGGCTTCGATTCGCTGGAAGAAAGCAGCGAGCTGGAAGACGACATGCTGGACAAAGCGTGGGGGCTGGAGCCGGAAAGCCGTCTGAGCTGCCAGGCGCTGGTCGCCGACGAAGATCTGGTGGTCGAAATGCCGCGTTACACCGTCAACCACGCGCGTGAGCATTAATTGTTAGCCGCGGCGCCAACCAGGAGATCATAATGGGACTGAAGTGGACCGACAGCCGTGAAATCGGCGAAGCCCTGTACGACCAATACCCGGACACCGATCCGAAAACCGTGCGTTTTACCGACATGCATCAGTGGATCTGCGATCTGGAAGAGTTCGATGACGATCCACAGGCTTCCAACGAAAAAATACTGGAAGCGATCCTGCTGGTCTGGTTAGATGAAGCGGAGTAAATAGCGTAACGGGCTGCCATGGGCGGCCCGTTTATTTTGTATCCGACATACCCGTCGTCTTTCAAACCGCAGCGTTGTTACCTGCACGATCACCCCCCAGTCACTTACCTGAGTAAGCTCCTGGGGATGAGATCGCTGGGCGCCTAGCTGCAATTTGAAATCCATAGGGTATGCAATAAAGCCCTAATGAAATAATAAAGGGAACATCCGGAGTAAGAAGGCTATGACAACAGAATTCATGCAGGTCACGCTGTCGCAACAACCTGCCGACGCCCGCTGGGGCGAGAAAGCGCTGCTGAGCACCAACGGCGAAGGGATGACCATCCACCTGACTGGCGCCGACAAGCTGGGCGCTGTCCAGCGTGCGGGCCGCAAAATTGATGGTCAGGGCATTAAAAACGTCAAGCTGGCCGGCGACGGTTGGGATTTGGAAAACAGCTGGGCGTTTTGGCAAGGCTACCGCGGGCCGAAAGGGCAGCGCAACGTCGAATGGGCCGAGCTGCCGGAAGCCGCGCGTCAGGAGCTGGATAAGCGCCTGAAGATCGTTGACTGGGTGCGCGACACCATCAACATGCCGGCGGAAGAGCTGGGGCCGGAGCAACTGGCGACCCGCGCCGTCGATCTGATGTGCGACGTCGGCTGCGATGCCGTCAGCTATCGCATCACCAAGGGCGAAGATCTGCGTGAGCAGAACTATGCCGGCATCCACACCGTCGGCCGCGGTTCCGAACGCCCGCCGGTACTGCTGGCGCTCGACTTCAACCCGACCGGCAACCCGGACGCGCCGGTGTTCGCGTGCCTGGTCGGCAAGGGCATCACCTTCGACACCGGCGGCTACAGCCTGAAGCAAAGCGCCTTTATGGATTCGATGAAGGCTGACATGGGCGGCGCGGCCACCATCACCGGCGCCCTGGCGCTGGCGGCGGCGCGCGGCCTGAAGCAGCGCGTGAAGCTGTACCTGTGCTGCGCCGACAACATGGTCAGCGGCAACGCCTTCAAACTGGGCGACATCATTCGCTACCGCAACGGCAAAACCGTTGAGGTGATGAACACCGATGCGGAAGGGCGCCTGGTGCTGGCCGACGGCCTGATCGACGCTTCTGAGCAGAACCCGCAGCTGATTATCGACTGCGCCACCCTGACCGGCGCGGCCAAAACTGCGGTAGGCAACGACTACCATGCGCTGTTCAGCTTTGACGACGCGCTGGCGCAAGAGCTGCTCAGCAGCGCCGCCGCCGAGCAAGAGCCGTTCTGGCGCCTGCCGCTGGCCGAGTTCCACCGCAGCCAGCTGCCGTCCAACTTCGCCGAGCTGAACAACGTGGCCGGCCCGGCCTACACCGCTGGCGCCAGCACCGCGGCGGCCTTCCTGTCGCACTTCGTTAAAAACTACCAGCAAGGCTGGTTGCACATCGACTGTTCAGCCACCTACCGCAAAGGCGCGGTGGAGCAGTGGTCGGCCGGCGCGACCGGTCTGGGCGTGCGCACCCTGGCCAATCTGCTGCTGAGCAAAGCCAAATAATTGAATGCCCGCCGCGTCGGGCGCTAGAATGCGCATTATCTTCGAGGCCCAGCATGCTGGGCCTCGCTCTTTGATCCCTGGAGTTTGCCATGAGTGCCCATCATCACGATGCCGCCCCGAGCGAGAACGAACTTGAACGCCTGCTGAAGCTGGCGGTGACGGAGCCGGCCCATCGCCCGGCGTTCTTCCGTGAACTGCTCGACGCCACGGTGCTGATCCTCGGCGACAGCGAGCAGGTGCAGCAGGATGGCGACATCACGCTGAACGCGGATACGCCGGTCAATATCCAGCATTGGGAAAAGCAGGACGGCGGCAGCATCATTCCGTTCTTCACTTCGCTGGATGCGTTGCAGAAGGCGGTTGAGGACGAACAGCCGTTTATCGCCATGCCGGCGCGGGTGCTGTTCGAGATTACCCAGGGCGCGGATCTGTTCCTCAACCCGAAGGCGGAATACGGCAAAGAGTTTTATCCGGAAGAGGTGGCGATGCTGCTGGCGACCGGCGGCGTCGTCAAACCGGTGGAGCATTACGTCGACAAAGAGACCCAAATCCTGCTGGGGCAGCCCGAGGAATATCCGTCGGCGATGGTGGATGCGTTGACCACGCTGTTCAGCCAGCGCAAGCCGGTGCGCCGCGCGTTTCTGGCGCTGATGCACGACCAGGCGGCGGACGAGAAGCCGAATTTACTGATCGGGCTGGAAGTGGACGCCGAGCCGGCGGAGATCGAGGCGCTGATCAACGAGGCCGGCAGCGTCGCCAGCGAAACGGCGCCGAATGACGAGCCGGTGGACTTCTGCCTGGTGTCGGAGAAAGAGCGAGGCATCAGCCACTACCTGATCTCCCATACGCAGCCGTTTTATCAGCGGCGCTGGGGCAGTTGGCTGCGCAATTTGATCCCGTCTACCGACAAGACCCAATAACGTCGGCGCACCGCCGAAAATGGCGAATGAAGATCATATTTTTTTAATGAAATGTTGATTTTCCCGTAGGCAAGCGTTAACGGCGCACATATAATCTGCGCCACTTGAGAAGGCCGGCAACATTGCAGACCGGCCTGTTTTGGAAGTCATACAGAGGCCATCATGACCGTAGAACGTACCTTTTCCATCGTTAAACCAAACGCTGTAGCCAACAACGACATCGGCGCTATCTACGCGCGTTTCGAGCGCGCCGGTTTCAAAATCATCGCCGCTAAAATGCTGCGTCTGACTCGCGAGCAAGCTGAAGGCTTCTACGCTGAGCACAAAGGCCGCCCATTCTTCGACGGTCTGGTTGAGTTCATGACCTCCGGCCCAATCATGGTGCAGGTTCTGGAATCTGAAAACGCCGTGCAGCGCAACCGCGACATCATGGGTGCAACCAACCCGGACAACGCACTGGCCGGCACCCTGCGCGCCGACTACGCGGACAGCTTCACCGCTAACGCCGTTCACGGTTCCGACTCCGTTGAATCCGCACAGCGTGAAATCGCTTACTTCTTCAACGAAAGCGAAATCTGCGCACGTTAATCGTGCCATTGCTGATAACCAGGCATTCACCGGCTGAAACAATAAAAATGCCCTGAATGCCTTTCAGCCATAGAAACACGCTACTAAAATTTGTACAATGCCGCGCCCCTGATAAGACGACTTGTCAGGGGCGTGTTTTTAGTGCCGCCACCCGAATCATGCGGGCTGAAATGCACAACTTACTTTCCATTCTTTAGCGCCATAACGTGTAATAACGAGGCCAGAGATCATTATGTTAGAACCCATCACGTCCGAGCACACCGTGTCTGAAAATAATTCGCTGACTACCCCCTCCGTTAACGTGGAGCAACCGGCTGCGGCCAAAATCAACCTGCTGGATCTGAACCGCCAGCAAATGCGTGAGTTCTTCGCCGAAATGGGCGAAAAACCGTTCCGCGCCGATCAGGTGATGAAGTGGATTTACCACTACTGCTGCGACGATTTCGAGCAGATGACCGACATCAACAAAGTCCTGCGCGGCAAGCTGCAGCGCGTGGCGGAAATCCGCGCGCCGGAAGTGGCGGAAGAACAGCGTTCGGCCGACGGCACCATCAAGTGGGCGATCAAGGTGGGCGATCAGCAGGTCGAAACCGTGTATATCCCGGAAGCCGATCGCGCGACGCTGTGCGTCTCCTCGCAGGTAGGCTGCGCGCTGGAGTGCAAATTCTGTTCGACGGCGCAGCAGGGCTTCAACCGCAACCTGCGCGTGTCGGAAATCATCGGCCAGGTGTGGCGCGCGGCGAAGATCATCGGCGCGCTGAAGGTGACCGGCCAACGCCCGATCACCAACGTGGTGATGATGGGCATGGGCGAGCCGCTGCTCAACCTGAACAACGTGGTGCCGGCGATGGAAATCATGCTGGACGACTTCGGCTTTGGCCTGTCCAAACGCCGTGTGACCCTGTCTACCTCCGGCGTGGTGCCGGCGCTGGACAAGCTGGGCGACATGATCGACGTGGCGCTGGCTATTTCGCTGCACGCGCCGAACGACACCATCCGCGATGAGATCGTGCCGATCAACCGCAAGTACAACATCGAGACCTTCCTGTCCGCGGTGCGTCGCTATCTGGAGAAATCCAACGCTAACCAGGGCCGCGTCACCGTCGAGTACGTGATGCTGGATCATATCAACGACAGCACCGATGACGCGCATCAGCTGGCGGAAGTGTTGAAAGACACGCCGTGCAAGATCAACCTGATCCCATGGAACCCGTTCCCGGGCGCTCCCTACGGCCGCAGCTCCAACAGCCGGGTGGATCGTTTCTCCAAGGTGTTGATGGAATACGGCTTTACGACTATTGTTCGTAAAACCCGTGGTGACGATATCGACGCCGCCTGCGGGCAACTGGCGGGTGAAGTGATCGACCGTACCAAGCGTACCCTGAAGAAGAAAATGGCCGGGGAACCTATCAACGTACGGGCGGTCTGAATCCTATAGCACCATTTTTTGTTATCTAACAGCCTGTTATGCGAAAGCGTGTCGCTGGTGGGCGTTAGCTGACGGCCGATAAGGAAATGAATGCGGGCATGAAGCTGAAACTGTGGGGTGTGTGGCTGGCGGCCGGGTTGTTGGCCGGGTGTTCCGGTTCAGCGCCGGAAAAGGAAGCACAGGTCTCTGAGGCGGGCCAGACGCGCCTGCAGCTGGGGCTGGAGTACCTGCAGCAAGGCGACATGGACGCCGCGCGCCAGAACCTTGAAAAGGCGCTGGACGCGGCCCCGCAGGATTACCGCACGCAGTTGGGCATGGCGCTTTATGCGCAGCGGAACGGTGAAAACGCCGCGGCCGAACAGCGTTATCGGCAAGCGCTCAAACTTGCGCCAGGCAATGGCACCGTACTGAATAATTACGGTGCGTTTCTTTGCGGTTTAGGGCAGTATGTACCGGCGCAACAGCAGTTTAGCGCTGCGGCGCTGGCGCCCGATTATGGCCAGGTTGCCGACAGCCTGGAAAACGCAGGTTACTGTTTTCTCAAGGCCGGACAAAACGATGAGGCGCGCACGCTGTTGAGCCGCGCGCTGAAGGTCGATCCGGACAAAGGCACTCCGCTGTTGGCGGAGGCCGAAAAGCAATTTGGAGAAGGGAAGCGCGCCCAGTCGCAACTTTTATTGGATGTTTATCAGCATGTTCTGCCGGCCAGCGCCAGCAGCTTATGGTTACAGATTCGTTTCGCCGCGTTAGCCGGCCGTCAGGATAGCGTTCAACGCTATGGCAAGCAGCTAGCGCGAAGTTTTCCACAATCCAAACAGTACCAGCAGTTCTTAGCTAATGAATACTGAAGCCTCCCAAGATAAAACCGTATCCATGACGACGGGCCAGCGCCTGCGTCAGGCCCGTGAGCAACTCGGGCTGAGCCAACAGACCGTTGCAGAACGCCTGTGTCTCAAAATGTCCACCGTGCGCGATATCGAGGAAGACAGCGTTTCCGCTGACCTCGCGTCCACCTTCGTGCGCGGCTACATCCGTTCCTACGCCAAGCTGGTGCATTTGCCGGAAGACGAACTGCTGCCGATGCTGGCCAAGCAGGCGCCGTTGAAGATGGCGAAAGTGGCGCCGATGCAAAGCTTCTCGCTGGGCAAGCGCCGCAAGAAACGCGACGGCTGGCTGATGAGCTTCACCTGGCTTATCGTGTTCGTGGTGATCGGCCTGACCGGCGCCTGGTGGTGGCAAAACCACAAGGCGCAGCAGGAAGAGATCGCCACTATGGCCGATCAATCCTCGGCGCAGCTTTCACAGAATAACGAAGGGCAGTCCGTGCCGCTGACCGACGGCAACGCCGACGCCGGCACCAACGTGCCGTTGACCGACAACAGCGCTGCGCCGGCCGATACCGGCGCAGCGGCTCAGGCGCCGGCGGCTACCGCCCAGGCGCCAGGCGCGGCTCAGCAGCAGCCTGCCGTGGTGTCGCCAAGCCAGACCACCCTGCCGGAAACCGCGCCGGCGGCACAAGCGCCGCTGCCGACCGCCGATGCGGGCGTGGCTGCGCCGGCGGCCGATCCGAACGCGCTGGTGATGGACTTCTCCGCCGACTGCTGGCTGCAGGTGAGCGACGCCAGCGGTAAAACACTGTTCAGCGGCACCCAGAAGAAGGGCGGCAAGCTGAACCTGACCGGCACGGCGCCGTACAAACTGACCATCGGCGCGCCGGCGGCAGTACAGATCCAGTATCAGGGTAAGCCGGTCGATTTAAGCCGGTTCGTTAAGTCAAACCGTGTTGCTCGCCTGACCGTCGCCGCGCAGTAATCGCGCGGCTGGTCGTGATGTCAGAGCAGCAATGGAGAGTAAGTAATGCATAACCAAGCGCCCATCAACCGTCGAAAATCAACGCGCATTTACGTCGGCAAGGTGCCTATTGGTGATGGCGCGCCGATTGCCGTGCAGTCGATGACCAACACCCGTACCACCGATGTTGAAGCAACGGTTAATCAGATTAAAGCGCTGGAGCGCGTGGGCGTCGACATCGTCCGCGTTTCGGTTCCTACCATGGACGCCGCCGAGGCGTTCAAGCTGATCAAGCAGCAGGTCAACGTGCCGCTGGTCGCCGATATCCACTTCGATTATCGCATCGCGCTGCAGGTGGCCGAATACGGCGTAGACTGCCTGCGCATCAATCCGGGCAACATCGGCAACGAATCGCGCATTCGCTCGGTGGTGGACTGCGCCCGCGACAAGAACATCCCGATCCGCATCGGCGTCAACGGCGGCTCGCTGGAGAAAGACCTGCAGGAAAAGTACGGCGAACCTACGCCGGAAGCGCTGCTGGAATCCGCCATGCGCCACGTGGACATCCTCGATCGCCTCAACTTCGACCAGTTCAAGGTCAGCGTTAAGGCGTCGGACGTGTTCCTGGCGGTACAATCCTACCGTCTGCTGGCGTCGCGCATCGATCAGCCGCTGCATCTGGGTATCACCGAAGCCGGCGGCGCGCGCAGCGGGTCGGTCAAGTCGGCCATCGGCCTGGGCATGCTGCTGTCTGAAGGCATCGGCGACACCCTGCGCATCTCGCTGGCGGCGGATCCGGTTGAAGAGGTGAAGGTCGGTTTCGACATCCTGAAGTCGCTGCGCATCCGCGCGCGCGGCATCAACTTCATCGCCTGCCCGACCTGTTCGCGTCAGGAATTTGACGTGATCGGCACGGTGAATGCGCTGGAGCAGCGTCTGGAAGACATCATTACGCCGATGGACGTCTCGATCATCGGCTGCGTGGTGAACGGCCCGGGCGAAGCGCTGGTGTCCACCATGGGCGTGACCGGCGGCCACAAGAAGAGCGGCTTCTATGAAGACGGCGTGCGTCAGAAAGAGCGTTTCGACAACGAACAGATGATCGACCAGCTGGAAGCGAAGATTCGCGCCAAGGCCGCGATGATGGACGAAAGCAACCGCATCACGGTCAACCTGCTGGAAAAATAAGCGTTATCGCTACACGGCGGGCCTGTTGGCCCGCTTGTTTATGAACCTGAAGGGCAGAAAACCGCATCCGCGTTGAATACCGGGCGGCAAAGTCCCTATAATCGGGTTCATTTTTACAGACAACGGACAGAGAACTCACGTGGCAAAGAACATTCAAGCCATTCGCGGCATGAACGACTACCTGCCGGAAGAAACGGCATTATGGCAGCGTATTGAAGGCACCCTCAAGCAGGTGCTGGGCAGCTACGGTTACAGCGAAATCCGGTTGCCGATTGTAGAGCAGACCCCGCTATTCAAACGCGCGATCGGCGAAGTGACCGACGTCGTGGAAAAAGAGATGTATACCTTCGAAGACCGCAACGGCGAAAGCCTGACGCTGCGTCCGGAAGGGACGGCTGGCTGCGTGCGCGCCGGCATCGAGCATGGTCTGCTGTACAATCAGGAACAGCGTCTGTGGTACATCGGCCCGATGTTCCGCTACGAGCGCCCGCAGAAGGGCCGCTATCGCCAGTTCCATCAGCTGGGCGCGGAAGTGTTCGGCCTGCAAGGCCCGGACATCGACGCCGAGCTGATCCTGCTGACCGCCCGCTGGTGGAAAGCGCTGGGCATCGCCGAGCACGTCAAGCTGGAGCTGAACTCCATCGGTTCGCTGGAGGCGCGCGCCAACTACCGCGACGCGCTGGTGGCGTTCCTCGAGCAGCACGTCGAGGTGCTGGACGAAGACTGCAAACGCCGCATGTACAGCAACCCGCTGCGCGTGTTGGACTCCAAGAATCCTGAGGTGCAGGCGTTGCTGAACGACGCGCCGCGCCTGTCCGAGTACCTGGACGAAGAATCCCGTGCTCACTTCGCCGGTCTGTGTGAACTTTTGGCGCAGGCAGGTATCCCATATACCGTTAACGAGCGCCTGGTGCGCGGTCTGGATTACTACAACCGCACCGTGTTTGAGTGGGTGACCACCAGCCTGGGCGCGCAGGGCACCGTCTGTGCGGGCGGCCGTTACGACGGCCTGGTCGAGCAGCTGGGTGGCCGCGCCACCCCGGCGGTCGGTTTCGCCATGGGCCTCGAGCGTCTGGTGCTGCTGGTGCAGGCGGTTAACCCGGAATTCAAGGCGCCGTCGGCTATCGACGTGTACGTCATCTCTTCCGGCGCGGGCACCCAGAGCGCGGCGATGCAGCTGGCTGAACAGGTGCGCGACGCGGCGCCGCAGCTGAAGCTGATGACCAATTACGGCGGCGGCAACTTCAAAAAGCAGATCACCCGTGCGGACAAATGGGGCGCGCGCATCGCGCTGATCCTGGGTGAGAGCGAAGTGGCGGCGCAGCAGGTAGTGGTGAAAGACCTGCGCAGTGGTGAACAAGAAACGCTGGCGCAAAGCGAAGTCGCTGCGCGTCTGGCTTTGATGTTAGGTTAAGGAGAAGGACACCGTGGAAGTCTATACCACTGAAAACGAACAAGTCGACGCACTGCGTCGGTTCTTTGCCGAAAACGGCAAAGCGCTGGCGGTGGGCGTGGTGCTCGGAATTGGTGCCCTGGTTGGCTGGCGTTACTGGCAGAGCCATGAAAACTCCAACATGATGGCTGCATCGCAATCCTATCAGGAAGCCAGCGATCGTCTGGCGGCCGGCAAACCGGATGACGTGGCCGCCGCGGAGAAATTTGTCCAGGCTAACAGCAACAGCTACGGCGTATTGGCCGCGTTGCAGTTGGCCAAGCATTTTGTCGAACAGAATGATTTTGCCAAGGCGGAACAGCAACTGGCGCTGGCGCAGGGCCAGACCAAAGACGACAACCTGTTGGCGATGATCGACCTGCGTCTGGCGCGCGTCCAGCTGCAGGAGAAAAAGCTGGATGAAGCGCTGAAAACGCTGGATGGCGTGAAAGGCGAAGGTTGGGCGGCGATGATGCAGGATGTGCGCGGCGACGTGCTGCTGGCCAAGGGCGACGCCAAGGGCGCGCGCGAAGCTTACAGCAAAGGCATTGAGTCCAACGCTTCTCAGGCGCTGCAGGTTCTGCTGCGCATGAAATTGAATAACTTGTCCAGCTAAGGGGAATTCCCATGCAATTGCGTAAAACACTCTTGGTCGGACTGGTTTCCGCTGCCTTGCTGAGTGGTTGCTCGCTGTTTAACAGCGAAGAAGACGTGGTTACCATGTCGCCGTTGCCGAAAGTTGAAAATCAGTTTACGCCGAACAAGGCGTGGAGCACCTCGGTGGGCGACGGTATCGGTGAGTATTACTCCCACCTGCGTCCGGCCTATCAGGACAGTACCATTTACGCCGCCGATCGCTTCGGCATCGTGAAAGCGATGGACGCCGACAGCGGCAACGAGAAGTGGAAGGTCAATCTCTCCGAGAAAACCGGTTTCTTCTCCAGCAACCTGTCTGCGCTGCTGTCGGGCGGCCTGACGGTCGCAGGTGACAAGGTTTACGTCGGCAGCGAAAAAGCGGTGGTTTACGCATTGAACACCGCCGACGGCGCCATCGCTTGGCAGACCAAAGTGGCCGGCGAAGCGATCTCCCGTCCGGTTGTCAGCGACGGCATGGTGCTGGTGCATACCTCCAACGGCATGCTGCAGGCGCTGAACGAAGCCGACGGTGCGGTGAAGTGGACGGTTAACCTGGATATGCCTTCGCTGTCGCTGCGCGGTGAATCCGCGCCGGCCGTCGCCTTTGGCGCCGCCATCGTCGGCGGTGACAACGGCCGCGTCAGCGCGGTGCTGATGCAGCAGGGCCAGATTATCTGGCAACAGCGCATCTCTCAGCCGAGCGGCGCAACCGAAATTGATCGCCTGAACGACGTGGACACCACGCCGGTGATCGTTGACGGCGTGGTCTACGCGCTGGGTTACAACGGCAACCTGACGGCGCTGGATCTGCGTTCCGGTCAGATCATCTGGAAACGCGAACTGGGTTCGGTGAATGATTTCATCGTCGACGCGGGCCGCATCTACCTGATCGACCAGAACGATCGCGTGGTGGCGCTCAGCACCGAAGGCGGCGTGACCGTATGGACGCAGAGCGATCTGCTGCACCGTAACCTGACGCCGCCAGTGATGTATAATGGTTATCTGGTGACCGGTGACGCCGAAGGCTATCTGCACTGGATCAACACCACCGATGGTCGTTTTGTCGCCCAGCAGGAAGTGGACAGCTCCGGCTTCCTGTCTGCGCCGATGGTGGCCAGCGACAAGCTGGTCATCCAGGCTCGCGGCGGGAAAGTTTACGCTTTCACCCGCTAACGCCGCTCGTCGTGACCCTTCTTGCACCCGAAAGCTTTCGGGTTGCAGCCAGGCGGCAAGCGCATGAGTCCTCGGGAGCTTAGTGAACTGAGTGACCGGGGCGAAGGTGTGCAGACAACGCCGCTGTGGCGCGAAAGATGAAGGGGAAAACGGCTCCTGAGTGTTCAGGGGCCGTTTCGTATTTTATAAGCTGCACCGCTGGTGTCTATCCACAGTGCAGTAACGCATTGATTATTAAGTAATGAGGCTTCAACAATGATACCTGTCGTCGCGCTGGTCGGGCGCCCGAATGTGGGTAAATCCACCTTGTTCAACCGTTTAACCCATACGCGCGATGCGCTGGTGGCGGATTTCCCGGGGCTGACGCGTGACCGCAAGTATGGTCGTGCTGAAATCGAAGGCAATGAATTCATCATCGTCGATACCGGCGGTATCGACGGCACCGAAGACGGCGTAGAAACGCGCATGGCCGGTCAGTCGCTGCTGGCGATCGAAGAAGCGGACATCGTGCTGTTCATGGTCGACGCCCGCGCCGGCCTGATGCCGGCGGATCAGGGCATTGCCCAGCACCTGCGCAGCCGCCAGAAGGCGACCTTCCTGGTAGCCAACAAAACCGACGGTCTGGATCCGGACACCGCCACCGCTGATTTCTATTCGCTCGGCCTGGGTGAAGTGTTCGCTATCGCCGCTTCTCACGGCCGCGGCGTGACCCAGCTGATCGAACACGTGCTGGTGCCGTTCGTGCCGGAAAAACCGGAAGACGTCGAGCTGACCGAGGAAGAGGCCAACGCCGCTTACTGGGCCGAGCAAAACGGTGAAACGCTGGAAGGCGAAGAAGACGAAGAGCCGGAAGAAGAGTTCAATCCGCAGGATCTGCCGATCAAGCTGGCGATCGTCGGCCGCCCGAACGTAGGTAAGTCTACGCTCACTAACCGCATCCTCGGCGAGGAGCGCGTGGTGGTGTACGACATGCCGGGCACCACCCGCGACAGCATCTATATTCCGATGGTGCGCGACGAACGTGAATACGTGCTGATCGACACCGCCGGGGTGCGTAAACGCGGCAAGGTGACGGAAACCGTCGAGAAATTCTCGGTGATCAAGACCCTGCAGGCGATTGAAGACGCCAACGTGGTGCTGCTGGTGATCGACGCGCGTGAAGGCATTTCCGATCAGGATCTCTCGCTGCTCGGCTTTATCCTCAATAGTGGGCGCTCACTGGTGATTGCGGTCAACAAGTGGGACGGCATGAGCGAAGAAGATCGCGAGCACGTGAAAGAGATGCTCGATCTGCGTCTGGGCTTCGTCGACTTCGCGCGCGTGCACTTCATTTCCGCGCTGCACGGCAGCGGCGTCGGCAACCTGTTCGAATCGGTACAGGAAGCCTACGAGTGCGCAACCCGTCGCGTAAACACCTCGATGCTGACCAAAATCATGCAGATGGCGGTTGACGATCATCAGCCGCCGTTGGTGCGCGGCCGCCGTGTGAAGCTGAAATACGCCCACGCCGGCGGTTACAACCCGCCGATCGTGGTGATCCACGGCAACCAGGTCAGCGATCTGGCCGATTCCTACAAGCGCTATCTGATGAACTACTTCCGCCGCTCGCTGAACGTGATGGGGACGCCGATCCGCATCCAGTTCAAAGAGGGTGACAACCCGTTCGCCGGCAAACGCAACCTGCTGACGCCGACCCAGATGCGCAAGCGCAAGCGCCTGATGAGCCACCTGAAAAAGAGCAAGTAATTGCTCATGAGGGGCGCGGCAGTGATGCCGCGCCCCTTTTTTATTGGCCCGAAATCGTTTTATTATCTGAAGATTACCTCGCCTGCCTGAAGGAACACCATGTCCTGGGAAACCTGGAGTTTTGCGTTCAACGTCACCGTGCCGAATCTGTTAATGATGCTGCTGGGGATCCTGCTGCGCCATTGGCGCCTGATGGATGATCGCTTCGTCGACGGCGCGACCCGCCTGGTGTTCAATCTGGCGCTGCCGTGCCTGCTGTTTTTCAGCATCGCCACCAACCACCCGCAGCTGCTCGGTAACCTGCCGCTGGTGCTGTTCGGCGCAGTCGGCACGCTGGCGACCTTCCTGCTCTTGGAGCTGGCGGCCAGGTGGCTGGTGAAAGAGCCGCGTGAGCGCGGGGTATTCGTGCAGGGCGGTTTTCGCGCCAACACCGCCATCGTCGGCCTGGCCTACGCCATGACCGCCTATGGCAGCGAAGGCATTGCGCTCGCCTCGCTGTACCTGACGGTGACGGTGATCCTGTTCAACGTGCTGTCGGTCATCACCCTCACGCGCAGCTTGCAGGGCGGACAGGGCAAGAAAATCAGCCACCTGTCGCTGCTGCGCAGCATCGTCACCAACCCGCTGATCATCGGCCTGGTGTGCGGGTTGGCGTATGCGCAAACCGGGCTGGGCATCCCGGCCGTGATTCGCCAAACCGGCAGCTATATCTCCGCGCTGTCGCTGCCGCTGGCGCTGCTGTGCACCGGTGCCAGCCTGGATTTTCGCGCCATGTTCCGCTCGTCCAACGTGGCGGCGCTGTCGTCGGCGGCGAAGCTGTTTCTGGTGCCGTTCCTGATGACGCTGGCCGGCTGGCTGTGCGGATTTCAGGGCGCGGCGCTGGGGATTATTTTCCTGTTTTCCGCCACGCCGACCGCCTCAGGCAGCTATGTGATGACGCGCGCCATGGGCGGCAACGCCACGCTGGCGGCCAATATTATCGCCATCACCACCGTCGGTTCGTTCTTCACCACCGCGTTGGGGATCTATTTCCTGCGCTCATGGGGCGCGATTTAATTTGGGAGTCGTTATGGAAGCGCACTGTCCGCAATGCCGTCAGATCATGAATTGGGTAGCGGGTCACTACCATTGTGAAGCCTGTCAGCGCGATTATCGGCAGCTGGCGAGCTGCCCGGAATGCGGGCAGCCGCTGCAAGAATTGAAAGCCTGCGGGGCGGTGGATTACCTGTGCCAGAACGGGCACGGGCTGATCTCCAAAAAGCGGGTGAATTTCAGTTATCAGCCGCTGTAAGCCCTCACTCATCCACCTGGCCGGTTTTCCACAGATCCACCAGCGCCTGCGGCGCGCTGCTCTCCGGGATTAGCAGCACGATCTCGCTGCTCAGGGTGGGGCTGGTGTAGTTGATCTGCACGCGGTAGTAGCGCTGGTCGCCGCAGCCGGGGGAGGCGGGTTGGCCTTCTTCCTGCGCATAGGGCAGTGTCTGGTTCAGCAACTGATTCAGACGCTGCCGCTGCTCCGGCGTGATATCGGCCAGCGCGATGCGGCGCTGGCCCGCCAGTTTGGGAATGTAGGCGAAGCCTCCCTCGCGCGCCAGCTCAATGACCGTATCCTGATTGAGCGTCGGCAGCGGTTTCATTATTCCACCCCCACCTGATGCCAGGCTTGCTGCACCTTGTCCGCCACGCTCTGATCGAAACGCGCTTGCGCATGTTTCACCGTGGCGCGGGCAAAGGTGGCGAAGTCGGCGTTTTGCGGCAGCGCTTTGTCGCACACCGTGTCATACCAAACGTAGCCGGCTTTCTCCCAGGCGAAGCCGCCCAGGGCGGTTGCCGCCAGGTAGAAGGCGCGATTGGGAATGCCGGAGTTGAGGTGCACGCCGCCATTGTCTTCCTTGGTCTGAATATAATCCTGCATGCTGGCGGGCTGCGGGTCCTTGCCCAGCAGCGGGTCGTCGTAGGCAGTGCCGGGCGCCGACATCGAACGCAGCCCTTTGCCTTTGATGCCCTTGGCGAGCAGCCCGGCACCGATCAGCCAGTCGGCTTTATCGGCGGTTTGCTGCAGATGGAACTGCTTGACCAGCGAGCCGAACACGTCGGACAGCGATTCGTTGAGCGCCCCGGATTGTTGGTAGTAGATCAGCCCGGCTTCGCTCTCGGTCACCCCGTGCGCCAGCTCGTGGCCGACTACGTCGATGGCGATGGTGAAACGGTTGAAGATCTCGCCGTCGCCGTCGCCGAACACCATCTGCTGGCCGTTCCAGAAGGCGTTCTGGTACTCCTTGCCGTAGTGCACGCTGCCGGTCAGCGGCAGCCCTTTATTGTCCAGCGAATTGCGGCGGTAGGCCTGCCAGAAGAAATCGTAGGTGACGCCGAGGTAGTCGTAGGCTTCGTCCACCGCCACGTCGTGGTTGCTGGGTTGCCCCTCTTTGCGCACCTGTTTGCCGGGCAGTTGGGTGCCGTTTTGGGCGTCGTAGATATCGCGGATCGCTTCACCGGCTCTGGCGTTCTTTTCGGTTGGTGAACGCAGCGGCTTGTTGCCGAGCAGGCTTTGCACGTGGTTCAGGGTGTGCAGCGCGCAGTCGCGCTGCGGGGCGTTGCCGTGTTCAATGATGCGGCGCAGCATGTAGGGAGGAATGACGGAACGCATGCGCTGGGCTGACATAGTGGCTCTCCTTAGGCAAAAATTTTACCTCATCGAATGAATGCACTGAGCCTAAGTGTAGTCTACTCGTCATAAAGCCTGTGGTTATGCGTGCTCACCGCCGGCGCGCTCTTGTGCGGGCTGACGCGCCGCACTGAGGCGCGCACCGCCAGCCGGCCGTGCAGCAGCAGATTGCACGGCGGCGCGTCGGGGCGCAGCATGCGCCGCTGCAGCAGCTGGATCGCCTCGTAGCCCAGCTCATCGCGCGGCACCTGCACCGAGGTCAGCGGCACGTCGTGGATTTCCGCCAGGTTGAAGCCGTCGGTGCTCATCACCGAGACGTCGCCCGGCACGCTCAGCCCCAGTTTATTGAGCGCCTTGACCGCCCCGACCGCCATGTAGTCGCCGCCGGCCAGGATCGCCGTCGGCAGCGGGGCGCGGTTCAGATAGGTGGTCAGCGCCTGCTCGGCCTCTTCGCTGCCGAAGCCGGAGGTGGTCACCAGATGGCGGCCATCGTCGAACGGCAGGTGATGCCGATCGTAGGCCTGGCGGATGCCCGCCAGCCGCAGCTCCATGGTGTGGCGGCGCAGGCACTGCAGATTGAGGATGTGGCTGTGCCCCTGTTGGAACAGGTAGCTGGCGGAGTAGTCGCCGATCAGCTGATGATCCGGCGAAACGCTGTCCAGCCGCATCTGCCGATCGCTGCAGTTAATCAACACGCACGGCTTGTGCAGGTCGGCGGCCAGAGTGTGGATATGCTCGTCGTCGATGCCGATGAGCAGCGCCGCTTCGGTATGCGGATCGCTCATCTTTTCCAGAAACAGCGCGCCGTCGCTGTGCTGCTCTTCCAGCCCGCAGTAGCGGATGCGCACCTCGTGCTGCATCAGCGCGGCGGCGATGCCCTGAATGACCTTGTAATAGAAGATATCGGTGCGCACGTCGAACGCGCGCTGCGGCGCGAACACCATCACGTTGTTCAGCATCAGCCGGCCGCTGGAAATGCCCTGCAGAATGCCGTTTTGCTGCGCACAGTCCAGCACCTTGCGGCGCGCCTCGGCGCTGGTGTTGGCCTTGCCCGCCAGCACGCGGGAAACGGTGCTGATCGACAGCCCGGTTTGGCGGGCGATCTCCTGGATTTTCAGCTTTCCGTTCATTTTGTGATCTCCTTCAAATTCATCCGTGAGAATATTTTCACTGCGGCTTTTCAGCATCTTGACCGGCTTTGCCGGCCATTATGACTATTTTTTCACCCGCCTGTGAAAATCTTTGCAAAAAACCCCGTTTCGCTGTGCGCTATCGCTGAGTAGTCTGCATTGGTACACCAATTTTGGCGACCTGTCAGTCCAATTTTAACGGTGTGCAAAAAAGAAAACAAAAAATAAATCATGGGGTTGTGACTGTCCGTCGGCCGACGATACGGCGCCGACCCGTTTTCACCGCTCCTTTTTTGATAGCGCAACGTACCTACCGAAACGCGCGTCGTCGTAACCGGCGGCCGCGGGGAGAGAATCGATGAGTGTGGAGATCAATCAGGCGGTCGTGCAGAGCGGCCGGCGCAAGTTCAAATCGCTGCGCTGGTGGATGCTGGCGCTGTTCTTGCTGGGCGTCACGGTCAACTACATCACCCGCAACTCGCTGGGCATTCTGGCGCCGGAGCTGAAAACCAGTCTGAACATGAGCACCGAGCAATACGCCTGGGTGGTGGCCTCGTTCCAGCTGGCCTACACGGTGTTTCAGCCGATCTGCGGCTGGCTGATCGACGTGATCGGCCTGAAGATGGGCTTTTTGATCTGCGCCGGCATTTGGGCGGTGGTATGCATGCTGCACGCCGGCGCCGGCAGCTGGCTGCAACTGGCCATTCTGCGTTTCTTCATGGGCGGCGCGGAGGCGGCGGCCACCCCGGCCAACGCCAAGGCGATCTCCGACTGGTTCCCGAAGAAGGAGCGGCCGATCGCCGCCGGCTGGGCGGGCGTCGGCTTCTCCATCGGCGCCATGCTGGCGCCGCCGATCATCGTCATCGCTCATGTCTCCTTCGGCTGGCAGGGGGCGTTCCTGTTCTCCGGCGGGCTGGCGCTGATCTGGGTGGTGCTGTGGTGGCTGTTCTACCACTCGCCGCAGCAGCACCCGAACCTCAGCCAGCAAGAGCTGGATCTGATCCGGGAAGACAACGAACCGGTGCTGCCGAAGCTGCCGTTCCTCACCTCGTTGGCCAGCCTGTGCAAGAACAAGAAATTCTACGGCATCGCCATCCCGGCCTTTCTCGCCGAGCCGGCCTGGGCGGTGTTCAGCTTCTGGGTGCCGCTGTACCTGGCTACCGAACGCGGCATGGATCTGAAACAGATCGCGATGTTCGCCTGGCTGCCGTTCCTGGCGGCGGACATCGGCAGCGTCGCCAGCGGTTATCTCACCACCCTGTACCGCAAGTGGTTCGGCTGCAGCCGCGTCAACTCGGTGGTCGCCAGCTCGGTGACCGGCGCCTTCCTGATGGTGTCGCTGGCGTTCGTGGCGATCACCCAGGATCCCTATGTGGCGATCGCGCTGATCTCGATCGGCGGCTTCGGCCATCAGGTGATCTCCTGCATGCTCAGCGCACTGGTGGTGGAGTCGTTCGATAAAAACCAGATGGCGACGGTCAACGGCATGCGCGGCTCCAGCGCCTGGATCGCCAGCTTCCTGTTCACGCTGCTGATCGGCGCGGTGTCCGACACCATCGGCTTCAACCCGCTGTTCATCGCCATGGGCTTCTTCGATCTGATCGGCGCTGTGTTCCTGATTGCCCTGATCGCCGAGCGCGGCGGTAACAAAACCCCTTCACACAGCTAAGTGGAATACTTATGAAAACGTTGAAAAACTGGACGTTGGTGGCGCAGCATGCCGAGCATATTGAGCTGCTGGTCGATGAACGCCACCGCTTCTGTCTGTACGTGCTGGAAAAAGATCTGTTCCGCGTGCTGATCAAACGCGACGGTGAGCTGGCGCTGGATCGCACCTGGAGCATCGCGCCGCAGGAGGATGTGCCCTGGGAGGGGCGCGAACGGCTCAGCGTCGCCGGTTTCAGCCTGCCGGGCTATCAGCTGCGCCAGGCAGGCGATCGGCTGGTGGTCAGCACGCCGCTGCTGCGCGTGACGGTGCATCAGCCGCTGTGGCTGGCCTGGGAGTATTGCAACGCCGCCGGCGAATGGCGGCCGCTGGCGGCGGATCGGCCGACCAGCGCCTACCTGCTCAATGCGCACGGCGACGGTGTGGCGCACTACCAGCGGCGTTTCGCCGATGAGCGCTATTACGGCCTGGGGGAGAAAGCCGGCGATCTGGAGCGCACCGGCCGCCGCTTCGAGATGCGCAACCTGGACGCCATGGGTTACAACGCCGCCAGCACCGATCCGCTGTACAAACACATTCCGTTCACCATCACCCGCGGGCCGGAGGCGAGCTTCGGCCTGTTCTACGATAACCTGAGCAGCTGCTGGCTGGATCTGGGCAACGAGATCGACAACTACCACGCGGCCTATCGTCGCTATCAGGCCGAAGCGGGCGATCTGGATTACTACCTGTTCCTCGGGCCGCAGGTACTGGACGTCACCAAGGCCTTCGTGCGCCTGACCGGCCGCACCCACTTCGGGCCGAAGTGGAGCCTGGGCTACAGCGGCTCGACCATGCACTACACCGACGCGCCGGACGCCCAGCAACAGCTGCAGCAGTTCATCGCGCTGTGCCGTCAACACGCCATTCCCTGCGACTCCTTCCAGCTGTCGTCCGGCTACACCTCGATTAACCACAAGCGCTACGTGTTCAACTGGAACTACGACAAGGTGCCGCAGCCCAAGCTGCTCAGCCAGGCGTTTCACGACGCCGGCCTCAGGCTGGCGGCCAACATCAAACCGTGCCTGCTGCAGGATCACCCGCAGTACCGGGAGGTGGCGGCGCAGGGGCTGTTTATCCGCGACTCGCAAAGCGACGCGCCCGAGCGCTCCAGCTTCTGGGATGACGAAGGATCGCACCTCGACTTCACCAACCCGGCGGCGGTGCGCTGGTGGCAGCAGGGCGTCACGCAGCAGCTGCTGGAGATGGGCATTGACTCGACCTGGAACGACAACAACGAGTACGAAGTGTGGGACGGCGAAGCGCGCTGCCATGGCTTCGGGCGGCCGATCGCCATCAAGCACATTCGCCCGGTGATGCCGCTGCTGATGATGCGCGCCTCGATGGAGGCCCAGCAGCGTTTCGCGCCGCAGAAGCGGCCGTACCTGATCTCGCGCTCCGGCTGCGCCGGCATGCAGCGCTATGTGCAGACCTGGAGCGGCGACAACCGCACCAGCTGGCAGACGCTGCGCTACAACATCCGCATGGGGCTGGGTATGAGCCTGTCCGGGTTGTATAACCTCGGCCACGACGTCGGCGGCTTCTCCGGCGACAAGCCGGACGCGGAGCTGCTGGTGCGCTGGGTGCAAAATGGCGTGATGCATCCGCGTTTCACCATTCATTCCTGGAACGACGACGCCACGGTCAACGAGCCCTGGATGTACCCGAGCGCCACCCCGGCGGTGCGTGAGGCGATCAACCTGCGTTACCGGCTGTTGCCGTATTTCTACACCCTGTTGTGGCAGGCCTGCGCCGACGACGAGCCGATGCTGCGCCCGACCTTCCTCGACCACGAACAGGATGCGCGCACCTTTGGCGAGAACGACGATTTCCTGATCGGCCGCGATCTGCTGGTGGCCAGCGTGGTGGAGCCGGGGCAGCGCCGGCGTTCGGTATATCTGCCGGACAACGGCGAAGGCTGGTACTGCTTCTACAGCTGCCAGTGGTTCGGCGGTGGCCAGACGGTGACGCTGGCGGCGCCGCTGGAGCGGTTGCCGCTGCTGGTGCGCGCCGGGGCGGCGCTGCCGTTGTCGCAGCGGCTGGCGCATGTGGACGTGGCCGCCGACGATCGGCGCGAGCTGCGGCTGTTTCCGCTCAAGGGTTGCGGCGTGAGCAGCGGGCTGTTGTTTGAGGACGACGGCGAAAGCGAAGGTTGGCGGCAGGGCGATGCGCTGTGGCTGCGCTGGGAAATGCGCTGCGACAATCAGCGCATCATGCTGGATATCGCGACGGAAGGGCGTTTTCGCCCGGCCTGGCGCACGCTGACGCTCAGCCTGCCGGAAGGCGAAACGCGCGCGCTGTGGGTGAACGGCGAACCGGGCGAGCGCTTTACGCTGGAGTAGGGGCTATTCGGCCGCGCGTTTCTTGCGCGGCTTTTTGGCGACGGTAATGGTTTTCACCTCGCTTTCCACCCAGCCATCCTGCAGACGGGTTTTCAGCAGTTCGCCGACCTGCGCCTGTTTGGTGGTTTTCAGCAGCTCGCCGCGCGGGGTTTGCGTCACGCTGTAGCCGCGCGCCAGCGTCGCCAGCGGGCTGACGGTCTCCAGCTGGCTGCAGGCCACGCCGAAGCGCTGGCGGTAGGCGTTGAGCTGCCGCTCCATCGCCTGCTGCAGACGGTATTCCTGCTGCTGCACGCGCTGTTGGTAGCGGTGAATGCGGCCCTGCGGCTGCACCTGCGCCAACCGCTGCTGGGCGCGCTCGCTGCGGCGGGCGGCCAGGCGCAGCTGTTGCTGCATGCCGTCTTCCATCCGGCGCTGCAGCTTGAACAGCAGCGTCTGCTGGCGCGCCAGGCGCAGATGCGGATGCTGCTGCTGTAAACGGTGGTGAATGCGGGTGAACTGCTGCTGGCGCTGCGCCAGGTAGTAATCCATCGCCATCTCCAGCCGCTGCTGCTGCGACTGCAGCTGGCGCAACAGCTCGAGCTGATTGCGGCTGACCAGTTCGGCGGCGGCGGATGGGGTCGGCGCGCGCAGGTCGGCAACGAAGTCGGCGATGGTGACGTCGGTTTCATGGCCGACGGCGCTGACGATCGGAATACGGCTGGCGAAGATCGCCCGCGCCACGCGTTCGTCGTTGAAGCTCCACAGATCCTCCAGCGAACCGCCGCCGCGGCCGACGATCAGCACGTCGCATTCGTCGCGGCGGTTGGCGGTCTCGATGGCGCGCACGATCTGCATCGGCGCTTCCGCGCCCTGCACCGAGGTGGGATAGATGACGATCGGCAGCGACGGATCGCGCCGCTGCAATACCTGCAGAATATCGTGCAGCGCCGCGCCGCTGGCTGAGGTGATCACCCCGACGCGTTTGGCCGGGGCGGGCAGCGGCTGCTTGAACTGCTGATCGAACAGCCCTTCGGCGCTCAGGCGCTGTTTCAGCTGCTCGAACTGTTGCTGCAGCAGGCCGTCGCCGGCGGGCTGCATGCTCTCGGCGATCAGCTGATAGTCGCCGCGCGGTTCATACAGCGTGATGCTGGCGCGCACCAATACCTGTTGGCCGTTTTGCGGCCGGAAGGTGACGCGGCGGTTGCTGTTGCGGAACATCGCGCAGCGCACCTGGGCGCGGTCGTCTTTCAGCGTGAAATACCAGTGGCCGGAGGCGGGCTGGGAGAGGTTGGAGATCTCGGCGGAGAGCCAAATCTGCCCCATTTCCATTTCCAGCAGTTGGCGAACCGTCTGATTGAGGCGGCTTACGGTAAAAATGGAAGGCGAAACAGGTAGCGTCATGTGACCCAGATCAAATTTCAAAACAATCACTTAATTGGTCGATACTACATGGCTGAAAAAGGTAATCAAGACTTTTTGTAAGAAAGTGCTGGAGGCAACCGATTCCGCTCTGTATAATGCCGCGGCAATATTTTATCTTTTTCACAGCCCACCCTGGTGAGATATTGCCCATGCTACGTATCGCTAAAGAAGCTCTGACGTTTGACGACGTCCTCCTGGTTCCAGCCCACTCCACGGTTCTGCCTAACACTGCAGAGCTCGGCACCCAACTGACCAAAACCATCCGCCTGAACATCCCTATGCTGTCCGCAGCCATGGATACCGTTACCGAATCCGGCCTGGCCATCGCGCTGGCGCAGGAAGGCGGCCTGGGCTTCATCCACAAAAACATGTCCATCGAGCGTCAGGCTGAAGAAGTCAGCCGCGTGAAGAAACATGAAAGCGGCGTAGTCACCGACCCGCAGACCGTTACCCCGACCACCACGCTGCAGGAAGTGAAAGAGCTGACCGCGCGCAACGGCTTCGCCGGTTACCCGGTCGTTACCGAAGACAACGAGCTGGTCGGCATCATCACCGGCCGCGACGTGCGTTTCGTGACCGATCTGACCCAGCCGGTCACCGCAGTCATGACGCCGAAAGATCGCTTGGTCACCGTGAAAGAAGGTGAAGCACGCGACGTGGTGCTGCAGAAGATGCACGAAAAGCGCGTAGAGAAAGCGCTGGTGGTGGACGACAGCTTCCACCTGCTGGGCATGATCACCGTTAAAGACTTCCAGAAAGCGGAACGTAAGCCGAACGCCTGTAAAGACGAGCACGGCCGTCTGCGCGTAGGCGCGGCGGTTGGCGCCGGCGCCGGCAACGAAGAGCGCGTTGACGCGCTGGTGGCAGCGGGCGTTGACGTTCTGCTGATCGACTCCTCGCACGGCCACTCCGAAGGCGTGTTGCAGCGCATTCGCGAAACCCGCGCCAAATACCCGGATCTGCAGATCGTCGGCGGCAACGTCGCGACCGCAGCGGGCGCCAAAGCGCTGGCTGAAGCCGGTGTGAGCGCGGTGAAAGTCGGTATCGGCCCTGGCTCTATCTGTACTACCCGTATCGTGACCGGCGTGGGCGTGCCGCAGATCACCGCCATCGCCGACGCGGTGGAAGCGCTGGAAGGCACCGGCATCCCGGTTATCGCCGACGGCGGCATCCGCTTCTCCGGCGACATCGCCAAAGCGATCGCCGCGGGCGCATCCTGCGTGATGGTCGGCTCCATGCTGGCGGGTACCGAAGAGTCCCCGGGCGAAATCGAGCTGTATCAGGGCCGCTCGTTCAAATCTTACCGCGGCATGGGCTCGCTGGGCGCGATGTCCAAAGGCTCTTCCGACCGTTACTTCCAGACCGATAACGCCGCCGACAAACTGGTGCCGGAAGGTATCGAAGGCCGCGTGGCCTATAAAGGCATGCTGAAAGCCATCGTGCACCAGCAGATGGGCGGCCTGCGCTCCTGCATGGGCCTGACCGGCTGCGCCACCATCGACGATCTGCGCACCAAGGCGGAGTTCGTGCGCATCAGCGGCGCCGGCATTCAGGAAAGCCACGTGCATGACGTGACCATCACCAAAGAGTCACCGAACTACCGCATGGGCTAATGCCTTAACCTCTCCTGAGTGAGAGGCCGGGGTGGGGCGCCAAGCCCCATCCCGAAACACACATTTTCGCTCTTTTTCTCTTGTTGCTGGAATTCGCCTCAATGACACAAAATATCCATAAGCATCGCATCCTCATACTGGACTTCGGTTCGCAATACACCCAACTGGTCGCCCGCCGTGTGCGCGAAATCGGCGTTTACTGCGAACTGTGGGCCTGGGACGTTAGCGAAGAGCAGATCCGCGAATTCAACCCAAGCGGCATCATCCTGTCCGGCGGCCCGGAAAGCACCACCGAAGCCGGCAGCCCGCGCGCCCCGGACTACGTGTTCAACGCCGGCGTGCCGGTGCTGGGCGTGTGCTACGGCATGCAGACCATGGCGATGCAGCTGGGTGGCCATGTGCAGGGCTCCAACGAACGCGAGTTCGGCTACGCGCAGGTGGAAATCGTCAAAGAGAGCGCGCTGCTGCGCGACATCGAAGACGCCATCAGCCCGGCCGGCAAACCGCTGCTGGACGTGTGGATGAGCCACGGCGACAAAGTGACAGCGATCCCGTCCGACTTCGTGACCATCGCCAGCACCGACACCTGCCCGTTCGCCATTATGGCCAACGAAGAAAAACGCTTCTACGGCGTGCAGTTCCACCCGGAAGTGACCCACACTCGTCAGGGCCAGCGCATGCTGGAGCGTTTCGTACTGGACATCTGCCAGTGTGAAGCCCTGTGGACCCCGGCCACCATCATCGAAGATGCGGTCGAGCGCATCCGCGAGCAGGTGGGTGAAGACCACGTGATCCTCGGCCTGTCCGGCGGCGTTGACTCCTCCGTGACCGCGATGCTGCTGCACCGCGCCATCGGCAAACGCCTGACCTGCGTGTTCGTCGACAACGGCTTGCTGCGCCTGAACGAAGCCAAGCAGGTAATGGAAATGTTCGGTGACCACTTCGGCCTGAACATCGTGCACGTCGAGGCGGAAAACCGCTTCCTGACCGCGCTGGCGGGCGTGGACGAGCCGGAAGCCAAGCGTAAAATCATCGGCCGCGTGTTCGTTGAAGTGTTCGACGAAGAAGCCTGCAAGCAAGAGCAGGTGAAATGGCTGGCACAGGGCACCATCTACCCGGACGTGATCGAATCCGCCGCTTCCGCCACCGGCAAAGCGCACGTGATCAAATCGCACCACAACGTGGGCGGCCTGCCGAAAGAGATGAAGCTGGGCCTGGTCGAGCCGCTGAAAGAGCTGTTCAAAGACGAAGTGCGCAAGATCGGCCTGGAGCTGGGCCTGCCGTACGACATGCTGTTCCGTCACCCGTTCCCGGGCCCGGGTCTGGGTGTGCGCGTGCTGGGCGAAGTGAAGAAAGAGTACTGCGATCTGCTGCGCCGCGCAGACGCCATCTTCATCGAAGAGCTGCACAAAGCCGACCTGTACAACAAAGTCAGCCAGGCGTTCACCGTGTTCCTGCCGGTGCGTTCGGTCGGCGTGATGGGCGACGGCCGCAAATACGACTGGGTCGTTTCCCTGCGTGCGGTAGAAACCATCGACTTCATGACCGCGCATTGGGCGCACCTGCCGTATGACTTCCTCGGCCGCGTCTCCAACCGCATCATCAACGAAGTAAACGGCATCTCCCGCGTGGTGTACGACATCAGCGGCAAGCCGCCGGCGACGATTGAGTGGGAATGATTAATCCCTTCACAGCCTGTTCGTAACTAGGCCGACGTGACTGAAACCCTCTGTTTTTACAGAGGGTTTTTCTTTATATGACCAAATATTTTCTGCTTGATGCCAACCATAAGTAAAGCCGAACATCGTTTGTGGTCTAAATATGGCCTATGTTCAGACCTTGGTATGATTGATAGCGCCAGGGGGCATGAAGAAAGTAGGGACCATCGGTTACGTTAAAAAGAACGGGCCATGCTCGATCTCTCTGAACCTATCTATGGGGGACCGCATCACTCGTCCTGCTCATCATACTTGCGCTGGCACTCCTGAATCGCCTCGATATTCCCCAACGTCCAGTCGAACAGTATCGAGAACGGCCCCTGCAGGGATTTGCCAAGCGGCGTCAGCGAATACTCAACGCCAAGCACCCGCCCATCCAACACTTTGCGATGCACCATACCGTTGCGTTCCAGCTTGCGCAGCGTCTGGGTCAGCACGCGTTGCGTGACGCCGTCCAAACGGCGCTTGATGGCGTTGAAGCGCTGCGGCTCGCGCAGCACTTCCAGCACCATCATGGACCATTTATCGGCAATCTGATCGAGCACTATGCGGCTTGGGCAGTCAGCGCGGTAAACAAGGTCGTTCTTTTCCATCGGTATCCTCCTGCATCCCTGGGATGCTTAAGGTGCGTAATTGACGCCAGGTATGCAAAGTATACCATTCGACACATGGCGCGAAAAACCCGCACTTATCCCCCCAGGTAAAAGGACATTGAGATGACAGATACAGATTTCAGCAAACTCAGGCTGTCTCATGCGCACGGCGTGATGACCATCGCTATCGATAACCCGCCGGTAAACGTGCTTGATGTGGCGCTGATGTCGGAAATCAGCCGTTTATTGCTGGCGGTGCGTGACGATCCGGATACGCGCGTGTTGGTGTTCCAGAGCGCGAACCCAGCGTTTTTCATCGCTCACGTCGACATGACCTTGATCGATGAGCCGCACGCTTTCGACGAACTGGCGAGCAACGCGCCGGAGGGGCTAAATCCGTTCCAGGCGTTTGGCGAACTGCTTCGCAGCCAGCCGCAGGTCACTCTCGTTAAGTTGAGCGGGCTGGCGCGCGGCGGCGGGGCCGAGTTTGTTGCGGCGGCCGATATGGCTTTCGCCGCACAAGAGCTGGCGGGGCTGGCCCAGTGCGAAGCCTTGATGGGCATTACGCCCGGCGGTGGCGCGACGCAGTATCTGACGAGCCGAATGACTCGCGGCCGCGCTCTGGAAGTGATCCTGGGCGCCGACCTTATCGATGCCGCTACCGCAGAGCGGTATGGCTGGATTAACCGCGCCTTGCCTGCCGCCGAGCTGGATGATTTCGTCGATCGGCTAGCGCGCAATATCGCGGCACTGCCTGAGGGCGTGATTGCAGCGGCCAAACAGGCGATGCCCGCACCGGATTTGCAGGCTGGTTTTTATCGCGAGCACGACGCCTGGGCGGGATTGTTTGCCCGCCCGGCTGCGGAACAGTTGATTCGCGGCGGGCTGAAGGCCGGGGCGCAAACCCCGGAGGGGGAGCGCAACCTTGAAAGCCTGCTGCGCCATCTTGCCCGCTAAGGTACCGCATCGCGCTAGCCGGCCCCCCACTGCGTCAGCAGCGCATGCAGCCTGGCCGGCTCCAGCGGCTTACGCAGCACCAGATAGCCTTCCTGCTCGGCCTCTTGCAATATCTGCGAGTTGAACTCGCCGCTGACCATCGCACCGCTTACGTCCGGCAGGCGTTCGAACAGCGCCTGCAGGATGTCGAAGCCGCTCTCGCCGGAGCGCAGGCGCTGGTCGCACAGCACGGCGAACGGCGTGAAGCCGCCGTCGACGATGGCGAAGGCTTCCTCAGCGGAGGCCGCGCAGCGCACGGTGATGCCCCAGGTGCTCATCAGACTCTCCCAGGCGGAGGTCACCAAGGGATCGTCGTCCACCACCAGGCAGGCGCCTCGCAGCGGCGCATAGCGGGTAGGCGTGGCGGTGTTGTCGTAGGCGGCGGCGGTTTCCGGCGCTTTATCTTCGCCGCTGTATTGCGTGAAGCGCATCCAGAAGCGCGAGCCTTTGCCTTCGACGGAGTGCATGCCGTACTTCACCTTCATCAGCTTGGCGCAGCGCGCCACCACCGCCAGCCCCAGCCCGTGGCCGGCGCTGTCTATCTTCCACGCCAGCTCGGGGCGGTAGTAAGGGGAGAAGATTTTGCTTTTCTCTTCGTCGGCAATGCCCACGCCGGTGTCCCACACTTCCACCAGGCACTCGGCGCCGCGCGGGCGGATGGCGATCAGCACGCCGCCCCGTTGCGTGTAGCGCAGGGCGTTTTGGATCAGGTTGATCAGCGATTGCCGCACCAGCAGCGGGTCGCCCATCACGCTGATGCGCCGTTTGGGCCGCCAGGTGCGCAGCGCCAGGGTGCGGCTGTTGGCCTCTTCGCGGAACAGGGTGATCACCGAGTCGAGCAGGGCGCCGATATCCACATGGGTGGCGGCGGTGCGCACGTTGCCGGATTCGATCTTGCTGAGATCGAGCAGCGAATTGAACATCAAATGCACCGAACGCACGCTCTGCTGCAGATCCAGCAGCTGTGGCGTCAGGCTGTCGTCGCGGTTTTTGTGGATGATGGCTTCGATCAGAAAACCCATGGCGTGCACCGGCTGGCGCAGGTCGTGGCTGGCGGTGGTCAGGAACTGGTTCTTATCCAGCAGCGCCTGTTCCGCCTCTTCTTTGGCCTGGCGGAACTGCTCCGCCAGGCGCGAGCTTTGTTCTTCGAGCAGCGCCTGCTGAATAAAGAACGCATGCGAGGTTAACGCGTGGCGGTAAATGGCGAAGCCGTATAGCAAGTTCAGCATCAGCACGATGAACATCACGTCTTCCAGCCGCCAGATGATGCCGATGTTCAGCAGCCCCCAGGAAGCGAAGAAAAAGCGGGTAAAGGTGCTGATGACCGGCGTCAGGTGCGTGGCGTTGGCGGCGACGATCGCGGCGATGCTGATATTGAGCAGCAGAAAAAAGTCAAAGTTATGGGTCTGTGGGGTAATTAAATAGAGTGAGGAGATCCCCAGCCCGTGAATAAAGGCCACCTTATTAATGCGCGGCAGCCAGCGGCGCAGCACGGTGTCTTCATCATTTTCTTTAGCCTCGCGCTGATAGCGGCGGTACCCTATTCGGATCGCCACGGCGCATAGCAGGTAAACGATGATCCAGGTAATGGTTGGGCCGAGCTCATCGCCCAGCAAATAAATCCAGATGGCGAAAGGGATGCCGACGAAAGGCACGGCGGTAAAGCTGAACACCAACCGCATGAAGGTGTTATCCAGCAGGCGGATCTGCGCGCGCGACGAAATGCCATCATTTTGTAAATTCTGGAAAAACCTCATGACGACGGCTCCCGCTTGCCGTGCAACAGCGTGATGGCTTCCACCCGGCTGTTGACGCCGATCTTTTTCAAGATATTGCTGATATGCTCTTTGACGGTCGGCTCGGAAATAGACAGCTGCGCTGCGATCCTTTTATTTGGCAGGCCGCGCAGCATCATATTTAACACGTCAATTTGCCGTGGTGTTAAATTGAATTTATTTAAATGATCGTGGTTTTTTTTAGCGATGGTTTCATTCTCTTCGGGGAACCACTCCTGATTGTCATTTAGCGCAAAAACTGCCTTGGCGAATAATTCAGGTGGCTCGTTTTTTAATATAAATCCGTGCCCGCCGGCATTATGCACTTTCTGCCAGATATCGTTATTCTCGTCGCCGCTCACCACCAGTATTCGCACCTGGGGATAAAGCTGTTTGACTTCCTTAAGTAATTTCAACGCCGTAGCGGAAGAGAGCCAGAAATCGATCACCAGTAAACGCGGTGGGCCATTTTCCCTAATATGACGGTAGCAATTTTCCTCATTGGTCACCACATGCGCCTGTTTGAATCGGCAATGCGTGCTGAGAAAATTAGCGATGCCGCTTGCTACCAATGGATGGTCATCAACGACCAACGCATAATCCTGCCCCAAAGGATTCTCCTTTCGCCTTCAAATATCAGATAGGTCTGATGAATTATTATCAACCCTCCCTACTTTAGGAGGGTTTTTTCGTTTAGGAAAGGGAAATATATTATTCGAGGATTTGGATAAGAGAAAACATAAAGCCAATCAATAAATTCAACTGATTGGTTATAAAGGATAATTTATGAAAAAACCACTTATCGCTTTAACCGTTACGATGATGCTAGCCGGTTGTTCCACCCTGAAAACCGATCAGGCCATTCCGCTGCTGCAGGCGGAAACCGCCAAAATGTTGGGCCTCGGCTCATCGGACGAAATTACCGTGACCAACGTCAATGGCGCGCAGCCGGATGCGCTGGGCGGGCAAAAACTTTCATATCGCGCCACCACGGAAAAGGGCCGAATTTTCGATTGCTCGTCGTTGATGATGCCGGGAATTTTAGGTTCCTCGCCATCGCTGAGCGCGCCGACCTGTACGCCGGTCGTCACGCATAAATAATTCGCTTTGGGGGCGGTATTACCGCTTCTTGGTTTTCCATCGTCGGAGCGCCAGCGCCGGGGGGCAATAAGCTTTTGCTTCGACGATCAATAAACCGGCGTGCGCGGAATAACGCCTCATACCTCCTCTAGCGCATTGAGTTTCTCGATAACAATAAATTCCGCGACATCACGCTAATGAGTACGGAGATAGCCCGTGAATGACAAGACATCGCACCCTTTAGCGGTTAAAACGCCGCTTTCCAAACTTTACCTCGCTCTATTTTCCGCGCCGTTGTTGATGCTGGCGCCCGCCGATCTCGCTCGTGCAGACGATGCCATTTTTGACGGCGACTCACGCATTACCGAATCATTGGCCTACACCGGGGACGTTTACGTCGGCCGTAATCAAAGCGGCAACCTGCTGATCGATAATGGCAAGATCAGCGCCTATAACATCAATATCGGCCGGATGTTCAACGGCCAAATTCATGACAGCCTGGTCACGGTCCGCGGGCCGAACGCCGAGCTGAACGCGGTGAACGATCAGTTCGTACTGCGCGGCGGCCTGAATCTGGGGCGGGGCACCTTGCGGGTTGAAGACGGCGCGCTGGCCAGCGCAAAAGAGATCGTGGTCGGTACCACGCGTGGCTATGACAGCCACCTGATCGCCACCGGCGCGGGTTCCCGCGTCACCAGCAATTTTCTCAGCGTCGGCACCGACTTAGGGGCGCGATCCACGCTGGCGATTGAAGACGGCGCGGTGCTGAACACCGCCTTTGACGCGCGCATCGGTAATGGCAGCGGGCCGAACGAGACCGATACGCTGAGCCCGAAAGCCACGGTCACGGGGGCCAATTCCCAGTGGAACGTTGGCCGCGCGCTCACGCTTTACGGCGATCTGGATGTGCTGAACGGCGGCGTGGTCAACGTCGGTAATATTCAGGTGGCGGGCGTCTCCGGCGCGCGTAAAACCGCCGAGCTGGTGGTCGCCGGCAGCGGCTCGCGCTTTACCAGCGGCAGCAGCGTCAACGTCGGCGATTACGGCAACGGCGTGTTGGCGGTCATGGACGGCGGGACATTCTCCGCCGGCGCCAACGAAGTGGTGCTGGGCAAGACCGGCTCCGGCTCGAACCGCGGCGCGCTGATTATCGGCAGCCGCGGCAACATGGATACCGGCACCGGATTGACCGAGCCGACGCTCGGCGCGGCGGGCGCTGCTGGAGCCATCGATGCCCAGACGGCGATCGCCCTGCGGGGCGGATTGTTCCGCAGCTATGTGTACTTTAACCATACCGACGGCAATTACGTTTTCAGCAACAAGATGAGCGGCGAAGGCGAGGTGATCAACACCGCCGGGCACACCACGCTGAACGGCGATCTCACTGAGTTGCAGGCCAACGTCACCGCGCGCGGCGGCAAGCTCATCATCGCCAGCGACATCAATACCCAGAAAGAAGACGATATCTTCGAGATCCAAACTCTCGGTGCCGAGAACGGCGGCACACTGATCCTCAACGCGACGGCGGGCTCCGACGTCAATAACGGGCAGGGCTACAGCAGCGCCGCCTCGATCAAGGCCGGCGGCACGCTGGGCGGCAACGGCACGTTGGGCCAGACCGAGATCCAGTCCGGCGGCCATATCTCGCCCGGCGACGGCAATATCGGCACGCTGACGCTGAAACGCTACCTGAACTTTATCGGCGAATCCTTCTACGACGTCGATATCGCCGGCGACGGCCGCAGTGACCAGCTGCTGGTGGCGGGCAAAACCACCATCAGCGATCGGGCCAAGGTGCAGGTTACGGCGCTGGATCCGCAAACCAGCTATAAAACCGGCCAAAGCTACCGCATTCTGACCTCGGACGGCGGCATTGATGGCCAGTTCGCGGCGGCGGTCTCCAAGTCTGCTTTCCTCGATGTGGCGTTGAACCACAGTGCCAACGCCGTCGATCTGACCATCGCGCAGAAAGATACGGGCGGTGAAAATCCAGGCGGCGAGAATCCGGGTGGGGAAAACCCAGGCGGTGAGAATCCAGGGGGCGAGAATCCGGGCGGGGAAAACCCAGGCGGTGAAAATCCGGGGGGCGAGAATCCGGGGGGTGAAAACCCAGGCGGTGAGAATCCGGGCAGCGGCAAACCGGGCATTTTCCAAACGGTGGCCGAGAGCGGCAACCAATGGAATACCGCCGGTGCGCTCTCAACGCTGACGCAGAGCGGCCCTTCGCTGGCGCTGTATAACTCGCTGCTGCTGCTGAGCGCGCCGGAAGCGCGCGAGGCGTTCAATCAGCTGTCCGGCGAAGTCTATCCGTCGATGCAGTCTAACCTGATCGCCGGCAGCACCCAGCTGTTCAACGTGCTGAACCAGCGCATGCTGCGCCTGTTCGACAACGACAGCCTGCCGGTGCCGCCGTTGGCGATGTCGCTGGTGCAACCGGCGCCGGCGCAAAACAGCGGCGTCTGGGGGCAGACCTTCAGCTCCTGGGGCAGAAACAGCGGCAACGGCAACGTGGGCAAGCTGGACGGTAATACCACCGGCTTCCTGTTGGGGGCGGATCGCAAGCTGACCGATCATAACGTACGCATCGGCGGCTACTTCGGCTACAGCCGCGGCGATTATGACGTCGACAGCCGCCGTTCCAAGGCCGATACCGAGAACTACCACCTCGGCCTGTATGCGGCAGGGCAGCAGGATGCGTTCTCGCTGCGCGGCGCGCTGGGTTACACCTGGCACAAGATTGAAGGTAAGCGCAACGTCGATTTCAGCGGCTTCTCGGATCGGCTGAAGTCGGATTACGACGCCAACTCATTGCTGGCGTTCACCGAAGCGGGTTACCGTTTCGGCCAGCCTGAGATGAACATCGAACCGTTCATCAATCTGAGCTACATCCGCCTGCATACCGACAGCTTCCAGGAGTCGGGCGGCGCGGCGGCGCTGAGCGTGCGCAATGAAACGATGAACACCTTCTACTCCACGCTCGGGGTGCGCGGCGTGACCGAACTGCCGAAGAACGTCAGCCTTTACGGCTCGCTCGGCTGGCAGCATGCCTACGGCGATAAGAACACCTCATCGCGCATGGCGTTTGCCGGCAGCGACGCGTTCGTCACGCAGGGCCAGGCCGTGGATGACAACGTGATGGTGGGCGATATCGGCGTGAGCGTGAAGCTGTCGCGCGCCGCGACGCTGGATGTCGGCTATCAGGGGCAATTTGGCGCAGATACCCGCGTCAATTCGGTCAACGCCAATTTGCGCTGGTCGTTCTGATTTTTCCTCTAGACTTCTCTGGTACTTACAGGCCCGCTTGATGCGGGCCTTTTTTATGGTGAGAGCTCAGTGGCGGCTTGCGACGGACTTTTATGATGCAAAAGCCCGCGCCATGGTGGGTGGGCTTGGCGAGAGCGAGCGGGGGATTAACGCCCTTTTTTCTTGCGCCCTGGTTGGGTAAAGCGTTTGCGGCCGGCCGGCACAGCGGCTTTGTCGGCGCCTTTTGGCCCACCGGCGCTCGGCTTTTTCGCCGGGGCGGATTTGGCCGGGGCTTTCTTCGCCGGCTTGGCCTCGGACGAAGAGCCCTCGATCAGCTTGAACAGCTCAATCAGCTCGTCATCGGTCAGATCGCGCCACTCGCCCAGCGGCAACCCTTTCAGGCTGACGTTCATGATGCGCGTGCGTTCCAGCTTGGTGACCTCGTAGCCGAAGTGTTCGCACATGCGGCGGATCTGGCGGTTCAGCCCTTGCACCAGCGTGATGCGGAACACGAAAGGCGCCTCTTTCTTCACCTTGCACTTTTTGGTCACCGTGCCCAGCATCGGCACGCCGGCGCCCATGCCGCGAATAAACTCGTCGGTCACCGGCTTGTTGACCGTCACCAGATACTCTTTCTCGTGATTGTTGCCGGCGCGCAGGATCTTGTTGACCAGGTCACCGTGGTTGGTCAGAAAGATCAGCCCCTGCGAATCCTTGTCCAAACGGCCGATCGGGAAGATACGTTTGCTGTGGTTGACGAAGTCGGCGATGTTGTCGCGTTCGCCGTCTTCGGTGGTGGTGACGATACCGACCGGTTTGTTCAGCGCAATCAGCACCAGATCTTCTTCATTACGCGGTTCGATCAGCTGGCCGTTAACCTTCACGACATCGCCGGCAAATACCTGAGCGCCAACGGTGGCGCGTTTACCGTTGATGAAAACGTTGCCCTGTTCGATGTATCGATCGGCGTCGCGGCGTGAGCAGATGCCGCTCTCGCTAATGTATTTGTTCAGACGAATGGATGAGTTAGTCAGCATGGGATCTCCGTAAAACGCGGACTATACATTACCCGCAGGGGATTGCGGAAGCTGTTCGAGAATAGATGCAATAGCGCAAGGTAACGCAGGCCTTATTAAGACCCTTCATACCTTCACCACCCGGGTATTGAGCGGGGTCAGCGTCTGCCCGGCGCTGCCGATCGGCGTCAGGCGCGGTACGGGGCGGCCGCTGTCGCTTTCCACCAGCGTCGAATGCGGTTCTCCCTCGGCGAACAGATGATCCTCCCCCCACTGGCGCAGGCCGACGATCACCGGAAACAGCGCGCGGCCTTTCTCGGTCAGCACATATTCCTGATAGGCGCTACCGTCCGCGGCGGGCACGATCTCCAGCACGCCGTGCGTCACCAGGGCGCGCAGCCGGGTGGCAAGGATATTCTTCGCCATCCCCAGCCCTTTTTGAAACTCGCTGAAACGGGTGACGCCGTCGAAGGCGTCGCGCACGATCAGCAGCGACCACCAGTCGCCAATCACATCCAGCGTGCGCGCCACCGGGCAGGGCGCGTCTTCCAGGCTTTTACGTTTCACGGCGGTTATCTCCAGCTGCACATTCTGGTTGCATTATAAAACCTCCACGCCTAAAGTTCATTGGGTTTAATAATGAAACCAGTCTGAGGTGTGCATGAGCGACAAACTGCTGGATCCTCCTTGTGCGGCGCTGGGGCGCCTGCCGGCCTCCCTGGTGCTGCTGTTGGCCGCCGCCAGCGCCTTTAGCGTGGCCAACGTTTACTATGCGCAGCCGCTGCTGGACGCCATCGCCCGTGATTTTTCCATCAGTCTGGCGGCGGTCGGTATGGTGATCACCGTGACCCAACTGGGCTGTGCGCTGGCGCTACTGTTGGTGGTGCCGTTGGGGGATCGGCTGAACCGGCATCGGCTGCTGGCGGGGCAACAGCTGGGGCTGATCGGCGCGCTGCTGCTGGTGGGGTGGGCGCACGGCGCGCCTTGGCTGCTGGCGGGCATGTTGCTGGTGGGGTTACTGGGCACCGCCATGACGCAGGGACTGATCGCTTTCGCCGCCGCACTGGCTGCGCCGCAGGAGCGCGGACGGGTGGTCGGTGCAGCGCAGGGTGGCGTGGTGTTGGGGCTGCTGCTGGCGCGCACCCTGTCCGGCGCGCTGGCGGACGTCGGCGGCTGGCGCACGGTGTACTTCTTTTCCGCTGGGGTGACGCTGGTGCTGCTGCCGATCCTGTCGCGATTGCTGCCTGCGCCGCGCACCTCTCCCAGCACGCTGAGTTATCCCGCCTTGCTGTGTTCAATGCTGACCCTGTTGCGGCATGATCGCACGCTGCAAATTCGCGGCATGCTGGCGCTGCTGATGTTCGGCGCCTTCAGCCTCTTTTGGAGTTCGCTGGTGTTGCCGCTGAGCCAGGCGCCGTTCAACTTCACGCATGCGGCGGTGGGGGCGTTCGGCCTGGTCGGCGCGGTGGGGGCGCTGGCGGCGGTGCGCGCCGGGCATCTGGCGGATCGCGGGCTGGGGCAGGCGGCCAGCGGCGTGTGTCTGCTGCTGTTGACGCTGGCCTGGCTGCCGCTCGGTTTGCTCGGCAGCGGCCTGGCTTGGCTGGTGGCGGGCATTGTGTTGTTGGATCTGGCGGGGCAGGCGATCCACGTACTGAACCAGAGCATGATCTTCAGCGCCCACCCTCAGTCGCACAGCCGCCTGGTGGGCTGCTACATGTTGTTTTACGCCGTCGGCAGCGGGCTGGGCGCCTTTGCCGGCACCCATATGTACGCCTGGGCGGGCTGGCGCGGCGTCTGCTGGCTGGGTGCTGGCGTCAGCCTGAGCGCGTTGCTGTTTTGGTGGCTGACGCTGCGCCGGATGCCGGGCTCAGCTGCGGCGGTGGAGCAGTGAAAGCTGGAACCCCAGCGCACCGCACAACGCCTGAGGCGCGGTGAAGCCGCTTTCCGCCAGGAGGAGACGGCTACGCGCCGCCGTCATCGGGTGCCAGTTACGGCGGATGCGTTCGATCGTTTCCTGCGCCTGCGCCGCCGAATGCCCGGTGCTTTGCAGCCAGTGTTGGTAGTGGCTGGCGGGCAGGCCCTCCGGTTGATAGTCGAACAGCAGCAGCGGTGCGGCGGGGGAGAGACGCTGTGCCAACTGCCGCAGGAAATCCAGTTTTGCGCCATCGTCGGCGATAAAGTGCAGCACCAATGAGCACACCGCCGCGTCGTGGCGAGTTTGCGGCGCTTGTTGCAGCAGGGTTGGCTGGAAGCTCACCCGCTGTGTGTAACCTGCGGCTTCGGCCTTGGCGCGTGCGGCCGCCAGCATGCCGGCGGAGGGTTCCACGGCGCTGAAACGCCAGCTTACGTTGGCGGCGGCCAGCGCCTCCAGTTCGCTGCCGGTGCCGCAACCGGCCAACAACAATGTGGCGTCATTCGGCAGCGTCTGCACGAGCGTCGCCGTCAGCAGCGCCTGGGCAAACTGATAGCCGGGCACCAGGGTCAGAATACGGCGATCGTAGTCTGCCGCCGCAGCATCGGGGAAGCGAGTATCCGTTTGATGTTGCATAACCTTCCTTGCAAAGTTCATCGAGAGAAGCAAAGAAGGGTATGCCTAAATGGTAATGAAATCCATTATCGTTAATGGATTCTGTGACAGGACATGCGGCGCTAACGAACCGGCGAATGCATCAGGTAATAATCTTCTTCGCCGTCGTTGCCGGTAGAGATGACGCGCCAGCCGTGCTTGCGGTAGAACGCCAGCGCCTTTTCATTTTTCACCAGGCATTTCAGCGAGCCGGTGGCGGTGAAGGTAGCTTGTGCCGCCTGCAGCAACGCACTGCCGACGCCGCGCGGCGGCTGATGGGGATCGACATACAGGTTATGAATGAAGTTGTCTTCGCGGTAGACGGAGACGAATCCCAGCAGCGTGCCGCCGTCTTCCGCCACCCAAATCGCTTCGCCCAGCGTCGCGCTGTCGAAATCTTCCAACTGGTAGTTTGAGGTATCGCGCCAACCGAACGCCGCCTTGCGCGATGCCAGGTATAGCGTGCGCAAGAAGGGGCGATCGGCCTCTTGGTAAGGTCTTATCTGCATGGCATCTCCCGGTGGTTTGTGCTTCCAACTATAGCGCATCGCCGTGGCGCAAGTTGGCCGCTTATTGTTATTAATCTTCTGATTATTGATATTTCCATTCTGTTTGTGGTGTTAATTTTTCGTCACGCTCAATATTGCAGGGGCCGCTCTGGGGCTCCTTCCAAGGAATCAGTGACTTATGCAACTCACCGAAACGGATCGGGCATATCTTGCCGGCGCGGCCGGGCCAGGCGCGCAAAAGTGCATGCAGGTGCTCGTCAATTTCTCGAACGCTTTTGGCGCGCCGAAGCTGGTCAATATCGCCAGCGCACACGTTATTCCCAATATACCCTTGGGGCTGCTGGAAACGCTGACGGAGGGGGTGGAGACACTGCCGGTCATGACCACCTTGCATCCCCACATGTCGGCGCTTTGCCCCAGCGCCTGGCCAGCGATGGGTATCGATACGCAGTATGCGCAGACGAAACTGCCCGATGTGAAACGCCGGGCGGCCCTGTTCGCGGAGAAGGGCTTTAACCAAACCTACACCTGCTACCCGGCGATGGTGGGCAGCCTGCCGAAAAAAGGCGACTACGTCTCCTGGATCGGTTCCGGTGGCCAGGTATTGGTGAATTCGACGATCGGTGCGCGCTGCAATCGAGACGGGGCGCTGCTTACGCTGGCGGCGGCCATTACGGGGCGTTCGCCTTATTATGGTTTGTTCCTGGAGAGCAACCGGCTGGCGGAGGTATCGGTCACGTTTGACGGCCTCGATGCGAATCGGCTCTCAAAAACCGAGCTCAGCGCGATCGGCTATTACCTGGGGGCGCAGGCCAAATCGCACAATATCGTGATCGACGGCATCGATCGTGAACTTGGCATGGACTTTCTCAAGCAGATCATGATCCCGCTGACGGTCACGGGGGCCGTGGGGGTCTGTCATGTTCTCGGGGTCACGCCGGAAGCCGGCACGCTGAAAGAAGCGCTAGGCGGGCGCCGCCCGGTGAAAAAGATCTCGGTCGATCGCGAGATCCTGCGGCGCTCGCTGGCGCTTTATGCGCCGCAGAGCGGGGCGGGGGGGCCCCTGTTGTCGCCACTGGCCGGCGTGACGGCGCAGCGGGAGGTGGCGGCGACCGATATGGTGGTGCTGGGGTGCCCGCACCTCAGCATTCAGGAGATCCGTTTACTCGCTAAGCTACTGGCCGGGCGGCAGATCCCGCGCCATAAACATTTGTGGATTGGCTTGGCGCATCAGCAATATCAGCTCGCCAGGGAAATGGGCTATGTGGCGGCCATTGAGCGTGCGGGCGGTGTCATGGTCAGCGCCTGCATGTCTACCATTCCCGACTCTCCTATACCCGCGCAGGTGAACGCCGTTATGACGTCGTCGATGAAAGCCGCTCATTACATCTCGCAGCTGAACCAGAAACGCCTCTCCGTAGGCGTTGCGGACATCGAATGCTGCATCCGGTCATTGCTTGACTCCACCCCTCTCACACCGCAGGTGACCGCATGAAATTACAGGCCAGACCGCTGAACCCTGGTTGGGTGGTTGCCGAGGTGTTTCTCGTCGAACAGGCGTTTTCGTTTATCGGCGACTTTGATCCTCAGACCGGGGCGCTGCTGATCCCGCATCATCCGCGCTATGGCGAGTCGCTGGCGGGCAAGGCGCTGGTGTGCCCGGGCGGCAAAGGGGGAACCATGGCGCCGTTTTTAATTTACGAGGCGTTTCAGCAGGGCAACGCCCCGGCGGCAATTATTTGCAATCACGCAGATCCGATTCTGTTTGAGTCGGCGATGGCGATAGACATCCCCATTTTTGACCGCTTCGACGAGGACGTCTTGGCGCTGTTCAAGCACGGTCAACGGGTGGCGATCGACGGTGAAGATATCGCCATCGAGGCGGGTTAGCCAACGGATCAATAAAGCGCCGGTTGGAGAATGGCTGGCGCTGTTATATTTTCAATCGCGGTCAGCCTGCATTTTCAGCCAGAAACTTTCCTGGCAGCGGTTATAAAACTGCTTTTTCTGCGGCGAGATGGCGTATCCGCCATCATGCACCACGTCATAACTTATCCAGCATTCCCGGCAAATATCATCCGACTGGAAGGTATCGGATTCCATTTTATATAAAACCTGCACGCCATTATTAAAGGTGTAAAGGATCTCGCGTTCTTCGATCATGTTTTCCCCCTCGGGGAAACGCTCGAGGGTTTCCGTGGTCTTGACCGTTTTCACCGGTGACGGCAGCGCATGGATAGCGCAAAGGTAGGTGTAGAGTCGATGCATGGTAGTCTGTCCAAAACGCGCGGCGGGCGGAAATACGCCGCCCCAGAGTAAAGCAAATGCCCGCCGATGAAAAGGTGAAAGCGCGGCAGGCGGTCTTAGCTTGGCGGACTTTGGCAATTAACTGGCGTATTTCTTATATTTCGTCATTTAGACGGCTTGCTACTATTTTCATCCCGAAAACCTCAGGGTGAACAATGATAATGATGAACAATGAGTTGGCCGAAGCTATTTTCGATCCGCGTGGAGAGAACCATTTTTACGAATTACAGTTGGCGCCGCGCCCCAGTCTGCAGGCATTACGGGATGGCAAAGTCCTGTTTTTTGACAATACCAAGCTGGACTTCTGTCATTACCGCGAAATATTCACCCGTCTTGAAACGATCTTGAATGAACTCGGCATTCATCACATCGAACATGTTCGTCAGTCCGTGCGTGGCACGATGACGGCACAGATCCGCGTGTTGGCTGACCAGTTGGCGCAAACAGGGGTGCAGGCCGCCGTTGTGGCGTTAGCGGACATGGGCACTTCGGTGATGACCACCATCCTCGCCATCGAGTTGGAGAAAAGGGGCGTCGCCACGTTATTGATCGCCTCGCCCCCCGGCGACAATCTGGCCGAGCACGTGGCCCATTATCGAGCGGGGCAGCTGTGCATTTGCCGTCTCGACATCTATCAGGCAAGCTCCGTCAGCGATATTCGCCGGCAGGTTGACGCCCGGCGCGCTTACGTTCTGGAGGCGCTCACCGGCGCCGGCGATAGGCCTGCCGCCGCGGCGCTTCATCCGAAAATGGATCTTGACCGAGGCCATTCCGGGGCGGACATGATGCCTTACCACGGCCTGGACGCGCTGATGGCGGAGTATGAACGCCAGTCTATCGGTGACGGTTTGCCGGTGATCCCGCCGACGCCGGCGCGTTTTGCCGCCATGCTGGCCTACTGCCCCGAACCGCTGGATACCGTGCTGATCCCGGAAGCGGGCCCCTCGGGCAAAGACATTCGGGTGCGCGATGTGGTCATCAACAGCATCCTGGCCGGCTGCAAACCCGCATTCTTACCTATCGTGACGGCGACGCTGCGCGCGATGGCCGATCCCGCATTCAACTTCCAGCAATCCATCACCACCTCGTACAACGGCGGCAATCTGGTGTTGGTCAGCGGGCCGATCGCCGCTGAACTGGGGATCAGTTCCGGCCAGGGCTGTATGGGGCCGGGGTTCCGGGCCAACGCCACCATTGGCCGTGCGGTTAACCTGACCATCCTCAACGTGTGCCGCGCCTACCCGGGCAAGGCGGATCTGGGCTGCCTCGGCTCGCCGGTCGAGTTTACTTACTGTTTTGCGGAAAGCCTGGTCAACAGCCCCTGGCCGACCTTGAACGAAGAACGATTCGGGCCTGAAGCCACCAGCGTGTATCTGATGAAGGCGGAACCGCCGACCGACGTGGTTGATTTTCTGAGCCAAACGGCGGGCAGCCTGCTCGACGTGATTGTCGACAGCGCCACCCACCTGGGGCGCATGAATGCGTACATTCCGGGACGGATTTTGATTGTCCTGACGCCCGATCACGCCCAGATGCTGCATAACGCGGGCTGGAGCAAGAGCGCGCTGCGGGAATATCTGCACGCACATATCCATAACCCGCTTGGCGCCGTGCAGGGCAAAGGTCTGGTGCCCGTGAGGCCGGCGCAGTTTGCCGGCCGCGATCCCATGCCGGCGACGCGCAGCGCCCAGGATATCGATCTGGTGGTCGCGGGGGGGCGGGGCGGGCATTCCGCCATTCTGGCGAGCTGGGGCCTCTATTGCGATGCGGTGCTCACGCCGTTGACGCTGCCCGGCGGGCAACTTGCGCGCACCCTTGAAGACTTCCGGGCCGCGCCAGCAAACTTAAGGAATCACTAGCATGCCGACCATTATGGACATACGCGCGCGTGAAGTGTTTGACTCACGCGCGGACATTACGCTGGAGGTCGAAGTGGTGCTGGACAGCGGCAAGCGTGGCCGCAGCATCATTCCAACGGGGTGTTCCAAGGGCAAGCATGAGGCGATCGAGGTGCGTGATAACGATCCGCGGCGCTTCAGCGGGCAGGGCGTTTTGCGGGCGATAGACATCGTGCACACCGTGATTAAGCCGCGGCTGCGCGGCATGTCGCCCTATGCGCAAGACGAGATAGACCGCATGCTGATAGCGTTGGACGGCACCGCCAACAAAAGCCGGCTGGGGGCCAATGCGATCCTCGGCGTGTCGCTGGCGGTGGCGAATGCGGCGGCAGTGCACAGCAATCAGTCGCTGTGCGATTACGTCAGCCGCGGGCAGGCGAAATCCATGCCGCAGCCCATTTTCTCGATGTTGTCCGGCGGCATGCATGGCGACGGCAACTGCGATTTTCAGGATTATCAGGTGATCGCGCTGAATGCGGCGCATCTTGAAGCGGCGCTGCAGGTGGGTAAAAACGTGCATATGGCGCTGAAAGCCCTGCTGATGGCGCGCGGGATCGGCACCGGCGTTTCCGGCACGGGGGGATTTCTGCCGCCGCTGAGCTCCAATGAGCAGGGGCTGGCGCTGTTGCTGGAAGCCATCGGCAAAGCGGGCTATGAGCCGGGCGTGGACGTCGGCTTGAGCATGGACATCGCGGCCGAGATGTTCTTTAAAGATGGCCGCTATCACCTGGCGGCGGAAGGGCGGACGCTGACGACCACGGCCTTTATTGATTACCTGGCGTCGCTCTGCGAGCGCTATCCGATCGTGCTGATGGAAGATCCGCTGGGGGAGGACGACTTCGAGGGCTGGATTGCGCTGACGCGGCGGCTGGGTGGCCAAATCGAGCTGGTGGGCGACGATCTGTTCACGACTAATCTGGCGCGTTTTGAACAGGGCATCGCCCTGAAGATGGCCAACTCCATTTTGGTGAAACCGAATCAGGTCGGCACGCTGAGCGAAACCATGAGCCTGGTGGCGTCAGCCAAGGCAGCCGGATACGGCGTCGTGTTCTCACGGCGATCCGGTGAAACCGAAGACACCAGCATTGCCGATTTGGCGGTGGCGCTGAACGCCACCAAGGTGAAGTTCGGTTCGCTGGCGCGCACCGAGGCGATGGGCAAATACAATCAGCTGCTGCGGTTGCAGGATGCGATCGCCGATGCGCAGGCCGTCTGAACCCGCCCGCGCTTTTTACCCCTTGCCCCGTTACCGTGGGCAAGGGGGATCCACGAGAAGCCTACCATGAAGCCGATGCCTTTCTTTGTTCAGGGCAGTAAAGACGCCATGCCTCTGTTGCTGGGTTTGCTGCCCTTCGCCGTCCTGACCGGCGTCAGCGCCATTCAGGCGGGAATGACGCCCTGGGTGGCTCAACTGTCGTCGTTGTTGTTAATGTCCGGGGCTTCGCAAATTGCCGCTGCCACGCTGATGACGGCCGGCGCCGCACCGTTGGTGGTGATCGTCACGCACATTGCGATCAATTTTCGCTATGCCATCTACAGCGCCGGGCTGTCTCAGCTCAGGCTCCAGTTCAGCCCGCTGACCAAGCTGGCGGCGGCGCAGGTATTGATCGACCAGACTTACGCGCTGACGTTTTTGCGCTGCCAGGCCCAGCCGCTGAGCGCGAAAGAAAAAACGCTGTATTACTTCGGCACGGCGCTGCCGATGTGGCTGGTGTGGCAAACGGGGACGGCGGCGGGGATCCTCGCCGGTCCGTTAATTCCCGCCGCCTGGCATCTGGAGTTCGCCATCACCCTGTGCTTTATCTCGCTCCTGGTGCCAATGTTGAAAAACGCCCCCATCGTGGTGGCGGCCGCGGTTGCCGGGCTGGTTTCCGCCTTTACCTGCGGATGGCCCTATAACCTGGGGTTCTTGTTTTCGATGGCCGCGGGCGTCTTGGCCGGCGGTTTGTATCACAAGGGCAGAGGGCCTCAACGCAGCGAGGAGCCGTCATGAGCGAGACGACGATTCTATGGGTGCTGGCCATCAGCACGCTGGGCACGTTTTTACTGCGTTATTCCTTTTTGTGGCTCAACGATCGTGTGCCGTTTCCCGAGCGGGTGGGCGAATGGTTGAAACTGATCCCGGCCACGGCCATCGTGTCTCTGATCGTGCCGGCCCTGATCGCTTCACCCTCGGCGCTGTCGGCCGAAGGCGCGCCGAAACTGTGCGCGGCGATCGTGGCGACGCTGGTGATGTGGAAAACGCGCAACGCCACCTTGATGCTGTTGCTCGGGATGGCGGCGTTTTGGCTGATTCGCGGGCTTGGCTGACAACGCTCAGCGCGTGTTGGGCTTGTGCAATTGGTCGCGGTATTTTTTCGGCGTCACGTCCCGGTGGTGTTTGAAAAAGGAGATGAAGGCGCTGGTGGTGGAGAACTCGAGATAGTGAGCGATCTCGGTGATCGGTTTATCGGTGGTCAGCAACTCCAGGGCCAGTTTCAAACGCACCTGCTGGCGCCACTGCTGATAACACATGCCGGTTCCCTGAACGAACAGACGATGGATGGTGCGCTCGGAAGCGCCGCAATGGGACGCCAGCTCATTCAATCGCGGCACCATTTCACCTTTCAAATGGTAACACTGCAGGTAATTGCGCACCCGGGCATCGTTCGGCAAGGCCGGCCAGGCGGGGGAATGGGCGGCGACGCGGATTTTGTCGATGAGCAGAGATTGCAGATGGAACTCGGTTCCCGCCATCCAGTCGGTGTGGAAAGGGGAACGGCACATGGTTTCGATAACCTCTTCCAGCAGCGGAGTGAGGGTAAAGACCTCGACGTTTTTCGACAGCGGAGCGAAGCGCTGTTGGTCGAGATAGACGGCGCGAAAATCGACGTTGTCGCGCAGGATCACATTGTGGGCAACGCCGCCGGGGATCCAAAGCAACTGATGCGGCAACACGGAGCAAATGCGCGCTTCCAGCATGACGATAGCGGCGCCCGATTTGACGTAGACCAGCTGGCCTTTGGCATGCGAATGCATTCTTGAACGTAACGAATGTTCTTTCTCATCTGAGAAAGTGGCGTAGATCGACACGATGGGCGTATCGATGGCGTCGGGGTCAAAATGTTCATTAAGCAGATCTGAATTGACGAAGATGGATTCAGTGATTTCTGGCATAGCATCATGACTCATAAAATGTGTGGCTATAGTAATGAGAATTGATGAGTTGTGTCTAGCCCGTGCTTGCGTCGCTTGCATCAGGTCACGTTTTCGCTCCGGTTTGATAAGGAGTGAGCGTGTTTTCCCGCCTCAATGACGGCATCGGTCAGTTTTTTTATTATCAGTAAACTTGATGTTTTCGGGCCGCAGGCCGACGGCGGGCCGCTTCTGCCACATTCTGCCCAGCGTCTGCTCCGCCAGGCGCTCGGCCAATTTAATCGCTTGTTTGTCCGCGCCGCCGCTGGCATGATCCCGCTCAGGGATTAACGCAGCGTTGATCACAACCTATTGATTTTCATGACTCGGGGTGCCCTTCCTGGTGAAGGCTGAGAAATACCCGTATTACCTGATCTGGATAATGCCAGCGTAGGGAAGTCACGGCCGCCCAACCGGCGCCGCCTTCTTGAACGCCGGTTGGGAGGAATATGATCGCTCGACCTGATGCACTACCCGGCGCTCGCGCCGCGGCCTGTCTAACCCAATTCCAACAGCGGCCTCCGCTGATCCACTGCCTGACCAACGAAGTGGTGCAATCGCTGACCGCCAACGTGTTGCTGGCGCTCGGTGCCTCCCCGGCGATGGTGGTGGAGCCGCAAGAAGCGGCGCAGTTCAGCGCGCTGGCCGACGGCCTGCTGATCAACGTCGGCACCCTCAACGCGCTGCGCGCCGAATCGATGCGGGCGGCGGTGGCCGCCGCCAATCAGGCCGGCAAGCCCTGGACGCTGGATCCGGTGGCGGTCGGCGCGCTCTCCTACCGCACCGCCTTCGCTAAACAGCTGCTGGACGAGCAACCGGCGGCGATACGCGGCAATGCCTCGGAAATCATGGCGCTCAGCGGGTTGCTGGCCAGCGGCCGCGGCGTGGACAGCGGTGACGATTCGCTGGCGGCACTGCCCGCCGCGCGTGAGCTGGCGCTGCGCAGCGGCGCGGTGGTGGCGGTCACCGGCGTGGTGGATTACGTCACCGACGGCCAGCGCGACTGGGCGATCGAAGGCGGCTCCCCGCTGATGACGCGGGTGGTGGGCACCGGCTGCGCGCTGTCGGCGGTGGTGGCGGCGTTTTGCGCGCTGCCGGGCGATCGCCTGGACAACGTGGCGACCGCCTGCCGGGCGATGTCCCATTGCGGCGGCCTCGCAGCCAAACAGGCCGCCGGGCCGGGCAGCTTTACACCGGCGTTCCTCGACGCGTTGTATCAACTGCGCGGGGAGGATCTGTGATGAATCGTATCAACGCGCTGACCATCGCCGGCACCGATCCCAGCGGCGGCGCCGGTATTCAGGCCGATCTGAAAGCTTTCTCGGCGCTTGGCGCCTACGGCACTTCGGTGATCACCGCGCTGGTGGCGCAGAATACCCGCGGCGTGCAGTCGGTGTATTACATCGATCCGGCGTTCGTCGCCGCGCAGCTGGACTCGGTGTTCAGCGACGTGCGCATCGACAGCGTCAAGATCGGCATGCTGGCCAACGCCGACATCGTGCAGGCGGTGGCCGAACGCCTGCGCCATTATCGGCCGGAGTTCGTGGTGCTGGATACCGTGATGCTGGCGAAAAGCGGCGATCCGTTGCTGGCGCCAGAGGCGGTGGCCTCGATTCGCAGCGAGCTGTTGCCACTGGTGTCGATCATTACGCCGAATCTGCCGGAAGCGGCGGCGCTGCTGGCGTGCGCGCCGGCGGAAGATGAAGCGCAGATGCGCGAACAGGGGCGGGCGCTGCTGGCGATGGGCTGCCAGGCGGTGTTGATGAAGGGCGGCCACCTGAGCGAAAGCGAGAGCCCGGACTGGCTGTTTACCGCAGAAGGCGAGCAGCGCTTTACCGCGCCGCGCGTCGCCACCCGCCACACCCACGGCACCGGTTGCACGCTCTCGGCCGCGCTGGCGGCGCTGCGCCCGCGCCATGCCGACTGGGCGGCGACGGTAGCCGCCGCCAAGGACTACCTGCAAAAAGCGCTGCAACAGGCGGATACGCTGGAAGTGGGGCACGGCATCGGGCCGGTGCATCATTTCCACGCCTGGTGGTGAGTCAACTTTTTGCCGCAACCGTGGTCTGACTAGTTCAGGCCCGGTTTTACGGGCGAAACCTGATTTAACCTAGGGAGAAGCACTATGACGGGACACCAGACGCTGCGTTGCGCCCTCTTCGGCGTACTGCTTAGCTTCAGCGCGGGCAGCTTGGCCCAGCAGATCGTCACCACATCGGATTTGATTCAGCAGCCGGGGTATCAGGCCAGCTGGCAAAATATGGTGAAAGGCCAGGCGCGGATGCCGGGCTGGGCACGCAAGGGCGTCGGCACCTCTACGCCGGCGCAGAATCTGAACTGGAAGGGCAAAGAGTATCTGGTTGGCAACCTGTGCAAACCGCACGACTGCGGCAACAACTTTTTAATCGTAGCGTTCAGCGCGGATAAATCCCAGGCCTGGGGCGTGCGGGTCGAGGTGGCGGACCGGCCGGAAGCCGTCGATCACCCGAAGAAGTACGCCAAGTATCAGTGGCTCGGCAAGCCGGATGAAGATATGAAGGCACTGCTGAAGCAGCAGTTCGAGAACAATCCTGACTGGAAATAATCTGGCTGGGGGCGCCGCTGCAGGCGCCCCCAGCACCGATCAGCCGATGCCGGCCTGATGCAGATCGTGCAGGTTGAGCGCCCCCACCAGTACGCCGTCCATATCGACCACCGGGGCTGCGCTGATGTGCTGTTCGTGCAGCGCTTCCAGCGCTTCGCCGGCACGCCACTGCTCCGGCAGCCGATAGCCGGGGCGGGTGATCGCCGGGCTGAGCGGATCCTGCAGGCTATTGCCTTTCACCAGCCAGCGGCGCAGGTCGCCGTCGGTAAACACCCCCACCACCCGTTGCTGCGTGTCGCAGACCGCCACTAACCCGAGCCCGGTGCGGCTCAGTTCCAGCATCGCTTCCATCACGTTGGCGCTTTCGCTCACGCGCGGCAGGCGATCGCCGGTGCGCATCAGGTGATGCACGCGGTTCAGCAGGCGCGCCCCCAGGCTGCCGCCCGGGTGCGAACGGGCGAAGTCTTCCGCGTTGAAACCGCGATGGCGCATCAGCGCCATCGCCAGGGCGTCGCCCATCATCAGAGTGTTGACCGCGCTGGAGGTCGGCGCCAGCCCCATCGGGCAGGCTTCGCGCTCGACGCCGATATCCAGTACGCAGGCCGCGGCCTGCGCCAGAGGAGACTCTTTGCCGCCGGTGATGGCGATCACCGGAATGCCGTTCTCCGCCAGCAGCGGCAGGATCAGGTCCAGCTCTTTGGCGCGGCCGGAGTAGGAGATGAACACCACCACGTCGTCGGCGCCGATCATGCCGAGATCGCCGTGCAGCGCTTCCGCCGGGTGCACGAAGAACGACGGCGTGCCGGTGCTGGCCAGCGACGCGGCGATCTTCTTGCCGATATGGCCGGACTTGCCGATGCCGGAAATCACCGCTTTGCCACGGCAGTTCAGCAGCAGCTCGCAGGCGCAGACGAAGTTGTCGTCGAGGCGCGCCAGCAGGCGCTGCGCTTCGGTCAGCTCGATCTCCAGCGTTTCGCGGGCGAAGGCGAGCAGGGCGTTGGCGTTACTCATCGGGGTCTCCTACCAGAAAGATATTGATGCCTTTCGCCTGCAGGGCGGCGAGGTAATCGGGGTTGATGTCTCTGTCGGTGATCAGCGTGTCGACGGCGCTGAGTTCGCACACCACGTTCGGGCTCTTGCGGCCGAATTTCGAGGAGTCTACCAACAGAATAATGCGGCTGGCGGCTTCGCACATCGCCTTGCTGACGTTGTGCACTTCGTTGAAGGTGGTGACGCCGGCGTTGAGATCGACGCCGTCCGCGCCGATAAACAGCTTGTCGAAGCTGAATTGCTGAAACGCCGATTCCGCCAGGCTGCCGTGGAACGAGGCCGACTTCTTGCGGTAGGTGCCGCCGGGCATCAGGATAGTCTGATCGTTGTCCAGCTCCACCAGCGCGTTGACGATGGTCAGGCTGTTGGTCATTACCGTGATGTTATTGAACTGCGCCAGGTGCGGCACCATCTGCAGCACCGTGCTGCCGGCGTCGAAGATCAGCGAGTCGCCGTCGGCGATCAGCGCCACGGCGGCGCTGGCGATCTGGCGTTTTTTCTCGGTGTTGATATGGGTTTTGCGGTCGATCGGCTGATCGCCGTCGTCGCGGCTGAGCACCACGCCGCCGTAGGTGCGGATCACCTCGCCTTCTTCTTCCAGCAGGGTGAGATCCTTGCGGATGGTGGTGCCGGTGGTGGAGAAATGCTCGGCCAGGGCGTCCACTGCCGTTTTGCCATGCTGCTGCAGATATTCAAGGATAGCGGCCTGCCGCTGCTTTGGTTTCATCGCGATTCCCGTTCACAAGAGTTGGGCATTTCCTCTCGCTGAATAATTCACTATGAAAGGTAATGTCTTTTAATGTGAAAATATCACGATTTGGGTTCAATCGCTAACGATAGTGCAGACTGGCATGCGCGATCCTCGGGGAAGATCACATCCGGGCGTAAATCCTGCTGATGCAAACCGTGCAATCGAGGCAACGGGCGGGGCCGGGCGAAAACGGTCAGGCCGCGCAGCAACAGGCTGCCGCATACCCGCCGGTCGGCGTCGAAGGCCAGCGCCAGCACCACTCGCGGGCGAAAACGGCCACCGGAACGGCCGACGCCGACGACGCCCAGCCGGCACAGGCCGTCGAAGGCGCGGTTGAAGCGCTGCAGTTGCCACCAGCCGAAGGCGATTTGCAGCAGCCAGGCCAGCAGCGCGAAGGCGATCAGAGCTTGTGTCATGGAGTTCTCCTTAGCCCCCTCTGCTGAAGGGGGCGTCGATTGGCGTCAGAACATCACCTGGCCGCCGGTGATGTTGATCGATTGGCCGGTGCAGTAAGAGGCCTTATCGCTGGCGTAGAACAGCAGGGTGTTCAGCACGTCCTGGTAGTCGCAGCCGCGTTTCAGCGGCACCTTGTCGATGTAGTACTGCTCCACCTGATCCGGCGCGATGCCCAATTTTTGCGCGTACTGTGGCAGCAGCGACTGGAACATCGGCGATTTCAGCAGGTTGCCGAGCATTAGCGAATGCACGGTGATGCCGTACTCCGCCAGATCGAGCGCCAGCGACTGCGTCAGCCCCACGCCGCCGAACTTGGCGGCGCTGTAGCCAGAGTTGTGCTTGCTGCCGACCTTGCCGGATTTAGAATTGATCTGAATGATGCGCCCGGCGATGCCGTCGCGGATCATCAGCCGCGAGAACTCGCGGGCGCAGAGGAAATAGCCCACCAGGTTCACCTGCAGCGAGCGATCGAAGTCGCCCAGCGGGAAATCGGTGATCGGCGCCGCCTTGGCGATGCCGGCGCTGTACACCAGCAGATTAGCCTGGCCGAACGCCCGGTCAACCGCCGCCGCCAGCGCGATCACGCTCTGCTCGTCGGTGGCGTCGGCCTGAAAACCGCAGGCGCTGCCTGAGCCGTACTCTTCGTTGATCTGCTGCGCCACCCGATTGGCGTTGTCGGCGTTCAGATCGGCCACCGCCACCCGATAACCGGCCTGCGCCAGCCCGTGGCTCAAAAATGCACCTAACGTTTGGCCGCCGCCAATCACTACAGCTACTTCAGACATGGTCTACTCCTTATGCGATAAATGACAGCGTGCTGCCCAACGGGATATCGGTCGGCGTCGGGCCGGATACGTGGATCGAGCCAGGGAATTCGGCTTCGGCTTCGCCGTCGAAGCGTACGGTGATATGGCCCAGCTCGCGCAGATTCTGCGTGGCGACGCTGCCGACGGCGGTAATGGCGTAGCGCCGCTGCGCCAGCTCCATCACGCCGCCCACCTGCAGTTCGCCGGCGGTCGCGCCGTGGCGGTGGATAAAGCAGAACTCTTCGATGTCCGCCGGCGCGCCTTCACGAAAGGTGATCAGCATATTGTCCAGCAACGCCTCGCGGGCGCAGCCGCCGATTTGCGTGATGGTGGTATGAAAAATGGTGTGCATGAACGTCTCCCTGAAAATCACACTATTGATAAATGAAGGCCGAGGCGGCCCAGGCGATCAACACCGTCGGGGCGCCGGTCAGGAAGCGGCCGACCAGCACCGACGGCACGCCGACCCGCACGGTGTCCTGTTTGGCTTCCGCCAGCGACAGGCCGACCGGAATGAAGTCGCAGGCGGCCTGCGCGTTGATGGCGAACAGCGCGGGCAGCGCCAGCTGCGGCGGAATATGGCCGAGGCCGATCTGCACCCCGACCAGCACGCCGATCACCTGGGCGATGACCGCGCCGGGGCCGAGGAACGGCGACAGCAGCGGGAACGAGCAGATCAGCGCCAGCGTCACCAGCCCGATCGGGCTGTTGGCCAGCGGCGTCAGGCCGTGAGCGATAAAGTCCCCGAGGCCGGAGGCCATGATGATGCCGATCAGCGCCGAGACGAACGCCATAAACGGCAGAATGGTCTTCAGCACGGTGTCGATGGTGTCGCGCCCGGCCTGGAAGAACACCGCCACCACCGAGCCCATGCCCATGCCGACCTTCGCCAGCAGCCCGTCGCTTTGCTCGGTGATCTTCTTGCTGGTGTCGTAGTCGCGCGCTTTGGGCGGCGCAGCCACGGCGGCGGCGGGCGGGGTTTCCGCCGTTTCGATTCGGCTGATGTTGTGGTCGCGCACGCCGGAGACATAGATGTCTTCGAGGATAAACTGCGCCAGCGGGCCGGACTGGCCGGTGGCGTGGATGTTGACCGTCGGAATGCGGCGTTTCGGGTACAGGCCGCAGCGCAGGGTGCCGCCGCAGTCGATCACCGCCACGCCGATTTCGTCCGCCGGCGGCTCGCCCTCTTTGAAACCGTCGACGGCCGGCCAGCCGGTCAATTCGCTGAGGCGATCGACGATGGAAGGCCGGGTACCGGCGGTGATGTACACCACTTTCTTGCCGGGTTCGATCGGCAGTTCCAGGGGGCCGCCCCAGCCGCTGGCGCCTTTTTCAATACGGATATAAGCACTCATGCTGCACTCCACGAATTAAAGTTGCACCTGGCGATCCAGACGGATGCCCATCTTGCGTTCGAACAGGCTGGTGGTGAGATCGGTAACCCAGCCGCGGAAGAAGTTAGTGAACAGCCCCACCAGGAAATAGCTCACCGCCAGCGGGCCGAGCGGCAGGCCGAGGGTGGTCAGGCCGCTGGCGATGCCGAGGTAAACGAACAGCTCGCCGGGGTTGATGTGCGGGAACAGACCGTTCATCGAGTGGCAGCTGTAAGAGGCCGCCGCGTAGTAGCTCGGCTTGTATTTCTCCGGCATGAAGCGCCCCAGGCTGAGGGTCATCGGGTTGCAGAAGACAAAGGTGCCGATCAGCGGCAGCAGCAGATAACGCGAGACGGGGTTGCCCGCGCAGCGCTGCGCCAATCGTTCGATACGTTCCTGGCCAACAAATTTGATCAGTGCGTTCATGATAACCAACAGGCTGATCAACAAAGGTAAAATGCCGGTCACCATGCCGACAAACACTTCACCGCCTTTCTGAAACAGGCCGATAAACCACTCGGCGCCGTGGGTGATTAGCTCAATCATTATGTTCTCCTGTAATGGACTTATATGGCCTGGAGCGAACGGCGGCTCTGTCGCCATGGGCCTTACAGTAGTCACTTTGTTGGGCTATTTGTTTTAAATAGATCACAATTTGAAAGATAAATATTTTATTTTGAAAGTTTAAAGTGAAAGAAAGAGAAGGTATGCGGCTTGAAAAGTGGGGGACGGGCACAAAAAAGCCCGGCGAGCCGGGCTTTGGGACAGGTGGTCTGTCACATCAGGCGATGGTGACCTTCTTGTCCAGGTAGGCGTCTTGCACGGCGTTGATCAGTGCTACGCCGTCTTTCATCGATTTCTTGAACGCCTTGCGCCCCAGGATCAGGCCCATGCCGCCGGCGCGTTTGTTGATCACCGCGGTGCGCACCGATTCCTGCAGATCGTTCTCACCGGCGGCGCCGCCGGAGTTGATCAGCCCAGCGCGGCCCATGTAGCAGTTGGCCAGTTGGTAGCGCACCAGATCGATCGGGTGATCGGTGGTCAGCTTGTCGTAGACGCGGTCATCGGTATAGCCGAATTTCACCGCGCGGTAGCCGCCGTTGTTTTCCGCCATTTTCTGTTTGACGATGTCGGCGCCGATGGTGGCGGCGATGTGGTTGGCCTGGCCGGTCAGATCGGCGCTGGAGTGGTAGTCCACGCCGTCCTTGTTGAACGCCGGATTACGCAGATAGGCCCACAGCACCGTGACCATGCCCAGCTCATGCGCGCGCTCAAAGGCGATAGAGATCTCTTCGATCTGGCGGCGCGACTGCTCGGAGCCGAAGTAAATGGTGGCGCCGACCGCCACCGCACCCATGTTGAACGCCTGCTCGACGCTGGCGTACAGGGTCTGGTCGTACTGGGTCGGGTAGCTCAGCGTTTCGTTGTGGTTGATTTTGACCAGGAACGGGATCTTGTGCGCGTAGCGGCGCGATACCGACGCCAGCACGCCGTAGGTGGAGGCGACGCAGTTACAGCCGGCTTCAATCGCCAGCTCGACGATATTCTTCGGATCGAAATACAGCGGGTTGGCGGCGAACGACGCGGCGGCAGAGTGCTCGATGCCCTGGTCGACCGGCAGGATAGACAGGTAGCCGGTGCCGGCCAGGCGGCCGTGGTTGAACAGGGTTTGCATCGAACGCAACACCGTGTTCGGGCGGTTGTTATCGATCATTACGCGGTCGACGAAGTCGGCGCCCGGCAGGTAGAGATTCTCGGCGGGGATAGTGGTACAGCGGTGTTGCAGCAGATCTTCCGCTTCCTTTCCTAGCAACTGCACAATATCAGTCATGATTCACTCCCGATTAAGCTTCTTCATACACCGGCAATGCATGGGTTTTTGACCACCGGCGCAGTAAAAAAGCGGTGATTGAAGCTGTAAAGCGATGCTACCGAACTTGCTCCGGCAAGGACAAACAATAGATGCGATTGAGAAGAAATGCCATTTGCGCGGCCAAATACGCGGGGACGATCGCCCCCGGCTTGCCAAGCGGTTGATTATTCGATCTCGAACCACTCGGTGTTCTGCAGGGCGATCGGGCGCAGCGGCTGCGCCCGACAGAATCAGCCCAGCAGGGCGCAGTTAGGCGGCAGGCGGCATTCGATGGCCTGCGGCAACACTTCGATGCGGAAATGGCGGCCTTTGAGCGGCTCGCCGTCAAGGTTGAAGGTGATTTCATGCGGCGCGTCGATCTCCAGCCAAGGCAGCGCCGCGCTGAGGATGCTGTTGCTTTCTTCGTCGTTGAACAGGGCGGCGACCAGCGCCGGCAGCAGTTCATCGGCGATCAGCAGACGCAGCTGCAGCAGGCCGTCGTTGATCAGCGCAGTGGGGCACAGTTCCTGACCGCCGCCGGCCTGCTTACCGTTGCCGATGCCGATCACCAGCGCTTCACCGGCCCAGCGGAAGTCCGGCCCGCGGATTTCACAGCGATCGGCCTGCAGCGTATCCATGCGCAGTAAGCCGTGGACGAAGTAGGAAACGCCGCCCAGTGCCGCCTTCAGCTTCTCCGGCGTTTCGGTGGTGATGCGGGTGCCGAAGCCGCCAGTGGCCATGTTGATGAAGTAGCGTTCGCCGTTGACCCTGGCCAGATCGATAGGCACCGAGCGGCCCTTGATCGCCAGTTGCAGCGCCTGTTCCGGCGAAGGGGGAATATTGCAGGCCATGGCGAAGTCGTTGGCGGTGCCGAGCGGCAGAATGCCCAGCACGGGTCGGCCGTGCGTCGGCAACTGCACCAGTGCGGCGGCCACCTCGTTGATGGTGCCGTCACCGCCGCCGGCGACGACGGTATCGACGCCAAGCTGAGCGGCCTCCGAGACGTAGCGCGCGGCGTCGCCGTGCTCCCAGGTGACGCGTACGTGCAGCGTCACCTGTTCTGCGCGCAGCCGTTTGACCGCCTGGCGCAATTCTTCGTTGCCGGCACCCTTGCCGTTGATAATAAGCAGGGCTGTTGCATGTGGGGGGTGAGCCATTGCCGATATCCTCCGGCGGAAAACCAAGAAGGTCCCAAGATAAACCAGCCGACGCCGTCAGGCCATCAGAATATTCAGCTAATTCCGCTTATTTCCCGCATCGCCGTGAATATGAAAGCGGTGCGAATTTATCTGAATTTTACCGGGCAACAAGAAAAATTTTAATGAAGGCGGGATTAATCGCTATAGCGTTATTTATATATCGATGTGACGTTATTATTCTTATTAAAATGGATAACGGGAAAAGATAATGAAAATAGGTGCTGTGGTGAAAATAGAGTGGCCCCACAAAGAAAAAGCCAGCCCAAGGGAGATTGGGCCGGCTAAGGAGGTGGTTCCTAGTATTGCTATGCAAATATTTTCGTTGTTCGTTTTAAGCAGCGTGATAGTAACCAAGCTGCGAGCATATTGATGTGATCTAATTCTAATATTTGCTAAAAATCGCCACCGTATGGTGGCGATTCATTTTATGCCTGGGCGCTATTTTCTTCCGCCAAATTGCGGATCAGCAAAGCATAATTGAGATCGATATCCTGCGGGATCGGCAAATAAACGATATGGCCGTTGCCCGGCGCCACTTCAATCGGCTCACCTTTCTTATTTTGCATGCTTTCGAGCGTAAACAGCACGTTGCCGCCCGGCGTCATCATCTCGACGCTGTCGCCGAGCGAGAACTTATTCTTCACGTCGACTTCCGCCCACCCTTCGCGGCGCACGCCGGTGAACTCGCCGACGAACTGCTGACGCTCGGAGAGCGAGGAGCCGTATTCGTAGTTCTGCTGCGCTTCGTGTACATGGCGGCGCAGGAAGCCCTCGGTGTAACCGCGGTGCGCCAGGCCTTCCAGCGTGGTGAGCAGGGTCGGATCGAACGGCTTGCCGGCGGCGGCGTCGTCGATGGCGCGGCGGTAGACCTGGGCGGTGCGCGCGCAGTAGTAGAAGGACTTGGTGCGGCCTTCAATCTTCAGCGAGTGCACGCCGAGCTGCGTTAGACGCTCCACGTGCTGGATGGCGCGCAGATCCTTGGAGTTCATGATGTAGGTGCCGTGTTCGTCCTCAAAGGCGCTCATATATTCGCCTGGCTTTTGCGCTTCAGACAGCATGAACACCTTATCGGTCGGCGCGCCGATGCCCAGCGTCGGCTCAACGGTTTGTACCGGGATCGGCTCGTGCAGGTGCACGATATTGCCGGTGTCGTCCTCTTTGCCTTCTTCCGCCTTGTATTGCCAGCGGCAGGCGTTGGTGCAGGTGCCCTGGTTGGGATCGCGCTTGTTGATGTAGCCGGACAGCAGGCAGCGGCCGGAATAGGCCATGCACAGCGCGCCGTGGACGAAGATCTCCAGCTCCATATCAGGTACTTCGGCGCGGATTTCGGCGATCTCCTCCAGCGACAGTTCGCGCGACAGGATCACGCGGGTCAGGCCCATTTGTTTCCAGAATTTCACCGTCGCCCAGTTAACGGCGTTGGCCTGAACCGACAGGTGGATGTCCATCTGCGGGAAGGCTTCGCGCACCATCATGATAAGGCCGGGATCGGACATGATCAGCGCATCCGGGCCCATATCGATAACCGGCTTCAGATCGCGCAGGAAGGTTTTCAACTTGGCGTTGTGCGGGGCGATGTTGACCACTACATAGAATTTTTTGCCCAGCGCGTGCGCTTCGTTGATGCCCTGCGCCAGATTCTCGTGGTTGAATTCGTTGTTGCGCACCCGCAGGCTGTAGCGCGGCTGGCCGGCGTAAACCGCATCGGCGCCGTAGGCGAAGGCGTAACGCATGTTTTTCAGCGTTCCGGCAGGGGAGAGAAGTTCCGGTGTAAACATAGTGTGTCTCGGTCTGATTTCAGGTCAGTACCGCGCCACCTGATGGCGCAGTAAAAGCGGGGAATTGTAGCGGCGGCGCGGCAAAAAATCAGCAGTTAACCGGATTTATTCAGGGGAGATTGATCCCGGTCAAACGGAAAACGCGCGATGGCGGCCACCGCGCGGGCGAAACGGAGGGATCAGGCGCTCAAATCGCGGATATCGGTGGTCGGGCCGTTTTTTATCACCGACTGGATACCGTTTTTGGCCGCGCTTTCGGAGCTGTACATTTCGCTGACGCCGATCACCTGATGGTTCTTGGCCTTCAGCACAAAATAGGGTTGATTGCTGGTGCTGTGCTTCAGTTCAAACTGCGCTTCGTGCGGCGAATTGGTCTGCACCGAGGCGATGCCGTTCTCCGCTGACGCTTTGCTGGCGTACATCTCGCTGGCCAGAATGATCTCGCCGTTACTGGCTTTCAGGTTGAAGTGGTACTGTCCGTTCTTTGCTTTTTTCAGCTCGTAATGACCGATTGCCATGGTTCTTCTCCTGTAGGTTCCGATTCGTGATGTAAGTGTAGCCAATCGCTTGAAAATCGGCGGCTAAACCTCACCGCAGCTTAGTCGAAAAAATGCGCAATTTTTTTGCGCCGGCGCGGAGTTTTCATTCGGTGAGCCCGCCGCCGCACGGGAAGCTAAGGAAAGGCGCGGTGATTGCGCAGTGCACCGCATAACGAGGGGAACAGGGTTTCAACCCGTGAAATTGTGCGTTAGTGTTTGGCCGTTTCGTCAATGTGGATGAAAAATGAGCGATACATCTTGGCATCGACACGCTACAGGCATATGCTTTGGCCTATGCCAGCTGTGGAGGTGTCGAGATGGAAAGAATCGCAAAGCTGTTTAAAAACGGCAGAAATCAGGCGGTGAGGTTACCGGTGGAGTTTGAATTTGATACGGATCGTGTCTATATCCGTCGCGATCGGGAGGGCAACGTGATTTTATCCAAATATCCAGCAAAGCCGGACAGCTGGGCGCCGCTGCTGAGCATTATCGCCCAAACGCCTGTGCCGCAAGAGTTTCTTGGCGCGGAAGATCGTCAGCAAGGGGTTGCAGACCGCGATCCATTCTCAGAGGACGAATAGGCGATGTACATGTTTGATACCAACACCGTCAGCCACTTGTTTCGGCAGCATCCGCAGGTGCTTAACGTCATGGAAAAGCTCCCGCCTTCTGCCGTATGTATTTCCAGCGTCACGGAGGCGGAACTGCTTTACGGTGTGGCTAAACGGCGGAACAAGGCGTTGCAAAGCATGGTCGAGGCCTTTATTGCCGCGGTAACGGTCTATGCATGGGATAGCGAGGCTGCCCGCTGTTACGGTGAAATGCGGGCAAACATGGAGAGAAAGGGGAAAATCATGGGCGCGATGGATCAACTGATCGCCGCTCATGCGCAGAGCCGTGGCGCGACGCTGGTGACCAACGATCGCGCATTCGCCATGGTGCCCGGATTGGCTGTTGAGGACTGGACGCGCTGATTTCCCCCTAAACCCCATTCACCAGCCGGCAAGGGTCGGCTTCCCAGCGGTAGCCCACGCCGTATACCGAGCGGATAAAGGATTTCTCCCCGTCGATCAGCTCCAGCTTGCGCCGCAGATTTTTGATGTGGCTGTCGATGGTGCGGTCGGTGACTACCCGATAGTCGTCATACAGGTTGTTCAGCAGCTGTTCGCGCGAAAACACGTTGCCCGGTTGGCTGGCCAGGGTTTTCAGCAGGCGGAACTCCGCCGGCGTCAGATCCAGCAGCTGCCCCTGATAACTGGCCTGGAAACGCGGTTCATCGATGTGCAGCAGATCATCTTCCCGCGCATTATCCTGCGGCCGATAGCTGCGGCGCAGGATGGTTTTCACCCGCGCCACTACCTCGCGCGGGCTGTAGGGTTTGCAGATGTAATCGTCGGCGCCGATCTCCAGCCCCAGCAGGCGGTCGATCTCTTCGATTTTCGCCGTCACCATCACGATCGGCACGTCGCTGAAGCGGCGCAGCTCGCGGCATACCGTCAGGCCGTCGGCGCCCGGCAGCATCAGATCGAGTAAAATCAGCGCCGGCGGATGTTGATGCACGGTCGGCACCACCTCACTGCCGTTGGTCAGCCAGCGGGTGGCGTAACCCGCCGCCTGCAGATAATCCACCAGCAACTGACCCAGCTTGGGCTCATCTTCAACAATCATGATCTGCATAGGTTGATTCTGAATGTCCATCAGGGCGCCTTATTTTTTATCGGGGTAGCAAATTCTACTGTAATGCGCACGCCGCCTAAAGGCGAATGCTCGGCGCGGATTTTTCCATCGTGCGCCTCCACAATGTTGTGGCAGATCGCCAGACCCAAGCCGGAACCGCCGCTGGCGCGGTTGCGTGAGCCTTCCGCCCGGTAGAAACGTTCGAAAATGCGCGTCAGTTGCTGATCGCTGATGCCCGGCGCGCTGTCCTGCCAGTAGAGGAAGAGCCGCCCCGGCTGTAGCTCGGCGCTGATTTCCAACCGGCCGCCGGCGTCGGTGTAGCGCAGGCTGTTTTCCAGCAGGTTATTGAACAACTGGTTCAGGCGATCGGGATCGCCGAACAGCGGCGCCTGGGGCGGCAGATGCGTGACGATTTCCAGCCCTTTGGCGCGGAAGCGTTCGCGGAAGGCGGCGACGGCAACCTGCAGCAGATGCACGCAGTCTACCGACGACTTGCGATAGGCCAACGCGCCGAGATCGGAAAGCGAAAGCTGGTGCAGGTCATCGACCAGTTTGGTCAGGGTGGACACCTCGGCCTGCAGCGAGCTGAGTGACGCCGGCGTCGGCTGGCGCACGCCGTCCTGCAGCGCCTCCAGCTCGCCGCGCAGCACCGCCAGCGGCGTGCGCAGCTCATGCGACACGTCGGCCATAAAGGCGCGGCGCATCTGCTCATTTTTCTCCAGTGAGGTGGCTAACTGATTGAAGTCGTGCGCCAGCCTGCCCAGCTCATCCTGGCTGCTGACCGTCACGCGGGTGGTGAAGTCGCCTGCCGCCAGGCGATGAGTGCCCGCCACCAGGCGCTTGACCGGCGCCAGCATGCCGCGCGACAGCAGCCAGGTCACCGCCGCCGCCAGCAAGGTGGAGAGCGCGACGATAATCCAGCTGGTGCGCCGCTGCTGGCGATCGAAGTTGATATCGGTGTTGCGCGTCAGGCGTTCGACCGGGGTAGTGATCACCCAGCCGACGATGGTGTTGTTATAGCGGATCGGGTGGCGCGGCCCCTCTTTCGGCACCGGCCCGGAGTGGCCCACCAGCCGGTTGAACTGGCTGTCCACCACCCAAAACTGGGTGCGCCAGCCCTTGGGCGGCAGGTTGTGGCTGCTGTCGCTGTTCTGTTCGAACGAACGCATGATCTGGTAGATAACCTGATCGTTGTTGCGCAGGAATATCCAGTTGCCGTGGCGGCTGTACTGCTCCTCCAGCGCTTCGCTCAGCATGTTGATGCGCTGCTCGTTGCTGTGCTTGATGTAATCGATAAAGCCGCGTTCAAAGCTGACGCGCACCCCCCAATGCATGGTGATCAACACCAGCATGCAGGTAGCGAAAATGGCCAGGAACAGTTTCCCGGTAATGCCTATCTTCATTGCAACCTCGTTGAGCCGGTACCCGGCTCTTTGGTCAGCGTGCGGTTGGGCGCGCTATCGGCCGGCACGCGCGCGAAGGCCAGCGCGGGCAGGGCGATAATCAATGCCATACAGCAGTAGCTGTAGATAAATGCGCTGTGGATGGCCGGGCTGTCGGCCACCACCTGGTGATGGGCGAAGCTGCCGATCAAGATGCCGGCGACGCTGACGCCAAGGCTCATCGACAGTTGCATGACCATCGACAACAGGCTGTTGCCGCTGCTGGCCAGCCGGTCCGGCAAGTCTTTCAGCGTCAGGGTGTTCATCGCCGAGAAGCGCAGCGAGTTGACCATCCCCTGGAAGAACAGCACCACCGGCAGCAGCCACAGCCAGCCGAGCATCGCCGCCAGCAGGAAACTCAGGCTGACCAGCGCCAGCAGCAGCGTGGCCGCCACCAGCACGTTGCGATAGCCGAAGCGGTTGACCACCTGCACCACGATGCGCTTCATGCCCATGCTGCCGATGATCATCGGGATCATCATCAGCCCGGCGTGGAACGGCGTGAAGCCCATGCCCACCTGCAGGAACAGCGGCGTCATGAACGGCAGCATGCCGCTGCCGATGCGCCCCAACAGGCTGGCCAGCAACCCGATCTTGTAGGTCGGGGTGCGCAGCAGCCGCAGCGAGAACAGGGCGCGGCTATTGCCGTAGGCATGCCAAACATACCCCAACAGCGCCGCTGCGCCCAGAGCCACCAGGCCGGCGATGGCGGCGCCGGACAGCCCCATGCCCTTGTGGCCATCGAGCGCCAGCGTCAGCGACGCCATGCCGATCGCCAGCAGGATAAAGCCGCTGAGGTCGAAACGCCGGGTTTGCATTTGGTAGTTGGGCATCAGCAGCAGCGTGGCGATGGCGCCCACGATGCCTACCGGAATATTGATCAGGAAAATCCAGTGCCAGCTGGCGTACTGCACCAGAAAGCCGCCCAGCGCCGGCCCCATCAGCGGGCCGATCTGGCCCGGCAGCGTCACGAAGGTCATCGCCGCCATGTACTGCTCGCGCGGTACGATCTTCATCACCGTCAGGCGGCCGACCGGCACCATCATTGCGCCGCCGACGCCCTGAATCACGCGCGAGGCGATCAGTTCGTTCAGGGTTTCCGAGCGGGCGCAGAGGATGGAGCCGAGGGTAAACAGCACGATGGCGCTGAAAAACACCCGCTGTACGCCGACCTTGTCCGCCAGCCAGCCGCTGGCCGGCAGCGTCACCGCCACCGTCAGCACATAGGAGACGATCACCGACTGCATGCGCAGCGGGTTCTCCCCCAGGCTGGCGGCCATCGAGGGCAGGGCGGTGTTGACGATAGTGGTATCCAGCGTCTGCATAAAGAAGCCGAACGCCACTATCCAGAGTTGCCAGCGTACCGTGGCGGTGTGTTTCATCAGCATCGGTCGGCCATTAGTGCGGCAGCGGGGCCAGTTGCTTGTTACGGCGGAACTTCGCCTGCAGCCGGTCAAAGTAAAGATAGACCACCGGCGTGGTGTACAGCGTCAGCAGCTGGCTCATCACCAGGCCGCCGGCGATGGTGATGCCGAGCGGCTGGCGCAGCTCCGCGCCGTCACCGCTGGCCAGCACCAGCGGCAGCGCGCCGAACAACGCCGCCAGCGTCGTCATCATGATCGGCCGGAAACGCAGCAGGCTGGCCTGGAAAATCGCCTCGCGGGCGCTGATGCCGCCGTTGCGCTGCGCCTCGAGCGCGAAGTCGACCATCATGATGGCGTTTTTCTTCACGATGCCGATCAGCAGCATGATGCCGATCAGCGCGATCAGGCTGAACGGCGCGCTGAACAGTTCGAGCGCCAGCAGCGCCCCCACGCCCGCGGAAGGCAGCGTGGAGAGGATGGTCAGCGGGTGGATATAGCTCTCGTACAGCACGCCGAGCACGATATACACCGTGGCGATCGCCGCCAGGATCAGGATCACCTGCGATTTCAGGGTGTCCTGGAACACCTGGGCGGTGCCGGCGAAGGCGCCGCGCACCGTGGGCGGCACGCCGAGCTGGGTCATGGCGCGGGTGACGGCGTCGGTGGCGTCGCCCAGGCTGGCGCCGAGCGGCAGGTTGAACGAGATGGTGGAGGCGGCGGACAGCCCCTGGTGGTTGACCGCCAGCGGCGTGTTGGCCGGCTGCCAGTGCGCGAAGTAGGAGAGCGGTATCGCCTTGCCTTCGCTGTTGATGATGAACATTTTGTCCAGCGAACTCACGTCCTGGGTGTAGGGCGGCGCCACTTCCATCACCACCTTGTATTGGTTGAGCGGTTGATAGATGGTGGAGATCTGCCGCTGGCCGAAGGCGTTGTTCAACAGGTTGTTGGCGTCCGACACCGAAATGCCGAGGCGGGACATGGTGTCGCGGTCGTAAATCAGATCCATCTCCGAGCCTTTATCCTGCTGATCCGAGTTGACGTCCGCCAGCTCCGGCAGGGCGGCCAGCGCGGTGCGGATTTTCGGCTCCCAGGTGCGCAGGGCGCTCAAATCGTCCGACAGCAGCGTGTACTGATAGCTGGCGTTGGCCTGCCGGCCGCCGACGCGGATATCCTGCACCGCCATCAGGAACAGGCTGGCGCCGGGCTCTTTCGCCAGCTTGGCGCGCAGGCGGGCGATCACCTGCTGCGCGCTCTCTTTGCGTTCGGACAGCGGTTTAAGCGCGATGAACATCGAACCGCTGTTGGTGCGCGAACCGCCGGTGAAGCCGGTGACGTTATCCACCGCCGGATCGTCGCGCACGATGGTCATAAAGTCCTGCAGTTTTTGGCGCATCGCCTGGAACGAGATACTCTGATCGGCCTGAATGGAGCCCATCAGACGGCCGGTATCCTGCTCCGGGAAGAACGTTTTCGGGATGCTGATGTACAGCCAGACGTTGAGCGCCACCGTCGCCAGCAGGATCGCCAGCACCCAGCGAGCGTGGTCGAGCACCCAGTGCAGCGAGCGGCCGTAGCCCTGCTGCAGTTTCATCAACAGCTTGCCGAAGCCGCGCACGCGCTGCTGCGCGCGTTCAGGCTGCGGGCGCAGCAGGTAGGCGCACATCATCGGCGTCAGCGTCAGCGAGATGATCAGCGACAGCCCGATCGACACCGACAGGGTGACGGCGAACTCGCGGAACAAACGCCCCGGCAGCCCCTCCATCAGCAGCAGAGGAATGAACACTGCTACCAGCGACATGCTCATCGAAAGCACGGTAAAGCCGACCTCGCGTATCCCCTGCAGCGCCGCCTGCAGCGGTTTGATGCCGGCCTCCACGTGGCGGGAAATGTTTTCCAGCACCACGATGGCGTCGTCCACCACAAAGCCGGTGGCGATGGTCAGCGCCATCAGCGACAGGTTGTTGAGGCTGAAACCGCACAGGTACATGGCGGCGAAGGTGCCGATCAGCGACACCGGCACGGCGACGGCGGGGATCAGCGTAGCGCGGCCGGAACGCAGGAAGGCGAACACCACCAGGATCACCAGCGCGATGGCGATGACCAGCGACTGCTCCACTTCCGCCAGCGAAGCGCGAATGGTCGGCGAGCGATCCTGCGCGATGTTCAGTTTGATCGAGGCAGGAATGCTGGCCTGCAGGTCGGGCAGCTCGGCGCGGATGCGATCGACGGTGGCGATGATGTTGGCGTCCGGCGAACGGCTGACCACCAGCAGGATCGCCGGTTGGGCGTTGGTCATCCCGGCGTTGCGCACGTCCTGCACCGAATCGATGACGTTGGCGACGTCGCTCAGCCGGACGGCGGAACCGTTGTTGTAATGCACGATCAGCGGCTTGTAGCCTTCGGCCTTTTTGATCTGATCGTTGCTCTGGATCTGCCAGCGCTTGTCCTGGCTTTCGGTCGAGCCGAGCGGCGTGCGCAGGTTAGCGTTGCTGATAGCCTGGCGCACGCTGTCCAGCGACACGCCCTGGTTAAACAGCGCGGAAGGATTCAGCTCCACCCGCACCGCCGGCAGCGAACTGCCGCCGACGGTGACGTCGCCGACGCCCTCGGTCTGGGCGATCTTCTGCGCCAGCTGGGTGGAGGCAAAGTCGTAAAGCTGGCCCTGGCTGTAGGTGTCGGAAGTGAGCGTCAGGATCATGATCGGCGCGTCCGACGGGTTCATCTGCCGATAGGTGGGGCGGCTCGGCATGCCGGAAGGCAGCAGGCTTTGCGCGGCGTTGATCGCCGCCTGCACGTCGCGCGCGGCGCCGTTGATGTCGCGGCTGAGATCGAACTGCAGGATCACCCGGGTGCTGCCGAGCGAGCTCATCGAGGTCATTTCGTTGACCCCGGCGATGCGGCTGAGCGCACGCTCCAGCGGGGTGGCGACCGAGGTCGCCATGGTTTCCGGATCGGCGCCCGGCAGGGTGGCGGTGACGGAGATCACCGGGTAATCCACCTGCGGCAGCGGCGCGACGGGCAGCAGGCTGAAGCCCAGCGCGCCGGCCAGCGCGATCGCCAGCGTCAACAGGGTGGTGGCCACCGGCCGGAAGATAAACAGCGAGAAGAATTTCACGGTGTCTCCCGCGCTTCTTCTTTGGCGTGGGTATTGCGCGCCAGTTTATCGAACAGCAGGTAGATCACCGGGGTGGTGAACAGCGTCAGGATCTGGCTCATGATCAGGCCGCCGACCATACAGATGCCGAGCGGCCGGCGCAGCTCCGCGCCGACGCCGGTGCTGAGCATCAGCGGCAGCGCGCCGAGCAGGGCGGCCAGCGTGGTCATCAGAATCGGCCGGAAGCGCAGCAGGCAGGCCTGATAGATGGCGTCATAGGGCTTCATACCCTGCTCGCGTTCGGCGGCCAGGGCGAAGTCGATCATCATGATGGCGTTTTTCTTCACGATGCCGATCAGCAGGATGATGCCGATGATGGCGATCACGTCCAGCTCGCTGCCCGCCAGCATCAGCGCCAGCAGCGCGCCGACCCCGGCGGTCGGCAGGGTGGAGAGAATGGTGACCGGATGAATGAAGCTTTCATACAGCACGCCGAGCACGATATACATCGCTACCACCGCCGCCAGGATCAACCACAGCGTGCTGCCGAGCGCGGCCTGGAAGGCCAGGGTAGCCCCCTGGAACTTGGTGGTGATGTCTTTCGGCATCGCCAGCGTTTTCTCGACCTGGGTGATGGCGTTGACCGCTTCTTCCAACGAGTAGCCCTCCGCCACGTTGAAGGAGACGGTGGTCGCCGGGAACTGATCGAGGTGATTGATCGCCAGCGGCCCGTTGCGCTGCTCGATTTTGGCGATGGTATTGAGCGGCACCACGGCGCCGCTGCTGCTGGTGAGACGGATATCGTTCAGCGCCGCCAGCCCTGGCGTCGCCTGCACGTCATGTTCCAGCACCACGCGATACTGGTTGGCCTGGGTGTAGATGGTGGAGATCAGGCGCTGGCCGAAGGCGTTGTACAGCGCGCTGTCCACGTCGCTCATCTGGATGCCGAGGCGCGAAGCCGAGTCGCGATCGACGTTGATGTAAGCTTCCAGCCCTTGATCCTGCCAGTCGCTGCTGACGTCCTGCAGTTCGGGGGTTTGCCGCAGTTCATCGACCAGTTGCGGCACCCATTGGCTGAGTTGCTCGAGGGACATCGCCTGCAGGGTGAACTGGTACTGCGTGCGGCTGACCTGGGTATCGATGGTCAGATCCTGCACCGGCTGCAGATAGAGTTTCAGGCCGGGCAGCGCCGCCGCTTTTTCTTGCATTCGATCGATGATGGTTTGCAGGCTGTCGCTGCGTTCGCTCAGCGGTTTCAGGTTGATCTGAAGCCGGCCGCTGTTGAGCGCGGCGTTGGTGCCGTCGACGCCGATAAACGAGGTCAGGCTCTCCACCGCCGGATCCTCCAACACCTGGGCGGCGACCTGTTGTTGCAGCACCGCCATTTTGCTGAACGACACCGACTGCGGCGCTTCCAGCGTGCCCTGGATCAGGCCGTTGTCCTGAATCGGGAAGAAGCCTTTGGGAATGAACAGGTAGAGCAGCACGGTGACGGCCAGGGTGCTCAACGCTACGCACAGCGTCAGCCACTGGTGGGCGAGCACCACTTTCAGCCAGCGGCCGTAGCCGGCGATCACGCGCTCGAAGAAGCGTTCTGAGGCGGCGGAGAAACGGTTTTGCTTACGCAGCGACTCATGGTTCAACAGGCGGGCGCACATCATCGGCGTCAGCGTCAGCGACACCACGGCGGAGATCAGAATCGCCACCGCCAGCGTCACGGCGAACTCACGGAACAGGCGGCCAACGATGTCGCCCATGAACAGCAGCGGGATCAGCACCGCCACCAGCGAGAAGGTCAGCGAGATGATGGTGAAGCCGATTTCGCCGGCTCCCTTCAGCGCGGCGTCGAGCGGTTTTTCGCCTTTCTCGATGTAGCGCGAGATGTTCTCGATCACCACGATGGCGTCGTCCACCACGAAGCCGGTGGCGATGGTCAGCGCCATCAGCGTCAGGTTGTTGATCGAGAAGCCGAGGAAGTACATGGCGGCGAAGGTGCCAACCAGAGACAGCGGTACCGCCACGCTGGGGATAATGGTCGCCGGCACGTTGCGCAGGAACACATAGATCACCATCACCACCAGTGCGATCGCCAGCAGCAGCTCGAACTGCACGTCGCTGACCGAGGCGCGAATGGTGGTGGTGCGGTCGGTCAACACCTTGACGTCGACCGACTTGGGCAGGCTTTTAATCAGCGTCGGCAGCATCTCGCGGATGCTGTCGGCGGTGGTGATGACGTTGACGCCGGGTTGGCGTTGGATGTTCAGCACGATCGCCGGCTGCTTGTTAGCCCAGGCCGCGAGCCGGGTGTTTTCCGCCCCTTGCTCGACGGTGGCGATGTCCTGCAGGCGGATCGGCGCGCCGTTTTTATAGGCGACGATTAGCCGCCGGTACTCATCGGCGGACTTCATCTGATCGTTGGCGGACAGGGTAACCGAACGGGTCGGGCCGTCCAGGCTGCCTTTGGCGGAGTTGACGTTGGCGGCCGTGATGGCGGTGCGCACGGTTTCGCTGTCGAGCCCGTTGGCCGCCATCGCCGGCGCATTGAGTTTTACGCGCACCGCCGGGCGCTGGCCGCCGGAAAGGGTGACCAGGCCGACGCCGGTCACCTGGGAGATTTTCTGCGCCACGCGGGTTTCCACCATGTCTTCCACCTGCGTCATCGGCAGGGCGGTAGAGGTGACGGCCAGCGTCAGGATCGGCGGATCGGCGGGGTTAACCTTGCTGTAGATTGGCGGGTAGGGCAAATCGGTCGGCAGCAGGTTGGTGGCGGAGTTGATTGCCGCCTGCACTTCCTGCTCGGCGATATCCAGCGACAGCGCCAGTTGGAACTGCAGGGTGATCACCGAGGCGCCGCCGGAGTTTTGCGACAGCATCTGCTTGAGGCCGGACATCTGGCCGAACTGGCGCTCCAACGGCGCGGTGATGGCGGAGGTCACCACGTCCGGGCTGGCGCCGGGGTACAGCGTCACCACCTGAATGGTCGGGTAGTCCACTTCCGGCAGGGCGGACACCGGCAGCGCGCGGTAGCCGATAATCCCCGCCAGCAGGATCGCCACCATCAGCAGCGTGGTGGCGACCGGGCGCAGAATAAACAGGCGGGACGGGCCGCCGCCGGGGTTCGGCGTCATCACCTGCATCAGGCTTTCTCCCGCTTGGCGTGCGGCGCGGCGCTGCCGTCGGCCGCTTTGGTTTGCGGCGTCACCACCTCAACCTTCATCCCCTCCGTCAGTTGATCGATGCCGTCGGTTACCACGCGCTGCCCGGCGTTCAGGCCGCTGGCGATCACCACGTTTTGGCTGTCTTCAATGCCGACGGTGACCAGGCGTTTGCTGACTTTATTCTCGTCGTCCATCGTCCAGACGAAGTTGCCTTCGTTGCCCATCTGCACGGCGGCGGTCGGCACCACGATGGCGTTTTGCAGCGTGGCGACCTTCAGCCGCGCATTGACGAACTGGTTGGGGAACAGCGCATCGTCCTGGTTGGCGTACTGCGCCTTTAGCTTGATGGTGCCGGTGGTGGTGTCTATCTGGTTATCCAGACTCAGCAGGTTGCCCTGCGCCAGCAGGGTCTTGTTGGTGCGTCCCCAGGCCTCGACGCTGACCGGCCCGGCTTTCTGCGCTTTCATGATGTCGCTGATGTTGCTTTCCGGCAGGGTGAACACCACCTCGATCGGATGCGTCTGCGTGATCACCACGATGGCCGTAGAACCGCTGGTGATGTAGTTGCCCATATCGACCTGCTTGAGGCCTACGCGGCCGGAGATTGGGGCGATGATTTTGCTGTAGGTCAGCTGCAGCTGCGCGCTGTCCACCGCGCCCTGATCGGCCTTGATCGATCCTTCGGTCTGCTGCACCAGCGAGACCTGGGTATCCAGTTCCTGGCGGGAAACCAGGTTGGTTTTCACCAGTTGCTGATAGCGCGCCAGATCGCGCCGGGCGTTGGCCAGCGTCGCCTGGTCTTTCGCCAACTGCCCCTGGGCCTGCGTCAGCTGCACCTGGAACGGACGGGGATCGATCTCCGCCAGCAGATCGCCGGCCTTCACCTGCTGCCCTTCGGTGAAGTGCAGGGCCATCAATTGGCCGTCGACCCGACTGGTGACGGTAACGGTGTTGGCGGCGGTAACAGTGCCCAGCCCGATCAGATAGCTCGGCACCGATTGCTGAGTGGCCGTGGCCACCTGAACCGGCGACAGATTGCCGCGCCGTTTGCCACCGGCAGCCGCTCCTTTGGCGCCACCGGCATGGTGAGCGGCCGTCGGCGTTTCAGCCGCCGGCGGTGCGGCGTTGAAGTGGCGCCAAATCAGTACGGCAGCGATGACCGCGATGGCGGCAACCAGCAGGCGCAGCATCAGGGAACGACGTTGGGGTTTTGCTTTCATGGCGGCGAAAATTCTCTCCAGAGGACAAGCGTGTGCGCACGCATTGCCACAAAAATGACACTCCTTACAGAATACTAGTTTAGCTAGTCAAAGCGGCATAAAAATGAAGGAAATAAGGAGGAACCGTCAGCATTTTCCGAATAAGTTAACGATTGTCGCCTGCTATGTTTATAAGCGTTGGGTTTTTGCTTATAGCCAATGAGTTTTAACGGCTTTTTATTTTTAAAGCTAATAATTAACCAGTAAATCATTCAACTCCATGGAGCCTCTATCATGAGCAAGAAACAACTGGGCCGTTCGGGCATTCAGGTGCCGGCGTTGACCTTCGGCGGCAACGTGTTCGGCTGGACGGCGGATCAGGCGACCTCTTTCAGCCTGTTGGATGCGCTGGTGGAAAATCAGCTTAACTTTATCGATACCGCCGACGTCTATTCCAGCTGGGCGCCGGGCAATCGGGGCGGTGAATCGGAAACCGTCATCGGCGAATGGTTGAAGAAGAGCGGCAAGCGCGACCAGGTGATCATCGCCACCAAGGTGGGCAAACCGATGGGTGAGGGTAAGCAGGGGCTGTCGCCGCGCTATATTCGGCAGGCGGTGGAAGACTCGCTGCGCCGTCTGCAAACCGATTATATCGACCTTTACCAATCGCACGACGATGACCGCGATACGCCGCTGGAAGAGACGCTGGCGGCGTTCGATGCGCTGATCAAGGCCGGTAAGGTGCGGGCGATCGGCGCTTCCAACTATCAGGCGGATCGTCTGGAAGAAGCGCTGCGGGTGAGCGAAAGCCACGGGCTGGCACGTTATGAAACCCTGCAGCCGGAATATAACCTGTATGCGCGCGAAGGCTATGAGGCCGAGCTGGAGGGCGTGGCGCAGCGCCACGGGCTGGGGGTGATCAACTTCTTTGCGCTGGCCAGCGGCTTCCTGACCGGCAAATACCGCAGTAAAGAGGACGAAGGTAAAAGCCAGCGCGGCGATCGCATTGTCGAGCGCTACCTTAACCCGCGTGGTTTCCGCATTCTGGCGGCGCTGGATCAGGTGGCGAGCAAACATGGCACCTCGCCGGCGCAGGTCTCGTTGGCCTGGCTGATCGCGCGCCCAAGCGTCACCGCGCCGATCGTCAGCGCGACCTCGCTGCAACAGCTGGATGAATTGGTCAGCGCCACTCGCCTGACGCTGGATGCGGAGGATATCCAGGTGCTGAACCTCGCCAGCGCCTGGTAAGGCGCATTACCCGGCGGCGATTTTGCTCTATGCTGAATGGGTCAACATGGCCCATTCAGGAAACCGCAATGACTGGTGATACCATCAACGACCTCGCGACGCTGGAACAGCTGTACGGCAAACCCGGCGCGCCCTCGGTTTTTAAAGAAGTCAGCTATATCCACCCGGCGTACCGTCCATTTATCGAGGCGGCGCCGTTTGCCGCCCTCTCGACGGTTGGGCCGGACGGCATGGATGTCTCCCCGCGCGGCGATCCGGCCGGTTTTATTCATATCGAAGACGAGAAAACCCTGCTGCTGCCTGACCGGCGCGGCAATAACCGCATCGATAGCCTGCGCAATATCCTGCACGACAATCGGGTGGCGCTGCTGCTGCTGATCCCCGGCATCGGCGAAACGCTGCGGATTAACGGGCGGGCGGAGATTGTGGTCGCGCCGGCGGTGCTGCAGCGCTTTGCCTACCGCAACCAGCTGCCGCGTTCGGTGCTGCGTATTCGTGTCGAAGCGGTATTTTTCCAGTGCAGTCGGGCGATCCTGCGTTCAGGATTATGGGAAGAGGGCAGCCGCCTCGAACGTTCGGCGTTGCCCAGCCCCGGCCATATTTTGGCCGCGGTCAGCCAAACGCGCTTCGACGGCGAGGAGTATGACAGTGCGTTGCCGCAGCGGCTGAAGGATACGCTGTATTAATCGCCGTGGCGTGCGCGCCATGTTTGCCGGCTTAGCCGGTATAAAACATGCTTCTGTAGCGGATGGCCCGCCGGCAGGCGCGGGTGCAGGAAGGTTTCGCCGTCGAACTGCATGCCGATGCGCGTCATCACCCGGCGCGACGGCTGGTTATCTTCGGCGGTGAAGGATACCACTTCCGGCAGGTGCAGCGTGCCGAAGGCGCACTCCAGCGCGGCGCGCGCCGCTTCAGCGGCGTAGCCGTTGCCCCAGTGGGCCGCCGCCAACCGCCAGCCGATCTCCACGCAGGGGGAGCAAGGCAGATCGTCGCCCGGCACCGCCAGGCCGACAAACCCGATAAAGGATGCGCCGCCTTTCACTTCCACCGCCCATAGCCCCCAGCCCTGTTGTTGCATGGCGGCGCGGATGCGCTCGGCCTGCGCGCGGCTTTCCTCGGCCGTCATCGTCGCCGGGAAATAGCGCATCACCTGCTGATCGGCATTCAGCGCGGCGAAGGCCGGCAGGTCGTCGTCGCGCCAGGGGCGCAGCCGCAGTCTGGCGCTGTCGAGGGTAAGAAGGGGTGACATGATGCATAGCCTCCAATGAACGAGGGCGCGGCGAGCCGCGCCCTTGGGCTGTCAACGGAACAGCGTTTGCGCCCAGCGTGCCAGCCCGGCGGTGACCGAGCCGAAGTCGTTGCCGCCGACGATCGGAATGCCCGGCAGCTGCTGTTGCAGCGCGGCGCGCAGTAGCGGCGAACGCGCGCTGCCGCCGGTCAGGTAGATCACCTGCGGCGCGGTCTGGCTGCTGGCCAACGCGGCGCTGACCTGCTCTTGAATGCGCATCAACGGCTGCGAGATGGCGTCGGCGAGCTGATCCTGGCTGATGCTTTCCGCCAGATCGGCCTGCACGAAGCCGAGCGGCGCGCTGATGGCCGTTTGGCCGGACAACGCTATCTTACTCTCTTCGGCCGCACGCACCAGTCGGTAGCTCAGGCGCTGCTGGTACACTTTCAGCAGGCGTTTGACCTTTTCCGGCTCCGCCGCGTCGAGGATCAGATCGCGCAGCACACGGCCGTTGGCGGCGCTGTAGAAGTCGTTTTGCGCCGGCACGTCGTTGGTCGCCACCGCGTTCCAGTAAGGCAGCGCCGGCAAGGCGATGCCTTTCCCGGTTTCGCCGCCGAGGCCAAACAGCGGCATCAGCTGTTTGAAGGCCAGCATGATGTCCAGATCGTTACCGCCGACCCGGCAGCCGCTGTGGCCCAGCAGGCTTTGTTGGCGATCGGCGCGGTCGCGCCACTGTGGCCCCATCAGCAGCACCGAGCAGTCGGTGGTGCCGCCGCCGATGTCCACCACCAGCACGGTTTGCTCTTCGCTCAGCGTCGCTTCGAAGTCCAATCCCGCCGCCACCGGCTCGAACTGGAATTCAATCTCCTTGAAACCGGCGCGTTCGGCGGCGCGCTGCAAAATGCCCTGCGCCTGCCGGTTGGCCTCTTCGCCGCCGATGCCCTGGAAGTTGATCGGCCGGCCGATCACCGCCTGATCGATGCCGGTTTGCAGCACGTTTTCCGCCTGGCGTTTGATGTGGAACATCATGGCGCACACCAGATCTTCGAACAGTGCGATCTGCTGCGGCTTCAGGCCGTTGGCGCCGAGGAAGGACTTCGGCGAGCGCACGAAGTACACCTCTTCCGGATCTTCCATGTAGTGCGCCAGCGCCTGCAGGCCGAACAGCACGCTGTCGCTGCCGACCGGAATGTCTTCTTCGCGGTTGTAACTGATGGCGCGGCGCAGCAGCTGCTGGTTTTCTTCGCTGCCGGTCGGCACCTGCCAATGGCGGTGCAGGCATTCGCTCACCGCTTCGCGGGTCGGTGCGCACAGCATCGAAGGCAGATACGGCGCGTTGTTCTCCAGCGTCAGCAGCTCGGGGCCGTGGTCGCGCATCACTGCAACGGAACAGTTGGCCGTCCCGTAATCGAATCCAATAAACATCTCTTTTTAGTCCCCATGCCAATGAAGGGGGGCGACTTTACCCGAGACGGGGCCGGCGGGCAATGCGCCGATGCGCGAGTGTCGAAAAATTTAGCGGGCGCGGCGGCGGCATGCTTAACTTAATGTCCGAATTCCGCACGTCAGCGCGTCAGCCGAGTCCCATAATGCAGAAAAAACCGAACCCGAGCGTTGCCATGAATACTCAACAGCAAGCGTTGTACGACGCGCTGCGCGCGCGTGACCGAAAATTCGACGGCCGCTTTTTTGTCGGCGTTTCCTCCACCGGCATTTATTGCCGCCCGGTGTGCAGCGCCCGCACACCGAAGAGGGAAAACTGCACCTTTTATCCGAGCGCGGCCGCGGCCGAGCTGGCGGGGTTTCGCCCCTGCCTTAAATGCCGGCCAGAGCTGGCGCCCGGCCTGGCGCTGATCGATCTGGGCAACCGTTATGCGCAGGTGGCGGTACAGCTCATCGAGCAGGGCTATTTGTCCGAGCACAGTTGCGAAGCGCTGGCGGCGCGGCTGGGTATTTCCGATCGCCACCTGCGGCGCATCTTCGCCGAACAGTTTGGCGCTTCGCCGATCGATTACGCCCAGTCGCACCGGCTGCTGCAGGCCAAACGCCTGTTGGCGGATACCGACCTGCCGCTCAGCGAAGTGGCGTTCGCCGCCGGTTTCGGCAGCCTGCGGCGTTTCAATGAGCTGTTCAAGGCGCGCTATCGCCTGATTCCGTCGGCGCTGCGCAGCGGCGGCGCGCGCGGTGAACGGGCCGCCGCCAGCGGGCTGGTGTTTCACCTGGGTTATCGGCCGCCCTATGATTGGGATCGCATGCTGAACTTCTTGCAGGCGCGCGCCGTGCAGGGCGTGGAACGAGTAGCAGGGCGCCGCTATCTGCGCTCGATCGCCGTCAGCCAGGGCGGCACGGAACACCGCGGTTGGGTCAGCGTGCAGCCGGAAGAAGAACGCAACCGGGTCAGGGTCGAGATCGCGCCGGCGCTCAGTTTGGTGACGACGGAGGTGCTGCGCCGCGTGCGCTTGCTGTTCGACCTGGACGCCGCGCCGGACCGCATCAATGAGGCGCTGGGCTCGCTGGCGGCCGATGCGCCGGGGCTGCGTCTGCCGGGCTGCGTGAACAGTTTCGAGCAGGCGGTGCGTGCGGTGCTGGGACAATTGGTCAGCGTGAAAATGGCGGCGACCTTCGCCGGACGAATGGCCGAGCGTTGGGGAGAAGCCCTGGACACGCCGCATGAGGGCATCACCCATGTCTTCCCTTCCGCCGAACGGGTGGCGCAGCTGCAGCCCGAAGCGCTGCGTCCGCTCGGCGTACAGTTAAAGCGTGCGGCGGCGCTGATCGAGATCGCTCGGGCGTTGGGCGAAGGGCGGTTGCAGCTCGATAACGTGCTGGATATTGAACAGGGCATCAAGGCGTTGACCGCGTTGCCGGGCATCGGCGGCTGGACCGCCAGCTATATCGCGATGCGCGCCTGGTCGTGGCCTGACGTGTTCCTGGCCGGTGACTACCTGATCAAACAGCGTTTCCCCGGCATGACGCCGCGCCAGATTGAACGTTACGCCGAACGCTGGCGCCCGTGGCGTTCTTACGCCACGCTGCATCTGTGGCACAACGACGCATGGGCGCCGGAAGGGGAGCGCTGAAGGCGGGGCTAGCGAGGGGCGTCGATCAGTTGCAGCAGGCGGCTCATGCCTTCACGCATCAGGAACGCCAGCAGCTTTTCCCGCTCGGCCGGCGTCAGGTGGTAGTAATACTCGATCCAGACCCGCACCGGATCCTGGCGTTTGACGTCGTAGTCCGGATGGTCGGCTTCGCGCAAGGCCGACAGGCTGCGCGCGCTGAACGGCAGGCTGTCGATATGGTATTCCAGCGCTTTGCCCTGTACGCCGCTGCGGCGGCGACTGACCCAGCCTTCGCGCCGGGCCATCAGATTGACCCCTTGCGGGGTTGAGGGCAACCCCGCCTTACCCATCAGTTCCCTGGCGGAAAACCATTTCTTTTCCATAGTCCCTTGTCTCTGAGCCATCACATGTCGAGGTAAATCAACGAATACGCCGATGTCCGCATGGGCGTTTCATCTTACTTAATCGTTTAAGCTTAAGGTGTTATTTATATCACTAATCTCGTATCGGTTAACAGAATGTGAAGCGCGAGACGGCGGTGGAAGAGGGGAACGGGTTAGCGGATGCCGAAGTAGCCGTCGCTGAGCAACACCGTCAGCGGCTGCTCCAGCGCCACCAGGTCGCCGTCAGCCAGATCGACGCCGACGTCACGCAGCGCCTGCAGCGTTACCGGCTGATGCGCCGGCCCGGCGAGCGTTTGCGCCTTGATCCGATGCGCCGCGCCGTTGAGCATCGACACCATCAGCTCATCCATCTGGTTGCAGTGCACGTTGGTGATAAAGCGTTCATCGATGCGAATGATGTCGATCTTCTGATCGCTCAGCTCATCGAAGGCATTGATGTTATGCCCGAAACCGTTGACGATCAGCCGGCAGCCCAGCTGCTGCAGGCCACGGAGAAACGCCCGGCACTGCGCGGCGTGTTCCAGCACCACGGCCTCATCGACGCTAAACAGCAGCGCCTGCGGCGGCAGCGACGAAGCGCGCACCGTTTCCGTCAGGTAGTGCTGGAAGTCGGCGCTCAGCAGGCTGTCGGTGGCCAGCGGCAGCGCGAGCGACAGCCCTTTGCGTTTGATGTCGTCAGCGTGCTTCACCAGCAGCTGTGCGACCGTCCAGCGGTCGATGTCCGGCATCAGGCCATACAGCTGCGCGGCGGCGATGAACGCCTCGTGCGGCAACGGCCGATCGTCCGGCGCCATCACCTGCAGCTTCACCTGGTGGAACGCGGCCGACAGCGGCGTCGCCGGCGGTGCGACCGCGCGGGTCAACAGCCGCAACTGCCCCTCGCTGACGATCGCCTGCACCTCCTGCGGGTTCAGCAACTCATGTTGCCGCTCCAGCAGCTGTTTTTGTCGCGTTTCGTACAGATAAACCTGGCCGCGCCCGTGGTGTTTGGCGGTATAGCAGGCGATATCGGCCTGCGCCAACAGTTCGCTGCTTTTGGCGTCGCCGTCGATGCGGGTGATGCCAGCGCTGGCGCCGACGCGATAAATCTTCCCTTCCCAATAGAACGGGTGCTGGCTGATTTGGTTGACCACCTGCTGCATCAGCGATTTGGCCTGCTCCAGCCGGCAGTCGAACAAGATCAGACCAAACTCGTCGCCGCCCAAACGCGCCAGGCAGTCGCTGCCGCGCAGTTGGTGCCGCATCAGCTGGGCGATATCCCGCAGCAAGGCATCGCCCGCCGCGTGGCCGGCGGTGTCGTTCACCGCCTTGAACCGATCCAGATCGAGGAACACCAGCGAATGCGACGACGACGGTTCCCCGCCGGCGACGATCGCTGCCTTCAGCTGTTTCTCGAAGCGGGTGCGGTTCGGCAGGCCGGTCAGCGCGTCGTGCGAGGCGCTGTAGCTGAGCTTTTTCATCAGTTCGCGCGAAGCGGTGACGTCCTGCAGCACCATGACCGCGCCCATGGTTTCGCCGTCGAGGGTTTTGAGCGGTGAGGCCGACTGCTGCACGTCGAAATAACGTCCGTCGCGGCTGTGCAGCACCAGTGCGTAATCCGCCGGCCACTGGCGCGGATATTGCGTGAGGTTTTCGATTTCCGGGCCTTCTTTGCCGTTGGTCAGGCGCACCACGCCAGCGACGGGCATGCCGATCGCCAGGTCGAGCGGCCAGCCGCACATCTGCTCAGCCACCGGGTTCATAAAGGTGATGCGCTGGTGGCTGTCGGTGGAGATCACCCCTTCGCCGATGGCGTCGAGGGTAATGTGCAGCCGCTCTTTCTCTTCGTGCAGCGCCTCGGCGAGGCTCTTGAGTTCGGTCATGTCGATATTGGTGCCGATCAGGCGCAGCGGGCGGCCCTGGTCGTCGAGGATCACGTTGCCCTGACCACGAATATGGCGCAGTTTGCCGCTGCGCGTGATGATGCGAAATTCCATGACGAACGGCCGCGGCTGCGCCAGGATCTCGGCCAGTTCACGGTCGGTGCGATCGCGATCCTCCGGCACCAGCAGGGTGCGCCACAGCGCCAGCGTCGGCGCTTGGTCAGGGCTGAGATCGTAGAGTTCGAACATGCGCTGATCCCAGGTGAAGTTTTCCTGGTTCATCACCCATTCCCAGATGCCGACGCCGCCCACCTGGTTGGCCAGCGTAATGCGCTCCACCAGCCGGTTGTTCTCCGCCTCGCTGCGTTTGAGGCCGCTGATGTCTTCCACCTGGGAGATGAAGTACAGCGGCTGGCCCTCGGCGTCGCGCACCAGCGATACCGCCAGCAGCGCCCAAACGGTCTGACCGTCGCTGCGGATATAACGTTTCTCCATGGTATAGCTGCTGATATGGCCGTCGAGCAGATCGTGCAACTGGCTCAGATCGGCGTTGAGGTCGTCCGGATGGGTGATCGCCTGGAACGTCAGGCGATGCAGTCGTTCGGGCGTGTAGCCGAGCAGTTTGCACAGCGCCTGATTGACCTGCAGCCATTTCCCCTCCGGCGACACCAGCGCCATGCCGATGGCGGAATACTCCAGCGCGCTGCGAAAGCGGCTTTCGCTCTCGACGATGTGCTGTTTCTCCACCCGGAAGGTGTGCATCACCATCGCCATCGCATGCGCCGGCACCAGGATCAGCAGCATCGGCAGATAGAGACCGAGATCGCCAAGGCGGCTATTGGCGGTCTGAAAATGCGCCAGCCCCAGAGAAATCATCACGGTGATCAGCAAAATAGTGCAAAAGCAGACGGTAAACGCCTCGAAGCGCGGCAGGGCGATGGCCGCCCACAGCAGGGGCAGGATGACGAAGGTAAACGGGAACGGCAGGTAGATTAACGCCAGATAGCTGAAGACCAGCGTGAGCATCAGCGTCAGCAATAGCGGGTAGAGGTTTAACGTCGCCAGCGTGCGGCGGTGATAGCTGAGACCGAGCGGCGCCAGCGACAGTACGCCGATCGCCTCGGAAATGAACCAGGTGCCGAAAGGCTGCCAAAATGGCTGATCTGGCGCCGGTGCCGCAACGGTGGCCAGCAATGCGCTGAACAGCGGGGTAAAAATCACTGCGCACACCACGAAGCGCAGCCAACTGCTCAGATCGCTCAGCGGATCGCTCGCCGGCAGCGAGCGGCGCAGCAACTGGGCGCAAACCGCCGCCTCCAACAGATTGATGGCGGCCAGTTTGACGGGCAGGATACTGATGCCAAGCAGCGCGAAGCTGGCCAGTACGATGCCCAGACCGCTGGCCAGCAGCGGCAGGCCCCAATGGCGGGGAGGATGCCGGTACAGCACCGCGATGGCGGCGGCGGTTGGGAACCACAGCGGCGTAAAATGATGCGCTTCGCTGGACAGCGACAGGCTCAGCAAGGCGAGCAGAAACGTCGCCAGCGCCACCAGCAGGGAATGCGTCAGCATGGTGCCTTTGTGTGTGCCGAAATAGCTCGGTGCGCTGATATCCATAGACATCCCTACCGGTGGGGCCTCTGTCAGTAATTGATTCATCACATGGATGAATTAAGGCGATTTATTGGCAAAGGGTAGTACAGCGCGCGAGGAAAACCTACCGGGAAGGCCGACTTTACTGCGTTAACGCAAGCTCGGCGACAGAATGGCGAAAAAGCCGGCGCGGAGCCGGCTTTTAGCGTATTACAGCAAGAACAGGGTGGCGAGGCCAAGGAAGATGAAGAAGCCGCCGGTATCGGTCAGCGCGGTGATGAGCACGCTCGAGCCGACCGCCGGATCGCGGCCCATCTTGAGCATGGTCATCGGGATCACCACGCCCATCAGCGCCGCCAGCAGCAGATTGAGCAGCATCGCCAGCGTCATCACGCCTCCCATCGCCGCGTCGCCATACAGCAGCCAGGTGATCACGCCCATGATGCCGCCCCACACCACGCCGTTGATGATGGCCACCCCCAGCTCTCTGAGCATCAGGCGCGAGATGTTGCCGACTTCGATCTGGTGCAGCGCCAGCGCGCGCACGATCATGGTGATGGTCTGGTTGCCGGTGTTGCCGCCGATGCCGGCGACGATCGGCATCAGCGCCGCCAGCGCCACCAGTTGGGAAATGGTGTGTTCGAACAGGCCGATCACTCGCGAGGCGACGAACGCGGTGCAAAGGTTGATCGCCAACCACGCCCAGCGGGTCTTGACCGCTTTGCTGACCGGGGCGAACACGTCTTCTTCCGGGCTCAAACCGCCCATGCGGCGCAGATTGGTATCGCTCTCTTCGTTGACGGCGTCGACGATCTCTTCGATGGTCAAACGGCCCATCAGTTTGCCCTTGGCGTCAACCACCGGGGCGCTGATCAAGTCGTAGCGTTCGAACGCGCCGGCCGCTTCATCGGCCTTGTCTTCGGGCTGAAAGGTGGCGGGATCGCTGTCCATCACCTCGCGCACCGGGATCTCCGGGTCGTTCAACAGCACCGCAGTGAGCGGCAGCTCGCCCAGCAGGGTGTTTTTGCGGTCGGTGACGAACAGTTTATCGGTGGCGTCGGGAATGGTTTTGCGCATGCGCAAAAAGCGGTGCACCGCGCCGAGCGTAACGTCCGGCCGCACCGTCACCAGTTCGAAATCCATCATCCAGCCGACGCTGTCTTTGGCGTATTGGCTCATCTCGCGCACCTGGGCGCGCTGCTCCGGCTCCAGCGAGGTCAGCAGCCGGCCCATCAGGTTACGCGGCAGGTATTGCGCCAGATAGGCCTGTTCGTCGACGTCCAGCGTTTTGATCGCTTTGAGCAGGTCTTTGTCGCTCATCTCCTCGATCAGGCTGTCCCAGACCGGTTCGGCGACTTCCACCAGCGTCTGGCCGCGCTTGCTGTTGCCCACCAGCCGCCACAGCGCCATGCGCTCGTCCTGCGGCAAGGCTTCCAGCAGGTCCGCCAGGTCGGCAGCGTGCATGTCGTCCAGCAGGCCGGTAATTTCCGCCGTCTGGTTCAGCAGTTCGCTTTGGCTGAGGGCGTGTTCATCCCCTGGCCGGCCGAGGATGCCGTCGACCAATTCCTTATTGTTCAACAGCAAAGTGAGAATGCGCTGGCGATGTTCAGCGACTTTTTTGACGTTATGGGTTGCGGCTGACATGGTGTTCCTTAACGGGCGCTCGGCGTTCCTGACGCAGGCTCATTAAAAGATAGAGCATAGCGAGTGCCGGAGTCATTTTTATGAAACGGACGGGGCGCGGCGGTTATTCAGAGGAGGCGTCCTGTTGCGGCGCGCTGACTTCGGCGGCGTTTTGCGCAGCGGCCTGCTTTTTTTCCTGATGATGAGGCACCGCCACCACGGCGGCGTACAGCAGTCGGCCGACTAAAATGATAAAGCTGATAAACAACACTATCTTCGTCATCTGTCCGGTGGTTTTCTTGCGCATATATCACCCGGTATGCCGGTGTCCTGTGTTATTCGCTCGAGAATTTGTAACCGGATTTTAGGCGCTGATGACAAAAGTTGTCCATTTTTTTCCGGCGTGCGGCGTGGCGTATTAGGGTTTCGTTTAGGTTGGCGGGGCGAAGGCGGAAAGAAAAACCCCCTGCTGGCAGGGGGCGGGGGATCAGGCGGAGCGCTGTTCGTCTTGCGAACCTTCTTCGTCGATCAGCAGCTTCCAGCCGACGACGTCGTTCCAGTAGGCCTGCTCGCGTTCGAAATCCAGCTGCACTAGGTTGTTCTGCGCCAGGTAGCCGGCCGGGAAGCGCAGCGTCCAGTGGTTGTCGTCGGTGGTCAGGCGCAGCGTTTCCGGCGTGGTGGTCGACTGACGCTGGTTGTTGAGGAGGGTGCTCAGACGCAGCAGCTGGATCAGCGGCAGGTAGTGTTTCTTCTTGAACAGGTTGAGGCGCGGCAGCTCTTCGAGCTTGATCGCCTTGCGGTGGAAGCGCACCAGCGCCGCCAGCAGCAGCTGCTGTTCCTGGTTGAAGCCAGGCAGGTTGGAGTTTTGCAGAATGTAGGCCGAATGGCGGTGCATGCCGCTGTGGTTGATGCTCAGCCCCACCTCGTGCAGCATGGCGGCCCATTTCAGCAGGGCCTCCAGCTGCGGATGCGCCAGCTTGGTGTTTTGCGCCATCCACTGCGAGTAGAGCAGCTCGGTGGTTTCCAGCACCCGCTTGGCCTGCTCGCGGTCGATGTTGTAGTGATCGGCCAGGCTTTTGGCGGTGCGGCTGCGGATGTCCTGGTGGCGGAAACGGCCTTCCATTTCATACAGCACGCCTTCGCGCAGCGCGCCGTCGGACAAGCGCAGATCGCGGATCGCCAGCGCGTCGAACACGCCGCACAGGATAGCCAGCCCCGGCACGAACACCGACTGGCGATCTTCCGACAGCCCCGGCAGGCTCAGCGAACTGAAGCTTTTAAACTGCAGCACCTGCTCGGCGAGCATTTCCAGACGCTCCAGGGTGATAAGACCGTCTTTTTCCCCCATCGCCACCAGCACTTCATGGGCGGCCTTGATGGTGCCCGAGGCGCCCAGCGCATACTGCCAGCCCTGAATGCGGTACTGCCAGGCCAGCGTTTCCAGCTTCTGCGCCGCCGCCAAGCGCGCGCGGCGGAAGTTGTTTTTGCTGATCTCGCCGCCCGGGAAGAACAGCTGGGCGAAGCTGACGCAGCCCATGCGGCGGCTTTCCGCCAGCAGCGGCTCGAAGTCTTCGCCGATCACCAGCTCGGTGGAGCCGCCGCCGATGTCGATTACCAGCTTGCGGCCTTTCTCCGGCTGAGTGTGCTCCACGCCCATGAAGATCAGACGCGCCTCTTCCTGGCCGGCGATGATTTCGATCGGGTAGGGGATCACTTTGGCTGCGCGCTTGAGGAACACTTCGGCGTTCACCGCCTGGCGCAGGGTATGGGTGCCAACGATGGTGACGTTATCCGCCGGGAAGCCCTGCAGCCGCTCGGCAAACAGCGCCAGGCAGGCCAGGCCGCGTTCTATCGCCTCTTCACTGAGTACGTTGTTGCTGTCCAATCCGTCGGCGAGATGCACCCGCTGTTTTAAACGGCCCAATACCTGTAAGGCGCCGTTGACGACGCGGGCGATCACCATGTGGAAACTGTTCGACCCGAGGTCGATGGCGGCGATTTCCTGCGGTTTGTTCGTTGCAGTGTTTTTTAGCGGCATAGTTGCTGGCCTACTGTCCTGGTTGTTCCAGAGCTTTTAAGTACTCGTAAATAGCCACCTGGGCGCGCACTTTGCGGCGATTGCCGCGCGGCACGTACTGGTTGCTCAGTTCTTTATCCACATAGCGGGCTTTGACCGTATCGCTGAACAGGATCTCCAGAATGTCCAGAACGCGCTGTTTCAGCGCCGGATCCAGCAGCGATACCGCCACTTCGATACGGTAATCTATGTTGCGGGTCATCCAGTCGGCGGAGGACAGATACACCCGTTTGTCACCTTTATTGTCGAAAACGTAAACCCGATCGTGTTCCAAAAAGCGATCGACGATGCTGATCACCTGAATATTGTCGCTGATCCCCGGCAGGTTGGGAATCAGGGAACACATGCCGCGCACCAGCAGGCGGATCTTCACGCCGGCACCGGACGCGGTATATAACCGATCTACCAGCCCTTTATCCACCAGATTATTTATTTTCAACATAATGCCGGCCTGTTCCCCGGCCTGGGCGTTGGCGATTTCGTTGTCGATCAGCTCATACAGCTTCAGGCGCGAGTTCTGCGGCGACACCATCAGGTTGTCGAAGGTGACCGGCCGGTAGGGGTTCTCGATAAAGTTGAATACCCGGCGCACCTCGTTGGTGATGCGTGAGTCGGCGGTCAACAGCGAATAGTCGGTGTAGATGCGCGCGGTTTTTTCGTTAAAGTTGCCGGTACCGATATGAGCATAGCGCACAATTTCATCGCCTTCACGGCGCGAAATCAGGAACAGTTTGGCGTGGATTTTCAGCCCCGGCGCCGAGAAGATCACGTGCACGCCGGCTTCGGTCAGGCGTTTCGCCCAGTGGATGTTGGCCTCTTCGTCGAAGCGCGCCTGCAGCTCGACCACCACCGTGACCTTTTTGCCGTTGTGCGCGGCGTGGATCATCGATTCGATGATGCGCGAATCTTTCGCCACCCGGTAGATGTTGATCTTGATAGCCAACACGCTCGGATCGAACGACGCCTGGCGCAGCAGCTCCAGCACGTGTTCGAAGGTGTGATACGGGTAGTAGAGCAGCACGTCCTTTTCGCGAATGGCGTCGAAGCCGTTGCGGAAACCGTCGAACCAGATGTGGCGCAGGCGCGGAAGCGGCTTGTTGACCAGATTGGCCTTGCCGACGTTCGGGAAACTGATGAAATCTTTGAAATTGTGGTAGCGGCCACCGGCGATCACCGAATCGTAGTTGGAGATGCCCAGCTTGCCGCGCAGCAGTTCCACCATTTCATTCGGCATGTCGCGCTGATAAACGAAGCGCACCGGCTCGGCGGTCAGGCGTTGTTTCAGGCTGGAAGACATCAGTTCCAGCAGGCTGGATTCCATTTCGGTCACCAGATCGTACTCTGCGTCGCGGGTCATCTTCATCGAATAGGCGTTGAGCGCGTCGTAATCGAAGAAGCCCTTGAAAATATCGTCCAGGCAGTAACGCAGAATGTTGTCGAGCAGGATCATCGGCTTGCGGCGGCGCGGCGCTTCCGGCGGCAGATTGACGAAGCGCGGCACCTTGTCGGACGGGATTTCCAGCAGCGCATAGTCGATGCGCGCCCCGCGAATGATCTCCACCGCCAGGTAGGTGTAATCGTCTTTCAGGAACTGCACCAGATTGGTGTCGTGGTTGATCAGGATCGGCGTGATGTGTTGGCGCAGATGCTGCTTGAAATATTGCCGCAGCCAGATTTGCTGGTTTTCGGACACCTGGCGTTCGTTGATCAGGAAGATCTGATTGCGCGCCATTTCCAGCAGCAGATCGTTATACAGGCCATCGAACTCCTGATCGGTTTTCAGCACCTTGGCCTGGATCTTTTTCAGCAGGTGGCGTGAGGCGCCGGCGGAGCCTTGCTCTTCACTGATCAGGATGCGCCGTTTGAGATCGGCGAAGCGGACTTTATAGAACTCGTCGAGGTTGTTGGAGTAAATGCCCAGAAAACGCATACGTTCAATCAGGGGATTGCTCTTATCTGCGGCTTCCTGCAACACGCGTTCATTAAAGGATAACCAGCTTAGTTCTTTTTCGATGTAGAGCTTTTCCTGACCCATTGCCACTCCAGTTCAATTTTAGAATAGGATCCGGGACGCAGCGCCCGGATGCCGCTCTAGTGTCCTTCATCATTATTGCGAGAGATTGACAGGAAAGTCCAACATATCCATTGCGTTGGCGCGCGGTGTTTTTCGGCGGCAATAAATTTTCGTTGAGGCGGGACGCGCAACGGCGATGTGAACAGCATGAAATGATGGTTAGCTGGCTTATTTTTGGCGTTATCAAGCGTGTTAATGGTCGTTTTTTAGCAATATATCAACGTCATATTGTCTGTTTGCAGTGTAAAAAACCTGAATTGTGCCGGATAACTTTGTCATGCAAACGTCATAAAACTGACATAAGATGCCCGGTTATCTTACGGCGCAAGCCCGATTACTTCAGCGACAGCGAGAGACATGACACAGACGACGGCAAATCAACATCCCCGAGATCGCCTGCGCGGGCGCATCGACCGTGGCGTGCAGGCGGCAGTGACCGCCAGCGGGCTGATGGTGTTGATGACGTTGATGCTGATCTTCGTTTATCTGCTGTTTGCCGTGCTGCCGCTGTTCAAACCGGCCTCGCTCGGCCAGGCGCAGCCGCTGCCGATCGCAGTGTCGGCCCCGGCGTTGGCGCTGGGTATGGACGTACAGCAGCGAGTGGGTTATCGCATCGACGCGCAGGGCGCGGGGCAGTTTTATCGCCTGACGCCGAGACAGGGCGAGCAGGCTCAGACGCCGCTGGCGCAGCAAACGCTGTTGGCCAAACCGGCGCTGCTCGCGCAGGCTGCCGGTGAGCGCGATCTGTTTGCGCTGGCGCAGGCCGACGGCCGGTTGGTGGTGGCGCGCGCGGATTTCGCCACGGCGGAAAATGGTCGGCCGCAGTGGCTGTTCCCGCTCGGGCAACAGCCGTTGGCGCTGGATCCGCAGCGTAAGCCGCTGAAGCTGTTATCGTTGGCGGATGCGCATCGCGGGCAGTATCTGCTGGCCGGGGTGACCGACGATCGGCGCCTGGTATTCGGCCGCTTCAGCCCCGATCGGCCGCCGCAGTTCAGCGAGCGCCCGCTGGAGCAAGGCGGAGAGCAACTGGTGCTGACGCCGGATGGCCGCCAGCTATACCTGCTGACCGGCAACCGGTTGGCGCGTTATGAAATCGACGGCGCGCAGCTGCAGCTGCGTGAAACGCGCACCTTGGGCGAACATGCCCCGTATCAAATGACGGCGCTGCCCGGCGGCAGCGCGCTGCTGATCAAGGGTGCCGACGGCAATCTGCGCGAGTGGTTCGAGGTGGAAAAAGATCGGCGCTGGCGCCTGACGCCGGTGCAGCATTTCGACCACGGCGCCGACGGGCAGGAGCTGACGGTGGCCGAGCCTTACCGCCGGGTGTTCGCCACCCTGCGGCCCGACGGCGGTTTCTCGCTATTCTCTACCATTCAACCGCAGCCGCTGCTGAATACCCGTTTGGGTGCCGAGGTGCGGCAGATGGCGTTCGCACCGCGCGGCGATGGCCTGCTGCTGGAGAGCGACAAAGGCTGGCAGCGCTATGCGCTCGACAACCCGTACCCGGACGTCACCTGGCGTTCGCTGTGGGGCAAGGTGTGGTATGAGAATTACCCGCAGCCGGCCTACGTCTGGCAGTCGACCTCCGGTGAAGACAGCTACCAACCCAAATTCAGCCTGATGCCGGTGATCTTCGGCACCTTCAAGGCGGCGGCTTACGCGATGCTGTTCGCCATTCCGCTGGCATTGGCCGGCGCCATCTATACCGCTTACTTTATGACGCCGGGGTTGCGGCGGGTGATCAAACCGGCCATCGAAGTAATGGGCGCGCTGCCGACGGTGGTGATCGGCCTGGTGGCCGGCATTTGGCTGGCGCCGATCATCGAGCAGTATCTGTTGGCGGTGCTGGCGTTGCCGCTGCTGTTGGCGGCGGCGGTGCTGCTGTGCGGCGCGTTGACTCATCGCCTGATGCCGCGCTGTCGGCCGGGCGTCGATCTGCTGCTGCTGTTGCCGCTGCTGGCGTTGACGGTGTGGCTGGCGTTCAGCCTGGGGCCGTGGCTGGAGGTAGCGCTGTTCGGCGAGCCGCTGCACTTCTGGTTGGGAGATAATTACGATCAGCGCAATGCGCTGGTGGTGGGCGTGGCGATGGGCTTCGCGCTGGTGCCGATCATCTTCTCGCTGGCGGAGGACGCGTTGTTCAGCGTGCCAGCCACCTTGAGCCAGGGCTCGCTGGCTCTGGGCGCCACTCAATGGCAGACGGTGATCAAGGTGGTGCTGCCTTCCGCCAGCGCCGGCATTTTCTCCGCGCTGATGATCGGCTTTGGCCGCGCGGTGGGGGAAACCATGATCGTGTTGATGGCCACCGGCAACACGCCGATCATTGATGGCAGCCTGTTCCAGGGGCTGCGGGCGCTGGCGGCCAACATCGCCATCGAGATGCCGGAGGCGGTTTCCGGCAGCAGCCATTACCGCGTGCTGTTCCTGACCGCGCTGGTGCTGTTTGTCTTCACCTTCGTGTTCAACACGCTGGCGGAGGCGGTGCGCCTGCGGCTGCGCAAACGCTACACGCCGAATCAGGAGGCGCCATGAAGAACTGGGTGAAGAGCGGGTCGCCGTGGATATGGCTGACCGCCGGTTCGGTCGCCGTCAGCCTGTTGGCGCTGATCGGCATCCTGCTGCTGCTGGCCGGGCAAGGGATGCGCTATTTCTGGCCGAGCCCGGTCTATCAGTTTGAGCTGAATCAGAACGGCGCCGGGCCGGTGACGGTGATCGGCGAGCTGTATCAGCAGCAAAGCATTTCGCGCCGCCAGCTGACGGAGGCGGGCGTGACGCCACCGGGCGAGGCGCAGAACGTCGAGCGTTACCTGATCAAAGTCGGCAACCGCGAGCGCGAGGGGCAAGATTTCCGCACTTTGCTGGCCAGCGATATCCGCAGCCAGAGCACGCCGCGCAGCCTGCTGGTGCTGGAGCGCGACAGCCACGGCACCGCCTACGGCTATCTGGCGGGGCTGCTGGAGGATGGGCAACCGCTGACCGGCCGCAATCTGGGGCAGGCGTTGCAACAGCGGCTGCCGCAGATCGCCGCGCTCTCGCGCCAGGCGCATGACATTCAATTCCGCGATATGGCGCGCATCAATCAACAGTTTGACGCGCTGCGGCTGCGGGAAAAGCGTTTGCAGCGCGACGATAAGCTGGACGCCCGTGCGCAGGACGGTATCAAGGCCGAGCGGCTGGAGCTGCAGCGGCAGTACCAGCAGCTGTCCGAACGCCTGGCGGGGCTGAACCGCGATCGCCAGCGTGACGCGCTGCTGTTGCGCGACATGCACGGCCAGACGTTGACCATTCCGCTCAGCCAAGTGCGCGATGCCTGGTATCCGAACGCCATGAGCACCACCGAGAAACTGGCGCACTGGGGCGATCAGGTGAAGAAGTTCCTCACCGACAGCCCGCGCGAGGCGAACACCGAAGGCGGGGTGTTCCCGGCCATTTTCGGCACGGTCTTGATGGTGATCCTGATGTCGATCGTGGTGATGCCGTTTGGCGTAATTGCGGCGGTATATCTGCACGAATATGCCGGCAACAATCTGCTGACGCGGGTGATCCGCATCGCGGTGGTCAACCTGGCCGGGGTGCCTTCGATCGTCTACGGCGTTTTTGGCCTCGGCTTTTTTGTTTACATGATTGGCGGCACGCTCGATCAGCTGTTCTATCCTGAGTCCTTGCCCAACCCGACCTTCGGTACGCCCGGCGTGCTGTGGGCGGCGCTGACGCTGGCGCTGCTGACGCTGCCGGTGGTGATCGTCGCCACCGAGGAAGGGCTGTCGCGCATTCCCACCTCGCTGCGGCAGGGCTCGATGGCGCTGGGCGCCAGCCGGGCCGAGACGCTGTGGCGCATCGTGCTGCCGATGGCGGCGCCGGCGATGATGACCGGCTTGATTCTGGCGGTGGCGCGCGCCGCCGGGGAAACGGCGCCGCTGATGCTGGTGGGGGTAGTTAAATCGGTGCCGGTGCTGCCGGTGGACGAGATTTTCCCGTATCTGCACCTGGAGCGGAAGTTTATGCACCTGAGCTTCCAGATCTACGATATGGCGTTCCAGAGCCCGAGCGTAGAGGCGGCGCGGCCGCTGGTGTTCGCCACCGCCTTCCTGCTGGTGACGATCGTGGTGAGTTTGAATCTGGCGGCGATGGGCATCCGCCATTCGTTGAGGGAGCGGTACCGAGCATGGTCGCAGTAACAATGACGCTATTTTTGGGGAGTGCGTAATGGGTTTGATGACGCCAGGCAGTTTGCCCCGGCTGGATGTCCAGCATCTCGACGATGAACAGACCGCACTGGCGGTCAACGGCCTGAACCTGTTTTATGGCGACAAACAGGTGCTGCACGATATTTCGCTGCGCATCCCGAAACACCGGGTGACGGCCCTGATCGGCCCTTCGGGCTGCGGTAAATCGACGCTGCTGCGCTGTTTCAACCGCATGAACGATCTGGTGGACAACTGCCGGATCGAGGGCGATCTGCAGCTGAACGGCGCGGCGATCTCCGGCGCGCAGATCGACGTAGCGGCGCTGCGGCGGCGAGTGGGCATGGTGTTCCAGCGGCCGAACCCGTTTCCGAAATCGATCTATGAAAACGTGGTGTACGGCCTGCGGCTGCAGGGCGTGCGCGACCGGCGCTTGCTGGATGAAGCGGTGGAGCGTTCGCTGCGCGCCGCCGCGCTGTGGCATGAGGTGAAGGACCGGCTGCGCGAAAATGCGTTCCGCTTGTCCAGCGGCCAGCAGCAGCGCCTGGTGATCGCGCGCGCCATTGCCATCGAGCCGGAGGTGTTGCTGCTCGACGAGCCGACCTCGGCGCTGGATCCGATCTCCACGCTGACCATTGAGGAACTGATTTCGGCGCTGAAACAGCGCTACAGCGTGGTGTTGGTGACGCACAACATGCAGCAGGCGGCGCGGGTCTCCGACTACACCGCCTTTATTCATCAGGGCCGGCTGGTGGAGTACAACGACACCGACGCGATTTTCACCTCGCCGCGCCAGCGCCGCACCGAGGATTATATTACCGGGCGGTATGGGTGAGGGCGTTAGCGGCGTAAACAGGTGGGTTTACGCCGCTCATTGAAGATAAAGTCCAGCAGATATGGCTCGGTATCGCAATAAAAACCCTTCCATAATTGCCTTGGCGCTATTCATGTTATATAGATAGTTCTCGCTAAAAATCGGACCCTTGGTGAGTTTTTAATTCATCATTTCATTTTTTTTCATTTTATCAATGAATTAATAACTGCCTATAAAAGGAGGTTATAAGCATGAACATTGATATAGTTTATCTTAAAGAGTTATCTCTCCGGTTATTACCTCTGCTGATATCTGGGGGGGCATGGCTATTTTTACGCTGGTTAAAGGGATATGATTCCCGGCGACGTTGCCAGTTTGACCGGGTCAGCGATGTTAAACGCTTGTCCGTCCTGTCGCGTATTCAGAAATTGCGGGATGCGCCGCAGAGTGGTATGACGTTACTGCAAATTAAAGCGCTATATGAAAGTATTGGGATCCGCCTGCCGGTATGGGTGGCACATCAACTAGTGGGCTATTTAGGCCGTGGACCGGTGGCATTGAACGACCTTGCGTTGAACAGTTTCTTGCGTTGTACCCCCCTCACTTCGAGTAGAAACGGCGTGTTTACCCTGGATGCCCGCAAGTTGTTACGTCAGTATGTTTCGCGGTTTGTCTTCCTCATCATCAGCGCTTCAGCTATCGCCTATGGTTTCTATATCAGCGTGCAACCGCCGTTGGAGAAAAGTGAAACCAATACTCTTTTATCTTTATTCTTCTTTATTGCCTATTTGATATTGGCGTTTTTCGTCGTGATCTGGACGACTAATGAATGGAAAAGCCTGTGGCGCGCCAAGGTTTTCTGGCTTGGTTGGAAACTCCACCTGTGTCAAAACGAAGCGGAGTATCTGGCGCGTTGTCGGTTTGAGCGGAACGTTTCGGAGCAGGAGAAGTTGCCAGAGACCGCCTTGGAAGCCCTTGCCGATTTGTCTCCCACTGAAAAGCCACAACGTGGATGGCTGATGCGTAGGCTGGGCAAGAAAAATAATTAACCTCTAAGCGCCATACCATCACATGGTTCTTAACGCGTTTTATCGGCGAGCTTCAACACGCCCCCCACCAGCAGCAACGCGGCCCCCGAGGCATAGAGCGGGAACCAGCGCGTCCACCAGAGCGGGGAAAATAGCGGGGTGCTATTGGGATCTGCAGGCGCGTAGCCGCTATAGGTATTCAGACCGGCGGCGATGGCGAGCATCGTCAGGCCGATAAAAAGCAGCAGGTTTGAGACGGTCGTCATGGCATTTTTCCTTTGTAGAGGCAGAGGGTTACTCTTACTATCACTATTAATTATTTTTCGATTAATTATCTTGGGGGATATTATTAATTTTTTTATTCATCAGGCTATTTCCTGACGATAAAGAGCATCCCTTAATACTAGCCACTTATTTCCCAATAAAAAACCCGCCTGGGCGGGTTTTCTCTTTTTCTCGCTAAGCCTCACTTCACCAGCGGCTTATCATTGGGCGTTTTGAACTTCGCCAGATATTGCGGCTGGAAAATGCACATGCGCAGCACGGTGCGGTATTCGCCGTTGACGAAGAACTCGTCGATCAGCTCGCCTTCCACGTTGAAGCCCAGCTTGCTGTAGATGTGGATCGCCTTCGGGTTCTCCTTGTCGACGATCAGGTACAGCTTGTACAGGTTCAACACCGAGAAGCCGTAGTCCATCGCCAGACGGGCGGCGGTGCTGGCGTAGCCTTTGCCCTGGTGGGCGGGATCGATGATGATCTGGAACTCTGCGCGGCGGTGGATGTGATCGATCTCCACCAGCTCCACCAGGCCGACCTTGGCGCCTTCGTGCTCGATGATAAAGCGGCGCTCGCTCTGATCGTGGATGTGTTTGTCGTAGAGATCGGAAAGCTCGACAAAGGCTTCGTAGGGTTCTTCAAACCAATAGCGCATAACGCTGGCGTTGTTGTCCATCTGGTGGACGAACGACAGATCGTCCCGTTCCAATGGGCGTAACCTGACGCTGGCAGTGCTGGACATGTGGGCTCCTCTGTGCCGTGAGATTGTGCAAAGTATAACGTCCCGGGAAGGGGGAAGGCGAAAAAAAACGGCGCCGCACGGGCGCCGTTTAGGCAAGGTTCAGGCTGCGCGCATCAGTCGGCGGCGTGACCCTGCTCAGGCAGGCGTTCGCCGTCCAGCCAGGCGGCGCCATCGCGCATCGCCAGGCGGCCGTCGACGAACCAGCTCACTACCAGTGGATAGATCGTGTGTTCCTGGGTTTGAACCCGTTCAACCACGTCATCCTCTTCGTCGTCAGCGAAAATCGGCACCTTGGCCTGCAAAATCACCGGGCCGCCGTCGAGCTGTTCGGTCACGAAGTGCACCGAGGTGCCGTGTTCGCTGTCGCCGTTGTGGATGGCCTGACGGTGGGTATGCAGACCCGGGTATTTCGGCAGCAGGGAAGGGTGGATGTTCAGCATGCGGCCGGCATAGCGCTGCACGAACTGCGGGCTGAGGATACGCATGTAGCCGGCCAGCACCACCAGATCGGGCTGGTACTGGTCGATGGCGTCCGCCAACGCGGCGTCGAACGCCGTGCGATCGGCGTAAGCCTTGGCATCCAGCGCCTGGGCGGCGATGCCCGCCGCCTCGGCGCGTTGCAGGCCGTAAGCCTGCGCCTTGTTGCTGAACACCGCCACGATCTCGGCGGTGATGCGGCCCTGCTGGCAGGCGTCAATCAGCGCCTGGAGATTGCTCCCCTGGCCGGAGACCAACACCACGATCTTTTTCATCAGTTGATGACCACTTGTTGTTCGTCGGAAGAGGCGGTCAGTTTACCGATTTTCCACGCTTTTTCACCTGCCGTGGTCAGCAGCGCGATGGCCGCTTCCACTTCGGCTTCCGGCAGGGCGATAACCATGCCTACGCCGCAGTTGAAGGTGCGGTACATTTCATGACGGCTGACGTTGCCGGCCTGCTGCAGCCAGGTGAATACCGCCGGCCACTGCCAGCTGGCTTCGTCGATCACCGCCTGCATGCCTTCCGGCAGCACGCGCGGAATGTTTTCCCAGAAGCCGCCGCCGGTGAGGTGAGCGATGGCGTGGACGTCCGCCTTCTCGATCAGCTCCAGCACGGACTTCACGTAAATCTTGGTCGGCGCCAGCAGGTGGTCGGCCAGCGGTTTGCCTTCCAGCTGAGTCACGGTCGGATCGGTGTTGCTCACTTCCAGGATCTTGCGCACCAGCGAGTAACCGTTGGAGTGCGGGCCGGAAGCGCCCAGAGCGATCAGCGCGTCGCCGGACTGCACTTTGCTGCCGTCGATGATCTCGGATTTTTCGACCACGCCGACGCAGAAACCAGCCACGTCGTAGTCTTCGCCGTGGTACATGCCCGGCATTTCAGCGGTTTCGCCGCCCACCAACGCACAGCCGGATTGTTTGCAGCCTTCGGCGATGCCGGTGATCACGCTGGCCGCAGTGTCTACGTCCAGTTTGCCGGTGGCGTAGTAGTCGAGGAAGAACAGCGGCTCGGCGCCCTGAACCACCAGATCGTTGACGCACATCGCCACCAGATCGATGCCGATGGTGTCGTGGCGTTTCAGATCCATCGCCAGACGCAGCTTGGTGCCCACGCCGTCGGTACCGGAAACCAGCACCGGCTCGCGGTATTTCTGCGGCAACGCACACAGGGCGCCAAACCCGCCCAGACCGCCCATCACTTCCGGGCGACGGGTCTGTTTAACTACACCTTTGATGCGGTCTACCAATGCGTTGCCTGCATCGATATCGACACCTGCGTCTTTATAGCTGAGAGAGGTTTTGTCGGTCACTGCGCGATTCCCCACGACGATTTGCGGTTTGAAAACTGTGCTTCCGATGTTGATTCCGGAATAAGGCGCGGCAATTCTAACAGCGCAGGCAAACGTTTGCGAGCGGCTTGTGAACCGGCTTTGCTTTTTCGTCATCTATACTGATATTCAAACTTTTGTTGATCCCGATCGGGCTATTGTGGGTGGCGCGGCGAAAAAAAGGAGGTATAATCCCGCGATTTTTTTGGCCGCAACCACCTTAATAGGAGAAAAATGATGAAGATCGTTGAGGTGAAACACCCGCTGGTAAAACACAAGCTTGGCCTGATGCGTGAAAATGACATCAGCACCAAACGCTTCCGTGAGCTGGCCTCAGAAGTGGGTAGTTTACTGACCTATGAAGCGACCGCCGATCTGGAGACGGAAAAAGTCACCATCGAAGGCTGGTGCGGGCCAGTTGAAGTGGAACAGATCAAAGGGAAAAAGATTACCGTGGTGCCTATCCTGCGCGCAGGCCTGGGTATGATGGAAGGGGTGCTGGAGCACGTGCCGAGCGCGCGCATCAGCGTGGTGGGCGTTTACCGCGACGAAGAAACCCTGGAGCCGGTGCCGTACTTCCAGAAGCTGGTTTCCAACATCGAAGAGCGCATGGCGCTGGTCGTCGACCCGATGCTGGCCACCGGCGGTTCGATGATCGCTACTATCGATCTGCTGAAAAAAGCCGGCTGCCACAGCATCAAGGTGCTGGTGCTGGTGGCGGCGCCGGAAGGCATCGCCGCGCTGGAGAAAGCGCACCCGGACGTTGAGCTGTACACCGCTTCCATCGATCAGTGCCTGAACGACAAGGGCTACATCGTGCCTGGCCTGGGCGATGCGGGCGACAAGATATTTGGTACCAAGTAAACATTTGAGCCGACTTAACGAGTCGGCTTTTTTATGCTCTTCGTCTTTCAAGCTACAGCGTTGTTGGCTGCAGGCAATAACCCCAGTCACTTATTTGATATAAGCTCCTGGGGATTATTGCCCTGGCCGCCTGGCTGTAACTTGAAATCCATTGAGCATAGACAATTCAGCTTGCATAACGATTAATGACTCAGAGGAAAAGCACACATGACCCGTCGCGCCATCGGCGTCAGCGAGCGCCCGCCGCTGCTCCAGACCATTCCGCTCAGCTTCCAGCACCTGTTCGCCATGTTCGGCGCCACCGTGCTGGTGCCTATCTTGTTCAAGATCAACCCGGCGACCGTACTGCTGTTCAACGGTATCGGCACGCTGCTGTATCTGTTCATCTGTAAAGGCAAGATCCCGGCCTATCTCGGCTCCAGCTTCGCGTTTATCTCGCCGGTGCTGCTGCTGTTGCCGCTCGGTTATGAAGTGGCGTTGGGCGGTTTCATCATGTGCGGCGTGCTGTTCTGCCTGGTGGCACTGATCGTGAAAAAGGCCGGCACCGGCTGGCTGGACGTGATGTTCCCGCCAGCGGCGATGGGGGCGATCGTTGCCGTCATCGGCCTGGAGTTGGCGGGCGTGGCGGCCAACATGGCGGGGCTGCTGCCGGCGGAAGGCGCCAGCGCCGACTCGACCACCATCACCATTTCTCTGGTGACGCTGGCGGTCACGGTGCTCGGCTCGGTGCTGTTCCGCGGCTTCCTGGCGATTATTCCGATCCTGATCGGCGTGCTGGTGGGCTATGCGCTGTCGTTCTTCATGGGCGTGGTGGATTTGACCCCGATCCGCGAGGCGCACTGGTTCGCACTGCCGACCTTCTACACCCCGCGCTTTGAGTGGTTCGCCATCTTCACCATCCTCCCGGCGGCGCTGGTGGTGATCGCCGAGCACGTCGGGCACCTGGTGGTGACCGCCAACATCGTGAAAAAAGATCTGATCCGCGATCCGGGCCTGCACCGCTCGATGTTCGCCAACGGTATCTCGACGGTGTTCTCCGGCTTCTTCGGCTCCACGCCGAACACCACCTACGGCGAGAATATCGGCGTGATGGCCATCACCAAGGTTTACAGCACCTGGGTGATCGGCGGCGCGGCGGTATTGGCTATCCTGCTGTCTTGCATCGGCAAGCTGGCGGCGGCGATCCAGGCGGTGCCGGTGCCGGTGATGGGCGGTGTTTCCCTGCTGCTGTACGGCGTGATCGGCGCCTCGGGCATCCGCGTGCTGATCGAATCCAAAGTGGATTACAACAAAGCGCAAAACCTGATTTTGACCTCGGTGATTCTGATCATCGGCGTGAGCGGCGCCAAGGTGCACATCGGCGCGGCGGAGCTGAAAGGCATGGCGCTGGCGACCATCGTCGGCATCGGCCTGAGCCTGCTGTTCAAGGTCATCAGCCTGTTCCGCAAGGAAGAAGAGGTGCTTGACGCGCCGGACGAACCGGCCGAGCAGAAGTAACGAAAAGGGCAGCCCGTGGGCTGCCCTTTTGATAGGTCATTCGCCTTAGCTGCGAATTTTGCGGTACACGAACAGCACCACGATGGCGCCGATGACCGCCACCACGAAGCTGCCGAAGTTGAAGCCGTCAACCTTGCCGTAGCCGAAGAAGGTGCTGATATAGCCGCCGACCACGGCACCGACGATCCCCAGCACAACGGTCAGGATAAAGCCGCCGCCGTCTTTGCCGGGCATGATCCACTTAGCCAAAATACCGGCGATCAGGCCGAAGATAATCCAGGAAATAATCCCCATTTACTGCTCCTCTCTTGGTGGCTGAGTATGGCTTACTGCTGGGTGGCCGGCTGTGTATTGCCGTTCACCGCCGCATCGGTCTCTTGTTTCAACTCTTGCGCTTTGTTTTCGGCGCTGTTCTTGATGGCTTCGGTTTTCGCCTTGGCTTGCTCGGTCAGATCGTTGGCGCCGTTGATGGCGTCGTTCTTGATGGCCTTGGCCTGATCCACCAACTGCTGGCTCTGCTTGCCGGCGTCATCTTTGATCGCGGCGGCTTTGGCCTTGGCGTCGTTGGTGATGGCGTCCGCTTGCTTGGCGGCTTCATCTTTAATCGCCGAGGCTTTGTCCTTCAGTTGGTCAGCCTGCGTAGCGGCCTCTTTTTTGATTTCATCCGCCGTCGCTTTTGCCTTGTCCGTCAGATCGTCCGCTTTTTTCTGGGCGGCGTCTTTCATCTGCTCGGCGCTGTCTTTGGCTTTATCCAGGTTGGCGTCAACCTTGGAGGAGTCATCACAGCCGGCAACCAACAACCCGATAAAGGAGGCTAACAGCACTTTATTCCATACTTTCATCGTCTATATCCTTGCAGAAACCTTGTTGATGGTGATTGCGTTTTGCCTACCTATACTAGGTCAGGTTTTACTTAAATTACAAATTTAACCTGCGTAGGCATGGGGTTAGGGTTTGATATCAGACTATTCTTGCCGGTGAGGGAGCCGCAATCGATTAAACGGCGCTAAGGCATTGCTCACTATTGCGGCATAAGATCCTGCCGGTTCAACAGCGGCCGTTTTCTGTGTTAAACTGCCCGCGTTTTTCTGCCAGTTTTGGTTGAGGTGCTTCTCTGAATACGCCGGCACAGCTTTCACTGCCACTTTATCTTCCCGATGATGAAACTTTCGCCAGTTTTTATCCGGGCGAGAACCCATCCCTATTAGCCGCGATCCAATCCGCCGTCCGTCAGGAACATGGCAGCTATATCTATTTTTGGTCGCGTGAAGGCGGCGGGCGCAGCCATTTGCTGCATGCGGCCTGCGCCGAGCTTTCGCAGAAAGGGGAAGCGGTGGGCTATGTGCCGCTCGACAAGCGCGCTTACTTCGTGCCTGAAGTGTTGGACGGCATGGAGCAGCTGGCGCTGGTCTGCATCGATAACATCGAGTGCATCGCCGGCGATGAAGAGTGGGAGATGGCGATCTTCAACCTCTATAATCGCATTCTGGAAACCGGCCGCACCCGTCTGTTCATCACCGGGGATCGCCCGCCGCGCCAACTGAACCTGCGTTTGCCGGATCTGGCTTCGCGTCTGGACTGGGGGCAGATCTACAAGCTGCAGCCGCTGTCGGACGAAGAGAAACTGCTGGCGCTGCAGCTGCGCGGCAAGCTGCGCGGCTTCGAGCTGCCGGAAGACGTGGGCCGCTTCCTGTTGAAACGACTGGATCGCGAGATGCGCACGCTGTTTATGACCCTCGATCAGCTCGATCGCGCCTCGATCACCGCCCAGCGCAAGCTGACCATCCCGTTCGTTAAAGAGATTCTGGGGCTGTAACGAGCCATCAAGCCTGTTTTTCTGCGTGTTCCAGCAGGGAGCAGTAGTGCTCAACCTGCTGGCGTTGCCGATCGCCGCGCAGTTGCAAAGCGAGGTTGATGTGTTCCAGACACTGCGCATTGTCTGCGAGCCTTGGGTCGATTTTCCCCTGTTGTGCCAACCAGGCCGCCACATCAGCCCAGCGCCATAGCGGTGAGGTACCGCCGAGCCGTTGAACCGGGGAAGGGAAACCGCCGGGGCCGCGAGTCCCGTCTTTTAACATGGCGATTGCCTGACGAGACAGTTCAGTAAGCTCGGCAATATCGCTTACCCCTACCAGGCTGGAATCCACCGATATCACGTTGGCGCCAATATTTGCCGATTCAATATCGCTGATGGCGCTGCAAATGGCGTGGGCAAAGTTATCGCTTTCTCGATCAAATTCCAGATAGACGGCTTTACCGTAGAAACAGATCAGCGCGTCATCGCACCCTGCCGCAAACAGCGCATCCTCCAGCCCGGCGGTGTCGGCGTTGACCCCGCTCAACGTCAATGAGAAGTGATAGAGCGTCATGGTGATTCTCCGGCTATTTTTTCTGTGGCAGCGCCAGGCAGTGATCGACTTTACGCCGGATCTGTTTGGCATGCAGCTCTGGGTTTTTCGGCGTGCTCCAGATGCTCATCATATGTTCTTGGTGCCCGGCAAAGGCACAATGCAGCCGGCCAAAAGCATGTCCCCTGCCTGGGCGAAAATGCCAGCCCTGAGAAAGGGCTTAAGCTAACGCCGCCTGTATGTGCTTGTCTGGGTGTTTTTTCATCGCTCGTCCAGTGATGCGATCAGGGTAGATGGGGTGTTGACGGTTGTCAACGCTTGTTTCACCGTGAGACTTGGCGTTTGCGCAGCATAGCAGCAGGAGAGGGCGATGATGACGAAAAATATTTATATAACAAGCAATTAAAAATAGCCCTGTTCAGGGCTATTGGTATTTTGCGGTTCAATAAGAGACTTGCCGGACGATTACAAAATCTCCAGCACCTGCTCCGGCGGGCGGCCGATGCGCGCCTTGCTGCCTTTCACCACAATCGGGCGCTCGATCAGTTTCGGATTCGCCGTCATCGCCGCCAGCAGCTGCTCTTCGCTCAGGCTTTCGTCAGCCAGCTTCAATTCCTTGTACAGGTCTTCTTTTTTACGCATCAGATCGCGCGCGGATGCGAAGCCCAGTTCCTTCAACAGCTTTTTCAGCTCATCGACCGTAGGGGGCGTATCGAGGTACAACACCACCTTGGGCTCGACGCCGTGCTGCTCCAGCAGCGCCAGGGTTTCACGGCTCTTGGAGCAGCGCGGGTTGTGGTAAATCGTGACGTTTTTCATGGCGTTCATTCCTTGTTGAATCAGCTGCGCTGGTATTGGCGGAAGCGCTGTTGCAGTTGGCGCAGCTGGTCGATGCGCGCATCGTAGCGCGCCTGTTTCAGGCTGCCGAGTTTCTGCAGCGAGCTGGCGTTGCTGAGCAGGCCGATGGCCTGATCGAGCCGGCCGGTCAGCGCCAGGCTTTCCGCGCGGGCCGACAGCTCCTCATCGCGCAGCCCCTGAGCGGCGCTGGCCTGCGCCAGCAGATCCCACCCGTTCGGATCGTCCGGATGGGCAAAGGTGTAGCGGTTCAGGATCTTCGACGCCTGCGCCGGCTGATTGCCTTCGACATAGGCGTTGGCCAGGTTGAGCTGCAGCACCGGGTTGTTGTTCTGGGCGGCGTTGGCCGCCTGCAGGCGGGCGATGGCCTGCGGTGCGCGTTTCTGGCCGAGATCGATATCGGTCATCAGGTCGATCAGCCAGACGTTTTTCGCATCCTGCGCCAGCATCGGCTGAATGATGTTGCGCGCGTCGTCGTATTTTTTCGCTTCATAGAACAGGATGGCGCGGCCGTATTTGGCGGCTGCCTGTTCACGCACATTGCCCCTGCTGAGCGAGCCGAGCAGCTCTTCGTTCAGGCCGTAACCTTCCGAGCTGTACATTCCCAGGGAGCGCACCTTGGCCATCAGGTAGTCCTGCGAAGACTGCACGATGTGTTTCGGCATCTGGTTGGCGCGGTTGCGCGCGTCGGAGAGGCGGCTGTCCGGCAACGGGTGGGTCAGCAACATTTCCGGCGGCTTGGAGGCATAGCGTGACTGATCCGAAAGCTTCTGCAGGAAGTCGGGCATGGCTTCCGGATCGAAACCGGCGCGCTGCAGCACCTGAATGCCGATGCGGTCGGCTTCCTGTTCGTTCGATTGGGTAAAGCTGATCATGCCTTGCTGGGTGCCGGCCAGGGTGCCGCTCAGCGCCGCCATGCCCATGGTCGGGTTGGCCATCGCCAGCAGGATGGAACCAAGTGCGCCCACCCAGGTCAGCGGGGCGTTGCGCTGCTGATCTTCCATGGCGCGCGCCAGGTGGCGCTGGGTAACGTGCGAGATTTCGTGCGCCAGCACCGAAGCCAGCTGGCTTTCGTTGTCGCTGACGCGAAACAGCGCGGAGTGCAGCACTACGTTGCCGCCGAAGAAGGCGAAGGCGTTGATCTCGTCGTTGCGCACCAAATAGAAATGGAACGGCGTACGCACCGAATAGGCGCTGGCCACCAGCCGGTTGCCCAACTGATTGATGTACTGGCTCAGCAGCGGATCGTTGATCAGCGGGGCGCTGGCGCGCAGTTGGCGCACGTAGAAATCGCCCATCGCCAGCTCTTGTCCGATGCTCAGGGTGCCGCCGGCGGAAGTGCCCATGTCCGGCAACTGGTCCTGGCTTTCCGCCTGTGCTGGCGCCAGGGCGGTGGCGTTCAGCGTGCCGAGCAGCAGCACCGCTAACGCGGTTTTGGTCAACCGGTTGGTCATAGTCAGGCGTTTCCCTTAAATAATCATTTCTAAGACGTCAGCAGCAGACAAGAGTTCTTTATTCCCACCGCGCAATCCGCATGAAAGTGCGGCGGCTCACAAACCGCGGCGGCGGCGCTCATCACATCATAGTCAGCCGCCGCCGACAAGGAAACGTTAGCCGGGCGCGAATCGGGCAAAAATGTTTTATTTTTCATTTCGAAGGACGTTTTCTTCGCCGTCAGCCGAACGAATTGCCAATAAAACGCGGACAAAGTTGATCTGTGTTTTATTGACAAGATAAACGCAGACTCATATAGTCTGCGTTATTGAAGATTCACTGACGATCGAAACGGACATATGGCGTACATCACAACCAGCGTTGAATATGGCATCCACTGCCTGCTGTGGCTGGTCGGCGATAACCAGCGCGCGCTCAGCAGCCGCGAACTCGCTGAGCTGCAGGGCATCTCCCCCAGCTTTCTGGCCAAGATTTTCCCCAAGCTGGAAAAGGCGGGGATCGTCGCCGCCAGCGAAGGGGTGCGCGGCGGTTACCGGCTGGCGCGTCCGGCGGACGAGATCAGCTTTCTGGCGATCATCGACGCCATCGAGGGGCACAAGCCGCTGTTCGATTGCCAGGAGGTGCGCGGGCGCTGCGCGGTGTTCGACGATTCCCCGCCGGATTGGGCTGTCTCCGGCAAATGCGCTATTCATGCGGTGATGCTGCAGGCGGAGAAGGCGATGCGCGATGCGCTGGCGGCGCAGACTCTCGGCGACGTCGCCGCCCGCTTTGGCCGCAAGGCGCCGCAGGGCTTCTTCGGTGAAGTCAACGTCTGGCTCGACGAGCGCATGACGGAGCGCACCGCGCGCAGCGGCAAAACGGCGCGCGCCAAGACCTAAGCTCCGCCTTTCCTTTAAGAAAGCAAACACACTTATTCCCGCCTCCTCGGAAGGGGCGGGCGGGCCTTCTGCACCCTGTTACGGGAGCGGAACGGCATCGTTCATCCGAAAAAAATGCGGGCAAGCCTTATCGCCCGGTTAACCCTGTATGAAGGAGTCATCCCATGACGCAGAAAATAGTGATTGCCGGTTCCGGTTTTGCCGGTTTTTGGGCCGCCGTGTCCGCCATGCGCGCCATTACCCTCGCCGGTAAGCATGACGATATCGAGGTGCTCATGGTCTCGCCGACGCCAACGGTCACCATCCGCCCGCGCCTGTATGAAGCGGTGTTGGAAAACATGAACCCGGACATTTCCGCTCAGCTCGCCGCCGTTGGCGTGCGGCATCTGGCCGGAACGGTCGAAAGCATCGATGCCGCCGCCAAAACGCTCACGGTGGCGCCGGTGGCGGGAGAACGCCTTGAATTGGCCTACGACCGCCTGGTGTGGGCCACCGGCAGCCGGCTTGCCGTTCCTGCGGTGCCGGGCTTTGCCGAATACGGGTTCAACGTCGATACGCTGGCAAGCGCGCAGCGTTTGGACGCCCATATCAAAGCGCTGGCGGCCAAACCTTCGACGCCGGCGCGCAACACCGCCGTGGTGGTGGGCGCGGGGCTGACCGGCCTGGAGAGCGCGGCGGAGATGCCGCAAAGGTTGCGCGATGCGCTGGGCAAAGATGAGAAGGTGCGCGTGGTGATCGTCGATACCGCACCGGAAGTGGGCGCCGGAATGGGCGAAGAGCCGGGGGCGGTGATACGACAGGCGCTGACCGAGTGCGGCGTGGAAATGCGGGCCGGCCTGCGCGTCTCGGCTATCGACGCCGAGGGAGCCACGCTGTCGAACGGCGAACGCATCGCCGCCAACACGGTGATCCTGGCGGCGGGCGTGCGGGCGCATCCGCTGACCGAGCAGATCCCCGGCGAGCGCGACGGCAGCGGCCGGGTGATCGGCGACGCCTTCCTGCGCGCGCCGGCGGCGGCGGGCATTTTCGTGACCGGTGATACGGTGAAAGCGGCGACCGACGATCTTGGCAATCACAACCTGATGACCTGCCAGCATGCGCTGAGCCTTGGCCGCGTCGCCGGCCACAATGCGGCGGCGGAGCTGGCGGGGTTGCCGGTGCATCCGTACAGCCAGCCGAAGTATGTGACCTGCCTGGATCTGGGGCCCTGGGGCGCGCTCTATACCGAAGGCTGGCAGCGCCAGGTGCGCTTTACCCGCCAGGAAGGCAAAAAGATTAAGCAGGAGATCAACACGCAGTGGATTTACCCACCGGCGGCGGATCGCGAGGCATTGTTTGCCGTCGCCAATCCGGATTTCGTGATTGTGCCTTAAAGGGAAGTAAAAACGGGAGCGGCAGCGCTCCCGTCGTCATTTGCCCAGCGGCAGGAACGAACGCTCCGGCACCACGGTTTTCATCACCAGCGTCGAGCTCAGGCGCTGCACGCCAGGCAGGGCGGAGAGCTTCTCGTCGTAAAGCTGCTGAAACGCGGGGAGATCGCGGGCGATGACGTGCAGCAGATAGTCCGGATCGCCGAACAGCCGCTGTGCCTGTACCACCTGGGGAATGTCCACCATGGCATTTTCGAAGGTTTCGACGGCGCGGCGATCGCCTTCGCGCATGGTGACGAACACCAGAGCAGAAAAGTTATAGCCCAGGCTGCCGGGATCGAGCTGGGCGCGGTAACCCCTGATCACGCCGGACTCTTCTAACGCGCGCACCCGGCGGTGGCAGGGGGAGACGCTCAACCCGATCCGCTCGGCCAGCTCGGTCACCGACAAACGGCCGTCAACCTGCAATTCAGCAAGAATTTTGCGATCAATCTTATCCATTTGGAAAAATTTCCCCGTTTGCACCGATTTCAGGCAAGTAATTGAAAGCACATTTTAACGCCTTGAGGATATTCTTGCCATCTGTTGAACGGTTTTGACGGCCACCGCGGCAGGCGGAGGCCGCTCTTCTTCCACGAGGAAAGCGCAATGGTTCTTTGTTCGGTGTGGTGCGGCGCGTTTGAGAGGGTGCCGGCATGACGCTCGCGTTGTTCGCCGCGTTTTGGGCGGTGTCGATTCTGTTGGTGATCACGCCGGGTATGGATTGGGCTTATGTGATCTCGGCGGGCATTCGCGGCCGGGTGGTGGTACCCGCCGTCGCCGGTTTGCTGTTCGGCCACCTGCTGATGATTGCGATCGTGGTGGCGGGCGTTGGCGCGCTGCTGGTCGGCAACCCGCTGGCGCTGACGGCGCTCACCTTGCTGGGGGCGGCTTACCTGCTGTGGATCGGCTTCAACATGCTGCTGCACCCGCCGGTGCCGGGCGCCGGCGAGGATCAGCGTTCCGACTCCTGGCTGCGCTGGGCCGGCAAGGGCGTGTGCGTCAGCGGTCTGAACCCCAAGGTGTTTCTGCTGTTTCTGGCGCTGCTGCCGCAGTTTACCGACGCCCGGGCCGCATGGTCGGTGCCGATGCAGATGCTGGCGTTGGGTGCCGTGCATTTGATCAGCTGCGGCCTGGTGTATCTGTTGGTGGGGTTCGGTTCACAGTCGGTGCTGCGCACGCGTCCGCAGGCCGCGAAGGTGGTGGGGCGCATTTCCGGCGCGGCGATGATCCTCATCGCCCTCGGGCTGCTGGCCGAGCAGGCGCTGAAATAGCGGTTTGAACAGCCCGCTTGCGCGGGCCTGGCGCTATCAGTCTCTGACCGCGAGCAGCACCGATGAGGCCTTGATCAGCGCGATGGCGCGCGAGCCGTTCTTCAGCGCCATTTCCTGCAGGCTTTCATTGGTGATCACCGACGTCAGCACGAAGCCGGCGTCCGTTTTGAGGTGGACGGTGCCGTTGACCGCGCCGTGCTCAACCGCAATGACTTCCCCGGCAAACTGGTTGCGAGCGGAAAAACGCAAGCCGCAATCCTCCGTCGCCAGGATCACCCAGGGCGCTTTAATCAGTGCGACGGCCTCTTTGCCGACGGTTAATCCCAGCGACTGTTGGCTTTGCACCGTCACGATGGCCACCAGTTTCTCACCGCCCGGCAGGGTGATCTCCACTTCGTCGTTGACGGCGCCTTTGGCGACGGAAGACACGGTACCGGCTAATTGGTTACGGGCTGAAACGGGCATAGATTCTCCTTGAAAGGGGCTAAAGGTAAAATTTGTCGCCCGGCATGCCCCTTGACCACTGTGCTTTCAATGGCGCGGGGAAAGAGGGGGAGCGGGGTGACTTGACTGAAAATTTAACGTCGATAGATGTCTGGCCGGGCGATCTGCCAGACAAAATCGGGGTTGTTGATGGCGGTGTAGCCCACTTTTTCGTAGAGCCAGGGAGCGGTGCTGGTGACCAGCATGACTCGTCGCAGTGTCGCCATCAGCGGATGGGCCTGGCAGCATTCCGTCAGCCACAGGCCCAACCCGCTTTTTTGATGCGTCTCCAGCACGTACACGTCGCACAGATAGCCGAAGGTGGCGTAATCGGTGACCAGCCGGGCGAAGCCGATCTGCCTGGCGTCGTGATACAAACCGAAGCACAGGCTGTGGGCGAGGGACTGGCGGACGGTCTCTTTGTCGATCCCTTCCGCCCAGGACGAACGGGTCAGAAATGCATGAATGGCGTCGAGATCCAGCAGGGCGGGATCGGTACTGACGAGATAGTCTGCACGCTGCCAGACCAGTGGGGAAGGTATTGCCATGGTATTCCTTCTCTGTTCGTTAATGAATCGCTATTGGCGGTGGACCAAACCGGTGATCAGATCCAGCGCGTCGTCCGCCGCCGCGACCTCGCTTTCGCTGAGCGCCTGCCGCTCGATGAAACCTTCGATAGCTTCCAATAGGGAGAAGACGCTGATTTCATCCCCTATCTTCACGACCTCACAGACGCCACGCCCAATCGCCAGGCAGATCGCTTCATCAAATTCAAACGGCTTGTTGTTCATCTCTCCCCCAACCGCATCTGGGATTATGTTGGCCATGCTACCGGTTTTTTTCCGGCGACTGTCTGACGAAAATCTCATTTCTTTTCGCTGATGCCGAATGGTTCACGATCGCGTGCATTGGCGAAATTCTGATTTCCTGCCGGCGGTCAAATTTCCCTTGTGAGCACCGTGACGGCGCGGTATTGTCGCCAAATGACGACAATACCGCCTCATTGTTCGTACAAGAAATTCATGACGTTATCATCCCTTCATCCCGCTGCCGTGCGGGATTTTTTTATGAGGTTTATCTCAAAGTGCGGATAACCTCGACGCGATCGCTTGCCATGTTCTGGGAATAATCCTAGCTTGAAATAGTCATTTAGGGTTAGCAATCCCTCATGACCTCCTTGTAATACTTGATGCACCAGAACGTTTTCTCCCCCGCCCTGGCGGGGGTTTTTAACGGCGTGCATCGAAAAAGGCTATCAACGTAAGAACCGACAGAGTTCGTGGCGATAATCACTTTAAGCATCAAGGGACGGGACAATGAAAAATGATCTGGCGGCGGCAATCGCGATCGGCTGTGTGTTGTTGTTCGCATTGGCGGTCGGTTCGCCTCTCTCCATCAGTACCTCGCTGTAATCTTCAGCGGCCCCTCCCGGGGCCGTTCACCGGCGTCTGCGGATTTTTGCGCCGATCGCCTGCCCGCGCGATAAAATCAGCCAAATCGCTGTTGATGTATGGCGAACTTTGGGTACTCTGAGTGCTTTGCACCCCCGCGTGCGCCCGTTCTATCTATGCTTTAACCAGGCCCGTCACAGGAATCGTCATGCCCGCCCGTCAAATCTCGAGGAGCCCGCTCTGATGCTGGAGATGTTATTACAGTGGTACCGCCGCCGTTTCACCGATCCGCAGGCTATCGCGCTGCTGGTGATTCTGGTCGCCGGCTTCCTCATTCTTTATTTTCTGCACGGCATTCTGACCCCGCTGCTGGTTGCCATCGTACTGGCCTATCTGCTGGAATGGCCGACCGCGCGCCTGCAGCGCATCGGCTGTTCGCGCACCTGGGCGGCGAGCATCATGCTGCTGGTGTTCGCGGGCGTCGCCATGCTGCTGGTGTTCGTCGTCGCGCCGACCGCCTGGCAGCAGGGCATCAATCTGATGAGCGATCTGCCGGGCATGCTCAATCAGTTCTATAACTTCGCCGCGACGCTGCCGAAGCGTTATCCGGCGTTGGTGGATGCCGGCATCATCGACATGATGGCGGAAAACTTGCGCAGCCGGTTGTCCGGCATGGGCGAATCGGTGGTGAAATTCTCGCTGGCATCGCTGGTCGGCCTGCTGACGCTGGCTATCTATCTGATCCTGGTGCCGATGATGATGTTCTTCCTGTTGAAGGACAAAGAGCAACTGCTGAACGCGGTGCGCCGCGTGCTGCCGCGCAATCGCGGTCTGGCCGGCCAGGTTTGGAACGAGATGAATCAACAGATCACCAACTACATCCGCGGCAAGGTGCTGGAGATGGTGATTGTCGGCGTGGCGACCTACCTGGTGTTCGCCGTGCTGGACATGCGCTACTCGCTGCTGTTGGCGGTGTTGGTGGGCTTCTCGGTGTTGATCCCCTACATCGGCGCGGTGCTGGTCACCATACCGGTGGTGGTGGTGGCGCTGTTCCAGTGGGGCGTCGGCGCCGATTTCTGGACGCTGATCGTCGCCTATCTGGTGGTGCAGGGACTGGACGGCAACCTGCTGGTGCCGATTTTGTTCTCCGAGGCGGTCAACCTGCATCCGCTGGTGATTATCCTGTCGGTGATCGTGTTCGGCGGCATGTGGGGCTTCTGGGGGGTGTTTTTCGCCATACCGCTGGCGACGCTGGTGAAGGCGGTGATCCACGCCTGGCCGGATGAACTGCGGGTGGAACTGGAAGACAAGGCCGACTGACCGGGGAGAGACGAAGCGCAGCAGGCGCTGCGCTTCGTGAGGATTACTGCTGCAGGTAGCTCAGCACGATGTCGTGGTGATTGGTGGTTTTGAAGTCATCAAACACTTTTTCAATCTTGCCGTTACCGTCGATCAGGAAGCTGATGCGGTGAATGCCGTCGTAGGTCTTGCCCATGAAGGTTTTCTCGCCCCACACGCCAAACTGTTGCGACACCTGATGATCTTCATCAGACAACAGCGTGAAGTTGAGCAGCTCCTTTTCGGCGAAGCGCGACAGTTTTTCCGGCTTGTCGGTGCTGATGCCCAGCACTTCGACGCCGACCTTTTTCAATTCTTCCATGTTGTCCCGCAGGCCGCAGGCTTGCACGGTGCAGCCCGGCGTCATCGCCTTCGGATAGAAATAGACCAATACTCGCTGTCCCTGGAAGTCGGCCAAATTAATTTCCTCACCGTCCTGGTCAGGCAAACTAAATTTCGGCGCTGTGTCACCGGCTTTCAATGGGCTCATCACTACTCTCCATCTTTTTCATCATGCTGTGGATAGTTCACCACGCTAATACTGCCTTGCGCGTTCAATTCTGTACATAGGCGATGGAAGGCTTGCTCAATATTTGAGGCGTCCCGATCGCCGGAGCTGTGGGCGGTGATTTGGATATACAGCTGCGGCGGCAGGTCGCCGTCCGCCGGCTGCGTGCGCGATACCAGCTCGGCGATGTTCATCTGGCTGGAGTCGAACAGATCGGTAAAACGTTCGATGATGTGCGGCGAGTCCTTCACTTCAACCTGTACCCACACCGTGGCCGGCATCGGCGGCCTTTCGTGCGAGTTTGTGCGTTTCATCACGATCAGCAGCTCCAGCTCCGCGCCTTTTTGCGGCAGGGTGGATTCGATCAGGGTGATGGCGTTCCAGCTGCCGGACAGCAGCATGATGAACGTGAACTCCTCTCCCAGCATGGCCAGACGGCTATCTTCGATATTGCATCCGCAACTGCTGACGTGGCGGGTGATGGTATTGACGATTCCGGGGCGGTCGGCGCCGAGCGCGGTAATCACGAGATAGTGTTCGTCTGACTGAGGCAAAATGGCGCTTCCTGTCGTGCTTAATGGGGTTACCATGGTAAACATAAAAAAAACCGCCTGCCAAGCGCTTACAACGCGGTTGTGCGCTTGCTTTTGGATAGGCAGCAAAAGTACCATGAGTGACTTGTTTGTGGAGGGGACGGCCAATGTTTACGGGAAGTATTGTTGCACTGGTTACGCCGATGGACGACAAAGGTGCTGTCGATCGCGCGAGCCTAAAAAAATTGATCGATTATCATGTAGCCAGTGGCACCGCGGCGATCGTTTCCGTAGGGACCACCGGCGAGTCCGCAACGCTTGCCCATGACGAGCACGTTGACGTGGTGCTGCAGACGCTGGAGCTGGCCGACGGCCGCATTCCGGTGATCGCCGGCACCGGCGCCAACGCCACCGCCGAAGCCATCGCGCTCACCACCCGCTTCGCCAACACCGGCGTGGTGGGCTGTCTGACGGTGACGCCGTACTACAATAAGCCGACGCAGGAAGGGCTGTATCAGCACTTCAAGGCGATCGCCGAGAGCACCGAGCTGCCGCAGATCCTGTACAACGTGCCTTCGCGCACCGGCTGCGACATGCTGCCGCCGACCATCGCTCGGCTGGCGAAAATCAAGAATATTGTTGCTGTAAAAGAAGCGACGGGGAACTTAAGTCGCGTTAGTCAGATCCAAGTGCTGGTTGACGATGAAGACTTCATTTTGCTGAGCGGCGACGACGCCAGCGGGCTGGACTTCATGCAACTGGGCGGCAAAGGGGTGATTTCCGTGACGGCCAACGTGGCCGCGCGCGAGATGGCGCAACTTTGCGCGCTGGCGGCGCAGGGCAAATTTGCCGAAGCGCGCCGCTTAAATCAGCGCTTGATGCCGTTGCATCAGGATCTATTTGTAGAAGCAAACCCAATTCCGGTGAAGTGGGCCTGTAAGGCGTTGGGATTGATGGCAACCGATACGCTGCGTCTGCCGATGACGCCGTTGAGCGAAGCCGCCCGCCCGGTGGTGGAGCGCGCGCTGAAAAGCGTCGGTTTGCTGTAACTCTAAGGGAAATTTGATGGCTTATTCATTGCAAAAGTCGACGGTAGCAAAAGTAGTGGGCATCTCTTTGGTGATGATGCTGGCGGCCTGCAGCAGCGATCAGCGCTACAAGCGCCAGGTCAGCGGCGACGAGGCTTACCTCGACGCGGCTCCGCTCAAGGCGCTGAACGCGCCGTCCGGCATGATCCTGCCGGTGCAGAGCGGCAACTATGACGTTCCCGCCACGACGCTGCAAGGCAACGTCGGCAAGCAACTGGACATTCGTCCGCCGGTGCAGCCGTTGGCGCTGCTGAGCGGTTCGCGCGCGCAGTACGCCGGCGACAGCGGCACGCTGCTGCTGGAAAACAGCCCGCAGAACCAGAACCTGTGGTCGCGCGTGGTCAGCCTGCTGCAGGCGAAGAACATCGCGATCGCTTCCCGCCAGGACGCCGGTCAGACCCTGACCACCGACTGGGTGAAGTGGAACCGTCTGGACGAAGACAACCAGTACGAAGGCCGTTATCAGATCAGCGTGCAGCAACAGGGCTACCAGCAGGCGCTGGTGGTGAAAAGCGTTGGCCTGCAGCAGCAGGGCAAGGCCGAGCAGGTGACCGATCAGTCTGAGATCCAGCGCTACAACGGCATGATGATCAACACCCTGATCGAAGGCCTGGACAAGCAGGACAACCTGGCGAGCAGCCAGACGGCCAGCCGTTTCGGCGCGTTGGATGTGCAGAGCGGCGCCGATGACACCGGCCTGCCGATGCTGGTGGTGCGCGGCCCGTACACCGTAGTGTGGGATCGCCTGCCGGCGGCGCTCGAAAAACTGGGGATGAAAGTGGGTGACCGCAGCCGTCCGCAGGGCACCGTCGCCGTGACCTACAAGTCCCTGAGCAGCAGCGATTGGGATGCGTTGGGCGTCAAGGATCCTGAACTGGCGGAAGGCGATTACAAACTGCAGGTCGGCGATCTCAACAACCGCACCAGCCTGCAATTTATCGATCCGAAAGGCAAACCGCTCACCCAGTCGAAAAACGACGCACTGGTGGCGGCATTCCAGTCTGCCTTCAGTAAAACCAGCGTTAAATAATCAAAAAGGGGCCTCGGCCCCTTTTTGTTTTGTCTATACGGTATCGTTTGCGTCGCAGGTTTGGCACAATAGTGTCCGGCACGCCAAAGAATTCATTAGGTCAATTCTATACCCCCTAATTTCGGGCCGCGCTCGGGAGACAACGGGGATACATCACTGGAGTAAGTAAGATGCAAAAGCTAGCTGAGCTGTATCGCGGAAAGGCAAAAACCGTTTACACCACCGAGAATCCCGATCTGTTGGTGTTGGAGTTCCGCAACGATACGTCAGCACTGGATGGTCAGCGCATTGAGCAGTTCGATCGCAAAGGCATGGTGAACAACAAGTTCAACCATTTCATCATGAGCAAACTGGAAGAAGCCGGCATCCCGACCCAGATGGAGCGTCTGCTGTCCGACAACGAAGTGCTGGTGAAGAAACTGGACATGGTGCCGGTGGAATGCGTGATCCGCAACCGCGCCGCCGGTTCGCTGGTGAAGCGTCTGGGCATCGAAGAAGGTCTGGTGCTGAACCCGCCGCTGTTCGATCTGTTCCTGAAAAACGACGCCATGCACGATCCGATGGTCAACGAATCCTACTGCGAAACCTTCGGCTGGGTCAGCAAAGAGCACCTGGCGCGCATGCGTGAGCTGAGCTACCGCGCCAACGAGGTATTGACCCAGCTGTTCGACGACGCCGGCCTGATCCTGGTCGACTTCAAGCTGGAATTCGGCCTGTTCAATGGCGAAGTGGTGCTGGGCGATGAATTCTCGCCGGACGGCAGCCGCCTGTGGGACAAAAACACCCTGGACAAGATGGACAAAGACCGCTTCCGTCAAAGCCTGGGCGGCCTGATCGAGGCCTACGAAGAAGTGGCGCGCCGCATCGGCGTGAAGCTCGACTAAGCGTTGGCACCGCCATTCGGGGCGATCCGGCCGGATCGCCCCGCTATTCTGCGTTTTTCCAGAAAATTTCTACATTTCCTCCGCGGCAGACCATTTATAATGATGGATGCGAGATGACTAAAACCTATCCCACTCAGGCTTGAAGCTGCCTTTGCGCTTACGATCGCGGCGCAACTTCAACGAGCAGTGGAAATATCTGGAGTATATTTATGCGTTGGCAAGGGCGTCGGGAAAGTGACAATGTTGAGGATCGTCGCGGGCAATCTTCAGGTTTGGGCGGCGGTGGCGGCGGCTTTCGCGTGCCGCGCGGCAAGGGCGGAATTGTCATTCTGGTGGTGGTGCTGGTGGCCGGCTATTACGGTATCGATCTGTCACCGCTATTGAACGGCGGTAACGTCGCACCGCAGGGTCAACAGCAGAGCGCCAACATCAGTCCGAAAGATGATGAACTGGCCAAGTTCACCTCGGTGGTGCTGGCCTCGACCGAGGATAACTGGAAAGAGATTTTCCAGCGCATGGGCAAAACCTATCAACCGCCGAAGCTGGTGATGTACCGCAGCGTGACGCGCACCAGCTGCGGCACCGGTCAGGCGGCGATGGGGCCGTTCTACTGCCCGGGCGACAGAACGGTGTATATCGATCTGTCTTTCTATCAGGATATGAAGACCAAGCTGGGTGCCGGTGGTGATTTCGCCCAGGCCTATGTGGTGGCGCACGAAGTCGGCCACCACGTGCAGAACCTGTTGGGCATCGAGCCGAAGGTGCGCCAGATGCAGCAGGGCGCCAGCCAAGCGGAAGTAAACCGCCTGTCGGTGAAAATGGAACTGCAGGCGGACTGTTTTGCCGGCGTGTGGGGCAAATACGCCGAGAAGCAGCAGATGCTGGAAGAGGGCGACCTGCAGGCGGCGCTGAACGCCGCGCAGGCGATTGGCGACGATCGCCTGCAGCAGCAGAGCCAGGGGCGTGTGGTGCCGGACAGCTTCACCCACGGCACCTCGCAGCAGCGCTACACCTGGTTTAAACAGGGTTTCGACAGCGGCGATCCCAATACCTGCAACACCTTCGCATCCCGTTAACGCCTCAAGTGCCGGAGCCTGACTCCGGCATTTTTTTCGGATTGAGATAGCCTTATGTTACAGGCAGCGCAACAACTCATGCGGCGGCAGGGCATCCGGCGCCTGCTGGTGCTCAGCGGTGAGCCCGACTGGTGCCGCGAACAGGCGCAGCGACTGGCGGCGACGCTGCCGGGCGACTGGCCGTGGGTGGGGGAAAACCCGCCGCCCGGTCAGGCGGCTTTGGCGAGCGGCGCGGTGCGCCAATTGCTGGGGCAAGAGCGGCTGCACGCGGTGTTCGACGCCGGCCAGTCGCTGGACGTGGAAGCGTTGGCGGCGCTGTGCGGCGCGCTGCGCGCCGGCAGCTGGCTGCTGCTGCTGACGCCGCCATGGCGGCAATGGCCGCAGCAGCCGGACGGCGACAGCCTGCGCTGGAGCGATTGCCCGCAGCCGATCACCACTCCGCATTTCATTCACCATCTGCAGCACCATCTGGCTGACGACAGCGAAGTGACTGTCTGGCGGCAGGATGCGCCTCTGGCGCTGGCCGCGCTGCCGGCGCGCGCGGACTGGCGGCCGCCGGATGGCCAACCGACCGACGAACAACGGGCGATACTGACGACGCTGTTGCAGGCCGAATCCGGCGTATGGGTGTTGACCGCCGCCCGCGGCCGCGGCAAATCGACGCTGGCCGGCATGCTGGTGGCGCAGTCGCCGTTGATCTGCTGGATCACCGGGCCGAGCCGCGCCGCTACGCAGGTGGCTGGGGAATGGGCGCAGGGGCGCGCGCAGTTTTGGGCTCCCGATGCTTTGCTGGCGCAGTGCCGGGAGGGGGACGTCAGCGCCGTGGGGTGGCTGCTGGTGGATGAGGCGGCGGCGATCCCCGCGCCGCTGTTGCAGCAGCTGATCGGCTATTTCCCGCGCGTGCTGTTAACTACCACGGTGCAGGGCTATGAAGGCACCGGTCGTGGTTTTTTACTGAAATTTTGCGCTGAGCTGCCGTCCTACCAGCCACTGAGCCTGCAACAGCCGATGCGCTGGGCGCAGGGCGATGCGCTGGAGCGGGTAACGGACAATGCACTGTTGTTCAACGAATTGCCCGTCTGGCCGGCGGATGGCCAGGCGATCCATTACAGCCAGGCGGAACAGCCTGAGCTGTGCGCCGAGCCGCAGCGGCTGGCGCGCTTCTACGCGTTGCTGAGCAGCGCGCATTACCGCACCTCGCCGCTGGATTTGCGCCGGCTGATGGACGCGCCCGGCATGCATTTCGGGCTGGCGCAGGCCGGACTGGAGGTGGTCGGCGCCGTGTGGCTGGTGGACGAAGGCGGATTGAGCGCCGAGTTGGCGCACGAGGTGTGGGCCGGCCGGCGCCGGCCGCGCGGCAATCTGGTGGCGCAGTCGTTGGCGGCCCATGGCGGACAATGGTGGGCGCCGACGCTGCGCTCACGGCGCATTACCCGCATCGCGACGCTGCCGGCGTTGCGGCGACAGGGCATTGCGCGTCAGCTGGTCGAGCGGCAACGCCGCCAGGCGCAGGGGCTGGATTTTCTGTCGGTCAGCTTCGGCTATACCGAGCCGCTATGGCGCTTTTGGCAATCCTGCGGGTTCGAGCTGGTGCGCATTGGCAGCAAGCCGGAGGCCAGCAGCGGCTGCTATACCGCGATGGCCATCTTGCCCTTGAGCGAGCAAGGGGAGGCGCTGCGACATGCGGCGCACAAGCACCTGGCGCGCGACTGGCCCTGGCTGCGGCAGCGTGTCGAACTCGTGCTGGCGATCCCGGGCGATGACGGCGACACGTCGCTCGGCGAAGAGGACTGGCGCGAACTGGCCGGTTTCGCCTTCGCCCATCGGCCGCTCGAAGCCAGCCTGGGGGCGTTGCAGCGCTTGCTGTTGGCCAGCAACCTGCCGCTGCCTGCGCTGCGCGGCCACCTGCAGCGGCGGCAATCTCCGGCGGCCTGCGCGGAGCAGGCGGGCGTCAACGGCCAGAAAGCCTTGCTGCGCCACTGGCGACACGAAACGGCGCAGGCGCTGGAGCAGCTGAATGCGCAGCACTGCCGCTACTGGCGCGACTGGTCGCAGTCGTTGCAATAAATTGAAGAACTCGCTCAATAAAACCCGATTTTCCCGATTTCTCAGCGGCGTATAGTAGCTGTCAGCGGTGCGGCGACGACTGTCGCTGCGCCAGATTTGAATACTATTAAGGAGTCATCGATGAAACATGAGCATTTCGTTGTCCAAAGCCCGGCAACCCCGGCGGCGCAGCTGATCTTGCTGTTTCACGGTGTCGGCGACAACCCGCTGGCGATGGGGGAGATCGGCCGCTATTTCGCCAAAGATTTTCCCCAGGCACAGGTGGTGAGCATCGGTGGCCCCGACGCTTTCGGCAACGGCGGCGGGCGCCAGTGGTTTTCGGTGCAGGATGTGACCGAAGAGAACCGAGCGGCGCGCATCGCTGAAGTGATGCCGCAGTTTGTGGCCGTGGTGCGCCATTGGCAGCAGCTGAGCGGCGTGGGCTATGCCGGTACTGCTCTGGTAGGGTTCTCGCAGGGGGCGATCATGGCGCTGGAGGCGTTGAAAGCCGAAACCCGGCTGGCCGGGCGCGTGGTGGCGTTCAGCGGGCGTTTCGCCCGGCTGCCTGAACAGGCTTTCGGCGACAGCGTGGTGCATTTGATCCACGGCGAGGAGGATGCGGTGATCGCGGTGCAACACGCTCACGCGGCGGCAGATGCGTTACGGGCCAACGGCGTGGATTTCACGCTGGACGTGGAAGAGAACGTCGGGCATGCGATCAATCAGGACATGATGAACGCCGCGTTGGAAAGGCTGCATTACTATGTGCCGCAGCGCTACTGGGACGAGGCGTTGTCCGGCAAGCGCGGCGAGCTGATCGCCTTCCGTTAAAAACTCAGGGCGCCGATGAGCGCCCTGTTGTCATTTCTTTTTCGGCCAGTCGTCTTCGTCATCCCACTGGGCGTTGTTGTCGCGGTGCGGCGGTATCTCCGGCTTGTTGGCCAGATAGCTTTTGACGTCAACGCGGCGCAGTTCCTTGATGCCGCTGACGACCATCCCCACCAGAACCAGCAGGATAATCCACCAGTAATCAGCTAACCATTGCATAGCTACTCCTTTCCTTCACTGCGTATGAAACGCGAAAAAATCGATGGCAGATGGCGTTCGAGCCATTCGGCACCGGCGACCTCCTTGTCTTGCCAGGCCGCCAGCAACAGCGCCGGGGTCAGCAAATGTTCGGCCTCTTGCGCCAGCGGCCGGTAGCTCAGATGCCACGGCTCCACCGCCACGCCGCCGCAGTCTTCGGTAAAGGGGCGGTAGAAACCGAACTCGGCCATATGCGCCGTCAGCCATTGGTTGAGCGGCGCAAAATAACCGCCTTCCTCATATTCCCACGGCTCCAGCTGCAGCTTTTGCCCTTCCGGCAGCAGCGACGGATCGTACACGTCCAGATCGCTGCCCCAGTGGTGGCGGCTGGCGCCCGGCAGGGCCGACCAGCGCAGGATTGCCTCACAGCGCTCGGCGGCGGACAGCGGCGCGACGTCGATCGGCCGGCTGTCCTTATCTAATACTGGCCGCTGGCCGCAGAATTTGCCATTCCAGATAGCCAGTTGCCGATCGAAGTCGCGGAAGGTGCTGGCGGGCTGGAGATCGAATCCCGCCGCGCGCGCCGCCTGCTGCATCGCCAGGAAGGCGTTGGCCGCCTGCGGCTGCAGCCGATGGTTGCCGCTCAGCGGCGTCAGGTGTTCGGTCGAGCGGCCAGTGAGCATCTCTGCGGTGATCATGCGACCAATTGCTCCATGATGCGTTGATACATGCGGCTCAGCAGCTGCAGATCCGCGGCGTTGACGCATTCGTTGACCTTGTGGATGGTGGCGTTGACCGGCCCCAGCTCCACCACCTGCGCGCCCATTTGCGCGATGAAGCGGCCATCGGAGGTGCCGCCGGTGGTCAGCAGCTGCGGCGTCAATTCTGAATAGTGCTCGACGGCGTTGACCACCGCATCCACCAGCGCGCCGCGCGAGGTGAGGAAGGGTTGGCCGGACAGGCGCCATTCGATGCTGTAATTCAGCTGATGGCGTTCCAGCAGCTCTTCCACGCGCTGTTTGATCATCGCATCGGTGAGTTCGGTGCTGAAACGGAAGTTGAACTGCACATAAAGATCGCCCGGGATCACGTTGTTGCTGCCGGTGCCGGCCTGCACGTTGGCGATCTGCATGCTGGTCGGCGGGAAGAACTCGTTGCCGCGATCCCATTCGATCGCCACCAGTTCATTCAGCGCCGGCATGGCGCGGTGCACCGGGTTGTCCGCCAGATGCGGATAGGCAACGTGCCCCTGTACGCCGTGGATATGCAGGTTGGCGGTGATCGAACCGCGACGGCCGTTCTTCACCACGTCGCCGACGCGCTCGGTGCTGGACGGCTCACCGACCAGGCAGTAATCCAATCGCTCGTTGCGCGCCATCAGCGTTTCAACCACTTTAACCGTGCCGTGGGTGGCGCTGGCCTCTTCATCTGAGGTGATCAGAAAAGCCAGGCGGCCCTGATGATGCGGATTAGCGGCGACAAAGCGTTCCGCCGCCACTACCATCGCGGCCAATGACCCTTTCATGTCCGCTGCGCCACGGCCATACAGCATGCCGTCGCGGATCGTCGGTTCAAACGGCGGGTTATCCCAGCGTTTTTCATCGCCGGTCGGCACCACGTCGGTGTGCCCGGCGAACGCCAGGGTTTGTCCTTCGCCGCGCCATGCCCAGAAGTTTTGGGTGTCTTCGAAGTCCATCGCCTCGACGGTGAAGCCGATCGCCTGTAGACGTTCAATCATCAGCTGCTGGCAGCCTTCATCATTCGGGCTGAGAGAAGGGCGTTTGATCAACTGCTGGGCCAGTTCGATAACCGGGCAAGTCATACGGCAACCTCGGCAATAAATTGCTGATAAGCGTCGGCGTTGAAGCCGAGCAGGGCGCGCCCGTCGCCGGCGTCCAGCAGCGGGCGTTTGATGATAGCCGGCTGCGCCAGCATCAGCGCGATGGCGGCATCGGCGTTATCGCAGGCGTTGCGCTGCGCTTCATCCAGCTTGCGCCAGGTGGTGCCGCGAGTATTGAGCAGCGGCTCCCAGCCCAGTTGTGCGACGAAGCCGCGTAGCCGTTGTTCATCCAGGCCGTCGGCGCGGTAGTCGTGAAAATGATAGGCCACGCCCTGATCTTCCAGCCAGCGGCGGGCTTTTTTGATGGTGTCGCAGTTTTTGATGCCGTACATCGTCAGCGTTGTCTGTTGCGGTTTATTTGCCATGGCGTAAAGCTACCTGTCTCGTCGAGTCGATACTGAGCGGCGGGCGCGATCTTTGGCCCTCTCGCCGCCCGGCGATAGCAGAGATAATGCCAGTAAAGCAGCGACGAGATCCAGCAACGATGCGCCCGTAGTGCGATTGATGAGGCCGGCGACGCAGTTACATGGCAGCCTTCGCCGACGGCGCTAGTGAAAGGCGCCGGCGAAAGGCCCAGTCGTATGGACGGAGCTGAGGGAGAGAAGGCTACTCTTTATTTATTCTTATGTTTAAACGATCGGTTAAACACCGTACGCGGGTAATATGCAACAGCGGTTTTATTCGGCTGGCGCCGAGTTTTTTCATGATTCGCGATTTGTAATGATTGGCGGTTTTACTTTGGATATTCATGGCATGGCTGATGTCGCTCAGCGATTTTCCCGTCGACCATTCCGAGAGGAACAGCGACTCGCGCTGAGAGAGTTGCGGCGGCTCGGTATAGTGGCTGTAACGCTTATATAAGTCGCCGATCAGGTGGCTGAAGCGGCTCAATGATATAAGGTTTGATAATATAATGGTCTTTCTGTCGACAATAACCATTTCATGCGGACAGTCGGTGATAATGACTATTTTATAGGTGTTAGGGTTGGCATATTCGTCGCGGTAGCGCGCTTCAAAATTGTCGAGGGTGACATCGATAAAGCAGACCTTTTTGCGGTTAAAGCCGGCAGGCGCACGTTTTTCTCCCCAGGTTTGGGTGATAAGCTGCCGGATGCCGATGGCGGTATAGGTACACTCGCTGAAAATATCAATTTCCATTTTATTATAATCCTTTACTTTCTATTTCCCGGTGAGGATTGATATCTTAAAACATAAAAAAACAAATAATATAAATAATTTCATATTGAATTGATCTGGCGCCGCAGGCAGAGACGCCTCCTCGGACGCGGCAAGCAAGGTAAGCCTCATATACTACCATGATTTATAAAGAGTAAATTTTATTTTTAATCAATACTCTGCTCGGGAAACGCTCAACAGAATAGAAATCCTCTATTAATACCCCGAGGATTAAAAGGAATTAACATAGGGATTGGCTATCATTATTTTTTATTCGATCGTTTTTATCGATCGTCAAGGGTGGCAATCACTGCCTTAATGGGTTAATAACTAAGAAGTTTCTTGTTTTTACCGACGATAGCGGCTTTATTTTAATCGTTGGCTATGGAGATAAGGTAATGTCGCCAAAATTGACGCGAAGATAAATCTAAACAAAGAGAATGCGATGTTTTAAGCTGCGATCGGAACGCAAACGCAGTTGATTGATACGGAGAGTTGGCGTGAAAGAATACCATATCGAAATTTCCGATCGGGTAACATCGGAAATAACGTCCTGTATTGCGGACGGATTGGACCGTTTTAACGATGAATATATCGGCTACGGCGATCGCCAGCCGCTGGCGGTGGTGATAAAAGATCCCGACAGCGGTGAAGTCCTGGGCGGGATTACCGGACGATCCTCGCTGGGCTTGCTGTTTCTTGAGCTCTTTTATCTGCCGGAGGCGCTGCGCGGCGCGGGGGTGGGCAGCGAACTGTTGCGCCGTTTCGAGCAGGAAGGGCGCCGTCGGGGTTGCCTTTCCGCCGTGTTGTACACCATCAGTTTTCAGGCGCCGGGCTTTTATCAACGGCATGGCTGGCGGCGAATGGGGGAGGTGCCATGCCTGCCGCCGGGTACCAGCCGGGTGTTTATGACCAAAACGCTGTGATGCGCGCTTAACGCACGTAGCCCCCCTGTTGCAGACGCTGCAGGGAGGTGCCGTCCGCATACACCATGCCGGTGGTTAAATCGTGAAAGCCGTACTTCTTATAGAAAGCCAGTTTTTCCGGCACCGAATAGATGAATATCTTGCCGAGCGGCGCCAGATCTTGCATCACCCGATCCATCAACCGGCGCCCCAACCCCTGCCCCTGAAAGCGCGGATCGATCGCCACGTCGGCCAGATAGGCGACCGATGTCAGATCGCTGATGGCATGCGCAGTGGCTATCAGCTCATCGCCGATAAATCCCCAATAGCAAAACTGACTGTGCTGGTAAACGCGTTGCAGCGTATGAGGATCGCGTTTGCCCAGCCCGGCAGCCTCCAGCAATTCACACAGCCGTTGCCAGTCGACGGCGCGGCGGCTCATATCCGTGATGATTTCCATCGTTTTCCTCTAACCAATAAGACTGAGATCGGCGGCATAGTGCCGAATGGCGCGTTGATAACTGCGGATGTCGGCATCTGACGAGGTTTCCGCCAGCAGCAGCAACAGATCGGCCACGGCCTGTTTACCGTCCCCCAGGTTGTACCGGGTCATGGCGCGAAACAGCATCAGCTCTTTGGCCTGAGGGAACTCGCTCAGGCCGTCGTCGAAAGCGCGCAGCGAAGCCGGATATTCACCCAGAGCGCGGTAAGTGCTGCCGAGACCCAGCCAGGCTTCACGGCGCTGGGCGGACGGCAAATCGCGAGCCAGCGCCGCGAGGTAGTGGGGGATGGCCTGTTGCTCCAGGCCCTGCACGTCATACAGGCAGGCCAACTGAAAGTGCAGCGTTGCCGCTTCCGGCTCCTCCGCCAGTTGCCGTAATGCCAGCGCAGTGGCTTCCTGATAGCGCCCCTGCGTTTTTAACTCTAAGAGAGACAAAGAAGTGGACATGAACTGGGCTCCATTGGCGTATTTTTATACCTTTTACACGCTATCGTGGAGAAATTGATATCACAAGGGAATAGCTGCACTGCACATTGATCAGATAAATACGAAAATGTGCGCTAACCCCGGTTTTCGGGCCCGGCATCGTTCCCGTTTCCCTTCACATGGTCAAAAAACAGGCGTAGAATCCGCTTCGTCAAATAATTGAGGTTGTAAAGTATTATGGTTGATCGTGAATTAGGAAACTGGAAAGACTTCATTGATGAGATGTTGGGCAACTGACACAGCGTTGAAGCAGATGGCAAGGTTGAGTCATTGGAAAGTCACTGAAACACCTTGGGAACGAGATTATCGTTCGAAAAAAGCAGCATCGGTAACCCGACGCTGCTTTTTTTATGCGCCGCCGATCACTCGCCGGCGGCGGTTGTCGTGGTGGCCGGATGCGCTTTACCCGGGAATCGGCGCCGCACCAGCACAAAGAACAGTGGCACGAAGAAAATCGCCAGCAGGGTGGCGGAGATCATGCCGCCCATCACCCCGGTGCCGACCGCATGCTGGCTGCCGGAACCGGCGCCGCTGCTGGTGGCCATCGGCAGCACGCCGAAGATGAACGCCAGTGAGGTCATCAGGATCGGCCGCAGACGCATGCGTGACGCGTCGAGCGTTGCCGACATCAGATCCTGCCCTTTATGGTTCAGCTCATTGGCGAACTCGACGATCAGAATGGCGTTTTTCGCCGACAGCCCAATGATGGTCAACAGGCCGACCTGGAAATAGACGTCGTTCTCCAGCCCTCGCAACCAGGTGGCGGCGACTGCGCCGATCACCCCCAGCGGCACCACCAGCATCACCGAGAACGGTATCGACCAGCTCTCGTACAGCGCCGCCAGGCACAGGAACACCACCAGCAGCGAGATGGCATACAACGCCGGCGCCTGCGAGCCGGACAGCCGTTCCTGATAGGACATCGCTGTCCATTCCAGACCAAAGCCGGTCGGCAGTTGGCTGACCAGTTTCTCCATTTCCGCCATGGCGGTGCCGGTGCTGACGCCGTTGGCCGCCTCGCCGACAATCTCCAGCGCCGAGCTGCCGTTATAACGCTCCAGCCGCGGCGAACCGTACTCCCAGTGTGAGGTGGCGAAGGCCGAGAACGGCACCATGCCGCCCGCGCTGTTGCGCACATACCATTTGTTGATGTCATCCGGCAGCATGCGGAACGGCGCCGCAGCCTGCACATAGACTTTTTTCACCCGGCCGCGATCGACGAAGTCGTTGACGTAGGTCGAGCCCCAGGCGGTGGAGAGGGTGTTGTTGATGTCGTCGATCGATACGCCCAGCGCCTGGGCCTTGCGCTGATCGATATCGATTTGCAGCTGCGGGCTGTCGTCCAGGCCGTTGTGGCGCACGCGCGACAGCAGCGGGTTTTGCGCCGCCAGCTGCAGCAGCTGATCGCGCGCCGCCATCAGCTTGGCGTGGCCGAGGCCGGCGTGGTCTTCCAACTCCATATCGAAGCCGGAGGAGTTGCCGAGGCCGGTGATAGCCGGCGGGCTGCTGGCGATCACCCGGGCTTCGTTAATCTTGTTGAATGCCAGCGTGGCGCGGTCGATGATGTCGAACGAGCTGTTGGCGCCCGAGGTGCGCAGATCCCAGTCTTTCAGCCGCACGAACAGGCGCGCCACGTTTTGGCCGTTGCCGCCGGGCCCGGAGCCGATGATGGCGAATACTGACAGCACGTCCTGTTTCTCTTCGGTGAGGAAATACTGCTCGACCTTTTCCACCACTTTGGAGGTTTGCTGCAGGGTCGATCCCGCCGGCAGCTGCACCTGCACGGTGAAGATGCCGCGGTCTTCCTGCGGCAGGAATGAGGTCGGCAGCTTGATGAACAGCAGCGCCATGCCGCCGAGCAGCAGCAGATAAATCACCATATAGCGGCCGCTGGCGTGCAGGATCCGCCCCACGCCGCGCTCATAGCGTTCGGCGTTGCGGTTGAACATGCGGTTGAACCAGCCGAAGAAGCCGCGCTTGCCGTGGTGATGGCCCTTGGCGATCGGTTTTAGCAGCGTGGCGCACAGGGCCGGCGTCAGGATCATCGCCACCAGCACCGACAGCACCATGGCGGAAACGATAGTGATGGAGAACTGGCGATAGATGGCGCCGGTGGTGCCGCCGAAGAACGCCATCGGCACGAACACCGCCGACAGCACCAGCGCGATGCCGACCAGCGCGCTCTGGATCTGCCCCATGGATTTACGCGTGGCTTCACGCGGCGGCAGGCCTTCCTCGCTCATCACGCGTTCGACGTTCTCCACCACCACGATGGCGTCGTCCACCAGCAGGCCGATCGCCAACACCATGGCGAACATGGTGAGGGTGTTGATGCTGAAGCCGCAGGCGGAAAGGATGGCGAAGGTACCCATCAGCACCACCGGCACGGCGATGGTGGGGATCAGCGTGGCGCGGAAGTTCTGCAGGAACAGATACATCACCAGGAACACCAGCAGGATGGCTTCCAGCAGCGTTTTCACCACGTCCTTGATCGAGGCTTTGACGAACGGGGTGGTTTCATAGGCCACTTTGGCCTCCAGCCCGTGCGGGAAGTATTGCGACAGCTCGGCGATCTTGTCCTTCACCAGTTGGTCGGTCTGCAGTTCGTTGGCGCCGGAGGCCAGCTTGATGTTCATGCCTGCGGCCTGCATGCCGTTGTAGCGGCTCAGGTAGTTGTAGTTCTCGCCGCCCAGCTCGACGGTGGCGACGTTGCCCAGCGTCACCAGCGACCCGTCCTGGTTGACGCGCAGAGTGATCTGGCGGAACTGCTCCGGCGTCTGGAGCTGCGACTGGGCGTTGATGGTGGCGTTCAGCGCCTGTTTATCGACCGACGGCGTGCCGCCCAGCTGGCCGACCGCCACCTGGGCGTTCTGCGACTGAATGGCTTTGACGACGTCCTGGGTGGTGAGCTGGTAGCTGTTGAGCTTGTTGGGATCGAGCCAGATGCGCATGGCGTATTGCGAACCGTACACGTCCATGCTGCCGACGCCGTTGATGCGGCTGAGCGGATCCTGCAGGTTGGAGACGATGTAATCGGCGATGTCCTGCTTGTCCATGCTGTTGTCGGTGGAGACGAACGCCACCATCATCAGCGTGGTATCGCCGGATTTGGAGACCGTAACCCCCTGATTCTGCACCGCCTGCGGCAGGCGTTTAATCGCCGCCTGCAGCTGGTTTTGCACCTGCTGCATCGCTTCGTTGGGATCGGTGCCGGCTTCGAAGGTCAGCGTGACGGTCGCCTGACCGGTATTGGTGCTCTGCGACGACATGTACATCATGTTGTCGAGCCCGGTCATATTCTGTTCAATGATCTGCGTGACGGTGTTTTCCAGCGTTTGCGCCGAAGCGCCTGGGTAAGTTGCGCTGATGCGCACGTTCGGCGGCGCTAAATTCGGGTATTGTTCCACCGGCAGAGAAAAAATCGCCAACGCCCCGGTCAGGCAAAGAATAATTGCCAGTACCCAGGCGAAAATCGGGCGATCAATAAAAAAATTGGCCATGCAGCGCGAACCTCGTTATGACTTGTTCTATCTTTAAAACGCATCAGAATTATACATTTCAGCGGCAGGGAAGGATTCCGGCGCTATTGCACTTTACTCGGGATAGCCGAGTAAAGCGTGGAGAAAAAAAGGAGATAGTGTAAATAACGGTAGCGGGAAACCGCGTTGGCGCATTGGCGCCGGTTATTGCCGTCTATTAAGACATTTTTATTACTATCAAAGGCCTTGCGCGCCCCTTCGTCGCAGGGAACCGGAAAGTAAACCGGACTCACTTTACAGCAGGAGCTTGGCATGGGAATTAACCCGGTATTTGCCCGTCGGCTTTATTTGTGCTGGCTGATCAGCCACAGTGAGCGGCCCAATGTGCCGCGGTTGATGGCGCTGACCGGTTGGCCGCGCCGCACGTTGCAGGATGTGCTGAAGGCGCTGCCCGGCATGGGCGTCGAACTGCAGTTCGTGCAGCAGGGTGTGCGCAATAATGACGGTTTCTATCAGTTGGAAAGCTGGGGGCCGTTCAACAAGAGCTGGGTGCACCAGCATCATCAGGCGCTGCTCAGCGCCATCGAGTAAGCTGCCCCGGCGCACGGCCGGGGCGGGCGATCATTGGTTCTTCTGCTCCAGGTACATCACCGTCGCTGCCACGCGGGAACGCACGTCCAGCTTGCGCAGTATGTTGCGAATGTGCACTTTCACCGTTTCTTCAGAGATATGCAGCTGCGCTGCCACCTGCTTGTTGGACAGGCCGCGCGCCACTTCTTGCAACACGTCCAGCTCGCGTTCGGTCAGGGCGGCAAAGGGATTGCGCTGCTCGCCGCGTGCAAGCAGGTAATCCGCCATGGCGTCGCTGATCACATTCTGCCCTTCGGCGGCGGCGTTGATGTGTTCCAGCAGCTGCTCCGGTTCGCTGTCTTTCAGCAGGTAGCCATCGGCGCCGGCATCGATCAGCGCATACAGATCGCTGCGCGCGTCGGAGACCGTCAGCACGATGATGCGTGCGTCCACGCCTTCCTCACGCAGGGCCTGCAGCGTATCCAATCCGGACATGCCCTTCATGTTCAGATCCAACAAGATCACGTCCGGGGCGTGCTGCAGCGCCAGCGCAACCGCCTCGCTGCCGTTGCCGGCCTCCGCCACCACCTCAAATCGCGCATCCAGTCCCAGCAGTTGTTTGATGCCGCGCCGCATCAACGGATGATCGTCAACGATCATGACTCGGTATTGCTTCATCACCATGAAATATGCTCCCTGTAGCAAGTAAAGCCACTCAAACGCGCCCTACGGCGTGCTTCACAGTGGGACTGTCTCTTCAAAAATAGCGGCAATCTGCGCCGAAAACCTGATCGGGCGGCATTCCGGCTGGCGGCAACCGTAACGCAAGGTGAACAGCCGCGAGGTCAGGGCGGAAAGGTCAGGCAGACCGCCGTGCCGCCGCTGCTTCTGCGCCGGATACGCAGCGTTCCTCCCAATCGCGCTGCACGTTCGCTCATGATGGTCAAACCATAATGTCCTTCCGGCTCCTCCAGGCTGGCGATGCCGCAACCGTCGTCGGTAATGCTGAATAGGTTGTCGCCCGCGGCGTTGACCTCGCAACAAACCACGATTTCGTCCGCCCCGGCGTGCTTGACGGCGTTGAGCACCGCCTCGCGCACGATCTGCAGCGCGTGCACCTGCTGCTGGGCGTTGAGCGCCTGCGATGACAGCCGACAGTGTAACTGAATCCGTGCGGTGGTTAGAGCCTTTAATGGCTGCAACAGCTGCTCCAGCGCGGCGTTCAGATCCGCCTCCTGAATGTTGAGGCGGAAGGTGGCCAGCAATTCTCGCAGCTGGCGATAGGCATCGGCCAGCGTGCGATCGAAATCGTCGATGATCGTCTGCTCCGCCGGCCGATCGGCGGTGCGCCTGAGCAGCGTCAGCTGGATGCGCAGGAATGACAGCGTCTGCGCCAGCGAATCGTGCAGCTCGCGGGCGATGGTCGCGCGCTCTTCCATCAACAGCAAATACTGGTGCTGCTTCTGCGCCCGGTTGAAGTAGACGCCGCGGCCCAGCATGTTGGCCAGGCTTTGCATCAGTTGAGGATGTGGCGGGTGCGCTTCGGGCTGCCAGCGCAGCTCGCCCAGCGGTTTTTCGCCCTGGGTGATCGGCAGCGCATCCCAGGCTTGCGTCGGCGCCGCTTCTCCTTCGCTCAGTTGCCACTGGCCATGATCGTCCACGACGTTCAGCCGGATGCAGCGCAGCCGTTCACTGTGGCGCACGATGCGCAGCACATTTTCGAACGCCTGCTGATCGATCTGGCGCACGCTCAGCGCTTGCGAACAGCGATACAGCACCTCCAGCGTTTCGTTGGCCTGCTGCAGACGCTGGGTCTTTTCCTGTACTTTCAGCTCCAGCGACTGATAAAGCCGGGCCAGTTCGTCCGACATGGCGCTGAAGGTTTGCGACAGCACGCCGAGTTCGTTCGGCAACGCCACGTCCAGCGGCGGGTGGCTGAAATCGCGTTGCTGCACGCGCTGGCTGGCGTCGACCAGATGCTGCAGCGGCGCAACCACCTGGCGGCGCATAAAGCGGATGCAGAACAACACCAGCCCGATGATGGCGGCGTAGCCCAGTATGCTGACGACGGCCACCAGGCTCAGTTTCAACTCGGAATAGCGCTGCAGGGCGGAAACGAAATGATCGACGCGGTTGACGTGGCCGGCGACCTCCGCCCGGTAGGCGGCCGCTTGTCCGTCGCGGATTTGCCGCTCCATCGTTTGCCACGCTTGCTGCAGCCCCAGATAATGATCGCGCACCTCGGCGGGCACGTAGAAGCGCGTCAGCTTGTGCAGCGCTGGCGCCTGCAAAGACTGCCGGTACTGCTGCAGATGCAGCTCCAGCTCGGCGCTCTGCCGGTCGAGATCGTAGGCCAATCGATAGCTTTGCATGCGCAGCGAACCGGCGATATTGATCGCTTCTGCGTCGCTCTGGCTGCCGGCGACGGCGGTCAACGCCAACCCGGTGGCGAGCACCGACAGTATCACGATGCCGAACAACGCCCTGGCCAGGCTGCCGGTCACGGTACGTTTAACAAGCAATCAAGGATCCTTCTCTCTCAGGTGAGGCGCTTCGCCAGTTTCATTCGAAAGCAAAACTATAACTTTTGCAACTAAAATGCACCGCGATTTGTATCAAGTTGTCAACAAAACGGGAACAATTGTCGTTGCACAATCAAATGAATAGCAAAATGCCCGCTGTTTTTCGGCGGCGGGTCGATTTCCTCTGGCGATTTGTCTTTGGGGGGCGAATCGCACTGGGTTTTATGCAATGTAATGCGTCTGGGCTCGACTTATTTTTCATTATTTTAAGCGATATTAAGTCCCGACTTGGCTGGCGGGACGCGGTACGATTTTTGTTGCAAATAGCCTGCCGCTGCGTGGCGTAATCGCGGTATGATTTTCAGGTTGCAACCAAGGGAAAAGGGTCATGTCGTCGAAAATTGAGAATGTGAAGAAAGAGCTGCTGTCGGACAACTGGTATGTGCTGCACAAGTATACGTTCGATCTGAAACGCAAAAACGGCGGTTCGGTACAGCAGATGCGCGAGGTCTACGATCGCGGCAACGGCGCCACCATTTTGCTGTACAACCGCGCCAAGGGCACGGTGGTGCTGACCAACCAGTTCCGCATGCCGACCTATGTCAACGGCAACGAGAGCGGCATGCTGCTCGAGGCCTGCGCCGGCCTGCTGGACGCCGATTCGCCGGAGCAGTGCGCGCGCCGCGAAGCGGTAGAGGAGACCGGTTTCCAGGTGGGCGAGGTCAAGAAAATCTTCGAAGCCTACATGTCGCCGGGCGGCGTGACCGAGATCGTGCACTTCTTTATCGCCGAATACCATGACGATGAGCGTCGTGCGGCCGGCGGCGGCATTGAAGATGAAGATATTGAGGTGATCGAGTTGCCGTTCAGCGAAGCGGTGGCGATGATCGCCGATGGCCGGATTAAAGACGGCAAGACCATCATGCTGCTGCAGTATTTGCAGATTCATCGGGTGATGGAATAAAAAAAAGCCGGTCATGATGACCGGCTTTTTTATCGGCTGACGCCAGGCGGCTTACTTCAGCAGCGCCTGCGCCTTGGCCACCACGTTGTCCACGGTGAAGCCAAACTCGGCGAACAGCTGCTCCGCCGGCGCCGACTCACCGAAGGTGGTCATGCCCACGATGGCGCCGTTCAGCCCCACGTACTTGTACCAGTAGTCCGCGATACCCGCTTCCACCGCCACGCGCGCCGTTACCGCCGCCGGCAGCACCGACTCGCGGTACGCCGCATCCTGCTTGTCGAACGCATCGGTCGACGGCATCGACACCACGCGCACCTTGCGGCCCGCCGCGGTCAGCTTGTCCGCCGCTTCCACCGTGATGCCCACTTCGGAGCCGGTGGCGATCAGGATGACGTCCGGCGTGCCCGCGCAGTCTTTCAGCACGTAGCCGCCGCGGTACACGTTCGCCAGCTGCTCTGCGGTGCGCGGCTGCTGGGTCAGGTTCTGGCGCGAGAACACCAGGGTGGTCGGGCCGTCGTTGCGCTCGATGCCGTACTGCCACGCCACCGCCGACTCCACCTGGTCGCACGGGCGCCAGGTGCTCATGTTCGGGGTCACGCGCAGGCTCGCCAGCTGCTCCACCGGCTGGTGGGTCGGGCCGTCTTCGCCCAGACCGATGGAGTCGTGGGTGTAGACGAACACGTTGCGCAGCTTCATCAGCGCCGCCATGCGCACCGCGTTGCGGGCGTATTCCACGAACATCAGGAAGGTCGCCGAGTACGGCAGGAAGCCGCCGTGCAGCGCGATGCCGTTGGTGATGGCGGTCATGCCGAACTCGCGCACGCCGTAATGAATGTAGTTGCCCGCCGGGTCAACGTTCAGCGCTTTCGAGCCGGACCACATGGTCAGGTTGCTCGGCGCCAGGTCGGCGGAGCCGCCCAGGAACTCCGGCAGCACCTTGCCGAACGCTTCCAGCGCGTTCTGCGACGCCTTGCGGCTGGCGATGTTGGCCGGGTTGGCCTGCAGTTTTTCCACGAACGCTTTGGCGTCGGCTTTCCAGTCGGCCGGCAGCTCGCCGTTCATGCGGCGCTTGAACTCGGCAGCCTGCTCCGGGAAGGCCTTGGCGTAGGCGGCGAACTTGTCGTTCCAGGCCGCTTCCTTGGCCTGACCGGCTTCCTTGGCGTCCCACTGGGCGTAGATGTCCTGCGGGATTTCAAAGGCGGCGTATTTCCAGCCCAGCGCTTCGCGGGTGGCGGCCACTTCGGCTGCGCCCAGCGCGGCGCCGTGCACGTCATGGGTACCGGCCTTGTTCGGCGAACCGAAGCCGATAACGGTCTTGCACATCAGCAGCGACGGCTTGTCGGTCACCTTGCGGGCTTCTTCAATCGCCGCCTTGATGGCGTCCGGGTTGTGGCCGTCGACGTTGCGCACCACGTGCCAGCCGTAGGCTTCGAAACGCAGGGCGGTGTCGTCGGTGAACCAGCCGTCGACGTGGCCGTCGATGGAGATGCCGTTGTCATCGTAGAAAGCGGTCAGCTTGCCGAGCTTGAGGGTGCCGGCCAGGGAGCAGACTTCGTGCGAGATACCTTCCATCATGCAGCCGTCGCCCATGAAGGCGTAGGTGTGGTGGTCGACGATGTCGTGGCCAGGGCGGTTGAACTGCGCCGCCAGGGTGCGTTCGGCGATGGCGAAGCCGACGGCGTTGGCGATGCCCTGGCCCAGCGGGCCGGTGGTGGTCTCAACGCCCGGGGTGTAGCCGTACTCCGGGTGGCCCGGGGTTTTGGAATGCAGCTGACGGAAGTTCTCCAGCTCGCGCATCGGCAGGTCGTAGCCGGTGAGGTGCAGGAGGCTGTAAATCAACATGGAGCCGTGGCCGTTGGAGAGCACGAAACGGTCGCGGTCAGCCCAGTGCGGGTTAGTCGGGTTGTGGTTGAGGTAGTCACGCCACAGGACTTCGGCGATGTCCGCCATGCCCATAGGGGCACCCGGGTGGCCGGAATTTGCTTTTTGTACGGCGTCCATGCTGAGTACGCGGATGGCGTTGGCAAGCTCTTTACGAGAAGACATAACGAAACTCCAGTACGGTTACAGTTGAGCGGCCAACATGTCTTCCAGCTTCTGCTGGTCGACGGCGAACAGGCGAATGCCTTCGGCGAGTTTCTCCACCGCCATGGCGTCCTGGTTGTGCAGCCAGCGGAACTCCGCTTCGGCCAGCGGAGCCGGTTGGTGGAAGCCTTCGGTAGACGGGGTCAGCTTGCGCTCAACCGGCCGGTCGCTGTTTTTCAGCTGTTCCAGCAGGTTCGGCGCGATGGTCAGACGATCGCAGCCGGCCAGCGCCAGAATTTGCTCAACCTTGCGGAAGCTGGCGCCCATGATCACCGTCTGGTAACGATGACGCTTGTAGTATTCATAGATGGTACGCACCGACTTCACGCCCGGATCCTGATCGGCATCGTAGTCGGCGGCAGGCTGTTTAGCCTGATACCAGTCATAGATGCGGCCGACGAACGGCGAGATCAGATACACGCCGGCTTCGGCGCAGGCGCGGGCCTGAGCGAAAGAGAACAGCAGCGTCAGGTTGGTGTTGATGCCTTCTTTTTCCAGCTCTTCGGCGGCTTTGATGCCTTCCCAGGTGGAGGCCAGCTTGATCAGAATGCGCGACTTGTCGATGCCTTGCTCTTGATACATGGCGATCAGCTTACGCGCTTTGGCGACACACATGCCGCGATCGAACGACAGACGGGCGTCCACTTCGGTAGAGATGCGGCCCGGCACGCTTTTGAGGATCTCGACGCCGATGTTGACCGCCAGCTTATCGCTGGCGTTGATCAGCTGGGTTTCCTTGCTGCCACCCTGGCGGCGGGCATATTCCAGCGCTTCGGTGATCAGCGCTTTGTACTGCGGCAGCGCGGCGGCTTTCAGGATCAGCGAAGGGTTGGTGGTGGCGTCCTGGGGTTCGAACTGGCGGATGGATTCGATATCGCCGCTGTCGGCGACCACCGTGGTCAGCTGCTTGAGTGCGTCTAATTGATTCATTGATAAGCTCCTTGACCAAGCTCAACGTAGGGAAATGAGAACCTTTTTCATCATAGGGGGAACACACTGCATCATCGGGTCGGGAATGAAAATGCGCTTTTTCTGATTGTTGCGATGGATAATAACAATGGATGCCGAGTAAACCCAGGCGGAGCGCGGCTTGCGCGCGACCGCCATCGAGGCTGAAAGCGGTTTAACGCCGCCCGACCACGTTTTCGTAGTAGCCGATTCGTTCGACCTTCGGCGCTGAACCGCCCCCTTCAAATTCCGATTCCAGCCAGGCATCGACGATGGTTTTCGCCAGCTCTGCGCCGATGACCCGCGCGCCCAGCGTGATGATTTGCGCATCATTGCTTTTGCGCGCCCGTTGGGCGGAGTAAGTATCGTGACATTGCGCCGCGCGAATGCCGGGCACTTTATTGGCCACGATACTCATGCCGATGCCGGTGCCGCACAGCAGGATCCCCCGCCGATGTTTTTCCTCCCGTATCGCCTGCGCGACGCGATAGGCGATATCGGGATAGATCCCGGCTTCTGCGGCGCGATCCGTCGTGTAGTCAATGACGGGGATATCCCGTTGTTGCAGGTGGGCGACGATCAGATCCTTGAGTTCAATGGCGGCATCATCGGCGCCGATGGCGATAGGCAGCATAGCGGTCTCCTGGTTGATAACGAAAAGGGCGGCGATCCTCGGTGGCGCCACGTTCATTACCGTATCTCTGTTTTATCAAATGTTCAATTGATGATCTTTTGTTTTTTCGTATTGCTCTTCTTTGTTCCACTAAAAAGGTGATTTGTGTCACTGATTAAGGGTTTTAAAGCGTTACTCATCCTTGGGTAGGTGGGTTTTTGAGCGATATCACACTTTAACAAGTTCGCTGTGGGCAAATTGAACGCTTGGCGTTAGTGTTCATTTGTTCTTTGTTTGTGTTAATGATCAAAAGAAATCACCCTACCAGAGGAGAGTGCTATGTGTCAGACCTGCATAACAGAGGCGAAAATGGCGGACGGTATCCCCGAGATCATGAAGGCGGTAGTGGCGTACGCTCCTAAAGATTACCGCCTGGAACAGGTGCCGGTACCGAAGGTTGGCCCGAAAGAGATCCTGGTGAAGATCGAGGCCTGCGGCATCTGCGCCGGCGATGTTAAAGCGTTCGAGGGGGCGCCCAGCTTCTGGGGCGATGAAAAACAGCCGGCGTATATTAAGGCGCCGATGATCCCAGGTCATGAATTTATCGGCCACGTGGTGGGATATGGCGATGGCGTTGAGGGGTTCAAGATCGGCGATCGGGTGATATCAGAACAAATTGTCCCCTGCTGGCAATGCCGCTTCTGCAACCGCGGCCAGTATTGGATGTGCGAAAAGCATGACCTGTACGGTTTCCAGAAAAATGTCAACGGCGGCATGGCTGAGTACATGAAGTTCACCAAAGAGGCGATCAACTATCATGTGCCGGCCGATCTGCCGATCGAAAAAGCCATTCTGATCGAACCCTATGCTTGCTCCTTCCATGCGGTGCAGCGCGCCAATATCAAGCTGGGGGACGTCGTGGTGTTGGCCGGGGCCGGCACCCTGGGGTTGGGCATGATCGGGGCCATCAAAAAGTCCGGGCCCTCGAAGCTGGTGGTGCTGGATCTGTCCGACGATCGTCTGGCCCTGGCGAAGCGCTTCGGCGCGGATGTGACGCTGAATCCGACCCGTGACGACGTGCCTGCGGTCATTAAAGCGATGACCGACGGCTACGGTTGCGACATCTATATCGAGGCGACCGGCGCGCAAAAGTCCGTGGAACAAGGCCTGACGCTGATTCGCAAGCTCGGCACCTTCGTCGAATTTTCCGTTTTCAAAGATCCGGTGACCGTCGACTGGAGCATCATCAGCGACCGCAAGGAGCTGGACGTGCTCGGTTCGCACCTCGGCCCTTACTGCTACCCGCTGGTGATCGAAGGCATCGCCAATGGCGATCTGCCGACCGAAGGCGTGGTGACGCATACGTTGCCGCTGGAACAGTTCGCCGAGGGCTTCGAACTGATGAAGCGCGGCGTGGGTTCAATCAAAGTGGTGCTCAATCCAAACCTCTGAAGCCTGCGTCGTTCCTCGGGTGCGGGTGAGCCCGCGCCTCCATAATCACATGTGCTGGGGTGTTCTATGTTGCATGGACTGATTCATCGCATTGGTCTGTCACCGAAATTGCTGCTGGGCTATGCCGGCGTGCTGGTGTTCATGATGGGCGAAGGGCTGGAGCAAGGATGGCTGTCGCCTTATTTGATCGGCAAGGGGCTTAGCATTCAAGAATCGGCGTTGTTGTTCAGCGTTTATGGCTTCGCCGCCGCAATCGCCGCCTGGTTTTCCGGGGTATTGGCGGAGATCTTCACCGCCCGGCGAGTCATGCTGGCGGGTTTGCTGCTGTTTTTGTTCGGTTCGGTGTGTTTTCTGACGTTCGGGTTGCCGAGCAACAACCTGTCGATCATGGTGCCGACCTATGCGCTGCGAGGTTTGGGTTATCCGCTGTTCGCTTACGGTTTTCTGGTGTGGGTGGCGTATGAGGCGCCGCCGGAAAGGCTGGGGTCGGCGGTGGGGATTTTCTGGTTCGTCTACAGCGGCGGGCTCAGCGTGTTGGGGGTGCTGTATTCCAGCATCATGCTGCCTTATCTCGGCGAAATCCACACGCTGTGGAGCGCGCTTATCTTCGTCGTGCTGGGCGCGGTGATTGCGCTGATGCTCAATCGCAGCGAAGGCACCGCGGAGCGCGGCAATCGGGAAAAAGCCTCGCTGGCTTACGTTCTGAAAGGCATCACCATCGCGTTCGAAAACCCGAAGATCGGCCTGGGCGGCATCGTGCGCACCATTAATACCTCTGCGGCTTACGGCTTCGTCGTATTCATGCCGATGTACATGATGGATATGGGCTTCACCCGTACGCATTGGCTGCAGATGTACGCCGCGCTGTGGACGGTCAACATCATTTTCAACCTGATTTTCGGCGTGATCAGCGACGGTCTCGGCTGGCGCAATGTGGTGATGTGGTTCGGCTGCGTCGGCTGCGCCCTGACCACGCTGATGTTCTACTACGTGCCGCAATTCTTCGGCGCCAACTACCTGCTGACCGTTTGCGCCGCCGGTTTGTTCGGCGCCTGCCTGGCGGCGTTCGTGCCATTGTCGGCCATCATGCCGTCGCTGGCGCCGGACAATAAGGGCGCGGCGATGTCGATTCTCAATCTGGGCGCCGGCTTGAGCACCTTTGTCGGCCCGGCGGTGGTGGGGCTGTTTATCGGCAGCCTGGGCACCGTTGGCGTGATCTGGATCTTTACCGGCTTGTACCTGTTCAGCGGCGTGCTGATGAAATTCGTCACGCTGCCGAAGGAAAACGCGACGGCGGCGGAAGAACGCGGCGCGAGTTTGGCGAAAATATCCTGACCGATGGTGAAGTTCACAGTTTTAAGGGGAAATTTATGATTAATCATCAAACTATGCCGCCACGCGAACTCTCGCTGCAGGGCAAGGTGGCGTTGATTACCGGCGGCGCTGCGGGTATCGGTCTCGCGATCGCCGAACGCTATCTGCAAAACGGCGCACGCGTGGTGCTGCTTGACCGTGCACCGCAGGTGGTGGAAGTGGCGCGGCAACTGCACGCCGAGGCGGCGTTGGGCGTTGTGGCTGACGTGACCGATTCGGCCTCGGTGGACCGGGCGGTGGCGCAGGCCGAAGCGCATTTCGGGCGGCTGGACGTGCTGGTCAACAGCGCCGGTATCGTCGCGCTGCATCCGGCCGAGGAGCTGCCGGAAACGGCGTGGGATGCAACCCTGGCGGTCAATCTGAAAGGCGTGTTTCTCACCTGCCAGGCGGTGGGGCGCCGTTTCATTCGCCAGCGCGGCGGCAGCATCATCAATCTCGCCTCGCAGGCCGGCGTAGTGGCTTTGCCTAATCACCTGGCCTATTGCGCCAGCAAAGCGGGCGTTATCGGCTTGACCCAGGTGCTGGCGTTGGAGTGGGGGTCGTACAACGTGCGGGTCAACGCCATTTCACCCACCGTGGTTTTGACGGAGCTGGGGCGCAAAGCCTGGTCTGGCGAGGTAGCGGAGCAGATGAAGCAGAAAATTCCGCTGCGGCGCTTCGCCGAGCCGCAAGATATCGCCGCCAGCGCTCTGTTTTTGGCCGGTGACGCGGCAGCGATGATCACCGGCGCCAACCTGGTGGTCGACGGCGGATACACCATTCAATAATTCCTTATTCAGGCGACAGAGAGGCCGCGATGAACAGAATCATTAACGATCCCGATCACGTAGTGGAAGACGCCATTCAGGGCTATCAGCTGGCCCATCCGAACTATTACGCCGCCACCGACAATGCGCGGGTGTTGAAATACCCGGCGGCGCCGATCGCCGGTAAAGTGGGCATTGTCACCGGCGGCGGTTCCGGTCATGAGCCGGCGTTCCTGGGTTATGTCGGCAAGAACATGCTGGACGCCGTTGCGATTGGCGAAATTTTTTCTTCTCCTACGGCAGGGGCGTTTCTCGACGCCTTCAAGGCGGCGGACAGCGGTGCCGGCGTGGCTTGTTTGTACGGCAACTACGCCGGCGACAACATGAACGTCAAGATGGCGATCAAGAAGGCCACGGCGGCCGGCATACGGGTGAAAACCGTGGTGGCCAATGATGATGTCGCCTCGGCGCCGGCCAGTGAAATCGAGAAGCGACGCGGCGTGGCCGGAGAAATTCTGATGTGGAAGGTCGGCGCGGCGGCGGCGGCCAAGGGCTACGATCTGGACGGCGTGATCGGCGCGGCGCAAAAAGCCATCGACCGGTGTCGTTCGATCGGCGTCGGCCTCAGTTCCTGCACCATTCCCGCGGTCGGCAAACCCAATTTTCATATCGAAGACGGCAAGATGGAGATCGGCATCGGCCATCACGGCGAACCGGGTATTGAGGTATCGCCGATCCAGTCGGCGTCGGCGATGGCCGGCACCATGCTCGACTTCGTGCTCAACGACATGCCGCTGGAACAGGGCCAGGAGGTGGCGTTGCTGATCTCCGGGCTCGGCGCCACGCCGGTGATGGAGCTGTATATCTATTACGCCGAAATCGAGCGCCGGTTGACGGCGAAAGGCGTGCGGGTGCATCGGCGCTACGTCGGCAATTACTTCACGTCGCTGGAAATGATGGGCGTGACGCTGACGCTGATGACGCTGGATGACGAACTGAAAACGCTGCTGGACATGCCGGCGCAATCCTTAGGTTTAACGCAGGTGGAGTGAATCATGACGGAACAAATTTCAACCCGGTACGGCAGTGAGATCGTTGCGGGGCTGATAGAAACCATTGTCAGCAACCGCGAATACCTGAGCGAAATCGACGGCGCCATCGGCGACGGTGATCACGGCATTAATATGTCGAAGGGATTCGCGATGTGCGGCGACGCCATTCGCGGCCGCGAGCTCACGCTGGCGCAGGCGTTCGATGCGGTTTCGGATGCGCTGATGGAGGGCATCGGCGGTTCGATGGGACCGTTGTACGGTAGCCTGTTCATGGGCATGGCGGAGAGCGTTCGTGAGCGCAGCGTGCTGGATAAGCAGGCGTTTCTGGCGATGTTGCACGGCGGATTGAGCGAACTGCAGGACATCAGCAGCGCGGGCGTGGGCGACAAGTGTCTGATGGATACGCTGATACCGGCGGTAACGGCATTTGAACAAGCGGCGGGGCGCGGTGACGACTTTGCCGCAGCGCTGGAACAAATGAAAATCGCCGCAGAGCGCGGGCGGGACTCCACCCGCGAGCTGGTGGCGAAAATCGGCCGCGCCAGTCGTCTGGGCGAGCGTTCGCGCGGCGTACTGGACGCCGGTGCGGTCTCTTGTTGTCTGCTCTTGACCCGATTGGCGGACGAGGTGGAGCAACGACTGAATACCGTTGCCGCTTGAACGCGTTATACTAGCGGGCATTCAGCCTTGTCGGAGGGCGGCGTATCGTCCCTCCGCCATCATCAACCGGCCTGCCGTGGGGAAACGTCTAACGGATGGAAAAACAAACTGTGTCCCAGGATAACGAACTGCTGACTGAAATCGCCGTGGCTTATTATCAGGATGAGATCACGCAGGAAGAGATCGCCAAGAAGTTCGGCATCTCGCGGATCAAAGTCGGTCGCTTGCTCAAACGCGCCAAGGAAGAGGGCATCGTCGAGATCAACGTGCGTTATCACCCGGTATTCAGTACCCGGCTGGAGCAACAAATGCTGGAGCGTTTTCCCATCAGCCGCGCGCTGATTGCGCTCGACCATCAGGACGAAGAGGAGCAGCGGCGACAGGTGGCGGCGCTGGTGTCCAACTATCTGGCAATGTCGTTGAAAGACGAAATGGTGTTGGCGGTCGGGCAGGGACGCAACGTGGCGGCGATCGCCGATCACGTCGGCAGCGTGACGGAACGCAACTGCAAGTTTATCTGCGGCATCGGCGGCACGCACCGTCCGGGCGATGCGATCAACGCCGACCACATCAGCCGGCGTTTGGCGAAGAAGTTCGGCGGCAGCAGCGAGACGCTCTATGCGCCGGCCTACGTCGAAAATCGCGCGTTGAAAGAGGCTTTCATGCAGAACGGCACGATTAAGGAAACGCTGGATCGCGCCCGTAAAGCCGATGTGGCGCTGGTTGGCATTGGCGATATGAATGAAAACAGCTACATGGTGAAGTTGGGCTGGTTCACGCCGCATGAGATTATCGACGCCAGCCTTAATCAGGGCGTGATCGGCGATATCGCCGGCTATGACTTTTTCAACGCTCAGGGGCAGCACGTCGACACGGTGATGAATGACCGAGTGATCGGGCTGAGCATTGATGAACTGCGCAAAATTCCTTGTGTGATCGCCATTGCTTCCGAGAATACCAAGGCGCTGGCGATTCTGGGGGCATTGCGCACCGGCGCCATCGATATTATCGCCACCAGCGCGCTCAATGTGCGCACTATCCTCAACATGTCGCAATAGCGGCACCTGCAAAAAAAAGGGTTCAGCGCCAGGCTGAACCCTCCAGAGATGTCCCCCTTTTGACGGATTAGTTGCTCAGGTTGACGTCGATCGCCTGATAGAAGGCGTTGGCGGTGTCGGCTATGTCCCACACGGCAAGGATCACGTGCGAACCGCTGCGATCTGCCGGTATGTTGCACTGGTGGGTGACCTGAGCGGCCGGGATGGCGCCGCCATCGTTGAACTGGCAGAACGGCGTCAGGTCAAAGGAAGCGCGGGTCAGTGGCTGAGAAGCGTCCCAGTTCGGTTTGGTGATGAAATAGCGCCAGCTGGTGGTGCTGTGACGTGCGGTCAGCTTCCAGGTAAAGGAGTTCGGGCCGGTTTTCAGGTTGAGCTTGTTCCAGCGCGTCGACGTTTGCTGATCCAACTCGAAGAAAGTGGACTTGTTGGCGCTGGCGATGTGACCGTCAACCGGGCCGGCCTGCGGGAAGCCTTTCAGGCCTTCGACGCTCTGCGGTTCATATTGCACGCTGCCGCACTGCGTGTTGAGCTGCAGTTTGCACTGATAGGCGCGGCTGGCCGGCGACTCGACATAACCGTGGGCATTCGCCTGTTGCGAAACGCCGAACATGGCCGCGCTCAGCAGGCCCAGAGAGAGCAGGGTACGGGAAGTTTTGTTCATAAGTCACTCCTGACTGAAATTATGTTGTAAGTTGAGCGTATTTCACCGACAAAATGAGAGACTAATAACGCAATTGGAAATAACCCTTCTTGTCGGCTTGTTTTATTTTTATCATTCTGGTTGTGCGATAGAGCGGAATGTTTTAACGGCTATTAACGAAAATTATCATGATGACGATCTTTGATCGTTAGGCTGAATTTATTTAACTGTCACAGTGTAAAAACACGGCGCTATGATGAAATTTATATCATGTAGTGATGAATAGTATTTAAGATAGCGCTCTCATTTATGAAGTATATTGCTTGTTGCCTTGAGTACCCTTGTTCGACTTGATCGATTTTTGTGCGCCACCACCTCGGGAATTTAGTGTCATTTTTCTTATTTTATTTTAAAGAGGAATTTGTATGACTAGATTATCCCTGGACGCGATTAAAATAATCAGCACCATCAAGAGCACCGGCTCTTTCTCTATGGCGGCGGAGGCGTTGCATAAAACGCCTTCGGCGATCTCTTATCGGGTTTCCAATATTGAAAGCAAACTCTGTGTGAAACTTTTTCATCGCAATGGCCCTATGATTACCCTGACGGATGAAGGGGAGTTTCTCCTGCAGGAAGGCAGTTGGATTTTAAATGCGGTGCAGGATCTGGAAAGCCGGGTGCGCAACATCCCCAAGCTGGACAATAATATCCGCCTGGCGGTAGACACCTTCTTCCCGCTGGAAACGCTGACGCAGGATATCCGCGACTATATTCAACATTGCCCGAACGCCAATATCTCGGTGCAGCGGGAAGCGTTGAACGGCACCTGGGATGCGCTGAAGAACAACCGGGCGGATCTGATCATCGCCATCGGCCAAATCCCCGACAGCGTGCAGGCCAAAACCCTGATGCTCGGCAAGCTCAATTTCGTGATGTGTGTATCGCCTTCCCACCCGTTCGCGGCGCAGAGAAAGCCGGTATGCAAGAAGCAGCGGCTGAACGACATCGTGGTAGTGATCGCCGACAGCAGCCATGAGCTGCCCAAACGCAATCACGGCACGCTGCCTCTGCAGCGTCAACTGGTGGTATGCGATGTGGAAAGCAACCTGGCGCTGCTCAAGCGCGGCATCGGCCACGCTTTTTTGCCGCCTGCGCTGATCGAAAAGGAATTGGCCAGCGGTGAACTGGTGACGGTGCCGGTGGAGATGCAAAAGGGCGACGAAATGATTTGGCTGGCGTGGCATCCGGCCAGCAAGGGCGCCGGGTTTAACTGGTGGCATGAGCGGCTGACGCGCAAAAGCGATGTCTACAGCCTGATGGGCCGCGAAGTGGTGCGGGATGGCGGTTATCCATGGTGCCATAACTGAAGGAATAGAGACGAAGGGACGCGAAAATCAAACGGTTAACTCAATGAAAACCCCGCAGCATTCGGCTACGGGGTTTTTTTATGGCTTACGCCACGCGGCCCACCTTCAGCCAGGCGCTGTCTGAACCCGGCGCAGAGGTGATGTACCCCCACTTGGTCTGCCAGACGTAACCCTGATAGGACACCAGCGCGCCCTGCGCGTAAATGGTGCCCGGCACGTAGGCCGGCGCCGTCATGATAGGCAGGTTGCCGGGGCCGACGCCGGTGTAGCGCAGGCCGGTGCCCATATCCAGCTGGCTGTCGTCGTAGTCCGCGGCGTTGAAATAGCGATCCAGCGCGGCCAGCAGATCGCCGTTGCGGTTGTCTTGCCCCAGATGCCAGAACATCACGCCGCCCAGCTGCTGCTGCTTGATGTACTTCGCTTTGTATTTGAAGCTCTCGGCGTCGTCATAGGTGACGAACAGCCCGTTCTGCGCATGATACAGGTAAGGGGTTTTGGTCTTGTCGTTCCACAACCGCTGATAGCCGTAGTTGCCCTGCAGCATCTGCTCCAGCTGGCGATAGGACGCGATGCGCGGATCCTTGTCGCGCACACACTCTTCGCAGCCCACCAGCCAGTAGTCGGTGCTCGGATACGGATCTTCGCCCGGCGTGCTGTGGCTGCTGTATTGCCCGCCGTTGCCGCCGCTGACGCCCTTGAAGGCGCGGCCGTAAAACGGCACGCCCATCACGATTTTGGCGCTCGGCACCCCTTCCATCATCAGGTGTTGCTGCACCGCGGCATCGACCGTCAGGCTGAACGGGCTGGGGAAGGCGCGGGTCAGCTCTTCCCAGCTCCAGCCCAGATTGGCTTCGCGCAGCGCATTGTAGAAGGTCGGCCCGGCCGCGTCGCCGAACAGCGCCGCCTGGTGGTTGGTGATCTTCTCCCAGGGGCCGGCCAGATCGTAGGTCATCAGGTTGATGTAATCGAGCGGCGCGACGATCTGCGCCAGCTTGCTGTAATAGCGCGACAGGAAGAAGGCGCCGCCGGCGCCGGCGATGGTCAACTGATACGGCAGCGCCTGGCGGCCGTCAGCGACGGTTTGCTGATTCAGCAGGGTGCGGATCTCTTGCAGCGCGGCGATGAAGCCGTCCACTTCTGCCGCTTGCGGATACTCCCAGTCGATGTCCACGCCGTCGAAGCCGTAATCCTTCATGATGCGTACGCAGGATTGGGCGAACTTGGTGCGCGACGCCGGGGTTTTCACCGCGTTGACGTAGTTGGCGTGCGACACGCCCAGATCGTTGGAGTAGTACCAGCCGCCGATGGAGAACATGATGCGCAGGTTGGGGTTGTGCGCTTTGAGCGCGGTCAGGCGCTTGACCACATCGCGCGCTTTGGCGTCGTTGGTGGCCGGATCCCAGGCGCATTCCAGGTTGCTGTTGATATCCAGGAAAGAGAAGTTGATGTGCGTCAGCTGTTTGGCTTTGGCCGGCGTGATGTTGGATACCGGGAATGGCACGATGGAGGTATCGGACTCGGTGTAATTATTGATTTGGTTGGTTGGAATAAAATAATACCCAATAACGGCTTTGCGTGTGGACATGGTATTTCTCCAGAGTGGATGTTTTTATGATGGGGAAGTATTTCCCACCGCCATTAATGTTTATTTTTCGTAAAAACAAAAGTCGAAATAAATCACGATAATAATGAAATTTTATTAACTGTCGCATCCACGGGCGCTAATCTGTTGTGCCAGCGTTCAGCATGAATGAATTCGACCATAGGTCCTGTATTTATTCATTTGCTTTGTAATAGCATCCTTAACTAGATTCTGATTATCCGATGTCCCACCGGCCGTGATTGGCATTTAATTAAAAATAAAAAGGAGATGAGCTATGTCCAGCATAGAGCCTGACGCTGTTGGCTTAATAGTCCAGCGAGTATGTGAATATCTTCAGCCGGTATTGAACGCCATTCTGGCTGGCGTGATGGCGTTATTACATGGCGCCTATCGCAACGTGGGCATTCGGCGACGCTTATTGAATGCGGCGATGTGTGCGCTGTTGGCCTGGACGGTGCGCGATGCGTTAGCGCTGAGGGGCCTGGAATTAAAATGGGCGAATTTGGCCAGCGTACTGATTGGTTTTATGGGGGCGGATTACATCAACGCCCTAATTAAAAAATTTATCGGTAAAAAGACGGGGTTTAAAAATGTTAAATGACATCGAAGATATTCGCTTTACCGCCCGCAGCGAAGAAAATCTGCGTGGCGTGCATCCGGATTTGGTGCGCGTTATTCGTTTGGCGCTGCGTTATTCACTGGTGCCGTTTTCCGTCAGCGAGGGGCTGCGCAGCATGGCACGCCAGCGGGAAATGGTGCGTGCCGGCAGCAGCCAAACGCTGCGCAGCCGCCACCTGACCGGCCATGCGGTGGACGTGGTGGCGATGCCGGCGGGCGTGGTCTCCTGGGAGTGGGATTACTATGCGCAGATTGCGGTGGCGGTACGGCGCGCGGCGCGTGAATGCTGTATCAACGTCGAATGGGGCGGCGAATGGAAAACCCTCAAGGATGGCCCGCACTTCCAGCTGCCGTTTCGGGACTACCCGGCATGAGCGGCTGGCTGCAGAAGCTGGCGCAGGGCGGGTTGTTGTTGCTGTTGCTGGCGGCCATTTGCCTCGGCGGCTATAGCTCGCTGTTGTCGCACCAGTTGGCCTCCGCGCGGCAACAGGCGGCGGAATTGCAGAAAAGCCTGGCGCAGCAGGCGGGGCTTATCGCCACCTTGCAGACTCAGGACGCGCAAAACCGCGCGCTGATGGCGGCGCAGCAGCGGCAGGAACAGCAGCTGCGCCAGCAACACGACGCTTATCAGAGGAAATACCGTGAAGCGATTAAAAACGATCCCTGCGCCGCTCGGCCTCTGCCTGGCGCTGTGCTTGAGCTCCTGCGCCCGGCCGCCGGCGCCGCAGGCCGTGCCGCTGTTGCCCCCTGAGTCGGTGTTCGCGCCCTGCGAACAGCCGCAGCTGCAGGGGGAGACCTGGGGTGATGCGGTAAGCTATACCCTGGCGTTACAAACCTCGTTACACATTTGCGCCGGCCAGGTGGAGACGCTCAACGCCTGGCGCGCCACGCTGCCGTCGCACTGACGGCGGCGCTTCTCTGACTCGTCCCGCAGGCCTTCTTTTTTTACTTTTAAAACGGTATTTCGACCAAGGTTATGGCGTGCTTCAAAGTTTGTGATGTTTCTCTCACTATACTTCAAGGCTGTGCCCTGTCATTGTACCTGGGCGCCATGGCCCACGGCAGGGCGCAGCCTCAAAGCCTTACCTCAACATAAAAGCAAAAAACAAAGGAATCCATAATGGACGAACAGCTCAAACAGAGTGCCCTTGATTTCCATCAGTTTCCTGTCCCAGGGAAGATCCAGGTTTCCCCCACCAAACCGTTGGCGACCCAGCGCGATCTGGCGCTGGCCTATTCGCCGGGCGTTGCCGCGCCTTGCCTCGAGATCGCCGAAGATCCGCTGGCGGCGTACAAATACACCGCGCGCGGCAATCTGGTGGCGGTGATTTCCAACGGCACGGCGGTACTGGGGCTGGGCAATATCGGCGCGTTGGCCGGTAAGCCGGTGATGGAAGGCAAGGGCGTTTTGTTCAAGAAGTTTTCCGGTATTGATGTATTTGATATCGAAGTGGATGAGCATAACCCTGACAAATTAATCGACATTATCGCCGCGTTGGAACCGACCTTCGGCGGTATCAACCTGGAAGACATCAAGGCGCCGGAGTGTTTCTACATCGAGCAGAAACTGCGTGAGCGCATGAAGATCCCGGTGTTCCACGACGACCAGCACGGCACGGCGATCATCACCACTGCGGCGGTGCTCAACGGCCTGCGCGTGGTGAAGAAGAATATCTCCGACGTGCGTTTGGTGGTGTCCGGCGCCGGCGCGGCGTCTATCGCCTGTCTGAACCTGCTGGTGGCGCTGGGGCTGCGTCAACAGAACATCACCGTCTGTGACTCGAAGGGCGTCATCTATAAAGGCCGCGACGCCAACATGGAGCAGACCAAGGCCGCCTATGCCATCGAGGATAACGGCCAGCGCACGTTGGGCGATGCCATCCCGAACGCCGACATCTTCCTCGGTTGCTCCGGCCCGGGCGTCCTGACGCAGGATATGGTGAAAACCATGGCGCGCGATCCGCTGATCATGGCGCTGGCTAACCCGGAACCGGAAATTCTGCCGCCGCTGGCCAAAGCGGTGCGTCCGGACGCCATCATCTGCACCGGCCGTTCCGACTACCCGAACCAGGTGAACAACGTATTGTGCTTCCCGTTCATCTTCCGCGGCGCGCTCGACGTGGGCGCGACCACCATCAACGAAGAGATGAAGCTGGCCTGCGTGCATGCCATCGCCGATCTGGCGCTGGCGGAGCAGAGCGACGTGGTGGCTTCTGCGTATGACGACCAGGATCTCTCCTTCGGGCCGGAATACATCATTCCGAAACCGTTCGATCCGCGCCTGATCGTCAAGATCGCGCCGGCGGTGGCCAAGGCGGCGATGGATTCCGGCGTGGCGACGCGACCGATCGAAGACTTCGATGCCTATGTGGAGAAGCTGGCGGAGTTCGTCTACAAAACCAACCTGTTCATGAAACCGATCTTCTCTCAGGCACGCAAAGAGGTGAAGCGGGTGGTGCTGGCGGAAGGAGAGGAAGAGCGCGTGCTGCACGCCACGCAGGAACTGGTGTCGCAGGGGCTGGCCTTCCCGATCCTGGTCGGCCGTCCGAGCGTGATCGAGATGCGCTTGAAAAAGCTGGGCCTGCAGCTGACGCCGGGCAAAGATTTCGAAGTGGTGAACAACGAGTCGGATCCGCGCTTCAACGAATACTGGGGCGAGTACTACCAGATCATGAAACGCCGCGGCGTTTCGCAAGAGCAGGCGCGGCGCGCGGTGATCGGCAACCCGACGCTGATCGCCGCCATCATGCTGCATCGCGGCGAAGCGGATGCGATGATCTGCGGCACCATCGGCAGCTACCACGAGCATTACGACGTGGTGAAGAACGTATTCGGTTTCCGTGAAGGCGCGCACGTCGCCGGTGCGATGAACGCGTTGTTGCTGCCGAGCGGCAACACCTTTATCGCCGACACCTACGTCAACGACGATCCGACGCCGGAACAGCTGGCGGAGATCACCCTGATGGCGGCGGAAACCGTGCGTCGCTTCGGCATTGAGCCGAAGGTGGCGCTGCTGTCTCATTCCAGCTTCGGCTCGTCTGACTGCCCGGCGGCGCGCAAGATGCGCAAAACGCTGGAGCTGGTGAATGAGCTGGCGCCGGAGCTGGAGATCGACGGCGAAATGCACGGCGATGCCGCGCTGGTGGAAAGCATTCGTCACGATCTGATGCCGGACAGCCCGCTGAAAGGCTCGGCCAACCTGCTGATCATGCCGAACATGGAAGCCGCGCGCATCAGCTACAACCTGCTGCGCGTCTCCTGCTCGGAAGGGGTGACCGTCGGGCCGGTGCTGATGGGGGTCGCCAAGCCGGTGCACATCCTGACGCCGATCGCCTCGGTGCGCCGCATCGTCAACATGGTGGCGCTGGCGGTAGTGGAAGCCCAGACCGAACCGCTGTAAGGCCGGGCTGAGTGACTGGCCCCCTGCGCCCTTGGCGCCGGGGGCTTTTTTATTTCCAGCGGACGTGGTACAAATAATCGTCAAACATGTACATGTACAGGTAAAGAAAATGACTACGATTAGCTACACGGCGGCCAGAAACAACCTTGCCGAGGTGCTTTTGGAAGCGCAAAAACAGCCGGTGGAAGTGACGCGCCGCGGACACGATGAGGTTTACATCATCAGTAAGGCAGACTATGAGGTTTTGGTCAAAGCCAAGGTGAAAGCGCGCATTCAGGCTAAACACGCGGATACGATTAAGGCGCTGGCCAATAGATGATCTTTTTGACCGCAGAGGATATTGCGGAATTCAATGCTGAAATTGTGCCTCACGGCCGCCAGGATGGCAGTAAAGTTGAGGCCGTAGCCAACCGCGTGCTCAATGCTTACCACTATGAGAACGTCACCGACGTTTACCGTTTGGCCGCACTTTATCTCATTGCTATCAGTCATGGTCATATTTTTCTTGATGGCAATAAGCGCACGGCCTTCCAAAGCATGGCGTTATTTCTCGGTATCAATGGCATTGCACTGCGTGAAGATGCGCAGCTGGTTGAACTCACGGTCGAGGCTGCTCAAGGCCGCCTCAACGTCGAACAAGCCGCGGAGCAACTGCGCCGGTTAACCGAATAACCCCCTTTCTCATTTCTTGCAGCGCGCGGCGATGGCGCGGATATCCTGCGGGGTAGTGCGGCAACAGCCGCCGATCAATTGTGCGCCGAGCGCGCGCCACTCTACCGCCTGATCGACCAGACTGCCGTGCTCGCTGCCGCAGGCGTGCCAGGTTTTGCTGACTGCATCGTAATGCTCCCCGGAGTTCGGGTAGACCAGCAGCGGTTTGTCGGCCAGCGCGCTCAGCTGACGCAACGCCGGGGCGACCTTGTCCAGCGCGATGCAGTTGATACCGATGGCCAGCACCTGCGGGTTGCCGCGCAGCGCGGACATGACCTCCGTCAGCGGCGTGCCGTCGCTGAGGTGTTGGCTGTCGCGCAGGGTGAAGGCGAACCAGGCGCCGAGCGTCGGGAACTCCTGCAGCAGCGTCAGCAGCGCCTGCAGTTCAGCGAAAGACGGTAGCGTTTCGCAGGCCAGCAGATCGACGCCGGCGGCGGCCAGCGCGGTGAGGCGCGGGCGGTGGAAGGCGATCATGTCATCCTGCGCCAGCCGATAGTCGCCACGGTATTCCGATCCGTCGGCCAGATAGGCACCGTATGGGCCTACCGAACCGGCGATCAGCAGCGGCGCGGCCTGCGGGTGTTCGGCCAGATAATCGCGGCGCGCGCGTTGCGCCAGCTGCACGCTTTTGGCGATCAGCGCCAGCGACCGATCCTGATCCAGGCCGCGGCGCAAGAAGCCCTGCGGCGTGGCCTGATAGCTGGCGGTGATGGCGCACTGGGCGCCGGCGTTGAAATAATCGAGATGCACCTGATAGATAAGCTCGGGATTTTCAATCAGCACCTTGGCCGACCACAGCGGATCGGTCAGATCGCAGCCGCGCGCTTCCAGTTCGGTGGCCAGCGCGCCGTCCAGGATCAGCGTGGGCTGTTCGGCCAGCAGGTGGGCGACGGGGTTGTTAACCGACATGTTGTTCTCCCAAAGCGGTTTTTTGCCCGGCGCGCCGGGTCAGGAAATAGGTGAGGTAGCACAGGGCGACAAACGGCAGCCCGCAGTAGAGCGCAATGCGCTGCTCCGGATCGAACGCCAGTCCGATGCAGGCCAGCAGGCACAGCGCAAAGCCGAGGATCGGCGTCAATGGGTAGCCGGGCGCGCGGTATTTCAGGCCGCTTATCGGCTGGCCGCTGCGCAGGTAGGCGCGGCGGAAAGCATAGTGGGCGGCGCAGATGCTCAGCCACACCGCCACCACCGCAAAGCCGGAGATTGCCGACAGGGCGACAAACACCGTATCCGGCGCGATCACGCTGGTCAGCAGCGCCAGGACGCCGCCGAGCATGCTGAAGGTCAGGGCATTGATCGGAATGCCGCGTGCATTGACGCGGGCGAAGTAGGCCGGCAGGGTGCGCTGGTGGGCCAGTGACCACAGCATGCGCCCGGAGGCGTACAGGCCGGAGTTGGCCGCCGACAGGATGGCGGTCAGGATCACGAAGTTGAAGATATCGGCGGCGTAAGGCACGCCGATGCGTTCAAACACCAGCACGAACGGGCTTTTGACGATCCCCGCCTGATCCATTGGGATCAGCGCCGCCAGCACGAACACGGTGCCGATAAAGAACAGCATCAGGCGGATCACCGTGGTGCGGATCGCCAGCGGCACGACTTTTTCCGGGTTCTCGGTTTCACCGGCGGCGATGCCGATCAGTTCCGTGCCGGAGAAGGCGAAGTTCACCGCCACCATGGTCATCAGGATCGGCAGCGTGCCGTGCGGCAGCCAGCCAGAAGCGGTCAGATTGTGCAGGAACGGCGCCGGGGTGCCGTCTTTCATCGGCAGCAGACCGAACATGGCGGCGCCACCCAGAATGATAAACGCCAGAATGGTCACCACTTTGATCAGCGAAAACCAGAATTCGCTTTCGGCGAAAAAGCGGGTGGTCACCACGTTAAGCAGAAAAATGGCCGCGCAGAAGATCAGGCACCACAGCCACACCGGCGACTGCGGGAACCAGTACTGCATGCAGAATCCGGCGGCGGTCAGGCTGGAGCCGAGCGCCACTGTCCAGGTGAGCCAGTACAGCCAGGCGACGGCATAGCCGGTGGCCGGCCCCAGATAGCGCGAGGCATAGACGTGAAAAGCGCCGGTTTCCGGCATCGCCACCGACAGCTCACCCAGGCACAGCATCACCAGGTACACCACCAGCGCGCCGATCAGGTAGGCCAGCAGGGTGCCGAGCGCCCCGGTGGTAGAGATGATATAACCGGTGTTGAAAAACAGCCCGGTACCGATCACACCGCCCAGCGACAACATCACCAGGTGCCGGGCCTTCATGCTGCGTTTGAACTGCCCTGCGGCGGGCGCCGATGCGTGCATAATAATCTATCCGTATAGACGTCTAAATATCTGAATGGCTATTGGTTATACCCGCAATGCCTTTCCAACGCAATGCGCCACCGGCGATCGCCACGTAAAAAAATCGTTAAGTCGGATCTATATGCAAATGATAATTATTATCTATAATGTCGCCATTTTCGATAATGGGGCAACATGATGAGATATCTGATTTTATTGGCGGCGTTGGCGCTCGGCGCCTGCAGCCAAAACTCGGTGCAAACGCCGGCCAACAGCATCGACAACCTGGGTAATATCACCGATCTGCACAGCGGCGCGACCCTGACGCCTGAGCAGCTGTTGACGCGATTGGCGCAGCAGCCGCGGGTGATCGTCGGGGAAAAGCATGACAATCCTTACCACCATCAGATTGAGCAATGGCTGGTGCAGCAGCTGCCGCAGCGGCGGCCGCAGGGCAGCGTGCTGATGGAGATGATCAACCCGAACCAGCAGGCGCAGGTGGACAAAGTCAAGCAGTGGCTGCAGAGCGATCCCACAGTGCGTGACGGCCGCGTGGCGGAACTGATCGCCTGGCAGCCGGGCTGGAAGTGGGAACTGTATGGCGGGGTGACGATGGCGGCGATGCGTGCGCCATACCCGCTGTGGTCAGCCAACCTGGATCGCAGCGAGATTACGGCGTTCTATCAGCAGCCGCAGTTCCCGGCGGGGCAGTTATCGGCGCAGCCGGCGGTGCGCAAGGCGCTGGAAGAGACCATCCGCACTTCGCACGGCGGCAAGATTGAGGCCGACCAACTGCACGCGATGCTGGCGATCCAGCAGCAGCGCGATCGGCGTATGGCGGAACGTTTGCTGGCGGCGCCCACGCCCGCGCTGTTGATCGCCGGTGGCTATCACGCCGCCAAATCGGTGGGCGTGCCGCTGCACGTGCGGGATCTGCAACCGGCGGCGGCCTCGACGGTGCTGATGCTGGCAGAGCCGGGCGTACAGGTTGATGCGAACACAGCGGACTACCTGTGGATCACACCATCAGTGAAATGAATACGTTAAGACAGTGAAAAGGGGTGTTAATTATATTTGCAAATGATTATCATTAGTAAATGTGATCTGCAATCATTCGCAATTAAGCAAGCTAATGCCCCTATGTTAAGTCAGTCTTATTCCCTTCCGGCCTTTGAGCTGCCGCAGCCGCGCTGGGCGCGCGGCCTGCTGCTCGCCCTGGCGGCGCACGCGGCGTTGGTATTGCTGTTTTATTGGCCGCAGACGGCGCTGGAACCGGTGGTGCTGCCGCCGCCGGCGGTGATGATGAGCTGGGCGGCGCAGATTGAAGCGCCGGAAAGCAAGCCGCTGCCGTTGGGCGTGCAGCAAGCGGAGTCCGCCGCGGCGCAGCCCGCTGAGCAGCAGCAACAGCCGGATCTGCCCAAGCTGGCGCGCGCCGATAACGCGAAAATCGTGACGGCGCAGAAGAAGCGCGCCGAACACCGCCCCCCGCAAAAAGCGCAGCCGAAACCGCAGGAACAGGCCAAAGAGACGCGCAGTGCCGCCGCGTCCAGCGCCGCCGCGCCGCAGGCGCAGACGCTCTCCCACCAAACCGCCGCGCCGATCAACAGCGATGCCAACAGCAACGCGCAGGCCAAGCTGTCGTGGGAGAGTCTGGTGAAGGGCAAGCTGAACCGCATCAAGGAATATCCCCTGGATGCCCGCAGCCGCCGGCGTAGCGGCATGCCGCAGGTCAGTTTCAGCGTCGATGCGCAGGGGCGCGTGTCGAATGTGAGCCTGCAGGTGCGTTCCGGCACCGCGTCGCTGGATCGGGAAGCGGTGGCGGTAGTGTCGCGCGCGCAGCCGTTGCCGCCGCCGCCGCCGGAGATGCTGCAGCAGGGGGCCGTCAGGGTGACGATGCCGATCGATTTCAATCTGGCGGAGCTGAACGCCCGCCGTTAATGCTGGCAGACGCCGCCTCGCCGCCGTCCGCCTTTTCAAACTTCGTGAGGGATTATGAACCCGCTGTTATTCACCCCGCGCCGCCGCATTGCGGCCGCGTTCTGGCTTTCTTTAGGCGTCGCCGGCGCCGCGCTGGCGCAACCGCAGCCGCCGTTGGCGGAACGCGCGCCGAAAGTGCTAACTGCCCACGGCGAGACGCGCATCGACGATTATTACTGGCTGCGCGACGACAGCCGAAAAGAGCAGAAGGTGCTGGACTACCTGAAGGCGGAGAACCGCTACACCGAGCAAATGATGGCGCCGTACCAGAAGCTGCGCGCCACGCTGTATCAGGAGATGCTGGGCCGCATGAATCCTGACGATCGTTCGGTGCCCTATCAGCTCAACGGCTATCGCTATCAGGAAAGCTACGCCGCCGGTAAAGAGTTCGCGCTGTATCAGCGCCAGGCGCTCACCGCCGACGCGCCGTGGCAAACCTTGCTGGACGCCAATCAGCGCGCGGCCGGCCAGGCCTATTATCGACTGGGGGCAATGGACGTCAGCCGGGACAACCGCCGTCTGGCGGTGGCCGAAGATCTGCAGGGCCGCCGCCAATACCGCATTTCCCTGCGCGAATTAGGCAGTGACAGCTGGTCGCCGGAAACGCTGGAAAATACCTCCGGCAACATGCTGTGGGCCAACGACAATCAAACCCTGTTCTACGTGCGCAACCACCCGCAAACGCTGTTGCCGTATCAGGTTTACCGCCATCAGTACGGGACGCCGACGGCGCAAGATAAGCTGGTGTACCAGGAAAACGATCCGGCGTTTTACCTCAGCCTCGGCCGCTCATCCTCACGCGATTACCTGATACTCACCATCAGCGGCAATACCACTTCCGAAGTGCGCCTGATCGACGCCAGCCAGCCGCAGCGCGAGCCGCAGTTGTTCGCCGCCCGACAAAACGGCCGCGAGTATTACCTCGATCACTACCGCGGCGAGTTCTATCTGCGTTCCAACCATCAGGACCCGAATTTTGGCCTGTACCGTACGGCTGCGGCGGGTAAACCCTGGCAGACGCTGATTGCGCCGCAGGCGCAGCACGAGGTGGAAAGCTTCAGCCTGTTCCGTGACTGGCTGGTGGTGCAGGAACGCGCCAACGGGCTGGTACAGCTGCGGCAAATCAGCTGGGACGGTAAAACCGAGCGCGCCATCCCGTTCGACGACGCCAGCTACATGGCCTGGCTGGGCTATAACCCGGAGCCGGACAGCGATCGGTTGCGCTACGGCTATTCGGCGATGACCACGCCGACCCGCACCTATGAGTGGGATCTGAATAAGGGCGAGCGTACCCTGCTCAAGCAGCAGGAAGTGAAAGGCGTCGATCCCAGCCTGTATCACAGCGAGCGCATCTGGGTAACGGCGCGCGATGGCGTGAAGGTGCCGGTCTCGCTGGTGTATCGCACATCGCTGTTCAAAAACGGCCATAACCCGCTGCTGGTCTACGGCTACGGCGCTTACGGCATGAGCATGGATCCGGCATTCAGCGCCAACCGCATCAGCCTGCTGGATCGCGGCTTTGTCTATGCGCTGATCCACGTGCGCGGCGGCGGCGAGCTGGGGCAGAGCTGGTACAAACAGGGCAAGCTGACGCACAAACCGAACAGTTTCAACGACTTCATCGATGCCACCCAGGTGTTGATCAAAGACGGCTACGGCCAGCCGGGGCGCATCTACGCCATGGGCGGCAGCGCCGGCGGCTTGCTGTTGGGGGCGGTGATCAATCAGGCGCCGCAGCTGTACAACGCGGTGGTGGCGCAGGTGCCGTTCGTCGATGTGGTGACCACCATGCTGGACGACAGCATTCCACTGACCACCGGCGAATACGAGGAGTGGGGCAACCCGAACCAGCCGGCCGCCTATGCGCTGATGAAGTCCTACAGCCCGTACGACAACGTGCGCAAGCAGCGTTATCCGAACCTGCTGGTCACCAGCGGTTTGTACGACTCGCAGGTGCAGTATTGGGAGCCGGCCAAATGGGTGGCGAAGCTGCGGCGTTTCAAACAGGGCGATTCACTGCTGCTGCTCTCCACCGACATGACCGCCGGCCATGGCGGCAAATCGGGCCGCCTGGCGCGGCTGGAAAACGGCGCGCTGGAATACGCCTTTATTCTGGCGGCGGATCGGCAGGCGCAGAAATAATCTTTAGCGCCGCGGCCTGCTGCGGCGCAATAAAACAATAACAACCTTATTTACCGCGTTTTCGGCGGGCTTTTTGCTGGGCATTGTCGGCCATCAAACCTTATTGGCTATTTCTGGGGATATATGAAAATCAAAATGATAGCGAGCCTGATCGGCGCGGGACTGGCGTTGCACGGGCCGGCTGCGGCCGCGCAGGAACAGGCGGAAAATAATAAAGGCAGCGTGGCGTTCAGCCCGCTCAACGTCTCGGCCGCCGACAGCGGCAAAAGCAGCGAAAAAGACGCGTTGGCCAGGCCGGGGGCATTCAGCTCGCGCGACGAAAACAAAAATCTGGAGTCGGTGGACAGCATTCTGCGCAGTATGCCGGGCACCTATACCCAGATCGATCCCGGCCAGGGATCGGTCAGCGTCAATATCCGCGGCCTGAGCGGTTTCGGCCGGGTCAACACCATGGTCGATGGCATCACGCAAAACTACTACGGCAACTCGCCGAGCGACGCAGCGCACGGGGGATTGCCCACCAGCCAGTTCGGGGCGCTGATCGATCCTAACTTTATCGTCGGCGTCGACGTGGCGCGCGGCAACGCCACCGGTTCCGACGGCGTCAACGCCTTGGCGGGCAGCGCCAACTTCCGCACTATCGGCGTGGACGACGTGGTGTTTTCCGATAACCCGTTCGGCGTGCGCACCAAATTCTCGGTGGGCAATAACGGCATCGGCCGCAGCGGCATGATCGCCGTCGGCGCCAAAACCGCCGCCTTTGCCGACGGCGGCAGCCTGGGGGCGATGGCGGCGATCAGCGGCAGCTCCATCACCTCCAACTACAAAAACGGCGCCGGTTTCGACAGTGAGATGTTCAACGTCGATAAAACCTACCGCCAGAACCCGAAATCCCAGCTGTTCAAAGTGGACATCAAGCCGGATGCCTTCAACAGCATCGAACTGTCGGCGCGCAGCTACCAGAATAAAATCACCCGCCGCCACATCGACAGCGACGATTTCTACCTCAAATACCACTATGCGCCGTTCTCCGAGCTGATAGATTTCAACCTGACCGCCAGCACCAGCCGCGGCGAGCAAAAGTTCATGTCCGACAACATGGCGGGGTTCAGCGACAGCACGGCGAAAAACATCTCCGATGCGCTGGATATCAACAACACCAGCCGTTTCAGCCTGCAGGACGTCGATTTCGCCTTCAGCTACGGCGGCAAGCTGGTGCGCAACGAGTATAAGAAAAAGGCCTCCGGCTTGGTGACGGATGACGATCAGGCGGAAAGCATGCCGGTGGGCATTGCCGGCAAACAAGATATCTCCAGCCTGTACAGCGGGTTACAAGCTAACTACGGCATCTGGCAGGGGAATTTCGATCTGAACTACACCGCCTATCGCCTCTCCGGCTATAAGCCGGCCTGTGACGAGCGCGTAGAATGCTTCCCGCAGGGCGCCAGCAATATCACCCGCAATGAACAGGGTTTCAACCCGTCGGTAATGCTGTCGGCGCAGGTCACGCCGTGGCTGCAGCCGTTCGTCAGCTACAGCAAGTCGATGCGCGGGCCGAATATCCAGGAGGTGTTCTTCGCCAACAGCGGCGGTCAGTCGATGAACCCGTTCCTGAAGGGCGAAAAAGCGGAGACCTGGCAGGGCGGGTTCAATGCCAATGCCCACGATCTGTTATTCAAGCAGGACAGCTTCCAACTGAAAGCGGTCTATTTCGAAACCAGGATCAAAAACTACATATCCAGCCAAACCTACCTGGTGTGTAAAAACCGCCAGAAGTGCAACCGTTCGCAGGCGACGCAGGAAGAGTGGGATAACGCGGACGTCAATGTCAGCATGACCATGTACAGCAACGCCCCCGAACCGGTCAAAATGCGCGGGGTGGAGCTCGAAGCGCTGTACGACGCCGGTTTCGCCTTCACCAAGCTGTCGTTAAGCAAGGAGCATACCTCCCAGCCGACCAACCAGGCCAGCAACGTGTTCGGCGCGGGTGATGTCAGCGAACTGCCGGAATTCTACTTCACGCTGGACAGCGGGGTACGCCTGCTGGACGAGAAACTGACGCTGGGCGGGGTGGTGAAATACACCGGCAAAGCGGTGCGCCTGTCGCCGGACTCTGATTACGATGAGAATGAGCAGTTGCTGAAAGAGCCGGCGCCGCATATTCCGACCATTATCGATCTCTACGGCACCTATCAGGTGAATCGCAATCTGTTGCTGAAGCTCAGCGTGCAAAACCTGATGGACAAAGACTATTCGGACGCGCTGAACAAGATGAACTCGCTGCCGTCGCAGTCGCAGTATGAGACGCCGACCAACACCGCCCGTGGGCGGACTTATATCTTCGGCGGTGAGGTACGCTTCTAAACCGCAGCAGAGCAGGGCGCAGTCACTGCGCCCGTTTTGCCTGCAGCAGCCATTTGTCCAGCTCGTTGGCGAACTGCTGGCGGTCGCGCTGGTTCAGGGCGTTCGGGCCGCCGGTCTGAATGCCGCTGGCGCGCAGGGTATCCATAAAATCGCGCATGTTGAGGCGCTCGCGGATGGTGTCCGGCGTATAGCGCTCGCCGCGCGGGTTCAGCGCCACCGCGCCTTTCTCTATCACCTCCGCCGCCAGCGGAATGTCGGCGGTGATCACCAGATCGCCCGCTTCGCAGCGGCGCACGATCTCGTTGTCGGCCACGTCGAAACCGGCCGCTACCTGCAGTGAACGGATGTACTTCGACGGCGGCGTGCGCAATGGCTGGTTCGCCACCAGCGTCACGGTGATGGCGGTGCGATCGGCGGCGCGGAACAGCACCTCTTTGATCACGTTCGGACAAGCGTCCGCATCGACCCAAATCTGCATCATTTCGGCTCCTGCAGCCAGTCGCGCACCGGCAGAAAATCGCGCGCCAGCGCCGCTTCCGGGCTGTCGCCTTCCGGCTGGTAGTTATATTCCCAACGCACCAGCGGCGGCATCGACATCAGAATGGACTCGGTGCGCCCGCCGGTTTGCAGCCCGAACAGCGTGCCGCGATCCCACACCAGGTTGAACTCCACGTAGCGGCCGCGGCGATAGAGCTGGAACTGACGCTCACGCTCGCCCCAGGTCAAGGCCTTGCGTTTTTCGACGATCGGCAGATAGGCGTCGAGGAAGCCCTGGCCCACCGCACGGGTGAAGGCGAAGCAGTGGTCGAAGTCCGGGGTGTTCAGATCGTCGTAGAACAGGCCGCCGATGCCGCGCGCTTCGTTGCGGTGCTTGATGAAGAAGTAATCGTCGCACCACCGCTTGTATTTGGGGTAAACCTCGTCGCCGAACGGCGCGCACAGCTCGGCCGCGGTACGGTGCCAGTGCACGGCATCCTCTGCGAAACCGTAGAACGGCGTCAGGTCAAAGCCGCCGCCGAACCACCACACCGGCGCTTCGCCCGGCTTTTCGGCGATGAAGAAGCGCACGTTGGCGTGGCTGGTGGGCACGTAGGGGCTGAGCGGGTGGATCACCAATGAGACGCCCATCGCCTGGAAACTGCGCCCGGCCAGTTCCGGACGGTGCGCGGTGGCCGAGGCCGGCAGGGTGGCGCCGGAGACGTGCGAGAAGTTGACCCCCGCCTGTTCGAACACCGCGCCGTTGGTCAGCACGCGGCTACGGCCACCGCCGCCTTCTTCACGCGTCCATTGGTCTTCGGTGAACGTGGCGCCGCCGTCGGCCTGGGCGAGCTGCGCGCAGATATGATCCTGCAGCGCCAGCAGGAAGGATTTTACTTCAGCGATGTTAGGTAAACTCATGCGGGGTCTTTATAGCGTCTGGCTGAACAAGGCGCTGAGTATACTCTTATTCGCCGCCCGCGGCATCAGCGGGGTTTGCGCTGGTGGGCATCGAAGTAATCGAAGAAATTGATGATGCCGTCCGAGATGGCGCGGGCTATTTTCTCGCGAAACGCGGTGGTGCCCAGCAGCCGCTCTTCGTTCGGGTTGGTGATGAACGAGGTTTCTACCAGTACTGAGGGAATGGACGGCGATTTCAGCACCGCGAACGCCGCCTGTTCGGTGCTGTCGCTGTGCAGGTGGTGCACCGGGCGGATCTGGCCGAGCACGTGGCGGCCGAGCGTCAGGCTGTTGTTGATGGTATCGGTTTGCACCAGATCGAACAGCACCTGCTGCAGGTAGTTGTCCTGATCCTTGTACTTGCCGCCCGCCACGTCGTCGGCGGCGTTTTCACGATTGGACAGGTAGCGCGCCATGGCGCTGCTGGCGCCGCGGTTGGAGAGGGCGAACACCGAAGCGCCAGAGGCCGATGGGCTGGTGAAGCCGTCGGCGTGAATCGAAATGAACAGATCGGCCTGGTGCTGGTGGGCGATCTCCACCCGCTGGAACAGCGGAATGAACTCGTCTTCTTCGCGCGTCAGGCGCGCTTCGACGTGGTCGTGCTCATGCAGAAAACGGCGCACGTGGTTGGCGATTTCCAGCACGATGTGTTTTTCCTGCGAGCCTTCGTGGCCGACCGCGCCGGAATCGATGCCGCCGTGGCCGGGATCGATCATCACCAGCTTTTTGCCGCCGATCGGTTTTGCCGCCGGTTTGCTGTGCTGATTGCGCAGCAGGCCTTCCGCCTTGGCGCTTTGGCTTTTTACGCCGAGCAGCGCCACCGCCAGGCCGGAAAGCAAAAGTTGGCGTCGCGTCGGGGAAACGGCAAGCGGTTTAAAATTGAGGAATGGTTTACCCTGCTTTTTCATTACGCAACGCTCCATCGACGTTTCTATTTTGCGACGTTATATCGTATTGATAATCATTAATCGACCCGATAACTATTTCCATTTATTACGCCTGTTACCGGCGATTTCTGGGCAAATAGCGCGGTAAATCGCAGTTTGATATTGCGTAAGTGAATAATCACGCGATAATCAGATAAACACCTTAATTAACAGCGGCCAACATCGATGGAAATTCGCGTATTTCGACAAGACGACTTTGAAGAAGTCATTACCCTGTGGGAGCGCTGCGATCTGCTGCGCCCCTGGAACGATCCGGAAATGGACATCGAGCGCAAGCTGAACCACGACCCGGAGCTGTTCCTGGTGGCGGAGGTTGGCGGTGAAGTGGTCGGTTCGGTGATGGGCGGCTATGACGGCCACCGCGGATCGGCTTATTACCTCGGGGTGCATCCCGACTATCGCGGGCGCGGCATCGCCAATGCGTTGATCAACCGTCTGGAGAAGAAGTTGATCGCCCGTGGCTGCCCGAAGATCCAGATTATGGTGCGCGAAGACAACGACACGGTGGTCGAGATGTACGAGAAGCTCGGCTACGAGATCCAGGGCATCACCAGCCTGGGCAAGCGGCTGATCGAAGATCAGGAATATTGAGCAGGCAGCGGGCGGCGGCGTTGCACCGCCCGCCGCAGCGCATTACGGCAGCTTTTTGACGGTTTTCACGTCCACTTCGAGGCTGTTCCAGTCTTTATCCACTTTACCTTCCAACTGCACCTTGTCTTTCGGCGTAACGGTCTGGCCGTTCCAGCGTTTGCGGTCGATATCGACCGTCAGAGTGCCGGTGGCGTCGCGGAAGGTATAGGTTTCGTCGCCGATGCGCTGTTCGATGTTGCCCTGCAGCATCACCCAGGTGTCGTCGCTCAGCGATTTCACCTTGTCCACGGTGGTCAGCGCCGCGCTGGGGCCGGAGAAACCGCCCTGCGGAGCAGGCTGTGTTTGCGCCTGCGGCGCGGCCGGATCGAGGAACCCGCCTTGTTGCGCCAGTACCGGTGCGCTGCACAGCGCGATCAGAGCGGCCAGAGTCAGTTTTTTCATGTTGCGCTTCCTTATCGTTATCGAAAATCACATCCCGCTGATATCGGGTGCTTGCTTGGTGATAAGGATTAAAACACGCCGATCTTAAGAGCTTCTTAAGCCGACGCATTGAAATTCCCATCGCCGGCGCCCATCTGTAGCCATAGTCTTTTTATTCTGTTGGCAAGGAACGACCGTTGAAGCCATTCTCACCCCGCTTTTCCCCGGACGATTTCGATCAGCACGGCACGCTGCGGCTGCCGCTGGGGTTTTGGGCCGTGCTGATTCTGCAGGCGCGCACCTGGCTGCTGTTCGTGATGGCCGGCGCTTCGCGCGAGCAGGGCGAAAGCTTGCTGGCGCTGTTTTATCCGGATACCCAACGCTTTTGGTACGGCATGCTGCTCGGTCTGCCGGCGGCGCTGGCGTTTTTGCTGAGCGGCCGTCGCCACCAATGGCCGCGGCTGTGGCGCGGCTGGCGCTGGGTGTTGGCAGCCTCTCTGCTGGCGTCGCTCGGCGGCTCGCTGTTCAGCCTGTGGCGCCAGGACGGCGATGCGCCGGGGCTGGAGTTGGCGTTGGCGCTGTTCGACGCGCTGGCGCTGAGCTATCTGCTGCTGAATGCGCGCCTGAAAGCCTGTTTCGCGCCGGCGGAGCAGGCTGACTAATTGCCGAGAAGTGCGGCACTTTTCGCATTTTCCGCACTCCAAGCAGGCAACCGTTGGCGTAGTGCGGGCCGTTGTGAGAGGCTGGCACGCAGCAAAACGCCGAGTGCGGCAGGGGCGGATTACCGCCCCGTGCCATTGATGTTTAAGGAGCTAGAGATGAATATTCGCCCCCTGCTGTTAGGGCTTCCGCTGTTACTGACCGGCTGTTCGAGCATGTCCAATTTCTCCTGGTCCAGCCTGTCGCCGTTCAACTGGTTCGGCAGCAGCCTGGAGGTCGGCGCCAAGGGCGTCGGCAAGCTCAACGCCGGCACGCCGATGTCGGAAAGCGCCATCAACGACGGGCTGGACGGCAACTACCGCCTGCGCGGCGGCATGGCGACCAACAACGGCCAGATCGTCTCTTACTATCAGGCGCTGTCCGGCGACGAAGTGAAGCTGGTGATCACCGGCGAACCGAAAGGGCGCCTGCAGCGGGTGGACGTGATGGATCCTAAAGTGGCGACGGAGTGGGGCAACAAGCTCGGCACGCCGTTCGGCGACATGTACAGCAAGGCGTTCGGTTCCTGTAAACCGGGCAGCGGCGAAGACGCCGGCAAGGTGGAGTGCGTGGCGGAGCAGAGCAAGTACGTCACCTACATCTTCAGCGGCAAGTGGGCCGGGGCGCAGGATATCATCCCGCCGGACGACACCCTGAAAAGCTGGACGGTCAGCAAGATCGTTTGGCACGCCAAACCGCAGCAGTAACGCTGTCAACGGGCGCCGGTGCGCGGCGCCTGCCTTTTCAAGCCATTACCCCTATTTTCTTTGCGCTGCTGCAAGGCAATCGCCCGTGCTTGCGGTATCATAGCGCGCGTTTGTAACAGGGAACCCGCGCGTCAACCGCCATACCTGTTGCCGGATTCTGGTATTGAGGATAACAACATGACACAGGTTCAGAGCGGCATTCTGCTGGAGCACTGCCGTTTCGCCATTTTTATGGAAGCCAGCGTACAGGGCGAATTCGCCGATTTGCGCCAGGGCTGCAAACAGTTTTGTCAGACGTTGAGCGAGCTGCAACAGCAGTTTCCCGATGCGCGCCTCGGCGCGGTTATCGCTTTCGGCTATGACGTCTGGCACGATCTCTCCAGCGGCCAGGGCGCGAAAGAACTGAAGCCGTTTACGCCGCTCGGCAAAGGACTGGCGCCGGCCACCCAGCGCGATATGCTGATCCACATTCAGTCGCTGCGCCACGACGTCAACTTTACGCTGGCGCAGGCCGCGTTGGCGGCGTTCGGCAACGTCATCAAGATCGAAGAAGAAACCCATGGCTTCCGCTGGGTGGAAGAGCGCGATCTGAGCGGCTTCATCGACGGCACCGAAAACCCGCAGGGCGACCAGCGCCCGGCAGTGGCGACGATCGCCGAGGGTGAAGAGGATGCGGGCGGCAGCTACGTGCTGGTGCAACGTTACGAGCACAACCTGCGCCAGTGGCAGCGTTTTACCACCGAACAGCAGGAGCAGATCATCGGCCGCACCAAGCACGACAGCGAAGAGCTGCCGGCGGACCAGCGCCCGGATACTTCGCACGTCAGCCGTGTCGATCTGAAAGAGGACGGCAAGGGCCTGAAGATTCTGCGCCAGAGCCTGCCTTACGGCACCGCCAGCGGCAAGCACGGCCTGTTCTTCATCGCCTATTGCGCGCGCCTGCACAATATCGAGCAGCAGCTGCTGAGCATGTTCGGCGATCTGGACGGCAAACGCGACGCGATGCTGCGTTTCAGCCGAGCGGTGACCGGCAGCTACTACTTTGCGCCATCGCTGACACGCCTGCTGTCACTTTGACGCCGTTGCCGAAGCCGGCGCGCCCGGCTTCGGCCCGCATTCCCGACCCGAAAACGCCGCTCTTTTCCTGCCTTATAGCGTTTGATGCTTGTAAATCACTAAACGGTATATAAAAGCGTTACAGCTCCGCACCGAGTTATAAATACACTGGTCGTCAATAAGGCGAAAGCCTGAAGGACTGACTCAGTGATAAGGTGCAGAATGAAACAAAACCGGGTTAAAAATCTCGTGCTGAAAGGTTGGCTGGCGGCTGCGCTGTTGGCGAGCGGCGCAGCGTCGGCGGCGGAATTGCTGAACAGTTCTTATGACGTTTCCCGTGAATTGTTCGTCGCGCTGAACCCCGGCTTTGAACAGCAGTGGAATCAACAGCACCCGAACGACAAGCTGACCATCAAACAGTCGCACGCCGGTTCCTCCAAGCAGGCGCTGGCTATCCTGCAGGGCTTGCGCGCCGACGTGGTGACGTACAACCAGGTGACCGACGTGCAGATCCTGCACGATCGTGGGCAGCTGATCCCGGCGGACTGGCAGGCGCGCCTGCCCAACAACAGCTCGCCGTTCTATTCCACCATGGCGTTTTTGGTGCGCAAGGACAACCCGAAGGGCATCCACACCTGGAACGATTTGGTGCGCGACGACGTGAAGCTGGTGTTCCCGAATCCGAAAACCTCCGGCAACGGCCGCTACACCTATCTGGCCGCCTGGGGCGCCGCCAGCCAGGCTGACGGCAACGATCCGGCCAAGACCCGCGCCTTTATGACCCGCTTCCTGAAAAACGTGCTGGTGTTCGATACCGGTGGCCGCGGCGCGACCACCACCTTCGTCGAACGCGGCTTGGGCGACGTGCTGATCAGCTTCGAGTCCGAAGTGAACAACATCCGTAAGCAATACGGTGAAGACAAGTACGAAGTGATCGTGCCGCCGGTCGATATTCTGGCGGAGTTTCCTGTGGCCTGGGTCGACAAAAACGTCGAGCGCAACGGCACCGAGCAGGCGGCCAAAGCCTATCTGAACTACCTCTACAGCCCGGCGGCGCAGCAGGTGATCACCAGCTTCTACTACCGCGTCTATGACCAGAAAGCGATGGCGGCGGCGAAAGGGCAATTCCCGGACACCAAACTGTTCCGGGTGGAAGACCAGTTCGGCGGTTGGCCGCAGGTGATGAAAACTCACTTCGCCACCGGCGGCGAGTTGGATCAGCTGTTAGCGGCAGGGCGCAAGTAAATGTTGGCGTTGTCGTCCAGTAAGCGGGTGCTGCCCGGATTTGGCCTCAGCCTCGGCAGCAGCCTGTTTTATACCTGTCTGATCCTGCTGCTGCCGCTCACCGCGCTGGTGATGCAGCTGGCGCAGATGAGCCTGGCGCAATATTGGGAAGTGATTTCCAACCCGCAGGTGGTGGCGGCGTACAAAGTGACGCTGCTGGCCGCCGGCGTCGCCAGCCTGTTCAACGCGGTGTTCGGCATGCTGATGGCCTGGATCCTGACGCGCTACCGTTTTCCCGGCCGTTCGCTGCTGGACGGCCTGATCGATCTGCCGTTCGCGCTGCCGACGGCGGTGGCCGGCCTGACGCTGGCCGGTCTGTTTTCCACCACTGGCTGGTACGGTCAGTGGCTGGCGCACTTTGACATTAAGGTCACCTTCACCTGGCTTGGGATCGCGGTGGCGATGGCGTTCACCAGCCTGCCGTTTGTGGTGCGCACCGTGCAGCCGGTTTTGGAAGAGCTGGGGCCGGAATACGAAGAGGCGGCCGAGACGCTGGGCGCCACGCGCTGGCAGAGCTTTCGCCGCGTGGTGTTGCCCGAGGTGGCGCCGGCACTGCTGGCCGGCACCGCCATTTCCTTTACCCGCAGCCTGGGCGAGTTCGGCGCGGTGATTTTCATCGCCGGCAACATCGCCTGGAAGACGGAAGTGACCTCGCTGATGATTTTTGTACGTTTGCAGGAGTTTGATTACCCGGCGGCCAGCGCTATCGCTTCGGTGATCCTGGCGGCGTCGCTGCTGCTGCTGTTCAGCATTAACGTATTGCAAAGCCGCTTCGGCAGACGTTTGGGAGGAGGGCACTGATGGCTGATGTTTCCGCCTTCAACGGCGCCGAGCGCCCGCGCGTCAACTGGGGCAAGTGGACGCTGATCGCCATCGGCGCGCTGTTTTCGGTGCTGCTGCTGGTGGTGCCGATGATGTCGATTTTCGCCGAGGCCTTCTCCAAAGGGTTCGGCGCGATGTGGAGCAACTTGCTCGATCCGGACATGCTGCACGCCATCTGGCTGACGGTCTTGATCGCGCTGATCACCGTGCCGTTCAACCTGGTGTTCGGCACCTTGCTGGCGTGGCTGGTGACGCGTTTCACCTTCCCCGGCCGCCAGCTGCTGCTGACGCTGATCGACATTCCGTTCGCCGTTTCACCGGTGGTGGCGGGGCTGATTTACCTGCTGTTTTACGGCAGCAACGGCCTGCTGGGCGGCTGGCTGGACACGCATAACATCCAGATCATGTTCTCCTGGCCGGGCATGGTGCTGGTGACCATTTTCGTCACCTGTCCCTTCGTGGTGCGCGAGCTGGTGCCGATGATGCTCAGCCAGGGCAGCCAGGAAGACGAGGCCGCCATTCTTCTGGGGGCGTCCGGCTGGCAGATGTTCCGCCGCGTGACGCTGCCCAACATTCGCTGGGCGTTGCTATACGGTGTGGTGCTGACCAACGCGCGTGCCATCGGCGAGTTCGGCGCGGTGTCGGTGGTGTCCGGTTCGATTCGCGGCGAAACCTACAGTTTGCCGCTGCAGGTCGAGCTGTTGCAGCAGGATTACAACACCGTCGGCTCCTTTACCGCCGCCGCGCTGTTGACCCTGATGGCGATCGTTACCCTATTTTTGAAGAGTGCGCTGCAGTGGCGTCTGGAACGCCAGAACGCGCGTCTCGAGCGGGAGGAAAATCATGAGCATTGAGATTAACGGCATCAACAAGTACTTCGGTCGCACCAAGGTATTGAACGATATCTCGCTCGATATTGCTTCCGGCGAGATGGTGGCGCTGCTCGGGCCGTCCGGTTCCGGCAAGACCACGCTGCTGCGCATCATCGCCGGGCTGGAAAGCCAGAGCGGCGGCAAACTGGGCTTCCACGGCACCGATGTCAGCCACATGCACGCGCGCGACAGGCGTGTGGGCTTCGTGTTTCAGCACTATGCGCTGTTCCGCCACATGACGGTGTTCGACAATATCGCCTTTGGCCTGACCGTACTGCCGCGTCGCGAGCGTCCGAACGCCGCGGCGATCAAACAGAAAGTCACTCAGCTGCTGGAAATGGTACAGCTGGGCCACCTGGCCAGCCGCTATCCGTCGCAGCTGTCCGGCGGCCAGAAACAGCGCGTGGCGCTGGCGCGCGCCTTGGCGGTGGAACCGCAAATTCTGCTGCTGGACGAACCGTTCGGCGCGCTGGATGCGCAGGTGCGCAAAGAGCTGCGCCGCTGGCTGCGTCAGTTGCATGAAGAGCTGAAGTTCACCAGCGTGTTCGTCACCCACGATCAGGAAGAGGCGATGGAAGTGGCCGACCGCATCGTGGTGATGAGCCAGGGCAATATCGAACAGGTCGGTTCGCCGATCGAAATCATGCGCGAACCGGCCAGCCGCTTCGTGCTGGAATTCATGGGGGAAGTGAACCGCCTGAACGGCGAAATTCGCGGTTCCCAGCTGTTCGTCGGCGCGCACCAGTGGCCGCTGTCGTTCCAGCCGATGCATCAGGGCAGCGTCGATCTGTTCCTGCGCCCGTGGGAAATGGAAGTGGCGACTGAGAGCAGCGAGCGCTGCCCGCTGCCGGTACAGGTGCTGGAAGTCAGCCCGCGCGGCCACTTCTGGCAGCTGACGGTGCAACCGATCGGCTGGCACCAGGAACCGATCAGCGTGGTACTGCCGGAAGGCAACGCCACGCCGGTGCGCGGCGGCCGCTATTACGTCGGCAGCCTCAATGCGCGGCTGTATGCCGGCGATCAACTGCTGCAACCTGTTGCGTTAGCCAAAAGCGCCTGATAGGTTTTAGCTGCCCTTTTATTCAAGGCAACCCCAGGGTTGCCTTTTTACTTTACGTACATCAACAACACACAGGCAAAGATCGTGACAACGCTCGAACAATGCATCGGGAATACCCCGCTGGTAAAACTGCAACGGCTGGCCGCCCAGGCGGGCAGCGAAGTATGGGTCAAACTGGAAGGCAATAACCCGGCGGGATCGGTGAAGGATCGCGCTGCGTTGGCGATGATCCAGCAGGCGGAGCTGCGCGGTGAGATCAAGCCCGGCGACGTGCTGATCGAGGCCACCAGCGGCAACACCGGCATTGCGCTGGCGATGATCGCTGCATTGAAAGGCTATACGCTGAAGCTGCTGATGCCGGAGAACATGAGCCTGGAGCGGCAGGCGGCGATGCGTGCCTACGGCGCCGAGCTGATCCTGGTCAGCCGTGAACAGGGAATGGAAGGCGCGCGCGATCTGGCGCTGGAGATGCAGCGCCAGGGGCAGGGCAAGGTGCTGGATCAGTTCAATAACTTGGACAACCCCTATGCCCACTTCACCACTACCGGTCCGGAGATCTGGCGCCAGACCGAAGGGCGCATCACGCACTTCGTTTCCAGCATGGGCACCACCGGCACCATTACCGGGGTGGGCGGTTACCTGAAGAGCCAGAACCCGCAGGTGCAGATCATCGGCCTGCAGCCGGCGGAAGGCAGCAGCATCCCCGGTATTCGCCGTTGGGCACCCGCTTACCTGCCGGGCATTTTCCGCCCGGAGCTGGTGGATCAGGTGCTGGATATCGAACAGGGCGATGCCGAGCAGACCATGCGTCAGTTGGCGCAGCGTGAAGGTATCTTCTGCGGCGTCAGCTCCGGTGGCGCGGTAGTCGGCGCCCTGCGCGTCGCGGCGGCTCACCCCGGCAGCGTCGTGGTGGCGATCGTCTGCGATCGCGGCGATCGCTACCTCTCCACCGGCGTATTCGACTGAGTCCCCCTCCCGGCGGCGCGTCCCGCCGGGAAACGCCTTCTCACCTCCCTGTTACAGACTGCCTGTCCGGCCCGCCGAAGCGGCGGCTATCGCCTGCTCGCGCGCCAATCCCCTGACTGAAGTAGAGAAATCGCGCAACAGCGGCCACAATAACGGTGGCGAGACGCAAAGAGCGATGTGTAAGGATTGAGTAAAACCGGCTGCGGGCCGGCGGAATTGGCGGGAAAATAACGAAAATCGGTGAAGGAGCAAGGCATGAAAATTTTACTGGTCGACGATGACCTGGAGCTTGGCACCATGCTGAGCGAATACCTGACGGGCGAAGGCTTCGACGCCACGCTGGTGCTGACCGGCAAGGCGGGGGTCGAAGGCGCGCTGTCGGGCGATTATACCGCGATGATCCTCGACATCATGCTGCCGGACATGAGCGGCATCGACGTGCTGCGCGACGTGCGTAAAAAGAGCCGGCTGCCGATCATCATGCTGACAGCCAAAGGCGACAACATCGATCGGGTGATTGGCCTGGAGATGGGGGCCGACGATTATATGCCCAAGCCATGCTATCCGCGCGAATTGGTGGCGCGTCTGCGCGCGGTGCTGCGCCGTTTCGAAGAGCGGCCGCAAGAGGCGGACGACGAGGCCGCCATCAGCTTCGGCGAGCTGACGATGAACCCTTCTACCCGCAGCAGCGAATGGCGGGGCAAGGCGTTTGATCTGACGGCTTCGGAATTCAATCTGCTGGAGCTGTTGCTGCGCGCGCCGGATCGCGTGGTGTCGAAGGACGAACTGTCCGAGAAAGGACTGGGGCGCCCGCGCGAGGCCTATGATCGCAGCGTAGACGTGCATATCAGCAATATCCGCCAGAAGCTGAGCGCGCTGGCCGGCAGTAAGCTGAGCATCGAGACGGTGCGCAGCATCGGCTATCGCATACGGTAACCAGACATGCGCGGAAGACTGTTCTGGAAAATTTTGCTCGGCTTTTGGCTGACCTTCCTCATTATGACGCAGGCCTTGTGGGTGGCATTTTCTCTTTATGGCGACCGCTATGTGCCGCCGGAGAATTCCATGGCACGGCGGGCGATCGGCTTGCTGCTGACCTCCGCCACCACCCAGTTGGGCAGCGGCGGCATGCCGGCGCTGGAAGCCCTGATGCGCGACTGGCCGGAGGACGATCGGCGTCTGCTGTCCGTTACGCCGATGACCCAACCGCCGCCTGAGCCGGAAGAACCGGTGTTTGAAGGGCGGCGGATGCCGAAAGAGATTTCCGCCTGGGTGCAAACTGGAGAAGGGCAGGGGTACTGGCTGAGTTATAACGTGCGCGGGCTGCGGGAAGAGTATCGGCCGGAGCGGCGTTCCCACTTCTTCAACATTCCAGCGCCGATGCTGTGGGTCGGCGGGCTGGGCGGTTTGCTGTTCAGCGCCGTGCTGGCCTGGAACCTGACCCGCCCGATGCGTCAGCTGCGCGGCGGCCTGGATCGGGTGGCGCAGGGCGATCTGTCGGTGCGGCTGTACCCGAATATGCGGCGGCGTCATGACGAACTGTCTGACGTGGCGCGCGATTTCGATACCATGGCCGAGCGGCTGGAGCTGCTGGTCAGCGCCCGTGAGCAGTTGCTGCACGATGTTTCGCACGAACTGCGTTCACCGTTGGCGCGCCTGCAGTTGGCCATCGGCCTGGCGCGGCAGAATGCCGGCAACGTCGAAACCTCGCTGAAGCGTATCGAACATGAGTCGGGGCGGTTGGACAAAATGATCGGCGAACTGCTGGCGCTGTCGCGTACCGAACACAGCAGCTTGCCGGACGAAGAGTATTTCGATCTGTATGGTCTGGTGGACGCGGTGGTGAGCGATGCGCGCTACGAGGCGCAGGTGCCCGGCGTGGATATCGTGCTGCAGGCCGAATCGGATGTGGAGTACACCGTCAAGGGCAATGCGGAGCTGATGCGGCGTGCGGTGGATAACGTCGTGCGTAATGCGTTGCGCTTTTCCAGCCACGGTCAGCGGGTGACGGTGGCGCTGTCGCGCGTCGACAATCAGTTTCAGATCGCCGTCAGCGATCAGGGGCCGGGCGTCGAGGAGTCGAAGCTGTCGAGCATCTTCGATCCTTTCGTGCGCGTGAAATCGGCGCTGTCGGGCAAGGGCTACGGCCTTGGGCTGGCGATTACCCGCAAGGTGGTGCTGGCGCACGGCGGCCAGGTTGAGGCGCGCAACGGCGACAAAGAGGGGCTGATCATCACTCTGCGCGTGCCGCGCTGGTCGTCATGACGCAGCGAGATGGGGATACCCCGAAGGGATAAAAAAAACGGCGCCGAGGGCGCCGTTTTTTATTGATCATCCGCGATTACTTCTTGATGCGGATGATCGGGGTTTCGCCAACGGTTACGCTGCCGGACAGTTTGATCAGCTCTTTGATCTCGTCCATGTTGGAGATAACGACCGGCGTCAGGGTCGACTTGGCTTTCTCTTCCAGCAGAGGCAGGTTGAACTCGATAACGACGTCGCCTTTCTTGACGCGCTGACCTTCTTCGGCGATGCGTTTGAAGCCTTCGCCTTTCAGTTCTACGGTATCGATGCCGAAGTGGACGAACAGCTCAATGCCGCTGTCGGATTCGATAGAGAATGCATGGTTGGTTTCGAAAATCTTGCCGATGGTGCCGTCAACCGGAGCAACCATTTTGTTGCCGGCCGGTTTGATAGCGATACCGTCGCCAACGATTTTTTCAGCGAACACTACGTCCGGCACATCTTCGATATTGACGATTTCGCCAGAAAGGGGAGCGACGATCTCGATAGTGCCCGTGTCTTTCTTGTCATCAGAAACCAGAGATTTCAGTTTATCGAACAAACCCATGATCTTCTCCTAAGCATTAAATTGGGCGGCGTTCCAGTGTCGTGGAAGTTTAGCAGAGCGTTTTTTCTTCGATGAATTTATTGACGCAATTCATCAGGTCTTGTGCCGTTGGCTGTGCCAAGGCTTGCGCTGCCAACGCCTTCACATCTTCGAAATTCGTGTTGCGAATAATTTTCTTGATGCGCGGGATTGAAATCGCACTCATGCTGAACTCATCCAGCCCCATGCCCAATAACAACAGTGTAGCACGCTCATCGCCAGCCAGTTCACCGCACATGCCGGTCCACTTGCCTTCCGCGTGAGATGCATCAATAACCTGTTTAATCAGGCCAAGTACTGATGGGGACATCGGGTTATAGAGATGAGAAATCAGCTCGTTGCCGCGATCTACCGCCAGAGTATACTGGGTTAGATCGTTTGTCCCAATACTAAAGAAGTCGACTTCTTTCGCCAGGTGGTGAGCGATGACCGCCGCAGCCGGTGTTTCCACCATCACGCCCACTTCGATGCTCTCGTCAAACGCCTTGCCTTCTTCGCGCAGCTGCGCCTTCAGCGTCTCGATTTCGCCTTTCAGATCGCGCACTTCTTCCACGGAGATGATCATCGGGAACATGATGCGCAGTTTGCCGAACGCCGAGGCGCGCAGGATGGCGCGCAGCTGGGCATGCAGGATTTCACGGCGGTCCATCGCGATGCGGATGGCGCGCCAGCCGAGGAACGGGTTCTCTTCCTTCGGCAGGTTCATGTACGGCAGGTCTTTGTCGCCGCCGATGTCCATGGTGCGGACGATCACCGCTTGCGAACCCATGGCTTCCGCCACGGCCTTGTAAGCCTGGAACTGCTCGTCTTCGGTCGGCAGCGAGTCGCGGTCCATGAACAGGAATTCGGTACGATACAGGCCGACACCTTCCGCGCCGTTGCGCTCTGCACCCGCGACGTCGCGCACGGTGCCGATGTTGGCGCAGACTTCAACCTGATGGCCGTCCAGCGTAATCGCCGGCAGGTCCTTCAGCTTGGCCAGATCGTTTTTCTCGGTGATGTATTGGTTCTGGGCGGCTTTCAGCTGATCGATAACGTCAGCGGTCGGGTTAACGTAAATTTTGTTGTTAACCGCGTCCAGAATCAGGTAGTCGTCGTTTTTCACCTGCTTGGTCACGTCGCTGGTACCGACGATCGCCGGCAGCTCCAGGGAGCGCGCCATGATGGAGGTGTGGGAGGTACGGCCGCCGAGGTCGGTGATGAAGCCCAGCACTTTGTCCAGGTTCAGCTGCGCGGTCTCTGACGGGGTCAGATCGGTGGCCACCAGGATCACTTCGTCCTGAATGGAGCCCAGATCGACGATCGGCATGCCCAGGATGTTCTGCAGCAGGCGCTTGCCGATGTCGCGCACGTCGGCGGCGCGTTCTTTCAGGTATTCGTCGTCCAGCTCTTCCAACGCTTTCGCCTGACCTTCGATCACGGTGTAGGCGGCGGCGTCTGCGGAGGCCAGCTCATCTTTGATTAGGGCTATGATTTCCTGCTCAAGCTCTTCGTCTTCCAGCAACATGATGTGGCCTTCGAAGATAGCTTCCTTCTCTTCGCCGAAGGTTTCGCCAGCTTTGGTCTTGATCGCTTCCAGCTGTTCGGACGCTTTCGCGCGGCCGGCCAGAAAACGCGAGACTTCCTGCTCTACTTGATCAGCAGAGATTTTTTTCCGGTTGATGACAATGTCGTCTTCTTTCAGCAAGAGAGCCTTACCAAAAGCGATGCCCGGTGATACTAAAATGCCTGAAATCATAACCCTACCTTACTCTTGACTGGTGTTAACTAAAAAGACGGGCCGATTACTCAAGCTCTGCCATCAGTTTTACCAAGTGCTCAACGGCTTTCTGCTCGTCTTCACCTTCAGCGGAGATGGTCACTACGGTCCCTTGAGTCAGCCCCAGAGTTTGCAGTTTGAACAGACTTTTAGCGCTGGCGCTTTTGCCGTTGGAGGTCACGGTGATGTCAGACGTGAAGCCTTTGGCTTCTTTAACGAACTGAGCGGCAGGGCGAGTATGCAGACCATTCGGAGCGGTAATAGTAACTTCTTGCTGGAACATTGATGTTTCCCCAACTTATTGGATTAATGTTGTGGTGCTAAAGTTTAGCCCAGGGGCCTGACTTTAGCTTGCCTGGTTATAGCGCCTGACTATGGACAGGGGCGAACGTTGATGCAACAGAAAACGACGCGTTAGGCACTTCAGATCAAAAAACTCGGCTTTAGACGTCGTTCCAATCCGCTCCCCATTATGCCCGATTCGACGCGTCGGCGACAGATGAGTAAATCGATTCAGCCTTGACCGGGCTCGGGGGGTGATTAATTTTGCGCATCGAAATAATGCACCGTTAAATACTAAAGGAGACGGGCAAAAGCAATCTTGGACTGCTATAAAGTTTGATCCAGTCCACAAAAAAGCACCCCGCAGGGTGCTTTTTTAGCGATTTGTGCAGTGCTGGAATTACTGTTGCAATTCCTGCTCGGTGAACAGATCGGCAAACAGCGCGGTGCTCAAATAACGTTCGCCGGAAGACGGCAGGATCACCACGATGGTCTTGTCGGCGAACGCCGGTTCTTCGGCCAGTTTTACCGCTGCCGCGACCGCCGCGCCGGAGGAGATACCCGCCAGGATGCCTTCTTCGTCCATCAGGCGACGCGCCATGCTGATGGCTTCGTCGTTGGAGATTTTCTCGACGCGATCCACCAGGTCCAGATCGAGGTTGCCCGGAATGAAACCGGCGCCGATGCCCTGAATCTTGTGCGGGCCCGGTTTCAGCTCTTCACCAGCCAGCGCCTGGCTGATGACCGGCGAGTCGGTCGGCTCGACCGCCACGGTGGTGATGGCTTTGCCTTTGGTGTTCTTGATGTAGCGGCTGACACCGGTCAGCGTGCCGCCGGTGCCGACGCCGGAGATGAACACGTCGACTTCCCCATCGGTGTCTTCCCAGATTTCCGGGCCGGTGGTTTTCTCATGGATCGCCGGGTTGGCCGGGTTGCTGAACTGTTGCAGGATCAGGTAACGGTTCGGATCGGTGGCGACGATCTCTTCCGCTTTGGCGATGGCGCCCTTCATGCCTTTCGCCCCTTCAGTCAGCACCAGGTTGGCGCCCAGCGCCTTGAGCAGCTTGCGGCGCTCGATGCTCATGGTTTCCGGCATGGTCAGCGTCAGCTTGTAACCGCGCGCGGCGGCGACGAAGGCCAGCGCGATGCCGGTGTTGCCGCTGGTGGGCTCTACCAGTTCCTTGCCGGCGGTCAACACGCCGCGTTGTTCCGCATCCCAAATCATATTGGCACCGATGCGGCATTTGACGCTGAAGCTCGGGTTGCGCGATTCAACCTTGGCCAGAATGCGTCCGTTGCCGATACGGTTCAGACGAACCAGCGGCGTATGGCCGATTGTTAATGAGTTGTCTTCATATATCTTGCTCATAGCCCGTCCTTTAACTCTATGAAAATGTGGGGAACATCGAAAGCATACGCTAACAGTACCGGCAGGGAAGTAAAGAATTGGTATATCTATATGTTATTAGGAAATAAGTTTTAAGCACAATGATAAGGGCGCGAAATGCGCGCCCTGTCGAAAATTCCCGCGCTATCGGCGGTAAAAAACGGCGATTATCGGACGAATTGCGAGCGGTAGCGATCGACCCACATCGCGGTGGCGCCGCAGACGGCGACCGGCAGGATCACCAGATTGAGGATTGGGATCATGGTGAACAGGCTGACCAGCGCGCCGAACTGCAGGTTGTCGGTTTTGTGCTGGCGCAAGGCGCGGCGCATGTCGGCAAAGCTCACCTTGTGGTTGTCGAACGGGTAGTCGCAATACTGGATCGCCAGCATCCAGGCGCTGAACAGGAACCACAGCACCGGCGCCACCGTCTGACCGATGCCGGGCACGAAATACAGCGCCAGCAGCAGCAGCGCGCGCGGCAGGTAATACATCAGCTTGCGCCATTCGCGCGCCATGATGCGCGGCAGATCTTTGGCGATGCCGAGCAGGCCGGTGTCCGGCAGCGGTTTGCCGGTCAGGCTGCCTTCGAGCTGTTCCGCCAGCAGGCCGCAGAACGGCGCGGCAATAAGATTGGTGATGGTGCTGAACAGATAGCTGAACACCAGCAGCACCGAAACGACCGCCAGCGGCCACAGCAGGTAGCTCAACCATTGCAGCCAGTCGGGCACGTGGCTCATCATCGCCGGGATCCAGTCGCCGAGCCGGCTGAACAGCCACCAGAAAGCGGAGCCCATCAGCAGCACGTTGACCAGCAACGGCAGGACCACATAGCGTTTAATCCCCGGGCGTGAAATCAGGCGCCAGCCTTCGGCAAAATAGTGAATGCCGCTGGTCGGGCGGGAAGGGGGCTGCGTATAGGACATATCTTAAGTTATCTCGTTGTCTGAACAGGCATCATTATCATATAGGGATGATTTTCCACTGGCTAGGGTAGGGTTGGCTGAAAAACCAGCAGAAAAAGGCAGTATAATCATCTTTATTGGCATAAAGTTCAGCACGGACTTGCACTTGTGTGCGCGGGCAAATAGAGTTAAAGAGTGAATGTTTGCCGCGGTGGCAATGTATTGGAACAACAGAGATAGCAATGATGCAGGATTTGCGTCTGATATTAATCGTTGTTGGCGCGATCGCCATAATAGCGCTGTTATTGCACGGTCTGTGGACCAGTCGCAAAGAACGGTCAGCGCTCTTCCGCGATCGCCCAGCCAAACGTTCCCAAAAGGAACGTGAACAAACTCCGATCGACGATCTCGAAGAAGGCGTCGGTGAGGTGCGCGTGCGCGCCGCTCACCCGCAAGACGAGCCGTCATTCGGCCATTTCGATGCCGCACGCGAAGAACCCGTGGCCGCGCCGAAGCCCGCTCCGGCGGCTGCGCCAGCGCCCCGCGCCGTTCAGCCGGCCGCTCATCAGACACCGCCTCCGCTGTCTCAGCGGCCGGAGTATGATGACATCCTGCTGAACAACTACGCGCCGGACGAAGAACAGGCCGAGCCGCAGCAACCGCAACCGGCCGCGCGCCGCGAGCCGCGCGTCGACGATCTGCCGCATGAACATGAGGCGCCGCAGGTGGCGGAACCGGCATTCCACGCCGAACCGGCCCCTGTGCAGCCCGCGCCGGCAGCGAAGCCGGCGCAGGAACCTGCGCCGCAGCCACAACAGCCGGCGGTTGCGCCAATTCCGGCTAAGCTGAAAGAGACCGTGCTGGTGCTGCACGTCGCGGCCCATCAGGGCGGCGTGATCGGCGGCGAAGTGCTGCTGCAGAGCGTGTTGCAGGCGGGCTTCCAGTTTGGCGAGATGGGCATCTTCCACCGCCATATCAGCCCGGCCGGCAGCGGCCCGGTGCTGTTCAGCCTGGCGAACATGGTCAAGCCGGGATCGTTCGATCCTGACATGATGTCCGACTTCTCCACGCCGGGCGTGTCGATGTTCATGATGGTGCCGTCTTACGGCGACGCCAATCAGAACTTCAAGCTGATGCTGCAGTCGGCGCAGCGCATCGCCGACGACGTGGGCGGCGTGGTGCTGGACGACGAGCGCCGCATGATGACGCCGCAGAAGCTGGAAACCTACAAAGCGCGCATCCGTGAAGTGTTGGAAAACAACGCCTGACCGGGTTGCCGCGCGCACTGAACATCCGTAACAACAAAGCCCCCGCTAGCCGGGGGTTTTTTATCTTTGATGGTGAGCCATGGAATCGATAATCCAACAAATCAATCAACTACGAGCCACATTGCGCCATCATGAATACCAGTATCATGTGCTGGATGCGCCGGAAGTGCCGGATGCGGAATATGACCGCCTGATGCGCGAGCTGCGCGAGCTGGAGAGCGCGCATCCTGAGTGGGTCACCGCCGATTCGCCGACCCAGCGCGTGGGCGCGGCACCGCTGGCGGCGTTCGACCAGGTGCGTCACGAAGTGCCGATGCTGTCGCTGGACAACGTGTTTGACGAAGAGAGCTTCCTGGCGTTTTACAAGCGCGTGCAAGATAGGCTCAAGAGCAGCGATCCGCTGACCTTCTGCTGCGAGCTGAAGCTGGATGGCCTGGCGGTCAGCCTGCTGTACGAAGACGGCGAGCTGGTGCGCGCGGCGACGCGCGGCGACGGCACCACCGGTGAGAACATCACCGCCAACGTGCGTACCATCCGCGCCATCCCGCTGCGCCTGACCGGCGACAACATCCCGCGCCGGGTGGAAGTGCGCGGTGAAGTGTTTATGCCGCAGGCCGGTTTTGAGCAAATGAACGAAGAAGCCCGGCGCAAAGACGGCAAGGTGTTCGCCAATCCGCGCAACGCCGCCGCCGGATCGCTGCGTCAGCTCGATCCGCGTATTGCCGCCAAACGTCCGTTGACCTTCTTCTGCTATGGCGTTGGCCTGCTGGAAGGCGGCGAGCTGCCGCGCAGCCACTTTGAGCGCCTGATGCAGTTCAAAGCCTGGGGTCTGCCGGTCAGCGATCGCGCCCAGCGTCGCACCGGCAGCGAGGAAGTGCTGGCGTTTTATCGCCAGGTCGAGCAGGACCGCGCGCAGCTCGGTTTCGACATCGACGGCGTGGTGATCAAGATTGACGACATCGACCTGCAGGAAACGCTGGGCTTCGTGGCACGCGCGCCGCGCTGGGCGACGGCGTTCAAATTCCCGGCGCAGGAGCAGATCACCGTGGTGCGCGAAGTGGAGTTTCAGGTTGGCCGCACCGGCGCGATTACGCCGGTGGCCCGCCTTGAGCCGGTGCTGGTGGCCGGGGTGACCGTCAGCAACGCGACCTTGCACAACGCCGATGAAATCGAGCGTCTGGGGCTGCGCATCGGCGATACGGTGATCGTGCGCCGCGCCGGCGACGTGATCCCGCAGGTGGTGGGGGTGCTGGAAGACCGCCGGCCGCAGGATGCGCGCGAAGTGGTGTTCCCGCTGCATTGCCCGGTGTGCGGTTCCGACGTTGAGCGCGTGGAAGGCGAGGCCGTGGCGCGTTGCACTGGCGGGCTGATCTGCGGTGCGCAGCGCAAGGAGGCGTTGAAGCACTTCGTTTCCCGTCGCGCGCTGGACGTAGAGGGCATGGGCGACAAGATCATCGAGCAGCTGGTGGACAAGGAGTACGTGAAGAATCCGGCCGATCTGTTCCGCCTGTCCGCCGGCATTCTGACCGGCCTGGATCGCATGGGGCCGAAATCGGCGCAGAACCTGGTCAACGCGCTGGAGAAATCCAAGCAGACTACCTTCGCCCGCTTCCTGTACGCGCTGGGCATTCGCGAGGTCGGTGAGGCGACCGCTGCCAACCTGGCGGCGCATTTCGGTTCGCTGGAGAAGCTGTTCGCCGCCGATATTGAGGCGTTGAAAGAAGTGCCGGACGTCGGTGAAGTGGTGGCCAAACACACCCGCAACTTCCTCGATGAAGCGCTCAATCAGCAGGTGATCAACGAGCTGGTGGGTGCCGAGATCGGCATTCATTGGCCGGCGCCGGTGGTGGTGGTGGCGGACGAGATAGACAGCCCGTTCGCCGGCAAAACCGTGGTGTTAACCGGTTCGCTGAGCCAGCTGTCGCGTGACGAAGCCAAAGATCGCCTGACGGCGCTGGGCGCCAAGGTCAGCGGCAGCGTATCGAAGAAAACCGACCTGGTGATCGCCGGCGAGGCGGCCGGTTCCAAGCTGGCGAAGGCGCAGGAGCTGGGTATCGCGGTGATCGATGAAGCGGAGATGATCCGCCTGCTGGGTGACTGATGGAAAAAGAAAACCTGCTGGAGATCGCCAATACCGTGATGCCGTTCGGCAAGTACCAGGGGCGGGTGCTGATCGACCTGCCCGAAGAGTACCTGCTGTGGTTCGCTCGCAAAGGCGAATTCCCCAAAGGCAAGCTCGGTATGCTGATGGAGATGACGCTGGCGATTAAAATCGAAGGGCTTGACCACCTGGTCAAGCCGCTGAAGAAAAGCTGATCTGACGGGCCTTGGCCCGTCTTTTTTTTACCCGCGCGACGCCTGTGCGTTGGGCACCGCCTGTTGCGTCTGCCGCTTACGCTGGTACCTCTTCGCCAACACTGCGCAGGTCATCAGCTGCACCTGATGAAACACCATCAGCGGCAGCACCATGATCCCCACCTGAGCCGCCGGAAACAGGATATTGGCCATCGGAATGCCGTTCGCCAGGCTTTTCTTCGAGCCGCAGAACACGATGGTGATCTCGTCCGCCTTGCTGAACCCCAGCCAACGCGCCATGTAAGTGTTCACCACCAGCACGATCGTCAGCAACACGATGCTGCCGCCGACGATAAACGCCAGCGAACCAAGCCCGACCTGATGCCAGATGCCGTGCGTCACCGCTTCGCTGAAGGCGGCGTACACCACCAGCAGAATCGAGGTCTGGTCGGTTTTGCCGATCAGCGGGCGATGGCGTTCGATCCAGCCGCCGATCAGCGGCCGCAGCAGGTGGCCGGCGACGAACGGCACCAGCAGCTGCAGCACGATCGAGCCGACCTGCCGCAGGCTGCCGGTATCGCCGTGCACATTCATCAGCAGGCCGACCAGCAGCGGCGACACGAAGATCCCGAGCAGGCTGGAGGCGGAAGCGCTGCACACCGCCGCCGCCACGTTGCCGCCCGCCAGCGAGGTGAAGGCGATGGCCGATTGCACGGTGGCGGGCAGGATGCACAGGTAGATGAAACCGGCGTACAGCTCGGGGCTGACGTCGATCGGCGCCCACCAGGCGAACAGCATGCCCAGCGCCGGAAAAATGATGAAGGTGCTGAACATCACCCACAGATGCAGCCGCCAGTTATTGCTGCCGGCCAGGATGGCCTCGCGCGACAGCTTGGCGCCGTGCATGAAGAACAGCAGGGCGATGGCGGCGATGGTCAGGGCGTTGAGCCAGCCGACGAACTCGCCGCGCGCCGGCAGGAACGACGCCAGCAATACGGTGGCGATCAGCGTCAGGGTAAAACGATCGGGCAGAAATCTCATGGCGGTGCGCTCAGGGTAGAAAATCGATGGGGCTATTCTCCCGCGTGGGCATATAATAATTAAATTGATTTATTTAATTCATATATGAATAAAACACATGAATTACTCACTCAAACAGCTGCGGGTGTTCGTCGCCATCGCTCGCCACGGCAGTTTCAGCCGCGCCGGTGAGGCGATTGGTCTGACGCAATCGGCGGTCAGCCACAGCGTGAAAGAGCTGGAAGCAGAGGTCGGCGTGCGCCTGCTGGATCGCACCACGCGTGAAGTGGTGCTGACCGACGCCGGCCTGCGGCTGGCCAATCGGGTTGAGCGGCTGCTGGACGAACTGCAGGCCGCGTTGCTGGATGCGCGCAGCTTTGGCGTACAGCGCAGCGGCACGGTGCGGGTGGCGACGAGCCAAACCATTTCCGCCCATCTGATGCCGCAGTGCATCGCCGCCGGTGAGCGCGAATACCCGGAGATCCGCATCATGCTGCGCGATCAGGCGCAGCAGCAGGTGCTGCACAGCGTGCGCAACGCGGAGGTGGATTTCGGCATCGTGGTCGATCCGGTACAGGCGGTGGATCTGGAGTGCGAAGCGGTGCTGCACGAGCCGTTCCTGTTGCTGTGCCGCGACGATCATCCGTTCGCGGCGCAGCAGGCGGTACATTGGTCGGCGCTGAACGGTTGCCGCCTGGTGTTGCAGGACTATGCGTCGGGCAGCCGACCGCTGATCGACAGCGCGCTGAGACAGCAGGGCGTGGAGGCGCCGGTAGTGCAGGAAATCGGCCATCCGGCGACGCTGTTCCCGATGGTGGCGGAGGGGATCGGCATCAGCATTTTCCCGGCGTTGGCGTTGCCGCTGCCGGAAGGGGGGCGGCTCCGGGTGCGGCGGCTGGTGCCGGAGATCAACCGTGCTCTGATGCTGGTGCGGCGCAAGAACCGTTCGCTGACGCCGGCGGCGGAGGCCATCTGGCAGGTGGCGCGTCAGCAGGCGGCGCTGCTGCAACAGCGCCGGCAGGAAAACGCGGAATATTGACTCAGATATAGACGTCCACAGCGTTGAGCGGCGTTGGGCGGTTTACGCCGTCGCCGGATTGCGCCGCGGCTTTTGCCATCTGCTCCTGCTGCTGCTTTTCCATTTCTTCTTTCTGGATGCGGGCGATTTCTGCCTGCAACATTTTGATCTGCGCTTCGATCAGCTGCTTCTGCTTTTCGATTTCCTTAGGATCGGCGTCGGAGTCCTTTAGCTCCACCAACTTTTGCTGCAGCGCCTGAATCTGCCGGTTCAGCGCCTTGATGCGGGCCGAGGCGCGGCTTTCGTTGAGGTTGACCGGTTCGTCATTGCCGTTGGCGCGTTCGTTTTTCTCCATCTTGCCGCCCTGCGGCTGGTTGTTGACCGGTTTGGCCATCAGCAGTTCGCCCTGATGGCCCGGCGCGCTGAACACGTTGCTGACGCCGGGAACGGTATTTTTGATCGGTACTATCATGGTGATGGTGGTCGACATGGATGCTCTCCCTGAGTCGGTATATCGCTGTTCAGGGTATCGGCAGCGGCGGCTAAATCTTTACCTGCCGCAGATGCGGCCAGCGCAGCAGCCAGCCTTTGTCGAGCACCCGCTGGGCATAGGCGGCGCGGTCGCCGTTTTTCACGTTGAAGGTGATGGTGTCGTTGAACAGCGCCGCGAGCCCGAAGGGGGCCACCAGCGTGATGCTGTCGTCGGCGTTCAGGCGTGCGCCGATCGCCGTTTCCACTTCGGTCCAGAAGCTGATGGCCTCTTCGCTGTTGCGGTAGGGCGCCCGGCCGCTGCGCAGGTGCATGCGCGCCTGGTTCTTGACCGACCACGGCTGCGGCAGCCACTGTTGCAAACGTGCTTCCAGCATGCGATCGCGTTCGGCCTGCGCACGCTCCGCATCGAAATGAATCACGTCGATATCGTTGAGCGGCGTCGCCACGGCGTAGCCATGCCGCCGGTCCCACACCAGATTGCGTACAAAGCCGGCGCCGAGGCACCAGTCATTCAGGCCGAGCCTGCGCACGGTGCGCAGGGCCGCCATGCGAGTGTTATCTTGTTGCAGCCATTCGATAATTTGCCGTTGCGGATCCATCACCCCTCCCGTTTTCGCGGCTACTGTAACCCGAAGCGGCGGTGGGTGAAATGGGGGAAAGCATGATGGCGGCGATCGCCGGCAAAATAATTTTCTTCTCCCGCTGACTACACTTGGTGCAGGGCTTGTATCTCGTCACGCAGGGCAAGGGAGGGGGCTATGTATCAGGCAACGTTGGGCCAACGCGGTTATCGCTTCGGCGACCTGCGCCAGCTGATGGCGAAGGCTTCGCCGGCGCGTTCCGGCGATTATCTGGCGGAAGTGGCAGCGCAAAGCGCCGAAGAGCGCATGGCGGCGCGCATCGCGCTGGCGGATGTGCCGCTCAAGGCGTTCCTGCAGCAGCCGCTGGTGCCGTACGAACAGGACGAGGTGACGCGCCTGATTATCGACAGCCACGATGCCGTCGCCTTTGCGCCCATCTCGCACCTCACGGTCGGCGATTTTCGCGACTGGCTGCTGAGCGAGCAGGCGGACAGCGCCATGCTGGCGCAGGTGGCCGCCGGCATAACGCCGGAGATGGCGGCGGCGGTCAGCAAGATCATGCGCAATCAGGATCTGATCCTGGTGGCGAAGAAATGCCGAGTGGTGACGCGTTTTCGCAATACGATCGGCCTGCCGGGCCACCTCAGCGTGCGGCTGCAGTCCAATCACCCGACCGACAGCCTGCAGGGCATCGCCGCCAGTATGCTGGACGGCCTGCTGTATGGCAGCGGCGACGCGGTGGTCGGTATCAACCCGGCCAGCGACAGCCTGCCGCTGCTGGAAAAACTCAACTACATGCTGGACGATGTGATCCAGCGCTTCGCCATTCCCACCCAATCCTGCGTGCTGACCCACGTGACCAACACGCTGCGGCTGATGGAGCGCGGCACGCCGGTGGATCTGGTGTTTCAGTCGATCGCCGGCACCGAGGCGGCCAACCGCGGTTTCGGCATCAGTCTGGCGCTGCTGGCGGAGGCGCAGCAGGCGGCGCTGAGCCTCAAGCGCGGCACATTGGGCGATAACGTGATGTATTTCGAAACCGGGCAGGGTAGTTGCCTGTCGGCCAACGCGCATCACGGCGTCGATCAGCAAACCTGCGAGGCACGCGCCTATGCGGTGGCGCGCCATTTTTCGCCGCTGCTGATCAACACCGTAGTGGGGTTTATCGGCCCGGAGTATCTGTATGACGGCAAACAAATCATCCGCGCCGGGCTGGAGGACCACTTCTGCGGCAAGCTGCTCGGCCTGCCGCTGGGCTGCGACGTCTGCTATACCAACCATGCCGAAGCCGATCAGGACGACATGGATACCTTGCTGACGCTGTTGGCCGCCGCCGGGCTGACGTTCCTGATCGGCGTGCCGGGCGCGGACGATATCATGCTTAACTACCAAAGCACCTCGTTCCATGATGCGCTTTATATCCGCGAGCTGCTGGGGCTGAAACACGCGCCGGAATTCGCCGCCTGGCTGGCGGCGATGAACATCACCGACGAGCGCGGGCGGCTGCGCGATGCCGCCGCCAATCACCCGCTGTTGCTGGCGCTGCAGGGAGAACGCACATGAGCAAACCGGTACACGTCAACAGCTGGGACGCGCTGCGCGCCTTTACCGATGCGCGCATCGCGCTGGGGCGCACCGGCGCCAGCCTGCCGACCGACGAGCTGCTGCGCTTCGGCCTGGCCCATGCCCAGGCGCGCGACGCGGTGCATCAGCCTTTCGACAGCGAGCGGCTGGCGGCGGATCTGCACGAGGCCGGTTGGCCCTCGCTGGCGGTGCGCAGCCAGGCTGCTGACCGCGCCGCCTACCTGCGTCGGCCGGATCTGGGGCGGCGACTGGCGCCGGACAGCCGCAGCCTGCTGCTCGGTCTGCCGCCGCGCCGCATCGATTTGTTACTGGTGGTGGCGGACGGCCTCTCCTCCAAGGCGGTGCATCGCCAGGCGCTGCCGTTGCTGCAGGCGCTGTTGCCCTACCTCGAGACGCTGGGGCTGGCCGTCGCGCCGGTGGCGCTGGCGCATCAGGCGCGGGTGGCGCTGGGGGATGAGATCGGCGAATGCCTGCAAGCCCGGGCGGTGGCGGTACTGATCGGCGAACGGCCGGGGCTGTCGTCGCCGGACAGCCTGGGCGTCTATTTGACCTGGGAGCCGAACTCGCACAGAAGAGACTCTGAGCGCAACTGCATCTCCAACGTGCGGCCTGAGGGGCTGGATTATCCGCAGGCGGCGTTCCGCCTGGCCTGGCTGCTGGAGCAGGCGTTTCAGCGGCGATTGACCGGCATCGAGCTGAAGGACGAGAGCGACAACCCGGCGCTGCACAATCGGGTCACGCCGCTTTACGCCCAACTGGGCGGCTGACCGATGGTTTGCTGCAGCAGGGCTGTGAAGGCCGCCAGCCGGGCGGATACCTTCGCCATTGGCCGCAGCAGGTAGATGCCTTGCTGCTCATGGCGCGGATCTTCCAGCATCTGCACCAGTTGTCCGTTCTGCACGTCCGGCCCCACCACCCAGTTGGGCAGAAAAGCGATACCCAGGCCGAGCAGCGCGGCCTGACGCTGCGCGGTGAAGTCGTCGCAGCGCAGCGCCATGGTGCAGCGGCTCATCAGCGCCGCGTCGAGGATCTGCGCCCAACAGGCCGGCTGCTGTTTGTGGTAGCGGGCGATCAGCCGGTGCTGCGGCAGCGCCTCCAGATCGGTCGGCAGGCCATAGCGCGCGACGTAGGCGGGGCTGGCGCACATAACCCAGCGTTGGGTGGCGATACGGCTGGCGTACAGCGCGCTGTCCTTCTGCTCGCCGATACGGATGGCGACGTCCAGCGGTTCCTGCGTCGGATCGGTCTGGCGTTCGGTCAGATCGAGATCGATCCACAGCTGCGGATAGCGCTCCGTCAGCGTCGGCAGCAACGGCAACACATAGGTTTTGCCGAAGGTCGGCAGACAGCTGATGCGCAGCGTGCCCTGCGGCGTTTCGTTCAACGCGCTCAGCTCGGCGTGAATACCGGTAATGTCCGTCATCAGCGCGGCGGCGCGCGTCAGCAGCAGCTCGCCGGCGTCGGTCAGCAGCAGCCCACGGGTGGAGCGGACGAACAGCGCGGCGCCGAGCGCGCTTTCCAGCGCGTCGATATGGCGCACCAGCGAGGAGGGCACCATGCCCAACCGGCGTGCGGCGGCGGAAAAGCTGCCCAGGCGGGCCACGTCGAGAAAGATCGGTAGATGTTCAACATAACGGGCGTCATTCATTTTTGCATTATATGCAAAAGCGTTTCTTATGAATACCCGCTTCTCTGTCGGCGGCGCTGCGGCTACTCTGGCTGCGGGTTGACGGCGGGCTTCAACGCCGCCGCATCCCGGCCGTATAGAGAGAAAACGCATAAACCTCGCGGCGCTTAGCACTAAATAACAGATGTTTTTCCCAGGCTGCACAAGCCGCCTGCGGAGTTGATTGTCGCTCCAACACCAGATTAACCGTTCAATTTGATATCCGACTCGGTATTAATGATTAGTGAGCCTTTACTGTCACGCATTATGCCGTGAGTTCTGGATATCGGCCGGCCAGCCGTGCCGGTTTTTTTGTCGCCTCAGGCTGAATCGTTCCAACTGATGAACGCGACCTGGGCGGCATCTTGGCTCACCGCCGGTGGGTCTTTTGAACGCGCGGAACCGCGATTCCGCGCTGGTGGAGGAGTTAGTCATGAACGAAAAACACGGGTGTTCCTGTGCGCGCCATTTGGCGCAGGGTTTCGCCAGGCAGTCGATCAACGCCGGGGAGGGCGAAATCTATCAAATCTCGCTGATGAGCGCGCTCATTGACGGGGTCTACGAGGGCGAAACCACCATTGCCGAGCTGCTCAAACACGGCGATTTCGGCCTCGGCACCTTCAATCATCTGGATGGCGAACTGATCGCCTTCGACCAGGAAATACACCAGCTGCGCGCCGACGGCAGCGCCCGCCCAGCCGGTCTGCAACAGAAAACCCCTTTCGCCGTCGTCACCTTTTTCCAGCCCAGCGTCAGCCAGCAGTTCGACCGGCCGATCACCAAGGCGCAGCTGCACCAGTGCATCGACGAGCAGGTCGCCTCGCCGAACCTGTTTTGCGCGGTAAGGGTTGATGGCGAGTTCAGCCATGTGGAAACCCGCACCGTGCCGCGTCAGGAACGGCCCTATCGCCCGATGCTGGAAGCGATAGAAGAGCAGCCGACCTTCTCGTTCCATCAGCGGCGCGGCACGCTGGTCGGCTTCCGCTCGCCGGATTACATGCAGGGCATCGGCGTGGCCGGCTATCACGAACATTTCGTTACCGACGACCGCAGCGGCGGCGGCCACGTGCTGGACTACCAGCTCGATCACGGCCGCTTGCAGTTCGGCGTCATCACCCGTCTCAATCTTCAGTTGCCGCATGATGCGGATTTCTTGCGCGCCAACCTCTGCCCAGAGGATTTGGACCGCGCGATTCGTTCCGCCGAGGGCTAACCCCGGCGATCGTTTTCTTAGGAGGTGGAACCATGGCACAGGAAAAAACAGGCAATGACTGGCAATGCGGCGCCGATTTGGTGGTGAAAAACCTGGAAGCGCAGGGCGTCAAACACGTTTTCGGCATTCCGGGCGCCAAGATAGACCGGGTGTTCGATTCGCTGGAGGACGCACCGTCGATCGAAACAGTGGTGGTGCGGCATGAGGCCAACGCGGCCTTTATGGCGGCGGCGGTCGGCCGCCTGACCGGCAAGGCCGGGGTGGCGCTGGTCACCTCCGGGCCGGGCAGTTCCAACCTGATCACCGGGCTGGCCACCGCCACCTCGGAAGGGGATGCGGTGGTGGCCTTCGGCGGAGCGGTGAAGCGCGCCGACAGCCTGAAGCAGACGCACCAGAGCATGGATACCGTCAGCATGTTCCGGCCGGTGACCAAGTATTGCGCCGAAGTGCACGCCGGCTCGGCGATTTCCGAGGTGATCGCCAACGCCTTCCGCCGCGCCGAGTTCGGCCGCCCGGGGGCGTCGTTCGTCAGCCTGCCGATGGATATCGTCAATGAACCGGTCACGGCGCCGGTGCTGGCCGGCTGCCGCTTGCCGCGCATGGGGGCCGCGGCGGCGGACGACATTCAGGCGGCGGTGAAACTGATCCGCCAGGCCAAATGCCCGGTATTGCTGCTCGGTTTGCAGGCCAGCCGGCCAGAGAACAGCGAGGCGGTGCGCCATCTGCTGTACCGCACCCATATGCCGGTGGTCGGCACCTATCAGGCGGCGGGGGTGATCGACGTCAATCACTTCGCCCGTTTTGCCGGCCGCGTCGGTCTGTTCAACAACCAGCCGGCCGATCAGTTGCTGCAGAAGGCCGATCTGGTGGTGAGCGTCGGCTATGATCCGATCGAATACGATCCCTGCATGTGGAACAGCCACGGGCGGCTGAAGCTGGTGCATCTCGACGTGCTGCCGGCGGATATCGATACCTGTTATCGTCCGGACGTCGAGCTGGTGGGCAACATCAGCGCCACGCTGAACATGATGACCGAAGCGTTCAGTGAGGCAGTCTGCGTGCCGCCCGAGGTGGAACTGATCCTCACCGATCTCGGCCGTCAACGCACTGAACTGGCGGAGCGCGCCGCGCGGCGCGGCGGTATGCCGATCCACCCGCTGCGCATCGTCAAGGAGCTGCAGGACATCGTCAGCGACGACGTGACGCTGTGCGTGGACATGGGCAGCTTCCACATCTGGATCGCCCGCTATCTTTACAGCTTCCGCGCCCGCCAGCTGTTGATCTCCAACGGCCAGCAAACCATGGGGGTGGCGTTGCCGTGGGCCATCGGCGCGGCGTTGGTGCGCCCCGGCGACAAGGTGGTGTCGATCTCCGGCGACGGCGGGTTCATGCAGTCGAGCATGGAGCTGGAGACCGCGGTGCGGCTGAAAAACAACATCGTGCACGTCATCTGGGTGGATAACGCCTATAACATGGTGGAGATGCAGGAGGTGAACAAATACCAGCGCAAATCCGGCGTGGAGTTCGGGCCGATTGACTTCAAGGCCTACGCGGAATCCTGCGGCGCGGTCGGTTTCGCCGTACAGTCGGTGGACGATCTGCGGCCGATGCTGCGCAAGGCGATGGCGATCCAGGGGCCGGTGGTGGTGGCCATTCCGGTCGACTATGCCGACAACTATAAGCTGATGGCGCAGATGAACTTCAGCCAGATGATTTAATTTCATCATCGCGTGGTTTCACCGGGGCAGGCCGCTTGCGCGCCTGCCCGTTTTTATGCGCGGAATTTGTCCTTTACATCGCTAACTACATGATTTATTGCTATCCGTTGGGCTGTTTTTTCACCACTGGGGATAGCGCAATGAAAAGAAAAGCAATAACGATCGGGCTGCTGGCGTTGGCGATTGCCGGCGGCGCGCGGGCCAATACGCTGGTCTACTGTTCTGAAGGCTCGCCGGAAGGTTTCAACCCGCAGCTGTTCACCTCCGGCACCACGGTGGATGCCAGCTCGGCGGCGATCTATAACCGGCTGGTGGATTTCAAACCCGGTACCGTCGAGCTGCAACCCAGCCTGGCGGAAAGCTGGGAGGTCAGCGAAGACGGTAAGCGCTATACCTTCCACCTGCGCAAGGGCGTGGCATTCCAGAGCAATAAATATTTTACCCCCACCCGCGATTTCAACGCCGATGACGTCATCTTCTCGTTTATGCGCCAGAAGGACGCCAACAACCCGTATCACAAGGTCTCCAACGGCGCCTACACCAACTTCGAGTCGATGGAGTTCGGCACGCTGATTGACCGGATCGTCAAGGTGGATGACCACACCGTGCGCTTTGAGCTCTCCCGCGCCGAGGCGCCGTTCGTCGCCGATCTGGGCATGTACTTTGCCACCATTTTATCGGCGGAATATGCCGACGCGATGCTGAAGGCCGGCACGCCGCAGCGGGTGGACAACGATCCGATCGGCACCGGGCCGTTCCAGCTGGTGCAGTACCAGAAGGACGCAAAAATCCTCTACAAGGCGTTCGACCGCTACTGGGAAGGCAAACCGAAGATCGATCGGCTGGTGTTCTCGATCACGCCGGATGCGACGGTGCGTTACGCCAAACTGCAAAAGAACGAGTGCCAGGTGATGCCGTTCCCCAACCCGGCGGATCTGGCGCGCATGCGGCAGGACGGCAACCTGCAGGTGATGGAAAAATCCGGCCTGAATATCGGCTTCCTGGCGTTCAACACCCAGAAGAAGCCGTTGGATAACGTCAAGGTGCGCCAGGCGTTGGCGCTGGCTGTCAACAAGCCGGCGATCATCGACGCGGTGTTCCACGGCGCCGGCCAGCCGGCCAAGAATCTGCTGCCGCCGACCCAATGGGGCAGCAACGCGCAGCTTGAAGATTATCCGTATTCGCCGGAACGGGCGAAGCAGCTGCTGCAGGAGGCCGGGCTGGGGCAGGGGTTCGATATCGATCTGTGGGCGATGCCGGTGCAGCGGCCCTATAACCCCAACGCCAAGCGCATGGCGGAGATGATCCAGGCCGACTGGGCCAAGATCGGCGTGCGCGCCAAAATCGTCACCTTCGAGTGGGGCGAGTATTTGCAGCGGATTAAAAACGGCGAGCACCAGACCGCGCTGATGGGCTGGACCACCGCCAACGGCGATCCGGACAACTTCTTCGGCCCGCTGTTCACCTGCGCTTCGCTCGGCGGCTCCAACTCGGCGAAATGGTGCTACAAACCGTTCGACCAGCTGATCCTGCAGGCGCGCGAAGAGAACGATCACGCCAAACGGGTGGCGATGTATCAGCAGGCACAGGTGGTGATGCACGATCAGATGCCGGCGCTGATGATCGCGCACTCGACCATCTTCGAACCGGTGCGTAAGGAAGTAAAAGGCTACGAGATAGACCCGTTCGGCAAACACATCTTCAAACAGGTGTCGCTGGAGAAATAACCACGAGGCCGGGTTAACCCGGCCTTTTTCATGCCTGCGGCGCGTCGCAGTGATAGCGGCCGCGCGGGATCACCAGCGGCGTGTGGGACAGCGGATCGTCGATGATCATGCATGGCATGCCGAACACCCGCTCCACCAGTTCGGCGGTGATGATCTCCGTCGGTTTCCCTTCCGCCACGATCTTGCCGTCGCGCATGGCGATGATGTGATCGGCATAGCGGCAGGCGTGGTTGAGATCGTGCAGCACCGCGATCAGGGTTTGACCGCGCTCGCGGTTGAGCTGGCGGAACAGATCCAGCAGCTCGATCTGGTGCGCGATGTCCAGATAGGTGGTCGGCTCATCCAGCAGCAGCAGCGGCGTTTGCTGCGCCAGCGCCATCGCCACCCAGACGCGCTGACGCTGCCCGCCGGACAGCTCGTCGACGCTGCGATCCGCCAGTTGGCTGACGTTGGTGGCCGCCATGGCAGCTTCCACCGCCTGTTTGTCGGCCTGCGTCCACTGTTTCAGCAGGCTTTGGTGCGGATAGCGGCCGCGCGACACCAGGTCCGCCACGGTGATGCTGTCCGGCGCGATCGAGGTTTGCGGCAGCAGGCCAAGCTCGCGTGCCAGCGCCTTGGTGGCGAAGCTGCTGATGTTCTTGCCGTCCAGCATCACCTCGCCGGCGCTGGGTTTCAGCAGGCGGCACAGGGCGCGCAACAGCGTCGATTTTCCGCAGGCGTTCGGCCCGACGATCACCGTTAAGGCGCCGTCGGGGATCGCCACGCTCAGATCGTCAGCGATGATTTTATTGTCGTAGCCCAGCTTCAGGTGCGAGGCGTGCAGGCGGTGGCTCATGGCATTATCACTCTTCATTATCTGCGGGCCTCTCGAATGAGCAGCCAAATCAGGTACAGGCCGCCGATGCAGACGGTCACGACCCCGACCGGCAGTTGGATCGGCGCGAAAAGATGTTGGGACACCACGTCGGCGCCGAGCAACAACGCCGCGCCCATCAGCGCCGAGGAGGTCAGGGTGACCGAGGATTGTCCGGCCAGGCGACGGGCGATCTGGGGTGCCGCCAGCGCGATAAAGGAAATCGGCCCGGCGGTGGCGGTGACGGCGGCGGTGAGGGTGACGCCGAACAGCATCAGCCACAGCCGGCTGCTTTCGGCATTGACGCCCAGCGCGCGCGCCGTGTCGTCGCCCATTTCCAGCAGCTGCAGCCGTTTGCCCATCAGCAGCGCGGCGGCCGCCGCCAGCACGATGAACGCCGTCGCGGGCTGGGCTTTTTGCCAGGTCATGCCGTTGAGCGAACCGGCCTGCCACATGGCGGCGTCCATGGCGCGCTCGAGCGAAGCGGTGATGATCAGCCAGGTGTTGGTGGAGACCAGCACTGCGCTGATGGCGATGCCGACGATGATCAACCGGAAGCCGGCAATGCCTTGCCGCCAGGCCAGCAGATAGATGGCCAGCGCCGAGAGAATGCCGCCGGCCAGCGCGCCGCCGGCGACGTAATAGTAGCCGCCGTTGAACAGGGTGATGGCGATCAGCGCGCCGGTGTAAGCCCCCATATTAAAGCCGATCACGTCCGGGCTGCCGAGCGGGTTGCGGATAATCGACTGGAAAATGGCGCCGCTCATGCCGAGCGCGGCGCCTAACAACAGCGCCATGGCGATGCGAGGCAAGCGCCATTGGGTGACCACAGTCACCAGGTTTTTCGGCGCCTCGCCGCTGAGCGCGGCAAAGACCTGCTCCAGCGAGAGCTGCAGCGTGCCGTAGCACAGCGCGGCAACCGCCATCGCCAGGCACAAAGCCAGCAGCGAAAGGTTGACCAGCAGCAGGCGCAGCGGCATGCGCCAGTTGATGATGCCGTCCGGGCGGCCAATATGCAGAGTGTGGGGCAGACTCATCACAAGCCCCCCAGCGTTTTCTTGCGTCGCACCAGCCAGATCAACACCGGCGCGCCGATAAAGGCGGCGACGATGGACACCCGCAGTTCACCGGCCGCCAGCAAGCGGCCGACTACGTCGGCGCACAGCAGTAAAATCGGCGCCAGCAGCATGGAGTAGGGCAGGATCCAGCGTTGGTCGGGGCCGACCCACCAACGAGCGATATGCGGCACCATCAGGCCGATGAAGCTGATCGGGCCGACGGTGGCGGTTGCTGCACCGCACAGCAAGGTGATGGCGATCACCGCGATCACCTGAGTCAGCACCACGCGCGCGCCGAGCGCGATAGCCAGATCTTCCCCCATGCCGATGGTATTCAGCGGCCGGGCGATGAGCAGCGTCAGCAGGCAGCCGAGCAGAATGGCGGGGGCGGTCACCGGCAGCGTGGACAGCGTGCGGATATCCAGCGTGCCGGCCTGCCAGAAGCGGAGTTGGTCAAAGGTTTGCGGATCGATCAGCGACAGCCCGGTGGTGATGCCGAGCAGCACCGCGCCGATAGCCACGCCGGCCAACGTCAGCCGTACCGGGTTGATGCGCCCGCCCGCCAGCGTGCCGATCAGGTAGACCAGCAGGGTAGTGACGGCGGCGCCGGCGAAGGCGTAGACCATATAGCTTTCGGTGGTGGCGGCACCGAAAAACATGATGCCGATGACCACGGCGAAGCTGGCGCCGGCGTTGATGCCGAGCACGCCGGGATCGGCCAGCGGGTTGCGCGTCAACGCCTGAATCAGCGCGCCGGCGGCGCCGAGCGCCATGCCGGCCAAAATGCCCGCCAGCGTACGGGGCACCCGGGCGTTGAGAATGATGGTGCTGTCGGAACCGCTCGCTACGCCCTGCAGGCTGAGCCAGACGGTATGGAAAGGAATGGCTTTGGAACCCAGCATCAGGCTGGCAATGACGCACAGCAGCAACAGCGCCAAACCGATACCGAACCCGGCGATGCGTTTGAAGCCACTGGCGTAAGCTGCGTGCGGCGCGGACGAAAGCGTCCGCTCAGTCGGAGTGGGTACGTTCACACCGGTAACTCCTTTATGATTTTTATTCTCATTGCTATTTGCGTTTATAACGGGCGCCAAATAGTAGCACGAGTTTACGCCCGCATGCACCCGTCGGTTCGTGGTTTAGCTGCGTTGAGGATGTTAATAACTATTGATATTTCAATTGATTGAATGTGAACTGCCGATCCGTTTGCGGAAAGCGTCGGCAGGGGATTGGCCTGCCGACAGCGTGATTCAGGGCTTTTTGAACAACTGCTCGATTTGGTTCAGCATGTTGGTGGCGCTGTAGTAATCGAGGCGGAAGGTGTCGTTGCCGACGGCGTAGACGTGCCGTTGCTCCACCGGCTCCAGATGCTTGAGAAACGGGTTGGCCAACAGCTCCTGCACTTTGCGTTCATTGGTGGCGAACAGGATCAACGTTTTACCGTTCAGGCCCTCGGCCATTTTCTCGCCGGAGATCTGGATGATGTCATGGCGTTTCCCCATGCTGGTGTTGCCTTTGGCGCTTTCCGGCGGAGTGGCCAACTGGAAGCCGAGCTGGGTCAGCAGCTTGCCCTGGGCGGAGCCCGGCGTCCACAGCATGGCCTCGCGGCCATTATCGGCATACACCAGCGGGGTGGTCGGCTGCGGCGGCAGGGTAATCGCCTGCTTCACTTGCTCCACGCGCTGTTCGAAACGATCTTCCGCCTGTTTGGCGCCGGCCTCATGGCCGGTGATCTCGCCGAGCTCGCTCGCCAGCTGTTGCCAGCTTTTGTCGCCGTAATCGAGCACCAGCGTCGGCGCAATGGCAGACAGCTGATCGTACAGTTTTAACGCAGAATCACCGCCGGTTGCGGCGACGACGATCAAGTCCGGCGCGGTGGCGGCGACGGCTTCGGCATTCGGCTCCACCTGATACAGCCGCTCGACGTGGCGCTGTTTGGCCACTTCGCTCCATTGGGTAAAGAAACCTTGTTTATCGGCTACCAGGGGATTCGGACTGGTGGCGGCGCTGGCGACCACCGGGGCGTCGATCGCCAGCAGCGTGCCGGTGATGGTGACGCTGGTGGACACGATGCGCTGCGGCGGTTTTTCCAGCGTAAATTTCCCTTTGGCGCTGTCGATGGTGCGCGGCCAACTGCTGTCGGCAGCGGGGGCGGACGGTTTCTGCTCGTCGCTCTTGTCGTCCGGGCCGCAGCCGCTGAGCAGCAAGGTGGAAACGGCGATGAATGAAATAAACAGCTGACGTAAGGATAGGGTCATGAGCGGGCTCTTTCTTTCCTTGCACAAAGGCGTATCAATCCGACGGCGGAGTGGCCGTGGGGGTTGCCCGCTAATTTACCATTCAAGCGGCCAAAATGATAACCATTCGTATCTCAGCGCGTGGTGAATAGAGAGAATAAGAAGAAGGGAAAGTGAGTGCGGCAGAAACGAAAAAAGCGCCAAAAGGCGCTTTTTTCTGAATTGGTGGGTCGTGCAGGATTCGAACCTGCGACCAATTGATTAAAAGTCAACTGCTCTACCAACTGAGCTAACGACCCGCAGAAGTGGTGGGTGATGACGGGCTCGAACCGCCGACCCCCTCCGTGTAAAGGAGATGCTCTACCAACTGAGCTAATCACCCACTTCAGGACTTCCAGGTTACTGCTAAACGAGAGAATGATGGTGGGTGATGACGGGCTCGAACCGCCGACCCCCTCCGTGTAAAGGAGATGCTCTACCAACTGAGCTAATCACCCTCATTCGTTCTCATTTTTTCTCAACAAGATGGTGGGCGATGACGGGCTCGAACCGCCGACCCCCTCCGTGTAAAGGAGATGCTCTACCAACTGAGCTAATCGCCCCGTCTTGTTGGAGTCGCATTATAGGGATAGTTCAAAGTGAGTCAACGGTTTTTAAAATGATTTCAATCGTTCGCCGCAAATTTAGGCAGGGCGCGATAATTATCGCCAGAGACGCCGATTCTTTGCGCAATGTTATGCGGAACTGGCCGCAAATCGCGTGAAATCGACCGGTGCAATATCGTGTCGGCGTTGAGGAATTAGCGCGTGGTGATACAATGTCGTCCACTCTTTTTTCAATTCCGAGCAATCGTCGGCAACCGCCGACACGCGTTGCGTAATAAGGCAGTGAACCCAATGAAAATCAAAACCCGTTTTGCACCGAGCCCGACCGGCTATCTTCACGTCGGCGGCGCGCGTACCGCACTTTATTCCTGGTTGTTCAGCCGCCATGCGGGCGGTGAGTTCGTTCTGCGTATCGAAGATACCGATCTGGAACGCTCCACCCAGGACGCGATCGACGCAATTATGGATGGCATGAACTGGTTGAACCTGGATTGGGATGAAGGCCCGTATTTCCAGACCAAGCGTTTCGATCGCTATAACGCGGTCATCGACGAGATGCTGGAGCAGGGCACCGCCTATAAATGCTATTGCTCCAAGGAACGCCTGGAAGCGCTGCGCGAGAAGCAGATGGAAAACGGCGAGAAGCCGCGTTATGACGGCCACTGCCGCGACAGCCAGTGCAGCCACACCGACGACGAGCCGCACGTGGTGCGTTTCCGCAACCCGCAGGAAGGTTCGGTGATTTTCGACGACAAAATTCGCGGCCCGATCGAATTCAGCAACCAGGAGCTGGACGATCTGATCATCCGCCGCACCGACGGTTCGCCAACCTATAACTTCTGCGTCGTCGTCGATGACTGGGACATGGAAATCACCCATGTGATCCGCGGTGAAGACCACATCAACAACACCCCGCGCCAGATCAACATTCTCAAAGCGCTGGGCGCGCCGGTGCCGGAATACGCGCACGTGTCGATGATCCTCGGCGACGACGGTAAAAAGCTGTCCAAGCGCCACGGCGCGGTGGGCGTGATGCAGTATCGCGATGACGGCTACCTGCCGCAGGCGCTGCTGAATTACCTGGTGCGTCTGGGCTGGTCCCACGGCGATCAGGAGATCTTCTCCATCGATGAGATGAAAGAGTTCTTCACGCTGGAAGCGATCAACAAATCTGCCAGTGCGTTCAACACCGAGAAGCTGCAATGGCTGAACCACCACTACATCAACCACATGCCGGCGGAAGAAGTGGCGGTGCATCTGGCGTGGCACGTTGAGCAACTGGGTCTTGAAACCCGCAACGGCCCGGAACTGAAGGAGATCGTCAAGCTGCTGGGCGAGCGTTGCAAGACGCTGAAGGAAATGGCGGAGTCTTGCCGTTACTTCTACGAAGACTTCAGCGAGTTCGACGCCGACGCCGCCAAGAAACACCTGCGCCCGGTTGCACGTCAGCCGCTGGAAGCGGTGCGCGCCAAGCTGGCCGCCATCACCGTCTGGACGCCGGAAAACGTGCATGATGCCATTCAGGGTACGGCGGACGAGCTGGGCGTCGGCATGGGCAAGGTTGGCATGCCGCTGCGCGTGGCGGTGACCGGCGCCGGTCAGTCACCGGGCATGGACGTGACCGTGCATGCGATCGGCCAGAAGCGTTCGCTGCAGCGCATCGATATGGCGCTGGCTTACATCGCCGAGCGTGAAGCGCAGGCCTGATTAGGCTGATACGCCATCCATAAAGAAAAAGCCCCGAGGAGCGATCCCGGGGCTTTTTTATTGTCGTTTATCAGGCTTGTTCGCCGGCCGGCAATCCCGGGCGATAGGCGAGGAAATACATCAACCCGACAAAGCCGGCCCCGCCCAGCGCGTTGCCGAGGAATACCGCAGCAAAGTTAGGCAGGTATTGCTCCCAACCCATGCCGCCGGCAAAGATGGCCGCCGGTATGATGAACATATTCGCCACCACGTGCTGGAAGCCGATGGCGACAAAAGCCATGACCGGGAACCACATGCCGATGACTTTACCCGGTACATCCCTGCTGGCGAAGGCTAACCATACCGCCAGGCACACCAGCCAGTTGCAGCCGACGCCGGAAATAAAGGCGTGCAGGAAGTCCGCATCCACTTTGGCCTGCGCGATGGCCAGCGTTTTATGCAAAAACGCGCCCTCGGTCAGGCCCAGCAGATGGCCGAAGAAGTAGGCAACGGCCACGCTGCCGGCGAAGTTGGCCAGGGTGACCCAAAACCAGTTGCGCAGCACGGCGATAGCGGGGATTTCGCGGGCGAACCAGGCCATCGGCAAGGTCATCATGTTGCCGGTCAGCAGTTCGCCGCCGGCCAGAATGGTCAGGATCAGGCCGATAGGGAACACCGCCGCACCTAATAGGGCGCCGAAAGAGCCCCATTCGGCCGGCAGGGTGCCGATGACGTGAATATCCAGCAGAAAGCCGGTAGCGATAAAGGCGCCGGCGAGAAAGCCCAGAATCAACAGATTAGCGAGAGGGGCGCGGCTTTTGTTCACCCCGGCCTGAACGGCGAGGGTGGCGATTTCTTTTGGTGAATGCAAAGACATGACGGACTCGGTTTATAGTAATGAAGTTTAAGGCGCGGGCAGTCTATGCCGCGCAGGAGTCCGACTCAAGCGCATTTCACTAACATTCCGTCAATTAAAAATCAACGTGATATGCAGGGTCTTTCGCCATTTTGAGATGTAACGCTCAAAATGGCTGAACTCTGCGCAAAGTGATGATTTTTTGGTGCCAAACATGCTGATTTGGCGGCTTTTTCAACGCTTGATTCAGTAATTCAATTTAGCCGTTGACAGCTTTGAGCGGGTTTCATATTATGCGCCCCGTTCACAGCACAAAGTGATTGTGGAACGGGGCTATAGCTCAGCTGGGAGAGCGCTTGCATGGCATGCAAGAGGTCGACGGTTCGATCCCGTCTAGCTCCACCAACCTTCTTCTCAGCAAGGTTGGGGATACCGTAACGCCGGTCAATGCGTACCACTTTTGTGGGGCTATAGCTCAGCTGGGAGAGCGCTTGCATGGCATGCAAGAGGTCGACGGTTCGATCCCGTCTAGCTCCACCACCATTTAAAAAGCCGACCTCAGGGTCGGCTTTTTGCTTTGCGTCATTTCACCTTCGCCGAATGCAGGTCAACAAAAAAGGCGCCCGCAGGCGCCTTGTTATCGCAGTAGGTTCGAGAGGCTTAGCCCAGCACCAGGCCCGCGATGGAAGCGGACAGGATGCTGACCAGCGTAGAGCCGTACACCAACTTCAGGCCAAAGCGCGACACCACGTTGCCCTGGTGTTCGTTCAGGCCCTTGATCGCACCGGCCACGATACCGATGGAAGAGAAGTTGGCGAAGGACACCAGGAACACCGACAGGATCCCCAGGCTGCGCGGCGACAGTTCGGCAGACACTTTCTGCAGCTCCATCATGGCCACGAACTCGTTGGAAACCAGCTTGGTGGCCATGATGCTGCCAACCTGCAAGGCTTCGTGCTTAGGAATGCCCATGATCCAGGCGAACGGGTAGAAGAAGTAGCCGAGGATTTCCTGGAAGCTCAGGCCGAAGATGGCGCTGAACACACCGTTAAGCGCGGCGATCAGGGCGATGAAGCCGATCAGCATCGCGGCAACGATAATCGCTACTTTAAAGCCGGCCAGGATGTACTCGCCCAACATTTCGAAGAAGCTCTGGCCTTCGTGCAGGTTGCCGAGGTGCAGCTCTTCTTCTTTATTGGTGTCGTACGGGTTGACCAGCGACAGCACGATAAAGGTGCTGAACATGTTCAATACCAGCGCCGCCACCACGAACTTGGCGTCCAGCATGGTCATGTAGGCGCCGACGATGGACATGGATACCGTAGACATCGCGGTCGCCGCCATGGTGTACATGCGCTTTTCCGACATCTTGCCCAGGATATCCTTGTAGGCGATGAAGTTTTCGGACTGCCCCAGGATCAGCGAGCTGACGGCGTTGAACGACTCCAGCTTGCCCATGCCGTTCACTTTCGACAGCACGGTGCCGATAATGCGGATGATGAACGGCAGCACTTTGATGTACTGCAGAATACCGATCAGCGCAGAAATGAAGACGATCGGGCACAGCACCTTCAGGAAGAAGAACGCCAGGCCTTTGTCGCCCATGCCGCCGAATACGAAATCAGTCCCTTGTCCCGCAAACCCGAGCAGTTTGTCAAACAGCGCGGCGAATCCTTTTACGAAGCCCAAACCCGCTTCCGAATGCAGGAAAAAGTAGGCCAGCAGTACTTCGATAACCAGTAATTGAATAACATAACGAATGCGGATGCTCTTGCGATCGCGGCACACCAACAGGGCCAGGATCGTCACCACCACTATCGCCAACGCAAAGTGCGCAATATGGGACATGTTTGCTCCAAATTTGAGGCAGGCTGAATTTCGGCTGTCATTTTATGTAACGCTACGTTTAAAAACGAGACTTCTATTGCAAATATGGAAAATCATAGTGGGAGTTCTCCTAAAGTGTTGCGTAAAAGCATAAAAAATCAAGATGTTAAAGCAGGAATAGGAAATTCGTATTCTTGTGCTAACCTGTCTTTCAGGGGTATTGCAGCCAAAATCCCATCAGAAAAGCACGGAAATCGGCCAGCTCCGCGCTGAACCCGGCGATAAAACCGTTAATGTTGGCTATTACAGAGATAAGTTTTACCGCTCTAAATGCGCTTGATAATTATTATCATTTATATAGAGTGGAGATAAACGTAATTTCAGTAAGGGTTCAACATATGCTGAACAGTCGCGTGGTTGAAACCACCTCCGGTCGCTCCGCCAGAAAAATCAAACTCTCGCTGATGGGGCCCGCCTTTATCGCCGCTATCGGCTATATCGATCCCGGCAACTTCGCCACCAACATTCAGGCCGGCGCTTCGTTCGGCTACAGCCTGCTGTGGGTAGTGGTCTGGGCCAACGTGATGGCGATGCTGATCCAGCTGTTGTCCGCCAAGCTGGGGATCGCCACCGGAAAAAACCTGGCCGAGCATATTCGCGATCGCTTTCCGCGGCCGGCGGTATGGGCTTATTGGGTACAGGCGGAGATCATCGCCATGGCGACCGATCTGGCTGAGTTTATCGGCGCGGCGATCGGCTTTAAGTTGCTGCTTGGCGTCTCCCTGCTGCAGGGGGCGGTGCTGACCGGCATCGCCACTTTTTTAATTCTTATGCTGCAAAAGCGTGGGCAAAAGCCGCTGGAACTGGTGATTGGTGGCCTGTTGCTGTTCGTCGCTGCCGCCTACATCGTCGAACTGGCGTTCTCACAACCGCAGCTGGCGCCGCTGTTGCAGGGCATGGCGCTGCCCGATTTGCCTAACGGCGATGCGGTATTCCTGGCCGCCGGGGTATTGGGCGCCACGATTATGCCGCACGTGATCTATCTGCATTCATCGCTCACCCAAATCGGTGGCGAGCACGACAAGGCGGAGCGCTATGCCGCCACCAAAGTCGACGTCGCCGTGGCCATGACCATCGCCGGTTTCGTTAATCTGGCGATGATGGCCACCGCTGCCGCCGCATTTCATTTCAGCGGCCACAGCGGCATCGCCGATCTCGACGTGGCCTACCTGACGCTGCAACCGCTGCTCGGGCACGCCGCCGCGACTGTGTTCGGCCTGAGCCTGGTGGCTGCCGGCCTCTCTTCTACCGTGGTGGGCACGTTGGCGGGGCAGGTGGTGATGCAGGGGTTCGTGCATTTTCATATCCCGCTGTGGCTGCGCCGTGCGGTGACCATGCTGCCGTCGTTTATCGTCATCATGCTGGGGATGGACGCGACGCGCATTCTGGTGCTGAGCCAGGTGTTGCTGAGCTTCGGCATTGCGCTGGCGTTGGTGCCGCTGCTGGCTTTCACCGGCAATCGGGCGCTGATGGGCGAGATGGTCAACGGTCCGGTGGTGCAAAACCTGGGTAAACTGATCGTAGTGGTGGTGGTTGGGTTGAACGGCTATCTGCTGATCGGCAGCGTGCTGTAGGCGAAACGGCGCGGGCCGGCTTTGCGCCGGCCCGTCGTGGTTAATCGCGGTCGTCGTCGCCGTGGCGGCGCCAGCGATCGCGGTCATGATCGTGGTGGTGTTTTTTCTCTTTCTTCCAGTGGTGTTTATCGTAGTGCTTGTCGTACTTACGGTAACGCCCCTCGTGATAGTAATAATGCTTGCGCCAATAGCCGCCGTCGCGCCAGCGATAGCCATCCCAGTAATAGCCGCGCGGGCTGCGGTCACCGAGATAACGCCCCTGATGTGAGCGCCACCAATCGCGATCGCGCCAGTCGTAACCGTCCCAATAACGGCCGCGATTGTCCTGATCGCCGATGCGTAATGAAACGCCCGGCATCAGATCGATGCTGAGGCCTTCGGCATGCGCCTGCTGTGCGGCGGGCAGCACCGTCGCCGCCAGGATGGCGGCCAAGAGCAGAGGTTTAAACATGACTTCTCCTTCCCGCTTGCGCGGCTTGGCCGTTGATCACTTTATGAAGCGCGTTCATCAGTTTAAAAAGCGGCCTTATCGTTATTTTTACTGCAATATCGGCATCATAGCGCCGACAATTAGGGTTGAATCTGAGAACAACTCTGAAAAGGACGCCGCAGGCCGAGATTTGAGATTTTTCTGGGGTATGGCCGCTCGATTGAGCGGCGTTATTTGTAAGCGATTACAATAAGATTTGCTCGATCTGCGCGAGCTCTTCTTCACTGAAGCGACGGTTGGTCAGCATGCCCACCGCGTCTTCTATCTGCGCATTCTTGCTGGCGCCGATCAGCACCGAGGTGACGCGATCGCCGCGTAGCACCCAGGCCAGGGCCATCTGCGACAGCTTCTGCCCGCGTTGCCGCGCCAGCGCGTCGAGGCGGCGCATCTTGTCCAGCCGTTCGGCGGTCAGCTGTTCCGGCTGCAGGAAGCGGCTGCCGCTGGCAGCGCGGGAATCTTGCGGAACGCCGTGCAGGTAGCGGTCGGTCAGTAGGCCGCCCGCCAGCGGCGAGAAGGCGATGGCGCCGACGCCATGTTCAGTCAATGCATCCAGCAACCCCGCCTCCGGTCCGCGTTCCAACATCGAATACTTGGGCTGGTGGATCACGCACGGCGTGCCGAGGCGCTGCAGAATGTCGAACGCCTGCCGCGCGCGCTCGGCGGGGTAGTTGGACAGGCCGACATACAGCGCTTTGCCCTGACGCACCAGCAGATCCAGCGCCGCCATGGTTTCTTCCAGCGGCGTTTCCGGGTCTGGACGATGGTGATAAAAGATATCCACATATTCCAACCCCATGCGCTTGAGGCTCTGATCGAGACTGGCGACCAGGTACTTTTTCGAGCCCCAGTCGCCATAGGGGCCGGGCCACATGGTGTAACCGGCTTTGGATGAAACGATCAGCTCGTCGCGCCAGGCCCGCAGATCGGCGTGGAGAATGCGGCCAAAATTCTCCTCGGCGGCGCCGGGCGGCGGGCCGTAGTTGTTAGCCAGATCGAAATGGGTAATGCCGCGATCGAAGGCGCAGCGGATCAGGCCGCGGGCGTTGTCATACAGCGTGGCGTCACCAAAGTTGTGCCACAGCCCGAGCGAGACCGCGGGCAGCTTCAGTCCGCTGCGGCCGCAGCGCCGGTATTCCATCTCTTGATAACGGGAGGGAGAGGCTTGGTAGGACATGGGTATCCTTGTCGACGAGAGGTGAAGTGCTTTAAGTGTATGCGTTTTCACTCCGCGCTGCCGGGGGAAGGATCACAAGGCCGGCATGTAACGCCAGGTTGCCGATTGAGGCGAGAGCCATCGTTCGAAATTTGAACAACATCTTCGATACTTAAAGATAATCGCTCCAGCTGCAGACAGGTGATGATCATGACTCAGATCTATACGGTGGCCGATTATCTGCTCGATCGTCTGGCTCAGATTGGCATCCGCCACGTCTTTGGCGTGCCGGGGGATTACAACCTGCAATTCCTCGATCACGTCATTGCGCATCCGCAGGTCAGCTGGGTAGGTTGCGCCAACGAGTTGAACGCCGCCTATGCGGCTGACGGCTATGCGCGCTGCAAACCGGCGGCGGCGCTGCTGACCACGTTTGGCGTCGGTGAGTTGAGCGCGCTGAACGGCGTAGCCGGCAGCTATGCCGAATATCTGCCGGTGATCCACGTCGTCGGCACCCCGGCGCTGCGCGCCCAGCGCGCCGGCGATTTGCTGCACCATTCGCTGGGGGATGGCGACTTCACCCACTTCGCCCGGATCGCCAAAGAGGTCAGCGTTGCCCAGGCTAATCTGACCGCCGACAACGCCGCCGTGGAGATCGATCGCCTGATCGCTACTGCCTTGCTGGAACATCGCCCGGTTTACCTGATGTTGCCCAGCGACGTCGCGCAAGCGCCGCTGCCGGCCAAACCGGCGCCGCTGATGCTGCGTCAGGCCGGGTTGTCGCAAAACGCATTGCGGGCGTTTATCGCGGCGGCGCGTGAAAAGCTGCTGGGGGCGCGGCGGGTGTCGCTGCTGGCGGATTTTTTGGCCGATCGCTTCGGCGTTGAAACGGCGCTGGATAGCTGGATGCAGGAAGTGGCGATCCCACACGCCAGCCTGCTGCTCGGCAAGGGCGTGCTGGATGAGAACCGCGCCGGTTTTGTCGGCACCTACTGCGGCGGCGCCAGCGATCCGGCGGTGCAACAGTCGATCGAAAACGCCGACGTGGTGATCAACGTTGGCGTGCGCTTCACCGACACCATCACCGGGGGATTCACTCATCATCTGCCGATGGAAAAGTGCATCGATATCCAGCCGTTCGAAGCCTGGGTAGGGCGGCGGCGGTTCAACCGCATCCCGATGCGAGATGCCGTGCTGGCGCTGCATCGCCTGAGCCTGTCGCTGGCGGCGCGCTGGCCGTTGCCGACGATCGTCCGCCCGCCGCTGCCGGAAGCGGCGGGTGAAGGGCTGGATCAACACGCTTTCTGGCGACAGATGCAGGATTTCCTGCGGCCGGACGATATCGTGCTGGCCGATCAAGGCACGGCCTGTTTTGGTGCGGCCACGTTAACGCTGCCGCGCGGCAGCCGGATGATCGTGCAGGCGCTGTGGGGATCGATCGGCTATACCTTACCGGCGGCGTTCGGCGTGCAAACCGCCGAACCGCAGCGTCGGGTCGTGCTGTTGATCGGCGACGGCGCCGCACAGCTCACCGTGCAGGAACTGGGATCGATGCTGCGCGACGGGCTTAAACCGGTGATCTTCGTGCTGAATAATCAGGGGTACGCCATCGAGCGCGCCATCCACGGGCCGGAGCAGAGTTACAATGACATTGCGGCTTGGAATTGGACACAGCTGCCGGCGGCGCTGGCAGGTGATCGGCCGGTGAAGGCGTTGCGCGTCAGCGATGCTGAGGGGTTGAGCCAGGCGCTGCGTGAGGTAGCGGACGGCGATCGGCTGGCTTTCATCGAAGTGATGCTGCCGAAGAGGGACATCCCCGAACTGCTCGATACCCTCTCGCGCGTGATTCATTCGCGCAACGCCGCCGCTTGAGCCGCGTCGTCTTCCAACAGCCGCTCCAGCATCCAGTACCCCGCCGGGCCCGGCGGGGTCAGTTTCGACCACACCGCATCCACCGAAATCAGTTTGGGCCAGCCGCGCGGGCGCAGCTGGGTGAGCCTGCCGTGGCCGTATTGCTGCACCAGCCAGTGCGGCAACACCGCCCAACCGAATCCCTGTTCCGCCATCTCCAGCAGCAGCAGATAGCTGGGCGCCGACCACACCAATCCTCCTTGCCTGGCCGCCTCGGCGCCGGTGTAGGTGTTCAGGATCAGCTGACGGGTGCTGGATAACTGTTCCGGCGTCGGCGCAGCGACCTGCGCCAGCGGGTGCTGATGGGCGACGAACAGCCCCATTTCGGTCTGTTCAGGCAGCCGGGAAAAGGCAATATCCGGCGGATAGGTTTTTTGCACTTCCACCATGCCCAGGTGCGCGCGGCCGCTCTGCAGCAGATCGATGACGTCGCCTTCTTCGGCGATCATCCATTCCAGTTCAATCTCCGGATAACGCTGTTCGAACCGCTGCATCAGGCTGTCGTGGTGCTTGGGCTGGTAAGTGTCGGAAAACACCATGCTCAGGCGCGGTTCGACGTTGCCCGCCAGCTGAATGCTCAATGCATCGAGCCGCTCGCTGGCGGCCAGGATCTCCTGTACGTGCCCCAACACTTTGCGGCCGGCGGCGGTGAGCACCGGCTGGCGCGCGCTGCGATCGAACAGCGTCAAGGCCAGGTCTGCTTCCAGATTGGCGATGGCGGTGCTGACGGTGGATTGGCTTTTACGCAGCTTGCGCGCGGCGGCGGAAAATGAGCCGAGGGCGGCGGCTTCCACAAAGGCTTGTAACGCTTCCGGTGAGTAGTGCATATGTATCTACTTTATCGATGGAATCTATTTTTAATCTACCCAAAAAAGCGATGATAATCACCTGGCTTTCGCAACAACTGTCGAATAAAAGGTGATGTATGCAACTGCAAAACAAGTCTCTCATTGAACGTATCGTCCACGCCGTCGGTTTCGAGGCCATCGCCGTGATGGTTTGCGCCCCGCTGGGCGCGTGGCTGCTCAACCGCTCAATGGTGCAGGTCGGTGCGTTGGCGGTGATGCTCTCCACCGTCGCGATGCTGTGGAACATGGTTTACAACACGGTGTTCGACCGTCTGTGGCCGGTCAGCCGGGTGGTGCGTAACCTGAAAGTGCGTGCGCTGCACGCCGTCGGCTTTGAGGCCGGTTTTATCCTGATCGGGGTGCCGATCGCCGCCTGGATGCTGAGCATTTCCTGGGGGCAGGCGTTTATGCTGGAAATCGGTTTCTTCCTGTTCTTCCTGCCGTACACCATGGCCTACAACTGGCTGTACGACACGCTGCGCCAGCGCTGGTTTGAAGCGCGCCAGCCGATCAATTCCGGCGCCAAATAAGGCGTCGTCAGCCCGGCGATTCTCAGGTAAGGTCAGAGGATCGTCGGAAAATGCTGAGGAACGAATGATGAAAGTGTTGGGCTTGCTGGGCGGCATGAGCTGGGAATCCACCATTCCTTATTACCGCACTATCAACGAGCAGGTAAAGGCGCGCCTCGGCGGGCTGCATTCGGCCAAAATCGTGCTCTATAGCGTCGATTTTCAGGAGGTTGAACGCTTGCAGCACCAGGGCGATTGGGACGGTGCCGGCCGGCTGCTGGCCGCCGCTGCCGTGGCTTTGCGCGCCGCCGGCGCCGAAGCTATCGTGATCTGCACCAACACCATGCACAAGGTGGCGGAGGCGGTCGAGCAGGCCAGCGGCCTGCCGCTGATTCATATCGCCGATGCCACGGCGCTGCAGGTGCGGGAAAAAAACATTCGCCGCGTCGGGCTGCTGGGCACGCGCTTTACCATGGAGCAGACCTTCTACCGCGGCCGCCTGCAGGAGTTGCAAGGCATCGACGTAGTGACGCCGGTCAGCGCCGATCGCGACATCGTACACCGCATCATCTATGACGAACTGTGCCTGGGTAAAATTCGCGACGCCTCGCGCGACGAGTATCGCCGGATCATCAGCGATCTGGAGCAGCAGGGCGCACAGGGGATTATTTTCGGCTGCACCGAAATAGGCTTGCTGGTGAGCGAGCGGGATGCGTCGGTGCCGGTGTTCGACACCACCGCGATCCACGCCCGTGCCGCCGCGGCGTTCGCGCTGGCCTAATCGTCGTGCGGCGGCCGCCGGCGGTTCACCAGCATCAGCGGTTTGCCCGCCAGCGCCAGCCAGGCGGGCAGCATCACGATGCACAGCACCGGCAGCAGGTGCAGATCCGGCACCACCGCCACCGCCATGAACAGGCTGAGCCAGCCGTCGCGCGTCACCACCAGCACCAGCCCCATGATGGCGCAGGAGACGGTGATCGCCGCCGGCACCGCCGGCACATGCTGGTGCAGCATCAGCCCCAGCGCCACGCCGACGAACACCGCCGGGAAGATGCGCCCGCCGCGAAAGCCACAGGCGGCGGCGATCACCAGCGCCGCCAGCTTGGTCAGGGTAATGGTCAACAGCGCCGGCACCGAATAGCCATCGTCTTGCGCGAGGCGCTTCATTTCATCCAGCCCTTTGAACAGGGTAATCTCTCCGCCCACCAGCGCCAGCAGGCCCAGCACAAAGCCCCCCAGCCCTAACATCAACACCGGGTTCTTTATCGAATGGAACAGGCGGTGAACGTGCGGGAAGCACCACAGCGCCACCATGCCGAGTGCGATGGCGATCAGCGCCACGATGGCGCCGCTGAAGATGTCCGGCAGCCGCGTTACATCGTAGGCGTCGAGCTGCAGGGCGAAGCTGGGCACGAAGAACATCTGGGTGGTGACCGCGCCGGCGGCGGCGGCGACCAGCGGGGCAAACAGCCGATCCCACAGCGGCGTTTCGTTATTGCCCGCCAGGGTTTGCGAGAAGATCAGCGCGGCGGCGACCGGGGTGCCGAACATCGCACCGATGGTGCCCGCAGCCGCCAGGATGATCCAGTCCATGCGCGGCACCTTCGGCAGCAGGCGCGCCCCAGCCGCCGCGACCAGCGCGATATTGATGGCGGTGATCGGGTTCTCCGGCCCCAGGCTGACGCCGCCGGCCAGGCCGACGATCAGCGCCAACCCCAGCCCCGGCAGGGCGGAAAGCGGCAGCGGCAGCGGCATGCCGATCAGTGATTCCGTCGCCGGATCCGGCCCGGCGTGGCCCGGCATATAGCGCACGATCAGGCCCACCGCCACGCCGGTCAGCGTCAGCATCGCGACCGGCCACCAGGGCGACTGGGCGTCCAGGCTCAGCATATCGGGCAGCGTCACCCACAGCCATTGCTGCAGTGTGGCGGCGACGTTCATCACCAACAGCAGCACCAGACTGGATGCGGAACCGATAATCAGCGCAGGCAAAGCAAAGGCCAACATGGCATTGGCGCGCGGATGCAGCATGGGTATTCCCTTGTCGATGCCTCCATGCCGGGCAAGGAGAGCGGGTGATTGGACAGTGGCCACAGCTTGCCAGACTATCGGCGTGCAGGCACGCACTGATATTGCCCGGCGTCGATGACGGTTAACAGTCGCCGGGGGGCGTTTTTTGCCGCAATTTGTTTCAAAACGCGGCGTGGCGGGCAAGCTGAAACGTTTTTTGTGATCCGGATCGCTATTGGGGCGCAGATCCGAGGCGGGTGATTGTTGTTTTTGCGGCAGGATTTTACAGTGTGGGCAGCTGTTTATTTTTCATTTTACGGAGACGAAATCAATGACCTATGCCCTCGTAGGTGATGTTGGCGGCACCAATGCCCGCCTGGCGTTGTGCACTGTTGCGACGGGTGAGATTACCCAGGCGAAAACCTATTCCGGCCTGGAGTTCGACAGCCTGGAGGCGGTGATCCGCCACTACCTGAAAGAGTGCGATATCGAGGTGCAGGACGCCTGTATCGCCATCGCCTGCCCGGTGACCGAAGACTGGGTGGCGATGACCAACCACAGCTGGGCGTTCTCGATCAAAGCGATGAAGGCCAGCCTGGGGCTGAGTCATCTGGAGGTGATCAATGATTTCACCGCCGTCTCGATGGCGATCCCGATGCTCTCGCCGGACGACGTGCTGCAGTTTGGCGGCGGCGAGGCTCAGCCGGGCAAACCGATCGCAGTGTACGGCGCCGGCACCGGGCTGGGCGTTGCCCATTTGGTGCAGGTCGATCGCCGCTGGGTCAGCTTGCCGGGCGAGGGCGGCCATGTCGATTTCGCGCCGAACAGCGAAGAAGAGGACATTATTCTGGAGGTGCTGCGCGCGGAAGTGGGGCACGTTTCCGCCGAGCGCGTGTTGTCCGGGCCGGGCCTGGTCAACCTTTATCGCGCCATCGTCAAGGCGGACAACCGCCTGCCGGAAAAGCTGGAGCCGAAGGACATCACCGAGCGGGCGTTGGCCGACAGCTGCATCGACAGCCGCCGTGCGCTGTCGCTGTTTTGCGTGATCATGGGGCGCTTCGGCGGCAACCTGGCGCTGACTCTGGGCACCTTTGGCGGCGTGTACATCGCCGGCGGCATCGTGCCGCGCTTTATGGAATTCTTCAAGGCTTCGGGCTTCCGCGCCGCCTTTGAAGACAAGGGGCGCTTCCGCGACTATGTGCGCGACATCCCGGTGTTCATGATCACGCATGGCCAACCGGGCCTGCTGGGAGCCGGCGCGCATCTGCGCCAGACGCTGGGCATGCAGCTGTAAGCTCTGCGGCAGAACAATAAAAAGGGGCGCAACCCACAGGTTGCGCCCCTTGTCGTTTTCGCGGGGATCAGGCTTTGGCCAGCTCCGCCGCCTGTGCGGTTTCTTCGGTTTCCACTTCCACTGCTTTCGGCGCTTTGATGAACAGCGTAATCAGCAGGGAGGCGGCGGACAGGACGCCAATCACCATGAAGGTGGCGTGGAAGCCGCCGAAGTATTTGGCGACGAACGAACCGGCCAGCGCGCCCAGGCCGAAGCCCTGGTAGATGATGCCGTAGTTCTTGCTGTGGTTTTTCAGGCCGAAGAAGTCGCCGACAATCGCCGGGAACACGGTGATGTTGCCGCCGAAGCAGAAGGCTACTGCACCGACGCAGATGAAGAACAGCGTGTGGTTCAGCGTCATGAAGCTCAGTGCGACAATCGCCAGCACGGTAACCAGCATGGTGAAGCTGATGACGCGCATACGGCCCACTTTATCGGACAGCGTGCCCAGGATGATGCGGCCGGCGGTGTTGAAGATAGCGACGGCGGATACGGTGTTGGCGGCGGTAGCCAAGTCCATCCCGGCCAGCTGAACGCCCATGTCTTTCACGATGCCGATCAGGTACAGACCGCTCATGCAGGCAGCGAAGAAGATGGTGAACAGCAGGTAGGCTTCTTTGGTGGCCAGCATCTGGCGCACGCTGAAGTCGTTGCCCAGGCCGTTGGCGCCTTGCTGTGCGGTGCGGGTCGCCAGCACCGGCTCTTTCAGCAGCAGCGAACCGACGACGATCAGGCCCATCACGATGACACCCCAGTAGAAGAAGGCGCCGGAAACGCCGACGTCGGCGATCAGGGCGGCGTTGACGTATTTGAACAGCAGGCTGCCGCTGCCGAAGGCACCGACGGAGATGCCGGAAATCAGGCCTTTGTTGGCCGGGAACCACTTAATCAGGTTGGACAGGGTGGAGATGTAGGCGATACCGACCGCAAAGCCCACCACTACGCCGGCCAGCAGGTAGATCATGTCGAGCGAGCTGACGTGGGCGCTGGCGATAAGGCCCAGGCCGACCAGAATGCCGGCACACAGCGTCAGGTTGCGGATGCCGAAACGCTCTTGCAGTTTGCCGGCGAACAGCGTGGCGAAGGCCAGGAAGAAGCTGGTGATGGAGAAGGTGGTGGCGACGTCCGCCAGCCCCCAATGGAACTTGTCGACCAGCGGCTGGTTGAACAGGCTCCAGGTGTAGATGGTGCCCAGACCCATCTGACAGATGATGGTGCCGAGAACGATTAAGCTGCGATTTGCCGGTTTGGTGTTCATGGCCGGTCTCCTTCCTGTGTGTGCGTTGCCGGGCGTGAGCCGCTGGCTGAAATTTGCGGGGTGAATCAACGTTCCCGCGGTATGGGCTTATTATATGGCCGGCTCTCCCGGTGGACGGCGGATCGGGAATGAGTTGCACGACGGAAGGAATGAAATGCATTTTATGCGGCGTGAGTTGCCGTTTTTGCGCCGAAAAGCGCGTGAAATGCCGCGGGTGACACGTGATCTACATCAAAGATATCAACGATTTATTGTTAATCGCCGGTGAACGATTGTGGTGAAATTGTGAAGGATGCGTCTGAAAGGCGTAAATCGGCATTGCGCCTATAGAGCGGCGGTGAGCGCGGGACTATGTTATCTGCGATCGGACAAGGTCCGTTCTGCAGGAGTCCATGAAATGAAAAAAACGCTGTTGTTACTGGCTGCGCTGTTGGCGCTGCCGCTGGCGAGCCAGGCCGATGTGTCCATCGGCGTGAACGTGCCGGGCCTGTCGTTGCATATCGGCGATCGCGACAATCGCGGCCACTACTGGGACGGCTATCGCTGGCGCGATCCGCGCTGGTGGGCCGATCACCACCGGTATGAACGCCCGCGCGGTTACTACTATGGCCCGCCGCCACGGGTGATCTACTACGGGCCGCCGCCGCGCGACTGGCGCGATCGGCCGCATTACCGCATGCCGCCACCGCCGCCGCCGGGCTATTACTACCGTCCGGGCCCGCGCTGGTAAGCGCTTACAGGCGCATCAGCTTGCGGAACTCTTTCACCTTGCTGCGGCTGACCGGCACTTCAAACTCGAGATCGCTCAGCCGCAGAATGTAGGTATTGTTGAACCAGGGGACGATCTCGCGGATCTTCGCCAGGTTAACGCAGTAAGAGCGGTGGCAGCGGAAGAAATGCTCTTCCGGCAGCCGGCCGTAAAACTCGGTGATGTTCATCGGCATCACGAACTCTTCCCGGCGGGTATAGACCCGCGTCACCTTTTCATCGGCGGCGGCGTAATAGATATCGTTGATGTCGGTAACGATGATCCGCTCGTCTTTGATCAGGTTGATGCTGTGGCTGCCGCGGCTTGGCGCGCTGGCCGGCTCGGCCGCGCCGGCGGGGCGTTGATGCAATGCCTCCAGCTTTTGCAGCATGGTGACGATGCGCGCTTCGTGATAAGGCTTGAGGATATAGTCGAACGCCTCTATCTCGAAGGCTTCCACCGCGTGCTCTTTATAGGCGGTGATGAACACGATCGACGGCCGATGGGCGAACTTGCTGATGTTTTGCGCCAGCAGCACGCCGTCCAGGGACGGGATGTTGATGTCGAGAAAAATGGCGTCGACCTGGTGCGTCTGCAGGTATTTGAGGACATCGAGGCCATCCTCAAAGGTGGCGACGATATCGATGTTGCTGTGTTTCTTGATCAGGTAGCTGAGTTCTTCCTGCGCGAGGAATTCGTCTTCCACGATAATGGCTTTCATGAGGCCTCCCCGATCGGCGGCGCGCTCGGTTCCTGATGCAGTTTGCCGCCGTTTTTGCTGATGTAAAACGCGATTTCGGTGCCCGGTTCCAGGCGGCGAATATGCAAGCCTTCACCGTACAGCAACGACACGCGATGATGCACGTTGAGCAGGCCGATATTGTGGCCCGGCATCTCGTTGCGCGCCACCCGGTCGATGGTGTCCTGGTTGATGCCGTGGCCGGTGTCCTTCACCGAAATTTTCACCCGGTCGCCCTGATCTTTCACCGCGATCACCACCACCCCTTTCCCCTTGCAGGGCTGGATGCCGTGCACGATGGCGTTCTCCACCAGCGGCTGGATCAGCAGGCTTGGAATGCGCACCGAGACGTCGTCGTCGATGTCGTAAATCACCGTCAGCTTGGCGCCGAAGCGCGCCTGTTCGATGGCGATATAGTCCTGAATCTGGTGCAGTTCCTTGCGGATATCGATCAGCTCGTCGTTCAGCTCCAGGTTGTAGCGCAGGTAGCGCGACAGGTTGATGATCAGCTGGCGCGCGGTGTCCGGATTCAGCCGGATAGAGGAAGAGATGGCGTTCAGCGCGTTGAACAGGAAGTGCGGGTTAATTTTGCTCTGCAGCGCGCGCATTTCGGCCTTGTCCGCCATCTGGCGCAGGTGCTCGATGCGGGAAACCTCCATCTGCGTGGAGATGATTTGCGACAGCCCGACCGCCATCACCTTCAGCGTGTTGGTGATCTGGTGGGCGTGGCAGTAGTAAATCTTCAGCGCGCCGGTCACTTCGCCTTTTTCCCACAGCGGCACCACCAGCTGCGAATGGATCTGCGGCGCGGCCGGGTTTTCCAGGTTGTTCTTGATGATGATTTTGCCGTGGCGAATGCTTTCGCGGGTGACGCGGCTCAACCCTTCGCGGCCGATCGGGTAGGCTTCGCGCCCCACGCCAACGTAGGCCAGCACCTGATGGGTATCGGTGATCGCCACCGCATCGGCGCGGATGTCCTGGCGGATGATATCGCAGATGGTGGCCAGCGATTCGCTGTTGATATTGCGGAAATAGGGCAGCGTCTTGTGGGCGATATCCAGCGCCAGCTTGGCCTGACGCGCGGCGATCACCTCTTTTTCATCTTCGACGCTCTGCACCAGCAGCACGATCAGGCCGATGCACACCGTGCCGAGGATCATCGGCAGGGCAATCTGCGACACGATATCCAGCCCGAGCTCGGTCGGTTTGGCCCACAGCACGATCAGCAGCATGGTGAGGGATTCGCACAGCATGCCGCCGACGATGCCGGCGCGCCAGCGCTGCTCTTTTTTCACCTTGAGATTGATGTAGCCGGCGCTGATGCCGGCGATGATGCTGGTGATAAGGCAGGGCACCGAGGTGATGCCGCCGATGTCGATCAGGTAGCGGTGCACACCGGCGATGATGCCGGTGACGATCCCCACCCAGGGGCCGAACAGGATGCCGCCGGCCATGATGGCGATGACGCGCACGTTGACCAGCGATCCCTCAACGTTGATGCCGGAATAGGTGCTGAACAGCGCAAACAGTGAGAAGATCGCCGTGACGATGCCGAGTTCGAGCGGCGTATGATCTTCTTTTTGCAGCAGTTGGCGGAACAGCCGGGTGCGGGTCAGGAAAAACAGACAGATCAACATCAGCGCGGCGCGATCAAACACCGCCAACAGCATTTCAAAAAAAGGGTGCACGACGGGTTCTCGCTGCGGCCTACGGATGGCGGCAGTATACCACAGCGAGAAAGGCCCGTGGCTCAGGCCGGCGGTCAGCGCATGCCGAGCTGCGTTTTGCCCAGCGGCGTCAGCAGATCGGCGGTGGCGCGGCCGTCAAAATCCACTTCGAAGTCGTCGGGAGCGAAGTCCGGCGGCGTTCTGCCGTCGATAAAGCTCGGCAGTTGGCGCTGCAGGTAGGCGTCGTTTTTCGCGCAGCCCGGTGCGGCGGCGATGTACATCACGTTGCTGTCGAACTTGCCGTTATGCTCGTTCTCCACCGCGTGGATCACGTCGCAATGCCAAAATACCGTGTCGCCCGGCTCTAGGTCGGGAATAGGGGAAATCCCACTTAATAAAAGGGGATGCCATTTTTCCGAGATCGACAGCGCGCGGCCCGGCGCCGCATCGCACAGATCGTCGTCGGCGACGTCGTCCTGCAGCGCGCGCAGCAGCACGTAGGCCATGGCGTTGGCGATCGGCACCAGGTTCAGCGTGCCGGCGTTGGTGCGCTGCGGCGTCAGCGCCGTCCAGCCCTGGAAGGTGCGGAACATCGAGCAGACCGCCGGGGAGGCTATCTCGCGCACCTCGGTGCGGCCGTCGGCGGCGAAGGGGTCGTACTGTTGCCAGTCGCCGGAGAACACGTGGCGATACACATAGCGGAAGTTTTCGTCCAGCCAGCGCTCGATGGTGCCGCTGTCGACGTGCGGCGACAGGCCCAGCGACGAGGAGTTCGGCGGGCGGCGGCGGGTGCGATCGGCGTAGGTGGCGACGCGGGTCGGATCGAAATGCTGTTTGCCGTTGCTCTCGGTGGCCCACAGGCTGTTGAGGAACACCTGCACTGCGTGCATGCGCGCATCCTGCCGCGCTTCAACCTGCGGTTTCGACCAATAGATGCCGTAAATTTGCGGCTTGCTGGCGGCCAGCTTGCCGAAATAGTTGTCTTCGGCGGCGTTTTTCAACCGCTCGACGAAGTTGTTGCGCTCGAGGTAGTCGCCGATTTCGCGATTCCAGCCCTCGGCTTTGGCGCGCGGAAACACGCCGCGAATGGCGCAGGCGCCGCGCTGCTTGATCAGCGCTATGTGCTGCTCGCTGACGCGTTGCTGCAGGATATCTTCCGCGTCGATCTGCGGCACCGGATTGTGGCCGGCGGCCAGCTCGCGTCGGATCTGTTCGACTTGGCCGCGGATGTTCTCTTCCAGCGCCTGAAAGACTTCGCGGTAGTTCGGCAATGCCTGGCGCAGCTGGCGCTTGACGTTAACAATCGCCTGCGGAATATCGTCGATGACTAAAGAGGCCATAGTGTTCTCCTGGTGCCGCGTGAGTGACTGCGGCGGGCAGTTGTAGGGAATCGGGCAAGACGTTATGGTTTTGTGGTTTTAACGTGAATGATTATCGGCAACCAATCGGGGAAAATAAAGAGATATCTTTCATTCGTAAGTTCCTCTTTTTCGTTTTTCGGAGATTTTATGAAGCTGGTCACTGAACGTCTGCACTTACAGTCGATAACCGCCGAGGACTGGCCGCTGTTTCTGCGCCTTTACCAGGATCCTGAGGTGATCCGCTATATCGCCGATCCGCTCAGCGAAGCGGCGATCCGCGAGCGTTTCGACGCGCGGCTGCCGGCCTGGGACAAACACGGCGATCAGTGGCTGTGCCTGGTGATGCGTGAGAAGCACAGCGGGGAGGCGGTGGGCATTACCGGCTTTCGCCCGCAGTGGCTGCCGTATCGGCAAGCGGAGGTGGGATACGGCAGTTTGCCTGCCGGGCAGGGCAAGGGCTATGGCAAGGAGTCGCTGCGGGCGGTGCTGGATTTTGCGGTGAACGCCTGCGGTTTTCACAAGCTGACCGCTACCGTGACCTCCGGCAACCTCGCCTCGCGCGGTCTGCTGGAGTCGTGCGGTTTTCAGCTGGAAGGCACGCTGCGCGATAACTTCCGCCTGGCGGGAGAGTGGCGAGACGACTGGCTGTTCGGGCTGCTGGCGGCGGAGTTTCAGGGCGGCAAATAAAAATATCGCGCCGGGTATCGACAAGCTCGTCGGCGCTGCGCTATGTTCGATATTCGGTCAGTTCGCTGGCCAGCGTCGCTCGGACGGTCCGGGCGCTAACGTTTATCGAGGAATCCCCTATGGCTGATAACAGTCCACAGCGCCGTTTCACGCGCATTGAACGCCTTCCCCCTTACGTATTCAACATCACCGCCGAACTGAAGATGGCCGCACGCCGTCGCGGCGAGGATATTATCGACTTCAGCATGGGTAACCCCGACGGCCCGACTCCGCCGCACATCGTGGAAAAACTGTGCGCCGTCGCCCAGCGCGACGACACCCACGGTTACTCCACCTCGCGTGGCATTCCGCGCCTGCGCCGCGCCATCTCGCGCTGGTATGCCGATCGTTATCAGGTGGATATCGATCCGGAAAGCGAAGCCATCGTCACCATCGGTTCGAAAGAGGGGCTGGCGCACCTGATGCTGGCGACCCTCGATCACGGCGATACCGTGCTGGTGCCGAACCCCAGCTACCCGATCCACATTTACGGCGCGGTGATCGCCGGCGCACAGGTGCGTTCGGTGCCGTTGGTGGACGGCGTGGATTTCTTCGGTGAGCTGGAGCGCGCCATTCGGGAAACCATTCCGCGTCCGAAAATGATGATCCTCGGCTTCCCGTCCAACCCGACCGCGCAGTGCGTGGAGCTGGATTTCTTCGAACGGGTGGTGGCGCTGGCCAAGCAGTACAACGTGCTGGTGATCCACGATCTGGCCTATGCCGACATCGTCTATGACGGCTGGAAAGCGCCGTCGATCATGCAGGTGCCGGGGGCGAAAGACATTGCGGTGGAGTTCTTCACCCTGTCGAAAAGCTACAACATGGCCGGCTGGCGCATCGGTTTCATGGTCGGTAACCCCGAGCTGGTCAGCGCGTTGGCGCGCATCAAAAGTTATCACGACTACGGCACCTTCACGCCGCTGCAGGTGGCGGCCATCGCCGCGCTGGAAGGCGATCAGCAGTGCGTGCGCGATATCGCCGAACAGTATCGGCAGCGCCGCAACGTGCTGGTGAAGGGGCTGCATGAGACCGGCTGGATGGTGGAAAATCCGAAGGCGTCGATGTACGTGTGGGCGAAAATTCCCGAACCTTATGCCCACCTCGGCTCGCTGGAGTTCGCCAAGCGTCTGCTGGCGGAAGCGAAGGTTTGCGTCTCACCGGGCATCGGCTTCGGCGATTACGGCGATACTCATGTGCGTTTCGCGCTGATCGAGAATCAGGACCGTATTCGTCAGGCGGTGCGCGGCATCAAGGCGATGTTCCGCGCAGACGGACTGCTGAAGCCGGGCAAAGGCGGCGGCGCCAAATAATCCCGTCAGGCCGGGCGCCCGCCCGGCCTTATTTTTTTCCGACCCAAGGTTTTCTTCATTATTTCCCCATTATGCTCGACTACGCTGAGTTTTATTTTTTGGACAGAGTGTATGAGCAACCGCTACGCGCGATCGCAAATCGTTTTACATTGGCTGACGTTGCTGATGGTGATCCTCACCTATGCGGCGATGTTGCTGAAGGATTCGGTGCCGGACGAGTGGGCGCCGATGGTCAAAAATCTGCACTTTAACTTTGGGGTGTCGGTCTTTGCCCTGATGCTGATTCGATTGGCGGTGCGCACCTTTCACGCGGCGCCGCCGACCACGCCACCGTTGGCCGAATGGCAGGAAGTGGGCGCCAAGATCTTCCATTGGCTGCTGTACGTAGTGTTCTTGATGTTGCCGCTGCTGGGGATGTTAACCCTAGCCTACGGCGGAAAATCGTGGACGTTGCTGGGATGGCCGGTACCGCAATGGGTGACGCCGGATCCGGTGATGCGCAAGTTGGTCAAAACGGTGCATGAGACGTTGGCCAACATCGGCTACTTTATCATTGGCGCGCATGCGCTGGCGGCGCTGTATCACCACTACCTGCGTAAGGACGACACCTTGCGCCGCATGATGCCGGGAAAATAATCGTAGACTGAAACGACAAAGGGACGCTTGCGCGTCCCTTTGGCTGTATTCCTGGTCAGGCAACCATCAACATGAAGGTGCCAACCCAGGCAACCAGCATGAATGACACGCCCATCAAAAAATATTTCACTGAACAACTCCTGTCTGGAGTCCTCGCCAGCAATGATCCCGATTGTTGTGCTGAGTATTTTATGGGCAACCAGCTTGTCGGGCGGGTTCTTCCAAGCGAAAGAACAACGTCCTCGAGCGCGGGTTGTCCGGTTGTCGCGCCTCATGCTCCGTGAGGTAAAATCTGAACCGCGACAGGATCGGCGCTAATGTACTCTCAATACTGGTCTGATTTCAATACTGTGTTTTTGATCACAATTTTTGGCTGTTTTTTGACCTGCCTGTGCTGTTTTATAACGCTTTTCATCGGCAAGCGACAGGAAGTAGCCCGCCGTGGCGGGCTGCAAAATCGGGGGGTGGCAATGCGGTGGCAGGCGCTCAGGCGAGGGCGTTGATGCCGGTCACCAAAATGGCCCAAAAAACGAGACAAGACAGCAGAATAACGGCCCAAATATGACGGCGACTCCACTCCATTTTTAGCCTTCGTTGTTGCGACAAGTGATTAGGTAACGATCACATCGGCGCCAACTGGGGAAAATTTAGCCCTTGCGGATAATATTTTGCTTACCTGCAGCTAACTTATTGGCAAACTTCGCTTATTGTCACGCGCACTTCATAGCCCAACAGATACAGCGCCTGTTCCAGCGCTTCAACCTTCGAGGCGTAGCCGATATCCAGCAACCGCTCCATTTGCCCGCCGTTGAATCCCAGCTGGCGCGCCAGCGCCGCTTTGCCGATGTTTTTGCGCAGCATGGCGTTGTGCAGCTCGATCTTCAGCGCCACCAGCGCCGGCAGGTGTACCCTCAAGTCATCGGTTTGCAGAGGGGAAGGGGCGGGCAGGGGCAGCCCTTCGTCCATCGCGGCGGCGATGGCGGCCAGCAGGCTTTCCTGCGCTTCCAGCTCGATGTCTTCGCGTTTATAGCAGGCCGATTGCCACTCGGGGAAGTCGTGGAAACCGATCTGCCAGGCGTCGCTGTCGCGGTCGAAGAGGTAATGGGCGGGGTAGTGGCTGAACATGGCGATCCCTGATGAAAATCTGAATGAGGCGCTATTGTGACGGCATGTCCGGGAGATAGCCAGCAGGAACGTAGCCGTAGGGGAATTTAAATTGAAAGCAATAATTATTAGCAGGCAAATTTAATTTTCTGGTGAGCAATATTCTTATTATTTTTGCCGGCAAGAAAGATTATTTAATTAGTCACTTGGATTAATAACCCTGTCGATGGGTGATAATGATAATTAAAATCAAATATCACACCGGTTTTTATACAATTTCACATGGTAGAGTGAAAGTAAGAATATTGATTATGATATAAATTTATGTTTATGATTTTTATGGGTTTAATTTTTATTATTTCACTTATTAACAATTGTGAAATTCCATTTTTATTCAGATATCACCTGGCTGCGGTATTCATCGGCAGATTTATAAAATACTCTTTTTAGGCAAAGGCGCATTCGATTCTATTTAAGCGTGCGCCAGACAGAAATATTCATTACTCCATGCTTATTACCCGACGGCCTTAGCCGATTTTTCGGGTGCCTGCTCGCATTTCCACTTTGCCAGGACAGCAGCTCACGGATTAAAGGAATGCCTCGTGCCTAAAGTTAACTCGCGTTCATTACGCTTTACCGAACGCCACGCCACCAAATATGCGGCGTCATTGCTGTTTATCGGTTTATCCCTGCCGGCCGCCGCGCTGGCGGATGAACGCTATGACGCACTGATCCGTCAGGCCAGGTCGGGTGATACCGCGCCGGTGCTGGCGTATTTATCGCAGCGGCGCGCTCGGGAGGGGTTGAGCCTGCAGCAGCGAGCCGATTATATCCAGGTGGCCGGCTGGGCCGGCCACGATGAAGAGGTGGTCGCGCTTTGGCGTGCCGACGGCGCCGCGCTGCAGCGGGATAGCGCCAGTCTGGCGACGGCGGCCCGCGCCTATCGCAACCTGAAGCAGTGGCAACCGTCGCTGCGCCTGTGGCGTGCGGCGTTGCAGCTCGCTCCCGCCGACGGCGGTCTGCAGCGCGGCTATGTGATGACGCTGGCGGATGCCGGGCAGGATGTGCAGGCGCAAACGGAAGCAGCAAAAGCGGAGAAGCTGCTGGAGCCGGCAACGTGGTATCTGACGCGCGCCTATGTGGACCAGACCGCCGGCCGCAGCTGGGCGGCGCTGGAAAACGTTACCCATGCCCGTGCGCTGACGCCGTCCGACACCGGAATTCAGGCTTATTACGTGACGCTGCTGGCGGCGAATCGGGTTGCGGATCCGGCACTGCGTGAAAGCCAGGGGCTGACATTGCCGCCCGTGCAGCAGCGGCGCCTGCAGGCGGATGAAGCCGCCGAGCTGGTGCGGTTGTCGTTTATCGATGCTCGCGGCGAACAGGAACGTTTCGTCATCGCCGATCGCGCGCTGGCGCGCTATGACCAACTGCTGACGCAGTGGCGGCCGCTGCCGGAGGCGCAGGACAGCTATCAACAGGCGCGTATCGATCGCCTTGGCGCGCTGCTGGCGCGTTATCGAATGGCCGACGTGGTGAGCGAGTATCAAACCCTGCAGGCGGAAGGGCGCACGGTGCCGGATTATGCCCAGCGCTGGGCGGCGTCCGCCTACCTCTATCTGCAGCAGCCGGACAAGGCGCAGGCCATTTTCGGCCGCCTGAACGCCGCCGCACCGCAGGCGGTGACCGCCGAAGACGAAACCGATCTGTTTTACGCGCAGGCGGAGAACGAACGCATCGATCAGGCGGCGCTGCTGGCGCAGCGCGTCAGCCAGCGCTATCCCTACGCGACCCGCCTGTACCAGCTGCCGACGCTGGCCTACAACGATGACTGGCTGGTCGGCCAATCGCTGTTGGCGCAGTCGCGGGTTTATCAACGCGATCTGGCCGAGGCCGAACGGCAGCTGACCCATCTGGCGCGCACGGCGCCGGGCAATCAGGGTCTGCGCATCTCCTTGGCCAGCGTTTATTTGGCGCGCGGCTGGCCGCGCCGCGCGGAGGAGGAGCTGAAGCAGGTGGAAGGGCTGGAGCCGCGCAGCCTGCCGTTGGAGATCCAGCAGGGCTATGTCGCTCAGGAGTTGCAGGCGTGGCGGCAGCTCGATTTGCTGGCCGACGATGTCATCCAGCGCGCGCCGGAAAGCGTCGCCGCTCAGCAGCTCGAGCGTTCGCGCCGCATTCACCACATGTCTGAACTGCGCATCAGCGGCAATCAGGGCATCGATTCAGACGGGCCGGTCAGCGGCAGCCACGATTTCGGCATTCACGCCGCGCTCTATTCACCGCCGATCGACGACAACTGGCGGCTGTTCACCGGCTGGGGATTCAACACCGGCCAGTTCGAGGAGGGCAAGGGCATCAATCGCGATCTCAGCGCCGGCGCCGAGTGGCGCTCGCGCGATCTGTGGCTGGAGGCCGAGGTGGCCAACCGCAACTACGGCCACGGCAATGAGCTCGGCCTGCGTCTCTCATCCTGGTATGACCTGAATGATCAATGGCGCCTCGGCGGTTCGGTGGCGCGGCTGTCGGCCGAGACGCCGCTGCGTGCGTTGACCAACGGCATCAGCGCCAACGGCGGTAACCTGTGGCTGCGTTGGCAGCAGAACGAAAGCCGCGAGCTGCGTGCCAGCGTGGCGCCTTCGCACTTCTCGGACGGCAACAACCGGCTGGAATACGGCCTAGAAGGGCGGCAACGGCTGCTCGCCGGCGCCCGCTATCGGCTGGACATGAACCTGACGCTGTCCGGCAGTCGCAACAGCCAGGAGAACGTGCCGTATTACAACCCGAAGCGCGACTTCACGCTGCTGCCGTCGTTAACGCTCGATCACACTCTGTATCGCCATTATCAGACCGAGTGGAGCCAGCAGTTCCAGGCCGGTGCCGGCAGCTATTGGCAGCGGGACTATGCGCGCAAGCCGATCACCCAGTTGGGTTACGGCCAGCGCATCAGCTGGAACGGGGTGTTGGACGCCGGCGCGATGCTGCAGTTTGAGAAGCATCCGTACGACGGCAAACGCGAGCGGAACATCGGCGTGACGTTTGATCTGAATTATCGTTTTTAAAGGAATAATCATGCTTATTCGATCCTCGCTTTTCGTGTTGGCCGCGTTGCTGACCACCGCCTGCAGCCAGGTGGACGTGCCGCGCTTCACGCCGCCGGCGGAGCGCCCCGTGGGGCCGATGGAACGCCCGTGGCCGGCCAACCGTTACGCGGTGCTGGCGTATCACGACGTGGAAGACGGCGCGGCGGACCAGCGCTACATGTCGGTGCGCACCAGCGCGCTCAACGAACAGTTCGCCTGGCTGAAGCAAAACGGCTACCAGCCGGTGTCGGTCGAGCAGATCCTGCAGGCGCAAAACGGCGGCCCGGCGTTGCCGAACAAGGCGGTGCTGCTGACCTTCGACGACGGCTACCGCAGCTTCTACAGCCGGGTCTTCCCGCTGCTGAAGGCCTACAACTGGCCGGCGGTGCTGGCGCCGGTCGGCGTCTGGCTGGATGCGCCGGCCGGCAAGCCGGTCGACTTCGGCGGCCTGATGACGCCGCGCGATCGCTTCCTCACCTGGCAGCAGGTGCGGGAGGTGTCGGACTCCGGGCTGGTGGAGATCGGCGCACACACCTACGCGTCGCATTACGGCGGCATCGCCAACCCGCAGGGCAATACCGAACCGGCGGTCGCTAATCGGCTGTATGACGCCAAACAGGGCCGCTACGAAAGCGAGGCGGAATATCGCCAACGTATCGAGAAGGACGTGGCGTTGATAACCCAGCGCATCACCGCCGCCACCGGTAAGGCGCCGCGCGTGTGGGTCTGGCCTTACGGCGCGGCCGGCGGCGTGGCACTGGACATCGCGCGCAAGCACGGTTACCGCATGGCGCTGACGCTGGAGAACGGGCTGGGAGACGTCAACGCGCCTGAGAACGTGCCGCGCATGCTGGTGGCCGGCAATCCGTCGCTGACGAGCTTCGCCCAGCAGCTGACGCAGATACAGAACCGGCAGATCATGCGGGTGGCGCACGTCGATCTCGACTACCTCTACGATCCCGATCCGCAGCAGCAGGCCAAAAACCTCGACAAGTTGATCCAGCGCATCTACGACCTGCGCATCAATACCGTTTTCCTGCAGGCGTTCGCCGATCCAAAAGGCGACGGCAACGTGCGCGAGCTCTATTTCCCCAACCGCTGGCTGCCGATGAAGGCCGACCTGTTCAACCGGGTCTCCTGGCAGCTCTCTTCGCGCACCGGCGTGGCCGTGTATGCCTGGATGCCGGTGCTGGCGTTCGAGCTGGGCTCTGACGTGCCGCGCGTACAGCGCCTCGATCCGCAAAGCGGGCAGCTGTCGGTAGACGACAAGCAGTACCGCCGCCTGTCGCCGTTCAGCGCTGTGGCGCGCCAGCGCATCGGTGAGATCTACGAGGATCTGGCGGCCCACGCCACCTTTAAAGGGATACTGTTCCACGACGATGCCCTGCTGTCGGACTTCGAAGACGCTGGCCCCGACGCCGTTGCGGCCTACCGCCAGGCCGGCTTCGCCGATTCAGTGGCGGCGATACGCCAGGATCCGCAGGCGATGGCGCGCTGGACGCGCTTCAAGAGCCGGGCGCTGATCGCATTTACCCAGTCGCTGACCGAGCGGGTGCGGGCGATCCGCGGCCCGCAGGTGCAAACCGCGCGCAACATCTATGCGATGCCGGTGCTCGATCCTGCCAGCGAAGCCTGGTTCGGCCAGAATCTGGCGGATTTCCTGCAGGCCTACGACTGGGTGGCGCCGATGGCGATGCCGCTGATGGAAAACGTGTCGCGCGCCGACAGCGGCCGCTGGCTGGATCAACTGGTGGGCAAAGTGGCCGTTTACCCCGGCGCGCTCGATAAAACGGTGTTTGAGTTGCAGGCCGTCGACTGGCGCAAGGAGCGCCGGATCAGCCTGGATGACGGTCAACTGCTGGCCGAATGGATGCGTCGCCTGCAGCGCAATGGCGCTCAGAGCTTTGGTTATTACCCCGACAACTTCCTCGACGATCGGCCTAAGCTGGATGCCGTTCGCCCGGTGTTGTCCTCAGCCTGGTTCCCACTGCCATGACCGATCGTTTAATTGCCTTATTTATCCTGTGTCTGGTGTTGAGCGTGCCTTTCGGCATCGTCCTGCTGTTTACTGGCGAAGTGCTGCTCAACTTCGTGTTTTTCTGGCCGCTGTTCATGTCCGGTATCTGGATCGCCGGCGGCATCTATTTCTGGCTGCACCGCGAGCGCCACTGGCGCTGGAGCCCGGACATGCCCGCGCCGGTGCTGCCGGGCAACCCGTCGATCAGCGTGCTGATCCCCTGTTTCAACGAGGGATTGAACGCGCGTGAAACCATTTCGGCGGCGATGGCGCAGCGCTATGAAAATATCGAAGTGATCGCCATCAACGACGGTTCCAGCGATGACACCGCCGAGGTGCTGGATCAGTTGACGCTGGAGTTCCCCCGCCTGCGGGTGATCCATCTGGCGCAAAATCAGGGCAAAGCGATCGCGCTGCAGGCGGGCGCGGCGGCGGCGCGCAGCGAGTTTCTGGTGTGCATCGACGGCGATGCGCTGCTGGATCGCGATGCGGCGGCCTATTTGGTGGCGCCGCTGTTGGCCAATCCGCACGTCGGCGCCGTGACCGGCAACCCGCGCATCCGCACGCGCTCCACGCTGATCGGCCGCATCCAGGTCGGCGAGTTTTCGTCGATCATCGGCCTTATCAAGCGCACGCAGCGCGTCTATGGCCGCCTGTTCACCATTTCCGGCGTGGTGGCCGCGTTTCGTAAGCAAGCGCTTACCGATGTCGGCTACTGGAGCCAGGACATGATCACCGAAGACATCGACATCAGCTGGAAGCTACAGCTCAAGCACTGGGCTATCTTCTTCGAACCGCGGGCGCTGTGCTGGATCCTGATGCCAGAGACCCTGCGAGGGCTGTGGAAGCAGCGCCTGCGCTGGGCGCAGGGCGGCGCCGAGGTGTTTTTAAAGAATCTGCGCAACCTGTGGGCCTGGGAGCACCGGCATATGTGGCTGCTGTTCGCCGAGTATTGCCTTTCTACGTTGTGGGCGTTCACTTACCTGGTCAGCGTGCTGATTTTCCTGGCCGGGCTGGCGGTGCCGCTGCCGGAGGGCATCCGCATTCACTCGTTGCTGACGCCGGCGTTTACCGGCTTGGTGCTGGGCGTGGTGTGCCTGCTGCAGTTCACCGTTAGCCTGCTGCTGGAGAAGCGCTATGAGAAGGGCTTCGGCCGCTCGCTGTTCTGGATCATCTGGTATCCGCTGGTGTATTGGCTGCTCAGCCTGCTGACCACGCTGGTGGCGTTTTCCAAAGTCATGTTGAAAGCTCGGCGCGGGCGTGCGCGCTGGATCAGCCCCGATCGGGGCATTGGGAGGATCAAAGAATGACAGATGTCCTGATTTATTCCGAACGCGGCCTGCTGCCGCGCGTGGTAGACAGCCTGCTGACGCTTTTCGCCTGGTGCGGCTTCCTTTATCTGTTCAGCCGCGGCCTGATGTCGGTGATGGATCAGCACGGGGTGGGTTCTGCCCTGTCGCTGCTGGAGGTGATCTCGCTGTATATCATTGTGGCGTTGTTCAATGCCGTCACGTTGATCGCCTGGGCCAAATACAACCAGTATTTCTCCCGCCGCAGGGCCGCTGGCCGCTGGCGGAAACAGCAACAGAACACCCACATCGGCTATATCACGCCGGAGCTGACCCGGCAGCTGCGGCGTTTGCCGATCGCCGTGGTGTCCCATAACAGCGGCGGCGGCATCAGCCAGGTCAGCGGCAGGCTGACGGCGGCCGAACCGGCAGCGAACAAGGTGGTGCAGCTGCGTTAGTCGTCAGCGTTGCCGTCCGGCTTGCGGCGCAGCCCGTCGGGCGGCAACAGCAGGGCGCAGATCATCCCCGCCAGACTGAACAGCGGCAGCCAGCGGGCCACCGGGCCAGGGGAGTAATTGTTCAGCACCGAACACACATAGCACGCCACGGCCAGCGCCCAACCGGGCAGACCGATATCGTTGAACCGGAACGCGGTTTTGGCCATGAACCACGTCACCAGACCGAAGCAGAACAGCGCCCACACCATAATGCACAGCAGATACAGCAGCACCGCGACGAATTCGGCGGTATCGCTGTGTGCATGGGCGCGAAAATGATTTTTGTCCAGATAGGTCGACAGAAACGACAGCAGCGCGATGCCGATGGCGAAGATGGCCAGCGAAAAAATAAAGGTTTTGCGCGAGACGCGCCCACGATAGAGGCCTTTAGCGAGTTGTCCGAGAGATTCCATAACAGTCCGTTGTCGCGATAATGGCGATGAATCGCCGTCTGGCGGTAAGCAGGGCAAACAGCGGGGCATTTTATCCGGGTAACCGGGAGCGTCAAGGTGATAATTATTATCATTTATTCGCGGTTGAGATTCAGCGTGACCGCCTCAGGCGTCCTTCCATCACGTAAAACGTCACAATTTGGCACGTTTGGCTACCTGAGGCGGTAATTGGCGACATAATCCTGTTTGTTCGCACCGAACAATGCATTAACATAACTCTCACTTATCTCTTGCATGGCTATATGGATATCCGATGCGTCACCTGGTTGCGCTTTTACCGCTGATTACCTTGCTTGCTGCCTGTAGCAGCACGCCGAAACCCAGTACCACCGCTACGCCGCAGAACGCCCCGGTAAAAGGCGGCTTTTTGCTGAGCCCGGCGCACAGCGGCGCGCCGCTGGGGGGGGATTTCGCCAATAACCCGAATACCGCGCGCTTTATCGATAAGATGGTGCAGGAACACGGCTTTGATCGGCAGCAGCTGCACGATGTGCTGGCGCAGGCCCGACGATTGGATTCGGTGCTGCGGCTGATGGACAGGCAAGCGCCGACGCCGTCTACCCAGGGGCCAACCGGGCCGAATGGCTCCTGGCTGCGCTATCGCAACAAATTTATTACGCCGGATAACGTGCAGAACGGCGTGGTGTTCTGGAACCAATATCAGGATGCGCTGCAGCGTGCCTGGCAGGTGTACGGCGTGCCGCCGGAGATCATCGTGGGGATTATCGGCGTGGAGACCCGCTGGGGCCGCGTAATGGGTAAAACCCGCATTATCGATGCGTTGGCGACGCTGGCCTTTGACTATCCGCGCCGCGCCGATTACTTCGCCGGTGAGCTGGAAACCTTCCTGCTGATGTCGCGCACCGAAGGCGACGATCCGCTCGAGCTGCGTGGCTCCTTCGCCGGCGCGATGGGCTACGGGCAGTTCATGCCTTCCTCCTTCAAAAGCTATGCGGTCGACTTTAACGGCGATGGTCATATCAACCTGTGGGATCCGGTCGATGCCATCGGCAGCGTGGCCAATTACTTCAAGGCGCACGGGTGGTCCAAAGGCGAACCGGTCGCCATCCAGGCCAACGGCCAGGCGCCGGGGCTGGAAAACGGCTTCAAGACTCGCTATTCGGTTGCCGCGCTGGCGGAAGCTGGCCTAAGCCCACAGGGTTCGCTCGGCGATAATCAGGAGGCCAGCCTGCTGCGGCTGGACGTTGGCACCGGCTACCAGTATTGGTACGGCTTGCCGAACTTCTACGTCATCACCCGCTATAACCACAGCACCCACTACGCCATGGCGGTGTGGCAGTTGGGCGAAGCGGTTGGGCGCTCGGCGCGCGGCGGTTTCTGACGCTGCTTCAATCAACGAAAAAGGCCGCTTGCGCGGCCTTTTTTACGTTCTGAGCAATCAGAAGTCGTAGCGCAGACGCACCACGGTCATATCGCCGAGGTTGTCGGTGCTCGATGTCAGCACATGCTCTACGTCAACGCGGAAGCCGTAGTCAAACTGCACGGTAACCCCGAGGCCGTTGTCGATGCGCTGGTAGTTGCGGCCGGTGACGTATTCCAGGCGATCGCCCATGAAGTACGGCATCACCGATTTCACCGCGTACTGACCAACCGGCACGGTATAACCGGCCAGGTACTCGATGCCCCACGCGTCGCCGGCGAAGTAATTGTTGATGTCGGCTTTCTTGGTGGTCAGGAAGTCGTGGTAGTAACCGCCGCCGAAGGTCAGCGTCCAGTTGTCCGGTTTCCAGCTGATGGCGGTGCCGACGATGTTCTGGTCGTAGCTTTTGCTGCCGCTGGTGGACGGGTTGCGCATTTCGGCGCGGGTGTAGTTCCAGGCGGTGCCCCAGGTCAGATCCTGAGTAATGTGGTAATCCACGCCCAGTGAGCCGCCGCCTTTGCGCTTATAGCGCAGGCCGTTGCCCGGCAGGTAGTCGCTGTCGCTGAACAGGTACGAAGCGTAAACGTCCGCATCGCCGAAGCTATTTTTGTACTTCAGCATTTTGCGTGAACGGTAAGAGCCGTCGTAGTCGCCGTTGATGCCGTTGCCCGGCGCCTGAGCCAGCATGTCGTAGTCCCAGATGTCGGTTTTGGCACCGACGACATCATAGTAAACGCTGTTCTGCTGGCCGAAGGTCATCTGTCCCCAGGTTTTGCTCTTCAGGCCGGTATACAGCATGCGGCGGCTGGTGTTTCGCGCGCCGTCGGCATAGTGATGATCCCAGTCAAACAGCGCCGGAATGTTCACACCCAGCTCGTAGTAGCTGATCCAGCTGATATCGTCGAACAGGTAGTAGTCCGCCGCGAAACGGAAACGGGTGCCGCCGTCGAAGCCGTTACGCTTGTAGGAGCCCTTGTCACCGTCGCCCGTCATGTTGTTGAACTGCGGACGGATGCTGCCGCCAACGGTGAAGTTCAGGCGGCTGAGCGGATCGCCGGCCTGCGGATCTTGCTTCAGCAGGGTGATTTCCGCCTGAGCGGCGAACGACGCACTGCCGATCGCCAGACCCAGCGCCACTGCCTGAGTCACTACGCGCAATTTCATTGCCATGTGTTATCCCTGTTTTATGTATGACCGCCCCCATCAGCGCCGCCATGCCGATGTTTTGCGCAAAAAGCTGCGTTTTTGCGCATTTTGACGGTGTTTTTTAGTGTTTTCGCGGCGGGCGGCATTTGTAACATAAACGACGAGATAAATAATTACTTTTCTTGCTAATTATTGGCCGGTTTTTGACCATTTCGTGCGGCGAAAACGGGCGCTATGCATGCCTCTCCGCTTGGATGAATTCATTTAACGCCAAGGTTTATATTTTTCATTTGTCAGCCACCGGCGCCTGCCTGTAATTTCAACCGTGCAAGAGATAATTGATTTTAGCCTGTCACCGCCGTATTAACGTTGACCTTTGGCTGCGTAATCGGTCGGGATAAATAAGCGATTGGGAGGTCGCCATGAGAAACCTGTTAATGTTGTTAGTGGGGTTGTTTTCATTACCGGCGATGGCGGCGGAGTCGCACGTTTGCCATTCTCAAGCTTATGATTATGCTGAGGTTAGCAAACTCAGGTTGTCCGACGATACCCTGTTTACCTGCCGCGGCGTGGGGCACCTGACGATCCCTGAACTGGCGCGTAAAGGATGGAAGGTGATTCATTTGGCGCAGCAAACCGAATATACCGACGCCGTAGACAGCGATGGTGAGGTTATTAAACTTTATCAGGAAATCGTGGTTTATAAAGAATAAGACGACGGCAGCCTGTTATTATTCCAACGGCGGCGAGAACTTATTATGAATGCAAGAATTGGTATCGACGGCAGAGCTGCCGCCGCCATGGTGATGCTATGCGCCATCTGGGGGATGCAGCAGGTGGCGATCAAGGCGGCAGAGTCGGACATGTCGGCGGTGCTGCAGATTGCCATTCGCTCGGGTCTCGCCGCGCTGGGGGTTTATCTGCTGGCGCGCTGCCGCGGCGAACGCTTCACCTGGGATCGCGCTACGCTGTGCGCCGGTTTGAGCGTGGGGGGATTGTTTGCGCTGGAGTTCTTTTTTGTCTCCGAGGGGCTGCGTTACACCAGTGCTTCACATATGGCGGTGTTTTTGTACACCGCGCCGCTGTTTTCCGCGCTTGGCCTGCATTTTCTTATTCATCAGGAGCGCCTGTCGCCGATGCAGTGGTTTGGCATGCTCATCGCCTTTGGCGGCGTGGTGCTGGCCATGTCGGGCATGGCCGTGGAAAGCGGCGGTGCCGAGCGGCTGAAAGGCGATCTCTACGGCCTGCTGGCGGGGATCGCCTGGGGCGGTTCTACTCTGGTGATTCGCACCACCCGTCTGGCGGAGTGCCCCGCCAAACAGACGCTGCTGTTTCAGTTGACGGGCGCCGGCGTGCTGCTGTCGCTGCTGGCGATAGCGACGGGCAATTTGCACGTCGTCATGAGCACGGTGGTCTGGAGCAGTTTGCTGTTCCAAACGGTGATCGTGTCGTTTTTCAGCTACCTGATCTGGTTTTCACTGTTGCGCCGCTATCAGGCTTCTTCGCTGGGCATTCTTACCTTTATGACCCCGGTATTCGGTATCCTGGCGGGTGTCGTCATTCTCGGCGAACCGCTGCAAATTGAGTTTGTATTGGGTGCTGTGCTGATCGTGCTGGGGCTAGTCGTGGTGAGTTGCTCATATCTTATTTATGTTGACCGAAGGGTGGCACCAAAAATATAAATTATGGATGTTGATGTACAGAACTACCAAATAAGCTGCGAAAGCCAATTCATTATTCAACTGCAAATATCTCGCTATGCCTGGGGCGTGCCGCTGATTACGCTCATCGATAACGGCGATTTGACCGTAATAAGAAGCCGAGGCTGGTCAAAGTTGGCTAACGGGATGGCGTTGGAAGTTTATTACTTTGCCAATAATTCCCTGCTGGCCTGGGATAAAAATCGGAAATACATCTCCTATTCAAAAGACGGGCGCATTTATGCCTGTGCGCTGCACTTCTCTTATTCCCCCAACATATGGAAATAAGCCTCTGGCCGTCAGGCCAGAGGAAAGGTCTTCATGATCCACTGTTTAAAGGCGAGGATTTTCGGCCACTGCCGTTCGGAGATGGTCGAGGTAAAATAGCAGTGCTCACAGGGCACGGTCATATTGCTGAACGGGATGATCAGCTCACCGCTTTTGATCCAATCCTGCACCAGATTGAGCCGCCCCATGGCGACGCCAAGGTGCCGCGTGGCGGCCAGCACCGCAAGATCGGAGCGGTCGAACTCCATGCTTTTGCTGTCGGTATCCAACCCCAGCGCAAAGTGTTGCGACCAGGTTTGCCATTCATCTTCGCCGGAATTGTAGCGATCGTGCAGCAACGTGCAGTGGGCCAGGTTTTCCGGCGCGTCGTACAGATTATGCGCGGCGGCGTACTGCGGGGTGCAGATCGGCACCATTGATTCCTGCATAAAGGCTTCGTCCAGATGCCGCCCAGAGGGCAGTTTGCCGAAGTACATCGCCAGGTCCACGCCACGGTTGGCCAGGTTGATGATCTCTTGCCCGGTCAGAATATTGAGGTGAATGGTGGGGTGTTGGGCGATAAAGTCGCCGATGCGCGGCAGCAGCAGACATTGCACCAGGGATGGGTGCGAGTAGAGCGTCAATGTCCCCGTCAACTCGCGATTTTTGATATCCAGAATTTCCTGATTCAAAGTGTTGAAGGAACTGTCCAGCGCCCATTGCATGCGCTCACCTTCCGGCGTCAGGGTAATTCTGCGATGAAAACGCTGGAATAGCAGAAAGCCCAACTCCTTTTCGAGCAAATTAATGCGATGGCTCACGGCGCTGGGGGTGATCGACAATTCTTGCGCCGCCAGCGCAAAAGATAAATGACGGGCGACGCATTCGAAAGTATGCAGCCGGGAAAATTGATAGCTGGTCAGCGGGGTGGCCCGTTGTGAATATTTTCTACTGGGGAACATGTTATTTCTCCGTGCGCGCAATGCAGCGATACTAACATTTAATGGAGAAAGGGATAAACCCAGGTTGGTGAATATATTCGGATGTTAAACTGACGATTTCAGTGATGCTGAGGGTAAGCTGATTTATTGCCTCATGACCGTAAATAACGGGCGGATGGCTTGGGGTGAGAAGACGATGAGCGTCGGGAATCGGTGAGTAAAATAACATGGCTGCGGTTAAGCGGCGACTAAATACGCCTATCTATGAGGGATATAGCGGCTTCACTATGATAATTCGGCGCACCCGCTGTGTTTGCTCTTTGGCCGAGAGGACCGGGCCTGATGGCTACCCACCGGGCCCGGCATTCAGTGAAAAGCGGTTTGCTCGTCGGCGCGCATCAACGGCGGCGCAGCAGCAGGCCGGTCAATAGGCCTGCGCCGGCAATCAAAGCCAACGCGACGATTGGGTTTTTCTTCATCATGCTGCCGGCACAGCTCAGGGCTTCGCCGTATTTTTCTTGCAGCGCGCCCGCTGCATAGCGCGTGGCGCCTTCGGCTTGCAAACGTTCGTTTCCGGTAACGTCGCCCGCCATTTCCTGCGCTTTGCCCGCCACTTTCTCTATCATGCCATCGGCTTTTTCGCTGTTCATTATGATGCGCTCCTAAGGTTCGATCCGTTTGGCTTCCGCACAGGGCGAAAGCTTGCATTTGCATTTCCATGTTATGCACTACATCGGGTGCCTATAAGGGGCGTTTGCATCGGTGCGGATAGTGCATTTGCAGGCTACTTGCTGTTCCTGGCGCTCGGCCCACCGGTAAACAGCCCGCGTTCTCTGGCCCAGACGATGGCTTCGCTGCGGCTATGCACACCCAGTTTGGAATAGACCGTCGCGACATGGTTGCGAATGGTGTTGAGCGCCAGATTGAGACGCGCCGCGATTTTCTTGTCCGGCAGCCCCTCGCAAATCAATTCCAGCACATCGCGCTCGCGCGGCGTGAGATCGCTGGCGTTAAATCTGGCCTGGTCGGGCCGGTTGATGCTTTTCACGTTAGCCAGTTTTTCGATCAGGGTTTGGCTGAACCAGGAAGCGTCCTGCATCACTTCTTCGATGGCGCTCACCAGCTCCAGCTCCGAGCGTTTGCGTTCGGTAATGTCCATCAAGACCAACAGATAACAGGGCGCATTGTGGATGCTGATGGCGTCCGCCGAGGCCACGCAGTCGATCAGCTCACTCCCTTTCTTGCGCACCTGGATGTCCAGCCCTTCGACGTTACCGCCTTTTTCCAGGGCGGCAAACAGCCGGCGGCTTGCCTCGGGATCGTCAATAAACTGGATCTCATCGACCGTCTTGCCGATCAAGGCTTCGGCCTCGTACTCGGTGGTGCGGGTGAAGGCTTCGTTGACATCCAGCACGCGCCGCTCGTCTGCGGTGCACAGTAGCGTTGGCACCGGGCTCAGGCGAAATGCCTTGGCGAATCGCTCTTCGCTTTCTCGCAGCGCCGATTCAGCCTGGCGTCGGGGTTCGAGATCGGTGAATGTGAACAGCATGCAATCGTCTTCATTGAAGTCCAATGGTTGGCCGGCAACCACCACCAGCTTGCTTCCGCCACCGGGCAGTTTCAGCTCGGCCTCCATCTGCGGAATGGTGGCGCCTTCTCCCAGGCGCTGTACCGCCAGCTCTTTGTGCTCCGCTTGTTCCAGGACATCCACTTCATAAACCGAACGGCCCATGACCTGTTCGCGTTGATAACCGGTCATATCCAGAAACCCTTGATTGACCTTGACGTAGCGCAGGTCGCTTAGCCGACAGATGACCGCCGGCGCCGGGTTGGCGTTGAAGGTTTTTTCAAAACGCTGCTCCGCGCTGGCCCACTCGGTAGCATCGCTCAGGATCAGCGCCAGCAGCTCCGGCTGCCCCTGCGGATCGGTGACGATCAGGCTCCGCAGGCGGTGCACCCAGAAGCTGTCCGGATCGTCTAACCGCCGAACTTCCACCACCACATCGGTAAAGGTCTCGCCATCGGCAACCCGGCTCAGCGGGTACTGTTCCAGCGCCAGCGGATGATTGTTGCGATAGCGCAGGGCAAAACGCGCCGCGTACTCGCCGGCATTGGCCCCCAGGGCTTTCTGATGACCCACGCCATGCATGGCGAGCGCGGCCTCGTTGGCCCAGAGAAGGGTTTGCTCGGTATCCGTCAGGATCACGCCGTCGGACAAGCCGGAGATGATTTGCTGCAGGTGGCCGCGCTGGGTTTCGCTGGCGAGGACGGATTGGCTCATGGATTCTCCGCTAGACAGAAGGGGGCGGCCTCTGGCGGGGGCCGCAGATTACGCTACTCGCTGAGCAGCTTAGTGCATAACGTGCGAATTCGCAGGGTGTGAATGCACTAGTCATTCTGGCGCAAATGAACCGGGACGGCCGACGACGCCGCGCGGCAGACTGAATTTGTCTGCGCGGTTATCCGCCGTGCGTGCAATCACTTGTCCAGAAAATATAAGGAACAACGATGACCACTGTCTATGAATCAAATCGCTTTGCGTTTCAGGTGTCATGGGGCTCGATATTGGCCGGGAGTGCCGTGGCGCTGGTGACTTATCTGATATTCAGCGTGCTGGGTACGGCTATTGGCGCTCAGGCCGTGGATATGATGCAACAGGGCAATCCGCTGAGCGGCTTTGGCACCGGCACCGGCATCTGGCTGCTGGTTTCAACGCTGGCGGCGCTGGCCGCTGGCGCGTTCGTCGCCGGGCGCACCGCGCCGAACCGCGGCGGCTTGCATGGCCTGCTGAGCTGGTCTATCACCACCTTGCTGACCACCTGGCTGATGGTTTCATTGGCAAGTGGCGTGGTTGGACTGGCGGGCAGCGCGGTGGGCAAGGGGCTTTCGCTGGCGGGCAGCGGCCTGGCGGCGGCGGCGCCAAACGTGGGCGAAGGCCTCAAGCAACAGCTGGATAAAAACGGCATCAGCCTGGACTGGGGAAGTCTGGAAAACCAGTTGAACGCCACGCTTAAGCAGACCGGTAAGCCGGAGTTGGATCCTGCACGGTTGGAACAGAAGGCCGATCGGGTGGCCGCTGACGGCAAACAATCAGCCATGGATGCCGCTGCCGATCCTGCGCAGGCCGCCACCGAGCTTAAGCAGTGGTTCGAACGCGTCAAACAGTCCGGAGAGCCGACGCTGAGCGCCGCCGATAAGAACGCGCTGGTGAATATCGTTGCCGCGCGCACCGGGAAGAGCCGCGACGAAGCGAGCCAAATCGTCGATAACTACGCTCAGGCTTACCAGCAGGCGGTGCAAAAAGTGGAAAAACTCAAGGCGCAGGCCGAACAAAAGGCGCGCGAAGCGGCCGATGAAGCGGCCAAACAGCTGTCTCGTGCCGCATGGGGCTCCCTGTTGGTGCTGCTGTTGGGCGCCGCGCTGAGCGCGGGCGTGGGGCGGATTGCTGAATCCACCCGTCGTACCGTCGCGGTAAGTTGAGATGAAGAAAAACCTGTCGTGCATCTCGCTGAATTATCGAAAAGTGGCGGGGGCGTCAGCCCCCGTGCTCGTCATCGATTTTTGCAACGAGAACAACGAGCGCTACACCTTGCGCTACAACCTGCCACCGGATACCCCGGAACGCACCGAACGACGGGTATCTTTGCTGCTGTATCTGTTGCGTAAACACCGATCGGCAGAGATCGATAACCTGACTGATTAATCCATTTGTTGAATGAAAAGCCCAGCCTCACGTGCTGGGCTTTTTGTTTGGGGCCGTAGGCCGTTCTGGCGACAAGGCACGGGGCGAGTCGGCTCGGTATTTTACCGGGGGAGAGGTGTGCGGTTCACGGGAGTGGACGTGGCTCCCTATGGGCGTGGTTTGTAAAACAGGGCATCGAGCAAGGTTGGTTAAAACATCCGTTTTCTCTGCGCTGGAACGATAAAAAAGAAATGTGCTATTGCGACGCGAGATTATTGAGAACAACGTTCAATTCCTGAGCTTACCTCTCTCGTTTTCTTTGACTGACGATCATCCTTTTACATATCGGCCGCAGTAATATTTATCGGCGGGCCAAACTATAAAATGCGTTTTCATTTGTGATGATGAAATTCCTATTCGGCCATGCAATCCGGCTGTAAAAAAACACTTTAAGGTAAAACAATTAACAAAAAGTGTGATTCCACCAGGTGTGGCAAGTGCATCTTTGATGAGTGCATTTTACATGGCTTGATTTTGTTTTATGGGTTTCCCATGGCGGGATTTATATAACATGATCATTTTCAGTTATTTATGCGATAGTTTTTCCTATGCCGTAAAAAATGAATTGGCAGGGTGATTTTTTTTAGGATTAATCTTAATGACTTGGTTTGTTTGGTTAACGATTTTAATAAAAAGGACGCAAATCTTATAAAGGCAAGGAGCACATATGGATTACAGAAAAGATATTCTTGTACAGGTGTTGGAGTATATGGAGAAGAATATTGTCGAGGGGCTGTCAGTTGAAAAGGTTTCCATTATTTCAGGCTACTCTAAATGGCATTTGCAACGGCTGTTTAAGCATTATTTTGGCATAACGCTCGGGACTTATATAAGGAATAGAAAACTGAGTCGCTCTGCTATTCTGCTCAAACAGCACCAAGGAAATATATTGGATGTTGCCCTGGCATCCGGGTTTGCCTCTCAGCAATGTTACACGCGGGCATTCAAACGTTTCTTTGGCGAAACGCCCAACAGCTTCAGGAACAGCAGGGGGTGGGATTTTTCCATGCAGATCCCGCCATATGGCAACGACAAGAAACCCTATTTCTACCACGCGGTCATGCCGGATGACATTGAGATGTTAAAGCATTACAAGGCACTGATTTTTCATTCTATAAGAAAATACAGAGATGCCAGTGACATTGCACAGACCAATGAGAAATGGTTAAGCAAGCAGCGAGGGGTGTGTAATGCCGAAAAGAACAGGAGCCATAAATGGCATTCCAGCAGCAAGGAATCAGAGGTTTTTCATTCTATTTTTAATTTTTATATCCCTATGGGTAGATATATTGTCATCCCCTTTATGGGGGAGTTGTCAGAGTACGTTAAATTTTTCGAAGGAATATACGACATCTATCTGCCGGCTATCAATGTCAAAATGCGGGAGAGCTTTTTTATCGAGTTATATAGACAAGATAATTTAAATGGTAATGTTATCAATGTCGATATACTTATTCCTGTAACCTAGTGATAAGGCAAGAAGACATCATGAATAGAGAAAAAAGCCTCGACCCGATTAATAAACGCCAACAGGTTCGCTTTATGCTACCTTTTACATTACCTGCGCCTGGCCGAACAAGGGTTGCCGGTTTAGGTCAGCAGGCCATTAAATTTACGGTGGTGTTAATTTTTTTCATGTTTTCAGGAAATGCGATGGCAAATAAGCAGGATCATCAGAAAATAGCGTTGGTCGGAACCTGGACCCATATTCCGGATGCGCCGGCGGTGCAGAAACCGGCGCATCCCAGTGAAGGGCTCTATCGCCTGGCGGTGAATGGCGACGGCACGTTAACGCCGCTCGATGTGATTAAGATGAAAAGCCCGTCGTGGATCGTAAAATCTCGCGATGGCCGTTTTGCCTATGTCACCAATGAAGAGGACGCGGGAACGGTGACCGCGTTGGCGATAGGCCAAGACGGCGCCGTCCGGGTACTGAATACGGTGAACAGTGCAGGCCGGCAGCCGACGCATGCCACACTCAGCCCGGATGGCCGGTATCTGTTTGTCGCCAACTACTCCGTCACTCAAGGTGGCGCGGGCGTGACGGCATTGCCGATTGGCGGCGACGGCAAGCTGGGTGAGTCCGTGCAGCATTATCCGTTTACATCAGGTTCCGGCGCCGTGCAGGGGCGTCAGGAAGGGGGCCATGCGCACTCCACCACCTTCAGCCGCGATGGCAACTATCTGTATGCGGCGGATCTTGGCGGGGACAAGCTGCACGCCTATCGCTACCGTTCGGATAGCGCGCAGCCGTTGCAGGCGGATGCCTCGCGCGATGTCAGCTTTGCACCCGGCGCCGGTCCACGGCACATGGTGTTCTCGCCGCAAGGCGAATATGCCTATGTCATCACCGAAATGGCGGGCGACATCGAGGCGTTTGCCGTCAACGACCATCGATTGACGCCGCTGGGGAAAGTGAAGCTGAACGGTGGGCAGGACTCGGCGGAATTTAAAAGCGGCGGAGCCATTATCCTTAGCCCGAGCGGAAAATATCTTATTGCCACCAATCGCGGCAGCGATAATCAACTGCTGGTATTAAGCATTGCCGAGAATGGTCTGCCAGGCGCGCCGGCGCGCTATCAAGCCGGCGGCATTGAACCGCGTGCGCTCGCGTTCGATGTCGGAGGCCGCTACCTCTATGCCACGAATGTGTTCACCAATACCGTGACCCTGTTCGATTTCGATGATGAGACGGGCAAGTTGCAGGCCAGGGGGGAGGCGGCGACGATCTCAACGCCGACGGATATCAAGTTTTTTAATTAACGCCAATCATAACGCGCGGGCAAACCGTGTCTGTACAGGGGAAAAGGGCGGATTGCGGGTGCAGATGATGGAGAATGGCTTGATAAGAAAGGATGGTGTCCCCGACTGGAATCGAACCAGTAACTAGCCCTTAGGAGGGGCTTGTTATATCCGTTTAACTACGGGGACGCTGCGGGTCGGCAACCGAAGCTGCCGGGGCATTATACCTTTTTTTACCCGCAGAATAAGCGCTTAGCGGCGCGTTTGCTCAATACCTCGCCAGTTCGCGCCGAAATTTCCTCGGCTAACCGACGGCGATCACGGTTTTTCCCCGCCGTGGCGCCGTTTTTCCTCTTGCAGGCGCGCCGCCTTATTTTTGGCGCTCAAATCGTTGCGGATTTGCGCATGGCTTATCAGCGCAAAGATAAAGGTGCCGCCGATGATATTGCCCGCCAGCGTCGGCAAGGCGAACGGATAAACGAATTCTCGCCAGCCAATCGCGCCGTTGAACACCAGATAGAGGATCTCTACCGAACCGACCACGATATGGGTCAAATCGCAAATCGCCACCAGATAGGTCATCAGCACGATCACCCAGATTTTCGCCGCGCCGGCGGCCGGGAACATCCATACCATGGTAGCGATGATCCAGCCGGCCAGAATGCCGTTGGCGAACATTTCTCCCGGCGTATGGCGTATCACCTCTTCGCCCAGGCTGATGAAGGCGCCGCGTGTTTCGGTGTCGAACAGCGGCATATGGGTAAACGCCAGCGCCGCCAGCCCGGTGCCGATCAGGTTGCCGAGCAGCACCACGCCCCACAGTCGCAGCAGGATCAGCAGGTTACGCGGCGTGGGTTTATGCATGACTGGCAACACTGCCGTGACGGTGTTTTCGGTAAACAGCTGCTGGCGCGCCATGATGACGATGATAAAACCGAAGGTGTAGCCGAGGTTCTCGATGAAAAAACGGCTGGGATCGTCCGGCAGACGGGCGTGGAAAATGCCTTTCGCCGCCAGCGAGGCGCCCATCGACAGCCCGGCGGCGACTGCCGACCACAGCAACGCCAGCCCGTCGCGCTCCAGCTCTTTTTCGCCCTCCATCCGGATCTGTTCATGTACCGCCGCCGCGCGCGACGGCAGATTCTCTTCCCTGACTTCGATTTCGCGCTTGCCCTGTTCCTGCTCTTCGCTCTCTACCTGCATCGTCTCATCCTGCTCGTGCTCCTGGCGCTGCTGTTCGTTCATGCTGTCGCTCCTGCTCAATAAGGGTGAGTTCACGTCATTAAGCGTAGCTGCCCGGCCTAAATGCGGCGAAATACAGAAAAAAGTAACAAGAGTTAAAATCCGCCGGTTTTTTCCACGCATTCTTGATCCTGCTCGCCATATTGTCCCGTTGGCGCGCCCGCCGCGGGCTGCGTGCGGGGAAAGGCTTATGCTATGATTCGCTATCCCAAAGAAAAATATGAGTTCCCCGATGCTGGAAGCCAAAAGTCTGAGTTGCGTGCGCGATGAGCGCATCCTGTTTAGCGAGCTAAGCTTTTCAGTTCAGCCGGGCGATATCATTCAGGTAGAAGGGCCGAACGGCGCGGGCAAGACCAGTCTGCTGCGCATTCTCGCCGGTCTGGCGCGGCCGGACGGCGGCGAGGTGTGCTGGCGCGGGCGCAGCACGTTGCGCGATCGTGCAGCCTACCAGCAAGACTTGTTGTTTATCGGCCACCAGCCCGGCATCAAGGCCGTATTGACGCCCTTCGAAAATCTGCAGTTTTATCAAGCGGTGCGCGGCGTCGCCGATCATCAGGCCATCTGGCGCGCGCTGGAGCAGGTGGGGCTGGTGGGTTACGAAGATCTGCCGGTGGCGCAGCTGTCGGCGGGGCAGCAGCGGCGCGTGGCGCTGGCGCGCCTGTGGCTGAGCGCGGCGCCGCTGTGGATCCTCGATGAGCCGCTAACGGCGATCGACAAACAGGGCGTGGCCGAGTTGATTAGCCTTTTTGAACAACATGCGCAGCGGGGCGGCATGGTATTGTTGACCACGCACCAGGATTTGGCCGGCGTCAGCCAAACGGTGGGCAGAATCCGGTTGGCGGAACACGACGCGGGGAGTTTGTGATGTTTTTGACCCTGCTGTGTCGCGAATTGAAAATCGCCTGCCGTAAAGGTTCGGAGATCGTCAACCCGCTGTGGTTTTTCCTGATCGTCATCACGCTGTTCCCGTTGGGGATTGGCCCTGAGCCGCAGTTGCTGGCGCGCATTGCGCCGGGCATCGTGTGGGTGGCGGCGCTGCTGGCCTCGCTGCTCTCGTTGGAGCGGCTGTTTCGCGACGATTTTCTCGACGGTTCGCTGGAGCAGCTGTTGCTGCTGCCGACGCCGCTGCCGATGACGGTGCTGGGCAAAGTGTGTGCTCACTGGGTGGTGACGGGATTACCGTTGCTGATCCTGTCGCCGCTGGTGGCGCTGCTGCTGTCGCTCGATATGCAGACCTGGCTGGCGGTGGCGGGGACGCTGCTGCTCGGCACGCCGACGCTGAGCCTGATAGGCGCTATCGGCGTGGGGTTGACCGTCGGTCTGCGCAAAGGGGGCGTGCTGCTCAGCCTGCTGGTGCTGCCGCTGTATATCCCGGTGCTGATCTTCGCCACCGGCGCGATCGACGCCGCCTCGATGGGCATGCCGATCGACGGTTATCTGGCTATACTCGGCGCGATGCTGGCGGGCAGCGTGACATTGGCACCGTTTGCCACCGCGGCGGCGCTGCGAGTGAGCGTGCACTAGCTAACTGATTGAATGAACAGACGGGGCAAGGCCGACAAGAGCGTACCCCGCAGAAGATTTTCGCCGTTTCGATCGCTCGGGGCGGCCGACGCACAAAAATTACCGTGAGCACTGACGACAATGTGGAAATGGTTACATCAACTGGCGCGGCCCGAGCGGCTGTATCACGTCTGCGGCCGCTTCATCCCCTGGCTGGGGCTGGCGGCGGCGGTTTGCCTGCTGTTCGGCTGGGCCTGGGGCTTTGGTTTCGCGCCGAAAGACTATCAACAGGGCGACAGCTTCCGCATCATTTATATTCACGTGCCGGCGGCCATGTGGTCGATGGGCATCTACGCCTCGATGGCGGTGGCGGCGTTTATCGGCCTGGTGTGGCAGATGAAAATGTCCGATACCGTGGTGGCGGCGATGGCGCCGATCGGCGCGGTGTTCACCTTTATTGCGTTGGTGACCGGCTCCGCCTGGGGCAAGCCGATGTGGGGCACCTGGTGGGTGTGGGACGCGCGTCTGACCTCCGAACTGGTGCTGCTGTTTCTCTATATGGGCGTCATCGCGCTGTATAACGCCTTCGAAGACCGCCGCCTGGCGGGCCGCGCCGCCGGCATTCTGGTGCTGGTGGGGGTGGTGAATATTCCGATCATCCATTTCTCCGTTGAATGGTGGAATACGCTGCATCAGGGCTCGACCAATATGCAGCAGTCCATCGCGCCGAGCATGCGCACCCCGCTGCGCTGGGCGATCCTCGGCTACCTGTTGCTGTTCGTCACGCTGACGCTGATGCGCCTGCGCAATCTGATCCTGTTCCAGGAGCGCCAGCGCCCGTGGGTCGCCGGGCTGGTGAATAAGGAGCGTCAGTCATGAACGCCGCGTTCGATTCCTGGTCGGCGTTTTTCGCCATGGGCGGCTACGCCTTCTATGTCTGGCTGGCGGTCGCCGCCACGCTGATTTCGCTGTTGGGGCTGGTGGCGCACACCGTCTGGCAGCGGCGGCAACTGCTCGTCGAGATCGGCCGGCGTCAGGCGCGCGAGCGGCGCATTCGCCATGCGCAACAATCAAAACAAAAATCCGCCGCACCGCGGGAGAAATCATTGTGAATCCACGTCGTAAAAGCCGCCTTTATCTGGCGATCGTTGTGCTGATCGGCATCGCGCTGACCGCGACCCTGATGCTGTACGCGCTGCGCTCCAACATCGATCTGTTCTACACCCCGGGGGAAATCCTGCAGGGCAAGGGCGAAAACCATGAGAAGCCCGAAGTCGGCCAGCGGCTGCGCATCGGCGGCATGGTGATGCCCGGCTCGGTGAAGCGCGATCCCAATACGCTGCAGGTCAGCTTCAAGATTTACGACGCGCGCGGCGCGATCGGCGTGACCTACACCGGCATTCTGCCGGATCTGTTCCGCGAAGGGCAGGGCGTGGTGGCGCAGGGCGTGCTGGGTGAGGGCAACGTGGTCAACGCGCGCGAAGTGTTGGCCAAACACGATGAGAAATACACCCCGCCGGAAGTGGCCGACGCGATGAAAGAGAACCACCAAGGGCCGGCGCAGGCGTATAGCGCGCCGCAGGCGGAGGGTGCCAAGTCATGATGCCGGAACTGGGCAGTTTTCTGCTGTGCCTGGCGCTGGCGATTGCGCTGCTGCTGAGCATTTACCCGCAGTGGGGCGCGGCGCGGCAGGACAGCCGCATGATGGCGGTGGCGCGGCCGCTGACCTACGGCATGTTCGCCGCGATTGCGCTGGCGTTCCTGTGCCTGGTGCACGCCTTCGTGGTCAACGATTTTACCGTCGCCTACGTGGCCACCAACTCCAATACCCAACTGCCGGTGTATTACCGCATCGCCGCCACCTGGGGGGCGCATGAAGGTTCGCTGCTGCTGTGGGTGCTGCTGCTGAGCTGTTGGTCGCTGGCGGTGGCGCTGTGCAGCCGGGCGATGCCGCAGGATGCGGTGGCGCGGGTGCTGTCGGTGATGGGGATGATCACCGCCGGTTTCCTGCTGTTCATCATCATGACCTCCAGCCCGTTCACCCGTACGCTGCCGAATTTTCCGATCGACGGCAGCGATCTCAACCCGCTGCTGCAGGATATCGGCCTGATCTTCCACCCGCCGCTGTTGTATATGGGCTATGTCGGCTTCTCGGTCGCCTTTGCGTTCGCCATCGCTTCGCTGATGGCAGGCCGGCTCGATACCGCCTGGGCGCGCTGGTCGCGCCCGTGGACCACCGCCGCCTGGGTGTTCCTCACGCTGGGCATCGTGCTCGGCTCGGCCTGGGCCTACTATGAGCTGGGTTGGGGCGGCTGGTGGTTCTGGGATCCGGTGGAAAACGCCTCCTTTATGCCGTGGCTGGCCGGCACCGCGCTGATGCATTCGCTGGCGGTGACCGAAAAACGCGGCACGTTCAAAGCCTGGACGGTGTTGCTGGCGATCACCGCCTTCTCGCTGTGCCTGCTGGGCACCTTCCTGGTGCGCTCAGGCGTGCTGGTCTCGGTGCACTCCTTCGCCTCCGATCCGGCGCGCGGCATGTTTATTCTCGCTTATCTGGTGATCGTGATCGGCGGCTCGCTGCTGTTGTACGCGGTCAAAGGCGGCCAGGTGCGCAGCCGGGTGCAGCACGAAACCTTCTCGCGCGAGACCTTTCTGCTGGGCAACAACGTGCTGCTGATCGCCGCCATGCTGGTGGTGCTGCTGGGCACGTTGCTGCCGCTGGTGCACAAACAGCTGGGGTTGGGCAGCATCTCGATCGGTGAGCCGTTCTTCAACACCATGTTCACCTGGCTGATGGCGCCGTTGGCGCTGCTGTTGGGCATCGGCCCGCTGGTGCGCTGGCGCCGCGATGAGCCGAGCAAGCTGTGGCGCCGCCTCGGCGTGGCGCTGTTGGCGACGCTGGTGCTGTCAATCCTGCTGCCGTGGCTGTTGCAGGACAGCATCGCCGGCATGACGGTGGTGGGCCTGATCATGGCGCTGTGGGTGATCATCCTGACGCTGATGGAGCTGCATGAGCGCGCCACCCATCGTCACGGTTTCTGGCGCGGCCTGCGTCAGCTGTCCCGCAGCCACTGGGGCATGGTGCTCGGCCACCTCGGCGTGGCGGTGACGGTGATCGGCATCGCCTTCAGCCAGAATTACAGCGTGGAGCGCGACGTGCGGATGAAGGCCGGCGACAGCGTGGATATCCACAACTATCACTTCGTGTTCCGCGACGTGCACGACATCCGCGGCCCGAACTACAGCGGCGGCGTCGGTATCATCGACGTCACGCGCAACGGCAAGCCAGAGGCGACGCTGCGCGCAGAGAAACGCTACTACAGCGTGGCGCGCAGCATGATGACCGAGGCGGCGATCGACGGCGGTTTCAGCCGCGATCTGTACGCGGCGCTGGGCGAGGAGCTGGAAGACGGCTCCTGGGCGGTGCGTCTGTATTACAAACCTTTCGTGCGCTGGATCTGGTTCGGCGGCGTCTTTATGGCGATCGGCGGCCTGCTGTGCATTCTCGATCCGCGTTACCGCATGAGTAAAAAGCTCAAACGCGAAGGCAAGCTGGAGGCGCAACCATGAAGCGTAAGCTGCTGTTTATCCCCCTGGTGCTGTTTCTGCTGCTGGTGGCGGCGCTGATGGTGCAGCTGACGCGCAACGCCGGCGGCGAAGATCCGACCATGCTGGAATCGGCGCTGATCGGCAAGCCGGTGCCGACCTTCAGGCTGGAATCTCTGGATCAGCCAGGCAAAACCTACGATCAGGCGGTGCTGCGCGACGGTAAGCCGATATTGCTCAACGTCTGGGCCACCTGGTGCCCGACCTGCCGCGCGGAGCACCAGTACCTCAATACGCTGGCGGCGCGCGGTGTACGGGTGGTCGGCTTGAATTACAAAGACGATCGCGCCAAGGCGGTGATCTGGCTCAATTCCCTCGGCAATCCCTATGCCCTCAGCCTGTATGACGGCGACGGCATGCTGGGCTTGGATCTCGGGGTGTACGGCGCGCCTGAGACCTTCCTTATCGACGGCCAGGGGATTATTCGCTATCGCCACGCCGGCGACATGAACGAGCGCGTCTGGCAGCAGGAAGTGTTGCCGCTGTATAAAAAATACGGGGGTGAAGCATGAGGCTGATTGTCCTGCTGTGCGCCGCGTTGCTGAGCTGGAGCGCCGCTGCGGCGATCGATACCTATCGCTTTAACTCCGTCGAGCAGGAGCAGCAGTATCGCGAGTTGACCGAACAACTGCGCTGCCCGAAATGCCAAAACAACAGCATTGCCGATTCCAACGCCATCATCGCCGCCGACATGCGCACCAAGGTGTATGAGCTGATGATGCAGGGGCAAAGTAAGCAGCAGATCATCGATTACATGGTGGCGCGTTACGGCAACTTCGTCACCTACGAACCGCCGGTAACGCCGGCGACGCTGATCTTGTGGATCGGCCCGCTGCTGTTTGTGTTGATCGGCGGGGCGGTGGTGATCCTGCGCACCCGTCGCCGGCCCGGTGCAGCGGCAGACGATGAATTCTCCGAACGGGAACGGCAGCGCCTGGCGGCGCTGTTGCAAGAGACTGACAGGAAGAAACCCTAATGGCTTTTTGGCTGATTATTTGCGCGTTGCTGGCCGGCGCCGCAGCAACGCTGGTGGTGCCGGCGATGCGCCGCGGCAAGCAGAGCGCCGCCACGCGCGATGCGTTGAACAAGGCGTTTTATCAGGATCGCCTCAGCGAACTGGAGCAGGATGAGCAGCAGGGTGTAGTGGCCGAGCGCCCGGAGCTGGTGAAAGAGCTGCAGCAGAACCTGTTGTACGACATTCCCGCCGAGCAGCAAGCGCTGCAGGCGAAGCCGATCAACCGCTGGGCGCTGGTGCCGGGCGTGCTGTTATTGTTGGTGGTGACGGTTGGCTTTTATCTGAAAACCGGCGGGCTGGCGCAGGTGCTGGATTGGCGTCTGGTGCAGGCGCAAATGCCGGAATTGCGCGAGCGCGTCGCCAATGAACGCGCCAAACCGCTGAGCATGGAAGAGATCGCCCGTCTTGGGCTGGGGCTGCGCACCGAGCTGCAGCAGGACGATCGCAACATCAACGACTGGATGATGCTGGGGCGCGTCGGTATGGCGCTGAACAACGCCACCACCGCCACGCAGGCATTTGCCCATGCTTATCAATTGGATCCGAATAGTCTGGAAGTGCGGCTCGGCTATGCCGAGGTCTTGACTCGCTCCAACGATCCGGAGGATAACAAGCAGGCGACGAAGCTGTTGCGGCGCATGCTCGCGGAAAATCACAGCGATCCGCGGGTGCTGAGCCTGCTGGCGTTCAATGCCTTCGAACAGGGCGATTTCAAGCAGGCGATCGGCGCCTGGCAGGTGATGTTGCAGCTTCTGCCGGCCAACGATCCGCGCGCGGAAGTGATAAAGCGCAGCATTGCACAAGCAAAAGCCCAGGCAGGCGGAGAAACTGTTAAACTGAATGTGACCGTTTCGCTGTCACCGCAGGCGGCGAAAGCCATGCCGCCGCAGGGCACGCTGGTCATCTCGGTCACCGACGGCGTCAGCCCGGTGCCGGTGGCGGTAAAACAATTGCCGCTGAGCCGTTTTCCGCTGTCTTTCTCTCTGGATGACAGCAACGCCATGATGCCCGAGCGTCTACTCTCGGCGCAGCATCAGGTGCAGGTGCGTGTGCGCCTCTCACAGGACGGATTGGCCACGCCGCAGCCGGGAGACTGGTTCGGCGAAAGCTCGCTGCAGACATTCAGCGGTAAAGAGCAGGTTAGCGTTCAGATAAACAAGCAGGTCCCTGAAAAATAAGACCGAACGTGTTTTTATGGAGAAAAATATGAATTTTCGCCTGACTGGGGTGGCATTCGCAACGGTATTACTGGTGGGCTGTGCCAGCGCGCCAGACAACGAGCCGCAAGGGCGTTCCGATCCGCTGGAAGGATTTAACCGGACGATGTTCGACTTCAACTACAACGTCCTGGATCCTTATATCCTGCGCCCGGTCGCGGTGGCGTGGCGCGACTATGTGCCGATGCCGGCGCGTAACGGCATCAGCAACTTCACCTCCAACCTGGAAGAACCGGCCAGCATGGTCAACGCCTTCCTGAAGGGCGATCCTTACCGTGGGATGATCCACTTCAACCGTTTCTTCCTGAATACCCTGCTTGGCATGGGCGGCCTGATCGACGTGGCCGGCATGGCCAACCCGAAACTGGCGCGCGAAGAGCCGAACCGTTTCGGTAGCACCTTGGGCCATTACGATGTGGGTTACGGTCCGTATGTGATGTTGCCTGGCTATGGCAGCTTCACGCTGCGTGAAGACGGCGGTGATTTTGCGGATACGCTGTATCCGATGCTGAGCTACCTGACCTTCTGGATGTCGGCGGGCAAATGGGTGGTCGAGGGTATCGAAACCCGCGCCCAACTGCTGGATTCCGACGGCCTGCTGCGCAACTCCTCCGATCCTTATGTCATGGTGCGCGAGGCTTACTTCCAGCGCCACGATTTCATCGCTAACGGCGGTTCGCTCAAGCCGGAAGAGAACCCGAACGCCAAGGCGATTCAGGGCGAGTTGGACGAGATCGACTCGCAGTAATCTCTGGCCTTATGCCAAAGAAAACCCGCCATCAGGCGGGTTTTTTATGCCGCGAGCGGCAGGCAAAGAAAAAGCGCCCCGTAGAGCGCTTTGGCATCTTTCTCAAGCGAGATTAGAAGCGGTAGTTGAAGTTGGCGCCGTACAGCCAGGCCTTGCCCACCGAGTTGAAGGTGTAAGGGCCTTCGTTGATGGTGACTTTCTGGCCGTGCATGTAGGACACGCCGACGTCAACCGAAGCGTCTTTGTTGAACGCATAAGAGGTACCTGCGCTGACCCAGAAGCGGTCCTGATCCGGAATGGAGATGGAACGGTTCTGTGCCGGCACCGGGCTGTCATCGAAGGCAACGCCGCCGCGGAAGGTCCAGTTGTCGTCGTAGAAGTAAGTGGTACCCAGCGCGATGCGGTAAGCGTCGCGGAAGCCTTCATGCTTCTGGAACAGCGTTTGACCGTTGCTGCCGGTGGCTCTCAGCTCTTGGAACTGACTCCAGCTGGTGTAGGCCAGGCTGTAGTGGATGGCCCACTGCGGTGCCACTTTGTTGTAACCGGACAGTTCCCACATTTCCGGCAGGTTCAGATCCAGAGAACCTGGGATGGTGCTGCCGCTGGTGCCCCACGGTAAGCCCACGCCCAGCGCCTGGGTAATTGGGTTGTACTGTGCCGGCAGGCTGCTCTTGTAGTCACCGTCGAACTTGATTTTCACTTCAGAGCGATAGGTGAAGCCGTAACGGTTGTTTTCATCCACTTCGTACAGCAGGCCGGCGTTCCAGCCGAAGCCCCATTTATCGCCTTTCAGGTGAGAAATCTGGGTGTCGCCAGGGATTTGAGCGATCATCCCGGCTTGCTGAGGCGTTAATTTACCGGTTTGCAGGCCTTGACCGGCAAGCAGCTTCGGCAATTCACCAGCGTAGCGTTCCAGTTTGGCTCTGGCGTAGACGGCATCAAAGCCCAGGCCGAAGCTGAAATGTTGATCCAGGCGGTAAGCGCCGCTCAGGTTCAGGTTCAGGGTTTCCAGATCGGTTTTACCGCCGTAAGCGCCCGCGGTGTAGCCGTCGTTGAATTCGGTCGCCAGGCCGTAGTTGCTGGTGACAGAGCCGCCTACGGCGAACTGATCGTTAATCGGGTGAACGTAATGCAGGTTCGGCACCCAGGCGGTTGGCGCGATGTTTTTCGCATCCAGGCTGGCACCGGAAGGAGATTTGCCGGTGATGTCTACGTCTGGATCGATGAAGACCGCGCCGATGGAGAGTTCCGGGCGGGTATACATCATCAACAATGCCGGGTTGCGGCTCGCGGAGGCCGCCGTATCCGCCATGGCGCCTTCGCCAGAATACGAACGTCCTAAACCAGCTGCTGAGAACTCGTTCAGCTGGAATCCTGCGGCAGACACGTTTGAAGAAATAATTGCCACTGCAGCTGCGAGAGCTGATTTAGTCAATAGGTTTTTCTGGCTCATGACCAAAACCTCATTATGTGTTTATTATTTAAACTATTGTTACACGAAGTAACAAGGAGCGCGGGATTGTAGGGTCCGTTATCGTTCAGACAAATCAGACCAGTGGCTGAAGTATAGGTCTGACCTGTGAAGATGTTGCAAGTTTGTTTTTGAAATATTTCTAACCTGATATCAAAAAAGAGATCCGCTTAACAAAAAGCCAGCGGTAAATAACAAAATTCTTACTATTCCTTAGCAGACGCTCATTTTTATTTGTGATTTCCATCACTTAAAACACCCAGTAAAAGTAAGTGCTAGTGATTGCCTGCGCGGAGGAGTAAAATACCCGCAGAATTTTGTGGCTTTGTGCCGGTGAGTAAAACGGCAATTTGGGCTGATAACAGAGGCCCTTGAGGAGAACCAATCATGTCAGATGCAATTAATAAATGCAGCGCCCAGGAAACCGCAGCCTGCTGCTGTGTGGATGTCGGCACCGTGATGGATAATACCGATTGCACCGCATCCTACAGCCAAGTGTTCAGCAATCAACAAGATGCGGAGGCGATGTTGGCGGCCCTGAGCGAAAAGGCGCACGCGGTCGAATCCGACCCTTGTGACATCAGCAGTAGCATTAAACCGGTTGACGGCGGCGTGCAGTTGGAGGCCGATTTCACCTTCGCCTGCCAGGCGGAAACCCTGATCTTCCAGCTCGGCCTGCGTTAATCCCGCTTTACCCCCGGCGCCGCCTGTTGCGCGCCGGGGATTTCCTTTCCCGTATCCCCTCCTGTAGAAAGTGCGCCTGCTCGCAGTTTTGATCTCTGCCGGTTTGCCAAATGTAACCGTTTGGTTAACAATGACCTCATCAGGTCAGACCTCTTTCTGCCCATTGCGCTGACGTTATTTTCTTCAGGAGCATTTATGAGTAAGGCACTGCCGTTGGTGACCCGTCATGGTGACCGCATTGCGATTGTGAATGGACTGCGTACCCCTTTTGCCAAACAGGCGACCGCCTATCACGGCATTCCGGCGGTGGATTTAGGGAAAACGGCGGTGAGTGAGCTGTTGGCGCGCAGCGGTATCGATCCGCAGCTTATCGAGCAACTGGTGTTCGGCCAGGTGGTACAAATGCCCGAGGCGCCGAACATCGCGCGTGAAATCGTGCTCGGCACCGGCATGAGCGTCCACACCGACGCCTACAGCGTGTCGCGCGCCTGCGCCACCAGTTTCCAGGCGATCGCCAACGTGGCGGAGAGCATCATGGCCGGCAGCATCAGCGTCGGCATCGCCGGCGGGGCCGACTCTTCTTCCGTCTTGCCGATCGGCGTCAGCAAAGCGCTGGCGCGCACGTTGGTGGACGTCAACAAGGCGCGCACGCTGTCGCAGCGCCTCAAGCTGTTCAGCCGGCTTAAATTCCGCGATCTGATGCCGGTGCCGCCAGCGGTGGCGGAGTATTCCACCGGCCTGCGCATGGGCGATACCGCCGAACAGATGGCGAAAAGCCACGGCATCACCCGTGAAGCGCAGGATGCGCTGGCGCACCGTTCCCACGAGCTGGCGGCCAAGGCCTGGCGAGAGGGCTGGCTGCGCGACGAGGTGATGACCGCCTACGTGCCGCCTTACCGCGCGCAGCTTTCTGAAGACAACAACATCCGCAAAGACTCCAGCCTGGCTTCCTACGCCAAGCTGAAGCCGGCGTTCGATCGCAAGCATGGCAGCGTCACCGCGGCCAACAGTACGCCGCTGACCGACGGCGCGGCGGCGGTATTGATGATGAGCGAATCGCGCGCCAAAGAGCTGGGGCTGCAGCCGCTGGGCTATTTGCGCAGCTTCGCCTTCGCCGCCATCGACGTGTGGGAAGACATGCTGCTGGGGCCCTCCTACGCCACGCCGCTGGCGCTGGATCGCGCCGGCATCGGTCTGGCGGATCTGACGCTCATCGACATGCATGAAGCCTTCGCCGCGCAAACGCTGGCTAACCTGAAGATGTTCGCCAGCGAAGCGTTCGCTCGCGAGAAGCTTGGCCGCAGCCAGGCGATCGGTGAGGTGGATATGGACAAATTCAACGTGTTGGGCGGTTCTATCGCCTATGGCCACCCGTTCGCCGCCACCGGCGCGCGGATGATCACCCAGACGCTGCATGAGCTGAAACGTCGCGGCGGCGGGCTGGGCCTGACCACCGCCTGCGCCGCCGGCGGGTTAGGGGCCGCGATGATCGTGGAGGTGGAATAATGAGCTTCGAGAACGCATTGCACGAACAGCGCGCCACGCCGTCGGCTTTTCAGCTGACGATTCGCCCCGACAACATCGGCGTGATCACCATCGACGTGCCGGGTGACAAGGTCAATACGCTCAAGGCCGAGTTCGTCGAACAGGTCAACGACGTGCTGATCCGGGCGCAGCAGCATACCGCGCTGGAAGGGCTGGTGATCGTTTCCGGCAAGCCGGACTCGTTTATCGCCGGCGCCGACATCACCATGATCGCCGCCTGCGCCAGCGCCAAAGAGGCGGAGACGCTGGCCAAAAAAGGGCAGAGCACGCTGGCGCAGATCGCCGCTTTTCCAGTGCCGGTGGTGGCGGCCATTCACGGCGCCTGCCTGGGCGGCGGCCTGGAGCTGGCGCTGGCCTGCCACGGCCGCGTCTGTTCGCTGGATGACAAAACCGCGCTCGGTCTGCCGGAAGTGCAGCTGGGTCTGCTGCCGGGCTCCGGCGGCACTCAACGTCTGCCGCGTCTGATCGGCGCCGCCAAGGCGCTGGATATGATCCTGACCGGCAAGCACATTCGCGCCCGCCAGGCGCTGCGCATGGGGCTGGTGGACGACGCCGTGCCGCCGTCGATTTTGTTGCAGACCGCTATCGAGCGGGTGAAGCAGGGCTGGAAGCATCAGCGCGAGCTGCCGTGGCAGGATCGCCTGCTCAACGGCCCGCTGGGCAGAAACCTGCTGTTCAGCATAGTGCGCAAGAAAACGTTGGCGAAAACGCATGGCAACTACCCGGCGGCGGAGCGCATCATTCAGGTGGTGCGCACCGGGCTGGATCACGGCAGCGCCAGCGGCTATGAGGCCGAAGCGCGCGCCTTCGGCGAATTGGCGATGACGCCGCAGTCGGCGGCGCTGCGCAGCCTGTTCTTCGCTTCCACCGCGCTGAAAAAAGAACGGGGCGGCAATGCCAGGCCGCACACCCTGCATCGCGTCGGCATTCTCGGCGGCGGCCTGATGGGTGGCGGCATCGCCTGCGTTACCGCCACGCGCGGCGGGTTGCCGGTGCGCATCAAAGACATCAATGAAACCGGCATCAATCACGCGCTGAAATACAGCTGGGATGTGCTCGGCAAGCGGGTGCGCAGCAAGCGCATGCGTCCGGCGGAGCGGCAAAAGCAGATGATGCTGATCTCCGGCTCTACCGATTACACCGGCTTTGAGCAGGCGGATATCGTGGTCGAGGCGGTGTTTGAGGATCTGGCGCTGAAGCAGCAGATGGTGGCCGAAGTCGAAGCGCACTGTGCGCCGCATACCGTATTCGCCTCCAATACCTCCTCGCTGCCTATCGGCCTCATCGCCGAGAAAGCCCAGCGGCCGCAGCAGGTGATCGGTCTGCACTACTTCAGCCCGGTGGACAAAATGCCGCTGGTGGAAGTGATCCCGCATGCAGGTACCAGTGAAGAGACCATCGCCACCACCGTGGCGTTGGCGCACAAGCAGGGCAAGACCGCCATCGTGGTGGGCGACAGCGCCGGTTTTTATGTCAACCGCATCCTGGCGCCGTACATCAACGAAGCGGCGCGCTGCCTGCTGGAAGGCGAGCCGATGGAATCGCTGGACAAGGCACTGGTGGATTTCGGTTTCCCGGTCGGCCCGATCACGTTGTTGGACGAAGTGGGCATCGACGTCGGCACCAAAATCATTCCGGTACTGGTCGAGGCGCTGGGACCGCGTTTCGCGGCACCGGCCGCGTTCGATGCGGTGCTGAAAGACGGGCGTAAAGGGCGTAAGAACGGCCGCGGCTTCTATCTCTACCCGAGCGAGGGGCAGCAGCGGCAGCGGCGTAAACGTGCGGATACCTCTTTGTATTCGCTGCTCGGCGTCACGCCGAAGGCGCATATGCTGCCGGCGACCATCGCCCAGCGCTGCGTGATGATGATGCTGAATGAAGCGGCGCGCTGCCTGGAGGAAGGCGTGATCCGCAGCGCGCGCGATGGCGACATCGGTGCGGTGTTCGGCATCGGCTTCCCGCCGTTCCTCGGCGGCCCGTTCCGCTATATGGACGAGCTCGGCGCCGAGAAGGTGGTGAAGACGCTGGAATACCTGCGCCAGCAGCACGGCGAGCACTTTACTCCGTGTGAACGCCTGCAGCGCATGGCGCAACAGGGCGAGCGTTTTTACCCGTTGGGGAGCTGAACGCAGGGCGGCCCGATTTGCACTATAGTTGCAACAGGGCCGCGTTGTGATCGCCATCACTCCTTGCAACAGCGTCAGCCGGTGAGGCTGTACAGCATGGCTGCGGCAGCGGTAAGTTAGCTTGACCGCCATCAATAAATTTCATGGCGGCGAGGTTAAAATTTAACCTGTTGAATTGATTGTTCTGTGAGCAATCAGGGTTTGCCAGGGGAGGGTTGCTGTAAAAAACAGCATTTTCTTTAGGCAAACTTTCAGGCAAAATGCCCGGCCGCCATAAAGAGACGGCGCGTTATCGTTTTAAAGCTTTGGCTTTGGGGTTGTAAAACTCGGCGGTACAGCACGCACGGCGTTTCTGTATAGCGTTACTTTGTCAACAACAGCGGTGCAATATGCAAGTTTTGATTATGCGTCACGGAGAGGCGGCGCTCGAGGCAGCCAGCGATGCGGTAAGGCCCCTTACCCTGTGCGGCCGCGACGAGTCCCGTCAGATGGCGGCCTGGTTGAACACCAAGTCTGTGGATATTGAACGCGTGCTGGTCAGCCCTTATCTGCGGGCCGAACAGACGCTGGCGACGGTGCGTGAAGCCTTGACGCTGCCGGAGGGCGAAGAAGTGCTGCCCGAGCTGACCCCGGGCGGCAACGCCGAACAGGTCGGCAGCTATCTGCAGGCGCTGGCGATGCAAGGGGTGAGCTCGGTGCTGATCGTGTCGCACCTGCCGCTGGTGGGGTATCTGGTCGCCGAACTGTGCCCGGGCGAGTGCCCGCCGATGTTCGCGACCTCGGCGATCGCCAACGTCGATCTGCCGGCGGACGGCAGCTACGGCAAGTTTGAATGGCAAGTCAGCCCATCGCAGGTAATGGCCAAGGTCTGAGCCGCGCGGTGCGAAAATAAACTCAGGGCGATGTCTGACATCGCCCTGAGTCGTTTCTGCGCAGCGCTATTCCGCCAGCTCCACCAGCAGCAGGATGGCGGCATTGCCGCCCCATTCCTTCGGTGCCTGATGGAACGCCAGCACGTCGGGGTGCTGCGCCAGCCACAGCGGCGTTTGCTGTTTGAGGATGTGTTTGCCGTGCCCGTGCATCACACAGGCGCAGTGCACGTGCTCGCGCTTGCAGGCGGCGATCAGCGCCCCCAGTTCCTGCTTGGCCTGCAGTTGGGTCAGGCCGTGCAAATCCAGAAACAGCTCCGGCGAATAATCGCCGCGTCGCAGCTTCTTCAGCTCATACGGGCTGCTGCCGGGGCGCACGTAGCGCGTCGGGCCTTCCTCTTCCAGCTGCGGCTGGTATTCATCTGAAAAATAATAGCTGGCATCGACCTGCTCCTGCAGCAGCCGCTGCGGCGCAATTTGTTTGATCTTGGGCTTCGGCGGGCGGTGGACGATGGTGTCCTGGCGCAGTTTTTTTGCGCCCGCCACCGACTCTCTGAAGAGCTGTTGTTCGTCTTTGCTCAGAGGGGGCTTGTTCTTCATGCTTCATTCACCGGAAATCGTTTATTTCGCTAGTTTACCTTGTGAATGAGCGCTGTCGACGCAAAACTCGGGCCAGAGTGAAAAGCGCGAGGGGCGAGCGTGATTTGTCGCGGGCTTCATGGCAAACTATGCGGCTAAATCATGAAACACAGCGCCTGCCGGAGGGCAAATTGGACAAAATTTTCGTCGACGAAGCAGTGAACGAACTGCACACCATTCAAGATATGCTGCGCTGGACGGTAAGCCGCTTCAACGCCGCCAATATCTATTATGGTCACGGAACCGACAATCCGTGGGACGAAGCGGTGCAATTGGTGCTGCCAAGCCTGTTCCTGCCGTTGGACATTCCGGAGGACATGCACACCGCCCGTCTGACCTCCAGCGAGCGCCATCGCATCGTTGAGCGCGTGATCCGCCGCGTCAACGAGCGCATTCCGGTCGCCTATCTGACCAACAAGGCCTGGTTCTGCGGCATGGAATTTTACGTCGACGAGCGCGTGCTGGTGCCGCGTTCGCCGATCGGTGAGTTGATCAACGATCGTTTCAGCGCGCTGATCCCGCATCCGCCGCGCCATATTCTCGACATGTGCACCGGCAGCGGCTGCATCGCCATCGCCTGCGGCTACGCCTTCCCGGAAGCGGAAGTGGACGCGGTGGACATCTCCAGCGAGGTGCTGGCGGTGACCGAGCGCAATATTCAGGCGCACGGCGTCGAACACCAGGTGATCCCGATCCGTTCCGATCTGTTCCGCGACGTTCCCGCGATCCAGTACGATCTGATCGTCACCAACCCGCCGTACGTCGATGCGGAAGACATGTCCGATCTGCCGCAGGAGTTCCGCTTCGAACCGGAACTGGGCCTGGCTGCAGGCAGCGACGGCCTGAAGCTGGTGCGCCGCATTCTGGCCTGCGCGCCGGACTACCTGACCGACGACGGCGTGCTGATTTGTGAAGTGGGCAACAGCATGGTACATCTGATGGAACAATATCCGGACATTCCGTTCACCTGGCTGGAGTTCGAAAACGGCGGCGACGGCGTGTTCATGCTGACCAAACAGCAGCTGGTGGATTGCAAGGATCACTTCAGCCTCTATCGCAGCTAAGCCGCATTTCCAGGCCCGCACGGCGGGCCTCATAACGATAAAAGACTAACGGTAAGGAGCCGTGATGGCAGGAAACAGTATTGGGCAGATTTTCCGCGTCACCACCTTCGGTGAATCTCACGGGGTGGCGCTGGGTTGTATCGTCGATGGCGTGCCGCCCGGCATTCCGCTCACCGAAGCCGATTTGCAACACGATCTGGACCGCCGTCGTCCGGGCACCTCGCGTTACACCACCCAGCGCCGCGAACCGGATCAGGTGCGCATTCTCTCCGGCGTATTCGAAGGCGTGACCACCGGTACCAGCATCGGTCTGATCATTGAGAACACCGATCAGCGCTCGCAAGACTACAGCGCCATCAAAGACGTGTTCCGTCCAGGGCATGCCGACTACACCTACGAACAGAAATACGGTCTGCGCGACTATCGCGGCGGCGGCCGTTCTTCGGCGCGTGAAACCGCCATGCGCGTCGCGGCGGGCGCTATCGCCAAGAAATACCTGCAGCAGAAATTCGGCGTGCAGGTGCGCGGCTATCTGGCGCAGATCGGCGACGTGACCTGCGAGCTGAAAGATTGGGAGCAGGTCGAACAGAACCCGTTCTTCTGCCCGGATCCGGACAAGCTGGAAGCGCTGGATGAACTGATGCGCGCGCTGAAAAAAGAGGGTGACTCCATCGGTGCCAAGGTCAGCGTGATTGCCGAAAATGTGCCGGTTGGCCTGGGCGAGCCGGTGTTTGACCGCCTCGACGCCGATCTGGCGCACGCGCTGATGAGCATCAACGCGGTGAAAGGCGTGGAGATCGGCGACGGGTTCGCCGTGGTGACCAAGCGCGGCAGCGAAAACCGCGACGAAATCACCCCGGAAGGCTTCCAGAGCAACCACGCCGGCGGCATTCTCGGCGGTATCAGCAGCGGCCAACCGGTGATCGCGCATCTGGCGCTGAAGCCGACCTCCAGCATCATGGTGCCGGGTCGCACTATCAATCGCCAGGGCGAAGCGGTGGAAATGGTCACCCGTGGCCGCCACGATCCGTGCGTGGGCATCCGCGCCGTGCCGATCGCCGAAGCGATGATGGCGATCGTATTGATGGATCACCTGCTGCGCCAGCGCGCGCAAAACGGTGATGTGGTTTCCGACGTGCCTCGCTGGTAATCGCCATGAAAAACTGGATGTTGGGTCTGCTGGCCCTGACGGCCTCCGCTTCCGCCATGGCGCTGACGCCGTGGCAGAAAATCGACCATCCGGTGGCCGGCGCGCCGCAGGCGGTGGGCGGTTTCGCCAACGGCTGCATCATCGGCGCGCAGCCTCTGCCGCTGAATTCACCGAACTACCAGGTGATGCGCACCGACCAACGCCGTTATTTCGGTCACCCGGATCTGCTGGCGTTCATTCAGCGCCTCAGCAGCCAGGCGAACCAGAAAGCGCTGGGTACAGTGCTGATCGGCGATATGGCGATGCCGGCCGGCGGGCGCTTCAGCAGCGGCCATGCCAGCCATCAGTCGGGGCTCGACGTCGACATTTGGCTGCAGCTGCCGCGCCAACGCTGGAGCGCGCAGCAATTGCTGAAACCGCAGCCGATCGACCTGGTGTCAGGCGATGGCAAGCAGGTGGTGGCGAGCCAATGGCAGCCGCAGATTGAGTCGTTGATCAAGCTGGCGGCGCAGGATGCGGAGGTGACGCGCATCTTCGTCAACCCGGCGATCAAGCAGCGTCTGTGCCTGGATGCCGGTGCCGATCGCGCCTGGCTGCACAAGGTGCGGCCGTGGTTCGGCCATCGCGCGCACATGCATGTGCGCCTGCGTTGTCCGGCCGGCAGCCTGGAGTGCCAGGAGCAGGATACGCCGCCACCGGGCGACGGCTGCGGTGCTGAACTGGCGAGCTGGTTCGTGCCGCATCAGCCGAACGCGAAGCCGGGCAAATCCGTGCCGCCGCCGTTACCGCCGACCTGTCAGGCATTGCTGGATCACCATTTCTCAGCGGAATAACACATGGACTGGTTCGTCATCGGCCCCGAGATGCTCGGGGTGTTGTTTGCGGTAGCGCTGCTGGCGGGGTTTATCGACTCCATCGCCGGCGGCGGCGGGTTGCTGACGGTGCCGGCCTTGCTGGCGGTGGGGGTTCCTCCGGCGCAGGCGCTGGCGACCAATAAACTGCAGTCGGTCGGCGGTTCTTTCTCCGCCAGCCTGTACTTTATTCGCCGGCGTGCGGTGAACCTCAATGACCAGAAGCTGACGATATTTCTGACGCTGATCGGTTCGATCGTCGGCGCCATTCTGGTGCAGCATATGCGCGCCGATCTGCTGCGGCAGATGCTGCCGCTGCTGGTGATCGGCATCGGTCTCTATTTCCTGTTGATGCCACGATTGGGTGAGGAAGATCGTCAACGCCGCCTCGGCGCCTTGCCGTTCGGGCTGGTGGCCGGCGGTTGCGTCGGATTCTACGATGGCTTTTTCGGCCCCGGCGCCGGATCGTTCTACGCGCTGGCCTATGTGACGCTGTGCGGCTTTAACCTCGCCAAGTCTACGGCGCACGCCAAGGTGTTGAACTTCACCTCCAACGTCGGCGGGCTGACGCTGTTCATCATCGGCGGTAAGGTGGTGTGGAGCATCGGTTTGGTGATGCTGGTGGGGCAGGTGCTGGGGGCGCGTTTGGGCGCGCACATGGTGCTGACCCGCGGGCAGAAACTGATTCGGCCGATGATCGTGATCGTCTCGCTGGTGATGAGCCTCAAGCTGCTGTACGACAACCACGGCGCGGAGATTCAGCAGTGGTTGACTGCCTTCACGCACGGTTGACGATGAAAATGGGCGTCTTTTATGCGCCCATATCCCCCCGCCGGTTATCGGGTATAATGGCCTCTTTATTTTTGTGGTTATAGAGTTTTTTATGTCAGACACGCAGACCCGTCATCACTATGAACAGCTGATCGAGATCTTCAATCGGTGTTTCAGCGATGATTACAACACTCGCCTGGTGAAGGGCGACGACGAGCCTATCTACCTGCCGGCCGACGACGAACTGCCGTATCACCGCATCGTTTTCGCCCACGGCTTTTACGCCAGCGGCCTGCACGAAATCTCGCACTGGTGCATCGCCGGCGAAGCGCGCCGCCAATTGGTGGACTTCGGTTACTGGTATTGCCCGGACGGGCGCGACGCGCAAACCCAGAGTGAATTCGAAGCGGTGGAGATCAAACCGCAGGCGTTGGAATGGATGTTCTGCATGGCGGCCGGTTTCCCGTTCAACGTCAGTTGCGACAACCTGAACGGCGACTGCGAGCCGGACCGCATCGCGTTCCAGCGCAAGGTGCGCGCCCGGGTATTGACGCTGCTGGAGCAGGGAATACCCACACGGCCTGCGCGCTTTATTCAGGCGTTGCAATCGTTCTACAATACGCCACCGTTGGCGGCCGAGCATTTTCCGTATCCGGAAGATCTCAACTGACGCCACAGCCCGTTATTTAATGAGGAAATTTGATGATCGCAGAATTTGAAGCGCGCATTTTGGCGCTGATTGATGACATGGTAGAGCACGCCAGCGATGATGAACTGTTTGCCGGTGGCTACCTGCGCGGTCATCTGACGCTGGCGGTGGCCGAAGCGGAAGAGCAGGGCGAGCACACCGCCGAAGCGTTGAAAGCGCGGGTGGAAGAGAGCCTGCACAAGGCGATTGCCGCCGGGGAGCTCTCGCCGCCGGATCAGATCCTGGTGCGCGGCATGTGGGAAAACCTCTATCAGGCGGCAACGCCCGCCGCTTGACCGTTATGCCGGGGCGCGATTGCCGCGCCCCTTAGGGTTGATTAAACCACACGTCCTTTCAGCAGTTTCCGCACCCACATCCGATTCGGATTCAACGCCGCCAGCAACTGCGCATCGCCCGGCAACGGCTCGCCGAACAGCTGCGCCGCCAGAATTTCCGCCGCCAGCGGCGCCGAGCACAAGCCGCGCGAGCCTAATCCGCCGATAGCGAACAGGCCGGGATAAACCGGCGCATCGGCGACGGTTTCACCGCGCTGGTTCTGCCGCTGCAAATCCTGATACTGCATTAGCGTAGTCTGATAGTCCGGCAGTGCGCCGACCATCGGCAGATGATCGCGAGTGGCGCTGCGCACGCCGCAACGTGCCTGATGCGCGCTGACGTCAACCTGCTGCGGCCAGGCCTGTTCCGGCAGGCAGCGCAGCAGGCGTTCGCGGTTATCCTGCTGCTCCTGCTCGCGGTAGTCGGTGGCGGTGTCGCCGCGTTGGTAGCTGGCGCCGATGCAGTGCTGGCCGTTGTTGACGTTGACCGGCGTCAGATAGCCGTCATAGCACAATACCTGTTTCAGTTGGCCGAGCGCCTGTGAGGTCGGGATATGCGACACCTGCCCGCGCACTGAGTACAGCGGCAGAGCCTCTGTCGGCGCCAGCTCGGCTAACCGGTGCCCGTTGGCCAGGATCACCGTGGCATGACGATGGCTGTCACCGTTGGTGAAGTTGATACGCCAGCCGTTTTCTTCACGCGTCAGCGCCTGTGCATCGTGCCGGTAGCGGCAGATCAGGCCCTGACGCTGCGCCAGCGCGATAGCGCCGCGCGTCAGCTCGGCCGGGCAGAGCCAGCCGCCTTGCGGGTAGGTGATGCCGCCAAAGCCGGTATCGACGCCGCACAGTTCGCTGAGCGTCTCGCGGTCGGCCGCCATCGCCAGCGACGGCGGCCAGTCGGTTTTCAGCATATTGGCGATCTTGGCGCCGCTCTTTTCGTCATAGGCCAACTGGCTGACGCCGCACCATTGGTGATCAAAGGCGACGCCTTGTTGCAGCAGGGCGTCGTATTGGCGGCGTGCGAAGGGAAACGCGGCGCTGAAGAAGTTCTCCAGCGCGTCGCCGCTGCCGTTCAGCAGGGGATAAATCGCCCCCTGGCGGTTGCCGGATGCACCCTCGGCCGCCTGCTCGTCGGCGCAGTACAGCGTGACGCTGGCGCCGCGCCGCAGCAGGGCCAGCGCGGTGAGCGCGCTGGCGACGCCGCCGCCGATCAGGGCGATATCGGTGGTGTTGTCCGCCGCCGGCCGCCGATACCAGGGGGCCGGGTGGGGAGCGGGCTGCGCATCGGCGGGCAGGCAACCGGCGAGCATCTCACGCTTTTGGCCGAAGCCTTTGCAGCGGTTGACCTGAAAACCGGCCTGTTGCAACCCGCGGCGCACAAAGCCGGCGGCGGTAAAGGTGGCAAAGCTGCCTTCCGGCCGAGCGAAGCGCGCCATGGCGGCGAACAGTTGCTCGGTCCACATGTCGGGATTTTTTGCCGGCGCGAAGCCGTCGAGGAACCAGGCATCGACCTGGTTATTCATGCTGGCGTCGAACTGCGGCAACAGTTCGTTGACGTCGCCGAACCACAGATCGAGCGTAATGCGGCCTTCGGCCAACAGCAGGCGATGGCAACCCGGCAGCGGCAGCGGCCATTGGGCGCGCAGTTCATCGGCATAAGGCGCCAGCTCCGGCCAGCGCGCATGCGCTGCCGCCAGGTCAGCCTGCTGCAGGGGGAATTTTTCGAAGCTGATAAAGTGCAGGCGCTGCAGCGCGGCGTGCGGCTCGGCCTGACGGAAGCCGGCGAAGGCCTGCCACAGCGTGAGGAAATTCAGCCCGGTGCCGAACCCGGTTTCCGCCACCACCAACAGCGAACGCGGGTGGGTGGCGAAACGTTGCGGCAGCCGGTTGCCGTGCAGGAAGACGTAGCGGGTTTCTTCCAGCCCATCCTGATTGGAAAAATAGACGTCATCAAACTGTTTCGAAACAGGTGTACCCTGTTCGTTCCAGGTTAGCGTTGCGGTTTGGATGGGGGCGTGGTTCACGGTCAATGGCTCGAAATTCAAGGGATGCCGCGAATTCTAACGGCGCTGGCGCCCCGGCGCAAACTGGACAACAATAAAGCTGAAAAACGCTGATCGGACTTGTTCGGCTTACATCTGTACGCTAAAGTGCGATGCAAAATCCCGTAGGTAAATAGTGGAAGAGGTATTGAATGAAACGTGCAGTGATTACTGGCCTGGGAGTTGTCTCCAGCATTGGTAATAACCAGCAGGAGGTCCTGGCAAGCCTGCAGGAAGGACGTTCTGGGATCACTTTCTCCCAGGAGCTGAAAGATTCCGGCATGCGTAGTCACGTATGGGGGCAAGTTAAGCTCGACACGACCGGCCTGATCGACCGCAAGGCGGTGCGTTTCATGAGCGACGCTTCCATCTATGCCTTCCTGGCGATGCAAGAAGCGATCGCTTCTTCCGGTCTGAAGGAAGAAGAGTATCAAAACAACCCGCGCGTGGGCCTGATCGCCGGTTCCGGCGGCGGTTCTCCGCGCTTCCAGGTGTTCGGCGCCGATGCGATGCGCAGCCCGCGCGGCCTGAAAGCGGTCGGCCCTTACGTGGTGACCAAAGCCATGGCTTCCGGCGTTTCCGCCTGCCTGGCGACACCGTTCAAAATCCACGGCGTGAACTATTCCATCAGCTCCGCTTGTGCGACCTCCGCACACTGCATCGGCAACGCGGTTGAGCAAATTCAGCTGGGCAAACAGGACATCGTGTTTGCCGGCGGCGGCGAAGAGCTGTGCTGGGAAATGGCCTGCGAGTTCGACGCGATGGGCGCGCTGTCCACCAAGTACAACGATACGCCGGAAAAAGCCTCCCGTACTTACGACGCCGATCGTGACGGTTTCGTCATCGCCGGCGGCGGCGGCATGGTGGTGGTTGAAGAACTGGAGCACGCGCTGGCGCGCGGCGCGCACATCTACGCAGAAATCGTTGGCTACGGCGCAACGTCTGACGGCGCCGACATGGTTGCGCCATCGGGCGAAGGCGCGGTGCGCTGCATGAAGATGGCGATGCAGGATCTGGATGCGCCGATCGACTACATCAACGTGCACGGCACTTCCACACCGGTAGGCGACGTGAAAGAGCTGGGCGCGATTCGCGAAGTGTTCGGCGACAATACCCCGGCTATCTCCTCCACCAAGGCGATGACCGGTCACTCGCTGGGCGCCGCAGGCGTGCAGGAAGCGATCTACAGCCTGCTGATGCTGGAGCACGGCTTTATCGCACCGAGCATCAACATCGAAACTCTGGATGAGCAGGCGGCCGGCATGAACATCGTGACTCAGCCGACCCAGCGCGAGCTGACCACCGTGATGTCCAACAGCTTCGGCTTCGGCGGCACCAACGCCACCCTGGTGATGCGCAAACTGGCGAAATAATCCCGCCTAAGCGCCATCTCGCCATCAAGCCCGCGTTTTCGCGGGCTTTTTACTGCCCGAAGCCCGCCCGCCGGGCGCTCGGAGTTTTCCCAAATCACATCCCCTGACACATCATTACCTCGCCATTACATGCGTTGGGCATACAATAGCCGGGTAGCGTGATAATCGCTCGGTGTGGCTTTTTAAAGTGATCGAACATTGAGGCAAGAAGTATGAAAAAGTTAATTGCGGTTGGGTTACTGTCGGCCGTGTTGGCCGGATGCGCCACCGATTCTCCCTGCGTTCCGGTCTACGATGACCAGGGGCGTCTGGTGCACACCAACACCTGTATGAAAGGCACCACTCAGGATAACTGGGAAACCGCAGGCGCGATCGCCGGCGGTGCGGCGGCGGTTGCCGGTCTGACCCTCGGCATCATCGCGCTGACCAAGTAATCGGCGCGGCGCCTGCGAGCGCATGCAACAAGCCCGGCCATTGCGCGCCGGGCTTTTTTATCTTACTGCACCAAAAACGCCTTGAATTGCGGCGTCATCACGGCGCTGAAACCGTCGTCGGTTTTACTGATCAGGTAGACCGCCAGCCCTTTCTCCTCTGCGAGCTTTAACGCTTTTTCCGTACCCAGCACCATCAGGCCGGTATCCCAGCCGTCGGCCTCGAGCGCGGTCGGCGCTATGACCGTGGCGGAAACCAGTCGATGGTTGATCGGCCTGCCGGTGCTCGGATCGATGACATGGGAGTAGCGCTGGCCGTTTTGTTCGAAGTAGTTGCGGTAGCTGCCGGCGGTGCTGATGCCGTAACCGTGCAGATCCACCAGCGCCTGCACCGCATTTTCACGGTCGGTCGGCTTCTGGATCGCCACCCGCCAGGGCTTTCCCTGGCCGTTGACGCCGCGTGAAGAGACCGCGCCGCCGACCGATACCAGATAGTTGGTAATGCCGTTACGGTTCATCAGGCGCACCAGTTCATCGGCGCCATAGCCTTCGCCCAGGGTCGAAAGATCGACATACATGTCCGGCAGATCTTTCTGCAGCCACTCTCCACGATTGTCGCTTATCAGCTTCAGGTGCTGCAGGCCGATGCGCTGCTTCGCCGCGTCGATTTGCGCCTGTTCCGGTACCTTGACCGGATGTTTGTCGGGGCCGAATCCCCACAGATTCACCAAAGGGCCGACGGTGATGTCCATGGCGCCGCCGGTATCGCGGCCGATGCGCTGGGCCATCAACACGATGTCCGCCATGCCGCGCGGGATCGGCTGCGGCTCGAGGCTGGCGCTGTGGTTAAACCGCGACAGCACCGAGTCGGCGCGGTAGGTGGAGATATCGTCGTTGGCCTGCTCGAGCACTTTGTCTATCTGCCGTTGCAGTTCTTGCTTGCCGATCGCGACGTCACCGCTGACTTTTACGCTGTAGAAGGTGCCCATGGTCTTGCCGTCGATATCGATTTGCGGGCGGGTGGAGGCATCGTCGCAGGCGGCGAGCAGGGCGCATAAGGCGCTCAGCAGCGCCCCTTTGGCGAACAGGGAAGCCATAACATGTCCTTTGAAAACGGGAAAGCCGCTACAAATAAAGTAAAGCGCGGCAAATGGAAAGCGGATAAAGGTAAAATAGCATTTTACTGGCGCTGAGGCCGCGCCTGAGCTAACGTCTTGCCCATGCTTTTCGCTGAGGTTTCAAGCTGCCGCCATGAGTTCAACCACCATTTCCCGGCTTATCCATCCCTTTGTCAAAGACCGTTTCCTGCATGCGTTGCTGCTGGCTGGCGCAGCGATGTTCGCCTTTCATCCGCAGCCGCTGTCGGCGCTGAGCGATTTTATCGACGGCCGCACTATCATCACCCTGTTGGGGCTGATGTTGCTGACCAAGGGCGTTGAGGTCAGCGGCTATTTCGACTTCGTCGGCCGCAAGATCATCAACCGCTTGCACAGCGAACGGCGGCTGGCGCTGTTCCTGGTGTTTTCCGCCGCGCTGCTGTCGTCATTTCTAACCAACGATGTGGCGCTGTTTATCGTCATTCCGCTCACCATCACGCTGAAGAAGCTGTCGGCGCTGCCGATTGGGCGTTTGATCATCTTCCAGGCGCTGGCGGTGAACGCCGGCTCGTTGCTGACGCCGATCGGCAACCCGCAAAATATCCTGCTGTGGAGCCGCTCCGGCCTCTCTTTCCTCGGCTTCATCGGCCAGATGGCGCCGTTTGGCGCCGCGATGATGCTGAGCCTGCTGGCGCTGACCTGGTTCAACTTCCCGGCGCGCGAGATCGTGAAAACGCCGAATACCGAGGGTTATCCCTATCAACGGCCGCTGTTGCTGAGTTGCGTGGCGTTGTATGCGATCTTTCTGCTGTGCCTCGATATCGGTCTGCCGCTGTATGGGCTGCTGGCGGTATTCGCCGGCTTTTTGCTGCTGGCGCGCCGGGTGCTGTTGCAGATCGACTGGAGCCTGATTTTCGTGTTCGCTGCCATGTTCATCGATGTCGGCCTGTTCACCCGCTTGCCGCCGCTTCAACCGGCGTTCGCCGCCATCGCCGGGCTGAACGACGGCGGGGTATATGCGCTGGGCGTCGGGCTGTCGCAGATCGTCAGCAACGTGCCGGCTACAATCTTGCTGCTCAACTACGTGCCTTCCAGCGCGCAGTTGGCCTATGCGGTCAACGCCGGCGGTTTCGGGTTGGCGATTGGATCGCTCGCCAACCTGATTGCGCTGCGAATGGCGGGGGAGCGCAAGATTTGGCTGCGTTTCCACTACTACTCGCTGCCGCTGCTGGCGTGGGCCGCCCTGATCGGTTGGCTGTTAAGCTAACCCTGATTGCCGCTCTGCCGCGCGGCCAGCAGGCAAATGCTGCGGGTCACCTGATAGGATTTCACGAAGGCGCTGACGGGTAAAAACTCGAAGCGCGAATGGAAGTTGTGCGCGCCGGTGAAATAATTGGGCGTCAGGATGCCGCGGCTCGAGAGCGCCGCACCGTCGGTGCCGCCGCGCATCGGGATCACCTTCGGCGGGATGCCGTGGGCGGCGAGGGCGCCGAAGATCAGATCGATCGCGCGCCGGTCTTCGCCGATGGCGTTGCTGATGTTGCTGTAGATGTCGCTGACGCGGCAGCTGACATTGGCGCGCGGATAGTTGGCCGCCACCTGACGCACCGTTTCCTCAAGGCGGGCTTTACGCGCCTCGAACGCCGCCCGATCGAAGTCGCGAATCGACACCTTCAGCGTCGCCTGATTGGCGTTGGCGGCCAGATCCGTGAACCAGAAATAACCCTCGCGCCCTTCGGTGTGTTCCGGGGTGTCGTGCACGTCAAATCGGTTGATGATGTCGTTGGCGATGCGTATCGGGTTGATCAATACGTTTTTCGCCGACATCGGGTGCGCGGTTACCCCCTCGATGCGGATCTCCGCCGCCGCCGCGTTGAAGTTTTCGTACACCACTTCACCCAGTTCGCAGCAGTCGATGGTATAGGCGAAATCGACGGCGAAACGCTGCAGATCCAGCGCCTTGGCGCCGCGCAGGCCGATCTCTTCGTCCGGCACGAACGCCACCACGATGTCGCCGTGGCGATCGGCGGCGGTCAGGTTGGCCAGCAGCGTCATCACCACGGTGACCGCCGCCTTATTGTCGGCGCCCAGCACGCTGGTGCCGTCGCTGAACAGGATCTCTTCGTTCCGGTAGGGCAGGATCTCCGGATGCTCGGCGGTGCGCAGCCAGATGTCTTGCTCGGCGTTCAGGCATAAATCTTCGCCGGTGAAGCGCAGGCGCTGCGGGCGAATCTCCGGTGACAGGCCGACGTCTACGGTGTCGATATGGGTGATGAAGCCGATGCGCGGCGCGCCGGGTTGGGTGCCGGGCTTGCGGGCGGTCACGGTGGCGTGCTCGTCGATCTGCACGTCGGCCAGGCCGAGCCGACGCAGCTCGTCCGCCAGCAGTTGCGCCATCTCATGCTGCCCCAGCGTGCTGGGCAGGGCGGTTGCGGCGGCGTCGCTTTGGCTGGTCACCGCCAGGTAGCGGAAGAAACGTTCGGTGAGCTGTTCGGCAATCGGGCTGGTCATCGGGACTCCTCGCGGTTGGCAATCTACCGGTTTTAAAACGAAATCAGCCGTTTGTCCAACGGTGCAATGCGTAAACCGCCAGAATGCGAAGCATCGCGCAGAAACGAAAAATAGCGGCGCAACTAGGAAATAGTCGCAGGTTTCTGCGGCAAAATCGGTGTTAGCTGTGGGCCGGGAAGCGCCCGCATAACACTTATCTGTCCCTCAAGGAGAATTCATGCACACCGGTCACGCTTTGCTCATCACCTTACTGTCCCTGGGCATCTCTCACAGCGCCTGGTCGTCCGCCGATACCGGGCACGCCAACAGCAACGCCAACAGCCGCGAAGTGGCCAGCGCGTTGGGCGGCCTGAAAAATAAAACTTACGAACTGGAGCAGGCGCCGAAGATCCGCGTCGCCAGCTTCAACATCGCCGCCGGCAAGGTCAGCGACATGACCGCCATCGCCAAGGCGATTCGCGCGATGAACGTCGACGTGGTGGCGCTGCAAGAGGTGGATAAACTCACCGCCCGCAGCGGCCGTGTCGATCAGGCGGCGGAATTGGCGAAGCTGACCGGCATGCAGGCGGTGTTCGGCCGGGCGATCGATTTCGACGGCGGTGAATATGGCCTGGCGTTTCTGTCGAAGTATCCGCTGCACGACGCCGTGATCTATCCGTTGCCGTCCGGCCAGCGCGAACAGCGCATCGCCTTCAGCGCCAAGGTCGACGTGCCGGAGTTCCCGGCGCCGATCACCCTGTTCAACACCCACCTCGATACCAAGGAAGATCCGACGATGCGCCTGGATCAGGTGCGGGAGCTGAACGATCGCACCATCGAAGTGCGCGGCATCAAGCTGCTGTTCGGCGACATGAACGACGTGCCGGGCAGCGTGACCTGGCTGGAGCTGAGCCGCTATTGGAACGACATCATGCCTAACGGGCAGGATGGCCGCAGTTGGCCGGCGGAAAACGCCGAAATCAAGGTGGATTACATCTTTAGCGGCAATGCGCAGCGCTGGCATCTGGACAGCCTGACGGTGCCGAACGCCAGCGGCGATTGGAACGGCATTCATTGGCCGGCGGTGAGCGACCACCTGCCGTTGGTGGCGGAGATGCGCCTGACCGAGCAATAAGCCGGCCGGCATCCCGTCGGGCCTGGCTAAACCACGGCGATCCGCGCCAGCCGCTCGACGGCACTGCGGATCTCGCCCGGCGTGAGAGCCGAAAAGCCCAGCAGCCACCCGTCGCGCTGCGCCTGCGTCGTTTGGTACTGCGCCGAAAGCCCGGGCGTGAGAATGCCGAGCCGTCGCGCCTGCCGGCTGAGTGCCGCCTCCTGGCCGGGTGGCAGCCAAACGCTGAGCTGCAGGCCGCCGGCGGCGGGAATGGGCGTGGCGAAGTGGCTCAGTTTTTCGCGCATTTCCGCCAGCAACACATCGCGCCGGCTGCGGTAGAGCTGGCGCATGTAGCGGATATGCGCGGCGAAGTGCCCCTGGCGGATGAACTCGGCGGTAACCGCCTGCATCAGCTGCGCGCTGTGGCCGTCATAGACCGTGCGCGCGGTGACGAAGGGGGAGACCAGCGCAGGCGGGACGATCAGATACGCCAGCCGCAGGGAAGGGAACAGCGACTTGGAGAAGGTGCCGAGATACAGCACCCGGCCGCAGCGATCCAGGCCCTGCATCGCCGGTATCGGCAGGCCGTCATAGTGAAACTCGCTGTCGTAATCGTCCTCGATGATCCAGGCCTGTTGCCGTTCGGCCAGCGCCAGCAACGCCAACCGACGCGCCAGGCTGAGCGCCGCGCCGGTCGGGTATTGGTGCGAGGGCGTCAGGTAAATCAAACGCGGATCGGGCAAGGGCGGCTCAGCCCGCAGACCGTCGCTGTCCACCGCGACCGGCGTCAGGGCCGCGCCGGCGCTGATAAAGGCGTTTCTTGCTCCGGCGTAGCCCGGCTCTTCCATCCAGACGCTGTCGCCGCCGTCCAGCAACAACGTAGCGATCAGCTGCAGCGCCTGCTGTGAACTGGTCAGCACGATAACCTGCCGTGCATCGCAGACTACGCCGCGCGTTTGGTTAACGTGGGCGGCGATCGCTTCGCGCAGCGGCAAATAGCCCTGCGGATCGCCGTAGCGCAGCAGGCTTTCTCCCTGAAGACGCAGGCGCTGAGCAGTCAGTTGCTTCCACAAGGCGAGCGGAAACGCACGCAGGTCCGGCGAGCCGGCAGCGAAGGCCTGGGGATGTTGCGGATCGCGGCAACCGCCGGTTTGCACGATCTGTTGGCCGCGCCGCGAAAGGCGCGGCATGCCGGTGCCGGTGCCGGTGCCGGTGCCGCGCGCCGTCGTCGTCGGCGATTTGGCGATGCGGATCGCCACGAACGTTCCCTGGCCGACGCGGCGCTGCAAGTATCCCTCAGCCTCCAGCTGGCCGTAGGCGGCTTCGACGGTCACCCTTGAGAGGTTCAGATCGCCCGCCAGCACCCGGCTGGAAGGCAGCCGTTGCCCAACGCCCAATGCGCCGTGATGGATGGCCTGCCGCAATGCGCCGCACAGGCGATCGCGCAGCGTGCCGGCAGCGTGGGGCGATTGCTGAAACAGCGTGATCAGCGTGTGCCGCATAATGGGTCTTGTCATGGGTGAGAAATGGGTATCAATCATAAGACCAAAATGGGGCACTATTGTCATCTGTCTTGATGCGTGGGAGTGAGCGGAATGTCGAAAGAATCATTGGTACTGGCTTTTCCGCCGGCGGAGCCGGAAGAGAGCCTGGCTTACCTGGCGGCCAAATTGAGCCGCTATGCGGATGCCTGGGACGTGGCGGAAGATCTGCGCAATGGCGAGGATGGGATAGTGGTGATCGACACCCGCGCGGAGGCGCTGTACGCCGCCGGGCATATCCCCGGCGCGTTCAGTTTGCCGCATCGCCTGATGGACCAAGCCGGCACGGCGCACCTGGATCGCCAAAAGGTGTATGTGACCTACTGTGACGGCATCGGCTGCAACGGCTCAACCAAAGGCGCTTACAAGCTGGCGAAGCTGGGGTTCAGGGTCAAGGAGCTGATCGGCGGGTTGGATTTCTGGCTGCGCGACGGCCATCCGTTGGCCATCGGCGAGCAGCCGGGATCGCTGCGTGATAGGGCGGCCGCCGTGGATTGCGGCTGCGCCTGAGGCGTTAAAACACCAACGCCAGCACGACCGCCAGCGCCAGCAGCAGCAGGATCAGCGCCACGGCGGGCTTGCTGAGCGCTTTTTGCAGCGGCAGAGGCAGGGCGGCGATCAGCGGATTGAGCAGCGGCTGCGGCTCGACAGAGTGGCTGACGATAGGCTGGGCCTGGCCGGCCTTATCCAGACGGCGGGCAAACAGCTGATGAATGGCGTCGCTCATTTGCGGATGCGTCAGCGGCGCATTGGCGCCGCAGTTGAAGCGCGCCTGGCAGTAGTCGTTCATCTGCTGCAGCTCTTGTTCATCCGCCGGCTGTTTGAGCGCCGCCAACAGGTTGTTCAGTGTCGGCGCGCTCTGCGGGCTGAGTGCCACCTTCACCTGCAAGAACTGGTTCAATAGCTGGAAGTGGCGTGCCGGCAGCGGATCGTTGGTTTTTACGCCCGCCAGGTCGAACAGCGTTTGCCAGATTTTAGCCGGCGCTTCGCCGGTGGCGGCGCTGAGTTTGGTGACCTGCTGTTGCAGGCTTTGATGCTCTGCGGGCAGCAGCGGGCGATCGCTGGTGGCGGTTTGCTGCGGCTGGGGAATGGTCAGGCCGCCGGTCTGCAGCAGATTCAGCACCTGCTGCAGTTGCGGTGGGCTCAATTGGCTCAGCACCGTGTGGCCAAACTGCTGACGAATAAAATCGCTGACCGCCTGGCGATTGTTGCCCTGCGGCAGCAATTCGGCCAGCTGTTGCAGCAGCTGGCGCCCGGCATGGTTTTGCTGCGCCTGTGCCAGGCGCGTTTGCAGCAGCTGTTCCGCCGGTTGAAAATGGCGCGCCAGCAGTTCACCGCCGTTGTCGGCGCCGAGATCGTGGCGCAGCGAGGCCCAGATCTCGGCCGATTTTGTCGGGCTGAGCGTCATGATTTTCACGATCAGCTTTTCCAGCGTCGTGCGCTGTGCCGGAGAGAGGGGTTGATCTTCAGTGGCCGCCGTTTTGCCCGGGGAGGGAGGGCGTTCGCCGGCGATTGGGGCGCCCGGCCCACTCAAAGGTTGCATATCACCAGTCCTTCGCTGTGTATCCCCGCAGGGTGCCTGGAGGAGAGAATCATCATGGTACCCGGCGAAAAGCGCAGGCTTACTGACTATGATACCTGTAAATCGCCGCCATCAATACCGCCGCCCAGACATTTCTTTACCGACAAAACGTTGCTAATCGCGCCTGCGCCGCTAAGATAACCGCAGACCTGAACGTGAGGATGGCATGGTTAAACGGCAGCGGATTGCAAAATGGTTTTTATGCCTGGCTTGTCTGGTGGTGCTGACGTGCATGACCCAGCGCATGGCTGGCCTGCATGCGCTGCAGCAAACGCTGGGGATCCCGGCCGCCACCGCCGTTCAATCCGGCGATGAGGCCGCCGAAGCGCAGCCGACGCCCTGTGAGCTGAGCGCCAAGTCATTGCTGGCCGCGCCGCCGGTGATGTTCGAAGCCGTGCTGTTCGGATTGGGCTTGCTGCTGGTTCTGTTGGCACCGACCATCGCTGCGCGCCTGCGCATTCCTCCTCCTCGCGCCATTTCACCGCCCACCCTCAGGGTGCACCTCCGATTATGCGTCTTCCGTGAATGAGTTAATCGCCCGTTTTTCGCGGTGAATTAATCATTTATGGAGAATTAACATGTTGAAAATCATCAGGCTGGCCTGCGCTTGCCTGTTTATGCTGTGGCTGCCTGCTTCACAGGCGGCGGACAGCGGCTGGCTGCAAAATCCAACCAACGATCATGCCAAGGTGCGGCTGCGCGCCGACACGTCACAGCCGGGGGAGACCCGTCTGCTGCTGTCGGTCGAGCTGCAAAAAGGCTGGAAAACCTATTGGCGCTCTCCGGGCGAAGGCGGCATCGCGCCGGCGATAGTCTGGCAAGGCAACCCGCCGCCGGCGACCTGGCACTGGCCGACGCCGCAGCGTTTCGAGGTGGCCGGCATTTCCACCCAGGGTTATCACGATCGGGTCGCGCTGCCGATCGTGATGCCAGGTCAGGTATCCGGCCCGCTGGCGGGCACCCTGACGCTATCCACCTGCAGCAATGTCTGCATTCTGACCGACTACCTGTTCAGCCTGGATCTGACGACGCCGAACGATCCGCAGTTTAACCACGACTTCGCACAGGCGATGGGGCAGGTGCCGATCGCCGCCGGGGTGGCGGAGAGCGTCAAGGCCGGTTACCGCAGCGGCGAGCTGCAGATTGCCGCCGAACGCGCCGCCGGTTGGCGGCAGCCTGCGCTGTTCTTCGATACGCTGGCGGATGCCGATCTCGGCAAGCCGCAGGTCGAGACCGACGGTGCTCAACTGCTGGCGCGAGTGCCGGTCAGCGATGGCTGGGGCGATGCGGCGCCGGATCTGCGCGGCAAAACGCTGACGTTGGTGATCGACGACGGCGGTATGGCGCAGCAGATCACGCTGCCGATTGGCGATCCGCTGGTCGCGCCCGCCGCTGCGGCGTTCCCGCTATGGCAGGCGGTATTGATGGCGCTGGCAGGCGGGTTGATCCTCAACCTGATGCCGTGCGTGCTGCCGGTACTGGGCATCAAACTCGGTTCGATCCTGCAGGTGGAGCGGCGCGATCGGCACAGCGTGCGTTTGCAGTTCCTGGCGTCGTCGCTGGGCATCGTCGCCTCGTTTATGGCGCTGGCCTTGCTGATGACGCTGCTGCGGCTCGGCAACCATGCGCTCGGCTGGGGCATTCAGTTCCAGAATCCGTGGTTTATCGGCTTTATGGTGCTGGTGACGCTGCTGTTCAGCGCCAACCTGTTCGGTCTGTTCCATCTGCGCCTCTCGTCCGATCTGAATACGTCACTGGCGACCCATAACGGACACGGTCTGAGCGGCCATTTTTGGCAGGGCGCTTTCGCTACGCTGCTGGCGACGCCGTGCTCGGCGCCGTTTCTCGGCACGGCGGTGGCCTTCGCGTTGGCGGCGTCGCTGCCGGTGCTGTGGGGCATGTTCATTGCGCTCGGCATCGGCATGAGCCTGCCGTGGCTGCTGATTGCCGCCTGGCCGTCGCTGGCGCTGCGGTTGCCGCGCCCCGGCCGCTGGATGAATACCGTCAAGCTGGCGATGGGGCTGCTGATGCTGGCGTCGTCGCTGTGGCTGCTGAGCCTGCTGAGCAATCATATCGGCGCGCAGGCCACGCTGTGGCTGGGGGCGTTGGCGCTGCTGGCGTTGCTGTTGGCGGTATGGCGTCAACAGGGGGCGCGGTTGGCGGCCAAACTGGCGGCGGGCACGTTGGTGTTGGCGGGCGTGGCCCTGCTGGCGGGATCGCTGACCGCCGGCCTGTGGCGCCAGCCGTTGCAGGATCGGGTGCCGTGGCAACCGCTGAGCGAACAGGCGATTACCGAGGCGCTGGGCCAGCATAAGCGAGTGTTCGTCGATGTGACCGCCGACTGGTGCGTGACCTGTAAGGCCAACAAATTCAATGTGCTGTTGCGTGATGACGTGCAGCGAGCGCTGAGCGCCGACGATGTGGTTGCGCTGCGCGGCGATTGGAGCCGTCCGTCGGCCGACATCAGCGCCTTTCTGCAAAAGCGCGGCAGCGTCGCCGTGCCCTTCAACCAAATCTATGGCCCCGGCAGCCCGGACGGCGTGGTGTTATCCCCGCTGTTGACCCGTGACGCCGTGCTGCAAACGCTTTCCGATGCCAAAGGAACCGAAAAATGAAAAAATTACTGATTTTACTGATGATTATCGCCGCCCCGGCGTGGGCCGCCGAACCTTTCACTCCGGCGCAAGAGGCGCGTATCAAAGAGATGATCCGTGAAACGCTGGTGTCCAATCCGGACATTCTGGCGCAGGCGGTGGACGCCTGGCAGCAGCAAACCGCTGGCGAGCAAATCAGCCAGGCTATCAAGCAGAATGCCAAAACGCTGTACCAGGATCCGGCCAGCCCGCATCTGGGCGCCGCCAATCCCAAACTGACGTTGGTGACCTTTACCGACTATAACTGCCCGTACTGCAAGCGTTTTGATCCGATGCTGGAGAAGATTGTCAAGCAATACCCGGATGTGGCGCTGGTGGTGAAACTGCTGCCGTTCAAGGGCGAAAGCTCGGTCAGTTCGGCGCGCGTGGCGCTCACCACCTGGCAACAGCACCCGGACCAATTCTGGGCCTTGCACCAGCGGCTGATGGCGAAAAAAGGCTTCCATGACAACGCCAGCATCGCCGCTGCGCAAGAGAAAACCGGCGTCAAGGCGGTGGCGCCCAGCGAACAGAGCATGACCACGCTGCGCACCAATATGGAATTGGCGGAGCAATTGGGCGTGCAGGGGACGCCGGCGACGCTGATCGGCGATCGGATGTTGCCGGGAGCGGTGTCGTATGAAGAGCTGGAAGCGATGGTGAAACAGCAGCTGGCGAAGGCCAAAAATGGCTAAGCTCAAGCGCTGGGGGCGCGAGTTGTTGCTGCTGGCGCTGATCGCGCTGGCGGTGGTGACGGTGATGGATTGGCTGAACGCGCCGCAGGCGCCGCCGGCCTTCGATGCCCAGACGCTGACCACGCTGGACGGCGAGAAGGTGTCGTTGGCGCAGCTCAGCCACGATCGGCCGCTGCTAGTTTACTTCTGGGCCAGTTGGTGCGGCGTTTGCCGCTTCACCACGCCGGACGTCGCCCGCTTGCAGGCGGCGGGCGGCAACGTGCTGACCGTCGCGCTGCGCTCGGGCGACGATGCCCAGGTGAAGCAGTGGCTGGCGCGCAAACGGCTGGCGCTGCCGGTGGTCAACGATCCGGCCGGCGCGCTGTCGGCGCAGTGGCGGATTGGCGTCACGCCGACCTTCGTGGTGATCTCGCAGGGCAAGGTGGTGCAAAGCACCACCGGCTGGACCAGCTACTGGGGCATGAAGCTACGGCTGTGGTGGGCCGCCGTCTAACCGGCGTTTTTCTCCGTTATTACCTCCTCAATCGCCCGGCACAGCCGGGCGATTCCTTCTTCAATCTGCGGCGGCGAGTTGGCGGCAAAGTTCAGCCGCAGGCCGTGTGCGCCCAGCTGTTCCTGAGCGTAAAAGCATTCACCGCGCGCGAAGGTGACGCCGTACCGCCAGGCCACCGGCATCAGTTCGGCGGTGGTCACCGCCTCAGGCAGCGTCAGCCAGATAAACAATCCCCCCTGCGGCGTTTCGAAGCGGCACCCCGGTGGCAACCGCCGTTGCAGCGCGTCGACCATCACGTCCAGATGGCGGCGATAGACGCGCCCGGCGCGCCGCAGCTGTTTGTCGTAACGGCCGACGGTGACGAAGGCGTCCAGCGCCCGCTGGATCAGGCTGGAGCTGGTGAAGCTATCGACGTGCTTGCGCCGCGCGAAGCGCTGATAGTGTTCGCTGTCCGCCACCAGATAGCCGATGCGCATGCTGGGCAGCAGCATCTTGGAAAAGGTGCTGACGTAGATCACCGCGCCCGGCTGCGCCAGCGCGCGCAGCGACGGCAGCTGTTTGCCCTGATAACGCAGATCGCCGACGAAGTCGTCCTCCAGGATCACCACCCCGGCCTGTTGGGCGATCGCCAGCAGGCGCCGCCGGCGGGCCTCGCTCAGGCAGCGGCCGGTCGGGTTGTGGAAATTGGGGATGGTGTAGATCAGTTTGGGGCGGTGGCGTTCCAACAACTCCGGCAGCAAATCCACCCGCATGCCGTCGCGGTCGCCGGGCACGGTGACGATATTGATGCGGTGCTGGCGCAGCAGGCCCAGCGCTTCGGCGTAGGTCGGTTCTTCGACGATCACCGAATCGCCCGGTGCCAGCAGGCTTTGCACCACCAGGCTGATGGCGTGCTGCGAACCGTTGGTGATCAGCACCTGTTCCGCCTGCGTGGGGATGCCCTGGGCGCTGAGAATACGGCTCAGCGTATCGCGCAGCGGGTAGTAGCCGCAGTATTCGCCGTAGCTGAAGGCCTCTTCCGCGTGGCGGCTGAGCACCGACAGCAGCACTTTGCGAAACGCCTCCAGCGGAAACACCTTAGGGCTGCCGACGCCGGCGGCGAAGTTGATCAGCCCCTCCGGCAGCGGCGCGTCGGCGTAGCCGTCCAGCCGCGAGGTGAGGGTGGTGAAACTCTCCAGCGAGAAAGGCGTATCGCTGCTCGGCCGGGTCGGGCGCGCCTGCGTCTGCGGATGGGCAACATAGGCGCCGCTGCCGCGCAGCTGGTGCAGAAATCCTTTGGCCGCCAGTTCGGCGTAGGCGTTATCCACCGTCAAACGGCTGACCGCCAGTTCGGCTGCCAGCGTGCGCGTCGAGGGCAGTTTGTCGCCATCGACGAACACGCCGGTGAGGATGGCGCGCCGCAACGCTTCTTCGATCTGCAAATAGAGCGGAACATCCTGCTCGCGATCTAACGGGATATGCATGCGAAATTGGCTCGGTTATGGAGAGTGATTTTTACTATACCCCATGTCAGCAAGCCTTCAAGCGCCGAAAAGTGGCCTGCATGACAACGCCGTAAAGTGGCTATAGTGGGAAAAAATGGCCGCGTTACACTGTGTGCCTGAGTATGTTTGTCGCCATTTTTCCGAGGATCCCATGTCATTACCGTCAGGCGTTTCCGCCCGGCCGGCGCTGCCCGGCGCGCGTCTCTTGCAGGGCAGCCACCAGGGTTACGTCATCGCCATTATCAGCGCTATGCTGCTGGCTTTTACCGCCATCATCATCCGTGCGCTGACCGAGTACTATCACCTGCCGACCTTCGTGTTGGCGTTCTGGCGTGCGGCGTTGGTGGCGCTGGTGCTGTTGCCGCTGCTGTTGCTGGTGAAGCCGCAGTGGGCACGCCTGCGCCGTGAACAGGTGGTGTTTTACGCGCTTTACGGCCTGTTGCTGGCGCTGTTCAACAGCCTGTGGACGCTGTCGGTGGCGTTGAACGGCGCGTCGGTGGCGACGATCCTGACCTACTGTTCGGTGGGGTTTACCGTGTTCCTCGGCTGGGTGATGTACAGCGAACGCCTGACGCTGCGCCAGCTACTGGTGATCGCCATCAGCCTGGGCGGCTGTTTCCTGGTCAGCAACGGCGACAGCATGGGCAACAGCCACTTCGATCTGCTGGGGTTGCTGGTGGGGATGCTGTCGGGCATCGGCTATACCCTGTATACCCTCGGCGGGCGGGTGGCCAGTGAACGCGGCTATCCGGTGTGGAACACCATCCTGTACGTGTTCGGTTTTTCGGCGCTGTACCAGCTGGCGTTTAACGCGGCGCTGACGGCGTTCCCGCTGGCGGCGTTTCACGGCATGGCCGGTTCTCTGTGGTTCCTGTCGCACGGCGCACAGGGCATCCAGTGGAGCGGCTGGCTGTTGCTGCTGGCATTGGCCGCCGGGCCGACGCTGTTGGGTTTCGGGCTGTATAACATCAGTCTGAAAACGCTGCCGCTGGCGGTGGCCAACCTGATCCTGTCGCTGGAGCTGGTGTTCACCGCGGTGATCGCCTATTTCCTGCTGGGGGAAAGCATGAATCAGCTGCAGCTGCTGGGCAGCGCGCTGGTGATGGGGGGCGTGTTGCTGTTGAAAAGCAAGACCGCTGAGGCGTGATGGGTTACCATTGCGCCTCGCAAGAGAGGCACTAATGATGAATAACCCGAGATTGAAACGAGCGCTTATCGCTTGATCTGCCGTGTTGAGTGAACGACAACACGGCCACAGACACTCCGTTCCGTGGCTTTTATTCCCGCAACAAGAGAATACGCCATGTCCGAAAAACACTGGTCTCAAACCGAACTGCTGCATCAGACGGTGACCAACCCGAATATCATCGTCAAAGGCACCCACAGCTACTACAGCGATTGCTGGGATAGCGGCTTCGAACGCTCGGTGGTGCGCTATCTGCACGGCGATGCGGTCAGCCGCCAATGGCAGCCGCTGGGTGAAATAGACCGCCTGCTGATCGGCGATTATGTATGCATCGCTGCCGAAGCAGTGATCCTGATGGGGGGCAACCACACCCACCGCATCGACTGGCTGAGCCTGTACCCGTTTATGGCAACCATCCAACAGGCATACCGTCCCAAAGGCGATACCCGGCTGGGCGACGGCTGCTGGATTGGCATGCGGGCGATGTTGATGCCGGGGGTAGCGATAGGCGAAGGGGCGATCGTCGCTGCCGGCAGCGTGGTGGTCGGCGACGTGGAGCCTTACGCCATCGTCGGCGGCAATCCGGCGAGGTTTATCCGTTGGCGATTCGCGCCGGAAATCATCGCGCGTTTGCTTGCCTTGCGCATCTATGACTTGTCCGAGGCGGAGTTTGCGGCGATCCAGCCGTTGCTTGCCGATAACGATATCGGGGCGTTGGAAAGAAGAATGGCGGCCTTAGGCCGTTAAACATAACGGGCGGGGGATCCCCGCCCGTTTCGCATTACTCGGCCTTGGCCTCGGTCGCCAGATGGCGGCGTTTGCGCATCAGGCGCAGCAGCGGCGGCAGCGCCAGCACCGCCACCGCCAGCACCAGCAGCGTTTGCGCTATGCTGCTGCTCCACAGGATGCCGAATTCGCCGTTGCTGATCGACAGCGCGCGGCGCAGGTTTTGCTCCAACATCTCACCCAGCACAAAGCCCAGAATCAGCGGCGACATCGGGAAATGCATTTTGCGCAGGATATAGCCGAACACCCCCAATCCGACCATCAGCAGCAGGTCGAAGGTGGTGCTGTGCACCGCATAAACTCCCACCGCCGACACTGCGGCGATCGCCGGTACCAGGAACCACAGCGGGATGGTCAGCATGCGGGTGAACAGACCGACCAGCGGCAGGTTCATGATCAGCAAGATGACGTTGGCGATCAGCAGTGCGGCGATCAGCCCCCAGACGATATCCGGCTGTTCGGTGAACATCGCCGGGCCGGGGGTGATGTTGTACAGCGTCAACGCGCCCATCATCACCGCCGTGGTACCGGAGCCCGGCACCCCCAGCGTCAGCATCGGAATGAACGAACCGCAGGCCGAGGCGTTGTTGGCCGCTTCCGGCGCCGCGACGCCGCGGATATCGCCTTTGCCGAAGGTGTCGCTGTTGCCGCTGATTTTCTTCTCGGTCATGTAGGTCAGCGCGCTGGCGATGGTGGCGCCGGCACCCGGCAAAATGCCGACGAAGAAGCCGATCACCGACGAACGCAGGGTAGGGCCTGCGCACTGCGCCGCCTCTTTGCGGTTGAACAGCAGCCGGCCGGTTTTACGCACCAGCTTCTGACCGGCGCTGGTGCTCTCCAGCATCAGCAGGATTTCACTGACCGAGAACAGGCCGATCACCACCACGATAAACTGCACGCCGTCAGAAAGGTGCACGCTGTCGAAAGTAAAGCGGTAAACGCCGGTGTTGGCGTCGACGCCTACCGTCGCCAGCCCCAGGCCGATCAGCGCCGCCAGCAGCGATTTCAGCGGGTTCTGGCTCATCATGCTGCCGAGGCAAGCGATAGCGAACACCATCAGAGCGAAATACTCCGCCGGGCCGAAGGCCAGCGACCAGCGTGCCAGCAGCGGTGCGAACAGGATGATGCCACCGATGGCGATCATCGAGCCGACGAACGAGCTGACCGCCGAAATAGACAGCGCCACGCCGGCGCGCCCCTGCTGGGCCATCGGGTAGCCGTCCAGCGCGGTCATGATCGCCGCCGCGTCGCCCGGCACGTTGAGCAGAATCGACGAGATGCGTCCGCCGTACTCGCATCCGATATACACCGTCGCCAGCAGGATCAGCGCCGATTCGGCCGGCAGTTTGAGGGCGAACGCCAGCGGCAGCAGGATCGCCACGCCGTTGATCGGCCCCAGCCCCGGCAGCAGGCCGACAATGGTGCCGACAAAGCAGCCGATCAGGGCGATAATCAGGTTCTGCGGCACCAGCGCCACTTCGAACCCTTGGGTCAAATACATCCAGGTATCCATCATCGCTCCCGTTAGCTCAGCCAGGCGCCGAGCGGCAGTGTGACATCGAGAAGTTGGTCAAAGGCGTAATACAGCGCGGCGCCCATGACGACGCCGGAGATGGCCGCCGCCGGCAGGCTGGCCTGAAACAGCAGGCCGATGCTGAACGTCAGCAGCGCGGTCGCCAGCGGGAAGCCCAGCCATTCAAAGCCCCAGGCATACAGCACCAGGGTGATCACCAGCACCAGCAGCCGCTGCAGCACCTTGTTGTGCGGCCACTCCACCGCCTGCGGGCGGCGCAGCAACAGCAGGGCCGCGCACAGCGCCATCAGGCTGAGGATCGCCAGTGGGAACGGGCGCGGCCCCAGCGGTTCATAGCTGTATTCGCTCTGGATGCCCCAACCGATAAACAGCCCGCCGATACACAGCAGCAGCCAAAAGCCGGCAAAAATACGATCGCTCATGGTTTTCCCCTGCGGTTATTTGGCCAGGCCGAACACTTTCGCCTGCTCGCGGTATTGGGCAACCTGATTCTTCACGTAGGCGTCCAGCTCTTTGCCGGTCATGTTGAACTCGAACAGGCCGCGCAGATCGCGCTGCTGCTTGAATTCGTCGGTCGCCATCATTTTCTGGAAGGTGTCGATCCACCACTGATACTCCTCATCGCTGACCTTCGGCCCGACGTAGAAGCCGCGAATGATTGGCCACACCAGGCTGTATCCCTGCTCTTTGGCGGTGGGAATGTCGGCCAACTGGCCCGGCAGGCGTTGCTCGGCATACACCGCCAGCACGCGGATCTTGTCGCCCTGCAGGTAAGGCACCATTTCGCTCAGGTCGCCGGAGACCGCCTGGATGTGGTTGCCCAGCAGCGCGGTCACCGGCTCGCCGCCGCCTTCGAACGCCACGTAGCGCATCTTGCGCGGATCTACGCCGACTTCGCGCGCCAGCAGCGCGGTTTTCATCCAGTCCTGGCTGCCGATGGAGGCGCCGGCGCCGAACACCACGCTGTTGGGATCTTTTTGGAAGGCGTCCATCAGGTCTTTCAGCGTTTTGTAGGGCGAGTCGGCGCGCACCGCAATCATGCCGTAGTCGGTGCCGACCGCCGCCAGCCATTTCACGTCGTCCACGTTGTAGCGACCGAACTTGCCCTGAGAAAGGTTGAGCAACGAGCCGCCGGAGAACGCCACCACGGTGCCGAACTCCGCCGGGCGCTGTGCGACGATGGCGTTGTAGGCCACCGCGCCGACGCCGCCGGGCATATAGGTGACGCGCATCGGTTTATCGATGGCCTTGGTGTCCTGCAGCGATACCTGAATCAGCTTGCAGGTCAGATCGAAGCCGCCGCCGGGCTTGGCCGGCGCGATGCATTCGGTGCGTTTGGGCGCTTCCACGGCAAAGGCCTGATTGGCCGCCAGCAGCAGGGCGGCGGCGGTAAAGGTACGGGTCATTATTTTTTTCATTGTGACTTGCCCTCGGTATTGTTCTGGTTGTGAATCCCGCCGGGTGCGGTTGCGGGATTGTTAAAACAACAACCTTTCATTTACCTTTCAGCGGACGGAAAAGTTTCCAGTCTGTGATTGGGGTCTCTTGTCGCGAGCGAATAGCGGGTGGGCTACCATAGAAAGGAAGAGAAGAACAGGGCGCAAAACCGGCTAAAACCCTGCGTAATATCAGGTTCGGCGTTTTGCTTTCGCGATAAAATCATGAGCACTGAAATGAATAGAGACGCAGTGATATGTTTTCGTTAGGGAAATTGTTTGGCGGTAGGGACAGCGCCAAAGTGTGCGCGATTAAACGGTTGCCTGAAGTCTATGCTGAGATGGCCGGAGAAAACGCGCAGTGTCGTTTGAAACGCCTGCGCGCCGATATAGGCGTATTCGAGCTGCATTTTGTCAACGCCGACGGTGAAAAGTATGTCTGTGCGATGACCGCCTGCGTGACCGGCATCGATCTGGTGTTTGCCGCCAACAACCGCTCCGTGCTGGTGCCTTCGCCGTTTACCGCCGACAAGCTGCGCCCGGTGTTGGATATTGCTCTTGCCGATAGCCCCATCCCGCTGATCTGACCCCACCTACGATCGCGCGCCACTACGCATAATTGTGTGCCAGCTCCCAAAACTGGCGGCGCAGTGCTCTTTTATCCCCTTATTTTCCATGCCATTCTCTGTTATCGGCCTGTTAACAGGCGCTGCATCGGCGCCGGGTTGTTCAGGTAAATCAATGGAATGGGAACATGCGACTGTTATTGGTTGAAGATCACCCCGAGCTGTCTCACTGGTTGCAAAAAGCGCTGACCGGCGCCGGGTTTGCCGTCGACGTCGCGCCGGACGGCGTGGCGGCCGACCACCTGTTGCTCAATGAACGCTATGCGCTGGCGGTGCTGGATGTAGCGCTGCCGCGTTTGAACGGGCTGGAGCTGCTGGCGCGTCTGCGCAAGCGCGGGCAGGATCTGCCGGTGCTGCTGCTGACGGCGCGCACCGACGTAACCGATCGGGTGAAAGGCCTGAACCTGGGGGCGGATGATTATCTCACCAAGCCGTTCGAACTGGACGAGCTGGAGGCGCGCATTCGGGCGTTGCTGCGCCGCAGCGTCGGCGCCGCGCAGCCGGCTTTGCAGTATGGCGCGCTGACCTACCACGACGAAGGCTACTTCTTGCTGGAGAGCCGGCCGCTGGCGCTGACGCCGCGCGAACTGTCGGTGTTGACCGCATTGATGCACCGGCGCGGCCGTCCGGTGGCCAAGCAGCAGCTGTTTGAGCAGGTGTTTACGTTGTCCGACGAGGCTAACCCGGAGAGCATCGAGCTTTACGTACACCGTTTGCGGAAAAAGCTGCAGGGCAGCGACGTGGCGATCGTCACGCTGCGCGGTCTGGGCTACAGCCTGGAACTGTGCAATGCGGTGGTTTAACGCGCCGCGTTCGCTGTTCTATCAACTGCTGCTGTTTTTTGGCCTGCCGCTGCTGGCGTTGGGCGGCATCTCTATCTACACCCACTATTTCAGCGCCATGAGCGCCGCCACCCTGGCTTACGATCGCACGCTGCTGGCGTCGGCGCGCACCGTGGCGGAGCGACTGGTGGTGCGCGAAGGCAAGCTGGCGGTCGATGTGCCCTATGTGGTGCTCGACAGCTTCGAGCGCAACATGAACGATCAGCTCTATTACGAGGTGATCTCGCCGCAGGGGCAAAGCATCTCGGGCTATGACGATCTGCCGTCGCTGCCGCCCCACATCCCGCGCTCCACGCTCTACCCGGCGCTGGTGCATTTCTATGATGCGGAATACCTCGGCCGGCCGATCCGCGTGGCGGCGCTGTTTCAACCGGTCAACGAGTCGGGCGTAAGCGGCATGGCGACCATCCTGGTGGCGGAAACCCTGGAATCGCGCCGTTACCTGGCGCGACAGATGATGATCGCGGCGCTGTTGAGCCAGGGCACGGTGGTGGTGTTGACCCTGATCCTGGCGTTCGCGCTGCTCAAGCGAGTGTTGAAGCCGATGCGCAAACTCTCCGGCATCATGCTGCGGCGCGATCCGGGCGAGCTGACGCCCTTGCCGCGGGTTCTTCCGTGGTCGGAGATGCAGCCGCTGCTGGTGGCGTTCAATCGTTACATCGAACGGCTGCGGCTGATGGTGGCGCGTCAGGAGCGCTTTAGTGCCGATGCTTCCCACCAGCTGCGCACGCCGTTGACGGTATTGAAGACCCAGGTCGGGGTGGCGCTGGCCAGCGATCGGCCGCAGCAGTGGCGTGAAAGTCTGCAGGCGATGAGCGCGACGCTGGATAATACCGTGGCGCTGACCGACCGGCTGCTGCACCTTTCACGCCTGAAGGCCAGCGAGCACCAGGCCGAGCGTAAACTGCAGCCGGTCAATCTGGCGCAGGTGCTGCGCGACGCCTGCTTCTCTCGCCTGCCGCAGGCGCGCAGTAAGCAGATCGATCTCGGTTTCGAAGGCGAGGCGGCGTGTCAGGTGGCGGGGGAGGCGTTGCTGCTGGCCGAACTGTGCGCCAACCTGTTGGACAACGCGCTGAAATACACGCCGCGTCAGGGCGTGGTGACCGCTCGTCTTACTCAGGATAAGGCGGTGGGGGAAGGCGTGCTGGAGATTGAAGACAGCGGCCCCGGCATCGCCTTGCAGGACAAGGCGTTGGCGCTGCAGCCGTTTCACCGGCTGGACAATGTGGGCGATCAGCCGGGCGCCGGTTTAGGGCTGGCGTTGGTGAAAGACATCACCGCGTATCACGGCACCCGCCCGGAGCTGCTGAGCTCCGCCGCGCTGGGCGGCCTGTTGGTGCGGGTGCGTTTCAGGTTGCTGCCTTAAGCCTGTTCTTTGCAGGATTCGGCGTTGGCCGCCGGGGCTTTGGCTTTACGCGTCAGCGGCGTGCGCAGCCGCTGCGACAGGATCACGCCCAGCAGGGTGATGCCGCCGCCGATCAGGTGGTAACCGTGCAGCTGCTCATGCAGGAACAGCACGGCGATGGCGGCGGTGAACACCGGCGCCAGGTTCATGAAGATCGAGGCGGTATTGGCGCCCAGTCGCATCACGCCCTGGATCCACAGGAACGGGGCGATGATTGAAGCCGGAATGCCGGCGAACAGCACCAGCGGCAGGTTATGGCCGTTCAGTCCAACATCCTGAGCCATCAGGAAGTTAGGCAGCAACAGCAGCACGCCGAACAGGATCTGCACGTACAGCGATTGCCAGTTCGGCAGCGCGATGGCCCAGCGTTTGGTCAACACGCCATACAGCGCGTAAGAGGCGGTGGCGAGCAGCATCATCAATTCCCCCTTGCCGATGCCATGTTGCAACAGCACGCCGGGCTGGCCGCCGCTGACCAGCCAGATCAAACCGCAGAAGGAGAGTATGCTGCCGAGCAACACGCCGACGGTCGGCGCAATGCGCAGCAGTACGATGCTGATGAGGATGGTCAGCAGCGGGATCAGCGACACGATGATGCCCATAAACAGCGCGCTGACGCTGTGCGCCGCGTAATAGGCCAGGCTTTGATACAGCACCATGCCCAGCAAGCCGAGGATCATCAGTTTCCACCAGTTGGCGCGCACCTGCGCCCAGTTGCGCAACACGCCCGGCAGCACGAACGGCGTCAGCGCGATCAGCGCCAGCAACCAGCGGTAAAGTGAAATGGCCGCCGGATCGATGGCGGTGGCGGAGAGTTTGCTGACGACGGCGTTAATCGACCAAATCAGCACGGCCAACAGCGGGAAGAGCATATTCATGATAATTATTCTCAATAACGTCCAACATGCTGGCTAGTCTACGCGTGTCCGGTTTATCATATATAGCGATATCCAGACAAAAATCGGCGTAAACAAGACAAATCACGGGACGAAACCATGCCAGAAATCCGCCATTTCCCCGAGTCGCTGATCCCGGCGCCCAACCCGGTGCAGTTCCGCTGCGAGGAGTTTAACGCACGCACCGAATTCCAGCCGCACAGCCATACCTGGGGCCAGTTGATGTGGGTCAAAGCCGGGGTGATGGTGCTGCGCATCGGCGGGCAGCGCTTTCTGGCGCCGCCGGAATTCGTGCTGTGGGCGCCGGCCGGCATCGAACACTCCTGCTATAACCAGCGGCTGGCGCAGTGCCGCATGGTGGACATCACGCCGGCGCTGTGCGTCGGCATGCCGGCCGACCCTTGTCTGGTGAGCGTGACGCCGATATTCCGCGCCATCGCCGAGGATTTCTATGCGCGCAAGCAGTACATCCCACAGGCGGAAGAGGATTTGCGCCTCTGTCAGGTGCTGATCGATCAGCTGCGCCTGTCGCCGCGCCAACAAACCTATCTGCCGTCGTCGGACGACAAGTTTTTGGCCCCGGTGCTGGAAGCGCTGGAGCATTGCCCGGCGGACAACACCTCGCTGGCGGCCTGGGCGGCTCGGGTCTACACCACCGAGCGCACCCTGTCGCGCCGCTGCCAGCAGGATCTGGGCATGTCGTTCAGCGAATGGCGCCAGCGCCTGCGTTTCCTGCACGCCGTGTCGCTGCTCGAACAGGGAAAAACCGTGCAGGAAGTGGCGTTGGACGTCGGCTACAGCTCCGCCTCGGCGTTTATCGTCATGTTCCAGCAGATCGCCGGCACCACCCCTGAGCGCTTTCGCCGTGCCTGATTCAGTGGCACACTATTTCGCAGACCAATAGCCGTAAACCGTCGGAGAACGCAGTGAAGATTCTGGTTGATGAAAATATGCCGTATGCGGCCGAGCTGTTCAGCCGCCTGGGCGATGTGCAGGCGGTGCCTGGCCGCCCGATCCCGCGCGAGGCGCTGGCGGGTGCCGACGCGCTGATGGTGCGTTCGGTCACCAAGGTAAATGAAGAATTGTTGGCCGGCAGCCGCATTGGCTTTGTCGGCACCGCCACCGCCGGCACCGATCACGTCGATGACGCCTGGCTGCAGCGGCAGGGCATCGGTTTTTCCGCCGCGCCGGGCTGCAACGCCATCGCGGTGGTCGAGTATGTGTTCTCCGCCTTGATGCTGCTGGCTGAACGCGACGGTTTCCACCTGCGGGATAAAACCGTCGGCATCGTCGGCGTGGGCAACGTCGGTTCGCGCCTGGACGCACGCCTCAAAGCACTGGGCGTGCGCACGCTGCTGTGCGATCCGCCGCGCGCCGATCGCGGCGACGCCGGGGAATTTTTGCCACTGGAGAAACTGGTGGCCGAAGCCGACGTGCTGACCTTCCACACGCCGCTGAATAAATCCGGCCCATACCATTCGCTGCATCTGGCGGATGCCGACCTGCTGGCGGCGCTGCCGGACAACCGCATTCTGATCAACGCCTGTCGCGGGCCGGTGGTGGATAACGCCGCGCTGCTGCAGGCGTTGGAAAAGGGCAAAAAACTGAGCACGGTGCTGGACGTGTGGGAACCGGAGCCGGACCTCTCCTTGCCGCTGCTGGCGCGGGTGGATATCGGCACTGCGCACATCGCCGGGTATACGCTGGAAGGCAAGGCACGCGGCACCACCCAGGTGTTCGAGGCTTTCAGCCGTCATCTGGGGCAGCCGCAGCAGGTAGCGCTGGCCTCGCTGCTGCCGCCGCCCGAGTTCAGCCAGATCCGCCTCAACGGGCCGCTGGATGAAGCGCGGTTAAAACGATTGATGCACTTGGTGTATGATGTGCGCCGCGATGATGCGCCGCTGCGCAAAGTCGCCGGGCAACCGGGCGAGTTCGATCGCCTGCGCAAGCACTACCAGGAGCGCCGCGAGTGGTCTTCGTTGGTCGTGCAATGCGATGACAGCGCCAGCGCCGAGCTGCTCGGCAAGCTGGGCTTCAGCGTGGCGTAGGCCATCTCGTCAACGCGTAAGGTTGTCTTAAGCCAACGCCGCTACAGTGAGCGGCAAAGATTATCGGGCGGTGGCTGCACTGCCCGTCTGCTTTTATGAATGAAATACTCTGGAGAAAACCCCAATGTCTGACGGCTGGAATATCGCGCTGCTCGGCGCCACTGGCGCGGTAGGTGAAGCGTTGCTGGAATTGTTGCAGGAACGCCAGTTCCCGGTGGGTGAGCTCTATCCTCTGGCAAGCGAGCGCAGCGCGGGCGCCAATGTGCGCTTCAACGGCAAGTCCATTCTGGTGCAAAACGCCGAAGAGTTCGACTGGTCGCAGGCGCAGCTGGCCTTCTTCGTCGCCGGCAGCGAAGCTTCCGCGCGCTATGCTGAAGAAGCCGGCAATATGGGCTGTCTGGTGATCGACACCAGCGGCCTGTTCGCCATGGAGCCGGATGTGCCGCTGGTGGTGCCTGGCGTTAACCCGCAGGTGCTGGCGGATTACCGCAACCGCAATATCGTCGCGGTGGCCGACAGCATGGTCAGCCAACTGCTGACGGCGATCAAACCGCTGACCGAACAGGCGGGGCTGTCGCGTCTGCACGTCACCACGCTGATGTCGGTATCGTCGCGCGGCAAGGCGGCGGTGGACGATCTGGCCGGCCAAAGCGCGCGTCTGCTGAATGGCATCCCGGCCGAGGAGGGCGTCTTCGGCAAACAGCTGGCGTTCAACCTGCTGCCGCTGATTGCCGACGAACAGGGCAGCGTGCGCGAAGAGCGCCTGATCGTCGATCAGGTGCGCAAGGTGCTGCAGGATGAAGGTTTGCCGATCTCGGTGAGCTGCGTGCAGTCGCCGGTGTTTTATGGCCACGCGCAGGTGGTGCACCTGGAAGCGCTGCGTCCGTTGTCCGCCGAGGAGGCGCGCAGCGAGCTCGAAGAGGTCGAGGACATTCAGCTGAGCGAAGAAGACGATTACCCGACGCAGGTCACCGATGCTTCCGGCAGCGATGCGCTCAGCATCGGCTGCCTGCGTAACGATTACGGCATCCCCGAGCTGCTGCAATTCTGGACGGTGGCGGACAACGTGCGCTTCGGCGGCGCGTTGATGGCTGTCGAAACCGCCGAGCGTCTGGTGCAGGAGCAGATGTACTGATGTCTGAGGTGGTCTCGTCCGCTCAGCCGACGCTGAAGATCGCGCTGGGCATCGAATATGACGGCAGCCGTTATTACGGCTGGCAGCGGCAGCAAGAAGTGGCCAGCGTGCAGGAGCGGCTGGAGCAGGCGTTGAGCAAGGTGGCGGATGCGCCGATCAACGTGCTGTGCGCCGGGCGCACCGACGCCGGCGTGCACGCCACCGGGCAGGTGGTGCATTTCGAAACTACCGCGCGCCGCAAGGACGCCGCCTGGACGATGGGGGTGAACACCCATCTGCCGCCGGACATCGCGGTGCGCTGGGTGAGCCCGGTCGCCGACGATTTTCACGCGCGTTTCAGCGCCACCGCGCGCCGTTACCGCTATATTATTTTCAACCATCGCTACCGGCCGGCGGTGCTGCAGCAGGGGGTGACGCATTTTTATCACCCGCTGGACGCCGATCGCATGCACCGGGCGGCGCAGGCGCTGCTGGGCGAGAACGATTTCACCTCGTTCCGTGCGGTGCAATGCCAGTCGCGTACCCCGTGGCGCTTCGTAAAACACGTTAAGGTTACGCGCTACGGCGAATATATTGTGGTAGATATCAAGGCGAATGCCTTTGTGCATCACATGGTTCGCAATATCGTCGGCAGCCTGATGGAGATCGGCTGCGGCAATCAGGATGAGAACTGGATGGCCGAATTGCTGGCGCTGAAGGATCGCAATCTGGCGGCGGCGACGGCACGAGCCGAGGGACTGTATCTGGTTTCCGTGGACTATCCCGACCACTTTGGCATACCGCGGCCGCCGATGGGGCCGCTGTTTTTACCCGACGATTAAACGCCGGCACGCCTGAAAGCGTCGCTCCCTTGTGCTTCTGCCGGGTGATTGAAACACTCGGCATCAATGAGAGAATTTATGGATATCATCAAGTTTATTATTGATTTCATTCTGCATATTGATGTGCATCTGGCCGAACTGGTCGCACAATACGGCATGTGGGTCTACGCTATTCTGTTCCTGATCCTGTTTTGCGAAACCGGTCTGGTGGTGACGCCGTTCCTGCCGGGGGATTCTTTACTGTTCGTCGCCGGCGCGCTGGCGGCGTTGCCGACCAACGATCTGAACGTGCACACCATGGTGGCGTTGATGGTGGTGGCGGCGATCCTCGGCGATGCGGTGAACTATACGATCGGGCGGCTGTTCGGCGAGAAGCTGTTCAGCAATCCGAATTCGAAAATCTTCCGCCGCAGCTATCTGGACAAGACGCATCAGTTCTATGAGAAGCACGGCGGGAAAACGATTATTCTGGCGCGATTCGTGCCGATCGTGCGCACTTTTGCGCCGTTCGTCGCCGGTATGGGGCATATGTCCTATCGCCACTTCGCCGCCTACAATGTGATTGGCGCACTGGTTTGGGTGCTGCTCTTCACTTATGCTGGCTACCTGTTCGGCGATCTGCCGGTGGTGCAGGAGAACCTGAAACTGCTGATCGTCGGGATCATCATCGTTTCGATTCTGCCGGGCGTGATTGAAATTTGGCGCCACAAGCGCGCGGCCGCCCGCCAGCAAAAACAGTAAAAACATCGCTCAACCTGTCGGTTCGACCAGTTTTTTGTCCACAGCGTCGGGCCGATATGGTTTAATGAGCGACATTATGGTCTGTTCCTGCGAACAACCCTGAAGCCGATGCCTCAGTCGCCGCGCTTGCCGCGCCGCGAACGGGCATTTTTTCATTGGGGTGTTTTCGGGGGGATTGTTAAAGCATGAACAGCGGACTGGCGTGTGCCAGGTTCAAACAGAAAGGTCATCGATGAGCTGGATTGAACGAATTCTTAACAAGAGCAATATCACACAAACCCGTAAGGCGAGCATTCCTGAAGGGGTCTGGACCAAATGCGACAGCTGCGGCCAGGTTCTCTACCGCGCCGAGCTGGAGCGTAATCTGGAAGTGTGTCCGAAGTGCGACCACCACATGCGTATGGGCGCGCGCGCGCGTTTGCATACCCTGCTGGACGAAGGCAGCGAAGTGGAGCTGGGCAGCGATCTGGAGCCGAAAGACGTTCTGAAATTCAAGGATTCCAAACGCTATAAAGATCGCCTGGTCGCCGCACAGAAAGCGACCGGCGAGAAAGACGCGCTGGTGGTGATGAAGGGCACGCTGTACGGCATGCCGATCGTCGCAGCGTCCTTCGAGTTCGCCTTTATCGGCGGTTCGATGTCTTCCGTGGTCGGCGCACGTTTCGTGCGCGCGGTTGAGCAGGCGCTGGAGGACAACTGTCCGCTGGTGTGCTTCTCCGCCAGCGGCGGCGCGCGTATGCAGGAAGCGCTGATGTCGCTGATGCAGATGGCGAAAACCAGCGCGGCGTTGGCCAAAATGCAGGAGCGCGGCTTGCCGTACATCTCCGTGCTGACCGACCCGACCATGGGCGGCGTTTCCGCCAGTCTGGCGATGCTGGGCGATATCAACATCGCCGAACCGAAAGCGCTGATCGGCTTCGCCGGCCCGCGCGTGATCGAGCAGACCGTGCGCGAGAAACTGCCGCCGGGCTTCCAGCGCAGCGAATTCCTGATCGAAAAAGGCGCGATCGACATGATCGTTCGCCGTCCGGAAATGCGCCAAACGTTGGCGAGCATTCTGTCGAAGCTGACTAACCAGCCGCAGCCGCATTTCGATGAGGCCGCGCCGGTGATTGAACCGGAGCAGCAGGCCGACGCCTGAGGCAAAGACAGATCCCGCCCGGGTTCAGCCGCCACTTTGTGGCTAAGTGACGGCTGAAGCCCGTTTCCTGCCGGCCGCGGTTCATTACGCCGCGGCAGGCCGGTTGGCGGCGGTAACGAAGCGCATCGCCTTTACCGCGGTGAGGGTGGTGCCCTGATGGATTAATGAACCCAAGTTCAGTGACGGGACTCATGCAAAACCACCAAATTCCCCAAGCCACGTCGCCATTGAGCTCGTGGCTTTACTATCTGGAACGTCTGCACAGCCAGGCGATCGAACTCGGCCTTGAGCGCGTACAGCGCGTCGCGGCGCATCTGGATTTACTGACTCCCGCTCCTACGGTGTTCACCGTTGCCGGCACCAACGGCAAAGGCACCACCTGTCGCACTCTCGAAGCTATTTTGCTGGCCGCCGGCCTGCGCGTCGGCGTCTACAGTTCGCCACATCTGGTGCGCTATACCGAGCGCGTGCGCATTCAAGGGGAAGAGCTGAGCGAAGCGGAGCACAGCCGCTCGTTCGCTGCCATTGAAGCCGGCCGCGGCGAAACGTCGCTGACCTATTTCGAATTCGGCACCCTGTCGGCGTTGCAGCTGTTCAAACAGGCGCGGCTCGACGTGGTGATCCTGGAAGTGGGCCTGGGCGGGCGTCTCGACGCCACCAACATCGTCGATCCGAGCGTGGCGGTGATCACCAGCATCGCGCTCGATCACACCGATTGGCTGGGCGACGATCGTGAAAGCATCGGCCGTGAAAAGGCCGGTATTTTCCGCAGCGGCAAGCCGGCGGTAGTGGGCGAACCCGACATGCCGGACAGCATTCGCCAGGTCGCCGAAACGCTGGGCGCGCCGCTGTATCGCCGCGGTGAAGCCTGGCGCTTCAGCGAGCAGGGCGATCGCTGGCAGTGGCAGGGCGGCGATACGCTGCTGACCGATCTGCCGACGCCGAACGTGCCGCTGGCCAATGCCGCTACCGCACTGGCGGCGCTGAACTGCTCCCCGCTGGAAATCGACGAACGGGCGATCTTCACCGGGCTGCAGCAGGCGACGCTGCCGGGGCGCTTCCAGATCGTGCGGCGGGAGCCGACGCTGATCCTCGATGTGGCGCACAATCCGCACGCCGCCGGTTATCTGGCCGGGCGCCTGGCCAGCCTGCCGCGCGAAGGCGGCAAGGTGCGCGCGGTGGTGGGCATGCTGTCGGACAAGGACATCGCCGGCACGTTGGCCTGCCTGAGCGAGCAGGTGGATGAATGGTACTGCGCGCCGCTCGACGGGCCGCGCGGTGCCAGCGTCGAACAGCTGGCGCAACATCTGACGGAACCGCGCCGTTTTGCCGATGTCGAAACTGCCTGGCGGCAGGCTATGCAGGATGCTGATAAACAGGATATTGTGATCGTCTGTGGATCGTTCCACACCGTTGCGCAGGTGATGGCGGCGTTAGACGAGATGCGGGGAGTGTGAGTGGCGAGTAAATTTCAGAACCGACTGGTCGGAACCGTGATTCTGGTGGCGCTGGGGGTAATCATCCTGCCAGGGTTGCTGGACGGCAAGAAGAAGCATTACGAGGACGAATTCGCGGCCATTCCTTTGGTGCCGAAGCCGGGCGACGTCGAAGAGAACGACGTGCTGCCGCCGGTGACGCAGCCGTTGCCGGCGCAGCCGCCGGAAGGGGCGGGCGCGTTGGTCGAGCAGCAGGCGGCCAACGAAGCGGCGGCGCAACAGGCGGCGCGGCAGAATGCTCAGCAACCGACGCTGGTGGCGCCACCGCCGGTCGAGACGCGTCCTCAGCCGGCGCCGCAGCCTAAGCCGAAACCGGTAGAAACCAAACCGGTGGAAGTGAAACCGAAACCGGCGCCGCAGCCGAAGCCGGTGGAAGTGAAGCCGGTACCGAAACCGGAGCCTAAGCCGGAGCCGAAACCTGAACCGACGCCGCAGCCGAAACCGGCGGAAGAAAAAGCGCCGGCCGGGCAAGCCTATGTCGTGCAGCTCGGCGCGTTGAAAAACGCCGCCAAGGCGAACGAGATTGTCGCCTCGCTGCGCCTTTCGGGCTATCGCGCCTTTACCGTGCCGTCGACGCCGGTGCAGGGGCAGATCACCCGTATCTACGTCGGGCCAGATGCCTCTAAGCAGAAGCTGCAGGCGGCGCTGCCGTCGCTGAATTCGATCAGCGGGCTGAGCGGGCAGGTGAAGCCGTACGGCCGTTAAACCTCGCAGGGGCGCAGCACGATGCGCCCCTGAATTAAGGAGTGGTGGAGAGAAAGCGAGAAAAACCGCGCCTTTTGCAGGCGAAATCACCTATGTAGGCGCGGCGATTAGGAATTTTTTGATCGCCGCTTTTTATTTGTAACGTGGTAGGAAATCCCCTACGCAAACGTTTTCTTTTTCTGTTAGAATTCGCCGCGAATTGGATGCAGGGGCGATTCATTATTGGAATAGTTCATGGTCTGGATTGATTACGTCATTATAGCGGTGATTGGATTTTCGGCTCTGGTGAGCCTGATCCGAGGGTTTGTTCGCGAAGCATTGTCACTTGTGACATGGGGATGTGCGTTTTTTGTTGCCAGCCATTTCTACTCTTACCTTGCGGTCTATTTCACTCGTTTTGAAGATGAACTGGTGCGAAACGGCATCGCGATCGCGATTTTGTTCATCGCGACCTTGATCGTAGGGGCTATTGTTAACTATGTGATTAGCTCACTGGTAGAGAAAACCGGGTTGTCGGGCACCGACCGCGTGTTGGGCATCTGCTTCGGCGCGCTGCGCGGAGTGTTGATCGTCGCGGCGATCCTGTTCTTCCTGGATACCTTTACCGGCTTCTCACAAAGTGCCGACTGGAAACAGTCGCAGCTCATTCCCCAGTTCAGTTACGTCATCAGGTGGTTCTTTGACTACCTGCAGAGCACGTCGAGTTTCTTGCCGACCCAATTGCCGGGGCGGTAGCGCTGATGAGGAAAAGACAACATGTGCGGTATTGTCGGTATCGCCGGTTTCATGCCGGTAAACCAGTCGATTTATGATGCGCTGACGGTGCTCCAGCACCGTGGCCAGGATGCCGCAGGCATCGTCACCATTGACGCCCACAACGGGTTCCGTTTGCGTAAAGCCAACGGCCTGGTGAAGGATGTGTTTGAGGCGCGCCATATGCAACGCTTGCAGGGCAACATGGGCATTGGCCATGTGCGTTACCCGACGGCCGGCAGCTCGAGCGCCTCTGAGGCCCAGCCTTTCTACGTCAACTCGCCGTTCGGCATTACGCTGGCCCATAACGGTAATCTGACCAACGCCCATGAGCTGCGCCAAAAGCTGTTCGAAAGCGGCCGTCGCCATGTCAATACCACCTCCGACTCGGAAATCCTGCTGAACGTGCTGGCCAGCGAGCTGGATCGCTTCCCGCACTATCCGCTGGAGGCCGACAACATCTTTACCGCAGTCGCCGCGATGCATCAGCAACTGCGCGGCGCTTACGCCTGTGTGGCGATGATCATCGGCCACGGCCTGCTGGCGTTCCGCGATCCGAACGGCATTCGCCCGCTGGTGATCGGCAAGCGTACGCTGGAGGATGGCCGCAGCGAGTACATGGTGGCTTCCGAGAGCGTGGCGTTGGATACCCTGGGCTTTGAGTTCCTGCGCGATGTAGCGCCGGGCGAAGCGGTGTACATCACCACCAAAGGCCAGCTGTTCACTCGCCAGTGTGCAGAGAACCCGAAAACCAACCCGTGCCTGTTCGAATACGTCTATTTCGCGCGCCCGGATTCCTTTATGGACAAGATCTCGGTCTACAGCGCCCGCGTGCGCATGGGCCAGAAGCTGGGTGAGAAGATCGCCCGCGAATGGGAAGATCTGGATATCGACGTGGTGATCCCGATCCCGGAAACCTCCTGCGATATCGCACTGGAGATCGCGCGCATTCTCGAGAAGCCATACCGCCAGGGCTTTGTGAAGAACCGCTATGTTGGCCGCACCTTCATCATGCCGGGCCAACAGGCGCGTCGTCAGTCTGTGCGCCGCAAGCTGAACGCCAACCGCGCCGAATTCCGCGACAAGAACGTGCTGCTGGTGGATGACTCCATCGTGCGCGGCACCACCTCGGAGCAGATCGTCGAAATGGCACGCGAAGCGGGCGCCAAGCGCGTCTATCTGGCTTCCGCCGCGCCGGAAGTGCGTTTCCCTAACGTCTACGGCATCGACATGCCGAGCGCCAACGAACTGATCGCCCACGGGCGTGAAGTGGATGAAATCCGCCAGATCATCGGCGCCGACGGGCTGATCTTCCAGGACCTGGACGATCTGATCGAAGCGGTGCGCGAAGAGAACCCGGATATCACCCAGTTCGAATGCTCGGTGTTCAACGGCATCTACGTGACCAAAGACGTCGACCAAAGCTATCTGGAATACCTGGAGTCGCTGCGCAGCGACGACGCCAAGGCGCTGCGGGTGCAAACCGAAGCGGAAAATCTGGAACTGCACAACGAAGGCTAATCGCCCGCGTTGATCCCCCAAGGTGCAGCGCCGCGTTTGCGGCGCTGCACCTTGCTCCTGTGACTTGCTTATCCCTCGCCATTGCGGCAAAGTCTGCCTGATCTTACTTTTTACGGCAGAGGCCATTTTCCATGAAACGACTCATCATCGGCATTTCCGGTGCCAGCGGCGCGATCTACGGCGTGCGCCTGTTACAGGTTTTGCGCGACGTCGCAGAGGTGGAAACCCATCTGGTGATGAGCAACGCGGCAAGGCAGACGCTGGCGCTGGAAACGCCGTACAGCCTGCGTGAAGTGCAGGCGTTGGCCGATGTGGTGCATGATGCGCGCGATATCGCCGCCGGCATCTCCTCCGGCTCCTTCAAAACCCTGGGCATGGCCATCCTGCCTTGCTCGATCAAAACGCTGTCCGGCATCGTCAACAGCTACAGCGACGGGCTGCTGACCCGCGCCGCCGACGTGGTGCTCAAAGAGCGCCGCCGTTTGGTCTTGTGCGTGCGCGAAACGCCGCTGCATCTGGGGCACCTGCGGTTGATGACCCAGGCGGCGGAGATGGGCGCGGTGATCATGCCGCCGGTGCCGGCGTTTTACCACCAGCCGAAAAGCGTGGAAGACATCATCGATCAGACCGTCAATCGGGTGATCGACCAGTTTGATATCGAACTGCCGACCGATCTGTTCACCCGCTGGCAGGGTGCTAATTAACAGTTTTATCCCTAAATTGGTACATTTGTGCAACACCGCACTGAATTGGGGCGGCGCATGCACCATAATGATCCTACTTCATCACGCTCACTGTTTCATGGCGCCGTCTTGTCGCGGCTGCCAGTGACGCGGCCCTGACCGGCCGATTTAATTTTGCGGTTATCGTCCCAGGAAACAGTATTGTGAAGGCCGGAGCCGTTCCCTCCTGCCGTAGCACCTAATGTGGCACGATTACTGCAAATTGATTTGGTGGGGAAAGTAATGCCCGTAGTGGCATCAAAAAAATCAATTTGAGGGTAATTTATGAAAAAGCGGGTTTTGATTCTGCCGTTAGTTCTGGCTTTGAGCGCCGCCAGCAGCGCCTTTGCCGCCATTCCTTCAACGCTGAAGATTGGCACCGATCCGACTTACGCACCGTTTGAATCCAAAAACGCCAAAGGCGAATTAGTCGGCTTTGACATCGATTTGGCCAAAGAGCTGTGCAAACGCATCAATACCCAATGTACCTTCGTGGAGAGCGACTTTGACGCGCTGATCCCATCCCTCAAGGCGAAGAAGATCGACGCCATCATCTCTTCGCTGTCCATCACTGAAAAACGCCAGCAGGAAATCGCCTTTACCGACAAGCTGTATGCCGCCAACGCGCGTCTGATCGCGCCGAAAGGGTCCAAACTGTTGCCGACCGCTGAAGCGCTGAAAGGCAAGAGCGTGGGCGTGCTGCAGGGCACCACCCAGGAAGCCTACGCCAACGCCATGTGGCAGCCGAAGGGCGTCACCGTGGTGCCTTACCAGAACCAGGATCTGGCCTATGCCGACCTGGCCTCCGGCCGCATTGACGCCGCCTTCCAGGATGAAGTGGCAGGCAGCGACGGCTTCCTGAAACAGCCGCCGGGCAAAGACTATGCCTTTGCCGGTGAATCGGTGAAAGATGACAAGTTCTTCGGCGTCGGCACCGGCATGGGGCTGCGCAAGACCGATACCGAGCTGAAAGCGGCGCTGGACAAAGCCTTCGCCGAGATGCGTAAAGACGGCACCTACGATAAATACGCGAAAAAGTACTTCGACTTTGACGTCTACGGCGGGTAATCCGCTTCCCGTTCCATGCTGTGACTGCGGGGCCGGTGCGCCGGCCCCGATGGTTCGGATCCTAGACCACAGGGTGAAGTAGATGCTGCAAGGCTATTCCCAACTGATTTTAGAGGGGGCTCTGGTGACGCTGGAGCTGGCCCTCAGTTCCGTAGTGCTGGCGGTGGTGATCGGTCTGATCGGCGCCGGCGGCAAATTGTCTCATAACCCCTTTATCTCCGGTTTGTTCGGCGCTTATACCACGCTGATCCGCGGCGTGCCCGATCTGGTGCTGATGCTGCTGATCTTTTACGGTCTGCAAATCGCGCTGAACAATATCACCACGCTGCTGGGCTTCGCGCAGATCGATATCGATCCGCTCGGTGCCGGCATCATAACTCTCGGCTTTATCTACGGCGCTTATTTTACCGAGACCTTCCGCGGCGCCTATCTGGCGGTGCCGAAAGGGCAGATCGAAGCGGCGACGGCCTACGGCTTCAGCGGCGCGCAGATCTTTCGGCGCATTCTGTTCCCGGCGATGATGCGTTTCGCCTTACCGGGCATCGGCAACAACTGGCAGGTGATCCTGAAGGCGACGGCGTTGGTGTCGATCCTTGGCCTGAACGACGTCGTGAAAGCCACGCAGCTGGCGGGGAAAGGCACCTATCAGCCGTTCTTCTTCGCCATCGTGGCCGGCGTGGTGTACCTGGTTTTCACTACCGTTTCCAACGGCGTGCTGCTGTGGCTTGAACGGCGTTACTCACTGGGCGTCAAGAGGGCCGAACTATGATCGATATCCTGCAACAGTACTGGCAGTCGCTGCTGTGGAGCGACGGCTACCGCTTTACCGGCGTGGCGGTCACGCTGTGGTTGCTGATCGCTTCGGTGGTGATGGGCGGGCTGCTGGCGATCCCGATGGCGGTGGCGCGCGTGTCTCCCATTCGCTGGGTGCGTTTTCCGGTGTGGCTCTATACCTACGTGTTTCGCGGCACGCCGCTGTACGTGCAGCTGCTGGTGTTCTACTCCGGTATGTACAGCCTTGAGATCGTGCGCGGCAGCGAGTTTCTCAATGCGTTTTTCCGCAGCGGGCTCAATTGCACCATTCTGGCGCTGACGCTCAATACCTGCGCCTATACCACCGAGATCTTCGCCGGGGCGATCCGCTCGGTGCCGCATGGTGAAATTGAGGCCGCCAACGCCTACGGTTTCTCGCGCTTCAAAATGTATCGCTGCATCATCTTGCCTTCGGCGCTGCGCACCGCGTTGCCGGCCTACAGCAACGAAGTGATCCTGATGCTGCACTCCACCGCGCTGGCGTTTACCGCCACCGTGCCGGATCTGCTGAAGATCGCGCGCGACATCAACGCCGCGACCTATCAGCCGTTTTACGCTTTCGGCATTGCGGCGGTGTTGTACCTGATCATCTCCTACGTGTTAATCAGCCTGTTCCGCAAAGCTGAAAAACGCTGGATGGCCCACGTTAGTCACTGATAAATGACGGGAAGAAAAACCATGTCTGAGAATAAATTAGCCGTCACGGAACTGCACAAACGCTATGGCGATCACGAAGTGCTGAAGGGCGTTTCGCTGGCGGCCAACGCCGGGGATGTGATCAGCATCATCGGCTCCTCCGGCTCCGGCAAAAGCACCTTTCTGCGCTGCATTAACTTCCTTGAAAAGCCGAGCGAAGGCTCGATCAGCCTGAACAACCAGGACATTCGCATGGTGCGCGACAAGGACGGCCAGCTGAAGGTGTTCGACAAGAAGCAGCTGCAGCTGCTGCGCACCCGCCTGACCATGGTGTTCCAGCACTTTAACCTGTGGAGTCACATGACGGTGCTTGAGAACGTGATGGAGGCGCCGGTGCAGGTGCTGGGGCTGAGCAAGGCCGAAGCGCACGATCGTGCGGTGCGCTACCTGGACAAAGTGGGCATCGATGAGCGGGCGCGCGGCAAATACCCGGTACACCTGTCGGGCGGTCAGCAGCAGCGCGTCTCTATCGCCCGCGCCTTGGCGATGGAGCCGGAAGTGCTGCTGTTTGACGAGCCGACCTCGGCGCTGGATCCCGAACTGGTGGGCGAGGTGCTGCGCATCATGCAGAAGCTGGCGGAGGAGGGGAAAACCATGGTGGTGGTGACGCACGAAATGGAGTTTGCGCGCCACGTCTCCAACCACGTGATCTTTCTGCACAAAGGGTTGATTGAAGAGCAGGGGCCGCCGGCCGAGCTGTTCGGCAACCCCAAAAGCCCGCGCCTGCAGCAGTTCCTGTCCGGCGCGTTGAAGTAACCTCAGATCAGCGGGCTTCGGCCCGCTGATTGATCACGTCATCCAATGCCTGTTCCAGCTCCAGATAGCGGAAGTGAAAACCGGCCTCTTCCAGGCGCTTCGGCACCGCCCGTTGGCCGCCGAGCACCAGCACCGCCGCTTCCCCCATCAACAGCCGCATGACGAACGCCGGCACCCGCAGAAACGCCGGGCGATCGAGCACGTTGGCCAATTGGGCGGCGAACTGTTCATTATGCACCGGGTAGGGCGCGACCATGTTGAACGGGCCGGTCAGGGTCGCGTGATCCAGCAGATAAATAATGCCGTTGACCATGTCTTCGAGATGGATCCACGGCAGGTATTGGCGGCCGTCGCCGATCGGGCCGCCCAGTCCGAAGCGGAACGGCGGCAGCATTTTGGCCAGCGCACCGCCCTGCGGCGCCAGCACCACGCCGGTGCGCAGCAGGCAGACGCGAGTGGCGTCGCTTTGCGCCTGCAGCGCCAGCGCTTCCCAACGTTGGCACAATCGGTGGGTGAATTCGTCGTGCGGCGGTTCCTCTTCGGTCACCACCGCCTGCCCCTGATCGCCGTAGTAGCCGACGGCGGAACCGGAAATCAGTACGCCGGGCGGCGTGCTGCTTGCCTTGATAAGCTGCGCCAGGCGTTCGGTCAGATCCCAGCGGCTATGGCACAGCCGCTCCTTTTGCTGCGCGCTCCAGCGCTTGTCGGCAATCGGTTCGCCGGCCAGGTTGATCACCGCGTCGAAGCCATCCAGCGACTGCACGTCGTCCAGCGTTTGCCAATAGCTCGGCTGGTCGCCGAGCCGGGCCCGGGCCCGCTGTTCGTCTCGCGTCAGCACCGTAATGTGGTGAGAAAGCGCCAGCAGCCTGGCCGTCAGGCTGCTGCCTATCAATCCCGTTGCGCCGGTGATCAGGATCCGCATGGTCGACCTCCCTGAGTTAGTCCCGGCGGTAGCTCATGGTCATGGAAACCGAATCGGCATAGCGCAGGGCCAGAAGTTTATCTATCTCCACTTCAGCATAGGTCACCCAGGCGTGATCTTTTACGATATCGAGCACATCCTGCGTTAATTTTTCCAGCAGCGCGAAACGGTTATCTTCCACATGGCGGATGATCGCTTTGGTGATGGTGCGGTAGTTGAGCGCATCGGCGATGTCTTCGCTGTTGCGCGCTTTGTCCGCCGGGTAGTGGATCACCACGTTGATCAGCACGTCCTGTCGGTTGTTGATTTCTTCTTCCTTGATACCGATGAACGTGCGCAGCCGCAGGTTTTTGATGCGAATAACGGCGTCGGGTTGACTGAAAGACATCAGAGATTCTCCATAGGTCTGATTATTGACGTTCAGAATACACGGAAAGTAGGGAAATGATAACGCAGGGACGATGCGACTCCCCGTTCGGCGGGGAGTCGGAAGAGCCGCTTAGGCCTGTTCGGCCAGCTTGTAGGCGCGTTCGGTCGCCGGACGGTTGCTGATGCGCTCGAACCAGTTGCGCACCGCCGGGTAATCCGCCAGATCGATGCGCTGGCGCGGATGCGATACCACCCATGGATAGGTGGCGATATCGGCAATGCTGTAGTTGTCGCCGCCCAGATACGGGTGTTTTTGCAGTTCGGCTTCCAGCACGCCATACAGCCGTTTGGTTTCCAGCTGGTAACGCTCGATGGCGTAAGGCACCGGCTGCGGCGCGTAGTGATTGAAATGGTGATTCTGCCCGAGCATCGGCCCGAATCCGGCCACCTGCCAGAACAGCCACTGCAGAGTGGCGGCGCGTTCGCGCAGGCCTTTGCTCAGCAGCTTGCCGGTTTTCTCCGCCAGATACAGCAGAATTTCCCCGGACTCGAACAGGCTGATTGGCGCGCCGCCGTCCACCGGTTGCTGATCGACGATCGCCGGGATTTTGTTGTTGGGAGAAATGCTCAGAAAGTCCGGTTTGAACTGCTCGCCGGCGCTGATGTTTACGCGATGGATACGGTAGGGTAAGCCGACCTCTTCCAAAAACAAGGTGATCTTGTGACCATTGGGAGTAGGCGCGTAATACAGGTCAATCATGTTGCCTCCTGCGGTAAGGTGATCTGTAATTCATTACACGTTGCTGCGGTCTTCGCCGCGCACAAAGGTATATCAGAGATCCAACAATAGCAGCTAAGGATAGCAGGCTATGTGGGATTCGTCCGATGCTATCTGCGCGGTTGGATCACAATTCTCCACCGGGGCGGGCGGCGGTTTGCCGCACGGTGCCGGCGCGGTAAAATGAAGCTTATTTCCCTCTATAGGACAAGGTTATGAAGCTGATGTTCGCCTCGGATATCCACGGTTCGCTGCCTGCTGCCGAACGCGTGCTGGAATTGTTCGAGCAAAACCGCGCCGACTGGCTGATTCTTCTGGGTGATTTGCTGAATCACGGCCCGCGCAACGCGCTGCCGGCCGGGTATCAGCCCGCTCAGGTTGCCGAACGATTGAACCGCTATAGCGACAAGATCATCGCCGTTCGCGGCAATTGCGACAGCGAGGTCGATCAGATGCTGCTGACGTTCCCCATCGAAGCGCCCTGGCAACAGGTTTTACTGCAAAAAAGACGATTGTTTTTGACCCACGGTCACCTTTATCATCCCTCGGCACTGCCGCCGTTATCCCGCGGAGACGTCCTGGCCTACGGCCATTCGCATCTGCCGCAGGCGGAGCGGCAGGGGGAGATCTACTGCTTCAATCCAGGCTCGGTCAGCATCCCGAAAGGGGGCTTTCCCGCCAGCTACGGCATGTTGGATAGTGGCACTTTGAGCGTGCTGACGCTCGACGACGGCAAGGTCGTCGCGGAGGTGGCGTTAACACGCTAAACGCACTAATTTATACACACACAATAAAAATCTTTGAAAAACACTCATTGATTAACCAGCGCGCGGGATGCATCGCGCCAAAATAGAAGGTTTTAGAGGATGGCGGAACAGGGTCAGGCTGCAGATACCGAATGGGTTGATATCGTCGACGAACAAAACGAGGTGATTGCTCAATCCAGTCGTCAACAGATGCGGGCGGAGCGGCTGCGCCATCGTGCTACCTATATTGTGGTGCATGATGGGATGGGAAAAATTCTGGTGCAGCGTCGCACCGAGATCAAGGACTTCTACCCGGGCTGGCTGGACGCGACGGCGGGCGGCGTAGTGCAAAGCGGTGAAAACGTGCTGGATTCGGCGCGCCGCGAGGCGGAAGAGGAGCTGGGCATCGCCGGCGTGCCTTTCGCCGAGCACGGTCTGTTCTACTTTGAAGAAGAGCAGTGCCGGGTGTGGGGTGCGCTGTTCAGCTGCGTGTCGCACGGCCCGTTCGCGCTGCAGGAAGAAGAAGTGGCCGAAGTGTGCTGGTTGACGCCGGAAGAGATCACCGCGCGCTGCGACGAGTTTACCCCGGATTCGCTGAAGGCGCTGTCGCTGTGGCTGACGCGCAACAACGAGCAGGATTACGGCAAGCCGATCGATAACCACTGAGACGCCAACGCATGAAAGAGCCGGTCATCGACCGGCTTTTTTTATGGCGCGGATTCAGCAGCTGTCGCGGCGGCACAGCGTGGCGGGCAGGGAGCCTTCCGGCAGCCAGGGTTGCTGGTTCAGCCGCGCCAGCAGCGCCTGGCCGGCCTGAATGCCGATGTCGCGATGCGGAATGGTCATGGTGGTCAGCGGCGGCTGACACACCCGGCTGAACTCGCTGTTGCCGAACCCCACCACCGCCAGATTGTCCGGCACCTTGATGCGCCGCCGCTGGCATTCATACAGCGCGCCGCCCGCCAGTTCGTCCGACGCGCACACCAGCGCGTCCAGCTCCGGCCAGGCCAGCAAAAATTCCGGCAGCTGCTGTGCGCCGGTGCTGAAGCTGGCGGGCTGTGCGGCGTTGATCACCCGATGCGGCGACATATGGTTGCGCAGCAGCGCCTTGTGCCAGCCCTGCAGGTGCTGCTGGAAAATCCACTGCTCCTGGTTGGCACACAACAGCCCGATATTCTGATAGCCGCTGGCGATCACCGTTTGCGTCAGCTGATACATGGCCGCCACGTAATCGATGCCGATGCTCATGTCGATCGGATCGGCGCGCACGGCGCCAATCTCCACCACCGGGATGTTGGCAGCGATCAACGCGTTGCGGGCGTTCTGCGAATGCTCGACGCTGAGCAGCACCGCCGCTGCCAGGTTGTAAGAGAGCAGGGTCTCCAGTAGCTTCTCTTCGCGTTCGAGGTGATGCTGCGACTCCGCCAGCATGATGTGATAGCCGGCCGGCTGCAGCACTTTCTGCAGGCCGGCGAACATCTCGGCGCAGCCGGACTCGGACAGGCTGGGCACCACCATGGCGATGGTGTAGGACGAGGCCGACGCCAGCGAACTGGCGGCCAGATTGGGCAGATAGCCCAGTTCGCTCACCGCCGCATCGATCTTCTCGCGCAGTTTGTCCGAAACCTGCTCCGGTGTGCGCAGCGCGCGCGAAACCGTCATGGTGCCGACGCCCGCCAGCTGCGCCACGTCAGCCAACGTCACCCTGCCTGTGCTGCGTCGTTTTTTACCGATCGACATGCGTAATCCTGACTGAAATGCGCGCGCGGCGCATAAAAATGGTAGGGGTGGGAAGCCGACGAGGCGGCTTCGACGATCCCCGTATGCGGCACATTCTACCCCGTTAGCCGAAAGAGCGAGAAAAAATTGTGGTTAACGCCATGCCGCGGCGCGGTGTTTTGATAGCGCTATCACAGATCTGCATGATAGCGCTTTGGTAGCGCTATCTTTGTGATGCCAGTCACTGTGCAGCCGAGAGGGGTTGATTAAAGTTTTACCGTCGTCGGTGAATTAATCACCGACCGAAACCATCAACGCTTGGGAGGGTAATGTGCTGAAAGAGTGGCTGACCGCCGATCATATACAGCTGTGCGAACGGGTGGAGGACTGGCGCCAGGCGGTAACGCTGAGCGCACAACCGCTGCTGCAAGGCGGCGTGATTACGCCGAATTACCTGACGGCCATCTTTCATCAGCAGGAGAAGCTCGGCCCTTACTTCGTACTAGCGCCGGGCATTGCCATGCCGCACGCCCGGCCGGAGGAAGGCGCCAACGCGCTGGGGTTATCGCTATTGAAGATCCATCAGGGGGTGAATTTCCACTCCGCGGATAACGATCCGGTTCAGGTGGTGGTGATGCTTTCTGCGCCCGACGGCGACAGCCACATCGAATTGATTTCGCAGCTGGCGGAATTATTTTCAGACAATCAGGCGATGGAGGCGTTATTTCACGCCAAAGATAAACGGCAAATTGAGGATATTATCGCCCGCTATTAACGCTTAATCACCAGGAACACTATTAATGCTAACAACGCCGGGAATATGACCGGCGGCGCTACCCTACACGCTAAATTCAACAGGTGGATATCATGAAAATCATGGCGATTTGCGGTTCCGGTCTCGGCAGCAGTTTTATGGTGGAAATGAACATTAAAAAGGTGCTGAAAAAGATGGGCGTGGAGGCCGAGGTCGAACACTCCGATCTGTCGTCGGCCACTCCCGGCGCGGCCGACGTGTTCGTGATGGCGAAAGACATCGCCGACAGCGCCAGCGTGCCGGCCGATCAGCTGGTGGTGATCAGTAACATCATCGACATCAATGAGCTGGAAGCCAAGCTGCGCGCTTACTTCGAAGCCCACTCAATCCTCTGAATAAAACGATTGGCGAGGTGGATATGTTTATCCAGGAAACGCTCAAGTTTGTGGTGGATATATTAAAGGTGCCTTCGGTGCTGGTCGGGCTTATTGCGCTGATCGGTTTGCTGGCGCAAAAGAAATCCTTTTCCGATGTGGTGAAAGGCACGGTAAAAACCATTCTCGGCTTTATCGTTTTGGGCGGCGGCGCCACGGTATTGGTCGGGTCGCTCAATCCGCTGGGCGGCATGTTCGAGCACGCGTTTAATATTCAGGGCATCATTCCGAACAACGAAGCGATCGTCTCTATCGCGCTGGAGAAATACGGTGCCTCCACCGCGTTGATCATGGCGTTCGGCATGGTGGCGAACATCGTGGTGGCGCGCTTCACCCGGCTGAAATACATCTTCCTCACCGGCCACCACACGTTCTACATGGCCTGCATGATCGGCATCATCCTGACGGTGGCGGGCTTTGAGGGCGTGCAGCTGGTGTTCACCGGCGCGCTGACCCTGGGGCTGGTGATGGCGTTCTTCCCGGCGATCGCCCAGCGCTATATGCGGCGTATCACCGGCAACGACGACATCGCCTTCGGCCACTTCGGCACCCTGGGCTACGTGCTGTCCGGCTGGATCGGCTCGAAGGTGGGGAAACATTCACGCTCGACCGAAGAGATGAACCTGCCGAAAAACCTCAGCTTCCTGCGCGACAGCTCTATTTCGATCTCGATGACCATGATCGTCATCTACCTGATCCTGGCGATCTGCGCCGGGCGGGCCTATGTGGAAAGCGAACTCAGCGGCGGCCAGAACTACCTGGTGTATTCGATAATCCAGGCCATTACCTTCGCCGCCGGGGTGTTCATCATCCTGCAGGGCGTGCGCTTGATTCTGGCGGAAATCGTGCCGGCGTTTACCGGCTTCTCGGAAAAGCTGGTGCCTAACGCGCGGCCGGCGCTGGATTGCCCGGTGGTGTATCCCTATGCCCCCAACGCGGTGCTGATCGGCTTCCTGTTCAGTTTCCTCGGCGGGTTGGCCGGGCTGTTTCTGTTGGGACAGCTGAAGATGGTGCTGATCCTGCCTGGCGTGGTGCCGCACTTCTTCACCGGCGCCACCGCCGGGGTGTTCGGCAATGCCACCGGCGGGCGGCGCGGCGCGATGCTGGGCGCTTTCGCCAACGGCCTGCTGATCACTTTCCTGCCGGTGCTGCTGTTGCCGGTGCTGGGGGCGCTGGGCTTCGCCAACACCACCTTCTCCGACGCCGACTTCGGCGTAGTCGGCATCCTGCTGGGCAATATGGCGCGCTTTATGTCGAAAGAGATGATCATGCTGGCGATCGTCGCCGTGTTCGCGCTGCTGGTGGCGCATAACTTCCTGGGAAAACGCAAAGGCGCACCGGCCGCTGACCGCGTCGAGAAATAACGAGGGCAGACTGATGAATGACACAACGAGCGAAACGGAAATGAGAGAGCTGCGCGCCCTGGCGCGTGCGATCCGTCTGGAAACCTTGAAGGCGCTGACCGGGCTGGGCTTCGGCCACTACGGCGGCTGCATGTCGGTGGTGGAGACGCTGGCGGTGCTGTACGGCGGCGTGATGCGCATCGATCCGGCGGATCCGGACTGGCCGGAGCGCGATGACTTCGTGCTGTCGAAAGGGCACGCCGGCCCGGCGCTGTACAGCACGCTGGCGATCAAGGGCTACTTCCCGCTGGAGGAGTTGAAGACCCTCAACCAGAACGGCACGCGTCTGCCGAGCCACCCGGACCGGCTGCGTACGCGCGGCGTGGACGCTACCACAGGTTCGCTGGGGCAGGGCGTGTCGATCGCCGCCGGCATGGCGTTGTCCCACCGGCTGGCGGGGCGGCGCAACCGGGTGTTCAGCATCCTCGGCGACGGGGAGCTGAACGAAGGGCAGTGCTGGGAGGCGTTCCAGTTTATCGCCCACCACAATCTGAACAACCTGACGCTGTTTATCGATTACAACAAGCAGCAGCTGGACGGCGCGCTGGACGAGGTGATCCAACCGTTCGATCTGGCCGCCAAGTTCCGCGCCTTTGGTTTTGAGGTGCAGACCATCAAGGGCGACGACATCGCAGCGCTGCTGGCGGCGGTGGCGCCGGCGCGCGGCGGCGAACAGCGGCCGCTGGCGATCGTGCTCGACAGCATCAAGGGACAGGGCGTGAGCTATCTGGAAAACCTGTCCAACTCACACCATCTGCGCCTGACGCCGGACGTGCAGCTGGAGATCGAAAAAGCCATCGCCGAACTGGAGGCCGCCCATGTTTAACGTAGTGACGCAGTTGGAAAACGACGCCGTCGAAATGCGCAAAGTCTACGCCGGCGCGGTGCGGCGGCAGATTGAAGCGGGCGCGCCGATCATCGCGCTGGAGGCGGACCTGATGAGCTCGATGGCGATGGACGGCGTGCACAAGGATCACCCGCAGCACGTGATTAACTGCGGCATCATGGAGGCCAATGTGATCGGCGTCGCCGCCGGGCTGTCGCTCACCGGCCGGGTGCCGTTCGTGCATACCTTTACCGCCTTCGCCAGCCGCCGCTGCTTCGATCAGCTGTTCATGTCGCTGGATTACCAGCGCAACAACGTCAAGGTGATCGCCTCCGACGCCGGGGTGAGCGCCTGCCACAACGGCGGCACCCATATGTCGTTCGAAGACATGGGCATCGTGCGCGGGCTGGCGCATTCGGTGGTGCTGGAAGTGACTGACGCCACCATGTTCGCCGACATTCTGCGTCAGCTGATGGACTTGCGCGGTTTCTACTGGGTGCGCACCATCCGCAAGCAGGCAACGCGCATCTATCAGGAGGGCTCGCGCTTTACCATCGGCAAGGGCAACCTGCTGCGCGACGGCGACGACGTCACGCTGATCGCCAACGGCATCATGGTGGCCGAAGCGCTGAAGGCGGCGCAGATGCTGGCGCAGCAGGGCGTCAGCGCGGCGGTAATCGATATGTTCACCCTCAAGCCTATCGACCGTGAACTGATCAAAACCTACGCGGCCAAGACCGGACGCATCGTTACCTGTGAAAACCACAGCATTCATAACGGGCTGGGGTCGGCGGTGGCGGAGGTGCTGGCGGAGGAGTGCCCGACGCCGATGCGGCGCGTGGGGGTGAAGGAGCGTTACGGCCAGGTGGGCACCCAGGCGTTTTTACAGCAGGAGTATGGCCTGACCGCGGAGCATATTCTGGAGGCCGCCAAGCAGCTGCTGGTGCAGCATTAGAAAAGACCAGGACGCCGGTCAATGACCGGCGTTGCCTGATGGATAAGGCCATGAAACGTCGCCAAGGCAACGCGCGCCTTAACGCGGAGAATAGGTGTGTCGATTGTTATATTCGGTATTGGGCGTGACAACGCCGAAAAACGCGTTGTGGACCCACATTTTGCAGTTATTGCAACACGGCGCGATCCTCCCATCCCCGTTGAAAGCAACGCAGTAGTAATGACGCGGATGCAGGTTGCGAGCATAAAGCTCAAGCCATACATGGGCTTCGGCGCATGCGGTAAAAGGCCGCGCTTCAACTTCCTTTTTACCGCTCCACGGCAGAATCAGCCGCTGGCTTTTTTTCTCTTTCGCCTGCAGTTCTGCAATATATCGGTCAAATAGGGAGGCGTCATGCGTGATGCCTGCGCTGTGGCCCACGAAGCGGGTTAATCCCGATACCTCTCTTTTTCCCCTCGTCAGAGAGAAAGCCAGCGCCAGCATTCTGTTCGTTGTGGGGCCGAGCCGGTCGATCTTCCAGAGGTAGGAATCGTAATTAATGGCATTGTTAATGAGCGTTTTGGCTATTTTCTCAACGGACTGACCAGTGTGTGCCATAGGGTAAACCTTCAGGTTTTTTTATGAGTGTGCATAGTGTCTAGCACAAAACCCAGTCATCGGAATAAGGCGGGCCTTTAATTAAGAGTATTCTTATCTTGCGGCGGAACAGGAGTGGCTCGCTGACGATATTGCGGCTATTTGTTTGTTTCTACGGAAATTGGTGCGCACTCAGCGTAGGGCAGGCAGCGAGCTTCGCCCGCTTGAGAGAGACAGGTTTTTCTCTTGAGAATAAAAAAGCACCGCTCAATATGCATGAGCGGTGCTTTATTGTTTACGCCAATACTCATTATCCACCACCCCGTCCGGGACGGGGCGTTAATGGGCTATCAGGCCTTGGCGGCGGCAGCGTCAGCCTGGGAAGACTGGATCGCCGTCAGTGCGACGGTGTAGACGATATCGTCTACCAGCGCGCCGCGCGACAGGTCGTTCACCGGCTTGCGCATGCCTTGCAGCATCGGCCCGATGGAGACCAGGTCAGCGGAACGCTGCACCGCTTTGTAAGTGGTGTTGCCGGTGTTCAGATCCGGGAAGATGAACACGGTCGCCTGGCCGGCTACCGGTGAGTTCGGCGCCTTGGACTTGGCAACGTCGGCCATGATGGCGGCGTCGTACTGCAGCGGGCCATCGATGATCAGGTCCGGGCGTTTTTCCTGCGCCAGACGGGTCGCTTCGCGCACTTTCTCTACGTCGCTGCCCGCACCGGAGTTGCCGGTGGAGTAGGAGATCATCGCTACGCGCGGCTCGATACCGAAGGCGGCGGCGGAATCTGCAGACTGGATGGCGATCTCAGACAGCTGCTCGGCGGTCGGATCCGGGTTGATCGCGCAGTCGCCGTAGACCAGAACCTGGTCAGGCAGCAGCATGAAGAACACGGAGGACACCAGCGAGCTGCCCGGCGCGGTTTTGATCAGCTGCAACGGCGGACGGATGGTGTTGGCGGTGGTGTGAACCGCACCGGAAACCAGACCGTCGACTTCGCCTTGTTCCAGCATCAGGGTGCCGAGTACCACGTTGTCTTCCAACTGCTCGCGCGCGACCACTTCGGTCATGCCCTTGCTCTTGCGCAGCTCAACCAGACGCGGCACGTAGTTTTCACGCACGGCGACCGGATCGACGATTTCGATGCCTTTGCCCAGCTCAACGCCTTGCGCTGCCGCTACGCGCTGGATCTCGTCCGGGTTGCCGAGCAGCACGCATTCCGCAATACCGCGTTCGGCGCAGATGGCCGCTGCTTTCACGGTGCGCGGCTCGTCGCCTTCCGGCAGCACGATGCGCTTGCCGGCTTTACGCGCCAGCTCGGTCAGCTCGTAACGGAACGCCGGTGGAGACAGGCGGCGTGAACGCTCGGAGGTGGCGGTCAGCGAGTCGATCCACTCGGTGTTGATGTGGCTGGCCACGTAGTTCTGCACTTTCTCGATGCGCTGGTGGTCGTCCGCCGGCACTTCGAGGTTGAAGCTCTGCAGGCTCAGCGAGGTCTGCCAGGTATTGGTGTCGACCATGAACACCGGCAGGCCGGTCTGGAAGGCGCGTTCGCACAGCTTCTTGATCGGCTCGTCGATGGCGTAGCCGCCGGTCAGCAGAATGGCGCCGATTTCCACGCCGTTCATCGCCGCCAGGCAGGCGGAGACCAGCACGTCAGGGCGGTCTGCGGAGGTCACCAGCAGGGAGCCAGGGCGGAAGTGTTCCAGCATGTGCGGAATGCTGCGCGCACAGAAGGTCACGGACTTCACGCGGCGGGTCATGATGTCGCCTTCGTTGACCACGCGGGCCTTCAGGTGGCGAGCCATGTCGATGGCGCGGGTGGCGATCAGATCGAAGCTCCACGGCACGCAGCCCAGAACCGGCAGCGGGCTGTTGGCGAACAGCTGCGCAGGATCGACGTGGGCGATGCTGGCTTTGGTGGAGTCGTCGAAGATTTCGGACAGGTCAGGACGGGTGCGGCCCTGATCGTCGACCGGTGCGTTCAGCTTGTTGATGATAACGCCGGTGATGTTCTTGTTCTTGCTGCCGCCGAAGCTGGTGCGCGCCAGTTCGATGCGCTCTTTCAGCTGCGCCGGGGAGTCGTTGCCCAGCGCCAGCACGAAGACGATCTCGGCGTTCAGGGTTTTGGCGATCTCGTAGTTCAGCGCGTTGGCGAACTGGTGCTTGCGGGTCGGCACCAGGCCTTCGATCAGCACCACTTCCGCGTCTTTGGTGTTCTCGTGGTAGCGCGCCACGATCTCTTCCATCAGCACGTCTTGCTGGTTGGAGCTCAGCAGGCCCTCAACGTAGTCCATGCGCAGCGGTTCGGCCGCCGTAATGGTGGAGTTGCTGCTGCGGATGATGGTGGTGGTCTGGTCGAGCGCATTGTCGCCGGAGCGCGGTTGAGCGATAGGCTTGAATACGCTCAGACGAACGCCTTTTTGCTCCATGGAGCGGATGACACCCAGGCTGACGCTGGTCAGGCCGACGCTGGTGCCGGTGGGGATCAACATAATAGTACGTGACACAGAATAGTCCTCTTCACGATTAACATGAGGCTAAAACAACACCGTCAGCCTGGGCTGACGGTGTTTTGAGAGCATTACGCGGTCAGGCGGGATGCGTCCTGCGCGATGACCAACTCTTCGTTGGTCGGGATCACCAGCGCCAGGCGGCTGCCGTCTTTGGTGATGGCGCCGGATTTGCCGAAGCGAGCGGCCATGTTGCGGTCGTGGTCGATTTCGAAGCCCAGCAGGCCCAGTTTGTTCAGGGTCAGCTCGCGCACCATGCCGGCGTTCTCGCCGATGCCGCCGGTGAAGATCACCGCGTCCAGACGGCCTTCCATCAGCGCGCTGTAGGCGCCGACGTATTTGGCCAGACGGTGGCAGAACACGTCCATTGCGCGTTTGGCGTCGGCTTTGCTGTCGTAGTTGTCTTCAACGTAACGGCAGTCGCTGGTGACTTCGGTCAGGCCCAGCAGGCCGGATTCTTTGGTCAGCATCTTGTTGATCTGGTCAACGCTCATGCCCAGAGAATCGTGCAGGTGGAAGATGATAGCCGGATCGATGTCGCCGCTGCGGGTGCCCATCACCAGGCCTTCCAGCGGGGTCAGACCCATGGAGGTATCAACGCACTGGCCGTTGCGCACTGCGGTAACGGAACCGCCGTTGCCCAGGTGGCAGGTGATCACGTTCACTTCTTCCACCGGCTTGTTCAGCATCTTCGCGGCTTCTTGAGTCACGTAGAAGTGGCTGGTGCCGTGCGCGCCGTAGCGGCGAACGCCGTGGTCGCGGTACAGGCTGTACGGCAGGGCGTACAGGTAGGATTCTTCCGGCATGGTCTGGTGGAACGCGGTGTCGAACACGGCAACGTTCTTGTCAGCCAGGTGAGGGAAGGATTTCAGCGCTTCCGCGATGCCGATCAGGTGAGCCGGGTTGTGCAGTGGTGCAAACGGTACGGAATCTTTGATACCCTGCAGAACTTCGTCGTTGATCACGGCGGAGGCGGTGAATTTCTCGCCGCCGTGCACGATGCGGTGGCCGATAGCGGTCAACTGCGCGGAAAGCTCTGGTTTTTGTGCCAGAATAGTATTAACAATGAAGTTCAGCGCTTCGCTGTGTGCAGCGCCGGCCCCCAGGGCAGCTTCGTGTTTGGCGCCGTCCATTTTCCACTTGATGCGAGCTTCAGGCAGGTGGAAACACTCGGCCAAACCGGAGAGGAATTCGTCGCCGTTAACGGCATCGATGATGGCGAATTTCAGAGAAGAACTGCCGCAGTTAAGAACCAGTACTAGCTTACTCGACATGGAAGTACCTACTTAAATAGTCGTGTTGTTAAAAGAAAATCGAACACACGTGGTGAATTAATCGTCAATCAGACAACAAGCGTAGCGCATAGTGCCGATGACATTTATGATTAACATCATGTGAAGTGCACAAATCACAGGATGATGGAAAAACCGATGATTTCTCTGCGGTTTAAATAATCTTGATTTTTATAGGGCTAAAAGTTGACAAAATTTACGTCATCTTCTACCGGCCACAAGGCCGGCTTAGGATACCGATAGCCCGGTGCAAACACAAAATAAATTTAAAGCTTCAAATTTTTTAGTATTGTCTCTGGCAGCACGCTGTGAGTTTCTTTACGTGACGTTGAGGTACGCAATGACGAGCAAACCGTCCGGTTCCGTAAGCTGGTTTCAGGTCTTCCAGCGCGGGCAGCATTATATGAAAACCTGGCCGTCAGACAAACGTCTGGCACCGGTCTTTCCGGAGAACCGCGTTGCGCGTGCTACCCGTTTCGCCATCCGCTTCATGCCGCCGTTGGCGATTTTCACGCTGACCTGGCAGATCGCGCTCGGCGGCCAGCTCGGCCCGGCGATCGCCACCGCGCTGTTCGCCTGCAGCCTGCCGATGCAGGGGCTGTGGTGGCTGGGGCGCCGTTCGGTCACGCCGCTGCCGCCGACGCTGCTGCAATGGTTCCACGAGGTGCGCAACAAGCTGACGGAAGCGGGGCAGGCGGTGGCGCCGCTCGAAGGGACGCCGACTTATCAGACGTTGGCCGATCTGCTCAAGCGCGCGTTCAAGCAGCTGGACAAAACCTTCCTTGACGATCTGTAACTGAAAAAAGGCCGCGTTGATGCGGCCTTTTTCGTCTAAGCGCCAATAACCCCGGTTTAAATCAAAGAACGGTCGAGTTGTGATTTCCTGCGTTCTTGCGCTGTGCGATGCTCCCGCCATCACACAGAAATGAGGAAATCCTGATGGAAATGACCAACGCCCAGCGGCTGATCCTGTCGAATCAGTACAAGATGATGACCCTGCTCGATCCGGACAACAGCGATCGTTATCGCCGGTTGCAAACCATCGTCGAACGCGGCTTCGGTTTGCAAATGCGCGAGCTGGATCGCGACTTCGGCGAACTGAGCGAAGAGGTGTGCCGCACCATCATCAACGTGATGGAGATGCATCATGCGCTGCAGGTTTCCTGGGGCAACCTGAAAGAGAAACAGGATCTGGACGAACGCCGCCTGGCGTTTCTCGGTTTCGATGCCGCCACCGAGGCGCGCTACCTGAGCTACGTGCGTTTCCTGGTCAGCACCGAGGGGCGTTATACTCACTTCGATTCCGGCAGCCACGGTTTCAACGCCCAGACCAAAATGTGGGAGAAATACCAGCGTATGCTGGCGATCTGGCTGGCCTGCCCGCGCCAGTATCACTTGAGCGCCGTTGAGATAGCGCAAATCATCAATGCTTGATTAAAAAGAGGTTTTCTGTGGAGTGTAAGGGTTTTCTGTTCGATCTTGATGGCACCCTGGTGGATTCGCTGCCGGCGGTAGAGCGCGCCTGGACGCACTGGGCCGAGCGCCGCGGCGTCAACCCGCAAGCCGTGCTGGACTTCATTCACGGTAAACAGGCCATTACTTCTCTGCGCCACTTTATGCCGGGTGAAAGCGAAGCGGAAATTCAGCGCGAGTTCCAACTGCTGGAGCAGAGGGAAGCGCAGGATACCGACGGCGTTCGCGCACTGCCTGGCGCCATTGCATTGCTGGATCGCCTGAACGCGCTCGACATTCCCTGGGCGATCGTCACCTCCGGTTCGGTGCCGGTGGCGGGCGCCCGTCGCCAGGCCGGCGGCTTGCCGCAGCCGGCGGTGTTTATCACCGCCGAGCAGGTTAAACACGGTAAACCGCAGCCCGACGCCTATCTGCTGGGCGCCGAGCGTCTGGGCCTGGCGCCGCACGAGTGCGTGGTGGTCGAAGACGCACCGGCCGGCATTCTTTCCGGTCTGGCGGCGGGCTGCCAGGTGATCGCGGTCAACGCGCCGGCGGATGCGCCGAAGCTGGATCAGGTCGACCTGCGGCTGGGGTCGCTGGAACAGATCGCCGTCGAGAAAACGGCGCACGGGGCGATCGTTCGCCGGCTGGCCTGAGCAGCATTATCTTCACCCTAATTGATTAGACCCCGCCTCGGCGGGGTTTTTTTATGCTATTTTTTAACCCCTTGGACATTTGCCGGATGAGGCCGTTTTGAACAGCGAATTACTGTGGGTGCTGAGTTTACTGCTGATTGCCATTGTGCTGTTTACCACCAACAAGCTGCGCATGGACGTGGTGGCGCTGTTGGTGATCATCGCTTTCGTGCTGAGCGGCACGCTCAGCCTGCAGGAGGCGACGGTCGGTTTCAGCGATCCCAACGTGATTTTGATCGCCGCGCTGTTCGTGATCGGCGAAGGGCTGGTGCGCACCGGTGTGGCCTATCAGGTCGGCGACTGGCTGGTGAAAGTGGCCGGCAGCAGCGAAACCAAAATGTTGATGCTGCTGATGGTGACGGTCGCCGGGCTGGGAGCGTTCATGAGCTCGACCGGCGTGGTGGCGATCTTTATCCCGGTGGTGCTCAGCGTGACGGCGAGAATGAAGATCGCACCGGGGCGGCTGATGATGCCGCTCAGCTTCGCCGGGCTAATCAGCGGTATGATGACGCTGGTGGCCACGCCGCCCAACATGGTGGTCAACAGCGAACTGGTGCGCGAAGGCATTCATGGTTTCGGCTTCTTCAGCGTGACGCCCATCGGCCTGGCGGTGCTGGCGCTGGGCGTCGGCTACATGCTGATCGCCCGCCGTTGGCTGGGCAGCGGTGAAACGGGCAAAGCCGGCGACGACTGGCGGCGGCGCACCTTCCGCGATCTGATCCGCGATTACAAACTGACCGGCCGCGCGCGGCGGCTGGCTGTCCGTAGCGCTTCGCCGCTGATCGGGCGTTCTCTGGATGAGCTGCACCTGCGCGCGCGCTATGGCGCCAACGTGGTGGGCATCGAGCGTTGGAAACGCTTCCGGCGAGTGATGGTCAGCGCTTCCGGCAGCACCGAACTGCGCGAGGGCGATGTCCTCCTGATCGACATGTCGGACAGCCAGGTCGATCTGCGTGAATTCTGCGGCGAGCAGCAGCTGGAGCCGATGGTGCTGCGTGGTGATTATTTCTCTGAACAGTCGCGCAACGTCGGCATGGCGGAGGTCTCGCTGATCCCGGACTCGGCGCTGCTGGGCAAAAGCCTGCGCGAAGCGGCGTTCCGCAGCCGCTATGATCTGAACGTGGTGGGCATCCGGCGCCACGGCGAGACGCTGAGCGGCAAGCTGGTGGACGAACCGCTGGAGTTGGGCGACATTTTGCTGGTGATCGGCGACTGGAAGGCCATCCGTCAGCTGCAGGCCAAAACCCACGACTTTATCGTGCTCAATCTGCCGGCCGAAGTGGATGAAGTGGCGCCGGCCATCACCCAGGCGCCGCACGCGCTGTTTTGTCTGGCGTTGATGGTGGCGATGATGCTGACCGACGAAATCCCCAACCCGATCGCGGCGCTGATCGCCTGCCTGCTGATGGGCAAGTTCCGTTGCATCGACATGGAGAGCGCCTATAAATCGATCCACTGGCCGAGCATCATTTTGATCGTCGGCATGATGCCGTTCGCGCAGGCGCTGCAAAAGACCGGCGGTGTCGATCTGATCGTCCGCGGGCTGATGGACGTCGCGGGCGGCGCGGGGCCGCGCGTGATGCTGTTGTGCCTGTTCGTGCTGTGCGCCACCATCGGCCTGTTTATTTCCAATACCGCGACGGCGGTGCTGATGGCACCGATCGCCATCGCCGCCGCGCGCGAAATGGGCGTCTCGCCGTACCCGTTCGCGATGATTATCGCCATCGCCGCGTCCGCTGCCTTTATGACGCCGGTCTCTTCGCCAGTCAACACGCTGGTGCTGGGGCCGGGTAATTACAAGTTCGGCGATTTCGTGCGTCTTGGCGTGCCGTTCACTCTGTTGGTGATGGCGGTCAGCGTGTTGGTGGTGCCGTGGCTTTACGGATTTTAACGGCGCAGCGAAGGCTGCGCCGGCGGGTTACAGCGAGCTGTCGAGGCTGATTTCGTCCAGCGACAGGCTGAAGCTGGGAATGAACACCTCCATGAAGTAGTCCATTTCCGGGCTGCGGCGCTGCTCCAGCGTTTTATCCAGCCGCGCCTTGGCCAGAGTGAATTCGTTGTTGCCGGCGGACAGCTCCTCCAGGCATTTCAGGTAAGCGCACAGTGCGTCCGCCTGCTTCACCACCTGCTTTTCATCTTCGCTGTAGTAATGCTCATCGAGAATGGTGCGGAAGTCGTTGCGCAGCTCCGCCGGGATCATGTCCAGCAGCTTTTGTTGGGCGATCTTTTCGATCTTCTTGTACTCGTGGGCGATCTGCGGGTTGTAGTACTTGATCGGCGTCGGCATGTCGCCGGTGATCACTTCGCTGGCGTCGTGGTACATCGCCAGCAGCGCAACGCGGTCAGCGTTGAGGTTGCCGTTGAATTTGCGGTTCTTGATCACCGCCAACGCGTGGGCGACAAAAGCCACCTGCAGGCTGTGTTCGGAGACGTTCTCGGTACGCACGTTGCGCATCAGCGGCCAGCGGTTGATCAGTTTCAGGCGGGACAGATGGGCGAAGAAATGGCTCTGGCTCATGGTGCTCTCTTTAACGGCAAGTGAGGGCCCCATTGTGAAGCAGTGACGGCGAATTTTGCAACCGGCCTGTGAGGGAAGGGCGCAGCAAGCCGCTGCGCCCCAGGCGATTACTGGTGGTAGCCTTCCAGGAAGCGGCCCAGCTTGCCGACCGCCATTTCCAGCTCGTCTACGCGCGGCAGGGTGACGATGCGCACGTGATCCGGGTAAGGCCAGTTGAATGCGGAACCCTGCACCAGCAGCACTTTTTCCTGCAGCAACAGATCCAGCACCAGCTTCTGGTCGTCATGGATGTTGAAGCGCTTGGCGTCGATGCGTGGGAACATGTACAGCGCGCCCTGCGGTTTCACGCAAGAGACGCCCGGGATATCGTTGAGCAGTTCCCAGGTGCGGTTGCGCTGCTCATACAGACGCCCGCCGGGCTGAATGAATTCGCTGATGCTCTGATAACCGCCCAGCGCGGTCTGAATGGCGTGCTGCATCGGCACGTTGGCGCACAGGCGCATCGAAGCCAGCATCTCCAGCCCTTCGATATAGCCTTTGGCGTGCTTTTTCGGCCCGTTCAGCACCATCCAGCCCTGGCGGAAGCCGGCCACGCGGTAGGTCTTCGACAGGCCGTTGAAGGTCACTGTCAGCAGATCCGGCGCCAGTGCGGCGATCGAGTGGTGCTCGGCTTCGTCATACAGGATCTTGTCGTAGATCTCGTCGGCGAAGATGATCAGGTTGTGTTGACGGGCGATCTCGACGATCTGCTCCAGCAGCGCTTTGCTGTAAACCGCACCGGTCGGGTTGTTCGGGTTGATGATCACGATGCCGCGGGTGCGCGGAGTGATCTTGCTGATGATGTCGTCCAGATCCGGGAACCAGCCGGCCTGCTCATCGCACAGGTAGTGCACGGCCTTGCCGCCGGACAGCGAGACCGCGGCGGTCCACAGCGGGTAGTCCGGCGCCGGCACCAGCATTTCGTCGCCGCTGTTGAGCAGCGCCTGCATGGATTGGACGATCAGCTCCGAGACGCCGTTGCCAATGTAGATATCCTCAACGGTCACGTCACGCATGTTGCGCGCCTGATAGTGCTGCATGATCGCTTTACGCGCCGAGAAGAGGCCTTTGGAATCGGAGTAACCTTGCGCCGTGGGCAGATTGCGGATCACGTCGACCAGGATTTCGTCCGGGGCGTCGAAGCCGAACGGGGCGGGGTTGCCGATGTTCAGTTTCAGGACTTTGTTGCCTTCTTCTTCAAGACGTTTAGCTTCTTTAAGCACCGGGCCGCGAATGTCATAGCAGACGTTGTCCAGTTTGCTGGATTTCTCAATGGGGGACATAAAAAGTTGAGCCTTTTGCTGGGATAGGGGCGCTCCTACCGTGGAACGCCGCAACCCGCCCAATGTACTCCTGGCGTAGTTGCTTTTGAAGGGTTTTGCACGCCTTTGGTGCAAACGCATGTCGTAACGGGGGATTTTAGTTATGATAAGTAAAGGTAAAGTTATTTTGTGGTTCATAATGTCATGAACTATAATTTTAGTAGGGTTTTGTTCTGAAAAAATGTGAGCCGGGAAACGCGATGCGCCGGCGAGCGCGGCCGGCGTCAGAGAACTGATAAGCGGGAAGGAAGGATGGGTGTCAATAAACTGTAAAGGAACGATAATACCGGACTTGTCTGATAGCCGGTTGTCGGATGGCGCACCACACTAAGAAAAAGGCATATTTACATTAGCTTTACTTTATATTTTGTCTTAAACATTGTTAATGTGGGTATGAGATTATTATTTAAAGTAGAAATCTTACTGATTGAATTTATTAAATTCATTGAGTAGGGGTACGAAGCCGGCGCTGTTAATTATTTATCTTTTTTGCTCTGAAATGCTGTCTAAGCCCCCGTTGATAAGGGTTCTCAGTAGCACGAATGGAGTGGAAATCAGGCAGTATGAATGAGTAAAATCTTAGGTTCGGTGGGAATAAGCCCTTTCCATCGGTATTTAACTCCCTGCGTCCTATAAGCATTATCGATAGGTTGCATTTTAAAAAGCGATAGAGGTAACGAAACATAAGTAATTTTTTTGCCCTCCACTTATGAGTGGGGTACTGTCATAACAGGCGCCGCCCTTTTTCAACGGCGTCTGAGAAACACACCAGGGTAGTAGTTCGTAAATTAGAATTTAAAAAAGTGAAGAATACACTATGACAACTGCAAATCGTCCGATACTTAATCTCGACCTCGATCTGCTAAGAACTTTTGTTGCTGTTGCTGATTTGAATACCTTCGCGGCGGCGGCCGTCGCCGTTTGCCGTACTCAATCAGCCGTCAGCCAGCAAATGCAGCGATTAGAGCAACTGGTCGGCAAAGAACTGTTTGCCCGCCATGGGCGTAACAAACTCCTGACTGAGCACGGTATTCAGCTTCTCGGTTATGCCAGGAAGATCCTGCGCTTTAACGATGAAGCCTGTACCTCTCTGATGTACAACAATATTAAAGGTGTTCTGACCATCGGCGCTTCCGACGACACCGCCGATACCATTCTGCCTTTCCTGTTGAACCGCGTGACCGCCATCTATCCCAAGCTGGCTATTGACGTGCGCGTGAAGCGCAGCACGACGATGGTCGACCTGCTGGAAGAAGGGCAGATCGATCTGGCGGTGACCACGGCCGATCCCGAAGGGCATCCGCACATTGTGCTGCGCACGTCGCCGACGCTGTGGTACTGCGCCGCTGATTACCACTACCAGGCCGGCGAGCCGATCCCGTTGGTGGTGATGGACGAGCCAAGCCCGTTCCGCGCGCTGGCGATCAAACAGTTGGACGAAGCCGGTATTCCGTGGCGCATCGCCTACGTCGCCTCTACGCTGTCCGCAGTGCGGGCGGCCTGCAAGGCCGGTCTGGGCGTCACCGCGCGGCCTATCGAGATGATGAGCCCCGACCTGCGGGTGCTGGGCGCGGCGGAAGGTTTGCCGCCGTTGCCGGATACCCAGTATGCGCTGTGCAAAAACGCGCAGTGCAGCAGCGAGCTGGCGATGGCCATCTTCAGCGCGATGCAGGGCGGCAACGACAGCTATGGTTTCAACGGAACGGAAACCGGTCTCCAGGGCGATCAGGATGACGCCAGCCTGGTGGACGAAGAAGAGTAACGCTGCGGCGTGAAATCGGATGAAAAACCTCTGCTTCGGCGGAGGTTTTTTTTGCCTTAATTTTGATGAAAGTGACTGTTATAGGTGGTTAAGTGCAATTTTGTTATGAGATGGCTATTTTTTTGCATTTTAAGCGTCAATGAAAACAGAGTTTGGCCGGGTTTAAGACGGTGAGTTTGTTTTTTGAGCAATAAGATTGAATGGGTTAAAGGCATGGTAATGGTAAGGTTATTTTGTTAGCTTATAGCGGCCGTTTTTGCGGCTTAATTTGAGGAAAATTGTTAAAGGCCCACACTTTTTTTGAGGATTTATGCTGAAAACGTGTCCTGGATCAAAAAAATACCCCTAGGTAGTGAGTGGAAGAACAGGGAATTCCTGAGACAATGGTATAGTAAAACTGAAATGTGCATGTTGGTTTATATCTATCTGTTTCTACACAAAAATTAACTGACACGATTTAGCCTGTCCCTGGCGCATCAAATGTTAATCAAATGATACGTATGTAAACTAGTGTGTAGATACTTTTGTCAAAGTTGACAAAAGGTTATAGAAAGGAGTAAAAAGCCCACAGAAAAACGCTGCCTAACTCGCTGTAAAAGCAGTTTGTTTGTGTGGTTATTTATCCTTCCCTTAAATCGATGTGGCGCACTAACTGCCGGTGACAAGAGCAGTGCGATCGACGCCACTTTTGATGAGTAAGCATAGAGTATGTCAACAACCACTGAAGTTATCGCTCATCACTGGGCGCTCGCCGTATTTCTCGTTGTGGCTATCGGGCTTTGCGGCTTAATGCTGCTGGGTGCGTTCTTCTTGGGCGGGAGAGCCCGGGCGCGCGCCAAACACACCCCGTTTGAATCAGGTATCGACTCCGTCGGCACGGCGCGCATGCGTCTGTCCGCCAAGTTTTACCTGGTGGCCATGTTCTTCGTTATTTTCGACGTTGAAGCCTTATACCTGTACGCCTGGTCGGTCTCGATTCGCGAGAGCGGCTGGGTAGGCTTTATCGAAGCCGCCATTTTCATTTTGGTGCTATTGGCCGGTCTGGTTTATCTGGTGCGCATCGGCGCGTTGGATTGGACTCCGGCGCGTTCCCAACGCCGCAGCAAACCGAGCACGATCACTAACACCAACAGTCATCCGCAGTAACAGCGAGGCATTAAGATGGACTATACGCTCACCCGCATAGACCCGAACGGTGAGAACGACCGTTATCCCCTGCAAAAACAGGAGATCGTCGCCGATCCCCTGGAACAACAGGTCCACCGCACGGTTTACATGGGTAAACTCGAACATGCGCTGCATGACATGGTGAACTGGGGGCGTAAAAACTCTATTTGGCCGTATAACTTCGGCCTTTCGTGCTGTTACGTGGAGATGGTGACGTCGTTTACCGCCGTTCACGACGTGGCGCGTTTCGGTGCGGAAGTGTTGCGCGCCTCCCCGCGTCAGGCTGACCTGATGGTGGTGGCCGGCACCTGCTTCACCAAGATGGCTCCGGTCATCCAGCGCCTGTACGAGCAGATGCTGGAACCGAAGTGGGTGATTTCGATGGGCGCCTGCGCCAACTCCGGCGGCATGTACGACATCTATTCCGTGGTGCAGGGTGTGGACAAGTTCCTGCCGGTCGACGTGTACATTCCCGGCTGCCCGCCGCGTCCGGAAGCCTACATGCAAGCGCTGATGCTGCTGCAGGAATCCATCGGCAAAGAACGTCGCCCGCTGTCGTGGGTTGTCGGCGATCAGGGCGTTTACCGCGCCAATATGCAGTCTGAAAGAGAGCGTAAACACGGCGAGCGCATCGCGGTGACCAACCTCCGGACGCCTGACGAGATTTAAGACGTTCATTTAACGTCCATCTTAGTGCGCTATTGGTTAACACAGCGAAAAGTGAAACTTGCGGCGAATAACCCTTTAGTGTGGTGAAAAAAAATTATGACAGATTTGACGACGCACGACGCCTTGCCTGCCTGGCAGACCCGAGATCACCTTGACGACCCGGTGATCGGCGAACTGCGCAACCGTTTTGGGCCGGAAGCCTTTACTGTTCAGGCCACCCGCACCGGCATGCCCGTGGTATGGGTTAAACCTGACCAGTTACTGGAAGTAATGACGTTCCTGAGAAAACAGCCGAAGCCGTATGTCATGCTGTTCGATCTGCATGGCGTAGACGAACGTCTTCGCACCCACCGCGACGGCCTGCCCGCTGCGGATTTCTCCGTTTTCTACCATCTGATTTCCATCGAACGCAACCGCGACATCATGCTGAAGGTAGCGCTGTCTGAAAAAGACCTGCACGTGCCGACGGCGACCAAGGTGTTCCCGAACGCCAACTGGTATGAGCGCGAGACCTGGGAAATGTTCGGCATCACCTTCGACGGCCACCCGCACCTGTCGCGCATCATGATGCCGCAGACCTGGGAAGGGCACCCGCTGCGTAAGGACTACCCGGCGCGCGCCACCGAATTCGATCCTTTCGTGTTGACCAAACAGAAAGAAGATCTGGAGATGGAAGCGCTGACCTTCAAGCCGGAAGACTGGGGCATGAAGCGCGGCACCGAGAATGAAGACTTCATGTTCCTCAACCTCGGCCCGAACCACCCGTCCGCGCACGGTGCGTTCCGCATCATTCTGCAGCTGGACGGCGAAGAGATCGTCGACTGCGTGCCGGATATCGGCTATCACCACCGCGGCGCCGAGAAGATGGGCGAGCGTCAATCCTGGCACAGCTACATTCCGTACACCGACCGCATCGAGTACCTCGGCGGCTGCGTGAACGAAATGCCTTACGTGCTGGCGGTTGAAAAGCTGGCCGGCATCAAGGTGCCGGAGCGCGTAGACACCATTCGCGTGATGCTGTCCGAACTGTTCCGCATCAACAGCCACCTGCTGTACATCTCCACCTTCATTCAGGACGTCGGCGCGATGACCCCGGTGTTCTTCGCCTTTACCGACCGTCAGAAGATCTACGATCTGGTGGAAGCGATTACCGGTTTCCGCATGCACCCGGCCTGGTTCCGCATCGGCGGCGTCGCGCACGATCTGCCGCGCGGTTGGGATCGCCTGCTGCGCGAATTCCTCGACTGGATGCCGAAGCGTCTGGATTCTTACGTGAAAGCGGCGCTGAAGAACAGCATCCTGAAAGGCCGTTCCATCGGCGTGGCGTCCTATAACGCCAAAGAAGCGCTGGAGTGGGGCGTGACCGGTGCCGGTCTGCGCGCGACCGGCGTCGAGTTCGACGTGCGTAAATGGCGTCCGTATTCCGGCTACGAGAACTTCGACTTCGAAGTGCCGGTCGGCGACGGCACCAGCGACTGCTACACCCGCGTGATGCTGAAGGTGGAAGAGCTGCGCCAGAGCCTGCGCATCCTCGAACAGTGCCTGAACAACATGCCGGAAGGCCCGTTCAAGGCCGATCACCCGCTGACCACGCCGCCGCCGAAAGAGCGCACGCTGCAGCACATTGAAACGCTGATCACCCACTTCCTGCAGGTTTCCTGGGGCCCGGTGATGCCAGCCAACGAATCATTCCAGATGATTGAAGCCACCAAAGGGATCAACAGCTACTACCTGACCAGCGACGGCAGCACCATGAGCTACCGCACCCGGGTACGTACGCCAAGCTTTGCGCACCTGCAGCAGATCCCATCGGTCATCCGAGGCAGCCTGGTTTCCGACCTGATCGTCTATCTGGGTAGTATCGATTTTGTAATGTCAGATGTGGACCGCTAACTATGCATGATCAAAAAGACAATCACGCAGTCAATGATGCGCTCGAGCCCATCAACGCAGCCGCTCCTCAGAGCGGCGTTGATGCATTTGTACTGAGCGCGGAAGAACGTGATGCGATCGAGCACGAAAAGCACCATTACGAGGATCCGCGCGCCGCTTCCATCGAAGCACTGAAAATTGTGCAGAAGCAGCGCGGCTGGGTTCCGGACGGTGCGATTTACGCCATCGCGGAAGTGCTGGGCATCCCCGCCAGCGACGTAGAAGGCGTGGCCACGTTCTACAGCCAGATTTTCCGTCAGCCAGTAGGACGTCACGTGATCCGTTATTGTGACAGCGTTGTTTGTCACATCACCGGTTACCAGGGCATTCAGGCCGCTATCGAGAAGAAGCTGAACATCAAACCGGGTCAAACCACCTTTGATGGCCGCTTCACGCTGTTGCCGACCTGCTGTCTGGGCAACTGCGATAAAGGGCCGACCATGATGATTGATGAGGACACTCACAGTCAGCTGAAGCCTGAAGATATCGAGACGCTACTGGAGCAGTATCAATGACCAAGCACATTGTACGCACTCCCGAAACGCATCCGCTGACCTGGCGTCTGCGCGATGACAAGCAGCCGCTGTGGCTGGACGAATACCGCAGCAAAAACGGCTATGCCGGTGCGGAAAAGGCCCTGAAGGGCCTGGCGCCCGACGAGATCGTCAGCCTGGTAAAAGATTCCGGGCTGAAGGGCCGCGGCGGCGCGGGCTTCTCCACCGGTTTGAAGTGGAGCCTGATGCCGAAGGACGAATCCATGAACATCCGTTACCTGCTGTGTAACGCCGATGAGATGGAGCCGGGCACCTATAAAGACCGCCTGCTGATGGAGCAGCTGCCGCACCTGCTGGTGGAAGGCATGCTGATCTCCGCGTTCGCGCTGAAAGCCTACCGTGGGTACATCTTCCTGCGCGGTGAGTACATCGAAGCGGCGGCACACTTGCGTCGCGCCATCGCGGAAGCCACCGAAGCCGGCTATCTGGGCAAGAACATTCTCGGCACCGGGTTTGATTTCGAGCTGATCGTGCACACCGGCGCCGGCCGTTACATCTGCGGCGAAGAAACCGCGCTGATCAACTCGCTGGAAGGCCGCCGCGCCAACCCGCGCTCCAAGCCGCCATTCCCGGCCAGCGCCGGCGTATGGGGCAAGCCGACCTGCGTCAACAACGTCGAAACGCTGTGCAACGTGCCGGCCATTCTGGCGAACGGCGTGGAGTGGTACACCGGCATCTCCGGCAGTGAAGACAAAGGCACCAAGCTGATGGGTTTCTCCGGTCGGGTGAAAAATCCGGGCGTCTGGGAGCTGCCGTTCGGCACCACAGCGCGTGAAATCCTGGAAGACTACGCCGGCGGCATGCGCGACGGTCTGCGCTTCAAAGCCTGGCAGCCGGGCGGTGCGGGCACCGACTTCCTGACCGCCGATCACCTCGATCTGCCGATGGAATACGGCGCAATCGGCAAAGCCGGCAGCCGTCTCGGCACCGCGCTGGCGATGGCGGTAGACCACGAAATCGGCATGGTGCCGCTGGTGCGCAACCTGGAAGAGTTCTTCGCCCGCGAGTCCTGCGGCTGGTGTACGCCATGCCGCGACGGCCTGCCGTGGAGCGTGAAGATCCTGCGTGCGTTGGAAAACGGCGAAGGGCAGCCGGGGGATATCGAAACCCTCGAACAGCTGTGCCGTTCCCTCGGCCCGGGCAAAACCTTCTGCGCCCACGCGCCAGGTGCCGTAGAGCCACTGCAAAGCGCGATTAAATATTTCCGTGAAGAGTTCGAGGCGGGTATCGCCGTGCAGCACTTCGGCAACGCTCATGCGATTGGCGGCATTCAGCCGAACAACCTGCTGAAGCAGCGCTGGTAAGCCGACTCGCCCGAACACGGCCAGAATTTTTGATTAACGCCTGCCGCAAGGCAGGCCACTTGGAAGCATGCTGACTATGGCTACGATTCATGTAGACGGCAAAGAGTATGAGGTAGACGGAGCGGACAACCTGCTGCAGGCTTGTCTCTCCCTTGGCCTCGATATTCCTTACTTTTGCTGGCATCCGGCGCTGGGAAGCGTCGGCGCTTGCCGCCAATGTGCGGTAAAGCAATACCAAAACGCGGAAGATACGCGCGGCCGTTTGGTGATGTCCTGTATGACCCCGGCATCCGATGGCACCTTCATCTCTATCGATGACGGCGAAGCGAAGCAGTTCCGTGAAAGCGTGGTCGAGTGGTTGATGACCAACCACCCGCACGATTGCCCGGTGTGTGAAGAAGGCGGTAACTGTCACCTGCAGGATATGACGGTAATGACCGGCCACAGCTTCCGTCGCTACCGCTTCACCAAGCGCACCCACAACAACCAGGAGCTGGGGCCGTTTATCTCGCACGAGATGAACCGCTGCATCGCCTGCTACCGCTGCGTGCGTTACTACAAAGACTATGCGGACGGCACCGACTTCGGCGTGTACGGCGCACACGACAACGTCTACTTCGGTCGCCCGGAAAGCGGCACGCTGGAAAGCGAGTTCTCCGGCAACCTGGTGGAAGTGTGCCCGACCGGCGTATTCACCGACAAAACGCACTCCGAGCGCTACAACCGTAAATGGGACATGCAGTTCGCGCCGAGCATTTGCCAGCAGTGCAGCATCGGCTGTAACACCAGCCCGGGCGAGCGCTATGGCGAGCTGCGTCGTATCGAAAACCGTTACAACGGCAGCGTGAACCACTACTTCCTGTGCGACCGTGGCCGTTTCGGCTACGGCTACGTCAACCAGAAAGATCGTCCGCGTCAACCGCAGCAGCTGCGCGGCGACGACTGGATCACCCTGAACGCCGAGCAGGCGATGCAGGGTGCGGCGGACATCCTGCGCCAGGCGAAGAAAACCATCGGCATCGGCTCCCCGCGCGCCAGCCTGGAAAGCAACTTCGCACTGCGCGAGCTGGTTGGCGCAGAGAACTACTACACCGGTATCGCTCAGGCGGAGCAATCACGTCTGGCGCTGATGCTGAACGTGCTGAAGAACGGCGGCGTTCATACGCCGGCGCTGCGTGAGATCGAAGATTACGACGCGGTGCTGGTGTTGGGCGAAGACCTGACGCAAACCGGCGCGCGTATCGCGCTGTCCGTGCGTCAGGCCGTCAAGGGTAAAGCCCGAGCGATGGCAGCGGCGCAACGCGTGGCCGACTGGCAGATCGCGGCGGTGCAGAATATCGGCCAACACGCCAAGTATCCGTTGTTCACCACCAACGTCGATAACACCCGTCTGGATGACATCGCCGCCTGGAACTACCGCGCGCCGGTAGACGAGCAGGCGCGCTTCGGCTTCGCCATCGCTCACGCGCTGGATAACGCCGCGCCGGCGGTGAACGATCTGGCTGAAGGCCTGAACAAGAAAGTCGATATCATCGTGCAGGCGCTGACCGGCGCACGCAAACCGCTGATCGTGACCGGCAGCAACGCCGGCAGCGAAGCCATCATCGAAGCGGCGGCCAACATCGCCAAAGCGTTGAAGGGCCGCGGTTCAGATGTCGGCATCACCTTCGTGGCGGGCGCAGCCAACAGCATGGGCCTGGCGATGATCGGCGGCGGTTCGCTCGATCAGGCGCTGGAACAGCTGGCGAGCGGCGCAGCCGACACCGCCATCGTGATGGAAAACGATCTCTATCGCCATGCGCCGGCGGCGCAGGTGGACGCAGCGTTGGCCAAGGTCAATAACCTGATCGTCGCCGACCATCAGCGCACCGCGATCATGGACAAAGCCAACCTGATCCTCTCTTCGGCCAGCTTCGCCGAGAGCGACGGCACGCTGATCAACCAGGAAGGCCGCGCGCAGCGCTTCTTCCAGGTATACGATCCGGCTTACTACGACGACGCCAAGAAGAATCAGTTCACCGTGATGCTGGAAAGCTGGCGCTGGATGCACTCGCTGCACTCCACCTACACCAGCCGCCACGTGGACTGGACTCAGCTCGATGACGTGATCGCCGCTTGCGTCGCCGCGTTGCCGCAGCTGCAGGGCATCGTCGACGCCGCGCCGGACGCGACTTTCCGCATTCGCGGTCAGAAGCTGGCGCGTTCGCCGCACCGTTCCAGCGGCCGTACCGCCATGCGCGCCAACATCAGCGTGCACGAGCCGCGTCAGCCGCAGGATAAAGACACCATGTTCGCCTTCTCGATGGAAGGGAATAACAGCCCGCTGGCCGATCGTCAGCAGATCCCGTTCGCCTGGGCGCCAGGTTGGAACTCACCGCAGGCATGGAACAAATTCCAGGCCGAAGTGGGCGGCAAACTGCGCCACGGCGATCCGGGCGTGCGCCTGATCGAAGCGGGGGAGGGCAGCCTCGGTTACTTCGACCGCGTGCCTGCCGCGTTCAATCCGGTCGACGGCTGGCGTGTCGCGCCTTACTACCACCTGTTCGGCAGCGACGAAATGTCGCAGCGCTCTCACGTGATCCAGCAGCGCATGCCGGAAGCCTACGTGATGGTCAACCCGGCCGATGCGGCGACGCTTGGCGTCAACGCGGGCAGCCTGGTGGAGTTCAGCTGCGCGGGCCAGACCCTGCGTCTGCCGGTGCGTCTGAGTGAAACCCTGACCCAGGGCCAGGTTGGTTTGCCGCTCGGCTTGCCAGGGATCCCGCCGATCTTGGTGGGTGCTAAGGTAGACAATCTGCGGGAGGCGGCACGATGAGCTGGTTTACCCCTGAGGTGATCGACATTCTGATCGCCATTCTTAAAGCGGTTGTGATCCTGTTGGTGGTCGTGGCGTGCGGGGCATTCATGAGCTTCGGCGAACGCCGTCTGCTCGGCCTGTTCCAGAACCGCTACGGACCGAACCGCGTAGGCTGGGGCGGCTCGCTGCAGCTGGTCGCCGACATGATCAAAATGTTCTTCAAGGAAGACTGGGTGCCGAGATTCTCCGACCGGGTGATCTTCACCCTGGCGCCGATGATCGCCTTTACTTCCCTGTTGCTGGCATTTGCCATCGTTCCGGTCAGCCCGACCTGGGCGGTGTCCGATCTCAACATCGGTATTCTGTTCTTCCTGATGATGGCCGGCCTGGCGGTGTACGCCGTGCTGTTCGCCGGATGGTCGAGCAACAACAAATACTCGCTGTTGGGCGCGATGCGCGCCTCCGCGCAAACCCTGAGCTACGAAGTGTTCATCGGCCTGTCGCTGATGGGCGTGGTAATGCAGGCGGATTCGTTCAACATGCAGGCCATCGTTGAATCCCAGGCGCACGTCTGGAACGTCATTCCGCAGTTCTTCGGCTTCGTGACCTTCGCGATCGCCGGCGTGGCGGTGTGTCACCGTCACCCGTTTGACCAGCCGGAAGCCGAGCAGGAACTGGCCGACGGTTACCACATCGAATATTCCGGCATGAAGTTCGGTCTGTTCTTCGTGGGGGAATACATCGGTATCGTTACGGTGTCCGCCCTGATTGTGACGTTGTTCTTCGGCGGTTGGCAGGGTCCGTTCCTGCCGCCATTCATCTGGTTCGCGTTGAAAACGGCCTTCTTCATGATGATGTTCATCCTGATCCGCGCCGCGCTGCCGCGTCCGCGTTATGACCAGGTGATGTCCTTCGGCTGGAAAGTATGCCTGCCGCTGACGCTGCTGAACCTGCTGGCGACCGCCGCGGTCATTTTGTACAACGCTCAATAAGGGGTGAATAAACCATGACATTGAAAGAGTTAGTGGTTGGTTTCGGCACCCAGGTGCGCAGCATTTGGATGATTGGCATGCATGCCTTCGCCAAGCGCGAAACCCAGATGTATCCGGAAGAACCGGTTTACCTGCCGCCACGCTACCGCGGCCGCATCGTGCTGACGCGCGATCCGGACGGCGAAGAGCGCTGCGTTGCCTGTAACCTGTGTGCGGTTGCCTGCCCGGTCGGCTGTATCTCGCTGCAAAAAGCAGAACAGAAAGACGGCCGTTGGTATCCGGAGTTCTTCCGCATCAACTTCTCGCGCTGCATCTTCTGCGGCCTGTGCGAAGAGGCTTGCCCGACCACCGCTATCCAGCTGACGCCGGATTTCGAATTGGGTGAGTACAAGCGTCAGGATCTGGTGTACGAAAAAGAAGATCTGTTGATCTCGGGGCCGGGTAAATATCCGGAATATAACTTCTACCGGATGGCCGGTATGGCGATTGACGGCAAAGCCAAAGGCGAAGCCGAAAACGAAGCCAAACCGATCGACGTCAAAGGTCTGTTGCCCTAAGGAGCCAGCAAGCATGGAAATTGCATTTTACCTGGCAGGTTTGATTGCGGTGGCCGCGACGATTCGCGTGATCACCCATACCAACCCTGTGCATGCGCTGCTGTATCTGATCGTCTCGTTATTGGCGATCTCGGCAGTCTTCTTCTCGCTCGGCGCCTACTTTGCCGCCGCGTTGGAAATCATCGTTTATGCGGGCGCCATCATGGTGCTGTTCGTATTCGTGGTGATGATGCTGAACCTCGGCAACGTGCAGCAGCAAGAGCGCGACTGGATGAAGCCGACGGTGTGGATCGGGCCTGGCCTGTTGTCGCTGGCGTTGCTGGTGGTGCTGATTGTCGCTATTCGCAGCGTATCCGATCAGGGTATCAGCGGTGAGATGGTCGACGCGAAGGCGGTGGGCATCAGCCTGTTCGGTCCTTACGTATTGGCGGTTGAGCTGGCTTCAATGCTGCTGTTGGCGGGTCTGGTTGTCGCCTTCCATATCGGCCGTGAACACAAGCCTGGCGAGGTGCTGAGCAACGCGCCGGCGAGTGGCGAAATGGCGAGAAGAAAATCGGAGGAGCAAGCATGATCCCTCTTCAACACGGCCTGATCCTGGCGGCTATCCTGTTCGTGCTCGGGCTGACCGGGCTGCTGGTGCGCCGCAACCTGCTGTTTATGCTGATCAGCCTGGAAGTGATGATCAACGCTGCGGCGTTGGCGTTTATCGTGGCGGGAAGCTACTGGGGCCAGGCGGACGGGCAGGTGATGTACATCCTGGCGATCAGCCTGGCGGCAGCCGAGGCCAGTATCGGCCTGGCGCTGCTGCTGCAGCTCTACCGTCGTCGTCATACCCTGAATATTGATACTGTCAGTGAGATGCGCGGATGAACCTATTATATTTAACAATTCTGCTACCGCTGATCGGGTTCCTGCTGTTGGCATTTTCCCGCGGTCGTTGGTCTGAGAACACGGCGGCCACCGTCGGCGTGGGCTCTATCGGCCTGGCTGCGCTGGTCACGGTGTATGTGGCGATGGATTTCTTCGCCCAAAAAGCCGCCGGCGTGCAGCTGTTCGAACAAAGCCTGTGGACCTGGATGGCCGTCGGCAACTTCAATATCGGCGTGACCCTGGTGCTGGACGGCCTGTCGCTGACCATGCTGTCGGTGGTTACCGGCGTCGGCTTCTTCATCCACATGTTCGCTTCCTGGTACATGCGCGGTGAAGAGGGCTATTCGCGCTTCTTCGCCTACACCAACCTGTTTATCGCCAGCATGGTGGTCCTGGTGCTGGCGGACAACCTGTTGCTGATGTATCTGGGTTGGGAAGGCGTGGGCCTGTGCAGCTACCTGTTGATCGGTTTCTACTACAAAGATCCGGCCAACGGCGCGGCGGCGATGAAAGCCTTCATCGTCACCCGCGTGGGCGACGTGTTCCTGGCGTTCGCACTGTTCATCCTCTACAACGAGCTGGGCACGCTGAACATCCGCGAGCTGATGATCCTGGCGCCGCAGAAACTGGCGGTGGGCGATACCGCCATCACCTGGGCGACGCTGATGCTGCTGGGCGGCGCGGTCGGTAAATCGGCGCAGCTGCCGTTGCAAACCTGGCTGGCGGACGCGATGGCGGGCCCAACCCCGGTTTCCGCACTGATCCACGCGGCGACCATGGTGACCGCGGGCGTCTACCTGATTGCCCGCACGCACGGCCTGTTCCTGATGGCGCCGGAAGTGCTGCACCTGGTGGGCATCGTCGGTGCGGTCACTCTGCTGCTGGCCGGCTTCGCCGCGCTGGTGCAGACCGACATCAAGCGCGTGCTCGCTTACTCCACCATGAGCCAAATCGGTTACATGTTCCTGGCGCTGGGCGTGCAGGCATGGGACGCGGCGATCTTCCACCTGATGACCCACGCGTTCTTCAAGGCGCTGCTGTTCCTGTCGTCCGGTTCGGTGATCCTGGCCTGCCACCACGAGCAAAACATCTTCAAGATGGGCGGCCTGCGCAAGAGCATCCCGCTGGTGTACGTCTGCTTCCTGGTGGGTGGCGCGGCGCTGTCTGCGTTGCCGTTGGTCACGGCCGGCTTCTTCAGTAAGGACGAGATCCTGGCGGGCGCGATGGCCAACGGCCACATCAACCTGATGGTTGCCGGCCTGGTCGGTGCGTTCATGACTTCGCTGTACACCTTCCGTATGATTTTCATCGTGTTCCATGGCGAAGAGAAAATCAAAGCGCATGCCGGTAAAGGTATCACTCACCACCTGCCGCTGTTGGTTCTGCTGGTGCTGTCCACCTTCGTCGGCGCGATGATCGTGCCGCCGTTGCAGGGCGTGCTGCCGGATACGACCGAACTGGCGCACGGCAGCGTGCTGACGCTGGAAATCACCTCCGGCGTGGTGGCTATCGTCGGCATTCTGCTGGCGGCCGCGCTGTGGCTGGGCAAACGCAGCCTGGTCAACAGCATCGCCAACAGCGCGCCGGGTCGTTTCTTCTCGACCTGGTGGTTCCATGCCTGGGGCTTCGACTGGCTGTATGACAAAGTGTTCGTCAAGCCGTACCTGGGCATTGCGAAGCTGCTGCAGCGCGATCCGCTGAACTCGCTGATGAACCTGCCGGCCGTCTTCTCCCGTTGGGGGAACCGCGGTCTGACGGTGAGCGAGAACGGCCAGGTGCGTTGGTATATAGCGTCTATGGGTGTGGGTGCAGTGGTCGTATTGGCTCTGTTGATTTTGGTTTAATTGAATAATTTAAACAGACGCATTTTTCGGGCGTAGCGCCGGGCAGGCGCTACGTACAAAGTTTGAAATTATTCGTATAAGGGACACAAAACGCCATGCTATTACCTTGGCTAATTCTTATCCCCTTTATCGGCGGTCTGCTGTGCTGGCAGCTTGAGCGCTTCGGTACTAAGGTGCCGCGCTGGATAGCGCTGATCGCAATGGGGCTGACGTTGGCGCTCTCTCTGCAGCTGTGGATGCAGGGCGGCTATACATTGACCACGCCGAAAGGCATTCCGCAGTGGCAGAGCGAATTCCTGCTGCCGTGGATCCCGCGCTTCGGCATCTCCATCCACCTGGCGCTGGACGGTCTGTCGCTGCTGATGGTGGTGTTGACCGGTCTGCTGGGCGTGCTGGCGATCCTCTGTTCCTGGCGTGAAATCCAGAAGTATCAGGGCTTCTTCCACCTCAACCTGCTGTGGATCCTGGGCGGCGTTATCGGCGTGTTCCTCGCCATCGACATGTTCCTGTTCTTCTTCTTCTGGGAAATGATGTTGGTGCCGATGTACTTCCTGATCGCACTGTGGGGCCACAAGGCGTCGGACGGTAAAACCCGTATCACCGCGGCGACCAAGTTCTTCATCTACACCCAGGCCAGCGGTCTGGTGATGCTGATTGCGATCCTGGGCCTGGTGTTCGTGCACTACAACGCCACCGGCGTGTGGACCTTCGATTACGAAGACCTGCTGCAAACGCCGATGTCCCACAATGTGCAGTATGTGTTGATGCTGGGCTTCTTCATCGCCTTCGCGGTGAAAATGCCGGTGGTGCCACTGCACGGCTGGTTGCCGGACGCGCACAGCCAGGCACCGACCGCAGGTTCCGTCGACCTGGCGGGCATCTTGCTGAAAACCGCGGCCTACGGCCTGCTGCGTTTCAGCCTGCCGCTGTTCCCTGAGGCTTCGCACGAGTTCGCGCCAATCGCCATGTGGCTGGGCGTGGTCGGCATCTTCTACGGTGCCTGGATGGCGTTCGCGCAGACCGACATCAAGCGTCTTATCGCCTACACCTCGGTTTCGCACATGGGCTTCGTGCTGATCGCCATCTACACCGGCAGCCAGCTGGCTTACCAGGGCGCCGTGATCCAGATGATCGCGCACGGTCTGTCTGCCGCCGGTATGTTTATCATCTGCGGCCAGCTGTATGAGCGCCTGCATACCCGTGACATGCGTCAGATGGGTGGCCTGTGGGGGCGTATCAAGTTCATCCCTGCGCTGTCGCTGTTCTTCGCCGTGGCTACGCTGGGGATGCCGGGCACCGGTAACTTCGTCGGCGAATTCATGATTCTGTTCGGCAGCTACCAGGTGGTGCCGGTGATCACCGTGATCTCCACTTTCGGCCTGGTGTTCGCTTCGGTTTACTCGCTGATCATGATGCAGCGCGCTTATTACGGTGCGCCTAAGTCTGACCAGCCGCTGCAGGGCATGACCGCGCGCGAGCTGTTCATCATTCTGCTGCTGGTGGTGTTGCTGGTTCTGCTGGGGGTTTACCCGCAGCCGATTCTGGATACTTCCAACGCGGCGATGAGCAACGTGCAACACTGGTTTGGTTCGTCAGTTTCAGCAATTTCAACAACAAGGCCGTAATTCGCCATGACAATAACTCCTCAACAACTGATCGCACTGCTGCCGCTGTTGATCGTCGGATTGACGGTGGTGGTTGTGATGCTAGGCATTGCGTGGCGACGCGACCACTTTATCAACGCCACCCTGACCGTGATCGGTCTCAACCTGGCGCTGCTTTCGCTGTACTTTGTCGGCCAGGCAGGCCCAATGGACGTCACCCCGCTGCTGCGGGTTGACGGTTACTCGATGTTCTACACCGGGCTGGTGCTGCTGGCGAGTCTGGCGACCTGCACCTTCGCCTATCCGTGGCTGGTCGGCTATCCGGATAACCGCGAAGAGTTCTACCTGCTGGTGCTGATCGCCGCCCTGGGCGGCATCCTGCTGGCGAGCGCCAACCACCTGGCTTCGCTGTTCATCGGCATTGAGCTTATCTCACTGCCGCTGTTCGGCCTGGTGGGCTACGCCTATCGCCAGAAGCGCCCGTTGGAAGCCGCCATCAAATACATGCTGCTGTCCGCCGCCGCTTCGTCGTTCCTGCTGTTCGGCATGGCGCTGCTGTATGCCGAGTCCGGCGATCTGTCGCTGGCCGGCCTCGGCAAGAGCCTGCAGGAAAACATGATGCACCAGCCGCTGATCCTGGCCGGCATGGGCATGATGATCGTCGGTCTGGGCTTCAAGCTGTCGCTGGTGCCGTTCCAACTGTGGACGCCGGACGTGTATCAGGGCGCGCCTGCGCCGGTCTCGACCTTCCTGGCGACCGCCAGCAAGATCGCGATCTTCGCGGTCGTGATGCGTCTGTTCCTGTATGCCCCGGCCGCCGACAACGAAGCGCTGCGCATGGTGCTGTCGATCATCGCGTTCTGCTCTATCTTGTTCGGTAACCTGATGGCTATCAGCCAGACCAACATCAAGCGTCTGCTGGGCTACTCGTCCATCGCTCACCTGGGCTACCTGCTGGTGGCGCTGATTGCGGTGCAAACCCACCAGCTGTCGCTGGAAACCGCCGGCGTTTACCTGGCCGGTTATCTGTTCAGCAGCCTGGGCGCCTTCGGCGTAGTCAGCCTGATGTCCAGCCCGTACCGCGGCCCGGATGCGGATTCGCTGTTCTCTTACCGTGGCCTGTTCTGGCATAAGCCAATCTTGTCCGCGGTGATGACGGTGATGATGCTGTCGCTGGCCGGTATCCCGATGACGCTGGGCTTTATCGGTAAGTTCTTCGTGATCGCGATGGGCGTCAGCGCGCACCTGTGGTGGCTGACCGGCGCAGTTGTGGTAGGCAGCGCCATCGGCCTGTATTACTACCTGCGCGTGACCGTCAGCCTGTTCCTCAGCGCGCCGGAATCACTGCAGCGTGATACCCCGAACAACTGGGCGTTGACCGCCGGCGGCGTCGTGGTGCTGATCTCCGCCGCGCTGGTGCTGCTGCTGGGCGTCTACCCGCAGCCGCTGATTTCGCTGGTGCAGATGGCGCAGCCGACGTTCTGATAACGCTTCAGACGGCAAAAAGGTCGCTTCGGCGACCTTTTTTTATGGGGAAACGGCACTCAGCTGTAATGAGCACTAAACGATGCTTCCAGCGCCTGCACTACCGCGCGCACGCGGGCGGCGCGCTGTATGTCGGGATGCAGCACCAGCCAGATATCCACCCAGTCTTTGTTTTCCGGGAACAGGCGCACCAGCTCAGGGTCTTTGTCCGCCAGGAACGCGGAGAGCAGGCCGATGCCCAGCCCGCTGCGGGCGGCGGAACGCAACAGCAGCTGCGAATTGCATTGCAGCACCACGTTGGGAGCGTGCAGCGTTTCACCGCAGAAATCGCTCCAGTGGCGCGGCACCAGTTCACGCGGGAACATCAGCAGATCGTGCCCGCGCAGCTGCTCACCTTTGGCCGGCATGCCGCGCTGCGCCAGGTAGCGCCGGCTGGCGTACAGCCCCATCTCGATGGTGGCCAGCCGCTTGATGATCAGCTCATCGTCATCGGGGCGGGCACCGCGGATCGCCAGGTCCGCGCCGTGATAAGAGATGTCGGCGATGTTCAGCGCCGTCAACAGCGTGATGGTGATGGCCGGATAGCGTTGCCGCAGATCTTGCAGCGCCGGCATCACGAAGGCTTCGGCCAGGGTATCGGTGGTGGCGATGCGCACGTTGCCGCACAGGCTTTCGTCGCCGCTGGCGGCTTTGCGGCCGATCGCCTGCACCGCATTTTCCATCTTCATCACGTCCGCCAACATGGATTCGCCCAGCGGGCTGAGGGAGAAGGATTTCGGCGTGCGGATAAACAGCTTCGAACCCAGTGAACTTTCCAGCGCGGAGATGCGGCGGCCTACGGTCGCCTGATCCACCTGCAGCTGATTGGCGGCTTTGCGAAGCGTGCCGCAGCGCGCGACGGCCAAAAAGAAGCGCGCGTCGTCCCAATTCATCATGCCATTTCCTTTTCGCGGGTTGGCCGGCGCTGTAAAGCACAGGCCGGGCGAACGATAGTGGTTTCCATCATAAAGCGTTGTCCAGCCTGTAGGGAGAGAAAGACGTTAACGGCTTGCCCATCGGCGGTTATTTCTCCAGTGATGCAAGAATGAATCACCCTGATGCATTCTTGATGATATTTCGGCTGCTGCTGTAACGCTATGATAAGCGCCGTTCCCGGGCTGACCGGGCGATGGCAGGCCGCCGCCTGCCGATTTTGGGAGTTGAAGCATGTCAGAAAATACCGCCCTTCAGGATGCGGCGCCGAAAAATATGCAGACGTCGCACACGGCCATTTTACTGTTCCTGGCGCTGGCGTTGATGTCGGCATTGCTGAACAGCAGCGCTCCGACGCCGCTTTACCCGTTGTATCAGCAGCAGCTTGCGCTGAGTTCCGTCAGTCTGACGGTCGTTTACGGCGCCTATGCCGCCGGCGTGTTGATCTCGCTGTTCGGCGTCGGCAATCTGGCCGGCAAGGTGAAGGACTTGCGCAGCATGATCGTGCCGGCATTGCTGGTGGTGTTGAGCGGTGCGTTGCTGTTCGCCTGGGCCGATACCTTCGCCATGATGCTCATGGCGCGACTGCTGGCCGGGGTAGGCACCGGGGCGCTGACCGGCGCGGCGAACATCGCGCTGGTGCGGTTTGGGCCGCGCGACGGCGGCAAAAACGCGGCTCTGATCGCCACGCTGTCGTTCACTACCGGGTTGGCGCTGGGGCCGATCTTCAGCGGCATCGCCTTGCAAACCGGTTTTCATCCCACGACGCTGCCGTTCGTTCTTATCATGGCCATTGCCGCCATTGCTGCGCTGGGCGTAATGCTGTGGTGGCCGCGCGGTGTGGTCGCGGCGCCGGTTCGTTCTGCGTCGGCGGCGGCAGAAAAAGGCGCATTGCTCGCGGGGCTGCGCGCCACCGGCGCTAAATTCTTTGTTTGTGCCGGGGCGCTGTTTATCTGTTGGGCTCTGGCAGCCAGTATTTTAGCGATCGGCCCTGGCGTGGCGGAAACGCTGCTGGGGATGCACCAACGGGGCGTCTTTGGCTATGCGATTGCGGTTTATCTGCTGATTGCCGGCATTAGCCAGATCCTGAGCCGCCGCGTTAACGCTCGTCATTCGCTGCTGTTCGGTTGCCTGGCGCAGGTGCTGGCGGCAGCGGTGTTCGCTATGGCGATTCAGTGGCACTCTCTGGGGCTGGCGGCGGCGGGGCTGGTGGTGGCCGGCTATGCTTACGGCGCCATTTTCGTCGGCAGCGCGACGCTGGTGAACCTGATTTCGCCGCCGGCCAACCATGCGCGTTTGCTTTCTCTGTTTTACGTTATCGCTTATATCGCCAACTGGGTACCGATCTTGTTGGGCGTGGTGGTCGATCGCGTCGATCTGCGTCAGGCAACCCATTTACTGTTCCTGGGGAGCTCTGTGGTGTGCCTGTTGCTGGCATGGAAGACGACTCGTGTCGGGTTCCCTCGTTAATTGTTTTGTGATGAATGTCTATTTTTAATAATTAACGACTCTTTAATTACATTTATGATGTGATTTATGTCGCATAAATTGGCCTGTTTTCGGGTAAACTGCGCGCTTTCTTTTTGCCGCGGGTCACTTTATGAACGTTCTTTTCGCCATTGCCGTCACCACCGGGATCCTTTCCGGCGTGTGGGGATGGGTTGCCGTCAGTCTGGGCTTGATCAGCTGGGCCGGTTTTCTCGGCTGCACGGCGTATTTCGCCTGCCCGCAGGGCGGTCTGAAAGGGCTGTTGATCGGCGCGTTGACCTGCTGCAGCGGCGTCTTTTGGGCGATGATGATCATCCACGGCAGCGAACTGGCGCCGCAGTGGAGTCTGCTGGGGTATCTGCTGACCGGCGTCGTGGCGTTCCTGATGTGCATTCAGGCCAAACAGCAGTGGCTGGGGTTCGTGCCCGGTACCTTTATCGGCGCCTGTGCGACCTTCGCCGGCGGCGGCGATTGGCCGCTGGTGACGCTGTCCCTGCTGGTGGGTCTGCTGTTCGGCTATGCGATGAAAAACAGCGGCCTGTGGTGGGCGGCGCGCAGCGAAAAAGCCCGCGCCAAGCCGTCAATCAGCGCAAATGCCGGCTCAAACGGCGTCGCCGAGTGAGCGGCAGCCGCGCCGCTGTGCAACCGTATCCCCTGATAACAAGAGCGGTAATGTTGTTGAAAATTATCCATTTTAAATTGCACAGGTGTTGATTCCTCCCTCGCGGATTGCGTGAGATCACGTTAAGGGTAACAGGATTTCGTAACATGGTTTTCAGTGATTCCCATCACGTTTTTACCGGTAACAATCGGCTGAGATAGAGGCCTGTCCGATTGGAGGCCTGATGGCCGGGAATCATCATGAACAATTTGTTTTCACTGGATACCAAGACCGTTTTGATCACCGGCGCTTCACGCGGCATCGGTTTTCTGTTGGCGCGTGGCCTGGCGCAGCAAGGCGCGCATATTCTGATCAACGCCACCACCGAAGCGCATGCCCGCCACGCGGCCGAACGCCTGCGAGACGAAGGGCTGCGCGCTGATGCGGCGGCGTTCGACGTCACCGATTCTCAGGCGGTGCATGCCGCTATCGACCGTATCGAAGCGGACATCGGCGCGATAGACGTATTGATCAACAACGCCGGCATCCAGCGCCGCCACCCATTCACCGAGTTCCCGGAGCAAGACTGGGACGACATCATCGCCGTCAACCAGAAAGCGGTGTTTATCGTGTCGCAGACCGTAGCGCGCTACATGGTGCCGCGTCGACGCGGCAAAATAATCAACATTGGCTCGATGCAGAGCGAACTGGGGCGGGACACCATTACGCCTTATGCGGCGTCCAAGGGCGCGGTGAAAATGCTGACGCGCGGCATGTGCGTGGAACTGGCGCGTTACAATATTCAGGTCAACGGTATCGCCCCCGGCTATTTCAAAACCGAGATGACGCAGGCGCTGGCCGACGATCCGGCCTTTACCGCCTGGCTGACCCAACGTACGCCCGCCGCGCGCTGGGGCGATCCGCAGGAGCTGATCGGCGCGGCGGTGTTCCTGGCCGCTGACGCTTCCGCCTTCGTCAATGGGCAGTTGCTGTTTGTCGATGGCGGCATGTCCGCCGCGGTGTAACCTTGTTTCCGTGGAGCATGAGATGAAAATTCAAACCCAGTCCTGCGTGGTGAACGGCAAACGCGACGTGGCGGTGATTGCGCAAGAGGTGGAGTACCAGGGGGTGGGGACGCTGGTGAAAATCCGTCGCGGCGGCATCTGCGGTTCGGATCTGCATTACTTCCAGGAAGGTAAGGTCGGCAATTTTCAGGTGCGTCAGCCAATGGTGCTGGGCCATGAGGCGATCGGCGAGGTGATCGCCAGCGATTCACCGCAGCTGCCGGTCGGTCAGAAGGTGGCGCTCAATCCCAGTAAGCCCTGCGGGCAGTGCAGATATTGTCTGGCGGAGCAGAGCAATCAATGCGTCGGGATGCGTTTTTTCGGCAGCGCGATGTATTTTCCGCACGTCGACGGCGCTTTTACCCAATATAAAGTGGTGAGCAGCGCGCAGTGCATTCCCTACGGCGCCGATCGCGATGACAGGGTGATGGTGTTCGCCGAACCGTTGGCGGTGGCGATCCACGCAGCGCAACAGCCTGGCGGCGTGGCCGGGAAAAAGGTCTTTGTGTCCGGCGTCGGCCCGATCGGCTGTCTGCTGGTGACGGCGCTGAAGGCGCTGGGCGCCGCCGAGATAGTCTGCGCCGATCTCAGCCCGCGTTGCTTGGCGATTGCCGCTCAAATGGGCGCGGATCGGTGCCTGCATGCCGCGGATGACGATTTCAGCGATTATCTGCGAGACAAAGGCTATTTCGACTTCGCCTTCGAAGTGGCGGGGCATCCGCAGTCGCTGCAGCGCTGCCTGGAGATCACGCGCGCTAAAGGCACCGTGGTGCAGGTGGGCATGGGTGGCAGCTTCCCCGATTTTCCATTGATGTTGTTGATCGCCAAGGAGTTGAACCTGCTCGGTTCGTTCCGTTTCGTGGCGGAGTTCGCGCAGGCGGTGGAGTGGCTGGCCGACGGCGTGGTCGATCCGCTGCCGCTGCTGTCGGCCGAATTCGCCAGCGGGCAGTTGGCGCAGGCGCTGGAGTTTGCCGGCGATAAACGCCAGGCCGCCAAGGTGCAATTGGTGTTTTAGGGTAAAAGTCCGATGGCCGCGTCCGGCGATCCTTGTCTATAGTGTAGGAACGCTTAATTTTTCAACCACGGAGATCTCACTATGGCAAGACATACGGATGCTGAGCAAACTACGCTGGATGACGATCTGAGAATGCTGACCGAGACGCTGGAAGAAGTGCTGCAATACACCGGCGATCGCGCGGATCAGGCTTACGTCGACATCAAGTCGCACGCCGAGCAGGCGCTGAGTGAGGTCAAGGCGCGCTGGGCGAACACCGGCGAATCCTACTATGCGCGGGCCAAAGAGGCGGTACACCGCACCGACGACTACGTGCGGGATAAACCCTGGCACAGCGTGGGCATCGGCGCCACCGTCGGGTTGGTGCTGGGGTTGCTGCTGGCGCGAAAATAAATCCTGTGTGCGGGGCGGCGGTAAGCCGCTTCGTTTTTTTCTTCAGACTGTGTTCTTTCACACGCTTCATCCCGCTGTTTCTCCAATAGCTTTTCCTTATCCCGCCTATACTTCCCGCTAGCCGCCAAAGAGAGGCTATTCCCCTGGTTTTTGTATGGATGGATTGAGGCATTGTCGCTGCAAGTGTAAAGTGTCTGTGTCTTTATTGTTTGTTTTTTGTTCTTAATCAAATAATTATCTGATGTAAACACCCAGGGATATACGGCGTTCTTGCGCTGGCGCAAAAGCCGTGAAAATAACACCTCATATAATACAGAGCGTAACTACAGGCGCGGCACCCGTCGGCTGCGCCGGAGACGATCTCTGCTAACTGACTTGTGAGCGAACTATGTCGACAAGTGTTTTTAATCGCCGGTGGGCGGCTGTGCTGCTCGAGGCGTTGGCCCGCCATGGGGTGCGGCATGTTTGTATCGCTCCGGGATCGCGCTCCACGCCGCTGACGCTGGCCGCTGCGGCTAACCCCTCTTTTGTTTGCCACACCCATTTTGATGAGCGCGGGCTCGGCCATCTGGCGCTCGGGCTGGCGAAGGCCGCGCGTGAACCGGTGGCGGTGATCGTCACGTCCGGCACCGCGGCGGCTAACCTTTATCCGGCTTTGATCGAAGCCGGCCTGACCGGTGAGCGGCTGGTGTTTCTCACCGCCGATCGGCCGCCGGAACTGATCGATTGCGGCGCCAATCAGGCGATCCGTCAGAACGGCCTCTACAGCAGCCATCCGACGCTGGCGATTGATTTGCCGCGTCCTACGCCGGATATTCCGGCCGCCTGGCTGGCCTCCAGCGTCGACAGCGCGATGGCGCGCTTGCAGCACGGCGCTTTGCATATCAACTGTCCGTTCGCCGAGCCGCTGTACGGCGGCGATGAGCTTAACCACGCTGACTGGTCCGCCGCATTGGGCGACTGGTGGCAGAGCGATCGGCCATGGCTGCGGGAAAGCGAGGCGCATGCGGCGCCGGCACCGCAGCCGGACTGGTTCTTCTGGCGGCAAAAGCGCGGCGTGGTGTTGGCCGGGCGCATGAGCGCGGAAGAGGGCGCGCGATTGGCCGACTGGGCCGAGACGCTGGGCTGGCCGCTGATCGGCGACGCGTTGTCGCAGACTGGGCAACCGCTGCCCTGCGCCGACTTGTGGCTCGCTCATCCACAGGCCCAACGCATGCTGAAAGACGCGCAGCTGGTGGTGCAGTTCGGCGGCAGCCTGACCGGCAAGCGCGTGCTGCAGTGGCAGGCACAGTGCCGGCCGGAAGAGTATTGGGTGATCGACGAGTTGCCTGGGCGGCTCGATCCGGCCCAGCATCGCGGCCGTCGCCTGCGCGCCAGCGTGGCGCAATGGTTGGCGCAACATCCGGCGCAGCCGCGCACACCGTGGGCCGCCGGGCTGACCGCGTTGGCGAGCCAGGCGCTGGCGGCCGCGTCCGCGCGTTTGCACGATAGCTTTGGCGAGGCGCAACTGGCGCACCGGCTACCGGAGCTGCTGCCAGAGAATGGCCAGCTGTTCCTCGGCAACAGCCTGGTGGTCCGGCTGATCGACGCGCTAACGCCATTGCCCGCCGCCTATCCGGTGTTCAGCAACCGCGGCGCCAGCGGCATCGATGGTCTGATCTCCACCGCCGCCGGCGTACAGCGCGCCACCGCCAAGCCGACGCTGGCGGTGGTGGGCGATCTTTCCGCCTTGTATGACCTCAATGCGCTGGCGCTGCTGCGTCAGTGCTCAGCGCCGACGGTGTTGATCGTCGTCAACAATAACGGTGGCCAAATTTTCTCGCTGCTGCCGACGCCGGAAGAGGAACGGCAGCGCTTTTACTGCATGCCGCAAAATGTCGAGTTCAGCCACGCGGCGGCGATGTTCCAACTGGGGTACGCGCGGCCGGAGAACTGGAGCCAACTGCAACAGGCGGTTGAACAAGGCTGGCGGCGCGGCGGCGCAACGATTATCGAACTGCAGGTGCCGCCGAGCGAAGGAGCCGAAAGCCTGCAATATCTGGTGCAACAGATGGCGGTGCAATGATGCTGGCGACGCGGGTTTTACAACAGGGCGAAGCGGGCCGGCCTTGGCTGGTGTGGCTGCACGGCCTGCTAGGCAACAGCAATGAGTGGCGGGTGATCGCCGCGCGCTGCCCGGAATGGCCATCGCTGGCTATCGATCTGCCCGGTCACGGCGATTCCGTGGCGGTGAGCTGCCGCGGCTTCGACGACATCAGCGCTCAGATCGCCGCCACGCTGCAGCTACGCAATATCGAACGCTATTGGCTGGTGGGCTACTCGCTCGGCGGGCGCATCGCCATGTATCACGCCTGCCATGGCCGCCACGACGGTCTGCAAGGCGTGCTGGTTGAGGGCGGCAATCCGGGGCTGGAGGACGCAGAACAGCGCCGCCATCGCTGCGAGCAGGATGCGCTGTGGGCGGCGCGCTTTCGCAGTGAGCCGATCGCCGAAGTTCTGGCGGACTGGTATCAACAGCCGGTGTTCAAAGAGCTTAGCCATGTGCATCGTCAGGCGCTGATCGGCGCGCGCTCGGTCAACAGCGGCCCGGCGATCGCCGATATGCTCGAAGCGACGTCGCTCGGGCGGCAACCTTACCTGGCGCCGCAGCTGAGCCAACTGACCGTACCGCTGCGGGTGCTGTGCGGTGAAAACGATCCCAAATTTCAACGGCTGGCGCGCGACGCCGGGTTGCCGTTGCGCATCGTGCCGCAGGCCGGCCACAACGCGCATCTGGCTAATCCGCAAGATTTCGTCGCCGAGCTGCAGACCTTTCTCGTTAACCCTGGTTAAAGGAACCGAACATGCTTTATCCGAATGAAGAACAGCTGTACGCCGCCATCGCCTGGCAGGATTGCACCGGCGATTTCGAAGACATCCTGTATCACAAGTCCGCCGACGGCATCGCCAAAATCACCATCAACCGGCCGCAGGTGCGCAATGCGTTTCGCCCGCAAACGGTCAAAGAGATGATCGACGCGCTGGCCAACGCCCGTTACGACGACGGCATCGGCGTGATTATTCTCACCGGCGCCGGCGATAAGGCCTTCTGCTCCGGCGGCGATCAGAAAGTGCGCGGCGACTACGGCGGCTATCGCGACGACAGCGGCGTACATCACCTCAACGTGCTGGACTTCCAGCGCCAGATCCGCACCTGCCCGAAACCGGTGGTGGCGATGGTGGCCGGCTACTCGATCGGCGGCGGCCATGTGCTGCACATGATGTGCGATCTGACCATTGCGGCGGATAACGCCATTTTCGGCCAGACCGGCCCGAAAGTCGGCTCGTTCGACGGCGGCTGGGGCGCGTCTTATATGGCGCGCATCGTCGGCCAGAAGAAGGCGCGCGAAATCTGGTTCCTGTGCCGCCAGTACGACGCCGCCGCCGCGCTGGACATGGGGCTGGTCAACACCGTGGTGCCGCTGGCCGAACTGGAGAAAGAGACGGTGCGCTGGTGCCGCGAAATGCTGCAGAATAGCCCGATGGCGCTGCGCTGCCTGAAGGCGGCGCTGAACGCCGACTGCGACGGCCAGGCCGGTTTGCAAGAGCTGGCGGGCAACGCCACCATGCTGTTCTACATGACCGACGAAGGGCAGGAAGGGCGCAACGCATTCAACGAGAAGCGTCAGCCGGACTTCAGCAAATTCAAGCGTAACCCGTAATGAACGGCGCGAACCGCAGCGCGGCGCTTTACCGTTACAGCCTGCCGATGGAGGCGGGCGTGGTGCTGCGCAATCAGCGGTTGAAAACGCGTGACGGATGGGTGGTGCAGCTGTGCCAGGGCGATCGTGAAGGCTGGGGAGAGATCGCGCCGCTGCCGGAGTTCAGCCGGGAAACGCTGGCGCAGGCCGAGCAGGCCGCATTGGAGTGGCTGCAGGCGTGGTTAGCGGGCAACGAACCGGATGATAGCGCGCTGCCCTCGGTGGCCTTTGGGCTCAGCTGCGCGATGGCCGAGCTGGAGCAGCGCTTGCCGACGCAGGCGGATTTCCGCAAGGCGCCGCTGTGCACCGGCGATCCGGACGAGCTGTTCGAAACCTTGAATGCCTTGCCGGGCGAGAAAGTCGCCAAGGTGAAAGTGGGGCTGTATGAGGCGGTACGCGACGGCATGATCGTCAACGTGCTGCTGGAGGCGCTGCCGGATCTGCGGCTGCGGCTGGACGCCAACCGCAGTTGGAGCCGCGCCAAAGCCGACGGCTTCGCCAGGTACGTCAACCCGGCGTGGCGCGATCGCATCGCCTTCCTGGAGGAGCCCTGCAAGACCCGTGATGAATCGCGCGATTTCGCCCGGGCGACCGGCATCGCCATCGCCTGGGATGAGAGCGTGCGTGAGGCGGACTTTGTGGTGCAGGCCGAGCCGGGCGTGGCGGCCATCGTGATCAAGCCGACGCTGGTCGGCAGCCTGACGCGCTGCCAGACACTGGTGGCGCAGGCGCACGCGGCGGGGCTGACGGCGGTGATCAGCTCCAGCATCGAATCCAGTCTGGGGTTGACCCAGCTGGCGCGCATCGCCCGCTGGCTGACGCCGGACATCGTGCCGGGGTTGGACACGCTGGGGTTAATGCAGGCGCAGGTGCTGCGTCCGTGGCCGGACAGTGCGTTGCCGCTGCTGGAGGTTTCGGCGCTGGAGTGCCTATGGCGCCGTTAAGCGATTGGCCGTGGCGGCACTGGGCGCGCCTTCAGCCGCAGGCGACGGCGCTGCTGCTCGGCGAACGGCCACTGAGCTGGCTGGCGTTGCAAAGCCAGGTGGATGAGCTGGCGGCGGATTTTCAGCACCAGGGCGTGGAGCCGGGGTGCGGCGTGGCGCTGAGCGGCAAAAACAGCTATCCGCTGCTGCTGGCCTATCTGGCGCTGCTGCAATGCGGCGCCCGTCTACTGCCGCTCAATCCCGCCTTGCCGACGCCGCTGTTGGCGCAGCTACTGCCTGAATTGGATATAACCTTTGCCTTCGGCCCGGATCCTTTGCCGGCGCTGCCGGAGGCGCTGATTCGGTTGACGCCGCCCTCGACCGAGCCGCGCTGTCCGAACCTGCCGGCGTGGGATGCGCAGCGTCTGGCGACGCTGACGTTGACCTCCGGCTCCAGCGGTATGCCGAAGGCGGCCGCGCACAGTTACGCCAACCATCTGGCCAGCGCCGACGGGGTGTTGCGGCTGATGGATTTCCAGCGTGAGGATTGCTGGCTGTTGTCATTGCCGCTGTATCACGTTTCCGGCCAGGGCATCGTCTGGCGCTGGCTGGCAGCGGGTGCCCGGTTGGCAGTGCGCGAGATGCACCCGCTGGCCGAGGCGCTGGCGGGATGCACGTATGCTTCGCTGGTACCGACGCAGCTTTGGCGGCTGCTGGCGCAACCGCTGACGGGCGTGACGCTGAAGGCAGTGCTGCTCGGTGGCGCGATGATCCCGGTCGAACTGACCGAACGGGCGGAAGCGGCAGGGATACGCTGCTGGTGCGGTTATGGGTTGACCGAACTCGCCTCCACGGTGTGCGCCAAGCGCGCCGATGCGCGGCCGGGCGTCGGTCTGCCGCTGAGCGGCCGCGAGATCAAACTGGTGGACGAGGAGGTCTGGATCCGCGCCGACAGCCTGGCGCTCGGCTACTGGTGTCATGGCCATGTGCGGCCGCTGGCCGATGAGCAGGGCTGGTTCGCGACCCGCGATCGCGGCGTGATGGCCGAAGGGGAGCTGCGCATTCTCGGCCGGCTGGACAACCTGTTTTTCAGCGGCGGCGAAGGGGTGCAACCGGAAGATATCGAACGCGTGCTGGCGGCGCATCCGCAGATCACGCAGGCGTTTGTGGTGCCGGCGGCGGATGCCGAATTCGGCCAGCGGCCGGTGGCGGTGATCGACGGCGACCCGTCGTTGTCGCTGGCGGTATTGCTCGCCTGGTCGCAGGATAAGCTGGCTAATTTCCAGCGTCCGATGGCGCTGTTTGCCTTGCCCGACGAGCTGAAAAGCGGCGGCATCAAGATTTCGCGCCGTCAGCTGCAGCAGTGGGTAGCGCAGCGTTTCTCTCAGACATAAAAAAGCCGCCCGACAGGGCGGCTGAGTTGATGACGGCAGGGGGTTACTTCAGCCCCAACGCCTTGGCGACGCCGGCGCCGTAGTCCGGGTGCACCTTGCTGAACAGCTCGACCTGCCGGCGCTGAATCTGTTCCGGCACCTGCGACAGCTCGCCGGCGATGCGGGTGAACATGCGCTGGTGCTCTTCGGCGCTCAGCAGGTTGAACAGCGCGCGCGGCTGGCTGTAGTAATCGTCGTCTTCACGATGATTCCAGTGGTCGGCCGCCCCCTCAATGCTCAACGGCGGTTCGCTGAAGTCCGGCTGCTCCTGGAACAGACCGAAGCTGTTCGGCTCGTAGGTGGCGCCGTTGCCGCTGTTGCCGTCCACGCGCATCGCACCGTCGCGATGATAGTTGTGGAACGGGCATTTGGCGCCGTTCACCGGGATCTGGTGGTGGTTGACGCCCAGGCGATAGCGGTGTGCATCCCCATACGAGAACAGGCGGCCCTGCAGCATTTTATCCGGCGAGAAGCTGATGCCCGGCACCACGTTGGCGGGGTTCATCGCCACCTGCTCGACCTCGGAGAAGTAGTTGTCGGGGTTGCGGTTGAGCTCGAAATAGCCGACGTCGATCAGCGGATAGTCGCCGTGCGGCCATACCTTGGTCAGATCGAACGGGTTATAGGGAGTCTGCGAGGCTTCATGTTCCGGCATGATCTGAATTTGCAGCTTCCAGCGCGGGAAGTCGCCGCGCTTGATCGCTTCGAACAGATCGCGCTGTGAGCTTTCGCGATCCTTGGCGATGATCGCTTCCGCCTCTTCATCCATCAGGTTTTCAATGCCTTGTTCGCAGCGGAAGTGGAATTTCACCCAGAAGCGCTCGTTGGCGGCATTGATAAAACTGAAGGTGTGGCTGCCGAAGCCGTGCATGTGGCGGTAGGACTTCGGAATGCCGCGATCGCTGAAGTCGATGGTCAGCTGATGCAGCGATTCAGGCAGGTGAGAGAAGAAGTCCCATTTGTACACCGGGTTGCGCAGGTTGGTATGCGGATCGCGTTTCACCACGTGGTTGAGATCGGGGAATTTCAGCGGATCGCGCAGATAGAACACCGGCGTATCGTTGCCCACCAAATCCCAGTTGCCTTCTTCGGTATAAAACTTCATGGCGAAGCCGCGAATATCGCGCTCGGCGTCGGCGGCACCGCGTTCACCGGCGACAGTGGAGAAGCGGATGAACATGTCGGTCTGTTTGCCGACCTCGGCGAAGATCTTGGCGCGGGTGTAGCGGGTAATGTCGTGGGTGACGGTAAAGGTGCCGTAGGCGCCCGATCCTTTGGCGTGCATGCGGCGCTCGGGGATGACCTCGCGGTCGAAGTGGGCCAGTTTTTCCAGGAACCACACGTCCTGCAACAACATTGGGCCGCGTTTGCCTGCGGTGATCACGTTATTGTTATCGACAACCGGGGCGCCGGCTGCGGTGGTCAGTCCTTTCTTGCTCATCACTTGCTCCTTATCGTAGTGCATTTAAGTAAAGACTCGGGCGGTTTAAGCGTTCATCAGCATAGTCCTTTGGCGGGGCTTTTTCCCCTGACCTTGGTCAAAGCCACTACTAGTTGTAGCCCTATTGCCGAGCGGCGGCAAATAGGTCTCGGTTATCGTTGGCATCGCCTTGACGAATATAGAGTGTTGTTTGCAAATATTTACATTTATTTGATTAATGAAGAATTTTTTCGCTTTTATCCCTTAAATCCTCATTGTGCTTTGGTATAGACTCGTGACGTTATTATTATGCGTTGATTCGATCATTCGGTACGGATGACAAACCAGAGGGAAAGATGATGAAAAAGACTTGGGTCGCGTGCGCGGCAGGATTGCTGTTTGTGACCGGCGCAGCGAACGCCATCAGCGTGTCGGGTGAGGCCGGGCAGCACTATACCAACCTGGGCTTCGGCATGAGCACCGGCTCTTCAGGTCTGGGCCTGACCGGCAACTGGGCGCGCAGCGACCACGACGGCAACGTCGGCAGCCTGGGCTTGAACTTCGGCGTGCCGCTGGGGCCGTTGACGGCGACCGTGGGCGGCAAAGCGCTGTACCTCAGCCCGAAAGACGGCAAGAGCGGCGGCGCGTTGGCGCTGGGCGGCGGCCTGGAGTGGGAAATCAACCGTTACTTCAGCCTGCACGGCGAAGGTTACTTTGCTCCTGAATCCTTCACCAGCGGCGTGAAGGCCTATAACGAAGCCAGCGGCGGCCTGCGCTGGAAGTTCCGTCCGTTGAGCGTGGACGTAGGCTACCGCTACATGAAGATGGAAGGCAAAGACGGGCGTCGTGACAACACCCTGGCCGATGGCCCTTATGTCGGTGTTGGTCTGAGCTTCTAACTCTGACGGACGGACTGCGGTCCGTCGCGTTCAGCGAATCCCTCGGTCATTGGCCGGGGGATTTTTTTTTGCGCCCTCCGTGGGGGCGTTCCTCTGGGAGCGTAACGATAATAGATTAAATTATTTAAAGATTCGGCGATCGGCATCGCCACGGGAGAGCACATGCCGTAAAATGCGTAATATAAATTATTATATAGCGATATGGACGTCATGGCTTACCGAAATCCTCTGGCGGCGCTGATGCCGCTGCTTGTCTCACTCTTTTCTTATGAAGCCGCCGCGGCGCAAGCCGATCATGAAGAGGTGTTGACCGTCACGGGCAGTGCGTTATCCCCCGCGACGCAAAGCGCGTCTGGCGCCGGTTTTAAAACGACGGATATTGAACTGGGGCCGTTGGGCGCCAGGGCGTGGCTCGATACGCCTTATTCCTCCACCACCGTAACCCAACCGATGATTAAAAATCAGCAGGCGAAAAGCGTCGCCGAGTTACTGAAATATTCACCGAGCACGCAAATGCAGGCACGCGGCGGCATGGACGTTGGGCGCCCTCAGAGCCGAGGCATGCAGGGCAGCGTAGTGGCGAACAGTCGGCTGAATGGGCTGAACATCGTCTCCACCACGGCCTTTCCCGTTGAAATGCTGGAGCGGCTGGATGTTCTCAACAGCCTGACCGGCGCCTTGTATGGCCCTGCGAGCCCGGCGGGGCAGTTCAACTTTGTGGCGAAACGCCCGACGCCGCAACCGCTACGCGAGGTGACGCTCGGGTATCAGAGCCGCAGCGCCTTCAGCGGCCATGTCGATCTCGGCGGCCACCTCGACGATGACAACAGATTCGGCTATCGCATCAATGCGCTCAACGAAGAGGGCGAAGGCAACGTTGACGACAGTACATTGCGTCGTCGGCTGTTGGCCGTGGCGTTCGACTGGAATATAAAGCCGGGCACGCAGCTGCAACTGGACGCCAGCCATTACGAATTCCTGCAAAAGGGTTACCCCGGTGGCTTCAGCTATGGGCCGAATGTCCCGCTGCCTTCCGCCCCCAATCCGCAGAATAAACATCTGGCGCTCGCAACGGCAGGTAACGATTTAACCACTGACACCCTCAGCACGCGGCTGATTCATTATTTCAATGACGATTGGTCAGTAACGGGCGGCGTAGGTTGGCAACAGGCGGATCGCGCCATGCGTTCGGTATCCAGCACCCTGCTCAACGGCGACGGCGACATCAAGCGGTCGATGAGCGACTCCAGCGCCTCGGGGCGATTTCGGGTATTGAGCAATACGCTGACGTTGAACGGCCATATCGATACCGGCTCGGTGGGGCATGAGTTGGCGCTCGCCACGACGGGCTATGTCTGGTCTATCTACAGCGGCAAAGGCGCCAGCCGGCGCTACGATTTGGGTATCGACAATATGTATCATCCGTCGGCGATGCATGAGCCGGACGACGGAAAGATCCCCAAGAACGGCGTGCGCTATAAATCCAGCGAGAACAGCCAGCAGAGCGTGACTTTCGGCGATACGATGACCTTCAATCCGCAGTGGTCGGCGATGCTCTATGTAAGCGAAAGCTGGTTGCAAACGCGCAATTACGGCGCCGACGGCAAGAAAATCGAAGAAGACAATCAGCAGGGTTTGAGCCCGAACGCGGCGTTGATGTACAAAATCACCCCGACGCTGATGGCTTATCTCAGCTATGCCGACTCGCTGGAGCAAGGTGGTACGGCCCCGCTGGGAGAAGGCGTGAAGAACGAAGGGCAGACGCTCAAGCCCTATCGCAGCCGGCAATATGAGATTGGCCTGAAAGCCGACGTCGGGGAGATGAACCTCGGCGCCGCGCTGTTCCGCCTCAAGCGGCCGTTCGCTTATGTTGACGCCGAAGACCGGGTGTACAAGGAGCAGGGCGAACAGGTGAACAATGGCCTGGAGTTGACGGCCGCCGGGCGCGTGCATGAAGGGCTGAGCCTGTTTGGCGGCGTCACGCTGCTCGATCCGCAACTGAAAGAGACGGCTTCCGACAGCACGCGCGGCAAGCGCGTGGTCGGCGTGCCGAAGGTGCAGGCCAATATGCTGGTGGAGTACAGCCTGCCGTCGATGCCGCAATGGGTCTATAGCGCCAACGTGCACTATACCGGCAAGCGAGCGGCGAACGACACCAACAGTGCCTGGGCTGACAGTTACACCACGCTGGACCTGGGAACCCGCTATGCTACCCGCATTCATTCCGTGCCTGCGACTTTGCGGCTGACGGTCAATAACGTCACGAACGAACATTACTGGGCCTCTATTTTCCCGTCGGGCACGGACGGGAACGGCGGGGCATCGAGCGCGTTTCTCGGCAGCGGCCGTGAAGTACGCGCATCCGTCACCTTTGACTTCTGAGGGCGCCATGAGAATCGTATCGTTGCCTGCATGGGTGCTGTTGGTTGGCGTGTTGTTTCATGGCGGTTTGTGGGCTGCGCCGCCTGCTGGCGAAGTGCGCATTGCCTCGCCGTGGCCTGCGCAAAACGCCATCATCGCGATGCTGGGCTATGGCGATAATATCGTCGGCACATCGAATGTCGCGAAACAGATCCCGCTGTTTCGCCAAAGCCTGCCGCGCATTGACGCTGTCCCGGCGGTGAGTGTGAATAGCGGACAAGAGTTGAATCCGGAACAAATCATCGCGCTTGGCACCCGGCTGCTGTTCGTGCCTGACAGCATGAAAGTGCCGCAATTGGATGTGCTCGAACGGGCCGGCGTACGCGTATTGGCGTTTAAAGCCAATTCGATGGCGGCGCTGCGCGCACGAGTGTTAAAAACGGGCGCCGCGCTGGGGCCGGATGCGCAGGTAAAAGCGCTGGCCTACGATCGCTATTTTTCTCGCAATGTGGCGCGCGTTGCCGAGCGACTGAAAGATTTACCGCCTGGGCAGCGCATTCGCGTTTATCACAGCATGGGCAATCCGTTGACCACCTCAGGTCGACCGTCGCTTAATCAGGATTGGATGGATCTGGCCGGCGCCGTCAACGTGGCGGAAACGTGGTTTGGCCTGAAAAAAGAGGGGGCGGGTGAGGTGGCGTTGGAGCAGATCGTGGCCGCCAATCCGCAGGTGATCGTGGCGATGAACAAGCGCGACGCCGAAGAGATACGCGCCTCTGCGCAATGGCGGGGCATCGATGCCGTTTTACAACATCGGGTCGTGGTCAATCCCAAGGGGATGTTCTGGTGGTGCCGCGAGACCAGCGAAGAGGCGCTGCAGTTTTTATGGTTGGCGAAAACGCTGTACCCGGCGCGTTTCGCCGACATTGACATGCGGGAAGAGACGAGAGATTTTTATCGGGCCTTTTTCGGTCTGTCGCTCAGCGCGGCGCAGATCGACGCTATTCTTAATCCACCCGCTTGAACAGATTCGGGGACCGAAACGGCCCCCGAATACGTTACCCTACCGCCGGCAGCATGCCGCTGGCGATGCCCAATTGGATGGCGATCACCGTAATCCCGCAGATAAACACCAACGCCAAGGCCGGAGTGCCGCCCCAGACGCGATACTGCGCCTGATGTTTCTGCCGCGTTTTCCACACCAGCAGCGAAGGCAGCAGCAACGCCAGTACCGACAGGGCGATGGCGGCGAACCCCAGCGCCAGCACGAAGCCTCGCGGATAGAACAGCGCGAAGGCCAGCGGCGGCAGGAAGGTGATGGCGCCGGTTTGCAGACGGCCGCGCACGTTGTCTTGACGTTTGAACAGGTCGGCCAGGAAATCGAACAGCCCGAGCGCCACACCGAGGAACGAGGTCGCCAACGCCAGATCGGCGAACAGGTGCACCGCCAGTTCAACGTGCGGCGAAGCGACCGCATCGCGCACCGCCTGTAACAGACCGTTCAACCCGGCTTGCTGCGCCAGAATGCCGACGAAAGTGTCGGAGCTGATGCTGCCCAGCGTCGCCAACTGCCAGAAGATATAGGCGATCAGCGGAATGGCGCTGCCGATGATGAACACCCAGCGCAGTTTGCGAATGTTGCCGCCCATGTAGTTGACGATGCTCGGCACGCTGCCGTGGAAGCCGAATGAGGTGAAGATCACCGGAATGGCCGACAGCGCCAGGCCTTGCTCCAGCGGCAACGTCAGCAGGTTGGTCTGGTGGATATTCGGCAACATCAGGCCGAGCATCACCACCAGGAACACCACCTTGGCGCTGAACAGGATGCGGTTGAACAAATCGACCGAGTGAGTGCCGATGCACACCACACCGCCAGCCACCAGGGTGAACAGCAGGACGCCGAGCGACACCGGGAAGTCCTGCGACGTCCATTGACTGATGCTGGTGGCGAGCAGTTCGCCGGCGCCGCTGATATAGGCGGCGGTGAGCGCGTACATCAGGAACATCATGCTGAAGCTGGTCAGCCACTGGCCGCCGCCGCCGAGATAACGTTTGGCGAGCGTGCCGAGACCGGTATCTGCTTGCTCATGCTGGTAAACCTCCACCAGCAGCAGCGCGGTGTAACACATCAACAGCCACAGCCCGACCAGTAAGGCCAGCGTGACGCCAAAGCCGACGCCGGCCGCCGCCAGCGGCATCGCCAGCATCCCGGCGCCAATGGTGGTGCCCGCCACGATAAAAACACTGCCAAGAGTGCGATTCTTCACGTTTTTTCTCTACCAGCCGAAAGATTTTGAAAATTATAGGTAACGATTTATGAGGATGGCAGGATAGTGGAAGCTCTAATTTGTGTCAAACCGGCGTTACGCGTGATGTAAATTAATATTTACATCAAGGAGGGCGGCACGGCGCATGAAGAACAGAACGATGGCTGAAATTATCCGCCGACGGTTAGTGAAAAGTTATTTACGGGCTTCTATAGTGGAATGACCAAAAAATGTGGGAGAGATCAATGTTAAGGGTGGAGATGCTCAGCACCGGCGATGAGGTGCTGCACGGGCAAATTATTGATACCAACGCCGCCTGGCTGGCGGACTACCTGTTCCAGCAGGGCGTGCCGATGAGCGGGCGTGAAACGGTAGGGGACAGCCTCTCTGCTTTGATCGAGATCCTGCAGGAACGGAGTCATATCGCCGATGTGCTGATCGTCAATGGTGGCCTGGGGCCGACCAGCGACGATCTCAGCGCGTTGGCCGCCGCTAAAGCCTGTGGCGTAGAACTGGTTGAACGGGCCGACTGGGTGGCGCGCATGGAGGCCTATTTCGCCGGGCGCGGGCGGCCAATGGCCCCTTCCAACCGCAAGCAGGCGCAGATCCCGGCCAATGCGGAAATGCTGGACAATCCGGTGGGTACCGCCTGCGGCTTTGCGCTGCAGCTCAACCAATGTCTGATGTTCTTCACGCCTGGCGTGCCGTCGGAATTCAAAGTGATGGTTGAACAGCAGATCGTGCCGCGCCTGCGTCAGCGCTTTACCTTGCCGGCGGCGCCGCTGTGCCTGCGCCTGACCACCTTCGGCACCTCCGAAAGCGATCTGGCCGCCGAGCTGGACGGCATGCCGCTGCCGCCGGACGTGGTGTTGGGTTATCGTTCATCCAGCCCGATCATCGAGTTGAAGTTGACCGGGCCTGAAAGCCGGCGTGCGGAAATGGAACAGGCCTGGCGACGCGTGCGCGAGGTGGCGGGGGACAACTGCATCTTTGAAGGCACCGCCGGTTTGCCGGCGACGCTGACGCAGCGCCTGAATCAGCAAGGATTGACGCTGGCGTTGAGCGAGCAATTCAGCGGCGGGTTGATCAATCTGCAGCTGCAGAGCGAAGGTGCGCCGCTGGCGGGGGGAGAGCTGTTGCCGGCGCATTGCATCGAAACGTTGGAAACAACGCTGGCGCGCGCCCGCTCGCTGGCGGAGTTGACCGGCGCGCCGTTGGCGTTGGCGGTCAGCGCCATGCGCGATGAGCAGGTCAGCATTGCGCTGCACACGCCACGCGGCGGCATTGGCCAGACCGTGCGTTATCGCGCGTCGCGCCACGGCCTGCGGCTGCGTCAGGAGTCGGTGGCGATGTTGGCGTTGGATATGCTGCGTCGTTGGCTGAACGGAGGCCAGGCGTGCGGCCAAAACGCCTGGCTGGAGGTCGTGGAAATTATCGAGTGACGGTCACGGCGAGTTGCCGATTTCGCTGCTTTGCAGCAGCCGCTCGGACGCCAGACGTGACAGACGTATCGCCGCCGCGCCCCGCACTTGCAGCCCCTGGCTATAGTCCCTGAGCGCCTGCGCGGCGCTGTCGGCCTGCGCCAGATGCATCGCCAGGCTGGCGGCGTCCGCCAGCGCGCTGTTGGCGCCGAGCCCACCCGCCGGGCTCATGGCGTGCACGGCGTCGCCGAGAAAGGCGATGCGTTCGCTGTGCCACACCGGTATCGCCTTCGTGACCTGCACCGCCCGCACGCTGAGCGACTGGGGCTCCGTCAGCGCTAACGCCGTTTGCAAGGCGGGCGCCCATCCCTGCGAAATATGCCGTACGCGCGCCTGCAGCGCTGCGGCCCCCTCCGCCCGTGCCGGCCCGCCGAGCCGTTCAGCCGATCCGATACAGGCCCAATAAAGATAGTCGTCGACCGGCGTGAGGCGGCAATCGGGCGCGTAGTCGGCCGCCAGCTGCGCCATGGGCGCCTGAAAGCGCATCGGTTCAATCACCAGCGACAAGCCGTCGGCGAAGACAACCGACACGCCGCGCAGCAATTCGGGGGCCAATTGGGCCCGGGTCGCCGCGTTGAGCGGCGTTTTGCCATAGAGGGTGACCACGCCGCTATCTTCGGGCCCCGCCTCGGGCAGGCAGCGCCGCCGCACCAGCGAGTTGACGCCGTCGGCGGCGATCAGCACATCGACCCGCACTTGCTCGCCGTTGGCGAATTGAAGTTCCACACCCTGTGACGTTTGTGCAAACTCACGCAGGGTATAGCCGAAGCGCACCCGATCTTGCAGACCGGCGAGTAGGATTTCGCGCAGCGTTTGCCGATGAACGCCGAGATCGCCGTTTGGTTCTTGCATGGGCTGCTGGCTGGAAGGCAGCCAGTGTTTGGGGCGGCGATCGTTAAGCGGAGCAAGCTGCGGATCCCACAGATTGCTCTCGCCGCTGTTTTGCGCGCTGCTGGCGCAGAGCAACCGATAGTGCGCCGGCGGCAGGCAGGCGGCCAGCGCCTGCTGGCCCGAAGGATCGATACGCAGCCGGTAACCCTGATCGCGCGCCTGCGGTGTGGTGTCGCGTTCAAACACCGTGGCGTGGATGCCGTAGCGGCGCAGCCCCTGAGCCAGACACAGCCCGCCGGGCCCGGCGCCGATAATGCCAATGTTGAGTGTAGTCATCCTGTTCCCTCGTGAGTCAGTGGCCGTAGACGGTAGCGGCCGGAAGCATTTCATTATGTCGGTGCGGGAAAAGGTTGATATAACGGTATCTGGACTAAAAATAGTGATGAGTGGCCAATATGAACGATAACCCTCATTTTACCGACGCGGACTGCAGCGAATGGCCGGCGGGCCCCTGGCTGATCGCCCTTGGCGGCCGCGATGCGGCGGGCCGGGAGTATCGGTTGGGCACGCGTGAATACGACTGGCATCAGCATGTCCGCGGTCAGCTGCTGTGCGTTGAAAGCGGTTTGCTGCATGTGCGAACGGCGCAAGGCGATTGGGTGCTGCCGCCGGGGCGGGCGGGTTGGATCCCGCCGGCGACGGAGCACCGGGTGCAGGTCTGCGGTGCGCTGAGCGGCTGGAGCCTGTTGCTGGCGCCGGAGGCCTGCACCGATTTGGCGAATAAACCCTGCGTTATCGGCATCAGCGCCGTGCTGCAGGCGCTGGCTCAGCGTGCGGAAGGCTGGGACAAGCGCAGCCTGCTGACCCAGGAGCAGGATCGCATGGCGCAGGTGATGCGGGACGAGATACGTCTGGCGCCGACGGAGCCGCTGCATTTGCCGATGTCGTCTCATCCGCGCCTGGCCGGCGTTCTGCAGGCCTTGCTGGCGCAGCCGGGGAGCGAGCGCACGCTGGAGGCATGGGCCGAATGGGGCGCGATGTCGCCGCGCACCCTGCGGCGGCTGATGATCGGCGAAACGGGATTGAGTTTTGCCCAGTGGCGTCAGCAGGCCCGGTTGTCACATGCATTGGCGAAGCTGGCCGAAGGCGAAACGGTGTTGCAGATCGCTGAAGCGCTGGGGTATGCCTCGCCGAGCAACTTTATCGCCATGTTTCGCAAAGCCTTCGGCGACTCTCCGGCGCGTTATTTTTCCGTATCGGCAGGAAAGAGGCGCTAAGCGGACGCTGCAAGAACAAGAATACCTTGAGGATGGTTATATATCCCTGATTAATCATAATCTTATAGGGGATATTCGCGGTGAGGGAATGCTGTTACTCTCTTGGCGGGTGCTTGAGACTGTTCGTCTTGGGCATTGTGTGACAAGGCGGATAGATGAAAGCCCCAGACTGACTCTCAATCAGAATGGGGCTGCACATACCGCCTAGACACCGGTATGGTAGCCCCTTCGCAGCAAGGAGGCAAGCATGCGCTTAAGGCATGTGTTTCACTCGCTAACCGTTGTATGTATTACGGTTTTGTTATTTATCTGGATGATAAGAGACTCGCTGTGCGAGCTGAAAATCTACCAGGAAAATATCACTATCCTGATCAGGTTGGCGTGTGAGGTGAAGCGGTAATCATAGGGCGGGGGCAACCCCGCCTTCTGGTCTCCAGGCGCGGTTTCCGGCACCCGACTTTAAATTTCCAGCTCGATATCCGTCAGCGGCATGCAGCAGCAGGGCAGGATCTCGCCGGCGTTGATAAACGCCAACGGCTGCTGGCGGTAGGCCACTTCGCCTTTCACCAGTTTCAGGCGGCAGGCGCCGCAATAACCGGAGCGGCATTGGTACTCCACCTGCACGTCGTGCAGTTCCAGCACGTCGAGCAGGCAGTTTTCACTGTTGGGGCAGGAAAGCTGCGTGCCGGCGGCGCGCAGCGTTACGGTTGGCGTCGCCATCGCTTACAGTTCGAAGTCGCTCAGGTCGTCGGCGTTGATCTCCGAGTCGATCTGGCCAACCAGGTAGGAGCTCACTTCCACTTCCTGCGGCGCTACCTGCACGTTATCGGACACCAACCAGGCATTGATCCACGGGATCGGGTTGGAGCGGGTTTCGAACGGCAGGCCGAGGCCGACCGCCTGCATGCGGATATTGGTGATGTATTCCACATACTGGCACAGGATGTCTTTATTCAGGCCGATCATCGAGCCGTCGCGGAACAGGTATTCCGCCCACTCTTTCTCCTGCTGGGCAGCCAGCACGAACAGATCGTAGCACTGTTGCTGACATTCCTCGGCGATCTCCGCCATTTCAGGATCGTCGGCGCCGGAACGCATCAGGTTCAGCATGTGCTGGGTGCCGGTCAGGTGCAGCGCTTCGTCGCGGGCGATCAGCTTGATGATTTTGGCGTTGCCTTCCATCAGTTCGCGCTCGGCGAAAGCGAAGGAGCAGGCGAAGCTGACGTAGAAGCGGATCGCTTCCAGCGCGTTCACGCTCATCAGGCACAGGTACAGCTGCTTCTTCAGCGCGCGCAGATTGACGGTGACGGTTTTACCGTTCACCTGATGGGTGCCTTCACCCAGCAGGTGATAGTAGCTGGTCATCTCGATCAGATCGTCGTAGTAGCCGGAAATGTCTTTCGCGCGCTTCTTGATCTCTTCGTTGGTGACGATGTCGTCGAACACCAGCGCCGGATCGTTGACGATGTTGCGGATGATGTGAGTGTAGGAACGCGAGTGGATGGTCTCGGAGAACGACCAGGTTTCCACCCAGGTTTCCAGCTCAGGGATCGAGATCAGCGGCAGCAGGGCGACGTTCGGGCTGCGGCCCTGAATGGAGTCCAGCAGGGTCTGATACTTCAGGTTGCTGATGAAGATGTGCTTCTCGTGCTCCGGCAGCGCCTGGTAATCGATGCGATCGCGCGAGACGTCAACCTCTTCCGGGCGCCAGAAGAAGGAGAGCTGTTTTTCGATCAGTTTTTCGAAGATTTCATGCTTTTGCTGGTCGAAACGCGCAACGTTTACCGACTGGCCGAAGAACATCGGCTCTTGCAGCTGGTCGTTTTTGGTCTGAGAAAAAGTGGTGTAAGCCATAAGCCTGAATCCATCGTAACGTGGCTAAATGAAGGGGCCGGAAAATTCCGGCCCGCTAGGTCAAACTTTAGATCTTGCAGGCGCCGCTTTCGCAGTCGTCATCGCCGGCCTTGGCAGGCTGCAAATCTTCCTGGGCGTCTTCCGCACCGTCGCGGGTGTTCTGGTAGTACAGCGTTTTCACACCGAACTTGTAGGTGGTGAGCAGGTCTTTCAACAGCTGCTTCATCGGCACCTTGCCGCCCGGGAAGCGGGTCGGATCGTAGTTGGTGTTGGCCGAAATCGACTGGTCGATGAATTTCTGCATCAGACCTACCAGCTGCAGGTAGCCGTCGTTGCTCGGCATTTCCCACAGCAGCTCATAGTTGTCTTTCAGACGTTCATACTCCGGCACCACCTGGCGCAGGATGCCGTCTTTCGAGGCCTTGATGCTGATGTGGCCGCGCGGCGGCTCGATGCCGTTGGTGGCGTTGGAAATCTGCGAAGAGGTTTCCGATGGCATCAGGGCGGACAGCGTCGAGTTGCGCAGGCCGGTTTCCTGGATCTCTTTACGCAGGGTTTCCCAGTCGTAATGCAGCGGCTCGTTGCAGACCGCATCCAGGTCTTTCTTGTAGGTGTCGATCGGCAGGATGCCCTGCGAATAGGTGGTCTCTTTGAACCACGGGCAAGCGCCTTGTTCCTGAGCCAGACGGTTGGAGGCTTTCAGCAGGTAGTACTGAATGGCTTCGAACGTTTTGTGGGTCAGGTTGTTGGCGCTGCCGTCGGAGTAACGCACGCCGTTCTTCGCCAGATAATAGGCGAAGTTGATCACGCCGATGCCCAGGGTGCGGCGACCCATCGCGCCACGGTGCGCGGCCTTGATCGGATAATCCTGGTAATCCAGCAGGGCGTCGAGTGAACGCACCGCCAGGGTCGCCAGCTCTTCCAGATCGTCCAGGCTGTCGATCGCGCCCAGGTTGAAGGCGGACAGGGTGCACAGCGCAATTTCGCCGTTCTCGTCGTTGACGTCTTCCAGCGGCTTGGTCGGCAGGGCGATTTCCAGGCACAGGTTGGACTGACGCACCGGCGCGATCTGCGGATCGAACGGGCTGTGGGTGTTGCAGTGGTCGACGTTCTGAATGTAGATGCGGCCGGTAGAGGCGCGCTCTTGCATCATCAGCGAGAACAGCTCAACCGCTTTCACGCGCTTCTGGCGAATGCTGTCGTCTTTCTCGTACTGGGTATACAGGCGCTCGAATTCGTCCTGATCGGCGAAGAACGCGTCATACAGCCCCGGCACGTCGGACGGGCTGAACAGGGTGATGTCTTCGCCCTTGATCAGACGCTGGTACATCAGGCGGTTCAGCTGCACGCCGTAGTCCATGTGACGCACGCGGTTGCCTTCAACGCCGCGGTTGTTTTTCAACACCAGCAGGCTTTCCACTTCCAGGTGCCACATCGGGTAGAACAGCGTTGCCGCGCCACCGCGTACGCCGCCCTGCGAGCAGGATTTAACGGCGGTCTGGAAGTGTTTGTAGAACGGGATGCAGCCGGTATGGAAGGCTTCACCGCCACGGATCGGGCTGCCCAGCGCGCGGATGCGGCCGGCGTTGATGCCGATGCCGGCGCGTTGCGAAACGTATTTCACAATGGCGCTGGAGGTGGCGTTGATGGAATCCAGGCTGTCGCCGCACTCGATCAGCACGCAGGAGCTGAACTGGCGGGTTGGGGTGCGCACGCCGGACATGATCGGCGTAGGCAGCGAAATCTTGAAGGTGGAAATCGCGTCGTAGAAACGTTTGACGTAATCCAGACGGGTTTCACGCGGGTAGTTGGAGAACAGGCAGGCGGACACCAGCATGTACAGGAACTGGGCGCTTTCGTAGATCTCGCCGCTGACGCGGTTCTGCACCAGATACTTGCCTTCCAGCTGCTTGACGGCGGCATAAGAGAAGTTCATGTCGCGCCAGTGATCGATAAAGGAGTCCATCTGCTCGAACTCTTCAGCGCTGTAGTCTTCCAGCAGATGTTTATCGTATTTGCCCATCTCAACCATGCGAATCACGTGAGCGTGCAGCTTCGGCGGCTCGAACTGGCCGTAAGCCTTTTTACGCAGGTGGAAGATCGCCAGGCGAGCGGCCAGGTACTGATAGTCCGGCGCATCGCGGGAGATCAGGTCGGCAGCGGCTTTGATGATGGTTTCATGAATGTCGGCGGTTTTGATGCCGTCATAAAACTGAATGTGCGAACGCAACTCTACTTGAGAAACCGAGACGTTGTGCAATCCTTCTGCGGCCCAATCGATGACCCGGTGGATTTTGTCGAGGTTGATGCGCTCTTTACGGCCATCGCGTTTAGTTACAAGCAGACTTTGGTTCATGTGGTGTTTTACCTGTCCGTATGGTGCCCCTAAGCAGAAGTGTAGTCGCTCTGCTCAGTATGTAAACACTATATATAGGGGTTGTATGTCGGTGAGGTAACAAGATAGTGAGAAAAAACGGCCTTTGCAAGTGAACAAAATCGGCCTAATTTGTGGATAACTTGGGGGTGAAATGTAACTTGCCGCGCGAAGCGCGCGCCGTGACTGGCGCGACAAGCTTGTCAATAAGCGTGATCAGATTTTCCTTAAAAACTGAAAAAGCCGATCGTTTGACGCTTTATTAAACGTTAGAAAAAAACGGCATATTGATCTGATTTAATATTCTAAAAACCTGTTTACAACGGCGATTTTGATCGAAGTCGTGTAAATTAGGTATTTTTCTTAATACGCCGCTGGCGCCGTACCCCGGTAACGCAGGGCCGGCGCGGCATACGGCGCTCAACCTTCGTGCTGGGTGTGCACCATGTAGTTCACGTCAACGTTGCGGCCAAGCTTGAAATGATCGGTGATCGGGTTGTAATGCAGGCCGATCATATGCTTTTCGCGCAGCGGCGTGCCGTCGACCCAACCGATCAGTTCGGAGGGGCGAATGAACTTCTTATGATCGTGGGTGCCCTGCGGCACCATCTTCAGCACGTACTCTGCGCCGATCACCGCCATCAGCCAGGCTTTGGTGTTGCGGTTGATCGTGGAGAAGAACACATGGCCGCCTGGTTTCACCAACTGGGCGCAGGCCCGCACTACCGAGGCCGGATCCGGCACGTGCTCCAGCATCTCCATGCAGGTGACCACGTCGTAGCGCTGCGGGTTGACCTGAGCATGGCTTTCCACCGTCTCCTGCACGTAAGTCACGTTTACGCCGCTTTCCAGCGCATGCAGGCGAGCGACCTGCAGCGGTTCCGCGCCCATGTCCAGGCCGGTCACCTGCGCGCCTTCGCGCGCCATGCTTTCCGCCAGAATGCCGCCACCGCAGCCCACGTCGAGCACCTGCTTGTCAAAAATGCCGCCGGCGCGCTGCATGATGTAGTTCAGGCGCAGCGGGTTGATGCGGTGCAGCGGTTTGAACTCGCCTTCCAGATCCCACCAGCGGGAGGCGACGGCCTCGAACTTGGCGATTTCCTGGTGGTCAACGTTTTGCGCGTGGCTGGATGATTCTGCGTTCATGGGCTTGTCTGGCTCCTTGTTCTCGTTGCGCGGATTATACATGTTCCGACGCGGCATCGTCTGCGCCGATGCGTTTTTCGCGCACGAATCTGCACAATTTCCGTGAAACAGCGGCGGTTATTTTCCCGTAAAGCGCGCTTTGTGATATAGTTTTACACCTTTGCCACTATGGCAGCGGGCAGATGAATCATTAGTAGAGGGATAGCAGCTCCATGAGCGACCTTGCCAGAGAAATCACACCGGTAAACATCGAAGACGAGTTGAAAAACTCGTATCTGGACTACGCGATGTCCGTTATTGTCGGACGCGCGCTGCCAGATGTTCGTGATGGTCTGAAGCCGGTTCACCGCCGCGTTCTGTACGCGATGAGCGTACTGGGTAACGACTGGAATAAACCATACAAGAAATCGGCCCGTGTCGTCGGGGACGTGATCGGTAAATATCACCCACACGGTGACAGCGCGGTTTACGACACTATCGTGCGTATGGCTCAGCCGTTTTCACTGCGCTACATGCTGGTGGACGGTCAGGGTAACTTCGGTTCCGTCGACGGCGACTCCGCCGCGGCGATGCGTTATACCGAAGTGCGCATGTCCAAGATTGCTCACGAACTGTTGGCGGATCTGGAAAAAGAAACCGTCGACTTCGTGCCTAACTATGATGGCACCGAGCAGATCCCGGCCGTCATGCCGACCAAGATCCCGAACCTGCTGGTCAACGGCTCGTCGGGCATCGCCGTGGGTATGGCCACCAATATTCCACCGCACAACCTGGCTGAAGTCGTCAACGGCTGCCTGGCCTATATCGATGATGAAAACATCAGCATCGAAGGGCTGATGGAACACATTCCGGGGCCGGACTTCCCGACGGCGGCGATTATCAACGGCCGTCGCGGCATTGAAGAGGCCTACCGCACCGGGCGCGGCAAAGTCTACCTGCGCGCGCGCGCGGAAGTGGAAGCCGACGCCAAGACCGGCCGCGAAACCATCATCGTTCACGAGATCCCGTATCAGGTGAACAAGGCGCGTCTGATCGAGAAGATCGCCGAGCTGGTGAAAGAGAAACGCGTCGAAGGCATCAGCGCGCTGCGCGACGAGTCCGATAAAGACGGCATGCGTATCGTGATCGAAGTCAAACGCGACGCGGTCGGCGAGGTGGTGCTGAACAACCTGTATGCGCTGACGCAACTGCAGGTCACCTTCGGCATCAACATGGTGGCATTGCATCAGGGCCAGCCTAAGCTGCTGAACCTGAAAGACATCCTCGAAGCCTTCGTGCGCCACCGCCGCGAAGTGGTTACCCGCCGCACCATCTTCGAACTGCGTAAGGCCCGCGACCGCGCCCATATCCTGGAAGCGTTGGCCATCGCGTTGGCCAACATCGATCCGATCATCGAGTTGATTCGCCGTGCGCCGACGCCGGCGGAAGCAAAAGTCGCGTTGGTGGCGCAGCCGTGGGATCTGGGCAACGTCAGCGCCATGCTGGAGCGCGCCGGTGACGACGCCGCCCGCCCTGAGTGGCTGGAGCCGGAGTTCGGTATCCGCGACGGCAAGTACTACCTGACCGAGCAGCAGGCTCAGGCGATTCTGGATCTGCGTCTGCAGAAACTGACCGGTCTGGAGCATGAAAAGCTGCTGGACGAATACAAAGAGCTGCTCAACTTTATCGCCGAGCTGATCTTCATTCTGGAAAGCCCAGAACGTCTGATGGAAGTGATCCGCGAAGAGCTGGTGGCGGTCAAAGAGCTGTACAACGACGGCCGTCGCACCGAGATCACCGCCAATACTTCCGACATCAACATCGAAGACCTGATCAACCAGGAAGATGTGGTGGTGACCCTGTCTCACCAGGGTTACGTGAAGTATCAGCCGCTGTCCGACTATGAAGCTCAGCGCCGCGGCGGCAAAGGCAAGTCCGCCGCGCGTATTAAAGAAGAAGACTTTATCGATCGCCTGCTGGTGGCCAATACCCACGATACGATCCTGTGCTTCTCCAGCCGTGGCCGCCTGTACTGGATGAAGGTGTATCAACTGCCTGAAGCCAGCCGTGGCGCGCGCGGTCGCCCAATCGTCAACCTGCTGCCGCTGGAAGCCGATGAGCGTATCACCGCCATCCTGCCGGTGCGCGAGTATGAAGAAGGGCGTCACGTGTTCATGGCTACCGCCAGTGGTACCGTGAAGAAAACCGCGCTGACCGAGTTCAGCCGTCCGCGCAGCGCCGGCATCATCGCCGTCAACCTCAACGAGGGCGACGAGCTGATCGGTGTCGATCTGACCGACGGCAGCAACGAAGTGATGCTGTTCTCCGCCAACGGTAAAGTGGTGCGCTTCCCGGAAACGCAGGTTCGTTCGATGGGCCGTACCGCCACCGGCGTGCGCGGCATCAACCTCGGCGAAGGCGACAGCGTGATCTCCCTGATCGTGCCGCGCGGCGAAGGCGATATCCTGACCGTCACGCAAAACGGCTTCGGTAAACGTACCGCCGTGACCGAATACCCGACCAAGTCACGCGCCACCCAGGGGGTTATCTCCATCAAGGTGAGCGAGCGTAACGGTCAGGTGGTCGGCGCCGTGCAGGTGGAAACCAGCGACCAGATCATGATGATCACCGATGCCGGCACGCTGGTGCGTACCCGCGTTTCGGAAGTCAGCGTGGTGGGCCGTAACACCCAGGGCGTGACGTTGATCCGCACGGCGGAAGACGAAAACGTCGTCGGCCTGCAGCGCGTGGCCGAGCCGGTGGAAGACGAAGAGCTGGACAGCCTGGAGCCGGGCGCGGAAGCGGCGGAAGAAGACAGCACGCCGCTGGACGATGGCGACGACGCGGCTGAGCCGATGGACGACGACAACGTTTAAGCAAGGTGAAGGCGTCGGCATGCCGACACCGTAATGCACCGAGACAAAAGGGCCTGGCAGCGATGCTAGGCCCTTTTTCAGTTATATGGTTTAATTGGGCACCGAGCCGCCGGCCGCCGCGCCGGCGACAACGCGCGCCGTCACTGACTTTCGTATGGTACCCGATTGAAATACTTAGCCTCTTTTCGAACTACGCTGAAGATATCCCGCTATCTGTTTCGGGTGCTGGCGATTTTGCTGTGGTCGTTGGGAGCGCTGCTCACCACCTTTTATATTCTGAATATTCTGCATCAGAAAGAGTCGGACATCCGGCAGGAATACAACCTCAATTTCGATCAGGCGCAGGGCTACATCCGCCATTCCGCCGATATCATCCGCGACATCAAGTATATGGCGGAGAACCGCCTCAACGGTTCGGTCAGCAGCCTGGACATGTTCAGCGGGGTGTTTCCCGGCAAGGGCAGCCCGCCGCAATTCTTCCCGCTGTACCCGGAGTCCAACTGCGCGCTGAGCACCACCTACCGCAGTTCGCTCGATTCGCTAAGCGGCCTGATCCAGTATTGGAAAGAGAACTTCGTGGCGGCCTACGATCTTAACCGGGTGTTCTTCATCGGCGGCGACAGCCTGTGCATGGCGGAGTTCGGCGGCGGCAATGCGGTCGCCAACCGGGAAAACGTGCTCAAGTCGCTGCATGAGCGCATTCTAAAATACCGCAATGCCAAGAATCTGGATAAAGACAACAACCTGTATTGGATCAGCCCCAGCGCGCAGCGGCCGGACGTCGGTTATCTGTATGTGTTGACGCCGATTTATATCGGCAACAAGCTGGAAGCGCTGCTGGGCATCGAGCAAACCGTTCGGCTGGAGGACTTCGTCACCGCCGGCAACCTGCCGATCGGCGTCACGCTGCTGGATGAGAACAACGAGCCGGTGCTGCGCCTGGCGGATGGCGATCGCTATGCCGCTTCGCTTAACAGCTATCCCGCAGAGCACGCCTACTTTGGCTATGTCGACAATTACCGCGACCTGATCCTGAAGAAAGCGCTGCCGCCTTCTTCGCTGAGCATCGTCTATGCGCTGCCGGTGAAAAGCGTGGTGGAACGCTTCAAGATGCTGATCCTCAACGCGCTATTGCTGAACCTGCTGTCGGCCATCGTGCTGTTCACGCTGGCGTGGCTGTTTGAGCGCAAGATGTTCCTGCCGGCGGAGGACAACGCCTTCCGGTTGGAAGAACACGAGCAGTTCAACCGCAAGATCGTCGCCTCGGCGCCGGTGGGCATCTGTATCCTGCGCATCAGCGATGGCACCAATATCCTGAGCAACGAGCTGGCGCACAACTACATCAATCTGTTGACCCACGAAGATCGCGATCGCATTACGCGCATCATTTGCGAACAGCAGGCGAATTTCGTCGATGTGATGACCAGCAACAACAACAACCTGCAGATTAGCTTTGTTCACTCGCGCTACCGTAACGAAGAGGTGGCGATCTGCGTGCTGGTGGACGTCAGCGCGCGCGTGAAGATGGAAGAGTCGCTGCAGGAGATGGCGGCGGCGGCGGAGCAGGCCAGCCAGTCGAAATCGATGTTCCTGGCCACCGTCAGCCATGAACTGCGCACGCCGCTGTACGGCATTATCGGTAACCTCGATCTGTTGCAAACCAAGGCGTTGCCGCAAGGGGTGGACCGGCTGGTCAATGCGATGAACAACTCTTCCGGCCTGCTGCTGAAGATCATCAGCGATATCCTCGACTTCTCCAAGATCGAGTCCGAACAGCTGAAGATCGAGCCGCGCGAGTTCTCCTGCCTGGAGGTGATCACCCATATCGCCGGCAACTACTTGCCGCTGGTGGTGAAAAAACGTCTGGGGCTGTACTGCTTTATCGAACAGAACGTGCCGGAGCGCATCTTCGGCGATCCGGTGCGCTTGCAGCAGGTGCTGTCCAACCTGGTGAACAACGCCATCAAGTTCACCGATACCGGCTGCATCGTGCTGCAGGTCTGCACTCGCGGCAGCTATCTGGAGTTCAGCGTGCGCGATACCGGCGTCGGCATCCCGGAGAAGGAGATCTCGCGCTTGTTCGATCCGTTCTTCCAGGTCGGCACCGGCGTGCAGCGCCATTTCCAGGGAACCGGTCTGGGGTTGGCGATCTGTGAAAAACTGATCAACCTGATGGACGGCGATATCGCCGTCGAGTCCGAACCGGGGCTGGGCAGTCTGTTCAGCATCCGCATTCCGCTGTTCAACGCCCAGTTCCCCATCCCGCAGGCCAGTGATACCTGGCAAGGCCGTCGGCTGTGGCTGGATATCCGCAATCAGCGGCTGGAAAGCTATCTGATGGCCATCCTGGACGGGTACGGCGCGGATATCCAGCGCTATGACGGTCAGGAGACCGCCGCCGGCGAGGTGATGCTCAGCGATCATCCGCTGATGCTGGATACGCCGCTGCTGGCTCAGATCCAGTTCTCCACCGAGCATATCGGCCCATCGCTGGAAACCCGGCCAGGCTATTGGATGCACAGTACATCCACGCCGCGCGAAACGCTGACCTTGCTCAACCGGTTGTTCGGCGTCGGCGGCGGCGCGGCAGAGGGGCTGGTGCAACTGCCGGTGCCCGCCAAGGCCAGCGCGGCGGACAACGGCGATATTCATCTGCTGGTGGTCGATGATCATCCGATCAACCGTCGCCTGCTGTCCGATCAGCTGGGATCGCTGGGATATCAGGTGGTGACCGCCAACGATGGCGTGGATGCGCTCGGCGTGCTGAAACAGCACCGCGTCGATATTGTGCTGACCGACGTCAATATGCCGAATATGGATGGCTATCGCCTGACGCAAGAGCTACGGCAGATGCAGTTCAGCGCGCCGGTGATCGGCGTGACGGCGAACGCGCTGGCGGAAGAGAGGCAGCGCTGCCTCGAGGCGGGCATGGATAATTGCCTGTCGAAACCGGTCACGCTGGAGACGCTGGAGCAGACGCTGGCGTATTACAGCCAACAGGTACGATACAGCCGCAGCGAGGCCTGAAAAGCAAACAGGCACGGCGAATGCCGTGCCTGTTTGGCGTTAACCTGCCGTGAGGCGAGGGTTACTCTTTGTCCAGCGGCGTCATGCTGACGGAGGAGAGGTAGTTGAGCAAGGCGATGTCGTTTTCGACGCCCAGCTTCATCATCGCCGATTTCTTCTGGCTGCTGATGGTTTTGATGCTGCGGTTGAGTTTCTTGGCGATTTCGGTCACCAGGAAACCTTCGGCGAACAGACGCAACACTTCGCTCTCTTTCGGCGACAGACGTTTGTCGCCATAGCCGCTGGCGCTGATTTTCTCCAGCAGTTTAGAGACGCTTTCCGGCGTGAATTTCTTGCCTTTCTGCAGGGCGGCCAGCGCCTTCGGCAGATCGGTCGGTGCGCCTTGTTTCAGCACGATGCCTTCGATATCCAGATCCAGTACCGCGCTCAGGATCGCCGGGTTGTTGTTCATGGTCAGCACGATGATCGACAACTGCGGATAGTGGCGCTTGATGTACTTAATCAGCGTGATGCCGTCGCCATACTTGTCACCCGGCATCGACAGATCGGTGATCAGCACGTTGGCGTCCAGCTTGGACAGATTGTTGATCAGTGCGGTTGAGTCTTCGAACTCCCCAACGACATTCACCCATTCAATTTGCTCAAGCGACTTCCGGATGCCAAACAGTACGATAGGATGGTCATCAGCAATAATTACGTTCAGGTTATTCATGTTGTTGGCTACCTTGCTTCAGCAGTCTGCTGACGAAAAAATCAATCTGACTGATGTTATTCTCGATCTCGGGCGCATCACCTTCTGCGATGCGCTGTTCTAACGATTCGCACAGCTGCTTGCCGGGAAGCAGATTTAACATGGCAAACACGCCTTTCAGGCGGTGTGCGGTTTGTGACAGCGCATTGAAATCACTGCTGCCCGCCTCAGTATACAGTTTTTTGACATCGTCGGGTACTGTATCGACAAACAGCCCATAGTAATCACTTGATTTCAATTGTTTTTCATAGAGTTGGATATCTTCTGAGCTCAATGACAGCGGGCTTTCTTCCTGCTCCAGCGCGGCCATTTGCTGTTCGATCAGCATCAGCACGGCGTCGATTAAAGCGCCGTTCAGGTTGTAGTTCACCCGAATGTAGCGCTTGTCCAATGCTTGCCAGCCCGGTTCATCGCTCGCCAGCAACAGCGTGTAATCATCGGCGCGCTGCGGGTTATCAGTCAGCAATACGTCATAATCGCGATTGACCGCCCGATCTTCGGCGACGATACAGTCGGCACCGTAGGCTTGCAGCAAGCGGGTCACGATGCCGCGCACTTCATCCGACGTGACGTCCAGCAGGGCGGTGACGCCGTCGAGCAGCTTTTCCTGATCCTGCGGCTCTTTTTTCTCCATCTCCATAGCGACGCGAATGGTATAGCGGGTGCCGATATCCACTTTGCTGCGAATGTCCAACTGGCCGTTAAGCTTCTTGCACAGCTGATTGCACAAGAAGAAGGTGAGACCGGAACCGTGATTGAAGCGGTCCACCAGCGTCTGGCTGAGGAACGGGTAGTTGAGGTTGCTGATCTCTTCGTTGGAGATGCCGGAGCCGGTGTCGTTGATCTGAAAAATCAGGCGGTCCGGGTGTTCGGGCTCATGGTCGACCACCAGGGAAATCTTGCCGCAGGCGGTGGTGATAATGGCGTATTGCACCAGCAGCGAGATCACTTTGCGCAACGCGTTGGCGTCGCCGATGTAGTTTTGTTCGACGTCCAGCTGGAAATGCTTGAACAGCGCCAATCCCTTCTGGTTGAGGGCGGGCAGGGCCTCCAGCAGCAGCTCATCGACCATTGCCGCAGGGGAGAACGGTTCGCGCGTGGGTTGCCAGTCCTGGGTTTCCAGCCGGGTCAGCAGGGTGATGTTATCGATCAATCCCAGCACCGAAGCCGACTCCGCCGCCAGCTGGCCCAACAGCGCCTGCTGTTGATCTTCACCCGACGAGATGCGCAGGCGATCGACCAGATCGTGCATCTGGCGCACCGGCTGGTTCAGCTCGATGCCCAGGTTGTGCAACATCAGCTTACGCGCCTGAACGTTCTTGTCGTATTCGCGTCGTGCCTGCTGCAGCCGCTTGTTCACCATCACCTCTTTATCCTGATCGTGCATCAGGAACAGGTAAGTGTCCGGCGATAGCTGGCTGCGGAAAATGCGAATTTCATACACCTCGTTGTTGACCGTAGCCTGGATCACCCCGTGATGCTGTTCGGCCATGTGGGCGATTTTTTGCAGGCTGAGGTGCGGCAGCAGATGTTCGGCGATTTTGTTGCTGGCGATCACCGTATTGTTGGCGAAGCTGTAAACCAGCAGGCCGGAGGGCAGGCTGGCGATGATCTCTTGATTCAGCGCGCGCTCGGCCTCAAGCTCCACCGCCATATTTTCGCTCGGACGAATGTACTGGCGGCGGATAAAGTAGATGCTCAACATCGACAGCCCCAGCAGCAACAGATTGACCGCGATCAGCCAGATGTTGTTGCGCAGCAGATCGATGGCCAGATTGATGGCCGAAACGCGATACACCACCTTCAGCGGCGCATTGGGCAAGGCGGCGCTGAACTCGACCCAGCCACCGCTCATCGTCGTATGGGAGCCGAGTGCGGTTTCCGTCGGAATCGCGTTGTCGTCAAGATCGGCATTGTCTGGCAGCAACAGGAAATTGGCGCGGGCCAGATTGGCAGGAATGATATCGTTGATCGGCATATCGAAGGCGATCACCGTCGCCAGATGTCCCGGCTGATTGAACGTGGTGCGAATCGAGAACGAATAGGCGTTCTGGAAGCGTTGCTTGCGCAGATCGGAAAAGCTCTCGCGTTCGTCGAGCATATTGGCCTGCTGCAGCATCTCGGCGCGGCGTTCGTCCGCAGAGGTGGTCAGGTAGCTTTCCCGAAAGCGCGAAGCCAGCTCTTTGAGCGGCTGGGTGGTGATCAGACTGAGGCTGTTGTCCTGGCCATTGAGATAATACATGGCGTAGTTCTCGGTCTTGGCGCCCCAGCGGGTGTCGAGGTAGTCCGAGATATTGGCGATCATCGCCAGCGTGTTCTCGTCATGACTGCCGAAGATCACCGCATCGGTTTTCTTATGCTGCTTTTCCACATAATAAACGTCGGGCCGCAGGCGCGTCTCCTGCAAGCCGGGATCGGCATTCTGCGCCGGCGCATTGCCGAATTTGTCGTAGACCTGGTAAGTCATGTAACGGTAGGTGTCGATGCGTTTTTGCAGCGAACCGGCGATGCTGTTCAGCGTGTATTTCTTTTCCGCCAACCAGGCGTTGGTGTAGTTGTAGCCATACAGACCGATGCCGATCGTCAGCAGTACGATAAACAGCAGGAAGCAGCGGGTGATATTGCTGGAGCTAATGGTCAGTTGCTTATTTTGCATAGTGGCTGCGCATTCCTGAATCAGCGAGTGACGGCCCTGGCGCTGGCGGTGACCGCCAACAGCAGAACGGCTACGCAGGCGAAAGCCGCCGTCAGGCTGGAAAACTGAGCGATAAAACCGATCAGCGCCGGGCCGGCCAGAATACCGGCATAGCCGACGGTGGTGACGGAGGCGATCGCCAGATTGGCCGGCATGTCGCGCTGGTTGCCTGCGGCGCTGAACAGGATCGGCACGACGTTCGAGGCACCGAGGCCGACCAGCATGAAGCCGACCAGCGAAACGGTGGCGTGATTGAAGGCGATGGCCAGGCTCAGACCGAGAGCGGCGCACAGGCTGCCCAGCAGCAGCACCCGGTAGCGGCCTAGCGAGTTCACCACCCGATCGCCATTGAGCCGGCCGAGCGTCATGGTGATGGAGAACAGCGCATAGCCCAGGCCGGCCTGACTGTGTTCGACGCCGCGCAAGGTGGTGAGAAACAGCGCGCTCCAGTCGAGCATCGACCCTTCCGCCAGAAACATGATAAAGCACAAAATGCCGATAAACATCACCCAGCCGCGCGGCAAGACGAACATCGGCCCGCCGTCGTCGGCGCCGCTCTCACGCAGCAGATGGCGGCTGGCGAACGCCAGCAGCACTATCACCGCCAGCACGGTGAGCAGGGTGGATTGCAGCGGCGTCAGCCCCAGCCACAGCAGCGCGCTGACGCCGCCGGCGCCGGCAATGCCGCCGATGCTGAAAAAGCCGTGAAAGCCGGACATCATCGCTTTGCCGCTGGCGCGCTCGACGATCACCGCCTGTACGTTCATCGCCACGTCGATCATGCCGATCGCCGCACCGAACAGCAGCAGCGCCACGGCCATGCCGCCGAGGGAATCCATCAGCGCGAGCAACGGCAGATCGATGCACAGCCCCAGCCCCGCCATCAGGATCACCGCGCGGCAGCCCAATTTTCCGGTCAGGAAGCCGGTCAGCGGCATCGCCAGCATGGAGCCGGCGCCGATGCACAACAGCAACAGGCCGAGCGAACCGTCATCGATGCCGATACGTGCTTTGGCGAAGGGCACCAGCGGCGCCCAGGCGGCCATGCCGAGGCCGGCGACGAAAAAGGCCAGGCGGGTGGCGATCTGTTGAGGAACGCCGGGCGTTTGCTGTTCATTGCACAAGGTGGCTGTCATGTAAGCGTCAGGATCTTGGATCAAAAGAGTGGCGAAAGTTACTGACAGTTTTTATCACAATCCGCGATCCGGGTCGAAAAGATTCGCGCCTGGCTCCTCTCTGGCGCCGCCGCTGCGCACCAGCCACAGCTTGATCGCCTGGACAATATAGTCTTTTTGCCGATCGTCCAGTGCGACGCCCTGCGGTATGCCGTGCCATTTTTCCAGACAGCCGCGGCAGCAGGTGGCGGTGGCGTGTTGGGCGACGAACACCGGATGGCCGCGCATCGGCGTCTGCCTGCCATCGTTTTTGGGGTGAGCGGCGGCCAGGCGGCGATCGATAAAATCACGGGCATGGCTGAGGATCAGCGGCAAGCCTTTGTCATCGAGATAGGCTTGATCCTTGGTATTTAAACGGAAGCGGGCGCGGAAAGACGAGCTTTGCAGCCGTCGCCACAGCGCGTCGGGTTGAAATGGCTTCATTATCTATTTGCTCGCAGCAAGGGCGGTTTTTTCAGGCTACCAGAAGTGAAACTCCGCGGCTAATTATGCCTGCGGTGGAAAATAATGGGCGGGATAAGGCACGAAATGAAAAGCAAGCTCAATTTGTAGACTAAAATAAGGAAAAAGATTAGCAATTAGTGCGGAAGTAAATTAGTGAAACTATATCATGGGGTTATTTATTTGCTTGCTATTTGTGCGGATCGAAATTGTGAGGAGAGTGTGAAGAAAAATAAAAAACCGGCCAGAAGCCGGTTAAAGGAATGCAGAAATTATCTTCGGGTAATGAAGGTAATAATGAAAATAATGATGATAGCGAAGTGATTATAGCGGCTGCGTGCGGACAGCGTTTTGGCACAATGTGCTTATTGCCCGGTTCAATTGTATGGTTGGCTTTTTTTTCTTAAAGATATGTATAACTACATGATTTTTTATCAATTAATCTATTCTTTGTCTTTAAGTGCTTTATTTTGTTTGTCTGTAAGGTTTTGTGAAAGTTCGCGCGTATTTACATTTTGAAACCTTTATTAATTACAATGAAACACTATCGGATACTTGGTATCATTTTCTTTCTGGATTAATATAACCCTTGTTACCAGAATGGTAATGCACAGTCGTGCTAATAATGCTCGAAAAGGGCAGTGGCCGTAGCTCGACATAATTAACGAGGATAATAACGATGAAACTTCGAGTACTCTCTCTGATGGTACCCGCACTGCTGGTTGCAGGCACAGCAGGCGCGGCGGAAATCTACAACAAAGACGGTAATAAACTGGATTTGTACGGTAAAGTCGACGGTCTTCACTATTTCTCCAGCAACAACGGTGCGGACGGCGATCAGTCTTATATGCGTTTTGGCCTGCGCGGCGAAACGCAGATCAGCGATCAGCTGACCGGTTACGGCCAGTGGGAATATCAGGCCAACCTGAACCACGCTGAAAATCAGGACAACAAGAACTTCACCCGTTACGGCTTCGCCGGTCTGAAATTCGGCGACTACGGCTCCTTCGACTACGGCCGTAACACCGGCGTGCTGTACGACGTCGCGGCTTACACCGACTTGCAGCCTGAGTTCGACGGCTCGACCTACGGCGCTGACCAGTTCATGTTCCAACGCTCCAGCGGCCTGGCGACCTACCGTAACAACGGCTTCTTCGGTTTGGTTGACGGCCTGAACTTCGCCCTGCAGTACCAGGGTAAAAACGGCAGCGCTGAAGAGACCAACAACGGTCGTGACGTTCTGGGTCAGAACGGCGAAGGCTACGGCATGTCCATGAGCTATGACATGGGCTACGGCATCAGCGCCGCAGGCGCCTTCTTCAACTCTCGTCGTACCAGCGAGCAGAACGGCGGTGGCGGCTACCAGAACATCATGGGCCGCGGCGATAAAGCAGAAGGGTATTCCGGCGGTCTGAAATATGACGCCAACGATACCTACCTGGCTGTGATGTTCACCCAGTCTTACAACGCGGCGCGTTTCGGTAGCTCTACCAGCGATGCTTTCGGTTACGCCAACAAGGCGCAGAGCTTCGAAGCCTACGCGCACTACCAGTTCGACTTCGGTCTGCGTCCGTTCGTAGGCTATAACCAGACCAAAGGTAAAGACCTGGGCCGCGCCGGCAACGGCAAGGACTACGGTGATGAAGATCTGGTCAAATTCGTCGACCTGGGCGCGACCTACTTCTTCAACAAAAACATGTCCACCTATGTTGACTACAAAATCAACCTGTTGGACAACAACGACTTCACCCAAGCTGCCGGTATCAACACCGACAACGTGGTTGCCGTGGGCCTGGTTTACCAGTTCTAAGCCTCTGCATGTGAATGTCATCGCGCGGCCTTCGGGCCGCGCTTTTTTTTGCCTGTAAAGAAGCACGGATTGATCCGTGAGCGGCACGGGAAGCGCTTTGGGTTTCCGCCCCTCGGCCTACGCTGTCAATACAGCAAACAGAGCGGAGGTGATATGGAGCTCAAGATCGATAAAGTGATCGAGACGGTGTTGTACGTCAGCGATATTGAGCGCGCGGACGCTTTCTATCGAGAGGTGCTGCAGCTGCCGGTGATGGTCGCCAACGAGCGATTTCGCGCCTATAACGTCGGCGATCGGAGCGTATTGCTGCTGTTTGTCGAGGGTGATTCGCTGCGCGGGGCGCAGTATCCGACCGGCTTTATTCCCGCTCACGATGGCGTGGGGCCGGCGCATATCGGGCTGGCGGTGGCGAAAGAACAGCTGCTGCATTGGGAACGGCATCTGATGGCCAACGGCGTGGAGATTGAGGGACGAATGCGTTGGGAGCAGGGCGGCGAGAGCATTTATTTTCGCGATCCCGACGCCCACCTGTTGGAGCTGGTGACGCCGGGCATCTGGGCCAATTACTGATCGAAGCCGCCTTGCGCCAGTATTGTCAGCGTGGCATCCAGCACCTGCAGCGCTGCCTGTGGTTGCCGCTCTATCTGCACCCTGACAATGGCGCCGTCGATCAACATCGCCAGCATCGCTGCGTGCTGTTCCCGCTGTGGGCCGGCGGGCAGGTGGCGCGCCAACTCATCCGTCATCTGCCGCTTATGCTGGCTGGCGATTTGCAGGCTTTCCGGCAGCAGGTCGGCGATCTCCACCGCCGTATTGATAAATGCGCAGCCGCGAAAGCGCGGATCGTCGAACCATTCCGCCAGGCAGGGGGCCAGCGCCGGCAGCAGCCCGCCGGCCTGCGCCACATGGCGCGCCAACGATGCGCTGAACCAGCCCAGCCACTGCTGATGGCGATAGGCCAAAAACGCCGTAATCAGGTCGTTCTTGCTGGGAAAGTGGCGGTAGAACGTCACCTTGGTCACCCCTGATTCCTTGATGATGCGATCGATGCCGGTGGCGCGGATCCCCTCCTGATAAAACAGATCGTGCGCCGTCAGCAAAATGCGCTGGCGGGCGGGCAAGGCGTTGAGATCGGCGGTCATCATTTTCTCCCGGGCTATTTTCGGGTGATTGTAGACAACTCTGTCTACATGCGCTAGCGTAATATTGTAGACAGAGTTGTCTACATACCTTCACCCAGGAGATGAACATGAGCATTAAACCCCCATTGCCGCCTTTTACCCGCGACTCGGCCATTGAAAAAGTGCGGCTGGCGGAGGATGCGTGGAACAGCCGCGAGCCTGAGCGGGTGTCGCAGGTGTATTCGCTCGATACCCACTGGCGGAATCGCGCGGAATTTGTCGACGGCCGCGCGGCGGTGGTCGGTTTTTTGCAACGCAAGTGGGCGAAAGAGCTGGAGTATCGGCTGATTAAGGAACTGTGGGCGTTTGACGGCGCGCGCATTGCGGTGCGTTTCGCTTATGAATGGCGCGATGATTCCGGCGACTGGTATCGCAGCTTCGGTAACGAAAACTGGGAGTTCAATCAGGATGGGTTAATGATCAATCGTCATGCCTGCATTAACGACATGCCGATCCGCGAGCAGGATCGGCGTTTCCATTGGCCGCTCGGTCGACGCCCGGACGATATCCCGGCCTTGAGCGATTTCGGTTTTTGAATCCGATGTCGCGCCCGCGATGGCCGCTCGTGAGAAAAAACGCACCGATCGACAAAGGGGAATTTGTAGAAAAGCCTTTCCGCTTCTAGACTTAGGGGACAACAAACGCACTCCAAGAGGACAAGCTATGACGAAGAAGTTGGTGTTGGCCGTCGGCACTGCGGCGGTATTTTCCATTCTTGCCGGCTGTACCGCCTATGACCGGGCAACCAGTTATGTCAACGAGCCGGTGGTTAGCGATGTCAAAGTAGGGATGACCAAGCAGCAGGTGCGGGCGATTGCCGGTCCGCCGTCGACAACCGCCACGCTGGTTCACGCGCAGGGTACCTGCGACACCTATGCGGTGGCGCCGCGCGACGGCAAGGTGCAGACGTATTTTGTCAGCTACAACGATACGGGCCACGTTATGAACAAAGGCTATCAAACCTGTTCAGACTACGATTCGCAGCCGAAATAACCGCGTTTCGGCCGAACAAAAAAGCCTCGTTTTCACGGGGCTTTTCATTTTTTAAGCGTTTAAGGCCTGAAGTTTAGGCAACTGTACCGCCGATGCGATTTTTTTGCATGAAAACGATAGACATTTCATAACGGTATCGCTAATATCAGCGCCCATTGGAAGGATGGCCGAGTGGTTTAAGGCAACGGTCTTGAAAACCGTCGAGTGTAACAGCTCCCAGAGTTCGAATCTCTGTCCTTCCGCCAAATTCAGCCGGCTTAGCTCAGTAGGTAGAGCAACTGACTTGTAATCAGTAGGTCACCAGTTCGATTCCGGTAGCCGGCACCATGATAAAGCAGTACCGGCACCCTGAGTGCAAAAAAACCGCCAGCCGCAAGGTTGGCGGTTTTTTGCTTTATGCGGTTCTCAACGCAGGCACATGGGCTAGGGCAGCCAGGCGCCAAGCACCATCCCGATAATCGCGTACTCATCGGCATTTAGCGCCGGGCAACCCGGCATGCTTCCCTTAAGCCATCGATGCCCAACTTCCTCGACATATCTTCTAAAGATGAGCTCGGCGCTGTCGCAGCGTTTCGCTATCACCTTATCGCCGGACACGAGCTCGGTTATGCCGGTAGTAACGGGTTCGACAAGTATCAAGGCGCCCTTTGGGTAATTGGCGCCGGCAGAGCCGTTCATCGTGTCATCCCGCACCGGCAACCAGTAGGCCTGAGCGCTGCATTGCACCATCGCCGGGTAGTGGACGGTCGTTCCTTTGCGCAGCTGTTCATGAGACAACGGCAATGTCCACGCCAGCAGCGGCAGCGTTTTACCCAAGGCCTGCGAAGTCTTCTGCCTGACGGGGCGTAACCCGATTTGCTCCAGGCCATCCAGCCAGCCGATTTGCACGGCGAAGTACTGCTCAATTCTTCGCGCCATGTCGCCACTGATGCCTTTTTTCCCTTTCTTGCCCGGCGGATAGAGCAAACGGGAAACATAGTCTGCGGCAATGCCAAGCGCCTCGGCCAGGCGCTTTTGGCCCCCTACGCCGAGGTTATCGATCAGGATGATCAGGCGCTCTCGTCGCATCTCCTGCAGGTGCATTTTTTGCTCGCTTTTCATCAGGTCATCGTACCTAAATTTACCTGCAGGTAAATGGATTTTCGCTATTGAAAAAAAGATACCTCTGGGTATACTTGATACTGTTTATTTATACAGTATTTGGTGCGACATCCCTCGGCGAGCAAGCCGGGCGGATCGGTTGTTGCGCGTTGGCGCACGCCGAGCAGCACAACGGCTCGACCGACGTCGGTAAGTGACATGGAGCCCTGGCGATGTGGCAAACGCCCAAAGGAGGTGGAAGCATGAGAGATATGAATGAAGTGTTGGAGCGGTGGGGCGTATGGGCCAGGGATAACAGCGGCATCGATTATTCCCCCATTGCCGCCGGGTTCAAAGGGTTATTGTCCTATAAATCGAATGGCGAGCTCTCCTGCTGCGATGATGACGGCCTGGTGATCGACGGTTGCGTGGGCAGATTGAAGAAATACAAACCCGAAGAGTTCGATCTCATCATTGCCCACCATGTTTATGGCATATCTCTGCGCAAGATTGCCCTGAAAAGGAAATGTTCAGACGGTACGATACGCAAAGAGATGCAAACGGCGGAAGGATTCATCGGGGGATGCCTGGCGATGTTGGATATAAAATTGAGTATGGATCGCTGAAACGGCTGCCGTTGAAGTTGATGAGGGCTTATTTCTCGTTTCACTGTGACATCAGGAATAATAATAGCGTATGCGCGTTGCAATAATTTAAAAAATACTCACGCGTACGCAAATAAGCGCGTAATCTGATAAATCTGAGTCGTTGCCGGTGCCGCCGAACGATAACTAAACCTCGCTCCGGCGGGGTTTTTTTTATCATAAAATACTCACGCGTACGCAAATAAGCGCGTAATCTGATAAAACTGAGTCGTTGCCGGCGCCGCCGCACGATAACTAAACCTCGCTCCGGCGGTTTTTTTTATCATAAAATACTCACGCGTACGCAAATAAGCGCGTAATCTGATAAAACTGAGTCGTTGCCGGCGCCGTCGCACGATAACAAAACCTCGCTGCGGCGGGGTTTTGTTTTTTTTATCATAAAATACTCACGCGTACGCAAATAAGCGCGTAATCTGATAAAGCTGAGTCGTTGCCGGCGCCACCGCACGATAACTAAACCGCGCTGCGGTAGTTTTTTTATGATAAAAGACTCACGCGTACGCAAATAAGCGCGTAATCTGATAAAACTGAGTCGTTGCCGGCGCCGTCGCACGATAAATAAACCTCGCTGCGGCGGGGTTTAGTTTTTTTATAATAAAAGACTCACGCGTACGCAAATAAGCGCGTAATCTGATAAAACTGAGTCGCTGCCGGCACCGCCACACGACAGATAAACTTCGCTCCGGCGGGGTTTTCATTTTTAGCCTCCTTGTCAAAACGGTCAATCACTCACTGAATAATAGCTGTCATTGAATGACCACGACGAGAGGCTAATCCCTCTTCTTTATAAAACAGCGCAATCCTTATTTATCTGCCCAGGTTGAGCAGAACGAATAAGCCATTTTCAACCGCGTAAATGGCCGCTTTTTAAATGGAACAGGAACGACGGAGAGGGGGGCCGCATTTAGCCGCTCTTTTCCATGACTCCCGAACATCGGGTTATGCCCCGGTAAGGGGAGGGTAATGATTATGCCTTGGAAAAATGAACCAAACATCCTTTCAATGCTGCTTGCTTTCGGCATGACGCTGCTGGGGGCGATCGCCAGCTATTCCTTCAAGGTCTTGAATGGCGAAACCTTTAGCTGGAGGACGCTGTTTTTGCAGCTGTTCGTCTCTATTTTCGCCGGTTTGACCATGGTGATGATTGCACTGCATTACGACTGGCCTTCGGAGGTGATGGGCGGCGTATGCGGCATGGCGGGGTGGTCGGGAGCATCGTTGATCAAGGCATTGGAACGCCGATTTCTCAATAAAGCGTCAGGAGGAAACCATGAAGATAAGTGACGATGGCATGGCGCTGATTAAGCGTTTCGAAGGCTTGCGGTTGCAGGCTTATCAGGACTCGGTCGGCGTTTGGACCATCGGCTACGGGTGGACTCAGCCGGTTGCAGGCCGAAAAGTGGGTGCCGGCATGGCGATCGATGCCGTAACGGCCGAGCGTTTGCTGCTGTGCGGTATTGCCCAATTCGAACAGGGCGTCGAAAGGCGGGTGGCGGTGACGATCACGCAGGGGCAGTTCGATGCGCTGGTGAGCTTTGCCTATAACCTGGGCCTGCGCGCGTTGGAGAACTCGACGCTGCTGCGCCGGCTGAATGCCGGCGATCGGCAAGGGGCGGCCGACCAGTTCGGGCGCTGGGTAAATGCGGGCGGCGTGCGGCTCGATGGGTTGGTTGCCCGGCGTGCAGCGGAACGTGCACTGTTCCTTTCCTGATGCCCGAATGCGTTTGCAGAACGATTCAACCCTCAAAACGACGGAGACCTTGCCCAAATGATAGAAGATGAAATCCAACGCTCGCTGGCCGCGCTAACCCATCTGGCGGCTTACCCGCTGATCTTGCCGGATCCTCAGCAAGAAGGCGTGACCTATCAGAAGATCAGCGATCTGAAAGTGAATACCGGTCTGGTTGACAGCTCGCTGGTGCAGGGCCGTTTTCAGATCGTGCTGTATGTGATTGACGATTACTCCCGGCTGATCGCTCTGGATAAGGCGGTTTTGAACGCCTGGGAAGGGGTTAGGCATGGCCATATTGGCCAATGGCCGGTACAGGCGGTCACGCGCAGCACCCTTTTGCAGAGCGCCACGCCCCTGGCTGATAACCGCGTTCAGTACCGGATGGTGCGCGATTACCTCATCACCTATTCCGAGGTGGCGGTGTGATCGCCATGAACGTTTCCGGTATGGCGGAATTGACTCGCCGATTGGAAACGATTCGGCGCGATGTCGCCAGCCACATTCTGCCGGAGGCCGGCTATGCCGCGTTGGCGCCGCTACTTAGCACGATGCGGCAGTGTGCCGATCGGGGGGCGTCAAACCGCGAACCCTCGCTGAGCGCCGGCATCGCGATACGCCCGGTCGTTACCGGATGGAACGCGGTGACGTTGCGTGTTGGCCCCAGTAAACAGCATTACCACAGAGCCCTGGCGCAGGAGTACGGCACGGCAACGCAAGCCGCCGCCCCGTTTATTCGCCCTGCGCTGGATCACCATAAGCACCAAGTGTTACGCATCCTGGCGGCTAACGTCCGCTATGGCATCGAAAACCGGTAGCGACCGCTACCATCCTTCATCAAAAAGAGAGAGAAAAACTATGGCTGATAAAACTTCGCCAGAATACGCCATGCTGCCTGCCGGCACTATCGTCAAATGGGGCACCGTTGGGGCTGCACCGACGGCCATGAAGGCGCTGACCAACTGTAAAGCGGTGGGTGAAATGGGGCAAACCGGCGGTTTTGTCGATTGCACCACGCTGCTGGATACCGCCAAGCAGTTTATTTCCGACCTGCCGGAAGGCGCGGAAAAATCCATCGGTTTCATCGACGATCCGTCCAACGCCGATTTCGCGGCGCTGCTGAATGCGGCGGACAAGCGCGAAACGGTGCAGTTTTACGTCGAGCTGCCTAACGGCCGCACCTCCACCTCCATCCTGTCGCTGTCCGGCTGGAAAATGAATGAGATCACTGCTCCGGCGAGTGAAGTCATTCAGATTACCGTTCAGGGCAAGCAAAACAGCAACACCTGGGGCTCGGTCACCCCGAAGGTGTGACGAACCGACGATCGCGCTGGGTTAACGCCTGAGTGCGCTCGACGCGATCGCTTCCGCCGCGGGCCATGTGGCCTGCGGCAACTTTCTTCATGCAGAGCACATTATATGAACAAGGAAAAACCGATGACTGAGAAATACGATCTGAAAGCGCTGAAAGCGGCGCTGCTGAAATCCGACGATCACGTGATCGAAACGCAGATCTTTGGCGCCAAGGCCTTCATCCGCCGCCTGAAAGCCGCAGAGCTGCAGGAAAACGAAGACGGCATGAAGGCCGCCATCGATAGCGGTGATATGAACAAAGCCGCGCAGCTCAACGTGCAGCTGCTGCTGTCTTGCCTGATGACGCCAGACGGTAAACGCATTCCGGCCGGCGCCTTGCCGAGCGTAGACGATCTGCTGGCGGCGCACGACAACCCGACCCTGGTCGAGGCCATCGGTGCCGTTAAGCGCCATGCGGTCGGCAGCCTCGAGGAAGCGGAAAAAAACTGACTGACTCGCCCTGGCTGATGTTGGTGTTCCAACTGGCCGATCGCTGGGGTGAGTCGGATCCTCGCAAGATCGCCGCGCTGCCGGCGCACATCCTGAATCACTGGCGGGCATACTTCAAACTGCAAGGCATGACGGCCGATGCGGCGGAGAGTGCCCCCGTTCATCAACCCGGTCAGCCCGCGCAAAGCAGTATTGATATGCAGTGTGCTGACGTTATGCGAGTGCTGGGAAATGGCTGATACCGCACAGTTGGTCGTCGGGCTGCAACTGAATGACACCAACTTTAAAAACAAACTGACGGCGGCTTACCGCACCGCCGGGGAACAATCCGCCAAATTTAACCGCCAGGCTCAGCAGGATGCGAAGAAGACCGACGAGTCGTATCAACGCATCGGCGGCACGCTTGGCGGCCTGGCGGAGAAACTGGCTGGGCTGGCCGGCGTTGAGCTGTCGCTGCAGGGCCTCGCCGCCACCTCGCGCCAGTATGGGCAGGCGCTCACCGAACTTGCGTCCATCACCGTCGCCGCGACGGCGCAGATGAAACAGTTGGACGACGCGGCCCGCCAGGCGAGCAGCGCTTCCGGCGAAGGCGGCAGCCGGGCGGAGGAGATGCTGAAACTGGCCGGTGGCCTGAATGACAGCGCGGCGGCCTGGCGCGATCAGGCTGCGGCGGCGCGCGGGGCGGCTCAGGCGACAGATGGCGTTGGTGCTGCCTCTCGCGTAGCCAACGTCGCGCTGGGGGCGCTTGGCGGCCCGATCGGTGTTGTCATCCAGGCGGGGTTGGGGATGGCATACTTTTATGAACAAACGATGCAAGCCAAAGAGGCGGCAGTGAGTCTGAAAGATGCTGCGATTCTAACGACGTCAGAGCTTATAAAACTGTCTAGTAAGCAACTTGCCCTGAGAAAATTAGATCTCAGTGAGAAGCTCGAAGAACAGCTTAGTGAGCGAGATAAGCAGCAGAATTTGTTGAATTATGCAAACGAGAGAATAGAACGAATCCAGAGTAACCCAGGTCGGCTGGGCGACATATTTGGTGTTGAAAAGCAAATGCAAGCTACGCGGGTGCGTGCAGAAGCGGCTCTCGAGTCAATAGACATCGGGATTCAAAATACTCGCACTAGTATGCAAAATATTGACCAAGCTAACCTTCTTGTTTTGACAGGGGCCGCTCGTCATTTTAATCAGCCGGCCGGCAATATTTTTCCCGTTACTGCGCCAGCACAGTTGATGGGCCCCCCACCCCCCGATTATCCATTGGATATGGTAAGTACAGATAATCGTGGTCGTGAGCGGCAGCAGGCTCTAGAGCAGTACCAACAACTGCGTCAGGAAATCGAGCAGGCGCATCTGAGCAGCCTCGAAAAAATCACCCAGGATGAACAAAGCGCACAGGCCAAGCTGATGTCAGCAGCCAAGACGGCCGGTGCCGGGCAAGCCGATGTGCAGCGAGCGATGGCGCTGAACGCCGAGAAGTATCAGCGGCAGCGACAGCAGCTGGCTGAACAATACGCGCCAGGGCAGGCGGCGATGCGCAAAGAGCAGGAGGTCGGCAAGGAGCTGAAGGCGTTGTATGACGGGCGGCTGTTGACCGAGCGCGAGTACCAGACCGCCAGTCGGATGCAGCAGCAAGAAACGACGCGCCAGCGGTTGAAGGCTGAAACCGATGCGCTCGCTGCGCCGCGTATGAACATTGCCGGTGATGTGGATCCGGTCGCTCGCCTTAACAACCAGCTGGTGCAGCAGCTGGCGCAATACCAGGCTTACTACCAGCAAGGCATTCTGGATAAACAGCGCTATGAGCAGCTGATGCAGGCGGCGACGCAAGAATCGTCGGACGCTCAGTATCAGCAGGCGCTGAGCCTGTTCGGCGGCCAGAGCCGCGTGCACAAGATGGCGCTGGGGCTGGTGGATATGACGCGGGAACGGACCTCCGGCATGATGTTCGATCTGCTGACCGGGACGCAAAACTTTAAGCAAAGCATGCTCGGTTTGATGACATCCATGACGCAGTCCATCATTCAGCAACTGATCGATCTGGCGATGCAGGCGCTGTTAACCAGAACCATTCTTTCCACCTTTATGAATATCGGCGGCGGTTTGCTGGGCGGGGCTGCAAGCACCGGCGCGGGCGCGGCCGGTTCAGGCGCGATGGGCATGCCGACCGGTTGGCAAGGCTATGTCCCTAACGCCAAGGGCGGCGTATATGCCTCGCCTTCGCTGAGCGCATTCAGCGGCCAGATCGTCAGCAATCCCACGCTGTTCGCGTTCGCCAGGGGAGCAGGTTTGATGGGCGAGGCCGGGCCGGAGGCCATCATGCCGCTCAAACGCGGCGCGGACGGTTCGCTCGGCGTGCGGGCGATCGGCGCTGGCCAGCAGCCTGCGGCGGCGCCGAATGTCTACATCACCATTGAGAACGGCGGCAACGTCAGTTCGCAGGCCGATCCGGGATGGGGCGAGTTCGGTAAACAGATGGGGAATATCGCCGCGCAGGAAAGCCAGAAGGTGATCAACCGCAACCTGATGCCGGGCCAGCCGATTTGGAAAGCAATCAAGGGGATGTAATGGGCATTCAGACATTTGAATTTCCGGCGCGCGTCAATGCCGCCGGCGATATGCGTTTTCGCGTCAGAAAGGCGCAGTTCGGCGACGGCTATGCGCAGGTCTCTGGCGACGGCATTAACCCGATCGTGCGCTCCTGGGATCTGACCTTTGTCGGCAAGTATGACTACATCACGCCGATCATCGTCTTTCTGGAAAATCATCACGGGGTGAAATCCTTCCAATGGACGCCACCGACGCAAGTTCCCGGCCTGTACCGCTGCGAGGGTTATAAGCCGGTCGCTATGGGCGGGGACAACTATTCACTGACGGCCACGTTTACCGAGGCCTTCCACGTTTAACCGGGGGAGACGATGCTGAATTCAGATTTGCAAAAGCTGGAGCCGGGCAACCGCATCCGCCTGATTGAGGTGGACGGCACCCGGTTCGGCGCCGATATTCTGCGCTTTCATTGCGATACTTTGCCTTTTACGCCGCAAGAGCTGACCGCCGCCGGCGGTGATGAAACCAAACTGCCGGCGAAATCGGTCTGGTGGCAAGGGCTGGAGTACGGTCCGTGGCCGTTTAGCGTCGAAGGGCTGGAGATCTCCGCCGATAGCCAGGGCAATGCGCCCAAGCTGTCGGTCGCCAATATCAACGGCCTGATCAGCGCACTCTGTCTGCAGTTTGAGGACATGGCGCAGGCCAAGGTGCGGATCCACGACACGCTGGTGCACTACCTTGACGCCCGCAATTTCCCGCAGGGGAACCCTTCTGCCGATCCGCTGCAGGAAAAGCTGCAGGTGTTCTACATCGATCGCAAGGCGACGGAAAGCGATGAGGCGGTGGAGTTCGAACTCTCCAGCCCGGCGGACCTGCGGGGATTGCGCATTCCGACCCGGCAAATCCACAGCCTGTGCACCTGGTGCTCGCGCGGTGGCTATCGCACTGGCAAGGGCTGCGATTACGCCGGTAGCCGTTACTTTGACGACAAGGGCAACCCGGTGGGTGACCCGAGCCAGGATCGCTGCGGTGGGCTGTTGAGCGACTGCCAGAAACGCTTTGGCGAGCACGAGCCGTTGCCGTTCGGCGGCTTCCCCGGCGCGGCGTTGATCCGGCAATAGGGGGCGAACATGAAAGAAAAAACTGCGGCGGCCATTATGGCCCACGCCAGGGCCGAGTACCCGCGCGAATGCTGCGGCGTGGTGGCGCAAAAATCCCGCGTGGAGCGCTATTTCCCGTGCCGCAACCTGGCGGACAACCCCACCGAGCAGTTTCATCTGACACCGGAAGACTACGTGGCCGCCGCCGAATGGGGCACCATCACCCTCATTGTACACAGCCACCCGGACGCCACCACGCAGCCGAGTGAACTGGACAAGGCGCAGTGCGACGCGATGGAACTGCCCTGGGCGATCGCCAGCTGGCCGGAGGGTGACTTGAGAACAATCATGCCGCGCGGGGAACTGCCGCTGGTGGGCCGCCAGTTCGTGCTGGGGCATACCGACTGCTGGGGGCTGATCATGAGCTATTACCGGCAGGAGCAGGGCTTGGCGCTGCATGATTATCGGGTTGATTATCCGTGGTGGGAGCGGGGTGAAAACCGCTATCTGGATAACTGGCATGCCTGCGGCTTTCGCGAGTTCGATGGCCCGCCGCGCCCCGGAGATATGGTGATCATGCAGGTTTCGGCGCCGGTGGCCAACCACGCCGGCATTCTGCTGGCTGATGGCCTGTTGCTGCACCATATGTATGGCATGCTCAGCCAGCGGGTGCCTTACGGCGGTTACTGGAAGGAGCGAACGGTGAAGGTGTTGCGCCACAAAGCGCTGATGTGATGTTATCATTCCACTTTTCAGCTTAAGGAAAAGGGTAATGAAGAAAATAATCTCTGCGCTGGCTTTGTGTTTTATGACTTCTTTTTTTGCTAATGCAACTACACTGGATGCATATCTTAGTCATCATAAAGAAATAGACGAAGATCCAATTCTTGGTGAGTATGTAAGGAAGTGGGCTTGGTTTATGGCATTAATGGATGCTCAGCAAAAATATAATACGTCAGACTCAAAAAAAATTAACGAACTACTTGATGCAAAAGGTGATAGGTATGGTGCGTTGAGTATTAGAAAACTTTCAACAGACTGTAAAAATGGAACCACAGCACTAGGTGGTATTGAACTTAACAAGCGCGAATGTAAAATAATAATAAATAGCGCCCGCAAGTAAATTTACAGCCCCATTCTAGTGGGGCTTTTTATTGGAGGCTGTATGGATTTTATTGATATTCCTCTCAGAACCATTCGTTTTCATGGTCCCATGATTAAGGTTTTCGGCCGCGAATTTAAATATCGGGCGCCAACGGTGCCAAAAGCGATCGATGCGATGAAAAATCTGCTGCCCGGTTTCGAGCGCTACATGCTTGAAGCGCACAAACGCGGCCTGACATTTTCTATTTTCGTCGGTAAACGCAATGTCGGGCAGGATGAGCTGGCGTTCACCAAAGGGTCGGAAGAGATTCACCTTGTTCCCGTCGTGATTGGGAGCAAGCGCGCAGGCTTATTCCAGACCGTGTTGGGCGTGGCGCTGGTTGCCGTGGCTATGTATGTTTCTGCGGGCGCAGGGACGGGGGCTCTGGGGGCATTTACGGCGGGTGGGGGAACTGGCATGGCGGCGATGGCCGGTGCTTCCATGGCCCTCGGCGGCATCCTCCAAATGCTTTCCCCGCAAATGGGCGGGCTGCGCATGCGGCAAGGCCCGGAAAATAAACCGAGCTATGCCTTTGGCGGGCCGGTCAACACCACGGCGCAGGGCAACCCCGTCGGCGTGCTGTACGGCACGCGTGAAATTGGCGGGGCGATTATCTCTGCCGGTATTTATACTGAAGACCAGCAATAACAACATCCGTTTGAACAGACAGCCGCAATAGCGGCTTTTTTTATGGGCGAAATATGGCACAGAAAATTATCCGTGGGCGAAAAGGCGGCGGCGGAGGCGGCCACACGCCGGTAGAAACGCCGGACAGCATTCAGTCGATCGCCAGAGCGAAGCTGCTGTTCGCACTGGGGGAAGGGGAGTTTGCCGGCGGGCTGGATGGCACAAACATTTTTGTTGACGGCACGCCGGTGCTGGGCAGCGATGGAACGGAAAACTTTCCCGGTTTCCGCTGGGAATTCCGCCCTGGTTCGCAGGCGCAGGAATATATCCAGGGCATTCCCGCCGTTGAGAATGAGATCTCGGTTGGCAGCGAACTAAAAAGTGGTGCGCCGTGGGTGCGTTCCGTCTCGAACCTGCAACTTTCCGCCGTTCGCCTGCGCCTGGGGTGGCCCATGCTGCAAAAGCAGGCGGACAACGGCGACGTTAACGGCTATCGCATTGAGTATGCCATCGAAGTGGCGACTGACGGCGGCAGCTACCAGGAGGTGTTAACGGCGGCGATCGACGATAAAACCACCTCGCTGTATGAACGCTCGCACCGTATCAACTTGCCGAAGGCCACCACGGGATGGCAGCTGCGCGTGCGCCGGTTGACGCCTAACGCCAACAGCGCCCGGATCGCCGACCGGATGAACATCGAGGCGCTGACCGAAATCATCGACGCCAAGCTGCGCTACCCGAACACTGCGCTGCTTTACGTGGAGTTCGACTCAAAGCAGTTCCCCAACATCCCGAAGATCAGCTGCAAACCGCGCGGCCGCCTGATCCGCGTGCCGGACAACTACGATCCGCAAACGCGCAGCTATACCGGCATCTGGAGCGGCGGCTTTAAGTGGGCCTACAGCGATAACCCGGCGTGGGTGTTTTACGACATTATTTTGGCCGAGCGTTTTGGCCTCGGCGATCGCATCGACGCTTCCCAGGTCTCCGAGTCCGAGCTGTATCGCATCGCGCAGTATTGCGATCAGCTGGTGCCGGACGGGCGCGGCGGCGAAGGCATGGAGCCGCGCTTTACCTGCAACGTTTATCTGCAGTCGCGGGAAGAGGCCTGGACGGTGCTGAGCGATTTGGCCGGCATCTTCCGCGGCATGACCTATTGGGGGCAAAACCAAATGGTCGCCCTGGCGGACATGCCGCGCGATATGGACTTTACTTACACCCGCGCCAACGTTATCGACGGCAAGTTTACCTACTCGTCCGCCAGCGAACGCACTCGCTACAGTACCGCGATGGTCAGCTGGTCCGATCCGGGCAACCATTACGCCGATGCGATAGAGGCGGTATTCGACACCGATTTGGTACGCCGCTACGACGTGAACCAGACCGAACTGACGGCCATCGGCTGCACCACGCCGAGCGAAGCGAACCGCCGCGGCCGCTGGGCGCTGTTGACCAACAGCAAGGATCGTACGGTCAGTTTCTCCGTGGGGTTGGACGGTATGATCCCCATGCCGGGGCATATCGTTGGCGTGGCGGACCAGATGCTGGCCGGGCGGGTGATTGGCGGGCGCCTCAGCGGCGTGGACGGCCGTAAACTGACGCTGGACAGAAAGCCGGGCGCTAAAGTTGGCGATCGTCTTATCGTTAACCTGCCTTCAGGTAAAGCGCAGGCGCGCACCGTGCAGGCGGTGAATGAATGCGTGGTGACCGTCACCACCGCCTACAGCGAGGCGCCGGCGCCGGAGGCGGCCTGGTCCATCGACGCGGACGACCTGGCGGTGCAGCTTTACCGTGTGGTGGGCATCGCCGATAACGGCGACAACACCTATAGCGTCAACGCCGCGGAACACGATCCGAATAAGTACGCCCGCATCGATACCGGCGCGCGTATCGACGATCGCCCGATTTCCATCATACCGCCCGGCGTGCAGGCACCGCCGAAAAACATCACCATCGACAGCTACTCCTCGGTGAGCCAGGGTATTGCCATTACCACCCTGCGCGCCGACTGGGGCGCGGTTGAAAATGCCATCGCCTATGAGGCGGAATGGCGCAAAGATAACGGTAACTGGGTGGCGGTGCCGCGCACCTCGGCGCTCGGCTTTGAAGTGCCGGGCATTTACGCCGGTCGTTATCGGGTGCGGGTGCGGGCCATCAACGCCAGCAATGTGTCGTCCATCTGGGCGACCTCGATGGAAACCTACCTCAAGGGCAAAGAGGGTAAGCCGCCGATGCCGGTCGGCTTCAAGGCATCGCCTTTGCTGTGGGGCATCCAGCTCGACTGGGCGTTCCCTACCGGCGCCGAAGATACGCTGAAAACCGAAATCCAGTATGCGGACAACGCGGCCGGGAATAACGCGATGCTGCTGGCCGATATCCCGTACCCGCTGCACACCCACGCCATGACCGGGTTGAAGGCGGGGCAAGAGTTTTGGTTCCGCGCGCGGTTGCAAGACCGCACCGGCAATCAGGGCGACTGGACAGGCTGGACCGCTGGGCAGGCGAACGCGGACGCCGGCGATTATCTCGAGAACATCGGCGACGATCTCCTGACCGCGAAAGACGGCGAGCGGCTGGTGGGCGATATCGACACCAACATCGACGCTATCTTGCAGAATGCGCTGGCCAACAACGCGACGGTGGAACACCAGTGGGCACAGTACGGCACGGTGCGCGCCGATATCATGGTGGTGAAAACCACCATCGCGGAGGTCGATCGCGGACTGGCTGAGATGAAAACCCAGGTGCAGGCGCAGATTGATGACGTCGCGGCGGTGCTGGAAGATAAACTGACGGCGACGGTAGACGCCGACGGCGCCACGGCCATCCATACGCTGAAAGCGGGCGTGCGGGTGAACGGCACCTTCTACAACGCCGGCATGTCGATCGCGGTATTGGCGGAAAACGGCAGGCCGGTCACCACCCGCGTCGGCTTTAACGCCAACCAGTTCGTGCTGATGAGCGGCAATAACAGCAATCAGTATTCACCGTTTGCTGTGGTGGATGGGCAGGTGTTTATGAATAATGCCTTTATCCAGGATGGAACAATCAGTAATGCCAAGATTGGTAACTATATCCAGTCGAATAACTATGTTGTGGGCTCACAAGGGTGGCGATTAGATAAAACAGGCAGCTTTGAGATAAATGGCGTGGCTGGAGGAGGCAGAATGTTGATTACTAGTACACTCATTCAGATATTTGACAGTAATAATGTACTACGCGTCAGAATGGGGCTTTGGTAATGGGTAATGGATTACAATGCTGGGATAGTAATGGAAACATTACAGTCGATCTGGGTGATTGTAGCACTAGATTTTTTGCCTCTATTGATGCAACGCTGCCCAAAAATCAGGCAGCAGTTAATATTAGTTACCCAGGTGTGACCTCGGATAGGCATTTTGCAGCTATTGTTAGAGCTGGACCATTTTTTCATGGGGACATTGTATTTGATGGGGTTACAGCCTGCACAAGAGATGGAGGTGTGTGGTTAATAAGCTCTGTAACGGACGGATATGATAAATATTATACTGTCTACATTTATGAGGTTCGATAATGTCTAATTTTCAAATTTACAACACAGATGGCTCACTGATAATAGACAGTGAGTATAAACATACTCTTGTTGCTGAGCACAAGGTGCCAAAATTTTACCCGCCTGATTTATGGGGGGATACTATATTTGGTGATCTTCATAAATTAAGCTACTTAGCTATTAATGAGCTTTCGGTTGGGTTGCTGTATTGGGCTCGGCTATCCCCGGGCGCTTGGTGCTGGCCAGGCGCTAAATACTTCACGGCGGGAGGTGTTGAGCTTATTGCTACATCGCATAATATCGCAATGCAGTCCGGATATTTAGATGTGTTCTCCGCTGACTCTGAGCTTATATGGACCGCAAAATCAGCTAGTGATATGCCACGAGTACGGAGCATAGTTGAAGTAACTAGTGCAGTAGACAAAGGGATACAGTCATTACCATCTAGTTTTAGCCCGTGGTTTCCAATCAATTGTATGCCAGCTGACTCATTTGAAAGCGAGATTTCTGCACAAAATGCAGGTATTTTAGTCCGATGGACTGGGATGGAACTTCAACTGACGTGGCTAAAATATCGGACTCAGACATATTCGGAGAGATTTTCTGGACGAGGCTATTTGAAGTTTCCCATTGCTACATTTATAAATAGATAAGTCAAGAAAATAAAATAGGCATTCGTAGAAAATATCACATTGGTTGGTATAAGTATAAACCTTGCTAGACAAGAACGTAATCCTGATACCTTCTTATTTTTATTATCAAAACTCAGGAGAGTATTATGCCAGCAGGCACTCTAACCCTAACGAATAATTCAACTATAGTGAAAGGAACCGGAACGGCCTTTAATACCGAACTGAAAGCCGGTGACTTTATTGTCAGCACCGTCGGTGGCGTCACCTATACGCTGCCGGTAAAAACGATTGATAACGCCACTCAGGTAACACTGGTTAAAGCCTATGACGGCCCAACGCAGGCGGGCGCAGCATGGTATGCCGTACCGCGCGATGCGATGAATGCCATCACCGCCCAACTGGCCGCCGAAACGGCGAAAGCCCTGCGCGGGCTGAACCTCGATAAGGAGAACTGGCAGCAGGTCTTCAGCGGCAACGGAAATATTACCGTTAAGCTGCCGGACGGTGGCACCTATAGTGGCCCGGCCTGGAACAGTATTACGGCTTCGCTTAATAATAAATTAGATAAGACGGTTGCTACTGCCCAAGAGATTAAAGGTTCACTGTCTTTACAGGGCTCTGTGGTGACAGGACAAACGGCAAATCTTGATGTGGGTGGATATTCACGCTTTCGCAAGTCAACGACATTTGATGATACCATGATGGGGCGAAATGGCATTCATTTGAACTCTGGTGATACGGGATCGTCTAATGTCCGTGCTGAAAAGACTTTTACCAGATCTACCGGAACTGTAGATGGCCCGACATTACTATCGGTCATGACAACTGCAGGTGGCGTTGTCACTGCCATGCAAATGTTTTGTCGTCGTGAAATTGGGGTAACTGATTATGGTGCGATTTCATTTAAGGATTACGCCAATGTCTGGCATGAGGTCCGTCTACAGAATAACGGGGACTTTAATAACTTAACCGGAAATTGGGTGACCGGCTCAGACCTTAGAATTAAAACTGAAGTAGAAGAAATTGAAGACCCTATAACACTCATTCGTGGTCTAAAACTCTATACTGGCAAGCGAGATGGTAAACCCTTTATTGGTGGTATCGCACAAGAAATTGAAAAGAAACTTCCCCAGGTTGTTGCTGAAGGCGGTTCTTTACAATTGCAAAACGGCGAAACTGTTACTCGAGTAAAATCCGTCGATTATTCAACGCTGGGATATGTGGCCCTGGCTGCGCTGAATCAGGCTCTGGATAGAATCGATCGCCAGGATGAATTAATCAAAGAACTTATGGAGAAAGTACAATGACATTAATCAGCGGCGTATTAAAAGGCCCTTACGGCGATCCTCGCTCCGGCGTAACCATTACCCTGCGCGCAGTCAGAACCTCATCAACGGTCCTGAGTCTGGCTAAATCACAATCAGTGACGGATGATAGCGGTAAATATTCCCTACCCGTAGAGGCGGGCGCTTACGAGGTCATTATCTCTGTATACGGCGCACAGCCGGAGCGAGTGGGTGCTATCGAGGTTTATAACGATTCCCTGCCCGGCACGCTCAATGATTTCCTGAGCCGACCTGGAAAAAGCGATATCACGCCGGAGATTGTGCAAACCGTCGATCGCCTACGCGCAGAGGCTGCGTTATCAGCAGATAAATCAGCGAAATCGGCTGTTGCAGCAAAAAACAGTGAAAACAATGCAGCAAAGATTGTTGATCAGTTGGCGAATAGCATTGACGATCGGATTGTGTCAACACTATGGGGTAAAACTCGATATGCTATGCCATCTCAGGGAGTGGGGGTGTGGTGGTACCAATTAGGTACAGTAGTTACGGATCAGCATGGAGATACCGTCGTTTTTGATTTCAATGGTGGGTCCGGTTACAACGGAAACTCGGATCAGACATGTAGCCAGAGACTCATATTCAGATATGGAAATAGGGCGGTTGACACAAACGTGAAGGGGGCCGCATCGATTACGCTCTATACAACTGGCACTCGTCCCATATTAGGTAGTGCAGCAATGATAGAAAGCGCACGTAATACGTTTGATATTTATATATTAGTGAACGCATTTGTTACCTCCGCCACATATATGGTTGTTGATTCTCGCTCTCCAGGTCAATTGGCAAAAGTTAATGTTTCTTTTAAAAAAATGAGTGTTTCTCCAGTAGGAACAATGGATTTTATCGAGTATAAAATCCCTGTTTGGGATAATAAAAAGCAGTTGCCGGATTATGAAAGCGTAGCTAAAGCGTTTTCTAATGGTTTTGGCGGGGCCGGCGGGCCGAGAATTAGTGGTGTCGATGTTGAGTCTCAAGTGACGTTAATGAAAACATTGAGAGGGCACGGTAGTGAAATATTTCGTGTTGGAGGTGGTTCAAAAATAGGTATGCCTCCAGACGGTTCATCGATTCATTTAATGTGCGGTGACGTGAGTGCGGTTATTGCTGTGGATTATAACAACGGTAATGTAAACACGATGACCTGCAACGGAACAGGATTAACGGCTGGCATTGTCAAAAGCAACATCCTTTGGGGGACATCAAACACTACCGTTGATGCCAACGGCTTTATCAAGAAAGCCTCACCGATCGCCAGATTGTCTGCTGCGCCTGAGCATATGCAGGCTGATTATCTGGAAGGTGGCTTTGCTCTGGCCGGTTGCGTAGCGGTTAACGGTGAGGCAGACGGGGTAAGTGCTGAGCGAATCTCCACCGGCGTTTATCAACTGAAAGGTTCGCTGGGGTTGGCAAAGGAGGGCTGGACCATCGAAGTACCGCAGGACGTGAACGGCAACCGCCTGTGCTTTGTGGAAACCGCCACCGACAGCGACGGTGTTATTACGGTGAAAATCAGCAAACGTCGTTTTGACATCGATACCGCGACGGTTGTGGCCGGCGAAGCGATGGATATCCCTGAAGGGCGCTGGATCGATCTGCGCCTCGCCATGCCGGTGCGTGAAGTGGTGGAAGTGTTGCCGCCGGAGGCGCTGGTATCAAACGATGACGGGTCATCGGAAACCAACGCGGCTTCATAAATAACGTGGATACCAGGTAAAATGCCGGTGCAGTAGGGTTTTGGTCGCCTATTGCATCGGCACCGGCATTATCACCGAGAGGCTCGGGCAAACACGCGGCCCGTTCCCGCCAGGCAAACTTCCCGCTGAGTGGGAGTCAATAGCGTTACTGCCCGTCAAATATCAGTGACCAGCCACTGATCCGCTTCTTCGAACATCTCTTCCAACATCCGGTTCAGCTTTTCGCGATCGCTTTTGCTGGCGTCGGAGTTCAGGCCGTTGGCCTGCATCGGCTTCACGCGCACTTCCGCTTCCGGGAACAGCGCATGCACGCGTTTCTCCAGTTCGCTGCGAATAATCTCGGCGGCGTTGGGCAGCCCAGCGACGTTGCGTTTGTCGTACACCAATTCTACAAACATGACCCACCTGTAAATACTGATTTAATGTACAGTATTTTGGCCTGAGGAGTGAGAGTTGGCAAGAGGGGATGCGGAATTTTGCATGGGCATTCATCTTTACATGCCGGGCGGCAGAATTTGCCGTTGAGCCGGCCAGGCCGATGGTCCGCATTTTTCCCCACCCGTAATCGCCTGTCGAATCTTCAGAAGATTATCGCCATTACCCGCTGAGCGCATTTCTCTCTCATTCAATACATAAGGTGGTGGCGTCGGACTGGCGCTCCCTGGTGTTGGAGGCCCGACGCCACCTTTCTGGTCGCCGTTTTTGGTGTTTCCCTCGTCTGCCGTGGCGTAAATACGGTGAAGAGGCTTCTTGCGTTTTAACAGCACTGCTAATGTTTGATGCGTTGGTATGTGAGTTATTGGCGTCACGCTTGCAAAACGCTCGTCGCAGTATGGGATGCAGACTAGATAAAGCGGTTACATAAGGAATTTGAATTATTGTTGTGGTGGCCTATCTTGCTTCTGTAAGAACGCTTATTTAATAAATGATTTACATTACAAATAATTATTTTTTAATTTGCATGTAATTCGACCTGTACCATTGTCATCACGTCCCTTGGAGTGGTTTAATATTTTAAATTAACTTTAACAACGCTAAAGTATAGGTTTAAAACATTATAATGCAACAAAACAACATTAAAATATCAGAAGAAAGTGGTATGTCATTGAAAATGATAGGGGAAAACCTAACTTATCTCATGCGCATGCATGGGATTGACGCCAGCAGACTGAGTATCGAAACAGGGATCGGTATTGCCACTATCAACAACCTGAGAAAGGGCATCGGGAATCCGACGATCTCTACGCTCTCGTCAATTGGTGAATTTTTCAGCGTGAAAGTTGGGGAGCTGACTGACAAGGACTTACGAGTCTCGGGAGAGGCCAATCACAACGTTAGATCGCTACCGCTCATTAGCTACAGCGATATAGAGCGTTTCCTGGATCAGGCGATGACAACATCAGATACCTACACGACAGAAGTGGATGACATTACGGACGATTCGCTGTTTGTGGTGGAGATAACGAATAACTCGTTGTCACCTGAATGGGATCGTGGAACCTATTGTGTCATCTCCCTTCAGGAACCATTTTGTGATGGGGATATCGTCCTGGTTAAGCTAAAAAACTACCCAATATGCTTAAGAAGGGTCTTTGTTTCTCATGACGACTTGCAGTTTACAAACATCTCATTAGATTCAGACAGCAGTGTGAAGTCCTACAGCGATTACGCGATTATCGGTGTTTTATTGAAAACGATAAAGAGGCTGAAATAAATGGATTTGTTTAAAATAGTCCGCAAGTTAAGGAGAATATACTCTCCAAGTTATCTGTACACTTTAGATCGCAGCGTGACGCGAACCGCCGAGGGGTATTGGCTTTTCAAAGAGTTTGGCACCCATACCTTCGTGAAAAAAAACTGGGGGCAGCTTGTTGAGGGCGACTTTCTAAGGCATGTTAACCCTAAAGACATTGCTTTCATCGCCGAAACGGAGTCTAAAATAAAAATTGCCTCAGCCAAACTGTCGATTCATGAAGAGAAAAGGAACTGTATGTGGACGTTGAAAAACGGTGCTGATTCAATATCCATATCAGGAAAGGATTTTTTAAGAAATCGTGAGCTGGTCGATAAAACCGAGTCTTTAGATGCGACAAAAATAGCATTTTATGCCGGAGTGAAAGAAGGCAGAGAAATCTCCGCCTCCTTGCAAAACGCAAAGCAAAGTGACAAGCCTAAAAAAACGATACTGACGTTGATTAAATGAACCATGGCTCGACGTGAATATGCTCATCGAACGTAATCACGCTGAAAGCCGTATTGTCTATGCTGCTGACTTCGCTTGTGCCGTTTTTCCATTGCGAGCAAATTGCAGGGGAAACCGAGACCAGGGTGTCTCCCATTTTCCGTTGAAATAGCGTATGCGCATGGCCTGAACCAATAAACTTAACGTTCAATCGTTGACAGAGGCTCAAAAGTTCGCCGGCATTGTTTAACATACAACTATCGACAATGGGGGTGCCGACAGGAAGCGGGTGATGGTGCAAGAAAATAGCTATCTTTTTATTTTCACTGGATATTATGGCTTCTTCAAGCGTTTCTAACGCTTGTTTCGACACCCAGCCAAAATCTTCATTGTCAACAACCGAGTCGATGCTAAGCATGCGCCACTCGTCATCTTCAAAAGAATTTATATCATAGTTACCGCCCTGTTGGCGGGCTACATCACTCAGATTTTTTTTACTGTCGTGGTTGCCTGGGAATAAATAAAAAGGTAATGAAACGCGGCTCATTACGTTAAAGAAACGCTCATATGAGGGAATGTCACCATCATGAGAGATATCACCTGTTACAATGATCAAGTCTGCCTTTATTTGATCGGCATTGGCATTAATAAAATCAATGGCCTTTTCGAAATTAGCCAGGTGCTTAGAGGCCAGCGCGCTTTCATTAGGCATAATGTGTATGTCACTAATCTGAATTGCTTTCATGCTCTACCTTACTGAAATTATTTAAAAGGATTGTATGATGCGCCCCAATCATAATGATCGGTGTTTTCTATTTTCTTAACCCATTCTACCAGGATGATAGCGAGCGGCAGCAATACAATGGAGACGACCACCTTATAAGACCAGGTGGTGCTTATGATATTAACCAGTTCCATAAAGGTGTATTTGCCCGAAAGGCTAATCGGATAGGCCGTCAGCAACAACGCGGCCTGCGTAGACATGGAGCCTGCAATATAGCGAATGAAGAAGTATTTGCCGGAGAAGATAATTTTCATCTTTGAAATGATGAAGCCATTAACAAAATATGAGACGGGAACGGATACCCAGGTGCCTATCATGACGCGCCAAAATTCATGGTATAAAGCGTTATAGTGAGTCGCTATAGCGTTATTTTCTGGCTGGATGACAGCGGAGAGGTTAAGTATGATGACATATAAACTTTGGCAGAACACCATGATCCATATTGCTCTTACTGATAATTTATAGCCGTAAACCTCGGTAAGCAACGTAGATATCAGAAAACACAGGGAGAATACAATGCCGCTAGCGGTTATTTTAAAACCATAGATATCAAAAACTTTATAAACCAGGGTGTCGCAGGTGATCATTATGGTTACGGTCAGGCCAACAAAAAGACCATAGAGTTTGAGATTTCCTTGCATCTTTGTTCCTTATTCAGTCCATATTTTTTGTTATTAACTATCCATACTGGTTGCCGCGTACACGAGCCGACCCGACAGTGGCGTCATCGTGTACAGGCGATGTTATATGCCCGCATTTCTCTTCATTCGAAATATAAAACGTCCTCTTTACCTCTCAGGTTCCCAGAAGGCAAAAGCGCCACGCGGGGGTTGTGCAGGGGCATTGATGGCCCGTTCGTCGGACTGGGGCGATCTGGCTACAATTCATTAATTATCTTAATGAATATATTGCCTGGTTCGCGCTGTGTCAATCAGGTGCGGAGGGACTCAGGGCTAGTTTTATGCGGGGCTTCTGCGTTTATTCTTGAATCGTGAGCGGTAAAGTTTGCAGCTGAATCACCAATTCTGCCAGGCTGGCGGCCTGCATTTTCTCCATCACTTTTGCGCGATGGACCTCCACGGTGCGCAGCGCGATATTCAGCCGTTCCGCCATTTCCCGGTTCATCATGCCGCGCACCACCAGATGCGCGATCTCACGCTCTTTCGGCGTGAGCGTGCGGTAGCGGCCAAAAGTTTCATGGCGCTGTTGGGTCTCGGCGGAGACTTGCTGCGCCCGTGCTAGGGCGGCGATCAACGGCTCTGCGGCGATCGGTTTTTGCAGGAAGTCCACTGCGCCGTACTTCATCTGTTCTACCGCCATCGGTACGTCGCCATGGCCGGACAGGAACACCACCGCCAGCGTGCTGCCGCGGCGGCGCAGTTCAGCGTAGGTCTGGTGACCGTCGAGCTTCGGCATTCGCATATCCAGCAACACGATTCCGGTCTGCAACAGGTCAGCCTGCGCCAAAAAGTCGGTGCTGTCATTCCAGCAGTGGGCGCAATGGCCGAGGTTGGTCAATAAAAAATGGCAGGCGTCGGTGACGGCGACGTCATCATCTACCAGATGAATTAGCGACATGGTTTTCCTCATCGTTAAATAGGAAATGCAGGGTGACGCACAGCCCATTGCGGCTGTCGGGAGCGGGGCGGTTAGCTAACAGGATCTCGCCGCCGCCATAGCGGACCAGGCGGCGGCAAATAGCCAGCCCCAGCCCCATGCCGCCGGCTTTGGTGGTGTTGAAGGGGCGGAAAGCCTGCTCCAGCCCGACTGCGCTCATCCCACCCGCGTTGTCCTGCAAATGCAAATCGAGCGCCCGGTCGTTCTCGTCGGCGGAAAGCCAGATGGCGTTGGCACCGGCCTGCGCCGCATTCAGCAGCAGGTTCGCCAGCAGCTGTTCCAGTAGCGCCGGCGGCAGGGTTAGCGTTAGCGAAGGCGCCACGTTAATGAACAACTTCAGGTCGGGATAGCGCTGCGTCAGGCGCAGCAGCGCCCACACCCGCTCGGCGGTTTCATTCACCGCGATGGGGCGCCAGTGCGCCTTGCCTGCCGTCTCGGTGGGGGGCTGCACCCACTGGCGCAGGTTATGGATCGTTTCGCCACCGCGCTGCGCCTGCCGGTCGATATTTTCCAGCGGTGCCAGCAGCGGATGGCCGGCGTCCGTTTTGCGCAGTTGGATGAGGCACCCCTGCGCATAGTGGCGAATGGCCGCCAGCGGCTGGTTGAGCTCATGCGCAAAGCCGGAGGCCATCTCCCCCAGCACGCTCAGCTGCCTGGCATTTTCCAGCGCCTGTTCCTGTCGGCGCAGTTGCTCTCCGGCATGAAGCAATTGTCGCCCGCGGCGGCGTACCAGCAGCGCTATCCAGATATGGTTGACGATCAACAGCGCCAGCACCGTGAGCGACAGGCCGACGGCTGTCTGATGCTGGATCAGCCAGCTCTTGATATCCAGCCACAGCAGCCGCTGTTCCGGGTGTTGATTGACGGCGCGCAATAAGGCTTCCACCTCGCTGGTCGAGGCCGGCGCCCCCCACAGGAAGGGAGACTGCGGCGGTGCGGTCAGCAACGCTCTCGCCACCGCATCCACCAGCGGATTATCCAGGCCGGGCAGGGCGGCGAACGACCAGTTGGGGTAAAGCGGCGTGCTGGTGACGCAGTCAACTGACGTGGCCTGTTGCAGCAGCGGGCGAAAATCCGCCTGGTTGAGCAGGCCTTCCCGATCCATTTTCTCCAGCAGGCAAACCGGGACGATGGCGGCCTGAATGGCGCGTTCGCGCAGCAGATAGAGCAGGGCATCGGCAGGGAAGCCGGTAAAACGCAGGTGGAAATCGCGCTCGGGCCGCATGCCGGCATCGCTGAGCGCCTTATAACCGGTCAGATAGCCGCCGAAGGCCTGCGGATCGATGGCGCCCACCGTTTTGCCCATCAGCGCCTGCGGCGTCGTGACGTCACTGTCGCGCCGCACCAGAATCACGCTGCCGATGATGTTGCCCGTTTCCCGATCGCCGTTGGCGGCGCGCAACGACGCCAGCCAGCGCAGATGATAGTGGCTGTTCAATTGCACGAACTGCGCCGGATTGGTGACCACGAACTGCACGCTGCCCTGATTGACCGCCTCGCGCATCTGCGCCAGATCGAGCGGCCGCAGGCGGAAGCGCTCACCGCTGACGCTGTCGTTGAGCTGGTCGATCAGCGGTTGCCAGTCGCGCACGGTCGCCGCATCGCCTCGCATCGCCAGCACGCCGACCGACCATTCCTTCGCCTGCGCCGCTGCCCCCCAGCCGAGACAAAACAGCAGTAATAACACGACCCTCACGGCCCCTCCTGATGGCGATTTATCTGCCGCCACTTGTTTTAGATCAACGTTGGGTCCGGTATGTGGTTAACCACAATAGAGCGCCTTCGATGCCATTTTTACACTGTAAATCATCGACATTGTTTATTCATCTAACGGGCGTCAATAGCGTGATCGGGGTGACGCCCTGGGCGTGGGAGAAACGGATGGACTTCAGTAAACGGCAGTTTTTGCAACGGCTGGGCGTATTGACGGCGGGGGCTTCGCTGGTCCCCGTGGCGGAGGCCGGGCTGACGTTGGCACCGGCGCGGCGCGAGGGGGATGCTCGCCGCCGCTACGCGATGCTGATCGATCTGCGGCGCTGCGTCGGGTGCCAGGCCTGTACCGTCAGCTGCGCCATTGAAAACCAGACGCCGCACGGCGAGTTCCGCACCACGGTAAACCAGTACCAGGTCAGCCTCGAAGGGGAAGAGGTGGCGACCAACGTGCTGCTGCCCAGGCTGTGCAACCACTGCGACAACCCGCCATGCGTGCCGGTATGCCCGGTACAGGCCACCTTCCAGCGCGAGGACGGGATCGTGGTTGTCGACAACACACGCTGCGTGGGATGCGCCTATTGCGTGCAGGCCTGTCCGTACGACGCCCGCTTTATCAATCACGCCACCCAAACGGCGGACAAATGCACCTTCTGCGTGCACCGGCTGGAGGCGGGATTGCTGCCGGCGTGCGTGGAGTCATGCGTGGGCGGCGCACGGATCATCGGCGACATGCGCGATCCGCACAGCACGTTGAGCAAGATGCTGCGGCGCCATGAGGCCGAGATCAACGTTCTCAAGCCGGAAAACCACACCGCGCCCCACGTGTTTTATCTGGGGCTGGATGAAGCCTTCGTTACGCCGCTGCCGGGGCGGGCGCAGGTCGCCTTATGGGGAGAGAGACGATGAGTCGCCAACTGACGATCGCAGAAGTGTTGAGCCAACCGCAGGCGGTTAGCTGGCTGCCGTGGGCCGTGCAATATTTCTTCTTTATCGGCATCGCCGCCTGCGCCGCGCTGCTGGCCTGCGCATGGCGCTGGCGCGGTGGAGAGAATGCCGCACACCTGGAGCGCGTGACGCTGTTTATCGGGCTGACGTGCGCCATCACCGCGCCGCTGGCGCTGACCGCAGACCTGCATCAAACCGCCCGCTTCTGGCATTTCTATGCCTATCCGACGCCCTGGTCGTGGATGCCGTGGGGCGCGCTGTTTTTGCCGCTGTTTACCCTGCTGATCGGCCTGTGGTTTCTCGCGCTCGAATTCACGCGGCTGACGGGCCGACCGGTTGCGCTGCTGCGCGGGATTGCGCCCGCCTGCGCGCTGGTGGCTATCGGCCTGCTGCTGTACACCGGGCGAGAGGTTTCCGTCGTGCGCGCCCGCCCGATCTGGTTCAGCTACGGATTTCCTATCGTCATGTTGCTCAGTGCGCTGCAGGCGCTCTTGGCCTTGTTGCTGCTGGCGATACGCGAACGGCCCGGTCTGCAGGCGCCGCTGGCGCGCGGAATGCTGCTGACGCTGTTGCTGCTCGGCGGGGCGATTCTGTTGTGGGTGTGCGGCGATACGTTATCCGGCGCGGCGGTACGCCACTGGCTGCGGACGCAGGCGATAGCGCGCCATTATGCCGCCGGATGGATCGCGTTATGGGGGCTGACGCTGGGGGGCGCCGCCTGGGGCGCCTATCGGCGCTTGCCGCGCGGCGGTGCGCCGCTGCTGGTGGCCGGTGCTCTGGGGCTGAGTTGGCTGATGCGCTGGACGCTGTTGATCGAGGTGCAAACCATCCCGAAATACAACGCGTCTTCTTCCCCCTACAGCCTGCCGCTGGGCACCGATGGCTTGCTGGCGATCGTCGGCACCTTTGGGTTGTGGCTGGCGTTAATGATCATGGTGCGTGAAGCACAGGCGTTTTTACTGCGGAGAAAACAACATGGCTAAACTCACCCGGCGTCAGTGGTTGAAAGTGGGCCTGGCCTTCGGCGGGTTGTCCGCCTTTGGCCTGAGTTATCGCGAGGTCGCCAAACGGGCGATCGACGGCTTGATCCACGGCACCTCTGGGCGCGTGACGCGGGATCGCATCAACAGTAACTCTCTGCCGCCCGAAGGGCGGGCGGCGCCGGAATGGCAAAGCAATCCGCAGCAGGCCATCTCGATGACCCAATGTTTCGGCTGCTGGACGCAGTGCGGCGTGCGGGTGAGGGTGGATCGGCAGACCGACCGGGTGCTGCGCATTGCCGGCAACCCTTATCATCCGCTGTCTCAGGAGCAGCACGTCGATTCCGCCTTGCCGCTGCAGGAAGCGCTGGCGCAGCTGGGTGGCGAAAGCGGTCTCGATGCCCGTTCCACCGCCTGTGCGCGCGGCGCCACGCTGCTGGAGGGCCTTTACAGTCCGCTGCGCGTACTGGAGCCGATGAAGCGCGTCGGCAAACGCGGCGAAGGCAAGTGGCAGCGCATCAGTTTTGAGCAGCTGATCGAGGAAGTGGTGGAGGGCGGCGATCTGTTCGGCGAAGGACCGGTGGACGGTCTGCGGGCGATCCGCGATCTGGAAACGCCGATCGACGCCCGGCAGCCGGGGCTGGGGCCGAAAGCCAATCAGCTGCTGGTGACCAACGCCGGTGACGACGGGCGCGACAGCTTCCTGCGGCGCTTCGCCCAGAACAGCTTTGGCAGCAAGAATTTCGGCGCGCACGGCGCTTACTGCGGGCTGGCCTACCGCGCCGGCTCCGGTGCGTTGATGAACGATCTGGATAAGAACCCGCACGTGAAACCAGACTGGGAACAGGTCGAATTCGCGTTGTTTATGGGCACCTCACCGGCGCAGTCCGGCAACCCTTTCAAGCGCCAGGCCCGGCAACTGGCTAGCGCCAGGCTGCGCAGCGAGTTCCGCTATGCGGTGGTGGCGCCGGCGCTGCCGCTGACCACTACGTTGGCGGACGATCATGGTCATTGGATCCCGGTGTTGCCGGGCACCGACTCGGCGCTTGCGATGGCGATGATCCGTTGGATCCTCGACAACCGGCGCTATCAAGCCGACTATCTCGCCATCCCGTCAGAGGCTGCCATGCAACGCGCCGGCGAGAAGAGCTGGACCAACGCCACGCATCTGGTGATCGCCGAGAGCGAGCACCCGTTGGCGGGCCAACATCTGACGCTCGCCCATCTGAACGGCGCAGGGTTGGCATCGCCGCTGGTGGTCAACGGTGCGGGCGAGCTGGTGGCGGCCGAGACGTGCGACAGTGCCGAGCTGTGGGTAACGCGCAGGGTGACGCTGCACGACGGTGCGCAGGTGGCGGTGAAGAGCGGCTTTCAGTGTTTGAAAGAGGCTGCCGACAAACTTTCGCCAGAGGCGTACAGCCGAGAATGCGGCGTGCCGGTGGCGCGCATTGCGGCGCTGGCCGAGGCTTTTACCGCCCATGGGCGCAAGGCGGCGGTGATCGCTCATGGCGGGATGATGGCGGCAAACGGGTTTTATAATACCTGGTCGGTGATGATGCTCAATGTGCTGATCGGCAATCTGAGCCTGGCGGGCGGGGTGTTCGTCGGCGGCGGTAAATTTAACGGCTTCGCCGAAGGGCCACGCTATAACCTGGCTGAGTTTCCCGGTCTGGTGAAACCAAAGGGGCTGAATATTGCGCGCAGCAAGGCTGCCTATGAAGCCTCGGACGAATATCGCGAAAAAGTGGCGGCGGGCATTTCGCCCTGGCCGGCCAAAGCGCCCTGGTATCCGTTCGTCGCCGGGCAGTTGACCGAGCTGCTGACCTCGGCGTTGGCGGGGTATCCCTACGGGCTGAAAGCCTGGATCTCGAACATGACCAATCCCTTGTACGGTATCGCCGGTTTGCGCGGCGTGGCGGAGGAACGGCTCAAAGATCCGGCGCGTTTGCCGCTGTTTATCGCTATCGATGCGTTTATCAATGAAACGACGGCATTGGCCGACTATATCATCCCGGATACCCATAACTTTGAGAGTTGGGGATTTAGCGCTCCCTGGGGCGGCGTCGCCAGCAAGGCCACCACCGCGCGCTGGCCGATAGTGACGCCGGCGACCGCTAAAACGGCGCAAGGGCAACCGATCTCCATGGAGGCGTTTTGCATCGCCGTCGCCAAACGCCTGGCGTTGCCGGGCTTCGGCGATCGGGCGATCGGCGACGGCCAGGGAGGGCTGCTGCCGCTCAACCGCGCCGAGGATTATTATCTGCGCGCCGCCGCCAACGTCGCGTTTGCAGGCAAGGCGCCGGTGCCGGCTGCGAGGGCGGAAGAGCTGGCGCTAAGCGGCGTCGATCGCTTGTTGCCGCAGCTGGCGCAGACGCTGCGCGCCGATGAAATCGACCGCGTAGCGTTTATCTACAGCCGCGGCGGCCGGTTCGCCGCTCATGACAGCGGCCGCCGCGACGGCAGCGTGGGCAATCGCTGGGAGAAACCGCTGCAGATCTGGAACGCGGAAGTGGCGAAGCACCGGCATGCGATCACCGGCGAGCGTTTCAGCGGCTGCCCAACCTGCTATCCGGCGCGTTTGTCGGATGGCCGCGCGGTGGAAGAACTCTACCCGCAACGGCAGTGGCCGCTGCGCCTGATGTCCTTCAAATCCAATGTGATGAGCAGCTCCACTGCGGTGATCCGGCGCCTGCACGACGTGAAACCGGTGAACCTGGTGGCGTTAAACCCGGCGGATGGGGCGCATTTCGGCATTCAACACGGCGACCGGGTGTGCATCAGCACGCCGGGCGGCAGCCGGGAGGCGCAGATCAGTTTACTGGCGGGCGTGATGCCCGGCGTGATTGCGGTTGAACACGGCTACGGCCACCGCGAGATGGGGGCCAGCCAACACTATCTGGACGGTGAGCCGCTGGCGATGGATGAGCGCATCGCCGCCGGCATCAACCTCAACGATCTGGGGTTTGCCGATCCGACGCGCGAAGTGCCGAACACCTGGCTGGATTGGGTGACCGGCGCGGCGGTGCGGCAGGGCATCCCGGCGGCGATCGTTAAACTGCCCGCGTAAACGGCAGGCGAAAAACTGAATTAGCGAGGGTTAATTTATAGTTAATTCTATTCTTTAACCCAAAACTGAACGTCATGCCTGTGTTATGGCTTTTTTATGGGGTTTGTTTTTTAAGTTTTCTATAAATACTTAATGCGGCGTAAACAAAGGAGCAGTAGGTGACAACGATAATCACAAGTTTTGACAAATTCTCGGGTGCAGAAAACCACGGTTGGTAACCTATTACCCCGGCGCCACTCAGAAAAAAAGAACCGGCCAGGATGGATAAAAAGACAATTAATGAATTGATAATCTTTGTCACCGTTTTAGTCCTGTCTGATATTGTAATGTTATGCTCTTGAAGGTAAAGTCAAACCTTACAAGAACCGCCTATTGAATTCTTGCAGTTTTTTACTGCCAGAATGACTATTCTACCTGTCGTTGTCAACACGGCCGTTGCCATTATTGCCACGGCCACCAGCAATGTAATCCAGCATTGAAGAATCAATGGTTTTCATAAATAATTCCTTTTACTTGTTGACGTTATCTTGTGCAACCATGTTTAAAGCTTGTTACGATTAACGCTTTTTATTGGACGGGTCAAGTTTAAATTAATGATGAATAACTATCGCGAAGTATTATTCAGTTAAGTATAAAGGTGTTCAATGAATTAACTATTTCGATGAAATCTTAGTTCTCCGGTGCAATGGTTTGCTATTTGGGTTTGCCATCAAAAAATAGGAGTAAGCCTTTGCAGGGATTGAGTTTTACTGGATGCAACTGCATACCCACTAAGGCACGGTAACGGGAATTTGGACGCCGAGACAATTTGATGAGGAGCAAGAAATATCTGGAAAAAATAAAAACAGTTAGGCCCTGCGCATAAAAACGGGCAAGATTCGCTCAGTAAACTGACGGGGTTATTTGCGATATCACATTCAACTATGTATCGAGCGCTGGCTCACAGCAAGCCTGATATTTAGCGAATTGTTAACGACATAATAGGGCAAGAGCCAACGGCCCTTATTTTTTTAAGGAAGAAAAACGGTGTTTCGCCAGGAAGCGATCGGTAACCAAAAATTGAAATGGCGCGGCCGGGCATTGCTGTTGCCCGGTATTCCCGCTTGGTTCACTGCGGGGCTGTGCCTGTTTTTTCTCATTGCTTTTCTCACCTTCGTGCTCGCCGGTACCTATACCCGGCGGGTCAACGTGACCGGTGAGATCAGCACCTATCCCCGCGCCGCGAACGTTTACTCCACGGTTCAAGGGGTAGTGATCAAACAATTTGTCACCGAAGGGCAACGGATCGCCGCCGGGGCGGCCATTTACCAGATTGACGTCAGCAAAAGCACCCGCAGCGGAGTGGTCAGCGATAACCAGCAGCGGGATATCGATGGCCAGCTGGCGCGCATTGCGCAAATCATCAGCCGGCTGGAAAGCAGCAAGCAGGCCACGCTGACTATGTTGGAAAAACAGAAGGCGCAATATACCGCCGCATTTACCCGCTCCACCGATATCCTCCAGCGCGCCCAGGAAGGGATACGCATCATGAAGGAGAACATGGAGAACTACCGGCACTATCAGACCAAGGGGCTGATCAACAAGGATCAGCTCACCAACCAGGTGGCGTTGTATTACCAGCAGCAGAACAACCTGCTGGGGCTTTCCGGCCAGAACGAACAGAATGCGCTGCAGATCACCGCGCTGGAAAGCCAGATCCATACCCAGGCCGCTGAATTTGACAACCAGATCTACCAGATGGAGCTGCAGCGCTACGAGCTGCAAAAGGAGCGGCAAAACATCGATGCCACTGGCGATATTATCGTTCGCGCGCTGGCCGGCGGCCGCATCGATTCGCTGAGCGTCACGGTTGGCCAGATGGTGAACGTCGGCGACAGTCTGCTGCAGGTACTCCCCCACGACATCGATCGCTATGCTCTGGTGCTGTGGGTACCTAACGACGCCATCCCTTACATTGCTGCCGGTGATCGGGTCAATGTGCGTTATGACGCCTTTCCGGCGGAGAAGTTCGGCCAGTTTGCCGGTACGGTATCCGTCATTTCCAAAGCCCCGGCCTCACCGCAGGAAATGCTGACCTATCAGGGGGCGCCCAAAGCGGCGCTGACCGCCGCTGTGCCTTACTACAAGGTGATCGTCATTCCGGAAAAACAGACCATTGCCTATGACGGCAAGCGTCTGAGCCTGGAAAACGGCATGAAAGCGCAAAGCACTCTGTTTCTGGAGAAAAGGCTGGTTTATCAATGGATGCTGTCGCCGTTCTACGACATGAAACACAGCGCAACGGGGCCGGTCAATGAATAAGCCAACATTCAAACAACGGGTCAGCCAGCTGGATCTGCGGCTGCGCCACCGGGTTCCGATGGTGCACCAGACCGAGTCGTCGGAATGCGGGCTGGCCTGTTTGGCGATGATCTGCGGTTATTACGGCAAAAACATCGACCTGATCGCGCTGCGCCGGCAGTTCAACCTGTCAACCCGCGGTGCAACGCTGGTTGGGCTGATCGGTATCGCCGAACAGCTGGGGTTGAGCACTCGCCCCTTGTCGCTGGATCTGGACGAACTTGGCGCGCTGAAACTGCCCTGCATTCTGCACTGGGAGTTCAACCATTTCGTGGTGCTGGTTAGCGTCAAAGGTCACCGCGCGGTGCTGCACGATCCGGCGCGCGGGCGGCGGGCGGTCAGCCTGGCGGAGCTGTCGCACAGTTTCACCGGCGTAGCGCTTGAGGCCTGGCCCGGCAGCGCCTTTACCGCCGACAGCGTTCGCCACCGCATTCACCTGCGTACGCTGATTGGCAGCGTACACGGTCTCAAGGGGGCGCTTGGCAAAATCTTTTGTCTGTCTCTGGTGTTCGAAACCATCAACCTGGTGGTGCCCATCGGCACGCAGCTGGTGATGGATCACGCTATTCCCGCCGGGGACCGCGGGTTGCTGACGCTCATCTGCGTTGGGCTGATGCTGTTCATTCTGTTGCGGGCCGCCATTGGCATGGTGCGCGCCTGGGCCGGACTGGTCATGTCGACGCTCATCAACGTGCAGTGGCAATCCGGGCTGTTTACTCACCTGTTGCGCCTGCCGCTCGGTTACTTTGAACGGCGTAAGCTGGGTGACATTCAGTCGCGCTTCGGCTCACTGGATACGCTGCGCAGCACCTTCACCTCCAGTATTGTCGGCGCCATCATGGACGGCATCATGGTGATTGGCGTGCTGGTGATGATGGTGCTGTATGGGGGCTGGTTGACCTGGGTGGTGATCGCGTTCACCGCGCTCTATGTGCTGATGCGCCTGTTGACCTACGGGTATTATCGCCAGCTGTCCGAAGAAGCGCTGGTGAGAAATGCCCGCGCCGGTTCCTATTTTATGGAGACGCTGTACGGTATCGCCACCGTCAAGATGCAGGGCATGGCGGAGTGCCGTATCGCCCACTGGCTCAATCTTGAAATCGACACCATCAATACCGGTATCCGGATCACCAAAATGGATATGCTGTTTGGCGGGATCAACACCTTCGTGGCGGCCTGTGACCAGGTCGTCATACTGTGGCTGGGGACCCGTCTGGTGATCGATAATCAGATGACCCTCGGTATGTTCGTCGCGTTCGGCGCCTTTCGGGGGCAGTTCTCCGACCGCATAGGGTCGCTGACGGAATTTTTGCTGCAGCTGCGCATGATGAGCCTGCATAACGAACGCATTGCCGATATCGCCCTGCATCCACGGGAAGATCGCAAGCCCGACCTCCCATATATCTCGAAAATGCAACCAATGGGATTGTCCACCCATGCCCTGAGCTATCGATACGACAGCCAGTCACCGGCGGTCTTCGATGCTCTAAATATCTCTGTTGCGCCGGGAGAGAGTGTGGCCATCGTGGGCCCATCCGGGGCTGGCAAGACCACGCTGATGAAGGTGCTGTGCGGGCTGTTTCCCCCGGATTCAGGGCGGGTTGAGGTGAACGGCGTCGATATCCGGCAGCTCGGCATCAACAACTATCACAAGATGATCGCCTGCGTGATGCAGGACGACAAGCTGTTCTCCGGCTCGATCCGGGAAAATATCTGCGGGTTCGCGGACGAGATGGATGATGCCTGGATGGAGGTCTGTGCCCGAGCCAGCTATCTGCATGAGGTGATCATGCGCATGCCGATGGGGTACGAAACCCTGATCGGCGAACTGGGGGAAGGGTTGTCCGGTGGGCAGAAGCAACGCCTGTTTATTGCCCGAGCCATTTACAAGAAACCGGCGATTTTGTTCCTGGATGAGGCGACCAGTGCGCTGGACAAGGACAGTGAAGCGAAGGTGAATCAGGCGATCAAAAAACTAAAAATTACGCGGATCATCATTGCTCACCGTGAAACTACGATAGCGTCGGCAGATAGAGTGATTAGGTTGGATTAAATAATAATACACCAGCGATAGGGGGGGGGATCCTCCGCTATCGCATAGGGAGTAATCTGTTACCCTCCAGATTTATTCCACGTTTTAGCGAACCATTTAACAGATGAATAGATCCCATACATGATTGCAAAAATCCCTATTGGAACAGAGATAATTATAATGCTCAGAGCGAGATCTTTAGGTAAGTTGATATTTAAAAGCCCGTTGTAACTTGTTATTCCAAGAGTGTGAAAAACACTTTGCGATAATGAAATCATTATAAAAACAAAAGCAAAAACAACAAATGGATTTTTCATTTCCTTTCCTCCTTTCAAAAAACACCATGCAAGATTTTTATAAGCACTGTTAGTATTTCGTGTGTAATTACCAGGAACAGGTACCCCCGTTATAACCTCCGCTTTTAGAGGCGTTTTGAGAACCATTGTTGTTGCTTCCACCAATGCATGCTCCAAAGGAGCCAATCGAAGATCCCACTACACCACCAATAACAGCCCTGGCGCCTTGCGATATAAGTCCGCCGATAACGCCACCTGCCGCTGCCAATCCTAGTGCTATAGCACAATCCTTGCTCATGCCGGCTGAAGAGTTGCTAACAAAACCATTAGCCTGGCCACCATAGTTAGTTGAAGCACCACAGCCCCCATTATTATTGTTGACCTTGCCGTTACTGCTACGGTTATCCGCAAAATTCCCTGCGCCAGAAACGAAATTTAGCATTGAAGAATCAATAACTTTCATAAACAACTCCTTTTGATTATTTGATTGATACTATGTAAGCCTTCGTAAGGCTCTTTATAATTAGCTCTTTTCCACAATCGAATCAATGTTTATATTAATGACTGCTTACTCTGTTATGTGACATATTAAAATGTTTTGGAATAGGGACATCCCATGAAGAAAACTTTTTGGATAAAAGCTTGGTTCTCTGGGGCTACGACTTACACATGCCTCGATCTCAGCAAGCATATAGGGGACGATTTCCTTTGTGGCGCAATTTGGCCGCAGTTGGTAGGCATTGTATTCATATTTATCATTTGCTTCAGCGCGCGTACAAAAATGAATGAATTAAGTTAGGCAACCGCCTTAAAGGGAGGCTTAAAAGTAACAAAAGGGAATTCGCACTCATTATGCTACGGAGGGGCCTCGCGCTCTGTCTACGTTCGGCTCAAACCTCCTTCGGAGATTCTCATCCTCTCAGCGTGCAGACGAAAAAAAACCTGCTGTAACAGCAGGTTTTCTTGAATTTGGTCGGCATGAGAGGATTATGCGCATCTTCGATGCTTGCCCTGCGGGCCGTTGCTAAAGCAACGTGGTCTCACTACGTTCGGCTCAAACCTCCTTCGGAGATTCTCATCCTCTCAGCGTGCAGACGAAAAAAAACCTGTTGTAACAGCAGGTTTTCTTAAATTTGGTCGGCATGAGAGGATTATGTGCATCTTCGATGCTTGCCCTGCGGGCCGTTGCTAAAGCAACGTGGTCTCACTACGCTCGGCTCAAACCTCCTTCGGAGATTCTCATCCTCTCAGCGTGCAGACGAAAAAAAACCTGCTGTAACAGCAGGTTTTCTTAAATTTGGTCGGCATGAGAGGATTCGAACCTCCGACCCCCGACACCCCATGACGGTGCGCTACCAGGCTGCGCTACATGCCGACGCTATGAAAAATCATACTACCGATTCCCGATGTTAATGCAAGCGCCTCGCCACTTGATTGCTTTAGTTTTAAGCAGTTAGTTGGCGATAAAGCGTTTTACATCGGTCAGCACCTGCAGCAGCAGAGCAAGCTGCGGTTTCTCGTCTTTTATTTCCTCGCCATTCTGATCGTAGACGCGATAGTTGCCGCTGTTGTCCAGCATCAGCGTCTGCGTCGGCGTGGTGATCACCAGCTGGTTGTTGTCACCGGTGGCAATCCAGTTGTTGCGGCGCTGAGCGGTGAACAGATCCTCGCCCTGCGAATAGTCTTTCGGCGTGGTCTTCACGTGCAGCAACCGTTGCATCAGGGTACGCATCACGTCGTTATGGCCGGTCAGCTTGTTGATGGTCTGCGCCGGCGTACCCGGCCAGTGGATCACCAGCGGCACCTGCAGCTGTGCCTGATTGAAGGCGGTGCCGGCGCCCCATTGCCCTTTGCCGCTGTCGTTGAACTCGACGCCGTGCTCGGCGGTGATCACCACCACGGTTTTATCCAGCAGGCCGCGTTGTTTCAGAGTGTCCAGAACCTGGGCTATCTGAGCGTCCACGTCTTGCGCGCCGCTGCGATAGCGCTGGATAAAGTCGGCCGGCGCCGGAGTTTTGTCGCCTTCGGCCGGCTCAGCGCCGCTGAAGTTGATATAAGAGAACCATGGCTCTTTATCGCCCTGATCCGTCAGCCAACGTTGCCACTGCTGCGTGGTCTGCGCGTCGCTTTGCGGCGCCGGCGTCGGCAGCGAGAAGTCGGTCAACAGAGCCTGACGGTACAGGCTGGCGTTGAAGCCGTCGGACGAGAACAGCCCCAGTTGGTAGCCCTGATCGCCGAGCGCGTTGATCAGCGCCGACGGTTTGCGGCCGGCGAGCACGCTGTCCAGATAGGTCGGAGAAATGCCGTAGAACAGGCCGAACAGCCCGGTGTCGGCGTGGTTTCCCGAGCTATAGTGATCGCTGAAACGCACGTTTTCCTGGGCGAAACGCGTCAACGTTGGCATGTCCTGCGCCATGTCTTTGGCGCGAATGCCGTCCACCACGATCATCAGCAGGTTATAGCCGCTACCCTTATCGCTGTAGCTGAGATCGCTGAGCGGATACTCGACCGCCACCGCTTCCGGATTGCCCTGTTGCACCAGGCGGCGCTCATATTCTTGCTGGTCGAGCAGGCCGTGTTTCTCGAGGAATTTGCGCGCGGTCATCGGGTACGAGAGCGGCAGGTTGGCCCGCTGCATGGTGATCGGGCGATAGAAGTTGGCGTCGGCCCAGATGTAAATCAGGTGCGAAGCGAAAAAGGCGCTGATAAACAGCGCCGCCAGCGGCTTGCCGAATCGGCGTCGGTTCAGGCTGCGCAGCTTCTGCCAGCTCCAGGTGCCGAACAGCATCTCCACCAGGAAGATCACTGGCACGCAGATAAACATCAGCTGCCAATCGCGCGACAGCTCGCTTTGGTCCGGGTTGACCACCAGATCCCACACCACCGGATTGAGGTGCAGGTGGAAATGAGAGAACACCTCGCTGTCGACCAGCAACAGCGTGAGCCCGGCGGTGGCCAACGCGGCGGAAATAAATCGCAACAGCCGCTGCGACATCACCACGAAGGTGAGCGGGAAGATCACCAGCAAATAGCCGGCGAACACGATAAAGCTGAAATGCCCCAGCAGGCTGACCAGAGCATAGACCCGGCCCAGCAGGGAAGCGGGCCAGTCGGTGACAAACAGGTAGCGGCTGCCCAACCCAAGGGCGAGCAGGATGTTGAATAAGGCGAACCAGTGCCCCCAGCTGATCATCTGGGAGACTTTTTCACGATAACGCTGACGGTTTGTCACCATAAGTCAATATTAATGCGCTTTATCTTCACGGACAGAAGCCTGCAGGGCTTCCGCGAACGATCTCGCCAGGGTTTTCCGCTGCGCGGGGGCAACGCTGGTGTTGATCAAATTAGTGACCATGTTGCCCAGCACCATCAGGGAAAGATCGGTGGGGGTATGGTGTTTTTCCAGAACATTGACCAGCTCTGAGAGCAGTTGTTCAACGTGTTCGTCACTGTAACGGGATGATTGTGGCATAAAATTGCGCTTAGTAATCTGCAAAGTGCTCTATCTTACCGTATAGGACAGTGATTTTCCGCTCTTTTATCACTTCCTGTCATTCGGATCCGCGATAGTCGGCGGCGAGGCGGCTCATCGCCGCGCCTTTCCGGTTTGCCGCGGTTTTTAGTATTGCAGGGCGGGGCCTTCAGTGTTTGAATACGCGCCTAAAGAACAGGAGGATTTACCATGAGTCTGGATATCGACCAGATCGCTCTGCATCAATTGGTGAAACGCGACGAGCAAACGCTGGACGTGGTGCTGCGCGATTCCTTGCTGCCCAACAACGCGGCGGTGGAAGAAATGATGGCGGAACTGCATCGCGTTTACAGCGCCAAGAGCAAGGCTTTAGGCCTGTTCAACGAAGGCAGCGAGCTGGCGGAGGCGCTGCGCACCTGCCGCAAGGACGATAAGGACTTTCTGGCCTTCAGCCGTGCGGCAACCGGTCGCCTGCGCGACGAACTGGCGAAGTATCCGTTCGCTGAAGGCGGCGTGGTGCTGTTCGGTCAATACCGTTATCTGGCGGTGGAGTATCTGCTGATCGCGGTGCTGAACAGCCGCAACAGCATGCGCGTCAACGAAGAGCTGGATATCAACACCACGCACTATCTGGATATCAACAACGCCGATATCGTCGCGCGCATCGATCTGACCGAGTGGGAAACCAACCCGGAATCGACCCGCTATCTGACCTTCCTGCGCGGGCGCGTGGGCCGCAAGGTTGCTGACTTCTTTATGGATTTCCTGGCGGCGTCCGAAGGGTTGGACACCAAGGCGCAAAACCGCGGGCTGCTGCAGGCGGTAGACGACTACTGTGCCGATGCGCAGCTGGACAAGAATGAGCGCCAGTCGGTGCGCCAGCAAGTTTACAGCTACTGCAACGAACAGTTGCAGGCAGGCGAAGAGATCGAACTGCAGGCGTTGTCGCAGGAGCTGTCGCCGGTCGGCGAGAAAGACTTCATGCAGTTTTCCAGCGAGCAAGGGTATGAGCTGGAAGAGAGCTTCCCGGCGGATCGCGGCACTTTGCGCCAGCTGACCAAATTCGCCGGCAGCGGCGGCGGCATCAGCCTGAACTTCGACGCCATGCTGCTTGGCGAGCGCATTTTCTGGGATGCGGCTACCGACACGCTGACCATCAAAGGCACGCCGCCGAACCTGCGCGATCAGCTGCAGCGCCGGACCGGCAGCGGCAAGTAAGCTTGCCGAATCGCAGACAATAAAAAACGCCGCAATTGCGGCGTTCTTTATTTCGGCGTCCCGAAAGGTTCGAAAACGTAGCGATTAAACGCGAACGAAGTCGATGTGAGCCAGTTTTGGCTTGAACGGGTGACGCTGTACAGCCTGAACCTTAACTTTGGTTTCTTTACCGTCGATAACCAGAGTTACTGCTTCGCTGTAGAATTCTGGTTTAGCTTCCATGTTCTTAACAGAATCATGGTCCAATTCGATGGAAACTGCAGCTTCTTTGCCACCGTAAACGATAGCTGGGAATTTGTTTGCTGCACGCAGGCGGCGGCTCGCACCTTTACCCTGGTCTTTACGTACTTCTACATTGATAGTGAACATTGTTTTTTCTCTTAAAAGAAAATTTACCCTGCTACAGGCGACCCAAGTAGCAAGTTCGGAAACCCGCTTTAACGCTGGGCAGGCCCAGGTAAAGCGCGCGGCATTTTAACGGAAAGCCATCCGCAGGGCAATGAAAACCTGCCCAGATTGGGGACAGTTCGCTCAGGCCAATTGATTGGCGCGGCGAAAACGGCCTTGATAATCGAACACTTTCTCGCGCACCTGCCAAAACTGCCCGCGTTTGCGCGCCACCACGAAATCCGGATGGCGCAGCGCCTGTTGTTGCGCCAGCACGTCGGCGGCGGTGTGCCAGGCGAACGGCACGCCCGGCGCGCGCTGGTGCGGGCGCAGGAACAGCATCTCGAACGCTTTGCGCTGCGCCGGCGTCTGCAGGCGGAAGCGCTCGCTGGTGCTGGTGCCGTCCTCATCGTAATAGGTGGCCTTCAGCCATTCGCCCTTGTCGTCGCGGCCGCTCTGTAGCTCCATACCGCCGCAGCGCAGCACCAGCGCGTCTTTCAGCTTCAGCGCCGCTTTCAGCATATCGTCGGGATCGACCAACACTTCCTGGCACTGATGGCAGCGGCGCGCGGCGATGTCGTTCTCCGCGCCGCAGTGCGGGCAGCTCTTGAACCGAAAGCGGTAGTCGCACTGCTCGCGGCGGCCGTCGTCGTCCTCCAGCCAGCCCTGACAGCGGCGGCCGTAGTGCTCGATGATGTCGCCGTTTTCGGTGCACTTGCCCCAGAACAGGTTGGCGAAGCCGCAGGCCGGGCAGAACACCTGCACCGGTTGGCTGTCGCCGTGCGGCTTGCTGACGCCGACCTCCGGCGTGAACAGGTCGTGCGGGTTGCCGGCATAGTCGAGGATCAGACAATCCTCTTTGCCGGGCGCCAAACGCAGCCCGCGTCCGACGATCTGCTGGTACAGGCTGACGGACTCGGTCGGGCGCAGGATGGCGATCAGATCGACGTGCGGCGCATCGAAGCCGGTGGTCAACACCGCCACGTTGACCAGGTAGCGCAACTGCTGCTGTTTGAACGCCTCGATCAGCGCATCGCGCTCGGCGGGCGGCGTTTCGGCGCTGACCAGCGCGGCTTCGCCGTTCGGCAGCAGGTCGTGGATCTCGCGGGCGTGCTCGACGGTGGCGGCGAAAATCATCACCCCTTTACGATCTTCGGCGTACTCCACGATCTGGCTGATGATGTGCGGCGTGACGCGGTTTTGCCGCTTCAGCTCGCGGTTCAGGTCCGCTTCGCTGAACAGGCCGTTGCTCCTGGCCTCCAGCCGGCTGAAATCGTACTGCACGATCGGCATGTCCAGCCGCTCCGGCGGCACCAGAAAGCCGTGTTTAATCATATAGCGCAGCGGCAGCTCGTAGATGCAGTCGCGAAACAGGCTGGCGCCGTCGCCGCGGGTGAAACCGTGGTAGTGATATTGGTAAATCCAGCCCTTGCCCAGCCGGTAGGGGGTGGCGGTCAGCCCCAGCAACCGCAATTGCGGGTTGGTTTTCTGCAAGTGCTGAATGATTTGCTGGTACTGGCTGTCGTCGTCGTCGCTGATGCGATGGCATTCATCGACAATCACCAGCGAAAAGGCGCCGTCGAACAACGGCAGGTTGCGCGCCACCGACTGCACGCTGCCGAACACCACCTTGCCGGCGCTCTCTTTTTGCTGCAGGCCGGCGGCGAAGATGTCCGCCTCCAGGCCGTAGGCGCAGTATTTGGCGTGGTTTTGCGCCACCAGCTCCTTGACGTGCGCCAACACCAGCACCCGCCCGCGGGCGCGCTTCGCCAGCTCGGCGATCACCAGGCTTTTGCCGGCGCCGGTCGGCAGCACGATCAGCGCCGGTTCGGGATGCCGCCGGAAATGGTTAATGGTGGCTTCGACCGCTTCCAGTTGGTAGGGGCGTAGGGTAAAGGCCATAAATGAACGCCGTAGGTTGGAATGGGCCGCCGGGTGCCGGTTTTGTCACCGCTGTTCCCACAGAAATCGTGACATTTTACGCGCTGGGCGGCCGAAAAATTTCTATTATTATGCCTTCCCGGCGCGCGCGGTGCGAGAGGCGTGAAAATTACCCCTGTCGGGCAACGCGTTGTGTCGCTATACTCGTGCGACAGCAATCGCTGTTCCCCCACGCGATTTCCCCCTTGAACCTGCCATTTGCACCCGGTGCAACGGCGGGGGCGTCATATTTTGGCAATACGATCAATGCGATCATAACAACGACAGGCAAAGCAGATCCCATGCGACTGGACAAGTTTTTATCTCAGCAGTTAGGCATCAGCCGTGCGCTGGTAGCGCGCGAACTTCGGGCTAAACGCGTTACCGTGGACGGTGAAATAGCGAAGAGCGGGGCGCTCAAACTGACCCCGGAGCAAGAGGTGGCGTTCGATGGCAACCCGCTGCAGCAGCAGAACGGCCCGCGCTATTTCATGCTCAACAAACCGCAGGGCTACGTTTGCTCCACCGACGATCCCGATCATCCGACGGTGCTGTATTTCCTCGATGAGCCGGTCGCGTACAAACTGCACGCCGCCGGGCGGCTGGACATCGATACCACCGGGCTGGTGCTGATGACCGACGACGGCCAGTGGTCGCACCGCGTCACGTCGCCGCGTCACCACTGCGAGAAAACCTATCTGGTGACGCTGGAGCACCCGCTGGCGGAAGACACCGCGCAACGTTTCGCCGAAGGGGTGCAACTGCACAACGAGAAAGATCTGACGCGGCCGGCGACGCTGGAGCAGGTTGACGAGCATGTGGTGCGTCTGACCATCAGCGAAGGGCGCTACCATCAGGTGAAGCGGATGTTCGCCGCCGTTGGCAACCGGGTGATCGAGTTGCACCGTGAGCGCATCGGCGGCATCGTGCTGGATGACGACCTGGCGCCGGGGGAATACCGCCCTCTGACCGAAGAAGAGATCGCCAGCGTGGGCGCGCCGCACCTGCAGGGCGGATAAACGATCATTGATTGCGGCCGATTAAGGAGTCGTGGAACGTGCAACAGAACCGAACCTCTCATCTCGGTTTGATTTTCATTCTGGGCCTGTTGTCCATGTTGATGCCGTTGGCCATCGACATGTACCTGCCCAGTATGCCGGTGATCGCCGCCCAGTTTGGCGTCGAATCTGGCAGCGTGCAGATGACGCTCAGCGCTTATATGCTCGGCTTCGCCTTCGGTCAGCTGTTCTATGGGCCGATGTCGGACAGCATCGGCCGCAAACCGGTGATCCTGTGGGGGACGCTGATCTTCGCCATCGCCGGTTGCGCCTGCGCCATGGCGCAGTCGATCGATCAGCTGATCGGGCTGCGTTTCCTGCACGGCCTGGCCGCCGCCGCCGCCAGCGTGGTGATCAACGCCTTGATGCGCGACATGTTCACCAAGGACGAGTTTTCGCGCATGATGTCGTTCGTCATTCTGGTGATGACCATCGCGCCGCTGCTGGCACCGATGATCGGTGGTGCGCTGCTGCTGTGGTTCAGCTGGCACGCCATCTTCTGGACCATGGGCGCCGCGGCGTTGATCGGTTCACTGCTGGTGGCCTTGTTCATCAAGGAGACGTTGCCGAAAGAGCGGCGACAGCGCTTCCACCTGCGCACCACGCTGGGCAACTTCGGTTCGCTGTTCCGACACAAGCGGGTGCTGAGCTACATGCTGGCCAGCGCCTTCTCGTTCGCCGGCATGTTCTCGTTCCTCAGCGCCGGGCCGTTCGTCTACATTGAACTGAACCACGTTTCGCCGCAGCACTTCGGTTACTACTTTGCGCTGAACATCGTCTTCCTGTTCCTGACGACGCTGATCAACAGCCGCAACGTGCGGCGATTCGGCGCGGTCAAGATGTTCAAACTGGGGCTGTTGGTGCAGCTGGCGATGGGGCTGTGGCTGCTGGCGGTGAGCGCCATCGGGCTGGGTTTCTGGGCGCTGGTGATCGGCGTTGCGGTCTATCTGGGGTGCATCGCGATGATCTCATCCAACGCCATGGCGGTGATCCTGGACGATTTTCCGCATATGGCGGGCACCGCCTCTTCCCTGGCCGGCACGCTGCGTTTCAGCATCGGCGCGCTGGTGGGCGCGGTGCTGTCGATGGCGCCAGGCAAAAGCGCCTGGCCTATGGTCACTTCGATGGCGCTGTGCAGCATTGTGGCGGTGCTGTTCTACCTGTACGCCAGCCGGCCGCGCGATCGCGCGGTCTGACGTTCTCCGGGAGCGGGGCGCGCAGCCCCGTTTCATCATGAGGTTGCGCCCTGCCATTTCATCGTGCAACCGGCAATGAAAATTTTGTTGCTAAATATACGCTAGCTAATCAATTGGCCATTTTCTCACCTGTGTGCTTTTTGTTAAAAATAACCGCTGTCGCGCCGCCCGATATCGGCCGGGCGGCGCGGCGTTCTACCGGCTGGCTGAAGTGGGTGATTTGTATTAGGGGCAATGTAAATCAACCTATTAGCGCCATGGTGTGCGCTAATTAGACAGGGGAAATGTTTCCTCAATGTAAAAATATGGCGACGAAAAAGTAGTCGCATTGCAAGAAAAAAGAGTTGAGATCGCGGCGGGAAAGGGTTACATATAACGCAAAAATGCGAGCTGAGTCGCAAAATGCCGTGAAATAACACCGCACGGCGCGCCAGAAAATGGCACGGCATCGGCTCGCACGGGGTAATGTTAATGGCTTGCGGCAAAATTTACATTTAAATAACATTTGTGCGCGGCAGAGTCGGGAGTCAACGGCTATAACTTAGTTACCCTGTCAGGTAAACGTGTTTCACCTTTTCAAACTAGGGATTTCATGTGGAGAGTATCCAACTTTCGGTAGTGCATCGCTTGCCGCAAAGTTATCGTTGGCTATCCGGTTTCACCGGCGTGAAGGTCGAACCGCTTCCGTTTAACGGAATAGACGAGGATAACAACCTGATTGGGCTGAAGTTGCTCAGCCATGAAGGCGCCGAGGCCTGGCAGGTGATGCAACAGCTTAATCTGTCGTTGCAGGAGATTCAGGTCGACTGCGCGATCGTCGAATGGGAAGGGGAACCTTGCCTGTTCGTACAGCGCAGCGACGAGAGCGCGACGATGTGCCGCCTGAAAAACGTCGGCGCCGCCATCGCCGAACCGCTTAGCGCACAATACCCCTTCTGACTTCGCCGCTAATCCGCCAACTGCAGCAGTTGTCGGGTATAGTCGGCTGCAGGCGCCGCGAAAATGGCCCGGCAGTCCCCTTGCTCAACCACTTCCCCCTGTCGCAGCACGATGACCTGGTGGCACAGCGAACGCACCACCTGCAGGTCATGGCTGATGAACAGATAAGCCAGCCGGTGGCGTTGCTGCAGCGATTTCAGCAGCGTCAGGATCTGCGCCTGCACCGATTTATCCAGTGAAGAGGTCGGCTCGTCGAGGATCAGCAGCTGCGGCTGCAGGATCAGCGCGCGCGCGATGGCGATACGCTGGCGCTGACCGCCGGAAAACTCGGTAGGGTAACGATGGCGCAGCTGCGGATCCAGGCCGACCTCCTGCAACACCTCGATCACGCGCTGCTCCCGCTGCTCGGCGCTAAGCCGCTGGTGCACTTCCAACCCTTCAGCGATGATCTGCTGCACGTTCAGGCGCGGGTTCAGGGCGGAGTAGGGATCCTGGAAGACGATTTGCATCCGGCTGCGGTAGGGCAACATCTGCTTCATCGTGAGCGGGTGCAACGGTTCGCCGTCGAACCAGATGGCGCCCTGCGAGGCCAGCAGACGCAATAGCGCCAACCCGGTGGTGCTTTTACCCGATCCGGATTCCCCCACCAGCCCCACGCTTTCCCCGGCGCGCAACTCAAAGCTCAACGATTTCAGCGCATAGTGATAATCCACCGTGCGGCGCAGCAGGCCGCGCCGGATGGGGAAGCGTACCTGCAGACCTTCCACCTTGAGCAGCGGCCGCTCGTCGCCGGGGCGCGCGGTGGGCAGCGGCAGCGGTTCACCGACGTCTTCGGCGGCCAGCAGCTGCTGCGTGTAGGGATGCTGCGGCCGGCTGAACAGCTGTGCGCGGCCGTTTTGCTCCACGCAGCGCCCCTGGCGCATCACCGCCACGTTGTCCGCCAGGCGGCGCACGATATTCAGGTTATGAGTGATGAACAGCAGCCCCATGCCCATTTCTTGTTTCAATTCTTGCAGCAGCGTCAGGATCTGCGCCTGGATAGTCACGTCGAGTGCGGTGGTGGGCTCGTCGGCAATCAGCAGTTTCGGGCGGGTCAATACCGCCATGGCGATCATCACCCGCTGGCGTTCGCCGCCGGACAGCTGATGCGGGTAGTCCTGCAATCGGCTCTTGGCCTGGCGGATGCCGACGCGCTCCAGACACTCGACGATCTCGGCGCGCGCGGCCTCGCGCCGCAGGCCGCGGTGCAGCATCAGCACTTCCGCCAGTTGCTTTTCGATGGTGTGCAGCGGGTTGAGTGACACCATCGGCTCCTGAAAGATCATCGCGATATGGTTGCCGCGCACCTTGCGCAGCGCCGCTTCCGGCGCATGCAGCAACGAGTCGCCGTTAAACAGGATATCGCCGGCAGGATAGACCACCGGCGGCGCGGGCAGCAGGCGCAGTATCGACAGGGCGGTGACGCTTTTGCCGGAGCCGGATTCTCCCACCAACGCCAGCGTTTCCGCCGGCGCTATTTGCAGCGACAGTTCATTGACTACCGGCGTGAGGCTGTCGCCCTGGCGGAAGGCGATGCTGAGATCCTGGATAGCGAGCAGAGGAGTGGCCATATCAATGCGCCTTGCTGGGGTCAAAGGCGTCGCGCACCGCTTCGCCGATAAAGATTAATAACGACAGCAGTACCGCCAATACCAGGAAGGCGGTGATGCCGAGCCACGGCGCCTGCAGATTGTTTTTGCCTTGCAGCAGCAGTTCGCCGAGCGACGGCGAACCTATCGGCAGGCCGAAGCCGAGAAAATCGAGCGACGTCAGGGTGGTGATCGAGCCGCAGAGGATAAACGGCAGGAAGGTCAGCGTTGCCACCATGGCGTTGGGCAGCATATGGCGGGACATGATGACCCGATCCGACACGCCCATGGCGCGCGCGGCGCGGATATAGTCATAGTTGCGAGTGCGCAGAAACTCGGCGCGCACCACGCCCACCAGGCTCATCCAGCCGAACAGGATAGTGATGCCTAGCAGCCACCAGAAATTGGGCTGAACGATGCTCGACAGCAGAATGATCAGAAACAACGTCGGCATGCCCGACCACACTTCGATAAAGCGTTGCCCCCACAGATCGAAGCGCCCGCCGTAATATCCCTGCGTCGCGCCGACGCACACGCCGATCAGGCTGGAAAACAGCGTCAGCGCCAGGCCGAACAGCATCGAAATGCGAAAGCCGTACAGCACACGAGCGAGCACGTCGCCGCCGTTGCTGTCGGTGCCGAGCAGATTGTGGCGCGAAGGCGGCGAGGGGAAGGGCACCTCGGTGGCGAAATTGATGGTGTCGTAACTGAAGCGGATCGGCGCCCAAACCGCCCAGCCGTGCCGTTCGATCTGCCGCTGCACGAACGGATCCTGATAGTCGGCTTCGGTACTCAGCTCGCCGCCGAACGCGGTTTCGCTGTAGTTGATCATAAACGGCAGATACAGCCGGCCTTCATAACGCACCAACAGCGGTTTGTCGTTGGCGATCAGATCGGCGGCCAGGCTGAGGGTGAACAGCACCAAGAAGATCCACAGCGACCAGTAACCGCGGCGGTTGCGGCGAAAACGCGCCCAGCGTGCCTGGTTGATCGGGCTAAGGCGGCTCATTGGCGGGCCTCGAAGTCAATGCGCGGATCGACCAGGGTGTAGGTGATATCGCTGAGGATATTCAACAGCAGGCCGATCAGGGTGAAGATATACAGCGTGCCGAACATCACCGGGTAGTCGCGCTGCAGTGTGGCATCGTAGCCCAGCAGCCCCAGGCCGTTGAGCGAGAACATCACTTCGATCAGCAGCGAGCCGGTGAAGAACATGCTGATAAAGGTGGCCGGAAAACCGGCGATCACCAGCAGCATGGCGTTGCGGAACACGTGGCGGTAGAGGATTTTTTTCTCGTCCAGCCCCTTGGCACGGGCGGTGGTGACGTATTGTTTACGGATCTCGTCGAGGAATGAGTTCTTGGTCAGCATGGTCAGGGTGGCGAAACCGCCGATCACCGTCGCCAGCACCGGCAGCGTGATGTGCCACAGGTAGTCGGCGATCTTCGCCGGCCACGAGAGGGTGTCGAAGTTGCTCGACACCAGGCCGCGCAGCGGGAACCAGTCCAGGTAGCTGCCGCCGGCGAACAGCACGATCATCAGAATGGCGAACAGAAAAGCCGGAATGGCGTAGCCGATGATAATCAGCGTGCTGCTCCAGGTATCGAACGCGCTGCCGTTGTGGACGGCCTTGCGGATGCCGAGCGGGATCGACACCAGATAGATGATCAGCGTGCTCCACAGGCCCAGCGTGATGGAGACCGGCAGGCTCTGGCCGATCAGCTGCATCACTGAAGCGCCGCGAAACAGGCTGTCGCCGAAGTCGAAGCGCATATAGTTCCACAGCATGGTGAAGTAGCGCTCGTGCAGCGGTTTGTCGAAGCCGTAACGCTTAGTGATCTCGGCGATCACCTCCGGATCCAAGCCGCGCGAACCGCGATATTGGCCTTCAGTTGCGGCGGGAACGCCGGCCCGAGCATGGCCCAGGCCTTCATTCACGCCGCCGCTGCCAAAACCGCTGCCCTGACCCAGTTCGATGGCGGCGATGGCCTGATCGACCGGGCCGCCGGGGGCGATTTGCACGATAAAAAAGTTGATGGTGATGATCGCCCACAGCGTGGGGATCACCAGTAACAGTCTGCGTATCAGATAGGCTGCCATTCCGACTCCTTATTGCCGTTGAGCCGGTAAACGTGCCGCCTTGTTGACGTCGTACCACCAGTTGTCGAATCCGATCGCATAGGCCGGGCGGATCGGCGGCGTGGAGAACTTGTCCCAATAGGCGTAGCGATCGTGGCTGGAGTACCACATTGGCAGCATATAGCGATTCCAGGTCAGCACCCGATCCAGCGCGCGACCGAGCGGCAGCAGGGCTTTTTCGTCGCCCTGATGGGCGGCGATTTGTCTGACCAGGCTGTCGACCGCCGGATCTTTGACGCCGGCCGTGTTGTAACTGGAATCGATGTACTGTGAATCCCACAGGATTTGCAGATCGGCGCTGGGGAACGGCATCGCCATATATACCGTTGACATCATGTCGAAATCGCGTTCGCGCATGCGGCGGGTGTACTGCGAAGCGTCGACCTCGCGGATCTGCATCTCGATGCCCAGCCGCTGCAAGTTATGGCGGAACGGCAGCACATACTGGAAGTTGCTGCCGCTCAGCAGCATCAGTTCAAAGGTGAACGGCTGGCCGGTTTTGGCGTTGACCAGCTTTTGGTTTTTGACCACCCAGCCGGCCTCTTTCAGCAGTTGGGTCGCCTTCAGCAGATTTTGCCGGTCGTTACCGCTGCCGTCGGAAGAGGGCGGTTGGTAGATGCTGGTAAACACTTCCGGCGGCACCTGGCCCTTAAGCGGCGCCAGCAAGGCCAATTCGTCGGCGTCCGGGTAGCCGCGGGCAGCGTAGGCGGTATTTTGGAAATAGCTGTCGGTGCGCTGATAGGCGTTGTAATACAGCGCCTTGTTCATCCAGTTGAAGTCGAAAGCCAAACCGATCGCTTCCCGTACCCGGCGATCGGAAAACAGCGGCTTTTGCAGGTTGAACGCCAGCCAGCGGGTATTCTGCGCCGCCTGATTGGTCTCATCCTGTTTGATGATGTAGTTGCGCGCGAAGTTGCCGCCCTGATACTGGGTGGCCCAGCTCTTGGGCGACGGCTCGATGCGGAAATCGTAAGCCCCGGCCTTGAAGGCTTCCAGCGCCACTTTATCGTCCAGGTAATAATCGTAGCGAATGCTGTCGAAGTTGTAACGGCCGCGATTCACCGGCAAGTTGGCTGCCCAGTAGTCGCGCACCCGCTGGTAGGTGATGTACTGGCCGAGGCGGTAATCGCTGATTTTATATGGGCCGCTGGCGAGTGGTGGGGTGTTGAGCGGCTCATTGAGCTTATGGTTTTTCCAGAAGCTTTCCGGCAATACTCGCAGGCTGAGCAGGCTGAGGATTTGATCCCGATTCGCCTTAGGCAGCTCGATGCGCACCGTCAGCCGGGAAATTGCCTTGACCGTAACGCCTTTGTAGAAAGCACGAAACTGCGGCACGCCCTCGGCCATGAATTTGTTGAAGGTGAAGGCCACGTCGGCGGCGGTGATCGGGCTGCCGTCCTGGAAGCGGGCGCGGGCGTTAATATCCAATTCCATCCAGCGCATGTCGGCCGGGAAACGGGCCGATTCGGCAATCAACGGGTAATAGCTGCCGGGTTCGTCGTCGGAGTTGGTGAACAGCGTATCGTACAGCTCCATCGTGCGCTCGCCGGGCACGCCGCGGGTGGCGAAGCGGTTGAAATTGTCGTAGGTGCCGATGGCCGCCAGCCGCACGTCGCCGCCTTTGGGCGCAGCCGGATTGACGTAGTCGAAATGGCTGAAGTCGGTGGCGTATTTCGGTTCACCGAGAAGGGCGAAAGCGTAGCTTTCATTGAGGGCCTCGGCCTGCAGACCGAAGCTCAGTGTCGAAAGCACCAAAGCTGCGAAAATGCGCACGGACATCAGACGGTAAGCTCCTGCTGTGGAATGAAGTACAACCTGCGCCCAGCATAACATTCTTCGGGGAGACGCAGGGTAAAGATGCTTAAAGATTAACTATTTTTTTCCTGATAATCAAAGACCTGATGCGCCTTGCAGTAAGCGACGAAATTGTCGAGGCTCAAGGGCCTGCTGAAGTAATAACCCTGCATGAAGTTGACGCCGTGTTCCTGCAAGAACTGCATTTGCTCGGCGGTTTCCACGCCTTCGGCCACCGTCAGCATTTTCAGCTTTCTCGCCAGCGAAATCACGGCATCCAGCACCGGTGCAGTGACCGTATCCTGGCCGATGGTATTGACGAAGCCGCGATCGATCTTCAGGTAATCCATGGTGAAACGTTCAAGATAAATAAGCGCACTGTGGCCGGTGCCGAAGTCGTCTACCGCGATCTCGATGCCCTGCTTATGCAACCAGTCGAATTCCGCCAGCGCGCTCTCTTCTTCCACCATGCCGCGTTCGGTAATTTCAAACACCAGCGTAAAGTAGTTGCACGGCAACTGCGCCAGCAGTTCATACACGTCCTGGTGGAAGGATGGCGCGCTGAGGTGGGAGGGGGAGATATTGAGGCCGAGCTTGCCGCCTTGCGGCAAGGCTTTGGCCAGCTGCGGCGCATCTTCGGCGATCAGTCTGAACAGGTGGCGGGTGAGCGGCACGATCAGCCCGTTGCTTTCGGCATAAGGGATAAAGATATCCGGCGGAATGCGCCCTTCGATAGGATGCTGCCAGCGAATCAGCGCTTCCAGTCCGCCGATGCTGTTGCTGCCGGTATGAAACACCGGTTGGTATTCGACAAAGAACTCATTGCGCTTGATGCCGCGCAGCAGCGCGCGCTCCGGGCTTTGCCGCAGCAGCAGCATGTAATAGCAGAGCACGCCGATCATCAGAGACAGCACCAGGCTGCCCAGCAGCGTCAGGCGGATGTCATTAGGCGTCAATTTTTCGTTGTAGAACATAATGGTCAACGGCAGATTGGGCAGCGTCAGGTAATCCGCCTTGCCTTTCGGCAGCTGATCGACCGGCATCAGGTTCGGGCTGAAAGTGGTCAGGGCGCGCTGGCCCATCACGATGGCGATGCCCGGCGCCTGTTCGTCATGCGAGGTGAACAGCAGATAAGGCATCAGATCGATGTCCAGCGTCGCGAGAATACCGGTAGCCGGCTCGCCGGGATGCCGCAGCCAAACCGCCACCGCCGGTTTGTTCGGCACAATCGGCGTGCCCTGCTGCAATTTCATATCCAGAGGCAGAGTCCAGTCGATATCCTGATACAGATTTTTCATCGGCAACATCATGTCGCCGGTGGCGGATGAGCAATAGGCGTAACCTTCCTTCACTAACAGGAAGGTGCGCACGCCGCTGGTGAAGGCCGCCTGATAGGTAATGTCCGACTGGCTGGAGAGGCAAGGCTTGTCCAGCAACGGCATCATTTTTTGCATGACCGCCGTCAGGTGCGAAATATAATCCAGCGAGAACTGCCTGGTGCGAGCTTCAACCTTATGCTGATATTGCGTGCGTTGGTGGTTGATCAAAGAAAGCGTGACCGCGGTAAATAGCGTAAAAAAGACCAGGGCGGCGACGCAGCTCTTAGCCAGACTGCGCTGCCGAAGCGACACGCTGCGGGCGAAAGCCCTTTTCAAGCCCATAATCGAGTCCTCTGCATCAGGGCGTCAGGGTTATTGCGCAGCCATTTAATGGATTGTGCCAACGGCTTTTTTTTCATTTTTGCCTTTCTATCCTGTACCCAGCCGACGGCGCCGTTTAAATGCGAAGCGTCGCTGATAAATATATTGCGCATATTTTAAGCGGTAACGTTTTAAATAACGCCGGGGTGCCGTTGCCGTCATCTGACGATAATAGGCGAGTTTCTCCTCGCCGGCGCGATTTCCTGCCAACAGTTTATCAAAATAATGGTGGGTGGCGGCGGCTTGGCGGGGAAGGTAACGATAATACCCGGCCAAACCCCGGTGATTCGGCGGTTCGACAGCAATAAAAACGCCGCCCGTAGGCGGCGCTTATCGCTCGTTTGGTCTTCAGAAACTTCAAGGCATGGCGCCGTCAGCCGCTGGTCAGCACCCGACGCGCTTCTCGATAACGTTTGTCCCAGTAGTTATCGGTCAGCTTGGAAATCATGACACCACTGCTGGTGGAGGCGTGAACGAACTGATCGTTGCCTAAATAGATGCCGACATGGCGCCCGGTGGAACCGGCGCGGAACAGCACCAAATCGCCGGCGCGCAGCTTGGTGCGCTGGATTTTCTTGCCGAGATCTTCCTGTTCATAGGTCGAACGCGGTAAATCCATGCCGAACTGTTCGCGGAAGGTACGCTGTACAAACGCCGAGCAATCGATGCCGCGCTTGGTGTCACCGCCTAAGCGGTAGCGAACGCCTTTCCAGTCCGCGTACTGATCCATAATCTTTGACTTGACGTCAACGTTGCGGACCATCGCTTCGAATTCATCCTGAGAGGCTTGCAGTAAAAGACCGTCTTTGTCATTAACTGCACGCATCTCAGTTTGTGCGTTATTCAAGTTCGAAGTGTGAGTCGAGCTGCACGCTGACAGCATAACCGCAGCGGCAATTGCAGGGATCGCCCGCAAAAAATATCTCAGAAACGGTTGAGATTTGACCATTGTTGTTGTTTTCCCTTGAAGTCCTTAACGACGAAAGTCGCTACCTGAAAAATGCCAAACGGAACGAGCCTAATCTGCACCTGCTGCATCGACAATCAGTTACCGCTGAAAACGTGCGGGAACGCACATTTTTACCGGATTCCATACTGATTCAACTTAAACCAGGCACAAACGCATCCGAGATTACCGGAACAGATAGGGGATTGCGAGCCTTTTTCCCGTCTTTTTTATATGAATTTGTGATGTAACATAATGTAAATCTTCATATAAAAAACGCCAATTGTCCGATGTATGAATCTGGCGTGAAATCAGGTTGTAAAAGCGTTAACGGGCGGCGGTGAAATTTTGCGCGCTGCGCGGGGGGAGAGCACGGGAGGCGTGGACCTCCCGGCATGAGTCATAGACGCAAGTTATGGTTGGCCGGGGCGGTGTTTGCCGGGCAACAGGCGATTCAACCGATCGATAATCCAGTCGCTGCAAGGCGTCATCAACACCCAGCTGGCGCCAACCAGCACCACGGAGAGCGAACCGACGGCGATGTCGGTAAACCAGTGGGCGCCAATCATCACGCGCGGCAATGAAAAGACCAGCGTAATCAGCAAGGCGATGGCAAAGGCGCTGCGGCCGAAATAGCGCAGCATAAAGCAGGAAAAAATAATCAGCATCATGCCGTGGTCGCCGGGGAAACTGTCGCCGGAAGCGTCCTTGGTGGGGATACCGGTCAGCTCGCTAACGCGATTGATATTGTCGAAGGTCAGGGTTGGGCTCGGATGTTTCACCGGCAGCAGGTGACCCAGTTGGTTCAGCACCACAGCGGTCAGCAGCATCACCACGCCGGTGATCACCAGGCGGCGGCGGCCGGCGGCGTCCTGCTTCAGGTAGAAGTACAGGTACAGCAGGCCCATGGCGAGCAGCGAAATCACATCGAACGCCCGGTTATTGGTGATGGCGACCAAGTGCAAAAATGACGGGTCGGTGGCCAGATGGCGGTTAAAGAAGAAGAAGATCGCCGAGTCCAGGGTAAACCAGCCGCCGTGGTTGGCCGGCAGGAACCAGGACAGAAACAGCGCAACGCCCAGTAAGTTGAAGAAGAGAATGAAGGGTAAATTGCGGCGTGTCATGACATAACCTGTTGAAAAAATGAAAATGAAACAAAACCCGGCTGCCCTGCGACAACCGGGGGGGCAACGGTACGAGATTTAACTTAAACGAATCTTAAACAAGGCGGATTGCAGGGCGTTCCAATCGGCATTTTCGCTGTGGATCAGCTCAATGCGGCTATCGAGCGGGGCGGCCGGACGAGTTTCGATGTTGAGATCCTGGCCCTGGCGGTTGATCAGCAGCGTGCCTTCGGGGATGCGCACCACGCCTTTGGCACGTTCGACCGGTGCCAGCCGCACCCACTCCATAAAACCGACGGTGTCGAACCGGGTTTCGCCGTCAAAAATCCAGCCGCAGCTGGTGAAGCCTTGCCCTTCGTTCAACGCCCGCCGCCAGCGGGCGTTTTCCGGTAGCCGCAGCGCCGCCAATCCCTGCGTTTTCGCCTGCCCATGATGATGCTGCGCGTCCGGCAATTCTGTACGATTCGTGCGCGGAAGTGACAACAGCCCGACATCCGCCTCGCCTTGCGCGATAGCGTAGCAGGGCCGCTGCAGCGGATCCTGCGCCGTCCAGGCTGTTAGCGCCAGCCGATCTTCTGCCTGATAGGTATCGCTTTTGCTGGCCAAAATAATGTCGGCTGCGGCCAGCTGATCGCGGAAGTTTTCGTTGTCGCGGTAGCGCGGTTGGCTGAGCTGGCGCGCGTCCAGCAGGCACAGCGTCGCCTGCAGATCGATCCAGCCGGCATAGCTCTCCTGGGTCAGCAGCGACAGGATTTGTTTCGGATGCCCAAGCCCGGTTGGCTCGATCAGCAGCCGGTCCGGTTTGGCCTGCTGCAACAACATATTCAAACCCACCTGCATCGGCAGGCCGTTGACGCAGCACATACAGCCGCCGGGGATCTCTTTGAGCACCGCGCCGCTGTCCGCCAGCAGCGCGCCGTCGATGCCGATTTCGCCGAATTCATTGACCAATACCGCCCAGCGCTCATGCTCGGGTTTATGAGCCAGCAAATGGCGGATGGTGGTGGTTTTACCGCTGCCGAGGAAGCCGGTAATCAGATTGGTTTTGGTCATTAATAATTCCAGGTGCAAAAATTAACTTGCTTAATAAATGAGTTACGCTGCCGGATTGGCAAGGCCGCTGCGATTTAATTTGTGCTCTATCTCTCAAATTTTGCACGTCACCCTGCGCTTTTCAACCGACAAAATCCACTTTTCAGAACAAGAAAGTTCTTAGATAAAACCCTGTATTAGATACGGTTAACTTTTGTTAGTAGCTTGTTTTTACATTGTTAATGACGCGATTAACGATCAAATCCTGCCCCTTTCCTTGCGATTATTCCGAACAAGATCCTCTATGGTTAAATTGGCTTAACTAGAAATGAGGTTGCCATGAATATCTTTCGGTTATTTTTGATCGTAGGAATGTTGTTTTCATGGACGGCAGTGAGTCATGCAGGAGTGGCCGGCGGGGTAATTCGCTTCGTCGGTTCTATCGTTGAAAGTCCTTGCACGGTCAATATTGCAGATTCTAAGGCGAATACGCAATGTTACCGCAACGGCCAGCATTATCAGGCCCAGCAAGCGTTGTCAGGTTTTGATACTACACGCAAAGAACTTCCGCTAAATCTAGGCACAACCGAAATGAAGTGGGTAGACCAACAGAAGAAACTCGCTGTTATGACGGTCGTTTATCGTTAAGTCGTTCCGCCATGCCGGCGTAACGTTACGCCGGCATGGTTATTCTCGGCTCTGCAGGCTCCTCACCGCATCACCCACTCCTTCACCGTTTCACGCGCACCGCGATCGCGCAGCGATAAATAGGCTTGCGTCACCGCTTCGCTAAACGCCGCATGCGCCGCCAGCGTTTCGCCGAATACCGATTTCAACGCCAACAGCGCCGCTACGCGCCGTCGATCGTCCGGCGTTGCGGCAACCGTCTGCAGCAGCATGTCTGCCAGCGGATCGCGAATGTCGATCGGCTCACCGGCGTCATCGACGCCGCCGATGTAACGCATCCAGCCCGCCACGCCCAACGCCAGCCCGCTATAGTCGCCGCCGTGCCGCAGATGCCAGCACACGGCATCCAGCAGGCGCTGCGGCAGCTTCTGCGTGCCGTCCATGGCGATCTGCCAGGTGAGGTGTTGCAGCGCCGGATTGCTGAAACGCGCGATAAGCTGTGCGGCATAGTCGGGCAGGCTGATGCCGGTGACGCTCAGCGTTGGCGCCTGTTCATCCAGCATCAACCGCAGGGCGGCGCGGCGGTAGTGCTCATCCGCCATGCACTCGTTGATATAGCGGTAGCCGCCCAGGTAGCCTAGGTAAGCCAGGAACGAGTGGCTGCCGTTCAGCATGCGCAGCTTCATGTGTTCAAACGGCAGCACATCGCTGACCAACTGGGCGCCGGCCAACTCCCACGCCGGGCGTCCGGCGGCGAAGTGGTCTTCCACCACCCATTGAATGAAGGGCTCGCAGGCGATGGCGCATTCGTCGCGCACGCCGCCCAGCGCGGCGGCGATCTCATCCAGCGTGGCCGGCGTGGCGGCCGGCACGATGCGATCCACCATGGTGCAGGGGAAGGTAGCGGCGCTGGCGATCCAATCGGCGAGCGACGGATCCCGCGCCTGCGCCAGATCGAGCACCGCCCGGCGCAGCACATGGCCGTTCTCCGGAATATTGTCGCAGGAGAGCAGGGAGAAGGCGGGCAGGCCGCGTTCGCGCCGCAGCCGCAGCGCTTCCACCAAAATGCCGGGCACGGTCTGCGGCTGATGCGGCCACGCCAGATCGGCGACGATCCCCGGATGCTGCCGATCCAGTCGCCCGTTGCCGGGCTCGATGCAGTAGCCTTTTTCGGTAATGGTCATCGAGACGATCGCCACCTGCGGTTCGGCCAGCTTCTCCAGCACCGCGGCGATGCCCTCCAGCTTGCGGTGCAGGCTCTCACGCACCGCGCCGATCACGATGGCCTGATGACCGTCCGCGCCTTTCTCCAGCACGCTGTACAGATGATCCTGCTGTCGCAGCGCCTCAAACAGCGGTACGCCGCCGGACAGACTGATCTCGCAAATGCCCCAGTCGCCGCCTTGGGCGTTCAGCACCCGATCGGTCAGCAGCGCCTGATGCGCGCGGTGGAACGCACCGAAACCAAGGTGCACGATGCGGCTGCGCAGGGCTCGGCGGTCATAGCTCGGTTGCCGGACGGCGCCCGGCAGCGGGGTGTTGGCGATCGTTTTCATCTCATCTCCAAAGCCTGTAAGACAGCTGGTTGGCCCCTTGCGTCAAGTTAGCGGACCAGTTTGTCGCCCTATCAACAAGGGCGCGCTGACGATATAAAACTGCGGCCAGTGTAGAGCTGTCAGCCAGTCAAATAAATTGGCCTGTCCAAAATAAGCCAGATTCGTGAAGTGGATCAACCAATCAAGGGTTCGGTTTTGACAGTGGAGGGCGAAAGAGTAAGGTAAAGATAGCTGACATCTAAATTAAACTGGTATAACAGCATTGCGGTGCGAGACAGGCATAAGGATAAAACATGGAACAAACATGGCGTTGGTATGGCCCGAACGATCCGGTCTCTTTGGACGACGTACGTCAGGCCGGGGCGACCGGGGTGGTGACGGCGCTGCACCATATCGCGAACGGCGAGGTCTGGCCGATCGACGAGATCCGCGCGCGGCAGGCGCTGCTGGCGGAAAAGGGGCTGGTGTGGTCGGTGGTGGAAAGCGTACCGGTGCATGAGGAGATCAAAACCCACAGCGGCGACTGGCGGCGGCATATCGTCAACTATCAACAGACGCTGCGCAACCTGGCGGCCTGCGGCATCGACACCGTCTGCTACAACTTCATGCCGATCCTCGACTGGACGCGCACCGATCTGGCCTATCCGCTGCCGGACGGTTCCAAAGCGCTGCGTTTCGATCAGACCGCCTTCGCCGCGTTCGAGCTGCATATCCTGCAGCGCACCGGTGCCGAGGCGGACTATACGTCAGAGGAGCGCAGTCAGGCGGCGGCCTATTTCGCCGCCATGAGCGAGGAGGAAAAAAACCGGCTGACCGGCAACATTATCGCCGGGCTGCCGGGAGCGGAAGAAGGCTATACGTTGGAGCAGTTCCGCCGGCGGTTGGCGGAATATGACGGCATCGACAAGGCGCGGCTGCGCGAAAACATGGCGGTCTTTCTGCGCGCCATCGTGCCGGTGGCGGAAGAGGCCGGCATCCGGCTGGCAGTGCACCCCGACGATCCGCCGCGGCCGATCCTCGGCCTGCCGCGCATCGTTTCCACCCTAGAAGACATGCAGTGGCTGAAACAGACCGTCGACAGCCCTCATAACGGTTTCACGATGTGTACCGGTTCATACGGCGTGCGCGCCGACAACGATCTGGTGCGGATGATTGAAACCTTCGGCGATCGCATTCATTTCACCCATCTGCGCGCCACCTGCCGCGAGGAAAACCCGAAAAGCTTCCATGAAGGGGCGCACCTGCAGGGCGATGTGGACATGGTGGCGGTGATCGAAGCGATCCTGACCGAAGAGTTGCGGCGGCAACGGGCGGGCGATCGGCGGCCGATCCCGATGCGCCCCGATCATGGGCATCAGATGCTGGACGATTTGAAAAAGAAAACCAATCCGGGCTATTCGGCCATCGGGCGGTTGAAAGGGCTGGCGGAGCTGCGCGGCGTCGAGCTGGCGCTCAAGCGGCGCTTTTTCCCGGAATTGCCGTAGCGGAAAGTGACACGGGGCCGAGCATCGGCCCCGTAGGCGCGACTAGTCGGCGCGGCTCATATAGCGGCGTTCGGCGATATGAATGCGGATCTTGTCGCCGGCGCTGAGGTATTCCGGCACGTGGATCACCAGACCGGTCGCCATGGTGGCCGGTTTGTTGCGGGCGCTGGCGGAGGCGCCTTTGATGCCCGGTGCGGTCTCGACGATTTCCATATCCACGGTTTGCGGCAGCTCCAGCGCCAGCACCTGGCCATCCAGCGTCAGCACCTGCATGCCCGGCAGGCCGCCTTCCGGAATGAACAGCAGTTCATCTTCGATCTGGTCTTTCTTGAAGATGTACGGCGTGTAATCTTCGTCGTCCATGAACACGTATTCTTCACCGTCGATATAGGAGAAGTTCACCTTGCGGCGCGACAGGGAAATGGTGTCCAGAATATCGTCGCCCTTGAAGCGTTCTTCCACTTTCAGGCCGGTGCGCACGTCGGAGAAGCGCATTTTGTACAGGGTGCTGGCGCCACGGGCGCTCGGGCTCTGCACGTCGATATCTTTTACCAGCAGCAGTTTGCCGTTGTAGCTGATCGCCATGCCGCGCTTAATTTCGTTAGCTCTTGCCATTTCAATTCATCCGCAATGAAGAGTATTAGAGAAGTTGCGACAAGGTACTCGCGCCGCCGATTTCAGGCAAGAGCCCGGCGTAAAAACAGTGCAGGAAAGGGAGAGCAGGCGCTCTCCCTTCAAGGATTACTGGAAGACCGGCAGCAGGCCGAACAGCGACAGGATATGCGCGGCGGCGTTGATCAGCCCGAACAGGATGACGAACAGAATCACGGCGCGGCCGCCCGGTGCGCGGTAACCCGCCTGCGGGTAGCGGCGGCGGCTGGCGCGCGCCATCAGCGCCGGCACGATCACCGCCCAGATGGTGGCCGCCAGCCCGGCGAAGCCGATGGCGTACAGGAAGCCGTTCGGGAACAGCAGCGCGGCCAGGGTCGGCGGCACGAAGGTCACCAGAGCGGTCTTGCTGCGCCCGACGGCGTCGTCCTTGAACTTGCAGAAGTCCGCCAGATAATCGAACAGGCCCAGCGACACGCCGAGGAACGAGCTGGCCAGCGCCATATAGGAGAAGGCGTTCAGCAGTTGGCTGACGGTCTGGCTGCTGGAGACGTTGCCCATTTGCTTGAGCAGGCTGCCGATATTGCCGCCTTCGGCGATCACTTGCTTAAAGGCGTCGCGCGCGATATTGCCCTGAATCACATACTGCCACAGGATGTAGATAGCCAATGCCAGCAGGGTGCCGTACACCAGGCTGCGCACCACGGAGCCGCTGTCCTTGTGGTAGTACTTCACCAGCCCGGGAATGTTGCCGTGGTAGCCGAACGAGGTCAGCAGGTAAGGCAACGCCGCCAGGGCGTAAGGCAGATAGCTGGCCCGATCGTCGCCGCTGTTGAACAGCACCGCAGGCTGCACGTGGGTGAACATGTCGCCCACCGACATCACGAAGGTGATCACCATGCCGCCGATCAGAATGGTGCTGAGGCGATCGACCGCGCGGGTGGAGAGCCAGACGATAAATGCCACCACCAGTGCGAACACCAAGCCGGCGGTAGTCTGGCCGACGCCGACGATGCCTTCCAGCGTGTGGGCGATGATCGAGCCGCCGGCGGAGATATAGGCGTAGGTCAGGATGTACAGCACGAATGCCACCGACAGGCCATTCACGGCGTTCCAGCCTTTACCCAGCAGATCCTTGACCATGGTGTTGAAGCTGGCGCCGCTCGGGTAGTGCAGCGTGGCTTCGAGGATCATCAGGCCGGACAGCAACATGCAGGCCCAGGTATACACCAGCAGCGCGACGGAGCCGCTGAACCAGACACCGGAAGTGACGATCGGAATGGAAAACATGCCGGCGCCAACGGCGGTACCGGCAATGATCATCGCGCCGCCGAGGACGGAAGGGCGGGCCAGCTTCTGGATGGTGTCCGTAGACATGTGTGCTCCTGAAAGAGGTTCTTTTGTACTAGCTCAATGGTACATGGGTGTATGACGCATGTAAAGCAGGGGGATTGCACGTTTCACGCGTTTTTATCTTTAAAATGAGATGTTTTGGGCGTTTATTCGCCACGTGGCTAAATAAACCGGCGCCAAGCCGCCGCGAGAAGTGTGTAAAGATCGCCGAGCCGCAGGGATTCTGCTGGCAGCAGCCGCGCGCGGCTGCTATTGTCGCGCTTCTTTTCCCCAGCCCACCAGGAGTAGCGCTGATGGACTGTCGCAGCGACTGCGGCGCCTGCTGTATCGCGCCGTCAATATCCAGCCCGATCCCCGGCATGCCGAACGGCAAGCCCGCCAATACCCGCTGCATTCATTTGGATGAACAGCTGCGCTGCGGCCTGTTTCATTCGCCGCTGCGGCCGAAGGTGTGCGGCAGCCTGCAGCCGAGCCGCGACATGTGCCACGATCACCGCGATCAGGCGTTGATCTATCTCGCCAGGCTGGAAGCGGACACCGCGCCTTAAGCCTCCTTCAGCTTCCACAGACACAGCGTCGCCCCTGCCGCCATCGCCAGCGCGGCGTAAAACACCGCATGATAGCGCCAGATTTCCGCCACCGCGCCGGCGAGGGCGCCGGCAATGATCCAGCCCACCCGGATGGTATTGGTGAACAACGTGGTGGCGGTGCCGGCCTGACCGGGCATCAAATCCTGGAAATAGAGCATGCCGATCCCCGCCAGCACGCCGATAAACGCCGCATTCAGCAGCTGCAGAGCGATGAGTTGCCCGCTGCCGGTGATAAACAGCAGGCCAGCGTAGAACAGCACGCCGGCGACCACCGCCACGCGCATCAGGAAACGCTTGCCGCAGCGTTTCGCCGCCAGCCCGGCGAGCAGCATGATGGGGATCTCCAGCCCGGCGGCGGCGCCCATCAGTATCCCGGCCAGCCGTTCCGGCAGCCGCAATTCGTGCACCACATACAGCGGCATCGTGATCAGGTACATGCTGTTGGCGGTCCACATCAGGGTGCAGGCGGCGAACAGCAGCAGCGAATCGCGGCGATGTTGGCGCGGCGCGGCCAGCGGGGCGCCCGCCGCCACGGCCTTCGGCATCGAAGGCAACCGCTGCCACACCAGCAGGCCACACAGCACAAAGGCCGCCGCGCCCGCCAGATACAGGGTTTTGAAGCCGAATCCCAGCGCCAGCGCAAAGGCGATCGGCGGACCGATCACCCAGGCGAGGGAGACCTGGGCGCGCATGATGGAGGTGAACATCACCGCCTCGCGTCCGGAGCGATCGGCGTGCTCGCGCGCCAGCGCAAACATCTGCGGGTTAGCGGTGGAACCGAAGCTGGTGAGCAGTACGCCGACGAGCAGCAGCAGGTAATAGTTGCGGCTCCAGGCGAACAGCGTGAACCCCAGCGCGCCCAGCATGCAGCAGAGGAAAATCAGTGATTTGCGGTCGCCTTTTTTATCCGAACGGCCGGCGAGAAACTGGCTGACCAAAATGCCGATCACCGCGCTTCCGGTAAAGAACAGCCCGACCAGCGCTGGCCGCACCTTGACCTCGGTTTCCAGAAACAGACTCAGCGTCGGGGTTTGCAAAGCGCCGGCGATGCCGGTCAGGAACGCCACCGCCAAAAAGGCCAGCGAAGTGAGGTCGGGCGCGCGTCGCGTTACTGCGGATGAAGTCGGCATGGCGGTTGAGAATTCGTCGAAAAAGGGAGGTCGCGCGCATCATACGCCCGTTGAAAAGAAACGCAAACCGCTATCCAGCGGCGTAGGGTAAGCGAATATTTCGCGCGGCGACGAGAAAAAAGGGGCGCACCGCGCCCCTGATACTTGCCGATAAATCAGGCGCCTTGTGGCACCGCGTGCGCGGTGTTTTTCAGCGCCGGCCCCTGATACTTCTCGATCTGCAGCTGTGCCATCTGCCCGCAGTTGCCCTGCGCCAGGCTGGAAGAGCCGATGTCGAAGGTCAGGCAGTTGACGTTGCCGTTCTTGCACAGCGAGCCGGGCTGCGCCGGATCGGCCGGATCGAACCAGGCGCCTTCGCTGATGCGCACCACGCCGGGCCGCACGTCTTCGCTGACCACCGCGCCCACCAGGATCTGGCCGCGATCGTTGAACGCCCGCACCAGATCGCCGCCGCTGATGCCGCGCGGCTGCGCGTCCTGCGGGTGGATCAGGATCGCTTCACGATCCGCCACCGCGTATTTCTCGCGCAGCGGCGTGTTGTCGAGCTGGGAATGCAGCCGGTTGGTCGGATGCGCGGTATTGAGCGACAGCGGATATTTGGCCGCTTCCGGCCCGCGATACCACTCGTGCGGCGGCATCCAGGTCGGGATGCCGGGGCAATCCGCATAATGCATTTTGGCGATGGCGTCGGAGTAGATCTCGATCTTGCCCGACGGCGTGCCCAGCGGGTTCAGCAGCGGGTTGTCGCGATAGTCGGCAAAGCGCACCCACTGCGTGTTGGCCTCCGGCACCGGGAAACGCACGTAGTTATTGGATTGCCAGAACATATCGAACGGCGGCAGCGCCACCCGCGCGGCGCGCGCCTGGTTCTTCATGTCGTCGTACATGCCTTTCAGCCACTGGGTTTCGTCCTTGCCCTCGGTGAAGGCTTCCTGCACGCCCAGCCTGGCCGCCATCGCCGAGAAGATGTCGAAGTCGCTGCGCGACTCGTGCTGCGGCGGCACGCATTGATGCATCGGGAACACGTAGAGCTGCGAATAGTCGCCGCCCATCTCCAGATCGTTGCGCTCGTAGCTGGTGGTGGCCGGCAGTACGATGTCGGCATGCTTGGCGGTGGCGGTCCAGTAAGGCTCGTTGACCACGATGGTGTCCGGCCGCTGCCAGGCTTTGACCAGGTTATTGGTGTCCTGATGCTGGTGGAAGGTGTTGCCGCCCGCCACATACACCATTTTCACCTCGGGGTAGGTGACCTTGGCGCCGTTGAAGTCGATGGTTTTGCCCGGATTGCTCAGGCATTCGGCGATGCGCGCCACCGGGATCGGCGCCGGCGAGTTCTTCGGCGCGTTGCCGGCCGAGATGCCGGCGATGATGCCGCCTTTGGCGGTCGGGCTGCCGCCGGAGGAATAGTGGTAGCTGAAGCCGAAGCCGCCGCCCGGCAGGCCGATCTGGCCGAGCATCGCCGCCACCGTCACCAGCAGCCAGTGCTGCTGTTCGCCGTGGTGCTGGCGCTGAATGCCCCAGCCGCCCATGATCATGGTGCGGTGTTTCGCCATCTCGCGCGCCAGTCCGCGCAGCGTATCGGCATCGACGCCGCTGATGTCGGCCGCCCATTCGGCGGTTTTCGCCACGCCGTCGCTCTCGCCCAGCAGGTAGGCCTGGAACTTGTCGAAGCCGACGGTGTAGGTTTTCAAGAAGTCCGGGTTATGCAGCTTCTCGGTCAGCAGCGTGTGGGCGATGCCGATCAGCATCGCGCCGTCGGTATAAGGACGCGGGGCGATCCACTGTGCATTGACGAACTTGGCGCTGTCGCTGTGCACCGGATCGATGCTGATCACCCGGGTGCCTTTCTTCTTCAGCGCCTCGAAGCCGGTCTGGCCGACGTGATCCGGCACGTTCCAGCTGTTTTTCAGCGTGACCATCGGGTTGCAGCCCCACAGGATCACCAGCTCGCTGTTCTCGATCACGTTCGGCCAGGCGGTCTGCTGCTCGTAGACCTCCATCGAACCGACCACGTGCGACATGATCACCTGCGCCGCGCCGGTGGAGTAGTCGCCGGCGTAGCCGAGGAAACCACCGGTCAGGTTCATCAGGCGCTGCAGCAGCGTGCGGCTGTTGTGCAGCATGCCGACGCTTTTCCAGCCGTAGGAACCGGCATAGATCGACTGCGGCCCGTGATCTTTTTGCAGGCGAACGATCTCATTGCACACCAGCTCGGTCGCTTTGTCCCAGCTGACGCGCACCCACTCGTCGCGGCCGCGCAGTTCGGTGCGGCTGCCGGGGCCGCCCTCCAGCCAGCTTTTGCGCACCATCGGGTATTTGATGCGGTTCTCGGCGTGCACCTGATAAGGCGCCATGGTGATCAGCTCATTCGGATACGGATCGTCCTGCACCGGCTGTACGCCGACCATCTTACCGTCTTGCACGATGGCTTCAAACGCGCCCCAGTGAGCGCCGGTCAGAATGCCTTTCTGCGCCTGACGCAAGACGATGAACTGCGGCAGCGCTTCGCTGATGGCCTGCGCCAGCGCCGCTTTGGGCCATAAGCCCGCCAGCAGCGGGGCGGTGGCCAGCGCGGCGGTGCCGGTCAGGAAGCGGCGGCGGCTCATGGTTAACGGTTGTTGGTTGCTCATTGCGCTTCTCCCTTAAAGCTTGGCCGGTGCGGCAGGTGGCATGTCGCTGGCGTGTTTTTGTACGTATTGCGTCAGCACGCGCAGCTGTTCCTGCGTCAGCGAAGTGCGCGGTGCCATGCCTTTGATGACGCCGATCCATTGGTTGGCGTTGAAGCGATCGAGCGCGGTCAGCCCGTGGCAGCCGGTGCAGTTGGCCGACATCATGTCTGCGGCGTAGCGCCAGATTTTTTGCTGATCGTCAATCAACTGTTTGCGCGGCAGCCACACCTGCAGAGAAACCTGATGCCAGACCAGGCCGGTTTCCGCATCGGTCTGGGTGGCGGCGGTCTTCAGCTGTTGGCGTGCGTCTTCACCCAGCAGCACGCTGAGGATGCGTTTGCCCTGCGCGGCGTAGAACACTTCGCTGACCCCGTCCTGCTGCCAGCCGCTGACGGTGGCCAGCACTTTGTCGCCATCCTGCTTGACCACCTGCACTTCGGTGGACGGCATCAGGTTGCCGGCGTTATGGCTGTCGTTGGCGCCGAGGAAGAACGGCTCGGTGGCGATGGTGTAGAGGGTGGTGGCGTCCGGTGCGGTCAACGCCGCGGCCTTCGCCAGCTCGGCGGCGCCGGCCTGGGTTTCGCCGCTCATGTCCGGCAGGATATGCGCCACGCCCTTGTGGCAATCGATGCAGGTTTCGCCCTGTTTGATCGCCACCGGGTGCTGCAGGCGCGCTTCAGGGCGCTGGGCGGTGATATCCATGGCGTCATAGCTGTGGCAGGAGCGGCAGGTGGCCGAGTCGTTCTCTTTCAGCGTTTTCCAGACTGACTGCGCCATCGCCAGCTTGTGCGCTTCGTATTTCTCCGGCGTATCGATGGTGCCGACCATCTCGCCGTAAATGTCTTTCACCGCGCGGATTTTGGTCCACAGATAATCGATCGGCTGGTGTGGCACGTGGCAGTCGGCGCACTCGGCGCGGATGCCCTTGGTGTTCTGGAAGTGGACGCTGCCCTGATATTCGGCCAACGGTTGTTGCATGGTGTGGCAGGAAACGCAGAAGGCGGTATCGCTGGTTTTATGGAATACGGTGGCGGTCCCGGCCAACAGCGCCGCGCCGAGGATAATCCCCAGCAGCAAAAGCCATAGCCATCCCCACCGACGCTTTTTTTCAAAGCCAGTCAGTTTTTTGCTCATGGTAAACCCGCTTATAATTATGAATTTAAAATAAAATCTTGCCAAAAGGCCGCCGACCGGAGGTCAGAATGCCACGTCGATTGCAGGGATAATGATAGAAGAGGGTTAACCCCATAGGGTTATCCGTAGTCAAAAAAATGGCGTATATCGCAAAAAATAGCGTTATATTCTAATTTATATAACGGTGGAGCGATGCGGCAGGGGAAGCGAGCGCAGCACGCGCTCGCATTGGATCAGACCGCTGGCAGGTAGGCCTGGCCGCTCAGCCACAGGCGGATAGCGGTGCGGCTGGCTTCGAAATGGGGTTCCGGCAGGGCTTCAGGCGCGCACCAGCGCCACTCGGCGCATTTCTCCGGTTCTTTCAGCTCGGCTGCGCCGCCGGGGTGGGCCACCTGCAGGCAGATAGACACCGTGTGTTTGCCTTCGGCGCGCCAGGTCTGCAGATTGTTGCTGACGCCCACGAAGCGCGGCGGATCGATGAGCAAGCCGGTCTCTTCGGCGATTTCGCGCTGGGCGCACTGCTCGAAGGTCTCCCCGGCCTCCAGATGGCCGCCGGGAATCGACCAAAAGGGCGCGTGGGAACCGCAGCGTTTGCCCAACAAAATCTCGCCTTGCGGGTTGACGATGATCACCCCGACGCCCGTCACTACGTTCATGCTTTTCTCCGTCAGCAAAGTTTCAGCACCAGTATGTCATTTTGCCCCGGCGCTGACCAATGCGCCGGCGAAAGTGTGCGTAAGCTCAAAAATCTGCAATGGCGAAAGGGAGAAAACTTGCTTTCGCCTTGCGCTGCTCACACACTCCTTGAAACGTTTCAGCGTTATCCCGCCGCTTGTGGTCAGCGGATAGCGCTCCTTTTTCTCAATGAAGCTGAAACGATTCAATTCAGCAGGAGAGGAGAATCATGTTCCAGTTGTCACCGCAAGACATTCATCTGGGCGCCGCGGCTGCCGGTAAGCAGGAGGCCATCCGTCAGGTGGCCGCCGCCCTGACCGAAGCCGGCTGCGTCAGCGCCGGCTATGTAGACGGCATGCTGCAGCGCGAACTGCAGACGTCCACCTATCTGGGTAACGGCATCGCCATTCCGCACGGCACCACCGATACCCGTGATCTGGTGTTGAAAACCGGCGTGCAGGTGTTTCAGTTCCCGCAGGGCATCACCTGGGGAGAAGGCCAGACCGCCTATGTAGCGATCGGCATCGCCGCCCGTTCCGACGAGCATTTGGCGCTGCTGCGTCAGCTCACCCACGTGCTGAGCGATGACAGCGTGGCGGAGCGGTTGGCGAAAACCACCTCTGCGGAAGAGCTGCGCAGCCTGTTGATGGGCGAGCAGCAGAGCGCCGAATTCCAGTTCGACGTCTCGCTGATTGCGCTCGACGTCGCGGCCGACAGCCTGATGACGCTGCAGGCGCTGAACGCCGGCCGGCTGCAAAAGGTCGGTGCGGTCAATGCGCAGTTCGTCAGCGATGTTATCACCCGTAAGCCGCTGAACCTGGGGCAGGGTATCTGGCTGAGCGACAGCGTTGAAGGCAACCTGGCCAGCGCGGCCACCGTCAGCCGACCGGCGCAGGCTTTCGTGGAAGACGGCGAGCCGGTGGCGCTGCTGCTGACGGTGTCGGTCGCCGACGCGCAGCCGCTGGCGGTGCTCAACTACCTCAGCGATCTACTGCTGGACAATAAAGCTGAACGCTTGCTGAAGGCGGATGCCGCCGGCGTGCTGGCGCTGCTGACCAGCGAAGTGGCCGAGGAGAGCAGCGTGCTGAGCGCCGAGTTCGTGATCCGCAACGAGCACGGTCTGCACGCGCGGCCGGGCACGGCGCTGGTTAACGTGATTAAAAGTTTCAACAGTGACATCACCGTCACCAACCTGGACGGCAGCGGCAAGCCGGCCAACGGGCGCAGCCTGATGAAGGTGGTGGCACTGGGCGTGAAGAAAGGGCACCACCTGCGCTTTACCGCCAATGGAGAAGATGCTGAAGCCGCGCTGAAGGCGATCGGCGAAGCGATTAATGAAGGACTGGGCGAGGGCGCAGCATGAGCAGAAGAGTAGCAACGATCACCTTGAACCCGGCGTACGATCTGGTGGGTTTCTGCCCGCAGATCGAGCGCGGGGAAGTCAACCGGGTAAAAACCGCCGGCCTGCACGCTGCCGGTAAGGGCATCAACGTCGCCAAGGTGTTGAAGGATTTAGGCATCGACGTCACCGTCGGCGGCTTCCTGGGCAAAGACAATCAGGACGGTTTCCAGCTGCTGTTCAGCGATCTGGGGATCGCCAACCGCTTCCAGGTGGTGCCGGGCCGCACCCGTATCAACGTCAAGCTGACGGAAAAAGACGGCGAAGTGACCGACTTTAACTTCTCCGGTTTTGAAGTCACGCCGCAGGACTGGGATCGTTTCGTCAGCGACTCGCTGAGCTGGCTGGGCCAGTTCGATATGGTGGCGGTGAGCGGCAGCCTGCCGGCCGGCGTCGATCCCGATGCGTTTACCGACTGGATGACCCAGCTGCGCGCCAAGTGCCCGTGCATCATTTTCGACAGCAGCCGCGAAGCGCTGGTCGCCGGGCTGAAGGCCTCGCCGTGGTTGGTCAAACCGAACCGCCGCGAGCTGGAAATCTGGGCCGGCCGCCCGCTGCCGGCGCTGGCGGACGTGGTCGAGGCCGCGCATGCGCTGCGCGAGCAGGGCATCGCCCACGTGGTGATCTCCCTCGGTGCGGAAGGCGCGCTGTGGGTTAACGCTTCCGGCGCCTGGATCGCCAAACCGCCGTCCTGTGAGGTGGTCAGCACCGTGGGTGCCGGCGATTCGATGGTCGGCGGCCTGATTTACGGCCTGTTGATGCGCGAATCCAGCGAACACACCCTGCGTTTGGCCACGGCAGTAGCGGCGCTGGCGGTCAGCCAGAGCAACGTCGGCGTGACCGATCGTCCCCAGTTGGCCGCGATGATGGCGCGCGTCGATCTGAAACCTTTCAATCAATAGCAGGAGGCAGAATGAAAACGCTGCTGATGGTAGACAGTTCGTTGGGGCAGGCCCGTGGCCACCTGGCGAAACGCATGCTGGAGGCTGCCGCGGCCAAAACCGGCCTGACGCTGGTCGAGTCGCTGCAGGATGCCGAACTGGTGGTGGTGGCAGGGCAGACTGCGCCTGCTGACGCCGGGCTGAACGGCAAATTGGTGTATGTGGGTGAGGTAGAGCAGGCGGTGCGTGAACCGGAGGCTTTTCTGGCACGGGCCAAGGCCGAAGCTGAAACCTATCAGGCGCCGCAGGCGGCGGCGGTGAAAGCCGCCGGGCAAAAACGCATCGTGGCGATCACCGCCTGCCCGACCGGCGTGGCGCACACCTTTATGGCGGCCGAAGCCATTGAAAGCGAAGCGAAGAAGCGCGGCTGGTGGGTGAAGGTGGAAACGCGCGGCTCCGTGGGTGCCGGCAACGCTATCACTCCGGAAGAAGTGGCGGCGGCGGATTTGGTGATCGTCGCGGCGGACATCGAAGTGGATCTGGACAAATTTGCCGGTAAGCCGATGTATCGTACTTCGACCGGCCTGGCGCTGAAGAAAACCGCCCAGGAGCTGGACAAGGCGCAGGCCGAGGCGGAAGTGTTTCAGCCGCAGCAGCGCGGCAACGCGGCGCCGGCGGCGAAAAAGAAAGAGGGCAACGGCCCGTATCGCCACCTGCTGACCGGCGTGTCTTACATGCTGCCGATGGTGGTGGCAGGCGGGTTGTGCATCGCGCTGTCGTTCGTGTTCGGCATCAAGGCGTTTGAAGTCAAAGGCACGCTGGCGGCGGCGCTGATGCAGATCGGCGGCGGCTCCGCCTTCGCGCTGATGGTGCCGGTATTGGCCGGTTTCATCGCCTTTTCCATCGCGGATCGTCCGGGGCTGACGCCGGGCCTGATCGGCGGCATGCTGGCGGTGAGCACCGGCGCCGGTTTCCTCGGCGGTATCATCGCCGGCTTCCTGGCGGGTTACGTCGCCAAGGCGATCAGCAGCAAGCTGCGCCTGCCGCAAAGCATGGAAGCGTTGAAGCCGATCCTGATCATTCCGCTGGTTGCCAGCCTGATCACCGGCCTTATCATGATTTACGTGGTCGGCACGCCGGTGGCGAAGATCATGGAAGGCCTGACCCATTGGCTGCAATCGCTGGGCACCGCCAACGCAGTGCTGCTGGGCGCAATCCTCGGCGGCATGATGTGCACCGACATGGGCGGCCCGGTGAACAAAGCGGCCTACGCGTTCGGCGTCGCGCTGCTCAGCTCCTCGGTGTATGCGCCGATGGCGGCGATCATGGCGGCGGGCATGGTACCGCCGCTGGCGATGGGGCTGGCGACGCTGCTGGCGCGCCGCAAGTTCCCGAAATCCGAACAGGAAGGCGGCAAGGCGGCGTTGGTGCTGGGGCTGTGCTTTATTACCGAAGGGGCGATTCCATTCGCCGCCCGCGATCCGATGCGCGTGCTGCCGTGCTGCATTGCCGGCGGGGCGCTGACCGGCGCGCTGTCGATGGCCTTCGGCGCCAAACTGATGGCGCCGCACGGTGGGCTGTTCGTGCTGCTGATCCCGGGCGCGATTTCGCCGGTGCTGTTGTACCTGGTGGCGATCGCTGCAGGCACGCTGCTGGCGGGGGTGGCGTACGCCCTGCTGAAACGTGCTGAAGCGCCGGTAGCCGCCGCGGCGTAAGCCTTGCCGATACCGCAAAACGCGCAGCCTCGAGCTGCGCGTTTTTGTTTGTGTCTTAGTCGGTTAGCACGATTTACCCCTAGCCAAAAATCACAATGCTTTCTACGCTGATAGCGCGACTTTGTTCCTGCGAACAAGGAATGACTCAAGGAGATTCATCAGTGGCTAAAAAAGTGGCGATCGTACTGACATCCGGTTTCGCCGATTGGGAATACGCGCTTATCGCCGGCGTTGGCGGGCCGTTTTATGGCTTGGATGTGGCGTTTTTTGCGCCGGAGGCCGGAAAGCTTCGCTCACAGGGCGGGTTGACGGTGGAAGTGGCTCGCGGCGTCGCCGTATTGGCGGATTGGTGCCCCGAGGTGCTGGTGGTGGTCGGCGGCACCCTGTGGGAAACCGAGCGGGCGCCGGATATCAGCGCGCTGCTCAACGAGCAGCTGCAACGCGGCGCGACTGTGGCGGGCATTTGCGGCGGAACGCTGGCGTTGGCGCGGGCCGGCCTGTTGAACGGCAGGGCGCACACCTCCAACGATGCCGAGTTTTTGACGCGCCATGTGGCGGGCTATACCGGGCAGCGCCGTTTCGTTGCGAGCGCCGCCGCCGTGGCGGATGACCGGGTCATTACGGCGCCGGGATCGTCGCCGGTCAGCTTTACCACCGCGGTGTTCAGGGCTGCGGGCCTGGATGAAGAAACGCTGCGTCAGTTCAGCGCCATGCTGGCGGCGGAGCACGCGGTGAAGGAAACCGCCCGCGCTTAGGCGAGCGGCCAGGGGAGGGTTACTGCTGCGCCTTCAGCCAGGCGATCTCTTCGGCCCAGATATCCGGGTTTACCGTTTCCAGAATCAACGGAATATTGTCGAAACGCGGATCGCGCATGATGTAGCTGAACACCGTTTTACCGATGTTGCCTTCCCCCAGGCTGTGGTGACGATCGACGCGGCTGTTGAACTCGCTCTTGGCGTCGTTCAGGTGCATGCCGCGCAGGTAGTTGAAACCGACGATGTCGCCAAGCTGCTTAAAGGTGCGCTCGCACTCTTCTTCGGTGCGCAGATCGTAGCCGGCGGCGAAGGCGTGGCAGGTATCGATGCAGACGCCGACGCGGCTTTTGTCTTCCACGCCGTCGATGATCGCCGCCAGGTGTTCGAATTTGAAGCCCAGATTGCTGCCCTGACCGGCGGTGTTCTCGATCACGGCCGTCACGCCGGCGGTTTTATCCAGCGCGATGTTGATCGATTCGGCGATGCGCGCCAGGCACTTGTCTTCATCGATTTGCAGCAGGTGGCTGCCTGGGTGGAAGTTCAGCAGCGTCAGCCCCAGCTGTTCGCAGCGCTGCAGCTCGTCGATAAACGCTTCGCGCGATTTTTCCAACGCGTCGGCCACCGGGTGCCCAAGGTTGATCAGGTAGCTGTCGTGCGGCAGGATCTGCCCCGGCCCGAAGCCGTACTGGGCGCAGGCGCTCTTGAACTTATCGATCACGTCGGCGGCCAGCGGCGCGGCCTTCCATTGACGCTGATTTTTGGTGAACAGGGCGAACGCGGTCGCCTCCAATTCGTGCGCGCGGATAACCGCTTGATCCACGCCGCCTGACGCGCTGACATGTGCACCGACAAACTTCATCTTCATTCTCCTGTGTTATCGGTGACATTATGGCATTGATGGCGGGCGGAATAAATGCGGCCCGCCGAAGCGGGCCGCAGAAGGGGAGATTAGAACCAGTGTTGCACCAGCTGATTTATCGCGGCGCCGCCGACCAGCAGCCAGACGAACAGCAGCGTAGCCAACAGAATCGGTTTCATCCCGGCCTGGCGCACGGCGCTGATGTGGGTGGTCAGCCCCAGCGCCGCCATCGCCATCGCCAGCATCCAGGTGTCGGCGGTGATCAGGTGACGCACCAGCGTGGCCGGCAGCAGGTTGAAGGAGTTCAGCCCGGCGACGGCGATAAACAGCACGGCGAACCATGGAATGGTGATGGCGGATTTTTCCGCCTTACCTTCGCCGCCGCGGCTGATGTAGCCCGACAGCAGCAGCAGGAACGGCGCCAGCATCATCACGCGAATCATCTTGGCGATCACCGCCGCGTTTTCGGCGTCAGGGCTGATGGCGTGCCCGGCGGCGACCACCTGAGCCACTTCGTGAATGGTGGAGCCGGCGTAGATGCCGAAGGTTTCCTGGCTGAACGGCAGCCACTGGAAGTGTTCATTCAACTGATACAGCCACGGGTAGGCGAAGATCGCCAGAGTACCGAACACCACCACGGTCGAGACCGCCACCGCCACTTTGCTGGAGTCGGCCTTCAGCACCGGCTCGGTGGCCATCACCGCCGCCGCGCCGCAAATGCTGCTGCCGGCGCCGATCAGTATCGCGGTCTGGCTGTCGATGCCGAACACTTTTTTGCCGAGCCAACAGGCCAGCAGGAAGGTGGTGGTCAGGGTCAGCGCGTCGATGATGATGCCGCTGGCGCCCACGTCGGCGATCTGCTGAAAGGTCAGCCGGAAGCCATAAAGGATAATGCCCAAACGCAGCAGACGCTGTTTAGCCAGCTGTACGCCGCTGTGGCAAGCGGTTTGCCAGCGCGGATACAGCGTGTTGCCCACCAGAATGCCGAGCAGGATCGCCAGCGTCAGCGCCCCCAGCCCCAGCTCCGCCACCCAGGGAATATCGCCGGCCCAGACGGCCAGCGCGGTGAGCGCGCCGGTCAGCAGCAGCCCCGGCACCAGCCGCGGCAGGCCGAACAGCGGAAAGCGTCGCTCGGGATAAGTGTGAGTGGTATCAGTCGCCATAAAAGTCAGTCCTTCAGTCTGTTTCTTGCCGCTAAGAGTACGTTTGGGCTGAATAAAAGAGAAATTGATTATATATTTATAACCTATCTGAATAAGTGGTATGCGTTCAGACATTGGCATAAAGCCGCATTGCGGCTAGGGTGAGGGAGGCGCGGCGAGCCGCCGTCAATTTTCCAACTGAACAGGAGCAGGCGATGGATATCGACGATCAACGCAGAGAGCAGATAGACCTGGAAGTGGGCCGCGCGGTGCGGCGTTTGATTGAAGAGAACAAAGCGGTCGATCGCGATCGCCTGGTGGCGATGCTGCAATTAATACAGCGGGACGAAACCGGCACGCCGCGCGAGGCGGTGCTGGCCGCCGCGGCGCAGCTGGTCGCTTTGGGCAAGTAACGCCGATCGGGCCGTAAACAGGATGGCCTGATCGGGTCGCCCACATCATGCCGACATCATATTTTGGTTCTCTGACGGAACCTTCTTTCAATACCGGGACAGCTATGCATATCACGTTGCGTCAACTGGAAGTCTTCACCGAAGTGCTGAAAAGCGGTTCGACCACTCAGGCCTCGGTGGTGCTGGCGCTGTCGCAGTCGGCGGTCAGCGCGGCACTGGCGGATCTGGAGGGGCAGCTGGGCGTGCAGCTGTTCGATCGCGTCGGCAAACGGCTGGTGATCAACGAACATGGCCGGTTGCTGTATCCCAAAGCGCTGGCGCTGTTGGAACAGGCGGGGGAGATCGAGCAGCTGTTTCGCCATGACGGCGGGGCGCTGCGCATCGCCGCCAGCAGCACCATCGGCAACTACATGCTGCCGGAGATGATCGCCCGTTACCGCCGGGATTTTCCGGCCGCGCCGCTGGAGCTGAATGTCGGCAACAGCCAGGACGTGATCGTGGCGGTGGCGGATTTTCGCGTCGATCTGGGATTGATCGAGGGGCCTTGCCATATGCCGGAGCTGGTGACGCAGCCGTGGCTGGAGGACGAGCTGGTGGTGTTCGCCGCGCCGGATAACCCGCTGACCCGCGAGCCGCCGACGCTGGAGGCATTGGCCAATGCGCCCTGGATCCTGCGCGAGCGCGGTTCGGGCACTCGCGAGGTGCTGGATCATCTGCTGTTGGCGCATCTGCCACATTTCCAGCTGGTGATGGAGCTGGGCAACTCCGAGGCGATCAAGCACGCGGTGCGGCACGGTATCGGCATCAGCTGCCTGTCGCGGCGGGTGGTGGCCGAACAGCTTGCCAGCGGCGCGCTGGTGGAACTGCCGCTTCCGCTGCCGCCGCTGCGTCGCACCCTGTACCTGATTCGCCATCGGCAAAAGCACATCTCCAACGCGTTGCAGCGTTTTCTCAGCTATTGCGCGCTGTAATCGGCAGCGCGTCACGCCTTCTATCGCCGCGCAGGCCTGAAAAAGCATAAAAATCTGCGCGCGCTCACATTAATGAGAGTAAGTAAGGCCATAAGGGCCGCGGCTAATAATTGCCTCTGAATTATGAAGCTATCTTATATCAGTGCAATGTTGCTAGTTCACCGGCGGGTATTTGTTACAATCCGCCCTCATTTTTCGAAGAGCAGATAGATAGGGAACGAATGGCTCAGCAGGATATAAAAACATCGGGGCAGCAAGCACCCGGATTGCGCCGCGAGCTGAAAGCCCGGCATTTGACCATGATCGCCATCGGCGGCTCCATCGGCACCGGTCTGTTCGTCGCCTCGGGCGCCACGGTTTCTCAGGCAGGCCCCGGCGGGGCACTGTTGTCTTACGCTCTGATCGGTTTGATGGTGTATTTCCTGATGACCAGCCTGGGCGAACTGGCGGCCTTTATGCCGGTCTCCGGTTCATTCTCCACCTACGGCGCCAAATACGTGGAAGAAGGCTTCGGCTTCGCGCTGGGCTGGAACTACTGGTACAACTGGGCGGTGACCATCGCGGTTGACCTGGTGGCCTCGCAGTTGGTGATGAGTTACTGGTTCCCGGACACGCCGGGTTGGATCTGGAGCGCGCTGTTCCTCGGCCTGATGTTCCTGCTGAACTACATTTCGGTGAAAGGGTTCGGCGAGGCGGAATACTGGTTCGCGCTGATCAAGGTCAGCACCGTGATTATCTTCATCGCCGTCGGCGTGCTGATGATCGTCGGCATTCTGAAGGGCGGCGAACACGCCGGCTGGCAGAACTGGACGATAGGAGACGCGCCGTTCGCCGGCGGCTTCTCGGCGATGATCGGCGTGGCGATGATCGTCGGCTTCTCGTTCCAGGGCACCGAACTTATCGGCATCGCGGCCGGCGAGTCGGAAAACCCGGGCAAAAACATCCCGCGCGCGGTGCGTCAGGTGTTCTGGCGTATCCTGCTGTTCTATATCTTCGCCATTCTGATCATCAGCCTGATCATTCCGTACACCGATCCGAGCCTGCTGCGCAATGACGTGAAAGACATCAGCGTCAGCCCGTTCACCCTGGTGTTCCAGCATGCCGGCCTGCTGTCGGCGGCGGCGGTGATGAACGCGGTGATCCTGACGGCGGTGCTTTCCGCCGGTAACTCGGGTATGTACGCGTCTACCCGCATGCTGTTCACTCTGGCCTCGGAAGGCAAGGCACCGCGCATCTTCGCCAAGCTGTCGAAAGGCGGCGTGCCGCGCAACGCGCTGTATGCGACCTGCGTGGTGGCCGGCCTGTGCTTCCTGACGTCGATGTTTGGCAACCAGTCGGTTTATCTGTGGCTGCTGAATACTTCGGGCATGACCGGCTTCATCGCCTGGTTGGGCATCGCCATCAGCCACTACCGCTTCCGTCGCGGTTACATGCTGCAGGGGCGCGATCTGAACGACTTGCCGTACCGTTCCGGGTTCTTCCCGCTGGGGCCGATCTTCGCCTTCGTGCTGTGCCTGATCATCACCCTGGGCCAGAACTATCAGGCCTTCCTGCAAGACAAGATCGACTGGTACGGCGTGACCGCGACCTACATCGGCATCCCGCTGTTCCTGCTGATCTGGTTCGGCTACAAGCTGTCGCGCGGCACCCGTGTGGTGAAGTACAGCGAAATGGAATTCCCGAAGATGGACGTGAAGTAATTTTCGGTGAGTGATACGCGGCGGGGGCTCCCGCCGCGTTTTATGTTACTTTTTCCCGCCTTTGGCTTCCGCCAGCGCCTGCTGCGCCGAGCTCATCAAACTGTCCACCGTCGCGTAATCCTGCGTCAACGCCAGAATGCCGGCGCTAAGCTGCATGTTCACCTCGCCGAACGCGCCAAAATCGTAGGGCGCCTCCAGCGGCGGCACAATGCGCGCCAGGAACTCGCTTTCCGCCCCGTAGGGCAGATCGTGCACCAGAATCAAAAACAGACCGCCGGTATAGCGGCAGACGTAGTCGCTGGGGCGGATCAGCGTCTTGAGGCGTTCGCCGACGGTGCGCAGTACGTCGTCGCCGATCTGGACGCCGTGGCTTTGGTAGAGCGCTGCCAGCGGGCCGAATTCAAGAATGAACAGGTGGGAGATCGGCTGCGTCGAACCGGGGCGGCAGATGCTGCGCATCACCGCTTCGCCCCCCGCGCGGTTGAGGAAGCCGGTCAGGCGATCGCGGTGTGACGCCAGCTGCTTTTCCCACGCCAGCGTGACGCGCTGCACCAATTGGCGGTGATAGCGAGCGATCATGCCATGGGCCAGCACCAGCCACAGCGGGGCGAGATCCGCCAGGATAAACAGGTTTTGCACCCGTGACAGCGGGGCCGCCAGCAGATAGGGCAGCGTCAGTACGATCACTTCAAGCAGCGCGAAGCGCGGGGCGGCGGCGTGACGCTGCATCAGCCAGCAGGCCAGGGCGGTGATCGTCAGACCGGCGAACAGGATCAGCACGAAGCGGCCCGACAGCATCGCCAGGGCGGCGCTGGCGCCGACCAGTAGCGCCCACAGCAGCACCGTCACCAGCATGGCGTTCGGCCAGGCAGGCTGACGTCGGCGCGCCAGCCAGGCGCGCCCGGCGGTCAACAGCAGCAACAGCAGCAGCAAGCCGATGCCGATCGGCCGCTGGCTCAGCCAGGCGTACCCCACCAGCAGCGCGGCCGGCCCCGCGGCATTCAGCCAGGGGGTGAGAGGAGAGGGCGTCAACGTGAGCCGCAGCTGGCGTTGAAACGGCTCGTCATCGGCGTGCAGCGGGCTGTATAACAGCCAGTTCAGCAGCGCAGGACGTTTGGGCGTTACCGCCGGAGATGGACTTCTCATTACTGCCTCGTCAATAAGGCCGCTCTTGCGGCAGCCTGAAGTTTTTTGCACGCGCGGTGCCGTGGTTCTGGATTCTATGTGGTTTTTTCGTGTTTTGTCAGAGTCTGGTCGGATCAGGAATAATTTTCAGAATAATTAACCTAATGGCGGTGAAGGGAGGAAACGCGAGGGGTTGAAAAATGGCGAGTAAAAACAAATTATTACATTTCGACAACGCCGTTTTCACCTATTGATATGATTGATAAGTATTATCGTTTGTTTTATTGTTAACGGCTGCGCGCGGGCGGTCTGCGTGCACTTTCCGGTTCACGGCGGCCGCTTTCGCGCCGCTGTCATCATGGTTGCAACAGGTATCTTAACTAATGAGCGTATCCACCGATCCCATGACTGAAGCCAAGGGGCAACCCGACGCCGGCGTGATGGGGCGTTATCAGCATATTCTTCGCCATCGCCTGTTGATGATGGGCGTGTTGGCACTGGCGATCCTGGGCTCGCTGCTGCTGGATTTCACCATGGGGCCCTCCGGCCTGTCGCTGGCATCCTTATGGCAAACGCTGCTTGACCCCGCCGCGGCCGACGCCGGTACGCGAGTGATCGTCTGGGATATCCGCTTGCCGTATGCGCTGATGGCGGTGGTGGTGGGCTTTGCGCTCGGCCTGGCCGGGGCGGAAATGCAGACCATCCTGAATAACCCGCTGGCCAGCCCCTTTACTCTCGGCGTGTCTTCCGCCGCGGCCTTTGGCGCCGCGCTGGCGATCGTGCTCGGCATCGGCATTCCGGGGATTCCCGATCAGTGGTTCATCTCCGCCAACGCCTTTATCTTTGCGCTGTTCGCCGCGCTGATGCTCGACGGCATCACGCGCTGGACGCGGGTCGCCACCTCCGGCGTGGTGCTGTTCGGCATCGCGCTGGTATTTACCTTCAACGCGCTGGTTTCGATGATGCAGTTCATCGCCAGCGAGGACACGCTGCAGGGGCTGGTGTTCTGGACCATGGGCAGCCTGGCGCGCGCTTCATGGGATAAGCTGGGCATTCTGTTCGGCGTGTTCGCCGTGCTGCTGCCGCTGTCGATGATGAGCTCGTGGAAACTGACGGCGCTGCGCCTGGGTGAAGACCGGGCGGTGAGCTTCGGCATCGACGTGCGTCGCCTGCGGCTGACCACGCTGCTGCGCATCAGCATTCTCTCGGCGCTGGCGGTGGCCTTCGTCGGGCCAATCGGCTTTATCGGCCTGGTGGCGCCGCATATCGCCCGCATGATCTTCGGCGAAGATCATCGTTTCTATCTGCCGGCCAGCGCGCTGATCGGCGCTCTGGTGCTGTCGATGGCCTCGGTGGCGTCGAAAAACCTGGTGCCTGGGGTGATCATTCCGGTGGGTATCGTGACGTCGCTGGTCGGGGTGCCGTTCTTCCTGAGCATTATTCTGCGCCACCGGGGGAACGTATGAATCAGGGCTTGCGGATAGAAAACTTCTCGGCGGGCTACCCGAAACGCCAGGTGATTGACGATCTCTCGGTGCCGATGCTGCCGCGTGGGCAAATCACCGTGCTGCTGGGGCCGAACGGCAGCGGCAAATCGACGCTGCTGCGTTCACTGGCCGGGCTGAACCCGGCGCAGGGCAAGCTGTGGCTGGACGACGGCGATCTGATGCAGATGCCGTTCGCCCGTCGGGCGGAGAAGGTGGTGTACCTGCCGCAGTCGCTGCCCGCCGGGGTGCATCTGCACGTGCTGGAGTCGATCATCGTGGCGCAGCGCGCCTCGGGCGGTCGCAGCAACGCCGGCAGCGAAGCGGAAGTGATGGCTTTGCTGGAACAGCTGGGCATCGCCCACCTGGCGCTGAGCTATCTCGATCAGCTGTCCGGCGGCCAGAAACAGCTGGTGGGGTTGGCGCAGTCGCTGATCCGCCAGCCTTCTCTGCTGTTGCTGGATGAGCCGCTGAGCGCGCTCGATCTCAACTATCAGTTCCACGTGATGGATTTGGTACGCCGCGAAACCCGCAAGCGCAACATCGTGACGGTGGTGGTGGTGCATGACATCAATATCGCACTGCGTCACGGCGACCACGTGCTGATGCTGCAGGATGGCGATCTGATCGCCGACGGCGCGCCGGATCAGGTGATTACGCCGCAGAGCCTGGCACGGGTCTACGGCGTGCGCGGGCGTATCGAACGCTGCTCGCAGGGCACGCCGCAGGTGCTGATAGACGGCTTGGTAAATCAGCCGACGATTTAATCCAGAAAAAAGCCCGGCATCGCCGGGCTTTCTTTATCGTGCAGTGTGATTGAGCGCCTCGCTCACGCGTTCAACAACGTGCTGGGCGGTGACGATGCCGCCGGACAGATAGACCTCGGCCGCCGGCAGGTAAACCACCTGGCCTTTTTTCACCGCCGTGGTTTTCTTTAGCGCGGTGCCGGTAAGGATCTTCTGCGGCGCCACCGCGTTCGGCCGCCCGGTCGCGGCGTCTCTGTCGATAACGAACAGCCAGTCCGGATTCAGTTTGGCCACCTGCTCAGGCGTCAGTTTGTTGCCGCGCACGTCTTTCTCGTCGGACTGCAACGCAGACGAGAAGCCGAGGGCGTCATAGACGAAGCTGAAACGGCTCTTGGGGGCGTAAGCACTGATCTTGCCGCCGGAGAACAGCACCACCAGTCCGTGCCCGGCCTGGGCGGCCTGCGGTTTGACCGCGGCGATCTGCGCATCCAGCTTATCGACCGCCGCCTGCGCCTGCTGCTGCTTATCGAACAGCTCACCCAACTGCAGCGTGCGCTGTTTCAGGCTGCCCAACTGATCCTGCGGATCGACGGACATGTTCAACGTCGGCGCCAGCGCGTTCAGCTCGTCATAGGCCTTGGACGCCCGGCCGGCGATCAGGATCAGATCCGGTTTGGCGGCGCGCAGCACGGCCATATCCGGCTCGAACAGGGTACCGGCATTGAGGTATTTGTCGTCCTGATAGCGCTTCAGGTTATCCGGCAAGTTCTTGCGGTTGCCGGGCAGCGCCAGCGGCTCGACGCCCAGCAGCTGCAGCGTTTCCAGCGAGGCGTAATCCAGCACCACGATGCGCTGTGGGTGTTTTTTCACCTCGGTGCTGCCGTTCAGGTGCTGGACATTGACGGTGGCCGGGGCCGCCGGCGCGTCGGTTTTGCTGTGGCAACCCGCCAGCGCCATCGTGGCCAGCAGGGCGATCATCAGGGGGGAGCGGCGTAATTTCATGGGGCTTCCTCACGGTGATGGAATGAAAAGGGCGCGCAGCGCGCGCCCGGGGGCATCAGAAGTTGTAGGTCATGCCGACGGTATAACGGCGGCCGTCCAGCGTAGTGCGGAAGTGATCGTAATCCACGGTTTTGTCGAGGATGTTGTAAACCCCGCCGGTCAGCTGCAGGTTTTTCGCCGCCTGGTAGCTCAGGCCCGCATCGACGAAGGTGTAGGACGGCGTGCTGGTCGCCATCGAGGTGCGGCTCAGATACTGTGAGGTTTTGCTGCGGAAGTTAACGCGCGACCACAGGCTGAGGTCCTGCGTGGCACGCCAGTCCAGCACGGTATTCAGCATGTGCTTCGGCATCTGGTTGAGTGCCTTGCCCTGGAACTCGCCGCTCTTCTGCTCGGAAGAGGTGTAGGTGTAGTTGGTGTTCCACTTCCAGTCTTTGTTGATCTGCCAGCCGAAGGTGGCTTCTATGCCGCGCATATTGGCTTTGTCGACGTTAACGCGATCGCTGATAAAGTCATAGACATCGTTACCGATCTTACAGTCCGGCGTGTCTTCGCAGCGGCGCACTTCGGTGATTTTGTCTTTAAAGTCGGTGTTGAAGACCGTCACGCCGGCGTTGATGCCTTTCAGGCTATCCCACATCAGGCCGATCTCTTCGCTCAGGCTCTTCTCTGGCTGCAGATCCGGGTTGCCGACGATGATGCCTTTACGCACGCCGCCGCCGGTGACCTGCCCCCAGTTAGGGGAGGATTGGCGCAGATCCGGCGATTTGTAACCGGCGGAGACGCCGCCTTTCAGCGTCCACTGTTCGGTCAGGTGCCAGACGCCGTACATGCGTGGCGTCCAGTGGCTGCCGAAGTTTTCGTCCTGATCCATGCGGATGCCGGTCGTCAGGCTGAAGTCGTTGGTCAGCGCCCATTCGTCTTCAGCGAACAATGCCCAGCTCCAGCGTGTCAGCTTGCTGAGGCCTTGAGCCGATTCAAGCTGGTTACCGCCATCGCCCAGTTTCTCGTAACGATACTGTCCGCCAAGGTTCAACATATGGGAACCCAGTTCGAACTGGTTCTGGGTGTTGAAGATGGTGTTGTAGGCCTTCATGTTACGGCCCGGATTACCGGTTTCTTCGCGTTGAATGTAGCTGGTGGAGTTGCCGAAATCGTAATAGCCGTTGTGGGTCAGCGCGTAGTTGGTGCGCGTATACAGGTTTTCGCTGACTTCGGTTGGGGTGCATTTGCCTTTGCTGCAGCGTTCCGCCACCACCGATTTGCCCGGCGTGCTGTTGCGGTCCTGCAGCGAGCGGCCGATTTCGAAGTCGAATTCGTTTTTCTCGTCCGGCGTCAGGGTGAACACCGCGGTGCCGCTGCGCATGCGCTGTTCGTTGTAACCGTTGACGATTTTATCTTCCGCGCGGCGCGACAGCAGGCCGTTGACCCGCAGGCCCAGCAGGCCTTCAACCAGCGGGCCGGAGGCGTAGGCGTTGGTCTGGAACAGATCGCCGGAATCGCGGTTTTCCTGAAGGGTGGCGTCACCGTGCAGCGAGCCTTTCCACTCGGTACGGGAGGTTTTTCGGGTGATGACGTTGATCACCCCGCCCATGGCGTCGGAACCGTACAGTGAAGACATCGGCCCGCGCACCACTTCGATGCGCTCGATGGCTTCCAGCGGCGGCAGCCAGCCCTGTTCGATGCCGGCGTTGTCGCTGTTCGGCCGGGTGCTGCGGGTGTCGACGCGCTTGCCGTCCACCAGGATCAGCGTGTACTTGGAAGACATGCCGCGAATGCTGATGTCGCTGCTGCTGGCGCCGCCGGTGACTACTACGCCCGGCACGTCTTTCAGCGCGTCGGTCACGTCGCGATAGGCCTTATCTTCGATCTGCTGGCGCGGGATCACCGAGATGGAGGCGGCGGAGTCCTGAATTTTTTGCTGGAAGCCGGAGGCGGTGACGACCATGGTGTCTTGGGTATCGTCCTGCGGCGCGGCCAGTGCGGCGGTGGCGCTGAGTGAGGCGATCACCAGAGCGGCGAGCTTGCTGTAACGTGGCGTTTCCATGAGGTAAACCTTTCCTGGATTGAAGTGAAAGTAATTAACCAATTGAATTTCTAATGAAATAATTCATCGTTCGCTGAGAAATCCGTCGCTTCGTCAGCGTTGCGTGAGGCCATTGTAAGGATTTTTTACTGAATGTAAACGCTAATGATAATTCATATCATTTGTATGCTTGTTATTCTGACGGGAAAGAGTAACCGGATGAATTAAAGGGAAAAGCGGCGCAGCGGACGTGCGCCGGAGAGGATCAGCGTTTCTGGATATAGGTGATGGCCAGCGCCAGCGCCAACACCAGGCCTTTGATAATGTCCATGGCGTAGTAGGGCACCGAGAGCATCACCAGGCCGTTTTGCAGCACGCCGAGGATCACCGCGCCGATCAGGGTGCCGAGCGCATTGGGTTTGCCGGAGCCGGCCAGCGAGAAGCCGATGTAGGCCGCCGCCACCGCATCCATCAGATAGCCGCCGCCGGCGTTGACCTGCGAAGAACCGATACGTGACGCCAACAGGATGCCGCCAAGCGCCGCCAGCCAAGAAGAAATGACGTAAGCGGCCACCCTGTAACGTACGGTGCGAATGCCCGACAGGCGCGCAGCCTCGGGGTTGCCGCCGATGGCATACATGCGGCGGCCGTGCTTGGTCAGCGACAGGAACAGCTGCACCGCCACGGTGACCGCCAGCATGATCAGCACGATCACCGGCACCTGACCGAGGGCGGAAAACATCTCCGGGATCAGGCCTTCCGCCATGTCGCCGTTCGGCAGCACCATGTTTTGGGTGATGGAGCCGCCGTAGCTGTAGGTCATCGCCACGCCCTGGATCACGAACAGGCTGGCCAGCGTCGCCAGCATATCGGGAATTCTGAACACCACGATCAGCAGGGCGTTGAACAGGCCGACCAGCGTGCACAGCAACAGCGTCACCACAATGGCGCCGGTGGTGCCGAACCCGTGCCAGACGAACAGCGAAATCACCAGCGCGTTGGCCAACGAGGCGGTCGAACCGACCGACAGATCGAAACCGCCGACCGACAGCGAGAGAGAGACGCCGATGGCGATCACCGTCACGATGGCGATCGAACGCAGGATATTGATGATGTTGTTGGCGTCGAGAAAGTTGTCCGACGCCAGGCCGAACAGGGCGATCAGCGCCGCGACGGTCAGCAGCATGCCCCATTTGTAGAGGAAATCGAACAGCTGTTGACGCCAGGGCAGCGCTGGCCGCAGGGCAAATTCTTTACTCACGCAGGGGTTCCTCCGGTGGAATAGAGCAATAAGGTTTCTTCGTCGATGTCGGCGGCGTGCAGCTCCGCCACGATGCGGCCGTCCCACAGCACGCAGATGCGATCGCACAGGCCAACCAGTTCGGCAAACTCGCCGGAGGCGTAAATCACGCCTTTGCCGGCGCGCGCCAGGCCGTCGATCAGGCTGAACAGTTCCCGCTTGGCCTTGATGTCCACGCCCTTGGTCGGCTCATCGAAGATCAGCACCTCGGCGTCGCCGCGTAGCCATTTGCCGATCGCCACTTTTTGTTGATTGCCGCCGGACAGGCGCGCCAGCCGCTGTTGCGGGCCGGAGGCGCGAATGTTCAGGCGCTGCATGATCTCGCGCGCCCAGCGCAGTTCCTGTCGCCGGCTGAACAGGCTCCAGCGCGAGAAGCTGTCGTCGGCGCTGACGCTCAGGTTCATCGGGATCGCCTCATCGATAAAAATGCCTTCTTTGCGGCGCTCTTCCGGCACCAGCGCCAATCCCTGTTCGACCGACAGATGCGGCGCGCGCGGCGCCCAGGGTTGCCCGCGCAGTTCGCCGCGCTCGAGCTGCACGGCGCTGGCGCCGAACAGCGCTTTGCACAGCTCGGTTTTGCCCGCTCCGGCCAGCCCGGCGATGCCGAGGATCTCGCCTTCATGCAGCCGCAGCGAAACGTCGCGCAGCTTGTGGCGATCGCGTAAGCCTTGCACCTGCAGCAGCGTTCGCTCAGGGTGCGGCGGGCGCGGCGGCGGGAAAATGTCGTCCAGCCGATGGCCGAGCATCTTTTCGACGATCTGTTCGCCGCTCAGCCCGCGCATGGCGTCTTCGCTGACGCGGCGGCCGTCGCGCAGCACCGTCAGCCGATCGCAAATGTCGCTCAGTTCGTGGATGCGGTGGGAAATGAACACGATGCCGATACCTTCGGATTGCAGGCGGCGCACCACGTTAAACAGGCGCTCGCTCTCGGCGCGATCGAGCGGCGCGGTCGGCTCGTCGAGCACCAGAAAACGGCAGCGGTGTGACAGCGCGCGCGCCAGCAGCACCTGCTGTTTTTCCGCCAGCGTACAGTCTGCCAGGCGTTTGCGCGGGTTGAGCGGCAGCGCCCATTGCTGCAACAGCTGCGCGGCGCGGCGGTGCAGCTCCGCCCAGTTCAGCCAATGCCCCGGCTCGTTCAGCCAGTCCAGCATGATGTTCTCCGCCACCGACAGCGTGGGGATCAGCGCGACGTCGACCTCTTGCTGCACCACGTGAATGCCGTGGCGGCGCGCCTGCAACGGGGAGTGGATCGCCACCGCCTGGCCGTCGATCAGGATTTCGCCGCGATAATGATCGTGGGCGCCGGAGAGGATTGCCATCAGCGTCGACTTGCCTGCGCCGTTGGCGCCGACCAGCGCATGGATTGAGCCGCCCTGCAGCGTGAAGTCCACGTCTTGCAGCGCGTTGAAGCCGGCGAAGGTGATCGAGATATTACACATCTCGAGGCGTGAAGGCGTTGCGGTTGACATAGGGTATTAAGGCCGTTTAGATGTTTAGATGGCTGTTTTGTTCTGTTGTAACACAGATTGCGCCGTTGGCAACCAACAAAATGGCATAACGGAGATGAAAAAAGCGTTGGCGGGCTGGGGCGCAACCCGCGTCAGGCTGCGCCGGTGCGAGAAGCGGTCAGAAGGTGGTGGGGGTGTGTGCGCTGACGATGCGGCAGACACGCGCCGACGTATTGCTGAAGCTGTGCGGGATGCCGGTGTTGATGGCGTAACTCTGGCCGGCGCTCAGGCAGTAGCTCTGGCCGTTGATGGTCAGCACGATTTCGCCTTCCAGCAGGGTGCCGATCTCTTCTCCCTGATGCTTGATCTTTTCGCCGGTGGTGGTGCCGGGCTGGTAGGTTTCCAGCATCATCGCCAGGTTGCGCGTCGGGCTGCCGTTATGCACCAGTTTCATCGACACCCCCTGGCTGCCGATCTCAATCAGGTCCTCGGCGTCGATCACCACGCGCGGCTCGTCGGCGGCTTCCGGTTCGGCAAAGAATTCCGACAGCGACAGACCATAGACCTTCAGCAGCTTTTGCAGCGTGCTGATGGCCGGGCTGACCTTGTCCTGTTCGATGGTGCTGATCGCACTGTGGGTTAACCCGGACAGTTCGGCGACCCGGCGCTGCGACAAACCCAATTGCTGACGGATCTGCGACAGGCGCTTGCCCGGTGCCAAGCTGGCTTCGCTCATAGCGGTACTTCCTTCTGGTAGGGGCGACAGGCAGAAATGAATATCGGTATCGGGCGCCTGTCTGGGCGATAACGATGCTGCATGATATCGGTAGTTAGGGCGAGTTTGGAAAATATATTGCCCATGCTCACCTTCAGCGCGGCGGACAAAATAGTTGACGTGAAAATGGCGGTAAGGCCTTTTCGGTCAATATTTTATCAATTTAGCAGCCGGCGGCGAATAATCAAACAGGATTGTAACATTTGCAAACCAATTCTGTTAAGGCTATGTTTCATATTGTGGATGTTATTTTGAGCGCCCAGCAGCGGCGCGGCCTGGCGAGAAATCCTATCATGTGTTGAATCGAACGGCGGACGGGCGCCAGCGCGCCTTCAGAGCATAATGGCGGGTGACGTATGCAAACCAATAGCGCAGCAGTTGAACATTTTGCACAGCATCATGAAGAGAGGCGAAGTAGCGCGTTCCAAAATGAGGTCGCTCATTATTTGGAACGCCATCCCGCCACGCAGTATGTCGATATCCTTCTCACCGATCTTAATGGTTCCTTCCGCGGCAAACGCATACCCGTCTCAGGGTTGAAAAAACTGGAAAAAGGCAGCTACTTCCCCGCGTCGGTGTTCGCTATGGACATCCTCGGCAACGTGGTGGAGGAGACCGGTCTTGGGCAGGAGCTCGGCGAACCGGACCGCGTGTGCCTGCCGGTGCCGGGCTCGCTGACCCCCTCGGCCGCCGATCCTGAGCACATCGGCCAGGTGCTGCTGACCATGCTGGACGAAGATGGCACTCCCTTTGACGTTGAACCCCGCAATGTGCTGAATCGCGTGTGGCAGGCGTTGCGACAGCGCGGCTTGTTCCCGGTGGCAGCGGTAGAGCTGGAGTTTTATCTCATCGATCGGCAGCGGGATGCGGAAGGCGATCTGCAGCCGCCGTGCGCGCCCGGCACCCAGGAGCGCAACACCCAAAGCCAGGTGTACTCCGTCGATAACCTCAACCATTTCGCCGAGGTGCTGAACGATATCGACGCGCTGGCGAAGCTGCAGGGGCTGCCGGCGGACGGCGCGGTGGCGGAGGCCTCACCGGGGCAGTTTGAGGTCAACCTGCGCCATACCGACGATATCTTGCTGGCCTGCGACCATGCACTGGCGCTGAAACGGCTGGTGCGGCTGGTGGCCGAGAATCACGGCATGCACGCCACCTTTATGGCCAAACCCTATGAGGATTACGCCGGCAGCGGCATGCATGTGCATGTCAGCATGCAGGACGGCGCCGGCAATAACCTGTTCGCCGACGCCGAAGGCGAGGATTCGCCGCTGTTGGAGCAGACGCTGGCCGGGATGATCACCCTGATGCCGGCGTCGATGGCGCTGCTGGCGCCGAACGTCAACGCCTACCGGCGCTTCCAGCCGGGGATGTATGTGCCTATCCAGGCTTCCTGGGGCCACAACAACCGTACCGTGGCGCTGCGCATTCCCTGCGGGGAGGCGGAGAACCGCCGGGTGGAGTATCGCGTGGCGGGCGCCGACGCCAATCCGTATCTGGTAATGGCGGCGATCCTGGCCGGCATGCTGTATGGGCTGGACACCGCGTTACCGTTGCCTGCACCGGTAACCGGCAACGGGCTGGAGCAAGAGGGGCTGCCGCTGCCGATACGCCAGAGCGACGCGCTGTACGAGTTTGAACACCAGCGCGCGCTGACGCACTATCTCGGCGAGCGCTTCACCCACGTCTACCACGCCTGCAAGACCGACGAGCTGCTGCAGTTTGAACGGCGAGTGACGGAGACCGAGATCGACTGGATGTTGAAAAATGCCTGAATAGGCGTATAAAGTAAGAGGTATGTGCGGGCGACCAGCCTGCCGGTAGCGGATTAATTCGCCTGCCGGGCTGGTTTTCCGTTCGATCGACAAAAAGAATTTGTATTTGAGGGTTTCCGGATCTTGTCATCCGGAGGCATTCTGGTGCAAAATATCTCAAATGCAGATAGCCGACGTTTTGAAAGCGTCGGTTATTTTTTTTGCATTAAGTTTTACCAACGTAGCGTTTCATACACCAAGCGAGGCCGGACACCGATCCGGATAGATAAATAGTTTCGTGCACGATCAAACAAAACTTTATGGTCGTGACTCATGAGGATTAGAAAGATGGGGCAATTTTTCACTTTAGCACCGGTGCCCGCCGGTTTCCGCTGTGGCCGCAGCGACTATGGAGCAGCCGAGGTTACCTCGACCCGTTATCCAGCTTACAATCCCCTTCTTTTAGAATTAAGTCGCTCGTTGCGAAGTTTCCCCGCAACCTTAAGTCTTGGCGTGTCCGCCATCCGCAAGGCTCAAGGTAAGGGGGGGCTGACCAATGTCCGATAACACCATCAACGCCGCTCCGGCTCAGCGCACTCAGCTGCGTAAAACCCTGACTTTAGTTCCGGTAGTGATGATGGGCCTGGCTTATCTGCAGCCAATGACCATTTTCGATACCTTTGGCATCGTATCCGGCCTGACCGATGGTCACGTCGCGACCGCGTACGCCTTCGCTCTGCTGGCGATCCTGTTTACCGCCCTGAGCTACGGCAAACTGGTGAAGAAATTCCCTTCCGCCGGTTCTGCCTACACCTATGCCCAGAAAGCCATCAGCCCGCACGTCGGCTTTATGGTGGGCTGGTCATCGCTGCTGGACTACCTGTTCATGCCGATGATCAACATTTTGCTGGCCAAGATTTACCTGGAAGCGATCTTCCCGGGCGTTCCGTCCTGGATCTTCGTGGCGGTGCTGGTCGGGTTGATGACGATTTTCAACCTGCGCGGCATCAAGCTGGTGGCCAACCTGAACTCCATCATCGTGGTGGTGCAGGTGGCGATCATGATCGTGTTCCTCGGCCTGGTGATCAACGGCATCTACCACGGCGAAGGCGCCGGTACGCTGGTCAGCAGCCGTCCGTTCTGGTCCGATAACGCACACGTGGTGCCGATGATTACCGGTGCGACCATTCTGTGCTTCTCGTTCCTGGGCTTCGACGGCATCAGCTCGCTGTCCGAAGAGACCAAAGACGCGGAAAAAGTGATCCCGAAAGCCATCTTCCTGACGGCGCTGATCGGCGGCATCATCTTTATCGTGGTGTCTTACTTCGTGCAGCTGTACTTCCCGGACATCTCGCGCTTCAAGGATCCTGACGCGTCGCAGCCTGAAATCATGCTGTATGTGGCGGGCAAGTTCTTCCAGTCGGTGATCCTGGTGTTCTCCTGCGTGACGGTATTGGCGTCAGGCATGGCGGCGCACGCGGGCGTTTCGCGTCTGATGTACGTGATGGGCCGCGACGGCGTGTTCCCGACCCGCTTCTTCGGCTATGTGCATCCGAAGTGGCGTACCCCGGCGCTGAACGTGCTGCTGGTTGGCGCCATCGCGCTGTCCGCGGTGTCGTTTGACCTGGTGACCGCGACTGCGCTGATTAACTTCGGTGCGCTGGTAGCCTTCACCTTCGTCAACCTGTCGGTGATCTCGCAGTTCTATATTCGCGACAAGATGAACCGCACCGTGAAGGACACGTTCAACTACCTGATCCTGCCGGTGATGGGCGCACTGACCGTCGGCGCGCTGTGGATCAACCTGGAAGCCAGCTCGATGACGCTGGGCCTGGTTTGGGCGACCATCGGTCTGATCTATCTGGCCGTCGTTACCCGCAGCTTCCGTCTGCCGGTACCGCAAGCGAGCGAAGACGCCGCCTAAGCGCGAGCCGTTTCCTCAGCCACAAAAAAGGCCGCATTCGCGGCCTTTTTCTTTTCTGCTGCTGCGGGGTTACCCCACCAATTCTTTGCCGTAATCGAACAGCGCTTTCAGCAGGGCGGTTTTCTCTTTGTCGCCTTCGTGCAGGTTATACAGCGATTCCAACTGCAGCAGGTAACTTTGCACGCGCTCCGCGCTCAAGGCTTCCTGACGGTGCTGTAGCCAGCGGCGCTGCTCGGTGTCGTCCAGCGTATTCGGGTAGTTGCGCGCACGGAAACGGAACAGCAGCTCTTTCATGCGGCCGTCGTTGAAGGCCAGATCCAGCGCCGGCAGGTTTTGCGGTTTGGTCTGCTGGATAATCTTCATCGCCGCCTTGTCGGCGTCGCTGAAGAAGCCATCATACAACCGGGCGTCGACGTCGTCGGAGCCCTTGAACGGCTCGGCTTCGGCGAACAGCGCCACCACTTTCTCGCGCACTTCCGGGTGCTGTTTCAGCAGCTGCAGGTTTTGCAGGCAGGCCTGGCGATCGATACCCAGCCGCTCGGCGTTCTCCGGCAGCAGGGTTTTGGCCGGCGCCAGCACCGGGCATTTGTTGATGTGCACCAGCTTGATCGGCACCGGCGCCTGATCCGGCGCCAGGTCGTCGCGGCGGGTGTACAGCCTTTCCCGCAGTTGCTCGGCGCTCAGCGTCAGCAGCGGCGTCATATCGCCGGCGAGATCGCACATGATCACCGCGTTCTTGTTGTCCGGGTGCCAGGCCAGCGGCGACACCCAGCTGGTGTTGCCGCGCGCCGCGCCGAACATGCCGGAGACGTGCACCAGCGGCGTCATGTCGGCGACGTCGATCAGAGCGTTCAGCTTGTGCTTGTTGCGGTGCTGCAACAGGAAATCGAACAGCCGCGGCTGCGCCTGCTTGACCAGCTTGGCCATGGCGATGGTGGCGTAAACGTCCGACATCGCGTCGTGAGCCTGCGTGTGCTCGACGCCGTTGGCGCGCGTCAGGTGTTCGAGGCGGAAGCTGGGGAAGCCGTCTTCATTTTCCGGCCAGACGATGCCGTCCGGACGCAGGGCATAGCAGGCGCGCATCACATCCAGCAGATCCCAGCGCGAGTTGCCGTTTTGCCAGCTGTAGGCATAGGGATCGTAGAAATTGCGATAGAAGATATTGCGGCTCACTTCGTCATCGAAGCGGATGTTGTTGTAACCGAGAATGCAGGTGCCGGCCACGCTGAAGGCCTGATGAATTTGACGGGTGAACTCGGCCTCGTTAACGCCTTTGGCGCGCGCCACCTGCGGGGTGATGCCGGTGATCATCACCGCCTCGGGTTCCGGCAGGTAGTCGTCGGCCGGGGCGCAGTAGATGACCAGCGGCTCTTCGATAATGTTGAAATCCATATCGGTGCGCACGCCGGCGAACTGCGCCGGGCGGTCCAGCGACGGGCTCTTGCCGAAGGTTTCGTAATCGTGAATGTAAAATGTGGCCGTTGCCTTGCTGCTCAAAATCGCGTCTCTTCAGTGGCGGATACAATATGCTCCTATTGTAACGGCGTGGGGAGCGATGCCAAGCGGCGGTTAGCGAAATGCGCGCAATTACGCACGACGATAGTAATCCAGCCGTTGATGAAAGTAGGGGAGCAGGTGGTCGGGGATCTGTTGTTCGGTTTCCGCCTGGGTCGAAGCGATGCCGTAGCGTTCGTTGTAGATCACGCTGATGGCCAGCAAATCGGTTTCTATCTGTTCACGTTGCGCTTGCGGTAAGCTATCCAGCTTTCGAGCCATCGTTATCTCCCTGTTAACCTTAGGGCATAATAGGATCGTTAGCGGATATTGTCCCTACCCATTCCGGGGGGCGATCAGCGCCTGGGCGTTGGGTTGCTGGCAAGGGGCCACGCTGTGGCGAGCGGCGAACTCGCTCTCCGGGTGGTGCGCGCCGAGCCGCTCAGCCCGGTTATACAGCGAGCAGGCGCCGCCGATCACCGCCACCCAAAACAGGGTGCACAGCAGTAAAACCCCCAACCAGGCTTTTTGGTTATAGGTCATAAGTCCTCCACGGACGAGAAGAGAAATAACATTGACCGTTAAATTAAATCAGGGGCTGCATCAATGGTATTTAAACAGTAGGGATTAATCGCAATGGTTGCCCGACTCTTTTGTTACTAAATCCATGACGGATGTTTCAAAAGATTCCTTAAGATAATATTAAGAAGAGTGAGTCAGGGTGCCGTAATTCTATTTAATATTTGTTTAATTATCCGCAGATACAATCTTCCACATTCAATACCAATGTGGGTGACAATTATGAAAACGCTACTGTTGACCGGCGCTACCGGCTTTCTCGGTGGTGCAGTTCTCGAAAAATTATTGATTGAAAATCAGTCTATTAATTATCTTTTACTGGTGCGCGCCGAGGATGCGCAGCAAGGGCTGGCCCGTATTCGCGCGAATATGGAAAAGTTTAATATCGACGCGAACCTGCTTTCTAAAATCACGATAGAAAATATATTGTTGGGCGATCTTTCCGAGCCGGCCGAGTTTTTAACTGACGCACGCATTAACAATGTCACGCACGTTATTAACTGTGCTGCCGTTGCATCATTTGGTAATAACCCGCTCATTTGGAAGGTAAACGTGGAAGGCACCCTGGCCTTTGCCGAAAGAATGGCGCAGGTGCCGGGGTTAAAACGTTTCCTGCATGTCGGCACCGCCATGTCCTGTTCGCCGGAACCGGGTTCGCTGGTGGCGGAGAGCGGCGAGTTTGAGGAAGACGCCGAGCACCTGGTGGAATATACGCGTTCCAAATCCACCATCGAACAGCTGATGCGCCAACGCTGCCCGCAAATGCCGCTGACCATCGCGCGTCCGTCGATCGTGGTGGGGCACACTCGCCTGGGCTGTCAGCCTTCCAGCAGCATTTTCTGGGTATTCGGCATGGCGCTGATGCTGCGCAAGTTCATGTGCTCGCTGCAGGACAATATCGACGTGATCCCGGCGGACTACTGTGCGGATGCGCTGGTGATGCTGATGAACAGCGAAACGCTGGAGAACGATGTTTATCACATCTCCGCCGGCGTAGAGAGCAGCGTCAGCTTTGCCGAAATTGACAACGCCATGGCGGCGGCGCTGGAAAAAGCGCCGGTGGGCGATGAGTATGCGCAAGTAACCTACGACGCGCTGGTGAAAATGCGCCGGCAGTTGAAAGACATTTTCGGCCCGTGCAACGAGCGGCTGATGCTGAAGGCGATGCGCCTGTACGGATCGTTCGCCATGCTCAACGTGCGTTTCAGCAACGAGAAGATCCTCAAGCTGGGCATGCCGAAACCGCCGCGTTTCACCGACTACATCGCCGGTTGCGTGCAGTCGACCCGCGGGTTGTCTATCCAGCAGCAGATGGTGGTGGACTTCAAGTAACCGCCGGGCGCAACGGGCGCCCGACGTTGTCGTCCGTTACCAGGACGAAGACGACCAGAAGACGCGGCCGAGCACCACCAGTTGCTCTTTGCGCTGCTGATAGCTGAGATGCTCGTCCTGGTACTCTTCCCGGTTGAGGGAGCGGATGATGACGCCGCCGTCCGGCTGTTCGATCAGCACCTTCACCCGCAGCAAATTGCCGTGGCGGATGGCGTAGGTCTTGCCTTCGCGAATGCGCGTGTCGTCGGTGTTGATGCCGACCACGTCGCCATCCTGCAGGCGCGGCTCCATGCTGGAGCCGGAGATGCGGATGATGCGCGCGGCGTTGACCGCCACCCCCATCTTGTGCAGATAGTAACGGCGAAAGATCAGCGAAAACTCCTCGCGATCGACGATTTCGTAGCAGCCGTCGCCGGCGGAAAAATCGATATCCAGCAGCGGGATCTCCACAAACTCTTCCTTGTCTTGTTCGGTATCTTCCCATACCACCGGTTTCAAACGGGCGGGTTGGAAGTCCGACTCCGCCGCCACGTTGTCAAACGGGCGCACCAGCTGCTTTTCATGAAATACGTCGAACCAGCCCTTAGGCAAATTCAGCCTGGCCTCGATCCGCCTGGCCAGATTGTCGCCAAGATTGCGGGAGGATTTTTCCCCGATGATTTGGCTCAGCGTTGGCGCGGAAGATTCAACCAGCGTGGCGAACTCATTCTGGTTGACACCTTGCCGGGCGTAGCGGGCCATCAATTCGCGCAGATTGTTGCGCCTGATTTCTTTAGTTTCCATCGTTTGATGATCGCACTCTTTAGCAAAAAGGTAAATAACGGTTTTGCTAAAAAATACTTGCGCATGATTTAGCAATTAGCTAAAACAGAAAAGGTGAGCCGAAGGTTCACCTGTGCGGGGCGGCCTGTCATGATGAGGGGCCGCTCAGTGAAATCAAACGAGAGAGGGACTTTACGATGTACAAGATTGATTACAATAGCTACCGATCGGTCGCCAGCTTCGGCCACCGCGTGCGCTTTCTGGTGCTGCACTACACGGCGCAAAACTTCGCCGACTCGGTGAAGTCATTGACCGGAAAATCGGTCAGCGCGCACTATCTGGTGCCGGATCCGACCGAGGCCACCTATCAGGCCGCCGGCTTCAACGGCGTGCGCATTTTCAACCTGGTGGACGAGAACGAACGCGCCTGGCATGCCGGTACCAGCCAGTGGGGCACCCGCAGCAACATCAACGACACCTCGATCGGCATCGAGATCGTTAACCTGGCGAGCGGCGACGGTGAGAACATCACCTTCCCGCCGTTCAACCCGCAGCAGATCGAGGCGGTCACCCAGCTGGCGCAGAACATCCTGCAGCGTTATCCGGACATCTCGCCGGTGAACGTGGTGGCGCACTCCGACATCGCGCCGGGCCGCAAGAGCGATCCGGGCCCGCAGTTCCCGTGGCAGCAGCTGTATCAGGCCGGAGTCGGCGCCTGGTATGACGAAGCGACCAAGCAGCAGCGCCAGCAGGAATATTGCAGCCAGGGGCTGCCGGCGCAGGCCGAGCTGTTGAAACTGTTCGCCCAATACGGCTACGACACCTCGGCGGCGAACACCGCAGAAGGCTATCGCCAGCTGGTGCGCGCGTTCCAGTTGCACTTCCGTCAGCAGAAGTATGACGGCGTGATGGATGTTGAGACCGCCGCCGTTCTGCGCGCGCTGGTCGACAAATACGTCGCCTGAGCCTGAGTGCGAATGGGGGACGCCTCATTCGCCTTTTCCTTGTCGCGCTTCCTCCGTTAAAATAGCGGCCTGGCTGGTACTTATCGGAGGCATCGTGCGCCTCGATCGAAAAATCTCTTCCCTTGAGCTGCTGACCTATCGCCATTATCGCGTCGTCCACGGCGTGCGCATCGGGCTGGCGTTTATCCTGACTTTTCTGCTGATCCGCCTGCTGGCGGTGCCTGAAGGCACCTGGCCGTTGATCACCCTGGTGGTGGTGATGGGGCCGATCTCGTTTTGGGGCAACGTGCTGCAGCGGGCGCTGCAACGCATCGCCGGCACGGTGTTCGGCGCTGTTTCCGGCCTGATCGCCCTGTACCTCGAGCTCTATTCGCTGCCGCTGATGCTGGCATGGTGCGGCGTGGTGATGTTCGTCTGCGGTTACCTGACGCTCGGCAAACGGCCCTATATGGCGCTGCTGGTGGGGATCACGCTGGCGGTGGTGTGCGGCGCGGGCGCCGGCGACATGCACACCGCGCTGTGGCGCAGCGGCGATGTGATTTTCGGTTCGCTGCTGGCGCTGCTGTTTACCAGCATCTACCCGCAACGCGCCTACATTCTGTGGCGCATGCAAATGGCGGACTGCCTGCAAACCGCCGCCCGCATCTACGGCGCCTATTTTTCACCGAACGTCATTGAGCGGCCGCGGCTGGAGCCGCAGCTCAAGGATTTGTTGAATCAGGTGGTGAAGCTGCGCAGCCTGATCGTGCCCGCCAGTAAGGAAACCCGCATTCCCAAAACGGTGTTCGAAGCGGTGCAAACCCTCAGCCGCAATCTGGTGTGCACGCTGGAGCTGATGGCCGACGCCTACTGGGCCTCGCGCGAAACGCACTTCATCATGCTGAACGCTCGCACGCTGCGCAGCACCCAATTGCTGACGTTGAGCTCGCTGGAATCGCTGGCGCTGCTGATGCGCGAAGGGCCTCAGGCGCAGCGGCAGGCGGCGGCGGGGCAGTTGGCGGAGATCGCCGGCGAGCTGAAAACGCTGATGCAGGAGGTTAGCCTCGGCCAGCACGGCGAAGCGCCGATTTACGGCTATGTCTGGCTCAGCATGGAGCTGGCGCAACAGCTGGAAGAGTTAGGGGATCTGCTCCAGGTTTGCACCGCCGCCGGGCGTGAATAAGGGGTCAGATCATGAAGGTGGCGCTTTGGGTTTTGGCCGCCGGGGCAAAGTGGGTAAGATAAGGCAATCACTGTTGTGCCGGACCGCCACAAACCTGTATCTTGGTGCCATGTGGCCGTAAGCAAATGAATCTGTGTATTACTAAAGCAAGGGTATAAAGATGGATAATGCAAATAAGCCGAGTTTCCAGGACGTGCTGGAGTTTGTGCGTATGTTCCGCCGCAAAAACAAACTGCAACGCGAGATCGTCGACAACGAAAAGAAAATTCGTGATAACCAGAAGCGCGTGCTGCTGCTCGACAACCTGAGTGAGTACATCAAGCCCGGCATGAGCATTGAAGACATTCAGGGCATCATCGCCAACATGCGCAGCGACTACGAAGATCGCGTTGATGACTACATCATCAAAAATGCCGATCTGTCCAAAGAACGCCGCGAGCTCTCCAAAAAGCTGAAGGCAATGGGCGAAGTGAAGTAAATCGCCTTATCGGGCCGGGCGTCCTGCCTGGCCCGTATCGCTATCCCACCTGCTAACACTGCCGTTTTCGTTGGGGCGTTCCCCGGCGGCCGAAGGCGCCTCCCCATCCTGCCTGATCGGCAGGTGACCACGGGGGAACGCTTGTTACTGCTCCGCGCCGTACATGTCGAAGTCGAAATACTTGTCGTTGATTTTCTTGTAAGTGCCGTTGACGCGGATCGCCTGCAGCGCGTCGTTGAAGGCGTTAAGCAGCGCGGTATCCTCTTTGCGCACCCCGATGCCGTCGCCGACGCCGAAGTATTTGCTGTCGGTCAGCTCGGCGCCGATGAAGGCGAAGTCTTTGCCGCCGGGCGTTTTGAAGAATTCGCTGGCGCTGACGCTGGCCAGCAGCGACGCATCCAGGCGGCCGTTGGCCAGATCTTCGTTCACCTCCTGCTGGCTTTGGTAGGCGACCACGTTAACGCCGGCCGGGCGCCACAGCGCGTTGGCGTAGGCCTCCTGGCTGGAGCCTTGCTGCACGCCGACGGATTTGCCCTTCAGCGAGGCGGCGGTCGGCTGCAGGTTGCTGCCCTTATGCGCCACCAGCCGCGCCGGGGCGTTCGAGACTTTGCTGGAGAATGCGATCTGCTGCCGGCGCTGCGGCGTGATGGTCATCGACGAGGCGATAGCGTCGAACTTCTTTGCCTGCAGGCCGGGGATCATGCCGTCCCAGCTGCTTTCCACCCACACGCACCTGGCTTGCATCTGGTCGCACAGCGCCTGGGCGATATCGACGCCGAAGCCGGTCAGCTTGCCCTGCGGGTTTTTATATTCCAGCGGCGGAAAGGTGGGATCGATGCCCAACTTGATCACTTTGCCGCTGAATTCACCGCTCAGCGCGGGAAAACTCGCGGCCAGCGGCAGCAACAACAACAGCCCTTTGATGGTTTTCATGTCATTTCCTCAGCGTTGGCGATTAAACCGCAGGGCGAGCCAAAAAGCGCTCGACCAATTTGACCCAGTAGGTGGCGCCCAGCGACAGACTGTCGTCATTGAAGTCATAGCCGGGGTTGTGCAGGGCATTGCCCGGCGTGGCGGGGCCGTTGCCGATTGAGATGTAACTGCCCGGGCACTTCTCCAGCATAAAGGCGAAATCTTCGCTGGCGGTGAACGGCCGCAGCGTGGGGATCACCCGGCCCTCTCCGGCCCACTCCAGCGCCACGGCGCGCGCCAGCTCGGTTTCTGCCGGGTGGTTCACCAGCACCGGATAGCCGTGTTGGTAGTCGATCTCCGCGCGGGCGCCGAAGCTGGCGGCCTGCGCCGTGACCAGCTCGGTGATGCGCTGCTCCAGCCGCGCGCGCACCGCCGCCGTCAGCGCGCGCACGCTGAGCGTCAGGGTGGCGGTCGCCGGGATCACGTTGGCGGCCTGACCGGCCTGCATCGCCCCCACGGTGACGATCGCCGTTTCCTGCGGATCGATATTGCGCGCCACGATGGTTTGCAGGCTCATGACGATGGCCGCGCAGGCCACCACTGGATCGACGGTGCTCTGCGGCACCGCGCCGTGGCCGCCGTGGCCGTGCAGGGTGATGTGCACCGTGTCGGCCGAGCACATCAAGGGGCCGCTGGCGAAGCCCAGGTGACCGGTGGGGAAGCCGGGCACGTTGTGCATGGCGAACACCGCGTCGCAGGGGAAGCGCTCAAACAGGCCGTCTTCGATCATCACTCTGGCGCCGCCGCCGCCTTCTTCCGCCGGCTGGAAAATCAGGTGCAGGGTGCCGCAAAAGTTCGGCTGCTGCGCCAGATAGCGCGCCGCCGCCAGCAGCATGGCGGTGTGCCCGTCGTGGCCGCAGGCGTGCATCACCCCGGAATGGGTGCTGGCGTAAGGCAGCTCGGTGGTTTCGGCGATCGGCAGGGCGTCCATGTCGGCGCGAATGCCGAGCGATTTTCCCGGCCCGCGCTGCAGTGTGGCGACAACGCCGGTTTGTCCTACGCCGCGCGTGACGCGGTAACCCCATTCCTCCAGCCGCCGCGCCACCAGATCCGAGGTGGCGAACTCCTGGAATCCCAATTCCGGGTGGGCGTGAAGGTGGCGGCGAAGGGCGACCATCTCATCATGAACGGCGGCGATATCAGGCAGTATCAGTGAATGCATCATCACGATCTCCGGCAAAGGGCCCCGGCTAACGGGCGGTAAACGGGGCAGAGAGGTTGGTATCGAGACTAGCAAACTCCGTTTTTGTCGGGTAGCCGCCGTTCGGTTATGCTGACAACCTGTGATTGTCAGGAGGTGAACATGAAACTGCATCAACTGCAGGCGCTGGTGGCCAGCGCCGACAGCGGCAGCATTCGCGCGGCGGCGCGGCATCTGGGGCTGTCGCAGGCGGCGGTGACCCGCGCGCTGCGCGAACTGGAACAGGAGCAGGCGCTGCCGCTGCTGATCCGCACGCCGACCGGGCTGGGCTTTACCCCTTACGGCAAAACCTTGCTGGCGCACGCGCGGCTGGTGCTCAACCAACTGGAGCAGGCGCAGGGCGAAATGGCGGCGCTGCGCGGGAGTGCGGCGGATCTGGTCAAGGCGGCGATTACCCCCTGGCTGATGCTGACGGTGCTGCCGCCGGCGGTGATGGCGTTTCGCGGCAAGATGCCGGCGGTGCGGCTGGAACTGTCGGAAAGCCTGATGGCCAACGCCCAGTCGCAGCTGCGCGAGGGCACGATGGATTTCGCCATCACGCCGCTGCCGGCGTCGTCGGCGCCGCAGGAGTTTCACTGCGAGCCGCTGCTGGAGTATGAAACGGCGTACATGGTGCGGCGCGGCCACCCGCTGGCGCACAGCACCTCGCTGCATCAGCTGCTGGAGCAGGATTGGGTGATGAGCTATACCCAGGAAAGTTTCGATGCGCTGCTCGACGAGGTGTTCCACCGCCACGGCGCGCGCCTGCCGCGCCAGCGCATTATCCAGGCGCATTCGTTCGGCATGCTGCAAGCGTTGGTGGAGTCTGCCGAGATGTGTACCTGGTGCCCGCGGCCGATCGCCGCGCTGCCGCAGTTCGCCTCCCGCGTACAGCCGCTGGCGCTGCGGGAGAGCTGCCAACCGGCGCAGCTGAATATCGTCACCCGGCGCAACAGCATTCTGAGCGCCGCCGCCCATGCGTTTATCGACACGCTGGTGCGCACCCTGCGCCAGCAGGTGCGATCGTCGCGGCCGGAGGATCGCCAGATCTACGATCGCGTGCGCCTGCTGATTTAGCGGATCTGCCTGGATCGCCGATCCCGTAAATGGGATCGCGATCCGCATTTGTAGCATTTTTAGCCGCAATGTTAACGATATGTGATTTTGCTCAAATAATTATTTTTGCAGCTTTGGTTATATGTCGCTCTATGTTCACGTTGTCATTTTGAGTTTTCCTGGATATTTGATGATTAATCAATTGAAATTTATCACTTTATAGCGTTTTTTGTTTTTTGTTAGATAAAAATGACAACGTCAACATTTAGATTTTTCAAGTATTTAACGAGTGTATTGGAGGAGTGGATGAGTCAGTTGCCGGAAAAAATGCGCGCGGTCGTTTGCCACGGCCCGCAGGATTATCGTTTCGAACAGGTGCCCACGCCGCTGCCGAAGGCGCGCGAGCTGGTGATCAAGGTGGAAGGCTGCGGCATCTGCGCCGGCGACTGCAAGTGCAAGAACGGCGCGCAGATGTTTTGGGGAGAGAATCCGTGGGTCAAACCGCCGGTGGTGCCGGGGCACGAGTTCTACGGCCGCATCGCCGCGCTGGGCGAGGGCGCGGAAGGCAAATACCGGATCGGCGAGCGGGTGATCGCTGAGCAGATCGTACCGTGCTGGGAGTGCCGTTACTGCAAATCCGGCAGCTACTGGATGTGTGAGACGCACAACATTTACGGCTTCCAGAAAGACGTGGCGGAAGGCGGTATGGCGGAATACATGCGCTTTTCCGAGAACGCCATCGTGCACAAGATCCCGGAAAGCCTGAGCCATGAAGACGCGGTCTTGATCGAACCGATGGCCTGCGCCATCCACACCGTGGCGCGCGGCGACATTCAGCTGGACGACGTGGTGGTGCTGGCCGGCGCCGGGCCGCTTGGGCTGTGCATGGTGCAGGTGGCACGCCTGAAGACGCCGAAGAAACTGATCGTGATCGACGCCATCGACGAGCGGCTGGCGCTGGCGAAGGAGTTTGGCGCCGACGTGGTGATCAACCCGCTGAAGGAAGACGCCGACCAGATCGTCAAATCGCTGACCGGCGGCTACGGCTGCGACGTCTACATCGAGGCCACCGGCGCGCCGATCGGCGTCACCCAGGGGCTGCAGATGATCCGCAAGCTGGGCCGCTTCGTGGAGTTCAGCGTGTTCGGCAAGGAAACCACCGTCGACTGGTCGATCATCGGCGATCGCAAGGAGCTGGACATTCGCGGCGCGCACCTGGCGCCCTACAGCTATGAGATCGCCATCGATCTGTTCGAGCGCGGGCTGGTGACCTCCAACGGCGTGGTCACCCACAGCTATTCATTGAACGACTGGGACGAAGCCTTCGCCCTGGCGGACTCGACCGACTCCATCAAGGTGATCCTGGTTCCATGACCCTCCCGCCGTACCGCTGTTGCAGTCACGATCGCCGGCCCGCTCGCAATGGGGGGCCGGCCGGTCGGCCAAACGTAAAGACATGCTGTTGCTCTGATAACCACAACAAGAAGCTTCCCTACAGGAGAATTGGCTATGTTTTCATTATTCAAAAAGACCCTGCCTTTTATCGTCGCCGGTGGAATGTTGGCGGCCAGCCATGGGGCGCTGGCCAAGCAAATCACTATCGGTATGTCGTTCCAGGAAATGAACAACGACTACTTCGTCACCATGAAGCAGGCGCTGGATCAGGCGGCGGCGGATATCGGCGCCAAGGTGTACGTGGCCGATGCGCGCCATGACGTCGCCAAACAGATCGGCGACGTGGAAGACATGCTGCAGAAGAAGGTGGACATCCTGCTGATCAACCCGACCGATTCGGTGGGGGTGCAGTCGGCGGTGATCTCCGCCCATAAGGCCGGCGCGGTGGTGGTGGCGATCGACGCGCAGGCGGAAGGGCCGCTCGACTCGTTCGTCGGCTCGGAAAACTACGACGCCGGCTTCCAGGCGGGTGAATACCTGGCGAAAGCGCTGGGCGGCAAAGGCAAGGTGGCGATCCTCGACGGCATCCCAGTGGTGCCGATCCTGGAGCGCGTACGCGGCTTTGAGGCGGCGATGAAGAAATACCCCGACATCAAGATCGTCACCAAACAAAACGGCAAGCAGGAACGCGACACCGCGCTGACCGTCACCGAAAACATGCTGCAGTCGGCGCCGGATCTGGCGGGCATCTTCAGCGTCAACGACGTCGGCGCGCTCGGCGCCCTGGCGGCGATCGAAAGCAACGGCGCCAAGGTCAAGCTGGTGAGCGTCGACGGCCAGCCGGAAGCCATCAAAGAGATCCTCAAGCCGAATTCGCCGTTTATCGCCACCTCGGCGCAGTTCCCGCGTGACCAGCTGCGCATCGCGCTCGGCATCGCGCTGGCCCGCTACTGGGGTGCCACGGTGCCGAAAACCGTGCCGGTCAAAGTGAAGCTGATCGACCGCAGCAATGCGGCCGGCTTTAGCTGGTAACAGCGGCAGGTTCGCCCCGCTGCGGCGGGGCGTTCGGTGCGGAGGGTAATGCGGTGACACCTTTACTGGAACTGAAGCGAATAAAAAAGAGCTTTCCCGGCGTGAAGGCGCTGGACGGCATCGACCTGGCCATTCAACGCGGCGAGGTGCACGCCTTGCTGGGTGAAAACGGCGCCGGCAAATCGACGCTGGTGAAAATCATGTGCGGCATCCATCAGCCGGACGAGGGCGATATTTTTATCGACGGCGAGCAGCGCCGCTTTAACAACTATCGCCAGGCGATCGAGGCCGGGGTCGGCATTATTTTTCAGGAATTCTCGTTGATTCCCTACATGAGCGCCATCGACAACATCTTCCTCAACCGGGAGATCAGGAACCGCTGGGGCCTGCTGGATCGGCGGGCAATGCGGCGCAAGGCCGAGGCGATCTTCAAGCGGCTGACGGTGGCTATCGATCTCGATTGCCCGGTGGAGCAGCTGAGCGTGGCGCAGCAGCAGTTCGTTGAGATCGCCAAGGCGCTGTCGCTGGAGGCGCGGGTGCTGGTGCTGGACGAACCGACCGCCACGCTGACGCCGGGCGAGGCCGAGCACCTGTTCAGCGTGATGAACGATCTGCGGCTGCTGGGCGTCGGCATGGTGTTTATCTCGCACCACCTGGACGAGATTTTCACCATCTGCGATCGCATCACCGTGCTGCGCGACGGCAGCTACATAGAAACGCTGGCCACCGGTGACACCAACGTGGAGGAGCTGGTGCGGCTGATGGTCGGACGCAAAATCGAGAACGCCTTCCCGGTGAAACAGCACCCGGTCGATACCGCGACGGTGCTGCTGGAGGCGGAGATCCAGCGCGAGAAGCACGGCGCGACCGACCGCTTCCACCTGCACAAGGGCGAGATCCTCGGTTTCGCCGGGCTGGTGGGCTCCGGGCGCACCGAGACCGTCTCGGCGCTGATCGGCGCCAGCCGCTGCCACCGCAAACGCGTCAGCCTCGGCGGCCAACCGGCGGCGCTGCGCTCCCCGGCGCAGGCGCTGGCGCAGGGCATCGGCCTGCTGCCGGAGAGCCGCAAAACCGAGGGCCTGGTGCTGCCGTTTTCGGTGGCGCAGAACATCACCCTCAACCGACACCACCGGCGCAGCAAGATCTTCGTCAGCGCCCGCAAGGATCGCGACGTGGTGCAGCGGCTGATCCGCGCCGTGGGGGTGAAAACCCCGGACGCCGAGACCGCCGTCAGCACCCTGAGCGGCGGCAACCAGCAGAAAGTGGTGATCGCCCGCTGGCTCAACAACGACTGCAACATCCTGATCTTCGACGAGCCGACGCGCGGCATCGACGTGGGCGCCAAGGCCGAGATCTACCAGCTGATGCAGCAACTGACCCAGCAGGGCATCTCCATCATCATGATTTCCTCCGAACTGCCGGAGATCATCGGCGTGTGCGACCGCGTGCTGGTGTTTCGCGGCGGCCACATCGTCGCCGAGCTGACCGGCGACGACATCGAATCCAACCACATCATGCTTCACGCGACCGGGAGTGCCTTATGATCGGAATTGAACAACCCGCCGTGGCGCGCCGCGCCGCCGGCCCCAGCCTCGGCAAGCGCTGGGAAAAACTGCTGCATCACCCGGCGGTTTTGCCGTTTATCGGCTTCGCTGTCCTGTTCGTGCTGATGAGCCTGCTGAACGACAGCTTCCTCAGCGTCAACAACCTGACCAACGTAGCGCGCCAGGTGTCGATCAACGCCATCATCGCGGTGGGCATGACCTGCGCCATCCTGACCGGCGGCATCGATCTCTCGGTGGGGCCGGTGATGGCGCTGGCCGGCTCGGTCGCCGCCGGGCTGATGCTGGCGGCGGTGCCCATCCCGCTGGCGATGGTGGCCGCGCTGGCGCTCGGCGCGCTGTTCGGCCTGGCCAACGGCGCCTGCATCGCCTACCTGCGCATGCCGCCGATCATCGTCACTCTGGCGTCGATGGGCATCGCCCGCGGCCTGGCGCTGCTCTATACCGGCGGCTACCCGATCTCCGGCCTGCCCGACGTCTTCTCCTTCTTCGGCCGCGGCACGGTGCTGGGCATTCAGGTGCCGATCCTGATCATGCTCGGCGTGTACCTGCTGGCCTGGCTGATGCTCAACCAGCTGCCGTTCGGCCGCTACGTCTACGCGATGGGCGGCAACGAAGAGGCGGCGCGCCTGAGCGGCATCCGCGTGCCGCGCTACAAGATGCTGGTCTACGTGATCAGCGGCCTGACCGCCGCGCTGGCCGGGCTGGTGCTGACCTCGCGCCTGATGAGCGGGCAGCCCAACGCCGGCGAAGGCTTCGAGCTGGACGCCATCGCTGCCGTAGTGCTGGGCGGGGCGGCGATCTCCGGCGGGCGCGGCGCCATCGTCGGCACGCTGGTGGGGGCGATGATGCTCGGGGTGCTCAACAACGGCCTCAATCTGATGAACGTATCGCCGTATATCCAGAACGTGGTGAAGGGCGGCATCATCCTGGCCGCCATCTACCTCAGCTCCGTGCGGCGCAAATAGGAGGCGCGATGGCAGTCTTTCTTGGCATAGACGTCGGCGGCACGGTGATCAAGGCCGGGCTGTACCGGGCAAGCGGCGAAGAGCTGGCGATCGCCGAACGCGACGGCGCGGCGATTGCCGCCCAGCCGGGCTTCAGCGAACGCAATATGGATGCGCTGTGGGATGACGTGTGCGCGGCGATCCACCAGACGCTGCATGCGGCGGGGTTGGAAGCCGGGCAGGTGCGCGGCGTCAGCTTTTCGGCGCACGGCAAAGGGCTGTACGCCATCGACCGCCACGGTAAACCGGTCGGCAACGGCATCCTCTCTTCGGACAACCGCGCGGCGGCAACAGTGGCTGAGCTGCGCCGCGCCGGCGTGGACGCGCAGAGCTACCCGCGCAGCCTGCAGCCGCTGTGGCCCAGCCACCCGGCGCTGCTGTTGCGCTGGCTGAAGCAGCGGCAACCGGCGCAGTACGCCGCCGTCGATCGCATCCTGATGGCGCACGACTACCTGCGCTTTCGCCTCACCGGCGAGGCGGCGGCCGAAGTGACCAACATCTCCGGCAGTAACCTGTTCAATCAGCACAGCGGCGCTTACGATCCGGCGCTGATGGCGGCCTTCGGCATTGAAGAGGCGCAGGAGAAGACCGCGCCGGTGATCGGCTCGGCGCAGCTGGCCGGGCGGGTGACGGCCGCTGCGGCGGCGCAGTGCGGCCTGCGAGCGGGCACTGCGGTGTACGGCGGCCTGTTCGACGTGGTGGGCGCGGCGCTCAGCTCCGGCGTGGCCGACGATCGCACGCTCAGCGCGGTGGCGGGCACTTGGTCGATCGCCACCTGCGTGACCGAGCGCATCATTCCCGCCGATTACCCCTACGCCTGGGGGCGCTATTGCATCGACGGCCGCTATTTCGTGCACGAAGGCAGCCCGACCTCGGCCGGCAACCTGGCCTGGTTCCTGCGCCAGTTCTGCGCCGACGACCGGCAGCGTTACGCCCAGTTCAACGCCTGGGTGGCCGAGCGCCGCGAGCAGCCCAGCGGGCTGCTGTTCCTGCCTTATCTGTACGGCTCCAACCTCGGCGGCAACACGCCGGGCGGGCTGATCGGCCTGAGCGCCCACCACGAGATGGCGGACGTGGTGCAGGCGATCTACCAGGGCATCGTGTTCTCGCACCTGATCCATCAGGAACGCATGGTGCAGCTGAACCCGCGCATCGAGCGGGTGCGCATGACCGGCGGGCCGACGCAGTCCGAGGTGTGGATGCAGATGTACGCCGACGCCGGCAACCTGCCGCTCGAGGTGGTGGAAACGCGCCAGAGCGGCTGCCGCGCCGCCGCCTTGTGCGCCGCCGTCGGCGCCGGGGAGTACGCCGGGTTCGCCGAAGCGATCGCCGCCGCGCCGCCCAAACTGCGTTGTTATTATCCCGCGACCGCCGCCCACCGGCGCCTGCGCGCCCAGCAGGCGCGCTATCTGGCGGTCGCCCAGGCTTTGAGTGAGGTGACTGATGCAAACGACTAACGCCGCCTGTCTGGGGCTGTATGAAAAGGCGCTGCCCGCCGATCTGGACTGGCCGCAGCGGCTGGCCACCGCCGCCGAGCTGGGCTTTGAGTTCGTGGAGATGTCGATCGACGAACAGCCGGCGCGCCAACAGCGGCTGGACTGGGATCGCCGCCAGCGGCTGGCGTTTATCCAGGCGCGGCTCGACAGCGGGGTGACGGTACCGAGCCTGTGCCTGTCGGCGCACCGGCGCGATCCGTTCGGCAGCGCCGACGCCGCCACCCGCGAACGGGCGCGGGTGCTGATGAGCAAGGCGCTGGAACTGGCGACGGATCTCGGCATCCGCAACATCCAGCTGGCGGGCTACGACGTCTATTACGAACCGGCCGATCGCCACAGCCGCGAACGCTTTATCGAGGGCATGCAGTGGGCGGCGACGCAGGCCGCCAGGGCGCAGGTGATGCTGTCGGTAGAGGTGATGGACACGCCGTTCATCAACAGCATCAGCAAATGGCGCGACATCGCCCGCCACGTCAACAGCCCGTGGTTCACGGTGTATCCCGATCTCGGCAACCTCAGCGCCTGGGGCAACGACGTCGCCGCCGAGCTGGCGCAGGGCATCGGCAGCATCACCGCCGTGCACCTCAAAGACACCGTGGCGGTGGGGCCAGGCAGCGCCGGGCAGTTCCGCGACGTGCCGTTCGGCGAGGGTTGCGTGGATTTCGCCCACGCCTTTTCCGTGCTCAACGCGCTCGGCTATCGCGGCCCCTACCTGCTGGAGATGTGGGCGCGCGAAGACGGGCAGGACAAGCAACGCATCGCCCAGGCCAAGGCCTGGATCGAACAACAAATGAATGGGGGAGGCATCGCATGCTGAACGAACTCAAGCGGCAGGTGCTGGCCGCTAACCTCAGCCTGCCGGCATACGGGCTGGTGACCTTTACCTGGGGCAACGTCTCGGCGATCGATCGCGAGCGCGGGCTGGTGGTGATCAAGCCTTCGGGCATCGCCTACGAGGCGATGACGCTGGCGGATCTGGTGGTGGTGGATCTGGAGGGCAAGGTGCGCGAAGGGCACCGTAAACCCTCATCCGATACCGCCACCCACCTGGCGCTGTACCGCGCCTTCGCTGATATCGGCGGCGTGGTGCACACCCACAGCCGCAACGCCACCATCTGGGCGCAGGCCGGGCAGCCGATCCCGGCGCTGGGCACCACCCACGCCGACTACTTTTACGGCGACATTCCCTGCACCCGGCCGATGAGCGAGGCGGAGATCGCCGGCGACTACGAGGGGGAAACCGGCAAGGTGATCATCGAGACCTTCAATCAGACGGGGCGCGATCCGCAGCAGGTGCCGGGAGTGCTGGTTTACTCCCACGGCCCGTTTGCCTGGGGCAAGGACGCGGCGGATGCGGTGCACAACGCGGTGGTGCTGGAAGAGGTGGCGATCATGGCGATGGCGACGCGCCAGCTGGCGCCGGCCATCGCCCCGATGCAGCCGGAGCTATTGGACAAACATTTCCTGCGCAAGCACGGCAAACACGCCTACTACGGGCAATAGCGCCCGTCAGCGATTCAACAGCGAGCCGGTGAAGAACTCTCTGCGCACCGGCAGCTCGCCGCGTGGGCTGTGAATGGCGCTGAACAGCAGCTCCGCGGCGATCTCCCCCAGTTTCTGCGTATCGTGATACACCCCCGGAATGTGCAGGCCGTAAGCACCGGCGCGCGGCGGTTCGTCGATCGAGAAGAATTTCACCTGCTGATAAAGCCCCATCTCGTGGCAGATGGCGATGGCGCCCAGCGTGATGATGCCATTCAGGCCGATGATGTAATCCGGGCGGTTCTCCGGCTGCGCCAGATAGGTGCGCACCTCGCTCTCTTGCGAGGTGAAATCGTAGTCTCCGTTGATGATATGAATCTCACGCCCGCTGCCCTGCAAGGCCGCGACGATGCCGGCGGTGCGTGTTAGCGTAATTTCCGAATCCGCCGGGCCGCCGATAATCAGCAGCTTCTGCTCCGGCTGCTCCGCCAGATAACGCCCGGCCAAAACGCCAATTTCGCGGTTATCGAGGAACACGCCGCTCAGCTGCTGATCGTAAAGATCGCGGTCGATCAGGATCAGCGGCACGCTGTACACCTCGGCCAGCTCGAGATAGGCGGGGCGGTAGCGCTTGTCGTCGCGCACCGCCGACAGCAGGATGCCGCGCGCCTTGTAGCCGAACAGCGCCTGAATGGCGCGCATTTCCGCCTCTTCGCTGCCGTCGGTGTCGAACAGCATGATCTGATAACCCTGCTGACGCGCAATGCGCGACACGGTCTTGATCAGGCCGGAATAGAACGGGTTGTACATGCTGCTGGTAACGATGCCGATAATCTGGCTGCTGCTGCTTTTCAGCCCCTGCGCGAAGGCGTTGGGCACATAGTTCAGCTCTTTGGCGATGGCGTGAATGCGCTCGCGGGTTTCCGGCTTGACCAGCTCGGGCTTATTGAAGGCGCGGGAAACGGTGATATTGGTCACCCTGGCGCGGCGAGCGATATCCACGATAGTGGCATTGGGATTGGCTTTCGACACCGTCTTTCCTTGCGTTATCGGCCCAGGCCGAACATGGCGGAGAACACACCGTTAAGCGAAACGATCACCATGACGCAGCCCATCAGCAATGCGGCATTGATACTCGCCACTATAGGGGGGAGTTGGGGGGGAGGGAGTTGGGGGTGGGAAAATAACGGAATGGAAACGAAATTAATAATTCATTTATTTATTAATTACGGATTAAATGATTTTTATGTGGCTATATTTTGTTGGCGGTGAATTTGATAAGGTGCTTCACGTGGCCGAAGTTAGGTATCAATGACTACTTTGTGCCATGCGTGGACATCCCTTACTCCCTTGCCAATTTATTAATGCCTTCAATGTTCCTCGTTTTTGTATCTAGATGCTGCTATTGCGTATAAGTCGGGTTGATTTTTTGTCGCTAGCACAGGTATCAACTGTACCGATAAGTAGTTGTAATTTTGAAATGGTTAATGTAGTGTCCTGTACATTAAACGCACAAAAAAGTTGGTCTGTACTTAATTACGGGACGAACCGTTGAATAAGTGTTAAATATACTCACGTATGCGCCTAATTAAGTATTCTAGTCGCAATGAATTGAGGGGGAATTATGGAAGAATTTGATAAGAGGTTAGAAAACATAAAGCAGCTTTTAAGTTCTCAAAGTAGACAAAGTTGGCTTTTTGGTGCTGGTATAAGTTTTGGCTCAAAAATACCTTTAATGTATCCATTGACCAGCCGCGTTGAAAGAATTATCGAAGAAGATTCCGGGGATAAAGAAAAAGAAATTTTGGCTGCTTTAAAAGCAGATCTATCTGATGACTGCCATGTTGAACACTACTTGAGCCATTTGGGTGATCTTTTAGCTATTGCGGATCGTTCAAGGAGCCAGTCTGCATATATTGGCGCTAACCGTTATACCGGTGAGGAGTTAAGGAAACTGTATCTAGAAATTATCAAGGCTATCGGCGGGATAGTCAGATACGGTTACGTCGCTGCCAATGCTGAACACACGATAGAGGAGGAGATTGGGAGCGCAGCAAACCCAATAGTTGAAATTGAGCCTCATTGTAAATTTATAAAGGCATTATTGATTAGTAAATTGAACCTAGAACAACGTTCAAAAACTACATTTTTCACTACTAATTATGATACTTTGCTCGAGGATGCCTTAGCTCTACATAAAAAAATAGTATGTGATGGTTTTTCAGGTGGAGCTGTAGGTTTTTGGAATGCAGAAAATGAATTCTCGAATGCAGCTTTGGATTCAAATACATACCATCTATATAAATTACATGGTTCGATAGATTGGCACAGAGATGATGACTTAGGCCTGGTGCGTGCGAGATATGGAACTAAATATTTGTCAAACCCCGCAAATATAATGATTTACCCTCAGGCAACAAAATATATTGAAACACAAAAAGACCCGTTTGCTAGTTTATTTTTGGGTTTAAGAAAAACCCTAATGAGTGGGCAGCAAAATACATTGATTACTTGTGGTTATAGTTTTGGTGATGACCATATTAATGCTGAGATTGAAAGCGCATTGCGAAGTGAATCTAATCAAACGACGGTGATTGTATTTATTAAAGAGTCACCAAAAAATGGAATCGTTATTAATAAGACTTTAGACGCTTGGCTGAAATGTCCGAAAATTAACTCTAGAGTGTATGTTGCAGGTGAATTAGGTATTTACCATAATTCAATAATTCCTTTGGCTGAGTCTGATAATAGCAAATATACATGGTGGCGTTTTGATGGCTTAACGCAGTTCATCAGCACAGGAGATATTCCATGAGTAATATTTTTCAATCACGGAAAGAACTAAAGGTAGGGAAAATTATTGAGGTGTCTGGCAATAATTTACGCATAGAGATTGATGAGGGCGTTAATGAGCTTATTCGTGCTGTTGACGGACAAGTTTATCCTGTAGGACAAATGGGCAGTATCATTAAAGTACATTTTGGTAGGAAGTTGCTATTTGCTTTTGTTCGGTCTCTTAAAATGAGATCTGAGTTGATTACTGAAGATATCAACAAACTAATTAACGCAGCAGATGATGCTCGTATCTTAGAGGTTGACCTCTTTGGTCAGGGAGTATGGTCTAACAAAAATAATCGACTTGAATTTTCTCGTGGTGTTGAAACTTACCCTTTGCCATTACAAAGTGCCTATATTTGCTTAAACGATGAACTAGAGGCTGTTTATAACGCAGCAGAATCAAATGCTCAAGATGAAGCAATTACACCCATGGTTCCAATTGGGAATTACATTGGTGGCAACAATGCAGTATGTAGAGCAAATATTGATAAATTGTTTGGGCATCACTTTGCGATATTAGGGTCTACAGGTTCAGGAAAATCTGGAACAGTGGCATCAATTTTACACTCTGTTCTAGATCATCGACCTGGAGACACCACATTAAAGCCAAAAATTGTCATGATTGATCCCCATGGTGAATATGCTAGCGCTTTTGGAAACAGGGCAAAAGTATTTCGTGCGTATAATGACGCATCTGCAGCAGAGGATGATGCTGAGTTATTGAAATTGCCTTATTGGCTGATGTCCAGTGATGAATTACGCTCGTTAATTATTGGTAAAACAGAACACGAAGCTACCTCTCAAAATAATATTGTTTATGAAGCAATCACCTATTCTAGATTGCTAGAGGCTGGCTACGTGCAAGATGTAGGCGCTGAACCAAACGGCGGATTAGAAGCCGCATTTGTTGATGGTGTAAATGAAGAACAGGTTTTGAATTTTGATAGAGACAAACCCGTTCCATTCAAATTGACACAGTTTGTTAAGCACATAGACAAGGTGCAAGGTCGCAAAGAAGGGAAACAGGAAAAACTAGCTGCATCATCGGGGCGTGATAAAATAGATAACATACTTAAAAAGCTAAAAGTCCTTCGCTCAAATCCCCAACTTAGTTTTTTGCTAAAAGAATATAGTGAAGCTGACTCTCCAAAACTACAGGATATATTGGCACAGTTTGTCGGTGAAGCAAATGGAAAAGATATTCGCATTATAGATATATCAGGGCTGCCAAATGAGGTGGCAGGACCATTAACTGCATTAATATCCCGTCTTCTTTTTCAATACAAACTCTGGCAAACGAGGGATGAAAGAGAGAAAGATCCCATATTATTTATCTGCGAAGAAGCGCACCGCTACGTGCCAAATCATGGTGAAGCTCAATATAAAGAGGCTCAAGATGCTATTCGACGTATTGCAAAAGAAGGGCGTAAATATGGATTAGGTCTGGGGCTTATTTCACAGAGACCATCCGATGTTGAAAGTACTGTTCTCTCCCAATGTAACTCTTGGATAGTACTTAGATTGTCGAATTCAAGTGATCAAGAGCATGTATCTAGGTTCTTGCCTGACAGTTTAAGCGGTTTAACTAAAATGTTATCTGCCCTTACAAGACGAGAGGCTATTTTTGTTGGGGAGGCCGCAGCACTTCCAAGCAGGATTAGAATTAGAGAATTATCACCTGATAGATTACCCAATTCTAATGATATTAAATTCGCAAGTGGGTGGTCGAATGATGCTACTCAAGATGCTGATTTAATGGAGGTTGTAAAGAGGTGGTGTGGAACTTCGGGTGAGTAATTCAATGTTGTCGGCAAGCAAAGCTTTAAGAATGTACTTATCGTCAAGGGGGCTTCACTCACGGCAAATTGCGGCTTTAGTGTCCGCTTTTTGCTAAAAGCAGCCCCTCAAATGCTGCCTATCAAAGCACTAAACTAGCGCCAGCAGCGCTGGAGAGACGGCGATGAGGGTCTCACTGGGGAAAACAGCAATCCACGCCAAAGAACGAACGAAAAAGTAACGCGGACGATGAGCCCTACGACCGTCTACCGGTAACAACACCGCTAATCTAGCAGCGACTTTTCACCCCCCTCAGCTCCTCGCCACAACCCCGGCAACAGTGCCAACGTCTCATCAATCAGCGCTCGCCGGTCATTGCCCGGCTTCCAGATGGTCACCATGGTTTGGCTGATCCCCTGGCTGCCCACTTCGGTGCGCAGCGTGCTGACGTTTTTCCACTGTTCCGCATGCATATGCGTCGGCAAGAACCCCCAGCCGCAGCCCTGTTCAAGCAGGGCGCGCAGCATCTCCAGTTCGTTGGTGAAGATAGTGTGCCCTGAAATTTGCAGGCGGCGCGCCACCGGTTCGTCAGAATCCGGGTGCATGATCACCTGTGGCGCGAGCGAGAGCTCCAGCAGCGAAAGCGGTTGTTCCGCGCCGGGAAAAAGCATTTTAGCGGCGTAGAAATCCATCTCTATCGCCCCTAAGGCGCGCCACTCCATGGCGTCGCCCACGCTGCGATGGCGCGCCTGGCAGATCCCCAGATCGGCCTGGCCGTTTGCCAGCAGGCTTTCTGCTTCTTCGCGTGAGGCGTTAATCAGGCTCAGGCGCGTGTTGCGTTGGGCCATAGCGGCAATCAGCGCCTGCAGCAACGCGCGGGGCGTAAAGGGATCGTAAACCAGCGAGATTTCCTGCGCCGCGCTCTTCGGCACGTCTTTGGCAAACGCCTCAAACGCTTTCACCTGCCGCATCAGCAGGTGCGCCTGGCGTTGCAGCTGTTCGCCCTCCGGCGTCAGGTGCAGGCTGCGCCCCTCGCGCAGGAACAGCGCATAGCCCAAGCCATCCTCGAGAAAATCAATCAAATCGCGCAGCGTCGTGCGGTCTTTGCCGAGCTTGAGCGCGGCTTTCGCCAGGCTGCCGTGCTCGGCCACGGCGGTGAAGGCTTCCAGTTGGGCAAAGGAATAAATCAGGCTGGGCACGCGGTTCTCCCGTCGATTTTTCGGGGGATTTTCCCCCATCAGGCGTTTTTTATTATAGGCCGCGTTTTTTTAAGCTGAACGCCTTCCTGAGCTATACGAGAAAAAATATGAAAAGCAAAGTGTTTAACCGCAGCCTGCTGGCGGGCGTTGTTATCAGTCTCTGCAGCGGCCTGTTGGCGCCCGCCGCGCTGGCCGCCTGTGCGGGCACCGAACTCAGCGCCTGTCCCGCGCCTTTCGATGCGCAATTGCCGGACACGCACAAGATGCTCACCTGGAGCCAGAGCGACCGGGTGGTCGGTTTTCGTAATGACTACCGCAACTATGCCGGGGATGTGTTTCACCACGGCAATGCCACGCCGCTGCCGACTGCCGCTAAACCTTTAACCGACGCCAGCTATCGGGTGAATGGCAAAACCTACCACCTGCAGGATTATCTGCAGCGCCAGAACGTCAGCGGCATGCTGGTATTGAAAGACGGCAAAATTGCCTGGAAATATCTGGGGCAGGGCAATACCGACGCCACGCTGTGGACGTCGCGCTCGGTGGGCAAATCGGTGGTCGCCACGCTGGTGGGCGTGGCGATTAAACAGGGCAAGATCCGCTCGCTCGACGATCTCATCACGCAATACGAACCCGATCTCAAAGGCACCGCGTGGGACGGTGTGACCCTCAGGCAGCTGATCACTCATACCTCCGGCGTGGCGTGGAATGAGGATTACACCAACCCGAAATCAGACTTCGCGCAGTTGACCGAGTGTGAAGCCAAACCCGGCACCTACGCCTGCGTGCGCAAGCTGGTGGCCGGTCTGCAGCGTGCGCATCCGGCCGGGCAGAACTGGTCTTACTCCTCCGGCGGCGCATGGCTGCTGGGCGACGTGCTGGAGCGCGCCACCGGCATGCCGCTGGCGACCTATCTGGAGCAAAGCATCTGGCAGCCGTACGGCATGGCGAGCGACGGCGTGTGGCATGCCTACGCCAAAGGCCAGCACGACGTGGGTGCGCACGGCTTTAACGCCACGCTGGAAGACTGGGGGCGCTTCGGCGAATTCATCCTGCATAACGGGAGGTTGCCGAACGGTAAACAGATCCTGCCGGAAGATTGGGTAGCCCAGTCGGCCAACTGGACACGGGCGGCGGGCTCGGTATCGGCGGCGCATCCTGACGGCATTTACGGCTTCCAGTGGTGGAACAATGAAGTGCCGGCGAATGCGGCTAACGTAGAACCCACTCCGCAGGCGTCCCTCAAGCATTCCCTGTGGGCGCTGGGGATCTTCGGCCAGATGATTATGGTCAATCAGGCGGAGAATCTGGTGATCGTCCAGTGGTCTACCTGGCCGCAGGCGGAGCCTTCTTTCAGCGCCCAACCGCTGGAGGCATCGCTGATGTTTAGTGCGATAGCCAAGGAATTGCGTTAATTCCACGGCGCGAACAGGGGCGGTTGCCACTCCGCCCCTGTTTGAAGGCGATGGCAAAAATGCGCTCGCACATATAACAGCGCGGAAATGGCGATCTGGGCTATGCTTTTCATCACATCCACTTTGCGCCGAAACGGGCGTGACAAAAGTGCGATAGGTCAGGCCAGGCTGAAGCTCTTTATCGAAAGGCTCTTCACAGGAGTGGGTAAATTGAAAATCGATTGGCATAGCGCATTGCTAACACGCGCCACGATCGTGGATAAAAGCTACAAAAATACGCAAAACGTTCGGCGTTTCATGGTTGAGGCGTGCGGAGAAGATTTTCGCTTCGATCGTGAATTTATGGCATGGATACGCAATGACATGTCAAAGACGTTAGGTGATGTCGCCGATGAGTGGCAGCGCAGGCACATCATCAACCCTGGTAAATAGGGTTCAATCTGGGGGCCGGTTGAGGGTATACCTACCTTCATTGCCAGGCAGATTGGCTTAGCACGTAAAGCGGAACCTTGCCCCTGTACTGTATGTGATGGCATTGTTCCGCTTGGTACTCTCCCTTGCCAAGATTGCCTCTAAACCAGCGCTTTCGCTAACCACGCCGATCAAACCGATAAAGCAGCGCCGGGATCAGCAGCGGCGGGGCGATTGAGGCTCTTTGGGGGAGAGCCCCCAAATATAGCGTTAGACTCTAACTAGCGACTCAGTTTGAGTGAGCGAGAGCTGATAGCGTTTCACTGCCTCTGCAAAGGCTTGGGCGGCATCGGCATTCGAGACCATATATTCTTCAGTTACACCCGTTTGAGACTGGAAAGTCATATTCCCATAAATACAAATAGGGATTTGATAGTTGTCTTTGAATCTGCGATCTGGCGAGCCATTTTTGTTCGTTTTAGCCCATGTATGCCCAGCTATACTGGCATCACTTGGAACGCCATCTTCTTCATGGAATCCGCGAGGTTCTGCACTAATTTGTAATTCGCGTAAGTCAATTAGAGCAAATGCCCCATCAGCGCGTGGCATGACTGCAACACCAGGGTAAAGCAAAATATCGTCACCATTGGCATTTTCAAACCGCATCGCTCGTCCTGTAAACTGTATGAGATCAGTTGAACTAAAATCGAAAGTAACCGGATGACGATTAACAGACCGTGTGGCTAACGTCCTTTCGGCAAACTGGTCTATAGCCTTATCAGCAGTAATATCCCATTTCTTGACGCTCGATTTTAAAACGTCGAATGCACGAACCATTGCGTCATAAGCTCTCTGTGAGGCATCGCTGCTTTCGAAAGTGATAGCAATTTTTGTACTGTCTTCCCAAGACACTAGGCGAGATATTTCTGCTTGGGTTTGCGGAAGTTTGATCTCAAGCTCTGCAATACGACGCTTGTAGAACAAACGGAACAGGCTTGATTTACGCCGAGCCAATTCGCTCTTTTGTTTTGACTCTTCAGCGATTGCCTCTTGTAAATCAGCTTTTACCTCAGCTCTTTGTTCACGTGCTTTGGCGAGCAAGTCTCGTAAAGGTAAAAGAGATGTGCTGGTCAGAACTTCAACAGAAGCGCTGGAGATTTCATTCATGCCAGCTTGAGGCATATAAATTTTGGCGTTTGAAGGAACGTTACCTGGCGCTGTCTCCGGTATTTCAAGATGAGTATCTGTAGCAGACGGATTCAGTGGATTGGTTACTGAGTGCTTGGCTCCGTAGGAAAAAGTAGGTGTTGTATAAGATAAACCAGAACCCGGTAGTCCTACGGTTGCTCTAACCCCTTTTTGCCCAACATTGACTGTTGCGCCAGGTACACCGATGCTCGCGCTTATTCCACGCTTACCAATATTGAGGCGAACGCCGGGGAAAAGAGTAAAGGTTTGTCTGAAGCGGAGAGACATAAGGTAATCCCTGTGTAGTAATACGCATCAAAGTCTGAAATTTTCTTTGTATGAACATTAAGTTGATACTGAAGCCTAATTCTTAGCCTATTCCAATGCTGACTTGTAGAAATTGATTATTGCTTCAAAAAATACAGCAATAAATTGGCTTCTTCATGCGTAATTCTCGCATTCAACGGGATAAATATCCATATGAATTATGGTGATGGTGATCAAAATTAACTTTCGAACAGTATTATTATGGCTGTTAATTATAATGATTAATCGCCAGGAATGTCTGTGCGTCTACCATGAAAGGTATTCTCTGCCTACATTCCCCATACGCCTCACAATGTGGCGGATAGGAGGCAGTTCACTCTGCTTGTCACTCATATCCGCCAGCACCCACCAAAATCTAGCGTGTGAACTCAGGCGCTGTGTTAACGCCGCTTGCGGACGAGTAAATCACCTGCAGCCCTTCCCATCATTCCACGGTTCTCACTCCTAACCCCGCCGATCAAACCGATAAACCAGCGCCAACGCCAACGCCAAAATCAGCAGCGGTGGAGCGAGGGCGGTGAAAGGCGCATTGAGGGCGAACAGCAACCCCAGGTTGAGGACAATCTGGTAAGCGATGTAGGTCAACAGCCCGACGATCACGCCGAGCGCTAACCGGCTGCCCATGCCGGGGGCGCGCGGGGCGGTGAAGGTAAACGGGATGGCCAGCAGAATCATCGCCAGCACCAGCAGGGGCTGGCCGATTTTTTTCCACAGCGCCAGGCGGTATTCGGTGCTGGGCTGCCCCGAGCCCTGCAGGTAATCGATATAGCGATCCAGCTGCTGCAGCGAGAAGCTGCCCGCCGGCAGGGTCAGCTCTTTCAGGCTCGGCACGGCGAACAGCGATCGCCACGGCAAGCTGTTTAGCCGCTCAATCGTCTCTTTCCTGCCTTGCCAGCTTTTTTGCATCACATTGTGCAGCAGCCAGCTGCCGTCGGCAGAGGTGCTGGCGCTTTCGGCGTATATGTAAGATTCCAGCGCGCGGTTGGCCTGATAACGGAAGATCTCAATGCCGTGGGGCTGGTCGTTCTCATCGACGGTTTTTACCGTCACAAATTCGTTGCCGCGCCGCGCCCACAGCGGGTTCACGGTCACGTCGTTAGCGTTCGACTGTGCCAGCGCGTTGTTTTTCATCTGCAGCGCGCGCTGCTGCAGCGGCGAGGCCGCCCATTCATCGAGAGCGCCGAGCGAGAGGTTCATCAACAGCCCGGCGGCGAGCATCACCAGCGCAATGCGGAATATCGACATCCCGGCGGAGCGGATCGCCGTCAGCTCCAGGGTTTTAGACAGCTGGCCCAGCCCAACGATGCCGCCGAGCAGCGCGATAAACGGCCCCAGATCGACCAGGCTGCGCGGCAGGGTCATCACGGTCACCAGCAGCGCCTGCTGCCAGCGGTAGCCGCCCGGGGTCACGTCCTCCAGCTCGTTGATCAGCGTGAAGGTGGTGAACAGCGGGATCAGCAGCCCGGCCGCGGCGGCGAAGCCGATGAACACGTTGCGGATCAGGTAGCGGCTAAAAATGGTCATCGGGCAGTTTTCCGCAGCAGGGATAGGTCGCGCGCCAGCAGCAGGGCAATGCCGACAGCCATCGCTATCGGCACCAGCCAGACGCCGGGGATCGTCGGCAGAGAACCGTTGGCCACCAGCGTGCGGCAAATGTTGCCGCCATAGAAAATCACGGTAAACAGAATCGTCAGGGGCAGCAGCGCGGCGTAGCGCCCCTGCCGCGGCTTGATGCGGCTAAAGGGGATCGCCAGCAGCACCATCAGCACGGTGGTCAGCCCGCGGCTTTCGCGCCATTGCAGTTCGGCGGCGTCACCCGGATCGGCGGAGCGTGCCAGTTCCGCCGGCGAGGCCGATTTATGCCGAGACTCGGCGCTGGGCACGAACGGTTTGAGCGCGATGTCGAAGTTGTCGTAGTTCTGCCCGTTGTCGTCGGTGCCCTGGCGATCCAGCGCGTAGGCGGTGCCGGTTTTCAGCCGCACGGCGGGGCTGGCGGGGGAGGCGTCGAGCACCTCCACCGACTGCGCGCGGTACAGGTTGGTGTGATGGGCGCCGCGTACGTAAATCAGGGCGTCCGTCAGGTGGTTGGCCGTTTTATCGACGTGATTGGCGAGGATCATGCGGCCGTTGCCGCTGACGTTGAATTTGTCGGCCTGCAGGTGGCTCACGTCCAGCACCGATTGCGACTGCTGCTGCAGCTGATAAATATTGGCGTACGCCCAGGGTCTGCCATACAGCGAAAGCAGCGTGACCGCTATCGCCAGCGGCACGGCCAGTATCAGCACCGCCTTGTACAGCCGCAGCGGGCTGGCGCCGGCGGCCAGCATGGCGGTGATCTCCGCATCGCTGTACATCTGGCTCAGCGCCACCGCCACCGAAACATACAGCGCGACGGGCAATATCATCTCCAGCGCGATCAACGATTTATAGAAAACCACGTCGGCCACCACCCGCAGCGCCAGCGTGCCGTTGGCGGCGTCGGTCAGGTAGCGTTGGGCGGAGTAGCTGGCGAACATGAAGATCAGAAACCCGGCGATCATCATTACCAGGCGGCGGATCTCAACCGTGATATAGCGTTCAATCAAAGACATGCGTTATCGGCTCCCGGCGGCGTGCGCGTCATGGCGTCTCTTGGTCGATCAGGGCGCGCAGCAGGGCGATCACCTGGTCAACTTCCTGCGGCGTGAGTGCGCCGTCCTTCGCCCACTGCACGCGCCCGGCCTTGTCCAGCACCACGATGGTGGAGCTCTCCTCCGGCAGCCTCCAGGCCATGCGCCCCAGCCCGTCGCTGTCGACGATGAACTGCGCCCAGGGGTAATGCCGCTTGTTTTTCTCTATCTTGCCGCGCACGAAGAAGCCGGAGCCCGGTATCGCGTCGTCGGTGTTGACGATGGTGGTGGGCTGGAAGCGATCGCCCGGCAGGTTCGCCTCCTTGACGGAGTTGATCAGCAGCGAGTTCTTCTTTTTGGCCGAGGTGCGCCCGGCGATGTACTGGATCACCCGCACCTTGCCCGCCAGTTTGGCGCTGTTCCACGGCCGGTAGTGGAAATCGCCGTCGCGCAGCAGCAGCTCGCCGCGATCGGCGATGGCGATCGGCGCCACCGGCTTGCCATGCACGAAGTTATGCGCAGGCGCCGCCAGCGGCGTCAGCAGCAGGGCGAGGGGCAGCAAGCGGCGTAACGTCATCATGGCTCTGAGCAACGCGCTTATCTGCCCGCCGCGATGGCCGGCTGGGAAAACGACAGCGGGAAGCGCGCCAGCAGCAGCTCCAGGCGCTGGCGGATGTCGATGTCCAGCGTCGCCGGCCGGTCATAGATATCGCCGCCGGCCAGCTTGTCCGCCACCATCACGTCATGCCGGTCGCCCATCAGGCCGTTAATCGCCGCCAGGAAGCGCGAGATCTGCCGGGCTTCGCGGTTGTCGGGATCGATCGATCTCAGCGTGTCGTAAAACGACACCTGCCGGCTGACGATTTTGCGCACGTCGTGGAACTGATGCCCGGTCAGCGCCGGGCTGGCGATCAGCGTCTGCAGGGAGCGCATCTGTTCCTGGCGGTAGGTGATAAAGCCTTGCGGGCTTTCCAGCCGGGTGTGGCGCAGCGCATAGCGCACGTAAGACCACACCGGCTTGCTGAGCAGCAGCCGCAGCAGGTTGCCGTACAGCGTCAGGTTCTTCTGGTTGCCGTTGCGAAATGCGTCCTGAAAATGGCCGAGCACCACGGTGGTGGTGTGGAACAGGCGGTTGGCGCGATGAGAGGCGCCGTACAGCTGCTGGGCGAAGCGCAGGTGCTTATAGCGGGCGCGAATATATTTGTAGCGCATGCGGGTGGCCGCCGCCAATTGCGGGTCTTGCAGGAAACCGTTCACCAGTTGCAGCAGCTCGCGGCGGGAAAAACCGTCTTCCCAAAACTGCAGGCACAGCGCGTAGTTGTCCCGGATGCTCTCGGGGGAACAGTGCAAATCAATCTGCTGCGGCAGGCTGATATTCGCCTCGACCAGATCGTCCTCTTCCACCGCGACAAACAGCGCCTGGGTGGTTTCGGTGGAGAACTTCTTCCAATTCGTGTTAGCGGTCATTGATTACTCTCTTTGGGCACATTCAGCCCCAACATAAAGCGATTGCGGTAGGCGCCGATCGTCGGTATCAGGGATAACAGAACGTCTAAACATTGCCCAAGTAAATAAGCGAAGGCGGCGCCCTGCACGCCGAAGGCGTACGCCATCGACACCAGCAGCGCAATGTAGGCCGCCGAGGCCGTCGCCTGCGCGATCAGGAAAGCGCGCTGCTTGCCCGCCATAAACAGTAAGGATTCCTGTGGGAAGCCCATCATCGAGACGATGATCGCGCCCAGCATGATTTGAATCAGGTCATAGGCTTCCAGGTATTGTTGCCCGAACACCGCGGAGATAAGCGGCTTGCCCACCAGCAGCATCAACACCGCCACGGCCAGGCCGATGCCGCCGGCCAGCAGCGAGGAGCGCAGGCCCAGCAGCCACGGCGTCTTGGTGCGCGGATCCAGGCGCATGATCTCCGGATAGAAGCTTTTCTCCAGCAGCTTGGCCGGGGTACCCGTCGCATCGAAGAAGGTCATGGCGATCTTGAACAGCCCGGCGGCGGCCGGCCCGAGCACCACGCCCACCAGCACCGTGGTACAGGAGTTGCGTGCGGCCCAGATGGTATGGGCGATGTTGGTGGTCCAGACGAAGTTCCAGGCGCCCTCGATGCGGCGTGCGACGTCGAACAGCCGCGGCCGCAGCGCGCCGTGGATATCGCGGCGGCGCAGTTCGCGCGCGGTGAACCACCAGAACAGCGTGCCGCCGATCAGGTTAGAGGCGTACCAGGTGACGATAAAGCCCGGGAACCCCAGATCGAAATAGTAGGAGATGACGCTGCCCACCGCCTGCAGGAACGGCTTGATCGCCTGCTGGATGGCGATGAGGTCGAAACGGTTGAAGGCGCGCAGCACGCCGGTCGGCGTGGATGAGGTCATCGACGGGATCAGCGTGCAATACAGCATGGCGAGCCAGAAGCTCTCGCTGTCCAGCCCCAGGGCGTGAGACAGGAACGGCAGCATGACCATGCCGCCCAGCACGGCGATGACGCCGCTGGCGATATCCAGCCCGAAGGAGAAGGCGACGACGTCGCGGAAGCGGCCGGTATTTTGATGCTCCAGCGCCGGGGTGCCGAATTGCACCACAAACTGCCAGGTCTGGAATTTGATGAAATCGCTGACCGCTTTGGTATAGGCCTGGATCACCACCAGCACGCCGAACATTTCAGGCGACATGCCTTTACCGGCGCAGGAGAGCGCCAGCAGGCCGAGCAGCGCGCTGGCCACGCTGCCGGAACCTAAATAGGCGGCGTTACGTAAAATGGAGCGAAACGCGCCATCGGAAAACCACCGTTTCATGACTCAAACCAACCGTTATCGTTATTTTTCTGCATCTTGTGTCCCGCAGTCATGCACTTGCCCTGTATGCATTTAATAAACCTGAGTTTCTTTGCCGGTGCTCTCGCCGGATTGCCCGATGTCGCTCTGTGGGCGCTGCGCGGCGTTTACCACGGCGGAAATGGCGTTGAGCGCGTTGCTCAATACCTCGTCGTAAGGGGCTCGGGCGTCCAGCTCGATGATGCGCGCGCCGTTATATTGCAGGCGCACCATGGCGGCAATCTTGTCTTTCAGCTCGTCATAGCTGTGATCGGGCTTGCGGGAAAACGCCGTATCGACATCGATATCCAGGCGAATGATCAGCTCCGGCCGATAGACGGCCATCTGCTGATACAAACGGCGTTCGCGCGCCGCCAGGCGGCTCAATAAACCGCCTTTTGCGCGTTCCACGCCGATACCGGGACCATCGTAGTAAAAACCCGATATTTCCGCCTGCGGATAGCGATCGCTGATCACCAGCACGCCGCTCTGCGCCAGCCGCCGCACCTTGCGCAGGTTGGCGGCGCGCCACAGCGAAAAGCCGTACATGATCAGCGCCGCCCACAGCGCCGGCGGCTTGTTGCTCATGCGCTGAGTTTTATCGGATTTGGCCGCCAGGCGCCGTTCCAGCCATACGCCGATGAACGGCAATTTCTTGATTTTGTCGCCGTCTTCGCCGGAGATGAGCCCCAAGTAGCGCCGTTCCGTGGGGCGATGCCGCTGCAGGTTTTTCACCAGATCGGCGGTCAGCGTGGACTTGCCGGTGCCGTCGCTGCCCACTACGGCAATCAGCCCGGTAATGCAGGTGGCGGAGGCGTCCGGCTCGGCGGTAAGTTTATTTTTATTCATCTGTTTCGGTACGAAAAGGTTATTTGGCGGCTAGGCATTGGCGGCCCTCAGCGATATTTGAGCGGCGCGCAGCGACTCGTCGAAAATACGGTTGGCCGGCTCGCGGCCGTCTAAATCCAGTATGTTGGCGCCGTTAAACGTCAGGTGTGGGATAACGGCGATCTTTTCACGCAACGCCGCCAGCGAGTGATCGGGTTTGCGTGAATAGGCCGTTTGCTCGTCAATATCCAGCCGAATTAATAATAACGGCCGATAAGACGCCATCCATTGGTACAGGTTTTGCTCGCGTGTTCTCAGCCAGCGGATCCAACGGTTGCCGCCGGCGGTTTTCGCCAGTTGCGGGCCATCGAAACGAAAACCCGCCACTTCCGCCTGCGGATAACGATCGGTAATCAGCAATGCGCCCCGGCGACTTTTCGCCAACATGCGGCGAAATTTATAAACGCGCCAATAGGAAAGTAAAAAAATAACCAGTGCCGTGGCATTATCCGGCGGCGTAGAAGGGCGATCGTGCACGCGCTGCGATTTCTTCAGCAAATAACGGCCGAAGGGCGTGCCAATAATCGGCAGCGAACTTATCCATTCGCCGATGCGCCCGGAAGACTGGCCGAGATACAGCAGTTCTGCCGGTTCCTGCGCCGATAAGGCGCCGACCAAACGGGCAGCCAATGTGGATTTTCCCGAGCCGTCACAGCCGGTTATCGCTATTACGCGCACGGGCGAGCGATCAGATGAAGGTCTTATCTGCTGACTCACAATAATTGATCCAATGCGAAAAAAACTATTGTATTCCAATACGCCTTGGGTTCAAGATATTTATTGTGCTTTGCTGCGATAAAATAATGAGAACTGTATTTTTGTTCGTTATTTGAATTGATATTTGTGGCGTTGGTTCTTGTTATTTTGTGCTAATTATCCGTGCGTGGGTCGGTTTCGCTTTTTATGTTAACTTCCGGCCTGACCCATGGCAGAAAACGAGCAGAGGTTTTTTATTTTCGCTTAATCTTTTGTGCTGTTTGGCGCCGCGTGAAGAAGGTTTCTTGCGCGCTGCCGCCACGGCCGTGAGTGATATTTCGCTTCAAATAAGGCGCGCCGTTTCCGGCGTATTGAAAGAGAGTTTGATTATGAGTGTAAAATTTCCGCCGTTGATTGCGGTTATTGGCAGCGACGGTTCGGGTAAGTCCACCGTTTGCGAACATTTGATCGAGTATGTGAAACATTATGGTCCGGCGGTGCAGGTGCATCTGGGCAAACAGGCGGGCAACGTCGGGCGCGCGGCGGCGAAATTGCCGCTGCTGGGGCGCTCGGTGGGCAAGGCTATCGAGAGCAATACCAAAAAAGTCAAAACGAAGAAATCCCGCATCGGTCTGTTGCCGTCTGCGGTGATCATCGCTTTCGTGGGGCGGCGGCTGCTGCGGTTTCGCCGCATGCTGGCGTTTCGCCGGCAGGGATTCATCGTGTTGACCGACCGTTTTCCACAGGCGCAGATCCCCGGCGCGTATGACGGCACGGTATTTCCCGTCGATGTGGAAGGCAGCCGTTTTGTCCGTTGGCTGGCGGCGCGCGAGCGGGCGGCGTTCCAATGGATGGCGGGGCAAAAACCGGATCTGGTCCTCAAGCTGAATGTCAGTCTGGACGTGGCCTGCGCGCGCAAGCCCGATCATCGCAAAGCGGCGCTGGAGAAGAAGATCGCCGTCACGCCGTTATTGACGTTCGAAGGCGCCGATATCGTGGATCTCGACGCCGATCGGCCGATCGAAGAGGTGCTTTCGGCGGCGGAACAGGCCATCGCGGAATTTATGGTGGCGCAGGGATATCGCTATTCGGCTGATGGAGTGTCAACGGCTGCGCACTGAGGTGCGCATCGGTTCGGCAGGGCGGCGATGACGTTTCCGGCACCGCCGCCGCGGCCGACAGGGAAAGGCTTTATTTTTTCAGCGCGGCAAAGGCGCGCACGATGGCATCGATCTCTTCATCGCTGTGCGCGGCATTGACGCTGCAGCGCAGCAGGGTGACGCCCGCCGGCGCGGCCGGCGGCAGCACCAGATTCACATACACGCCGTGGGCGATCAGCTCGCGCCAGAAACGCAGGCCGTCTTCCTTCGACCCGATCATCACCGGCACCACCGGGCTGATGCGCGGCCCCAGGGTATACCCCAGTTCGGCGAGGCCGTGGTACAGGCGGTGCGCGTTGCTCCACAGTTTCTCCCGCAGCTCGGGATGGCGCGCGATTTTTTGCAGCGCCGTGCGCACCGAGGCGATGCTGGAAGGCGACGGCGAAGCGGTAAAGATATACGGCCGGCTGCTGTAGCGCAGCACGTCCATCCCCTTGCCGCCGACGGCGAATCCGCCGATCGAAGCCAGGCTTTTGCTGAAGGTGCCCAGGATGATATCCACGTCTTGCTCGACGCCCAGCGCTTCGGCCAGGCCGCGGCCATGCTCGCCCATCACGCCGAAGGAGTGCGCTTCGTCCACCAGCAGATAGCCGCCCAGCCGCCGCTTGATATCGACGATTTCCACCAGCGGGGCGACGTCGCCCAGCATGCTGTAGATGCCTTCGACGATGATGATCGCCTCGCGGGCGCGCTCGCCCAGGCGCAGCATGCGGCGCTCCAGATCGGCGGCGTCATTGTGGCGGAAGCGAATGATCTCCGCGCCGCCGAGGGCGCAGGCGTCGTAAATGCTCGCGTGGCTGTCCGCATCGATCAACACCACGGATCCCGGCCCCGCCAGCGTGCTGATGACGCCGAGGTTGGCGGTATAGCCGGTGGAGAACACGATGGCGCTGGGGCGATCGAAGAATTCCGCCAATTCCCGCTCCAGCGTCAGGTGCGATCCGTAGCTGCCGTTCGCCATGCGCGAGCCGGTAGTGCCGGTGCCGAGCGCGGCCAGGGCCGCCTGGCCGGCGGCGATCGCCTGCGCGTCGAACGTCAGGCCGAGGTAGTTATTGGTGCCGGCGAGGACAATCTTTTGATCGCCGATGCGCCCCTGGGTGGCGGAATAGACTTCGTCGATGCAGGTGCCGAACGGGTTCAGGCCGGACGTTTGAAATTGTTCACGCTCGCCCGCGAGCCGCGAAAATTTATCATACAGTCCCATGGCTTTTCTCCAGATAAGGGCGCAGCGCGTCAAGCAGTTGCTCTGGCGTTCTGACATCAAGCAATATATTGATCGGGATGGAGATATCTAATTCATCTTCCAGCATCATCAGCAGATCCAATACCCTGATGGATTCCAGGCCAAGATCATTGACGAGATCGCTATCAGGCTTTATTTCGACTCCGCCTTCGACGATACCTTGCAAACACGTCAGGATATAATCCATTACAGCATCGCGATTTAGCATAAGAACGTTGACACACCTCTAATTGGAATAATTAAAACAGCCCTTCACGCAGCGCGCGCTCCAAACTCACCTGTGGAAACCAATTAATCTGCTGCGACAGCGCATGATTGCTGGCGGACCAGTCGCGATGGGTTAATTCGCGTATTTTGCTGCGCGTCAGCATCGGCTCCCGTTTAATCAGGCGGTTCCACAATCCGCCGATATCCGCCATGGCTTTCAGCAGCGGCAGCGGAATGCCCACCAGGCGCACCGGGCCCTGGCGCACCGCAGCGCCGATGTCCCGCAGGCGCAGCCAGTTATAGCCTTCGGCCACGCCGTCGCACAGTTCGTAAATATTCGGCTGCGCGGGCTGCGCCAATAACCATTGGGTGACCGCCTGCGCCAAATCGCTCACGTGCAGAAAAGAGAGTTTGGCGTCAGGCGCGCCCAGCCGGGGCAGCACGCCGCGCAGCAGGCCGTTGAACAGCGGTTTCAGCTCTTTATCGCCCGGGCCGTAAACCGCCGTCGGGCGGAAAATTCCCAGCGCGATATCGCCGCTGGCGGCGATGAGTTGCTGTTCGGCGGCCTGTTTTGAATGGGCGTACCAGGACAGCGCCGGATGGCGGGCCGCCAGCGACGACATGAACAGGAAGCGATTGCAGCGGCCGTTCTGCCTGGCCGCCTGCATCAGGTTCAGGCTGCCGGTCACGTTGCAGCGGGTGAACACCGCTTCCGCATGCCCACGCACCTGGCCGGCGCAGTGCACCACGCACTCCGCACCGCGCACCAGTTCGGTGAGCGAGGGCCGATCTTCCAGCGCGCCGGGGATCCACTGCAGGTTGTCGGCGGTGGCTTTTCCGGCTTGCCGCGTCAGGGCGCGCACGCTAAACCCTTGCGCCAGCAGTTCCTGGACGATATGCCGGCCGATAAAGCCGGTCGCGCCCGTCACCGCGACGGTGCCGCTCATTGCGCGAAACCGGCCAGCTGCGGCAGTTGCGGATATAGCGAGGCGCTCAGCCAGCGTTTTTTGGCTTCGGCGCGGGCGGGTTTGCCCGACGACGTGCGGGGAATGCTGTGCGGCGGCAGCAGCTCAATGTCCACCGCGATGCCGAATTCGCTTTGAATGCGCGCGCTCAGCGAATGGACGATTTGTTCCCGACGTTCTTCCGAGCTGACCCGGCACTGGATCTGCAAAATAATTCTGGCCGCTTCGTCGTGTTCTTCGGTCACGAAGGCAATCGCATCGCCGGAGCGGATTTCCGGTTCGGATTCCGCGACGTACTCGATATCCTGCGGCCAGATATTGCGGCCGCGAATGATGATCAAATCCTTCTTGCGGCCGGTGACGTACAGATAGCCGTCCAGCAGGTAGCCCAGATCGCCGGTATCCATCCAACCGGTCACCTGAATTTGCTGCTGGGACTCATCGTCGCAGAAGTAACCGTTCATCAGGCTGGGACCGGAAATCGTGATATGGCCGACCTGGCGTTCCGGCAGCGGTTGCCCGGTTTCGCTGCGGATCTCGATGCGATGCCCGGGCAGCGCCCGGCCGCAGTTGACGAAGGTCGAAACGGCGCGGGTCTTCTTGCCGGGCGCGACCGCTTTACCCTGGTACTCCAAAATATCGCGGTCGACCGCGTTGGTTTGCGGGCCGGAGCAAGGATCGGAAAAGCTGACCGCCAGCGTGTTCTCCGCCAGGCCGTAACAAGGCATGAAGGCTTTGCTGTCGAAGTTGATGCTGCTGAAGTGTTCGCCAAATTGGCTGAGCAGCTCGGCCGGAATAGGTTCGGCGCCGACGCCGGCGACCCGCCAGCTGGAGAGATCCAGATCGGCCAGCTCTTTGGCGTTGCTGCGGCGCAGGCACAGATCGTAGCCGAACGGCGGGGCGACGGACACCGTGCCGCGGTTCTTGGCGATCAGTTTCAGCCACTGCATCGGGCGCATGGCGAAATCTTGCGTGCGCAGGTAGTCGACGGACAGCTGGGTCGCTACCGGGGTCAGCAGGAAACCGACCAGGCCCATATCGTGATAGAAGGGCAGCCAGGAGACGCAGCGGTCGCCGGCGCGCAGCTTGATGCCGTCGCGGCTGATCGCGTTCAGGTTCGCCATCGCCGCCCGCTGGGTGATGATCACGCCGCGCGGAAAACGCGTGCTGCCCGAGGTGTATTGGAGATAGGCGATATCGTCGGGTGAGGGCGCCGGCAGCGCGATCGCCGGCTCTGGCAGCGCGTTGAAGTCCGCGTCGCTGAGAATGTGCAGCGACGGCGCGCGTTCCGTGGCGGAGGCGATCAGCGGCGTCCACTCTTCGCTGCTGATGATCGCCGCAGGATTACAGCTGGCGATCAGCCCTTTCAGTTTGGCGGTGTAGGAATCACGCTGGCCGACACCCATGGGGATCGCCAGCGGCACCGCCACCAGGCCGGCATATTGGCAGGCGAAAAAGGCTTCGACGAATCCCGCGCTGGTTTCGGCGATAAGCGCCACGCGATCGCCTTTCTTGAGTTTCAGCGACAATAAACGCCGCGCGCCCGAGATCGCTTTTTGCTGCAGCGTGCGATATTCGAGAACGGTCACGAGTTGATTGCGACGGTCGTAAAAATTCATTCCCGTATTACCGAGCGCCGCGTAATCCAACGCGTCCACTAAAGTGGGGAAGTCCGCATAGCGCATAGGAAGAGAATGAACAGAACTTGTTTCAGACATAGACAAACTTAGCCATAGATTAAAAATCACCAAAAGAAATACATCACTCTTGGCGAGGTAATTGATATTTTACTATGAATAGGATTTGAATAAGTTTGTTATTCAACCATCTTCATTCCGCGAACAGCGTATATTGCCGAGCTTGAGTAGCGCGTCAGTTATTAACCCGGTAACCCGTGAGCAACTTGCGTCATCAGCCTTGAGCGGCGCGTTGGGGATATACGGGGAGATATTGTGATATCCTGGCTTTGCCGTTCTTTAGTTTGTGTCTGTCGGGCAGGGAATAACTGTCGCCTCATAGGTTATGACCTCATGCATGGCTATCTTAGAACTTAAACACTTCCTAAACAGTATGCCGCAAGAAATCAAAAAGTGAATGCCTGATTTAACCTGAATCTTAAAAACAGCATTAAGTGGTAAAAATGACGGTGCCCCTCATGATTAAAGTCGGCACACTAAAAACGGGCAGGATTCTTTTGCCGAGACAGCACTAAATAATAAAAGAGCACCAATAGCGTAGCATGCCTGCGCCGCTTTGGGCTTTCCTTTTTTTGCACCATCAACAGTGTTTACGGGTGAGTAACGGGCAATTAATGCGCTGATTCACCGGGGGTAATATTCGGTTTTTCTTATCGTTTAGCCGGAGGCAAGACACAATTCAATAAAAGAGAACAGCATAAAAAATGCTAAAGGCGTTGTCGCGCTCATATTTGATTATTTTATTAAAACCTAAGGCTATTTATGATCCGTATTGAGAAAGTTCTGGATAAACCCGAACTTAAAGAGTTTATTGCTTTCCCCTCGTTACTGTTTCGCGATGATCCGAACTGGATTGAGCCGCTGTATTTAGAGCGTGAAGAACACCTGTCAAAGAAAAATCCCGGCACCGACCATATCGAATGGCAGGCGTGGGTGGCCAAAAAACAGGGGAAGGTCGTCGGGCGCATTACCGCACAAATTGACTCCCTGCATCGCGAGCTGCATGGGGAAGATACCGGTCACTTCGGCATGATTGACGCCGTTGACGATCCCGCCGTTTTCAGCGCGCTATTTTCGGCGGCGGAAGAGTGGCTGAGATCGAAGGGCGCGCGCAAGATCACCGGGCCGTTCAGCCTCAACATCAATCAGGAGAGCGGCCTGTTGGTCGAGGGATTTGACACCCCGCCGTCGGCCATGATGACGCATGCCAAACCCTACTATGCGACCCAGATAGCGCAGCAGGGTTACAGCGAAGGGATTGATCTGCTTGCCTATTGGATGAAAAGAACCGACCTGCATTTCTCGCCGTCGCTCAGCCGGATGATGGACCAGGTGCGCAAAAAGGTGACCGTTCGTCGCCTCAACCGTAAGCGCTTTCGGGAAGAGATGCAGGTGTTGCGGGAGGTGTTCAATTCCGGATGGCAGCATAACTGGGGATTTGTCCCGTTCACCGAACACGAGTTCGCCACCATGGGGGATCAGCTGAAGTTCCTGGTGCCCGACGATATGATCCATATCGCCGAGGTGGACGGCGCGCCCTGCGCCTTTATCGTCGGGCTGCCGAACATTAACGAGGCCATTGCCGATCTGCAGGGGCGGTTATTGCCTTTCGGCTGGGCCAAACTGCTGTGGCGCCTGAAAGTCAGCGGCGTGCGCACGGCACGGGTGCCATTGATGGGCGTGCGTCAGGAATATCAATTCAGCCGCATCGGGCCGATTATTGCGCTGCTGCTGATTGAGGCGCTGCGCGAGCCCTTCGCCAAGCGCAATATCGACGCGCTGGAAATGTCGTGGATCCTGGAAACCAATACCGGCATGCGGACGATTTTAGAACGCATCGGCGCGGTGCCTTATAAGCGCTACCGATTGTACGAAAAAACACTTTAACCGATTGATCGCGAATCGTCTTTTAACGTCCCCAGGATAATTGCCGCGTCAGGGTGCTTTTCGTGCGGTGCGGTTCCAGTCGTGGACAGTAAAACCTGAGTGAGTGGATGATCCCCAGAGGGGATAGATTAAAGTCTTTAACTAATAAACCACGGACAAATTCACGGCGTGTGACTTATTTTCGCCTGGTCGCCGTGATGTGGATGAGAGCAGAATAGATGCCTGTGAAAAAGAAAAAAGGAATAAACCGATTAACCTACAGCATAAGGAATTCATGGGCCGGCTTTATTGATGCCATGTTGACCGAGGATGCATTCCGTCAATTATTGGTTATTAACGCCATTTTACTGGTTGTTACATTTACTTTAGATATTACAAAAATGGAACGGCTGTTATTAATCGCCTGCAGTTTCCTGCTGTTGGTGGTCGAGCTGCTTAATACGGCGATTGAGACCGTGGTCGACCGTATTTCACTGGCGCTGCATCCGTTATCCAAACGCGCCAAAGATCTGGGCGGCGCGGCGCAATTGGTGGCGGTGCTGATGACCATCGTTGTTTGGGCAACGGTGCTGCTGGGGCGATAAGGGCGAGGCTCACCCAGGCGTTAAACCGGTGTCACGCGGCGTGCAGCCGCATGCCGTGCGCCACCGTGGTACCGGGCGCCGAGAACGTTATGCGCTTTTGTGACAGGGTTAATGGCGGGGCGGGGAACTGCCCCGTGCCGATTGTTCGGCACAGCGCGTAAAAAGGTGAATACCTACACGGCATTTGCATCAATGCCCGAACGTACGTTCCACATTACAGCAAAGGTTTATGTTGCTTCATATCATCCCCGCACCTCTCTGCTATAGCTTTACATCTATATAGCAATTGACCTATATTGCAGGGAGGCCCCGTGTGGGAAATTAAAACAACGGATGTGTTTGATAACTGGTTTAGCTCTCTCAACGATGCCGAGCGAGCCGCAGTGCTTGCCGCATTGATGGTTCTGCGGGAAAAAGGGCCCGGCTTGTCCAGGCCCTATGCCGATACGGTTAAAGGCTCGTGTTACTGCAACATGAAAGAGCTGCGTATTCAGAGCCGTGGCGAACCGTTGCGGGCATTCTTCGCCTTCGATCCGTACCGTGTCGGCATGGTGCTTTGCGCGGGCAATAAAGCGGGCAATGAAAAACGTTTTTACGATCGAATGCTGCAGATTGCCGATCGGGAATTCACGAATTGGCTGAATACACTAAAAGAGAAGGAGTGACGCGATGGGCAGAACGTTGGAACAGCTTATTGCGGATGAAAAGCCCGAGGTCGTGGCCGAAGCGCAGGCAATGGCGACGGAGATTATGCTGAACATCCATCTTGCCGAGCTGCGCGAGAAGGTGCAGAAAACCCAGGTTGAAATGGCGCAGGCGCTGGGCATCAGGCAACCGACCGTCGCCGTGATGGAAAAGCCGGGCCGCGATCTGAAGCTTTCCTCGCTCAAACGCTATGTTGAGGCGGCAGGCGGCAAACTGCGCCTGGATGTCGAACTGCCGGACGGTTCGCACTACGAATTTGTGCTGTAAGCGCCGTTGTCAGCTGGCGGCAGTACGCTATTTGGGCTTCTGCGCGTCGTTAAACCTAAGCACATCGATAAGCAAAGAAAAGGCCGATCCTGGGTGCTTGCGGTGCGGGTAGTAAAGATGATACCCCGGCAGGTCCGGGGTGAACTTGTCCAGCACGCGAACGAGTTTTTTCTCGTCAAGGGCGCTCTGCACCTGATCGCAAGGTAGGTAGGCCAGGCCGTGCCCGTCGAGAGCGGCGTCCAGGATCAGGTCGATGGTGTTTAACAACAGTTGGCCTTCCATGCGAACCCGAACTTCACGTCCGCCGCGCATGAGCCGCCAGCGGTTGGCGGTGCCAGAGGTGGGAAGATAGAGGTTAATCGCCTGATGATCGACCAGCTGCGCCACCGAAGTCGGGGTGCCTCGCCGGGCAAGATAATCCGGCGCGCCAACGATCGCCATCGGAATATCAGGCCCAATCCGTACGGCAATCATATCCTTATCCATCTCTCCCCCCAGACGGACGCCGGCATCGAAACGCTCGGCGACCACATCGCTAAGACCATAATCGATCAGGAGCTGCACGTTTATTTCTGGGTGAGATTTCAGCAGCGTGCGCATGGCGGGCAGCAACAGGGTTTTTGCCGCATGCTCCACCGTGGTGATGCGTATGGTGCCGGAAGGGCGGTTGCGCAGCTCGCCCAGTGACGTCATGACGGAATCCAGGTCTTGCAGCATGGGGCCAAGGGTCGACAAAAGCTGCTCCCCGGCCTCGGTGGGCACTACGCTGCGCGTGGTGCGCGTCAGCAGACGAAACCCCAGCCGTTCTTCGATGCGGCGGACGATCTGGCTTAACGCCGACTGCGCCATGCCCAGGCGGGCTGCGGCCCGGGTGAAGCTGCGCTCCTCGGCGACCACCACAAATGCCACCAAATCGGCTATCTCATCACGTTTCATCTCTGTTTTCCGCTCGGCTGATTAATCATTTAAGTGATAGGTCCAATCATTATTTTGGGTCTAATCATCTTAATGTTCAATGTCTATAGTGAGAATCAGAAACGATGTAGTTAACCGACCACCCTGATGAGGAACCGGATGATGAACCAGAAAATCAGCTTCACTAATAGCAATAACCCAACCATCGATCTTTCCGCAGTGCTCTACTTGCCACCGGCGTTCGACGCGGGCCGTCAGTATGCGGCCATCGTCGTTTCTCACCCGGGGGGCGGCGTGAAAGAGCAAACCGCCGGCACCTATGCCGCAAAACTGGCGGAGCAGGGATTTGTGACCGTGGCTTACGATGCCTCTTATCAGGGGGAAAGCGACGGCGAACCCCGTCAGTTGGAAAACCCTTATATCCGCACCGAAGACGTCAGCGCGGTGATTGATTACCTGACCACGCTGCCTTATGTCGACAACGAGCGCATAGGCGCGATGGGAATTTGCGCCGGCGCGGGCTATACCGCCAACGCTGCGATCCAGGATCGCCGCATCAAGGCGATCGGCACCGTCAGCGCCGTCAATATCGGCTCGATGTTCCGCAACGGGTGGGAAAACAATGTGAAGTCCATTGATGCGCTGCCGTATGTTGAGGCGGGTTCCAACGCCCGTACCGGCGATATCAGCAGCGGTGAACATGCCACCATGCCGCTGGCACCGATGAAAGAATCCGATGCGCCGAACGAAGAGCTGCGCCAGGCCTGGGAGTATTACCATACCCCGCGCGCGCAATATCCGACGGCGCCCGGCTATGCGACGCTGCGCAGCCTCAACCAGATCATTACCTACGACGCCTACCATATGGCTGAAGTGTATCTGACCCAGCCGATGCAGATCGTGGCGGGCAGCGTGGCGGGCAGTAAATGGATGAGTGACGATTTATACGATCGCGCCGCGAGCAGCGACAAGCGTTACCACATCGTCGAAGGTGCGAATCATATGGAATTGTATGACGGCAAAGCCTATGTCGCCGAAGCCGTTTCCGTCCTGGCGCCGTTCTTTGAAGAGACACTGTAATGAAAAATGTTCGCATCCAAAACGCCGATATGGCCTGGCACATCGCCGCCAACATTCAGCTGCCGCCAAGGTTCGATGAATCCAAGCGCTACCCGACGGTGGTCAGCGTCCATCCTTTCGGCAGCTGCAAGGAACAAACCTCCGGCAATGTTTACGGTAAGGCGTTGGCGGAACAGGGGTACGTCGTTATCGCCTATGACGCCAGTTTTCAGGGGGAGTCGGGCGGGGCGCCGCGCTGGATAGAAGATCCGACCCAGCGGGTGGAAGACATCAGCCGCGTCATCGACTATGCCGTCACCTTGCCGTATGTCGATGCGGAGCGTATCGGCGTGCTGGGCATTTGCGGCGGCGGCGGTTATGCCGTCAATGCCACGCTGACAGAGAAACGCATCAAAGCCGTGGTGAGCATCACCGGCGTTAATATTGGGCGACTCTTCCGCGAAGGCTTCAGCGGCTACGATCCGCTGGGCGCGCTGAACGCGATGGCTGCGCAGCGCACCCGGGAAGCGCGGGGCGGAGAGCTTCAGGTCAATGAACTGCTGCCCGCCAGTCCTCAAGAGGCAACGGCCCATGGGCTCACCGAACGCGACGTTTTCGAAGCGACAGACTATTACAAGACCGCGCGCGGCCAACAGCCGGGTGGCGCGACACGCATGTTGTTCTCGCATGCGCAAAAAACGCTGGCCTGGGATGCCTTCGCCTTTGCCGAGGTGCTGCTGACTCAGCCGGTGATGGTGGTGGTGGGCGAGAAAGTCGGTGCCTTTGGCGCCTATCGTGATGGCATGGAAGTCTATGGGCGCGCAACGGCTTCGGCGCATCGCGAGCTGGTCTCGTTAGCGGACTTTTCACATTACGAGCTGTATGACAAGCCGGAAGCCGTTCGTGCAGCGATGGACAAGGTGCTGCCGTTTTTAGCCGCGCACCTGGGTGAATAACCGATGGAGAACACCATGAAAAATGTATTGATCCTTGGCGCCGGCGGCCAAATCGCCCGTCATGTTATCGACCGATTGGCGGATGAACAGTCGCTTGTGCAAACGTTGTTCGCTCGCCGGCCGGAAAAAATCCGGTCGCGCCCGGCCAACGGCCGGATCCTTATCGGCGATGTGTTGAACCCGTCCGCATTGAAACAAGCGATGCAGAGCCAGGATCTGGTGTATGCCAACCTGACGGGGGAGGATCTGGATGTGCAGGCTGAGGCGGTGATTGCCGCCATGCAGGCCAGCGACGTCAAGCGCCTGATCTTCGTTCTTTCGCTGGGGATTTATGATGAGGTCCCGGGAAAATTCGGTGAATGGAACAACGCGATCATCGGTGAGCCCCTCAAGCCATTTCGTCGGGCGGCTGACGCGATTGAAGCCTCCGGGCTGGACTACACCATTCTGCGCCCGGCCTGGTTAACGGACGAAGATCTGGTTGACTATGAGCTTACCGCCCGCGATGCGCCGTTCAAAGGAACGATCGTATCGCGCAAGAGCGTCGCCGCTTTAATTGCCGACATCATCGAGCAACCGAAAAAACATCTGGGTGAGAACATCGGCGTCAACCAGCCGGGCACTGACGGTGACAAGCCGTATTTTATGTAAACACCCGCCATAAAATTTATCTATAGAGGCAGGACGATGGAGATGAACAGTCTCAGCGGCAAAGTCGCTGTTATCACCGGGGCTTCAAGCGGTATTGGTGAAGCTGCCGCCCGCCGATTGGTTGCGGAAGGCGTTTCGGTCGTGCTGGTAGCAAGACGCAAAGAGCGAATCGAAAGTCTGGCTGCCGAACTGGGCGGAGCCGCCGTCGCCTTTGACGCTGACGTTGCTGATTTAGCTCAGGTCCGGTCACTTTTTAATAGGGTGAAGAGCCGCTTCGGCGGTGTGGATCTGCTTTTTAACAACGCGGGCATGGGGATTTTCGGTCGGTTCGAGGAGAGCTCACCCGAGGGCTGGCAGGAGCAGATCAACGCGAATATGTACGGCGTGTTGAACTGTTCCTACGAAGCTATCCCTCTGATGAAAAATCGCCCCGGCGCAATGATCTCCACGGTATCCAGCGTCGGGGGGAAAAGCAGTGCGCCTAACTGGGCCGTGTATTGCGCCACCAAATTTGCCGTCAGGGGGTTCTGTGACGGCTTGCGGCAGGAGCTGGCTGAAGCAGGCATACGCGTGTCATTGATTCATCCGGGGGCGGTGCATACGGAATGGGGACACAATGTTTCTGCAGACATGATGCGCGAACGTCGTGATGCCATTCAGGCTCTCATGCCGGATGACGTGGCTCGTGCATTGGTCTATTCATTTGCTCAACCGCCCGGCGTATTACTCGATGACATCGTGATACGCCCTAGTTTGCAATTGACGCTTTAGTGCCTCGACACCTCGTACTGCGATGAGGCAGTACGAGTTTTTAAACCGATTAAGGTGAATAGATATGAATCGCATTTGGTTTGTCACCGGCGCCGCGCGCGGTATGGGCGCCCATATTGTCAGGGCTGCGTTGCAACAGGGAGACTGTGTGGTCGCAACGGGGCGGGATAGGGAAAAATTGCGCCGGACATTCAGCGATGTTGCAGCGGAAAAGATTGAGCTGCTGGAGCTTGATGTTCGTGATGAACATCAGGCGCTGGCTGCTGCAGATGCGGCCGTGAGCCGTTTTGGCCGCATTGATGTATTAGTGAATAATGCCGGGTTCTGTCTGTTGGGGCGTTTTGAAGAAGCGACAGCCGAACAGATAGAGCAGCAATTTTCAACCAACGTTTTCGGCATGGCCAATGTATTGCGCGCGGTGCTGCCGGTGATGCGGCGCCAGCGGGGCGGGCGCATTATCAACACCTCTTCCATCGCCGGCGTGAAAGCCGTCGCGAACGCCACATTTTATTCCGCGTCGAAGTTTGCCGTGGAAGGCATGACCCTGGCGTTGGCCGATGAGGTCGCGCCTCTTGGAATTACCGTCACCGCCGTTGAGCCCGGCTTTTTCCGCACCGAGTTCCTCAATGACAGTTCTGCCCGGTTCGGGGAAAGAAGCATTGCCGATTATGCCGCTTTTGGCAGCGCACGCGAGCTACTGGCATCCGCCGATGGTCAGCAACAGGGCGATCCTGCCAAACTTGCGCAGGTGATTTGCCGGTTGGTGGAAATGGACACGCCTCCGCGCCAGCTATTAATCGGTAATGATGCTCTCGATTTCGTCATGCCGACCTTGCAGTCCCGCATCGCAGAAACGTGGGAGTTTGAGGCGCTCAGCAAGACGACCGATTTTGATTAATGGCATCAAGGCGCTTACCTATGTATGGAACCCTCATCGGTTTGACGGTCGTTTTGCTGGCTATTTTGGGCGTATTGGCCTCTGTCACGCTGATTGAAAATCGACAAGCCGCCCAGTTGGCCAAGATACAGCCTCATACGCATTCAGAAGAAAACGCATCGCGTACCGCCGTCGTTTATTTTTCTCGTTCAGGGAATACGGCGCTGGCCGCTCGCCATATCGCTAACCGCCTGGATGCACAGCTCTTCAGGCTTGATGCGCCGAACTATGCCCCTGGCTTGCCGGGGCTGGCGTATGCGCTGAAAGACGCCACTCTGCTGAAAGAGCGGCAGGATGCGTTGCCCCAGATAACGCCGGCCAAGATTGACTTGACGCCGTTTGACACTCTCTGGTTAGGCTCGCCGATCTGGCTATACAGTCCGGCGCCGCCGATTTGGGCTTTTATCGAGAACAGCGATTTCAGCGGTAAACGGGTCATCCTGTTTAATACCCACAACAGCCACTTCTCGGACGAGCATATCGCGCGTTTTAAAGCCCAGGTGCTTGTTCGGGGAGCCGTCACTTTCGAGCATCGCACGGTGCTGCGAGGGCGAATGACGCAGCAAATCACACCGGAACAGATGCTGCAATTTATCGATGCTCGCTGGTTGGGAACCCCGCTGGCGAAGTGATTGTTTATAGTTTTTGGTTTTAGATCAAAATGTTAAATGCTGAGAGAATTATGAAAGATCCATTAATGCAGCCATTTTTATTTAAAAACGGCCTTGAGATGCGCAATCGCATCGTGATGGCCCCAATGACCACCTGGTCAGCCAATGATGATGAAACTATTTCAGATGCAGAGTTAGCCTATTATCGGGCACGCGCGACCGGTGTTGGGTTGGTGCTGACAGGCTGTTCCCATGTACAGCGAAATGGCATCGGGTTTACTCATGAGTTCGCGGCCTATGACGATCGCTTTATCCCGAGCCTGAAACGGCTGGCGGATGCCGCTAAAAGCGGCGGCGCGCCGGCGATCCTGCAACTCTTTCACGCGGGAAATAAAGCCGTTCCGGCCTTGATCTCCGATGGCGACCTCGTTGGCGCCAGTGCGCTAGCCGCACCGGCAGGCCCGTTTAACGATGGCAAAAAAGCCGGCCGCGCGTTAAGCCATGACGAAATTCTGACTGTGATCCGCGATTTTGGCGAAGCCACTCGCCGCGCGATTGAGGCGGGGTTCGATGGCGTAGAATTGCATGGCGCCCATGGTTTCCTGCTCCAAAACTTTTTCTCCCCGTATTTCAATCAGCGCACGGATGAATGGGGCGGTTCTCTGGAGAATCGCATGCGTTTCCCCTTGGAAGTGGCGCGCGAAGTTCGGCGAGTTATCGAACGCCATGCTACACAGCCTTTCTTATTGGGGTATCGGTTGTCTCCGGAAGAATCCGGCGAAAAGGGACTGCGTATAGATGATTCTCTGGCGTTGGCGAACCAATTGACGGAAGAGGCGCTTATCGATTATTTGCACATCTCGTTGCACCATGTACTGACGGACACCCCTCGGGATGACGAGGATGAAAAGAGTACGCTGGCAAGGTTCATTGAGCTGAATAACGGCCGTTTGCCGATACTGGCCGCCGGAAAAATCACGTCGTCGGACGTGGCACGGCAAGCGCTGGATGCCGGATTGTCCATGGTCGCTTTGGGACGCGCGATGGTTATGAATCCCCAATGGGTGGAGAGAGTACAATCAGGTCATGAAGGAAGCATGAACGTCAAACTCAACGCGTCGCAAGATCCGGATGAATTACAGATCCCACATAAACTGTGGCAAGCGATTCAAAATACCCCAGGCTGGTTCCCGAGCTGAAGACCGCCATTGTCATGTTGTCCCTGGGTCGGTGATGATGTGCTGACATGCACCGTAAACCCTATTGAAACACCGGTTAGCGATCCAGATAGCCGGTGGTCATTCCTGGATGAATGAACCCTCTCTTGCAGCGAGTTATAACCCGAAAAGCAAAAAGCCCGCTTAAGTTTCCTTAAGCGGGCTTCTCTAAATATGGCTCCTCTGACTGGACTCGAACCAGTGACATACGGATTAACAGTCCGCCGTTCTACCGACTGAACTACAGAGGAATCGTGTGAACGGGGCGAATAATAGCGGGGCACCTGGGGTTTGTCAAAGCGCTAAACTGCAAAAAAAGCGCGTTTGCTGGCGGAATGAACATCTTGCGCTGTTTTTCGGCATTTTCCATCGCTGTGCGGTGATTTTGTGGCCCACAACGATTGCACAAGCCTTTGCACGGCGATGGTGCAAGGCCGTTCTCCCTCTCACGCTAGCCGCACTGCCCAGACTCTCGGTTATCCCCGCCACACGCTGCGCTGCAACTGATATGTAGGATGAATAAGCAAACAATATGTATTCGTCGTCACAATGGCTGGATTTTTGCTTACCCATTTTTGGGGAATGCGACTGCGCTCTCAAGAAAATTATTTTCCCCGTCTACACATAAAGTGACTGATCCGCGCCCCAGGGCGTTTCGCTACAACAGTGCTGAGGAAGATAACAATGTCATCGAAATTGATAAAAAGTCCGCTCGCTGCTTTGCTCATCGGTTGTTTAGGCACGGCCTTTTCTGCGCAGGCCGATATCGTCATCGGCGTCGCCGGGCCGTTCTCCGGGCCGAACGCCACCTATGGCGATCAGTATTGGCGCGGCGCTTCGCAGGCGGCGGCGGACATCAACGCCGCCGGCGGTATCAAAGGGGAAAAAATCAAGCTGGTGCAGGGGGATGACGCCTGCGAACCGAAACAGGCGGTCGCGGTCGCCAACCGGCTGGTGGATCAGGACAAGGTCTCGGCGGTGGTCGGCCATTTCTGCTCCTCTTCCACCATGCCCGCCTCCGAGGTGTATGACGAAGCCGGCATCATCGCCATCACCCCCGGCTCCACCAACCCGCAGATCACCGAGCGCGGCATGAAGACCATGTTCCGCATGTGCGGGCGCGACGATCAGCAGGGCGCGATCGCTACCAACTACATGCTGGATACGCTGAAGGCCAAACGCATCGCGGTGATCCACGATAAAGATACCTACGGCCAGGGGCTGGCGGACGCCGCCAAGGCGGCGATGAACAAACGCGGCGTCACAGAGGTGCTGTATGAGGGGCTGTCGCGCGGTGAAAAAGACTTCAACGCGCTGGTGACCAAGATCGCCTCGGTCAAGCCGGACGTGGTTTACTTCGGCGGCTGTCATCCGGAAGCCGGGCCGCTGGTGCGCCAGATGCGCGAGCAGGGCGTGACCGCCAAGTTCTTCTCCGGCGACTGCGTGGTGACCGAAGAGCTGGTGACCGCCGCCGGCGGGCCGCAGTACACCAACGGCGTGCTGATGACCTTCGGCAACGATCCGCGCCTGATCCCGGAAGGCAAGGCGGTGATCGCCAAGTTCCGAGCCAGCGGCTTTGAGCCGGAAGGCTACACCCTCTATTCCTATGCCTCGATCCAGGCGATCGCCGCCGCCTTCAACGCCACCGGCGGCAAAGACAGCGCCAAGGCCGCCGAATGGCTGAAATCGCACGACGTGGACACCGTGATGGGCAAGAAAGCCTGGGACCAGAAGGGCGACCTGAAGGTTTCGGACTACGTGGTCTATCAGTGGGATGACAAGGGCAAATATCACCAGCTTTGAACAACCCAATACTGAAGTTGTGACCCCATGACAGACGGGCCCGCCGCTGTGGCGCGCCCGTTCCGCGATGACCTTTGGGCCGCATCGGACTGCGTTGGCGGCCTTACCAGGCGAGACTGCTCATTATGGATGTATTCTTTCTGCAACAGCTGATCAACGGCCTGACCCTCGGTGCGGTGTATGGCCTGATCGCCATCGGCTACACCATGGTTTACGGCATCATCGGCATGATCAACTTCGCCCACGGCGAGGTGTACATGATCTCCGCCTATCTCTGCGCCATCGGTTTGGCGCTGCTGTCGTTCTTCGGGCTGCACTCGTTCCCGCTGCTGATCCTCGGCACGCTGGTGTTCACCATCGTCATCACCGGGGTGTACGGCTGGGTGATCGAGCGCATCGCCTACAAGCCGCTGCGCAACTCCACCCGCCTGGCGCCGCTGATCTCCGCCATCGGCATGTCGTTAATCCTGCAAAACTACGCGCAGATTAGCCAGGGGCCGCGCCAACAGGGAATCCCGACGCTGCTGAGCGGCGTGTTCCGCCTGGAGTTCGACGGCGGCGTGCTGCAGATTACCTACACCAAGGTGTTTATTCTGGTGGCGTCGCTGCTCGGCATGGCGATCCTCACCTACATCATTCAGCGCACCCGGCTGGGGCGCATCTGCCGCGCCACCCAGCAGGATCGCAAAATGGCCTCGATCCTCGGCATCAATACCGATCGGGTGATCTCGCTGGTGTTCGTGATCGGCGCCGCCATGGCCGGGCTGGCCGGCGTGCTGATCACCATGAACTACGGCACCTTCGATTTTTACGTCGGTTTTATCATCGGCATCAAGGCCTTTACCGCCGCAGTGCTGGGCGGCATCGGTTCGCTGCCGGGCGCGATGCTGGGCGGGCTGCTGCTTGGGGTGGCGGAGGCGCAGTTTGCCGGCATGGTGAACTCGGATTATAAGGACGTGTTCTCCTTCGGGTTGCTGGTGGCGATCCTGATCTTCCGGCCGCAGGGCCTGCTCGGCCGGCCGCTGGTCGCCAAGGTTTAAGGAGAACGCCATGTCGCAATCCGTGATCAACGGCGGGCTGGACGTTAAACGCAGCCTGCTGGACGCCGTCTTGGCCGGGCTGATCGCTCTGATCGTGTTCGGGCCGATCGTCGGCATCGTGCTGAACGGCTACAGCTTCAACTTCGAGCCGCACCGGCTGGTGTGGATCATCGTCGCGGTGATGGCCGGGCGGCTGCTGCTGAGCCTGTTCCTGCAAACTGCGCCGGGGCGTAAGGTGTTGGCGCGCTTCGACGGCGGCAACGACGGCGTCTACGTGCGGCCGCTCGGCTATAAATCCAACCTGCGCTGGATCCTGCCGCTGATGGCGGCGATCGCGTTGCTGTTCCCGTTTGTCGCCACCAAATACCTGCTGACGGTGGCGATCCTCGGCCTGATCTACGTGCTGCTCGGCCTGGGGCTGAACATCGTGGTCGGGTTGGCGGGGCTGCTCGATCTGGGGTACGTGGCGTTTTACGCCATCGGCGCCTACGGGCTGGCGCTGGGCTACCAGTATCTCGGGCTGGGGTTCTGGACGATGCTGCCGCTGGGCGCGCTGATGGCGGCGCTGGCCGGCGCATTGCTGGGCTTCCCGGTGCTGCGCATGCACGGTGACTACCTGGCGATCGTTACGCTGGGGTTCGGCGAGATCATCCGGCTGGTGCTGAACAACTGGATGTCGCTCACCGGCGGGCCGAACGGCGTCTCGGTGCCGGCGCCGACGGTGTTCGGCCTCGAGTTCGGCCGGCGGGCCAAAGAGGGCGGGGTGCCGATCCACGAGTTTCTCGGCATCGATTACAACCCCAATCTCAAGTTCATTTTCATCTACGCGGTGCTGTTTTTGGTGGTGCTGCTGGTGCTGTATATCAAGCATCGGCTGACGCGCATGCCGATCGGCCGCGCCTGGGAGGCGCTGCGCGAGGATGAGATCGCCTGCCGCTCCCTCGGGCTGAACCACGTGCTGGTGAAGCTGTCGGCCTTTATGCTGGGCGCCTCCACCGCCGGGCTGGCGGGGGTGTTTTTCGCCACTTATCAGGGCTTCGTCAACCCGACTTCGTTCACCTTCTTCGAGTCGGCGCTGATCCTGGCGATCGTGGTGCTGGGCGGCATGGGTTCCACCCTCGGCGTGGTGCTAGCGGCCTTCGTGCTGACGGTGGCGCCGGAGTTGCTGCGCAGCTTCGCCGAATACCGGGTGCTGTTGTTCGGCGTGCTGATGGTGGCGATGATGATCTGGCGGCCGCGCGGGCTGGTGCGCATCAGCCGATCCAGCTTCGCTGAGCGCAAGGGGGTGGCGCCATGAGCGACGCCATTTTGCGGGTGGAGCACCTGATGATGCGCTTTGGTGGCATCAAGGCGCTGAACGACGTCAATCTGGAGGTGGAGCGCGGCTCGATCACCGCGCTGATCGGCCCCAACGGTGCCGGCAAGACCACGGTGTTCAACTGCCTGACCGGCTTCTACCGCGCCACCGGCGGCGCGATCCTGCTCAATACCCACAAGCGGCCGACCGACGTGATCCAGGTGCTGGGGCAGAAGTTCCGCGCCGGCGACTGGATACGCCCGAAGCGGCTCGGTTCGCGTCTCTACTACAAGATGTTCGGCGGCACGCACCTGGTGAACCGCGCCGGGCTGGCGCGCACCTTCCAGAACATCCGCCTGTTTCGTGAAATGTCGGTGGTGGAGAACCTGCTGGTGGCGCAGCACATGCAAAGCAACCGCAACCTGCTCGCCGGCGTACTGAACACACCGGGCTATCGTCGGGCGGAGAACGCCGCGCTGGATCGCGCCTTCTACTGGCTGGAGGTGGTGGATCTGGTGGACTGCGCCAACCGGCTGGCGGGGGAGATGTCCTACGGCCAGCAGCGGCGGCTGGAGATCGCGCGCGCCATGTGCACCGCGCCGGAGATGATCTGCCTCGACGAGCCGGCCGCCGGGCTGAACCCGGTGGAGACGGCCACGCTGAGCCGCATCATCCGTTTTCTGCGCCAGCATCACGGCATCACGGTGCTGTTGATCGAGCATGACATGGGCATGGTGATGGAGATCTCCGATCGGGTGATCGTGCTCGATCACGGCGACGTGATCGCCCGCGGCACGCCGCAGGAGATCCAACACAACGACGCGGTGATCGCCGCCTACCTGGGCGCGGACGAAGAGGAGCTGGCGGGATGAGCGAAGCGATGCTGGAATTTCGCGAAGTGGACGTGTTTTACGGGCCGATCCAGGCGCTGCGCAAGGTGTCGCTGCAGGTCAACGCCGGCGAGACGGTGGCGCTGATCGGCGCCAACGGCGCGGGCAAATCCACGCTGTTGATGTCGATCTTCGGCCAGCCGCGCATCGCCGGCGGGCAGATCCTGTTCGGCGGTGAGGACATCAGCCGTCGCTCCACGCACTACGTGGCAGCCGGCGGCATCGCGCAGGCGCCGGAAGGGCGGCGCATCTTCCCGGACATGAGCGTGGAGGAGAACCTGCTGATGGGCACCATCACCGTCGGCAATCGCTATCTGGCGGAGGATTTACAGCGCATGTTCGAGCTGTTTCCGCGCCTCAGGGAGCGGCGCAATCAGCGGGCGATGACCCTGTCGGGCGGCGAACAGCAGATGCTGGCTATCGCCCGCGCGCTGATGAGCCGGCCGAAGCTGCTGCTGTTGGACGAGCCGAGCCTGGGGCTGGCGCCGATCGTGGTGCGGCAGATCTTCGGCGTGCTGCGCGAGCTGACCCGCAGCGGCATGACGCTGTTTCTGGTGGAACAGAACGCCAACCACGCGCTGAAGCTGTCCGATCGCGGCTATGTGATGGTCAACGGCCAGATCCGCCTCACCGGCAGCGGCCAGGAACTGTTGAACGATCCTGAGGTGAGAAAGGCCTATCTGGGCGGCGGCTGAGTGCCTCCCAAGGGCAGGGAAGCCCGCGTTCATTCCTCGACGGCGTTGCGCTGTTGGTCATCGTAGTGCGAGCGGGCCGTCCTGAAAGCGTCGGCGGAGGAGATAATCCACGACCAGAGCGGCAGCATGTTGAGCAGCATCGTTTCCCCCGCTTCGGTGATGGCGTACACCACGCGGGGCAACTTTTCCTGATAATCGCAGCGCGATATCAGCCCGTCCCGCTCGAGATGGCGCAGCGTCCGCGTCAGCATTCTCTGCGTCACGCCCGCCAGCTGGCGGCTTATCTCGCCGTGGCGCAGCGGCCCGTGAGTGCCCAGGATATGCAATACCCCCAGCGACCAACGGTTGCCCGCATGCGCGAGGATCTCACGCTTCAACCCTTCATCGTCGTTGCTCAGTTCTTCACAGAACGCCTGCGAAAATTGCAGCAGCGCTGCGCGATCGCTCGTCATATTCCTCTCCGGTATCACGGGTGTACCTAATTGAACCCGTTTTTGTCAGCTGTCAGGATGACGCAGTGTTAAGACAGGAGGCAAGAATGAAATCCACAAATCCATCTATCAATACCGTGCTCATACTCGGCGCCGGTGAACTGGGGCTGCCGGTATTGCGTGCGATGAGCCGGCACGCTCAGCGGCATGCGAATGTCACCATCAGCGTGCTGCTCCGGCCGGAGGCCGCCCGCGCCGTCAGCGGCCCGCATCGGGCGCGGCGGGATGAGCTGACGCGGCTCGGCATCGCCGTGGTGGAAGGCGATCTGCAGCAAAACGGCGTGGAGGCGCTGAGTGCGCTATTCCGTTCCTTCGACGCGGTGATCAACTGCAGCGGCTTTGTCGGCGGGGCGGGCACGCAGATAAAGATCACCCAGGCCGTCTTGCAGGCGGGCGTGGCGCGCTATTTCCCGTGGCAGTTTGGCGTAGATTACGATGTCGTGGGTAAAGGCAGCGGGCAGCAGGTGTGGGATGAACAGCTCGAGGTGCGCCACCTGCTGCGTGCGCAGCGTGCGACGGAGTGGGTGATTGTTTCCACGGGCATTTTCACCAGCTACCTGTTTGACCCCGGCTTTGGCGTGGTGGACGCGGCAAGCAAAACGGTATGCGCGCTGGGCGACTGGCGCTATGCGGTGACGCTGACCACCCCTGAAGACATTGGCCGGCTGACGGCCGAGATTTTTTTCCATCGGCCCGCGTTTCGTAACCAGGTGGTTTATATCGCCGGCGACACGTTGACCTACCGCGAGCTTGCCGATCTCCTGCAGGCGCACTGGGGCGTCGAGGTCAACAGAACCCTGCTCGACTCCGCACGGCTGCAGGAGGCGGTGCGGAACCATCCGCATGACGTCGGCGCCAAATACCGGCTGGCTTTCGCCCGGCCCGACGGCGTAGCCTGGGACAAGGCGGCAACCTTCAATGCGCGTCAGGGCCTGCTCACCACCACCGCCGGCCAGTGGCTGGCGCGGTATTGGCCGGTCGCTCACGGCGGTTGATCGCCTGAGCAGTTCAGAACTGGCGCTGCATCCAGCGCACGTTCAGCCGCACCAGCGCGATGATGGCGCTGGAGAGCAGCCGCAGCCCGCCGGGCATGTCGCGACGGCGGATATCCAGCAGCAGCACGGTGCGCACCTGCGCGCTGTCGTTCCACACCTCGTGTTCGAAAGTGTCGTCCCACAGCATGAATTCCCCCTCATGCAGACGGTATTCGCGGCCGTCCACTTTCAGCACCGCCGCCGGTACGCCGTCGGCGCGCTTGGGCATGTCCAGCACCAGATAGCCGCGCAGAATGCCGCGGAACGGGCCACGGTGGGGCGGCACCTGCTTGCCGGGCGCCAGGAAGGAGAGCGAGGCGGACAGCACGTCCGGCGAGGAGGCGATCAATGCCGCCAGCGCAGGGCAGCGCGCCAGGTTGCGGGCGATCGGCTGGCCGTAGGCCTTCATGATGAACATGCGCCAGTCGCGCGCGTCGTTGGCGGAGATAGACTCCTGTTGGATCATGATCTCGTGAAAGCGTGGGATATTGTGCAGATCGTGGGCGACGGTCAGCGCCTCTTCGCGGATCTGCCGCCACTGGGCGGTGAAACGTTCCGCATCGGGGAACAGCGCGGCGCTGTCGAGCACCGGTTGGCCCTGAATGCGACGATCGTAAACATTGCGCAATGCGAGCACGGACCAATCATAAATCGCGGACATAATGACCTCGCCTCAGGAAACGCCAAATGGACACTGCGCGCGGTTCTTCGGCGCGGCGCATCGTCTTGCGGCGGCTGAAGGAAGAGCGGCAGGAAAAATTGGTACGCTTCAAGAGATTAGCACAGCATTTGTGCAACCGTGTGTCTGCGAGTGTGTCGAAATGCGGCGAAAAAAACCACACAATTAAAGTGTGACGCGTATCGCATTTAGCGCGGCGGTTGGTTAAAATATCGCTACTTGCCCGCACCTGTCCGGATTTTGTTTACCATGGAACACGCACCCGTTTCGCGCTCAACCGCCTGGTTGCGCGTGGTTATCCTCGCCGTCTCGGCCTTTATCTTCAACACCACCGAATTTATTCCGGTCGGGCTGTTGAGCGATATCGCCGCCAGCTTCTCGATGCAAACCGAACAGGTCGGCCTGATCATCACCATTTACGCCTGGATCGTCGCCGCCGCCTCGCTGGCGTGCATGCTGCTGACCAGCAAGATCGAGCGCCGCAAGCTGCTGATCGGCGTGTTCATCCTGTTTATCGCCAGCCATGTGCTGACCGCCGTGGCCTGGAACTTCACCACGCTGGTGATTTCACGCGCCGGCGTGGCGCTGGCGCACTCGGTGTTCTGGTCGATCACCGCCTCGCTGGCGATCCGCGTGGCGCCGCCGGGCAAGAAAGCGCAGGCGTTGAGCCTGCTGGCGGGCGGCACCGCGCTGGCGATGGTGCTCGGGCTGCCGCTCGGGCGGGTGGTCGGGCAGCTACTCGGCTGGCGCATGACCTTTATCGGCATCGCGGTGTGCGCCACTCTGGCGCTGGTGCTGCTGTGGCGCCTGCTGCCGGTGCTGAAAAGCGAGCACTCCGGTTCGCTGGCCAGCGTGCCGCTGTTGTTCAAACGCCCGGCGCTGGTGGCGCTGTACATGCTGACCATCATCGTGGTGACGGCGCACTTCACCGCCTACAGCTACATCGAGCCGTTTATCCAGACCGTGGCCGGGCTGTCGGAAAACTTCACTACGCTGATGCTGCTGCTGTTCGGCGCCGCCGGCATCGTCGGCAGCCTGCTGTTCAGCCGCTACAGCGAGCGGTTTCCTTCCGGCTTCTTTATCGGCGCCATCGCGCTGCTGGCCCTGAGCCTGCTGCTGCTGTTGCCGGCCGCCGGCAGCGAAAGCCACCTGACGGTGCTGTGCATTTTCTGGGGCATGGCGATCATGGCCATCGGCCTGTCGATGCAGGCCAAGGTGCTGAGCCTGGCGCCGGACGCCACCGATGTGGCGATGGCGATCTTCTCCGGCCTGTACAACTTCGGCATCGGCAGCGGCGCGCTGTTGGGCAATCAGGTGAGCCTGCATCTGGGGATGGGCAACATCGGTTTCGTCGCCGCGCCGCTGGCGCTGATCGCCCTCGGCTGGTGCCTGCTGAGCTTTTACCGCAGCGAACGGTTGCAGCAGCACCACAGCCGTTAATCCACCGATTCGGGATGCCGGCCGGCATCCCGCGCTACATTTTCTCGCTATAAAACAGGCCGCTGCAGCGTTTTATGCTTAACTTTTTTTCATAGTCTGCTAATTAAAAATTTAACTCCGGCGTCGCTTCGCTAGCATAGAAAGTCATCAAAAATGTTAATGCGAGGTTAACGGTGAGTGACTCTATAGCGGCGTCGCCGATCCATGCGCGGGATTTGGCGGCCAGAATCGACGCCTTGCCCGCGTCGGCCGGCCTGTGGCGCTTTATCATTTTGCTGTCGCTAGGCGGCTTTTTCGAACTCTACGATCTGTTCCAGACCGGCTATATCAGCACCGGCCTTATCGCCGACGGCATTTTCCACATCGGGGCGCTGGGCGTCTTCGGCGTGTCGGATCAGGCGGCCTTCGCCGCCGCCACCTTTCTCGGTCTGTTCGTCGGCGCCAGCCTGCTGAGCCCTTACGCTGACCGCTTCGGCCGCCGTGCCACCTTTATGTTTGCCCTGATCTGGTATGGCGCCTTCTCGCTGTTGCTGGCGTTTCAACAGCAGGCGGAATGGGTGATCTTTCTGCGCTTTCTGGTGGGAGTGGGGCTCGGCATCGAGCTGGTGACCATCGACACTTACCTGACGGAGTGGGTGCCCGCGCACTTGCGCACCCGGGCTTTCGCCTTCGCGTTCTTCGTGCAGTTCCTGTCGGTGCCGGCGGTGGCGCTGATGTCCTGGTGGCTGGTGCCGCAGACGATTTGGGGGCTGAGCGGCTGGCGTTACGTGGTGATCGCCGGCGCGCTGGCCTCGCTGGTGATCTGGCTGGTGCGCAAGGGGCTGCCGGAGTCGCCGCGCTGGCTGGTGCAGCAACGGCGCTATGCGCAGGCGCGGCAGGTGATGCAGGACATGGAACGGCGCTGCGGCGTGGCGGCCGCGGAGTTTCCGTTGCGCTCGGCTGAAGAGGCCGACGGCGCGCCGCAGCGCGGCCGCTTTCGCGACATCTGGGCGCCGCAATATCGCGATCGCACGCTGATGCTGGTGGTGATGAACTTCTTTCAGGCCATCGGCTTCTTCGGCTTCGGCAACTGGCTGCCGGCGCTGCTGTCGGGCAAGGGCGCGTCGGTCACGCACAGCCTGCTGTACGCTTTCTTCATCACGCTGGCCTATCCGCTGGGCTCGCTGCTGTGCAGTTTTTACGCCGACAAGATGGAGAACAAGTGGCAGATCGTGTTGTCTTGCCTGGTGACGGTGATCTTCGGCTCGCTGTTCGCGCTGCAGAACAATCCGCTGTGGCTGATCCTGTGCGGTTTCTTCATCACCTGGTCCAATGCCTGGCTGACCTACAGCTACCACTCGTATCAATCCGAGATCTTCCCGACCCACATCCGCGCCCGCGCCGTCGGTTTTTGCTACTCCTTCAGCCGCCTGTCGACGGTGTTCAGCAGCATCATCATCGGCATTATCTTGCAGTACGGCGGCTCGCTGGGGGTGATCGCGTTTATCGTCGCCAGCATGCTGATCGTGATGCTGGTGATCGGGCTGTTTGGCCCGAAAACGCGCGGCATCGATCTGGAAAACATCTGACGTTATGCGCCGGCGGCTACGCCGGCCTCTTCAGCAAAAAAACTCGCGATCATGCGAAAATTATTCCGTTATCACTGCCTTTACGCCTGCCGTACTGTTAACCCGTACAAAATCCAATTCGATACCGAACGGGGAGCACGTCATGAGCACTCTTACCGCGCCCGATGGCGCACGCATTTTCTATAAGGATTGGGGCCGCGGCCAGCCGATCCTGTTCTCCCACGGTTGGCCGCTGTCCGCCGACGCCTGGGACAACCAGATGCTGTTTTTCGGCCAGAGCGGATTCCGCGTGATCGCTCACGATCGCCGCAGCCATGGCCGTTCGGATCAAACCTGGTACGGCAACGACATCAATCAATACGCCGACGATCTGGCTTTGCTGATAGAAACGCTGGATCTGCGCGATCTGATCCTGGTCGGCCATTCCACCGGCGGCGGCGAAGTGGCGCGCTATATCGGCCGTCACGGCAGCAGTCGGGTGGCGAAGGTGGTGCTGGTGGGGGCGCCGGCGCCGCTGATGCTGCAGACGCCGGCCAACCCCGAGGGCTCGCCGATGGCGGCGTTCGACGGCATTCGCAGCGGCGTGGCGGGCAACCGCTCGCAGTTCTTCAAAGATTTGGCGGTGCCGTTCTACGGCCTCCACTGCGATGAGGTCGAGAGCAACGCGGGGCTTATCGACAGCTTTTGGCTGATGGGCATGCAGGGCGGCGTGAAAGGCCAGTACGACGGCGTGCGCGAGTTCTCCGAAGTGGATTACACCGCCGATCTGCTGGCGATCGACAAGCCGACGCTGCTGGTGCACGGCGACGCCGATCAGATCGTGCCGTTCGAAGCCTCGGCGCAGAAAGCCGCTAAGCTTATGCAACAGGCGGAGCTGAATGTTTACGCTGGCGGCTCACACGGTTTGGCGCAGACCGATCCCGATCGCTTCAACGCCGATCTGCTGGCCTTTATCCAGAATTCGCCATTCTAAGGGGGCGCGATGAATATTACCGATATCGCCGCCCGCTGCGCTCAGCGGCTGCATGCGCCCGCGGTGCGCTGGCTGCTGCTGCTCGCGATTTGCGCCGCCTACATTCAGGGCGGGCTGGTCAAGGCGTTGAATGTCGAGGACGCGGTCGCCGAGATGACCCACTTCGGCCTGCAGCCGGCGGCGCTGTTCGCCGTGCTGGTGACGCTGTTTGAACTGGCGGCGTCGGCGCTGATCCTGAGCGGTTTTTACCGCTGGCTCGGCGCGTTGGCGCTGGCCGGTTTTACCCTGATGGCGACGCTGATGGCCAATCCGTTCTGGCAGTTCGACGGCGCGGAACGCGGCCAGATGATGAACGGATTTTTTGAACACCTCGGGCTGGCCGGCGCGCTGTTGCTGGTGGCATTTAACGATTTGAAGGAGCGAACGGATGGCTGAACAGACGGAAAACAAGGCGGCGGCGGGCGGCTTCGCGCCGCTGAAAATCCCATTATTTGCGGTGCTGTGGGGCGCGACGGTGCTCGGCAACGTCGGCAGCTTTATGCGCGACGTCGCCAGCTCGTGGCTGATCACCGACCTGTCGAGCAACCCCTCGGCGGTGGCGCTGATGCAAACCGCCGCCACGCTGCCGGTGTTCCTGCTGGCGATCCCGGCCGGAGTATTGTCGGACATTCTCGATCGGCGGCGCTTTCTGATCTTCGTGCAAATCCTGCTGGCCTGCGTCAGTGGCAGCCTGCTGGTGCTGTCGCAGACCGGTGCGCTGACGGTGGAATACCTGCTGGCGCTGACCTTTGTCGGCGGCATCGGCGCGGCGCTGATGGGGCCGACCTGGCAGGCGATCGTGCCGGAACTGGTGCCGCGCGCCGAGCTGAAAAACGCCGTGGCGCTGAACTCGCTGGGCATCAACATCGCCCGCTCCATCGGCCCGGCGGCCGGCGGCCTGCTGCTGGCCAGCTTCGGCGCCGGCGCGGCCTACGGCGCGGACGTGATGAGCTATGTGCTGGTGATCGCGGCGCTGCTGTGGTGGAAGCGGCCGAAGGCCGAAGACAGCGGCTTGTCGGAGCATTTCTTCGGCGCCTTCCGCGCCGGTCTGCGCTATGCGCGTTCCAGCCGCGAGCTGCACGTGGTGCTGCTGCGGGCGGCGGTGTTTTTCGCCTTCTCCAGCTCGGTCTGGGCGCTGCTGCCGCTGGTGGCGCGCCGCATGCTGGGCGGCAGCGCCGGTTTTTACGGCGTTCTGCTGGGGGCGGTGGGCGCCGGGGCGATCCTCGGGGCTATTGTGCTGCCGCGTCTGCGCCAGCGGCTCAACGCCGACGGGCTGGTGCTGCTGGCGGCGGTGCTCACCGCCGTGGTGATGGCGGCCCTGTCGCTGGCGCCGCCGCAGTGGCTGGCGGTGGTGCTGCTGTTGGTGCTGGGCGCCGGCTGGATCATCGCGCTGACCACGCTCAACGGCGCGGCGCAGGGCGTGCTGCCTAACTGGGTGCGCGGCCGCGGCCTGGCCATCTACCTGATGGTGTTCAACGGCGCGATGGCGGCGGGCAGCCTGCTGTGGGGGCTGGTGGCGCAGGAGCTGGGCGTCGCCGCCACGCTGCTGGTCGGTGGCGTCGGCCTGTTGGCGGCGGGGCTGCTGTTCCACCGTCTGCGTCTGCCGACCGGCGAGGCCGATCTGCAGCCGTCGAACCATTGGCCGGAACCGTTGGTCAACACGCCGGTCGAGAACGATCGCGGGCCGGTGATGATTCAGGTGGAATACCGCATCCGCGAACAGGATCGCCCGCAGTTCTTGCGCACTTTGCTGATGCTGGAGCGGGCGCGCCGTCGCGACGGCGCTTACGCCTGGGGCATCACCGAGCATACCGGCGATCCGGAATGCATCATGGAGTGGTTCCTGGTGGAGTCCTGGGCGGAGCATCTGCGCCAGCATCAGCGGGTGTCGCACGCCGACGCCGATCTGCAACAGGAGGCGCTGGGCTTCCATATCGGCCCGGACAAGCCGGTGGTGCACCACTTCCTGTCGCTGGATCGGCGTCAAGTGAAGCATTAACTGCACGGCCAGGCGGCGAGAAGGTGCTATGCTTTTGGTCGGTTCGGCGGCGCGGCCGCCGTAAGACGAATGTAGTCCACACAGGGAGACACATTGATGACGGCACCTTCTGCTTTTGCCCGCGAGCTTGGGTTGCGCTATCCGATCGTTCAAGGGCCGATGAACGGCGCGTCGCCGCCGGCGTTGGCGGTGGCGGTGAGCAACGCCGGGGCGCTGGGATCGTGCGCGGCGGCGCTGTTCTCGCCGGAGGTGATCCTCGAGCGCGTGCAGCAGATCCGCGCGCAGACCGCCGCGCCGTTCAACATCAACCTGTTTCTGCTCGATGAACAGCACCCGGATCTCGCCGAGCTGAAACGCGCCCAGCACCTGCTGCGGCCGTTCCGCGAAGCGTTGGGGCTGAGCGAGCCGCCGATCCCCGCCAAATTTGCCGAAAACAACCGCGACCAGATCGCGGCCTTGCTGGAGGCTGCGCCGCCGGTGGCCAGCTTCACCTTCGGCGTGCTGCCGCGCGCGACGGTCACGCAGTTCAAGCAGGCCGGTTCGCGGGTGATAGGCACCGCCACCACGGTGGCGGAAGCCCGCGCCTGGGAAGAGGCGGGCGCCGATTTTGTCTGCGTTTCGGGCGCGGAGGCGGGCGGTCATCGTCCGACCTTCCTCGGCGATATCGAGCAATCCTGCGTCGGCCTGATGGCCCTGTTGCCGCAGGTGGTGGCGGCGGTGAAGATCCCGGTGATCGCCGCAGGCGGCATCATGAACGGTCGCGGCATCGCGGCGGCGCAATTGCTGGGCGCGCAGGCGGCGCAGCTCGGCACCGCGTTTCTGTGCAGCCCGGAATCGGGCATCGCCGACGCCTGGCGAGCGGCATTGCGCAACGCCGGTGATGACAGTACGCGCCTGACACGCGCCTTCAGCGGCCGCCCGGCGCGCGGCATCGTCAATGATTTCATGCGCCAGATGCGCGCGGAGGAGGGGCAGATCCTGCCTTATCCGGTGCAGAACGCGCTCACCGGCGATATCCGCCAGGCGGCGGCCAAGGCCGGGCGCGGGGAGTTCATGTCGCTGTGGGCCGGGCAGGGCGTAGGCCTGGCGCGGCCGATGCCGGCGGCGCAGCTGGTCGCCACCCTGGCGGCGGAGTTGGCTGCGCTGTAAGACAGACGGGGCGCCTGGTTCGGCGCCCTTTTTATTGACGTCAGAAGCTGTAGGTGCCCTGCGCCAGGACGAAGTTCATGTCTTTCAGCCCGGCATGTTGCTGCAGGCTGTGGCCGACGTCGAAGTAGACATAGGCCACCTTGAACTGGAGATCGCTTCTCGGCGTCCAGGCGGTTTCGACCTGATACTGATTGCCGATAAAGCGCGAGCCCTGCTCGCTGCCTTTCACCGGGCGCATCGGCCCGAGATAGAAGGCGTCCTCGCGGCGTTGCCGCCATAACGCGTCCCAGCTGAAGTCGATGGCCAGGGTTTGCCACGGCGTGATGGTGACCGAAGGGTGGATGGCGATCAGGTTAGCCGGCGCCACCAGCCCGTTCTCGGTCAGATAGGGCAGCTTGGGGTACATGGCGTTGAAGGTATTGAGCTGCCCGTCATGGCCGTTTTTATCGCCGCTGGCGATGCCAATCTTGCCGCCGAAGCGCGGCTGCCAGCGCCAGTCGCTCACCGTATAGCCGGCGTGCGCCGACGCGGACCAGGCGCGGATGTCGCGCTGTTCTGCGCTGCCGAACTGCCAGGCGGCCTCATTGTCCCAGTCGAACCCCTGTGCCGTGCCGAAAATGCGCGCGCCGACGGTATAGCGCCGCTCTTGCCCGTTGAGCTGCGCGTAATGGGCGTCGTTATCTTCAAAGCCAAAGGTGTAGAGATCGAGCGAAGAAGCCAGCGGCGTCAGCGGCGTGGTGCCGTAGAGCCCCCAAACTTTTTGGCTGTTGTCGGTATCGTCGTCGAAACTGCCGGTTTTAAGGGTGACGGGATGGCCGATAAAGGCGTCGAGGCGGTTTTTATCCTTGGCCCAGCTGGCGCGGATGGCGTCGAAAGAACGGCGCACGTTGGGGCCGTCGCGGGTGCCCATCAGGTGCAGCGAACCCAGCGCAATCTCCTGGCGGCCGACCCGCAGGGTGCCGAGGCCGTAGGCGGTGGGCAATTTCATATCCACATAGCCCTGGCCGAGATAGGCGCGATCTTCATCGGTTGGCTTGCGCCCATGGTCGCGCATCGTCGCCAGCGAAGATCCCAACTGGACGTAGGCGCCAAAATAGTCGCCGTAGTCGAGGCGTGCGCCGATCAGCAGGCGCTGCATTAAAGTGTCGTCGCGCCCGCCGCTCAGATCGCGTTGATCCGTCCATTCATAGCGCTCGCGCAGTGAACCGTCGAAAGACAAGGTGGCCGCATCGCCCAACGGGATGTTTTTCCAGGGCGCAGCGGTGGGTTCCGCCGCCAGAGCGGGCAGTGCGGAGAACAGCAAAAGTGCGGGAAGCGTGCGTTTCATCATGGATATCCGAAGAAAAAAGCGCGCCGCAGCGCGCCTTGGGTTTATTTAGCCGTCTGGTGAATTTCGGCGATATAGCCGCCGGGGAAACGCACCAGCGCCGAAGCGCGGCTTTCCGCCGCCGTCGAATGCCACAGCACCTGTGCGCCGCTGGCCGTCGCTTTGGCCAGCGTGGCCTGCAGATCCTCGACGCCATAGCCGGTGCGCTCATGACCGAACGGATAAGGCAGGTGCCCGTCGGTGACGAAAATGCGCGTTTTGCCAAACCGCGAATCCAGTTCGATTTGGCGGATCTTGCCGTTATCGTTGCGGCCGATCGCCGCATCGCTGACCTGCTCGTCGCGCACGACCTTACCGTGCGAGAACGCCTGATAGCTTTTCAGGAAGTCATCGACGCGGTAGGCGGAGAGATACAGGCGGTTTTCCGGCACGCTCAGCAGCGGCCGGTAGTTGGGCGCTTTGGTGTGCCAATAGAGCTGCATATTGACGCCGCCGGGCCATTGGATCACCGCGTCGCGGCCGATCGGATCGTCGAAAGGCTCAACCTGCACATCGGCGCCGGCGGCCTTGGCTTGTTGAATGGCGGCATCCATATCCCTGACCAGAAAACCGTTGCGCTCGGTGCCGAACGGGTGCGGGATCGGCGTTTTGAAATCGAACACCGAGAAGCTGCCGGCCGGCGTCAGTATCAGCTGGGAATAGGTTTCGCTCGGCGTGGGCGTGACGTTGACCAGCACGCGTTCGGTGCTGGTGCCGCCGAAGGTTTTCAGGATGCTGTCGACAAAGGCATCCATTTTGCCGCGTTCCACATAGACATGCGTGGTGTCGTATTGCGGCCCCACGGCGACAGACGCCGTATCGGCCGCCCATGACATTGCCGGGAGCAGCAGCGCAAGGGCTGATATCCTCAGCCGACGAGAAGAAATACCGATAATGTGTTGCATGATGACCTCCAGGTTGCGGTTATTTTCCTGAGTGCAGCGTAATTTCCTATGGGCTTTCCCGTCGGCTGAAAATAAAAAACCAAAAACGCAACGTGCGTGATGAAACGCTAAGTAGGGGCGAAGTTCTGACGCCCCGGCGAATATGGCGCAGGTGCAGAACATTTATTCTTATTGGCGTAAACGGTGAGGCGCCCGGCCAGCAGGCCAGCTGTCGCTAAGGGACGGCGCTGATAATGCGGCCCGCCTCGTCGCGTGTTGAAGTGAATCGAGGATAATCCATAACGGTCTTCTCCTTGCTGGGATATATCGTATTGGCACGCTGAATTTACGTTCTTCATTGCCCTCTAAATATAAATACAGCATTAAGAGAATTGCCGCCCATCAAATTTTTATATGACTTGTTGAGTAAATACGAATAAGCGAGGAGATGAAATATAACGACGGGCGCTGAGCGGAGGCAGTGTTGATCTCGGGAAAAAAACGGCCTGCCGAAGCAGGCCGTTGCGGGGAGTTTACGCCAGATCGAAACGATCGAGGTTCATCACTTTGTTCCAGGCGGCGACGAAGTCATGGGCGAACTTCTCTTGCGCGTCGGCGCTGCCGTAGACTTCGGCCAGCGCGCGCAGCTGCGCGTGCGAACCGAACACCAGATCGACGCGGGTGCCGGTCCACTTGACCGCGCCGCTGCGGCGATCGCGGCCTTCGAACAGGCCGTCCTCGCCCACCGGGTGCCAGGTGGTGCCCATATCGAGCAGGTTGACGAAGAAGTCGTTGGTCAGCGCCTGCGGCCGCTGGGTGAACACGCCATGCTGCGCGCCGCCGACGTTGGCGCCGAGCACCCGCAGCCCGCCGACCAGCACCGTCATTTCCGGCGCGGTCAGGGTCAGCAGCTGCGCCTTATCGACCAACAACGCTTCGGCCGGCACGCGGTATTTGCCCTTCAGGAAGTTGCGGAAGCCGTCGGCGAGCGGCTCCATCGCCTCGAAAGAGTCCACGTCGGTCTGTTCCTGCGAAGCGTCGGTGCGGCCCGGTGCGAACGGCACCGTCAGGGTCAAGCCGGCGTTCTTCGCCGCCTGTTCCACGCCCGCCGCGCCGGCCAGCACGATCAGATCCGCCAGTGAGACGCGCTTGCCGCCGGTTTGCGCATCGTTGAAGGCGCGCTGGATGCCTTCCAGCGTGGCCAGCGTCGCGGCGAGCTGCGCAGGCTGGTTGACCGCCCAGTCCTTCTGCGGCGCCAGGCGAATGCGCGCGCCGTTGGCGCCGCCGCGCTTGTCGGAACCGCGGAAGCTCGAGGCCGACGCCCAGGCGGTGGAAACCAGCGTTGAGACCGGCAGGCCGGAAGCCAGCACCTTGCTTTTCAACGCGGCGACGTCCTGCTCGTCGATCAGCGGATGATCGACCGCCGGAACCGGATCTTGCCAGATCAGTTCTTCCTGCGGCACTTCCGGGCCGAGGTAGCGCGCGCGCGGCCCCATGTCGCGGTGGGTCAGCTTGAACCAGGCGCGGGCGAAGGCGTCGGCCAGCTCTTCCGGGTGTTCATAGAAGCGGCGCGAAATTTTCTCGTAGGCCGGATCGAAACGCAGCGACAGGTCGGTGGTCAGCATGGTCGGACGGCGTTTCTTGTTCGGGTCGAAGGCGTCGGGGATGGTTTCGCCGATGTCTTTCGCCACCCACTGGTGCGCGCCGGCCGGGCTTTGGCTCAGCTCCCATTCGTATTCGAACAGGTGGCGGAAGAAGTCGTGGTTCCACTGGGTCGGGGTGGTGGTCCAGGTGACTTCCAGCCCGCTGGTGATGGCGTCTTTGCCGACGCCGGTGCCGAAGGTGCTGTGCCAGCCGAGGCCTTGCTGTTCCAGCCCGGCGGCTTCCGGATCGGCGCCGACGTTAGACGCCGGGCCGGCGCCGTGGGTTTTGCCGAAGGTGTGGCCGCCGGCGATCAGCGCCACGGTCTCTTCGTCATTCATCGCCATGCGGGCGAAGGTTTCACGGATGTCGCGCGCGGCGGCCACCGGATCGGGGTTGCCGTCCGGCCCTTCCGGGTTGACGTAGATCAGGCCCATCTGCACCGCCGCCAGCGGGTCTTCCAGGTCGCGGTCGCCCGAGTAGCGGCTGTTCGGCCCGCCGCTTAACTCCAGCCAGATCTTCTCAGATCCCCAGTAGACGTCGTCCGGCTCCCAGGTGTCGGCGCGGCCGCCGGCGTAGCCGAAGGTTTTGAAGCCCATCGATTCGAGCGCCACGTTGCCGGTCAGGATCAGCAGGTCGGCCCAGGAGATGTTGCGGCCGTATTTTTGTTTGATCGGCCACAGCAGGCGGCGCGCCTTGTCGAGGCTGACGTTGTCCGGCCAGCTGTTGAGCGGAGCGAAGCGCTGCTGGCCTTCGCCCGCGCCGCCGCGGCCGTCGCCGATACGGTAGGTGCCGGCGCTGTGCCAGGCCATGCGGATGAACAGGCCGCCGTAGTGGCCGAAGTCCGCCGGCCACCATTCCTGTGAGTCGGTCATCAGGGCGTGCAGATCCTGTTTGACCGCCGCCAGATCGAGGCTGTTGAAGGCGTCGGCGTAGTTGAAGTCTTTATCCATCGGATCGGACAGGGGGGAGTGTTGATGCAGCGGTTTCAGGCTGAGCTGATTAGGCCACCAATCCTGATTGGTGGTGCCGTCCTGCGGTGCGGGCTGTTTGCCGCCCGAAAACGGGCATTTGCTTTCAGTTGTCATAATGCGCTCTCTGCTTCCGTATTGGGCTCCAGGCGTGGAGCGGTTAACAAGACATGCGGGTAAGGCTTGCGTCGGGTGTTGCGCTAAATAACTGAACTCAATCGATCCACATCGCCCCGGCCGCTAACGGGCAAAGGGCGACTCATGGCTAAGCTTAGTCAGCGGCGGCGGAGAGATAAAATAGGAATGATTGAATACTGTGATAGCTTTCAGCGATTCAAGGCCTTGCCGTTGATAGGCAACGCGGCGCCTTATCGACGCCGCAGCATGATCTTGAGCACCGCGTCCGCCAGTTTGCCGAACGGGGCGCGCAGCAGATCGGTAAAGTGCCAGCGGCTCTGGATGAAGACGCCTTTGGCGTGGCTCAGCGCCCGGAACCCTTCGATGCCGTGACAGGCTCCCATGCCGCTGGGGCCGATGCCGCCGAACGGCAGATCGTCCTGGGCGAAGTGCAGCAGGGTGGTGTTGACGCTGACGTTGCCGGAGGTGGTGCGCGCCAGCAGCCGTTCCCGCTCTGCGCCGGCCGGCCCGAAGTAGTACAGCGCCAGCGGGCGCGGCCCGGCGTTGATAAGCTCGATCGCCTCATCAATAGCAGCGTAGGTGCGTACCGGCAGCAGCGGCCCGAAGATCTCCTCTTGCATGATCCGGCTGTCGTCGGGCGCGCCGACGATCAGCGTGGGGGCCAGGGTTTTTGCCCGTTCAGACGCAGATTCAGGGCGATGGCCCACCGGAACGATCCGCGCGCCCCGCGCTTGCGCGTCGGCCAGCAGGTCTTGCAAACGCTGATAGTGCCTGTCGCTGATGATGGCGCCGTAGTCGCTGCCCGTCGGCCCTGTGGGGTAAAACGCTTTGACCGCCGCGTCGTAGAGCGCAATGAAGTTCTCCACATCGTTCTGATGGATCAGCAGGTAATCGGGCGCGATGCAGGTTTGGCCCGCGTTCGACAGCTTGCCGAATGCCAGGCTGTTGACGTCTCTGGCGGTGAGCGCATCGCGCGCCATGACCGCAGGGCTCTTGCCGCCCAACTCGAGCGTCAGCGGCACCAGATTTTTAGCGGCTGCCTGCATGACCTGACGGCCGATCGCCGTGCTGCCGGTGAACACCAGGTGATCGAACGCCAGTTCGCTGAACCTGGCCCCGATCTCTGGCCCGCCGGTCACCACGGCGACCTTGTCGGCGGGAAACTGCGCCGCCAGCATCGTCTCGATGAGTTGGCTGGTGTGCGGCGTGAGTTCCGAAGGTTTCAGCATCGCGCGATTGCCGGCGGCCAGGGCGGTGGCCAGCGGGATGAGCGTCAAGGATAACGGGTAGTTCCACGGTGCCATGACGCCGACCACGCCCTTGGGTTGGTATTGCACATAGGCGCGCCCGGCCTGGTATGGCAGGGCGACGTGGCGGCGCTCCGGCTGCATAAAGCGCTTCAGGTTGCGCAGCAGATAATCGATCGCCTGCACGGTGACCAGAATTTCCAGAATGTCGGTTTCGTAAGGCGAGCGGTGGCCGAAATCCGCGCTGACGGCCGCCGTCAGTGCGCTGCGCTGGGCCAAAATGGCGCTGCGCAGGCGGCGCAGGGCGTCCTTGCGTTGAGCGATCGTCGGCGCGCCGTCGCGCAGGAAGGCACGGCGTTGGGCGGCAAGCCGTTGCTTCATCGTCATGGCGGCGTCATCTCCTGGCACTTGAATACTCCTGATACCGAGCTTGTTGGGTGGGGGCACACCGTCTGCAGAACTGCATTTGACCTTAAAGTAAGGTTTAAACCTATACTCGTTAAGCGATCAACGCAAGATCGCCGGCCAACCGGGATGAGGGAGCTTGCCATACCGGCGTCGTGAGCACTATCCGTCTTATTTTCTGACAATGTGTAAATGGGAGAAACGACATGGGTTACGTAACGACCAGCGATGGCGTCGAGATTTTCTACAAGGATTGGGGCCCCAAAAACGGCAAGGTCATCTACTTCCACCACGGCTGGCCGCTGTCCAGCGATGACTGGGATGCCCAGATGCTGTTCTTCGTGAACAAAGGGTTCCGCGTGGTGGCGCACGATCGCCGCGGCCACGGCCGCTCCAGCCAGGTGTCGGAAGGGCACGACATGGACCACTACGCCGATGACGTCGCCGCGGTGGTAAAACACCTCGGCGTGCAGGGCGCGATGCACGTGGGCCACTCGACGGGCGGCGGCGAAGTGGTGCGCTATATTGTGCGCCACGCCGAGGACAAGGTGTCCAAAGCGGTGCTGATCAGCGCGGTGCCGCCGCTGATGGTAAAAACCGACGCCAATCCGCAGGGTACCCCCAAAGCGGTGTTCGATGATTTCCAGGCGCAGCTGGCCGCCAACCGGGCACAGTTCTATTACGACGTGCCCGCCGGCCCGTTCTACGGCTATAACCGCCCGGGCGCCAAACCCTCTGAGGCGATTATCTGGAACTGGTGGCGCCAGGGCATGATGGGCGGCGCCAAGGCGCACTACGACGGCATTGTCGCCTTCTCGCAGACCGATTTCACCGAGGATCTCAAGAAGATTGCCATTCCGGTGCTGGTGATCCACGGCGACGACGATCAGGTGGTGCCTTATCAGGACTCCGGCGTGCTGTCGGCCAAGCTGGTGCAAAACGGCACGCTCCATACCTATAAGGGCGCGCCGCACGGCATCCCGACCACCCATGCCGATCAGGTCAACGCCGATCTGCTGGCGTTCGTGAACAGCTAAAGACTCAACGCGTCGCGAGCCTCGCCCCTCACCGGACGGGGCTTTTTATTGGCTGCGGGAGAGCGGATCAGCAGTGATAGCTGATGCCCATATCGAGCTTGTCCGACGCATCGACGCCGGCCGCGTGCTGCGAAAGGTTATTGAATTCATAGTTAATGAACACCTGCATATTGCCGTTGAGCAACCAGGTGACCCCCAACTCCTCATAGTTCAATAAGTCCGTGTTCCGGCCTGCCCGGGCCTGTATCAAGCGGGTATAGCCGATGTTGGGTTGAATATGGTCCGTCAGCCGATATTTGGCGAGCGCTTCATAGCTTGACGCCGAACCGTGGTTAGCGGTTTGTTGCGGGCTGATGGCGTTGTCGCTTTGGGTGAACACGGCCGCAAGATAGATTTTTTTCGACGCATAGAGAACCCCTTCGGCCAGCGTATCGATGCGCCGGCGATAGCCGGCGGCGTGTTGCTGCCGCTGCGTGGTTTGAGACGCCGAGGCGGCGGCGATGAGGCTGAGCGTCGGCGTCAGCGCATAACGGAACGAGGCGCCGAATCCGTTGCCGTTTTGTTTGCCCGGCGCTTGCCGTTCGTCGCCGTCTTTGAACTGGTATTGCAGCGCGAGGGCGGCGCGCCGCTGAAACAGGCTGAAAGTTTGGCGGTAGGTGAGCAGGTTATGCGCCCGGCCGCGCATAAAGTTGTCGATGTAGTTGTAGGCCATCTCTCTAAACAGCGGAGAGCGATCGGTCAGGGCGGTCACATCATAAAGCACGCCCCAGTTGCGGCCGATATCGAGGCTGCCCAGGGCGGCGTTTTGCACGCCGATATAGGCGAGCCGGGTGCTGTTGCGCGTCGCGTCGGCGAAGCTGACGGTATATTCCCAGTGGGCGTAGGCCTGCCAGCGCGGCGCGATCTTTTTTTTGCCTATCAGGCCGAAATAGAGGTAGCTGCGGTCGCCGTCGTCGCGTTCGTTGTGGCCGCTGTAGCGTCTGGCGATAATCGTGCCGTAGAAATTCAGGCTGTTTTGCTGCGATCCCGTCAACGACACGGCGAAGGCGCCGCGCGGTAACAAGGCCAGCAGGGGGAAAAGCATGCCCGCCGAAAAATAACGAGGATTGCGTTTTATCATGATGGCACCGTCCCTGTGCGCGGCAAGCCCGTGAGCTTGCCGCCCCGGCGAAGCTTAAGCGTGCGTTTCGCGTTTAAAGTAGCTGACGATCCCCTGAGCGATCGCCGTGGCAATTTTATTTCTGAAGGCGGGGGTGCCGAGCAGCTTTTCTTCCTCAGGGTTGGTGATGAAAGAGGTTTCCACCAAGACGGAAGGAATATACGGGGACTTTAAGACCACGAAGGCCGCCTGTTCGGTATTTTTGGCATGCAGATGATGGATGGGCGCAATATGTTGAATCAGGTGCGAGCCCAGCGCCAGGCTTTCTTTGATCGTTTCCGTCTGCTCCAAGTCAAACAGTATCTTCTGCAAATAGCGGTCTTTCTTGATGACGTTAGGGCCGGCGAGATCGTCCGCCGCGTTTTCACTGTTCGATAAGTATTTCGCCATCGCGCTGCTGGCGCCTTTATTGGAAAGCGCAAAGACCGAAGCGCCGCAGGCGCTGGGGCAGGTAAAACCGTCGGCGTGGATGGACATGAAAAGATCCGCGCCATGCCGGTGCGCGATCTCCACCCGATCGTAAAGCGGAATAAAAACGTCGCTGTCGCGCGTCAGGCGGGCATCGATGCCGTGTCGATCGAGCTGTGCACGCACATTTCTGGCGATCTCCAGAACGACATGTTTTTCCAGCGAACCGGTGTGGCCAATGGCACCGGAGTCGATGCCGCCATGACCGGGATCCAACATGACCAGGAATCTTTTTCGCGCACCGTGAGGCTTGGGGCGCGGCAGGCCGTGGGCGTGAGCCAGCGGGGAAACGGCGCCGTTCAGCGCCAGGGCCGCCAGCCCTGCCAACATCATTCTGCGGCGAGATAACCGGGTGTTCAAAAGGTCCGTCTTAGCCATAAGGGTAACCAGCATAAAAGGAAAGGGTGTTTTTGTTATAACATAACAATTCCGTGCTTCGGCGGGGTTGTCTGTTAGCGGCTGTTACTTTTAATGTCATTCCTTAAGTTCACTGGTTTTTTATACTGCATTTATTTTGTTTATTGAATGTTCGTATTGATATTTATTTGTTTTGTATTTGTTAATTCTTATTTTGACACACTATTTAATCTAATATTTCAAATGAGATTTATTCTCCTTCTTAATTGATATGTTATAACGTAATTAATAAAACGGATAAAAAACGGGGTCTTTGCTGCCGGCATGAAGCCACTCACGTTTTTGGAGCGTTAACATGACTTTTAAACACCAGGAAAAAGAGACATTAAATATATTCGCCGTTCTCGCGGTCTCGTTAAGCACGGTTATCGCCATGCTCGACAGTACCATCGCCAATGTGGCACTGCCGGTGATCGCCAAAGATTTCGGCGTTTCCGAATCGGCCTCCATCATGATTATTAATGCCTACCAGTTTGCCGTCGTTGCCTCTTTGATGCCCTTCGCGGCGCTGGGCCGCGCGGTGGGCAATAAAAAGATCTTTATAGCCGGGGTGGTGCTGTTCGCTTTTTCATCCTTGGGCTGCGCGCTTTCCGCGACGCTGTCGATGCTGACGGCATTCCGGGTGATACAGGGCTTCGGTGCGGCGGCGGTGCTCAGCGTCAATGCGGCGCTGATCAAGGAGATATACCCGGAAAGGCTGCTGGGGCGCGGCCTGGGCATAAACGTAATGGTGGTGTCGGTTTCCGCCGCCGCCGGGCCCTCCATCGCCTCGGCGATACTTTCTCAAACGAGCTGGAACTGGCTGTTTACCATCAATGTTCCCATCGCCTGCCTGTCGCTGTTGCTGAGCCTGATCTTCCTGGCCCCCCGCGAGCGACGCAGCGTTGGATTTGACCGCGGGGGCGCCCTGTTGGTGTTTGTGCTGTTCATCGCTTTCTCGCTCAGCACCATGAGCATGACCACCCACCATCTGCCGGCGGCGGCGCTGAGCTTTGCGGTATTCGCCGGGCTGGCCGGGTTGCTGTATATCAATCAGAAAAGAAAGGCCAACGCCGCGCTGATCCCGATCGCGATGCTGCATAATCCGACGCTGTCATTGTCTTTGCTGATGTCGATGCTGTCTTACAGCACCCAGCTTTTGGCTTTTGTATCGCTGCCTTTCTATTTCCACAATGTCCTGCAAAGAAACGTGGTGGACATCGGTCTGTTGCTGACCGCCTGGCCGCTGGCCACCATGGCGTCTTCGCTAATTTCCGGCGATTTGGCCAAGAAATACGATCCCAATCTTGTTGCCCTCTCGGGCCTTGCCTGTCTGCTGGCAGGCATGCTGCTGATGGCCAATCTGCCCAGCGATCCGTCGAATGGGGCGATCGTATGGCGCGTGGCGCTGTGCGGCATCGGTTTTGGCCTGTTTCAATCACCGAACAACCTGCTGATCATGACTTCGGTCTCCCATGAAAACAGCAGCATCGCCAGCGGCCTGTTGGGCAGCTCCCGGCTGATTGGGCAAATCGTCGGTTCGGCGTTAGTGGCGATTTTCTTCAATATGCGCGGCGCGCAAGCGACGAATATCAGTTTAATGGCGGGGGCGGCATTCTCGTTCCTTTCTCTGGTCGTGAGCTATATGCGCTTCAAGTCCGCCGTTACGTTAAAAACCAGCAAATAGAAGCACGAGGTTTCCCATGCGATTTGTCCCATTAGTGCCGTTGGTTATCGGGATGGCGGCGTTTTCCCTTGCCGGCTGCACGACCTACCACGACGTGGCATTGCAACAAAAAGAGGCGGGGCTCAATAGCCCGTATTACCTGCTGCAGCCGCCGGTCTATGTCGGCGACCAGTTGAAATATGGCCTGAAGGACGGCAGCGGCGGCGAGCTGACGGTGGCGAAGGTTGAACCGAAAGACTTGGTTGCCGACAGCGGAAAAATCATTCCTCTGTCGCAGCTCTCTTTCCTGCAACGAAAAGACCTTTCCACAGGAAAAACCGCCGCGTTGGTCGGCGGCGGCGCGGTCGCCACCACGGCAATCGTGTTTGTGGCCGGGATCACCATCATGGCCGCCGGCATCGCCGCGTCGGCCTAAAGCAGCCCATCGACGCACGCCGCCGAGCGTGCGCACAGGAGGCACCATGTGCGTCACAGTGAAATTTATCGCCACCGCTCTGCTGGCAATATTCGCCTTGCCGACGGCGCCTTACGCCACCGCCGGCCAGCCGGCGGCGGCCGAACCGCCACAAAGCGTGGCGGCGCAAACGCTGCCCGGCAGCTATCCGCGGATCGTCATCACCGGCAACTGCCCCTTCGGCGTGATCCTGGCGAACGAGGCGGCCTACCGGCACGTCGTCGGCGTGGGGCCCTGGGCGTTCATGCATGCCGATAGGCATGTATTGGAGGACATGAAGCCTGACATCGGCAGGATCACCTCCGCCTTCATCAATAAGGACTACCGGGTCAACATGGAATCGTTAATGAATCTACGGCCCGACATTATTTATTACTACGGCAAAAGCCAGGACGATCGGCTGGAAAGGGCGGGCGTGATGACCGTCGATCTGGATGCCGGCGGGCAGACAAAATACCAGCCGATGGCTACCCAGGTGTATTGGGAGAACACTTTCGCCGACACGCTCGGCCTGCCGCGCACGCACAAATTCAAAGACGCCTGGGAAAAGACCCTGAAGCAGATCCGCCCCTATGCCGCAGCCATCCATGCGCAGCACGTCAGGGCGTTGTATCTCGAAGAAAGTGACGGCAGGCAGCTGAAGGTGAGTGGCCCGCATACCTATGGCGACACCTACCTGAAAATGGCCGGCATGGACAACGTCGCCGGGGATTTGCCGGTGAAAGGGGATGCCGGCAGGTACATCAACGTTTCGATGGAGCAGATCATGGCCTGGGACCCGGATGTGATTTTCGTGGTGTTCGGTAGCGCCAAAGCGCTGCTGCACGGGGGGATCCCCGGCCAGGCCTGGGAAACGCTCAGGGCGGTAAAAAACGGCAAGGTTTTCTCGACGCCGGTGGGCATTCATAACTGGGGGGGCCTGTCGGCGGAAACATCGCTGCTGCCGCTGTTTATGATCAACCGCTATGCGCCTGAAGACATTAGCGACAAGACGCTGTGGGAGGAGACGCGCCGCTATTATCAGACGATGTTCTCCTATGCGATCCCGGACCGGTTGCTGGATGAGGTGCTGGCACAGCGCTAGAACCACGGTTGAATAGTATTCATTTAATGGGGGGAGCTTGGGGATGCCGGGCAGAGGAAAATATGTGGCGATCCTGGCGGGGCTGTTTTTGGCCTTGTGTGTGGCCGCCGTCGCATCACTGTTTGCCGGCCGCTACGCCTTGTCGGCCCATGATGTGATGCAGATTTTATGGCAGGGGAACATGCCGGGGGAAAACCCGACCCGCTATTCGGTGATTTTTAACCTGCGCGCGCCGCGGGTGGTGGCGGTGATGCTGGTGGGCGGCGGGTTGGCGGTCGCCGGCGCGACCTTTCAGGCGGTGCTGAAAAACGCGTTAGCCAGCCCGGACGTGCTGGGCACCTCTTCCGCCTCCGCCTTTGGCGCTGCGCTGGGCATTTTATTGAGTCTGCCTTTTGCCCTGAGTGCCATGCTGTCGTTTCTTTTCGGCGTGGTGAGCCTGCTGCTGGTGTTCGGCATCTGTCGCCTGAAACGTCGGCAGGATGCGCTGACGACGATCCTGTCCGGCATGATTATCGCGTCGTTGTTTATCGCGTTTGTCTCGGTCATAAAATATGTCGCCGATCCGCAGGATACCTTGCCGGCGATTGTCTTCTGGCTGATGGGCAGCTTCGCTTCGGTGGCGAAAGCGCAGGTCTATTGGCTAATCCCGCTGTTTGCGGCGTGTTACCTGACAATCTATCGGCTCAGGTGGAAAATGAACATTCTCTCGCTGGGGGACGACGAGGCGCGCATTGCCGGCCTAAATCCGCCCCGGTTGAAGATCCTGCTGCTGATCGCCGCCTCCCTGCTGGTTTCCGCCTCGGTAAGCTTGGCCGGCGTGGTGGGATGGGTCGGCTTGGTGATCCCGCATCTGGTGAGAAGCGTGCTGGGGTATAACCACGGCCGCCTGATCCCGGTCTCGGCGCTGAGCGGGGCGTTGTTTTTGCTGGTGATAGACAATATCGCCAGAGGCGCCACCTACGCAGAAATCCCGATCGGCATCCTGACCGCGCTGATCGGTGCGCCGCTTTTCGCCACGCTTTTTATTATGGGCAATCGATATGATCACCGCTAGCCGACTATCCTTTGGTTTCAAAGGGCGGGAGCCCATTTTCGACAACGTCAGCTTCGAGCTTAAGCGCGGCGAGATCCTCAGCGTGCTGGGCCCGAACGGCGCCGGCAAAACCACGCTGCTGAGAAATATTGCGGGCCTGTGTCGGCCCAGCGCCGGCTGGTGCGAGATCGGCCGTGTCGATAATCGAGAGGCGCGCCTGGCCTATGTGCCGCAGGCGAAGGCGCCACATTTTTCCTATGGCGTACTCGATTTTGTCACTTTCGGCTGCGTTCGTCAGGCCGGACTGTTTGCCCGGCCGGGAAAGCACGATTTCGCCAGGGCGCAGGCGGTGCTGCAATCCCTGGAAATCGGCCCGTTGGCGCAGAAAAGCATCGATCAGATCAGCGGCGGTGAACTGCAGATGTGTTATTTCGCCAAGGCGCTGATGGCAGATCCTGACGTCATGATCCTTGATGAGCCGGAGTCGAACCTGGATTTTTACAATCAGGCAAAAATGATCGAGATGCTCTGGCGCCTCGCCAAAGAGCGGCAGATGACGATCGTGCTGAATACGCATTTCCTCAATTATGCCGAACGCATCTCCGACAAGTGTTTACTGATGACAAAACGGCAGTCGTTGTTTGGCGTTAAAAGCGCTGTGCTGCGGGAAGATATCCTGGAGCGCTATTTTCGGGTGCCGGTAAGAAAGTGCCGCTATGAATACCAGGGCGCCGGCGAAGAAACCTTTATTATCGCTCTGCGCAATCTCGCCTGAGTTTCGGCTGCAAAGATTGCTTGAGGGATATCCCTCATTGCGGCCCCGCCGGCGGTTATTTAAGCTGAAAGGGCAACGTAACGGTGAATATGGAGATAATCATGACTGATTCAGTGTCCAACGATCGTAATCCCACCCCGGATGTGGCGGAAGACAACGCGTTCTTCCCATCGCCTTACTCCCTCAGCCAGTACACCTCGTCCAAAACCGACTTCGCGGGCGCCAGCTACCCGAACGCCTATCGCGGCGGCAAGTGGAAGGTGCTGATGATCGCCTCGCAGGAGCGCTACCTGCTGATGCAAAACGGCAAATTCTTCTCCACCGGCAACCACCCGGTCGAGATGCTGTTGCCGATGTACCACCTGGATCTGGCCGGTTTCGAGATCGACATCGCCACGCCGTCCGGCGATCCGGTGAAGTTGGAGATGTGGGCGTTCCCGCAGGAAGACGAAGCGGTCAAGGCCACCTACGAGAAGTACCGCAGCCAACTCAAGCAGCCGAAAAAGCTGACGGAGGTGGTGAAGGATCTGGATGGCGGCAACTACCTCGGCGTTTTCATCCCCGGCGGCCACGGCGTGCTGAATGATATTCCGTTCAGCGAAGAGGTGAAAAAGACCCTGCACTGGGCGCACGACAACGATCGCTACGTGATTTCGCTGTGCCACGGGCCGGCGGGCCTGCTGGCGGCGGGCATCGGCGAGCGCAAAGAGGATTTCCTCTATCGCGGCTATGAGATGTGCGTGTTCCCGGACTCGCTCGATACCGGCGCCAACATCGACATCGGCTACATCCCCGGCCCGATGCCCTGGCTGGTGGGCGAACGCCTGCGCGAGCGGGGCGTCAAGATCGTCAACGGCGACATCACCGGCAAGGTGCATAAAGATCGGCGCCTGCTGACCGGCGACAGCCCGCTGGCCTCCAACAACCTCGGCAAGCTGGCGGCGGAGACGCTGTTGGCCGACGTCGCCGCGCGATGAGCGACGAGCTCGCGCAGCGCGCTTTCCAGACGGCGTTGGCGATGGAGCATGAGCGAACCCTGTCCGCCATTCAGGGGCGGGTTCGCACCTTCGCCGCACCGTTCGGCTTCGACCGCTTTGTGCTGTTCTCCGCCTCCGCTGCGGCGGAAGCGGGGATAGAGCATATCTATTGGGTCGAGGGCGACTGGTTCGGCGACGGTGAGGCGGTCGATGCGCTGACCTACGTGCGGCACTGCCCGGTGACCCGGCACATGCTGCGGGCCAGCGAACCGTTCTTCTGGACCAAAACCCGGGCGGAGCAGGGAGAGCGCTACCGGATTGTGCGCACGCCGCGCGGCGCGGGGCTGCACGGCGTGCAGATCCCGGTGTTCGGCCCCGCCGGCCTGGAGGGGGCTGTCAGCCTGGGGGGCGAGCGCATCGACGCCTCGCCGCCGGTGCGGTTGGCGCTGTCGCTCGTGGGCACGGCGGCCTTTCTGGCGGCGCGGCGGCTGTTCGAGCCGGCGGCCGTGCAGGAGAGGGGGCGTCTGTCGGCGCGCGAGCGCGAGGTGCTGAGCTGGACCGCCATCGGCCGGCGCCAGGCGGATATTGCCGCGATGCTCGGCCTGTCTGAACGCACGGTAGAAAACCATCTGCGGCGCATTCGCCAACGGCTCGGCGCCGCCACCACCGCGCAGGCGATCGGCGTGGCGATCCGCCTGGGGGAAATCGCCCCCGAGCGCCGTTAGCCCGCCGCCATTTGCCGCAACAACCACTCGCGCAGCGCAATGATATCGGAGCGCTGCGCGGTCTCTTCGGTGGCCACCAAATAGTAGTTGGCGCCGGGCAATGACATCTCGAACGGCGCGTCCAACACGCCGCGCTGCAACAAATCGCGCGCCAGCAGCCGGCTGGCGATCACCACCCCCTGACCTGCCACCGCCGCCTGCAGCGCATGGGTTTCGTCGCTGAAGGTCAGCCCGGCTGCCACGTTCAACCCCTCCGGCCCGTAGCGCCGCCGCCAGTTTTCCCAGGTCGGCGCGTCGGCGGGCACCTGCCGATGTTCCACGTGAAACAGCGTCACCCGCTGCAAATCCTCGCTGCGCTCCAGCGCCAGCGCCGGGCTGGCCACCACGATAAAGCGATCCTCATGCAGCAGGGTGCAGTGAAGATCGGTTTCCGGCGTTTCGCGGTAGCGGATAGCGACGTCCACGGTGCGCTGGTTGAGATCGACGCGCTCGACGCTGGTGTGCAGGCGCAGATCGATGGCGGGAAACTCCGCCTTGAAATCCGCCAGACGCGGCACCAGCCAGTGGGTGAGAAAATTGGAGGTGGTAGTGACGGTCAGCGCCGGCGGCTGCTGGGCGCGGGTGATTTGGGCGACGGACTGCTCCAGCGCGGCGAAGGCGCGCTGGGTGCCGGCATACAGGATCTCGCCGGTCTCGGTCAGGCTGACGCCCTGCGCGCTGCGCTCGCACACCCGGCATGCCAGCACCGACTCCAGCAGCTTGATCTGATGGCTGACCGCCGTCGCGCTGACGCCCAGCTCCTCGGCGGCCAGCTTGAAGCTGAGACAGCCGGCCACGGCGTGGAAGGCGCGCAGCGCGCCCAGCGGCGGCAAACGGGTTTTTCTCATGGCTGAGTTATTCTCATCTAAGGCTGAAAACTATGAGTTTGTCTGACCGAGTATACAAGAGATAGGCTACCGACATGTGAACAAGGAAATGAATTTATTTCATCATTTTCATCTTGTCGGGAGTGAGCGATGAGCCTCTATATCAACAACGGCGCCCTGGGCGCCATGGAACATACGGGAACGGCGGCGAGTGCCCTGGCGCTCAGCGTGCCGGTGGCAGCGGGCGCCTTGCTGCTGGAGACGGAAAGCCTGTTGGGCATCGGCGCCACCCTGACGCTGCTAACGGCCTTGGCGCTGGCGTTTCTTGGCGGCGGCGCGCTGGCCCGCTGGCGGACGCTGCGCAATGGCCCGGCGTTGATCGTTCTCCGCTACGGCTTTTTGCTGGCGGCGGCGGGGTGGTTATTCACGCTGCTGATGCTGTTCGGTGGCCATGACTGGCCGGCCCTGCTGCCGGGCATCGCCCTCGGCGGCCTGGGCCAGGGCGTAGCCTACCGCACGGCGGTGGGGGAGAAAGCGGCGTTCGCCGTGGCGTGCAGGCTGACGACGGTGATGACCACCGCGGCGGTGGTGGTTGCCGTTTTGCTGGTGCAGACCTATGCCGCGCCGGAGATAAAGGGAGCCTGTTTCGCGCTGGCGTTGCTGGTCGATTTGGCGTTGCTGGGGGCGCTGATGGCGCGGATTGCGGAGCGAGACAGGGAGTGAGTCGCCGCGCTGAAGGTAAACAGCCCGCCCGGGGAAACGGGCGGGCTTTATTTAGGCGGCCGCCAGCTCTTGCGGCGTAACGTTTTGCAAACCGACAAGCTGTATGGCCGGCTGCTCCAGCGTGATGCCGAAGTCGCCCTGGCCCCAATTGTAGATATTGACGACGTGCTGATTGAGCGCGCTTGTGCCCTGCATGAATATCGACAGATCCTGCGTATGCGTTTGCGCGTTGTAGTTCAGCGAGAAGCTGCTGTTTGAGCCTTCGGCGCCGAAGGCCAGCAGGTGGTTATCGATAGACAGGGAAGAGGCCTGTAAAAAGCCCAGTTCGAAGCTGTCGTCGATGTAGATATTGTGGGTCTGCTTCACGGGAATATTCAGCAGGCTGTTGGGGAAGGGAACATCGTTGGACAGCATGCTCAGGTTCACGCCGAGATAATCCTGCGGCGCGCTCCCACCCGGCGCAGTGGTATAGCCGTGCTCGAAGCGAATCTCGCTGGAGCCTTTGCCCAGGTTAACCTCCAGGCCGTTGGCCGGCGTCAGCACCCGATCGTTAAAGGTGACGTTATCCTTAAAGTCCGTCAGCTTCACCGCCTCAATGTTGTACAGCCCGTCCTTAAAACCGTACAGCCCGATGCCGTTTTTCTCGATCACTCCGCGCCCGCCGTAGCTGCCCTGGGCGTCAAACTTCAGGTTTACCCCGTGCGACAGGCTGGAATAATCGACCGTATCATGGCCGCTGCCGCCGTCGATCACCGTCCAGCCGTAGTTGCCGGCGTTGTTTTGCCAGCCGCGCGGCACGCTGATGGTGTCGTCGCCGCTGCCGGTGTTAACGGCGATATTGCCGAACGCCAGCGTGAAATCATCGTCATGCAGAGTACCGACGCGGTACAGATTCGGCGTGGACAGCACGTCGGCAATGTCGTTGAAAATCGCCGAGCCGATATCCAGCTTGCCGGGAATGATACTGCCGCCGCCGGTCACGCTGCTGCCGTAGGATTCGGTGTAGAAATCACGCGCCGCTTCGGCGGCGAGGCGGATGGTCTCGTGGCCAATACCGAGGGTGGTCAAATAGGTGGGCACTTCGCCCGCCAGCAGTGTTTCAACCACGTAGCTGAGGTTTTTCATCTGCATGGAGACCTGCGCCGCCGCAATCAAATCGTAGGTGCCGCTTTCGACCTTAAAAGGCGAGGTATCGTTGGTGGCCACCCATTCGGTAAAGAACGAGGTGTCGCCTAAATAGGAGAACAGCGTGGTGCCGGCCCAGGGCGAATAGTTGGGGGCGCCGGTCGAGGAGGCATCGGTGAACACCTCGGATGCCGCTGCGCCGGCGTCGATCAGGCCGACCTCGTGAATGTCCGGCACTTTGGCGCTGGTGGGCGGGGCATCCGGCAGCGGCGCGTTGGGATCGCTGCTCAGATCGACGCCAAACAGCGTCTTGGCGAAGTTCTTGGCGATGTTGTCGGAGGCATTTTGAATGCGCGTTTCCCAGTCATCGGGAACATGCCCGGTGCGCAGCTCATACTGCAGCTTGGTTTGGTCGCGAATGTAATGGGCAAACGCCCCCTGATTCGAGTTCACGCCATAGGCGCCTTTGATCCAGGTATAGACCGCGATATCCACGCCTTGAATAGGTTGGTTGGCATGGTTGGGATCGGTGAGCGCATCGACGGAGGCGGCATACACGGCCGGCCAGTCGCCGGCTTTGGCGGCCTCCCAAATCGCTTGCAGTTTTTCTCGGTCGGTAATGACGTAAGCCATATAAACACTCCTTGTTGCTGAGAGATTGCTGTGAAATTCAACATGATGAATGGAGGCGCGCGATGGAATAAACCGAAACCCGTACAGCCAGAAACGCGCATGCCGCGAGCCGCAGCGAACGATGGGCGGCAGGCGCCCATACGAAAGGATAGACGCAACTTACCGAGTGCGAACAATTCTCTTATCGATTGTTTTTACAGGATTATTTCTGTAAATCTGCGGGTTAACCTGCGTATTGGCGTCAGGAAGGGATATCCGTCAGCTGGGTTAGGAATCTTCTTAGATAAAAGAGCGGGTTTCGCTGGTAGGGGTTGGCCAAGCGTTGGAGTTATGGCGGTGGTTGCCGCTGCCGCTTGGCGGATTCACGCCGACGGCAACGCAGGGGGGCGCTCCAACGTTGCTGGGGCGTGGAATGGTGTGGGCGTGGAATGGGGGGGAAATGCTGGAGTGGGTAATCTGACAGTCGGCTTTGTGCCAGAAGCGGACATTGATGATGTGAGGATATATAGTGGTAGATTGCCTATCGATAGTTGATATTACCCGAGATTGTCTCCGAAAATTATGATTAACGGATTGCTGATCAGTCGGATCCTAGCAAAAGACTCATATCAAAACCAGTTATCCGAAAACCAAACTCTTTATATAATTTCAAAGCCCTTTGATTGTCCGGTGACACTCTGAGTTCCACCTCATATGCGCCCTGTTGAGTCAGCTCATTCAGGAATGCACGGATAAAATCCCGACCCATTCCCTTACCCTGAAATTCTGGGAGAAGCATTATATCTGACAAAAAGGCTGAGTTATCTTCCAGGCTAAACCACAGATATCCCGCAGCCTGACTGTCATGTTCATAAGTTCTAAAATGGTTATTTTGAGTATTGATTCCCGCTGGCAAGGCTGTTTTAAATGATTTCGACGCCTCTATCTGGGCTTTTTTACGACTGTACCGATGATTTGCCATCAGGTCTTCAACATAGTCATTTAAAGAGAGGCCCCCCCAGAGGTCAAACTCGTTGTCATGCATGGGCCTATAAATTGATTTGGGGATTTTTGACTGTTTTGTTTTCAATTTACTGTCTCATTCTTAATAGCAACGTAACGCATACTTAGTACTACTCTACCGAATTATCCGCCGATTCAGCATGATAAAATTATATCATATAGCTTTGTCAACTGAACGTAATTTTGCTGACGCCGAAGTCAGCATTTCGCTCATAGCGGACTATCGTTCGCCTGACCAAATAAGCCTCAGTGCGATGAAACAAATACCGACGCAGGCTGCGCGGGCGGAATGGCGAAGTGACGCTGCATGCGTTTTATCTCCTCTGCCGGTGGCAGGCCAAACAGACGCTTGAATTCGCGGTTAAATTGCGATGGGCTTTCATAGCCAACGGCGTAACTCGCGGCGGCGGCGGTGATTTGTTGGCGCACCATCAGCATCCGTGCCTGGTGCAGGCGTACCGACTTCACATACTGCATTGGCGGCATCTGCGTTATCGCTTTGAAATGGCTATGAAAGGTCGGCACGCTCATGCCGGCCATCATCGCCAGCTGCGTCAGCTTTAACGGCTCCGCGTAAGCGGCATGGATGTGCTGCAACGCTTTACCGATCTTGCCAAACTGGCCCTGCAAGGCCAATGCGGCACGCATTGCGTTGCCCTGTGCGCCTGTCAATACGCGGAAATAAAGCTCACGCACCCGCGCCGGGCCGAGGATCGCTGCCTCAAGCGGGTTAGCCAGGACTTCAAGTAAGCGAAGTACGGCCATTTTTACCGCGCCGTCCATGGGGCTCGACATCATGCTTTGCGGCGCGACGGGAGGATGCGGGGCGCCATGCTGTTCAATCTGCAACATCAGTTCCGCGGCAAGCTGAAAATCCAGATGCATATAAATCGCCAGCAGCGGATGTGCTGCCGACGCGTCGGTTTCCATCACAAACGGTACCGGCACCGAAACCGCCAGGTAGTGCTGCTCATCATATAAATAGGTCTGTTGACCGAAATAGCCGCGTTTGCTGCCCTGGCAGACGATCACGATCCCTGGATCGTAAAGCACCGGCGTTCTGGCAAGCGGGCGATCGGAACGCAAAATTCGCACATCAGGTAGGGCAGTGAGGTTGTATCCCTCTTGCACCGCAAGTCTATTCATCAGGGCAATCATGTCGGACATCCCACCACCTCATAAAATCAGGCAAGAAAAAGAGAAAATACGGCCTAAAAATACGGCAGGGAAGAGAATACCATGCAACCTTCATGGTTCATGGGAGTTCTTTTTATGGCATCTGCAAAAACGATTTTAATTACCGGCGTCAGCAGTGGCTTTGGTCAGGCGCTGGCGCGGGAAGCCCTCGCCGTAGGGCATCGGGTTGTAGGGACGGTGCGCAACAGCGAAGCACTGCAGGCTTTCGCCGCGCTCGATACGCTGCGGGCTTTTGGCTATCTGCTTGATGTCACGGACGATGAACGTATTGATGAGGTGGTTGGAGAGATAGAGTCCGCCGTCGGTCCGATAGATGTGCTGGTGAACAATGCCGGTTACGGCCATGAAGGCATTCTGGAAGAATCCCCGCTTGCAGAGCTGCGCCGCCAGTTTAACGTCAATGTGTTTGGCGCGGTGGCGATGATCAAAGCCGTGCTGCCGGGCATGCGCCAGCGCCGTCGCGGTCACATTATCAATATCACCTCAATGGGCAGTTTCATTACCTTGCCCGGTATCAGCTATTACTGCGGCAGCAAATTTGCACTGGAAGGGATATCAGAAACCTTAAGTAAAGAGCTTGCCCCGTTCAACCTACACGTGACCGCAGTAGCGCCCGGCTCGTTTCGAACGGACTGGGCCGGGCGTTCAATGGTACGCAGCCCTCGCCGTCTCCCTGACTATGACGCGTTATTTGAACCTGTTCGTCAGGCGCGTCAGGAAAAAAGCGGCAAGCAACTCGGCGATCCCGTGAAGGCGGCTCACGCCATGCTGGCATTGATCGAGAGCCAGACCCCACCTACGCATCTGTTGTTAGGCAGTGACGCATTAAGTTTGGTGCGGCAAAAGCTCGAGGCGTTAGGTCAGGAAATTGAACAATGGGAGAAACTCACCCGTTCAACGGATGGCTGAACGGTGTCGGGTAGCGAGAGTGCAGGGGATAATTGAGTATAACCGCCCAACAGCAAAAAGCCCGCTCAGGTTTCCCTGGGCGGGCTTCTCTAAATATGGCTCCTCTGACTGGACTCGAACCAGTGACATACGGATTAACAGTCCGCCGTTCTACCGACTGAACTACAGAGGAATCGTGTGAACGGGGCGAATAATAGCGAGGCGCCGCAGGCATGTCAAAGGCGGATTACACATTCTGTGACTGTTTGCTTACAGAATGCGCAACCCGTTGAGTTTTTTGGCAGATTTAGCCCTCGATCGCCCGCTGCAGGCGCAGCTGATAGCGGTAAACGCCGGCGGTGAGCAGGTAATCCCGGTGCACGCTCGGGCTCCAGGAGTCGTCGCCGCCCACCCCCATGTGGAAGCCGTCCAGATGCAGCCAGGTGCCTGCTTCCGGCTGCAGCAGATGCTGGTGGCTGCAGGCCATCAGCTGTTGCAGGCCGTAGCGGCTGAGCGAGAAATGGAAGCGGCCGTCGATGCGCCAGCCGCCGTAGCGCAGGCTGCGGGTGTCGCAGCGCAGGCCGTTCTCGCCGGGGAAAATATACGGCGTGTGCAGATCCGCCAGCGGCAGGCGCCAGCGCCCATGCTGCGCGGCCAGGCGGCGATCCGGGTAGTTCTCGTGCGGGCCCAGGCCCAGCCACTCGGCGTGCGGCTGCACCGTCGCCAGTTGGCAGTGCAGGCCGATGCGCGCCGGCGGCGGCAGAGTATCGGCCACCTCGACCTCCACGTTCACGCTCACTGCGCCCAGCGCATCGAACAGCCATTGTTTGCGGCTGATCAGCAGAATCTGCCCGTCCACGCCGAACTGGTGTTCGCTCACCACCTGCACGCCGTTTTGCAGCGCATCGGCCTGCAGCCGCGAGCAGCGCTCCTCCAGCCGGTACAGGCCCGCCAGCTTCCAACGTTCGACCCAGGCGTTGGGATCGATATGGTCCGCCTCGCTGACGCCGATGTCGTTGTCGATCGGCGCGCGCGCAAAGCCGTCGCGCAGCGGCGTCAGCAGCTGCGGCTGTTCGTTTTGCCACCACTGCGTCAGGTGGCCGCTGCTGCGATCGAAGCGCCAGCGCTGGTCGCCGTGGGTGAGGGTCAGCCCCTGATCGTCTTCAATCAGCGTTGGCGGCACGCCCTGTGCGGGCGGCGGCGCGGGATGCAGCGCACGCGGCACCCGCCACTGATCCCAGGCGCAGCGGTGGTGAGCTTCAGACCAGTCGGTGGCCTTCGGTTGCACCACCTCCACGTTCAGCCACAGCTCGCCTGGCTGATGCAACATCGGCAGCCGGTCGAGCAAGATGAAGCTAGCACTGCCCTGCGGCGCCAGCGCCAGATCGATGCTGCTGCTGGCGCGCTCCACGCCGTCCAGCTCCAGCCGCCAGTTGAGCTGTTCGTTGTCGGTGTGGCGGAACAGGTAATCGCTGGTGACGGTCAGCGTCAGCGAGGCGGCGTCGAAGGCGAAGCGGAACAGCTGCTGCGCCCGCTGCGCTTCGAACAGCGCCGGGTGCGGGGTGCGATCCGCGAACACCAGCCCGTTCAGGCAGAACTGGCGATCGTTGGGGGTATCGCCGAAGTCGCCGCCGTAGGCCCAGTACTCTTCGCCTTGGGCGTCGCGCCTGATCTGCGCCTGATCGACCCAGTCCCAGACAAAGCCGCCCTGCAGGCGCGGATAGTGGTGGAACGCGCGCCAGTAGCGCTCAAAGCCGCCGAAGCTGTTGCCCATCGCATGGGCGTATTCACACAGGATCAGCGGCCGCTGTTCCTCCGGCAGACCGATCCACTTGCCGATTGCCCATTTGGGCACCGCCGGGAACGGCTGATCCTGATCCACCCGCGCATACATCGGGCAGATGATGTCGGTGGCGGCGGTGTCGGCGCCGCCGCCTTCATATTGCACCGGGCGGGTCGGATCCTGGCTTTTCACCCAGCGGTACAGCGCGTCGTGGTTCACGCCGTGGCCGGACTCGTTGCCCAGCGACCAGATAATGATGCAAGGGTGGTTGCGATCGCGCTGCACCATGCGGGTGACGCGCTCGCTCATCGCCGGCAGCCACAGCGGATCGTCAGCCAGCCGGTTCATCGGCTGCATGCCGTGGGTCTCGATATTGGCTTCGTCCACCACGTACAGCCCGTAGCGGTCGCAAAGCCGATACCACAGCGGGTGGTTGGGATAATGCGAGCAGCGCACCGCGTTGAAGTTGTGCTGCTTCATCAGCAGGATGTCGTGGCGCATCGTCGCTTCGTCCATCACCTGGCCGTGGCGCGGATGATGCTCGTGGCGGTTAACGCCGCGGATCAGCAGCGGTTGCCCGTTAAGCTTCAACAGCCCGCCGTTGATTTCCACCTGGCGGAAGCCGACGTCATAGGCTTCCACTTCGATAATCTCCCCCTCGGGGGAGAGCAGGGCGACGGTGGCGCGATACAGCGCGGGCGTTTCGGCGCTCCACAGCGCGGGGCGCTCCACCGGCAGGCGCAGCGTGACGCGGTCGTCATAGGCGCCGCGTTCGTCCACGATCTCGCCGCCGAGTGGCTGGGTGCGTTCGGCCACCTGGGCGCCGTCGCGCCACAGCTGCACCTGCACTTGCAGTGGGCCGGGCCGGTTGGCACGCGCCGTTACCACCAGTTCGCCGCGGGTAAAGCTGTCATGCAGCGGGGTGGTGAGGTGGATATCGCTCAGGTACGCGGCGGGTTTGTGCAGCAGGCTGACGTCGCGGAAGATGCCGCTCATGCGCCACATATCCTGATCTTCCAGGTAGCTGCCGTCGCACCAGCGCAGCACCATCACCGCCAGCCGGTTTTCACCCGGCTGCAGCCACGGGCTGAGATCGAACTCCGCCGGCAGGCGGCTGTCCTGCGAATAGCCGACCCAGTGGCCGTTGCACCATAAATAGAATGCCGAGTTTACGCCGTCGAAGATGATGCGCGTCTGGCCGGCGACCAGCCAGGCCGGATCGACGCTGAAGGTGCGCGAGTAGCAGCCGGTGGGGTTGTCTTCCGGCACGCGTGGCGGATCGACCGGGAATGGATAGCGCACGTTGGTGTAGATCGGCGCGTCGTAGCCGGCGAGCTGCCAGTTGCCCGGCACCGCCAGCGGGGCGGCGTCCGGCAGATCCTGCTGCAGCCAGCCTTCCGGTGCCGCCTGCGGGCACGGGAAATAGCTGAAGCGCCATTCGCCGTTCAGCGACTTGCGGCTGGCGCTGGGGGCATCGTCGCGCGCGTCCTCCACCGTGCGCCAGCTGGCGAACGGCGGGTGGGCGTCCAGCCGGCGGTAGTGGGTGCAGGCCGGGTTTTGCCAGTCACGGCGGGCGAGGATCTCGGTCAGGGAAGCAAGGGGCGCAGCAGGCATCGGCGATCGTCCAGTTGGCTAGGTGATGCTCACCAAGATGCTGACCGGCGCATAAAAAGTAAAGCGGTTACACGCAACCTTGCAAGGGCGATCAAATAACCGTTAATGCGGCTCGCCGGCGCGATAGATCCGCTGTGGGCGGCCCACCTTGCCGTAAATGATCTCGGCGCGCAGCTGCTGCGCGGCGGTGCAAAATTCCAGATAACGGCGCGCGGTGGTGCGGCTGAGCCCCATTTTTTGCGCAACGCTTTCAGCGGTGTGGCGCGCGGCGGGTTCGGCGAACAGCGCGCGGATCTTACCCAGCGTCAGCTCGTCGATGCCGGCGGGCAGCGCCGCCTGCTGTTCGCCGCGGGCGTAGGTGTTGAACATCTCGTCAATGCGGCGTTGGTTGAGGCGCGCCTTGTCCTTCAGCGCTTCGCGGCGTTGGCTGAAGCGCTGAAGGGTCTGGCTCAGCCGGTCATAGGCCAGCGGTTTGATCAGGTAGTCGAACACGCCGTAACGCAAAGCCTCGGCCACGGTGGCCATGTCGCTGGCGGCGGTGATGAACACGATGCCGCCGCGATAGCCGCTCAGCGTCAGTTCGCGCAGCAGGGTGATGCCCTGGCCGTCGGGCAGAAAGTTGTCCAGCAGGATCAGGTCCGGCTTGAAGCGTTCGGTCATGGCGCGGGCCTGCGCCAGCGTACCGGCCAGCCAAATCTGGCGGCAGCCGCCGTTCTGGCGGATAAACTCCGCATGCATCTCCGCCAGCGGCGTTTCGTCTTCAACGATCAGGATGTTCAGCCATTCCATAATGAAACCTACTATTGCAATCAAGATGCTAAATGAATGTAAGTAAATTGCGGCGTCAAATAAAGATTATCTCAATAATAAACACCATAAGATTAATTAAGCAAATAAAGAACATTAAATAACTTATTAACCGGGGACGGTTTGTGAAATAGGTCAATAATCCGCGTTTTTTTTCTGTTTACCATTGGTTTATCGAGTGCGATGTCGTGTTTATCTTCATGGTTTTTAAGGTTTTAATTAACCTTGTCAATGTTAATTAAAAAGCCTTTTTGTATTTAACTTGTTGTTTGTTAGTTAACCCAGAGAGCGTGTTATGTTAGGCGATGCCGTATTTAATCGGGTAAAGCGATCGGATCATAAAGCGATTTCGGAAATAAGCGCCTTCTTGCGCAGTAACGATCTGAATATCGACACTACGGTTGAAATATTTATTACCGTTACCCAGCACGACAAATTGGTCGCCTGCGGCGGCATCGCCGACAATATTATCAAATGCGTCGCCATCAGTCCGCTGATGCGCGGCGAAGGGTTGGCGCTGGCGCTGGCGACCGAGCTGGTGAACCTGGCCTACGAGCGGCACCATACCCAGCTGTTTATCTACACCAAGGTGCAGAACGAGCCGCTGTTCCGCCAGTGCGGTTTCTACCCGATCGCCACCGTGCCGGGCATCGTGGTGCTGATGGAAAACAGCCCGTGCCGCCTGAAGCGCTATGCCGCCCAACTGGCGAGCCAGCGCCGGCCGGGCGACACCATCGGCAGCATCGTGATGAACGCCAACCCCTTCACCCGCGGGCATCAGTATCTGGTGCGTCAGGCGGCCAAGCGCTGCGACTGGCTGCACCTGTTTCTGGTGAAGGAAAACACCTCGCGCTTCAGCTATGAAGACCGGCGCCGGCTGGTGCTGGCCGGCACCGCCGATATCCCCAACCTCACGGTACACGAAGGCTCGCAGTACGTGATCTCGCGCGCCACCTTCCCCTGTTACTTCATCAAGGACCAGGGCGTGGCCGACGACTGTTACACCGAAATCGATCTGAAGATCTTCCGCCAGTATCTGGCACCCGCGCTGGGCATTACCCACCGCTTCGTCGGCAACGAGCCGTTCTGTGCGGTGACCGCGAAATACAACCGCGACATGCGCTACTGGCTGGAAACGCCGGCGCTGCCCAGCCCGCCGATCGCGCTGGTGGAAATCGAGCGTTTGCAATATCAGGGCACGGCGATCTCCGCCTCCTGGGTGCGCAAGCTGCTGGCGGCGGGGGACTTCCACGCCGCCGCGCCGCTGGTGCCGCCGGACACCCTGTACTACCTGCAGGATCTGCAAACGCAGCGCCGGGCCAAGGCGGCCCCGCATCCTTTTGAGTCCGCACAATCAGGTGAATGATGAAAATTATCCGAGAAGCAATGGCCGGCACGCTGGAATCCAGCGATGTCATGGTGCGCATCGCGCCCGCCGAGGGACCGCAGCACGATCTGCTGATCGCCAGCAGCGTGGAAAAACAGTTCGGCGCGGCTATCCGCCACACCTTGCTGGAAGTGCTGCAGCGTTATGAGGTGGAGCCGGTGCAGGTGATCGTTGACGACAAAGGCGCGCTGGACTGCGTGCTGCGCGCCCGGCTGGAAACCGCGCTGATGCGCGCCTGCGAGGGCGGCCAACTGCCGTGGGAGGCGAAAGATGAAAACGCTGAATAAAACCCGGCTGCGCCGCAGCATGCTGTTCGTTCCCGGCGCCAACGCGGCGATGGTCAGCAACGCCTTTATCTACCAGGCCGACGCGCTGATGTTCGATCTGGAAGACTCGGTAATCCTGCGTGAAAAAGACGCGGCGCGCCGGCTGGTGTACCACGCGTTGCAGCACCCGCTGTACCAGGAGGTGGAAACCATCGTGCGCGTCAATGCGCTCGACTCCGCCTACGGCCTGGCGGACCTGCAGGCGGTGGTGCGCGGCGGCGCAGACATCGTGCGTCTGCCTAAGACCGACAGCGCGCAGGACGTTATCGACATGGAGCGCGAGATTGCCGCCATCGAAGCGGCCTGCGGCCGGCCGGTCGGCAGCACCGGGCTGTTGGCGGCGATCGAATCGGCGCAGGGCATCACCAACGCGGTGGCGATCGCGCACGCTTCGCCGCGTCTTATCGGCATCGCGCTGGGGGCGGAAGACTATGTACGCAACCTGCGCACCGAACGCTCGCCGGAAGGCATCGAGCTGCTGTTCGCCCGTTGCTCGCTGCTGCAGGCGGCGCGCGCCGCCGGCATTCAGGCGTTCGACACCGTCTACTCCGACGCCAATAACGAGGCCGGTTTCCTGCAGGAGGCGGCGCTGATCAAACAGCTCGGCTTCGACGGCAAATCGCTGATCAACCCGCGCCAGATTGAGCTGCTGCACAACCTGTACGCACCGACCGCCAAAGAGGTGGCGCACGCGCAGCGGGTGGTGGACGCCGCCGAAGCGGCGGAGCGGGAAGGACGCGGCGTGGTGTCGCTCAACGGAAAAATGGTCGACAGCCCGGTGATTGAACGCGCCCGGCTGGTGCTGGAGCGCGCCGCGCTGTCCGGCTTACGGGAAGAACCGGCTCAGCACGGGGAGGAAGCATGATGAACCGCCAACAACGATTGATGACCTTCGCCAACCCGGCGGATCTGCCGGGCTATCAGGACGTCTCCAAGGCCAATCTGCAGGCGCGCAAACCGCGCGATCTCAAGTTGTGCGATTCCTTGCAAGAGGCGGTGCGCCGCAGCGGATTGCAGGACGGCATGACCATCTCTTTCCACCATGCGTTTCGCGGCGGCGATTTGACCCTCAACCAGGTGATGGAGACGCTGGCGGCGATGGGGTTCCGCAACCTGACGCTGGCCTCCAGTTCGCTGACCGATTGCCACGCGCCGTTGGTTGAACACATTCGCCACGGCGTGGTGAGCCGCATTTACACTTCCGGGTTGCGTGGCCCGCTGGCGGACGCCGTTTCACGCGGGCTGCTGGCGGAGCCGGTGCAAATTCATTCGCACGGCGGCCGGGTCAACCTGATCGAATCCGGCGAGCTGAAGATAGACGTGGCCTTCCTCGGCGTGCCGGCCTGCGATGAGTTCGGCAACGCCAACGGCTACAGCGGTGAAGCCTGCTGCGGCTCGCTCGGCTATGCGCGGGTGGACGCCGAGGCGGCGGGCACCGTGGTGCTGTTGACCGAGCAACTGGTGCCGTATCCGCATCATCCCGCCAGCCTGGCGCAGGATCGGGTGGACCTGATCGTGCAGCTGGAGCGGGTGGGGGACGCCGACAAGATCGGCGCCGACGCCACGCGCATGACCTCGAACCCGCGTGAGCTGCTGATCGCCCGCCGCGCCGCCGAGGTGATCGCCGGCTCCGGCTACTTCACCGAAGGCTTCTCGCTGCAAACCGGCACCGGCGGTGCCTCGTTGGCGGTGACCCGGTTCCTGGAGGACAAGATGCGCGCCCGCGGCATTCGCGCCGCGTTCGCCCTCGGCGGCATCACCTCGACCATGGTGGATCTGCACGAGAAAGGGCTAATCGGCAAGCTGCTGGACGTGCAGAGCTTCGATCGGGCGGCGGCGACCTCGCTGGCGCGCAACCCGCGCCATATCGAAATCAGCGCCAACCAGTACGCCAACTTCAGCTCCAAGGGGGCGTCGGTCGATCGGCTCGACGTGGTGGTGCTGAGCGCGCTCGAGATCGATACCGGCTTCAACGTTAACGTGCTGACCGGCTCCGACGGCGTGCTGCGCGGCGCGTCCGGCGGCCACTGCGACACCGCCGCCGCCGCGCGGCTGGCGATCATCGTCGCGCCGCTGGTGCGTGGGCGCATTCCGACGCTGGTGGAGCAGGTGACCACCTGCGTCACGCCGGGCTCCAGCATCGACATTCTGGTGACCGACCACGGCATCGCCGTCAACCCGGCGCGGCCGGAGCTGGCGCAGCGCCTGCGGGAGGCTGGGCTCGAGGTGGTGAGCATCGACTGGCTGCGCGCCCGCGCGCTGCAGCTGACCGGCGAACCGCAGCCGATCGCCTTTACCGACAAGGTGGTGGCGGTGGTGCGTTACCGCGACGGCTCGGTGATCGACGTGGTGCATCAGGTGGCGGAGTAATCGATGGCCGCCGTCGATCCCCAACTGGCCGCCGAACGCGCGGTCAGCCTGCCGGAGCTGCTCACCAGCCGCGAATGCCGCCAGGCGCGCCAGCAGGCGTGGCTGGCGCAGCACCAGTGCACGCTGCTGGTGCTGACGCTGGTGGTGCCCGGCCCGGTGAAGGACAGCGCGCTGACGCGCGGCATCTTCAACCTGGGGTGGGCGGCGCTGCTGCGGCTGTGCGCCGAACAGGGCTGGCCCAGCCCGCAGGCCGAAGCGCTGGCGCTCTCCACCGGCTGCGAAGGGTTTGTCGCGCTACGCGCCGATGCCCAGCGGGTGAAGGACTGCGCCATGCAGCTGGAGGTGAGCCGCCCGATCGGCCGGCTGTGGGACATCGACGTGCTGGATACGCAGGGGCGCATTTTGTCGCGCCGCGATATCGGCCTGCCGGAACGGCGCTGTTTGCTGTGCGGCCAACCGGCCAAGATCTGCGCCCGCCAGCGGCGGCATAGCAGCGAGCAACTGCTGCATGAAATGGAAAGGATGTTCAACGATGCGATCTCTGCCGATTAATCTGCCCGCCCGCCGTGCCGAACCGGCCTGCGACTTCGCCCGCGCCGCCTTTCGCGCGCTGCTGGTGGAAGTCAACCTCACGCCCAAACCGGGGCTGGTGGATCGCCATAACACCGGCGCCCACCGCGACATGGATCTCGGGCATTTTTACCGCAGCGCCCGCGCCATCGGCGTGTGGCTGCCGCGCTTTATCCAACGCGGGCGCGAAGACGCGGCTCTGCCGGCAGAGCAGCAGCTGGCGCGGCTGCGGCCGCTGGGCCTGGCCTGCGAAAACCAGATGTTTCGCGCCACCGGCGGCATTAACACCCACAAAGGCAGCGTGTTCTCGCTCGGGTTGCTGTGCGCCGCCTTCGGCCGCCTGCAGCAGCAGGGGCGCGCCATCGGCGCAGCGGCGCTGTGCGCCGAAACGGCGGCGATGTGTCGGGGGCTGGTGGACCGCGAGCTGCGACGCAACAACGCCGGGCAGACCGCCGGTCAGAGGCTGTTCGCTGCCTACGGCCTCAGCGGCGCGCGCGGCGAGGCGGAAGCCGGTTTTCGGCTGGTGCTGGACGGCGCGCTGCCGCTGTATCGGCAACGGTTGGCCGCTGACGGCGACGAACAGCGGGCGCTGCTGGACAGTCTGCTGTGGCTGATGGCCCACAACGGTGACACCAACGTCGCCTCGCGCGGCGGCATGCTCGGACTGCGCTGGCTACGGCGCCAGGCGGCGTTGCTGCTGGCGCAGGGCGGCTCGGCCGGGGAGGTTGGCCTGGCGCGCCTGCGGCGCTTCGATGCCGACTGCATTGCCCGCAACCTCAGTCCCGGCGGCAGCGCCGACTTGTTGATAGTGACCTGGCTGCTGGCGCAGCTGGGTGCCCAAGAATAATAACCAAGCCTTCAGGAGAGTCCCCATGTCCCAAACCCAGGAAAAGATCTGGAAAGCGATAGCGCCGCTGGCGGTGCTCGCGATCCTGTTATTGATACCGGTGCCCGACGGCATGCCGCCGCAGGCGTGGCACTACTTCGCCATCTTCGTGGCGATGATCGTCGGCATGATTCTGGAGCCGATCCCGGCCACCGCCATCAGCTTTATCGCCGTGACCGTCAGCGTGCTCAGCGCCAACTGGGTGCTGTTCGGCGCGCAGGAACTGGCGGAGCCGGGCTTCAAGGCCGGTAAAGAGGCGCTGAAATGGGGGCTGGCGGGCTTCTCCAGCACCACCGTCTGGCTGGTGTTCGGCGCCTTTATCTTCGCGCTGGGCTACGAGGCCACCGGGCTGGGGCGGCGCATCGCACTGTTCCTGGTGAAGTTCATGGGCAAGCGCACGCTGACGCTGGGCTATGCGGTGGTGATCATCGATATCCTGCTGGCGCCGTTCACGCCGTCCAACACTGCGCGCACCGGCGGCACCGTGTTCCCGGTGGTGAAAAACCTGCCGCCGCTGTTCGACTCTTTCCCTAACGATCCCTCCTCGCGCCGCATCGGTGGTTACCTGATGTGGATGATGGTGGTCGGTACCAGCATCAGCTCCTCGATGTTCGTCACTGGCGCTGCGCCGAACGTGCTGGGCATCGAGTTCGTCGGCAAGATCGCCGGGGTGCACATCAGCTGGATGCAGTGGTTCCTGGCGTTCCTGCCGGTCGGTCTGCTGTTGCTGATCATCGCGCCGCTGATTTCCTATTACCTGTACAAACCGGGCGTGACCCACAGCAGCGAAGTGGCCGCCTGGGCGGATACCGCGCTGGGGGAAATGGGCAAGCTGACGCGCAAGGAATACACCCTGATCGGCCTGGTGCTGCTCAGCCTGTGCCTGTGGGTATTCGGCGGCAAAATGCTGGACGCCACCGCGGTGTGTCTGCTGGCGGTGTCGCTGATGCTGGCACTGCACGTGGTGTCGTGGAAAGAGATCACCAAATATTCCAGCGCCTGGAACACGCTGGTTAACCTGGCGACGCTGGTGGTGATGGCCAACGGCCTGACGCGCTCCGGCTTTATCGACTGGTTCGCCCAGACCATGAGCACCCATCTGGACGGCTTCTCGCCGAACATGACGGTGGTGGCGCTGGTGCTGGTGTTCTACTTCGCCCACTATCTGTTCGCCAGCCTATCGGCGCATACCGCCACCATGCTGCCGGTGATCCTGGCGGTCGGTAAAGGGCTGCCGGGCGTGCCGATGGAGCAGCTGTCGATGCTGCTGGTGCTGTCGATCGGCATCATGGGCGTGCTGACGCCGTACGCCACCGGGCCGGGGGTCATCATCTATGGCTGCGGCTACGTGAAATCGAAAGACTACTGGCGCCTGGGCGGCATTCTCGGCGTGGTGTACATCGCCGCGCTGCTGCTGATCGGCTGGCCGATCATGAGCCTGTGGTACTGAGTTGAAGCACAGCGGCCGCCGCCCGGTGGCCGCTGGTACGATCTTTTCCCGTGAACCCTGTCACACACTTGTCACACTAACCTCGCCATCATACTCAGGCAAACGCTAACACCTTAAAAATAATCATTTTCCGGGAGCCTCTGCGGATGAGAAAAAAAACGTTATTGCTGTGCCTGCCTTTGTTATTCACCGGGAACGCGCTGGCGGAAGCCGGCGGTTATCAACTGGAACAGGTGCTGGTGATGAGCCGCCATAACCTGCGTGCGCCGCTGGCCAATAACGGCAGCGTGCTGGCGCAGTCTACGCCGAAGGCCTGGCCGGCCTGGGAAACGCCGGGCGGCCAGCTGACCACCAAGGGCGGGGTGCTGGAAGTGTACATGGGGCACTACTTCAATGCCTGGCTGAAGCAGACCGGCCTGTTGCCGCAAGAGGGCTGCCCGACCGCCGGCAGCGTGTATGTCTACGCCAACAGCCTGCAGCGCACGGTGGCCACCGCGCAGTTCTTCAGCAACGGCGCGTTCCCGGGCTGCGACGTCAGCGTGCACCATCAGGACAAGATGGGTGAGATGGATCCGACCTTCAACCCGATCATCACCGACACTAGCGAAGCCTTCAACCAGCAGGCGCTGGCGGCGATGAACGCCGCGCTGGGATCGCTGAAGCTGGACGCCTCTTACCAACAGCTGGCGAAGATCATCGATTACAAGGATTCCGCCGCCTGCAAGACCGACAAACACTGCGATCTGACCAAAGAAGCCAGCGTGATGAGCGCGGTGCCGGGCAAAGAGCCGGGCGTCTCCGGCCCGCTGCGGGTGGGCAACTCGCTGGTGGACGCCTTTATGTTGCAGTACTACGAAGGTTTCCCGATGAAAGAGGTGGCCTGGGGCAAAATCGCCACCCCGCATCAGTGGAAACAGCTGGCGCAGCTGAAAGACGGCTATCAGGATTCGCTGTTCACCTCGCCGGTGGTGGCGCAAAACGTCGCCAAACCGCTGCTGACCTATATCAACAACGCGCTGCTCGGCGAGCGCAAACCGGACGCGCCGAAGCTGACGGTGCTGGTCGGCCACGACTCCAATATCGCTTCGCTGCTGTCGGCCATGCAGTTCCAGCCGTATCAGCTGCCGCAGCAGTATGAGAAAACGCCGATCGGCGGCAAGCTGGTGTTCCAACGCTGGCGCGACGCGCAGAACGACCGTGAATTGCTGAAGATCGAGTACGTCTATCAGTCCACCGAACAGCTGCGCAAGGCGACGCCGCTGACGCTGCAAACCCCGCCGCAGCGCGTAACGCTGGCGCTGAAAGGTTGCCCGATCGACAAGGACGGTTTCTGCGCCTGGAGCGATTTCGAAAAGACCATGAAGGGCATCCTGTAATGCCCAGCCTCTCTCCCGGTTGCGGGGGAGAGGCCTCTTCCCATCCCGGCTAACGCGCCGCCGTGCCGGCCTTAACGCCATTTATTTTGCCCAGAGTCATTGTTGCAGGCCGTTTCGGGGGCTAACATCATCAGCCTGCCTGCTTATCATGGATACTGCCGTTGCCCACTTTTATCCGCAATATCAACTTTTTCACGCCGGACGGTTATCCGGGCCAGGTGGCGCGCTGCCAGTTTGCGCTGGCGGAATATCGCGACGACAGCTTTTCTGCATTGGGCTTTACGCTGCCGGATCATCTGGCGCGCGCGGTGCCGAAGCGCCGTGCGGAGTATCTGGCCGGACGCGTTCTGGCGCGGCAGCTGTTGGCGCCGTTCGGTTTCGCCGATTTCACTCTGGCGCGCGGCGAAGATCGCGCGCCGCAGTGGCCGGCTGGCATCGCCGGTGCGCTGAGCCATAATTCGAATACCGCGCTGTGCGCCGTGCACCGCGAGAGCGGGCTGGGCGGCGTTGGGCTGGATGTGGAGACGCTGCTGTCTGACGAGCGGGCGGAGGAGCTGTGGGGGGCGATCGTTTCGCCGACGGAGCGCGAGGCGTTGCTGCGCGAGGCGCTGCCGTTCAACGCGCTGCTGACGCTGACGTTTTCCGCCAAAGAGAGCCTGTTCAAGACGCTTTATCCGCAGGTGCGCTGTTACTTTGACTTTCTTGATGCGCGCATGACGGCCGTGGACGTGCAGCGGCAGACGTTCGTATTAGAGCTGCTTAAGACATTGACGCCGCATTGCCCCGCCGGGCGCCGGTTCAGCGGGCGTTTTTGGCGTGAAGGTGACGACGTCACGACCTTTATTTTTTGCTAAAACACAATAATAACAGTGTGTTATTTATTTCTGTGCCGTAACGCGGATTTGCCGCGGCGCGCCGAAAGATTCATTCACCGGTGATTGACCCACGGTGGGGATCCGGTGTAATTTACCATCCTTTTTATGGCTAATGATAATTATTCGCATAAACATTATCATTGGTGAGGCGCAACAAAGGAGTGGTCTTGTGGCGACACTGACGACAGATAACCAAACCTTCCCCGGGTTTGTGTACGCCGAGCAATCGACCTTTTTGTACCGGTCCGAATTCCGTTCACTTTCCGCCGACGGCGTGTTCGAGCGCATTGAGGCGCCGGCGTTCGGCGGCGAACAGGAAGGCGGCGCGCTGACTCAGCACATCCGCCAGGCGCTGGCGCGCGCCAAAGCCGCCGGCCAGGCGGCGCCGGTGGTGGTGGGCGCCATTCCGTTCGATACGCGCCGGCCTTCCAGCCTGTACGTGCCTGAAAACTGCCAGTTTGTCGCCAACGACAGCTTTACCCGCGCCGCGCGCCCGATGCTGCAACAGCCGCATCGTCTTGCCGCCTGCACCAGCATTCCGGACGAGCCGCGCTTCAAGCATGCGGTGGCGGAAGCGGTCAGCCGCTTTAAACAAGGCAAGCTGGACAAGGCGGTGCTGTCGCGCATCCTCGACATCGAGCTGGAACAGCCGGTGGCGGGCCACCAGATCTTCAATAACCTGATGGTGCAGAACCCGACCGGTTACCACTTTTCCCTGCCGTTGGCCGATGGCGGCGTGCTGATCGGCGCCAGCCCGGAACTGCTGATCCGCAAGCAGGGCGGCGAGATCCACACCAATCCGCTGGCGGGCTCGGCGCGCCGTCAGGACGATGCGCAGCAGGATCGCCTCGGTAGCGAGCGCCTGATGCGCTCGACCAAAGACAAATACGAACACAAGCTGGTGATAGAGGATATTCGCCGGCATCTGGCGCCGCTGTGCGCCAGCCTGAGCGTGCCCAGCGGCCCGTCGCTGCTCAGCACCGGCACCATGTGGCACCTGTCCACCCGCATTCGCGGCGAGTTGCTGAACCCGACGCTCAACGTGATGCAGCTGGCTTGCCTGCTGCATCCGACACCGGCGCTGTGCGGCTTCCCGACCGAGAGCGCCCGCCAGCTGATCGCCGATTTGGAGCCGCACGATCGTGGCCTGTTCAGCGGCATCGTCGGCTGGTGCGACGCCAACGGCGACGGCGAGTGGGCGATCGTCATCCGCAGCGGTCTGCTGCACGGTAACCGGGTGCGGCTGTTCGCCGGCGCGGGCATCGTCGCCGCTTCGACGCCGCAGTCCGAGTGGATGGAAACTGCCGCCAAACTGGGCACCATGCTCAACGCTTTCGGCCTGAACAGCGGCGCGCTGTAGGGCCTCTTTGCGGCGCAGTGTGCGCCGCGCCATACGCTTTCGCAGGAGACAACGATGAACAACAACATGACCCGGCTGTGCGCCCGGATGGCGGTGTGCGCATGAGCATTCAGATGGATTTCACCGGCAAACGGGTGTGGGTGACCGGCGCGGCGCGCGGCATCGGTGAGCAGATCGCCCGGCACTTTTTGGCTCAGGGTGCTGAGGTGGTGGGATTTGATCGCGAATTCGCCAACCCGGATCTGCCTTACCCTTGCGTGACGCTGGACATCAGCCGGCCGGAACAGGTGGAGGCGGTGTGCCGCCAACAGCTGGGGGAGAACCCGCGACTGGACGTGTTGGTCAACGCCGCCGGCATTTTGCGCATGGGCAATACCGAAGATCTGAGCGTGGATGACTGGCATCAGTGCATCAACGTCAACGCCTCGGGGGCGTTTTACCTGTTCCGCGCGCTGCTGCCGCACTTCAAGGTGCAGCGCAGCGGGGCGATCGTCAGCGTCGGCTCCAACGCCGCGCACGTGCCGCGCGCGCAGATGGCGGCCTACTGCGCCTCCAAGGCGGCGCTGACCAGCCTGAACCACTGCGTGGGGCTGGAGATGGCGCCGTTCGGCGTGCGCTGCAATCTGGTGTCGCCGGGCTCGACCGACACGCCGATGCAGCGCGGCATGTGGCAGACCGACGATGCGCAGCAGCGCACCATTGCCGGCTTCCCCGAGATGTTCAAACTGGGGATCCCGCTGGGTAAAATCGCCCGCCCGGACGAGATCGCCAACGCGGTGTTGTTCCTGGCCTCCGACTTGGCCAGCCACATCACCATGCAGGATATCGTGATCGACGGCGGCGCCACGCTGGCCGCCTGAGTCAGACCCGCTGGCGGCGCAGCAGGTGCTGCGCGCCTTCCGCCGCCAGCAGCAGCACCGCCAGCCAGATCGCCAGATAGGTCGGCCATTCGCTTTGGCTGATGCTCTCGCCGAGCAGCAGCGCGACGATCACCAGCAGCACAGGTTCCACATAGCTCAGCAGGCCGAACAGACTGAACGGCAGCAGGCGGCTGGCGAGGATGTAACACACCAGCGCCACGGCGCTGATGACGCCGAGCAACGGAATGCGCCAATACAGCTCGGCATTGGCCTGCAGCGCCGCCGCGCCGTGGTCGCCGAAAGCGAACCAGGCCGCCGCCGGCAGCATCAGCGCCAGCTCGCACCACAGTCCGCCGAGGTTGTCGGTGGCGAAGCGGCGCCGCAAAATAAAGTAGAGCGGATAGCCCAGCGCCACCACCAGCGTCGGCCATGAGACGCCGCCCGCCTGATACAGCTCATTGCCTACCCCCACCATAGCGCACGCCACCGCCAGTTTTTGCAGCAGCGACAGCCGATCGCGATAGATCAGGCGCCCCGCCAGCACCATGGTCAGCGGCAGCAGAAAATAGCCGAGCGACACGTCTAGCGCCTTGCCGTGCAGCGGCGCCCACAGGAACAGCCACAGCTGCACCCCCAGCAGCGCCGAGGTGAGCAGCAGGCCCAGCAGCCGCAGCGGCCGTTGGCCGATCCAGCCCAGCGTGTCGGCCACCTTGCGCCAATCGCCGGACAACGCCATGAACAGCGTCAGGAACGGCAGCGTCAGCAGCGTGCGCCAGCCGTAAACCTGTTCGCCGTTCAGCGGGGTGAGGGTAGAGGTGAAGTAATACATCGCGCCGAACAAGATGGAGGCGACGACCGAAAGAGTGATGCCCTTAATCACACGCATTCCTGGTGAGTGATTGATTTTATGGCGGCTACTGTAGAGAAATTTGCCGCCAACGACAATGGCGTTGCCGGGCGCTGGACAATCGACAGCAGCGGGTTACAATTAATACTGTGTATTCATACAGGCTTTGACGATGACAATCGATCTTTTTGAAGACGCACTGCCGCCGCCGTGGCGGGAAGAGATCGCTCCCGGCGCGGTGGTGATGCACGGCTTCGTGCGCGATCACGGGCCGGAACTGCTGGCGGCGGTGCAGGGCGTGGTGGCTCAGGTGCCATGGCGGCATTTGACCACCCCCGGCGGGCATGTGATGTCGGTGGCGATGAGCTGGTGCGGCAACGGCTGGACCAGCGACAGCCGCGGCTATCGCTATTCGGAACGCGACGCACGCAGCGGCAAACGCTGGCCGGCCATTCCCCCAATCTTGATGGCGTTGGCGGATGAGGCCGCACAGCAGGCGGGCTTTGGCCCCTTCGTGCCGGACTCTTGCCTGATGAACCGTTACGATCCGGGCAGCAAGCTGTCGCTGCATCAGGATAAGGACGAACACGACTTCGGTGCGCCGATCGTCTCGGTTTCGCTCGGGCTGCCGGCGGTATTTCAGTTCGGCGGCCTGCAGCGCAGCGACCGGGCGCGGCGCATCCCGTTGGCGCACGGCGACGTGGTGGTATGGGGCGGCCCGGCGCGGCTCTGCTTCCACGGCATCCTGCCGGTCAAAGAAGGCTACCACTCGCTGGTGGGGCCGCACCGCATCAACATTACGCTACGCAAGGCGCTGTAGCTGCGGTTCCTGCGCCAGGCAGGCGACGAGATAGTCGATGAATACCCGCAGTTTGGGCGGCAAATGCTGGTTGGGCACGTAGAGCAACCACAGGCCGCCGTGATAGCTGCTGAGAAAATCCCATTCCGGCAACACTTGCACGATCTCGCCGTCTTCGAGCGCCTGGCGGGCGGTAAAGTACGGCAGGCTGCCGATGCCGATATGCTGTTTCACTGCGTCCAGCCGCACGCCGGTGTGGTTGGCGGCGTAGCGGCCGCGCACGTTGACCGTCACCGTTTTGCCGCTGCGGCGGAATTTCCATTGCGCATCGCTCGGCGTCTCTCCCAGATAGATGCAGCTGTGCGCCGCCAGATCGTGCGGGTGCTGCGGCGTGCCGTACTGCGCCAGATAATCCGGTGTGGCGCATATCAGATGGTCTATTCTCATCAACTGGCGGCCGATCAAACCGGGCGACGGGCGATCGGTAATGCGCAGCGCCAGATCGACCCGATCGTCGATCAGATCCATATAGCGATCTTCCAGCCGCAGCCTGACGTCTACCTTCGGGTAGCGCCGCAGAAACGCCGGCATGTGCGGATGTAGCACGAAACGACCCACCGCCTTGGGGACGCTGATGCTGACCAACCCTTCGGGCTCCGCGGCGCCGCGCCCGCCGATCGCCATCGCCGCCTCGGCCGCCGCCAGCATGGCGCGGCAGTGTTGAAACACCTCTTCGCCGCTTTCGCTAAGCCGCAGCTTGCGGGTGGTGCGGTGCAACAGCTGCAGCGCCAGCGCCTGCTCGAGTTTCGCCACGCTGCGGCTGACGGCGGAAGGCGAAGCACCCAGCTTACGGGCGGCGGCGGAAAAGCTGCCGCTCTCCACCACCTGGACGAAAACGGCCATTTCGGCCAACAGGGCGTAAGAAAGATTTGTGCTCATGACGCAAAGGTCCATTGTGATGACGACGGATTATCCTCTGATTATGACATGAATATAATGGCTCCCTGAATCGAGGAGAAAAATGATGACCGAACGACGTTATTACTACAGCGACGAGTTACAGGGCCAGGCACAGGTGTTGAGCTGCGCGCCGGCCGAGGCGGGCGCTTACGCCGTAGAGCTCGACGCCACGCTATTTCACCCGCAGGGCGGCGGCCAGCCCTCCGACGTGGGAACGTTGGACAACGTCGCCGTCGTGCGGGTGCAGCAGCAGGGGGATAAGGTGGTGCACTTTACCGCCGCGCCGCTGCCGATCGGGCCGGTTACGATGCGCATCGATGAAGCGCAACGCCGGCTGCATGCCCGCTGGCACTCCGGCGGACATCTGATCGGCTGGCTGGGCGAAGGCCGGGGGTGGCGGCCAGTCAAGGCGCATCATTGGCCGGGGGAAGGCCGCATCACGTTTACTCCGGGGGCAGACGCGCAGACGATCGAGGCGGATGTTTTACAAGCGGAGCTGGCGCATCTGATCGCCGCCGATCTGCCGCGTCGCCAACAGGCGGTGGACGGCATGCGCCAGGTGGGTTTCGGCGAGCTGCCCGCTTACGGCTGCGGTGGCACCCATGTCGCCACGCTGGCCGAGATAGGGGCGGTGATCGTCACCGGCGTCAAAATGAAGAAAGGGCAGCTGATCGTGCAGTATGAGCTGGGTTGAATAAGGGGGCTTCAGCGCCCGGCCTGCCGCAGCTGGGTGCAGAACGCGCATTGGCATCCCGCCACCGGCACTGCCGCGCAGCTGCCGATGTTCACCGTCTGGGCGTCCATGGCGTGAAAGCCGTAAAACAGATTTTCGATGTTTTGCTCCGCCGCGCGCGCCTGCTCGGGACGCGGCTCGGGCACCTTCGACTGAAACGCCGCGGCCTTGCCGGCCAACAGGCTGAGAAACAGCAGCGACAGCTGGATTTTCATCGTCGTCTTCCCTTCGTTAATTTCTGATACATTATAACAGAATAAATGCCCTGCCAAGCGGCACCCGGAAACAAGGTAACGAAGAGAGGACAGGGCGCCGTCGCCTGCGCCGGGAGAGGAAAACGGCGTCATATCGCCGGCTTTTTTGTTGCACGACGGCGGTTTTTCGGCGGCAATCGTACCCCGCAGGGTCGTGATTGCCGCCAGACCGAGGCTCATCGGTTCAGACACTGTCTTCAGAGATCAGCACTTCGGTAATATCAATTCGATGCAGCAGCTTTCTCAGCTTTTCATGGCTGATTTTTTTCATGCGGCGCAATCGATACAGTTCTTCCCTTTCTGCGTGCAAAGAAGCCAGGTACAGCTGCCTTTCGAGCCGTTTCAGCGCCACGATGTTTTTAATATCGTCCTTGGTCAGGATTTTTCGCTGCAGCACGTCCAACATCCGGCGCGTCGTTTCTTCAATCAACTCTGGCGTTGCGTCGTCCGGTGGAGTATCGATCAGCTTTTCCTTCGTTTCATTAACCGCTTTGATGGCGGCACTCGCCAGCGCCTCTGAGACTGAAAACGCTTCTTCCTGATCCTCTTCAGGCGGCGGGTTGCCGCGTAATAGCAAAGGCAGGGTGAGTATGCCGACGACGATCGACAGCAAGATGACGCCAGAAGCGATAAACACCAGCTGATAGCGCCCCGGGAATGGCGAACCGTCGAGCAAGAACAACGGGATCGATAACACGCCCGCCAACGTGACGGCCCCACGAACCCCGGCGAAGGACGCCACGAACAGATCGCGCGTGCTGAATTTCGAAAATAACAGCGGATCTTTGCGCATCAGCTTCGCGCTGCCGAATTTCATCAACCACAGCCAGATCAAACGTACCGCGATCAAACTGAAATAGATGATGGCCACGTAACCCAGCAGTTTCTCCAGACTGACGGAATGATCCATATCGGTTTGCGCCAGGGTGAAGTTCAGGATGCCCGGCAGCTGCAGCCCGAGCAAAATAAACACCATGCCGTTAAAGATAAACTCGAGCATTTCCCATATGTTATTGGTGCGCAAACGCACCAGCGGCATATTGTGATTCACTTTGGATTGGCCAATCATCATGCCGGCGCTGACGGCAGCCAGAATGCCGGAGACGCCGATCTTTTCCGCTATCAGGTAACAAGAAAAGGGGAGCAGCAAAGAGAAGACAATCTGCGTGGCCGAGTCGTTGTACATCCATCTGTGGATGAATTTAACCATTTGATTATATAAAACGACGATAACAATGCCGCAGAGCACCCCGCCAATAGAGACCTGCAGAAAGGTCAGAAAGGCGCTTTCCCAGGTGAAGGCCAATGCGCCGAGCGCAACGGCGATGGAAAAGTTAAGGGAAACCAAACCGGAAGCGTCGTTCATGAGCGCCTCGCCTTCGATCACGCGCATGACCGGCTTGGGCATGCGCCCTTTGCCGACGATGCCGGAAAGCGCGACGGCATCGGTAGGCGACAGGACGGCGGCCAGGGCAAACGCGGCCGCGAGAGGGATAGACGGAAGCAGCAAGTGAATCAGATAGCCCACCCCCACCACCGTGATGATCACCAGCACCAAAGCCAGGCTCAGTATTTCTCTGCCGTAATGAATAAACTCTTGCGCCGGCGTTTTCCATCCGTCGGCAAACAGCAGAGGAGGGATAAACAGCATCAAGAAAAGTTCGGGGTTGAAGTCGATGTGCAGGCCAAATTGCGGCCAGGCCAAAACGGCGCCGACGATGATTTGCACCAGCGGCAAGGGGATTTGGAATGGAAATATTCTCGTCACGATGCCGGACAACGAGACGGTGAGTAATAAGATTAATATGGTGAAGAATGTTTCCATCGTGAACCTTTGGTTGGTTAATTTTTCTCGCCGTTTTCAGGCGCTGCCTGCTTGATGTCTGCCGCCCCGGCAGGCTCGTCCTTCTGCAGGCGGATAAGCTATGTATGGCTCCAGGGCGGCCATACATAGCGGCCGTCAGAGTATCGTGTAGTGTCTCCCCGGCAGATTCGATCGGCCGGGGTAACGAGGTCAGGATTCAGGAAGCGCAAACGCCATGACGTAATCGCCGGTTTCTTGCGAGTGCGCCGCGCCGCCGACCACAATCACGATGTATTGCCGGCCGGTTTTCGGCGAAACATAGCTCATCGGCGTGGCGCTCGCGCCGACCGGCAGCGCGTACTTCCAGACCTCCTTACCGGTGCTGCTGTTGTAGGCCCGCAGATAGTAGTCCTGGAAGCCGGCGAAGAAGACCAGGCCGCCGGCTGTCGTCATGGTGCCCGCATAGGTGGGCATGCCGACGGGCATTGGCAGGTGTGACCTGATGCCCAACGGCCCCATTTTTTCGGCGGTGCCGGCAGGGATCTGCCAGGCAATCTTCTTGTTTTTGTAATCGACGGCGGTGATGGTGCCGTAAGGGGGCTGGTTACAAGGCACCTCGAGCGGCGACATCCACATCAGCGTGATCATGCCGTATGGCGTGCCGATCATGGGCGATGGCCCATGGCCGTCGATCACTTTTTGCGGATACTGTTTCGCGACGCGCTCATAGTTATCGCGCGTCACTAACCAGAACACATTCGGGATCCGCACATCGTTCATGTAAGCCATGTGGTTCACCGGATCAATCGACATGCTGCCCCAGTTGAGACCGCCTATATTGCCGGGCTGCTCGAGCGTGGGCCGCGTGCTGATTGGGGTCATGGCCCCCTGATAATTCATCCGTTTGAACAAGATGCGGCATGCCATTTGATCAAACAGGGTGGTGCCCCACATTTTCTCTTCGGTAAGGTGTTCCGCGCCGATGGTCGGCATGCCGACAGAAAACGGCTGGGTTGGTGAGAGTTTTTCTTCCGGAGCGGCGCCCCGGGTCGGTACGGCTTGCTCTTCAACCCGTGCCAGCGGCTGGCCTGTCTCACGGTTCAGGTAGAAAATCTGCCCGCGTTTAGTGCCCAACAGGAGGGCGGGCACCGGATTATGCCGATCGTCGAAGCCGTCCACCAGGGCGGGCTGGGAGGCGAGATCGTAATCCCAGATATCGTGGTGGGTCGTTTGGAATTTCCAGCGCTCGCGGCCCGTTTCAATATCGATGGCGACAATGGATGAGTTGTAGTCGTCCGAGTTTTTAGGGCGGTTCATGCCGTAATAGTCGGGTGTCGCGTTGCCGAGCGGTGCGTACAACAAACCCAATTTGTCATCATAGGCGGCGGTGGTCCACATATTCGGGGTGCCGCGGGTATAGGTGCTTCCGGGCGGCGGCGTTTTGGCGATCGCCGGATTGCCTAAGTCCCACGCCCAGTCCAACTCGCCGGTTTTGGCGTCAAACGCTCTGATGACGCCGGAAGGCTCCCCTTTCATCACATTATCGATGACCCAACCGCCGACGATAATTTTCCCCCGGGCGATAGTTGGCGCTGACGTCTGGAAGTAAAATCCAGGTTCGATTTTCCCCATATGCTGGCCGAGGTTAACCTCGCCGTTTTGACCGAATGAGGGGCATTTCTGGCCCGTTTTGGCATCCAGCGCAATGATGCGGGCGTCGATTGTGGTATGAATGATCGTTTTTTCGCACACAGAGCCTGGCGCCGCATCCTCATTCTGGTAGTAACCCAGCCCGCGACAGCGCTGCCAGACCGGGGATGTTGAATGCGAGTCAAACTTCCAACGCGCTTTGCCCGTATCGGCATCTATGGCGGTAATCAGCCCGTTGGGCGTGCAGTTATAGACCAAATCATCAATGGCCAGCGGGGTGTTCTGATCGACGCCCGGCCTGAAATCGCCGGTCCGGTAAACCCAGGCGAGCTTGAGATCTTTGACTGTGGAACGGTTAACTTGATTAAACGGCGCATAGCGCGTTCCTTCCGTCGTGCGGCCATAGGCGCTCCAATCCGCAGGGGCATTATCGCTTTTGCTCTCGATAAAGGTTGCGTTATCAGCAGGCGTTATCGCTCCATGGGGAAAAAAGGCGCCGCTAAAGAAAGCAACGAATGCAACGGACAAAACCGTACCGGCAATGTAAGCCTGTTTTTTCCCCTTAGCGCTGTACAGATGCGAGGGAAGTAAAAACGCGGCGATGATAGAAAGGCCCGCGGGAACCAGCAGACGAGGGAACAGTGCCCAGTAGTTGAGCCCGGATTCCCAAAGCGCCCACAGCGTCGTGATGAAGAACAGCGCAATGGTTAAGTGATAACCCTGTTTGTTGCGTTTAAACACCAGTATCGCGGCTGCGGCATAACCTATCCCTGCGATGGCATAGTAAAACGAGCCGCCGAGGGCAATGAGCCAAACGCCGCCCACGGTTAACGCAACGCCCGAAAAAACCAGCAAGCAAAAGAACGTGATTATTAAAGCTCTCTTTACAACCGATGTTCTAATCATATGTTTTCCTTTGACCTGTCAATCCCATTGGGATCATCATTCCATCGCTCTCAATACGCGAAAACGCCGGCATGAAAGGCACTTTCATCGCCTTGAGACGGTTCACTAACGCTTTATGGCTGCTAAGGTCTTGTTTCGCTTTCCATTTCATGGCGCAGAATGGCGGCCTGGAACCGCCGCCCGAGCGAGATAAAGGTTTTATTGAGCAATGAGGGCGCGTACGTGATTAACGTATGGCTTATCGCATCATTTAATACCGGGTTGAAAACCGTTGCTGAACGGCGCGGCTTTCAGTATTACGGCGAATTTAATACTCTGTTAGACGATATGTGCGCCTGATGAAAGGGCCTCTTTGGGCTAATTATTTAGAGTGATGCGTAATACAGTGCTATTTTAAATAACAGGCTTTTACCGATTTTCACAACCCGATAAATTCAGTGTAAAGCTTCATTCTTTATCAAGCCGGTGTCGATAAAAACGGCGAAAAAAATGATTCAACGCCATTCTCTCGCCATCGACATAGACAATATAACCTTTCCCGCGGTCGCCGATAGTCACTTTTTCCACATTAACATCGGGGTAGTGTTTTTTTAAATTTTTGGACCATGCGTGAGTGCTCATAATTCTATTTTCCTGACGGGGTTTACTCTTGTTTAAGGCATGTTAATAGCACCGGTGAATACAGGCATCGTGGAAATAAAATATCTTCCCTGTTTAGGGATGTCTACAAGAGGGGGGAGCGGGGTAAAGCGAACGTCAGGCGGTATGACGCGATCGGGGTTTTTCAATAAACCAAATTAAAACAATAAGTTATAACTCAGCCCGCACGAAAGGTAAATTAACATAACTCATTGATATATAAGGTATTGGTATGTTAGTCACATTGCAGTGATTTATCCGCAGATAAACGTTCAACCATTACCATGGCCACAAGATAGAGACCGGACTCGCTTTGCGAAATGATGTTGATGGACTTTCCAATTGGATAAGTCTTAAAATTTGCTCTATTTTAACGTGCGCGCGTGATGCCGCTCGCAAGCTCAATATGATTTTTACTGATTGATATAGATTGCATTAGTAAAGCCTGAGGTCGACATTGACGTGCCGGCTATTCTGGCATTTTCGTTCCATTTATTTCTCTTTTCCTGGCAGGGAATAAAATAGGGATATAGGTCTTCATCGCTATTTCGCCATTGCCTATTGGGCTAAGGATTTCGATGAGGAAGCGATCGACCATGCCCACTTTATTTATCGGGAATGATTTGGTGTAAATGCTTTGCGTGAACTGTTGCGCTTCATCGCTCGCGCCTTTAAAAGTGAATTCGGCAAACAGTTGCATATCCTTTTTTCCCTGAACCTCGGCCAGCGAGGCAAGAACGCTACTGATATCAGCGCCTTCAGGAACATAGGTCGTCTTCAAATAGATGCTAACGTGGTTCTCTTTGTTGGCGCTTGCGCCGAAGTTAAAAAAATTAATCATGCCGCCGTCTGTTGCTTGCATTTTATCGATTGCCGCCAATCGCAGCGCCGAAACCGCGGGGTGGAAGTGATAGATCTCAGCATCGATACAATCCCCTGATTCATCGAAAAATTTTGGCAGGTGGACATAGCGATGTTCGGGTATGCCATCGAGAAACAGCAAGGGGATGGCGGAGGAAACGTCCCAGGATTTACTCTTGCGGTACTGCATCGGCGACGTTCTGAACTGCTTGCGAAACGCTCGGCCAAATGATTGATATGACTGAAATTTCAACTCATTAACGATATGGGAAATGGAGAGGTTTGTCGCTTTCAGCATAAATGCGGCGCGAATGAGTTTTCTACCCCTCACATAGTTGCCGAAAGTCATTCCCGTTTCATCTTTAAAGGCTTTCTGGATATGCCCACGTGAATATCCGCTTTTTTCTGAAAGCATCTCAACAGTGAGCTTCTCATTGAACCCACTTTCCTCGACCCAGGCGAGCAGCTCCTCAATGACTTTGGTTATAAACATACGGGAGCTTCCTTTTAGTTATCTGCCTAATGGTTGCGTCAGGTAAAATAACGCTTTATCGGTAATCAGCGACAGCGGCCTGATTCATTCGCTGTTTTAGGCAATATCCTGAGTATAGAGCGCACGCAATATTAACGCGGCAAATTGAGGAAAATGTACTCAAAAGTGTCATTTGGCAACTAACTGGGTAGGACGAGAGGCGGCAAGAAGGCGTGACTTAGACAGCGTAATTTTGTAATCGATTGATTTTTATTTGTTTTTTTGTCGTGCTATCCGATCGGGACAGGATAGGGCACGGGGAGCGGAAGCGCACTTTTTATTCATTGATAGATAAAAACTCTATATGTCTGCCAATTTATTGACAGTAACATCTTTTAGAATCGAAATAATTAACTATGCTATGTTTAAGGGTGAGTGGTTAAGGGGGAAATAGGCCTAAGGCTGCGCTGCAAAATAATGTCTAATCCAAATTGGGTATCACGGGGGTAATTCCATAACGTGTTTCTGTCTTGATGCCATTATTGGCGTTATTAGATGCGACTTGCCTGAGAACTTCAACTTGCGCGAAAGGCGAATGGCCATCCTATGGTCATGGACAGGTTGTTCGCGCCGTCTGACGCATGGATATATTTGAACAAGTATGGGGATGTCATTTTTCAATAGGAAGCAAACTTAACGGTTTTCTGATGCTAAAAAAAGAGAAATGCATTCAATAATAAATATAGCAAGATGACAGGCTTTACTATGGATTGTTCTAACGAGTTCAGGCGCAATATTTTAGACGAAATAATCTGCATCATTGAAAAGGCGATAGATACTCAGAGCCATGTTTCAATTAGAGCGTTATCCGTCAAGTCAGGATATTCCATTGGGCATTTGCAGCGGATGTTCTATTTGTATCAAGGGATGAAGATAGGAACTTACATCAGAAAACGCAGGCTGAGCCGCTCGACGTTGCTGTTGAAACGTACGGATATGAAGATCTATGAAATTGCCTTACTGTCTGGATTTAGTTCTCAACAATCATTTAGCCGCGCCTTTTCAAATCAATTCGGTTGTCCGCCGCGAACATTTAGAACCATGAGCCACTGGCCTTTTATCAATTATCAACCGATTATTGCTTTCGACAAAGAGCCCTTTCCCAGCAGTATCGTGCACTTGAATTTGCACGAGTATTACGAGAAAAAAAGGCAGGTGCAACTGTTGTCTCCGGTCATGATCCGGGGACAGATGAAGATAAGCTACAAGGACCCAATAACCTGTGATCTGTACAACTCATCGGCAAGGTACCTTGCAATCCGGCGTAATGAGCACAAGATGAGTGAAAGCGAGTTCATCCTGTCGGCCTATGAAGGTGTTCTGGCTTCATTGGATATCTCCATTACCGAGAGCGTCATGTTTAAAATCCACGATCATTGCCCGGGTGAAAAGGATGACATCAGCATGTGGTATTTCATACCGATTAAATGATCCGGGCTTGTTGCTCGGGCCGAAGCGCGCTGTCTGATTTTTGCATTGATATCATTGACAATTTTTTTCAGGCCTCCCAATGCCCTATTGGGATGGCATGCGCGTAGCCTGGTGCTCAGGCTGCGGTGGGGAGAGCGAAAAAAAACCGACCGCGAGGGTCGGTAAGCATGGGGTATTCAATAGGTATGACAAACTACGGGTGAAATAGTAGCGCGCGTTGCCATTTTCTCTTTACCGAAAAGTGTTCTCTGTTATCAATAAATAGGTAAAACGTGCTAATCCGGCTCCGCTGTCGATAGTGTTGAGGTCTGGCAAGGTGATGTTGGAATAAAAAAAGCCGGCGATAACGCCGGCGAATGAAACATCGATAATCTCTCTGGGATGCATGACCTACACACGGAAAATAAGGGCATGCACTGCGTATCTAACCTTATCGCTTCGGCATTTTCTTACCAAAAAACGGTATTTATGGTGGCGGATCAGTCGGGGGAAATAAAAAAGCCGATCTTTACGATCGGCGAATGCGAAATAACAGGGTAACGTTGGTTGAAAGTGCACATAAAATGATAGCGAGTTAATCCTAGCACTGTCGGTGGCTGCCTATTTTACCTAAAAATGTGTTTATCGCGCCTCCTGGTCTGGCGCTCTTGTTCAGATAAGTTATTAATCGATATGCTATCCGTCCTCTGTGAATCTGCCGAAACAGCCGCAGGATAATGGCGTAAACTGCCGCCTAAGCGACAGGATAACGGTGAGCTTGGGTTTTATTTTATATTTACGCACTGAAACATTTATTCATCTAGTTAACATCTGGACATATCCCTTGGCGATGCGTTGACGAATAATTCAAATTACAAAAATTGCCTCATTAAACGAATATTTAGATACTCGCTGTACGGCCTGGCCAGCGCTGACACGTTATTAAATTCTGAGCATACAGAAAGATGCCCCTGTAGGTATCGTCACGCACTCTGGATAGGACATCGCCACCATGGGCTCTTTTTTTAAGCAGGTCTATCGCTATTCCCACGCGCGCCCTTATCGGCATAACGAAAATCTTTGGCCCTATGTGAAGATCGCGCGCGGCGAAGGAGGGGAAATCACCGCCTTGTGGTATAAGCACCGGTCGGTGCCGATCGTCCCGTTGAGCGAACTGCGCAACAGCTGCCGGGGAGAGGCGCTGTTGACGGCCACCGGCCCGTCGGTGAAGCAGCTGCGCTTCGAAAATATTCCCGCCATGCCCGCCATCGGGGTCAACGGCGCCTATTTTCTGCATCGGCAAGTGGATTTTCGCTTCTACGTCATTGTGGACATGGGCTTTATCGATAGCCGTCCGGAGATCGTTTTCGACGTCATTCAACGGCGGGAGCTGACGTTATTCACCACCGTGCACGGCGTAGCCCGCATTCTCGATCGATTTGGCCAGGCGGCGATCGGTTGCCGTTTGGCGATTGTCGAAGATGCGTCCTGCAAGATTTACCATCCCCGGATCGACAACGGTGCGCTGTGGAATCACTACTGCCGGGAAAGCGGCGTGGTTTTTGCCGCCGCGTGCCGCACGCTCGGCTTCAGTCAGGATATTCGCTGCGGCGTTTTCGATGCCGGCACCGTGGCCTACTGGGCGCTGCAAATCATCGCCTATCTCGGTTTCAAGCAGCTGTTTATCGCCGGGCTGGACATGAACAACTTCCACCAGCCGCGTTTTTACGAGACCGAGCAAGATCGGTTGCCGACATTCCTGGCAGACAAGGTAGAGTCGCTGGTGATCCCCGCTTTCCGGCACGCCGGCGCGATCATGAAAAAGCAGCAGATCGCGATAAAAAACCTTTCCCTGCACAGCGCTATCGACAGCGATATCTTCGAGAAGGTGGACGGCAATGTTTACTTTCAGCAAGCCTGAGCAATTTTATCGCCTCGGCAGCGCGTTGTTTTTAGCCTTTGCGTTTTTCAGCGCGATATTTTGCGGCCAAACCCGCGTCAACAATCTGTTTCACCTGGCGGCGCTGCTGTGGCTGGCCGCGGTGTTTACCTGGCCGCCGCTGCGGCGGCAGTTGCTGAGCAACCGCAGGGCACTGTGGGGCGGCGGATTGACGCTGATGTTTCTGCTTTATTATTCCCTCAGCGCCCTGTGGAGCGAGACGCCGGGCGACTTACCGTCGGCCCTGACCCACAGCGCCTATATCCTGCTGTATCTCGCCTGGCTGGTGACACTGCTTGACGGTGAGCGACGCCATCAGTTGCAGTGGGTGATGTTGGCCGGCATTGCGGCGCTGTGCCTGTATTTGACGCTGGTCGACGCCCCGTCGATTTATCATCTGCGAGAAACCACCCCCCGCAATCCGGGGCCGAGCAACGTGATCGATCTGGCCGGTTACGCCGCCATAGCCATTTTGCTGAGCCTGATGATTTTCCGCGACACCGGGCAGAAGGCGGCGCTGTGCTTTATCCCGCCGCTGCTGGCGTTCATGGTGCTGACGCAAAGCCGCGGTCCGTTGATGGCGCTGGTGTTTGCGCTGGTGGCGACGATGCCTTATCGACAGCGGCTGGGAAAGTGGCTGTGGATCCTGCTGCCCGGCGTGCTGGGGGTGGTTTTCGCCGTCGTTTACAGCGCGATCGGCGAGATGCTGCTCACCCGCTTTGGCGAGCTGTACCAACAGAGCTTTGTGCGCATCAGCATTTGGCGCCATAGCCTGAGGCTGATCGAACAGGCGCCGTTCTTCGGCTACGGCTTTGATAAGCAGCTTAACTTTCTCAATTATACCGGCGAGCTGAACCATACCACGCACAGCCTGTACCTCGGCGCCTTGCTGAAGGGCGGCGGCGTGGGTTTTCTGCTGCTGTTTGCGTTGCTGGCATACGGTGCGCGGCTTGCCTTTGCGCACTGGCGTGCAGGACGGCGTTGGGAGGCGGCCATGTTTCTGTTTATGCTGGTATTCTACAGTTCGCAGGGGATGTTTGTGATCGCCAATCCGGCGGAGTTTTGGTACCTGTTCTGGCTGCCGTTGGCGATGCTGTTGTCGCAGCCAAAGCGGTCGCCGATCAGACGGGTGCGGGCGGCAGCGCCGCCAGCGTCTTCTCCAGCACCCGTTCCGCCTCGATGATACTGAGCGGTTGGCGGCGCTGGGCGGCATCCAGCGCGGCGCTGTCAACCGGCACATACATCACCTGGTGCCGCTCAGGGTCCTGATAGGGGCCGGTATGCTGCGGATTGGCGGTGACGAACAGGCTGACGGTGGCGGTTTTCAACGCCACGGCGAGGTGCAGCGGGCCGGTATCGCCGGTCACCAGCACCTGCAGATTGGCGATCACCGCCAGCAGTTGCGGCAGCGTGGTCGTGCCGATATGGCTTACCACCCGCTGTTGCTGTTCCTCGCTCAGGCCCGCCATAAATTCCCGCTCGATGTGGCGCTCCGCAGCGCTGCCAATCAGCTCGATCTGATAGTCGGCGGAGTGCGCCAGCAGCCGTTGCGCCAGCTGAACAAAACGTTCGACCGGCCAGCGGCGCAGCGTTTCGGAGGCGCCCATCTGAAAGCCGATCAGGATCTTGCCTGCCGGTTTTGCGCGCGGCAGGAAAGCGACGGGAATGAACATCTCCGGGTTATCGGTGCGGCAGCCCAGTTGCCCCACCATATCCAGCTTGCGTTGGATCAGATGGCCGCCGGTGCTGCGGCTGACGCCGGTCAACCAGCGTTCCATCCCGCTCGGCTTATTGCCGTAAAGGTCTTTAAACAGGTAGCGGCAGCCGGCGGCGATGGCGACCAGCACGTCGTAAGGCGCCTTCGAGTGCAGGATGATCGCCAGCTGCGGCCGGTTTCTTCGCAGCCGGCGGATCACGCTCAGCATGTATTTGGCCTTGTGATCCCAGTAAATCACGTCATGAAACCAGGGGCTACCCTCGACCAGTTGCCGGTTTTTATGGCTGGAGACTAAGGTAATTTGCGCGCCGGGATAGCGTTCATGCAGCGCTCGGATGGCGGGCGTATTGAACATCAGATCGCCGAGGGCGCTGGTGGAGAAAATCACGATGCGCTCAAACGGGTGCTGCGGATCGAAGCTCGCTGCTGGCCGGAAATTGCCCGCGATGCGGGTATAAAGACGTAAACCGGCGTTGGCCGCCGCTATTTTCCACTGTTTCGACATTGCAGTTCGCTTCCGTTTGAGAAAGGCGGCCACCTTCTGGCGCCGCGTCGTATCATACAAGCGCGGCAACGGCGGGCCAATGGCCCGCAACAGATTGCGACAGATGCTAACGTTATGCTTGCAATTGCTGCGCCGCGCCTACTCCTCCCAGACCTGCGTGCTGCGCGGGCTGTCCATCTGATAATCCGAGTAGGGGCGGGTGAAGATCTCGCGCCCCAGCGCGCGGGCGGCCTGCAGCGGGTTGCGCGGATCGCGGGCGATTTCGCCGCGTTGGTTGCCGGCGCCGTGCACCAGCCCGACGAATTCAGAGTGGGTGTAGCGGCTGAACTCCTGAAGTTGATGCACGATACCCAGCGCCGCGCCGGGGTAGGTCTCTTCCGATGCCACCGCCAGCCCAATGCGCTTGCCGCTCATGCGTTGATGCACCTCCGCCGCCTGAGGGTAGGCGTTGGAATAGAAACTGAACGAGCGATCGAAAAAGGCCTTGGTTTGTGCCGACATGCCGTACCAGTAAATCGGCGTGCAAAACACCGCGCCGTCGGCCGGCAGGAAGTGTTCCAGAAACAGCTCGGCGTAGCGATCGGCCGGCGCCGGCGTATGCCGCTCGTCGCTCAGAAAACCGCTCAGGTAATCATCGAGAAAATGCAGGCTGGCGGACGTGCCGGCTTCGGCGGCGCCCGCCACGATCGCCTGCGCCAGCGTGGCGCTGTTGCCATCGCGGCGCGGGCTGCCGACCAATACCACCAAACGCTTGGGTTGATGAGTTGTATTCATGTCATATTCCTTTTTGTTAAGCGATTTCAGCCTTACTTTAGAAACTAACGTTGGCAGACGACAAATGACGGCTTTTCTGCCAGGATGAATTCAATTCACCTGTAGGGGTTTCACCATGTTCGCCACGCTGCCCGTCAACGCACTGCGCACTTTTGAATCCGCCGCTCGTCTGCACAGCTTCAAGCTGGCGGCGGCCGAGCTGGCGGTAACGCCAACGGCGATTTCACACCAGATAAAAGCGCTGGAACAGCAGCTGGGATTTGCGCTGTTTCAGCGGCTGCCGCGCGGCGTGCAGCTGACGGCGAAAGGGGAAACGCTGTTTGCCGGAGTGCACGGCGCGCTGCTGGATGTCGCCGCCACGCTCGAGGGCCTGCGGCCGCAGCCCAGCAGCGGATCGCTGTGCGTCTCGGTGACGCACTCTTTCGCGGCGCTGTGGCTGGTGCCGCGCCTGGGCCGTTTCTACCAGGCGCATCCGCACTATCTGGTGCGCCTGGAGGCCTGCGCCGAGGTGATCGATCTGCAGCAGGACGCCAGCGTGGACGTGGCGGTGCGCTACAGCCGCGCGCATTATCCCGCGCTGCATCAGACGGCGCGCCTGGAGGAAAACTTTGGCGTCTATGCCGCGCCGGGGCTGGCCGCCGCTCCGCCGGAAAATCCGGTGCTGATCACCGTCAAGTGGGGGGATTCTGCGCTGTACGACAGCGGCTGGCATGACTGGTGCCGAGCCGCGGGCGTAGACTGGTGGCAGCGCCATGCGGCGATGCGCAGCTATCACGAGGAGCATTACGCCCTGCAGGCGGCGGTGGCCGGACAGGGGCTGGTGCTCGCCAGTTCGGTGATGGTGTCCGATATGGTGGACAACGGTCTGTTGGTGGCGTACCGGCCGGAGGTGAGCGTACCGGGCGCCGCGTACAGCGTGTTGTGCGCACCGGGGCGCGAACGGCATCCGCCGGTCAGTGCATTCCTCGCCTGGTTGCAGCAGGAACTGCCGCAGGGCAATGGCACGAAATAAAAGTTTTATCGTCCTAAGCTGTGGGAATATCAGCGAACTTTTGTTTTTACTTCACTGCGAGAACCTACCATGAGCCAGCCAAGAACTTCCGATTACCCGATTGATGCACAATTTATTGAACGCTGGTCGCCGCGTGCCATAGCCAACGACGCCATCGACGATCAGACGCTGCTCAGCTTCTTTGAAGCGGCGCGCTGGTCGCCTTCGGCCTACAACATTCAGCCGTGGCGCTTCGCCTACAGCAAGCACGGTTCCGACAGCTGGGAGAGCTATCTGGAGTTTCTGATCGACTTCAACCGCGGCTGGGCGCAGCACGCCTCGGCGCTGGTGGTGATCGTCTCCAAAACCACCAGCCTGAACGGCGAGCGGCTGGTGGACAATCCGACTCATGCGTTTGATACCGGCGCCGCCTGGGCCAACCTGGCGCATCAGGCGCACCTGAAAGGCTGGCTGACCCACTGCATGAGCGGCATCCACCACGATAAGATCAAAGCGGCGCTGCAGCTGCCGGACGACTATGCGGTGCACGCCATGGTGGCGATCGGCAAACCGGGCGACAAAGCTCGCCTGCCGGATTTTCTGCAGGAAAAAGAAACGCCGTCGGGTCGTCTGCCGCTCGGCAAGACCGTCAGCGAAGGGCTGAACTTCACGCTGTGATCGCTTGCGCTCGCCGAGGCCCGCCTGGCGGGCCTTTTTTATGCGGCGAGTAAAACTTTGGGAGTATATTCTCGCTCGCCTATTCGCTGTATATTTCTTTATATAGCGATTGCATGATGAGGAGGAAACCGTGGGGGATCATTTTGGCAAAGGGCTGTTGGCGGGGTTAAAGGCGGAGAATCTGCAGCCGGAGGCGGAGCTGTCGCGCTTTTGCTCCGACTACAAGCGCGGTTTCGTGCTCGGCTATGCGCACCATTTGGCGCAGCGCTGCGGCGACGAGAACCGGGCGGCGTTTGAGGCCGGGCAGCTCAGCCGCGCCTATGGCCTCGGCAGCGAGCCGATGAGCGAGTTCTTCTCTGGCGGCGATAACCGGCTGGCGGAGAAGTTTTTCCGCGCCGGCTATAACCGACCGATGCAAAGTTAACGCATGCAAGCCGTCAGGCGGCGCTCAGTACCGCCACCATATACACGCACGGTTGGTCGCTACGGTTTTCAAAGCGGCAGTCCGCCGGTGGGCCGAGCTCCAGGCAGTCTCCCTCGGCCATTTCGTGGCGCGCCTCACCCTCAACAAACAGCAGCTCACCGGATAACACCCAAATTAGCTGACGCTTGAACGCATACACCGAAGCCGGCATCGGGATCGCCGCGCCGGCCGGCAGTTCGATGCGCACCAGATCGAGCGGCAGATCGGTGCGCGGCGAAACGTGGCGCCGCACGTAGCCACTCTCCGGATCGACCCACATCGGTTGTTCTTCCCGGCGCAGCAGTCGGCCTTCCTGCGTTTCCGCCCGAGCGATCAGCTTGGACATGCTGAGACCGAACGCGCCCGCCAGTCTGCCCAGCAGCATCGCCGTCGGGCTGCTCTCGCCGCGTTCGATCTTATGAACCATCGCCCGCGATACGCCCGCCCGTTCGGCCAGATCGGACAGCGACCAGTGGCGCGCCTCGCGTTCAATGCGAATGCGCGCGCCGATCAGCTGATTTAGATTGTCTAATTTAATATTCATATCGTAGTATTATAGTGGACAATTGGCCGGGGTAAACCATGATTATACGAAATGCGACGCTCAACGACAGCGCGGCGATTGCCGCTATCTATAACGACGCGGTGTTGAACAGCACCGCCATCTGGAATGAACAAACCGTGGATGCGGCCAACCGCGCAACCTGGATCGGCGAACGCCAGGCGGCGGACTACCCGGTGCTGGTGGCGGTGAACGCCGCGGACGAGGCGATCGGCTATGCGTCGTTCGGTGACTGGCGCGCCTGGGACGGCTATCGGCATACCGTGGAACATTCGGTGTATGTCCATCAGGCGCATCGCGGAGAGGGGATTGGCAAAGCGTTGCTGCTGGCGCTGATCGCACGGGCGCGGGAGATCGGCAAGCACGTGATGGTGGCCGGCATTGAATCCGGCAACCAGGCCTCCATCAAACTGCATCTGGCGCAGGGATTCCATGAGGTGGGGCGTATGGAGCAGGTGGGCGCCAAATTCGGCCAATGGCTGGATCTGACCTTCCTGCAGCTGAAGCTGGACGAGCGGGCCACGCCGCCCGCGCGCTGATCCCGGGAGACAGAGCGATGAATATGCTGTTGCTGCTGGTGGCGGCGGGGATGGGGCTGGTGGTGCAGAATCTGCTGATGGTGCGCATTACCGAAAGCGTCTCGACCATCCTTATCACGCTGGTGATCAACTCCAGCGTCGGTTTGCTGCTGCTGATGGGGCTGCTGCTGGCCAAAAACGGTCTCGGCGCGGTGGCGGAAGTGACCGGCGCCGCCAGGTGGTGGATGCTGTTGCCGGGGCTGTTGGGATCGCTGTTCGTGTTCGCCGGCATTTTGGGTTACCAAAAGCTGGGGGCGGCGACCACCATCTCGATCCTGGTCGCCAGCCAGCTGTGCATGGGGCTGTTGGCCGATGCCTACCGCGCCGGTCCGGCGGCGCTGCGCGAGAATCTGCCGGCGTTGTTCGGCGCCTTGTTGCTGGTGGCGGGCGCTTATCTGGTGGCGAAACGCAGCTTTTGAGCGCGCCGTTTGCTGCCGCGCCTTGAGTGACGTTGCCTATTGTCGGGGGAGATTACTCCCCCGATAACAATCTAGTAAACATAGTCATACTTTATTTCTGCAACGTGGTTGTAGACGTTATCCCGGTTTTTCTTCACGTCTTTAATCAAAATTGAAATGTTTTGCTGAGCATTAATGCATCTTCCAAATTTATCCCAGCTTTTACAGGTGGTTGTGGTCGTTTCTGTGGTGAATGACTTCATCACTTCTTTGCTGGTTAACTCTCTATCGTCGTTATCATAAGTAAAATCTTCAGTTGTTGCTCCCGAGATCATTCTTGTTAAACGATTTTTAGCGTCATAACTATAAACGGTGTTGCTACTGTCATTTCCTAACGTGCTAACCCGGCTTGAACCGGAGAGCCTGCCTGCATCATCCGTTGAGAATGTGGTTATTGCCTTACCTGATTGATGATTTTTTCCAGCGGAAATATCGGATGTGTCCTCAGAGCGGATTATTTTGCCATTGAGGTCTGTCAGAAATGTCCCGCTCATTTTTTGTGTCATCAGTTCATGTTTGTCCGCTCCATTTTCAATCATTGACATCTTAAAAGTCATGTCGTAATCCCAGTTGTTATGATTTTTATCTATCGAACCCTGGAGTTGAGTTAGCAAAACGTTGTTATTAATCCGTGACTTGATGGTTTTACTGCTGCGTGAACTTAACAACGCGCCGCATTCATCGAACTCCATCTGCGTATCAGCCTTTATATAATCATCTTTGCTTTCTATATGCATGCTGACTTTTTTGGGAATCTTCCTGGCTGAGGCGTCTTGCGTCAATATCATGTTATTGAAAGCATTAATGGCGGTGAGATGTTCAGGGCAGATCTTTTCATTTGCATAGACATTACACGAATAAATAATCGGCAGGCATAAACACAATAATTTTTTCACAGCGAACACTCCATGTAATAACGCATTATCGGTCAATAATTATACCTAAGCCCGATATCTGGCTGCAACGTTCAACCCGTGATGCATGCAGGGAAGGTGGAAAAATACGGTTATGGCGAGAAATTATTGTCCGGGCCGAATATTCAGCACCGTCGGCTTAGGGTATTGGCGGATAAAACCATTCTACCCGCAGGTGAGGGTTTCGCGTTTTTTGTGGATGAGGTGAACCTGAGGCGGGAGGGCAGCGGTACAGATGCAAAAAGCCCGCTCGGGTTTCCCTGAGCGGGCTTCTCTAAATATGGCTCCTCTGACTGGACTCGAACCAGTGACATACGGATTAACAGTCCGCCGTTCTACCGACTGAACTACAGAGGAATCGTGTGAACGGGGCGAATAATAGCGGGGCGGTTGCGGCTTGTAAAGCCTGAAAGCGCCCGATGCGTTCGTTTGCTGCAAGATTGCCCAACCTGCTGCTTTTTCTCGCTTTTGTCGCTTATCCCGCGCGCAGTGCCGGCGGATTGCCCATTGTTTAAGACCGTTGCCTGCCGGTGGTGCAACGCATGCCCTGCGTTGTGGCGCGCGCTGCCCGGCGAACGGCCGTTTGCCGCCGCGTATCCCGCTTCTCGGGGCATTTACCGACTCTGGCCCGGATCTTGCTGCGATTGAATAACCGGATTTCGGCATTCTCAATTTAGCGGCTCGCTGGAGGCACTATGAATTTCAGACGTCTGAAGTACTTCGTGAAAATCGTCGATATTGGCAGCCTGACCCAGGCGGCGGAGGTGTTGCACATCGCCCAGCCGGCGCTCAGCCAGCAATTGGCAACGTTGGAAGGGGAGTTGAAGCAGCAGCTGCTGATCCGCACCAAGCGCGGTGTGCAGCCGACCGAGGCCGGCAATATTCTCTATGCCCACGCGCAGACCATTCTGCGCCAGTGCGAACAGGCGCAGAGCGCGGTCAACAGCGCCGGGCAGGCGATGAGCGGCCAGGTGTCTCTCGGGTTGGCGTCGGGCAGCACTGCGGCGCAGCTGGCGCTACCGCTGCTGCAGACCCTGCGCGATCAACAGCCGGGCATTCTGCTCAGCCTGCATGAAAACAGCGGCGCGGCGTTGGCCGGGCAGGTAGCCAATCAGACGCTGGATATGGCGATGATCTACGGCGCCAAAATGCCCGCCGGTCAGCACGCTATCGCGCTGATGCGGGAAGATCTCTATCTGGTGGCGACGCGTGCGGTGCCGCATCCCGGCAACAGCGTCGAGCTGCTGGACGTGGCGCGGCTGAACCTGTTTCTGCCGCGCGAGGGGGATGCGGTGCGCAACCAGCTGGAAGAGGCGATGGCGCTGCGCAAACTGGCGATCAACGTGGTGGGAGAGATTGAATCCTCGGGCGCGCTGAGCGCCGCGATCGCCAGCGGGTTGGGGGCGACCGTGCTGCCGGAATCGGTGGCGCGCGCGATGATCGGCCCGGCCAAGGCCTGGATGGCGCGCATCAATGCGCCGACGATGTCGGTGCCGCTGTCGCTGTGCATGTCGGGCCAACAGGCGCTGTCCGCCCCGGCATTGCTGGTGAAAGACCTGCTGTTGTCGATCGCCGGCGGCCGCAGCCAGGAGAAGCGCGCGCTGGCGCTGGTGCGTTGAGGAAAAAACGGCCCGCCGCAGCGGGCCTGTGCACCGTTAGCGGAACGGTGGTTCGTTGAAGGTGCGCAGCTTGCGCGAATGCAGGCGATCGCCCTCGGCGCGCAGCAGATCGATGGCGCAGATGCCAATCTGCAGGTGCTCGGAGATCGCCCCTTCGTAGAAGCGGTTGGCCTGGCCCGGCAGTTTGATCTCGCCGTGCAGCGGTTTGTCGGAGACGCACAGCAGTGTACCGTACGGCACCCGGAAGCGGTAACCCTGGGCGGCGATGGTGGCGCTCTCCATGTCGACCGCCACCGCGCGGCTGAGGTTGAAGCGGCGCGCCGAAGCGGAGTAGCGCAGCTCCCAGTTGCGGTCGTCGGTGGTGACCACGGTGCCGGTGCGCAGGCGCTGTTTGACCTCTTCGCCAGGCATGCCGCTGACCATTTTGGTGGCGTCATACAGGGCGCGCTGCACCTCGGCGATGCTCGGGATCGGGATATCCGGCGGCAGCACCGCGTCCAGCACGTGATCGTCGCGCAGATAGGCGTGGGCCAGCACATAGTCGCCGATCGCCTGGCTTTCGCGCAGGCCGCCGCAGTGGCCGATCATCAGCCAGGCGCTCGGGCGCAGCACCGCCAGGTGATCGCAGATGGTCTTGGCGTTGGACGGGCCGACGCCGATGTTGATCAGCGTGATGCCCTGACCGGTGCGTGAGATCAGGTGATAGGCCGGCATCTGGTTGTTTTTCCAGGCCAGGTCGGACACCGTCTGCTCGGGCGCGCTGGTTTCTGGCGTGATGTAGGCGCCGCCGGCGCTGGAGAGCGCGATATATGGGCTGGCCGGATCGGCGATCTGCGCGCAGGCCCAGCGCACGAACTCGTCCACATAGCGGGTGTAGTTGGTGAACAGCACGAACGGCTGGAAATGCTCCACCGGCGTGCCGGTGTAGTGCCGCAGGCGCGCCAGCGAGAAGTCCGCGCGCAGCGCATCGAAATGCGACAGTGGGAAATGATTGTCGGTGGCGTGGTACAGGCCGTCGGCGGTTTCGTCACCGATCTGCGCCAGCTCGGTGGTCGGGAAATGCTGGGCGATGCCGGCGCTCATTGAGCGGTCGAGCGCCAGGCTGGAGCCGTCGATGACATAAGGGAACGGGATCTCCTGCTGTGACGGCGCCACTTCGATATGGGCGGCGTAATCGTGTTCCAGCATCGCCAGCTGCTCGGCCAGATAGTGGCGGAACAGCTGCGGCCGGGTCACGGTTGTGCTGTAGCTGCCGGGATGGGTAAAGCGGCCGAAGGCGCGGGTTTTGCTCGGGCCGGATTGCTGCCCGTCCCAGCTGACGCGCAGCTCGGGGTACACGAACAGCCCGGCGGCGCGCGCCTGCGGATCCGGCAGCGTGCCGTGGCTGATAAAGTCGCTGACCGCCTGACGCAGCGCGTCTACCGCGGCGTCATACAGGGCTTCCAGTTGATCGAGTGCCTGATCGGCGCTGAGGCCGCTGCGAGGTGGGGCATAGCTCATACTTTCTCCTTGGATGTCCCGGCTCTGTGGCGGGGCTGCGGCGTTTCACCGTCACAGGTTAGCCGAAGAAAGGCGTAAAAGCTTGGTCGAAATGACGGGCGCGGCAAAGAAAATACCGCGCCCGCGGCGCAGGGGGATCAGGAAGCGGGGTCGGCCGCTTCGACCTTCAGCGACACCAGGCCGATGCCCAGTTTCTTCGGCGTGAAGCCGCCGCTGGCGCTCTCTTTCGGCTCGGTCGGCGCCGGCGGCGTAATGCTGATGTTTTGCGCGCCGCGCGGGTTATCGAAGCGCAGGGTGACGGTGCTGTCCTGTTCGCCGAGCGACACGAAACGCTCTTCGTCGCCGACGCGCACCGAAATCGGTTCGCCGACGTTGTTGCCGTAGGCGCGGGCGCGCAGCACCAGATCGAAGGTTTTAGGCAGCGGATCGACGTAATCGATGTTCACCGCCGGCGCCAGATTGGCGTCGGACCAGCGGCCCCATTCCTCGACGGCGGAGACGCCGGTGATGGCCTTCACCTGTTCCGGCATGCCGGGCAGCATGAACTCGATGGCGTCCGCCCGGTATTTCACCGCCGCGTCGTCCACCTGCAGGCGGGCGACGGCGTTTTGGTAGTCGGCGACGCTGTCCGCCGTCGGGGCACCAAAGTTTACCTTGCCGCGAAAGCGCTCGCCGCTGGCCTGCGCGATCTGCGGCGGCGAGGCCAGGATACCTGAGGCCACGCAGATGTCGGTGCTCAGCGCCAACTGCGGCGCCCAGACCCGGCCGATCTCGTAGCATTTATCGACCCAGACGAATTTCTCCCCCGCCCCCAGCCCGGCCAGCTGCTTGCGCAGCGGGGTGGAGAGATAGACGTTGAACATCGGTTCGATGCGGTTATCGCCCACCCGCAGGATGAACGGCACCTTATAGGTGACGCCGGAGAAGCTGAAGCTGCGCTGGCGTGTATCCACGCTGTAGTCGCTGATGCGGTTCGGCAGACCCCACTGGTTGATCACCGCTGGTTTCCAGCCGTTGATCTTCTCTTCGATGTTCAGGAACACCGTAGACAGCGACGGCGCCGACAGGCTGCTGCGGCCGAGGCCGATATAGTTGTCGCCGCCCATCACGTCCAGCACCGTGGCGCCGTTATCCAGCGTGCTGCGCTTTTCGTGGCGCTGCTCCGCCTGCGGCCGGGTGCCGTCGATGATGAAGAACAGGTTGCGGCGCTTCTGCTTGGTCAGAATGTCGTAGGCGGTGTTGTTCATCGCCAGGTGGTCGGAAGACACCACGATCACGGTATTGCTGAAGTACGGCGAGCGTTTGATCTTGTCGATCAGCGCGGCGATGTGCTGCTGACTGCAGGCCACCGCGCTCAGCGAGCGGTTGTCCTTATTCTGCCAGGCGTAACTTTGCTTGCTGCAGCCGGCGGAGATAAAACCGTCCGGGTGATGGGTGTCGACGGTCAGGGTAAACAGCGAGAACGGTTGGCGCTGTTCGGACAGTTCGACAAACTTGCCGTACACCACGTCCAGCACGGTGTCGTCGTACCAGCCCCAGTCGTTTTTATAGCTTGGATCGGCGACCCGATCGCGCAGCTCTTTGAAGCCGTAAACGTGATCGAAGCCGTGGGATTTCAGGAAGGTGTCTTTACCGGCGAACGCCAGCTCGGCGCCCTGGTAGAAATAGTTGCTGTAGCCGGCGGCCTTCAGCACGTCGCCCAGGCAGACGTTCTCCGGGTAGAAGGTGGAGACCGCGCTGGAGGCGTTACCGTCGAAGGGTGCGAACAGCGGAATGCCGCACTGCGAGGCGACCATGCCGGCGATGGTGTAACCGGTACCCGGCAGCTGCTGGGTGTTGCTGAAGTCGATGCTGTCGGCGCGCAGGGCATTCAGTTCGTCGGCCAAACCGGGAAACAGCTCGGTGTCGAAGTAGGTGCGCTCCAGGCTCTCGGCATAGATATACACCAGGTTCGGCCGCTTGCCCTGCACGGTCTTTTTCGGCGCCTTGTAGTAGGTGGTGAAATCGGCGGTATCGCCGACGATCTGGCTCTTGACCAGCAGCGAAATGTCCTGAAACGCCGGGGTGGTGCCGACCGAAAACAGCGCCAGCAGCACGGCGACGACGCTGTAGGCCACGCTGCTGCCTTTAGCCTTGCGACGCAGCAGGCTGCGGGCCAGCACGGCGAAAACTCCCCCCAGCGCCGCCAGCAGGCCGATAAACGGCAGCACGTATTTGCTGACGCCGGCGCCCTTGAGGCTACTGGTGACGGTGTAGATCACCGCATCGGTGATGCCGTCGCCGGTAAAGTAGTTGCTGGCGATCAGGATGACGTTCAGCACCAGATAGCTGCCGAGCAGCGTCAGCAAAATGGCGAACCACCAGCGGTTGGCGGCGGCCCGGGTGCGATAAATCAAAATCGACGCCAAAAAGAGAACAAACGAAACGACTGCTAAAACCATCCGCCAAACCCTGTCTGATTGGAAAAAACGTTGCTGCCCTGGTCTGCGCCGCCGGCCGTGCCGCGGCGCGAAAAGTGAAGGGTATAGCCTATTGCCGGCGGCGGAACAACGCGCGATCTCCCGCTACGGCCGACGAGCGGCGGCTATTGTACATTTTTATGACGATAGTGTGACGTTAATCACGCCAGCGGCGGCCACGGCGGCGAAAGCTTGCTGGTCGGAGGTTTCGCTCTACGCTTAATGAGCGCCACGACGGCGCGCCCATCAGCCATTCAGGAGGCAGTATGCAGACGATTTCCGCAGCGGTACTCGAGGATTTGGCCCCGCAAGGCGTGTTGCGCGCGGCGATCAACTACGGTAATCCGGTGCTGGCGCAGGCGGGGGCCGGCGGCAAACCGCAGGGGGCTTCGGTGGAGCTGGCCACCGCGCTGGCTCAGGAACTGGGCGTGACGCTCGAGCTGGTGACCTATGACGCGGCGGGCAAGGTGTTCGCCGATCTGGACAGCGGCGCCTGGAACCTGGCGTTTATGGCCATCGAGCCGGTGCGCGCGGCGCAGATTGCGTTCAGCGAACCCTACGTGATCATTGAGGGGACTTACCTGGTGGCGAACGACGCGCCTTACTTTGAGGTGGCGCAGCTCGACAGGCCGGAAGTGCGCATTGCGGTCGGCCAGGGGGCGGCGTATGACCTGTTTTTATCGCGCACGCTGCAGCAGGCGCAACTGGTGCGGGCGGCAACCTCTGCCGAGGCGATCGCGCTGTTTTTCGAACGGGGGCTGGAGGCGGCGGCCGGCGTGCGTCAGCCGCTGCTGGCCGCCGCGGCCGCCCATCCGGGCTACCGGGTGCTGGAGGGGCATTTCACCGCCATCCGTCAGGCGATGGCGGTGCCGCGGCAAAAAACGCAGGGCGCCGCCTATGTGAACGGCTTTATTGAACGCTGCAAGGCCAACGGGCTGGTGAAGGCGGCATTGCAGCGCAGCGGCCAGGGCGAGGTGACGGTGGCGCCGCCGGCCGCCTCGGCGTGATCAGTCCAGCTCCACCGCGTACTGTTCTACCGGGGTGATTTTCTTGATCAGCTTGTTGTCGAACAGGAACTGCTCGTAAGCCTGGTAGCGGGCGCGATCCAGCTTGGCCGGATCGCGCGCAAACAGCGGCAGGCTGGCTTGCCAGGCCTGCTTGTTCAGCTCGGTATTCAGCTCCGGGTGCGCCTTGGCAAACGCCAGCCAGGTGTCCTGCGGGTGCGCGTGCAGGTAGTCGCTGCCTTGTTTCAGCGCGGCGAGGAATTTGCCAATTTTCGGCTCGTTCACCGCATCGCGGTTGGCGACGATGATCAGCTCGTCGTAGGCCGGCACGCCGTAATCTTCGACGTTGAACACCACCGGTTCTTTACCCTGCAGCTTGAGCTCCAGCGCTTCGATGTTGCGGTAGCCGCCGATCACCGCATCGACCTGGCCCGCCAGCAGGGCGCTGGTCAGCTGGAAGTTGACGTTGATGAGCTTGATATCCTGCGGTTTGAGATGCTCGTGTTCAACCATGGTGGCCAGCGTCGCCTGTTCGATGCCGCTGACCGAGTAACCCACCGTTTTGCCCTTGAGATCCGCCGGCGAGGCGATGTTCTTGTCCAGCGCGATCACCGTATTCAGCGGCGTGTTGATCAGCGTGCCGACGCGCATCAGCGGCAGGCCCTGATCGGCGAAGAAGTGCAGCTGCGGCTGATAGGTGATGGCGAGATCGGCCTGTTTAGCGGCCACCAGCCGCGGCGGCAGCGCCGGATCGGACGGCGGCACGATCTTGACGTCCAGCCCTGCGGCCTTGAAGGCGCCGATCTGCTCGGCCACCATAATCGGCGCGTGATCGGGGTTGATGTACCAGTCGAGCACCAGCGTCAATTTCTCGGCCGCGCCGGCCTGGCCGGTGATGGCGGCGCCGAGCAACAGCCCGCAGAGGGTATGTTTAATCATGGTCGTTCCTTTATCCCTGGTTATGGTTGCAATCATCAGTCGTTTTCCGGCGCCCAGACGATCAGGCGCCGCAGCAGCGCATCCACCGCGGCCCACAGCAACACGGTCATCAGCACTAGAATAAACAGCGCGGCGAAGCAGACGTCGGTCTGCATGCGCGCGTTGGCGTTCAGCATCACGTAGCCCAGCCCTTCGGCCGAGCCGACCCATTCGCCGATGATGGCGCCGATCGGCGCGACCGCAGCGGCCATGCGCAGGCCGGAGCCGAAAGCCGGCAGCGCCGCCATCAGCCGCACGTGCCGCAGTTGCGCCCAGCGCGAAGCGCGCATCGTGCGTGCCAGATCGAGATAGTCGTTGTTGACTCGGCGCAGCCCGTCGAAGAAGGCCGACACCACCGGGAAGAAGATCACCAGCACCGCCATCGCCACCTTGGCGCTCATGCCGAAGCCGAACCACAGCACCAGCAGCGGGGCCAGGGCAAACACCGGTATCGCCTGGCTGGTGAGCACCAGCGGCATCAGCCAACGCTGCAGGCGCGGTGAGAAGATCATGCACAGCGCCAGCGCCGCACCGAGCAACACGCCCAGAACCAGCCCGCTGACGATCTCCGAAGCGGTGACCAGCGTGTGCCAGGCTAGGTAGCCGCGCCCGTCCCACAGCGCCTGCGCCACCGCGCCCGGTGTGGGCAGCAGAAAGGCCGGGATGCCGCTTTGCCCTGCCAGCCACCACAGCAGCAGCAGGCCGGCGAACACCGTCAGCCCGCGCCGCAGGCGGGTAAGCCCGCGTTCTTTGGCGATATTCATTGCGCCGCCCTCACCATCTGCTGCAGCAGCTCGGCCTGACTTTTCAGCAGGTCGGCGTCATCCGGCGCGCGCGGCGGCTGCCCTTTGATGCAGTGGCTATCGTCGAGACCGAGCGGCCAGGGCGACAGCACCAGCAGGCGGTGGCTCAGGCGGCAGGCCTCCATCGGATCGTGGGTGATCAGCAGCACGGTGTTTTGCGCCAGCAGCTCGGCGGCCAGGCTCTGGATCTCGGCGCGGGTGATGGCGTCCAGCGCGGAAAAGGGCTCGTCCATCAGTACGATCGGCTGGCGTTCGTAGAGCGTGCGGGCGATGGCGGCGCGCTGGCGCATGCCGCCGGACAGCGCGGCGGGCAGGCTGCGGCCATGCGCGGCCAGGCCTACGCGTTCAAGCAGGTGCGCCGCCCACGCCCGATCCGGCGCTTCGCCGCGCAGCCGCGAGCCGAGGGCGACGTTCTCCTCGATAGTCAGCCAGGGGTAGAGCAGGTCTTTCTGCCCCATGTAGGCGATGCGCCCGGCGATCGGCAGGCCGTCGCTGCCGCTCACCGTGCCTGAGCTGGCCTGCGCCAGCCCGGCGATGATCTTCAGCAAACTGGTTTTGCCGGCGCCGCTGGCGCCGAGCAGGGCGACGAAGCTGCCGCCGGCGATGTCGAAGCTCAGCCGGTCGAAGACGATTTGCTGACCAAAACGCAGGCTGAGATCCCGCACCTGGATGCCGGGCGGGAGAAGCGGGGAGGTCATGAGGCGTTCAGCCCCATTTGCCAAAATGCCGATTCCAGCTGGGTGGCGGTGGTGAAAATCTGCGCCAGCTCGGTGAGGCGGCTCTGCGCCCCGCGCTGATGGCCGACGGTCTCCAGCAGTTCGATGGCGGCGCGCACGCCGGCCAGATAGCCCTCGTCGCCGTAGTTGCGGATCCAGGAGGCGTAAGGATTCCCCTCCATTTTGGTGGCGGGATCGTGCAGCAGCCGCAGGCCGATTTCGGCATAGCCGGCCACGCAGGGCAGCAGGCCGGCCAGCAGATCGAGGGCGTCGCCGGCATGGCCGATATCCAGCACGTAGCGGGTGTAGTTCATGGTCTCCGCCGCTTCCGGCTGGGCGGCGATCTGCGCCTCGTTCAACCCCCATTCGGCGCAGTAGGCCACGTGCAGCGGCAGTTCGGCGACGATGCCGTTGAGCGAGGCGGTGGCGGCGCGCATCTCTGGCAGGGTGCGCAGCTTGCTGACCAGCAGCGCGTAGGCGCGGGCGAAGTGCAGCAGGAACAGATAGTCCTGGGTCAGGTAGCGACGAAAAGCGCGTTCGGGCAAGGTACCGGCGGCCAACTGCTGCAGAAACGGGTGATCGACGTAGTCCTGCCAGTGGCTGCCGGCTTGTTGCCGCAGCCGGCCGTAAAGACCGCTTTCGAACAGGGTGGTGATGGACATGGGACCTCCTTGAGTCAGTGGAGATCCGGGCACGCTGAGGTATGAACAGGCAACGGGTGATTGCGTTGTTGCCTAACCGTCCCTTCGCTGGCATGACCCAGATCAGGTTCAAAGGGTTCGGCTTACGCCATCTCAGCCCGTAACAGGACACCCCTCGGAGCTGCTTGTTATACGACATTTGTTTTTTGATTACAATCGTCGGGCGGCGGCGCGGCAATCGGTTCGTTTAGTGCGATCGGGGGCGATTTTGCTGGCGCAGAGCGCGCGGTTTTTGTCACTGTAGGCCTATGTTTTGCCTTTGAGGACGATTCCCGATGAAAAAGATTGGTTTTCTCTCGTTTGGCCACTGGTCGCCTTCCGCTCAGTCCGGCACCCGTTCAGCGGCGGATGCGCTGCTGCAGTCTATCGATCTGGCGGTCGCCGCCGAAGATCTGGGGGCGGACGGCGCCTATTTTCGTGTGCACCACTTCGCGCGCCAGCTGGGATCGCCATTCCCGTTGCTGGCCGCCATCGGCGCCAAAACCCAACGCATCGAGATCGGCACCGGCGTGATCGACATGCGCTATGAAAACCCGCTGTATATGGTGGAGGACGCCGGCGCGGCGGATCTGATCGCCGGCGGGCGTTTGCAGCTCGGCATCAGCCGCGGCTCGCCGGAGCAGGTGATCGACGGCTGGCGCTATTTCGGCTATGCCCCGGCCGAGGGGGAAACCGACGCGGACATGGCCCGCCGCCATACCGAAGTCTTTCTGGAAGCGCTGCGCGGCGAAGGGTTCGCTGAACCCAATCCGCAGCCGATGTTCCCCAATCCGCCCGGGCTGCTGCGGCCGGAGCCGTTTTCCGCCGGGCTGCGCGATCGCATCTGGTGGGGTGCCGGTTCGAACGCGACCGCCGTCTGGGCGGCGAAGCTGGGTATGAACCTGCAAAGCTCGACGCTCAAGAACGACGAGACCGGCGAACCCTTCCATATCCAGCAGGCCAAGCAGATCCGCGCCTATCGCGCCGCCTGGCAAGAGGCCGGCCATGCGCGCGAGCCGCGGGTTTCCGTGAGCCGCAGTATCTTTGCGCTGGTGGATCAGCGGGATCGCAATTACTTCGGCGGCGGTGGCAAAGAGGGCGATCAGCTGGGGTATATCGACGCGCAGACCCGGGCGATCTTCGGCCGCAGCTATGCTGCCGAGCCGGACGCGCTGATCGAGCAGCTGGCGCAGGACGAGGCCATCGCCGAAGCGGATACGCTGCTGCTGACCGTGCCTAACCAGCTGGGCGTGGATTACAACGCCCACGTTATCGAATCGATTTTAACCCATGTCGCGCCGGCGCTCGGCTGGCGCTAAACGGAGGACTGGCATGTCACGTATTTTCATTACCGGCTCGGTGGACGGGCTGGGCCGCGCCGCCGCGCAAACGCTGTTGGACGAAGGGCATCAGGTTATCCTGCATGCGCGCGCCCCCGGCCGTCTGGAGGCAGTGCGCGATCTGTTGGATCAGGGCGCGCAGGCGGTGATTGGCGACCTGTCCGAGGTGCAGCAGATCCGGCAGGTCGCCGAGCAGGTGAATCGCCTCGGCCGCCCGAATGCGGTGATCCACAACGCCGGCATGTTCACCGGGCCGCAGGTGATGCCGGTGAACGTGATAGCGCCCTATCTGCTGACGGCCCTGATCGAACGCCCCGATCGCATCGTCTACCTGAGCAGCAGCATGCACTTTGACGGCGTAGCGGAACTGAACGGCGTGGATTGGCTTGGCGGCGCAGCCGGCTCCTATTCGGACAGCAAGCTGTTCGTCACCGCGCTGGCCGCCGCCGTGGCGCGCCTGTGGCCCGACGTCATCAGCAGCGCAGTCGATCCCGGCTGGGTGCCGACCAAAATGGGCGGCGCGGACGCGCCCGACGATCTGGCGCTGGGACACGTGACGCAGGCGTGGCTGGTGAGCAGTGATGAGCCGCAGGCCCTGGTTTCCGGCGGTTATTGGCACCATCAGCAGCGGTTGGATCCTCATGCGGCGGTGCACGACGAGGCGTTTCAAACGGCGCTGCTGGCGCAGTTGGCGCGCGTGAGCGAGGTGAGTTTGCCTCAGGCCTGATGGCCGCGTTCTCCTGGCCCGTCGGTGGTTATCGGCGGGCTTTTTTATGCCCGCAGGGTGAACCGACGGGGCTTTTCTTATACAGTGGTTGCCTGGCCTGTTTTGATTGTTATTTATATTATCGCCATGCACACATTTCTGATTATCGTCCCCGAAGGGGGCATGCTGTTCGAAGCGGCGGGCATCGCCGATATTCTGATGCAGGCCAATCGCCTGAGCCCTGCCGAGGCGCCGCTGTATCAGATCGCGGTCGCCACCACGCAATCCCATCGGGTGGTACACGGCCTGTCCGGTCTGAGCCTGCTGGCCGATCATCGCCTGGCGGATCTCGACCCGGCCCTGCCGCGCGATACCGTCATCGTCGCCGGCAAAGGGGCGACCGAAGAAGAGGGCGCCCTGGTGGCGGATTGGCTGCGCCGCGCGGCCCCGCAAGCGCGCCGTATCGCCTCGGTCTGCGGCGGGGCTCTGCTGCTGGCCGAGGCCGGCTTGCTGGACGGACGACGGGCGACCACCCACTGGCGGCTGGCGGAAACGCTGCAGGCGCGCTTCCCGCAGGTGCAGGTCGAAAACGGCCCGATCTACGTGCAGGACGGGCCGATTTGGACCTCCGGCGGCGTCAGTTCCGGCTTCGATCTGACGCTGGCGTTGGTGGAGGACGACTACGGCTTCGTGCAGGCGCGCGAAGTGGCTCAGGATCTGGTGATGTTTCTGCGCCGCCCCGGCGGGCAGGCGCAGTTCAGCCGCTACCCGCTCAACCAGGCCAAATCGCCGGGCCCGATCCGCGACCTGCAGTCCTGGATCCTGGAGAACCTCGCCGACGATCTCAGCGTCGATCGGTTGGCCGAGCGCGTGGCGATGAGCCCGCGCAACTTTACCCGGGTGTTCACCCGCGAGACGGGCATTTCTCCCGCCAAATTCGTCGAAGAGGGGCGGTTGCATACCGCCAGGCAGCGCCTCGAGCAGAGTGCGGAAGGCATCGAACAGGTCGCCCTGGCCACCGGCTTCGGCAACGGCCTTAACCTGCGGCGCGTGTTTGAACGCAAACTGCAGTTGACCCCGAGCGAATACCGTGAGCGCTTCCATGCGCGCAATTTGGCGTAAATTGATTGGTAAACGTCATTTACGCCGCCTCGGGGCAGGGCTAGATTTGAGGCAAAGCCCAAAACGAGGAGATCATCATGGTGAGAGTAGGCATTAATGGCTTCGGCAGGATCGGACGCAACGTGCTGCGCGCGGCGCTGGGGCGCAGCGATTTCGAAGTGGTGGCGATCAACGATCTGACGGACAGCAAAACGCTGGCGCACCTGCTGAAATACGACACGCTTTCCGGCACGCTGGCGGCCAGGGTGGAAGCCGGCGACAACCAGCTGCTGCTGGACGGCCGGCCGATTCAGGTATTTTCGCAGCGCGATCCCGCCGAGATCCCTTGGAGCAGCGTGGGCGTGGACGTGGTTATCGAAGCGACGGGCTTCTTTACCGACAAGGCCAAAGCGGAAGTGCACATTACGCACGGCGGCGCCAAGCGGGTGATTATCTCGGCGCCGGCCAAGAACGACGACATTACCATCGTCATGGGCGTTAACGACTCGCTCTACGATCCGGCGCTGCATAAAGTGGTCAGCAACGGCAGCTGTACCACCAACGGGCTGGCGCCCGCCGCGCAGGTGTTGCATCAGGCGTTCGGTATCGAATACGGGCTGATGAACACCACTCATGCCTATACCAACAGCCAGGCGCTGCACGATCAGCCGGAAAAAGATCTGCGCGGCGCGCGGGCGGCGGCGGAATCGATCGTGCCTTATTCCAGCGGTGCGGCCAAGGCGCTCGGCAAGGTGATCCCGGATCTGGACGGCCGGTTGACCGGTTACTCGCTGCGGGTGCCGGTGCCGGTGGTTTCGATCGTCGATCTGACGGTGACGCTGAAACGCCCGGCGACGGTGGAGGAGATCAACGCCGCTTTCCGCGCGGCGGCGGCGTCCGGCCCGCTGCAAGGGATCCTGGGGTACAGCGATGAACCGCTGGTGTCGAGCGACTACCGGGGCGATGCGCGCTCATCGATTATCGATGGTTTGTCCACGCTGGTCATCGGCGGCAACCTGGTGAAAGTGCTCGCCTGGTATGACAACGAGTGGGGCTTCTCCAATCGGTTGGTCGATCTGGCGCTGCTGATGGAAAAACGCGGGCTGTAAACGTCCAATAGCAAAAAGCCCGCTTAAGTTTCCTTAAGCGGGCTTCTCTAAATATGGCTCCTCTGACTGGACTCGAACCAGTGACATACGGATTAACAGTCCGCCGTTCTACCGACTGAACTACAGAGGAATCGTGTGAACGGGGCGCATGATATCCAGCAGCCCCGGGTGTGTCAACGCTAAATTGCCTTGAGCGGTTCGACTGCTCGGTATCTGAGCAATGCGCCCGTCAATCAGCCCATTACGCGTCGTTTTCCGCCTGGCCGCGCAGCAGACGCGCCAGCGGATCCTGGCGGTAGAAGCGGCAAAAGTGCTGATACAGCGCCGGGAAACGTTCGGCCAGCAGCTCGGGGGCGCTGAAAAAATACTCCGACAGCACGGCAAAGCACTCGGCCGCATCGGTGGCGGCGTAGGCGTCCATGCTGGCGGCCTCTTCGCCGACCATGTCGATCTCGTCCTGCAGGCTTTCCATCGCGGCGTGCAGATCGTGTTCCCAGGCAGCCACCTCGCGCAGCGGGATCGGCGGCACGCCGGTGGCGACGCCGCCGTTGCGCATATCCAGCTTGTGCACCGCTTCGTGGATCACCAGGTTAAAACCGGAAAGATCGAAAGAGTCCTGCACGTCTTGCCAATTGAGCACGATCGGCCCCTGTTCCCAGCTTTGGCCAGACTGCACCACCGGCCCCGAGTGCACCAGGCCGATCTCGTCCTGCCATTCGTCTTCCACCACGAACGGGGTGGGGTAGAGCAGGATTTCGTTGAAGCCGTCGAGGCACTCCGCGCCGAGCTCCAGCACCGGCAAGGCGAACAGCAGGGCGATGCGCGCCTGCATTTGTGAAGTGAGCTGCAGCCCCTGCAGCGGTACGATGCGCTTTTGCTGCAAAATCTGCCCGGCGACGGCCACCAGCCGCTGCCGCTCCTGCTCATCCAGCGGCGAGAGCAGCGGGATCGCCAGCGCGTCTTGCCACTGGGCCTGAATGTCTGCCTGGGGTTGAGAGGGTTGAGTCGCTTTCCACGGCCATTTAATCATCAGGTTGCTCGTAAAGTCATCACTTGAACGTTCGGCTGCATGCTAGTGCTGTAAAAATGCCGCAAAAGCGGGCATGATAGCAAGCGTTGTCAGGAGAGATGCCGGAGCGGCTGAACGGACCAGTCTCGAAAACTGGAGTAGGGGCAACTCTACCGGGGGTTCAAATCCCCCTCTCTCCGCCACTTCCCCCCGCGTTATTACCCATCGATTCAAATTCCTTTTCATTTTCTTCTGTCTAATGCGCTGTAACCGTTCGATTTGCAACGTGTTTGCGTTGGTCGGCATCCCGTTTCGCATTATAACCCGTGCATTATCAACGAATAGCATTTTACGATTATGTTCTTCATTTTGTGAGCTATGTTGCGCTCAAATACGATGCGGCGCTTGAGACAAGAACGTGGCTGCGGCCTGTCAATCAGGCTGAGCGTATGAAACGGCTACGGTGATCATGCCTGCCGGCCAAAGCCAGTCTACTAACAGGTCCAATCTTGCCAAAATGGTGTTTATTTACACGCGATTTCTCGCGCGTTAATATGTGTGCACATGCACATAAATGATCAGTCTCCTGCCCGAAACGAGGGCGACAGAAGGGGCTGACCGCCTGGAGACTGGAGGACTTGACATGAGTTTGCTCGATTGCGCACTGGATTTTCGCCACTTCATTGAGGAGCTGCGTCGCCGAAAAGATTTGGTCGACGTGCATCAGGAAGTCTCCGCCGATCTGGAGATAGCGGCTGTCTGCCGCCGGGTTTACGAGCAACGGCTCTCGGCTCCGCTATTTCATCATGTGGCGGGCGCGATGCCGGGAGCCCGCATCCTCGGCGCGCCGGCCGGCATGCTCGCTTCGCCGGAATACGCCTATTCTCGTCTAGCCCTGCATTTCGGGCTGCCGCCGGAGAGCACTCCGCGGGATATCGTGGCGGCGATTCGCCGGGCGGTGAAGGCGGAACCGCTAGCCCCCGATTACTGCTCGACCGGGCCGGTGAAAGAGAATATTTGGCGAGGCGACGAGGTTGATCTGGAACGCTTCCCGGTACCGCTGCTGCATGAACGGGATGGCGGGCGCTACTTCGGCACTTACGGATTCCATGTCGTGCAATCCCCGGACGGGCAGTGGCACAGTTGGGGCGTCGGCAGGCTCATGATGCTCGATCGCAATCGTCTCACCGGCCCGGCAATCCCCACCCAACACATCGGCATGATCCGTGAAATGTGGCGCCGAGAGGGGAAACCTACGCCGTGGGCGATGGTGCTCGGGGCGCCGCCTGCCGCGGTGGCGGTGGCGGGGATGCCGTTGCCGGCCGGCGTCAGTGAGCCGGACTATGTCGGCGCGCTGCTCGGTAAAAGCGTCACGCTCACCCAAGCGGAAACCAACGATCTCTGGGTGCCGGCCAATGCGGAAATTGTGCTGGAAGGTGAAATCAGCCTGACGGAGACGGCGTTGGAAGGGCCGATGGGGGAGTATCACGGCTATCAACATCAGCAAGGCCACGAACAGCCGGTGTTCCATGTGCACGCGGTGACATTTCGCGATGACCCCATTTTGCCTATTTGCGTCGCAGGCACGCCGCCGGAGGAAAATCATACGATCTGGGGTACCATGATCTCGGCTCAGCTGCTGGAGACCCTGCAGAGCGCGGCATTGCCCGTCGACTTTGTCTGGTGTTCCTATGAGGCGGCAACCTGTTGGGCGGTGCTCTCCATCGATATTGAAAAACTGGCCGGCATGAAGACCAACGCTGCTGATTTTGCCGATAAGGTCGCGGAGATCGTCTTCGGTTCGCATGCGGGCTACCTGATCCCCAAACTGATTCTGGTCGGCAATGACATTGATATTGTCGATATCGATCAGGTGGTTTGGGCGCTGGCCACGCGTTCACATCCGGCGCGCGATCATTTTCTTTTCCCTGGCGTGCGCGAGTTCCCGATGGTGCCGTACCTGACGGAAGAGGACAAGGCGCTCGGCAGCGGCGGCAAAGCCATCATCAACTGTCTGTTCCCTGAGCAGTTCAGCGGAGTAACGCGTGCGGGCACGGCCTCTTTCAGACATGCTTATCCGGAACAGGTCAGGGCAAAAGTCGAAGCTAATTGGAAACAGTATGGATTCTGAAAAGAAAGGCGCACATAGTGGCCGACGGGGGATGGGATTGCCCAACGGCGCGCTTTATAAGATGACGGAAGTGGTGCGTCACCGTGAAAAACGGCTGTCTGCGTTACTGGCTTTACAAGGGCTCAGCCTCCATGAGTGGCGCGCGTTGCGCATTCTCTACAGCTTTCCGGGCGATGTGTCCATGAGCGATGTGATAGCGCATTCGCAGACCGATCGCACTGCGCTTGGACGCACGCTCACCCAACTGGTTAACCGGGGATGGGTTGCGCGTTTCCCCGATCCGGAAGATAAGCGGGCGGTATATCTGCGCGTGATGCCGGCGTCTCGCCCTATTTTTGACCAGGCGAGACAGCGGGTGGCGGATTATGACGCACGGCTGATGGCCTGTCTGGATGACGTCGGGCTCAGTGCCCTGGATGACGCACTGCAACGCATGATGCTGTTCATCGAGAGCGCGTAGTCCGTTCCGGCGAAGCCAGCGCCGTATTTCCCGAGTGACCTCATCGCGGTGTTGTACTGTTGCCCGCGGGTAAGGTAATTTGCTGATGGCAATGACGACTGACGCAGGGGCCAACGGACATGAATGAAAGGATCGACTACCACATCGAGAAATACCACTTCGCGCCGCTGGATGAAACCCCGCGGCTTGCGCACCAGTGGAGCGAGGTGCTGAACGAGTGTCGCCAGACGCAGGCTGGGGCGGAAGAGCGCCTGCGCATTGCACTGCTCAACGTGGACTATGTGACCAGTTTTGAATTGCCTTTCCGTTTATTGCTGGTCAGGGCGCCGCAGCTGATCGCCGGCCTGCGTGATGAGCTGGCGCTCAGTCAAAAAAATGTGGTGTTCAACGGCAAACGCTTTGGTTGCGTTTACAGCTTAAAAAGCGATTTAAGCGGCGTGCCCGAGGCCTTCCAATACGGCCTGTCGACCCGTATTCATCGAACCTCTGCGTCGGGCGTGGACGCGCTGCCTTACCGGGAAATCGCCAAAACGCTCAAGGCGCCGCGTGAGCGGCTCAAGCTGGCGCTGGATCAAGGCCTGCAGGTCACGGCGCTGGACGGCCTGTTCTGGTTCGGCATACAGCGCATCGCCGCCGAAGTGCGCAGGCTAAGAAAAGCCGGCATGGCGATCGCGACGGCGGAAACGGAGATCTTCGATACCCTGACCGGTACGACGCGCAAGGTGCCGGTGTACCGGTTGGTCGATCATTAAGCGCCGATGGCAGGCGCGCAGTCTGATATTTATGCTTGATTCTCGTTGAGTGCAGTTTGGCTCCTTGCGCGCAGCCCTCGTTTTCTACTTGCATCGCCTCGTCGATCGTTAAGAAAATCAACGCGATATCTTCCCAAAAGCTACTCATCGTTTGTTCTACCGCAGCACAACGCAAACGGCGGGTCATCGCCGATAGCGCGTGCCACGATGGTGTCTCTGGCCGGCGGCGCCGTTTGCCGCTCGCCGTTGGTTAACATCGATGAGGGTTTGAAGGAGAAGAATATGTTGAAACGTTTTGCGTTGCTGTGCTGGTGCCTGATCGGCGCCAATGCGCTGGCGGCGGGCCCCAACGCCAATATCAAGTATTACGGCTATGACTGGCTGGACTTTTATGAAACCGCCACGCCGTCTTTCAGCGCCACAGAAGCGCTTAAGGTGATTACCGACACCGGCTTCAGTATGACCAATCTGAATGTGGTGCACACTATGGAAAGTCTTAATCTGCCTGTTTGCGCCGGTGGCACCTGCGCCGTGAATATTCAGGCTGGATCGGGGGCGGTATCGGGATCGCCGTTTATCGATATCTGCCCTGGGGCGGTCTCGAACAGCAACTGCCAGGCCGCAGGTTCCTGGAACGCCATCTGGACGGTAGTCAAGAAGATCGCCGAAGCTAAATATAAGCCTGGTGCCATTTATTTTATCGATGAGCCGTTCGACGTTCCTGCCTTACAGACCGCGGGGAAATATGACGCTTTCCAATATTCCAGCTATGTATGCACCCTACGGCAGGCCATGCAGCAGTACGGGGTCGCGATCCCCGTCTACACTATCTTGTCCTATCGGCAGGCCAACAACGCCGAATGGATCCGTGAAATACAGCAGGGCGCACCCGTGACTGCGTGCCCGGCCAACGTCAAAAGCACGCCCGATTGGGTTGGGGTGGATAACTACAACTGGTCGGTGGCGGATATGTGGAGTACCTACAATCGCCTGGCGCCGATAAGCGCAGCCGGGCAAAAGTGGGTGCTGGTGCCGCCTTCTACGGCCTCGTTAGGAATGAATGACCAGCAGCTGCACGCGCAAATTCAATTGTATTGGGATTTTATTAACCAATATCCGCATGCACCCGTGGTTTACATCATGAACTGGCGGTTTGATCGCGCGGTCACCGAGAACCGCGCGGTTTACCCTAAAGCGACCGCCTTACTGTCGTTCATGGCGAACACGCTGCTCGCCAAACCTTAAGTACGCAGAGAGGAGGTTCGCTTCAGAACCTCCTTATTGATTGCACGGCTTATCGATAGGCTTCATTCCGCGCGATCGCGTATTTCCCGCTGCCCAGCAGCAGGATGGCGAGCCCGCCCATAAAGAACACCAGTTCGTTTTCAATCCCCCAGGCACCGACGTCGGTGACGGTGAATACCTTGCCAGTGCCCACCATCAGAAATGCCACCACCAGCGTAAGGGCGTAAACCAGCGCGGCGGGGCGGGTAAACAGCCCCAGGATGATCAGGATCGGCGCCAGGATCTCGCCGACATACACGCCATAAGCGATGAAGGCGGGCAGCCCTTGCTCCTGCAACGCGCCGGCGATCCAGCCGACGCCATGCTGAACTTTCGCCACGCCGTGAAACAGCATCAGCCCGCCGAAGGTCAGTCTGAGCGCCAGTTTGCCCGCATCCGGGCGATCAAAAAGACGAGTGAATGCCGCATTCAGTGACTTAACCATGGCCTTTTCTCCTGAATAGGAATGATTTTCAATCAATATATCAATTGGGGGAATGCGAAAGATGTTCTGGATCAGTAAAAGGGTGGGCTTCGCATCGAATTTGCGCCTGGAAGCCAGGGGGAAAGGAGGGAGGCCATCCCGGCGTGCGCCTTGCTTAAGGGGACGAGGGCGGCTGTTGCGTTCAGGTTTATTACACGGAATAACATTTCCACACAGGCTGAACGTGAGGTAAAAAAAGTCTCTGCGCCGTTTCCGGTATCACCTTATTATGATGCTGCGCATTCCTTTCATATCCTTTTTTGCCCTCAGGAGTGACGCCTGCGCCAATGCGCGAGGATAGCCGACAACATAAAGATTAATAAGGTTTTTCTTCATGAGTAAACGGCTTTGGCGTGCACTCGATATAACTCTATAGGGTTAATCATGCTTTTATTTTGAACGACTAACTAATTAGCGGTTCTTTTTCGCAATTTTATTGGGAATTATCTTGCTTATTTTGTTTTGCGAAAGTTGATTCTGTGGGGTGAAATGCTTCGCGCTGAGTTTATTTCTGGATTTTTTCTTTTTTTTTGATGGGAATTCAACGCTGAAGAGAATCCGACTGATTCCATGATTGGCATTATGAGCGGCTGTAAACTTTGGTGAACTATTTTTATCAGCCTAAAAATAATAGAATTACCATTTTTTTAAGTTATTGAATTGTTTAATTAATGTATATTAATTTGTTAATTTTTTATTAAAAAAATAATATTTTCCCTTGATATTGGTTTCGGCTTTGCTAGTATCAAATTAGTGGTCTTATCAGTTGGGAAAACATCTCTTGAGCATGGAGCGGATCACGGGTCTTAACAGAAGTGTCGCCGTTGCAAGGGCTGGGTGGTTATTTAGCTGTCAGGTTAAATGACATTGTTTATACCACTTTAGCAAAGTAGGCGCTTTTATCGCGTGATGCTTCGGTGTTGGCCTGCTGCAAAAGAACATGCAGGTGAAAGAGCATTGAATCTTAAGTTGCTCTGATCATTACCGTGGGTTAACTATAAAAAATGTTGCTTTATCAACCCCGCTGTTTGCGTGCTAAAACCGTGTTCGGTGCGCCACGGCGTAATGTTAACCTTGTACCAAAGCGTTAAAATTAATAATCAAAACTCTCGCCAAATTGTTTATTTTCACACCAGGTTTCGTATGGGTAAGTACTGAGTGCTGGAAATGAAAGTCACACTGTCATCGTCTTCTGCTGATCATTGCGTGCTGCTCGATCGCAAGAAACGAATGGCTGTCATGGTTTTATGAAAAAATTTCACTATTTACTGTGGTTATCATTTGTTTATTAAATTATTTGTATTCTGGTGTTTTATTGGAATTGTCCTACCAACAGGGAAACGTTGTTTTTAGGGCATTTTTTGATTTTTTTCCTATTATTAGCTTGCATAATTATTGATTGCAACTTATTGATTTTAAAATGAAAAAATAAATATGTAAATGTAAAATAGTTTAAACCGATCACTGAGTTTTTATTGATAGGTTTAATCTATTATTGTTGTTAATATTAATACATCTAAACAATTTGCGGGCTTGGTGACGACTAATTAGGCTAAAAGGACTCTGGGAAAGACTGGCGAATGTAAAAGCCCATTTTTATAGGCTTTATGTTTGTAGTGCTGATGAAAAGGATATCAGGCCATGAATGAAGTCATCTCAACAGCAGTTAACGGCGTCGAATTTGACCCTCGATACAGTGAAATTGAATTTACGTTATCGGAATTCGACAGCCAAACCGATCCGCTGAATGCCGTGGACAATGCACGCGATATCAATTGGCATGCTATTCGCGAGCAATCTGCCGCCTTGCTTGAGCAGTGCTTCGATTTGCATGTCGTGCTGTGGTTTATGCGCGCCAATCTTCATATCGATGGTTTTTCGGCTGTCTATCAGGGCATCACCACTATCGACGGCAAATATGCCGAAGAGGGGGGCACCATTTTCCCTCAGGCCGATATGGAGCCGGCGACGGACAGCTTTCATGCGGCCGCATTAGGCTGGCTCGCTACCTCGTCCTGCCTGCACGAAATCAAGAACAGCAAGATTTTCCCCGACACGCCGTTAACCACTGATGAACTGCTCAATATGCGAATTGACGAGCAGGAAGGCAAAAGCCTGCATTTCTCGGAAGTGGTGAAAGTGTTGGGGCAGGCTGACAGCTATTTTGCCGGCAGAAACATGCCGCCATTAAAGGAACAGCTGTCTCGGGGAATAGATGCCCTGGAGCGCGTGGAAAACTACGCCAACCTGCAGGCCGAAGATTATCGGCTGGACTGCCGGCAGGTGCGTGACTATTTGACGCTGTTCAGTCGTCAATTGCTTTCTCTTGAACAGCAGGAGTTGCCGGAGGATATCGGCGCTGCGCCGGCCGACGCGGAAGCGGCGGAGACGCCGGCCACCCTGCCTGGCAAATATATCCGTTCCCGGCAGGATGTCATCTTGCTGTTGGATCAGGTTTTGGACTACTTCCAAAACTATGAGCCCAGCCATCCGGCCCCCATTCTTATTCGACGTTCGCAAAAAATGATCGGTATGGACTTCGCGACGATTGTTGAGGAGCTTTTGCCGGAATCTCTGGCCTCATTAAATCAATTGTCCGGGAAGTAATTTTTCTCACAAAGGAGTTTTCCAATGGCTAAGGACTCAAGCTCTCAGAAATTTATCGGTAAAAATAACGCGCCCCGCGTGCAAATTGAATATGACGTAGAGCTCTACGGTTCGCAAAAGAAAGTAGAGTTACCTTTCGTCACGGGGGTCATGTCCGATCTCTCTGGGCATCGGAAAAAACCTTTGCTGCCGATCGAAGAGCGGAAATTCCTGACGTTCGATCAGGACAATTTCAACGATCGCATGCGCGCCATTAAACCTCGTCTTCAATTTTACGTGGAGAATACCCTGAGCGAAGACGATGCGCTGCTGGATGTGGAATTAGAGTTTGAATCGATGGAGGATTTTACGCCTGGCGCCATCGCCAAACGGGTTCCGCAAATGCAACGTCTGCTGGAAGCCCGGGAACATCTCACGGAGCTCATCACGTATATGGATGGTAAATCCAGCGCGGAAGAGGTGGTGAAGAATCTGCTGGAGAAGCCCGATTTTCTGCATCGCTTGGTGACGGATGCACGCAAAACGGTCGCGGATGCGGAACAGGATGTGCAGGATTCGGGCAATAAAGGAGATGAGGAATGAGAGCGAGGCAACGACGCTATTCAGCTAAACAGCAGGCAACGGCGGTCGCTGAAGTTGAAACGCAGGAAACGGAAAATGAGCTTGACGGTCTGCTCAAGCGTTCATTCCGGCCGAGAACGAACGAGGCCTCAGAAGCGGTTCGTCGGGCCATCGGCACGCTGTCCGAATATGCCAACCAAGGCAAGGTAAAGGTCAGCCAGGATGTCGTATTGACCATTGAATCGTTGATCGCCCAGATCGATGAGCAGCTGTCGCAGCAGATGAACAATATCTTGCACCATAAGGAGTTCCAGAAGCTGGAGTCCGCCTGGCAAGGTCTGAGTTATCTGGTCGATAACACCAACGTCAGCGAAACGCTGAAGATTCGGGTATTGAATATCAGCCAGGATGAGTTGACGCGCAATCTGCGGCGCTATCGAGGATCGGCCTGGGATCAAAGCCCGGTGTTCAAACAAATTTACGAACAAGAGTATGGCCAGTTCGGTGGCGAGCCGTTCGGTTGCATCATCGGCGATTTTGAGTTCGATCACAGCCCGATGAGCGTGACGCTGCTGACGGAGCTGGCGAAAATTTCCGCCGCCTCGCACTGTCCGTTTATTTCCGCCGCTTCGCCGTCGCTGTTGCAGATGAGCAAGTGGAACGAACTGGGCAACCCGCGGGATATCGGCAAGATTTTCACCACGCCGGAGTATGCCTCCTGGCGCCGCCTGCGCGAAAGCAACGATTCGCGTTATCTGGTGCTGACCATGCCGCGCTTCCTGTCGCGTTTGCCTTACGGTGCCAAGACCAACCCGATCGAAGAGTTCGCTTTCGAGGAGGCCGTCCGGCCGGATATGGATGATGATTTCTCCTGGGCTAACTCGGCGTATGCGATGGGCGTGAACATCAACCGCGCCTTCCATGAGTACGGTTGGTGCTCGAAAATCCGCGGCATCGAATCCGGCGGCTCGGTAGAAGAACTGCCCGCCTACGCGTTTCCTTCTGATGAGGGCGGTTATGAGTTGACGTGTCCGACGGAGGTCGCCATTTCCGATCGGCGTGAACAGGAGCTGTCAGACGCCGGGTTCTTGCCTTTGGTTTATCGCAAGCATTCTGATTTCGCTGCCTTTATCGGTTCTTGCACCATGCATGCCCCGGCGAAATACGAAGATCCGGATGCGACGGCCAACGCCAAGCTTTCCTCCCGGCTGCCGTACATTTTCGCCACGTGCCGATTCGCGCACTATTTGAAATGCATCGTACGCGACAAAATCGGTTCTTTCCGTTCCAGAGACGATATGCAGCTGTGGCTGAATGACTGGCTGATGAATTACGTCGATGGCGATCCTTCCGTGTCGACGGAGGCGACGAAAGCGCGTCGTCCATTGGCCGCCGCCGAAGTTCGCGTTGAGGATGTTGAAGACGATCCGGGTTATTACCGCGCACATTTCTATTTGCGCCCGCATTACCAGTTGGAAGGCATGACCGTGTCCTTGCGACTTGTATCAAAACTTCCGTCAGCCAAAAAAGATGGGAGCAGATAAGTTACGGCTGGTCATTGGTTTGGATATTGCCGACGCCTATTATTAAATGGCGTGAGTGTGAATTGATATTTCGTTGAAATTTAGCGGCGTTATTCTCTGCGTCATGGCTATTTATTGATGGCTGATGGATTCCCATTTCCGCTATTTCAATGATTGCGTTGGCAATATAACGACTTATCTGAGTGGATATTTCAATTAACGTAGTAGGACCTATCAGTCAAGGAGACAAAAATGAGCACTAAAGCATTAGTAGACTATTTTTTGAAGATTGAGGGTGTAGACGGCGAATCCCCTGACCAAACCTATCCGGGATGGATTCAGCTGCAAGCCTGGCAATGGGCGGAGGAAAATGCCGGGCGCTGGGGATTCGGCAGCGGCGGTGGGTCCGGCAAAGTCGAAATGAAAGACTTTGAGTTTCGCATGGTAAGTAATAAGGCTTCGCCCAAGCTGTTTCTGATGTGCGCCACCGGCGAACATATTCCTCAGGCAAAACTTGTTTGCCGTAAATCAGGCCAGGGTCAGCAAGATTTTATTGCCGTGACCTTCAGTAACTGCCTGGTTTCCTCATTCAAGACCGTGGGCAATATGCCGCTGAACTCCACCATCGGTACTGAAATCGATACCGTGCTGCCAACCGATGTTATCAAGCTGAATTTCGCACGTATCGAAGTTGAGTACAAAGAGCAAAACAACGATGGCTCCATGGGTGCGGTGATTAAGACGGGGTATGACCTCAAGCTTAATGCCCGTATCTGATCATTGATGTCATAACACTTATTGCAGGCCGTCTGCCCGCAGAACCTTGCGGGCAGACACAATCATTACCGCGAGGTGTTAAATGAAAGCGTCATTGCCCATGCTATTCGATAAGCTCAGCGTGAGAAATCAAAGCGGCAGCGCCGATAATTGGCGGCGCGTCCTGGTGCGTGATATCGAATTTTTACTGAATGACGCATCGCGCAGCGCAGATTTAAAACTTCACGATTATGCGCATAGCGAAAGCTCGGTATTGAATTATGGTCTGCCGTCGCTGAGCCAACGAATACCCATTAATACCGATCCGCTAACGTTGGCGAGGCATATACAAAGAATTATTACTTCTTTTGAGCCGAGATTGGATCCGAAAACGATTCGCGTGGTGCCGGTCGTGAATGAACGTCAATCGTATGTATTGGCAATCTTATTTGATATCTATGGCACTTGCTCATTACCGGGCGACGAAATGCTGGTTAATTTGCGCATAGCTCTTGATTATTCCTGTGGCGCCGTACACGTATTTGATTAATAGAGGTGACTATGTTCAGTGAGCGCTTTCTCCAATTATATAATGATGAGCTGCGTTATTTTCGCGAGGCCGGTCGTCAATTTGCCTCTTCTCATCCTCAGGTCGCTCAGCATTTGGGCATGCATATCGACGGCGTGCTGGATCCCTTCGTCGAGCGTCTGTTGGAGGGCTCCGCTTTTCTTTGCACCCGCATCCAGGAAAAACTGAACAACGAGCAGCCAGAATTTGCCTTGCAAATGCTTTCTCGCCTGGCGCCCTTGTGGTACACGCCCGTTCCCGCGATCGCCACCGTCGCGATTAAGCCCGATCTCTCTTTCCCCCAGTGGCACAGCCAGGTCGATCTGCCGCGGGGAAGCCGAATGACCCTCAACGATATCTCGCTGAACAACAAACCCGCCACCTTCACCACGGCGCGGCATATTAAAGTGCAGCCCGTTGAGATTTCATTGGCGGAATGTGAAATTTTGCCGCCTCACCATCTGCCTGACGGCGCCGCCAGGCATATGCAAGATTGTTCAGCCTACGTCAGAATCGGCCTGACCACGCACGGCGTGTTGCCCGTCTCGGAACTGGACCTCGAACCCTTGCACCTGACGTTGGCGGAAGATACGGTGCGGGCCAATCAACTGATGGCCGCGCTGCTTAATCGCACCTTGCGCATCGTGCTATGGGCGAAAAACGATGACCGGCCGATCGTCAAAGTCCTGCAACCGGAAAGCCTGCGCCTGGGCGGCGTCGGCGACGAAGAGGCATTGTTGCCCACCGCGGTAGGGGAATTGCCCGGCAACCGGCTGATGCGCGAATACTTTGCGGCACCGAGCCGCTTCTTCAGCCTCGAGCTGCATGGCGTACAGGATTTTCTGCGTCAATGCGAACGCGTCCATGAGTTCGAGATCTTGTTTGCTCTTGAGCAACGCCCACTGACTCTGATCGGTCGCGTCAACGCCAGGGATTTTCATCTTTTCGCGACCCCGGTCATCAACCTGTATCGCCGCCATTGCTCGCCGGTGCTGTTGACGGGTGAGCGCACCGAGCACCAGCTGGTGGTCGACCGTTTGAACACCTCGCTGTATGAGATACATAGCGTTAAACAGGTGAAAGGCATGTTGCCGGACGGCAACCCGGTGATTTTCTCTTCGCTGCAGGCCGATGTGCATTACGACTGTGAACGGGAGCCGGCGGGTTATACGCTGCAGCGTCGTCGCGAGCCGTCGCCATCCAAATACAACAACCCGCACCTGCCCAACGAAGATACTTTCATCGCCATTTCGCCGGGCAAAAGCGGTATCGACATCGACGACATCACGTCGCTCAGCGTCGAGGCGCTGGTCTGCGAACGGCATCTGGTGCCTGCGCACCTTCAGCAACCACATTTCCAACTGGAAACGGCGATGCCGATCCACCAGGTGGAGATCGTCCGCTACCCGAGCAACCCTGTCGCGGTGCCCAACATCAGCCAGGCGTGGCAAGCGATTCAGATGCTGGCCTCCAATCCTTTGCGCCATGCGCGCCCGGACGTTCAGGATTGTTCGGCGCTGTTGCGCGATTGGCTGTCGTTGTTCTGCCATCAGGATGACTCCAGCCAGCGTAAACGCATCGCCAGCATCAAAAATGCCTGGGTGGAGCACCACTTCGAACGCAATCAGGGGCCGGGGCCGCTCGCCTGGATCCGCGGGGCCGAGATCGCCGTCAACTTGAGCGCCAACCATCATGCCGACCACGGCGCCTATCTGTTCGGCAAAATATTGCACCACGCGCTCAGCCAATACGGCGATTTGAACCAAACGTTGAGCATGAAGCTGTTGCTGGATGGGGAAACCCACGCCGACTGGGGGGCGCTCTACTATGGCTGATATGTCGTTGATGCGCGAAACGGCGCTGTCGTTGGAGCCGGCGCCGGCGACGGGGGCGCAAGGCGAAAGCCTGGGCCAGGCCGAAATCCGCGGGCTGTCCAATCGGCAGGATTTTTTCGAGTTGCTGCGGCGTATCGAACGCGCGCAGCCGGATGCGCCGCGGCTCGGCGTCTCCAACGATCGCAGCCGCGAAAGGCTCTGCATCACCCAGCCGGCGGATATGGCGTTTGCCTCGCGCGAAATCGCCTCCATCGTGCAACGCCCGACGCAGGTGCTGATTCAGGCGCGGCATTTCGGCATGTTCGCCCCTTACGGCCCGCTGCCGATCCATGTGACCGAGCACGCTCGCACCGAAGTCATCGCCCGGCGCAATCAGGCGTTCCAGCAGTTCGTCGGCATCGTCAGCCAGCGCTTCGCCGTCTTGCACTACCGGGCCTGGGCGCAGTTGAAGGCGATGATCGGCCATGATCACGACGATGACAAAAACCCGTTCTTGCATCATTTGCGTCAGACGGTGGGCGTCGATACGGCGTTGACGGTAAACCCGCATATCCAGCGTCTGCGCGAAGCCTATCCCGGCACTTATCTGCCGGGGCGTCGCTCGCTGCGGCAGTTGACCAAGATGCTGACGGCCTATTTCGCCGTTCCCATCACCATTACGCCGCGCTACGCCAAGTGGATCGACGACGGCAAAAAAAGCGGCAGTCAAAAGCTGGGCAAGTTGGGTCGCACGCGCATTGGCAGCCGCTTTTTCGATGCCCAATACGGCGCGCATATTCAAATCGGGCCGCTGGGGGCCCCGCATTACCAGCAGTATCAGCGCGGCAGCCGGCGGCTGCAGGCGCTGGTGAGTATCTGTCATGACTTCACGAGCCATCAGCTGATGCTGGACGTCAGCCTGCTGATCGCCACGGAGCCGGGCATGGCGGCGCAGCTGGGCGGCAAGTCGCTGAGTAAAGACAGCTGGCTGAAACCTAAGACAGGGACGTTTAGGCAGCTGGTTTATCAATCAACAACTTAATATAAGGAAATTTAAGGTGTATCAACGAGAACGTCTTTTTTCGCGATTGGGCCACTTTGCTTATCAGTCCTTCGTTGAAGCGACCAAGCTGTGCCGGACCTTCAGGCACGAATACGTGGAGCTTGAACACTGGCTGAAAGTCCTGGTGGACAAGGAGCGCGGCGACCTGCCGCTGATCCTGGCGCACTACGCCATCAATAGTCAGCGCATCAGCGATGCGTTGGATCGCATTCTGCATACCTTGCCGAACCGCACGAATGCGGTGGTGGATCTGTCGACGCAATTGGAAACGGTGGTGGAAAGGGGCCTGCTGATGAGCCAGCTCGCCGAAACGCCGTCCGGCGGCGTGCGCACCATCCATATCCTGGTCGGCATTCTGCAGGATCCCACGCTGCAGCGCAGTCTGTACCGGCTGAGCGACGAATTCAAAAAACTGCCGATCCCGCAGCTGTTCGACGATTATCCGGCGATTCTGGCGGAGTCCGTCGAGCATGAGGAAGAAGAAGATGAAGTCTACAGCGCCCACGGCGATGCGCCGGATGCGTCCGAGACGGTCGAGATACTCGATAAATGGTGCGCCGACCTGACTCGCCAGGCGCGCGACGGTGAAATCGATCCGGTGATTGGCCGCGAGGCGGAGCTGCGTCAGGTGATCGACATTTTGCTGCGCCGTCGGCAGAACAACCCGATTTTGGTGGGCGAAGCCGGGGTCGGCAAAACGGCGGTGGCGGAAGCGCTGGCCTGCAAGATAGCGCAAGGACAGGTGCCGCCGCTGCTGCAGGGCGCCCGGCTGCTGTCTTTGGATCTGGGGCGCATGCAGGCCGGGGCGAGCATGCGCGGGGAGTTCGAATCACGTCTGAAAGCGCTGATCGACGCCATTGCGCATTCGGCCGTGCCGGTGATCCTGTTCTGCGATGAGGCGCATACGCTGGTGGGCGCCGGCGGGCAGGCCGGCACCGGCGACGCCGTCAACCTGCTGAAACCCATGCTGGCCAGGGGAGCGCTGCGCATGGTGGCGGCGACCACCTGGTCGGAATACAAACAGTTCATCGAGCCGGATGCCGCGTTGACGCGCCGCTTCCAGTACGTGTTGGTTTCAGAGCCGGACGAAGAGAATGCGGTGAACATGATGCGCGCCATCGCCCCGCATTTCGCACAGCACCACAGCGTCAAAATCCGCGAATCGGCGCTGCAGGCGGCGGTGCATTTGTCGCTGCGCCATCTGCCGTCGCGGCAGCTGCCGGACAAGGCCATCAGCCTGCTGGATACCGCCTGTGCGCGGGTGGCGCTGAGCCAGCATGCGCAGCCTGAAAAAATCGAGTCGCTCGAGGCCGGGCTGGCGGTGAAGCGCACCGAATTGAACGGCCTGCAGGAAGAAAGCCGATTCGACAGTCTGGCGCCCACTCGCATCAGCGAATTGCAGCAGACGCTCAGCGAGATGGAGGGAGAGCTGGACGCCCTGCGTCGGCGACAAGCACAGGAGCAGCAGGCGGTTACCACCTTGCTCGAGGCGGAGCGGCAGTCGCCGGAGCGTCTGCCGCAACTGGCCACCGAGTTGGGCGAGCTGCAAGACGGCGGCCTGCCGTTGGTGTATCCGTGGGTGGACGATCGCGTCGTGGCGGAGGTGCTGTCGGATTGGACCGGCATTCCCACCGGCCGCATGCTGCAAAGCGATCTGGACAATGCGCTCAACCTTAACCAACTGCTGAGCCGCCAGATTTTCGGCCAGCAGACGGCGATCGATGAAATCGCGCAGGCGGTGAGGATCTCCCGCGCCGGCATTCAGGCGCACGATCGGCCATTGGGCGTTTTCATGCTGTCCGGCCCGAGCGGCGTCGGCAAAACGGAGACCGCGTTCGCCCTGGCGGAGGCGATGTACGGCGGCGCGCACAACCTGATCGTCTTCAATATGAGCGAATTTCAGGAATCGCACACCGTCTCCACGCTGAAGGGGGCACCGCCGGGCTATGTCGGCTACGGCAAGGGCGGCAAATTGACGGAGGCGGTGCGCCGCAAGCCTTATTCCATCGTGCTGCTCGACGAATTCGACAAGGCACATCCCGACATTCATGAGGCGTTCTATCAAGTCTTTGACAAGGGCGTGATGGAGGACGGCGAAGGCCGCATGATCAGCTTCCGCCAGTGCTTTATTTTGATGACGAGCAACATCGGCGCCGGCGAAATAGAAGCGACGCTGGCGGAAACGCCGGAGCTGAAAACCGAGGCGCTGCGCCCGATGCTGCACGATGTCCTGGCGCGCTTTTTCCCGGCGGCGCTGTTGGCGCGCATGAACGTCATTCCTTACGTGCCGCTTTCCACCGAAGCGATAACCCATATCGCCACCAAACAGATTTCACGTTTACAGCAACGTTTGCACAAAGAAGTGGGCGTGTCGCTGGTGCTGGAAGGCGACATTCCCGGCTGGATAGCCAAACGCATCAGCGCCCATCCTTCGCGCGGTAGAGCGGTCGAGTCGCTGCTGCAGCAGGCGATTTTGCCGCCAATCAGCAATGAAGTGCTGCAGCGCAAACGGGCGGGTCAGGAACTGCAGAATATCCAACTCATGGTCGAGAACGATAGTTTAAGTGTTTATTTCGACTGATTTTTAATTTACCGCCGGCCCGCAAACGCGGGGCGGGGTTCGATATCGGATCAGAGAGGTTGTTATGCCTTTAATCGAAATTGATAACCCGGTGTTAGCCGAATTAAATGCGTTTCCACTCAGCTTTACCACCAAAGAAGGGTTGTCGAGCAACTCGCAATATTCGCTCGAATTCGAATGCGCTCAGGCGGATGTGGATTATGAGTCTTTGCTGGGTGAAGGGATCAGCATTCAAATAGAAAGGCCGGATTTCGGCTCGCGGCCTTTTTACGCTTACGTGATCGGCGCCTCCGATGCGGGGCAGCACCAGGATAAGTTCGTTTATAAGCTGGAGCTGAGCACCTGGCTGTGGTTTTTGATGCAGAACCGCAACAGCCGTATATTCCAGGATCTGAACGTGCTCGACATCATCGAGCAAATCTTCTCTCGCTACGGCTTTGCCGACTACCGTCTGGATATTCAAGGCACCTATCCGACGCGTGAGTATTGCGTGCAATTTTCCGAAACGGATTTCGCGTTTATCAGCCGCCTGCTGGAAGACGAAGGCATCTGGTATTACTTCGATCACGCCGAGGATAAGCACACGCTGGTGATCACCGACCGGCAGAACTTCGACGATCTGGATTTCGGTTACGCCGTGTTGCCGTTCATGCCGGACAGCGAAGAAAACCGCGCTATTCGCGAAGGGATCCAGCGCATCCAGCGTTCCCGCAAAGTACGCCCGAATGAAATCGTGCTGCGCGACTTCGACTTCCAGAACCCGCGCAAGAACCTGCAAACCAAGGTGGAAGAGAGCCGCCTCGGCCTGCAGAACACGCCGCTGGAATGGTACGACTACGCGGCGGGTTATATCGATACCGAGCGCGGTGAGAACCTGGCGCGGTTGCGCCTGGAAGAAATGCAAAGCGACGGTCACCTGCTGTTTGGCGAGAGCAACGCCGTCGGGCTGATGGCCGGTAAGGACTTCTCCTTGATTTTGCACCCGGACGCCAACCGCAACCGCCGCTTCAAACTGACCCGTTGCGACTATGTGTTCGTGCAAGACGGCCCCGACAGCAGCAGCGACGGCCGCAACGTGACCTGCCGTTTCAATGCGCTAAACGACGATGTGGCGTTCCGCCCGCTGCGCGAAACGCCCAAGCCGCAGATGCCGGGCATCCAGAGCGCCACCGTGGTCGGCGCGCCCAATTCCGAAGTGCATACCGACAAGTTTGCGCGCATTCGCGTGCATTTCCACTGGGATCGCTACAAAACCACCGAGGAGGACAGCTCTTGCTGGATCCGCGTCGTGCAGGCCTGGGCGGGGAAAGGCTGGGGCGTGATCGCCATGCCGCGCGTCGGCCAGGAAGTGCTGGTGACCTATGTCGACGGCGATCTCGACCGTCCGATGGTGACAGGGATTGTTTATAACGGCGATAACCCGCCGCCTTACCAACTGCCTGAATACATCAACTACTCGGGGATGGTGTCGCGTTCGCTGCGCTTCGGCAAGCCGCAGCACGCCAGCCAGTTGACCTTCGATGACAACCGCAACAACGAACGCGTCATGCTGCACGCCGAGCGCGATCTGCAAACCACGGTGGAGCGCAATCAGGCCACCGAGGTGGGGATGGACAAGTTCGACATCATCCGCCGCACCTTTACGGACTGGTTCACCAACCACGTCTCTTACAAGGATTACGTCTTCAGCATTACCGGATTTAACGCGTCGATCACCGGCGTTAGCGCCTCACTGACCGGCGTCAGCCTTAGCGCCACCGGGGTCAGCACCTCGTTTACCGGCGTCAGCACCTCGTTCACCGGCGTGAGCACGTCGTTTACCGGCGTGAGTACCTCGTTCACCGGGTTGAGCACGTCGTTTACCGGGCAGAGCACCAGCTGCACCGGCGTCTCGAACTCGATGACCGGCGAAAGTAACTCCTTCACCAGCATCAGCAACAGCATGACCGGCGAGAGCAACAGCTATACCACGGTCAGCACCAGCCAGACCGGCAGCAGCACCAGCTTTACCGGCGTGAGCGTGAGCACCACCGGCTCATCGACCAGCACCACCGGCTGCAGTATCAGCACCACCGGTTCGTCGACCAGCACCACCGGTTGCAGCATCAGCACCACCGGCAGCAGCGTGAGCACCACCGGCAGCAGCGTCGGCACCACCGGCAGCAGCGTCAGCAGCACCGGTAGCAGCGTCAGCAATACCGGTAGCAGCGTCAGCAATACCGGCAGCAGCACCAGCACGACGGGGGTGTCCATCAGCTACACCGGCGCGTCACTGTCCGAGACCGGCGTCGATTTGAAAAAAGTCGGGATGCAAAGCAAAAACTAACGAGGCGCGGCAATGAGAATCATACGGCCACAGCAATTGGTGGCGATTAAAGGAAGTTACCAGATCGGCACAGACAGCCGGCTCGGCATCAGCGTCGTGGCCGGATGCTACCTGTCCCGACCGGAACACTTCGTGAACGAAGCCGAAATCTGGGAGGCGTGGAAACGCGCGCCGCTCAGCCTGCCGGTGCTGGATGTGGCCGAGCCGAAGCCGTTCGCCGAATACCTGATCGCCGGCCATGCCGGCATCGGTCAGCCGGTAAAAACGCTGGACGTCAGCGCCGACATCGGCGGGCTTAAGCGCCGTTGGCGGGTCGAGGGCGAGGGCCGACGCGGCGCGATGGGGGCGGAACCTTTCCTCAGCGTGCCGCTGGATCACACCTCGGCCTGGGGCGGGAAAGACAACAAGGAGAATCCGTTGGGGCGCGGTGGCAATGATGGACTGCGGCCGCTGCTGATGACCTTGTCCGCCGAGGGCTCCGCACAGGAACGCTCCCCGCTGGCGGCGCCGGCGCCGGTGCCGCATGAGTTTTTGCTGCGTAAGGCGCACATCGACAAGGTGGCGGGCCAGATCGCCAGCAAAGCGTATCTGGAAACGGCTTTCCCCGGATTGCCGGCCGATATCGATCGGCGCTACTACCAGATGGCGCCGCCGGCACAGTGGCTGCCGGAAGCGGCGTGGCCGGATAGGGTGCCCTTTGAACTGCAGGGCGTCGGCGCGCAAAGCCAGGCGATACGCGGCGAGCTGCCGGCGGTGCGTGGGCGGGCGTTCATACGCCGCCACGATAGCGAGAGCCTCGAGGAAATTGCACTGCTGCGCAAAACGCTGTGGTTCCTGCCCGACAGCGACATCGCGCTGATCGTGTTCACCGGCGATGCGCCGCTGACGCATCTTCTGGACGAGTCCATCGAGTCCCTGATGCTGGCGTTGGATCGCTGCGATGCGCCGCGGCCGTTCGATTATTTCCGGCAGGTGCATCACAAGCGCAGCGACGATGAGGCTTCCCCCTTTGAGTTCCTGTTCGATCCGGATCTGATGCCGGCGGAGATGGGCCTGAATGTCATCCAGGCGGTGTCGGATCACCCCAGCGATTTGCGTTATGACCCGTCGCCCACCTCGTTGGGCGACTCCGCCGTTTTCTATCAACGCATCCGCGAGGCGATTGCCTTGCACCAGCAACAGACGACGGCGGATCCCGCTTCCGTGACGCTGCCCGATTTGCCGGATCTGCCCGCCGAAGACGGCAATGATGCGTTTTTTCCCGCTAGCGCAACCGTGGAAGGGAAGACTTTCAGCGGATTGCGCAGCCATGCGCTGTCAGACAAGCATTTTCTGCAATGCCGCTTTGAGCGCTGCGATTTTTCCCAGGCGATCCTGGAGAACTGCACCTTCGAAAACTGTGTTTTTGATGCGGTCGACCTGACGCAGGCGACGCTGCGTCGGATCCGCATGGTTTCGTGCACCTTGCAAAAGCCGTCGATGGCGGAAAGCGCGTGGCAGGAGGCGGTCCTCGAACGGGTAACGCTGGAGGCACCGCAGGGGCAAGGCATGCGGGCCGAGGGGGTGAAGCTGGATTACTGCGTCTTCGAGCGGGGGGATTTCACGGCGATGCGCTTTGAGCGCGGGGCGATTGGCAACGGCATGTTCAACGGCTCGACGCTGATTCGCACGCAATTTCTGCAAGGGGAACTGGATGCCTGCGTGTTCAACCGCTGCCTGGCCGAAGGTGCGGTGGCGCTGGATATGACGTTAACCAAAAACTCGTTCCTCGGCGGCAATTGGCGCGGCGTGCGCTTTGAACGCTGCGGCGTCGAGAGCTTGACGGCGGGCATGCAGGTGAATTTTTCCCACGGCGTGTTCAGCGATTGCTGTTTCACCAAAGTGGGGCTGAAAGCGGCGCGCCTGGAGAGGTGCCAACTGCTGTACAGCGTTTTCACCGAATGCAATTTCGACGAGGCCGATTTGACGGCTAGCACCATCGCCGGCTGCGACATGGCCGGCGTGCGGTTCAAAGACAGCGTGCTGACGCACGCTCGCTGGCAAAACAGCAGCGCCCAGCAAGGACTGTTTTACAACGCCGACTTGCGCGATGCGGGATTTGACCAGTGCAACCTGGCGGCGGCGAATCTGGCGATGAGCTGGCAGGACGCCGGTACCCGTTTCAGCGGGTGTTTGCTTGAACGGGCGTGCTGGGTGCCGCGCAGAATTATTCAGGGGGACTATGCGCATGAAAACTGAGAGCCGCGTCATCCAACAGGCCCTGCCTGACACCGGGGTGATTGAGCTGGAGGTCGCTCAGGCGGTGGCGCAGACGCCGGCCATGCCGCGCACCTTCAAAAAGCGACGTTTCCACGATCGTGAGCTGAAAGGGTTGACGCTGAGCGACTGTTTTTTCATCGACTGCCATTTCGAACGCGTCACGTTTGAAGGATGCGATTTGCGAGCGGTGCGCTTTGAGGGCTGCACCCTGCAGCAGGTCAACGTGGTCGGCGGCAGCTTGATGCGCCTGGCGTTCAACGAATGCCGGTTTGACAACCTGACGTTGCAACAGGGGCTGCTGTGCAATGTGGCGTGCAATGACACCACGCTGCAGGGGTGCTACGTCGGCGATTGTCTGCTGGACGACTGCAGTTTGATCCGGTGCGAGGTCAACGGGGCGGAAGTTGAACGCAGCAGCCTGGGGCATCTGGCCGTGCAGACCAGCACCCTGACCAACCTGATGTTTCACCAGGACGTGATACAGGACGCCAACTGGTATGCCTGCCAACTCACACAGTGCTTGTGGCAGGCGTCGACCCTCGAGCGCCACATCATGGGGGGCTGTCAGTTGGAGAAGTGCAGCTGGCAAACGATCGCCGGACAGGCGCGCATCTGGTTCACCTGCCGCCTGTCGGGCTGCAATTTGGCGCAGCTGCAACTGCAGGGCGCCAGTTTTCACCGCAGCGAGCTGGAGGGGTGTTCGTTCGCCGACAGCGATCTGACCTCGGCGATCTTCGCCGAAGCGCAGGCGCTGCGCTGCGATTTCGAGCGCGCGACGCTGACCCTGGCGCAGGGGCAAAAAGCCCGGTTCAGCGAGTGCGCGATGGGCGGTGCCAACTGGGGGCGCGCCATGCTGATGCAAGCGGAATTCAGGGCGTGCGATCTGGCGCTGGCCAATCTGGAGCAGGCCGAGCTGCGGGAAGCGAATCTGATCGAACAGCCGTTGACCGCCGCCCAGCAACAGAGCGCTCGTCTGCATGGCGCACAGCGTCATCGCGCCGAAAATGTGCCGCTTACCGCCGATCCGTTCTTGAGTGCGATCGACGCCTGGTATGCGCATCAACAACCGGGACCGCGGCAACCGTCGTATCAACGGCCAACAGGAGTAAGCAGATATGTATAAGTCCAGAAGAGAGCATCAGAAGGTCTATGCCAACGCCAGGGTGACGCCTTTGCAGTTGGTGCGCAGCGCTCCGCTTGCCGAACAAGGGGGGCGCAAGGTGGTGACGCTGGCGGCCGACGCCAATGGCGGCCTGTATGTCGACGGCATGCGCGCCCATTGTCTGGCGGTCGCCACCAGCTGCCTGGTTCAGCCGCTGGCGGGCGATCGCGTTTGCGTCATCGTCGACGGCGACAAATTGGTCATTACCGAGATCCTGTCGCGGCAACAGGCGCACGCCGTCATGACGCTGGACAGCCGCAGCGCCAACTTGCGCATCGTGGCGCCGGAGATCGAACTGCAGGGCGGCAAGCGGCTGACGTTGCGCAGCCCGCACTTCACGCTGCTGACGCGCAGCAGCCGTTGGGTGGCCGAAACGCTGCACCAAATCTCTCAACGCCTGTTTGTGCGCAGCAAGCACGCAAGCCGGCGGGTGGAGGAAACCGACGAGGTATTGGCGAAACACATCATTCAGGATGCGCGGCAATCCCTGGTCATCAACAGTGAAATTGGTTCCCTGAAGTCTTCGGCGGTGCTGAAGATCGACGGCGGCCAGATACATATGGGGTAACCACCATGACTGCAGCCAATACCAACATGGGCGGGATCGGCTTGGCCGGCTGTGACCCGATGATACCGGCGCCGGGTCCGAATACTTCGCCCAACAACACCGGCATACCGAACGTGCCTAACTATTTCATTTGCGGCGGCAATGAACAGAACCTCGGCACCATTCGCGTGGCCACCATCGATTCGGGCGGGGTGATCGGCGCCGCCTCGGGAACGCATTCGGCCCAGGCGCAGCCGGTGCAGGGATCGGGCAAGTATTTCTCCGGCGGCATGCCGGTCACGCGATTAGGTGATTCCAGCACGACGAACAACAACAACATGGTCGCTACTCAGGTCGCGCCCAGCCAGACCAAATGTTTCGTTAATGCATAGGAGTTCAGCATGGTGAAAACGCTCCGGGGGATCGCGGTAGGGGCTCTGTTGGCGGTGGGGACGCTGAGCGGATGCAGCTGGTTTTCTCACGACGAAGCGGCGGATGCGGGGCGTCGGTTGCGGTTTATCGACGTCGAAGTGACCGCCAACGACAACGTGAACCCGAATGCGGCCGGGGAGGCGCAGCCGGTCAAGGTGTGCGTCATAGAAACCAATCGCTCGGGGTGGATGCCCGAAGGGATTGGCGATGGCGCCCCTTGCCGCGAGACGGCGCCGTCGGAAGGGGCGCTGAGCCGGCACCAGAGCATTTTGCAACCGAGGGAAACGCTGCGTTATCGCTTCGAGGTGCCGGCAGGGCAAGAGCGATGGGTCGTCGTCGGGGCGGAATTTCAGCAAATCAGCGGCGTCTTGCCGCTCGCCGAGAAAAAGTCCCCCGCGCAGGCTGATTCGCAAATGAAGGTGATGGTGGGGATGACGTCACTCAGCATAGTGACTAACGACAAAATGGATGAATGACATGTTACCTAAACAACGCGTCGCCTGGGTAGAAGGCATGTTGATGGAACCGCAGCATTTCCAGCAGCAGGAACGTTTTTTCGAGCACTTGATTGAAGCGCGCTTGCGCAGCGTCGAAACCTTCACCTGGGGGTTCCTGGCGCTGGAGATCGACAACGGGCTATTGGAGCAGGGCAAGTTTGCGCTGAAGAAAGCCAAGGGCGTTTTCCCCGACGGCACGGCGTTCAGCATGCCTGAGGATATTCCGCTGCCGCCGCCGCTGGTGCTGGGAGAAGGCTGCCAGGGGAAAGTGGTGTGCCTGTCCGTGCTGATGGACATTGCCGGCAATGCCCAGATCGATCTTATCCAGGATGAGCGGAAAAGCAGCCGCTTTCGCACCATGGACGCCGATGTGCCGGATCGCAACCACGGCGTCAGTCTGGAAGGGACACCGCGCGTATGCACGATGCAGCTGGGGAGCCTGGTGACGCGGCTAAGCCTGGAGGATGCGGTCAGCAGCGCGGAAAGCGTTTTGCCGGTCGGCTTCGTGCGCGAGCTCACCAGCGATCGTCGGGTGCTGCTGGATGAGCGCGCCTTGCCGCCGATGCTGGATTTCCGCGCCATCGGCTGGCTGCCCGCGTTCACCACCGAACTGCTTGGGCTGATCAGCCAACGTCTGGAATCGGTCTTCCGTCCGGACGTGCACATGACGATCGGCGGGCTTTCCGAGCTGCTGGAGTTGCTGTTGCTGCAAACCTTGAGCGAGTTCAATTTGCGCATCAGCCAACTGTTGGCCAGCCCGCAGGTGCACCCTGAAACCCTGTTCGACACGCTGCTGAGCCTGTTGGGGCGGCTCAGCATCATTCCCGGCGGCGAACGTCTCTGGGATCGCGCCGATTTGGTGTATCTGCACGATGAGCCGCACAACTGCTATTTCCAGCTGTTCGCCTCGATCCGTCGCGCGCTGTCGCTGGTGATCGAAGCGCCGGCGGTGGCGCTGCCGTTTATCGATCGCGGCGACAGCATTTATCTGTGCCCGAACGACTCGCAGCTGCGTCTGGAAAAACTGGTGTTTGCCGTCAGCTGCGGGTTGTCCATCGAGCATCTGCGCTCGTATTTCCCCGCGCAGGTCAAACTGGGGCCGGTCGAGAAAATCATTCAGCTGATCGATCTTCAATTACCGGGCGCTCGCTTGCTGCCTATGGCTTCGCCGCCGCGGCACATACCGTATTACCCGAACAGCATCTATTTCGAGGTTGATCATGCTGACCCGATTTACAAGGAGATGATGGGCGGCTCGGCGATGGCGCTCAGCATCGTGGGGGATTTCCCGGACTTGCGCTTTGACGTCTGGGGATTAAGGCAAGGGAGGGTGGGATGAACGAATTCGAGAGAAAAATACGCGAGGCGATGGCGGTAACGCGCAACAACGCGACGCCGCGCCTCCCCGCGTCCGGCACGGTAGGCAAAACGACGGCGGAAATCGCCGCGCTGTCCTTCGGCGCGCGGGCGTTGGCCGCCAAGCTGCGGCCGGGGAGCGCCGGGGTGGCGGCGCCCACCGAACCCAAGCCTTATGAAGCGGAAAGCGCCGCGCCGGAAAACAGCGATCCCGCCCCTGGCGACCGCCAGGGGGACACGGCGACGGCCTCGAACGGCTTGTTTGGCCGCGCCGCGCTGAGCAAGCCCGGGGTGATGATGGGCCACTGGGACAATCCACTGATCGCCGCCGCCATTCCGGTCTTGCTGCAGGTGGAGCGGGTACGCGATCAGAAACAGCTGAATCCGGGCGCGGTGCGCGCGCAGATCGTGCGCGAGATCCAACAGTTCCAGCAGACGCTGTTGGCGGATCACGTCGCGCCGAGCGATGTCGACAAGCTGGCCTATCTGCTGTGCTCCTACGTGGACGAGTGCTGCATGGGCACGCTGGAGTCGGGCGAACTGAATCTCAGCCTGCTGGTGGAGTTTTATCGCGACGCCTGGGGCGGGGAAAAGTGCTTCGAGCACCTGCAAGAGTATCTGGCCGCCTCGCCGCGCAATAAGGAGATCCTGGCGTTCTACGATCTGATCCTGTCGCTGGGCTTCGAAGGGCAATACCACGTGATGGAGCGCGGCGCGGTGCTGCTGGCCGACGTGCGCAACCGTCTTGACGGTTATCTGTACAGCCAGAACCCGACGCAGACGCTGGCCGATGCCGAACCGAGCAGCGTGGTGCGCAAGGCCACCCGCATCACGCCGCTCAAGCTGCTGTGCTACGGCCTGGCGATAGCGCTGCTGGCGTACGCCTCGGCCGCCTGGTATCTGCACGATCAGTCGCGCGCGCTGCGCAACGCCATTCTGGCTTGGACGCCACCGCAGCCGCGCAAAATCAACATCATGGAGACGCTGCCGCAGCCGCTGCCGCAAATCCTCAGCGAAGGGTGGTTGGAGGTGCGCGCCGATCCGCGCGGCTGGCTGTTGATCTTCACCTCCGACGGCGCTTTCGCCACCGGGCAGTCGAAGCTGTCGGAAGAGTTTAAAAAGAAACGCAACATTGAGCGTTTGGGGGAGGCGCTGGCGCCGTGGCCGGGCGATCTGGAGGTGATCGGGCATACCGACAACAAACCGTATCGCAACACCTCCAACAACTCCAACCTGAAACTCTCGGAAGCTCGCGCGCAGACGGTGGCCGACAAGCTGCGAGAATCCTTGGCCAACAGTAAATACAACCGCACCGTGACATCGGTCGGCAAGGGCGATCAGGAGCCGCTGGACGACAACGCGACGGAAGAAGGGCGCCGCCGCAACCGCCGGGTGGACATCCTTTGGAAAATCGGCGAGAGGGAGATGGCTTCACCGTCTGCCACGTTGAATCAGGCAGGGGTAGCCGCCGAGGTCCCCGAGGATAACTAAGACATCCGTCGGCGTAGAGATAATAAGGAAATTATATGATACGTAGATCATTCATATTGGTGATTGCCTTGCTGCTGTGTGCGGTGGTGTGGTGGATTGGGCCGCTGATCGCCATCGGCACCTACCGCCCGCTGCTGTCGGTCTGGGTCAGAGGCATCATTATCGCTCTGATCCTGTGCTGGGCGCTGTGGCCGTTCGTGGCGACGTTTTTGTCCTGGGTGTTCCGCCACGCGCGGGCCCCCGCCCCGGCCAAAAGAAAAACCGCGCAGCGAGATCGCGTCACCTCGCGTTTTTACGACGCCTTGCGCACCTTGCAGTACGTCGGCACGTCGAAGCAGCGCACCCCCTGGCAGCGCTTCAAGTACCGCCTGACGCGCCGTTACATCAGCGAAAAACCCTGGTTTTTGGTCATCGGGCCGCCGGGCAGCGGCAAAACCTCGTTGATCGGCGAAAGCGGCGAACGCTTCTTGCTGGCCGAACACTATGGGCTGCAACAGACGGTGGATGTCGGGCCAACCCAGGATTGCAACTGGTGGCTGGCGGAGAATTCGGTGTATGTGGACACCTCCGGTGAATGGCTGCAGCTGAACGGCCTCGGCGATGAGGGTGCCAGGGCGCGCGATACTCTGTTCAAGCTGATCAGGCGCCACCGCCGCCATCCGGGCATCGACGGCATCATGCTGTGTCTGGATGCGCGTTGGTTGCTGCACGCTTCGCTGACCGAAAGAAAGTCGGTCGCCGACGCGCTGCGCGTGCGTCTGCTGGAAATGGCTTCGTGGTTCCGCAGCGAGCTGCCGGTCTATCTCACCATCAGTCACCTCGATCAGCTGGTCGGCGGCGAGACCTTCCTGTCCATGCTGGGCGACGATCTGCTGCAAAACGGGATGGGGTTCAGCCTGAACCGCGCCGCCCAGGGCGAAACGCCCTTCGAACAGTATGAAACCCTCTACCGGGAGATGGTGGCGCGCGTCAGCCATCACGTGCTCGAACTGCTGCACGATGCGCCGGATGGGCAAAACCGCCAACAGCTGCTGTTCTTCACCGAGTCGCTGGGATCGCTGGGCAACCCGCTGTATTCCCTGTTAGAGCAGATCTTCCCGCAAACACCGGTGGGCTACGCCTGCCATTTGCAGCAGGTCTGGCTGGGCAGCACCATCGCCCTGCCGCCGCAGGGCGCGATTTACAACGCGGAAGCGGCGGATATCTATGAAGCTCGCCCGACCGGGCGCATTTATCACCCGGAGCTGAATTACGCCCGGCAAGAGCGTGGGGTGATGCAGCAGTCTTCTCACGCCAGGCCGCTCGGCAGCCGCATGAGCTCCCTGGGCCGCTATGTGCTGGTGCTCATTCTGTTGGCGGTCTCTTTTAACCTGCTGGCGATGCGTTACCTGTGGGAGAGTGATTACATCTCCTACATTGCGGCGCGCTTTGACGAAACGAAGCGCATCGTGCGTGAAATACCGGTCACTAACCGCGTCAGCGACGATGTCATTTCCGCCTATGAGCAGTTGGGCTATATGAACGCGCAGCTGGGCGGTGAGGTTTCACCGGTGCCGAATCCCTATTTCGAGCACAAGCTGATCAACAGCGCGGCGCAAAAGACTTATCAGCGCCATTTGCTGCAGATCTTCTGGCCGGCGGTGGAAAACTATATCGCGGACGAACTCAAGAATGACGTATCGGCGTCCAACAAGGACGTCTACGGCACGCTGAAAGTGTATCTGATGATGGGCGAGCCTTCGCACCGTTCCGCCGAGGCGCTGGTCGACTGGTTCATGACGCGTTGGGATAGCTTCATGCCGCAAGGTTACACCGACATGAACAAAGGCATCTTCGCTTACCACCTGAGGGAAATGTTTTCCCTGCCGAATGCGCCGGTCATGAAAATGAACGGCGACTTGCTGCGCCTGGCGCGGGTGAAAGCGATGAATATTCCGATGCAGGTGCGGGTGGTGCGCCGCATCGAAGAGAAACCGCTGCCGGCGGCGATCAACGACATTTCGCTGGCCGACGCCGCCGGGCCGAACGTGTCCTTGATGCTGCGCCGCAAGAGCCAGGCGACGGTGACCGATACCGCCGTGCCGGGGTTCTATACCCGCGCCAGCTACCGCGATGTCTTCCTGGCGCAGCTCGATGACGCCGCCAGGGATATGATCGAAGAAGAGTCCTGGGTGCTGCGCGACAGCCCGGAAGGCAAAAACAAAGTGAACTCATTGGCCTCCGCACAAAAGTTGGCTGATGAAGCGAGAAAGCTTTATCTCATCGAATACGCGGACAAATGGGATGCGTTCATGCGCGACGTGCGCGCCCGGCCGGTCAACGGGCTGGAGGATGCGGCGATATTGGCGCGTCAGCTGTCCGATCCTTCGTCTCCGTTGGCCAACCTGGTGCGTTTCGCCGCGCGTGAAACCAGCATGACCGGCACCAACCAGGGCGATGCGGCGAGCTGGTTCGATCGCCAACGCAATCGCCTCGAACAGCAACGGCGTGACATCCTCGGCGAGATCTCCGGCGAACGTGCGCGTTTTCGTCTTACGCCGGAACGCGCGGTGGAAGATCGTTTCGAGTTGCTTCGCCGCTTGGGGTATCAGCTGTTGCAGACCACCAATGCCAGCAACGATCCGCTGAGCCGCAGTTTCGAAGCGCTGTACAGCCAGTTGACCACGCTATCCACCTCATTGCGCGGTGGCCAGGTGGTACCGGCCGGCGGCACGCTGAAACGGCTGCAGTTGGATGCGGCGCGTCAGCCGGAACCGGTGCGCAGCGTCATGATGGATCTGTTGCAGGTTGGGGACAGTCAAACGATCCAGCAGAGCCAGAAGAACCTGAGCAAAGGGGCTTCGTCGCTGGCTTCCGGGTTGTGCAAGGGCAGCATCAGCGGGCGCTATCCGTTCTCGCGCAACGCCAGAGCGGAGGTCGGCATCGAGGACTTCTCGCGCATGTTTGGGCAGAACGGCGCAATGCAGCAGTTCTTCGATGAAAACCTGGCCGCTTACGTGGATGTCAACGCGCAGAAATGGAATGCCAAACCGGGGTCGGAGGGGATCGTCAATGCGAGCACGCTGGGCGCGTTTGAAAATGCCCGCTTGATTCGCGATACCTTCTTCAGCGCCGGCGACAAACTTTCATTCTCCATGTTCATCAGACCGCTGTCTCTGACCCCGACCATCACCGAAGCGACCCTGGACATCGATGGGCAGGTGATTAACTACAGCCATGGTTATAGCCAGCCTACCCGCATCGATTGGCCGGGCCCGAAAGGCGGTAGCTATGTTCGACTGACCTTCCGCACCGGCACCGGCCAGATCCAGGTCGCCAGTTTCGACGGGCCCTGGGCCTTATTCCGGATGTTCGACGCCAGCAATCCGGTGCCGCTCGCCAGCGACAGGCGAGAGCTGACGATGTCGATGTCGTCGGTGGTTGGCGTGCTCAAACTGGAGTTGCGCTCGACGATGAAAGATTTCCCACTTTGGTCACGGGCGTTGCGAGGATTCTCGTGCCCGAAAGCGATGTAAACACAACCGTAACGAGGTGATAAACATGTTAGATCCAGCCAAAATTTTAGAAACCATGAAAGCCGGCGGCAATTTGGGCACCAACTCCCAATCGTCGCTGAGCCAACCCTTTATGCAAGGCGTCAGCAATATTCAAATGTCGGGGCCCGACGCGGCCAAGTCGGTCATGAGTAACGTGACAAAATCTTGCGATGATATGTTCGGTAATATGAAGGGCATTTTTAATGGTCTGCAATCGAATGTGAACGCACACCAAAAAATGCAAACGGGCGAGCAGCCGAAAGATTTTAATGTTTCCATGGACGATCTTCGTCCGGCGATTGCGAAAGGGTTCCCGCACGAAATGGCGGACTTCTTTTCCAAAGTGCCGAAACTGTAATCAACAACTCGATGGATAAAATACCGGGAGGTGGAAATGCCTCCTGGTATTCACAAGGAGTGGTGCGATGATCTATGACTGGATGCTTAAAAACGCCAATAAACGCATGGGTTTTTTCATCATGGTGATACCCAGCTTGTTTTTCTGGATAATGGTTTTTCTGACCTTTTATATTTTTTGATTCTTTGATGTAAAAAAAAGCACCCGCAAAGGTGCTTAAAATGAAACGAATTAAAAAAAATAGTAAGGGATGATTATGAGTTTTTATTACAGTTTCGAGATGATCTGCAACCCGCTGGAAATCAGCGCATCGACGGCCAGACCAATACCTTTACCGATGGTGCCGACAACGGTTTTGGCATCAGGGTTAACACCGGCAATCGCGGAAATGGTATCAATACCGGTTCCCACTGCACTGCCAATCAGTGTACCTACGTCACCAAAAAAACCAGCACCGTTAACTTGTTCAATTTCAATTGCGGATAGTTCTTTCATGATTGAAACTCCTTTTTCAGTTAGCCCTTTACTTCAGGCAATTTCATTATTGCAAATCAGGTCTTTTTTTCAACAAAAGTGTTGTCATTTTTTATACTATTCTGTTGTTTGTTATTTTAATTTGGCATCGTTAAATTATATGTTATTGGATCCTGATTTTTCATATCGCATTTACCCTCAGCGTTCACTGCGCAATAACGCTTGTTATTTAAAAATCTGAATGACATCTACCCGAAGGGAGACCGTATGAAGATATTGACGACGCCGGAAAGACCTTTCCGCTATGATGAGCTTGCGGAAAAAATTGTCGTAGAGGCCAGAAGCCGCTTGGGGTGCGCCGCTCTGCGGTTTTTAGACTGCATGATCCAGGGGTATGGCCCGCCGGTGATTGTATTTGATATCTATAATAATCACGGTAAGTTGCAAACGGTTAAAGTCATTCTGCCCATTGGCAGTCATAAACAGTTAAAAAAAGATCACCTCGGGCTGATTGCCTGTCTGGAGGCTAAAAAACTGACGCGATTAAAAAAAATATAAAAATTACTCAGATCGACACTATTTATTACCTCTGTTTGCTCTGCGTCACGCCGGTAAAAACGCTTTCCCAGCCTGGACGTTCTTGCTCCGGCCGCCGATGAGTTCATCTTTTCTCAATCAATCGCCATGAAAGTTTTGCAGTCACTTGCAACCGTAAAGTGTAGCTTTTTTTTATGCATTTTTTTTACAATAAGATTAATATGGTTATAGACAGTTTTTTAATATGGCTTGCCAGGGGAACGGCACGCTTCGAGATAAAGCATTATCCCGCCTTTCTTCTAAGTAAAATCCTAATACATAATCGGATGCTCTTAACAATCAATTCAGCACGGCGTTATGTTCCATATTATGTTTTTTTTCGATATTTATCTGGATATATTGCGCTCTTGGAGTAAAATTAACTTATCGGAGAAAATTCTTGGCACCGTACCACGGATGGCAATGATGCACTATAAATATATCTTACGGTAACCCTTTACCTTGTAAAACGCGGTGTTTCCCCGCGTCTTGCTTTTGCGTGCTCTCCAGGGCTGATGAGCTTATATCGTTATATATAAAATACACCTTTGCGAGGCGAAGACGTTTCCGTATCGCATATAACGCTTTTTTATTAAAAAGCATCTCAAAAATAAAAAATAATCACAGCAAGCATATTGCAGTAAGGAGAGTGGGCAAGCGCAGTCAAAAGGGAGGTTTGTTAATGGAGCGCGTCAATATTGCTATCGTCGATCAAAATCAATTTTTCAAGCTTGGGTTAGGTCTGGCCTTGCAAGAAGGTTTTCTCACGAATGGTGTCAAGGCCAGGATCACGGGAGAGGAAAGGGCCAACATTATATTCAGGGCGCCGGATAAACGGGTGTCTATCAACTTTTGCCATACCCAGCTTTTGCAGGGCAATTTTTCTTCTATTCCGCTCTATTTTTCAATATTGGAGCATAAAACGATTTTTCCGAAAATTCATTGCAATTTAGAGGCCGGAAGCATTACGCGCAAAGACGGCGTGGCGGCGATCGTGGATAAGGTCATGTTGAGCTATCGCAAGAAAAACAGTTTAGTTTCAAGCCATTGCCCACGTTGCCGTACCCAACTGACCTTTAGCGAGGGAAAAGTGTGCCGCCTGATTCACCTGGGATATTCGCAAAATCAAACGGCGATGTTGCTCGGCATCAGCCCGAAAACGGTCAGCATCCATAAGCGCTCAGCGATGAGAAAACTAAACATCGATAATAATATTGAATTCTTGCGCTGGTTAAAAATGCACAGCGACTCTTGTTAATAGGACCGAGGGCAGAGACAGTCTGATTCCGTATTTTATACCGGAGCGGGGTGGCAATCGTTCATTGATTGCCGCCTGGCATGGAATAGGTTTTATAGGGAGATAAAACATGGCTGATTTCGTGAGGGAAACGGTTTCCCATAATCATTTCAAATTATTGCAAGAGCTTTACGGCAGAGATTTGGGCGGGGAGCGTTTCCTGCACTGGAAGCATCTGCTCGATCCGCATTGTGGGGCCCCAATGGAAAAAACTGGCATATTCTACAAGGAGCAGGAACGCTACCTCGGGATGTTCGTGTCCAGCCTTTATCCCTTTAAAATCAATGGCGTTTCTTTCAATGTCAATATGCTTGGCGATCTTGGGATCCATCATCAGGTAAAATCCTCCACCGTATTGAAAGACTTTTTCCTGCAGGCCAGGCGGTCGGATGTGGCGGCGGATATCTGCTTTTCCGATGACCGTAAGATCCGGGTTTATGAAAAGATTTTTAGAAAGTATTTAACGTCCAATACGCAAATCTATCCCTATGTCGAATTAACCTTAAAGCCTGACAAATTTATGGCCTTCCGTTTCGCTGAGGGTGGGTTCGCTCAACAGGCAAACTTTATCAATAATTTAGGGCGGGAAAAGGATTATCACGCATTTGAGTATATTGAAAAGCATCCCCTGTATCATAAAATTCATTATATAAATAAAGGGAGCCTTTACGCCGTGATCGGATGTTCTGGCGAGTGCGCCGAACTATTGGATATTTCCAATCCTTCCAGGGAGTGCTTTTCCTGGGCGATCGGGGTTTGTCGGCACCTGCATAGCCGTTGCAAAGTGATGGTGCCCATCGCTTTTTATAAGTCGGTTTGCGCTCAGGCGGCGGAGGTGATTTCAGAAAAGCGCATCAACATGTTGATCGGCTATTACTCACAAAAGATAAGCGAGCTGATGCCGAAAGACGTTTGGGTATGCCGCATGGATCGCCGTTAAGCAGGGCACGTGTATTTTAAATGGAGTGTTTGTCATGGAAGAGATTCCTGTATCACCCTATTCAAACGTTTTTATCGATGAATATGACCGCCATCCAGAGGGTTGCAACTACAACGTATTGGTGCTGCAGCGTATTGAGGGCGCGCTGGATCCCATCAGATTGCAAGCCGCGCTGAATGCGTTGGTGCAAGATCATGTATTGCTGAACAGCCATATTCATGAACAGGATGGCGAGCTGTATTGGCGTCGCAATGACGCAATCTATCCTCTGCAGCATTACACGGACCGCACGCTGTTGACGCAAGTGATTCGCCAGCCTTTCGATATTTATCGCGGGCCTCTTTATCGTTGGGCGCTCTTCGCCGAGGGAGAAGGGCGCTATACCCTGGCGTTGGTCGGCCACCATCTGGTGATTGACGGCGCGTCTTCCGACGAGTTTTTCTCATTGGTAAGCCAGTACTATCGCCAACAGCGGCTGGCGACGCGCATAGAAGCGGCCGAGATCGCCGTCATTAACCGGCAATTGCACCGGGAGGTGGAACAACTGGCCTCCGCAGGGGCGCTGGCGCACTGGCATGCCGAAGCGGCCAATTTGAGCACGCTTGAGGTGCCGTTTGAGCGAAGCGGCGCCGGGCGCGTGGATGAAGCGGGCGAGTTGCGTTTCCAATTTCCCAAAGCGCAATGGAAAGCGCTGAAACAGGCCTCGGGGATACGGCGAATTAATGACTTTCTGGCGCTGCTGGTGTTGTGGGGGATCTTGATGGCGCGCAGCGGCAATCAGGAAACTGTCTATATCAGCTATCCGGTGTCGATAAAGAAGGGGCAAAAATTTGCGCTCGGTGGGCATGTGAACACCAGCGTGCTCCCCGTTTCTTTACGCGATGGCGCGGGTTTTTCCGATGTTTATCGACGCGCTTTGGCATTTATTACCGCCGCGGCGCCGCAATCGCGCCATCGATTTAATCAGCTGCCCACGCAAGAGGTGGTGCGAGCGTTAGGTATTCGCTCATTGCCGATTTCCTTCGCCCAGACCAACTTGCGCGACGAGGCATTGTCGCTGGCCGATTGCGTCACCTCGCCGCTATTCGAAGCCAACCATGATATGGCCAGTGCGACGCTCTCTCTGGAGTACGAGGATCGGGCCGATGGCGACGCGTTGCAGTTTCGTTTGCGCTTTCGCCAGGGCCTGTTTGACGAGGAAGAGATGCGTGACTGCGCGGCGCATTTTATTCGCCTGATGCAACAGGCGATGAGCGCACCTGATGCCCCTTTAAGCCACATCGCCTGCTATCCCGCCGCCGAGCGGTTGCCGCAGAATGACGAAAGCCCCGTGCAACCGAGGGAAACCCTCAGTGCCCGCTTTGAAGCGATCGCGCAGCGGTATCCGGAAAATATCGCGCTGGAGTATGAGGGGCTGCGCGTCAGTTACCGTGAGTTGAACGGCCTGGCGAATAGCCTGGCGAGAGAAATCGTGCTTCGCTATACGTCGCTGACCGGGGCCGCGCCCCAGGCGGACACGCCGATCGCCCTGTACAGCGAGAAAAGCCTGGAAATGGTCGTGGCGCTGCTGGCGGTGCTGAAAACCGGCGCGGCCTACGTGCCGATCTCTTGCCATTATCCTCAGGCGCGCATTCGGCATATTCTTGAGGAAACCCGCTCGGCGTTGCTCATCGCCGGGCAAACTATGCAGACCTCGGCGCAGGCGTTGGCCGCGATGCTGCCGCATACCCCGTCCGTGCTGACATTGGGCGACCTGAGCCGCCTGCCGCATGAACGACATAACCTGCCGGTTATCACCGCCGCCGAACGGCTTGGCGCTGTCATTTATACCTCGGGTTCGACGGGAACGCCGAAAGGCGTGATGCTCGAACAACATGCGATGTGCCAATTGGCGACCGCGTCCGGCATCGCGATTACGCCCGAAGATGTGTTGTTGTTCCTGTCCAGCCCCGCGTTTGACGCGGCGACGTTCGAAGTGTGGGGCGCATTGCTCAACGGCGCCAAACTGGTGGTCATCCGTGATACGGAGGATATCGCCGGGGATGTGCCGCAGCTGGAGGCCTTGTTGCGTCGGCAACAGGTGTCGATTCTCTGGGCGACGCGCAGCCTGTTCGATCACCTTTATCTCAGCAATGCCGACCTGTTTTCCGGGCTGCGCTGTTTGCTGGTGGGCGGAGAGGCGCTGACCGCCACGCTGATGCAGCGCCTGGTGCGGCAAACCAACCGACCACAGCAGGTCATCAACGGCTACGGCCCAACCGAATGCACCACGTTCACCACCCTGTATGCCATCGCGGCGGACGAAACCCGCAGCAGTATTCCCATCGGCAGAGCGATACCGGGGCGCGAGCTTTATGTGCTGGATCGCTGGCTGCAGCCGCTGCCGCCGGGCTTGGCCGGCGAGCTGTATATCGGCGGTTCGGCGCTGGCGCGCGGCTATCTCAATCAGCCGCAACAAACCCAGACGAGTTTCATCGAACTGAATGGCCGGCGCTTGTATAAAACCGGCGATCGGGTGCGTTGGCTGCGCGACGGTAATCTGGAATATCTCGGCAGAAATGATTGCCAGGTGAAAATCCGCGGATTCAGGATTGAACTCAGCGAGATAGAAAGCGCGAGCAATGCCCTGGAGGGCGTCGAGAAATGCGTCGTGGTGGATGTCGTCCATCGGGACAGCAAGCGTCTTGCCGCCTACTTGCTGATGACGCGAGGCGTGGCCCTGGATCCTGCCGAGTTCCGCTCACGGCTCGAGCGCGATTTGCCGGATTATATGGTGCCGTCCAGCTATGTCGAGATCGAGGAGATCCCACTGACGGTTAACGGCAAGTTGGATCGCTCGGCCTTGCCCACGCCGCAATTCGCGCAAAACGAGCGTTATGCCGCGCCGGAGAACCCGCTGGAGGCGCTGATTTGCTCGCTGTGGTCGAGCATTCTCGGCGTGGAGACCGTGGGGGTCGACGACGACTTCTTTCGGTTGGGGGGCGATTCGATCCAAAGCATTGTGTTCACCAGCGAATTGAGCAAGTCGGGTTACCACAGCAACTCGCGCGCGGTGTTCGAAACCAGAAATGCGCGAGCCCTGGCCAAGCGCATTCTGCGGCAGCAAGATGCGGTGACGACGCTAGACGAACAAGGCGAGCTGCAGGGCGAATTCGAACTGCAGCCGATTCAGCGTTGGTACAGTGAGCTGGCACCGAAGCGCGACGCCTTCTTCAACCAGACATTTTTGGTGCGGGTACCGTCGATGTCCGCCGAGCAGGTCGCCGATCTGGTGGCCGCGCTGGCGGAGCAGCATGACATGTTGCGCGCGCGTTTTAGCGTCGATGACAACGGCGTCATCGTGTCGCAGCGCTACCTTTCGGCGGCCGATGGCGGCCCTTCATGGGGCTACTATGACCTGGCGCTGTGTCGTCAAAGCCGCGCCGAGCTGCTGCGGCAATGGCAATCGGGGTTTGATCCGGCAGAAGGGCCGATGTGCCGTTTCGTTTATATCTTTGACAGCAGCGCGCCCGGCTATGCCCTGATGTTCTGCGCGTTTCATCATCTGATCGTCGATGTGGTGTCCTGGCGCATCATCGTCAGCGACATGCAGCGGTTGCACCTGGGGGAATCGCTGTCGGCAAAAGGCACCAGCTACCGCCAATGGGGAGAGCGGTTACGGCAATACGCGGCAACGCAGAAAGACCAATGCGCTTACTGGCTGGCGATGATCGCCGGGCAGCCCGATTATGCCCGGCTCGGCAGCGCGGCGCAGCCCCCCGAATTTTGCCGATTCGAGTGCGACGCGGCGTTGACAACGCTGCTGGTGGACACTTGCCATCAGGCCTACAACACCTCGATCCGCGAAGTGCTGTTAGCGGCTCTGGCGCCGGTGCTGCAGGCTTGGCACGGCAGCGCGGACAGTTACCTCACGCTGGAACACCATGGCCGCGATATCAATGACGATAGGGTCCGGCTTGAGGGCACCGTCGGCTGGTTCACCGCCCTGGCGCCGTTGCGCATCACCGCGCACGAGTGCCAAAAAACCACGTTGCGCGCCATCAAGGACACGTTGCGAAAGATGCCCGATCACGGCATCGGTTACTCGGCGCTGAAATACGCTTCAGCGTCGGGCGATGAGGCGCTGGCTTGCCTGCGGCGGCACCGCCTGCCGGCCATTTCATTCAATTATCTCGGGGTGTTCAACGAGCAGGCCGACGACGCGTTATGGGCATTGATCGACCAAACGGCGGATTTGGAAAATGGCGCGATGCCGGTGAGCGGCAACGTATTGGATCTGGTGCTTTATGTTCACGACGATCGGTTGAGCATCGTCATGTCGGGTTTGCTGCCGCATGAAACGCTGTCGCGGATCGGCTCGCACTATGTCGACAGCCTGTCGGCGCTGGTCGAGCACTGTTGCCACGAGGCGAGTAACGGCGTTTGCCTCGCCAGCCCTGGGGACTTCCCCCATGCCGACGTCAGCCTCGCCGAACTGGATCGCTGGCAGCAGAAGCATCGCCTCGCCGCCGTTTTCGAAGCCACGGTGACCCAGCGGGAGCTGATGTATTTCAACCGGCTCAACCGCGAGTATCAGATTGATCAGGCGGTTTATGAAATCTCGGGCCCGTTGCAGCCGGAGGTGCTGAATCAGGCGTGGGCGCTGGCGCTGCAGCGGTTTGAAATGCTGCGTGCCGGGTTTGGCGATCAAACCCGCCGCGGCCGGCCCAACGTCTTCATCTGCGAAACGTTGCAGGCGCCGATCGCGATGGACGATTGGTCGGATGCATCACCGTCCTCTCTGGAAGAAAGGATGGAGGCGCTGTTGACCCGGGAGAGGGAAACGTCGTTTGAACTGGATGCGCCGCCGTTGATTCGCTGGCGCCTCATCAGGCTGAACGCGGATGAGCATTATCTGGTGCAGACCTTTAACCATATTTTGTTTGACGGCTGGTCGCTGGGGGTGTTGTTCGGCCAGTGGTTCAACGATTACCTCGCCCTATTGGCGGGCAGGGTGCCGGCGCTGGAGATTAACCGCTTCGAACCTTTTGCCGCCTATGTGCGAACGCACGGCAATGACCCCGAAGCGCGGGCCTTCTGGGCGGACTATCTGCAGGGTGCACCGGTCAATCAACGCTTGCCGTTGGCTGCCGCACCGGCTATCGCGCCGCAGGGGCGCCGGATGCGTCAGCATTGCGATGAATTCTCCAGCGCGCAGATGGCGCGCCTCACCGCATTTTGTCGGCGACAGGGGATCACCGTCAACCAGCTGACGCAGCTGGCCTGGATGCTGGCGCTGGCCGAAGCGTTGGCTTGCGATGACATCGCGATCGGCACGACCATGAGCGAGCGCCCTGCCGACATTGAGCAGGTGCAGACGCTGTTTGGCCTGTGCGTCGCGAGCCCGGTGCTGCGGCTGCAGGCAATCCGTCAACGGCCGATTTATGCACTGCTGGATGACATCGCGGATTCACAAACTTTCAGGCAGAAGTACGCCTTTTCCGAACTGAATCGTTACGACGAGAATTGGGTGCCTACCTCGCCGTTCGGCAGCCTGTTCGTGTTTGAAAACATGCCGAAACCGGCGTTGGATCCGCGGCTGCCGTTTCACTGTCGCGTGATGGACATCGTCAGCGGCAGCAATCACCAAACGGTGCTGTGTCTGTTCCCCGAGGCGGAACGGCTCGCCATTTCACTGTTTTATGATTCCCACGAGATCGCTCGGGAAACCATCGACGAATTAGGCCGACGTTTTCTGATTATCGCGCTCGCAATCGCCAATCTTCCGCCCGACAGCGACATCAGCGCTGAGGACGGGATTATCCAGGCTGAGGAGGCATGATATGTGGCTGGCCATCGACGGCAAAATTAAATACCGGGCGATCGTGAGCGATCTTGACGGCACTTTGCTCGATCCTTCGGGAAATTTATCCGATCTGACGGTGGAAACGCTCAATATTTTACACCGCCGGGGGCTGGAAATCGTCATCGCGACGGGGCGCTGCGATGCCGATGCGCGTGGGATCGTGGACGGGTTGGGGTTCTCGCCGGTGATTGTTTCCTGCAACGGCGCGATGGTCAACATCGAAGGGCAGACGGTGGCGGATAAAAACTATTTTTTGCCGGTGGAGCTGCAAGCGGGGTTGATCGACTTTTTATTCGCCAGCCCGTTCCACGTGACCCTGTTCACCCGGGAGGGGTGGATGATGGCCGAAGAGAATCCGCTTTTCTCTGACTATGTCAAAACGTCGGGCGTCGCCTGCCGCTATGTCGAGCCTGCGGCCATGAAGCGGCAGCAGATATTAAAAGTGCTGGTGCATGGCGATGCGGCGCAGATCGAGACGCTGTTCGACGAGGTCAGTCTGGCGTTTGGAAAAACGCTGTCCATCTGTAAGTCCTCCACGGAAACGATAGACATCATGGATAAGCATGTTTCCAAGGCCAGAAGCGTGGCCGACTATTTGAATTCCAAACAGATAGCGATGCGCGATTGCCTGTCTTTCGGCGATGCCATGAACGATCTGGATATGCTGCGCTGGGCCGGGACGGGCGTGGTGATGGGCAATGCCATGAGCGAATTGAAACACGCTCTGCCGTTGAATCCGGTTGCGCTGCCCAACAGCCGCAATGGCGTCGCAGATTATCTCTGTCGTGAATTCGGTCTGTTCTGACGTTTTCACCGGGTGCGTTTTATTGGCGGAAAAAAGGAGGTGAACAGACAGTGAGGGTCTCATTTTCTTAAAACGGAACACTTTCGATTAATGCAAAGGAGCAAGTATGAAAGAACTGACTGAAGCAGAAGTCATGGCGGTTTCCGGTGCGGGCATCGCTTCCGACGCCGGCAAAATCCTGGGTACCGGCATTGGCGCCATCGTGGATGCCGGCACCGGTCTTTTCGGTATCCATGCGGATGCGGCAAACGCCGGTGCAAAACTCGGTGAAGGCATTGGCGCCGTCATCGATGCCGGGATTAGCGCGTTCTCGCAGTTGTTCGGCCGCAAATCCTCTTAAGCCTCTAATGAAAAGTGCCCGCAAGGGCACTTTTAAATCAACCGCGAGCGCGGCATAGAGAACGGGGCGGGAGGATGAATGGCGAATAAAATCATGCTGATTATGGTAATCAACCTTTTTGTGGCGGTGGCATTGGCGGTGTTTAACGTCATCTATATCCAAAAGAAGATGGATATCCGCTACCCCAGTGACACTACTCCCTTTCAGGTCGCGGAGAAAGCGCAGGCCAGAATCGTCTCCATGAGACAGACCTCGGTATTCTTAAACAACAATCCCGTGGTGGCGTTCACGTTGGAAATCAATGCCAGGAGCAGGCAGTTCACCTTGACGGATCATCGCGAGGTGGTGCTCTACGTCGCCATGAGTCGTTATCAGGAAAACAGCATTTACAGCGTGCTGTTGGGAGAAAACGAGAAAGACGTGGCGTTCGAAAAGGACAGCTTCGGCTATCCGATATTATTTCATCGTGCTTCATGAGGCCGCTGATGCCTGTTTGCCGCTTCGCCAGCCTGGAGGGGTGAAGCAACGTCAACCATCGTGAGGGAAACATGTTAAAAATATCCGCTTACATGATCTTGGTTTGGCTGGCGCTGGCCGTCTGCCGGTACGCTGCGGCCAACGAGGAAGACATCTGCTTTGCGGGTGAGTCCCCATCGCTACAGACGGTCATACCTTGCTATAACCAGCAGTTGGCCACGCTGCCTCTGTCATTTTCATTAAAAAGCGTGGATAGCGGTCATGACACGGAAATTCGTCATTATCGGCTGATGTCGCAATCCTGGTCGCCGCAAGACGCCATCCGGCCGACGCAATGGTGGCACGACGTGGACATTTATATTCCCAACGGCGCTCTCACCCGTAAAGCGCTGCTGGTGATGGACGATGACTGTGCGTGCAGCGCTGCCGGACCGAAAGCGACAGGTAATCAGAAAGCGGCGTTTTCCGCCGAGGCGTTGGCGGCGCAGAGCAAAACGGTGGTGGTGGTGGTCAATCGGCTGCCTTACCCGTACCTGGAATACCAGAATGAGGGGCGCCGCCGTTCAGGAGAGGAGAGCCGAGCCAGAGGGTGGCGATTGTTCCTGGACGATGCGGATGAATATTTGATGATGCCGCTGCATATCCCGATGACGGCGGCGCTGTCACAAGCCATGACGCTGGCGCAGCGCGAGTTGCGCCAATGGGGGATCGACAAATTTATCGTCGCGGGCGTGGCTGACGGAGGAACCGCGGCCATGCTGGCGGCGCGTTCAGATCAACGCATCGATGCTGTGGTTGCCATTTTCCCTGATGGGATCGCGGCGCGGCAAGTGATGAAGCATACCTATCGCACGTATGGCGGGCGTTGGCCTTTGGCGTTCCATCCTTATTATCAACTTGGCATCGATCGGCGCATAGAGACCCCGGCGTTTGACAAGCTGATGCAAATTGAGGATCCCACCGCATACCCCTTGCCGGTTGGGCGCGAGCGGCCGCCGGTGCCGAAGTACCTCATCATCGCCGGCGGCGACGAGCGTTATCCGCCCGACAGCACGCGATTTTATTTGCATAAACTGCCGGGGGAAATCTCGCTGCGAGCCATCGCCGACGGCGATCGCGCGGTAAGCCGGCAGGCCGCCGAACGCGCTGTTCTGGCTCTGGTGAATCGTCGACAGCGTGATATTGCGTTACCGACGATCGAGGTACAGAGCAGCGCCTCAGAGGCTGCATTGCGCACGCTGCGCTTTTCCGAACCGCCGGTCAGGGTGTCGCGTTGGACGGCGCATAACCGCGCGGCCCGAGATTTTCGTTACTCGTGCGGCGTGCGTTTTACTTCGGCGCCGCTGGCGGCCGCGGGGGAGAACCTCGGCGAATTTCGGCTGGTTACCCCTGCGCAGGGATGGGCGGCCACCTTTATCGAAGCCGAGTTCAGCGATGGCTATATCGCGACCTCGCCGGTATTTATCACGCCTGACGATCGCTATCCGATCGCCGCGCCGGCAGGCGATGGCCTGGCGTGTGAAACCTTACCGGGCAGAGGGCTCGGCGAGGATTATCGCCATGACGATTAATCACGCTAAAAAATAAGGTGGAGAGGGGCATATTATGCGTTGAGCCTGGAACGTGCGGATATGCCGCTTAATTAGCCTACATCAGAGGGGAACCGTTTTCTATTGCCGGTGCCTTCTGTTTGCATCATTATTGCGCTGATTTTATCGTCAGCGTTTTTCTATTTTATGAAGTGCCGGTAAATGCCCGTTCTCATGGCACCACATCTTCTTATCTTTGCTTTTCTGCTCCCGAAATTTGCTCTGTCGCTGAAGCGTGATCCCCCTTTGCAAGATACAAATGCCGCTGGCATCTGGCCTGCTTGGGATATTTTTACTTTTTATGACGGCACCTGTTATTTTTGCTTGTCGTCTGAGGTGGAAATGAGTGGATTAGCTCGTGCGATAGCGTGAAGGTTGGGCGAAAATAATTCTCTGTTCGCCCAGGTTAATGAGTCGAGAAACATCGTTTTTTTGGTTTTTTTAAAATAAAAATAAGAATGATGCCAATTCGATTTGGGGTAATTGTCTTTTCTCATTCTTACATTGATTTTATGTATTGCTAAAGAGGGAAAGCCAAGCATAATTAACTGTGAAAGGGGCGGAGCTCCTATTCTCCTTGTCACGGGGTAGCCGTGATAGGGATATTTTGCAGTTTATCTAATCAAAAGGAGAAGTACCCATGATGGAAAAAAAAGTGATTGTGTTGGCATTGGTTGCGGCGACTTTTTCGAGTGCTCTACCGGCCCTGGCGGCAGACGGGCAGGTTAATTTTACCGGGAATATTGTTGATGCCGCATGCAAGGTCACAAATGACTTGAGTAATCCATTAAATGTTGTTCTGGGCGACGTGGCCCGAACGGCATTTGCGGGTGGCAAGGGATCCACGTCCTCGGCGACTAAATTTACGCTGGAAGTGACGGATTGTCCTGATACGGTGAAAAGCGCTACCGTTAAGTTCGACGGTGCGGCCGACAATGGCGACAGCAACGTATTGCAGCTGACCCAGGAAACGGATGTCGCCACGGGCGTTGGCATCCAGCTGTCTGATATTTCTAACAATGTTCTTCCGCTTTACACCGCCTCAACGGCCTATCCGCTGGCCTCCGGCAGCGGCGTGAAAAACAACCTTGATTTTACCGCGCGTTATATTTCTACGCTTGCGGATGTGACTGCCGGTAAAGCCAACGGTGTCGCCACCTTCACGCTGAATTACAACTGATAATATTTTCTTGCCCGCTGGTTTCCAGCGGGCCGTATTGCCTCGGAGATAATATTATGCGGTTTAGTCGCTGCAGTGCCCTGGCGGGCTTCGTTTTCTTATTGTTTTTTTCCACGGCTCAGGCCGGTGTGGTTGTCGGCGGAACGCGAGTGATTTTCAACGGCGAAAAAAAAGAGGCGTCAATCAGCGTCGATAACCCGGACAGCGAGCCTTATTTGATTCAGTCCTGGTTGGATAATCAACAGAGCGGCGTCGATAAGATTGCATTTATCATTACGCCGCCTTTATTCCGCCTGGATGGTCACCAGGAGAATATGTTGCGCATCGTGCGTGTTGGTGATGACTTGCCGAAGGATAAAGAGAGCCTGTATTGGATGAATATAAAATCCATTCCTTCGACAGAACATACGGCCAAATCTAACACGTTGCAGATCGCGGTGAAAACGCGCATCAAACTTATTTATCGCCCCGCGGCGTTGCTCAAACAGGTTCCCGAGGATGTGGCTCAACAGTTGACGTGGCAACGCGTCGGCAAGGAATTAAAACTGACCAATCCCACGCCTTATTATATGAACTTTCATTATGTTCGCATCGGTGGGCGTGAAATGAAAGAGGTGACCTATATCGCGCCGATGAGCAGCGAAATGTTTTCAGTGCCGGTTTCCGGCGCATCGTCGGTCAGCTGGAAATTAATTAATGACTATGGCGGCACCGGTAAGGAGCATCAGTCAGGTATTTAACCGCCTGGGGAAGGGGCACAGCAGGAAATAACAAATTCAATAATGGAGCTAATGAATGATAACGCACAAGCGTATGTTAGCGAAGCGGGATGCTTGGCTGAAACGCGTAGTCTTATTCACGGCAACCACGGCGGTATGCGGCAATATGGCCAATCCTGCCTTTTCTCGTGACTACTTTAATCCGGCGTTGCTGGAAACGGGGCGTTCGGGCCAACAGCATATCGACCTGTCGGTTTTTGAAAACGGCAACCAGGTGCCCGGCAAGTACCGGGTGGATATTTGGGTGAATGACATGCTGATGGAGACGCGTGAAGTTCGTTTTGTCATCAAGCCCGGCGGCGACGATAAAGCGGGTTTGCAGCCTTGCCTGACGAAGGAGGATCTGCAGCGGCTCGGCGTGAAAGTCGAGCGATTTCCCGCGTTGAACCGCGCTGAAGAGTGCGTGAATTTGGCCGCTATTCCGCAGGCCACGGCGCAATTTCAATTTAACCGCCAGCGGTTGATGCTGAGTATTCCCCAGGCGGCGTTGGAAAATCGGATACGCGGCTATGTGCCGCCCGAACTGTGGGACGAAGGGATGCCGGCGATGCTGCTCAACTATGGCTTCACCGGCAGCAACAGCAAGGGGCGCGATCGTTTTACCCAGAGCGCCAGCAGCTACTACCTCAACCTGCGGCCAGGCTTCAATCTGGGCGCCTGGCGGGTGCGAAATTATACCACCTGGAGCTACAACAGCGGCGGCGGAGGGCAGCCGTCTGAAGATCGTTGGGATACTGTCTATACCTACGCCCAGCGCAATATCATCAGGCTGAAGAGTTTGCTGACGCTCGGTGAAAGCAGCAGCCCGTCCGATGTGTTCGACAGCGTGTCGTTTCGCGGTGCGCAGTTGGCGTCCGATGACGATATGTTGCCGGAAAGCCTGCGCGGCTATGCGCCGGTGGTGCGCGGCATCGCACGCAGCAACGCGCAAGTGGTGATTCGCCAAAACGGCTATGTCATCTACCAGAGCTACGTCGCGCCGGGTGCGTTCGAGATTTCCGACATGTATCCGACCGGTGGCAGCGGCGATTTGGACGTGACTATCAAAGAGGCGGACGGCAGCGAACAGCATATGACCGTTCCCTTTGCCAGCTTGCCGGTATTGCAACGCGAAGGACGCCTGAAATACTCGCTGACGTCGGGCCAATACCGCACCTACGATCACAGCGTGGAGAAAAAGATCTTCACGCAGGCCAGCCTGATTTATGGCTTGCCGGCCGGCTTCACGCTCTATGGCGGTGGACAATTCGCCGGTCCGTACCAATCGCTGGCATTGGGAGCAGGTAAAAACCTGGGGGAGTTCGGCGCCCTGTCGGTGGACGTGACTCAGGCCTGGGCAAAACAGGAACACCAAGCGAAAAGCGATGGCCAGTCGTGGCGCGTGCGCTACAGCAAAAACATCGTTGAAACCGGCACCAACTTCGCCATTGCCGGCTATCGCTATTCGACCAGCGGATATTACGGGCTGCAGGAAGTGCTGGATACCTATCGCGGCGGCAACCGCTACGCCCCGATAGATCGCCGCAAGAACCGCGCCGAGATTACACTCAGCCAGAATTTATGGCAGGGGGCCGGTTCGCTGTCACTCAGCGCGGTCAGCGAAGATTACTGGAACTCCGAGCGCAGCATGCAGTCGCTGGGGGCGGGTTACAACAATAGCTGGAATGGCATCAGCTACGGCTTTAACTACAGCTACAACCGCAATTCTCAGGCTATTTACGGTGATTCAAACCGAGGGCAGCGGCGTATTTACGATCGCGACCAGCTGTTTGCCTTCAATATCAGCGTGCCATTGGAGAAATGGCTGAGCAATACCTACGCCACTTACAGCCTCAATACCAGCCAAAAGGGCAACACCAGCCATACGGCGGGGCTCAACGGCACGGCGCTGGCCGGCAATAACCTCAACTGGAGCGTGCAGGAAGGGTATGGCAATCAGGGCCAGGGCAACAGCGGCAATGCGAATCTTGACTGGCGCGCGACTTACGGCGAAGTCGTCGCGGGGTACGCCTACGATCGCAGCCAGCAGCGCGTCAACTATGGGGTGAAAGGCGGGGTGATCGCTCACGAAGACGGCGTCACCTTTGGCCAGCCTTTTGGCGAGACGGCGGCGCTGGTGACGGCGGCCGGCGCCAGCGATGTGGCGGTCGGCAACCAGGTCGGGGTGAAAACCGACTGGCGCGGCTACGCGATCGTTCCTTACGCCACGCCTTATCGCAACAACTCGATTCGTCTTGATGTGGAAAGTTTACCGGATGATGTCGATCTGGCGTTGACCAATCAGTCGGTCATTCCGACCCGCGGTGCGGTGAGCCGGGCGAACTTCAAGGCTAACGTCGGCAACAGGATCTTGATGAGAGTCACGGATCCGCATGGGGTTCCTCTCCCTCTGGGCGCCAGCGTGCGCGATGCCGGGCATTCGGCGCAGCCGTTCCTGATTGGCGGCGATGGGTTGGTTTATTTGTCCGGCATGGCGGAGCAAGGCCGGCTCATCGTGCAGTGGGGGAGAAATGCCGAGCATCAATGCCGCATCAGTTATCAACTGCCGGCGGAGAAACCCGCAGCAGGGATCCAAACCCTCAATGGAGTTTGCCAATAAGTCTCGCTCGGTATCCATCATGACTTGTTAAGTGAGAGTGAAAATGAACGTTTTTCTCAGGATATTCCGTTACGGCGCCCTGCTGTGGCTGGCAACGCTAACGACGTTGGCCTATGCCGGCACCTGTAGCACAAATGCAAAAACCATCCGCATGGGGTTGCTGACCCTGGCCGTGGATCCGCGTATTGAAATCGGCGAGCAGTTGGCTGTTCGTACGGAAAACAGTATCAGTGGCACCACGTTTTCTTTTCTTTGTTCGGGCTCGGTCGCCTATCGCTCCATGTCGCCGCTGACGCCGAGTGCGCTGCCCGGCGTGTTTGAAACGGGCATTGACGGCGTAGGGGTGACGATTTCAGACCTGTGGCAGAGCAATAAGAACGTGCCTTTCAATACGGCGATTTCGCCCAATCTGCTGACGCCGTGGATCAACCGCAACGATGTCAGGCTGACGTTCATCAAAACCGGCCCGATAAAAACCGGCGGCGATATGGGGGGGAAGATTATCGCCAGATATTATCTGGACTCGACCTCGGTATTGGATTTGAGCATTTCCGGCATGAAGGTCATTCAGAAAAGTTGCCTGGTTGATTTGAATTATAAAAATCAGACGGTGAATTTAGGCAGCCCAAAACGCAGCGAGTTTAACGGGGTCGGCAGCAGCGCGGTTTCTTCGGAACGCAACTTCTTCGTGGTCTTGCAATGCCAGGAAGACAATATTCCGGTGCAGGTGACGTTTGAAGCGGCGGGAAGTTCTCCGGGCGTAGGCATGATCGATATTGCCGACGGCTCCGATGCGGCAAAGGGCGTTGCTGTAGAAGTCTTGGACGAGAACCGTAATCCGATCGCTTTTTCCCGGCCGATTAACTATCACACCGCTGCAGAAAAAGAGATCAGAATTCCCTTAATGGCGCGATATAAGCAAACGGGAGACATTAGCCCCGGACAGGCCGATGCGGTGATGACATTCACGATTACGCAGAATTAAGGGAGCCTCATCAAAATATAATGTCGTTTTTTCCCGCGACATTATTGGTGGCATCCGGCGCTGCAGGCCGATGCCAATGCAATGACAACACGCATGTATGGCGGTGTTTGTCCGTTTAAATATGGAGATTAACCTATGAAAGAACTGTCTGTTATCGAAATGAATGAAGTGTCAGGCGCCTACTCCTGGGATATGAGCAATGGACTGGCCGGCCTGATTGGCAGCGCCGTCGCGAATGCCGCGGAAGCCGTTTCGTCGGTCGCTTTGGGCGCCTCCGTCGGCAGCATGGCGGGCGCCGTTATCGGCGGTAAGCACGGCGGTGACGGCGGCGGCCTGCTGGGCGTCGGTTCCATTGGCCAGGGCGTCGGCATGGTGGCCGGCGGCATCCTGGGCGGGGTAGCCAGCGGCGTAGCCGCCGCCGTTATCGGCTGGGATACCACCCTGGAATACTCCAAAAAAGGCCTCGATGGGCTGATTAACGGCACCATCAGCTAAATCAATATCGTTGTCCAAGGCCGCAGCATTTTCGCTGCGGCTGTCTCTCGGTCAGGCATGCGCAGGCTCTTCCTATGAGTGAAAATAAGAGCAGAAATATTTTCCGCCAGGAGGCGGTTAATTATCAACGTCAAAGATGGACCGGCAGAGCGCTGTTAATTTCCGGTGCGTCGAGCTATGTGATTGCCGTTACGTGCTTTATTTTTATTCTTATTTTAGCGGGCGCGCTCTATTTCTGTGAGTATACGCGCAGGGTCGATGTCGAGGGCGAGGTGATCAGCATTCCGCATTCGACCAACGTTTTCTCCTCTCAATATGGCTACGTGAATCGATCTTTTCATCAGGCCGGTGATGTGGTGGAAAAAGACGAACCGCTATACGTCATTGATGTGTCGCGCAGCACGGCCTCAGGCAATGTCAGCCATATCGCCGCCAGTGAAATCAACAAACAGATTGGCAATCTGGATTCGATTATCAGCAAGCTGAATAAAAACAAAGACGCCATGCTGGATAACCTGAGAAAACAGATCAATAGCTATGAGTTAGCGTATAAAGAAACGGAAAAACTTAATCTCAATGCCCGAGACGGCATGGAAAAAATGAGGGAGAGTTTAAAAAACTATGAGCATTACCTGACCAAAGGATTGATTACCAAGGATCAGTTGAACTATCAGCGTTCGCTCTTTCAGCAACAGCAGAGCTCCTATCAGGCGCTCAACAGCCAAAAGATTCAGCAGAATATCCAGCTGTCGCAGTTGCGCAGCGATCTGCTTATTCGCGCCGCCGATTACGACAATCAAATTTCGCAAAGCGAATCGCAACGCAGCGAATTGCAACGTCAATTGGCGGAATCCAATGCTGGCGACCAGGTGATCATCAAAGCGCCCCTGAAAGGGAAAATCGAGTCTCTGAGCGTGACCGCCGGGCAGGTGGTCGAGAGCGGCAGCAGCCTGGCGCAGATCAAGCCGATTGAAAACATCAAATATTACCTGGTGTTGTGGCTGCCGAATAACAGTTTGCCCTACGTAAAAATCGGCGATGGCATCAACATTCGCTACGAAGCTTTTCCCTCGGACAAATTCGGTCAGTTCCCGGGGCGAATTGAGTCGATCTCCTCTGTTCCGGCTTCGCCGCAGGAGATGTCGGAATACAGCAGCGGCAATAAAAGGGAGAGGAACGCCTACTACAAAGTGTTGGCGTCCATTAGCGATACGCAATTCAGCGACAAAGGAAAATATCTGGAAATCAGCAGCGGGCTGCAGGCCAGAGTGATTGTCTTTCTGGATAAGAAACCGCTTTATCAATGGGCGGTAGCGCCTTTGTATGACATAAAAAACAGCGTGGTGGGGAGAGTCGATGAAGGATCATAATCTCTTTGAACGGATCAACGAGAAGTTAATCTTCTCTCTGCGCAAACGGGTGCCGAGCATCTTGCAGTCGGAGTCATCTGAATGCGGCCTGGCGTGCCTCGCCATGATTTCATCCTATTACGGGTTTAATGTGGACATGCTGAGCCTGCGGCAGCGATTCGGCATCTCCACCCAAGGCGCGACCCTGGGTACCATTTCACAAATCGCCTCGCAGATTCAGCTCAAGACGCGCGCGCTGTCATTGGACATCGATGAAGTCAACCAGTTGAAAACGCCCTGCGTATTGCATTGGAACATGAACCATTTCGTGGTGCTGGTGAAGGTTCGCCGCGCCAGCTTTGTGATCCACGATCCCGCCTTCGGGCGCAGAGTGATCGGCCTGCAAGAGATGTCGAATCATTTTACCGGCATTGCGCTGGAGCTGTGGCCCGACAGGGCGTTTCAGAAAGAGACGCTAAAGACCCGCTTGCGCCTGCTGGATTTGATGAAAAACATCGAGGGGCTGCCGGGGACGCTGCTCAAGATTTTTGCGTTATCTATCGTCATTGAGTCGGTCAACCTGCTGCTGCCCGTGGGGACCCAACTGGTGACCGACCATGTCATTCAGGCGCACGACTACAGTTTGCTGACGGTCATTTGTTTGGGGCTGATCTTCTTCACCCTGTTTCGCGCCGTGGTCAGTATTGCCAGAGCCTGGATTTCCATCGTACTGGGGACGCTGACCGACATTCAGTGGAAGACAACGCTGTTCGAGCATCTGTTAAAGCTGCCGCTGGATTTTTTCGAGAAACGGCACCTGGGGGATATTCAATCGCGATTTTCCTCGTTGGATGCGATCAGAACCACCTTTACCAATAATATCGTCAGCGGGATCATCGACGGCATCATGACGGTTGGCCTGTTCGTGATGATGATGGTCTACGGCGGATGGCTGGTCTGGGTTGTGTCAGGCTTCACCTTGGTCTATATCCTCATCAGGATGATGACTTACCGAACCTACCGCCAATTCTCGGAAGAACAAATCGTCAAGGCGGCCAAGGCCAATTCCCATTTCATGGAGACGCTGTACGGCGTCTCTACGGTCAAAGCGCTCGGCATCAAGGACACGCGCTCCAGCTATTGGCTCAATTTGAACGTCGATGCGGCCAATACCAATATCAAAATCACCCGATTCAATATGATGTTCGGCGGGATCAACACCTTCATCACCACGCTCGATCAGGTGGCGATACTTTGGCTCGGTGCCATGATGGTCATCGACAACTCGATGACGCTCGGCATGTTTATGGCGTTCAACGCCTACCGCGGCCAGTTCTCGCAGCGGGCTTCCAACCTGATCGATCTGGCGATCGGGCTGCGCATGCTGTCGCTGCATAATGAGAGGATATCCGACATTGTGTTTACCGATGCGGAGCCGGAATCCGCGCCGCGGCAGATATTTCAACCGGGCAAGGGCGTTGCCGTCGAGGTTAAAAACCTCACCTATCAATATGACGCGCTGTCCCGGCCGATATTTAAAGATCTGGACATGTGCATTGCGGCCGGTGAAAGCGTGGCCGTGGTGGGGGTCTCCGGCGCCGGGAAGACCACGTTGCTGAAGGTGATGTGCGGCTTGCTCAGCCCGACCTCAGGCCAAATATTGGCCGACTCTATGGATATCCATAAAGTGGGGGTGAATAACTACCGTAATGCGATCGCCTGCGTGCTGCAGGACGACCGGCTGTTCTCCGGCTCCATCGCGGAAAACATCAGCGGTTTCGAGGTCAATGCCGATAAGGCGTTGATTGTCGCTTGTGCGGTGCACAGCAACATTCACGATGAAATCATGCAGATGCCGATGGGCTACGAAACCCTGATTGGCGAGTTGGGGAACGGCATCTCCGGCGGGCAAAAACAACGCTTGTTTATTGCGCGTGCGCTCTACCGGCGGCCGAGCGTGCTGTTTATGGATGAAGCGACCAGCCATCTGGACGTTGAGAATGAATTGGCAATCAACCGGGCGATATCTTCATTGAATATCACGCGCGTGATTGTCGCCCACAGAAAGTCGACGATCGACTCGGCAGATAGGGTAGTGGTGCTGGGGGCGGCGAGCGGTGACCCGGCGAGCAACGGCTGACCTACGCAGGGCAACGCAGGCTGTCCCCGCGGCCGAAATCGCGGTAAAATGCAGCAGTTGATCTTATCGCACGCCATCAGGCCGTTGTATCCGTTATGAAAATGCGTAAACCGCGCCGTCCGCCCGGGCGGTGGATCTATTACATCCTGCATGAAGACATGCTGTGGCCCTGCCCGGTCAAATGGGAGTGGGAGAGCGGCTATAACGCCTGGCTGCCGTTTTACTATTCCCCCACGCTGGAATTCGTTGCCGGCAACCCCGCCCGCGCCACCAAGGTCAGCAACGGTCGGCGCTGAGCGTGCCGCTCGCCTTGCCGCCCGGCATCTGCTCGCCTAAGATCATCACATCATCTACCGCTTTTCCGGGGGCTTTCATGTCTACTCTGTTTCGCACTTCTCTTTGCGGCGCGGTGGCGTTGCTGCTGCTTGCGGGTTGCCAGCAGACGGCGCATAAGCCGGCGCCGCCGCTGCAGGCGCAGTTGGATCATATCGCATCGATGCTCGCCGGCGGGCACTTTCTGCGTGTGGACTGCGGGCGCAGCGAGGTGCCGGACGACGTGAAACTGCAGCGCACCGCGATGCGTGCGGCGCAGCATCGCGGCTGGGATACGCATGCGGCCGGGTATCGGCAGTTACCGGCGCTCACTCAGGCGCGTTACCTGACCCTGCAACAGGATAATCAACTGCTGACGGAAAAATGCGCCGCGCTCAGCCGCAGCACGGCGCGCTTTATCGCGGCGGCGCAGGCCGATCAGGAAGACTACATGGAGTAGCGTTGCCGTCCCCCTTTCGGGCGCTCGTCATGGGCGCCCAAAAATTCTTTGCAGGATAACGATTTATCGCTCATCATTTGAAATGATGTTTCACTTTTACCCATCGAGCCCATCTTGAACCTGTATGCCGCCCTGCGTCAGCGCGTGGAAAATACGCCCTGGTATGCCAAACGGAAAAGTTACCGCGTACTGTTTTGGCGCGAGATCACGCCGCTGGCGGTGCCGATCTTTCTGGAAAACGCCTGTGTTTTGCTGATGGGGGTGCTGAGCACCTTTCTGGTGAGCTGGCTCGGTAAAGAGGCGATGGCCGGGGTGGGGCTGGCAGACAGCTTCAACATGGTGATCATCGCCTTTTTTGCCGCGGTGGATCTCGGCACTACCGTGGTGGTGGCCTTCAGCCTCGGCAAGCGCGATCGCCGGCGGGCGCGGGCCGCGGCGCGCCAGTCGCTGGTGCTGATGACCGCCGTGGCGCTGTTGCTGGCGGCGGGCATTCATCTGGCGGGCGAGCAGATCATCGATGTGATCGCCGGTGCGGCCTCGCCGGAAGTGAAAGCGTTGGCGCTCTCTTACCTGCAAACCACGGTGTGGAGCTACCCGGCGGCGGCGATTGCGCTGATCGGCAGCGGCGCGCTGCGCGGCGCGGGCAACACCAAGATCCCGCTGCTGATCAATGGCGGCATGAATATCCTCAATATCATCATCAGCAGCATCCTGATCTACGGCATGCTGGGTTGGCACGGTCTGGGCTTCGTCGGCGCCGGGCTGGGGCTGACGATTTCCCGCTACATCGGCGCGATCGCCATCCTCTATGTGCTGGCGATCGGTTTTAACCCGGCGCTGCACATCACGCTGAAAAGCTATTTCACACCGCTGAAAATGAGCATCCTGTGGGAAGTGCTGGGGATCGGCATTCCCGCCAGCGTCGAATCGGTGTTGTTCAACGGCGGCAAGCTGTTGACGCAGATGTTCGTCGCCGGCATGGGCACCAACGTGATCGCCGGTAACTTCATCGCCTTCTCCATCGCTTCACTGATCAACTTGCCGGGCAACGCCCTGGGATCGGCCTCGACCATCATCGTCGGCCGGCGGCTCGGCAAAGGCGAGATAGGTCAGGCGGAGCGGCAGCTGCGCCATATTTTCTGGCTTTCGACCCTCGGGCTGACCGCCATCGCTTGGGGCACGGCGCCGCTGGCCGGGGTGTTCGCCGCGTTTTACACCTCGCAGGATGACGTGAAAACGGTGGTGAAAACCCTGATCTGGCTAAACGCCGCCTTTATGCCGATCTGGGCCGCCTCCTGGGTATTGCCCGCCGGGCTGAAAGGCGCGCGCGATGCCCGCTTTGCCATGTGGGTGACGATGCTCGGCATGTGGGGCTGCCGCGTGGTGGCCGGCTATGTGCTGGGCATTGAGCTGGGCATGGGCGTGGTGGGCGTCTGGTTGGGGATGTTCCTCGATTGGGCGGTGCGCGGCGCCTTGTTCTACTGGCGCATGGTCAGCGGGCGCTGGCTGTGGAAATATCCGCGCGTGCGGCGCACGGACGCCGGCTAATCTTGCCTGCGCGCAGCCTGCCGGCGCCCTGAGCGGCCGGCAGGCGAAATCGTGTATCAGAGGGAAGGGTACCAGCGCAACGACTTGTTGACCGGCCCCGGCGTGACCAACACTTTACCTCTGCCGGCCAGGTTCAACAGCAAGTTGCGCGCCTGATAGATGGTGATGTCGTTGGACTCGGCCAGCTGACGAGTGGTGGGCCACTCACCGGGCGGCGGCGGGGCCATGCCGTTGGCCGAAGGGCAGAGACGGTGCAGCGTCGTTAATAAATGCTGCTGCAGGTTTTGTAATTCTTGTTGTTTTGACGTGCGTTTTATCATGTCAGCCTCCCTTAAACTTCAGCCGAGTTTTGATATAACGATAAGCGTCGCCCGGAAAATAATGCCCTGTCCCGGCAATACCCTTCCTGAACCGGTAGCGAACGCCTGCCTGAACCCGATATTTCCGCTGCTATAAACCTGCGACGTTCATGTATCGGGAGCGGTAATGGGGTGGCTAAATGTTCAGCCTGCTGTATGTAATGGCTGTGCTTCATTGTTTTTCTCCATGGTTTACTGCCCGGTGCTGGTTTTCACCAGACCGAATTGATAAGCCTCCCTTTCCATTTCCGAATCATTATAACGCAAATAGAAAAAAGGCGATCAATAATGTCGCATGATATATATTTTACGAGATAATCGACTGAGGTTATTAATTTTACGATCTGTTGTCTCGAAAAAATATATTTGCCCTGTGGTTTTTGGGCTTATATCTCGTATTTATTGCTTTTGGCGGGAATGGCTTTTCAAATTGTGACGGTTTTTGTAACAATATTTGGGCCGAAACAAACGAGTGAGTTGAATCTTAGTTGAATTATCCGTGGAACGGTAAATATTCACGGAAGTTCACGGGTTTGATTATTTTTCTTCCTCATCAGCATGGGTTTCGCTGAGTACCTAAAACGAGTGATGGTGAAATGAAAGTCGCGGTTTAACTATCGCGAGAATTTGTTTTGGCTGCGAATAATACCGTTTTAATTCTGGACTGTATAAATAACTGTTAAAGGAACGGGAGAGATCCTGCGCTTTTTACATAAATTAAAGGAATAAGTGAATTATGAAACTGAACAAAATCATGCTGACAGCAGTTCTGGCGTTTGGCGTTTCTTCTCTGGCGCATGCTGCCGATCAAGGGCATGGCAAAGTGACGTTTACCGGTTCCATTATTGATGCGCCTTGCTCCATTTCTCCCGAGACCGTGGACCAGACCGTGGATATGGGCCAGGTGTCCAACGTTGCGTTGAAAAATGGCGGCAAATCAGCGCCGCGCCAGTTCGATATTAAGCTGGAACAGTGCGACAACTCGACGCTGAAAACTGTCACCACCACCTTCGAAGGCAAAGCCTCTACCGCCAACAAGGACCTGCTGGGCATCGTCGGCACCGCCAGCGGCGCCAGCATCGCCATCACCGACACCGCCAGCAACCCGATCAAGCTGGGCACCGCAACGGCTCCACAGAACCTGGGTACCGGCACCAACACGCTGCGCTTCGCGGCTTACCTGCAGGGCGACGGCGCTTCCTCCGCCGTGGTTCCGGGCGACTTCACCGCCGTGGCCGATTTCAAGCTGGCTTACCAGTAAGCCTGCGCCATTGGCGTGACTTTTTGCATGCGGGAGCCCCCGCATGCATTTTCCCTGGAGGGAAGGCAAGTGTCAGGAGGTTTAATGCGCCGGTTTATTCACCCTTTAGTGTCTCCTTGCATATTGATGGCCACGCTGATGAGCCCGGCCGTGTCGGCGGCGTCCGGCTCTCAAGGTTGGGGGCGCGTAAATATGCAAGGAGCCATTATTGATACCGCTTGTGCGATTGCCGCCGGCAGCCGCGAGCAGACTATCGATATGGCTGTGATGCCGACGGGAAATATTATGCGCGACGGCTTAGGGAATACGCACCCATTCACCATCGAATTAATCAACTGCACGCTTGAGCGTCCAAAGCCGAATTTACCGGACTGGCGACAGTTTCAGGTGGTTTTCGACGGCGACGCCGACGGCGACTTATTCGGCGTGCACGGTGAGGCGAAAGGCATCGCGCTGCAAATATCCGATGACCTGGGGAATATCGCCGCGCCTGGCCGGCCATTGCCGCTGGGCGATATAACGCCGGGCAACATGTCGCTCAATTACTCCATTAAATTGGTTGCCAATAACCAGCCGATGCGTGCGGGAAGCTATTTTTCCGCCGTGCGGTTCAAGCTGGATTATTACTGAGCGCTGTTATTGCGGCAAGCCGCAACGCCAGAATTATACGATATAAGGTTAGGGATATGATGTTTTCGCCTGCTGGGAAGCTATTTCGTTTTCAGGTGCTGGGATTATGTATCACGCTGGCGCTGGGAAGTTCATCAACGCGGGTCTATGCCGAAGATGGCGTTCAGTTTAATGCCGACATTTTGGACGTGAACGATCGCAAAAATATCGACCTAAGCCAATTTTCCCGCAGCGGATACATTATGCCGGGAAGTTACGGCATGGTGGTTCATCTCAATAAAAGCGAGTTGCCCGAGCAGAAAATCGCTTTTTATCCGCCGGACAACGATCCTGCCGGCAGCCGCGCCTGCGTCGCTAAAGCGTTGGTCGATCAGCTTGGGCTGAAATCGGCGGCGATGCAATCGCTCACCTGGTGGCATCAGGGCGAGTGTCTGGATGAGTCCAGCCTGAAAGGCATGGTGTCGCGGGGCGATCTGGCGACGGGGACGCTGTACCTGAGCGTGCCGCAGGCTTACCTGGAATACAGCTCGGATGACTGGGATCCGCCGTCGCGCTGGGATGAGGGCATTCCAGGGCTGCTGTTCGATTACAACGTCAACGCACAAAGCCGACAGCAGCAGCAGGGCGGCACGCGTGGTTACAGCGTCAGCGGCAACGGCACCGCCGGCGCCAACCTGGGCGCGTGGCGTCTGCGCGCCGACTGGCAGGGGCAGGTCAATCATCAGACCGGCAGCGGGCAATCCACGGAAAAACGCCTGGATTGGAGCCGCTATTACGCCTATCGGGCCGTTTCCGCGCTGCGCTCGCGCCTGACGCTCGGCGAGGACTATCTGGATTCGGGCATTTTCGACAGCTTTCGTTTCTCGGGGGTGAGCCTGGTGTCGGACGACAACATGCTGCCTCCCAACCTGCGCGGCTATGCGCCTGAGGTGGTTGGGGTCGCCAAGACCAACGCCAAGGTGACCATCAGCCAGCAGGGGCGGGTGATCTATGAAACCCAGGTGGCGGCGGGGCCGTTTCGCATTCAGGACATCAACGACGCCGTCACCGGCGAGCTGGACGTGCGGGTGGAGGAACAGGACGGCGGCGTGCAAGCGTTCAAGGTCAATACCGCCAGCATTCCTTACCTGACGCGCCCCGGATCGTGGCGCTTCAAACTGGCCGCCGGCAAACCGTCGGACTGGCAACACCATTCACGCGGGCCGCTGTTCGGCACCGGCGAGTTTTCCTGGGGCGTCAGCAACGGTTGGTCGCTGTATGGCGGTGCGTTGCTGGGCGGCGACTATAACGCGCTGTCATTGGGGGTCGGCCGCGATCTGATGATGTTCGGCGCGCTGTCGTTCGACGCCACCCAGTCGCGGGCGCGGTTGCCGCAGCGAGACGAGACGCTCAGCGGCGGCTCTTACCGGGTGAGCTATTCGAAAACGTTCGACGAGCTGGACAGTCAGGTCACCTTCGCCGGCTATCGCTTCTCGGAAGAGGACTTCATGAGCATGAGCGAGTATCTCGACGCGCGCTATTACGGCAGCCGGGTCGGCAACAACAAGGAGATGTACACCATCACCTTCAACAAGCAGTTCCGCGACTGGGGGCTGAGCAGCTACCTCAACTACAGCCACCAGACCTATTGGGATCGCCCGTCCAACGACCGTTACAACCTGACGCTGTCGAGCTACTTCGATCTCGGCGAGATAAAAAACCTGAACCTGTCGCTGTCGGCCTATCGCAACCGTTACAACGACACCAACGACGACGGCGTGTACCTGTCGCTGTCGATGCCGTGGGGCAACGGCGCCACGCTCAGCTACAACAGCACGGTGAACCGTAACGACACCACGAACCGGGTGGGTTACTACCAGCGAGTCGATGAACACAACAATTACCAACTGAGCGCCGGCAGCGCCCGTCATGGTGCCAACCTGAGCGGCTACTACAACCACGAGGGTGATGCGGCGCGCCTGAGCGCCAACGCCAGCTATCAGGAAGGGCGCTACAGCGCCGTGGGGGTGTCCGCGCAGGGCGGCGCGACGCTGACGCCGGAGGGCGGCGCATTGCACCGCGTCGGCATGATCGGCGGCACGCGCCTGCTGCTGGACACCAACGGCGTGGGCGGGGTGCCGGTGCGCGGCTACGGCAGCACCGTTCGCACCAACCGCTTCGGCAAGGCGGTGGTGGCGGACGTCAACAGCTACTACCGCAACAAGGCCAGCATCGATCTGGACAAACTGGGCGACAACGCCGAAGCCACCCGCTCGGTGGTGCAGGCCACCCTGACCGAAGGCGCGATCGGCTACCGTCAGTTTGACGTTATCGCCGGCGAGAAAGCGATGGCGATCGTCAAACTGGCGGACGGCAGCACGCCGCCGTTCGGCGCCACGGTGCTGAACGCCCGCAAACAAGAGACCGGCATCGTCAATGACGGCGGCAGCGTGTACCTGAGCGGCGTCAGAGCCGGTGAGAGCATGACGCTGCACTGGAGCGGCGCGGCGCAGTGCCAGGTGCAGCTGCCGGCAACGCTGCCGGCCGACATGCTGACGCGCACGCTGCTGCTGCCGTGTCGGCCGATCGCCGCGGCGCAATCGGCCCCGGTTGAATAAACCCATCACCCTGAATCTGGAGTTATCGACAACATGCAAATTTTTTCTCTGAAAACCGCAGCGGCGTTCGCGCTGTTGGGCGCCACGGTGTCGCAGCACGCGCAGGCGGCGATCGCGCTCGACCGTACCCGGGTGATCTTCGACGGCGGCCAGAACTCGGTCAGCCTCAATCTCAGCAATCAGAATAAGCAGCTGCCGTACCTGGCGCAGGGGTGGCTGGAGGACGAGCAGGGCAACAAAATCCACAGCCCGCTGGTGGTATTGCCGCCGGTGCAGCGCATCGAGCCGGGTAAGCCGAGCCAGATCAAGATTCAGGCGTTGCCGGCGGCAAGACAGCTGCCGCAGGACAGGGAGACGCTGTACTACTTCAACCTGCGCGAGATACCGCCGAAGAGCAACAAGCCCAATACGCTGCAGATCGCGCTGCAGACGCGCATCAAGCTGTTTTATCGCCCGGCGGCGATCGTGCCGAGCCGCACCGACATGGCGACGCCATGGCAGGAGCAGCTGACGCTGACGCGGCAAGGGGAGAGTTACCAGGTCAATAACCCGACGCCGTACTACATCACCATCGTCGATGCGGGCAGCAAAAAGGGCGGTGAGGGCGTGAAAGGGTTTGAGCCCTTCATGATCGCGCCGAAGAGCCAGGCGCGCCTGACCGTAGGCGCTGCGGGGCTGGGCGGCAGCCCGGTGCTGACCTATATCAACGATTACGGCGGCCGGCCGCAGCTGAGCTTCAGCTGCAGCGGCGCGAGCTGCAAGGTGGTGCCGGAAAAACGGGCGGCGTCATGACCCACCGTGAGCGGGCGGTGTCGACGGGAGAGCCATTCAGGGGAAAAGGATGAAACGAGAACGGAGAAAGGTCGGCGAGCGCGCGTTGATGCTGGCGCTCAGCCTTGGCGTGGTCGCGATGCCTTCGGCGCAGGCCGACGTGGTGGACAACTGGCAGGTGGAGGGCGCCCATGGCGTGCTGCAGGTGTACGGCGCGCTGACGGAGAGCGCCTGTCGACTGGAGATGACCAGCGCGCGGCAGGAGATCTGGCTGGGTGAGACCGGCACCGCGCGCATGCGCCAGGCCGGCGATCGCGGGCGGCCGGTGGCGTTCGAGCTGCGTTTGATGGATTGCCTGCGCACCCCGGGCGGCCAGCGTGATGCGCGCACCGGCGCGCTGGTTTGGGCGCCGAATCAGCCGGCGGTGACGGTCAGCTTCGCCTCGGTGGCGGACAGCGACAACCCGCAGCTGGTGAAGGCGCAGGGCGTTTCCGGGATGGGGCTGCGCCTGCGTGATGGCCGTGGCCGCGACGTTCGGCTGGGGAGCCGCGGCGAGCCGCTGCTGTTGACGCCGGGGCAAGACGCGCTGAGCTACAGCGTGGCACCGGAGCGGACTGCGGCGCCGTTGATGGCCGGCGCTTATCGGGCGACGGTGGACTTTAGGCTGAACTATGACTGAGGCGAGGACATGGTGCTGAGGATAACACGGGGCCGGGCGCTGATTGGGTTGGCGGGGCTGCTGGCGCTGGGCCTTCCGCCGGCTCAGGCGACCACGGTGAACGTGCGGGTCACCGTGCTTTCTCCACCCTGCATCATCAATGGCGGGCGGCCGATCGAAGTGGATTTTGGCGACGAAGTGATGACCACCCGCATCGATGGCGTCAACTATCGGCGGGCGGTGAGTTACACGCTGACGTGCAGCGGGCAGAGCAGCAACGGGCTCAAGCTGCAGGTACAGGGGACGGCGAGCGGTTTCGACGGCCAGCTGCTGCGCACCAGTAAAGACGGGTTGGGCATTGCGTTGATGAGCGGTGGCCGCCGTTGGCCGATCAACCAGTGGTTGAACTTTACCTACCCGACCGCGCCGACGCTTGAAGCGGTGCCGGTGAAGTCGGCCACAGCCAAACTGGCGGCGGGCGAGTTCACCGCGGGCGCCACCATGAAGGTGGATTACCAGTAACGCGGGAGCGAGAGCATGAAACTACGTTTTACGGCGAGCGTGCTGCTGTGCGCCGGGATGGCGTGCCATTTCGCCTGGGCGGAGAAAACGGTCGATATGCAGTTTCGCGGCACGCTGATCGAACCGCCGCCCTGCACCATTAACGATGACGGGATCATCGACGTGAACTTCGGCGATCGCGTCGGCATTAACAAGGTTGATGGCGTGAACTATCGGCAAAATATCGGTTACCGCATTCGCTGCGAACCGGGGATCGGCAAATGGGACATGCTGTTGAGCCTGACCGGCACCGCCGCGACGTTTGACGAAGCGGCGGTGCAAACCGACCGGCGCTATCTGGGCATCCGCATTTACCAGAACGCACAGCCGTTCAAAGTGGGCAGCGCGCTGCCTGTCGATCCGGCCAAGCCGCCGGTGCTGGAGGCGGTACCGGTCGGCAAATCGGGTGAAACCCTGACGGAAGGCGCGTTCGAGGCCACGGCGACGCTGCGGGCCGAGTATCAATGAAGGAGGAGGCGAGCGTGAAAACAACGCAAGGCGGCCGGGGCGTTATCGGCCTGGTGCTGTTGGCGCTGGGCGTGAACGGGGCCGCGCAGGCCGCAGACAATCTACGCATGCGCGGTGCGCTGGTGGCGGAACCCTGCGTTATTCAGCCGGGCGACGAAGACATCGAGCTGGATTTCGGCACGCTGGTCGACAAGTACCTGTACCTGAACCAGCGCACGCAGGGGCAACCTTTCGAGCTGCGGTTGGCGCAGTGCGATCTCAGCCTGGGCAAGACGGTGTCGATCACCTTCAAAGGAACGGAGAATGCGCAGCTGCCGGGGCTGCTGGCGCTGGCGGCGAGCAGCCAGGCGCGCGGGATCGCCATCGGTATGGAGACGCTGCAGGGGCAGCCTTTGCCGCTCAACAGCGCCGGCGGCAAGTACCCGTTGCAGGACGGCGGCACGGTGATTGGCATACAGGCCTATGTGCGCGGCGAACCGGAAGCGTTGGCAAAGCGAACCCTCGGCCGCGGCGCTTTCAGCGCCATTGCGACTTTCAGTCTGGACTACCAATGAGCGCCGGGTTCCGGCAAAACAGAATAAGGATATGACGCGATGCAGCGTGTTCACTTCAGCGCGATGTACTTACTGCTCGGCCTGCTGCCGGGGCTGTGCTCGGCGCAAATTTACTCCTACGTGACCAAAAGCAGCGGTTCCCCCAGTGACGCCCAATATGAGTATGTGCTTGAGAGCTGGGATACGGATGATCCGTCGCCAAACCCTTGCTATCAGAAAAGCCAGTGTGCGATCGGGATCAACCACCGCCACACCAGCGCCAACACCGGCGGCAGCACCAATGTGACGCCATCGGCTTCGGTTGTCGGTTCCTCCGCACATCCGCAGATCACCAAACTGAAGACGATGGGGGAACTCAGCAGCTATTACCAGCGCTATTACCCGTTGCCGATTAGCGGCAACACCTCACATGTGGGCGATCCCATCACTCAGGAGTGCGTGGGGCTGTTTTATACCACCAGTTCCGGTTCCGCCGTTGTGGGGTCCAGCGCACGGCTGATGCCGAGCAGCGTCTGCGGCATCGCGCCGCCGCCGGTCGGGGTGTGCGGCATCGATGAGCAACAGCTCGATCTGAACCACGGCGTATTGCCGGATACCGAATTGGCGGGCAACACGGCGCGCGGCAGCCTGCGCGTGGTTTGCTCGCAGAAGATGAACATCGTCATGTATATCCGCGTCGGCAGCAATGGCCGCCTGGATCTGGGGAGCTCCGGCGTCTACAGCACGCTGCGCATCAACGGCGCCCTGGGCAACCTGGGGTATCAGTTCACTGCGGATACGCGCGGGGTCACGGTGCCGATCACCTCCACGCTCGGCGTGACGGGCACCATCAAGGCCGGCAATTATTCGGGCCAATCGGTCGCCATTTTGGCGCTGCCGTAGCCGCATTATCCCGCCGCGCGCCGCCACGATACGGCGCTGTGTCATGGCGGCGGCCGGGAAGGATTATTTCAAAGGGAGCGTGCCGATGGAAAGCACCATCACTCTGGCGTTTATCGATAATGACCGTTTCTTTATTGACGGTTTGCAGCAACTGCTGCTGCCGTATTTCGCGCGTCGCGGCATACGGGTGCAATTGCTCGACGCCGCCCTGGCGCACCGGGCGGATATGGTGTTTCAGTCCGTGGCGCGGGACTGGCAGGCGCGTTTCTGCCTGCGGTCAGCGAGCGACGGCCGGCCGATGAACTTTGCGTTGCGTGTGCCGGACGATACCCGTTGGCGCGAGAACCCGCGCTGCGCCAGCGAAACGGGCGTCATTTTCCGCAACGACTCGCCGGGCAGCGTATTACGCCAGTTGGAGCGAGCACTGACGGCGCGGGCGCATGGCGATGTCGCACACCGTTGCTATTGGTGTGAACGTCAGCGCATTACTCGCCGCGAACGGGATGTGATGCGCTATCTGGCCAGTGAATTACCGCAGGCCACCATCGCGCGCAACCTGCGTCTGAGCGTGAAAACCGTCAGCAACCACAAGCAGGCGGCGATGAGGAAGCTGGGGTTCAAACGCAACGCGGATCTCTACCGCTGGCTGCGCTTGGGCGGATTGAACACCGTAGAGCGGCCGCAAGGGTAAGCGGCCGGGGGGCGTCAATACAGCAGCGTCATCGCGCTGAAGAACAGCAGGGTCAACGCGATGATGATGACGTTTTGCGTGGCTTTGCGCACCAGCCTGCTGGCGCTCAGCCGGCTGTCGATGACGTAGAGCAGCGGCACCATCAGCAGCACGTAGGCAAACATCAGCATGGCGGTAAAGGGCTGCAGGTTCATTCATGTTCCTCCTGTGCGTCATCATGGCCGATCAAATGTACCAGCACGGCTTGCGTCTGGTGAGGCAAACCGACAAAAGACGGGGCGGAGGGAAAGGCCGGCACGAACGCTACGCCGGCGCGCCGCGTTTTCACCGCCGCTTGCAGGATTTTCTTTCGATGTTTCCGAGTATGGTCGACCATGCGCCTCCGAATAAGGCCGCCTGAAGGCGGCCGACTGCCGTATTGCCCATTAAGCTGGAGAAGGATTGCGGGCCACTGCCTGGCCACAAAGCCATAATATTGCGAATGATAATTATTATCAATAATGAAGATGAAAAAAATAGGGGTATTGCGGGCGGGCGTTTCGGCGGGGCATAAAAAGAAAAAGCACGCCTTGCGGCGTGCTTTGCGGAGTATTAACCCAGACGGTTACTTCTGATCGGGCAGAGCGTACGCGATCACATAGTCGCCCAGCTTGGTGCCGAAGGAACCGTGGCCGCCGGCGAAGATCAGCACGTACTGCTTGCCGTTGACCTCATAGGTCATCGGCGTCGCCTGGCCGCCGGCCGGCAAACGCGCTTCCCACAGTTTTTCACCGTTGGTCACGCTGAAGGCGCGCAGGTAGTTGTCTGCGGTGGCGCCGATGAAGAACACGTTACCGGCGGTGGTCACCGGGCCGCCCAGCATCGGCATGCCCATTTTGAACGGCAGCGGCAGCGGTGAGCTGTCGCGCACGGTGCCGATGCGTTTTTTCCACACGATGTCGTTGGTTTTCAGATCAACGGCGGAAATGTAACCCCAGGCCGGCTGTTTGCACGGCAGGCCGAACGGTGACAGGAACGGGTTCAGGGTGACGCCGAACGGCACGCCATACTGCGGCTGGATACCGGTTTCGGTGCCGCTGCCGCCTTTGTCGCCTTCCGGCGGCTCAATCGGGTTGCCTGGGCCGCGTGGGATCAGTTTGGAAACGAACGGCAGCGCGATCGGGTTGGCGATGGCGATTTCGCGATCGGTATCGACGGCCAGGCCGCCCCATTCGAACATGCCCAGGTTCCCCGGGAACACCAGCGTGCCCTGCTCGGAAGGCGGGGTGAAGGTGCCTTCATAACGCAGGCTGTGGAACATCACGCGGCAGACCAGTTGGTCATAGATGGTCGCGCCCCACATGTCCGCGCCGGTCAGTTTCTTCTCAGGACGGAAGGTCAGCTCGGAGAACGGCTGGGTCGGCGACAGGCGATCGCCCTTGGCCGGGCCCTGCGGTACCGGTTTCTCCGGCGCCGGCACTACCAGCTCGCCGTTGGTGCGGTTCAGCACGAAGATGTTGCCGGTTTTGGTCGGCACATAGATGACCGGCACTTTTTTGCCGCTCTTGTCGGTAATGTCCGCCAGGGTCGGCTGCGCCGGCACGTCCATATCCCACAGATCGTGGTGGACCGTCTGATAGAACCAGACCAGCTTACCGGTAGAGGCGTTCAGCGCCAACAGGCCGCTGGCGTAGCGCTCCATTTCCGGGGTGCGATCGCCGCCCCAGATGTCCGGCGTGGCGACGCCCATCGGCAGATAAACGATATCCAGCTTGGCGTCATAAGCGGCCGGTGCCCAGGAGTTCGGCGAGTTCGGCACGAAGTGATGCTCGTCCGCCGGGATGGCGTTCGGATCTTTCGCGCCCGGATCGAAGGCCCACAGCAGCTTGCCGCTGTTGACGTCGAAGCCACGGATCACGCCGGAAGGCTCGCGGTTGGAGTAGTTGTCGGTCACGGCGCCGGCGACGACGATCACGTTATCGGTGATCACCGGCGGCGAAGTCGGCTCGTAGTGGCCCGGCGTCGCATACGGCATGTTGCTCTGCAGATTCAGCTCGCCGTTGTTGGCGAAGTCTGGGCACGGTTTACCGGTTTCGGCATCCAGCGCGAATAGACGGCCGTCGTTGACCGGCAGAATGATGCGGCGCGCGCACATTGCCGGTGCGGCGTCGCCGGCGGCGCCCGCAGCCGCAGCGGTTTCGTGGTAAGACACGCCGCGGCAGGTGATGTGCTGGAAGGTCGGGTTATATTTCAGCTGCGGATCAAATTTCCACTTCTCTTTACCGGTGGCGGCATCCAGCGCGAACAGCTTCTGGTGCGGGGTACACATGTAAAGGGTATCGCGGATCTTGATCGGTGTGACTTCGTTGGTGATCTCGCCCGGATCGTTGGCGGTCTTCAGATCGCCGGTCTGGAAACGCCAGGCCTCTTGCAGCTGGCCGACGTTTTTGTCGTTGATCTGGCTCAGCGGCGAATAACGAGTGCCTTCCTGGGTGCGGCCATAGGCCGGCCAGTCTGCGCCGGTGGTGTCTTTCGGCTGTACCTGCGCGGCGTCGAGCGTACCGTTGATCTCTTGCGGATCGTTGAACACGGCATAGGCCAGCGCGATGACGGTGATGACCAGCGCCGCGCTCAGCGCGCCGTAGGCGAACTTGCCGTTAGCGACCAGCTTGCGGTAGATAAACGGCAGCACCAGCCACAGGCCGAAGAAGAAGGTAACGTCGAGCCGCGGCGTCAGCGCCCAGAAGTCCGGGCCGACTTCCCACAGGGCCCAAAGGGTGGTGCCCAACAGGAACACCGCGTACAGCAGCAGCGCGGTGGCGCGGCGGCGGAACAGCAGCCATGAGGTCGCCAGCAGCACCAGCCCGGCGATGATGTAATACAGCGAACCGCCCAACTTGGCGAGCCAGATGCCGCCGCCGAGCAGATAGAGCCCGCTCAGCGCGGCAAACAGCGCCGTTATGACGATAAGCGGCGATAGTGACGCTTTATTTTGCATAGCAATACCCTTACCAAAAAATGAAAGTCCCCGATTTAGAGATTAAGCCAAATCGCAAAAAACACGCGGTTTCTCCCTACTATTTCAGCGAGAAGCCGCTAGGGTGACGTAAAACCCATCCCGTTTTTTAACCTTAAGGTGCTTTGCCTTATTCAAAGCGATAAGACAAGGTGGCGCCGCCACCCCAGTTGCGCCCCGGCGCCGGCTCGAAATAGCGGCCGTTGCCTTCGTTGACGATCACCGAACCGACGTAGCGGCGATCGAAAACATTGTCCACCCGGCTGAACACGTCCAGCGCCCAGCGGTTCCAGGTAAAGCGATAGCCGGCGTTCACGCCGGCCACGGTGTAAGCGGGGGCCTGCGCGCTGTTGGCGTCATTGGCCTGAATGTCGCTCATGTAGCGCAGCTCCGCCCCGGCGTGCCAGCCTTCCGGCGGCGCATAGGCCAGCGAGGCGTAGCCCATGTTGCGGGCGATGCCCGGCAGGCGGTTGCCGGCGGGAATGGTTTGGGCCGGGGTACAAACGGCTTTGCCGCACATCTCGCTGCGGTAGGTGGCGTCCAGCAGCGTCCAGGCCATATGCAGGCGCCAGTCCAACGCGAACTCCTGATCCAGCGCCAGCTCCAGACCGCGCCGCCGGGTCTTGCCGGCGTTGGCGTAGCTGGTACGCCCGCCGCTGCTTTCCGCCACCACCAGCTCGTTGTCGGTATCGGTCTGGAACAGGGCAGCGCTCACCAGGCCGTTGCCGAGGCGCAGTTTGCTGCCCAGTTCGACGGTGTCGCTGGTGGATGGTTGCAGGCCGATGTTGAGACCCGCCTGGCCGTCGGGACGGTAGGAGAGTTCGTTGATGGTCGGGGTTTCGAAGCCGCGGCCGGCGGAGAGATAGACGTTCCACGCCGGGCTGATTTTGTAGTTGAGCGAGCCCATCGGCAGCCACTGGTGATAGCGTTTGCTGCCGCTGTCATCGCCGTTGCGCGGGGTGATGTAGTAGTCGGTCGAATCGAAGCTGACCGTGCTGTAGCGCAGGCCGGCGTCCAGCGTCCAGTGCGGCGTCAGTTGCCAGGAAGTTTGCAGGTAAGGATCCAGGTTCCAGATGCGGTTCTTCTCGTTGCGCCGCTGGTCGCCTTTCTCGCCGTAGTCCACTTTGCCGTCTCGCAGAATAAAGTTTTCGAACCCCTGCCGGCGTTCGGTCATGGTTTCATAATCCAGACCGCCGATCAGTGTTACCGGTAACGAGGCGAGAGTATCCTCATGCTTCCAGCGAGTGTCAATGCCCTGATATTTCCTTTCCAGCACGATCACCCCGCCGGCGTGGGTGGGGTTGAGCTGCGGTCCGCTCGGGATCGATTGGTACTGCGTGGTGTGGCGCTCGCCGTGGTAGGCGGTCAGCGTCAGTTCGTCGCGTTCGCTCATCTGGCGCTGATAGCGCAGGCCGGCCTGGGTCTGGTCGAGCGATTTGCGGGTGTTGTATTGATCCGCGCGCGGTGCCTGGCGTGGGTTTTCTTTCCATTCCGCCTCGGTCAGGCCGCCCGGATCGCCGGCGTCAATCGAGACGCTGTTGAACATCAGCGTCAGGGTGCTGACGTCGTCCAGCCGCACGCCGAGCTTGCCGTTGCCGAGGTTTTTCCGCGCGGCGCTGTGATCGCGGTAGCCCTGGGTGGTAAAGCGGGTGCCGGAGAGGGCGTAGTTAACGTCGCCGGCCTGGGTGCCGTCGCCGGTGGCGCCGGTTGCTTTCACCCCGTAACGCCAGGTGTTGTCGCTGCCGAAATAGCCGCCGGCTTCCAGCGTCGGCGGCTGGGTGCCGGTTATCGTATCAACGTTGATGACCCCGCCCGAGGCGTTGCCGTACAGCGCGGAATAGGGGCCGCGCAGTACCTCGATGCGTTCGACGGAATTGATGTCAATGTTGGAGGTTTGCCCCTGGCCGTCGGGCATGGTGGCGGGAATACCGTCGACGTACATGCGCACCCCGCGCACGCCGAACATCGAACGGCTGCCGAAGCCGCGTATCGACAGCTGCAGATCCTGCGCATAGTTTTGCCGATTCTGGAGCTGCAGGCCCGGCACGCTGCCGAGATTTTCCGACAGGTTAATCTGCGGGGCGGCGTTGCGCAGATCCTGGCCGTCGATCACGTTGACGGAAACCGGCGATCCCAGCTCAGTGAGGCCGGTAGGTTGCGCCATCACCACCAGGGTGTCGCTCTTTTCTTCAGTTTTTTCCGCCGCTGACGCCTGGCCGATGAACATGGGTTGCAGCAATAGCATCGCCGCCGGGGTCAGCACGGCGCTTTTCTTATTGGTCATGGGATAAATCTGCCACTGGTATTAAAAGGGAATCGCTGATCGATTCAGGGTTAGCCATCTGTCACTCCATCTACATGACGCTAAACGAAAAGGGTAGTGCATCCTGACATCAGTATAGAATATCTGCGGAAGGAACGTTCCCGGAAAATGTTCAATCCGCTGAGACGGTTAGCGGATTAATGAAACTGGCTCATAAGCTCAAGCGTATTTTGCCCCATAGTCATGGCGGCATGGGTCTTTTACTGTCATCTCATCCGAGCGGCTCTGTGTCAGGGGGCCGGTAACCATCCGCAGGAGAGTGAAGATGCAAACACGTAAGTTGGGGCGCGAAGGGCTGGAAGTATCGGCGTTGGGTCTGGGCTGCATGGGGCTCAGTTTTGGCTACGGCCCGGCTACCGACAAGCGGCAGGCGATCGATCTGATCCGTGCCGCGGTTGACGAGGGCGTGACGTTCTTCGATACCGCCGAGATTTATGGTCCGTTCACGAACGAGGAATTGTTGGGCGAAGCGCTGGCGCCGGTGCGCGATCGGGTCGTCATCGCCACCAAGTTCGGTTTCGATCTGCCGCAACCGGCGGGGCAACAGGTGTTGAACAGCCGCCCGGAGCATATTCGCCGGGCGGTGGAAGGTTCGCTGCAGCGCCTGCGGGTAGAGACTATCGATCTGCTGTATCAACACCGCGTCGATCCCGAGGTGCCTATCGAAGAGGTGGCGGGCACGGTGCAGCAACTGATTCGCGAAGGGAAAGTGAAGTACTTCGGCCTGTCGGAAGCCGGCGCGCAAACCATTCGGCGCGCCCATGCGGTGCAGCCGGTCACGGCACTGCAAAGCGAATATTCGCTGTGGTGGCGCGAGCCGGAGCGTGAAATCCTGCCGACGCTGGCGGAACTGGGCATCGGTCTGGTGCCGTTCAGCCCGCTTGGCAAGGGCTTTCTCACCGGTGCCATCACCGAAGACACCGCCTTTGACAGCGGCGATTTTCGCAACGTGGTGCCGCGCTTCAGCGCCGAGGCGCGCCGGGCCAATCAGGCACTGGTGGGCGTGCTGGGGCAGATAGCGCAGCGCAAGGGCGTGACGCCGGCGCAGATCGCCCTGGCCTGGCTGCTGGCGCAGCAGCCGTGGATCGTGCCAATCCCGGGAACCACTAAGCGTCACCGACTGGAAGAAAACCTTGCGGCGGCGTCGGTGGTGTTGACGGCGGACGAACTGGGCGAGATTGAGCGTGCGCTCTCCGCTATCGACGTGATCGGCGATCGCTACCCGGCGCATCTGCAGAAGAACGTCGGGCGTTAAGCCCCGCGCCGCAGCGCCTCAATCAGCAGCGCAAAGGCGGTGGTGTGTTGCCTGCGGCTTGGGTAATAGAGGTAATAGCCGGGAAACGGCGGGCACCACTCGTCCAGCGCCATCTGCAAGCACCCGTCGGCCAGCGCCTCGGCGACGCTGTCTTCCGGCACGAAGGCGATGCCGAGACCGAGCTGTGCGGCGTCGATTCGCTGGCGCAGGCTGTTGAAGGTCAATTGCCCCTCCACCCGTACTTTGATCTCCCGGCCATCGCGGGCGAACTCCCAGGCGTACAACCCGCCGAGGGTGGGCAGGCGCATATTGATGCAACGGTGGTTTTGCAATGCCTGCGGCGTGGCGGGGAGGCCGTGACGGGCGAAATAGGCGGGTGAGGCGACGGCCACCATGCGCATGTCCGGGCCGATGCGCACCGCGATCATGTCCTTCGCCACCTGTTCCCCCAGCCGGATGCCGGCGTCGAAACGCCCGGCGACGATGTCGGTCAGGCTATTGTCGACGGTGATTTCCACGTTGATGTCCGGGTAATCGACGAGAAAAGTGCGCAGCACCGGCCACAGCACCGCATCCACCGCGTGTTCGCCGGCGGTGAGGCGGATGTTGCCGGCGGGGCGATCGCGCATTTCACCCAGCGCGTTCAGCTCGCTTTCTATCTCCGCAAAGCGCGGGCCGATGCTGTTGAGCAGCCGCTCACCGGCCTCGGTGGGGGCCACGCTGCGGGTGGTGCGCGTAAGCAAGCGCAGCGCCAGGCGTTCTTCCAGCCCGCGGATGGCGTGGCTGAGCGCCGATTGAGACACCCCGAGCTGGGCCGCCGCTTTGGTGAAGCTGCGTTCTCTGGCCACCATCAGGAAAGCGATCAGGTCGTTAAAGTTTTCTTTCAACATATCGGCACCGGAGAGCAAGGTTAGGGCGCGGCCGCGCGTAGATTTATGAATTGAGCTCATAGCTCCTTGCGCATTTTAGCCGCTAGTCGCCGGAAAAGCATGGCGCTATCTTGGCATCACTGACCCATGACTATCAGCGCCGGCTGTGAGAGCCGGCGCGGAGGACACTACAGATGAAAATACAACGCAGCGGTTCGATCCCTTCGCAGCACGGCCCGGCGGATTACTTTACCGGGCAGGTGCGCATCGACGCGCCGTTCGCCGGCGAGGCGCCGGCCAGAGTGGGCGGCGCAACCGTCACCTTCGAGCCCGGCGCCCGCACGGCCTGGCATACTCACCCGCTCGGTCAGACGCTGATCGTCACTCAGGGGCGCGGTTGGATCCAGATGTGGGGCGAGAAGACGCAGGAAATGCACCCCGGCGATATCGTCTGGATCCCGGCGGATGTCAAACACTGGCACGGCGCGACGCCGGACTGCGCCATGACCCATATCGCCATCGCCGAAGCGGTGGACGGCAGCCCGGTGACCTGGCTGGAGCCGGTCAGCGAGGCGGAGTACCGGCAATAACGGCGCTCAGGACCGGCGGTTCTGTTCGCAGAACCGCAGGCGGTTGCCGAACGGATCGGTGAGGTTCAGTTCCTTGCCCCAATCGACAATCTCCAAGCCCGGCCGTGCATAGCGGTAGTTTTTGGCCGTGAGTTCGCGATGCAGCGCATCGATGTCCTGCATCGGAATGAAAATGGCGGCGCCGGGCGTGCTGTCGCCGTAGTGTTCGCTCAGGTGCAGCGTCAGCCCGGCGCGGGCAATCTGCATGTACAGCGGCAGGTCTTCGCTGAAACGGTGCTCCCACTCCAGCGTGAAACCGAGAAAATCCAGGTAAAACTCTTTGGCCTTGTCGACCGAAAAGATGCGCAGGATCGGAATGGCGGGCGAGAAGGCGATCATCGTTGACCTCATTGCCGCGTTAGCGGCAGCCGATGTGGATATCGACCGCGTCGGGGCCGGTATAGGCTTCGAAGTCGGTCAGGAAGCGGCGTTCGATCTCAGGGTGTTGTGCGAAGTAGGCCCAGATGCGCTGCCAGCCTTCGATGACCGCCGCCGGCATCGCGCCACGGGCGGAGAAGACCAGATAGCGGCCGGGTTGGATGTGCAAACCGCTCTGTGCCTCACTGCCGGCGGTGACGTCAAACGGCCCGCTGGCGTCGGAAGCGTAATTGGAATAGACCCCGTATACCGGCAGGGCGGGTGAGGTAGCGAAAAAATCCGACCACAGCGCGGGAATCTTTGCCGTTTCGGCTTGGGTTTCGTTCTGGTTGGTGGTTCTGACTGTTTGGCCGGCGACGTAAAAGCCGGGCAAGTGCACCGAGGTAGGCTGCATAGGGGAAATTCCTTTTAACCGCTTGAAAGAGATGCCTAAAGGTAGCAAAGGCTTGCCGGATCCGCCAGGTATGGCCCCCGCAGGTGCGGGGGCCGATCGCATCAGGCGCCCAGGCCGCCGAGGCACAGGTATTTGATCTCGAGATAGTCTTCGATGCCGTATTTGGACCCTTCGCGGCCCAAGCCGGAGTGCTTCATGCCGCCGAACGGCGCTACCTCGGTGGAGATCAACCCTTCGTTGATGCCGACGATACCGTACTCCAGCGCTTCGGCCACGCGCATCACCCGGCCGATGTCGCGGCTATAGAAGTAAGCGGCCAAGCCGAACGGCGTGTCGTTGGCCATTTCGACGGCTTCGGCTTCCTGGCTGAAGCGGATCAGGGGCGCCACCGGGCCGAAGGTTTCCTCACGGAAGATTTTTGCCGTGCGCGGCACGTCGGTCAGGATGGTCGGGGTGAAGAAATTGCCGCCCAACGCGTCAGGCTTGCCGCCCAGCAGCACCGAGGCGCCGTGCTCGACGGCGTCGGCGATATGCTCGCGCACTTTCTCCACCGCGTCCTGGTTGATCAACGGGCCGATGGTGACGCCATCATCCAGGCCGTTGCCGACTTTCAGCTTGGCGACGGCGGCTTTCAGCCTGGCTGCGAAGGCGTCGTACACGCCATCCTGCACCAAAAACCGGTTGGTGCAGACGCAGGTCTGGCCGGCGTTGCGGTATTTGGAGGCGACTGCGCCGGCCACAGCGGCGTCCAGATCCGCGTCGTCGAATACGATAAACGGCGCGTTGCCGCCCAACTCCATGCTGGTTTTCTTGATGGTGGGCGCACACTGGGCCAGCAGCTGCGCGCCGACTTCGGTGCTGCCGGTGAAGGAGAGTTTGCGCACGTCCGGGTTGGTGGTGAGCTCGCCGCCGATGCCCTTGCTGGGGCCTGTTATCACGTTGCATACCCCGGCGGGCAGCCCGGCGCGCTCCGCCAGTACGGCGATCGCCAGCGCCGAGAACGGGGTCTGGCTGGCGGGACGGATCACCCCGGTGCAGCCTGCCGCCCAGCCGGGGCCGGCTTTACGGGTGATCATCGCCGCCGGGAAGTTCCACGGAGTGATGGCGGCGAACACGCCGATCGGCTCTTTCTGCACGATAATGCGGCGGCCCGACTGGGGCTGCGGAATGGTGTCGCCATAGACCCGCTTCCCTTCCTCGGCGAACCATTCGATAAAGGAGGCGGCATAGGCGATTTCACCGCGGCTTTCGGCCAGCGGTTTGCCCTGTTCCGCCGTCATGATGCGCGCCAGATCTTCCTGATTTTCCATCATCAGTTCAAACAGCCGCCGCAGCTTGCCGGCGCGCTCTTTGGCGGTCAGGGCGCGCCAGGCGGGCAGCGCTTTTTTTGCGGCGGCGACGGCGCGCGCGGTTTCTTCGGCGCCGAAGGCCGGCACGTGGCCGACCAGCTCGCCGTTGGCGGGGTTATGAATGGCGATGGCGCGGCCCTCATGGGCCGGCAACCATTGGCCGTCGATGTAATTGGCCTCGCGGAACAGCGTGGGATCCTTGAGGGTCGCGCAGATACTGGTGCTCATTGGTCTCTTCCTTTGCTGAGTTCAACAGAATGGTCTATCCCATACGGCTACCCTTTACCCTAGCAAACTTTGCCGCCGCCGTTTGCCGACGCGGCGACAAGATGACCGTTTTCTTTATGCGCACCTTCTGTACAAAAAATATCCGCCGCCGGGTCGATACTGAAAGGGCAGGCATATGACCCTTTTCGATGTGATTAAAAGGAGTGTGCGAATGATGAAATCAGTGGACAGGCATCTCGCGGCCTACGGCAGCGAAATGGATTTTTTGGCGTCGAGCATCGCCCTGATGGAGTGGCAAGGGCGGCAGATTGACGCCGGGCAGGTGGCCGGCAACATGTCGGAGCAGCAAAGCCGCCTGTTCTTTGCGCGGTTGAGTTATTTTCGTCAGCTTTATCAGGCCGCAGCGGCGGCCGAACACAGCCTGTAATTTGCCGATGTTTCCCGACATCGCAGGCGCCGCCGTTCGCTTAAGCTGAGGCGAACGGCAATTTTGCCTGACGGCATTTTCTACCTTTTGACAGCGCTCTGCCTGGGTATGTGAGCGCTTATCAATGTCATCGCCAATCTCCCCGCCGAGGACGTCGTTTACTGAGGGTATCCGGCGGCGCGTCATGCTTTACCATTCTGAATGCCGTTCTCCGTACGCCAAAATAAACAGCATGTGAGTTCTTCAATGCCAGCCCTACTTATGGCGTTGTCTTTTGACGCTCTCTGCATCGCTATTGCAACCTATACTCATACAGGCATTCGACATGCTGTGATTTGGCTGGGGTAATATCTTTATGTGTTTTAGCCGCAGCAAACGGATGAATGAGCCGCGTTTGAAAATAAGGAGGGGACATGACAGCTGACATCGCCATCAACAAGAACGAAGGTATTCTCACGATCGCGTTAACACGGCCGGATAAAAAGAATGCGCTAACGACGGCGATGTATGCGGCTTTGGCCGATGCTTTGGCTATTGCGGAAGCGGAGTCGGACATTCGGGTCATTCTGCTCCAGGCGGCGGGCGACATGTTTACTGCCGGCAATGACATCAATGAATTTGCTTCGCAGGTCATGCAAGGCAGCGGGGGGCAAGAGGTCGTGCGCTTTTTAAAGAGCCTGGCCAGTATCACCAAACCTCTCGTCGCCGCGGTGCAGGGGAAGGCGGTCGGTGTTGGCACCACCATGCTTCTGCACTGTGATTATGTGCTGGTTGCCGATAATGCGGAGTTGAGCACGCCGTTCGTGAATTTAGCCTTGGTGCCGGAGGCCGCCTCGAGCTATTTGTTACCTTCGCGGATAGGCTATGTCAGAGCCTTTGAGATGTTCGCTCTCGGTGAGCCCGTCGCCGCGCAGGACGCGGTTGCCTGGGGAATGGCGAACAAATGCGTTCCGCTCGCCGCTCTCGACGAGGAGGCGCGTCAGGTGGCGCGGAGGCTGGCGGCCAAACCGGCGATTTCGCTGCAGGCAACGAAAAAACTCATGCGTGATGCCGAGCATCTCATTGCCCAGACCGACCTGGAGTTGAGCGTTTTCATGGCGCGGCTGCAAAGCGCGGAGGCCAGAGAGGCATTTGCCGCCTTTGTGCAAAAGCGCCGGCCAGACTTCACCAATCTGGTCTGAACCCCGATGCCTGGCTCGGTGCGGCCAGCAACCTCTCAGCGATCGCCCTCGGCATTCGTGCTATTTTCATGGCAAAAATAAACGCGGCCGGCGGCGAAAAAGTTTCATGGGTTAAACTTTTTCGCCGCAAACGAGGTTTTATTTTACCGGACGCGCATTGCTGCAACGCCCATCTTGACAATAATTTTGCCGCTGCTAATAGTTACTTTATATTTTAAATAATAAACGAAGTTTAATATATGAGACAACTTGCGGGGAGCTATGATAACGGCGCTACGGTGGATGATGAAGCGGCTATTTTGGCTTCGTTTCAAACCCGCAGCGCGGCCGTTTATAATCAGACGCGGCATGAAAAGAATATTGCTTACGGTGAAAGCGAACGCGAAACATTGGATTGGTTCTATTCTGCAAAGCAACATCAGGGGACGTTAATTTTTATTCACGGCGGCTATTGGCAATTTTGCGATAAGGCGGATTTCGCCTTTATCGCCGCCGGGCCGTTGGCGTTGGGATTCGACGTGGTGCTGGTGGAATATACGCTGGCGCCGGCGGTTAATCTTGACGCTATTTGTCGGCAGATCGGCGCCGCATTGGATGCCATTCAGCGTCGCCTGCCGCCGCACGACGCCCATCCGGTGCACCTGTGCGGCCATTCCGCCGGCGGGCATCTGGCGGCGTTTTGGCAGCAGCATGCGATGGTGGATGCGGTCTTTCCCATCAGCGGCCTGTTCGAGCTGGCGCCGCTGCGAGAAAGCTATGTCAACCGGGCGCTGCAGCTGACCGCGCGGCAGATTGAAACGCTCAGCCCAGCGCGCCACCTGCCGGCGCGAATCAAACCGCTCACGCTGTATTACGGCGCGGCTGAGCTACCGGAACTGATCGGCCAGTCGCGCCACTATCACGCGGCGCTGCATCAACATGGGCTGCCGGCGGAACTGGTCGCGGTGCCCGGTGCCAACCATTTCACCATTCTGGATGCGTTGTTCGCCGCCGACGGCGCGCTGCTTCGCCAACTTGATCATCATGGGAAACACTGACATGCGCGAGATCGTAGAGACCGGGCTGCCGGAAATCGGCCAGCCTTTTTCCTGGGCTACACGGGGCGGCGGCATGCTGTTTACCGCTCATGGCCCGGTGCGGGCGGACGGCAGCATCGAGACCGGCGCGCCGGAGCAACAGATTGCGTTGACCTTCGACAATCTAGCGCAAACGCTGAAGGCGGCGGGCAGCCACAGCGATAAGGTCTTGCAGGTGATCGTTTATCTTACCGACGTCAACGACGTTAAATGTCTCGATAATATTTACCGAGAATACTTTAATTATCCTTACCCTAACCGATCCACGGTGATTGTCGAAAAACTGGTGGTGCCGGGAATGAAAATAGAAATTACCGTCAGCGCTATCGCCTGATTTAATTTCCGCTTAAATCCGTTCTTATATTAATTCAATAATGAATTAAGGATGCGTCATGTTTAAACAGATTGCGCCTTCCGCAGCCGATCCTATTATGTCGCTGATGGAAGCCTATTTGCAGGACCCCAATCCGAACAAAGTGAATTTAGGCATTGGGCTGTATTACGACCAGCAGGGGAATATTCCGCTGATGCAGGCGGTTGCGGCCGCCGAGCAACGCCTGCTGGCGCTGCGTCGCCCGCATGGCTACCCGCCGATCGAAGGCTCGCCGCAGTTCGCTAGCCAGGTGCAGACGCTGCTGTTCGGTGAGCGAACTGTGGCCGACATCGCCACGGTGCAGACCGTCGGCGGCTCCGGGGCGCTGAAGCTGGCGGCGGATTTTCTGCGCCACTTTTTGTCGCGCAGCGAGATCTGGGTGTCCGATCCCACCTGGGCCAACCACTGGGCGATTTTTGAAGGCGCCGGGTTGCAGGTGAAAACCTATCCCTACTTTGACGAGGCGGTGGGCGGCCTGCGTTTCGCCGCCATGCTCGACGCGCTGAGCAACCTGGCGCCTGGCAGCGTGGTCTTGCTGCATCCTTGTTGTCATAACCCGACCGGCACCGATCTGACGCCGGAGCAGTGGCGCGCTACGCTCGCCGTACTGCAGCGGCGCAACCTGCTGCCGCTGTTCGATATCGCCTATCAGGGCTTCGGCGACGGGCTGGACGAGGATTGTCTGGCAGTACGCGAAGCGCTGAAAATCGACTTGCCGTTTTTGGTCTGCAACTCGTTCTCCAAAAACGTGGCGCTGTACGGCCAGCGACTGGGCGCGCTGTCGGTGCGCTGCGCCGATGTGGAAAACGCCGCCAACGTCAAAGGCGCGTTAAAAACGTTGATCCGCCGCAGCTACTCCTGCCCGCCGACACACGGCGGCCAGATCGTGGAAATCCTGCTCGGTGATGCCGAACTCGGTGCGCTTTGGCGCAACGAGCTGGCGGAAATGCGCTCGCGCATCAAGCAGATGCGTGAGCAGCTGGCCGCCGGGCTGGCACGGGGCAGTTCTTCGCTGGATCACCGGCGCATTCGCGATCAGCGCGGCATGTTCAGCTATACCGGCCTGAACGAAACGCAGCTGCAAACCTTGCGGCAACGCTACGCCATCTATCTGGTTGCGCCCGGCCGCATGTGCCTGCCGGGGCTCAACCCCGGCAATATCGATTACGTGACCGCCGCCATTCTCGACGTCACCCGTACCGTCTAACTCTGCTCGGGAACACTGCCATGCCACAGATGAATGATTTTGAGCATATCGCCCGTCGCCAGGGCGGGTTGAACAAGCATCTTACCGCCGGGCAGATGTCGATGCTGGCGATAGGCGGCGCCATCGGCACCGGGCTGTTTCTCGGCAGCGCCTATGCCATTCAGATGGCGGGGCCGTCGGTCTTGCTGAGCTACCTGATCGGCGGCGTCATTGCGTTGCTGCTGATGGGCAGCCTGGCGGAAATGACCTCCGAACACCCGACGCCCGGTTCGTTCGGCGACTACGCCGAATTTTATCTCGGCCCGCTGTTCGGTTTTCTGGTGCGCTACTCCTACTGGTCCTGCGTGGTGCTGGCGGTGGGCACCGAAGTCACCGCCATCGGCATGTACATGCAGTTCTGGTTTCCGGCGACGCCGACCTGGCCGTGGGTGCTGCTGTTCTCGGCGGCGGTGATCGCGGTCAACGTGATCGGCGTGAAGTCGTTCGGCCAGGTGGAATACGCGCTGTCCACCGTCAAAGTGACGGCGATCGTGGCCTTCATTCTGATCGGTATCGGCATCCTGGCGTTCTCGGGCAACCCGACCTACGGCCTGCGCAACCTGACCACCGGCGGTTTTATGCCGTTTGGCATCAAGGGCATGTGGTTTGCGGTGATCGTTTCCATCTTCAGCTACCTGAGCATTGAGATGATCGCGGTGGCCGCCGGTGAGGCGAAAAATCCGGTGATTGCGGTGAAGGCGGCGTTCAAGGGCACCATCGTGCGGCTGTTCATTTTCTACATGCTGTCGATCGCCCTGATGCTGGCCATCGTGCCCTGGCGCCAGTCCGGCACCGGCGAAAGCCCGTTCCTGATGGCGATGAACGTGATCCATCTGCCTGCCGCCGCCGGCATCTTCAACTTTATCGTGCTGGTGGCGGCGCTGTCGGCGATGAACAGCCAGCTGTACATCACCACCCGCATGATGTTCTCGCTGTCGCGCGCCGGGCAGGCGCCGGCGGCGCTGGGGCGCGTCAGCCGGCGCGGCATTCCGGTCAATGCGCTGGCGATGTCATGCATCGGCATCGTGGTGTCCATCGTCCTGAGCCTGGTGGCGCCGGAAACGTCGTTCGCCGCCATGATGTCCATTTCGGTGTATGGCGCCTGTTTTACCTGGCTGATGATCTTCGTCACCCATCTGTTCTTCCGCCGCCGGCACCGGCAGACCCATCTGAAGTTCCGCATGTGGGGATTCCCCTATACCACCTTACTGGGTGGCGGGCTGATGGCGGCGCTGATGATCTCGACGGCGTTTACCGAATTCTTCCGCATGACGCTGTGGTTCGGCATTCCGTTCACCTTGCTGCTGGTGGTGGCCTACCGCTTCCAGAGCCGCCGCGCGGCTGCGCCGTCGCCGTTCAAGGCGCCGGAGGTGGAGTAATGCGGGGCAGGGGCTGAGGCGCACCTCAGCCCTGGGGATTAAAGCTGGCTTTTCGGGATGAGGTGATCGCCGAAGCTCAGGCGCTGGCGGCCCGGCTCGATTGCGGTCAACGGCGCCACTTCGTGCAGCGAGGATTTGCAGCGCTGCACCAGATCCTGATACTCGCGAGTGCCGGCGATCTTCCAGGCCAGCTCCTGTTCGGTCAGATCGCGCAGCACGCGCGCCGGGCTGCCGACCACCAGCTTGTTGGCTTCGATCGTCGCCGCGGCTTTGACGAACGCCATCGCGCCGACGATGGTGTTCTCGCCGATCTCCGCGCCGTCCATCACTACCGCGTTCATGCCCACCATCGCGTTGCGGCGAATGCGGCAGCCGTGCAGGATGGCGCCGTGGCCGATATGGCCGTCTTCTTCCACCACCGTGTCCTGCTGCGGGAAGCCGTGCATCACGCAGTTGTCCTGAATGTTGGCGCCGTCGCAGATCACCAGGCGGCCAAAATCGCCGCGCAGGCTGGCGTTCGGGCCGATATACACGTGTTTGCCGACGATCACGTCGCCGATCAGCACCGCCGTCGGGTGCACGTAACTGCTGGGGTCAACGACCGGCGTCAGGCCGTCAATCTGATACACAGGCATAGCGTGAGTTCCTTAACATGTAGGGTCGCGCGGCAGGCCGCCGAAGCGCCGATAGTAACCGGCGGCCGGCGCGGGCAAGGCGCCGATGGTGGTCTCCGCCAGCGAGCTGACGTACTCCGTCGCAGCGCGATCGACCTGCTGATAGAGATTGATGCACAGATTGCGGGCGATCTGGCCTTCCCACTGCGCGGGCAGCAGCGCGTCCGGCAGCAGCGGATCTTTCAACACCACGCGACGGAAGAAGTGAATCAATAATAGCTTAATCTGGAAACAGCGCAGCGGCGTCAGCGCCGCCGGGTCGACTTCGCGCAGCAGCGCCATCAGCGGCCGGAAGGAGACGATAAACTCGTGATAGCCGGCGGCCACCTCGCTCAGCGACCAGCAGTCGGCCACCAGTTTCTGCAGGGTTTGTTCGGAGCGGTTGTAGGGGTAATCGGCGCGGAAGTAGATCACCTGCTCGCTGGCGTTCAGTTCGCCGAGCAGCGCCGTCACGTCGGTCTGCGCGTGGGTGGGGGCGGCCATCAGGTTGCTGGCGATCTGCCCGAACCCGAGCCAGCCGAGCTCTTTTTTCAGCCGCGCGCGCGCGTTTTTATCGGCGCTTTCCAGCAGCAACAGCTCCCACTTGCCGTCCCAGGCGGGCTGCTCGCGCAGATAAATTTTCGATTCGGCGTGGCGGAACTGACGCATTCCCTGATCGGTCACGCGGTAGAAGCTGCGGCGGCCTATTTTCTCCACCGCCAGCCAACCCTCTTTCTGCAGGCGGAACACCGAGGTGCGCACGAAGCGATCGCCGAAACCGAAGGCCTCCAGCAGCGCGCTCAGGCTGCCGAGCCACACTTCGCCGCCGCGGTGGCTTAGCGCGTCGCCGTACAGCGAAATGATCAGCGAAGTGCCGCTGATCGGCTGCGCGTCGACGGCATGGCGAATGAACTCATCCAGTTTATGTTCCATATTTTTCCATGGGTTAGCCTTCGATGAGCCATAACATTACCATAATTTAGGGCGGCGTCATCCGTGACACCGTGCGCCTCAACGTGGCCGCAGATCGACCACGCGCTGCGCCTTGCCTTCCGAGCGCGGAATATCGCCGCAGTTGGCGATGCTGACGTCGGTGCTGACGCCCACGATCGATTTGATGTGGTGGCGCAGCTGGTGGCAGATGTCGCAACGTTGCTGGTGGCTGAGGCTGAGCGCCGATTCTTTCAGCTCGACGCGCACCGCCAGCGTGTCCAGGTGCCCGCTGCGGCTGACCTGCAGCTGATAGTGCGGCGACAGCTGCTCGAACTGCATGATCTGCTCTTCCACCTGCGACGGGAAGACGTTGACGCCGCGGATGATCAGCATGTCGTCGGAACGGCCGGTGATCTTGCCCATGCGGCGCATCTGGCGCGCGTCCCCCGGCAGCAGACGGGTGAGATCGCGGGTGCGGTAGCGGATCACCGGCAGCGCCTCTTTGGTCAGGGTGGTAAACACCAGTTCGCCGTGCTCGCCGTCCGGCAGGGCGACGCCGGTCTCCGGGCAGATGATCTCCGGCAGGAAGTGGTCTTCCCAGATGGTGGGGCCGCCGCCGCTCTCCAGGCATTCCATCGCTACGCCCGGCCCCATCACTTCCGACAGGCCATAGATATCCAGTGCCTTGATGCCCATGCGGGTTTCGATTTCGTGCCGCAGAGCTTCGGTCCAGGGTTCGGCGCCGAACACGCCGAGCCGCAGCGAACAGCCGCGCGCATCGCCGCCCATCTTGCGCTCCAGCTCGTCGATCAGCGTCAGGCAATAGGACGGCGTCACCATGATGATGTCGGGTTTGAAGTCGAGGATCAGCTGCGCCTGGCGTTCCGTCTGGCCGCCGGACATCGGGATCACCGTGGCGCCGAGCCGCTCCGCGCCGTAGTGTGCGCCCAGGCCGCCGGTGAACAGGCCGTAACCGTAGGCGACGTGCACCTTGTCTTTGGCGGTGGCGCCGCCGGCGCGCAGACAGCGGGCGACGATATCGGCCCAGTTATCGATGTCGCGCTGGGTGTAACCGACCACCGTCGGGCGGCCGGTGGTGCCCGAGGAGGCGTGGATGCGCACCACCTGTTCCATCGGCACTGCGAAGGTGTCGAACGGGTAGTTGTCGCGCAGATCCTGCTTGGTGGTGTAAGGGAAACGCGCCAGATCGCTCAGCTGTTTAAGATCGTCAGGGTGCACGCCTGCCTGGTCGAACTTGCGTTTGTACATCGGCACATTGTCGTAGGCGTGGTGCAGAGTCCATTTCAAGCGCGCCAACTGCAACGCTTCAATCTCATCGCGCGAGGCGAATTCGATGCTATCGAGGGGCTGTGGATTTATTGTCATGGTTAGCCTCAGGGGTCAGACACGCTCAATGATCATGGCGATGCCCTGGCCGACGCCGATGCACATGGTGCAAAGCGCGTAGCGGCCGGCACGCCGTTCCAGTTCAAACAGGGCGGCCAGCGCCAGGCGCGCGCCGCTCATGCCCAGCGGGTGTCCCAGAGCGATCGCGCCGCCGTTGGGGTTGACCTGCGGCGCATCGTCCGGTAGGCCAAGCTGGCGCATCACCGCTAGCGCCTGGGAGGCGAACGCTTCGTTCAGTTCGATAACGTCCATCTGCGCCAGGCTCAGCCCGGCGATCTCCAGCACCTTGCGGGTGGCGGGTAGCGGGCCGATGCCCATCAGCCGCGGCTCCACGCCGCAGGTGGCGGTGGCAACGATGCGCGCGCGCGGCGTCAGGCCCTGGCGTGCCGCCATCGCTTCGGAGGCGACGAGCAGTGCCGCTGCGCCGTCGTTCAGCCCCGAGGCGTTGCCGGCGGTGACGCTGCCGGGCTGACGGAACGGGGTTTTCAACGCCTGCAGCTGCTCGAGCGTGGTGTCGGTGCGCGGATGCTCATCCTGGCTGAACAGCGTCACCGCGCCTTTTTTGCCGGTGAGGCTGACCGGAGCAATCTCCTGCGCCAGGTAGCCCAGCGCCTGCGCCCGGGCGGCGCGCTGCTGGCTGCGCAGCGCAAAGGCGTCCTGATCGGCGCGGCTGATGTTGAACTGCGCCGCGACGTTTTCGGCGGTCTCCGGCATCGAATCGGTGCCGAACTCGGCCTGCATGCGCGGGTTGACGAAGCGCCAGCCGAGAGTGGTGTCGTACAGCTGCGCCTGGCGGCTGAAGGCGCTGTCGGCCTTGCCCATCACCAGCGGCGCGCGGGTCATCGATTCTGCGCCGCCGGCCAGCATCAGCCCGGCGTCGCCGGCTTTGATGCTGCGCGCCGCCATCGCCAGCGCATCCAGACCCGAGCCGCACAGGCGGTTCACCGTGGTGCCGGACACGCCGACCGGCAGCCCGGCCAGCAGCAGCGCCATGCGCGCCAGGTTGCGGTTGTCCTCCCCGGCCTGGTTGGCGCAGCCGAGGATCACATCGTCCAGCTGCGTCCAATCCACCTGCGGATAGCGTTCCAGCAGCACGCGCAGCGGCAGGGCGGCGAGATCGTCGGCGCGCACCTGTGCCAGCGCGCCGCCATAGCGGCCGATCGGGGTGCGCACGCCGTCGCAGATAAATGCCTGATTCATGCCTGCTCTCCTAAAATGCTGTGGCCGAGGCGGTGCGCGCGGCCGCGGAACCAGGCGACGGTTTTGCCCAGTTGGTTAACGATCTCGACGTCATACAGCCCGGTGGCTTTGCCCTGATGGCGCACCTCCGCACTGGCGGTGAGGCGATCGCCGGCCAGCGCCGGGCGGACGAAGTCGATGCTGCAGCCGGAGGCGACCGCCGCCAACCCCTGGCTATTGCAGGCGTAGGCGAAAGCGGTGTCCGCCAGGCTGAACAGCTGGCCGCCGTGACAGGTCTGGTGGCCATTGAGCATCTGCGGGCCGACGGTCATGCTGACCTGCGCGTACCCGGCGTCGACGGCGTCGATATGCATACCCATCGCCTGAGCGCAGGTATCTTGCTGAAACATTTGCTCGGCGCAGCGCTGAGCCAGCGCGCGCGGCGTATTGGCGTTCATTGTTCGGCTCCTGGGAAAGAGGCGGGAGAAGCATAACGGCGCAGCAGCGGCATAGGGCGATAGCGCGCCTCGCCGTAATAGCGTTGCAGGTTTTCCAGCGTCGCCAGGATGTGGCGCCAGCCAAGCGCGGCGCCCCAGGCCAACGGTCCGCGTGGGTAGTTGACGCCGCGCAGCATCGCCAGATCGATATCTTCGGCGCTGGCAACGCCTTTGTTCACCACGTCGAGCGCTTCGTTGGCCAGCATGGCCAGGGTGCGCATCGTCAGCAGGCCGGGGTAATCCGGCAACGGAATGACCTGCTTGCCGAGGGACTGCAGCAGGCGAATCGCTTTGGCATTGTGTTGCGCACCGTTTTGCTCCGCGCAGCTGATGGCGATGGCGGAGGCGTGCGCATAGTCGGCACAGAGATCGAACAGCACCACGGGCGTTCCACGTTCGTCGGCCAGCTGGCCGGCGGTTTTACCATTGGTTAACATCAGTGTAACGTCGTCGATCGTGACGTGCGGGCTGGTCTGGCCAGGTTGTATGATCGCTCCCGCATTTTCGCTTAACAGCTGCGCCAGATCGGCCAGCGGCGACCAGTCGCCGTGCAAGGTGACGCGCTGTGGCTGCGCGGCCTGCGCCGGCGGCGCAAAGGCGATCTCGGCGGCGGGGCGCGATGTGTCGTAGCGGTAGAAGCCGCGGCCGGATTTGCGGCCGAGGTGCCCCGCGGCCACCAACTCCTGCTGCACCAGCGAAGGGGTGAAGCGCGGATCCTGGTAGAAGGCCTGATACACCGATTCGGTCACGGCGAAATTGACGTCCTGGCCGATCAGATCGGTCAATTGCAGCGGGCCCATGGCGAAACCGCCGGCGTCGCGCAATACCGCGTCCAGCGTGGCGGCGTCGGCCACCCGTTCCTCCAGCGCGCGCAGGGTTTCGGCATAGAACGGCCGCGCCACGCGGTTGACGATGAATCCCGGCGTTGAGCGGCACAGAACGCTCTGCTTACCCCAACGCTGCGCCACGGCCTGCAGCGCGGCGAGGGTTTCGGCACCGGTCTCCAGACCGCTGACGATCTCCACCAGCTTCATCAGCGGCGCGGGGTTGAAAAAGTGCAGCCCGGCCATACGCGCCGGGTGTTGCAATGCCCTGGCGATGGCGGTGATCGACAGCGAGGAGGTATTGCTGGCGAACAGCGTCGCGGGCGAGCAGACCGCTTCCAGATCGCGGAACAGGCTCTGCTTAATCGCCAGGTTTTCCGCCACCGCTTCAATCACCAGCGCGCAGTCGGCCAGTTGCTCGAGCGAGTCGGCGCGTTCGAGGCGCGCCAGCAGCGCTTCGGTGGTCGCGGCATCGGCCTTGCCGCCGTCCACCCGCTGCCGCAGGCGGCGAGCGAGTTCGTCGATCGCTCGCTGGGCGGCGGCGGGCGCGATATCGAACAGCCGCACCGGGTGGCCGGCGGCAGCGGCCACCTGCGCAATGCCGATGCCCATGGTGCCGGCGCCGATCACCGCCACCCGGCCGTTAACAAGGGACGCGTTCATGGCTATTTCCCGCTGAAGTTCGGGGTGCGTTTGGCGAAGAACGCGCTGACGCCTTCGCGGTAGTCGTCGCTGCGGCCGCCCAATCGCTGCAGATCGCGCTCCAGATCGAGCTGCTGATCGAGGCTGTTGGTGGCCGAGCTATAGATGGCTTTCTTGATAAGGCCCAGACCGTAGGTTGGCTGAGTGGCCAGATGGCGCGCCAGCGTTTGCGTGCGATCGGCCAATTCCTCCGCCGGCACCACCTGCCAGATCATGCCCCACTCCAGCGCCTGTTGGGCGCTGATTTTGTCGCCCAGCAGCGCCATGCCCATCGCGCGGGCGTGGCCGGCCAGCCGCGGCAGGAACCAGCTGCCGCCGGAGTCCGGCACCAGCCCCAGGCGGCAGAAAGACTGAATAAAGCTGGCGTTGTCGGCGGCGATGACGATGTCGCACGCCAAAGCCAGCGCGGCACCGGCGCCGGCCGCCACGCCGTTGACCGCACACACCACCGGCTTGGGCAGGGCGGTCAGACGGCGGATCAGGGGGTTGTAGAAACGTTCGACCGACAGGCCGAGATCCGGCGCCTGTTGATCGGCGCTGACGTTGCGATCGTTGAGATCCTGCCCGGCGCAGAAACCGCGCCCGGCGCCGGCGATCAGCAGGCAGCGCACGTTGTCGTCGCGCTCGGCTTGCGTCAGCGCCTCGCTCAGCTGGCGATGCATCTCGTCGTTAAAGCTGTTGAGCCGATCCGGACGGTTGAGGGTCAGCGTCAACACGCCGGCGTCGAGATGGCTGAGAATCAATGCGTTATCCATAAATCAGCGCCCCTGATAGTTTGGCGTACGTTTTTCGAAAAAGGCGGCGATGCCTTCGCGGCGATCGTCGGTGGCGGCCAGGGTGACGAACTGCTGACGTTCCATCGCAAGCCCCTGGCTAAGACCGGTCTCCTCGGCCTGTTTCAGCGCCTGTTTGGCGGCGCGCAGCGCCAGCGGCGCCTGACGGCTGATGCGCTCGGCAATCTGCTGTGTGCGTTCCAGCGTCAGAGCATCGACGCACACTTCGCTGATAAGGCCGGCCTGCAGCGCGGTGCGGGCGTCGATGGCTTCGCCGGTCAGCACCATCTGGCTGGCGCGCGATTTGCCGACGCAGCGGATCAGGCGTTGGGTACCTCCGGCGCCCGGCATCAGACCAAGGGTGATCTCCGGCAGGCCGAAGCGGGCGCTTTCACCGCCGATGACGATGTCGCAGGCCAGCGCCAGTTCGCAGCCGGCACCCAATGCATAACCGTTTACCGCCGCCAGCAGCGGCTTGCCGAACTGCGCCAGCCGCTGCCACAGCTGCGGACGGCTGTCCGCCAGGGCGGCCGGCACATCCTGCTGCTGCAGTTCGCGCAGATCGGCACCGGCGGCGAAGAAACGCGCCGCGCCGGCGATCACCACGGCGCCCACGCCGCGGTCGGCATCGGCCTGCTCCAGCAGAGACACCAGCTGCTCCAGGCAGGGGGTGCTCAGGGCGTTGCGCGCCTCCGGGCGGTGCAGCGTCAGCGTGACCACCCGGTGTTGTTGTTGGCGTAAAATGAAAGGGGTGTCCATCGCGGCTCCTAGACGTCGAAGTCCAACACCACGCCGTCGCCTTTCGGCCACGACTGGCAGCTCAATACATAGCCCGCGGCCAACTGGTCCGGCTCCAGGCTGTAGTTGACGCCCATCTCCACCTGGCCGGCCTTCAGCCGGCATTTGCAGGTGGCGCACACGCCGCCTTTGCAGGCGTAGGGCAGGTCGGCGCCCTGGCGCAGCGCCGCGTCGAGAATGCTGTCGTCCTGTTCGCCGACCTCAATATCCAACCGGCGGCCGTCGAGCAGGATCGCCACCCGGGTGGCGTTGCGATCGCCGCTGCTGCGCGGGCGGGCGACCAGGCCGCTGGTGTTGAAGCGCTCGCTGTGGATGTGATTGGCCGGTACCCCGGCCTGTTCGAGTACGGTTTGCGCGTCGTCCATCATCGATTCCGGCCCGCAAATGAAGGCGTGGTCATAGTCGCGGAAATCCAGCAGCGCGCCGCCGATCGCCGCCAGGCGTTCGCGGTCGATGCGGCCGCTGAGCAGCGGGCTGTCGAGGCTCTCCTGGCTGAACAGGTACAGCTGCTGAAAACGCTGTGGGTAGCGGTTTTTCAAATCCGACAGCGCTTCTTTGAACATCATGGTTCTGCTGTTGCGGTTGCCGTAGATCAGGGTGAAACTGCTGCCCGGTTCGAGCTGCAGCGTCGCCTTGATGATCGACAGCATCGGCGTGATGCCGGAACCGGCGGCGATCGCCAGGTAGTTGCCGCTGCGCTCCGCCTGCGGTTGATAGCCGAAGCGCCCCTGCGGCACCATCACCTCCAGCGCATCGCCGACCTTCAGCATGCGGTTGACGAAGCCGGAGAAACGGCCCTGATCGATCGCTTTCACGCCGATCTGCAGCAGGCCTTCCTGCGGTGAACTGCAGATGGAGTAGCAACGCCGCAGCTCTTCGCCGTTGACCAACGCCTTGAGCGTCAGGTGCTGGCCGGGGGTATAGCGGTATTGGTTTTGCAGTTCTTCGGGCACGCGCAGCGTGATGGCTACGGCGTCCGGCGTTTCGCGCTCGATGGCGGCGACGTTCAGGCGATGAAAGACCGTCATGGTGTCAGCGCTCCTATATGCATTTGAAGTAGTCGAACGGTTCCCGGCAGTCGCAGCAGCGATACAGCGCTTTACAGGCGGTGGAGCCGAACTCGCTGATCTTCTCGCTGTGGGTGCTGCCGCAGCGCGGGCAGGCTACCGGGCCGTGGGCGTGCGGACGATCGCAGGTGTGGCCCTGCGGCGGCGCCACGCCGTATTGCCGCAGCCGTTCGCGGGCGTCGGCGTTCATCCAGTCGGTGGTCCAGGCCGGGCTGAGGCGGATCTCAACCTGCACCGGGCTGAAACCGGCTTCCGCCAGCCGCTGCTCGATGGCGTTGAGCAGAAATTCGGTGGCCGGGCAGCCGGAGTAGGTTGGGGTGAAGGTCACGCGCCAGCCGGTGCCGTCGCGCGCCACGTCGCGCACCATGCCCAAATCGGTGATCGACAGCACCGGCAGTTCGGGATCGCTGATCTGCTGCAGGCAGTGCCAAATCTGCGGAATTTCGGCGGGTTGCAAACGAGTGACGTTCATCGCGGCCTCCTACCACTGACCGTTTGGATAGGCGCGCTGCAGGAACTGCATCTCCGCCAGCAGCGGGCCGAGGTGTTCGCTGTGTCGCCCTTGTTTGCCGCCGTGACGGAACGCCTGCTCGGCAGGCGGCGTCAATGTCGCCTGGCGCAGCGTCTCTTCCACCTGAGCCTGCCAGGGGGCCTGCAGTTCGCGCGGATCGACGGCGACGCCTTGCTCCGCCAACGCCAGTTCCAGCTCGTCGGCGTGGAACAGCTCGGCGGTGAAGCGCCACAGGTTATCCAGCGACTGTTGGATCTTGTCGTGGCTGACGTCGTTGCCGTCGCCCAGGCGGATCATCCAGCCGTGGCTGAAGCGCAGATGATAGTCGGCTTCCTTCAACGACTTGGCGGCGATGGCGGCGATCTGCGCATCGCGGCTGCGGCTCAGCCCTTGGTGCAGCTGCACGTGGTAGGCGTCGAGCAGGAACTGGCGCACCAGCGTGTCGTTGAAACCGCCGTTCGGCTGTTCCGCCAACAGCAGGTTGTGAAACTGGCGCTCGTCACGGCCGAAGGCCAGGCTGTCTTCGCTGCAGGGCGGCCCGGCCAGTTCGGCGGCGTAGCCCAGGAAGTTGCGCGCCTGGCCGAGCAGGTCGAGCCCGATGTTGGCCAACGCCAGATCGATCTCCAGCTCGGGCGCGTGGCCGCACCAGGCGCACAGGCGCTGGGCGAGGATCAGAGGCGTGTCGCCCTGGCGAAGCAAATAGCTGATGCGCGGATCGTTAACCGTCATGGTCGCCTCTACATGTTCTTGATGCCGTCGGGAATGGTGTAAAACGTCGGATGACGGTAGATCTTGTCTTCGGACGGATCGAAGAACGCGCCGCGATCTTCCGGCTGCGAGGCGATCAGATGGCGCGACTGCACCACCCAAATCGAGCAGCCTTCATTGCGGCGGGTGTAAGCGTCGCGGGCGTTTTCGAGCGCCATTTGGTCGTCGGCGGCGTGCAGGCTGCCGACGTGGCGATGCGCCAACCCTTGTTTGCTGCGGATAAACACTTCATACAGCGGCCATTCAACGTGGCTCATGATCTCGATTCCTTATGGTGGCTATGCGGCGGAGGCGGCGTTTTTCGCGGCGTGGGCCATGGCGCCGTCGCGCACCCAGGCGCCGTCTTCCCAGGCGCGGCGCTTGGCCTGCAGGCGTTCGTGGTTGCACTGGCCGCGTCCTTTGATCACCTCATGCAGTTCGCTCCAGTCGATCTCGCCGAAGCGATAGTGGCCGGCGGCATCGTCCCAGATAAGGTCCGGGTCCGGCGCCGTCATGCCCAGCGCCTCAAGCTGCGGCACGGTGTTGTCGACGAATTTCTGCCGCAGCTCATCGTTGCTGTGGCGTTTGATTTTCCACGCCATGCTTTGGGCGCTGTGCGGGGAGTCGGCGTCGCTCGGGCCGAACATCATCAGCACCGGCCACCAGAAGCGATCGATGGCGTCCTGCAGCATGGCGCGTTGCGTGTCGCTGCCGTTGGCCATCGCCATCACCGCCTCATAGCCCTGGCGCTGGTGGAAGCTTTCCTCTTTGCAGATTTTCACCATCGCCCGCGCATAGGGACCGTAGGACGCACGGCATAACGCCACCTGGTTGACGATGGCGGCGCCGTCGACCAGCCAGCCGATCACGCCGATATCCGCCCAGTTGAGCGTGGGATAATTGAAGATAGAGGAGTACTTCATCTTGCCGTCGAGCATCTTTTGGTAGATGTCCTGGCGTGAACAACCGAGGGTCTCGGCGGCGCTGTAGAGGTACAGACCGTGGCCGGCCTCATCCTGCACTTTGGCCAGCAGCACCGCCTTGCGGCGCAGCGTGGGGGCGCGCGTCAGCCAGTTGGCTTCCGGCAGCATGCCGATGACTTCCGAGTGGGCGTGTTGGCCGATCTGCCGAATCAGGTTCTGACGGTAGGCGTCCGGCATCCAGTCTTTGGCCTCGATAGCGATATCCGCCGCGATCTTGTCGTCGAAATGCTGCTGGTACTGTGCTTCAGTTGTCATGCTTGCCTCTTGGTGATTCGTATTTTTCACATTAAACACAAAAATGTGAATCACTTTAACTAACCATAAGGCTACAAACTGATAACAAAAAGATCAAACGAGATTTATGTGGTTTTGCGAGCTCAATCACAGGGTGTGATATTAATTTGTTGATTTAATTTGATAAATAAGGTGGTTAATTCCGTGTTAACGGCAGGGTGAGCGGCCTGGTGGTGCCTTTTGTTCTCTTTTTGTTAAAATTGAGTTTGGCGTTGACTGGCATTTATGTGATACGTAATTAAGCTGTATGGTGAAAATTTATGAATTTTGGAGGGCACATGCAGCAGTTACACAGTTATCTTTCTGGCGCCTGGGTATATGGGCAGGGAGAGGGCCGCGAGATCCGCCACGCCGTGACCGGCGAAGTGCTGTTCCAGGTCTGCTCCGACGGCCTGCCGTTAGCGGCCAGCCTGAGCTATGCCCGCAGCCACGGCGGCCCGGCGCTGGCGAAAATGACGTTCCAGCAGCGCGCCCAGATGTTGAAAGCGGTGGCGAAGCACCTGCTGGCGCATAAAGAGGCGCTGTATCAGATCTCCTATCAAACCGGGGCGACGCGCAGCGACGGCTGGGTCGATATCGAAGGCGGCATCGCGACGCTGTTCGCTTATGCCGGCATGGCCGGCCGCGATCTGCCGGACGATACGCTGTGGCCGGAAGATGAGCTGATCCCGCTGTCGAAGCAGGCGCAATTCGCCGCCCGCCATGTTCTGACCTCGCGCCCGGGCGTAGCGCTGCATATCAATGCCTTCAACTTCCCGTGCTGGGGGATGTTGGAAAAACTGGCGCCGACCTGGCTGGCGGGCATGCCGGCCATCATCAAGCCGGCCACCGCCACCGCGCAGTTGACGCAGGCGATGGTCAGGCTGATCGTCGACAGCGGCCTGGTGCCGGAAGGGGCGCTGCAGCTGGTGTGCGGCGGCGTTGGCGACATGTTTGCGCACCTGGATTATCAGGATGCGGTCACGTTCACCGGTTCGGCGCAGACCGGCCAGCGGCTGCGCGCGCATCCGCGCCTGTTGGAGAAATCGATCGCGTTCACCATGGAGGCGGATTCGCTCAACTGCTGCGTGTTGGCGGAGGACGTGACGCCGGAAATGCCGGAATTTGCCCTGTTTATTAAAGAGGTGTGTCGTGAAATGACCGCCAAGGCGGGGCAGAAATGCACCGCGATCCGCCGCATCATCGTGCCGGCGTCGCAGGTGGCGGCGGTGCGTCAGGCCTTGCTGCAGCGACTGTCAGGCGTGACGCTGGGCGACCCGCAGCTGGAGCAGGTGCGCATGGGGGCGTTGGTCAGCCACGAACAGCGTGATGATGTGCAAAGCAAGGTGGAGTTCCTGCTGCGCAACGGTTGCGAGCCGCTGTGCGGCGCAGCCCTGGATAAGCTGGACGTGCTGGGGGACGGCGCGCGCGGTGGCGCATTTTATCCGCCGACTCTGCTGTATTGCGCCGATCCGTTCACCCATCAGGCGGTGCACGGTACCGAGGCCTTCGGCCCGGTGGCGACGCTGATGCCGTATGCGGATACCGAGCAGGCGATCGCGCTGGCGTTGCTGGGGCAGGGCAGCCTGGCGGGATCGCTGGTGACCGCCGACCCGGCGCTGGCCAAGCGCTTTATCCGCGCGGCGGCCTGCGCTCACGGACGTATGTTGATTTTGGATGAGCAGGCGGCGGCGGAATCCACCGGCCACGGCTCGCCGTTGCCGATGCTGGTGCACGGCGGCCCGGGGCGCGCCGGCGGTGGCGAAGAGCTGGGCGGGCTGCGCGCGGTGAAACATTATATGCAGCGTACGGCGATCCAGGGCAGCCCGGCGATGCTGGCGGCCATCGGCGGTGAATGGGTGCGCGGCGCGCCGGTCGCCGAGCATCCGGTGCATCCGTTCCGCAAATATTTCGAGCAGCTGCAGCTTGGCGATAGCCTGTTGACCGCGCGCCGCACCGTGACCGAGGCGGATATCGTCAACTTCGCCTGCCTGAGCGGCGACCATTTTTACGCGCACATGGACAAGATCGGCGCTGCCGATTCGCTGTTCGGCGAGCGGGTGGCGCACGGTTACTTTGTGGTGTCCGCCGCTGCCGGGCTGTTTGTCGACGCTGCCGTTGGGCCGGTAATCGCCAACTACGGCATGGAAAATCTGCGCTTTATTGAACCGGTGAAGATCGGTGACACCATTCAGGTGCGGTTAACCTGCAAGAAGAAGATCCGCAAGCCGCAGAAAACCGCCGAAGATCGGCCGCATGGCGTGGTGGTGTGGGATGTGCAGGTGCTGAATCAGGAACAGCAGCCGGTGGCGCTGTACAGCATCCTGACGCTGGTGGCGCGTCAGCAAGGGGACTTCGAGGCATAATGCGCGCTTCGCCGCCGCCGGGTGCCGGCGGCGGCGAGTCATTCAGATCAGCGGCTGCCCGCGCAGCTGTTCCAGCACTTTCAGCGGCGAACGCTGCGGATCCTGCATTTTATTCACCGGCAACAGGAAGGTCTGCTCCAGCATAAACTGGCCGCCCATCGCGGCGTGCGGCGTTTGATCCGAGAAGCAAATCCAACTGCTGCCCGGCGGGAACTCCAGCGCCAGCTGCGGACCCCGTTGCTGATAATCGCTGTCGGCCTTCATCGCGTCATGCAGTTGCAGCATCAGATGGTCATAATGGCTGCGGCGGGTTTTGGTGATGCGGACCTGATGTTGCAACCAGCTGCTGAAGGCGGAGTAACGGGCCAAACGCGGCATAAAGCGTTCCGCCAGATCGGGGAAGGGTTCTCCGACGCGCCATTGGCGATTCTCACCGTGAGGATTGATGTTGGTGAAGATGCGCAGAATGCGTTCGCCGTAGTTTGGACGCGACGGGAAAGCGTCGACGTGCAGCCGGCTGTCGTCTTTGCGCCAGGAGTTCTTGGCGCGCCAGGCGGAAACCGGATGCAAGCGCAGGCTGCCGGTCGGATGGTGCAGCACCTCCTGATACTCGGGCAACAGCCCGGCGATCAGCTGGCGACAGGATTGGTAATAGCGTTCCAGCAGCTGCTGCACCTGCTGCTGGCGCTCCGCAACGGCGACGCCGGTCAGCTTGCCGGACAGAGGCTGATAGCTGATGTTCTTGCGCTTCGGATCGACCAGCGTCGGATCCAGCAGCGGCTTTTCCTGCTCAGACAGGGTGAAGGCCAGTTCAGGCAGAAACAGCACTTTGCCCTGTTCCAGTTCGCTGACCGCGCTGGATGTTTCCGCCGCCGCCCATTGCCGCAACGGCAGCGTCAGTACGGCCTGTTCACGCATAATATCGCCAGTAGGCATGAGATCTCCTCGCAAATCTGTATCGCTTTATTCCCGCCTTTCAGGTTGCCGCGTGGATGGCTGCACTGGTTTGCACAGTGGCTGGCTGGAGCGGCGTCAGAACGCTTTGCGCCGGTCGCCCAATGGCAACGTGAAATAGGTGAGTTCTATTATGGTTGTATCAGCAGGGCGCATTGCGCCGAAGCGTGCGATGGCTTCCTGATAATTAGAATAGTCCTGACAAGGGTATCACCGGCAACGCCAATAAAAAGTAAACGTAGGCTAAACGAGCCCCGCTGTAGGCACGAATAATCAAAAAAGGCACGAATTGTTCGTTAAATGGCGTGTTTTTTATCTTGTTGAATTTTAATGGAAATAAATACCCTGCTTATTTTTCGCCGCTATTCTATTCAGGAGGGAAGATAACGCCGGAGAGAAAAAGTTTTGGGGGGGAATTATTTCATTTTTCCGGATAAATAATTTGGGCCGCCTGGTTGCGACGGCCTAATTATTGGTCAAGCGCCGTAAATGCAGTTTTTGCCTTTTTTCTTGGCCTGATACAGCGCGCTGTCGGCCTCATTGATAAAGCCGATCGGCGTATCGTTGTACATATGCGGCACTTTGGCGCAGATACCGATGCTGATGGTAACGATGCCGTGCGGATTGCCCTGATGCGGGATCTTCAGATCGCGCACCGCATTGATAACGCGTTCGGCGAAAATCAGCGCGCCTTGCACATCGGTATCCGGCAGAATAATCCCCATCTCTTCACCGCCGTAGCGCGCCAGCACGTCGTTGCTGCGGCATGCCAACCCCTTCAGCGTTTGGCCGATCTGCTGCAGGCACTGGTCGCCGGCGACGTGGCCATAGCTGTCGTTGTACTGTTTGAAGTAGTCGATATCCAGCATCAGTAGCGCCACGCTGCGGTAGTTGCGTGAAGCGCGCGCCAGCTCGTTCTTCAGCGCGATATCAAACTGGCGGCGATTGGCCAGGCCGGTCAGGCCGTCCAGCAGCGCCAGCTCTTCGAGCATCTGGTTGATGCTGGTCAATTGATCGCGGGTGCGCATCAGTTCGGCTTCGGTTTGCATGCTGTGCTTGATTTGCCGCAGCAGCACCATGCCCATCGCCAGCAGGATCATCAATAAAGAGAGGCCGCCGGCGGCGAACAGGCCGGCGTCGGTGCGCCAATCCGCCAGCGCGTCGCGTTTCGACAATCCCGCAGCGATCACCAGGGGAAAGCGGTTCACTCGCGAGTAGCCGTAGATGCGCTCCACTTTGTCGAACAGCGAGGTAATGGTGGCGTTGCCGAACTCCGAATGCGGCAAAATCTCGCTGAACAGCACGCCCTTGGCGATGTTTTTACCGATCGACGTTGCCGAGTACGGGCGGCGGTACAGGATGGTGCCATCCGCCAGCAGCAGGTTTAACGAGGCGTCGGTGTTGAGCGCGAAACTATCGTAAAACTGGCGGAAATAATCGATGTACAGCGTGGCCAGCACTACGCCGCCAAAGCTGCCGTCCGGGTTGTTGAATCGCCGCGAAACGGGGATGATCAGATCGCCGGTGGTGCGGCTGCGGATCACTTTGCCGATGTACAGGCCGGCGCCATCGCGATTCTGATGATATTTGAAGTAATCGCGATCGGCGTTGTTGGCGTTCTTGATGAATTTGCCTGAGGCCGTCGCCAGCCAGCGGCCGCGCGCATCGTAAACAAACAGCCCATGCAGCTGCGGCAGGTTGCCGACCTGTGTCTGCATCACCCGCTGCAGCCGCATCAGCTGTGACGGACCCAGTCCGTCGGTCTGAATACGCTCGGTCAGATCGAGCAGATTGCCATCCACCTGCATGAAGGTGTCGTCGGCATGCTGCGCCAGCGAACGGGCGAGGTTGGCGGATTCATGCTCGGCGCTGCGCAGATCGCGCTGGTGCGCGCTCCAGATTTGCCAGCTGTTAAAGAGGATCAGCGTGGCGGCAACGATGATGACAAACACGCCGGCCTGAAATAATAATGGGGAGCTTTTAACGCTGCGCGGCGGCACGGCATCCTGTAGGGGTTGCTGCTGAGTCATGTCACCCTTGTGGTTTGATTACTATTCAATTTGAGTTAAGAGCAATCCTATATTTTATGCATAAATGCGCCAGACCTCTAGCCCTTAACGTGGCGATGGGGGAAAGTCGGGCCGCAAACTGCATCAGCGGCGGCGTAAACACTACGGAGTGAAAGGATCCATGTCGGATTACATCATTATCGCGTTACTGACGTTGGCGGTGTATTACCCCCTCACGCTGGGGGCGCTGGCGGTGATGATGTACTTCGCCTGGCGGCGGCGTCGGTCGCCCTACTGGCGGTTGAGATTGGTGCTGTTGGCGCTGCTGTTCGTTCTGTTCGCCAAGGCGGCCTATGACTGGCACCGCTATAGCTAGCGGCGCCATGAAGGGGTTATTCGACGTTGATCATCCAGTTGACGCCGAATTTGTCGGTCAGCATACCGAAGCCTTTGGCCCAGAAGGTGGCTTGATAAGGCATCGTCACCTGGCCGCCCTGCGCCAGATTATCGAACAGTTTGCGTCCTTGTTCCGCATCGCTGGGGTTCAGCGACAGCGAGAAGCCTTTGTGGGAAGCCCCGCCGCTGTCATCCTGCGGACAGCCGTCTGAAGCCATCAGCACGCCGTCGCCGATCAGCAGGCGCGCATGCATGATCGCATCCGGGTTGACGTCCTGTGGCCCGCCTTGTCGGGCCTCTTCGGGCATATCTTTGAAACGCATGACCATTTCAATTTTGGCATTCAGCTGCTGCACATAGAAGTTAATCGCTTGCTCACAGTTACCGCTGAAGAACAAATAGGGTTGTACCAGCATGACATTGACCTCGGTTAAGACCCGGCAGGCAACGACCGGCCCACGGGCGGGAAAAATGGTTGCTGGCGGCAATAATTGCCGTCGGTGACTTATTAGTGTAGTTCCCCTGCTGCAGAATGCTTGAGCGCGGCGAAGGCGATTAATACAGCGGAGGTTCGCCGGCCGCGCACATTTCATCATCCCGCGGGAAGTCCACCAACGGCGGTTGCACGATCGGCTCGTCACCCTGTGCATTCGGCAGGCGTCGCGGCACGAAAGGCCGTGTCCAAGCCGGTAAATGAGCAGAATGTTAGAGCGTTTTGTACGGAATAGGGTCTTCCATGGATGCTTTTTTACGTTTAAGCGCAGATGGAAAGCGGAACGAAATGAGATTTTTACCGAGGAAAGGGAGGAGATTCACCGCTATTTCAACCGGCTGGCGCCCTTGAAAAATAAGGACACAATTAAGCGCATCGCATAAGTGACAACCGCTATGTAACCTTAAAGAAACAGTAACGCGGCGGAACCGTCCCAGATGGCGGCCAGTGCGTACAGTAGCGCGAGAATCAGAACAAACGGGCCATTGAACATCGGCGTTTCCTCCCAAAGGATTTGTTCAAAGTTTAGTCTGCCAATATGACGACGAGATGAAATGCGAGCGTTTTTTATACGGTGAAATTCAGACGGACGGAAATGGGTAAACCGCTGATTTTTTACTATAGTCATAGTGTGAAGTTGCGCGTTTGTCGCCGCACACCCTGCATTGAGCTGCTGCGGGCAAGTCGCCCAGAGCAACATCGCGGAGCGGACGGCGTCTGGCGTGAAACAGGTGACGCAATTCTCAGAGGGTGGGTCTGTAAGGATTTGACATGTCATATGAAAATGACGATCTAAACGGTGTTGAGCAACCGAGCGACTACGTGAAAACCACCGCCTGCGAAGTGCGCAGCGGCGTACAAGCAGCGCTCGAGCAATCATGTGCCTGCATCAAGGATAACCCTTGGGCGGGGATAGGCGCCGGCGCCGTCGTGGGCCTGGTCATAGGATTTCTGTTAGGCAAAAGGTAAGAGGGAGAGTAAAGATGGGCATCATTTCCTGGATCATTTTTGGTTTAATCGCCGGTATCCTGGCCAAATGGATTATGCCGGGCAAAGACGGCGGCGGGTTTATTATGACCGTGGTACTGGGGGTCGTGGGCGCCGTGGTCGGCGGCTATATCAGCACCTTCTTCGGTATGGGTCGCGTTGACGGTTTTAACCTGGGCAGCTTTGTGGTGGCAGTCATCGGTGCACTGGTGGTGCTTTTTGTCTACAGGAAGATCAAAGGCTAAGCAGCCGTTGCTCAACAGGGTCGCCGCGGCGGCCCTTTTTCGTGAAATCAATCCGGCGGCGCGGCGCGGCCGAATCGCTGAAAGGGGAATATCATGGGTCTGTTCGATAGCGTATTGGGTAACATTTTAGGCGGCGGTGCCAACGGCAAAGGCATCGATTACATCGCCATTATGCAGTGGGTCGAGCAACAAGGCGGCCTGCAGGCCATTTTGGACAAGTTCCGTCAGGGGCAGTTCGGCGATATCGTCGGTTCCTGGCTCGGCAATGGCGAAAATCAGCCGATTACCGGCGATCACGTGCAGCAGGCGTTGGGCAGCGATGCGATCAATCAACTGGCTGAAAAGCTGGGCGTCGATCCGGCCCAGGCGTCCAGCACCATTGCGCAGTTCTTGCCGACGGTAGCCGATGCCGCTTCACCAAATGGCGAAGTACAGCAAGACAGCAATGAATTGGGCGACATGGTCGGCAAATTGTTCAAATAATGATTATGCTCCCGGCGTCTGGCCGGGGGCATTCACTCTGCTGATTCCCTCGATCGTCGTCAACGCCTGTTGCAGATGCGCCACCCAGGCGCGCACTTTTTCCGGAATAAAACGTAAAGCGGGGTAGACCGCGTGCAGCGCCATGGGCGGGTAGCGGTATTCCGGCAACACGGGAACCAACGCCCCTGTCGCCAGCTGCTCGCCGATCAACGGCCGCTGAGCGCCGCCGATTCCGGCGCCTGCCTCGATGGCCGCCAGCAGCGATAACGTATTGTTGGCGCGGAACGTGGGCCGCAGAGCGACTATCTCGGCGCCGTGTGGGCCGAGCAGGGTGAGCGTATCACCGTCGTTTAATCCGCTGTAACGAATGTGCGCATGTTTCACCAGCTCCGCCGGCGAACGGGGGGTACCGTGCTTGGCCAGATAGGCCGGCGACGCCACCAGCAGGCGTTGCAACTCACCCAGCCGTTTCGCCACCATGCCGGGCGCGTGCAATTCGCCGAAGCGCAGCGCTACGTCGATGCCTTCGCCGATCACGTCGGCGCGGCGATCGTCCAGCAGCAGCTCGATGGTGAGTTCCGGGTGACGCTGCTGGAACGCGATGGCCAGCGGCGTGACGTGTCGTTGCCCGAAACCGGTCGGTGCGTGAAGGCGCAGATTGCCCTGCAGCCGGTGGTGCTGCCCGTGCAGCGCCTCTTCCGCTTCGTCGACCGCCGCCATAATCGGTTTGATACGCTGATAGTAATCATTGCCGGCCTCGGTCAGGGTGACCGCCCGAGTGCTGCGAAACAACAGCTGCGCTCCCAGCTGTTGCTCCAGGCCGGCGATTTGCTGACTGACCGCCGGCTGCGTCAAACGCAGATCGCGAGCGGCGGCCGACAGGCTGCCCAGCTCCGCTACCCGCAGAAAGGTTTTCATCGCGTTCAGCTTATCCATGATGTGCTTGCCTATAGATTTTTCTTATTAGTGTTAGTAGAAAGTCTCTTCTACCACAAGTATTGCTAATCAATAACACTCTGGGCATCGATAACCCGAGGAGTGGCAAGATGAACGCAATGCGACAGGCGCTGGTGATCGGCGCCAATGGCGTGATTGGGCGCCGATTGATTGAGGAGCTGACCGGCCTGGGTTGGCCAGTGGTGGGCGTTTCGCGGCGGGGTGGGCAACCGGCGCCAGGGGTGAGCCATCTGCAGGTTGACCTGCTGGATGCGGCGGCGACGCGTGACGCGCTGCGACCGCTGAGCGCGATTAGTCACGTTTTCTATGCCGCCTATCAGGATGCGCCGGACTGGGCGGGACTGGTGGCGCCGAACCTGCAGATGTTGCAACACGTTGTCGAAGGACTGGAGCCGATCGCGCCGGCGTTGGAGCATATCAGCCTGATGCAGGGCTATAAGGTCTATGGCGCGCATTTGGGGCCGTTTAAAACGCCGGCGCGCGAAAGCGACGCGGGGCATATGCCGCCGGAGTTTAACATGGCGCAGCAGCAGTATTTGGCGCAGCGTCAGGCAGGCAAGCGCTGGCGCTGGAGCGCCATTCGCCCGAGCGTGGTGGGGGGCTTCTCGCTCGGCAACCCGATGAATCTGGCGTTAAGCATCGCGGTTTACGCCTCCATCAGTAAAGCGCTCGGGCTGCCGCTGCGCTTTCCCGGTAAGCCGGGCGCTTACCACAGCCTGTTGGAAATGACCGACGCCGGGCTGTTGGCGCGCGCCACTCTGTGGGCGGCGACCGAACCTGCGGCGGCCAATCAGGCGTTTAACATCAACAACGGCGATCTGTTTCGCTGGAGCGAAATGTGGCCGAAAATCGCCGCGTACTTCGGGCTGGAATGTGCGCCACCGTTGTCGATGACGCTGGAGAGCATGATGGCCGACAAAGCGCCGCTGTGGCGGGAGCTGGCGCAGCGGCACTCTTTGACCGAGGCTGATTATCGCGCGGTGGCTGGCTGGCGTTTCGCCGATTTCGTCTTTTCCTGGGACTATGACATGTTCGCGGACGGCAGCAAGGCGCGGCGTTTGGGTTTCCATCAGTTTATTGAAACCGAAACCATGTTTATCACGCTGTTTGATGAGTTCCGCCGTCGCGGCATCATTCCCTGAGTGGCGTATTGGCTTCCCCGCCGTGAGGCGGCGGGGAACGGTCTTAGAACGTCAGCATGATTTTGCCGATATGCTCGCTGGACTCCATCAGCGTATGCGCTGCGGCGGCCTGCTCAAGCGGGAAGGTTTTAAAGATCTGCGGTTTCAGCACGCCGCGTTCCAGCAGCGGCCAAACCTTCTCTTGCAGCTCGGCGGCAATCTGCGCCTTGTCCGCGACGCTGCGTGAGCGCAGCGTTGAACCGGTATGGGTCAGGCGTTTCAACAGCAGCGGCATCAGGTTTAACTCTTTCACCACGCCATGTTGCGTGCCGATTTGCACGATGCGGCCTTCCATCGCCGCTGCCTGATAGTTCTTGGCGACATAGTCGCCGGCGATCAGATCGACGATTACGTCGGCGCCTTTGCCGCCGGTGACCTCTTTGGTGCGCGTGACAAAGTCTTCGTTGCGGTAATTAATCGCCACGTCGGCGCCCAGCGCCAGACTGGCCTGGCGTTTATCTTCGGAGCCGACGGTGGTGATCACCTGTGCACAGAAGGCTTTCGCCAGCATGGTGGCGACCGTGCCGATACCGGAAGTGCCGCCGTGGATCAACACGGTTTCGCCGGCTTTGAGGTGGCCGCGTTGGAACACGTTGACCCAGACGGTAAAGAAGGTTTCCGGCAGTGCGGCGGCCTCGGTCAGGCTCAGACCCGCCGGCACCGGCAGCGCATTGCTTTCATGTACGGTGCAGTATTCCGCATAGCCGCCGCCGGCGATGAGGGCGCAAACCCGATCGCCAAGAGCGAAATGGGTTACGCCTTCGCCGAGGGCCACCACTTCGCCGGCGATTTCCAGACCGGGGATATCCGAAGCGCCCGGCGGTGGCGCATAGTTTCCCTGGCGCTGCAACACGTCGGGGCGGTTAACGCCGGCGGCGGCAATTTTCACCAGCAGTTCGCCCGCTTGCGGGACGGGTACCGGGCGCTCGGTGACGACCAGAACCTCGGGGGCGCCTGGCTGGCTGATCTCAATCGCTTTCATCTTGCCGGGCAGCGCTGCATTTGTTGACATGGTCACTCTCCTCATCGTGGTGGACGCGGCTATCAGGCGGAACGCCCGCAATAAAGTCTGCCGTTAGCTTAGCGAAATCGAATGAGGTGCGCGTGGTCGAATAGAGCGGTTTTGCGAGGAAGGGGCGAAGCCGCCGCGATGGGCGGCAGGCGATCAATCGTTAGGCGGGATGCGGAATCCTTTTAACGAGACGATAAAGTGTTCTTTTCCTTTGGAGATCTTGGCGCCTTTATCGCACCACAGGCTGGCAAGCTGGAAGAAATCGTCGCTGTCGATATCGTAGGCCAGTTCGATTTTCTTGGCCGTGCCGGCGCGGATGAGCTTTTCTGCTTCCTGGTGGTTTGCAGCTTTAATTAGGGTCATGGGCGAAATCCTTGGTGTTAAGCCAGAGCGGATAATCGCCAATCATGATATGGCCATATTGTGACATTTTTGTGATGAAAGGATGACAATCAGCGAAGGCGCGGCGTGCGGTGAGCCGCGCCTTTGCGGTGAAAATGCGTTGCCGGTTACCGATCGTACGGGCGAACCAATGCGCTTTTCTTCTGAGATTTGAAATGCTTGTAGAGCGCATAGCCCGCAATGCCGGCCAAGACGGCCAAGAGAGCAAGGGATCCTGTGGCCATGAACATCACCTCCGAAATAAGAATGGCAAAGAGGCGTATTTGTGACATTCATCACTTAGTCGGGCAATGAGACCAATCTGTAATCGGCAAAGCGCGATGACGAGAGGCAAAAAAAAAAGCGCCTATAGGGAGGCGCATAAAGATTTGCAACACAGCTTGTTAGGTTCAACACCAGGAGGAGTGGTGAACTGACGCTATTCTAAGCGGCCGTGATAGCGGGGTGTATAGGCATTACTCCGAAAGCGCTATTACCATTCATAACCTAACTGAATGTTGTAATCGGGATCCTGGTTGGTGGAATAAGGATCGGATTGGCGGCGGCGATCGGTTTTCTTCACCGGGCCTTCATACGCGGGGTAAGGTTTGGTGCGCGGCTTGCTGCAACCCGGATGATCGCACTCGATATCGACGCGAAAGCCGCTTTTATCTCGCGCTTCCACCCAGGTAATCGGCGATTTCGCCGCCTTGGGGGCCGGCCCTGGCGGCGCCACCGGTTTAGGGGCAGGGGCAGCACTGGGCTCTGGAGGCTGATAATTCAACTCCAGCGCGCCAAGCGGGGCGCTGCAAGTGGCAAAGGCCAGCAGCGCGGCGCGGCAGGCGGTCGGTAATGTGAGCCATCTCGGCATGGTGAGTCTCCCTGGATGATTTCGCCAGGCAACTATAGAACAGCAGAACGAGAATTACTATCATTTGAGCAGGGTGTTACGGATACGCCAGACGGCGATTCCATCGGCAAGCAGGGTCAAATCCTGTGCGCTTAGCCGCGATTAGCGTCTCATCACGGCGAAAAAGGTTGCTATTGCTGCTCGCTCATGAGTTAATGATGTCGGCCTGTGGTACAGACCTATTTATGCACGACATTTTGAGTAAAGTAGTTCAAATTTAAAGCGTTATCCCGGATAGCCCTTCTCTGACGAATTTCCTTTCCAGTGCCTCCATAAGTAACTGATGACCGGCTATCTCGCCCATGGCGGCTTACATTATTATTGAAGGAAATTAGACATGTCCAACATGATCAAAGGTCAAGTGAAGTGGTTCAACGAAGCTAAAGGTTTTGGTTTCATCACCCCAGCAGACGGCAGCAAAGACGTATTCGTACACTTCTCTGCTATCCAGGATCAAGGCTTCAAGACCCTGGCTGAAGGCCAGAACGTACAGTTCTCTATCGAGAACGGTGCGAAAGGTCCATCTGCGGCTAACGTTACCGCTATCTAATTGGCGTTTACCGCTGATTGAAAAGAACCCGCTGCGGCGGGTTTTTTTATGCCTGTAATTTGGCGCAGGGCAAAAAAAAGCCCGCAAGTCAGCGGGCAAAAGTTCCTTGTTACTTCTTCATTTGCGAGCGCTTCTCTGGGGGGGAAACGCCTACGGACAGGTTACGCGGGGCCAGCTTAAGATTCTGCGGCCAAAATGTTAAGGAAGTGAAAAATCCTGATGGCTGCTACGCTGATAGCAGAGTGTGGCAGGACAGGGCGGTGTGTTCTCCCTGCGTTTTGTAATACACTGACGCCAATCGCAAATAATGGGGGAAGGTATGCAGGTTAACGATCGCGTGACGGTAAAAACAGACGGCGGCCCACGGCGGGAAGGCGTCATCCTGGCCGTAGAGGTGTTCAACGAGGGCACCATGTATCTGGTTTCCCTTGAGGATTATCCGGCGGGCGTGTGGTTCTTTAATGAAATAGATAGCCGCGACGGCACCTTTGTGGAGCCGCACCGCGAACGCGGGCAGTGACTTCGGGTAATCTCATTAATCAACTTGTGAAATAGTCTATTTTGAGACTATTTCGTTACGGTAGGATTTATTTTATCTATGTAAAAAAATACCCGTTGCGCTAGCGGGGGATAACGCAGCAGGTATTCTTTTGGCGTTTCCGACGCTTGACACCCGGATTACATTATCACCGGATATTTAACGACGGCCAAAACAGAGTGGGGGGCATTCTCTGTATGTTTAACGGCTATTGACAAATATTCCACTGGTCAGCGTGTCAGTCAAACGAACAACGTGGTATATGATTTGCTTGTTGTGCGTTTTTATTTTCCGCTTGATGTTTCCCTTGTGTGAAGAGACCGTTTTAGCTTTTATTTGCATCTGGTCTGATATCTGGATGGTACCTTGACCGGACATCCACATGCGTAACATGTTCGATTCGGTCTGGCTCAACGTGACCGGCGTTTGATCCAGGGAGGACTTCTCCACCCGAAGGGACTTTTTCTCGAGATAGTGACTAAGTAGCTGATTCATAGTCTCTGGTTTGATGGATTTTGACGATATGATGACATTCTTGCGAACATATAAGTAATCGTCGAAATGTACGTTGGTAATGGCCATAAAGATAAAGAATAACGTATCCGGGTGCAGTGATATCACCCGTTTTATTCGCTCGGTGGCGTTTGCTTCGTGGATGAAGCAGTCCTCGTTAATAAACACCAAACTGGGATTCAACTTACTGCATTTTTCATGCAGGCTGTCAATATCCTCAATGGCATTAATATGGCGTTTCTTCACGCCGTGCGAAGTCAGATAGTCGGTTAATCCCAATCTGGTATAGCTACATGAATCCATGATGATCGTTGGCATATCGCACCCCCACTTAAATCCGTTTTACTGCGGTAATATGAGAAAAAGCCTAAAAAGCCGAAAGGCAAAATGAAACAATAATTCAGTGTAGCGAGTGTTCTATCAATAAACGCGACGGCACTCAATGATATTTTCATACTAAACTTATTAATCACATGAATCTATAAGTTTAGCTTAAGTCAGAGCGTTCCACTGACGGCTCCGCTTCAATATGATAGGCCTGATTTGTACTTGGCGCCCGTGCCTGGCGGCATCTCTCGCCGGGATTCTGCCCATCATGTCACGAAACAAAATTTTAGTTTGCTAGGAAAAGTCTTAAAAAAAATTCATGTGTTGTTTTTTTGAAGCTTTTCAGCGGGCTTTTTGAATGCTCAAAAACAACTCACTTTGCGCAGTTGGTTTTTTATGGTTTAAAATCAATCAATTATCTAGTGTGACAGTATTTTTGAGAATGACAATCACTTCATTTTGTATCATAACGGCAAACAAAAGTTAACGTTATTGCTGAAATGTGTAGCTTAATTGTTGCCATAAATCACCGTTTTACAATGAGTTATATGGATATTTATTTCAGCTGAAATCATTTCTGTGAATGCTAAACGGGAATTGAGTTATTTCTCTAAACAGTTGTGCCGCTTTCTGGCAAACCTGCGCCAAAAAGCAGGTCGGAGTTGTCTCTGGCCTGAGTTGGTTTTAACTTGCTTTTTCCCTTTCAAAAACAGGACGCCGCGATGAGACGGAATCCGTACGGGCAGCCGATAGGCGACGCTCTTCCCCATTGGCAGCCGGCAGGCATGCCCGGACAGACGTTACTGCAAGGACGGTTTTGCCGTCTGGAACCGCTGAACATCGATCGCTGGGGCGATGAACTCTATCGCGCTTATCAAACCGCCGAAGACGATAGCGACTGGACCTATCTGTTCTGGGAACGGCCGCAGACGCGCGAGGATTTCCAGCGCTATCTCCAGGCCCAGGCAACCAGCGCCGACAGAAACACGATGGTGGTGATCGAGCAGGAGAACGGGCGCGCGGTGGGAACCTGCGCCTTTTTGCGCGTCGATCCCGCCAACGGTGTGGCAGAGCTGGGAACCATCAACTGGTCGCCGTTGATGAAGCGCAGCGCCCTCGGCAGCGAAGCGATCTTCCTGATGCTGCGGCATCTGTTCGACGATCTTGGCTACCGGCGCTGCGAATGGAAGTGCGATAACCTCAATCTGCCCTCACGCCAGGCCGCCGAGCGTTTTGGCTTTCGTTACGAGGGCACTTTCCGCCAGGCGATTGTCGTCAAAGGGCGCACGCGCGACACCGACTGGCTGTCGATCATCGACGGAGAGTGGCCGCCGCTGCGCGCGGCGTTTACCGCCTGGCTGTCGCCGGACAATATCGGTGATGACGGGCGGCAAGAGCGGCGTTTGCAGACCTTTCACCTCGGTGACCTGCCGGGCGCCTAAGCCGTCTCCGCCAGGCAATGGCGCAACGAGTCCAGCGCCAATTGGATGTCCTGCTCCTGCGTCATCCAGTTGACCAACGCGGCGCGGATCCCCGGCTGATGGTTATAGGTGGTCGGGGTGCAGCGCACTACGCCATGCCGATTAAGGCGCTCGAGAAAGCGATCGCGCGCCGCCTCGCGCTCACCTTGCGGATGGCTGAGCGCAAAGCACACCACGTTCAAATTCACCGGTGCCAGCAGGTGGAACCCCTCGTCTGCCGCTAACGCCGCCCCCAGCGCCTGCGCCAGTTGGACGTTGCGCTCGACGATATCCCGGATACCGCTGCGGCCATAGGCTTTCAGCGTCAGCCAGAGCGGCAGGGCGCGAAAGCGGCGCGAGTTTTCCGGCGTCAGATGCAGGTAGTTGTCTGGCCGCAGCGTCGGCGCCTCCAGGTAGGCCGAATGGTTCTGAAACACCTGCATCTGTAGATCCAGATGGCGGGTAAATTGGATCGCGCTGTCGTAAGGCACGTTCAGCCATTTGTGGGCATCGACGGTGATGGAATTCGCATGTTGCCAGCCCTCGAGCCTTGGGGCGTATAGCGGCGAGCAGGCCGCCACGCCGCCGAAGGCCGCATCGACATGCAGCCAAAACGGATAACGCTCCCGCAGCGCCAGCAGACGCGGCAGATCGTCGAAAGCGACGGTGTTGACCGTGCCGGCGCTGGCGAGCACCAACGTGGGCCGGCCTTCGCCAGCGGCGAGCTGCCGCTCCAGTGCTTCCATATCCATGGCTTCAGACTTCGGCAGGCTGGCGACGGTCGTCAACGCTTCGCGGCCGATGCCGAGCATGCTGAGCGCCTTCACGCTGCTGGAGTGTGGATTGGCCGCCAATACCCGGATGGGGCCCAGTGCCGCCAGGCCCTGTTGGGCGACATCGACACCGTGTCGTTGGCCCAGCCACTGTCGGCCAATGGCCAGCCCGGCGAAATTGGCCATGGTGGCGCCGCTGACCAGGCTGCCGTTGAACGCTTCCGGCAGGCCCAGCAGGGATTTCAACTGCGTCACGGCCGCCAGTTCAATCGTGGCTGCGATGGTATCATGGCTGAGCAGGCTATTTTGGTCTGTCACACTAACCAGCCAGTCCGCGGCGACCGCCGCCGGGGTACCGCCGCCGGTGACGAAGCCGAAATAACGCGGGCCGGCGCTGGCGGAAATGCCGGCCTGATACTTCTGCCAGAAGTCATCCAGCGCCGCCAGGGCGCCGGCGCCGTTTTCTGCTAATCGGTCATCACCCGGCTGCAGCTGCTGGTGCGCGAGCGGCGGGCAGACCGAGCGCTGTTGCAGCCCAGCCAGAAAGTCCTCCGCCAGCTGGCGGGTGTAGTCGAGGATCTGCGGAAACTGAGCGAGATCCTGTTGTAAACGTGGGTGCATGGCGGCTCCGAAAGCGTCAGGAATGGTCAGGTAAACATAGAACATTTGCCTGTCGGCCAAAATCGATAAAAAATACCCTTTTTGGATAGCCTGGTTAACCAATGATGAATGAACGTCTTCCCCTGCATGTCTTGCCGACTTTTGCGATCGCCGCCCGGTTGGAAAATTTGCGTGCCACGGCGCAGCAGGTGCATTTGACGCATGGGGCGGTGAGCCAGCAAATTCAGCAGCTGGAGCAGGCGGTCGGCTACCCGCTGTTTGAACGGCGCGGGCGCGGGCTGCGTTTGAATGCGGCCGGGCGAGAGTTGCTGGCGGCGGTGGAACCGGCGCTGCAGGCGCTGCAGCAGGGCGTGGCCCGCGCCCGACGTGCGGCGGCACGCCAGACGCTGCGCATCAGCGTGTTGCCGTCTTTTGCCCATTACTGGCTGTTGCCGCGTTTGCCGGCCTTTAATCAGACCTGCGCCGATATTGCGCTCGATATCGATGCCTCATTGACGCTACAGGATCTGTCGCAGCGCGGCTTCGATGCGGCGATCCGCATCGGCGGCGGGCATTGGCCGGGGCTGCAGGCGCAGCGCATCGCGGCGGGTGATGTGCTGCCGGTCGCTTCACCGGACATGGCGCGGCAGTGGCGGGAGGCATTCGAGAGCGGCGGGGATATGCCGTTGCTGGAGCACGACGTCAGCCCCTGGCGCGACTGGTTCAACGCACAGGGGCGCTCGTTGTGCGGGCGGCAACAGGCGCTGTTCAACGATGCCGGATTATTGATTCGCGCAGCGGAACAAGGATTCGGCATCGCGCTGGCGAAAAAGCTGCTGGTACAGGACGCGATCGACGCGGGGAGGCTGGTGGCGCTGGCCGCGCCATGCCGCCTGAGCGATGACGACGTTTATCTGGCGTGGCCGCAGACCGCCGGGCTGACCCCGGCGGTGACACGTTTGCTGCAGTGGCTGCAGCAGCAGCTGGCGGCGGTTTAACGGCGCAGCCACTCCGGCTGCGAGGCGCCGAGCGTGGTCGCCGGCAGCGCCCATTGCAGTGCGGTGCCCTGCAGGCTTAACGGCGCGCGCAGGCGTTGCGCGGCGCCCCAGTAAGTCAGTTCCGTTTCCGGATTCTCGTCGGCGGGGCCGGCAGGCGCCAGCGGTTCCGGCCGATAATGCGTCGGATGCGGATGCGCCAACAGCAGTTGCGCCGTGCGCGCCAGCGACAACCGGGCGTGGTAGCCGGCACCGTTTTTCATGCGCTGCGCCATACCGGTCAATACCGCTGCCGCCATCAAATAGCCGGTGGCGTGGTCCAGAGCCTGTACCGGCAGCGGCACCGGCATACTGGCGCTGCGCCAAACCATGCCTGCCTCCGCCAGCCCGCAGCTCATCTGCACCAGACTGTCGAAACCGCGCCGGGTGCGCCACGGCCCGCTCCAGCCGTAGGCATTCAGGCAGACGTCGATCAGGCCCGGCGCCAGCGCGCGCCTTTCCTCCGTGCCATAGCCCAGCTTCTCCAGCGCACCGGCGCGGTAGCCGTGCACAATCACGTCGGCGTTCTTCAGCAGGTGTTCAAACGTATGGCGATCGTGCGCATTGCCCAGGTTGAGGCGCGCGCTGCGCTTGCCCAGCATCACCTCATGCTCGACGCCGGGTTCATCCCAACCGTAAGGATCGATGCGCAGCACGTCGGCGCCCAAACCGGCGAGAAAACGCGTGGCGATTGGCCCGGCGAGAATGCGCGTCAGATCCAGCACCCGTACGCCGTGCAGCGGCCGGGCGGCGGGCAGCGCCCAACCCGGCGGCGGCGCTTCCGGCTGCAGCGAGGTGTGGATCAACGGTTCGAGCGCCACGCTCTTGCCCTGAATATGCTGGCGCCAGTCGGCCGCCGAACGCATTTGGGCCGCGCAGCCGCCGGCCTCGATGACCGCCTGTTCCAGTTCGCTTTTTTTCCAGCTCAGCACGCGCGCCGCCAGCGAGCCTTTATCCGATGCCGCGCCCAGCACCTGTTCCACCGCTCGCCGATGGTGCGGCGCATTGGTATGCAGGCGTATCCAGCCATCCGCCGTGGCATAGTCGCCGGCCAGCGCGTCCCACGCCGCAGGCAGCGTCCAACCCAACGGACGCAGCGTCCAGCCGAACCAGAATGAGGCCAGGCGTTGATCGATCCAGGCCTGCGGTGCGTCGGCAGCCTCACGGCGCAGCAATTCGCCGCAGGCCAATCCGGCGGCGCCCCAGGCGGCGGTGGCCAATTCGGTGACGGGAAACGCCGAAGGCAATGCGCCGGCGCCGCTGACGGTGAGCCGGTCGACGGGCGCGGGGCATTGCCCCAGGCTTTGCCAAATGTCGTCGAGCAGAGTGTGAATAAGAGGCGTCATCGGCCGCTCCTTGCGTGTCGTCGGAAATATAGCCTAGCGTAGCCCACCACCGGCGACCTTGCTAAGGGGCAACGTCGAGCGTGCGGCCGTCGGCCAGTTTGGCACGCAGACTGTGGGCCGCTATGCCGGCGAAAGGCCGCTCGCCAAAGTTGGCGGTCAGCGTCGAGCCGTCGCTGAAGGTCGTCTGTTGCACCCAGCCGTCCCGATCGAGCCAGCGGAAGTCGGTCAGCGCTTTGTCCCACAGAGCCTGATGCAGCGGCCGGAAAGCGGCATCGGCGCGTTTGATCGCCGGCAAGCGTGCCGCCAGGGTGGCGCGGCTCAGATGGAACATCGGCGCAGTGTTATACAGCTGGCTGAGCAGGCTACGGCTGGTCTGAACGTCGCTGAACTTCAGATTGTCGTAATTCCAATGGTGGCTGCTGACGATCGCATCGTGGAAAACGGCCTGGTAGAGCGGCAGGCGATAACGCGGATCGAATTCGACCGTGCGGTAGGGCTGTTTCACTCTGGCGGGGCGGAAGAAAAACGCCGGTTGGGTGTTGGGCCACCAGGCACCGAGATAATAGGGCGAGGACTTATCCTGATTCATCTGTTTATCGCCCCAGCCGAATCCCCAGGTTTCCATGCCGTGGGCGAACATCAGGCTGCGGGCGGTCACCGCGTTGCCGTCCTCCGAGCCGAGCGGCAACTTAAGGGTGGCGCTGAACCAGGCCAGCCGGGCGTTGCGCGCCTCGGCCATCTGCGCTGCGCCGGTCGGGTGGTCGGGCTGATAGTCATCGGACACCATGCCGGTGCCGTCCACGTCGAGAAACAGGCTGTTCAACCCGGCCAGTTGCACCAGCTCGCGCATGCGCTGTTGAGAATAGGGCAGGACGCAGCCCGGATTAAGGTAGTAACCCTGTTTGCCGAAGCCGGGTTTCTTGCTGCCGTCGGCGCGCACGATGGCGCAGGTTTCGCGCAGCGCCGTCGGCAGTTGCGCGGTGAGCCAGCTGTCGTTCACGCCGCGCGCAATGGCAGTATCATAGGAGTCGTAGCTGGCGATCAGATAGCCGGCCGCTTTGGCGGCGGCCACCGCTTGCGGGTGCAGGAAGGCGGCGGTCCAGTTGTCGGTGCCCAACCACAGGCGCGGCAAACCGGCCTGGCGCAGCGCATCGATCAGTGGTTTGGCCAGCCCTTGCCCCCAACCGTCCACTGGGGTTAACCAGCGTCCCAGCTCTTGCTGCGCCCGCTCACGCACTGCGGCGGCCTGGCGCTGCTGCGCCAGCAGGAAATCGGCGTCATCCGGCGTCGCGCCCAGCGCGAACTGCGCCGTCAGCGCCTGGTTGATGCCGTCTATCAGGGGCTGTTGTTGCCAGCCTTCCGGCGTTTTGCCCGCCAATTGCCGCAAGGACTTCCTGCTCTCGGCATCCATCTGCTGCCGCAGCGCTTCGGCGGCGGGAGAGGCGAGGTAGTGCAGCAAGCCCTGCCAATCTTTGACATCTTCCGCCGCCAGCAGCTGGTCGCCCCACAGGTAGATATGGGTTGCGCCGATCAGCTTTTCGCCTTCGGGCGCCTGTTTCATCTTTTCGTGCAGGCTGCTGAACTGGCCGCTTTGTTGCAGAATCTCGCGGTAACGGCGGGCGCCGGACAGCGGCGTGTTCCCCACGTGCAGCAGCACCTCGAATGCCTGTTGTTGATTGAAGCGGTTGAACTGATGCTCGGCGCGCATCGCCAGCTTTTCCTGCTCCGAAGCGAAGGTGACCCGGTTGCTGAACGGCGTCAACATCAGCCAGCTGTAGACCTTGTCCTGATGTTGCTGGCTCCACAGCGGCAGTTTCAGATCCCAGTTGGTATCCAGCGGCGTCATTTCCGTCGTCAGGTAGTTGCGCCAGACCGGGTTGTCGAGCGGAATGCGGCTGCCTTCGCCGATCGGCAGCAACAGCGCCGCCGCCTGCGGAGGCAGACGATACCAGCTCAGGGTTTGCGGCCGGTCGCTGCGGAAGCTCAGGCGCAGATCGCCGTCTTCCAGGCGGGCGCTCACGCTGACCGCGCTTTGCGGCCATCGCCAGCTGGCGCGCTGTGGCGACGCGGTGAGGTCCGCCACCTGTTGCGTGGGCTGAGCCAAGTTGACCGGCACCGCACCTGCGGTGATGCGCAGCGTGGCGGGATCGAGTTCAAACTGCACGTCGCCTTGCCGCAGCAGCAAGGCATCGGCGGAAAAGCTGACGAGCAGCGCAAGCGCGAGCGGGGAAAACCGTTGTTTCATCGGAGGCGTCCTTGAAAGATGAAGGAGGGCAGTTTACCGATAAGCACACCGCTACCCAACGTTGCCGCGCCCTATTTGTGACATCGAAATATCAGTGCGGTATTTCAGTTTATTTTTCGTTTAATAAATTAGCCTTTACTTCATTATCCGACGTCACTATACTCAGCCAAAATTTCGGTGGAGAAACCCAATTGGACAGTTGCAGTTGTAATAAAATAAATAAGGCAAGCTGACCAATTCTCTTCTGATTTGTTGCTTGCCGCTAGCGGCGGGCAGCACCCCTCTCCAGTTATTTCTGAGCTGTGCATACCCGAATAAGAAAACGTTTCCTGATGCCAGGTGGCTTCAGGTGAATTGAGTTGGACGTTATTATGGTATTCTGCAGCCACAGCCTTTTCCCTCCAGGCATGACACGCTGATTCGCTGATTTATTTTCAGCGCGTTTTCGCGTGTGCTAAACAGCACATGATTTTATCTCCTGTCGTTAATTAAGGGGAAAGTCATGGCTATGACTCCTTTCGTTTTAAATTTATTGCTGGCGATGTGCCTGGGCGCGGTGATTGGCGCCGAGCGCCAGTGGCGCCAACGCATGGCCGGCCTGCGCACCAATGCGCTGGTGGCGACCGGCGCAGCGGTCTTCATTCTCAGCTCTATGTCCACCGATCCGGCCAGTGCCGGCCGCGTGGCCGCGCAGATCGTATCCGGCATCGGCTTCCTCGGCGCCGGCGTAATCATGCGTGAAGGGCTGAACATTCGCGGCCTCAACACCGCCGCCACGCTGTGGTGTTCTGCGGGCATCGGCGTGCTGTGCGGCCTGGGCCAGCATTGGGATGCGGTGGTCGCCACGCTAGTTATCCTGTGCGCCAATATCCTGCTGCGCGAAGCCGCGCAGCGCATCAACCTGCAGCCGCAACAGCAGGCGACCGATCTCGAACTGTGCTATCGCATTCAGGTGACCTGCGGCGAGCAGGATGAAATTCTGGTGCGCACCCTGATATTGCAGGCGTTGAACGGCGTGGCCTTGCGGTTGCAATCCTTGCGCAGCGCCGATATTGCCAGCCCTGGGCAATTGGAAGTGTGCGCGGAAATTAACGCCACGCCGGCCGCGCAAAAAGAAATTGAGGGTATTGTCTGCCGCATCAGCCTGGAAAAAAGTGTGAGCGCCGTTCGCTGGCGCGTTGCGTCCGAATTACCGGTCTGATTAATCATATAAATATTTATTAACTTGATTGCATGTTCGGGTTTATTCAGGCACGCCGTGAATAACGTTGGGCATTAAGGAGGCGTTATGGACGATGACCCCGGAAGGGAAATAATTCTTGCGTGGCTGGCCGGGTGATCTCGCCATTCAGTCGCGCTAATTAAACAAATTCCAAGCTGTGCATAGTCACCTGTTTATCGGGCGGGAGAACCCTGTGCGCAGAACTAAAATAAGAGAATAGCGTTATGACTCAGATTAATGAAAGAACGCACCGCCGTGATAAAGACGCGGTGAGCTACGCCATTGCGCAAGAGGCGACCAACAGCATCGCCCAGACGCTGGCGAACCTGAAGTGCAACCGCAACGGCTTGACCCAGGACGACGCCGATGAACGGCTGGAACAGTTCGGCGCCAACCAGGTCGCCCACGACAAGGCACCGCACGCCCTGATCCAGCTGATCAAGGCCTTCAATAACCCGTTTATCTTCGTGCTGATGGTGCTGGCTGCGATCAGTTTCTTTACCGATTATTGGCTGCCGCTCCAGAGCGGTGAAGAAACTGAACTTACCGGCGTCATCATCATCCTGACCATGGTCACGTTGAGCGGGCTGTTGCGTTTCTGGCAGGAATATCGCACCAATAAGGCGGCGGAAGCGCTGAAATCGATGGTGCGTACCACCGCTACGGTGCTGCGCCGCAGCAGCTACAGCGCGCATCCGCTGACGCTGGAGGTGCCGATCCGCGAACTGGTGCCGGGGGATATCATTCAGCTCTCCGCCGGCGACATGGTGCCGGCCGACGTGCGCCTTATCGCCTCGCGCGATCTGTTCATCAGCCAGGCGATTTTGACCGGTGAAGCGATCCCTATCGAGAAATACGATGCGATGGGCAACGTGGCGCAGAAGTCGAGCGAAGGGGAGGTCTCCAGCGAGAACGCGCTGCTTGAGCTGTCCAACATCTGCCTGATGGGCACCAACGTCGCCAGCGGTACCGCGACGGCAGTGGTGGTGGCGACCGGCGGGCGCACCTACTTCGGCTCGCTCGCCAAGTCGATCGTCGGTTCGCGGGCGCAAACCGCGTTCGATCGCGGGGTGAACAGCGTCAGCTGGCTGTTGATTCGCTTCATGCTGGTGATGGTGCCGGTGGTGTTGCTGATCAACGGCTTCACCAAAGGCGACTGGAGCGAAGCGGCGTTGTTCGCGCTGGCGGTGGCGGTCGGTCTGACGCCGGAAATGCTGCCGATGATCGTCAGCTCCAACCTGGCGAAAGGGGCGATCGCCATGTCGCGCCGCAAGGTGGTGGTGAAGCGCCTGAACGCCATTCAGAACTTCGGCGCCATGGACGTGCTCTGTACCGACAAGACCGGTACGCTGACGCAGGATCGCATCATTCTCGAGCACCACATCGACGTCAATGGCGCCAGGGATAACGAGGTGCTGCACCTGGCCTGGCTGAACAGCTTCCACCAGAGCGGCATGAAGAACCTGATGGACCAGGCGGTGATCCGCTTCGGGCGCGGCAAACCGGGGATCGAAGCCCTGGGACGTTTCAGCAAGGTGGATGAGCTGCCGTTCGATTTCGTGCGCCGCCGTCTGTCGATCGTGGTGGCGGATGAGCATGGCAGACAGCAGCTGATCTGTAAGGGCGCGGTGGAGGAGATGCTGGAGATCGCCACCCACGTGCGCGAAGGCGACAAGACGCTGGAACTGGATGAAACGCGTCGTGCGGCGCTGCAGGCGCTGGCTCGCGAGTATAACGAAGATGGCTTCCGCGTGCTGGTGCTGGCGACGCGCGAGCTGGATGCGCAACGCTCGGCCGAACCGCTGAGCGTGGCCGATGAGCGCGACATGGTGGTGCAGGGGCTGCTGACCTTCCTCGATCCGCCGAAGGAGAGCGCGCAGCAGGCGATCGCCGCACTGCAGGAAAACGGCGTGACGGTGAAGGTGCTGACCGGCGACAACCCGGTGATCACCTGCAAGATTTGCCGCGACGTCGGGCTGGAGCCGGGTGAACCGCTCTCCGGGCTGCAGATTGAACAGATGGATGACGAAGAGCTGGCGCGCGAAGTGGAGCTGCGCACGGTGTTCACCAAGCTGACGCCGCTGCAAAAATCGCGGGTGCTGAAAATGCTGCAGGCCAACGGCCATACCGTCGGTTTCCTCGGCGACGGCATCAACGATGCCCCGGCGCTGCGCGACGCCGACGTCGGCATTTCGGTCGATACCGGCACCGACATCGCCAAGGAGTCGGCGGACATCATTCTGTTGGAAAAGAACCTGATGGTGCTGGAAGAGGGGGTGATCAAGGGGCGCGAGACCTTCGGCAATATCATCAAGTACCTGAACATGACCGCCAGCTCCAACTTCGGCAACGTGTTCTCGGTGCTGGTGGCCAGCGCCTTCATTCCGTTCCTGCCGATGTTGGCGATCCACCTGTTGATTCAGAACCTGATGTACGACATTTCTCAGCTGTCGCTGCCGTGGGACAAGATGGACAAAGAGTTCCTGCGCAAGCCGCGCAAGTGGGATTCCAAAAACATCGGGCGCTTTATGCTGTGGATTGGGCCGACCTCGTCGATCTTCGATATTACGACCTATGCGCTGATGTGGTACGTGTTCGCCGCCAACAGCGTGGAACACCAGGCGCTGTTCCAGTCTGGTTGGTTCATCGAGGGGCTGCTGTCGCAAACGCTGGTGGTACATATGCTGCGCACCCAGAAGATCCCGTTCATTCAGAGCACCGCGGCGCTGCCGGTGTTGCTGACCACCGGGTTGGTGATGGCGCTCGGCATCTACATTCCGTTCTCGCCGCTCGGTGCCCTGGTTGGCCTGCAGCCGCTGCCGTGGGAATACTTCCCGTGGCTGGCCGCGACGTTGGTCAGTTACTGCGTGGTTGCGCAGATGATGAAGCGTTTCTACATTCGCCGCTTCGGCGAGTGGCTGTAAGCCGCCTCGGCGTTCACTTCGGGGGCGAAATGCTTCGCCCCCTCACCGCTACAGCAGTTTGTTGACCAACAGGCCGAGCATGATGGTCAGCGTGAAGGAAAACAGCGTGCCGAGCAGCACATACTCGGTACGCATCTTATCGTCGCTCTGGCGCAGATCGCCGAAACGGAAGATGGATTTGGCCGCCAGCAAAAAACCGATCGCCGGGATCTGCCCCAGCAGCACAAAGGTCAGGATCAGCGTTCTCTCCAAGTAGCCAATCTGTTTGCCTGCGCGCAGCAGCGAGTCGTTGTCGGCCTTGGCCGAAGGCGGCATTTGCGGCGTCCAGCGCGCCAGCAGTTGCCCGATCAGCAGACTCATCGGCAGATAAATCAGGCTGTAAGCCACCAGCACCAGGCCGGTTTGCCAACTCCCCAGTTGCCGCCCCAGCGCGGCGAGCAGTTCAGCCGCATTCGGCGTCAGCCCCAGCCACAGCAAGGCGATCACCGCCAGATGCAATCCCTGATCGAGCAGGAAACTGCGGGCCGGGCTCAGGCGGGCCATGATGGTGACTTTCAGCCAATCGATCAGGTAGTGGCTGAGGGCGATGACCAGCAGGCCGGCCAGCACCTGGCGTGAAGAGAGCCCGCCGTGCAGCAGGCCGAAACCGGCCACCACCCAGGCGGCCAGCACCCCGTGCAGCAAGGCGTGCAACAGCAGAAAACGCGAGCGCGCGCGATGTTGGATTTTATCTTCCACCCAACTCCGCGGCTGCAGCGGAAAATCCGCCAGCAAGTGGGCGAGCAACAGCCAGGCCAGCAAGGGCGTATAGGTCAGATCCATAGTCAGACGATCCTGTTAATGGCGTGAATAAACCGCATGATTTCCTCGTAGGCCGCGCGTTTCAGCGCGGCGGAGACCGTGGAGGCGGCTTTTTGCAGTTGGCCCGCCACGGCCGCGCCGCTGTCAGCGAACATTCTTGCCTGGACGATGCGCGCTTCGGTCTGTGACAGGCGGCTAATCACATGATCTAACATCGGCAGCAGATCGCTGACAATGGCGTTTGTCCGATCGTTGTCGGTTTTCAGAGCCAGCCGGCAATTTTTCGCCATGGCGTCCAGCGCGCTGCCGGAATTGATAAAGGCGCTGCCGTAACCGATGGCGTCGGGCCGCTGGCTGCCCAGCCCGACGGCGATGCGCGCATCCCAGTGCACGGCGCCCATCGCCCGCAGGGCAAGGCGAACGTACACCGCCAGAAACAGCCCGTCCTCGGGGGCGGCCTGCGCCTGGAAGGCGTCACCACGGAAAATCTCCACCTGATGCAGCCGCCCATCGCGCTGCAGCCGTTCGAGCAGGCTGTGCAGCCCGTTAAGATAGTTGACGGTGTCTGACCGGCGAGAATCGACCAGATCGCCGCTGATTACGCTGATTGGCGTCGGCATGGCGTGATCCGTTGTTGGTAGAAGGAAGACTATAAATTCGCATCTTGATGCGAATAAGTCAATAATTCGCTTTTTGGTGCGAATTTATCAACTTTTCGCCTATGGGGGCGAAATTCTGCGGTGAGGTGAGGGGGATGGATAGCCGGGAATGCGCGGGCCCGTCAGGCTCGCCACCGGCGATGTAGAGGAAAAGGGGCCGGCAACCGGCCGTTCAGAAGCTTTTGACCAGCACTTCACGCGGCATTTCGCTGCCGTGTTTCAGCAGGTGTTCAAACGATCTTTCGCTGCTTTTCAACTGCTGCAAAAACTCCTGTGGCGACAGATCGTGTTTTTTGCCGCTCATGTAAGCCAGCGCCAGTTCTTTTGCCTGATAGCGGGAGAAGTTGTACATGGTGTCCTCGATACGGTGAATGTCAGTGCTCACGATTGTAGCGAAAGAGCACATAATGAACAGCGGCTTTGGCGTATGGAATCGATAGCTGAAACTTAACTCGCCGATAGCCGGGCGTGCGCGATGACATGTCGCGTGAATTTATATTCGTTTAAACGAATATGATTTTGAAATGTTCCAGCGCTGGATTATAGTGGGGCAAAGAATACCAGGAGCGCATTATGTCGTCATTGACGCCGCTGAAGCTGTTTAAAAACTTGTCGGACGATACGCGTCTGACGCTGGTGCTGTTGCTGCGCCACGCCGGCGAGCTGTGCGTGTGCGAGCTGTCGGGTGCTCTGGCGCTGCCGCAACCCAAAATCTCAAGGCATCTGGCGATGCTGCGCGAAAGCGGGCTGTTGCTCGATCGGCGCGACGGCAAATGGATACATTATCGCCTGTCGCCGCATATGCCGGCCTGGGCGGCGGCGATTATTGAGCAGGCTTATCTGTGCCGTCCAGAGCAGGTGGCGGCGTTGGGGCAACGCGTGGCGAAAGGCTGCTCGTAACGGTAAAAAAATTTGCCGTTATATATTCGAAAAAACATATATGTAAGCTTGAGAGAGCAGTGAGGCAGCGATGATAGTGGCGGGGACGATCTTTATTCTGACGTTGATCTTGGTTATCTGGCAACCGAAAGGGCTGGGTATTGGCTGGAGCGCGTCAATCGGGGCGGGGTTGGCATTGCTGAGCGGCGTGGTGCACGTCGGCGATATTCCCGTGGTGTGGCAGATAGTCTGGAATGCGACCGCGACCTTCATCGCCGTCATCATTATCAGCCTGTTGCTGGATGAGAGCGGTTTTTTCGCCTGGACCGCCTTGCATGTCGCCCGTTGGGGCAACGGTAAAGGGCGCTGGCTGTTTACCTACATGCTGTTGTTGGGTGCGGTGGTGGCGGCGCTGTTTGCGAACGACGGCGCTGCGCTGATCCTGACGCCGATCGTGATCGCCATGCTGTCGGCGCTCGGCTTTCGCCCTGCGGCGGTGCTGGCTTTCGTGATGGCGGCAGGCTTTATCGCTGATACCGCCAGCCTGCCGCTGGTGGTGTCCAATTTGGTGAATATCGTTTCGGCGGATTTCTTCCACTTGGGCTTTACGGAGTATGCGGCGGTGATGGTGCCGGTCAACCTCGTCGCCGTGGCGGCGACGCTGGTGATGTTGCATCTGTTCTTCCGCAAAGATATTCCCCTGCGCTACGCGTTGGCGCGCTTACCGGTACCGCAGGAAGCGATCCGCGATCGCGCGACGTTTAGGACCGGCTGGGCCGTATTGGCGCTGTTGCTGATCGGCTTCTTCGGCCTGGAGCCGCTCGGCGTACCGGTGAGTTTGGTCGCCGCCTGCGGTGCGCTGGTGCTGCTGGCGGTGGCGAAACGCGGGCGGGCGATCGATACCGGCAAAGTGCTGCGCGGGGCGCCTTGGCAGATTGTGATTTTCTCGCTGGGCATGTATCTGGTGGTCTACGGGCTGCGCAATGCCGGCTTGACCGATTTGCTGTCCGGCGTACTGGATGCGTTGGCGCGGCAGGGGCTGTGGGCGGCGACGCTCGGCACCGGTTTCCTGAGCGCGTTTCTCTCCTCCGTCATGAATAACATGCCGACGGTGCTGGTGGGGGCGCTGTCGATCGACGGCAGCAGCGCGGAAGGCGTCATCAAGCAGGCGATGATTTACGCTAACGTTATCGGCAGCGATCTCGGCCCCAAAATCACCCCGATCGGCAGCCTGGCTACGCTGCTGTGGCTGCATGTGTTGGCAAGGAAGAACATCGTCATTACCTGGGGCTATTATTTTCGCGTAGGCGTGATGATGACGCTGCCGATCCTGTTCGTCACCCTGGCCGCGCTGGCGCTGCGGCTGTCCGTTTTGCCATAACCGGAGCAACTGACATGAGCGACATCAAAATTTATCACAATCCCGCCTGCGGCACGTCGCGCAACACGCTGGCGCTGATCCGCAACAGCGGCGCTGAGCCGGAGGTGATTTTGTATCTGGAAACGCCGCCCAGCCGCGAACGTTTGACAGCGCTGCTGGCCGAGATGGGCATGACGCCGCGCGCCTTGCTGCGCAAAAACGTCGAGCCCTACGCCGAGCTGCATCTGGACGACAGCGCCTGGAGCGATGAACAACTGATCGACTTTATGCTGCAACGGCCGCTCCTGATCAATCGCCCTATCGTAGTGACGCCGCTCGGCACGCGTCTGTGTCGCCCATCGGAGGTGGTTTTGGATATTCTGCCGGATCCGCAGCGCGGCGCCTTCAGCAAAGAGGACGGGGAGCCGGTGATCGATGCGCAGGGCCGGCGGATCATACGTTGATCCCCCGGCGCCTGTTTTACCCCAAATCGCCGCCGGCGACCGGCAGCACCGTTCCGTTAATGTAACTGGCTTCGGCGCTGGCGAGGAACAGAATAGCGGCGGCTTGTTCATCAACGCTGCCGTAGCGGTGCATCAGACTGCTGTCGAGCGTTTGCTCAACCACCTGCCGATACCAACTTTCCTCCTGTTGCGTCGGGGATTCGCGATTGCGTGGCGTCAGCCGCGGCGGCGCTTCGGTGCCGCCCGGCGCCGTGGCGTTGATGCGAATGCCGGCGCCGGCATATTCAAAGGCCAGTGATTGGGTCAGGGCGTTGACGCCGCCTTTGGCTGCGGAATAGGGAACGCGATTGACGCCGCGCGTGGCGACCGAAGAGACGTTGACGATCACTCCGCTCCCCTGCGCCAGCATATACGGCAACGCGGCGCGGCAACCCCATAGCGTCGGGAACAGCGAGCGCCGAATCTCCGCCTCAATCTGTTGCGGCGCATAGTCGGCAAACGGTCGTGCCCAGATGGTGCCGCCCACGTTGTTCACCATAATATCCACGCGTCCAAAGTGCTGTTGCACCTGATCCAGCGCATCGCGCGCTGCTTCCCAATGCTCCAAGTCGGCCTGCAGGGCGATGATATCGGCGCCGCGTTCGCGTAAAACGGCCACGACCTCTTCCAGATAGGGGGAGCGATCGATCAGCGCCAAACGGGCCTCTTCCCGAGCCGCGCGTTCGGCCACCGCTTTGCCGATGCCTTGAGCGGCGCCGGTTATTACCATCACCTGGCCGCTGAAACGTGATTTATCCATGGTCAACTCCTCCCATCGGCCTGGCTGGGGGCGAACTTCTCATAATGGAAGCTATGCGGGATAAAGGCGCGTCGCTGAAAATCGCCAAGCACCGCTTCCACCATCGGCGGCGGCCCGCACAGATACACATCCAGCTCACCGTTATTAAGCAGGCTTTCGTCGAGATGCTGGGTGACATACCCTTTATGCGTCGAAAACGACGTTTCACTGGCCACGCAGGTCAGATAGCTGAAATTCGCCAGACGCTGGCGATACGCCTCCAGCTGTTCCAGCTTGACCAGATCGTGGTCATGGGTGACGCCGTAGATCAGATGCACCGGCTGTTCGCTGCCGCCGAGCGCCAGATATTCCAGCATGGAAAGGAACGGCGCCAGCCCGGTGCCGCCGGCCAAAAATAACATCGGCCGCACCGGCGCACGCAGATAGAAACTGCCCTGCGGGCCGCGCAGACGGATCGCGTCGCCGGGGCTCGCCCGTTCGGTCAGATAACGGCTCATCATGCCGCCGGGCACGTTGCGCAGCAGAAAAGAGAGCTGCCGGCTGCCGGGCGGCGAACTGAACGAATAGGCGCGGCTGGCCGCACTGCCGGGAACGTCGATATTCACATATTGCCCCGGCAGGAACGCGATGCCGCGTTCATCATCCAGCGTCAGGCAGAACTCGATGGCGCTGTCCGACAGGGCGGTGGCGGAGGTGACGGTGGCGGTAAACATTTCGCTGGCGGTTTTACACATCGTCGAAGGCATCGGCACCTCGATGACGCAGTCCGAGAGCGGCACCATCTGACAGGTCAACACCCGCCGCTGTGCGGCTTCCTGCTCTGACAGTGCTTCGTCCAGATAGTCATCGCCCAACTGGTATTCTCCCTGTTCACAGTGGCATTTACAGGTGCCGCATACGCCGTCCGAGCAGTCCATCGGCAGATTGATCTTTTGTCGGTAGGCGGCGTCGAGTACTTTTTCATTCGGGTTGCATTGAATAAAGCGGCTGACGCCGTCTTCAAAATTAAGGGCAACGGTAAAAGACATACCTCACCTCCTGCATTAAAGATGATAAATATCAATTACATGATTGATATAGTCATTATCCAGACGAATTTTCTTGCGCTTAATTTGTAGCGCCTCCCCGCTAAGATCTATCCACAGTCGGGTTGAGCCGAAATAGGTGTCCGTGTGGTTGTAGCGGTGATAGAAGGTGGCCCAGTGGTAGTTCACCTCGGCCTGTTCCGCACCGGACGATAACAGCTCCACGTTGCTGATAAGATGCACCGTGCGCGGCTCCGGCATGCTGCTGGCGGCTGAGCGTTCGGTTTTTATGCGGTAAACGCGGTCTTCCAGGCCTTCGCGATTGGCGTAATAAATCAGCGAAATCTCGCTGTGAGGGTCCGTCGTCTGGCGATCGTCGTCAGCCCAGGCCGGCATCCAATATTCGACCTGCGGATGGTAACAGGCCAGCCAGTCATCCCACTGCCGGTCATCCAGCAGGCGTGCTTCGCGGTATAGGAACTGTTCCACCCGCTGTTGCAGGTTAAATGTGCTCATTGCGCCACCTCGTCGTGTCGTTGCTGGCGCTCCAGCTGGCGCAGCAGAATGTTTTGCCAATGATGATGCTGGCTGAGATACAGGGCCTCATCTTCCGGGCGCGGACCGGTCATGTCAGGTACGATCCCCAGCGCTTTGGCATGGTCGTCAGCCTGGCCCTCCAGCCAGCGGGTAGCGCCGCGGCTCAGATCGCTCCAGGGCATGTTGCCGGCGTTGAACCCGAGCTGGCAGGCGCGGAATTCCTCCAGATCGTCCGGCGTACCCATGCCGCTGACGTTGAAGAAATCCTCATACTGGCGAATGCGCAAGGCTCGCTCGTCGGCGTTTTCGCCCTTCGGCGCAAAGCAGAATACGGTCACTTCGGTTTTATTGACGGCAATCGGGCGCACTACGCGCAACTGGCTGGAAAGCTGGTCCATGATGTACAGATTGGGGTAAAGGCACAGGTTGCGGGTTTGGTTCACCATCAGGTCGGCACGGTGTGCGCCGAAGGCGTCGTTCAAACGGGTGAAGTGCCGATAAATGGGGCGGGACTCCGGGTTCAGCACCCGGGTCCACAACAGCAGATGACCATTCTTGAAGCCGTAGGCGCCACCGTCGTTTTTTGACGACCAGCAGTTGGCGTCCATGGTTTGGGTGCCGCTGGCGGCATCCCGATGCGCCATGGTGGAGACATAGTTCCAGTGCACCACGCTGACGTGGTAACCGTCCGCACCATTCTCCATCTGCAGCTTCCAGTTGCCGTCGAAGGTGTAGGAGGATGAGCCACGCAGAACTTCCAGCCCGCTCTCAGCCTGATCGACGATGAGATCGAGGATCTGTCGCGTTTCACCCAGATAGTCCTCCAGCGGTTGCACCTCATCGCTCAGGCTGCCGAACAGAAATCCGCGATAAGATTCAAAACGCGGCAGCTGTTTCAAATCGTGTGAGCCGTCCCGCTTGAAACAGGGGGGATAGGCGCCGGTTTTCTCGTCCTTGGCTTTCAGCAGGTTGCCGGCGTTATTGAAGGTCCAGCCGTGGAAGGGGCAGGTGAAGGTACTTTTATTGCCGGCCTTGCGGCTGGCCAACATTGCGCCCCGATGCGAGCAGCTATTGATCATGGCATGCAGCTGCATGTCTTTGTCGCGCGTGATCATCACCGGCTGACGCCCAACGGTGAGCGTGTAATAATCGCCTGAGTCGGCGATTTGGCTTTCATGCGCCAGATAAATCCAATTGCCTTCGAAAATGGCTTTCATTTCCAATTCAAACAGCGCCTCATCGGTAAAAATACCGCGGTTGCACTGATATATGCCATTTTCTTTATCAATGATTAAAGCATGATTTATTTTTTCTTTCAGCTTGGATATTGTCGGGTTCAATAATGAGTGCATATTCATGGCCTCATATAAAAGGGATTGACGGGCAATCAATAGCCGATTGCCCGTTATTGGCGTCGCTATTCTCTCGTGCGAAAAAGATTAATCTTGCAGCGCGCGGGGACGGTTTATTCTGTTTTGTTCGATGCGGTCCGCAGCGGCATAAAGCGTGAAATCAAACTGCACTTCGGTATGCGGGCCGGGCAGATCGCGTTTTGCCGCCAGCGCCGAATCGGTGATTTTCACCGGGGTGGCGATCAGCTCATCGCGGGTAGCGAAAGCAAAGTCATCCCACAGATAGCGGTCGCCATTGAGGTTGATTTGCGTCGTCAGGTGTTTATGCGCCGGTGCGGAGACGAAGAAATGAATATGTGCAGGGCGGTTGCCGTGGCGCCCCAGTCGATTAAGCAAAGCCTGAGTGGGCCCATCGGGCGGGCAGCCGTAGCCCGACGGCACGATGCTGCGCGCCGCGTAGCGGCCATCGGCGTCGGTGGTTATCCGCCGGCGCAGGTTGAAGCCGCTCTGCGATTTATCGAAGAAAGAGTAGTTGCCCAACGTGTTGGCGTGCCAAATATCGACCACCGCCCCCGCCAGCGGCTTGCCGTCGGCGCCTTTGACCTGGCCGTGCAGCCACATCACCTCGCCGTCGTCGTCGCCGTCGTCCATCCGCGCGAAGCCGGCGCTCAGTGGCGCATTGGCCACATACAGCGGCCCCTCGATGGTGCGTGGCGTACCGCCGCTCAGCCCTTGTTGACGTTCGCGCTCGTCGTCGCGCAGATCGAGGTAGTGTTCCAGCCCCAAGCCGGCGGCCAGGAGCGCCGCCTCTTGGTGTTCGCCCAAGACGTGCAGATAGTTGATCGCCTGCCAGAATTCCTCAGGGGAAATATCATAGCGATCGATGAGCTGACAAATATCGCCCAGCAGATGATGCATGATTTTTTTGAAACGCGGATCACCATTGTCATTAGTAAAACCGCTGCTGATTTCCAGCAGTTTGATAATGTCTTGACGTTGATTGAAGGAAATAGACATTGTGAATTCCTCATTGCTTATAATGTAGGTTATACAGAGAACAGGAATTAACAGCTAACCTTGCGGGTTATTATCCCGGTGTTTTATTTGTCATCGTCGCGGATCGATGACGGGTGTCGGCATAACGCCGTTACGCGAATTTTCATATAAGGGTAAAGCGGCAGGGCGAATAACAGCTCGTGCAGCTCGGCATTGCTTTCCACATCGAAAATGCTGACGTTGGCGTAGCTACCGGCTACGCGCCAAAGATGTCGCCATTTTCCGCTCGCCTGCAGGGTTTGCGAATACGCTTTTTCGCGCGCTTTTATTTCGTCGGCGAGCGCTTTAGGCATATCGAGCGGTAATTTCACGACCATTTCAACTTTGAACAGCATGGCGTAGTACCTCGTGGTTATTTGCGGCGGTAAAAGCGCAGTTTGTCTTCATCGATATCGAGCCCCAGGCCCGGGCCTGACGGTAGACTGACGTGACCGTTGGCGAAACGCAGCGGCGTGGTGACCACGTCGTCTTTCAGCAACAGCGGGCCGAACATCTCGCTGCCCCAATCCAGCTTCAGCGTCGACCAGGCGTGCAGCGAGGCGACGGTGCCCAGCGTGCCTTCCAGCATGGTGCCGCCATAGACGCCGACTCCGGCGGCCTGTGCGACCTGCGCCAGTTTCAGCGCCTGCGCCGGGCCGCCGGCCTTGGCTATCTTCAGCGCGTAGGCGCCGGTAAAGCCGCCCGCAGCCAATGCATAACCGTCGTGAGCGTCGGCCACCGCCTCGTCGGCCAGGATCGGCAGAGTGAAGCGCTGACTGAGGCGGATTAACGCCGTGCGATCCCATTGCGGCACCGGCTGTTCGACCAGATCGATGCCGATCTGCTGCAGCGCCGCCATTCCGCGTACGGCGGTGGCGGCATCCCAGGCCTGGTTAACATCGACGCGAATGCTGATCTCCGGTCCCAGCGCTTGCTTGATCGCCAGGGTGTGGTGCAGATCTTCCTCCAGCGGCCGGGTGCCGATCTTCAACTTGAAGGCGCGATGACGGTCTTCCGCCAACAGGCGTTGCCCTTCGATGATGTCTTGCTGCGTATCGCCGCTGGCCAGCGTCCACAGCACCGGCAGAGTGTTGCTGAGCGCGCCGCCGAGCAGGGTGCTGACCGGTAGGCCGAGGCGTTTGCCCTGGGCATCGAGAAAGGCGGTTTCCAGTGCCGACTTGGCAAAGGTATTGCCCTGGACCTGGCCATTCATCAACGCAACCAGCGGCGCCAGACCGCTGAAGCTTTTGCCGCTCAGCAGCGGCGCGAGGTAGCCGTCGATCGCCGATTTGATCCCCTCCGGGCTTTGCGGGCCGTAGCTCAGCCCGCCGATAGTGGTGGCTTCCCCCCAGCCGATCAGGCCGTCGGCGCAGGTCATGCGCACCAGCGTCAGCGTTTGGCAGCCCATAGTGGCCATCGACAATTTGTGTGGCCGAATAGTGGGGATATCCACCAGCCAGCTGTCGATGCGTTCAATGCGAAGTTCCATGTTTCATTCCTTTTCAGTAAGAAACTCGACAACGCAGCGGTTGAAGAGATCCGGACAGGCGATGTTGGAAATATGCGATGCCGGCAACCGCCGCAGGTCGGCGAGTGGCGCATTGGCGACTAAAAACTCGGCGTCCGCCACCGTCGTGACCGGATCTTGCTCACCGGCAATCACCCGCATCGGCCGCGTCATCGAGGCGACCTCGGCGCGCAGGTCGGCCCGCGCCAGCGCCTCGCAGCAGGCGGCGTATCCCTGTGGATTACCGGCTGCCAGCGCCGCCACCAGCGCCGCCACCTGCTCGGGGTGGCGTTGCGCGAATGCCACGCAGAACCAGCGCGCGGGGGAGGCGGCGGCGATCGGCGCCAACCCGTGTTCCCGTACCTGCTGCGCGCGTTGTCGCCAGCCTTCGGCGTCGCCGATGCGGGCGGCGGTATTGGCGACCACCAGCCGGCCGATGCGCTCGGGGTGATAACGACTGAGCCAGAGCCCGGTCAATCCTCCCATCGAAATGCCGCAAAAATGGGCGTTCGGCGCATCCAAATGGTCGAGCAGGGTGATGACGTCTTCAGCCAACTGCTGCAGTTGCAGTGGCGCTTTCGCCAACGGGGTGGCTCCGTGGCCGCGCTGGTTGTAACGCAATAGGCGAAAGCGTTCGGTCAGCGCCGCCAACTGCGGTTGCCACATCTCGAAAGTGGTGCCCAGCGAGTTGGACAGCACCAGCAGCGGTGCGTCGGCCGGGCCGTCGAGACGATATTCAATATCCATGATTGACCTCATACCCGTTCGATAATCAGCGCAATGCCCTGACCGACGCCGATGCACATGGTGCACAGCCCGTAGCGCCCGCGCGTTTTCCTCAATTGCCAGGCGGCGTTCATCACCAGCCTGCCACCGGATGCGCCCAAAGGATGGCCGAGCGCAATCGCGCCGCCGTTCGGGTTCACCTGCGGCGCATCGTCGCGCAGTCCCAGCTCGCGGGTCACCGCCAGCGCTTGCGCGGCGAAGGCTTCGTTCAGTTCGATCACGTCCATCTGTTCGAGGGTCAGGCCGGCAATATGCAACACTTTGCGCACCGCCGCCGCCGGGGCAAATCCCATGATCGCCGGTTCGATGCCGGTGACAGCGCTGGCCACGATGCGCGCCATGGGCTGCAGGCCATGGCGCGCCATGCTGCGCTCCCCGGCCAGCAGCAGCGCACAGGCACCGTCGTTCAGGCCGGATGCGTTGCCGGCCGTGATGCTGCCCTGCGGGGCGACCACCGGCCTGAGTTTTTCCAGTGCGGCTAAGGTGGTGGCGCGCGGATGTTCGTCCTGGCTGAAGGTCAACGGCTCGCCCTTCTTCTGCGGGATAAGCACCTCGATCAGTTGGTCGCTGTAAAAGCCGCTTTCCTGCGCGGTGGCGGTGCGTTGCTGGCTGCGCAGGGCGAAGGCGTCCTGATCGCGACGGCTGATGTCGAATTGCGACGCCACGTTTTCGGCGGTCTGTGGCATCGTGTCCACGCCATACAGCGCCTGCATTTGCGGGTTGATAAAACGCCAGCCCATGGTGGTATCTTCAATCTTCATCGCGCGGCTGAAGGCGCTTTCCGCCTTGCCCATCACATACGGCGCCCGCGACATGCTTTCCACGCCGCCGGCGATCATCAGCCCGCTCTCGCCGGTTTTGATGGCGCGCGCCGCAGCCGCCACCGCATCCAGGCTGGAGCCGCACAGGCGATTGATGGTGCAGCCGGGCACCTGCACCGGCAGACCGGCGAGCAGAAGCGCCATGCGCGCGACGTTGCGGTTGTCTTCCCCCGCCTGATTGGCGCAGCCGAGCAGCACGTCATCCACCTGGCTCCAGTCGAGCATCGGATGACGTGCCTGCAGGGCTTTCAGCGGCAGAGCGGCCAAATCGTCGGCGCGTATGCCGGCCAGGCTGCCGTTGAGGCGACCGAAGGGCGTGCGGACGGCGTCACACAGATAAGCTGGATTCATGGCGCGGTTCCCCGTGTTGAAGGGTGAAAGTCAGTGCGACCGGGGTGACGTCCTGCAGCTGTTGCGGAGTCAGGCCGGCAAATATTTCGCGCACCACCAGTCCCTGGGGGGTGACATCCATCACCGCCAGATCGCTGTAAATGCGGTCGATGCAGCCGACGCCGGTCAACGGATAGCTGCATTGGCGGACGATTTTGCATTCACCCGTTTTGGTCAGGTGTTCGGTCATCACAAATACCTGGCGTGCGCCGATCGCCAGATCCATCGCGCCGCCGACCGCCGGAATCGCCCCCGGTGCGCCAGTGCTCCAGTTCGCCAAATCGCCGCGTTCGGAGACCTGATAGGCGCCCAGCACGCAAATATCCAGATGGCCGCCGCGCATCATGGCGAAAGAGTCGCCGTGGTGGAAAAAGCAGCCGCCTTTCAGCAGCGTAACCGGTTGTTTGCCGGCATTGATCAATTCCGGGTCCTCTTCGCCCGGCGTCGGCGCCGGGCCCATGCCGAGAATGCCGTTTTCGCTGTGCAGGAAGATCTCTTTATCGGCGGGCAGGTAGTTGGCGATCTGAGTAGGTATGCCGATGCCCAGATTGACGTAGGCGCCTTCGGGAATATCGCGCGCGATGCGCTCAGCCAGCTGTTGATGGGTCAGTTTGCTCATGATGCGCTCCTTAAGCCGAAAGCCGTGCTGCACGGGGAGAAGAGGGCACCAGGCGTTGTACGAAGATGCCGGGCGTGATGATGTTCTCCGGATCCAGTTCGCCCAACGGCACCATATGGTTGACTTCGACGATGGTGCAGTTGGCGGCCATCGCCATAATCGGCCCGAAGTTGCGTCCGGTTTTGTCATAGCGGAGGTTGCCCCAACGGTCGGCTTGTTCTGCCTTGATCAGCGCGAAGTCGGCCTTCAGCGGCAGTTCGAAAACATATCGGCGGCCGTCGATCTCGCGGGTTTCCTTCCCTTCCGCCAATTGGGTGCCATAGCCGGTTGGGGTATAGAAACCGCCGAGCCCGGCGCCGGCGGCCTGGATGCGCGCCGCCAGATTGCCTTGCGGAACCAGCTCCAGCTCCAACTCGCCACGGCGGTAGAGGTCGTCAAACACCCAAGAATCAGCCTGCCGCGGAAAAGAACACACTACTTTGCGCACACAGCCGGCCTTCAGCAGAGCCGCCAGACCAAAATCGCCGTTGCCGGCATTGTTGCTGATCAGCGTAAGCGCGCGTGGCCGGTGACGGATCAGAGCATCCAACAGTGCGTAGGGTTGCCCGGCCGGGCCGAATCCCCCAACCATAAGGGTGGCGCCATCCGGAATATCTGCGACGGCGGCGTCTGCGGACGCCATGCTTTTATCGATCATCAGTTCTCCTCAAGGCTCGGTTAGGACGTTGCGCCAACAAATAGCGGGTTTGAAATTAACCTAGAGGATGAAAAAAACATCATCAAGTGCGAATATCAGAACATTGTGCGATTATCGATACATTGAGGGTTTAGGTCTGCATTTTGTGATGCAGGCAGCTAAATCGGCATCGGATGCGATACGCAGGGCTTTACTGCCGTATTGAGCGTGTAAATTGAGTGCAGATACTAATGGGAGGCCTGAATGAGTGAAGTTCCTGAATTTGGCACTGAAGAACTGCGTCGCCTGCAGGAGATCGGTGATTTAAGCAACGACCAGTACAAGGGCGACCCTAATTTTATGGCCTCGCTGGCCAGAGGGCTGGAGGTGTTGCAGGCCTTCAAGCCGCAATATTCGCAGATGTCGGTGTCCGAGATCAGTCAACAAACCGGCATTCCGCGCGCGGCGGTGCGCCGTTGTTTGTATACCCTAAGAGCGCTGGGATTCGTGCATTGTCCCGATGGGCGCCACTATCGCTTGCTGCCGCGCGTGTTGACTATTGGCCACGCTTATCTTTCCTCCTCCGAGCTGGCGAAGGCGGCGCAAAACTCGCTGGACTATCTCAGCAAATTGCTTAATGAATCCTGCTCGGTGGCGACGCTGGACGGCGATAACATTTTGTATATCGCCCGCGCCTCGGTTAAACGCATCATGACTATCGATCTGGGGCGCGGCAGCCGTCTGCCGGCTTATGCGACGTCGATGGGGCTGGTGTTGCTCAGCGCGCTGGACGAGGGAGAACTGGAGGATTATCTGTCGCGGGTCACTTTCGAACCGCTGACCGAGTTTACCGTCACCAGTGCGGAGCAGCTGCAGGAACAGTTGGCCAGGGTACGCAGGCAGGGGTATGCCATCAACGATCAACAGCTGGAGATCGGCCTGCGTTCCATTGCGGTGCCGATGCATTCACGTAAAGGCGGGGTTGTTGCGGCGATGAACGTTGGCGTCAATGCGTCGCAGATCTCGGCGGCGGAGCTGCGCGAACGAGTGCTGCCGCAGCTGCAGCGCACGGCGATGGAGCTGGCGCTGCTGCTGTAGGGCAAGCGGATTAGTGCAGTTCGGCGCCGCTGCGGTCGGCCAGCGTTTCCAACAGCGGGGCGGAAGGCACGAAGAACAGAGTGCCGGTCACCGCGTGGCTGAAATCGAGCAGCCGATCGTAGTTGCCGGCCGGGCGGCCGATGAACATGTTTTCCAGCATCTGCTCGATCGGCTGCGGAGAGCGCGCGTAGCCGATAAAGTAGGTGCCGAATTCGCGCAGGCCGGGGCGGCCGAACGGCATGTTGTCGCGCAGGATCTTCACCTCGTTGCCTTGCTCGTCAGTGATGGTGGTCAGAGAACTGTGCGACGACGACGGTTTGACCGCTTCATCCAGCTCGATGTTGGATTGTTTGTGGCGGCCGATGATCTTCTCCTGCGTCTCCACGCTGAGCGAGTTCCAGCCCTGCATGTCATGCAGGTATTTTTGCACCAGTACATAGCTGCCGCCGCTGAACGCCGCGTCTTCGTCGCCGATCACCGTGTAGTCGAAGGCCTCGTGCCCCTCCGGGTTTTCCGTGCCGTCGACGAAGCCGATCATGGCGCGCTGATCGAAGTAACGGAAGCCGTGCACCTCCTCGATTACCGTTACGGCGTCGCCGAGCTTGCCGATCAGCTGAGAGGCCAGTTCGAAACACAGATCCATTTCATCGGCGCGGATATGCAGCAGGATGTCGCCGGGCGTGGCGACCGCGACGCGCTCCCCGCTGCCGATCGGGCTGAACGGGTGCAGCTGGCGAGGGCGCGGCGCGCCGAACAGCGTATCCCAGGCTTCGGAGCCGAAGCCGCAGACGCAGGTGAGATTGCCCGCCGGCGCGCGTTTGCCGACCGAACGCACTACGGCGGCGATATCGCCGCACCAGGCGCGCACCGCCGCCAGCTGGGCGGGAACCGGCGACAGGGTGGCGACGATGAAGATGGCATGGCGCGTTACCGGCGTGAATACGGCTTGCGGCGAAGTGTTATTTGCATTCATTGCATTCGGCTCCAGTGTGTTCGGGTGAAAGAGATCAGATCAAATTAAAGTGCTCGTCGGGTTTCATCGGCGGCGGCAGCGGGCTTTGGTCGTTCATTTCCAGCAGGTTGCGCTCGATGGTATTACAGATGGCGTTTAACGGCAGATGGTTGGCCGACACGCCGAACGGATCTTCCAGCTCTTCGGCCAGTGAGTCCCAGGATAAGAAGGTATAGGAAATGAACACCGAAACAAATGGTGTCATGTAATGCAGGTCGGTTACCAGGGCGAAAGGCAGCAGGCTGCAGAACAGGTAAACGGTGCGCTGCAGGATTAGCGTATAGGCGAACGGCACCGGGGTGCTCGCGAGCCGTTCACAGCCGCCGAGGGCGTGGGACAGCTCGCTCAGCTTGTTGTCGAGCAGCTCGAAGGTGATGTCGCTCAGCAGGCCCTGATGGCGCAGTTTGCCGATCTCCTGACCCAGCATCAGCAGAATGCGGTTGGTCGGCATCGGGCTGGCGATCACTTCGGCTAGCTCCTTGCTGCTGAGATTGTGGTACAGATCGGCGGTCGGATCGGTGGCGCGCAGCTGATGTTTCAGGCTCCAGCTGAAAGCGATCAGCAGCTTGGCGACCTTTTGCTGCACCGCCGGTTCATCCGGCAGCAGGCTTTTGATCTGACGCAGCAGGGAGCGCTCGGTAATCAGCAGCGAACCCCACAGGTTGCGCGCTTCGACAAAGCGGCTATAGCCGGCGTTATTGCGAAAGCCGAGAAAGATGGCGATGGCGATGCCCAGCAGGCTGAACGGTGCGATGGTTAAATGCACGCCGAGCTGCTCGTACCATTGGTAGCTGATCACCGCCACTATCGACATCAGCACGTTCAGCGACAGGCGAAAGGTGATCTTTGACAGCACGGAACCGTGCCAGGCGAACAGGCGAAAAAACCAGTTCTGGTTCGGGCGAATTATCATGACGTTGGCGCTTCCTGGTGTCCTGCTATTGAGAATAGTCGATTCTTATCCGGCGGCGTTATGCCGTCGTCGTCGATTGCCAGAGCCGCTGCGGATGCGTATAGACGGTGGCGCGTCCCGGCTTGCTGAACCCCACCAGCGTCAGGTTGCTGCGTTCGGCCACCTCCACCGCCAGGCGGGTGGCGGCGGAAACGGCGAACAGGATCTCGACGCCGCACATGGCGGATTTTTGCACCATTTCATAGCTGGCGCGGCTCGAGACCAGCGCTGCGCCTTGCCACCACGCCTGTTGGCTGCGGTAGCCCAGCAGCTTGTCGAGCGCCACGTGGCGGCCGACGTCTTCGCATCCGCCGCTGAGCGCGCCGTCCGGTTGGATCCAGGCCGCCGCATGGGTGCAGCCGGTCAGTTTCCCTACCGTTTGCACCCCTTGCAGCTGCGCCAACGCCCGGTCGAGCAGGGCCAAATCGAAGCGTTGCGTGAAGGGCAGCGGCGCGACGGGTTGAGCGACCTCCTGCAGCTGTTCCACCCCGCAGACGCCGCAGCCGGTGCGGCCGGCCAGGCTGCGGCGCTTCTCTTTCAGCTGCATAAAGCGGCGGCTCGAGAGCTCCACATGCACTTCGATGCCGTTGCAGGCCGGTTGTTGACGAATGTCGTAGATATCGTCGGGGGAGGCGATGATGCCTTCGGACAGCGAAAAACCGATGGCGAAGGCCGCCAGGTCTTTCGGCGTCGCCATCATCACTACGTGGGAAATGCCGTTGTACACCAGGGCGACCGGCACTTCTTCCGCCAGCCAGTCTTGTTGCGCCTGAGCCAGATCGTTGCGCTGCCAGACTGCGTGGCGCGACAGGCAGGCCGAGTCGGCATCGCCGGGTTCGTCGAGAATCAAATGCTTGTTCATGATGGTTTCGCGGCGCCGGCGGATACAGCGCCGGCGTCAGATAGAGTCTGATGAGTGATAGCCGATTTTATCATAGATGGCGTGCTTGAACAGGGCGAAACGGGGCGTCTTTGCCACCGCCTTACGGCGCGGCGCGCCACTGCCCTAGATAGCTCGTGACCGCCCGCGTAGCCTCGCGGCAAATGGCCGGCGAGACGATGCCTTCCCGCGCATAGCCGTATTTCATGCAGGCGAACGCCAATTCTATGGCGATCAAGACGACGTCGGGATCTGACGGCAGCGCATCAAGTTCGGGCAGCTCGCGCACTTTGGCGCGGAACATCTCGCCGATCGTCAGGTTCTTGGCGGCGTGCGCCTCTTGCTCCGGTTCGGTGAACGCGCCGCGTAGCAGCAAGACGCTCGCCGCCGGATGCGCGTTGTAGTAGCGGGCGGTGGCCGCCACGGCGGCATCCACCCAATCGTGCAGGGTGTCGGCGCTCTTGAGCTCCGCTTCACGCAGCGCCTGCGCCAGTTGCGCCATATGGCTCTGAGCCAGGTGTGAAAACAACGCGTATTTGTCCGGGAAGAACGGGTAGATCGCGGCGCGCGGCACATCGGCCGCTTCCGCCAGAGCGGGAATGGAGGTTTTTTCCGGCCCGAGGGTGGCGAGCATCTGTTCGGCGGCGCTCAGCACTTTGGCCATGCGCGCCGCCGCGCGTTCCTGAATCGGCACGCGCACATTTTTTTTTGCTTGCGGCATCGCTTTTTCCGACATAAGTTGTATTTTAATGATCCGACATTTGTTGGATTATACTGAAATTGAACCCGTCAACCAAGCGCCATAACGCCAGAGGTTTCGTATGGAGAATTACGCCAATCAATCTCACTGGCAGGAGATTCAACGATTCCTGCCGGAAAATTTTCGGCTGCGGCCGGGGGAAGAACCGACCGAGGTGTGGTGGCCCTGGCGGCAGCACCGTATTCATCTGGACTGCTATCGCCGCCCGGAGGCGCCGGTGAAAGTGATCCTGTTTCATGGGGTCGGCACCAACGGCCGACAGATGTCGACCATCCTGGGAGCGCCGCTGGCGCGACGGGGGATAGAGACGATCGCCGTCGACATGCCGGGGTACGGAATGACGCAGATGGGCGGCCAACGGCGGCGCGTGCGTTACGACGACTGGGTGCAGATCGGCAGCGATCTGATCGACGCGGAACGGGCGAAGGATGCGCGGCCGATTGTGCTGTACGGCCTGAGCGCCGGCGGGATGGAGACTTACCACGTGGCGGCGTTGAACCGGCAGGTGAAAGGCATTGTCGGCATGACGTTTCTCGATCAGCGTGAACAGCAGGTGCGCGACGAGACGGCATTGAATCTGTTGATGAGCCGCCTGGGCATTCCGTTGGCGCGGCTGACGGCCGCCACGCCGCTGGCGGGTATGGCGATGCCGATGGCGCTGGCGAGCAAGATGCATGCGCTGGTCAATGACAAGGCGGCGCTCAAGGCGTGCCTGGCGGACAACACCTCGGCGGGAGCCTGGGTGACGATGCGGTTTTTGGTCTCGTACGCGGAGTATGCACCCGCCATTGAACCGGAAGCGTTCGACGTTTGCCCGGTTCTGTTGACGCAACCGGCGCAGGATCGCTGGACGCCGTTGCACCTGAGTGAACTGTTTCTGCGGCGCATTCGGCGGGTGCCGGTGACCACCGTGATGCTCGAGAACGCCGGGCATTATCCCCTCGAGCAGCCGGGCCTCGATCAGATGGTTGAAGCGGTGCATCGTTTTTGCCTGGCCGCGGCGGAGCGGTGAGGCGACGGCGCATGTTCTGAAGACGCCACTGCAGCTCAGCATGTTATCCACAGTTTTAGTGGATAACGTGTGTGCAAGGCAGAGTGAAACCGTTAGCAGGCGTAAAAAAAAATCGCTCAGAAAATTATTATATTACGCGTCAAACTGTGTTCTGACGGGGGATAGGGGGGGTTCACGCGTTCGCGTTTTGTTTATGCTTTACTGTATAAATATACAGTTTGGTTATGAATATGCTGAGCACTTCAAGGTTGTATGCTTTTTCACCAGGTGAGCCCCTGACGTTACCGCTGCTTGCCGATCGTGTGGCCTGCGGTTTTCCTTCACCGGCGCAGGACTATGTCGAGAGCCGGCTGGATATCGGCAAGCTGCTGGTGTGCCATCCTAACGCCACCTATTTCGTGCGCGCCAGCGGTGAGATGGAGCGAGCAGGATGGATCAGGCACTACCGACAGATTAAGAAACTGAGCATCCGAGAAACAGCAGACGCGACAGGCTACAGTACTTCCCAAGTTTGTCGCATTCAGGCCTTCTATAAAGAAGTTGAGACTGATTAAAAAGCAGCCTTAATGTACAATAATTTTCTATATCCAAACTGACCCCATGAACAATCAATGAGTTAGAGGTGAAAGATGATTTCATACAAAAAAACCATACCTGCTCTTGTCATATTCGCTTTATCTAATGCTGTGGCATATGCGAATGATTTCGACAAATCAAATGAAGCGATGGCAATTTCAGCAATAGGTTTTTCTGGCTCAAATGCTCGTGTTGCACATGATGTTTGTGGGGCAACCAATGAGAAAATTGATAAATATAAAAAACAAATAAAAGACTCATTAACTAGAACATTAAAGTATGAACAGTCAGGATTCGATACGCATTGGGATAATGGTTGGAAAAATGCTGATTTTTTGGTTAAGTCATTAAGTAATGATGAAGCCTATAAAAAAGAATATTGCCAAGAGGTTTTAGATGGAATTAATAATCCTGAAATGAATTAAGGATTATTCCTTATTCGGGGTTCTACGCCGGAACCCCAGATTTTTCCGTCCGCTGAAATTATCCCCGGTTGAGCAGCTTTATACCGTCAGCTCGCAGTGGACCATCAGGGGAAATGTGGCGGTACAGCGTTTGTCGGGTTATCCCAAGCTCCTGGCATAACGTACTGACTTTCGTCTCTGGCCGTCCCATTGATGCCATTGCCAGTCGCAATTTTATTGGCGTCATTTTGTAAGGCCGTCCGCCGTTCCTCCCGTGGGCTCTTGCTGAGGCAAGGCCTGCCGCTGTTCTTTGCGGCGCTGTACGCAGCAGAGACCGACGGCCGCGCGCGACTGGCTCGACACCCGCTTAGTCCCGCCCTCTGGTCAAATGCAGGCTGACGTGTACAGCCTGCAGGCAGAGGATTTCGTCTGGCAACCGGTATCGCCCGCCGTCGGCGCCGTTCGCAATGACATTCCCTCACTCATCCTGCCCATCGATACGCCAACGGTCTGAGTGCTGCATTATCCACAGTTTTGGTGGGTATCATGTGTGCAAACACACGTGAAGAACGCCAAAAGTTGCAGGAAAAATCACTCAGAAAATTATTATATTACACGGCAAAGTGCGATCCGCCGGGGAATTAGGGGTTGCACGCGTTCGCGTTTTGTTTATGCTTTACTGTATAAATATACAGTTTGGTTATGAATATGCTGAGCACTTCAAGGTTGTATGCTTTTTCACCAGGTGAGCCCCTGACGTTACCGCTGTTTGCCGATCGTGTGGCCTGCGGCTTTCCTTCACCGGCGCAGGACTATGTCGAGAGCCGGCTGGATATCGGCAAGCTGCTGGTGCGCCATCCTAACGCCACCTATTTCGTGCGCGCCAGCGGCGAATCGATGATCGACGGCAATATTCGGGATGGCGATCTGCTGATCGTCGACAGCGCCCTGACGCCAGAGCACGGCAATATCGTGATCGCCGCGGTGGACGGCGAATTCACCGTCAAAAAACTGCAGCGCCGGCCCGACGTGCGGCTGTTGCCGATGAATCCCGCCTACGCGCCTATCGTGTTCGACGACGAAGCGCAGCTGGAGATCTTCGGCGTGGTGACCTTTATCGTCTACGCGGCACTGTAGCCATGTTCGCCCTGGTAGACGTCAACAGCTTCTACGCTTCCTGCGAAACCATCTTCCGACCCGATCTGCAAGGGCGGTCGGTGATCGTGCTGTCCAACAACGACGGCTGTGTGATCGCCCGCAACGCCGAGGCGAAGGCGCTGGGCGTGCCGATGGGCGCGCCTTATTTCAAGATCAAAGAGGAGATGCGTCGCCGCAACGTCGCGGTGTTCTCCTCCAACTACGCGCTGTACGCCGATATGTCCCGCCGGGTGATGGACACGCTGGAGGAGATGGCGCCGGCGGTGGAGATTTATTCGCTGGACGAAGCCTTTCTGCGGCTGGACGGCGTGGCGCACTGCGAGGCGCTGGAACCGTTCGGTCATCGGGTGCGCGATCGCATCCGGCGCGAGCTGCATTTGACGGTCGGGGTCGGCATTGCACCGAGTAAAACGCTGGCCAAGTTGGCTAACTTTGCCTCCAAGAAATGGCGGGGGACCGGCGGCGTGGTGGACTTGTCCGATCCGGCGCGCCAGCGCAAGCTGCTGGCGTTAATCCCGGTGGAGGAGGTGTGGGGCGTGGGCCGCCGCCTGACCCGTCAGCTGCAGGCGATGGGCATTCACACCGCGCTGCAGCTGGCGGACTGCGATACCCGGCTGGCGCGTAAAACCTTCAGCGTGGTGCTGGAGCGCACGATACGAGAGCTGCGCGGCGAGTCATGCCTGCAATGGGAGGATGAAGCGGCGGCCAAAGAGCAGATCATCTGTTCCCGTTCGTTCGGCCAGCGCCTGACGCATTACCCGCACATGCGCGAGGCGATCTGCAGCTACGCCGAACGCGCCGCCGAGAAGCTGCGGCAGGAAAAGCGCTACTGTCGCAATGTGTCGGTGTTTATCAAAACCAGCCCGCATTCGGCGGGCGAAGGGTATTACAGCAATATGGGCACCGCCCGGCTGCAAACGCCGAGCAACGACAGCCGCGACATTATCGCCATGGCGGTGCGCGCGCTGGAGAGCATCTGGCAGGAAGGGCGACGCTACCTGAAGGGCGGCGTGGTGCTGGGGGATTTCAGCGCCGCCGCCATGGCGCAGATCGACCTGTTCGACGACTGTCCGCCGCGCCGCAACGGCAGTCAGCTGATGGCGACCATCGATCGTCTGAATCAGGAGGGGCGCGGGCGTGTGTGGTTCGCCGGGCAGGGGATCGTCAAGCCGTGGCAAATGAAGCGCGAAATGCTGTCGCCGGCCTACACCACCCGGCTGGCGGATATCCCGGTGGTGCGGCTGGGGGAGCGGGCGCCGCGCGCAGCCGAGTCGAAGGAAGAAAAACGCCGCGGGTAACAACCGGCGGCGTGGGTAGGCTGAGTGTTACTTCACCGCCGCCGGATCCGGCTTATCGGGGGCGATGCCGTACAGCACCATGGCGCGGTTGACCTCGCTGCGGGCGATACGGCCTTCGTCAGCCAGCAGTTTCAACGCGGCGAGCGCGATGAAATGGCGGTTGACCTCGAAGAACTCACGTAGCGCCTCGCGAGTGTCCGAGCGGCCAAAGCCATCGGTGCCCAAGGTGATAAAGGCGCGGTCCGGCAAGAACGGTTTGATCTGATCGCCGACGATCTTCATATAGTCCGTCGCCACCACCACCGGGCCAGGATGCGCCGCCAGCAGACTCTGTATATAAGGGACTTTCGGCGGGTCTTCCGGGTGCAGCAGGTTCCAGCGTTCGGCCGCCATGCCGTTACGGCGCAGTTCGCTCAGGCTGGTGGCACTCCAGATATCGCTGGCGACGCCAAAGTCCTCGGCCAACAGCGCCGCCGCCGCCAGCGCCTCGCGCATGATGGCGCCGCTGGCGACCAGCTGAGCGCGCGGGCTCTCTTGGTTTGCCGTTTCGTTCTGTTTGAGCAAATAGGCGCCCTGGATAATCCCGTCCTCCACGCCCGCCGGCATCGGCGGCTGCGGGTATCCTTCGTTGAGCAAGGTGATGTAGTAGTAAATATCCTCTTGTTCAACGAACATCCTGCGCATGCCGCTCTGAACGATCACTGCGAGTTCATAGGCATAGGTCGGATCGTAGGAGACGCAGCTGGGAATGACGGAAGACAGCACGTGGCTGTGGCCGTCGTCATGCTGCAAGCCTTCACCCATCAGGGTGGTTCTGCCGGAGGTGGCGCCGAGCAGGAAGCCCTTGGTGCGCGCGTCTGCCGCTGCCCAGGCGAGATCGCCCACCCGCTGCAGCCCGAACATGGAGTAAAAGATATAGAACGGGATTGTCGCGACATCGTGGTTGCTGTAGGCGGTGCCGGCGGCGATCCAGGTCGATATCGCGCCGGATTCGTTGATGCCTTCCTGCAAAATCTGGCCGTCTTTGGCCTCTTTGTAGTAGCTGAGCTGCCCGGCGTCTTGCGGGGTATACAGCTGGCCGAGCCAGGAATGGATGCCAATCTGGCGGAACAGGCCTTCCATGCCGAACGTGCGCGATTCGTCCGGCACGATGGGCACAATCAGTTTGCCGATGTTGGCGTCTTTGAGCAGCGTGCCGAGGATATTGACGAAAGCCATGGTGGTCGACATGTTGCGTTCGCCGCTGCCCTTCAGCAGGCCGTCGAAGCGCGATAGTTCCGGTATCGCCAGCGGAGCGGATTGGCCGAAGCGGGCAGGGATGTAGCCGCCCAGCGCAGTGCGCGTCGCGGTGATGTACTTCGCCGCCGCGCTGTCGGGTTCAGGCTTCAGGTAAGGGATCTCTGCCAGTTGGGCGTCGGAGATTGTCAGCCCTAAACGGTCGCGGAAGGCTTTCACCGCATCCTGGCTCATTTTTTTCAGCTGGTGGTTGATGTTCTGCCCTTCACCGGCTTCCCCCATGCCAAACCCTTTGACGGTTTTGGCCAGCACCACCGTCGGTCTGCCCGTGGTATGCACCGCCTGATGGTAGGCGGCGTACACCTTTTGCGGATCGTGGCCGCCACGGTGCAGCGCCCAGATCTCATCGTCGCTCAGGTCGGCGACCAGCTCGAGCAATTCCGGGTACTTGCCGAAGAAATGCTCCCGCACATAGGCGCCGCTTTGCGATTTGAAGGTCTGGTAATCGCCGTCGACGCACTCCATCATCCGCTGCATCAGCAGTCCGGAGCGGTCTTTTTGCAGCAGTTTGTCCCAGCCGCTGCCCCAGATCACCTTGATTACCTGCCAGCCGGCGGCTTTGAAGGTGCCCTCCAGTTCCTGAATGATCTTGCCGTTGCCGCGCACGGGGCCATCCAGCCGCTGCAGGTTACAGTTCACGACGAAGATCAGGTTATCGAGTTTTTCTCGTCCGCCCAGCGCAATCGCCGCCAGCGATTCCGGTTGATCCATCTCGCCGTCGCCGAGGAACGCCCACACCTTTCTTCCCTGGTGAGGTTTCAGCTCGCGGTATTCCAGATAACGCATGTAGCGCGCCTGGTAGGCGGCGGTCAGCGGCCCCAGCCCCATCGAAACGGTGGGATATTGCCAGAAATCCGGCATCAGCCGCGGGTGCGGGTAGGAGGAGAGGCCACGGTGCGCGGATTCGCGACGAAAGTTGTCGAGCAGCTCCTCGTCGATGCGGCCTTCGAGATAGGCACGGCCATAAATACCGGGGGCGGAGTGGCCCTGGATATACACCATGTCGCCGGCGAAATCATCGGTGCGCCCACGGAAGAAGTGCATGAATCCCACATCGTAAAGCACTGCGGCCGACTGGTAGGTGGCGATATGCCCGCCAACGTTGGAATGTTTGCCGGCGCGCAGCACCATCGCCATGGCGTTCCAGCGAATAAACGCATTGATGCGCGCTTCAGCGGCCAGATCGCCGGGATACGTCGGCTGCTTATAAGCCGGAATGGTGTTCACGTAGGGCGTGGTGACCAGGCTGAAGAAATCGCCGTGTTTTCGCTGATCGGCTTCGGCCATTTTCTCCAGTAAAAAATGCGCGCGCTCACGGCCATCGATATCGGTGACGCCTTCAAATGCCTCAAGCCATTCAGCCGTCTCTTGCGGGTCAAGATCTGCTTTAACCACGGGTTGGTTCATAAAAGCTCCAAATGTACTTACCTGATAAGGCGCTGAGCGATACAGGGGTTTATTGAATTGCAAGTGCAAGAGTTGCAAATGCAACAATGGCGAAAGCCACTCTATCCCTTTACAATTGCAATTGCAACTCACCGCTTTTGACGAGAAAAATGACATGACAGATAAACAACCCGACCTGTGGTTCTCCTTTGTGCGCGCGCATCGGGCGATGATCAGAAAGATAGAGGCGAAGTTGTCGGAGGCGGGGCTGCCGGTTTACGCCTGGTATGACGTGTTATGGGGATTGGAAAGCGGGGAAAACGGCACACGCCGCATGCATGAGCTGGCGGACGTGTTGGTGATTGAGCGTTACAACCTGACCCGCCTGATGGATCGCCTGGAAAAAGAGCGGCTGGTCACGCGTTTTCGATCGGATGACGATCGCCGGGCCTCCTTCGCGACTATCACCGAGGAAGGCAAGGCCCTGCGGAAAAAGATGTGGGAGATCTACCGCACGGTGGTCAACACCCATTTTCTCAACCAGTTCAGCGAAGAAGAGATCGCACGCTTCTCCGACGCGTTGGACAACGCGATGCAGCTGGCCAGAGAGTGATCAGGCAGCGGGTGTGATGTGCAGAACGCGCAGCGCATCGGCGATCAGCGCCGAAGGGATTTTCTGCTCGTCGGCCAGCAGTTTGAGGGCGCAGAGCGCAATCCATTCCGCCTGCGGGTAGTGGATTTCGCCGCGCACCCGTGAATCTGAGCCCACCGCGGCAAAGCGTGCGGGAATGAATCGCTTGAGCTGATTGGCAATCAGGTGCGAGTAGTCGGTGACGGCGACGACGGGGGCATTCCCGGCACCCAGGCACGTTTTCAGATGGCATTTGCCGCCGCTGTCCTGGCGCTGCATGTCGGCGAGTTCGGCGTCCTGCGCCAACCGCGTGTAGCTGGGGCAGCTCCAGATTTCAGACGCAATCCCCCAGTTTTTCAATACCTCGGCCGCCTGCTGAACGCGGGCGAGCGCACGGCCGGCGCCGCACAGACGAACCTGCAACGGTGAGTCTGCCGCGGTGGCGACGCGATACATTCCCCTGAACGCCTGTTCTGCGACAAACGGCTCCCCTGAAGAGAGGGGGCCATTGTCTGCGTTGGTCGCGAGATACACCATCTTTCTCGTTCCCTCCAGATAGAGCGCGCGCAGGGCGTGATGGAGTATCGCGCCGGTTTCTCTGGCATTGGCCGGATCGAAAGGCAACCAGCCCTGCATGCCCGTGAGCTGAAGCGGGAACCAGGCCTGAACGCCTTTCGGCAAATCGGCACTGCCGGTATCTGCATCGCTGATGAAAATCCCCTTGCGATTGGTTTCCGGCTCAAGCCCGCGGAGCATGTCCACCAAGGGCGTGTTGACGAAGTAAAACAGCGGCTTCTCATAACGCTCTGATTGATGGCCAAACCAGAGCGGCCAGGCGGTGGCGTAGCGGGAAATCGGCGGCTCGGCGCGCCTTCTGCCGTCGATAAGCCAGATGTCGCCGCTGGCGTTGAGTTCGCCCAGAGTTTGCGCCGTCCAGGCGCTGGCAGAAGGGCGCGAAGCGCCGGCTTTTTGGCTGGCGGAGGTCATCTTGCGGATACAGGCTTCGGCCAGGGTTTGGGTTCTGGCCGAGGCGGCGGGCAGTGTTATACGTTGAGGCGACATGCGGAGCATTCTCTTTAAGTTGCAAGTGCGATGATTGTAATTGCAATTCATGGTATGTGCCAATGACTTCTGAACAGGTCGCAGCCATCCAGGTGTGTCCCGCGGCGATATATTCAGGTTCTGCAGACGCGATCCTATTTGTTTCACCGACCAGACAGCCGCCATCCGTTGTCCTTATTTCTGCAGTTTTTTATAAATGACGGGCAGCTAAAAACGGTTTGCCGATAGGGATAATGCGCGTGTCAATCCGCGTTAAACGAGAATATCGGCATCTTAAAAATAAAACGAAATAAGGATGAAAGCATATGCCTGGATTTAATTATGGCGGTAAAGGAGATGGGACTAACTGGAGTTCTGAACGCGGTACGGGCCCTGAGCCAGGGGGCGGCGATAAAGGCCATTCCGGCGATCGCGGCGGCGCCGGCGTTGGCAACAGCCCGGAACAGCAACAGATAGCGGCGATCCAAAACGATCCGGCGCTGCGCATGAAGCTGGAGGCGGTGATTAAGGCGGCGCGCAGAATTAACCCGGATGCGAAATTGCATATTGAAAGCGTCAGCCCATCCGGCACGCTGAGCCTTTCCGCCACCGGTTTGACGGCCGAGCAGGCGAAGCACATTGGCCTGGGGGGGCTGGTGATGGGGGTCAACGCCAAGGGGGTGACAGTGGCGATCGGGGATATCGAAACCGGCCATGCGCGCAAGCCCTCAACTCCTAGCAAAGGCGGCAACAATGGCCTGAATGCCGGGCAGATCGGCGCCTCTTCGTTAGGCAGTTTCGTGACAGACTCGCATCGCGATCGGCCCGTCAGCGGCTGGCATGGCAACGGCAAAACCGGCGAATTCTCGACGACCCGCACGACCGGGAGTTACTACGGTTTTCATCATTTGAAGGTGGAAAAGCAAGACGGAGTGGCGACCTACAACCTCTACTATAAGGCCAATAAGAACCGGCCCGCGTTTATCGCCGTGGTGAGAGGGGATAATCTGAATGCCATGGAGGTGAAATATGCCAACGGCAAACCGGTAAAATCGCCCGGCTCGGTAAAAACGATCGTTAAGGAATTCGTCGAATATCAAAATGCGGAATTAAAAGCCATCAAGGATGGCGTCAGCCTGGCCGCAGGTATCAATAAAGATATCGCGGAAAAGATAGGCGCGAAATACGCCAAACTCGCCAAGGATTTGGAGGCGGGAATACAAGGAAAATATATCCGCAACGTGCAAGATGCGGAGAAAACCTACGAGCAATTGACGAAGGGCCTGAACAAAAAACTCAAGGCGCAGGACAAAGCGGCGATTGTCACCTGGCTGAAAATGATCGATGCGGAACAGTATGCCCGCAATGCGCGGGTATTGGGCAAGGTCTTCACCGGGGTGGATTGGGCGATCAAAGGCGCGGATCTGGTAAACGCCGCGATTGAAGGTTTCTCAACGGGCAACTGGAAAGCGTTCCGCAACCAGCTCGAAGCGCTCGGGTTGTCGATCGGCGCAGGGTATACGCTTTCCGCTATCGCCGCGTTTTTCGCGCCGACGCTGGTGTCGTCGACGGTGGGCATTTTCGCCTTCGCTTACCTGTTTGGCTGGGCCACCAGCTATATCGATGCGGAACGTGCGGGGGAGCTGGAGAAGTGGGTCGCTGACCTGTAACGGCATGAGGGGGCTGGCCCCTTCATTTTACCCCTCACACCCTCTACCTCTTTCACACCACCGGCGCCACTGTCAGCAGCAGATTGGCGAAGCGGCGCTGTTCGCCGGAGGCGATCACCAGCAGCGTTCGATCCGATTTGACCGCGGCGTAAAACGCCTCGCGCGGCAGGTGTTCGACCGGGCAATGAGCCGGTAGCAGCTGCCGGTATTCGGCTTCGATGGTGTTGGTGAAGTCCGGCGGGCAGGCCATCAGCGCAGCGCTTTCCACGTTGATGCAGGCCAGCAGTTTTTCCAGGATCGGTGGGGCGGTGAGGGTGCCGGGCGCCAGGTTAAGATAGACCACGGTGGCGTCTTTCGGCGCGTGGGTCACGCAGGCGTAGTTGCCGTCGGCGATCAGCACCTGGGTTTTATGCCCGCATTGCGCCAGCGCGGCGAGCAGCGGCGGGTGGGTGATGGCGGATTTGATCATAAAGCGATACCTGAATAGGGGGCGGCAGCCGCGCCGCCCGCAGCTGAATTACATGCGGTAGATGCCGCCGTTGATGTCGAGGGTGGCGCCGGAGATGAAGCCGTCGAACTCCGCCGCCAGAAAGGCGATGGCGCGCGCTACGTCGTCCGGCGTGCCTGCGCGGCCCAGCGGGATGGCGCGAACGGTTTCCTCCGCCGATGCCTGGGTGGTGTGGCGATTGTGGAAACGGGTGCCGAGGATCAGGCCGGGCGCCACCGCATTCACCCGGATGCCGTACTCGCCCAGCTCCGCCGCCAGCGAGCGCGTCCAGGTGAGCACCGCACCTTTGGTGGCGGAATAGGCCAGCGAGCCCGAGTGCCCGCCGGTGCGGCCGGCCAGCGAGGCCAGGTTGACGATGCTGGCGCCGTCAGGCGCCGCTTTCAGATGCGGCAGCGCGCTCTGGGTCACGTTCAGCATGGTGGTCATGTTCACGTCGATCACGGTTTGCCAAAAGGCGCGGTCGATCTCGCCCAGCCATTTGCGCCCGACGATGCCGCCGACGTTATTGATCAGAATATCGATGCCGCCGAGAAATTCTGCGCCGGCCGAGACGCAGCGCCGCGTTTCGTCGGTGTCGATGAGATCGGCATAGCCGTAAGCGGCCTTTTGCCCGAGAGAATGGGCCAGCGCCACCAGCGCCTTGGGGCCGCTTTCGTCGCTGTGGTAATGAAAATAGATGTCGCAACCGGCCTTGATAAGCCGTTCCGCGGTGGCGCGGCCGATGCCCTGTTCCGCCCCGGTGATAAAGACCTTTTTGCCCGTAAGATCGCCCATGATTGACTCCTTATTGGTTCGTTAAGAATTGATGACGCCTTCACGCTGTTTGGCGCAGTAGAAAATGCAGGTCAAACCGGTCGCCAGCAGGCACGAGGCCAGGAAAAACAGCCCCGGCGCGCTGCTGCCGGTCAGATCGTTCAGCACGCCCACCGCATAGGGGGCGACGAAGCCGCCGATATTGCCGATGCAGCTGACCACCGCCAGCCCGGCCGCCGCCGCCGCGCCGGTGGAAATGTTGGCGGGCATGGATAAAAACGGCGGCACGGCGGTGTAGATGCCGATGGCGGCGATGCACAGGAACGACAGCGCGACGAACGGGTCGTATTTAAAAAATGTCACCGCGCCCATCAGGCCGATGGCGGCGATCACCATGCTGAGGCCGGCGAATACGCCGAGTTTTTTGGTTTTGCTGGCCCACAGGCTCCACGGATAGACCAGCAGCGCGGCCAGGCCGTAGGGAATGAGCGCCAGCAGGCTGACGCGGAAGATATCGCCGCCGGAAATGGCGCCGATGATGGACGGCAGCCAGGTGCCGAAGCCATAAATGCCGCACACCATGCCGAAGTTGAGCAGCGCGTAGAGCAGGTATTTTTTGTTTTTAATTCCTTTCAGGAAGTCGCCCAGCGTGATTTTGGAGCCGGATTTGGAACGGCCGGCGTTGCTCATCAGCCAGGCTTTTTCCTCTACGTTCAGATAGCCGACGTCTTTGGGCGAATTCTTGATCAGGAACGGAATCAGCAGGCCGATGACGATCGGCGGCAGCCCTTCGAGAATGAACAGCAGTTGCCAGGGGGCGAACCCGAACCAATCGTGCTGAATATTGAGAATAAAGCCGGAAATCGGCGAGCCGACGGCGTTGGACAGCGGCTGGACGATGATGAACATGCCGAGAATTTTAGTGCGGTACTTTTCCGGGAAGAACACCGTGAAGTAATACACCACCGAGGGAAAGAAACCGGCTTCGCACACGCCCAGCATAAAACGGCAAATATACAGCTCCATCGGCGTGCGCACAAAACCGAGCAGGGTCGCGAAGATGCCCCAGGAAATTAATATTCTGGCGAACCAGATGCGCGGGCCGAATTTTATGGTGCCGGCGTTGCTGGGTATTTCAAACAGAAAATAGCCGATAAAGAAAATTCCGGAGGCGAAGCCGAAGGCCGAGGCGGTCAATCCCAGATTATCTTCCAACGCTTTGGCGGCGTAGGCCATATTGTTGCGGTCGAGAAAGGCCAGGAAATACAACAAGATCATGAGGGGGACAATATGCAGCGTCAATTTCCTGATGGCGCTGCGTTCAATATCCTTTGGCATTGTTTTTTTCATCATGGTTTTTCCCCATGTGGTTAATCGGAATAATAGCGGCCCGGCCCAAAGTCATGAGCGGAGTGCTGAATAACGACGTTGCGTGCATAAAGCGTCGCGCCGTTTATTTATTGCGACGATTCTATTTCTCTGATTTTGGCTGCGCCGATCCGGACGATGCCGGCTGCGCATCGTCAGGGTAAGCCGTTTTTACCGTATTAACCGGCGGTTTTGACGGAGCGCCGGCTGATGACCGTCGGCGGGAAGAGAAACTCGCCGGGCGGTTGCGAATCATTGTTGATGCGGCCGATCAGGCGTTCGACCATCAGCTGCGCCATCTCCGCCAGCGGCGGCCGGACGGACGTCAGCCCCGGTTCGGCCAGGCCGGCCAGCGCGATATTGTCGATGCCGATCACCGAGATGTCTGCGGGCACCTGGACGCCGGTGGCGCGCAGGCCCACCATCAGCCCGATGCCCAACGCATCGTTAATCGCCACGATGCCGTCCGGGCGTGGCGCCAACGCGAGAACGCGCGGCGCCAGCGTCAGCCCCAATTCGAACATTTCCGTGTCGCCGTAGGCGCTGGTGGCCTTGCCTTCGATCACCCGTTGGCGTTCGCTCAGGCTGTGCCCCAGGGCGCTCAGAAAACCGTCGATCTTGTGGCTGCGCCCCACGGTCAGCGTCGCTTCGGTGGCGAACACGATGTGCCGGCAGCCGCGTTCGAGCAGGTGCTGCGCGGCCAGGCGCCCGGCGGCGATATTGTCCATCGACACGCTGTCGAACAGCCGGCTATCGGTGGCCATCTGCTCGGCAAAGGGGCTGTCGTAGGTGACAATCTTCATGCCTCGCTCGGCGGCCCGAACAAAATGGGTCTGGCGAATGTCGCTCGCCGCCACGATGATGCCGCGCACGCCATGCAGGAACATATCGTCGATAAACGCGGCCTCCTCCTGCTCCTGGCGGTAGGCGTTGCCGAGCAAGACCCGGTAACGGTGAGCCCGCGCCGCGCCGTCGACCGCATGCGCCAGCGCCGAAAAGCTCGGGTTAACGATCGACGGCAGCAGCAGGCCGATGATTTTCGCCTGCGGCGTGGGTGCCGTCGCCGATTGAGCCGGCCGGTAGCCCAGGGTCGCCATCGCTCGTTCGATGCGCTCACGGGTCTGCGCGCTCATCTGGTGACTGCGATTATTCAGCAGGTTCGACACGCTGCTGATGGACACGCCGGCCAACCGCGCCACATCACGAATATTTGCCATTTGCCGCTACCTTGCTGCCTGCCGTTAGCCTGCAATCTATAAGGGAAGCCGGCCGCAGGCAAGCTGCAACCGGGGCGCCGCGTGCATGGGATCGCGCATTTGTGAGAGTCGTCAGGCGGCAGCCGTGTTGTTTACTAAACAACAACGGGGGTGGGGGCACTGTGTTAACGCAGATGAGTGAGATCTGCGAAGCATCTCTCGTTTATCGCCCTTCCGGGCGGCGGGTTCTGTACTATTGTTTTCTCTTTGCGGCACGTTCCAGGCCGATGGGGCGCTGGGCGCAACGGAGATCACAGATGAACAAACGGGAATTAGAAAGCGCGATTGTCACCGATTTTTCCAAACGCATGAGCTATGGCGACTACCTGTGCCTGGACCAACTGCTGGACTGCCAGCACCCGCTCTCCAACCCGCCGCATCATGACGAAATGCTGTTCGTGATACAGCATCAAACCTCCGAACTGTGGATGAAGCTGATGCTGCACGAGCTGCAGGCGGCGCTGCGGCTGGTGCAGCAGGACAAACTCAGCCACTGTTTCAAAATCCTCGCGCGCGTCAAACAGATCCAGCGGCTGCTGTTCGAACAGTGGGCGGTGCTGGAAACGCTGACGCCGTCGGAATACGTCGAGTTTCGCGACGTGCTGGGCAGTTCGTCGGGCTTCCAGTCGCACCAGTACCGGTCGATCGAATTCCTGCTCGGCAACAAGAACGCCGCCATGCTGGCGGTGTTCAGCAACGACGCGGAAAAGCACGCCGCGCTGAAGGCGATCCTCGAAGCGCCGAGCCTGTACGACGAATACTTGCTGTACCTGGCGCGCCACGGCTTGCCGATCCCGCAGGAGTGTCTCGAGCGCGACTGGACGCAGCCCTACCAGCGCAACCCGGATCTGCTGCCGGCGTTTAAAGTGATCTACGACAACCCGCAAACTTACTGGGAAGCCTATGAAATGGCGGAGAAGCTGGTGGATATCGAAGAGAGTTTCCATCTGTGGCGTTTCCGCCATATGAAAACGGTGGAGCGGATCATCGGCTTTAAGTCGGGCACCGGCGGCTCCAGCGGCGTCAGCTTCCTGAAAAAGGCGTTGGATCTGACCTTTTTCCCCGAGTTGCTGGACGTGCGTACCGAAATCGGTGCCTGAGACATTGTGAGGGGGAAGGGCGATGAGCGTGAGGATTATCGATAAAGCGGCGGAAAAAGTGGTGGGGGTGAGGGTAGTGGGGCCGTATCCCCAGACCATCCCGCAGGGCTCGCAGCAACTGCTGGATTGGCGGCGGCACCACGGCGTGCCGTTCGGCAAATGGCTGGTGTTGTATTGGGACGACCCGGCGGAAGTGGCGCCGGAAAAGCTGCGCGCCGACGTGGTGATGACCGTGGCGGACGATTTCGCGCTGCCGGCGGGTAGCGAGGGCGTTGCGGTACAGACGCTGCCCGCCGGGCAGTACGCGGTCTACCGCGTACGCATCAGCGATGGCGACTTCGAGCGGGTGTGGGGCGAGTTCTATCAGAAGCTGCTGCCGGCCAGCGGCCATCAGCCGGTTGAGGGGGCGAGCTATGAACACTATCTCAACGACTGCGAGGCCGACGGCTATTTCGACCTCGAGATTTACCAGACGGTGAAGAAGTGGTGAGGAAGGCGTGAGCTACGCAAAACGCCCTTAGGTGCGTTTTGCGTGCCGTTCGGAACGATTCTATTCTTAGGTCTATTTCCCTCCCGGGAACAGCTGATCGACGGCGCTCTGGATCGCCGCCTGATGGCCGCCGCCCGGTGCGGCGGTGCGCGCGGCGCCGCCGGGCTGGTTAAGATCCAGCTGGCCGCCGGTATTGATCTCCCCGTCCTCTTTCACCGTGATATTGAAACTGGTGCCGGTGATATTGATTTGGCCGTTCGCCAGCAGCTCGATCACGCTTTCGCCGCATTCCAGCCGCAGCGATTCGCCTGAGCCGAGGGTAAAGGCGTTGACCGCCGCGTCGCTGCGGGTCTTGCCGGTCAGCGTGGAGGCGTCGCCTTTGACCCCGCTGGCCTGGTTGAGCACCACCCGATTGATCTGGTTGCCGCCTACCAGGTGGGTGTGGTCGTTAGCGATGGTGTGGCTCTCGTCGTTTTTGACCTGGGTGTCCATGTTGCGTTCCGCCTGGATCCACACCTGTTCGGCACCGGCCTTGTCTTCGAAGCGCAGGGCGTTGGCGTTATCGGCGGTGCCGTCCTTGGTGCGGCTCATAAAGCCCATCTGGGTAGCGGCGGCCGGCAGCGCCCAGGGCGGCATGCTGGCTTCGTTATAGACGCGTCCGGTGACGATCGGCCGATCCGGATCGCCGTTGATAAAGTCCACCACCACTTCGTCGTTGACGCGCGGGATCTGCACGCCGCCGTAACCCTGGCCGGCCCAGGCGCTGGAAACGCGCACCCAGCAGGAGCTGCCGTCGTCCTTCGGCCCGAAGCGGTCCCAGTGGAACTTCACCTTGATGCGGCCGTATTTGTCGGTCCAGATCGATTCGCCGGCCGGGCCGACGACTCGGGCGGTCTGCGGCCCGTGGGTTTTCGGCCAGCTGGCCTGCTGCGGCGGGTGCCAGGGCACGTCTGCCGGCAGCACGATGAAGTCGATACGGTGTTCGCTGCTCTGATCGTCGCCGCTGGCGTAGCGGTTCTCTTTCAGGTGATAGTTGGTCTGCAGCGTCAGATATTCGCGGTTGTCGTCGGCGTGCGGGGCGTTATACAGCGTGAAAGTGCTGCCGGGGGCGATGCCCAACGCGGTGGCGGTGCCCCGAATCTGCTGATGCTCGGCTTGCCAGGCTTCCTGGCGCACGCGGGCGTAGAACTCGCCCTGCTGATGCTCGGTGTATCGGCCCGGCCAGTCGTAAACGTCGATCTGCCCCGGCGTCGGCGATACCGGGTTCTGCCGCGCCTGGAACAGCCAGGCGTTCGGCTTGCGGAAATCGTAGTCGTCCAGGCTGTAGATGCCCGGCGTGACGCGATCGGACAGCGTCCACTGGCTGATGCCTTCCTCTCTGGTGCTGCCGCCGGAGGGCGTCAGGTGGTAGGGGATCATCTCGTAGCCGGGATAAGGCTGGTGGTGGTGGGGCGCATCCCCGAGCACCAGCGTGTGTTTGCCCATCTCGTGCTTGAAATAGTAATAGATGCCCTCCAGCTCCATCAGGCGGCTGATGAAGTTGAAGCTGCTTTCGTTGTACTGCACGCAGTAGCCCCACAGGCGATAGTCGCCGGTCAGCTGATCTTCCAGCTGCACGTTATGCTCCGCCAACAGGGTTTTGACGATCTGCGGCACCGTCTGTTCCTGGAAGATGCGGAAGTTGCGGTCCTTGGTCATCGGCCACAGATCCGGTTGCACGTGCAGGTTATACACCGCGTAGCGCGTGCCGCCGATCTCTTCGCTGCTGACGGCGATGGCGGTGATCTTGCCGTTCAGGTAGCGCGGAGCGCTGAGAAAGCCCTGGGTTGGGATCTCCAGCGTCAGCGGTTGGCCGAGCAGCGCTTTGCGATCGAGGCGCGCGTCGGTGCTCAGCAGTTCAATAGAGAAGTCGAAAGGAGTGGAAAGCGCTTCGATACCGTCCAGCGAGCGGAACAGCAGTTGCTCCTGGCCCAGTGGCGTGTGCGCAATAATGCGATCCAACATGAGAACGTCCTCTGTGATTGACGCATGCGTCAGTCTCATGAAATAGGGAGAAACCCGCCGCGGCGGGCTTCAAATCCAGCATCAGCCGGCGGTGGCCGGATTGACCAGCCAGGTGCCGGCGTTGTCGATGCTGAGCTGCTGGCGGCGGAGCCGATCGTTGTGGCGGATCTCCAACTGATAACGGCCCGGCGCCAGGTTCAGGCTGGCGAAGCCATTTTCGCCCGGCGTCACCTGCTGCGGCTTGCCGTCGAGGCTAACCTGCTCACCCGGCTGCAGTTTGAAGTACACCAGCGCCACCGGCTGCGGCGGCGGCGCCGTTTTTTCAGGTTCTACCGGCGCAGGCGGCGTGGTTTGCGGTGCGCTCGGCTGCTGCGTCAGGGTCTTCTGCGCCGGTGAAGCCTCGGTGTTTTGGGCGACGGCCTGAGCGTCGTCCTTGCCGCCGCTCAGCCAGGCGACGGCGCCGATCGCCAGCAGCACCGCGACGCCGGCGCCGGCCATCACTGGGCGAGTGAGTTTGGTGCTGCGCGCGGTAACGGTGCCCGCGGCCGCAGCGGCGGCTGCCGGGTTGGCGGCGACCAGCAGGTTCTCCGGCGCGGCCGTCGGGGTGCTGATGATTTCGTTCTCATCGGCGATCGGCAGCTGCAACAACTCGGCCATTTCATCGATGGTCTGCGGGCGGTCTTCCGGCTTCAGCGCCAGCGCGCGGTCGACGGTGCGCAGCAGCTCCGGCGAGTAGCCGGCGGGGCGGCGATCGGCCAGCGGTTGATAGCTGTCTTCGATGCTGCGCACCACGCTGACCGGCGGCGGCGAGCCGACGATCAGCGTGTGCAGCACGGCGCCCAGCGCGTAAATATCGGTCCATGGCCCCTGTTCGCCGTCGCTGTTTTCGGTGTACTGCTCGATCGGCGCAAAGCCCGGTTTCAGCATGATCTCCGTTTCGTCCGACAGGTTGCCGATCTCTTTGCGCGCCGACCCGAAGTCCAGCAGCACCGGCAGCTGGCTCTCCTGGATCTGGATGTTATCCAGCGAAATGTCGCGGTGCAGGTAGCCTTCCTGATGGATGGTGTTGATGGCGCTGAACAGCGGCGGCAGCAGCCGGCGGATCCACGCTTCGTCAATCTTCTCCGGATGCTGCGCCTGCAGGTTTTTCAGCGTGGTGCCGCTGTAGAACTGGGTGCCCATATAGGCGGTGCCGTTTTCTTCCCAAAAGCGCAGCACGTGCAGCAGGCCGGGGTGCGAGAAGCGCGCCAGCAGACGCGCCTCCTGAATAAAGCTGTTCAGCCCGGCCTGGAAGGTTTTGCCGAAGCGCTCGCCGCGCAGCCCGATGCTGAGATCGTCGTTACGTTTCGCCAGCGAGGTTGGCATGTACTCCTTGATGGCGATGGTGCGTTCCAGTTGGTGATCGTAGGCGCGGTAGACGATGCCGAAGCCGCCTTCGCCGATCGCTTCCTGGATCTCGAATTCGTTGAATCGATAGCCGCTCGGCAGGCTGTTCGAATTCGGTTTGGTTATCCCGGTTCCCGACATAGTGATGACTCTCTGTGTTCAAAGGGCCGCCGTCTCGGCGGCCGCGGCGTTATGCCTGAAATTGACAAATGAATTCGTTGTTCTGCAGCGCGATATGCAGCTGGCGATAGCGCTGGTCGTTGGCGCTGCCGGTCAACAGCCTGTGGCTGATCTGCGGCAGCAGGGTGTTGGTCAGGATGGCGTCGACCATGCGGCCGCCGGACTCCACCTCGGTACAGCGGCTGACGATCTGCTCGATGACCGCGTCGTCGAAGGTGCAGACGATGTCGTGATTCTCCGCCAGGCGGCGCTGAATACGGCCCAACTGCAGCCGCACGATGTTGCCTAGCGTGGCGTCGGTCAGCGGGTAATACGGCACCACCAGCAGGCGACCGAGCAAGGCGGCCGGGAACACCGACAGCAGCGGCTGTCGCAGCGCGCCGCTCAGCGCCTCCGGTTCCGGCAGCAGCTCCGGATCGCTGCACAGCCCGGCGATCAGATCGGTGCCGACGTTGGAGGTTAGAATGATGATGGTGTTGCGGAAATCGATATGGCGGCCTTCGCCGTCCTCCATCCAGCCCTTGTCGAACACCTGGAAGAAGATTTCATGCACGTCCGGGTGTGCCTTTTCTATTTCGTCCAACAGCACCACGCTGTAAGGGCGACGGCGCACCGCTTCGGTCAGCACGCCGCCTTCGCCATAGCCGACATAGCCGGGCGGCGCACCTTTCAGCGTCGAAACGGTGTGCGACTCCTGGAATTCGCTCATGTTGATGGTGATGACGTTTTGCTCGCCGCCGTACAGGGTTTCCGCCAGCGCCAGCGCGGTTTCGGTCTTGCCGACGCCGGACGGCCCGGCCAGCAGAAACACCCCGACCGGCTTGTTCGGATCGTCCAGCCGCGCCCGTGAGGTGCGCACTCGGCGGGCGATCAGATCCAGCGCATGGCGTTGACCGATGACGCGCTGGTTCAGGGTGTCGGAGAGTTGCAGCACCGCTTCAATCTCGTTTTTCACCATGCGGCCCAGCGGAATGCCGGTCCAGTCGGCCACTACCGCCGCCACGATGTTGGCGTCGACGGCGGCGAAGATCAGCGGCGCTTCGCCCTGCAGCGCGCTCAGCTGCTGCTGCAGTTCGCCCAACTGGGCGCGCAGCGCGTCGGCGTCCGGGCGCGCCTGCGTCTCTTCTTCGGCTTCGGCGGGCTCTTCTTCCTGCTGATGCAGCTGGGCGCGCAGTGTGATGATCTGCTGGATCAGCGCCAGCTCCTGCTGCCAGCGCTCGGTCAACAGTTCCAGCTCCTGGCGCAGCGCGGTCAGCTGGGCTTCAATCTCCTGCGGGCGCAGGGGATCGCCGATGCCGACCTTGGCCTCGCGGTGGGCGATATCCAACTCTATTTGCAGCGCATCGATGCGGTGGCGGCAGTCTTCAACCTGAGCGGGCTCGGCGTGTTGGCTGACCGCCACGCGCGCGCAGGCGGTATCCAGCAGCGCCACCGCCTTGTCCGGCAGCTGGCGGGCGGGAATATAGCGGTGAGACAGCCGCACCGCAGCGTCCACCGCTTCATCCAGCAGCAGCACGCGATGGTGTTGTTCCAGTGGGCTGACGGTGCTGCGCAGCATCAGCAGCGCCTTGTCTTCGCTCGGCTCGTGCACCTGCACCACCTGGAAACGGCGGGTGAGCGCCGGGTCTTTCTCGATGTACTTCTTGTATTCCGACCAGGTGGTGGCACCGATAGTGCGTAACTGGCCGCGCGCCAGCGCCGGTTTCAGCAGGTTGGCGGCGTCGCCGGTGCCCTGGGCGCCACCGGCGCCGATCAGGGTGTGAATTTCGTCGATAAACAGGATGATCGGCGTCGGGCTGGACTGCACTTCGTCGATCACCGCCTGCAGCCGTTTTTCAAACTCGCCCTTGACGCCGGCGCCGGCCTGCAGCATGCCGATGTCCAGCAGGCACAGCTTCACGTCGCGTAGCTGTGGTGGCACGTCGCCGGCCACGATGCGCAGTGCCAGGCCTTCCACCACGGCGGTTTTCCCGACGCCGGCCTCACCGGTCAGCAGCGGGTTGTTTTGGCGGCGGCGCATCAGGATATCGATGATTTGCCGGATCTCTTCATCGCGGCCGGCCACCGGGTCGATCTCGCCGTTGCGCGCTCTGGCGGTCAGATCCTGGGCATACTGCGCCAGCACGCTTTCACCGCTGCGCGGCGCGCCGGGCAGAGGTTCGGCGCTGTTTTCCGCCGGCGCATCCTGGGCGTTTTCCGCCGAGTGAGCGGTGATGACGGCGAACTGCTCCATCAACAGATCGGCGTTGATGCGTTCGAACTGCGGGGAAATGGCCTTCAGCAGATGGCGCAGGCTGTAGGTTTTCAGAATGCCGAGCAGCAGGTGGCCGCCGCGGATGCGCGCCGCGCCGAACTTCAATGAGCCATAGACCCAGGCGCGTTCCACCGCGCTGTCGATGTGCTCGGACAGATCGGAGATGGCGCTAGCGCCGCGCGGCAGGCGATCGAGCGCTTCGACGATGTCGCGTGCCAGCTGTGCCTCGTCCAGCGCGAAGTGGCGAACGATCTGCTGCAGATCGCCGTCCGGTGATTGCATCAGCTGATGCAGCCAGTGCGCCAGTTCGACATAGGGGTTACCGCGCAGCTTGCAAAACGCCGTCGCACTTTCCAGAGAGGTGAATAACAGGCTATCCAGTTTGCCAAATAATACCGAGCGGCTGATTTCAGACATGGTTTTCCTCAGGTCTCAGGGTGGCCTGACGCCGCAGGGCGCCGGCCGAAATAGGGTCAGAACGGATTTTCCAGCGGTTCAGGGCTGAAGATCAGATCGTCGAGATCGCGCTGTCGCCGATCGTCGGCCAGCCAACTGCTCAGGCCCAAGCGCTGCGTGCCGCCGAGCTGGATGCCGTGCGCCTGTTCCTTCGCCAGAATCAGGCGTACTTCCCAGACAAACTCGATGCCCAGGTATTGGCGCACCCAGTCGCGCAGTTGCCGGCACAGCTCGGCGCCGGGCAGGAAGCGGTCATAGTCCTGCTGCGGCATCGGCCCCAGCTCGATGCGGAATTTATGCTGGATATCGCGCACCGCGATGCCGAGAAAGGCTGACTCGCCGAGCCGCGGCGCACCGCGCCCGGCCTTGAGCCGCGCCTGTTCGCGCGGTTCCACCCGCAGCCAGTGCGGCACGTTTTCGACGATGCGCACCGGCACCTTGAAATACTGCTGCAATATTTTGCTCAGGCCTTCCGGATCGCGGCTGTGGCGAATCAGATGACCGGCCATAAAATGCTTGGCGTGGGCGTTGAGGCTGTCGCGTTCCTGTTGCGCCGGCTGGCCGATGCCGATCAGGCTCGACAGATACTCGTCGAAGCGCCGGTTGTCCGGGCGATCCAGCGATACCGTCGGCTGCGCGTCGGCCCAGGCGCGGTAAAACAGCAGCGTCAGCCGGTGATGGAACAGGTTGGTGAACGCCAGCAGGGTGGTGTCCTGATGGTGGTACACCCGTTCGCGCACGTATTCGGTCAGGTGCAGCGGCAGCGGCCCGTTGGGGCCGAACAGGCCGAAGCTGAAGATCGAAACGTCGTGCAGCGGGCTGTTGGCGCGTGGCGCCACCTGCGCCAGCGTGGAGGGCGCGAACGACAGCGACGGCTCCTGGCCCAGGCGCAGCATCTCGTGGCGCGGCAGCGGCGCTCGCCCCAGCAGATAGGGTTGGCCGCCCTGGGCGTCGATGCGTCGCAGCAGTTGAAACAGATCGTGCTTGTAAGGCGCGCTGCGCAGCCGCGGCCAGAAGTCGTCCGGCAGCCGATACAGCGCATTGATCTGCGGCGGCGCCAGTTCGGTGGCGATCATCTCCGCGCTCATATCAGCGTCCTTTTGCCCATGCGCGCCTGCCAGTGGGCGATTTCGCCGCGCTGCTGGCTGGAGAGCGTCATCTCGGTGAAGGTGTTCATCGCCACCAGGCGCGAGAACAGGCGCTCCAGCACGCTACCGAGCAGGTAAGGGCTGTTGCCGGAGAACGCCTGCTCATCGACCGTCAGATCGATGGCGATACCGCGTGCGAACACGATCGGGCCCGGCTCCGGCACACGCCGATAGACCGGCCGCAGGTTGCAGTGGCGCACGCCCTGGATCTGTTTGGCGATCGCCGGTTCGCTCAGGTTGCCGTACAGCCCCAGCAGCTGGCGCAGGCTGGCGGCGCCCTGTTCCGGATCGCCGTCCATCATGCTGAGGTAGTTCAGCTGCAGCTGACTGATCAGCCGCCAGGTGATCATGCCTTCGGCCAGTGCCGGGCGCGGCGGAGTGGGGCCTTTGCGCAGCGAAACCTGCTTGATCGGGATCGAATCGGGCATCACGAAATTGCCCTGATCCTGCTGCAACAGCATCAACGGCAGGTCGCGGCTGGTGCACAGCACGTCGGCGGTGAGGTATTTCAGATCGCTGTGCCACGGCGATTGCCGCTCGTCCACCAGCGACACGAACACTTCCGAACCGGCATAGCCGGTGCGGGTGCCGTAGCGGCGGGCATGTTCCGACAGCGTGCGCTGTTCGCGCCGCAAAGAGAAATAGGCACCATAGTTGCCGTCGTCCGCGCTCAGGGTGCTGTAAAACGGCCGAAACTCTTGCTCGTAGCGTTTTTCGCTGGCGCTGCCGCCGAGCCGCTGCACCGAAAACACTTCGTAATCCAGCGGGCGGATGTTGTCGACCACCAGATGGTATTCATGGCTTTTTTCGTTGATCGCGATGCGTTCGGCGACTTTCGGAAACAGGTTGATCACTGGCGTGCAGTGCAGCGCCAAATGGGCGGCGTCGACCACCCGTTCCAGCGCGACGTCGTGCCGATCCAGCAGCACCACGATCTCGAACTGGCGCAGCGCCTTTTTCCCTTCGCGCACGCTCTGCAGCAGCGGGCGCAGGCCGTTGACGCTGAAGAACTGGAAGCGCGCCGGGAAGGCGAAGTACTCCTGCAGCAGCCGGTAGCCTTCGAAGTTGCGCAGGTCGTTGGGCAGCAGCGCCTGTTCGGCGGCGAAGCCCTCCTGCCGCAACCCGTCCAACGCCAGCGCCCGCCGCTGCGGCTGCGCTTCCACCGTTTGGCAAATCAGCCCGACGCTGTGCTGCATCAGCAGTTCCAGCAGCTGCTGCGCCTGCATGTCCGGCCCGGCCAGATAAAACATCAACTGGTCCAACTGCAGGTTGTTGAGCGTGACGCTTTCGTAGCACTCGAGACGAATGCGCAGCGCGCTGACGCAGCCGCTGTGCTGCAGCCCCAGCGAAGCCAGCGGGATATCGGCCGGAATGCCGCCCAGTTCGACGCCGGCGATGCGCACCGGCTGCAGCGTGACGTCATGCGCCGTGGTGTAACTGCAGGTGATGCCGCTTTTCTTCAGCGTCTGGCTGTCCATCATGGTGCCGCGCGGCACCACGAAGCCGTTGCTGATGTCGCCCTTGCTGCTGTCCGGCTGCAGCTCGGCGATCGCCATCGACGGCGTCGGCGACAGATAGTTGGGATAGATGATCTCCAGCAAGCGCTGAGAAAAGCGCGGGAACTCGGCGTCCATTTTCAGCTGCACGCGCGAGGTGAGGAAGGCGAAACCCTCCATCAGGCGCTCGATATAGGGATCCGCCACGTCGATGCCGCGCATGCCGAGGCGGCCCGCGACCTTCGGGTACTGTTCGGCGAACTCGGCGCCCATCTCACGCAGATAGGCCAGCTCGCGGTTGTAATAGTCTAAAAGTTTACTGTCCATCGCCTTACCCTATGTCTTTCAGATCGAAGTGGCCGTTTTCCAGATCCACGTCGGTACGGAACAGAAACTCCAGCGGATAGGGCACGCACCACAGGCGGCCCTTGATTTCGATCGACAGCACGTTGTGCAGTTCCAGCGAGCCGGTGTCCGAGATGCAGCGCACCTGCAACCCTTCGGGCAGAATGCGCGGCTCGAAATGGAGAATGGAATCGGTCAGCGCGCGCTGAATGTCCAGCCATTCGATGTCCGACATGCGCTTGCCCGCCAGCGAGGCGATGCCGTAATTCAGGGTGGAACGCCGCACCTGCGGAAAATCGCCGAGATCCAGATTGGATTCGCTGTTGACGCAGTTGAACAGCCACTGCAGATCGCGCAATACCCGGCGGCGCAGCTCGCTGTGCGACACCAGGTTGCGCACCTGCGCCTCCTGCTTTTTATGCGGTTCGTCGTCGGTCAGCATATCGAGCAGCACCGGCTGCATTTTGTCGCGCGACGTCAGGCGTTCGCTGTCCTGACGATAGCGATAGCCCTGGCGGCGCAGATCGCCGCCGTCGTAGTGGGGTGGGCGCTTATCGTTCATGTTCAGGCGCTCGCGTCGAAGCTCAGCTGCCGCAGGCTGTGCAGCGGGAATTCATCGCTTTCGCTGAGCCAGGTCTTCAGGCCGAGCCCGGCATAGTGGGTGCCGTCGCCCAGCGGTTGCCATTCGGTGCGTTTGCCCAGCAACAGCGCGTCGTCGCTGTCTGCAGCCAGCGGATAACGGGCGGGCAGTTGGCACACCTGTTCGCGGCCATCGGTCAGGCGCACCAGCGCATGGCTCCACACCAGATCGATGGCGCTCTGCGGCGCCTGGAACTGGATCGCGGCGATGTCGGCGAACGGCAGCCAGTAGTAAACGCCATTCAGCGCCAGCTCGCACACCGGCCCGAGGCGGCCGTCGCCGTCGGTCAGCCAGTCGAAACTCAGTTGCCGCTCTTGCTCCCCTTCGGCCAGCGTTAACCGCCCGGCGCCGGCCGGCGCAGCTTCCAGCGCTTGGTCGCGCAGCGCCTGGGCCTGTTCGGCCGCCCCTTGTGCATCCTGATGCAGCGCCTGCACCAGCAGTTGCAGCCAGGGCTGATCCTGCCGCAGCAGCGCCGGCGCGGCCGTGCCGGCGAACACTGCCTGGCGCTGCAGCTCGGCGTTGACCGACTGCATCAGCAGCAGTGTGGTCGGTTGGGCGATCGGTTTCAGCGCCTGCCAGGACTTCAGCTGTGCGTTGGCGCGCGTCCAGTTGCCGCTCAGGCACAGCAGTTGCACCAGCGCGGCGCGCAGATCGGCATCCGCCGGTTTCGCCTTGATGTCATTTTCGACGGCGGTAATGGCCGCGCCGATCGAGTGGCCTTGCAGCATGCTTGCTAATGATTTCACAGGCTTTCCTTATAATCAGTGAGTGGCGCCGTTAACCGACAGGTAGCTGCCGCTGGCCGGATCGACCCGGTCTTCGGCCAGCTTCTCCACCAGTTTGAAGGCCAGCGGGGCGGGGGCGCTCAGCAGCGGCTGCCAGGCGGCCTGCGCCTGTTGCACGCGCTGTTTGATCTTGTTCTCGTCGGCGGCGTCGACGCGCGCCATTTCAACGATCGCTTCACCGTTGAACGCCCAGGCGTGCAACTGCGGTTCGAAGCTCAGCAGCAGGAAACTGCCCGGCGCCTGCGGGTTGCCGCCCAGCACCAGCCGTTGGGCGTTGGCGTTGACGACGGTCAGCGCGCGATCGCCACCGTTGATCTTCGCCAGCGGGTAGCCCTGCAGGAACCACAGCGTCGGCGAGAGGGTCTGGCCGCCCTGTTGCAGCGTGACCGCGCCGCTGCCCTGCAGCCAGCCGTCCTCGCCGCAACGCAGCGCGTCGCCAGCGGGAATGAACAACGCGCCGCCGTTGGCTTCATCGCGCCAGAAAGTGCGGAAATGGCAGCCCTGCGGCAGGCTGAAACGCTGCGGCGGTGCGGTGTCCGCCTGCGGAGAGGTCACGGCCACCGCCGCAGGGATCGCCGGCTGCGGCGGAGTTTCCGGCTGCTCGGCGGTCTCCTGTTTGACCACCGGTTTCCAGCCGCGCGCTTTGGCGGCTTCGCCGCTGGCCAGCTTCTCACCGCGCTTGTCGGTCAGCGTCCAGGGCAGGTGGCCGGCTTTCGGGCACTGCTTTTCCAGCAGATTGCCGACGCGCGGCAGGAAGTCGTTCAGCACCGCCGGATCTTTGCCTTGCGCCGAGACGATGCGCAGCGGGATGCTTTTACCGCACCAGCTTTCCGGATTGCTGTTCTTGACGTCATCGATAAACACTTCCAGCTTCTGGCTGGGGGAGTAAACCAGGCGATAGTTCATCGCCTGCGCGGTCGGTACCGCCATCAGGGCAACGAGCCCCGGCATCCAGTATTTCATAGTGAACCTTGCTGTGAATGTGCGCCGACTCAGTCGCGAATCAAAAACCGTTCCGCATCCGCCAGCGAATGCAGCAGGGTGGTTTCCTGCGGTGAGCCAATCCAGACGGCGATAGCGCTGTAGTTATCGCTGTTATTGTTTTTCTTCCATGCCTGCTGCATCAGGGCGATCCACTCGCTGGGGGAGTTGACCATGTGCAGCGACTGTTCCAGTTCGGCCTGGCTGAAGCTGTGCCAGAAGCCGTCGGTGCACAGCAGGAAAACGTCGCCGTCCTCCAGCTGCAGCACGTCGCTGTAGGTGGCGTCGCGCTCTTCGTTGAGCCCCAGCGCGAAATACAGCAGGTTGCTGTTGATGCCGTTGGTTTGATAACCGGCGTCCTGCATTTGTTGGATCAGGCTGTGGTCGGTGGTGACGGCATGCAGGTAGCCGCGGCGGAACAGGTACAGGCGGCTGTCGCCGGCGTGCGCCCAGTAGGCCAGCTGATAATCGCGATCGATAAACAGGCTGACCAGCGTGGTGCCCATCTTGCTGTATTCGTCTGACTGCCGCTGCTGCTGGTGGATCGCGGCGTTGGCGCGCGTGATGTGCTGACGAATGCTCTGGGCGTTCAGATGCTTTTCGCCGTCGAAGTTTTGCAAAATGGTGTCGCGCGCCAACTGGGCGGCGATATCGCCGCCCGGAAAGCCGGCGATGCCGTCGCACACCACGAAGCAGGCGGCGCGGTTGCCGAGCACCTCGCCGGTTTGATCCTGGTTGGAGGCGCGGCCGCCCTGGTTGGAGGTAGAGGCTATGGTGATATTCATTACGCGTCCGGTTTGGTCTGTGAGTCTTTGTATTGATTCACTTCAACGTCATAGGCGTGCAGGAAGGCTTCGCCGAACAGGGTGTGGAAATCGTCCTCGATCTCGCCGGAGGTTTGCTGATAGTTCTTCACGAAGTAGTCCCACAGCGCGGCCTTGCGGTTGGCGGGCAGCGACAGGCGCGGCGCCACGCCTTCTTTGCGCGCTTCCTCTTCGAGGCGCTCCGGATTGAACGACTGCAGCATGGCGGCGATGATGGCGCGGATGCCGGCGATCATCCCCAACTGGTGCGCCTGCAGGTCGATCAGCGCGTCGCGTACCGCCTGCTCCGGCGGCATAAAGCCCGGCATCTGGCTGCCGAACATCTGCATCAGCACCGTTTTACCCGAAGGCAACAGCTTGAACGGGTTGTTGGCTTCGTCGAGGATCATGGTCATCTCGGCCTTCACGCCGCGCTTGAGGATCGAGCGGGATGAGAGCAGGGCGACGGTGCCTTGCGAGAACAGGCTCAGCAGGCGGCCGGCCTGGCGGATCTGGCGTTCGTCGAAATGCGGCTGTGGCTGCAGATCGTCGAGACCGATGCCTTGCAACAGTGCCGTCAGCAACGGCCCTTCCAATGCGTCGCCATTCGGCGCGGCGGCGTGTTGCCGCTGGGCGGACTGGTAGGCGACTGGATCGATGCCCAGGCGGTTGCCCTGGCGCGGGCGCGGCGGCTGCGCGGGCGGTTCCGGCTGGCTGAACTGCGGCGCGGGTTGGGGTTGCGGCTCGGGCATCTGCACGGGCGGCGGCGTCGGCTGTGGGCGCGGCGCTTGCGGTTGTGCGGCGATCGGTGCCGGTGCTGGCGGCGGGGACGACGGCTGTACCGGTTCCTCCGGCTGAGCCAGCGGCACGGCGCCGCCCATCAGCAACCCCAGCGGATCGTTGCTGTTCAGCGTCTCTGGCGAAGCGGGGGCGGATGAGCCCCCGAACAGCGCCAGCGGATCCAGTTCTTGCTCCGGTTGCTGCGCATTCTGCGCCGGGGCTGCCGGACGCGGCGGTGCCGCCTGTTCTGCCAGCAGCGCGCTAGGGGTGGTATCGGCCAGGATGTGCTCGCGCTCAAAGGTGGCGTCGGTGTTGAACAGCGCCGCCGGATCGGTTTGCTGCTGCTGCAGTTGGCGCAGATCGACATTGCCCGCCAGCTGCGCCAGCGGATCGGCCGGGTTCAGCTCGTGAGCGGGGGTATCCAGCAGCGGATGATTGTCCGGATTGGCGATCGGCGGCGGTGTGACGGCGGCCGGCGCGTTAGGCGTAAATTCTTCCACCAGGCTGTCCCAGATTTCGTTGGGAATTGGCGCGGCGGATTTTTCGGTGGCGGCGGCTGCTGGGGCCGCAGCAGCGGCAACGGCAGCAGCCTTGGCCACCGGTTGAGCCTGTGGCGCGGCGTGTTGCTGTAGCGCGCTGACTTCAATCTGGTAATCGTCGATGCCGAGCACGTCGCCATCCTGCAGTTCAACCTGGCGGCCGCGCTCCAGCGGAATGTCGTTCAGCAGCACGCGGGTGACGTTGCCGCGGTTGGTGATGCGGCATTCGCCGTCAGCGGAAATATGCACGATCGCCTGCAGGCGGGAAATGGCGCGCTCTTCGTCCGGCAGCACCAGGTTGTTGTCCACGCTGCGGCCGATGGTGCCGCCCGGCGGCAGAAAATCGCAACTGCTCTGCGGCGGAACCTGGCCGCTTTTATTTTTTACAATGGAAAATCGCATAAGGCATTCCTGCTGATTAGATCTTATGGCCAGACAGTGGAACTCGATAACTGGATGAGTTTGACTTAATTTCTTTCCTAAGAGAGATCTTTGAATGTGAGTGACTAATTTTTTGGGTTAACGCATTATATGGTCGAAAACTTCAATATAATAACGTGAGGCTGTATATGTCAGGTGATGTCATTGCTATTGTTCGCATTATTCTTAGTCTTTCTTTTGTAATAGAGATTAGTTGGTAATTGAGACAGGTAAGTAAGGGCGAATATAATACTGGCGTACCACACCTCATCATAGTCTTGAAATTTTATATTGAGCATTGGATCCAGTATCTCAGAACCATAGTTAAACACTAAACCCTAGATGATGCTTGCAAATAAATTTACTGTGGTAGCTATCACAAAAAGGGAATGGGATTTTCTATTGTTGGTTTTTTGTTTTAGGTGATAAAGCCCGACAAATACTAAGACTGACAGGAAAAAGTATAAAAACACAAATGAGTAAGAGTAGGTGGAAAGTGTGACGTCATCGATCACTGTTTTTTCATTATCCCAATGCTCTAAAATTCCATATGGTTTGTACTGAGTAATAGAAAGCCAAGGAATATTTTCCCAATGACTGATGATTAATGGTGCTGGTATATTTTCAAGTAATAAATTATAAGTGATAAAAATGTAATTAATTTGAAGGTGATGGCTGCAAAAAAATGAATTCTATCACTGCGGCTATTACTTTGAGTAACGTTCAAAAATGGTTTCAGCTTCACTGGCGTTCTGCAGTGAAAGACAATCTAAAGTATGGTAAGTCCCTTGAACTGAGCCTTGGCTGTTTTTATTTGCGTACTGTTCAGCCAGTTTTTCACCTTGTTCAAATGCATCCATAGGCAGTTTACTCAATTCTAAATAGGCGGAAGCGGAACGGAAGGCGTCTTGTTTGGTTTTTTCTAAGTCAGTGGACTTCCCAATGCAACGGCTGACTAACCAATTTTTATATAGTGCCTCTTGCGATAGAGCATTGAGCGAGTTTTCAGCAAGGACTACATGGCTTCCGAGCAGCAGAGACATTAAAAAGTACGTGTATCTTCTCATCCGAGATAACCTTTGATATGAGCCGTCGTTTGAGCAACTCTGATATCAGTTGTCGTCTTTCCCTTGGTATTTCTTGATGATAGCTTGCAACGCTTGGCTATGTACAAGATCGATGCACTTGGCCATCGTCATCGGCTCTCCAGACATGCTGTCATAGGGCTTTGCCAGAAATTCTTTTGCCAGCGCCCTGACAGCGGTATGCGCTTCCAGAGAATAATCGCCGAACTCCATGTAACCCCGAGCGGCGGCGGCGGCATCGTTTTTGACTTCTTTTGCTGAGTACCCCTCGGCGATGCAAACGCTAAGCGCGTAGTTTTTGAGGTACTCAGCAGGGGAATACTTTCCGTTGGCGGAAGCTTCAGTATTCAATACCGCCAACATGAGTAGGAACGCAGTTTTAATCGTGTGACGTAAGTGCATCGATTCGTTTTTGCATCGTATCGGCCAGGCAATCTTTGTCATCTCGGCATTTATCCCTTTGCAGTAACCAAGATCTTTGCGTGCTGTTTAAAGAAGCCGCCAGTTTTTTATCCCCTACATCGGTCGCCTGCTTTTTTGCCAACAGCCAAGCTTGAGAAACGCTTTTGTCATAGGCGGATAAATTGAAGTCTGAGCAGATAGTTTTTTCAACAACGCTTGTAGATTTGGCACAGTCGAAAGACGCTGCAGGTTTAGGATCTTTCGGTAACCGTTCTAATTGCAGTAGCGAACCATCGTACCAATTAACCAGCATTTTTTTTGGATTGAGAGCGGCAAAGCTGGAGCCTGCACCATTATCGGATGGGCCGAATGATCCGGAGTGACAAGCGATCTTGAAAATAGAGACTTCTGCTTGGCCGTTTTCTTTCAATGCATAGTTTTTAGCCGAGATGCTTTTATCTCCGCCCATCGACTTACCGATGAATTGATTTAGCGTGCTTCTCTCAATACTTAAGGTTGGCGCTGTGCAGACGTCTTTTTCCGGCAGATTGTTTTCTATTGATTTAGTGGAAATATTGATTACCCTTCCTAGTAATCGAGGGTCGTTAAGTTGATAGCTAAGCGTGCGGGTAGTCTCATTGTCTATGTTGACCTGAGTCACTTGCCATAAGCCATCAATAGTTGATGATGTTGGGGTATTAACGTTTTTTTCTGCTGCACATGCAGTAAGTGAGAAAAATACGCTACTAATTAAAAATGCAGATAATTTCATTGTGGCGAATTCCTTAGCGATAGTTTCCATTTAAATAGAGCTCGACTTCGTAATTTCTTCTGTTTATCAGCCCTTTCATCACTTTTCCACCTGAGGTAATGGCACGTTTTATTTCTGTCATTGCATCAGATATTTTGCTCTGATTAATGAATGCTGCGACGTTGTTGAGTCGACCACCTGGATTATAAGCAAAGGAGACTAACGCATCAAACTCTTGTTGTGTGAGTGGAACAAGAATTTTATTCCTAACAGCTCTTTCATAGGCAGGTACTATAAATTTAAGTAGTTCCGTTTCCTGTGTGTCGGTTAAAACCACTAAATTGTGATTTTCTTTCGCGAAGTCTTTAGCTTGCTGATGATGTAACCCGGCGGCTGCACTGATTTTATCTGCAATTGCGCTGTCTAATCCAATCGCGATCATGGTATTTTTTATTGATTCTATAGAGCGAGCTTTCATATCATAACCCGGCCCCAGAGTGACCCCGCTTGCACCGCCAGGCCAATGTAGGTGGTTACTTACTCCGCGCCATGCTTCAATATTAAAGATAAACCTTAAACCGCTTTGTGAAATGCCCATAGCTCCGGGACCTTGACGACCTGCACTACCACCGATAGGAGGTTGTGGTGCTCGAGTTTCGACGTGTGAACCCAGGGCTAAGAATGTTTTTCGACCAGCGATGCCGTCAACATGCAGACCTTTTTTACGTTGCACTTTTTTTACTGCTAATTCAGTCTTTAGACCGAATATGCCATCAGAGTTAAGAATAGCCCCCTGTTTATTAAGCAATTCTTGCAATGATTTTACGTGATTTCCTCTGTCACCTTTTCTAATCGCTTTCATCATGATTTCCTTATCTAAAATACATCGCTTGCCAAACCAACCTCCCCATAACGGGGAGGTTGTATAACAATTAAGCTTCGCGGTTTTCCTTGATGTTCCAACCTGCGCTGCTTTCGGCGCCTTTGCCGCCTTTGTCGCTCTGCTCCCAGTACTGCTGCTTCACTTTCGCCGCCTGGAAGGAGTAGGTGATGCCTACGGTGTCTTCGCCGCCTGCACCGGTGTACTGCACGGCGGTGACCAGCACGTCGTCCAGGGTGATTTTGACGTACTCAACCTGAGTACCGCCCGCCTTGCAGACAGACAACTCAACCTTGGTCAGGTGTTTACCGCTGGAGCAGTGCTTCAGCAGCGCCGGGGTTGACTTGTCGACCAGCGCGTTGACGTGCAGATCGTTGAAGCACACTTTGCCGGCGCCACCGCCGCCGCCAACGCCCATATTGCCCGGTTGAGAAGCGCCCCAGGAGAAAGAAGTGATGTCGGTCCAGCCTTTGTGATTCGAATCTTTAGATTCGCCGCTGGCACCTTCAACTTTCAGGAACATATCAATAGCCATAGTTTCTTCACTCTTTATTAAGGGTTAACAGTAGTATTAACGTTACGTTGAAAAACTCAGGTAATAGCAGCAGGAATTGCAAGTGTGGTAATGCATTACCAATTTATATCCTTGTGCCATGCACCTTCTTAAATACCGAAAACTATCGGTACGGGTTACCGAGCCATTATTAAGATGATAATGGCTCAATGCTTAATTATTTCGCGTTGTCTTGGTTTCACGTGCGATCTGGATTGCCTGCTATGAGCAAGCATGCAGTTAAACCCAACCTCATGCTTTTACTGATAAGCCGATGGCACACTAGCTCAATTCCCAAAACCAGACTTCTTTGCAGTTAAAATAGCAATGGGAATGGCAGGTCAATAGTGAGTTTTCTGGTTCGATCAGATCAATGTGTCCGCCATCATAGTTGGTGATTTTATTGAAGAACACGACGCCTTTTTTATTGCCAATACCTTTCTCTGCATCTGGAGCATTAAAGAAAATTTTGGCTTTGCCAAAACTACTGGAGCGATGCAATTGATCGGCCAACAGTTTGGCTCCCGGTTCAATCGTTTTACCCTTATAGGCACCTTTTTTGATTGGCAGGCGGCCTTTGAAGCTGATGCCGGCTTTCAACAGCGCCAGGCTCATGCGGACAGCACAGGTATTGGCATAACCAGGATTTTGCTTTAGAAGCGTATCAAGCTCATAGCCAATCTCAGCGTAAACGGCTTCTGCTGCCAAATATCCCGGGCTAGAGTAATCAGAGGAGTAATGGCTGCTTTTTAGCTGACGATATAAAGGTTTCATGCTTTGCCTCCTTTGCAGGGGAAGCGAGTCGCCAGAGCCTCTTCAATCAGGGGGGCAGCCCTTTCATGCAGGCGCGCAGCGGGAAGTTTATTAAAGAATTCGAATACAAACTCCTGCAGAGTGACGGTTTGTAGCTGGCTGTATTGGCACCAGCTTTTTCCTTCCGTCGCGTCCAGCACGCCCAGCAAATAAATTCGCGCTTTCTCTTTTTCCTGTTTATCTGCACTGCGATAGAAACGGAAAAAGTCGCTGCCTGACAGATTGACATCATCGGAAGTCAAATGCGCTATCGATGTCTGCTCTGCGAAAGCGGGCGTCGCGGCGCAGAGCGAGCAGACGACAGCCAACAGCGATGCCAGATAAAACCGTTTTGTCTTCATCTTTCTTTCCCTGTGATGAGGTTGATGTATCCGTCAGGCCGCGCTATCGCGGCCTGACTTCAGTCCATCAGGACGCGTCGTTTTGCTTCAGTGAAGGCAGTTTCGACACCAGGCGCAGGGAGACGGTCAGGCCTTCCAGCTGGTAGTGCGGGCGCAGGAAGAACTTGGCGCTGTAGTAGCCCGGATTGTCTTCGATCTCTTCCACCTGAACTTCCGCTGCGGCCAGCGGTTTGCGCGACTTGGTTTCCTGCGAGGAGTTGGCCGGATCGCCGTCCACGTAGTTCATGATCCAGTCGTTCAGCCAGCGCTCCATGTCGTCGCGTTCGCGGAAGGAGCCAATTTTGTCGCGCACGATGCATTTCAGGTAGTGCGCGAAACGGCAGCAGGCGAACAGGTACGGCAGGCGCGCGGAAAGCTGGGCGTTGGCAGAGGCGTCGGCATCGTAATATTCCGCCGGCTTCTGCAGCGACTGCGCGCCGATAAAGGCGGCGAAGTCGGAGTTTTTGCGGTGCACCAGCGGCATAAAGCCGTTCTTGGCCAGCTCGGCTTCGCGGCGATCGCTGATGGCGATCTCGGTCGGGCACTTCATGTCCACGCCGCCGTCGTCGCTCGGGAAAGTGTGGCACGGCAGGTTTTCCACCGCGCCGCCGGATTCCACCCCGCGAATGGCGGTGCACCAGCCGAACTCTTTGAACGAACGGTTGATGTTGGCGGCCATGGCGTAGGCGGCGTTGGTCCAGGTGTAGTTGCCGTGGGTCGCGCCGTCGGTCTCTTCTTCGAAGTCAAACTCGTCCACCGGGTTGGTGCGGATACCGTACGGCAGGCGCGCCAGGAAGCGCGGCATCACCAGGCCCAGATAACGCGCGTCTTCCGATTCGCGCAGGCTGCGCCAGGCGGCGTACTCGGTGTTCTGGAAGATCTTGGTCAGATCGCGCGGGTTGGAGAGCTCCTGCCAGGACTCCATCTGCATCACGCTTGGCGCGGTGCCGGCGATGAACGGGCAGTGCGAGGCGGCGCCGATCTTGGCCATTTCACCCAGCAGTTCCACATCCTGCGGGCTGTGATCGAAGTAGTAGTCGCCCACCAGGCAGCCGAACGGCTCGCCGCCGAACTGGCCATACTCTTCTTCGTAGACTTTCTTGAAGATCGGGCTTTGGTCCCAGCCCACGCCTTTATAACGCTTCAGCGTGCGGCCCAGCTCCTGCTTGGAAATGCTCATGAAGCGAATCTTCAGCATCTCGTCGGTTTCGGAGTTGTTGACCAGGTAGTGCAGGCCATGCCAGGCGCCTTCCAGCTTTTGGAAGTCGTCGTGGTGAATGATCTGGTTGATCTGTTGCGACAGCTTTTCGTCGATTTCCGCGATCAGCGCCTGAATGGTGCGGTAGGCGTCGGAAGAGACGGTGACGGTGTTTTCCAGCGCCTGTTGCGCCAGGGTTTTCACCGCGTTCTCGACCGCTTCTTTAGCCTGATCGGTCTTCGGCCGGAACTCTTTGTTCAGCAGCGCACTGAATTCGTCGCTGGAAAAAGTCTCGGTGGTTTGCAACGCATTTTGTTGCTGAGGCGAGTTGCTCATCGATTAATCCTCACGCTCGTTGTTGTCGTCGTTAACCGCCGGCTTTGGCGCGTCGGTCAAGGAGTGCAGCAAAGCCGGGTTTTGCAGGATCTTGGAGATCAGCTCCTCGGCGCCGTTTTTACCGTCCATATAGGACAGCAGGTTGGAAAGCTGGGTGCGGGCGTCCAGCAGATTGCCCAGCGAGTCGACCTTGCGGGCGATAGCGGCAGGGGAGAAGTCTTCCATGCTTTCGAAGGTCAGATCGATGTTCAGTTTGCCTTCGCCGGTCAGGGTGTTGTCGACCTGATAAGCGACGCGCGGCTTCAGCGATTTCATGCGCTCGTCGAAGTTGTCGACGTCGATTTCCATGAACTTGCGTTCCTCCACGCTGGCTTGCGGATCGACCGCTTTCCCCACCAGATCCGCCATCACGCCCATCACGAACGGCAGCTGGATTTTGCGCTCTGCGCCATAAATTTCGACATCGTATTCAATCTGTACGCGCGGCGCGCGGTTGCGGGCGATGAATTTCTGCCCGCTGCGGGATTTCGAGTTTGACATGATTTACTCCATCTAATGGCGATTGGGAACGCGCCTCGTCCGGCTGGGAGAGTCAGGTTCTGATTCGGGTCTGCGCAGGCGGCAGACGGTATCGGGTGTCGTCAAGAGAACAAAAGTCGGTGGCTAGCTGTTCTCCTCGTGGTCGGGGCGACCGAGAATGGTCTCCAGTTGGTTAAGCCCATCGGGCGCCAAATCGCGGACGATTTGCATAAAGTCCAGCGTAATCAGCCGCTGGACCCGATCGATCATCAGCGGCGCCGGGTGGCTCGGCTCATGAAGACGAAAATAATTTTTCACCTTGTCCAGCATCAGTTGGGCGTCGTCGCGCGACTGGATTTGCGCGCTGCGCCAGTTGAGCGGCGCCGTGACGTTTTGTACCGCGGCCGGTTGCGGCTCGGCGGCGGCGGCTTGCGGCGCGGCGTCCGGTTCGGTGGCGGCCGGGGCGTCGCTTTGGCCGGCGAGCGCCACCAGAGAAAACACCTTGGTTAACGCGCTCATTTCAGGCAGTGCGCTTTCCCCCAGATGGCGGGTCACTTCGCTGCGAATGGCGCTCAGGGTGTTGGCGATGTGCGTCACCAGAGCGCCTTCGGGGCGATCCTGTTGCGCCAGCTCATCCTGCAGCCGCGCGCGGCCGCCGGGAAAGTTGGGGCACTCTTGCTTGCTGCCGTCGAGCAGGGCGCCGGCGTCGCGCAGCGAGATTTCACCGGCGGCGCTTTTCAGCAACGGCGCGGCGCGCACGCTGGCGGCCAGCGCGGCTTTGTCGCCAAGGTCGGCCAGCGCGTTGATGCGAAACAGCGGATCGGCCTCGCCGTCGAACTCCAATGCCGGCTGCAGGCTGTCCCAGTAACGGAGTATCGCCTGGTTGATCAGCGTCAGCCCGTCGGCGTAGCCCGGCAAGCCGCGCAGCTGGGTCCAGGCGCGGGTGAGGTACAGCATGACGCGCAGGTCTTTGGTGCGTGCCAGCAGCGAGGTCGAGAGACGCTCGACCTGCACCCAATCCGGCGCCTCTTCCGGAATGATGGTACTGCCGAACTGCTGTTCGGCCTTGCCGGTGGCGGCGCGCGCCATCGCCAGAAAGTCGGCGTCGTATTCCAGGTTGTCGCCGCAGGGATTGTCCGCGTCAACCGGGGCCAGCAGGGTATCGGTATCGATAGCCATAGAATTTCCTTCAACGAACGATGTTAATCAAACATTTGCGGGTACTGGCCGCCGCGGCCGGGGCGCGCCCAACCGTTGGGCTCGAACAGCAACGAAAACAGCTGCACGGTGAGGTTGCCGCTGTGCACGTGGGTGTAGAGCGGGTGCCCGTCGGCCTGATTGGTCCACCAGAAGCTGGTGTACTGCGCCGGGTCGAAACAGTCGGCGGCCTGTTGCCAGCCGAGGCCCGGCACGTCCGGATGCTGAAAACCGATGATCGACAATATGTCGGAGTCCGCTTCGGCCGGCGGGCTGGGCAGCGCCGGGATCGCCTGCAACGTGCGGTCGATCTGTTCGGCGGAAAAGCCGTTGCGTACGCCGTTCAGCAGGGTATGGCCGAGCTGCTGGTACCAGCCCGCCGCCATATTCAGCTGTTGCGGGCGCCAATCCTGCTGGCTGAACAGACGCAGCGCGCAGATCGGATAGCGGCGCCCGACGCGGTCGCGCGCCGGCAGCAGACAGCCCATCTGCACGTACTGGCTGCCGAGCGTGGCGGGGATCACGAAGTTCCACACCGGCGCGTTGCTGAACGGATGGCCGTTCGGCCCCTGCGCCTCGCGCTGCAAGTTCACCAGCCCGTTATGGAACCAGTGGGCCCAGTGGTTAACCACCGGATCGGGCAGGCGGCGTTGCAGGAAGTCGCCGGCGGAGGGCAGTTTGCCATACCAGCCGATGCTCGCCGGGGCGCTTGAATCAGTGCTCATGGTCATGTCCTTTCGGGGCTACGGGCACGAGAAGGCCGGCAGTTGGAACGGATTGCGGATGCTGTTGGGCGTGAACTCCAGCGTGACGCGATGGCCGTCGAGATTGAAGGTTGCCTGACGGCCGAGGCCGGCGGTACCCGAAGATTGCGCCATATCCACCAAACGGTTGAGCGCCCACGGCCCGCTGGTCACCAGACTGGCAGTGGTGCCGTTGGCCAGCGCCAGCTGCAGATGCACCTGATTGGTATTGCGGGTGCCCGGCCAGCTGACCACCAGCGGCACCTGTGGGCCGTGGCTGTATTTGAACAGCTGCCCGTCGATATCCAGCGTCAGGTTGAGGATGTCGTTATCCATCCGCACCGGCCGCACGGTGACGCGGTAAGAGGGCGTAGCGGTGCCGTTGGCGAAGAACGCGTCGCGGATGCGCTGCGCCTGCTGGAACGACCGCAGGATGCCTTCGCCGCCGGGCAGTGTCTTGCCGTCCACGCCGGGCGTGAAACGCCAGTTGGCGCGGGTGGTGTCGACCTTGCCCTGCAGATTGTCGCGGAAGAAGCTGTCCATCAGCCCGCTGTTCGGCGCGAACATGCGCGCCAGGTCGTCCGGCGTCACTTCCTGGCGCGCCCGGGCCACCAACGGATAACGCCCGGCGATCGCCTGGCGGCAGAAGCTGCCGACTTCGAAGCTGATGCGCTTTTTCACGTTCTCCATCTCTTTGCGCTGAGTGTCGCTGCTGGCGCCGATGGCCAGCGACAGCAGCATCTGCTTGAACGGCACCGGCAAGCGGCCGGACTCGGCCTGCAGGCGCGGGATGATGTCGCTCGGCGGCGCCGACATGCCGCTGTTGGCCGCGCCCTGAACCGCCGTCAGGTAACTGTACAGCTCATCGACCTGTTTCAGCACGCTGTCGAAAGGGATCGCCTTGTTGCCTTCGCCCTGGCTTTGCGCCAGTTCGAGCAACGGCGCGAAGTGCGCCATCACCAGCTGTTCCGGCTGGGCGGAGACGTCGCCGTCGGCGTTGGCCGGCCGGTTGGTGAACAGCGCTTCCAGCGTGCGGTTGGCGTTTTGGTTCAGCTTGTCTTCGGTTTTGGCCAGCAGCGAGCGGGAATCGGCGTCGTTTTTCTCGTCGTGCAGGGTGACGTTTTTGCTGACGTTGACCAGCAGGTTGCGCATCGGCGACGGGTTGCCGGACAGCAGACGCGCGCTGCTGATGCGCTGAGTCAGGTTGCCGATGTTGGCCAACTGGATATCCCCCAACAGCTCATCCCAGGCGCTGATGAAGTCCTGCATGTACAGCTGGCGGATGGTTTTGGTCAGATCGGCGCTTTTCTGCTCCGGCGTCTGGCTGTTCAACACCCAGACGTCTTCTTTGCGCAGGGTGTCGGTCACCGGATCGATGTTGTCGTTGAACGCCTTCCAATACCCTTGTGAGGTGAACAGACCCGGTACGCCGTCAGTCACCGGTTTGCCGCTTTTGCGGCTGAACGCCAGTTCGGTCTGCGGGCCGGCCAAATCGACCAGGCTGACCGGTTTGATGTCGGTCTGTTTCAGCAACAGGCGCTTGAGGCGGCCATAGACGCGCTGCGACAGCGGCGCCCGATTGAGCGCGGCCTGCGCCTGCGCCACCAGCTGTTCGTCTTTGGCGTAAGGCGAGGCCTGGATCTGCGTGTCCAGCAGCTGGCTCAGATGCCATTCGATCTGCTGCAGCTGTTTTTGGGTGCTGCCCTGCGGCAGGTTGCGCTGCAGGTTGAGCATCACCCAGGCGCGCAGGAACTTGCCGTCGTAGTGCTTCGGCAGATACAGCATCTGGTAGGCCTTCAGCGCTTCGTAGCTGAAGTCCGCGTCGCCGTGGTTGTCGTTGCGCAGCGTGGTGGCGATCTGTTGTGCCACCTGCGGCAGCAGCAGTTCTTTCAGCGCTTTTTGGTACAGCGCATTGCCGGCGTCGCCGACCTGATCGCCGCGGTACAATCCCATGCGGTAGGTGAACGGCGGATCGTCCAGCGCAAAGTTTTGGCTCTCCGGCAGGTGCTGCAGACTGTTGAGGAACGGCAGCAGTGAGAACATGTCGCCGTTGCCCAATTGCGTCAGGCTTTGCCCCTGGCGCTCGACGCCGGGCACCTTGGCGGCCACTTCCGCCAGATAGGCTTTGTTGTTGCCGTAGCTGGTGAACCAGAACATCGCCAGCACCGCCAGGATCACCGCCAGCGCGATGTAACCCGCCCAGTGCAGGGCGCGATTGCGGTATTCCCACCAGCGGTTGCTGCCCGCCAGCCCGGATTCCTGGAAGACTACCGATTCCAGCGTCTCTTTCAGGAAGAAGCTCTGGCCTTTGGCCGCCGGGATCGGCGCCTCGTGGCCCACGCTGTCCCAGGCCACGTTGGCCTGTGCCCCTGAGTTTGCCGTCGGCAGCTGCAGATAGCGGTTCAGTTCGCCCATTACCCGGTCGAACGGCAGGCCTTCCTGGGTGCCGCTGGTGAAATAGATGCCGCGCGGGGTAAAGCGGGTTTCAAAACTGGAGGTGGCGAACACCTGTTCCAGATATTGGCCGAGCAGCGGGCGCAGCGCGGCGAATTCCTGCGGGAACAGGTAGCTTTCGGCGCGCTGGCGCGCGTCGTGTTCCATCAGCAGCGTATCCGGCAGCGCCGCGTCCAGCCGCTGTTGCAGCAGGGCGTATTGCTGTTCGAAGGCGGCGTTCAGATTGAAGTCCGGCTGCCGCGAGCGCTCGTAAGGGAAGGTGAACCCCCAGATCTGGTCGCGCTGCGCTTTGTCGAAGCTGCCGAAATAGGACATAAAGCCGTTGAGCAGGTCGGTTTTGGTGACCAGCACATAGACCGGGAAGTGAATGCCCAGCTGCTCGTGCAGTTCGATCAGGCGCTTACGCAGCGCGCTGGCCTGCGCGGCGCGCGCTTCGGCGCTGTCGCTCAGCAGATCGGCGACGCTGATGGTCACCATCACGCCGTTGATCGGCTGGCGGGTGCGGTATTTTTTCAGCAGCGCGACGAAGCTTTGCCATTCGCCGGCGTCTTCTTCACGCTGGCTTTCCTGCGTGGTGTAGCGGCCGGCGGTATCGAGCAGCACCGCGTCGTTGGTAAACCACCAGTCGCAGTTTCGGGTCCCGCCCACGCCGCGCAGCGCGGATTTGCCGAAGCGGTCGGCCAGCGGGAAGTGCAGGCCGGAGTTGACCAGCGCGGTGGTCTTGCCGGCGCCGGGCGCGCCGATGATCACATACCACGGCAGCTGGTACAGGTATTGGCGGCTGAAGCGGGTCATCCAGCGATGTTTGCCGTCGCCCTGGCCCGGTGCGAAACGTGCCTTTTTCAGCAGCTGCGCCGCTTCGTCGAAACGCTGCGCCAGCTGTTCGTCCTGTTTGATCTCGGGCTTGCCGTCTTCCGCCGGCGCCGCTTCGGCGGCGCGCAGGTTGCTCAGCAGGCGGCTGTTGAACCAGGCGCTGTAAAGGCGTGGGATCAGGCGGCACAGGAACCAGATCAGGTAGATAACGCCGATGGCGATCTGGCGGTTGAGTTCCGGTTCCAGCGGGCGATAGTCACCGATGGCCACCAGCGGGCCGATCATCCAGATGATGAACGCCAGCGCGGTGATGCCGACAAAGCCCCACAGCAGGCGGCTGGTGATGATGGAGAATAACGTACTGAGCATTACTTTCCGGTTCCTTGCGGCAAGCCGTTGATTTCCGCCTGGGTGTTTTCCGGGGCGACCAACAGCGTAATTTCTACCCGGCGGTTCAACGCGCGGTTCACTTTGTTATCGTTCGGCGCAACGGGGTTGCTTTCGCCGCGGCCCTCGGCCTTGACCCGCTGCGGGTTGGCGAGGCGCTTTTGCAAGCGGGCGCTGACCGCTTCGGCGCGCGCCAGCGACAGTTCCCAGTTGGAGGCGAAGCGGGCGCTGCGGATCGGCACGTTGTCGCTGTAGCCGGTGACCAGGATCTTGCCGCTGACGCTGTTCATGGCGGCGGCGATACGGTCGATGACCGGAATATAGTTGGCGCGCACCGTGGTGGCGGCGGAGTCGAACAACCCGTCGCCTTTCAGGATCACCACGCTTTGCTGCGCTTCGTCGCGCACCACCACCAGCCCTTCGGCGATCTCTTTACGCAGGAAACTTTTCAGGCTCAGCGTCGGCGGCGCGGCCGGCGCCGGGTTGCTGATCGCCACCTGCGGCAGATTGGTTTGGTAGATCGCCGCCAGCACCGGGCTGGTGTTGTCGCCCAGCCGCCAGTTGAGGGCGATAAACAGCAGCGAAGCCAGGAAACCGGTCAGCGCCACGCAGGCCCACAGCGGCACCAGCGGGCGCCACCGTTTCTGCTGCACCGGCAGATCCAAGGCATGAGGCGACAGCGGCGGAGCGTAGCCGCCGCGCACCGACCGAATCAGCTGCAGCAAGCGCTGCTTCATGGTCTCCAACTGCGAACGGCCGTTTTCCATTACCCGGTAGCGGCCTTCAAAACCCAGCAGCAGGCAATAATTGATCAGCTCCAGCAGGTTGATGTGCTCACGCGGGCTCTGCGACAGCTTGGCCAGCAGCTGGAAGAACTTCTCGCCGCCCCAGGTTTCGTTATGGAAGGTCACCAGCAACCCGCTGCCGGACCATACGCTGTTGCTGCCCCAAGGCGTCAGCGCCGCCGCTTCATCCAGCGCGGTGCACAGGCAATAACGCGCACCGATGATCACCTCGTACGGCAGATTGGCGCGTTGGCCGCGGATCTCGAAGCGGCGCACTTCGTCGATCAGCTGTTGGCGCAGCTGCGCCGGGTTGGCGTGCGTGGCCGACTGGCGGATCTGCGAAATGGCGTTCAGCAGCGGGTTGGCGGCGTCCACCAGCGGATTGGCCGCCGACGCCATGCTATTTTCCTGAGTCATAGATTACCGGTCCGTATGGCTGCGAATCGCCCAAAATTCCATGTCCAGCCCCGGGAATTCGCCGGCCAGGTGCAGAGCGAAGGCGCTGGATTTTTCCATCTGTTTCCACAGGTCGCCGCCTTTTTCCAGCTCGAAGTAGGTGTAGCCGGCGTGATAGGGGATCTGACGCGGCGCGGCGGGCATGGTGCGCAAACCGATGCCCGGCAGCTGCAGCTGGACCAGATCGCGGATGCGCGTGACCGGGGCGATCTTCATCTGCGCCGGGAAGTGGGTCAGCAACACCTCGGCGGCCACGTCGGCGCGCACCGCCAGCACGAAGCCGAAATCGCGCATCATTTTGGCGTCCTGCACGGTGGCGACGTTCAGCCCGTGGGAGCGCTCGACCAGCGTCAGCTGAATGGCGTTGTCTTCCAGCACCACCGACAGCCCCTGACGCAACAACAGCATCAGCTTGCCGAAGCACAGCGCCAGGTTGTCGTGGTCATACACCGGCAGGCGGCCTTCCGGAGTGCGCTGCGCCGAGAAGCTGGCGAGTTCGGTGGCGAACTGCAGCCAATCGGCGAACAGACGCTCCGGGTGCAGATGGTCGAGGTGGTAGGCGTGGCTCACCTGGCCGAGATGACGGTTGATCAGCTGCAGCAGCATGAAATCCACCATTTCGGAACTGCCGCCGCGGCCCGGTTGCAACAGGCGTTGGCTCATCTGCTGGCTGCGCTGTTGCAGCAGGCCCTGCAGATCGTTGATGAAGGTCTTCAATACCGGGTTGCCCTGGCAGTTCAGCATGGGTGGGATCTGCGCGGTATCGAGACGCAGGCTGTTGTCGCCGCGTTTTTCCAGCACGCGGGTGACGCCGAGCGCCGTCCATTCGGCATTGAGCTCGCTCTCCAGCATCAGCCGCAGGCGCAGACGGCCGAACTGCAGCGCCGCGCTGCCCACGGACACGGCATTGAGATCGTCGACCTCGTTCTCGTAAGCCAGATAGCGCGCCAGCGCTTCGGGGCTTTCCTGAAAGATCACGTCTTCACGCCCCGCGCGGTAGGTCGGCAGGGCCAGCACCACGTTTTCGCCGGTCTGGTTTTCGGCGATGGTCAGCGGCGCGGGCGCCTGCTGGGCGCCGGAGAAGCGGAACGGCGTGCCGTCCGGCATGATGCCGCTGGCGGCGTTGAGCGCGATCTTGCCCTGGCGCAGCAGCGTTTGGTCCAGATCCAGGGTGAGGAATCCCCAGAAACAGCCGCTGTGGGCCTGGCCCCAGTTGCGCATATAGCCTTCGAGATAGTTTTCCGCCTGCTGGAAATGGTGAGGGCGTAAAAACATTCCCTCGGTCCAGACAACCTTATGAGCATCTTTCATCATCACACCTATAGTGACTTCGCTTCCGCGCAGCGGTGGGTCAGTCGGTCTTTTTTACGGGGCGCAGGCCATTCACGCCCGCGACGATATGCGCTTCCAGCTCATCTGGCGAGAATTGCCATACCTTGTAGAAATTGGTTTCGGTGGGTTCCGGCAGCGGCAGCGAAATGCGCCAGCTCTTGCCGTCCAGATTTTGATATTCGGCGATCACGCCGAGGTAACGTGCGTCCAATGTGCTTTGCCCGCTGAGCTTTTTGCCGGTCTGGCCAGGCGTCAGGAAGAACTGATCGCTGTCCAGCAGGCTGTTGCCGAGCACGCTTTTGGCGTCGTTTTGCAGACTGAAAAAGTCGGCATCCATGAATTCCGCATCCGAACGCAGCAGCAGCACGCGAATTTTAATCGGCGCCGGTTGCGCGCCGGCGGCGGCGTTGACCTGGCGGTCAGCGTCGAAGATCAGGCTGTAGCGCGACGGCACGCTTTTGGCTGAAGACATGCAACCGCCGAGCGCCAGCGCGCCCAGCAGCAGAAACAGCATCCCGCACCAGCGGGAAGCGATAGGGGTCGTCATCATGGGAATCTCGTCGCCCGCAGGCGTGCTGACTACTGGAGGATCCAGGTGGCTGAGCCGGCGTTTTTACACGCCTTGCTGTCGCCGCCGACTTTGACGCAGTCCTGTTTGGCAGCTCGCGCGCGCCGCGGCAGGTCTTTGCGCAGCGTCGATTTGTAGCGCGCCTCCGGCACGCCGGCGTTGGCCTGGATATAGCCCACCAGATCGCCACCGCGGATGGCGGAGATCGCCAGCCAGTTGTTTTCCACTTCGCCCAGCGCATAGAACGCGGCGGCGTTGTCCAGGCTGCCGACGGCGGTACCGGTATAATTCGGGCTGCTCATGATGCTGGCGGCGTACAGGCTGCGGTACTCCTCACCGATCGGCTTGAACTGTTTCGGCGCGCTCACCGCGGCGCGGTGCTGCAGCGTGACGCCATTGACTTCACTGCTGACGATGGCGTCGTTATTGAGCGCCGGCGGCGGCGGTGGAGGGGTGGAACAACCGGCAAGCGTCAGGGCGGTCAGCAGCGTCAGGGTAATCCGTGTTTTCACAATATCCTCATTTTCTTGATTGAATGGCTGTGTAATAGGGCGCCGTCATCAGGGCGCAAGCAGCAACACTTTTAATTGGCTCGGCACGATGCGCATGCCGAGCGCATTGGTGGAATTCTGCAGGCTGAGGCTGGTCAGCCGAGTGGCTGGGGTGCCTTTAAGCAGCACGGTAAAGGCGCCGGTCAGGTGGCGGGATGGCCCCATCACCGTACCGGAAGCCACGCCGGTGGCCACGCCGGGGTTGTCGCCGTTGGTCAGCGGCGTCACCGTCGCCATGTTGTGCGCCGGAGTGCCGACGAACAGAATATTGAAGGCGTTCGGAATGGCGGTCGGCGCCAGGGCGATATCCGGGTAGGGCACGGGCACCGGCGCCGGGCTTGGCGTCAGGCAGACGTCGGGAAACGCCAGGTCTACGCCGATCATTTGGCTGTTGGCAAACATAGAAGGCCTCCGCAAGGTTATCCGACGTGGATTTGTTCCGAATCCAGCTTGGTGATGTCTTTCGAGGTAATCAGCGTGTTGCGGGCATGAATGCGGGCGTAATCTTCAGCCTGATAATCCAGCTGCCCGGCGCGCACATGCTCGGTCTGGCGCACTTTGCGAAACAGCGAGTGGCTGATCTGGCTGACCGAATGCCACAGCGACTCGCAGCGTTTGCCGACCAGGCGGCTGATGCTGACGAAGGCCGACAGCTCTTCGCCGCTGTATTTCATCTTGTCGACGTGGCAATCGCCGCTGTTGGCCTGCAGCGTCATGGCGTCGCCGCGCAGTTGCAGCGCCTGCGCGCTGTGCAGCGACAGCGAGCCGCTCGGCGTTTCGATCTGCAGGTCGCCTTCGACGCAAAGCCGCGCCGCGTTCTGCGGCTCCGCGCGCTCGAGGACGGCGATCGCCCACAGCTGGTGGCCGCAGCCGGCGACCAGCACGTTATCGCCGAGGGCCGGCGTCAGCAGGCAGCTCGCCGCCCGGCGGCAATGCCAGCCGCGGCCTTCACATTCCACCACCAGGCTGCCGTCCGGCAGCAGATTGACGACCTGGCCGGCGGCCTGCCGGGGCGGCGCGATGTTGACGGCGCGAGTAGAGTTGGCAACGCTCATGGTGATCCCCTCGTGAAGTGGTCAATACGGTCAAATGCGGCTCTGGCGCTGCGCGCTCCAGGTTTCGGCGGCGTACAGTTCGTCGTCGCGCTCGAGAATGCCGCTGCGATCGCCCCAGCGCGTTTGCTGCTGGTGGGCGCGGTGCATGCGGGTGCGCATAAAGCGCGCACGTCGGAAATCGGCGGCGCCGATGTCGGCATAACAGAAATCGGCGTAGGTCAGGTCGCTGTCGCTGAAGTCGCAGCGCGCCGCGCGGCTATGCTGGAACACGCACTGATACAGGCGCGCCTGGCTGAAGTTGGCGGCGTCCAGCGTCGCTTCGCTGAAAATCGCCTGATCGAACTGCCCGCTGCGGCAGTGAGCCTGGGTCAGGTTGGCCTCCAGCCACAGCGATTGCTGCGCCTGCACGCCCGTCAGGGTGGCGCGCCGCAGCGAAGCGCCCTTGAAGTTGCTCTGGCGCAGCGTCGCCTGACTGAAGTCGACGTCGTCCAATTGGTTATCGGTAAACTGGCAGGCGATCAGGCGCTGCCCGGCGTAACTTTTGCCGCGATGGTCGCATTCGAAAAACGTGACGCGGTCGAAATCTGCACCTTCAAACCTTGTTTCACAGAGAGTTAGTCTAAAGAAAGTGACAAGAGAGAGCCGCGCATGCTCCAAACTCGCGCCATTGAGCGGGCTTTCGTAAAAGGTGGTGCGATCGTGCTGAGTGGCGGAAAAATTCGCGCCGGCCAATTGGCATGACATCCAGTGGCTTTGGCTGAGCGACAGCCGGCTAAAGTCGCCCTGTTCAAGCCGGCAATCGTTGAACATCGTCAGCTCGATATGGCTCTCGCCGAAGCGGCTGGCCGACATGGCGCACTGATTGAAGGCGGTTTGTTTCAGGTCCGCTCGCGCAAACTGAGCATGGTCGAGCCGGCAATCGTTGAACACGCTGTCGCGCAGATCGCAATCGGAGAAGTTCGCACCGCTCAGGTCCAACTGGTTAAACATACCGCCGGCCAAATCCATACCGGCGAATGACAGACCGTGCAAATCCTCACCGGCAATCAGCTCGCCGCGTTTCACGCGCTGGCGTATCTGCTCAGACTTTGAGGTCATACTTCCTTCCCGTTGTGGCGAGGCAATGTTTTCACCCTGGCGGTATAGGCACCGTCGAGCCGGGTCGCCTGATCCACTTGCGACTGCGACAAATCGGCTCGAAACAGATTGGTGCCCTGCAGGTCGGCGCCTGACAGCAGGCATTTCTGCAGGATCGCCGCAATGAAATTGGCGTCGCGCAGGGTGGCCTGGGACAGATCGCTGCGGATGAACAGGCTGCCGCTGCCGTTGGCCTGGCGAAAATCGGCCTCGTTCAATCGGGTTTCCGACAGGTCGCAATTATTGAGGCGCGCACGGCTGAAATTAGCCCGTTGCAATGGCATCTGGCGTAAATTGCACTGGGTCAGCGTCGCATCGCTGAAATCCGCCTGCGGCAACAGTGTTTTTGCTGCGAAGGCGCAGGCGGTGAGGCGTGCGGCGCGGAAGCTGAGGCTTTGCGTCTCGGTGTCAACCCAGGCGCAGTTTTCCAGCCGTGCCTGACTGAAGTTCACCGCCAGCAGCCGGCATTTGACGAAGCTGACTTTGTCGAGCCGGGCGTGGCTGAATGTCAACTGCTCCAGCTGCAGTTCCATCAGCGTGATGTTGGCCAGCGTGGCGCGGCTGAAATCACACTGCCCGAGCAAGGTTTCATACCCCAGCAAATCGCGTAATGACGCCATCGTGAAGTCGCAGCGTTGAAACAAGGTTTGCTGAATGTGGGTTTCGTGCAGCTGCGCGCCGCCGAAATCCGTCGCATCGCATTTCGCCAGGGCCAGGGAGGCGTGGCTCAGATTGGCCTGTTGCAAGACGGCGCCGCTGAGATCGGCGCGCGCCAGCATCGCCTCGCGAAGATCGCAGCCCACCAGCCGGGTTTGGCGCAGATTGGCGTTTTCCAGCAGCGCGCCGCGCAAGTTAGCCTGGCAGAGGTCCATGCCGGACAGATCGGCGCCGGTTAGATCAAGACCGCTGAGATCTTTATCGCGCAGCATGGCGGCGGCGACGCGTTGGCGAATGATCTGCGCCAGATCGCCGCTTAAACGCAGCGCCGGGCTTTGCGCCTGTGCCGACATTAAATACATCTGGTGCAGCGCACGCTCGCTTTCCCCCAACTGCTTGTCGCTAAATGCGTCGGGATAGTGACGCCCCTGCTGAAACAGCAGATCGCGCTGATGCTGGTAGCTTTCCACACCGGATGGTGGCACGTGCTCTCCGCCGGGTTTGAGGGGGTCGATACCGTTATCCTGTGCGTGTTTGAGCATGTCCTGATACTGAGCTTCGGCCTGGCTTTCCAATCGCTCGACGAATTCGGCGAGTTGGTCCAGCGTCGGCGGTGCCTCTTGCGATGGCAGCGGGAACAGTTCATCGATGTCCTGCCCCTCACGCAGCAGGCGCTGGCGGTGATCTTCGCGTTGGTGGTGCTCGTAGGCGGCGATATTTTGCGCTACCGGGCTTTGCTGCGTCGGCGTTTCGGTATCCAGCCAGGCGCCGATGCAGGTTTCCGGCAGCAACTCCTGCTCACGAAAAGCGCGCAGGGCTCCCTGTTCTTTATCCAGTCGCTGGGCCAACACCTGCCGATAATGCTCGGTGGCGCGGGGCTCTCCTTCGATTTCCAATGCCGGCATCAGTTGCATCACATCGGCGGCATCGTCTTCATTGATGCGCGCGCTGCCCTGATAGATCAGCAGCATCTGCTCCCGATGGGGGAAGAACCAGACGGTGGTATGGCGCATGGCAATCTCTTCGAAATGCGCTTCGCCGGCGCGCAGCCGGTTGATGAAGCAGCGTGCGCGCCACGGCGGCAAGTGCCCTTGCTGCACCGGCTCTGACGGGTGCATGTTCCATATCCGGTAGGCGGCCTGGGGAGGCAAGCTGTCGCGTTGAGGAAACTGCTGATCGCTGTCCGCCATGTTGAACAGGCGCCAGTCGATGTCGTTGGCGAAACCGGGAAAACCGTTTTTCAACCAGTCGGCGTCGTAGTTTTTTCCGATGCGGGAGAAGCGGCGCGGCCAGGTGATATCCAGCGCATCAAAGCTTGCCGGTAGCGCGCTTTGCCGGGGAGAGGTAAGGCGCCCCTGCAGTGGTTCGACATTCGGCAGGCGATGGATACGGCCTTGCGGACATGTTTCTGGAGTGGCGCCGATGCCGTGCGGATTATCGGCGAACTGGGTGCCGCCGTAAGCCCGGCGCCAGTCCAGACGCATTTCTGTAAAAGGGAGGGGAGTGGAGGGACGATCGTTGGTCCAGTGGCGATCGCCGAAAACCACCAACGTTTTTTCCAGCGAATCCAGCTGGATCTTCACGGCGCAGGCGGTTTTGTCTTGTTGATGATGGGTGTAGGCGTTGCCGGTGGCGAGAAACTCCGCACAGGCTTTCGGGATGGCTAAATCGAGCACGCCGCCGCTCAAGGTGAGCTCTTCGGCGGCCAGTTGCCACAGCTCCGGCTCGGGGCGCAGGCGCGGGGAGACCCCCATGTCGGCCAAGGCCAAAACGGAAACGCCAAGATGATTTTGCCCTTGCCAAGAGAAGGGGCGATGAAGTGCGCTGAGGCGCAGAGGTTTCACGACTTTCATTGTGTGTGTAAAGCTTCCTGTGGATATCAGCCGGCAGCCAGGCTGCTTGCTCAAAAACAATCCGTTTTTCGGTTTAATAGATATCAGGCTATGTCACAACAGATGAAGAAAACGATGCGGCGTTCAGAACCGATCGTTAATGCGCGGAGAGAGCCCCGCTTCGAAATGGATGATCAAGAGGACAGCGCGTTGTCCTTGCCGCTGATTCCGCGAGCCAGCAACACGGCGGCCACGGATAACGCCGCGGCGATCGCCTTGGCGATAACCTGGCCGGCGCTCTCCAGATGGTAAGGTGCAAAAAAGCCGATGTCGGCGGTGCCCAGAATCAACAGCGCGGTGAGCGCTGCAAAACAGCCCAGCTCTATGGCCAACGCCAGCCTGCCGGGTGTCGCCGTAACCAGACAACTCATCAAAAAACCGGGCAGAATCAGGAATCCGATCAGCTCTGCGGGGGCATTCACCGCCGACATCACTTGCTGGTTGTATTTCAGGAGCGCCAGCATCAGTGCGACAAAGATCAGCAGCCGCACAGGTAACGCCGCTGCTCGGCCGGCCGACAAAAAGGTTTTGCCGATCGCGGTGAGCAAGACGCAGCCAACCAGGATACCAAAGAGGGTAAACAGGATTTGTCCCCAGAGGCTGTCCTGCGTCGAAAAGGCAATAAACTCGCCCATCGTGACACTTCCTTATGCAAGGTGATTTAGCGAACTGATAGACGACAAGTCGTTTTCAGAACGTAGAGACCAGATCGCGTTGTTTGACCGTTTTTTTTGCTCAAAGCCGCGAGCGCTCTTCGGGCACCGCTTTTTTGGGGAGCTTCGGATCGTACTTTATCGCGGTGAAATGCCCGGTTGTCAGAGCTGAGCTGCTCGACGTCGAACTCGACCGCCGGCCAGTTTTTCCGCACCGAAAAGGCTGCTGAACAACGGCTGGTGGGCGGACAAAGGCGTATGCGCATTGATAAGGCGATTCATACTATCCCCGGGTTTAGGCATAGCTACCGCACGAGAGTGAACGCGCGATCCCGATGGCGTATCTGTCACGAATTGAGACAGGGGCTGACGAAAGATTTAACAAAGTTTACACAAAGGCACGATTTGTGCAGTCTACAATAGAGCTTCGCATTTGCAAAATAGCCTTGTGGATCAATGCTCAATTCGTTAACTCGCTCACGATCCTGTTTTTTATTATCTAAAACATATAGATACACTGAGATCATTTTTTATCTCAAATTATTGGGAAATTGGTAATACCATGAAGTAAATGTGTAACACTTAAGTCAAGGTGTTTATAAAACAACTCTTTTTTTTCGTGAAAAAAGTCACTGATTGTTTTTTATCCTTACCATTCGTCAGTTAAAGATGATCAAATATATAAATTTACTGAATGTGAATTCGGATGATTCCTATTTGGCGGACGCAAAAAGGCACCGCAACGGGCCTTTGCGCGTGTATTTGAGCGGTTGATAATGCAGCGAATGCCGCCGTTAATCTGAGCGGGGGGCGAGGGGAAGTTGGCCTATCAGATCGCAAAGCCAGATTAAGGCCGGGTCGCGTTGTGCCTGCCGACCGGCGATCAGTTCAATGGGAAAAGGGGCGATGGCCAACTCGTCAGGCAGCGGGAGAAAGCGTACGCGTTGCGGATCGGAAAAACGTCGGGCCACGCTGGCGGCCAGGGTGGCGATCAGATCGCTGTCGGCAACCACGGCCGGCAGGGCTACAATATGTGAAAAGGTTGCGGCGACGCGCCGCTGGCCGCCGATTTCCGCCAGACGTCGGTCGACCAATCCTCTGGCGGAACCGTCGTCTGCCGGTGCGTACAGCCCGTGCGGCAGGCTGAGATAGCGGGCCAGATCCCAACGACCGTCCGCCAGCTGCGGATGTGTGCGGCTGGCGATACACACCAGATGCTCTTCAAACAGCGCGTGCACATAGTGGCTTTCAGCGCCGGAAAGATGTCCTCCCAACGCGATGTCCACCTCGCCGCTTTCCAACTGCCGGTAAATATTGCGGCGATCCAGGCGCGAAACGCGAATATCGATACCGGGTGCCGCCTGACGCAACCGGCTGATGATAGCGGGCAGCAGCAAAATATCGGCATAGTCGCCGGCGGCCAGCGTAAAGCGCCGTTGCCCGGCGGTGGCCGGATCGAAACGCGTTGGGGGAGCTAACGCAAGATGGATCTGTTCAAGCACCTGCTGTATCTGCGGCATGAGTTGGTGGGCGCGCGGCGTAGGCGCCATGCCGCCGCCGCCGCGAACAAACAGCGGATCGTTCAGCAGAATGCGCAGCCGCGCCAGCGCATTGCTGACGGAGGGTTGAGCGCGGTTAAGGCGCCGGCCTGCGGCGGTAACGTTACGCGTCTGATACAACGCTTCAAACACCACCAGCAAGTTGAGATCGACGTTGGCTAAATTCATTTTATGAATACTCTATATATAGATAATCCATTTCCAGAATCATACTGCGTTCACTAGGCTGGTAGCACACGAATTTAGCCTTCAAGCAGGGGAAATGATGAACAAAGTGTTGGTAACCGGTATTGAGCCGTTCGATGGCGATGCGGTAAATCCTTCCTGGCAGGTCGCGCAGGCGTTGGCCGGTGAGCGAAGCGGCGGCGCGGAGATCATAGTGCGTGAATTGCCTTGCGTGCTGGGTGAAGCCAATCAGCGGCTAATCGCGGCGATTGAGGAATTGCAGCCGCTGGCGGTGATCTGTCTGGGCCTGGCCGGCGGCCGGGCCGAAATATCCCTGGAGCGGGTGGCCATCAATCTGATCGATGCCCGCATCCCCGATAATGCCGGCAAACAGCCGATTGATATGCCGGTGGTCGCCGGCGGCCCGGTGGGCTACTTCAGCACGTTGCCCGTCAAGGCTGCGGTACAGCAACTGCGCCGGCAGGGGATCCCGGCGGCGGTTTCTTACACGGCGGGCACCTATAACTGCAACCATATTTTTTACGGTTTGCGCCACTATCTGCAGACGCATTGCCCGGCGGTCAGCGCCGGGTTCGTGCATATCCCGTACAGTCATGAGCTGGCGGCGGCGCATCCGGGCAAGCCGAGCATGGCGTTGGCGACGATGGTTGAGGCTGTGCGCACTATCGTAGAGGTCACGTTGATGGTTGAGGAAGATGTGCGATTCGGCGACGGCGCCGTACATTAAAGAAGGGGGCGTGGCGCACCACGCCCAGCTGCGGGTTATTCGTCGGCGACGCGAATCACCAGTTTGCCGAAGTTTTTGCCTTGCAGCAGACCGATAAACGCCTGGGGCGCCTGCTCCAGGCCGTCGACGATGTCCTCGCGGAACTTGATTTTCCCCTGCTCGACCCAACCGCTCATCTGTTGCAGGAATTCATCAAAGCGTGAGCCGTAGTCATCGAAGATGATAAAGCCCTGCATGCGGATGCGTTTACGCAGAATCAGCCCCTCCAGCAACGGCAAACGGTCCGGCCCGGCGGGTAATCCGGTGGCATTGTAATGGGCGATGATGCCGCAGACTGGAATGCGCGCTTTGGTGTTCAATAGCGGCAGCACGGCGTCGAATACCGCGCCGCCGACGTTTTCATAATAGATGTCGATACCCTGTGGGCAGGCGGCGGCCAGCTGTTCGGCAAAGTCGGGGGCACGGTGATCGATACAGGCGTCAAAACCCAATTCTTCCACCACATAGCGGCATTTTTCCGCGCCGCCGGCAACGCCGACCACGCGGCAGCCTTTCAGCTTGCCGATTTGGCCGACCACCGAGCCGACCGCACCGCTGGCGGCGGCTACCACCAGCGTTTCGCCCGCCTGGGGTTGGCCGATGTCGAGTAATCCCATATAAGCGGTGAAGCCCGGCATGCCCAGCACGCCGAGCAGGCGGGAAGGGTGCGCCAGGTGCGGGCCGAGATTGCGCAGGCCGCTGCCGTCGGACAGCGCGTAATCCTGCCAACCGTCATAGCCCAACACCCAATCGCCGACCTTGAAATCGGGATGCTGTGAGGAGGCCACGCGCGATACCGTTCCGCCGACCATCACCTGGCCGATCTCCACCGGCGGCGCATAGGAGGGGGCATCGCTCATGCGGCCGCGCATATAAGGATCCAATGACAGATAAACGGTGCGCAGCAACAGCTGGCCGACGCCGGGTTGCGGCGTGGCAACCGTGTCGAGACGGAAGTTTGCCGCCGTCGGTTCCCCGTGCGGGCGCGAGGCCAGCAGGAAGCGACGGTTCTGTTGAGAAGGGGACATCGAAAGCTCCTTTGCGTTGCGACAGACAGGTTGGTTAAGCCTAGTCCAGGGGCGGCAAGGCAACGTTACCGAATGTGCTTAGCGTTAGAGCGGCACGATCAACACGTCGATATGGCTGATGTTGATGAAGCGGGCGGCGGAACAGGAGACTTTGTTCATCATGCCGTCGCGATGATTGCCGCAGAGCAGCAGGTCGAACGGCCGACGGCGGCTGGCGAATGCCAGGCTGTCGCCCAACTCGCCGTGTACGATCAGCGTATCGGCGATCGGATAATCCGCGCGTTGGCGCAGTTCCTCCATAAACAACCGGGTTTCTTCCTCCATCAGCGTGCGCAAATCGCCGAGCATCGGCCCGGCGAAGTTATTGTACATTTCCGGATTGGCGAGGGTGCTGAGCAGCGTGATGTTGCCGCCATAGGGACGGACGATGGAGACGGCCTTTTCCACCAGGCGGTGACTGTCAGGCGCGACGGCGACGGTGACCAGAACGTTTTGATACCCCATATCCCACTCCTTGTTGTATCCGTCGTGTTTCAGGCTGCCGCGTCGGTGGCCTTAGAGAAAATGCTACGCTCGGATAAAGGGTAGAACCTGGCGGGCGTAATAAATGTGTTTCGCATCACGCGCGGCAATAAAAGCTGAGTTTGCCCGGTTATATAGCAATAAAAGATAAAACCGTTGCCGCACGTAATTCCACTGAATTAAAGCACCTGCGCCCACAGCGTTTTCGGCACTTTGCCCAGATCGAACAATTTACCTGCAACCAGTTCGGCGCGACGGTGGTCTGCAGCGCGGTACATATTGCTCATTTCTGTATCATTTTCAATGGAGTAGTTCAGTTTGTCGTACACCTTCTCCAGGCTGTCCAAAGAGGAGCATTTACGGAATGTCAGCAGATATTCGAGCGTATCGGTCATGATTAAAATATAGCCTGTTAATAGTTAAAGCCGGGTGAATAACACATCAGCGACTCTCGGCGATGCCGTCGAGGCAGCGATGTACGACCTGACAAAAATCATTTCAAGTAGATAAATTGCACTGGGTAATAATTGAGACACCGCCTGAGGCGGAGCGTTGCTAAATCATAATATGCCGGTGCGCTGTCAGCAATCTCATCCTGCTGATAAATGGAGAATTAGGGAAAGTCTCAGGTGAGGCTGCACGGGGAGGGGATGAAACCGTAGGGTTGCGGCGGCGTGTAGAGGCGCGGTAGCGCGTTTTCGTCCTGGGAAGGGGATTTCTTCCTTTTTTAGCAAGACCGCTACGGCGTTGTCCGGCTTTTGGCGTTGCCGCTCGCGCTGAAACGTCGTCTCATTGGCCTGAGGGTTTTGAGGAGAAAAACAAAACTGCGTTTTATTTTATTGCAGTGAAGTGATGGGCGCGCGGGGGATTTTAATAATTCACAGTTCTGCGTGATAATTAAAGCGGCGACAAAAAAGAAATAAAAAAGCATTAAAGTTTTACGATGCGCTGCCGATATGTCGTTCTGGCACTTTTTAACGTAAAAATGGCATTCTTGCGTCAGGCTAATACGGAAACATATCGTTACGTCTGTTGGCTTGTTCACAACGTCAGCGAATCATTGATAAGCCCTAATCACCTTATGTTGAAAATTAGAGCAGCCCGAAGCGAGGGGCTTAAGTCAAATCTGAAAGGTAATAACCTTATAGTTTACGTTGGTTATTTTTCATCTTGGATATTTTTTAGCAACGTAATTGGTTATTTATACTGAGTTTGTCGCCTATATACAGATTTTTGTTCTGTTATTTTGGTTTGGTGATGCTTTTGTTCGAATTGATCTAAAAAAGATAATTTTTTGGCTTATAAACATTGTTTTTAAGACGTTTTTTTACCTATGGCTATTTTGTGAGCGAAAACGAGGTCAATAAACGTGCGCATTTAGTCGTATTTGGCTTAAATATTTTTTATTTTTGTGATCTATGTCACATTGTATTTAAAATTGCCTCTCACTTACATTGTGTGTGCTAATGGTTCGGGGGTAGAGTTGCGTTGCTTTAGGAATAATCTTATTAAATTTGTAAAAATAGTTTCATGGTGGCTAAACACTATCGAAGCAAAATGCTGTACATCCATACACGTAGGTTTACGCTCGTAGCAAATACTGAACAGTGGTCGAATTTAGCGATTGGCGAAAGTTATAGCGGTCGTTTTTGAGAGATTAATTTGCCAACTTTGGGAAAAAACCCAGGTCACGGGCGATAAAATTTATCACCCAGCGTATGTTTTTAAACATAGTCTGTCGGGATGGGGAATATGGGTACGTCTGAATTACTTAAGCATATTTATGACATCAATTTGTCATATTTACTTTTAGCACAACGTTTGATCAACGATGAAAAAGCGTCCGCGATGTTCCGCCTTGGTATCGATGAAACCATGGCTGACGCGTTGGCGCAGCTGACTTTGCCGCAAATGGTTAAACTGGCTGAGACCAACCAGCTGGTTTGCCACTTCCGCTTTAACGATCACCAGACCATCGAACGCCTGACCAAAGAGTCGCGCGTCGACGATCTGCAACAAATCCATACCGGCATTTTGCTATCAAGCCATTTACTGCAAGAGCTATCGAGTAAAGACGCTAGCCCGACGAAGAAAAGAGCCTGATGATGGTTGAGAAAAGTATTGTTCAAGAAGCCAAGGACATTCAGCTCGCGATGGAGCTGATTTCACTGGGAGCCCGTTTGCAGATGCTGGAGAGCGAGACCCAGCTCAGCCGCGGGCGCTTGATTAAACTTTATAAGGAGTTGCGCGGCAGTCCGCCGCCGAAAGGGATGTTGCCGTTCTCAACCGACTGGTTTATGACCTGGGAACAAAATATTCACTCTTCGATGTTTTACAACGCTTACCTGTTCCTGATGAAAAGTGGGCAGTGCAGCGGAGTGGAGGCGGTGATTAAAGCTTATCGCCTCTATCTGGAACAATGTCCCCAGCAGGCCGGCGATGCGCCGCTGCTGGCGTTGACGCGCGCCTGGACGCTGGTGCGTTTCGTCGACAGCGGCATGCTGCAACTCTCCGCCTGCAGCTGCTGCGGCGGCGCATTTATCACCCATGCGCACCAGCCGCTGAATGGTTTCATCTGCAGTTTATGCCAACCCCCATCCCGCGCAGTAAAAAGACGTAAACTTTCGCCGCAACTGGCCGATATTATTCCTCAACTGCTGGACGAGCAGGTCAAACGCGCCATTTGAGCCGCCACGTTGCCGGCTCTCGGCAATGAACACCGACGTGTGATACGCAGGGGCGGCATGCCGCCCCCAGACATGCCGCCTGGTCTGTTGGCCAGGGCGCGTTTGCCCCACCTTCCATCCACATTGTTAATTTAAGGAATGCGTGTGCTAGTTATTTTGGGTTATCTCGTGGTATTGGGTGCGGTGTTTGGCGGCTACCTGATCGTGGGCGGTCATCTCGGCGCGTTATATCAGCCGGCTGAATTTCTGATCATCGGCGGGGCGGGCGTCGGCGCTTTCATCGTCGGCAACAACGGCAAGGCGATCAAGGCCACGCTGCGCGCGTTGCCACGCCTGATGCGGCGCTCCAAATACAACAAAGATCTGTACATGGATCTGATGGCGCTGCTGTTCCGCCTGCTGGCCAAATCGCGTCAGCAGGGCATGCTGTCGCTCGAGTTCGATATCGATAATCCGCAAGAAAGTGAAATTTTCTCTAATTATCCGCGCATCCTTGCCGATAACACCCTGGTGGAGTTCATTACCGACTATTTACGGCTGATGGTGAGCGGCAATATGAATGCGTTCGAGATCGAAGCGCTGATGGACGAAGAGATCGAAACCTACGAGCAGGAAAGCGAAGTGCCCGCCGGCAGCCTGGCGATGGTGGGCGATTCCTTGCCTGCGTTCGGTATCGTCGCGGCAGTGATGGGGGTAGTGCACGCACTGGCTTCGGCTGACCGTCCGGCCGCTGAACTGGGGGCGCTGATCGCCAACGCCATGGTCGGTACTTTCCTCGGCATTCTGTTGGCCTACGGCTTTATCTCGCCGCTGGCCACGCTGCTGCGCCAGAAGAGCGCCGAAAACGTCAAGATGATGCAGTGCATCAAGGTCACGCTGCTGTCGAGCCTGAACGGTTATGCCCCGCAGATCGCGGTCGAGTTCGGCCGTAAAACGCTGTATACCACCGAACGTCCTTCTTTCGTTGAGCTGGAAGAACATGTGCGCCGCGTGAAAGCGCCGGCACAGCAGGCGACGGAAGAAGAAGAAGCATGAAACAGAATCACCCGGTCGTCCTGGTCAGAAAGCGCAAGTCGCATCATGCCGCCCATCACGGCGGCTCCTGGAAGATTGCCTATGCCGACTTTATGACGGCGATGATGGCATTCTTCCTGGTGATGTGGCTGCTGGCGATCGCCAGCCCGCAGGAGCTGACGCAAATCGCCGAATACTTCCGCACGCCGCTCAAGGTTGCCCTGACCAGCGGCGACAAGAGCAGTTCCGAAAGCAGTCCGATTCCGGGCGGCGGCGACGATCCGACGCAACAGCACGGCCTGGTGAAAAAACAGGTCGATTCGCCGGACAAGCGCGCCGAAGAGCTGCGGCTGAACAAGCTGCGCGAAAAGCTGGATGAACTGATTGAGTCCGATCCGCGCCTGAAGGCGCTGCGTCCGCATCTGCTGATCAACATGATGGACGAGGGGCTGCGCATCCAGATTATCGATAGCCAGAATCGGCCGATGTTCAAAACCGGTAGCGCGCAGGTCGAGAGCTACATGCGCGATATTCTGCGGGCGATAGCCCCGATTCTGAACGACCTGCCGAACAAGATCAGCCTGTCCGGCCACACCGATGATATTCCTTACGCCACCGGGGAGCGCGGCTACAGCAACTGGGAACTGTCGGCCGATCGCGCCAACGCCTCCCGACGCGAGCTGATCGCCGGCGGTCTGGCGGAAGGCAAGGTGCTGCGAGTGGTGGGCATGGCGGCCACCATGAGCCTGAAACAGCACGGCGCCGATGACGCGATCAACCGTCGCATCACCGTGCTGGTGCTGAATAAGCAAACGCAAGAAGGCATCGAACACGAAAATGCTGAAGGCAACGCGGTGGATATCGCCCAGCCGGACAGCCTGAAGCAGCTGGCGCCGTCGGCGACTGCGCCGGCCAGCCAAACGCCGGAACCCCAGGCGGCAACGCCGACCGATCCAACGCCGCTGTCGGCGGCGGATCCCGCCGGTCAATTGCAGGCATCCCCGGCGCTAGCCACGGCCGGTCAAACGCCGGAACAGCCGGCAGCCGCGCCCGCACCGACTAACCGCGACTCACAGCCAGAGGTGACCCCGTGAGCATGGACATTAGCGATTTTTATCAGACCTTCTTTGATGAGGCGGACGAGTTGCTGGCCGACATGGAGCAACACCTGCTGGAGCTGGATCCGCTGGCCCCCGATATCGAGCCGTTGAACGCCATCTTCCGCGCGGCGCATTCGATCAAGGGCGGGGCGGCGACCTTTGGTTTTTCGGTGCTGCAGGAAACCACCCACCTGCTGGAGAACCTGCTGGACGGTGCAAGGCGCCAAGAAATGAGCCTGAGTACCGAGATTATCAACCTGTTTCTGGAAACCAAAGACATTATGCAGGAGCAACTGGACGCCTATAAGACCTCGCAACAGCCTGACGCTGAAAGCTTTGAATACATTTGCCAGGCGCTGCGTCAGCTGGCGTTGGAAGCGCAACAGCAGCAGGAGGCGCCCGCGGCTCAGCCGGTCGTTCAGCAGCCCGTTGTGCAGCCAGCGGCCGCGCCGGCGGCGATCGAAGGCGGTATGCGCATCAGCCTGAACGGGCTGAAAGCCAGTGAAATCCCGTTGATGTTGGAAGAGCTGGGCAACCTCGGCGAGGTTAAAGACCCTCATCAGACGGAGCACAGTCTGGACGTAACGTTGCTCACCTCCGCCAGCGAGGACGACATCAGCGCCGTGCTGTGCTTCGTGCTGGAACCGGAACAAATCAGCTTCTCGACGCCGACGCAGAGTGCGCCGGTCGTCGCGGCAGCGAACTCGCCGGAGGCGGTCGTTACGCCAGAGCCCGCGCCTGCGCCGGTTGCGAACGCCGCGCCGCCTGCCGCCAAACCGGCCGCCGCGCAGGCGGAAGCGCCGAAAGCGCGCGCCAAGGCGAGCGAGTCCACCAGCATTCGCGTAGCGGTGGAAAAGGTGGATCAACTGATCAACCTGGTGGGCGAGCTGGTGATCACCCAGTCGATGCTGGCGCAACGCTCCGGCACGCTGGATCCGGTGAACCACGGCGACCTGCTGAACAGCATGAGCCAGCTGGAGCGTAACGCGCGCGATCTGCAGGAGTCGGTGATGTCGATCCGCATGATGCCGATGGAATATGTCTTCAGCCGCTATCCGCGTCTGGTGCGCGATCTGGCCGGCAAGCTGAACAAACAGGTGGAGCTGACGCTGCAGGGCAGTTCCACCGAACTGGACAAGAGCCTGATCGAACGCATTATCGATCCGCTGACGCACCTGGTGCGCAACAGCCTCGATCACGGCATCGAAGAGCCGGCCACCCGCGTCGCCGCCGGCAAGTCGGCGGTGGGCAATCTGGTGCTGTCTGCCGAACATCAGGGCGGCAACATCTGCATTGAGGTCATCGACGACGGCGCCGGGCTGAACCGCGAAAAAATTCTCGCCAAGGCCGCGTCGCAAGGGCTGGCGGTCAGCGACAGCATGAGCGACGAAGAGGTCGGCATGCTGATCTTTGCGCCGGGCTTCTCCACCGCCGAACAGGTGACCGACGTTTCTGGCCGCGGCGTCGGCATGGACGTGGTGAAACGGAACATTCAGGAGATGGGCGGTCACGTCGAGATCCGCTCGCAGGCCTGCAAAGGCACCACCATCCGCATCCTGCTGCCGCTGACGCTGGCGATTCTCGACGGCATGTCGGTTAAGGTGAACGACGAAGTCTTTATCCTGCCGCTGAACGCGGTGATGGAGTCGCTGCAGCCGCAGGCGGAAGACCTGCATCCGTTGGCCGGCGGCGAACGCGTGCTGCAGGTGCGCGGCGAATACCTGCCGCTGGTGGAGCTGTATCGGGTGTTCGAAGTGGAAGGCGCCAAAACCGACGCCACGCAGGGCATCGTCGTTATCCTGCAAAGCGCCGGCCGCCGCTATGCGTTGCTGGTGGATCAGCTGATCGGCCAGCATCAGGTGGTGGTGAAGAATCTGGAAAGCAACTACCGCAAAGTGCCGGGCATCTCCGCCGCGACCATTTTGGGCGACGGCAGCGTGGCATTGATCGTCGATGTCTCGGCGTTGCAAACCTTGAACCGTGAAAAGCGTCTGACGGACGCCGCCGCATAATAATGAGTTTATTGATTTAAAAGGTGAATGATATGGCAGGATTGGCAGCCGTCAGCAAATTGGCTGGCGAAACGGTAGGGCAAGAGTTTCTGATTTTTACCCTGGGCAACGAGGAGTACGGCATCGATATCCTCAAGGTGCAGGAAATTCGCGGCTACGATCAGGTAACCCGCATCGCCAACACCCCGGCGTTCATCAAGGGCGTTACTAACCTGCGCGGCGTGATCGTGCCGATCATCGATCTGCGGGTGAAGTTCTCGCAGCAGAGCGTGTCTTACGATGAGAACACCGTGGTGATCGTGCTGAACTTTGGCCAGCGCGTGGTGGGCATCGTGGTCGACGGCGTTTCCGACGTGCTGTCGCTGACCGCCGATCAGATCCGCCCGGCACCGGAGTTTGCGGTGACGCTGGCGACCGAATACCTCACCGGCCTCGGTTCGCTGGGCGAGCGCATGTTGATCCTGGTGGATATCGAAAAGCTGCTGAGCAGCGAAGAGATGTCGCTGGTCGACAGCGTGGCGAAAAGCGTCTGATTCAAGACCCAAGGGGGCAGGGCGCTGCCCCCTATCACCTTCACTTTCCATGACTTGCCGCGACGCCGCAGGCCGTGTCCTGAACCCCCACTAAAAATAGTTACTTTCCCGCATAAAGTTTTGCCGCGCTGCGCCGATAACTCTCACATTCAACGTCATCAAAGCCTGTCTGCGCGGGCTTCAACAAGGGAAATCATGTTAAATCGTATGAAGGTGGTCACCAGCCTGTTGCTGGTGTTGGTGCTGTTTGGCGCCTTGCAGTTGATTTCGGGCGGACTCTTTTTCTCCTCGCTGAAAAGCGATAAGGAAAACTTTACCGTCCTGCAAACTATCCGTCAGCAGCAGCTGCAGCTGAGTGAAAGCCGCGTTGATCTGCTGCAGGCGCGCAACTCGCTGAACCGCGCCGGTATTCGTTACATGATGGATACCAATAAGATCGGCAGCGGCGCCACCATTGATGAACTGCTGGCCAAGGCGAAAGAAGAGCTGGCCGAGGCGGAAAGACACTACGCCGCGTACGAGAAAATCCCTCAGGATCCGCGTCAGGATCCTCAGTCGGCAGAGCGCGTGAAGCAGCAGTACGACATTCTGTACGGCGCGCTTTCCGAACTGATCCAACTGCTGGGCGAAGGCAAGATCAACGCCTTCTTCGATCAGCCTACGCAGAGCTACCAGGACAACTTTGAGCAGAGCTACAACGTTTACCTGGAGCAAAACGGCAAGCTGTACCAAATCGCAGTCGACGGCAGCAACAGCTCCTACAACTCGGCCATTTGGACGCTGATCGTGGTGCTGGTGGTGGTGCTGGCGGTGATCGTACTGGCCTGGACCGGTATCCATCACATCCTGGTGCGTCCGCTGAATCGCATGATCGACCACATCAAACAGATCGCCGCCGGCGACCTGACTCAACAGATCGTCGTCACCAGCCGCAACGAAATGGGCGTGCTGGCAGCCAGCCTGAAACACATGCAAAGCGAGCTGATCGAAACCGTCAGCGGCGTGCGTCAGGGCGCAGACGCCATCTACAGCGGCGCGTCTGAAATCGCCGCAGGCAACAACGATCTCTCCTCCCGCACCGAGCAGCAGGCTGCTTCGCTGGAAGAGACCGCCGCCAGCATGGAGCAGTTGACCGCGACGGTGAAACAGAACGCCGAAAACGCCCGTCAGGCCTCTCAGCTGGCGCTGAGCGCCTCCGAAACCGCGCAGAAAGGCGGCAAGGTCGTGGCTAACGTGGTGCAGACCATGCACGACATCGCCGGCAGTTCACAGAAGATCGCCGATATTACCGGTGTGATCGACGGTATCGCTTTCCAGACCAACATCCTGGCGTTGAACGCCGCGGTGGAAGCGGCGCGCGCCGGCGAACAGGGCCGTGGCTTCGCGGTGGTGGCCGGTGAAGTGCGCAACCTGGCGCAGCGCAGCGCACAGGCGGCGAAAGAGATCAAAGGCCTGATTGAAGACTCGGTCAGCCGCGTCGATATGGGTTCCGTGTTGGTCGAGAGCGCCGGCGAAACCATGGGCGACATCGTCAACGCCGTTACCCGTGTGACCGACATCATGGGCGAAATCGCGTCGGCTTCGGACGAGCAGAGCCGTGGCATCGATCAGGTTGGCCAGGCGGTGGCGGAAATGGACCGCGTGACCCAGCAGAACGCCTCGTTGGTAGAAGAATCTGCCTCGGCGGCGGCGGCGCTGGAAGAACAGGCCAGCATGCTGACCCAGTCGGTGGCGGTATTCCGCCTGAGGTCGGAAGGCCAGGAAGAGTTTAAAACGCCTGTCACCAGCAAGGCGACGGTAACACCGGTAATCAATCATAAAAAAATGAACGCCAGCGATCTGCAGGATAACTGGGAAACGTTCTGACCGGTATCGGGCCTCTCTCGCAGAGGCCCTTTTCCCTACGTAGGTCGGTCGCCGGCCGGCTGCAAGGAGGTTCACAGTGTTTAACCGAATCCGTATCTCTACCAGCTTGTTCCTGTTGTTGATGACCTTCTGCGTTCTGCAGTTGGCCAGCAGCGGCCTGTCGTATTCCGCGTTCCGCTCCGATAACCACAACCTCGATATCATCACCCTCGGCAGCCAGCAGCGCGATTCGCTCAGCCTGAGCTGGGTGTCGTTGTTGCAGGCGCGCAATACGTTGAACCGCGCCGGCACCCGCGCGGCGCTGAAGCTGCCACAGGAACAGGTGAACGAATTGATGAGCAGCGCCCGCAGTTCGCTGCAGAAGGCCGATCTCTATTTCAATCAGTTCATGGCGGTTGAGCGCAGCAGTGAGCAACAGAGCCAGCAGACGGCGACCACCAAAGCCAGCTACGAGCGATTGCGCGGCGCGCTGCGCGAGCTGATCGGCTTCCTGGAAAAAGGGGAGCTGCAGGCGTTTATGGATCAGCCGACGCAGAAGACCCAGGACCTGTTCGAGGCCGACTTCGTGCAGTATCTGCAGTTGATCAACGGCGACATCAGCGAGGCCAGAGACGCCAACCAGTTCTCCTTCACGCTGGCGGGCCTGATGCTGGCGGGGGCGGTATTGATGCTGATCGTGGTGACCGGTAGCGCCATGTGGTGGTTGCGCACCATGTTGGTACAACCGCTGAACCAAATCCGCAGCCACTTTGAACGCATCGCCGCCGGTGACTTGGCGACGCCGATTCAAGTGTACGGCCGCAATGAAATCAGCATGCTGTTCGCCAGCCTGCAGCGCACGCAGCAGTCGCTGATCGGTACTGTGGGCGCGGTGCGCGACGGGGCGGAATCGATTCTGATCGGCCTGCAGGAGATCTCCGAAGGCAACAACGATCTCTCTTCCCGCACCGAGCAGCAGGCCGCTTCGCTGGAAGAGACCGCCGCCAGCATGGAACAGCTGACCGCGACGGTGAAACAGAACGCCGACAATGCGCGGCAGGCGTCTCAGCTGGCGCGCGACGCCTCGGCCACGGCGGCCAAGGGCGGTGAACTGGCCGGTGACGTGGTCACCACCATGCACGATATCGCCAACAGCTCGCAGAAAATCGGTGCCATCACCAGCGTGATCGACGGCATCGCCTTCCAGACCAACATTCTGGCGCTCAATGCGGCAGTGGAAGCGGCACGCGCCGGTGAACAGGGGCGCGGTTTTGCCGTGGTCGCCGGCGAAGTGCGCAACCTGGCGAGTCGCAGCGCCCAGGCGGCGAAAGAGATCAAGGTGCTGATCGACGAATCGGTCAGCCGCGTCAAACACGGCTCGGTGCTGGTGGAAAATTCCGGCGCCACCATGCAGGACATCGTACGTTCGGTGACCCGCGTCACCGACATCATGGGCGAGATCGCGTCGGCTTCGGATGAACAAAGCCGCGGCATCGAGCAGGTGACGCAGGCGGTGACCCAGATGGACCAGGTCACCCAACAGAACGCCGCGCTGGTGGAAGAGTCCGCCTCTGCCGCCACCGCGCTGGAAGAGCAGGCTATTACCCTGGCCGATGCGGTCGCGGTATTCCGTCTGGCGGACGATAACTTCGTCGCGCCAGGTAACAGCAACAACGCAGTTTCATCCGTGGTAAAGGAAGCCCAAGATTGTCAAACCGCATAAACAGCACGTTTTTCCCCGGTGAGGCGGCATGAAACAGGCGCCGTCAACTTCTAACCGGGATACTGCGTCGATGTTGACGCAAATGGTGCAGCGCCTGCCGCTGTCGGACGTGCATTTCCGTCGTATCAGCCAGTTGATTTATCAACGCGCCGGCATCGTGCTGGCGGAGCATAAGCGCGAGATGGTTTACAACCGTCTGGTGCGCCGATTGCGGCTGCTGGGATTGCACGACTTCGGCGACTATCTGGCGCTGCTGGAAAGCGATCCGAACAGCGCGGAATGGCAGGCGTTCATCAACGCGTTGACCACCAACCTGACGGCATTTTTCCGCGAGGCGCATCACTTCCCGATCCTGGCGGAGCATGCGCGCTCACGGCCGAACGGCTACAGCGTCTGGAGCACTGCGGCCTCGACCGGCGAAGAGCCGTATTCGATCGCCATCACGCTGAGCGATGCCTTGGGGCAGCGGGCCGGCAGTTGCCAGGTCTGGGCCAGCGACATCGATACGCAGGTGCTGGAAAAAGCGGAGGCGGGCGTTTACCGCCAGGAAGATCTGCGCACCCTGACGCCGACCCAAATGCAGCGCTATTTTCTGCGTGGCACCGGGCCGCATCAGGGGCTGGTGCGGGTGCGGCCGGAACTGGCGGCGCGGGTGAACTTTCAGCCGCTGAACCTGCTGGCGCCGGAGTGGGCGCTGCCGGGGCAGTTCGACGCCATTTTTTGCCGCAACGTCATGATCTATTTCGATAAGGCGACGCAGGAGCGCATCCTGCGCCGCTTCGTTCCCTTGCTTAAGCCGGGGGGGCTGATGTTCGCCGGCCACTCCGAGAACTTCAGCCAGATCAGCCGGGATTTCTACTTGCGTGGGCAGACCGTGTATGGGCTGACCAAGGAGAGGTAATGAGTAAAATCAGAGTGTTATGCGTAGACGATTCGGCACTGATGCGTCAGCTGATGACGGAAATCGTGAACGGCCATGCCGATATGGAAATGGTGGCGACCGCGCCGGATCCGCTGGTTGCGCGCGATCTGATCAAAAAATTTAATCCTCAGGTGCTGACGCTGGACGTCGAGATGCCGCGCATGGACGGACTGGATTTCCTCGAGAAACTGATGCGCCTGCGGCCGATGCCGGTGGTGATGGTCTCTTCGCTGACCGGCAAAGGCTCGGAGATCACGCTGCGCGCGCTGGAGCTGGGCGCGGTGGATTTCGTCACCAAACCGCAGCTCGGCATTCGCGAGGGCATGCTGGCCTACAGTGAGCTGATCGCCGAGAAGATCCGCACCGCGGCCAGGGCGCGCCTGCCTCAGCGCTCGAGCAGCCCGGCGCCGGCGATCCTCAGCCATGCGCCGCTGCTGAGCAGTGAAAAACTGATCGCCATCGGCGCCTCCACCGGCGGCACCGAAGCGATCCGCCAGGTGCTGCAGCCGCTGCCGGCCACCAGTCCGGCGCTGCTGATCACGCAACACATGCCGCCGGGATTCACCCGTTCGTTCGCCGAACGGCTGAACAAACTGTGCCAGATCACGGTGAAAGAAGCGGAGGACGGCGAGCGCGTGCTGCCGGGCCACGCCTATATCGCACCGGGGGACCGCCATCTGGAGCTGGCGCGCAGCGGCGCCAACTATCAGGTGAAGCTGCATGACGGCCCGGCGGTCAACCGCCATCGCCCGTCGGTCGATGTGCTGTTCCGCTCGGTGGCGCAATACGCCGGCCGCAATGCGGTGGGGGTGATCCTCACCGGCATGGGCAACGACGGTGCGGCGGGGATGCTGGAGATGCATCGCGCAGGGGCTTATACCCTGGCGCAGAACGAGGCGAGCTGCGTGGTGTTCGGCATGCCGCGCGAGGCGATCGCCAGCGGCGGCGTCAGCGAAGTGGTCGAGCTGGACAGAATGAGCCAACGGATGCTGGCGCAGATTGCCGGCGGCCAGGCATTGCGTATTTAATTTTAGTCCGCCGGGGTTACCCGGCGGCGATATGACCCACGGCCGCCGCGCGGCGGCCTGCGGTTTTGCATCATTAAACGGTTAACTATTTCAGGAGTAACAATGGCAGACAAGAACCTCAGATTTCTGGTTGTGGACGACTTCTCCACCATGCGTCGCATCGTCAGAAATTTGCTGAAAGAGCTGGGCTTCAACAATGTCGAAGAAGCTGAAGACGGGGCGGATGCGCTGAACAAGCTGCGCGCCGGTGGTTTCGACTTCGTGGTGTCCGACTGGAACATGCCGAACATGGACGGGCTTGAACTGTTGCAAACCATCCGCGCCGACAGCGCGCTGGCCGCGATGCCGGTACTGATGGTGACCGCGGAAGCCAAGAAAGAAAATATCATCGCGGCGGCGCAGGCCGGCGCCAGCGGTTATGTAGTGAAACCATTTACGGCGGCGACGCTGGAAGAAAAGCTCAACAAGATTTTTGAAAAATTGGGCATGTAAGGAGAGGGCGATGAGAGACATTCCAATGCCTGCCAGCGATGCAGCGACCGCGGGAGAGATCATCTCCCGCATCGGCCAACTGACCCGAATGCTGCGCGACAGCATGCGCGAACTGGGGCTCGATCAGGCGATCGCCCAGGCGGCAGAGGCGATCCCGGATGCGCGCGACCGTCTTGACTATGTCGTAACCATGACGGCGCAGGCGGCGGAACGGGCGTTGAACTGCGTAGAGGCGGCGCAACCGCGCCAGGCGGAGCTGGAATCCGGCGCTAATGCGTTGAAAGGGCGCTGGGACGAGTGGTTCGCCAATCCCATCGAACTGGACGACGCACGTTCTCTGGTCAACGACACGCGCCAGTATCTGGATCAGGTGCCGGGCCATACGGCCTTCACCAACGCCCAGCTGCTGGAGATCATGATGGCGCAAGATTTCCAGGATCTGACCGGTCAGGTAATCAAGCGCATGATGGACGTGGTGCAGGAGATCGAAAAGCAGCTGCTGATGGTACTGATGGAAAACATGCCGGAGCAGCCGGTGAAGGAAAAACGGCCGAACGACAGCCTGCTGAACGGTCCGCAGCTCGACCAGAACGGCGTCGGCGTGATCGCCAATCAGGCGCAGGTCGACGATCTGCTCGACAGCCTCGGTTTCTGAGGCTTTTCGGGGCGCGCGACGGTGCGCCCCGAAAGTTGCGCAGCGTCGCGCAAAGATTGGAGTATATAGCGTTGCTATATACATTGTGGCGATTATAATTTGTACTCCAGTTAAAGGAGGTCGCCATGACGTTAGGTTCTGTCTTTACCAATAATCGGACGCAGGCCGTGCGCTTGCCTGCAGAGGTGCGTTTCCCCGATACCGTTTCTAAAGTGACCGTCCGCGTGGTGGGCAAAGAGCGCATTCTTGCGCCGGTGGAGAATACCTGGGACAGTTTCTTCTGCGCGAAAAATGAGGTGAGCGATGACTTCCTCAATGAACGTGCCGGGCAACACCAGCGTGAGCGGGAAGAGTTTTGATGTTCAGCCATATGCTGGACACCAATATTGTTATCTATGTCATCAAGCGCCGGCCTCTGGAAGTGCTGGAGGCGTTCAATCGCTATGCGGGCAAAATGGTCATTTCGTCGGTCACCTATGGCGAATTGGTTCACGGAGTGGAGAAAAGCTCGCGTCCGGCGGTTAACGCCAGAGTGGTTGAGGATTTTGTCTCCCGATTGGACATTCTCGATTACGGCGCCAAAGCGGCTTCGCACTACGGCAACATTCGGGCTGCGCTGGAACGTCATGGAACGCCTATTGGCGTAAACGATCTGTATATCGCCGGGCATGCGCGCAGCGAAGGATTGATTCTGGTGACCAATAACCGACGCGAATTTGAGCGCGTTGATGGCTTACGGCTGGAAAATTGGCTGTAACGTCCTCCCCTTGATTGCCTCATCCCCCAAATAACCCGCCTTTTTCCTCGTTGTTCCCCCAATGACATCGCCAATTTTTTGGCATGCTGACCGCCATTCTTTACCCTCCCGACACAGGAACGGCGTTTCGTGGCTGAAGACAGCGATCTGGAAAAAAGCGAGGCCCCCACGCCCCACAGGCTGGAGAAGGCGCGTGAAGACGGCCAGATCCCGCGCTCGCGCGAGCTGACCTCGGTACTGATGCTGCTCTCCGGCCTGGCGATTATCCTGATGTCCGGCAGCAACATGGCGCAACAGCTGGCGGCGATGCTCACGCAAGGTCTGAACTTCGATCACGGCATGGTCAGCAACGATAAACAGATGCTGCGCCAATTGGGCATGTTGCTGCGCCAGGCGGTGCTGGCGCTGCTGCCGATCATGGCGGGGCTGGTGCTGGTGGCGCTCGCCGCGCCGATGTTGCTGGGGGGCATTTTGTTCAGCGGCAAGTCGATCAAGTTCGATTTGAAGCGGCTGAACCCGCTATCCGGGTTGAAGCGCATCTTTTCTACCCAGGTGCTGGCCGAGCTGCTGAAAGGGATCCTGAAAGCGACGCTGGTCGGTTGGGTGACCGGCCTCTATCTGTGGCACAACTGGGCGGCGATGCTGCATCTGATGACTCAGCAACCGCTCGATGCGCTGGGCAACGCGCTGCAGATGATTCTGTTCTGCGGCTTTCTGGTCGTGCTGGGATTGACGCCGATGGTGGCATTCGACGTGTTTTATCAGCTGTGGAGTCACTTCAAGAAGCTGAAGATGACCAAGCAGGATATTCGCGACGAGTTCAAAGACCAGGAAGGGGACCCGCACGTGAAGGGGCGCATTCGTCAGCAGCAGCGGGCGATCGCCCGCCGCCGCATGATGGCCGATGTGCCCAAGGCGGACGTGATCGTCACCAACCCGACGCACTACGCCGTCGCGTTGCAGTACAACGACAAAAAAATGAGCGCGCCGAAAGTGCTGGCCAAAGGGGCCGGCGAAATCGCCTTGCGCATTCGCGAACTCGGTGCGGAACACCGCATCCCGATGCTGGAGGCGCCGCCGCTGGCGCGCGCGCTGTATCGGCACAGCGAGATCGGACAACATATTCCGGCCACCCTGTATGCCGCGGTCGCCGAAGTGCTGGCCTGGGTGTACCAACTGCGCCGCTGGCGGCGCGAGGGCGGCCTGATCCCAAAAAAACCTGAACGTTTACCGGTGCCGGAAGCACTGGATTTTGCGAGAGAGAGTGACTCTGATGGCTAATTTGGCCTCCCTGCTTCGTTTGCCGGGCAATTTTAAAGATACGCAGTGGCAGGTGCTGGCCGGCCCGGTGTTGATCCTGTTGATTCTGTCGATGATGGTGCTGCCGTTGCCGGCGTTCATCCTTGATCTGCTGTTTACCTTCAACATCGCGCTGTCGATCATGGTGCTGCTGGTGGCGATGTTCACCCAGCGCACGCTCGAGTTCGCCGCTTTCCCGACCATCCTGCTGTTCTCCACATTGCTGCGTTTGTCGCTCAACGTCGCGTCAACGCGCATCATCTTGTTGGAAGGGCATACCGGCTCCGCCGCCGCCGGCCGCGTGGTGGAAGCCTTCGGCCACTTCCTGGTGGGGGGCAACTTCGCCATCGGCATCGTGGTGTTCATCATCCTGGTGCTGATTAACTTTATGGTCATCACCAAAGGTGCGGGGCGTATCGCCGAAGTGGGCGCGCGCTTCGTGCTGGACGGCATGCCGGGCAAACAGATGGCGATTGACGCCGATCTGAACGCCGGATTGATCGGCGAAGACGAAGCGAAGAAACGCCGCGCCGAAGTTACCCAAGAGGCCGATTTCTACGGCTCGATGGACGGTGCCAGTAAATTCGTGCGCGGCGACGCCATCGCCGGCCTGATGATCATGGTGCTGAACGTAGTCGGCGGCCTGTTGGTCGGCGTGGTGCAACACGGCATGGAGCTGGGGGCGGCGGCGGAAAGCTATACGCTGCTGACCATCGGTGATGGCCTGGTGGCACAGATCCCGGCGTTGGTGATCTCCACCGCCGCCGGCGTTATCGTCACCCGCGTAGCGACCGATCAGGACGTCGGCGAGCAGATGGTAGGCCAGCTGTTCAACAATCCGCGCGTGATGCTGCTGAGCGCCGGGGTGCTGGGGCTGTTGGGCCTGGTGCCGGGCATGCCGAACCTGGTGTTCCTGCTGTTTACCGCCGCTTTGCTGGGCCTGGCCTGGTGGCTACGCGGCCGTGAACAACAGGCGCCGAAGACGGTAGAGGCGCCGGTGATGCCGGAGAATCCGCAGGCTGCCGAAGCCAGCTGGGCCGACGTGCAGTTGGAAGACCCGTTGGGGATGGAAGTGGGCTACCGGCTGATTCCGATGGTCGATTTTCAGCAGAACGGCGAGCTGCTTGGGCGTATTCGCGGCATCCGCAAGAAATTCGCGCAGGACATGGGCTATCTGCCGCCGGTGGTACACATTCGCGATAATCTGGAACTGCCGCCTGCCAGCTACCGCATCCTGATGAAAGGCGTCGAGATCGGCAGCGGCGAAGCGCAACCGGGCCGCTGGCTGGCGATCAACCCCGGCAATGCCGTAGGCGAGCTGGCGGGTGATAAAACCGTCGATCCGGCCTTTGGGCTGGAAGCGGTGTGGATCGACAGCGCCTTGCGCGAGCAGGCGCAGATCCAGGGCTTTACCGTGGTGGAGGCCAGCACCGTGGTGGCGACGCACCTCAATCACCTGATCGGTCAGTTCGCCAGCGAACTGTTTGGCCGCCAGGAAGCTCAGCAACTGCTGGACCGCGTTTCGCAGGAAATGCCGAAGCTGACCGAAGACTTCGTGCCGGGCGTGGTGTCGCTGACCACGCTGCACAAGGTGTTGCAAAACCTGTTGGCCGAGCGCGTTTCCATTCGTGATATGCGCACCATCGTCGAAACGCTGGCGGAGCATGCCCCGGCGCAGAGCGATCCTTATGAATTGACCACCGTGGTGCGGGTGGCACTGGGCCGGGCTATCACGCAGCAGTGGTTCCCGGGCAACGGCGAGATTCAGGTTATCGGGCTGGATACCCAGCTGGAGCGCCTGTTGCTGCAGGCGTTGCAAGGCGGCGGTGGCCTGGAGCCAGGTCTGGCCGACCGCCTGTTGGATCAGGCGCGCCAGGCGTTGCAGCGACAAGAGATGCTCAGCGCGCCGCCGGTGCTGCTGGTCAACCATGCGCTGCGGGCCTTGCTGGCGCGCTTCTTGCGCCGCAGTTTGCCGCAGATCGTGGTGCTGTCCAACCTGGAGATCAACGACGATCGCCAGATTCGCATGACCTCGACCATCGGAGCCGCCTGATGAAACGCCGTTTGTGCTTGCTGGGTTTGTTGGCGCCGCTTGCCGCTGGCGCGGTGTCTGGTTCCTGGGTGGCGGAAGGGGCGGGCGTTACGCTGGAACAGGGCGGCATGCGCGATGAGTCCGCCGGTTTGCGGCCGCCGAACGCACTGCCGGACGCCAACGCGCGCATCACCAGCGTCAGCTGGCGCTACCGTTTGCTGGGGCCGGAACCGGTGGGCCTGCAGGCGCAGCTCTGCACGGTGAACCGCTGCATTCCGCTGGGCGGCGGTAGCGGTAGCAGCATCGGTCTGCAGGGCGAGCCGGCCAATGCGGAATTGCGCTTTGTCTATTACGTGCAGTCGCAAGGCGGGTTGAACCCGCCGCTGCGGGTGATTGGCAATCAGGTGATCGTCAATTACCAGTAGGATCAGGCCAAAATTTGCAGGCCGTTGCGTTCCACCAACGTCAACAGCTTCATCGCGGCGGAGTTCGGTTGCGCTTCGCCGCGCTCCCATTTCTGCACCGCTTTTTTGCTGACGTTGAGATACAGCGCGAACACTGGCTGACTGACGTTTTCCCGTTCGCGCAGCGCGCGGATCTCGGCCGGCCCGAACTGTTTCACCGGCCGCAGGCACAGCATGTCGAAGGTGCGCATGGTCACGTCATCGACGAAACCGGCGCGATGCAGGCCCTGAACTTCCTGGTGGATCGATTTCAGCATCTTGCTCATAGTTGTAACCTTATTAATTCCCCGCAGTTGACCAGTTGATACAGCCTGAATGGTGAATAATCCAGATACAGCGCCGCCAAATGCCGCCAGGAAATTAACTCATCCTGATTGATGTTGTCTCTTTCGTTTTTGGCAAAGCCATACATGAAAAAGATCCTGCCTTCATCTGCCGTTGCGATTAATACCCGATACCCGCGCCGTTTTCCACTCCCCATCCGGGCGATGCGTTTTTTGTAAACGCAACCACCGAGATTGGCGTCGTACAACTGATTTTGCATCTCTTGCGCCGCTTTCACTATCGTGGCGTCACTGATGCGTTCGTCGCTGGCAAATGTCTGGAAGGCTTTTGTGAGATAAATGTCGGTCATTCACTCTCCATGTGAAAATATACCCTTAATGGGTATAGATCAAGATGTTTAACGACCGAGCTAAGATGACGAAATAGGGAGTGATGGGGAACAGGCAAATATCCGTTCTGCGCAGGCTGGCGCATAACGTTAAGGGAACTCAGAAAACGACAAGGGGAAAATGCGAAGGGAGGCGCAAAAGCCGATAAAGCTGCGCCCGGCGACACGTACACCGGGCGAAATGGGGCAGGTCAGACGCCGATTTTTCTGCCGAGCAGGCTGCCGACGTGCGACTGGCCGTCCGGGCCATACAGCGATTTGTTGTTTTTGCTGAGGATCGACAGCGCCTGGGCGTTATGGTCGATCTGCTGATTGAGCAGCAGGCCATTGTGCTGGTTCTTCTCGCGCAGCGTTTGGCTCAGCAACTGAACGCGCTGCCAGCGATCGGCCAGGGGCGCATGGCTGGCGTAAGGGGCGCGTTGCCCGCAGGCTTTCTCCTGCCCCAGACGCTGCTGCTCGAGATAGGCGACCGTTGCCAGCAGTTGGCTTTTGGCGTCGGTGACGCGCTGCAATGCCACACCGGGCAGTTGACCGGCACACAGCAAGTCGTGCTCTTCCTCCAGCACGCCATTGAGCGCCTGCAGGGTTTCCAACAGTTTATCCAGCAGTTGTGCCAGGTTTTCCATAGTGATGACTTATCCTTTACCGCTACCCGCCGCCGCGCTGTCAGTCGCGGCCGGCGATCCATTGAATATCGCTCTGCGCGTCTTGCAGCAGCGCGTCGGCGATTTTGCCGGCGTCCATTTTCAGTTCACCGTTGCGGATCGCCTGCTTGATGGCTTCGACCCGGCCCATATCGATATCCTGGGTGCCCGGCTGCATCAGGCGCGCCTGTGCCTCGCTCAGTTTGACCTGGGTGCCGCTGACGGCGGTTTCGGCCACGGCGGCCTTACGCGGTTGGAGCGGGTTGTCGGCCGGGGTTTCACGCGGTTGCACAGTGGAAACCGGCTGTAACCGCTGGGTGCGATCGATACTCATGGTCCATCTCCGTTTACGCCGTCGCCGCTTGCGGTCGACGACGCTGCAATGAAAGTGTTGCGGCCCTGGTGGCCAATAAAATGCTGCTTGATTTGTCTTATCGGCAAGGTTGGCGGAACCTTTACTTTTTTATAACGTAATGCGAATCGCGCCGTCGTCCCCGACCACGCCGCTGACGATTTGCCCGGACGCCATGCGCACGCGCACGCTGTCTTCGGCGGCGGCGTTGTTCATCGCCTTACCCGCGCCGCTGATGTTAAATCCTTCGCCCTGCGCGGTGACCTGCACCGGTTGCCCGGCTTTGATAAGCCAGGCGCGGCGCAGCATGGCGAGCGTCAGCGGCTGGCCGGGGCTGATATTGCGCAGGCTGACGGCGCCTAACGCTTTGCCCGGTTCGGTCAGCGCGCGCGGCGGCAGGGTATCGAGCCGACCCTGCTTCAACGTCAGATCCGCCGCCGTCAATCGGGCGCCGGCGCTGATGCCGCGTGCCGACACGAGATAACGGCCGAACACTTGCACCTGCGTCTGAATAAAACGTCGCTCCTGGCCACAGCGCGCCGAAATGCTGACATTGCCGCCGATCCGCGCATTGGGCGACAGCGACAGCTGCGGCAGTTCGCAAGCGGGCCATTGGTTCGGCGGCGTGCGCACCCGCACTTTCACCTGCACCGGTTCGCCGTTGAATTTGCCTTTGATGAAGCTTTCGATTTGCGTCGCCAGATCGTCGGCGCGCGCGTTCAGACTGCACAGCAGGCCGATAAGCAGCAGCATTTTACCTTTCATCGTCATCTTCTCAAGCTTCATCGGGATACGCGTAAGTGTACCCGCAGCGCGCGCAGGCTAAGCAGATAAATAGCGCCCCATTTTGCGTTTATTCCCGCGATAGGGTGGCACGGCGGGCGTTTATGCTGTCGACTCCAAATTCTAACCTCGCGGAGGGAGCATGCTCGACAAACTGGACGCGGCTCTGCGCTTTGGCCAAGAGGCGCTGAACTTGCGCGCCCAGCGGCAGGAAATTCTGGCCGCCAACATCGCCAACGCAGACACGCCGGGTTATCAGGCGCGGGATATCGATTTCGCCAGCCAATTGAACAAGGTGCTGGAACAAGGGCGCGTCAACGGCAACGGCATGGCGCTGAACCTGACGGCGGCGCGCCACATCCCGGCGCAGACCATGCAGCCGCCACAGCTTGATCTGCTGTTCCGAGTGCCGGATCAGCCGTCGATGGACGGCAATACGGTGGACATGGATCGCGAACGCACCAACTTTGCCGATAACAGCCTGAAATATCAGACCGACCTGACGCTGCTCAACGGTCAGATCAAAGGGATGATGTCCGTGCTGCAACAAGGATAAGGCGCATGTCTTTACTGAACATTTTTGATATCTCCGGCTCGGCGTTATCGGCGCAGTCTCAGCGCATGAACGTCAGCGCCAGCAACATGGCCAACGCCGACAGCGTGACCGGCCCGGACGGTGAACCTTACCGCGCCAAGCAGGTGGTGTTCCAGGTCGCCGCAGCGCCTGGACAACCGACCGGCGGGGTGCGCGTCGCCCAGGTGGTGGACGATCCGGCGCCCGAGCGCCTGGTGTATCAGCCGGGTAATCCGCTGGCGGACGCCAAGGGTTACGTGCGCATGCCGAACGTGGACGTAGTCGGGGAAATGGTCAACACCATCTCCGCTTCGCGCAGCTACCAGGCCAACGTCGAGGTGCTCAACACCACCAAGTCGATGATGATGAAAACCCTGACGCTGGGTCAGTAACCGGAGATTCCCATGGCTATCGCCGCAACCACTAACGAGTCGTTGGACAACACCGTCATCGGTAACAACAGTAAGACCACCAACAGTCAGGATCTGCACAACAGCTTCCTGACGCTGTTGGTCGCGCAGTTGAAAAACCAGGATCCGACCAACCCGATGCAGAACAACGAGCTGACTTCGCAGCTGGCGCAGATCAACACCGTTCAGGGCATCGAAAAACTCAACACCACGCTGGGCTCGATCTCCGGCCAGATCAACAGCAACCAGTCGCTGCAGGCCACTGCGTTGATCGGTCACGGCGTGATGGTGCCGGGCAACAATATTCTGGTCGGCAGCAAGGACGGCAAGGTCAGCACCACGCCGTTCGGCGTAGAACTGGAGCGCGCAGCCGATCAGGTGACCGCCACCATTACCAATGCCAGCGGGCAGGTCGTGCGCACCATCGAAATTGGCGGTCTGACCGCCGGCGTGCACGCCTTCACCTGGGACGGTTCGCTGGATGACGGCACCACCGCGCCCGACGGCGCCTACAAAGTGGCCGTCAACGCCAAAGGCAACGGCGAGCAACTGGTGGCGCGCAGCCTGCATTTCGGCCTGGTGAACGGCGTGATCCGCGACGGCAACGGCGCCAAGCTGGATCTCGGCCTGGCGGGCAACGCCACCCTGGAAGACGTGCGACAGATCTTATAACCCTAAGCATCAGGCTCAATCGGACGATAGCCTGACCACTATTCGGAGAATAACATGGCCTTTTCTCAGGCAGTCAGCGGCTTGAACGCGGCAGCAACCAACCTGGACGTGATCGGTAACAACATCGCCAACTCTGCGACCGCGGGCTTCAAATCCGGCAGCGTATCTTTCGCCGACATGTTCGCTGGTTCGCAGGTCGGTCTGGGCGTCAAAGTGTCCGGCATCACCCAGAACTTCAAGGGCGGCACCACCACCGGTACCAGCCGTTCACTGGATATCGCCATCAACGGCAACGGTTTCTTCCGCATGCAGGATAAAGATGGCGGCATCTTCTATACCCGCAATGGCCAGTTCAAGCTGGACGAAAACCGCAACCTGACCAACATGCAGGGCCTGCAGCTGACCGGCTACCCGGCGGCCGGTTCCCCGCCGACCATCCAGCAGGGCGCCAACCCGGTGCCGCTGAGCATTCCTGAAGGCATGATGAACGCCAAGGCGTCCACCTCCGGCCAGATGGTGGCCAACCTGAAGTCCACCCATAAAGTGCCGGAGAACACGAAGTTCGATCCGACCAAGCAGGACAGCTACAACTACGTCAACACCATCACCGCTTACGACTCGCTGGGTAACGCGCACAACATCAACGCTTACTTCGTGAAGACCGAAAACAACAAGTGGCAGGTCTACACCCAGGACGGCAGCGCTGCACCGGTTGACGCCGGCACCATGGAGTTCAGCGAAAGCGGCAACCTGGTGAAAACCACCAGCACCAACGGCGCGCCGGGCGAGTTCAGCATGGTGATCCCGATGACCGCCAAAGACGGTGCGCCGGCGCAAAACTTCACCCTGAGCTTCGCCGGCAGTATGCAGCAGAACGTGGGCAGCGACTCGGTGAGCAAGGTATCGCAGGACGGCTATGCCGCCGGTGAATACACGGGCTATCAGATCAACAACGACGGCACAGTGGTGGGTATCTACTCCAACCAGCAGACCCAGCTGTTGGGTCAGATCGTCATGACCAACTTCTCCAACCCGGAAGGGCTGGCGTCGCAGGGCGATAACGTTTGGCAGGAAACCGGCGCGTCCGGCCAGCCGCGCGTTGGTCTGGCGGGCGGCGGCGGCTTCGGCAAGCTGACCAGCGGCGCGCTGGAATCTTCCAACGTCGATCTGAGCCAGGAGCTGGTGAACATGATCGTCGCACAGCGTAACTACCAGTCCAACGCCCAGACCATCAAGACGCAGGACTCAATCCTGCAGACGCTGGTTAGCCTGCGCTAATAGGGCCGAGTTATGGATCACGCGATTTATACCGCGATGGGCGCGGCGCGCCAAACGCTGGAACAGCAGTCCATTACCGCCAACAACCTGGCCAACGCGTCGACGCCGGGCTTTCGCGCCCAGCTCGCCGCGTTGCGCGCGGTGCCGGTCGACGGGCCGAGCATGGCGACACGCACCTTGGTGACGGCCTCGACGCCCGGCGCCGACATGAGCCAGGGCGCGCTGAACTACACGGCGCGTCCGCTGGACGTGGCGCTGCAGCAGGACGGTTTCCTGGCGGTGAGTCTGCCAGGCGGCGGTGAAGCTTACACCCGCAACGGCAACATTCAGATCTCCTCCACCGGGCAGTTGACGGTGCAGGGGATGCCGCTGATGGGCGACGGCGGCCCGATCGAGGTGCCGCCGTCGGCGGAGATCACCATCGCGGCCGACGGCACCATTTCGGCGCTGAACGCCGGCGATCCGCCGAACACCATCGCGCAGATCGGCCGCCTGAAGCTGGTCAAAGCCGATGCGCGCGAAGTGATGCGCGGCGACGACGGGCTGTTTCGCCTGACGCCGGAAACCCAACAGCAGCGCGGCAATCAGTTGCAAAACGATCCGCAGGTGCGGGTGATGCCGGGCGTGCTGGAAGGCAGCAACGTCAAGCCGATGGAAACCATGGTCGATATGATCGCCAACGCCCGTCGCTTTGAAATGCAAATGAAAGTCATCCACAGCGTGGATGAAAACGAACAGCGTGCCAACTCACTGCTCTCATTGAGTTAAGCAGCAAGGAAATAACCGATGATTCCATCCTTATGGATTGCCAAAACCGGTCTGGACGCGCAGCAGACCAACATGGACGTGATCGCCAACAACCTGGCGAACGTCAGCACCAACGGCTTCAAGCGCCAGCGTGCGGTATTTGAAGATCTGCTGTACCAGACCATGCGTCAGCCGGGGGCACAGTCCTCCGAGCAGACCACGCTGCCCTCCGGTCTGCAGATCGGCACCGGCGTGCGTCCGGTGGCGACCGAGCGTCTGCACAGCCAGGGCAACCTGTCGCAGACCAACAACAGTAAAGACGTCGCCATCAAGGGGCAGGGGTTCTTCCAGGTGATGCTGCCGGACGGCACCCAGGCCTACACCCGCGACGGGTCGTTCCAGATCGATCAGAACGGCCAGCTGGTGACCTCCAGCGGTTTCCAGGTGCAGCCGGCGATCACCATCCCGGCGAACGCGCTGTCCATCACCGTTGGCCGCGACGGCATCGTCAGCGTTACCCAGCAAGGGCAGACCGCCGCTCAGCAGGTGGGCCAACTGACGCTGACCACGTTCGTCAACGACAGCGGTCTGGAGAGCGTGGGCGAGAACCTGTATCAGGAAACCGAAAGCTCGGGCGCGCCGAACGAGAGCACGCCGGGGCTGAACGGCGCCGGTCTGCTGTATCAGGGCTACGTGGAAACCTCCAACGTCAACGTGGCGGAAGAGCTGGTCAACATGATCCAGACTCAGCGCGCTTACGAGATCAACAGCAAAGCGGTATCGACCTCCGATCAGATGCTGCAAAAGCTGACGCAACTGTAATCTGTCATTGACGGGCCCGGCATGCCGCGCCCGTCATTCTCTTTCGTGAAACAAAGGCGATACCCGTGGTAACCACATATTCGATGGCAATCCTGCCGCGGCAGGGACAACGCTGGCTGGCGGGAATGGTGATGCTGACGCTGAGCGGCTGCGCTTATATCCCGCACAAACCGCTGGTGGACGGCGCGACCACGGCGCAGCCCGCGCCGGCCAGCGCGCCGATGCCGAACGGCTCGATCTTCCAGACGGTGCAGCCGATGAACTATGGCTATCAGCCGCTGTTCGAAGACCGCCGTCCGCGCAACGTCGGTGACACCCTGACCATCGTGCTGCAGGAAAACGTCAGCGCCAGCAAGAGTTCCTCCGCCAACGCCAGCCGCAACGGCGCCAGCAAGTTCGGCGTCGCCACCTCGCCGCGTTACCTCGACGGCCTGTTGGGCAATGCGCGCGCCGATATGGACATTTCCGGCGACAGCACCTTCGGCGGCAAGGGCGGCGCCAACGCCAACAACACCTTCAACGGCACCATTACGGTGACGGTCAACCAGGTGCTGGCCAACGGCAACCTGCACGTGGTGGGGGAAAAACAGATCGCCATCAACCAGGGCACCGAATTCATTCGTTTCTCCGGCGTCGTCAACCCGCGCACCATCAGCGGCAACAACTCGGTCACCTCGACGCAGGTGGCGGATGCGCGTATCGAATACGTCGGCAATGGCTATATCAACGAAGCGCAGACCATGGGCTGGCTGCAGCGCTTCTTCTTAAATGTTTCACCGTTCTAAGGATTGACTGATGCTGAAAAAATGGTTTATCGCGCTGTGCGTCGGGCTGGTGTGCTTGCCGGCGGCGGCGGAGCGCATCCGCGATCTGGTGACGGTGCAGGGCGTGCGAGACAACGCCCTGATTGGCTACGGCCTGGTGGTGGGGCTGGACGGCTCCGGCGACCAGACCATGCAGACGCCGTTCACCACCCAGAGCCTGAGCAACATGTTGTCGCAGCTGGGCATCACCGTGCCGCCGGGCACCAACATGCAGCTGAAAAACGTGGCGGCGGTGATGGTGACCGCCAAACTGCCGCCGTTCTCGCGCGCCGGGCAGAACATCGACGTGGTGGTTTCTTCGATGGGCAACGCCAAGAGCCTGCGCGGCGGCACCCTGCTGATGACGCCGCTTAAAGGCGTGGATAACCAGGTCTATGCGCTGGCGCAGGGCAACGTGCTGGTCGGCGGTGCGGGCGCGGCGGCCGGCGGCAGCAGCGTGCAGGTCAATCAGCTGGCGGGCGGGCGCATCAGCAACGGCGCCACCATCGAGCGCGAGCTGCCGACCACCTTCGGCAGCGGCGGGGTGCTCAATCTGCAGTTGAACGACGAAGATTTCACGTTGGCGCAGCAGATCAGCGACGCCATCAACCGCCAACGCGGCGGCGGCACCGCGACGCCGCTCGACGCCCGCACCATTCAGGTGCTGGTGCCGCAGGGTAACAGCTCTCAGGTGCGCTTCCTGGCGGAGATTCAGAACATCACCGTCAACGTCGGTGCGATGGACGCCAAGGTGATCATCAACTCGCGCACCGGTTCGGTAGTGATGAACCGCGACGTGATCCTCGACTCTTGCGCCGTGGCCCAGGGCAATCTGTCGGTGGTGGTCGATCGGCAGAACACCGTCAGCCAGCCGACGACGCCGTTCGGCGGCGGCCAGACGGTGGTGACGCCAAACACCCAGATCTCGGTGCAACAGCAGGGTGGGTCGCTGCAGAAGGTGAACGCCAGCGCCAACCTGAACAACGTGATCCGCGCGCTGAATGCGCTGGGCGCCACGCCGATCGATCTGATGTCGATCCTGCAGGCGATGCAGAGCGCTGGCTGCCTGCGCGCCAAGCTGGAAATCATCTGATGGCCGGCGATCTGATGGCGATGTCGGGCGCGGCCTATGACGCCCAGGCGCTGAACGGCCTGAAGCGCGACGCGGCGGCCGATCCGCAGGGCAACCTCAAGCAGGTGGCGCAGCAGGTGGAAGGCATGTTCGTGCAGATGATGCTGAAAAGCATGCGTTCTGCCTTGCCACAGGACGGGGTATTAAGCAGCGATCAAACGCGGCTTTATACCTCGATGTACGACCAGCAAATCGCCCAGCAGATGTCGCAAAAAGGGCTGGGGCTGGCCGACATGATGGTCAAGCAGATGAGCAACGCCAATACGGTGCCGAGCGAAACGGCGGGCTTGTCGCCGATGGCGCTGGACAACGAGGTGCTGCAAACGCTGCCGAATCAGGCGCTGGAGCAGATGGTGCGCCGGGCGATGCCGAAAGCGCCGCCGGCCGCCGCGCCGCTGTCGCTCAACAACGGCAACTTCGTCGCCCGTCTGTCGATCCCGGCGAAGGTCGCCAGCCAGCAGAGCGGTATTCCGCATCAGCTGATTGTCGCGCAGGCGGCGCTGGAGTCCGGCTGGGGGCAGCGCGAGATCCCGACTTCTGACGGCACGCCGAGCTACAACCTGTTCGGCATCAAGGCCGGCGGCAGCTGGAATGGGCCGGTGACGGAGATCACCACCACCGAGTTTGAGCAGGGCGCCGCGAAGAAGGTGAAGGCGAAGTTCCGCGTTTACGGCTCGTACGTCGAAGCGATCGCCGATTACGTCAAGCTGTTGACCAACAACCCGCGCTACGCCGACGTGGCCGCCGCGCGCAGCCCGGAACAGGCGGCACATGCGCTGCAGCGCGCCGGTTATGCCACCGACCCGCAGTACGCCAGCAAACTGGTCAGCGTGATTCAGCAGATGAAGAACGCCGGGGAACAGGCGGTCAAAGCTTATACCCACGATCTGAAAGATTTGTTCTAAATCCCCGTCATTCTTGACGCCGCAGCGGCGCCAATTATTTAGGGGATAGGCGGTAACGAAGGCTAGCTGGATGCTGAGCGCGTTGCCGCTTTTTTTCCTCAAGTTCTTCCCATTTTGGCCGATAACCGAGACAGGCTGAGCGAACAGGCTCAGCAGCTCAATTAAGAACTCTGTGGGCCACCGGCGCCGCAGCATAAGGAATTCCGATGTCCAATAGCTTAATCAATACCGCGATGAGCGGGCTGAATGCGGCTCAGGTGGCGCTCAGTACCGTCAGCAACAACATCTCCAACTATAACGTGGCGGGCTACAACCGCCAGACTGCGATCTTGGCGCAGAATGGCGGCATGGCCACCATGAGCGGCTTCATCGGCAACGGCGTGACCGTCACCAGCGTCAACCGTGAATACAACCAGTTCATCACCAATCAGCTGCGCAGTTCACAGAGCGCGTTCGGGGCGCAAAACGCCTATTACGAGAAGATTTCGCAGATCGACAATCTGTTGGCGAGCAAAACCAACCCGCTGTCGGCCAACATGCAGGACTTCTTCACCAATCTGCAAAACCTGGTGAGCAACGCCGGCGACGACGCCGCACGTCAGACCGTGCTGGGCAAGGCCAATGGCCTGGTTAACCAGTTCAATAACACCGACAAGTTCCTGCGCGACATGGACAGCGGCGTTAATCAGCAGATCAGCGATACGGCGCAGCAGATCAACAGCTACAGCCAACAGATCGCCAAGCTGAATGACGAGATCACCCGCCTGCGCGGCAGCGCCGCCGGTGAACCGAACGCGTTGCTGGATCAGCGTGACCAACTGGTCACCGAGCTGAACCAGTTGGTGGGGGTTCAGGTCACGCAGCAGGATGGCGACGCGTATACCGTCTCCTTCGCCAACGGTTTGACCCTGGTGCAGGGCAGCAATACCTATCAGGTGGAGGCGATGCCTTCCAGCAGCGATCCTTCCCGTTTGACTATCGGTTACAACCGCGGCAACGGTGCCAGCGAAGTGCCGGAAGGGCAAATCACCAGCGGCAGTCTGAGTGGCGTGCTGAAATTCCGCAGCGAAACGCTGGACGGCGTGCGCAATCAGCTGGGGCAGTTGGCACTGGCGATGGCGGACAGCTTTAACCAGCAGCATCGCGCAGGCTTCGATCTGAACGGCGACGCGGGCGGCGACTTCTTCAGCTTCAGCGGCGGTCGGGTCGTGGATAATACCCGCAACACCGGCGACGCTTCGCTGTCGGTGGCTTACACCGACACCGGCAAAGTGAAGGCCAACGATTATCGCGTCGAGTTCGACGGCAGCAACTGGCAGGTCAGCCGCCTGCCGGACAACGTAAAAGTCAACGCCACGCCGGGCACCAGTGCCGACGGCAAACCGACGCTGAACTTCGACGGCCTGGAAGTGAGCATCGACGGCAATGCGAAAGCCAAAGACAGCTTCACCGTGAAGCCGGTCAGCGACGTGGCGGGCAACCTGAAAGTCGCCATCACCGACTCGTCCAAGATCGCCGCCGCCGGTAAAGACGACAGCGGCCGCGGCGATAACGAAAACGCCAAGAAGCTGCTGGATCTGCAAACCAAGAATCTGGTGGACGGTAAGGCGACCCTGAGCGGCGCTTACGCCGGCATCGTCAGTGGCGTGGGCAACCAGACCGCCGCCGCTAAGGCGATCGCGACCTCGCAGGCCAAGATCGTCAAGCAACTGGGTGAGCAACAGCAATCGCTGTCAGGGGTTAACCTCGACGAAGAATACGGTGAGCTGCTGCGCTTCCAGCAGTACTACATGGCCAACGCGCAGGTCATTCAGACCGCCAGCTCGCTGTTCGATGCGTTGCTGAATATTCGTTGATTTCATTGTTAGCCGGCGCCGTTGCAGCGCCGGTCGTTCAGAGTAAGGAACCCACAGCATGCGCATGAGCACCAGCATGATGTACCAACAGAACATGAGCGGCATCACGGGCAACCAGTCGCTGTTCATGAAGGCCGCCGAGCAGCTTTCCTCCGGCAAGCGGGTGATCAACCCGTCCGACGATCCGCTGGCGGCGTCGCGCGCGGTGATGTTGTCGCAATCGCAGGCGGAAAACAGCCAATACACGCTGGCGCGCACCTTCGCGCGTCAGAGCGTGTCGATGGAAGAAACGGTCTTGGCCGGCGCGACCTCCACCATCGCGGACATGAAGGCGCTGATCGTCAATGCCGGCGGCACCGAAAGCGATAACGACCGCCAGTCGTTGGCCACCCAACTGCAGGGGCTGAAAGATCAGCTGCTGAACCAGGCCAACAGCACCGACGGCAACGGCCGCTATATGTTCGGCGGATACGTGAACGACAAGGCGCCGTTCGTCGACAACGGCGGCACCGTCAGCTATCAGGGGGGCGACAAGACGGTTGAGCAGAAAGTGGACGCCAACCGCACCATGACCATCGGCCATACCGGCAACGCGGTGTTCATGTCATTGACCAGCAACCCGAAGCCTGAGCCGGACGGCAGCGCGCCGGTCAGCAACGTTTTCGAGAGCATCGACATCGCGCTGAATGCGCTGAAAACGCCGCTGCAGGGCGCCGACGAGGCTACCAAACAGCAGGTGAACGATGCGTTGGCGAAAGCCAACCGCGGCCTGGACAACTCCTACAACAACGTGTTGAGCGTGCGTGCCGAGCTGGGCAGCCAGCTGCAGGAGATGGATCAGCTGGACAGCATCGGTAAAGAGCGTGACATGACCAACCAGATCCAGATGAGCGCGTTGACGGATGCCGACTTGGCCGAGTCTATCTCGTCTTACTTCATGCAGCAGGCGGCGCTGCAGGCGTCGTACAAAACCTTCAGCGATATGCAGGGCATGTCGCTGTTCCAGATGAATCGTTAAGAGCAATACCCCGTTGCCTGACCGCGACGGGTTTCCCTTTAGTGCGCTTAGAAAATGCCCTCTCCGCCCCGCGGGGAGGGAGGCTTCTTGAAACCGGGCGCACTCGTTTGGCGCGTCGTTCGTTCTCCCACTACTGACTGAGCGACGCGCCTTTTTTTGTCTGCGTTTTCCTCATTCAGCTTACGCGTTAGCGGAAAGGCACGCCGCGATCGTTGCCGGACCCTTTAGTGCATTGACCGCCTATGTTGACAAAGGCTGAGGCCGCCGCGGTGCTAATCGCACTGCCGTTACGGCTGGCCAGGGCGCCGGCCATGGCAATGGCGCCGGTCACCACCGCGCCGGTACAAGGATCCTGAAATAGCCCATAGCCTTTCGCCGCCCAATTAGGCTGGAAGCCGTTCGCCTGCGCGCCGTAGGAGCTTGGGCCATAGTCGCGATCCCGGTCGCCGCCGTTATTGCCGTCACCGGCGCCGCCAATCCGTTGCATTTCTTCTCTGGTCAGTTCTCTCAGCATAGGTCGATCTCCTGTTAACGCGACTTAGCGTTATTTTTAGGGTTGTTATTTTCGATTTGAGATTTGCGGCTCTCATTTAGCAGCCAGCGTATTGGCTTATAGAGGCACTCGGCCAACTTCAATGAGCCAAATAAGGTAAACGGGATGATGACAAAACTATCGACGCCAGGCGGCAGAGCAAATAAACCCCAGGAAAAACCCAGCGTATTTAAAATAGTGCTCATGATCAAAAGGGCGATGCCGCTGATGAATAAATCACTCAGCTGAAACTTTATCTTCATATTTACACCGTTTATATTTTAGTGAGGCTTGCTGCGTACTGGTAGCAAGGTTGTTTTCAATATAACGCTGGGGAAATAAGGTGGGAAATCGATTTTTCTTGTCAGTGAATAAATAAGGGGTGTGAGTAAATTAAATCATTAATACATTATTTTTAAATTTAACGCAGCAGCCAGGGTGATGTGGCGCGTTATTCCCTTCCTAAGAATAAAGTACACCGGCACGGTTTGCCGGCGAGTGATGAGTGTGGGTCCCGGGCTGCCGATGCGGCGCCGCGTCGAATGACGTTGCAGAAGCCGGATAGGGGCGCAACCCGGAATTTTTGCTACAGGTCCTGCGTGATTATTTCTTTTTCTTCACCACTTTCCATTTTCCGCCATCGCTGGTCTCGGTGAAGGAAACTCTAAACTTGTTGCTTTTCCAGTGGGTCAAGCCGAATAATCGGCGTGCCTTGCGGTTGCTTTTCGCTTTAATCATGATCTCGCTCCTGTGGTTAGCAAAGGTCGATGCTGCGCCCTGCAGCCGGCAGGCTGCCGGACGCATTTATTCAGGGTGTAAGTTATCTGTCGCGCATTTAACTCTGCGTGACTGCGTTATTTTTTATTTTCGCTGAGGAGTAAGCGTTTTTATCGCCGCCGATGGCTAACGGGGAGGCGATGTTTTCTTGTTACCGGGTCTATTCTAGGTCGGGGTTTTATTTATTCAAGCCGCCGGAGACATTTGAACCTTAATCCGGATAAAAGGCGTTTCTCAGGCTTTTGTCCCAATAAAACGGTTTTATTGCCATTTTGTCTCAGGCAAAAGGGGGGGAAGGAAGGAGGAGGCGGATTCAGAAGGTCATGCCGCCGATCACCGCCGCCAGACGATCGAATATCTCACCAAACAGGTGCTCGCAGAATGGCGCCAGCATCGGCATCATCATGCCCAGCGTCATGATGCCGAAGGTCATGGTGACCGGGAAGCCGATCACGAACACCGACAGCTGCGGCGTCATGCGGTTGAGCAGCCCGAGCGCCATGTTCAGCGTTAACAGCAGGCAGATCAGCGGCAGCGCCAGCATCATGCCATTGATGAAGATCAGCGATCCGACCTGGGTCAGCACCAGGAAGCCGTTGCCGTTCAGCGGCTGCGTTTGGATAGGCAGGGTGTGGAAGCTGTCAGCCAGCAGCGAAATCAGCCACAGATGGCCGTTGAAGCTGAGGAACAGCAGCATCGCCAGCAGATTGAGCAGGCGCGCCAGCACCGGCATGTTCGGGCCTCCGCTGGGATCGAAGAAGGTGGCGAACGACAGGCCCATCTGCATGCCGATCACTTCGCCCGCCAGGCGCACCGCCGCGAAGGCGAACTGCATGGTCAACCCCAGCGCCACGCCGATCAGAATCTGTTGAATCGCCAGCCACAGGCCGGCAGCGGAGAAGATCGGAATATTGCTGGCAGGCAGCGTCGGCGCGATCAGGATGACGATCAGCCCGCCAAGGCCGATTTTGACCTTTTTGCTGATTTGCTTTTCGCTGAATATCGGCGCGGTGCTGATCAGTGCCAGAATGCGCAGCAGCGGCCAAAAATAGTGGCTGAGCCAGACGGTGAGCTGGGCGCTGTCGAAAGTGAGCACGGTCAGCCGATCAGGGTAGGCAGGTTGCTGAACAGGGTGCGCATGTAGTCCAGCAACAGGTTCAGCATCCAGGGGCCGGCGATGATGATGGTGGCCACCACCGCCAGAATTTTGGGGATGAACGACAGCGTCATTTCGTTGATCTGGGTGGCGGCCTGCAGCAGGCTGACTACCAGGCCGCTGATGAGCGCTGCCAGCAGCAGCGGGGCGGCCAGCGCCAGCGCCACTTTCATCGCCTCGGTGCCGAGCGCCATAACCGATTCAGGTGTCATCTCGCTTTCTCCGGTCGGGGGTTACGAATAGAAGCTCTGCGCCAGCGAGCCGAGCAGCAGCTGCCAGCCATCGACCAGCACGAACAGCATCAGCTTGAACGGTAGCGAGATGGTCGCCGGCGGCACCATCATCATCCCCAGCGCCATCAATACGCTGGCGACCACCAGATCGATAATCAGGAACGGAATAAACACCGTAAAGCCGATCTGGAAGGCGGTTTTCAGTTCGCTGGTGACGTAGGCGGGCAGCAAGATGCGCATCGGCACCGCTTCCGGGCCGGCCAGCGGGGGCTGATTGGCCAGCCTGGCGTACAGCGCGAGATCGGTTTCGCGCGTTTGGCGCAGCATGAATTCGCGCAGCGGCTGCGCGCCTTTATCCAGCGCGACCTCCAGTCCGATCTTGTCCTGGCTGAACGGCAGGTAGGCGTCCTGATAGACCTTGTCGAACACCGGCGACATGATGAAGAAGGTCAGGAACAGCGCCAGCCCCAGCATCACCTGGTTCGGCGGCGCTGACGGCGTGCCCAGCGCATTGCGCAGCAGCCCGAGCACGATGATGATGCGGGTGAAGCTGGTCATCATCAGCAACATGGCGGGCAAGAAGGTCAGCGAGGTCAACAGCACCAGCGTCTGCACCGGCAGCGACCAGCTTTGGCCGCCGTTGGCCAGCGGCTGGCTGATCAGCCCCGGCAGTTGTGCAAAAGCCGCCGGGCTGATCAGCAGCAGGGCGGCAGGGAGCCAAACCGCCGGACGGCGGACGAGGGTATGAAGAGTCGAGGTCATGCCGATTTTTCCGGGCGTTTCAGAACTTTTTGCATCAGTTGGCGGAAGTCCGCCGGTGTTGCCGCGTTGGTCTCGCCTTCGTCTTTCGGCGGGGCGGGCAGGGTGTGCAGCGGGGTGATCTGCTGGGCGGTGACGCCCAAGACCAGCAGGGTGTCGTCGACTTCCACCACCACCACGCGCTCGCGCTGCCCGACCTGGCAACTGGCGCGCAGGTTGAGCAGTTTGTTGTTGCGCGCCTGCGGGGCGAACCCCAGCCGACGGAACAGCCAACCGGCCAGCAGGATCAGCAGCAGAATGCCGCCGAGCGCGCTGCTGACCTGCATCAACACCGAACCGGCCGGCAGGGCCGGCGCGGCGGGTTGTTGGGTGCTTTGCACGGTAACGGGCGCGGCGGCGGTCATCAGCGGCTCAGTCGACGCATGCGTTCGGACGGGGTGATGATGTCGGTGATGCGCACGCCGAACTTGTCGGCCACCACCACCACTTCACCTTGTGCGATCAGGTAACCGTTGATCAGGATGTCCAGCGGTTCGCCGGCCAGGCCGTCCAGCGCCACCACCGAGCCCTGCGACAGGCGCAGCAACTCTTTGATAGTCATCTTGGTGCGCCCCAGTTCCACGGTCAGCTTGACCGGAATATCCAGGATCAGGTCGATATCCTGCAGGCTGCCGAGCGCATCCTGAGCCTCCAGCGACTTGAACACCCCTTCGGTGCTCGCGCCGGATTTCTCTGAGGACTGCTGCTCGTTAAACGCATCAGCCCACAGATCGTCCACGGATTCCTTTCCTTCGCCAGACGGTTGCTTAGGATCACTCATTGGGCTGTTCCTCACTCAGAGCATTCAAAATAGGGTTAATCAAATGTTCAACACGCAGGGCGTATTGCCCGTTCAACGTGCCGTATTGGCTGGTCAGAACCGGTACGCCGTCCACATGGGCGATCAGGCGTTCCGGCTTGTCTATCGGTAGTACATCGCCCGGTTGCAGCTTCAGGACTTTCGACAGCCGCATCGGGATATCGACGAAGTTGGCGATCAGCTCCAGTTCGGAGTGCTGCACCTGCTTCACCAGCGTTTCGCGCCAGTGGCTGTCTTCCTGCCGCGAGTTTTCCAGCGGTGGGTTGGTCAGCAGCTCGCGCAGCGGTTCGATCATCGCGAAGGGAATGCAGATGTTGAATTCGCCGGTCAGCGCGCCGATCTCCACCTGGAACGGCGTGGTGACCACGATATCGTTCGGCGAGGTGGTGATATTGGTGAACTTCACCTGCATTTCGGCGCGCACGTATTCCACGTCGATCTTGTAAATGGCGCTCCAGGCGTCGCCGTAGGCGTCCAGCGCCAGGCGCAGCATGCGCTTGATCACCCGCTGTTCGGTCGGGGTGAACTCGCGGCCTTCGACCTTGGTCGGGAAGCGGCCGTCGCCGCCGAACAGGTTGTCGACGGCGATGAACACCAGGCTCGGCGCGAACACGAACAGAGCGGTGCCGCGCAGCGGGTTCAGATGCACCAGGTTCAGGTTGGTCGGCACCGGCAGATTGCGGGCGAACTCGTGATACGGCTGGATTTTGATCGGGCCGACGGTGATGTCCGGGCTGCGGCGCAGCAGGTTGAACAATCCCATGCGGAACTGCCGGGCAAAACGTTCGTTGATGATTTCCAGCGCGTGCAGACGCTCGCGCACCACTCGGCGCTGGGTGTTCGGATCGTAAGGCTTGACCTCGCTCTCTTTGCCGACCACCGCTTCGGGTTCGTCACCCGCGCTGTCGCCGTTGAGCAAGGCGTCGATCTCTGCCTGTGAAAGAATGCTATCGCCCATAGTGATTACCGCAGTATGAAGGCGGTGAACAGCACGTCGCTGACCACCTGCTTCGGTTGTCCCTTAACCAGCGGCGGGCTGAGCACATCCTTAATCTGCGCCACCAACTGTTGCTTCCCTTGTTCATTGGCCAGCTGGCTCGCTTCCTGGCGGGAAAGCAGCATCAGCAGACGGCTGCGCACTTCCGGCAGAAAATCGTTCAGCTGACGGCGGGTACTTTCGTCCGGCAGACGCAGCGTGAGGCCGATGTACAGCACGCGATCCGGGTTGTTGTCCGGCGTCACCAGATTGACGGTAAAGGTGTCGAGCGGCATGAACACCGGCGCCGCCGGCGGTTGTTCTTTGACGGCGGCCGGTTCGGCGCCGTTTTTATGCTGTTGCAGCAGCCACCAGCTGTAACCCGCGGCGCCACAGGCGACGACGCTGATCAACACCAGCAGGATGACCAGAAGGGGGCGTTTCGGTGCTGCCGGAAGGGAGTTCTGAGACATAGCCAAATCTAATTCCTGTTGTTCCACCCGCGGCCTGCGAGGCGGCGAGCATAGCGCGCAGCAAAGCCGCACGCATGACATGTAAAGGTATTATCGCGTCTATTGCGGCGTGCAATAGCCTGAATAAACGCGCAAATGGGTGCCAGCTTGGGCGTTTGCGGCGGCTCAGGCGAAAATATCGACGCCGTTGACCGCACTGGCCATGCGCTGCAGCGCCACCGGCGCGCTGACGTTGTCGGCTGCTGCCGCCTCGCCGCCATGATGTTCAGCATAGCTGGAACGCCCCTGGCCGTTGGAAGCCTGCTGTTGCGCCTGTTGCCAGTGCGGCGTGGATTCGCCGCCCACGCTGCTCTGCCCCAGGTTGATACCGCTCTCCGCCAGCGCGTGGCGCAGCTGCGGCATCGCCGCTTCCACCGCCGCACGCACCTGGCCGTGCGCAGAGGCGATGTGCAGCTGCGCCTGCTGGTCGTCCAGTTTCAGCGTGATCTGCAAAGCGCCCAGTTCCTGCGGGTGCAGGCGCAGCTCGGCGCTCTGCTGGCCGTTGCGGTGGAACATCAGCACCTGTTGGTTCAACGCCTGCTGCCATTCCGGGCTGCCCAGCTGCGCGTTGAGCTGCGGCGTAGGCGGTGCACTCACCAGTGCGCTGGCCGGGGCGGCCGTTTGCGTCGGGCTGGCGGCAGCCAGGGCGACGGCGTGATTGAGCGTCGGCGGCTGCTGCGCATCGCTGGCCGGCAGCGGTTGCGCGGTGCTTGCACGTTCGCCGGTAGCCGGCTGCGTGAGCGCCGCCGTAGCGTTATCGCCGTCGGTGGCCGGTGTTTTAACGCTGGTCACCGTCGGGGCGGCTGGCGCCGCTGAACGAGCAGGGGTTTTATCACCGGCCGCCGCGATGTTCAGCAGGCCGTTGCCCGGCTGCAGCGCAGTGGCCTCGTCAGCGTTTTCCATCGGCAGCGACTGTTGGCCTTCGGCCGGTTGCGCCTGGGCGACGATCGCGGCCGGCAGCATGGCGTACAGCGCCTGCAGCGTCGCGGCATCCAGCTCTTTGGCGGCGACGATCGGCGGCTGCGTCGGTTTATCGCCGGCGGCGGGCGCATCGCCTTCAACGGCTTCAGGTGAAGGCGCGTCGGCTGAGGTTGACAGGTTCGGCAACAGACCGCCGCGCTCGCCGAAGGTGGCCAGCAGTTGATTGAGCTGGTTGCGGCTCAGGGCCGGGGCACGTTCATCGTCCGCGCTCAGCGTGGCCGGCTGAGGTTTGCCATCGGCGGCGGGCGCGAAACGCGCGCCGAGCAACTGGGCAAAAGCGGACGACAGCTGGCTTTCGTCCAGCGCCGAGGTCAGTTCGGTCAGACCGCCGGCGTCGCCGGGTAAGGCCAGGCCGGGCAGGGCGTTCAGATTCATGGGTTGATATTCCTTTGTGCGCTGCGTTGAGCGAATTCATCCATCAATTTTTGATCCCGTTTGTTCTCCTGCTGCTGCTCCGCATTCATTGCGCGGGTATGCAGGGTTTCGAAAGCGTTCAGCCGCTGTTGTTTGTCTTGCCATTGCTTCACCGCGTGATCCACTTTCTGCCCCCACTGCAGCAGCTGCTGGCGGTGCTGGTCGATGGCCTGCTCAAGCGTGCCGATAAACTGCTGGTAGTTTTGCCAGCGTGAGCTGTCCATGCCGTCGCAGAGCGTATGATTCAGCTTCTGGCGGTATTCGTCCTGATAGTTGAGCAGCATCGACAGCTGTTGCTCCGCCGCCTGCTGCGCCTGCCGTACCTGGCCCAGCTGTTGCGCGGCTTGTTCCACCGTATCCTGCGCCAGATCGCGTAGGGTAATCAGGGGTGACTGTGATTTCATCGCTCTGCGCCTCTGTGACGTTAAACAATCAACTGCTGCAGCTGTTGACAGGCTTCATCATAGCCGCTGCGTTCAAAGATGCCCTGTTGCAGGTAGGCTTCCATCTGCGGATACAGCGTCATCGCTTTGTCCAGCAACGGATCGCTGCCTGCCGCGTAGGCGCCGACGCTGATCAGATCGCGGTTGCGTTGATAGCTGGCCAGCATCTGTTTAAAGGTGCGAACCCGGCGATAATGCTCTTCGTCGATCAGCGACGTCATGGCGCGGCTGATCGACGCTTCGATGTCGATCGCCGGGTAGTGGCCGGCCTCCGCCAGGCGGCGCGACAGCACCACATGGCCGTCGAGTATGGCGCGGGCCGAGTCGGCGATCGGGTCCTGCTGATCGTCCCCTTCGGTCAATACGGTATAGAAGGCGGTGATGGAGCCACCGCCACTGATGCCGTTGCCTGCGCGCTCCACCAGGGCGGGCAGCTTGGCGAAGACCGAAGGCGGATAGCCTTTGGTCGCCGGCGGCTCGCCGATGGCTAGGGCGATCTCACGCTGCGCCATGGCGTAGCGGGTGAGGGAGTCCATGATCAGCAGCACGTGCTGCCCGCGATCGCGGAAATCTTCGGCGATGCGGGTGGCGTAGGCCGCTCCCTGCATGCGCAGCAGCGGCGACACGTCTGCCGGAGCGGCGATCACTACCGAGCGCGCGCGGCCTTCGGCACCGAGAATGTTCTCGATAAAGTCTTTCACCTCGCGGCCACGTTCGCCGATCAGGCCAACGACGATCACATCCGCCTGGGTATAACGGGCCATCATGCCGAGCAATACGCTCTTACCGACGCCGGAGCCGGCGAACAGGCCCATGCGCTGGCCGCGCCCGACGGTCAGCAGGCCGTTGATGGTGCGCACTCCCACGTCCAGCACCTGCTCGATCGGCGTGCGCTGCAAGGGGTTGAACGGCGCGGTGATCAGCGGCGCGCGGTAACCGGTTTCCGGGGAGGGCAGGCCGTCGAGCGGTTTGGCGCTGCCGTCGAGTACGCGGCCCAGCAGCGCCGGGCCGAGCGGCAGCTGTTTGCCGGCGCTTTGGCCTTCCGGCGCGATGCGGGCGTAAACCCGCGCGCCTGGCACGATGCCTTCCACTTCTTCCAACGGCATCAGAAACAGCCGCTGGCCGTTGAAGCCGACCACTTCGCTTTCCACTTCCTGCACCTCACCGGCGTCGTGCCGTTCGATGAGGCAGGTCGCGCCGAGCGGCAACTGCAGCCCGGTGGCCTCGAGCACCAGCCCGGTGGCGCGGGTCAGGCGGCCGTAACGACGCACCGTCGGCGCGCGGGCGATGCGCTTTTCCAGCGTATCCAGAGAGCTCAGCCAGCGGCCGAGACGCGCGGTCATCAGACTTCTCCTGGTGCCGCCAGGCGGCACAGTTCATGCCAGCGCGTCGCCAGGCTGGCGTCGAGATCGCCTTCTTCGGCGCTGACCTTGCAGCCGCCCGGGTGCAGTTCGCCGTCCGCCAGCAGGCGCCAGCCGTGCAGGCTGAGGGTGACCCCCAGCTGCTGTTCGACGCGTTGGTAGTCGTCCGGGTGGACCCGCAGCTGCGGCTTGCCGTTGAACATCGGCTCCTGCTGAATCAGCTGTTGGATCTGCGCGAGCAGGGCGGTGCCGTCGCACACCGGCGGCTGGCCCAGCACCTGTTTGGCGGCGGTCAGCGCCAGCTGCATCAACCGCGAAGCGATCACGCTGTCGAGTGCGTCCAGCGTGTGCTGGAATTCGGTGACCAACTGCTGCCAGTGAGCGGTCAGCGGCTGTTGCTGCTGCTGCGCTTCCAGCAGCCCCTGCTGGCGGCCTTCCTCCAGACCGGACTGAAAACCGGCCTCATACCCTTTTTGCTGGCCGTCGGCATAGCCCAGCTGCTGGCCCTGTTGCTCTGCCTGCAGGCGCAGCGTCGCCAGCTGCTGTTGCAATTCGGCCTGCGCGTCCGGCGACGGATCGTCAAGTTCGAGATCCGGCAAGGGCGGCAGCTCGAGAGCCGGTTTCTGCTCGCCCAAATCGTTGAGCGACCAGGGCTGCCAGGGCAGGGTGTTAATGCGATCAGACATAGGTGTCCTCGCCGCCGCCGATGATCATTTCGCCGGTTTCCGCCAGGCGTCTTACCACCAGCAGGATGGCTTTCTGCTCGTTCTCCACCTGCGACATGCGCACCGGCCCACGGTTGGCCAGATCGTCGCGCAGGATGTCGGCGGCGCGTTGCGACATGTTCTTGAGGAACTTCTCGCGCAGCGGCTGTTCGGCGCCTTTCAACGCGATCAGCAGCGACTCGCCTTCCACTTCCTGCAGCAGGCGTTGGATGCTGCGATCGTCGACTTCCACCAGGTTTTCGAACAGGAACATCTCGTCGATGATCTTCTGCGCCAGCTCGCCGTCGTATTCGCGCATCGCGTCGATGACCGCTTCTTCCTGCTGGGTTTTCATCAGGTTGATGATCTCGGCGGCGGTACGCACCCCGCCCATTTTGCTGCGCTTGAGGTTCTGACCGTCGAGCAGGTTGTTCAGCACTTCGGTCAGCTCCGCCAACGCCGCCGGCTGCACGCCGCCGAAGGTGGCGATACGCAGCATCACGTCGTTGCGCAGGCGTTCGTCGAACAGGGCCAGGATGTCTGCCGCCTGGCCGCGTTTGAGGTGCACCAAAATAGTGGCGATGATCTGCGGGTGTTCGTCGCGGATCAGATCGGCGGCGCTCTGAGGCTCCATAAAGTTGAGCGTTTCCATGCCGGTGGTGGTCTCGCGCGATTCGAGAATGTCTTCCAGCAGGCTGGCGGCTCGCTCCTCGCCCAGCGCCTTGACCAGCACCGAGCGCAGGTAGTCGCTGGCGTTGACGCTCAGCGCCGCGTATTGCTCGGCGTCGTCTTCAAACTCGGTCAGTATTTCGCCGAGTTGTTTGTGTGAAACCTGGCTCATGCCGGCCATGGTGCCGCTCAGCAGCTGTACTTCGCGCGAGGAGAGGTGTTTGAACACCTCCGCCGCGCGATCTTCACCCAGCGTCATCAGCAAGATGGCGCTTTTGTCGGTTCCGGTCAGGCTCATATCTCGTTACTCATCCATTGGCGGATTACCAGAGCGACCACGCGTGGGTCTTTGTCAGCCAGATCGCGGATCCGCTGGCTCTGGACTTCTGCACTGACGCGCTGCTGCGATTTGCGACGCTGCGCCAGCTCCTCGTTGCTCGGTTTGTTGCTGTCGACCGTTTTAGTGACAGGGGCGTTGGCGGCGGCGAGGGCGGCCTGTTGCGCCGCCTGGCGCTGTTGCAGCTGCGGCCGCACCAGTTTGCGCCACAGCAGCCAGGCAACCAGCAGCACCAGCAGATAACGGCCGGCGTCGAGCAAACGATCGATGAACGACTGACTTTGCCAGAACGGCAGTTCACCGCCGGTAACCTGACTGTCGGTAAACGGTGTGTTGACCACGTTCAGGGTATCGCCGCGGCTGCTGGAATAGCCCATCGCTTCACGCACCAGCGCTTCGATCTGCGCCAGCTGCTCTTTGCTCATCGGCTGCGGTTTGCCGTCTTTGTCTACGCCGAGGTAGTTGACCACCACGGCGACCGACAGACGCTGCACGGTGCCGGCTTTTTGCTGGGTATGGCGGATGGTGCGGTCAAGCTCGTAGTTGGTCGTCGCGTCGCGTCGGGTGTTTTGCGGCACGCCGCTGGCCGCTGCGCTGCGGGTGGTTGCGGCGTTTTGCGCGGTCGCGTTGGCGTTGTTGCCCGCCGCGGTGGCCGGCTTGGCGGTTTCAATCGGCGCGGTGGCCGGCGCGCTCGGCTGATTGGACAGCGCGCCCGGCACGCCGCCGACCTGTGGCCCGCCGATCTGCTCGCTCAGGCTGGTTTGCTGGGAGCGGATAGCGGCTTTGTCCGGCTGCTGGTTCGGCTGATACTGTTCATCGGTTTGTTCGCGCGTGGCGAAATCGATCTGCGCCGTGACCTGAGCCCGCACGTTGGCGCTGCCGACCACCGGGGCCAGGATCGCTTCGATGCGGCGCTGGAAGCCGTTTTCCACTTCGTTGGCGTATTTCAGCTGCGAGGCGTTGAGATCGCGCCCGGTACCGTCGGACTGCGTCAGCAGGCGTCCGGCCTGATCGACGACGGTCACGTTGCCTGGCGGTAGGCCGGCAACGCTGCTCGACACCATATAAACGATGGCGTTGATCTGGCCGTCGTCCAGGGCGCGGCCCGGTTGCAGAGTCAGCGTCACCGAGGCGGAAGGGGATTTTTGTTCGCGCACGAACAGTGAAGGCTTAGGTAACGCCAGGTGAACGCGGGCGTTTTGCACCGGTCCCAGCGATTCGATAGTGCGCGACAGCTCGCCTTCAAGGGCGCGCTGATAGTTGATCTGCTCGCTGAACTGGCTGATGCCGAATTTTTCCTGATCCAGCAGTTCGAAACCGACAGCGCCGCCTTTTGGCAGCCCTTGCTGCGCCAGACGCAGACGGGTTTCATGCACTTTTTCCGCCGGGATCAGCAGCGCCGCGCCATTTTCGGCAAAGCGGTAAGGGATGTTCATCTGCGTCAGCTGAGTGACGATGGCACCACCGTCGCGGTCGTTCAGATTGCTGTACAGCACGCGGTAGTCGGGGCTTTTCACCCACAACAGCAGTGCGACGACGATCGCGATCGCGGCGGAGGCGGCGACCAGCAACGGAAATTTCGGGTTGGCGCGCAGACGATTCCAGATGGCCTGCAGGCCGTTGTCGCGGCTTTCGCCGGCGGTTATCGAAGCACTCATTTTAGGTCTCGTCCTTCAATGGCGCTCACGATCCCGTACGGGCCGCTGAGCAGCTCCCTGCCAGGCTGATGAACGGTATGGTTAGCGTTGTGTGACAAAACAGACTCCCTGATACACATATCTTCTAAATAGCGGCGCTCCCATTTCTGGGCAGGCCATTATTCGCCTTATCAGATGATTCTGATTGCCCGATAAGCCGGGTTTTTTGCAGTTAATTAACCGCTTTAGCTCTGAAAACGCTGTGCTAGGGTGTGCATCATTGGAGAAGTGCAGGGTGAAACTTCACCCGGCAAGACGAAATGATTGAGGGTCAGATGGCGATTCAGGGCATTGAAGGGGTGCTGCAGCAGATGCAGACCATGGCGGTTCAGGCCGGCAAGATGGGGCAAAATGCGGCGCCGCAGGGCGTTAGTTTCGCCAGTGAACTGACCGCTGCGCTCGGTAAGATCAGCGAGACGCAGCAAACGGCGCGCAAACAGGCGCAGGATTTCGAGCTGGGCGTGCCGGGCATCAGCCTGAACGATGTGATGGTCGATCTGCAAAAATCGTCGGTATCTCTGCAATTGGGCGTCCAGGTGCGCAACAAGCTGGTGGCGGCCTACCAGGACATCATGAATATGCCGGTGTGATGAGCATGCCGGTCATTTTTCAGTGAAATTTTGCTCGGCGCTGTTACCCTATAGCGACTGTTGTTGATAGGGATATGATTATGTGCAAATCACGGTGTTTTGTTCTGGCCTTGATAGCGTTGTCAGGATGCGCTGGGCAAAACGATGATTATTCATCGGCCCAAAAGAATGCGGCTCAGCAGGAAAGCAGCAAAGAATGGAAAGCGTTTGTCGCACCGCTGTCCGTGAAGACGCAGTCGCCCGGCGAGCGAGAGATGAAACGCGTCGCCCGGCAATATTGACGTCGTGGCCCCAGCCGATGGACAAAAAAAACCAGCTATCGAAATAGCTGGTTGAAGGTGCGATAAAACATTTGTGTAATGTAGGAGCGTCGACGCCCGCTCGAAGTGGCGCCGACGCGGTTATCATATTTGTTATGTTATAACAAATCAATGCCGTTGTACGTTTACCTCAGCCATCCAATTCTGCGATCCGCTCGTGAGCATTCGCCAACCCTTGAGCGTGGCCGTGCGGTTTCATGTCCAGCCCTTCAGCATAGATAAATTGCACGTCGCCAATTCCCATCAGCCCCAGCACCGAGCGCAGGTAGGGCGTCACGGCGTCGGTTGGCTGACCGACGTGCACGCCGCCGCGTGAACTGAACACCAGCGCATTGACGCCCTCGACCAACCCAACCGGATAGGTGGCGGTGTAGTTGAACGTTACCCGGGCGCGGGCCACCAGATCGAACCAGTTCTTCAGCTGGGTCGGTACGTTGAGGTTGTACATCGGCGCGCCGATCAGCAGTAGATCGCTCTCTTTCAGTTCGGCAATCAGTCGATCGGAGAGCGCCACCGCCGCTTTGGCGCGTTGGCTGGTGTTTTCCGCGCCGCGCAGCGCGCTGAACAGCTCGCCGTCCAATACCGGCAGATCCAACGCCGCCAGGTCGTGTTCGACGATCTTATCGTCATATCCTTTGGCCCGACGTTCCGCCAGATAATGATCAATCAGGGTATTGGTCTGCGAGTCGTTTCCCATAATGCTGGATTTGAGCACCAGTATATTTTTCATGTGGTTGTCCTCTGACGGTAATCTGTGGATTTCACCGGGAGTACCGGAATGACTGCAGGTTATCATTGCTTAGTATTCACCAGTGGTGATAGGTTTTCACATTATTGATTCCAAATTGGAAACATAAGATGAAAAGCGATCTCAGCGCACTGCCGGCTTTTGTCGCCGTGGCGGAAGGCGGCAGTTTTGCCGCCGCCGCAGACAAGCTTCATCTGACCCGTTCTGCGGTCAGCAAAATCGTGTCGCGCCTGGAGGATCGGCTCGGGGTCATGTTGTTTATGCGCACCACGCGCAGCCTGAGCCTGACAGATGAAGGGGCGTTGTACTATGAACATTGCCGGCAGGCGTTGGCGAATGTGCAGGCGGCGGAAAATCAGCTGGACAGCGGCAAGATGCAGGTCAGCGGCCGCCTCAGAGTCTCGGTGCCGGTATTGTTTGGCCATCTGTGCATTGCGCCCTTGCTGACGGCGCTGGCGAATGAGCACCCGCTATTGACGCTGGAGATGTCGTTCAGCGATCGCAGGATCGATCTGATCGACGAGGGATTCGATCTGGCGGTGCGCATCGGTGAGCTGGCGGACAGCGGCAGTCTGGTTGCCCGGCGACTGGGGGAACACGGCATGATCCTCTGCGCCTCGCCCGATTACGTACAGCGCCACGGCGAGCCCAGGACGCCGGAAGCGTTAAGCCGGCATCAGGCCGTCGGGTATTTACACGGCGGCGTCGTGTTGCCCTGGCAGCTGCGCGGCGCAGACGGTGAACTCCGGTCGTTCAGGCCGCCGGCCAAGATGATGATGGATGATATGCAGGGGATCGTCGATGCGGTTTCCGCCGGTGCCGGCATTGCGTGGCTGCCGGAGTGGCTGGTGCGTGATCGGTTGATGGCGGGGACGTTGACGGAGGTCATGCGCGGTGAGTCCAGCCTCAGTTTTCCGGTGAGCGTTGTGTGGCCCTTTATGCCTTATCAGCCGCTTAAGGTGCGGCTGGCGGTGGACAAACTGGTGGCGGAGCTGCCGGGAAAATTGGCGCTTGTTGCGCCGTCGATGTCGCATCGGCCATGACCGGTGCCCGCACCGGCGGGAAAGGGAGGGCAATGCACCGAATAGAGGGATGAAACCTGTGCTGCCGGGCTTATTGAATGCGCAGGCGAGCGTTTATTATAACCTTATTAGTAGGGTTATTATTCGAGACGGGTCAATGAGCAGTAAAAGCGAATCCAGATGGCGTTTGATCAGTATTTTAATGTTGACGGTGCTCGCCGTGTTAATTGGCATTTTGGTCAAACTGGATTGAAGTCTGACCAGGCGATAAAAAGCCTGGTCGTCTTATTGTGCGGCAAGTAAGCGCATCATGTCTTCTTCATACAGTAGTGCCAACAGCCACAGCCCCAACAACATTATTGCCAGAGAAAATAACCGCTTTTCATTATGCATCGTTTAATTCGCTGTTCGGCGGGTGGACGTTACATAGCGTATCTCAGCATTGTTACAACCGTTAAGGGCTTGTGTTAAATAAAACCGTTTTGTTGCGCGTCTATTTAGGTTTCTCCGGCGACTATCGCCTCGCCCCCCTGGAGGCCGGGCTCCATAATTCTCTGGTGGCCGCGAATGGCGGTAGGCGCAAAACCGAAGCGTTTACGAAAACGTTCGGCGAAACGCGACGCACTTTCATAGCCGACATGTTGCGCAATGGCGGAGATAGGCCAGTCGGTCGACTGCAGCAGGGCCAGCGCGCTGCTCATACGCACGTCGATCATCAGATTGCGCAACGCGGTATTTTCCATCGACAGTTTGCGACGCAGCATCACTTCGCTCATCGACAGGCTTTCCGCGACTTTGGCCGCTGTCCAAATGCTGTGCGGATCGGTCGCCAGGCAGCGGCGCACGCGCTGCGTGAGATCCTTGGCTTCGTTATGGATGAAGCGAATACCGAACTGGGCCAACCACAGCAGAATTTCCAGCATTTTGTGCCGCACGATGAGGGTGGGAAAACGCTGCCGAAGCGCCAGTGCCAGGCTGGTGGTCTCAAAGCTGTGTTTCAGGGCACAGGGCAGGTTGCGCAGCGTCAGGACGGCGTCGAACGGCATCGATGGCGGCATTTCTTCTACCGGCGGCTGGACGTTGAGCAGCAGCGGATCGCAGGTCAGCAACTGACAGCTGAAAACACCTTCTTCGGATGGGCCATTAATAATGTCCACCGTTTGACCGCCGTCGATAATCAACAGCTCGCCGGGATGAGCCACCACTTCCTGTTGTTGCCAGCGCACGCGCTTATGGCCTTGTTGTATCAGATACAGATGTGGTTGCTCAAAATAGACTGAAGGGAATAATAATTCAGTATGCTGAATGATGTGCGCTGAGGCACCAATTCCAGGACAGAGATTAATTGTACGTTCCATCGATATTCATTTCGCAGCCATTATCTGAGAATATCTTTACGCTTTGATCAGCGTCGGAGCAACATTTTTCCATGGGCCGTGAAACACAGCGGCGAGTTTTATCTATCAAAAATCAATTTCCTGCTGAACAGAAAACGTCCGTGTCGGGATGATGTTTATCCATTAAAGTGAGAGCAAAGCTCAAAGCGCGCATTTTACCAATTACCCATAAACTGAATAATTCAAATGCCATAGATTAATATCCTAACCTAACCCGAGAGTAATAGCGCATAGTGCTATTTAATCCATTTTCGCCGGTATTGTCGATCTTATCGGACCTGTGGCTCCCCCAACAGCAGCGAACGGTCGTTAAACTGACCATAGGTATTATTGACCACGTTTTGGCGCGTGGACTGTTCGATCAGCATTTTCAGCTCATCCATGCGCTGCTGCAGCAGGCGTTTTAGTTCGGTTTCGTTGTCGAGAATTTGCTGCAACTTATTGCGCAGCATCTCCTGCAACGCCATTGACGGGCCGGCCTGGCCGGTAAAGGCGGCGGTTTTTTCCACCGCCGTCACGTAGGCGAATTCGAGCTCAACGAGCTCTTCCCAGCGCCCGGTCTGCGCCAGCGCGATCATCTGGCTGCTCAGGGCATAGATTTGTTGATAAGCGGCTAAGAGCTGTTGTTGACGTTCCATTACACGGCGTCCTGCGAAGGGTGGTAGTTGGGGCCGATCTGGCGCCAGGCGTCGGCGATGTTTTCCAGCAGCTTGACCACTTCGGCGATCGCCTCTTCGTCGTTGTGCAGGTTGGCCTGCATCAGCCGGCGTTTCATATAGTCATACAGCGCCGCCAGGTTTTCGGCGATCTCGCCGCCCTGTTGATGGTCGAGGCCGCTTTTCAGGCCGTTGTCGATGATGTTGATGGCTTTGGACAGCGCCATGCCTTTGCCTGCGATATCGCCCTGGTTCATCAAAATGCGTGCGCGAAGCAGGGCGCTGAGCGCCCCGTCGAACAACATCACGATTAACTGGTGCGGGCTGGCGCTCATGGCGCCGCTTTCCAGACTGACCTGTGCGTAGGCCTGAGTGCCGCTACGGTTATACATGTTGTTTCTTTACCTGATTAAGGGTTACTTGAACTGTTGAGCCAAATAGTTACTGGTGCCGTTCATTTTCGACATCATGGTATCCAGCTGAACGAACTGCTGTTTATAGCGGTCGATGGTGCTCTGAATGCTGGCGGTGACCGTGGTGATCTGGCTGTTCAGGCGATCGAGGTTGGTGTTAATGCTCTTGGTCGAGTTCTCGATGATGCCGCCGGATTTGATGTAGCTTTGGATCTCGTTGTGGATCTCGGTGGCCATGCCGGTGTCTTTGCCGTTGCCGACGAAGAAGTTGGTGACCTGATCCGGTTTTTCATCCATCGCTTTTTTCAGCTTGGCGCTGTCGATTTCCAGCTTGCCGGTTTTGGTGTTGGTGGAGATGCCGAGGTTGCCCAGGCCTTTCAACTCCGGGTTATCTTGGACTCCGCTGAGGGCGCTTTTGATCGACGACTGAACGCCGCGCAGGGTGTTGTCGCCGAGCAGCGGACCGTTGGTTGGGTTTGGCGCTTCGCCGGTTTTCACCGGGGTATATTTGGTCAGCGCATTAAAGGTGTCCAGCAGCGAGTTATAGCTGTCGACCCACTCTTTGATCTTGTCGGTGGTGCCGGCGGTGTTGGTGCTGATCACCAGATGTTGCGGCTCATCGGTTTTGGTTTTGGTTTTCAGATCGATGGTGACACCCTGCAGGGCATCGCTGATCGAGTTGGTGCTGCGCTTGATAGCGGTGCCGTTTACCATCAGCTCCGCATCCTGCGGCGCAACCGTCTGCTTCATGGCGGTGCCAGTGCCGCGGGTGGCGTTGTAGTTCAGGATATCGCCCAGCTTGTCGTCATTATCGACCTGCAGAGAAATCTTATTGTTTTCGCCGGTGGTGGAAGAGCTGACCGCCAACTGATAGTCGTTGTCGCCGACGCGCATGATGCTGGCGGTGACGCCGGCTTTGGCGCCGTTGATGGCGTCGCGCAGCTCCAGCAGCGAGGTTTGATCGTCGCTGAGCGGGATCTTGGTTTCTTTAGGCGGATTGCCGGCGGTGATGGTCAATGAGCGGTCCGTCACGCCTTCAGCGCCTAATTTAGCGCCCTGGTCGCTGACTTTCGCCTGCGTGGTCAGGGTTTGCGCCTGAGCCAGTTTGTTCACTTCCACCACGTAGTTGCCCGGCACTGCCTTGGCGTTGGTGGTGATTTTAAAGGCGTCGTGTTCGGTGGCGGTGGTGGCTTTAAAGGAGTCCTCTTTCGCCATCTCTTTGCTGAGATTGTCGAACTTTTCCAGTGCACCTTTCAGCGTGCCGTAACCGGTCAGCTGTGCGTTATAGCTGGACTGTTTGGTGGTGTAAGGGGTCAGGCGCTGTTGTTCCGCTTTAGTCAGCTTATCCAGCAAGCCGTTGAGGTCGAGTCCTGAGCCGAGACCTAATGAACTGATCGTTGCCATGTGTAATTCTCCTTGATGATGACTTTATTCGCTTTACGCGTTATCGGCTCAGTGATGAAAAAGTTTACCGAAAAAAACAAAAAACCGATGGCGCAATAGAAGAGGGAAAAAGCGCGTTATTTCCGCCATTGCCGCAGACGCAAAAAAAAATAAAAAAATTCTAAAGGTTGTTGGGGGAGGGCCGATACCTGAGGGGACGGTGGTTGACGCCGTGGGCAAATAAGCCCGAACCTTTTAACTGTGTTGCGAAGAACGCAACTGACTCGTAAGGAAAGCAAACAATGGCACAAGTAATCAACACTAACAGCCTGTCTCTGATGGCGCAGAACAACCTGAACAAATCTCAGTCTTCTCTGGGCACTGCGATTGAGCGTCTGTCTTCCGGTCTGCGTATCAACAGCGCTAAAGACGACGCTGCGGGTCAGGCGATCTCCAACCGTTTCACCGCTAACATCAAAGGCCTGACTCAGGCTTCCCGTAACGCCAACGACGGTATCTCTCTGGCACAGACCACTGAAGGCGCACTGAACGAAGTTAACGACAACCTGCAGAACATTCGTCGTCTGACCGCACAGGCTCTGAACGGTTCTAACTCCACCAGCGACCTGAAATCCATCCAGGACGAAGTCACTCAGCGTCTGGCTGAAATCAACCGCATCTCCGAGCAGACTGACTTCAACGGCGTGAAAGTGCTGAGCAGCGATCAGAAACTGACTATTCAGGTTGGCGCTAACGACGGCGAAACCATCGATATCGACCTGAAAAAAATCGACGCTAAGCAACTGGGCCTGGATACTTTCGACGTTACTACTAAATCTGCAAAAGCAGGCGCTGAAATCGCTACTGGTACCAAGATCACTGTTGATAGCGATGCAACAAAACAGGCTGACGCTGATGTGACTGGCTTGGCTAAAGGCCAGACTCTGGTTTCAGGTACCGACGCAGACGGTAAAGCAGCTTACTTCATCGCAACCAAAGATGATGCAACAGGTGATGTTGCTTACACCAAAGCTAAAGTTGCTGATGACGGTAAAGTGACTGATTCCGGCACTGACGCTGGTGTTAAAAATCCACTGGCTACCCTGGACAAAGCGCTGGCACAGGTTGACGGTCTGCGTTCTTCCCTGGGTGCGGTACAGAACCGTTTCGATTCTGTTATCAACAACCTGAACAGCACCGTGAACAACCTGGCTGCTTCTCAGTCTCGTATCCAGGACGCTGACTACGCGACCGAAGTGTCCAACATGAGCCGTGCCAACATCCTGCAACAGGCTGGCACCTCTGTTCTGGCACAGGCTAACCAGTCTACTCAGAACGTACTGTCCCTGCTGCGTTAATCGTCTCTCCCGATTAACTGTCGCAAAAAGACCCCGCTTCGGCGGGGTTTTTTTATGTTCGCGCACCGCGCGGTTATTACATGGCGCAAATAAAGCCTCTTTTGTGCGACTGTTCAGCCGATTGGCATTTCGCCCCCTAAGCATAATAGCGCTGACTCTCTTATCCGCAGGTTTAAGACATAGTGAGCGATCTGTATACCGCCGAAGGCGTGATGGACAAAAATTCTCTCTGGCTGCGCTACGTCCCGTTAGTGCGCCACGAGGCGTTGCGCCTGCAGGTCAGGCTGCCCGCCAGCGTGGAGCTCGACGATTTGCTGCAGGCCGGGGGAATCGGGTTATTGAACGCCGTTGAGCGTTATGACGCCCTACAGGGAACCGCCTTTACCACCTATGCGGTGCAGCGCATTCGCGGCGCGATGCTCGACGAGCTGCGCAGCCGCGACTGGGTGCCGCGCAGCGTGCGGCGCCATGCGCGCGAGGTCGCACAGGTGATGCGGCAACTGGAACAGCGTTATGGCCGTCCGGCGAGCGAGACGGAAGTGGCGCAGACGCTGAATATCTCGCTGGATGAGTACCGTCAAATTCTGTTGGACACCAATAACAGCCAGCTTTTCTCCTACGACGAATGGCGCGAGGAGCATGGCGAGAACGCGGAACCGATGCTGGAAGGGCATGAAGAGGCCAACCCGCTGCATCACCTGTTGGAAGGCAGCCTGCGCCAGCGAGTGATCGACGCCATCGAGGCGTTGCCGGAGCGCGAAAAAATGGTGCTGACGCTGTATTACCAGGAAGAGTTGAACCTCAAGGAGATCGGCGCCGTGCTGGACGTCGGGGAATCCCGCGTCAGCCAACTGCACAGTCAGGCGATCAAACGGCTGCGCGCGCGGCTGGCGAACGATACCTGACGGTGGCTCGCCGCCCCCTCAACTCGAAGACTCATGCGACAATCGGACTGCCCCTTATGCCAGGAATACTGTTGAAAAAACGGCCGCTTAGCCGTTACCTGAAAGATTACAAGCACAGCCAGACCCATTGCTCCCAGTGCGGTAAACTGTTGGACCGCATGGCGCTGGTGTTTCGCGGCAAGATCATCAATAAAGAAGCCATCGCGCGCATGGATCAGCCGATCGACGACGCGGTCTGGCTGAACGTACAGCATGAGCTGACCGCGCTGTGCCGCTTTTGCAGCGAGATCTCCTGCAACAGCCACCCGAGCTATTTCGACATCATGGCGTTCAAACAGTATCTGTTCGAACAGACCGAGATGAGCCACAGCACCATCCGCGAGTATGTGGTGCGGCTGCGCCGGCTGGACGAAATGCTGGTGGCGCGCAACTACCCGGCGGACAAGTTCGCCAACAGCGCCAGCCATCAGCGCATCATCGACGATCTGCCTTCCGCGGCGCACAACAACTACCGCATTGCGCTGCGCAAATACGATCAGTATCTCGCCTGGCAGCGCAGCTACTGAGCTTTACCCCGGCCCGTTGGGCCGGGGCTGGCTGTTTCCCCCGTGATAAAGGATGATTATTCAGTTCACATCTGCTAAATCTATCGGTTATCAGATGTTGATATTCGATTCCCTGGGGGGAAGAAGTGAACCTGCAACAACAACTGGCGCAATTCCCGCGCCTGGACCTGGTTGGCACCGCCACACCGCTGGAAAAGCTGTCCCGTCTTTCCGATTACCTCGGCCGCGATATTTACCTTAAACGTGACGACGTCACTCCTATGGCAATGGGCGGCAACAAGCTGAGAAAGCTTGAGTTTCTGGCCGCCGACGCCCTGCGCCAAGGCGCCGACACGCTGGTCACCGCCGGTGCCATTCAATCCAACCACGTGCGCCAGACGGCGGCGGTGGCGGCGAAGCTGGGCCTGCATTGCGTCGCGCTGTTGGAAAATCCTATCGACACCCGTGCAGAAAATTATCTGACTAACGGCAACCGCCTGCTGCTCGGCCTGTTCAACGCCGAAGTGGTGATGTGCGAAGCGCTGCACGATCCGCAGCAGCAGCTGGCGGAACTGGCTATGCGCCTTGAAGCGCAGGGCTTCCGACCTTACGTGGTGCCAGTGGGCGGCTCCAATGCGCTGGGCGCGTTGGGGTATGTGCAGTGCGCATTGGAAATCGCTGAGCAGAGCCAGCGCAGCAACGTGGCGTTCAGCTCGGTGGTGGTGGCCTCCGGCAGCGCCGGTACCCACGCCGGGCTGGCGGTGGGGCTGCAGCAGCTGTTGCCGGAAACCGAGCTGATCGGCGTGACGGTTTCGCGCACCGTGATCGATCAGCTGCCGAAGGTTGAGCAGATCCAAAAGGCCCTGGCTTGTTCGCTGAATATCGACGAACTGGCGCCGATCGCGCTGTGGGACGATTACTTCGCGCCGCAGTACGGCATGCCGAATGAAGAAGGCATGGCGGCGGTGCAGTTGCTGGCGCAGCAAGAGGGCGTGTTGCTGGACCCGGTATACACCGGCAAGGCGATGGCCGGTTTGATCGACGGCATCGCCCAGCGGCGTTTCCGCGATGAGGGGCCTATTCTGTTCGTTCACACCGGCGGTGCGCCGGCGCTGTTCGCCTATCATCCGCAGGTGTAAATACCGCTTGTTATTCCATTTTGAACTATATTTATAAAGTTATATTCCTTTATGCGGACGGACGCACTGTTAAAGTGCTGATATCAAAAAAGATAAATAACACACAGGGGTGTTTATGATGTTTGCGAAAGTTCGTCGTCAATGGCTGTTGGGCGTAGTGGGTGTCGCGTTGGCCGCCGGTTTGTCGACGCAAACCTATGCCGCCGACAATCTGCTGCAGCAGGTGAAACAGCGCGGTACGCTGATCGTCGGGTTGGAAGGCACCTATCCGCCGTTCAGCTTCCAGGGTGAAGACGGCAAGCTGACCGGTTTCGAAGTGGATTTCGCCAACGCGTTGGCGGAACACCTGGGCGTGAAAGCCAAGCTGAACCCGACCAAATGGGACGGCATGCTGGCTTCGCTGGACTCGAAACGTATCGACGTGGTCATCAACCAGGTGACCCTCTCCGATGAGCGCAAGAAGAAATATGACTTCTCCACCCCTTACACCGTTTCCGGTATTCAGGCGCTGGTGAAGAAAGGCAACGAAGGCACCATCACCAAGCCGGAAGACCTGAAGGGCAAGAAGGTTGGCGTGGGTCTTGGCACCAACTATGAACAGTGGCTGCGCGCGAACGTGCAGGGCGTGGACGTGCGTACCTACGACGACGACCCGACCAAGTATCAGGATCTGCGCGTTGGCCGCATCAACGCCATTCTGGTGGATCGTCTGGCGGCGCTGGATCTGGTGAAGAAAACCGGTGATACGCTGGCGGTAGCCGGCCCGGCGTTCTCTCGTCAGGAGTCCGGCGTGGCGCTGCGCAAAAATAACCCAGAGCTGCTGGCCGCGATTGATCAGGCGATCGCCGAGATGCAAAAAGACGGCACGATGGCGAAGATCTCCGAGAAATGGTTTGGCGCGGACGTAACTAAATAATGCACGAAAGTATTCAACTGGCGCTGGATTCAGCGCCATTTTTATTGAAGGGCGCCATACTGACGCTTCAGCTCAGCCTGGGCGGGATGGCGTTGGGATTGCTGCTCGGTTTTCTGCTGGCGCTGATGCGCCTTTCGCCGCTGTGGCCGCTGTCGTGGCTGTCGCGCATTTACGTGTCGCTGTTCCGCGGCACGCCGTTGATCGCCCAGCTGTTTATGATCTATTACGGTCTGCCGCAGTTCGGCATCGAATTCGATCCCTTCCCGGCGGCGCTGATTGGCCTGTCGCTCAATACCGCCGCCTACACCTCGGAAACGCTGCGCGCGGCGATTTCGTCGATCGATAAAGGGCAGTGGGAAGCCGCCGCCAGCATCGGCATGACCCGCTGGCAAACTCTGCGCCGGGTGATCCTGCCGCAGGCGGCGCGCACCGCCTTGCCGCCGCTCGGCAACAGCTTTATCGGTCTGGTGAAGGACACCTCGCTGGCCGCCACCATTCAGGTACCGGAACTGTTCCGTCAGGCGCAGCTGATCACCTCGCGCACGCTGGAAGTGTTCACCATGTACCTGGCGGCCTCGCTGATTTACTGGGTGATGGCGACCCTGCTTTCCGCACTGCAAAACCGTCTGGAAGCCCACGTAAATCGCCAGGATCAGGAGTAACGCATGAGTGCCATTGAAGTTAAACAGTTGACCAAGCAGTTCAAGGGTCAGACGGTGCTGCATGGAATCGATCTGGCGGTGGACGCCGGCGAAGTGGTGGCGATCATCGGGCCGAGCGGTTCGGGGAAAACCACCTTGTTGCGTTGCATCAACCTGCTGGAGGAGCCGGATTCCGGCACCATTCGCGTCGGCGATATCCTGATCGACGGCAGCAAACCGCTGAGCAAACAGAAGAACCAGGTGCGTGCGCTGCGTCAGCAGGTCGGCTTCGTGTTCCAGAACTTCAACCTGTTCCCGCATCGTTCGGTGCTGGAAAACATTATCGAAGGGCCGGTTATCGTCAAGGGCGAAGCAAAAACCAGCGCTGAACAGCGCGCTCGCGCGTTGCTGGCCAAGGTGGGGCTGAGCGGCAAAGAGCAGGCCTATCCGCGGCGGCTGTCCGGTGGGCAGCAACAGCGGGTGGCTATTGCGCGCGCGCTGGCGATGCAGCCGGAGGTGATTTTGTTCGATGAGCCGACCTCGGCGCTCGATCCCGAGCTGGTGGGGGAAGTGCTCAATACCATGCGCTCACTGGCGGAAGAGAAACGCACCATGGTGATTGTCACCCATGAGATGAGCTTCGCCCGCGACGTGGCCGACCGGGTTATCTTTATGGACCATGGCCGCATCGTCGAACAGGGCCCGGCCAAAGCGCTGTTCGCCAACCCGCAGCACCAGCGCACCCAGCAATTCCTCGACAAGTTTCTGAATCAATAAGGCGGCGGGGGAGCTTCCCCCGACTGCGTTCACTCCACTTTCAACAATTCATTTCGCGCGGCGGCGGCGAGAAACCCGCTGCGGCTGCCGTATCCAGGATGTTGCCGAACCAGAGAATCAATGCGGCTTAACAGTCGGTGGGGCAGCGTGATATTGATTCGCTCGGCCCGGCCGTCAAACTTATCCATATTGATAGCGATCAACAGCCACTGCCCCCCCTCGAAGGATTCCGCGTTTTTGGCAAGATGCACGGCGACGGCCCGCGGACGCGGTATCGGCTGATTGTCTTCGCTCAACAACTCAAAGTGCGCATCCAGCGCGCTTTGGGCATCGGCAAAGGCGTCGTCCAGGCTGGCGCCGGCGAAATAACAACCGGGGACATCGGGAAAGAAACCGCTGGCGCTGCCGTCTGATTCGGTATGGATGTAAGCGGGATAAAACATGGTTTCTCCTGTCTAACGCGTGGCGATGTGAAGTGCAGTTAACCCCGCGTCTTTAAGTATCTGCCGCAGCGTGCCCAGCTTGAGATCTTTGTTTGGGTGCGGCACGGTGATGATCAGCGCAAAATCGGGATGTTTGAATTGATGGTGGCTGCCTTTTACCCGCCGCAATACCCAGCCGTGGCTTTCCAGCAGCGCGATCAGCTCTGAACTCTTCACGATGTTATCGTCCTTAATCTACACACCATACACACTCTCAGGCAAGGAGATTAATACGCTAACGACTGGCCGGGCGGCGGACAATAAAAAACCCTGCACGAGTGCAGGGTTTGCGTAGCGGTAAGCAAATCAGGCGGCGACGTGTCGCCGCCTTGACGATGCGTTAACCGATGGTCATCAGGCTGGCGTTGCCGCCGGCGGCGGCGGTGTTGACGCTCAGCGAACGTTCGATCAGCAGGCGCTCCAACAGAATGTTGGTTTCCCCGTGGGCGAAGCCCTGCACCGAAACGATGGCGCCGCCGCGCTGGGCGATCTGCTCGCACAGGGTGCGCAGTTGGTCGGCATCGCCGTGGTAGATGGCGGCGTCGAACTCAACCTTATCCTGCTGCCAGTCTTTGCTGAAGGCGACACGCGCCTGCACATCGTTCGGCAAGCGGCGGAACAGATTGCGCTGCAGTTCCGCTTCCGGCCACAGCGCGCAGCTGCCGACCGCCAGCACGGCGGCCAGCTGGATCAGCGCATCGGCTTCGTTATCCGCCAGGCACAGCACGCGTTCACGCGGCAACAGGGCATAGGTATTGCGCTCGCCGGTCGGCCCTGGCAGCGGACGGACGGTGCCGCCCTGGCCCAGTTCCGCATAGCGCTGCGCCAATGCCGCCAGTTCGCCGTGTTGGCTGGTGACCGCCCATTTCTCCAGCGATTGCAGCGCGCCCAGCAGCTGCGGCCGTGCGGTGGCTTCCATTGGGCGCTCCTCGTCCTGGCGCTGCAGCGTGCGCTGCAGCGCGTCGTCCGGCCGGTTGGCCAAGAGACGGTACAGGTACAGCGGGCCGCCGGCTTTCGGGCCGGTGCCCGACAGGCCTTCGCCGCCGAACGGCTGCACGCCGACCACTGCGCCCACCATGTTGCGGTTAACGTACAGGTTGCCGACCTTGGCGCGCTCGGTCACCCGGGCGATGGTTTCATCGATACGGGTGTGAATGCCCAGCGTCAGGCCGTAACCGGCGGCGTTGATCTGATCGACCAGCGCGTCCAGGTTGCTGCGCTGGAAGCGTACGACGTGCAGCACCGGGCCGAAGATCTCTTTCTGCAGCTCGTCGAAGCTGTCGAGCTCGATCAACGTCGGCTTGATGAAGGTGCCGCGCGCCCACTCTTTTTCATCCTGCGTGCTACCTTTGGCGGCCTGGTACACCTTGCGGCCTTTGGCGCGCATCGCCTGGATGTGGCGCTCGATGCCGGTTTTGGCTTCGGCGTCGATCACCGGGCCCACGTCGGTGGACAGGCGCTCCGGGTTGCCCATGCGGCATTCGGCCATCGCGCCGCGCAGCATCTGCAGCGTGTGTTCGGCCACGTCTTCCTGAATGCACAGGATACGCAGCGCGGAGCAGCGTTGGCCGGCGCTGTCGAAGGCGGAGGCCACCACGTCGGTGACGACCTGTTCAGTCAGGGCGGAAGAGTCTACGATCATGGCGTTCAGGCCGCCGGTTTCGGCGATCAGCGGCGTTGGACGGCCCTGCGGATCCAGACGACCGGCGATGCTGCGCTGCAGAATGCCGGCGACGTCGGTGGAGCCGGTGAACATCACGCCGCGTACGCGGGCGTCGTTGACCAGCGTCGAGCCGACGGTTTCACCCTGGCCTGGCAGCAGCTGCAGCACGCCTTGCGGAATACCGGCTTCCAGCAGGATGCGCACCGCCTGAGCGGCCACCAGCGGCGTTTGCTCGGCCGGTTTGGCCAACACGCTGTTGCCTGCTGCCAGCGCGGCGGCGATCTGGCCGGTGAAGATCGCCAGCGGGAAGTTCCACGGGCTGATGCAGACTACCGGGCCCAGCGGGCGGTGGCTGTCGTTGGCGAAATCGTCGCGCACCTGGCCGGCGTAGTAGTGCAGGAAGTCGACCGCTTCACGCACTTCGGCGATGGCGTTGTTGAAGGTTTTACCCGCTTCGCGCACCAGAATGCCCAGCAGGCTTTGCAGCTGGCTTTCCATCAGTTCGGCGGCGCGTTCGAGGATCGCGGCGCGCTCCGTTGGCGGTGTCGCGAACCAGATTGGGCCGGCGGCCGCGGCGGCGTCGAGCGCGCGGCTGACTTCGCCTTCGGTGGCTTCACGCACGTAGCCGACCACATCGCCCGGCTCGGCCGGGTTGATCACCGGCTGTTCCACGCCCTGATCCAACTCGGCGTCGATAATAGGTTCCGCGCGCCACGGATGGCTGGCGCTGGTGAGCAGGGCGCTGGACAGCGAGGCCAGACGCTGTTCGTTGGACAGATCCAGACCGCTGGAGTTGGTGCGTTTCTCGCCATACAGCTCGCGCGGCAGCGGTATGCGCGGATGCGGCAGGCCCATCTGGCCTTCGCTGGCCGCCATGGCTTCCACGGCGCTGACCGGATCGGCCACCAGCTCGTCGAGCGGCAGGGTGGCGTCGGCGATGCGGTTGACGAACGAGGTGTTGGCGCCGTTTTCCAACAGGCGACGCACCAGGTAGGCCAGCAGCGTTTCATGGGTGCCGACCGGCGCATAGATGCGGCACGGGCGGTTCAGTTTGCCGTCGGCCACTTTACCCACCACCTGTTCGTACAGCGGTTCACCCATGCCGTGCAGGCACTGGAACTCATACTGGCCAGGGTAGTAGTTGTTGCCGGCCAGGTGATAGATGGCGCTCAGGGTATGGGCGTTGTGGGTGGCGAACTGCGGATAGATCAGGTTCGGCACCGACAGCAGCTTGCGGGCGCAGGCCAGGTAGGAAACGTCGGTGTACACCTTACGGGTGTAAACCGGGTAGCCTTCCAGGCCGTCCATCTGGGCGCGTTTGATTTCGCTGTCCCAGTAGGCGCCCTTCACCAGACGGATCATCAGGCGACGACGGCTGCGTTGCGCCATGTCGATCACCGCGTCGATGGCGAACGGGCAGCGTTTCTGGTAGGCCTGAATCACGAAGCCGATGCCGTTCCAACCGGCCAGCTGCGGCTCGAAGCACAGCTTCTCCAGCAGATCGAGCGAGATCTCCAGACGGTCGGCCTCTTCGGCGTCGATGTTGATGCCGATATCGTACTGGCGCGCCTGCAGGGTCAGCGACAGCAGGCGCGGGTAGAGTTCTTCCATGACGCGTTCGTACTGCGCGCGGCTGTAGCGCGGGTGCAGAGCGGACAGTTTGATGGAGATGCCGGGGCCTTCATAGATGCCGCGGCCGTTGGAGGCTTTGCCGATGGCGTGGATCGCCTGCTGGTAGGAAACTAGGTAGGCCTGAGCGTCGGCCTCGGTCAGGGCGGCTTCGCCCAGCATGTCATAAGAGTAGCGGAAGCCTTTTTCTTCCAGCTTGCGCGCGTTGGCCAGCGCTTCGGCGATGGTTTCGCCGGTCACGAACTGCTCGCCCATCAGGCGCATCGCCATGTCCACGCCTTTGCGGATCAGCGGTTCGCCGCTCTTGCTGATGATGCGGTTCAGCGAGCGGGACAGGTTGGCTTCGTTATGGGTCGACACCAGCTTGCCGGTGAACAGCAGGCCCCAGGTGGCGGCGTTGACGAACAGCGACGGGCTGCGCCCCAGGTGCGAGTGCCAGTTGCCGTTGCTGATCTTGTCGCGGATCAGGGCGTCGCGGGTCGGTTTGTCCGGAATGCGCAGCAGCGCTTCCGCCAGGCACATCAGCGCCACACCTTCCTGCGAGGAGAGGGAGAACTCTTGCAGCAGGCCTTGCACCATGCCGGCGCGGCCATTTGCACTTTTTTGGTTACGCAGCTTCTCGGCGATGCCGTAGGCCATTTTGTGAGTGGCCTGTGCAAGATCGGCGGGTAATCGCGCCTGTTCGAGCAACATCGGCACCGCTTCGGTCTCTGGGCGGCGATACGCGGCGGTGATGGCGGCGCGGGTGACTGACTGCGGCAGAATTTGTTCGGCGAAATCGAGGAATGGTTGGTGTGACTCTTCCTGCGCTTGCGGCATAATGTCGTCCGCTTCAGGCTGGCCCGCTGCGGCCAGCGCTGGAATTTCAGGAATATCGCTACCGCTCTCGAGACGCTCGAGGTAATTAAAGATGGCCTGCTTGATGAGCCAGTGCGGCGTGCGATCGATGCGCTGCGCGGCGCTCTTGATCCGGTCGCGTGTTGCCTCGTCGAGTTTCACGCCCATTGTGGTAGTGCCCATGCCTGTCCAACTCCTGTGTTTAGAACCTATCCCATCAGGCTAGACAAACAGCAGGCCGGAAAGCCTGTTGGGATAGGTTCGTGAGATGTGTGGTGTTAAGAATGCAGACAATATCCTGCATGTTGCAACTTTGTGCAACCTTGTTAAATCAGGCTGATGAGTGAAGTGTGAGTTTCATCGATTTTTTAACATGGACAGTTGGCATGAATGTTGCGTTATTGAGCGAATGCGGCGGGGTTTATTATGCCGCAGGCGCTTTACCTTGCGGTATATAAGGGTAATCACCAGGTGCAACTCATTTTGTTTGTCGTGAGTGCAACCTGCAGGCCCGGTAAATGTGACGCAGGGTAAACTTTGTGTAACTTTGTTGTTAAATATCTTGTTGGTTGATGAAAGGCTCATCTAGGATAACCGACGGTCAACAATTACGGGCAGAAACTATTTTACCTGCACTTGCTCGCAGGCTGCGCCACGTTCCGGCGCGGCGGCCAGTGAAATGCATTGCGCGTGGGTTTACCAGCGCCGGCTTGGCCGGAGCGAAACGCGAATAATAATGAAAGTGGAGAATTAAATGACAATGAGCACACCTATGCTGGTGACCTTCCTGGTGTACATTTTCGGGATGGTGCTGATCGGCCTGCTTGCCTACCGGGCAACCAACAACTTTGATGATTATATTCTCGGCGGTCGCAGTTTGGGCAGCGTGGTGACCGCGCTGTCCGCCGGGGCTTCCGACATGAGCGGCTGGCTGCTGATGGGCCTGCCGGGCGCCATCTTCCTCTCCGGCATCTCCGAAAGCTGGATCGCCATCGGTCTGACCATCGGCGCTTACCTGAACTGGAAGCTGGTGGCAGGCAGGCTGCGCGTGCATACCGAAGCCAACAACAACGCCCTGACGCTGCCGGACTATTTCACCAGCCGTTTTGAAGACAACAGCAAGCTGCTGCGGGTGATCTCGGCCATCGTCATCCTGGTGTTCTTCACCATTTACTGCGCCTCCGGCATCGTGGCCGGCGCACGTCTGTTCGAAAGCACCTTCGGCATGAGCTACGAAACCGCCCTGTGGGCCGGCGCCGCAGCGACCATCCTGTATACCTTTATCGGCGGTTTCCTGGCGGTGAGCTGGACCGACACCGTGCAGGCCAGCCTGATGATTTTCGCGCTGATCCTGACGCCGGTGATCGTGATCTTCGCCGTCGGCGGCATCGATACCTCGATGCTGGTGATCCAGGCGCAGAACCCGGCCAACCTCGACATGCTGAAAGGCCTGAACTTCGTCGCCATCTTGTCGCTGCTGGGTTGGGGCCTGGGCTACTTCGGCCAGCCGCACATCTTGGCGCGTTTCATGGCGGCGGATTCTCACCGCACCATCCGCAGCGCGCGTCGCATCAGCATGACCTGGATGATCCTGTGCCTGGCCGGCACCATCGCCGTCGGTTTCTTCGGCATCGCTTACTTCGCCAACAACCCTGATCAGGCCGGAAACGTGTCGCAGAACGGCGAGCGTGTGTTCATCGAGCTGGCGATGCTGCTGTTCAACCCATGGGTGGCGGGCGTGCTGCTTTCGGCGATTCTGGCGGCGGTCATGAGCACCCTGAGCTGCCAGCTGCTGGTGTGCTCCAGCGCGATCACCGAAGACCTGTACAAGGCGTTTCTGCGCAAAGGCGCCAGCCAGCGTGAGCTGGTGTGGGTCGGCCGCGTGATGGTGCTGGTGGTGGCGCTGGTCGCCATCGCGCTGGCGGCCAACCCGGAAAACCGCGTGCTGGGCCTGGTGAGCTACGCCTGGGCCGGTTTCGGCGCCGCCTTCGGCCCGGTTGTGCTGATCTCGGTAATGTGGTCACGCATGACCCGCAACGGCGCGCTGGCCGGCATGCTGGTCGGCGCGGTGACGGTGATCGTCTGGAAACAGTACGAATGGCTGGGCCTGTATGAAATCATCCCAGGCTTCATTCTGGGCTGTCTGGCCATTGTGGTGGTGAGCCTGATGGGCCGCCAGCCTTCCGCCACCATGACCGAGCGTTTCGATCAGGCGGAAGCCGAGTACAAAACGGTATAACTGCCGTCAAATAACGAAGGGCGCCAATGGCGCCCCTTCTTTTGATAAAGTTATAGGGTTATCTTTTCAATAAAGTCACCATGCGTCTTAATGGCGAGGTTATTTTCCACGATGTGGAGTTGCGCAGCTCAGTGATTTCTCGCTCCAACCCCGCTAACTTGCCTGAAACTATGTCGTTTTTCTTGGCAAGTTCACCTTTCAAATCGGCAATGATGTCGCCATTGGTGTACTTGAAGCAATCGACCATATGGCAAATAAACTTATTGTACTCGGCCTGTACCCGGCCGGCATTGGTTGGGGGATAATTAATCAGCTCGGTAATACAGCTATAGTAGCCGTTTACATGTTCATCGCCTTTCTTTTGCGTCATCACGGAACCATGACGCACTCGACGTAAATAAAATTTTTCATTGACACAATGAACGGTAATATCATTCTCAAGCAGAAGACGCGTAGTGAATATGTTGTCTTCGTGTACGATGCCGTTTTTGAACTGGATGTTTTTTAAAGCTTTTCTACTGGATATATACAAGCAAGGGCTGACGATATAGTTACCGACATTGATTGCTTTCTGAAAAAAATCCGTTCCTGGGCAAGTGATGTTACTTAATGAACCATTTCTTTCATACTTAGGGTTGAATCGCTCAGCCAGACTTTCATCGTCGAAGAACACGGAAGACTCAAAAAAGACCACGTCCGCCTGGGTTTCTTTTAGCATGCCAGCTAATCGATCCAGTGCATTTTCCGCGAGTTTGTCATCGCTATCCACAAAGATCACATAGTCGCCTGATGAGGCGGCGAGCCCCGTGTTTCTGGCAGACGATTGCCCTTTGTTTTCGGTATGGATCACTTTAATGCAAGGTGCAACGAAGCTACTCAGGATCGTGCCCGTTTTGTCGGTTGAACCATCGTTGACCAGAATGATTTCAATATTATCCTGATCGTTCTTTAATAAAGATTCAACGCACTCACTAATGTAGTTTTCCGTGTTAAATGCCGGAACGATGGCGGATATCTTCATTTTTACTCCATTTAACTTGCTACGGGCTCGCCTTACCGGTTAATCAGGCTCTGACGGCAGGATTAAATCATACTTCTACGGATCGTGATGGATGCTGCCATCCTACCGTTTCTGGTCTGTCCGTAAAGCAAACGGCGTCGATATCTCCTCGCTGTTTATGGCGTCAGAACGGCATACTTCTGCTCTTTGCAGTATATCATGGCACTTCATGAGCGCTCCGCACCACCCAGCGGTAACACCTGGCGACATTTGATTAGAAAAAATCACCCTCGCGCCTCTTGTATTTATCCTTGGCCGAATGATAATCACTCTCGTTGAGTTTTACGTTTCTTTACATAGCCGCGCGGCTTGTTTCGCAGCCACCGTTTCTGCCGCCGCGCTCTTTTCAGGGGTGATTATTTATGTTTGTTCCCTTTCTTATCATGTTCCGCGAGGGGCTGGAGGCGGCGTTGATCGTCAGCCTGATCGCCAGCTACCTGAAGCGCACGCAGCGCAGCCAATGGCTCGGCGCGGTGTGGATCGGCGTGATAGTCGCAGCCGCGCTGTGTCTGGCGCTCGGCATCTTCATCAATGAGACCACCGGCGAGTTCCCGCAGAAACAGCAGGAGCTGTTCGAAGGTATCGTTGCGGTGGTGGCGGTGGTGATCCTCACCTACATGGTGTTCTGGATGCGTAAAGTCTCCAAGTCGGTCAAGGTGCATCTGGAAGGGGCGATCGATCAGGCGCTCAACGCCGGCAAAGGGCAGGGTTGGGCGCTGGTGGCGATGGTGTTCTTCGCCGTCGCGCGCGAAGGGCTGGAGTCGGTGTTCTTCCTGCTGGCGGCGTTTCAGCAAGACGTGGGCGCCGCAGCGCCGATCGGCGCGGTGCTCGGCCTGGTGGCCGCCATCGTGCTGGGCATGATGATTTACTGGGGCGGGGTGAAGCTGCACCTGGCCAAATTCTTCAAATGGACCAGCCTGTTCATTCTGTTCGTCGCCGCCGGCCTGGCCGCCGGGGCGATCCGCGCATTCCACGAAGCCGGCCTGTGGAACCACTTCCAGGATATCGCCTTCGACTTCAGCAGCACCCTGTCGACCCATTCGCTGTTCGGCACCCTGCTGGAAGGCATTCTCGGTTATCAGGAAGCGCCGACGGTCAGCGAAGTGGCGGTCTACTTCCTGTATCTGATCCCGGCGCTGATTTTCTTCTTCCTGCCGCAGCGCGCGGAGCCGGCAGCGGCCCCGGCGCAACGTAAAATCAATCATTAATATTTAATAGGGAATCTCGTATGTCTACTCCGTTATTTCGCCGCAAGGCGTTGCACGCAGCATTACTGGCTATCCCGGCGTTTGCGCTGAGCATCGACGCATTGGCGGCGGATGTGCCGCAGGTCAAGGTCACGGTCAACGACAAACAGTGTGAGCCGATGCAGCTGACCGTGCCGGCCGGCAAGACGCAGTTTGTGGTGCACAACACCAGCCAGAAAAACGTCGAATGGGAAATCCTGAAAGGGGTGATGGTGGTGGAAGAGCGCGAGAACATCGCGCCGGGCTTCACCCAGAAAATGACCGCCACGCTCGAGGCGGGCGAATATGACATGACCTGCGGGCTGCTGAGCAATCCGAAAGGCAAACTGACCGTCACCGCAGCGGCCGGCGGCGCCACCGACGGCAAGCCGAGCGCGCTGGACCTGGTCGGCCCGATCGCCGAATACAAGGTCTACGTCACCAAAGAGGTCGATGGGCTGGTGAAACAGACCAAGCTGTTCACCGATGCGGTGAAGGCCGGCAATGTGGAGCAAGCGCGCAAGCTGTATGCGCCTACCCGCCAACACTATGAGCGCATCGAACCGATCGCCGAACTGTTCTCCGATCTGGACGGCAGTATCGACGCCCGTGAAGACGACTACGAGAAGAAATCGGCGGACCCTAACTTCACCGGCTTCCACCGTCTGGAGAAGGCGCTGTTTGCTGATAACTCCACCAAAGACATGGGTAAATATGCCGATCGCCTGTATCACGACACCGTTGAGCTGCAAAAACGCGTGAGTGAACTGACCTTCCCGCCGAGCAAGGTGGTGGGCGGCGCGGCCGGGCTGATCGAAGAAGTGGCGGCCAGCAAGATCAGCGGTGAAGAAGACCGTTACAGCCGCACCGATTTGTGGGATTTCCAGGCTAACGTCGACGGCGCGCAGAAGATAGTTAACCTGCTGCGCCCGCTGTTGATCAAAGCCAACAAGCCGCTGCTGGACAAGATCGACGCCAACTTCAAAACCGTCGACACCATTTTGGCGAAGTACCAAACCAAAGAGGGGTATGAGTCCTACGAGAAGCTGACCGATGCCGATCGCAATGCGCTGAAAGGGCCGATCACCACCCTGGCGGAAGATCTTTCCCAACTGCGTGGCGTATTGGGTCTGGACTGAGGCATACGGTTATGAGCAACAAGGCAGGCCCGAATAACGGGCCTCATCCGCACTCTCAGGGGGCTGCATCCCCTTCACGCCGCCGTTTGCTGCAGGGACTGGGGCTGAGCGCGCTGGCGCTGGGCGGCAGCCGCCTGGTGCAGGCGGCGGACAAAGCGGCGGAGCCGTTGGCAGCGCCGCAGGATGAGCGCTGGCAGAAACAGCCGTTTTATGGCCGCCATCAGGCCGGGGTGCTGACCCCGCAACAGGCGGCGATGATGCTGGTGGCGTTCGACGTGCTGGCGACCAGCAAAGCGGATCTGGAGCGTCTGTTTAGGCTGCTGACCGATCGCATCGCTTTCCTGACCCACGGCGGCAAGGCGCCGGAGGTGGATGCCAAGCTACCGCCGCTCGATTCCGGCATCATGGGGCCGGAGATTTACCCGGACAATCTGACCGTCACCGTCTCGGTCGGCGCCTCGCTGTTCGACGAGCGCTTTGGCCTGCAGGCGCACAAGCCGCTGCGGTTGCAGAAGATGACACGCTTCCCCAACGATGCGTTGGACGCCGGGCTGTGCCATGGCGATCTGCTGCTGCAGATCTGCGCCAACACCAATGAAACGGTGATTCACGCACTGCGCGACATCATCAAGCATTCGCCGGATCTGCTCAGCGTGCGCTGGAAACGGGAAGGGTTTATCTCCGCGCATGCGGCGCGCAGCAAAGGCAAAGAGACGCCGATTAACCTGTTGGGCTTCAAAGACGGCACCGCTAACCCGAAAACCGACGACAAGCCGCTGATGGATAAGGTGGTATGGGTCGGTGACAACGCCGGCGAGCCGGCGTGGACGGCGGGCGGTAGCTATCAGGCCGCGCGCATTATTCGTTTCCGCGTTGAGTTTTGGGACCGCACGCCGTTGCAGGAGCAGGAAACCATTTTCGGCCGTGAAAAGCACAGCGGCGCGCCGCTCGGCATGAAGCATGAACATGATGAGCCGAACTATGCGAGCGATCCCGACGGCAAGGTGATCCCGATGGATGCGCATATCCGATTGGCTAATCCGCGCACGCCGGAAAGCCAAAGCAATCTGATGTTGCGGCGTGGCTACAGCTATTCCCTTGGCGTATCCAATGCCGGCCAGCTGGAAATGGGGCTGCTGTTCGTCTGCTATCAGGCCGATCTGGAAAAAGGGTTTCTGACGGTGCAAAAAAGACTGAACGGCGAAGCGCTGGAGGAATACATCAAGCCGATCGGCGGCGGGTATTTCTTCGTATTGCCGGGCGTGAAAGAGGGCGGCGACTATCTGGCCAGCGGCTTGCTCAAGGCCTGAAGACGGAATGGCGGGGCGGGATCTTCCGCCTCGCTTTACGTTTGTCTTTCCCGTTGTGGGGGCAATGAACGATGAAACGCAATTCAATGCTGTGCCGGCAGATTAAAAAAACCGCAGTTGCGCTGTTTTTGATTGCGCAAAATTTAATCGGGAAACCAAAGTGTCATTCGTGGTTTTAAATTGTAATTCATTGATATTTATTAATTATAATTTTCTATGGAATGACGTCTTAGGCGTGATATAGTGTTTTTGCGTTAACTGAAAACAAAAGATATTAAATTTTTTTACATTTTAGTAACGCTGTGGGATTGAATGTCATTATACTGTAATCATCTGGCGGTAGTTTTCACACGGTGCACAGCTTGAAGCTGTAAATATCACTGCGGGGATCGCTAATGGTAAAGTCCTTGGTTGGGCTGGAAAGAAAAAATAACACATCTCCCCTGATTTCTCGTTGTTACGAGGGTTCTCTCTCCGACTCTCTTTTACCGGCAACTCCGCACCCTTATCGCTACCGAATCTCATCGTTTTTTACTCCACGTTTATTGATGCAGTCCGCGTTGTCCCGTGAAGATACGGCGCCGAAGCATTGCCGTCGATTCACTTTGTCCCTTGGCTCTTATTGGCTCGGAGGAGGCCAAAACCTAATACGTGTGTGAAACATAATCGCGCGGCCTGGCCGTTGCGGTAGGTGAAACAAACTGTAAGGTGCCACTATGGGTAGACAGAAAGCAGTGATCAAAGCACGTCGTGAAGCGAAACGCGTTATTCGTCGTGACGCTCGTAGTCATCGCCAGCTGGAAGAAGAGTCTGTGACCTCGCTGGTGCAAATGGGGGGAGTCGAGTCTATCGGCATGGCGCGAGACAAGCGCGATAGCTCACCCATCGAGGCTAGAACCGAAGCTCAGGGTCATTACTTATCAGCCATAGAAAATAAGCAGCTGATCTTCGCCACCGGCGAAGCCGGCTGCGGCAAAACATTTATCAGCGCCGCCAAGGCGGCGGAGGCGCTGATCCATAAAGAGGTGGATCGGATTATCGTTACCCGTCCTGTTTTGCAGGCGGATGAAGACCTCGGTTTCCTGCCGGGGGATATCTCCGAGAAATTCGCCCCTTATTTCCGCCCGGTGTATGACATTCTGGTGCGCCGTTTGGGCTCTTCCTTTATGCAGTACTGCCTGCGGCCGGAAATCGGCAAGGTAGAGATTGCACCGTTCGCTTATATGCGCGGACGCACCTTCGAAAATGCGGTCGTTATCCTGGATGAAGCCCAGAACGTGACCGCCAGCCAGATGAAAATGTTCCTGACCCGCCTGGGCGAAAACGTGACGGTTATCGTTAACGGCGACGTGACCCAGTGCGACTTGCCACGCGGCGTAAAATCCGGCCTCAGCGACGCGCTGGAGCGCTTCGAAGAGGACGAGATGATCGGCGTTATCCGCTTTGAGAAACAGGACTGCGTGCGCTCCGCTTTGTGCCAGCGCACGCTCAACGCTTACAGTTAACCTATCCGCTAATGGAAAGGCCGCTTCGGCGGCCTTTTTTATCTCCGCAATTTCCGCTCTCGTTTAACCTTTGTGTAAATTATTGTGGTTATTTGTATAGATTTTCGTTGAGTTAGCGTTAATGATTAATGGGTTCCAGATTGGCGCGCAGTTTGCGTGTGCCGCCAAAAGGACACTATCTGGGGTGTGCGCCGCGCGGCGCATTGAGTGTGGGTTCTTTGCTGCGATTCAAACATGAAATATATCATTCTGATTTTGCTTATTTTATGCGTCGTCTATGTGCATTACCGCGGACGAGTGCGCTACAACGTATGGCGGCAGCTGTCTGACCATTCCACCTTTACCGCACCGCTGAACGTCTTCATGTATCTGTTTTCTCGCGTGCCGACTACGCCGTACCTGAAGCCGGAGCAGTTCCCTGAGCTGGCGGTACTGCGGGAGAATTGGGAAACCATCCGCGACGAAGGACAGAAGCTGATGGAGATCCAGCAGATCAAAGCGTCCGATCAATTCAACGACGCCGGTTTCAACTCGTTCTTCAAGACCGGTTGGAAGCGCTTTTATCTGAAATGGTATGAAGACAGCCATCCTTCCGCCATGACCCTGTGCCCGCAGACCACTGAGCTGCTGCGCAGCCTGCCTTCGGTCAAGGCGGCGATGTTCGCCGAACTGCCGGACGGCAGCCGTTTGCCGCGTCACCGCGATCCTTACGCCGGTTCGCTGCGTTATCACCTGGGGCTGATTACCCCTAACGATGACCGTTGCTTCATTGAAGTGGACGGCGAGCGCTACAGCTGGCGCGACGGTGAAGGGGTGATGTTCGATGAAACCTATCTGCACTACGCGGAAAACCAGAGCGGGCAGAATCGCCTGATCTTGTTCTGCGACATCGAACGGCCGATGCGCTACCGCTGGACGCAGGCGGTGAACCATTGGCTGGGGCGCAATCTGATGAGCGCCGCCACTGCGCCGAACGAAGAGGGCGATCGCACCGGCGGTGTCAACAAGATGTTCAAATACATCTATGCGATACGCCGGGTGGGGAAACGCCTGAAGGCCTGGAACCGCACCGGTTATTACATCATCAAGTGGATTTTGTTCGGGGGGATCGCCGCGGCGATATTCTTCTCGGTATAACGCAGACAGGGGCGCACAGAGTGCGCCCCTTTTTGATCAGGCGAAGATAGTCATCATGTAGGCGGCGAACAGAGCCAGGTGGGCGGTGCCGTTCAGCACGTTGGTGCGGCCGGTCGAGAACGACAGCTGGCACAGCAGCAGCACCGTCAGCATCACCACGATATGCGGCGTTTGCAGGCCGAAGATCAGCGTCTGCCCGGTCAGGGTGGCGATGATGGTCACCGCCGGCACCGTCAGGGAGATGGTCGCCAGTACCGAACCGAAGAACAGGTTCATGGCGCGCTGCACCTGGTTGTTCAGCACGGCGCGCAGCGCACCCAGCCCTTCAGGCGACAGGATCAACAGCGCCACCAGGAAACCGGTGAACTGCGCCGGCGCATTCACCTTGGTCAACAGGCCTTCCAGCGGGTTGGCGTTGAATTTGGTGACGGCGATAACCGCGATCAGGTGCACGATAAGCCAGGCGGCATGCCAGGCGCTGCTGTGCGAAGAAGGTTTGCCGTGATGCGGGTCGCCATCATCATCTTCATGTTCATACACGAACAGGCTCTGGTGGGTTTTGGTCTGGATCACCAGGAATACGCCATACATGGCGGCGGAGATCAGCGCCACCAACAGCGCTTGCCCGGTGCTGAAGTTGCCGCCCGGCAGCGCGCTCGGGAATACCAGCACGATCACCGCCAGCGGGAAAATCGCCATCAGGTACTGTTTGATGCCGCCCAGGTTGACGTACTGAGTGGCGAACTTGCGCCCGCCGAGCAACAGTGCGAAACCGACCAGGCCGGCGGAGACGATCATGATGATGGAGTACAGCGTGTCGCGCATCAGCGCCGGCGCGGCGTCGCCGGTGGCCATCAGCGCCGAAATCAGGCTGACCTCGAGGATCACTACCGACAGGCTGAGGATCAGCGAACCGTAGGGTTCGCCCAAACGGTGGGCGAGCACGTCGGCGTGGCGCACAACGCTGAAGGCGCTGCTGAGGATCCCCACCAGCGCGAGAATATTGATGCCGACGATCAGCGGAAAGTTAGTGGTGCTGCTCCACAGATTCAACACCACCAGTGCGGCGATGGGGAAGATCAGCGAGTATTCGGTGTGGCGAGATTTGGTGGATCGGCCAGGATCGTGTTGCGACTTCATGAGGGTGGCACTCCTTTTCAAACAGCGTAGCCCGTCAGCGCCGGTCGCCGTAACACGGCAACTCTGCGTTTCCAGTAGGTATTTTATATTAGGATACACCCACGGCGCCGGTGTGATGTTGTTTTTATCTGAGAAAGCAATTGCTTGCTTTATGTGATCAGGGTAGCAAAAAAACCGCACGGGGTGCGGTTTTATTTACTTACTTTTACGCAATAACGCTGTTTTTTAACGTTAGATTTGAGAAAAGTCGTGTTTACTTATTTAGTGCGTGGTTAATCAAGGAAAATGCGACCGTTAGTCGTCAATATTATCCATGATTTCATGCCGTTTATTATGATAACCCTCTTCATTTAGTCCCTCACGCCAGTAAGGTACGGCATAAAGACGATTACGATCGCATTGGCGTTCGCGGCGCAGGTAACGGCGCAGCCCTACCACCAAACGATCTTCACCGGCCAGCCAAAAATGCGTCTCGCCTTGCGGCAAGGACTGCTCGCGGAACAGTGCGATCAATTCGTCGGTTTTTTCCGTGCCGCCAACGACCCAGTTGACTTCAACGTCCGCCGGTTTCTTCAGCTCAATCACGTCGGCGGCGCTGTCAATGCGGACAAAAGCGCGCCCCGCGCTATGCGGCGGCAGGTTTTCCAGCAGCGCGGCCAGCGCAGGCAGCGAGGAGGGGTCGCCCGCCAGGCTGTAGAAGTCGGCCTGCGGCAGCATCGGTTTCGGGCCACCCGGGTTGCTGATGCCGATTTTATCGCCGGCTTTCGCCTGGCGCGCAAAGTCGACCGCCGGGCCTTGGTGGTCATGGATGGCGAACTCGATGTCCACTTCTGCCTGCTCCGGGCGCACGGCGCGAATGGAATAGGTGCGCACGATCGGGCGCACGGCGTCCGCGGCCCAGCGAGGGCCGTTTTCGGTCAGCGTCGGCAGATCCGGCTGGGTTTGGCCGGCGAGCGGTAAAAATACCTTGATGTGCGCTGCGGCGGCGTTGGCCGGGTAGTAGCGCAGATCGGGCGCGGTAAAGGTGATGCGGCGCAGATGCGGGGTAATGTCCTGTACGGCGCTGACGGCAATCAGGTAGGGGGCGCGTGAGCGAGGGGCTTCGGTAGTCACGGGGATCTCCTTATAGTTCGTTTGGCGGTGAGTATATCATGCCGTTTGATAATGAGAATTGTTTGCTCATTGAGGCGCATCGGCCGCGAACCCGGTTTAGTCAGGATTCTCGGAACATGCACCGAGGGCATGATGTTCTGCCACGCCGCGAACGGCTTGCCGAACGCGGTGAAGCCAAACATGCGCAGGCGCTCTATTATAAGGAAGCGTTCAACAGCGCCCGGCGACAACGCGTGCGGGCGCAAAAGTCACGTTTTCCCCGCGGTGAGGATCGCACATGCGCTATGCGACCACGGGAATTAATATTATTGCTGCTCAGTACAAATACTTTTTCACTTTAATACCGCTTTGCAACTTGATTGCGCGACGGGAAAAGAATAAGGTCATTATTAATAGGCGCGGTTATTGAATTAATAAAATTCCGCACCAAAAATAAAATTGCAAAGGTTCAGCAGCGGCGAGGGAGGACGAGCAATCGTATTCCCGGGAGGTTGTAACAGTGTTAACGCGAGATTTTCTGCAAAAAGCGGATTGTAAAACCGCATTCGGCGCTATTGAGGAGTCGATGTTGCTGACGCCTGAACAGCGGGCAGCCTCGTTGGATTGCACGTTATCGCGCCGGCCGGATCACAGCCCGGTATGGGTATTCGGCTACGGCTCGCTGATGTGGAATCCGGTTTTTGAATCGGAAGAAGTGCGGCCCGCCACGCTGCCGGGCTGGCATCGGGCGTTCTGCATGCGCCTGACCGCCGGGCGCGGCACGCTGCACCAGCCGGGGCGGATGCTGGCGCTGAAAGAGGGCGGCCAGACCACCGGCCTGGCATTCCGCCTGCCGGAAAACAAGCTGCGCGAAGAGCTGGAACTGCTGTGGAAGCGCGAGATGATCACCGATTGCTACGTGCCTACCTGGTGCGAGCTGCAGCTGGATGGCGGCGAGGTCGTGACCGCGCTGGTATTTGTGATGAACCCGCAGCACCCGCTGTTTGAAGAAGACACCAGCTACCAGGTGATCGCGCCATTGATCGCTAGCGCCAGCGGCCCGCTGGGCACCAACGCGCAATATTTGTTTGCGCTGGATAACGAGCTGAAACACCACGGCATGCAGGATGATTGCATCGGCGATCTGGTGCGCTATGTACAGCAGTGGTTGCAACAGAACCGCCCTGGCGCTTTCGGGGCTGAAGCCACGGCCTGAGGCGTTAGCAGGGCAGCAGACACTGAAGGGCTCAGCATGCTGAGCCCTTTTTATATATCTAATGCCTATATTTAATAACTTTCTTCTGCATGATTATTTAATGCTTATTTTTTGTATGGTTGTTTATCTCTTTATTTTTAAAGTCATTTGGCATTTCGTTGCGCCTTGTTGAGCCGAGAGCAACGATGAATAATTCACTTAGTATTAAATTGCATAACTAAAGGTTATTTCTTATTTGTTCAGCCTCGCAGGACTCCGTATCAATATGGCAAACGCTACTGCAAGAAACAGGGAGACGGGGATGAACTTTCAACAATTAAAAATTATTCGTGAATCGGCGCGCTGCAACTACAACCTGACTGAGGTCGCCAATACCTTATTTACCTCGCAGTCCGGCGTCAGCCGCCATATTCGCGAGCTGGAAGAAGAACTGGGTATCGAAATATTCATTCGCCGCGGCAAGCGCTTGCTGGGCATGACCGAACCCGGCAAAGAGCTGCTGGTGGTGGCGGAGCGCATTCTCAACGATGCCAATAACATCCGTCGCCTGGCGGACGTTTTCAGCAGCAACGATTCGGGGCAGCTGCATATCGCGACGACGCACACTCAGGCGCGCTACAGCCTGCCGGGGGTGATCAAAGAGTTTCGCGCGCTTTATCCACGGGTGCGGGTGGTGCTCAACCAGGGCAGCCCGGAGGAGATCGCTTCGATGTTGGCCGCCGGCGAAGCCGATATCGGCATCGCCAGCGAACGATTGATGAGTGACGAATCGTTGGCGGCGTTTCCTTACTATCGCTGGCATCACACCATTCTGGTGCCGGAAGGGCACGAGTTGACGCGACAGCCGCAGGTGACGCTGGAGATGCTCAGCACCTTGCCGCTGATTACTTACCGCCAGGGCATTACCGGGCGCGCGAAGCTGGATGCGGCGTTTAAAACGGCGGGGCTGACGCCGGACATCGCGCTCAGCGCACAGGACTCCGACGTGATTAAAACCTACGTTGAATTGGGGTTAGGCGTGGGCGTGCTGGCTGACATGTCGTATGAAAAAGAACGCGATCGCGGATTGGTCAGCCTCAACGCCGAGCATTTGTTTGAACCTAATACGGTATGGTTGGGCCTGAAGCGCAGCCAGCTGCAGCGCAACTATGCCTGGCGCTTTATCCAACTGTGCAACCCCACGCTGTCGCTAACCGAAATCAAGGACAAAGTCTTCTCGTCGCAGTTGGATGCGGTGATTGACTATCAGATTTAAGCGAGAGGCGGCAGGCAATTCCTGCCGCATTTGCCCCAAAGCCCGCCTAATAATCAAAATCCCAGCTATATACATAAAAAGAATATCTATAGTGATTTAAGTACCTTCAGCTGCCGATCGTGCTCGCATACACTCGCAAAATTATTATAAATTCCATCCGCTTGGAGAGTTTCAGATGAAAGCGCTCGTTCCTTCTTTGCTGTTTTTGGCCGTGGCGGCCAGCGTAAACGTACAGGCGGCGACGCCGGCCAACACGCTGGTGATCGCGCAATCTATCGATGACGTGGTCAGTTTTGACCCGGCCCAGGGATTTGAGTTGACCACGGTGCAGTCGTTCAACAGCCTGTATCAACGTCTGATCCAGTCCGATCCGCACAACCCCATCGATCTCAAGCCGACCCTGGCCAGCAGCTGGCAGGCCGGTGCCGACAACCGCAGCCTGACCTTCCGTCTGCGCCCGGACGCCAGGTTCGCCAGCGGCAACCCGCTGCGGCCGGAGGATGTGATCTTCTCGCTTTCAAGGGTGGTGAAGCTGAATCTGGAACCGTCGTTTATCCTGACGCAGCTGGGCTGGAACGCGAAAAACGTCGAGCAACATCTGATCAAAGTGGATGACCACCAGGTGAAAATCAGCTGGAGTGAAAACGTCAGCCCGGCCTTTGTGCTCAGCCTACTGTCGGCGCCGGTATCGTCGATCGTCGACGCCAAAGAGGCGCTGGCACATCAGCAGGGCGACGATCTGGGCCACCAGTGGCTGAACAGCCACTCCGCCGGCAGCGGTCCTTACAAAATCCGCACCTATGTGCCGCATGAAGTGGTAGTGCTGGACGCCAACCCGGGCTCGCCGGAAGGCGCGCCGACGCTGAAAACCATCCTGATCAAAAACGTGCCCGATCCGGCCGCGCGTCGCTTGCTGATCGAGCAGGGCGATGCCGATATCGCGCGCAACCTGGGGGCCGACCAAATGGCGGCCTTGAAGGGCAAGCCGGGCGTCAAACCGCTGGCTATTCCCTATGCTTCGCTGTATTTCCTGCAGTTCAACGCCAAGGCGTCGCCGGCGCTCGGCAATCCGGCGTTCTGGGAGGCGGCGCGTTGGCTGTTCGATTATAAAGGCATCGCCGACGATCTGCTGAAAGGGCAGTTCCAGAGCCATCAGGCGTTTCTGCCGGAGGGTTATCTGGGGGCGCTCAAGGATCAGCCATACAGCTTCAATCCGCAAAAAGCCAAAGAGATACTGGCCAAAGCGGGGCTCAGCAACGTCAGTTTCCGTCTGGACGTCAACAATCAGCCGCCGTATCTGGATATCGCCCAGGCGCTGCAGGCCAGTTTCGCCCAGGGCGGCGTGAAGGTCGAATTGGTGCCGGGTATCAGCTCGCAGGTCTCCACCAAGGTGAAAGCGCTTAACTACGATGCGACGCTGACTTCCTGGGGGCCGGATTATTTCGACCCTAACACCAATGCCGCAGCCTTCGCCTACAATCCGGAAGACGGCAGCAAGACGCTGGCCTGGCGCGCTAACTGGCAGATCCCGGCGCTGAGCAAGCTGACGTTGGCCGCCACCGCGGAAAACGACACTGCCAAACGGGTGGCCGACTACCAGCAACTGCAAAAACAGGTGCAGCAAAGCTCGCCGTTCGTCATCGGCCTGCAGGCGCGCAGCCTGATCGCGGTGCGCGACAATCTCAAGGGCTATGTACAGGGCATCAACCCTGACATGGTGTTCTACAGCAAGGTCAGCAAGTAATGGCCGCTGAACTCTCCGCTTCCGCCGGAGCTGCCCGGCGGTATTGGCGCTGGGGCGGGCGGCTGCTTGGCGGCGCGCTGTCGCTGGCGTTAACGCTGCTCGGCCTGCTGTTGTTCACCTTCATGTTGTCGCACCTTGCGCCGATCGATCCGGCGCTGCAGGTGGCGGGCGATCACGCCAGTGAAGCCACCTATGCGCAGGTGCGGCATGAGCTGGGGCTGGATCAGCCGCTGCCGGAGCAGTTTTGGCGTTATCTGACGCACCTGGCGCACGGCGATCTGGGCATTTCGCGCATCACCGCCCAGCCGGTGTTGAGCGATCTGCTGCGTACCTTCCCGGCGACGGTGGAGCTGGCCACTTGCGCCATTATCCTCGGCGCCCTCGGCGGCATTACGCTGGCGTTTCTGGCGGTGCTCAAACCGGGCAGCTGGCTGGATAACGCGGCGCGTTTGCTGTCGCTGATCGGCTATTCGGTGCCGATTTTCTGGCTGAGCCTGCTCGGGCTGCTGCTGTTCTACGCCACGCTGCACTGGTCGGCGGGGCCGGGGCGGCTGGACGATATCTACTTGTACAGCATGGAGCCGCGCAGCGGTTTCGTGTTGATCGACAGCTGGCTGTCCGGCGATCGCGAGATGTTCTATAACGCCATCAGCCACCTGTGGCTGCCGGTGGTGGCGCTGGCGCTGCTGTCGATGGCGGGCATCACCCGGCTGCTGCGTGCGGCGATGCTGGAAGAGTGCAACAAGGAATACGTGACGCTGGCGCGTTCCAAGGGAGCCGGGCGTCTGCGCATTCTGCTGCGCCACGTGTTTCCCAACGTGCTGGGCACGCTGATCACCGTACTGTCTCTCTCCTACGCCAGCCTGCTGGAGGGCGCGGTATTGACCGAAACGGTGTTCGCCTGGCCCGGCGTCGGGCGTTACCTGACTTCGGCGCTGTTTGCCGCCGACACGCCGGCGATCCTCGGCGCTACGCTACTGATCGGCACCTGTTTTGTGCTGTTGAATGCGCTGGCTGACGCCTTGACCTATTTAGTGGATCCGCGAACCCGATGAGCCAATATCTTTCTGAACACGAACCGCAAAGCGAGCCGGCCGTCGGTTACCGCACCGGTCAGCGGTTGACCACGCTGACGCTGGGCGCGGCGCTGGTAGCGATCCTGATCGTCACCGCGCTGCTGGCCCCGTGGCTGGCGCCTTTCGATCCTAATCTGCAGCATATCGAACTGCGCTTGCTGCCACCTTCCGCCGAGCATTGGCTGGGCACCGACGGCTTCGGCCGCGATTTGCTCTCCCGCGTGATTTACGGCGCGCGGCCGACGCTGATTCTGGTGTCGCTGATTCTGGTGCTGACCATTCCTATCGGTCTGCTGGTCGGTATCTGCGCCGGCTATCTCGGCGGCTGGGTAGAGCGTATTTTGATGCGTCTGACCGACATTTTCCTGTCGTTGCCGAGTCTGGTGATTGCGCTGGCGTTCGTGGCGGTGATGGGGCCGGGGCTGATGAACGGCGCGCTGGCGCTGGCATTGACCAGTTGGCCGGCCTTTGCCCGCCAGGCGCGGGCCGAAACCCTGGCGCTGAGGCGCAGCGATTACCTGGCGGCGGCGCGCATGCAGGGTATCCGCGGGCTGCGGCTGATGGTTGGCCACATTTTGCCGCTGTGCCTGCCGAGCGCGGTGGTGCGCGCGGCGCTGAGCCTGGGCGGCATCATCCTGTCCGCAGCCGGTCTGGGGTTCCTCGGCATGGGCGTCGCGCCGCCGACCGCCGAATGGGGCTCGATGGTGGCCGAAGGCAGCAAAGTGATTTTCGACCAATGGTGGGTCGCCGCCGCACCGGGCGGGGCGATCCTGTTCGCCAGCCTGGCCTTTAACCTGCTGGGCGATGGCCTGCGCGACAAAATGGATCCTCGTCATGGGCACTGATAACACCTTATTGACCGTCGAGCGTTTGGCGATCGGCGTGCCGGGGCCGCAGCCGGTGGCGCTGGTGAAAAATATTTCGTTCAGCATGGGGCGGGAGCGCCTGGCGCTGGTCGGCGAGTCCGGCTCGGGCAAATCGTTGACCGCGCGTGCGCTGATGGGGCTGTTGCCGCCGCCGTTGCAGCTGCAGGCGCAGCGCCTGACGCTGGGCGGCGAAGACCTCACGCGGCTGAGCGAACGCCAGTGGAGCCGGCTGCGCGGCGATCGGGTGGCGATGGTGATGCAAGACCCCAAGCATGCGCTGAACCCCAATCAGCCGATTGGGCGTCAGGTCGAGGAGCCGCTGGTGCTGCATGCGAAGCTGAGTCGCGCCGAGCGGCGTGAAAAAGTGTTGGAGATGCTGGCGGCGGTGGGGTTGCCCGATCCGGCGGCGCTGTGCCGGCGCTATCCGCATCAGCTCTCCGGCGGCATGGGGCAGCGGGTGATGCTGGCCATTGCGCTGATCAACGATCCGCAGCTGCTGATTGCCGACGAACCGACTTCGGCGCTGGATCACCAGATGCGCGATCAGGTGCTGCAGCTGATAGAAAATCTGGTCGTGCAACGCAATATGGGCCTGATCCTGATCAGCCACGATTTGCAGCAGGTGGCGCACCACTGCGAACGGGTATTGGTGATGTACAAGGGTGAGCTGTTGGATCAGCTGCCGGCGACGCAGTTGGCGCAGGCCACGCACCCCTATACCCGTACGCTGTGGGCGTGCCGGCCGAGCCGCGAGACGCGCGGAAAACCATTGCCGGTGCTGGATCGGGCGCTATTGGAGACCTTGAAATGAGCGTGATTGCACTGGATAACCTGAGCGTCAGCCATCGTCAGGGATACGAACTGCGCACCGTGGTGCATGACGTTAACCTGCGCATCGAACCGGGCGAGTGTTTCGGGCTGGTGGGGCCTTCCGGCTGCGGCAAGTCCTCGTTGCTGTGGGTGTTGGCCGGGCTGAACGACAGCTGGCGCGGCGGCTTTGAGCTGTTGGGGCGGCGGCTGCAACCGGGCCAGGCGTTTACCGGCCCACTGCGGCGCGAAGTGCAGATGGTGTTTCAGGATCCCTATGCTTCGCTGCACCCCAAACACCGGCTGCTGCGCACGTTGTCGGAGCCGCTAAAACTGCTGCAGGAAAGCGATATCGAACGCAAGATCAGCGCGGGATTTCGCCAGGTCGGGTTGGATCCGCGCCTGCTGGATCGCTATCCGCATCAGCTGTCGGGTGGCCAGCGCCAGCGCGTGGCGATCGTGCGCGCGCTGCTGTTGCGGCCGAAGCTGCTGCTGCTGGATGAGCCGACCTCGGCGCTGGATATGTCGGTACAGGCGGAGATCCTCAATCTGCTCAACGAGCTGAAGCAGGCGGGCGATCTGACCATGGTGCTGGTCAGCCACGATGCGGACGTCATCGACCACATGTGCGATCGCGCGGTAGCGATGGCGCACGGTCGCATCATCATTTAAACCTGTGCCCGCCAACGCGGCGGGCATATCCATCTTGGTAATAAATAAAGCAATTTATCGTCGTTCTTCTGTTAATTCTTACCCCATACACTCGAAAAACAACGCAACCGCGTGATTGTGGAGAGTGTATCGATGAAACGGTTAATTCCAACTTTGTTGTATGGTGCGCTGGCGGCCGCTTTCGGTGCGCAGGCCGCCACCCCGCAAGACACCCTGGTGGTGGTCAGTTCGCTGGAGGGCATTATCAGCCTCGATCCGGCGGAGAGTTTTGAAACCGTCAGCTCGGCCAATTTGGTCAACCTCTATCAGCGCCTGGTGGCGCCGGATCGCGCCGCGCCGCAAAAGCTGGCGCCGGACGCCGCAGGCAGTTGGCAAGCGGGCGCCGATGGCCGCAGCCTGACTTTTACCCTGAAACCGCAGCAACGCTTTGCCTCCGGTAATCCGTTACGGCCTGAGGACGTGATTTTCTCACTGGTGCGTGCGGTGAAGCTGAACAAGGCGCCGTCGTTTATTCTCGCCGAGTTTGGTTGGACGCCGGATAACGTTGAACAGCAGCTGAAGAAGATCGGGGATGACCAGGTGCAGCTCAGCTGGCCGGCCAATATCGGCAGTGAGCTGGCGCTGCGTCTGCTGACGGCGAATGTGGCTTCGATTGTGGATGAGAAGCTGCTGAATGAGCATGCGCAGCAGGGGGATTACGGCAACGCCTGGCTGCGCAGCCATTCCGCCGGCGGCGGCCCGTATCGGGTGAATAACTATGTGCCGCACGAGGCGCTGCTGTTTGGCCGCAACGACTATGCGCCGTCGCCGGCTCGGCTGAAAACGGTGCTGTTCAAGAATGTCAGCGACGCCGGCACCCGCCGCCTGCTGTTGCTGAAGGGGGATGCCGACGTGGCCTACGATCTGGGCGCCGACCAATTCGACTCGCTGCGCAAGGCGCCGGGTGTGCGCATCGAGCAGGCCGATGCGCCCCGGGTGTATTATCTTGGTTTCAACACCGGCAACAAAGACAACCCGGCGCTGGGCAATCCGGCGTTGTGGCAGGCGGCACGCTGGCTGGTGGACTATCAGAGCATCGCCGAGCGGTTGCTGAAAGGGCAATACCGGGTGCATCAGGCCTTCTTGCCGCAAGGATTGGACGGTGCGCTCAACGATCGGCCGTTTAAGCTCGACGTGGATAAAGCCAAACAGATCCTGCGCGATGCCGGCATCGCTGAAGGCACGCGCATCGACCTAATCGTCATCAATCAGCCGCCGTATACCGATATCGCCCAGGCGCTGCAGGCCAGTTTTGCGCAGGCCGGGCTGCGGTTGGATATCCATCCGGTGGTGGAAAGCGATCTGTGGGGCAAGATGCGCGGTCGCGATTTTCAGGCGATATTCACCTATTGGGGCGCCGACTACCTGGATCCGAACACCAACGCCAGCGCATTTGCTTATAACGTGGCCGACGGGCCGAAAACCCTGGCCTGGCGCACCCAATGGCGCATACCCGCCATCAGCGCGGAAACGCGCGCGGCGGCCGCGGAGGGCGACAACGCCGCGCGCAGCGCACGCTACGTTACGCTGCAGCGGGAACTGCAGGCCAGTTCGCCCTATGTTGTGGCGCTGCAGGGGCAAACGCTGGTGGCATTACGCAACAACGTTCAAGATGCTCGGGTGGATATCGCCAACAGCATGCTGTATCTGGACCGGGTGAGTAAGTAGCGACCGCGCTGCGCGCCTGGCCGGGCTTCTGGCGCGCCAAAGGCCGACAGCGTGTGAAATCGCGTGCTGTTGCAACCGCGAAACGCGAGATGTTGTATCAAGGTGAAATAAAATGAAATTTCATAACGTGCTCATGTGGCGGTGATAGATTGGCGCTGAAAGGTGGCGTTATTTACGCCTTTCAGCGCGGTCGTTCGCAATGATGCGAACACATCACGTCAGGAGATATTATGGACAATAACGAAAACGTTCCAGTACAGCGCGCAGCAACCTTGCTCGCCACCGGTGAGGTTGTGACGCCGGAACAGTTTTATCAGGACAGCGACGGAAGCAACTGGGGGCCGGCGATCAACAAAGCGGCGGAGGCGGCGTTGCAAGCAGGCGGTACACTGTCTCTGGGGAAACGGGTATATACGGTCGCTGGACATGTACTCATTCAGACGACAACGGACATCTACGGCGGCATCGGTTTGCGGGTGGTCGGATTGGGGCGAGCGACCAAAATCGTCAAGACCGCGGACAGCAGTTACACCAATGAACAGGGTGAAACGAAGAAAGCGGTAATCGTAGTGAAAGGATTCGCCAATCTGACGCTGCACGGCTTGACGCTGCGGGATGATACCGGCGTAGACGACACCCACGGCGTATGGTTTAGCGATCGCAATATGACGAAGTTCGATATCCGTGATATCTACACCAACGTCGGCGGTTATTCGCTGTTTGTCTCGGGCGACATGTTCATTAACTGGCTGGTGAATGTGCAGATGGAGGCTAACGCCAGTCGCCCGGGCGATGGGGTGTTGTGGATGGACAAGTCCGGCACCACCAACTTTATCGATGGCCTTTATGCTGCGCGTGCCAAGGGTACTGCGTTCAGAATCTCAGGGTTTTACTCTACTGTCGGCTCGTTGGCTGCGGATGACTGCATCGGCGATATCTACTATTTCAAAGATTTTAACGGCACTATTAATTCATTGGGCTGCGAGAACCGCAACACGCAGCGCGCCGCCAATGTCAGCGTGCTGTCCACCAACTTTGCCCAAGGCACAATAGGCAATATCAATATCCAGGACGCGCAGAACGTGGAGAGCGGCGGCGTGTTGTGCCGATTCATCAACGAATCCCGTTGGGATATCGGCCAGTTGAGTCTTTACAGCGGTTCGACGACTCCCTTCCCGGTGGCGATCGCCGCCTGCAACAACAATACCGAGGTGACGTTCAGCAACGTATACAACGGCGGCGTAGCGGTAGCCGGCAAAAGCACCGTCGACGTCACGTCATTTTTGAGCGGAGTTGAGGTGATGAACAGTTTGGGGGGGCGGGGGATAGCGCCTTCCGCCACCAGCAATCATCTGCCACGCAATATCTCGAAACAGCAATCGTGGACTTTTTTAGGCACCCTGACTGCGCCGGATCGGCAACCCACAACGCACATTACTCTGCAACAGGGAGTAAGCACCAAAGTGCTGGCGTGCGATTTGTATATCACGTTCGATCTGTCTTCGCAGGCCGCCGCCTTTGTCGTCAATAAAGGCAGCTATAGCGCGAAAGGCGCTTTTATGCTGCGGCGCACCGGGCCGCTGAGCTGCGAAATATATTACCGCGTCGAGAAGGACTTTGGTTTTGGCAGCTATCAGGTGCAGACTACGCGAGGCAGCTATTGGCGACCGGATGGCGGATCGTTAAACGCACCGCCATCCGATGCGCTGGAAATCCGCAGCGATGAGGTGCTCTCCACGACCAGGCTCGCGGCGATCCAGCCCCTGGCCAATCCGACAACGGCCAGCACGGCGGAAGTGGCCGGCGTGCTCAATCGACTGATCGACGCGCTGAAGAACTAACCGAACAACGCCGGCATATTTTGGTCGGCGTTCATCATCAGCAACAGCCAGCCGGCGGCCGCCAGGGCGATGCCGAAAGGTTGCGGTGCGCGCCAGGCGCGGCGGTTGTGCAGGCCGTGCGCCAATGCCGCGCCGAGTCCGAATACTGCCGCCAGACAGACCAGCAGCGGCAATGCCGTCCAGCCGAGCCAGGCGCCCAGTGCCGCCAGCAGCTTGAAATCGCCCTGGCCAATGCCGTTACGCCCCCGCACCAGCCGATAGAGCGCGTTGAGCAGCCACAGTGCCCCGTAACCGGCGGCGCCGCCGATAACCGCGTCGTCCAGTGGCGCCCAGCGAGCGTCCAGGTTGCACAGCAGCCCACCCCACAGCAGCGGCTGAGTCAGTCGGTCCGGCAACCAGCGATGACGCCAGTCCAGCCACGCCAGGGCGATCAGCAGCGCCGCCGCCGCCGGCAACCATAACCGCTGCGCCGCCGGCAGCTCGAAAGGCAGCGCCGCCACAGTCAAACCCAGGGCCGTCAACAGCAGGCTGCGGCGACGTAATGTCGGCGGGGTGGCGCGTGTGGCTACCGTTCGCTCCAGCCGGGTGATGAGTGCGAAGGCGCCCAGGCCTGCCGCCAGCAGCGCGGTGAAAAACAGCGCGTGCCACAGTAGAGAAATTAACATCAGGACTCCGCCAACCGTAAAACAGGCGTTTAAAATAACGGCAAAATGCTGATTTCATCGGAGTGAAACGCGGCTGCCTGCGGGGAACGCGCGATAGCACGCATCGGCACTGTGCTGATTACATGGCAGTGCAACGCCATGCGCGGCGGCGCGCAAAGGCTGGCGTACTTTTTATCGGCAAAATCGGCGCTAAAATGGCGTGAATTCACCCGATGGCTGAAATGAAAGGGTAAACCGCATAATGTGACGTCGTCACAAAAGAGGGATTAGGGGTTTATCCTATTGTTTCTTCTCGTCAAGCCGTTAGGCTTTAGGGTAGAGGCGCACCCGCCTGGTCGGGGCGTGAGGTTTTTCAGAACTGTCGCGGGAAGGCGGCGGCGCAGCAGTGGGTTGGCGTGCTCCAGGAAGGAGGGAGCTAACGGTGTCATGAACGACGTCATTCAGGCAGTACTCAACAAGACCAAAAAACGATTCTGGCGCCGGCGTCAGACGGCGTGGCTGGCCGGGCCGCTGATGTGGCTGGCCGGAGCGGCGCCCGCGTGCGCCGAGTCCCCACCGGCGCCGGACAGCGTGATCCCTTCCGAACAGACCGCCGCGGATCCTGCCGCGAATTTGCCCGAGCTGGGCGGTGCGCCCGACGACGCGGCGCGCGAAAAGCAGTGGGCCGAGATGGCCAAGCAGCTCGGTGAACAAGAGTTGAACAATGTGTCTCGTCAGCAGATGCGCAGCCGCGCTGAGGATTATTTGCTGGGCCAGGCGACCGGCGCGCTGCAGCAACAGGCGCAGGAGCTGCTGTCTCCGCTGGGGACCGCCAGGCTGTCGCTGAAGATGACCGGTGAGGGCGACTTTACCGGCAGCAATGGCCAGCTATTCAGCCCGCTGTACGACGTCGACGGGCTATTGACCTACAGCCAGATCGGCTGGCTGCAGCAAAGCGCCGGGGCGCTGGGCAATTTTGCACTGGGGCAGCGCTGGATCGCCGGCGATTGGCTGCTGGGTTACAACACCGCGCTCGACAGCGATTTCGCCCGGCAGCGCAATCGCGGCAGCATCGGCGCGGAGGCCTGGGGAGACTATCTGCGTTTCTCCACCAACTATTACTACCCGCTGTCGGCGTTGTCGCAACAGCCCGGCGATGGGGTGTTCTTCAGCCGTCCGGCGCGAGGCTACGACATCACGACGCAAGGCTATCTGCCGTTTTATCGCCAGATCGGCGGTTCGCTCAGCTATGAGCAATATCTGGGCGATAATGTCGATCTGTTCGGCAGCGGGAAAAAGCAAAACGATCCGCGCGCCATGCAGCTGGGGCTCAATTACACCCCGGTGCCGCTGGTGACGATGAAGGCGTTGCATAAGATTGGCGCGGGCGGCCAAAGCCAGGATCAGGTTGAGCTGGCGCTGAGCTATCGGCTCGGGGTGCCATTGGTGAAGCAGATTTCGCCGGAGTATGTGGCGCAGGCCAAGTCGTTGCGCGGCAGCCGCTACGATCCCATCGAGCGTAAAAATGTGCCGGTGCTGGAATTCCGTCAGCGCAAGACGCTGCAGGTGTTCTTGGCTACGCCGCCGTGGAACCTGCAGGCGGGAGAGACTGTGCCGCTGGTGCTGGAAATCAAGGCGTTGCACGGGATTTCTCATGTCAGTTGGCAGGGGGATACGCAGGCGCTGAGCCTGACGCCGCCGCACAACGCCAACGATCCGCAGGGCTGGACGGCGATCGTGCCGCCGTGGGATGACGCGCCGGGTGCCGCCAACAGTTACCGGCTGTCGGTCACGCTGGAGGACGACAAGCAGCAACGCGTGACGTCCAACTGGATCGAGCTGAAAGTGGCGCCGCCGCTGACGGCGAGCGCCGGCGATGGCGAGGACCTGCCGGCGATCCAAACCCTGACGCCGCCGCCCATTCCGGCGCAAACCGGGCCGTTGTACGGGGAAGATTAACCGTTTTTACCCTGCAGCACCCACACGGCGGCCTCGACGCGGGATTTCAGCTTCATCTTTTTCAGCAGGTGTTTGACGTGCACCTTGACGGTGCTTTCCGTGATGGTCAGGCGGCGCGCGATCAGCTTGTTCGGCAGCCCCTGGGCGATCAGCTTGAGAATATCCCGTTCGCGCGGCGTCAGCTGCTGAATATCGCGCTCGGCGCTGGGGCGGTTTTCACGCAGGCTGGCGGCGAGGATCGGCGTCAGCGTTTCGCTGAGCACCATCTGCCCGGCCGCCGCCTGATGCAGCGCTTTCAGCAGTTCCTCCGGCTCCATGTCTTTCAACAGATAGCCGTCGGCGCCGCGCTTGAGCGCGCTGACGACATCGTCTTCATGGTTGGATACGCTGAACACCACGACGCGCCCTGACAGGTCGGTCTGGCGCAGGCGATCCAGCGTTTCCAGCCCGTTGATGCCGGGCATGTTCAGGTCGAGCAGGATCAGATCCGGATCGTGCTGTTGCGCCAGTTCCACGCCTTGCTCACCGCTGCCGGCTTCGGCGATAACCTGCAGGCGAGCGTCCATGCCAATCAGCTGTTTTACGCCGTTGCGCAGCATGGGATGGTCGTCGATCAGTAAAATTGTGGCGGCGGTTTCTGTCGTCATGGTGTCTCCGTTAGTCGATGGCGTGGTTATCCGGCGTGAAGCTGACTCGCACTTCGGTGCCGCCGCCGCTGCGCGGTAAAATGTCGCAGCGGCCATGCAGGCTCTTGGCGCGATCGCGCATGATGATCAGGCCGTAATGGTCGGGGCGGGACGTCTCGGCCGGCAGGCCGCGTCCGTTGTCGCAAACGCTCAGGGTCACTTCGCCCCGTTTATTGATGACCTGAATGCTCACCTGGCTGGCGGCGGCGTGCTTAAGGATGTTGCTGAGCGCCTCGCGGGCGATCTGCAGCAGATGAATGGCCTGATAGGCGGGCACCGTGCGCGGCCCGAGCTGGTAATCGAGGTTGATGGTCAGGCCCAGTTTGGGATTGAACTCCGCCACCGTCGATTGCAGCGCCGCCAGCAGGCCCGGTTCGGTCAGCTGCAGGCGGAAGGTGGTCAACAGCTCGCGCAGCTGGCGGTAGGCGCCGTTCAACTCTTCGCGCATCTGTTGCACCAGCGCCTGGCTGGCGGAAGAGAGCGTTTCGCCCTGCATCTGCAGGCAGGCGATCTGCATTTTCAGGCAAGAGAGCGATTGAGCGATGGAGTCGTGCAGTTCGCGAGCGATCGCCGCCCGTTCCTCCATCAGCATCAGCTGTTGCTGGTGGTCGACCTGGCGTTCGATGGCCAGCACGCTGGTCAGTTGCTCTACCAGAGTGTTGATCAGTTGGCGGTGCTCATCGTTCAGCGGCTGTTGCGGCGCATGCTGAGCCACGATCACGCCGTAGTCGCCGAGTTTGTCGCTCAGGCTCCAGCTCAGCGACGGGTTATCGGGATGCTGGCGATCGCTGTCGTTCAGGCAGGCGCTGCACACCGGGTTGTGGCAGTGCTCCGGCCGCAACGGCTGGTTGCCGCTCAGCTGCAGCAGCGGTTCCCGGCTGTCGTTTTCATACAGCCGCACCTGGATGGCGCGCAGCGGCGTCAGGGTTTGCAGTTGGTTGAGCAGCGGCGTCAGGCGGCTGCATAGCGGTTCGTTGGCGTGCAGCTGGCGGCTGGCGCGATAGAGGAAGCTCAGCACTTGATTTTTCTGCTGCAGGTCGGCGGTCTTTTCGGCTACGCGTTGCTCCAGCCCGCTGTAGGTGGCAGACAGCTCATCGGACATGGTATTCAACGCGCCGCCGAGCGAGGCCATTTCATCCTGGTGTCCACGCTGGGGAAAGCGGCGGCTGAAATCGCCGCGGCCCACCGCTAACGCCATCTCTACCAGTTGCCGCCAGGGATGCAGCAACCGGCGGCGCAGGTAGCAGGTGGTGCCGAACAACAGCAACAGCGTCAGTGCGATGAAGCCGGCCTGCACCAGCGTCACCATCAGCAGGCGGCGCTCGGTTTGCCGATCGATGTCCGATACCAGCTTGTCCAGCAGCTGCACGAAGTGCGCCACCTGCGGTGCGGCATCGGCCGGGCGCTGCGCGCTGCGCAGGCGAGGCTGCAGAGTCTGCTGCCAGTAGTCGCGCAAGGCGACGAAAGGCTGTGTCAGCCCCTCTTGTTCCACCGAGCGCTGCAGGTCTGGGCTGTTTTCGTCGCGTTCAAGTTCCTGAATCAGAATTTCGTGCCGAGCGTCCAGCGGCACCTGCGCCAGCAGGCGATAGCTTTGCATACGCAGCGAACCGGCCTTGTTGATGGCATGCGCGTTGCCCTGAATGCTTTGCGACATCCAGGCGGAAATGCCCATGCCGGCCACGCCCAGAATGCCCGACAGTAACATCAGCAGGGCGACCTGATTCACGATCGAAAGCGGGGCCAACAGGCGTTTCATAAGTCCGGATTCCTGGCGTTTAGCGCCGCTGAAGCTCAGGGGCGTAGGCGGCGACGGGGATAAAAAAAGTAACGATTCAGCCATATTTTTGATTATCCCTGAGCATAACCCCATACCTCGAATGAAGTACCCATTAGTTTCCAGTGAAGTGGCGAGCCGGTAAAAACAAGGAAGTGATGTTGATCAAGTTATTGATTTTAAGTTATTTAATTTTTTGTTTGCCCGTACCCCTAAGGGGATGAAGGCGCCGTTTACGCCGCCAACTACTTGCATTCGGGTTGATGTACATCAACTTTGCCGCCGGGGCCGCCCCCTAGGGTGTGCGGAATAATCCCCCGTGTCTGAGGTTTTTATGTCGCAACTTGCAACGCCTTCATCAAAGAAAACCGGCGCGCTGATTCAGGACTGGCGCCCTGAAGACAGTGCTTTTTGGCAGCAACGCGGCCAGCGCATCGCCACCCGCAATCTGTGGATTTCCATTCCCTGTCTGCTGCTGGCCTTCTGTGTCTGGATGCTGTTCAGCGCCGTCGCGGTCAACCTGAACAAGGTCGGCTTCAACTTCACCACCGACCAGCTGTTTCTGTTAACGGCGTTGCCGTCGGTCTCTGGCGCTATTTTGCGCGTGCCGTATTCGTTCGTGATCCCGCTGTTCGGCGGCCGTCGCTGGACCGCTATCAGCACTTGCTTCCTGCTGGTGCCTTGCCTGTGGCTGGGGTTCGCGGTACAGGACAGCAGCACACCGTACAGCGTGTTTGTCGTCATTTCCCTGCTGTGCGGTTTCGCCGGTGCCAACTTTGCTTCCAGCATGGCCAACATCAGCTTCTTCTTCCCGAAAGCACGCCAGGGCGGCGCGTTGGGGCTCAATGGCGGGTTGGGCAATCTGGGCGTCAGCGTGATGCAACTGGTTGCGCCGCTGGCGATCTCTTGCAGCCTGTTCGGCCTGTTTGGTGGCGCGGCGCAAAATCAGGCGGACGGAAGTCCGCTGTGGCTGGAAAATGCCGCCTGGATCTGGGTGCCGTTCCTGTTGATCGCCACGCTGGCAGCCTGGTTCGGCATGAACGATCTGGCGGCGGCCAAAGCGTCGCTGCGCCAGCAACTGCCGGTGCTCAAACGCGGGCATCTGTGGATGCTGAGCCTGCTGTACCTCGCGACCTTCGGTTCCTTCATCGGTTTCTCCGCCGGTTTCGCCATGCTGTCGAAAACACAGTTCCCGGATGTGGTGATCCTGCACTACGCGTTCTTCGGGCCGTTCCTCGGGGCGCTGGCGCGGCCGGTTGGCGGTGCGTTGTCTGACCGTTTCGGCGGGGTGCGGGTCACGTTGATCAACTTTGTGGTGATGGCCGTTTTTGCCGCGCTGTTGTTCCTGACCTTGCCGGACGCAGGGCAGGGCGGTTCATTCATCGCCTTCTACGGCATCTTCATGGTGCTGTTCCTCACTGCGGGGCTGGGCAGCGGTTCGACTTTCCAAATGATCGCCGTCATCTTCCGTAAAATCACGGTCGATCGCGTCAAAGCGGCCGGCGGCAGCGACGAGAGCGCGCAGCGTGAAGCGGTGACCGACTCCGCCGCCGCATTGGGCTTTATCTCGGCGATCGGTGCGGCCGGCGGCTTTTTCATTCCGCAGGCATTCGGCACCTCGTTGGCGCTGACCGGTTCGCCGGCGGGGGCGATGAAAGTGTTCCTGGTATTCTATATCTTGTGTGTGGTCATTACCTGGGCAGTGTATGGCCGTAAGAAAAAGGCCTGAGCACCAAACGATTGTCTCAATTCCTCCCCGACAGGGGAGGGATATTTCGCTCATACCGAATCATCTCTCCTCGCCTTCTCAGTGAAATTTTCTGCTTTTAGGTAAAATTCTCATCTCCGCTTGCCGTTTTTTTCTTTTTTTATAGCCATATCTCTCAATGTAGGAATGTCTTCTCACAAACGGATTATATTATTTGCACGGTTTTTTCTTTTTGTTGAGAGTATTCTTACATTAAAATATTAATGCCATCGCCGCAGGTTAAATGAAATTTCTGGGTGGGGAAGGCATAATTAGTGCGATTGTTATAAAATCATCAATAGGGATTTGTCTTAGATGCTAAACTTGCTGGAATGAATGAGTGTTGGAGTTAAATCAGATAACTCTCATTCTGTTTTTTTCGGCTTTTTGTAGTCTATCTGCCAACCAGATTAAGTGGGAAAATAGGATGAATTCACATCACGGAATGAAATTTCACAATTTTACTCGATTAACAATTAAACGACATTGTTAGTTTTTCTTTTTTAAATCAATGAGGTGCCAGGTTGGATTTTACGGCGGTCATGAGAGAAATCCATGTTGCCAACAGGGAAAAAGAGTCGTCTGGATAAACAGAACATCCTTAATCAGGCTTAATGTAAAAAATGAAATCAGAAAATTTTTATAAAAGCCAATATCCGATGAATGCAACCTGTTGAGTTTACATTTAATTTCTTGAACATTTTTTGATATTTCTATACAAAGTGTGCAGGACAGGCACGCTAAGGAAATTAAAAGTGAATCTTGATAAAAGAATAAAGATTAGGAATCTCGATGTTCTGACTCCTGCCGGGGAGAAATTTCGTCTGCGTTGGAAAGAGTATCAAATCCTTTCGCTGCTTGTCGCCAGATCCCCCGAACTGGTTACCCGAACGGAAATTATAGAAAATATCTGGAAAGGGACTTATTGTTCAGATTCAACGATAAATCAAACAATTAAATCCATTCGTCAGAAAATTAGCGACACCGAACATACGCTTATCAGAACCATTCCTCGCTTGGGTTACAAGGTGGAAAATCAGGCGGTTTTTCACTTTATATCTGAAGATGAAGACTACGTCGGTAATGATATATTAAACGGCGATGATGATATTAATGTTGATATTCAAGCGGAACTTTCTGAAAATGTAAATGGAGCGCCTGAAACAAACGATGAGAAAATAGTTAAGCAACGTAAATCGACACTGGTTTCTGCGCCTCTCGCGGCAGAGACGCCATCCCAGGAAACACCGGCGTCTGAAAAGAAGCCAACATCGGGGCGGCGTTTTTTCAGCATGCCCGCTAGCCGCGTAGTGAAATACCTGACGGTATTCGCTTCTTTACTGGTCATTTCACATTTTTCATATGTGTTGGGCAACCAAACCCGCCCGCCGGTGATCAATGATATTCAGAATAACACGCGCGTCGTGTTGACGTTGACGCTGAACAACCCTCATACCAATAGCCCGCAAACCCTGTTCTGCCTTTACCAGGGAGAGAGCATGGAGCAGGCGACCATTGAATGTGTCGATCCTAAGCAAGGCCAGATTAAGCTGCCGGTAAAATATGAGGCCTTTTCTATGCCTGGTAAAGGTCGGATTAATCTCATACTGCCCAATAAAACCTTGCAATATCAAGTTGCTTACGATGTTAAAAATTAGCACTGAATGAGGTTTTATCTTTAGCGATAATTTCACATTTAATGAAATCTTTTATTTCATTATTTGTTATTTGAAAGCCTGATTCGATTTGTCCAGTCTGAATCTCATTACCTAACGCGTATTAGCGTCCTGTCTCAATGTTGTGACGGGAATAATGAGAACCTGCTGAGTGACAAATTATGGATAAGCGTAAAGTAGCTATTATCGGGGGGGCCGGTTTTATCGGAACGCGCCTGGCGAAACGTCTCAGTGCACGCGATGATCTGACGCTGATCATCGTGGATAAACGGCCCAGCGAGCACTTTCCGGCGCTCTACCAGTACGGTGATGTGACTCAGCCCGAGACCTTGCAGCAACCGCTGACGGGCTGTGACGCCATCATTAATCTGGCTGCGGAGCATCAGGACAATGTCGACCCCATTTCGCTCTACTACCAGGTCAACGTCGAAGGTGCACGCCATGTCTGCATGACCGCTTCCGCGTTGAATATCCGCCAAATCATTTTCACCTCATCGGTCGCCGTTTATGGTTTCGTCAAACAAGAGACTGGCGAAGAGGGGCGTTTCGAACCCTTCAATCACTACGGCAAATCCAAGCTCGAAGCGGAATACGTTTATGAAGCGTGGCGCAAAGCCGATAGTGAAAACAAGCTGACCATCATTCGCCCGACGGTGGTATTCGGCGAAGGGAATCGCGGCAACGTGTATAACCTGTTCCGTCAGATCGCCAGCGGCCGATTCGTGATGATCGGCAGCGGCAATAATATGAAGTCGATGGCGTATGTTGAAAATATTGCCGCACGATTGGAACACGCGCTGGATCAGCAATCCAGCTATCAGGTCAGCAACTACGTTGATAAACCAGACTTCACGATGAATCAACTGGTTGAGGTTATTTCCTCTTCTCTTGGTCGTGAAAATAAGACGATTCGCATTCCCTATGCAGTGGGAATCTGCGGGGCGACCGCATTAGATGTTGTGAGTAAAATAAGTCGAAAAAAATTCCCAATCAGCCGCGTCAGAGTGCAGAAATTCTGCGCCAGAACGCAATTTAAAACCAATGTGAAGAATGATTTCGTAGCGCCGGTGGAACTTGATTCGGCCATCGAAAGAACCATTAAACATGAGTTTTCTGACCGATAACTTAACCGCACGCTGGCGTTATTTATGTATTTCCGCCGACAAGCGGATAAATCTGCATTTTCAGGATTAACTCATGCTGACTTATATCCTGGCAGGATCAATTTTGTTTTTGCTAATAGCGCATTGGGAGCTGTAACTCAAGGGCGGTAGCGTGCTTAATCGCTGGAGGAACGATGTTATATCAACTGAGCGTGATATTTGTGCTGGCGGTCGCCTGGGTGCTTATTGCCCGTCGGGCCGCTTTGGCGGTGGGGTTAGTGGATAAGCCCAATGCGCGCAAGCAACATCTGGGGCATATTCCGCTGGTCGGCGGCATCGCCGTATACCTGACGTTGACGCTGATGACGCTGTGGCAACCCGCCTGGCTGCCCGACAGCACGATCTACCTGCTGTGCGTCACGGCGCTGGTGGTGTTGGGCGTGCTGGATGACCGCTTTGATCTGCCCGTGGCGCCGCGCGTCATGGTGCAGGGAGGGATCGCGCTGGCGATGATGCTGGCGGCAGGGATGCAACTCTCCTCTCTGGGCTATGTCTGGGGGCATCAGGAAGTGATGCTCGGCTATGGCGCGCTGCTGCTCACGCCGCTGGCGGTCTGGGGGGCGATCAACGCCTACAACATGGTGGATGGCATCGACGGGCAACTGGGCGCCTTGTCCTGCGTTACCTTCGTCGCGTTGGCCGTTGTGTTTGGACTGGGCGGGCGGGAAGACCTGGCGCTGTGGTGCCTGGGTCTGCTCGTCGCGCTGGCAGCTTATCTGCTGTTCAACCTGAGCCTGTTCGGCGCGCGTAACAAAATCTTTATGGGCGATGCCGGCAGCATGGTGATTGGCTTTAGCGTGCTGTGGCTGGTGCTGTTGGCGACGCAGGGGCCACAGGCGGTGATGCGCCCGGTCACCGCGCTGTGGCTGATCGCCATTCCTCTGATGGACATGGTGACCGTGATGGTGCGCCGCCTGTTGCGTCGCCAAAGCCCATTCAAAGCGGGCCGTGACCATCTGCACCATATTCTGATGCGCCGCGGGCTCAATGCGCGCCAGGCGCTGGCCATGAGCACCATGCTGGCGGTGACGCTGGCCTGCATCGGCATTTGCAGCGAAGTGTTGAAGCTCCAGGAGAGCCTGATGCTGGTGGCGTTCCTGTTCTGTTTTTGCGGCTATTTCGCCATGCTGCGCGAACCGCGGCAGGCAACGGTGCTTAGCGACAACCCGACCGTTGGTCGCTAATCCTCTCACGGGCTGCGACAGCAGCCCGTCTATCACGGTAACCCCATGAATTTTCATTTGCCTCTTTTGATGCCGTTGGTCTGTACCTCCGCGCTGTTGAGCGGTTGTACGGTGGTCCCCGGCTCGCATTTACCGACCAGTGGAAAAGCCATCGTCGTGCAGCAAGACGACGATTTCGATTTGAACAACCAGGTACAGGTCTATCGCATGTCGCCGATGCTGCTGCAGAAAATGCGGCGCATAGAACCGGTCGCCCGGCCGAACCCGGCGCTGGATCGGCGGTTGCAGAGTTATCAATACCGCATCGGCGTCGGCGACGTGTTGAACGTCACCGTCTGGGATCATCCCGAGTTGACCACACCGGCCGGGCAGTACCGCAGCGCCAGCGACACCGGCAACTGGGTGCATGCGGATGGCACGATCTTTTATCCCTATATCGGGCGCGTGGCGGTGGTGGGCAAGACCGTCACCGAAGTGCGCAGTCTGATCGCCGGCCGTCTGGCACAGTATGTGGAAAGCCCGCAGGTGGATGTCAGTATCGCCGCGTTCCGCTCGCAGAAGGCTTATGTCACCGGCGAAGTGAAAACCTCCGGCCAGCAGGCAATCACCAACGTGCCGCTGACCATTCTGGATGCGATCAACGCCGCCGGCGGCCTGACGGACAACGCCGACTGGCGCAACGTCGTGCTGACCCATCAGGGCAAGGAGCGGGCCATCTCGCTGCAGGCGCTGATGCAGCGCGGCGACATCAGCCAAAACGCGCTGCTGCAACCGGGCGATATCCTTTACGTCCCGCGCAATGACGAGTTGAAAGTGTTCGTGATGGGCGAGGTGGGCAAACAAACGACGCTGAAGATGGACCGCAGCGGCATGACCCTGACCGAAGCCCTCGGTTCTTCCGAAGGGATCAGCCAGACGGTGGCGGATGCGACCGGGGTATTTGTGATCCGACCGAGCGGCGGCAAACAGCCGCAGCGGTTGGCGACGCTGTACCAGTTCGATCTTTCAGACGCCAGCGCGCTGGCGATGGGCGCTGAATTTCAGCTGCAACCTTACGACGTCGTGTACGTCACTGCGGCGCCGGTCGCGCGCTGGAACCGTTTGATCAGCCAGCTGGTGCCGACCATCAGCAGCTTTAACGATCTCAGCGAGGCTACCTTGCGCGTGCGCAACTGGTGAGTCCGCAGGATGAATAAGGAACAGAAAATGAAAAACAATGCGCTGTCCGTTATGGTGGCCGAACAAGATGAAAAGCTGGAGTGGGAGCGCCTAATCGGGCCGCTGTGGGATAACCGTTGGCGGATCGCCGCCGTGACCGGTTTGGCCGGTGTGCTGGGCGTGGTCTACGCCCTGTTGGCCACCCCGGTGTACCAGGCCACGGCGGTGGTGCAGGTGGAGAAGCAGCTGTCCGGCGATTCGCTGCTGCGCGAAACGCTGGACAGCTCGATGATGGGGCAAAGTTCGGCGACGGAGGATGAGGTGACGCTGGTCAAGTCGCGCTACGTGCTTGGCAAAACGGTGGACGCCCTCGGCCTGACGGTGCGCGTCAGCCCGGACTATTTCCCGGTATTCGGCAAAGGCTTTGCCCGGCTGAGCGGCGAAAAACCGCCGGTCCTGGAGATTGCCACGCTGACGACGCCGGAGGACATGCTGGACGAAGCGCTGACGCTGACGGTGCGCGACGGGCAGCATTATGAATTGAGCCATGACGGCGACAAACTGTTCAGCGGCGTGGTCGGGCAGGCGGTCGCACAGGGCGGATGGAACATGACCGTTTCGGCGCTCGATGCAGCGCCGGGCGCCAGTTTCACCGTGGTGAAAGTCGCGCGTCAAAAAGCGGTGGATGAGCTGCGCAAATACCTGGACGTGGTGCCGGGTGGCAAGGACAGCGGCATCATGACCTTTACGCTGCCGAGCGAAGATCCGCAGAGCGCCGAGGCGATGTTGAAGAACATCACCGACAACTATCTGCAGCAGAACGTGGATCGCAAAACGGAAGAAACGCAGCGGATGCTGGCGTTCCTGCAACAGCAGCTGCCGCAAACGCAAACTTCGTTGAACAACGCCGAAACCCAGCTCAATCAATTCCGCCAGCAAAACGACTCGGTGGATCTGTCGCTGGAAGCCAAATCGGTGCTGGATACTCAGGTGCAGCTCGAGGCCCAACTCAACGAGCTGACCTTCAAGGAAGCGGAGATCTCCAAACTCTATACCCGTGTGCACCCGGCTTACCGGGCGCTGTTGGAAAAGCGTGCCACGCTGGAGGCGGAAAAGGCGCGGCTGGGTAAGCAGGTGCAGACGCTGCCGAAAATGCAACAAGAGATCCTGCGCCTTACCCGCGACGTGCAGGTGGATCAGCAGGTTTACATGCAGTTGATGAACAAGCAGCAGGAGCTGAGCATCAGCAAGGCCGGCACGGTCGGCAACGTCCGCATTATCGACGAAGCGGAAACCGCTATCCGGCCGATTAAGCCGCAAAAGGTGTTGATCGTGCTGTTGGCGCTGTTGCTGGGCGCGGCGGGCACCGTCTCGGTCGTGCTGTTGCGCGCGGCCTTCCATCGCGGCATCAATGATATCGATACCCTTGAGAGGCGGGGCATCAACGTCTACGCCACCGTGCCGCTGTCGCCGTGGCAGGTGAAGCGCAACCGCGAGCAGCGCCAACTGTTGCCTAAATCCGGCGGCCGACGTTTGCCAATCCTGGCGGTGGCCGAGCCGACGGATCTCTCGGTGGAAGCGATCCGCAGCCTGCGCACCAGCCTGCATTTCGCCATGATGGAGGCCAAGAACAACATTCTGATGGTCTCCGGTGCCAGCCCGGAAAGCGGTAAGAGCTTTACCAGCACCAACCTGGCGGTGGTGGTGGCGCAGGCCGGGCAGCGGGTGCTGTTGATCGACGCCGATATGCGCAAAGGCTTCCTGCACCGCTGGCTGGCGGATGATGGGCATCAGGGCCTGTCTGACCTGCTGGTGGGCAACGTGATGGCGGAACAGGCGGTGCGGAAAACCGCCATCGCCAATCTGGACTTCGTGCCGCGCGGCCAGGTACCGCCGAACCCGTCCGAACTGCTGATGCACCGCCGTTTCGCCGATTTTCTGCGCTGGGCCGGGCAAAACTACGATCTGGTGTTGATCGATACGCCGCCGATTCTGGCGGTGACGGATGCGGCGATCGTCGGCAACCACGCCGGCACCTCGCTGCTGGTGGTGCGTTTTGAGGTGAATACCGTCAAGCAGATCGAAACCAGCATGCGTCGTTTCGAACAGAATGGGGTGGGGATCAAGGGCGTGATCCTCAACGGCATGGTGAAGAAGGCGGCAACCGACATGAGCTACTACAACTTCGCCTACCCAAGCCATCGGGAAGATCGCCCGCAGGCAGGGGAATAAGCGGGTGAAGGCCATTATCACCAATGCCCTGTGGCTGATGCTCGAACGCGTTTCGCTCAGCCTGTCCGGCATCTTCGTCTCCATTTACGTTGCGCGCTATCTGGGGCCCGCACAGTTTGGCGCTCTCAACTATCTGTTGGCGACGATTGCCATCGTGGTGCCACTGGTGCAGTTGGGCGCCGACAGCATCATTTTCAACCGCGTCGCCCGCCGACAGCCGAGCGGCATTCGCCTGATGCTGGCGTCAATACGCCTGCGCCGTTGGCTGTTCCTGGTGGTAGCGCTGCCGATACTGACATGGAGCTATTTCAGCCAATCGCCCGCCAGCCAACTGATGACGCTGTTGCTGCTTGTCAGTGCCTATTTCTCGATTCAGGACGTGTACAAGATTTATTACGATGCCCGCCTGCAGTCGAAACGCAATACGCTGATCAACAACCTGGCGCTGCTGCTGTCGATCGGGCTGCGGCTGGCGCTGGTGAGCGCCGCGCTGCCGCTGGTGTGGTTCGCGGTACCCTACATCCTCAGCAGCGCCGTACCTTACCTGGCGCGCCTCTGGTTATTCCGTGGGGAAGCGGCGGCCTCGCCGCAGGTTACGCCGCGCCAGGCCGGGCGCTATGGCCGTTATTTGCTAAAGGTGGGCCTGCCGTTGGCCATCTCCAGCCTGTCGATAGTGATCTATACCCGCATCGATCAAATCATGCTGGGCAATCTGGTCGGCGAGCAGGCGGTAGGCTGGTTCAGTGCCGCCACCACCCTCAGCCAAGGCTGGGTTTTCGTGCCGATGGCGCTGATCACCTCGTTGATGCCGGGCATTGCCAGCTGTCGCGATCCGTTGGAGCAAGAATACCGTATACGGGTGCTGTATTTGGTGGTCTTGGGCCTATCGTTGCCGGTGTTGCTGGGCCTGTGGTGGTTCGCCCACCCGGCCATTGCGCTGCTGTACGGTGCCGCTTTCCAACCGGCCGCCAGCATCCTGGCTATTTGTACGCTGACCTCGTTGTTCTCGGTAATGGGGACAGTTTCTTATCGCAGCATCGTGCTGTTCGCCGGCTATCGCTTTATCGCCATCAAGATGCCGTTGGTGGCAGTGGCGAACGTGGTGATGAATCTGCTGCTGATCCCGCGCTACGGCCTGATCGGCGCGGCGGTGTCTACGCTGCTGGCGGAATTCATTTCGTTCTTCGTGCTGAACAGTTTATTCCGTGGCGGAAAAATTACCCGACTGCAGCTGACCTGTTTTTACTGCTTGCCGCGTCTTGTCAGCAAATTAAGGAGAGAACATGTTAAACATCCTGGTTAAAAACATTTCCAAGCGCCTGCCCGATGCCTGGCACCATCAGGTTAAATACGCGCTCTATTTCAAGAAGCTGCCGCACCTGTCAAAACCGACCGGCTTCAGCGAAAAGATCATGCGACGCAAAATTTACCCGCGCAGCATCTACACCACCTTGTCGGACAAGTTCAAGGTACGTGAATTTATCGCCGGTCTGTGGGGCGAGGAGTATCTGGTAGAGCTGTATGCGCATGGCACCGAGCTCAGCTACGACATGTTCAGGCAATTGCCCAACGCCTTTGTACTGAAAGCCAACCACGGCAGCGGTTATAACCGGTTGGTGTTCGACAAACAGCAGGTTAGCTACGCGGAGTTGTACGATCTCAGCAACGCGTGGATGCGCAGCAACTTCTACGAGCAGAGTCGCGAAAAGCATTATCTGGATATCGAACCCTGCATCATGGTGGAGCGCCTGTTGCTGGATGGCGAGCAGGTGCCGAACGATATCAAGTTTCATTGTTTCAACGACAATCATGAAATTCGCATGTTCATCCAGGTGGATTATCAGCGTTTTGGCACTCATCGGCGCGATATTTTTGATATCGACTGGAACCGCACCGAAATCCGTATCAGCTTGCCGAATGCCGACGAACCGATGCCGCGCCCTACGCGGTTGGACGAAATGACGCGTTTGGCTCGCCAGGCAGCGCAGCAGTTCTCTTATGTCCGTGTGGATTTCTACCAGATCGGCGAGAAGGTGTATTTCGGTGAGTTGACGTTTACGCCTGGCGCGGGGCTAAGCAAGCTCATGCCGAAAAACATTGAGCAGGAATGGGGCAGTTATTTTACTGAGTAAACACTTATGCAAAGAGTCGCCTCCAATTTTCAAATGCATACCAATGCCGGTTATAATCAGTCGCGGGATTTAGTCAATCAATCCATCGTATTGACCTTTCTGCTGATGTTTTTCGTGAAAACTTTCCTGACCTCGGGATCGTTCAACAGCGAGCTGATTAATAAAACCGTGATGGGGCTTAATGGCCTGATGTTGCTCTATGTCGGTTATGCATTTTTTATCGCTACGCTGGCGGAAAAAGCGGTTGCGGGTTTTTTGGCTCTGTTGTTTCTGATTAATATTGCCACCGGGCATGGCGATTATCTTTTTGGCGCGGTATTCAGTACGGCGGTGATAATTTTATTTCGCCGCATAGACATGGGACGTGGCGCTGAAATGTTTGCCATTGCCTTTGTGGTGGCAGGGTTGCTGATGGTCATTCCCTATACCTTTTACACCAATGGATTTGTTTATCTTGATGAGCGTTACGGCAACAGATTAACGCTGGGTTTCGATAACCCGAATACCCTGGCGTATTATTCTTTTGCCTTGTTCGCCACCCTGCTGTGCCTGATCGACCATGCGAAATTAACGCGTGGAATGAAAAATATCGCGTCGTTGGCGGCGTCGACGTTAATTCTCCCGGTGCTGATGTATTCCTATTCGCGCACCTGTTTTATGCTGGCGTTGTTGATGTTATTGCTGTTTTGGCTGGCGCCGCTGCTGCGTGTCGCCCCCAATAGAAAAGTCTGCATCGTGCTGACGTTGATCATTATCGGCTTTCAATTCGCCAGCGTTATGCTCTGGGGTAGCAATCCGGCATTGGACGTCCTCTTGAACCAGGCGTTGACCGGGCGAGTCTGGTTCTCCTGGCAGATGTTTCAGGCGGTGGGACTACCCAATCCTCTGTTCGGTATGAATATAGAACCTTATAAACCCGTCGATTTCTTCTTCATTGCCATGTTTTATTCGGCCGGTGGCATCGCCTCTGTTGTCATGCTTTTCTGTTATTTTCACCTGTTGGGTAACATGCGCAAGCTGAGTCGATTCATGCGCTGGGTGGTGGTGGTTTTCCTGTTAACTACGTTGACGGAAACCTATTTTTTGGTCCCGGTATTTAACGTGTCGTTATTGTTGCTTTGCCGTGGAAAAGAAATGATAAATTCTAAATTAGAGGGCTAAGAAATGGATTTCTCGATCGTGATCCCTATTTATAATAGTGCACGTTATCTGCCTAAAACTCTGAAGCGGGTTTTCAACGCTTGCCAAGGGTTCGACTATCAGGTGATTTTGGTTGATGATTGCTCTGACGAGGATGATATCAAATATATTCGCCAGATAGCAGCGACCAATAGCAACGTGATGTTGCATGAGAAAAAAAAGAAGAGCAATGCGGCGGTATCGCGTAACTTAGGTATCAGGTTGGCGCAATCGGAGATCGTGTTTTTTCTCGACTCTGATGATTACTTCACGACCAACTATATTATTCGCCGCATGAATAAACATGAAGATCGCCAGATTGATATTATCTTCGGTAACTATGCGGAGGTGAGCGGCGATTCGGTACGTGACTTCAACTTCAACTACAAATCCGGTTCTTCCGGCGAAGATTTCCTTTTTCTGGAAATGGGTGATATCCGTTCATCCACCATCAGCATACGTAAAAAAAGCGATCGCCGCTTTTTATTTCCCGAATTCCTCAATAAGCATCAGGATTGGGGCTTTTTAGTCAATGCCACCAATTTGGGCGCGCATGTGGCACACGACGCCGGCGGAGGGGTGTTTCTCGACGTAGGACGCTACGGGCGCATGACGGCGAAGCTAAATTTGGAGGCCAGCGATCGCTTTATCAATACCTTTCTCAGCCCCAGCGATCGCCATATCAGCGGATTCGCCTGCAAGCACCTGCTGGCCTCGCTGTATTCGGAGAACGCCCAGGCGTTCAATTATTACTCGTCGCGCATCGTGCGGCACAGTCTGAGCGGCAAGTTCAAGATGATCAAATGGTATGGCGATTGTCTGGCGCGGTTGGGGTTGTTCTCGGTTGGCGGCCGGCTACTGCGCAATGTGCGCCAGGGATTCAGGAGATGATATGCAACCACGCAAGGTAATCATCGTTATCGAAAATATAGCGGGCAAGGGCGGTACTGAACGGGTCGCCAGCGGCTTGGCCAATGCGCTGGCACGTCTGCCGGGTTACGAGGTGGCGGTGTTTTCGCTGTTTGGCGAGCGGAGCTTCTTTCCGTTGGCGAGCGACGTCCGGCTGCGCTGCGGCGGCGGCGATTCGCTGTTCTGGCCATGGCGGCTGGCGATGGCCCTGCGGCGTGAACGCGCGGACGTGATCATTACCGTTTCCATGGGGAAACTATCGGTGGTGATGACGCCTTTTCTGCGTTTGTTCTGTGCCCGCAGCCGGCTGCTGTTGAGTGAACACGTCAGCTTTCACCAGTATCCACGCGTATTTAAGTGGTTGAAGTTGCTGGTTTACCGTCTGGGCGACCGCGTGATTTTCCTGACGCGGCAAGATAGCGACGCCATCGCTCGCTGGGTGGGGGCCGGGAAATGTCGGGTGATCGAGAACGTTTCACCGTTCGGCACGCAGGCGCCGACGCCGGCGCTGCAGAACAAGGTGGCGCTGGCGGTGGGGCGATTGAGCAATCAGAAAGGCTTCGATCGTCTAATCGCGTTGTGGCGAGGAGTGGCGGCGCAGGTGCCGGATTGGCGGCTGTTGATTATTGGCGACGGTCCAGAGCGCGACGCATTGCGGCGGCAGATTGAAGACGCCGGGTTGGAGCAGCAGGTGAGCCTACTGCCGGCCACCGCCGACGTGGCGGCCTATTATCGCCAAGCCAGTCTGTATCTGATGACTTCTCGCTATGAGGGGTTGCCGATGGTGCTGATCGAAGCCATGAGTTTCGGCCTGCCGCTGGTGGCCTACGACTGCAAGACCGGCCCGGCCGAGTTGATAGACGACGGCGTCAACGGCTATCTGGTGCCCGATGACGACGCCGCCGCCTTCAGCGAAGGGGTGATCAAATTGATGCTCGATCCGGGTTTGCGCGAGCACTTTTCTATTGCCGCGTTAGAGAAGTCTCGTCGTTTTACCCCCGAACGTATTTATCCCCAGTGGCAACAGCTCACCGAGTGAGGACAGTATGGAAAAGATATCCGTGATAATGCCGGCCTACAATGCTGCGAACTCTATTAAAGAGTCGATTTTAGGCGTGCTGAACCAGCGATTTACCGATTATCACCTGTATGTGATCGATGATGCGTCTACCGACGATACTGCCGAGGTTGTGCGGCCGTTTATCCACGATCGCCTCACCTATATACGTAATGAGCATAACCAGGGCGTGGCGGAAACGCGCAACATCGGCATTGAGGCGGCGAAGGGCGACTATATCGCCTTCTGTGACAGTGATGACGTATGGCTGCCCAACAAGCTGTCGCGCCAGGCGAGCATTTTGCAAACCCGCCGCTATGACGTGGTGTGTTCCCATTATTACACCTTTGAAGACGACCTGAAATTGGTCAAAAACACCCGTGGCGCGGATGAGCTTATTGGCTATCAGGACATGTTGAAAAGCAACTGGATCGGCAATCTCACCGGGATCTATAACCAGAAGCGCATCGGTAAGGTGTATCAGCAAAAAGTAGGCCATGAGGACTATTTGATGTGGCTGGCGGTGCTGCAGAAGGCGCGCAACGGCCTGGCTTACTGCATTCCTGAACCGCTGGCCTGCTACCGATTGTCTACCCATTCGCTGTCGGGCAACAAAATCCGCGCCGCAGACTGGCAATGGCGGATTTACCGTCAGCATTTGGGGCTGTCTTACCAGAAATCCTGTTATCTGTTCGCCACCTACCTGTTCAATGCCGTGGTGAAAAGGAAATGACCATGAAGGGGATGTATCAGAGGGTGGCTCTGGTCTGTTGTGCCTGGTGGAGTGCTTTTGCTCTGGCGCAGAGCTGCCAACCCAATCTGTTGGCCAACCCCGGCTTTGAACAGGGTCTCAGCGGCTGGCGTGCGCAAGGCGCGCAGGCCGACGGCGATACGCACAGCGGCCGTGGAAGTCTGCGTTATGACAATGCAGATGCCGCGCAGTACCGCACCTTCAGCCAGATGCTGCGGGTTGTGCCCGGGCAGACGATCGATTTCGGCGTCTGGCTCAAGACCCATGGCGTACGCGGGCAAAGCCGCGACGGTGGTGCTGGGGTTTATCTGCAGAGCTTCGATGCGCAAGGGCGCTTTCTGGAAGGCAGCTACCCGGCAGGGGTGACCGGTGACAGCGGCTGGCGGCAGGTGAGCGCCAGCTATACCGTGCCGCCGCAGGCGGCGCGAGTCACTTTTGGCGTCTATCTGCGCAAGGGGAGCACCGGTACCGCCTGGTTTGATGACGCCTATGCGTGTGCTCGAGCGCCTACGCCGGCGTTATATCAGCTCGGCGCGTCGACACAGGGGAAAGTCGACACGCTGCTGGTTACTCCGCAGCCGCAGCATTTGCAGGTCGACAGCGAATTGCTCAATGCCGCAGGGCAGGTTGTTCACAGTAGCCGCGACCGTTATCAGGTTGAAGGGCAGCGCCGTATCGAATATCAACTGCCGACTGGCCTGGCCCAGGGGGAATATCGCCTGCGTCAGCAGGTCACCGGGCAGCAATCCCAGCCGGTACAGGGTAGCGAGCTGTCTTTTCGCGTCGGGCAGCCTGCGGCCAAAGTGGCGATCGACAGCGAAGGCTTTACCCTGCGCGATGGTCAACGACTTTTCCCGTTGGGCATTTATGCCAACGTGGCTACCGATGAGCATTTGGCGCGCATCGCATCGGCGGGATTCAACACGGTGCTGAACTATGATTATGGGGAAAAGAAAGATCCTTACACCTTTTTCCGCAACGCACGCAACCGCGGGCTGCTGGTCATTTACTCCGTCAAAGATCAGTACAGCGGCAGCCGTTTCGCTCCGGCCGTACGCGGTGGCGACTACGCGGCGATGACGGCCTGGCACGTGCAGCGTTTGCGCTCTCAGCCCAACCTGCTCGCCTGGTACATCAACGATGAACTGGGGCCGGAGTATCTCGATAAGATCGAGGAAAAAAACCTGCAAATAAAGCGGCTTGACGGCGATCATCCTACCTTCCAGGTGTTGAACAAAACCGGGGAGTTGGACGCCTACTTTAACAGCAGCGACATTTTGGCGACCGATCCTTACCCGGTGGGGAACGATAGCGATCTGACGCGCACCACGCGTTATACCGCCCTGACGGTACAGGCCGCCCGTCAGGCTCGCGGGGCCTGGGTGGTGATGCAAATCATGGATCACGCCGCTTATGACGCTCGCCGTAGGCCACATCCACCGTCAGAGGCGGAAATTCGCAATCAGGCCTGGCAGGCGCTGATCGGCGGTGCCAAGGGACTGTTGTTTTATTCTTATACCGATCTGTTTTACAAGCGCAAAACCGGCCGCTTCGACCAACGGGAGTTTGACGCTACCTGGCGTGGTGTGGCTGCCGTGTCGCAGCAAATCGCCGCCTTCACCCCTTATCTGCTGACAGGAAAATCGACGCCGCTGGCGGGAAGCGACCCTCAAATGCCGGCGCGGATGTTTATTCTGGGCGATCGCGCCTTGCTGCTGGTAGCCAACCCCTATTATCGAGAGGGAAGCACCCGATTGCGCCTTCCGGCGGGCTGGCGGCAGCAGGGAGGGGGGGCGGAGCTCATGCTGGCGTTGCCCGCCGTGGGCACCGCGACGCTGTGGCTTCAACGCTGAAAGCATCGAGTGAACGTCACGCGGGAGGTTTCTCCCGCGTCCTACCCCCAAATACCTCGTCTTGCCTCCCGCCCGTTCGCCTTTACCCTAATGCTCCATTTTATTTATTGTAATTCAATCAATTAACCTCATTTTTCACCCCTATACTTTGGTGGTATTCCTCTCCCGACGCACGCGTCGCCGCCCGCTTTCTCTTGATCGCAATCAATTTGCCGCCGCTTGGCCGTCAGTAGGCTGGCGGCAGATTGAGCATGTCTTCTTATAACGACAAGAGCCTTCAGGAGCATTCCGGATGAGCAAATTTTTAGACCGTTTCCGCTATTTCAAGCAGTTGGCGGAGCCTTTTTCTGGCGAGCACGGCCAGACCTTGAACACCAACCGCGACTGGGAAGACGGCTACCGCAGCCGCTGGCAGCACGACAAAGTGGTGCGTTCCACCCACGGCGTGAACTGCACCGGTTCCTGCAGTTGGAAGATCTACGTGAAGAATGGTCTGGTGACCTGGGAAACCCAGCAAACCGACTATCCGCGCACCCGTCCCGATCTGCCCAACCATGAACCGCGCGGCTGCCCGCGCGGCGCCAGCTACTCCTGGTACCTGTACAGCGCCAACCGGCTGAAATACCCGCTGATGCGCAAGCGCCTGCTCAAGCTGTGGCGCGAGGCGAAAGCGCAGCACAGCGATCCGGTCGCGGCCTGGGGCTCTATCGTCGGCGATGCGGAAAAAGCCAAAAGTTACAAGGTCGCGCGCGGCCGCGGCGGTTTCGTCCGCTCCAGCTGGCAGGAGGTCAATGAACTGATCGCCGCCGCCAACGTCTACACCGCCAAAACCTTCGGCCCGGATCGCATTATCGGCTTCTCGCCGATCCCGGCGATGTCGATGGTGTCCTACGCCGCCGGCGCCCGCTACCTGTCGCTGATCGGCGGCGCCTGCCTGAGCTTCTACGACTGGTATTGCGATCTGCCGCCGGCCTCGCCGATGACCTGGGGCGAACAGACCGACGTGCCGGAATCCGCCGACTGGTATAACTCCTCCTACATTATCGCCTGGGGCTCCAACGTGCCGCAGACGCGCACCCCGGACGCCCACTTCTTTACCGAAGTGCGTTACAAGGGCACCAAAACCGTAGCGGTGACGCCGGACTATGCCGAAGTCGCCAAGCTGTGCGACCACTGGCTGAATCCGAAGCAGGGCACCGACAGCGCGATGGCGCTGGCGATGGGCCACGTGATGCTGAAAGAGTTCCACCTGGATCGCGAAGTCGGCTACTTCCGCGACTATGTGCGTCGCTATACCGACATGCCGATGCTGGTGCTGCTGGAGCCGCGTGAAGGCGGCCATTACGCCGCCGGTCGCCTGCTGCGCGCCGCCGATCTGGTGGACGGGCTGGGCCAGGAAAACAATCCCGAGTGGAAAACCGTCGCTATCGACGGCCGCAGCGGCGATCTGGTGGCGCCGCAGGGCTCCATCGGTTTCCGCTGGGGCGAAAAGGGCAAGTGGAACCTGGAACAGCGCGAAGGCAAGGCGCAGCAGGAAGTCGAGCTGCAGCTCAGCCTGTTGGGCGTGCATGACGAGGTTGCCGAGGTGGGCTTCCCATACTTCGGCGGCGCCGACAGCGAGCATTTCAACAGCGTGGCACTGGACGAGATCCTGCTGCACAAGCTGCCGGTGAAACGCCTGCAGCTGGCTGACGGCAGCGAAGCGCTGGTGACCAGCGTGTACGATCTGACGCTGGCCAACTACGGCCTCGAGCGCGGGCTGGCCGATGCCAACTGCGCCGCCGACTATGACGAGGTCAAGGCCTACAGCCCGGCCTGGGCCGAACAGATCACCGGCGTGTCGCGCCACAACATCATTCGCATTGCCCGCGAGTTCGCGGAAAACGCCGAGAAGACCCACGGCCGTTCGATGATCATCGTCGGCGCCGGCGTCAACCACTGGTATCACATGGACATGACCTACCGCGGCCTGATCAACATGCTGATCTTCTGCGGTTGCGTCGGCCAGAGCGGCGGCGGCTGGGCGCACTACGTCGGCCAGGAAAAACTGCGGCCGCAAACCGGCTGGCTGCCGCTGGCGTTCGGCCTCGACTGGCAGCGCCCGCCGCGCCACATGAACAGCACCTCGTTCTTCTACAACCATTCCAGCCAATGGCGCTATGAAACCGTCGGCACCGACGAGCTGCTGTCGCCGCTGGCGGACAAGTCGCGCTTCGGCGGCAGCCTGATCGACTTCAACGTGCGCGCCGAGCGCATGGGCTGGCTGCCGTCGGCGCCGCAGCTGGGCACCAACCCGCTGCACCTGGCGGAGCAGGCCCGCGCGGCCGGCCAATCGCCGGTCGAATTTACCGTCGACAGCCTGAAGAACGGCTCGCTGGGCTTTGCCGCCGAGCAGCCGGACAATCCGCAGAACTTCCCGCGCAACCTGTTCGTCTGGCGCTCCAACCTGCTGGGCTCTTCCGGCAAGGGCCATGAGTACATGCTCAAATACCTGTTGGGCACCGAAAACGGCATTCAGGGCAAAGATCTCGGCCAGCAGGGTGGCGTGAAGCCGCAGGAAGTGGAATGGCGCGAGCAGGGCGGCGAAGGCAAGCTGGATCTGGTGGTGACGCTCGATTTCCGCATGTCGAGCACCTGCCTGTACTCCGACGTGGTGCTGCCGACCGCCACCTGGTACGAAAAAGACGACATGAACACCTCCGACATGCACCCGTTCATTCATCCGCTGTCGGCGGCGGTCGATCCGGCCTGGGACTCGAAGAGCGACTGGGAGATCTACAAAGGCATCGCCAAGGCCTTCTCCGAGGTGTGCGTCGGCCATCTGGGCCAGGAAACCGACGTGGTGACGCTGCCTATCCAGCACGATTCCGCTGCCGAACTGGCGCAGCCTTACGGCGTGCAGGACTGGAAGAAAGGCGAATGCGACCTGATCCCCGGTAAAACCGCGCCGCACATCATCGCGGTGGAGCGCGATTACCCGGCCACCTACGAGCGCTTCACCTCGCTGGGGCCGCTGCTGGACAAACTGGGCAACGGCGGCAAGGGCATCAGCTGGAATACCCAAACCGAGGTCGATTTCCTCAAGCAGCTGAACTACGTCAAGGCCGACGGCCCGGCGGCGGGGCGGCCGAAGATCGAAAGCGCGATAGACGCGGCGGAAGTGATCCTGTCGCTGGCGCCGGAAACCAACGGCCAGGTGGCGGTAAAAGCCTGGGAGGCCTTGAGCAACGTCACCGGCCGCGATCACCGGCATCTGGCGCTGAACAAGGAAGACGAAAAAATTCGCTTCCGCGACATTCAGGCGCAGCCGCGCAAAATCATCTCCAGCCCGACCTGGTCTGGCCTGGAGGATGAACACGTTTCCTATAACGCCTGCTACACCAACGTGCACGAGCTGATCCCGTGGCGCACGCTCAGCGGCCGCCAGCAGCTGTATCAGGATCACGAGTGGATGCGCGCCTTCGGCGAAAGCCTGCTGGTGTACCGGCCGCCGATCGACACCCGCGCCGCCCAGCCGCTGCTCAACAGCAAGCCGAACGGCAATAAGGAGAAGGCGCTGAACTTCCTGACGCCGCACCAGAAGTGGGGTATCCACTCCACCTACAGCGACAACCTGCTGATGCTGACGCTGTCGCGCGGCGGGCCGATCGTCTGGCTGAGCGAAGACGACGCCAAAGATCTGGGCATCGCGGACAACGACTGGATCGAGGCCTTCAACGCCAACGGCGCGCTGACGGCGCGCGCGGTGGTCAGCCAGCGTATTCCGGCAGGCATGACCATGATGTATCACGCGCAGGAGCGCATCGTGAATCTGCCTGGCTCGGAGATCACCAGCCAACGCGGCGGCATCCACAACTCGGTGACCCGCGCCTGTCCGAAGCCGACCCACATGATCGGCGGCTATGCGCAGCTGGCCTACGGCTTCAACTACTACGGCACCGTCGGCTCCAACCGAGACGAGTTCGTGGTGGTGCGCAAGATGAACCGCATTGATTGGTTGGACGACGAAGGCAACGACTACGCGCAGGGCAGTCAGCAGGAGAACAGCAAATGAAAATTCGTTCGCAAGTCGGCATGGTGCTGAATCTGGACAAGTGCATCGGTTGCCACACCTGTTCGGTTACCTGCAAGAACGTCTGGACCAGCCGAGAAGGCATGGAATACGCCTGGTTCAACAACGTGGAAAGCAAACCCGGCGTCGGCTATCCGCACGCCTGGGAAGATCAGGAAAAATGGAAGGGCGGCTGGATCCGTAAAATCAACGGCAAGTTGGAGCCGCGCATGGGCAACCGCGTCGGCGTGCTGGCGAAAATCTTCGCCAACCCGGACGTGCCGGCGCTGGACGACTACTACGAGCCGTTCGATTACGACTACCAGCATCTGCACACCGCCAAACAGGGCAAACACCAGCCGGTGGCGCGCCCGCGCTCGCTGATCACCGGCCAGCGCATGAACAAGATCGAAAGCGGCCCGAACTGGGAAGAGATCCTTGGCGGGGAATTTGAAAAGCGCTCGCAGGACAAGAACTTCGACAACCTGCAGAAGGCGATGTACGGCCAGTTCGAAAACACCTTCATGATGTATTTGCCGCGTCTGTGCGAGCACTGCCTTAATCCGGCCTGCGTCGCCACCTGCCCGAGCGGGGCGATTTACAAACGCGGCGAAGACGGCATCGTGCTGATCGACCAGGACAAGTGCCGCGGCTGGCGCATGTGCCTGACCGGCTGCCCGTACAAGAAAATCTACTTCAACTGGAAGAGCGGCAAGTCCGAGAAGTGCATCTTCTGCTACCCGCGCATCGAAGCCGGGCAGCCGACGGTGTGTTCGGAGACCTGCGTCGGCCGCATTCGTTACCTCGGTGTGCTGCTGTACGACGCCGATCGCATCGAGCAGGCGGCGGCGGTGGAGAACGACAAGGACTTGTATCAGAGCCAGCTCGATATCTTCCTCGATCCGCATGACCCGGCGGTGATCGCTCAGGCGTTGGCGGACGGCGTGCCGCAGGGCGTCATTGAAGCCGCCCAGCAGTCGCCGGTGTACAAAATGGCGATGGACTGGAAACTGGCGCTGCCGCTGCACCCGGAATACCGCACGCTGCCGATGGTCTGGTACGTGCCGCCATTGTCGCCGATTCAGTCTGCCGCCGACGCCGGCGAGCTGGCGCACAGCGGCGTATTGCCGGACGTCGAGAGCCTGCGCATTCCGGTGCAGTATCTGGCAAACCTGCTGACCGCCGGCGATACCGAACCGGTATTGTTGGCGCTGAAGCGCATGCTGGCGATGCGCCACTACAAACGGGCGGAAACCGTCGACGGCGTAGTGGATACCAGCGCGCTGGAGCAGGTCGGTCTGAGTGAAGCGCAGGCGCAGGAGATGTACCGCTACCTGGCGATCGCCAACTATGAAGATCGCTTTGTGGTGCCGTCGAGCCACCGCGAACTGGCGCGCGAAGCCTTCCCGGAAAGCAAAGGCTGCGGCTTCAGCTTCGGCGACGGTTGCCACGGCAGCGACGGCAAGTTCAACCTGTTCAACAGCCGCCGTATCGATGCCATCGACGTGACCGCGAAAACTGCGCGGCCGGAGGACGCCTCATGATCAGCCTGAAAGTGATCGCCCGCCTGCTGGATTACCCGGAGCAGGCGCTGTTTGACCATCAGCAGACGCTGATCGAAGCATTGGAGCCGGCCAGCGAGCTGGATCTGCACCACAGCGCGCAGCTGATTCTGTTTATCCGCCGCCTGTGCGCGCGCCCGTTGCTGGACGCGCAGGCCGACTATTGCGAACTGTTCGATCGTGGCCGCGCCACCTCGCTGTTGCTGTTTGAACACGTGCACGGCGAATCGCGCGATCGCGGCCAGGCGATGGTCGATCTGATGGCCCAGTACCGCGCCGCCGGGCTGGAGATCGACAGCCGTGAGCTGCCGGACTTCCTGCCGCTGTACCTGGAGTATCTGGCCAGCCGCAACGCGGCGCAAGCGCGCGAAGGGCTGCAGGACATCGCGCCGATCCTGGCGCTGCTGGGGGCGCGTTTGCAGCAGCGTGAAAGCCCGTATGCGGTGCTGTTCGATTTGCTGCTGGCGTTGTCCGGCAGCGAGGTGCAGGCGCAGGCGCTGGAGATGCAGGTGGCGCAAGAGGCGCGCGACGATACGCCGCAGGCGCTGGATGCGGTGTGGGAAGAGGAGCAGGTCAAGTTTCTCGGTGAACAGGGCTGCGCTTCCGCCCAGCAGACGGCGCACCAGCGGCGCTTTGCCGGCGCGGTGGCGCCACAGTATCTGGACCTGACGGATGCGTTAACCGGAACCAAAGGACGCTAATCATGCAATTTTTGAATCAGTTCTTCTTCGACATCTACCCTTATCTGGCCGGTGCGGTGTTCCTGATCGGCAGCTGGCTGCGCTACGACTACGGGCAGTACAGCTGGCGCGCCGGTTCCAGCCAGATGCTGGATAAAAAGGGCATGCGCCTGGCGTCCAACCTGTTTCATATCGGCATTATCGGCATCTTCGCCGGCCACTTCCTCGGCATGCTGACGCCGCACTGGATGTATGAGGCCTTCCTGCCGATCGACGTGAAGCAGAAGCTGGCGATGATCGCCGGCGGCGCCTGCGGCCTGATGACGCTGATCGGCGGCGCACTGTTGCTCAAACGCCGGTTAACCAACCCGCGGGTGCGTGCTACCAGCAGCTTCGCCGACATCATGATCCTGACGTTGCTGGTGGTGCAGGTGTGCCTCGGCCTGCTGACCATTCCGTTCTCCGCCCAGCATATGGACGGCAGCGAAATGATGAAGCTGGTGGCCTGGGCCCAGGCGGTGGTGACCTTCCACGCCGGTGCCTCTGCACATCTCGAAGGGGTGGCGCTGATCTTCAAGCTGCACATGGTGCTGGGCATGACGCTGTTTGTACTGTTCCCATTCTGCCGCCTGGTGCATATCTGGAGTGCGCCGGTGGAATACCTGACCCGCCGTTACCAGCTGGTGCGCAACCGCCGTTGAGCCTGACCTCGCCGCCGCTGATCGCCAGCGGCGGCGCTATTCCGATAATTCGCCCGCCGTCTGCCCATTCTCCCCGCCATGTCGTAAACTGAATATCTCAGTCATGTTACGCTTATGCTTACGCCGACGGACGTCGGCCCGTGGTAGCCGATAACAAGAGATACCGCCTTGATGAAAGGCATTTTGGGATATAAAAACCGGGGATGATCCGCGTGGCCTTCGCGTCGTGCGGGAGAATCGCTTTATGGATAGTCAGGTTAATCAATAACAATAATGACCACACAATTTTGCTCACCCGAGCCGCTGCCTCTGAAAATCATCGCCACCGGGGCTGCGTTGCCGCCCAACCGCGTGGCTTCTTCTACGCTCGATGCCCGCCTGGGGAAACCGGCCGGCTACGTTGAGAAACGCTCGGGCATCGTTTACCGCTATCATGCCGCCGACGACGCCAGCCAGGCCGATCTCGCCGCCGCCGCGCTGCAAGACGCGCTGGTTCGCAGCGCCCTCCCGGCAGCCTCTATCGACCTGCTGATCTCCGCCTCGGCGATTTCGGTGCAGGCGCTGCCGTGCACCGCCGCGCACATTCTCAAGGTGGCGGGGCTGGCGCCGGGCACGCCGGGCTTCGACATCAACAGCAGCTGCGTCAGCTTTATCTCTGCGCTGCAGGTGGCGGCGGGGCTGTTGAACGCCGGAACGTATCGACGCATCGCCATCGTCTCGGCCGATCTCGCTTCACGCGGCATCGACTGGCAGCACGAAGAGTCGTCGCTGATCTTCGGCGACGGCGCCGCCTGCGCCATCGTGGAACGCGGCGACGGCGCCAGCGGCATCCTCGCCAGCCTGGTGGAAACCTATCCCGCCGGCAGCGAGCTGTGCGAAATCCGCGCCGGCGGCACGCGGCGCAACCCGCGCGCCGGCATGTGCGAGCAAGACTTCCTGTTTCATATGCAGGGCAAGCCGCTGTTCCGCCAGGCGTCGGCGCTAATTGAGGATTACCTCGACCGGCTGCTGAGCGCCAGCGGTTTGACCCTGGCGCAGATCGCCACCGTGGTGCCGCATCAGGCCAGTCATCTGTCGCTCGAACATATGCGCAAGCGGCTGCACGTCTCCAGCGAGGCGCTGGTGGATATCTACCGCCATCATGGCAATCAGGTGGCGGCGTCGATTCCGACGGCGCTGCATGCCGCCGTGACCACCGGGCGCTTCAATCCCGGTCGGCCGGTGATGCTGATCGGCACCGCCGCCGGGCTGGCGCTGGCCGGCATGGTGTTGCTGCCATGAGGGTGCTGGTCACCGGGGCGACCAGCGGGCTGGGGCGCAACGCGGCGCAGTGGCTGCTGGAGGCGGGACATCAGGTGCGCGCCACCGGCCGCGACGAGCGGGCCGGCGAAGCGTTGCGTCAACTGGGCGCCGAGTTTTTCTCGCTCGATCTGGCGCAGGCCACGCCGCAGCAGTGCCGGCAGTTGGTGACCGGCTGCGAGTGGGTGTGGCACTGCGCGGCCAAGTCCTCGCCCTGGGGCGGCAAAGCGGAGTTTCACCGCATCAACGCCGCCGCAACGGAGAAACTGGCGGAGGCGGCGGGGCGCTGCGGCGTGCGGCGCTTCGTGCATATCTCCACGCCGGCGATCTACTTCGATTTTCGGCCGCATTACGATCTGGACGAAGGTTTCCGTGCCCGGCGCTTCGCCAATCACTATGCCGCCAGCAAGCACGTCGCCGAGCAGCGGCTGTTGGCGCAGGCGAAAATCTATCCGCAAACCACCTACATTATTCTGCGGCCGCGCGGCCTGTTTGGCCCGCACGATCGGGTGATCGTGCCGCGGCTGTTACAGCAGCTCGACCGCGATCGCGGCGTGCTGCGGCTGCCCGGCGGCGGGCAAGCGCTGCTGGATCTGACCTTCGCCCCCAACGTTGTGCACGCGATGGAACTGGCCAGCCGGCAGCGCGGGTTGCCGTCCGGCGCCGTTTACAACATTACCAACCACCAGCCGCAGCGGTTGGCGGAGATGCTGGATGCGTTGCTGCGTCAGGAGCTGGGGCTGAGCTACCGGCTGCAGGCGGTGCCTTATCCGCTGCTGCACGCGCTGGCCGGCGGCATGGAGCTGTGGGCGACGCTGAGCGGCAAGGAACCGCTGCTGACGCGCTACAGCGTGGCGGCGGTGCATTTTGACATGACGCTGAGCCAGACCCGCGCGATCGAAGAGCTGGGCTATCGGCCGCGTTACTCTATGGAGGAGGGCATTCGCCTGACCGGCGAGTGGCTGCGGCAGCAAGGAGGCATACAGCATGGCTAAGGTCACCGTTTTTGAAGTGGGTTACTGCACGCATATCGGCTGCATGGCGCTGCGCGGCGCCGGGTTCCGGGTGTGCAAATTCCCGGCGCGCGCCTATCTGCTGGAGGTGGGAGAGCGGCGCTGGCTGTGGGATACCGGCTATGCGCGTTATTTTCAGCAGCACACGCAGTCGGGGCTGTTCAGCCTTTACCGCCGAATGACGCCGGTCTATTTCGATCCCGCCGAGTCGTTGGCGCATCAGCTGCGCGCCGCCGGTTACGCCGAGGGGGATATTCAGACGCTGATCGTCTCGCATTTTCACGCTGATCACATCGCCGGGCTGCATGATTTCGGTCAACTCGACTTTATTTGTTCTGGCGAGGGCTGGCGGCAAACCCGTGATCTGCGCGGTTTCGCGGCGCTGAAGCGCGCCTTTATTCCCGGCCTGATCCCGCCGGATTTCGAGAGCAACCTGCAGTTGATGGAAGCTTTTCCCTCGGTGGCGTTGCCCGCGCTGCTGGCACCGTTCGAGCGCGGCTATGCGCTGCCGGGCAGCGAAGGGCAGATCGTGCTGGTGCCGTTGCCGGGGCATGCGGCCGGCCATATCGGCGCCTTTATTCTCACCGACGCCGGTTGGACGCTGCTGGCCAGCGACGCCGCCTGGTCGCCGCAGAGTTACCAGACGCTGCGCGGGCCTTCGCGCCTGGCCAATCTGGTGATGGACGACGCGGCGGCGTATACCCGCACGCTGGAGCGGCTCAACCAGCTGTGGGCGGGCGGCCAGGTCAACATTTTGCTGTGCCACGAGGGGGACCTGTGATCCCCTTCATGACTCTTTGGCACTATTTTCGCGCCCGGCGCCTGCGCTTTGGCGATCGTGCGGCGCTGGAGGCGCATCAGGCCCGCCAGCTCGCGGGCTTTGCCCGTCGGGTGCTGAGCAAGAGCCCCTATTTTCAAGGCTTCAGCCGCCGGCCGTTCGCCGAATGGCCGCAGATGGACAAGGCGTTGATGATGGAGCTATTCGATCGGATGAACACCGCCGGGCTGCAACGCGATGCGGTGCTGGCCTGCGCGCAGCGCAGCGAGGCGGATCGCGATTTCACGCCGAAGATCGGGCGCTACAGCGTCGGATTGTCGTCCGGCACCTCCGGGCAGCGCGGCGTGTTTGTCGTCAGCCCGCGCGAACAACAGGTGTGGGCCGGCGGCATGCTGGCGAAGATGCTGCCGGACGGGCTGTTGGCCGGCGAGCGCGTCGCGCTGTTTCTGCGGGCGGACAATAATCTTTATCACAGCGTGAACAACCGTTGGCTGAGCCTGGCGTTTTACGATCTGCTGGCGCCGTTCAGCGGGCATCTGCCCGCATTGGAACGGCAGGCACCCAGCATCATTGTGGCGCCGGCGCAGGTGCTGCGCGCGTTGGCGTTGGCGGTGCTGGCCGGGCAGGTGAAGCTGCCGGTCAAAAAAGCGATCTCGGTCGCCGAGGTGTTGGAAGAGCAGGATCGCCGCCTGCTGTTGCAGGTATTTCCGGCGGTCGGCGAAGTGTATCAGGCTACCGAAGGTTTCCTCGCCGCCACCTGCGCGCACGGTACGTTGCATCTGAACGAAGAGTTCTTGCATATTGAACCGCAGTGGATCGACGAATTGCGTTTCACGCCGCTGATCACCGACTTTACCCGCCGTACCCAGCCTATCGTGCGCTATCGGCTGGACGATGTGCTGGTGCTGCGCAAGGAGCCCTGTCCGTGCGGGCAACCGACGCGGGCGATCGCCCGCATCGAGGGGCGGCGTGACGATCAGCTGATGCTGCCCGATACGCAGCGGCAACCGCAGGCGGTGTTCGCCGATGCTTGCAGCCGGACGATCGCCAATGCGCTGCCGTTAACCAGCGATTACCGGCTGATCCAGCATGGCGAACGGCGACTGGAGCTGATCGCCGATTGCAGCCAGGCTGAATTGGTGCACTGCCAGGCGCAGTTGAACGCGCTGTTCGCTCGCCAGGGCATCGCCACCGAATGGCTGGAATGGCGGTTGACGGCGCAGGCGGTGCTGCCGCAGTTCGACCGCAAACGGCGGCGCATTGTGCGCCGGGCGGAGGAGACATGAAAAACGCACTGTTCAGGCTGTGGCAGATGCTGCTGGGCTGGGGGACGGTTGGCATCGTGTATAACCTGACCGATCGCTTGCAGGGGGCGGGAACGCTGTTGCCGCCGTCGGCGCTTGACCGGGCGATCCCGTTCAGCCCCTCGGCCATCTGGCTTTATCTGTCGTTCTTCCTCATCGTCCCGGCAGGCTATCTGTTGGCGCCACTGCAGCGGATAAAATGGCTGACGCTGGCGATGCAGCTCACCGCGTTGGGCGCCGGTGCGGTTTATCTGTTGTGGCCGACCACCATGGCCTATCCGCAGAACGATGGCGTTGGGATCAGCGCGCAGCTGCTGGCGGCGTTAACCCAGGTGGATTCGCCGCAAAACTGTTTGCCTTCGTTGCACATGGCGTTGACGGTATTGGCGGTGTGGGCGCTGAGCGACGGCGAGCGCAAAATGCGCACGGCGCTGTGGATGCTGTGGGGCGTGGCGATCGCGTTCTCCATTCTGCAACTGCGCCGCCATTTGTTTGTCGATCTGGCCGGCGGCGCGCTGTTGGCGCTGTTCGCCGGCTGGTTGGCTCTGCGCATGCAGACCCTGCGTGGGCGCGTGGTTAAAGGAGAAATGGGATGAGCGATCTGGCGTTGCCGATAGTGTTCATGCTGTTCATCGTGGTGGCCGAGGCGGTGGCGTTGCAGTGGGGGCGCCGTGAACCGGTTAACTGGCACGATCTGGTGTTCAACCTGAACTCCGGCCATATCATGCTGTGGCTGTTCCGCGGCCTGGAAATTACCTGCTACGGCTACGTAGCCGCACATTTCAGTCTGGGGCTGGTAGACGCCTGGCCGCCGCTGTTGATGTGGCTGTTCGCTTTGCTGGCGTGGGACTTCGGTTTCTACTGGCTGCACCGTCTGCACCACCGTTTCCGGCTGCTGTGGGCGGTGCACGTGGTGCACCATCAGGGCGAGCATTTCAATCTGTCGTTGGGGGTGCGCAACTCCTGGTATTCGTCGTTGACGTCGATCCCGTTCTTTTTGCTGCTGGCGCTGGCGGGCGTGCCGCTGTCGGTATTCGTCACGGTGTCGATTTTTCATTACAGCATCCAGCTGTTTAATCACAACGCGCTGACGCCGAAGCTCGGCGTGCTGGAAAACATTCTGGTCACGCCCGCGCACCACCGGGTGCACCACGTCAAGGACATGGCGTATTCCAATAAGAATTTCGGCGGCAGCTTTATCTTCTGGGACAAGCTGTTCGGCACCTTCTGCCCGGCATTGCCGACCACGCCGTTCAGCTATGGCGTCAGCGGCGACAGACCATCCGCCAACCCGTTCTGGGCGAGCAATCTGCCGTTCCTGCGTTATTTACGGCTGGATTGGCGCCCGACGCCCGGGCGGCCGCGCGACCGCCGTTCGGCGTTTAGCGTATTCAGCGGCGCCATGCTGTTGTTCTCATTGGTGGTCGGTTACGTCTACCAATACGGCTATGGCTACGCTGACGTCAGCTGGCCGCAAATGGCGCTGCTGGCGTTGCTGGCGTTGGGATCGGTGGCATTGGGCGGCATGACGGAAGGGCGGCCGTGGGCGAGCGCGCTTTGGTTGTGGATCGCAGTAGGTATGCCGCTGCTGTTTATCGGCTATCTCGGCTGGCCACAGCGCTATTGGCATATCGCCATGGCCGCCGTGGCGCTGCATGCCCTGTGTGTCGCGCTGGGCTGGGGGCGCATGGCCGCGTCGGTCGCCGTGGAGGAGCCGCATGGTTGAATCACTGCCGCCGCTGAGTTTTCCCGCCGATGGCGAACAGGCATTCCACCGCGATCTCAAACGTGCGGCGCATGCCTGCCTGGCGGGCGATCATCGCTATGCCGATGCCGCGCGATTGGCCAAGGCCGCGCTGCTGATGGGGTCGTGTATCGGCTTTTACGCGCTGAGCCTGCTGCAGCATCAGCCCTGGGCGTTTTTCCTCTGTTATTTCCTGTTCGTGACCATGGGCATGCTGCTCAACGTCAACGTCAATCACGATGCTTCACACAACGCTTTCCTGCGCGCGCCCTGGGCCAATCGCCTGGTGGGTCGGTTGGTGACGTTGCCGCTGGGCGTCGATCCGGACTATTGGCGCACGCGGCACGTGGATTACCACCATGTTTACGCCAACGTCGAACACTACGATCTGGACACCGAAGAGAACGGCTTTTTCCGCCAGACGCCGTTCCAGCGCTGGCGGCCCCATATGCGCTATCAGCATCTTTACTGGCCGCTGATCGCCGCGCTCTCGTTGCCTTACATCGCCTGGATTTTCGATTGGTCCGATCGGCTCGATAAAACGCCGCTGCGGGAAAAACGCGTGCTGGCCGGGCGCGGCGGTTGGGCGCTGTTCGTGCTGTGCAAGCTGGCCCATCTGGCGCTGGTGCTGATTGTGCCGCTGATCCTGTGTCATTTGCACGGCATCGGTTGGGGATGGGTGTTGCTGGCCTACGCGCTCAGCCAGATGTGCGCCTCGCTGCTGGTGGTGTTCCTGCTGTTGGGCACCCACTGGGCGCAGGCCGAGTTTTACCCGGCGCCGACGGGCGAGACCATGCCGCACGGCTGGTACCGGCACAATTTTGCCACCGCCTGCGACTGGCAGCCCGAGCCGCGCTGGCTGGAGCACCTGACCGGCGGCTTGAACTATCACCTGACGCATCACCTGTTCCCCGGCTGGAATCACCGCCATTACCCGGCGCTGGCCGCTGCGGTGGCGGAGGTGGCGCAGCGGCACGACATGGCGTACCGCTGCATCGGCTATCGCGAACTGCTGGCGCAGCAACAGCGTTTCCTGCGCCGCATGGGGCAGCCATGAAAGCGCTGCGACCGTTAGCCTATCGGCGCGACGACAGCGGGTTGCATCGCGCGCTGATGCAGGCCGCTCAGCATTATCTGGCGACCAACGGCGACCACCGCTTCGCCGACGGCGGCATGCTGGCGAAGGTGGCGCTGCTGCTGGCGCTGTGCGCTCTGTGTTACGGGCTGAGCCTGCAGCAGCAGAACGGCTGGGCGTTTTTCGCCTGTTACTTCGGTTTTATCTTTATCGGCATGTTCCTGACGGTCAATGTGGTGCACGACGCCTCACACAACGCGTTTTTCCGTCGGCCCTGGGCCAACCGCTGGCTGAACGCCCTGGTGAGCGTGCCGCTGGGGCTGGATCCTGACTGCTGGCGCGTGCGGCATGTGTTGTTCCACCATGCCCATAACAATATCGAACATTACGACCCCGACATCGACGCCAACGGCGTGCTGCGGCAAACGCCGTTCCAGCGTTGGCGGCCCTTTATGCGCGCACAGCGTTACTATTGGCCGCTGGTGGCGGCGCTGACGTTCCCGTACTACATCTGGCTGTTCGACTGGCTGGACCGGGCGGGCCGCACTCGCGTGGCGGCCCGCATGGCGCAGCAGGGCGTGCGTGGCTGGAGCGCTTTTCTGGCGGGGAAGGCGGCGCACCTGCTGCTGGCGCTGGCGATCCCGTGCTGGCTGCTGCCGCCGGCCATCGGCATCGGGCAAATCCTGCTGGTCTATTTGCTGAGCCAGATGCTTTCTTCATTGCTGTTCGTGATGTTGATCATCGGCACCCACTGGGCCAAGGCCAACTTTTACCAGGCGCCGGCGCAGGGCGCGATGCCGCACGGCTGGTATCATCATGTGTTCGCCACTACCTTCGACTGGTTGACCCGGCCGCGCTGGCTGGGCTACTGGTTCGGCGGGGCGAACCTGCATTTGACGCATCATCTGTTCCCGCATTGGAGCCACCGCCATTACCCGGCGCTGAGCCGCATTATCGGCGAGGTGGCGCCGCGTTTCGGCATCGACTACCGGCTGCTTGAGTTGGAGGAACTGTTGCGTCTGCAGCAACGCTTCCTCAGCGCGATGGGACGCAAGCCGCACTAGCGTTGCATGCGGGTTATGCGAGACGTTACGCAGTTCACTAATTGAACGATATTTGCCCTTCCAGTAGACTTTCTCCCTGTGAATCAACGGCCACAGGAGGTGGGGTATGCGGAGTTTACCTATTCGGTTATCCAATGAAATCGACGACAGTTTGAACGATATCGCCCGGCGTCACGGGATGGCCAAAACTGACGTCATACGGCTGGCGTTTGCTTTAATGACGATTGCCGACCGTGAGTGGATGAAACAGGATGGTTCCCGCCTCGGTATCGTGCGTGAAAGCGACGAGGGGCTGGAGGCCGTCGCCGTGGTGGTGGGGATTTTTCCATGAAGCCGCAAAATGAGCGCCCGCAGCTCGATGCTGAAAGGTTGTATTTGGATCCTTCGCTGGTCTTCGACGAAATGGAGCGGCTGCGCCTGGCGCGTCAGGTGCTGTGTGGGATATTTGCGGTCAGCGTGGGCGTATTCGCCGCCCACGCGTATTGGGACAAAAATGAAGCGCTGAATCAGGTGTTCGAGCTGGTGAAGATTGGCGCCTTGCCGCTGGTCACGCTGGTGGTCTCTTTCTACTTTCCCAACAGCGCGGCCAGATAAGGCGCCGCGTTAATGCGACTTCATGCCCGCCGCGGTCATCAGCAAGCGGAACAGTGAGGCGACCACGAACAGCCCCAGCACGCTGGCGCTCCAGATGATCACCAGCCAACCGATGCGTTTCCACCAGGGCGCCGGGGCGGCTGCGGCCGTTTTATCTTGCATAGCGTCCTCCCTCCTCAGTGATAGCCGTGTTCATGGCTGATCTTGCCGCGGAACACGTAGTAGCTCCAGAAGGTGTAGACCAGAATGATCGGGATGATAAACAGCGCGCCTACCAGCATAAACCCAAGGCTCTGCGGCGGTGCGGCGGCGTCCCACAGGCTGATGGCCGGCGGGATCAGGTGCGGCCAGATGCTGATGCCGAGCCCGCTCAGGCCGAGGAACACCAGCAGCAGCGTCAGCATGAACGGCGAGTAGTGCGCGCCGCGTTTCACCCCGCGTTGAATTCCCCAGGCGCTGAGCAGCACCAGCACCGGCACCGGCAGCAGCCAGAACAGGTTCGGCAAGGTAAACCAGCGGGCGGCGATTTCCGGATGGGCGATCGGCGTCCAGATACTGACCGCAGCCAGCACCAGCAACAGGATCGCCAACAGCGGCGTCGCCAGGTGATACATGCGCGCCTGCAGATCACCGGCGGTTTTCATCACCAGCCAGGTGCAACCGAGCAGGGCGTAGGTCACCACCAGCCCCAGCCCGCAGAACAGTGCGAACGGCGTCAGCCAGTCCAGCGCGCCGCCGGCATAGGTGCGGCCCTCGACCGGGAAGCCGTTGATCACGGCGCCCACCACCACCCCCTGGCTGAAGGTGGCGAACAGTGAGCCCCAGATGAACGCCTTGTCCCAGATATGGCGCTTTTCCGGTGTTGCCTTGAAGCGAAACTCGAAGGCCACGCCGCGGAAAATCAGCCCGATCAGCATCAGCGTCAGCGGGATCGCCAGCGCATCGAGGATCACCGAGTAGGCCAGCGGGAAGGCGCCGAACAGCGCCGCGCCGCCCAGCACCAGCCAGGTCTCATTGCCGTCCCACACCGGGGCGACGGTGTTCATCATCAGATCGCGGTCGTCGCTCGCTTTCACCCACGGAAACAGGATGCCGATGCCCAAATCGAAACCGTCCATCACCACGTACATCATGGTGCTGAACACGATGATCACAAACCAAATCAGCGGAAGATCGATGCCCATGTTCAGCTCCTGTCATCCAGAGTGTCGTTGACCGCGGACAGCGGACGCGCCGGGCGGCCCTCGGTATTGTCTTCTTGGTGCTCATGCGGCTGTGGCCCTTTGCGGATCAGGCGCATCATGTAGGAATAACCCACGCCGAACACCGAGCAATAGACGATGATGAACGCCAGCAGGCTGATGCTCATGTGCAGATCGCCGTGCGCGGAGACCGCATCCTTGGTGCGCAGCAGGCCATATACCACCCAGGGCTGGCGGCCGATCTCGGTGGTGAACCAACCCGCGAGCAGCGCCAGCAGCCCGGACGGGCCCATCCACAGAATGAAGTACAGGAACGGACGCGACTGATACAGCCCGCCGCGCCAGCGCAGCCACAGGCTCCACACCCCGGCCAGAATCATCAGCATGCCCAGCCCGACCATGATGCGGAACGACCAGAACACCACGGTGGAGTTGGGGCGATCTTCCGGCGGGAAGGATTTGAGCGCCGGCACTTGCTCGGTCAGGCTGTGCGTCAGGATCAGGCTGCCGAGATAAGGCACCTCCAGCTTGAAGCGAGTCTCTTCACGCTGCATGTCCGGCCAACCGACCAGGATCAGCGGCGTAGCTTCGCCCGGCGGGTTTTCCCAGTGGCCTTCGATGGCGGCGATCTTCGCCGGCTGGTGTTTCAGCGTATTCAGGCCGTGCGCATCGCCGATCAGCGCCTGCACCGGCGCGACGATCAGCGCCATCCACATCGCCATCGACAGCATCTTGCGCATCGCCGGCGTATCGCGGCCGCGCAGCAGGTGCCAGGCGGCGGAAGCGCCGACGAAGAACGCCGAGGAGAGGAAGGCGGCGGTGGACATGTGCAGCAGGCGATACGGGAAGGACGGGTTGAAGATCACCTTCAGCCAGTCGACCGGCACCACCTGGCCGTTGATAATTTCGTGTCCCTGCGGGGTTTGCATCCAGCTGTTAGAGGCCAGGATCCAGAAGGTGGAGATCAGCGTGCCGAGTGCCACCATACAGGTAGCGAAGAAGTGCAGCCCTGGGCCGACGCGGTTCCAGCCGAACAGCATCACACCGAGGAAACCGGCTTCGAGGAAGAAGGCGGTCAGTACTTCGTAGGTCAGCAGCGGCCCGGTAATGCTGCCGGCGAACTCGGAGAAGAAGCTCCAGTTGGTGCCGAACTGGTAGGCCATCACCAACCCGGAAACCACGCCCATGCCGAAGTTAACGGCGAAAATCTTTGACCAGAAATGGTAAAGCTCACGATAGGCTTCATTGTGCGTTTTCAACCATAATCCCTCCAGCACCGCCAGATAGCTGGCTAAACCGATGGTGATGGCGGGGAAGATGATATGGAAAGACACGGTGAAGGCGAACTGTATTCTGGCGAGTTCCAGTGCATCAAGACCCAGCATGGCGCCTCCTAGGGTTGAACATAAATTAACCTCTTGAGTATAGCTGTCATTTTTATGTGAAAAGCTTGGCGTGAAGTTAATCACGAAGTACAGTGACTATAATAGTGACAGTTATTTTACTTTTTCATATAACAGTTAAGAGCTATGACCCGATACGAACAGCTTGCGCAGCAGATTAGAGAACAGATCCAGAACCGGGTGTGGCGGGCGGGCGACAAGCTGCCTTCGCTGCGCGAAAGCGGCAAACGCGCCGGGCTGAGCCTGATGACGGTGGTGCAGTCTTACCAGCTGTTGGAGAGCCAGGGATGGATCGTCGCCCGGCCGCAGTCGGGCTATTATGTGGCGGCGCGCCCGCAGCCGTTGCCGCAGCCTTCGCGCGGCGAGAAGCTGGTGCTGAGCGAGCAGGTGGACATCAACGCCTTTATCTTCGACGTGCTGCAGGCCTGCAAGGACCCGGACATCGTGCCTTTCGGTTCGGCGTTTCCCGACGCCACGCTGTTCGCGCAGCCGAAGCTGGCGCGGGCGCTGAGCAGCGTGGCGCGCAAGTTCACGCCGCACAGCTCGCTGGCCAACCTGCCGCCGGGCAACGACGCGCTGCGGCGGCATATCGCCCAGCGTTATGCGCTGAGCGGCATGCAGGTGGCACCGGACGAGATCGTCATCACCGCCGGGGCGATGGAGTCGCTCAGTCTCAGTCTGCAGGCGGTGACCCAGCCGGGTGACTATGTGGCGATCGAGTCGCCGGCGTTTTACGGCGCGCTGCAGGCGCTGGAGCGGTTGCGACTGAAGGCGGTGGCGATCGCTACCCATCCGCAGGACGGCATCGATCTGGATGCGTTGCAGCAGGCGGTGGAACAGTATCCGATCAAGGCCTGCTGGCTGATGACCCATTTCCAAAACCCGCAGGGCGCCACCTTGCCGGAGGCCAACAAACAGCGTCTGGTGGCGCTGCTGCGCGAGCGGCAGATCTCGCTGATCGAAGACGATGTCTACGGGGAACTCTATTTCAGCGCCGAACGGCCGCTGCCGGCCAAGGCGCTCGACAGCGGTGGCCAGATTCTGCACTGTTCGTCGTTTTCCAAATGTTTGGCGCCAGGCTTTCGCGTTGGCTGGGTGGCGGCGGGGCGTTACGCGCAACAGATCCAGCGTTTGCAACTGATGAGCACCGTTTCCACTAGCGTGCCGACCCAGATGGCGCTGGCGGATTATCTGTTGCACGGCGGCTACGATACCCACCTGCGGCGGTTGCGTCGCCTGCTGGCTCAGCGCCAAAGCGCCATGCGTCAGGCGATCGCCCACCATTTTCCGCCGACGGTGAAAGTCAGCCAGCCTGACGGCGGTTATTTTCTGTGGCTGGAGCTGGATCCGGCGCTGTCGTCGATGGAACTGTACCGGCGCGCTCTTTCTCGGGGTATCAGCATCGCGCCGGGGCGCATGTTCACCACCGGAGACCATTTCAATCACTGCTTCCGTCTCAACGCCTCGTTTGAATGGAACGACCGGTTTGAAGAGGCGATAAAAACCTTAGCCAAACTTATCCGGGGGCTGGCGGCGACCGGTTGAACCGCGTTTGGCACGACGGTTCGCCCCAGAAAAATTCATAATGCTTTTTTCGGCAATGGAATGCCGGTTTCGTTGTTAGACAGCCCTCCAGCCGCCCATTACTCTGCGATAAATTTTGTCACATTTTTATCAACGGGAAGACGAGGGGCAGTGGGTGAGTGGAATAAAAAATAAACTAAACAAACTGTTGCGTTATCGGCTGACGCCGCTGGCGTTGGTCTGCGCGCTGGGGCTGAGCGCCGGCGTTCAGGCGGAAACGCTGGCCGAAGGCATCACGCCGGCCAGCGACGCCGCTCGGGTGCCGGCCGCCGCCAAACTGCGCAAAGACACCGTTGTGGCGGGCATCTCGGAGCCGCAGGGGATTTTCAACCCGTATCTGTTCACCAACGGCTGGGACGAAAACGTGACCGACGTGATCTTCAGCCGCCTGATCGGCCTGGACAGCCAGGGCAAGCCGGAAGGACGCCTGGCTGAGTCCTGGCAGGTCAGCCCCGATAATTTGACCTACACCATCAAGCTGCGGCCGAACCTGGTCTACAGCGACGGTTCGCCGTTGAAGGCCGACGATATCGCCTTTACCCTGACGCTGCTGCACGACCCGGCCTATGACGGCGATACCGATATCACGCCGGCTCACATTCAGGGCGGTGCCGACTATAAAAACGGCACCGCGGCCAGCATTAGCGGGCTGAAGGTGATCGACGATCGCACCATTCAGATCGTCACCACGCAACCGGGCGCGACCACCTTACAATTGATCGGCGGGCCGGTGCTGTCTCGTGCTTACTACGGCAAAGACTATCAGCGCGGCAAGCTCGACGGCGTGCGCGCCTTCAACGGCAAGCCGCTCGGCAACGGCCCCTACATTTACGACAGGTATGTGCCGGGGCAAGAGATTCGCTTCCACGCCAACCCGAACTTCTACCTTGGCCCGCCGCCGATGGCGCGCTTTATCTATCGCGTGACCAACCCGGCTACCAACTTCCAGCTGTTCCAGACCGGCGAGACCGACTACGACGCCTTTACCGCCAAGCCTGACGATATCGAACAGCTGAAGCTGCTCGGCTTCGCCAATATCAACCTCTACAGTTCGAGCGATTACAGCCGCGTCGACTTCAACCTCCGGCGCCCGGCGCTGCAGGACAAACGGGTGCGCCAGGCGCTGATCTACGGTCTGGATCGGCAGAGGCTGATCGCCGTGGTATACCAGGGGTACGGCAAGGTCGCCAACCAGCCAATCTCGCCGATCTCCTGGGCCTATGACGCGAACGGCATCAATCCCTACGCTTACGATCTCGATAAGGCCGGTAAGCTGTTGGACGAGGCCGGTTGGCGAGTGGGGGCGGATGGCATTCGGCAAAAAGACGGTAAAAAGCTGGAGCTGACGCTGTTGGTGACCAAAAAACTGATCAACGATGCGTTGGTGCCGATCGCCAAGGACAACTACCGCCGGCTCGGCGTGGTGCTGAAACCGCAGGTATTGGATTTCAACGCGCTGCTGGCGCAGCGCAAGGCGGGCAATTATGACCTGGCGTCCCTCAGCACCAGTACGTTGAACGATCCGCACGACGGCGTGCGCGATTTCATCAGCCGCGAGAGCCAGACCGGGTATCACAACCCGCAGGTGGATGCACTGATCGCCAGGGCCAACGCCACGCTGGACATCGCGCAGCGCAAACCGCTGTACCATCAGCTGTATCAGGTGTTGGCGGACGATCCGCCGGTGATCTTGCTGGGCAATCGCGAAATCTTGAGCGCCAGCAGCGCGCGCGTCACCGGCTTTAAACCGGATATCTACAACGGCTTGGTCGGCAGCCTGCCGAACGTCAAACCGGCGCCGTAACGCCCTGAAGCCGCTGCGCCAGTTCGGGCGGCGGCGATGGAAACCGCAATGAGAAACTTTATCCTGCGCCGTCTGTTGCAGACGATCCCGATGCTGCTGTTGGCTTCATTGCTGATTTTTTGCATCTTCGCCCTGGCGCCCGGCGACTTTATCGATGGCAATATCAACCTGACCGCGCAACGCGCCGCCGAGCTGCGGGCACTGTACGGGTTGGATCAGCCGCTGTTCAGCCGTTACCTGCACTGGCTTGGCCGATTACTGCAGGGCGACCTCGGCTTTTCGCTGCAGTACCAGATCCCGGTCAGTACGCTGCTGAATCAATACATCTGGAATTCGTTCCTGTTGGCGGCGGTGGCGATGGTGCTGTATTGGGGCATCGCGCTGGCGGTGGGGGTGGTCTCGGCGATGAAACCCTATTCGCTGTTCGATCATCTGATCACCGTAGCGGTGTTCGCCGCCATGTCGTTTCCGACCTTTTTTCTTTGCCTGTTGCTGATCAAATGGTTCGCCGTCGATCTGCACTGGCTGCCGGCGGGCGGTATGTTGCGCACCGGCAGTGAGGCGAGCGGGCTGGCCTGGTCACTGGAGGTGGCGGCGCATCTGCTGTTGCCGGTGCTGGCGCTGGTGATGCTGCAGGCCGGCAGCCTGACGCGCTATTTCCGCGCCAGCATGCTGGAGGTGATCCGCATGGACTATATCCGCACCGCGCGCGCCAAGGGGCTCAGGGAGAAAACGGTGATCCTCAAACACGCGCTGCGCAATGCGCTGTTGCCGATCATCACCCTGCTGGGGTTCGAGCTGCCGGGATTGTTCTCCGGCGCGCTGATCACCGAAAAAATCTTCAACTGGCCGGGGGCCGGGCATATTCATATCGATTCGCTGGCGGCGCGCGACTACCCGGTATTGATGGGGTTTACGCTGTTTCTGGCCGCCTTGACCATTCTCGGCAACCTGCTGGCGGACATTCTGTACGCCTACGCCGATCCGCGCATTCGCTTGAGGTAATACGATGTTGGTTACGCTGTTTTTCGGCCGCCGTCGCCGCTGGCGACAGGCGCAGCTGCCGGTGCTGGCTCAGCTGTCGCCGCCGCCCGCCGCGCAGGCCTGGCGACGTCTGCGCCGCCACCGGCCGGCGATGATTTCGCTGGCGTTGCTGGTGCTGCTGGCGTTGCTGTGCCTGATTGGGCCGCCGCTGTCGCCGTGGCGCGACGACGCCGGCGATATGCTGAATATCAACCAGGCACCGAGCGGTGCGCACTGGTTGGGCACCGACTTTCTCGGCCGCGATATCTGCACCCGGCTGCTGCTGGCGGGGCGAATATCGCTGACTATCGGCCTGGTGTCGATGCTGTTGTCGGTGACGCTGGGCTATGTGCTGGGAGCGCTCGCCGGTTATCTGGGGGGCGTGGCGGATCGGCTGATCATGCGTTTCGCCGATCTGCTGATGACCATCCCCGGCCTGCCGCTGCTGATCATCATGGGGGCGATGCTGACCGAGCTCGACGTCTCGCCTGACTACCGCATCTACATGGTGATGATCATGCTGAGCCTGCTGGGTTGGCCGTCATTGGCGCGGCTGGTGCGCGGCCAGATCCTGTCGCTGCGCGAACGGGATTTCATGCTGGCCACCGAAGTGCTGGGGCTCTCCACCCGGCGGCGGCTGTTTGGTCATCTGCTGCCCAACACCGTGCCGATTCTGGTGGTGGTGGCCACCATGGCGGTGGCCAACGCCATCCTCAGCGAATCGGCGCTGAGCTACCTCGGGCTGGGTGTGGTGCCGCCGACGCCGTCGTGGGGCAACATGATGGACGCTGCCAATAGCCTGATTGATTTTCAGCGCCGCCCCTGGCTGTGGATGCCGCCGGGGCTGGCGATCTTCGTCACCGTGGTGGCGATCAATATTTTGGGCGATGGCCTGCGGGACGCGCTCGATCCGAAAATGAACGGGGTAAAACGATGAGTCAACCGCTGCTGGCGTTCGATCGATTGTCGGTGTCGTTTCAGGGGGAGCAAGGGCCGGTGCGGGCGGTGCAGCAGGTTAGCCTTGAACTGCATGCCGGGCAAACGCTGGGGATCGTCGGCGAATCGGGCTGCGGCAAAAGCGTGACCGCCATGGCGTTGATGGGGCTGTTGCCGCAGCCGCTGGCGCAGGTAGACGGCGGTGAAATCCGCTTCGAAGGGCAAAACCTGCTGTCGCTGCGGGCGTCAAACATGGCGGATCTGCGCGGCAACCGGCTGGCGATGATCTTTCAGGAACCGATGAGCGCGCTCAATCCGGTGCTGACGCTCGGCGAACAGCTGGTGGAGCCGCTGATACGTCACCGGCTGCTGTCGCCGAAAACGGCCTGGCGGCAGGCGATTCAGTTGCTGGCGGAAGTGGGGCTGGCGCGTGCGGAGGCGCTGATGGGCTGCTATCCGCATCAACTGTCCGGCGGCATGCTGCAGCGCGTGATGATCGCCATGGCGATCGGGTGCCGCCCGGCGCTGTTGATCGCCGATGAGCCGACCACGGCGCTCGACGTTACGGTACAGGCGCAGATCCTGGCGCTGCTGCGCGAACAGAGCCGGCGACACAATATGGCGATGATCTTGATCACCCACGATCTTGGGGTGATCGCCCAAATGGCGGATCGGCTGGCGGTGATGTACGCCGGGCGCGTTGTCGAACAGGGAACGACGCGGGAAGTGTTGGCCGAACCGCAGCATCCCTACACGCAGGGGCTGATCGCCTCGCGGCCGTCGCCGGGGCAGCGGCGCCATCGCTTATATTCCATTCCCGGCCAGGTACCGGATCTGGCGCGGCTGCCTGAGCATTGCGCATTCGCCGAACGCTGTGCACAGGCCACCGCGCGCTGCCGCGATGGCATTCCGCCGCTGTACGGCTCCCGGCAGCGCCAGTCCGCCTGTTTTCTCAACGCCGGAGGGCGCCCGCATGTCGACTGAACCTTTGGTGGAAGTGAAGGGATTGAAGAAATATTTCCCGCTGCGCGACGGGCTGTTCGGGCGTACCACCGGCCAGTTGAAGGCGGTGGACGACGTCAGCTTCAGCATTCGCAAGGGCCGCATTTTCGGGTTGGTGGGCGAGTCCGGCAGCGGTAAAACCACCGTCGGCCGTACGTTGCTCGGCCTGCACGACAAAACCGCCGGCGAGGTGCGGTTTAACGGGCAGGCGCTGGATAGCCTGAGCAAAGAGGCGCTGCGCGCGCTGCGGCCGAAAATGCAGCTGGTGTTTCAGGATCCGTACAGTTCGCTAAATCCGCGCCTGCGCGTGGGCGACGCCATCGGCGAAGCGCTGTTGCAGCACGGTCTGGCGAGTAAGGCGGAACTGCGCGAGCGGGTGCTCGACACTCTGGCGATCTGCGGGCTGTCTCCACAGCATTACGTGCGGTTTCCGCATGAGTTTTCCGGCGGCCAGCGGCAGCGCATCGGCATCGCGCGCGCGCTGATCCTGCAGCCGGAGTTTATCGTCGCCGATGAACCGATATCGGCGCTCGACGTGTCGATTCAGGCGCAGATCATCAATCTGTTTTCCGATTTGCAGGAACGGCAGGGGGTGACGCTGCTGTTTATTTCGCACGATCTCGGTGTGGTGGAGCATCTGTGCCAGGACGTGGCGGTGATGTATCTGGGGCAGATTGTCGAGAGCGCCGACCGCGATGCGCTGTTTCGCCAACCGCTGCATCCCTATACGCAGGCCCTGTTGGCGGCGGTGCCGACGCTGGATACGCAACGCTTACCGACGCAGGTGGCAAGCGGTGAACCGCCCAATCCCGCCAACCCGCCGCGCGGCTGCCGTTTCCACCCTCGCTGCCCGCAGGCTACGGCGCAGTGCCGTGAACAGGCGCCGCGCCTGCGCAGCGTTGCGCCCGGCCATCAGGTGGCCTGTCACCTGGTCGGTTAGCGTCAGGACAGGTAATGCTTCAGCGCGCGCCCGGCCTGGTGGATCGCCGAATGCACCGCCGGGACATGGGCGAGCGGGTTCAACAGACCGTAGTCGTGGATCAATCCGTTGTAGCGGGTGGAAGTGACCTCGACCCCGGCGGCGTCGAGCAGGCGCGCGTAGGCCTCGCCTTCATCGCGCAACACGTCCAGCTCGGCGGTCTGCACCAGCGCCGGCGGCAACCCCTGCAGCTGTTCCACCGTGGCGTTGAGCGGCGAGGCGTAGATTTCCTTGCGCTGCGCCTTATCGGGCGCATAGCTGTCCCAAAACCACTTCATCATGTTGCGGGTCAGGAAATGGCCTTCGGCGAACTGATGATAGGAGTCGGTATCAAACTGGGCGTGCGTGACGGGCCACAGCAGGATCTGGCAACGCAGCGCCGGTATGCCTTTCTCTTTGGCCATCAGACTGACCACCGCCGCCATGTTGCCGCCGACGCTGTTGCCGACCACCGCCAGCCGTGAGCCGTCGACGTTGATCTTTTCACCGTACTCGGCCACCCATTCCGTGGCGGCGTAAGCCAAGTTGATCGCCTCAGGGTATCGCGCTTCGGGCGAACGGGGGTAGTTGACGAACACTGCCGCCGCCCCGGAGCTGTGCACCAGATCGCGTACCAGGCGTTCGTGGGTGGGGAAATCGCCCAGCACCCAACCACCGCCGTGAAAGAACATGAAGACCGGCAGCTTTTCCTTGACCCTGGCCGGCCGCACCAGCTGCAGCAAAATATCCTGCCCCTCTACATGAATGCTTTTCTCGCTGATCTCGACCTCACGCAGCGGCACCTCGGCGCTGCGCTGCGCGTCTTCCAAAACCCTGCGTGCCTCTTTGGGCTTCATGTGTTCCATGGGTTTGCCGCCGGCGGCATTCAGCGCGTCGAGAAAGGTACGGATGTCATGCAGGGGGAGCGGCCGACCGAGGTCGACGGTTTTCTTGGACATGGTGACTCCTTGTGCGCGGAAGAAGAAAAGGTGCGATCAGAATCACAGTGTAGTCGTTGGCGCATAAAGCGAGAGCCGCGGCAGTCGGGCATAGGCGCTTCGCCGCCGCATTGCACGATCCTGGCGCACCGCTGCACCGGATTGGGGCAAAAAGTGTGATGACGAGCAAATCGGATGAAATTATTTTTGCGAGCCCGATCAGAAATCCTGAAGTTTTTCGTAATTGAATAGGATTTCGCGGGCAATGATGATTTTAGGCCTTATTTTTTAATTTATGCATTACCAATGCATAAAAAATGAATAGGTATGCATTATAAGCCGTTGTTTTAACGTAAAAAATAGCAAAATCCGGCAAAAATCCCGTTTTGGCACGATAGCTGCTCTACACTCTTTATCAAACGACATGTATTTTAACTGCTCGTTAACATTTACTCCCCGCTCAGGGACCGGATATACGCCATAAATAGTGAAAAACCGATTTTATGTAACAGATTTGTTTCTAAAACAGCGATGAAAGGCAGCATTTTCTCCGCGGGGAAAGTCGGTTTTGAACAGCGTTTTTTTTGCATTGTGGCGGCCTAGCCGGGCTTGAGCGGCCCTTACAGTCAAAATTCAGCCTTTGCTGAGATTATGAGGTCACTATGGAACAGCCAATCGCAGTTACCCGCCAGTCTTTCGATGACTGGATGGTCCCGGTTTATGCCCCTGCCGATTTTATTCTGGTGCGGGGAGAAGGCTCGCAGGTGTGGGATCAACAGGGTAAGTCTTACATCGATTTCGCCGGCGGCATCGCGGTTAATGCGTTGGGCCATGCGCACCCGGCGGTCAAGGCGGCGCTGGTGGAGCAGGCGGGCAAACTGTGGCATCTGGGCAATGGCTATACCAACGAACCGGTGCTGCGTCTGGCCAAAAAGCTGATCGACGCCACCTTCGCCGACAAGGTGTTTTTCTGTAACTCGGGCGCCGAAGCCAATGAAGCGGCGCTGAAGCTGGCGCGCAAACACGCGCACGACCAGCACGGCGCCGGCAAAGATCAGATCGTGGCCTTCAACAACGCGTTCCACGGCCGCACGCTGTTCACCGTCTCCGCCGGCGGTCAGCCGAAGTATTCGCAGGACTTTGCGCCGCTGCCGGGCGGCATCACCCACACGCCGTATAACGATCTGGCGGCGGCGGCCGAGCTTATCAACGATCGCACCTGCGCGGTGATCGTCGAGCCTATCCAGGGTGAAGGCGGCGTGCTGCCGGCGGAGGCCAGCTTCCTGCAGGGGTTGCGCGAGCTGTGCGATCGCCATAACGCGCTGCTGATCTTTGACGAAGTGCAGACCGGCGTCGGCCGCACCGGCCACCTGTATGCCTACATGCAGTACGGCGTGGTGCCGGACGTGCTGACCACCGCCAAAGCGCTGGGCGGCGGCTTCCCGATCGGCGCCATGCTGACCACCGACGCCCTGGCGAAAACGCTGGGCGTCGGCACCCACGGCACCACCTACGGCGGCAACCCGCTGGCGACGGCGGTGGCGGGAGAGGTGTTCTCCATCATCAACACCCCGGAAGTGCTGGCAGGCGTCAAACAGCGGCACCAGTGGTTTATCGATGGGTTGAACGACATTAACCGCCAGTATCCGATCTTCGCCGAGATTCGCGGCGGCGGTTTGCTGATCGGCTGCCAACTGAAGAAAGACTATGCCGGCAAAGCGAAGCAGATCACCCAACTGGCCAACGAAGAAGGCGTCATCGCGCTGATCGCCGGACCGGACGTGGTGCGTTTCACGCCGTCGCTGATCATCCCTGAACAGGATGTGAAAGAGGGGCTGGCGCGATTCGCGCGCGCCGTGGCGCGCATTTGCAGCTAATCAGCGGGCTGCGCCTTCACCGGCGCAGCCTGATTCAGAAGAGGTTCGCATTATGATGATTATTCGCCCTATAGAGCGCCGCGATCTGGCAGATTTGCTGACGTTGGCTGGCAAATCCGGTATCGGTCTCACGTCGCTGCCGCAAAATGAAGATACTCTGTCGGCACGTATTGAGCGGGCGTTAAAAACCTGGCAAGGCGAACTTCCGCAAAGTGACCAGTGTTATTTGTTCGTGTTGGAAGACAGCGAGCGCCGGCAGGCGGTGGGGGTCTGCGCGATCGAAGTGGCCGTCGGCCTGGCGGAACCCTGGTACAGCTTCCGCGTCGGCACGCAGGTGCACGCGTCCAAACAGCTGAACGTCTATAAATCGGTGCCGACGCTGTTCCTCAGCAACGACCACACCGGCCATTCGGAGCTGTGTACGCTGTTCCTCGATCCGGACTATCGTCACGGCGAGAACGGCAAGCTGCTGTCGAAGGTACGTTTCCTGTTTATTGCCGCGTTCCGTGAACGCTTCTCCCGGCGTCTGATCGCCGAAATGCGCGGTTTCTCCGATGAAAACGGCCGTTCGCCGTTCTGGGAGAGCGTCGGTCACCGTTTCTTCTCCATCGAGTTCGCCAAGGCGGACTACCTGAGCGGCACCGGGCAAAAGGCGTTTATCGCCGAGCTGATGCCGAAGCATCCGCTGTATGTCGATTTCCTGGCCGAAGACGCGCAGAAAGTGATCGGCGAGGTGCACCCGCAAACCCTGCCGGCGCGCCGCCTGCTGGAAGCGGAAGGCCTGAGTTATCAGGGCTACGTCGATATCTTCGACGGCGGCCCGACGCTGGAAGCAGAGATCGACCACATCCGTGCGGTGAAGCAGAGCCGCCTGGTGAAAGTGGTACTGGATGACACGCCGATGCGCGCCGATGCGCCGGTGCATCTGGTGGCCAACGACAACTATCAGAACTACCGCGCACTGCTGGTCAATGCCGATCTGTATGACGACCGCCTGCATATCAACGCCGCCACCGCCGCGGCGCTGGGCGTCGAGCAGGGCAGCCCGGTGCGGGTGCTCCCCCTTATTGCACAGGAGAAAGCATGATGTCCCATCCTGCTCTGTTGATTAATGGCGTCTGGCGGCAGGGCCGCGGCGCTGAGTTCGGCAAGACCGACCCGGTCGGCAATCAGCCGCTGTGGCGCGCCAACGCCGCTGACGCCGATGACGTCGCCACCGCCTGCGAAGCTGCGCGCGCCGCTTTCCCAGCCTGGGCGCGCACGCCGTTCGAGCAGCGTGAACAGCTGGTGAAGCGCTTCGCCGCCTTGTTGGAAGAACACAAACAGTCGCTGGCGGAAACCATCAGCCGCGAGACCGGCAAACCGCGCTGGGAAACGCTGACCGAAATTCAGGCGATGATCGGCAAGGTGGGCATTTCGCTGCAGGCCTATCAGACGCGCACCGGATTTAGCCAGACGGCGATGGCCGACGGCGCTTCGGTGCTGCGCCATCGTCCGCACGGCGTACTGGCGGTGTTCGGGCCTTATAACTTCCCCGGCCATCTGCCCAATGGCCATATCGTGCCGGCGCTGCTGGCCGGGAACTGCGTGGTGTTCAAGCCGAGCGAACTGACGCCGCTGACCGCCGAAGAGACCCTGAAGCTGTGGCTGAAAGCCGGTCTGCCGGAGGGGGTGATCAATCTGGTGCAGGGCGGCCGCGAAACCGGCGAAGCGCTGGCGGCCAGTGCGGATATCGACGGGTTGTTGTTCACCGGCAGCGCCGGGACCGGCTACCATCTGCACCGCCAATTGGCGGGACAGCCGGAGAAGATCCTGGCGCTGGAAATGGGCGGCAACAACGCCCTGATCGTCGATGGTTTCGAGGATCGCGATGCGGCGGTCAACCTGGCTATCCAGTCGGCGTTTATCTCCGCCGGCCAACGCTGCACCTGTTCACGCCGCATTCTGGTGAAGCAGGGAGCGGAAGGCGACGCCTTCATCGCGCGTTTGGTTCAGGTGGCGGGTGAACTGCGCGTCGGCCGTTGGGATGCCGAACCACAGCCGTTTATGGGCGGCGTGGTGTCGTCCGCCGCGGCGGAAAACATGCTGAAAGCGCAGCAGCGCTTGCTGGCGCTGGGCGGCAAATCGCTGCTGACCCTGCGCCTGCTGGAGCCGGGCAGCTCACTGCTCAGCCCGGGGATCATCGATCTGACCGGCGTGGCCGGCGTACCGGACGAAGAGTATTTCGGGCCGTTGACCACCATTGTGCGTTACCGCGATTTCGACGAGGCCCTGTGGCTCGCCAACCAGACGCGCTACGGCCTGTCGGTGGGGCTGGTCTCGCCGCAGCGCGAACTGTTCGAGCGGCTGCTGTTGGAAGCGCGCGCCGGCATCGTCAACTGGAACAAGCCGCTGACCGGGGCGTCCAGCGCGGCGCCGTTCGGCGGCGTGGGGGCCTCCGGCAACCATCGCCCAAGCGCCTTCTATGCGGCGGACTATTGCGCCTGGCCGATGGCTTCGCTGGAAAGTGAAAGCCTGTCGCTGCCGGCAACGCTGTCGCCGGGCTTGTCGTTCCGTTAATCGTCTGCGGCGGTGCTGTGGCGCCGCCGCAGGCCATCCCCAGGGGATAGCCATGTCAGGATATGAAGTCAATTTCGACGGTTTGGTGGGGCCGACGCACCACTATGCCGGGCTGTCGTTCGGCAACGAGGCCTCGACGCAGCATCAAAACAGCGTATCGAACCCGAAGCTGGCGGCGAAACAAGGGTTGCTGAAAATGAAGGCGCTGGCCGATCTCGGTTTCCAGCAAGGGGTATTGCCGCCGCAGGAGCGGCCGCATTTGCCGATGCTGCGGCGTCTGGGGTTCAGCGGCAGCGATGAGGCGGTGCTGGCGCAGGCGATGCGTCAATCGCCGCGCCTGCTGTCGGCGCTCAGCTCGGCGTCGTGCATGTGGACCGCCAATGCGGCCACGGTGTCGCCTTCGGCGGACAGCGCCGACGGTAAGGTGCATTTCACCGCCGCCAACCTGAACAACAAATTCCACCGCGCCATCGAAGCGGAAACCACCACCGACGTATTGCGGGCGATGTTCAACGACGATCGGCATTTCGCCCACCACGAGGCGCTGCCGCAGGTGGCGTTGTTCGGCGACGAAGGGGCGGCTAACCATAACCGTCTGGGCGGCGACTACGCCAAGCGCAGCGTGCAGGTGTTCGTTTACGGTCGTCAGGAGTTTGGCGGCGAAACGGCGCCGGCGCGTTACCCTGCGCGCCAGACGCGCGAAGCCGGTGAGGCGATCGCGCGTTTGCACCAGTTGGACGAGCGGCATACGGTCTTCGTGCAGCAAAACCCGGCGGTGATCGATCAGGGCGTGTTCCATAACGACGTGATTGCGGTCAGCAACCAGAACGTGCTGTTCCACCACCAGCAGGCGTTTTATCGCCAGCAACAGGCGCTGGATGAAGTGCGCCGCAAGATGGCGACGCTGGACAGCGAACTGGTGGCGATCGAAGTGCCGACGGAGCGCGTGTCGGTAGCGGACGCGGTGGCGACCTATCTGTTCAACAGCCAAATTCTCACCAAGCCGAACGGCAAGATGATGATCGTGGTGCCGGAGGAGTCGCGCCAGCATGCCGGCGTCTGGCGTTATCTGAACGACATGGTTGGCGGCGGCGGCCCGATCGATGAGATCCGCGTGTTTGATCTGCGCGAAAGCATGCGTAACGGCGGCGGCCCGGCCTGTCTGCGCCTGCGGGTGGCGCTCAATGAGCAAGAGCTGCGGGCGGTGAATTCGCGCGTGATGATGAACGATCGGCTGTTTACGACGCTGAACGAATGGGTGGATCGCCATTACCGCGATCGTCTGACGCAGGATGACCTGGCCGATCCGGCGCTGCTGCGCGAAGGGCGTGAGGCGTTGGATTCGTTGACGTCGATCCTCGGTCTCGGCTCTATCTATCCGTTCCAACGCTAAGGGAGGCTGTATGATCGATCTACTGCCCCTGACGCTGGAAGGGAATGAACCCGCCGAATGGCAAGGTGAAACGCCGCAGCTGCGCTGGCGTTGGCAAGGGGAAGGGGTATTGGAGCTCACGCCGCGGCAGCCTTATCGCCAGGCGATGGTGGTGTCTGCGGGCGTGCATGGCAACGAAACTGCGCCGATTGAACTGCTCAATCAGCTGGTCGGCGATCTGCTGGCCGGCCGCTTGCCGCTGACGGTGCGGCTGTTGGTGGTGCTGGGTAATCCGGCTGCGATGCGTGCGGGCAAGCGTTACCTGCACAGCGACATGAATCGTATGTTCGGCGGCCGCTATCGCAACTTTGCCGCCAGCGGGGAAACGGCGCGTGCCCAGCAGCTGGAGCGCACGCTTGCCGCCTTTTTTGATGGCGAGCAGGCGGCGCGTTTCCACTACGATCTGCACACCGCCATTCGCGAGTCGCACTTGCCGCGCTTCGGTATTCTGCCATTTCAGAAACGGCCGTACAGCGATGCTATGTTAACGCTGCTGGACGCCGCCGACCTGGATGCGCTGGTGGTGCACAGCGCGCCGGGCGGTACTTTCAGCCACTATTCCAGCGAGCAACTCAATGCCGCGAGCTGTACGCTCGAGCTGGGCAAGGCGCGGCCGTTCGGCAGCAACGATCTGCAGCAGTTCGCCGCCATCGATCGCGCTCTGCGGGCGGCGGTCAGCGAAGGGGCGTTGCCGGTGCGCGTGGGCGATGCGATCCGGGTATTCCGTGTGATGCACTCGTTAATCAAACACAGCGAGGATTTCAAACTGCACCTGGACGATGATACGGCCAACTTCACCGAGCTGAAAGCGGGCATGTTGCTGTGCGAGCAGCCGCAGGAGGAATACCGCGTCGGCCAAGAGGGCGCATGGATCCTGTTCCCTAATCCCAATGTGGCGCTGGGGCTGCGTGCCGGGATGTTGCTGAACGAAGTTTCCCGCTCTACGTTGTATTGAATTATCCACGGTGGCGCCGTCAGCGCGCCGCCGTTATTCCTTTAATTACTTTAATCTGCTATTTCCCGCTATTTTAATTGCCTCAAAGCGAATTTTATTCGCCGCAGATGCCTGCATTTCCGCGCATCAATAAAGATCCTATTAGGCCGTTATAGAAAAGCCTTAATTGCCTGATGTCTTTGTTAAGATAAAAATGTGAAATAAGTAACGTTTTTAATAACCATGCTAATCTTGTTGCTATTTTTGAATCGCGCAGAAAGCACGCAAAACGAAACCAAAATGCACTATTTTAGTGCAGTGCACCATTTTGGTTATAACTTATGTGATAAAATATTCTTATATTCAATGGGTTGGCTGGTTATTTTGTGGTAATATTTGGTTACAAATAAACATGCTTTCTCCTCGTTGTTTCATGAACTTTTTGATTTTAAGTTTTGATTCATGATGCTAATGTCACATCACCCCCACATTAGGGGCGCTCATAAAATACCAAAAGATAAAATCACAGCCCAAATTATAAATTGGGCGTGACGGGCAGGGTTCTAATTATAATATCTAGGAAAATAAATGATGAAACGCAGTGTATTAGCCTTAGCTGTCGCCCTCGGGGCGGTCACCTCCTTCGCCAACGCGGCTGAAATCTATAATAAGGATGGCAATAAACTCGACCTGTACGGCCGCGTTGCTGCCAAGCACGTTTTCAGCAAAGACAAAGGTGAAGACGGGGACAAAACTTATGTTCGTCTGGGTTTTAAAGGCGAAACCCAAATCAACGATCAGCTGACCGGTTACGGCCAGTGGGAATACCAGGTTGCTTCCAACCACGACGAAGCGCAGGGCACCACCGGCACCAAAACGCGTTTGGGCTTCGCCGGCCTGAAGTTTGCCAACTACGGCTCATTCGACTACGGCCGCAACTACGGCGTGGTGTATGACGCCGAAGCCTACACCGATATGCTGCCGGAATTCGGTGGCGACTCCTACAGCTACACCGACAACTACATGACCGCGCGTTCCAACGGCCTGGCGACCTACCGCAACCGAGACTTCTTCGGCTTGGTAGAAGGTCTGAACCTGGCGTTGCAATACCAGGGTAAAAACGACGGTGACGGCCGCAGCGTGACCAAGCAAAATGGCGACGGTTACGGCATGTCTCTGGACTATCAGGACATCGGCGGCACCGGCATCGGCGTAGCGGCGGCGTTCTCCGACTCCAACCGCACCAGCGATCAGAAGGCGCTGAAGTACGGTAAAGGCGACAAGGCCACCGCCTGGACCACCGCGGTCAAATATGATGCCAACCAGGTCTACCTGGCGGCCATGTATGCCGATACGCGCAACATGACGCCGATCAGTGGCAACGGCGTTTCCGGCTTCGCCAACAAAACGCAAAACTTCGAAGTTGTGGCCCAGTACCAGTTCGAGAACGGTCTGCGCCCGTCCGTGGCCTACGTGCAGTCTAAAGGCAAGGATATTGAAGGGATTGGCGACGTCGATCTGGTGAAATACGTGGAAGTGGGCGCGACTTACTACTTCAACAAAAACATGTACACCTACGTCGACTACAAGATCAACCAGTTGAACGACGATAACAAACTGAAGCTGAGCACTGACGACATCGTTGCCGTCAACCTGACCTATCGCTTCTAAGTTTCTCTCATTACCTTCATCCTGTGTCGGGATCGGTAATCAGGCAGGGCGCAAGCCCTGCCTTCGTTTTATTGGGAACTCAGCCTTTTGGCGCCAGCCCCACCAGCTCAATGGCGGAACGCAGCGCGGCGAAACGCTGCTGATCCTGCTCATGCTCTATTTCGGTCACCAGCTGTGAAAGAATATTGCCGCCGGATACCTTTTTGTGGTTTTTGATTAACTGCAACACCGCGTCGCCTAACGCCAGGCTGACGTCGCGCAGCAGAGTTTCATAATGCTCGTTAGAATGAGCCGATGCTGACATGACCTTTCTCTGTCTCTCTTCTTCGGGAGCCGCAATTTAGCAAAACAGCGGCCTCATGCCTCGGAGGAAGACGAAGTTTCCGATGAAATCAGAAATTCCTCAGCCATCAGCGTGGGAAAGGATTAAAAATCCGAGTATTCGCTGGCCGGCAACCAAAAGCCGTCGATAAACTCTTCCATGGGATAACAGCCGGCGTGGCGCAGGTTCTGTTCCTTCATCGCCACCAGGCATTGCGGTTCGTCGCGCAATATGTCGACTACCATCTCACTGCAGCCGCCATCCAGATAACAGACAAACATCACCAATGCGTACATCGTTGCACGCCTCCTTCGTCGAGCCGCCCTGTCTGCAACAGTGTAGGCAAAAAAGCGCGATTTTTCAGCATCATTGCCTGATATATCGCCACCGAAGCGCGGCTTGCGGCACTTTCGGAATTCTCTAACCCTTTCTGGCGTCGCGAGCGGATGGCATATCCTTTTGACGGTGCTAAGCTTAACAGGCCTTACTTCAACGCATTAGTGCAACCATCAAAAGGAGTGAATATGGGCTTGTTTAACTTCGTCAAAGAAGCGGGCGAAAAACTGTGGGACACAGTCACCGGCAATGCCTCCGCCGAAGATCAAAGCGCCAAACTCAAGGAGCATCTCGATAAGAGCGGCTTGCCGGGTACCGACAAGGTCGATGTGCAGGTCGTCGATGGGAAAGCCGTCGTAACCGGCGACGCCGTCAGCCAGGAATTGAAAGAGAAGATTCTGGTCGCGATCGGCAACGTGGCGGGTATCAGCGGCGTGGAAGACAAGGTGGCGGTCGCGCAATCCGATGCCGAGAGCCGTTTCTATACCGTGAAGAAAGGCGATACGCTGAGCGCGATTTCCAAAGAGATGTACGGCAACGCCAATTTGTACAACAAGATTTTCGACGCCAACAAACCGATGCTGTCGAGCCCGGACAAAATCTATCCGGGGCAAGTCTTGCGCATCCCGCAATAACCCGACGTTCCGCCATAGCCCGGTTGCATGCCGGGCTTTTTTGGCGTCCTGTCATAAGCATCTTTTATTTCCCTTCGAACCCAATAAAAGTTACCTATATCTGGCGCTTCCTGTCGTTTGCCTGATGGGGGAGTGTTGACCCTGATGGTGAAAATTGATAGCGTCATGCCCCGGTTGAGGCCTGAAAGACCATGATGGCGGCTTCAATCCCATTCTGAGGGGGCGTCTTGCCCCATCAAGCAGCAATGCAGTAGTTGAACGAGTGAAAACCGATTTAGTGAAACAACAGCGCAATGCCTCAACGGATAAAAACTATCGAGAAACCTTGGGTGATGCGCAATTTGCGATCGTCGTGCTGGCGATTGCGTCCTGCTCGCTGATTATTTTTACGCTGGCGGTCACGTTGTGGGTGACCTGACGCGATTAACTAGGGGAGATAAAATGGAGCCTAATCTCCATGATGAAACCAAACTGCTGGCGATTATCGGCCTGTTGGTTTCCGTGCTGCTGGTCGTATCCATTCTTTTTGGCGTGACCTATTTTTCCGATCTCAGGCACGCGCAAGACGATATCGACATCAAAAGCTGCTATATCAAAGCGCCTTAATCCGCGCGAATGCGCCTGAGCGTGGTCGTTCTCCGGGGGAGGCTGTCCTGTGCTAAGCTGGGGCGGTTGCCTTTGGCGAATCGGCGTCATTCAGGAGGTCTTTGCGATGAGTCAGTCCCGTCCTACGCGTTCTTTACCTTCACGCGAGCGCCCCGTCGTTGACGGCGTGCGCCAGATCCAGCGTATTGCCGTGCGTAACGCCGAAGTGGGGGGCATTCCGATCAACCGCGCGTTGCCCACTCGTGAGCGACGCACCGTCGGTGCCTGGTGTTTTCTCGATCACGCCGGGCCGACGGTATTTAACGGCACGTCGCCTGGCATGGATGTGGGGCCGCATCCGCACACCGGTCTGCAAACTTTTACCTGGATGATCGAGGGGGAGGTGTTGCACCGCGATAGCCTCGGCAGCGAACAGCTGATCCGCCCGGGCCAGGTCAATCTGATGACTGCGGGACACGGCATCGCGCATACGGAACAGTCGGTGGGCGAAGCGCGCCGATTACACGCCGCGCAACTGTGGATTGCGTTGCCGGCCGAGCATGCCGATATGGCGCCGCGTTTTGATCATTACCCTGATTTACCGCACTGGCAAAATAATGGCGTGAATCACCGTTTGTTGGTCGGCGAGTTTGGCGCTTATCGTTCGCCAGTGTTTACCCTTTCGCCGCTCATCGCCATTGATATGGAATGGCAGGAAACGGCGACGATAACATTGCCGCTGCGCGAGGATTATGAAATCGGTTTTCTGCCGCTGATTGGCACCTTTGAACTTAATGGCGACATCTTTTCACCTGACGAGTTTGCCTATTTGGGCATAAAAAATAACTCTATCGAGTTAAATGCTCAAAAAGGCAGCCGGGGATTATTAATCGGCGGAACGCCGTTAAACGAAGAGATCCTTATCTGGTGGAATTTTGTTGGCCATAGTAAGGCAGACATTATTCAGGCCCAGCATGATTGGGAGCAAGGAACACCGCGTTTCCCTGCCGTTAGCGGCTATTCCGGCGAGCGAATGACCGCGCCGCGCCTGCCCTGGAGCGATGTTTGATAGCATTAAGCTATAATCGCCGCGATTATTCGGTTTATTTTGCTCTAATAAGGCGCAATTAATGTGATCGCGGCACCAGCTTTACGACAATATAAGCTTTCTCGGCGAAACAGTGATCGGGTTCATATAACGACAATGAAAAGAAGTTTAGGATAATCCTCAGGAAGTCAGGCTGTCTCCCGTTAGTCAGATGTCAGTGAGGTCATTATGAGCCAGGTACTCTATCGTGCAAGACTGTCCCATGTCGTGATCGCTACGGCGCTGTTTTGGGTCTCTGTCGCGGCATTATTGGTCGCCGTGTTAAATTAACCTCAAAAAATGACTCCTGCATAAACCCGCTTCGGCGGGTTTTTTTTCGCCAACATCTGGTGATATTGGCAGTACGCTTATACTTAATGGCATCTTCAAATAAGCGTTAAGGATAATCATGAAGCTATTCGCCGACATTTTGCTGCTGCTAATTGCCGCTCTCCATCTTTATATCCTGGTGCTGGAAATGTTCCTGTGGCGTGCGCCGCTCGGCAGACGGGCATTCGGCACGACGGCGGAGTTTGCCGCGGCCACGTGGGTATTGGCCGCCAATCAGGGGTTGTACAACGGCTTTCTGGCGTTGGGACTGGCATGGGGTTACTGGCGCGAGGATATCGCTCTGCAGCTGTTCTTTCTCGGCTGCGTGCTGGCTGCCGGCGTGTTCGGCGGACTGACCGCCAATCGCAAGATCCTGTGGGTGCAGGCGTTGCCGGCCCTGATCGCGCTGCTGGCGGTATGGGGCGCACGCTAACCCGCCGGTTTACGGCGGGGAAGGTCAGGCGGATTTTTGGTGAATGACGTGCAACGGCGGATCGATGTGCAGATCGACGCTCAAATCCTGGCGGAAATCATAAGGCGTGATATTAAAACGCTTTCTGAACATGTAGGTGAAATGGGACTGCGAGCCGAAACCAAAGTCCAGGGCGATATCGAAGATCGACGCTTCGCTGCTGCGCAGTTGATAGACCGCGCCGGCCAGACGGCGTTCGCGAATGTATTTGCCCAGCGAAATCCCTGTCGCTTCTTTGAACAGCTTCTGCATGTGCCACAGCGAGTAGCCGGAGTACTCGGCCAGCTCTTCGAGATGGATCACTCGCCCGAGGTGAGTTTCGACCCATTTGCTGAGGGCGCAGACCAATGAGAGATGGTGTTCTTGTATCATCAGTGCGTCAGTGTGAGATCTACATAGCGGTGAAGTATACACAACTTGCCGCCGCGGACAAAAACGCCGCCGATGGCAGAGGGCAATTATTCGGAAAAACCGTTCAACCGCCGCTTGTCAGTCGAAAGGAAAAACGGCTAATCTGAGACTGTCGCCGCCGCGGTGGGTGACGCAGAGCAGGCCACAGCAAATAACCGCCAAAACAGAGTCAGCCGTAACAACTCAACGTTGATGGGGTGATCGCATGTTAATGACAGTGATTATTACTCTGGTTGTAATCGTGGGCGTCGGCGCTTTTATGGCGATGCCGGTGATGAGCATGAAAAATGCGGAAGGTGTGGGAGGTGAAGAGCCGTGAGATCAAGAGAATTTGCCCGCCGCTGAGCAGGGCGATCGCCAATCGGGAAAGCCTGGGTCAGAAACCCGGGCTTTTTGTTGCGTGATGGCTTAAACGTTTTTCCGCTCGACGGTTTCCTCTCCCCAATACAGCTGGTCGGCGGTGGTTTTAGCGAACGCCTTCTCCAACGCTTCGTCGCTGCCTTCTTCCCAGATCTTCTGCGCCAACACTTCGTCGTTCCCTGCCAGTTCAAAAATGGCTTCGGCGATTTCCACCGAAGTTTCACGCACTGTCGCCCAGGATTTCACATTGTGATTCGCCATAACTTTCTCCTGTTGGTTGTGGCTTAGGGGTGGTTTTTGCCACCGTCATGCTGCAAGTATAGGCCAATCCGCCGCGGGCTTTTGCTCGGTGGTGCGCAGAATGGGGAAAAAGGCGGGGAGAGCAGGCAATGCCGCGGGCGGCGTGTTATTCTGTGCGGCGTTTGAATCAAGAGGAAAAATTATTATGTCTGACATGCTGAGCAACGAGCAGGAACTGGCTTCCGATCTGGTCGCTTGCCAACTGGTCATCAAACAGATTCTGGACGTTATCGACGTGATTGCGCCGACCGAAGTGCGCGACAAGATGGCGGGCCAGCTCAAAAGCATCGATTTCTCCACCCACCCTGCCGGCGCCGATCCGGTGACTCGCCGAGCGATTGACAAGGCGATTGCGCTGATCGAAATGAAGTTTACCCGCAACTGAGGCGGGGCCGCCGCAGCGCGGCGGCATCTGGCGGTGGCGGTTAATCCACCACCGTTTCGATTTTCTTGAACAGCGGGCAATCGGCTACGCCGATGAAACCGTTGTCGCCATTGACATACTGGGCGATCGCCACGTTGCGCGCCGTCAGATATTTGCACTGCAAACCCAACCCGCCGACGTTCTTGTTGCTGCCGATCAGCACGCCGTAGCCCGAGATCAAAAAACCGCCGTAAATGACCGCCAACACCAGAACCCACTTAATCAATTTGCTCATTGCGCTTCCTCGTTATCCCTGAGTGTGCATCTAGCCACGGCGGCGGCGTGAGGGCAAGGGTAACAGTCTGAAAAATGGGCGGTAGCCAGAAATCTAAACGACAAGTTAAACTTCGTTTAACTTCGCTGTGATAACATGCGCAATAGATTACCCAGATAACAATGAGGCTGCTAAATTTGTTGCGAAAAAAAATCCTCGTGATAATGACGGCCGTCGCTGCCTGCCTGTTTTTCTACCTGTTGGCGCTGGACAGTTATTGCGACGATGGCGGAAATTTCGCGCTGGGCATCTGTTCGGTGACGCGCTTCGTGCCCTGGTAAGCTTTTTTGGCGGGGATGTTCGCACGACCGCTGCGAGTGTTAAGATGGCGGCCTGAATGTCGCAGTAGATAGGGTTGTCCATGTACGATTTAGGTTTTGGCCAGAACGGCCTGCTGTCGCTGGCCCTCGCCGCCGTGGCGTTGCTGGTGGGGCTGTGGGTCTGGTTCCTGGTGAACCGCGCCAGCGTGCGCGCCAACGAGCAGGTTCGCCTGCTGCAGGAAATTGCCGAGCAGCAACGCCAGCAAACGGCGCTGTTGAAGCGTCTGGCGCACAGCGCCCGCGGCGCCGATGCTGACGCGGATGACGACGAACTCAGCCCCGCGCTGAACTTCAAAGGTTTTATCCCCGAACGCTGAACATGTGCTCCGGCTGGCGGCCGCGCCGCCGGAGCGCCTCAGTAAAACACCATACCTTGATAGGGGATTTCCCGGCACGCCGCCAGGCGGCTGGCCAGATCGCCGGCATGAATCTCCAACTGATGCCCATCGGGATCGAGAAAATAGAGCGATTCGCCTTCGCTGCGATTGCTTTTCCACTCTTCTACGCCGCTCTGGCGCAATCGCTCGCTGACCTGCTCCATGTGCTCCGGCGCTACGCTGAAGGCGTAGTGGGTATAATCGCGCGCGTTTTGTGGCGTGCGCGATTCATCCACCGACAGGCACAGCCACAAGGCCCCCAACGAAAGATAGGCGCCGCCTTGCCAACGGGCGTGCGGGATAAATCCCAACAGATGATGATAAAAATCGACGCTGCGATCGAGATCGTGGACGGCGAGCGTCAGATGGTTGAGGCCGGTCAACATGTAGGCGTTTCCTGGGCGGTAAACAGGCAAAAAGTGTACGCAGGCGATGAGGAAAGATAAAGGGGATAAAACATTAGTATAGATAATGTGAAAACCGGCGACGCTGTCATAAAACTGTCGTATAGACATCGTAATGTAGCGCGAACCTTACAAAAGATGGATAAAGCCGATGATTAAATGGTACGAAGAAAGCGATGCCGAAGTGAACCGCAGCATCGCGCTGCTGACCGGAGAGAACCCGGACAAGTGGTATCCTTACGGTGGTGTGAAAGGTAAAGATTACTGCAAGAATCCCTCCGATGCCTGGCCGATCATTTGCGCCAACAAAATCAGTCTGAACCCCGACCAGCAAAACGACAGCCCGCAGTGGCAAGCGCGCATGAGCACCCAGGGCGGTGAATGGCAGGCGGACTGCGCCAGCCCGCTGCGCGCGGCGATGATCTGTTTCCTGATGAGCCAACAGGCTAACTGATTCGATAAAAATACCGGTGATTGGTAAGAGTTTCTCCTTTTTCTAATAACAGAGCTGTCGTTGGCGGAGGCTGTTTATGAAGCGCATTATCAAAGGTGATAAAAACTTGTCTCATCTGGTGATTGCCCACGCGGCGATCGATCGTCATGCCGAAAGCTTCGGCCAGCGTCGTCAGGGGTGGCCTTCGACCTACCTGATAAAATATCAAAACGATCGCGTGGCGGTGGAAGTGGTTACGCGTAGTCAATCTTATGTCGCGACGCTGATGATCGGCGCGCGCAACCTGACCAAACTGTGCGGTATGCCTGGCTGAACGCCGTCATTACTCGCTCTCCCTCGGTTAAAAAATCGCGCTCCGGCCTACCGTCTCGGGGCGCTACTCCTTGATGCTCACGGGGTTAAGTGTTAAAAAGCCGCCCGCAGATACATTTATTGATTGGTGAAATCTTGGCCGATAACGGCAAGGGTGTACGCCATATGAGGATAAGATGGGCGGTCAGCATCAGGATACCCCGCTAAAACGCGGCTTAAAAAACAGACATATACAGCTTATTGCCCTCGGGGGCGCCATCGGAACCGGTTTATTTCTCGGCATTGCGCAAACCATTAAAATGGCCGGCCCCGCCGTGCTGTTGGGCTACGCCATCGGCGGTTTTATCGCGTTTTTGATCATGCGCCAACTGGGCGAAATGGTGGTGGAGGAGCCGGTCGCCGGATCTTTCAGCCACTTTGCCTATAAATATTGGGGCGATTTCGCCGGCTTCCTTTCCGGCTGGAACTATTGGGCGATGTTCATTCTGGTCGGCATGGCGGAGTTGACCGCCGTCGGCATCTACATTCAGTACTGGTGGCCGGAGATCCCCACCTGGGCCTCGGCCGCGCTGTTCTTCGTGCTGATCAACCTGATCAACCTGGTGAACGTGCGCCTGTACGGCGAAACCGAGTTTTGGTTTGCGATCATCAAAGTGGTGGCGATTGTCGGCATGATCGTGTTCGGTGCCTGGCTGCTGGTCAGCGGCAACGGCGGACCGCAGGCCAGCATCACCAACCTGTGGCAGCAGGGCGGCTTTATGCCGCACGGCTTCTCCGGGCTGGTGATGGCGATGGCGGTGATCATGTTCTCGTTCGGCGGGTTGGAAATGGTCGGCATTACCGCAGCGGAAGCCGCGGACCCGCGTCGCAGCATTCCCAAAGCCACCAATCAGGTGGTGTACCGCATTTTGATCTTCTATATCGGCTCGCTGACCGTGCTGCTTTCGCTCTATCCGTGGGGACAAGTGGTGGAGGGCGGCAGCCCGTTCGTGCTGATCTTCCATGCGCTGAACAGCAATCTGGTGGCGACCGTGCTCAACGTGGTGGTGCTGACCGCCGCGCTGTCGGTCTACAACAGCGGCGTTTATGCCAACAGCCGCATGCTGTTCGGGCTGGCTAGCCAGGGCAATGCGCCGAAGGCGCTGACGCGCGTCAACAAACGTGGGGTGCCGGTGCTGTCCATCGCGCTGTCGGCGCTGATTACCTCGGTCGGCGTGCTGATCAACTACCTGATGCCCGGCAAGGCGTTTGAGCTGCTGATGGCGTTGGTGGTGTCCACGCTGGTGATCAACTGGGTCATGATCTGCCTGGCACACCTGAAATTCCGCGCGGCGAAGAACCGGCAGGGCGTTATTCCGAGCTTTAAAGCGCTGTGGTATCCGTTCGGCAACTACCTGTGCCTGGCGTTCCTCGGCCTGATTCTGGTGATAATGTATTTCAGCGAAGGGATCCGCATTTCGGTGTTGCTGATGCCGGTGTGGGTTGCGGTGCTGTGGGGCGGGTTTATGCTGACGCGCCGCAAAGGCGCCAAGCGTTAATCTGCGTGCGGAGGCGTATTGGCGCCTCCGCTCTCTTTTCGTCAGCCGCGCGGCATAAAGGCGCGCCCCTCACTGCGATCCCGCCCCAGCAGTTTCCGACACAACAGCAGCAGAGTGCTGATCACGTCGATGGCCACCACGCTGAGCATCAGCAGGGTCAACATGAAGAACCCGAGCAGCGAACCGCCCAGCACCACCAGCGGTGCAGGTACGCGCAGGCGGCGCAGCTTCATGGCGAAATACATTTTCCAGTATTGCTTCTGCGCCAGCAGCGCGCTGCGAATACGGCGTCCCAGGCCTGCGCCTGATTTACGGGATGTAGAACGGCTCATAACTTCTCCTTTTCTGTATGCCCTACAAGTCAATCACAAAGATCTTAAGAGAGTCTTAACGGGCTCTTGGCGGCCCTGGCTGCTCACCGAAGTGAGACAACAGCATACGGCAAAAGCTCCCGCGATGCAGCGCACGGCTGACGAAGTGCGAGCTTCATCGGGTTTGTTACACTGAAGGTCATGCCCGTGCGGGGCGCAGCGGTCGGGAGAAGAGGCTGAATGAAAAGAATCAACCGTTATTACGACGCGGCCAAGGCGCATCACACGCCGGAGGGATTTCGCAACCCGGAGCCTTCGCAGCGCCAGGAGGGCGACCTTCAGCGTTGGCAGGATGAACGCAAGCGGCAGGGATTGCCCAAGCCGCCGCAGCACGGTTACGCGCAGTTTACCGAGCGCTGGTGGCAACCTGCCGATCTCAGCGGCAGCGACGACAGCGTCTGGTGGTTGGGGCATGCCTCAATGCTGCTGCGGTTGGGGGGGCGCTATGTCCTGATCGATCCGGTGTTGTCCGAACGCGCGTCGCCGCTGAGCTTTTACGGCCCGAAACGCAGAACGCCGCCGCCGCTGGCGGTGGGGCAACTGCCGGCGGTGGACGCGGTGCTGATCTCTCATAACCATTATGACCATCTCGACAGACGCACGGTGCGGCAACTGGCGCGGCGTTTTCCTCGGGCCGAGTTCATCGTGCCGCTCGGATTGAAACGCTGGTTTCGCCGCTATCGGCTGAACGTGCATGAGCTGGACTGGTGGCAGAGTCTGTCGTTGGGCGAGCTGACGGTCTACGCTACGCCGGCGCGGCACTGGAGCATGCGCACGCTGTGGGATCGCAACCGTTCTCTGTGGTGCGGCTGGGTGATCCACCATCCGGCGCTGCGCTTCTACTTTTCCGGCGACAGCGGCTATTCGGAGCGGCTGGCGGAGATCGGACACCGGCTGGGGCCGTTCGACGTGGCGGCGTTGCCGATAGGGGCCTATGCGCCGCGGTGGTTCATGCAGGAACAGCATATGGATCCGCAGCAGTCGGTGACGCTGTATCGACAGCTGAATCAACCACGCGCCATTCCCATCCATTGGGGGGTGTTCGAATTGGCGGATGAATCGCTGGATGAGCCGCCCCATCAGTTGAATCTGGCGTTGAGCGAAGCGGGGTTGGAACAACATCAATTCCATCCGCTGAAGATTGGCGAGCGCATTGCGTTGCAGAACTTGCAGCAAGCATCGCCTATCCGCCCGCCGGAGGAATAATGTCAACGGTTTGAAAGCGTGACAGTAATTAGCAGAATTGATAAGCGCGGGCGGTGATTCAAATAACCACTCTGTTTCAGGATTTAATTCAACGTTGAACTTTCACCATGCATAAGATTATTCCGGCTATTGAGGCTAACAGCCTTCGGATTATTTATCCAGAAGCCGCAGGCCGGCGGAGACGCGCCATGGCTTTGCATGCTTATGCATCCGTTGCGCAGGGCGTGGCGCTGCCTCTTGCCCGCGTGGCGCTGCCGTTTGCGCCGTTTGGCAGCAGGGCTGAAGACCGGCGATGAGTGCGTTCTCGTGCGGTAAATGGTCGGAGGAGCATGGCGTAAATGGCTCCCCGTTCATCGATATTCAAATGTTGCATATCAAATTCCATAAAGATTCAAATTTTTTAACGCTATAAGCGCAGAAAAGGTGAAAAAGAGCGGATAGACATGCGTCAAAACGATGAAAGTTTTGTTAAAACATCACCAGAATGCGGGGCTTGGCGCGATGTTTTCGGCAAGCAGAAAATAGCCGATGCTTCAACATCTTTTGGCCTATTTAGGCAAATGTGGCTCTCGACCGTTTCAAATATGTGCGACATGTCGTTCAGTGATTAAAAATGGCTTGCCATCGCATACAGAGTATGTGATAACGCATCTGGGTAAAACGAGGTACAGTTCTGTATATGTGTGGCATTTTCAGTAAAGAAGTTCTGAGTAAAGACGTTAGCGTTGAATACCGCTTCTCTGCCGATCCTTATCTTAGTGCCTCAAGCAGTAACGACTCTAGTTTGTCTATGTAACGCCCTCGGGCGGTTTAAACAATCCAAAGGAAATACTCAAGATGGCAAAGATCAAAGGTCAAGTTAAGTGGTTCAACGAGTCTAAAGGTTTCGGTTTCATCACCCCGGCTGACGGCAGCAAAGACGTGTTCGTACACTTCTCTGCAATCCAGGGTAACGGCTTCAAAACCCTGGCTGAAGGCCAGAACGTTGAGTTCGAAATCCAAGATGGCCAGAAAGGTCCATCTGCAGTAAACGTTACTGCTATCTAATCAGCGTCAGCTGTACAAAAAGCCCGCCTTCGAGCGGGCTTTTTCGTTTCCGTCATCCGGCGGCGATGATGATGGCGGCATACTGGTTACGGCCTTTGATCCCCGGATGCGTCGGATCCTGCGCGCGCCGGTGGCTGTTGCGGCGATAGCTGGTGTATTTGTAGCGCTGCGGCCGCTGTGGGTCGACGTCCGGCGTGCAGATGGTGCAGCTGCCGGCGCGGTCAACGGCGGCGAAGCCCAGCGCCGCCAGCTTGTATTCGGCAATCGCGGCCAGATCCAGATGCCGATAATGCGGGCTGATCAGCGCAGCGGGCAGCGGCAGGCGCTGTTTAAAATTTTCAACCAGCGCTTCATCGACTTCGTAGCAGCACGGGCCGGCGGCGGGGCCGATAGAAACCACCCAATCGGCGGTGTCGCCGTCCTGGCGAATGCGCGCCGCCATCTGTTCCAGAATGCCGTCCAGCAACCCGCGCCAACCGGCGTGTACCGCCGCGATGGCGCCGCCATCACGGCGGCTGAACAGCACCGGCAGGCAGTCCGCCGTCAGCACGCTGAGCAGAATGCCGGGTTGGCGGGTGTAGAAACCGTCGGCCTCACCGCACGCCTGCGCCGGTTGCAACACGTCGACGATGCGGGTGCCGTGCACCTGCTTCTTTTCCGGCAGCGTAGCGCTGTAGGGCAGCAGATGCCCTGGCAGCAGCGCGAGTTTGCTGCCGAAGCCGTGCTGAATGTGGGGCACCGCATCGAGCAGCGCGGAACGATCGCTCATAAGTTATTTTCACCTGCGTGATAAAACAGACTCTCAGTGTAGCCAGCTTTTTCCCCGCTTGGCCAGGTGTTGTTGGCGGTGAAAGCGAGCGGGGATGCGCCTTGCATCGGGCCGGCGCCTTCTTTAGACTAGCCGCGCCCTGTCTTTCTGGAAGCCCATTCATGTCTTATCAATGTCCCCTGTGTCATCAGCCGCTGCATTTTTCCTCACAACAATGGCGTTGCGACGGCAATCATCAGTTCGATCAAGCGAAAGAAGGCTACGTCAATCTGCTGCCGGTGCAGCACAAGCGATCGAAGCAGCCGGGGGACAGCGCGGAAATGATGCAGGCGCGGCGCGCATTTCTCGACGGCGGATTTTATCAGCCGCTGCAAGAGCAGGTCGCCGAGTGGCTGGATTTGGCGCTGGCGGCCGATGCAGGCGCGTTATTGGACATAGGCTGTGGGGAAGGGTACTACACCGCCGCCGTGGCCGCACGGCTGGCACAGAAGCGCAATATGACGGTCTATGGGCTGGACGTCGCCAAGGTGGCGATCCGCTATGCTGCCAAACGTTATCCGGCGGTCTCGTTCTGCGTCGCCTCCAGCCACCGTTTGCCGTTCGCCGACGGGGCGCTGGATGCGGTTCTGCGCATTTATGCGCCTTGCAAGGCGGAGGAGCTGGCGCGGGTGGTAAAACCGGGCGGCGTAGTGGTGACGGTTTCGCCGGGGCCACGCCATCTGTACCAGCTGAAAGAGCAGGTGTACCAACAGGTGCAGCTGCATGCCGAACAGGACGAACAGTTCGCCGGTTTCGACTGCGAGCGCAAAGAGACGCTGGCCTATACGATGACCCTGCCGGGGACGCAGGCCGCCAATCTGCTGCAGATGACGCCGTTCGCCTGGCGCGCCACGCCGGAGGTGCAGCAGCGGTTGGCCGACGGCGGGGAGTTTGTGTGCGAGACGGATTTCGTCCTGGCGCTGTATCGGCGTCGGGCTTAAAAGCGCCGGGCTCAGAAACAAAAAAACCTGCCGCGGCAGGTTTTTTTTGCAGAGCAATCGCCTCAGGCCAGATAACCGAGGTGTTCCAGCAGGATGTTGACGCCGATGCCGATCAGCACCACGCCGCCGAGGATCTCGGCGCGTTTGCCCAGCAGCGGGCCGATAAAGCGGCCGATCATCATGCCCAGCGTCGCCATGATCATGGTGGCGCAGCCGATGGCCATCGCGGTGTGCACGATATTCACCTGCAGGAAGGCCAGACCGACGCCGATTGCCATGGCGTCGAGGCTGGTGGCGATGGCGGTGGCGACCAGCAACCAGAAGCCATGACGTTTGACCTTCTCTTCTTCATCGGGCCTGTTGCGCACCCCTTCGACGATCATGCGCATGCCGAGAATGAACAGCAGCGAGAAGGCGACCCAGTGGTCCCATTCCATGATGTATTGACTGGCGAACAGGCCGATGGCCCAACCGATGAGCGGGGTGATCGCTTCGACCACGCCGAAGATCAGGCCGGTGCGGATCGCTTCGCGGAAACGGGGCTGATGCAGACTGGCGCCTTTACCGATCGAAGCGGCGAAAGCATCCATGGACATGCCGAAAGCGAGAATAAGTGTTGCTGAAAGGTTCATGTGAAATAGCCTCGGCCGGGTGGCTCCATATACACGTAACCCACCCCCAACCAAACGACGGAGTTACGTGTCTATGGTCTCGCCAACCTTACCTGGCTGCCCGCACCACGTTTCTTACGGCGAAACGAGTATGTTGATACGGGCGTTTCTGGCGTTTTATTCTCCAGAAACCGGCTACTCCCCAATGACGGCGCAACCATACCATATTATTTCCGCCACCGACAACCTTATTCTGTGGCAATGTTTGTTCTTAATTGAGACTCGTTTTCATTAATCTAATTTCATCTGGGAATATAATGTAGCCAGGGGTAACAATGTTGCGGAAATAATAGTCAGAAGGGAATTACGCTGCCGATTAATTATCCATAAGCAGCGCAGGGTTTGAGCAATGGAAAAATGACTGTTTCTTTATTTATTGATTATCAACAAAAAAATGATAAATCTTCTCCAGGTCGTCCAGGTGCGTCACTTGAACCAACAACCGGCGCTGTTCCAGATCGACGGCCAGAATGCCATCCTCCGATAAATTCATGGCTTTAATGCGGTTATATTCGACAAACACATTGGCGAAGAAAAAACCGTGCGCTTTAAACAGCATCTTGGGGGAGCGAATATAAAAGATATAGATCGCAAGCAGCGCTAAAGAAATAAGCAGATAGGTGGTGAGTACCGCACCATTGTCGGTGACATTGCGGTAAATCAGAATGGCGATCAGGCCGACGAAAATCAGGCTGTCGAGGCGGTTGCGGCGTTTGAGCGGCACTTTAAGCCGCGTTTTGCCTTTCAGCAGATCCATGCCGAATTCGTCATACAGCGAGTACAGCAACAGCAGGGCGATAAACAGCATCAGTACGGCGTCGGTCAGTGACATCTCTTGCTCCACACATAAAAAAGCCGGGGGTCGCCCCCCGGCCGTTTCTAACGATTACAGGCCCAGCAGGCCAATCCAATAGCCAAAGATGCCGATGACGAAGAAGCCGATGATGATCCACAGCGCGTTGACTTTCTTGCGCAGCAGCCACATACAGGCGAAGGTCAGCAGCAGTGGCACCAGGCCCGGCATCAACTGGTCGAGGATGGTCTGCACCGTGGTGACGTTGGTATGCCCGGTCTGGTCGGTTATCTTGGACACCACCAGCGGGATATTCACGTGCGTCCACTTGTTGACCAGCGCCCCCATGACAAACAGGCCGAGAATGGACGCCCCTTCCGTCAGTTTCTGCAGGAAACCACCGCCCATGTCGTTGACGATATCCACCCCTTTACGGTAACCGTAGGCCACGCCGTAGTAGCGGGTCAGCAGGCGCACCAGGTTGAACAGCACGAAGAACAGGATCGGCCCGAGCAGGCTGCCGCTCATGGCGATGCCGGCGCCGAGCGCGGCGAACACCGGCCGCACGGTGCCCCAGAAGATCGGGTCACCGACGCCTGCCAACGGCCCCATCAAACCGACCTTGATGCCGTTGATTGCGGCGTCGTCAATCGGCGCGCCGTTGGCGCGTTGCTCTTCCATCGCCATGGTTACGCCGAGCACCGGCGCCGCCACGTAAGGGTGGGTGTTGAAGAACTCAAGGTGGCGCTTGATCGCCTGTTTGCGATCGTCATTGTTTTCCGGATACAGGCGGCGGATCACCGGCACCATCGAGAAGCAAAAACCCAGCGCCTGCATGCGTTCGAAGTTCCATGAACCCTGGAACAGGTTCGAGCGCAGGAATACGCCGCGAATATCGGCCGGCGTGAGTTTCTTTTGAGCAGTCGTATCAACCATTTCTCTCACCTATTCCTAGTCGAGTTCGTTATCGAGATCGTTCGCGTTAGCCGGGCCGGCCTGTACAACCTGAGACTTGTTGTATTTCGGGCTGAGCTGGATATACAGCACGGCCATCACCACGCCGATGACGCCGAGCGCCACCAGGTTGAAGTTGGTGAAGGCGGCGGTCACGAAACCGAGATAGAAGAACGGCATCAGGTAGCCGGCACGCATCATGTTAATCACCATTGCGTAACCGACCACCACGATCATGCCGCCGGCGATGTTCAGGCCGCTGGTGACCACTTCCGGGATCGAGTTGAGCAGGGCGTGTACCCCGGCGGTACCGACCGAGATGGCGACGATGACCGCCGGGATGGCGATGCGCATCGCCTGCAGCAGCAGGGCACCGACATGGATCCAGCTAATGGCGCGCAGGCTGCCGCGCTCCGCTGCGCTGTCCGCCGCGTGCTGGAAGGCTACGGTGAGGGTACGCACGATGATGGTCAATACCTGGCCGGCTGCCGCCAGCGGAATGGCCAGGGCGATACCGGCGCCGACGCTTTGCCCGCCGGCGATGACCAGAATGGTCGAGATGATGGAGGCCAGGGCGGCATCCGGCGCGACCGCCGCACCGATGTTCATCCAGCCCAGGGCGATCATTTCCAGCGTACCGCCGATGATGATGCCGGTTTTCATGTCGCCGAGGATGAAGCCTATCAGGGTACAGGCGACCAACGGACGGTGGAACTGGAACTCGTCGAGGACGGAACCCATCCCGGCGATACAGGCAACGATAAATATCAGCACAATCTGAAGAGTGGTGATCTCCATTGCACTTCTCCTATGACCAAAAAAGCTCTGAGTAAAATAATCAGCGGCTGGCGCCACTAATTGAGTTTGTTAATCAGGTCCATCATTTTTAGCCGGCTGTCGGACGAGACCTTGCGCACCTCCAGCTCGATACCGCGATCGTTCAGTTTCTTAAACGCTTCGATATCTTTTTCATCGACGGATACGGCGTTGTTCACCTGGGTTTTCCCCTGACGGAACGCCATGCCGCCGATATTGACGGATTTGATATCCACGCCGCCTTCCACCAGCCGCCAGACGTCGGTCGGGTTGGTAAACAGCAGCATCACGCGGTCGTTGGCGTATTTCGGGTTGTTCCAGACGCGGATGGCCTTCGCCACGTCCACCACGTGGGCGGTGACGCCCGGCGGGGCGACCTGAGTCAGCAGAGTTTTGCGCACATGGTCGGCAGCGACTTCGTCGCTGACGACGATGATGCGGCTGACGTTGGTCTCTTTGGTCCAGCGGGTGGCGACCTGACCGTGAATTAAGCGGTCATCGATGCGCGCCAGGCCGATTTTCATGTGGTCGTTCGGCCCCAGCGGCGCCTGAGGGGCAGCGGCTTTGGCGACGGGTGCTGCGGGTTTTGCGGGTTCTTCCTGCGGTTTTTTCAGCGCTTTCACGCCTTCGCGGCCGGTTTCCAACGCCAGCGCCACCAGTTCATCGAAAGCGGGGTTGTCGTCCCGCGCCATGAAGGTTTCCACCAGCATCGGAATGTTGACTCCGGTGACGACCTCATAGTGTTCTTTGTCGACCGCAATGCGGCTGGCGGCGTTGAACGGGCTGCCGCCCCAGGTATCCACCAGGAACAGCACGCCGCCGCTGGTATCCAACCCACTGATTTTTTCATTGTATTTGACGATTAACGTTTCGGCATTCTCACCGGGAACGAAGTCTATAAAGGCGACGTTGTCCTGCTCGCCCAATAGCATCTCCGCCGTTTTCAGCAGTTGTTCCGCTGCAGCCCCGTGTGTGCCGATGATAATAGCTATTGCCACTCGCTACCTCCTCGTTGAACTCCAGGCGCGGTTTGTGTCGTTCCTCCGCGCCGTTTTGGCAGTCACTTCCGCGGTTCAGATACATTATGGTAGAAAAAAAGAAACGCACCCCTAACATTTCTCACGCAGTTTCAAATGCCTGTGCGCGATATTTCACGAACGCGCCATTTATTTTAGTGAGTGAAAAAATATTTTTTGTGACGTTGCTCCGCTATTGAATGCTCGGAGAAATCTTAGCTGTCATGGGGGATATGACGGAGCGTCATCCTAAACCGTCGTTGAAAAAGCCGCTTTGTCCCCCAGAAAAATCCTGATACAGTAATTTCCTCTTTCATCACTAAGGAGTGAAGGGCCTCAGCCCTCCCTATGGACTGTCACCGAAGTTACTGTTTTTCCAGGTTTCACCCGCCACCTGCTGGCGTTACATATGCTGTTCGGCCGTCCGGCCACCTCCCGGTAACCCCATTCCGTCACCTTGCTATTGTCGACTGCGCCCATGCAGCGGCGGCATCGTCACGTCTGAGCGGCTTGCGCTCATTCCCACTTTTCTCTGGAGTCTGATATGGAATTTTTAATGGACCCCTCTATTTGGGCGGGGTTGCTTACGCTGGTGGTGCTGGAAATCGTGCTGGGCATCGACAACCTGGTGTTCATCGCCATATTGGCCGACAAGCTGCCGCCGAAGCAGCGCGATAAAGCGCGCATCATCGGCCTGTCGCTGGCCTTGTTGATGCGTTTGGGCCTGCTGTCGGTGATCTCCTGGATGGTGACGCTGACCACGCCGCTGTTCAGCGTAGGCGATTTCAGTTTTTCCGGCCGCGATCTTATCCTGCTGTTCGGCGGGGTATTCCTGCTGTTCAAGGCCACCATGGAGCTGCATGAACGGTTGGAGGGGCAGTCGCATCAGGACGGCGCCAACCGCGGCTACGCCAAGTTCTGGGCGGTGGTGGTACAGATCGTGATTCTGGACGCGGTGTTCTCGCTCGATGCGGTGATCACCGCCGTGGGCATGGTGAACGATCTGCCGGTGATGATGGCGGCGGTGGTGATCGCAATGGCGGTGATGCTGCTGGCATCCAAGCCGTTGACCAACTTTGTCAACGCGCACCCGACCATCGTGGTGCTGTGCCTGAGCTTCCTGTTGATGATCGGCCTGAGCCTGATCGCCGAAGGCTTCGGCTTGCACATTCCTAAAGGCTATCTGTATGCCGCGATTGGCTTCTCGATCCTGATTGAATTGTTCAACCAGATCGCGCGCCGTAACTTCATTAAGCATCAGGCGCGTCGCCCGATGCGCGAGCGCACCGCGGAAGCGATCATGCGCCTGATGGGGCAGCAGCGTGCGCAGCAGACGGACGACGCGGTCGCGTTGCCGAGGGATGAAACCTTTGCGGCGGAAGAGCGTTATATGATCAGCGGCGTGCTGACGCTGGCCTCGCGCTCATTGCGCAGCGTGATGACGCCGCGCACCGAGATCTCCTGGGTCGACTGCGAGCGTTCTCGCGAAGAGGTGCGCGCACAGCTGCTGGATACGCCGCACAGCCTGTTCCCGGTATGCCGCGAGTCGGTGGATGAGATTGTCGGCGTCGTGCGCGCCAAGGATCTGCTGGTGGCGCTGGAACAGGGTGAAGATATCGCCGAGTTCGCCGCCCGCACGCCGCCGATCGTGGTGCCGGAAACCATGGATGTCATCAAGCTGCTGGCGGTGCTGCGTCGCGCCAAAGGACGTCTGGTGGTGGTCACCAACGAATTCGGCGTGGTGCAGGGGCTGGTGACGCCGCTGGACGTGCTGGAGGCGATTGCCGGTGAATTCCCGGACGAAGATGAAACGCCTGACATCGTGGCGGAAGGCGACGGCTGGCTGGTGAAGGGGGGGACCGACCTGCACTCGCTGGAGCAGGCCCTGGCCTGCGATGACCTGGTCAGCCCTACCGCCGACTACGCCACTCTGGCCGGGCTGCTGTTGGCCCATTATGGCCAGATGCCGGTAGCGGGGGATACCATCGAGTTGAACCACCTGCGTTTCGATATCGTCGAGGTCTCCGAATACCGCATCGAACTGGTGCGCGTTACCCGCGTCGTGTTTGACGAATCAACGCATTCGTAACCTTCCCGCCGGAGGCTCAGGCCTCCGGCGTATTCTCTTCTGCTTTCCTGACGCGCGATTCGTACTGCTGTAACCACAGGGGGAAAACGTGGATCGGCATCGGCTTGGCGAAATAATACCCCTGCAGGGCATTGACCTCACGCGAGCGCAAATAGTCGGCCTGCTCCGCCGTTTCTACCCCTTCGGCCACCAGTTTCAGCTTCAGGCGCTGCGCCAGCGTAATGATGGTGTCGGTTACCGTGGCGTTGACCGCGTCGGTGCCGATGGCGGCGGTAAACCCGCGGTCGATCTTCAACACGTCCGGGCTGAGATTTTTCAGGTAGCTCAGCGAACTGTGGCCGGTGCCGAAGTCGTCGATAGCCAGCATGATGCCCATGTCTTTCAGCGTGCGGATCTGGTCGTACTGGATCGCCGACAGCGCGGTGCGCTCGGTCAGCTCCAGCATCAGTGACGGCATCGGGTGCGCCGGCAGCCAAATCTGACGGATATCGTCGATGATATCGAGCGTTTTAAAGTGCTCGGCGGCGACGTTGATGCTGATGTAAAACGACGGCCGCGGCGGGAACAGCTGCAGGTTTTCCGTCACGGTGTTCAGCAGATAGCGGGTGAGCGGAATGATCAGCTCATGCTGTTCGGCCAATGGGATAAATACGTCGGGCGAGATCCATCCCTGCCGCTTCTTTTTCCAACGCAGCAGCATCTCGACGCCGGCGCAGCGCCCGGTGTCGCTGTGGATGATCGGCTGGCAGTAGACGCGAAATTCCCGATGGGTGATGGCATGGCCGATGTGATAAGACAGGCTCATGCGGTTAGCGGTAAGCAGATAGACCACATAGGCCGCCAGCAGGCTGATCAGCAGCGCCAGCGGAATATGGCGCGGCAGCGCGGAAAGCGCGAGCATGCCAATCTGTGGCCCGAACAGTGAAATTGAGAAGGGGTACAGCGCGGAACCGGCGGTGTAGCGCAGATCGTTAGTCAGGGTATCGCGGCTCAATATTTCACGGCGGCCATACTCCAGGCTGCTGTCGGCGACGTTCAGCACCACTCGCTGAACATAAGGTTCCTGCGGCTCGAGTAAAAAGTTGGACAGCAGTTCGATATTGAAGACGTGCAGCACGCCGCTGGTTTTATCGGTGGGAGATGGCGTCCACAATACTAACGTGGGGAGACCTTTGCTGACCGCCAGCGAAGGGCGCAGCGCCAACCGGGCATTGCTGTTGACCAGGGTCGGCATCACTGCGGCCATCTGATAATGGCGGGCGCCGAACAGGCTGGAGCAGTAAATGATGCCGTTTTTCACCAGCAGCATGGCGCGCAGCGCCTGATTTTGCGCGGCGCGAAAACGCAGGGTCGATGAGACGTTCTCGCAGGGCTGATCCAGCATATCCATACTGCGTTCCGCCTGTAGCTGCGCCGGGCTCAACAGTTGGTTGATCTTGCCAACGGTACGGGTGGCCAACGTCTGTTGGCTCTGTTCGATGCTTTTGACCTCTTGGTAGTAACGGGTATACAGCGATACCAACAGAATAGCCACGCCCACCGCTCCGGCCAGCAGCCAACGGTAGTAACGATATCGGGACGCGGCGAGGTGGGTCATCAACATCCGGTAAATCCTTGTTCGGTAATCCAGCTCCGAGTCACAGTCAGACCATAGATCCTTAAGTTGCGCTCGGCTAATTCTAGCCTGAGGTTATACAAGATTGATGGTAACTCAGTAAATTATTTCAGTTTGGTAAAACAGAAGGCCAATTTGCAGGCTAACCGTCGGATCGATGAGAAAAATGCAGGATATTTTTTGGTGACATTGTCACTAAAGCGGCCAATGAATTGATTACCCATAAAAAACCCCGCCGGCGGCGGGGTTGTCTGTCAGTCGCATTGCACCTTGATCGCCAGGCCGCCGCGAGAGGTTTCACGGTATTTGGCGTTCATGTCTTTGCCGGTTTCGTACATGGTTTCGATCACCTTATCCAGCGAAACGCGCGGTTCGCTGGTGCGGCGCAGAGCCATGCGGGCGGCGTTGATCGCTTTGACCGAGGCGATGGCGTTGCGCTCGATGCACGGCACCTGCACCTGGCCGGCGACCGGGTCACAGGTCAGCCCCAGGTTGTGTTCCATGCCGATCTCTGCCGCCACGCACACTTGCTCAGGGCTGCCGCCCAGCAGTTCGGCCAGGCCGGCCGCCGCCATGGAGCAGGCGACGCCCACTTCCCCCTGGCAGCCGACTTCGGCGCCGGAAATGGAGGCGTTCATCTTGTACAGCGCACCGATCGCACCCGCTGCCATAAAGTAGCGGATGTAAATGTCGGGGCTGACAGACTCAATGAAGTGATCGTAGTAAGCCAGCACGGCAGGCACGATGCCGCAGGCGCCGTTGGTTGGCGCAGTGACCACGCGTCCGCCGGCGGCGTTTTCTTCGTTAACCGCCAGTGCGAACATGTTGACCCAGTCGATCACGTTCATCGGATCGTTGGACAGTTTGTCCGACGCCACCAGCATGCGGCGCAGCGCGGAGGCGCGGCGCGGTACGCGCAGCGGCCCCGGCAGCACGCCTTCGGTGTTCAGACCGCGATCGATACAGGCGCGCATGGTTTGCCAGACGTTACCAAAGTAGGTGTCGATCTCTTGCTTGCTGTGCAGCGCCAGTTCGTTCTGCATCACCATGCCGGACAGCGACAGCCCGGTCTCGCGGCAGTGGTCGAGCATTTCGCGCGCGGAGTTGAACGGATAAGGCATTTGCAGTTCTTGCTCGGCTGCCTTGCCGAAGTTCTCCTCGTCGACGATGAAACCGCCGCCGATGGAGTAATAGGTCTTGCTGTACACTTCTTTATCGCCGGCGAAGGCGTGAACCTGCATGCCGTTTTCATGCAGCGGCAGGTTGTCGCTGCGGAAGACCATGCCGCCGTCGCGTGGGAAATCGACTTCATGCAGGCCGTTGGCCAGCATCAGGCGTTGACGTTGTTCTACATCGCGAATAAAACCCGGAATGCTATCGATATCGACGGTGTCCGGCATGTTGCCGGCCAGGCCGAGAATGATGGCGATATCGGTATGGTGACCTTTGCCGGTCAATGAGAGTGAGCCGTAAACGTCTACGGCAACACGCGTGATAGAAGGCATCAGGCCTTTATTTACCAGATCGTCGACAAACTGTTTGCCGGCTTTCATCGGTCCAACCGTATGAGAGCTGGACGGGCCGATGCCGATCTTAAACATGTCGAAAACGCTAATCACGCTAAAACTCCTTAAAGAGACGTATTGTTATGGCTGCGGCGGTTAAAAACCGCGCAGGGAACAGCGATATTGTAAAAGGGCCGTGCGGGTTCGGCTGCCTTTTTCGCATGAAATTAAATAATCCGTGGTGTCACTTTTTTTACTGATTACCCGGGGCGAACCCTTGTGCGTGGCATCCGCTTTCGCCCAAGCTCCATTAACGGTAATCGCGCCCGCTTTTCCTTGCTGAGCGCCGCCGGCTTAATCCCTGTTTCTACAGTGGTTTATCTCGGACGGTGGTATTTTACAGGTATTTCGTAAGGTTTAAGAGAGGGTTTACAGTTTTTTTAAAACCATTCAACCGCAACGGTAGTTGAAAAAGCGATCAAATGAAGTGATTTCGATCGCTTTACCCGCAGCGGAAAGCCGATAGTCATGCCAGATTGCGAGTCAGATCACGCAATGGCAGCTAAATGCTGACCTGTTGCGCCAGGCGTCGAATGATGGCGGCGGTCAGCCCCCAGATAAACTGGCTGTGATACCAGGAGAGATAGATACGGTGCGTATGCCCGGCGCGATGAATATCGAGCGGATAGTAACGCGACAGGGTCAGCGCCTCCCGAAGGGGCATCTCAAACACGTCCGCCACTTCGCCTTCATTGGCCCGGAACTGCACCTCCGGCGGGATCAGGCCGACGATAGGCGTGACCTGAAATCCGGTGCTGCTGTCGAGCGGCGCCATTTGGCCGAGTACGGTCACCGCTTGCGGCGGTATCGCCACTTCTTCGTGCGCCTCACGCAGCGCCGTGACGATCGCCGAGCCGTCTTCGGCGTCGGTTTTGCCGCCGGGGAAGGCCACCTGGCCGGCATGTTTGCGCAGCGAGTCGGCGCGGCGAGTCAACAGCAGCGTTGGCTCTGAGCGACAGATAATCGGGATCAACACCGCCGCCGGGCGCACGTTGTGCGAGATCTGCGCCGCCTGCGGCAGCTGCAGCTGAAAACGGCTGATAAAGGCGTGCAGAGAGGCCGGTGAATTCGATGGGATCACGACAGCTCACACTCCCCAAGCTGCGGCAGAATGCGGCCCACCTTGTCGAAGGTTTCCTGGTATTCCGCCTGTTCCTCGCTATCCGCCACGATGCCGCCGCCGGCGGAGCAGTGGATGCGCCCGTTTTCGGTGACGAGCGTGCGGATAGTGATATTGGTGTCCATGGTGCCGCAGGCGCTCAGATATCCGATGCTGCCGCAATAGGCATTGCGGCGCTGCGGCTCCAGTTCTTCGATGATTTCCATCGCGCGCACCTTAGGGGCGCCGGTGATCGACCCGCCGGGGAAGCAGGCGCGCAGCAACGCGGTGGCTGAGGCCTGGTCCGGCAAGATCGCGGTAATGGTGCTTACCAGGTGGTGTACCGCCGGGAACGGCTCCACGGCGAACAGTTGCGGCACCCGTACGCTGCCGGGTTGGGCGACGCGGCCGATATCGTTACGCAGCAGATCGACGATCATCAGATTTTCGGCGCGATCCTTGGGAGAATCCGCCAGGCGGCGAGCCTGCGCGGCGTCTTGTTCCGTGTCTGCCAGCCGCGGCAGCGTGCCTTTGATCGGGCGGGTTTGGATGCGCTGCTGTTCCAGCCACAGGAAGCGTTCGGGAGAGACGCTCAGCACGCTGTTGTGCGGTAGACGCAGGAAAGCGGAGAAGGGCGCGCGATTGCTGGCGCTCAAGCGACAAAATGCCTGCCATTCGTCCCCTTGATAGTCGGCGGAGAATCGCTGCGCCAGATTAATTTGGTAGCAATCTCCGTTGCGCAGGTAGTGCTGGATGCGTTGGAATTTCTCACCGTACTGCCGCCGGCTCATATTGGCGCGCCAGTCGCTCAGCAGCGCAAAAGGGCGTTCCGTCGGCGCGGTTTGATTATTGAGCCAGCGCCAGCGCTGTTCCACGTCGCCATAGCTGAGCAGCGTCAGCGTTTGCAACCGATGGTCGGCAATAAGCGCCCAGTCATAAATGCCTACCGCCATATCCGGCAAAGTGAGATCGGCGTCGGCCAACTGTGGCAAAGTTTCCACCCGGCGCCCGAGATCGTAGCCGAACAGCCCCAGGGCGCCGCCCTGAAACGGCAGATCTGGATTGAAGGCCGGCTGCCAACCTTGCGTCGCCAACTGTTGTTGCAGCAGGGCAAACGGATCTTCCTCAGACAGGCTTGTGACGCCGTCACAACAAATTTCGGTGGTGGCGCCATGGGTGGTGAGCGTAACGCGCGGCTCAGCGACCAGGATATCGAAGCGGTTATGCGAATGCTCGGCAAACCCCGAATGCAGCAGCATCGCCCAAGGGGAGGATGAAAGCGGGGCGAAAAGCGTCATCAGGGCGCTGCGGCTGTAAGGCAAAGACTTTATGTTTGGGGCTGTTACGCTCATGAACGTCAATAAACCTGGCTGTGGGGGCGGCGATATCGGCCGTTAGTGTGCCATAGACGGCCGCGGCATGCATGTCTTGCCATGCGCGACATGAAGCACAGTTCACATAAACAGCAGCTCAATAGACCTTAAATAAGGCATTTTTTGCGCCATTAACTACACTTCAATATGTTAAAAATTCAGCGTTAAAGTTAGCTGGAAGTATTTCAATCGAGGGCGCGCAACCCGAAGAATATAAAGATTACTCGTTAATTTCGCAAATTTACTGTTTCTCTTCGTTATCAAAAAAAAGAGAAAAGGATGCACCGCCCGGTATTGAGAGGGTGAGGCGATTATTTTTGGATTAACGGTTGATTATATAACGTTTCTTGCCCGTAGCATGAAAAGAGAAAAATAAGACTAATCTTATTTGGCCTGTATTGGAAATGCCTGTGCCTTATCAGCAGCCATTTTCCTCCAGCGCTGAACGGGTGGGTTTTATCTAAAAAAATAAAATTATTATTTTGTTACATTATCATTGAAGAGCTGCCTATGTCGTTAATGCTGAGCGTTATTGTCCCGATGCATAATGCGGGAGAATTACTGGAACCCTTCCTGGCCTCGTTGTTGGCGCAGCGCGAACAACGGTTGGAGGTGATCATCGTCAATGATGGTTCTACCGACGGCTCGGGTGAGACTGCGCACCGTTACGCGGCGCAGCATTCGCATATTAGAGTGATCGATCAGGCCAACGGCGGCGTTTCCAATGCGCGTAATGCCGGTCTTGCCGTCGCCCGGGGCAAATATGTGGCGTTTCCTGATGCCGACGATCTGTTGGCGCCAGAAATGTATTCCACGCTGTTGGAACAGGCCGAGCTGCATCAATTAGACGTGATGCAATGCAATGGCGAGCGCTATTTCGCCAGTGAGGACGAATTACAGCCGATCTTTCCCCAAGAGCGTTTACAGACCACCGACGTTATCACCGGCGTACAGTGGTTAGAACGGGCATTGAAATCGCGAAAATTTATTCACGTTGTATGGCTGGCGATATATCGCCTCGATTTTATCCGCCGGCATCAGCTTTATTTTGAACCAGGGTTACATCATCAGGATATTCCCTGGACGACCGAAGTCATGTTTAATGCCCAGCGGGTCAAGTATTTAAGCACGCCGCTGTACCGTCAACGGGTGCACGATAAGTCGATCAGCAATCGTCGCCGCACCGGCAAAGCAAACGTGGATTATCAACGCCACTATATGAAAATCGTCGAAATGCTGGAGCGGCTCAACCTGCGCTATGCAGGCAGCATTGCCATTCGTCCGGCTTTCCACTGGCAAATCACCCGCGAAGCGTTGGGCATTTGCCATAGCATTCGTCGTGAGCCGGATCCGCTTGCCCAGAATCAGATTACCGAAGAGTTTTATCAGCGCGGCATCGACAGAGCGATGTCCGCCAATGCGCGCGGCGTGAAGCAGGGGTGGCATGTCATGCTGTGGCGGCATCGCCTGAAGCAGTGGCGCAGCGATAACGGCTGTTCGCAACCGGCCTGAGGCTTGGGATCCGCCGCATTAGCGCGTATACTCCTTCTCCCTTTTGCCGGAGAGAACGACACATGCATGCAGGTATGCCATTACTGAGTCACGCGGAGCAGCAGGAAGCGGCGGATCGCATCCATCAACTGATGGAGCAGGGCATGAGCAGCGGTGAAGCCATTGCTCGCGTTGCGCAGGAAATTCGTGAGAAGCATCAGGGCGCTCAGGTTGCGGTATTGTTCGATGACGATGATGAAGACGAGCAGCATGAAGTCGCGCCGGATGCGTCGTTGGATGACGATGCCGAAGAAGACGAAGATTATTGATGTTATCGGGGCCGCGTAAGCGGCCCCGTCAGTTTCAGCTTTCAACCGCCACGGCGGCGGCGGCCTGCTTCGCTCGCTCCACCGCGTGTTCAGTGGTGTCCGCGGTGGCCAGCGCAACGCCAAGACGGCGTTGCCCGGCGATTTCCGGTTTGCCGAACAGACGCAGCTGGTTGTACCCGCGCAATGCGTTTTCCAACCCGCTGAAACGCACATCGCTGCTGGTGAGCTGCGGCAGGATCACCGCCGAGGCGGAAGGGCCGAACTGGCGAATGGCGCCGATCGGCAAGCCGAGAAACGCGCGAACGTGCAGGGCGAACTCGGACAGATCCTGTGAAATCAAAGTGACCATGCCGGTATCATGCGGGCGTGGCGACACTTCGCTGAAGATCACGTCGTCGCCACAGACGAACAGCTCCACGCCGAACAGGCCGAAACCGCCCAGGGCTTTCACGACTTTCTCCGCGATCGCCTGAGCGCGGTTCAGCGCCGTGGCCGACATGCGCTGCGGCTGCCAGGATTCGCGATAATCTCCGTCTTCCTGACGATGCCCGATCGGCTCGCAGAAATGCACGCCATCCACTGCGCTGATGGTCAGCAGCGTAATTTCAAAGTCAAATCTTACCAGCCCTTCGACGATCACTCTGCCGCCGCCGGCCCGGCCGCCCTGTTGGGCATAATCCCAGGACTGTTGCAACTGGTCGGGCGTGCGGATCAGGCTTTGGCCTTTACCGGAGGAGCTCATCACCGGTTTGACGATGCACGGGTAGCCGATATGTTCAACCGCCTGGCGGAAGGCGGCCTCGCTGTCGGCAAAGCGATAGCTCGAGGTGGGCAAACCGAGATCTTCCGCCGCCAGACGGCGAATGCCTTCGCGGTTCATGGTCAGGCGCGTGGCTTCGGCGCAGGGCACGACGCGGTGCCCTTGATGTTCAAGCTCCACCAGCATGGCGGTGGCGATCGCTTCGATTTCGGGAACGATATAGTCCGGCCGTTCTTGTTCGATAACGGCTTTCAGCGCGTCGCCGTCCAGCATATTGATGACGTGGCTGCGGTGCGCCACATGCATGGCGGGCGCATCGGCGTAGCGATCGACGGCGATCACTTCCAGACCTAGGCGCTGGCATTCAATGGCGACTTCTTTGCCCAACTCGCCGGAGCCGAGCAACATGACGCGGGTGGCGGAAGGGCGCAGGGCGGTTCCAATCGTTAACATAGTTTCGTACCTGGATCGGTGAAAGTAAGCGGATTGATGATCGGCGGGCAGTATATACGAAAACGATTGCGTGCACAGCCGTCGCGCCAGTTTTGTTGCTAACTGACTGTTTTTATAACAAGCAGAAATATTTGCCCTGCATGGGCGATTATGCGTTAATAACCGACGGCGAAAGAAGGCCTACTTATCACAAGGTTTTCGCGTCTCGTGCCGTCAAGGCAGGTTTATCAAGTAAAGGAAACACAAATGAGCAAGATCACTGGTCACGTTAAATGGTTCAACGAAAGCAAAGGTTTCGGCTTCATTACCCCTGCCGATGGCTCTAAAGACGTTTTCGTGCATTTTTCCGCTATCGTTAGCGATGGTTTCAAGACCCTGGCTGAAGGCCAGCAGGTTGAGTTCTCCATCCAGGACAGCCAACGTGGCCCGGCTGCAGCCAACGTCGTTGCTATTTAACGACAGCGTTGCCAAGAAACCCGCCGCCGGCGGGTTTTTTTATGCCCGCAGCCCGTAACGCCGCCCATCTCTGTTATCATTTACCGCTGATTCGGCGCTAACCTGCGGGCGCGCCGCCATTTCATTCGCCATATAAGAGTTATCGCCGTGAGCACAGTTTCTTTTTCTTCCCTGCCGCTGCCAGCCGAACAGTTGGCCAACCTCAACGAACTGGGGTACGCCGAAATGACGCCGGTGCAGGCCGCCGCGTTGCCCGCCATCCTGCAAGGGCGGGACGTGCGCGCCAAGGCGAAAACCGGCAGCGGTAAAACGGCGGCGTTCGGCATTGGCCTGCTGAACAGCATCGTCGTCGGTCAGGTCGCCACACAGGCGCTGGTGCTTTGCCCGACCCGCGAGCTGGCCGATCAGGTCAGCAAAGAGCTGCGCCGCCTGGCGCGTTTCACGCAGAACATCAAGATCCTGACGCTGTGCGGCGGCCAGCCGATGGGGCCACAGCTCGATTCGCTGGTGCATGCGCCACACATCGTGGTGGGGACGCCGGGCCGTATCCAGGAGCACCTGCGCAAGAAAACGCTGCAGTTGGACGAGCTGAAAATGCTGGTGCTGGATGAGGCCGATCGCATGCTGGACATGGGGTTTGCCGACGATATCGACGATGTTATCAGCTACACGCCGCCGCAGCGCCAGACGTTGCTGTTCTCCGCCACTTATCCGGCGGGCATCGAGCGCATCAGCGAGCGCGTTCAGCGCCAGCCGCTGAGCGTCGAGGTGGACGATGGCGAAGCGCAGACTTCCATCGAACAACGCTTCTATGAGACTACCCGCGATCAGCGCCCGGCGCTGCTGGTGTCGGCGATTCGCCATCATCAACCCGCGTCCTGCGTGGTGTTCTGCAATACCAAGCGCGATTGCCAGACGGTGCTTGAAGCCCTGGAGGCCCGCAACATCAGCGCACTGGCGCTGCATGGCGATCTGGAGCAGCGCGATCGCGATCAGGTGTTGGTACGTTTCGCCAACCGCAGTTGCCGGGTGTTGGTGGCGACCGACGTCGCCGCTCGCGGCCTGGATATCAAAGAGCTGGAGCTGGTGGTTAACTACGAGCTGGCGTTCGATCCCGAAGTGCATGTGCACCGCATTGGCCGCACCGGCCGCGCCGGCCTGAGCGGACTGGCGGTCAGCCTGTGCACGCCGCAGGAAATGGCGCGGGCGCACGCGATTGAAGATTATCTGCAGATGAGCGTCGATTGGGCACCGGTGTCCGAGCTGAGCGGGGCGGCGAGCGGTTCGCTGGAAGCGGAGATGGTGACGCTATGCATCGACGGCGGCCGTAAGGCGAAAATCCGTCCCGGCGATATCCTTGGCGCGTTGACCGGCGACGCCGGGCTGACGGCGGCGGAAGTGGGCAAGATCGACATGTTCCCGGTGCACGCCTATGTCGCTATTCGCAAGGCCAGCGCGCGCAAGGCGCTGCAACAGCTGCAGCAGGGTAAAATCAAAGGCAAAAGCTGCAAGGTACGGCTGCTGAAATAAGCCGAAGGCGGGTGGCGGTTTGCCTTCCCGCCATTATCTATTTATACTGTATATAATTACAGTCATTTGAGTATTTGAGGACGCACGCATGGCGGTTGAAGTTAAATATGTGGTGGTGAGAAACGGTGAGGAAAAAATGACTTTCGCGAGCAAGAAAGAAGCCGACGCCTACGACAAAATGCTGGATCTGGCGGACAACCTCGGGGAGTGGCTGCAGCAGGCACCGCTGAGCCTGGATGACGAACAGCGTGAAGGGCTGAGCTTCTTCCTGGCGGAAAATAAAGACGCGCTGGGTCTGATTCTGCGCGGTGCTTCGCCGGCGGAAACCCTCAAGAAACCGGCGGAAAACAAAGCGAAAAAAGCATCGTCTAACTCAAAAGAGGGATCTGCGTCAGAAAAGCAAGCGGCATAATGACCTATGTTGCGGTGTTGTGATGAAAAAGGATCTAAAATGAGCCGTGAAATAACTTTCTTCAGCCGTTTTGAGCAAGACATTCTGGCCGGGCGTAAAACTATTACCATTCGGGATGCCAGCGAATCGCATTTCAAACCGGGCGAGGTGCTGCGCGTAAGCCGCAATGAGGACGGCGTATTCTTCTGCTTTATCGAAGTGTTGTCGGTAACGCCGGTGCGCCTGGATGCGCTGACCGAACGCCACGCGCAGCAGGAGAACATGTCGCTCAGCGAGTTGAAGCAGGTGATCAAGGAAATCTATCCGGGCCTGGATGCGCTGTTTGTCATTGAGTTCGTCAAACGGTAATCCTTTGCCAAAACCCTGTTGTGAGCCAGGGATGGGCGCCCGGATAGCGCTAATCACAACGGGAGGACATATGAAAAAAACGGGTTTGGCTATCGCTTTGTTGGCCATGGTGGGAGCATCGACGACGGTGTGGGCGCAGGATCACGAACAGCGCACCGCCAAGGTGGGACAGTGTGCGGGCCTGCAGCCGGCGGATATCGCCGCCCAGGTCAAGCGCGACTTCTTGCAGAACCGCATCACGCGCTGGGAGTCGGACAAAAAGCTGTTGGGTACCGCAACGCCGATTGCCTGGGTCAGCCCGGATGCCATCAGCGGCAAGGATCAGGTGTGGCAGGTGCCGTTGACGGTGCGTGGCACCAAGGCAGATAAAACCTACAACGTGACGCTCAACTGCAACACCGGCGAAATCGCCTACAGCGCGCCGCAGTAATCTTTACCCGCAATAAAAAGCCCGCCGGCGGCGGGCTTGATGCTTCAGGGCGGCGTCAGTCGCTGAACGGGATCACCAACTCACCCGGCTTCACTTCCAACCCCTTCGCCAGTTTTTTCGCCAGCGCTTCGGTTTTGCTGTTGTCAGGGTTCAGCACATAGGCCGGTTTTTGGTCGAAGTAGGATTTCAGCGACTGGTTCAGATACGGCGTCAGCGCTTTCATCACCGTCTGCATTTTTTCCGGCTGCACGCTGTAATCGGTCAGTTCCATGTCCTTCAGGTAAATGGCGCCCTGCGCTCGGTCGTAAACCGGCTGCGCCTTCAGCGTCAGCTTCAGGTCCGCCGCCTGCGGGCCGAGAATCGACGTGATGTTGACCTTGGCGTCGCCGGAAAGGGTGACTTTACCCGGTTCGCTGCGGCCAATCTGGCTTTGCAGCTGAGTCAGCACGATGTTGGCGTCCACCAGACCGGGCACGCCGATCTGTTTCTGATAGTCGTTGTGTTTCTGCAGGTAATCATTCACTTCCTGCTCGCTCAGGGTGTACTGGGTCAGTTGGTTGCAACCGGCCAATACGCCGGCGAACAGCAGGGCGGCTGCGCCCATCAGGATCTTCTTCATTAATGCCTCATTGCGACTGCTGGCGAAAAGTGCTGCAGATAATTGATTAATCATTATAAACGCTCCACCTGCGCGTGAAAACGGCCGGCGGAGAGATGGGGAGGATAGTGCGCGCAAAAGCAGGCAAGACCTATCGGATAACGCCGAAAGCGTCAGCGCCGCAATCGCAGCGCCAACAGAATCACTCCGGCCAGGCAGGCCGCGCCTCCCAACAGCGGGAACAGCGGAACGCCCCACAGCCGCAGCGACGAATGCATCAAATAAGGCGCCAGCCCCAGGGCGAAAGCGGCGGTGACGATGGCGATGGCCAGGGTGACGGCGGCGCGTTCCAGCGCTTTGCTCAACTGGCCGAGGTTACTGACGTTGATATCGGCATTGAGCTGCCCGCGCTTCAGGCGGCGAACCAACAGCCGCAAGGTTTGCGGCAGCTCCTCTCCGGCGTCGAGCGCTTCCCCACCCAGAGCCAACAGCCGCTGGCGCACGGCATCGGGGGCGTAGCGCCGCAGCGCCGTTTGTTGCAACATCGGCTTGAGCGTTGCGACGATGTCGAAGGCCGGATCCAGCCGGTGCAGCACGCCATCGGCGGTGATCAAGGCCTTGAACAGCAGCACCAGATCGGGCGGCAGCGCCAGCTGGTGTTCGCGCGCCATCACCAGCAGATCGGTCAGGGCTTTACCCAGCGTAAGGGTGGCGGCGGCCTGCTTGTCGAGAAAGTTTTGCGCCGCCAGCTCCAGATCCATCAGGTCCAGCGGTTCGCTGTCCGACCAGGCGATCAGCGTGTTGACGATGCCCTCGGACTGACGTTCGGCGATGGCTTGCAGCAGCAACAGCAACTGGTTGCGCCGCCGTTCGGACAACTGGCCCACCATGCCGAAGTCGATAAAGCCGACGCGATCGCCGCTCAGCGCCATCACGTTGCCGGGGTGCGGATCGGCGTGATACAGCCGGTGCTCCAGTACCATGCTCATAAAGGCGCGGGCGCCGCGTTGCGCCAACAGCGGCCCGTCAAAACCCGCCGCCGCCAGCTGCTCAGGGTTTTCCGGCGCGGTGCCGGGCAAGTATTCCTGCACGAGCAGGCGGGGGGAAGAGTATTGCCAATAGATTTTCGGCACCACGACGTCGGGTTGATGAGCGAACATCCCGGCGACGCGATCGCAGTTATGCCCTTCGTGAGTCAAATCCAGTTCGTGATTGAGCGCCGTCGCCAGCGCTCTGACCATCTGCCTCGGTCGATAGCGCGCCAGCGCCGGGCTCTGCTGTTCCACGGTCTCCGCCAGCGAAGCCAGCAGCCGCAGATCGGCGTGGATGGTTTTCGCCAGTCCGGGCCGCAGCACTTTTACCACCACCTGTTCGCCGCTGTGCAGGCGCGCACGGTAGATTTGCGCCATCGACGCGGCGGCCAGCGGGGTACGATCGAATTCGGCAAACTGCTGCTCGGGCTCGCCGCCCAGATCGGCGATGATTTGCGGCGCGAGCGTTTCCCATGGCAGCACCGCCGCCTGGCTGTGCAGGCGATCCAGTTCATCGGTCCAGGCCGGATCCAAGAGATCAGAGCGCGTGGCCAGGATCTGGCCGAATTTGACGAAGGTAGGGCCCAGCGCCTCGAGCGCTTCGCGCAGCCGTTCAGGCAGCGTCTGCGCGTCCTGTCGGCCGGGCTCGCTGCGGGCGCCGCGCAACAAAGCGCCCAGCCCCAGCAGGCGCAGAACGTCCTGCAGGCCGTAACGAATCAGAACGGAGGTAATTTCCTTCAGCCGCGCCCGGTCGCGAGCGGTGGCGAGCACCATTTTCAACATCAGTACGCCATGTCCTTGTTGTGACTTGCTAACGTTATTGTTCCATATCCAGCAGCAACGGCACCTCGCTGCGCTGCGCCATGCGGTTGCGATAGGCTTCAACATTGTCCGGCAGGGCAACTCCGGCGACGATCGATAGCGAACGCAACAGCGGGAACAGGTGAATGTCGTCCTCGGACAGCTCGCCGTTTACCGCCTCGGCGGAGACGATTAGCGGCGACAGCGCGTGCAGGTCAGCTTCCAACTCGGCGATCAGATCGGCACTGTTGGCGAGATGCTCTGTAAAATCACCGATTGACGCCTGCTTTTTATCGATAAAGTAACGGCGGGCGCTGTCGGTGGCAAATTCTTCGAAGTCGGCATGCGCAATGCGCGGCAACAGCAGTTTTGCGCTGTAACCGCCGACCCGCTGCAGCCACTCGGCGATGGCCGGGTTGGTGTTGCCGGTCAGCGCCGGTTTGCCGTCCAGACCGTCGACATAGCGTACGATATCCAGGCTTTCCGCCATCGCTTCACCGTCGTCTTTGACCAGGATAGGCACCATTTTTTTGCCGATCAGGGTGAACGGGGTCGTCTCATCGTCGTTGAGCAACGTGACCAGGCGAACCGGCAGGTGCTTCAGGCCGAAAATCATGCGGGCTTTAACGCAGAATGGGCAATGATCGTAAATGAACAGTTTCATGCTTGCTCCGGGTTGTCAGGTTTTAACAGCAATAGTTACCACAGCTTACCGAGGCTGTCTTGAAGTGCGTGTGTTGGATGGTGCGTTATTGCGACATTGCCCGCGCAACAGGCGCGGGCGAGGGGCGTTATTTCTTGACCGGTACCGAGTTGAGCACATCGATCAGGTGAATGCGGGCCTGTTCCAGATCGAGCTGATCGCGCTCGTTGGCGGCGGTGACGATCTGCAGCTGCTTGATGACATCGCTTTTCAGCGCGCTGTCGCCGGCGATAATTTGGGCCAGCGCCTTTTCCACCAGGGTAGAGCGCGCATAGATCATGCGCAAGTTCAATATCATATGTTCGAGCAGTTGCGGTAACTTCGCTTCTTCAATCATGCCGACGGGCTCCTGTAGGTGTTTTTACTAACAGGATAGCAGCTGCTGCCGATTCGGCCGGATTTCTATGGCCTCAACCGCCGCGCAGCATCATAGAGGCGCTGCGCCGCGGGCTGAATTGCCAATGCAGTGCCAGCAGCGTGGCGAAGCCGACGGCACCGAGCAGCAACCAGGGCAGCTCCGGCAGGTTCATCGTCCGGCCGGTATCGTACATCCAGCCGCCGCCGGTATAACCTAGCGCGCCGCCGAGCGCCAGACCGAGACGGCTGAAGCCCATGTAGCTGCCGCGCGCCCGCGGATCGGCCAGTGAAGCGCTCAGCGTTTCGCGCGCCGGTTCGGCGATGATTGAACCCAGGTAGAAGCAGCAGATCAGCGTAAACACCCCCTGCAGACTGGTGGCCAAGCCGATCGGCAGCAGGCTGAGGGTCATCAGCAGCAGGCCAGCCATCAGGCGTTGTTCAAGCCGAAAATGTTTTTCTCCCCAGCGCGCCAGCGGATAGAGCAGCGACAGCGACAGCGCGGCTTCGATCGCATACATCCATTTGACCGCCGCCGGCGAACCGGCAATTTCGTTGACCACGATCGGCAGCATCAGCATCACCTGCACCGCCAGCATATAGTAGCCGGTCAGCGTCAGGACATAGGTGAGGAAACGGCGATCGCGCAGGACCCGCAACATGCCTTCTTTCATCGGTACGCGTACGGTGGAGATGCGATAAGCCGGCAGCAACCAGGCGTTCCAGCCGGCGGCCAGCACAAAGATCGCCGCCCCGACCCAGCAGACAAAGTGGAAATCGTACTGCAGCAGCCAACTGCCGATCAGCGCGCCGACCACCGCACCGGCGCTGTCCTGCATCATCAGCAGCGAGAAAAAGCGACCGCGTTCGTGCGGGCGGGTCAGTTTGATCACCAAAGCGGTGCGCGGCGGATCGAACAGCGTACCGCCGAGGGCGGAGAGCGCGCAGGAGAACCACAGGATCCACGGTTCATCGGCCATCGCCATGGTGGCGAAACCGGCGGCGCGCAACAACATGCCGGTGACGATCATCGGTTTGGCGCCGAAACGATCGGCGATGGCGCCGCCGAAGATGCCGAGCCCCTGCTGCAACAGCTGACGCAGACCCAGCGCGATGCCGACGATCAGCGCCGCCCATCCCAGCTGATCGACAAAGCGAATCGAAATAAGCGGAAACACGACAAAGAAGCCTAATACCACCAGCAGGTTGTCGAGCAACAGAAAATATTTACCCAAGCTGCGCGCTTGCGACACCAGAGACATGCTTCACCATGAGCAATTAAGAAAGAGGGGGAGACAGCCTCTCCATTCTCTACCCAATTTCCGTGCGGCGACAGGGGCGGTGTAGATAATATTTTTTTATCGTCAAGCTGTTATCTGCGCTGCAAAATTGGCGGAAAAACGCCGTAAAGCGCGCATTCGGCGATTTACTGAGCGGCCGGGATTTTACCTCGGGGGCGGGCAACGGTTATATTGAAGACAGGAAAGTGCGGTTCGACGGCGTGATTGGCAAAATAATGCCGTGGCGTAAGATCGGCACAGGATAATTATCCGCACGGCTTCCTAATAAATACTTCTTATCGAACCGTTTTGACTGCGGGGGAAATGATGTTCGGCTACCGCTCTGCATCGCCAAAAGTACGTCTTACTACCGACCGGATGGTGGTCCGTTTAGTGCATGAACGGGATGCCTATCGCCTGGCGGACTATTATGCCGAGAACCGGACCTTTCTCAAACCCTGGGAGCCGGTGCGCGACGAAAGCCACTGTTACCCCTCCGGCTGGCAGGCTCGGCTGGGCATGATCACCGAAATGCAAAAGCAGGGCAGCGCCTACTATTTTATCCTGCTCGATCCGGAAGAACAGGAAGTGCGCGGCGTGGCGAATTTCAGCAACGTGCTGCGCGGTTCGTTTCACGCCTGTTTCCTCGGCTATTCGCTGGGGGAGAAATGGCAGGGGCAGGGGCTGATGTTCGAGGCCTTGCAGTCCGCCATTCGTTATATGCTGCGCCAACAGCGCATGCACCGCATCATGGCCAACTATATGCCGCACAACCAGCGCAGCGGCGCACTGCTGACTCGACTGGGATTCGAACGCGAAGGTTACGCCAAGGATTACCTGCTGATAGACGGCAAGTGGCAAGATCACGTTTTGACGGCGTACACCAATAAAGAGTGGCTACCGCCACGTTGAGGCCAAACGATGAAATATGAATTGAGCGCCAAAGAGGCCCGGGTTATCGGCTGCCTGTTGGAAAAACAGGTCACGACCCCGGACCAATACCCGCTTTCGCTTAACGCCATTACCCTGGCCTGTAACCAAAAGACCAACCGCGAACCGGTGATGGACCTGAGCGAAAGCGAGGTGCAGCAACTGCTCGATTTGTTGCTGCGTAAACATTTCCTGCGTACCCTCAGCGGGTTCGGCAATCGGGTGGTGAAGTACGAGCAGCGGTTTTGCAATTCCGAATTCGGCCAGTTGAAACTCTCACCCGCCGAGCTGGCGGTGATCGCCACCTTGCTGCTGCGCGGCGCGCAAACGCCGGGCGAGCTGCGCACCCGTACCAATCGGATGCATGAGTTCAGCGATGTCAGCGAGGTTGAACAGGTGCTGCAGCAGCTGGCCACCCGCGAAGATGGTCCGTTTGTGGTGCGCCTGGCGCGTGAGCCCGGCAAGCGCGAAAGTCGCTTCATGCATCTGTTCAGCGGTCAGGTTGATGAGGCGCCGCTGGCGCTCGAGCCGGAGACCGACGACGAATTGAGCGCCAGGATCAGCGCGCTGGAAACTGAAGTGGCGGAGTTGAAACGGCAAATGCAGCAACTGTTGGCGAGAGAGACGAATGACTAAATTGCGCGTGGGTGTAGTGGGATTGGGCGGCATCGCGCAGAAAGCGTATCTGCCGATCCTTGGGCAGGCGGCGGACTGGACGCTGGTGGGCGGCTTTTCCCCCAATCAACAAAAGGCGCAGCCGATATGCGACAGCTATCGCATGGCCTGCTTCCCTCGTCTGGACAGCCTGGCCGAACAGTGCGATGCGATCTTTGTCCACAGCAGCACCGCCAGCCATTTCTCGGTGATTGGCGAGCTGCTCAATCGTGGCGTGCATGTTTACGTCGATAAGCCGTTGGCGGAAACGCTGGAGCAGGGCGAGCAGTTGCTCGAGCTGGCCGAGCGGCGGGGCAAAACGCTGATGGTGGGATTCAACCGCCGTTTCGCGCCGCTTTATCAGCAGCTCAAGCAGCAAATGAACCAGCCGGCTTCCATTCGCATGGACAAACACCGGGCGGACAGCGTCGGCCCTCAAGACCTGCGTTTTACCCTGTTGGATGATTACCTGCACGTGGTGGATACCGCTCTGTGGCTGGCGGGGGGGCGCGAGCAACTGCTGAGCGGCAGCTTGCGGGTTAACGCCGCAGGCGAAATGCTGTATGCCGAACACCACTTCGCCTGCGGAGACACGCAGGTGACGACCAGCATGCATCGCCGCGGCGGCAGCCAGCGCGAAAGCGTGCAGGCTGTGACCGACGGCGCGCTGTACCAGTTGACCGATATGCGTCACTGGCTGCGTGAAGATGCGCAGGGCGAGCTGGAGCAGCCGGTGCCGGGATGGCAAAGCACGCTGGTGCAACGCGGCTTCGACGGGGCGGTGCGGCATTTTCTCCATGCCGTTGCCAATCAGAGCGCGCCGGAAACCGGCGGCGAACAGGCGCTGGTGGCTCAGCGGATGGTCGAGCGCTTGCTGCGGGATAACTCTATGTAACATATGGCGGTAGCTATTCTTTTCCGGATGCGTAAACTGAGCCGATTGTTTCACTGACGCCTGCAACAGCAGGCGTTGATATTTACGGTACCTATCAGATAACCACATGAACCTACTCAAATCCTTGGCTGCCGTCAGCTCGATGACGATGTTTTCGCGGGTGTTGGGCTTTGCCCGCGATGCGATCGTCGCGCGCGTGTTCGGGGCCGGTATGGCAACGGACGCCTTTTTCGTGGCGTTCAAACTTCCCAACCTGTTGCGCCGTATCTTCGCCGAAGGAGCGTTTTCGCAAGCCTTCGTGCCGATCCTGGCCGAATATAAAAGCCAGCAGGGTGAAGAGGCGACGCGCACGTTTATTGCCTACGTCTCCGGGCTGCTGACGCTGGTGCTGGCAGTAGTGACGGTGCTGGGGATGCTGGCCGCGCCCTGGGTTATCTATCTCACCGCGCCGGGCTTTACCGATACGCCCGACAAGTTTGCGCTGACGTCGGCGCTGCTGCGCATCACGTTCCCCTATATTCTGTTGATTTCGCTGGCATCGCTGGTGGGGGCCATCCTCAATACCTGGAACCGCTTCTCGATCCCGGCCTTTGCGCCAACGTTGCTGAACGTCAGCATGATTGGTTTTGCGCTGTTTGCCGCCCCCTACTTTAACCCGCCGGTGCTGGCGTTGGCCTGGGCGGTAGTGGTCGGCGGCGTGCTGCAGCTGGGCTACCAGCTGCCGCACTTGCGCAAGATCGGCATGCTGGTGCTGCCGCGACTCAAGCTGGGCGATGCCGGTGTCTGGCGCGTGATGCGTCAGATGGGGCCGGCGATCCTCGGGGTGTCGGTCAGCCAAATCTCGCTGATCATCAACACCATTTTCGCTTCGTTTCTGGTGTCCGGTTCGGTGTCCTGGATGTATTACGCCGACCGCCTGATGGAGTTTCCTTCCGGCGTGCTGGGCGTGGCGCTGGGCACTATCCTGCTGCCGTCGCTGGCCAAAAGCTTCTCGAGCGGCAACCACGACGAGTATTCGCGTCTGATGGATTGGGGGCTGCGTCTGTGCTTCCTGCTGGCGTTGCCGAGCGCCATCGCGCTGGGTATTTTGGCCAAGCCGTTGACCGTCTCGCTGTTCCAGTACGGCAAGTTCAGCGCCTTTGACGCGGCGATGACGCAACGCGCGCTGGTGGCCTACTCGGTAGGGCTGATGGGGCTGATCGTGGTGAAAGTTCTGGCACCGGGCTTTTATTCGCGTCAGGACATCAAAACGCCGGTCAAAATCGCCATCATTACGCTGATCATGACACAGGTAATGAACCTGGCATTTATCGGCCCGCTGAAACATGCCGGTTTGGCGCTGTCGATCGGTTTGGCGGCCTGTCTGAACGCTTCGCTGCTGTATTGGCAATTGCGCAAGCAAAAGATCTTCCAGCCGCAGCCGGGCTGGGCGCTGTTCCTCACCAAGCTGGTGATCGCGGTGCTGGTGATGTCGGCGGTGTTGATTGGCGCGATGTGGCTGATGCCGGCCTGGGATCAGGGCAATATGCTGGAGCGTTTGCTGCGCCTGGCTGCGGTGGTGGTGGCCGGTGTGATGGCCTATTTCGGCGTGCTGGCCGGGTTGGGCTTCCGCCCGCGTGATTTCGCGCGCCGGGTCGCCTGAGCCGAATGCCAAAATGAAAAAAGGTCGCCTTGGCGACCTTTTTTGTTTTTCCGCACAGCGCGATTTACATGCGCTCGACGGTTTCGATACCCAGCGTATCCAGACCGGTTTTCAGCGTTTTCGAGGTCAGCAGCGCCAGCTTCAGGCGGCTCTGACGCGCTTCTTCGCTGTCGGCGTTCAGGATCTGGCAGTGCTCGTAGAAGCTGGAGAACAGGCCGGCCAGATCGTACAGGTAGCTACACATGACGTGCGGCGTACCTTCACGCGCGACGGTGGTGAGTACCTCATCGAACTGCAGCAGGCGGGTGGCCAGCGCAATTTCACGCTCTTCGGTCAGCGTCAGCGGCAGCGTCAGGCTGGTTTCGTCGATGCCGGCGCGTTTGAATACCGATGCCACACGGGTATAGGCGTACTGCATATAAGGTGCGGTATTGCCTTCGAAGGCCAGCATGTTATCCCAGTCGAAGACATAGTCGGTGGTGCGGCTTTTCGACAGGTCTGCGTATTTCACCGCGCCGATGCCGACCACGCGAGCGACGTTTTTCATTTCGTCTTCCGGCATATCCGGGTTTTTGCCGGCGATCAGCTGTTCGGCGCGCTCGATGGCCTCATCCAGCAGATCGGAGAGCTTCACCGTACCGCCCGAGCGGGTCTTGAACGGCTTGCCGTCTTTGCCCAGCATCATGCCGAACATGTGGTGTTCCAGCGAGACGGACTCCGGCACGTAACCGGCTTTGCGCACGATGGTCCAGGCCTGCATCAGGTGCTGATGCTGACGGGAGTCGATGTAATACAGGACGCGGTTGGCGCCCAGCGTTTCGTAGCGATACTTGGCGCAGGCGATGTCGGTGGTGGTGTAGAGGTAGCCGCCATCCTTTTTCTGGATGATGACGCCCATCGGGTCGCCGTCCTTGTTCTGGTATTCGTTAAGGAACACCACGGTGGCGCCTTCGCTTTCCACCGCCAGCCCCTTGGCTTTCAGATCGGCGACGATGCCCGGCAGCATCGCGTTGTACAGGCTTTCGCCCATCACGTCGTCTTCGGTCAGCGTGACGTTCAGGCGGTTATAGGTCAGCTGGTTTTGCGCCATGGTGATGTCGACCAGCTTGCGCCACATTTTCAGGCAGTACTGATCGCCGCCCTGCAGCTTCACGACGTACGCGCGCGCGCGCTCGGCGAACTCGGCGTCTTCGTCGTAATGCTTCTTGGCTTCGCGATAGAACTGTTCCAGATCGGACAGTCCCATATCGCTGGCGTTTTCATTCTGCATTTTTTCCAGGTAGGCAATCAGCATGCCGAATTGAGTGCCCCAGTCGCCGACGTGGTTGGCGCGGATCACCTTATGGCCCAGAAACTCTTGGGTGCGCGCCGCGGCGTCGCCGATGATGGTGGAACGCAGGTGGCCGACGTGCATCTCTTTCGCCACGTTCGGCGCGGAATAGTCGATAACGATGGTTTGCGGCTCAACCGGCGCGATGCCCAGTTTCGGCGCGCTCAGCACCAGGTCCGCCTGACGGGCGACCCACTCGCTGTTCAGGAAAATATTGATAAAGCCGGGGCCGGCGATCTCCACTTTGCCGGCGATGTCGCCGAGATCCAGCAGTTGCACCACTTTTTCCGCCAGCTGGCGAGGAGGCATGCCGAGCTTTTTGGCGACGGACATCACGCCGTTGGCCTGGTAATCACCAAACTGAGCCTTGGCGGATGGGCGGACCTGCGCTTCGCAATCGGCTGGGGCGCCAGCGGCGATCAGCGCCTGGCTGACTTTATCTGAAAGAAGAACCTGAATATTCACCGGGTTACCTTAATGACGAACGAGGGGCCGATGCCAGCCCCTGCGGGATTCAACGGTGGTGGGCGCCGACGGCGACCGCCACAAAACAGCCTGCAAGTGTAACCGATTTGACACAGCCCGTCAGCAGTTGGCACGGCCGCCGCGATGAAACCCTCGTCGGATGCGGCCGTCGATTGTCAGAAGGTGGGAAATGGTACGACCGAGAAAATAGCAGGCAGGGCGGAGAGAGTCAGGAGGCTAACGTTTTTTATTGTGACGTCTGCCATCAAGCGTATTGGTGCTGCGCGATTTGAAATGACGGTAGATGGCGTATACGGCGATAATTATCAACACCAAGGATATCGTCAGCAATAGCATAATGATCATCTCGAATTAAATTTTCCACCAAGGTAGCCGAGTTGCCTTGGTGAATCAATTGGCCGGATGGAAATTAAGATAATCCTTAGATTTTTAATTATTTAACGATTTTATTTTCTTCTTATACAATGAGTTGTGTTTGTTGTTTTACATGCTCTCTAAGCATGAGTAAAGTCCGGACAAACGAAGTAACTCAATCGTTTTTAACGACTCGGTGCGGGTTGAACTTGTGTAAAATAACTTAAATAGTGGCGTCATGATTAAAAAGTATAATGAGGTGCGAAAAATCTGATTTTTTATTTTATTGCCAATTGTATATTCCCACCTTAAAGGGTATCGGTTTCTTGTTTTCTGCCGATGCCAGAAAACCGCCGGAACTGGCGCGTATCCCTGGCGAATACGGCCACCACCGTGTAAATTACGGCGTTTAACTTTGCGCTCGTTGTTTTGAGGTTTTTATGACCACTCCCTTGCAGGCCATTGCCGAGCTTGACGATCTGACGCTCGACCTACCGCGTTTCGAACAGGCGTTGCAACAATTTGCCGCCAGATTGCGGCTCGATCTGTCCTCGTTTACCGCCGATCACATTTCCCTGCGTTGCCACCAAAATGCCACTGCCGAACGCTGGCGTCAGGGATTGATGCAGTGCGGAACACTGTTTTCCGAGGCGGTGATCAACGGGCGGCCTATCTGTCTGTTCGATTTGTCGCAGCCGCTGGCCGTGGGACCGTGGCATATAGACTGTGTCGAGCTGCCGTATCCCGGAGAGAAACGCTATCCGCATGAAGGCTGGGAACATGTCGAGTTGGTCCTGAGCGGCGATCCGCAGACGTTGCACGCCCGCGCGTTGAGCTATCTCGCTGACGAAGCGTTGCTGGCACCGGGGATCAAACTGAAGCAAAGCTCGCCAAAAGGCGAGGGCGAGAGATTGCCTAACCCGACGCTGGCCATCACCGATGGAACGGTCACGATCAAGTTTCATCCTTACTCCATTCGGGACATTGTCGCCAGCGAGCAAGGCTAGTCGAACAACGTGGCGCAGGCCCGCGCCATGCGATCGAGCGCTTCATCGAGCAGAGCCCGCCGGCAACCGAAGTTCAGTCGTACAAAGCGCCGATCGCCGAAATCCAAACCGGCGCTTAATCCAACGCCCGCGCGCTCGAAGAACTGATGCGGATTGTCCACCGGCAACGCGCTGCAGTCGATCCAGGCCAAATAGGTGGCTTCGATCGGCAACAACGTCGATCCCGGCATCGCGTTGATGCGCTCGGTCAGCCGATCGCGATTGGCGCGCAGATAAATCAACTGCTCGTCCAGCCAGGGTTGCCCGTATTGATAGGCCGCTTGGGCGGCGACCAGCGCCAGCAGATTGACCTCCGGCACGATGCCGCTGCGCGCGCGTTTCAGCTTTTGTCGCAGCGCGTCATTAGGGACGATCGCCATCGAGGCGCCCAACCCGGCGAGATTAAACGCTTTTGATGGCGACATCAGGGTTACGCTGCGTTGGGCCGCGTCTTCGTTCAGGGTGGCGAAAGGGATATGACGCACGCCGGGTTCAAGCAGCAGTTCGCAGTGGATCTCGTCCGAACAGACGATTAGATCGTGCTCGCGCGCGAACTGATGGTGCTGCAACAGCTCCTCTCGGCGATAAACGGTGCCGCCTGGATTTTGCGGGTTGCACAGCAGCAGGAGCTTTTCGTTGCCGCTGAGCCGTCCGCGCATCGCGGCAAAATCCAACACCCAACGTTGATCCACTGCCGCCAGCGGCACCGAGAGGTGTTGGCGTCCGGCGAATTTGGCCGCTTTGCGAAACGGCGGATAAATAGGGGTAGGGGCCAGCGTGCTCTGGTGGGCTTCGGTGCAGGCGCGCACGCACAGGTTCAGGCCGCACACCAGGCCCGGCAGGAAAATGATCCACTCAGGCTTGATGTGCCAACCGTAGCGCTCTACCATGCGGCGGGTAAAAACCTCAATAAGATCATGGGATGGATGGGTGTAACCGAACACGCCGTGCGCTATGCGGCGCTGCAAGGCTTCGATCACCGCCGGCGGTGAGGTGAAATCGCTGTCGGCGACCCAGAGCGGAATGATGTCGCGATCGCGATATTTATCCCACTTAACGCTGTCACTGTGACTGCGGTCTACCCATTGATCAAAATTGAATGCCATAGTGATAACCCTGAGCCGGTTTATGCTTAAGCATGAGCCTACGTGAGAAATAAAGAAATGAACAATTGCCGCCGTATGTTGGCCGTTATCTGGGGGTGACAATGATAAAACTGGAAGTTTGTTGCTTTAGCGTCGACTGTGCGCTGACGGCCGAACGGGCGGGCGCCGATCGTATCGAGTTGTGCGCCAGCCAGAGCGAAGGGGGATTGACGCCGAGTTATGGCACGCTGCGTCTGGCGCGCGAGCGGGTTTCGATCCCGGTACATCCGATCGTACGCCCGCGCGGTGGCGATTTCTGCTACGGCGCGGTGGATTTCGCGGTGATCAAGCAGGATATTTGCCAGATCCGCGAGATGGGGTTCCCTGGCGTGGTGGTCGGTATGCTGGATGAAGAAGGGCACATCGATCTGCCGCGCATGGGCGAAGTGATGAAGCTCTGTGAGGGCATGGCGGTGACCTTCCATCGCGCGTTCGACATGTGTCAGAACCCGATGGTGGCGCTCGAGCAGCTGACCGACCTGGGCGTGGCGCGCATTCTGACCTCCGGCCAACAGCAGAGCGCCGAGCTGGGTCTGCCGCTGCTGCGCGATTTGCGCCAGGCCAGTCAGGGGCCGGTGATCATGGCGGGCGCTGGCGTGCGCCTCAGCAATCTGCACAAGTTTGTCGATATCGGCCTGCACGAATTGCACAGCTCCTCCGGCCATCTGGTGCCGTCGACCATGCGTTACCGCAAGGCGGGGGTCACCATGTGCTCCGACAACGAGTTTGACGAATTTAGCCATTATTGCGTGGATGGCGAAATGGTGGAGGCGATGAAAAACGCGCTGGCCTTGGTTGATCCCTTGGCGCAAAGCGCATAAACACGCAGCTAACCGCGTTTGACAACCGGTTTCCGGGCCGTAAGACCCCTTTGCGTGACGCTGGGCCCTCGGCGGTCGCGCAAGTACCAGGCCCCGGTGTATTGCCGGGGCTTTTTTTATGCCGCGAGAGACTATTGCAACGTGTCAGGCGAGAAGTCGAAGATTTCACCCGGGCTAATGCCGCAGGCTAAAATGCGAACCGTATTATTGCCACTGCCGGGATTGACCAAGATATCGTGGATAGTGCGATTGTTGTTCATGACAAAACGCGCGTAGTAGAGGTTGCCGATGCGTATCCAGGGAATAGCCTGATTGCTCTCGACAGTGTCGGTATAGTTATCGTTGAACGAGCGGGCCCAAATGCCAGTCGAAGCTTGCGCGGTGGATTGATCGCCGATAGAGGATGCGATGGCCCAGAATGTCCTCGGTCCCATGCTCCGATGAATACGTTGACCCAAACCTTTGTAGGCCGGGTTGTCGCCAGTGGCCGTCAGAAGATTGCTGTCTACCGTCAGTTTCCCGTCAATAAACCAGCCTGTAGGCTGATTGTCAGCACCGATGGCGATCAGATTGCTATTCGTCAAATAATTTAGCGGGGCCTCATGCAGCTGATAGCTGCGTTGTGCAATGCTCAGTGTGCCTCTGAGAATGTTGTAACCAGCTTCATTGTTCAGACTGCCGTTTGTCCACATTGGCATAACGGTGTTGCTGAATGAGAGTTGATATCCAGCGTTTGCTTCGAAGCGAATAGCCTGAGGAGAGAGTGAGCTCTTCGGTCCATTGGCGGTAGCGAAGCTAACATTGCTGATTTGCACAGGGGTGATATTAGATTGGCCAGTAGATTTTCTTAATACCAGGAACCCCCCAACGGCATCACCATAGTCATTAATATAAGAGCCGTTGGTGATTTGAATATTGGCGGAGGAATCTGAGTCGATATCAATTCCGGTACCATTTCTGTCTGCCATGAAGTTGCTTAGGCTGAGACCGCCTAAATAGGAGGTTCCTTGTGTTGTGGTTTTGATAAAGATCTTTTTGCCATAAGAGAATACATTCACCATAAACGTATTGTCGTGGCGATCGAAATTGAAAGCACAAGAACCGGCTACGGCGATAGAGGCAGTAACCGCGTTTTCTGTCGGACGCACAACATTGGCATTGACGTGAACATTGGTAAATCTGTTGATGTCCCTGCTTTCATAAACCCGGTAGTCGCAGCGGACTGCCCAACCGTAGATATTCTCAAAGTTGTTGGCTTCTCCTCGAGCTTCAACAAAGTCATAGGCGCCTACATAACGGCAGTTGGCGACTGACAGAGCGCCGGCTGCGGTAATGGTGGCACCGTATTGAACGAATGCCTCCGGCTGGGTGGCGGTATATTTTTGATCCGGGTAGAGGAACGACCAGCCATCAAAGACAATATTCTTATCGCAGGCGAAACAAACCGTACTTGCGGGTTTTTTGATAATGAAAGCACTGTCGTCCGCAAGGCCTGCCCGATTAGGGCCATTGCTTGTAAGGCTTGCAGGGCCTTGAGCAATACCGCGACGGGAGCCTCTCACAGTGACGCCGTTAGCGACGTTGATAGGTTGAGCACTGGTCAGCAGATATTGAGCATTTTCCGAAGCATAGACCACTTTGTTTTTTAAACTCGCGGCATAGGTTAATGTCGCGCTGATTGCTGCATCCGAGGCGGAGGCACCACTGGGATCGGCGCCGAAGTGATCGAAACTGAGTTTCTGCTCTAGTCGTTTCCAGCGGGCTCCTCCCGTTGTCACCACCACGGTGCCGTTATTGTCCGCACTGGTTGTATCCGTTTTCGCATAATAGAATTCTCCGCCGCCGGCGAAACGTCCGGCGGTGTGAGAAACTAAAAAGACAATCTGGTCATCTGTAACTGGCGTCAGATTACGCAATTCACTGATATTATTTACACTAATCATATTGCTCATGAAATTTCTCCTGTTGGTTGGCAACATGATTGTCAATCAGTCGGGACGATTGAAACAGTCGATAAGGTTTGTAGAACGCTGATACAGCGTAAAGTCATGCCCCGGCGTATTGCCGGGGCTTTTTTTATGTTTTGTAAAGACCATGAGTCCGTTTCAACGCGGTATCTCGGTCGACTACCCCCCATATCTTCTTGCGATTGTTATGTCCTGCTGATAAGTTTGTGAGTTAAAATCCTTTAAATATCATAATATTAAATGATTTTTTGATATGCATTTATGCAGTGAATGATTGGCGCCATGCCTCTCAATGCTGCGTCTGCATTTTCATGTCCGAACACAGCCTGGCTGATGGCCGGAACATCACAGCATCAATTGAGGAGAGCCGTCGGCGCAGCCGCAGAACGCGCTGATGGCGGACTTAACAAGGAGATAACGATAATGACCCGAACGGCACACTGTTTGACCGCTGCGCTTTTGCTGACCTTGACCCTGACCGGCTGTCAGACCGCCAAGCGGCCTGTTTCTACCTTAAGCAAGCCGCCCAGCGCAGAAGAAATTGCGGAGCAAGACAAACGGCAGCGTGAGGCCGAACGCATGCAGCAATGTCAGCGCGAACTGGATGCGATGCGCGGCATGGATAACGAAAAGTACCAAAAATTCAAACGCGAATTCGATACCTTGATGGGCGGTGCAGCGCAATATGCCGGGGTACGCCAACGGGTCAAGACGGACACGCAGGAAACCGTCGACGCGCTATATCGTTATCGTACCAACCGCCTTTGTGCGGACATCAGTTCTGCAATGATGACCGGACTGGCTGAGCGCGGAGAACGCGCCAAATGATCCTGCGTGCGAGAAAGGCATTGCTGAGCCTGATGATACCCTTGGCGTTTGCGCCAACGGTTGCTGTGGCAGATGACGATGTGCCTGCGCTGTTGCAATTTGCCGAGCGCTACCAGCGGCAGGATGCCCCGGCGGCGGACGCCGCTGCAACGGCCGTCCAGCCCCAGGAACCCCAAAAATCGGCGAGCCGGCCGGTTCAACCCCGCGAGGCGGCCACTCAGAAGAGGCAACTGGCGCAGTTGCAAAAGACGCTGCGCGAGAAAGATGCGCGATTGGATCAACAGCAAGCCGCTATTCAATCATTGCAGCAGGAACTGACCGCGTTGCGCGTCGCGTCCTCCCTGGCGGCTGCCGATAAGCCGGCAGCGGCACCCGATCTGAGCGCGTTGAGCGACTTTGCCAGCAGCGTGCGGCAGGCGTTGAACCTGACGCCGCAGGAGCGGCAGGCTCAGGCGCAAATAGCCGCGGCGCAAACGGCGCTAGCGCAGCAAAAGCAACAAACCGAGGAGCGAGATCGACGCATCGCATCGCTGGAACAACGGTTGGCGACGTTGTCTGAATCGTCTGATAACGTTCCGCAGCAGGTCTGGCGGGAAAAACTGACGGCGGCGCAAACCGCCAATGATAAAGCGCGCCAGCGTTATGAGCAGGACAAAAAAGCGGCCGCCGCTGAACTGGAACAACAGAAGGCCGAGGCCGCCAAGGCGCAGGATACGCTCCAGCAGCAGCTGGCGTTGCTGCAAAAAGAGCAGGAGGGCCAACGACAGCAGGGCGGGCAGCAAGAGAAAAGCCTGAAGGCGGCGTTGGCGCAGCAAAAGGCCGAGGCTGCCAAGACGGCGGGCGAACTGCAGCAGCAGTTGGCAACGCTGCAGAAAGAGCGGGACAGCCAGCGCCAGCAGGCCGAGCAGCAAGAGAAAAGCCTGAAGGCGGCGTTGGCGCAGCAAAAGGCCGAGGCTGCCAAGACGGCGGGCGAACTGCAGCAGCAGCTGGCAACGCTGCAGAAAGAGCGGGACAGCCAGCGCCAGCAGGCCGAGCAGCAAGAGAAAAGCCTGAAGACGGCGTTGGCGCAGCAAAAGGCCGAGGCCACCAAGACGACGGGCGAGCTGCAACAGCAGCTGGCGCAGCTGCAGGAAAAAAACCAAAAGCAAACCGAGCAGGCTAAGACGCTGGAACAACGTTTGGCGGCAGCAGTAGCAGAAAGCGCGCAGGTAGCGCAGCAGCGGGATAACGCGGCGCAACAGGCGGATAAAACGGCGACGGCGCTGGCAGCCGCCCATCAGGCGCAGCAAGCCTTGCAGGAGGAGCTAAACGGCCTGAAAGCGCGGGCCAAATGGCTGCCGGATGCACTGACGCTCAAGAAAAAACCGGAGCAACAGAGCTATGCCGCCGGTGTCGCCCTGGGGCGCGACATTCAAACGATGCTGGCGGAGCGTAAAAATTGGGGCATCATTCCCGATAAAACCGTGCTGCTGGCCGGCGTAATTGATACCTTCAACGGCCATTACCAACTGAGCGATGCGCAGCTGGCCAGCGCATTGGCGGAGTCGGAAAAAGCGGTGAACGACGCCAGAAGCCAGGCGGCGAAGACGCAAACCAGCAAAGGCGAAGCGTTCGTCGCCGAGTTTAAAAAGAAGAAGGGCACGCAGAAGTCGCCAGCCGGCTTCTGGTATCGCATCGATTATGCCGGTGATGAAGCCATTGCGGAAAATGCGCGGGTGGACATCGTGGTGAAAGAGAGCTTGACCGACGGCAGCGTGATTCAGGATATGGATCGCAGTGGGAAGGTGATGTCACAGCCGCTCTCCGCCTATCCGCCGCTGTTTCGCGAGGCGATAGGCCATCTGAAAAATCACGGCTCGCTGACGATGGTGGTGCCGCCGGAGTTGGCGTACGGTGAAACGGGCTATGCGCCGCAGATCCCGCCGAACGCGACGATGGTCTATGAGCTGCGGATTGTCGATGTCGGCAACGGGTAAATGCGGGCCGGCGCAGGCCGGCCCGATTAGCAAGCGCTAGGGCTTTTTGGCGGTCAACACGGCGCGCAGCGGCGCCGGATAGCCTTCAACCGTTTTGCTGCGGTCGTTCGGGTCGAGGAATTCAGCCAGCGACTCGCTGGTCATCCAGTCTGTACGGCGCTGTTCTTCGAGGCTGGTGACGCACATATCGGCGATTTTCACGTCGACGAAGCCGCATTTCTCCAGCCAGCATTTCAGCGCTTCGGCGGAAGGAATGAAATACACGTTGCGCATCTGCGCATAACGGTCGCCCGGCACCAGCACCTGGTGGCGATCGCCTTCCACCACCAGCGTTTCCAGCACCAGTTCCCCCTCGGAGACCAGCTGATTTTTCAGTTGGTACAGGTGATCGAGCGGCGAGCGGCGATGATACAGCACGCCCATCGAGAACACGGTGTCGAACGCCGCCAGTTCCGGCAACTGCTCGATGCCGAGCGGCAGCAGGTGGGCGCGCTGATCGCCGCCCAACAGTTTGCGCACCGCTTCAAATTGGCACAGGAACAGCTGCATCGGATCGATGCCTACGGCAAAGTGTGCGCCGGCGCCGATCATGCGCCACAGGTGATAACCGCTACCGCAGCCGACGTCGAGAATAGTACGGCCGGCCAACGGGGAGATGTGCGGCAGCACGCGATCCCATTTCCAGTCGGAATGCCATTCGGTATCTATATCGATGCCATACAGAGAGAAGGGGCCTTTGCGCCATGGCATCAGGGTGCGCAGCATTTTCTCGATACCTTCGAGCTGGCCCGGCGACAGCCCCGGTTCCATCTCGGCGCGCACGCCGTGCAGTAGATCGAGGCGGGTTGGGGTCAGCGTCGGCAAGTGCTCGACCGAGTTGAACCACTGTTTGAATTTGCCGTGCAGCGATTCCCGCTGCCAGGCGCTGAGCTGCGCGGGCAGCGTATCCAGCCAGTGGCTGAGGGGGCTCTTGGCGATATGCTGATAGAAGTCACCAAACTCGATCATTGCGCATCCCCCGCTTTCAGAGCGATCAGCGAACCGAAGTTGAAGCACTGGAACCACACTTCGGCATGCTCGAATCCAGCCTGTTGCAGACGCGCCTTGTGCGCTTCCACCGAGTCGGTCAGCATCACGTTTTCCAGCATGCTGCGTTTTTGGCTGATCTCCAGCTCGCTGTATCCATTGGCACGTTTGAAATCGTGGTGCATGTTGAACAGCAGTTCGCCGACTTCGGCATCTTCAAAGCTGAACTTCTCCGACAGCACCAGCGCGCCGCCCGGGCGCAGGCCGCGATAGATTTTCTCCAGCAGACGCAGGCGGTCGGCGGGTTCGAGGAATTGCAGCGTAAAGTTCAGCACCACCATCGAGGCATTCTTGATATCGATATCGCGAATGTCGGCTTCGATAACCTCAACCGGTGTCTCGGCACGGAAGGCGTCGATATGGCGGCGACAGCGTTCCACCATCGCCGGAGAGTTGTCGACGGCGACGATATGGCAGCCGGGCACCTTGATATTCCGCCGCATCGACAGCGTCGCCGCGCCCAGCGAGCAGCCGAGGTCATATACCCGGCTGTCGGGTTGCACAAAGCGTTCGGCCAGCATGCCGATCATCGAGATGATGTTGGAATAGCCGGGCACGGAGCGTTGGATCATGTCGGGGAACACTTCGGCGACGCGTTCGTCGAAGGTCCAGTCGCCCAGTTTGGCGATGGGGGCGGAGAAAAGGGTATCGCGGTTTGGCATAGCGGCAAATCAGTTCAGAATTCGAAGCTGCGTACTCTAACAGAAAAGCGCAAAAAAGCGGAGCGGAAGCAGGCGGCGCGGCCGCCTGATGATAAAACGGGATCAATGCAGGCTGAAAATCAGATCCCACGGCAGATAGAAGATATTTGCCAGCACCATCAACAACAAAGAGATATAGGTCGCGGCCATGCCCGAACGGCGCCAGCGCACCTCGCGGTTGCGTAAACCGTAGTAATGCACCAGCCGCCCGGCCATCAGCATCAGGCCGCAGAGGTGAATCATCCAGATTTCCGCGCCGTTCATCTCCATAATCACCAGCAATACGGCAGCGATAGGAATGTATTCAACGGCGTTGCCATGTACGCGGATGGCGGTCTGTAATTCGTAAAAACCGCCGTCGCCGTAGGCTACGCGGTACTGCATCCTTAATCTGACTACGTCATAAGAGAGTTTGATCAACAACAATGCGCCGAGCACCACATAAAGCGCGCTTACCATTTTTCACTCCGTTCCCTAACCAAAACTGGCAGCCAGCATCATAGCCGTCATTGTATTCACTGTCGCGGGGAAATATTTGATGTTATTGGTCAGATTAATAGGTCAAAACAGTGCATCCTGTTCCGGCCAGTCCGGCGGCGCAGGCAAATCGGGGATCGCCAGGCGCAGCTGTTGCCAAATTTTTTGCGCTTGCTGGGGGGAATCGCCGTTGTCCGGCGTATGAATAAACAGATAAGGCTGATGCTGTTGCTGCCACAGCGGCAGTTTTTGCTGCCAGGCTTCGAACCAACGCAGGTTGTCAGTCAGTTGATCGCCACCGATAAAGCGCACCAGCGGTTGGTCGGCGGTGACCAGGGCGTGTACCGGCAGCTTCGGCTTTTTCTGCTGCGCATCGCGTACGGCGGCGCTATTGGGGGCGGCGTGATGCACCGGGCGGCTGTCGAGGATCACCCGATTGATGCCGCGCTGATGCAGCCCCTGATTCAGCGCACGCTCTTCCTCGCCCTTGGCGAAAAACGCCGGATGGCGCACTTCAACGCCGTAGGTGAATTCCTTCGGCAGGCTTTCGAAGAATTGCCACATGCGCGGCAGCTCGTCGGGGCCGAAGGCGGCGGGCAACTGCAGCCACAGCTGGCCGATGCGCTGGTGCACCGGACTCAGGCAGTGGTAAAACGCCTGCAGCTCGGCGGCGCAGTTGCGCAGGGCAGCCTTGTGGCTGATGTCCGACGGGAATTTGAAGCAGAAGCGAAAATCGTCGCCGGTCATGTCGCGCCAGCGCTGCACGATCTCCAGTTTCGGCAGCGCGTAGAAGGTGGTGTTGCCTTCCACGCAGTTGAAGTAGCGGCTGTAATCCGCCAAATCACGCAGCCCGATACGGTTCCAGGCCGAATGTTGCCACTGCGGCAGTCCGATGTAGATCACGGCGTCGTCTTCCTTTACTTAGCTCATCAGGCTACAACTTAACGTTACCGCTCGAGCGCGGCAAGAATTTCGCCGGTGTCGCGCACCCGTGCCAGCCGCGGGAAGATGTGCTCGAACGCGAAGCGGTGCATTTCCGCACTCTGCGCGCTGCAGGCATCTTCGGCGATCAGCAGTTCATAGCCGTGCTCCCAGGCGGCGCGGGCGGTGGACTCCACACCGATATTGGTGGAAATGCCGCCCAGCACCACGGATTTGACGCCGCGGCGCCGCAGCTGCAAATCCAGATCGGTGCCGTAGAAGGCGCCCCATTGGCGTTTGGTTACCCGAATATCGCTGTCGCTGACCGCCAGCTGCGCGGGGAACTCCCACCAATTGGTCGGTAAACCGCCGGCGGGCGCGGGAGCCGGTTTGTCCACCGGCTGCTTCAACGCTTCGGCGAAGGAGTCTGACCAGCCGACGCGCACCAGCAGTACCGGCGCGCCCAGCATACGAAAACGCGCGGCCAGCAACGCGGCGTTCGCCACGACCTGATCGGCGCTGTGCGGGCCGCCGGCGTAAGGGAGAATGCCGTTTTGCAAATCGATCAGCACCAGAGCGGTGGTTTGGGCGTCAAGTTTCAGCATGAATTTCATCTCGTTGCGAAGTGGATAAAAACTGTCCGGTACGCCAGCCGAGCGGCGTAAGTCGCAAAACCGGGGGAGAGTCAGGCTACGTGAAAAAACTGTCGCAGGTTAATGGGAAATTTGTTAATCGATGTGTTGATTCGGACAAAAACGCGCCATTTAGTGCAGTAACAATGCTGTGTTCGCACTTATCGGGCGGATGAATTTCCTTTATAATGACTCCCTTTTTTCAACACTCTTTAATCCAACGACCTATGCCGATTTATGAATATGCATGTGGTGCTTGCAACCATCGGTTAGAGAAATTGCAAAAATTTTCCGATGCGCCGCTGGCAGACTGCCCGGCGTGTGGGCAGCCCGCGTTGACCAAGTTGATCTCATCCTCCGGTTTCCAGCTTAAGGGCACCGGCTGGTATGCGACGGATTTTAAACCGGGCAACAAGTAGAATTTATCAGATAACAGCCGCGCGACAGGGGCGCAGTAGCCCGGCGCGGCATCGGCTGTGTAAAAGGATAGCGTATGCGTACTGAATATTGCGGGCAGTTGAATCTGTCCCACGTGGGCCAGGAAGTCACTCTGTGTGGTTGGGTCAATCGTCGTCGCGATCTCGGCGGCCTGATCTTTATTGATATGCGCGACCGCGAAGGCATCGTGCAGGTGTTCTTCGATCCGGACGAGAAAGTGGCGTTCGACAAGGCTTACGACCTGCGCAATGAGTTCTGCATCCAGATCGTCGGCACCGTGCGTGCGCGTCCGGACAGCCAGATCAATAAAGATATGGCCACCGGCGAAGTGGAAGTGTTCGCTCACGCGCTCGAGATCATCAACCGCTCCGAGCCGCTGCCGCTGGACTCCAACCAGGTCAACAGCGAAGAAGCGCGCCTGAAATATCGCTACCTGGATCTGCGCCGCCCGGAAATGGCCGAGCGTCTGAAGACCCGCGCCAAGATCACCAGCTTCGTGCGCCGCTTCATGGACAGCCATGGCTTCCTCGACATCGAAACGCCGATGCTGACCAAGGCGACGCCGGAAGGCGCCCGCGATTACCTGGTGCCGAGCCGCGTGCACAAGGGCAAATTCTACGCGCTGCCGCAGTCCCCGCAGCTGTTTAAACAGCTGCTGATGATGTCCGGCTTCGATCGTTACTACCAGATCGTCAAATGCTTCCGTGACGAAGACCTGCGTGCGGACCGTCAGCCTGAATTCACCCAGATCGACGTCGAAACCTCCTTCATGACTGCCGATCAGGTGCGTGAAGTGATGGAGAAACTGGCGCGTGAACTGTGGCTGGACGTGAAAGGCGTGGATCTGGGCGATTTCCCGGTCATGACCTTCGCCGAAGCGATGCGTCGCTTTGGTTCCGACAAGCCGGACCTGCGTAACCCGCTGGAGCTGGTGGACGTGGCTGACCTGGTCAAAGACGTCGAGTTTAAAGTGTTCTCCGGCCCGGCCAATGACGCCAAAGGCCGCGTGGCGGCGATCCGCGTACCGGGCGGCGCACAGCTGACCCGTAAGCAGATCGACGAGTACGGCGCTTTCGTCAACATCTACGGTGCCAAAGGCCTGGCGTGGCTGAAGGTCAACGACCGCGCCGCAGGCATGGAAGGCGTGCAGAGCCCGATCGCCAAATTCCTCAGCGCGGACGTGCTGGAAGCCGTCCTGGCGCGCACCGATGCGCAGACCGGCGATATCCTGTTCTTCGGCGCCGACAGCTTCAAGATTGTCACCGATGCGATGGGCGCGCTGCGCCTGAAGCTGGGTCGCGATTTGGCACTGACCCAACTCGACAGCTGGGCGCCGCTGTGGGTGGTTGACTTCCCGATGTTCGAAGAAGACGAAGAGGGCGGCCTGGCGGCTATGCACCACCCGTTCACTTCACCGCGCGACATGAGCCCGGAAGAGCTGGCCGCTGCGCCGGTCAACGCCATCGCCAACGCCTATGACATGGTGATCAACGGCTACGAAGTGGGCGGCGGTTCGGTGCGTATTCACCGCAGCGAAATGCAGCAGACGGTGTTCAGCATTCTGGGCATTAACGAACACGAACAGCGCGAGAAGTTCGGCTTCCTGCTGGACGCGCTGAAGTACGGCACGCCGCCGCACGCCGGTCTGGCCTTCGGCCTGGACCGTCTGGTGATGCTGCTGACCGGCACCGACAACATCCGCGACGTCATTGCCTTCCCGAAAACCACCGCGGCGGCCTGCCTGATGACCGACGCACCGAGCTTCGCTAACCCGGCGTCGCTGCAGGAGCTGGCGATCAGCGTGGTAAAGAAAGCCGGTGCGGAACAAGAGAGCGAGTGATGAGTTATAAGCGCCCTGAATCTATCCTGGTAGTGATTTACGCGAAATCCAGTGGTCGGGTGCTGATGTTACAGCGGCGCGACGATACCGAGTTCTGGCAGTCGGTCACCGGCAGCCTGGAGCAGGATGAGTCGCCGCCGCATGCCGCGCAGCGTGAAGTCATGGAAGAAGTCGGCATCGATATCGAAGCAGAGCACCTGCCGTTGTTCGATTGCCAGCGCTGCGTGGAGTTTGAACTCTTTGTCCATTTGCGACATCGCTATGCGCCGGGAACCACGCGCAATAAAGAGCACTGGTTCTGTCTGGCGTTGCCCGAGGAGCGCGATCCGGTGATTACCGAGCATCACGCTTACCAATGGCTTGAGGCGGCAGAGGCCGTGAAGTTGACCAAGTCGTGGAGCAATCAGCAGGCAATTGAAGAGTTCGTGATCAATTCAGTCCAGTAGTTTTTTTCGGAGATTTTTTTATGGCAGGTCATAGTAAGTGGGCCAACACAAAGCACCGTAAAGCGGCGCAGGACGCCAAGCGCGGTAAAATTTTCACCAAGATTATTCGTGAGCTGGTCACGGCCGCCAAGCTGGGCGGCGGCGATCCGGATTCCAACCCGCGTCTGCGCGCGGCGATGGACAAGGCGCTGTCGAACAACATGACGCGCGACACCATGAACCGTGCAATCGCGCGCGGCGTGGGCGGTGATGATGATACCAACATGGAAACCATCATCTATGAAGGCTACGGCCCTGGCGGCACCGCCGTCATGATCGAATGCCTGAGCGACAACCGCAACCGCACCGTGGCGGAAGTGCGTCACGCCTTCACCAAATGCGGCGGCAACCTCGGCACCGACGGTTCCGTTGCCTACCTGTTCACCAAGAAGGGCGTGATCACTTACGCACCAGGCCTGGATGAAGACAGCGTAATGGAAGCGGCGCTGGAAGCCGGCGCGGAAGACATCGTGACCTATGACGATGGCGCCATCGACGTGTTCACCGCCTGGGAAAGTCTGGGCGCGGTGAAAGACGCGCTGACCGCGGCGGGCTTCGAAGCCGAAGCGGCGGAAGTGTCGATGATCCCATCGACCAAGGCCGACATGGATGCGGAAACCGCGCCTAAGCTGCTGCGCCTGATCGATATGCTGGAAGACTGCGACGACGTGCAGGAAGTTTACCATAACGGTGAGATCTCCGACGAAGTGGCGGCGACGCTGTAATCCGGTAAAACGGGCGCCGCCGTTCGGCGGCGCCGTGCATGCAAGGTGGATGTAGATATGGCGATCATACTCGGTATCGATCCCGGCTCACGCGTCACCGGCTATGGCCTTATTCGCCAGCAGGGGCGTCAGTTGAGCTATATCGCCAGCGGTTGCATTCGCACGGTGGTGGACGACATGCCGACGCGGCTGAAGCTGATTTATGCCGGCGTCAGTGAGATCATCACCCAGTTCCAGCCCGACTTCTTCGCCATCGAACAGGTGTTCATGGCCAAGAACCCGGATTCGGCGCTCAAGCTCGGTCAGGCGCGCGGCGTCGCGATCGTGGCGGCGGTGAATCAGAATCTGGAAGTGTTCGAGTATGCGGCGCGGCAGGTCAAACAAACCGTGGTCGGCACCGGTGCAGCCGAAAAGGCGCAGGTGCAACACATGGTGCGCTCGCTGCTCAAACTCTCGGCCAACCCGCAGGCGGATGCCGCCGACGCCCTGGCCATCGCTATTACCCACTGCCACCTTAGCCAGAACGTGCTGCGGATGAGCGAAGGGCGGCTGAACCTGGCGCGCGGGCGTTTGCGCTGACGCAAAGCGGTGATTACTCAGGCTGGATATTCATCCAGCCTTTTTTATGTTATAAGCTTTACCAGCAACGGCATGGCAGGGCGCCATGCCCGGTAATTCTGCAGGAGGGTAAATGATAGGTCGTCTCAGAGGAAATATTCTGGAAAAGCAGCCGCCGCTGGTGTTACTGGAGGCAAACGGCGTGGGCTATGAAGTGCACATGCCGATGACCTGCTTTTACGAGCTGCCGGAACTGGGGCAAGAGGCCATCGTGTTTACCCACTTCGTGGTGCGTGAGGACGCGCAGCTGCTGTACGGTTTCAACGACAAGCAAGAGCGTGCGCTGTTCCGCGAGCTGATCAAGGTTAACGGCGTCGGGCCGAAGCTGGCGCTGGCGATCCTGTCGGGCATGTCCGCACAGCAGTTCGTCAGTGCGGTGGAGCGCGAAGAGATCACTGCGCTGGTCAAGCTGCCGGGCGTGGGCAAGAAAACCGCCGAGCGCCTGGTGGTAGAGATGAAAGACCGCTTCAAGGGGCTCAACGGCGATCTGTTCAACAACAGCAGCGAGATCAGCCTGCCGGCCGCCGCCGACAAAACGCCGGAAGCGGACGCGGAAGCCGAAGCCGTCTCGGCGCTGGTGGCGTTGGGCTACAAGCCGCAGGAAGCCAGCCGCATGGTCAGCAAAATTGCCAAACCGGGTGCCGACTGCGAGACGCTGATCCGCGACGCGTTGCGCGCTGCTTTGTAAGGCCGCTAAGAGGTAGATAATGATTGAAGCCGATCGCCTGATCTCCGCCGAACCGATCAACGAGGAAGACGTCCTCGATCGTGCCATTCGCCCCAAGCTGTTGACCGAATATGTCGGCCAGCCGCATGTCCGCGAGCAGATGGAGATCTTCATCCAGGCGGCCAAACAGCGCGGTGACGCGCTCGACCACCTGCTGATCTTCGGCCCGCCGGGGCTGGGGAAAACTACCCTGGCCAACATCGTGGCCAACGAAATGGGGGTGAATCTGCGCACCACCTCCGGCCCGGTGCTGGAGAAGGCGGGCGATCTGGCGGCGATGCTGACCAACCTCGAACCGCATGACGTCTTGTTCATCGACGAAATCCACCGCCTGTCACCGGTGGTGGAAGAGGTGCTGTATCCAGCGATGGAAGATTACCAGCTGGATATCATGATCGGCGAAGGGCCGGCGGCGCGCTCGATTAAGCTCGATTTGCCGCCGTTTACCCTGGTGGGCGCCACCACCCGCGCCGGCTCGCTGACCTCACCGCTGCGCGATCGTTTCGGCATTGTCCAGCGGCTGGAGTTTTATCAGGTAGCGGATTTGCAGCACATCGTTTCTCGCAGCGCCGGTTGTCTGGGGCTGGAACTGTCCGATGAGGGTGCCCATGAGGTGGCCCGTCGCGCGCGCGGTACGCCGCGTATCGCCAACCGCCTGTTGCGCCGGGTGCGCGACTTCGCCGAGGTGCGCGCCAACGGCGTGATCAGCGGCGGGGTGGCGGCGCAGGCGCTCGATATGCTCAACGTCGATGCCGAGGGCTTCGACTATATGGATCGCAAGCTACTGCTGGCGATTATCGACAAGTTTACCGGTGGCCCGGTCGGGTTGGACAACCTGGCGGCGGCGATCGGCGAAGAACGCGAAACCATCGAAGACGTGATCGAACCGTTCCTGATCCAACAGGGCTTTATTCAGCGCACGCCGCGCGGCCGTTTGGCGACGCAGCATGCTTACCGGCACTTCGGGCTCGAACGCGAAGAGTAAGTTTTCCATCCTCAATGAAAAAGGGCCGCAAATGCGGCCCTTGTCATATCCCGGCTTTAAATCAGGCCTGCTGTTTTTTGAACAGGCTCAGCGTGAACAGCACGGCGGCGCAGAGCACCACCGAAGGGCCGGCCGGCGTATCGTAAAACGCCGAGAAGGTCAGGCCGCCGGTGACCGCCACCATGCCGAGCAACACGGCGACGCCGGCCATTTGCTCCGGCGTACGCGCGAAGCGGCGAGCGGTGGCCGCCGGAATGATCAGCAGCGAGGTGATGATCAGGGCGCCGACGAATTTCATCGCCAGACCGATGGTCAATGCGGTAATCAGCATCAGCACGGTGCGAGCCCTCGCCAGATTGACGCCGTCGACGTGCGCCAGCTCCGGGCTGATGGTCATCGACAGCAGATCGCGCCACTGCCACCACAGCACCAGCAGCACCACGGCGACGCCACCGGCGATCATCGCAATATCGCTCAGCGTGACCGACAGCAGATCGCCGAACAGATAGGCCATCAGATCGACCCGCACGTTGGACATCAGCGCCACCACCACCAGCCCCAGCGACAGGGCGCTGTGGGCCAGAATGCCGAGCAGGGTATCCACCGAAAGCTGCGGGCGGCGTTCCAGCCACACCAGGGCCAGGGCCAGCAGCAGGGTAATGGCGATCACCGCATAGAAAGGATTGATGTCCAGCAGCAGACCAAAGGCGACACCGAGCAGCGAGGCGTGCGCCAGGGTATCGCCGAAGTAGGACATGCGGCGCCAGACCACGAAGGAGCCCAGCGGCCCGGCGGCGCTAGCCAGCAAAACCCCGGCCAGCCAGCCGGGAAGTAACAATTCGATCATGCTTCGCGGCTCCCGGTTTTCTTCAAGACAATTCTTCCCTGCAGGTCGTGGCGGTGATTGTGATGGTGGCGATACACCGCCAGCTGTTCTGCGCCGCGGTTGCCGAACATGGCGATGAATTCGGGATGCATTGAGACCACCTCCGGCGCGCCGGAACAGCAGATATGCTGATTGAGGCACAACACCTCGTCGGTTTTGGCCATCACCAGATGCAGATCGTGCGAGACCATCAGCACGGCGCAGCCCAGCTCTTTACGCAGCTGATCGATGAGGTCGTACAGCGCCAACTGGCCGTTGACGTCCACCCCTTGCGTGGGTTCGTCCAGCACCAGCAGTTGCGGTTTATTCAGCAGCGCCCGCGCCAACAGTACGCGTTGGTTCTCGCCGCCGGAGAGTTTTTGCATCGGCTGGTCGAGCAGGTGCGCGGCGTGCACGCGCTTGAGCGCCGGCAGAATGTCGGCTTTCTTTACGCCGGGCTTCAATCGCATAAAGCGGCTGACGGTCAGCGGCAGGGTGGCGTCGAGGTGGAGTTTTTGCGGCACGTAGCCGATGCGCAGATCGGGCTCCCGCTCCAGCGTGCCGGCGGTTGGTTTGACCAATCCGAGCACCACGCGCACCAACGTGGATTTGCCCGCGCCGTTCGGGCCAAGCAGCGTAAGAATGCGGCCGGGCTGCAGGCTGAGGGAAATATTCGACAGCACCTTGCGGCTGCCGAAGGCGACGGAGATATTTTTTAGCGTTATCAGTGTGGACATCTCGAGATTACAGGTTGCAGAACGAAGCGGATGTTATAATATCACGCCTTGTTGATGAAAACGATGGGATTACTGATGATGGCACAGAAAAATAAATGGCTGCAGCGCACGCTGCTGGCCAGCGCACTGTTGATGGCCGGCCCGCTGAGCAGCGCTTCCGCTGCGGTGGTGACCTCGATTCGCCCGCTGGGCTTTATCGCTGCGGCGATCGCCGACGGCGTGACGCCGACCGAGGTGCTGCTGCCGGATGGCGCTTCGCCGCACGATTTCGCGCTGCGTCCCTCCGATATCCAGCGCCTACGCTCCGCAGACCTGGTGCTGTGGGTCGGGCCGGATATGGAAGCGTTCCTGACCAAGGCGCTGGTGCCGATTTCGGCAGACCGCAAACTGGCCAACAGCGAACTGCCGGCGGTGAAACCGCTGCTGATGAAAGGCGAAGATGACGACGATCATGATCATGCAGATGAAGCGCATAATCATGCCGATGACGATCACGGGCATCATCACGGCGAGTACAATATGCACGTTTGGCTATCGCCGGAGGTGGCAAAAGTGACGGCGATCGCGATTCACGACAGATTGTTGGAACTTATGCCGCAAAATAAGGACAAATTAGACGCAAACCTGCGCCAGTTCGAGAATCTGCTGACGCAAACTGACAAAAATGTTGGTAACATGCTTACGCCTGTGCAAGGTAAGGGTTATTTTGTTTTTCATGATGCTTACGGCTACTTTGAGAAACACTACGGTTTGAGTCCGCTGGGCCATTTCACCGTCAATCCCGAAATTCAGCCTGGAGCACAGCGCCTACACCAAATTCGAACACAGTTGGTTGAGCAGAAAGCGGTATGCGTTTTTGCTGAGCCACAATTCAGGCCGGCCGTAATCAATGCCGTCGCCAAGGGTACCAAAGTGCGTTCAGGAACGCTGGACCCGCTGGGCATCGGCATCGCGCTGGGGAAGGACAGCTACGGGAAATTCCTGACAGCGCTGTCAAACCAGTACGTGAGCTGCCTGAAGTAAAGCTTATGAGGATAATATCGAGTGCAGCAGATAGTCCGAACTATCGCTCTGGCGTATAACAACCTGCCACGGCCCCACCGCGTCATGCTGGGGTCGCTGACAGTCGTCACATTGGCCGTCGCTGTTTGGCGGCCTTTTGTTTATCACCCAGAACATAATCCCATCGCCAAGAACGTCGAGTTAGAATCCAGCCAGTTGCGGTCATTGCTTCCCGAAGCCAGTGAGCCGATCGATGCCGACCAACCCACCCCCGATGACGAAATCCCGCAGGATGAGTTGGATCAGAAGGATGCCGGCGATGACGGCGTGCATGAATATGTGGTTTCTACCGGCGACACCCTCGGCAGCATTCTGACGCAATATGGCATCGACATGTCGGATGTCACTCTGTTGGCTTCGCAAAACCGCGATCTGCGTAACCTGAAGATCGGCCAGCAACTGTCGTGGACCGTGAACGACGCGGGCGACCTGCAACAGCTGACCTGGGAGGTTTCTCGCCGTGAAACCCGCACCTATGACCGCGTCGGCAACAGCTTCAAAGAATCGAAAGAGGCGCAGCAGGGCGAATGGCGCAACAACGTGATCAGCGGCCGGGTCAACGGCAGCTTCGTCAGTAGCGCCGGTGATGCTGGGTTGAATCGTAACGAAATCAATGCGGTGATCAAGGCGCTGCAGTGGCAGCTCGATTTCCGCAAGCTGCGCAAAGGCGACCAATTCTCCGTGCTGATGTCGCGTGAACATTTCGACGGCAAGAAATCGCAAAGTCAGCTGTTGGGCGTGCGTATGCGCACCGGCGGCAAGGATTACTATGCGATCCGCGCCGAAGACGGCAAATTCTACGATCGCCAGGGCTCTGGCCTGGCGCGCGGCTTCATGCGTTTCCCGACCATGAAACAGTTCCGCATCTCCTCCAACTTCAACCCGCGCCGCGTGAACCCGGTGACCGGGCGCGTGGCGCCGCATAAGGGCGTCGATTTCGCCATGCCGGTCGGCACGCCAGTGCTGGCGGTCGGCGACGGTGAAGTGGTGATCGCCAAGCGCAGCGGCGCGGCGGGCAACTATGTGGCGATCCGCCACGGCCGCCAGTACACTACGCGCTATATGCATCTGAAAAAGTTGCTGGTGAAACCCGGCCAGAAAGTGAAACGCGGCGATCGTATTGCGCTTTCCGGCAACACCGGGCGCTCCACCGGGCCGCACCTGCACTTTGAACTGTGGACCGGCCAGCAGGCGGTGAACCCGCTGACGGCCAAGCTGCCGCGTTCCGAAGGGCTGAGCGGCAAAGACCGCAGCGATTATCTGGCGCAGGTGAAGGAAGTCGTTCCTCAACTGCAGCTGGATTAACGTCCCCCTTTTCCGGCGCTTCGGCGCCGCTAATTTCATCGGCCTGATTGCGGGCCGATGCTGTTTTATCTGGGCGGTTCGCGGTTGTTAATTGCAAAATCGGTGATGGCAATTATGATTAGCCGAATCGCTAAGCCAAGAGCATGTGCATGCAAAACGAGAAGAAATCGAACGTAGAGTTCATCCCGCAGTTTCAGAAAGCCTTTTTATCTCCACGCTACTGGGGCGTGTGGTTGGGAACCGGTCTGATGGCCGGCATTTCGCTGGTGCCTGCGCGCCTGCGCGATCCGGTGCTGGGCGCGGTCGGCAAACTGGCCGGTAAGCTGGCGAAGGGGGCGCGCCGCCGCGCCCGCATCAACTTGCTTTATTGCTTGCCGGAGCTGCCGGAAAGCGAACGCGAACACATCATCGACCAGATGTTCGCCTGCGCGCCGCAGTCGATGGTGCTGATGGCGGAACTGGCCTGCACCAAGCCGGAGAAAGTGCTTAAGCGCGTGCGCTGGCACGGCGAAGAAGTGTTGGACAGGATCCGGGCGGAAGGGCGCAACGTGATCTTCCTGGTGCCGCACGGCTGGGCGGTGGATGTGCCGGCGATGTTGATGGCCGCGCGCGGCCAACCGATGGCGGCGATGTTCCACAATCAGCGTAATCAGCTGATCGACTACCTATGGAACGCCGTGCGCCGCAAATTCGGCGGCCGCATGCACGCGCGCAACGACGGCATCAAACCCTTTATCAGTTCGGTGCGGCAGGGTTATTGGGGCTACTACCTGCCGGATCAGGATCATGGCGCGGAGCACAGCGAGTTCGTCGATTTCTTCGCGACCTATAAGGCGACGCTGCCGGCGGTGGGGCGGCTGATGAAGGTGTGTCGTGCGGCGATCGTGCCTTTGTTCCCGGTGTACGACGGCAAAACCAGCATGCTGGATATCTATATTCGCGAGCCGATGGATGACCTGGCCGAAGCCGACGATCCGCGCATTGCTCGCCGCATGAACGAAGAGGTGGAAAATCTGGTGGGCCCGAACCCGGAGCAGTACACCTGGATCCTCAAACTGCTGAAAACGCGTAAGGAAGGGGAGATTGAACCTTACTCGCGCGATGATCTGTACCGTTAATTCCTTCTGTCGCTAACGCCGGCCGGTTCTCACCCGACCGGCGTCTCTTCAAATGTGCACCATACAGCCGCGCGCCCGCAGGATGTCGACGACTTTCGGCGTGTGGGTGAAATCGTTCCAACGCAGGTCCAGCTTGCGCAGCCGGCTCAGTTCGCCAAGGCTTTCCGGCAGCTCGCTTAGGCGATTGGCCCGCAGATCCAGGCTTCTTAGCGCCGTCAGCTCACCGATATTATCCGGCAGCTGCGTCAGCTGATTGAAACGCAGGCTCAGCTCGCTCAATCGCGGCAGGCGGCAGAAGGCTTTCGGCAGCGCGGCGATGGCGTTGTTCGTCGCATCGAGAACCTCCAGCTCGCTGAGCAGGACGATCTCCGCCGGCAGCGTGGTCAGGGCGTTTTTCATGATATGCAGTTCCCGCAGCGCGCGCAGTTGCCCGATTTCGGCCGGCAGGCTGCGGATGCGATTGTTGTATAAACGCAGCTCCTGCAATGCCGCAAGCCTCGGTATCGCCTGTGGCAACGCGGTCAGATGGTTGTCGGTCGCGTTGAGATAGACCAGCTGTTGCAGCTGCGCCAGCGAGTGCGGCAGACAGCAAAAGCCGTTATCGCTCAAATAGAGGTATTTCAACCGATGCAGTTGGCCCAGCGCCTCGGGGAGCTCGCTGGCGCGATTGTGGCCAAAGTCGAACATCTCGAGCTGTTGTAACTGGCCAATCTCCGGCGGCAGGTGGCAGATCTGATTGCAGGAGATGTTTAGCACCTGCAGGTTGCGGTGTTGCAAGATAGAGGCGGGGAAGGCCGTCAGCTGATTGTCGTACAGGCTGATTTTGCGCAGCGCATGGCCGGTTAGCTGCGATTCGTCGAGCTGCGTCAGGCCGCGCCCATCGAGATCGAGCGCATCACCGGTCGAGGCGGGATTGTGTTGGTGGAGCATGGCGTTCTCCGTCGTTTATGGCGATGTCAGGCAAAAAAAATGCCGGCCATCGTGGGACGGCCGGCATTTCGTCTGCGGCGTGGATTACTCGACGCGCAGGATACGGCTGGTATTGGTGGTGCCGACGGTTTCCATCACGTCGCCCTGGGTGACGATCACCAGGTCGCCGGAAACCAGGAAGCCTTTGTCGCGCAGGCGATTGACGGCTTCGTTGGCGGCGATCACGCCGTCTTTGTGGCTGTCGAAGTACACCGGCGTTACGCCGCGATACAGTGCGGTCAGGTTCAGCGTGTGTTCATGACGGGACATGGCGAAGATCGGCAGGCCGGAGCTGATGCGTGACATCATCAGCGCGGTGCGGCCGGATTCGGTCATGGCGATCAGCGCGGTGACGCCTTTCAGGTGGTTGGCCGCATACATCGAAGACATGGCGATCGCCTCTTCGATGTTGTCGAACTGCACGTCCAGACGGTGTTTGGAAACGTTGATGCTCGGGATCTTCTCGGCGCCGAGACAAACGCGCGCCATGGCCGCGACGGTTTCCGCCGGGTATTGGCCGGCAGCGGTTTCCGCCGACAGCATGACGGCATCGGTGCCGTCCAGCACGGCGTTGGCTACGTCCATGACTTCGGCGCGGGTCGGCATCGGGTTGGTGATCATCGACTCCATCATCTGGGTCGCGGTGATCACCGCGCGGTTCAGGGTGCGGGCGCGGCGGATCAGTTTCTTCTGAATGCCGACCAGTTCCGGATCGCCGATTTCGACGCCCAGATCGCCACGGGCGACCATCACCACGTCGGAGGCCAGAATGATGTCGTCCATCGCTTCGTCGCTGCACACCGCTTCGGCGCGCTCAACCTTGGATACGATCTTGGCGTTGCAGCCTGCGTCGCGCGCCAGACGGCGGGCGTAGTTCAGGTCTTCGCCGGTGCGCGGGAAGGAAACCGCCAGGTAGTCGACGCCGATCTTGGCGGCGGTAACGATGTCCGCCTTGTCTTTTTCGGTCAGCGCTTCGGCCGACAGGCCACCGCCGAGTTTATTGATGCCCTTGTTGTTGGACAGCGGGCCGCCAACGGTCACTTCGGTAAATACTTTCATGCCCTGAACTTCGAGCACTTTCAGCTGAACGCGGCCGTCGTCGAGCAGCAGGACGTCGCCCGGCACCACGTCGGCAGGCAGGCCTTTATAGTCGATACCGACTTTTTCTTTGTCGCCTTCGCCTTTGGACAGGTTGGCGTCCAGCAGGAATTTATCGCCCACGTTGAGGAAAATCTTGCCTTCCTTAAAGGTGGATACGCGGATTTTTGGCCCTTGCAGGTCGCCGAGGATAGCGACGTGACGCCCCAGTTTGGCAGCGATTTCGCGCACTTTGTCAGCGCGAGCCTGGTGATCTTCCGGGCTGCCGTGGGAGAAGTTGAGCCGAACTACGTTGGCGCCGGCGGCAATGATCTTTTCCAGATTATTGTCGCGGTCTGTAGCCGGACCCAGGGTGGTAACGATTTTGGTTCTTCTGAGCCGTCTGGACATGTATTACTCCGTTGACTGGTGAAGCAAATATTGGTGTTGCGATAACGTCGGATAACGAAACCAGGCGTGAAATGTAATTTTACAACACTGATATTTCACCCGGGTTACCCGCATGAGCGTGTTAACAGGGTACAGCCTCTGATGCCGCCATTCAAATGTCTGTTGAACGGCGATTTTTTCTTCGTAAGGTTACGAGTCAAAACTGTTGGGAATAACCACACCTTTATCAAAGCGCGATTCTTTGAGCGCTTCTTTGACCCGCTTCAAGTTATCTCTGAATTTAGCCCCTCTGCGCAAGGTAAATCCGGTGGCGAGCACGTCAATGAGCGTTAATTGCGCGATCCGCGACACCATCGGCATATAAACGTCGGTGTCCTCGGGCACGTCGAGCAGTAAAGCGAGGGTCGCCGCCTGGGCGAGCGGGGTATCGCGCGAGGTGATGGCCAGCACCGTGGCGTCGTTTTCGCGCGCCAGCTGGGCCATCTCCACCAGATTCTTGGTGCGGCCGGTGTGCGAGATTAACACCACTACGTCGCCTTCGCCGGAGTTCATGCAGCTCATGCGCTGCATGACGATGTCATCGAAGTAGACCACCGGGATGTTGAAGCGGAAAAATTTGTTCATCGCGTCGTGCGCCACCGCCGCAGAGGCGCCCAGGCCGAAGAAAGAGATCTTTTTTGCCTGGGTGAGCAGGTCAACCGCACGATTGATTGCGGCAATATCCAAATTTGCCTTTACTGTATCCAGGCTGGCCATCACCGACTCGAAGATCTTGCTGGTATAGGCATCGACGCTGTCATCTTCCTCGACGTTACGGTTTACGTAAGGCGTGCCGTTGGCCAGGCTCTGGGCGAGATGCAGTTTGAAGTCGGGAAAGCCTTTAGTATCAAGGCGGCGGCAAAAACGGTTGACGGTGGGTTCGCTGACGTCGGCCATGCGCGCCAGCGTAGCGATGCTGGAGTGAATGGCGGTCTGCGGGGAGGCCAGGATCACCTCGGCGACTTTCCTTTCAGATTTGCTCAGGAGTTCCAGATGGCTCTGGATTTTGTCCAGCGTATTCATATAACGAGAGTCACTCATGGTTTTATCCCTGTGGCTTTCAAGCGACAGCGTCGAATTTCGTCCGTGTACGCCGTGCAAGCAGACGCCAAACGAGCGGCTGTAACCTGAAATCGATAGGGTATGTCGATTTCAAATAAAGGAGAAATCAATGCCGGTTTAGTGAAAATATACTACGTGCTGGTAACCGTTGGCAGTCTCGACAGGGCGTATGCAGGCTTTTTTCACCAGAATATGACCTGTGTCTAACTTTCATAATGGTAACAGAGCGTCAAAAAAGACGAAAAATTACAGTTTTGTCCACCTGCAACGGCTCTGCCGCGCAGTGGCGCTTACCACTGGAATCTTTGGGGCTTTTTTTCTGCTTTTGCACCGGGTTTGCTGGCCGTAGTCAAACAGAGTACATTAGTAATGTAAGAAAATTACAAATATCCTGCAACGAGGAGATGAACATGGCGGTAACCTCTACAGCCCAGGCGTGTGACCTGGTTATTTTCGGCGCGAAAGGTGATTTGGCGCGCCGTAAACTGCTGCCTTCCCTGTACCAGTTAGAGAAAGCCGGACACATCCACCCGGATACGCGGATCATCGGCGTCGGCCGCGCGGAGTGGGATAAAAAAGCCTATACCGAAGTGGTCAAGGAAGCGCTTGGCACCTTCATGAAGGAAAAACTGGATGACGAACTCTGGGCCACGCTGAGCGCGCGCCTGGACTTCTGCAACCTGGACGTCAACGACAGCAAGAACTTTACCAAACTGGGTAAAATGCTGGATCAGAAGCACCGCACCACCATCAACTACTTCGCTATGCCGCCAAGCACCTTCGGCGCCATCTGCAAAGGGTTGGGCGAAGCCAAGCTGAACCACGAGCCGGCGCGTGTGGTGATGGAGAAACCGCTGGGCACCGATCTGGCGTCCTCCCGCGTGATCAACGATCAGGTGGCTGAGTACTTCAATGAGTCCCAGGTTTACCGTATCGACCACTATCTCGGTAAAGAGACGGTGTTGAACCTGTTGGCGCTGCGCTTCGCCAACTCGCTGTTCGCGTCCAACTGGGATAACCGCACCATCGACTCGGTGCAGATCACCGTAGCGGAAGAGGTGGGCATCGAAGGGCGCTGGGGTTACTTCGACCAGGCCGGCCAGATGCGCGACATGATCCAGAACCACCTGCTGCAGATCCTGACCATGATCGCCATGTCGCCGCCGGCGGATCTGACCACCGACCGCATCCGCGACGAGAAGGTCAAGGTACTGCGTTCGCTGCGCCGCATCGATCAGACCAATGTCCGGGAAACCACCGTGCGCGGTCAGTACACCGCCGGCTTCGTCCAGGGCAAGAAAGTGCCGGGCTATCTGGAAGAAGAGGGGGCGAACAAGAGCAGCAGCACCGAAACCTTCGTCTCCATCCGCGTGGATATCGACAACTGGCAGTGGGCCGGGGTGCCGTTCTACCTGCGCACCGGTAAACGTCTGCCGACCAAATGTTCGGAAGTGGTGGTGTACTTCAAAAACCCGCCGCTTAACCTGTTCAGCGACTCGTATCAGCAGTTGCCGCAGAACAAGCTGACCATCCGTCTGCAACCGGACGAAGGCATCGAAATTCAGGTGCTGAACAAGGTGCCGGGGCTGGATCACAAGCACCGCTTGCAGACCACCAAGCTGGATCTGAGCTTCTCGGAAACCTTCAACCAGGAGCACGTGGCGGACGCCTATGAGCGCCTGTTGCTGGAGACCATGCGCGGCATCCAGGCGCTGTTCGTGCGCCGTGATGAAGTGGAAGAGGCCTGGAAGTGGGTCGACTCCATCATGGACGCGTGGAAAGCCGACAACGAAGCGCCTAAGCCTTATCAGGCGGGCACCTGGGGGCCGGTGGCCTCGGTGGCGATGATCACCCGCGACGGCCGTTCCTGGAACGAGTTCGAGTAATGCGCAATGCCGGCAGCCTGTCTGCCGGCTTTTTTTTACCTGCGATCTGCGCGTGGGCCACATCACTTACGGTACGGCCGGCGTCCGCGCGTTTGCGCGGAACCCTGTGGCAGGGGCGTGCCATTGTTAACCGCGAGTAATGGAGAAATAACGATGAAAAACTGGAAAACCAGCGCCGAACAGATCCTGACGGCGGGACCGGTGGTGCCGGTTATCGTGATCAACAAGCTGGAACAGGCGGTTCCGCTGGCGAAAGCGCTGGTTGCCGGGGGCGTGCGGGTGCTGGAGGTGACGTTGCGCACCGCCTGTGCGCTGGAGGCGATTCGCGCTATCGCTAAAGAGGTGCCGGAGGCGATCATCGGCGCCGGTACGGTGATCAATCCGCAGCAGCTGCGGGAGGTGACTGAGGCGGGGGCGCAGTTCGCCATCAGCCCGGGGTTGACCGAAGCCTTGCTGCAGGCGGCGACGGCGGGGACGATCCCGCTTATTCCGGGCATCAGCACCGTTTCTGAACTGATGCAGGGGATGGATTACGGCCTGCGCGAGTTCAAATTCTTCCCGGCGGAAGCCAACGGCGGAGTGAAGGCGCTGCAGGCGATCGGCGGTCCGTTCCCGCAGGTGCGTTTCTGCCCGACCGGCGGCATTACGCCGAACAATTATCGCGATTATCTGGCGCTGAAAAGCGTGCTCTGCATCGGCGGCTCCTGGCTGGTGCCGGCGGACGCGCTCGACAGCGGCGACTACGCGCGCATCACCGAACTGGCGCGCAATGCCGTCAGCGGCGCCGCGTCGTAACCCGCGCCGCGCCTGAGGTTGGCGCTTATTTGCACATCCTGGATTATCTCAAGGCTCAACGCTCCGTTGGGCCTTTTTTAATTTTCATTGCAATTAACTTTATTATTTTTAACCCGTTTTTTTCTGCTTTTTTATGAAAACGGCAGTTTGCTTTCTTATTTTGGCTGTGGTAAAAATATCTCAGTTGAAAATTTTACTTTTATGAGGATATTGGGCAAATCGCACGGTGTGCGGCTGATAATAGAGAACTATTATGATGACTATTAACGGAACTACCCTCAGAACCTCTACTTGCCAACTCTTCCTGTCTGCGATCCTTGCCAGTGAGCATCACTGGTGCAGCGAGCTATAGCGTCTTTCTCCCTTAACCGGTGCAGGTAGCGGGCTTACGCCTTCACGCTATCGTTCAGCCGGGCAAACATTCTTTTTGCGTTTGGGTCAGTTTATCCCCAGGGATCTCTGCGTCTTGCGCGCCGCACGGCGGCCGTTTGACGAGATAAATCGGGATAAATATGCCTTGGCGCGCGTTATTCGCCGTTTGGGAGAAAAATTATGATTTATTGGATCTTTTTAGGTTTGGCCATCATGACCGAAATCATCGGCACCTTGTCGATGAAATACGCCAGCGTCAATGGCGGCATGAGCGGGCATATCGTGATGTATGTGATGATTACCGCGTCTTACGTGTTGCTGTCTGTCGCGGTAAAACGCGTAGCGCTGGGCGTGGCCTATGCGCTGTGGGAAGGGATCGGCATTCTGTTCATCACCCTGTTCAGCGTGCTGTGGTTCGACGAGCCAATCTCTGTGCTGAAGGTGCTGGGTCTGGCGACGCTGATCGCCGGCATCATGTTGGTGAAATCCGGCACCCGCAAAGAGCGAAAACAGGTCAGCCCGCGAGGTGACAACCATGCAACAGTTTGAGTTGTACCACATCGGGTTCCTGGGTCTGGCGATCGTGTTGGAAATCGTCGCCAACATCTTCCTGAAGATGTCGGACGGCTTCCGTAAAATTTGGTTGGGGCTGTTGTCGCTGCTGTCGGTACTCGGCGCGTTCAGCGCGCTGGCGCAGGCGGTAAAGGGCATCGATCTGTCGATCGCTTATGCGCTGTGGGGCGGTTTCGGTATCGCCGCCACTATCGCTGCGGGCTGGATCATGTTCGGTCAGCGGTTAAACGCCAAAGGCTGGGTCGGCCTGGCGCTGTTGCTGGCGGGGATGGTGATCCTCAAACTGTCCTGATAGTGGGCAATAAAAAAACCGCAGGCATAGCCGCCTGCGGTTTTTTTTCGTCTGTGCTCAGGCTTACAGCGCGGCGATGATTTTGATTTCCACCTTGTACTTCGGATTCATCAGCTGCGCCTGCACGGTGCAGCGCACCGGCGCGCTGCCGGCGACCACCCAGGCGTCCCAGGCGGCGTTCATCGCAGCGAAGTCGGCGGTGTTGGCCAGGAAAATGGTGGCGTCAAGAATACGGCTCTTATCCGAACCTACGCGCGCCAGCAGCACGTCAATGGCGGCAAGGGCGTTGGCGGTCTGCGCGGTCGCGTCATCGTCGAGGTTCTCCGGCACGCTGGTGTAGTAAACGGTCTCGTTGTGCACCACGGCTTCGGACCAGCGCTTATCGGGATCAATTCTTTCAATATTCATTTGCTTATCTCCATATCATCGTCCCGCTAAGGGTAGCACAGCCGGTGATGAAAAAGCGCGGCGATAAAGTGGGTGGTAGCCGGGCGGCAGGCTTGGCATAATCACCGCTGAATGACACCGGCAGAGAGACAGCGTGACAGACGATTTTGCAACAGACGGCGCATTGGCGCAGGCTATCAAGGGATTCAAACCGCGTGAGCCGCAGCGGCAGATGGCGCAAGCCGTCACCGAGGCGATCAATTTCAAGCAGGAACTGGTGGTGGAAGCCGGCACCGGTACCGGCAAGACCTTCGCTTATCTGGCGCCGGCATTGCGCGCCGATCGCAAAGTGATCATCTCTACCGGTTCGAAAGCGTTGCAGGATCAGCTGTATGCGCGCGATCTGCCCACCGTCGCCAAGGCGCTGAAGTACAAAGGCAAGCTGGCGCTGCTCAAGGGGCGTTCCAACTACCTGTGCCTGGAGCGACTGGAGCAGCAGTCGATGGCCGGCGGCGAGCTGGCGGGCCAGACGCTGATCGACCTGGTGCAGCTGCGCAAGTGGTCGTCGCAGACCAAAGAGGGCGATATCAGCACCTGCAGCGAAGTGGCGGAAGACAGCTTCGTCTGGCCGCTGGTGACCAGCACCAATGACAACTGTCTGGGCAGCGACTGCCCGCTGTATCAGGATTGCTTCGTGGTCAAGGCGCGCCGCCGCGCGATGGATGCGGATGTGGTGGTGGTGAACCATCACCTGTTCCTGGCGGATATGGTGGTGAAAGAGGGCGGTTTCGCCGAGCTGATCCCGGAAGCCGAGGTGATGATTTTCGATGAAGCGCACCAAATTCCCGACATCGCCAGCCAGTATTTCGGCCAGCAGCTCACCAGCCGCCAGTTGCTGGATCTGGCGAAGGACATCACCATCGCCTACCGCACCGAGGTGCGCGACGCCGCCCAACTGCAAAAAAGCGCTGACCGTCTCAGCCTGAGTACGCAAGATTTTCGCCTGAATCTGGGGGAGCCGGGCTTTCGCGGCAATCTGCGCGACGTGCTGGGCGAACCGAACGTACAGCGCGCTCTGTTGTTGCTCGATGACGCGCTGGAGCTGTGTTATGACGTCATGAAACTGTCGCTGGGGCGTTCGGCGCTGCTGGATGCCGCTTTTGAGCGCGCCACGCTGTATCGCGCGCGCCTCAAACGGCTGAAGGCGGTGACGGAGCCGGGCTACAGCTATTGGTATGAATGCAATTCACGCCACTTCGTGTTGGCGCTGACGCCGCTGACGGTGGCCGATCGGTTCCGCGAAATGCTGGACGAGAAGCCGGGCAGCTGGATCTTTACCTCGGCCACGCTGTCGGTCAACGATCGGTTGGGCCATTTCACCGAACGGTTGGGGCTGACCAAGGCTAAAACGTTGCTGCTGCCGAGCCCGTTCGACTATGCCAAACAGGCGTTGCTGTGCGTGCCGCGCTTTTTGCCTTCGCCGAATCAACCGGGCGGAGCGCGCCAGTTGGCGCGCATGCTGCGGCCGTTAATCGAAGCCAACAACGGCCGCTGCTTCTTCTTATGTACCTCGCACCAGATGATGCGCGAGCTGGCGGAAGAGTTCCGCGCCACGATGACGCTGCCGGTATTATTGCAAGGGGAAACCAGCAAAGGGCAGCTGCTGGCGCAGTTCGTCGCTGCCGGTAACGCGCTGTTGGTGGCGACCAGCAGTTTTTGGGAAGGGGTGGACGTGCGCGGTGATGCGCTGTCTTGCGTCATCATCGATAAGCTGCCGTTCACGTCACCGGACGATCCGCTGTTGAAGGCGCGTATTGAAGATTGCCGCCTGCGCGGCGGCGATCCGTTCAATGACGTGCAGTTGCCGGATGCGGTCATCACCCTGAAGCAGGGCGTTGGGCGTTTGATCCGCGATACCGACGATCGCGGCGTGCTGGTGATTTGCGATAATCGTCTGGTGATGCGTCCTTATGGCGAGGTGTTCCTCAACAGCCTGCCGCCCACGCCGCGCACCCGCGATCTGAAGCAGGCCATCGCCTTCCTGCAGGCCGCCGAGACGTCGGCTACGTGAAAGATGAAGGGCTTACGGGGCTGTGCTACAATGCGCGCCCTGTATGAAAAACCCAGTTTTATTCCCGCCAGAGGTTGGCATGTCCACGCGAATTTTAGCGATCGATACCGCGACGGAAGCCTGTTCCGTCGCCGTCTGGAATCAAGGCGAAATCCACGCCCTGTTTGAGCTGTGCCCACGCGAGCATACGCAACGTATTTTACCTATGGTGCAGCAGGTGCTGGCGGAATCCGGTCTGGCGCTCAACCAGCTCGATGCGCTGGCCTTCGGCCGCGGCCCCGGCAGTTTTACCGGGGTGCGCATCGGCATCGGCATCGCTCAGGGCCTGGCGCTGGGCGCCGATCTGCCGATGATTGGCGTTTCCACGCTGCAAACCATGGCGCAGGGCGCCTGGCGCGTCAGCGGCGCTGAACGCGTGCTGGCGGCGATCGATGCGCGCATGGGCGAGGTCTACTGGGGGCAGTTCGAGCGTCAGGCTGACGGCCGCTGGCTGGAAAGCGAAGGCGAGGCGGTGCTGTCGCCGGTTCAGGCGTTGGAGCGCGCGCAGCGCCTGCAGGGGGAATGGGCCCACGTCGGCACCGGCTGGCAAACCTATCCCGATCTGGTCAAGGGTTCCGCTCTGAGCGTGCGTGACGGCCAGATGCTGTTGCCGCAGGCGCAAGACATGCTGCCGCTGGCGCTGCACGCCTGGCAACAGGGGCTGGCGGTGGCGGTAGAAAACGCCGAGCCGACCTACCTGCGCAATGAAGTGACCTGGAAAAAGCTGCCGGGCCGTGAGTAATCGCGGCGTATTGTGCTGTTGTTGATGCCGGGCGATGAAGGCCTGCAACTTGAACGATGAAACGCGGTCAAAGTTACAGGCATTTCAGGAGATTGCGACCATGTTAATCCGCACTGCAAGTAAAAAGCTGTCGCTGCTGGCCATCGCCTGCGGCGCGCTGGTTCTGACCGGGTGCGTCACCGTACCGGATGCGATCAAAGGCTCCAGCCCTTCGCCGGTGACTCAGCTTTCCTCGGTACAAAATGCACCGAACCTGTTTACCGGCGCGGAAGCCCGCTTCGGCGGCACCGTGGTGAACGTCGCCAACGAACAGGGGCGTACGGTGCTGGAGATCGCGGCAGTGCCGCTCGACAGCGGTGCGCGGCCGATATTGGGTGAACCCTCGCGCGGCCGCTTGCTGGCCACGGTAAACGGCTTCCTCGAGCCGGTTGATTTCAAAGGCCAACTGGTGACCGTTGTCGGCCCCATTACCGGCCTGAAAGAGGGGCGGATCGGCATGACGCCGTATCGCTTCGTGACGATGAACGTCACCGGTTTCAAACGCTGGCATCTGGTGCAGCAGGTGGTGATGCCGCCGGCGCCGATGGGGCCCTGGGGCTGGCGCGGTGGTCCGTGGGGACCCGGTTGGGGGGCTGGCTATGGCTGGTACAACCCTGGCCCGGCACAGGTGCAAACCATCGTAACCGAGTAGCATACGCTTGATGTGAACAAATTTGACAGGGCGGCTCAGGCCGCCCTTTTGCTTTTTGGGATAAGGAATATCCGACAATTAGTGACGTACATCGCAACCTGAATAATGTTTAAAACCCGAACTGGTCTGCTGAGTTAAAATATTGTTATGGTTAGGCTGCGAGTTTGAGGGCTGCGATGATAATTAGTAATGATTTCAGGAGTAATACCTTGGATAAGGTCTGGTTAAAACGGTATCCGGCAGATGTGCCCGCAGAGATTGATGCCGATCGCTATTCGTCGTTGATCGAAATGTTTGAGCATGCCGTGCAGCGCTATGCCGATCAGCCCGCCTTTATCAATATGGGTGAGGTGATGACCTTCCGCAAACTGGAAGAACGCAGCCGGGCTTTCGCGGCTTACCTGCAAAATGAACTGGGCCTCAAGAAGGGCGACCGCGTCGCGCTGATGATGCCTAACCTGCTGCAATATCCCATCGCCTTGTTTGGCATTCTGCGCGCCGGTATGGTGGTGGTCAACGTCAACCCGCTGTATACCCCGCGCGAGCTGGAGCACCAGCTAAACGACAGCGGCGTCAGCGCCATCGTCATCGTGTCCAACTTCGCCCATACGCTGGAAAAAGTGGTGTTCAACACCCAGGTCAAGCACGTGATTCTGACGCGCATGGGCGATCAGCTTTCGGCTGCCAAAGGCACGCTGGTCAACTTCGTGGTCAAGTACGTCAAGCGTCTGGTGCCGAAATACAACCTGCCGGATGCCATTTCATTCCGCAGCGCGCTGCAGCGTGGCCGCCGCCTGCAGTATGTAAAACCGGACATCATTAATGCCGATCTGGCCTTCCTGCAATACACCGGCGGCACGACCGGCGTGGCGAAGGGCGCGATGCTGACGCACCGCAACATGCAGGCCAACCTCGAGCAGGCCAAAGCCGCCTATTCGCCGCTGTTCCGTGAAGGGCAGGAACTGGTGGTGACGGCGTTGCCGCTGTATCACATTTTCGCGCTGACGGTGAACTGCCTGCTGTTTATCGACCTGGGCGGGCGCAATTTGCTGATCACCAACCCGCGCGACATTCCAGGGCTGGTGAAAGAACTGGGCAAATATCCGTTCACCGCCATGAGCGGGGTGAATACGCTGTTCAACGCGTTGCTGAACAACGAAGATTTCCACAAGCTCGATTTCTCTACGCTGCGCTTCTCGGTTGGCGGCGGCATGTCGGTGCAAAAGGCGGTGGCCGAGAAATGGGAGAAAACCACCGGCAAGCATTTGCTGGAAGGTTACGGCCTGACGGAGTGCGCACCGCTGGTGGCCGGCAACCCTTACGATCTGAAACACTACAGCGGCAGCATCGGCCTGCCGGTGCCGTCGACGGATATTCGACTGGTGGATGACAACGGTCAGGATGTGCCGCCGGGTGAACCGGGCGAACTGTGGGTCAAAGGGCCACAAGTTATGTTAGGCTATTGGCAGCGCCCGGAAGCCACCGACGAAGTGCTGAAAGACGGCTGGCTGGCGACCGGCGATGTGGTTACCGTAGACGAGCAGGGGTTTGTGCGCATCGTCGACCGCAAGAAAGACATGATCCTGGTCTCTGGTTTCAACGTCTATCCGAACGAGATCGAGGATGTGGTCAGCCAGCACCCGAAAGTGCTGGAATGTGCGGCGATCGGCGTGCCCAGTGAGGTTTCCGGTGAAACGGTGAAGATCTGCGTGGTGAAGAAAGACGCCTCGCTGACCAAGGAAGAGCTGTTGACCCATTGCCGCCGTCACCTGACCGGGTATAAAGTGCCTAAAATTGTTGAGTTCCGCGATGAGCTGCCGAAGTCGAACGTCGGCAAGATATTGCGGCGAGAACTGCGCGAGGAGCAAAAAACGCCGAAGCCGGCCGATGCCGCCTAGGTTTTGCCTTTGCGCCTGACTATCGACAACGCCGGTGAATGCCGGCGTTGTTGTGTTTGAATCCTACAAGAGAATGATGTTTTGAATTATCAGTTGATCACTACCGATGCCGGATTGCAGCAGGTCTGCGAGCAGGCGAGAAAGCATGCCCAGATAGCGCTGGACACCGAGTTTGTCAGAACGCGCACCTACTATCCGCAGCTGGGCCTGATCCAGCTCTACGACGGTGAACAACTCTCCCTTATCGATCCTTTGCCGATCAAGCAGTGGCAGCCGTTTGTCGAGCTGTTGGCCGATACCGCCGTGGTGAAATTCCTGCATGCCGGCAGCGAAGATCTCGAAGTGTTTCTCAACGCCTTTAAAACGCTGCCGACGGCGATGGTCGATACCCAGATCCTGGCGGCCTTTACCGGTCGGCCGCTCTCCTGCGGTTTCGCGACGCTGGTGGCGGAGTACATGAAGGTTGAGCTGGACAAAAGCGAGTCGCGCACCGACTGGCTGGCGCGCCCGCTGACCGAAAGACAGTGCGTATACGCGGCGGCCGACGTGTTCTATCTGCTGCCGATGGCCAAACAGCTGGTGCAGGAGACCGAAGAGGCCGGTTGGACCGCGGCGGCCAATAACGAGTGCCTGCTGTTGTGCCAACGCCGCAGCGAGACGCTGGCGCCGGAATTGGCCTATCGTGAAATCAGCAATGCCTGGCAGCTGCGTCCGCGCCAGCTGGGTTGTCTGCAGAAGCTGGCGGAGTGGCGGTTGCGCCAGGCGCGCGAGCGCGATTTGGCGGTGAACTTCGTGGTGCGGGAGGAAAACCTGTGGCAGGTGGCGCGCTATATGCCTTCTTCGCTGGGAGAACTGGATTCGCTGGGTCTGAGCGGGCCGGAGATCCGTTATCACGGTAAAACGCTGCTGGCGCTGGTGGCCGAGGCCGAAGCCTTGGACGAAGGCGAGCTGCCGGCGCCGTTGGCCAACCTTATCGATCAGCCGGGCTACAAGAAGGTGTTTAAAGACATCAAGGCGGCGATCGCCACCGTCAGCGAGCAAAGCGGGTTGAGCAGCGAGCTGCTGGCGTCCCGTCGCCAAATTAACCAACTGCTGAACTGGCATTGGAAACTGAAGGACGGCGAGAGTCGCCCTGAATTAATCAGCGGCTGGCGTGGCGATTTATTAATGGCGCCGTTGCAGGAGATCCTGAAAGAATATTAATCGCTGGCACTCACCAGGGCAGGGTAAGGAAACTCTGCTCGGGTGAATATAGGCAGGAAATAATGCGTTGGAGGTAAATCTGGCCAGAATTTACTTTAAACGAGGTGGCGGCAAAGTTAATTGGGAATTGTCCCAAAGGGAAAAATCGCTTTTTTGCTGCCGATGATGCTTATTAACTGGATGCACATACAGTTACCCCCTGCATAAAATATACAGGGGGTAATTAATGCGTCGCAATCATTTAGCTGCTTCTTCCGATTCCGGTAATGTCACGTTAAGTTCAAGTACCGAAATATCGTCCCCTTTCTGCTCGAACTGCACATGCAGCATTTCAGGATCGATCTGAATGTATTTGCAAATAACCGCCAGAATATCGCGTTTCAGATCAGGCAGATACGGGGGCTCACTGTCCCCGCGACGACGCTCTGCGACGATAATCTGCAGCCGTTCCTTGGCTATATTGGCTGTCTGTTTTTTGCGGGACAGAAAGAAGTCTAATAAGGCCATGGTTTATCCCCCAAAAAGGCGTTTCAGGAAACCCTTCTTCTCTTCTTCAATGAAGCGGAATGGGCGTTCTTCCCCCAACAAGCGGCAAACGGTATCGTCATACGCCTTACCGGCGTCTGACTCGGCATCCAGAATGACAGGCTCACCCTGGTTGGAAGCACGCAGCACTGACTGGTCTTCCGGAATCACACCCACCAGCGGAATGCGCAGGATCTCCAGCACGTCTTCCATGCTCAGCATGTCACCACGGCTGACGCGGCCCGGGTTGTAACGGGTCAGCAGCAGGTGTTCCTTGATAGGCGATTCGCCTTTCTCGGCACGGCGCGACTTGGAAGAAAGGATCCCCAGAATACGGTCGGAGTCACGTACCGAAGAGACTTCCGGGTTGGTGGTGATGATAGCTTCGTCGGCGAAGTACAGCGCCATCAGCGCACCGGTTTCGATACCGGCCGGCGAGTCGCACACTACGAAGTCAAAATCCATCTCACCGAGATCGTTGAGGACCTTTTCAACGCCTTCTCGGGTCAGCGCGTCTTTGTCGCGCGTCTGCGAAGCAGGCAGGATATAGAGGTTTTCAGTGCGTTTGTCTTTGATCAACGCCTGATTCAGCGTGGCGTCGCCCTGAATCACGTTCACGAAATCATAAACTACCCGACGTTCGCAGCCCATAATCAGGTCAAGATTACGCAGACCGATATCGAAATCGATCACCACGGTTTTCTTGCCTTTCTGGGCCAGGCCGGTAGCGATGGCCGCGCTCGAAGTGGTCTTGCCAACGCCCCCTTTACCCGATGTAACAACAATAATGCGTGCCATGAAATGGATTCCTTGTCAAAAGGGCTTAGTTTAAAGGTTGTATGGTTAAAGCGTTATCCAACAGGCTGAGTCGTACGGCCTGCCCGACGTAATCGGACGGGATTTGATCGCTCAACCAGTACTGCCCTGCGATAGAGACTAGCTCAGCCGCCAGGTGGGTGCAAAAAATCTGACATTGCGTGTCGCCTGACGCGCCTGCCAGTGCGCGGCCGCGCATCATGCCATAGACGTGAATATTGCCGTCGGCAATCAATTCGGCGCCGGCGCTGACGCTGCTGGTCACGATAAGATCGCAGTTGCGGGCGTAAATCTGTTGGCCGGAACGGACAGGCGTGCTGATGATGCGCGTTTTGGCGGGGGCGTTATCCGCCGCCACTGGCGCAGGGGTAGGCTCCGGCGCCGCCATTTTCTGGCCTTTGCCTTCGCTCAGCAGCGGTAGCCCGGCGCGGGCTACCGCGCGCTTTTGTCGCTCATCTCTGCAACCGCTGATACCCACAACGCGCAGACCTGCCGCCGCGACAGCCTGTTGAAGTTCTTTCCAGTTCGCATCGCCATCCAGCGTTGCGACGTTGATAACAACAGGGGCGTTTTTCAGAAAAGCGGGCGCTTGCTCAACTTTTTCTTGTAACGCCTGACGTATTACCTCGGGCTGCGAATTATGCAAATGAACAACCGATAGGGTAAAACTGCTGCCTTTTAGCTCAATTGGCGATTGTGACATCTATCCTGACTCAGTCTCAGCAACTTTAAATCCCCGGAATACCACTCGGGGTGCGATATTCCGATGTACTATAAGCATGTTATAGTCAGAGTTATATCCAGGCAAGACGCTCCCTCAATTAAATAGAGTTAAAAAAATGCTTTGTGTGATCTATAGAAGCCCGAAACGCGATCAAACTTATCTTTATGTCGAAAAAAAAGACGATTTCTCTCGTGTGCCGGAAGAACTGATGAAAAGTTTCGGCGTGCCGCAATTCGCCATGATGCTTTCGCTCGATGAACGCAAGAAATTGGCTTCGGCGGATATCGAAAAGGTGAAGCAGGCGCTGAAAGACGAAGGCTATTACCTGCAGTTCCCGCCGCCGGTTGAAAATCTGCTCAACCAGCATCTGGCGGGCGACAAGTCCTGAGGCAGGCGCTGCGGCCAGGGGAGGCGCGATGACACGTTCAGTGAGAACAACCGCGCTGGCCGTTTGGCTGGCGCTGGGCGGTGCGCTGATACCGGGCTCGTCACACGCGGCGCAGGAGACGACGCTGGCGGCGAGCGGCCGCGATCCGGCGCAGTTTCCGGCGTATGTCGAGCAGCTTAAGCGGCGGGCGAGGGAGCAGGGCATCAGTCAGGGCACGCTCGACCGCGCTTTTGCGCAAATCCATTTCGTCGATCGGGTGATCAAGGCCGATCGCAATCAGCCGGAGCAGAAGGTAACCCTGGACGACTACCTGCGGCGGGTGATGTCGCCCGTCAAGGTGCGCCAGGGGCGCGAACTGTACCGGCAGCGCCATGCGCAATTGTCGCGGGCCAGCGAGCGTTATCGGGTGCCGGGGCGCTATATCATCGCGCTGTGGGGCATGGAGAGTGCCTATGGCAAGATTCAGGGGCGGGAAGACGTGGTGTCTGCGCTGGCGACGCTGGCGTTCGAAGGGCGCCGCGAGGCCTTTTTCAGTCAGGAGCTGCTGGCGGCGCTGCAGATAATCGAGCAGGGACACGTTGGCGATGCGTCGCTGAAAGGGTCCTGGGCCGGCGCGATGGGGCAATGCCAGTTTATGCCGAGTTCCTTCCTGCGCTATGCGGCGGATGGCGATGGTGACGGGCGCATCGATATCTGGAATAACATCGATGACGTATTTGCCTCTACCGCCAGCTATTTATCCAAAGAGGGCTGGCAGCCCGGCATCGGTTGGGGGCGCGAGGTCAAGCTGCCCGCCGGTTTCATCCGGGCCGAACTGGGGCTGAAGGATGCGCAGGCGCGCAGCGTCAACGATTGGCAACAACGCGGCGTGCGGCGTGCGGATGGCAGTGCGTTGCCGCACGCCATTCAGCGCGGCTGGATCATTGCGCCGGACGATCTGCAGGGGCGGACGTTCCTGGTCTATGATAATTTCCGCACCCTGATGCACTGGAATCGCTCTTACTATTTCGCTATCGCCGTGGGTATGATGGCGGACGCGATCGGACATTGATTCGACACACCAATAATCGGCTTGGCGCGCCAAGCCTCTACAGTTTGGGAGAAGCGGTATGTATCAACATAGAGACTGGCAGGGTTCGTTGCTCGATTTCCCGGTGAACAAGGTGGTTTGCGTCGGCAGCAACTACGCCGATCACATCAAGGAAATGGGCAGCGCGGTTTCCGTCGAGCCGGTGGTGTTTATCAAACCGGAAACGGCGCTGTGCGATATCCGCCAGCCGGTGGCCATCCCTAAAGAGTTCGGTTCAGTGCACCATGAGGTCGAGCTGGCGGTGCTGATCGGCACGCCGCTGAAACAGGCCAACGAAGACCGCGTGGCGCGGGCGATCGCCGGTTACGGCGTGGCGCTCGATCTGACGCTGCGCGATCTGCAGGCGGGCTTTAAAAAAGCCGGTCAGCCGTGGGAAAAGGCCAAGGCCTTCGACGGTTCCTGCCCGATGTCGGGATTTATCCCGGTAGCCGAGTTCGGCGATCCGCAAAACGCCGAGCTGTCGTTGACCGTTAACGACCAGCTGCGCCAGCAGGGCAATACGCGTGACATGATCACGCCGATCCTGCCGCTTATCAGCTACATGAGCCGTTTCTTCACGCTGCGCGCCGGCGACATCATTCTGACCGGCACGCCGCAGGGCGTGGGCCCGATGGCTTCCGGCGACATGCTGAAAATCAGCCTGAACGGCAAAACCCTCAGCACCCGGGTGATCTGATTTCTCCTCGCCGCCGGCATCGTCGGCGGCAAAACTTGCATCTCGCGGCTAAAATGTCTATATAGTCCCCCCTCGAACCTGTGCGCAGGTGACTTTTCCCTTTACCTAAACCGGACGCTAACATGTCACAACTCGCTTTTTGGCAACAGAAAACGCTGGCGGAAATGTCAGAACAAGAGTGGGAGTCGTTGTGCGACGGGTGCGGGCAATGCTGTTTGAATAAGCTGATCGACGAAGATACCGACGAGATTTATTTTACCAACGTAGCCTGCAACCAGCTCAACATCAAATCCTGCCAATGCCGCAACTACGAGCGGCGCTTCGAGCTGGAAGAAGACTGCATCAAACTGACGCGCGAGAACCTCACCACCTTCGATTGGCTGCCACCTACCTGCGCCTACCGTCTGATTGGCGAAGGTAAACCGCTGTTCCCCTGGCACCCGTTGCTGAGCGGCTCCAAGGCGGCGATGCACGGCGAGCGCATCACGGTGCGGCATATCGCGGTGCGTGAGAGCGAAGTGGTGGACTGGCAGGACCATATCCTCAACAAGCCGGACTGGGCCAGGTAAAATCGGAACCCTTGCGGATCAAGGCGGAGCGCGATGCAAGAGGGCGGAGTGGTTGGGCACTCCCCCTTTGCGTTGTTGAGCTAACCCGCTGGCGTGGGGCTCATGGCATAAGCCGTCATTTCACTCTTTTTTATCGCGCCGGTGCCAGTTCGCCAGGTTTTTTAGCGGTTGTTTCACATAAGGGCTGGCTTTGATCAGGCTGAACAGCAGCTTATTCACCGCCGTACCCACCTTGTCCATCGGCCGGTCGATATCGAGAAACAACACCGCGCGTAGCTCGTCGGTATCATTACGCACTTCGTGCTCATAAGAGTCGTCAAACAAAATCACTTTGCCTTCATCCCAGTGCAGGATTTGATCGTCAACGCGGATCCACAGCTTTTCCCGATCCTTTGGCACGATTAATCCCAGATGAGCGCGCACCACGGCACGCGTCGGGCCTTTGTGCGGCACGATATGATAGTGCGGCTTAAGGATAGAGAACATGGCGGTGCGCATGCCGGGGATCTCGCTGACCGCTTGCGCGGTACGCGGGCAAATGGCGCAGTTTTCATCAACGCGTTGCCCATAGACAAACAGCCCGAAGGTTTTCCAGTTATCTCCTTTGGAGATGCGTTTCTGATCCGGTGATATTTGGTGGAATGCGGGAATATCTTCAGGATGCTCCAACAGGCGATCCAACTCCTCCCGAATGGCGGGCCAACGGGCTTCCAGCGCCGTCACCCAATTAAATTCATGATTACCGATCTGCGGCGTGGTGGAGATTAGCGAATGGCGAGTCTGAAACTCGCCGTTCCAGCGCAGGAATCTTTTCCCTGCTTTAAGCAGCAGGCGACGCAGGAACGGGCGCTGAGACGAGGGAGGCAATGCGGTATCCGGCATAGATCGTGTCCTTGATATCATTTGCTGTAGTCAGCCAAAGACTGGGCCCGGCTTACTAGAGAAAAAGTGTGGAAATCCAAACGTCATCAGCATAGGTAAAGAATCAGGAACGATTTTAATCATTAGTGCGCGAACGGTGAGTCGAGACTCGATGCGCGCTATCAGCATTGCGGGATAAGGGAGAATTTTTGCAAGTCAGGGGGCAGGGGGAAAAAAGCCCCTACATAGATGAGGGGCAAGACACACAACAACACCAGGGAAATCGGTAGTACTCACTTTGCCGATACTATAAGGATTTTATGGGCAAAGTTCACCAAAATATTGTGCTCTGAATGTGACAAAGGCGCAGTCGTTCATAAATAACGGTAATTTATTGTTGCCTGAAAGCCGAGAGGATTGCGCCGACATCGCCTGTTTTTGCCTGCCGGCATCACAGAAGTTTAATGTTATGTAAATTACGCGCGTAATCGAGCCAGGATGCTTCTTTTTAAGCGATAAGTTGGGTAATTTGGCCGCTCTCCCGCAAGTTCGAGAGCATAACAATGAAAATGGTTCGTCTGTTTGCCGTGGCTGGAGCGCTGATCGTGCTCGTTTATTTCCTCACACATACCTGAAATGGGGTTATCTCTGAATTTGACAGCAATACCCTAAAAAAAACGGCGCCTTCAGGCGCCGTTTTTGGTTTATGTACCGATCAGCGGCCGAACAGATCGCGGCGGCGTGGGCGAACAAACTGTGCGATCAACACGATCAGCGCCACCAGCAGGTAGGCGCCGAAGATGCCGACCAGCCATTGCGGCATTTCCAGGGTCAGGAACTGCCATTGGCGCACGGAACAGTCACCGGAGGCGTGGAACACCGCCGGCAGCCATTTGTCCAGCGGCAGCCACGAAGGGAAGCTGACGAAGAAATCGCAGGTATTGAACGGCGAAGGGTGCAGTTGGATCATGGTGTGCTTCCACGCCAGCTGAACGCCTTCCCAGGCGCTGTAGATCCACAGCAAGATCGCCGCGTAGCGCAGCGGGGTTTTCGGCGCGATGGCGCCCACCAGCGAGGCGCCGAGGATGCCGAACAGTGCGCAACGCTCGTAAATGCACATGACGCAGGGCTGCAGCAGCATCACGTGCTGGAAATAGAGCGCGACCAGTTCCAACACCAACGCTGTCAGGGCCATCAGCAGCCAGGCGCCGCGTCCTTGTGAACAGCGGTTAAAGAATTGCAACATATCTAGATTCTTCCATGCAGTAAGCAATTGAACCGGCAGTGTAAACCAATTCATCTTCGCTGCCAGCCACCTGGGCCGGTTTCCGCGTAAAAATAGTCGGTTTACTCTGCCGGCGCCGCATCAGTGGCCGATAGCGTCGAGAGGAGGCAGCGTCAGCCAGTGCCACTGCGTCAACAGTTCGGTCGCCGGCTCCAGCGTGAACTGTACGCACAGCAGGCCGACCACGGTCAGCACCACCGTATACGGCAGGGCCATCCACACCATGCGTCCATACGACAGGCGCACCAGCGGCGCCAGCGCCGACGTCAGCAGGAACAGGAACGCCGCCTGGCCGTTCGGGGTAGCGACAGAAGGCAGGTTGGTGCCGGTATTGATGGCGACCGCCAGCAGTTCAAACTGTTTCAGCGCAATGGCGCCAGACTCCAGCGCGGCACGCGCCTCGTTGATGTAAACCGTGCCGACGAACACGTTGTCGGAAACCGACGACAGCAGACCGTTGAACAGGTAGAACAGCGAAAGCTGAGAGGCGGGCTCGGCGCGCAGCACAAACTGGATCACCGGGCTGAACAGGTGCTGTTCGATGATCACCGCAACGACGGTGAAAAACACCGTCAACAGGGCGGTGAACGGCAGCGCTTCCTGGAACGCTTTGCCGATGGCGTGTTCATCGTTCACGCCACACAGCGAGGTGGCGAGAATGATCACCGACAGGCCGATCAACCCGACCTCGGCCAGGTGGAAGGCCAGCGCCAACACCAGCCAAACACCGATCAACGCCTGCATCACCAGCTTGAGTCGTTCTTGCTTGCTGCGGCCTGCAGTGGCCTTGCGGTCATACTCTTTCAGCACCTCGCGCACTGCGTCCGGCAGCTGCACGCCGTAGCCAAACAGACGAAAACGCTCTACCAGCCAGCAGACCAGCAGGCCGCACACCAGCACTGGCAAGGTGACCGGCGCCATACGCAGGAAGAAGTCGATGAAGCCCCAGTCCGCGCTCTTGGCGATGATCAGGTTCTGCGGCTCGCCCACCATCGTCATGACCCCGCCGAGCGCGGTGCCGACGCCGGCATGCATCAGCAGGCTGCGCAGAAAGGCGCGGAATTGTTCCAGCGTCTGTTTGCGCTCTTCGCCGGTGAAATCGCTGTCGTCGCCGATGTCGCCGTCGGGGCGATTTGAGGTCACGTTGTGATAGATGGAATAGAACCCTGTGGCGACGCTAATTACCACCGCCACGACCGTCAGCGCGTCGAGGAAAGCGGAAAGGAAGGCGGCGGCCAGGCAGAATGCCAGCGACAACAGCGTTTTCGAGCGGATGTTGAGCAGCAGTTTGGTAAATACGAACAGCAGCAGCTGCTTCATAAAGTAGATGCCGGCTACCATAAAGACCAGCAGCAGCAGCACTTCCAGATTATGTTCGATTTCCTGCGAGACCTGGGCCGGGCTGGTCATGCCGATGGCTACCGCCTCCAGCGCCAGCAGGCCGCCCGGCAGCAACGGGTAGCACTTCAACGCCATCGCCAGGGTAAAGATGAACTCCACCACCAGCAGCCAACCCGCGATAAACGGACTGGCGAAAAAGAACACCAGCGGGTTGATCGCCAGGAAAATAATAATGGTCAGTTTGTACCAGTCGGGAGATTGCCCCAGGAAGTTTTTGAGCAGGGCGCTGCGCAAGGTTGTTTCCATTGTCCTTTATGCATCCTTAAATCAGTCGTAGCACGTACCCTAACAACGCGGCGGGGGCGGGCGCAACCGGAGCTTGTTTTACGGCGGTAAATTTCTTGCAACCGGTGTTTTTGCGCGTTTTTTGCCACTTTATGCACACTTTCGTTTATTGTTTTTCGCTCACGCTATGTCATGTCTGTGTGATCTGGTATGATGAGCTGATTACTTTTACTGAATTTATCGTCGCAACGGAACGTCAAACACATGGTCATAAAGGCGCAGAGTCCTGCCGGTTTCGCGGAAGAGTACATTATTGAGAGTATTTGGAATAATCGCTTCCCCCCTGGCTCTATTTTGCCCGCGGAGCGTGAGCTTTCGGAGTTGATTGGCGTCACGCGCACCACATTACGTGAAGTGTTGCAACGTCTTGCCCGCGATGGCTGGTTGACCATTCAGCATGGCAAACCGACCAAAGTGAACAATTTCTGGGAAACGTCCGGCCTCAACATCCTTGAGACCGTAGCCCGTCTCGATCACAAAAGCGTCCCGCAGCTGATCGATAATCTGCTGTCGGTACGCACCAATATCGCGTCGATCTTTATTCGCGCCGCGGTGCGCAATCATCCGGAGCAGGCGCAGGAAGTGCTGGCGAAGGCCGCCGAAGTCGAAGATCAGGCGGATGCGTTCAATGTGCTGGATTATGAAATCTTCCGCGGTCTGGCGTTCGCTTCCGGCAACCCGATCTACGGCCTGATCTTCAACGGGTTGAAAGGGCTGTATACCCGCGTTGGCCGTTACTACTTCTCCAACCCGGAAGCGCGCAAGCTGGCGCTGACCTTCTACAGCAAACTGTCCACGCTGTGCCATGAGAAGATGTACGACCAGGTGATGGATACCGTGCGTAATTACGGTAAAGACAGCGGGGCGATTTGGCAGAGCATGCAGGGCACCATGCCAAGCGATCTGACCGAAGCGCGCCGCTGATCGCGTGCGAGCGAAATAATAAAGGGCGCCTTTCGGCGCCCTTTGTCGTTATGGCACAGCGGTTACTGCGGCGTAGGCCGCGGCGGGCAACGATCGAGCAGCTCTACGCTGCCGTCTTCGTTTTGCTGCTCGAGGATCACGTCGAAGCCCCACAGGCGATGCAGATGTTTCAACACGTCGCGGCGGCTTTTATCCAGCGGCGCGCGTTCCTGCGGAATATAACGCAGGGTCAGCGAGCGGTCGCCGCGCAAATCCACGTTCCAGATCTGAATGTTCGGTTCGTGGTTGCTCAAATTGTATTGCGCCGACAGCTCCTGGCGGATCGCCCGGTAGCCGGCTTCGTTGTGGATCGCGGCGATTTCCAGATAGTTGTTGCGATCGTCGTCCAGCACGGTGAACAAGCGGAAGTCGCGCATCACTTTGGGCGACAGGAACTGGCTGATGAAGCTCTCGTCCTTAAAGTCGCGCATGGCGAAATGCAACGTGTCCAGCCAGTCTTTGCCGGCGATGTCCGGGAACCAGTAGCGATCTTCTTCGGTCGGTGATTGGCAGATGCGCTTGATGTCCTGGAACATGGCAAAGCCCAGCGCGTAAGGGTTGATACCGTTATAGTACGGGCTGTTGTACGGCGGCTGGTACACCACGTTGGTGTGGCTGTGCAAAAACTCCAGCATAAAGCGTTCGGTCACCCGGCCTTCGTCGTACAGATGATTGAGGATGGTGTAGTGCCAGAAGGTGGCCCAACCCTCGTTCATCACCTGAGTCTGTTTTTGCGGGTAGAAATATTGGCTGACTTTGCGCACGATGCGCAACACCTCACGCTGCCAAGGCTCGAGCAGCGGCGCGTTCTTCTCGATAAAATAGAGGATATTTTCCTGCGGTTCACTCGGATAGCGGCGCGTCTGCTCCGGCGACTCTTCGCGCTCGACGCGCGGCAAGGTCTTCCACAGCGTGTTCACCTGGCTCTGCAGATACTCTTCGCGGCTTTTCTGGCGCGCTTTCTCTTCCACCAATGAAATTTTTTGCGGACGTTTGTACCGGTCGACGCCGTAATTCATCAGCGCGTGGCAGGAATCCAGCAGCCGTTCCACCTCATCGACGCCGTAGCGCTCTTCGCACTGGCTGATGTAGTGGCGAGCAAACAGCAGATAATCGACGATAGAGCTGGCATCAGTCCAGCTGCGGAACAGGTAGTTGTTCTTGAAGAACGAGTTGTGGCCATAGCAGGCGTGCGCCATCACCAGCGCCTGCATGGTGATGGTGTTCTCTTCCATCAGGTAGGCGATGCAGGGATTGGAGTTGATGACGATTTCATACGCCAGCCCTTGCTGGCCTTGCTTGTAGCGCTGCTCGGTTTCGATGAACTTTTTGCCGAAGGACCAATGGGTATAGTTGATCGGCATGCCGACGCTCGAATAAGCGTCCATCATCTGCTCGGAGGTGATCACCTCGATCTGATGGGGGTAGGTGTCGAGCCGGTAATGCTTGGCGACGCGGTCGATCTGCTCCAAATACACCTGCAGCAGTTCGAACGTCCAGTCCGGTCCATCGCTCAGCCGTTTATCATCCTTAACCTTTTCATGTGTTGAAGTAGTCATCAGCGCACCCTCATTATTCACGGGCCTCGCTCAAACGGCAGGCCCTGTAACAAGCATAGTTCAAGTCATAATTAACCGTTGCAAATCAGTGAAATAAAAATGCCGGTACGCAAGGGAGCGAACGGCGGTCGATCCGGCGCCGCGTCCGTCCCGGCAGAAGCCCCGCGCTTCTTCTCCGAGTATAGCCCTGCGGCATGGGGGCGCAATAGCTTGCTTACAGCGCCAGAATGATTGAAAACTGTTATGTTATATTGTAACTTTTCGTTTTTCTCAATTCTCAATGACGGACAAGGAGCGCATTTTGGCGAGGCATTTTGGCAAACTGGCGGTGGCGCTGGCGGCGATGTTCATAAGCGGACAGGCGGTCGCCCACGGGCATCATTCACATGGCAAACCGCTGACGGAAGTGGAAAAAAGGGCGGAAGCGGGCGTGTTCGACGACAAGGACGTCAAAGATCGCGACTTGGCCGACTGGGAGGGGGTATGGCAATCCGTCTATCCTTATTTGCTCAATGGGGAGCTTGACCCGGTGTTCAAGAAGAAAGCGACGCAGGATAACAGCAAGAGCTTCGCCGAAGTGAAGGCGTATTACCGCAAAGGGTACGCCACTGATGTGGATACCATCGGCATTGAGAACGGCGTCATGGAGTTTCACCGCGGAGATCAATCCAGCGCCTGTCAGTATAAGTACGCCGGGCATAAGATCCTGACTTATGTCTCCGGTAAAAAGGGCGTGCGCTATCTGTTCGAATGCCAGGATGCCGACAGCCAGGCACCGAAATTCGTGCAGTTCAGCGATCATATTATCGGCCCGCGCAAATCGGCGCATTTCCATATCTTTATGGGCAACACGTCGCAGGAGGCGCTGCTGAAAGAAATGGATAACTGGCCGACCTACTACCCGTTCCAGCTACAGACCAAAGAGGTCGTGGACGAGATGCTGCATCACTGACGCCGGTCTGTCCCACAGTCACAAGCCCGCACGGGTGGGCTTGTGCTCAGTCAAACGGCCTGATTTGCAGATAATCATCCGTAACCTCCAGTTCAAATAACGTTTCATCCGTCAACAACGCTGCGCGCATTCGCTCCCGGGCTTGCCGATAGCGTTCCTCCAATTGAACGGCACCGGCGCTTTCCCATGCGGCGCGGCTTGGCCACTGCGCATAGCCGATAAACTGCCCGCCCGCATCGCGATGCAAACGCGAACCGAGGCTGCCGCGCTGCAGATAGATACCCTGAGTCAACTCAAACCAGGCCTGGCGAAAGGCTGATTCGTGTCCGGTTTTGACTGAGAATCGGTAGATAGCGATAAACATAACAGGCACTCCAGAATAGCGATAATGTGAACTCTAGGATCTGCTCGACGGCATAACGGTTCATATCGTGCTGAGCGATGAAAAGGAGGGATTGGCGCCAGGGTGTGCGGCTGCTCAATTCAATAGCAATAATGGGGCTATTATTGGCTGAAATTTTACGCGACTTTTCTGCTGTGAAGACAATGACCCGGGTTTGTCTGTTGTGTTGGTTTTATGTGTTTTGTTGGTGTTTTATTCTATTTATGTGTTGGCTGATATTTTTATATTCTGTTAAAACCATGTTGCTTATCACGCCTTTTTTTGGTGCTGTCAGTGACAGCATTGCTAGCGATTCAGCGTCGACCTCACGTTATAATCCCCCATGAACCGCATCTTATCGCTATTTACTGGCGGCTATTGCAAATGCCTGGCCTATCGACGATAAATTAATTGTGAATATTGTCACGTTTGATGATGAAGTTGTTGGACGGATTTTTTCACTGAGTTAATTTCCTGTGAGCAGAAGATTATGCTTTGTGAAGCCTTGAGCTGGAGTCAGCGATGCGAGTGGTAATTTTAGGTAGTGGAGTGGTGGGCGTAGCCAGTGCCTGGTATTTGGCGAAAGCGGGGCATGAGGTGACGGTGATCGATCGTCAGCCCGGCCCGGCATTGGAGACCAGCGCGGCGAACGCCGGGCAGATCTCACCGGGCTATGCTGCCCCCTGGGCGGCGCCGGGCGTGCCGCTGAAAGCCATCAAGTGGATGTTCCAGCGCCATGCGCCGTTGGCGGTCCGCCTCGACGGCAGCAGCTTCCAGCTGAGCTGGATGTGGCAGATGCTGAAAAACTGCAATACCGAACACTACATGACCAACAAAGGCCGCATGGTGCGCCTGGCGGAATATAGCCGCGATTGCATCAAAGCGCTGCGCCAGGAAACCGGCATCCAGTACGAAGGGCGTCAGGGCGGCACGTTGCAGCTGTTCCGTACCCAACAACAGTTTGAAAACGCGGCGAAAGACATCGCGGTATTGGAAGATGCCGGGGTGCCTTACCGGTTGCTGGAGGCCAACCAGCTCGCCAGCGTCGAACCGGCTCTGGCGCAGGTGGCGCACAAGCTGACGGGCGGTTTGCAGTTGCCTAACGACGAAACCGGCGATTGTCAGCTGTTCACGCAGCAATTGGCGAAGATGGCAGAGCAGGCGGGCGTGACCTTCCTGTTCAACCGCAGCGTCGATCGCCTGCTGGTGGAGGGCGACAAGATCGCCGGCGTGCAGTGCGGTGAAGAGGTGTTCAAAGCCGATAGCTACGTGGTGGCGTTCGGGTCGTACTCTACGGCGCTGCTGCGCGGCCTGGTGTCTATCCCGGTTTACCCGTTGAAGGGCTATTCGCTGACCATCCCGATCGCTGATGAAACGGCGGCGCCATTCTCTACGGTACTGGATGAGACGTACAAAATCGCCATTACCCGTTTCGACCAGCGTATTCGCGTCGGCGGTATGGCGGAGATCGTCGGTTTCAATACTCAGCTGGAGCAAAAACGGCGCGAAACGCTGGAGATGGTGGTGCGCGATCTCTATCCGAACGGCGGCAGAGTGGAGGACGCGACGTTCTGGACCGGGCTGCGCCCAATGACGCCGGACGGAACGCCGATCGTCGGCCGCACTTCGCTGAAGAATCTGTACCTCAACACCGGGCATGGCACGTTGGGCTGGACGATGGCCTGCGGTTCCGGGCAGTTGCTGTCCGATCTGATGTCCGGCATTACGCCGGCGATCCCTTCCGATGATCTGGCGGTGGCGCGCTACAGCGCCGGGTTTCGCCAGCAACACGCGGTTCCGCTGAGCGACGTGCATCCCGCACGCTAATCGTCCGATTCGATTATAGACTTTCCTGGCCACGCGCAGGCGCGCGTGGCCGCTGTATGCTGCCCCAAGGAGAAGCGATGCCCCGTCCGATAACCGCCACGATGCATCTCGGCGCGATTGAAAACAACCTGCAGGTGGTGCGCCGTTTTGCCCCCGGCGCCAAAGTCTGGGCGGTGGTTAAAGCCAACGCCTATGGCCACGGCATCAAGAACGTTTGGCGCAGCATGGCGCAAACCGACGGTTTCGCCATGCTGGATCTGGCCGAAGCGGTGCTGCTGCGTGAGTCCGGCTGGCAGGGGCCGATTCTGCTGCTGGAGGGCTTTTTCCAGCCGCAGGATCTGGCGCTGCTCGACCGTTATCACCTGACGACGGCGGTGCACAGCGACTGGCAGTTGGCGGCGATCGCCGACGCCAGGCTGAGCGCGCCGCTCGACGTCTATTTGAAAGTGAATAGCGGCATGAACCGGCTGGGATTCGCACCCGAACGGCTGCACGAGGTGTGGCGCAGGGCGCAGGCGGTTGCCAACATCGCCGAGCTGACGCTGATGAGCCATTTCGCCACCGCCGACGGCCCGGAAGGAGTGACCCGGCAGATGGCCACCATCGAGGCGGCCGCCGCCGATATACCGCTGCCGCGCTGCCTGGCCAACTCGGCCGCCACGCTGTGGCATCCTTCGACCCACGGCAGCTGGGTGCGCCCTGGGATCATTCTCTATGGCGCCTCGCCGAGCGGTTGCTGGAGTGATGTGGCGTCGACGGGGTTGCAGCCGGCGATGACGCTGAGCAGTGAAATCATCGGCATTCAGCAATTGAAGTCTGGCGATCGCGTCGGCTATGGCGGCCGTTACAGCGCCGCCGGCGCGCAGCGTATCGGTGTGGTGGCCTGCGGTTATGCCGACGGCTATCCGCGTCATGCGCCGACCGGTACGCCGGTATGGGTGGATGGCGTACTGACGCGCACCCTGGGAACGGTATCGATGGATATGCTGGCGGTAGATTTAACGCCCTGTCCACAAGCCGAATTGGGCGCCGAAGTCGAGCTGTGGGGGAAACGCCTGCCGGTGGACGAAGTAGCCACGGCGGCAGGGACGTTAGGTTATGAGCTGTTGTCGGCGTTAGCGGCGCGGGTGCCGGTCGTCACCGAAGCCTGAGCCGGGCTCAGGCGACTTTTCTGATCTGTCCTTTAATCTGCTTGCTGAGACGCCGCGCGTGCAGCGCCAGCAGGCAGCCTACCAGCATGACCAACGCCAGCGACAGTTTCGGTTGCAGCGGCAACGCCATCGCCACCAGACCCAGCGCGGCGCCGCCCGCCATCTGCACGAAGCCGACCAGCGCAGACGCGACGCCGGCCTCATTGGAGTAGGGTTCCAGCGCATAGCTGGTGGCCGGGCCCATCACGAACGCCAATCCGGCGCAGGCGCTGGCGACCGGCAGCATATATGCCAGCCAATGCGCTTGCGCCGCCGCAGGCAGCAGCATGACGCCCAGCAGCAGCCCTAGACAGCCCAATCCCATCAGCATGCCGCCGATCGCCAGGCAAACCGGACGGCCGACTTTGTGGATGATGCGGTTGGCGAAGAAGCTGACCAACATGATCCAGAAGCCGTTGGCGCCGAACACCAGCGAGAATTGCAGCGGGGTCAGGCCAGCGGTGCCCATCAGCACGTTGGGGGCCAGGGAAACGTAGGTCAACGCCATGCCCATCGCCCCGGAATTCACCACGGCAAAGGAGAAGAAACGCCGTTCGCTGAGGATGCGTGCGTATTGGCGCACCGGCAGCCCTTTGACCGGCACGGTATCGACGGGGCGGGTTTCAGGCAGATACAGCGCGATGATCGCTAATACCAGCAGCGCGTAGCCGACCAGGAACCAGAAAGGCGCGCGCCAGCCGAAGGCCTCGGCGAGCAGACCGCCGAGCAGCGGCGCCAGCGCCGGGATGATGTTCAGCGTGCCGTTGAGGAAGCCGAACGCGCGAGCGGCATCGTCACCATTCAGGCGATCGCGTACGCCGCTGAAGGCGACGACGGCGGTGCAACAGACCGCTACCCCTTGCAGCAGACGCGAGGCGATGAAAACGGTCGGGTTGCTGGCCAGCGCCGCCATCGCCGCACCGAGCATGTAGAGAATAATGCCGGCCAGCGCCACCGGTTTGCGGCCGTAGTTATCCACCAACGGACCGGCGATGACCTGGCCGAGGCCGAGCACCAAAATAAACAGTGAAATGGTGGATTGTATCAGCGCTTCACTGCTGCCCAGGCCGACGGCGATGGCGGGAATGGTCGGCAGATAAAGGTCGATGCCTAATGGGCCAAGCAGCACCAGGCTGAGAAGCAGAAACAGAAACTTTTGCATAACAAGAAAGGCATGTCCGAGTGACAAAGAGGGCTAGAGTAGAGATTCTGGCGGCAAATGAAAAGGGGCAAAGCGCGGTCAACGCTGCGCTGCCGGGCGGTAATAGAGCGCCGAGACGGTGTCGGCCACGTAGCGGGCCTGATGGCGGGCGTCGTCCAGCGCGCGATGCGGCATGCCTTCGAATGGGCGGGTCTTTTTCGGGTTAAAGCCGTGCAGTTCCGCCAGCGTGATCACCGTGCGCACGTCCTGTGTATCCCAGAATTTCCACGGGCAGGGCATTTCCAACTGCTGGAAGGCGTGTTCGAGGATCGCGCAATCGAACTCTTTGCCGTTGCCCCAGACTTTCACCGTGTCGGTGCTGTTCATATGGATAAAGCGGCTGAGGCTGCTCAGCACGCGTTTCAGGCTCTCGGTGCCGCCGAAGGCCTGCTTGCGCGCTTCATCGGACTGTTTCGCCCACCAGGCGACCGTATCCAGGCTGATGGTTCTGCCCGGTTGGTCTTTCTGACTGCTGACGGCGATTTCGAATTCGGCGCCCAGTTCCCCGGTGCGGGGATCGAAAAACACTGCCGCAACCACCAAAATGACGGCGCTGGGTTTTATATCCAGGGTTTCAATGTCTAACATCAGATGGTGCATCGGCGTTTCCGGTGGTGGGTGAGGTTGCCTAATCTTACTACAGAACGTGCGTTGATGCGGCTGGTGCGCACATGAAATCCTTTTAAAGCGCCGCGTTCAGGTTATGATGCTCGGGATACTCTTGTCTGGTTGGTCGCTATCGGTGAGAACGCTTATCTTTATTTTGTGCATGGTCGGCTACTTGCTGTTGCTGGGCTACCTTAGCGTGTTCGTCACAGACAAGATCTGTGAGAAGGCGGGTAACTACACCAAAATATGCCGCATCGTAGACATATCCGAGCCTCATATCCCCAAATAACGCCCTGTTTACCCCAGATAGTCGGTGGTAATCAGCGGGGTCAGAATCGCCGCCAGCGCCGTGAGCGCAGCCCACTGACGCCAGCCCAACCGCGCCAGCCAGTCATGCCGCTGCGGGGGCGTGGCCAGTTGCCCGACGGCCACGGAGCCGGTCAGCAACAGCGTCAGAATCAGCAGTACCAGGCTGCGGCTCAGCAGCGTAAACTCGACATGCAGCACATTGGCGTAATACAGACGCATCAGAATAAAATAGCTCAGCAAGATCCAGGCGAAAATGACGTTTTTCTTGAGCACCTGCTGCAGCATCAGCGCGAGGAACAGGCTGTGAAACAGCGACAGCAGCGGGGCTTCGAACGGATGCCGAACGCAGACGTTGTAAACCGCCATGTAGATGTTAAAAACCAGCAGGATATAGACTACGTAAATATACCAGCCGTAGATCACTTTAAGTTTTTTTGAGTTCGGCGGCAGGGAGAGTGCGTCCGGTTTCATTAAGGCCTCCTGATGACGCCACGCAAATGTTGCGAATGAGGGCGGTGCGCCGGCATCGTAATTTAAAATCCACAGGGTATATATCACCCGGGCGCTAAATGACGATTAAACACAGGATCGGCTTTATTTCCGCGTTGGCCGGGAACTCTTTTTCGCGCTCGGGGTCGATTGACGTGCGAATGTTCGGCGGTTTTTACATCACAGCGAAAGACGTAATACATTGATATGAAAGATTATAAAAACACTTCGGGTACAAAGATCCTGCTGCTGTTCAGCCTGGCGTTTTACACCCTGTTGCCACCGTTGTTGACGGCGGCCGTATTCAACCGTTTCAATCTTAATCCGTTCGCGATCGTCAAATTTTTTCACTTTAACCCGTTTTTGGCCGATCGGGGCATACCCGGTTACCAGACCTTCTGCTACTTGCTGATGCTGTGGTTGGGGGTGAATATTTTGCTGTGGTTGCTGGTATGGGGGGCGGTGCGGATGTATCGGCGCTGGCGAACGCCGCGCGGCTGATATTTTACCAAACGGAAAAAGTTGCGCAGGGAAATGACTTTACATTTAATAATGAGACGTATTATCATCCGTTTCGCCGGTGAGGGGAAAAGGGTTGTCTCCTTCTGTGCCCCCCAAGCCGGCACGACATTGCTCACATTGCTTCCAATTTTTTCATGCCAGCCTTCGTGCTGGCGTTTTTTTATTCCACGCCAGCAGCCGCAACCGCGGCGATCAATCTATTTTCATGAGCAGGCTGTTTAAAGCGAAAGCGCAGCGAGACGTTGGAAGCGTTAGAACAGCGAAAACAGCAACACGACCGGCAGACTCAACGGCCAGGTCAACCCGATGGTCAATGCGCTGATGCATCGAATCTTGACGGTGTCCCTGCTAACCAGATAGGTGAAAACCATAGAAACTAACAGACCAATAAAATAACAGTATTGCGTTGCAACCCACAGCGACGACATGAAACCCGATCCCAGTTGTATTTTTACGCGCGAATTCTAGGAGCTTGGCGGACGATAATCAATGACCCACGGCCGTTAATTCAAACCTTTATCCATAAGAATACATAATTTATTTCTATAAAGAACGTAGGGTTATTAACAGCTTTCTGTTTATTTCGAAAAGAAATCAACAATATAGTTACCGGTAACATTGGTGGGTGAACAAGCCCACACCAGAGTGAGACACGGTTAGGCAAGAAAAGGGGCGGTGAGTCACAGAGGAACGCGGTGAAACTGTAATTGATAAAAATTTATGATGTATTTGCGAAGGGCTTGGGTGAGAGGAAGCCGGGTTCGGTGGGCGCGTGTTCTTGCCAGGTGCAGGGGGCGTGTTGTTGGATGAAAGCATGACGCGATTCGGCGGTTTTGAGCGCACCGTGCGGATGCGCTGCCTGCCAGTCAGGAAGGGGCGTGGGTAGCCGCCGTAGGTTTAATGAATGTTAAGACCGTAGACGAACAGCCACGAAAACAGCAGCGCCAGCAGGCACGTCATCAATACGATGGAGATCATTTCCTTCACAACTTCATTCCTTTTCCCGGTGATTCAAATTTACTTCTCTTTGTTTTTACGCGAGATTTTAGATCGTCATGGGTAAAAATCCTAGTTTTAATCCCATCTTTCGCTCGGCCATTGCGGCCTGCGCCGCTGCGGCCGTTCACGGCGATGCCGGAAAATCGGGCGTGTTAACCCGTCGTAGCTATTGTCGAACGTCGCGAGGCTGGCTATATAAAATGGGGAGTGCGCGCAGCGTCGCTGGCAGTACGGCGCCTGCGTAAAGGGCGCCTGCCTATCGGTGTACCGCGCTTCCCTATGAGATAAAGGAGTCGGCAATGAGCTTAAAACCAACTATCGTGCTGGTACATGGATTCTGGGGCGGTGCGGCGCACTGGAGTAAAGTCATTATCGCGTTGTCGCGCAGGGGATATTCGGCGATCCATGCGGTGGAAATGCCGCTAACGTCACTGGCCGAAGATGCGGAGCGCACGCGCAAGATGGTCGCGCAACAAGCGGGGCCGGTCTTGTTGGTCGGGCACTCTTACGGTGGGGCGGTGATCACGGAAATGGGCAACCAGCCCAACGTGATTGGGCTGGTCTATATCGCCGCGTTTGCGCCGGATGCCGGTGAAAGTCCCGGCGGCATTACGCAAGAACATCCTCCGGCGGCAGTCGCGAATTTGGCGCCGGACAGCGACGGTTACCTGTGGATCAAGGCCGACAAGTTCCATGAAAGCTTTTGCCAGGATCTGACTGCTGACGAGGCGCTGGTGATGGCGGTGGCGCAGAAGGCTCCGCTGGCCGGCACCTTTGGCAACGCTATCGGCGACCCCGCCTGGAAACATAAACCGTCATGGTATCAACTCTCCAGCGACGATCGCATGATAGCGCCGGAGAATCAGCGGCGAATGGCGCAGCGGTTGCAGGCCAGGAAAGTGTTGACCTTGAATGCCAGTCACGCCTCGCTGGCCTCCCACGCCGATGAGGTGGCGAGGTTGATTGACGAAGCGGCCGGTTCGAAATAACGCCAGGGCGGGAATGTTATCCGGGCTGTAAAGCGGTTCTGGTGGCAAATTGTTTCTGCGCATCCTGCTTGCGCCGGGTGAAAAACCGGCGCAAGCAGGTTGGCCGTCAGGGATAAACAGGGATATCGCTATCGTAGCTAATTATTAACAGCGCAATCAACACCACGACGGTGGCAATAATGGCGTAGATTTCCGCCTTGCGCATATCGCCCTAGCGTCCGTTAACGCCGATCATTTCGATGGCTGCGCGGTGCAACCGCTGGAAATAATCATCGGGTTGCTTTTCCGCCTCCTGAACAAGACAGCTGAGCAGGTTCTGTTTGGTTATCGGTTTGTTGGCGATCAGCGCCAGCAGCACGCTTTTGCCGAGCAGGCAGCATATTTGCTTATTGTATTCGTCAACATCGTGCTGGTTGAGGCCATAGAGGGTGTAATCGATCATGATGTCTAACCTGCTGACCGGTAAAAGCCCGCCACGGCGGACAGAGAAGCCATAGAAAAATAAAGTAAGGCAAATTTCGCTTAGGAAAGGGCTTAAGCGATAAGATAACGATAACTGAATGGGAATATTCCCATCAAGCCGTGCGGACGCGGCGGCGAATGTTTAGGAATAACCTCAGAAGAAAGAATAATAGGCAGCGCCATTCGGGATAACGCGGCTTATTATTTCTCGGATGGCGGTCAAAAATTATACGCTCAGGCTCGGCGATATATCATGGCGAAAAAGAAACAGCCGGAAAACGTGGTTCTCCGGCTGTGGTGGCGTTATTGCAGATTATTCAAACGGTCTGTTTGCGAAACAGTTCGCGGAATACCGGATAGATATCGTCCGGTTCACGGATATGCTGCATGGCGAAGTTGTCGAATTTCGCCTGTAGATCCTCGTATTCGCGCCACAGCGTTTGGTGGGCGCGACGGGTGATTTCGATGTAGCTGTAGTAACGCACCATCGGCAGGAGCTTCTTCGCCAACAGCTCATGGCACAGCGGTGAATCGTCTGCCCAGTTGTCCCCGTCAGACGCCTGCGCGGCGTAGATATTCCACTGCGCCGGGTCGTAACGCTCTTCGACCACTTCACTCATCAGCTTCAGCGCGCTGGAGACAATGGTGCCGCCGGTTTCCTGCGAATAAAAGAACTCCTGCTCGTCCACTTCTTTCGCCTGAGTGTGATGGCGGATATACACCACGTCGACGTTTTTGTAGGTTCGGCTCAGGAACAGATAAAGCAGAATGTAAAAACGTTTCGCCATGTCTTTGGTGGCCTGATCCATCGAGCCGGACACGTCCATCAGGCAGAACATCACCGCCTGGCTGGAGGGCTCCGGCCGGCGCTCGTAGTTTTTGTAACGCAGGTCGAAGGTGTCGATAAACGGCACGCTTTCGATTTTCTTGCGCAGCTCGGCAATCTCTTTACGCAGCCGTTCCTCTTCCAGCAGTTGCACCGGCTCGGTGTTTTCCAGCTGGGTCAGCGCCTCTTCCAGCTCGTGCAACGCGCGTCTTTTTCCGGCGGTCATGGCGGTACGCCGCGCCAGCGAATTTTGCAGTGAGCGCACGACGCTGATGTTGGCCGGCACGCCGTTAGCGGTATAACCGGCGCGATGGGTTTTGAACTCGGTCAGCTGTTTGTACTGGTTCTTTTTCAGGTTGGGCAGGGCGAGATCTTCGAACAAGAGATCGAGATACTCATCTTTGGAGATCTGAAAAACGAATTCATCCTGGCCTTCACCGTCCTGGCTGGCGTTACCCTGGCCGCCTCCACCGCCCGATCCGCCCTGAGGCCGCTCGACGCGATCGTTCTGCACAAAATGGTCGTTGCCCGGGTGAACCCGATGGCGCGTGCCGCCGCGCCCCTGATGAAACATCGGTTCGTTGATATCGTCAGTGGGGATGGATACCGACTCCCCGCTGTCCACGTCGGTGACCGAACGCTTGTTGATGGCTTCGGCAATCGACTGTTTGATTTGCGACTTGTAACGGCGCAAGAAGCGCTGGCGATTCACCATGCTCTTGTTTTTGCCGTTCAGCCGTCGGTCAATGAAATAGGCCATACTTCCCCCAAACGACGTTGCCAACTCTTCATGTCCCAACCGCGACAGCGCAATGTGCAGCCCCTCCGTGGGCTGCGCTGCTACGGCCATGACTGCGGACATGGCCCTGATAATGCCGCTTACCTGAGGCGTTATGAGGATTTTCTGACCCGCAGATACCATTCACACAGCAGGCGCACCTGCTTGCGGGTATAACCTTTCTCCATCATGCGATCGACGAAGTCGTCGTGTTTTTTCTGCTCGTCCGTCGAGGTTTTGGCGTTGAACGAGATCACCGGCAACAGCTCTTCGGTATTGGAGAACATTTTCTTCTCGATCACGGTGCGCAGCTTCTCGTAGCTGGTCCAGTTCGGATTGCGGCCGTTGTTGTTGGCGCGGGCGCGCAGCACGAAGTTCACGATTTCGTTGCGGAAATCTTTCGGGTTGCTGATGCCGGCCGGTTTTTCAATTTTTTCCAGTTCGGCGTTCAGGGACTCGCGGTCGAACAGTTGACCGGTGTCGGGATCGCGATACTCCTGATCCTGGATCCAGAAGTCTGCGTAGGTCACGTAGCGGTCAAAAATGTTTTGGCCATATTCCGAGTAGGATTCCAGATAGGCGGTCTGGATCTCTTTGCCGATAAACTCGGCGTATTTCGGGATCAGATAGCCTTTCAGGTGTTCCAGGTATTTCTCCGCCAAATCTTGCGGGAACTGCTCGCGTTCTATCTGCTGCTCCAGCACATAGAACAGGTGAACCGGGTTAGCCGCCACCTCGGCGTGATCGAAGTTGAACACCCGCGAGAGGATTTTAAAGGCAAAACGGGTGGAGAGGCCGTTCATGCCTTCGTCAACCCCCGCATAGTCGCGGTACTCTTGATAGGACTTGGCTTTCGGATCGGTGTCTTTGAGGCTTTCGCCGTCGTACACGCGCATTTTCGAGTAAATGCTCGAGTTTTCAGGCTCTTTCAGCCGCGACAGCACGCTAAAGCGCGCCAGCGTTTCCAGGGTGCCCGGCGCGCACGGCGCGTGGGTCAACTCGCTGTGATCCAGCAGCTTATCGTAGATCTTGATCTCTTCCGACACGCGCAGGCAGTAAGGCACCTTGACGATATAGACGCGGTCGAGGAACGCTTCGTTGTTCTTGTTGTTGCGGAAGGTCACCCACTCGGATTCGTTGGAGTGCGCCAGAATAATGCCGTTGAACGGCAGGGCGGAGATGCCTTCGGTACCGTTGTAGTTACCTTCCTGGGTTGCGGTCAGCAGCGGATGCAGCACCTTGATAGGCGCCTTGAACATCTCGACGAATTCCATAATCCCCTGGTTGGCGCGGCACAGGGCGCCGGAGTAACCGTAGGCGTCCGGATCGTTCTGCGCGTGGTTCTCCAGTTTGCGGATATCCACTTTACCGACCAGCGCCGAGATGTCCTGGTTGTTTTCATCGCCCGGCTCAGTTTTGGCGATGGCGATCTGTTCCAGAATGGAAGGGCGCACTTTCACCACTTTAAACTTGGTGATGTCGCCGCCGAACTCATGCAGACGTTTCGCCGCCCACGGCGACATGATGGTGCCGAGGTAGCGACTGGGGATATTGAACTCTTTTTCCAGGATCGTGGCGTCTTCCTGCGGATTGAACAGGCACAGCGGATGATCGTTGACCGGGCTGCGTTCGCCATTGGCGCTAAGGGTATAGATAGGCACGCGCTGCATCAACGCCTTCAGACGTTCCGCCAGCGAGGATTTACCGCCACCCACCGGGCCCAGCAGATAAAGGATCTGTTTCTTCTCTTCCAGCCCCTGCGCGGCGTGTTTCAGGTAAGAGACGATCTGTTCGATGGCCTCTTCCATGCCGTAGAACTCTTCGAAGGCCGGATAGCGTGCGATCACGCGGTTGGAGAACAGGCGCGACAGGCGTGATTCTAGCGCAGTGTCGACCATCACAGGTTCACCGATAGCCATCAGCAGACGTTCGGCCGCGTTGGCATAGGCACTGCGATCTTGCCGGCAAATGGTAAGAAATTCCTGCAGTGTGAACTCTTCGTCCTTGGCAGCTTCATAGCGCTGGCGATAGTGGTCAAATATGTTCATGATGCCCGTCCTTTCGTTATTAGCACAGGTTAAAGAGAGCGTGTGATAGTGTTCTGGCTCCCGAAAGATGAGAATACGCCTAAGTACAGCAACCCGTATGCCAACTTGGTGCGCTTATTATCGCGAGTTGCGCTGTATGCCACTGGGCTCAGGATAAATTCACCTTCTGATTTAAGCTTAGTTTGCTTGCCGGAAAATTTCCTGCCGTACAAAAAGCTTTTTTTAAGTCATATCAATGACTCAGTTATTACTCTGGGAGCCAAATGCCTTGTCTGGCGCGGCCTGCGGCTTGAATCGTCATCGTTCCGCCATGATTAATTCATAATTCCGCTATAAGTTATTCGATCTTGGTCGTTTTCTATTGTAAAGATTAGGCGCGTAACTAAATTTTCACATAAACTGTTGCGGCTATTAACCCTGTAATTTATGGAAAAAGAACCAGTGAAGATTTCAAAACTCAAAACGCTAGCAATTATCGCTTCCGCAATGGTTTGTGCGCAAAGTGCTCAGGCGGGAACCTGGTCACTCGGCGCTGCCGCGCTGGTTAGCCCGGACGCGTATCGTGGTTATCAGGACCGCGTTTATCCGGTGCCCGTCATCGACTATGAAGGTGACGACTTCTACTTCCGTACGCTGACCGCCGGTTACTACCTGTGGAAAGATCAGGAAAACCAGCTGAGCATCATGGGCTACTACACGCCATGGGGCTACCGTCCGGGCGACAGCGACGACGATCGCATGAAGCGTCTCGACAAGCGCCGCGGCACGCTGATGGCTGGCCTGGCCTATTCGCACAACGCCGAGTGGGGTACCCTCCGCACCACCTTTACCGGCGACACGCTGAACAACAGCAACGGGCTGGTGGGCGATGTGGCCTATCTGTACAAGTTTGATCTGGACGCGCTGACGCTGGTACCGGGCGTAGGCGTGATGTGGAACAGCAAGAACCAGAACAAATATTACTACGGCGTCAGCGCCAATGAATCCCGTCGCAGCGGCCTTGACAGCTACACCCCGGGCGATAGCTGGGCGCCGTACCTCGAGCTGAGCGCCAATTACCAGATCAACAAGAGCTGGAACGCCTTCTTCGTCGGTCGCTATGTGAAGTTGTCGGATGAAGTGAAAGACAGCCCGATGGTGGATAAATCCTACACCGGTTTGTTGATGACGGGTGTGAGCTACACCTTCTAATCATGCATTGCACGATTATCGTGCATCGCGTGCATCAAAAAGGGGCGCTGGCGCCCCTTTTGCACATCTGTAGTGCGCCGCCGCGCTCGGTGTATTAGGCCTTCTTGCGGCTGCGGAAGGTGACGCCCAATCGAGCAGGTTGTTCGCCGGCGGCGATCAGCGGTTTGCTCACGCGCCCGGTCTCTACGCAAACCATGGTCTTGTAACCGTCGTTCGGCATGTCCCCCATGCTGCAAGAGAGCTCTACGCCGGGGTTCCAGGCGATAACGTCGCTCATATGGTGGTGGTGAACCTCGATGGTGCGAGCGAGCGCCGGATCGCGGATCAGGCTGAAGGCCTCGGGGCGGGTATAGACGCGGTCGGTTTGGCCGACGAAGGTCACTTCGCCGGACTGGCGCGCTTCGATGCCGCCCGCCACCTTATCGATATACGGCTCGCCCAGGCCCGCTACGCTGACTCGGTCGATGTCGCCGACCTGGAAGTAGCTGTGCAGCGCCGCAGTGGCTTGATAATCGCCGTGCGATTCCAGTTCGATCTCGCACTCTGCACCCAGCTTGAAGCGGGCGATCAGCGTGAAGGCGTGCGGCCACAGTTTGCGGGTCTGTTCGTTGTCTTTCAGCGTAAAGGTCAGGATGACGCCGTTGTCATCTTCATCGTGCGCCGTCAGGCTCCAGGGCTGGTTGCGGGCAAAACCGTGCGAAGGTTGCCCGGCTGGGCCGAACCACGGCCAGCAGATCGGCACGCCGCCGCGGATGGCCTTGCCTTTAGCGAAAGGGGTATTGCTGCTGAGCCAAATCACCGGCTGCTCGCCGCTGGGCTGCCAGGCCAGCAAATGGGCGCCCTGCAGCGCGACGGCTGCGCGCACTTTCGGATGCGACACCACAACCACACCCAGCTCGTCGAGTTGACGTTGGCTGATGTAAGGAGAAATCTGTTCGGAAACGGGCAGGGTGAAAATTTTCTCGTTCATTTCATTACCTTATTGTTTGCCGGAGAGACAAATAAAAAAGGGCGACAAAAATGTCGCCCTTACTATCAGCTTAACATCACGCCATTACTTGGAGATGTGAGCGATCAGATCCAGAACCTTGTTGGAATAACCGGTTTCGTTGTCGTACCAGGAAACCAGTTTCACGAAGTTGTCGTTCAGTGCGATACCGGCTTTGGCATCGAATACGGAAGTCAGCACTTCGCCGTTGAAGTCGGTGGAAACCACGTCGTCTTCAACATAGCCCAGAACGCCTTTCATCGAGCCTTCAGCGGCGTCTTTGATGGCTTTCTTGATTTCTTCGTAGGTAGCCGCTTTTTCCAGACGCACGGTCAGGTCAACAACGGATACGTTAGGAGTTGGTACGCGGAACGCCATACCGGTCAGTTTGCCTTTCAGCTCTGGCAGAACCACGCCAACCGCTTTCGCTGCGCCGGTAGAAGAAGGGATGATGTTCTGGGATGCGCCGCGGCCGCCGCGCCAGTCTTTGTGGGACGGGCCATCAACGGTTTTCTGAGTAGCGGTGGTCGCGTGAACGGTGGTCATCAGGCCTTCAACGATACCGAAGTTGTCGTTGATGACTTTAGCCAGTGGCGCCAGGCAGTTGGTGGTGCAAGAGGCGTTGGACACGATGTCCTGGCCGGCATATTTGTCAAAGTTAGCGCCGCGCACGAACATTGGGGTCGCATCTTTGGATGGGCCAGTCAGAACGACTTTCTTAGCGCCAGCGGTGATGTGTTTACGTGCGGTTTCGTCGGTCAGGAAGATACCGGTCGCTTCAGCAACCACGTCAACGCCCACTTCGTTCCACTTCAGGTTAGCCGGGTCTTTCTCTGCGGTAACACGGATGGTTTTGCCGTTAACAACCAGGTGGCCGTCTTTAACTTCTACCGTACCGTTGAAACGGCCGTGAGTAGAGTCATACTTCAGCATGTAAGCCATGTACTCTGCATCCAACAGGTCGTTGATTGCAACGATCTCGATGTCAGAACGCTCTTGAGCAGCACGGAAAACAATGCGACCGATACGGCCAAAACCGTTGATACCTACTTTGATAGTCATATATTCCACCAGCTATTTGTTAGTGAATAAAAGGTTGGTTGTAAAATTACAAAAACCTTACCCAGCGTCAAGCGGAATCGTGTCAATTCTTGCGGCAAGTCAAACCGGAAGGGTGGTTTTGCACGCTTATTGCACAGTCCATTTGCGCTCGGCCTTATCCGTTATATGGGGACAAGCCGCCAAGTATAAAGTCAGCATGCGCAAGATGTGTGATCGTTATCACATATCATCGTGACGTGGCCTTTATGGGCTACAGTTTAGGCCAAAAAACCCTGCAGCGGTGTTAATTTTTTGTTATTATTAATCATTGTTTTCGTTGACATTATCCACATTCAGAGATAAGCACAAATGGCTAAAGAGACAACCCCCGGTCATCCGGTCACGGAACTGAATGAAATCCAACGTTATGTGACGCAACAGCGCGGCACCGAAGCGCCGTTCAGCGGCAAATTGCTGCACAATAAGCGTGAGGGCGTGTACCATTGTCTGTGTTGTAACCAGCCGCTGTTCTATTCCGAAACCAAATACGATTCCGGCTGCGGCTGGCCGAGCTTTTATGAGCCGGTTTCCGCCGATGCGATTCGTTATCTCGATGATAACTCTCATAATATGCATCGTGTTGAAATCCGCTGCGGCCACTGCGACGCGCACCTGGGGCACGTTTTCCCCGACGGTCCGCAACCGACCGGCGAGCGTTACTGCGTCAACTCCGCTTCGCTGAGCTTCACCGACGGTGAGAATGGCGACCAAACGGCCGGTTAAGTGGTAATTTAACCAACAAAATCGATTCAGCTAATTATTCATCCGTAAGCGAGAAGGGCTCTGATGGACGTGAAAGATCTGATTGCGGCGATGACGCCCGAGATATACCAGCGCCTGGTGCAGGCGGTTGAGCTGGGCAAGTGGCCGGACGGCGTGGCGCTGACGCCTGAGCAGAAGGAAAACAGCCTGCAGGCGGTGATGCTGTGGCAGTCGATGAACAACGTCGATCCGCAGCACATGAGCATCGGCACCGACGGGCAGATCGTGATGAAGAGCAAGCAAGAACTGAAGCAGCAGTTCGTTGCTGAGCCGCTGGTCAAACTCAAACCGCAGTAAGCTGTTCCTAAAGCGGGGCGATGTCGCCATCGCCCCGTCGATTTACCGTTTCTCGCTCTTAATCCCCAGCGATTCCGCCAGCTGTTGCGCCAGCCGGTTGTTGTCGTCCGCGCCGTATTCCCAGAACATCGCACCGCCCAATCCCTGGCTTTTGATGTATTCGGCTTTGATGGCCACCGAACGCGGGTTCTCGTAGGAGATAGCGAACAGCGGTTTGCCTGTGGCGGATTGCAGCGTCAGATAAGGCACTTTGGCGTCGTCATCCCAGTGCTCGCGGAAACGGCGCTGCGGATCGTTGAGCAGTTTGCTGACGATGTCGTGGTATTTAAAGTAAGTGTCTTTGCTGAGATCCAGCCCCAGCGCGTTGAACAGAGCGGTTTCTCGCGCACTGAAATAAGGCTGCGTCACCGGATGTTTGGCGGCGTCCGGCTTGTCCCAGTCGATGCCCGCTTCGGTCGCTCGTTTCGGCACCCGGCCATAAAAACCGATACCGAGGTTCATCTGCGCCGGTTTTAATCCGGCGGCAAGATAATGTTTTACCACGGAATCGGCGCTGTAGCGGTCGGCGGCGGCCACGGTTGGCCAGCGCTTTGAATCGTACAGGTTGGCATTGAAGTACTGCGTGCCGTAAGCCATGTCATAGGTCATCAGATTGATGTAGTTGAGGTGAGGGGCAATGCTTTTCACATCGACCCATTCCTGCGGGCTTTTGACGTTGGCACCGACGGCGATGGTCAGTAGTTTACCTTTACCCAGCGCCTGGTGAAGCTCTTTCAGCAGCAGGGTGAAGTTGTCGCGGTCTGCCGGCTGGCTTTCCACCAGCCCCCAGGCGCCGTTCACCGGGTATTCCCAGTCCAGGTCGATGCCATCCAACTGATGCAGTGCAATCACCTGCAGCGCGGAGCGGATGAATATCGCCCGGTTTTCTGCGGTGGCGGCCGCGCCGGAGAAGCCGCGAGCCCCCCAGCCGCCGACCGACAACAGGACTTTCAACTCGGGGTTCTGTTTACGCAACACCGGCAGCCGTTGCAGATCGGCCGTTACCTTCGGCGACAGGTAGATCTGGTGCCGGCGCGCGGGATCTTTCAACGCCGCATTGGTTTCATCCTTCTCACCGTTGTAGATCAGGCCAAACGAATAGTTGAGGTGGGTGATTTGCGTCACGTCCAGTTTGTCGATATCACCGCCGGGGCCGGCGGTGACGTCGCCACCGCCGTTGAAGTAGCCGACGGAGAGATAGCCTGCCTGCGCCGAGCCGACGCCGGCCATAGCCAACTGCACCGCTGCCAGCAAAGGCAGCAGTTTTCGGGTTAATTTCATGTTTGTCTCCTTGGGTCGGCAAGGCCGACCGTACCGCCAGCGGCGGTCACAATAAAGCCGGGCTCAGCGGGCCCCGGATGCGTATAACCGATTGACGTCAAAAGCGTCGCAGTCATAACAGCAAAAGCGTCTGTCGGTCACAAGCGGCTGGCGGAGAAGAAGGGCGGTATTGTGAGCGGCGTCGATATTTTCGCCGCCGCGCAAAAAGGGCGCCGATGGCACCCGAGAGGATTTAGCTGGCGAGGAACTGTGACAGGGTAACCAGTTGTGCGCCGGCGTGCGCCATGTCCTGCAGCGCCTTTTCGCTGTCGCCCGGCTGCAGATTAACGCCGCGGCAGCCGTCGACGATCACTTGCGTTGGATAGCCGGCAGCCAGCGCATCCAGCACGCTGAACTTCACGCAGTAATCGGTCGCCAGGCCCATGATCGCCAACTGTCGGACACCCTGCGATTGCAGCCAATCGTGCAGTTCGGTCTGCGCCCGGTGGCCGTTATCGAAGAACGCGCTGTAGCTGTCGATATCCGTATCCTGTCCTTTGCGAAAAACGGCATCGATGTGTTGCCGCTGCAACTGGGGATGAAAATCGGCGCCGTGGCTCCCTTGCGCGCAGTGCACCGGCCACCACACCTGCGGCAGGCCTTCCAGCTCGCCGAGGGTGCCGACTTGCGCATGTGAATTCACCGCAAAGCTGCGATGATTGGCCGGGTGCCAGTCCTGGCTGGCCACCACCGGCTCGCCGCGCGCCAAACAGGCGGCGATCGCCCGATTGGCGACCGGAATGACGGCGTCGCCCTCCGTGACCGCCAGCGCGCCGCCGGGGCAGAAATCGTTTTGCAGATCGATCAACAACAAGGCCGTTTTCATCGCCACTCCCTAGGTCAGTGGATTAACCGTTGATGCTCAGTTCACCGCGCAGGTCTTGCTGCATCAGCGTGCGGATTTGTTCCGGCGTCAGCGGCTGACTCAACAGATAGTGCAGTTTGGTCAGTGCGGCCTCCACCGTCATGTCGAAACCGCTGATCACTCCGGCGTGCGCCAACGCGTTGCCGGTGGCGTAGCCTTCCATATTGACGCGCCCGGAGATGCACTGCGTCAGGTTGACCACTACGATGCCGCGTTCGGACGCCGCGCGCAACTCGTCGATCAGCTCGGCCTTCTGCGGCGCGTTGCCGACGCCGTAGGAGCGCAGGATCAGCGCTTTGACTGGCTGCAGCAGGAAGTTGCGCACTACCGCGCCGGAAATGCCCGGATAGATGGTGACCACGCCGATCGGCTGCGGCGTGATGTCGTGCACTTGCAGCGCGCCGTCACACGCCGGACTGTCAATGCCGTGCTGGCGGCGAATATGGATGCCGGCTTCCAGCAGCGGCGGCAGATTGGGGGAAGCGAAGGCGTCGAAGCCGTCGGCGTGCGCTTTGGTAGTGCGGTTGCCGCGGAACAGCTTGTTGTTGAAGAACAGGCTGACTTCATTCACCGGATGGTTGGCCGCCAGATACAGTGCGTTCAGCAGATTGGTTTGGCCATCTGATCGCAGTTCCGCCAGGGGAATTTGCGAACCGGTGACGATCACCGGTTTGGCCAGGTTCTCCAGCATAAAGGAGAGCGCCGAGGCGGTGAACGCCATGGTGTCGGTGCCGTGTAGGATCACGAAGCCGTCGTAGCGGTCGTAGTTCTGTTTGATATCGTCGGCGATGTGTTGCCAGTCTTCCGGCGTCATGTCCGAAGAGTCGATGAGCGGCGCATATTCATGAATGGTGAAATCCGGCATCTCCGGCCGATGGAATTCGGGCATCAGCGCCAGCTGGCGCTGCAGGTGGCCGGAAACCGGGATATAGCCGTGATCGGAACGCTGCATGCCGATGGTGCCGCCGGTGTAGGCGACGTAAATGGATTTCTTTTGCATGGTCATGATTTTAACAAAGATAAGATGGGCTGAATTATAGGGGCATGGCGGCAGAAAAAAAGCCCGGCGATGGCCGGGCTGCAGAATTATTTGTTAGCGGACTTCTCCGCAGGTCAGGCAGATCGCATAGCGGTTTTGCGGATCGTTCAGGTTATTGAACAAGCCCGGCTGTTCTTTCACCGCGTTGGCGACCGACGCCAGCGGGGCGGGCAGCATGGCCTGAATCGCCGCCGGCAGCATGCCGTGAATGGAAACGCCGAACTGGCTGAGCACCATATCGCTCAGGCTTGGGGTGTCGACGAACCAGTCGAGCTGCCACTGTTGCAGTTTCGCCAGCTCGGCGGCTTTCTTCACCGCGTCGTCGAAATCACCTAACTGATCGACCAGGCCGTTGGCCTTGGCGTCGCTGCCGAGCCACACGTGGCCTTGCGCGATTTGGTCAACCTGTTGCGGGGTCATCTTGCGCGATTTGGCGACCAGATCGAGGAAGTTCTTATACCCGTTTTCGATGTTCAGCTGCATCATCTGCGAGAACTCCTGCGGCAACGCCTTGGTGACCGCGATGTCGGCCAGCGGCGAGGTCGACACGCCGTCGGTGTGCACGCCCAGCGTATCCAGGGTTTTCTCGTAGGTGTTGATGATGCCGAAAATGCCGATGGAGCCGGTCAGCGTGCTCGGGCTGGCGATGATGTAGTCGGCCGGCGTCGAGACCCAGTAGCCGCCCGATGCGGCCATGCCGCCCATGGAAACCACCACCGGCTTGCCGGCGGCGCGCACGGCGGCCAGCTCGGAGCGGATCACTTCGGACGCGCTGACGCTGCCGCCAGGGCTGTTGACGCGGAACACCACGGCCTTGATGGCCGGATCCAGGCGCGCCTGACGCAGTTCGGCGGCGGTGGTGTCGCCACCGACGTTGCCCGGCGTCTGCGGGCCGTCCATGATGGCGCCGTTGGCGAACACCACGGCGATCTTGCCGCCCTGGTTGGCATCCGGTTTCGGCTGGTAATCATAGATGCTGATGGCGTTGAAATCGTTCGCCTGTTTGTCCCAGCCAAAGGTTTTGACCAGCTGATTTTCAATCGCGGTGCGCGACGCCAGCTCATCCACCAGCTTATTGTCCAGCGCATAGCGGGCGGTATCGCCACCGGCAGCCTGCAGGCCGCTCAACACGCCGGCCGCGCCCGGGAACAGCTGCTGCGGCGTCAGTTGACGGTTGGCTGCCACGGTCTCCAGGTAATTCTGCCACAGGCCGCCAATCCAACGGCTGTCCGCTTCACGCGCCGCCGGCGACATATCGTCGCGGATCAGCGGTTCTACCGCCGATTTATAGGTGCCGACGCGGAAGATATTGGTGGTGACCTTAAGCATGTCCAGCAACGACTTGTAGTACAGGTTGTTGGTGGCAAAGCCGTGCAGATCGACCGCGCCCTGCGGCGACAGGTAGACCTTGTTGGCGTAGCTGGCCAGGTAGTACTGCGTCTGGTTGTAGCTGTCGCCGATGGCGAAGATCGGTTTGCCGCTGTCGCGGAATTCGCGCAGCGCCTTGCCGATATAACGTAGCGACGGCTGATCGGCGCCGGCGAAGTCATTCAGCTGCAACACCATGCCGGTAATGTTTTTGTCGTCTTTGGCCTTGCGGATGCTGTCCACCACGTCGAACAGCGAATTCTCCTGCAGACGGCTGCTGGAGGCGCCCAAGAGTTCGCGGCCCCATTGCCGCACCCGGTTGTTGACCGAAGGCTGATCGACCACTACGCCGCTTAAATCGACCAGCAGTGCGCCGCGCGCCGGAGCCGTCGAGGTGGAAGAACTTTGGAAGGATAGATAGATGCCGACCCCAACCAGGATCAGCAATACCAGGAACAGGTTAAGGATCAGTTCCCTGATAAAATTCAGCAGACGCCATGTCCACCGGAAAATGCCGGCAATAATTTGCCACAATGTGCGCATGTGCTCTCCAACAAGAGTCGAGAATGTTCCGCTATCCTAATGAGCGGCCGGGTAAATGTCAGCTTTAAATCGTGGCACACGGACGCTATCGCCGAGGCTGTAACTCGTCGTTTAGCTATGTTAACGTGGCCGGAATGAAAATTGTTATCAGGAGTTTACGATGGATGCTCTGGATCTTTTATTGAATCGCCGCTCGGCTTCGCGCCTGGCGGAACCGGCGCCGGCGGGGGAAGTGCGCCAAAATATCATCAACGCGGGCCTGCGTGCGCCCGATCACGGCGCGCTGCAGCCGTGGCGTTTCGTGATGATCGAGAATCAGGGTCTGGAGCGTTTCAGCCAGCTGCTACAGGCGGCGGCGAAGCAGGATCAACTGGACGACGCGGCGATCGAGAAGGCCACTAAAGCGCCGTTCCGCGCGCCGCTGATCATCACCGTCATCGCGCACTGCACCGAAGAGACCAAGGTGCCGCGCTGGGAGCAGGTGGTTTCCGCCGGTTGCGCGGTGCAGGCGATGCAGATGGCGGCGCTGGCGCAGGGCTTTAACGGTATCTGGCGCACCGGCGCCTGGACCGAGCATGCGCTGGTGCGCGAAGCCTTCGGTTGCCGCGAGCAGGACGAGATCGTCGGCTTCCTCTATCTGGGTACGCCGCAGCTGAAGGCCGCCACCAAGGTGACGCCGCAGGACAGCGCGCCTTTCGTCAGCTATTTCTGAGTTTGTTCCCCGCGGGGCGCGGGGAAATGCGCCAAACCCCGCAAAATTGCATGGTTTCTGAGCAGGCTGTTCGCTTATCGGCGGCCCGCTCTTATCAATCCCCTCGGCAAGCGCTACCCTATGTTATCTTGAGTGCCGTTATCGAAGGGAGTGAACTATGACATCGCCAGCGATCCGTTTAACCCAGTACAGCCATGGCGCTGGCTGCGGCTGCAAAATCTCACCGAAAGTTCTCGAAACCATCTTGCACAGCGAGCGGGAAAAATTTGTCGATCCGCGCCTGCTGGTCGGCAATGAAACCCGCGACGACGCGGCGGTGTACGACATCGGCAACGGCGTCGGCATCATCAGCACCACCGACTTCTTCATGCCGATCGTCGACGATCCGTTCGATTTCGGCCGCATCGCCGCCGCTAACGCCATCAGCGACGTATACGCCATGGGCGGTAAACCGATCATGGCGATTGCCATTCTCGGCTGGCCGATCGCCAAACTGCCGCCGGAGGTGGCGCAGCAGGTGATCGACGGCGGCCGTTTCGCCTGCCAGCAGGCGGGGATCGCGCTGGCCGGCGGCCACTCCATCGATGCGCCGGAGCCCATTTTCGGCCTGGCGGTCACCGGCGTGGTCAATACCGAGCGGGTGAAGAAAAACAGCGCCGCACAGGCCGGGGCGAAACTCTATCTGACTAAACCGCTCGGCATCGGCGTGCTGACGACCGCCGAAAAACAAAGCAAGCTGCGCCCGGAGCATCAGGGCCTGGCGACGGAGGTGATGTGCCGCCTGAATAAACCGGGCGCCGACTTTGCCGAAGTGGCGGGCGTCACGGCGATGACCGACATCACCGGCTTTGGCCTGTTGGGCCACCTGAGCGAAGTTTGTCAGGGCTCCGGTCTGCAGGCGACGGTCTGGTTCGATCGGGTGCCGAAACTGCCGGACGTCGAGGCGTACATCGCCGAGGGCTGCGTGCCGGGCGGCACCGGGCGCAACTTCGACAGCTATGGCCATCTGGTGGGTGAGATGAGCGACCTGCAACGCCAGCTGCTGTGCGATCCGCAGACCTCCGGCGGGCTGCTGTTGGCGGTGCTGCCCGAGGCGGAAGCGCAGGTGTTGGCGATTGCCGAGCAGCATGGCATCACGCTCAACGCCATCGGCGAGTTGCATGCGGCCTCGGCCGGTAAGCCGCTGATAGAGGTCGAGTAGTGTCCAACGTGCAAGGAAGGCCGGACAGCGACGATTACCCACGCATTTTCCTGCAGGACGTGCCGCTGATTGACGTGCGTGCGCCGATTGAATTCCAGCAGGGCGCCTTCGCCCAGGCGCTGAATTTGCCGCTGATGGTCGACAGCGAGCGGCAGGCGGTCGGTACCTGCTATAAGCAGCATGGCCAGCAAGCGGCGATTGCGCTCGGCCACAGTCTGGTGAACGGCAAACTGCGCGAACAGCGCACTACCGCCTGGCTGACGGCCTGCGCGCAGCGGCCCGAAGGCTATATTTACTGTTTCCGCGGCGGGTTGCGCTCGCAACTGGTGCAGCAATGGTTGCATGAGGCCGGCGTGGACTACCCGCGCATCGTCGGCGGCTACAAGGCGCTGCGCAATTATCTGCTCGGCGTGCTGGCGCAAAGCGCCGAGCTGCCGATGGCCCTGGTCGGCGGCAATACCGGTAGCGGCAAGACGCTGCTGGTCAACGAACTGGCCGATGGCGTCGATCTGGAAGGCGCGGCGCGCCATCGCGGTTCATCTTTTGGCCGAACGCTGGCGGGCCAGAGCTCGCAGATCGATTTTGAGAATCGTCTGGCTGTGTTATTGCTGAAAAAACAGCATGGTGGCAGCCGCCGTTGGGTGCTGGAAGACGAAGGGCGGATCATCGGCAGCAACAATCTGCCGTTGCCGTTGTTCAATGGCATGCAGCAGGCGCCGGTAGCGGTGATCGACGATCCGTTCGACATTCGCCTGGCGCGCCTGCAGGCGGAATATATCGACGGCATGCGCGAACAGTTCGAACAAACCTATGGTGCAGAAGAGGGTTGGCGGCAATACGACGACTATTTGCACCATGGCCTGTTCGCCATACGCCGTCGTCTGGGGCTGGAGCGTTTCCAGCAGTTGACGCTGCGACTCGAAGCGGCGTTGCGGATACAGCGCCTCAGCGGCCAGGGCGACGCGCACCGCGAATGGTTGGCGCCCCTGTTGCAGCAGTACTACGATCCGATGTATTGCTATCAGTTGGAAAAGAAAGCCCAGCGGATCGTCTTCCGCGGGAACTATGCAGAAGTAAGAGAATTCTTGATGACGTTCAGCCAGAAAAACGGTGAATAATGCGACTGTTCATAGCCGAGAAACCGAGTTTGGCGCGCGCCATTGCCGACGTATTGCCCAAGCCGCATCGCCGCGGCGACGGTTATATCGCCTGCGGCAACAACGATGTGGTGACCTGGTGCGTCGGTCACCTGTTGGAGCAGGCCCAGCCTGACGCCTATGACAGCCGCTATGCGCGTTGGTCGTTGGCGGATCTGCCGATCATTCCTGAAAAATGGCGATTGCAGCCGCGCCCTTCGGTCAGCAAACAGCTCAATGCGATTAAAAAGTTGCTGCTCGAAGCCGATGAAGTTGTGCACGCCGGAGACCCGGACCGCGAAGGGCAGTTACTGGTGGATGAGGTGCTGGACTATCTGGATTTGACGGCAGAAAAGCGCCAGAACGTGCGCCGCTGTCTGATCAACGATCTCAACCCGCAGGCGGTGGAGCGTGCTGTCGAACGCCTGCGCGACAACCGTGATTTCATTCCGCTGTGCGTGTCCGCACTGGCGCGTTCGCGCGCCGACTGGCTCTATGGCATCAATATGACCCGCGCCTATACGCTGCTGGGCCGCAATGCCGGTTATGACGGCGTGCTGTCGGTGGGCAGGGTGCAGACGCCGGTGCTGGGGTTGGTGGTGCGGCGCGACGAAGAGATAGAAAACTTTGTGCCGAAAGACTTCTTCGAGGTCAAAGCGCACATCGTCACGCCGAAAGAAGAGCGCTTTGTGGCGCTGTGGCAGCCCAGCGAATCCTGCGAGCCTTATCAGGATGAAGAGGGGCGTTTGCTGCATCGGCCGTTGGCGGAGCACGTGGTTAAGCGCATCGAAGGCCAACCGGCCCTGGTCACCGCCTATAATGATAAACGGGAATCAGATACCGCATCGCTGCCATTTTCGCTCTCTACGCTGCAAATCGAAGCGGCCCGGCGTTATAACCTCAGTGCGCAGCAGGTGCTGGATGTTTGCCAGCGGCTGTATGAAACCCACAAATTGATCACCTATCCGCGTTCCGACTGCCGTTACTTGCCGGAAGAGCATTTCGCCGGCCGTCACGCGGTGCTAAACGCAATCAGCGTACATCAACCTGAGCTGTACCCGCAGCCGGTGATCGACAGCGATCGCCGCAACCGCTGCTGGGACGATAAAAAGGTCGATGCCCACCACGCCATTATTCCCACCGCCCGCGCCGGCAAGGTCAACCTGACGCAGGATGAGCGGAACGTGTATGGGCTGGTGGCACGTCAGTACTTGATGCAGTTTTGTCCGGATGCGGTATTCCGCAAATGCGTGATCGAGCTGGATATCGCCGGCGGCAAATTTATCGCCAAGGCGCGTTTCCTGGCGGAAGCCGGCTGGCGTACGCTGTTGGGCAGCAAGGAGCGCGACGAGGAAAACGAAGGTGCGCCGCTGCCGGTGGTGGCTAAAGATGATGAGCTGCTGTGCGAGCGCGGTGAAGTGGTAGAACGCCAGACCCAGCCCCCACGGCCGTTTACCGACGCCAGCCTGCTGTCGGCCATGACCGGCATCGCGCGGTTCGTACAAGATAAAGCGCTAAAGAAAATCCTGCGAGCGACCGATGGTTTAGGGACGGAAGCGACGCGAGCGGGGATCATCGAATTACTGTTCAAGCGGGCGTTTCTGTACAAGAAGGGGCGCTATATTCACTCCAGCGAAACCGGGCGCGCGTTGATTCACTCGCTGCCGGATCTTGCTGCTCGTCCTGATATGACGGCCAACTGGGAGGCTACGCTGACGCAAATCAGCGAGAAATCCTGTCGTTATCAGGACTTTATGCAGCCGTTGGTCGGCACGCTGCAAGAGCTGATTTATCAGGCCAAGCAGAGCCGGGCGAGCATGGCGTTTCGTGGATTGCCACCGCCGCCTGCCAGCGGGGGCAAAAAACGCAGAAAAAGCGCCGGTAAGGCGCAGGAGAAGAGTGAATGAAGCACGGACTCATGGGATTGCTGGCCGCCGCTGCGCTGGCGTTTTCCGGCCAGGCCGCCGCCAACCGTGGCGATGTGGACGTGGTGTTACCGGTCTCTCCAGAAATCTGGGGTACGGCGAAAAACGGCGTTAATCCGCCGCCGGCGCAGCCCTGCAACCGTTGCTGTGTCTACCAGAATCAAAACTATTCCGAAGGCGCGGTGCTCAAAGTGGAGGGGGAAGTGCTGCAGTGCGTGCGTGAGCCCAACACCATCGGTACCAACCCCTTGATTTGGGTGCGCCTGAAGAAGTGACGATGTAACCTATTGCCGCGCTCAGCGTGCATCGCTTTGCGCGGCGATATAATCCGCCAGTAGTGGAACGTCGGCGGGTGCCAGGGCGAATTCCTGCGCTTGTTGCGGCGTGACCCAGACCAGCGCCGAGTGGCAACGCTGTTGCAGTTCGCCGGAGAAATCCACGACTCGCCAGGCGTGCAGCCGGATGACGCGTTCGCCTTGCTGCCATTGATTGCTGCCCACATAGGCGTCGACACGGGCGCAAATCCCCAATTCTTCATCCAGCTCGCGCGCCAGCGCCTCTGACTGGCTCTCGCCCGGCTCAACCTTGCCGCCGGGAAACTCCCACAGACCGGCCTGATCGCTGCCTGGGCCGCGCTGGGCCAGCAAAATGCGGCCGTTCTGTTCCAAAATAGCGGCTACCACGTCGATAATTTTCATTGGCTTCACAAAGTAAAACCCCGGCGAGCGCCGGGGTGATGGGTTACAGCGTAAATTCCGCCCAAACCGGCGCGTGGTCGGAAGGTTTCTCCATGCCGCGGGTTTGATAGTCGATGCCGGTGGCGATGCAGCGCGAAGCCAGCGGGGTGCTGGCCAGCAGCAGATCGATGCGCAGGCCGCGGTTATCGTCGAAGCCTTTTGAGCGATAGTCGAACCACGAAAACTCGTCATTGCGCTCCGGGTTGGCGTGGCGATAGGTGTCCACCAGGCCCCAGTTCAGCAGGCGATCCATCCATTCGCGCTCTTCCGGCAGGAAGGAGCACTTACCGGTGCGCAGCCAGCGTTTACGGCTGTCTTCGCCGATGCCGATGTCATAATCGCTGGGGCTGATGTTCATGTCGCCCATGATCAACACCGGGGATTCTGCCGACAGCTGTTGCTCCAGGTAGTTTTGCAGGTCCTGATAGAAGCGCGTCTTAGCCGGGAACTTGATCGGGTGATCGCGGCTTTCTCCCTGCGGGAAGTAGCCGTTGATCACCGTCAGCGTACCCTGCGGGGTCGCCAGATCGGCCATGATGATGCGACGCTGTGCGTCTTCTTCATCGGTCGGGAAGCCGCGGCGTACAGCCAACGGTTCCGCTTTGGTCAGCAGCGCCACGCCGTAATGGCCTTTTTGCCCGTGATAGAACACGTGGTAGCCGTGCTGGCTGACTTCTTCCAGCGGGAACATGTCGTCGTGAACTTTGGTTTCCTGCAGACCGATCACGTCGGGCTGGTGCTGCTCGATAATTGCCGCCAACTGGTGCGGACGCGCGCGCAGTCCATTGATATTAAAAGAGACAAACTTCATGAGCGGTGCCGTTTTCACGAGAAAAATGTGCTGTGATAGTAGCAGAGTTTGGCGGGAAATGTAACGCAGACAGCGGCGGGCCCGCTGACTGCGCAGCCGGTTATTTCGCCCAGCGGTCGTAATTTTTAGGCTGATAGTCGTCAAACTGTTGCAGCAGCGTTTGCGCCGATTCGCTGATGTGCAGCGTACCGAGATAGTCGTGGCGCATGAAACCCTGATCGGCGACATGTTCGAGGAACTGGCTCAGTGGGCGGTAGAACCCGTTAACGTTCAGCAGGCCGACCGGTTTGTTGTGATAGCCGATCTGTCCCCAGGTCCAGATTTCAAACAGCTCTTCCAGCGTGCCGATGCCGCCGGGCAGGGCGATAAAACCGTCCGCCAACGCCGCCATACGGGCTTTGCGCGTATGCATGTCAGGCACCACTTCCAACTCGGTCAGGCCGCGATGCGCCGTTTCCGCTTCAACCAGGCGCTCAGGGATAATGCCGACAGCTTCACCGCCTGCGGCCAGCACGGCGTCCGCCACGATGCCCATCAACCCTTTTTTGCCGCCGCCGTAGATCAACCGGCGCCCCTGTCCGGCCAGCAGTTGCCCCAGTTGACGGGCCTGCTCGGCATAAGCGGGGTTGACGCCTTCGCTGGCGCCACAAAAAACGCAAATATTGTTTCGCATCCACCTGTTCCTTACTGCACTAAAGAAGCCAGTGGTATAGCGAATTGTCGGCCGGAGTTCAAGTTACTGCTGGGAGTGTGGAGATAAAACATCAAGGTGAAAGCGGCGATAAAGGGAGATAAATTGAGTTTATTGATACGAGAGCTATTCACCCTGCGGGCCGCGCTGAAGCGCGTTGTCTCACTGCGTGAGACTCGAACCTTGTCGAAGCTTCTCATCCTTCCCCAGTACGGAGCATTATGGATGTGATGTGCTTTAAGTGGGTTTTGGAGTTTTGTGCAAGGAATGGTGGTGGGGGAAGGATGATTCGTCGCTGCGCGACTCACCCTGCGGGCCGCGCTGAAGCGCGTTGTCTCACTGCGTGAGACTCGAACCTTGTCGAAGCTTCTCATCCTTCCCCAGTACGGAGTATTATGGATGTGATGTGCTTTAAGTGGGTTTTGGAGTTTTGTGCAAGGAATGGTGGTGGGGGAAGGATTCGAACCTTCGAAGTCAGTGACGGCAGATTTACAGTCTGCTCCCTTTGGCCGCTCGGGAACCCCACCATGATATTCATGGATTTACTGATTTTTTAAGGAATGGGCTAAATTCCTGTTGTGTGCTTCTAAGGATTACCGCGCTAAAGCGCGTTGTCTCGCTACGCTCGGCTCGAACCTTGTCGAAGCTTCTCATCCTCCCCCTCAGCGTTTAATGAGATTTCAGCTTTCGCTTCAAGTTCATCAACAAAGAGAAGATGGTGGTGGGGGAAGGATTCGAACCTTCGAAGTCAGTGACGGCAGATTTACAGTCTGCTCCCTTTGGCCGCTCGGGAACCCCACCATATTACATGGCTATTTAACTGGCCTTGCTTGCGAGAGCGCTGTCTCGGTAAGCGGGGCGCATCATATCAAATGAAGCGGATGTGTAAAGCATTGAAATGCAGAAAATGAATCGTTTGCCGTTTTTTTATTCTTGGCGGTGCATCCCTGAACGAAATGCACCGATTTATTGAGCGATTACAGAATAACGGTGCGATTGCCGTAGACGAAGACACGCTGCGCCAGTACCTGGTACAGCGCGCGGCTGAGCACATTTTTCTCAACGTCGCGGCCGGCGCGCATCATATCCTCGGCGGAGTAGGTGTGATCGACGTGGATCACGTCCTGCATGATGATTGGGCCTTCGTCGAGATTGTCGTTAACGTAGTGGGCGGTGGCGCCGATGATTTTCACGCCGCGCTCGTAGGCCTGGTGATAAGGACGCGCGCCGATAAACGCCGGCAGGAACGAATGGTGAATGTTGATCACCTGATTCGGATAATGTTGTACGAAGGCCGGCGTCAGTACGCGCATATATTTGGCCAGCACTACATAATCCGGCTGATATTGATCGATCCTGGCCGTCATTTCGCGGTCGTGCTGTTCGCGCGTCAGGCCTTCGTGGCTCACCAGGTGGAAAGGAATGTCGAAACGCTCCACCAGCGATTGCAAGGTGTCGTGGTTGCCAATCACGGCGGCGATTTCAACGTCGAGACCGCCATAGGCGCTTTTCATCAACAGATCGCCCAGGCAGTGGGCCTCTTTGGTGACTAGCACCACGATGCGCCGGCGTCCGGTGCTGTGCAGCTCGCGCAGTGAACCTTCCGGCAGCGCGCTGTCCAGATCGGCCAGCAGCGTGTTGTCGTTGAAAATGCCTTCCAGCTCGGTGCGCATGAAGAAACGCCCGGTGCGGTGATCGACGAACTCATTGTTCTGGACGATATTGAGTTCGTGCTTGTAACAAATGTTGGTGATCTTGGCGATCAGCCCTTTGGCGTCCGGGCAGATGGTGCGTAACACTTTCCGTTGTACATTTTGGTGTGGCATGAGCTTGGGGATCCTGTCTGAACTGAATGGCCTGTCTGCGCAGGCATAAACGTGGAGCGCCGGCCGGCTAGCGCCCGCAGCACTTCTTATATTTTTTCCCAGAGCCGCAGGGGCAAATTGCATTTCTGCCGGGCTGGGGTTGGGTACCGTCGATATAATACCAACGTTGATCGCGGCGAAGGAAGCGTGAGCGCTCATGCATCGCCTTAGGGGTACCGCTGTCACCGTCGGTAAAACGGGCGATGAATTCGACGAAGCCCTCATCCGCTTCATGGCCGGCTTTCTCTTCCACGATCGTCAGGCCCAGCCATTCGGTGTTTTTAAAACTGTCGACGATGGCATTGCGCCACGCTTCGGCGCCGCAATCGGGGTGCCAGGTGGCGATCAGATAGTCGACGTTATGATTAACGTAGGCGGTGAAGCGTGAACGCATCAGCTGACCCGGGGTCGGCGCCGGCTGGCTGCCATTGATAAAAAGGGCGCAGCACGCGTTGTAGGTCAGTCCGCTGCCGCATGGGCATGATTCGGGCAAAATAACTCCTGAAAGACGAGGCAGAAAATGAATTTAGCACATATGTTACCTAACAATATTCGTTGGTGACAATCTACCCTGAAAGCAGAGGCAACCCTTTACCGAGAGGATGGCGCTATGCGGCAAATCAAGATCGGACTGGCGCTGGGGGCAGGCTCGGCCAAAGGCTGGGCCCACATCGGCGTGATTAATGCGTTAAAGAAACTGGGGATTGAGGTCGATATCGTTGCGGGTTGCTCTGTCGGTGCGCTGGTGGGCGCGGCGTTCGCCAGCCATCGTTTGCCGGCGATGGAGCAGTGGGTGCGGTCGTTCAGCTATTGGGACGTGATCCGGTTGATGGATTTTTCCTGGCAGCGCGGCGGTTTGCTGCGCGGCGAACGCGTATTTAATGCCGTCGGGCAGCTGTTGAAGATCAATGACATCGCCGAGTGTGCGCTGAAGTTCGGCGCCGTGACGACCAACCTCAGCACCGGCCGCGAACTGTGGCTGACCGAGGGCGATATTCATCAGGCGGTGCGCGCTTCTTGCAGCATGCCCGGCCTGTTGGCGCCGGTGTGGGCCGACGGCTATTGGCTGGTAGATGGCGCGGTGGTGAATCCGGTACCGGTGTCGCTCTGCCGGGCGCTCGGCGCCGACATCGTCATCGCTGTCGATCTGCAGCATGACGCGCATCTGATGCAGCAGGATCTGTTCTCGGTACGCGGTGAGGACCAAAGTGCGGATGATGCCCCCGCAGGCAATTGGCGCGGGCGTCTGCGAGAGCGGGTTGGCAGAATGCGGCAGCGCAAACCGACGACGGCGCCGACGGCGATGGAGATTATGGGCACGTCGATTCAAATGTTGGAAAATCGTTTGAAACGCACGCGGATGGCGAGCGATCCGCCGGACGTCTTGATCCAACCTTTCTGTCCGCAGATTTCGACGTTGGATTTCCATCGCGCCGAAGAGGCGATCGAGGCGGGACTGCTGGCGGTGGAAAAACAACTGGATCGGTTGTTGCCGTTGATAAAAAATAGATAATTCTCGGTTCTCGGTTGGCAATGCACGGTCGGTCTGTTTCAGACGAGCATAAGTGACCTTTTTGAGCCACTATTACACTATGGAAAGGGACGAGGCTCGGCTGATGGCATTACCACTCACTCACAAGCGCATCTTGATCGTGGAGGACGAACAGGTGTTTCGTTCCGTGCTGGTCGGGTACTTGACCTCGCTGGGCGCAGAAACCGGCGAAGCGACCAACGGTTTACAGGCGCTGAGTGCCGTGGATGATTTCAAGCCGGATCTGATTCTGTGCGATCTTGCGATGCCGGAAATGGGCGGCATTGAATTTGTCGAGCACCTGCGCCTGCAGGGAGTGCAGATCCCGGTGCTGGTGATCTCGGCGACCGACAAGATGGCTGACATCGCCAAGGTATTGCGGCTGGGCGTGCAGGATGTGTTGCTGAAGCCGCTGACCGATCTGAATCGCCTGCGTGAAGCGGTGCTGGCGTGTTTGTATCCCAATATGTTCACCTCCCAGGCCATTGAAGAGGTCGAGCTGTTTCAAGATTGGGATGCGTTGAGCAAAAATCCTTCCGAAGCGATTAAATTGCTTAAACAGCTGCAGCCGCCGGTACAACAGACCATTGCGCATTGCCGGATCAATTATCGGCAGTTGACCACGGGAGAGAATCCCGGCCTGGTATTGGATATCGCAGCGCTGTCAGAAAAGGATCTGGCGTTCTATTGTCTGGACGTCACCCGCGCCGGCGATAATGGCGTATTGGCGGCGTTGCTGTTGCGCGCATTATTTAATGGATTGCTGCAAGACCATCTGGCTAATCAACAACATCGCTTGCCGCAAATGTCGGCATTGTTAAAGCAGGTTAATCAATTATTGCGACAGGGGAAATTGGAGGGGCAATTCCCCCTGTTGCTGGGATATTATCACGCCGAAAATAAAAACCTGATTCTGGTTTCCGCCGGGCTGCACGCCAACGTCAATACCGGCGACAATCAAATTCAGCTGAGCAACGGCGTGCCGCTGGGTACGCTGGGCGCCACCTACATGAATCAGATCAGCCAACGCTGTACTGCCTGGCAATGTCAGGTATGGGGGAGCGGGGGCCGATTGCGGCTGATGCTCAGCGCTGAATAATCGGTGCCGAGTGGCGAGATCTTAAGCTATTCACTTATCGGTAATTAAACCGTTTATTTATTCCCCCGATTATCAGAGCGGGTAATAGTCCTAAATGTTTTCTATTTGTGTTCTGGCTAATGCTCGGCGCGCATAAGCTGGTATACTCCGAAGGTTTTTTTATATCGAGCCCAAGCTCATAAAATGAGCGCTTTAGCTTTAAGAGAGGAAATAATGCCTGCTGTAAATCGCAAAGTCAGAAAAGCCGTGATCCCGGTTGCAGGCTTGGGTACGCGGATGTTGCCAGCCACCAAAGCCATTCCAAAAGAAATGTTGCCGCTGGTTGATAAACCGCTGATCCAATACGTCGTCAATGAGTGCATTGCGGCAGGGATTAACGAGATTGTGCTGGTCACTCACTCCTCCAAGAACTCGATCGAAAACCATTTTGATACCAGTTTCGAGCTGGAAGCGATGCTGGAAAAACGCGTCAAGCGCCAATTGCTGGATGAAGTGCAGTCGATCTGCCCGAAAGGCGTTACCGTGATGCAAGTCCGCCAGGGGAACGCGAAAGGTTTGGGGCACGCAATCATGTGCGCTTACCCGATGGTGGGCGATGAGCCGGTCGCCGTGGTGTTGCCGGACGTGATCCTTGACGAATACAGCGCCGATCCGAAAAAAGACAATCTGCGCGAGATGTTGCAGCGCTTCGAAACCACCGGCGTCAGCCAGATCATGGTTGAACCCGTGCCGCATAAGGATGTCGGAAACTACGGCGTAGCCGACTGCAAGGGCGTCGATCTGCAGCCTGGTGAAAGCGCGCCGATGGTCTGCGTGGTCGAGAAGCCGTCGCCGGATAAAGCGCCTTCCAACCTGGCGATCGTCGGTCGTTACGTGCTGTCCGCCGATATTTGGCCGCTGCTGGCGAAAACGCCTCCGGGCGCCGGCGATGAAATTCAGCTGACTGACAGCATCGAAATGTTGATGCAGCAGGAAACGGTGGAAGCGTATCACCTGAAAGGCGTGAGCCATGACTGCGGCAACAAGCTGGGTTATATGCAGGCGTTTGTAGAATACGGCATGCGTCATGCCAGCCTGGGCAAAGAATTTTCTCAGTGGCTGCAACAGGTTGTTGCCGCTGACAAGAAGTAATTGAATGATCTTTCGTCTTAATTTGAAAAACTAGGATTTTCACATGAAAGTAACAGTTTTTGGTATTGGCTATGTGGGTCTGGTGCAGGCCGCCGTGCTGGCTGAAGTCGGCCATGACGTGATGTGCATCGACGTCGACGAACGAAAAGTCGAAAACCTGAAAAAAGGTAATATCCCGATTTTTGAACCGGGTCTGACCCCGCTGGTGCAGCAAAACTATGAGGCCGGCCGCCTGCATTTCACCACCGATGCCAAAGCGGGCGTGGCGCACGGGAATATCCAGTTCATCGCCGTCGGTACGCCGCCGGATGAAGACGGTTCCGCCGACCTGAAATATGTCACTGCGGTGGCTCGCACCATTGCCGAGCACATGACCGATCGCAAAGTGGTGATCGACAAATCCACCGTACCGGTCGGTACGGCGGACAAGGTGCGCCAGGTGATGGCGGAAACGCTGGCGAAGCGCGGCAGCAATGTGCCGTTCGACGTGGTGTCTAACCCGGAATTCCTGAAGGAAGGCGCGGCGGTGGCAGACTGCATGCGTCCTGAGCGCATCGTCATCGGCACCGACAATAAAGATGTGATCGAACCTATTCGCGAGCTGTACGAACCGTTTAACCGCAATCACGATCGCATGATCATGATGGATATCCGCAGCGCGGAGCTGACCAAATACGCCGCTAACTGCATGCTGGCGACTAAAATCAGCTTTATGAACGAAATGTCCAATCTGGCGGAAATGCTGGGCGCAGATATCGAAAAAGTGCGTCAGGGCATCGGTTCCGACTCTCGCATCGGTTATCACTTCATCTACCCTGGCTGCGGTTACGGCGGCTCGTGCTTCCCGAAAGACGTGCAGGCGCTGATCCGCACGGCGGAGCAGATCGGTTACCAACCGAAGCTGCTGCAGGCGGTTGAGCAGGTCAACTACCAACAGAAAGACAAGCTGAACAGCTTTATCAAAGACTACTTCGGCAGCGATCTGAAGGGCAAAACCTTCGCGCTGTGGGGCCTGGCGTTCAAGCCGAATACCGATGACATGCGTGAAGCCTCCAGCCGCGTGCTGATGGAGCAACTGTGGGCCGCCGGCGCCACCGTTCAGGCTTACGATCCGGAAGCGATGAACGAAGTCCAACGCATCTATGGCCAACGTGATGACTTGAAGCTGATGGGTACCAAAGAGGCTGCGCTGCACGGCGCCGATGCTCTGGTGATCTGCACCGAATGGCAGAATTTCCGCGCACCGGACTTCGACGTGATCAAAAGTGAACTGAAGCAGCCGGTGATCTTCGATGGACGTAACCTGTACGATCCGGAGCGTTTGGAAAATCGCGGCTTTACCTACTACGCGATTGGCCGCGGCGCCTCGATTAAACCGGTTATTTAAGGAGTGGGCATGAAATTCCTGGTTACAGGCGCCGCAGGGTTTATTGGCTATCACGTTGCAGAGCGTTTGTTGACCGCCGGTCATCAGGTTGTCGGCATTGATAACCTGAACGACTATTATGACGTGGGCCTGAAAATGGCCCGTCTGGACAGACTGGCGGATAAGCCGGGATTCCGCTTTATTAAGCTGGATTTGGCCGATCGTGAAGGTATGGCGGCATTGTTTGCCGAGCATCAGTTCCAACGAGTCATTCATTTGGGAGCTCAGGCCGGCGTGCGTTATTCGTTGGTCAATCCGTTGGCTTATGCGGATGCTAACCTGATCGGCCATTTAAACGTTCTGGAAGGTTGCCGTCATAATAAAGTTGAGCATTTGCTCTATGCCTCTTCCAGTTCGGTATATGGCCTGAATCGCAAGCTGCCGTTTGCAACCGAAGATTCGGTTGATCATCCGGTATCACTGTATGCGGCAACTAAAAAGGCCAATGAGCTGATGTCGCACAGTTACTCCCATTTATACGGTCTCCCTACGACGGGGCTGCGCTTCTTTACCGTTTATGGTCCTTGGGGGCGTCCGGATATGGCGCTGTTCAAGTTTACCAAGGCTATATTGGCAGGGGAGAGCATCGATGTATATAACCACGGTGAAATGCACCGTGACTTTACTTACATCGATGATATCGCTGAGGCGATTGTACGGCTGCAGGCGGTTATTCCGCAGGCAGATCCGTCATGGACCGTTGAACAGGGATCGCCGGCGACCAGTTCCGCGCCGTATCATGTTTATAATATCGGCAATAACACGCCTGTTAAACTGATGGAATATATCCGTGCATTGGAGCTGGCATTGGGGGTGACTGCCCGTAAGAATATGCTGCCGATGCAACCTGGCGACGTGATGGATACCAGCGCGGATACGGAAGAGCTTTATCGTGACATCGGTTTTAAACCGGAAACCAGTGTTGAAGAGGGCGTAAAGCGCTTCGTTGACTGGTATAAGGCATTCTATCAGGTTCAATAATTGAACGTGGGTGTAATGCGATAAAGGGGCCTTAGGGTCCCTTTTTTTTCACTGAAATTTCATGCTAGAAGGAAAAGCGAATTAGGATATTTACTAAAAGGCGAGAGAGAGCGGGAGTCGAACGATAAGCTTTAAAATGAAAAGGCCCCCCGAAGGGAGCCTTTCAGATACGGACTGCGTCGCTATTACAGCAGGAAATCGTCCAGAGATTTACCTTGCTCTTCGATAGCTTTCTTGATCACCGCAGGAGTACGGCCTTGACCGGTCCAGGTTTTCAGTTCGCCGTTTTCGTCTTTATATTGGTATTTAGCCGGGCGTGCTGCGCGTTTTGCTTTACCAGCAGCCTTGTTGGCAGCCATAGTTTGCAGCAGTTCATTCGGGTCGATACCGTCAGCAATCAGCATTTCGCGGTATTGCTGCAGTTTACGAGTGCGTTCTTCGATTTCTGCTTGAGCCTGGCTGTCTTCTTCGCGACGTTCGTTCACAACAACTTCCAGTTTCTCGAGCATTTCTTCCAGCGTTTCCAGCGTGCATTCTCTTGCCTGGGCGCGCAGAGTGCGGATGTTGTTCAAAATCTTTAATGCTTCGCTCATTGTCCTAGTCTCAAATTATATTGGTGGGGGGCGTCTCGATAATAATAGAGTGCTCTTTTCTTTTCTGCAATAGCCAAATTGACATGAATACTCAAATTTACCTTTAAAGAAACCGTTAATCGGATCCGGACGACTAATAATAGGAAGGGCTGTTAACTATTACCCTCATCTTGCTTAAGCCAAAATTTCAGCAGACATGCTTTAAAAGATACGTGCCGCAAGGCTTTCCTCGATAAGTTATCGCCGCAATTTATATCAATATTACAATGAGTTCTGTGGGCTTAATCACGTCGTGGCACTGCAGACATTGTAAACAATAGGGGTATATTGGTAAAGATCACGTCAGGAAACGTCGGGGGGCTTGTGAAGGTGATTAAATGCCCGATATTGGCCGCAGTATAATAGCCAGAGCTGCCGTCACGGCTGCCGCGCCTGCGGTGGGTAAAGGGCGGCTGTGCATTAATGTGCGATAACCATTAGCAAGAATTAATAGTGATGACAGGCATACATTATCCTGTAAATAGCTGTAAAAAGAACATACCGACAGAACGATATGTTTCGCTTGAAAGCGCATTATTACGGCGAACGCAATATTCACTCGCTTTGGGCTGAGCCCGGGGCCGGGTTATGGTACACTTGCCGTCCTAATCAACATTTGAATATTTCTTATACCATCGGAGTTGCGGGGCCATGGCTCAACTTTATTTTTATTACTCTGCGATGAATGCCGGCAAGTCCACCGCGCTGCTACAGTCTTCATATAACTATCAAGAGCGTGGTATGCGCACGCTGGTGTTCACTGCGGAGATCGATCATCGCTTTGGCGTGGGCAAAGTCAGTTCGCGCATCGGCTTATCCTCGCAGGCCCAGCTTTATAACAATGACTCGATGTTGTACGCCATGATTCAGCAAGAGCATCAGCAGCAGCCGGTGCACTGTGTGCTGCTGGACGAAAGCCAGTTCCTGACCAAAGCACAGGTTGAACAATTGTGCGACGTGGTGGATCAACTGGACATTCCCGTATTGTGTTACGGCTTGCGAACCGATTTTCTCGGCGAACTGTTTATCGGCAGCCAATATTTACTGGCCTGGGCCGATAAGCTGGTGGAATTGAAAACCATCTGCCACTGCGGGCGCAAAGCCAATATGGTGTTGCGGTTGGATGAGAATGGCAAGGCGATGCACGCCGGCGAGCAAGTGGTGATTGGCGGTAACGAGAGCTATGTCTCTGTCTGCCGCAAGCATTATAAAGAGGCGATTCACTCCCTGGAGTAGGGCCGAAAACGTCGCCAGGGCCGGCTGAGGCGCTTTGGCGGCGGGGGCAGAAAAACAGCGCGTCAGGCGCAATAAAAAACCCGCCGTTCGGCGGGTTTTTTCATCGGTTCACGGAACCGTTATTTCTTGGACTTTTTTACCGCAGCTTTGGCAGCTGCCGGTGCTGCCGCTTCCTCTTCTACCGTTTCACTGAATTCGCGGCCGTAGAAGGTATCCAGCATGATTTGCTTCAGTTCGGCAATCAGCGGATAGCGTGGGTTGGCGCCGGTGCACTGGTCGTCGAAAGCGTCTTCCGACAGCTTGTCGACCTTCGCCAGGAAGTCCGCTTCCTGCACGCCCGCCTCACGGATGGAGGTTGGGATGCCCAACTCTGTTTTCAGCTCATCCAGCCAGGCCAGCAGTTTCTCAATCTTCTGCGCGGTGCGGTCGCCCGGTGCGCTCAGGCCGAGGTGGTCGGCGATTTCAGCGTAGCGACGGCGCGCCTGAGGGCGGTCGTACTGGCTGAAGGCCGTCTGCTTGGTCGGGTTGTCGTTCGCGTTGTAGCGAATGACGTTGGAAATCAGCATCGCGTTGGCCAGGCCGTGCGGAATGTGGAACTCCGAACCCAGTTTGTGCGCCATGGAGTGACAAACCCCGAGGAAGGCGTTGGCGAAAGCGATACCGGCGATGGTGGCGGCGTTGTGCACGCGTTCACGGGCAACCGGGTTTTTCGCGCCTTCTTTGTAGCTGGCCGGCAGATACTCTTTCAACAGTTTCAGCGCCTGCAGCGCCTGGCCGTCGGAGTATTCGTTCGCCAGCACCGACACGTAAGCTTCCAGCGCGTGGGTCACCGCATCCAGGCCACCGAAGGCGCACAGGGATTTCGGCATGTTCATCACCAGGTTGGCGTCGACAATCGCCATGTCCGGGGTCAGCGCATAGTCGGCCAGCGGGTATTTCTGTCCGGTGGCGTCGTCGGTCACGACCGCGAACGGTGTGACTTCTGAACCGGTACCTGACGTGGTGGTGATGGCGATCATTTTCGCTTTCACGCCCATTTTCGGGAATTTGTAGATACGCTTGCGGATGTCCATGAAGCGCAGCGCCAGATCCTCGAAGTGGGTTTCAGGATGTTCGTACAGCACCCACATGATTTTCGCGGCGTCCATCGGCGAACCGCCGCCCAGCGCGATGATGACGTCCGGTTTGAAGGAGTTCATCTGCTCGGCGCCTTTACGCACGATGCTCAGCGTCGGATCGGCCTCTACTTCGAAGAACACTTCGGTTTCGATGCCGTGTGACTTCAGAACCTTGGTGATCTGGTCGGCATAGCCGTTGTTGAACAGGAAACGGTCGGTCACGATGAAGGCGCGTTTCGCCCCGTCGGTCGCCACTTCTTCCAGCGCGATAGGCAGCGAGCCACGGCGGAAGTAGATCGATTTCGGAAGTTTATGCCACAACATGTTTTCTGCTCGCTTCGCTACAGTTTTCTTGTTGATCAGGTGTTTAGGTCCGACGTTTTCAGAGATGGAGTTACCACCCCAGGAACCGCAACCCAGCGTCAGCGAAGGCGCGAGTTTAAAGTTGTACAGGTCGCCGATGCCGCCCTGAGAAGCCGGGGTGTTGATCAGGATGCGAGCCGTTTTCATTTTATCGCCGAAGTAGGCGACGCGAGCCGTTTGGTTATCCTGGTCTGTGTACAGGCAGGAGGTGTGGCCGATACCGCCCATGGCGACCAGTTTTTCGGCTTTGGAGACCGCGTCTTCGAAGTCTTTGGCGCGGTACATCGCCAGGGTAGGCGACAGTTTTTCATGCGCGAAAGGTTCGGTTTCGTCGACCAGTTTCACTTCACCGATCAGCACCTTGGTGTTGGCCGGCACTTTAATGCCTGCCATCTCGGCGATTTTCGGCGCGGATTGACCCACGATGGCCGCGTTCAGGCCGCCGTTTTTCAAAATGATGTCCTGCACCGCTTTCAGCTCTTTACCCTGCAGCAGGTAGCCGCCGTGGGAGGCGAAGCGTTCGCGCACCGCATCATAGACGGAGTCAACGACGATGACCGACTGCTCGGAGGCGCAGATGACGCCGCTGTCGAAGGTTTTGGACATCAGGATAGAGGCGACCACGCGTTTGATGTCTGCGGTTTCGTCTACTACCACCGGCGTATTACCGGCACCTACGCCGATCGCCGGTTTGCCTGAGCTGTAGGCGGCTTTCACCATGCCCGGGCCACCGGTGGCCAGGATCAGGTTGATGTCAGGGTGGTGCATCAGCTGGTTGGACAGCTCGACGGTAGGCTGATCGATCCAACCGATGATGTCTTTTGGCGCACCGGCGGCGATAGCGGCCTGCAGCACGATATCGGCGGCTTTGTTGGTGGCATTCTTCGCGCGCGGATGTGGCGAGAAGATGATGCCGTTGCGGGTTTTGAGGCTGATCAGCGCTTTGAAGATCGCGGTAGAAGTTGGGTTGGTGGTAGGGACGATACCGCAAATCAGGCCGATAGGTTCGGCGATGGTGATGGTACCGAAAGTGTCATCTTCAGACAGGATGCCACAGGTTTTTTCGTCTTTATAGGCGTTGTAGATGTACTCGGAAGCGAAGTGGTTTTTGATCACTTTGTCTTCGACGATACCCATTCCGGATTCTTCCACGGCCATTTTGGCCAACGGGATACGGGCATCAGCAGCGGCGAGGGCGGCAGCGCGGAAGATTTTGTCCACTTGCTCTTGAGTGAAGTTGGCATATTCGCGCTGGGCTTTTTTGACACGTGCGACAAGCTCGTTCAGTTCAGCGACATTCGTTACAGCCATAATGCTCTCCTGATAATGTTAAACTCTTTCAGTAAATAAGCCGTGCGAGCCACTAGTATAGTCATAACGCGGATAAACGGTGATTCGAATACCGGGGATTTCCCGCGTTATTTCTTCGCATGCTGCTGATTTGCTTAAAGAGCTTTACCCTACGCCAACCGGAGGGGCAGGCAGTGAGGAGAACGGAACCGGCGATGTGGCCACCTACTTTGTTCTACTCCCTGACTACGACTAAGAGCTTACCCACTGTTGGGTAGTTTATTTGTGATCTAAATCATGAAAAGCGCAAGCTGACACCTTTCAGCTTGCTGGTGTTGGGAATCATTCTTGATAACTGTGAGCGGTGACTCTTTTTTCAACATAAAAAATCAAAAGGCCATACATCACTTTAACAAAGGGCATTTGTTTCGTCTCATAACTTTCTGGCAGTCAAAAATGCTGCTCGGGCCGGATGGATTACCCGCGCCAATTCCATTACATTAGCGCGCATAGGCAGCACACCTTTTCATAGCGATTAATGCGGAGCCATCTGTGGGCCAATCTCTGTTGGATCTTTCCGGCTTTATCAAGTTCTTTGTCGGTCTGTTTGCGCTGGTCAACCCGGTCGGCATTTTGCCGGTGTTTATCAGCATGACCAGCTACCAGGCGGAAGCCGGGCGCAACAAAACCAACCTGACCGCCAACCTGTCGGTCGCCATCATTCTGTGGACGTCGTTGTTCCTGGGTGAAGGGATCTTGCGCATGTTCGGCATCTCTATCGATTCGTTTCGCATCGCCGGCGGTATTCTGGTGGTGACCATAGCCATGTCGATGATCAGCGGCAAGCTGGGGGAAGACAAACAGAACAAGCAGGAAAAATCGGAGAGCGCGATCCGCGAGAGCATCGGCGTGGTGCCGTTAGCGCTGCCGCTGATGGCGGGGCCGGGGGCCATCAGTTCCACCATCGTCTGGAGTTCCCGCTATCACAACTGGCAAAGCCTGCTCGGCTTCACGGTGGCGATCGCTTTGTTCGCATTTTGTTGCTGGCTGTTGTTCCGTGCCGCGCCGCTGTTGGTACGCTTGCTGGGGCAGACCGGCATTAACGTAATCACCCGTATCATGGGCCTGTTGCTGATGGCGCTTGGAATCGAATTTATCGTGACCGGCATTAAGGCGATATTCCCCGGTCTGTTGTGATAGCCGCGTTTAGCCGCGTCTCGCCTATTGGCGCGGCTAAAGTTAATTTTAAAATTTAAATTATTTATTAGTTCGCATTATTATAGTGCATGGAGTGAATAAAATTTAAGCCGTTGCACTCTTATGTTGCATAAATCTCATGTTGCTGCTCAAAAAAAACGCTAAGCATTATTTCAAACACTTTTCCTTCCCCATTTCTGCCATTTTTGCCCCCGTTCAACGGTCAAGCTGTTGTTAAATTAATCACATCATTCTGTGGGGCTTGTCTCACTTTCATCCAGGTGTTATTAGTGATTAACCGCCCCATTGGCAGGTGTTTGTTCTTTGAATGGCCAGATTGTTAACTGAATGTTTCTTTGTGTGGCGGTGAGATTGCACTAACGGTTTCAAATGAAATGGTTTTTGTTTTTTTATCTTTAAAATCAAAGCCATGAGATTGCCTTTACGCGGCCCCGATCTCAGGGGGCGGACGAGGCTTGGTGCGATAAAAGAGAATTGCTTAACATTTTCGTAAAATTTATTGGCTATGGAATTTGGCTTCTGCTAATTTCCGAGCAACTTTCCCGTGGTCAATTAACTGAAATGCGCCACAAAAACGGGAATGATTTTTGCTGGTATCCGTTTATTTAGAATTCTTATAAACACTTCACAAACTTCGATAAGCGATGCTTGTCGGTGAAAAGGAGCCTCGATTATGCAGCAAACCCTGAAGCGCACTTCTTTGACCTTGTTGATTAGCGGCGCGTTGAGCGTCGGCGCCGTAAATAGCAGTTTGGCGGCTGAGATTCCAGCCGGCGTCCAATTGGCGCAGCAGCAGAATATTGTGATTAACAACGGCAGCGAAGTGGCTTCATTGGATCCGCATAAGGTCGAGGGGGTGCCGGAAAGCAATATCATTCTTAACCTGCTGGAAGGGCTGGTGAGCACCGACGCCAACGGGCATGTGGTGCCGGCGGCGGCGACCCGCTGGGAAAATCAGGATTATCGGCAGTGGACCTTCCACCTGCGCCCTGGCGCGGTGTGGAGTGACGGCAGCCCGGTGACCGCGCAAGACTTCGTCTACAGCTGGCAGCGTTTGGCCGATCCGAAAATCGCCTCGCCGTACGCCAGCTATCTGCAATACACCAAGGTCGAGAATATCGACGACATCCTGACCGGCAAAAAGAGCCCGCAGACGCTCGGCGTCAAGGCGTTGGACGACCAGACGCTGCAGGTGACCCTGAGCGAGCCGGTGCCGTATTTCATCAGCATGCTGAGTCACACGTCGCTCAAGCCGGTCAAGCGCGCGGTGGTGGAGAAATTTGGCGACAAATGGACGCTGCCCGCCAACTATGTCGGCAACGGCGCTTACCGCCTGAAAGAGTGGGTGGTGAACGAACGCATCGTACTGGTGCGCAGCCCGAGCTACTGGAATGACAAGCAGACGGTGATCAATCAGGCGACCTTCCTGCCGATCGCTTCGGAAGTCAGCGACGTCAACCGCTTCCGCAGTGGCGAGATCGACATCACCAACAGCGCCATCCCGCCGTATCTGTACGTCAAAATGAAACGCGAAGTGCCCGAGCAGCTGCACGTTAACCCTTATCTGTGCACCTTCTATTACGAGCTCAATAACCAGCGGGCGCCGTTCACCGATCCGCGCGTGCGCGCGGCGGTGAAAATGACGCTGGATCGCGACATCATCGCCAACAAGATCATGGGCCAGGGGCAGATCCCGGCCTACAGCTTTACGCCGACCTTCACGGAAGGCGCCAACTTCACTCAGCCGGCGTGGGCCGGATGGAGCCAGGAACAGCGCAATGCCGAAGCCAAAAAACTGCTGGCGGAAGCGGGCTACAGCGACGCCAAACCGCTGAAATTCTCGCTGTTGTACAACACCTCCGATCAAAACAAACAGCAGGCGATCGCCGCCGCGTCGATGTGGAAGAAGAATCTCGGCGCCGACGTCACGCTGCGCAATCAGGAGTGGAAAACCTCGCTGGAAAGCCGCCATCAGGGGCAATACGACGTGGCGCGCGCCACCTGGTGCGGGGATTACAACGAACCGAGCGCCTTCCTGAATCTGGTGTTGTCCAACAGCAGCATCAATACCGTGTTTTATAAGAGCCCGGCGTTCGACGCCATCATGGCCGCGACGTTGAAGGCGCCGGATGAAGCTGCGCGCGCCGCGCTCTACCAGCAGGCGGAAGCGCAGCTGGATAGAGACTCCGCGTTGATCCCGGTTTATTACCGCGTCAGTGCGCGATTGATCAAACCGACGGTGGGCGGGTTCACCGGCAAAGATCCGCTGGACTATACCGACGTTAAGAATCTGTACATTATCAAGCAGTAAAAGGGGTATTCCTCGCGTCGAACCGCAGAGGAATATGGGGGAAGGCCGGCCGCCGCATTCGTTCCGCGGCGGCGGTAAAACAGAGTCCGCTAACGGGCAACGCAGGCTCCACGGAGAGCCTGTGATAATAAAAACTGGAGTCGATAAGCATGACCAACATCACGAAGAAAACTCTCATTGCCGCTGGCGTTATCGCCGCGCTGGGCATCACAGCAACCGCGGGCGCTTTCGCCGCTGACGTTCCTGCGGGCGTGCAGCTGGCCGACAAGCAAGAAATCGTCAAAAACAACGGTTCCGAAGTGCAGTCGCTGGATCCGCATAAAATCGAGGGCGTGCCGGAAAATAACGTCACCCGCGATCTGATGGAAGGCCTGGCGAACAACAGCCCGGACGGTTCTATCGTGCCAGGGGTTGCGGAAAGCTGGGATAACAAGGATTTCAAAGTCTGGACCTTCCACCTGCGTAAAGACGCCAAATGGTCCAACGGCAAGCCGGTGACGGCGCAAGATTTCGTCTACAGCTGGCAGCGCGTGGTCGATCCGAAAACCGCTTCGCCTTACGCCAGCTATCTGCAATACGCTCACGTAGAAAACGTCGATGACATCATCGCCGGCAAAAAAGACAAATCGACGCTGGGCGTGAAGGCCATCGACGACCACACCTTCCAGGTAACCTTGAGCGAGCCGGTGCCTTATCTGGTTGAAATGACCCCGCACTACGCCATGAAGCCGGTTTATAAAGACGCGGTGGAGAAGTTCGGCGAGAAGTGGACGCTGCCGGCCAACTACGTCAGCAACGGCGCCTATAAACTGAAAGACTGGATCGTCAACGAACGCATCGTGCTGGAGCGCAACCCGGAATATTGGGACAACGCCAAAACCATCATCAATAAAGTGACGTTCCTGCCTATTTCGTCGGAAGTGACCGACGTTAACCGCTACCGCACCGGTGAAATCGACATGACCTACAACAACATGCCGATCGAACTGTTCCAGAAGCTGAAGAAAGAGATCCCGAAAGAGGTGCACGTCGATCCTTATCTGTGCACCTATTACTACGAAATCAACAACCAGAAGGCGCCGTTCACCGATGCGCGCGTGCGTGAAGCGCTGAAGCTGGGCATGGACCGCGACATTATCGTCAACAAGGTGAAAAACCAGGGCGATCTGCCGGCCTACAGCTTTACGCCGCCATACACCGACGGCGCCAAGCTGACCCCGCCAGAGTGGTTCGGTTGGACGCAGGAAAAACGCAACGAAGTGGCGAAGAAACTGCTGGCGGACGCCGGCTACGGCCCGGGTAAACCGCTGACTTTCTCCCTGCTGTACAACACCTCCGACTTGCACAAGAAGCTGGCGATCGCCGCCGCCTCCATCTGGAAGAAAAACCTGGGCGTGGACGTGAAGCTGGTGAACCAGGAGTGGAAAACCTTCCTGGATACCCGCCATCAGGGTACCTATGACGTGGCGCGCGCCGGCTGGTGTGCCGATTACAACGAGCCGAGCTCGTTCCTGAACATGATGCTGTCCGACAGCAGCAGTAACACCCCGCACTACAAGAGCGCCGAGTTCGACAAGCTGATGGCGAACGTGTTGACCGCGAAGACCAAAGACGAGCGCGCCGATCTGTATCAGAAAGCGGAAGTTCAGCTGGATAAAGATTCCGCCATCGTTCCGCTGTATTACTACGTGAACGCCCGTTTGGTGAAACCTTACGTCGGTGGCTACACCGGCAAAGACCCGCTTGATAACGTGTACGACAAAAACCTGTACATCATCAAGCATTGATACGGTAAGAGCCGGCGGCGCAGCCGCCGGCCCATGTTGAGAATAATAAGCCGTCATCAGGCTGTCGCACAGGGTTAGGGCAATGCTTAAATTTATACTTCGTCGCTTGTTGGAAGCGATCCCGACACTATTTATCCTTATCACCATCTCATTCTTCATGATGCGTCTGGCGCCCGGCAGCCCCTTTACCGGGGAGCGCGCTTTGCCGCCGGAAGTCATGGCCAATATCGAAGCCAAATATCATTTGAACGATCCTATCTGGAAACAGTACGGTCATTATTTGGCGCAGCTTGCGCAGGGAGACTTCGGCCCATCCTTTAAATACAAGGACTATTCGGTCAACGATCTGGTCGCCAGCTCGTTCCCGGTTTCCGCCAAACTCGGCCTGGCCGCATTTTTGCTGGCGGTGGTGCTGGGCGTTAGCGCTGGCGTTATCGCCGCGCTGAATCAGAACACCAAATGGGACTATACGGTGATGGGGTTCGCCATGACCGGGGTGGTGATACCCAGTTTCGTGGTGGCGCCGCTGCTGGTGCTGATCTTCGCCATCACGCTGAAATGGCTGCCGGGCGGTGGCTGGAACGGCGGTGCGCCAAAGTTCATCATCTTGCCGATGGTGGCGCTGTCGCTGGCCTATATCGCCAGTATCGCCCGTATCACGCGCGGCTCGATGATCGAAGTGCTGCACTCCAACTTCATTCGCACCGCGCGCGCCAAAGGCTTGCCGATGCGCCGCATCATTTTCCGCCATGCGCTGAAGCCGGCGCTGTTACCGGTGCTGTCCTACATGGGCCCGGCCTTCGTCGGCATCATTACCGGTTCGATGGTGATCGAAACCATTTATGGTTTGCCGGGGATCGGCCAGCTGTTCGTTAACGGCGCGCTGAACCGCGATTACTCCCTGGTGCTGAGCCTGACCATTTTGGTGGGCGCCCTGACCATTCTGTTCAACGCGATCGTCGATGTGCTGTATGCGGTCATCGATCCGAAAATCCGTTATTAATCTGGAGCACGCGAATGATGTTGACTAAAAAGAACAGCGAAGCTCTGGAAAACTTCAGCGAGAAGCTGGAAGTGGAAGGGCGCAGCCTGTGGCAAGACGCGCGTCGGCGCTTTATGCACAACCGCGCGGCGGTCAGCAGCCTGTTCGTACTGGCGCTGATCACGCTGTTTGTGGTGCTGGCGCCGATGCTGTCGCAATTTGCCTATGACGATACCGACTGGGCGATGATGTCCGCGGTGCCGAGCTTCGAATCGGGGCACTATTTCGGCACCGACTCCTCCGGGCGCGATCTGCTGGTGCGCGTGGCGATCGGCGGGCGCATCTCGCTGATGGTCGGCGTGGCAGCGGCGCTGGTGGCGGTGATCGTCGGCACTCTGTACGGCGCGATGTCCGGCTATCTGGGCGGCAAGATCGATTCGGTGATGATGCGCTTGCTGGAGATCCTCAACTCCTTCCCGTTCATGTTCTTCGTGATCCTGCTGGTGACTTTCTTTGGCCAAAATATCCTGTTGATCTTCGTGGCGATCGGCATGGTGTCGTGGCTGGATATGGCGCGTATCGTGCGCGGCCAAACCCTCGGTTTGAAGCGTAAGGAGTTTATCGAAGCGGCGCTGGTGTGCGGCGTCTCCACGCGCAATATCGTGCTGCGGCATATCGTGCCGAACGTGCTCGGCGTGGTGGTGGTGTATGCGTCGCTGCTGGTACCGAGCATGATCCTGTTCGAATCCTTCCTCAGCTTCCTGGGGCTGGGCACGCAAGAGCCGCTCAGCAGCTGGGGCGCCTTGCTCAGCGACGGCGCCAACTCAATGGAAGTTTCACCGTGGTTGCTGCTGTTCCCGGCGGGTTTCCTGGTTGTCACTCTGTTCTGTTTCAACTTTATCGGCGATGGCCTGCGTGACGCCCTCGACCCGAAAGATCGTTAAGGAGTGCAATCATGAGCACCATTGAACATCCTGAGTTGCAAACCGGCGTCGGCGTCAAAACCTCGCCGCTGCTGGACGTGAAAGATCTGCGCGTCACGTTCACGACCCCGGACGGCGACGTGACGGCGGTGAACGATCTGAACTTCGATCTGCGCGCCGGCGAAACGCTGGGCATCGTCGGTGAATCCGGTTCCGGCAAATCGCAGACCGCGTTCGCCCTGATGGGGCTGCTGGCCAGCAATGGCCGCATCGGCGGATCGGCCAAATTCAACGGCCGCGAAATCCTCAACCTGCCGGAAAATCAGCTCAACAAGCTGCGGGCAGAAGAGATTTCGATGATCTTCCAGGACCCGATGACCTCGCTTAACCCGTATATGCGCGTTGGCGAGCAGCTGATGGAAGTGCTGATGCTGCATAAGAAAATGAGCAAAAGCGAAGCCTTCGAAGAGTCGGTGCGCATGCTCGACGCGGTGAAAATGCCGGAGGCGCGCAAGCGCATGCGCATGTACCCGCACGAGTTTTCCGGCGGCATGCGCCAGCGCGTGATGATCGCCATGGCGCTGCTGTGCCGGCCGAAGCTGCTGATCGCCGACGAGCCGACCACCGCATTGGACGTGACCGTTCAGGCGCAGATTATGACATTGCTGAACGAGCTGAAGCGTGAGTTCAACACCGCCATCATCATGATTACCCACGATCTGGGCGTGGTGGCCGGCATCTGCAACAAGGTGCTGGTGATGTACGCCGGCCGCACCATGGAATACGGCAGCGCGCGTGAAGTGTTCTACCAGCCGAGCCACCCGTACTCTATCGGCCTGTTGAACGCGGTGCCGCGTCTCGACGCTGAAGGCGAGGCGTTGCTGACCATTCCCGGCAACCCGCCGAACCTGCTGCGGTTGCCGAAAGGCTGCCCGTTCCAGCCGCGCTGCCCGCATGCCATGGAACAGTGCGCGAGCGCTCCGCCGTTGGAGCAATTTGGGGAAGGGCGCCTGCGCGCCTGCTTTAAACCGGTGGAGGCGTTGGTATGACAGCGGTAACCGACAAGAAAGTGCTGCTCGAAGTGGCCGATCTGAAAGTGCACTTCGACATTCATGACGACAAGCAGTGGTTCTGGCAACCGCCGAAAACCCTGAAGGCGGTCGATGGCGTTACGCTGCGGCTGTTCGAGGGCGAGACCCTCGGCGTGGTCGGCGAATCCGGCTGCGGCAAATCCACCTTCGCGCGCGCCATCATCGGCCTGGTGAAGGCCACCAGCGGGCGCGTCGCCTGGTTGGGTAAAGATCTGCTGGGCATGAGCGACGCCGACTGGCGCAAAACCCGCAGCGATATTCAGATGATCTTCCAGGATCCGCTGGCTTCGCTCAACCCGCGCATGACCATCGGCGAGATCATCGCCGAGCCGCTGCGCACCTACTACCCGAAAATGCCGCGTCAGGAAGTGAAGGACAAGGTCAAGGCGATGATGCTGAAGGTCGGCCTGCTGCCTAACCTGATCAACCGTTATCCGCACGAGTTCTCCGGCGGCCAGTGCCAGCGCATCGGCATCGCGCGTGCGCTGATCCTCGAGCCGAAGCTGGTGATCTGCGACGAGCCGGTCTCCGCGCTGGACGTGTCGATTCAGGCGCAGGTGGTGAACCTGTTGCAGCAGCTGCAGCGCGAGATGGGCCTGTCGTTGATCTTTATCGCCCACGATTTGGCGGTGGTAAAGCACATTTCCGATCGCGTGCTGGTGATGTACCTGGGCCATGCGGTGGAGCTGGGCACCTATGACGAGGTGTACCACAATCCGCAGCACCCTTACACCAAGGCGTTGATGTCGGCGGTGCCGATCCCGGATCCGGACAAGGAGAAGGAAAAACAGATCCAGCTGCTGGAAGGGGAACTGCCTTCGCCGATCAACCCGCCGTCAGGCTGCGTGTTCCGTACCCGCTGCCCGATCGCCGGGCCGGAGTGCGCCAAAACGCGTCCGCTGCTGGAGGGCAGTTTCCGCCACGCGGTTTCCTGCCTGAAGGTCGACCCGCTGTAATGTGCCGTTAGCCGGCAACAAAAAGCCCCGCTGACTGAGCGGGGCTTTTTTTATCCGAGACGCCAGCGGCGAATCACTCTTTCCACAGAATGTGGCACAGCTTGTGGTCTTTCTCGCGGCAGATCAGCACGCGAGCGAACACGTCATTGATCGGCTCGCCGTCGCTGTCCGCCAGACCGATCACCACTTCGGCGAAGAAGTCCGGGTTCAGGTCGTAATCCACGTGCTCGCTCCAGTCTTCGGAGGGATCGTACAGTTCGGCGCCGCCGCGCTCTTCAAACTGCAGATTGAACAGCAGAATATCCGCCGGATCCAGATTGTCGCCGGCCAATTCAAGGAAGATATCGTAGGCCTGTTCCAGCGTTTCGTCTTCGGTAAGGCGGTTATTCAAATCCATAAAAAATCCTGATAACAAATGATTTGGCGCTATTAAAGCACGCTCGCCGCGGCTTTTACAGCAGCGGGCTGAAAAAGTAGAACAGGCGCTCGACCAGGCGATGCCAGAACGGCCGCTTCAACCACTCTTTGGCGTTCAGCAGCTTGGAGCGGGCGATGTAATCTTCCTGCACGCAGGCCAGATCGCTGCCGAAGCCGTCGTCGTCGATCACCAGCGTGATTTCGAAGTTCAGCCACAGGCTGCGCATATCCAGATTGACGGTGCCGACCAGGCTGAGCTGGCCGTCCACCAGGACGCTTTTGGTATGCAGCAGGCCGCCTTCGAACTGATAGATTTTCACGCCGGCTTCCAGCAGCTCGGAGAAGAACGCCCGGCTGGCCCAGCGCACCATCATCGAATCGTTGTCGCGTGGCACGATGATGCTGACCTCGACGCCGCGTAGGGCGGCGGTGCAGATGGCGTGCAGCAGATCGTCGCTCGGTACGAAATACGGCGTGGTCATGATCAGCTGCTCGCGCGCGGAATAGACCGCGGTCAACAGCGCCTGGTGGATCATCTCCTCGGGGAAGCCGGGGCCGGAGGCGATCACCTGAATGGTGTGGCCGCTCTCTTGCTCGAACGGCATGATGTTGACGTCCGGCGGCGGCGGCAGAATGCGCTTTCCGGTTTCAATTTCCCAGTCGCAGGCATAGACGATGCCCATGGTGGTGGCCACCGGGCCTTCCATGCGCGCCATCAGATCGATCCATTGGCCGACGCCCGCATCCTGCTTGAAGTAACGGGGGTCGACCATGTTCATGCTGCCGGTATAGGCGATATAGTTGTCGATCAGCACCACCTTGCGGTGCTGGCGCAGATCCATGCGGCGCAGGAATACGCGCAGCAGATTGACCTTCAGCGCTTCGACCACTTCGATGCCGGCGTTGCGCATCATCGCCGGGTAGGGGCTGCGGAAGAATTGCAGGCTGCCGGCGGAGTCCAGCATCAGGCGGCAGTGTACGCCGCGTCGGGCGGCGGCCATCAGCGATTCGGCCACCTGATCGACCAGGCCGCCGGGCTGCCAGATATAGAACACCATCTCGATGTTGTGGCGCGCCAGTTCGATGTCGCGGATCAACGCTTTGAGCGTGTCGTCGGTGGTGGTGAGCAGCTGCAGCTGGTTGCCCTTGACGCCGTCGATGCCCTGGCGACGATTGCACAGCTGGAACAGCGGCTCGGCGACCTCGCTATACTCGGTGGCGAAGATGCGGCGGCTCTCTTTCAATTCCTTCAGCCAGCGTGCGGTCGACGGCCACATGGCTTTGGCGCGCTCGGCCCGGCGTTTGCCCAGGTGCAGCTCGCCGAAGGATAAATAGGCTACGATGCCGAACAGCGGCAGAATATAGATAACCAGCAGCCAGGCCATGGCGGAGGGAACCGCACGGCGTTTCATCAAAATGCGCATCGTCACGCCGGCGATCAGCAGCCAGTAGCCGAACACCATGAGCCAACTGATTACGGTATAAAATGTTGTCATAAAGGCGAAAAATCCCGTTCGCAAACCACCAATGATGAGTGTACGCACAGATCGGTCAAGGCGAAACCTTTTATCGGCGCTTATGTTACATAAATATGATGAAGTTAAGGCACTTGCTGAAAATGAAAGGGCGGCTTTTGCCCGTGTGGCGTCCGCTGTGCCGTCGATAACGGCGACTTGGATCATGAGCCGAAAGGGCTATAATGCCCGCGGTTGGCATTAGACGAACGAGTGACGGAATTATGAGACGCAGTAGAAATGAAGTGGGCCGCTGGCGCATGTTGCGGCAGAGCCAACGCCGCCGGCATCGCTGGCTGGAGCGCCAGTCGTGCAGCAATCGCCATATCATCCGGGTGCGCCGCCGCCTGGACGATCAGCACCGGCGTGCGCTGCTGTTTGCGGTATCCTGCGAGTGGTAAAACGAAAACAGTCCCGTGAGGGACTGTTTTGTCATGGAGCCTGGGTTATTTGCCCAGATAGGCGTTGAGCATCCAGACCTGTTTTTCCTGTTCTTTGATGTAATCGCTCATCAGCGACGCGGTGCCTTCGTCGCCGGCATCGGCCGCCACCGTCAGCAGTTCGCGCTGCTGTTGCAGCAAGATTGAATACCCTTCCAACAGGCCGCGCAGCGTGCCTTTATCATCGGTCACGTTGGTGTGTTCCTTGATATCGGCGGTTTTCAGATAGTCGCTGTAAGCGTGACGCGGCTGCGAGCCCAGCGTCAGAATGCGTTCCGCCAGCTCATCCACCTTGGTCAGCAGATCGTTGTAAGTTTCTTCGAATTTTGCGTGCAGCTCAAAGAATTGCGGGCCGGTAATATTCCAGTGATAGCCGCGCACGTTCATATACAGCACCTGATAATTCGCCAACAGCGCATTCAGCGCTTCGGCGAGTTTTGCCGATTGTTTACTGTCGAGGCCGATATGGGTTTTCGCTGCTTTCTTCGCCGTTGCCATAATAATCTTCTCCTGATTATTCGTTCCAAGGGTAGACAGAATTCATTTCCATAGCTGTTACAGTAACCGGATTTATCGCAGGGTTAAACACGATATCAGTCATCATTGCCATCGCTCAAACCGATGACGATAAATCCGTCGAGCAAATTGCCGAATCAGTGTACGCAGGATCCGCAGACGAAAAAAGCCGCTTTTATCGGTTACTTGCGCAGCGCCAGTTTTACCGCGCCGGCGCCCAGCGCCATCAACAGCGCAGCGGCGATCAACACCGTAATAAATGCGCGATCGAAGGCCAACCGCGCCAGCTGAGTCAGCTGCTGCGCGCGATCGGCCGCCATCCCGGCCGCCAGACGCAACGCTTCGTCGATGCTGTCGTAGGCCAAATCGCTGACCGGCAGTTCCGCCGGCAGCGCCAGACTGTGGCTGTAAACCGCCGTCATCAGCCCGCCGAGCAACGTTACACCCAGCACGCCGCCCAGCTCATAGGAGACGTCCTCGATCGATGCGGCCATGCCGGATTTCTCCTCCGGCGCATTCAACATGATGGCGGTGGACGCGGCGGTGATCACGCCGCCGAGGCCAAAACCCACCAACGCCAGGCTCACCAGCTGCGGCGCCATGCCGCTCTGAGACAGCAGGGCGAGGGCGGCGATGCCGAAAGCGGTCAGGGCGAAACCGCCGAGGATGATGCTGCGTTCGCCGTAGCGCGGCAACAGCAAACCGGCCATCGGCCCCGCCAACGCCGAAGCCAGCGGGATCGGCAAGATAAACAGCGCCGCCTGCAGTGGACTGAGGCCGAGCACCAGTTGCAAGCGTTGGCTGAGTACCAGCTCGACGCCGATCAGCGCCACCATCGACAGCAGCGCTACGCCGATGCCGCCGGCGAACAGCCGGTTGCGGAACAGGGAGAAATCGATCATCGGATTGGCGCTGCGCTGCTGGCGGCGCACGAACATCGCCAGGAACAGCGCGCCGATCAGGGCCGCCGCGATCAAGGCGCCGATGTCTGGCGCCGGCTTGCTCAGCTCTTTCAGCGCGTAGATAGCGCCGACCAGGCCGATCATGATCTGTACCGAACCGACGATGTCAGAAGGGCGCGGGTTATCGCCGCCGCAGCGCGGGATCAGTTTCCACGCCAGCGGCCAGACCAGCAGCACCACCGGCACGTTGATCAGGAACACCGAACCCCACCAGAAATACTCCAGCAACAGGCCGCCGACCACCGGGCCGATGGCCGCGCCGCCGGAGGCCACCGAGGCCCAGATGCCGATCGCCAGCGCGCGCTCGCGTTCGTCGGTAAAGACGTGGCGCACGATGGACAGCGTGGCGGGCATCATCATCGCCGCGCCAACGGCGAGGAACACCCGTGCGGCGATCAGCCACTCGGCGGTTGGCGAGAAGGCGGCGCACAGAGAAGCGACGGCAAACACCGGCAGCCCGGCCAGAAACAGCCGCTTATGGCCGATGCGGTCGCTCAGCATCCCGGCGCCGGGCAACAGCCCGGCCACCACCAACGGGTAGGCGTTGACGATCCACAGTTTCTGCGAGGCGCTGGCGTCCAACGCCTGGGTCAAGCGCGGCAGCGCGGTATATAACACCGTCATATCGATAACGATCAGGAAAAGGGCGCTGGCGATCAGGGCCAGGATCAGCCAGCGGTTCTTGGCGTACATAAGTCATTCATCCACTAAAGTGGGCGGCGCGAAGGCGCCGCCATTCCGGTAACCCTCCGGCGACGCCGGGTGGTATACTGGTTGATAATATATATCCATACGTTCGTATTGAAAAGAAGGGTTTCTTAATGGGACGTCAACGCAGCATCGATCGCGATAAGGTTTTGGACACCGCCGAAGAGATCGTCGCCACTCAGGGCGCCGCCGGCTTGACCATCGACGCCGTCGCCAAAGCGATGGGGATCTCCAAGGGTGGGGTGCAGTATTGCTTCGGTAGCAAGGACGCCTTGATCGACGCCATGTTCGATCGCTGGGGCAGCGCCTATGAAGCGCTGTTCGCGGATATCGCCGGCGCCGACCCTTCGCCACAGACCGGCGTGCGGGCGCATATGTTGGCGACCCAAAGTTCGGATCAGACCGCCAGCGCCAAGGCCGCCGGGCTGATGGCGACGCTGATTCAAACGCCGGAGCATCTGGCGAGTACGCGCGAATGGTACCGCAGCCGCATCGCCGGGCTCGATTTGACGAGCGAAGAGGGCAAGCGCGCGCGCCTGGCGTTTCTCGCCACCGAAGGCGCTTTTATGCTGCGTTATTTCGGTTTGATGGATATCGACCAGGCGGAGTGGGAAACGATGTTCGCCGATATGCAGGCGTTGATACTGGCGGACGGAGATAAATAACGAATGAATTAAGCGGCAGGTGTCAGCCTGCCGCAGGATAAACCCGATTATTTATAGGCTATCGCATTGATGGTTTCGAAGGTGGTTTTGCCCTCGCGGCCAATAATGACGTAATACTTGCCGCCTTTTTCGTCCACCGCTTTCGACAGGCGCGCGTGATCGATCCCCACGGTGTCGTCGCCGTCTTGCGAAATGGTCACCGGACCAATCTCGGTATGTTTCGCCGCCTCTTCCCGGGTGATTTCAATCGCCGCCAGCGATGAGAAAGAGGTGAACGCCAGCAGTGCCAAGAGATATTTAGTTGCCTTCATAATTATTCCTTTTCGATTCGAAAATAAAAATGACCCGTAACTGCATCTGAAATACGGCTAAAGTGTAGATCAGCGGCGGCGGTTTGCTCTGCGGCGGCAATAATAAATCGCCGCTGACGGCTGTGCCTATCACACTGATAGTTAGTCAATGGGCAGCGGCAGGCGTATGTTTATCGAACAAGATATTCCCTCGAAGAACCTTTAAGCCAGCCACTCCGTGCTGGCTTTTTTTTGTTTACGTGCGGGCGGGCCCCCCGGAGAGGGGGGGCTAAGGGTTATTTACGGGCATCCAACAGCGATTGGGCATTCTCTGGGGTGACGACGGTCCACGGAATGTAGTAATGCTTCTGCGTGCCGCCTTCCCATTTCAGATCCTTGGCGTATTGTTTCCAGATATCCGACTGTGGTTGATAGCTTTCACCTTTCACGGCGCGCAATGCGACGTCGATGGAACCCTGCATCTGGCCTTTGGCGTCTTGCAGGATGGAGACCATTTCACCGGCCTGCACCGCATGAATCGCGTCGGAAACGCCGTCCACGCCAGCGATCGCGAAGTCCTTAACATTCAGGCCGGCGCCTTTAATCGCTTCAATCGCGCCCAGCGCCATCTCGTCGTTCTGGCCAATCACGCCGTTGATTTTACCCCGATGTTTCTGCAGCCAGTTTTCCATCAGCGGCTGCGCTTCAGCGCGCGACCAGTTGGCCGTTTTGCGTTCAAGCACGGTGACCTGGCCGGCGCCGCACTCGGCAATCGCTTTGTCATTGCCCTTGCCGCGCTGGATCTCGCCGCTGCCGCCTTTCGGGCCTTCGATAATCACCACGTTCACCTTATGGTTCTTGCAGTCGAGTTTGTCCAGGACGGCTTTGGCCTCGAGATATCCCCCCAGCTCATCGTTAGACACCACTTCAGAGGTCATCGCGTCCGTGTTCAGACGCGCGTTGGTGACCACCACCGGGATTTTGGCTTCGTTGGCATTGGTGACGATATCGATATTGGCCTCAAAATCCATGGGGTTGACGATAATGGCGTCGGCGCGCGTCTGGATCGCGGTGGCGGCCTGATCGTTTTGCACCGAGGCATCATAGCGTCCATCGTAGAAGGTCAGCACGGCTTCGCCGCTTTTCACCGCCGGGTGTTCCTTGCCGAATCTTTCCATCAATTGCACGAATTCGGCTTTGTTGCCGTACATCAATACCGCGATTTTAACCGGGGCCGCCTGAGCAGCCGACAGGCTGCCGAACATCATGGCAGAGGCAAACAACGCTATCTTGGTCTTATTCATGGTTTTCTCCTGGTAGAGTTGGGTCTGATGTTATTAATCGCGCTGTTGCTTACGCGATGGGTCGAGCAAGACGGCAAGAACGATCAATGCGCCTTTGATAATTTGTTGGTAATACGATTGCACGCCAAGCAGATCGAGGCCGTTATTCATCACCCCGATGATCAGCACGCCGAAGAAGGTGCCGACCAGCGTACCGACGCCGCCCGCCATGCTGGTACCGCCGATCACCACCGCGGCGATGGCGTCCAGCTCATAGCCTGCGCCGGCGTTGGTTTGCGCCGAACCGGTGCGCGCGGTGAGGATCAAACCGGCGATGCCGGCCAGCGCGCCGCACAGCGTATACACCAGTATCTTGATACGAGTGACGTTAATCCCAGAGGTGCGTGCGCTTTTCGGGTTGCCGCCGACGGCGTAGATGTAGCGCCCGAAGAGGGTTTTATTCAGCACCAGCCAGGCGAGGGCGAACAGCACGATGAAGATGATGACGGGCACCGGAACGCCGCCGACATAACCATTGCCCAACCAGCGGAAATCGCTGTTCAATTGCGAAACCGGATTGCCGTTGGTAGTCAGCATGGTTAAACCGCGCGCCGCAGAGAGCATGCCCATGGTGACGATAAAGGGTTGCAGCCGGTAGCGGGCTAACACGGTGCCGTTCACCAGGCCGCAGACGATGCCGATGCCCAGCGCCACAATCAGCGGTGCCATGACGGCGGTCGCGGTATCGCCGATAGCCAATCCGCTATTGTTGGTGGCGAAACGGGCGGCGACGATCCCGCTTAACGCCAACACCGAACCCACGGAGAGATCGACGCCGGCGGTGATGATGACGAAGGTCATGCCGATTGCCAGAATGCCGTTGATCGAGACCTGGCGCAGGACGATCAGGGTGTTTTCATTGCTGAGAAAATAATTGCTGCTCCAGGCCCCCTGGGCGACCTGATATTCGCCAATCAGCGCCACGGTCAGGCACAGGGCGAAAAAGGCGATGATAATGCCGTATTTGTGCATACGGCGCTTATTGCGGGTGAAAAATGACATTCCTGGTGATAAGGAGTGGGCGCTGCTCATTGTTATTCTCTCTCTGTTAAACCGCGAGTTTCATCAGTGCTGCCTGAGTCGCATGGGTTGCCGAAAGTTCGCCGGCCAACTGCCCGTCACGGAACACCAATATGCGATCGCTCATGCCTATGATTTCCGAAAGTTCGGAGGAAACCATGATGATCCCTTTGTTTTGCAAGGCGAATTCCGACATGAATCGATAGATCTCTTTTTTGGCGCCGACGTCGATGCCGCGCGTCGGCTCGTCGAGCAGCAAAACCTCCGGATCCAGCAGCGCCCAGCGGCCCAGCACCACTTTTTGCTGGTTGCCGCCGCTCAGGTTGCCCACCGGCTGCTCGCCGTCGTGGGTTTTAACGTTGAAGCGCTGGATCATGTCGCGGGTACGCGCTTGCTCCCGTTTCTCGCTGACAAATCCCATCCGGCTGATGTCGGCGAAAGAGGCGATATTGATGTTTTCGCTGACGGAGCGGCACAGCACCAGGCCGGTTTCCTTACGGTCTTCCGTTACATAGGCGATACCGCTGTCGATGGCTTCGCGCGGGGAGTGACGGCTCAGCGTTTTGTCGCCCAAGCGAATCGTGCCGCTGTCGGCATGCTGAACGCCGAAGATAAGATCGAGGAACTCGCTGCGGCCCGATCCCACCAGGCCGTAGATGCCCAGGATTTCGCCGTGCTTAAGCTGCAGGCTGATATCTTTGATCTTGTCGCGCCAACACAGGTTGTTAACTTCCAGCAACACCGCCTCGCCGGGTTGATTGAATTTGGCGAACTCGCTGTCGTACTCGCCGCCGATAATGTGTTCTATCAGCTGTTCACGGGTAATGTCGGCGATATAGCCTTCATGGATGTAGGCGCCATCGCGAAAAATGGTGTAGCTGTCCGCGATCTGGAAGATCTCTGACAAGCGGTGAGACACATAGATAATGCCTTTGCCTTTCGCCGCCAGTTGCTGCAGCGTCTGAAAGATTTTCTGCGCATCTTCTTCGCCAATCGCCGAGGTGGGCTCATCCATGATGATGATGTCGGCATTGGCATGCGACAGCGCCTTGGCGATCTCGACCAGCTGTTGCTCGGCGACGCTCAGATTGCGCATCTTTTCCCGGGCGTCGATCTTGAAATCCAGTTCATTGAGCAGGCTGGTCGTGCGTTGGTTGAGCGTCGCGAAGTCGACGAACCCCAGGCGCCTCGGCTCGCGGCCCAGCCAAATGTTCTCGGCCACCGTCAGGTCCGGGATCGCGCTCAACTCCTGTTGCACAATGGCGATGCCGGCGTTGAGGGCATCGCGGGGATGATCAAATTCGCAGCGTTGGCCATGGATAAAAATGTCGCCGCCATCGGGTTGAATAAAGCCCATCAGAATGCTGAGAAAGGTGGATTTACCCGCGCCGTTGCCGCCGCACAGGGCATGGATGGACCCGCGCCGCAGGCAAAACTCTGCATTTTTAAGCGCCACGACCGGGCCAAAGGCTTTCCTGACGCCGCTGACTTCCAGCAGGTAGGCGGGGGCTGACGTATGGGGATCTTGCGTCACAGTTGCACCTCCGGGTAGGTTCGTTGCAAACGCTGCAGGTACCGTTGATAAAGCGTCTCGTACTGCGTTTGTCGGTCGGCGTTTGGCGTCGCGCGCGTGGCTTCATCCAGTGAAACGAAGCGTTGGCACAGTTCAGCCAATAATTCGGCGGCGCTCTGGTTCGGGCGATCGGCCAACGATGTCGCCCACATCGCCTGAATGGCGCCGCCCAACGCGGCGGTCTCTTTGACTTTCAGACAGACCACCGGGCATCCCATCACGTCCGCGACGATTTGTCGCCAGGCGGCGCTGCGGGCGCCGCCGCCGGTGAGACGGATCTCGCGCGTTTCGATGCCCTGGCGGCGGAACAGCTCGATGCCATAGCGCAGGCCGTAGGTGGCGCTCTCTACTACGGCCAGGCAGAGGTTGGCACGGGTAAAATTGTCGCTATCCAGGTTATGCAGGCTGGCGCGCGCGTGGGGCAGCGGCGGAACGCGTTCGCCGTTGAAGAACGGCAGCATCTCGACGCCGCCGGCGCCCGGTGCGGCCTGCGCCAATAGGGCGTTGAAGCCGGCAAGATCTTCGTCCAGCAGCGTTTGCATCGCGGTGGTGGCCGAGGTGACATTCATGGTGCATATCAACGGCAACCACCCGTTGGTGCTGGAGCAGAAACCGGCAATCATGTCCGACTCCGCCACGACGGGCGCGGCGGACCAGGCGAATAGCGTGCCGGAAGTGCCCAGGCTCAGGGTGACGGCGCCTGCCTCGATGTTGCCGGCGCCGATGGCCGCCATCATATTGTCGCCGCCGCCGGTCGAGACCCTGGCGGTGGGGCTGAGGCCGAGCTTTTCCGCCGCGACAGGGCGCACTGTGCCGATGCAGCATTCCGCGCTTTTGAGCGGCGGCAGGGCTTGCCACAGGCGGCCGCTGTCGTCGATGAGATCGACGGCGGTTTTGCTCCAGCTGCGGGTGCGCACATCGAGCAGCCCGGTGCCGGAGGCGTCGCCGTATTCCGCCACGCGTTCCCCGGTCAGCCAGAAGTTTAAATAATCATGGGGCAGCAGCACGGTGTGCAGTTTTGCCCAGAGCGCCGGGTGGTGCGTCTTGAACCAAAGGATTTTCGACGCGGTGTAACCGGTGGCGACCCGCAGACCGAGTGTTTCCAGCGAGCCGTTGGCGCCGCCGAGCCGCTGCAGCAGCCGTTCGTTTTCCTCTGCGGTTTCGGTATCGCACCACAGCTTGACGCTGTGCAGCACGTTGCCTTGTGCGTCCAGCGGCACGAAGCCATGCTGCTGGCCCGAAACCCCCAACGCGTTAATCTCGCGTGCGTCGACGCCGGCGTTGGTCACCGCTTGTTGAAACGCGATGATCAGCGCGTCAACCCACCAGTCGGCCTCTTGTTCGCGCCGGCCGTTGGAATGGCTGATGAGGCGGTGAGGGGCGCTGCCCTCACCGAGGATCACGCCCTGTGCGCTGTCGACAATCACGACTTTCGTGCCTTGCGTACCGCAGTCTATGCCAGCATAGAGCGTCATAGGTTTACTCCATCTCCAGCATGATTTTGATGTCTGAGGCATGCCCCGCCGCCGCGCGTTCGAAGGCGGCCACGCTGTCGGAGAACTTGTAGGTCTGACTGATTAAAGGCTGGACGCGCAATTTGCCGCTGCTCAACAGCCGCAGCGTGCGCGGATACATGTTGGCGTAGCGGAAGATGGTCTTGAAGGTAATTTCCTTGGCCTGCGCCGCGACGATATCCATCGGCGCAGCGTCGATCGGCATGCCGACCAGCACCGCGGTCGCGCCCGGCGCCGCATGCTCAGCCAGCGTTGCGATAGCCGGTTTTGCGCCGCTGCATTCAAACACGACATCGGCGCCGTTGCCGCTGGTGAGCGCGGCCACTTTCCCCGCCAGGTCGCCGGTTTTGATATTGACGGCGTGCAACCCTTCGTAGCTGGCCGCCACCGCGAGTTTCTCGTCAAACAGGTCGCAAATAATGACGTCCGAACAGCCGCCCGCCAGTGCGGCAAGGGCCGTTACCACGCCGATCGGCCCGGCGCCGATCACCAGCGCGATGTCGCCGGGTTTAATCCCGGCTTTGGTGGCCGCTTGCATACCGATAGCCAAGGGCTCAACCATGGCGCCTTCAGCAAAACTGACGTTGTCCGGCAATTTGAACGTGAACGCGGCGGGGTGGATGACGGTTTCGCGCAGGCAGCCGTGCACCGGCGGCGTTGCCCAGAAGCGAACGGCCGGGTCAAGGTTGTAAATACCGGCGCGCGTTTGGGCCGAGTTGAGATCGGGAATGCCGGGCTCCATGCAAACGCGATCGCCGACGCTGAGGTGAGTGACATTTTCGCCAGTCGCAAGCACCACGCCGGAAGCTTCATGGCCGAGCACCATCGGGGCGTTAACCACGAACGGGCCAATGCGGCCATGCTGGTAATAGTGCACATCGCTGCCGCAGATACCTACGGAATGAATTTTAATCTGCACATCATCGGGCCCCAGCGCCTCGGCCAGCTGGACGTCCTCAATAGCGATTTGCCCCGCCTTGGCCAACACTAATGCTTTCATATTGCCTCCTGGTGAATCATTTTTATGGTAACGATATCATTTCAATGCGGCGATAGTGGGCCAAAGCGGGTGGTTAAACTGTGATCAATGTTGGAATTGCTCGACGAGAGTTAATTTTGCTGGGGGGTTGTTATTCAATATGGAGATGGCGGTCACAAAACCGGCGGGGCAATGACGGTTTTAATATCGGCGTGTTGATATCGATACCGTTACTTTGCAGGGAAAATGATGAACAAACAACAAAACGCCAAAGCCGCCACGCTGGAATATTTGCGCCAGGCGGACATTGTCCTGACGAAAGACGAGCAGCAACGTATTGAAATTGCAACTTTTGGTCTGGCTGACTATCCCGTGTCGGGATTGCAGCTGCTGACTTACGTCAACTCCCCCCGGTATTGTGCGAAAGAGTTGGTGCTCTTTCCGGGGCAGACCTGCCCAGAGCATTTGCATCCGCCTTTCGCCGGCACGCCCGGTAAGCAAGAGACTTTTCGTTGCCGTTGGGGGGAGGTATTTCTGTTTGTCGATGATGAAAACCTGACGCCCAACGATCGTGGAGGCGAGTTGGCATGTCGGGTGCCCGCAGGGGCGGAGCAGTGGTATACCTGCGATCGCTATATCCTTCTGCGGCCGGGTGAGCAATACACCATCGCCCCCAACACCCGGCACTGGTTTCAGGCGGGAAAGCAGGGCGCGGTGGTCTCCGAGTTCTCTTCCGAGAGCCGCGACGAGCTGGATATTTTTACCGATCCGCGTATTAACCGCCTTGCAGGCGTAAACCATTAGCGCCATGGGCAAAGTTCTGTCATGATGCCGAGAATGGTACGAAATGATATCTTCAAGCTAAGGAGCTGCATTTGGCAGTGGATCGAGGACGGAAAGCGACGCTGGCCAGCGTCGCCGCACAGGCGAATGTCAGCAAAATAACCGCTTCGCGGGCGTTTTCACAGCCGGACAAGGTCCATCCGGAAACGTTGAGGAGAATTCGCGAGACTGCCGCCGAACTCGGTTACGTGGTCAATGCCGCCGCGCGCAATCTGCGAGCGAAAAGCAGCAGAACCATCGGTATCGTCAATCCTGATATGGCCAACCCATTCTTTGGCGGCCTGACGCGCCTGATGACGCTCGAAGCGCAAAAAATGGGGTACGACACCCTGGTGTTCGACTCCTATGAGTCTCAGGAAAGCGAAGACAGAATCATCGACAAACTCATTGGCTACAACGTCGATGCGATCATTCTATCGGTCATTTCCAACGATCATTTGTACCAGCCTTCCTATCTGAAACGCTTGGAAACGCTCAATATCCCGGTGGTGCTGATCGATAGGGAATTGGACAGCCGCCATTGCAGCGGGGTGTATATCGATAACCTGGACTGCGGTCTCCAGGCGGGGCGTTGGCTGCTGGAACAGCAGGCGCAGCGGGTAGTGGTGGTCTCCGGGCCGGAGAATTCCAATGTGGCGCGTGACAGGGTCACTGGATTGCAAGCGGCTTTGCAAGGCAAAGTGGCGTCGCTGGAAGTGCTGTACGCCGATTTCTTTATGGATGTCGCCTGGCAAGAGACGAGCCGTTGGCTGGCCAACAACCGCGCCCCGGACTTTTTCGTCGGCTGCAACAACCAAATCTCCCTGGGCATCATCAAGGCCTGCATCGAACATCGGCTGCCGTTGATGCAGGAGGTGTCGCTGTTCAGCATCGATGAGGTTTCGCATGCCGAGATTTACGGTTTTCATTTCCCCTGCGTGTCGCATGATTTGCAAGAGATCGCCTGGCAGGCCTTAAATCTGGCAATTCGCCGCATTGCCGATCCTGACATTAAACCGGGCAAGGTGGTGGTGCGGGGAAAACTCGTTATATAACCGCAGGCGCAACCTTATAAGGCGGCCTTGGCACGCGCGCTCCGCGCGTCAGTTTGCCTCCAGCCCAAACAGCGTCGCCGCATTGCGATCCAAAATGGCGCTCGCTTCTTCCTCCGGCAATCCGGCACGCCGGATGTAGTCCACCGTGGTTTGAAACAGCTCGCCCGGCTGGAACGGAAAATCGGTGCCGAACAGCAGCCGCTCGGTGCCGAATGTCGCTGCTGCCGCTTGCAACGCAGGCACCTGATCGTGTCCTACCGTGTCGTACCACATGCGCAGGGCGGCGCAGCTCGGGGGTTCCGGCGTATCCGGCGCTTCCCACGCGACGGTTTGGTCGAGGCGTTCCAGCGTCATTGGCAGCAGGCCGCCCAGATGCGGAACGATGATTTTCATCTCCGGAAAGCGTAGAGGGATGCCGTTGAGGATAAAGTGCATGGCGGCGACCGTGTCTTCGATCGGCGCACCGATCGACCAGGTCAAGGCGTAATCGGCGATCAGCGGCGAGTGCGCGCCGCGGCCGGCGGGATGAATGGCCAGCACGCTGCGGCGGCGGTTGAGTTCCTGATAGAGCGGCTCGAACAGCGGGTTGGCGATAGAGAGCCCGAGTACTGAGGTGGTGATGCAGGCGCCCAGCATGCCGAGCTGGGTCAAGGCTCTGTCCAGCTCGCGTAACGCAGCGTCGATGTGCGGCAGCGGCAAAGAAGCGATGGCCCGGAAGCGGGTGGGATAACGCGCTGCCAGCTCCGCATATTCATCGTTGATCCGGCGCGCGGCATCAACGGCCGCCTGTTCGTCTTCCAGGTGCGGCGACAGCGGCGTCGCCGACAAGATTTGCATGTCGATGCCGGCGCTGTCCAGCAGGGCGAAGCGGGCTGCCAGCTCGCGATCGCTGCGGCCGGCGCCCAATTGCCGATAGGCGGCGACTTCGTGCAGGCCATGAGATTGCAAAAGATCCAGATACTCTGTGCTCCACAGGTGAGCGTGAACATCGAGTCGCATCGGTCGATCTCCCGGAGTACGCGGCGATGCCGCGGGTTCAGGAGAGTATAGGCAGGCGGCGCTACAGCGCCCGAAGGGAAGGCATTTTTTCTACCGATGAGGGCGGACGAGAGCACGCATTGATCCGGGAACGGTACGCCGCTCCCGGTCAGGTAATGAGGTCAGAATACCTGCTTGAACGGTTTCACCGTCACGTCGGCGTAGACGCCGGCGGCGATATAGGGATCCTGCTGCGCCCAGGTCTGGGCTTCCGCCAGCGAAGCGAACTCGGCGATCACCGTTGAACCGGTAAAGCCGGCGGCGCCGGGATCGTTGCTGTCAATAGCCGGGTTAGGGCCGGCGACCACCAGGCGGCCGGCGTCGCGCAGCGCCTGCAGGCGCGCCAGATGCGCCGGGCGCACCGCCAGGCGGTTTTCCAGCGAGTTGGGGACGTCTTGCGCGTAGATCAGATAAAGCATGTTTCACCTTTAAAATCATGGCTATAAAACGGTGCTATCAAGGTAGCGCAAAAGACGCGGCAGGGGAACGGCGCGCGGCGAATTTCCCGGCGGATTGGCGCTTATGCCTTGAAGCCGCTACTTTTTATTCGTATAGTGCGGCGCGCTTAAACTGATATGCCATTGAGGTGAGGATATGACGGAACTGGTAAGGGAAAAACTCGATTTGCCTGCGGGCAAAAGCAAACTGCTGCTGCATTCGTGCTGCGCGCCCTGTTCCGGCGAGGTGATGGAAGCGATCCAGGCGTCCGGGATCGAATACGCCATTTTCTTCTATAACCCCAACATTCACCCGCAAAAAGAGTATCTGTTGCGCAAAGAAGAGAATATCCGTTTCGCCGAGCAGCACGGGGTGCCGATTATCGATGCCGATTACGACACCGACAACTGGTTCGCTCGCGCCAAAGGGATGGAGCATGAGCCGGAGCGCGGCATTCGCTGCACCATGTGCTTCGATATGCGTTTCGAGCGCACGGCGCTGTATGCGCATGAGCATGGTTACGACACCATCTCCAGCTCGCTGGGTATCTCGCGCTGGAAGAACATGCAGCAGATCACCGACTGCGGCGTCCGGGCGGCGGAAAAGTATCCCGATCTGGTGTATTGGGATTACAACTGGCGCAAGAAGGGCGGTTCGTCGCGCATGATAGAGATCAGCAAACGCGAACGCTTCTATCAGCAGGAATACTGCGGCTGCGTCTATTCGCTGCGCGACACCAACCTGCATCGCAAAGCGCAGGGGCGGCCGCTGATTAAGCTGGGCGTGCTCTACTATGGCGATGAAGAATAACGCTTAATCACCGCAATCGACCCGCTACGGCGGGTTTTTTATTTTTAGCGCTCGGCCAAACGTTAATGAAGCGTGTTGATTCGGCGGTTAAAAAGCAACGGCCAGGTTAATATCCTTATGAGTTTGCTGGTTTTCGCTGCGGATACTGACGATTAAAGCGATAGTTTGCCTTTCGTTATTGAATATGATTGCTATTTGCATTTAAACTTGGCGAACCAGAGGAAACAGAATCATTATGCCGCTAAAAAAGATGTTCCTTAATCGCCGTATATCCGTGCCTTTTGTTTTGTCCGTAGGCTTGCACAGCGCCCTGGTGGCGGGGTTGCTTTACGCTTCGGTAAAGGAAGTGGTGGAGCTGCCGAAGCCAGAGGACGCGCCGATCAGCGTCATGATGGTCAACACCGCCGCGATGGCCGAACCGCCGCCACCGGCGCCGGCCGAGCCGGAACCGCCGCAGGTTGAACCTGAGCCGGAGCCAGAACCGGAACCCATTGTGGAGCCGCCGCCAAAGGCGATCGTGAAGCCGGAGCCGGTCAAGCCGAAACCGAAGCCTAAGCCAAAGCCGAAGGTAGAAAAACCGGTTAAATCGGAGCCGAAGAAAGTCGAGCCGCGCGAGCCGTCGCCGTTCAACAACGATTCGCCGGCCAAGCCGATCGACAAAGCGCCGGTGAAACAGGCGCCTGCCGCGCCGGTGCAGGGCAACTCGCGCGAGGTTGGGCCAAGGCCGATCAGCCGCGCTAACCCGCTCTATCCGCCGCGAGCCCAGGCTTTGCAGATCGAAGGTAATGTGCGGGTACAGTTCGATATCGACAGCGACGGCCGGGTGAGCAACGTGCGCATCCTGTCGGCGGAACCGCGCAATATGTTTGAGCGTGAAGTGAAGCAGGCGATGCGCAAATGGCGGTATGAAGCCAAGGAAGCGAAAGATCGCACCGTGACTATCCGCTTCAAGCTGAACGGCACGACCGAATTGAACTGAGTTCGGTCACCATCAAAGAAAAAAAGGGTCGCCTCGGCGACCCTTTTTGCATTTGCGGTATCTCCGCCGGCTTACTCTTCGAAGCCGACGCGGAAATTCATTTTACCGTCTGGCAACGCGCGCGAGTTGCCTTCCGCATCGACTGCCACATAGGTGAACACCGCTTCTGTCGCGCGATAGCGCTGACCGATCGGAGCGGAAGAGACTTTCTTTACCCACACTTCGATATTGATGGTGATCGAGCTGCGCCCGGTGCGGATGCAGTGCGCATAGCAGCAAACCACGTCGCCTACCGCCACCGGTTTCAGGAAGGTCATGCCGTCTACGCGTACGGTCACCACGCGCCCTTCGGCGATCTCTTTTGCCTGGATGGCGCCGCCGATATCCATTTGCGACATCAGCCAGCCGCCGAAGATATCGCCGTTGGCATTGGTATCAGCCGGCATCGCCAGCGTGCGCAGCACCAGCTCGCCGCTGGGTAAAGGTCGTTGTTGTGTCATAGCAGTCTGCTTTTAAAAGGAGGGAATCACTTCATACTGCCCGCGGCAAGCGCCGCAGGCATTAACAAATTTGTAACTATTTTTTCTGTTCTGCCGGCATGTGCCGGTAAATATAGATACCGCTAAGCAGGGTGAATACCAGCGTCAACACCGTCAGGCCAAAGACTTTGAAATTGACCCAGACGCTTTGCGGCAGCCAGAAAGCGACATAGATATTCGCCAGGCCGCAGGCCAGGAAGAAGACCGCCCAGGCCAGGTTGAGGTTGCTCCACACTTTGTCCGGCAGCGTCAGCTCTTTGCCCAGCATGCGTTGAACCAGCGGCTTTTTGAGCACCCACTGGCTGATCAGCAGCGCCAGCGCGAACAGCGCGTAAATCACCGTCACTTTCCACTTGATGAACAAATCGTTGTGGAACACCAGCGTCAGGGTGCCGAACACCAACACCATCAGGAAGGTGATCAGCGTCATCTTCTCAACCTTGCGGTATTTCACCCAGGTGAACACCAGCGCCAGTGCGGTGGCGACGATCAACGCGCCAGAGGCGACGTAAATGTCGTACAGCTTGTAAAAAGCGAAAAAGACAATCAACGGGAGAAAATCAAGAAACTGCTTCATAAATCAATCCATCATCTGTTCATCGGCCGACTATACCGGATTCGGCGGGCTCTGTGTACCGCCGGACGTTGCCGATTATCGGCGTTTGGCCGGCGGATTTCTGCCGCGAAAGCAGGAATTTGCATAAACTTACGCAAGAAAGCACGGTTGCATTGCCAGAGTCGGCCGCAGGTCGCATAGTAAGTGCCATAATAACCAGATAATTTACCGCGGAAAACAGCATGCAGTGGAAATCTCTCCAGGCCCTGACGCCTGGTTTGACGCATTTATTGGGGTATCAACGCGGTTGGCTCAAGCCGGATATTCGCGCCGGTCTTTCCGTTGCCGCCGTCGCCTTGCCGGTGGCCATCGCCTACGCCGAGCTGGCCGGCGTCAGCCCGGTAGTCGGGCTCTATTCCTGTATCTTGCCGATGGTGGCCTATGCGCTGTTCGGTTCGTCACGCCAGCTGATCGTCGGGCCCGACGCCGCCACCTGTGCGGTGATCGCCGCGGTGGTGACGCCGCTGGCGGCGGGCAATATGGAACGCCATTGGCAACTGACCATCATGATGACCGCCATGATGGGGGGATGGTGCCTGCTGGCCAGCCGGTTCAAGCTGGGGGCGTTGGCGGATCTGCTGTCGCGGCCGATCCTCAGCGGGCTGCTGAACGGCGTGGCGCTGACCATTATCGTCGATCAAATCGGCAAGGTGTTGGGGTTCACGGTGCATCAGGCGCAGCTGATCGAACGCATCTACGCGCTGCCGGGTAACCTGCTGCACAGCGATTGGCTGACGATGGCGGTGTCGCTGCTGACGTTGGTGACGCTGCTTGGATTCAAAAAATGGCGGCCTAACTGGCCGGCGCCGCTGTTCGCCATCGTGCTGGCGGCGTTCGTTACCTGGGCCGGCGGCTTGCAGCAGCATGGCGTGGTGACGGTGGGTGGCTTCAGCGGCGTGTTGCCGATCGTCCAGTGGCCGGACTTTCAGCCTGGTTTGCTGCGCGACATGGTGATCCCGGCGCTCAACCTGGCGGTGGTGAGCTTTGTCAGCATGATGCTTACTGCCCGCAGCTTCGCCGCCAAGAACGGTTATGAGGTCAACGCCGACGCCGAGTTTCGCGCGTTGGGGCTGGTGAATATCGTTTCGGCGCTGTCGCAAGGTTTCGCCATCAGCGGTGCGGACTCGCGTACCGCGGTGAATGACGCCAACGGTGGCAAGAGCCAACTGGTGTCGATCATCGCCGCGGCGGTAATCGCCTTCGTCTTGCTGTTCCTGATGGCGCCGCTGCAGTTTATTCCGGTGGCGGGATTGGGCGTGGTGCTGATGTATGCGGCCTGGTCGCTGCTGGACATTCGCGGCATCTGGGTCTTGCGCCGTCGCAACGCTCAGGCTTTCCGCCTGGCGCTGTTTACCTTCCTCAGCGTGCTGCTGGTGGGGGTGATCAGCGGTATCGGCTTGGCGGTCTTGCTCGGATTGATGCAGTTTCTGCGCACCGTCTTCCGGCCGACGGAACAGCTGCTGGGGGTCAACGACGAAGGCATGATCCATTCCATGGGCAACAACAATGGCGTGAAGGCGGTGCCTGGCGTCATGATGTACCGCTTCAATTCGCCGCTAACCTATTTCAACGTGGCGTATTTTAAACGCCGCATCCTCAATTTGGTCGACGGCACGCCGTTCCAGCCGCGCTGGGTGGTGGTGGACGCGGTGGCCAGCTTTACCCATGCCGACATCAGCGTACTGGCGGCCATCGACGAACTGAAACGCGACCTATTGCAGCGTAACGTTAAGCTGGTACTGGCGGGGCGCCGCACCGAGCTGACGCGCTGGTTCCGCATCAACCGATTGGGGCGTGACAAAGAGCTGATTTTGGTGCCGGACCTGTATCTGGCGCTGAAGCTGATTCAGAGTAAGGAGCAGGCGGAAGCCGCCACAGCGGGGTAAACAAAAAAGGGGCGCGCCGAAGCGTGCCCCTTGGGTTTTGGTGGCGCCGGCCTTAGCCGCGCAGCAGCATATACAGACGGAACAGATAGATCAGCAGCAGGGCGGACACCAGGTTGCTCAACGCGGTCAACACTACGCTGGCGACGTTCGGCGTCAGCACCGACAGATGGCTCACCAGGAACAGCACCAGCAGCTTGGCCGCCAGCCACAGCATCATCGCCGGCACAATCACGCGCGCATTGGCGAAGGCCAGTTTGCTGCTCAACTTGAGCGAAGCGAACACGCCTTTTTTGTCGACGGAGGCGATCACCGGCGCCAGCGCGAAGGCGATCGCCATGATCACGCCCGGCACCACAAACAGCGTCAGACCGAGCTGGATCAGCAGGGTGCAGATAAACAGCAGCAGCAACAGGCGAGGCAGATCGGGCGCCGAAGCGCCGAGCGCGCGCAGGGCGCTGGTGCGTTGCCCTTGCGACACCAGACGGATCAGCGTCAGCATCCCGCCGACCAGCAGCACGTTGCCGACCAGGGCGGAGAAGGTGGCGGCGGCCGACACTTTCAGCAGCACCATCTGCTGTTCCGGCGTCATCTGCTGGATCACTTCCTGAATGCCCATGCCGGTAGACGAGGCGAAATCGCTGGTGGTGGCCGCGAGCGTCGCCAACTGTTCGGCATCGGGGCTGAAGGCCTGATTCAGCAGCACGGAGATAAACGCCGTCAACAGCGCCAGCATCAGGATGCTGGCCAGTTGGTTGCGTAAAAAGTTAAAACTGTCACGGTACAAAGCGTTGGCCGTGATAGGCATGCAGACTCCTTGGCGTCGGGAAAACAGAGATAAATCAGTGGGTGATTGTACCCTGTTCCACGCCGCTGTGGCACCCCGCGAATTGCACTACGCCTATTTCTTCAACGATCGTCGTCTCAGGCAGCGAAAGCGGCAAGGGCACCGGCAACGGCGGCAGGCCGTAGCGTTCGCGAGCGCGATCGCAGGCTTCGTTGCGCAGGCCGTTTTCACCGGACTGATCGAACTCTCTGCACGGGCTGGGCCGATTGAGGTAGATCGAGCAGGACACGGCGGTGCCGATCTCGCCGTCCAATGCGGTACAGCGTGGGGACTTGCTGTTGGTCCCCTGCATGCAGCGTAGGAACGGGGTCAAAGGCTCCGTTAGGGAAAGAGGGACGGTGCCGCCGCCGTCTTCGGCTTCGGCCCAATAGAATGACACTCGAAAATAACCGCAGCATGCGCCGCAGCTGACACAGGGATTAAGGATTTCGCTCATCTTGATTGCCCGCCGACTCCTTACGGCACCAACCAAAACCAACACGGAAAACGAAATTACCTCAGCCGCATTTTTCTCCGCAACTGAAATTTGAACATGTAGATAATTTGCAACAAAATCGATTTTTTGATGCAGATCAATCCTTGATTTATTAAGTGGTTAGGTAACCTTGTTTTTAGTAGGATTTTAAATTTTTACACATAAGATGTGATCTCGATGGGATCACAAATACCCGAAAGTAGGTATATTCCTCCCCGAGAGATTAACCACACAAATGGAATGGATAATGAAAAAGACAACTCTGGTGGTATTGGCGACGATGATGGCGCCTATGTTGGCAAGTGCGCATCAGGCTGGTGATTTCCTGTTCCGCGCGGGTACCGCGACGGTACGCCCGAATGCGGGGTCGGACAACGTGCTGGGCTTAGGTTCGCTGGATGCGAAAAACAACACTCAGCTCGGCCTGACCTTCGGGTATATGGTGACGGACAACATTGGCGTTGAGCTGTTGGCCGCAACCCCGTTCCGCCACAAGGTGACGCTGGGCGGCACCGATCTGGCGACCGTTCACCAACTGCCGCCAACGCTGATGGCGCAATACTACTTCGGCGACAAGCAGGACAAACTGCGTCCTTACCTGGGCGTCGGCGTTAACTACACCACCTTCTTCGACGAGAAGTTCAACGACTACGGTAAAAGCGCCGGGTTGAGCAACCTCGATCTGAAAGACTCCTGGGGTGTGGCGGCGCAGGCCGGTCTGGATTACAACCTGGATGAACACTGGATGCTGAACATGTCGGTGTGGTGGATGAACATCGAAACCAAAACTCGCTTCAACGATGCGAATGGTGGGCACCACAGCTTCGATACGCGTCTGGATCCGTGGGTGTTCATGTTCGGGGCGGGTTACCGCTTCTGATCAAAGCCGTAAGCAGGGAGGCGCAAGGCCTCCCTGTCGGTATTATTTAAGCTGCATCACGTTGTCAACGGATTTCACGCCGGCAACGCCGCGAGTAACCTGCACCGCACGGTTGGCGTCATCGCTGGACGTCACGAAACCACTCAGTTGAACGCGTCCTTTAAAGGTTTCCACGCTGATCTCGCGCGACTTAATGTTTTTATCCGCCAGCAGCGCCGATTTCACTTTGGTGGTGATCACCGTGTCATCGATATAGCCGCCCGTTCCCTCAGATTTTGCCGTCGGCGCGCAAGCGCTCACCGCGACCGCCACAACGGCTGCCATGCACAAGGCCGAAAGGGTTTTAAAAAGCTTCATAAATTACTCTCCATGCAATGTTATGGTTAAAACTCGCGACGGTGTATCGCCACTGCGAGCGCATTCCCCAAGTCAAACGAAGAAATGCATAGCGAACAAAGTTCATTGTGAGACAAGACGGCGGTTTGTTCAAATTTTTGCGGTAAATAAATGGAACAAACTTTGAAGGGAAACAAGCTGTTAAAGCGAGCGCCGGCAGGGCGCTCGCCAAAGAGGATCATGCCCGGGTGGCGTGCTTCATCGCGCTGACGAAGGTCGCCAGTTTAGCCAGCATCTCCGCCGGGTTGGCATGGTGCTGTTCGATGATTTTGACGATGGCCGAGCCGGAGATCGCGCCGGCGGCGCCGGCCTGCAGCGCGGCCTTCACCTGCTCCGGTTCGGAGATGCCAAAGCCCTGCAGCGGCGGCGCGGCGTGGTACTCGCGCAGCTTGTTCACCAGATGATGCAGCGGCAGCTGCGCCCGGCTTTCGGTGCCGGTTACTCCGGCGCGCGACAGCAGGTAGGTATAGCCGCGGCCGTGCGAAGCGATTTCACGCAGCAGCTCGTCATCGGCGTTCGGTGGGCAGATGAAGATCGGCGCGATACCGTGGCGCGCGGCGGCAGCGCGGAACGGCGCAGACTCTTCAAACGGCACGTCGGCGACCAGCACCGAATCCACGCCCACTTCGGCGCAGCGTTGGTAAAACGCATCGATGCCTTTATGGAACACCAGATTGGCATACATCAGCAGGCCGATAGGAATGGTCGGGTGCTTTTGGCGGATGGCCGCCAGCATCTCGAAGCACTGGGTCGGGGTGACGCCGGCGGCGAAGGCGCGCAGCGTCGCGTTCTGGATCGTCGGCCCGTCCGCCAGGGGATCGGAGAAGGGGATGCCCAGCTCCAGCGCGTCTGCGCCGGCTTCAATCAGGGTGTCGATAATCTGCAGTGACAGCGCCGGGTTGGGATCGCCCAGCGTGACGAACGGGACGAATGCGCCTTCCTTGCTGCTTTCCAGACGCGTGAACAGTTGCTGATAACGTTCCATCAGATTTCTCCCCGTGCTTTCAAAATGTCGTGAACGGTAAATATGTCTTTGTCGCCGCGGCCGGACAGGTTGACCACCAGGATCTGCTCTTTCTGCGGCGTTTCACGGATCATTTTCAGCGCGTGCGCCAGGGCGTGCGAAGATTCCAGCGCCGGGATGATGCCTTCATGGCGCGACAGCGCCTTGAACGCTTCCAGCGCTTCGTCGTCGGTGATTGACACGTATTCTGCGCGGCCGATGCTGTTCAGGTAGGCGTGCTGTGGCCCGACGGACGGGAAGTCCAGCCCGGCGGAGATCGAATAGGACTCTTCAATCTGGCCTTCGTCGGTTTGCATCATCGGCGCTTTCATGCCGAAGTAGATGCCGACGTGGCCATGCTTGAGCGGCGCGCCGTGCTGACCGGTTTCGATGCCCAGACCGGCGGGTTCCACGCCGATCAGGCCCACTTCGGCGTCATCGATAAAATCGGCGAACATGCCGATGGCGTTGGAGCCGCCGCCGACGCAGGCGATGACCGCATCCGGCAGACGGCCTTCACGCTCCAGCACCTGCGCTTTGGTTTCTTCGCCGATCATGCGCTGGAATTCACGCACGATGGTGGGATACGGGTGCGGACCGGCGGCGGTGCCGAGCATATAGTGCGCGGTTTCATAGCTGCCGGACCAGTCGCGCAACGCTTCGTTGCAGGCGTCTTTCAGCGTGGCGGAGCCGCTGTGTACCGGGATCACTTCCGCACCCATCAGCCGCATGCGGAACACGTTCGGCGACTGGCGCTCGACGTCCTTGGCACCCATATAGATGCGGCATTTCAGGCCGAGCAGCGCGCAGGCCAGCGCGGAGGCGACCCCGTGTTGACCGGCGCCGGTTTCCGCGATGATCTCGGTTTTGCCCATGCGTTTGGCCAGCAGGGCCTGGCCCAGCACCTGGTTGGTTTTGTGCGCGCCGCCGTGCAGCAGATCTTCACGCTTCAGATAGAGCTTGGTGTTGCTGCCGGCGGTGAGGTTTTTGCACAGCGTCAACGCCGTTGGGCGGCCCGCGTAGTTCTTCAACAGATCGATAAATTCTGCCTGAAACGCCGGATCGCGCTGAGCGCTGACAAAGGCTTCTTCCAGTTGTTTCAAGGCCGGCATCAGAATTTGCGGCACGTATTGGCCACCAAATTCGCCGAAGTAGGGGTTAAGCAGCGTCATGAGAGTTCCCGTTATTATCCGTTATTAATGTAGAGCCATATTCAGTAGGCGCGCAGGGTTTGGAAAACCGATGCCAGGCGCGCGGGATCTTTGATGCCCGGTTCGCTTTCCACGCCGGAGTTGAAGTCCAGACCGGCGCAGCCGAGCTTGGCCGCTTCAACGCAGTTGTCTGCGCGCAGGCCGCCCGCCAGCATGACGTTAGTCAGGTCTTCGCCTTGCAATACCGACCAGTCGAAGCGTTGGCCGGTGCCGCCTGCGCCGTTGTCCAGCAGATAGCGATCGACATGCTGCAGATCGCGCGCCGGCACCCGATCTTTCACGCTCAGCGCTTTCCAGATGCGGCAATCGGCCGGCAAACGGGCGCGCAGGGCGCTGATATAGGCCTGGTCTTCCGCACCGTGCAGCTGAACCGCCTGCAAGCCGAGACGCTCAACGGTCAACGCCACGGTATCGACCTGGGCGTCGCAGAATACGCCGACGTACTTCAGCGGCGCGCCGGAGATCACTTCACGGGCGCGGGTGATGTCCACATAGCGCGGTGAACGGCCGACGAAAATCAGCCCGCCGTAGATGGCGCCGGCCTGATAAGCGGCGGCAGCGTCCTGCGGGCGAGTCAGTCCGCACACTTTGTTGTCGCCGAGGATCACGCGGCGCACGGCGGCGCGCAGATCGGGCTCCGACATCAACGCGCTGCCGATCAGGAAGCCGTTGGCGTAGTGGCTCAGCTCGCGGATCTGCCCGTAGTTGTTGATGCCCGATTCGCTGATCACCGTCACGCCGTGCGGCACGCGCGGCGCCAACTGACGGGTGCGGTTCAGGTCGATGCTCAGATCGCGCAGATCGCGGTTATTGATGCCAACCACCCGCGCTTCCAGCGCGATCGCACGCTGCAGCTCTTCTTCACTGATCACTTCGGTCAGCACGCCCATATTGAGGCTGTGGGCCACCGCCGCCAGTTGGCGGTACTGTTCGTCGGTCAACACCGACAGCATCAGCAGGATGGCGTCGGCCTGATAGTAGCGCGCCAGGTAAATCTGATACGGATCGATGATAAAGTCTTTGCACAACACCGGCTGGCTGACGGTTTGACTGACCAGCGGCAGGAAGTCGAAGCTGCCCTGGAAGTATTTCTCGTCGGTCAACACCGAGATCGCCGAGGCGAAATCTTTATAGACCGAGGCGATCTCCACCGGATCAAAGTTCTCGCGAATCAGTCCCTTGGAAGGCGAGGCCTTCTTGCATTCGAGAATGAAAGCCGTCCGGGTGCCCTGCAGCGCGTGGTAGAAGCTGCGTTCGCTCGGTACGATGTCATTCTGAAAGCCGGCCAGGGGCTGTTGCTGTTGTCGCGCCGCGATCCATTGCGCTTTGTCGCGGACAATCTTGTGTAGCACGGTTTCCTGCATCATTTATCCTCTTGCCGCCAGTGCGATGACACGCTCATAGGCCTGCCCGCTGTTGATCATATCCAGTGCCTGCCGCGCATTTTGGCGCAGGTCTTCATGTCCGAATAACTTCAGAAGCAACGCGACGTTGGCCGCGACCGCCGCGGCGTGCGCCGGCTCGCCTTTACCTTGTAACAGCCGCGCCAAAATGTCACGGTTTTCTTCCGGCGTGCCGCCCAGCAAGGCTTCCAGCGGATAGGTTTCCAATCCGAAGGACTGCGGCGTGAGCTGGTAGCTGCTGATTTCGCCGTTGTTCAATTCCGCCACGTGCGTCGGGGCGTGGATCGCCACCTCGTCCATGCCGCCGCCGTGGACCACCGCCGCGCGCTGATAGCCCAGCACGCGCAGGGTTTCGGCGATCGGCAGCACCAGTTCCGGGCTGTAAACGCCGATCAGCGCCAGCGGCGGACGCGCCGGGTTGATCAGCGGGCCCAGCACGTTGAACAGCGTGCGGGTCTTCAGCTGCTGGCGCACCGGCATGGCGTGACGAAAGCCGGTGTGGTACTGCGGCGCGAACAGGAAGCACACGCCGAGATCGTCCAGCGCCTTGCGCGCTTCTTCCGCCGGCAGATCCAGGCGGATGCCGAACGCCGCCAGCAGATCCGAGGAGCCGGAGCGGCTGGAGACGCTGCGGTTGCCGTGCTTGGCGATCTTCGCGCCGCACGCCGCCGCGACGAAGGCGCTGGCGGTGGAAATATTGATGCTGTTGGTGCCGTCGCCGCCGGTGCCGACGATATCGGCGAACAGATAGTCAGGGCGCGGGAACGGCTGAGCGTCGTCCAGCAGCGCTTTGGCGGCGCCGGCGATCTCTTCCGGGCGTTCGCCGCGGACCTTCATGCTGATCAACGCCGCCGCCAGTTGGCTCGGCTCCAGTTCGCCGCGCACGATGGCGCTGAACAGCTGTTGGCTTTCCTGCTGGCTCATCGACTCGGCGCGGTACAGTTTCTCAAGAATAGGTTGCATCGTCGTGTTCCTTATATTACTTCGCCAGCGCCCAGGCCAGGGTCTGCTCAAGCAGGCGCGCGCCGTGGGTGGTCAGAATCGATTCCGGGTGGAACTGGAAGCCGCACACGCGGCGGCGGTCGTCGCGCACCGCCATCACCATCTCGCCGAAACGGGCGTTGACGGTGAGGTCGGCCGGGATGTTGCTGCCGACCAGCGAGTGGTAGCGCGCCACCGGCAGCGGATTGACCATGCCGGCGAACATGCCTTCACCGTCGTGAACGATCGCCGAGGCTTTGCCGTGCAGAATTTCACCCGCCTGGCCGACCTGGCCGCCGTAGGCTTCGACGATCGCCTGGTGGCCGAGACAGATGCCGATGATCGGCAGTTGGCCGCGCAGACGCTGCAGCAGTTCCGGCATGCAGCCCGCTTCGGAAGGGGCGCCGGGGCCGGGCGACAGCATCAGCACCGGCTGTTCCATCTGTTGCAGACGCTCGATGATCACCTCGGCGGCGATCTGATTACGGTAAATCACTACCTGGTGGCCACTGGCGCGCAGCTGATCGACCAGGTTGTAGGTAAAGGAATCGACGTTGTCGAGCAGCAGGATATCGGCCATCAGAACACCTCCTTGGCATGGTGCGCAGTGGCGATGGCGCGCAGCACGGCACGGGCTTTATTACGGGTTTCGTCGGCTTCCGCCTGCGGGATGGAATCCAGCACTACGCCGGCGCCGGCCTGCACGGTGGCGATGCCGTCTTCAACGTAGGCGGAGCGAATGACGATGCAGGTATCCAGATCGCCGGTGGCGGTGAAGTAGCCCACCGCGCCACCGTAGCTGCCGCGGCGCGTGCCTTCGGAGGCGGCGATCAGCTGCATCGCCCGTACTTTCGGCGCGCCGCTGAGGGTGCCCATGTTCATGCAGGCCTGGTAGGCGTGCAGCACGTCGAGATCGGCGCGCAGGGTGCCCACCACGCGGGAAACCAGATGCATGACGAACGAATAGCGGTCTACTTTGGTCAGGTCGGCCACGTAGCGGCTGCCGGCCTGGCAGATGCGCGCCAGATCGTTGCGCGCCAGATCGACCAGCATCAGGTGCTCGGCCAGCTCTTTGTGGTCGGTGCGCATTTCCAGCTCGATGCGGCTGTCGAGATCCAGATCCAACGAACCGTCGGCACGGCGACCGCGCGGGCGGGTGCCGGCGATCGGGTAGATTTCAATTTGGCGATTGCCCGCATCGTATTTCAGCGCGCTCTCCGGCGAAGCGCCGAACAGGGTGAAGTCATCATCCTGCATGAAGAACATGTACGGGCTGGGGTTGTTGTCTTTTAAGGTCTGGTAGGCCGCCAGCGGCGCCGGGCACGGCAGGGAGAAGCGGCGCGACGGCACCACCTGGAAAATCTCGCCGTGACGGATCGCTTCCTGCAGCTCGCTGACCACCGCGCCGTACTCTTCGTCGCTCTGGTTACAGCTCAGCTGCATGTTCTCCAGCTTTTGGTGCGGGATCGGCTGCGGGGTTTGTTGCAACTCGGCCTGCAGCTGTTCCAGACGCTGCTGCAGGCGCTGTGTCTCGCTCGCTTGTTCGCTGAAAACGCTGGCCTGCAGGCGGGCCGAGCCGCGCTGGTGATCCAGCACCAGCAGAGTTTCCGCCAGATAGAAGCAGAAGTCCGGGCAACGCTGATCCTGGCGCAGCGCCGGCAGGTTTTCGAAACCGGCGACCAGGTCATAGGCGAACAGGCCGCCCAGCATCACGGCTTCGCGCTCGTCCGCCGGAGAGTCGACCAGCGTCAGCAGCGTGCGCAGCGCGTCGAACACCGACAGTGAACGCAGGCGGGCGTCTTCGTCCTGCACCGCGTCGATCGTCGGGAAGGTCAGCTCGCGGCCGTTAGGGCGTGCCTGATTGCGCACCTCGGGCGGCAGCGCTTCGTCCAGCAGCGGCAGCAGCGCCGCGCCGTTGGCGGTCAGCGCCTGCACGCTGACGGTGTGGCCCAGCGCGGTGATGCGCAGCGCGCTGTCGATCACCAACAGGCTCTGAAGATTCTGTTTGCTGTTGATTTCCGCCGACTCCAGCAGCAGGGTGGCCGGCCGCGCGCCGCACAGCTGGTGGAAAATGGTGGTGGGGTCGCCCCGGTAGCTGGCTTGCGCCTTCAGCAGTGTCAGTTGTGGTTTAGTGTTCATCATCGGTGGTTCCAGTGAATTCTGTCCATAAAAAAGCCCGCATCAGGTGCGGGCTCAGGAAATCTGCATTGTCAGATGACAGCTATGCGCGATTACACCGCCCGCAAGAGGGAGGTACGCCACCAACCGTGAAGAGAAATGTATTTGTTCATTTGCAGACTCTCTCTGTTAACTCTCATCCGACACGGCCGTTGCCGTGAACTTGTGTACTAGTTAACTGGTTCGGCGAGGCAAAGTCAACCCTCTTTTTGCACAATGTTTTAGCGGTCAGCGTGAATTCTATTCATCCTCCGCCTGACGCCTACGGCTGGGGGGAAGAATAGATTTCCGTCCGGCCGCCGATCGCGGGTATGATAGAAAGCCAAGCCATTGCCGGATAGCCGTTTTGACAGACAGTAACCCTCAATCCACCGCTTTTACTCTGTACGATCTCCACAGCCACACGACCGCCTCCGATGGCTACCTGACGCCGACGCAGCTGGTGCAGCGCGCGGTTGAGATGCGCGTGGGCGTGCTGGCGATCACCGATCACGATACCACCGCCGGGCTGGCCGAGGCCGCCGCCGCCATTGCGGCACAGGCGTTGCCGTTACGCTTGGTCAACGGGGTGGAGATCTCGACGCTGTGGGAAAATCATGAGATCCATATCGTTGGGCTGGGCATGGACGTCGCGCACCCGGCGCTGGTGTCGCTGTTGGCGGCACAAACCGAACGCCGCAACCAACGGGCGCAAGAGATCGGCGTGCGGCTGGGTAAAGCGCGCATTCCCGACGCCTATGCCGGTGCCCAGCGGCTGGCGGGCGACGGCGCGGTAACCCGTGGCCATTTCGCCCGTTACCTGGTGGAGATCGGCGTGGCGGACAATATGGCGCAGGTGTTCAAGAAATACCTGGCCAAGGGCAAAACCGGCTATGTGCCGCCGCAGTGGTGTACAATAGAACAAGCCATTGATGCGATTCATCAATCGGGCGGCCAGGCGGTGATGGCGCATCCGGGCCGTTACGATCTGACCGCGAAGTGGTTGAAGCGTCTGTTGGCGCATTTCGCCGAACACGGCGGTGACGCCATGGAAGTGGCGCAGTGTCAGCAGGCGCCGCACGAGCGCACGCAGCTGGCCAAATACGCGCAGGATTACCGCCTGTTGGCCTCGCAAGGCTCTGATTTTCATCAGCCTTGTTCGTGGATCGAGCTGGGGCGCAAGCTATGGTTGCCGGGCGGCGTCGAGCCGGTGTGGCGCGATTGGCCGCAGTCGGGCGAGGCGGTCTGATTTTACGCGCGTGGCGACGCGCGCGGGCATCATTTTAGGAGCAAGTCATGAGTCAGCTTTTTTATATTCACCCAGACAACCCGCAGCCGCGCTTGATCAACCAGGCGGTAGAGGCGCTGCGCAAGGGTGGGGTGATCGTCTATCCCACCGATTCCGGCTATGCGCTGGGCTGCATGCTGGAAGAAAAGGCGGCGATGGAACGCATTTGCCGCATCCGCCAATTGGACGGCAACCACAACTTTACCTTGATGTGCCGCGATCTGTCCGAGTTGTCGACCTATGCGCACGTTGACAATACGGCGTTCCGCCTGATCAAAAACAATACGCCAGGCAACTACACCTTCATTCTGAAAGCGACCAAAGAAGTGCCGCGCCGCCTGATGAATGAAAAACGCAAAACCATCGGTCTGCGTGTGCCGTCGAACCCGATCGCACTGGCGCTGCTGGAGGCGTTGAACGAGCCGATGATGTCCACCACTCTGATGCTGCCGGGCAATGATTTTGCCGAGTCGGATCCGGAAGAGATCAACGATCACTTGGGTAAGGTGGTCGATCTGGTGATCCACGGCGGCTTCCTCGGCCAACAGCCGACTACGGTTATCGATCTGACCGAATCCTCGCCAGAAGTGGTGCGCGAAGGGGCGGGCGACGCGGCGCCTTTCCGCTGATGTAAATTGTTGCCACCTTGCCCATTATCTGAAAATCGGCCGAAACGACGCGACTTCGCGTGAAAGCCGCTATTCTTGAATACTTCAGAATTGATAATGGGCAGGATGCGCAACAATGATTAAACAGGTTTCTTTTTTAGCGGCCTTATTATTTTCCTCAATGGCAAATGCGGGTTTTTATTCAGGCAGCGCCTTGCTGTCGGAATCCGGCGGTTACGTAAAAAATAAAAGCGGCGAAGCCACCGTGGCGGAAGCGTTGAATGGCGGCATGTTTATGGGATACGTCGCCGGCGTATTCGATACCTATTCCATGCAGGGCAATCGCAATATCTGCCCGGCGGCCGGGATGAGCATTGGCGTAGCTGCCGACGCGGTAATGCAATATTTAAACGAACATCCTGAGCAGCTGCATTATTCCGCGCCGTCGGTGATTATGCTGGCGCTGACAGCTGCCTATCCCTGCGTGCGTCATTAATTTCTTATTCCAATTGGTGCGCATTTTTTCATAAGGTGCGCTCGAGTTCTTTTCCGCACGAACTTCAATAGATCAATGCCTGCTGCGCTGTCACCTTATCATCCCGAGAGTCCCCGAACGGGTCGGGGAGAGACGCGCAGGAGGTAACATGACCGTATTTCACAGCGCCAACGTGACGCTCGACTATCAGGATATCGGCTCAGGGCCGATAACGCTGGTGTTGCTGCCCGGCTGGTGTGAACCGAAAACCGTGTTCGAGCCGTTCATCGCTCTGGCGGCCGAGCGTTACCGGGTGATCAGCATCGATTGGCGCGGCCACGGCCTGTCGTCAAAAGCGGCGGAGATGTCGCTGACGGCGGACGATCTGCTGGAAGATGCGCGTCAGTTGTTGACGGCGCTGCATTTGGACAACGTGGTCACTCTGTCGGTGGCGCACGCCAGCTGGCTGGCGGTGGCGTTGGCCGAGGCGTTGCCGCAGCGCGTGCGCGGCATGGTGTTTCTCGACTGGATCATGACGCCGCCGGAGCCGGCTTTCTTTACGGCGGTAAGCCGCATGCAGCAGCCGCAACAATGGCTGGCGGCGCGAGACGCCTTGTTTGACTTCTGGCAGGGGGGAATCAACCATGTTGAGGTTAAACGCCACCTGGAGGTCGAGATGGCGCAGGAGGATTACCGGCTTTGGCGCGCCGCTGGCGTGGCCATCGAACAGGCCTATCGGCAATTCGGTTCGCCGCTGCAACGCCTGGCGGGGATGAGCGCGCCGCTGCCGTGCCGCCATATTTACTCGTTGGAGCGCCGTGACGACTACCTGCGGCAGCAGCAGATGTTTGCCGCCGAGCAGCCGTTTTTCTCCGTGGTGCGTTTAGGCGAGGCGCGCACCCATCTCGGCATTCTGGAACGGCCTGACGCGGTGCTGTGGGCGGTGGAGGATTTTTTGGCGTATTGAACGCCGCCTGAGGGTGCCCCCCGCCGATAAAGTGGGTTTCAACACCTTAGAAAGCCTGTATAATGCGCGGTTCGATCCTGATAAACGTATTATTACCGCTGTGGCGGTCAGCCGCGGCGGTTATCCCCCCGACGCCTGTGAAGGCGACATTAGAGGTTGCTCAATGAGCGAAAAGTTACAGAAAGTTTTAGCGCGCGCCGGGCATGGCTCGCGTCGTGAAATCGAAACCATGATTGAAGCCGGGCGCGTCAGCGTCGACGGCAAGGTCGCCAAGCTGGGCGATCGCGTTGAAGTGACGCCGGCGATGAAAATTCGTCTGGACGGTCATGTCCTGTCGATCAAAGAATCCGAAGAGGTGGTTTGCCGCGTGCTGGCTTACTACAAGCCGGAAGGCGAGCTGTGTACCCGCAGCGATCCTGAAGGCCGCCCGACGGTGTTCGATCGCCTGCCGAAGCTGCGCGGTTCGCGCTGGGTGGCGGTAGGGCGTCTGGACGTCAACACCTCCGGTCTGCTGTTGTTCACCACCGATGGTGAACTGGCCAACCGTCTGATGCACCCGAGCCGCGAAGTGGAACGCGAGTACGCGGTGCGCGTGTTCGGCCAGGTCGACGATGCGAAAGTGAAACAGCTGAGCAAGGGCGTGCAGCTGGAAGACGGCCCGGCCGCCTTCCGCACCATCAGCTTCCAGGGTGGTGAAGGTCTCAACCAGTGGTACAACGTGACCCTGACCGAAGGCCGTAACCGTGAAGTGCGCCGCCTGTGGGAAGCTGTGGGCGTGCAGGTCAGCCGTCTGATCCGCGTGCGCTACGGCGACATCGACCTGCCGAAAGGCCTGCCGCGCGGCGGTTGGGCTGAGCTGGACCTGGCGGCGATCAACTACCTGCGTGAGCTGGTTGAATTGAAACCGGAAACGGTCAGCAAGATGCCGGTCGAGCGCGAGCGCCGCCGCGTGAAGGCTAACCAGATCCGTCGCGCGGTCAAGCGTCACTCGCAGGTAGCCGGCAGCGGCCGCCGCAGTGCGCCGGGCAGCAAGCCGGGTAAACCGAGCAAGCCGAGCAAACGCAGTTAATCCCTCATTCTGGCCCCGTTCGGGGCCAGAACTTTGTGTTACCAATCGATCCCCTGTTGCGCCTTCACACCCGCGTCGAACGCGTGTTTCACCGGCCGCATCTCCGTGACCGTATCCGCCAGTTCCAGCAGATCGCGATGGCATCCGCGCCCGGTCAGGATCACCGTTTGGTGCGCAGGACGCCCCAGCAGCGCTGCCTTCAGCTCCTCCAGTTCCAGATAGCCGTAGGTCAGCATGTAGGTCACTTCGTCCAGCAACACCAGATCCAGGCTGCTGTCGGCCAGCATGCGCTTGCCGTGTTGCCACACCGCCTGGCAGGCGGCAGTATCGTCGGCCTTGTTCTGCGTTTCCCAGGTGAAGCCGGTGGCCATCACCTGAAACTCAACGCCGTGTTGCTGCAGCAGATTCTTTTCGCCATTGGGCCATTCGCCCTTGATGAACTGAATCACACCGGCGCGCATGCCGTGACCCACCGCGCGGGTGACGGTGCCGAAAGCGGCGGTGCTCTTGCCCTTACCGTTGCCGGTAAACACCAGCAGCAGGCCGCGCGTTTCCTGCGCGGCGGCGATGCGCGCATCGACCTGTTCTTTCAGGCGTTGCTGGCGCTGTTGATGACGATCTTCCGCCATGAAAACCCTCCTTATTATTCGGCCGCGCCGGGTTTACGATTCGGCTGAGCGTCGAAGCTCATGCCGGTTTTGCGGCGGCTGTCTTCGCCCATCAGATACAGATACAGCGGCATGATGTCGGCCGGGGTTTTCAGCTTGTTCTTGTCTTCGTGCGGGAAGGCGGATGCGCGCATTTTGGTGCGAGTTCCCCCCGGATTGATGCAGTTTACCCGCAGATTGCGATTTTTGTATTCATCGGCCAACACCTGCATCATACCTTCGGTGGCGAACTTCGATACCGCATAGGCGCCCCAGTCGGCGCGGCCGGTGCGCCCGACGCTGGAGCTGGTGAACACCAGTGAACCGGCGTGGGATTTCAGCAGCAGCGGCAGCAGCGCCTGAGTCAGCATAAAGGTGGCGTTGACGTTAACCTGCATCACCTCTTGCCACATGGTCATCGACAGATCGGCCATCGGTGCGATGTCGCCGAGCAGGCCGGCGTTGTGCAGCACGCCGTCCAGCCGTGGGAGCTGGCGCGCCAGATCGTCGGCGATTTGCCGGCATTGCTCCGGCGTGGCGTGCAGCAAGTCCAGCGTCACTACCAGCGCCGGGGCGCCGCCCTGGGCCGCGATCTCTTGTTGAACCGCCTGCAGTTTGCTTTCGGTGCGCCCCAGCAGAACCAGCTGGGCGCCAAAACGTGCGTAGGTCAGCGCCGCTTCGCGGCCGATGCCGTCGCCGGCGCCGGTGACCAAAATGATACGTTGTTCGAGCAGATCTTGTTTGGGTTGGTAATGCACGATAAATCCTCGCCTGGGTGGCTGTTCTCCCGCTGATAATGGGGAGCAAGGGTGAAACGCGCGGCCGGGGCGGGAGCGAAGGCTCGACCGTCTGCGGGCCGCGCAGCGAATCTGTCTCATCGTATTGATGAATAATGGGTGTTATATGCCTTAATCCGTGCGCATTTTCAATGCGTAGCTGGCTGAAATGGCATTCTTTTGTAACAAAAGCGGTGCGGCGGTGGCTTGGTTCGGTGGCCAATCGTCCCCATAGTGACGTGCAGGACGCAACGAATTTTCATTTAGCCGCGACAGCAGCCGCCGTGGTTGGCTAAAATGGAAAGAAGCATACTAACAACCTGTAAATAAAGGCGGAATCTGTGGAGTTTATATCTGTTTATGGCCTGTTTCTGGCCAAGGTCGCCACGGTGGTGCTGGCCATCGCCGCGTTGGCCATACTGGCGGTCAGTTTGGGGCAACGCAAGAGCCGCCAAAAAGGGGAGCTGCAGCTGACCGATCTCGGCGAACAGTATCGCGAGATGCAACGCGATATGCGTCTGGCGCGCATGGATGCCGCCGAGCAGAAGGTGTGGCTGAAACAGTTCAAGAAGCAGACCAAGGCCGACGACAAGCTGAAAAAGCAGCGCGCCAAGTCCGGCGCGGTTGAAGTGAGCAAGCCGTGCCTGTATGTGCTGGACTTCAAGGGCAGCATGGACGCGCACGAGGTGACGTCGCTGCGGGAAGAGATTTCGGCGGTGCTGGCGGTAGCCACGGCGCAGGATGAGGTGCTGCTGCGTCTGGAAAGCCCGGGCGGGGTGGTGCACGGCTACGGTCTGGCGGCCTCGCAGCTGGAGCGCCTGCGCAAGGGCGGCATTCGCCTGACGGTGGCGGTGGATAAAGTGGCGGCCAGCGGCGGCTACATGATGGCCTGCGTCGCGGATCGCATCGTGGCGGCGCCGTTCGCCATCATCGGTTCCATCGGCGTGGTGGCGCAGATCCCTAACTTCCATCGCCTGTTGAAGAAGAACGACATCGATGTGGAGCTGCACACCGCCGGGCAGTTCAAACGCACGCTGACGCTGTTCGGTGAAAACACCGAGCAGGGGCGCGAGAAGTTCCGCGAAGATCTGAACGAAACGCATGAGCTGTTCAAGCGCTTCGTGCATGAGCAGCGCCCGTCGCTGGACATCGATAGCGTCGCCACCGGTGAGCACTGGTTCGGTTCGCAGGCTAAAGAGAAGGGATTGGTCGACGCCATCGGCACCAGCGACGATTTGCTGATCGCCGAACTGGATAATCACGAGGTGGTTGCCGTGCGCTATGCGCGCCGCAAACGCCTGATGGATCGTTTCACCGGCAGCGCGGCGGAGAGCGTCGATCGCTTGCTGTTGCGTTGGTGGCAGCGTGGGGAAAAACCGCTGCTGTAACGGCGTGAGTGTATGGATCAACGGGGGCCTGGCGCCCCCGTTTTCATTTCTCAATCGACCAGATGGTATTTTTCCGAAAGCAGATGCGCCAAATGTTTAAACATATTAAATACGGCGGTGGTTTTGGCGGTGGGCAGCCCGTCGGCATCTAAAAAGTATTCGCCGCGGAAAACTAAAACGCCGTTTTTTTGTTCAACGTCGGTGGCGATCATGCCGTGCAGATAATCTTCGTGTTGGCGGATGATGTTATTTGCTTCCGCCAGCAGGGCCTCGCGGCCGATAGGTGCAGTATTTGTGTACATTTATTAGACTCCAAACAAAAAACGCTGCGCATATTCTAACGCCGGTTCGCTTTTATCCGCAAACCGACTAAGGTTTATTTGCCGTCTGGATGGCCATGGGTGGCCGCCGGTTGGCGAAATCGGTCTTTCCGTGCTAATTAGGTTGCGTGACGCTTTTTATCAGGTACAGTGTGGGATTTTGCGGCGTCGGGTGGAAGGTTTTGTTTACGCTATGAATAAAACTCGCACAGCCATACTTCTGGGGCATGAGTGAATAGCAGGCAGGATCAACAACTTGCGTTCAGGTTGAGCAGTTGGGCAGCCAAAAGAAAAAAATCTGTTGATCTCTTGCCAGACTGCCGCAATATAAAAAAGAGACACGAATTGCCGCGGCACGGCGAGATAAAAGACTTCTTTTTAGAAGAAATAAATTTAGGTAAAGGTAAATATGGGTAAAGCTCTCGTAATAGTTGAGTCCCCGGCAAAAGCCAAAACTATTAATAAATATTTAGGAAATGACTACGTGGTGAAGTCCAGCGTCGGTCATATCCGTGATTTGCCGACCAGTGGCTCAGCCAGCAAAAAGAGCGCTGACTCAACCGAAGACAAAGCCAAGAAAAAAGTTAAAAAAGATGAGAAGGCGGCGCTGGTAAATCGCATGGGCGTCGACCCTTACCACGGTTGGAAAGCGCATTACGAAATCCTGCCGGGTAAAGAAAAAGTGGTCGCCGAGTTAAAATCGTTGGCGGAAAACGCCGACCACATTTATCTCGCAACCGACCTTGACCGCGAAGGGGAAGCCATCGCCTGGCACCTGCGGGAAGTGATCGGTGGGGATGACAAACGTTTTAGCCGCGTGGTGTTTAACGAAATCACCAAAAACGCGATCCAACAGGCGTTCAAACAGCCGGGCGAGCTGAACATTGATCGCGTCAACGCGCAGCAGGCGCGCCGGTTTATGGACCGCGTGGTGGGCTATATGGTCTCGCCGCTGCTGTGGAAAAAAATCGCCCGCGGCCTGTCCGCCGGCCGCGTGCAGTCGGTGGCGGTGCGCCTGGTGGTTGAGCGTGAGCGCGACATCAAGGCTTTCGTGCCGGAAGAGTACTGGGAGCTGCATGCCGATCTGCTGGCGAAGGGTGAAACCGCGCTGCAGATGGAAGTGACCCACGCGCACGACAAACCGTTCAAACCGGTCAACCGCGAGCAGACTCACGCCGCGGTCAAACTGCTGGAAAAAGCCCGCTACACGGTGCTGGATCGCGAAGATAAACCGACCAGCAGCAAGCCGGGCGCGCCTTTCATTACCTCCACGCTGCAACAGGCCGCCAGTACCCGCCTGAGCTTCGGCGTGAAGAAAACCATGATGATGGCGCAACGGCTGTATGAAGCCGGCCACATCACCTATATGCGTACCGACTCCACCAACCTGAGCCAGGACGCGCTCAACATGGTGCGTGGCTATATCGGCGACAACTTCGGCGACAAATACCTGCCGAAGGCGCCAAACCAGTACAGCAGCAAAGAGAATTCTCAGGAAGCGCACGAAGCGATCCGTCCTTCGGACGTGAACGTGCTCGCCGAGCAGCTGAAAGACATGGAAGCGGACGCGCAGAAGCTGTATCAGCTGATTTGGCGCCAGTTCGTCGCCTGTCAGATGACGCCGGCGCAATACGATTCCACCACGCTGACGGTGAAAGCCGGCGATTATCAGCTGCGCGCCAAGGGCCGCACGCTGCGCTTTGACGGTTGGACCAAGGTGATGCCGGCGCTGCGCAAGGGCGATGAAGATCGCACGCTGCCTTACGTCGAAATCGGCAGCGAACTGGATCTGCAGAAACTGATCCCGAGCCAGCACTTCACCAAGCCACCGGCGCGTTACAGCGAAGCTTCGCTGGTGAAAGAGCTGGAAAAACGCGGTATCGGCCGCCCGTCCACCTACGCCTCCATCATCTCGACCATTCAGGATCGTGGTTATGTGCGGGTGGAAAGCCGCCGCTTCTATGCCGAAAAAATGGGTGAGATCGTCACCGATCGTCTGGAAGAGAACTTCCGCGAGCTGATGAACTATGACTTCACCGCCCGCATGGAAGACGGCCTCGATGAGGTCGCCAACAACCAGGCCGAGTGGAAAGCGGTGCTGGACGAGTTCTTCGTCGACTTCAGCGAACAGCTGGAAACGGCGGAGAAGGATCCGGAAGAAGGCGGCATGCGGCCTAACCAGATGGTAATGACCAGCATCGACTGCCCGACCTGCGGCCGCAAGATGGGCATTCGCACCGCCAGCACCGGCGTGTTCCTCGGCTGTTCCGGCTATGCGCTGCCGCCGAAAGAGCGCTGCAAAACCACCATCAACCTGGTGCCGGAAGCGGAAGTGCTCAACATCCTTGAAGGCGACGACGCGGAAACCAACGCGCTGCGCGCCCGTCGCCGCTGCAAGAAATGCGGTACCGCGATGGACAGCTATCTGATCGATAACCAGCGTAAGCTGCACGTGTGCGGTAACAACCCGGCGTGCGACGGCTATGAGATCGAAGAGGGCGAGTTCCGCCTCAAAGGTTACGACGGTCCGGTCGTTGAGTGCGACAAGTGCGGTTCCGAAATGCACCTGAAAATGGGGCGTTTCGGCAAGTACATGGGCTGCACCAACGAGAACTGCAAAAACACCCGCAAGATCCTGCGTAACGGCGATGTTGCGCCGCCGAAGGAAGATCCGGTGCCGTTGCCGGAGCTGCCGTGCGAGAAGTCCGACGCCTATTTCGTGCTGCGTGACGGCGCGGCCGGCGTGTTCCTGGCGGCCAACACCTTCCCTAAATCGCGTGAAACCCGCGCGCCGCTGGTGGAAGAGCTGGCTCGCTTCAAGGATCGCCTGCCGGAGAAGCTGCGCTACCTGGCCGATGCGCCGGTGGCGGATGCCGAAGGCAATAAAACGCTGGTGCGTTTCAGCCGCAAAACCAAGCAGCAGTATGTCTCTTCCGAGAAAGACGGCAAGGCGACCGGCTGGTCCGCGTTTTACGTGGACGGCAAGTGGGTTGAAGGCAAGAAGTAAGGCCGCATTCCGCCTGCAAGAAGAAAAACCAGCCCTGGCGGCTGGTTTTTTTATTGGTGAAAAGAGGAGAACGGATCTATGCTTTGCTGCTTTTATCCCTCCACCGCCGCCGTTTCACGTTGATACCAATGCAAAATAATCGTTATCATAGTGTGACGCGGATCTATACTTGAAGCTGCAACGTGGTATAGTGGTTATATAAAAAGTTTTTTTATTATTAAAGCTTATTAACAACGGCGTTTTCTTCACCATCAGGGTAAAACACGGTGTTTATGGCTTGTGAGTTTCAGCATACCGGGGCGACACCGATATACCTGGCTGCGGGTAAGCCGCAGTGTTTAACCTAGGATGGTATAAGATATGAAATTGCAGCAGCTTCGTTACATTGTGGAAGTGGTTAACCACAACCTGAATGTCTCCTCAACGGCAGAAGGGCTCTATACCTCGCAACCCGGCATCAGTAAACAAGTGCGCATGCTCGAAGACGAGCTGGGCATCCAGATTTTCGCCCGCAGCGGCAAACACCTGACCCAGGTCACCCCGGCAGGCCAGGAAATCATTCGCATCGCGCGTGAAGTGCTGTCCAAGGTGGACGCCATTAAAGCCGTGGCCGGTGAACACACCTACCCGGACAAAGGCTCGCTGTACGTCGCCACCACGCATACTCAGGCACGCTATGCTTTGCCTAACGTGATCAAGGGCTTTATCGAGCGTTACCCGCGCGTCTCGCTGCACATGCATCAGGGCTCGCCGACGCAGATCGCCGAAGCGGTCTCCAAGGGCACCGCCGATTTCGCCATCGCCACCGAAGCGCTGCACCTGTACGACGATCTCATTATGTTGCCGTGCTATCACTGGAACCGTGCGGTAGTGGTGAAACCCGATCATCCTTTGGCGGGCAAAAGCAGCATCAGCATTGAAGAGTTGGCGGCTTATCCGATCGTCACTTACACCTTCGGTTTCACCGGCCGTTCGGAGCTGGATACCGCCTTCAACCGCGCCGGCCTGACGCCGCGCATCGTCTTTACCGCCACCGACGCCGACGTGATCAAAACCTACGTGCGCCTGGGATTGGGGGTAGGGGTTATCGCCAGCATGGCGGTGGATCCGGTGCAGGATCCGGACCTGGTGACGGTGGATGCGCGCGATATCTTCACTTACAGCACTACCAAGATTGGCTTCCGCCGCAGCACCTTCCTGCGCAGCTACATGTACGACTTCATTCAGCGCTTCGCGCCGCACCTGACGCGCGACGTGGTCGACAGCGCGGTGGCGCTGCGCTCCAACGAAGAGATCGAAGCCATGTTCAAGGACATCAAGCTGCCGATCAAATAATCCCCCGCGTTGACGACATCAAACCACACCCGGACAGGCCAGCGCCTTTCCGGGTTTTTTATGAGCAAGCGCCTGCGACATAAACCGCCCCATTCGCAAATTGCGCTAATCCAATCTTGGCCAGGGGAACGCGCTGCGGTGCTCTTGCGCCAGACCAAACTCCCTCTGCCATTTCCATTAAGTTTCTGAATACCCCTCATTCTGCGTTGAGGCGGCCTGTGTCTTGCTGGTTAGGAATCCTCCGAAAATGAGGCGTTTTTGTTCTGGCAAAGAGTTTTTTTTCTCTCGGAAGTTAAAGTGATGCTAACCAATTGTCACCGGAGCCGCTTATCTCATGACCAGCCGTATCTCTGTCCAATTGCCCGTTGAGGGCCTGCTTTTTTGGAAGCTGGCGGGCCGTGAAGCCTTGTCCGAGCCGTTTGCGCTGACGCTGACCTTGCTGGGCCGCGATGCCCGTATTAATCGCAGCGAACTGTTGGGGCAACCGGTCACGGTAACTCTGCCGACGGGGCTGCTGTCAGCGGATCGCCATATCAATGGCAAGGTGACTCGCGTGGCCGTCAGCGCCGTCGAATTAAGTGGCACGCGTTATGCCGTGTATACGCTGACGGTGGAATCGGATCTATGGCCGATGAAGCGCGATCGCAATCTGCGCATCTTCCAGGGCCAGACGGTGCCGCAAACGGTGCGTGCTTTGCTCAGCGAATATCAGGTGAACGTAGAGGATAAACTCACCGGTCACTATCGGGTGTGGGATTACTGCGTTCAGTATCAGGAGAGCAGTCTCGACTTCATCAGCCGCCTCATGGAGCTGGAGGGGATCGTTTACCACTTTCGCCATGAGGCGGGCCGTCACACGTTGGTGCTGACGGATGCGGCAGGGCAGTATCAGCCGTTTAGCGGCTACGAGACGATTCCCTACCATCAGACTCCGTCTGGCGGCAGCACCCTCGAACAGGGCATCGGGCAATGGGCACCGGAAGACAGCGTGACGCCGGGCATTTACGGCCTGGACGACTATGATTTCCGCAAGCCGAACGCCTGGCTGTTCCAGGCACGCCAAAACCCGGCCTCGCCGATGCCGGGCAGCATCGACGTCTACGATTGGCCGGGCCGCTATGTCGAACACGCTGACGGGGAGTTCTACGCACGCGTGCGCCAGGAGCGCTGGCAGGTGGAACATCAACAGATACACGGCACCGCAACGGCGATCGGAGTGGCGCCGGGCTACACCTTTACCCTGGTCAACGCCCCGTTTTTCAGCGATAACGGCGAATACCTGACGACGGCCGCCGATTACACGTTCTCCGAGAACCGCTACGCCAGCGGCGAAGAAGGCGAAACGGTACATCGCATCGACTTTACGGTTATCCCGGCCGCCACCGTTTTTCGCCCGCTGACGGTGACGCCGTGGCCGCGCACCTATGGCCCGCAAACGGCCAGGGTGGTGGGGCCCGCCGGCGAAAATATCTGGACGGACAAATACGGCCGGATAAAAGTGAAGTTTCACTGGGATCGCCGCGCCAAAGGGGATGACACCAGTTCGTGCTGGGTAAGGGTCTCGAGCGCTTGGGCGGGGCAAGGGTTCGGTTCGGTACAAATACCGCGCGTTGGTGATGAAGTGGTGGTGGACTTTATCAACGGCGATCCGGACCGGCCGATTGTCACCGGGCGCGTCTACAATGAAGCGAGCATGCCGCCGTGGGTGTTGCCGGCGGCGGCGACGCAAATGGGCTTTATGACCCGCAGTAAGGACGGCAGCCGGGACAATGCCAGCTATCTGTTTTTCGAAGATAAGGCGGGCAGCGAGGCTGTGGAGCTGCATTCCGAAAAGGATATGAAGGTTTCGGTGGAAAATGACCAGCAGGTCAATATCGACGGCAACCGGACGACAACTATCCTCAAGCAACAGCAAGACGAAGTGACGGGCAACGCCACCTTCCACTACAAAGGCCAGCGCACCACCACGGTGGATCAAAAAGAAACCGGCTATTTTAATGGCGGCGTCGCAGCGGAGATCAAGGCGGGGCGGACGTTCGACATTAAAGACGGCGGCGACAAGGTTACGATCAAAGGCGACCGCACCAGCGATATCGACGGGAATGAAAGCCACCATGTCACCGGCAAACTGACCGAGACTCTGGATAAAGGGCGGGAGGTTAAGATCGGTGCCGGCGGCCATAAAGAGGACGTCACCGGCGGCGTCACACGCGAGATCAAAGGCGGCGTCAATGAATCGATCAAAGACGGCGTTACCACCAACATCAATAGCGGCGACTGGACGCAAAACGTCAACGCGGGAACCATTACGATTTACAGCCCGCATCAAATCAAGATTGTCAGCGGTGAAAAGATCACCCTGGAAGCGCCGGAGTCCGTGTTCAATCCCAAGTTGCACAGCCTGACCGTGACCGCCTTCAGCGAAAGTATCACCGGCAACAGCGTATCGGCATCGGCGATAACCAGCAGCATCGTTGGCGTGTCCAACAGCCTGACAGGTTTGTCAAATTCTTATAAGCTGAAAGAGTTTTCAAAGACGGCGTTTAAAACGGAAACGAACGGTGTGGTGGTGAATATCGAGGTGACCAATATCAGCAACAGAACGCTGAATGTAACGAATAACTCGTTGTTTATAATTACATAAAATGGAGCAGCACACTTATGTCTCTGGCTGATATGTCGAAGTACTTCCTGTATGCGGGGATCGCCACCCCTGTCGTGATGGGTATTTTCTTTTACTGTATTTTTAAAAATAACGGCGGTAACTCGAGCGAGATGTCCGCGGTTAAAAACTATCTCAGCAAGGACAGCTGGCAAGGCGAGATTATCGCCTCGCGCCTCGAGTCCTGTCGGCAAACCAACACCCGATACGGTAATGATTTTTTCTTTGACGTCGATTTTTATCTGCCGGGCGACACCCGCCTTCACACCGCCAAAGCCCTGGTTCAACCTGGCCAGATGCATCTGCTGCACAAAGGGATGGGCATCCAGGTGAAGAAGGGCCGTAAGAATCAGCTGGCGGTGGTGGGCATGGATTTCCCCGCTGCACCATTGTAAACCTGCCTTTTCGTGCTAAAGCGCCGCATCGTTGCGGCGTTTTTGTTGGCGCGCAGTCTAACCCCTTGGCCGTGTTGATCCTTTCTTCCCGTTGATTGTTCCCGCCTATCGTTGTGTGCAAAACGTGTTGTTATCAAATCGTTAACTTATCTTTGTGGTATCTTTAAACAAGACCTCAGTAATTACCCTGTTTTACTCACAATAAGAAATGGAGGAGCTATGTCGTCCGATCTTCGTGAAACAAGTATGGATAAGCTGGTTGCGCTGAATAGCGAGTATTACTATTACAGTCTGCCGCTGGCAGCGAAGCAGCTGGGTGATATCGACCGGTTGCCAAAATCGATGAAAGTGCTGTTGGAGAACCTGCTGCGCCATGTGGATGGTGACACCGTGCAGGTTGACGACCTCAAGGCCATCGTCGCCTGGCTGCAAACCGGCCATGCTGACCGTGAGATCGCCTACCGTCCGGCGCGCGTGCTGATGCAGGATTTTACCGGCGTCCCGGCGGTGGTCGATCTGGCGGCGATGCGCGAAGCGGTGCGGCGGCTGGGCGGCAACGTCGACCAGGTGAACCCGCTGTCGCCGGTGGATCTGGTGATTGACCACTCGGTCACCGTCGATGAATTCGGCGATGACAACGCCTTTGAAGACAACGTGCGTATCGAGATGCAGCGTAACCACGAGCGCTACACCTTCTTGCGTTGGGGGCAGAAAGCCTTCAACCGCTTCCGCGTGGTGCCGCCGGGCACCGGCATCTGTCACCAGGTTAACCTCGAATACCTTGGCCAAACGGTCTGGCACAGCGACGAAAGCGGCCGCCGCGTGGCCTATCCGGATACGCTGGTGGGCACCGACTCCCACACCACCATGATCAACGGCCTGGGCATCCTCGGTTGGGGCGTCGGCGGCATCGAAGCGGAAGCGGCGATGCTGGGCCAGCCGGTGTCGATGCTGATCCCCGACGTGGTCGGCTTCAAGCTGACCGGTAAGCTCAGAGAGGGGATTACCGCCACTGACCTGGTGCTGACCGTCACCCAAATGTTGCGCAAGCACGGCGTGGTCGGCAAGTTCGTCGAGTTCTACGGCGACGGCCTGGCCGATCTGCCGCTGGCGGACCGTGCGACCATCGCCAACATGTCGCCGGAATTCGGCGCCACCTGCGGCTTCTTCCCGGTGGATGACGTTACGCTCGGCTATATGAAACTCAGCGGCCGCAGCGCCGAACAAATCGCGCTGGTAGAGGCTTACGCCAAGGCGCAGGGCATGTGGCGCCATCCGGGTGATGAACCGGTCTTCACCAGCTCGCTGGCGCTGGACATGTCGACGGTGGAAGCCAGCCTCGCCGGGCCGAAACGCCCGCAGGATCGCGTCGCGCTGCCGAATGTGCCGCAGGCGTTCAAGGCCGCTACCGAACTGGATATCGGCGGGCACAAGGCCAAGGCCGACAGCAAAACCTTTACGCTGGACGGGCAGCAGCACGAACTGCGCGACGGCGCGGTGGTGATCGCGGCGATCACCTCTTGCACCAACACCTCCAACCCGAGCGTGATGATGGCGGCCGGCCTGCTGGCGAAAAACGCCGTCAAGAAGGGGCTGCGCAGCAAGCCCTGGGTAAAAACCTCGCTGGCGCCGGGCTCCAAAGTGGTGACCGACTATTTCGACAGCGCCAAACTCACCGCCTATCTGGAAGAGTTGGGTTTCAACCTGGTGGGGTATGGCTGTACCACCTGTATCGGTAACTCGGGTCCGCTGCCGGATCCGATCGAACAGGCGATCAAAGAGGGCGATCTGACCGTGGGCGCGGTGCTGTCAGGCAACCGTAACTTCGAAGGGCGCATCCACCCGCTGGTGAAAACCAACTGGCTGGCCTCGCCGCCGCTGGTGGTGGCCTATGCGCTGGCGGGCAGCATGAAGATTGATCTGAGCAAAGAGCCGCTCGGCGAGGGCAACGACGGTCAACCTGTTTACCTGAAGGACATCTGGCCGAGCAGCCAGGACATCGCTCAGGCGGTGGAAGAGGTGCGCACCGAGATGTTCCACAAGGAATACGGCGAAGTGTTCGACGGCGACGCCAACTGGCAGGCGATCCAGGTGACCGGTTCGGCGACCTATCAGTGGCAGGGAGACTCGACCTATATCCGCCATCCGCCGTTCTTCAGCACCATGAAGGTGAAGCCGGATCCGGTGCAAGACATCAAGGATGCGCGCATTCTGGCGATACTGGCCGACTCGGTGACCACCGACCACATTTCGCCGGCGGGGAATATCAAGCGCGACAGCCCGGCGGGGCGTTATCTGAGCGAGCACGGCGTGGCGCCGCAGGATTTCAACTCCTACGGTTCGCGCCGCGGCAACCATGAAGTGATGATGCGCGGCACTTTCGCCAATATCCGTATCCGCAACGAAATGGTGCCGGGCGTGGAGGGCGGTTATACCCGTCATATTCCGTCGCAGCAGCAGCTGTCTATCTACGACGCCGCGATGCAGTATCAGCAAGAGAAGGTGCCACTGGCGGTGATTGCCGGTAAAGAGTACGGTTCCGGCTCCAGCCGTGACTGGGCGGCGAAAGGGCCGCGCCTGCTGGGCGTGCGGGTGGTGATCGCCGAATCCTTCGAACGCATTCACCGCTCCAACCTGATCGGCATGGGCATTTTGCCGCTGGAGTTCCCACAGGGGGTGACGCGCAAAACGCTGGGGCTGACCGGGGACGAGCAGATCAGCGTCGGCGGCCTGCAGCAGCTGCAGCCGGGCCAGACGGTGCCGGTGCACATCACCTATGCCGACGGGCGCAAGGAGGTGATTGACACCCGTTGCCGCATCGATACCGGCAATGAGCTGACCTACTACGAAAACGACGGTATCCTGCACTATGTGATCAGGAAAATGCTGTAAATCGAGCAATAAAAAGGGCGCCGCAAGGCGCCCTGATTGTTTCCGCCGTGGCGGCGATCACTTCTGGTCGAGCAAATGGCCCATTTTGGCGGCTTTGGTCGCCAGATAGTGTTCGTTCTTCGGGTTGCGGCCGACGATCAGCGGCACGCGTTCGCTGATGTTGATACCGGCTTCGGTCAGGATCTCGACCTTTTTCGGGTTGTTGGTCAGCAAACGCACCGCGTCGACGCCCAGCAGTTTGAACATGTCGGCGCACAGGGTGAAGTCGCGTTCGTCGGCGGCGAAGCCGAGCTGGTGGTTGGCTTCCACGGTGTCTGCGCCCTTATCCTGCAGGGCGTAGGCGCGGATCTTGTTCAACAGGCCGATGTTGCGGCCCTCCTGGCGATGATAAAGCAGGATGCCGCGGCCTTCTTCAGCGATCTGCTCCAGCGCGGCTTCCAGTTGAAAACCGCAGTCACAGCGCAGGCTGAATAAAGCGTCGCCGGTCAGACATTCGGAATGCACGCGCGCGAGCACCGGCGCTTCGCCGGAAATGTCACCGAATACCAGCGCCAGATGGTCATGCCCGGTCGCCAGTTCTTCGAATCCTACCATCAGGAAATCGCCCCAAGGTGTCGGCAGTTTTGCCTCTGCCACCCGTTTAAGCTGCATGTCACTCTCCACAAAAGCGTACGATTCAATCATTGTCGCGCATCCTAAGTCCGGTTCAGTGTATTGACCAAGACTAAAACGTGCTACGCCGATCTCTATTTCGTTAATTATCGGCTATTTTGCCACAACTTCTTGCCGGGCGGTGCTCAGCAAACCAGCAGATGGCGTTTTCTGGCCACCTATTATTGCGATAGGTTGCCTATCTGTTTAATTTTTAGCGTGTTATCAATATTGCACTCTTGTTACACTGCTGCCTGATTCACGCAGAGGAAAATGGCAATGTATGAGATAGCAAAACGCACGGCGGGCGGCGCGCTGCTGTTGTTGTTGATGCCGCTGGCGGTCTGGGTATCCGGCTGGCACTGGCAACCCGGCGGCAATGAGCCGCTGCTCAAAGCGCTGTACTGGGTGACCGAAACCGTAACCTCGCCGTGGGGCATTCTGACCAGTGTTATCCTCTGCGGCTGGTTTTTGTGGTGTCTGCGCTTTCGGCTGAAGGCGGCCATCGGTTTGGCGATCCTGCTTTTCGCCGCGCTGGTGATCGGGCAGGGGGTGAAGTCGTTAATCAAGGATCGGGTGCAAGAACCGCGGCCGTTTGTAGTATGGCTGGAGCAAACCCACGGCGTGGACGGCAAATATTTCTATTCGCTGCACCGCAAAGAGCGCAGCGCGCTGGTGCGCGAGCAGCTGCAGGATCAAACTGTGGTGCCGAACTGGCTGCGCAAGCACTGGCAGTTTGAAACCGGCTTCGCGTTTCCGTCGGGGCACACCATGTTCGCCGCCACCTGGGCGCTGTTGGGCGTAGGGCTGCTGTGGCCGCGTCGCCATTATAAAACCGTCGCGCTGCTGATGGTGTGGGCAACGGGGGTGATGGGCAGCCGTCTGCTGCTGGGAATGCATTGGCCGCGCGATCTGGCGATGGCTACGCTGATCAGTTGGCTGCTGGTGGTGGTCACCTGCTGGCTGGCGCAGCGCTGGTTCGGCCCGCTGACGCCGCCGCCACAAGAGCAGCAGGAAATCGCGGCGCGCAAGCCGGAGCCGTGATGGTTATGTGACCATGTCACATGCAACGCGGCGCCCGATCGGCGCCGCATTAACCGCTTACATTTTCCCGCCATTGCAATCTGCGCCGTCGCCCCCATATCCTTATAAATTCGACGTTTTGAGAAGCTTTCTCATCAATTTGATCGCTAAAGCCGTTGACTGCCGAATATGCCAGCAGATATGTGGTTTTATCGTGCCGCAGGGTTTCCCTGCCGCAACGGGAAATGCTAACTTAAGGGTTAGGGACGCCACGTTTTGGCATCGTTCATCCGATTCACTCGGCATCGCGGGAAAGAATGTGAAATATTTGCTGATTTTTTTGTTGGTTCTGGTGATCTTCGTGATTTCCGTCACTCTGGGTGCGCATAACGATCAGGTGGTCAATTTTAACTATCTGGTCGCGCAGGGCGACTATCGCGTATCGACCCTGTTGGCCACGCTGTTTGGCGCCGGTTTCGTGCTCGGCTGGATCATTTGCGGCCTGTTTTACCTGCGCACGCGCATTGCGCTGGGCCGCGCCGAGCGCAAGATCAAAAGGCTGGAGCTGCAGCTCGAGCAGCCCGCTGAACCGGCGGCTCAGCCCGTTGTCAGCAAGGAATAATCCTCTATGTTAGAACTGCTGTTTCTGTTGCTGCCCGTGGCTGCCGCGTACGGTTGGTACATGGGGCGCAGAAGCGCTCAGCAGGACAAACAGCAAGAAGCCAACCGCCTGTCGCGTGAATACGTGGCAGGGGTGAACTTTCTGCTTTCCAACCAGCAGGACAAGGCGGTCGATCTGTTCCTCGATATGTTGAAAGAGGACAGCAACACCGTTGAGGCTCACCTGACGCTGGGCAACCTGTTCCGTTCGCGCGGCGAAGTCGACCGCGCTATCCGTATCCATCAGGCATTGATGGAAAGCGCCTCCCTGACCTTCGAACAACGTCTGTTGGCGGTACAGCAGCTGGGCCGCGATTATATGGCGGCCGGGCTGTACGATCGTGCGGAGGATATGTTCAGCCAGTTGACCGACGAAGCGGATTTTCGCGTCTCGGCGCTGCAGCAGCTGCTGGTGATCCATCAGGCCACCAGCGATTGGCAAAAAGCGATCGACGTGGCGGAAAAGCTGGTCAAGCTGGGCAAAGAGAAACAGCGCGTCGAAATTGCGCACTTCTATTGCGAGTTGGCGCTGCAGGCGATGGGCAGCGACGATCTCGATCGGGCGATGAGCCTGCTCAAGCGTGCGGACGCCGCCGACAAACAGTGTGCGCGCGTGTCCATCATGTTCGGGCGCATCTACATGGCGCAAAACGACTACGCCAAAGCGGCGGAATCGCTGCAGCGCGTATTGAGCCAGGATAAAGAGCTGGTCAGCGAGACGCTGCCGATGCTGCAGGAGTGCTACCGGCATCTGCCGGAACAGCAGCACAACTGGGCGGATTTCCTGAAACGCTGTGTGGAAGAGAACACCGGCGCCACCGCCGATCTGATGCTGGCCGAAATCATCGAGCAGCACGAAGGGCGTGATGTGGTGCAGGTCTATATCAACCGTCAGCTGCAGCGCCATCCAACCATGCGGGTGTTCTATCGGCTGATGGATTACCACCTGGCAGACGCTGAAGACGGCCGGGCGAAAGAGAGTCTGCTGTTGTTGCGCGATATGGTCGGCGAGCAAATTCGCACCAAACCGCGTTACCGCTGCCACAAATGTGGCTTCACCGCGCACTCGCTCTATTGGCATTGCCCGTCGTGCCGCGCCTGGTCGTCGGTTAAACCGATCCGCGGTCTGGATGGGCAATAACGCGGCGGCGAGACAAAACAAAACGGGGCGATAAATCGCCCCGTTTTTTTATGTTCATCACTTACTTTTTCTTGCCGCCTTTGGCGCCGGTTTTCAACAGCTGACGCAGTTTCTTCAGCTCTTTCTGGCTCAGCGGCTGTTCAATCTCTTCTTCGGTGCTTTGATTGTCGATCTCGCCGTGGTGCAGCTCATCCGCTTTCTTGGTGGGTTTTTCAGCCTTGGCGGCGGGCGCGCTGAAGCTGCTTTCCAGGCGTTGGCACACTTCTACGCTCAACGAAAATTCGTTTTCAGCGGCGGCGGCGCGGATTTTTTCCTTCAGTTCCAGAGGAATTTTAATGGTAAGTGTCGATATCTCGCTCATTTTGAAAGCCTTTCTGCAGGAAGATGCCTTCAAGCTAAGCCACTGACGATCGGGTGTCTAGTGTGTAATAAAAATTTAATATTTCTGTAACAAAATGGGGCGGGGGAAATGCGGTTTTTTTCAGGCGGTAAACAGAGGCAGGGCCCGAACGTTCGGGCCCTGTACCGGAAACATTATTTGTAGATGATCGCGGTGCCGCTCAACATGTTGTTACCACCGGCGGAGATGATGCGATAGCTGCTGGCGCCCTGGGCATCGGCTTTAGCGGCCAGTTTTTTCTCCAGGCTGCTGAGGGTCGTTGCGTGACCTGCGGAAACGACGCCGGTGGCGGTCAGGTTATCGGCCTGCTGGCTGCTGATCGGTTCAGCGGCGAAGGTGGCGAAAGAGGTCAGTGCAATAGCGGCAGCGGCTGCAAAATATTTGATGGTTTTCATAGGTGACTCCAGTCTGTTTATTTAGGAAGGAAGCCGTTCGCTTCCGATGTGTTGAATAATAAAGCATCCGTGCCGATTGAAAATCTGATAATGCTGAGCAAGTCTTTCAAAATATCTGATTAACAATTTACGCATCTTTACGGCGTTTTACGCTGCGTAGTTTATTACTGACGGGCGTTCGTTGACGCGCCATGACAAAGACGGGAGGTAACATGACAGAGCGTAGGTGCGCGCTGCGGCTGGGATTTCTGGTCCCCGGCATGTAGAATGCGGCGGTCAGTTTCGCGGGTGAGTCCCTGATTATGTCCATTTTACAGAAGGTAGAAGAAATGAAGTCTGAAAATAACACTAATAACAATGACTTAAAATCATCTCCAATCGTTGTGGCGTTAGATTACGCCGATAAGAACGCTGCGCTGGCGTTCGCCGACCGTATCGATCCGCAAGACTGCCGCTTGAAAGTGGGCAAAGAAATGTTCACGTTGTTTGGGCCGCAGCTGGTGCGCGATCTGCATGGGCGCGGCTTCGACGTGTTTCTCGACCTGAAATTCCACGATATTCCCAATACCACTGCACATGCGGTTGCCGCAGCGGCCGAGCTGGGCGTTTGGATGGTTAACGTGCACGCCAGCGGCGGCGCGCGCATGATGACCGCCGCTAAAGAAGCACTGGTGCCTTACGGCGCGGATGCGCCGCTGCTGATCGCCGTTACGGTGCTGACCAGCATGGAAGCGGAAGACCTGCGCGGCATCGGCATCGAGACCAGCCCGGCGGAGCACGCCGAGCGCCTGGCGCGCCTGACCCGCGACTGCGGGCTGGACGGCGTGGTGTGTTCGGCGCACGAAGCGCAGCGTCTGAAGGCCGCTTGTGGGCAGGCTTTCCAACTGGTTACGCCGGGGATCCGTCCTGAAGGCAGCGCGGCGGGCGATCAGCGCCGCATCATGACGCCGGTGCAGGCGCAGGCTGCCGGCGTGGACTACATGGTGATTGGGCGTCCGATCACCCAATCTGCAGATCCGGCCGCGACGCTGCGCGCGATCCGCGCCTCTTTGGCCTGAGGAAGCGATGATGAATGACGATAACAGCCGTCTGGTGTATTCCACGGACACCGGTCGCATTAAGCAGGAAGAGGTTAAACCGCAACGCGCCAAGGGCGATGGCATCGTGCGCATCCAGCGTCAGACCAGCGGCCGCAAGGGGAAGGGCGTGTGCCTGATCGCCGGCGTCGATCTGGATGATGCCGCGCTCGACAAGCTGGCGGCGGAATTGAAAAAGAAATGCGGCTGCGGCGGTTCGGTGAAAGAAGGCGTCATCGAGATCCAGGGCGATAAGCGCGACCTGCTTAAACAGTTGCTGGAAGCCAAAGGCATGAAGGTGAAGCTGGCGGGCGGCTGAGGCGAATCGCCATGCCGCAGTGCAATGCCGCGGCATGGCTTGAGGTTGTTGCTGCCGGGGGTTAGCCCGTTAACGGCAAAAGAACCATAGACTTAAAGTAAAACAGACCTGAAATCATCGTTATTCTGGTTAATACGTCAAAGCGCAGATGCGCTTTTGCCAGCCTGTCGGCGGAAGACTATCGGTCAGGTTTATTTGCCAACCTGGTGACCGATGATACCCCCTACCGCAGCCCCACCCAGCGTGCCCAACGCGCTGCCGTTGGTCAGCACCGCACCGCCGACTGCACCGGCGCCGGCACCGATAGCGGTGTTGCGATCGCGTTTGGACATGTTGGAACATGCGCTGAGTGAAAACGCCAGAGTCAGAGCCAGAGCGGCGGTGGCGAAACGTTTATTGATAATCATCATAATGACTTCTCCTTAGCATTGGCTATATGGAAGTGCCCTATAAGTATAGGCGTTAACCATAGATCAGGCCTGCCGTTGGTTCCCATACAGTATCGATATAAAAAATGGCATCTTTTGTTAACGGCCGAATAATTAGCAGGTTACGGCCCAAAAGTTACCGAAGCTGAGTATAGGTTTCTCGGGAAGGATAAACAGGTAAATAGTCTTAAAAACCCGCTGTGCAAGGGGAAAGGCGCGCGGTGTGGCCCGCGCGGCGCGATAGGTGCGGTGGCGGCCGCGTTACTCGTTGACCAACTCAAGCTGCACGCCCTGGCGTTTCAACTGATGTTGATACTCCAGCGCCAAACGTGAATCGGTGATCACCCGGCTGATCTGCCCCGGCTGCGCCAGCGGGTTGGGTTGGATTTGGCCGAATTTGCTGGAGTCCGTCAGCACGATATTCTCCACGCCCTTGGCCAGCACTGCGCTGACCACATCGGCGCGCATCATGTCGCGGCCGGTAAAGCCGGTTTCGGCCTGAAAGCCGTCAATGCCGATAAATGCCTTGTTGAAATGCACCTGTTGAATGCACAGCCGCGTCAGCGGGCCGACCACGGTCTCGCTTTTCTTCTGGTACATGCCGCCCAGCACGATGACGTCGCAGTCGGTTTCTTTGAGCAGGTTGGCGATGTAATGGCTGACGGTGATAAGCGTAATGCGCTTGCGTTCGGCGATGTAGCGGGCCAGCAGGGCATTGGTGCTGCCGCTCTCGATAAAGATCGTCTCGCCGTCATTGACCTGCGCGGCGGCGTACTGCGCCAACCGCTGTTTGAGGGTGAAATTGGACATCATGCGGGCGTCGACGTCGTCGCTCTCTAACGCCACGGCAGAGCCGTGCACCCGCTTCAGATAACTGCGCTTTTCCAGCAGGTTGAGATCCTGCCGGATAGTGACTTCCGAGACGCCCGAGGCGCGCGCCAGTTCATTGACGCTGATCCGCCGGCGATCGTTAACCAACTGCAATATGGTCTGTTGTCGTAAATTCATATCGGCCTGATGATGCGGCCACCAAGGCGCGGCCGCTAAGAGTCAAAGGTTTAAAGAGTATGTTCTGTGCGCGCAATAATATCATCCTGCGCCTCAGGGGATAATGCGGTAAAGAAGGCGGAATAGCCAGCTACGCGAACCACTAAATCACGATATTGGTCAGGGTGTTGCTTCGCCGCCAGCAGCGTTTCGCGCGACACGATATTGTACTGCACATGCCAGCCTCGGTAGTTCTCGAAGAAGGTGCGCAACATCAGCATCAGCTTTTCCCGATCGCGCGGGTTGTCCAGCGTCGCCGGGTTCAGCTTTTGATTGAGCAGCACGCCGCCGAGGATCGCCTCGGTCGGCAACTTGGCGAGCGAATTGAACACCGCCGTCGGCCCCAGGTGATCGGTACCTGACGCTGGGCTGGCGCCTTCCGCCAGTGGCGTGTGCGCCTTGCGTCCATCGGGCGTGGCCGCAGTGGCGGCGCCGAAGGGCACGTTGGCCGAGATCGACGAAGTGCCGGCGTAGTAACCACCGCCGATCGGCCCGCGGCCGAAGCGGGTGTTGCGATACTGCTTCAGTTCTTCGATATAGGTTTGGTAGGCGCGCACCAGCAGCCGATCGACCTCGTCCACGTCGTTGCCGTATTTAGGCGCGGCGTTGAGCAGCCGCTGGCGCAGCTGTTCGCCATCCAGCCCGGCGAAGTCGTCGGCCAGCGCCGCCGCCAGCTGTTGCTGGCCGATCGCCCCCTGGTCAAACACCAGTTTGCGCACCGCCGCCAGGCTATTGCCCAGGTTGGCGATGCCGACCTGCAGGCCGGAAACCCAATCGTATTTGGCGCCACCTTGCTTGATGCTTTTACCGCGTTCGATGCAGTCATCCACCAGCGCGGAACAGAGGATATCGTGGGCATTCTCTTCCAGCACGCTGTCCACCACGCATTCGATCTCGATCGACTTGCGCGTGTAGTAGCGGATTTGCCGGTCCCAGGCGGCTAAGACCTGCTCGAAATCGGCGAAGTTTCCTTTGGATAGCGCCTGTGCCTGCGGCAGGAAGATCTGCCCGGAGGTCGCGTCGCGGCCCTGTTCCAGCGCCGCCAGCAGCACGCGGGCGAAGTTGATGAAGCTCATGCCGGTGCAGCGATAGCCCCATTTGCCGCCGACGGCGGTCTCGATGCAGCCGATGGCGGCGTAGTCGTAAGCGTCTTGCGGCTCAACCCCCAGCCTGATGAATTCGGGAATGACGATTTCGTCGTTGTTGAACGCCGGCATGCCGAAACCGCAGCGGATCACCTGCACGCAGGCGTCGAGGAAGTCGGCGCTCATCCCGGCATGGTAACGCACGCTGAGGTTGGGCTGGGTGGAACGCAGGCGGCCGCAGGACTCGAGAATGGCATAGGACAGCGGGTTGACCGCATCGCACGGCCGCCCGTCGATCAGCTTCTGTCCGCCGATGGTGACGTTCTGGTACAGCGGGCTGCCGGCGGAAGCCTTGGAATGCGAGCCGGAGCGGATCTTGTTGACCTCCAGCAGCTTCAGCCAGCAGCTGTGCAACAGCTCGATGGCGTCTTCCCGCGCCAGCTTTTGCTCCAGCTCCACGTCACGCCGATACCAGGGATAGAGGTATTGATCGAGGCGGCCGAAGGAAACCGAATGGCCATTGGATTCGATCTGCAACGTCAGCTGGATGAAATAGCACAGCTGCAGCGCCTGCCAGAAGGTTTGCGGCGGGCGATGGGCGATCTGTTCACAGTTATCCGCGAGGGCCAGCAGTTCGGTGCGCCGCCAGTCGCGCGGTTCGTTTTGCGCCATGTCGCGCGCGAGGCGGGCGAAGCGCAGGATGTGCTCGCTCAGCGCCGCCAGCACGATGTCGATGGCGTTGAGAAACTGCGCTTTGTGCAGATCTTCCCACTCGGTCAGGTGCAGACGGCTGCGGCGCGCGTTCACTTTTTCACGCAGGCCGTCGAGACCTTTCTCCAGCAGCAGCGGGAAGTTAACCGCCAGGTGGGCGTCGCCGGAGGTCATGTTGCCCTCGGCCTTGATGATGCCGGTGGCCAGCAGCGCCTTTTGCTCGTCGGTGAACATGCCGTAGCAGCGATCCTGCACCGTTTGGCCGCGCCACCAGGGGCACAGGCGATGCAAAATCGCCTTGTTCTCTTCGCTGACCGAAAAACCGGCGCCCGGCCGGTCGGCTAGCTGGTCGATCTCGTTCTCTACCCAGCCGACGGTGTATTCGGGGAAGATCGGCGCGGCGCGCAGCTCGCTGGCCTGGTTGCCGACGATCAGCTCGTCGTTAGCGATCCAGATGGTGCGCTTCGCCAGATGGTTAGCCAGCGCCAGCGCGCGACGTACCGGCAGTGGCCGATCCTGATGCTGTTGATAGGCTTCGGTATAGTGCTGCGCACGCTCGGTGCACACCGGCGGTTTGACGATGTGAATCAGCGCTTTCTTGTGCGCCTGGATGCGGGCGCTTAGGGTGGTCAAATCCAACGTGGTCATGGCGTTATCCTCGCAAAATGGCGGTCAGGCCTTTGGCGCCGGCATAGGCTTCGGCGAAGGCCAGCAAATCCGGCGCGTCCAGCGGCGTGCGGGCGGCGCGGTAGGGCTCTCCGAGCAGGTGATACTTGTTGATGCCCAGCGTGTGGTACGGCAGAAAGTGGATCTCCGATACGCCGATCTCGTCGGCGGCGAAGTCGACGATCGCGCGGACTGAGCGGCGATCGGCGTTGAAATCGGGGATCAGCGGCACGCGCACGGTCATCTGCACGCCATGCGCCGCCAGACGGCGGAAGTTGTTCAGTACCCGGCGGGCGGAGCCGCCGGTCCAGGTTCTGAAGCGCGCTTCGTCGGTGTGCTTGAGATCGGCCAACAGCAGGTCCAGCCACGGCAGCGAAGGGGTGATGTAACGCCACGGCACGTGCAGACAGGACTCGACGGCGGTGTGGATGCCGGCCTCGCGGCCGCGCCGCAGCAGCTCTGCCGCCACCTCCGGTTGCATAAAGGGTTCGCCGCCGGACAGCGTTAAACCGCCACCGGTACGCAGATAGAAAGGCTTATCCCGCATCACCTCGGCCATGATATCGTCGGGATTGATCGCGCTGCCGCACAGGCTGAGTGCGCCGGTCGGGCAGACGGCGGCCAGGGCCGCATAATCCTCGGCGTTGATGTGCTCGCGTTGCAGCGTCAGCGCGCCGTCCAAAGTGGGCTGCAGGCCTTGTGGGCAGCGCGCGGCACACAGCGTGCAGCCGCTCAGACACAGGCGCTGGTCAAACAGCAGATCCGCGTGGCGCGAGCGGCTTTCCGGGTTCTGACACCAGCGGCAGCTCAGCGGGCAGCCTTTTAAAAAGACCACGCTGCGAATGCCGGGGCCGTCATGGGTCGAATAGCGCTGCAGATTAAAGAACATGAGTCACCCGTTTGGCGTTGCTGAATCTTTCGCCATTAAAGATGTTTCGAATGAAAGTTGAATTGATTTTGGTCAAAGGTTTGCGGGTTTTTTACCCTATGATGATCAGAGTTTGAATCCGCCCACAGAACAAGACAGAGGAGTCCGTGATGGAGCTTTATCTCGATACCGCCGATGTGACTGCGGTAAAACGCCTGGCGCGCATTCTGCCGTTGCACGGCGTCACCACCAACCCGAGCATCGTGGCGAAAGAAGGCAAGCCGATCTGGGAAGTGCTGCCCGCGCTGCGCGACGCCCTCGGCGGCACCGGCAAGCTGTTTGCGCAGGTGATGGCGACCGATGCAGAGCGCATGGTGGCTGAGGCGGCGCTGCTCAGCCAGCGTGTGCCGGGGCTGGTGGTGAAGATCCCGGCGACCGCCGAAGGATTGGCGGCGATCAAGAAACTCAAAACGATGTCCATCCCGACGCTGGGCACTGCGGTATACGGCGCCGGGCAGGGGCTGTTGGCGGCATTGGCCGGGGCGGAATATGTGGCGCCTTATGTCAACCGCGTGGATGCGCAGGGCGGCGACGGTATCGAAATGGTGCACGAGCTGCAGCAGCTGTTGAGCCTGCACGCGCCGTCGGCGCAGGTGCTGGCCGCCAGCTTCAAGACGCCGCGCCAGGCGTTGGAATGTCTGCTCGCGGGCTGTCAGGCCATCACGCTGCCGGTGGACGTGGCGGAGCAGTTCCTCGGCGCGCCGGCGGTGCAGGCCGCGGTCGAGAAGTTCGAGCAGGATTGGCAGGGGGCTTTCGGCAGCAGCCTGCTGAACTGATGGCCTGCGCCTATTCCTCGGTGCTCACGCTATTATCGCTAAAGGATGGCGGCTACGCGCCATCCTCCTTTCATTATCCATTATCCATTATCCATTATCGGCTTTCCTTTCACTTAATTGTCGCTGAACTGTTTATTTTCCGCATGATCTCTCTTTCGGGAAAAATCGATTGATTTTTGCCCTTATCGGCTCATAATTCGTCACTAAAGCAGTGTCATTACAATTATTTAAATTATTTATAATATTCACTCATAAATTTATTGAAATAATAATGATGGGGAGCCAAGGATGCGCTCAAATTACGTTCGTGCTGTGCCTTGTTTTATTCGCTATGGTCTGTCGGGATTGTTGCTCGGCACCGTGCCGTTTTTTTCCGCCTCTGCGGCTGAGGCTTTCAGCCAGGGCGCGGCGGCTATTGATGCCCGTGAGCAGCTGCGTCAGCAAGAGCGAGAACGCGCCCTGCAGAACCAAAACACCCCTCAGGCCGATGCGCGCGTGGCTGCCCCTGAGCGGGTGCTGCCCGATTATCCTCCTCACGAAAAACCCTGTTTTACCATCAACCGGTTGGTGCTCGTCGGCGAGTCGGCCGAACGCTTTCAGTGGGCGCTTGCGGCCGCCAACGATGCCAAAGGCCGTTGCCTGGGCGGGCGGGGGATCGTGCTCGCTATCAACAAGGTGCAAAATGCCATTTTGGCCAAAGGCTACGTCACAACTCGGGTGATGGCGCAGGAGCAGGATCTGACTCAGGGCACATTGACACTTACGTTGCAACCCGGGCGTATTGGCGACGTCCGCTTTGATGAGCCGGTTTCCTGGCGTGGACGGTTGTGGAACGCCGTTCCGGCCTCGCGCGGCGATCTTCTTAACCTGCGCGATATCGAGCAGGGGCTGGAGAACTTCAGGCGGGTGCCCAGCGCCAATGCCGACATTAAAATCGTGCCCGGCACCCAGGAAGGCACCAGCGATCTGCAGGTCAACTGGCACGAGGGGCGCCCGGTGCGGCTCAGTCTGGGGTTGGACGACAGCGGCTCCAAAAGCACCGGACGCTATCTTGGCTCGGCCACCCTGGCTATTGATGCCCCGTTTGCGCAAAATGACCTGTTCTACGCCAACATCGGCAAGGATTTATTCCAACACGGGCCGTTCGGCAACCGTTCGCATACGCTGAACTATTTCTTCCCGGTGGGATATTGGGCCTTCTCGGCCAACTATAACGACTACACCTACCATCAGAACATCCCCAACGCCAATGAGGTGCTGCGCTACAGCGGCAAGAGCGACAACTTTCAGTTGACCGTTTCCCGGTTGCTGTACCGCGACCAATCGCACAAGACCACGCTCAACCTGCGCGGCTATCGCAAGCACTCGACCAACTATGTGGAAGACATCGAAATGACCCAGCAAAAGAGGCGGACAGCGGGCTGGGAGATTGGACTGAACCAGCGCAGTTACCTCGGGCGCAATACGCTGGATGCGTCGCTAGCTTGGCGGCGCGGCACCGGCGCCCTGGGAGCGCTGCGCGCGCCGGAGGAAGCCAATCACAACGGCTCGGCGCGTACCGGCATCCTGATCGGGGACGCGGGGTTCAACATGCCGTTCTCCTGGGGTGAGCAGCCCTGGCGGCTGTATACCAGCGTGCGCGGCCAGTGGAGCCCGAACGCGCTGACGCCGCAGGAGCGGATGGCCATTGCCGGGCGCTACACGGTGCGCGGTTTTGACGGCGAGCAGATGCTGTCTGGCGAAAAAGGCTTGGTCTGGCGTAACGACATCGCCTGGAATGTGTTTGCCCGCGGTCACGAACTCTATCTGGCCGCCGACTACGGGCGGGTGGACGGCCCGAATACGCGAGGCTTGCCGGGGCGGCAATTGGCGGGCAGCGCGCTTGGGGTGCGCGGCGCCTTGTGGGGGCGACTCAGCTATGACCTGTTCGCCGGCGTTCCGCTCTACAAGCCTGCGGGGTTCCACACCTCCGGCGCGACCACGGGTTTTAGCGTAAATCTGGAAATTTGAACATCGCGATACTGGCAGCGTTGCTGCGCTGACCTGAACGGACTGACTTTTCTCACGGATGTGACCTATGAACAAACATTGCTATCGCCTTATCTTCAGCCGCACCCACGGGGAGTTGCGGGTGGTGTCCGAACTGGCCCGCAGCTGCAGCAGCGAGCCGGGGCAACGCATCGGTTCAGGAATAACAGGTGGAAGTCGTCTGTGGGTCACCGTGCGTCGGTCAGTGTGGCTGCTTGGGCTGTTGATGTTCGCCGGCCCCGTCATGGCAGACGGCATTGTCGCGGACGGCGGTGCCAATCCTTCACAGCGGCCGGAGGTCATCAATACCCAGAACGGCTTGCCGCAGGTCAACATCACCGCCCCCAACCAGGCTGGGGTCTCACATAATCAGTATCAGCAGTTCGACGTCGACGCCAAAGGCGCCATCCTCAACAACTCGGCGGGGATGGCCGCGACCCAGATGGCCGGGATGATCCAGGGTAACCCTAATCTCAATCCCAATTCCGCGCCGGCTCGCGTCATCCTCAACGAAGTCAACAGCAACAATCCCAGCCAGCTGCGCGGTTTTATGGAAGTGGCCGGCGGCAAGGCGCAGGTGATTGTGGCCAACCCCGCCGGCATTGTCTGCAACGGCTGCGGCACCATCAACGCCGGACGCATGACGCTGACCACCGGTAAACCGCAACTGAATGCCGATGGTAGCGTGGCAGGTTATCAGGTCGAGCGTGGCGTGGTGCGCATCGAGGGCGGTGGGCTCAACGGCGATACCCGTCATGATACCGAGTACGTCGACATTCTGGCGCGCGCGGTGGAGGTCAACGCCGGCGTCTGGGCTAAAGAAGGCGTGACGCTGGTGGCTGGCCGCAATCGCGTGAGCGCGGACGGCAAAACCGCCGCGCCGCTTTCGGGCGACGGTAGCGCCAGGCCTGAGCTTGCCATCGATATGGGGCAGATGGGCGGCATGTACAGCGGCAGTATCCGCATGATTGGCACTGAAGCCGGCGTCGGTGTGCGTAACCAGGGCGGACAGGTCCGGGCGGGCAAAACGCTCACCGTGAGCAGCGAAGGCAAGCTCAGCTGGCGCTCTGATGCGCCGGATGCGGCCACGCAGGCCGGCGGCGATATTCAGCTGGCGGCAAAAGGCGACATCGAGACGCACGGGAAAGTGTATAGCGGTGGCCAACTGGCCGTGCAGAGTCGCGAGGGAATGTTAACGCAATCCGGTACGTTGGCGGCGGCCGGGAATGTGCACCTGAACGCCGCGCGCGGCATTCAAAGCAGTGGCCACCTGCTGGCGGGGAGTAATGCCGACAGCACGCTGGTCCATGATGCCAATCTGCAGCTTGATAGCCAGGGCGAAATTCGCGCCAGTGGCAGTCTGCTCAGTAAAAAGAACGTCAACGCGACCGGGCGGCGGGTGGATATCAGCGGCGCGCAGGTCGGAGCCGGCCGTACCGCGCTGACGGCCCGCGAGGGCGGGGTGGCATTGCGCCAGTCCACCGTAGACAGCGGTGAGCTGGCCGTGAGCACGAAGGGAAATGTGGATGCGCAGCAGGCCAGGCTCAAGGCAGGGCGCTGGACGGTTGATGCCGACAACCTGTTCAACCAACAGGCGACCTGGTCACAGACCGGTGACGGTGAAAGCCGTTTCACCCTGGCAGGCGCACTGGATAACGGTGACGGCACCATCGAGACGCAGAGCCTTCTGCTTTCGGCCGGCCGGCTGGTCAATCAGCGTGGTCGCCTGGTGGCGCTGGGGGAAACGGCGCAGCACTGGCGAGTGGGTGGCCTGCTCGACAATGGCGGTGGCACGATGGGCAGCAACGGAGCTCTTCGCCTCGACGCCGGCAGCCTCGATAATCAGCGCGGCACGGTAAAAACCCAGGCGGGCTTCACGCTCCATGCTGATGGTGCGGTGAATAATGCCGGGGGCAACCTGCTGGCCGGGAACGGCCTGACGCTTGAGGCAGGTAGCGATCTGAATAACCAGTCCGGCACCCTGAGTGGCGATGACGTGCGTCTGGCGGTACAACGGCTGGTTAACGCGCAGGGGCAGATCATCGGTCAGGGCAATCTCGACCTGACGGCCAGCCGCCTGGATAACCAACGCGGCCTGATGGGTGCCGGCAAGGCGCTGGATATCCATACCGGCGACTGGGACAACCGTGGCGGCACGGCGCAAGGCGAAACGGCCGTCACGGCAACGGCAACGACCCTCAACAACGACGGTGGCAAGCTGCTGTCCGGCCAGGCATCAACCCTGACGACCTCGGGTAATGCCAGTAACCGTGGCGGCGAAATCAGCGCCGCGGTGCTGACGGTGAAGTCTGACCGTCTCGGCAATACGCAGGGCAAGGTGATTGGCCGACAACGGCTTGAGCTGCATGCCCGTCAGGGGCTGGACAACACGCAGGGGCTGCTGGGCGCCGGTGAGATGCTGACGGTGAGCAGTGAGGGCGAGCTGAACAATCATCACGGTAGGGTGCAGGGAAATGGGCAAACCACGGTGTCAGCGCGAGACGTCCACAACGAGGCCGGCAAGCTGCTGGGTGGGCAAAGGCTCTCTCTCACTACGTCGGGCGTGCTTGGCAACCGCGAGGGGGAAATCAGCGGCGAGTCGCTCACGCTAACGGCGCAGCGCCTCGATAACGCTCAGGGCAAGGTGGTCGCCAGGCAGGATGCGAATCTGACGGCGAAGCAAGGGTTGAGCAACACCGCCGGCTGGCTTGAAGGCGGCAGCACACTCGCCGTCAACACCGATGGCGATTGGGACAACCAGGGCGGCACCGCACAAGGTGGCTGGCAGGTCACCGCCAGCGCGCAGTCGCTCGACAATACCGGCGGGCGGCTGCAGTCCGGCGGAGGCCTGACGCTGGATGCTACAGGCAATATCCTCAATCGCACCGGCAAACTGACCGCGCAACAAGCCCTTGCCGTTAAAGTCGGTGCAGCCAGCCTGTTCGATAATGATGGCGGCTCCCTGCAGAGCGGTGGCGACCTGTCTCTGCAGGGAGGCCAGTTGACCAACCGCACCGCCGGTGTGGTGCTCGGCGGGCAGGCGCTTTCCCTGAACCTGACCGGCGGCTGGGACAATCAGGGTGGCACCTTGACCGGCAATGGCCGCACGCAGGTGCGCGCCGCCAGTCTGCTCAATGCTCTGGGCGCCATCAACGCGCTGGGTAGCCTGGACATGCAGTTCACCGGCAAGTTGGATAACGGCCAGGGGCGGATTTTTAGTCAGTCGTCTCAAATGCTGCAGGCGCAGGATATCGTCAACGCGCAGGGTTGGATGGGCAGCCAGGGGAGCTGGCGGGCCAGAAGCGGCGGTTTTGACAATACGAAGGGCAGCGTACAGAGCCAGCAGGAAGCACAGTTTACGGCTGACTGGTTGGATAACGCCCGGGGCGTGATGCAATCGGCGCAGAACCTGGCGCTGCGCATCAAACAGGATATCGATAATCGCAACGGCAAGGTCTCGGCGCAGGGGCAGCTTGCTGTTGCAGGCGCCAAAGATGGCGAACATGCCGGCGCCATCAATAACGCCGGTGGTCAGTGGCTGGCGGGCCAGGCGCTGACTATTGCCGCCCGTAGCCTTGATAACGCACAGGCGGGGCAACTCTACAGCCAGAAGCAGCTGCGGCTCAATCTGAACGGTGGGCTGGACAACCGCGGCGGGAAAATACAGGGCGGTGGTGCGCTGGCGCTTGACGCACAAACGCTGAATAATGCCGGCGGGACGATAGACGGCCAGCAACACGTAGCGCTGCGTATTCTTGGCTTGCTGGAGAATACCAACGGTGCCGTGCGCAGTAATGGCGACCAGAAGGCGTCGGCCGCCGGTATCAATAATACACGCGGCGTATTCAGCAGCCGCGGCGGCATCGCGGTGGCATCAAAGCAGCTGGACAACGCCGGAGGTACGCTCATCAGTCAGGGGGCGGGCATCTACCGACTCGACCGGCTTAACAATCAGCACGGCAAGGTGCACAGCGGCGACTCGCTCACCCTTGAGGGGGCGCAGGTCAACAACCGGGGTGGGCAATTAGTGTCAACCCAGGGGCTGGCGCTCAAGGCCGGGACGCTCGATAACAGCGGTCAGGGCACGCTCAGCAGCCAGGCGGCTCTCAATCTACAGGCCGACCGTCTGAACAATCGTGATGGTGGGTTGATACTGGGCACCACACGCGCCGACATCACCTCTCATGATATCGACAATACCGCAGGCCGCCTGCAGAGTAGCGGCCAGATGACCCTCGCGGGGGTAACGCAGCTGGGCAACCGCCAGGGGCGTATCCTGGCCAACGGCAACCTCAATATCAATACTGACCGGTCACAGACCGACTCGCCGCTGGCGCTGCTCAACCAGGGCGGGCGCGTGGAGAGCGCCGAGCAACTCACCGTGCATGCGCGTACTTTGGATAATCAGAACGGTACCCTGCTGGGGCTGCAGGCGCTGACGCTGTCCGCGCAGCAGGACTACACCCATCAGGCCGGCGAAACGATCAGCAGTAACGGCACGGTGACGTTCTCCCTGAGCGGCGCCTTTACCAACCTGGCGGATTGGTTGCTGCCAGGCAATCTGGCGCTCACTGCGGCCAGCATCACCAATCCGGCGACGCTGGTGGGCAAAACGCTGCAGCTGACGACCGGAGCCTTGCAAAACACCGGGCGCCTTGAGGCGGACAGCATGACGCTGAACGTCGATTCCCTGGACAACACCGCGGCGCTGATGGGCGACGACATCACCGTGAACGGGCGCATTATCGACAACCACGGTGCGCCTGCGGTGATGGCGGCGACCCACAGCCTGACGGTGCAGGCCGGTGAGCGACTGACCAATCGGGAGGGCGCGCTGATTTACAGCGCCGACCGCCTGCAGTTGCACAGCGATGACCTGATTGAAAATCGGGCCAGCTTTATCGAAGCAGACGGTGACGCCACCGTCGAGGCCCGTCGCCTGAACAACCTGCGCGAAGGGCTGGTGATTGAGCGTGACGCGGAGAAGAGCGACTACAAATGGCACCGCTACAATTACTACTGGCGCTCTTATGGTTCGGCGGTCAATCCCGATAAAAGCACCCTGGCGCCGACTACCCAACAGCTGACATTCCAGGATGATTCGGCGGCGCAAACCAACCGCTACGGCACTCTGCTGGCCATTGATGCGGCGGGCAAGCGCGCACAGGTGCGGGTCAAGGACAATAAGGGCCAACTGACCGACCTGTGGGTCAACTACCTGGCGCTCAAGCCGAATGCCGATGGCAGCTATGCCATGACGTTCTACGAGACGCGGGGGGGAAACCAGCTGGCGACCATCCCGACGCCGTACCAAAACGGCTTCCATTGGGAGCACGACTGGACGCAGGTGATGACCTGGGATCCCGAAAAGCATGTCGATATCGACAGCGCGCCGTTCATCACCGATTACAACAACTTCCGCGAACGTACCGAGAGCGGCACGGTGACGCGCGACAAGCTGGTGAGTGAGGGGATCGGCGCGCGTATTCTGGCGGGCGGCAACATGGTGCTGCGCATCACGGGAGCGTTGCTCAATGACGCCAGCGTCATTACCGCCAACGGCAATCTGACGCAGGACGGCGGCGGCAGCGTGGACAACCGCGGTTACTCGGTTAATGAGCGGCGCCAGGCGGCTATCGTTGACCATTATGACAAGGACACGCATCACTGGTACCCTACGTTCAACCGGGATGAAACCACGGCGCTGGCGACCGTTGACGGGGTGATCACCGGCAATGGCACGGTCACCATCAACGGAGCCCGCATCACCAACACCACGGTCAATCAGGCGCAAATCAGTCAACTTGATGCGGCGTTAAAGGCGGTGGATGCCGAACGCGCCGAGCTTGAGCGCAATCCGCTGGCCTTCACGGTAGAGGGCGCTGCCCGACCTGACGGCGATACGACGCTGGCACCGGGCGAGCAAATGACAAGACCGGGCGCCGCGCCGTCCTCGCCGCTGGGGCGCCCACTGCTGCCGTCTGAGCTGGCGCTGACGCAGTTACAGCACCTGGGCAATGTGGCCACCGCCATCCCCAATAACGGCTTGTTTAGTCAGCATACGGCGACCGGCAGCCCGTTCCTGGTGGTGACCGATGAACGCTTTACCCGCCGCGACAACTTTATCAGCAGCGACTATATGCTAGAACGCGTAGGGTATGACCCCGCGCAGGCCCATAAGCGCCTGGGCGATGGCTTTTACGAGCAGCGTCTGGTGCGCGAGCAGGTGCTGGCGCTGACCGGCAAATCGTCCGTCAAGGCCTGGGATGCGATGGAGCAGTATCAGCAACTGATGAACAACGGCAGCAAAGTCGCCCAGGACTTCCATCTGGTGCCGGGCGTGGCCCTGACGCCGGAGCAAATTGCAGCGTTGCAACAGGATATCGTCTGGCTGGTGAGCGAGACGGTGCAAACGGAAGGCGGCCCGCAAACGGTGTGGGTACCGAAGGTGTACCTGGCACAGACTACGCTGCGCCTGACCGGCGATGGTGCGGTGATTGGCGGTGGCGACCTGCAACTCTCGGCAAACAGCATCACCAATGCCGGCAATCTGTTTGCCGATAAGGCGTTAACCGTTGATGCCGGGCAGTTCCTGCATCAGGGCGGTGATATCAAGGCCGGTAGCATTGACGTGCAGGCAGAGAGTTTGACTTTGAGCACCAACCTGCAGGAGGCGCTGCGCCAGGCGACCATGAGCGCCGGCGACATTCGCCTGCGCGGCACCGATATCACGCTCACGGGCGCGAAACTGGATGCGACCGATACGCTCAGCCTGAGCGCGCGTAACGATCTGACCATCACCGCCGCGAAAAGCAGCCATATCGCCGACCTTGAGGTTATCTCGGGGGCAATGGGCAACCGCACCCGTGGCGGCACGGAAGCGGCAGGCTCCCGGATGGCGCGCGTGAGCGGCGAATGGCAGCAAGCACAGGGGAGCGAGCTTAACGCCGGCGGCAACCTTAACCTTTCGGCCGGGCGGGACGTTACGTTCGCTGGCAGCCAGGCCAAGGCCGGCGGCAGCACCCGCGTACAGGCCGGCGGCGATATCACTATCAGGGCCGAGAACACCACCAATACCACGCATCTGGCCGCCAACAGCCGTACGTCATCAGTCAGCAACGATCGCCAGGAAGAGCGCCTGACATTAAGTGCACTCGGCGGCGACCAGGGCGTCACCCTGGTGGCGGGCAACCAACTGCTGGCCGAAGGCGCGCAGGTTGACAGTAAAGAAGGGCGTATTGGCATCAGCGCGCAGGACGTGACCATTAAAGACGCGCGCAGCCGCACGCAAGATCTGGACAGCGAAAACAAACGCGAGGGCAAAACCAAAAGCCATCGCATCGAACAAACCGAGCGCGAAATCAGCACCGGCAGCACCTTCAGCGGGCGCGATGGCGTGACGGTAGTCGGGCGAGAGGGCGACGTCACTATTACCGGCAGCACCCTGCACAGCGACCAGGGTGCCATCGCCCTGCAGGCGAAAAACGATGTCACCCTCAATACGGCTACCGAGCGAGAGTCGCGCTACAGTGAGGAGCGTTCGGAGAAAAAAGGCTTCCTGAAAAAAAGCAGCAGCCACAGCGTAGCGCGCGATGCCACCACGCGTGAGAAAGGCACGCTGCTGAGCGGCGACAGCGTCAGCGTCAGCGCCGGTAATGATCTGACGGTCACCGGCTCGGCCATTGCCGCCGACCGGGACGTGAACCTGCAGGCCGGCCGTAATGTCGATATCGGTGCGGCCACCGAGACCGACACACATTACCTGCTGGAAGAGAAGAAAAAGAGCGGCCTGCTGGGTAGCGGCGGCATCGGCTTCACGATAGGCAAGCAGTCGAGCAAACACGAAATCGACGAGAAAGCCACCACCCAGAGCCAAAGCGTCAGTACCGTCGGCAGCAGCCAGGGCAGCGTCAATATCACGGCGGGCAACCAACTGCACATTGGCGGTGCCGATCTGGTGGCGGGCAAGGATCTGGCCCTGACCGGCGACAGCGTGACTATCGATCCCGGCTACGATCAACGCACGCGCAAAGAAACCTTTGAGCAGAAGCAAAGCGGCCTGAGCGTGGCGCTGTCGGGCACCGTGGGCGGTGCACTCAACACCGCCGTCAGCTCGGCGCAACAGGCAAGAAAAGAGGGCGACGGGCGTCTGAACGCACTGCAAAACACCAAGGCGGCGCTGTCCGGCGTGCAGGCGGCACAGGCCGTTGAACTCGACAAACTCAACACAGATGCGGGGAAAGGCGCCACCAACACAGTGGGCATCAGCGCCTCTTACGGCAGTCAGTCGTCGAAGAGCGAAACCCGTACCGACAGTAGCCAGTCGCAGGGCAGCACGCTCACTGCCGGGCAAAACCTGTCGATAACGGCGACCGGTAAAAACCACAACGCACAGAGTGGCGATATCGCCATCACCGGCAGTCAGCTGAAAGCGGGCAAAGACCTGTCGCTCGATGCGGCGCGGGACATCAGCTTGCAATCTGCGCAGAACAGCGAAAGCACCGTCGGCAAGAACAGCAGCAAAGGTGGCAACGTTGGCGTCGGTATCGGCGCCGGCTCGGGCGGTTATGGCATCAGCGTCTCGGCCGGCGTCAATGCCGGCAAGGGGCATGAGAGCGGCAACGGCCTGACCCATACCGAAACTACCCTGGATGCGGGCAGCCATCTCAGCCTGACCAGCGGCCGCGACACCAAATTGAAAGGCGCGCAGGCCAGCGGCGAAAAGGTTACCGTCGACGTGGGCCGCAACCTGACGCTGCAAAGTGAACAGGATAGCGACCGCTATGATGCCAAACAGCAAAACGCCAGCGCGGGCGGCAGTTTCACCTTCGGCTCGATGACCGGCTCCGCCAACGTGAGTGCCAGCAAGGACAAGCTGCACAGCAACTTCGACTCGGTAAAAGAGCAGACCGGGCTGTTTGCCGGCAAAGGCGGGTATGACGTCAAGGTCAAAGAACATACCCAGCTCGACGGCGCGGTGATAGCCAGCACGGCAGACAAAGAGAACAACCGCCTCGATACCGGCACGCTGGGCTGGAAGGACATCCACAACCAGGCGGACTACAGCGCGACGCACAGCGGCGGCAGCTTCAGCACCGGCGGGCCGGTGGGCAAAGAGCTGTTGACCAACACGGCCGGCGGCATGCTGTCGGGCGCCAACAACAGCGGGCATGCCGAGGGCACGACAAAAGCCGGGGTCAGTGAGGGAACGCTGATAGTCCGTGACACCGACAAACAGCAGCAGGATGTGGCGCAGCTAAACCGGGATACCGAACATGCCAACGACGGCAGCATCAGCCCGATATTCAACAAGGAGAAGGAGCAGAACCGGCTGAAGCAGGCGCAGCTTATCGGCGAGATTGGCGGCCAGGCGATGGACGTCATCCGCACGCAGGGCGATATCGCCGGGCTGAAGGCACAGAAAGACCCGGCGGCGCTGGCGCAGGCCAGAGAGCAGCTTGAGAAGAGCGGCAAACCGACGAACGATGCGGCGGTGATGAAGCAGGCGTATGACAACGCGATGCGGCAATACGGTACCGGCAGCGATCTGCAGAAGGCGGCGCAGGCGGTAACGGGGGCGCTGACGGCGCTGGCGGGCAATAACCTGGCGGGCGCACTGGCGAGCGGTGCTTCGCCGTACCTGGCGACGGAAATCAAGAAGCGGGTCGGTGAAGACAATATTCCTGGGGGAGACATCTTCAGACAAACTGTCGTCCGTTAACGGCCCAACCCCTTAAGCAGCGCACTGCTCAAGAGGCCGGCCGTTTCTCCTAACGGCGAGACTCAGCCGCGGCCGGTCTCCTCCCGCAGCGCGGCGCCCACCTCGTGCGCCGTCGGTTGTTCGGAACGCAGCGCCCGGCGGATGGCGAAGAAAGCGGCGATCAGCATGGTCACCGCCACCAGCATAAAGAACCCGCACAGCGCGGCGTTGATCTGGTTGCTGAACACGATGGTCTCCATGTCCTTCAGCGACTTGGCCGGCGCAATGATCGTGCCTTGCTCAATGCCGGTTGAAAATTTCTTCGCTTGCGCCAGGAAACCGATGCTCGGTTTCTCATGGAAGATCTTCTGCCAGCCGGCGGTCATCGAGGTGACGAACAGCCAGGCGGTCGGCAGAATGGTGACCCAGGCGTAGCGCTGCTTCTTCATCTTGAACAGCACCACGGTGCCGAGGATCAGCGCCATCGATGCCAGCATCTGGTTGCCGATGCCGAACAGTGGCCACAGGGTATTGATGCCGCCGAGCGGATCGACCACCCCCTGATACACGAAGAAGCCCCAGCCGGCTACCGCCACCGTGGTGCCCGCCAGGTTGCCGAACCAGGAGCGGTTGTTGGCCAACTGCGGCACCGCCACGCCTACCAGATCCTGCACCATAAAGCGGCAGGCGCGGGTGCCGGCGTCGACGGCGGTCAGGATGAACAGCGCTTCGAACAGAATGGCGAAGTGGTACCAGAACGCCATCATCGCCCGGCTGTTGAACACCTCGCTGATGATGTGCGCCATGCCCACGGCGAATGTCGGGGCACCGCCTGCACGCGACAGTATTGAATTTTCACCCACCTCTTTGGCGATCAGCGCCAGCGTTTCCGGCGTGACGATAAAGCCCCAGCTGTTAATCACCTGTGAAGCATTTTCCACCGTGGTGCCGATCAGCGCCGCCGGTGAGTTCATGGCGAAGTAAACGCCCGGATCCAGCACCGAGGCGCAGATCAACGCCATGATGGCGACGAAAGACTCCATCAGCATGGCGCCGTAACCGATAAAGCGAATGTGGCTTTCGCGCTCCACCAGTTTGGGCGTGGTGCCGCTGGAAACCAGCGCGTGGAAGCCGGAAATGGCGCCGCAGGCGATGGTGATGAACAGGAACGGGAACAGGGCGCCGGCGAACACCGGGCCGCTGCCGTCGATAAAGCGCGAAACCGCCGGCATTTTCATCTCCGGCATGGCGAAAACGATGCCGATGGCCAGACCGATGATGACGCCGATCTTCATAAAGGTCGAAAGGTAGTCGCGCGGCGCCAGCAGCAGCCACACTGGCAGCACCGAGGCGACGAAGCCGTAGATCACCAGCACCCAGGTCAGGGTGGTGCCGTGCAGCGTGAAGAACGGCCCCCAGTAGGGATCTTGCGCCACGTTGCCGCCGTAAATGATCGCCAGCAGCATCAGCACGAAGCCGATTACCGATATTTCCGCGATCTTACCCGGGCGAATAAAACGCATGTAGACGCCCATGAACAGCGCGATCGGGATGGTGGCGGCGATGGTGAACAGCCCCCACGGGCTGTCGGCCAGCGCCTTCACCACCACCAGCGCCAGCGCCGACAGGATGATGATCATCACCCCCAGCGCGCCGAGCATGGTGATCACCCCGGCGAACGCCCCCAGCTCCTGTTTGGCCATCTCCCCCAGCGAACGCCCGTCGCGGCGGGTGGAGATAAACAGCACCAGGAAATCCTGCACCGCGCCGGCCAGCATGACGCCGACCAGGATCCAGATGGTTCCTGGCAGGAAGCCCATCTGCGCGGCCAGAATCGGCCCTACCAACGGCCCGGCGCCGGCGATGGCGGCGAAGTGGTGGCCGAACAGCACCCATTTGTTGGTGGGCACATAGTCCAGGCCGTCGTTGTGACGTTCGGCCGGGGTTAGACGGCGGTCATCCAGTTCAAAAACCTTGTCGGCGATGAACCTGCTGTAGAAGCGGTAGGCGATGCTGTAGCAGGCGACGGCGGCGACCACCAGCCAGACGGCGTTGACGTGTTCGCCGCGGCTGAGCGCCAGCATGGCGAAGGCGAAAGCGCCGACCAACGCCACCAGCAGCCAGATAAGTCCGGACCTGATGTTTTTCATGAAACAACTCCTTGGCGTGCAGAGGTAAAAATCGACCTTGTTATTAGGAATGACGTTTTAACAGTAGAAGTTTTGCCGCCGAACCGTGGCAGGTCGGATGAGAAATGTGAAGCAAGTGGGGTTTTGGTGGAAAAACAACGTGATGAAACCCCATTGGTGCAGGCTGTCGTCGCAATGTGGCCCGGCAGCTTTTCCTGCTGCATTTTTAATTTTTATCTGGCGGATAATATCTAAACCCATCCCTTGCGCGATCCCTTTGGCATTATTTTTCTGTATTGCCGACGCGAGGGGTACCAATAAACGTTTTGCGTGATATATCTTGGCTCGCGCTTGAGGCGCCATTCATTTATTTCACAAATAATAAAGTCAATAAAAGGAATTAATAATGATAGATAAAGTCATTGCAGGATATTTACCGCAGCTCACGGCTATTCGTCATGATATTCACCAGCACCCGGAGCTTGGCTTCGAGGAGTTTCGTACCAGCGATTTGGTGGCGGATTATCTGAGTTCGTGGGGGTATGAGGTGCACCGCGGATTGGCGGGCACCGGCGTCGTCGGTACGCTGCGAGCGGGCGCCGGTGCGAAGCGTCTCGGGCTGCGCGCCGATATGGATGCGCTGCCGATCGAAGAAAACAACGGCAAATCCTGGAGCAGCAGCGTGCCCAACTGCATGCACGGTTGCGGCCACGATGGCCATACCACCATGTTGCTCGGCGCTGCGCGTTACCTGGCGCAAACCCGCCGCTTCAACGGCACGCTGCACCTGATCTTTCAGCCGGCGGAAGAGACGCTGGGCGGCGGCGCGTTGATGGTGGAGCAAGGGTTATTCGAACGCTTTCCCTGTGACGCCATCTTCGCCATGCACAACATGCCGGGTCTGCCTGTGGGCGAGTTTTTCTTCCGTCACGGCGCCTTTATGGCTTCGACGGACCAATTCGTCGTTACCGTGCAAGGCTGCGGTGGGCACGGCGCTATGCCGCATCTGACCGTCGATCCGGTGCTGGTGGCCTCGCATATCGTCGTCGCGCTGCAAAGCATCGTCTCGCGTAATACCGATCCGCTGGAGGCGGCGGTGATCACCGTCGGCAGCATTAAGGCCGGTGAGGCGGCTAATGTGATCCCGGACAGCGCGGAAATGCGGCTTAGCGTGCGATCGCTGGGGCGCGAGTGGCGAACCGAGCTGTTAACGCGCATTCCTGCGCTGATTCAGGCGCAGGCGCAAAGCTTCGGCGCCACGGCAATCGTGAATCACATCAACGGCGCTCCGGTATTGGTCAACGATGAGGCCATGACGCGCTTCGCGCATCAGGTGGCGGAACAGCAGTTTGGCGCCGCGCGCGCGCACTACGGCGCCAAGCCGCTGATGGGCAGCGAAGATTTCACCTTCATGCTCGAGGCGCAGCCGCAGGGGTGTTATCTGCTGATCGGTAATGGCGACGGTGAAGGAAGCTGTATGGTGCATAACCCGGGATACGACTTTAACGATGAATGTCTGGCGGCGGGCAGCCATTATTGGGGAGCGCTGGTGGAAGCCTATTTAAAATAAACTCAAAGAATAATAACAGGGAAGGTCATAATGAGTGAAAATACGGTTGCGGCCCGGCAGGAAATAACGACGCGACCGAAAGTCGGCGGCAAGAAGGTGATATTCGCCGCCTCTTTCGGCAATGCGTTAGAGTTCTTCGATTTCGGTATTTACAATTTTTTCGTTATTTATATCAGCGTGCTGTTTTTCCCTCCCTCCAGCGATCCCAATTTGGCGCTGCTGCTGGCGTTCGCCACATTCGGCGTCAGTTTTATCATGCGGCCGTTGGGGGGCATTTTGATCGGCGCTTATGCCGATCGCTGCGGGCGAAAATCCGCGATGATTCTGACGATATCCCTGATGAGTCTGGGCACGGCGATGATCGGTTTTGCGCCGACCTATGCCAGCGCCGGCTATTGGGGCACGATCACGCTGGTGGCAGCGCGCCTGATCCAGGGCGTGGCGGCGGGCGGTGAGGTGGGTGCCTCCATGTCGATTCTGGTGGAGTCGGCGCCGCCTGGCCGGCGAGGATTCTACTCCAGCTGGGCGCTGGCGACGCAGGGCATCGCCAGCGTGATCGGCGGCGTGACGGCGTTGGGGCTCAGCGGCTGGCTGCCGGTGCTCACGGGCGATCCACAGGCCATGGCCAGTTGGGGATGGCGCATTCCTTTCTTCATCGGCGTGGCGCTGGCGCCGCTCGGTTGCTGGCTGCGTCTCGGGCTGGAAAGCGACCGGCCGCCGGCGGAGCGTACCCATGAGCCGCCTGTACCACTGCGCAAACATTCCCGGGCGGTGATGCTCGGCGTGATGTTGACCATCGGCGCCACTGTCGCTACCTATATCTCGATGTACTATCTGGGCACCTTTGCGGTCAAGTATCTGGGGATGGCGCAGACCTACGGGTATGCGGCGATGCTGCTGGCCGGGATCATCACCTTCGCCGGCAGCCTGCTGGTCGGGCATTGGTGCGATCGCTACGGTCGCCTGCCGCTGATCCGCTGGGCGCGGATCGCCATTTTGTTGTTGGCATTGCCGGTTTTCTGGCTGCTGACGGTGGCGCCGCATCCGGCGGTGTTGCTGAGCGTGGTGGCGTTGATGGTTGCTCTGACAACGTTAGGTTCTGTTCCTACGTTGTTGATGATTTCCGAGCTGTTTCCGCAGCGAGTGCGTGCGTTGGGGTTTGCGCTGGTTTATAGCCTCGGCGTCGCAATTTTCGGTGGCTTTGCCCAATACATCGCTTCCCAGTCGATCGTGCTCAGCGGTTCATTGTTGGCGCCCGCCGGCTATCTGATGCTGGCGACGCTAATCTCGCTGGCCGCGCTGCCGCTGTTGCGCGAAACCGGCGGCGATAAGTTGCAATAGCGGGTGCGAGACAAAAAAACGCCGGCGGTTTTCACCGCCGGCGCTTGACGCTTGTTACCGTACGCTATCCGGCCGTCAGGCCGCAGGGCGGGCGATCACGCTGCGGGTTTCCATGCGCACTTCGGCGATGGTGACCTGCAAGGTGTCGCTCTGGCGGTAAACCACTTCACCTTTGATCTGCACGGTGCCGGTTTCCTGGCTGCATTGCATTTCGTCACGCACCGCGTGAATAAACGGCGCCGGGATAAAGGCAACCGCGCCGTTGTCCAGCAGACGTACGCGCAGGCCGCCGCGGGTCACGTCGATGATCTCGGCGTTGAAACGGGTATCGGTACCGGCCTTGTCCTGCAGGAAGCGGGCGTACAGCCAGTCGCCGACGTCGCGTTCCGCCATGCGGTTCAGGCGGCGGCGTTCCGCCAGCTGCACCGTCACGTCATCCTGCGGTTTTTCCGCCGGCTGCTGGTTGATGATCGCCTTCAGCAGACGATGGTTGACCATGTCGCCGTATTTACGGATTGGCGATGTCCAGGTCGCGTAAGCCTCCAGCCCCAGACCGAAGTGCGGCCCCGGCGTGGTGCTGATCTCGGCGAAGGTCTGGAAGCGGCGGATGCGGCTGTCGAGGAACTGGGTCGGCTGCGCATCCAGATGGCGGCGCAGTTCGCAGAAACCGTCGAGGGTCAGCAGCTTCTCGGCTTCGGCTTCCACGCCGTTGGCCTGCAGCACGGTGACCGCTTGCTCGACCAGCGCAGGATCGAAACCGGTGTGCACGTTGTACACGCCGAAGCCCAGGCGATCGCGCAGCACGATGGCGGCGCAGACGTTGGCGGCGATCATGCATTCTTCAACGATGCGGTTGGCGCTGCGGCGCTGCTCGGTGACGATCTCCAGCACGTCGCCTTTTTCACCCAGCACGAAGCGGTAGTCCGGGCGATCTTTGAACACCAGCGCGTGCTGGTGGCGCCAGGCGTTGCGTGCGTCGCAAACGCGTTTCAGCAGGGTAACCTGTTGCGCGATGGCGTCGCTCGGCGGCTGCCAGCCGGCAATGCCTTCCAGCCAGTCGGAGACTTCGTCGTACACCAGCTTGGCTTTGGATTCGATCTCGGCGGCGAAGAACTGAATATCGTCGCCCAGCGCGCCGTCGGCGGCGATGGTCACGCGGCAGGCCAGCACCTGGCGGCGCTCGTTAGGGCGCAGCGAGCACAGGTTGTCCGACAGGTCGCGCGGCAGCATCGGGATGTTGAAGCCCGGCAGGTAGTTGGTGAAGGCGCGCACGCGGGCGATCTCATCCAGCTTGCTGCCTTGTTCAACGTAGGCGGTCGGATCGGCGATGGCGATGGTCAGCTGCAGCGAACCGTCGCCGTTGTCGGTCACGTACAGCGCATCGTCCATGTCTTCGGTGCTGGCGCTGTCGATGGTAACGAATTCGAGCGCGGTCAGGTCCTCACGGGCCAGCGCGGCGTTCGGCTCGCTGAGGGCCAGCATTTCCGGCGCCTCTTTCTCCAGATTGTGGCGCGCCAGCGTCACCCACCATGGGGCGAAATGGTCTTCACCCTCGGTGATGAAACGGGTCAGATCGGCGTTGAAGCCGCGATCGCCTTTCAGCGGATGACGGCGCATTTCCGCCACCGCCCAGTCGCCGGCCTGGAAGTTGTGGGCCAGTTCACGCACCGGGCGGCACGGAATCGCATCTTTCAGCAACGGATGATCGGGCACGATGGACAGGCGATCGTCGCGCTTTTGCACGCGGCCGACGAAGCGCGAGAGGAATGGCTCGACCAGGGTTTCCGGCTCGGCGATTTCACGTTCTTTCTCGGTGTGCAGGGCGGCGATAATGCGATCCCCGTGCATGACTTTCTTCATGTACGGCGGCGGAATGAAGTAGCTTTTTTGACCGTCTACTTCAAGAAAGCCAAAGCCTTTCTCAGTCCCTTTCACGACGCCTTCAACGCGCGGGGTCTGAGAGTGAAGTTGCTGTTTTAGCTGCGCCAGCAGCGGGTTATCTTGAAACATATCGTCCAGTGAATGGGTTGTGAGTGGCAAGATTTGCGGCTGACAGTTTTACGCGAATCACCCGCTGCGAGCAAGCCTAACGTCACGGATCCCCGCGTTGCCGCCCGTTTTTGCGCAAGATCGGTCAATCGAAGTGCGATAGATGAAAAACCCCGGCGCGCAGGCCGGGGTGAAGGGGGGGTTACAATCAGTCCTGCAGCGGCGTCGGCTGCAGGATTTCAATCCAATAATCGTCCGGATCGCGAATGAACGCGACGTAGTTCATACGGCCTTCATGCAGGCGTTTCTGGAAGGTGACGCCGAGGCGCTCAAAACGCTCGCAGGCGGCGCGCACGTCCGGCACCGTGACGCACAGGTGGCCAAAGCCGCGCGGCTCGCCGTTGCCGTTGTGGTAGTGGAAATCCGCCTGATTTTCGGTGCCGTGGTTATGGGTCAGTTCGAGAATGCCCGGCTGGCTCAGCGCCCAGCGTTTGCGCTCGTCGTCATCCTGCGGGATCTGCTCGCGCGGGCTGCGCGTCAGGTAGCAGATGGTGAAGGCGGCTTCTTTAAACTCTTCCAGATAGACTGGGGTAAAGCCCAGCACGCGGGTGTAGAAATCCAGCGCTTTGGTCAGGTCTTTCACGCGGATCATGGTGTGGTTGAACACGTAACCGTCGGTTACCGCGTCGGGTTGGGCCGCCACGCCGGGCAGCGTCAATAAATCATTCAGTGGCATCAGTGATCCTCCTCAGGGTGTCGGCAGACTGTAGGTGAAATCGATGCTAATCTAAAGTGATTGTTTTTAACTAAAACACTTACTAAAAGTGAATGAAACATGAAGCTGAGCCAACTTAAGTTTTTCTGCACCGTGGTGGAACACAAAACCATCGCCGCCGCCGCCCGCGAGCTGCACTGCGTGCCTTCCAACGTCACGCTGCGGCTGCGCGAGCTGGAGGAGTCGTTGGGTGGCGAACTGTTTTTTCGCGACAAGAACCGGCTGTACGTCAATCCCAAAGGCCGGTTGTTCTACCAGCAGGCGCGCGACATCGTGGCGCAGGCGGAGCGCAGCAAGCAACTGTTCGCCGGCGAGTACCAGCACGGGCTGCTGAACCTCGGGGCGCTGGATTTTTCGCTGGTCAGCCATTTGCCGGCGCGTATCGTCCGGCTGCGCCGTTTACAGCCTCATCTGCAGATCAACGTGCTGAGCCGCGATTCATTGGTGCTGGAGCGCATGCTGATCGACAGCGATCTCGATCTGGCGATCAGCGATGGCCCGATTGAACATCCGCTGCTGGCCAGCCAAAAGGCGTTTGACGAACGGCTGGTGCTGCTGATGCCGGCCGACGCCGGGCAACCCGACGCCGCTATCCTGGCGGCGCTGGAGTTTTACACCTTCAGCCGCGAATGTTCGTTCCGCCTGAAGGTCGATCACTGGCTCGCCTCGCGCGGGCTGAAGCCGCGCATGACGCTGGAAATGGAATCTTATGCCGCGATGGCGGCCTGCGTGCAAGCCGGTTGCGGCGTCGCCTGCGTGCCTGGCTCTTTGCTGCCGCAGATCTTGCCGGCGCCGGGGCTGAAGGTGGTGGAAATGGGCGAGGAGGGCGTGAGCGATCTCTACTTCGTCTGGCGCAGGCATCAGCTGTCTGACGAATTGCAGACCATCCTGGAGATATTGGCGCGCCCGGCGTAAACCGGGCGCGCGTTTTCAGGCAATACGCAGCGAAGGTTGCTGCTCGCTGCGGCGAATCACCACCGGGATTGACTTCGACGTCGGGGTGCCGGTGCCGTCGCCGAAGCTCGCCAGCGGCACCAGCGGGTTGGTTTCCGGATAGTAGGCCGCCAGGTTGCCACGCGGAATGTCGTAACTCACCAGCTTGAAGCCGTCCACCTTGCGCACCACGCCGTCGTTCCACAGGGTTTCTATCTCTACCCGTTCGCCATCCTGCAGGCCCAGCGCCGCCAGATCTTCCGGATGGATGAACAACACTTCGCGTTGGCCGTATACGCCGCGGTAACGGTCATCCAGGCCATAGATGGTGGTGTTGTACTGATCGTGCGAACGCAGGGTTTGCAGGGTAAACGGCGCTTGCTCGTCGCCCAGCTGCGGGAACAGGGTCGCCGGCAGCGCGGCGGCGCTGAATTCCGCCTTGCCGCTCGGCGTGGCGAAGCGCAGTTCGGCGGCGGCGTTGCCCAGGTAGAACCCGCCGGGCTGGTCGCAGCGCCGGTTGAAATCCTCGAAGCCGGGAATGGTGGCGGCGATATGATCGCGGATCAGCGAGTAGTCGTCGGCCAGTTCCAGCCAGTCCAGCTGTTGCGTGCCCAGCACCGCGTCGGCAATGCCGCAAACGATCGCGGTTTCCGAGCGTTGGGTATCCGCCAGCGGTTTGCCGATGCCTTCCGAAGCGTGAACCATGCTGAAAGAGTCTTCGACCGTGATGTACTGCGAGCCGCTGGCCTGCATATCCAACTCGGTGCGGCCCAGCGTTGGCAGGATCAGCGCGTCTTTGCCGGTCACCAGGTGGCTGCGGTTAAGTTTAGTGCTGATATGCACCGTCAAATCGCAGTTGCGCAGGGCGCGGGCGGTGCGCTCGGTGTCCGGCGCCGCAGCGGCCAGGTTGCCGCCCAGCGCGATCAGCACTTTCACTTCGCCGCGCAGCATCGCCTCGATCGCTTCTACCGTGTTGTGGCCCAGCGCGCGATTGGCGGTGAAGTTAAAGTGGCGTTCCAGGCTGTCGAGCAGTGCCTTCGGCGACTTCTCATCGATCCCCATGGTGCGGTTGCCCTGGACGTTGCTGTGGCCGCGCACCGGACACAGACCGGCGCCCGGCTTGCCCAGTTGCCCGAACAGCAGCTGCAGGTTGGTGATTTCGCGCACCGTCGCGATAGAGTGTTTATGCTGTGTCACGCCCATCGCCCAGGTGCAGATTACCCGCTCGGCGCCCTGGTAGGTGCCCGCCGCCTGGCGCAGTTGCGCTTCGCTCAGGCCTGACTGTGCGGTAATGGTCTGCCACTCGGTCGCGTCCACCTGCGCCAGGTAAGCCTCCACGCCGACGCTGTGCTGTTCGATAAACGCCAGGTCGAACAGGGCGGGTTCACCGGTGGCCAGACGCTGACGGTGGGTTTCCAGCAGCGCTTTCACCATGCCGCGCACCGCCGCCATATCGCCGCCCAGATTCGGTTGGTAATAGGACGAGCTGATCGGCGAGGACTTAGGCGTCAGCATCTGCACCGGATCCTGCGGATCGGCGAATCTTTCCAACCCGCGCTCGCGCAGGGTGTTGAAGCTGACGATGCGCGCGCCGCGCCGGGCGGCGTTTTTCAGGCTGTGCAGCATGCGCGGGTGGTTGGTGCCGGGGTTTTGGCCGAACACGAAGATGGCGTCGGCTTTTTCAAAGTCGTCGATGCGGATGGTGCCTTTACCGACGCCGATGCTCTGTTTCAGCCCAACGCCGCTCGCTTCATGACACATATTGGAGCAGTCGGGGAAATTGCTGGTGCCGAGCATGCGGCCGAACAGCTGATAAAGGTACGACGCTTCGTTGCTGGCGCGGCCCGAGGTATACAGCTCGATCTGGTTCGGGTTGTCCATGCCGTTGATGTGTTTGGCGATCAGCGCCAGCGCGTCCGGCCAATGAATAGGTTCATAGTGGTCGGTTTGGGCGTTGTAACGCATCGGATGCGTGAGGCGCCCCTGATATTCGAGGAAATAATCGCTCTGCTGCTGCAGGGTGCTGACGCTGTGGGCGGCGAAGAATTCGGGCTCGACCGCGCTGCGCGTCGCTTCCCAACTGACCGCTTTGGCGCCGTTTTCGCAGAAGCTGAAGGTGCTGTGGTTGTCGTCGCCCCAGGCGCAACCGGGGCAGTCGAAGCCGCGTGCCTTGTTGACGCGCATCAGGTTGCGCATGTTTTTTAGCGTTTGTTTACTGTCGAGGACAAAGCGGGTGGTGGCTTCAAGCGAACCCCAGCCGCCCGCTGGGCCGGTATAAGGCTTGATTGACGGTTTGAATTTCATGGTGACACTTCGCAGGTGGTTGTAGCTAAAAAGTAAACGCTTTTTTATGCGTCTTGCGTATTTATGTCACAAGTTTAGGGGCGTTGCGGGGTGGCGTCTAATCGAATGGGGCAATGGCGGCATAGAGCATATCTATCGCGGGCGGGCGGTGACGTAAACAAATGGTTGCATAAAGACACCCGCTGCAAAAGAGTAATGGTTTCGTCTGAATGTGAATTAATGCAGTCTATCTCGCGGATTATATTGGTATTTTATTTAGCCTGCGGGCCTGAGGAACACAGCGTGAAGCGTTCAGTATCAGTGGTGATCGGCGGTATTTTACTGCCTTTGGCGGCGCAGGCGGCGGAAACGTCGCCCAATTTTCCCACCATGACCCCGCCGGCGATAGACGCCGCCTCTTACGTGTTGATGGATTACACCACCGGCCAGGTGTTGGCTGCCGGCAATGCCGACGAACGGCGCAACCCGGCCAGCCTGACCAAACTCATGACCGGGTTGGTGATCGACCACGCGCTCGATCAGCATAAAATTGGCCTCGACGATGTCGTCACCGTAGGGAAGGATGCCTGGGCGCAGGGCAACCCGGTGTTCAAAGGTTCCTCGCTGATGTTCCTGAAGCCGGGTGACAGGGTCACTGTTCGCGATCTCAGTCGCGGCATCATCATCGATTCCGGCAACGACGCCTGCGTGGCGATGGCGGACTACGTGGCGGGCAGCCAGGCCAACTTCGTCAAGCTGATGAACGAGAAGAGCGCGCAGCTGGGGTTGCAGAATACCCATTTTGAAACGGTGCATGGGCTGGATGCGCCGGGGCAGTTCACCACGGCCGGCGATCTGGCGGTGATTGCGCGCGCCATCATCATGAGCGAACCGGCGGAATACCACATGTACAGCGAGAAGTCGCTGACCTGGAACGGTATCACGCAGCAGAACCGTAACGGCCTGTTGTGGGACAAAACCCTGCACGTCGACGGTTTGAAAACCGGCCATACCGCCTCGGCCGGCTTCAACATCATCGCCTCCGCCACCGAAGGGGATCGACGCTTGATCGCCGTGGTGATGGGCGGCAAAAGCGCGAAAGGGCGTGAGGAGCAGGCGCGTAAGCTGTTGACCTGGGGGCTGCGCGATTTTACCACCGCGCATCTGTTCAGTGCCGGCCAGAGCCTGGGGGATGAGCCGGTCTGGTACGGTGCAAGCCATCGCCTGCCGGTCGGCAGCGCGCAGGACCAGTCGCTCAGCCTGCCGAAAACCGAGGCGGACAAGCTGAAGGCGCAGTACGTGCTCAACGTCGTGCGACTGGAAGCGCCGATCAATAAAGGGCAGACCGTCGGCGAGATCCGCATCAGCGACAATGGCCAGGTGGTGAAAACCCTGCCGCTGGTGGCGCTGCAGGCGGTGCCGCAAGGTAGCGTGTTCTCACGGCTGGTGGATTACGTGAAGCTCAAACTCTGACTCACCGGGCGGGCTGCGGCGCCCGGTGGTATACTGGTGCGAATGCCGATCATTGAGCCGCGTTATGGATATTAAACAACTGATTTATTTGTGTAATTTAGAACGAGAACGCCACTTCGGCCGGGCGGCGGAGGCTAGCTTCGTTAGCCAGCCGACGCTATCCATGCGATTGAAAAATCTGGAAAAAGAGCTGGGCGTTTCGCTGATTAACCGCGGCAACCATTTCGGCGGTTTTACCGCCGAAGGCGAGCGGGTGCTGGCATGGGCGCGTGAGATCGTCTCGGTTTACCAGGGGCTGAAGCTGGAGGTGGAGTCGCTCAAGCATGGCTTGCACGGCACGCTGCGCCTTGGCGTGGTGCCGCAGTGCAGTATCTCGGTATCGGAAATGCTCAAGGCGGTCAGCGAGCGTTATCCGCATCTCGATTACCGGCTGGCGGTGCTGAGCGCCGATCAACTGCTGGAGGCGCTGACGGCGCATACCGTCGACATCGGCATCGGCTTTTTCGAGCTGTCGACCTTGAAGGAACTGCATTTCCAATCGCAACCGCTGGTGGAAACTGGCGTCGAGCTGGTGTTTCATCCGCAGCATTTTCCGAAGCTGGTGGGCGATGCGCCGTTGCCGCTGGAGGCGGTGGCCGCGTTACCGCTGTGCCTGGCCGAACCGACGCGTTACTTCCGTCGTTATCTCGATCAGCACTTCCGTGACGCCGGGTTGACGCTGCACCCGCGGCTGGAAACCGCTTCGATCTTCCAATTGCTCGAGGGCATTTTCGTCGGTTTGGGTTGCGGCTTGTTCCCGCGCGGCCAACTGCAATCACCGCTGATGCCGGCGTTGCAGCGGCGCCCGGTGGCCATCGGCGCCATGCCGCGTCATGCGGCGGTGGTGGTCGATATGGCGGAGCGCGCTACGCCGCTGGCGCAGAAGTTTTTCGACGCCGCCAGCGAGTGGCTGCGGCGGCAGAATATCTGAGGACAGGCTGTCTTGCGGCCGAGGGTAAGGCCGCAAGCGCTATTCAGTCGGAGACGGTGAAGGTTTCGGCATCGCCCAGCGTTTGGCGCAGGCGGTTTTCCCAGGCGTAAAGCGCAGTGGTAAGGATCACCTCCAGTGCCTGTGCCTGATCCAGGCCGCTGTTGAACAGCGGCTGCACGCTCTGCGGAGTGAACTTCTCCGGCGCACGCGTCAAGTCGGCGGCGGTGCGCATCACCGCGCGTTTTACCGCGTCTTCGTTATACGCCAATCCCTGAGGCAGCCCGGCGAACAGCGCCTCGGCCAGTCCGTCGTCCTGCAGCTCTTGCGCCACCGTCGCCGCGCAGTAGCGGCTGCCGTTGATGCGCGAGACCGCCAGCGTCGCCAGCGCCTTCAGGCGGGCCGACAATCCATATCCTTCGGCATTGATGCCATTGAATACGCCGTTGCGTTCGCGCAGCGTGGCGGCGTCGTGGGCCAGCAGCAGGTAATAAGACTCGGCTCGCGCCTGCGGGTGGCTTTGATCCAGCACATCGAGCTGTTCGGCGGCGGCGTTTTCCGCGTCGATCGGCGGCAGGCGCGCAGTCCAATTCAGTTCCTCGGCGCTGAACGCGACGCCCTCGGCGTCTTCGACGTTAGGGAAACCGGGAACCACCACCGCCGGCCGGCCGGCCAACGCCGCGATGCCTGCCACCACGCGCGCCTGATAGCTGACAAAACCGATGACTTGCGAAAAGGTAACGATATCCGCCGGGCTCAGCCCGACGTCGCCAAGCTGTTGCAGCGCCTTGCGGCAAATCAGCGTGGGCTGGCTGGCAAGCTGACGGGCATATTGGGTGATCTGAGCGAGGCGGATATTGCTTTCCCGGGAGGCGTCCGGGCTATGCAGCGGGGCGAGGCGGGCGGCGTAGTGGCTACAAAGCGATTGCACCCCCGTCACCTGAGCGACGGTCAGGGCGGTGCTCAGGCGATCGTAGGGTGACAATGTCACGTAGCGCGATAGCGGCACATGGTCGGGAAACAGGGCATGGTAGCCGGCCAGCGAAGCGCTGAACACCCCGGAGCGGGCGCTGAGCGCATGGTTTAATGCTTCATCGGCAAAGGCGCCCAGCCCCAGCAGAAAACGATCGCGATGGGTGGCCGCCTGCGGCTCCAACGGCGCATCGCCGCGCACGCTGCTTTGGGTTTCGTGATACCACTGGGCGTTATGTTGTCGACGGAGTCGTTCCATAGGGTCAATCCTTAATCATGATCAACAGCCGCCGCTGCGCTGGCAGCGACGGCTGGACAAAGAGGCAACATGCCCGCAGGCGGGGCGAAAGGCGGATTTAGCGCAGCTCATCGCAGCACAGGGCGTGGCCGTAAACAGAGAAACCGGCGGCCAGGGTGAGCAGAAACTGCGTGAGGCGGCGATGGCGAATGCTGTTCATCAGTGCGATATCCTGTCGTATGAGAAGCGCAACGTAGGGGATATCCTCACCGATCGCCCTGGCGAGATAAAATAATGTTACGGACTAATCAATAACTGAAAGGAATAAAATATAAGGATATATAACAATAATGTAATTTGTATGTGCGCTTTCTCGCTAAGCGGCAGGCGCGCGGCAATAAAAAACCCGCCGCAGCGGGTTTGGAAGTGAGGCCGTAACTCAGAAACGGCCGCCGTCGCGCCGCCAGGCGTCGGCGGTCAGCGCTTCGCCGAAGTGGCTGGCGATAAGCCGCTTGGTCAACTCGTGCAGCGGCGCCGCCAACACTTCGGCGGTGCTGCCGCGCTCGACGATTTCCCCTTCGTGCATCACCAGCACCTGGTCGCTGATGTGTTTCATCATGCCGAGGTGCTGGGTGACATAGATATAGGAAATACCGTGTTTTTCCTGCAATTCCAGCATCAGGTTGATGATTTGCGAGCGCATCGACATGTCCAGTGAGGCCAGCGCCTCATCGGCGACGATCACTTTAGGCTGCAGGATCAGCGCACGCGCCAGCGCGACGCGCTGTTTCTGCCCGGAAGCCAGCATGTGCGGGTAGTAGTAGGCGTGATCCGGCAGCATGCCGACCTGGCGCAGCGTCTGGTTGATGCGCTGCTCGCGCTCGGCGGGCTCAAGATCGGTGTTCAGCCGCAGCGGCGCGTCCAGCAGCTGGCCGATGCGTTGGCGCGGGTTGAGCGAGGTGCTCGGATCCTGAAAAATCATGCGAATGCGCTGGCTGCGGTAGCGATAGTCGCCGAATTCCAGCGGATGATCGTCGATCAACAGTTCGCCGGCGGTCGGCTCCACCATGCCGGAGAGCATCTTCGCCAGCGTGGATTTGCCGGAGCCGTTCTCGCCGATTACCGCCAGCGTCTGGCCTTCGCGCAGGGTAAAGCTGACCGATTTCACCGCCTCAACGTGCTGGCGGCGGAACAGCCCAGTGCGATAGCGGTAGGTTTTGCTCAGGTTGCGCACTTCCAACAGCGTTTCCATGTTATTGCTCCTCCATGTTCAGCGGGAAGTGGCAGGCGAAGAAGTGGTTCTTGACCGGGCGCAGGCGCGGCGTTTCGATACATTTCTTCTGCGCGTAGGGGCAACGCGGCCCCAGACGACAGCCGATCGGCAGGTGTTCCAACGAAGGAATGGCGCCCGGCAGCGTATTCAACCGGCTCTTGTGCGGCAGCGAGCGGCCGAAGTCCGGCATGGCGCGGATCAGTGCCTGGGTGTACGGGTGGTGCGGCGCCGCCAACAGCTCTTCGCACTGGGCGCTTTCCACCGTTTGCCCGCAGTACAACACGTTTACCCGGTCGGCCCATTTGCTCATCATTTGCAGGTCGTGGCTGATCAGCAGAATGGTGGTGTTGTTGTTCTGATTGAGGCGCGCCAACAGCCGGAAAATCTGCGCCTGGGTGGTCGGCTCCATGGCGTTGGTCGGCTCATCGGCGATCAGCAGACGCGGCTGGTTGGCCAGCGCAATGGCGATCATCACTTTCTGGCATTCGCCTTCGGTCAGCTCGTACGGGAAGCTGCCCATGATGTCGTCGTGATCCTTGATGCCGACGCGGTGCAGCAATTCGATGGCGCGGCGTTTGCGCCAGTTGAAGCGCTGCCACCAGCGGCCCTTGTAGGTCCACCCTGGGATGGCTTGCGCCAGCTGGCGGCCAATGCTCTCGGAAGGATCGAGACAGGACTGCGGTTCCTGGAAGATCATCGACACGTTGTGGCCCACCAGCCTGCGCCGTTCGCGCGGGCTCAGCTGCAGCAGGTCGATGTCGTCAAAGCGGAAACGATCGGCGGTGACGCGCCAGTTGTCTTTGGTCACGCCGCAGATGGCTTTGGCGATCAGGCTCTTGCCGGAGCCTGATTCGCCCACCAGGCCGCGCACCTCGCCCTCGGTCAGCGTCATGCTGACGCGGTCGACCGCCTTGACCGGCCCTTCGGCGGTCATAAATTCAATCGTCAGATTGCGGATATCGAGTAACGGCATTATTCCACCCCGGCATTGATTGCGCGGCGCATACCGTCGCCCAACAGGTTGACCAGCAGCACGCTGACGAGGATGGCCGCGCCGGGCAGCATCACCGTCCAGGGTGCGACGTACACCAGCTCAAGCGAATCGCCGAGCATCGCTCCCCATTCCGGCGAAGGCAGCTGCGCGCCAAGATCGAGAAAGCCGAGCGCGGCGATATCCAGAATGGCCATCGACAGCGCGCGGGTGAATTCGGTCACCAGCACCGCCGCGATGTTCGGCATGACCGCGTACCACAGGATTTGCAGTGTGGAAGCGCCGTCGAGCCGCGCCGCCACCACGTACTCTTTCTCCAGTTCGTCGTGCACCGCGCTGTAGATGGTGCGCACCATGCGCGGCAACAAGGCGAGCCACACCGCCAGCATGGCGTGTTCGAGTTTGGGGCCGATAAACGCCACCACCACGATCGCCAACAGCAGAGACGGGATAGACAGCAGGGTATCGAGAATGTGGTTGAGCACCGCCGAGCGCAGCCCGTGAGTGACGCCGGCGAACACGCCGAGGATCACCCCGCAGAACGCCGCGGCCAGCGTCACCGCCAGCGCCGAGCCGAAGGTGGCGGCGGTGCCGGTCAACAGGCGGCTGAGGATGTCGCGCCCGAGATCGTCGGTGCCGAGGAAGAACGACACATTGCCGTAACGCGACCAGGAAGGCGGCAGCAGCTGATAACCGAGGAACTGCTGATCCAGCGCGTAGGGCGCCAGCAGGCTGCCGAACAGCGACAGCAGCAGCAGGGCGATCACCCCGTAAAAACCGATCATCGCCAGCGCGTCGCCGTAGAAAATCCGCCAGGTGTAGCGCAGCGGGCTCGGCATCTTTTTTTCGCGGTATACGTTATCGAAGGGCATACCATTCCTTATGTTTCAGCGGGTTGGTTGCCGCACCCAGAATGTCGGCCAGGACGTTAATGGTGATCACCAGCGTGCCGACCACTATGACGCCGGCGGAGATCGCCGCATAGTCCTGCTGACGGATGGCGTTGATCAGCCAGCGGCCGAGGCCGGGCCAGCTGAAAACCACTTCGGTGATCATCGCCAGCGTCAGCATGGTGGAGAACTGCAGCCCCAGTTTGGGGATGATCGGCGGCAGCGCATTGTGCAACACGTGGCGGCGAATGATGGTGAAGCGCGACAGGCCGCGGGTGGCGGCGGCCTTGATGTAGTTTTGGCTCAGCACGTCGTCGGTGCTGATGCGCATCAGGCGCACCACTTCGGTGGTGGGCGCCACCGCCAGCGCGGCGATCGGCAGGATCATGTGGCGCAGCGCGCTGCCGATCATCTCGTTGCGGTACGGCGAATCCGACAGCCAGGCGTCGATCAGCGCGAAACCGGTGATCGGCTTCACCTGATACAGCAGGTCGAAACGGCCGGAAACCGGCAGCCAGCCCAGATGCAGCGAGAAGAACAACATCAGCAGCAGCGCCAGCCAGAACACCGGCATTGAGAAGCCCAGCAGCGCGAAGGTGCTGATGGCGGTGTCCTGCCACTTGCCGCGCAGCACGCCGGCGATGATGCCCAGCGGAATGCCGATAAACAGCGCCAGGGCGAAGGCCAGCAGGCACAGTTCCATGGTAGCCGGGAACACTTCGCGCAGCTGTTCGCTGATCGCCTGGCCGTTGATGCTGGAAACGCCGAAGTCCCAGTGCAGCAGGCTGACGAAGTAGAACTGATAGGCGTCCAGCAGGGCGGCGCCGTTCAACGGCGCGCGCGGCGTGAAATAGCTCAGGCTGAAGCTTACCAGCGTCAGGAAAAACAGCGTGATCAGCAGCAGCAGGATGCGGCGCAGGGTAAAGATAATCACTTTTTCACCTCCGGCGCGGATTCACGGTACACCCCGGCGAACGAGGCGTTGCCGAACGGACTCAGCACCAATCCCTTGATGTCGTAACGGTAGGCCTGCAGGCGCAGGGAAGAGGCCAGCGGCAGCACCGGCAACTGCTGCTCGAGAATTTTCTGCGCCTTGCGGTAGTTATCGATGCGCTGAGACAGTTGCTGCGACAGCAGCGCGTTTTGCAGCACCTCGTCGAAGCCCGGGTCACACCAGTGAGCATAGTTGGTTTGCGAACGGATTGCCGCGCAGCTCAGCAGCGGCCGGAAGAAGCTGTCCGGATCGTTGCTGTCGGTGGCCCAGCCGGTCAGGGTCAGGTCGTGGTTCATCTCCATCAGGCGCGCTTCCTGGAAGCGGCCTTCCACCGGTACGATGGTGACGTTGATGCCCACCTGGCCGAGATCGGCCTGGATCAGCTCGGCGGTCTTCAGCGGGCTCGGGTTATAAGATTGCGAGGCGGTCGGCACCCACAGCTTCAGGTTCAGCTGGCCGACGCCGGCCTGCCGCAGCATCTCGCGCGATTTGGCCGGATCGTACTCGGTGACGTGCGCGTCGTTGTCGTAAGCCCAGGAGGCGCGCGGCAGGATCGAGGCGGCGGTTTCCGCCGTGCCGTAATAGATCGACTGCATCAAGCGCTGATTGTTGATCGCCAGCGAGATCGCCTGGCGCACGTTGAGGTTGTCGAGCGGCGGTTTGCGGGTGTTGAACGCCAGATAGGCGATGTTCATCCCCGGGCGCAGCGTCAGGCGCAGGCGCGGATCGTCGCGCAGAATCGACAGCTGGCTGGCCGCCGGATAGGCCAGCACGTCGCACTCGCCGGTCAGCAACTTGGAGAGGCGGCCAGTGCCGCCGGCCCCCAGATCGATCACTACCTGCGGCATGCGCGGCAGGCCTTTCCAGTAGACGGCGTTACGCGCCAGACGAATATATTGCCCCGAGCGGTATTCGTTGAGCAGGAACGGGCCGCTGCCGACCGGCTCGCGGTCGATCAGCTCCTGATGGCCCTCGCGCGTCAGCACGTCGGCGTATTCGGCGGACAGCACCGGCGCGTAGTGGGTGGCCAGGTGCCACAGGAACGAGGCGTCCGGCGACTGCAGACGAATCTCCACCGTGTAGTCGTCGAGCTTTCTCACGCTCTGTACCGAATCGCCGAACTGCAGGCTGTCGAAATAGGGATATTCGCCGCCGTTAACGTCGTGATACGGGTGTTTCTGGTCAAATACGCGCGCGAAGCTGAACACCACGTCGTCGGCGTTCATCTTGCGGGTGGGCGTGAACCAGGCGGTGGTCTGGAACGGCACGTCTTTACGCAGATGGAAGCGGTAGGTGGCCCCGTTGTCCAGCACTTCCCAGCTTTGCGCCAGTTCGGGGATCAGACGATAGGTGTACGGGTCGACGTCCAACAGGCGATCGTACAGCTGGGCGGCCAGAGTATCCACCGTCAGGCCGCTGCTGGCCATTTGCGGGTTGAAGGTATTCAGTATGCCGCTGACGCAATAGACAAAGCCGCTCTGGCGAATGTCCGGCAGCGGCGCCGCGACGGGCGCGGGCGGTGTGGTCGCGGCCAGGGCAGAGCCCGTCAGGCACAACGACAGTATCCAAAGGGGTAAACCACGCATAGAGGCTCATGGGTTTAATCAGCAATAGCGTTAGTGTATCGCACTCTGACCAGCAGCCCAATCCATTGAGCAAAATCGCTGAGTTTTCTGCTACTTGATTAAGCAAGGCGGTTCGCGACGTGAAAAAAATTTTATTTGATATGTTATAACATAACAAAATCATGTTACCGTTCCCCGGCAAAGTCACAATAACGCAAGGGGATGTATGAACGAAGTTGCACTTCCACCACGCCGTTCGCTGCCAGACGCTCAGGCATGGCGCGGCGAAATGAGTGATGTCGGGCTCGATTGGGTCGGGATGCAAGGGATCGCACTGCCGCTGGAGCTGGCCGGCAAGCCACTGATGGCCAAAGTCGACGCCGGCATCAACCTGCGCGCCGAAGCGGCGGGCGAACGCGGTATTCACATGTCGCGGCTGTATCTGGCGCTGGACGAATTGACGCAGGGCGAACTGACGCCGCAGCGCATCGGCCGGACGCTGCAGGCCTTTCTGGATTCGCAGCCGGAGCACAGCGATCGCGCCAACCTGACGCTCAGCGGCGAGCTGTTGTTGTCGCGCCCGGCGCTGCTGTCGCCGCAGCGCGGCTGGAAAGCCTACCCGCTGCGCATCGAGGCGGCGCTGGCGAACACACTGACGCTGGCGCTGACCGTCGGCGTGCCTTACTCCTCCACCTGCCCGAGTTCGGCGGCGCTCAGCCGCCAGCTGGCGCAGCAACAGTTTCAGTTTGACTTTGAACAGGCGGCGGAGCGTGTCAGCCAACGGCAGGTGAGCGATTGGCTGCTGGAGCAGGGCATGCCGGCCACGCCACACAGCCAGCGCAGCTGGGCCTGGGTCACCGTGACGCCGGATAATGACCGGGCGTTCGAACCGGTAAAACTGATCGACCGCATCGAACACGCGCTGGGCACGCCGGTGCAAACGCTGGTGAAACGCCGCGATGAGCAGGCCTTCGCGCTGGCTAACGGCCAGAACCTGATGTTTTGCGAGGATGCGGCGCGGCGTCTGTATCGCATGCTGCGCAGCCAGTGCGACTACCGCGCCTTCTCGCTGCGCGTCGAACATCAGGAGAGCCTGCATGCCCACAATGCGGTGGCGAAGCTGAGCTGGCGGGGAGAGCAGCATGCTGCGTAAAAATCCCAGCGGCCATCTGCCGCAAGTCTCGCCGCTGGCCTACATCGATCCCACCGCCATTCTATGCGGCCGGGTGATCGTCGAAGACTTCGTCTACGTCGGCCCTTATGCGGTGATCCGTGCCGACGAGCTGAACGCCCGTGGCGACATGGAGCCGATCGTCATCGGCTCGCATTCCAATATTCAGGACGGCGTGGTGATCCACTCCAAAAGCGGGGCGGCGGTCACCATCGGCCGTTACAGCTCTATCGCCCACCGCGCCATCGTCCATGGCCCGTGTCGCATCGACGATCGGGTGTTTATCGGTTTCAACAGCGTGCTGTTCAACTGCCACATTCAGTCCGGCTGCGTAGTGCGTTACAACGCGGTGGTGGACGGCGTGACGCTGCCGGAAAACCGCTATATCCCGTCAACCGAGCGTGTGGGGCCGGACAGCGACCTGTCGCGTTATCGCCAGGTCGATCGCGGCGCGCTGCAATTCTCCGAAGAAGTGGCCGCCACCAACGTCGAATTGGTGCGCGGTTACCAGGCATTACGCAATGAATTTTAATGAGGTTCCCATGAAGCAACTTCCCGTGACCGTGCTTTCCGGCTTTCTCGGCGCCGGCAAGACCACGGTGCTGAACCATATCCTGAACAACCGGCAGGGCATGCGCGTGGCGGTGATCGTCAACGATATGAGCGAGGTGAACATCGACGCCGCGCTGGTGGAAAATGCAGTGCATCTCGATCGCCAGGAAGAGAAGCTGGTGGAGATGAGCAACGGCTGCATCTGCTGCACGCTGCGCGAAGATCTGCTGGTATCGGTGCGCGAGTTGGCGCAGGACGGGCGTTTCGATTACCTGCTGATCGAATCGAGCGGTATCTCCGAGCCGCTGCCGGTGGCGGAAACCTTTACCTTTGAGGACGAAAAGGGCGAAAGCCTGTCGCAGTTCGCCCGGCTGGATACCCTGGTGACGGTGGTCGACGGGGTGAATTTCATCCAGCAGTATCAACAGGCGCAAAGCTTGCAGGAGGCCGGCCAAAGTCTGGGCGAGGACGATCTGCGCAGCGTGGCGGATCTGCTGATTGAGCAAATTGAGTTCTGCGACGTGATTCTGGTCAGCAAGACCGATCTGTTGACGCAAACGCAGCAGGGCGAAGTGATGGCGCTGTTGGCCAGCCTGAATCCCGACGCCCGCATTGTGCCGATCGCGCCGGGAAAACTGCCGCTGGAGGCGGTGCTGAATACCGGCAGCTTCAGCTTTGAAAAGGCGCAGCAGGCACCCGGCTGGTTGAAAGAACTGCGCGGCGAACACCTGCCGGAAACGGAAAACTACGGCATCAGCAGCTTTGTTTATCAGGCGCGGCGGCCTTTTGCGCCGGACAAGTTCTACCGGGTGATCAACGGCGATTGGGGCGGCGGCCAGCTGCTGCGCTCGAAAGGCTTTTTCTGGCTGGCGACGCGGCCGCGGCTGGCCGGGCAGTGGAGCCAGGCCGGCGGCATCGCCCACTATGGTCTGGCGGGCACCTTTTGGCGCGCCATTCCACAAGACAATTGGCCGCAGGATCCCGAAACGAGGGCGCATATTCAGGAAAAATGGGTGGAGCCGTTCGGCGACATGCGCCAGGAGCTGGTGTTTATCGGCCAGCATCTGCAGCAGGCGACGATCGCGCGTCTGCTGGACGATTGCCTGCTGAGCGACGACGAAATGGCCGCCGGCGTGGACTATTGGCTGGATATGGCGGACCCGTTCCCTGAGTGGTAATTGCGCAATCTTCGTGTGGTAATGAGAAAAATTCTCAACAAAGTGCTTTACAGACGATACTGATAACTATTATCATCGCCTGGCAGTTCACGGAAGGCCACAGTTTGCGGCTCTGATGTGGAAGGCACGACATTGCTCACATTGCTTCCAGTGTTTTTTTAAGCCAGCTCGGGTGCTGGCTTTTTTTTTGCCCACTATTCCTCATCCGCTTCGCCGTTTTGCAGCAGCGCATGTTTTTTCAGCATGCCGCGCAACTGGTGGTAGGTGAGCCCCAGCAGCTGCGCCGCCTTGCGTTGGTTGAACCGCCCTTGCTGCAACGCCGCTTCGATCAATGCCTTCTCCTGCTCCAACTGCCAATTTTTCAACTCCAGCGGCAGCGCCGGCAGCGCGCCGGCTCCTTCAAGCGGGAGCGCGACCGGCGGGGCCTCGCGCGGTGCAAACGGGTTGATCACGATCTCATCCAGCGGGTGGTCGCTGTCGCCGTGACGATAGACCGAGCGTTCAACCACGTTTTTCAGTTCGCGCACGTTGCCTGGCCAACCATAGCCGAGCAGCGTGTGCCTGGCGCGTTCGGTAAAGCCGGGAAACAGCGGCAGCGCCAGCTCGCGACACATTTGAATGGCGAAGTGTTCGGCCAGCAGCATGATATCGGGCCGGCGTTGGCGCAGCGGCGGCAGCTGCACCACGTCGAACGCCAGCCGATCCAGCAGATCGGCGCGGAACTTGCCCGCGGCTGCCAGCGCCGGCAGATCGTCGTTGGTGGCGCACACCAACCGCACATCCACCCGCAGCGGCTGGCTGCCGCCCACGCGCTCCAGCTGGCCGTATTCGATGACCCGCAGCAATTTCTCCTGCACCAACATCGGCGCGGTCGCCAGCTCATCCAGGAACAGCGTGCCGCCGTCGGCGCGCTCAAAGCGGCCCAGATGGCGTTTCTGCGCACCGGTAAAGGCGCCGGCCTCGTGGCCGAACAGCTCGGAGTCCAGCAGGTTTTCATTCAGTGCCGCGCAGTTGAGCGAGATGAATGGCCCTTGCCAACGGTTGGAGAGGTAGTGCAGGCGGTGGGCGATCAGCTCCTTGCCGGTGCCGCGCTCGCCGATCACCAGTACCGGTTTGTTCAACTTGGCGACCTGGGAGACTTGCTCCAACACTTCGACAAAGGCGTTTGCTTCGCCCAACAAATTCTCTGGCTGCTCGTTCATGATGAAATTCGCCAATGTTTGGTGAAAATAATCACTCTACAGCAAGCTCACAGAGAGTCAAAAATAAAATGTTGTTGTTTTTCAATCAAATAAAAGTTGGCACGGGTTTTGATTATATCCTTGGGCAAGCTGTACGACTTAACGCGGCGCTTCAGACGCCATCAGAATCAAGAGGAAGTGAATTATGGGTATTTTTTCTCGTTTTGCCGACATCGTGAACGCCAACATCAACACTCTGCTGGACAAGGCAGAAGATCCGCAAAAGCTGGTGCGGTTGATGATCCAAGAGATGGAAGACACGTTGGTCGAAGTTCGTTCCACGTCGGCGCGCGCGCTGGCGGAAAAAAAGCAGTTGCTGCGTCGCATCGAGCAGGGTGAAAACCAGGTTGGCGACTGGCAGGAAAAAGCCGAACTGGCGCTGCGTAAAGATAAAGAAGACTTGGCCCGCGCGGCGCTGATCGAAAAACAGAAGGTTGCCGATCTGATCGCCACGCTGACGCAGGAAGTGGCGACCGTAGAAGAAACGCTGGCGCGCATGAAGAGCGAAATCGGCGAGCTGGAAAACAAGCTGACCGAAACTCGCGCGCGGCAGCAGGCGCTGGCGCTGCGCCATCAGGCCGCGTCATCTTCGCGTGAAGTGCGCCGCCAGCTCGACAGCGGCAAGCTGGACGAGGCGATGGCGCGTTTCGAACAGTTCGAACGACGCATCGACCACATGGAAGCTGAAGCGGAAAGCATCAGCATCGGTAAAAAGAAGTCGCTGGAGCAAGAGTTTGCCGAGCTGAAAGCCGACGACGCCATCAGTGAGCAACTGGCGGCGCTGAAAGCCAAGATGAACCGCTCCGAGTAAGGCGAACCGCGGCCACACGCCGGAGGTGGCCGCTACCCAGGACCCGATAAGAAGGAATAACAATGAGTGCTTTATTACTTGCCATTCCGCTGACAATTTTCGTGCTGTTTGTCGCGCCGATTTGGCTTTGGCTGCATTACAGCAATCGGCAACAGACCGGCATCCAGCTGAGTCAGCAAGAAATGCAGCGCCTGGCGCAGCTGGCGGAAGACGCCAAACGCATGCGTGAACGCATTCAGGCGCTGGAAGAGATCCTCGATGCGGAACACCCGAACTGGAGACAGTCCTGATGAGCACAACGCTGGGCAGTAAAAAGCTTTATCGCGTTCCCGAAGAAGGCATGGTGAAAGGCGTCTGCGCCGGTTTGGCCCACTATTTCGACGTGCCGGTGCGCCTGATCCGCGTGATGGTGGTGCTGTCGCTGTTCTTCGGGCTGTTCTTCTTCACGCTGGTGGCCTATATCGCGCTGGTGTTCGTGTTGGACGAAGCGCCGGCCAGCCGTTTTGAAGGCGAGCATCAGAAGACGCCACGCCAGCTGCTCGATCAGCTGGAGTATGAACTGGGCAGCGGCGAACAGCAGCTGCGTCAGGTCGAGCGCTATGTGACGTCCGATACCTTCGGCGTACAGAGCCGTTTCCGCAAGCTGTAACCCTTCTTGCGATACCCGGCCTGCGCTGGCCGGGCATCTGCGCCGCCGTTATCCCGTTGAATGTAAACTTAATCGTCTTGTGCCGGAGGGCATTGTCATGAATAAAATCGATGTCGCGAACACCGTCAGAACGGGTGGATTTAAACGAGGAGCGGCGGCAATGTTGAAGACATTGGCTAAAGTCATCATCATAGCGTTATTGAACTATGGCCCGGCGGGCGCCGCCGGCTGGCTGTTGAAGACCGTCGGCCGCAAACCGGTGCGCTTCGTGCTGGCGCTGGTGCTGGAACCGCTGTTCCGTAAAGGCCTGAACAAGGCATTCGGGCGTTACGTCAAGGAGAGCAATGAAACGACTGCAAAATGAGTTAACCTCGCTGGTCAACCGCGGAATGGATCGCCATCTGCGCCTGGCGGTGACCGGCCTGAGCCGCAGCGGCAAAACCGCCTTTATCACCGCCTTCGTCAACCAACTGCTGCATGTGCACAGCGGCGCGCGCATGCCGCTGTTTTCACCGGTGCGCGAAGAGCGCCTGCTGGGCGTCAAACGCATCCCGCAGCGCGATCTCGGCATCCAGCGTTTCACCTATGACGAAGGGCTGGCGCAGCTTTACGGCACGCCGCCGGCCTGGCCTACGCCGACGCGCGGCGTCAGCGAAATCCGTCTGGCGCTGCGTTACCGCTCCAACGACTCGCTGCTGCGCCACTTCAAAGACACCTCGACGCTGTACCTGGAGATCGTCGATTATCCGGGTGAATGGTTGCTGGATCTGCCGATGCTCGAGCAGGATTACCTGGCCTGGTCGCGTCAGATGACCGGGCTGCTGCAGGGCGAACGCGCCGAATGGGCCAAACCCTGGCTTGAGCTGTGCAAGGCTTGCGATCCGCTGGCCCCGGCCGATGAAAACCGCCTGGCGGCGATCGCCCAGGCCTACACCGATTATCTGCTGCGCTGCAAAAGCGAAGGGCTGCACTTCATTCAGCCGGGGCGTTTCGTGCTGCCGGGCGACATGGCCGGCGCGCCGGCGCTGCAGTTTTTCCCGTGGCCCGATGTGGCCGCAGTCGGTGAATCGAAGCTGGCGCAGGCCGATAAACACACCAACATCGGCATGCTGCGCGCTCGCTTCAACTACTACTGCCAGTCGATCGTCAAAAACTTCTACAAAGAGCATTTCGTTCGTTTCGATCGGCAAATCGTGTTGGTCGACTGTCTGCAGCCGCTGAACAGCGGCCCGCAGGCGTTCAACGACATGCGCCTGGCGCTGACCCAACTGATGCAGAGCTTCCATTACGGCAAACGTACGTTGTTCCGTCGCCTGTTCTCGCCGACCATCGACAAACTGATGTTCGCCGCCACCAAGGCGGACCATATCACCGCCGATCAGCACGCCAATCTGGTGTCGTTGCTGCAACAGCTGGTGCAAGAGGCGTGGCAGAACGCGGCGTTCGAGGGCATCAGCATGGATTGCGTCGGCCTGGCCTCGGTGCAGGCGACCGAGAGCGGCATCGTCGATCACCAGGGGCAGCGCATTCCGGCGTTGAAGGGTAACCGCCTGAGCGACGGTGCGCCGCTGACGGTGTTCCCCGGCGAAGTGCCGGCGCGCCTGCCGGGGCCGGCGTTCTGGCAGAGCCAGGGATTCCGCTTCGATGAGTTTCGTCCGCGTGCCATGAGCGTGGACAGCCCGTTGCCGCACATCCGGCTGGATGCGGTGATGGAGTTTTTACTGGGAGACAAATTGCGATGAGCGAGCCGATCAAACCGCGTATCGATTTTGACGAGCCGCTGCAGCCGCCACAGGAGCCGGCGTTGCGCGCCGGCGTCGCTTTCGACGCCGAGCAGGCGGAAAGCTTCTTTCCGGCGGCGCCGGAGCTGCAGCAGGAAGAGGAAGAAGGGCGCGCCGAGGGCATCATCAACGCTGCGCTAAAGCCGAAACGCAGCCTGTGGCGCAAAATGGTCACCGCCGGGCTGGCGCTGTTCGGCGTCAGCGTGGTGGCGCAGGGCGTGCAGTGGGTGCATACCGCCTGGGTGCAGCAGGACTGGATCGCCATGGGCGGCGGCGTGGCCGGCGGCCTGATCGTGTTCGCCGGCGTCGGTTCGGTAGTCACCGAGTGGCGGCGTTTGTATCGGCTGCGTCAGCGTGCGGAGGAGCGCGACGTGGCGCGCGAGCTGTTGCACAGCCACGGGCTGGGGCAAGGACGCGAATTCTGCGAGAAGCTGGCGCGCCAGGCCGGGCTGGATCAGGGGCATCCGGCGCTGCAGCGCTGGCAGGCGTCGCTGCATGAAACGCAGAACGATCGCGAAGTGGTGGAGCTGTACGCCAAACTGGTGCAGCCGGTGTTGGACAACCAGGCACGGCGCGAAATCAGCCGCTCCGCCGCCGAATCGACGCTGATGATCGCCGTCAGCCCGCTGGCGCTGGTGGACATGGCGTTCATCGCCTGGCGCAACATCCGCTTGATCAACCGCATCGCCGCGCTGTACGGCATCGAGCTGGGCTACTTCAGCCGCATCCGCCTGTTCCGACTGGTGTTGTTGAACATCGCCTTCGCCGGCGCCTCCGAGCTGGTGCGCGAAGTGGGGATGGACTGGATGTCGCAGGATCTGGCGGCGCGGCTGTCGGCGCGCGCGGCGCAGGGTATTGGCGCCGGGCTGTTGACCGCGCGGTTGGGCATCAAGGCGATGGAACTGTGCCGTCCGCTGCCGTGGCTGGAAGGGGAAAAACCGAAGCTCGGCGATTTCCGCAGCCAACTGATCGGCCAGTTGAAAGACACGTTGAAAAAAAACGACGGCAAGGCCAAATAACCTCGCTACGGCGCTCGCGAGAGCGCCGTTTTCTGAGCGGTACCGGCGCGGGACGTAATCAAGACTTGACGATAGTCGATCCCCCTGCAAATGCGTGATAAATATCTGCCATATTAATTCTTGTTGTGATAACTCTCTGTTTGATGGCTAAAATGACGCCGATGCTGTTATTCACTTGCGTTTAAAATCAGCAGCCACGGCAATAAATCAGAGTTCTGTCAACTTTTGCTGACAGATCGCTTCTACCGCCCGGTGTGAGGGAGTATCATCATCGTCAACGATCCCCGCACCTGCAGAGATAAGGCCAACACTGATGCGTTTGGAAGTATTTTGCGAAGACCGTCTCGGTCTCACTCGAGAATTACTCGATCTTTTGGTATCGCGCAGCATTGACCTGCGTGGCATCGAGATCGATCCCATCGGCCGCATTTACCTCAACTTCTCCCAGCTGGATTTCGATACTTTCCGCGCGCTGATGGCGGAGATCCGCCGCATCGCCGGCGTGACCGACGTGCGCACCGTCAGCTTTATGCCTTCCGAACGCGAACATCGCGCGCTGCGTGCACTGTTGGAGTCGATGCCGGAACCGGTGTTCTCCATCGATATGAAAGGCAAGGTCGAGCTGGCCAACCCGGCGGCGCAGGCGTTGTTCAGCCTGAACGAAGACAAAATCCGCAACCAGACCGCCGGCGCGCTGATCGGCGGCTATAACTTCAGCCGCTGGCTGGAGAGCGAGCAGACGGCGCCGCACTCGGAACGGGTGGTGATCCGCAGCCAGGACTTCCTGATGGACATCACGCCTATCTATCTGGAAGACGAACAGCAGCAGCCGGCCGCGGTCGGCGCGGTGGTGATGCTGAAGTCCACCGCGCGCATGGGCCGCCAGCTGCAAAATCTGTCGGTGAACGACGATACCGAATTCGATCACATCGTCGCGGTGAGCGCCAAGATGCGCCATGTGCTGGAGCAGGCGCGCAAACTGGCGATGCTCGACGCGCCGCTGCTGATCGTCGGCGATACCGGTACCGGCAAGGATATTCTGGCCCGCGCCTGCCATCTGCGCAGCCCGCGCGGCAAACAGCCGTTCCTGGCGCTGAACTGCGCCGCGTTGCCGGATGACGTGGTGGAGAGCGAACTGTTCGGCCATGCGCCGGGCGCGTATCCCAATGCGCTGGAAGGCAAGAAGGGTTTCTTTGAGCAGGCTAACGGCGGCTCGGTGTTGCTGGATGAGATCGGCGAGATGTCGCCGCGCATGCAGACCAAACTGCTGCGCTTCCTCAACGACGGCACCTTCCGCCGCGTCGGTGAAGAGCATGAGGTGCATGTCGATGTGCGCGTGATCTGCGCCACCCAGAAAAACCTTACCGAGCTGGTGCAGCGCGGCGAATTCCGCGAAGATCTCTACTATCGCCTCAACGTGCTGACCATCACTATCCCGCCGCTGCGCGAGCGTCCGCAGGACATCATGCCGCTGACCGAGCTGTTCGTGGCGCGCTTCGCCGACGAGCAGGGCGTAGCGCGGCCCAAGCTGGCGAGCGATCTGGGCGGTTTCCTCAGCAAATACGGCTGGCCGGGCAACGTGCGCCAGCTGAAAAACGCCATCTACCGCGCGCTGACGCAAACCGAAGGCTACGAGCTGCGGCCGCAGGATATCGTGCTGCCGGAGTTCGAGGTGGAGATGTCGCTGGGCGACGAGGTGTTGGACGGTTCGCTGGACGACATCAGCAAGCGTTTCGAGCGCTCGGTGCTGACGCGTCTGTATCGCACCTATCCCAGCACCCGCAAGCTGGCGAAACGGCTGGGCGTTTCCCATACCGCCATCGCCAACAAGCTGCGCGAGTATGGCCTGAGCAGCCGCAAGGGCGGCGCCGAAGGCGAAGAATAAAAAAGGCGCCTTGCGGCGCCTTTAACGTGTATCCAAAGCCGGCATCCGCCGGCTTTGTCATTTCAGCGCAGCCAGCGCCGCGTCGTAGTCTGGCTCGGTGGTGATTTCGTTCACCAGCTCGCTGTACAGCACGTTGTCCTGGCCATCCAGAACCACGACCGCACGCGCGGTCAGGCCCGCCAACGGACCTTCGGCGATTTCGACGCCGTACGCCTGCTTGAATTCGGCACCGCGCAGGGTGGACAGGGTGACCACGTTGCTCAGGCCTTCCGCGCCGCAGAAACGCGACTGCGCGAACGGCAGATCGGCGGAGATGCACAGCACCACGGTGTTATCCAGGCCGCTGGCCAACTGGTTGAATTTACGCACCGACGTCGCGCAGACACCGGTATCGATGCTTGGGAAGATGTTCAGGACTTTGCGTTTACCCGCGAAGCTGCTCAGCGCTACGTCTGACAGGTCTTTGGCAACCAGCGAGAAGGCCTTGGCCTGTTCGCCCTGCTGTGGCAGCTTGCCCGCTACGCCGACCGGATTGCCTTGAAAATGTACTGTCTGAGTCATTGCTAGATTCCTTTTACAGGTGTTTATACAAAGGGTATGAACCTGATGAAACGGTGCGCCGGTAACGGCAGTTAACATCAGGTTCACACCCTGGCGACAGTTTATGACAACCGGGGCGGATTGGATATCAAAGTTTGCTAAATAGTTGTATATATTAGGCTGTTCTATAAAACATCACCGGCGCATCCACCCGCCTGGATGCGCGGTTTTCGCTCAGGAGCCGTTATGAGAGACATGCGTTTTTACCCGGAAGCCTGGCCGCTGCATACCGCCTTCGTGATTGCGCGCGGCAGCCGCACCGAAGCCCGGGTGGTGGTGGTCGAAATCGAACAGCAGGAGGTGCGCGGCGTCGGTGAATGCACGCCGTATCCGCGCTATGGCGAGAGCGAGGAGTCGGTGATGGCGCAGCTGGCTGAGATGGCGCCGGCGATCGCGCAGGGCATGACCCGCGAGCAGCTGCTGACGCAGATGCCGGCGGGCGCCGCCCGCAACGCGCTGGACTCGGCGTTGTGGGATCTGGAGTGCAGGTTGCACGAACAGAGCCTGTGGCAGCGCAGCGGCGTGACGGCGCCGGCGCAGATTCGCATGGCGCAGACCGTCAGCATCGGCACGCCGGAGGCAATGGCCTTCGCCGCGCGCGAACTGGCGCGGCAGGGCGCCACGCTGCTGAAGATCAAACTCGACGATCACTATATCAGCGAGCGGCTGGTGGCGATCCGCGCTGCGGTGCCGCAGGCGACGCTGATCGTCGACGCCAATGAATCCTGGCAGGCGGAAGGGCTGGCGGCGCGCTGCCAGTTGCTGGCCGATCTCGGTGTGGCGATGCTGGAGCAGCCGCTGCCTGCCGGTGACGACGCCGCGCTGGAGCATTTCATTCATCCGCTGCCGATCTGCGCCGACGAAAGCTGCCATACCCGCGCCGATCTGCCGCAGCTGGCGCAGCGCTATCAGATGGTCAACATCAAACTGGACAAAACCGGCGGCTTGACCGAGGCGCTGGCGCTGGCGCAGGCCGCGCGCGAACAGGGGTTCGCCATCATGCTCGGCTGCATGTTGTGCACGTCGCGGGCGATATCCGCCGCCTTGCCGCTGGCGCCGGCGGCGCGCTTCGTCGATCTGGACGGCCCGACCTGGCTGGCGCGGGACGTCGAGCCGGGCCTGGCGTTCGAATGCGGGGCGATCGTCGATATCGCCCCGTAGCGATTAATTCGGGTAGGTCAGCAGCTCGGTCATCGCATCGATGTAGCGCTCGCTGGCGGCATCGGCGGAGATCGGCGGGAATTCGGCGGTGATGCACGGCAGCGACAGATCCGCGCACCAGCTGCCGAACGAACCGGGGGTTTCATAACCGACGCTGGTTACCAGCGGCAGTTCGAACTTGTGCGACAGCCAAACGCCGAGTCGCGAGCTGGCGGGATCTTCGATGCAGGCCAGCGGCTCATGGAACGACACCACCCAGTGCGGTTTCAGGCGATGAATAAGATGGCACAGCGCCTGGGTTTCCGGTTCGGAACCGGGGCGCCCGCCGGTGGAAAGCTTGACGTCACGCACCGGCGCCGCGCTGTTCCAGCGGTAGACGGTGTCGCCGGAGCGCCAGTTGGCGGCCGGGAAATTGCGGTTCAGATCGACGCCGTTGGCATTGGCGCGCAGCCCCAGCTGGCAGCCGTCGGGGTTGACCGCCAGCACCACATGGTGGCGCAGCTGGCTCGGCGCGATGCTGCGCAGCGCACAGGACAGGGTTACGATGGCGGCGCTCTCATCGCCGTGGGTGCCGGCGATGATAAGCCCGGTCTCGGGGCCGCTGACCGCCGCCGGGAAATAGAGCAGCGGCGCGCCCAGCAGCGAGCTGCCGTAGTTCTCTCCTGCGACGGCCAACTGGCCACGTTCACTGCGCGGTCGATGTTCGGTCATGGTGTTGTCCCTGAGTTAAAGTTCGAGAGTCATTGTCATTTTATTCAGTGTATTACGCTTTGCGGCATCTTTCCCATCGCAATTGTGCGGCGTTTGCGCGATCTGTGACGCCGCGGCGGCGAAAACGCCAATTAAACCGCACCTGGCCTGAGGCTGTTGTTATACTAACGGCAGAGCTAAGCCAATCACCCGCAAGAGGATTTAACATGCCAGTAGCCAGAATCATCGCCAGCTATAGCGAAAATGAAAATGACACCATCACGCTGCTGTGCGGCGTGGACGCTGAAAACCAGATCCGCCAGGGGGAATGGTTCGGCGTGGTGAAAAACGACGACGGGCGCGGGGACGAATCGAACTATCCGTTCACCCTGCACATCGATTATCAGAAAGATGCCTTCTATCTCGACTACGGCTACGATGACGCCGACGCGCGTCAGCTGCAAAAAACCGATATCTCGGCCCGCCCGCTGGCCGAGAAAGGCTTTTTCACCGTATTCGATGAAGAAGAGGGTGAAGAGTTCAGCTACCGCATCAACAGCATCCACCTGTACGACTGACGGCCGCTGCTGTAAACACCACCCGTGCCGCCCTGCGCCGCACGGGTTTTTTATCGCCTGAATCGCACTTTTTGCAACTTCTCGGCCGCGGGCTCTAGGCCGGACGGATCTTGTGCTATATGATAAAAAATTCAGATGGTTAACGGGGGACAAATCACAATGACGGGAAAAAAAATGCAACGGGGTTTTCGTTTGGCGCTTTGCGCGGCGGCGATCGGCGCCTGTATGAGCAGCGCCATGGCGGCGCAGGTTCCCCCGGGCACCGCGCTGGCGGACAAACAGGAAATCGTGCGCCACATTAAAGACGAACCGGCCTCGCTCGACCCGATCAAAGCGGTGGGCTTGCCGGAGGCGCAGCTGGCGCGCGATCTGTTCGAAGGGTTGGTCAACCAGGACGCCACCGGGAAAGTGATCCCCGGCGTCGCCACCCGCTGGCAGACCAGCGATAACCAGACTTATATTTTCCATCTGCGCAAAGACGCGCGCTGGTCAAACGGTGACCCTGTCACTGCGAAGGATTTCGTCTACAGCTGGCAACGGCTGGTCGAGCCGAAAAACCTGTCGCCGTTCGCCTGGTTCGCCCAGCTGGCGGGGATCCAGAACGCCGAGCAGATCATCAGCGGCAAGCTGCCGGCCGATCGCTTGGGCGTGTCGGCGCCCGATGACTACACGCTGAAGGTGCAGCTGGATAAGCCGGTGCCGTACTTCGTCAGCCTGACGGCCAATTTCAGCCTGTTCCCGGTGAATAAGGCGGTGGTGGAAAAATACGGCAACGACTGGACCAAGGTCGGCAATCTGGTGGGCAACGGCGCGTTCAAACTGCAGGAGCGGGTGGTGAACGAGAAGTTGGTGCTGACGCCTAATGACCATTACTGGGATCATGCGCGCACCGTGCTGACCAAAGTGACCTTCGTGCCGATCAATCAGGAATCCAACGCCACCAAGCGCTACCTGGCGGGCGACATCGACATCACCGAATCCTTCCCGAAAAATATGTATCAGAAGCTGCTGAAAGACATTCCGGGGCAGGTGTACACCCCGGATCAGCTCGGCACCTATTACTACGCGTTCAACACCCAGCGCGCGCCGACCAACGACGTGCGGGTGCGTCAGGCCTTGTCCTACGCCATCGATCGCAAGATTATCGCGGAAAAAGTGTTGGGCACCGGCGAAAAACCGGCCTACCACTTTACGCCGGACGTGACCGCCGGGTTCAAACCGGAAGCGAGCTTGCTGCAACAGCAATCGCAGGCGGAGCTGGACGCACAGGCCAAGGCGTTGCTGCAGGCGGCCGGTTACGGCCCGAACAACCCGCTGAAGCTGACGCTGCTGTATAACACTTCGGAAAGCCACCAGAAGATCGCCATCGCCGTGGCCTCGATGTGGAAGAAAAAGCTGGGGATTGACGTCAAGTTGCAAAACCAGGAGTGGAAGACCTATATCGACAGCCGCAATACCGGCAATTTCGATGTGATCCGCGCCTCCTGGGTGGGGGATTATAACGAGGCGTCGACCTTCCTGTCGCTGTTGACCTCAACCCACAGCGGCAACATCGCCAAATTCAAGAGCGCGGACTATGACAAGCTGTTGGCGCAGGCGGGGCGGGAAACCAACCCGGCGGCGGTGACCGCCGATTACAACAAGATGGAACAGATCATTGCCGATCAGGCGCCGATCGCGCCGATATATCAATACACTAACGGCCGCCTGATCAAACCGTGGGTAAAAGGCTACCCGATCACCAATCCGGAAGACGTGGCCTACAGCCAGACGATGTATATCATCAAACACTGAACCGGTTTATTTATCGCCCCCGGCTAATGCGGGGGCTTTATTTTTTCGGCGCTGCAATGGCGAAGGTAATTAATTTTTCCACGCGATAAACCCCGTTTAATAATAAACAGGGCGGCTATCATCACATTATTGTTTCGCTATTTCAGAGTGCGGCTACGCTTATAGGCAGTCCCGCATGGCATCCACCACCACGCGGCCGCTCATATCGGTTTGAGTGATGCGGTAGCTGGTGGGGTAAGAGCGGCGGGTGCTGAAACGATCGTGAACGGAAACCTTGCCAATTTGCAGGCCGGCGGCGTTTTTCACGACAAACTCACTGATCTCTTCCTGGCCCTGGTTTTGCAAATGAATATTGCTGATTTTTTCCAACGTATCGCTGGCGTTTATTTTTAAATGGTCGCGTAACATAACTACCTCCTCGTAGTGAGAAAAGTATATGCCCCTAAAATTTGCGCTGAAACAGCTTTGTGTTGATTTATTATTATCATTTTGAATTAAAATTGATAGCAATATGTTAAGTCATAATAATAACGGCATTGCCAGCGCTTTATCGGCGATATTGTCTGATTTATCGGCGGTGGTTTATTTCATTGCCGTTATTATTAGTCTGCATTAATGGGAAAGAGCGCCGGCCTGGCCGCCGGAGCCGGAAAGACACAGGTGACGTTGTGCCCACAGCCGGGTACGATCGTTAACCGATGCGGTTTATCCGGAGCCAGATAACGTCGATCATAGTCAGCATAGGCCAGGGCGCGCTGCAGCCGATAGGGACCCTGTAGCTCGGCGGCGCAGGACTTGTCGAGTATCCGATAGTAGGCACCCGGTGCGGCGCCAGTATCATCGGCGGCGGCCAGATAGGTGATATCGGCGGCGGCGTAGCGCCGGCGGGCCGCGTCGGCGCTAAGCTGCAGGTGAGCGGGAAGCGTTTCCAGGCCGTATTTCCAGCGGTTGGCCTGTGGACACTGTCCGGCGTCCGCCGTTTGCCAGTGAAAACGGCACGTTTTTTCACTGGTGCAGTTCTCCCAGTTTGTCGGCTGGGGCCGCAGGCTGTCAAAATAGAGCCAGCTGCCGGGATCGGCCACCACATAGCGCACACGCACTCCGTCCGGCGGGTTGGCGAAGCCAACATAATGCTGCACGAACTGGGCGCCGGCGGAAAAACCGGCCAGGGTTATCGTCTGCAGCGACGGCCAGCGCCGGTGCAGATCGGCCAACAGCTTATCCATGGCGTTGAACGAACCGGTTTTCCCACCATTATCCAAACCGCCTTCGATCCAGGAGCCACAGCGCCACAGGGCATCGCCGTCTTGTGGCCGGGGCAGGCCGGTGGAATGGCAGTGTGTGGCGAGTTTTTCCGGTACCTGGAACAGCGGGGCGGCCAGCAGGGTATCGCTTCCCGCTCCTGCTGCTTGCGCGGCGTCGATCGCCGCCTGCAGCGTTTTCGCGGCATCGCGCGGGTGACCGTGTATCACCACCAGTGCGCTTCGCGGCTGTACGCTGTGCTCATGGGCGACATAGTAAGTGACATCGCCGGCCGCCGTCGTTACGTGAAAAGGCGTGGAGATGCGCCCCAGCGTCGGTTCTGCATGCAGCGGTTGGCTGGTGAACAGCGTGGCCGCTACCACGGTACTGAGCAGGCGGCGCAGAGCCGTCAGGATCGATGCAGAATGTATTGCGCCTGATTCAGTACTTCCCGCCATTTTTGCTCCTCTGTTTGCGCTGATGTTTCCTCGACTGAAGTATAGAGCACGCTTTTCGTTCGTTGTGCAAACTGGCGTTACAGCTTGGCCTTTGATCTCCAAGGCGTTAACGCTAGACTCAGCAACATAAGCAAGACTTGAGGGGATAAATGAATGGATGTGATTGAGGGGAGCGAGCTGCAGGTCGCCGATGCGGTTTACGCCTACCAGTTGGACGGTAAGGGGGGCGTAACGTCGATCGAGCAGGATGACAAGATTACCTGCGACGCACCGTGCTGGCTGCATCTTGATTACGCGCAGCCGGCCAGCGCCGAATGGCTGAGCACCACACCGTTATTGCCGGACTCGGTGCGTGAAGCGCTCTCCGGCGAAAGCTCACGGCCGCGCGTCAGTCGCCAGGGCGAAGGCACCATGATCACCCTGCGCAGCATCAACTTCAACGCCAACTCGCGGCCGGATCAGCTGGTCACCATCCGCGTGTACATCACCGACAAACTGATTCTCTCCACCCGGCATCGCAAGGTCTATTCCATCGATCAGGTGGTGAACGATCTGCAAAGCGGCGCCGGGCCAACCAACAGCGGCAACTGGCTGGTGGAAATTTCCGATGCGTTGACCGATCATACCAGCGAATTCATCGAAGATCTGCACGACCGGATTATCGACCTGGAGGACGCATTGCTGGAGCAGCAGGTGCCGGAGCGCGGCCAGCTGGCATTGATCCGTAAACAGCTGATCGTGTTGCGTCGTTACATGGCGCCGCAGCGCGACGTCTTCGCGCGGCTGGCCAGCGACCGCCTGCCGTGGATGAGCGATGACGATCGCCGCCGCATGCAGGACATCGCCGATCGGCTGGGGCGGGGATTGGACGATCTGGACGGCAGCATCGCGCGCACCGCCATATTGTCCGACGAAATCACCACGGTGATGGCCGACGCGATGAACCGCCGCACTTACACCATGTCATTGTTGGCGATGGTATTTTTGCCCACCACCTTCCTGACCGGGCTGTTCGGCGTCAACCTGGGCGGCATCCCGGGCAACACGGCGTCATTTGGTTTCGGTACCTTCTGCCTGATGCTGTTGGCGCTGGTAGGAGGCGTAGCCTGGTGGCTGAAGCGCAGCCGCTGGCTATAGGCAAAAATGATGAAAACCCGGTTAACATTGAGCAATATCAACATTTAGCCGGGGCAAATGGGGCATGATCTCTCTCGCAGGTGAATGCAACGTCAAGCGATGGGCGTTGCGCTCCATAATTGTCTTACTTTCTTATTTTTGAATTACTGCATAGCACATTTGATTCGTACAATGCCGGTTTAATCACCGGCATTTTTTTATTCCACTTTCTCGCTTCCTCAGGCTGCGCTTTCATCCCAGAAGCTGGCTTCAATCTTGTGCCCATCCAAATCACGGACAAAGCAGCCGTAGTAGGCCTCGCCGTAGTGCGGCCGCGAACCGGGCGTGCCTTCATCGACGGCGCCGGCCAGCAGCGCCTGGCGATGGAACTCATCTACCTGTTGCTTGCTGGTGGCGAAAAAGCCGACGTGCGTGCCGTTGCCGAGCGAGGCGGGGTGGCCGTCGATCGGCACCTGCAACCAGAACTCCGGGTAGTCGCGGCCATAACCGATAGCACCGGGATGCTCCAGCACGCGTCGGCAACCCAGGGCGGCCAGCGTGCGATCGTAAAAGGCGGCGGCGGCAGCGAAATCGTTGGTGCCAAGCGAGACGTGGGACAGGCAGGGGGTGATATTCATTGCGCGATCTTCATATGACTGTATAAATACACAGTATAGGGTAAAAACGGCACAGCCCAGTAAAATTTGCGCAAACTGTGAACAGGATCGAGAGCGTCGAGAGAGAGAAATGTCGCCGCTTGCAGGGGGCAAGCGGCGAAGGGCGTTATTTGATTTCCAGCACGTTCAAACGCTCCGGCGCAGGCGCTGCGTCATCCACGTCTTCCGGCTGCCAACCGACCGGCTGCATCGGAATGTCTTCACGATCGAAGGCCAAATCGCCGCCGTCCACCACGGCGCTACCGTGTTGGATGCCTTTGAAATCGAACAGGTTGATATCGCTCAGATGCGAAGGCACCACGTTTTGCATGGCGCTGAACATGGTTTCCAACCGGCCCGGGTAACGTTTGTCCCAGTCGCGCAGCATATCGCCGATGACCTGGCGCTGCAGGTTAGGCTGTGAGCCGCACAGGTTGCATGGGATGATCGGGAATTCTTTGGCGATCGAGAAACGCTCGATGTCTTTCTCGCGGCAATAGGCCAGCGGGCGAATGACCACGTGCTTGCCGTCGTCGCTCATCAGCTTGGGCGGCATGCCTTTCATCTTGCCGCCGTAGAACATATTGAGGAACAGCGTCTGCAGAATGTCGTCGCGGTGGTGACCCAGCGCGATCTTGGTGGCACCCAGCTCGGTGGCGGTGCGGTACAGAATACCGCGGCGCAGGCGCGAGCACAGTGAGCAGGTGGTTTTGCCTTCCGGGATCTTGTCTTTGACGATGCTGTAGGTGTTCTCTTCGACGATCTTGTACTCCACCCCCAGGCTTTCCAGGTAGGCGGGCAGAATATGCTCCGGGAAGCCGGGTTGCTTCTGATCGAGGTTTACCGCGATCAGCGAGAAGTTGACCGGCGCGCTCTGCTGCAGATTGCGCAGGATTTCCAGCATGGTGTAGCTGTCTTTGCCGCCGGACAGGCAGACCATGATGCGGTCGCCTTCTTCAATCATATTGAAATCGGCGATCGCTTCGCCCACGTTGCGGCGCAGGCGCTTTTGCAATTTGTTCAGGTTGTATTGCTCTTTTTGGCTAACGGATTGCTTTTCTGACATTTAAATCGTGCTCATTCTCAATGGGGGGCACTAGGGGCATGGCGTTTTAGACCGCAAGTTTACCATTCAACCGGTCGATTTTGATCATTATTCATCATCATGCATCCATACACCCGACGCGAGGCCTGTATGGTACGGATTGCGCGCAGGAATGCCAGCAGGTTTTATCGCTACGGCTTGCGTCAGCGGTAAAAAACAGGGCGCGAATCGCTCGCGCCCTGATGGGGTTACTCGGCGGCGGATTTTTCCGCCTTGCCGGCCAGCAGGCTGAGGAAGTCGTATTTCTCCTTCAGCTCTTTCTCCGCGGCCTGGTACAGCGCGCTGGCCACTTCCGGCTGCTGCGAGTTCAGGCGACGGAAGCGCTGCTCGTTCAGCAGTGTTTCAGCCAGGCTGCTGTTCGGCGGCCGGGAGTCCAGCGCCAATGCGGCCTTGCCCTCGGCGCTGCGGCGCGGATCGAAGCGGTACAGCGGCCAGAAGCCGGTGGCGGTCAGCTGTTTCATCTGATCGTGGCTGAGCGCCAGATCGTAGCCGTGCTCTTCGCACGGGCTGTAGGCGATGATCAGCGACGGCCCCGGATAGGCCTCGGCTTCCTGAATCGCTTTCACCGTTTGATTGAGCTGCGCCCCCAGCGAGATTTGCGCGACGTAGACATGGCCATACATCATCATGCTGACGCCCAGATCCTTGCGCGCCTTGCGTTTGCCGTGTTCGCCGAATTTGGTCACCGCGCCGAGCGGTGTGGCCTTCGACTGCTGGCCGCCGGTATTGGAGTAGCACTGGGTGTCGAGCACCAGCACGTTGACGTTCTCGGTCAGGCTGAGAACGTGATCCAAACCACCGAAGCCGATGTCGTAGGCCCAGCCGTCACCGCCGATCAGCCAGATGGATTTATCCACCAGATAGTCGGCATCGGCCGCCAGCTGACGCGCGTCTGCGCCTTCAATACTCGCAAGTTGCGTGCGCAATTCGGCGATTTGCTTACGGCGCGGCTCCGGCGCCACGTCGGCCATCTGCAGAGCGTTGACCAACTGCTCCGGCAGCTGCGGCGCCAGCGCGTTCAGCAGGCGCAGCACCCGCGCGCGATGTTGATCGACCGTCAGGCGGAAGCCCAGGCCGAATTCGGCGTTGTCCTCGAACAGCGAGTTGGCCCACGCCGGCCCGCGCCCTTCGGCGTTGGTGGTATACGGCGTGGTCGGCAGGTTGCCGCCGTAAATTGACGAGCAGCCGGTGGCGTTGGCGATCAGCAAACGATCGCCGTAGAGCTGGGTCAACAGTTTGATGTACGGCGTTTCGCCGCAGCCGGAACAGGCGCCGGAGTACTCGAACAGCGGCGTGATCAGTTGCGAGGTGCGAATGTCGATGCGCTCCAGCTGCGCCGGATCGATTTCCGGCAGCTGCAGGAAGAAGTCGTAGTTGTCTTTTTCCGCCGTCAGATTATCGAGGCGCGAAGCCATGTTAATCGCCTTGATCTCCGGGTTCTGGCGATCTTTCGCCGGGCAGACCTCGACGCACAGGTTGCAGCCGGTACAATCTTCCGGTGCCACTTGCAGAACGTATTTTTGCCCGCGCATATCGCGCGCTTTCACATCCAGAGACTGCAGAGAAGCGGGCGCGTGTTCCATCTCGGCCGGCTGAACCACCTTGGCGCGAATGGCGGAGTGCGGGCAGGCGGCGACGCAGTGGTTGCACTGGGTACAGAGATCGGGCTGCCAGACCGGGATCTCTTCGGCGATGTTGCGCTTTTCCCACTGGGTGGTGCCCACCGGCCAGGTGCCATCCGGCGGGAAGGCGGAAACCGGCAGCGCATCACCCAGCCCGGCCAGCATCGCCGCGGTAACGGTTTTGACGAAGTCCGGGGCGGCGTCCGAGACCACCGGCGGGCGCATCGGGCTGCTGCCGTCGACCGGCTGCAGCGGAATTTCAATCAGCGCGCTGCGGGTGGCGCCCAGCGCCTGCCAGTTGCGCTCGACGATCTCTTGGCCCTTGCTGCTGTAGCTGCGGGCGATGGCGTCCTGCAGCTGTTGCAGCGCCACGTCGCTCGGCAAGATCTGCGTCAGATGGAAGAACGCCATCTGCATCACGGTGTTGATGCGTGCGCCGAGCCGGCATTCACGCGCCAGCTTGGCGGCGTTGATGATATAGAAACGCGCCTGGCGTTGGTGCAGCAGTGCCTGAACCTCCTGCGGCAGGCGCGACCAGACCTCGTCGGCGCCGTAAGGGGTATTGAGCAGGAAGGTGCCGCTGGGCTTCAGGCGTTCGACCATCTGGTACTTATCGATAAACTGCAGCTGGTGGCAGCCGACGAAGTCCGCGCGGCTGACCAGATAGGCCGAGTTGATCGGCTGCTCGCTGACGCGCAGGTGCGATACCGTCAGGCCGCCGGCCTTTTTGGAGTCGTAGACGAAATAGCCCTGGGCATACAGCGGCGTGGCGTTGCCGATGATTTTGATGTTGTTCTTGGTGGCCGAGACCGAGCCGTCGCTGCCTAAACCGTAGAACAGTGCTTCCAGCGAGGCGCGCTGCGGCAGGATTTCGTCGCTCAGCGGCAGCGAAAGGCCGGTGACATCATCGAAGATGCCGACGGTGAAACGCGGGCGCGGCTGCGGCTGCGCCAACTCGCGGAACACCGCCAGCGCACAGTCCGGGCCGAACTCTTTCGACGACAGCCCGTAACGGCCGCCGATCACCCGCGGCAGCGTGGCGCGCTCCCCCTGGCTGTAGGCTTCCGCCAGCGCGGTCATCACGTCCAGATACAGCGGTTCGGCCAGCGCGCCCGGTTCTTTGGTACGGTCGAGCACCGCGACGCTGCGCACGCTGTCGGGCAGCGCGCCGAGCAGGTGTTTGGCGGAGAACGGCCGGAACAGCCGAACTTTCAGCACGCCGACTTTCTCGCCGCGGGTCAGCAGGGTGTCGATCACTTCTTCGCAGGTGCCGGCGGCGGACCCCATCACCACCACCACGCGCTCGGCCTGCGGATGGCCGTAATAGTCGAACGGCCGATAGTGACGGCCGGTGAGGGCGGCGAAGGCTTCCATGGCCGCGATCACGTGCTGACCGGTGGCGTCATACCACGGGTTGGTGGCTTCGCGGGACTGGAAATAGGTATCCGGGTTGGCGGAAGTGCCGCGCACCACCGGATGATCCGGCGACAGCGCCCGGCTGCGGTGAGCGTCGATCGCTCCCTGCGGCAGCATTTGTCGCAGCGTATCGTCGCTCAGCGGCACGATCTTGTTGATTTCGTGCGAGGTGCGGAACCCATCGAAGAAATGAATAAACGGCACGCGCGCGTTGAGGGTGGCGGTCTGCGAGATCAACGCGAAGTCCTGCGCTTCCTGCACGCTGCCGGCGCACAGCATGGCGCAGCCGGTCTGGCGTACCGCCATCACGTCCGAATGGTCGCCGAAGATCGACAGCGCGTGCGTAGCCACGGTGCGCGCGGCGACGTGCAGTACGAATGGCGTCAGCTCGCCGGCCAGTTTGTACAGCGTGGGGATCATCAGCAGCAGACCCTGCGATGAGGTGAACGAGGTCGACAGCGCACCGGTCTGCAAAGCGCCGTGCACGGTGGCGATCGCGCCGCCTTCCGACTGCATTTCCACCACCCGGGGGATATCGCCCCAGATATTTTGCCGGCCATCGCCGGACCAGGCGTCCGCCTGCTCAGCCATGGTAGAACTCGGCGTGATAGGGTAGATGGCAATCACTTCGTTGGTGCGATAGGCCACGGAAGCGACTGCATTATTACCATCTGTAGTTATCATCGATGTTACCTTTTCATTGCTCACAAAGCCGCGAAAGCACGCTTTCGCAGTAATGGAAAAAAGTCTAACAGAGGGTTTGAACGTGGCTTTATCGCATTTGTGTGGCGAGCGATAAATCGGCAATGCGGCCGGGGGCGGCTATTTTCCCTGTGGAGAAACGTCACGCCAATAAATTGTTTTCGCCGTTTAAAGACAATTTATTTCCGGCGGGTCATAATTGCCTATCGGTAAACTGACAGAAGAAAACCATGAGCGCATTTATGTATTTAGCGATGGCGATCGTCGCAGAAGTGATCGCCACCACCATGTTGAAAGCCTCCGAGGGTTTTACCCGCCTGTGGCCGTCGTTGCTGGTAGTGCTGGGCTACGGCGTGGCATTTTGGGGGCTGTCGATGGTGGTGAAAAGCATGCCGTTGGGCATCGTGTACGCGATCTGGTCGGGCATGGGGATCGTGCTGGTGTCGGTTGCTGCGGTATTCGTTTATCAGCAAAAATTGGATTGGCCGGCGATCGTCGGCATGGGATTAATTATTGCCGGCGTGCTGGTGATTAATTTACTGTCGAAAGCCTCGGTGCACTGAGTGTTATTTTGATGTAAAAAAAAGCCGGCGTGACAGCGAGCCGCGCCGGTTGAAGAATTCAGCCATCATTCACTGAAAATAGTGGAATGCTAATTAGTTAGCGCCGTCAGCATAGACGTAAATATCGTTCTCTCCGGTAGCAAAAAATGCGCCGTCATGGCGAAAGCACGCGGGGCTAATTAATACCCATATCGCCGCTAAAAGCGGCGCAGCCGGCAGCGGTGACGTTATCACTTTCTGCCTGCCTCCGGGCCCAGACCGCGGGTGGCGCCGTCACGTTTGGCGCTTCGCGCCGCGGCGGAAATATTCTGCAAACAAAATAAATGTCCGGCCGGCGCAAAAAACGATAAATAATGGCCGGAATATATTTTCATTATTTATATATCGAGCTAGATTAAACAAGTTTGCATCAAAGATAGCGAAACGTGTCCGCCAAGTGACGCGCGTTATCAGCAATGGCGATTTTACACAGCGCAGTTCCGGGTTCAGGAGTGGGATAATGACGACATCAAAATGGCTGCTTGCCAGCGCCGTGCTGCTTTTAGCCGCCTGCAGCAGCAATAACGAAGAGCCAGTACAGCAGGGTAACAGTGCCAGAATCAATACGTTGCAGACCAGCGCCGGTTGCGCGGCGGTCGGCGGCGTCACCACCATCGCGCACAACTTGAACGGCGAAGCGCTGCGCATGTGCCAGATGCCGAACGGCAAACAGTGTGAGGAACGCACGCTGGGCCTGGGCAGCTGCGCCGGATAAGCCCGCGGCGCCTGACCCGGCGCGCAGGTCAATACACCCAGTCGCGCAGGGTATAAACCAGCGTGTGGCCGCTGCCGCTCAGCGTCAGCCGTTGGGCGTTTAGCGTCACGTCGGCGCCGTTTTCCAGCACGGCGCCGATGACGTGATCCCAGCGGTTGCGCTGCGCATCAGGGCACAGCTTGCGCGTCGTGGCCAGCGGTTTCACTGTCAGCACACCGTCGCGTAATTGCCCCTGCCCGAAGAAGCGGTTGCACATCGTGCCGGACACGTGCAGGTGCTCGCCGAACTCCAGATTGAGCAGGCCGCTGCCCGTTGGGGCTTTTGCCGCTTCACCATCCACGCTCTGCAACACGAAATTATGATGCAGCAGGTCGCCGGGCGTGACGGTCGCGTGCGGTTTCATATTGCACCCCGCTAAGGCCAACGCCGCCAGGGCGGTCGTCGTGACTTTTCTCATCGTCGCTCTCTCAAATAAACAGGGCGCCTTGGCGGCGCCCTGAGATCAGGTTCAGGCGTTCAACTGGTTCGGGCAGGTTTCGCCGCGATCCAACTGGCTGATGTTCTGCAGCGTGGTTTGCGAAATGCTGGTCAGCGCCTCTTCGGTCAGGAAGGCCTGATGGCCGGTGAACAGCACGTTATGGCAGGCCGACAGGCGGCGGAACACGTCATCCTGAATCACGTCGTTAGACTTGTCTTCAAAGAACAGGTCGCGCTCGTTCTCGTAGACATCCATCCCCAGCGCGCCGATTTTCTGTTGCTTCAGCGCGTCGATGGCGGCGGTCGAGTCAATCAGCGCGCCGCGGCTGGTGTTGATCACCATGACGCCGTTTTTCATCATCGCGAAAGCGTCGGCATTCAGCAGATGGTGGTTTTCCGGCGTCAGCGGGCAATGCAGGGTGATCACGTCGGACTGTGCGTACAGCGTTTTCAGATCGACATATTCTGCACCCAGCTCCAGCGCCTGTTCGCTCGGGAATGGATCGTAGGCCAGCAGCTTCATGCCGAAGCCTTTCAGAATGCGCATCGTCGCCACGCCGATTTTACCGGTGCCGATCACGCCGGCGGTGCGGTTGTGCATGTTAAAACCGATCAGCCCTTCCAGCGAGAAGTTGGCGTCGCGGGTGCGTTGATAGGCGCGGTGAATACGGCGGTTCAGGCACATCATCATGCCAATAGTGTGTTCCGCCACGGCCTCCGGCGAGTAGGCCGGCACGCGCACCACCTTGATGCCCAGTTCTTTGGCGGCGTCCAGATCGACGTTATTAAAGCCGGCGCAGCGCAGGGCGAGGATCTCGACCCCCAGCGCCGCCAGTTCTTCGAGCACTTCACGGCTGCCGTCGTCGTTGACGAAGATACACACCGCCTTGCACCCGGCGGCCGTTTTGGCGGTTTTTTTGCTGAGTAAAAAGTCGAAGAATTCCAGCTCATAGCCAAACTGCTGATTCACCAGTTCGAGATATTTACGGTCATACTGTTTGGTACTGTATATCGCCAATTTCATCGTGGTTTCTCCACCGTGATTTTGTGATCAATTTAACAGATTTTAGTAAATTCGACAATTGGTTAGCCATTTCCGACAGGGTCAAAATCGCCGCTGTCGGGCTGCGCTGGGGGCTTGGTACGGTGAAGGGAAGGCGACGGTGGTGGCGAGTGACAAAAAAATCCCCACGGGGGTGTGGGGAATGGCTTCTCTAGTACACAGTTAGCTAGCAGCTAAACTTTTATTAGAATGCTTGCAAGACTATTAATCATCAACGGTAACGACAATAACAAAAGTCTGAAAACTGTCTCATTCATGTGATGTATATGTAACGAAAATCTACAATCCCGCATACGTTTGCGCCAAAAAGGTGCAAATCGCCTCTGCGACCGCGCTCAGCTTCACCCTATGTCAAATTCGTGCCATCATTATTGTCAATTCAGGCATAGACTTAACGAATGCCTAACTCAGGAACGAAGCAATCATTTAATGACCAGGCGATTGAAAGTATTCATAGGGACGGTGGCGGGCGGCGCAATCCTGGTGCTGGCGTTGTGGCAAACCTTGCCGCGCTGGCTGCCGGGGGTGTTATCGCATTGGTTGCCGGCGGGAAGCCGACTGGAATTGCAGGGCGGATTGCATTGGCGCCAGGGCGGTCTGGCGTTGGCGGGGGCGCGTTTCAGCGCGCAAGATTGCCTGCTGGCCAACGTCGGGCCGACGCGACTGGCTTACCGGCAAGGCCGCTGGCAGCTGTCGAGCGATAAGGTCAGCGTCGATAGCGCCTGTTTGTCAAAACTGCCGGGCGGCGACGACAACAGCACGCCGCTGGCGCTCGACCAGCTGCAGCGGCAGCTGCCGCCGCTGGATCTCACGATTAACGATCTGACGCTCATTCCCTGGCAGCGCTATGCCGGCAAACTGCAGCTTACCTCCGGCACTGATGGGCAACGCCTGCATTATCAGGGGCCGAATCTCAGCGCCGAGGCGCAACTGGATGAAAAACAGCAGCTGACGTTGCAGAGCCTGACCGTCCTCCCGCCCAACAGTGCGCAACCGCTGCACCTCGCCGGCAAGATAACCATTCCGCTGGATCTGGCCAGCCTGCCGTCGCAGGGCGCGTTGCAGGGGGAAATGCAGACCGCCTATCTGGAAAAACCGGTGTTGCTGGACATGCGCTGGCAACAGCAGCAGGGCGTGTTGACGGTGAGCGAAAAAGGCGACGATCGGCCGCTGGCGGTGTTGCCGTGGGAAGTGACGCCGCAGCGCGTCAGCATCAAGCAGGGCGAGTGGCGCTGGCCGTACAGCGGGCAACCGTTGAACGGCGGCCTGAGCGTCGCGCTGCACGACTGGAGCAAAGGGCTGGATGAAACAGAGATCAGCGCGCGACTGAACGTGATCACCGCCGGCCACAATGGCAAGGGCAATGCGGTGCTGACCCTCGGGCCGGGCAAGGTAGGCTTGACCGACAGCGATCTGCGTTTCCAACTGACCGGCCAGGCCAATCTGGCCGACTTCTCCACCACGGCGTCGATCCCGGGTGTGATCGGCGGCAGCATTCTCAACCCGACGCTGGTGCTGCAGCCGGGCTCGCTGCTGCGCCTGTGGGGCAAAGTGTCCCCGGAAATGAAGCTGGACGAGGCGCGCTTGCCGCTGGCGGGGGTGAAAGTGACCGCCGCCGGTATCACCGGCCGTCTGCAGGCGATTTTGAGCGCCAGCGACAGTTACTGGGGGCGTTTCAAGCTGCACCTGGATGGCCAGGCGCAGGATTTCTGGCCAGACAAGGGCGACTGGCAATGGCGTTACTGGGGTAATGGCCGTTTGCCGCCGCTGCAGGCCGCCTGGGACGTGGCCGGCAGCGGCCGCTGGCAGGACAGCGAGCTGGTGCTCGACAAGCTTTCCACCGGCTTCGATAAATTGAAGTATGGCCTGGTGACGGTCGCCGCGCCGCGCTTGAGCCTCAATCAGCCGCTGCGCTGGCAGCGTGATGAACAAAACCCGCAGTTCAACGGCGAATTACAACTGGCGGCGGATAAGGTCAGCTTCAGCGACGGCGGCCATCTGCCGGCGCCGGTGCTGGCGCTGCAGCTGAATGGCCGTTCGCCGGACAGTTTCCAGCTGCAGGGCAAACTGCAGGCGCAGCAGATCGGGCCGATCGCGCTGCGCGGCCGTTGGGACGGCGAACGCCTGCGCGGTGAGGGCTGGTGGCCGAAACAGTCGCTGAAGGTCTTCCAGCCGCTGCTGGCGCCGGATCTTAATCTCACGCTGCGCGACGGCGAATTTTACGCCCAGTCGGCGTTCTCCGCCGCCCGCGAACAAGGGTTCGAGGCCGGTGGCCACTGGGTGGTGAAAAACGGTGGCATGTGGCTGAAAGACGGGGAAATGAGCGGCCTGGACTTCATCCTGTCGTACCGGTTCAAGCAGCATCAGTGGCAATTGGGGGCTAAACAGCCGGTATCGCTGCGCATCAAGTCTTTCACCAACCTGTTCGAGATGCAGAACATTTCCGCCGATCTGCAGGGCACCTATCCTTACAGCGAAGGGCGGCCGCTGACGTTGAGCAACGTCGGCGTGGACATGCTCAACGGCCATATCAGCCTGTCGGCGCTGCGGTTGCCGCAGCATGACGCCGCGGTGCTGAAGCTGGACAAGGTCGATCTCAGCGCGTTGTTCACCGCCCTGAAACCCAAGCAGTTCGCGATGTCCGGCCGGGTCGACGGCGAGCTGCCGCTGTTCCTGAACCACCCGAAATGGCTGGTGCAAAACGGCTGGATCGCCAACGCCGGCACACTGACGCTGCGGCTGGACAAAGACATGGCCGACGCCATCGGCAGCAATAACCTGGCGACCGGCGCGGCGATCGACTGGCTGCGCTACATGGAAATCAACCGTTCGCACGCCCGGGTCGATCTCGATAACCTGGGCGAGCTGACGCTGAGCGCGCGTATCGACGGCATTAACCCGCAGAAGAGCGCCAAGCGCGAGGTGATCCTGAACTATCGCCATCAGGAAAACGTGTTTCAGCTGTGGCGCAGTTTGCGCTTCGGCGACAATTTACAGGAGTGGCTGGAGCAGGCCCTCTCACAACCTGGGGAACAACAATGAAAATCATGAGTGTGTCGGCGCTGGCAGCGGTGCTGTGCGTTTCGCTGCTGAGCGGCTGTGTGCCGCGCATCGAGGTGGCGACGCCGAAGGATCCGATCACCATCAATATGAACGTCAAGATCGAGCATGAGATTCATATCAAGGTGGATAAGGACGTCGAAAACCTGCTGAAAACCCAAAGCGGTCTGTTCTAGGAGCCGACATGAAAAAACGTTATGTGTGGCTGGCTGGCGCCGCCTGGCTGTTCAGCAGCGTGGCGATGGCACTGACGCTGGATGAGGCGAAGCAGCAAGGGCGGGTGGGCGAAACCCTGAGCGGCTATATTGCGCCGGTGAAACAGGATGCGGAAACGCTGGCGCTGGTGAAGCGCATCAACGCCGGCCGCGCCGAGAAGTATCAGGAAGTGGCGGACGGCAACCATATCGCCGTCGACGAAGTGGCACGCATGGCCGGGCAGAAGCTGGTGACGCGTGCGCAGAGCGGCGAGTATGTGCGCGGCATCAACGGCCAGTGGCTGAAGAAATAAAAAAAAGCGCGCCGTCTGGCGCGCCAAGAGATACGGATAGATGATTATTATGAGGGTAGTGCAGGTTTGACAGGACTGACGTCTTGTCCGGCAGGGGCATGGCGCCCCTGCGCGGGATCTTAGGCGGCAACCACCTGAGACAGGGCCGCTTTGGCGTCTTCCTGGGCTTTGGTGGCCACTTCCGGGCCGTAGGCGATGCCTTCCGCGAAGACGAACTCCACGTCGGTGATGCCGATGAAGCCCAGGAACAGACGCAGGTAAGGTTCTACCAGGTCGGTTGGGGTGCCTTTATGGATACCACCGCGGCTGGTCAGGATCACGGCGCGTTTGTTTTTCACCAGGCCTTCCGGACCGTTTTCGGTGTAGCGGAAGGTTACGCCGGCGCGGGCAACCAGATCGAAATAGTTTTTCAGCTGGGTCGGGATGTTGAAGTTGTACATCGGGGCGGCAATCACGATGACGTCATTGGCCTGCAGCTCGGCGATCAGTTCGTCCGACAGCGCCAGCGCTTCTTGTTGACGCGGAGTCAACGGAGCATCGGAAGGACGCAGTGCGCCAACCAGTTCGCCGTCCAGCACCGGGATTGGCTGTGCGGCCAGATCGCGTACGGTGATGGTGTCGCCGCTGTGGGCGTTGCTCCATTGCTCTACGAAGAAATCGGCCAGTTGGTTAGACTGAGAGTAGGTCGCCAGGATGCTTGATTTCAGAACCAATACTTTGCTCATCGATAATTCCTTACGTTGTGACAGTGACATCAGGACTCAGCGTCCCTTGCATGAAGTACATGCTATTCACATTCCTCCGACAGTGATAGCGCAATATTTCGAGATCTTCGTTCGATTTTATTGAATGACATGCCGAGGCTTTGCTCGCGGAAGTAGGGCGAAAAAGCCGTTTGTGATACGCTGTGCGGCTAAAGCAAAAAAATCGCTAAAAAAACATTAAACCGTTGCTAAGCCTGGTCTTGGCCGCGATGAAACAAGGAACACCGAACGTGAAATCTCCGCTCGAGGCACTGCCGGCCCAACTGGGCGAGCTGATGCTCCGCGATCAACAACGCCTGCGTCGTCGCCTGCAGGGCGCACGAAAAATCAAAAATCCCGATGCCCAGCTGGCGGTCGCCGCCGAAGTCGAAAGCGACATCGCGGCGGCGCGGCAGAAAGTGCAGGCGCGCGCCGCGTCTTGCCCGCGCATTTCCTACCCGGAAAGCCTGCCGGTCAGTCAGAAAAAGCAGGACATTTTAAACGCTATCCGCGATCACCAGGTGGTGATCGTCGCCGGGGAGACCGGCTCGGGGAAAACCACCCAGTTGCCGAAGATCTGTCTGGAGCTGGGGCGTGGGGTGAAAGGGCTGATCGGCCACACCCAGCCGCGCCGCCTGGCAGCGCGCACCGTCGCCAACCGCATCGCCGACGAGCTGGAAACCCCGCTCGGCGGCAGCGTCGGTTACAAGGTGCGCTTCAACGATCAGGTGGGGGAAAACACCCTGGTCAAGCTGATGACCGACGGCATCTTGCTGGCGGAGATTCAGCAGGATCGCCTGCTGATGCAGTACGACACGCTGATCATCGATGAAGCGCACGAGCGCAGTCTTAACATCGACTTTATTCTCGGCTATCTGCGTGAACTGCTGCCGAAGCGCCCGGATCTCAAGGTGATCATCACTTCGGCGACCATCGATCCGCAGCGCTTCTCGCGCCACTTCAACAATGCGCCGATCATCGAGGTTTCCGGCCGCACTTACCCGGTGGAAGTGCGTTACCGCCCGGTGGTCGACGACGACGACGATACCGATCGCGACCAGCTGCAGGCGATTTTCGATGCGGTGGACGAGCTTGGGCGCGAAGGGCCGGGCGACATTCTGATCTTCATGAGCGGTGAGCGTGAAATTCGCGACACTGCCGATGCCCTGAACCGCCTCAATCTGCCGCACACCGAGGTGCTGCCGCTGTATGCGCGCCTGTCGAACAGCGAACAGAACCGGGTGTTCCAGTCGCACCACGGCCGCCGCATCGTGCTGGCCACCAACGTGGCGGAAACTTCGCTGACGGTGCCGGGCATCAAGTACGTCATCGATCCGGGCACCGCGCGCATCAGCCGCTACAGCTTCCGTACCAAGGTGCAGCGCCTGCCGATCGAGCCGGTGTCGCAGGCTTCCGCCAACCAGCGTAAAGGGCGTTGCGGCCGCGTGTCGGAAGGGGTGTGCATTCGCTTGTATTCCGAACAGGACTTCCTGTCGCGGCCGGCGTTTACCGATCCGGAGATCCTGCGCACCAACCTGGCGTCGGTCATTCTGCAGATGACCTCGCTGGGGCTGGGCGACATCGCCGCGTTTCCGTTCGTCGAAGCGCCGGACAAGCGCAACATTCAGGATGGCGTGCGCCTGCTGGAAGAGCTGGGGGCGATCTCCACCGCCGACAACGGCCATTACCAGCTGACGCCGCAGGGCCGGCAGCTGGCGCAGTTGCCTATCGACCCGCGTCTGGCGCGCATGGTGCTGGAAGCGCAGAAGAGCGGCAGCGTGCGCGAGGTGATGATCATCACCGCCGCGCTGTCGATTCAGGATCCGCGTGAGCGTCCGATGGACAGGCAGCAGGCTTCGGATGAAAAACACCGTCGCTTTGCCGACAAAGACTCGGATTTCCTGGCGTTCGTCAATCTGTGGGATTATCTGCAGGAGCAGCAAAAAGCGAACTCTTCCAGCCAGTTCCGCCGGCTGTGCCGCAACGATTTCCTCAACTACCTGCGGGTGCGCGAGTGGCAGGATATCTATACCCAGCTGCGTCAGGTGGTGAAAGAGCTGGGGCTGCCGATCAACAGCACGCCTTCCGACTACCGCAGCGTGCATACCGCGTTGCTGACCGGCCTGCTGTCGCACATCGGTCAGAAGGATGCGGACAAGCAGGAATACACCGGCGCGCGCAACGCCCGCTTCTCGATCTTCCCCGGCTCCGGCCTGTTCAAGAAGCCGCCGAAGTGGACCATGGTGGCCGAATTGGTGGAAACCAGCCGCCTGTGGGGGCGCATCGCCGCGCGCATCGAACCGGAATGGATCGAGCCGCTGGCTCAGCATCTGGTGAAGCACAGCTACAGCGAGCCGCATTGGTCGAAGTCGCAAGGGGCGGTGATGGCCAGCGAAAAGGTCACGCTGTTCGGTCTGCCGATCGTCGCGGCGCGCCAGGTCAACTATGGCTCCATCGATCCATTGCTGTGCCGTGAGCTGTTTATCCGCCATGCGCTGGTGGAGGGCGACTGGCAGACGCGCCACGCCTTCTTCCGTGAAAACCAAAAGCTGCGCGCCGAAGTGGAAGAGCTGGAGCATAAATCGCGCCGCCGCGACATTCTGGTGGACGACGAAACGCTGTTCGGCTTCTACGATCGCCGTATCCCCAACGATGTGGTCTCCGGCCGTCATTTCGACAGCTGGTGGAAGAGCGCGGCCAAACAGCAGCCGGATCTGCTGAACTTTGAAAAAGAGATGCTGATCAAGGATGGCGCCAACAAGATCAGCGCGCTGGACTACCCGAACTTCTGGCATCAGGGCAATCTCAAGCTGCGGCTGAGCTACCAGTTCGAACCGGGCACCGACGCCGATGGCGTGACGGTGCACATTCCGTTGCCGATCCTCAATCAGGTGGAGGAGCAGGGCTTCGAGTGGCAGATCCCCGGCATCCGCCGTGAGCTGGTGATCGCGCTGATCAAGTCGCTGCCGAAACCGGTGCGCCGCAACTTCGTGCCGGCACCGAACTACGCCGAAGCGTTCCTCGGCCGGGTTACGGCGCTGGAATTGCCGCTGCTGGACGCGCTGGAGCGCGAGCTGCGGCGCATGACTGGCGTGACCGTGTCACGTGATGACTGGCAGTGGGATCAGGTGCCCGATCACCTGAAAATGACTTTCCGCGTGGTGGGCGAGAAGAACCAGACGCTGCGTGAAGGCAAAGATTTGGCCGCTCTGCGTCTGCAGCTGAAAGAGAAGGTGCAGGAGACGCTGTCGGCGGTGGCCGATGACGGGCTGGAACAGAGCAATCTGCATGTCTGGAGCTTTGGCCAACTGCCGGCGTTCTACGAGCAGAAGCGCGGCGGCTATTCGATGAAGGCCTACCCGGCGCTGGTGGATGAGAAGGACAGCGTGGCGATCCGTCTGTTCGACAGCGAAAGCGAGCAGCAACAGGCGATGTGGCAAGGTACGCGCCGTCTGCTGCTGCTGAATATTCCTTCGCCGATTAAGTACCTGCATGAAAAGCTGCCGAACAAGGCCAAGCTGGGGCTTTATTTCAACCCGTACGGCAAGGTGCTGGAGCTGATCGACGACTGCATTTCGTGCGGCATCGACAAGCTGATCGCCGAACACGGCGGCCCGGTCTGGCAGGAAGAAGGCTTTGCGCGTTTGCAAGAGCAGATCCGCGCCGAGCTGAACGACACGGTGGTTGAGGTGGCCAAGCAGGTTGAGCAGATCCTGACGGCGGTCTTCAACATCAACAAGCGGCTGAAAGGCCGGGTGGACATGTCGTTGGCGCTGGCGCTGTCGGACATCAAGACTCAGCTCGGCGGCCTGGTCTACCGCGGCTTCGTCACCGGCAACGGATGGAAACGCCTGCCGGACACGCTGCGTTACCTGCAGGCTATCGAGCGCCGGCTGGAGAAACTGGCTATCGATCCGCACCGCGATCGCGCGCAGATGCTGCGGGTGGAGCAGGTGCAGCAGGCATGGCAGCAGTGGCTGAACAAGCTGCCGCCGAAGCGGCAGCAGGAAGAAGAGGTGAAAGCGGTGCGCTGGATGATCGAGGAACTGCGCGTCAGCCTGTTCGCGCAGCAGCTGGGCACGCCTTACCCGATCTCCGACAAACGCATTCTGCAAACTATCGAGCAGCTTTCGGGCTAAACGCTGGCGCGCCGGTCGGCAAGCGGCCGGCGCGTTATCTGCCGTGCAAGAAAAACGGCGCTTTACGCGCCGCCGAGTAGGGATTATTTGCCTGCCGCCAGGGCGTCCAGGGCTTCGCGGATGCCGGGTACCGCCAGGGCGCGGTTATCGGCGCGATAGCGATCTTTCGCCGCCGGCGCCGAGCTTTGGATGGCGATAAGTTGCCAGCCGTCGGCGGTTTTCAGCAGCAGCGGCGAACCGCTGTCGCCCGGCAGGGTATCGCACTGATGCGACAGCACGCCTTGTTGAGCCCAGCCGGTCACCTTGCAGTTTTGGTGGCTGTAGAGATCATCCAGATGATCTTCCGGGTAGCCTGCCTGGGTTATCAGCCTTTTGGCCTGTTTCAGCGCCTGGGTCAGCGCTTTGCTGTCGCCTTGCCACAGCGGCAGCGGCGCGATCGGCAGCGGCTTCTTGTCTTTCAGCCGGATCAGCGCAAAGTCATAGGCGGCGGCGGCGGGCGGCACGATCCAGCCGTCACCGTCCGGCTTCAGCTTTTTGCCCAGCTTGCTGTCGACCAGGGTCTCGATATTGTCGGTTTGATACTGCCACGATTTATCGCCCGCCACGAAGCGCAGAGCGACGGCCTTATCCAATTGCCCCGGCGGTGCCAGCACGCAGTGACCGGCGGTCAACGCCAGATGCGGGGAGATCAGCGTGGCGGTACACAGATTGCCGCTGGCGGTTTCGACCTGGCCGATGGCCTGCCACGGCTGGGCGGCGGTATCCGTGACCTTGATTCGTTCATCTTTGCCAAAAAACAGGCGCGTTTGCTCGGCCTTGGACGGGCCGTCGGCGCGTGCCGCCTGGGAGGCAACGAACGGGAGTGAACACAGCAACAGTAAAACGGATATGCGCATAGATCTCTTGCCTGACAAATACGGATCATCCATAAACACACTGAATGCTAACTATAGACTGATTTAGCAGCCATGTGGATGGGCAATAATTGATTTTTCAATAATTTCCCGCCGGCGGCGCGGCAGGCTACAGATAAAAAAAGACGGCGATCAGTCCACAAAGGATCAGGGCGGTCAGAATGATCTCGAACAGGTAGCGGCGCAGCATCAATGAGAACCCCCCGATGAAAAAACACCCGGCGAACCGGGTGTCGTACACGTCAAGCCTGAAGCGGTGAGGGGACCCTCACGTCATTACGCTTTTTTGTGGCTGGCTTTTTTATGGTGCTTTTTAGCCGCCTGGGCTTTTTGCGCTGGGGCTTTCTTGCCGGCTTTCTTGTGATGCTTTTTGGCCGCCTGAGCTTTCTGTACCGGGGCTTTCTTGCCGTGATGTTTCACCTGAGCTTTAGCCGGCGCAGCGGTGGCGGTGGTTGCGGTAGCCGCAGGTGCGGTGGTGGCCGCCTCGGCAGCGAAAGCTACAGAAGACAGACCCATTGCAGCGGCAACAACCAGAGCTAATACTTTTTTCATCGTAAAATCCTCAATATGACTTTTGGGTATCAACCCCACTGCGGGGCCGTTGAGATGATAGTAGGCAAACGGCGCGCGGCTTTCCGTGAGTGATTGGTTTCGGCTTGTAACCTAATGTACAGGGCAGCGGCGGCAGGGGGGATTGCTGCTATAATGACCGTCAGGCGCGATAAAAGGGATTTAAAATGAACGAGATAACGGTTCGTTGTGGCGTAACTGAACAGGGTGAGGTGCCGCTGGCCTATGAGGACTGGGGCGATGAGACGCATCCGCCGTTGCTGCTCATCATGGGCATCGGCGCGCAGCTTTTGCTGTGGCCTGACGATTTCTGCCGCGCCCTGGTGGCCAAGGGATTTCGGGTGATCCGTTACGACAACCGCGACGTCGGGCTTTCCGGCAAGACGCAGGGGCAGCGCACGCAACCGTTGTGGCTGCTGATGTTGCGCGCCCAGCTCGGTTGGCAAACGCCGGTGCCTTATACCCTGGCGGATATGGCGGCGGACGCGGCGCATCTGCTCGATCATTTGCGTATTCCGCAGGCTCACGTGCTGGGCGCTTCGATGGGGGGAATGATCGCCCAGGTGCTGGCCGCCGACTACCCGCAGCGGATATGACGCTGCAGCAGCGCCATGAGGGGATGAAAGCCTTTTTACGCGCGCTTGGCACCGCGATGTATCCGCCGGAGGAGGCGGAGCTGGATGCGCTGGTGAAGCGGTTGTTGAAGCGGGGTGTGGATCCGGAAGGCATGCAGCGGCAGCTTTCCGCGCTGCTCGGCAGCGGTGATCTGCGTCGTTACAGTCGACGCATCGCCGCGTCGACGCTGGTCATTCACGGCGACCGCGATCGGCTGGTACGCAAGGCGGGCGGGGTGGCGATCGCCCGCGCAGTCGCCAACGCCGAATTACATATTATGCCGGGCATGGGGCATGACCTGCCCGCGTCGTTGAGGCCGCAACTGGCGGCGATGATCGCCCGTCATGCGCTGGGATGAAAGGCGGAGCGGTTTGGTGCTTTTTACTGTTTTAGTTACAACATACTCCTGGAAAGTAGCCACCCGACACTCTGCAGCCAAGGTGCTGTCGGCAAGAGTCGTGCGCTATGAAACACCATCAGGTCTAGCAGGGGGAAAATGGCGCGGCCGGGGCCGCGCCAGGGGGGATTACAGGTAGCGGTTTTCCAAATGTTGACGGAAGTAGCGCGGGTTGAGCGCTTCGCCGGTCGCGTTGGCGATCAGCGTTTCGGTCGGGAAACGGCTGCCGTGGCGCCAGATGTTATGCTGCAACCAATGGAAAAGCGGCTGCAGATTGCCGGCGGCGATATCTTCACTCAGCGATGGCAGCGCCTGACGCACGCTGTGGAACAGCTGCGCAGCGTACATCGCGCCGAGCGTATAGGTCGGGAAGTAGCCGAAGGCGCCGTCGGTCCAATGGATATCCTGCATGCAGCCGTTGCGATAGTTGCCGATGGTGTCGAGGCCCAGATACGCGTGCATCTTTTCATTCCACAGCGCCGGAATGTCCTCCACTTCAATGTCGCCTTCGATCAGCGCCTTTTCAATTTCGTAGCGCAGGATGACGTGAGCGGGATAGCTCACCTCGTCGGCGTCGACGCGGATCAGGCCCGGTTTAACCCGCTGATTGAGGCGAATGAAGTTGGCTTCTTCCAGCGCCGGCTGCTCGCCAAACTGCGCGGTGACCAACGGACGCAAGATTTTCAGGAACTCATTGCCACGCGCCAGCTGCATTTCAAACAGCAGGCTCTGCGATTCGTGAATGGCGGTGGAACGGGCCAGAGCGACCGGCTGGCCGAGCAGATCGCGCGGCAGATTCTGTTCGTAACGGGCGTGGCCAGTCTCGTGCACGATGCCGAGCAGCGCGGTCAGAAACTCTTTGTCGTTGTAACGCGTGGTGATGCGCACATCTTCCGGCACGCCGCCGCAGAACGGGTGCGCGCTGACGTCGACGCGGCCATTGTCGAAGTTGAAGCCGAGCAGTTTCATCACGCTCAGGCTCAGCTGGCGTTGGGTGTCCACATTGAACGGGCCCTGCGGCGCCTGGCAGGGTTCGTTGGCCTGTTTGGCCACCACGCGCTGCAGCAGATCCGGCAGCCAGGTTTTCAAATCGCCGAAGATACGGTCAAGATCGCTGCTGCGCATGCCCGGCTCATACAGATTGAGCAGGGCGTCGTAACGGCTGGTGCCGGCCGCCTGCGCGCGGATTTGCGCTTCTTCGCGGCTGAGCTTGACCACTTCGCGCAGATTCTCGGCGAAGCCATCCCAGTCGTTGGCCGGGCGCTGGGCGCGCCAGGCGTGTTCGCAGCGCGCACCGGCCAGCGATTTGGCTTCGACCAGGGAGGCCGGCAGCAACACGGCGTCCTCATATTGGCGGCGCATCTCGCGCAGATTGGCGCGGTCGAGCTCGTCCAGAGTCTCTTGCTGCGCGCGATCCAACAGCGCGCCGGTGCTTTCCGCGGTTAAAATCTGGTGCTGCAGTACGCTCAGTTCGGCCAACGCTTCTGAACGCGCCTTGCTGCCGCCCGGCGGCATCATGGTTTGCATGTCCCAACCGGCGATGGCGGACAGGTGGCCGAAACGCGACAGCCGGCTAAAAAGCGCGCGCAGTTGATCGTAAGCAGACGTGTTGGAATGTGCAGATGTCATTATTATTCGGCTCCCAATTGATAATGGTCCGGCGGTATTACGCCAGATCGGCTTTTAAACTGAATGTCGGCTTCACCGGCCAGCAGAAGCGGAAGCTGGCGCCGCCGAGCGAACTGCCTTCAACGAACACCTGTCCCTGGTAGGCGACGGCGATGGAATGGACGATGGCCAACCCCAGCCCGCAGCCGCCGGTGGCGCGATCGCGGCTGGGATCGAGACGGACGAAAGGCTCGAACACCCGTTCGCGTTCTTCCGGCGGAATGCCCGGCCCGTCGTCTTCGACTTGCAAACAGGCGAGATCGCCGTCAAACCACAGGCCAACGCGCAGGCGCTGCTCGGAATAGCGCAGCGCATTGTTGACCAGGTTGTCGAGCACGCGTTCCATCAGGCGCAGATCGACGCCGCCGAAGTCGCCGACGTGCGGAATATCGAGCTGGATGTCGCGTTCCTGATGAATAAGACGGATATCATCGACCTTGTCCTCGAGCCACTTTGGCAGATCGATGGGCTCGATGTTTAACGCAACTTGCGGGCGGTCCAGACGGGCATAGGTCAGCAGTTCGTCGATCAGCGATTCCAGCTGGCCGATATCGCGGTTCAGCGCTTGCTGTTCGCTTTCGGACAGGTTATCGCTCATCTCGAGCCGGTAACGCAGGCGCACCAGCGGCGTGCGCAGCTCGTGAGCGATGCCGTCGATCAACTGTTTCTTGCTGGCGATCAGGGTGTTGACGTTGTCCGCCATCTGGTTGAATGCAACCCCGAGCCGGCTTAGGCTGGAGGTGGGGTCGAAATGGGTGCGCTCATCCAGATGCCCGGCGCCGAGGCGTTGGGCTGCGTTTTCCAGCTTGAGCAGATCTTGCCAGTGCGGCCGCATCCACAGGAACACCGGCAGCGCCAGCGACATGCCGATAAACACCAGCAACACCAGATCCAGCAGGCGCATCTGATGCAGGTAGAACAGATAAGGAATCGGGCCGACGACCAAGACATAGTGGCTGCGCGGGATGCGCTGCATGAAGGTGTATTGATCGTCGAGGGCGATGATCTCCCCCAGCCGCAGCCGTTTTTTCAGATCTTCGCTCAGTTCCTGTTTGCCGAGCGGTTCGATATGCAGTTTGAACGACAGGTTGAGATCCAGCGTGGCGATGGTTTTGTTCCAGTCCTTCAGCGGGATTTCGCGCAGCTCGCTGCGCATCAGGTACAGCGAGCTTTTCATCAGATCGTCCATCGACTGGCGGCCGGCGCGCTCGGCGGTCACTTTGTACACCAGGCCGACCAGCATCGCCATCACCAGAAAACAGACGAACAGCAACAGGAAGAACTGGACGAAAAGTTTTCTCATTGTTGCACCGATGCCCAGGCGTTAGGGGCGAACAGATAACCCTTGTTGCGCACCGTTTTGATGCGGAACGGTTCCAGCGCGTTGTCGTACAGTTTGCGGCGCAGGCGGGAGATCGCCACGTCGATGCTGCGGTCCATGCCGTCGTAGCTCACGCCGCGCAGGTTTTTCAGCAGCGCTTCGCGATCCATGATCTGCCCGGCATGGGTCGCCAGCTCCCACAGCAAATCGAAGTCCGAGGTGGACAGGGTGACGGTTTCTTCGCCGAGCGAGACCTGGCGGTTGACCGGATCGATGCACAGCAATCCGAAATGCAGCGCGTTGTGTTGCGTGAGCGGCTGAACCGACTCTTCTTTCGGCTGCTGGCTGTGTTGGCGCAGGTGCAAACGCAGGCGCGCCAGCAATACCGCCGGCGGCGTGGTTTTCAGGATGTAGTCGTTGGCGCCCATCTCCAGCGACAGGATATGGTTCATGTCGCTGTCGAGCGAGGTGAGCAGCACGATTGGGCCGGGGAAAGTGGGGCGCAGATCGCGGCACAGCGTCATGCCGTCTTTGCCGGGCAGCATGATGTCCAGCAGCACCAGATCGGGTTGCTCGCGCTCGATGCACGCCTGCGCGCTGTCGCCGCGCGGTTCGATCAGCACCTCGATATCGTGTTTGCCCAGATAGGCGGCAATCAGTTTGCCGACTTCCGGATCGTCTTCCACAAAAACAATTTTATGCATATGCCCGTGTTTTAATAAGAAAAGCGGATTTCAGCATAGCGCGGCCCGTGAAGATGCGCCATGCGGATCTTTAGCGCAGCGGACGGCCGCCGTCGACGCCGTGAGTGCGGCCGGTAACGTAGCGGCTTTCCAGCAGGTAGTTCACCAGATTGACCACTTCGCTCTCGCCCGGCGCCACCTTCATCAGCGATTTCGCCAGCGCCTGTTGGCGGTAGGCTTCATCGTCGCCCGGATTGAAAATGATCAGCGCCGGGGCGATGGCGTTGACCTTGACCTCCGGCGCCAGCTTGCGGGCGAACGAGCGGGTCATATTGTCCAGCGCGGCCTTGCTGGCGGCGTAGGCGATGTGCTTGTCGCTGCCTTTTTCCACCACGTAGTCGGTCAGATGGATAATGTCGGCACCGGCCTGGCCCTGGCCGGTCAGGCAGGGTTCGAGCAGCTGGTTGAGCAAATAGGGCGTGTAGACGTGAATTTGCAGCATCGCCGCCATCACCTGTTCCGGCGGCACTTCCGGCGATTCGGCTTGCCAGGCGCTGGCGTTGTGGATCACCGCGCGCAGCTTGGGCGCGACCTGCCGCACCTGGTCGGCGAAACGGTAGATGCCTTCATGGGTGGAAAAGTCGCCCTGAATGCAGCAGGCGCCCAAGGCTTGCAACTCGGTCATCGCCGGATATTCACTGCGATAGGCGATGATGACGGGAACGCCGCGCTGAAGAAACGCTCTGGCGAGCGCCAGCCCTATGCGCCGCGCGCCGCCGGTAATCAGCACCGGGGCGGAGTTGGGGTGTTCCATTGATTAAAGCTCCTGGACAGACTGGCAAACAATAGGGGAATTATGCCATCATACGGCGGAAAGTCGTTAAAGCTTCGCATGATTATCCATTTCTGGATGTAAGATCCCCAATGCATTTCAGGTTGCCGTCCGGCGGCGGCTTGAAAGACCACGGGTTAACACTGGCCATGAGAGGAATGAGGGGATGAACAGCAATCACCTTGCATCCATCGCGCGCAGTGAGAAAATCTGTTTCGACTACATGGATTTTCTGTCCGCATCGTGCAGGAAGCACTGGCGCTTTGTTGATGCTATTTATGGTGTGATGCCGATCTTCGGCATGGTGTTGAAATCGCGCGTGACCACGTCACAAACGCGCAAAGAGCAGTTGAAAGAGTTGGCGCTGCAGGTGGTGTCGACCCAGGTCAGCGATGAAACCAACATCGTTCGCCTGATTGACCTGGCGCAGCAGCAGGGCCTGGCGGTATTTGACATTCAGTTGCCTTATGCGCTGGAAACGCAACAGCTGGCGGCGATTAAGAAAGAGTGTGCGCAAGGCGTCGCGATCGCCCTGGTGGGTGAGCGCATGACCGTTACCCTTCCTCCTAAAAGCTGACCGGGCACATCGGCTCGGCCGCTCGCTCATGGTCAGGCCATTGGCACACCGCGATGCCCTGACCATGAGCGTGAAGTGTCACGCGGCGTGATGCCCGGCGGCTTCTAGAGCCGGGTTCCGGCATTGGGGCCGGAGCGCAGGGTATAAATACTGTCTATATGAATTAACACCGCGTATTTCGGCGGTTTCATCCCGTTTTTTTCTGCAAACGTCAGCGCATCGTCAAACGGCTTGCCCGTCTGGCACAGTTCGGGCGTGCCAACGAAGCGGTAACCGTCCAGCGCCTCGCGATCGATGACCACCACGGCCATTTTCGAGCCTTCCTTGATGTTTTGCAGCGTTTGGCCGCCGGTATTTTCGTTATAAATCAGCGTACGGTCATCATAGAGGCGCAAAGAGCGCTTGGGGCCGATATCCGGCACGCCGTTTGGGCTGCTGGTCGCCTGCACAGGCAGCTGCTTAGCCAGCATCTTCTTCATCTCGTCATTCAATTCATTCATTTGCCGATCGCTCCTCATGTCAGCGTGACGTTTTTAATGCACGGTGGCGGAATGGCTGGCGGCAGACGCACAGACGCTGGTTTCCGGCAGCCGGTGTTCGCGCAGTAAGTGCAGGGTTTCAATCCTGAAGCGCAGCAGGTGCCGTTCGGCGATCTGCTGCATCTGTTCGCACAGCGAGGTATCGCCCAGCAGCCCTTCGACGGCGACTCGGGCCTGATGCACGTGCAGTTCGACGCCGCGAAGGGGCTTTTGCCGCAGGCGCAGATGGGTGATGTTGTTGAATGTGACGATCAGCGCGGCAAGGGCAGATTCGAAAATATTGGGCGCTTCAAATCTGGCGGTATATTCCGCATTCAGCCAGGGTTTTTCGGCGATGATGGCCTGAGCGACCTCGAGCGCCTGTTGGTAGCTCGCCATCGCCTGGCGATCGTGCTGCTGATTAAACGCCGCGTTGCCCTCGGCGATCAGCGCTTCCCAGGTGGTAAATAAAGGTAATGCGTGTAGCAGTTTTTCAGCCATGAAATGCCTTCCATTTTCAGCCTGTCTTAACCCGCCTCCGACGCCTCTCGGCAGTGGGGCACTCGCGTCTTTACCGTTAATGCTTAGATGATAATGATAATTAATTGCATTTAAGATCGCAAGCGCGGCGCATGGCTGATGATGCAAAGGCAGAGGGAAAGAGGTAGAAGGGAAAGAGGCAATAATGCGGCTGACGGGCAGCCGCATTGGCAGGTCATCTTAGTGCAGCATAAACCAGCCGGCAGGCAGCGTGGCCACCAGCAGCAAGAGGATGCTGCCTTTTTCCAGGCGGTTCAGCAGATTGATATCGCGGTGGCCGCGGCGGGCATACATGAACACCAGCAGACCCGGCGCATACAGCAGCACCGACATCAGCAGATGCATCAGCCCCGAAGCGTACAGCAGCCACAAACCATAGATGCAGGCGCCGGTGGCGGCGAAGATCAGGCGTTTGTCGCGGCGGCGGTACGCCACCTTAAACAGAAACGCGCCGACCAGGAAATAAGGCACCAGGATCATTTCCGAAGCGATGGTCAACAGCGAGTTGTAGTTGCTGCCGGTCAGCCAGATCAACACCAGCGCCAGCTGTACGGCGATGTTGGTCAGCCACAGCGACGAGGACGGGGCGTGATGGCGGTTCTGCTTGCCGAATACGCGTGGAAACGCACCGTGCTGCGCGGCCAGCAGCGGCACTTCCGCCGCCATGATGGTCCAGCTCAGGTAGGCACCGCAAACGGAAATGATCAGACCGGCGGCAATGAGCACGTCTCCCCATGGGCCGATCAGTTCCACCATCAGCACCGCCATCGACGGGTTGCGCATTTCGGCCAGTTCGCTGCGCGGCACCACGCCCAGCGACAGCAGCGTGACCATCAGATACACCGCCAGCGCCGACAGTACCGCCAGCATGGTGGCGCGGCCCACGTCTTTTTTATTGCGGGCGCGGGCGGAAACCACCACGGCGCCTTCCACGCCGATAAACACCCACAGGGTGATCAGCATGGTGTCCTTGACCTGTTCCCATACCGGCTTGCCGAGGGCGACACCCTTGAAATCCAGCGTAAACACGTCCATTTTGAAGGCGATCGCCGCCAGAACGGCGAACATGCCCAGCGGCAGCAGCTTGGCGAGGGTGGCCGCCAGGTTGATGCTGGCGGCGGTTTGCACGCCGCGCAGCACCAGCGCGTGCACGATCCACAGCAGGGCGGATTCGGCGATCAGCGCCTGCCAGGTATTGCCGTCACCGAGAATAACGTCGCCGCCGCGATCGGTGAAAATACTCAGCGCCGCGAACACGATCACCAGATACGAAACGTTGGCGATCACGGCGCACAGCCAGTAGCCCCAGGCGGAGCAGAAGCCCATCAGCTCGCCGAACCCTTCTTTAGCGTAGGTGAAGATGCCGCCGTCCAGATCCGGACGCAGACGCGTAAGCAGCAGCATGGCGAAGGCCAAAAACAGAATGCCGACGCCGGTGATCCCCCAACCCAGCAACAGTGCGGCGGGGCTGGCGACCTGCGCCATATTTTGCGGCAGACTGAACACGCCGGCGCCCAGCATTGAGCTGAGCACCAAAGCGGTTAGCGCGGTAAGACCGAGTTTTTTTTCCAATGACGGATCCTGAACGCAGAATAAACAACTGGAAGGGAACTGCTTGGCGGCAACAATGTGTTAACAACCACTGCGCGAATAGACAATAGCCCTAAAAATTGGCGCAAATTCTACGGAGGGATGATTAGAGATGCAATGATTGAATATGCGGAATTTACAAAAAACTATTCAACGGTGGGCGAAAAGAGCGGCAATAAAAACGGGCAGCTCAAGGGCTGCCCGATGGTAAACCGAAAAGCGGGTTTTATTTGAACAGATCGGCGCTGACGGTCAGGTTGCCGCCGCTCTTGTTCTGCCACTGGCGAGTGACGTGGTAGTACTTGGCGCCTTTCTCGGCCGCGCGTTTCGCCACTTCGGTAGACACGTCGGTCATGCTGTTGAAGTGGCCGGTGAAGGTGACGGAATCGAACGGCACCATCTGCGCGGCGGTCACGTTGTTCACTTCCTGGATCTTGGTGCCGTTAGGCAGCGTGACGGTATAGCGCTGGCCGGTAGAGGACTGGGTTTCGAAGAAACGGCCCACGTCGCGGCTTGGCGAACCGGAAGACGCGACGCCAGGAATTTCGACTTTCGCGGCTTCGGCGCCACCGGCGGCCAGGGCGGCGCGGCCGGCGTCAGAGTCGGCCGGGATGGCGTCCGGGCTCTGCACACGGCGTTTCGGCGCATCGGCCTTATAGATGTACGCGGTGACGAACTGGTTGCCGCCGGAGTTGGCGTCAACCTGGCGCACGATAAAGAACGAGGCGGCGCCTTTTTTCTTCGCTTCTTTGGAGATGGCGTCGTTGATGTCCGGCTGGCTGCGGTAGAAGCCGCTGACGCTCACGGTATCGTAAGGCTCCAGCAGGTAGGCTTCATCTTTAGGCAGTTCATTCACGCCGTTAAATACGCGGTATTTTGGTGTTTTGCTCACTTCTGGCGCATCTTTATGATAAAGGTCTGCGGTGACGCGCCAGTTGCCGCCGTTGTTGCTGTTGTTGGTGTCCTGGATATAGAAGGAATCGGCACCCAGTTTGTCTGCACGGCGGGATACGGCGTCGACGGCTTCATTGATGGCATTGAAGCGGCCGGTAATCGTGATGCGATCAAACGGCTTCAGCGCCGCTGCTTTCTCAGGAGTTAACTCTTGCGCAGCTTGAGCAGACAGCGCGGTGAGTGATAACAAGGCTGACGCGATGATCGTGGTCTTCAGCTTCATAAAAAATCCTTTCGCCTAGCGCATTAACGTTTATAACGTACTGAACTGTTTAAGTGTAATTCAGCCGTCGATTATTACATGTAATTCTGAAAACTGTCTCAGCATTTTATGTTATCCCGTGCGACAAATCGCCGAAGGTGACGCGGGTCGCACGGATGGCGCCGCCGTCATAAGTTTCCATAATAACGGCTTTGGTGTCATTAATGTTAATTATTCACAAAATGATAACTTTTATGCTTTTGCGCCGCGTGCGGCCATAAATCGTTACGCCGGGCGTAAACCTCTTGTTGCGCAGAATGTGCTGTTCTGTATGGATTTTTTCACTGTAAATTGCGATTTGTCATATCGCGCGCGGCGTTTTTATGTAAAAACAGGGCTGAATGCGTAAGCAATTATGGATCATCGACCTTATTTTCAGTAGGTTATAGTTGGCGCCTGAAATCAGTGCGAGCAAGTTAACGCAACGCTCGCCGGCGGCGCCGTGCTATGGGCAGGAAAATAATAAACATCATCCAAGACAGGTGAGAAGGGAACATTATGCGTATTGGTGTACCAAGAGAGCGGTTGGCCAATGAAGCCCGGGTCGCAGCCACGCCGAAAACGGTGGAACAACTGCTGAAGCTGGGTTTTACCGTCGCGATTGAACGCGGGGCGGGCAAACTGGCCAGTTTTGAGGACGTCGCCTATGAAGCCGCCGGCGCGGCGCTGGTCGACGAAAGCGAAGTGTGGCAGTCGGATCTGATCCTGAAAGTCAACGCGCCGCAAGACGACGAGATCGCCTTGATGCGTGAGGGCAGCACGCTGGTCAGCTTTATCTGGCCGGCGCAAAATCCCGAGCTGATGGCCAAGCTGGCGGCGCGCAACGTCACCGCGCTGGCGATGGACTCGGTACCGCGCATCTCGCGCGCCCAGTCGATGGATGCGCTGAGCTCGATGGCCAACATCGCCGGTTACCGCGCGATTGTCGAAGCGGCGCATGAGTTCGGCCGCTTCTTCACCGGTCAGATCACCGCCGCCGGCAAAGTGCCGCCGGCCAAGGTGATGATCATCGGCGCCGGCGTGGCCGGCCTGGCGGCGATCGGTGCCGCGGGCAGCCTCGGTGCCATCGTGCGCGCCTTCGACACCCGCCCGGAAGTGAAAGAGCAGGTGCAGAGCATGGGGGCGGAATTCCTCGAGCTGGATTTTGAAGAGGAAGCGGGCAGCGGTGACGGTTACGCCAAAGTGATGTCCGAAGCCTTCATCAAGGCCGAGATGGCGCTGTTCGCCGCGCAGGCCGCGGAGGTCGACATCATCGTCACCACCGCGCTGATCCCGGGCAAACCGGCACCGAAGCTGATCACCAAAGAGATGGTGGCGTCGATGAAGCCGGGCAGCGTGATCGTCGATCTGGCGGCGCAAACCGGCGGCAACTGCGAACTGACGGTGGCCGACACCATCACCGTGACCGACAACGGCGTGAAAATCATCGGCTATACCGATCTGCCGAGCCGCTTGCCGACCCAATCTTCGCAGCTGTACGGCACCAACCTGGTTAACCTGCTCAAGCTGCTGTCGAAAGAGAAGAACGGTGAGATCGACATCGATTTCGACGATACGGTGATCCGCGGCGTCACCGTGGTGCGCAGCGGTGAAATCACCTGGCCGGCGCCACCGATCCAGGTTTCCGCCCAGCCGAAAGCGGCACCCGCCGCCGCACCGGCCGCCAAACCTGAAGCCAAACCGACCTCGCCGTGGCTGAAGTACGGCCTGATGGCTCTGGCGATCCTGCTGTTCGGCTGGCTGGCGGACGCGGCGCCGAAAGAGTTCCTGTCGCACTTTACCGTGTTTGCGCTGGCCTGCGTGGTCGGTTACTACGTGGTCTGGAACGTCAGCCATGCGCTGCATACCCCGCTGATGTCGGTCACCAACGCGATCTCGGGGATTATCGTGGTCGGTGCGCTGCTGCAGATCGGGCATGGCGGCTGGGTGAGTTTCCTCTCCTTTATCGCCGTGCTGATCGCCAGCATCAATATTTTCGGTGGGTTCACCGTCACTCAGCGCATGCTGAAGATGTTCCGCAAGAACTAAGGGGTAGCAAATGTCTGGAGGATTGGTTACAGCTGCATACATTGTTGCCGCTATTTTGTTTATTTTCAGCCTGGCGGGCCTGTCGCGCCACGAAACGTCGAAACAGGGCAACCTGTTCGGCGTCGCCGGTATGGCGATTGCGCTGATCGCCACCATTCTCGGGCCGGATTCCGGCAACGTCGGCTGGATCATCATCGCCATGATCATCGGCGGCTCGATCGGCGTCTATCTGGCGAAAAAGGTCGAGATGACCGAAATGCCGGAACTGGTGGCGGTGCTGCACAGCTTCGTCGGCCTGGCCGCGGTGCTGGTCGGCTTCAACAGCTACCTGGATCACGGCGCGCCGATGGAGCCGGTGATGGCGAATATCCATCTGACCGAAGTGTTTCTCGGCATCTTTATCGGCGCCGTGACCTTTACCGGTTCGATCGTCGCTTTCGGCAAGCTGCGCGGCATCATCTCTTCCAAGCCGCTGATGCTGCCGAATCGCCACAAACTGAACCTGGCGGCGCTGGTGATCTCGTTCCTGTTGCTGGTGGCATTTGTGCGTACCGACAGCGTGGGCTGGCAGGTAGTGACGCTGCTGCTGATGACGGCGATCGCGCTGGCGTTCGGTTGGCATCTGGTGGCGTCGATCGGTGGTGCCGACATGCCGGTGGTGGTCTCGATGCTCAACTCCTACTCGGGGTGGGCCGCCGCCGCGGCGGGCTTCATGCTGAGCAACGATCTGCTGATCGTCACCGGCGCGCTGGTGGGTTCTTCGGGGGCCATCCTGTCTTACATCATGTGTAAGGCGATGAACCGCTCGTTTATCAGCGTGATCGCCGGCGGTTTCGGTAGCGATGGTTCCTCTACCGGCGATGCCGAAGAGATGGGCGAATACCGCGAAACCACGGCGGAAGAGGTGGCCGAGCAGTTGAAGAACTCCACGTCGGTGATCATCACCCCAGGCTACGGCATGGCGGTGGCGCAGGCGCAATATCCGGTGGCGGAAATCACCGAGAAACTGCGCGCGCGCGGCGTGAAGGTGCGTTTCGGCATTCACCCGGTCGCGGGGCGTTTGCCGGGCCACATGAACGTGCTGCTGGCGGAAGCCAAGGTGCCGTACGACGTGGTGTTGGAGATGGATGAGATCAACGACGATTTCCCGGATACCGATACCGTGCTGGTGATCGGCGCCAACGACACGGTGAACCCGGCGGCGCTGGAAGATCCGCGCAGCCCGATCGCCGGTATGCCGGTATTGGAAGTGTGGAAAGCGCAGAACGTGATCGCGTTTAAACGCTCGATGAACACCGGCTATGCCGGCGTGCAGAACCCGCTGTTCTTCAAGGAGAACACCCAAATGCTGTTCGGCGATGCCAAAGACAGCGTGGAAGCGATTCTACGGGCGCTGCAGAAGTAATTGGGCAACAAAAAAATGGGCCGCTTAGCGGCCCATTTTTTATGCGCGAAGCTTAATCTTCGTCGTCGTGTTCATCATCTTCATCCGCCTCGATCGGGCAGGTGAAGTTTTCCGGTTTAATCACCAGCAGATCGCATTTCAGATGGTCGATCACATGTTCCGCCGTGTTGCCGATAAAGGCGGCCGAAATGCCGGTGCGGCCCAGGGTGCCCAGAACCACCACGCCGGCCTGCAGGTGCTCGGCCAGATCGGGGATGACCTCTTCCGGCAGGCCTTTCTCCACGTGGGTGAACTCTTCCTTGATGCAGAATTTCTGCCGCAGCGCTTTCATGGCGATCAGATGCTGGCCACGAATGGCATCGTTGTAGACGCTGGGATCGAAATCGGGCAGCTCGATGGCGATGTTGATCGGGGTAACGGGGTAAGCGCCAACCAGATGAACCTCGGTCTGATTGACGTTTTGCGCCAGTTCGACGGTTTCTTGCACCAGTTTGATATTGAGCGGATCGTGATAGGGCTCTTCGCTGGCCAGGTTGACCGCCACCAGCGCTTTACCGCCTTCCGGCCAGGGCTGGTCTTTCACCATCCACACCGGACAAGGGCATTTGCGCAGCAGGTGCCAATCGGTGGGGGTGAAGATCACTGACTCCAGCCGGTCGTGCTGGTGCGCCATTTTCAGCAACAGGTCATGTTGGCCGGAAAGCACTTCCTGAATGATGGCTTCGAAGGGGCGGTTATGCCAGACCACTTTGATTTCGATCGGCACGCCGTCGTTGAGATAGAAACGGCACTGCTCGTTGATCCAGGCGGCGCGTTGGCTGATCACACCTTGCCGCATCGCCGTTCTTTCGTCCGGGGAGAGCAGGGTCGTCATTTCGTAAGAGAAGTCATAAATGGGCAGGAAGGCTTTGATGCGCCCACCATTCCGTTTCACCAGGTACACGGCGCGACGCAATGCCGGCTGATCGTCCTGATTGGGGTCAATAGCCACCAGAAGATTCTGATACTTCGCCATAGGGCCTCCTTACAGCTGAAATCAACAGTCTGTTAATTTACAGAGTAACCCAACATTGAAAAACAGAACAACAACAGAAGCGTGCCGGATCAACAATTTCGGTGAAATGTTGATCCGGCAGGGGAATCAGGCGTTGACGGTCACGTTGATGCGTGGCGTGCCGGCCAGCACCGACAGTGCGTCGGCGTTTTCGATGGTGATGTATTTGCCTTTCACGCTGAGGATTTCGCTTTTCTGGAAGCGGCCCAGCAGGCGGCTGATGGTTTCCACCGTCAGGCCAAGGTAGTTGCCGATGTCGCCGCGGGTCATGGTCAAACGGAACTCGCGCGGTGAGAAGCCGCGCTCCGCGAAGCGGCGCGACAGGTTATAAACGAACGCCGCCAGGCGCTCTTCGGCGTTTTTCTTCGACAGCAGCAGGATCATGTCCTGGTCGCCTTTGATCTCGCCGCTCATCAGTCGCATGATCTGCTGACGCAGGTTAGGCATTTTGCCGGACAGATCGTCGAGGGTCTCGAACGGGATCTCGCACACCATCGAGGTTTCCAGCGCCTGAGCGAAACTCGGGTGCTTCAGACCGCCGATGGCGTCGAAGCCGACCAGGTCGCCCGCCAGATGGAAACCGGTGATCTGCTCATCGCCTTGCTCGGTGATGGTATAGCTTTTGATGGTCCCGGAACGGATCGCGTACAGCGATTTCAGCTCGTCGCCGGCCTTGAACAAAGTCTGGCCTTTCTGGATGGGCTTCTTTCTCTCGATAATGTTGTCGAGCTGGTCCAGCTCGTGGGCATTAAGGGTGAAAGGAATGCACAGCTGGCTGATGCTGCAGTCCTGGCAATGGATCGCACAACCACCAGACTGGATACGACGAATCACGCGTTTTTCCGGGATCATAGATTACGCTCATTCAATAATTGATATGAGTCAATTTTAACATCTTTTGCTGCAGCTGATAAGGGTGGCATTAGCATGAATAGGGGTATTGTGTGCGAATTTTGCGCACACATGCCGCCGATTATTCTGTATCACGCTGACGTCGCTAGATTTATTTGGCACTTATGCGCAACGTGCGGTTGCCTTTTCGGCGTCGCGCGGCGTGGCGATCGTCGTGGGGCGGTTCTGCTGCGCGCATCGGCGAATTTTAGCGGCGTGAATCAATCATCGTTTGACACATCTGCTGGCGAAAGCTTGTCGCATTCATCTGAATCCCCACCGCAAAGCCGCGCCACGCCGGCGTTAAGCTGAAGGTCAGAAAGGCAGGTGAACTATCCTGTTCGGGAGCGGATGATGAAAAAGCGCATACTGTTGATGGCGGCCGCGGGGGTGTTGATGACGGCCAGCGCCGCCGCCTTCGCCCACGGCTATTACGGCCACGGTTACTACCGGCACGGTTACTACTATGGTGGGCCGCGCGTGGTGATTGGCGTGCCTTGGGGGCCGCCGCCTCTCTACTATCCGCCGCCGCCGGTAGTGTATGTCACGCCGCCGCCGCCGCAGACCTATATCGAAAAGCCGCCGAGTTACGCTTACTACTGCCGCCGGCCGGCGGGCTATTACCCGCAGGTGCCGCGTTGTCCCGACGGTTGGATGAAAGTGGTGCCAGACGGTTCGTTATCCCGGTGATCCCAGGTGGTGCGTGATGAAACACTCTTTTGCTTTCCCGATAGTGGCGCTGGCCGGGCTGTTGGCCGGCTGCGTCTCTGCGCCTTCCGGGCCGGAGGTGACGGTATTGCCCGGCACGGGAAAAAGCTACGAACAGTTCAATCGCGATGAGGCGATTTGCCGCGGCTATGCGCAAAACAGCCTTGGCGGCGGCGCGCAAACGGCGGCCAATTCGGCGGCGGGCACCGCAGTGGCGGGCACGGCCGTCGGTGCGGCGGCGGGGGCGTTGATCGGCGCTGCATCCGGTCATGCCGGCCCCGGCGCGTTGGTCGGCGCCGGCGGTGGGTTGTTGGTCGGCAGCGCGATGGCCAACAACTCGGCCTGGCGCAGCAGCGACGATCTGCAAGACAGCTACGATACCGTGTATACGCAATGCATGTACGCCAAAGGCAACAAGGTGCCGGTGGCCTATGGTTACGGTGACGCCAGCTCATCGCCGGTGCCGCCGGACTACTATCCCGCCGCCCCGGCGGATGGCGTGCCGCCGGATTATGTGCCGCGTTAGCGCGAGAGCAGATCCTGCGGCAGGTAACCTTCGTGTTGCAGCAGCCACTGTTTGCGCTGTACGCCGCCGGCATAGCCGGTCAACGCGCCCTGAGAGCCGATGACCCGGTGGCAGGGGACGACGATGCTGATCGGATTGGAACCGTTGGCCATGCCGACCGCGCGCGAAGCGGTCGGGCGGCCGATGCGTTGCGCCAGCTGGCCGTAGGTCAGGATCTCGCCGCAGGGAATTTGGCGCAGCTGTTGCCACACGGTGCGTTGGAACTCGGTGCCGGCGGTCATCACCGGCAGCCGATCGATAATGCTCAGTTCCCCGGCGAAATAGCGCTGCATGGCGTCGGTCAACCCGCTTGGATCACGCTGGGCGCGCAGAGTGAAGCGATCGGCGCGGTAATGCGTATTCAGCAGCTTCATCAGGCGCGCTTCGTGATCGGTCCAGTCAACCGCCCGCAGGCGCCCCTGTTCATCGGCAATCAACACCAGTTCTCCCACCGGCGTCGCGGTACGATCAATCAAAAAAGTCTGCATCTGGATCACTCCTCGGTTTAGTGAGGCGATTATTGCATGAAAGCGGAGGAAGCGATGGCGGATTTCGGACATGCTGATGGGCAACCCTGGAGTTGCCCGAATAGTCGGCTCACGGTAAGGCGGGTAGTCATTGTTCAGTAAATTTATAAAATAAATTTATAAGTCATTGGGGCGGGGCATGACTTGTTGATTATTCAATCAAGCATTAACTCTTTGGGGTTATTTATAGCTGATGGTCACGCGTTTCAAGTGTGGGTCGTTATTTACTATCTCGCTGGTGACAGCGGAAACTAATTCTTTTGGCATTTCTTTTAACGAAGAGGAAATATAACCGTTGCGGTTTTCCGTCACCTTGCCGAAACAGTTGGAGATGAGTTGTTCATCCTGATGTTTGATGGTGCAGGCCGGCGTGGTGATGGCGCCGGTGAAGCGTACGACGCCGGAGGCGACCTGACTTCCGGGGAGCGCTTTTGCGTGCAGAGCGAAGGGCAGAATGACCAATGCGCTTAATACGGCTAAGTAATGGTTCATACGCTGTTCCTTTCAGAGTAAAAACACTGCCAATTAAAAACAAGCGTGCTTGTTTTTATCAAATAAGCTATTTCGCCTGGCGAAATAAAAACGAATGGGCAAAAATCCTACTGCCTGCATCCAATGAATTTGATAATAGGGAGGTAGGATGAGTAAAACCATGATTTGGATCATAGTGAAGGCCAGTTAATGATTTCCGGCGCGAGTGGGTGAAAAGGCTGTGATCGTTCTCTCAGGAAAGGCGGGAAGCGTGCGGCGTGTTCGCCCCCGCGTTGCGGCCGTATGAACCGGGGGCGATAGCGGGATTACAGCATGCCGCTGCTGCCGCAGATGCGGATCTTTTCCGCCACCACTTCTTTCATCGCCAGTTTGCCAGGGACGATGTATTTGCGCGGATCGTTGGCGTCCGGGTGCTGCGAAAAGTAGCTTTTTACCGCATCGGCGAAGGCAATTTTCAATTCGGTGGCGACGTTGACCTTACAGACGCCGAGCGAGATCGCTCGCTTGACCATCGCTTCCGGAATGCCGGAGGCGCCGTGCAGCACCAACGGCACGTCCACCTGCTCGCGGATCCGCGCCAGGCGCTCAAAATCCAGCTTGGGTTCGCCGTGGTACAGGCCGTGGGCGGAACCGATCGCCACCGCCAGTGAGTCGATGCCGGTGGCGGCAACAAACTCGCGCGCGGCGGCCGGATCGGTATAGAAGCTGTCCGCCGTATCGACGATCAAATCGTCTTCCTGCCCGCCCAGCCGGCCCAGCTCCGCCTCCACGCTGGCGCCGTAGCGGTGGCACAGGGCGACCGCGGCGGCTACCTTGGCGATGTTCTGTTCGAACGGCAAGTGGGAGCCGTCGATCATCACCGAGCGAATGCCGCTTTTTACCTTGTGCTCAATGTCGTCCAGCTCTTCATGATGATCCAGGTGCAGCGCCAGCGGCAGATCGTAGCGGTGCGCGGCCGATTGGCAGATGCCGATCAGGTAGTCGGTGCCGGCATAGCTGAAGGTGCCGGGCGTGCCGGCCATGATTACCGGCGAGCGCAGTTCGGCGGCGGTCTCCGCCACCACCTGCACGGTTTCCAGATTGTGGACGTTAAACGCCGGCACGGCGTAACCCTGGCGCTGCGCCTTGAGCAGCATTTCTCGGTTGGCTATCAGATACATGGGATCTCCTTACAGCTCAGGGGAGGGAAAACGGTAAATTGTCACGCCTTTCACCACCCGGTTGACTTCACCGGTCGGGCACGGGTTGTCCGGGGTGAGCCCCAACCCCAGCGAACTCTCGAAGGCCAGCATCTGGGTGAACAGCAGATACGGGAACAGCAGCCAGATATCGTCTGCCGCGTTGTGCAGATTCAGCAGGGCATCGGACAGCGGTTGACGTTCGCCGGTCAATCCGACCAACTGCATCGCCAGCCCGTCGCGCTGCAGTTCGTTCCACAGGTCGCGGTCATACTGACGGGCGTAGTCGTCGTGGGAGAACATCAGCACCACCAAGGTCTGGCCGTCGACCATAAATTTAGGGCCGTGGCGCAGACCGAGCGGTGAGTCGTAGCGTGTCACGATTCGCCCGGCGGTGAGCTCCAGCATCTTGAGCGAGGCCTCTTCGGCCAGGCCGGTGAAGCAGCTGCCGCCGAGGGTGATGTAGCGGCGGAAGCCGCTGGCGGCCAGTGCCTTTACCTGCGGCTGCAGCGTTTCGCGCAGTTCACGGCAGCGCTGCACCATGGCGTGCAGCGGCGCCTGGGCGGCCTCAAGCGACATTGAGCCGAGCAGCAGCGCGGCGCTCAGCATCATGCAGCTGAAGCTGGAGGTCATGGCGAAGCTCTGATCGTTGGAGCCCTGCGGCATCACCAGCGAACAGACGTTATCGCGCCGATGCGCATACTGCGCCAGCCGGCTGTCCGGGTTGCACACCAGCATCAGGTGATAGCTTTCCGGCAGCAGCTGATCGGCCAGTTCCACCGTCGCCACGCTTTCCGGGCTGTTGCCCGAGCGGGCGAAGGACACCAGCAGCGTCGGCCGTTCAGGGTCGAGGAACTGCAGCGGGTTGGCGACGATATCGGTGGTGCCGTAGGCCACTACGTCGCGGCCGGTGCGTTCGCGCAGCCAGGGCGCCAGAGCCCGGCCGGCGAACGCCGAACTGCCGGCGCCGCACAGCACGATTTGCAGCCGAGGATTGGCCAACAGCGGCGCGAGGAACGGCTGCCACTGTGCCTGTTGATCCTGCAACTGCCGGTGCAGCGCCGCCCACAGGTCCGGCTGCTGCCAAATCTCTGCGGCAGTGTGCCAGGCGTTGCGCTGCTTCAGCCAATCCGCCTCGTAAGAGAAATACGCATTCATGATGACAACTCCTTAAAAGCCTCGGTTAACGGTCGGCGATAATCACGTCGATCCCTAAATGGTGCAGCGCCTGCAGGTAGTGCGCCGGAATACGGCTGTCGGTGACCAGGCGGTGGATCTGGCCGACTTCGCGGATCATGCAAAAGCTGGTGCGGCCGAATTTGCTGGCGTCGGCGATGGCGATCACTTCGCGCGCCACTTCACACATCACCCGGTTGAGCTGTGCTTCGCCCGGATCCGGCGTAGTGATGCCGCCCGCCAGATCGAAACCGTCGACGCCGAGAAACAGTTTGTCGAAGCGGTACTGGCGCAGCTGCTGTTCGGCGGCGGGGCCGTACAACGACCAGGCTTTGCGGCGTACGCTGCCGCCGACCACCATCAGATCGATCTGCTCGTTGTTGGCCAGTTCGAAGGCGATATTCAGCGCGTTGGTCATCACCACCAGATCCTTTTTCCCCGCCAGCTGCGGCGCCATCTGGCTGGTGGTGGAGCCGGAGTCGAGGATGACGGCGTCGCCGTCTTCGATCAGCGCCGCCGCCGCGCAGGCGATGGCGTGTTTCACGTCGCGGTTGATGCGGCCCTTGTCCTGCAGCGGGCGGTCGAAGGCGAACTGTTTGTTCAACATGGCGCCGCCGTAGGCGCGCACCGCACAGCCGTGCTGTTCCAGCTGACGCAGATCGCTGCGGATGGTGACGCTGGACACCGAAAACTGCTGACTGAGCTGCTCCACACGCACCGAGCCCTCGCGGCACAGCTGGTCGATAATTAATTCCCGGCGTTTTGCGGTATTGATCATTAACGCAGACTCCTGATTTACCTGTAGCCGTGCCCGTCCGCGGCTTAATAAGCCGCAGCGATGCCGACCGGAGCGCTTTCAGTTGTTCGTGGCGAATTACAGCAAACGAAACACTGAAATGCAATCGATTAATTTTAAAATATCTATATCTATCAGTTGGTTATATTTTATTTTGCTTTCGGTTGAGCACTAACCGAAAGCGGGGTTAACGCAAAGTGAAAACGGCAAATTCGTTATTTTTCAGTCGACAATTCTCGGCGGTTATTCATTCGCTCCGCCGATGACGAAAGCCGCAGCGATCGTTCGGCAGCCGCCGGGCTTTCACTGTTTTTTTTATGCTGCCGCGTGCAAAAGCGCCGCGCCGCGCACGCCGCTGCTGTCACCGTGCACCGGCGGGAACACCGCCGCGGGTTCCACGCCCGGCAGCAGCCAGCGCCGCATCGCCGGCGGCAGCAGCCGGTACAGCTCACCGACGTTCGACAGCCCGCCGCCAAGCACGAAGGCATCGACGTCCAACAGCAGCTGTAAGCCGGCCAGCGCGCTGGCCAGAATATCGACGTAGAGGGCCATCAGCTGCTGCGCGAGCGGATCACCGGCGCGGTAGCTGGCGACCAGCGACGGCACGTCGGCGGCCGGATGGGCAAAATGGCGGCTCAGCGCCAGCAGCCCGCTGCCGGAGACATAGCGTTCAAAGCAGCCGGTCAGCCCGCAGTTGCAGTTGAACAGCGGCAGATCGTAACGTTGCGCCAGCTGGGCCGATATCGGCATATGGCCCCATTCGCCCGCCACGCCGTTGCGCCCTTTGTGCAGTTGCCGGTTCACCACCAGGCCGCCGCCGGCGCCGGTGCCGATGATAGCGCCGAACACCAACGGCAGGTGCGCGGTTTGCGGCGTGCTGGCTTCCGACAGCGCGAAGCAGCGGCAGTCGTTCTCGATGGCGATAGGCCGCGCCAACGCCTGCGTCAGGTCATCCGCCAGGCAATGGCCGGTCAGGCAGGGCACGTTGACCGCTAACTGGCGGCGGCTGACGGGATCGGTGATCCCCGGTAAACCGATGCCGATGCTGCCGCGCGTATGCAGCTCGCGATCCGCCTGGTCAACCAGCCCGGCGATACAGGCCACGAACTCGCCGTAATCACCGGTTGGGGTGCGCACCCGTTGGATCATCACCTGATTGAGCCGGCGATCGTAGGCGGCCATTTCGATCTTGGTGCCGCCGATGTCGAAACCGTAATGCATCTCTCTCATCGCCATGCTTCAGGCTCCGTTCAGGGCGATCACCGCCGCTTCGCGGCGCGCGCGTTCGGCGGCGAACACCATCAGATGGCTCTCCAGCGCTTCCGTCGGGCCGGCCAGCACCTGGCTCGGATCGTTGGCGCGAATGGCCGCGATAAAGTGCTGCATCAGGTAGTAGTCGCCGCCGCCGTGCCCGGCCATGGCGTGCAGATCCTGGCCGGCGTCGGTGTCGTAATGCGTTTCGCCGTCGTCGAGGAACGAGGTGATGCGAATATGGCGGCCGTCGCCCTCCAGGCAGCCACGGCTACCGAAGATGCGGGTATGGCGATCTTCGTGGCGGGTAAAGGCCGTCATGGTGAACGACGCGGTGCGGCCGCCGGCGAACTGCATGTTGACCACCTGATGGTCGACCACATTATTGTCGCAGCGGTAGACGCAGCGGCCGTAAGGACCGTCGCGCAGCGCCGCCCGCAGCGTCGTCTGGTCGGGTTCCGGCGTCAGTACTCGCAGAAAACCAGGCGTGGCCTTGTGGTCGTCGCCCAGATAGATGCGCTTGGCGGAATAGGGGCAGGACGCCTCTACCGCGCAATCCAGGCAGTTGTCCGCCGCGCCGGCCGGTTGGTTTTCCCGGCGGAAATGGCGCAGGTTGCCGAAGGAGCTGACTTGCTCACAGGGTTGCTCCATCACGTAGCGGATCCAGTCGATATCGTGGCAGGATTTCTGCAGCAGCATAAAAGCGGCCTGTTGATCGTTGCGCCAGTTGCCGCGCACGAAGGAGTGCGCCTGGTGCCAGTAGCCGACCGGTTCCAAGTGCTGCAGGCTGACGATATCGCCGATCGCGCCGTCGCGCAGCAGCTGCTTGAGCTTTTGGGTATAGCGGGTATAGCGCAGCACGTGGCCGACCGAGAAGATCAGCTTTTGGCGCACCACCTCGGCGACGATGGCGCGGCACTCGTCGGCGTCCGGCGACAGCGGTTTTTCCAGCAGCATGGCGTAGCCCTGGCGGGCGAAGGCCAGCGCCGGCTCCAGATGCATCTGATCCTGGGTGCAGATCAGCACCGCGTCGGCCAGCTTGCCGGCGTCGGCGGCCAGGCTCCAGTCGGTGAAGACGTTTTCCGGCGCGATGGCATGCTGCGCCACGAACTGCTCGCGGTAGGCGTCGCGCGGTTCCGCTACCGCCACCACCTGCATCAAATCGGGATGCGCCAGCGCATAGCGCGAGTAGATCTCACCGCGCGCCCCGGCGCCGACCACCAGCACCCGCACCGGGCGATGGGCAAAGCTGTTGGGTTGTGTTGACGACATTGCTGGATACTCCGCTGTTGTTATTTGAGGTTTTGGCCGCTGAGCTCGTCGAACAAATGCGCGCGCGTCAGATCGAATGCCAGATGAATGTTTTCGCCGAGGCGCGGTTCCCAATCCGGCAGCGATGCCATGCGCAGCACGAAGCGTAGGTCGGCCAGTTCGCAGTGCAACAGCTCTTCGTTGCCCATGCGCTCGATAGTGACGATCTGCGCCGGGAAACAGTTGGCGCTGCCGGGCGTGCACAGCCGCAGGGACTCCGGCCGGATGCCGAGGCACACCCGCGCATGCGGGTAGTCCGCCAATTGCCGTTGCAGCGCGGGCGGCAGATCGAGCTGATGCTGCAGGCCGATGCGCAGCCGCACCGTTTGGCCGTCGCGCACAATCGCCAGATCGTGCAGGTTCATCGACGGGCTGCCGATAAACTCGGCGACGAAACGGTTGGCGGGGTGGTGATACAGGTTGATCGGTTTATCCACCTGCATGATGGCGCCGCGGTTCATCACGCAAATGCGGTCGCCCATGGTCATCGCTTCGACCTGATCGTGGGTGACGTACACCATGGTGGCAGCGGCGCCTTCCTGCTTCAGTTGATTGTGCAGTTCGATCAGCTGCACGCGCATCGACACTCGCAGCTTGGCGTCGAGGTTGGACAGCGGCTCGTCAAACAGAAACACCTTGGGTTTACGCACGATGGCGCGGCCGACTGCCACCCGCTGACACTGGCCGCCGGAGAGCTGGCCCGGCTTGCGCTGCAGCAGGTTGGTGATCTCCAGTTTTTCCGCCGCGTCGCGCACCCGGCGGTCGATCTCGGCCTTGCTTTCTTTGCCGATCAGGCCGAACGCCATGTTCTTGTACACCGTCATGTGCGGATACAGCGCATAGTTCTGGAACACCATGGCGATGCCGCGATCCTTCGGCATGCTGTCGTTGACGCAGCGATCGTGGATCAGGATCTGCCCCTCGCTGACGCTCTCCAGCCCGGCGATCATCCGTAGCAGGGTGGATTTGGCGCAGCCTGACGGGCCGACGAACACCATAAATTCCCCGTCCTCGATGTCCAAATCAACGCCGTGCAGCGCGTGGAAACCGTTGGGGTAGACTTTTTTAACGCTGTTTAACTGAATTCCGGCCATGTCGTTTACCTTGTCTGCGCGTTAGCCTTTCACCCCGGCGCTGGCGATGCCCTGGATGAAATAGCGTTGGAAAATAATGAACAGCATCAGCATCGGGATCACCGCCATCAGCGCCCCGGCCATCAGCAACGGATATTCCACCCCGGCGCGGCTGGAGAGCGAGGCCAGCCCAACCGGCAGCGTCAGCTTCTCGGTGGTGGTATTGACGATCAGCGGCCACATCAGGTTGTTCCAGCTCCACAGGCCGTTGATGATGATGCAGGCGATAATGCCCGGCCGGATCAGCGGCAGCATGATGCGCCAGAAGATGGCGAAGTAGCTGTAACCGTCGATCAAGGCCGCTTCTTCCATTTCCTTCGGCACCGCCAGAAAGAACTGGCGCAGTAGAAAGGTGGCGTAAACGCTGAAAATGCCCGGCAGCACCAACCCGGTGATGCTGTTGACCAACCCCAGCTTCTGCACCACCAGGAATTGCGGGATCAGAAACGCCTGACCAGGCACCATCAGGACTGATACGCACACCAGAAACACCGCATCCCGGCCGCGAAAATGCAGGCGTGAGAAGCCGTAGGCAGCCATGGTGGCGATCGCCATCTGCAAGGTGACGGTGAAGAAGGTCGCCAGCAGCGAGTTGAGATAAAAGCCGGCGAACGGGATTTCGTGCATCACCCGACCGTAGGCCTGCAGGCTGGGATGCGCCGGCAGCAGCGTCAGCGGGATCTGAATGCTCTCGGCCTGGGTTTTCAGCGAGGTCACCAGCATCCAGATAAAAGGCACCACCGAGGCCAGCGCCGCCAGCCCCATAAACAGGTACACCAGCGTTTTCTTGCTTGCGTTCATGTGCAGCTCCTCAGCTGACTTTCAGGCGCTTGCCGATCGCCATTTGAATCAGGGTGATCACCAGCGTGACGGCGAACAGCACCACGGTGATGGCGGAGGCATAACCTTTTTCCTGCAGGTAAAACGCGTACTTGTAGAACAGGTTGGTGACGGTCATCACGTCGTTCTCCACCAGTGCGCGGTCGAACATCAGGAACACCACGTCAAAGATTTGCAGGATCTCGATAAAGCTCATCACCGACACGAAGAACAGCGTCGGCACCATCATCGGCAGCGTGATGCAGAAGAAGCGGCGCAGGGTGCCGATACCGTCGAGATCCGCCGCTTCGTACAGCTGGCGCGGAATGCTTTGCAGCCCGGCCAGCAAAATGATGATCTTCAGCGCCAGCGACGACCAGATGATGATGATGGACACGCTGATGCGCACCACGTCCGGATCGGACAGCCAGGCGACCGGCGCGATGTGCAACAGGCTCAGCGCCTGGTTGATCAGGCCGAAATCCTTGTTGAACAGCCATTGCCACACCATGGCCACCGCCGCGGGCATGGTGACCGCCGGCAGGAACAGCAGGGTGCGCAGCAGGCCTTTGCCGCGGATATTCTGGTTGAGGCCAATCGCCAGCAGCAGCGACAGACTCAGGCTGATCGGCACGCAGACCACCACGTAAAACAGGGTGTTGGCGGCGGCGGTGTAAAAGTCGTCGTCTTCGAACAGGTTGAGATAGTTATCGACGCTGATGCTGCTCCAGCGCATGAATTGGTTGAGATCGGTAAAGCTGTAAAAGATGTTTTGCAAAAAGGGGATCAGGTAAAACACCGTCACCCCCATCAGCAGCGGCAGGATCATCACCCAGCCCCAGAAGCGTTCGGCACGTTCGAGCCGATTGAGCGCGGGGCGGGCGGTGCGCCGGGATGGTTTCAGGGTGACCGTAGCCGTTTCTGCCAGCGACATGTTGCCATTCCTCACCTATGACTTTCAGCAGGGTTCCACCGCAGCGCGCGCTCGGGGCAGCGCGCCGCGGCGGGGCGATTACTGCTCCATGACGCGCGCGATCTTCTTGACCGATTTGTCCATTTCCTGTTTGGCGTCCGCGCCCATAAAGATCTTCTTCAGGCTGGCGATCCACATGTTCTGCCATTTCGGCGTATTGGTGCCGGCGGTGGGATAAGCCTGGGTCACTTCCAGGGTCTGGATGTAAGGCGTGACGTCGACCTTTTGGATCTGCTGCGCCCAAACTTTGGCCGCCGTCTTGTTGGCCGGGATCACCACCTTGGCCAGCTCCGCCTGCGAGGCTTCGCTGCTCATGAAGGCGATATATTTCCAGGCGGCCTGTTTGTGGGCGCTTTTGGCCGACATGGCGAAGGCCAGGCTGTGTGCCACGCCGGACTGACGTTCAATTTTCGGCATCATCACCACGCCGATGTGATCGTTGATCAGCGGGTTATTGGCGAACGGCGCCGCCAGCCAGGAGCCGGCATAGACCATCGCGGCGCGGTTGGACTGGAAGATGTTCTCGGTTTTGACTTCGCTCATCTGCTGGGCGCTCGGCATCAGGCCGTCTTTCATCATGCCCTGCAGCTGCTGATAGACCCAGATGGACTTGTCATTGGCGATGTCGGTAGGCTGGCCGTCCTTGGGCACGATGTGATTGCCGTTTTGGAACAGCAGGTTCATGTAGCTGTCCTGGCCGTCGATGCTGAGGTCCATCACCAGCGGGAAGGCGGCGCCTTTCAACCCGTTTTTCAGGGCGGTGGCCTTGCTCTTCAGATCGTCCCAGCTCCAGTCGCTGGTGGGGTAGCTGACGCCGGCCTGATCGAACAGTTTTTTGTTGTACCACACGGCGATGGAATCGACGTCGCGCGGGATGGCCATCTGTTGATCGTCGTACTGGTAGGCTTTCACCGAGCTGGCGACCACGTCGTCCAGCTTAAGGCCGCTCTCCTTAATATAAGGCGCCAGCGGCTCCATAATGCCGTTTTTGGCGTACTGCACAAAATAAGGCATATTAATCCAGAATATATCCGGCGCTACGCCGCCGGCGGCAGCGGAATCTAATTTAACGAAATATTGCGCCGAAGGGGTTAATTCTATTTCTATTTTTATATCCGGGTTGGCCTGTTCAAATCGCTTGGCGATCTCCTGTTCGGCGGGTAATTGATTCCTGTCCCAAACGGCATGGCGTAATGTTATTTTATCTGCTGCATGGAGCAGGGTGGGTAATAATAATGCGCTGGCAAGAATGGAGTGCGCCAGCAGGCGGCCGGTATTTTTTATCGGTGACATTGCTTTCCCCTCGGTGAGCGACGAATAACGTTTTTCGCAACGTAAATTCTTTCTATCCCTTAACTTTCAATGTGTCAATACACCCCCGAACGCCCAAAAATGGGGCATGTATGTTTCATTGTTGTTAAAACCGAAAGGCTTTTACGCCTAAGCGAAAGGTCGATCTGTTCACATTTCATTAACCTTGTGGCGGGTTTTTTCCCCGGTAGTGCGGCATTTAGCGGTCTTCGCAGGCATAGGAATAACTGATAACCCTTGCACCACAATGGGGATTAAAAACATTTTTATTGTGCAAGCTCCAGCTTCTTTCATTTTTGTGATGCAAATAAACAAAAAAATCTTCCCGCCGCCGTCAGAAGAGAGGGCAGGAACGTTTTTTATTACTGGCTATTGTTTGTGGCGATAAAAGGCGCTAGCCTGATTTTTACACCGATTATTCATGAGAAATAAAGAGGGCTGATTATTATGCGCCTGTCTCTGGTATTTACCCATAGTCTGGAAAAAGTATTTCATCGCCGCAGCATGCCATCCATTTCCGTAGAAAATCGGCTGAGCGGGCTGAATAACGAGGTGCTTTCCTGGCAGGCGGTATACTGTTTGCAAACGCCCGGTAACGAGACCCGCCATGAGCTGTGTTATCAACTTGACGGGCCGCTGGCGGATTATATCAGCGTGCGTCAGGTGCGATCGGTGCCGAGCGGATTTCCCTGTTATCGCGAGAGCGATGAAAATTACCTGACCACCGAACCGGGATTATTTCCCGATCCGCTGATGCCGCTGCCGCAACGGCGTTTTTTCGCCGCCTGCGGTTATTACGGCAGCTTATGGCTCACCCTGACGCCGCCGGCCGCCATGACACTGGCCGGCGATGTCCCGTTGACCCTGCGCCTGCTGGATGCGCAAAGCGGCGAGACACTGGCCGAAGCCGCACTGACGCTGCACTTGGTGCCGGCGGCGTTGCCGCCGCAAACCCTGTTGCATACCGAGTGGCTGCACACCGACTGTCTGGCGGATTACTACCGTCTGGCGGTGTTCAGCCCGGCGTACTGGCGCGCGGTGCGCAACTTTGTGCGCTGTGCGGTGCAGGCCGGCGTCAATATGCTGCTGACGCCGCTGTTTACGCCGCCGCTGGATACCGCCGTCGGCGGTGAACGCACCACGGTGCAGCTGGTGAAAGTGACGCGTTCGGTGCAGGGGTACGGCTTCGATTTCAGCCGTCTGGCGCAATGGGTGGCGCTGGCACAGGAAGAGGGCATCGAGCATTTCGAGATCGCGCCGCTGTTTACCCAGTGGGGCGCGGCGCATGCGCCGAAGATAGTGGTAGAAGATCAGGGCGAGACGCTGCCGCTGTTCGGCTGGCACACCGATGCGCAGGGCGAAGCGTATCAGCGTTTCCTGCACGCGCTGCTGCCGGCGTTAACCGCCTGGTTTCGCGAACGGGGGCTGGAACGGCAGGTGTGGTTCCACATTTCCGATGAACCGACGCTGGACAACCTGGCGGCCTACCAGCGTGCCAGCGCCGCGCTGCGGCCGTTGCTGGGCGGTTTTCGCACCTTCGACGCGCTGTCGGATTTCGCGTTCTATCAGCAAGGCCTGGTGGAGACCCCAGTGGCGGCGACCGACCATATCGAACCCTTTATCGAACACCGGGTGCCCGGGCTGTGGGCCTATTATTGCTGCGTGCAGAAGACCGAGGTCGCCAATCGCTTCTTCGCTCAGCCTTCGGCGCGCAACCGCATATTGGGCGTGCAGCTGTATCTGTACCGCATCGCCGGCTTCCTGCACTGGGGATTCAACTTCTATAACAGCGCCCATTCGCGCGAGCGCATCAATCCGTACGCGGTGACCGACAGCGGCCACGCGTTTCCTTCCGGCGACCCGTTCGTGGTGTATCCGGGCGACGATCTGCAGCCGGTGGAGTCGCTGCGCCTGCGGGTGCTGCATCAGGGGCTGCAGGACATGCGCGCGCTGCAGCTGTTGGAGAGTTTGAGCGATCGGACGGCGGTGGAGGCGCTGATCGAACGCGAGCTTGGCATGCGCATCACCTTCAAGCGTTATCCGCATCAGGCGGGGCCGCTGCTGCGCCTGCGCGAAGCGGTGAACCGCCGCATCGAAGCGCTTCTGGCGCCAATGTGAAGGCAAACGGGGGCGAAAATGCGTCTTTCGCTCCCAAATCGCCATTACTTTGCTATACCTGATAGTCGATGGATTCATTTTATTGTCATGTAACTGACATGTCAGGGTCACGGCTCTGGCTTAAGTTTGCAGCGACTACGTCAGGAGATAACGCGATGTTCAGCCTGGATTCTTTGTTGCAAGATGCATTTCCACACCGCAATACCCCTGCCTGGCAGCGCAGCCTGCTAAGAACCTTACTCTTCGAAAAAGAATTCAAACAGTTCGCCGCCGACTATCCCCACCTGAAAGGATTGGATCTGATCGAGCAGGTGGTGGACTACTTCAACCTCAGCTGCGAGCTGGTGGACGGCGATCTGGAAAACATCCCGAGCCAGGGGCCGGTGGTGCTCGTGGCCAACCATCCGATCGGCTCGCTCGACGGCCTGGTGCTGCTGCGCGCCGTTGCGGCGGTGCGCCCGGATGTGAAGGTGGTGGCCAGCCAGCTGCTGACCTATATCGAACCGCTGCGCAACCTGTTCGTGCCGGTGGATAACGTCGCCTATAAAACCAGCCGCAAACAGATTGAAGGCATGCAGCAGCAGTTGGACAATCAGGGCGCGCTGATCCTGTTCCCGGCCGGCGAAGTGTCGCGCATGAGCCCGAAAGGCATCCGCGACGGCCACTGGCATACCGGTTTTCTGCGTCTGGCCGCCAAGGCGCGCGCGCCGATCGTGCCGATTCATATCAGTGCGCGCAACAGCAACCTGTTCTACTTTACTTCGCTGGTCTACCGGCCGCTGTCGACGCTGCTGCTGGTGCGCGAAATGTTCCAGCAGCGCGGCGGGCGCATCCGGATCCGCATCGGCGGCCGCGTGCCGTTCGCCAACTGGCACGACGGCCACACCAGCGCCAAGGATCTGGCGGAGCGCTTTCGCCGCCATGTGTACCGACTGGGCCAGGGCAAGCCGGGGTTGTTCGCCAGCGAATCGCCGATTGCGCTGCCGGAAGATCGTCTGGAGCTGAAAAAGGCGCTGGCGAACTGCGAACGGCTGGGGGTGACGCCAGACGGTAAAACCATCTATCTCTATCGCCGCCATGATGAAGCGCGCACGCCGATCCTGCGGGAGCTGGGGCGTCTGCGTGAGATCGCTTTCCGCGCGGTGGGGGAAGGTTCCGGCCGCCGTCGCGATCTGGACAGCTACGATGACGATTACTACCACCTGGTGCTGTGGGATGAGGAAGAGCTGGAGATCGTCGGCGCCTATCGCTTTATCCCCACCGCCGAACAAATCGCGCGCAAGGGGCTGGAAAGCATCTACAGCAACAGCCTGTTCCATTACGACCGAGATATGGAACCGATCCTGGCGCAGGGCATTGAACTGGGGCGCAGCTTCATCCAGCCGGCCTATTGGGGCAAGCGCGGGCTGGACTATTTGTGGCTGGGCATCGGCGCCTATCTGTCGAAATACCCGCAGTACCGCTATCTGTTCGGGCCGGTGTCTATCTCCGGTGGCATGCCGCTGGCGGCGCGCGACCTGCTGATCGCCTTTTATCGGCTCTATTTCTCGCCGGATCACGCCTTCGCCCAGTCGCGTCGCCCTTATCCGGCCTCGCTGCCGCAGGTGCTGGCGCAGTTTGCCGGAGATAACTACCAGGAAGATCTGGTGCGGCTGAAGAGCCTGCTCAGCAACATCGGCTGTTCGATCCCGACGCTGTACAAACAGTACACCGAACTGTGCGAGCCGGGCGGGGTGCAGTTTATCGACTTCGGCACCGATCCGGCCTTCAACAACTGCATTGACGGGCTGGTGCTGGTGGATACCTCGCGGCTCAAGCCGTCGCGTTATCAACGTTACATTGCGGTGCATCAGCCGCAGGAAGCCGAGACGGCATGATCGGCGTCTGACTCATGCCTTTTTGATCTAAGCACGACCTTGGGGCCGGCGACGGGATAGCGCTACGATAAACGTTTTGCTTTCCACCGCCGGAGCCTTGCATGCCTCACTCGTTTATCCCGTCGCTATTGTCCGCCGATGAGCCGCCCGCCGTCGCCATTGAAACCCCGCACGGCGGCGCGCCTTTTTTACTGCTGTGCGATCACGCCGGCAAGGCGATACCGCAATCTCTCGGCGATCTCGGTTTGCCGCCGGGGGAGATCGAGCGCCATATCGGCTGGGATATCGGCGCGCTGAGCGTGTCGCGCCACCTGAGCCGCCAGCTGGACGCTACGCTGATTCATCAGCGTTACTCACGTTTGGTGATCGACTGCAACCGGGCGCCCGGCATCGCCAGCTCGATCCCGCATTTGTCTGAACTGACGCCGATCCCCGGCAACATCGGCATCGACGCCGAGCACGCGCTGGCGCGTGAGCGCGAGGTGTTTCTGCCGTATCACCGCGCCATCGACGATCATCTGGGGCAGCGCCGGCTGCGCGAACTGCCGACGGCGGTCATCGCCATGCACAGCTTCACGCCGGTGTTCAAGGGCGAGTCGCGCCCCTGGCAGGTAGGGCTGCTGTTTAACCGCTACCCGGAATTCGCGCATCTGCTGGCCGAACTGCTGCGCGAAGAAGGGGATCTGCAGGTGGGCATAAACCAACCCTATGCCATGACGGACGCCACCGATTACACCTTGCCGGTGCATGCGGAGCGCCGCGGCTTGCCTTATGTCGGCATCGAAATTCGCCAGGATCTGATCGCCGATGAACAGGGGCAACAGGCATGGGCGAAACGTTTCGCGCGCCTGTTGCCGCAGGCCTGGCAACGCTGGCAAATTTGACTTTAGGAATATTCCCAGAGATGATAACCGTAAGGAATACGTAAGACGTCATTAGAAAAAAAGTCAGGAGAGACGTGTGGAGCACAGCGATAACGGACTGTTTATCAAACGGGAGCGTTTTGAAGTTCTGGCGATTCTGCGTGAAATTTGCAAACAACGCACGCCGCTGCGCGTAGAAAATCAGCAGCACCGGTTTCAAAGTCTGTTATTGAGCGTCGGGCCGGACAATATCGTGTTTAGCGGTGAGGAAGCGGAAAGCGCTATCGACGGCGCCTGCACCATCGTGATTGAAAGCAACGACGCCAAGATCGAGTTTTCCGTCGGCCAGGCGGAGCTGACCGAACATCAGGGCGTACAGGCCTGTTCGACCCGGCTGCCGCAGGAGCTGGTCTATATCCAGCGCCGCCGCCAATTCCGCATCACTACGCCGCACTGGCGCCAATTCTTCTGCACCGGCGAGTACCCGGACGGCACGCCTTATGAGCTGCGGATCCACGATCTCTCCGCCGGCGGCGTCGGTTTGCGTTTCGACGGCCCGCTGCCGGATTTCTTCCAGCCTGGCCTGCAGCTCAAAAAAGCGGAGCTGGATCTGGGCAGCTACGGCAGCTTCAAGGTCAACATGGAGCTGGTGGTGGTCAACGACGATCAGGAAACTGACGACAACGACCAGGTGGTACGCTTCTCGCGCCTGTCATGCCGCTTCCTCAAGCTGGGGCTGGCGATGGAGCGCAAAATCCAGAGCGCGGTATTCGCTTTCGAGCTGGATTTCAACAAGAAGAAAAAGCGCTGACCCTCTCTTCCGGCGCGCCGGGCGGTATCCAGCCCGCCTGGCGCGCCGCCACTCTCTTTCCCTTCAGGGAACGTAAATGATCTCGAAGCTTGATGTCAGATCGCTGTAGAATTTTTTGCCGCCGTCGACATAAATAACCTGCAAATCGTAGCGGTAGACCAGCTTTTTGTCCGGATGAAGGATCAGTTCCAATACGGAAATCTTTACGTTGACCGATTGCGAAGGGTGTTCTTTATCCAGCTCAATGGTCTGGTTGTCGATGCTGACCAGCATGCGTTTGATCGGCCGCGGCCCGGTGGGATCGTAGGCGCCGCTGTCGCTGCGAAACTCAACGGTTTTATTGATGTCGGCCGGGGCGGATTGCTTGATGAAATCCGGCAACCTGTTCTGGTATTTGGCGTCCAGCGCCAGCATCACCAGCAGATTGTCCGGATTGAAGCCGGTGAACTGCACGGACAGGTAGCCTTTGAGCAGCGGGCTTTGCGGTGATCGATCAAACAGAGCATCCCAGATCAGGCCGAACTGGCTGGCGGGCAGCGTAAATGAATCCACAATGCCGCTTTGCAGGTTGATCAGCGCGTTTTTCTCCTCCGTCTTGCCGTCCGGCAGGCTCAATAGCAGCGTTAGAGTATCGGCGTTGGCGAACGGCGCCAGTTTGCCGCCCGGCTCCATTTGCGTGAACTGGGCGGTGGCGTCGCTGATGCGCGCTTGATTGACTTTTGGTGACAGGAAATAGTCGAAGGTCACCTCTACATCGTTGAGTGAGGTCGCGTTCGGCGCCGCCGTAAACGAGATCGACAGCATCGGTTTGTCGTCCTCGGCGGCGTTGGTTGCCAACAGGAAGCTATCCGGCAGGTAGTAAAGATAGTTTTTTCGCACATAGTCCTGGTAATAGTTGTACCACACTTGCCCGAAGGCCAGCGGAGTCAGGATCAGTTGCAGACTCGGCGGCGGCGGCAGGATGCCCTGATAGATATAGGGGTAGTAGTTCTCGGCGAAGTAGAAGACTTTCGGCGAAGTGATGGTGTTGAGCAGCCCGTTATCGGTGACGATGGCGACCACCAGCGTGGTTTGCGAGTCATAATCCGACAGCGCGCGCAGCAGCGCGTCACGCTGTTCCAGACGATCCAGATCGAGTTGCGCGCGGTAGCGGGTTGGCGGCGCGTCCAGCAACACCTGTTCGAAAATCATTTCTTCGACCTTGCCGAACGTGCTGAAGGTCAGAACCACGTAAGGCACCTGTGCGACCGGGCGGCTGAGCGCGAAATCTACCATCATGTGCCAATGGGTGCCGTCGCTGCTGGTGGCGATGCGATAGCGCGTCTCTCCCGAGACGATTTCGGTGCAGACATCGGCCTGCAATTCGTCGGCCAGTGGCGCGGGCGCTGCGCGGTAACGCAGGCGGGGAGATTCGGCGTCGGGAAACTGTTCGCGCGCGTTGTCCAAAATGACTTTGTTCAGCGTCACCAGGTCATTGAGAAAGATATTCATAGCGTTCCTCTTGGTAAGAAAGGCGTGCCAGATGTCTGAACTGGTTCAGGCAGGCGGAAGTCCAAAGAAAATGACCGTCGTGGCGGCGATAGAGCGGGGTTTCCGCGTTGGCCGGCGGTACGCGCCAAACCGCCAACGCTTCGATCGCCGGCGACAGCTGCGGCACCCCTTGCCGCTGGGCGTACTCCAGGGCGGTCAGCCACTCATGCGGATGGGCATAGTAGGGCGTTAACGCATTGAGCCGATCGTAATCGCCGCCGCTCCAGCGCACCGCCTGATTGAGCATGCGAATAATGCGCGGGTAGGCCGGCGGAAGATTGCCGTGCCTGGCGTTGAGCATATGGATCAAAATCAGCGCGTTGGTATTGACGCAGCAGTCCAGCTGGGTGATATCGCCATCGTCTTTCATCCAGCTGTGAAAGGCATAACATTCCGCCCATTGGTGCTGCGTCGTCGTTAACCGCCGTTCGACGCGCTGTACCTGGTAGGCCTGCATGTGCGCCAGCGTTTGTCGCGCGTGCGCTAATGAGCGGCGTCCAAATCGGTACAGCAATTCGGTGATGATGGCGGTGTCGTCGATGTCAGCATCGATCCGCTGGCCCGCCATCCAACCGGGGTGCGCCGCAGCAGGCCAAAAGCTGAAATGATGGGGCCGCGTTTCGCACTCAAGCAGAAAATCGAGCGCCTTCTCGATATGCGGCGCGGTCTGGGCGGTGTAGTCCAGCGTGCGTAATACCTGAGCGGTGACAAACGCGTTTTCATCCCGGTGCCAACGGCCGTCCGGCGTTCTGACCTGCGCCGGAAAAGCGCCGCTGGCGGATTGCTGCGCGAGCAGATCCGTCAATCGCCACGGCGTGACGCCCGCAGGCGGGGGCAAGGTAGTGGGCACGGTCTCGAAATGGGTGTTTTGCGGGCTGAAAGTGCAGCTGATGCTTTCGTTGCCGAGCCGGTCGCTGGAGAAACCGACGACGTTATACTGCAGCGGGATCCGTTCGGCCACCGCCCGGTGCAGCAACGGCAGCGTTTGGTCGCCAGAGGCCAACAAGGCGCTGACGCCGTCGTAGACGCGGCGGTTATCGCCAAAGAAGCTGGCCGCCATGGTGAACAGCGTGACGTTTTCCAGGCGGCCGTTCGGCGCATACGCCAGGCTGAATCCGTAGGTGGTCGCGGGAAAGTCCCGCTGGGCAGAGGTTTGCCCCAGCGCGCGATCCAACAGCGGAAACAGCGCGCAGAATTCGTTTTCCCTGGAGAAAAGGCGCATGACGGTGCGGATATCGTCATGCGTTATCCGCGCGCTGTGCCACTGGTAATAGTATTCCTGCGGCGAGTCGGCTTGCTCCGGGTAATAACCGACCATCAGTAACGTCAGCCCCGCCGCGCGGCAGGCCTCGGCGGTTAGCGGCCCTTGCAAGCCGCCGGGGAGATCGGCTGCGCCGGCAGGGGTTTCGGAGTACACCTTGGTCTTAACCCCATCCGGCGTGTATTTGCGCCCCAGCCAGGAGCCGAAACGCAGCGGCTGGCCGTCGCGCTGTACGGTGGCCAGCCGCCGAGCGGGATCGGCGAGCGGCGCGGCGACGATCTCCTGACAGCGCTGCGCAAATGCCTCGGTGCCGCGCTGTTCCGCATAACGCGGCAAAAAAGGATCCAACGTGCAGGAAATCGCCCGCGGCCTGGCTGACGAGACGGTGAACTCCAGCGGGCTGCCGTTATAACCGAGCAGGCTGGAGGTAAACGCGGCGGATAAAAAACCGGACGCCATCTTCGCCTGGCCGAAGCGTGCGATGTCAGGGGCCAGCGTGGTTTCAAGGTAAGGGGCTTCCTTGCACAAAGCGCTGACCAGGGCGTTCCATGTCGCAGGTAACACGGCGTTGCGTTCGGCCATGGCGTTCACCTAAACCAGATTGGAGATGACGATGGCCGGCGGGTTCTCGCTGCCTTCGCGTTCGACGGTTTCGCCCCCGACCAGGAAGTAAATGAGCTTGTAAGCGATCGTCCAGGGTTTCTCCGTCAGGCAACGGTACTTGAAGGTTTGGCTATCGTGCTTATCGTAGGTGAAGGGGTATTTCTTGCTCTTGCGGCTGCCCTTGTCATCCTGATAACTCAGCTCTACCAGCACCTGATTACAGTTGTCCCACGAGAACGTGCGATCGAGGAAAATGCTGATTTCGTTGAACGTCAGTACAGAGCCGGGATCCATATTCAGCAGGGTCGAGGCCGATCTGGATTGCGGCTGGTAGCTGCTGCTGCCTTCCCAGCCGGAGGCGGCGGCGGACTTGAAGGCGAATTCGCTGGTGATTTGGAACAGCTCGTTCTTGTCGCTGCTGCGGGCGATGCGCTTGGTCCAGGAGCCGTCATCGTTGGTGAACGGCGCGCCGGTGTAAACCTGGCCGTTGTAACGGATGCTGAACGTGGCCGCCTTGATGCCGTACTCTTCGAAGCTGTCCGGCCCCAATACGCTCAGGTCGAGCTGTTGGAAGAACGGATCGTTGACATTGACCTGAATGAAGTAAGGCGCGGTCTTCTGGGCATGCAGGATATCGCTGCCGATAAAGTTTTGCGGCACCGCAGACTGGCTAAGCGCTTTCGACGAGGTGTAGTTGAAGTTCAGGCTCTTGGTTTCTTCGATGCGCACCAGCTTGATCTCCAGCGAAGCGCTGGGGAACAGGCCGCCTTTGCCGGCTTCTTCGCCTTCTTTCTTGTCGCTGGCGATCAGCGAGTCCAGGATGGCGTCACTGGCGGATTTCGCCTGCGGGTTGCTGTCATCGTTCGGTTTGAGCGTGGCGCTGAAGAAGCTTTTCAGGATCTCCTCCTTGACGAACTGCAGCGCCCACTCTTTTTCTTTGGCCTCTTCGTCGCCCGGCATGCTTTCGGTGACCTTGATCACCAGTTTCTGATCCTGCTGCAGTTTTTTAATGACGCTGTCGAAGCCCAGCCAGAAACTGGCGGGCGTCTCCACCGGGATGGGGATGTTGGCGCCGAATTTCAGATCGAACTCTTTGTAGATGCTTTCGAACTGTGCGGTGACCTCGACCTTCAGCGCCGGCGTGATGCCGGTGAAACTGAGGTTATAGGCGACGGCGGCCGGCGCCTTGGCCTGGGTAAATGCGGCCTCGAGGATCACCGCCTGAGACGGCGTCAGTTTGGCGCTGAAGATGGCGCTGTTGTTACCGAACAGGCTTGGGCAAGGGGCGCTGATCAGCTCGCCGTTGGTGGCGCCCGCGTCGAGCACGAAGAAGTTCACCGTGCCTTTATCGTACGGCACCTGGGCCTTGCGGGCGTTTTTGGGATCAACTTTCAGTTTACGCAGGTAGTCGTTGAAGGCGCTGTTGAGCACCGCTTCGTCGATCGCCGTATTGACCTCGAAGTTGATGTACCCCCCTTGCGGGTCGCTGGCGTCGCCGGTGTATTTGATCAGAGAGAATACCGGTTCGCCCGACTTCTGCGCGATATGAATGTCCCCGGGCAGATACCAGAACTGGTTTTCGTCTGAATCGTCGGCGAAGAAGGTGATGTTGTTGATGGTGGCGGTTTTGGCTCTGAGTAATAACATGGCGTTTCCTTATTAACTGAGGTTGGCGAGGTCAATCGCGTTGGCGTCGGTCGAACACTGCACGTTTTCGGGCCGATCGCCGCCCGCGCCCGGCTGATAGGTAAACCAGATATCCAGATCGACGGTCAGCTGCGCCGGATCGAGCTGATCGGCGCTGAAACGTTGGGGGGCGGCGTCGGATTCGGTAAATTGAAACACCTGCTGTAAGGTCTCCGTCGGCGTGCAGGCGTAGCTGGCGGACACGATGACCATTTCCACCTGGCGCCAGTCCATGTCGGCCGACAGCGTCAGCTCGCGCTGGTGATAGAGGGTGGAGAACAGGTACACGTCCTGGCCGGTCGGCTCTTGCAGATCGGCGGAGAGATGTGGCGAGTTGACGGCGGCGCTGTAGGCTTTGTTCACCTCGAACTGATACTCGCCGGGCTCCGGCAGCATGACCGGGTAGTGGGCCCGCGGGGTGGCAGGGTCAAGCTGGAAGCTGCGCGACACGCTGCTGTTCGGCTGTTGCCGGTGGCGGTAGCGCAGCGTGACCAGCACGGATTGATAGCGCTGCCAGTCGAACTGCTGCGCCGCTTCGATCGCGAAATCATAACGGCCATAGAGCGACTCGATGTCGAGAAAGACCTCGCTCATCTCCGTCTGCAGGCTGCCGGAGCTGACCGAAGTCACGCCGCCTATCGACTGGTTGAAATACACGGTGAAGTCATACTCGACCGGCCACAGCATTTTTCCCGTTTTCGGGTCGATCAGACTGGGCTCCTTAAAGCGTTTGGGGCCGAGGTCGTCGCGGGTAAATTTCAGCTGGCGGCTGTTTAAGCCATAGCGCAACCGTGCCGTCACCAGCAGGATATTGGCATCCAGCGTCTCCGACAGCAGGCTGACTTGCACCTCGCGGTAGGCGAAAAAGTCATCCTGCAGGTCGCGTTTGACGATCGCGCTGTCGGCCTGATAGTCCGTGCCAGCGACCAGCTGGGCGAACAGGGCCTGCGGATAGAGCGAGCGCTGCACGACGGTGGTTTCGCTGATCTTGCCGCTGAGGCGGCGCTGGTCGATGTTCTCAATCGAGACTTGTTGCAGATAGAAACCGGCTTTGGGGCTGGTCTGCTGCGGTTCGTTGGCGATAACCGGCGTGAAGAACTGGCTGGTGAGGATCTGCGTCAGCTCGGCGGCGGCCTGCGCCAGATGGCCGTCGGGATCGGTATCCCTGACCTTGACGGTGACGATTTTTTCGCTGATCAACTGGGCCGAGGTCTGCTCGATGCCGACGGAAAAAATCAGCAGGTTAAAGCCGATAGCGCGCTGCAGATATCGATACACCTGGTCCCAGTTGGCTTCCAGTTCGAAGGTGGCCGGCGGCAGCTGCTGCAGATAGTCGATTTTGTAACTGACGGCGATCGGCGTCGAGGCCGGCGTGCGCATCAGGCTTGCCAGCAGCAGGATGTCATCGTCGTCGTTCAATTTGGCGGACAGATAACAGTATTGCTGGTCGCTCAGCGAGGTTTTGTTGGTCTGCCCGGGGATCAGACCGGGAATATTCAGCGTCGCGCTGCAGGCGATCGCCTGCAGCGGCAATAAGATCGCATCGCGCGGGATGTCCGGGCTGGCGTTGGCGGCGCGCTGCGCCGCCGCGGGCGTACTGGCCAGCTGAGTCTGCAGCGACAACGTGGCGTAGTAGAGATCGTCCGGTTGGTTGAGGTTTCTGAAAATTTGCAGTTGAACGTCGGGCCGATCGCCCTCGGCGACCTGCACGCTCGGCGCGGCGGCGCAGTAGTAATAGACGGGTCTATCCGGATCCGCCCGAATAAAACAGATGTCCTGCATGATTACCTGATCGTTCATGGCGGCAATCCCACGTCATCGGAGAGGGGGCCGGAGCAAGGCGGGCTTGCCCCGGCGGAATCGGCCGTCAGAAGGTCACGACCACGATGGTGCTGGCACCGGTGACCGGTTTGCCGACGGTTTTCTCCTGGTTATCACCGTAATAGACCGTGGCGGTGTAGCTGATCTCCACCTCGTTGCCTTGCTGCATCATGTTGAATGTCAGGTATTGGGTGAGCGACTTGGTATCGAACTCGGTTAACGCAATAGGCAGCGTTTGCGAGAAGTCCCATTTCGGGTAGTTCACCGTCATCTCGAAGGTGATCAGCGAGACGTCTTTTTGCGACGGTTTGAAGATGATGGTGTATTTCTGCTGTTTCGGCAGGGCGTTGGCGATCAGGATCTGATTGGCGCGCGTTTCGCCATAGCCGGGCAGCTGCGGGTTGGTTTCCACCCCCGGCGGCAGATAGGTCAGGCTGTCGCCGTCCAGCGCATAGTAGTCGGCTGAGTAATAGAGCGGCTTGTCCACGTTGGTGCCGATCGGATAAATAAACGGCACCGGTGGGTTTTTGTCGCTGACCACCTGGGTGTATTGCTTGAGCGGCACACTGTGCTCTTTGTCTTCATATTGGGTTTTGATGACCACCTGGCTGAAGACCGCCCAGCCCAGCGGATCGAGCAGGGTGGAGATATCGGCATAAACGATGCCGCTTTGCGCCGCGTTGATGGTGACCACCAGGTCGTCTTTGACCTGGATCTCGCCAGACTGGTAAGGCCTGGCCTGCATGCCGGTGAAGTTGACGGTGTAATGGTAATGGTAGGCGCGGCCGAGCTCGGGTTTGATAAACCACTTGTCGGTTTTTTTCGGCCCCGAATCTGTCGGGGTAAAGGTCAGCGTGCTCTTGAGATCGTTATCGTATATCGCGGTGACCACGATATTGGCGATGTCATACTTCGCCAGGTCTTCGGTGACGAAGAATTCCGGTTGAATGTACTGATAGAACGGGTCGTGGAGGTCGTACTCTTTGAAGTACTGATCCAAATCGGCTTCGCCGACGATTGAGCGTATCGACGGCAGCTGCGTTTGCGGGTAAATGGTGGAGGACACCACGGCGTTCTCTTCATACTCGCGGGTGAAGCTCTGCGTTTGCGAGATTTTGGACTCGAATTTGTCGAAACCGTCGGCGTCGTTCAGCAAATTGAGACTCATGTCGATGCCGGTTTGGCTGCTCAGGATCTGTTCGACCTGCTGTTGCCCCCAGTTCCGCAGACTCTCCTTCCATTTATCATAGGCGGCGGGTTCCATGCCCATCTCCGCCGCCGTCAGCCCGATCTGCACGTCTACCTTGATCGCCTCTTTGGAGTAAAACTCCTGCTCGATTTTTTTCTCGTCGGCTGACCAGGTGTGACGGTTGATGGTTTGCGCTACGGACTTGGCCTGCTCGCTGTTGTAGGTGACGATCACCTTGGCTGCCGACATGGAGGCATCCAGGGAGAGGTCGAAGCGCACGCCGACGCTGGAGTTTTTATCGGTGCCTTTCAGCACCTGCTCAAACAGCGTGGCGCCTTCCCCGGTCAGCGACAGGCTGAACACGGTATTGTTGTCGCCGAGGCCGGAGGGGGACAGCGGCGTTGGGATCTGGCGATAGAATTTATCGTTGCCGTCGAGGATCAGCATGGCCTGCGCCGAGGTGTAGCGCGGTTGCATCAGTTCGATTTTCGCGGCGTCCGCCGGCATCAGCTCTCTGAGGAACTGATCGTCGCCTTTGCTGCTGTCGTAGAGCGCGACAAACCGGTTGAGCTGTTCGTCGCTCAACCCGGTATTCTTCTGCGCCTGGTCCATCGCGGTCTTCTTGGCGTTGTTTTCCGGGTCGGCTTCATAGGCCTGTTTCGCCTTGATGTAGGCGACAATCAGCTGGGATTTTTTATCCAACGGCCCGTTTTGCTTGCCGAGGCCGTCATACAGCTGCAGGCGGATGCGGTCTTTCATTTCCGCATTCGGCTGCGGCAGCTGCACGGTGAATTGCGCGTAACCGCCTTGCGTATCTTCACTGCGGTATTTGTAGAACATGAAGCTGGGGGTGTCGGCGTCCCGTTTGGCAAACACCGGGATTTCCGGCACCACGTAGAAGATATCCTTGCTCTCGCTGTCGCCGTAGCAGGTGTATGCGTATTCCTTGACGCCCAAATATTCGGTGACGTCGATCTTTATCGATTGCTGCAAAGCGGTGGTTAACATAGGGCGGTCCTCTTGTTGGTATCACTTGGTGTATTGCAGTTTGATCGGGCCGGTGGTGGCCTGTAGCGGGCCGGAGTCGTAGTTTTTGGGGAATAGCGCCGCCGTTTTCCCTTGCCAGCGATAGTCCACCCGGCCGTTGAGGCCGGCGGCGTGGGCGTTGATCCACCAGTTGGCTTGCCATTGCGTGGCGGAAAAGGCGAAGGTGAAATTCTGTTTTTTGCCCTGGCCCGCCGGGATATAGCTGGCGCTGCCGGAGATCGTCTTGAATTCGGTTCTGAGATGCTCGGCGTCGAACAGCAGGCTGTAGAAGCCCAAATCTTGCGGCGTCAGCGCGATGGCGTCCTGCCACGCCAGCCTGCTCTCGAAGCTGGTGTAATCGGCGAAGGTCACCTTGAGCGCGATGTCGCTCGCCGCCGTTGTGGTTTCCAGCGTCACCGGCGGAAAATTGGGCCACGCCATCGGGGTCAGCTGATCCGCCCAGCGCAGCTCGATCGCCATGATATTGAAGCCTTTCGGCTCAAACCCCAGGCTGACGGTGCAGCGTTGAGGCTCTATGGGCTTGTCCGGTCTGCTGGGCTCAGGCAGGGGCGTGGCGGTAAAGGAGATGATGCCGTCGACCGGCAGTTGGCTCAGCAGCCCGGCGATGTCTCGTTGCTGTTCCAACAGGTAGCGCTGTGGCACGGTGTCGTCGTATTCGATTTGGTAATTCAGTTTGTTGGGGATCTGCTCCGGCGAGGAGATATTGCGCAGCGTGTTGGCGATCAGCAGCGAGGCGGTATTCACCAGCGCCTGGCGAACGCGTTCTTGCGTCTGCAGCGAAGGGGCGTTGTCGTACTCCGCTTGCAGAATGACGACGCCGGCGTCGATCTGCTGGTTCAGCAGTTTGGCGATCGCTTCAGGTTGGCGCGCCTGCTCGTTGAAGGCCAGAGTGACAAACTCCACCCAATCGGCCTGCAAACTGGCGCTGACGCGGCTGCCGACGCTGAAGCGGCTGCGGGTGAGAAAATAGACCTGATCTTGGGTGCCCTGGATGGCGCTGGCCAACCGGGCTGCCTCTTCATGGGTCAGCGCCATTTTGGACTGCTCGAATTCGACGCTGTAAGCGGCGGCGGCAGGCCGCTGTGCGAAGTGCAGCCACAGCGATTGCTGGATCTCTTCCTGCTCCAGGGTGATGGTTTGCGGCGCTGGGACGAAATGGCGGCGGATATAGTCCTCGATCGCCGCCCTGTCGACCGGCAGCTTCGGTGCAATGAAGGTCGCCAGGCCACCGCCGGGGCTGGTCAGCAGATGCAGCGAGCTGATCTTGCCGGCCGGCGTCTCCTGCACCACCTGCGGCGTATAGCTGCCGTAGGTGTAACAGCCGCTGGGGCGCGTTTGATCGTGAAACGCCAGCGCGCGGTCAAGAAGAAAGAAGTTTTGCAACGTACGTTGTGGATCCAATTCGTCGGTCATGGTGTATCACCCTTGATATCGATCGTTTGGTTGCCGGTCACATAGGGCGACCAGGAGCCTGCGGGGGGTTTATAACGAAAGCCGGCGGCGTAAATGGAGGTGACGTTCCATTTGTAGACGAAGCTCGGCTGCGAATGCGTGAAAGTGCGATCGCTGGTGCGCTCGCTATCCTGCGGCTGGAAGGTCAGCGTGGCGCTCAGCGACTGCGGCGGCAGCTGAACGGTGATCGTCGCCTGCTGCGCGCCAAACTGTGGGAAGCTGTAGGCGCCGATGGTGGCGCTTTGCGCGATCGGCGCAGGCAGAGAGACGGCACCGGTACCTGACAGCGAATAGGCCGTCACCTCGGCAAAGGTATTTTCATCCAGGACTGGCGCGCTGAAATAGGGCGCCGAGGCGGTTAACGCCAGCGTCTGACGCCAGTCGGCGGAGTGGTAAATGCCGCCAAGCCGGCTTTGCTGCGCGAACCCCGGGTCGATATTGAGCGTCAGGAATCGGCAGGGTAAGGCGGTATAGTCCAACAGCAGTTGGTCTTCTTCGCTTGGCTGTCGATCGCCCGGCAGCGTGCGATAGACGCCGTCATGCGGATAGTTCACGCGCAGCTGGTAAAAAAAGGGCTGCGCGTTTAGCGCGCTGTTGCGGAACTTGAACGTGAGCCAGGAGCGGTCGGGCTGCAGCGCCTGGGTTTGCGTTTGCTCGATGGGATAGAGATTGCCGGGCGGCACGGTCAGCTGTATATCGATCGAGACACCGGCCTGCAAGCCCAACGGATAAGCGTAAAAGACGTTGATCGCTCGCTCTCCCGACGGCAGCGGCGGAGTGGTGGTGCGGTGGATGATGGTGTCGGGCGACACTTTGGCGATCTGCTGCGCGGCGGCGAACGGATCCAAAATAAAACAAAGCGGCCGCTGGGCCAGCGCGATCGCGGCCAGGTCAACACGAGTCCGCCCGCTGCTCGGTGGCGGTGTCAGACGGATTTGCGCGACGTTACTGGCGGCAGGGCCGGCATAAGGCGCACCGTACAGATTGTATAGCCGGTCGAGCAATGTCTGGCTGAACAGCAGATCGCCGGCGGGATCGTTCACCGGCAGCGACGGACTGATTTCCAGCGGCAGGCGGGAGAGATTGCGGCTCAGGTAAATCGTCAACCCGTCGTAGGGAAACGCGATCCCGCCGTCATCCGTCGGGTGTGCGCCGTCCACTCCGGCCGCCAGCGCCAGGATAAGGGCGCGCGCATCGCACTCCGCCATATAGGCCAGGCGCGGTGATACGCCTTCGACGAAGCCATCCATGCGCGCGTTGAAGCCCAGCGTGTCGTCGAGCAGGGTACGTTCGATCAGCTGCGTGCTCTGCGCATTGAGTAAAATGATAAATTGAATATCCTGCGCCGTATACCAGGTGGCGTCGTAATGCTGCCCGTACAGGTCGCTGTGATAATCGATAGGCACGTCAAACCCCAGGCTGCCTGGCAAAACGGGCAGGACTTTCACCGCACAATCCGGGTACTGCTGTTTGAAGGCGTTCAGGCTCTGTTCGCCGGCGAACTGCAGCTGCGTGGTGAAATTCAGCCAGCCATACAGGCTTTCGGTGCTGTAGCTGCGGACAATATCCAACGAAAAGGCCAAGGGATCGGCGGCCAAAATGCTGAGCGCATCCGGATATAAATAATATGCGTCGTCTTGCAAATAGGCGGCGACGAAGCGGTGATTATCAAAAGTCATAATGTGTTGAAAGTCAGGACGGCCCTCATACATAACTTTATTTTCCCGTTCTGCTGTTCATATTGTGGAAATCCGTATGCCATTCGGCCGGCAGCGCCTGCAGGATATTCTGAGGGCGTTGATGATATTCATCCTCATAAAGATGCTGCACCAGTGCGTCGCCGACCAGTACGCCGTTAGCGTAAAAGGTATTGACGCTGCACTGTATTTTTTGCAAGGGCAGGTCGGCGCTCAATTGCAGGTTATAAACCTGCAGCTCACCGGATTTATTTAAAACGGCGGTGATTTCACACTCCCCGTGTAATGTTTTCAGGCGCATGCCCGTCGTTAATTCACGGGCTGTCAGTATGCCGTTTGCCGTGACGAAAGGGTGCCCCATACTGGCCGTGATGCCAAATAGTTGCCCGTCGTCGCCCTGAGCCGTTATCTCGATATAATTCTGCTCTTGCCCGGTGGTGATATTTTCAACCCTTCTCGGGTGATGGTTGCCACATAGCACAAAGTCGTTGGGTTCGATGGCATCGATGGTTTTTTCTGTGCCGTCCTGCAGGGTAATTAATGTGTCTGCCGCCAGGCAGCCGTAAATAATCTGCATCGGCTTGATTTGCACCGTGTTGAGCATGCGGCGATCGGGGTCGATATCCTTGGGTGCATTGGTAATAAATGCGGCGATGCTGCGGCCTTCCACATTGAGCGTGATTTTGAAAACATAATAAACCTGTTCGCCGGATTCAAAATCCACGCGATTGAATTTCAGCCAGTTGAGATCCCAGGAGATGTTATCGCCATTGATTCTGGTCGCCGGTGAATTGAAGATATTATAGCCGCCGAGTGGGGTAATGGGATCGCCGCCGGCGCGGGTGCGAATCAGATATATGGTGTTGGTGGCATTGACCGCCTGGCCGTTATTGAGGTCTATCTTGCCAAAATAAGTGATGTTGCCCTTGATGGGCACTTTAACCGTGCCGTCCTGATCGTAGCTGGTGCGATAATCGCAATCGCCGTCGTCGCGGGTCAGGCAGATCTTTATCATCTGCTGGTTATACAGATTTCTGGGGGAGTCATTGCGTATTTCTTTGGGATAGCTTTGCGTCGTGACGATTTCAGCGCCGTAAACGGTTTGCTGACCGACCGTTTGCGCAAAGGTGTAGATTACCGTGACCGGAAAATCGCCGCTGGTTTGGCTCTGTGGGTAATCGCCGCTGGCGCCGATGGTGCAGTCTGACGTGTAAACATAGTCGCTTTTATAGGACACATTGCCGACGTTATCGGCGCTGCCGTTAAACAGGCCAAGCGTCTGGGTGACATTGGTCGCCTTGACCGGCAGAGAACCGATGGCGTCGGTTTGGTAATGCCTGCCGTCAGTGGAGTCCAGCCTGACAATGCTGTAGACCGGTTGGACGCCGTTGCTGTCGGCCTCGCCCAGCCGGCCGGACACCTGCCTGGCGCTTTTTGTTTGCTGCCAGAGGCGGGTGAACTGCGGCGCCGCCGCTGGGGTAACGCCGGCCAGCTTGAGTTGGATATCATAAAATTGAACGAGAGTCGGATCACCAGGCTCAATCAGAAATACGCCGCTGTTTTCATACCGGTCGATAACGTTTTTTACGATGCGTTTCTCATCTGACGTATAATCTTTTGTGAGCATAATGTCGGCACCAATAAATTAATGGCATTGCCAGGGGGGCACGCCACTTTTATGGCGTGCGCATCGCTTTCATTAGGGATTATTTGCAGGTTTCTTTGCAGTAAGCGTAAATAGCGCTTAGGCAATCTGAAGATAAATACTGTTCGAATTCCGCATCGGTGGGTTCAATATCGACATCCAACGTCATTGCGTAAAGTTCCTGGGCGAACATGTCTTTGGTGGCAGTGGGTTTGTTTTTAAAATAAGCTTTGATTTTACCTTTGCTGACTTTTCTAATCCAGGCGAACTCACCGCCAATGGCTACTTTCCCGGTGAAGGTGAAGTCTTTACTGGTATAAACGCTGATGTCATTGGGGTAAACCTGATATCTTACCACCTGTTCCACGCCGATATTCTGATTGGTTTCTTCCCAGGTTTCTCTTTTTATTACATTTAACGCAAAGTTTTTTCCATCGACCGGGCCGTCTTTAGCATCGGCAGTACCGCCAAATAACATCGGACATCCTCTGGCAAAACCTTCATTCTTTAGGCCTAATAAAATAAAATCGGAATTGCCGACAGCTTTTGGCGCGCTATCAAGAATGACGTATTTTTTAATAGGCATAGTCAGATCCTTATACGCTGGATGGTATAAAAGGGAGGTAGTGAATCGCTTTGTCGCCGCGTTTTACTCACATTCAACAATAGCAATGGCGCTTGAAAAATCAACACATACATAAAAATAAATTAAGTATTTATTTTTATGTGACAGATAATCAATAAAATCACGGCGTTGTAAAAAGAGGGTGAATAGTTTAAAAAATCAAAAAAACAGAATGTTTTTCGCGATTTTATTTTCTGTTTTTTTTAATTTCAACAAATCAATACGTTGAGTGTGGTTATGGATTTTAATTATTCTAATCATTAGCTGTTTAATCTTTTATATATAGTGCACTAATTTATCATTACTGTGCGCATCATTGACGGGCAATAAATAAAGTGCGCAGCAGAATTATCGTCATGGTGAAAAGTCAAGACGGGAGAGGCGGGGCAGCAGGCTGCCCCTGTTCACGCGCTAGGTTAACGCCCGCAGGCTGCCGATCTCTTCCCAACCGAACTGCGCCGCTTCGGCCAGCACGTCGCACACTTCGCCGGCGGCGGCGACCACTGCCGCGCCGAGTTCGGCGCCGTGCAGCAGATGGCTGACCAGCAACGCGGTAAACAGATCGCCAGTGCCTTTGACCGCCGATTTGACCTTCGGATGGGTAAAGCACTGCGTTTCATTCCGGGTGACCAGCATCAATCCCACTTCGTCTTCGTGCTGCGCTACGCCCGGTGCGCTGGTGACCAGCACCCATTCGGTGGTGTCGTTCAACAATGCCTGCGCGGCGTGTTGCGTCTGCTCCCGGCTGTTCAGTCGCCGGCCGCACAGTTGCTCCAGTTCGAAACCGTTCGGCGTCAGGCCGTCGGCCAGCCGCAGAAACGGCGAGCGATAGCTGTTGACGATGCGTTCATCCACGTAGATCCCTTCACCGTAGTCGCCCATCACCGGATCGATATAGATTTTTATCTGCGGATTGAGGGCGCGCACCCGCTGCAGCCAGTTGGCCAGAATATGGCACTGCATGACGTCGCCCAGGTAGCCGACGATCACCGCCCGGCAGCGCTGCATCACGCCGCGGGCAATCAGATCGTCGAGGAAGCCGCCAAACCATTCGCCGGAGATGACGCCGCCGTGCGGTTTGCCGTAATAGGGCGGGCAGCCGAACAATACGCTGGGCACCTGCAGCGCCTCCAGCCCCTTTTTCAGCAGAGTGCGGTAGGCGATACCGTTGCCGACGCTGCCGTAAACCACCTGAGATTGTATGCTGATCGCGTCGATGGACGGTGACCGCAAGGGTGAAATCTGTTGCATGGGTTACATCCTGAGTTCGTTATTATCCAGCCAGCGCGCGAACACCTGCCGTGCGCGCTGTTCCAGCTGTGCGCCGTGGCGCGCCGCCTGTTCACGCAGGCTCTGGGGCGCGATGCCGGCCAGTTCCAGTTCGCAGGCATGGCCAATCAGCCAGCGTTCGAGATCGCGATGATCGGCTTCCAGGTGAAACTGCAGACCGAGCGCGAAGCCCTGATAGTCGAAGGCCTGATGCGGGCAAAGCGCCGTGCCGGCCAGGCAGCGGGCGCCGTCCGGGATCATGAACATATCGCCGTGCCAGTGCAGCACCGGCGTATCGGCCAGCGGCGCCAGTACCGAATCCTCCGTCGCCGCGGTCAGCGGGGCGAAGCCGATCTCTTTTACGCCGAGCGAGATCACCTCAGCGCCCAGCGCCTGGGCGATCACCTGCGCGCCGAGACACACTCCGAGGGTCGGTCGCCGCTGCGCCAGACGCTGTTTGACCAGCGTTAACTCATGATCGAGAAAGTCATAGCGCAGGGCGCCGGAAAAGTGCTGGGCGGCGCTGATCGGCCCGCCCAGCACCACCAACAGATCGGTTTCTTCATTATTGATAGCACGAATATCATCGCGGCCGGCATCGTAATAGTCGATCTGATAGCCGCGCAGCGACAGCAGAGAGCCGAGGATGCCCAGGTTTTCAAAATTGACGTGCCGAATGGCAACGGCTTTTTTCATTGTTTAACCTCGCTAGCCTGAGTGAACGGGGTCAGCGCCAGCGACTCGCCCAGCACAGTGATGCCCTGCGCGCCGCTCTGGTAGACGATGCGGCGCTCGCTGACCTGGCTGAGCCGCACCTGATAACCCTGCGCGGCCGGGAACAGCGCGCAGGCCTGCTCCAGCTGATCGGCTGCCCAGGGGGTGAACATCTGCAGGCGGGCGAAGGCTTTTCCTGCATACTGAATGTCGAGCACGTAATGTTTATCCATGGAACCCCTTACTTTTGTCCGCAGAAGCTGCTAATCTTGTTTGAACTAGTACAAAAGGATTTATGTATGACTTCATTGTATGCAAAAGGCGGCGGCGCTGTCCAGATTGCCGAGCAGATCGCCGCACGCATCAAAGACGGCGTCTTGCGGCCGGGCGAGCTGTTGCCGCCGGTTCGCCAGCTGGCGGCGGAGCTGGAGGTCAATCCGAATACCGTCGCCAGCGCCTACGCCAGATTGCGCGACGCCGGTCTGGTGGCGACGCGCGGCCGGGCGGGGACGCTGGTGCTGGAGCCGCCGCTGGCGGCGGTGAGTTCGGCCTATGCGCCACGTCAGGTGCCGGCGGGCATGTGCGATCTGGCCAGCGGCAACCTGGACGCCGCGCTGTTGCCGGCGCTGGCGCTGGGCGCGACGGAGGTGTTCCCGCAGCAAAGCGGCTATGACATCAGCGGTGATCTGCCGGTATTGACCGGTCTGGGGCGCGAATGGCTGAGCCGTCAGGGCGTCGAGCTGGGGGAGCCGGCGGTATTTTCCGGCGCGCTGGACGCGATGGAAAAGGCGCTGCGCTGTCATGTCCAACCGGGAGCGGCGGTGTGGGTAGAAGATCCCTGCTGGCCGCCGCTATTGACGCTGCTGCGTCACCTGCGCCTGCGGCCGCTGCCGTTGGCGGTGGACGATCAGGGCTGTCGGCTGCCGGAAAGCGGCACCGCGGGCGCGGTGATCCTGACGCCGCGCGCCCACAATCCGACCGGCGCTTCGCTCTCGGCGCAGCGCGCCCAGCAGTGGCGGCGTTTTCTGAGCGACAACCCGCAGTGTTTGGCGATCGTCGACGATTTCTGGGGGCCGCTGTCGCACCAGCCGCTGCATCTGCCGTTCGACGACGATCGCGGTCTGTACGTGCTGTCGCTCAGCAAGTTTCTCAGCCCGGATCTGCGCATGGCGTTGGCCTGCGGCAACCCGACGTTGCTGCAGGCAATGCGCGCCGATCAGTACATCAGCGAACGCTGGGTTAGCCATATCTTGCAGCAGATTGCAGCCAGACTGTGGGGACAGGCGCTGCAGGAAGGGCAATTGCGGCGGGCGCAGCAGGCATATCAGGCCAGGCGGGATGAACTGGTCCGGCGGCTCAACGCGTTAAATCACACGGCGCTGGCGGTGGGCGAAGGGCTGCATCTGTGGTTGCCGGTGCGGTCGGAAACCGCCGCCGCGCAGCTGATGGCGCAGCGGGGGTGGCTGGTGCAGGGTGGGGAACCTTTCCGCCTGAAGAGCGATCCTGCGCTCCGCGTCAGTCTGGCCAATGTCACGCCGGCGCAGCTGGCGCCGCTGGCGCAGGATCTGTCCGAAGCCATGCGGGCGGGGGCGGCGATCAACTAGGCCGGCGTCAGGCTCTCTTCCGCCAACAGCTGCAGGGAGGCTAATCGGGCGGCCGGCTCGCCGATCGGCGTGTCGATGATGAACTCCTCCACGCCGTAGCGCTGCTGCAGCTGGGCCAGTTGCTGATGGACCTGCTGCGCCGTGCCGAGCAGGATATGGCTTTCTCGCGGCTCGATGCGGTAGTCGGCGGCGCCGGCCTGCTGCACGAAACTCTCCGCCTGCGCCAGGCTGCCGACGGTCACGCTCTGCTCACCGGCAACGTGGACGCGGTATTGCTGAATATCCGCCGCCAGCGCCGCGGCCTGTTCCGCACTGTGCGCCACGATCGCCGCTACGGCGAGCAACGCCTTGCGGCCGCCGCTCAGGGCGGTGTAGTGCGCCAGCGCTTCGCGGATGTCCTGCGGATTGCCGTTTAGATGCGCGGCGAACACGAAAGCCCAGCCGGCTTCAGCCGCCAGCGTTGCGCTCTCTTTGCTGGCGCCGAGCAGAAAGCGCTGGGCGGCATGCGGCGGCAACGGCGTGGCGCTCAGCCCCGGTTCCGCGTCGTCGTTCAGGTAGGCGGTCAGCTGCGACAGCTGCTGTGGGAAGGCCGGTTTGTTTTGCCGGTCATGGGCGGCCTGCAGCGCCTGAGTGGCGAGCGGCAGCCCGCCGGGCGCTTTGCCCACCCCGAGATCGACGCGCCCCGGCGCCAGCGCCGCCAGCAGATTGAAATTTTCGGCCACCTTGTAAGCGCTGTAGTGCTGCAGCATCACGCCGCCGGAACCGATGCGGATGCGCGACGTCTGGCCGAGCAGGTAGCCGATCAGCACTTCCGGCGACGGGCAGGCGAGCTGCGGCGTGTTGTGGTGCTCCGCCAGCCAGAAGCGGCGATATCCCCAGCGTTCCGCCTGCTGCGCCAGATGCAGCGTGCGCGCCAGCGCCTGCGCGGCGCTTTCCCCGTCGGCGATCGGACTCTTTTCCAATATGCTCAAGGCATAAGCCATTTTCCCGCTCCTTTCCTCATCAGATATGCCTGACAAATACCATGCGGACGACGCGAGGCTTAATACTGATTGGCGATAGGATATTCCATTGATCCAAAACGAATTTGGATATGCGCAAAGCGGTAAAGCACCCTGGTATTATCCCTCCAGCCAGGCCTTCAGGCGAATGGCGTCGCTGTAATGGCCGTAAGGCGAGCGTGCGCCGAGCAAGATCATCACAATCGGCTGCCCCTTGATGGTGGTGCGCATCACCAGACAGTGGCCCGCCTCGTTGGTAAACCCGGTTTTCTGCAGCTGAATATTCCAGGCGGCGTTGTTGATCAGACCGTTGGAACTGCGATAGACCAGTTGGCCGCGGCCGGGAAAGACGACGCGCTGCCTGTCGGTGCTGAAACGGCGGATGGTCTGATAGCGATAGGCGTGGTTGACCATCTGCAGCAGATCGCGGGCGGTCGCGACATTGCGCGGCGTCAGCCCGGTCGGGTCGTAGAAGCGGGCGCGCTTCATGCCGATGGCGCGCGCTTTCTGGTTCATTTTCGCCACAAAGGCTCTGCGACCGCCGGGATAGTTGCGGCTCAGCGCCGCAGCGGCGCGGTTTTCCGAAGACATCAGGGCGATGTGCAGCATGTCGCGGCGGCTGAGCACCGAGCCGATGGTCAACCGCGAATGGGTTTTTTTCAGCAGATCGCGATCGGCAGGGGTGACTCTCATCCTGTTGCCCAGCGGGCGCTTGCTGTCCAGGGTGACCATCGCGGTCATCAGTTTAGTGAGCGAAGCAATGGGGAGGACGCGGTTAGGCCGTTTCTGATACAGCGTTTTCCCGGTGCGCTGATTGACGACCAGCACCGATTTGGCATGCAGCGCCAGCGGCGCGGCGTGCGCGGTGGTCAGAACGGACAGCAGGCTGAACAGGACAGCGGCGCCGAAGCGCCGGGCGGGAAAGCGGAGAGAAAGGTTAAATAAGAGCATAACGGCGGCAATAATGACCCTAAGTGATTAAAAAATATCACAAGAGTCTGACCGGCAAATGTGAAGAAAATAGGGCGGTACTTATACAAACCGTCAACGAAAACTATAACAGCCCGCGTTGCTGCAGGGTAAAACGGGTGGCCTCATTCAGATCGTACTCCCCCAGGCGTTCGCGCGGCACCCAGGCGTAGTCGTCGAACTCATCGTTAATCGTCACGTCGCGGTTGGCGGCCTGGCAGTCGAAGATCAGATAAATCATATAGATCTGTTCCTGGCTGCCGTCGGCGTAGGTTTTGATGCGCACGTCGTCGCGGAAGGTCCAGGGCGTGATGCGCTCGAGGATCAGCGCGGTGCCCAGCTCTTCGCTCACTTCGCGCCGCAGCGCCTGTTCTATCTGCTCACCTGGTTCGACGCCGCCGCCGGACAGCGCCCATTGGCCGGGAAATACGCCTTTGTGGGCGGCCATTTTACACAGCAGGAAGGCGTTATCGTTTTCAATCAGCGGGCAGACAATGATGCGTTGGCGCATGGAAGACTCCTGTCAAAAATCAAAAGGCGCAGGGTAGCAGGTTTGGCGGCGCAGGATAGAGGGGCCGATCGCGTTCTGCGTAACAGCAAAAATTTTTTGTTCCCTCGCGTTTAACGCCTTGATAAGGGAGTAATCTATCGGACTGGTGAATGGACTTAAAAGGGAACTTTATGAATTACCAAGTGGTGCCGTTTTGGTTTTACTCCGGCAAGGCTCTGCTGGCGGTGCTGGCCGCGATCGGATTGGGCGTGTGCGGCGTCAGTGCGGCGTTCTTCTATTGCCTGCTGCTCGCGCTCGTCTGGCCGGTGGCCGTTTCGATGCGGTTACACCAGCTGGCGGAAAAGGGCGTGGCGATGAATCCCCGGCGGGCTTCGCAATGGATGGTCTATGTGCAAGGCATTCCGGTACAGGAAACCCGCCAGGTGTTAACCAACCCCTGTTTTGCGCTGGAAAACCGGATGCGGACCTTCTTTCTGTGCGCTTTCACCGCTAAAACCTTACTGCAGATGGCGCTGTTGCTGTTGTTGATCACGCAGCTGGCGGCAACGGTTAATCTGTGGATCGCCTTGGCCGGCGTATTGTTCGGCGCCTGGCTGGTGTATAACACCGTCGACAGCATCCAGGCGCTGCGCAGCCTGGCCCGGCGCCAGTGGGTAAGTGAGCAGTGGGTGAGCGACAGCGGCTCTATCTGGCATCGGGCGGCGCTTATCGGCCGTAAAGGGCCGGCGGCGGCGCTGGAACGTCTGTTGGCGTGGTGAGAATGTGAGGGCGCAGGAGCAAGCGGGCGGGCTTGCTTTTGCGTTTTGTTCCTCAACCGGGCGTCAATCGATAGTGTTATTGAGTATCATTTGCAATCACTTCTGGTCAGGATGAAGAAGAAATTTTCACCTGTCACGGAGATGATAAAAAATGCCTAATGGAATAAAACCCTTTGTATTGATGATGCTTCTGTTGTTGTCGGCCTGCCATAGTGCGCCGGTCAGAGAGCCACCTCAAGACGCCGTAGCGACAACCCCTATCGATCCGACCAAATCGCTATTCCCGCTGGGTAAATACTCGCAATCTGTCGATAAATGGATCCCCTATGGCCCGCAACGGCAGGTGCCCGTGATGGATGCCGCCGCGCAGCAGCGCCATTTCTCCGCCCTCAAATCCCACTATTTTGGTATGGGGCCGAATGATCAATCCCCCTGGAATCCGCATTACATCGCTTCCGTCCTGAACCGTGAAGCGCAAAGCCGCCGTGATGCCGCAATGGATAAATACCTGGGAAGTGAAAGTGTCTCCTGGGGGGAAAACTTCAGGACTCACACTGACCGCTGGAAACAGCAAGTCAGAGATAACACGTCGGCCGACATGGATAAGGAGTTCCATCCTGCGGGCAGGGGCATTGCAGTCCGGGAAACGCTGGTCAGGATCCTGCCGACGGCCGATCCGGCTTATGACGATCCTCGCCTGGCTGGACAGGGTTATCCGTTTGATAATTTGCAGGATTCATCTATCCGTCCCGGTACGCCGGTATACGTTATTACGCAAAGCCGCGATAAACGCTGGAACTACGTCGCGTCGCCTACGGTGATCGGATGGGTGCATAGCGAAGACATCGCGGCGGTGGATCGGCAGTTTGTCACCGAATGGCTGGCGCTGGCGGAGAAAAATCTGGGGGCATTCATTAAACAGCCGGTCTCGGTGCAAGCCGGCGGCCAATTTTATTTTACGGCGCGCCACGGCACGATGTTGCCATTTTACCGGCATCGTCAGGGACATTTTGTCGTCGCCGTGCCGGTTCGCCGAGCGGATGGCCACGCACAGATGCGCCGGGTCGTTTTGCCGGCAGGGGAGTTTGCCGCCATGCCGTGGGAAATGACGCCTGAGCATCTTGCCACCCTGATGCAGTCGATGAACGGCAGGCCCTATGGTTGGGGGAACTCTAACTTCAATAATGACTGCTCCGCCGAACTGCGCAGCCTGTTGATGCCTTTTGGGATATTTCTTCCCAGAAATTCCGCCGCGCAGATACAGGCGGCAAACCGGGTGGTTGATCTTGCTCAAGCGAACACCCGTGACCGGTTGCGCTATCTCAAAGAGCACGGTAAGCCATTCATCACGCTGGTGTACATCCCTGGCCATATCATGCTGTATATTGGCAATGCGCTGGTTGACGGCCAGCTTGTGCCGATGACATACCAGAATATCTGGGGCTTGCGCCCGGCGGATTCAAAAAGCCGCAGCATTATCGGCGGCGCCGTATTTTTCCCGCTTCTGACTCGCTACCCGGAGGCGCCTGAATTGACCTCGCTGGCGGGTAAGGCGCAGTTCAAGCTGGGGTTTATTGAATAGCGCATGCTTTATCTGAAAAGCGACCGCGAATGCGGCCGCTTTTCAGGCGATGACGGGTCGGGTTTGCTAATGACCTAATCTGTCCGTGATGATTTTATAATGTTCATCCGTCAGGTTAGCGTAATTCCAAATAAATAATCCGCCAAGGTTAAAGTCCAGTATCTGATCGATGAAATAATTTAAATTCCAGTCGGTCAATCCTTTGGTCGTCAGGGCCAGAATGCACTTTTTATTCTCGGCGCCGTTTGCCAATGATTGCCTTAATGCCGGGATTACATTCGCGAGAATATCGTCATTGCTCCACATCGCCGCGGCATAACAGTAATGGATAAAGCGATCGCATTGGTCTGACCGAATGATTTTTTTGACTTTCTCGTTGAGCTTTTTGCCGCTTTCCGTATTGGGGTGGTTGTAAGAATAACCGGCAATAAAACCGAAGCTGGCCTCTTTTCGAGCCTCTTTTAGCCGTTTCATGGCTTCGATGACCCGCTCGGTGTTCATATTGCATTCGTCATCAAAATCGACGCCATCCCAGCCCCGGTATACCGTGGCCGCGACGATCCGCAACACGTCATCCTCATTTGCCGGCTTTTGCTGCGGGGAGCATCCGCCGCCGCCATAAACCCAGAGCGTCTTTCCTTTAAAACCGGGAAGAGTATCGGGTTTATTTTGCTTTTCCGGGCTCCAGCCTGGATGAGCGGCTGTGCCTGTGGTCAATCCATCAAGGTTGGTCACCATGCCATACATCATGACATCGAACGCTTCGCGGGGCTGGCCAGTCAGAGACTGGCTCCATCCTCCGATAATAAACTTGTTCATTGTCGCTATCTCCTTATTGTTCGTGTTCCTTAAATGAATGTGTCTTGCATGATGGAGGGTATCAGTCGCTATATTCATTTCGCCATTGTGCCGGCGCTGAACGGGCCAGAAGTGAAAACTATTTTGAATGTAAATGACGTTTTTATGACGAAAATATTAATCATCAGGAACACTGAAAATCATTAACGTTGGCAGATAAAGATTGCTATAACAGCGGGTGACGTTTTGGGTTAACGGCAATAGGCAGGAAAGGGCGTGATGGCGCAAAGGTTAACGGAAAAGATGCACAAGCTGGATTTCGATGATGAAGTGACCGGGTTGATCTACGGCCACCTATTTCGCTCCGGCAAACCGCCGGCGCGTCTTAACTCGCAGCAGGTTTGTCAGGCCTATCAGACATTGCCGCCCGGCGACGGTTTTGTTTGGCTGCACCTGAATCTCAATCACGCGGCGGCGGAGAAGTGGCTGAAAAACCATTTCGCCATTTCCGATTTTTTCTTTCACGAAATTCGCCACGGATCCCACACCACACGCATTGAACGCCAGGGGGACGATCTGTTCGCCGTGCTCAACGACGTGATCTTTCACCCCGAGGACAGCAACCCGGAAACGGCGACGCTGTGGCTGTATTGCTGCCGCGGGCTGGTGGTGACCGTGCGTCACAAACCGGTGCGGCTGATCGAAAGGCTGCTTGGCCGCCTGACGACGCTGCAGCTGGCGTCGTCAACCGAACTGCTGGCGCATCTGCTGGAAGAGCAGGAGGAGGTGTTGGAGCAGGTGGTGCGGCAGGCCAACCAGTATGTCGATACCATCGAGGATCGTTTGCTGACTCACCGCGTCAAGCGCAACCGCACCGAGCTGGGGCGCATGCGCCGCATGCTGTTGCGCTTTCAGCGCCTGTTGGCGCCGGAGCCGGCTGCGTTGTTTCGCCTCTTGAACCGGCCACCGACTTGGCTGAGCCGTGAGGTGGTGCAGGATCTGCGGCAGTTCACCGAAGAGTTCACCGTGGTGTTGAACGATCTCGCCAGTTTGACCGAACGCATCCGGCTGCTGCAGGAAGAGCTGGGCGCCAAGCTGATGGAGCAGAATAACCGCACGCTCTATACCCTGACGGTGATCACCGTGCTGGCGCTGCCGATCAATATTGTCGCCGGTTTCTTCGGCATGAACGTCGGGGGGATCCCGCTGGCCAGCAATCACCACGGGTTTATCCTGCTGGTGTTGCTGGTCGGCAGTTTCACGCTGATCGCCGGCTATCTGGCGTTCAGGCGCAGGGACGAGAGCTAATTACAGGCGGGCGCGGTACTCTTCTTCCAGCCGGGCATGGGTGCTCCAGAACGGTTGCGGCGCGCGATCGTGCAGGCGATCCAGCAGGATATCCAGATGGGTATGCCAGCCGCCGGCGACGCTGAGCATTTCGTCGCGGTTAGCCAACCGCCGGTGGGTCACCGTCAGCAGCACTGCGTTTCCTTGCTCCGTCAGTTCAAAGGTCACTTCGGAAGGACGCCCTTGATCCTGTTCCGCCCAGGTAAAGCTTAACAGGCGCGGCGGGAACAGGCAGGTGATGTGGCCGCGGTTGCTGACGCAGCCGCCGTGCTGTTTGTACTTGGCCGGCGGTTGTTCGTGCTCGCCCGCGAGATCGGAGTTGCGAAACTCCAGCTCCAGCGGCGCGCCGTTTTCCAACTTCATGGCACCGGCCGCCAGCCAGGTGGCGCGCTTGTCGGATTCGGTCAGGTAGGCCCACACCCGTTCGATGGGGCCGGGCAGCAGCCGCTGGATGCGCAGCGTGCCGGGTTCGATAATCATGCCGTAATCATTCATGGTTCACTCCTTGGGAGGAAGCTGTTCGGGCTGCTGCAGCGCTTGTTCGAGCGCATCCAGCCGTTCAGTCCAGAAATGTTCATAGGTTTGCAGCCATTGCATGGCCTGCGCCATAGGCTCGGGTTCGAGCCGGCAGATATGGTTTCTTCCCTGCACGGTGCGTTGCACCAGGCCCGCATGTTCCAGTGCTTTCACGTGCTTGGAGGCGCCGGCGAACGACATCTGCAACGGCGCGGCCAGTTCGCCGATGCTGCGCTCGCCGCCGGCCAGCGCGCGCAACATCGAGCGGCGGGTCGGATCGGCCAGCGCATGAAAAATGGCGTCCAGCTGAGAGGAAGATAATTCAACCATATGGTTGAATATAGAACAGGAAGGCTAATATTCAACCGTTTTGTTGAATATTTTTTGCTCCAGGGCATGAGTGCCCGCCGGGGCGGGCTCAGCGGGTTAAAACTCGACGTCCTCCAGGCTGAAGAACGCCGTTTGATCGTTGTAGGAGAAGATCTCGCCGTAGCGGCCCCAGTTGATGACCGTATCCAGCGTCTCTTTGGCGGCGCTGTCCGACAGCGAGTCCTCCAGTTCCTGCTCGAAGCGCACGCGCGGCGCGCGATGGCCCGGCCGTTCGTCCAGCACGTTTTTGATCAGCGCGGCCAGCGGTACATAGCGCAGCAGATGCTCCGCGAACAGCACTTTGCGCGCCTGGACGTCGCCATCGGCGAAAGCGCGCGCCGGCGGCGTCAGGAAGATGTCGCCCTCACGCACGTCGGCGAAGCCCAGCGACTGCAGCACTTCGGCGATGGGGAACAGTTCATCCACCTCCAGATGCAGCGAAAGGGCGATCTCTGGCATGTCGGCGCGGCCGAAATAGGGCGCGGCGGCCAGCGTTTCGATCAGGCCGGCGATCAGGTTGGTGGAGACGTGCGGCAGCCATGTGCCGAGCTTCAGCCCTTTTTTGACGTTGCCGTCATGTGGGCGGGCGGTCATCTTGGCGTACACATCGTCCACCAGACGGCGGAATTGCGGATCCAACCGGTTGCGCGGGTGACTGAACGGCACCTTGATTTCGGCGATCACCCGGCCGGGGTTGGACGAGAGCAACAGGATGCGATCGCACATGAAAACCGCCTCCTCGATATTGTGCGTGACGATCAGCACCGATTTGATCGGCATCCGTCCCTCGGTCCACAGGTCCAGCAGGTCGGTACGCAGCGTTTCGGCGGTCAATACGTCCAGCGCCGAGAACGGCTCATCCATCAGCAGCAGCGTCGGGTCCACCACCAACGCGCGCGCAAAGCCCACGCGTTGCCGCATGCCGCCGGAGAGTTCGCGCGGGTAGGCGTTTTCGAAGCCGTCCAGGCCGATCAGGTCGATGGCCGCCAGCGCCCGCGCGCGCCGTTCGGCAGGGGCGACGCCCAGCGCCTCCAGCCCGGCCTCGACGTTTTGCAGCACCGTAAGCCAGGGGAACAGCGCAAAGGTTTGAAATACCATGGCGATGCCTTGGGCGGGGCCGTTCAACGGCCGCCCCAAATAGCTCACCGCACCGGCGGTGGGGGTAACCAGGCCAGCGATGATGCGCAGCAGCGTCGATTTGCCTGAACCGGATCGGCCCAGCAGCCCGACGATCTCGCCCGCCCGCAGCGACAAATTGACGCCGTCGAGGATCAGCAGCTCGCCGTGCGCCTTGTCATAACCATGGCTGACCGCGTTGACCGCTAAAATTTCCTCGCCGGGCGTGCGGGCCGTCTGCGTTGGGTGGAGTTCTGACATCTGAACGGCTCCTTAATCGATGCGGAAGCGGGATTCTGCATAGGCGTAAAGCGGGCGCCACAGCAAGCGGTTGAACAGCGTGACGAACAACGACATCACGGCGATGCCTAAAATAATCTTGGGGAAATCGCCGGCGGTGGTGGTTTCGGCGATGTAAGCGCCCAGCCCGTGTGCTTTCACCTGGGTGCTGCCCCATTGCACGAGCTCGGCCACGATGCTGGCGTTCCAGGCGCCGCCCGAGGCGGTGATGGCGCCGGTGACGTAATAGGGGAAAATGCCTGGCAGCATCACCTGGCGCCACCATTGCCAACCGCGGATATGGAAGTTGGCGGCGGCTTCGCGATAGTCGTTGGGCAGTGCGCTGGCGCCCGCCACCACGTTGAACAGGATGTACCACTGGGTGCCGAGCACGATCAGCGGCGACAGCCAGATATCGGGATTCAGTTGGAAATGTACGATGGTGATGACAAATACCGGGAACAGCAGGTTGGCCGGAAACGCAGCCAGAAACTGGGCTATCGGCTGGATTTTCCCGGCCAACGCCGGGCGCAGGCCGATCAGCACGCCGAGCGGCACCCAGATCAGCGATGACAGGGCGATCAGCACGGTCACGCGCAGCAGCGTGATAAACCCCAGCACCATCACCTGGCCCACGTCATTGAGCGTCACGCCGGTCTGCACATACAGAATGACGCGCCAGGCCACAGCAAGCGTCGCCAGGATCACGATGGCGCTCCAGCAGCGGTCGATAACGCGCGAGCGCCGTTGGCGTTTGACGGGGTCGGTGCGGCGCGGCGAGCGGGCGGGCAGGCTCAGTTTCAGGCGCGCGGTTTTAGCCAGCAACGCGCCCAGGGGCGTCAGCAGCAGATGGATCAGGCGCGTGCGGCGCATCAGATTCAACAGCCAGGAGGTCGGGGCGCTCGCCGAGCGGGTCGTTTCCATGCGGAATTTATCCGCCCATGCCACCAATGGCCGGAACAGCAGCTGGTCGTAGGCCAGGATCACCCCCGTCATGGTGAACAACACCCAGCCGATGGCGTGCAGATCCTTGCTGAGGATCGCCTGCGCGAGATAGGCGCCGATACCCGGCAACGTAAAGGTGTTGTTACCGACGGTGATCGCTTCCGACGCCACGATAAAGAACCAGCCGCCGGACATCGACATCATCATGTTCCAGATAAGGCCCGGCATGGCGAACGGCGCGTCCAGCTTCCAGAAGCGTTGCCACGGGCTGAGATGGAAACCGCGCGCCACTTCTTGCAAATCGCGCGGCACGGTCCGCAGCGACTGATAGAAGCTGAAGGTCATGTTCCACGCCTGGCTGGTGAAGATGGCGAACATTGCCGCCAACTCGACCCCCAGCACCCGGCCAGGGAACAGGGCGATGAAGAAGGTCACGGTGAAGGAGATGTAGCCGAGCACCGGCACCGACTGCAGAATATCGAGGATCGGCACCAGTACTTTCTCGGCACGCCGGCTCTTGGCCGCCAGGGTGCCGTAGACCAGCGAGAACGCCAACGCAGCCACCATCGCCACCAGCATGCGCAGCGTGGTGCGCAGGGCGTATTCCGGCAGGTTGGCGGGATCGAGCGATACCGCCTGCGTTTTCAGCGTCGCGAGCGGTTGCAGGGTTTGGTGCAGGCCGATAGCCATCATGGCGATCAGGCCGATGATCAGCGGAAAGGCGATGACGTCCCAGCCGTTGGGCAGCAGGCGCCGGGCGGAAACATGAGTGTTGAGCCGGACGTTCATTTCACTTCTCCCACGGCGCGCGCAAACAAGAAAGTGACAATCGCATAAGCACTATAGACCATCCTGCGGCGGCGTTTCTCAACCGTTGCTCACCGGCGGCGGTTTCTGCGCCGCAAACGCGCGATACTGTAACCCGTGAAGATGACGGTTAGGTTATGCTTATCCTGCTGAGCGAGTGGCACGACGGTAATAAAGTGACAATAATTTTAACTCTCGGCGCAACGCTAAGGAGCGAGCAGATGTCTGTCGGCAATGATACGGAAGGGGCGAACAAGAGCGGGATGGCGCCATTGGCGTTGGGCGCATTGGGCGTGGTGTTCGGCGATATCGGCACCAGCCCGCTGTACACCTTGAAAACCGTGCTGTTTCTCTCCGGCGATGCGCCTTCGGCGCCGGTGATCCTCGGCCTGCTGTCGCTGATTTTCTGGACTCTGGTGATCGTCACCTCGCTCAAATACGCCATGTTCGCCATGCGCATTGGCAACCGCGGCGAGGGCGGCATCATGGCGCTGATGTCGCTGCTGGTCAGCAAGCAGAAGTCCCGGCCGCTGGTGTTGTTCGCCGGCCTGTTCGGCGCGGCGCTGATTTACGGCGACGGCGCCATCACGCCGGCCATCTCGGTGCTCTCCGCCCTCGAGGGGCTGAACATCGTGCTGCCGGCGTCGCAGCCCTATATTCTGCCAGCGGCGGTGGTGATTTTACTCAGCCTGTTCGCCATTCAGCCGCTGGGCACCGCGCGCATCGGCCGCGTGTTCGGGCCGATCATGGCGCTGTGGTTCCTGTCGATCGCGGCGCTGGGCGTGTGGGGCATTGTTCAACACCCGGCGGTACTGTTGGCGCTGAATCCGCTGTACGGCATTCATTTTTTGTTCTCCAACGGGCTGACCAGTTTCCTGGTGCTGGGCGGCGTGTTTCTGTGCGTCACCGGTGCCGAGGCGTTGTACGCCGACATGGGGCATTTCGGCAAACGGCCGATTTGGCTGGCCTGGTTCGGCATCGTTTTTCCCAGTCTGTTGCTCAACTACGCCGGGCAGGCCGCGCTGATCCTGAGCGGCGCCGACGTCACGCAAAACATCTTCTTCCGTTTATGCCCGCCGGCGCTGCTGATCCCGCTGGTGATCCTGGCCACCCTGGCGACGATCATCGCCAGCCAGGCGATCATCAGCGGCGCATTTTCCATGACCCGACAGGCGATCCAACTGGGTTGGTTGCCGCGGCTGCGGGTTAAGCAAACTACCGAGGAGAGCTACGGGCAAATCTACATCGGCGCCATCAACTGGCTGCTGATGGTGGTGACGCTGTTCCTGACGGTGTTCTTCAAATCGTCGGACAATCTGGCCGCCGCCTACGGCATCGCCGTCTCGCTGACCATGATCATGACCACCGGCTTGCTGTTCGTCGCCATGCGCGAGGTGTGGCGCTGGGGGCTGCTCTCCAGCCTGTTGGTCGCGGGGTGTTTCTTCGTGGTCGATCTGAGTTTCCTGACGGCCAACCTGACCAAGGTGCTGCAGGGCGGTTATATCCCACTGCTGTTGGCGGCCGCGGTCTATACCGTGATGCTGATCTGGCATCGCGGGGTGTTGGCGGCCGCGCGCACTCTGGGCGAAACGATGGTACCGATAGAGGATTTCCTGGCGAAAATCCGCCGTGAATCCGTACCGCGCGTGCCGGGTACAGCGGTATTCCTGACCCGCAGCCTGCAGGGCACGCCGCCGGTAATGAAATGGCAGGTCAAGCGCAACGGTTCGCTGCACGCCAACGTGCTGGCGCTGACCATCGCCATCGTCAACGAGCCGCGGGTAGCGAATGCCGAACGCCTGGTGATGCGTGAGCTGGCACCGGGCTTTTGGTGCGGCGTGGCCAGCTATGGCTTTATGGAGCGGCCGAACATTCCGCAACTCTTGCAGCACGTCGAGGCGCAGAAATGCGGCCTGAACTTCGACGAAGCGACCTACTATCTCGGCCATGAAACCGTGGTGCGCCGCGAGGCGGATGACCGGCTACCGTCCTGGCAGCGCAATCTGTTCGCGCTGATGGTGCGCAACGGCATGCACGTCACGGACTATTACTACCTGCCCAGCGATCAGGTGGTGGAGATCAGCCGCCGGGTGCCGGTGTAGGGCGCGAAAAGACGTCGCCGCAATTGCGGCGTGCATCACACAACGCGGATTGCATTTCATTTCTGGCCGCCATAACCTGACAACAAACGGATTGTTACTGACGCGATCAGGCAAAACCTAACGGCTCCCCGGCATCGAATAGAACGGGAGGGCGGTTAGGTTTTTTTTTGGAAAAAGGAGCAGGGAATGAAACTTGTCGTCGCTAATGATTATCAGGAAATGAGTGAGCTGGCCGCCGGCCTGCTGTTGAGTTATATGATGCGTCCGCAGCGCGTCAATCTGGCTATCACCGCCGGTTCGACGCCCAAACGGATGTATGAGCTGTTGGCCCCGCGCGTCAAGGGCCACGCGGAGTTCGCCAATGCGCATTACTATAATTTCGATGAAATTCCTTACGCCGGTCGGTCGGGCTACGGCGTCACCATGGAGAATCTCCATCGCCTGTTCTTCGGCCCGGCGGCGATCCCCGAGCGGCAACTGCACGTCTTGAATTCGGACAACTACCTCCAGCACGATCGACGTATCGCCGAGGATGGCGGGCTGGACGCGATCGTGATGGGCGTTGGCGCAGACGGCCACTACTGCGGCAATTTGCCGGGCACCACCGCCTTTGAAGATGGCGCCTGCCGGGTGCCGGTTTCCGCCAGGCCGGACCTGGCCGAAATCTTGCTGAAAGAAGTCGGCGGCCGCGCTGAATGGTTGCCCGATCATTACGTGACCCTGGGGCCGGCGAGCGTGATGGCCGCGAAAAAGCTGGTGCTGCTCGTCAACGGTTCACATAAAGCGGACATCTTGCGGCGCATTATCTGCGGGCCGGTGGAGGCCGAGGTGCCTGCCAGCGTTTTGATGTTGCATCCGGACCTGCTGATTATCGCCGATCGTGAAGCGGCGACGCTGCTGCCGTAAGCGTCCGTCTGGCGCGTTTCGCCTCAGAACCAACGGTCATAACCTGCAACCAAAGCGTCTTTCCCTGCGGGGCGGGATCGGGCTAGAGTGCGTTTTTTCATGCACCCGGAGGATTCCGATGCTGTTCGATTTAAATCTGCAGGCCGCCGAACTGCCCGAGGCCTGGCGCTCAAGCGTGTTGGGCCGCGTCGGTGCGGCCAATATCAAAGTGCTGCGTATGGACGCGCGCAGCATTGAGGATGAAGTGCATGATTACAGCGAAGGATTGCTGGTGATCAGCGGCCACCTGCGGCTGCAGGTGGCGGGGGAAGAGGTGGTAGTGCGGGCCGGCCAGCTGTATCAGGCCGCGGCCGGCGTGCCGCACCGCGTGTTGCCGGGCAGCGCAGGCACGCTGGTGATTGTCGACCTGCCGGAGGATTAAGCGCCGTGTTTGGACTGGGGTTGCGCCAGAAATCTGACGACGCTCTGAAGAAAACGTTGTCTGCCGGCGTTATCTCTATCGAGATGGACAAAATGTGTCGCCTCAGGAATGACCAGCTTTTCGGCTAAAGGGGCATCTTTCATGATGGCGTCCATATCTTCAGGCCGGCTCCAAAAATCACGTTCTGAGCGAATAACCAACACGGGAACGGTGGTTAAGGCGGTTGCCGACCACTGTTTTTTGCCCATCGCCAGCTCAAAGCTGTCTGCCATGGCGCCTGTCGGCGCCCTGAAACTGTGTGGCGTTCTGCGCTGCGAGGTGTTATCCGATGCCAGTGCGGCATCGCCGTAAGCGCGTTTCACTGTTTCATCACGCCACTGTGTTTTATCCGCCACGGGTATGCTGCTATCCCAGGCGACAAACAGACTGTCCCGCGTGCTCAGGTTCCAGCCACCAAATTTGGCTGCGTTGAAATGTCCCGGGTTTTGAGGATCATCCAGCGGCGATCCCTGGCCCAGCCGCGGATGGTGGGTGGTTCCGCCATAAAGCGTGTTATAGAGCACCAGTCGTTCCACATTCTGTGGGTATTGGGCCGCATAAGCGCCCGCCCAGTGTCCTCCCGTCGCCCATCCCAGGAGGTTAACGCGAGGGGCGCCGCTCCACGCCTGAATAGCCTGCACGGCGTGAGCGATATCGGTCACGGCATCCGCAGTGCGGATTAACGGCGCCGATTGGTCTGGAGGGCTATTCATCGCGGCCGGGCGGCTGGATAGTCCATACCCCCGCAGATCGAGGATGTACACACGAAAGCCTGCTAATGCCAGATCTGCCGCCAGAGAGCCGCCTTTGACAGGCAAATCAAAAGAGGCGAGGCCGGGAACCCGCGCGCCATGAATCAGCAGCACAGGCGGTTGCGGTATCTTGCCTTCAGATTTCAGGCGGACTTCCCTGACATGGAGTTGCCCTCCGTCCGCAAGCACAATGTACCTGTCTGTTCGCTTTATCGGCGCGGAGATTTCATTTTCTTTCGATACAGCCAGTGTGGGTGATGCCGACATCACAAGGAGGGTCAGCAACATATTTAGGCTTCGGTAAGTCAGTGACAACGATCTGAGTATGCTCATTGTTATTTCTGCTCCGCGAATATATACAGAAAGCATCTTCAGGCGGCCTTGCTAGTGTGTCTAATACTATCGTGAGGCTTTCTTAATACGTTTAAGGTATCGCGATATGCTCACCCTGCGTCAGCTTCGCCAGTTTCTTGCTGTTGCGGAGACCATGAATATCAGGAAAGCGGCAGAGCGCCTGCATATGGCTCAGCCGCCCCTTACCGCTGCGATCCGTCATATGGAAGAGGCGTTGGGCACCCGGCTTTTTGAACGAACCAATCGTATAACGGCGCTGACCCCGGCAGGCAAAGTGTTACAGAAAGAAGCGGTTGCGACGCTGATGCAGATGGAAAGGTCGATGTTGCTGACACGACGCGCCGGTCAGGGAATGACGGGGGCTTTGCGCATCGGTTTTGTAGCCTCCGCCGTCAGACATTTGCTTCCCGAAATGATCGCCCGTTTTCACTTTTCCTGTCCGGAGGTTGTCCTTGAACTGAAAGAAATGACCACCGCGCGGCAGGTCGTGAACCTATTGGAAGACACGCTTGACGTTGGCATTGCGGTTTTACCTGTTCCTGAATACGCCATACAAAAACTGTCCTGCCATCAATTTTTTAGCTGCCCGTTAATTGCCGTTTTGCCGAGTAAACATCCTGCCGGAACCCGCGGCACTCTGTCGCTTTCTGCTCTGGCCGGGGAGCCATGGGTATTGTTTCCGGAGCAGGAAGGGCCAGGTCTTTATCGCTCTATTATGAAGGCCTGTGAAGAGGCAGGATTTGTTCCTGATGTTGTTCAGCGAGCCGTGCAGATGGAGACCCTCGTCGGTTTGGTTGCTTCGGGATTAGGAGTTAGCCTGGTCCCTGAATTCATGCAAAAAAGCGGTTGGGTAAACGTTTCTTTTTGCCGGCTCAGTGAAGGGCAGATCCCGTATCAGGTTGCTTTGATTCATAAGCCGGAAAATACTAATCCTCACGTCGCAGATTTTGTCACAAACGCGGTTCCTTCACCGCCATTCGTGCCCACATAAAGGCGCGCCTGAGGATCGATCAAACACGGCTATCTAAAGCCGTGAGCGCCACCGTGACCGCGGCCAACAACCGCGCTTGCGTGACGCCGTCACGGGCTTGAATCGACAAGCCGTGAAGGAAGACGGCGAAATAGTCCCCCAGGCTGTCGGCGTCGGTGTCGGCCGGCAGTTCGCCGGTTTGCACCGCCTGGCGCAGCCGTTCGACGATTTGCTGCGTGCGCTGCAGCCGGTGCTCTGCCAGCCAGACTTTGAGCCCGTCGTTTTCTGCGCTGACGCTGGCGGCGGAGGAGACCACCATGCAGCCCTGCGGCAGATCCGGCCGGCTATAGAGCCGCACGGCATCTTCCAGCAGGCGTTTGATCGCCGGCCGAATGCCGCTTTCCTGCGCGAAGGCGCGATCGGCAAAGCCGCCTTCTGCGGTTTCGTAACTGGCGATCGCCTCGCGGAACAGCTGCTCTTTGGAACCAAACGCTTTGTAGATGCGGGCGGAAGCAATGCCCAGCTCCGCCACCAGATCCGACATCGAGGTGCCTTCGTAACCCTGCCGCCAGAATAAGTTTCGCGCCTTCAAGAGTGCCTGTTCGCGATCGAACTCGCGCGGTCTGCCTGCCATTCGCTGCTCCAATTTACCTGCCATTCAGCGACATAGGATCGCTTAAATCGGCGGGAATACCAATGCCTTTATAAATTTCGCTTGCGGTCGCCAAGCTTTGCTTCTATTGTTTGTCAATCGACAACTAATAGGAGTTTACGATGAAAACCCTCAAAGGTCCAAGCCTGCATCTCGCGCAATTCAGCGATGACGCGGCGCCGTTCAACAGCCTGCCCGCCATTGCCGAGTGGGCGGCGCAGACCGGTTTTAGCGCGTTGCAGATCCCGGCCTGGGATCGGCGTTTATTCGACGTGGCCACCGCTGCGCAAAGCCAGACCTACTGCGACGATCTGACCGGCATGTTGGCGGAGCATGGGTTGGTGGTCAGCGAACTGACCAGCCATATTTTCGGTCAACTGATGGCGGTGCACCCGGCTTACGATGCGCTGTGCGACAGCTTCGCGCCGCCGGCGTTGCACGGCGATGCCAACGCGCGCAGCGAGTGGGCGCGGCAGCAAATGCTGTTGGCGGTAAAAGCCTCGGCGCGGCTCGGGCTCACTGAACTGGGCACTTTTTCCGGTTCGCTGGCCTGGCCCTATCTGTTCCCGTTCCCGCAGCGCCCGGCCGGGCTGATCGACACCGCGTTCGGCGAGCTGGCCAAACGCTGGCTGCCGGTGCTCAACGCCTGCGACGAGCAGGGCATCAACCTGTGCTACGAAATTCACCCGAGTGAAGATCTGCATGACGGCGTGACCTACGAGATGTTTCTGGAACGCGTCGGCCACCACCCACGTTGCCGGGTGCTGTTCGATCCGAGCCACATGGTGTTGCAACAGCTGAACTATCTGGAGTTTATCGATATTTATAAGGACGTTATCGGCATGTTCCACGTCAAGGACGCCGAGTTCAATCCGACCGGTCGGCAGGGCATTTACGGCGGCTATCAATCCTGGACCGATCGCGCCGGCCGCTTCCGCTCGCTGGGCGACGGCCAGGTCGATTTCAACGGCATATTTTCCCGGCTGACGCAGTACGGCTATCAGGGGTGGGCGACACTGGAGTGGGAGTGCTGCCTGAAAAACCCGCAGGACGGCGCGCGCGAAGGCGCGGCCTTCATTCGCGATCGCATCATCCATGTCACCGACAAAGTGTTCGATGACTTCGCCGGTGCGCCGGTCAACCCACAGCAGATCAATGCCTTGCTCGGCATTCGCTGAGCCTAACTCTTCAGGGAGTCACCCCATGAAACAACAAGAAAACGAGATCCTGTTGCAGGATCTCGGGGCGGAACACGTCTATACCCAGGTCAATGGCCAACGTATCCACTGCGTGATAGCCGGTGAAGGGCGGCCGGTGCTGCTGATCCCCGGCTGGCCGCAAACCTGGTACACCTGGCGCCATGTGATGCGTGCCCTGGCAGCGGCCGGTTTTCAGGCGATCGCCGTCGATCCGCCGGGCATCGGCGATTCGGACAGGCCCGTCGGCGGCTATGACACCGGCAGCGTCGGCGCGGCGTTGCACGCGATGATGGCGCAACTGGGCCATGAACGCTACCAACTGGTCGGCCACGACATCGGCATGTGGGTCGGTTATGCCATGGCGAGCGATTTCCCGCAGGCGGTGGAGCGCCTGGTGCTGACGGAGGCGGTAATCCCTGGCCTGGCGCCGCCGCCGCCGATTTTCGTTGCGCCGGAGGAGAACATCTTCCTGTGGCATTTCATGTTCAACCAGCTGGCGGATTTGCCGGAGACCCTGACCCAGGGGCGTGAACGGGAGTATCTCGGTTATATCTTCAACCGCTGGTCCTACCGGCGCGATCGGGTGGCGGCGGAGGTGTATATCGCCGCCTATTCGGCGCCGGGCGGATTGCGCGCCGGATTCGATTATTATCGCGCGATCCCGGAGACCGTTCGCCAGAACCGACTGCGCGCCGCCACGCCCTTGGCGATGCCGGTGCTGACCGTGGGGGCGGAGCACGCCACCGGTGACGCGCCGTTGACGACGTTGCAGGGCAATGCGTGCGATCTGCGGGGTGAAACGGTCGCCGGCTGCGGCCATTTCATCACCGAGGAGTGTCATGAGGCGTTTATCGCACTGATTACGCCGTTCCTGGCGGGAGAACAGCATGCCGCTTGATGAACGCATCGCCGCCTTTCTGACGGCATCGGCAGACGCACCGCCACCCGCTTCGCTGGCGGAAATGCGCGCGGCCACGGAAACCGGTTTGCGTCAGCTACAGGGCGAGGCGGAACCGAGTGGCGGGGTCAGGGATTTTACGCTGGTTGCCACCGACGGACATCGGATTGCGCTGCGCGCTTATTTTCCTGCCGGGGAAAGGCACGCCGCTGCGCAGCCGGCGATGCTGTTCGCCCACGGCGGCGGCTGGTGCCTCGGTTCGCTGGCGCTGTACGATCGGCCCTGCCAGGCGCTGGCTAACGCCACCGGCCGGGTGATCCTGTCGGTCGATTATCGGCTGGCGCCGGAGTTTCCTTTTCCGCAGCCGCTGGAAGATGTCTATCAGGCGCTCTGTTGGGCTGCGCAACAGGCGCCGCAGTTAGGGATTGACGCTGAGCGCCTGGCGGTGGGCGGCGACAGCGCCGGGGGCAATCTGGCGGCAGCGGTTGCGCAGCTGGCGCGGGATCGTGGCGGCCCGCACATTGAACGTCAGCTGCTGCTGTATCCGGCGCTCAGCCGCGAGATGGCGACGACCAGCTATCGTGAGTTCGCCGAGGGGCACTTTCTGACGCGCGCCGCGATGGTATTTTGTTGGCAGCAGTATCTGGCCCAGCGACGCGAACCCTACGGCGAACCGCTGCATGCCGCCACGCTGCGCGGGTTGCCGCCGGCCACCATCCTGAGCTGCGAATATGATCCGCTGCGCGATGAGGCCGAGCAGTATGCGCAGCGGCTGCGCGAGGCAGGCGTGCCGGTACGCTGCGAACGATTGCCGGGCCTGGTGCATGCCTGCATTCACATGCTGGGGCTGACCCCGGCGGCACGACGGCTGTTCGAGCTGGCTTGCGAGTAAAAAAAAGCCCCGCATTGCGGGGCTTTTGGCTATTCATCAGACACGCGATTAACGGCCGGAGACGGTGACGAAGCGGGTTTCCAGGTAGGACTCGATCGCTTCGCTGCCGCCTTCAGTGCCGTGGCCGGAGTCTTTCACGCCGCCAAACGGCGTTTCCGGCAGGCCGAAACCGATGTGGTTGATGCTCAGCATGCCGCTCTCCACGTCGCGCCCCAGCGCATTGACGGTGGCGATGTTGCGGCTGTAAGCGTAGGCGGCCAGCCCGTACGGCAGGCGGTTGGCTTCGGCGATCGCCTCTTCATAGGTGGCGAACGGACGCAGCAGGGCGACCGGGCCAAACGGCTCTTCCGACATGGCGCGTGCGCTCAGCGGCACGTCGCGCAGCACCGTCGGCTCGAAGAAGTTGCCTTTGCCCGCCACGCGCTTGCCGCCGGTGCAAGCTTTCGCTCCGTGGGCGATGGCGTCCTGCACCAGCGCTTCGATATTGTCGACGCTGCGGCCCAGCACCATCGGCCCCATCGTCACGCCGTCTTCCAGCCCGTTGCCGAGTTTGAGTTCACGCACCGCGGCGGTGAATTTCTCCACGAAGGCCTCATAAACGCCTTGCTGGATCAGGAAACGGGTCGGGGCGATGCAGACCTGGCCGGCGTTGCGGAGCTTCGACTGCGCCAGCTCTTTGGCCGCCGCGTCGAGATCGGCGTCGTCGAAGACCAGCACCGGCGCATGACCGCCCAGTTCCATGGTGGCCTTTTTCATATGCTGGCCGGCCAACGCCGCCAGATGTTTGCCCACGCGGGTGGAGCCGGTGAAGGAGATCTTGCGAATGGTCGGATGCGGGATCAGGTATTCCGAGATTTCCGCCGGGGTGCCGTACACCAGCGCGATCACCCCGGCAGGAATACCGGCGTCGGCGAAGGCTTTAATCAGCTCAGCCGGGGAGGCCGGGGTTTCTTCCGGGCCTTTGACGATGATGGAACAACCCGCCGCCAGCGCGGCGGACAGCTTGCGCACGATCTGGTTGATCGGGAAGTTCCACGGCGTGAAGGCGGCCACCGGGCCGACCGGCAGCTTGAGGGTTTGCTGCTGCACGTCGCGGGCGCGGGACGGAATGATCTGCCCGTAGGTGCGGGTGGCTTCGCCGGCGAACCAGTCGATGACATCGGCGGCGTTGAGAATTTCAATCTTGGCCTGCGCCACTGGTTTGCCCTGTTCCTGCGTCATGATGGCGGCGATGGCGTTGGCACGTTCGCGCAGCAACGCAGCGGCTTTGCGCATCAGGTTGGCGCGCTGGTGCGCGGCGGTGTCGCGCCAGAGGTTAAATCCGCGCTCGGTGGCGGCCAGCGCCAGATCGAGATCCGCTGTGGCGGCGTGCGCCACTTGACCGATGACCTCGTCGTTGGCGGGGTTGGTGACCGGCAAGGTTTTCCCGGCCAGCGCGTTGCGCCATTGTCCGTCGATATACAGTTGAGTATCCGGATACATTGTTGCCTCTTGTTTGCGGAGTGTCAGGGGCCGATGAGCTTCGCGATGCGGCACGCCTGAATGGGACAGGGACCTTTAACCCTACGCCGAATGGCGGCGATCGTCCAGGCAAGGGGCACGAAAGGACCAGGGCAGCTACTCAATCGGCGATGTTTTGGCTATGCTGAGCAGATTGTCAGCACGGACGAGGAGGTCGGGTGCAAGGGGTTCCACAACAGTTTCCGTTCGAGAAGGATTGCGCGCAGTTTCGGCATTTGTCGCATCTGCCCGGCGTCGAACTCTATCAGGCGCACATTGAGCGCTATGCCTTCGAGCCGCATACCCATGACGCCTTCGCCATCGGCACCGTGGATACCGGAGCCGAGCGTTTCCGCTATCGCGGCGCGCAGCATTTGGCGGCGCCTGGGGCGTTGGTGCTGATGAACCCGGACGAGCTGCACACCGGCGAAGCCGAAACGCCGGGCGGTTGGTGTTACCGCATGCTCTATCTGGCGCCCGAGGCGCTGGAGCAGCTGTCCGGCGATCGGAGCCAGTGGTTTACCGATGCGGTGCGCCACGATCCGCGGGCGGCGCAGCGTCTGTCGGTCATTCTCGCCGCGCTGTGGCAAACCGAGGATCCGCTTACGCTCGACGGCCTGCTGCTGGAGGTGGTCGAGTTGCTGCAACCGCATATCCGCACCGGGCAACGACACAAAGCCGAGGCGTCGCACCGTTTCGACGTGGTGAAAAGCTACCTGCACGATAATTACGCCGAGGCCGTAACCCTCCACCAACTGGCCGATCTGGTCTCGCTCAGCCCCTACCATTTCCAGCGCAAGTTCAAGGCCGAATATCACGTCTCGCCGCAGCAGATGCTGATGGCGATCCGGCTGTCGCAGGCCAAACGCATGCTGGAGCGCGGCATGCCCGCCGCTCAGGTGGCGGCGGCGGCGGGGTTGACCGATCAGGCACATCTGACGCGCGCGTTCGCCAACCGTTACGGCGTCACGCCGGTGCGCTTCCAGAAACAGGTGAAATTGGGCTAAAACAGCAACCTGCTACAATCATTCCTCCCCGCGTTCTCGCTACTCTGCCGCTGTCTTGTCGGGCGGGTTGGCCGCACCGGCCGTTTGTCGGAGTCATTATGTTCATTGGCGTTGTATTTGCCCTGGCCGCCGGGCTGATGTGGGGCCTGATTTTCGTCGGCCCGCTGCTGGTGCCGGATTATCCCGCCGCGTTGCAGTCTACCGGGCGCTATCTGGCCTTTGGGTTGATCACCTTGCCGCTGGCCTGGTTCGATCGCCGTCGCCTGCGCAAGCTGCGGCGCCAGGATTGGCTGGAGGCGCTCAAGCTGACGGCCATCGGCAATCTGCTGTACTACCTGTGTTTGGCCAGCGCCATTCAGCGCACCGGCGCACCGGTCTCGACCATGATCATCGGCACTTTGCCGGTGGTGATCGCCATCTGCGCCAACCTGTTTTACGGCCGGCATGACGGGCGGCTGGCCTGGGGCAAGCTGGCGCCGGCGCTGCTGCTGATCGTCTGCGGGTTGGCGTGCGTGAACGTCGCCGAGTTGAGCAGCAACGCGCAAACGATCGACGGCTGGCGTTATCTCAGCGGCCTCGGGCTGGCGTTGCTGGCAGTAGCGTGCTGGACCTGGTTCCCGCTGCGGAATTCACGCTGGCTGCGGGAGAATCCGGCGCAGCGGCCGGCCACCTGGGCCACGGCGCAGGGGCTGGCGACGTTGCCGCTGGCGCTGCTGGGCTATCTGGCGGTCTGCGGCCAGCTGGCGCTGAGCGAACCGGCGTTCGCCTTGCCGTTCGGCCCGCGCCCCGAGGTGTTTATTCCGCTGATGCTGATCATCGGCGTGTTCTGCTCCTGGCTGGGGGCGCTGTGCTGGAACGAAGCCAGCCAGCGGCTGCCGACGGTGTTGGTGGGGCCGCTCATCGTGTTCGAAATTTTGGCGGGGTTGGCCTATACCTTTCTGCTGCGCCAGACCTGGCCGCCGCTGCTGACGCTGGCCGGCATTGTCTGCCTGATCGCCGGCGTGGTGTACGCCATGCGCATCAAACCGCAGCCGATGGTGGTGGCGCTGGAGGAAAAGCAGGGGTGACGCCCGCCATGAAGGCGGGCGTGAGGATTAACGCTTGCTGTGGTGAATGATCTCTTCGGCCACGTTGCGCGGCGCTTCGGCGTAGTGGCTGAATTCCATGGTGTAGGTGGCACGGCCCTGCGACATCGAACGCAGGGTGGTCGAGTAACCGAACATCTCGGAAAGCGGCACCTTGGCGCGGATCTCCTTGCCGCCGCCGCCCGGGATCTCTTCCATGCCCTGCACCAGCCCACGGCGTGAGGAGAGGTCGCCCATCACGTTGCCGGCGTAATCCTCCGGCGTTTCCACCTCCACCGACATGATGGGTTCCAGGATCACCGGATCTGCCAGGCGGCAGGCTTCCTTGAAACCGAAGATCGCCGCCATGCGAAACGCCTGTTCCGACGAGTCGACGTCATGGTAAGAACCGAAGGTCAGGTGCACCTTGACGTCCACTACCTGGTAACCGGCCAGCACGCCGTTGTTCAGCGCCTCGAGCACGCCTTTTTTCACCGCCGGGATAAACTCGCCCGGAATGACGCCGCCCTTGATCTCATCGAAGAACTCGAAGCCCTTGCCGGGTTCGTTCGGCTCGACGGTCAGCACCACGTGGCCGTATTGCCCCTTGCCGCCGGATTGGCGCACGAACTTGCCTTCCACGTCGGCCACCCGTTTGCGGATGGTTTCGCGGTACGACACCTGCGGCTTGCCGGTGGTGGTCTCCACCCCGAATTCGCGGCGCATGCGATCGACGATAATCTCCAGGTGCAGCTCGCCCATGCCGTAGATGATGGTCTGGCCGGACTCTTCATCGGTGCGCACACGGAACGACGGATCCTCTGAAGAGAGGCGTTGCAGCGCGATGCCCATTTTCTCCTGGTCGCCCTTGGTCTTCGGCTCGATCGCCTGGGCGATCACCGGTTCAGGGAAGGTCATGCGCTCCAGCGTGATGATGGCGCCGGGATCGCACAGCGTATCGCCGGTGGTGACGTCCTTCAGGCCGACGCAGGCGGCGATGTCGCCGGCGTGCAGTTCGTCGATGTCCTTACGATCGTTGGCGTGCATCTGCACGATGCGACCGATACGCTCCTTTTTGCCCTTGATTGGGTTGTAAACGCTGCTGCCTTTGGCCAGCACCCCAGAGTAGACGCGCACGAAGGTCAGCTGGCCGACGAACGGATCGGTCATCAGTTTGAACGCCAGCGCCGAGAATTTCTCGTTGTCGTCGGCTTTGCGGGTGATGATTTCATCGTGTTCGCCGTGGCCTTCCATCGGCGGCACGTCGAGCGGCGAGGGCATCAGTTCGATCACCGCGTCCAGCATGCGCTGGACCCCTTTGTTGCGGAACGCCGAGCCGCACAGCATCGGCTGGATTTCACCGGCGACGGTGCGCACCCGCAGCCCGTGAACGATCTCCTCTTCACTCAGCGGCACCTGATTGAGGTATTTCTCCATCAATTCTTCCGAAGCTTCGGCGGCGGCCTCAATCATGTTTTCACGCCATTCCTGCGCCGAGTCGCGAAGGTCGGCCGGGATCTCTTCGAAGCTGAAGTTCATGCCCTGCGAGGCCTCGTCCCACAGAATGGCCTTCATCCGCACCAAATCCACCACGCCGCTGAAGTGATCTTCGGCGCCAATCGGGATAACGATCGGCACCGGGTTGGCTTTCAGGCGCTCGATCATCATTTTGCGCACGCGGAAAAAGTCCGCGCCGATGCGGTCCATCTTGTTAACGAACGCCAGCCGCGGCACTTTGTATTTATTGGCCTGGCGCCAGACGGTTTCCGACTGCGGCTGCACGCCGCCCACCGAGTCGTAAACCATCACGGCGCCGTCCAGCACGCGCATCGAGCGCTCCACTTCAATGGTGAAATCGACGTGCCCGGGGGTGTCGATGATATTGATGCGGTGCTGCGGATAATTATGCTGCATGCCGTTCCAGAAGCAGGTCGTGGCCGCCGAGGTGATGGTGATGCCGCGTTCTTGTTCCTGCGCCATCCAGTCCATGGTCGCCGCGCCGTCATGCACTTCACCCAGCTTGTGGCTGACCCCGGTGTAAAACAGAATCCGCTCGGTGGTGGTGGTCTTGCCGGCATCGATGTGCGCGGAGATGCCGATATTGCGGTAACGTTCGATAGGGGTGGTGCGAGCCATAATCAACCTTTCTTAGCCGCGTGAAGGAGAGCGGCTTAAACAGCATGGATAATGGTGATAATCCTCATAGGGTTATCTGCCGGATCGCAGAGCCTTGCTCTGGTCACAAACTAATCGTAGTTGAAGGCGTTGGTTTTTTTAAGCGATGGCTGTGATAGATGAAAGTTTGCGCACAGGTGAAGAAAGGGCGAAAAAAAGGCCCGTAGCGGGCCCGTTGTCGAACGGCGCATTCGCCGCTTATTTGCGCCCCAGCAAGAAGCCGAAAACGATGCCGACCGCTGCCGCCACGGCCACGCCGGCCAGCGGGTTAGCTTCCACCTGGGTTCTTACGCTATCCGCTGCGTCTCGGGCGGCATAGCTGGCCTGGGAGGCGTATTTGCGCGCCGCGCCGCGCACCTGATGCTCCGGTGAATCGACGGCTTTGCCGAACGCCTCTTCTACCGCGCCTGCGGCTTGATTGGCTTTGTCTTCCGCTTTTCCAAACATGCTATTCTCCTGTTCCTTGTGAGTACAACGAACCTTAAGCCTAGCAGGTGAACGGCGTTTTTTGCAGCATGCTGTGCGTTATAAGAGCAATCCGAGCAGGGGAATATCTTGCCGGCCATACGGCGACGGCTTCACCCGCGCGGCTTTTTGTGTTCTATTGGCTAGCGGTTTAACCGGGTATCGTTAACCTTTGACCGATTCGTTGAGTTGAAAGGACTCCCCATGTCAGTACTGCGTATTCTGGCGCTGCTCGCCGCGGCCACCGCCACGTTGCCCGCCCAGGCCAAGCCTGCGGCTCACGGCGCGGCGGCCGAAAACGGCATCCGTTGGCAATCTTGTCTCAACAGCGGTTTTCAGCGTTGGTTCGATGAGCCGCCGACGCCGGGGCTGCGCTGTGGCTACCTCGAGGCGCCGCTGGCGTACGCCACGCCGCCCGCTCATGCGGCGCAGCCGGGGGAAGCGACCGTGCGTCTGGCGTTAACTCTGCTGCCGGCAACCGGGCCGAAAAAGGGCAGCCTGGTGGTGATCAGCGGCGGGCCGGGTCTACCGGGCATCAATCCTGATTTGGGCAACGACGCCCAGATCGCCAGACTGCGCAAATCCTACGATATCATCGGTTACGATCCGCGCGGTGTCGGTCAGTCGACGCCGAAAATATCTTGTCAGGTGGCCGAAGGCGACGAAACCCCGACGCCGGACGACAACGACGTGGCCGGCGCGGAGCATCAGACGCGCACCCTGATCGCCGCCTGTATCAAACAGACCGGCGCGGACGTGCTGCAACATATCGGCACCGACGAGGCGGTCAACGATCTGAACGTGATTCGCCACGCGCTGGGCGAGCCGGGGCTGACGGCGGTGGCGTACTCTTACGGCACCAAGGTGGCGGCGTTGTATGCCGAACGTTTCCCGAAGAAAACGCGCGCGCTGGTGCTGGACGGCGTAGTGGACCTGGCGGAAGACGACTTCACCCAGCGTATGAACCAGGAGCGAGGCTTCCAGCAAAGTTTCCTGCGCTTCGCCGCCTACTGTGGTAAAACCGACAGCTGCCAGCTTGGCGGCGGCGCGAATCAGGCGCTGCAGCGCTATCACGCCCTGCTGCGCAAGCTGCACGATCAACCGTTCGTCACCGCTGCGGGCTATGAAATCTCCGCCGACGATGTGCTGACGGTCACGCGTTCGTTGCTGTTGTGGCCGGAGCGCTGGCATGAGCTGGCGACCGTGCTGCGTCAGCTCGATGCCGGCATTGCCGGGCAGCAGGTTTCCGATCTGATCGACGAAAGTTACTCGCCGGACGCCGATGACGCCCTGAACGTCATTACCTGCGCCGACGTCGCCAACCCGACGGCCGATCCGCAGTTGTTGCGCCGACAGCGGCAAGAGATCAATACCGCCGCCCTGTATGCCCACTATCTGCCGCTGCACGAATATCCGCTGGAAATGTGCGATCTGTGGCCGTATCGCGGCAAAGATCGGCCGCACACGCCGGTGGCGTCCGCCGCGCTGCCGCCGCTGCTGTTTGTCGCCCAGCGTTACGATCCGACCACCCCGTACCGCAACGCCCAGGCGATGGCCGCGGCCTTCAAAAGCCCGTTAATCACCCGCGAGCGCGACGGCCATACGCTGGCGCTGAACGGCGTCGACAGCTGCGTCGATGAAAGCGTGGTGGATTATCTGCTGGCGCCGAAAAAGCCGCGCCGCGACAAGATTTGCCGCTGAGCGGGCCGGGCGTTAGCCCGGCCTTGGCGCGTCGTTTAAAACCGTATCTCTTCCGCCAGCGCCAACGTCACGAACGGCCCCGACAGGGTCTGGTTGTGATGCCGGATAATGGCTGCGGCGCCAAGCGTCGCCGTGTCCGAACAGCTATGGGCGTCGGCGGCCAGGACCATGTCAAATCCCAACTCCGCGCCGTGCCGGCAGGCGGTGTCTACGCAGTATTGCGTTTACATGCCCGAAATCACCAACCGACCGATGCCGGCTTGCTTGAGCCGTTCCGCCAGGCCAGTCTGGTGAAAGCTGCTGGGGCGGGTTTTATCGATAAACCAGTCGGCCTGCACATCGGTTTGCAGAGCGGGGTGAACCTGCCACAGCGGGCTGTTTACGGCGATGGGCGATCCCGCCGGCCCCGTGTGACGAATAAACACCACGGGCGCGTTCGCCGCTCGCGCGGCGCGTATCAACGCATTGGTCTTTTCCAGCAGGCTTTCGGCGGCAAACGGCAGATCGTTCGGCGAGGCGAACAGACCGACTTGCATATCGATAACCAGCAGAGCGCTGCGTAGTGCAGGGATAGTTGGCATTTGTCTTCTCCGTCATGATATTGCCGGCATGCACGGAGAAGCGAAAACCCCGTCCATGGCTGGCGGGGCTTAGGGATACGTCGTTAGCTGATGCGCACCCGTGCAGCCCGCCATGGCGTGGCGGTTGCGGTGGTGGTGAGGACGTGCGCAATGCGGTTCATAGCGTTGATAATGCGCGGCGGCGAGGGGAGCGTCAAGAGGCTTCCCCCTCGGTGTCAACCGGCAAAAATATGCGCCTGGCCCATCACGTTGAGATTGACCTGAGAACCGGGCTGCAGGCCTTCGCGGCTGACGGTTTTGATCTCGAGCTGTGCGCCGCCGGCGGCCATTTGCAGGTTGAGGGTGGAGACGAAGCCGGCAAAATCGATGCCGGTGATCACCGCCTGGCCGCGCTGCGCCGGATCGGACAAACCGATTTGAATCTGCTCCGGGCGCAGCATGATGCGCGCCGGGCCGCTGCGCTGGCGATCGTCGACGGCGATGCGGCCCAATGCGCAGTCGGCCCAGCCGTGCGCCAGTTCGGCGGTCAGCACCAGCGTTTCGCCGAGGAAGCTGGCGGTCGGTTCATCGACCGGGCGCAGATAGAGATCCTGCGGCGCGCCCACCTGCGCCAGCCGGCCGTTGCGCATCACCGCCACCTGATCGGCGAACGACAGCGCTTCGCTCTGATCGTGCGTGACCAGAATCGACGCTACGCCGGCTTCTGTCAGCAGCTCGGCCACCGCCTTGCGGGTGGCGGCGCGCAGGCCGGTATCCAGCGCTGAAAACGGCTCGTCCAGCAGCATCAACCGAGGTTGCTGCGACAGGGCGCGCGCCAGCGCAACTCGCTGCTGCTGCCCGCCGGACAGTTCATGCGGCCACAGGGCCGCCAGACGGCGATCCAGCGCCACCATGTCCATTAACGCCTCGATGCGATGCTGTTTCTCGCGTTTGCTGCCCTTGAGGCCAAAACCGATGTTGCCGGCGACGGTAAAGTGCGGGAACAGCGCGCCATCCTGCGGGACGAAGCCGATGCCGCGCAGATGCGCCGGCACCCAGCCGCCGCCGTTGCCCATGGCTTGCCCCTGCAGCAGGATTTGGCCGCCGTCCGGGATTTCAAAGCCGGCGATAATGCGCAGCAGGGTGGTTTTGCCGGAGCCGGATGGGCCGACGATCGCCGTGCGGCTGCCGGCGGCAACCTGCAGATCGATGTGTTCCAGTACCCTGATGGCGTTGTAAGATTTTTCGATACCGTGCAGTCCGAGCGTGCTCATAGTCCCGCCGTGCGTTTAGATTGAGAATAAAGAAGCCAGGTGAGCGGCAATGACAGCGCCACCATAATCAGCGCATAAGGCGCGGCGGCGACGTAGTCGATCTCGCTGGTCAGCGCCCAAAAGCCGGTGGCCAGCGTGCGGGTGCCGTTCGGCGCCAGCAGCAGCGTGGCGGTCAGTTCATTGGCGATCGCCAGGAACACCAGCGCCGCGCCCGCAGCGGCTCCCGGCGCCGCCAGCCGCAGCGTGGTACTCCACAGCGCCTGCGCCGGCGATTTGCCCAGGCTGCGCGCCACGTTTTCCAATTCCACCGGCGCCTGTGCGATGCCGGCGCGCAGATTGATCAGCGCCCGCGGCATAAACATCAGCAGATACGCCAGCAGCAGGGTGATTTCGGTTTGGTAAATCGGCCGGAAGCTGTGAATGGTGATGGTCACCAGCGCCAGCGCCACCACGATGCCGGGCAGCGAACTGGTCACGTAGTTGCAGCCTTCCAGCACCCGGTACAGCCGGGCCGGATAGCGCACCGACAGCCAGGCCATCGGAATGGCGCACAGCGTAATCAGCAGCGCGCCGGCGGCGGAAAGCGACAGCGTTTGCCACAGCGCGGGCCACAGATCGGCGTTGCGCCACACCTCGAATCCGCCCAGCCACAGCCAGCGGGCCAGGGTGATGAAAGGCACGCCCAGCGCCAGCGCAGTCAGTGAGAAAGGCAGCAGCAGCGCCAGCGCGGCGAATGGCGGCGAAAGGCGGCGCGGCGTTTGGCTGCGGGCGCTGCCGGAACCGACGCGGGCATAGCGTGCGCGGCCGCGGCTGAGCGCCTCAAGCAACAGCAGGCCCAAACAGCACAGCACCAATACGCCGGCCAGCATGTTGGCCGCTGGGCCGTTGAAGGTCGACTGGAATTGATCGAAGATCGCGGTGGTGAAGGTATCGAAACGGATCATGGCATACAGGCCATACTCCGCCAGCAGGTGCAGCGCGATCAGCAGGGAACCGCCCCAGACCGCCAGCTTCAGCTGAGGCAGCACCACGCGGAAAAACACCGCCAGCGGCCGTGATCCGAGCGAAGTGGCGACGTCTTCGATGCCGGGATCCAGGCGACGCAGCACCGCGGCGGCAGGCAGATAGATAAACGGGAAATAGGCGAGCACCGAGATGAACACCCCGGCACCCAGGCCATGCATCGACGGCACCAGGCTGATCCAGGCATAGCTTTGCACAAAGGCCGGCACCGCCAGCGGCGCGGTGGCCAATATCGCCCACAGACGGCGGCCCGGCAGCGAGGTGCGCTCGGTCAACCAGGCCAGTGCCACGCCGAGCACGGCGCAAATCGGCAGCGTCAACACCACCAACAGCAGGGTGTTCAACAGCAGTTCCGCCACGCGCGGGCGGAAAACCAGAGCTTTGACCGTTTGCCAGCCGGTTTCAAACGCCACGCCGATAACGAATCCCAGCGGCAACAGCGCCAGCAGTGACAGCAACACGGCGCTGGCGACCACGATCGGCCCTGGCCGCTGGTGACGAGGGACAGAAGAATAACGCCGCGCGGTCTGCGCGGCGTGGGTACTCAGGTTTGACATAACGATCAACAACTCTCGGTTTGCCGGCGGGCCTTACAGCAGGCCGGCTTCGGTCATCAGTTCGACAACTTTCTTGCTGTTCAGCTGCGCGGCGTCGACCTTCGGCGCGTCCAGCTCTTTCAGCGGCACCAGTTTCGGATTGGAGGCCGCGCCGACGCCCACGGCGTATTCGAAGGCGTTATTGGTGCGCAGGATCTCCTGGCCCTGTTTGCCGGTGATCCACTTGATAAACGCCTGAGCCTGCTGCTGATGCTTGCTGGAAGCCAGCACGCCGCCGCCGGAGATGCTGACGAACGCGCCCGGATCCTGGTGTTTGAAGTAGTACAGCTTGATGTTGTTGCTGTTTTCGCCAGTTTTGGCGCCGTCCACGAACGGGTAGTAGTGATAGATCACGCCGCTGTCGACCTGGCCGGCATTGACCGCTTTCATCACGGTGCTGTTGCCCTTATAGGCGGTGAAGTTGGTTTTCATCGCTTTCAGCCACTCCAGCGTCGCTTTCTCGCCTTTCAACGCCAGCAGCGCGCTGACGATCGCCTGAAAATCGGCGCCCGACGGCGAAGCGGCCCAGCGGCCTTTCCATTCCGGCTTGGCCAGATCCAGCAGCGACTTAGGCAGCTGTGCGTCGGTCAGCTTGGCCGGGTTGTAGACAAATACGGTAGAGCGGGCGGCGATGCCGATCCAGCGGCCGTGGCTTGGGCGATATTGCGGTTCCACCTGGGCCAGCGTCGCGGCGTCCAACGGGGCGAACAGCTTGGCGTTGTCCACCAACACCATCGCCGGGGAGTTTTCCGTCAGGAAGACGTCGGCAGGCGAAGCGCTGCCTTCCTGCACCAGTTGATTGCCCAATTCGCTGTCGCCGCCGTTGCGCAGCGTCACCTTGATGCCGGTGTCTTTGGTAAAACCGTCGACCCAGGATTTCACCAGATTTTCATGCTGGGCGTTGTAAATAACGATGCCCTGGTCGGCGGAGGCAGCCTGAGCGCCGAAGGCCAGCATCATCGAGGAGGCGAGCAGGGCGACAGGGCCGAGAGATGAAATACGCAGCTTCATGCAGTTATCCTTTTTTAGCGTTCGAATGAGGAAAACGAATATCGCCTGGCAAGCGCAAGCAGCCCGATTTTAGCCAAGAACATCAATAATGATAGTGAAAACGATTCGTATTAAATTATTTTTGACGATCGCTCACAAAATGAATTGCCCTAAGGATAAGTTAAGTTTCGGCTGGAATAATCTGGATTGATTGCCCGCATTATTTTTCTGCCGATTCTCTCTATGTCTGTTCGACAATGCCCGTCCTCGTGCTGTTTCTCCGGTTTATCGCCGCTCTCTGGTTAATACCCCTTTGATAATGAAAGAAATTCAACACCGCTTTTGGTTATGACTCATAGCGATTAATGATTTAATTTATTCCACTACCTCATTGCATATTGAACGCGATAAAACACTCATCAGGGATATCGACGTGAAATATTCATTCAATAGCAATAAATTGGCTGGTTTAATCTTCCTGGCTTTTAACGCGACGTTCGCTCAGGCCGCCGAGGTGCCGGCAGGCGCTAAACTGGCGCCGGTACAGGAACTGGTGCGCGCCAACGGGTATGAACCGGCGACGCTGGATCCGAACCTGGCCGAGAGCAACGTGGAGTTCTATATCTTCAACGATCTGTTCGAAGGTTTGCTGCGCGTCGGGAAAGACGGCGAAGCGATCCCGGCGCTGGCACAGAACTGGGAGCACCAGGGCAACGTCTGGACCTTCCATCTGCGGCCGCAGGCCAAATGGTCGAACGGCGATCCGGTGACCGCCGACGATTTCGTCTACAGCTGGCGGCGCCTCACCGATCCGAAAACCGCCTCGCCGTACGGCAGCTATCTGGCTTCGGCCTACGTGCTGAATGCCGCAGCGATCAACGCCGGCAGCAAACCGCCGAGCGAGCTGGGCGTCAAAGCGCTGGATGCGTACACTCTGCAGGTCACGCTGTCGGAGCCCAATTCCTATCTGCTCAAGCAACTGGTGCATTTCCCGGTTTTGCCGGTTAACCGCAAGGTGGTGGAGCAGTACGGCAAAAACTGGACGCAGCCGGCGCACTTTGTCGGTAACGGGGCGTTTCGCCTCAGTCAGTGGGTAGTGAACGAAAAGGTGGTGGTGGAACGTAACCCGCAGTATTGGGATAACGCCAATACCGTACTCAACAAGGTGACCTTTTTGCCGATCCAGGGCTTCCCGGAAGTGGCGCGTTTTCGCGCCGGTGAGGTTGAGTTGGGATATACCACGCCACCGGAGTTGTATCAGCAGCTGAAAAAAACGCTCGGCGAGCAGCAGTTGGTGACTTATCCGCTGCTTTCCACCAGTTATTTCGCTTTCAATAATCAGCAGGCGCCGTTTAACGATGTGCGAGTGCGCCAGGCGTTGAACCTGGGGCTGGATAAAGAGATCATCGCCGGTAAAGTGTTGGGATACGGCCAAGAGCCGGCCTGGACTTTTACCCCTACCGGGGCGGGCGGCTATAGCCTGCAGGCCGGCAGCGCCGCCGGCTGGACGCCCGAGCAACGGCACGCCCAGGCGAAGCAATTGCTGACGGAGGCCGGTTTCAACGCCGAGAATCCGCTGCGCTTTACCGTGTTGTACAGCAATGACGCCACCATCAAGAAGATCGTCATCGCCGCCGCCGCTATGTGGAAAAAGAACCTCGGCGTGGAGGCCACCTTGCAAAGCCAGGAGCGTAAAGTGACGCTGGACAATATCAACCGTGGGCAGTACAGCGTGGCCTTTACTCGTTGGCTGGCGGATTATAACGATCCTTCCACCTTCCTGAACGTGTTCCGCTCCGACAGCAGCGAGAACAGCCCCAAATACCGCAATCCGGACTACGATCGCATTCTGCATCAGGCGACGGCGGCGCAGACGCCGCAGCAGGTGCAGCACAACTTCCAGCAGGCCGAAGCGGTGCTGGCCGCCGATGCGCCGGTGGCGCCGGTGTACTATGAGGCTAACGCCACGCTCATCAAACCTTACGTGAAGGGGATAGACTTTACCCGCCAGGGCGCTTTATACGATAAAAACGTCTACATTCTCGAACACTGAAAAATAAAAAACGGCTGATTTATATCAGCCGTTTTTATAAATGGCCGTTTAATAACATTATCCTAAATACTCCATAAACAACGGGCGATCTTTTCTTCCCGCCGGATAAAACACCGCCTATACTGCGCCGGTAGTTTATATGCAGTATCTCGTTTGGCGAGGCTCCTATACAAACACAGGTTACTGATCTGACGACATCGAGAGATGCCCAAGGTTAAGACAGGCTTTATCGGATTAAGGTTCAGCCCAAAGTAACTTCCGAGCAACAACTCGGATACGTTGTATAGTGCTAAAACCTGGACGCGGAGATAGGCAGTCTGCACTCCCTCTGTGGTTACGCCCCTATGCGATTCGCTGTTGAAGTTCAAAACAGAAATAGGGACTGACAAAATGATTAAGTCACATCAACACTATTCTTCTCCGGCGCTGAGCGCGACTGAAACTCTCGACGAGACTTCGGTCGCCGGTTATATGAACGCCGATTTTATTACTGTTCCCGCGACGATGACGGTCACTCATGCCCGGGAATATTTACTTTCACAGCTTAAAACGGACGAAATTCCCACCCGGGTATTTATTACCGCGGACGATTATCATCTGCGCGGCACGCTGTCGGTGAAAAAACTGCTGCAGTGTGAAGAACAGGATAAAGCGGTCGGCGTGATGATGGATCACAGCTATTTCCAGGTTTCGCCCGACGATGACCGCAACGACGTTGCGCACCTGTTGGGCAAAGGGGGGCTGGACGTAGTGCCGGTGGTGGTCAACAACACGCTGGTCGGCGTGCTGGGAGAGCGTGAGATCGCCCGGCTGGTCGAAGATGAGAATACCGAGGATGCGCAGCGCCAGGGCGCGAGCCTGCCGCTGGACAAGCCTTACCTGGAGACCAGCCCGTGGGCGCTGTGGCGCAAACGTTCGGTGTGGTTGCTGATGCTGTTTGTTGCCGAGGCCTACACCGGCAACGTGCTGAAGGCGTTTGAAGATCAGCTCGAAGCGGCGATTGCGCTGGCGTTCTTCATCCCGCTGCTGATCGGCACCGGCGGCAACAGCGGCACCCAGATCACTTCGACGCTGGTGCGCGCCATGGCGCTGGGCGAGGTCAGCCTGCGCAATCTGGGCGCGGTGATCCGCAAAGAGGTCACGACCTCGCTGCTGATCGCCGTCACCATCGGCCTGGCGGCCTGGGTGCGTGCCTGGATCATGGGCGTCGGCATGGAGGTGACGCTGGTTGTCAGCCTGTCCCTGGTGGCGATCACCGTGTGGAGCGCCATTGTTTCGTCGATCATTCCGATGTTGCTGAAACGCCTCGGCATCGATCCGGCGGTGGTATCGGCGCCGTTTATCGCCACCTTTATCGACGGCACCGGCCTGATTATTTATTTCAAAATCGCCCAGCACGTTTTGGGTATTTAAACCGTGCCCGCCCGTAAAGGGCGGGAATGTGACAAACCTGAGGAGGACGTTAAACAACCATGGACACCGACCAACCCCGATATTTAACGCAAGGGGATTTTATCGACAACATTTAACCTGAGGACAACAAAATGGGAAACATGACTATTTTTATGGGATTCCTGGCAATGATCAGCTCGCTGGGCCTGTTGGCGGCCTATATGAGCACCAAATGGGATGATTGATGAACGCTAAAGATCCGCCTAGATGCATCCTCCCCGTAACCGCTATTTATTATGGGGAGGATTTAGCGGCGCGCTGAACGCGCAGCCTGATACAGGAGTTGATAATAATGACGATTCTTATTCTGGGATTGCTCTACGCCATTTTAATGGTTTCGGTGGGCGTTAATGAGATTTATTTTTATTCCACCGGAAAATCCGAATTCCTCACTAGCCTCATGCTGACATTTTCTGGCAGTATGCTGCTGATCGCCTTTGTCTGGCAATTATCTTCTAAAGTAAAAAAATAAATCACCGTCCGAATGTGAGCAGCATAATGCAAAATGAAAAGCAGGCCGTAGCCAGAAACTCGATGATCGCCAGCGGGTTGCTGGCTACGGGCAAATTCGTCGCCGGTATTTTTACCGGCAGTATTGGCCTGATATCCGAAGGGATCCACTCTTTTACCGATTTTATCGCCACCAGCATTACCTGGCTGGCGGTGCGCATCAGCGATAAACCCGCCGATGACGATCACCACTTCGGCCACGGCAAGGTGGAAAACCTGGCGGCGCTGTTCGAGGTGTTGCTGTTGTTGGCTGCCGCCGGTTGGATCGTCTATGAGGCGGGCAGCAGTCTGCTTGGGCAGCCGCATGAGATCGTCGCTGCGCCGGTGGTGATCACCGTGCTGCTGATTTCCATCTGCGTCGATTTCTTCCGGGTGCGGGCGCTCAACCGCGTCGCCAAAGCCACCGACAGTGCGGCGCTGGAAGCGGATGCGCTGCATTTCTTTTCCGACATGCTCTCTTCCGGCGTGGTGCTGCTGGGGATAATCTTTGTTCTGCTGGGGTTTGGCCGTGCAGACGCCATCGCCGCGCTGATCGTCGCCGGTTTTATCTTCATAGCAGCGATTAAATTGGGTAAGCGTTCTTTCGACTCGCTGATGGACGCCGCGCCAGCCGGCACTACCGAGGACATCCGCGCTACGCTGGACAGCTTCCCGGCAGTGTTGGCCTGCGACAGCGTACGCATTCGCAACGCCGGCGCGGTGCTGTTCGTCGAGATCACGGTGGCGGTGTGCCGCACCTTGCCGCTGGAGCGCATCAATGCGCTGAAGCAGGCGATTGTCGAACGGTTGCAGGAGCAGTACGCCAAGGCGGAATTCACCGTCATCGCGGTGCCCCAGACCCGTAGCGATGAAGATATGGCTACGCGCATCCGGGCGATCGCCGCCAACCACGGCGCGCAGGTGCAGAATGTGGCGTTGCAGCAGCTGCCGACGCGCATGGCGATCGGCATGGATTTGGCGGTGCCGGCCAACGCCAGCGTGGCGCAGGCGCATGACATCGCCACGGAGATAGAAGGGATCCTGCGTCAGGCGATCGGCGAAGACACCGAGATAGAGACCCATTTGGAACCGCAGACGCCGCACTGGCTGACCAGTGAGGATGTCGATGCGGCTGAGCTGGCCGATATCCGGCGGATCCTGCAGTCGGCGCTGGAGCAGGGGGAGATGGTGCAAGACGTTCATAACATCCGCGCGCGCAAGACCGACGGCGGCATCATCGTCAACTTCCACTGCCGGGTATCGCCGGCGGTGACCATCGCCGCCGCGCACGATGCGGTCGATCTGATCGAACGGCGGCTGCGCGCGCTTTATCCGGCCATCACGCGCGCGATAGGGCACGTCGAACCGATCAAACCCGGCGTTTGAATCAGCTCGGCCAGCTGCGGATAAAGCACCGGATTGGCCAACAGCAACGGGTTGCCGCGCCGCAGCCCGTTGTTGTTCATGAAGTTGTTCGCCACGCCGCCGGCTTCGCGCGTCAGCACCAGCCCAGGCAGGCTGTCCCAGGCGTTCATGTGCGGTTCGTAATAGCCCAGCAGCCGGCCGGCGGCCACCTGTGCGGTCATCAACGCGCCGGAACCGCTGCGCACAAACATGCCACCCGCCTGCAGCAAACGACAGATAAAACCGCTGAATTCCGCTGCCGAGGCGCGCGCTGAAATCCCAACGCCCAACACGCCGTCCGCGACGCTGCGCCCGGCATGCACGCCGATCGGTTCTCCGTTGAGGAAAGCGCCGCCGCCGAGACAAGCGCGAAACATTTCGCGGTGGTTGGGATCGTAGATCACACCGATCGTCGGCTCACCGTCGATTACCACGCCTATCGAGATGCACCAGGTATGTAACCCGTTCAGGAAGCAGGCGGTGCCGTCAATCGGATCGACTACCCAAATACAGGCGGCGTTATCACCGCTGCCGCCGCTCTCTTCACCGAGAAACCCATCGAGGGGAAACCGGCGGTTGATCATGCGGCGAATCAGCGCCTCGACGCGGCGGTCGGCTTCGCTGACCACATCCTGCAGACCCTGTTTAAAGTCAATTGCCAGGCTTTGCCGGCGCTGATAAAAGCTGAAGGCGAGATCGGCGGCGGCGCGGGCGATTTCACGCGCGAAGCGATAGCGCGCTTCGATATCCTGTGGGGAAAGTGCAGTCATGGCAGGCTCGATAGCAAAGAACGAATCGACTTACCCTGTCATAAAAGAATGAAGTTAATGTGTCGCTCAGCCCGGCGGGTAATAAAAACCCAGCTGTGTCATGGCGTCGGCAGAGGAAAGCGGCACCGTTGTGGTCCCGGTTGGTATCACCGCTCGCCAAAACGCCAGCCCGCGGGGGTTATCTTGGCCGACCGACAGCGACCAGCCACCCGGATGCTGCACGAACAAGGCGCGGGCGGCCTGTTGCCCAATTCCGGTGCGCCGCCAGGCGGGCCGGATGTAAAACTCGGCCATTTCGACGTTGGCGCTATCCAGGCGCCTGACCAGCGCAAAACCGGCCGTTTGCCGATCGCTCAAGATCAAATAAGGGTAGCGGCCTGCTTCACGCCAGTAGAGCGGCAGGTAGGGGTAAGCCTCGTCGGCGCCCAGCTCGCGCAGGCAGTCAAGCAGCATGGCCGCCAACAGCGGCTGCTGCGCGCACGAGGCCGCTTCAAGTGCAAATGACATGTTGCTCTCCTTAAAAAAACAGGCCGCCGGGGCGGCCTGTCAGGGTCAGCCCAGCTGCAGCCGGGCGGTGAGGTCGGCAATCTCGCGGCGCCAGCGTGCCTGAAGCTCCGGTTTCTGGTGCTTCGGTTTACGCGCCAGGTCAGCCTCCAGCTTGCTTTCGAGGGCAAACAGGGCGGTCAACAGCGCTTCTTCGCCTTCCAGCCGCGCGTCTGGCGCAGGCGCGTTTGCGTTGGCCTCGTCCGCCGTCGGCAGCGCCGGCGTTTCGCCCGCCAGGCGCTGGTACACCGGCGCCAGATCGTGCCACTCCGTCAGTTTTTGCTGGTCGATCAGCCAAAAACGGTTGCAGCTCTGTTCAATCAGCATCCGGTCGTGGGTGACCAGCATGACGGCGCCGGGGAACTGGCGCAGCGTTTCCGCCAGCTCCTCTTTGCCCGCCATATCCAGATGGTTGGTGGGCTCATCCAGCAACAGCAGCGAATGGTTGGCCAACGTCAGGCCGACGAACAGCAACCGCGAACGCTCGCCGCCGCTCAGCGAACGGATCTGCTGAGAGTGGCGCAGGTAAGGGAAACCGGCGCCGATCAGCGCCATTTTTCGCTGCTCCTCGGTCAACGGCGCAAACTGCGCCAGCGCGTCGCTCAACGTGTCCTCATCGCGCAACTGCTGCAGGCTTTGATCGTAATAACCGATGCGCACCCGCGGGTGGAACAGCGCCGGGCGCTGCGTTTGTTGCTGATACTCGCGCCACAGCAGACGCAGCAGCGACGATTTGCCGCAGCCGTTGCGCCCGACGATGGCGATGCGATCGCCGCTTTTCACCCGCAGGTGTTCCAGGCTGAACAGCACCGGCGCATCCGGCGCCGGACGCACCGCCCAGTGTGGCAGCGCCAGCAGGCGATCGGCGTCCAGCGCCTCTCCCTGCAGGCGCAGCCGCCACGGGCTGCCGGCGGTCAGGGTAGTCTGTTCTTCCTTCAACCGATCGACGCGCTTCTCCATTTGCTTAGCCTTGCGCGCCAGATCTTCGTTGTCGTAGACCTTGCCCCAGACCGCCAGCCGTTTGGCGCTTTTCTCTACCCGTTCGATCTCCTTTTGCTCGGCCTGGCGACGGTGCTCGTCTGCGGCATCCTGTTCCGCCAACGCAGCGCGCGCAGCGGAGCAGGGGAAGCGGAAGAACTGCAGCGTTTTGTCGCGCAGGATCCAGGTGCAGTTGGTCACCTGGTCGAGCAGATAGCGGTCGTGCGACACCAGCACGAAACTGCCGTTCCAGTTACGCAAGAACTGTTCCAGCCACAGCAGCGTGGGCAGGTCCAGGTGGTTGCTGGGTTCGTCGAGCAGCAGCAGATCGGGCTGGCGGATCAGCGCGCGGGCCAACAGCAGCCGGGTATGCTGGCCGCCGCTGAGGGTACCGGCGTTCAACGTCCAGCTCGTTGGTTCAAACCCCATCTCGGCCAGCAGCGCTTCGCAGCGCCAGCGTTCGCTGAGGTGCTGGCTCGCAGGCAACTGGGCCAGAACCGCGTCCAGCAGAGTGCTGGCGTGCAGCTCAGGCGGCAGGTGCTGCTCGATGCGCGCCATCAAGCATTGGTGTGACAATGTCACCGTTCCGCTGTGTGCGGGCAGGGCACCGCTGAGGATTTGCAGCAGGGTACTTTTGCCGCAGCCGTTATCGCCGATCAAACCGATGCGATCGCCTTTTTTCAGGCTGAAGGAAATCTCGCTCAGCAGGGCGCCGAACGCGTTGTCGTAACCGACAGATTGTGCAGACAGTAATGTGCTCATTGCTTACTCAAGAGTTACAGGCATGACAATGCCTATCGTCAAACATCGCTGACGACAACCCGGTAAGCCGGAGGGAAGATCCTGGATTTTAGTAAGCTTCGCTCAAGCTGGGTTATCGCAGCACGATACCGGTAATGCTTGAGCGGCGACGATTACCAAAGAAGTGTGAGTGAAAAACCAATTCACACGTCAGCATAGTAAGTCTCCTTTTATTGGTTGCAGGTTAATCGGTGGCTGGAGTATAGAGCGCTTTGCGCCGCGCCGCCAGTGTAAAAGCGCCTGAATAATCAGCAGGCTAAAGACCTCCGGGGCGCATGGCACACAATGGGAATAATTACTGTATTTCGGCCGACATGAAGCAGCTATTATAATTAGCGTTTATGGTTAAGCGACGGTTCATCCGCCGCCTGTTGGTCTGTCTATCAGATAATGATGCTGAGCACTGAATTTATGTTAAAGCCTCGCCCGTTCCTGCTGTTGTTGTTATTGCTGCTGGGTTTGCAGCTCACGCCGCTCGGCGCCGTCGCCGCCACCCAGGATGATCCCGCCGCCGAAAGCGCGCCCGATCCCGCCACGCAGCTGAAAGCCGCGCAAAAGCAGCTCGACAGCATGAAGCAGCTGGTTTCCAAAGCCACCACCGACACCCAGCTCAGCAAGCTGCGGTTGGCGACCGACGATCTGGTCGCCGGCATGGACAAACTGTCTACCGATCTGCAGCCGCTGCAGGAAAAGCTGCAGGCGCAGCTGGACGTTCTGGGGCCGGCACCGGTCGCCGGCGCGCTGCCGGAAACCCCGGCGGTCGCCCAGCAGCGCAATGCGCTGAACAACAGCAAGAAACAGCTCGACGATGCGGTAAAGCGCGCGCAGGCCATCAAGACCAGCGCATTCGACCTGGGGCAACAGATCAGCGATCTGCGCCGGGTAGCGTTTAAAACCCAACTGGCGCTGAATACCGGCAGTATTCTGGGCATCAAGTTCTGGGCGCCGGTGGTGCAGCCGTCAGCGGATGACGTGCAGCGGCTGGATCAGTTCAACACCGAGATGAAAGCGGCCTGGGACGCCAGCTGGCAGGAGGAGTGGCGTTACGGCACGCTGGCGCTGCTGGCGCTGGCGGTGATTGTCTGGTCCTGGGGACGTTATTTCTCCGAGCGTTTCCTTGCCTGGGTCAGCATTCGCTTCTTGCCTGACGGACGCCTGCGCCGCAGCTTCATGGCTATCGTCACCGTGGCGGTGACGGTGTTCACCACCTCGATCGCGTTAAACCTGCTGTATTACGTCTTCGTTCGCGTACAACCGCTGCCGGTGATGCTTGAAGATTTCGCCGAAGGCTTTAACCGTTTGGGGATCTTCTGCGCGATGATCGCCGGGCTGGGGCGCGCGGCGCTGTCGCTGAATCGTCCGTCGTGGCGTCTGGCTTCCATGGATAACGAAGTGGCCGCCGGGCTGCGCTACTTCTCGCCGCTGCTGGCCGGCCTGGCGCTGGCGTTCGGCACCGTAGAGCTGATCAACAACGTCGTCAGCGCCTCATTGGCCACCACCATCTTTGGCAACGGTCTGGTGGCGGGGCTGATCGGCATGGTGCTGCTGGCGGCGCCGCTGCGCGGCCAGCGCATTCGCCGCCGTCTGGAACAGCAGGGCGCGCACCTGGAAAAACGCACGCTGGTCGGCGGGCTGGTGCATATCGTCACCCTGGTGTGCTCGGTGGTGATCCTGTTTTCACTGCTGATCGGCTACATCGCCTTCGCTCGCTTCCTGACCTACCAGCTGATTTGGGTAGTGTTGGTGCTGATGGCGTTCTACTTCATGGTGTTGTTCGCCACCGACTTTTGCGCCGCGCTGTTTTCGCCGCAGACCGTCAGCGGCAAGATGCTGAAGAAAACGCTCAGCTTCAAGGATCGCCACCTGGAGCAGATGTCGATCATCACCACCGCGCTGGCCAAATGTTCACTGCTGCTGTTGATGATCGTCGCGTTGTTCAACGGCTCGTTCGGCAGCACCACGCCGGGTACGCTGATGGAGAAAATCGTCTCCATCCTGACCGGCGAAGGGTTGCAGCGTTTCAACATCGTGCCCGGCAACCTGCTCAACGCGGTGATCTGCCTGGCGATCGGCATCTACATTCTGCGCGCGGTACGGCGCTGGTTGGGTTCTGAACTGCTGCCGAAGACCATCTCGGACGTCGGCATTCGCGCCTCGCTGGTGACGCTGTTCAGCAATATCGGCTATGTGCTGGTGATTCTGATCACCCTGGCGGCGCTGGGCATTCAGTGGAGCAACCTGGCGTGGATCGTCAGCGCCCTGTCGGTCGGTATCGGTTTCGGCTTGCAGGAGATCGTGAAGAACTTTATTTCCGGCCTGATCCTGCTGACCGAACGCCCGGTGAAGGTGGGGGATATGATCGGCATCGGCGGCGTGGAGGGCGACGTGCGTCGCATCAACGTGCGCGCCACCGAGATTCAGCTCAGCGACCGCTCCACCATGATCGTGCCCAACTCGCAGCTGATTTCGCAGAACGTGCGCAACGCCACCATGGGCAATGCGCAAGGGGTGGTGACCATCGCGCTGACGTTCCCGACCTCTATCGATCCGGAACAGGTGCGCAATATCTTGCTCAGTGCCTATAACGAGTACGAAACCATTCTGGAGACGCCGGCGCCTTATGTGCGCTTCAGTCAGTTGGGGCCGGACGGCATTATCCTGAGCGTGACCGGCTACGTGCCGAGCCCGCGCATGGTCGGCGCCACCAAGAGCGAACTGCTGTTCAACATCCTCAAGCTGCTGCGCGCCCAGGAAGTGAGCCTGTCCAGCCCGCAGGAGGTGGTATTCATGAAGCAGCAGGCGACGCGATATCAGGCGAACGAAGAGGAGCACTCTTCGTAGTTCAACGTTAAGGCGGCGGGCCGTTCAGCGACGGCCCGCCGAACGCGGTTAATACATTGACGGCTCAACCGATTGCGAGCAGTCGCTGTTGGCGCCGGAGTTACTGCAGGTGTAGGGTTCATTCGGCGACGCCGGCGGCGCATTCGACGGGCCGCCGCCGCCGCCGATACAACCGCTCAACATCAGCATCAAGAACACCAGCGTTATCTTTTTCATCTCACCGTCCTCCATTGCGATTCCTGATTTAAGTATATGTCGGGAAAGCGAACGGCACCGCTTTACGGTGCGATCTATACTCCTCTGATGCCGTTTCGCCGCACCACGTCGACGAATGAGGGGGAAAAATGCCAACCGACGACGATTTAACGCGTTTTGCCGCGCAAGGCGCGCCGGCATTGCCGCCCGGTGCCCGACAGGGGGATATCGAGCATGACGGCGCGCGTATCTGGTATGCCGCCTATGGCACCGAACCGACGGTGATCCTGTTGCACGGCGGCCTGGGCCACAGCGGCAACTGGGGCTATCAACTGCCGGCGCTGTTGGCTGCCGGCTATAACGTGCTGGTCATCGACAGCCGCGGCCACGGGCGCAGCACGCGCGACGCACGGCCGTATCGTTACGATCGGATGGCCGATGACCTGTTGGCGGTGATGACGGCGCTGCGCATCCCGCGTGCCGCGTTGGTGGGCTGGAGCGACGGTGCCTGCGTCGCGCTTATCGCTGCCCACCGGGCACCCGAGCGGGTGCCCGGCGTTTTTTTCTTCGGCTGCAATATGGACGCCAGCGGGGTTAAACCGCCGTCGTCCAGCCCGATCGTCGAACGTTGCTTTGCGCGCCATGCGCAAGACTATGCCGCCTTGTCACCGACGCCGGAAGATTTCGCTCCCTTCGTCGCCGCCGTAAGCCTGATGATGAGCAGCCAGCCGAACTATACCGCGCAGGATCTGGCGGCTATTCGCGTGCCGGTGACGGTGGTGCACAGCGAACACGATGAGTTTATCCGCGCCGAACATGCCGTCTACCTGAGCCACAGCATCCCCGGCGCTCGCCTGGTGACGCTGCCGGGCGTCAGCCACTTCGCGCCCCTGCAGCGGCCGGCGCTGTTCAACCGCGCGCTGCTGGATTTTCTCGCTGGTGCCTGTGTTTTCGGTAATAGTGGCAAGTGAAGAGCGATCGCATAGGAAATAAACCATTCTAGCCAATCGCTGATTTCCATTTTAATGATATTTTTTCGATTGATTCTGCGGCGTTTGTAACTGTGGTTAAATGTGATAAAAATTAATAAAATATTCAACGAATCAATTAGTGGAATATTAAAGCATTCAATGAGTGCTAGGGGGAACTATTCTTGGTGTCGATGATTATTTACTCCTGAAAATGAACGTTGGATTAATTTCCTATAGCGGTGTGAAAATCCATGTGACAAGCATCATAATTTAATGACATTTAATTTTTTTTGCTGGTCGTACAGGGATAGTATGAAATTCAACCATTTTTGATGGTTGCAAACCTGAACAATTCAAGGAGAGAGTTCATGAAAAAAATTTTAAGTAGCCAACTCGATGCCGTATCTGGTGGGTGGCAGGACCGTGACGGTAGTGGGAAAAGATCTTCTGATAACGGTGGCTATGGTTCTACAAATAGTGGCAACAATAACGGAGGTGATCGTGGGCTTCAATCATTCTTGTCACAAAATAGCCCGTATGGAAGTGGTTCTGGTGCTAACGGCTTCTGGGGAAATGGTAATTCAATGGCTGCAGGAAATGGTTACGGCGGAAATGGTACTGGGCCGAGAGAGAGCAGAGAGTCAGGTACTAAGCGCTAATTAATAGATATAATCTTGGCACAGAAGTAAAATTCTGTGCTTTATAGGTGGCATGATGAATAGGTATATTGTCTTTATAAAAAGTGACAAGACAATAGTTATGACAAAGGAAATGGTCACACAAAAAGTTATTAAGGATATGAAGCAACAGGGATTCAGAAGGCATCATGTTGAAGTAGATGCTGAAAACGAAAGCGATGCGATTATCAAACTAAATAAAAGCAGTAATGATTACTTGGATTCACTGAGGGATTTTTCAGGCAATCTATTATTTTGCTCTGTTTGCATTATTATTATGGCCATAGTCTATCTTTTCAGTTAACTAATAAGATAATCAAATGGTATTATAACTAACTTTGCATGGAGGCCTAAATGATAGCGTTGAAAATGAAGTTGTCAACGATAGATAAATCATTAGTTCCAAATGTCCTGCATTTTTTATGGATTGGTGATTTAAATGAAGTAAAAGCGCATTACATTGAAATATGGCAAAAAACAAACAAAGATAAGGATGTGTTTTTTTGGTGCGACAGCGATTCTTCACTGTGCAAACTTCTCAATACTGCCATAATTGACTTCGTCAACACAAAAAGAGTTAAAGATAAGTTAGAGCTTGAATTGGAAATAAAAAATTCTGCTTTTAATTATATATACCCAAAGATAAAAGAAGGGTTTACATTTGATGACCTGGTTATTGAATTCTTAGACAAGAATAAAATTCCCTATCAGAGGATGGAGAAAAAAATCAAATGTTCATGGTTCGAAAAACGAGGCGTTATAAAAAAGAACATAGCGGATATTTTCTGTGCTGACCTTGATGATTTTATGAAATATTATTATTACGAAATCATATTGAGATGTAATCTTGCTAGTGCAAGCGACATTGTTAGGCTTTTAATTATCTATCAATATGGAGGAGTGTATATAGACATTGATACACTCCCATGTACTAATGATATATATTGCAGCCTTAATAAATATATAGAAAAAGAAAGAATCATAGAGAGTGATTCATTTCTTCTGTTTAAAACAAAATTAATTTTAAACAAGATTGGCTTAGATGGTATTTTGACTAAAGATGCGGTTGATTTCGATGCACAAGAGTTGAGTGTGGATGCTGACAGATTTGAAACAATAAATAGACTCATCAGACAAGATATTTCTAATTTTTCTTTAGATATGATCCCATCATTAGGGAATATGTATGTTTATAAGAATCTGCTCGCTCTGGGCACACTCAAGAGATTAAATGGCGTCTATTTTAATAACTTCATGTCATCTCATAAAAGATCAAAGGCGATAAAAATAATCCTTATGGTCATGAAGAAAAGATATCGATTCTTAGAAAGTAATGACTGTATATTCAGTTGTTATACCGGTGGTGAAGCAGAGCTTTATCTGAGCAGGCTTCTAACGTGGAGAACTGAATTAATAACAAAAAATTATTGTGTAACTTCGGCTTTGACTGGGCCAGGATTGATTGTAGAGGTTTTATTGGGGCTGGCTTATGATATATTCAAAATTGAAAGTTCAGTAGAACCTTCCTACATCGCGGAATATATGCAGAACCCTGCTCATGGAATTGCATTACTTCAACACAATATAGATACTCCTGATGGAATTTATTCCGCATGGCGGAAATAATAAAATTGCATGGTAAAGTACGTTGTGTTTTGCATGTTATTTTCAAATGACGGATACTGATGATGTTTTGTCAAGAAACGTTCGACAGTCAGAAAATGAAATAGCGTGGCTGGGCATTGCTGTTGTTCGGCATTTGACGCTACATATTTTCTGAATGGGTGGTGCCCATTGCCGCGGATGCACCGATTGCGAGTATGTACGGCTCCGGCCGCAGACCTCAATGTGGCGCCGTGGCCTGCGCGTTGACGTTTGCTGTTCTATGCTGGAGGCGGGCATTTTTACATCATCGCAGAGGACATCATGAGCGAAAGCATCGTGGTCAGATCGCAGGAACAACGGGATTACGCCGCCTGGCTGGCGCTGTGGCAGGGGTATAACGCCTTTTACGGCCGGGAGGGGGCAACGGCGTTACCGGACGAGGTGACGCAAACCACCTGGCGGCGTTTTTTCGACGCCTACGAGCCGATGTACGCGCTAGTCGCCGAGCATCAGGGGCAGGTGGTTGGATTAACGCACTATCTTCTGCACCGCAGCACCATTCAGCTGCAGCCCAACTGCTATCTACAGGATCTGTTCACCGCAGAGGCGGTGCGCGGTAAAGGGGTGGCGAGGGCGCTGATCGCGGCGGTTTACGAGCGTGCGCAGCAGCTGGGGTTGCCGCGCGTCTATTGGAATACCCATGAAACCAACCAGACGGCGATGCTGCTGTATGACAAGGTGGCGGATCGTCCCGGATTTGTGATGTATCGCAAGGCGCTTTGACACCCGGTGAAATGAATACGGGCGCCAAACGGCGCCCGACAATCGGCAGGTTAAAAATCGACCGTCGCCTGCAGGCTCAGGCTGCGCGGTTCCCCCTCAATCACGCGTAAATTGCCGGCGCTGGAGGCATAATATTCGCGGTTGAACAGGTTTTTCACATTCAGCTTCAGCTGAGTATGTTTCCCCAACAGTTTGCTGTCCCAGGCGACAAACGCATCCGCCACGGTATAGGCCGGCATGGTGAAGCTGTTCTCCGGATCGCCGGCGCGGCGGCCGACGTAGCGTGCGCCGCCGCCAACGCGCACCTCGCCGGGCACCACCGGCAACGTCATGCGGTGGCTGAGGTACAGGCCGCCCATGTTGGTCGGGGCGTTGACCAGCCGATTGCCGACGTTGGCCGGGTTGAGATTGTCTTCAACGATTTCGGTCTTGTCGTAGCTGTAGTTGGCGGTGAGATCCCAGTTGCGCGCCACTTCGCCGTTCAACTCCAGTTCGACGCCGGTGGAGCGCGCTTTGGGAATGCTGCGGGTCACGCCGTTGATAAAGATCGACATATTGCTTTCATCGATGCGATAGAGCGCCAGCGTGGCGTCAAACGCCGGGGTGACTTGCCATTTGCCGCCCACTTCATAAGTGGTGCCGGTTTCCGGCGTGGCGACGTTGCCATTGTCGTCGATGGCGGTGGATGGCGTGAAGGAACGGCTGTAGTTGCCGTACAGCGACAGGCTCGGCGTCAACTTATACACCAGTCCCGCCTGCGGCAAGAACTGGTCATCTTTGTCATTGAGCGTATTTTTCGGCTGCCGGAAACCGTTGCTGTTGTTCTGATAATACGACTGATAGCGCGCGCCCAGCACCGCGATCCATCGCTCGGTGAGATGAATGCTGTCCTTGGCGTACAGAGAGCGGCTGAACAGCGTGGCGCGCAGATTGCTCGCCGCGTCGCTGTAGGTCGTACTGTCAGTGACAGGCGTTTCGCCATACGTCGGATCGTACATGTTGAAGGTCTTCGACACCTTGCCGCGATAGGAATACGCCTTATAGGTCTGGTTTTTCTCGTAGTCCACGCCCAGCAGCAGGTCATGCTGCATGCCGAATACCTCCGGCGAGCCGGTCAGATCCCACGAGTAGTAGTGGGTCTGGTGATTAAAGCCTCGGTTGGCGTCGGCGCGGCGCGAAACGATGCCGGTCGTGGTATCGACGGCGGTGGCGCGCACTTCGTTACTGTCGTAACGGCGCTGCAGCCACGCGTAGTTGACGCGGGTGGTCCAGATCGGGTCCAGCGCGTATTCATAATGGGCGCTCAGGCGTTTGTTTTTGCCCCAGGCGCGGTTGGCGTAATCATCAAGCCGGCGGTTGTAGGGCACATCGACCGGTTTACCGTCGATAAATGCGGTGCCGCGATCGTAAGGAATGTCGTATTTATATTCGCTGTAGGCGATGTTAAAGGAGGCTTTGTCGCCGAACCAACTGAGCGAGGGGGCGAGCAGCGTGTGTTCGTCGCTGCCGAAGTTGCGCCAGTAATCCGCGTGCTGACGTTCGGCGATCAGGCGAAAGGCGAAGCCGCCGCCCAGCGGGCCGGTGACATCGACACTGCCGCTGCCGCCGCCAAAGCTGTTGGTGGCGCCGCTGATGCGGGTGTTCCAGTCATACTGCGGTTTTTTACCGATCAGATTGATGATGCCGCCAGGGCTGAGGATACCGTAAAGCAGTGAAGCGGAGCCTTTCAGCACCTCGACGCGTTCGGTGGTGGCGTCCATGCTCAACCCCTGGTTGCTGCGTACGCCGTCGATGAACACCGAACCGTCGGAGTTGACCCCAAAACCGCGTTTGACAAAGCCGTCCTCGGTGCCGCCGAGTGTGTTGCCCTGGGTGACGCCGCTGACGAACTTCATCGCGTCATTGACGCTTTTGACCTGGAAGTCGTCAATCACCTGAGAGGTGACAACGCTGATCGATTGCGGCACCTCGGCGATCGGCGCTGCGGTTTTGCTGCCGGTCGAAGCGGTATCGGCGCTATAGCTGCCGGCAGGCAGCGGGGCGGCGGTTACTGTGATGGACTCCTCCGATTTAGCGTCGGTCACGGCGGCGATCGTCAGGGCGGGAAACAGGCCGGCAAACAGGGGCAGCGTACGCAGAATGGGATTTTTTTTGCTTTTGTAGGGGTGGCGAAGAACTGACTGGCGCATATCATTCCATGGTAAAATAATAAATAGTAACGATTATCATTATAATTATCATTTGATGAAATTAGATAGAGGAAGTTGGCGCCCTTCGCGCATTGCAAGATTTTATTTTGCCATCAGTGAAAAGCATGGCGGTTTTGCCGGTATAAATTCGCCGGATTGGCCACAAAGATCGAGGTGACGGCAGCGTTTCGGCAGTTTCTGCGTCTGGTAGCTGGTTGCCGTCAATATATTGATACACAAATATATTTTCCCTTGATGAATAAACAGATGCCCGCGCTGGCAAAACTGGCAATATAGCCGGGTCGGCCGTGTGTGTTCTCCTTGTTCGACGGTTGTGACGCGAAAAGACTGTCACTTTACGCTAGCGAAAGTCTCTGGATCCAAGATGCAAACCATCCCGTTGTCCGATACCCGTAAAATCTGGCCCGCGACCCTCATCTTTTTGCTGGTGTTTGCGCTGTGCCTGCTGGGTATCGTGAGCCGTCCCGGCAGCTTTCTGGCGATATTCTGGCCGGTAAACGCCGTGCTGCTGGCCGTTTTGGTGCGCCGCCCGCAGTGGGCCACCTGCGCCGGCTGGGGCATGGCGGTGCTGGGCTATCTGGCGGCGGACCTGTTGACCGGCAGTTCGCTGGAAAAGGCGCTGCTGTTGAATGCCGCCAATCTTTCCGGCGTGGTGGCAGGGTATTGGCTGTTCATGCGGCTGTCGCCACCGGCGCGCATGTTGCAGCGCGGCGCCTCCAGCATGTATCTGTTCGGCATCTGCCTGGCCGCCGCTGCCGTCACCGGCGTGGCGGGCGCCGTCGCCTCTCAGTGGCTGTTCGGCAGACCCTATTTGACCTCCCTGGCGCTGTGGTTCTCGTCCGAATTCACCAATTACGTCACGCTGATGCCGTTCATTCTGGTGTTTCCCATCGATTGGCGACATCGCCTGCGCGCGGCTTGCGCCATGCTGATGCAGCGCAGCCAATGGCCGCAGGCGGGGCAAAAACTTGCGGTGTTGGCGCTGCTGGCGCTGGCGGCGGTTTGCAGCGTGCTGATCGGCGGGCCCGGCGCGGTGATCTTTCCAATGCCGGTGCTGCTGTGGCTGGCGATGTCCTTTTCACTGTTCAGCACCATGATCGCGGTGCTGGTTTATGTGCTGTGGTGCCATCTGGCGATCGATTTCGGGCTGTTGAGCACGACGCTCGATATGAAGGTGTTGCAGAACGCGGTGTCGATGCGTTTGGGCATTGCGCTGTTGGCGCTGGGGCCGATCGCCGTCGCCAGCATGAACTATGCGCGCAATGCGCTGTTGCGCACCCTGGAGCATGTGGCGAATCACGACGCGTTGACGCATGTGTTGACGCGCAATGCGTTTATGCAGCGCGGCGAACGGGTGATTGACCAAAAAGGCGAGCTGGTTTGCGTCATGATGCTCGATATCGACTATTTCAAATCGATTAATGACCGTTTCGGCCACGCCGGCGGCGATCAGGCGCTGATGGCTTTTACCCGCGCGATCGCCGCCGATCTGAGCGTCAATGATCTATTTGGCCGCATGGGTGGCGAAGAGTTTGCCATCGTCTCGACGCTCGGCCAGCCTCAGCAGGGATTGCAGCTGGCCGAACGGCTGCGGCAACGCATCGAAGCGGAGTCGATCACCATGCCGGCCGGCCATCCGCTGCAGATCACCGTCAGCATCGGCATGGTGACCTGTACGGGCGGTTCCGGCCATAGCCTGGCGGATCTGCTGAAACTGGCGGATCTGGCGGTATACAAAGCAAAAAATGCCGGCCGCAACCGGGTCGCCACGCCTGAGTCTTACCCGCCGCCGGCCCCCGGCCGCTAACTTGCGATCCGCGCAGCGCCCCCGCCGTCTAAACTGGTAGGGGGTGCAGGCAACTCCGCCTGCGTTAAACCGACTGTCCTTAAACAGACAAGAGGATGCCAGGATGAAATACATCGACGGGTTTGTGGTGGCGGTGCCGGCCGCCAACAAGGAGGCGTATCACCGGTTGGCGGCTGCAACGGTGCCATTGTTCAAAGAGTTTGGCGCCACGCGCATCGTGGAGTGTTGGGGTGATGATGTGCCCGACGGCAAACTGACCGACTTTCGCGGCGCGGTGAAGGCGCAGGAAGGCGAAGTGGTGGTGTTCAGCTGGATCGAGTATCCCTCCAAGGCGGTGCGCGACGCCGCCAACGAGAAAATGATGAGCGATCCGCGCATGAAGGCGCTGGGCGAGATGCCGTTTGACGGCAAGCGCATGATCTTTGGCGGGTTCGCGCCAATCCTTGATGAGTGAAGGAGGCGCAGATGGCCAGAATTACGCAACATCTGTGGTTTGAAAAAGACATGGAGGCGGCGCTGAACTGCTATGTCGCGCTGATTCCCGGTTCGTCCGTGAACTGGTTTTCCGATCTGCCGGCGGATACGCCGAGCGGCCCGGCCGGCAGCGTGAAGCTGGCCTCCTTCACCCTGGGCGACCAGCGCTACGCGGCGATCGAAGCCGGGCCGCTGGATCCGTTCAACCACAGTTTCTCCGTGATGGTGGAGTGCGACGATCAGGCGGAGGTCGACCGGCTGTGGGATACGCTGAGCGAAGGCGGCGAGGCGGAGCAGTGCGGTTGGCTGCGCGATCGTTGGGGGCTGTGCTGGCAGATTGTGCCGCGGCGTCTGACGGAGTTGATGAACGACCCTGACGCCGCCCGCGTGCGGCGGGTGACGGAAGCGATGCTATTGATGGGCAAAATCGACATCGCCGGCCTGGAAGCGGCGGCGCGAGACTAGCGGCAAGATCGAGAAGGAGAGAACGGATGCACCGAGAGCGGCACAGTATTGAGCGCATCGGCTGGCTGCGGGCGGCGGTGCTCGGCGCCAACGACGGCATTGTCTCAACGGCCAGCCTGCTGCTGGGCGTGGCGGCGGCCAGCGCCTCGCATTCCGCGTTGATGATCGCCGGCGTCGCCGGGTGGGTGGCGGGCGCGATGTCGATGGCCACCGGCGAGTATGTGTCGGTATCGTCGCAGGCGGATACCGAAAAGGCTGCCCTGGCTGAGGAGCAGGCGGAGCTGCTTGAAGACTACCCGGGGGAGTTTCGTGAACTGACGTCAATCTACGTGCATCGCGGCCTGGATCCGGCGCTGGCCCGGCAGGTAGCGGAAAAGCTGATGGCGCACGATGCGCTGGAGGCGCATGCGCGCGACGAGCTGGGCATTTCCTCCGCCACGCGCGCCCGGCCGCTGCAGGCAGCGTTAGCGTCGGCGCTGAGTTTCTCCCTCGGCGCGCTGTTGCCGCTACTGGTGGCGCTGTGGGCGCCGCTCGACTGGACGCGGCCGGCGCTGGTGGTCTCGGCGCTGATTTCCCTCGGCGTGCTCGGCGGCATCGCCGCAAAAACCGGCGGGGCGCCGATCTTGCCGGGCGTCGCGCGCATCCTCATCTGGAGCGCCCTGGCGATGGCGGTCTCCTCCGGCGTCGGCATGTTGTTTGGCGTCGCCGCCGGGTAGCGCCGGGTTTGCATCAATCTGTTGCATCTCAAGAGCAGAATTTATCATTTGTCAGCCGCCGGCGTTCGCGGCATGGTGACGGCAATGCCAACTCAGTCAGGGACACTTATGCACCAATCACAGATTCAACCGTGGATCGCGCAGCATCCGCTGCTGCAACGCATGGTTGCTCTTGAGCCGATCACCTGGTTCAATCCGCGTGCGACCACGCTGGCCGCAGGGCTGCCTCATGTCGGGCTGAGCGCCGCCGACGTGGTCGAAGCCGAGCAGCGCCTGGCGCGCTTTGCGCCATATCTCGCCGCGGCCTTCCCGGAAACCCAGCCCACTGGCGGGATCATCGAATCCGAACTGGTGGCGATCCCCGCCATGCAGCAGGCGCTGGATCGCCGCTACGGGCAAACTCTGGGTGGGAAACTGCTGTTGAAAAAGGACAGTCATCTGCCGATCTCCGGTTCAATCAAGGCGCGCGGCGGCATCTATGAAGTGCTGACGCACGCGGAGAAGCTGGCGCTGGAGGCGGGGCTGCTGCAGACCGGTGATGACTACGCCCGGTTGTTTTCCGACGAGTTCCGTCAGTTCTTCAGCCAATACCGTATCGCCGTCGGATCGACGGGCAATCTGGGATTATCCATCGGCATCATCAGCGCCCGCCTGGGATTTGACGTCAGCGTGCACATGTCGGCGGATGCGCGGGCGTGGAAGAAGCAGAAGCTGCGCGACAACGGCGTGACGGTGGTGGAATACGCCGAAGATTACGGCGTGGCGGTGGAGCAGGGCCGCAAACAGGCGGCGAACGATCCGCGTTGTTTCTTTATCGACGATGAAAACTCGCAAACCCTGTTCCTCGGTTATGCGGTGGCCGGCGGCCGCCTGAAGCGGCAGTTCGCCGAACAGGGCATCGTGGTGGACGCGCAGCATCCGCTGTTCGTTTATCTGCCGTGCGGCGTCGGCGGCGGGCCGGGCGGCGTGGCGTTTGGCCTCAAGCTGGCGTTCGGCGATCACGTTCACTGCGTTTTCGCCGAGCCGACCCATTCGCCCTGCATGCTGCTCGGGGTTTACAGCGGGCTGCATGACGGGATTGCGGTGCAAGATCTCGGCATCGACAACCGCACAGCGGCGGACGGATTGGCGGTGGGGCGCGCCTCCGGCTTTGTCGGCCGGGCGATGGAACGCCTGCTGAGCGCGTTTTACACCCTGAGCGACGAGGAGATGTTCGCGTTGCTCGGGTTGTTGGATCGGCACGAACATATCCAGTTGGAGCCGTCCGCGCTGGCCGGCATGGCCGGGCCGTGGCGCATGGCGGCCAATGCGCAACCACTGAGCGGGCAAGGCGTGAGCGCGGAGAGTCTGGCGCAGGCGACGCATCTGGTGTGGGCGACCGGCGGCGGCATGGTGCCGCCGGTGGAAATGGCGAAGTACCTCACCGCCGGGCAGACGGCGGAATAAGGCGCAATAAAAAAGGGGCGAACATCGCCCCTGATCGTCTGCCGCGCCGTTACAGCTGTTCGCCGTTGCTGGCGATGACCCGGCGGTACCAGTCGAAGCTCTTCTTGCGCGAGCGCTCAAGCGTACCGGTGCCGTCGTCGTGTTTATCGACGTAGATAAAGCCGTAGCGTTTGCTGTACTCACCGGTGGTGAACGACACGCAGTCGATGCAGCCCCAAGGGGTGTAGCCGATCAGATCCACGCCGTCTTCAATCACCGCTTTTTTCATCTCTTCGATGTGGGCGCGCAGATAGTCGATGCGATAGTCATCATTGATCTGGCCGTCCGCTTCCACCTTGTCGAAGGCGCCGAAGCCGTTTTCCACGATAAACAGCGGCTTCTGGTAGCGTTCATACAATACGTTCAGCGAGTAGCGCAGCCCGACCGGATCGATCTGCCAACCCCAGTCGGAGGCCTTGACGTGCGGGTTCGGCACATTGCCCGGGAAACCGAACATGCCGTCGCTGCCTTCCACCGCGTTGGCCTGCAGCGCGTTGCTCATGTAATAGCTGAAGCCGATGTAGTCGGTGCAGCCCTCGCGCAGGATCTGGGCGTCCTGCGGCTGCATCTCGATCTTCAGCCCTTTGCGTTCCCAGTCGCGCAGCAGATAGCTTGGGTAGTAGCCGCGCATCTGCACGTCGGTGTACAGATAGCGCTGGTGCATCGCCTCCACGGCGTACATCACGTCGTCCGGCTTGCAGGAATAAGGATAGAACGGCACGCAGGCCAGCATGCAGCCGATCTTGAACTCCGGGTTGATCTGATGGCCGAGTTTGACCACCTGCGCGCTGGCGACGAACTGGTGGTGCAACACCTGATACAGCGCCTGCTCCGGATTGTCTTCCTGGGTGTAATCCACGCCGGAACAGCAGTAGCCGAACAGCGGGTAGCGGTAGTTGCTCTGGTTGTTGATCTCGTTGAAGGTCATCCAGTACTTCACCTTCTCGCGGTAGCGGCGCATCACCACTTCGCTAAAGCGCACGAAAAACTCCACCACCCGGCGGTTTTTCCAGCCGCCGTAGGTTTTCACCAAATGGTAAGGCATTTCGAAGTGGGACAGGGTGATCACCGGCTGGATGCCGTATTTCAGCAGCTCATCGAACAGATCGTCGTAAAACTGCAGGCCGGCTTCGTTCGGCGCCGTTTCGTCGCCGTTCGGGAAGATGCGCGTCCAGGCGATCGAGGTGCGGAAGCATTTGAACCCCATCTCGGCGAACAGCGCCACGTCTTGTTTGTAGCGGCCGTAGAAGTCCACCGCTTCATGGTTGGGGTAACGGTAGCCATCGAGCACCCCGTCGGTCATCACGCGATCGACGCCGTGCGAACCGCCGGACAGCACGTCGGCGATGCTTGGGCCTTTGCCGCCCCGATCCCAACCGCCTTCAACCTGGTGCGCGGCGACCGCGCCCCCCCACAGAAAATCCTTCGGCAACTGTTTCATCGTCAATGTCTCATCGGTTTATTTAATGAAGGGTAATCACGCTGCGTTGAGAATAGAGTACCAATACCGAAAGAAATGTCACGATATAACAAATCACCGTGAAAAGTGATTTGTCACAATAAAAAAACAGCCTGTTTTATTTTGCCGAATTAATATGCCCGAGCCGTTTACCGATGGTTTCAATAATGTAAAGCACGGGGATCTGCGTGGTAATATTATGATGGCCGCCGATCAAATGCTGCGGAACGTGGTAAGAGAGGTTAAAGTCCGCCAGCCGCGCCAGTGAAGAGGTTTCGTTGTTGGTGATGCTGATGATTTTGCAGTGGTGCAGGCTGAACTGGCTCGCCAACCGCAGGATCTCTTCGGTCTCGCCGGAGACCGACAGCATGATCGCCACCGCGTTTTTATACATATCGCTGTTGACCGGATAATAAGGATCGTCGATATGGGTGCTGAATTTCCCGACGTTGGAGAAGAAACGCGCGCCATATTTCCCCAATGCGCCTGACGTACTGATGCCGACGAAAATAATTCGCTCGGCGGCGGCGATATGCTGCACCGCCTGATCGATCAGCTGATTAAACTCTTCGTTGCTGACGCTTTTAAAAAAGCTGAGGATTTCGCCGATGCCGGAATCGATCGGCGGCGCGTCGCTTTGCTCGAGGTACAGTTTGAAACGGATGCGAAATTCCGAATAGCCGTCACAGCCCATTTTTTTGCAAAACCGCAGCACGGTGGTGGTGGACACGCCGGCGGCCTCCGCCAGCTCGCGGATGGTCATGTACATCACCTGATTTTTGTGTTTGCTGACGTAGTTATAAACCATCAGCTCCAGGGCGTTGAGCTCGGCGATTGCTTTATGGGTGAACATGAGTCGGTCCGGCGGCTGGAAACGGGAAGCTTATCTGCAGGTTAACATAGCAAAATTCACCGCCGCTGGCACTGCCGAAGCAAAAGAAAAGCCGCACCAGTCAGGGGCGGCCCAGAGTTCACGACGAACAAATTAAAGCAAAACGTTCCGGAAGACATGCCATGAAAACGCGTTTCATCACACAGTGTCAGCATAGGTCAGCTTATTCCGGCGGCAAAATGCCGGTTTTTGCTTTCCAAAGCTAAAGATTGGCAAAGTTACGGCGCCATATCCCTGGCGCGCGAACGTGCCAGCAGCGGCGGGGCCAGCAGATACAGGGCGGCGGCCAGCGCCCAGACCAGGCCGGGCCAGACATCGCGCGTGGCGGCGTACAGCGCCGTCGCTACCAGCGGCCCGGCGACGCCGATCAGGCTGCCCATGCTGGACAGTGTCCCCTGCAGCTCGCCCTGATGGTCGTCGTCCACCTTGTGCGCCATCAGCGCCTGCAGCGCGGGCAACGCCATGCCGCCCGCCGCAAACAACGGCAGCAGGACGAACGGCGCCCAGCCGCGCGTGGCGATCGACAGCAGCAGCATGCCCAGCGCGTCGGCGGCCAGGCCGATCAGCAGCGCCTTGCGCTCGCCGAGCCGTGCGACCAGCGGGCCGACGGCAAAGGCCTGCGACAGCGCGTGGCAGGCGCCGTAACCGGCCAGCGACAGGCCCGCCAACATCATGCTCCAGCCGAAGCGATCCTGACCGTATAAAATCCACAGCGTAGCCGGCGCCTGAGAGGCCAGCGCCATGATCAGGTAAATGCCGGCCAGCGGCAGCAGGCCCGGCTTGCCGTGCAATCGCCGCAATGAAGAAAAGGGATTAAGCCGGATTTTCTCGGCGGTGCGGGAGCTGGGTTTACGCGATTCGGGCAACAGGAAAAACGCCAACGCCAGGTTGATGGCGTTCATCACCGCCGCCGCCAGGAAGGGGGCATGCAGATGCCATTCGCCCAGTGAGCCGCCGAGCAGCGGGCCGACGATAAAGCCGACGCCGAATACGGCACCCACCAGGCCGAAACGCCGCGCGCGTTGGCCGGCAGGGGTAATATCGGTGACATAGGCGGTGGCGACCGCCATGTTGGCGCCGGTGATGCCCGCCAGCAACCGGCCCAGATAGAGCCAGGCCAGCGTCGGCGCGAACGCCATCAGCAGGTAGTCGGCCGCCGCGCCAGCGAGCGAAATCAACAGCACCGGGCGCCGGCCGAAACGATCGCTCAGCGCGCCGAGGATTGGTGAAAACAGGAATTGCATCAACGCATAGGCCGCCAACAGAGCGCCGTAATGCACGCTGCCGGCATCGAGACCGCCCAGCGAGCGCAACAGCGCCGGCAGGATAGGCATGATCAGACCGATGCCCACCGCATCCAGCAGCACCGTCAACAAAATAACCAGCATAGGTTTTTTCAAAATCGTGACTCTAACAGTGATAGAGTAATGAGTATTCCACAGTTACCCTATCAGTGATAGAGAGATGAGCGAAAAAAATACCGCGGCGCGTTTAACGCGCGAAACCGTGCTGCGCGGGGCGCTGGAGCTGCTGAATGACATCGGCATCGACGCCCTGAGCACCCGCCGTCTGGCGCAACATCTGGGCGTACAATCGCCCACGCTTTATTGGCATTTCAAGAACAAGGCCGAGCTGCTGAAGGCGATGGCGGAAACCATCATGCTGGATCACCGTGAAGAGATGCCCGCTGACATGCCCTGGCGAGCCTGGGTCACCGCCAACGCGGTCAACTTTCGCCGCGCGTTGCTGGCTTACCGCGACGGTGCGCGCCTGCATGCCGGCACCCGTCCGCAGGAACCGCAGTTCGCGATCATCGAGGCCAAGGTGGCACTGTTGTGCCGGGCGGGATTTACGCCGGAACGCGCGGTTAACCTGCTGTTCGCCGTTGGCCGCTTCGTGGTGGGCTGGGTGCTGGAAGAACAGCAAATGCAGCCTGACGACGCGCTGAACGAGGCCGACCGTCGGCGTTACCCGCTGCTGTGCGAAGGCTGGGAAGGATTGCAGGAGAAGGGCGCAGACAGGCTGTTCGAGGCGGGCGTCAGGCTGCTGGTCGACGGTGCCGAAGCCGGATTGACGAACGACAATAATCACGGCGGGCAACCATAAAACCGGGCTTATCTATAGGAAATTTATAGAAAATACCCACTTTTCGTTAAAGCCGTCACGGCTACATTCCCTTAACATTATCAGGTCTTTTGACGATAATGATAAATATCTTGCCTGGCTGCTCATGGCAACGATGCTACGGATTAAATCCGTTAATTTGAGGGATAGTTTCACCATGGAAATCAATGTTAACGGCCGAGTGGTTCCACTCGGCGACGTCTCGCCCGATACGCCGCTGCTGTACGTGTTACGCAACGATCTGCAATTGAACGGCCCCAAATACGGCTGCGGCCTGGGGGAGTGCGGCGCCTGCACGGTGCTGCTCAACGGCGTCGCCGCACGTTCTTGCTCAATGCCGCTGTCCGCGGTAGGCAACCAATCGGTCACCACGCTGGAGGGCCTGGGAACATCGGAAGCGCTGCATCCGGTGCAGCAGGGATTTATCGATGAGCAGGCGGCGCAATGCGGCTACTGCGCCAACGGCATGATCATGACGCTGGTCGCGCTGTTCGAACGTGAACCCGAGGCGGACGAACAGGCAGTCAAGAAAGAGCTGGCCTATAACCTGTGCCGCTGCGGCACCCATCTTGAGATTTTGCGCGCCGCCGAACGCGCTCGCGAACTGCTGGCAGCGCGGAGGCAAGCATGAGCCGTCTCGAACTGACCCGCCGACAGCTGCTGCAGGCCGGCGGTGTGGTGATGGTCAGCAGCCTGCTGCCCGCATCGTTTAACGCCTTCGCCGCCGAACCCGCCTCAACGCCCGCCGATCTGCCGCTGGACAGGGTGGACAGCTTTATCAGCCTCACCGCCGACGGGCGGGTGACGGCATTCAACGGCCACGTCGATCTGGGCACCGGCATTCGCACCGCGCTGGCGCAGATCGTCGCCGATGAAATCTGCGTGCCGTTCGAGCAAGTGACGATGATCCTTGGCGATACGCAACGCACGCCGGATCAGGGGCCGACCATCGCCAGCGCCACCATTCAGGTGACGTCGGTGCCGCTGCGGCAGGCGGCGGCGCAGGTGCGCCACATGCTGACGGCGCTGGCGGCCAAGGCTTTCGAACTGCCGGCCGAACAGTTGACGACGGCGGCCGGCCACGTGTTTGTGACGCAACAGCCGGGGCGATCGTTGAGCTATGCGCAACTGGCGAGCGGGCAGAATCTGCACGTCGCGTTGGATAAAAATGTTCAGCTGAACAGCGAACAACAGAACCGTTATGTCGGCCGCGCCGTCGCCCGGGTCGATATTCCGGCCAAAGTGAGCGGCGCGCTGACCTATGTGCACGATCTGCGCCTGCCCGGCATGTTGCATGGCCGGGTGGTGCGCCCACCTTATGTGGGCGCAGACAGCAGCGCGCCGCTGGGCGGCGGCCTGTTGTCAGTGGATGAAGGGTCGATCTCGCACCTGCCGGGCATCGTGAGAATGGTGGTGATCAACGATTTCATCGGCATCGTGGCCGAGCGCGAAGAGCAGGCGATCGCCGCCATGCGCCAGCTGAAAACCGAATGGAAATCCTGGGCCGGGTTGCCGGATCTGTCGCCTGAAGCGCTGCCCGCCGCGCTGGAGGCCAATCCGAAAAACGACCGCGTGTTGCGCGACGATGCGGGCACGGACGCCGCGCTGGCGGCACTGCATACCGAAGTGCGGGCAGACTATGTCTGGCCCTACCATCAGCACGCCTCGATCGGCCCTTCCTGCGCGGTCGCCGACGTTAAAGACGGGCGGGCGCAGGTGTGGTCTGGCACGCAAAATCCGCACGATCTGCGCAAAGACATCGCCAGGCTGCTCGAGCTGCCGTCCGAGCAGGTGCACATCACCCGCATGGAGGCCTCCGGTTGCTATGGCCGCAACTGCGCCGATGACGTTTCGGCGGACGCGGCCCTGCTGGCGCGGGCGACCGGTCGCCCGGTGCGGGTACAGCTGATGCGCGAACAGGAGTCCGGCTGGGAGCCGAAGGGCACCGGCCAGCTGATCCGGGTGCGCGGCGGTCTGGACGCGCAAAACCGGGTGGCGGCCTACGAGCTGAAAACCAGCTATCCCTCCAACAACGCCGTGACCCTGCCGTTGGTGTTAACCGGCAAAGTGGCCAACCGGGCCGATGTGCAGCAAATGGGCGATCGCACCGCCATTCCGCAATACGACTACCCGCACATGCGGGTGATTTGTCAGGACGCTGCGCCGATCGTACGGGCGTCGTGGATGCGAGGCGTATCGGCCTTGCCCAACGTGTTCGCTCACGAATCCTGGATCGACGAGCTGGCCTGGCGTGCCGGCGAGGATCCGATCGCCTTCCGCCTGCGTTATCTGAACGATCCGCGCGCGGTGGCCCTGATCGAGGCCCTGAAGCGGCAGGCGAACTGGCAAGACGGCCCGGCGCACCGGTCGCGCGCCGCCGGCGCCGAAGTGGTGAGCGGCCGCGGCTTCGCCTATGCGCGCTATTTCCACAGCAAATTCCCTGGCTTTGGCGCCGCCTGGGCGGCCTGGGTGTGCGATCTTCGCGTCAATCGCCTTTCCGGGCAGATCACGCTCGATAAAGTCTTCGTGGCGCACGACTGCGGTCGCATGATCAACCCGGCCGGGGTGCGCCATCAGGTGCATGGCAACATCATCCAGTCCGCCAGCCGGGTGCTGAAAGAGTTCGTGACCTTCAACGAGACGGGCGTGACGTCATTGGACTGGGGAGGGTATCCCATCCTGCGCTTTGACGAACTGCCGCAGATCGATATCCAACTGATCGACCGTCCGGACGAAGCGCCGATGGGCGCCGGAGAGTCTGCCTCGGTGCCGAGTGCGGCGGCGATTGGCAACGCACTGTTTGACGCGCTCGGCGTGCGCCTGCGCGAGGTGCCGTTCACGCCGGCACGCGTACTGGCCGCGCTGCGTGCTCAGGCCGGTCACTAAACCCCGTCACGAACAAGGACAGCAATCATGAACAAGATGAAAAAGATCGCCGGATGGGGCGGCGTAACGGTGCTCGCCGTTGTGGTGGCCGGCGTTGTCGCCAGCTGGCAGCCGGAAATCGCGCCGCTTGCCGCCAATGCGACGCACAGCTTCAGCCAGGCGCAGATCGCGCGCGGCAAAACGCTGGCCGATCTCGGCGACTGCGCGGTGTGCCATACCCGCTCGGGCGGCGAGCGCAATACCGGCGGGCTGGCGATGGAGATCCCGTTCGGCACCATTTACACCACCAACATCACGCCGGACGTGGAAACCGGCATCGGCAGCTGGAGCTACGCGGCGTTTGAGCGCGCCATGCGGCACGGCGTCGATCGGCAGGGGCGCTATCTCTATCCGGCGTTTCCCTATACCGCCTTTACCCGCACCAGCGACGCCGATCTGCAGGCGCTGTACGCCTACCTGATGTCGCAGCCAGCGGTGAAATCTCGGCCGCCGGCCACCGATTTGCACTTCCCGTTCAATATTCGTCAGGGCATCTTCGCCTGGAACTGGCTGTTCCTGACGCCGGGCGCGATGAAGGAAGATCCTGCTCAGAGCGCCGACTGGAACCGCGGCGCTTACCTGGTCGAAGGGCTGGGGCACTGCAGCGCCTGCCATTCGCCGCGCAACGTGCTGTTCGGTGAGAAAACCGGCGCCGATCACCTGGCGGGCGGAGTGGCGGAAGGCTGGACAGCGCCGGCGTTGACCGCTCGCTCGCCTGCGCCGCTCGTCTGGACGCAGCAGGATCTGGTCGATTTCATGCGCACCGGCTACTCGGCCAACCACGGCGTCGCCGCCGGCCCGATGGCGCCGGTGATCGAAGAAGGGATGTCACGCTTGCCGCAGGCCGATCTGCAGGCGATCGCCGTCTATCTGCGCAGCTATCATCCTGAAACGGCGTCGGGCGCGACGGCGGCAGCCTTGAACGCCCAGGCGGAGCGCCAGGTTGAGCCCTTGAATTCGCAAGGGGCACGGCTGTTTTCCGGCGCCTGCATGGCTTGCCATGCGCAGGAGAAAGGCGCGCAGATGGCGGGGGTGCGGCCGTCTCTGGCGCTGAATACCAACCTGTTCGCCGCCACGCCGGACAACGCCATTCGCGTGGTGCTGGATGGCATACAGCGGCCGGCCAACGCCGAACTGGGCTATATGCCGGGCTTCCGCTATAACCTGGATGACGCGCAGATCGCCATACTGCTCAACTACCTGCGGCAGCACTACGCCGGTCAGTCGCCGTGGCCTGACTTGAAGGCGGAGGTCGGCCGTTTGCGCGCCGAAACCGCGCAGAAATAGCCGCCGGGGGCTGGACAGCCGCGCCGGGTTGGCGACAATAGGCGTTTTCACATGGATAGAGGCAGTAATAAAATGAATACGTTAGATGCGATCCGCCAGCGCCGCGCCACCAAGCAGTTCGATACGCAGCACGCGATGACGTTCGAAGAGAAAAAAGCGTTGCTGACCATCGCGCTGCAGGGGGCGCCCAGCGCTTTCAACCTGCAGCATTGGCGCCCGCTGCTGATCGAAGATCGCGCGCAGCGCGAGAAAATTCGCGAGGCGGCGTGGGGGCAGGCGCAGGTGACCGACGCGTCGATGCTGGTCGTGCTGTGCGGCGATCTGTCGAGCTGGGAATCACAGGTAAAAAACGTCTGGGCCGAAGCGGCGGAGCCGGTACAACAGTTTATGATCCCGGCCGTCGATCAGTACTATCGCGGCAAGCCGCAGGTGCAGCGCGACGAAGTCATGCGCAGCAGCGGCATTTTCGCCCAGACGCTGATGCTGGCGGCCAAGGCTCAAGGCTACGACTCTTGCCCGATGGACGGTTTTGATTTCGACGCCGTGGGTGAGATTATCAATAAACCGGCGCATTATCAGATCGCACTGATGGTCGCCATCGGCAAGGCGGCGGGGCAACCTTATCCGCGCATCGGCAAGCTGCCGTTCGACGAGGTGGTGAAAACCGACCGCTTCTGATCTGAGCGCTAAATGGCAAAAGGGAAGGCGCAAGCCTTCCCTTATTTTTTGTGACGCACAGTTCGTTCCAATAGCTGAAACGAATGCGCCGTTGCAGGCGGTGATGCCACATAGAACACTCCTTCTACCCTACACGGTGTAAATAAATAACACCGCGCCTGGCACAAGGCGAATGCCTTATTGTGCATAGCTTGCCCGGCGAGCGGGATTAGCGATATTTGTTGACGTTGGCCACGGCGGAATCTAACGACGTTACCTTATATTTCCAATAGGTTATTTTATTGGCCTGCGCTGCGCCCACCGCACCGAAATAGGCTTGCCACGCCGTGCCGCTGGTCAACAAATCGGTAAACATCTGCCCCAGGTCGGTGACGCTCCACAGGGTACGGTAGCCTTTCACCGCAGAAGGTGCCGGCGGCGTATGCTGAACATAGTCGCCAACCGAATACCGGTTCTCGTAGGCCATAAATACGGTGTAGACCCGTCCGTGCGGCGCCGTATGCTGGTACCAGGGGATCACCACAAAATGGTGTACGGGAGGGCCAATCATAAAATGCCAAACGGCGGTTTCCGAGTTCGCCCCAGCAAAGCCCAGCGCGATATTGATATTCTTTTGCATATCACGGTTATTTTCGATCGTGGTTCCGGCTCCGCTGTCGTCTTGCGTTTTACCATAAACGGCCCGGCTCATTTGGGCGGGAACGCCCGGGCAATTGTTTATTGCCATCAGAAAACGATTGCTGACAATGGCATTAATTAATGTTTCACCGGTATTGCTCATATTGATATTTCTCCACACGCAAGATAAATAATCTAATTATTGGCAAGATTAATAATTAGCATGGATTAAATATACTGAATGACGGCGTCGATAATAAGGTTAGACAAAAATCGCCCTTGGCATTCGTTTATGTTCACTTATTTTCTGCGTCACGATGACGGGTTCGGCTGCCGTTAATGAGGGGGCCAGGTCTGTGGGTGAATGGACGTTTATTGAACATCATGCCCGCCGCCGCGCCGAGAATGGCCAGCGTACCCAGCAGCTGCAGCAGGCTGAGGCGATGGCCGAACACCGCCCAGTCCACCACGATCGCCACCGCCGGGTAGATAAACGACAGGGTGCCGACCAGAGAGGTGGGGATTTTCTGGATAGCGCCGTAGAGCAACGTGGACATAACCCCGGTATGCACCAGTCCGATGGTCGCCAGCAGCAGCCAATCGGTCGGTTCTGCGGGAAGGTGGGCCAGACCGGCGAACGGCGCCATCGCCAAGGCGCCGACGGTCAACTGAATCAACACGATCAGCTGCGGCGGCAGCGCGGCCAGCTGTTTGACAATCGCCGCCGCAATGGCGTACATCAGGGCCGCGCCCAGCGCCAGCGCCACGCCGAGCAGGTAATCACCGCTGTCGCCGCCGCTTTGCCGGCCGGTGACCATCAGCACCATCCCCGCAAACGCCAGCACAAGCCAGCCCAACTGATTGATCGTCAGCTTTTCGCCGAACAGCAACGCCCCCAGCGCCACCAACATGAACGGTTGCACATGGTAGGTGACGGTGGCGACGGCGATCGAAGCATGCGCATAGGCGGCAAACAGCAGCGTCCAATTGAGCACCAGCGCGATGCCGCCCAGGATGGCGAAGGCCAGCTGTCGCCGGTTGATCGCACCCTGTTTTAACTGGCCGAGCGCGGCGCAGGTGGCCAGCATCGCCATCGAGCCAAACGCGCAGCGCCAAAATACCACCGTGGCGGGCGGCTGCCCTAACACCAGCACCGGCCAACCGACGGTGCCAGAAATCATCATGGCGAGGATCATTTGTGCCGCGCCGCGCGTTTTCGCTTTCATGGGGTTTCCCTCGTCGCCTGACCGCGCTTGCGGTGAAACGGGTTAATCATTAAAATGAACAATCGAACATTATGATGAACACAGATGCACTTGTTCGTCAAGTTGAACAAACGTTTTATATAGCGAACAGTGAGTGACAATCAGATGCAGAAAATTACGCCTATCGGCCTGCTGTCGGCGGCGATCCGCCGCGAGCGGGAGCGGTTAAATCTGTCGGTGACCGAACTGGCAAAACGCGCGGGCATCGCCAAGTCCACGCTGTCGCAGCTCGAAGCCGGCAGCGGCAACCCCAGCCTGGAAACGCTGTGGGCGCTGGCGATGGCGCTGGACGTGCCGGTCAGCCGGTTGATTTCGCAGCCGAGCAGGCAGGTGCAAGTGATCCGCGCCCATGAGGGAACGCCGGCGCTGTCGGAGCAGGGCAACTACGCCGCCACGCTGTTGGCGACTTGCCCACCGGGGGCGCAACGCGATATTTATCGGCTGCGGGTGCAGCCCGGCGAAGTGAAACTCTCCCGGCCGCATCCCCCCGGCACCGTTGAGCATGTGATCATCAGCAGCGGGCGCGCGCGCCTGGGGCCGGCGGATCAGCCGCTGGAGCTGAGCGCCGGCGATTACATCAGCTACTCGGCCGATCGCGAACATGTATTCGAAGCGCTGGAGCCGGAGACCACCGCCGTGATGCTGATCGAACAGGGCTAACCCGGGCGTTGAAGGTCCGTTTATTGAAAATGATTCTCAATTATATTAGTGTGCCCGCCTGTTTTGACGCCGGGACGAGCGGGTAGCCCGGCGTCGCCGTTTATTGCCCTTCAAGGACCGAAGATGAAAATCGCTATTCCTTCCATACTGTTACTCGCCGGTTTGACGGCGACGCACCCGGCCACCGTGTTGGCGGTTGCCGCGCCTGCGGCGGCAGAGCAAGGCCAGAACGACACGGCCAACAATGATTTCAGCTTCGTGCGCTATCGCGCGGATTACCGCGTCAACGCCAACGCCACCAACGTGAAAACGGAAAGCTACGAGGTGCTGCTAAAGACCAAGGCGGCGATCGAGAAATTCAGCCAGATTCGCCTGAGCTACAGCGAAAAAATGGAAACGCTCGAGGTGGTCGCCGCCTATACGCTGACCGCCGACGGCCAACGCCACGATGTGGCGCCCGACCGCATCTATACCCAGGAGAGCTACTCCAGCGCCACGGCGCCGCTGTACGCCGATCGCAAGGTGCGCGTCATCGTGTTTTCCAACCTGGCGCCGGGCTCGCGCGTGGTGTATGAGCTGCGCCGCACGCAAAACACGCCGTATTTTCCCGACTATTTCGGCCTGTGGGAAACGTTCAGCGTCTTCGATCAGTTCGACGACGCCGAAGTGACCCTGCAGGCGCCGGCCAAGCTGCCGATGCATATTTTCACCCGCGGCGTGGCGGGTGGCGACCAGCCGCAGATCCGCGGCGGACAGGCGCACTGGCGCTGGCATTATTCGCGCAGCGCGCCGATGAAGGCGCAAAACTGGGCGGCGGACAGCTGGACCTTCAGCCCGACCATCATGGCCAGCACCTACCGCGATTGGCCGCAGTTGGCCAAGGCCTACCAGCTGAAGGCCGGCGCGGCGGCGAAGGTGACGCCGGGCATTCAGGCGCTGGCGGACAACATCACCGCCGGCATCAGCGATCGGCGCCAGCAGGCGGAGGCGCTCTATCGCTGGGTGGCGCAAAACATTCGCTATGTGGCGGTGTATCTGGGCAACGGTGGGCTGGAGCCGAATTCGGCGCAGAGCATTCTCGATAACCACTACGGCGACTGTAAGGATCACGTGGTGATCCTGGAAGCGTTGCTCGCCGCCAAGGGCATCGAAAGCTCGCCGGTGCTGATCGGCATGGACGAAGGCCCGATACTGCCTAAAGTGCCGCTGCTCAGCCGCTTTAATCACGCCATCACCTACGTGCCCGAGTTCAAACTGTACCTGGACTCCACCAACCCTTGGGCGCGGTTCGGCCAGCTGCCGGAAGGCGACCTGGGCGCGCCGGTGCTGCTGACGCGCGACGCCAAACTGGCGCGCACGCCGGGCAGCGACGAGCAACCGGTCAAGAGCGCGTTGAGCGTCGATTTCGTGTTCGACAAGGCTGGCAACCTGCAGGGGGAGACCGAGTGTCGGCTAAGCGAAGTGGAAGAGATTGACCTTCGGGGCTACTTTTCGCAGATCAACCGGCAGAACCGGGCGCAGGCCGAAGCGTCAATCATGTCCGCATCCGGCATCGACGGCAGCGGCGAGGTGGCGATGAACAGCGATCCGTTGGATCTCAAGAAACAGTTCGGTTACCGCTTCCGCTTCAAGGCGGACGACTACGTCGATTTCGGCGTGGTGGGCGGCATGACCTTGCCCAATCCGCCCGGCGGCAAATCGTTCCGCACGCTGTATACCACCACGGCGGCGCCGGGCAACGAAACCCCGTTCTACTGCAGCGCGCAGCGCTACGACGAAACCTACCGCCTGCAGCTGCCGGCCAACGTGCCGATCATCGCCATTCCGCAAGACAGGCAGTTCCGCAATGCGGCGGGCGACTATCGCGTCGAGTGGCGCCGCGACGGGCAGCAGGTGATCGTCAATCACCGCCTGCAGGTAAACGCCATTCGCGGCAAGGAAGCGCTGTGCCAGGCGCAGGATTACCCGGCGTTCCGCGAGCTGTTCCAGCAGGTGCGGCGCGGTTTCCGTGGCCAGGTGGTTTACGGCGAGTTGGCCAACGGCAAATAAGCCGATGTCCGTAGCTGGATAAAAAAAGGCCCCCAGACAGACAAGAGTTTGGGGGCCGTAGCGCTCCCTCTAGGCGATATCGACCGCGCGCACCTCTTTGGATCTCAATTTCACCCGGATTGGCACCGATTTGTACGAAGGCGTGCCGCTTTCCTCATCGATGTAATGCAACGGCACCAGCACGTTGGCCTCCGGATAATAGGCGCCGACCGATCCGGCCGAGATGTTGTAGGCGATCACCGTGATGCCTTCCAGGCGTTGAGTGCAACCGGGCAACGCCGTTTCCAGGTCGACCACGTCGCCATGTTCCAACCCCAAACGTTGCAGATCGCTGTCATTCATGAACAGCACGTCGCGCCGGCCGAAAACCCCGCGGTAGCGATCGTCCAGAGCATAGATGGTGGTGTTGTACTGATCGTGGCTGCGCAGGGTGATCAGCCGCAGTGTATCTTGTTCCGCCGCAATCTGGTCTTCGTGCAGCCCGCTGAACACCGAAAACATCGCTTTGCCCGTCGCCGTCGGCCACTGGCGCTCGGTCGGCGGCAACGGCATGCGGAAACCGCCCGGTTGGCGAATGCGCGCGTTGTAATCGTCGAAACCCGGTATGGTTTTTTCGATCAGATCGCGTATCACGTCGTAATCTTCGATCAGCTCATCCCAGGGCACTTTGCTGGCGGGCATCACCGCTTTGGCCATGCCGGCCACAATGGCGGGTTCCGAACGCAGCCATTCCGACGCCGGTTTTAATTTGCCGGACGACGCGTGCACCATCGACATCGAATCCTCCACCGTCACCGATTGCCGTCCGCCGGCCTGCAGGTCCAGCTCGGTACGGCCCAGGCAGGGCAGAATGAGGGTTTCTTTCGCCACCAACAGATGGCTGCGATTGAGTTTGGTGCCGATATGCACGCTTAACTCCAGCGCCTTCATCGCCGGGAAGCTCTGTTCGGGGTCCGGCAGCGCCACGGCGAAGTTGCCGCCCAGGCAGATTAATGCCTTCGAAGCGCCGTCGATCATCGCCTGCATGCACTTCACGGCGTCGTGACCGTGGGCTTTGGGCGGCGTGAAGCCAAACACCGTTTCCAGCTTCGCCAAAAATTCGGCCGAGGGTTTTTCGGTGATGCCGACGGTGCGGTTGCCCTGCACGTTAGAGTGGCCGCGCAGCGGGCAAATACCGGCGCCCGGTTTGCCGATGTTGCCGCGCAGCAGCAGCAGGTCGGCGATCAGGCGCACGTTGGCCGTCCCTTTATTGTGCTGCGTAATGCCCATGCCGTAGGTGACAATGGTGGCGTTGGATTTTGCGTAGGCGGCGGCCACCTGTTCCAGATCCTGGCGCGCCAGGCCGCTCTCCGCCTCGATGGCTTCCCAGCGGGTGGCCGCCAGATCGGCGGCGAAAGCCGCAAACCCTTCCGTGTGCTGGGCGATGAAAGCGTGATCCACGGCATTGCCTTGTGTTTCATCCAGCTGCAGTAGCGCTTTGGCGATGCCTTTGAGCGCCGCGGCGTCGCCGCCGGCTTTAACCTGATAGTAGGTTGACGCGATAGGCGTCGAACTGTAGGTCGCCATTTCGATGACGTTTTGTGGATCGGTGAAGCGCTCGAGCGCCCGCTCGCGCAGCGGATTAAACACGATGATCGGCACCTTTTTACGCGCCAGCTCATGCAGCGTGCCCATCATGCGCGGGTGATTGGTGCCCGGATTGTGGCCGATGGAGATAACCAGCTCCGCGCTGTCAAAGTCGTCCAGCGAGACGGTGCCTTTGCCGATGCCGATCGACTGCGGCAGGCCAACGCTGGTCGGTTCATGGCACATGTTGGAGCAGTCGGGAAAGTTATTGCTGCCAAATTCGCGCGCAAACAGCTGGAACAGGTAGGCCGCCTCATTGGACGCCCGGCCGGAGGTATAAAATTCCACCTGTTCCGGCGGCAGCGTCTGCAAAACGGCGGCGATGCGTTGGAACGCCTCGTCCCAGGCCAGCGGGCGCAGGGTGTCCGTGCCGGCGTCATAAAACAGGGGCGTGGTCAGCCGGCCATAGTCTTCCAACTGGTAATCGGTTTTCTGCAGCAGTGACGCCACGGTATTTTGCGCCAGAAACTCGGGCGTCACCCGTTTGCTGGTCGCTTCCCAGGTCACGGCTTTGGCGCCGTTCTCGCAAAACTGGAAGGTGGAGCGATGTTCTTTATCCGGCCATGCGCATCCCGGGCAATCAAACCCGTCGGGTTGATTGGTGCGCATCAGCGTCACCGGCGCCTCGAAGGTATCCATCTGCGTGCGCACGGCGATGGCCGTCGCTTTCAGCGCGCCCCAACCGCCGGCGGGCCCATCGTAGGGATGAACACCGGGTACTGCTCGTCTTTTCGCCATTGTCGATTGCCTCCGATACCGCTTACGATAAATGCAGGTGATTGATTTACTATAAGTATTATTCTTATCGTCCAAGACGGAACGCAGGCGCCGGCGTGTTTAAACGCGGGCCTGTCGCTTCAGTATAGATGAGTGAAAAAGGGCGCAGCGGCAGTCTGTGCGGGGGAGTGGCGGCCCGTTGTGCCTGAGGCGGGCCGCCGGACGCGTTACTTTTTCACCACCAGGCCCACGCCGCGGCCGCGCGGATCTGAGGCGGTTTCCGGCGTGCGGCCATCGATGCGGATGACCTGAATATCGCCCATGTTCCAGCCCTGATCTTCCAGGGTGTAGCCCATGGCTTTCAGTTCGTCTGCCGGTTTGCCGGTCAGCGGCGCGAAACTGTCGTAGTACAGGGTGTCCTTCGGCAGCAGCTGATGGTGCACGCGCTGGGCGGCGACCGCCTGTGCCAGCGGCAGGTGGTAATCGTAGAGGTTATTGATCACCTGGAAGATCGAAGTGAAGATGCGCGAACCGCCCGGGGTGCCGATCACCAGGCTGACGTCGCCGTCGCGCGTGATGATGGTCGGGCTCATTGAGGAGAGCATGCGTTTGCCCGGCTCGATGGCGTTGGCGTCGCTGCCCACCACGCCAAAGGCATTGGCGACGCCCGGTTTGGCGCTGAAGTCATCCATCTCGTCGTTGAGCAGGAAGCCGGCGCCTTTGACCACCACGCCGCTGCCGAAGTCCCAGTTGAGCGTATAGGTGTTGCTGACGGCGTTGCCGGCGGCATCGACGATCGAGAAATGGGTGGTTTGGTGGGTTTCCAGCCCCGGCCGCACCTGCTCGGTCGGCGAGATCGCCGTCGGGTTGATCTCGGCGGCGCGTTTTTGCAGGTAGTCGGGGGCGATCAGCTGCGCTTCCGGCACTTTAGTGAAATCCGGATCGCCGAGGTAGTCAGCGCGATCGGCGAACACGCGTTTTTCGATCTCCGCCAGCAGGTGGATATAGCGCGCCGAGTTCAGCGGCACGCCCTTGAAGTCAGCGGCGCGATCTTCTTTTATCCCCAGCAGTTGCGCCAGCGCAATGCCGCCGGAGCTGGGCAGCGGGGCGGTATACACGGTGTTGCCGCGCCAGCTGATGCGCATCGGTTCACGCCATTTCACTCGATAATCGGCCAGATCCGCCGCGCCGATCAGCCCGTTGTCGCGCTGCATTTGCGCCACCAGCAGGCGGGCAGTTTCGCCGCGATAAAAATCGTCGGCGCCCGATTTGGCGATGCGCTCGAGAGTGGCAGCCAGCTCCGGCTGTTTGAACACCGTGCCGGGTTTCATGGCGCCGAAATAGTCGCCGAAGTTGGTTTTACCGGCGAACAGCTTGTTGGCGTCTTCACGGTACTGATACTGCTGATCCGCCACCTGAAAACCTTGCCTGGCGTAACCGATCGCCGGCGTCAGCAGCTCGGCCCAGGGCAGTTTGCCGAAGCGTTTATGGGCTTCCCACAACCCCAGCACGGTGCCCGGCACGCCGGCGGCGCGGCTGCCCACCAGGCTGAGATTTTCGATCACTTCTCCTTTCTCGTTCAGATACATGGTCTTGCTGGCGGCCTTGGGCGCCACTTCGCGGTAGTCGAGAAAATAGGGCTTGCCGTCGACGTACAGCGTCATAAAGCCGCCGCCGCCGATATTGCCGGCTTCAGGGTAGGTCACCGCGAGGGTAAAGGCGGTGGCGACCGCCGCATCGACCGCGTTGCCGCCGGCCTGCAGAATTTGCGCGGCGACTTTTGCGCCATACTGATCCGGAGCGGCGACCGCGCCGGCGGTCAGATCGGCGGCAAAGGCGGCGGGAAGGGAGCAAACAAGGGTCACGCTCAGAGCTATCGTTTTCAATAAACCGGCAGACATAGGCAATCCTTTTAGCGATGTTCAGTTATCAGGTGAATTCAGCTAATTATTTCTGAAACAGCAGGTTAGCGCGTATTCTTTAGACTGTTGCGGCGCTTTATTGAAGGTAGCAGCGGTCAGGCGGCGGCGCCTGACCGGAATAGCGAATCGTGACGTGGCGCGTTATGCGCCGGCAGGCAGGGCCGACAACAGCCACTGGCAGAACTGTCGGGCGAGCGGGTTGTGTTCGCTGTCGCGGTGCAGCAGCCACGCCCAGTTGGCGCCGCGCACCCGCTGTTGGGTTAACGGTTGCAGCAGCCCGGCGTCGCGCGCGTGCTGCGCCAGCAGCTGGCTGACCAATGCGATGCCCAATCCCTGGCAAGCGGCGTCCAGCAGCAGGCCGGGATCGGAGAAGTTCAGCCCGCTATCGCGCTGACCGACGTGCGCGCCGCCCGCCACCGTCCAGTGGCTCCAGTCCATCTCGCGTTCGCCGTGCAGGGTGACGCGCTGCTCCGCCGTCAGCGTCAATAGGCTGGGATGGCAGGCGGGATAAAGCCGGTCGGAGCAGAGAACCTTAAAGGAGCAGTCCGCCTGCGCGCTGAGATCGTCGCGGATCGCCAGATCGACGCTGTCCGTCGCCATATCCGGCGGTTCGAAGCTGGTGAACAGCCACAGATCGACCTGCGGATGCCGCTGATTGAACTCGCCCAGCCGCGGCGTCAGCCAGTGACGGGCAAAGGCCGGCGTAGTGTTGACGATCAGCTGATTGGGTTTGCGGTACTGATCCAGACGGCGAATGCCGACGGCCAGCTGTTGCAGCATCACCTGCGCGGTGCTGAACAGATCCTGGCCGGCGTCGGTCAGCGTTACGCTGCGGCCGGTGCGAAAGAACAGAGGCTGTTCCAAAAATGCCTCAAGGCTGCGGATTTGCTGGCTGATCGCCGACTGGGTAAGGTGCAGCTCTTCGGCGGCCTGATGAAAACTGCCCAGACGCGCCGCCGCTTCAAAACCGCGCAGGGCGTTCAGAGGGGGCCAGTGTTTTAACATTATCGATAAGCCTGTCTAATCAGATATCCACTAAATATATCGTTTGTTGCGGCAGCCTGGGAAGACTAGCATGAGATTCAATTGCCGGAGAGTGAGATTCCCGGTTAACTATTTGAATTTAAATTAATTAAAAGAGGTTTTTTATGTCATCGCGTCGCACCTTCATCAAGCAGCTTTCGGCAGTGGCCGGCGTCGGCTTGACGGCATCGTTGGGCTTTCCATTACGCGGTCACGCACAAGCTGCGCTTAATCCGGCCAGGCGGATGCCCGACGAAGGGGAACCTCAGCTGCGGGCGTTTCTCGCCTTCGGCGCCCAGAAGGCCATCTGGGGCGGATTCACGGCGGATGTACAGGCGGCGCAGGGGCGCATCGCCCGTGCCATCGCCGAGTTTCAGCCGCTGACGGTATTTTGCCGCGCGCACGAACGGCAGCTGGCGGAGGCCACCTGCGGCAGCCAGAACGTCAGCTATGTCGTCACCGAGCTGGATGACATCTGGATGCGTGACATTGGCGCCAATTTCGTCGTTAACGACGCCGGTGCGCTGGGCGCGGTGGATTTCAACTTCAACGGTTGGGGCAATAAACAGCGGCATGCCAAGGATGCGCGTCTGGCGGCGTTCGCCGCCAAAAAATACGGCGTCGCTCAACCGCGCCGCAGCGCACTGGTGGGCGAAGGCGGCGGTATTGAGGTGGATGGGCGCGGCACCGGCATCATGACCGAGAGCAGTTGGGTGAATGCAAACCGTAATCCAGGCTGGAACCGCGATCGGGTGGAGCAGGAGCTGAAGGCGATGCTCGGCCTGCGTAAAATTATCTGGTTGCCGGGGATCAAAGGCCGGGACATTACCGACGCCCACGTCGATTTTTACGCTCGCTTCGTGCGGCCGGGCGTGGTGGTGGCCAACCTGGATACCGATCCGGATTCTTATGATCATGCGGTCACCCAGGCGCATCTGGCGATCCTCAAGCAGGCGACCGACGCCGACGGCCGCAAGCTGCAGGTGCATACGCTTTCGCCGCCGCTGGCGCCGCGCGACAGTCGTTTCAGCCGCAACAATCCCGATTTTGCGGCGGGCTACATCAATTACTTCGTCATCAACGGCGCGGTGATCGCCCCTGAGTTTGGCGATCCGCAGGCGGATAAAGCGGCGTTTGAGCTGCTGACGGCGCTCTATCCGCAGCGCAAAGTGGTGCAGCTGGAGATCGACGCCATCGCCGCCGGCGGGGGCGGCATTCACTGTGTGACCAGCCAGTTGCCGAAACACGACGCGTGATAGGGCGTTGATTGACACGGTCGCCGAGAGGGAGTGCCCCGGCGTCCCGTTCAACCTATCCAACATGCGGACATCCTGTGGTATTCTCTCGGCCTGACTCCATTCAATTCGGAACATTGCGATGAGTAATGACGCGGATAACAGCGGCTCACAGGTAATTGCCCGGGCCGCCACCCTGTTACGGGCGCTGGAAATTCAACCGAAGGGCATGACCATCTCTCAATTATCCCGGGAAACGGGGTTGCCGCGCACCACCGTACACCGTTTGGTCACCTCGCTTGAATCGCAACAGCTGCTCATCACCGGCAGCGGCGGCGTTCAATTAGGGCCGGCGCTCGCCCGTCTGGCGGCCTCCGCGCATACGGATGTGATCACCCTGGCAAGACCGGCGATGGAAACGCTGGGCCGTCGCACCCGTGAAACCGTCGATTTGTGTGTCTACCGCGGCAGCCACGCGGTATCGGTGGGCCAGTTTGTTTCCGATCAGGAACTTCGCGTCGTATCAGCCGTTGGCACCGCCTTTCCGTGCCACTGCACGGCGCATGGCAAAGCCATTCTGGCCGAGCTGCCTGACGAAAAAATTGCGGATCTGCTCGGCGGCCAGCCGGATGTCAGAACGGATAACACCCTCAGAACCGTCTCATCCATACTGGAGGACATTCGGGAGACCAGGATCCGTCGTTACGCCATCGATCGCGAAGAGCACGCTCGCGGCGTCTGCGGCGTCGGCGTTTACCTCAATATCGGCGTCAACGAGCTTTACGCCATATCCATTGCGGTTCCAGCCATGCGTTTCGAGGAAAAGTTTGACCATCTGCTCGGTTCGCTGATGCAGTGCAAAGCGGAAATCGAAGCGATGCTGGCATAACAAGCCGGGGCGTTTGGCCTGGCAGGTGCTGAACGCCGGGGCCAGCATGCCTCGCTCCCGGCGCTGCGTTGGCGAGGGAAGGCGGCGGTCAGCTGTTGCCGAACCGGGCATAAATCTCAGGCAGAAAACGGCCGAGCGAAGAGAACTCCGTCATATCGTGGACGGCCATTTCATAGGCAAAGCCTTCCAGCGACGCTTTCGTCATCCCCGCTTTTGCGATGTATTCGCGCGAGCGTTTTCCGCCGTCAGGGAACTTGTCGAATCTATCCCAGGATTCATGCGTGCCGATCCAGTAACGGTTGACCATTTCCATCCCTTGCGGCGTGTCGCGTCCCAGATGAATCATCAGCACCAGCGGCGTTGATTGCGCATCATAAGGCGTGATGATGCCGCTGGCGTTAAAGGTAAAGCGATGCTTTTTGAGCAACTCGCTCTCGACGCCGAAGCTTTCCGGCGCATTGAAATGGATAACGCCGTCCAGATAGTTATCGCCAATGTACTCGGTAATGTGGTTAGGGTTGCCGTACAGCCGCTCAGCGTAGGACAGACGGGTATCCGCCAGACGCTTGGGATCGACAACCGAGTTGTGGATATGAGCATGAGGGAACCACAGATAGTAGCGTTCGCTCTCGATCGGGTGCCAGCAGAACCACCACTTGAACATCTCCGTGGTCACGCCCGGAAAAATATGGCGGCTTTGCGCATAGGCGCAGGGGCCACCCTCCTCAACGACGGCGTAACCCGATACCGGAAACTCGTCAAAACGTTCCAATAGGGTTTTCAGGCCCGCTTTCGTGGGTTGAAGAATGTGTTCTTTTGCCAACGGCCCCTGTTCCAGCGCGCGGATCATCTCTACGGGCGCATCCAGATTGCTGTCGAAGAACTCGGCGTAGGGCTTGCCCTGAATGCCTTTCTCATTGATTTTCAGACGTTTCTGCATCGGCACCTGATAATAGGAAATCAATGATTTATCGAGCGAAGCGCCCGCATCAGTAAACGCGCCTTTCCGCGCCGCCGCCGGTAGGGCGGATGATGGTGCCGCAATAGCGGAAGACAACAGGGATTGAGAAAGCAAGGCGCCGCCAGCCAACAGCGGAATGCGCTTGATGATATTACGACGTGAAATTTCTTTACTCATGAGCGTCTCACTTAGATTGTCGCCGACTTAGAAACGGCGGGATGGAGTGTGGTTGATATCGATTTTTGAATATCCGAATAATGGACTTTATATCCGAATAATGGTCATTATTGTGTTGCCGGATGTGGGCGATGTCAACGCTCATTGAATGGCAAAGCGCATGGATTGCCAAAAAGCGCCTGCCAATCATTGCAGCGATCTAACCGCAACCGCAGGGGTTCGCCGAACGTTGCCAGGGCGTGATTGACATTCGGTTTACAGTTTGCGCGTTGACATGTTGAACGGAAGCCTCAAGAATATCGTCCGTATATTGGATGAATCATCCATCTAATGGATATTACAGTGAGGCGCTTTATGCGTGAATTAAGAAAAATGGCGGCGTTTACGCTCTTGGCCGTGGCCTGTCTGACGATCATGGTCGGTTGCGTGATCGTTCCTGGTTTGACGGAAATCGCGAATCAGTTGGGCACGCCTTCAGCGGCCAGTTGGTTGGTCACCGTGCCGTCGTTGGGCGTGGTGATATTTGGCCCCTTCGCCGGGCGTTTTATTGACAAGGCGGGCGTTTACGCGGCGCTCAGCTGGGGACTGTTGTTGTATGGCCTGCTTGGGGCGGGGGGGCTGTTGCTTCGCGGCTTTTGGCCGGTGATGCTCGACCGCCTGCTGCTTGGCGGCGCAACGGCGATCGTGATGTCAGCCGGCACCGGTCTGATTTCTGCTTTTTACAGCGGGCAGGCGCGTTTGAAAATGATCGCTTCGCAAGGCATGTCGATCGAGCTGGGCGGCGTCATCTTTCTGTTTATCGGCGGGCTGTTGGCGACGCTCGGCTGGCGCTGGCCCTTCCTGTTGTATCTTGTCGCCTGGGTGTTGCTGGCGATGCAGTGGCTGTATGTGCCCAAACCCCAGCCTGATGTGGGCGAATCAGACAGCGTTCAGCGCGGTGATGCCAGTTCCACCGGCGCCGGCAGCTTAACAACGGTCTATTTTTCCGCAGTGCTTTCCATGATCTGCTTCTTCACCGGGATCATTGTCATCCCACAGCATTTCCACCACATGAATATCGGGGCAGCGCAAACGGGATACTTCCTGTCGTTTATCTCGCTTATCGCCGTTTTCGCCGCCGCGCTGATGCCCAGGTTGGTGGCTTTAATCAGAGAAAACGGCGCGCTTGGCGCGGCGTTTTTCTGCTATGCCGCAGCGCATCTGATCTTCGCCTCTGCGCACGGGACTGCGGCATTTGTTGCCGGCGGTATTCTGATGGGATGCGGGTTCGGCTTCTCGGTGCCGTTGGTTAATCATATGACCGTAGAACGAAGTCACCCCCGCACCCGGGGGCGAAATCTGGCCTATTTATCGATGGCGATATTCTCCGGCCAGTTCTTGTCATCCTTTATGGCGTTCATTCCCGGTAGCTCATCCGCCGTTTTCCTGGGGGCGGCAGGCATCAGCATCACCACGGTTTTGGCGCTGACGCTGGCGCGCAAATTAGGGTAAATCAACCACGCTGCGCGTTTTACAGCCCGAAAAGATTTTACGCTATCCTTACGCAACCCTTTCAGAAGCGAATTCCGGCATTCGATATATTGAGAATAATCATTCTCAATAGGATCGTATTGCCATGCAGAGGAAAATGCTTTTGGTGCTCGGGCTGTCGCTGCTGCTGGCCGCCTGCGACGGACAAAACGCCGGCGCACCGGCGGGAGCGGGCGGTGAGCAGGAGGTCGGCGTCGTCACGCTGCGCGGCCAGCCAGTGACCCTGAGCAGCGAGCTGACCGGCCGAGTCAACGCCACCATGACCTCCGACGTGCGGCCGCAGGTTGACGGCATCATCAAACAGCGGTTGTTCACCGAGGGGGCGGAGGTGAAGGCCGGGCAAGTGTTGTATCAAATTGACCCCGCCAGCTATCAGGCCAGCTACGATCAGGCCTCAGCCCAGCTGAAAAACGCCCAGGCGACGGTGCAATCCACCCGGCTCAAATCGCAGCGCTATGCGGCGCTGGTGAAAGAAAACGGCGTTTCCAAACAGGACGCGGACGACGCCAAAGCCGCGTATCTGCAGGCCGTGGCGTCGGTGGCGCAGTATCAGGCGGCGCTGGAAACGGCGCGCATCAATCTCGGCTATACCCAGGTGCGTGCGCCCATCACCGGGCGCATCGGCATTTCGTCGGTGACGCCGGGCGCGTTGGTGACCGCCGGCCAAAGCGATGCGTTGACCACCCTCCGCGCGCTGGATCCGATCTATGTCGACCTTACCCAGTCCAGCGCCCAGTTGCTCAAACTGCGTCGCCAGCAGGCCGCTCTGCAGCGCGGGGCGGTGACGCCGGTCGCTATCAAACTGGAAGACGGCTCGCCTTATGCCCATGCCGGCAAACTGGAGCTGACCGAGGTGGCGGTGGATGAGGCCACCGGCTCGGTCACGCTGCGCGCCGTGTTCCCCAACCCCGAGCATGAGCTGCTGCCGGGCATGTATGTGCACGCCACGGTGGACAACGGCGTCGACCCCAAAGCCATTCTGGCGCCGCAGCAGGGCATCACCCGTAACGCCAAGGGCGAAGCCACCGCGTTGGTGGTGGACGAGCAAAACAAAGTGGCGCAGCGCACCGTTGTCGCCGAGCGGGTGGTGGGCAGCAACTGGCTGATTGGCAGCGGGCTGAACGAGGGCGATCGCCTGATCGTCGAAGGCACCAGCAAGGTGACGATCGGCGCGGCGGTGAAACCGGTCGCCGTCTCGGTCGACAAAGCCCAAAGCGGAGAGCAGTAATATGGCGCAGTTCTTTATCCGCCGCCCGGTGTTCGCCTGGGTGATCGCCATCATCATCATGCTGTGCGGCCTGATGTCGATCAATTCGTTGCCCATCTCGCAGTACCCGGACGTGTCACCGCCGCAGATCTCCATCTCCGCCACCTATCCGGGGGCGGACGCGGAAACGCTGGAAAACAGTGTCACCCAGGTGATAGAGCAGCAGCTCACCGGCCTGGACGGTCTGCTGTATTTTTCATCGACCAGCAGTTCCAGCGGCTCGGTCAGCATCAACGTCACCTTTGATCAGGGTACTGATCCGGATATCGCGCAGGTGCAGGTGCAAAACAAGGTGCAGCAGGCGGAGAGCCGCCTGCCGAGCGCGGTCACTGCCCAGGGCGTGACGGTCAAGAAATCCCAGAGCAGCTTCCTGCTGATCGTCGGGCTGTATGACGAGAGCGACAAGGCGACGATGGCCGACATTTCCGACTACCTGGTCAGCAACCTGCAGGATCCGCTGTCGCGCATCGAGGGCGTAGGGGACGTGCAGGTGTTCGGCTCGGAATATGCGATGCGCATCTGGCTGGATCCGACCAGGCTGGCGGCCTATGCGCTAATGCCGTCCGACGTGCAGACGGCGATCGAGGCGCAAAACACCCAGGTATCCGCCGGTAAAATCGGCGATCTGCCGGCCGCCGCCGATCAGCAGCTGACCGCCACGGTGAAGGCGCAGTCGCGGCTGCAAACGCCGGAACAGTTCCGCAATATCATCCTGAAAAGCGACAGCAGCGGCGCGCTGGTGCGCTTGGGCGACGTGGCGCGGGTTGAGCTCGGCAATGAAGACTATTCCGCCAGCGCGCACCTCAACGGTCACCCGGCGGCGGGGATCGCGGTCAAGCTGGCAGCGGGCGCCAACGCGCTCAATACCGCCAAACTGGTGAAGGCCAAAGTGGCGGAATACCAAAGCGCGATGCCGCACGGTTATAAGGTGGCCTACCCGAAAGACAGCACCGACTTCATCAACATCTCGATCGAGGAGGTGGTGAAAACGCTGTTCGAGGCGGTGGTCCTGGTGGTGGTGGTGATGTTCGTGTTCCTGCAAAACCTGCGCACCACGCTGATCCCAACCATCACCGTGCCGGTGGTGTTGCTGGGCACCTTCGGCGTGCTGGCGGCGTTCGGCTACTCGATCAATACCCTGACGCTGTTCGGCATGGTGTTGGCGATCGGGCTGTTGGTGGACGACGCCATCGTGGTGGTGGAAAACGTCGAACGCGTGATGCGCGAAGATAAGCTGCCGCCGCGCGAGGCGACGGAGAAATCGATGCGCGAGATCACCGGCGCGCTGGTCGGCATCGCGCTGGTGCTGTCGGCGGTGTTCCTGCCGATGGCGTTCTTCGGCGGTTCAACCGGGGTGATCTATCGTCAGTTCTCGATCACCGTCGTCTCCTCGATGGTGCTGTCGGTCGTGCTGGCGTTGACGCTGGCGCCGGCGCTGTGCGCCACGTTGCTGAAAGCGTCGCATGAAGAACAGACCGACAAAGGGCTGCTGGGTAAATTCAACCGCGGCTATAACCGGCTGCAGGAGAAGTACGCCGACAAGGTCGGCAGGGTGATCCACCGGCCGACGCGCTACCTGCTGCTGTACGGCCTGCTGCTGATCGCCGCCGCCGTGATGTACCTGCGCCTGCCGACCGGCTTTCTGCCCAATGAGGATCAGGGTTCGGTCATGGTGCAGTACACCTTGCCGGCCGGCGCGACCAACGCCCGCACCTCAGCGGTGAGCGAGGCGGTCACCGCCTATTTCCTCGAACAGGAAAAGGCCAACGTCAGCACCATTTTCACCATCAACGGCTTCGGTTTCAGCGGCAGCGGGCAAAACGCCGGCATGGCGTTCGTCAGCCTCAAAGACTGGAGCCAACGCGGCGGCAGCGAAAACACCGCCGACGCCATCGCCAAACGCGCCATGGCGCATTTCGCCTCGCTGCGCGACGCCCAGGTGTTCTCCATGAGCCCACCGGCGATCGACGGCTTCGGCCAGTCCGACGGCTTTACCTTCGAGCTGCAGGCCAAAGGGGCTACCACCCGCGCCGAACTGCAGGCGATGCGCGATCAGATCGTCGCCGCCGCCGCCGGCAATCCGTCGCTGTTGGCGGTGCGCGCCAACACCTTGCCGGACACGCCGCAGCTGCAGGTGGAGATCGACAGCGGCAAACTGCAGGCGCTCGGCCTGAGCGCCGGCGACGTCAACAGCACGCTTAGCAGCGCGTTCGGCAGCACCTACGTCAACGACTTTATCGATCGCAACCGGGTGAAAAAGGTCTATATGCAGGGCGACGTAGCGTATCGCGCCAAGCCGGAAGATCTCGACAAATGGTTTGTGCGCGGCACTAACGCGGCGGGCGACAGCAGCATGACGCCGTTCTCCGCTTTTGCTTCCTCACACTGGATCTACGGCCCGGAAAACCTGTCGCGCTATAACGGGCTGTCGTCGTTCGAGATCACCGGACAGGGTGCCGCCGGCGTCAGCTCCGGCACGGCGATGAGCGAGATGGAAAAACTGGCGGCGAAATTCTCCGCCGGCAGCAGCTATTCCTGGAGCGGGCTCTCCTATCAGGAGCGGCTGACCAGCGGCCAGGCATCGTCGCTGTACGCCATTTCGCTCATCGTGGTGTTCCTGTGCCTGGCGGCGCTGTATGAGAGTTGGTCGATTCCGTTTGCGGTGATGTTGGTGGTGCCGATGGGCATCGTCGGTTCTCTGCTGGCGATCACGCTGCGCGGGCTGGAAAACGATATCTACTTCCAGGTGGCGCTGCTCACCATCGTCGGTTTGTCGGCGAAAAACGCCATTTTGATCGTCGAGTTCGCCGAAGAGATGCACCAGCGCGGTGAAACGCTGATTGGCGCGGCGATCCACGCGGCGCGCATGCGTCTGCGGCCGATCCTGATGACCTCGCTGGCGTTTACCGCCGGGGTGCTGCCGCTGGCGGTATCCAGCGGCGCCGGGGCCAACAGCCGCATCGCCATCGGTACCGGCATTATCGGCGGCACCATTACCGCGACCCTATTGGCCATCTTTTTCGTCCCGCTGTTTTATGTGCTGGTGCGCCGCGTGTTTAGCCGCCGCGCCGCCAGCAGGCCGCCACAGGCAGGAGAATAACGTGTTGCAACGAGTCATGATGTTAACTTTACCGCTGCTGTTGGCAGGCTGTATTTCGCTGGATCCTGACTATCAGCGGCCGACGGCGCCGATAGCGGCCACGCTGCCGCAGGGCGAGGCCGCCGGCAAGCAGGCGCTGAGCTACCCGGACGTCGCCTGGCGCGACTATGTGCAGGACGCCAGGCTGCGGCAGGTGGTGGCGATGGGGCTGAACAGCAGCCGCGATCTGCGCGAGGCGATCGCCAATATCGCGTCGGCGCGTGCGCTGTACGGCGAGCAGCGGGCGGCGCTGTTGCCGACGATCAACGCCACCGCCGACGGCAGCCGCGGGCGTTCGCTGACCGGCAACGGCAATGCCACGGCCATCAGCCAGAGTTACGAAGCGCAGGCCGGCGTCAGCGCCTTTGAACTGGATCTGTTCGGCAAAAACGCCAGCCTGTCGCGGGCGGCGTTCGAAACCTATCTGGCTAACTCCGAAGCGGCGAAAAGCACCCGCCTGACGCTGATCGCCGATATCGTCACCGACTGGGTGGCGGTGGCGGCCGAGCGCAGCAATCTGGCGGTGGCGCAGCAGACGATGGAAAGCGCCAAACGATCGCTGGAGGTGACGCGCAAGAACCAACAACACGGCATCTCGTCGCTGGTCGACGTGGCGTCGGCGGAGACCGTCTATCAACAGGCGCGCGCTGACGCTGCCAGTTACGCCACCAGCGCCGCACAGGCGAAAAACGCCCTGGATCTGGCGGTGGGGCAAAGCGTGCCGGAAAACCTGCTGCCGGGCAGCATCGACGCGCTGGGCGGGATCATGCGCGATCTGCCGTCCGGCATCTCTTCGCAGGTATTGCTGCAGCGGCCGGACGTACTGCAGGCCGAGCACAACCTGAAGTCCGCCAACGCCAATATCGGTTCGGCCCGCGCGGCGTTCTTCCCCTCGATCAGCCTGACCGCCAGCGGCGGCGTGGGCAGCGGTGAGCTCTCGTCGCTGTTCAGCCACGGGGCGGGCGTCTGGTCGTTTGCGCCGAGCATCAGCCTGCCGATCTTCAGCGGCGGCTACAACACTTCGCAGCTGAACTACAGCAAAGCGCAGAGAGATCTGTATGTCGCCACCTATGAGAAGGCGGTGCAGACGGCGTTTCAGGAAACCGCCGATGCGTTGGCGCGCAAGGCAACGCTGCAGGAACAGCTGGCGGCGCAAAACGGCTATGTCACGGCGGCGCAGCAATATTATCGTCTCGCCGAACTGCGCTACCGTCAGGGCGTGGACAGCTATCTGACCTTGCTGGACGCGCAGCGCACGCTGTATACCGCGCAGCAGTCGCTGATCGCCGCACAGCAGACTGCGTACGACAATCAGGCCACCCTGTATAAAGTGCTGGGCGGCGGCATCGCCGCCGAACGGCAGGGGGACGGCATCATCGCCGACAAGACCACGCTCAGCCGCTAGCCCTCGGCGTGCGTTTTACTGCCGGAAAACGTAAAGAAACAGAAAACCCGCCCGGCGTCCCGAACTCGCCGCGGCGGGCAGAGTCAGACAGAAGAACGCATTTACCCCTATTAACACCGGCTCGAGGTCGTCATGACAGAAGACATTCAGCAACAGGTCATCACGCTAATCGCCGCATTCAACGCGCCAGGGCGGCTGAAGAAGGGCGTGACAATCACCCCGGAAACCGAGATCAACACCGCGCTCCACCTGTCGTTCAGCGATTCCAACACGCTGATGCGCCGCTACTTCGACACCTTCGGCGTCGACAGCAGCAACTATAACCACGAGCTTTATTTCCAGCCGCCGAGCAATACCGGGCGCTGGTTCTCGCCCTCCGCCTGCAAAGAACACACCCGGCCGCTGTGCGTGTCTATGCTGGTGCGCTCCGCGCGCGCCAAACGCTGGCTGTACGATATCCATTTCCTTATCGAGCAGCTCCGCTAGCGCTGCGTCACTGTTGCAGCAGCTCGGCAAACTTCGCCAACCACTGCGGATGCGCCGGCCAGGCCGGGGCGGTGACCAGGTTGCCGTCGACGTGCGCCTGATCGATACCGATCTCGGCATAATGGCCGCCGCCAAGCCGCACCTCCGGCGCGCAGGCCGGATAGGCGCTGCAGGTGCGGCCTTTCAACACGCCGGCCGCCGCCAGCAGCTGCGGGCCATGGCAAACGGCGGCGATCGGTTTTTTCGCGGCGTCAAACGCCTGCACCAACGCGATCACCTCGGGATTCAAACGCAGGTACTCCGGCGCCCGGCCGCCGGGGATCAGCAGTGCGTCGTAGCGTTCTTCTTTAGCGGCGGCAAAGTCGGCATTGAGGGTAAAGCGATGGCCGGGTTTTTCGCTGTAGGTTTGCGCGCCGTCGAAGTCGTGGATCGCCGTCTGGATGTAGTCACCGACGGCTTTGCCGGGACACACGGCATCCACCTGATGGCCGATCATCTGCAGCGCCTGAAACGGCACCATGGTTTCATAATCTTCGGCGTAGTCGCCGACCAGCATCAGGATCTTTTTCTTGCTCATGATCACAACTCCTGCAGGATGGGGATTGCCTAAGGTATAGCCCAGCGCCCCTGGGAATGCGAACCGCGAAACGCCTATCTATACTCGTGATACTGCGGCATTTTTAACCGCCGCCATTACCCCAGGGAGGAACCCCGATGCTGAATTTGGCAACCTTGCTTGAAGAGAGTGCGCGCACCTGGCCGGAACGGCCGGCGGTGATTCAGGACGATATCCCGCTCAGCTATCGGGCGCTGAACGAGATGGCTAACCGCGTGGCGAATCTGCTGGTCGCGCGCGGCGTGCAGCCCGGTGAACGGGTGGCGTTGGCCTGCAGTAACCGCCCGGAGTTTGCGGCGATCTATTACGGCATTCTCAAAAGCGGCGCGGTAGTGGTGCCGCTCAATATTTTGCTCAAAAGCGCCGAATTCGATTATTACCTGGCGGATTCCGCCGCCGTGGCGCTGTTTTGCTTTGAGGGCCACAGCGGACTGCCGCTGGGGGAAGAGGCGCTGCATGCCGCGGCGCAGGCGAAGGCCTGCCGCGAGGTGTTTATCATCGGCGATCGACTGCCGCTCGAGGGGGAACGTTTCAGTGCGGCGATAGCCCCGCAGGCCAGCGAGTTCGCTTCGGCGGCGACGGCGGAAAACGACACGGCGGTGGTGCTGTACACCAGCGGCACCACCGGTCGCGCCAAAGGGGCGGAGCTGACCCACGCCAACCTGGTGTTCAATGCGCTGGGATCGGTGCGGCTGTTTGACGGTTCGGAAACGCGCCCCGATCGCCATCTGGTCACGTTGCCGCTGTTTCATACCTTCGGTTCGTCGGTGCAGATGAACGCCGGTTTCGCCTCCGCGGCCACGCTGGTGCTGGTCGAGCGTTTCGACGCCGCGCAGGCCATCGCGCTGATGCAGCGGCACGGGATTACGTTCTTCGCCGGCGTGCCGACCATGTACTGGGCGCTGCTGAATGCGCTTGACGAGCATACGGATATCGAACGCCTGCGCAGCACGCTGCGCATGGCGGTGTCCGGCGGCGCCAGTCTGCCGGTGCAAATTCTGGAGGATTTTTCGCGCCGTTTCGGCATCGATATTCACGAAGGCTACGGGCTATCGGAAACCAGCCCGGTCGCCACCTTCAACCATCCGCATCGGGTGACCAAGCCCGGTTCCATCGGCCAGCCGATCTGGGGCGTGGAGGTGCGTTTGCTGGACGCCGTCGGGCGGCCGATCGACGGTGTCGACCAGGTGGGGGAGATTGCCGTGCGTGGCCATAACATCATGAAGGGGTATCTGAATCGGCCGGAGGCGACGGCGGAAGTGCTGGAGAACGGCTGGTTCCGCACCGGCGATCTGGCGCGCCGCGACGCCGACGGCTTCTATTTTATCGTCGATCGGGCCAAGGACATGATCATTCGCGGCGGCTTCAACGTCTATCCACGCGAGATTGAAGAGGCGTTGATTCGCCATCCGGCGGTGTCGTTGGTGGCGGTGATCGGCGTAGAGCATCCGTCGCTGGGCGAAGAGATCAAAGCGGTGGTGGTGCTGAAGGAGAGCGAGGAGCTGGTCGAGGAGGAGACGCTTATCGCCTGGAGCAAGGAGAGGCTGGCGGCGTACAAATATCCGCGCATCATTGAATTCGTCGAACGTTTGCCGATGACCAGCACCGGTAAGGTATTGAAGCGCTGTTTGCGTTGAGGAAAATCCGGCCTGCCGAAGCAGGCCGGGAAACGGGCATCAACCAGGGTAGATGCCGCGCTCTTTACGTGCGGTCAGGATGCGCTCACAAGCCACGATGTAAGCGGCGGTGCGCAGGCTGCACTCTTTCTCTTCAGCCTTGTTCCAGACATGAACCATCGCGTCGGTCATGATCTTGTCCATGCGCTCGTTGATTTCGGACTCGCTCCAGAAGTAGCTCGCCATGTCCTGCACCCACTCGAAGTAACTGACCGTTACGCCGCCGGCGTTACAGATAACGTCAGGCACCACGGTGATGTTGCGGGAGCGCAGAATGTCGTCCGCATCCGGGAAGGTCGGGCCGTTAGCACCTTCCAGCACCAGCTTGGCGCTGAGGATTTCGGCGCGCTGGCGGGTGATTTGGCCTTCCAACGCGGCCGGGATCAGGATGTCCATGTCAACCGACCAGAACGCTTCGCTTTCGATCTCGCTGGCGCCAGGGAAACCGGCGATCTGCTTGTGCTTGGCCTGGTATTCGGTCAGCGCGGTCAGGTCGATGCCGTTGGCGTTGAACAGGGTAGCGGAGTGGTCCTGGATAGTGACGACGCGAGCGCCGACGCCGACGAACAGGCGCGCCGCTTCGCTGCCCACGTTACCGAAGCCTTGCACCGCCACTTTGGCGCCTTCGATCTGCACGCCCAGACGCTTGGCCACTTCGCTGCCGGTGACGAACACGCCGCGGCCGGTCGCTTTCTCACGGCCCAGAGAGCCGCCGAGGTGGATTGGCTTGCCGGTGACCACGCCGGTGATGGTGGTGCCGTGGTTCATGGAGTAGGTGTCCATCATCCAGGCCATCACTTTGGCGTTGGTGCCGACGTCCGGCGCAGGAATGTCTTTCTGTGGCCCAATGATGAAGCCGATTTCGCTGGTGTAGCGGCGGGTCAGTCGCTCCAGTTCACCTTCAGACAGTTTGAACGGGTCGACGCGGATGCCGCCCTTGGCGCCGCCGTACGGCAGGTTGACTGCGGCACACTTGATGGTCATCCAGGCGGACAGGGCCATCACTTCGTTCAGATCGACGTCAGGGTGGAAGCGGATACCGCCTTTACCCGGCCCGCGCGACAGGTTGTGCTGTACGCGGAAGCCTTCGAAGTGGCGGATGGTGCCATCGTCCATCTGCAGCGGGATATCGACAATCAAAGCGCGCTTAGGGTGACGCAGCGTATCAACCCAGCGTGACAGCTCGCCGAGGTAAGGGGCGACGCGATCGATTTGTTGCAGATATGTAGCCCAAGCGGTGGTGCTGCTGTCTGAAGCGTAGGATAGCTTTTCCATAACCAACCTTTATATATTAGAGGTATTTATTTCGTTTAACCGTGGATTAGCAAGCGCATAACACTTTGCGACGCTTAATTTACCACTAATTATGCCGGTTGTTAGCCCCTCGCTCATCGGGCCAGCGGACGGTTTTTCGCCGCCCGCCGAGCGTAAATGAATAGTTAATTACTTTTATTCGGCGGTGAGCGTGAACATGCATACTTTATGCATATAAAACGCATAAAAAGCCTTTTTATCTATTTTTCAGAAGCTTGAATGTGATCAAAAAGTTTCATTTTATTTAACTGCCATGTTGACAATGGCATTTCCCCTCGCCAGAGTTAAATTAATGTTAAAACGGCTCCGGCGTCGTTTTTTTGTTGCACAAGGGAAAGCATAACCATTTGATATTTTAGAGTTTACCCACCACGCTCGGGCTTTGTACGCCAAACGTGGGCGATACGACGGCTCACGCGAGCATTTTCCAGGCATCCATTATTATTACCTCCCTGTCACAACGGGGCGGGCAGCGTTTGGTCTGAATTTTTTTGCCGGTTAGAGCGCCCTCGGGCGTTTCATTCCTGCTGCAACCGCACATCGGTTGCTTAATCGCCTTAACGACGGACAGGTAACACCATGACAAAAAACCACTGCGATCGGCTGAGCCCAGGTTCAGCCGAGGGGCCTCACTGTGCCCAAACCCTGCAGCGCGGACTAAGTGCGCGCCACATTCAACTGATTTCGATCGGCGGCGCCATCGGCACCGGGCTGTTTATGGGCTCCGGTAAGACCATCGCGCTGTCGGGCACCTCCATCGTGCTGACTTACGCCATCGTCGGCTTTTTCATGTTTATGGTGATGAGAGCGATGGGGGAACTGCTGCTCACCCGGCTCGATTACCGCTCGTTCGCCGATTTCGTCTCGGAATACCTGGGGCCGCGCGCCAGCTTTTTTCTCGGTTGGTCCTACTGGCTGAGCTGGGTGGTGACCTGCATCGCCGACGTGGTGGTGTGCGGCGGCTATGTGCAATATTGGCTGCCGAACGTTTCGCCCTGGCTGCCGGCGCTGTTGACGCTGGGGTTCCTGTGTCTGTTCAACATGCTGTCGGTCAAGATGTTCGGCGAGGCCGAATTCTGGTTCGCCATGATCAAGGTGGTGGCGATCGTCGCGCTGATCGCCACCGGCGCCTGGATGGTGTTCAGCGGCTGGACCTCGCCGGACGGCGTGACCGCATCGCTGCATAACGTCACCGATCCCGCCATTTTCATGCCGCACGGCATCTTCGGTTTCTTCGCCGGTTTCCAGATCGCCATTTTCTCCTGCACCGGCATCGAACTGCTGGGCACGATGTCGGCGGAGACCAAAAACCCCGAGAAGGTGCTGCCGAAGGCGATCAACGCCATCCCGGCGCGCATCATCGTCTTCTACGTGTGCTCGATGCTGACCATTATCGCCGTTACCTCGTGGAGCCATATCTCACCGGACAGCAGCCCGTTCGTGATGCTGTTCGATCAGGCGGGGCTGCCGGCCGCCGCTGCGATAATCAACTTTGTGGTGCTGACCTCGGCGATGTCCTCGGCCAACAGCGGGGTCTATTCCAGCACCCGCATGCTGTACAGCCTGTCGATGGAAAAACACGCCCACGGCCAGTTCCGCATTCTGTCGCGCACCACCGCCATTCCGATCCGCAGCCTGCTGTTTTCCTGCTTCTGCATGGTGGCCGGCACCTTGCTGCTGGTGCTGGTGCCGAACGTGATGACGCTGTTCACCATCGTCTCCACCGTGGCGGCGATCCTGGTGGTTTACAGCTGGGGCATGATTTTGGTCGCTTATCTGGTGTATCGCCAGAAACGACCGGAACTGCATGCCGCTTCCCACTTCAAAATGCCGGGCGGGGTCGTGATGGCCTGGCTGACGCTGGCGTTCTTCGCCTTTACGCTGGTGCTGATGGTGTTCGATCGCGATACGCTGATCGCGCTGTGCAGCATGCCACTCTGGTTTACCGCGCTTGGCCTGGTCTGGCGTTATCGGGTGCGCGACAGTCTGGCGCGCGAGAGCTACGTGTTTTATCAGCACGGCGCCGAGGCGGAATAACCGGCGAAGCAGGCGCGGCCGCCGCCGGCCCACTCGGCAAGCGGCGGCAACTGCGGTATGCTAAGCGGCTGAACAGCAAACCAAACCGGGCTATACGGAGACACCCCAGCGTGCCGAACACTTCTTCTCAACTCGAACTTTTGCGGTCGGTCGCCGACGGCATCGCGGCGCTGTTTTTCCCGAATGTGGAAGTGGTGATCCACGATTTGACCACCAACAAGATAGCCTATCTGGCGAACAACCTGTCGAAACGCAAGCCGGGCGATGACGCCGGGCTGGAGGACTTCACGCTCGACGACGACGTCAGCGTGACCGGCCCCTATGAAAAGCTGAACTGGGACGGCAAAAAGATGCGTTCGGTGAGCATCGCCGCGCGCGACGAGCAGGGCAACCCCAGCTATCTGCTGTGCATCAACCTGAGCACCGCGATGTTCGAGGATGCCCGCAACGCGCTGGATATGTTTTTATCGGTCACGCGATTGCAGCCGCAGCCGCAACAGCTGTTCAAAGACGACTGGCAGGAGAAGATCAACACCTTCCTGCATGACTGGCTGCGGCGTGAGAACGCTGCGCTCGGCGCGCTGAGCCGCGAGCAGAAGCGTCGCCTGGTTAGCGATCTCTATCATCAGGGGGCGTTCAAGGCTAAAAGCGCGGCGGATTACATCGCCAACGTGCTGTCGATGGGGCGCGCCACGGTGTACAAACATCTGCGGGAATTGAAGCAGGAGTAAAGGCGGCGAGAAAGCGGGAAAGGGGCGGCGATGGCCGCCCCTTGTCGTTACCAGCGGTAGTTGACCGAAGCGATAATGCTGCGGCCGCTGCCGTAGAAGCAGGCGTACTCGCCGCTGCACGATGAAACGTATTTCTTGTCCGTCAGGTTCTGCACGTTGAGCTGGAGCGCCGCGCCGCGCAGCGCCGACGAAGCCTGACCGAGGTCATACTTCACCATGGCGTCGTACAGCGTGTAGTGCGGCACGTCGTACTGGCCGGTGGCGTCGGCCGGCGCATCGCCGATGTAGCGCACGCCGCTGCCGACGGTCAGGCCGTTCAGCGCACCGCTCAGGAAGCTGTAGCTGCCCCAGGCGGATGCCGCATGGCGCGGGATGCCCGCCGGGCTGTGGCCGATTTCATCCGCCGAATTGGAGTCTTTGGTCACCACGTCGGTGTAGGTATAGGCGGCGGTCAGCTTGATCTCCGGCGTCGGCTGAGCGTGCACTTCCGCCTCGATCCCCTTGGATTTCACTTCGCCAATCTGCTCGTAGGCGGAGGTGAGACGGTTATAGGACGCCACGTTGCGTTGGGTAATATCGAACCAGGAAAGGGTCAACAGCGTGTTGCCGCCCGGGATCTGGTACTTCACGCCCACCTCGGTTTGCTTGCCGGTGGTCGGCTTGAGCGGGTCGGCGCCCGGCGCGCTCGGATACAGGTTAGGATCGAACGAGGTGCTATAGCTGACGTACGGCGAAATGCCGTTATCGAAGGCGTAAAGCAATCCCGCGCGGCCGGTAAATTGCGCATCGTTGTAGGTCTGCTCTTTACCGCCGACGGTGCGATCGCGGGTGTTGACCTGCGACCAGTCCTGGCGGCCGGACAGCAGCAGGTTCCAGTCATTCCACTCCAGCTGGTCCTGCAGATACACCCCGACCTGATTCAGCGTTTTCAAGTCGCTGGAAGCCAGCGTCAGCGCGCTGCCGTCAATGCTGCTATGCGTCGGGTTAGCCCAGTCGATCGGGTAGTCGTTGCCGCGATCGCGATACATCTTCGAATCGATATGGCTGTAACGATAATCCAGTCCGCCCAGCACGGTGTGTTTCACTTCGCCGGTATCGAACAGGCCCTTCAGCTGGTTATCCACGCCAAACTCGTTGGTCATCTGCGTTTCATGCTGCGCCATGCGGGTGACGGTGTGGTCGTTGACCTTCGAGTTTACGTTATAAACCAGATATTTATAGTCTTCATCACGGTGGGTGAAGCGCAGGTTCTGGGTAAACGACAGCGCATCGTTGAAGTTATGTTCGAGGCTGTAACCGATCGACGCCTGCTCGCGCCGCGACTTGTTGAAGCTGGGCTCGCTGACGTTGAAATCGTAAGGCACGTAGCCCGCGCTGGTCGGGAACAGCGTGCCGGCGCGCGGCAGGAAGTTGCGCGACCCGGCTTTCGGGTCGTTCTGGTAGCTGGTCAGCAGCGTAAAGCTGGTGTCTTCGTTCGGCAGCCAGGTGAAGGCCGGGGCGATGGCCACCCGTTGCTGCTTGCTGTCTTTGACGAACTCATGTTCGGTTCTGGCGATGCCGTTCAGGCGGTAGAACAGGGTGTTGTCGTCGTTGAGCTTGCCGCCGAAATCGAACGCCGTCTCTGCCAGATGGCGGTTGCCGGTGCTGAATTTAACTTCGTGAATGCTCTGGGCGGTAGGGCGCTTGCTGGTCATCACTACCACGCCGCCGGGGCTGACCTGACCGTACAGCACGCCGGCCGGGCCGTGCACCATCTCCACGCGCTCCAGCAGCCAGGGATCGATCTGCCCGGCGCCGCCGTTTTGGCTCGAGAGGCCAAAGTGCAGGCCGTCGAGCAGCTTGGGCGCATAGCGGAAGCCACGGCTGATCACTTCGTCATTGCGGTTGGAGTTGCCGCGGTAGGTGGTGATTACCCCGCTGGTGTAGTTCAGCGCGTCGGCGACCGACGCCGGTTCCTGGTCGTTCATTTGTTCGCGCGTGACCACGGAGATGGACTGCGGCGTCTTGCGCAGCGGGACGGCGGTTTTGGTGCCGGCGGCGCTCTCTTTGGCGACGATCCCTTTGACCGGCGCGGTCACGCTGTTTTGCGCGTCGGCGGTCACCAAAATCGTCTCGTCCGCCGCGGCCGACGCGCTTTGCGCGAAGGGCAGTAAAGCCAGCGCCGATCCCAGCAACAAACGCCTGGCGGACATCGCCTCGGCATTTTTGTTGTCCATCCCTTTGTTTTTAATCTTCATTATCTCTCCTGAATACCTGCTTTTGTGTGTCATGCCACCCTGATAAACCCCGAAATGCCGACGAGCGTGCTTTGCCTCATCAACGCGGAAGCGTCGTGTTTGCACGACGGTAAAAATCCGACAAATAGTATTGAAAATGATAATGAGTATCAATACGATTGTCAGGTTTTGTAAAAATCACTCATGTTATGTAAGGGGCGCTATGGAGTTTTTGCCGGAAAAGAGGCCAGACAACGGTCATGAGGGATTGGCGACGCAATGGCTGCGTGAAGAGGCGGTGGGGCAACCCGAGTGGTGGCAGAAGGTTGCCGCTCACGGCACGCCCATCGTTGAGCCGCACGACGACAGCCACGTCAAAATGACCTGGCTATGGCGCGACCCTGCCGGCGATGAGCAGCGCTCGCCGATACGTCGCGTCTATGCCGATATCAACGGCATTACCGATCACCACAGCACGTCTCCCAGCAGCCTGACCCGGCTCCCCGGCACCGACGTTTGGTACGGCGCGGCCGTTATCGATCGCCGCTGGCGCGGCGGCTACAGCCTGATCCCCATCACCGACCGGGAGCTTCCCCCGGTATTCAGCGACGAAGAAACGCTGCGCGATCGCCAGCAGCGCGCCTGGTGGGTCTCTTTGTTCCCGCTGGCGATCGCCGATCCGCTGAATCGCCTCTCGCTGGGGCCTTCGCATCGCCCGCGCCCGGTTTCCCTGGCCCAGGGGCCGGATGCCGACGACCAAAGCGCCTGGCAGGCCGCCGATCGGCCGCTGGAACAGACGCGGCTGCAGCTTTTGCAGTGGCGCAGCGAACGGCTGGGCACCCAACGGCGCGTCTGGCTGTATGCCAGCGGCGACGCCGAGGTGAAAGCGGAGCGTCCACTGGTGCTGCTGCTCGATGGCCAAAACTGGATCGAGAGGCACGCGCTGTTGCCGGTGATCGAGAGCGAGACCGCAAAAGGGCAGCTGCCGCCGGCATGTTGGCTGCTGATCGATGCGATCGATGGCGAACACCGGGAAAACGAGCTGCCTTGCAACGCCGCTTTCTGGCAGGCGGTGATCGACGAACTGTTGCCGCAGGCGCAGCGGCGCGAACCCTTCAGCGAGGCGGGCGCGCGCACGGTGGTCGCCGGCCAGAGCTACGGCGGGCTGGCAGCGCTGTACGCCGGCCTGCACTGGCCAGAACGCTTCGGCCACGTGCTGAGCCAGTCCGGCTCTTTCTGGTGGCCCACGGTGCAGTTCGTTACCCAGTTCGAAAAGCGCCACCAGCTGGAGGAAGGCTGGCTGATACGCCAGGTTCGGCAACGCCGCGCGGCGGCGCCCACGCTCACCGTGATCCAGCAAGCCGGCGATCGCGAGGCGGACATCGAATTCGTCAATCGCCAGATGCACGAGGCGCTGACGGCGGCGGGGCACCGCGCCGATTATCGCGTGTTTTCCGGCGGCCACGATGCGCTGTGCTGGCGCGGCGGCCTGGTGGACGGCGTGCGCCAACTGCTTTGCGCGATGAAATAACCCACACATGTTGACAGACAGGTAAGGCAAATGACTCAGGAACAACAAAACCCGTTCGATGACGAAAGTCTCCGTTTCTCCGTATTGATCAATGCGCAGCAGCAGTATTCGCTGTGGCCGCAGTTTGCCGATACGCCGCCGGGGTGGCGCGTGCTGATGGGGCCGGCGGCGCGCGGTGAATGCATCGACTACATCGAAACGCACTGGCAGGACATGCGGCCGGCGTCGTTGAAAGCGACGGATGCGCAGCGTTAATCGCGCAGCAACCACATCGCTACATTCCGTTTGAGGAAAAGGACAGACACCATGTCAGAAACGCTTTCATTGCCGGATACTCAGGTCGAGTACCGGGATTATCCGCTGGTTGCGGCACAACCGGGGATCTGGATCGCCGATCAAATCGCGCTGCGTCGCAACAGCTTCGCCGTGGCGCATTACACCGAACTGCATGGCGATATCGATCGTCCGGCGCTGGAACGCGCGATCCGTCAGGGGCTGGCGGAAGCGGATACGGTTCAGGCGCGGTTCTTTGAGGCGCAGGACGGCCAGCCGGCACAACGCTTACCGCTCAGTGCGGATCCCGCGCGCGTGCAGGCGCCGGAGTGGTTCGATTTCAGCGCGCGGCCGGACGCCGAACAGGCGGCGCTGTCGCTGATGCACGACGATCTGGCTCAGGAATTGCCCGCGGACGGCGAGCGACCGCTCTATCGCCATGCGCTGATCCGTATCAGCGCCGATCGCTGGTTCTGGTACCAGCGTTTTCATCACCTGACCCTGGACGGTTTCAGCTTCGAGGCCATCACGCGCCGGATCGCCGACATCTATCGCGCGCTGCGCCACGGGCTGTCGCCGGCGGCCTCGCCATTTACGCCGTTCGGCCAGGTGGTGGAAGAGTTTCAGCAATGGCAAACCTCGCCGGCGCGCCAGCGGGCGGCCGAATTCTGGCGACAGCATCTGCGCGATCTGCCGTCGCCGCTGTCATTATCGACGGAAAGCCGCGAGGTTGAACCGGGCACCCGGCCGCTTAAACAGGCGTTGGTGCTGCCTGAGTCGCTGTTTGACGCCGCATTGCGCATCGACGCGCTGCAGTCGCTGCAACCGGCCGATATCGTCACGGCCGCATTGGCGATATACCTGGCGCGCATGAGCGGTGAAACCCGCTTTTCAGTCGGTTTTCCTTTCATGCGCCGCATGGGTTCACAAGCGCTGGCGGCGGCCGGCCCAGTGGTTAACGTGCTGCCGCTGCTGCTGAACGTGACGCCGGAGATGTCGCTGGCGGAGGTCTGCCAGGCGACCGCAACGGAAATCAAACAGGCGCGCCGCCATCAACGCTATGAAGCGGAGCAGATCAAACGCGACCTCGGCCTGGTCGGCGGCCATCAAGAGCTGTACGGCCCGGTGATTAACGTCAAGGTTTACCACAGCGCCTTGTCCTTCGACGGTCAGGCGGCCGTTACCCATACGCTGGCGATGGGGCCGGTCGATGATCTGGAGTTTGAGATCGGTTTTCGCAACGGCGTGCTGACGCTGTCGTTGGTGGCCAACCCGGCCAAATACTCGCCGCGTACATTACACTGTCACGCAGAGCGCATCGGCCATTGGCTGCAGCAGCTGGCGCGGCAACCGCAGCAACCGATCGGACAGCTGGCGTTAATCAGCGAAGGGGAACGGCGTCAACTCGCGGCCTGGGGGCGCGGCGCTGAACTGACGCCGCCGGCGGGCATGATCTCAATCATGGACGCTTTCCAGCGTCAGGTTGAGCGGCAGCCCGAGGCGTTGGCGGTGGTCTGCGGCGATGTGCGACTCAGCTACCGTCAGCTCTGCGAACGGGTGATGCAACTGGGGCGTGTGCTGCTCGAAAGCGGCATCGGCGCCGAAGACGTGGTGGCCATCGGCATTCCGCGTTCGGTGGACACGCTGGTTGCGCTGTTCGGCGTGCTGGCCAGCGGCGCGGCCTATATGCCGCTCGATCTGGACTATCCGCGTGAACGCCTGACGCTGATGTGCGACGACGCGCGGCCGGTGATGTTGCTGACCCACCGCGCCACGCAGGTAAACATGCCGGATCTGCCGCAGGTGCTGTGCCTGGACGACGCATCATGCCTGGCGCGCTGCGCGGCCGCCGAAGCCACGCCGATAACGGACGAAGAGCGGCGTGCGCCGCTGAATGAAGCGCATCTCGCCTACATGATTTACACCTCCGGTTCGACCGGCAAACCCAAGGGCGTGATGTCCACCCACCGCGGGCTGCTGAACCTGTTCTTGTCGCATCAGGCCTCGCTGTTTGGCCCGGCGATTGAAAAATTCGAGATCCGCCACGCGCGGCGTCTGCGCGCCGGCCATACCGCCTCGTTCTCTTTCGACTCCTCCTGGGAACCGCTGTTCTGCATGATGATGGGCAGCGAACTGGTCATCTTCGATGAGGAGCTGCGCCGCGATCCCTGGGCGCTGCTCGAACAAACCCAAAAGACGCCGATCGATCTGCTGGACATCACGCCGTCGTTCTTCTCGCAGTTGGTGGACTGCGGTCTGCTGAAGGGACAGTTCCCGCTGCCGTCGTTCGTGATGATCGGCGGTGAGGCGGCGACGCCGACGCTGTGGAACCTGATGCAACAGCATCCGGAGGTGGAGATCCACAACTATTACGGCCCGTCCGAATACACCGTCGATACCCTCGGCGCGCCGGTCACGGCCGCCGATCAGCCGGTGATCGGTCGCCCCCTCGCCAATACCTCCGTCTGGCTGCTCGACAGCCGCCTGCAGCCGGTGCCGATCGGCGCGGCGGGCGAGCTGTACATTTCCGGCAAGGGCATCGCGCGCGGTTACCTGCGGCGCCCGGATCTGACGGCGGCGCGCTTTGTCGCCAACCCGTTCGTCGACGGCGAGGTGATGTACCGCAGCGGCGATCTGATGCGCTGGAGCGCGGAGGGGCAGCTGGTGTTCATTGGCCGTACCGATCACCAAATCAAGGTGCGCGGTTTCCGCGTCGAGCTGGGTGAGGTGGAAAGCGCGCTGGCCGCCTTGCCGGACGTGGGGCGGGCGGTGGTGATCGCCGAGCCGATCGGCGCCACCTATCGCCTGATCGGCTACTGTTCGGTGCAGGATGACGCCCGCCGCGCCTCGCCGGCGCTGCAAAGCGAACTGCTGGGGCAGTTGGCGCAACGGCTGCCGGATTATATGGTGCCGGCGATCCTGGTGGTGATGCCGGAGCTGCCGCTCAACGTCAACGGCAAGATTGACCGTCAGGCGCTGCCCAAACCGCAGGAGACGCTGACGCAAAGCATCCGCGAGCCGGCCACCGAGCAGGAAAGGCTGATTTGCCACGCCATGGCGCAGCTGCTGGGCATGGATCGCGTCGGCGCCGACGACGATTTCTTCGCGCTCGGCGGTGACAGCATTTCGGCGATGGGGCTCGGCACCGCCCTGCGGCGCAAAGGCTATCTGCTGCGCCCGCGCGAAATCTTCGCGCTGCACACCCCGGCACGCATGGCGCAGGCGCTGCAGCCGCTGGCCGCTGACTCTCAGGCCCCTCGCAGCGTGCAGCAAGGCCCGATCGACGGGCTGCCGATCCTGCACTGGTTTGCCGAGACGGGCGAGCTCCATCGTCGCTTCGCGCACGGCGTTTTCCTGCACGTGCCTGCCGAGCTGCAACCGGAACAGCTGCGCTATGCGTTGGAACAGCTGCGCGCGGCGCACCCGGCGCTGGGCGCGCGGATCCGCGATGGCCAGTTGGTGGTTGAAACCGCCGCCGCCGGTGAGCTGATGCAGGTTGATACCGTATCCGGTGAGCTGGAGCTAGCGGCGGAGCAGGCGTTTGATGCCGCGCTTGACCATCTCGATCCGGCGGCCGGCGCCATGATGCAGGCGAGGTTGTTGCAACGGAATGGCGAGAGCCTCGGGCTGGTGCTGGCGATTCACCACCTGGTGGTCGACGGCGTTTCCTGGCGCATCCTGCTCGACGAGCTGAGGCAGGTGGCCGACGGCGTCATGCAGGGGCAGCCGATTATGCTGCCGCCGGAAGAGACTTCGCTCTATGAATGGTCCACGCGTTTACGGTCCGACGCTGAACGCCGGGAAACCGAGCTGCCGTTCTGGCGACGGATGCTGGCGGACGGCACACCGCGTTTGGGGCGCCGCGCGCTGGATCCGCAGACCGATCGCACCGGCGACGTGTCGGAAAAACGCACGCTGCTCGACAGCCGGTTGACCGCCGCGCTGCTCGGCGCATTGCCGCAGGGGTACCGCGCTCAGGTCGAAGAGATCATGCTGTGCGCGCTGGCGCTGGCCTGCCGTCGTCGTTTTCAGGCCGCTTCGCTGCGCTTCTCTTTGGAGTCGCACGGCCGCGCCGAACTGGACGACGGCCTCGATCTGGCGCGCACCGTCGGCTGGCTGACAGCGGAGTATCCGCTGTGCATCGAGCTGCATGACGCCGAGCACCACGAGGCCGTGCGTGCGGTAAAGCGGGTGACGCGAGCGGTGGCCGATCGCGGCGTCGGTTACGGCCAGCTGCGCTATCTGCATCCGCAGCGTGACGAACTGGCGGCGCTGGCGCAGCGCAACGCGCCGGAGATTCTGTTCAACTACCTCGGGCGCTTCAGCCAGGATGAAGGGCACTGGACGCCGCAACGCAGCCAGACTCGCTTCCGCGACGCCTTCGCCGTGGCGCAGGATGCGCAGCAGGTGCTGTCGCATGGCCTGGAAGTGAATATCTTTGTCGAAGAGCGACGCGACGGCGCCTGCCTGGCGATCAACTGGAGCTGGCTGGAGGGGATTTTCAGCGAGAGCGACATTGCGGAATTGCATAACGGCATCGAGCAAGCGGTGCGCGCACTGTGCGAATTTGCCGAGCGCCATCCCGAACGGGCTGCGGCGACGTTGGTGGCGGCCGAGATCGCACAGCCGAACGTCGACGACGAGGCGCTGCGCGCCTGGGAGCGCGAATATGGACCGTTGACCGCCGCGCTGCCGCTGTTGCCGTTGCAACACGGCCTGCTGTTCCATGCGCAGACGGCGCAGCAGGGCGGCAGCTATAACTCGCTGACGCGCCTGAGCCTCAGCGGCGAACTGGACGCTCATCACCTTCAGCAGGCGCTGGATGCGGTGATTCGCCGCCATCCGCAGCTGGCCGCCCGATTCAACCGCGAGGGCGAGCCGTTGCAGCTGATTCCACAGCTCAGTCAACGGGCAACCCATTGGCCGCTATACAGTCACGCACTGCCGCCGCTGTCCGACGAACAAGAGGCGCAGGCGCTGCATGAACTGGAGCAGGAAGAACTGCGGCGCGATCTGTTTAATCAGCCGGGCGCAATGCTGCACGCGCGGCTGGTCAAACACGGCGACAGTGAACGCTACACGCTGTTCCTTAATGCGCATCACCTGATCGTCGACGGCTGGTCGACGCCGGTGGTGCTCAACGATCTGATGCTCGCATTGCGCGAGGGGGAATCGGCGCTGCCGCCGCTGCGCTCGAACTATGCCGATATCGTTCGCCGCCTTACCGCACGGGATGCCGACGCCTCGCGCCGCATCTGGCGCGAAACGCTGCATGATGTGCGGCCGACATTGTTGTTCGGTGAAGCGCAGGACGATCGCGTGCACGAGCTGGAAATGACGCTGCCGCCGGCGGAGGAAAGGCGTTTGCTGACCCTCTGCCGCGAACGCGGGTTGACGCTCAATACCCTGATGCAGGGCATCTGGGCGTTGCAGCTGGCCAGCGCTTGCGGCCATCAGGACGTGGTGTTCGGCTCGCCGGTTTCCGGCCGCTTTGGCCAGATCGATGGAGTGGAAGAGCACGTCGGTCTGTTCAGCAATACGCTGCCGGTGCGGGTGTGTCTGCAGCACGATCGTTCGTTGACGGAACAACTGATCGAGCTGCAACACCGGCAGATTGAACTGCTGGAGCACGACGATTTGGGGCTGGGGGAGATCCAGCACCTGGCCGGGGCGGGTACGCTGTTCGATACGCTGTTGGTGGTGGAAAACTACCCGGACAACGACGAACTGCTGGGCGGCGCAGGTGCGCTGCGCTGCGACGCCATCCGCAACAAAGGCTACACCCACTATCCGCTGACGCTGCTGGTACTGCCGGGCGAGCGTTTGCGCCTGCTGCTGGAATGCCGCTCTTCGGTGCCGCAGCCTGAACGCTTCGCCGCGCGGCTGATGGCGCTGCTGCAACAGTGGATAGCGCAGCCGGATCTGCCGCTGCCGCGTTGGCAACTGCAAACGCCGCAGGAACAGGCGCTGATTGCCGCGGTCAACCGCACCGGTCAGGCGGTGGCGGACACCACCTTGCATCGGGCGATCGCCGATCAGGCGCGGCGCACGCCGGAACGCATCGCGCTGCAGGATGCCGGGCACAGCCTCAGCTACCGTGACATGCAGCGCCAGGCCGCACTGTTGGCCGAACGGTTGACGGCGGCCGGCATTCAGCCGGGCGATATCGTCGCGGTGGCGTTGCCGCGATCGGTGCGCCTCAGCCTGGCGCTGACGGCGATTGTGCAGACCGGCGCCGCCTGGCTGCCGCTGGATACCGGCTACCCGGACGAGCGGCTGGCCTACATGGTGGAAGACGCCAAACCGCGGCTGATTATCACCGAAAGCGCGTTGGACGCCCGCTTTGCCGCACTGGCGCCGACGTTGCTGTTCGATGCGCTGGACGACAGCGGCCGCGAACCGGCGCCGCGCCCACCGGCGGGGAACGGCGATTATCCCGCTTACGTGCTGTATACCTCCGGCTCTACCGGGCGGCCGAAAGGCGTGGTGGTGAACCACCGGGCGATCGTCAACCGTCTGTTTTGGATGCAGCATGAGTATTCGCTCGATGCGCAGGATGTGGTATTGCAGAAAACGCCGTGCAGCTTTGATGTTTCCGTCTGGGAGTTCTTCTGGCCGCTGATGGTCGGCGCGCGCCTGGTGATGGCGCCGCCGGAGGCGCACCGCGATCCGCAGGCGCTGACGACGTTGATCGACGACTATGGCGTGACCACGCTGCATTTCGTTCCGTCCATGTTGGCTATCTGGGTGGAGGCGCTGAATGAACGTGCACCGCAACGCGCCGCCGCCAGCCTGAAACGCGTGTTCTGCAGCGGCGAGGCGCTGTCGTGTGAACTGGCTTCCCGCTATCAGGCGTTAGTCGCCGCGCCGCTGCATAACCTGTACGGTCCGACGGAGGCGGCGGTCGATGTCACCTACCAACCGGCGTCCGGTGCGGCCCTGGCGGCGGTGAGCGGCGCCGGCGTGCCGATCGGCAAACCGGTCTGGAACACTCAACTGAGCATTCTCGACGCCATGCTGCGGCCGGTGCCCGTCGGCTGCGCCGGCGATCTCTACCTGCGCGGCATTCAGCTGGCCGATGGCTATCTGCATCGGCCGGGGCTGACGGCGCAGCGGTTTGTCGCCGATCCCGCCGGCAATGGCGCCCGCATGTATCGCACCGGCGATATCGCCCGCTGGCTGGAAGACGGCAGCGTCGAGTATTTGGGCCGCAGCGACGATCAGCTGAAGATCCGCGGCCAGCGCATCGAGCTGGGTGAAATCGAGCAGGCGCTGCTGGCACAGCCGGGTGTCGCGCAGGCGGCGGTACACGCCATCGAACTGGGCGAGGGCGCGACGGGGCTCGGCGGCGCCGATATGCGGCAGTTGGTCGCCTGGCTGATCGCCCAACCGGGCGTGACGCTGGATACCGGCGTGCTGCATCAGGCGCTGGAGGCGCGTTTGCCGGCGCATATGATGCCGGTCAGCTATGTCATGACCGACAGTTTCCCGCTCAGCGCCAGCGGCAAGCTGGATCGCAAGGCGTTGCCGCGGCCGCAGCTGACCCCGCAGAGCGGCCGCGCGCCGCACAGCGACAGCGAGCGCCTGCTGGCGGCGCTGTTCGGGGAACTGCTGGGGCGCGAGACGGTGTATGCCGACGACGACTTCTTCGCACTGGGCGGCCATTCGTTGCTGGCGATGCGCCTGGCGGCTGAGCTGCGGCGGCGCGTCACCCGACCGCTGAGCATCGGGCAGATCATGTTCGCCCGCAGCCTGGAGAAGATGGCGCACCTGCTCGATGACGCACAGGCGGCCAACTCGGCCGAAAGCCGCGGCGTCGGCGAGTGTCTGCAGCTGCGGACCGGCCAAGGCCCGGCGCTGTTCTGTCTGCATCCGGCTTCCGGTTTCGCCTGGCAGTATTCGGGGCTGAGCCGTTATCTGCCGGGGAACTATCCGATTATCGGCCTGCAGTCGCCAAGGCCGGATGGTGCCATCGCCACCTGCGAGGATATCGAGCAGATGGTCGATCGTCATCTCGCCACTCTGCGCCGCATGCAGCCGCAGGGGCCGTATTACCTGCTGGGCTATTCGCTTGGCGGCACGCTGGCGCATTCGATGGCCGCGCGTCTGCAGCAGCAGGGCGAAGAGGTGGCGTTCCTCGGCATGCTGGATACCTATCCGCCGGAAGGTCAGGATTGGACCGGCCCCAGCGAAGAGGAGGCGCAGAAAGAGGTGGCGCAGGAGCAGGCAGAGTTTATGGCGGAAGATCATGGCGATCCGGCGCTGATGGCGGAAAAGGCGGCGATGTTCGACAGCATTGTCGCCAACTACCGCGATGCGGTGCGCATTCTGTCTCAGGCGCGCAGTCGGCGTTTCCACGGTACGGCGACGCTGTTTGTCGCCGACCGGACGCTGCCGCCAGAGATGGATATCAACGCCGTGTGGGCGCCGTATCTGGATGGTCTGATCTGCCATCACCAAGGCTGCGAGCACGCCGACATCCTGTCGCCGGCCTCGCTGGAGACGCTCGGGCCGCTATTGCATGAGTTACTGACGCGGCGCTACGGGTTGGTATAACGCAACCGGGCCGGACGCGTGCGTACCGGCCCGTACTAAAACATCAAATGCAGGACATTATGGCCAGACCTTCTTTTTTTCTTGATTTCAGTTTGCTGAGAAGCAATGCGCATTTTCGCGCGATTTTCTGCGCCCGCATGCTGTCGGTGTTTTCCCTCGGCATGTTGGCGGTGGGGGTGCCGATTCAGATCCAGGCCATGACCGGCTCCACGTTGCAGGTGGGGGTTGCGGTGGCGCTGGACGGCGTGGGCATGTTTATCGGCCTGATGCTGGGCGGCGTGCTTGCCGATCGCTACGATCGCCGCAAGCTGATCCTGTTTGCACGCGGCACCTGCGGGCTGGGCTTTGTCGCTCTGAGTCTGAACGCCTTCGCCCCGGCGCCGTCGCTGTGGGCGCTCTATCTGCTGGCGGCCTGGGATGGATTCTTCGGCGCGCTCGGCATGACGGCGCTGATGGCGGTGATCCCGCTGCTGGTCGGGCGCGAGAACCTGGCGGCGGCGGGGGCCTTGAGCATGGTGACGGTGCGCATCGGCGCTATTCTGGCGCCGGCGCTGGGCGGGATTATCATCGTGTTCGGCGGCGTGGGGCTGGCGTTCGCCGTGGCGGCGGCCGGGACGCTGGGCACCCTGGTTCCGCTGGTGCGCTTGCCGACGCTGTTGCCGCAGCATCAGGAACCGGAACACCCGCTGCGCGCGCTCGCCAGCGGTTTCCAGTTTGTCTGGCGCAATAAGGTGGTCGGTTCGGTGGTGTTGCTGGGGATGCTGATGAGCATCGTCGGCGCCGTCAGGGTGCTGTTTCCGGCGCTGGCGCAGGACGCTTACCATGTCGGCGCGTCCTCTATCGGCCTGATGTACTCTGCGGTGCCGCTGGGGGCGATGCTGGGCGCGCTGACCAGCGGTTGGGTGGGGCGATACGCTCGTCCCGGCGTACTGATTCTGGTCGCCGCCATCGTCGCGTTTACCGCTATCGCTTCGCTGGGGCTGTTCAGCCACCTGGCGCCGGCGCTGCTGGCGCTGGTGTGTTACGGCTACGCCAATGCCATCGCTTCGCTCCTGCAGTTCATGCTGATCCAGAGCAACACGCCGGATCATCTGTTGGGCAGGGTCAACAGCCTCGGCACCGCCCAGGACGTGACCGGCGATTCGATCGGCGCCTTAGGGCTCGGCGTACTGGGCAGAGTGTTCACCCCGTTGATGAGCGTGCTGTCGTTTGGCGCGTTCGCCGCTGTGCTCGGCGTGCTGGTGGCCTTCAGCGTGCGTACGCTGCGCCAGTGCCGGCCGCCGGACGCGTTGGTCGAGCACGATAAGCCCGTTGCGGCAACCTCAGCGGCGGCGGACAACTAACCCCTCACGGCGCCGGCTGTTCCGGCCGGTGCCGTTCTCCCCACTGGCACATCATGTCGATCACCGGGATCAGCGAACGCCCGCGCTCGGACAGGCTGTACTCCACCTTGGGCGGGATCTGCGGATACTCCTTTCTCACCACCAGGCGGTCTTTTTCCAGCTCTTTCAACGTCGAACTCAGCGTTTTGTACGAAATGGTGCCGATGCAGCGCTGCAGTTCGTTGAAGCGCAATACCGGCTTATACAGCGCCAGCCAATAAAGAATAATCATTTTGTATTTGCCGTTGATCACCGACAGGGTGTAGCCATAGCCGGTGTCTTCAAGGCTGATGCCCGTTGGGCTGCAGCGGGATTCGGCGGTCATTTTATACTTTCTCCGGGGTAAGTATGTGTCGTGAGTGTGCGTATTTTACATTCTGCCAGCATACCCTAAGATGCGTCGAAACACCTGTCTGGAGAGATCAGTATGAAAACGTTAGTGGTAGTGACACATCCCGATATGGCGAATTCGGTGGTGAACAAGCGTTGGCTGGAGGAACTGCGGCGCTATCCGGCGCGCTATACCGTGCACGAACTGCATCAGGCCTATCCGGACTGGCGGATCGACGTCGCCAGGGAACAGCAGCTGATTGAAGCGCATGACAACATCGTGCTGCAGTTTCCGATTTACTGGTTCAGCAGCCCGCCGCTGCTGAAAAAATGGCTGGACGACGTGCTCACCTACGGCTGGGCCTACGGTTCCCGCAGCGGTTACAAGATGCAAAACAAGAAGCTGGCGCTGGCGGTCACGGCGGGCGTGCGCGCAGAAGATTATGCGCGCGCAGGGCGCTATCGCTACTCGCTGGAGGAAATCTTTCGGCCGTTTGAAGTGACCGCTGGTTACGTGCGGGCCGACTATGCCTCGTTCTTCGCCTTTTACGGCAAAGAGACGGCTTCGGACGGGGCGACAGAACAGGTTCAGCAGCATGAGCTGGACAGCAGCGCACAGGGCTACCAGGCATTTCTCGCCGCCCTGAATTAACGATACTCCCCGGATGCGCCTGATAGTGCTGTTGCGAATGTCCGGGGAGGATTATGATTAGCGGATCCTTTGACTCGCCGGTGATAACCCCATGCCTTCGGCCGAAACGTTCATTGCTTTTCTGATTGCGCTTACCCTCCTGGAACTGTCACCCGGACCGGACATGATGCTCACCCTGGCCAGAGGCATCGGCCAAGGCCGCCGCATCGCGCTGCTCAATGTTTTCGGCATGGTTTTTGTCGCTGGCATGGTGCAGGTTTCCATGCTGGTGCTCGGTCTCGCCACGCTGCTGCATACTTATCCGCTGGCGTTGGACGTGTTGCGTTGGGTGGGAGCGGCCTATTTGGTTTGGCTGGGGATAAAAATGCTGAAGGTAAGCCGTCAGCCTGTCGATGCGGTATTGAAACCCCGGACGATGACCGGGCGGCAGGCGGTGAAAGAAGGGGCGATTAACAGCCTGACCAACCCTAAATCGCTGCTGTTCATGTTTGCTTTCCTGCCGCAGTTTGTTAACCCTGAAATCGGGCCGGTTTGGGTGCAATTGCTCGTTTTGGGCTCCATTCAGAAACTGGCCGGGATCCTTTCGCTGGGCTCTGTCGCCATGGCCGCCGGCACCGTGGGGCAATGGCTCGCCCGTAATCCCCGTTGGTTGGTGTGGCAGCAGAGATTTACGGGCGTGGTGATGATGGGATTGGGCGCCAAACTCCTGCTTGGGGGCGGTGCCGCGTCAGCGCCGCGATAATGGCGCGGCTCGCGCTATTTCAGGTGAATGCTAAAGCCGCGTTGCCCCGGTGCAAGGGGGTCCTTTAACGTCAGCTGCGGGATCAGATAGTCCCCGGCATTCTGTCGCCGAAATGGGATTGGATCGGCGTTCCACAGATTATCCAGCCGCTGCCCGAGCCGCTCGCACAGATCGGCGAAGCGCGTCTCGTCGGTCTTTCCGGCGCGGTAGGTGACGAACGGCGGCAACACCTCGAAGCCCGGGTAATGCAGCATGCCGTGCTGGATCGGAAACAGGATATCGTCGATCGGCCCGTTGATGCCGCGCGGGGCGTAATGGGATTCCCACCCGCCGGCGCTGACGATCAGCATGGCTCGTTTGCCCGCCAACATCCCTTCGCCGTAACGGTCGCCCCAATGCGTATCGGAATGCTCACCAACGCCGTAGGCAAAACCATAGGCATAGACGCGATCGACCCAACCTTTCAGGATCGCCGGCATCGAGAACCACCACAGCGGAAACTGCAGCAGCACCGCGTCCGCCCAGCGCAGCTTTTGTTGCTCCCGTTCGATGTCGGCGCTCTGCACGCCGCTGGCGTACGCACGCTTCGAATCCAGCGAAGGATCGAAACGGGGCCCTGAAGCACCTTCCTGGCTGTCCTCGGCGTCGATCGCCGCTTTCCAGCGCATGGCGTACAGATCGGAAACCTGCACCTGATGGCCGGCCTGCGTCAGGCGTTCAACGGCGAAGTTTTTCAGTGAGCCAGTCAGCGACTGCGGCTCCGGGTGGGCGTAAACAATCAACACATTCATAACAGCTCTCCTTGGTGTGAGAGCTGCAGGTTAGGGCGTTAGTAGGTATATTAGAAATGAATTACCGTTATCCCAGGTATAACTATGAATAATTTAAGGCGACTGGATCTCAACCTGCTGGTGACGCTCGACGCGTTGCTGGCGGAGCACAACGTGACGCGCGCGGCGCAGCGGCTCAATTTCTCCCAACCGGCGGTCAGCGTGCATCTCGCCAAACTGCGGGCGATCTTTGACGATCCGCTGCTGCTGCCTGGCCCGCGCGGCATGCGTCCGACCGCCAGAGCGGAGCAGCTGCGGGAACCGTTACGCCAGGCATTGGCGGCGCTCGAGTTGGCGGTAACGCCGGCCACGCCTTTCGATCCTGCCGTGGCGACCGATACCTGGCGCGTTGCCGCCTTCGACTATGGCGAATCCACCATCGTGCTGCCGGCGCTACAGGGTTTGCGAACCGCGGCGCCCGGCACCCGACTGGCGGTGCTGGAAATCGCGCCGGCACGTCTCGCCAAACTGGCGGAACAGGGAGAGATCGATCTGGCGTTTCACACCCGCGAAGGCGCGCCGCCCGGTCTGCGTCAGCGCACGCTGTTCAGTGAACGCTATGTGCTGGTGGGCAGAGTCGGCCACCCCAAGCTGCATGAAAACCTGACGCTGGCGCAATTTTGCGAACTGGAGCAGGTGATGGTCTCGCCAGACGGCGGCGGCTTCTACGGCATGACCGATCGGGCGCTGGCAGACGTGGGGCTGAGCCGGCGCGTGGTGCTTTCGGTGCCGCATTTTCTGTTCGTTATCTCCGTACTGACGCAATCCGATTTGGTGGCGATGTTGCCGGAGCGGCTGGTGCGCAACCAGCCTCTATTGCAGCAGATCACGCCGCCGCTGGCGGTGCCGGGCTTTGAAATGACCATGCTGTGGCACGAACGATCGCATAGAGATCCCGCTCACCGGTGGCTGCGGGATCATATCCTGCGTTCCGTGTGAGCGGCTTGACAGATTAAACGGAAAAGCGCTTTTTAATTCTGTCGACCGGCGTGCCATCGCTGAGCGGCACCTGCAGCAAACGATCGTAATCGCGAAAGCCCATTTTTTGATAATAGGCGAGGCCGCCGACGTTATCCGCCCGAATGGTGGCGTTGATGTGCTTGAAACCGTGCGACTTCGCCGCCGCTAACGTTGCGGGAAACAGCGCGCTGCCGACGCCACGCACCTTCGGCGACAGGCGAGAGAAGGTGGCAATATCTGCGGTATCGGACGGCAGGGCATCGTCAACGCTCAGCGACTGGAAGCCCACCAACAGTCCATCCACCTCCGCGACCTGGCAACTCAGCGCATTGATGCCGCTGATGAACCATTCGCTGAATTCGGCTGGGGTGAGGGGCGTTTCTATCGCGGTCGTGCCACCGGCGCTGATCACCTCATTCAATAACTGCGTCAGCGCTTCAGCGTCTTGCGGGGTTATCGTTCTGATCTTCATTGCGTTGCTCTCTCCTCCACAGGGGTTTCAGGCGTAATGAATCTGCTGGAACCATCGAAAGAAGATAGACGCAGGCGTCCGGCAATGAAATACCGGAACGTGCGGGACAAAAAACAGCGCGGGAAATTACATGAACAGGAAGCGGTCGGCCAACGGAACGCCGCGCTCGAGGCGTGGTGGCAGCGCGTCGTCGCGATCGTCAGGCTGGGCAGCCTGTGGCGCGACATCTTCGGCTTTTTCAATCATCAGCTCGCCGAGCAGGGCCAGAAAACGAGTGAGCTTTTGCATATTCCCTCCGGATCGGTGATTAGGCTAAGCGTGATAGTAATCGCCGCTAAACCGGATGGGAAAAACTTAAAACTCATATCCTAAGAACCGGATCGCATATCGCTTGACCGGGCGACGGTTGCCCATCGCCCGGTGAACGGCTTAGAAGGTGACGTTAACCTTGGCCCACAGGGTGCGGCCCGGTTCATTCACCGCGCTGTTGGCCGAATAGCCGAAGGCGCTGTTGCCCGCCAGGTTGAGGTGCTCGCTGTAGGTCTTGTTCAGGATGTTATCCAGACCGGCGCTCAGCTTGACGTTCTTATTCAGCTTGTAGGCGGCGTTGGCGGACAGCACGCCGAAGCCGGCGCTATCGGCAAAGTCTTTGCCCACCACGTTGCCTTCGTTGATCGCCACGCGGTGCTGGCTGCTGACCAGACGCCACAGGCCGGTGCCGCTCCAGTCGCCGTACTCGTAGGTCAGGCCCAGGCGCGCTTCCAGCGGCGGGATCTGCGGCAGCGGGCGGCCGTCGCTGGTGTTTTTACCCCAGGAGTAGGCCAGGCTGGCGTCGGTTTTCCAGTGTTCGCTAAGCTGGTAGCCCATGCCCATTTCGCCGCCCATAATGTTGGCGTTGACGTTATCGGCCTGGCTGAGGCGCGCGTTGTGCGGATCGTATTTGAACAGGATGAAATCATCGACCCGGCCCAGGTAAGCGGAGACCCAACCGTTGAAGCGCTTGCCGTTGTACTGCGCGCCGATATCGAGTTGCGTGGTTTTCTCGCTCTTGACGCTGGCGAACGGATCTTTGCTGCCGTTGGGACCCAGCTTCGGCGAGAACAGCTCCCAGTAATCCGGGAAACGTTCGGTATAACCGACGCCGGCGTACAGCATCAGTGGCAGATCGGCCAGCGTATGCTCCAGGCGCATAAAGCCGCTCGGCAGCGTATCTGAACGCTCCACATCGTTGCCATTGCGGAAGTTCTCCACCAGGGTGCGGTCGAGGCGCGCGCCGCCGATCAGCTTATCCTGCTCGCTGGTGGACCAGGTCAGTTCGCTGAAGGCGCCGTAGCTGTTGAACTGGGCGTCTTTTTCCCAGCTGCCGCGGCTCATGCTGCGATGGGTGTTGGTCTGGGTGTCCATACCGCTTTCAAGCTTCACGTCCTGCCACTGCCAGGTACCCATCACGCGGCCGCCGACGGTGCGGCGATCGAGCTGCATCGTCATGCCGGAAGACATCATATGCCCGCCGTGGCCGCCCATGCTCATGCCGCCATGCCCCCCGTGGCCGCCCATGCCGCCGCTGCCCGGCGAGCGCAGAGTCACGTTGTCCATCACGTGGTTGGCGTAGTTGTAGTAGACCTGCGCTTCAAGCTTATCCAGCACCTCGCCGATGTTGGATTTTTCCACCCGCATGCCCAGGCTTTCGCGCTTGAACTGCGAACCGTCCATGCTGCGGCCGGCATAGCGCGCTTCGCCGTTGCCGCGGCCCATGGTCACTTCCAGCAGCGTATCGTTGTCCGGCGTCCAGCCGAGCGCCAGATCGCCGTTCCACTTGTCCCAGCGCGACGGCACGCGCGTATTGGTGCCGTCCTGATAGTCGTTGGAACGGGATTTGTTGGCCATCACCCGCAGATAACCTTGTTCGGCGCCGAGGCTGGCGTCGATATTCTCATCCCAGCGGCCGTTGGAACCGGTCAGCACGCTGGCGTTGCCCTTGATGCCCGGCTTGTCGAAGCGCGGGCGTTCACGCTCGAAACGCACCGTGCCTGCCGACGATCCCGGCCCCCACAGCACCGTCTGCGGCCCTTTGGTGATGGTCAACAGATCGAAACTTTCCGGCGAGATATAAGAGGTGGGCGCATCCATCCGCGACGGGCAGGCGCCCAACATTTCCGAACCGTCGGTGAGGATCTTCAGCCGCGAACCGAACATGCCGCGGAACACCGGATCGCCGTTGGTCCCACCGTTGCGGATCTGCGAAAAGCCGGGGATGGTTTTCAGGTAATCCGAGCCGTCGCTGGCCGGCACCGGCTGGCGCGGTGTTTTCGGCGAGGTGACGATGGTCAGCGGTGAGTAGAGCGGCGCGCTGACGGTGATCACATCGGCATCATTAGTCTGGACCTCGGCAGGGTGTTGGTGCGCCTGCGCCGCGTGGCCGGCCAGCAGAAACAGCGGCATGGCGGTAGTGATAGCGCGGGTAACGGCATTCTTTTTATACGTCGGTTTAAACATCATCTTTCCTTAAGCTAACTCTTTTCCGTGCTTGGCCGAGGGATTATTCAGGCGTGGGGCGGCCTGGCGAAAATCGCCATCGGGAAATACGGGGGTTAATTCCATCAACATGGAAATAACCGGGCTAATAATGTCGTCTCGATGCATAACCATTGGGCGAATTAATTCCGCCGCGTTGAAGCGATCAACGGCTAATACGGAGAACGGCAATAGGCTTATTTTAAAATCTGAGGAAAGAGACGGGGGGCGCGCGCGGCTGTAATTCGGTGTGAACAACGTGGGCAAACAGGGGAACGAGATAGTGGATCGGCGGCGGCCGCGAGGCCAGCGATTGGGACCAGAACAGCGGGGCGTGGCTCACGTCCAGCAGCGGCGCGTGCAGCAACAGCACGCAGTAACCGCAGGCGCTGTCGTCCATCATCATCGCCATGTTGTGGTGGCCGCCGCCGTGCTGCATCTGCGGCGGCGCGGCTTTTTCAGGTTCAGGCGGCGGCGAGTGCATCCCGTGATGCATCGGCATCTCCATGCCGCAGTCCGCCATGACGGTCGTTCCAGCACTTCCGGCGCGCACATGCTCCAGGGATCGCGAGACCACCGGCGCAATGAACAGCATCAGAATGGCAAACATCCCTAACCAGGCAGCGGCCCGATTTCGCGATGCAGTGGGCTGAATTAACGACACAATCAACCTAAAAAAAGGGTTAACACAGGGTAGGGAATTGTACTGGTTTATGTCGAAATGTTAAAACCTTTTATTTCTGGTCAACGGTCTGTTGATGAATATATTATCGAATGAGCGCTTTAATTCTGACCAGCGGCTATTTTTTTGCGCCAATAACGTGACGGGGAAAATATTAATGACGGAAAAACTGGCGAGCACCATTATCCCGCTTTATGACGAACATGCTGCCGCCTGGGAACGCCTCAGGTCCACCACGCTGTTTGAACGGCCGTGGCTCGACCGCTTTTTGCAGCTGGCTCCGGCCAATGCGCGGCTGCTGGATCTCGGCTGCGGCAATGGTACGCCGATCGCCGCCTATTTTATCGATCAAGGGTATCGGGTGACCGGCATCGACAGCTCCCAGGCGATGATTGCGCGCTGCCGGCAACGTTTTCCGCAGCAAGAATGGCGGCAGACGGATATGCGCCAGCTGGATTTGGCGGTCAGGTTCGACGGCCTGCTGGCCTGGGACAGTTTCTTTCATCTGGCGCGCGACGATCAGCGCCGCATGTTTCCGCTGTTCAGACGGCATGCCAATCCGCATGCCGCACTGATGTTCACCAGCGGCCCTGCAGACGGCGTGGCGATCGGCAGCTTCGAAGGCCAGCCGTTGTTTCACGCCAGCCTGGCGCCGGAAGAGTATAGGCGCTTATTGCAGGAGAACGGCTTCCGCGTGGTCGACCATATCGTGGAAGATCCCGCCTGCGGGGGGAGAACGGTGTGGCTGGCGCAGGTTGATGAGTGACAATGTCACGGTCGGGTTCTCCTGAACCCGACCGTTAACCTTATTTGGCGCTGACGCGCCAAACGGTATTGCCGACGTCATCCGCAACCAGCAAAGCGCCGGTCTTATCGACAGCCAACCCCACCGGGGCGCCATAGAGTTCCTTCTCGTCGTCGGAGACAAAGCCGGTGACCACCGCTTTGAGCTTGCCAACCGGCTTGCCTTGTTCAAACGCCACATAGCTGACCCGGTAGCCGTTCAGCGGCGATCGATCCCAACTGCCGTGTTCGCTGATAAAGGCGCCGCCGTGATAGTCGGCCGGCAAAGCGCTCGCGGTGTAGAACAGCAGCCCCAGCGGCGCGACGTGCGAGCTGAGCGCGTAGTCCGGCTTGATGGCTTTCGCCACAAGATCCGGCCGCGCCGGCTGCACCCGCCGATCGACATGCTGACCAAAGTAGCTGTAAGGCCAGCCGTAGAACCCGCCGTCCTGCACCGAGGTCAGGTAGTCCGGCACCAGATCGGCGCCGATCTCGTCACGCTCGTTGACGATAGCCCACAGCTTGCCGCTGTGCGGCTCCCACTGCAGCCCGGTCGGGTTGCGCAGGCCGCTGGCAAAAATGCGGCTGGCGCCGGAGGCGGTGTCGACTTCCAGCACGGCGGCGCGCCGGTACTCTACGGCCAGGCCGTTCTCGGTGATGTTGCTGTTGGAACCCACCCCGACATACAGCTTCTTCCCGTCTGGGCTGGCCAACAGCGCCTTGGTCCAGTGGTGATTGATTGTGTCCGGCAGGTCGGCCAGCTCTTTACCCGCATCGCTGATGCGCGTCTCACCCGGCTGATAGGCGTACTGCATGATGTTGCCGGTGTTGGCCACGTACAGCGTGTTGCCAATCAGCTGGACGCCAAATGGGGAATCGAGCCCCTCGAGGAAAACATGCTTTTCCCAACTGCCGTCGGCAGTGGGGCGTAGCAGGGTGATGCGGTTGCCGCCTTTGCCGCCTTTACCGGATTGGCCTTTCACCAGGCCGGCGATCAGTTGCTTGGTCGTGCTTACCGCTTCGGTGCCCGGCCCGTTGGCTTCCACTACCAACACATCGCCGTTGGGCAGGGTAAGCAACTGGCGCGGATGCAGTAAACCGTCCGCCACCTTTTCGATTTTCAAGCCTTCGGCCACTTTCGGCATCTGGTTCTGTTGCCAGCCCACGCCCTTAGGCACCTGCATCGGCGGGATCAGGAAGTTTTGCGCCGCCGGCAACGTCGGATCCGGGCCCATTTGTTGCTCTGGCGAAATGACGGCGCTGTTATCACAACCTGCCAGTGCCAAAACGGCAGCCAGAGAGAGCGCCAGGGATGATAGCTTCATGAAAACCTCCTTATTTTGCACGGGCAGCAAGGGCCAGCAGAATATTAGCCAGGCTCAGCAGCGCGACCACGATGGCAGACAGCACCACACCTTGCGGCACCACGGCATACGCATCACGGCTATGCACGAAAGCGTTGACGATGGCGAGAACGATGGCGATCAGATTCAACCAGAAGTGGAGTTTGACCGATGCTCCCAGCCGGCGGCTGCTGCCGAACCACACTTGCACCAGGTTAATCAGCCGGGGAATAATGGCAAAAACCAGGCCGATGGCGATCAGCCAACCGGCACCATTGACCCACTGAATATTCGCCGTGCAGGCATAGATAATGTCGAAAATCAGCGCCGCAGTGAAAAATCCGTAGGGTATCGGGTTGAGCCATTCATAGACGGCCACCGCAGCCGCTGAAGGCCTTGCTGTCGTTTGCGTGGTCATTCAGGTATCTCCATGAAAAATGATGAGTAAAAAGGGCATTGACCTCTTAAAGCTTTGTTCAGATTCAGCGATTTGAACAATTTTGATTCTCATTTTTAGCATGCGATGTTAAAACCGAAACCATCACTTCGGCATTATCAATGGGTTAGCAATACCAGGAGGAAGGGCATGAGCATAGAACGCGTTCAGCGATTTCTGACCGAGCACGCACCGGAAGCGGCGGTAACGGTGTTGGCAAAGAACACCGCGACGGTGGCGCTGGCGGCGGAAGCCTTTGGCGTTGAGAGTGGGCAGATCGCCAAGACGCTGTCGTTTCGCGTGAACGACGGCGTAGTGCTGTTGGTGATGGCGGGAACCGCCCGGATCGACAACAAAAAGTACAAGCAATACTTCGGCGTAAAGGCGCGCATGCTGCCGGCAGAGGAGGTGGAGGCGCTGACCGGCTATCCGCCCGGCGGCGTTTGCCCCTTTGCCGCGCTGGAATCGGTCAGAATTTACTGCGATCGCAGCCTGCGTGATTACGATGAAGTGCTTCCGGCAGGCGGTAGCGATAATTCAGGCGTGAGAATTGCGCCACAACGGCTCGCCAGCATCACCGGAGCAGAGTGGATTGACGTGACAGGGTAACGCTAAGTGAAGACGTCACATTTGTGTTATGTTAAATAGAGATGGTAGCTACTTAGTTAATGTGCTGTTTTAACTGAAAAAATCACTAATCCAGCGAGATATGGCAAACCGCCTCGATATTATGGCCATCCGGGGCGATCACAAATGCCGCATAGTAGTGAGCATGGTATTGGGGCCGCAAACCGGGCGCGCCGTTGTCTTTGCCGCCGGCGTTTAACGCGGCATGGTAGAACGCATCGACCTGTTCACGGCTGCTGGCGGCAAATGCCAGGTGCAGATGCGCAGGTTTTTCATCGGTCTGAAACAGACATAAGGAAACGTTACCTCGATCGGGACACATTTCAACGCCGTATGCGGGTTCACCTTCGGCCACGACCTTTACGCCCAGCGGCGCCAGCGCAGTGAGGAAAAACGCTTTGCTGAGGGCGAAGTCGCTAACGCCAAATTTCACATGATCAAACATGGAAATACTCCTGAAGGATGCAGAAAAATGTCCCATTCAGTATAGCCAATACCGTGATTGGTGTCGGAAGCGATGCAAACACACGCCATGTGCATTTAGCATGCAAATAGTGCCCGTTTAAGAGACGCGTTTGGGAGAAATCTGCAGTATCGTAGCTGCCGAATTCTCTCAGATTTCACGTAGCGCGATCAAAAAAGCAGGGGGTTCCTGACCAATACCGGCAGGTATACGCCATTGAAAATCATGTCCGGTCATCATTAATGAAGTGGACAATGGCAGCGCGCATCAGCACGGCCAAAGCTTATGGGTGGAACGTTATAAAGATGGCGAGATAGTGGCTGGCGAGAACGGCAACGTCGCGTGGCGAGAACGGGATTGCCGGCAGGCGTTACGACATCAAGGGAAACGACAATCGCACGCATCACGTGCATGTATTTACTGCGGGAAGTGAACAGGCGATCAGACATTTGGCGTTCAGAGATTATCTGCGCAAGCATCATGGTGTTGCTCAGCAATACGCGGAGACTGCGGAAGCCTGTAGATAAAAACCAGAGGCCTATGGCCGGCTGAAAAACGAATTTGTTCAAAGGCATGAGCAGCTGGTGCGGACTTGGTTGGCCGCAGGAGAAACCCCATGAATCAGGCCTGGACGCCAGAATCCCTGTATCCTTACCCTGGTGCGCATAATGTATATTATGTTAAATGGAATTACTGGGTACGCACCGGGGTTATCCTGCCCGTCCTTTCTCACCTCACCTTCAAGGCTTATCAGACTGATATCCTTTTTTATGTTTAAGCCCATCTATCGACACATCTCAGTTTCATCATCTCAGTTTAGCCCTTAGTCGGCGTACCTTGATGAAAGCGCATCTGCCAACCCGCCTTTTCCGTCAGGAGCCAAATCGATGAGCGTTCGGTGCAACGAACGACGCGGCCCTGCGCGTCACGCTGAAAACTTTTATACGTCAGCAACACGGCGCCTTCACTGATTTTCGCCAGCTTAAAGCCTGCGGCGAAAATCGGCGGATAATCCGTTTCCATCTCCAGCGCCGCAACGGTTTGGCATTTGTCATAACGTAGGCCTGAACGACCAATCTCTTCAAAGTCTTCATGCAACAATGCCGCAACACGCTGCGGATCGCGGCGCACCGTTGACTGGTGCAGTTCAACTTCAAGCGTCTGGAATAGACTCAGCAACACTGCAGAATGGGTCAAAATACCCTCCTTTTTTGATCGCGCTACGTGAAATCTGAGAAAAATTGCGACCCATGGTAACGCAGAAAAATGCATGCGGGTCCGCCTTTATTTAACGTTCAGCTGACAGCCCCGACAGAAAAATACCTGTTTCAACCCTATTGATTGACTGCACTTCACCCCTTGTGTCTCGTAAACACAAAAATACGACTCGTGACATCAAGAACACGGGGCCGCTGATAAGTATACTTTTAACCTATTAAACAATAAGGAGCATAAATAATGCGCATTGCTATACATGACTCTCTTGGCCAGCCAGAGCAAGTTATTCGTATCGAACAAACCTCTCGCCCGAAGCCAAAAGCCGGCGAAGTGTTGTTGCAGATGGTTCTCTCACCGATTCACAACCATGACCTGATGCAAATTTCTGGTACCTACGGCATCAAACCGGAGTTACCTGCCCGAGCAGGAACCGAAGCTCTCGGCCGTGTTATCGAGGTTGGCGCAGATGTGAAGCACTTGAAAGTTGGCCAGCGCGTAGCCGTATCGGGGGCCATCGGCACTTGGGCCGACGCTTTTGTCGCACCCGCCGCCACACTCTTGCCGGTTCCGGATGATATCAGTGATGAACTGGCGGCCCAATTACTCGTTATGCCATCAAGCGCAACCGTTGTGTTAGATGACCTGGGCGTTAAAAGCGGTCAATGGATGATCTTGAGTGCCGCCGCGGGAGCCGTAGGCAAGAACCTTGCGCTATTGGCGGCCTCTCGCCAGATCCGGGTTATTGGTCTGGTCAATCAAGAGCATCAGGTGCAAGAGCTAAAAGAACTCGGCGTTGACGTGGTTGAAAATACGGAAATAGAGGGTTGGCAATCGCGCATAAAGGCGGCGTTAAACGGGGAGCCACTGCTCTTTGGGCTGGACTCTGTGGCGGGAAAGCTCACCGGGGAAATGTTGAGCATCATGAATGATAATGCCACGCTGGTCGTGTTTGGCGCCATGAGCAATCAACCGCTATATATTGACTATCAGGATGTCATTTTCAAACAAGCCATCATTCGCGGTTTCTGGGGGTTGCGGAAATTCGCTGCGTTGAGCGACGAATACCGATCACGAATGATCTCAGAGATTATAACGTTGGCCCAAAAAGATGGGTTGAATCTGCCAGTAGCCGCTGTCTATGACCTTGGCGATATTGCAAAAGCCATCGGCACCAAGCATGCGCCAGGTAAAGTGTTACTGCGCGGCAGCGATATTGAGCGCTAATCTGATGCGGTCGATCGAGTGATGCGACCGCCCTATCTGGAGATAAACAATGAAAATAGATATTTGGTCTGATGTCATCTGTCCATTTTGTTATATCGGTAAGCGGAAATTGGAAGCCGCTTTAGAGCAAACAGGTATCCAGGCAGAGATCGAATGGCACAGTTTTGAACTAAGCCCAGATTCTCCTCGCTATCACGGGGTCTCTCTGCCGGAAACGATGAGCCAGATGTATGGGATCAGCCGGGAACGGGCTTTGGCGATCTTGAAACACGAGGAGCAGGAAGCCAGCCGTATGGGGCTGGACTTCCAGTGGGAGATTGCCAAGCCAGGCAATACATTTGATGTCCATCGCTTGATCCATTTGGCAAAGTTTTATGAATTAGGAGACAAAGCCAAAGAAAGATTTTTGAAGGCTTATTTCACAGAGGGACAAGACATCGGCGATCAACAGGTCCTTCGGGCGCTAGCGCTCGAGATCGGTTTGCCTGCAGATAAGATCGATGACGTACTGGAGAATAATCTTTTTGCTGATGAAGTGCGCTTTGATGAGTGGGATGCCCGTAATCGTGGCATCCGTGGCGTGCCCTACTTTGTTATCAACGATAGCGCTACGGTGTCTGGCGCCCGTGAAGTTAATGAGTTTATCAATGTGCTGCGTGACCAAGTGGCTCTGCTGGCCTCACAAGCGGAGACAGGAATATGCAATGGCGGATTTTGTGAAATCAAGAAATAATGACGTCACTCTTACCGTACGCTGAGGTGCAAAGATGATGGTACGTTCTACCGGCATGAAAGGTTATTCCAGCCTCATGAAAGACCTTGGCGTCGACCCATTGCCACTGCTTTACAAACATGGTTTACCCGAGGATTTAGGCGAAGTCGATGACGCGCTGGTGCCGTTGATTCCCGTGATGCAACTCATGGAAGATAGCGCATCTGCCTCACAGCATTTTGATCTTGGCCTGAGGCTCGCCGCACAGCAAGATATTGATATTGTTGGTCCTCTTGCTCTGGCTATACGCCATTCAGCAAATGTATATGAAGCAATGTATACGTCTTCACAATATATGTATGTGCATAGCACCGCGATTCATCTTGGCCTGGTTGAACCAAGCCCACTCATTCCCGATTCTGTTGAAGTGCGTATTGAGATCGGCGTGCCTAATGCACCTATGTTTCGGCAAACTATCGACCAATGTCTGGGCAGAATGCACCATATGCTCAAGTCTTTTGCCAAAGAAAATTATCAGTTACTGGCGATAACCTTCCCTTATGAAGGGAAACCGGATTACGGCGCCTATCAGCGTTTTTTTGGCCGAGCGGTCATTTATCCTGAGCACGAATACATTGGGCTACACGTATCGCCGAAAACCTTGAGCAGCAAAATCGATAATATTAACCCGGCATTGAAACGCATTGCCCTGGAATATCTACAGATGCACTACGGCAACCCGGAATTATCGATGGTGAGTCGTGTCCGTCGAGCCCTGCATTGCACGATAGGAACATCCGGTGGAAGCAAGTCTTCAATTGCGGAGTTGCTGTTTTTACACCCACGGACAATGCAACGAAAATTGGCCGAAGAAAACGCGACTTTTGACCTGATCCGTGATGAAGTCCGCCAGGAAATCGCATTTCGTTTTCTCACGCAAACCCGTATGCCGCTGTCACAGTTGGCACCTTTGCTCGGTTTTGCCGATCAATCGGTCCTTACGGTTTCATCCAGACGCTGGTTTGGTATGCCGCCCTCCAAAGTCAGGGCGATGAATTCAGCGACCAATGGATAAGGATATAATATGCATAGAGCCGAAGTGGTCAGGGTAATGTTGGCCTGGATTGAGGAAAATATCTCTGGCAGGCTCACGTTAGATGAAGTTACTTGCCGATCCGGGTACTCAAAATGGCATTTTCAGCGGATATTTAGAGAGGAGACCGGGAAGATTCTCGGGCAATATCTTCGTGAGCGACGTCTCACTCATACAGCATTTGAATTAAGGCTGTCAAAAAAATCAATCACTGACATTGCGTGGGATCACGGGTTTGATTCGGTGCAAGCATTCACCCGCTCGTTTAAGCGTCAATTCCAGGTGACCCCTGCCGTTTACAGGAAAACCCCCTCCTGGCCCTATAATGGGATGTGCCCACCAATACGTCTCGAGTTAATTAATGTACCGCCGATGAATATCGTGCTACAGCAAGAGATACGGCTTCTGGGGCGATTTAACTATTACTCTTACCCCAGGTGTCGTATTGATGATGGGCAGTTGCAGCTATGGATGAAATACTGGGTTAATTTTATTTCAGCGCTGACCAGCCGGCCTAAAAACCTCGTCGGATTGCTAAACTATCACGCAGGCGAGAAAAAAATAGACTCCGTTGACTTTAGTTACGTCACCTGCGTAAAGGGTGACGAACAAGGCGATGAATATCCCGATCTCCATGCCATTAACATTCCTGGCGGCATGTACGCTTGCTTCTATTATAAGGGTGTGGCCGAGAAGCTTAATGAATTCATTTGCCATATTTACGATACATGGCTGCCGTTGAAGGGACTCAATCGTTTAAATGGGTATGATGTCATCAAATATTCAATCGATGAGTCACCAACCAGCGCCTATGACATGAAAAACATTGAGATTGAATACTGCATTCCAATATAGGCAGAGGCTCTCACGCCCGTCTTCCCCTCAGCTATTTTTCACATGCGACCGCCGAACTCGCAATTCCCCATGCCGCCAGGCCCCGTCTGCCGTGGCGCGATTGTCGATCAGGCGATTCAAGGCCTCTTCGACCAGCCGGTCGATGCGTTGGCTATAGCTGGTCAGCGCCCAATTGGCAGAGCCGGCTTCGTCGATATCGTCGAAACCTACCACGGCTATGGCTGACGATGGCGCCGTTTGCCTGATGGCTTCGAGCGCCCCCAAGGCCAGCACGTCGTTCTCGCAGAACAGCGCCGCAACCCGCTCGCTTTCCGGCGTGGCCTGCAGGTATTCGCTCATCAACTGAAAACCGCGCTGGCGATCGTAGTGGCCGGCAGTGAGTACCCTATCCAGCTGAAAACCGGCAGCGAGCAGCTTGTCGCGGTAGCCTTCCATACGCAGTAAATGGCTGCTTTGCGTGTCCGGCCCCTTCATGTAGCCAAAGCGCCGGTGGCCTTGCTCAATCAGCAGCGCGGCGATCTCTTCGCCGGCGCGGTAGCCGTCGATATTGACCACATCAATGTGTTCACTTTCCGTATTGCGACACACCTGCACCAGCGGGATCTGATGCAGATCTTGCGCGATTGCCACCCACTCTTTGGTTAACACGGTCGCCAGGAACAGAATGCCATCGACCTGCAGCTGATCGGCCATCGCCATCACCGCCCGGTAATTTTCTCCGGCGGTGATGTTCAGCAGCAGCGCCATGTAGCCGCGGGTTTGCAACTGTCTGGTCACCATATCAAGCATCATCATCGAATGTGGATTCTTCATCTCGTCGATGGCCACGCCGATGATGTGCGTGCGTTTTTGCGACAGGCTACGTGCCAGCAGGTTCGGCCGATAACCCAGCTCGGCCGCCGCCGCCAGCACGCTTTCACGCGCGCTGTCCGAGATCGACGCGCCGGGCGTAAAGGCGCGTGATACCGTCCATTTGGAAACGCCGGCCTTTTCGGCGACGTCGCTGGCGGTGGCTTTGTGGTGTTTCATCATGATTGTGTCGATCCCTGCTTCGGTGAAGTCAAACTATATCCTGTTCGCTCAGATCCCCTAAGCGCCCGTCGACATGCCTGCTGCAATTATGTGCTGTTTTTGCACCCGATTGCAATTCGTTGTGCAACCGGGTGCAAAATGTAAACAGTTTGTGATCGTCTACGCTGTTTTCACCTTTCCCCAGTTGACCAAATTTTATCCATGGCCGACATTCACGGTGGCATTCAGAGACTCACGGCCGTTTTGCCTTCTGCTTTGCACCCGGTTGCAAATTCGCTGTTTGCCTACAACGCCTCTTTTCTCAACAGGATACCGTAATGAAAAAAACCAGACTGCTGTTGATGTTAGCCTGCTCGCTGTTTGTCGTGACCGCCCAGGCCAAGACCTACCAGGTCGGCGTGGCGCTGGCCAACTTCGATCTCAACTTCGTCTCCATCCTGCGCAGCCAAATGGCACGAGAACTGGCTGCGCAGCAGCTGCAAGGCCAGTTCGTCGATGCCAAGGGCGATGTTGCCCTGCAGGTGCAGCAGGTAGACGATCTGATTAATCAGGGCGTGGATGCCATTATCCTCAACCCGGTCGATACGCAAGGCGTCCAGCCGATGATAACGGCCGCCCAACGCGCCGCGATCCCCCTTATCTTCGTCAACCGCAAGCCCGAAGTGCCGCTTAGCGGCGCGACGGCCTACGTCGGCTCCGATTCGGCGCTCAGCGGCCGCCTGCAGATGGAGGCCCTGGCGAAAAAAATGAATTACCGCGGCAACGTGGCGATCCTGATGGGTGCCCTATCCAACGAAGAAACCCGCGAACGTACCCGTGCGGTAGAAGCGGTGATCGCCAAACACAAAGACCTGAAAGTGGTAGAGAAACAGACCGCCAAATGGCAGCGCAACGAAGCGGTCGACGTGGTTTCCGGCTGGTTGCTGAACGGCACGCCGATCGATGCGATCGCCGCCAACAACGATGAGATGGCCATCGGCGCGATCATGGCGCTGAAGCAGGCCAAAAAGAATGGCGTGCTGGTTGCCGGTATCGATGGCACGCCCGACGGCCTGCAATTTATCAAAAACGGCGACCTGGCGGTGACCATTTTCCAGGATGCCAAAGCCCAGGCGATCGGCGCGGTGCAGGTGACCCGAGCGATGTTGGATCACGCCAAAACCGAGCCCTATAACTGGATACCCTACGCCACCGTGACGCGAGAAAACTACCCGCAATTCGCGCAGATGAACCAGAAATAAGCCGTTGCCACTCTCTTTTTCAACCCATTTTGCACCCGAGTGCAAAGCCACAGTATCAGGAGTCAGCATGTTAAATGGTGAAAGAAGCATCCCTCGCCCGCTGCGTTGGGCGATGATCGGCGGCGGCCGCCTCAGCCAGGTGGGCTACAAGCACCGTTCCGGCGCACTGCGCGACAACACCGCCTATCGGCTGGTTGCCGGCGCCTTTGATATCGACGCGGCGCGCGGACGTGAGTTTGGCGTCAATCTCGGCGTGCCCGCCGAACGCTGCTATGACGGCTATCAACAGTTGCTGGAGCAAGAAGCTAACCGCGAAGATGGCGTTGAGGTGGTGACCATCGCCACCCCCAACGGCACCCACTATGAAATCACGCGCGCCGCGCTGAATGCCGGCCTGCATGTCATCTGCGAAAAGCCGCTGTTCTTCACCACGGCGGAGGCGAGAGAAATCAAGGCGCTGGCGGCGGAGAAAGGGCTGATCGTCGGCGTAACCTACGGCTTCTCCGGCCATCCGCTGCTGATGCAGATGCGCGCCATGATCGCGAACGGCGACATCGGCGAAATACGCATGGTCGAATTGCAGTACACCCACGGCTTCAATGCCAACGAAAGCGCGGACACGTTCGAAGCGCAAAAGTGGCGTGTCGATCCGAAAATCGCCGGTCCCTCTTTTGTGCTGGGCGACATCTCTACCCACACCTTCTACATCTCGCAGCTGGTGATGCCCGACATGAAGATTGCTTCCCTGCTGTGCGATCGCCAGAGCTTTATTCCTTCCCGCGCCCCGCTGGAAGACAACGCCATGGTGCTCATGCACTACGAAAACGGCGCCGTCGGCCGCATGTGGGCCTCCGCCGTCAATGCGGGCGCAATGGACAGCCAAAGCATCCGCGTGGTGGGCTCACGCGCCAGCTTGCAGTGGAGCGATTCCACGCCCGGCGAATTGCGCTATGAGATCCAGGGGCGGCCCAACCAAACGCTGCACCACGGTATGCCCTATCTGGACGACAGCGCGCTGGCCGAAGAGCGGCTCGGCGCGCTGCATACCGAAGGCCTGGCCGAATCCTGGGCCAATATCTACCTCAAGTTCGCCATCGCCATCAGCGCCAGCCAGCGCGGCGATCGGCAAGCGCTGGCCACGCTGATCTACCCGGATATCGACGCCGGATTGGAAGGCGTGCGCTGGATTGAAAACTGCGTTCGCTCCGCCGACAACGGCGCCACCTGGGTCAATTACCTATAAGGAAAACACCATGAAACTTTCATTCTGTACCGACAGCCTGGGCCATTTGCCCTTCGAGCCCATGCTGGACCGGTTGCTGGAACTGGGGGTGCTCGGCGTGGAAATGACCACCGGCGGCTGGTCTCCGGCCCCCCATCTGGATGCCGACGATCTGCTGGCTAACCCGGCCAAACGCCGGCAGCTGCAGCAGGCGCTGGCCAGCCGCGGCATGGAAATCGCCGCACTCAATGTCTCCGGCAACCCGCTGGATCCGGGCGAGCTGGGGCGGCTCCATCTGCGACAAACCGACAATACGCTGGAGCTGGCAGGCCTGTTGGGGGTAAAAAAGATCGTCATGATGAGCGGGCTGCCGCCGGCCAGCCCGCATGACACCATCCCCAACTGGATCACCTATACCGTCAGTTGGCCGCCCACGGTAAAAAACTGTCTGGACTATCAATGGAATGAGGTGGCGATCCCCTATTGGCGCACACTGGTCGACAAAGCCAGGGAGTGTGGCGTCGAACGGTTCGCGCTGGAGAACTTCAGCGCCATGCTGGTGTGGAACCCGCAGACGCTGTTCCGGCTGCGCGACGCGGTCGGCCCGATGGTAGGCCTGAACCTCGATCCCAGCCACCTGATCTGGATGGGGGCAGATCCCATCGCGGTAGCCCGCGCCCTCGGCCCCGCCATTCACCATGTGCACGGCAAAGACGTGCGCCTTGAGCGCGGCATCGTCGAGGTTAACGGGCTGCTGGAGACCAAACCAATCGACGACGTGGCCGGTCGGGCCTGGAATTACGTCGCCGTCGGCTGCGGGCGGGATCTGCAGTGGTGGAAGGAGTTCTTCTCGGTGGTGCGCATGACGGGCTATAACGACTGGGTGTCGCTGGAGATGGAAGACCTGACCATGTCGGTCGATGCCGGGATCGCCTCCTCCGTTCAGGCGCTGCAACAGACGATCAGCAGGTAACCCCAGGCGCAGCGGTTGCGGCCGCTGCGCCAGATTCATCCTGTGTTGCACCGTTACGGGGTTATCGCCAACTTAATCACGCCATCGCGCTTTTCAGAGAACAGGTGGTAAGCCTCGGCAATATTCTCCAGCTGAAAACGATGCGTCACGAACGGTGTGAGATCCAAACCGCCATGCTGGATAACGTTCATCATTCTGCGCATCCGCTCCTTACCGCCAGGGCACAGAGCCGTACGAATCGTATGATCGCCCAGCCCATAGGCGAACGCCTCGACAGGCAATTGAATATCGTCGCTATAGACGCCGAGGCTGGACAGTGTCCCGCCAGGTTTTAAGACACGCAGCGCTTGATTAAAGGTGGCTTGCGTCCCCAAACACTCGATGCTGGCGTCCACACCACGCCCCGCCGTAATCTTGAATATTTCATCAATCACATCGGTTTCCTTGTAATTCAGCATGACGTTTGCCCCCATCTTTCCCGCCATCATCAGCTTTTCGGGAGAGCTGCTGATGGCAATAATCAGGCTGGCGCCCTGCAGGCGAGCGCCCGCAGTGGCGCATAAACCGATCGGCCCCTGGGCGAAGATGGCCACCGTATCACCAATTTTAATGTTGGCATTTTCCGCGCCTTTAAAACCGGTAGACATCACATCCGGGCACATCAGCACCTGTTCATCCGTCAGACCGTCCGGTATGAGCGCCAAATTGGCTTCAGCATCAGGCACCAGTACATATTCAGCCTGGGTACCGTCGATAACATTGCCGAAGCGCCAACCCGCCGTGGCTTTATATCCATGGCAAGGACATTCCGGCAAGTAGGCGCCATCCTGGGCGGGAAATCCATCCTGGCAGGCATAGGACGTAAAAGAGGGGCAAATGGCACCGGCCAACGCCCGCTGTCCTTCTTTAAAGCCTTTAACATTGCTCCCGAGCTTTTCTATAATCCCAACCGGCTCATGTCCCACGGTCAGTCCGTGAGGCACGGCATATTCACCCTTAAGAATATGAATATCGGTACCGCAGATTGTCGTCGTGGTTATTTTGAGCAAAGCATCGTTGGGGCCAGGAGAAGGAATCGGTTTTTCAATGAGTTCTATTCTCCCCCTTTCGATAAAGGCGGCGGCTTTCATCATGCGCATGGTGGAAGATCCTTTGTTTTTTGTCGAGGAAATTACAAGAAATAATAATCTAATTGGTTATTTTTTCTATTTTAATGCCCTGTGAAACAATTGTTATCTCCAATAATTTCAATGGTAAAGTAAAATAATAGATATAATTAACCAAAGAATTAACCCCACCCCGAACAACTATTTACCCTCATATTTTCGAATAGAGTATTAGCTTAAGAAAAGAATGATTAATACCCTAGCGAAAGCTGCATGATTTCTCTTTCTAAATACCCTGTGCTAAGCGAAAATATGCGTTATCTGATTGATAGAACATGCAGGAAACGCCATGTCACGATTCACCCTCATCTCGCTGAGCCTGGCACTTGCCGGTTGCGCGCCATTGCAACCTGATGGCTGTGAAAAAGCCAGTGCGGTGAACGATTGCGTCTATGCCTGGCGTGCAGGCAGCAATGTTCCAATGGCAAAGCAACCGCCTAACCTGGGATGCGACGGACAAGTCTTTTATGAGCGGCCATACTATTCCGCCTCTGCGAAGGCTGAAAAACGTGAAGGCGAAGTGAGCGCAACATTTGATGTTGATGATAAGGGTAAAGCCAGAAATATCGTGCTAACGGGCACACCGGAATTCTATCGCGACACCAAAAGCGCTATCGCACGCAGCTGCTGGGTACCAGGCAGCGTTAATGAAACAGTGTTGTTTACTTTTAAACTCTCTGGTGATGCTGAAGCCAACCGATAAGCGCAGGATTGGTTCCCTTGCAACGGTTGACTCAACGGGCGGCGGCGGCATTCACCGCCGTTACAGCATCCACTCGATCGGCAGCCAGCCGGCCACGGTGAGAACGATGCGTTTTACCCAGCCGGCGCCGGGCTCTTGCTGGTGTACCTCGGTGTGGCCGTCTTCGAAGGCTTCGTTCCACACCATTTTGCCCTCGGGTGTCAATGCTGGCCGATAGGCGGCGTACTCGAGCGGGCCATCAAACAGTTGGCGGGTGTCGGCCGCCAACGTCGGGCTGTCGATCAAAAAGCCCATTTCGCAGTTCAGGTGCGCCGAGCGCGGGTCAAAATTGAACGAGCCGATAAACACCCGTTTATCGTCGATGGCGAAGGTTTTCGCGTGCAGCGCCGCGCCGGACAGCCCCAGCGGTTTGAGCTCCTTGCGCCCCGTCGGTTGGCCGGCGCGCAGCTTCAGCTCGAACAGTTCCACGCCCGCCTGCAGCAGATCGCGGCGGTATTTGGCGTAGCCGGCATGGACCACCAGCACGTCGGTGGTGTTCATCGCGTTGGTCAGCACGCGTATGGATTTCCCCTGCCTGGCAAGCGATTCAAAGAAGGCCGCCCCTTCCCGCCCCGGTACGAAATAGGCGGAAACCAGCTCCAACTGCTGGTTGACGCCACCGATGATCTTACCGAGCTGCGTCACCATCAAACGATCGTGCGCGGCCTTGCCCAGACCTTTCGCCGGATCGTCGGCCACCAGCTGCACCGTCGTGAATTCAGGCTGTACGGCGCCATCGCGGAAGCGCACCGCGCTGGTTTCCAACTGCACCGCCAGCTTGCGGGCGCGTTCGCTGCTTTCGGTCGCGGCGGCCTGCGTCAGGAATGCCGAGAGGTTGCCTTTGCCCTTGATAATCTGCTCAACGCCAAACACCGAGGCGCTGTTCCAGTAGCGGTCGAAGACCTCGGCGGTTTCCGCCACCACGCTGCCCGCGCTCAACACGTCGAGATCGAGGAAATAGTTTTCGTCGCCGACCTGAAAATATTCGTCGCCGATGTTGCGGCCGCCGATGATCGCCACGGCGCCGTCGACGATGAAAGACTTGTTATGCATGCGCCGGTTCATGCGCATAAAGTCAAAGGCGTAGCCGGCCAGCTTCGGCGTGCGCACCGTTGACGGGTTGAACAGGCGGATCTCGACGTTTTCCTGGGCGTTCAACGCCGCCAGAGTCTCGTCCATGGCGACGCCGTTATCGTCCAACAGCAGACGCACGCGCACGCCGCGTTGAGCCGCGTCATACAAGGTTTTCAGCAGGATCTGCCCGGAGGTGTCGTTATGCCAGATATAGTACTGAGCGTCGATCGACCTTTCCGCCATCCGCGCCAGCGCCAGGCGGCTGGCGAACGCATCGTGCCCGCTGACCAGCGGCACCACGCCGCTCAGGCCCGGATGTGCCGCCATCAGTTCGGCGGCCCGAGCCGGCAGTTGGGCAGCGGGATCCGCCGGCAATGCCGCCTGTGGCGGACGCTGGGAAATATCAGGCAAACGAAAGATGGCTCTTGCCGCAATAATGGCGATCGTCACGGCAAGAATCAGATACAGGACAACTTTTATCACGGGAAGCGGCCTCGGCGGTTGACTGCTTTGCTTTATACGTCATTAGGTTGCTTCAATCCATAGGAGAAGCGCGCGATGCGAACGGCTATAGCGTAAAGCGCGAAGGCGAAACGCCAAACAGTTTTTTGAACGCCACTGAATAGGCGCTGTGGCTCTCGTAGCCGCTTTCGAAAGCGGCATGGATGATCGAGTTGCCCGCCAGCAACAGCGGAATCGACGACAGCAGCCGCAAGCGCTGTTTCCACTGGCCGAAGGTGATGCCGGTTTGTTGAGTGAAGTGACGCTGAAAGGTTTTCGCACTGATCGACAATGAATCCGCCCAGATCTCAATGCCGCGATCGTCGGCCGGCGTGATGACCAACTGCCGGCAAATCTCGGCCATTCTCGCCTCCATCGGCCAGGGAAGATGCAGCGCCAGCTGCGGCTGCAGGCTCAGCTCCTCCAGGAACAAGGCTCTGAGCAGCGCGTGGCGTTTAGTCTCCTCGCCCTCTGGCGCCAACGTCGCCAGCTGGGCGATCAGCTCGCGCAGCAGCGGTGACACCTGCAAGACGCCATCGCGCAACGGCAACCGCTCAGCGGTAAATTCATCGACAAAAATCCCGTAAACGCAAATGTTACTCTGCATGACCAGTTGATGTTCTACCCCCGGCCGCAGCCAGACTGCGGTGGTAGGCGGCACGATCCAACGCCCGCAGCTCGCCTCGACCGCCATCACGCCCTGTTGCGAATAGAGCAAATGGCAGCGTTTATGCGAGTGATAAGGAATGACAAAGCCCGCCGGATAGTGTTTCACCAGCCCCGTCACCTCGAACGCGGAGTTTTCGTGGCCGCTGAGGTCGATGCGTTTTATTTCGGCGTTGTCGACGTCGAATCCCATGGTCGTTTGTCCCTTTTGATAACGCGAATGTCTTTTATTTGATAGAGAGGTCGCATGATCCTCCATATAGTGACGCTCTCGCAAGCCACACCAGGGGCCTTATGCGAAGAAACACACTATTTACACCAACATTTCATCGTTCTGCGTAAAACGGAGGCGATGACGTTGCGCAGGCGCTGCGCAATGGCGGCACGTTGCGGGGGCGACGTGGCCGAAAGTGATGGAAAGGGAAAGCGCGGTGGCATAAGTCAGGAGGTGTACGCATCAATCAGCAGACAGCTCAGCCTGGGGGGCGGCTCAACGCTGAATGGATATGGAGAGCGCCTAGGCTCTCCTCTATCCATTGCCGTTATCCCATCAACGGGCCAGTTCGGCGCCGTCCAGTTCGGAAATCGCCAGACAAATCACTTCCGTAATAGCCTGCACCGTATAGGCGGTATTGGCGGGAATAATTAACATTTCATGAGGTTGCAGCGTCTGATCGTCAACCTTCATCTCACCGCTCAACACCATCAGCTTCACCCACCCCGGATGAAAGCGCGCCGGTTGTCGGCTGCCCGCATCCAGCTTCAGCAACGCCGTATGGCCAGGCGTCTCCCGTTTCAAAATATGAAAGTGCACCCCATCGTAAGGCATGTTTTCGTAATGCAGTGACGCCAGTGTTCTCTTATGCATGGTAAGTGTCCTCGTGACCTGTGAGTAGCTGCTCCGCCTTCGGTCGCCGTAAAAACGATTGGCGGCTGTCCCTACCGAAAGCACCGGCTCGCAGCCTCTTGGCGAACGGATTAACTGTCGTACTTGCAGCGGCCAGCGGCCGTCGCGTCATGCCTAACCTGCCTCAGGCATGCTACTAAATATATAAGAGCCTCGCCGACCGCGCAAAAAACTGCAGCGACGTTGAGCGCGTTACAACGCTAATCCGTAATGGGAGAGTGCGATAACAATGCGTGATTTTGTCTCATTCATCTGATGATGCTCGCGCCTCACGCCACAGCAGCCAGGCCGCCAGACAGGCTACCCCACCGCCGCCGGCCAACACGGCATAAGACGTGCTCCAGCTCTGGGTGGCATCCATCACGACGCCAAAGGATAAGGGGGCGAAGGAACCGATGCCGAATCCCAACAGCGATCGCCAACCCATCACGCTGCCGAGCTGCTGCGGCGGCACATTGTCCGCCATGGCGGCCGACAGCACGCCAGAGTCGCCGAGGATAAAGAAACTGCCCAGGCTGACCACCAGCAGCGTCCAGCCCGGTCCCCAGCTCGCCGACCACCCCATCAGCAGCGATCCCAGCGCACCGGCGGCGCCCATAAACATCAGCACCGACGCGCGATTGAAATAGTCGGAAACGGTGCCGACAATCAACGTGGCGAGCATGCCCGCCAGGTGGATCGCCGCCGCAACGATCAAGCCGGCGCTCAGCGGATCCAGAGGGAAACCGCTCAATGCTTCACTGACCAGGCTTGGCGCCCAGGCCCAGTTGCCGAGCAGCTCCCAACTATGGGCGATATACCCGATCAGCAACAGCAGGGTCACATAGGTGATGCCATAGCGCTCACGCTTCGCCTTCCTTCCCATGGTGTGCGGGCGCGGCTCCTGATAGCTGGACAAGGCCAACGAACCGGCTAGCGCCCCCAGCAATGCGCCGGCGGCACACAGGGAGAAGGCCACGCCGGATCCCCAGCGCATGGCGCTCCAGCCGGCGATGAAAACCGACAGGAAATATCCCAACGAACTGGCCGCCAGGACCAGGCCGATGGCATACCCGCGTCGCGCCGGGCCGTTCATTCCCATCGCCAACAGCAGCGCCGGCGTATAGGCCCCGCCCTGCGTCAGGCCGACGAAAGCCATCAATATCAACGCGCCGACATACGAATGAGCAAAGGCGGCAAACAACGCCAACGCCACGGCGCCCAGCCAAGAGAACAGCAGATAAACCCGGCGCGCGCCCAACGAATCGCACCACCAGGAAGCCACCAGCAACGCCAGGGCGTTAGTGAGGCTGAACACCGTCTGCACCGTGCCGGCGGAGGCGGCGTCGAGCTGCCACTCGTTTCGGACGGTCGGCAACGCGCCGGCGAACATCATGGTGCCCAGACAGAGGCCCGCCCGGCTCACACAAAGCAGATAGAAAGCCCGCATTCAGTGCCGCCCCTCAGCCCATCGATAGGTGAGGATGACTCGACTAACACGGATAACAGACGGGACAACGCTTAACATGGCACGCTCGGCAACGCGGGAAGGATGCGCCATAATAGTGAGCAAAATCAACGGCTGACAAACGATCTTTCGTCCCTCATTTGGTTGAGCTAAACTCAACCTATGAAAAAAGTCCACTCCCTGCCGCACCTGTCCGCATTCGAAGCCGCCGCCCGTCTTGGCAGCTTCAGCGCCGCTGCGGATGAGCTGTTTCTCACCACGGGCGCAATTAGCCGTCATATTCGCAGCCTGGAAGAACAGCTGGGAATCAAGCTGTTTTATCGCGGGCATAAGTCCGTGCGGCTGACGCAGGCCGGCGAGAACTTTTCCCGTTCCGCCTCCCGGGTGATAAGCGAATTGTTTGCCGCGGAAAGCGCGCTGAAAGAGAGTGCCGGCCTGCCGCGGCTAGTGGTGCACAGCCTGCCGACGTTCACCATGCACTGGCTGATGCCGAAGCTGGCGGCGTTCAATGACATTCATCCGGGAGTCGCCATTGATATCACCACCGGCATCGGCGCCATCGATCGCAATACGCCGTTTGACGTGGCGATCCGGCGCGATCCCGCGCACTTCTCTGGGTTGAAAGCGCTCCCTTTCCTGCAGGAAGACAGCCTGCTGGTCTGCAGTCAGAGCTATTTGCAGGCCATGCCGGTCATTGCGCCGGGCAATCTCGCCGGCCATACCGCCATTCGCATCCGCGCCCGTGAGGATTTATGGCGCAGTTGGCTGAATGCTTACCCGACAGCGCTGGACGCCTCACCGCCGCCGCTCACGCTCGATCATACCTTCGCCGCCATTCAGGCAGCCGAGGACGGCCTGGGGCTGGCCGTCGTGCCTTACCTGTTCTGCGCCAAGCACCTGGCGGCCGGCCGGCTGGTCTCGCCGTTCCCGACGCTGACCATCAGAACCGGCATCTATTCCCTGCTGCTGCGCGATCGGGACGATGAGGTGGTGAGGAAATTCGCCGTCTGGCTGCAGAGTTTTCAGACCTAGTACGGGTTTGCCAATCTTTCAGACGCCTTGATGTTCGCAAGCATCTCATGCGTAAAATCGCCGAACCAGGCAAAAACGCGATCGACATGCGCAATGCAACGTTGCCTGACGGCATCGGTCAATGTCGTCTCGGCCAGATCATCCTGCCCCTGATGCTGGGCATGGCCGGTCTCCAGCGCTAAATGAAATTCGCCGCAATAACGCAGTTCAACGCCGGTTGCCTGCTGAATTCGGTTGGCCAGCGGTGTCGTCAACCCAAACAGCACGTTGCCGGTTGCTTCGATGGCCTCAATCACCACGATCCGCTCCAGCCCGCTGAGGCTGCTTATCAGCGCGCACAGCCGATAGGTCAATAGCCGATTCTCCCGAGTGCCGTCGCTCCATAGCCCTTCCAAATGTGCGGCCAGCGTAGCGGAGCGGTTGTATCCGAGTTTGTGCAGATCCTCGAGGTACCACGGCCAGTGATGGTCATCTTCATAGGTGTGCGCATTGACTTTACGTTGATAACTATCGATAGATGGCGTTTCGTCACGCAGCACGAACTTATTCAGATCGGAAAAAGCCATAATAAAAAACGCGATGTGCGGCAGAAATGCCAACCGCTCCTGCGGCGTGCGCCGTTCATCGCGCAGAAACTCAAATAGCGGAAGTTGGGCGTAGCTCTCTTTATTTATCTCGATATGCTGCAAAACTGTTTTCATATAAACCTCATTGATTTAACAGTGATTAAATCGGTTTATCATCAAGTTTCAGCTTTAAAGGAATAACTACGAGGCGGGAAACTGTTTCAGTATAGTTGTTTTTACTCGCCTAATAGGATAAATAGCATATTACTTGCCGGGTTAAATAATCGCCTGTTTGATTATTTAACCCGGCGCTCAATAATTTTATTTATATTAGCGTGCCGAGAATGCCGCCATAGTGGCATTTCACCCGTGAAGCGCTAACCCTTTGATCGCTTTGTCCACTGCTTTTTTTGGCCCGCGTAGCGCCAACCCAACCAAATCCAGATTATCCGCGTCCTCAGCGAGAAAAACCTGTCGGTTGGCTTCATCGTGTCCGGTCGAAAACATGGCGTGCACATAGGGGATCAGCGTCAATTCCCGCTCCAGCCCTTTGCGATGCACATTTTGCAAACCCGGCAGATCTGCGGCAAAAATCAGCATCGGCTGCCCAGAAATGCCACCGTAGCGTCTGCCTTGCGCATCCACGTAGCACTCGCCGATGATTTCCGGAGCGGCGGCGGCGATGCCCGTCGCCAGAAAGGCCACCACATTCAACCGCTGCCAGGTCTGCAGATCGTCACGCACGATAAACGCTATCTTGGTATCAAACATATTTCGCTCTACTCCGTTGTGCTCTTAAAAGCACATCATCGAAGATCGGCGAGTCAGCGGTATAGAACGTTTGTGCACTGGCGCTGATAAGCCGCCGGCGATAAACGATAGGCACGCTGGAACCAGCGGCCCAAATGGCTCTGATCGGCAAATCCCACCTGCATGGCGACCTGCGCCGGTTCTTCCCCCTGCGCCAGCAACAACCGCGCGGCTCGCAGCCTCAACCGAACCAAATAAGCATGCGGCGACTGGCCGAAAGCCCGAGTAAATTGACGAGTCAGACGGAAACGGTCCAGACCACACTGAAGCGCCAGGTCATCCAGACTGGGATTATCCGCCATATGCGCGTGCAGATAGTCCCGTAGACGATTCATCTCAATCATAGCGTCATCGCATTGGGGACTCGACATGACGCGAATATGCCGCGCCAAAAGCGTCAGTAGATGGTCCAGGCTCTGATCGCGCGCCAGCCGCCCTTCACCATGATGAAGGGCAAAAAAGGCCTGCTGAATCGCGGACGCCAGAATCGGATCCTCCGTTAGCGTGCTGTGGAACGCGCCTTCCAATACCGAGGCGTCGCCCAATCCGCGGCGGTTCATCGCCGCGGATACCCAATGCTGGGGCAAATAGAGCATCGCATAGGTAAACCCTTCGGCCTGCGGCGCATGACCATCGTGCACCGCACCCGGCTCGATCAGTATGGCGCGCCCCGGCCGGCTGGTATGCAGCGAGCGGTGGCAATTGAAACGCTGCAAGCCCTGCTGCGTAACGCCCACCAGCATTTCATCATGATCGTGAGGATCGTAGGCATGCCCCTGAAAGTGGGCGTTAACGCTCTCAATGCCGGTCTCGTCATCACGCCGCAGTTCCAACCAGTCTTCATGTTGATGATTTGACGCCATGCAATAAATCCGGAGTACTGGCCACAGGAAAAGAACAAACAGCTTACCTCGAGACGGTCATCATTTCACGTTCACAACTCGCAGATGGCGTAAGTACCCTTTCCGGCCAATTTCGCCTGATACATCGCGCCGTCGGCACGGGCCAACAGCATCTCCTCCGTCACGTCATTGTGCGAGGAAATCGCCGCACCCAGGCTGGCGGACAGGCTCACGGTCTGCGGCCCGATCTGCGAAATATCGGCCAGGCGCGCCAACACGTTTTCGCAAAACTCGCTGACCTCGCGCCGCGGATCCGCCAACGGCCACAGGATCACCGTGAACTCGTCGCCGGCCAGGCGCGAAACGCTATGGCGTTCGCCGGCGCAGGCGCTGAGCAACCTGGCGAACGTCTTCAGGATCAGATCGCCGAAGTCATGGCCATGGCTGTCATTGAGGGCTTTAAAACCATCGAGATCGATGAATATCAGCGCCATCTGCCGCTGTTCGCAACAGGCCTGCAATGCGCCGGACAACCGACGCAGAAAGGCGCGGCGATTGGTCAACCCGGTCAGCATGTCATGTGTGGCATCGTACTCCAGCCTTTGCTGCAGGCGTTTCAACTCGGTAATGTCCATGGAAAGAATGTAAAACCCCTGAGCGTCACACGGCACCAGCGTGGTGTGGATCATCAACAGGCCCCGTTGGGTCTGGAGCTCATTTTCGAAGCTCACCATTTCCCCCGCCAACGCTCTGTCTATCATCGGTTTCGCTATCTGATAAACGTTCTCCCCCATAAAATCGCGCACCGTCATCCCCCTGAGGCGGCTCTCTTCCAGGCCAAACCAGGTTTTATAGGCGCTGTTGGCAAACAGGTAGCGTTCATTAGCGTCGATTTGGCTGATTAAGGCCGGCATGTTGTCAGTGATAGCGCGCAGGCGCTCCTTCTCCGTGCTGAGCTGGTATTCGGCAAGCACCCGAGTCTCAATCTCCTCGTTGAGCTTCTTGACCACGACGTTAAGCTCGCGCGTGCGAATTTCAACGCGTTGTTCCAGCTCGTGCTGTAGCGCAAACAGATCGGCCTCTGCCGCCTTGCGCTCGCTGATATCGACGATAACCGAGATGAAATGATCCGGTTTACCGTTCGGCAGCCGGTTTAACGCCACCGTCAGCTGCACCCATACGATCGAACCATCGGCGCGAAAATAGCGTTTCTCCAGTGAATAGGTACTGATCTCGTTTCTCAGCAGCTGCTGCAGTTTTTCCAGGTCGGTATTGAGATCGAGCGGATAGGTAATGTCCTGAAAGGTGCGATCCATCAGTTCGCGCTCGGAATAGTGCAGCATTTCACAGATGCGCGGATTGACCCGCAGCCAGTATCCCTGCAGCGAGACCAGCGCCATCCCCACCGCCGCCTGGGCAAAGGTCTGTTCGAACAAGGCTTCCGAGCGCTGCAGGTTGGACTTCAGGTTTTCGGTATAGACGTGGCGTTCAATGCTCTGCAGGTACTCCTCGACCACGGCAGCGAAATCGTGCAGGTCGGCCACCTGTTCCTGGGAAAACGGCTGCGGCTGGCTGTCGATAATGCACAGGGTACCGAGCGGCAAACCGTCGAGCGACAACAGCGGCTGCCCAACGTAAAAGCCGATTCGCGGCCCGCCGATAACCAGCGGGTTATCGAAAAATCGCGGATCGTTAGCGGTGTCGGGCACCACCAGCGCTTCACGTTGCAAGATGGCATGGCCGCAAAACGAGATATTGCGCGGCGTTTCCCGGGCATCCAGACCGTAGCGCGATAGAAACCATTGGCGATCCCGGTCGATCAGTGACACCAGCGCAATGGTGACGCCGAAATATTTCGCCGCCAGCCGTGTAATACGATCCAGTTTTTCCACCGAGTTCGAATCCAGCACGTTCAGCGAATTCAATACCGACAGGCGTTCGGCTTCGTTTTCGGGGAAGCAGGGTTCGAGCATGTTGTCTCCCATTGGGTTTCAGACAGATCCAGCGCATCCGGCCGGCGTGAGTCAGTTCAGCGTATCCGCCGGTTAAGCGGTAAATATCCTTGTCCATCATGGACTCACTCAGTATCAATCCGATTGCGCATTCTCGCCAGCTTTGCCGGGCGTTGCGTTTGCCGCCGCGCTGCGCTACAGTCATTCGCAAGGTGATGGTGTTCCACCTTTCCCAACCGCCGGTTCGCTCGAACCGGATGATGACGCCTGATATACAACTTCGCTTTATTTTTTAGGCAGGTATGTCAGGAGTCGCTATGGATCAAATGTCATGTTTTACCCGTCTTTCCTCCCAGTCCGATGCCGTCGAGCGCGAGAGGCCCCTGTACGTTTTCGGCCATAAAAATCCCGACAGCGACAGCATCTGCAGCGCGCTGGTGGTCGCCGACTGGCTCAATCATCTCGGCAAGCCGGCCGTGGCTTTCCGCCTCGGCGAGCTGACGCCGGAAACTCGCTACATCCTGGCCGCCGCCGGCGTGCAAGCCCCCCCGCTGCTGCAAGACGATCTCCGCGATCGTCAAGTCTGGCTGGTCGATTTTACCGACGCCGAGCAAGGCCCGGCCTCATTGCCGCACAGCGACGTGGTCGGCGTTATCGATCATCACCGGCTGGGCACGTTGATCACCCGCAACCCGCCCGATGTCTGGATCCGCGCCGTCGGCTGCTGCGCCACCGCCATTCTGCAAATCCTGACGGTGGAAAGGCCGATGCCGCTTTCCGCCGCCCAGGCCACGCTGCTGCTGGGCGCCATCCTGAGCGATACCGTCGCGCTCAGCGCCCCGACCACCACCGAGCTGGATCGGTTGGCCGCCGAACGGTTAAGCGCAATTGCTAACGTCGACTATGACGCCTTCACCGCCGGCCTGATCGCCGCCAAGACCGACCTTTCGGGGCAATCCGCGCCGCAGTTGCTGCACCGTGACGCCAAGCATTACCGCATCCAGAGCGTCTCGCTGCTGCTGTCGCAGATCGAAGTGAGGACAATGAGCGACATCGAGCCGCTGCTGCCCGCGCTGCAACAGGCGCTTGAACACGCGAAGCAGGAGGCCGGGCTGGAGATGGCCGCGCTGCTGGTTACCGACATCACGCTTGGCCGCTCCACCCTTTACTTTTCGTCGAACCGGGTGCTCGACGCCCGTCAGGTATCGCTGCCCGGCATGACGAGCCGGAAAAAAGAGGTTTTACCGTGGTTAACCCGCCAGATTGCTAACGCAGGGAGATAAGTCATGCCACTCTACCAACACGCTTTACTGCTGGTGCAGGACGAACGCGACGGCCGGCTGTTGTTGCGCCATGCCGAACGCCTTAATCAACAGATGAATACGCGCATTACCGTGGCGCACATCAGCGCCGACTACGCCGAACTGGATTACCTCAGCGATTCGCTGACCAAAGATCGTCAGTCCAGCGAGGTGATCGCCGCCAAAGCCATGCTCAGCCGTCTGGTGGAGGACAGCGCAGTCCCGCTGGAGGTGCGGTCGATCGTCAGCATCCATCGCTTCAAAGACGTCGAGGCTCTGATTGCTCGTGAAGGCGTCGATCTGCTGCTGCTCGGCCACCAGAACCGTCCGTTTGGCGTCTATGCCTCCTTCGGCTTCGAGTTTATTAACCACTTGTCCATCGACGTGCTGATAAAACACGTTCCCACTCCCTAGAAACGAGGTGACTCCCCATGAGCTATGAGATTGAAAGCGTAACCGCCAGAGAGATCCTGGATTCGCGCGGCAACCCGACTGTCGAAGTCGAAATGAGCGCGGCAGGCGCCGTGGCACGAGCTTCTGTGCCTTCCGGGGCCAGCACCGGTTCGCGCGAGGCGGTGGAACATCGCGACGGCGATCCGCGCCGTTTCGGCGGCAAAGGCGTGCTGGAAGCGGTACAAAGCGTCAAAACGGCGATCAATGAGGCGCTGCGCGGGGTGGATGTGCGCCAACAACAGGAGATAGACCGCCGGCTGATCGCGCTGGACGGCAGCGAGAACAAAAGCCGCCTGGGCGCCAACGCCCTGCTCGGCGTTTCTCTGGCCGCCGCCCGCCTGGCGGCGCAGTTGTCGCAGCTGCCGCTGTATCGTTATCTGGGCGGCATCGGCGCCAACCTGCTGCCGGTGCCCTGCATGAATATCATCAACGGCGGCGTGCATGCCCGCTGGCAAGGGGCGGATTTTCAGGAGTTTATGATTGCCCCCTTGGGCGCGCCGTCGCTGCGCGAGGCCGTGCGCTGGGGCAGCGAAGTCTATCAGACACTGCGTCAAATTCTATTGGACAAAGGCCTGTCGGTCGGCGTCGGTGACGAAGGCGGTTTCGCGCCGGCGGTCGCCTCTAACCGGCAACCGTTAGAGCTGATCGTGCAGGCGATAGAAAAAGCCGGTTACCGGCCGGGAGAAGATATCGCCATTTGCATGGATCCGGCCTCGAGTGAATTCTACGCCAACGGCAAATACCGTCTGCGCAGCGAGAACCTTGAGCTGGACGCCGCCCAAATGACGGCCTATTACCAACGGCTGGTGCAGGACTTCCCCATCGTGCTGATTGAAGACGGCTTGGCCGAGGACGATTGGGCCGGCTGGCGTCTGCTCAGCGACGCCCTGGGCGATCAAGTGGAGCTGGTCGGCGACGATCTGTTCGTCACCAATGTCAAATACATCCAGCGCGGGATTGATGAACGCCTGGCCAACGCGGCGCTGATCAAGCTGAACCAGATTGGCACACTGAGCGAAACCTTCGCCGCCGTGCAGCTTTGCCAGGCGAACGGCTGGGGCACCTTTATCTCGCACCGCAGCGGCGAAACCGTCGACAGCTTTATCGCCGATATGACGGTCGCGATGCGAGCCGGCCATCTGAAAACCGGCGCGCCGAGCCGCGGCGAACGCATCGAAAAATACAATCAGCTGATGCGCATCGAAGATCAGCTTGGTGCCGCCGCCGAGTATGCCGGCCGATCGGCCTTCAAACGGCGTTAAGATTTGCAGGCCGGCAACGCGCCGGCCCGCTTTTCATCCTTTGCGCGGCACAGCCCGGCCACGCCGGACTGCAACAAGGTCAGCCGGGTCGCCAGCAACGCTTCTCGCTGCTCATTCAGCGTCGCCATCATCCGTTCGATTTCCGTCAAACGGGCATCGACGCCCTGTATCAGCCCCTCCTCATAAGCGCTGCCCTGCAGCGCCAATACTCCGCGAATCGCCTGCAGCGAAAACCCCAGATTCTGGCCGATTTGGATCAGGTGCAGCCGCTCCAGCGCGCTTTCGCTATACACCCTGTAGCCGTTGACGCCGCGCACCGCTTTCGGCAGCAGCCCCTGCTGCTCGTAGTAACGTATCGCCGAGGCGGCCATCCCGACGCGCTCCGCCAATTCTCCGATCTTCATGCCCTATTGACCTTAAAGTTAACTTTAAACCTAGTATAGCGCCATTCCCCTTGCGACAGGAGCGCAAACCCGATGTTTACCCCACTGACTTTGCCCAACGGCAGCCGCTTGACCAACCGTCTGGCTAAAGCGGCGATGGAAGAGAATCTGGCCGACCGGAACCAACTGCCCGGCCCCGCGCTGTGGCGTTTATATCGCTATTGGGCCGAGGGCGGCGCCGGTTTGATCATCACCGGCAACGTGATGATCGACGGCCGCGCCATGACCGGCCCCGGCGGCGTGGTGCTGGAACAGGATACGCCGCTTGCGCCGTTCGAAACCTGGGCCAAGGCCGCGCGCCAGGGCGGCGCGCAGGTGTGGATGCAGCTCAACCACCCGGGGCGTCAGGTGATGGCGAACATGGGCGGCAACGCGTGGGCACCCTCCGCTATCCCGCTGGCGATGGGCAAGCACAGCAAACTGTTCGCCCAGCCGCAGGCCATGAATGAAGCGCAGATCGCCGAGGTCATCGCGCGCTTCGCCGCCAGCGCACACGCCGCCGAACAGGCCGGCTTTACCGGCGTTGAGATCCACGCGGCGCACGGCTACCTGATTTCTCAATTTCTGTCGCCGCTGACCAACCAGCGCAGCGACCGCTGGGGCGGCGAACTGGCAAACCGCGCCCGCCTGTTGCTGGAGGTGGTGCGCGCGGTGCGCACGCGGGTTTCACCGGGCTTTTGCGTAGCGGTCAAACTGAACTCCGCCGATTTTCAGCGCGGCGGGTTTTCCGCAGACGATGCCCGGCAGGTCGTGTTGATGTTGAACGATCTGCCGGTCGATTTGATCGAACTGTCCGGCGGTAGCTATGAAAGCCCGGCGATGCAAGGCGAAACGGCGGACGGCCGCACCCTGGCGCGCGAAGCCTATTTTCTGACCTTCGCCCGCGATCTCGCTGCCGTGGCCCGCATGCCGGTGATGACCACCGGTGGCATCGCCCGCCCGTCGGTGGCGCAACAGGTGCTGGACAGCGGCGTCGCGGTGGCCGGCATCGCCACCGCCATGGCGGAAGTGCCCGATCTGCCGCGGCGCTGGCAAACCGGCGCCGCCCCTCATGCGTTGCCCGCGCCGGTTACCTGGCGAAATAAAACGATGGCGGCGCTCGCCCGCATGGCGTTGGTCAAACGCCGCATGCGGGCGCTGAGTGACAATCGGCCACGCAGCGTGCGCTACTCCCCGCTGTTCACGCTGCTCGTCGATCGGTGGCGCACCCGCCGTATCCTGCTGCGCTACCACGCCTGGTTACGGCAACGTTAACAACAACGGCGCCGGCAAATTGGCCGGCGCTGCGTAAAAATCGCGCTTTTTTGATCGCGCTACGTGAAATCTGAGAGAAATCACCGATCTGGATGCTGCGCTTTTAACGGTTGGCCATTTATATTCATCACAATTTTTGTGTATATAAACGCTATAGGACTTAAGGTGGTGAATAGATAAAAATAAGCCGCTATTTTCTATTTATGTTATTAGCCGGAAATTTACCTTAATTATAAATGCATTAAAGAAACGGTCAGGTTGGCGGCGGAACGGTTTTTCACGCCATGTTAACAATATGTTGTTTTTTGCCGGCAAAACCAACGGTCAATAAATCAACAACATATTGATGAGCCTAAGAAAAAACTAAACAATTCAAAACAAAATCGGCTATTGAGTCCCAGGCGAAAAAGCCATATATTGGTCGCGCTTTTCACAAGGCAGTTACTTTTCTAATTCATTAATTCAATCGTAGCGTGTTGAGACCTTCGGTTGTAGGAGAGATATGATGACGGATAAAGTCCGTATTGATACTTTAGTTGCAAACTCATTAAACGGAAACAATGAAACCTATTTGGCGCGCCAAGCCGAATTTGAGTCGAATGTTAGGAGTTATCCGCGCAAATTGCCGTTGGCAATTGCGAAAGCCCAGGGCGTTTGGATCACTGATGTTGAGAATAATCAATATCTTGATTGCCTGGCCGGGGCGGGAACGTTGGCTCTTGGACATAATCACCCCGACGTCCTGCAAAGCATCCAAAATGTCATTACCAGCGGCTTGCCGTTACATACTCTCGATCTCACGACCCCGTTAAAAGATCGTTTCTCCGATTACCTGCTTTCTCTGTTGCCGGGCGAAGGCAAAGAGTATTGCCTGCAGTTCTGCGGCCCGTCCGGCGCCGATGCGGTTGAAGCCGCGCTGAAGCTGGCGAAAAAGCACACCGGCCGCTCCGGCGTGATCAGCTTCTCCGGCGGCTATCATGGCATGACCCACGGCGCGCTGTCGGTCACCGGCAACCTGTCGCCGAAAGCGGCGATCAACGGCATGATGCCGGAAGTGCAATTCATGCCTTATCCGCATGAATACCGTTGCCCGCTGGGCATCGGCGGCGAAGCCGGCGTCAAGGCGCTGACCTACTACTTCGACAACCTGATCAACGACGTGGAAAGCGGCGTGCGTAAGCCGGCGGCGGTGATCCTGGAAGCCGTTCAGGGCGAAGGCGGCGTTAACCCGGCGCCGGCCGAGTGGCTGCAGCGCATCCGCAAAGTGACGCGTGAACACGGCATTCTGTTGATCATCGACGAAGTTCAGGCCGGTTTCGCCCGTACGGGCAAGCTGTTCGCCTTCGAACACGCAGGCATCGAGCCGGACATCATCGTGATGTCGAAAGCGGTCGGCGGCGGCCTGCCGCTCGCGGTGCTGGGCATCAAGAAAGAGTTCGACGCCTGGGAACCGGGTCACCACACCGGCACCTTCCGCGGCAACCAGTTGGCGATGGCCACCGGCCTGACCACCCTGCAATACCTGAAAGAGCACAAGGTCGCCGACAAAGTGGCCGCTCAGGGCGAATGGCTGAAAGGCAAACTGGCGGATCTGCAGAAACGTTATCCGGTGATCGGTCACGTCCGCGGTCTTGGCCTGATGATCGGCATCGAGATCGTCAAGCCGAACGAAGTGCAGGATCACATGGGCTGCTACCCGGCCGACGGCGAGCTGTCTGCGCTGCTGCAGAAAAAATGCTTCGAATCCGGTTTGATCCTGGAGCGCGGTGGGCGTAACGGCTGCGTGCTGCGTCTGCTGCCTTCACTGCTGATCACCAATGATGAGCTGGGTATTTTCCTGGATAAATTTGAGCAGGCGCTGTTGGCCGCCGGCGTCAAGCCAGTCTGATTGGAGCGAATGACCGCGATGTCCAAGTTAAACCCGATTCTGGCTTCCTCGGCGCACAGCGCCGAGGCTTATCGCCAGGCGATCGCGCAAAGCAGTGAAGCCGTCGTGCAGTGGCTGCAGCAACCCGAGATGTATCAGGGCAAAAGCGTTGCCGAACTGCGCGAGCGCATCAAGCTCGACTTCACCCCGCAAGGCCTGGGCAACCAGGCGGCGATCGAGCGCGCCATCGAGTACTTTTTGAAAGACAGCCTGTCGGTGCACCACCCGCAGTGCGTGGCGCACCTGCACTGCCCGAGCCTGGTGATAAGCCAGGCCGCCGAAGTGCTGATCAACGCCACCAACCAGAGCATGGACTCCTGGGATCAGAGCCCGTCGGCCACGCTGATCGAAATGAAGCTGATCGAGTGGCTGCGCGACCAGGTCGGTTACTCGTCCGGCGACGCCGGGGTGTTCACCAGCGGCGGCACGCAAAGCAACCTGATGGGGCTGATGCTGGCGCGCGACGCGTTCTTTGCGCGTCAGGGCCACTCCGTGCAGCAGGACGGCCTGGTGGGCGATCTGCGCAAGCTGAAGGTGTTCTGCTCTGAAAACGCCCACTTCTCGGTGCAGAAGAACATGGCGCTGATGGGCCTCGGCTATCAGTCAGTCACCCTGGTGAAAACCGATCGCTTCGCCCGCATGGACGTGAACGATCTGGCGGAAAAACTGGCGCTAGCTAAAGCCAACGGTGAGCAGGTGATGGCGATTGTCGCCACCGCCGGCACCACCGACGCCGGCGCGATCGACCCGCTGCGCGAAATCGCGCGGCTGGCGGCAGAGCAGCAGATCTGGGTACACGTGGATGCGGCCTGGGGCGGCGCGCTGCTGCTCTCCGAGCAGTATCGCCACTACCTGGACGGCCTGGAGCTGGTGGATTCCATCACCCTGGACTTCCACAAGCAGTTCTTCCAGACCATCAGCTGCGGCGCCTTCCTGCTGAAAGACGCGCGCCATTATGAGCTGATGCGTTACCAGGCGGCTTACCTGAACTCCGAGTTCGACGAGGCGCAAGGTGTGCCGAACCTGGTTTCCAAATCGCTGCAAACCACCCGCCGCTTCGATGCGTTGAAGCTGTGGATGGGGCTGGAAGCGCTGGGGCAGAAGCAATACGCCGAGATCATCGATCATGGCGTCACGCTGGCACAACAGGTGGCGCGTTACATCGCCGATCAGGAGTCGCTGGAACTGGTGATGCAGCCGCAGCTGGCCAGCGTGCTGTTCCGCTACCGCCCTGCGCAGCTGGCGGCGAAGGGCGACGCGGCCGTCGCGTTGTTCAACCAGCGGATCGGTGACGCCCTGCTGGAATCGGGCCGCGCCAACGTCGGCGTGACCGAGTCCGATGGCGTGACTTGCCTGAAGATGACGTTGCTGAACCCGATCGTCACGCTGGAAGACATCAAGCTGTTGCTGGCGCTGGTCGAGAAAACCGCACAGCAGCTGCCGGCGTAACCCTCCGCCACTGCGCATTAAAAGCCGATAACTGCCCAGGTTATCGGCTTTTTTATCGCCCATCAGATAGCAAGTGACGCAGCGCTTACGCTGATATACTGCATCAAACGCCTTCTCCCATGTTCAGCACAACAGGATACGCACGCATGACCGACCCTGACTTCAACCTGCTGATCGCACTCGATGCGCTGCTGACGACGGGCAGCGTGGCCGGTGCGGCACGCCGCCTCGGTTTAAGCGCCTCGGCGATGAGCCGCACCCTCAGCCGGCTGCGTACGGCCACCGGCGATCCCTTGCTGGTGCGCGCCGGCCGCCATATGGTGTTGACGCCCTATGCCGAGACGCTGCGCGAGCGGGCGCGAAACGCGGCATTCGAAGCCCGCGCGGTGCTGCGTCCGGCACCAGGTGAACTGGATCCCGCCATGCTCGATCGCACCTTCACGCTGCGCGCCAACGACGGTTTCGTCGAGGCCTTCGGCCCGGCGTTGATCGCCGCCGCCGCCGAACAGGCGCCGCGGGTGCGACTGCGCTTTGCGCCCAAGCCGGAGAAGAGTGACCGCCCCCTGCGCGAAGGCCGGGTCGATCTGGAGATTGGCGTGCTGGGCGAGATGGGCCCGGAAATCCGCCTGCAGGCGCTGTTTCGCGATCGCTTTGTCGGCGTGATGAGAACATCACACCCGCTGGCGCAACAGCCGGAGATCGGCGCCGCCGACTACGCCGCCTGTGGCCACGTGGTGGCCTCGCGCAGCGGGCGTATCCTCGGGCCGGTAGACGCCGCGTTGGCGGAGCTGGGGCTGGCGCGCCATATCGCCGCCGTGGTGCCGAGCTTTCCGGCCGCGCTGGCGGTGGCGCAGGCCTCGAACCTGCTGGCGCTGCTGCCCGCTTCCTTTTTGCAGGCCCAACCGGCCGACGGCCCGCTGCGCATGTTCGAACTGCCGGTAAAAACGCCGCCTATCACCGTCTCGCAAATGTGGCACCCGCGCCTGGAGGCCGAGGCGGATCACCGCTGGCTGCGGCAGTTGGTGTTGGCCGTCTGCCGCCAGAGAACAGATCAATAAAATGCATGCCGAACAATAAGACCTTAATCAGTTTCGCACTAATGCTGACTTAGGTGTCAGTGGTGAGTTCTCAGATATATACTCCCACTCAATACGCAATACTTTCAATTTTGAAATCATGTCATCATCTTGCAGCCCTGATTTTTTTGAACGGAGGTTCTCGAGCTGCCGTCTTAATTTCCCATAACAGCTCGCGGCCGAACGATGCAACTCGGCTTTCTCAGCAAAGCGGCCGAACGACACGATGCCCGACAATGCCGCTGACAGCACGCTGATGAAAAATAGCGTGAGTTTTAACCCACCTTCGGCCTGCAGAAAAAAACATGACGTCACAATCGTTGAGCTAAAAATCAATAAATAGCCTGTATAATCAGCTCTCCGATACAACCTTTCCGAACACACATAGTGCCCCGTTTGAGCATTGCATAATCTTGTGTACCAATCCGCCATCAAAGCATCCATGTCCTTATATTTCTCAATCCCAGAATCGCTCACAATTCACTCCAAATAAGCTGCGGTAGATAAAATAACAATAATAAATTATTCCAATAAAAATGGAATGCGTGCAAAGATTTCCGCTTATAATAAGCGCTTTAGGCTAAAATTTATTTTGCCAAAAGTAAAATTGACGTCAAGCGCCCACCTCCATTATCTGTTATTTTATAAGTGTTTTACTTAATTGAATAATGTGAAAACTTGCCAGGTATTGCGCAATAATACAACATAGCGTTCATGATGCCTGATTCAGTGAAACGCCCATGACGCTTCCCCCTCTCTGGCCGGTGTTCGACGGCCATAACGATCTGCTGCTCAACCTGTGGTTGCAGCACGACGACGATCCGGTCGCCGCCTTTTATTCCCGCGTCACGCCGGGCCACCTCGATTTTTCCCGCATGCGGCGCGGCGGATTCTGCGGCGGGCTGTTCGCGGTGTTTATTCCCCCGGTCAGCTATATCGCCCAGATACGCAACCAAACGCTGGACGCGGCGCAGGCCGCCTTCGATCCGCTGGCAATTGCCGAACGGCAGATAGCTATCATGTATCAGCTGGAACAGGCCTCTCAGGGGCGGCTGCGCATCTGCCGCACCGCCTCCGAAATAGAACAGTGCCGTTTCAACCGGCAAATCGCTGTGGTGCTGCATATCGAAGGCGCGGGTATGATCGATGCGGAGCTGACGCAGCTGGAAGCCTTCTACCGGCTGGGCGTGCGCAGCATCGGGCCGTTCTGGAATCTGCCGAACGCCTTCGGTACCGGCGTCAGCGGGCCGTTCCCCGGATCACCCGATACCGGCCCCGGCCTGACGCCGGCCGGCGAGGCGCTGATCCGTGCCTGCAACCGCCGCCGCATCATGATCGACGTCTCGCATATGAATGAGAAAACCTTCTGGCAAACCGCCGCGTTGAGCCGCGCCCCGCTGGTCGCCACCCACTCCAACGCCCATGCCCTCTGCCCGCAGCCGCGCAACCTGACCGACGCGCAGCTGGACGCCATCGCTCACAGCGGCGGGATGGTCGGCGTCAATTTCGGCACCGCCTTTCTACGGGCGGACGGAAAGCGTGACAGTGCAACGACTGACTTCACAGAAATTGTTAAACACGTTGAGTATTTGATCGCTAAACTTGGTGAAGATCGCGTGGGATTTGGTTCTGATTTTGACGGGGTCAACGTACCGCAGCCGTTGGAGGACGTCGGCGGCCTGCCGCGCCTGACGCAAGCGCTGGCGCAGGCCGGGTTCGATAACCGGCTGCTGGAAAAGCTGACCTGGCGCAACTGGCTGAACGTACTCTCCGCCACCTGGGGTGAATAACCCGGTTACGCTTTAAAGGTTGCGATCTCCGTCACATTTCGTCAACATTGGACCAGCCTAATGCGAATCTTTCTCATTGGCTTCGAACTATCACGATGCATGCAAAGGAGCACCGCTATGACTACCTGGACTAAACCTGAGTTTGTTGACCTGCGTCTGGGGCTGGAAGTGACACTGTACATTTCCAACCGTTAATCGCCCGTCTGCCCGCCTTTCGCGCGGGCATTTCTTTCCCTTTTCTTCTGGTTTAGACATGCAGATAAAAGTTCTCGGCTCGGCGGCGGGCGGCGGCTTTCCCCAGTGGAATTGCAACTGCGACAACTGCCGCGGCGTTCGCGACCACAGCATCACCGCCACGCGCCGCACGCAGTCCTCCATCGCCGTCAGCGATGACGGTAAAAACTGGGTGCTGTGCAACGTGTCCCCGGACATTTGCCATCAGCTGCTGGCTTCGCCCGAATTGAACAATCCCGACGTGCTGCGCGGCACCGGTATCGGCGCGATCGTGCTGACCGATAGCCAGATCGATCACAGCGCGGGCTTGCTCAATTTGCGTGAGGGGTGCCCGCACCACGTCTGGTGCACACCTGAAGTGCATGACGATCTCAGCACCGGCTTCCCGGTGTTTCCCATGCTCTCCCACTGGAACGGCGGGTTGATTCACCACCCGGTAACGCCCGGTGAACCTTTTCACACGGCGGTCTGCCCGAACGTACACTTTACCGCCATTCCATTGCTCAGCAACGCGCCGCCCTATTCGCCGTACCGCGATCGCCCGCTGCCGGGCCACAATGTGGCGCTGTTCATCGAAGATATCGCGCGCGGGGTCGGCCTGCTGTATGCGCCGGGCCTCGGTGAACCGGACGAAGCGCTGATGCCCTGGCTGCGCCGCGCCGACTGCCTGCTGATCGACGGCACGCTGTGGCGCGACAATGAGCTGGCCAACGCCGGCGTGGGGCGCAACACCGGCAAGGATATGGGGCACCTGGCGCTAGCGGAAGAGCACGGGCTGGCGGCCCTGCTCAGCGCCTTGCCCGCCAAACGCAAGATCCTGATCCACATTAACAATACCAACCCGATCCTCAATGAAGACTCGGCAGAGCGGCAAAGTCTGACCGCCGCCGGCATCGAAGTGAGCTGGGACGGCATGAACATCGAACTGTAGGGTATCGCCATGACGCAACCACTCCCCCTGACTCCGCAGGAATTTGAAGCGGCGCTGCGCGCCAAAGGCGCTTATTACCACATTCACCACCCGTACCACATCGCGATGCACAACGGCGAAGCGACCCGCGAGCAGATCCAGGGCTGGGTGGCCAACCGTTTCTACTACCAGACCAGCATTCCGATCAAGGATGCGGCGATCATGGCCAACTGTCCGCAGCCGGAAACCCGCCGTAAATGGGTGCAGCGCATCCTGGATCACGACGGCTACGGCGGCAGCGAAGGCGGCATCGAAGCCTGGCTGCGTCTGGGCGAGGCCGTCGGGCTGCAGCGCGACGCCCTGCTTTCTGAACAGCTGGTGCTGCCGGGCGTGCGCTTTGCGGTGGATGCCTACGTCAATTTTGCGCGCCGCGCCTGCTGGCAAGAAGCGGCCTGCAGCTCGCTGACCGAACTGTTCGCGCCGCAGATCCACCAGTCGCGCCTCGACAGCTGGCCGCAGCACTACCCGTGGATCGACGCCGCCGGCTACGACTATTTCCGCAGCCGCCTCGGCCAGGCCAATCGCGATGTGGAACACGGTCTGGCGCTGGCGCTGGACTATTGCGATACCGTCGAAAAGCAGCAGCGCATGTTGGAAATCCTGCAGTTCAAGCTGGATATTTTATGGAGCATGCTGGACGCCATGAGCATGGCCTATACCCTGAACCGCCCGCCTTACCACAGCGTGACCGCCGCGCGGGTATGGCACAACCAGAGGCTGGTGTAATGACGCCGAATCCTGAACACACCCCGGTCTTCCGCCGCGGCTACCGCCTGCAATGGGAGCAGGTGCAAAATAGCCACGTGATCCTCTATCCGGAGGGCATGGCCAAACTGAACGACAGCGCCGCCGCCATTTTACAGCTGGTCGACGGCCACACCACGCTGAACGGCATCATCGCGCAGCTGAACGCCCGCTTCCCCGGCGCCGAGGGGTTGGCGGATGACGTGCTGGAGTTTTTCCAGCGCGCCTACGAACAAAAATGGGTGACCTTCCGTGACTGAGCCACGCGCGCCGACGGTCAATCCGCCGCTCTGGCTGCTGGCGGAGCTCACCTATCGCTGCCCGCTGCAGTGTCCTTACTGCTCCAACCCGCTCGATTTTGCCGCACAGGAAAAAGAGCTGACGACCGAACAATGGATCGCGGTGTTTCGCCAGGCGCGGGCGATGGGCAGCGTACAACTCGGTTTCTCCGGCGGCGAGCCGTTGGTGCGTAAAGACCTGCCTGAACTTATCGCCGCCGCGCGCGATCTCGGCTTCTACACCAACCTGATCACCTCCGGCATCGGCCTGACCGAGAAGAAACTGCAAACCTTCGCCGACGCCGGTCTGGACCATATCCAGATCAGTTTTCAGGCCAGCGACGAAACGCTGAACGCCGCGCTGGCGGGCTCGGCCAAGGCGTTCCAGCAAAAGCTGGCAATGGCCAGGGCGGTCAAGGCGCTCGGCTACCCGATGGTGCTCAACTTCGTGTTGCATCGCCATAACATCGGCCAGATCGATCGCATTATCGAACTGGCGATCCAGCTGGATGCCGACGACGTCGAGCTGGCGACCTGCCAGTTCTACGGCTGGGCGCATCTGAATCGCGAGGGCCTGTTGCCGACCCGCGAGCAGATCGCCGACGCTGAAGCGGTGGTGAAACGCTATCGCGAACGCATGGCCGCCGACGGTAAGCTGGCTAACCTGCTGTTCGTCACGCCGGATTATTACGAGGAGCGTCCCAAAGGTTGCATGGGCGGCTGGGGGGCGATCTTCATGAGCGTGACGCCGGAAGGCATGGCGTTACCCTGTCACAGCGCCCGTCAGCTGCCGATCGCATTCCCGTCGGTGCTGGAGCACGATCTGCAGCATATCTGGTACCACTCGTTCGGCTTTAACCGCTATCGCGGCTATGACTGGATGCCGGAGCCCTGCCGCTCCTGTTCGGAGAAAGAGAAGGACTACGGCGGTTGCCGCTGCCAGGCGTTCATGTTGACGGGCAACGCCGACAACGCCGATCCGGTGTGCGGCAAATCGCCGCACCATGGCACCATCCTGGCGGCGCGGGAAGCGGCGAATCGCTCGCAGGTCGGTATCGATCAGCTGCGTTTTCGTAATCAGACCAACTCCCGTTTGATCTTCAAGGGCTGACCATGACACTCGCCGCTGCCTCGTGGCAGCTCGCCAACGGTTTGGCCGTCAAGGCGATAAGCACCCCTGCCGCCGAGGCCGCCGCCGCGCTGGTGCGCATTGAAGCGGGCAGCTTTCAGGCGCCGGCCGCCTGGCCGGGCCTGGCGCATCTGCTGGAGCACCTGCTGTTTCGCGGCAGCGTGAATTTCAGCGCGCTGGATGGCCTGATGGGCTGGGCGCCGTCGGTCGGCGGCCGGTTAAACGCCACGACCCTGGCCACGCAAACCGCATTCTTCTTTGAGGTGGGCGCTGACCACCTGGCTGAAGGGTGGGCTCGGCTGAGCGATATGCTGGCCGCCCCGCAGTTGACGGCGGAGGCGATCGCTCAGGAGATCGAGATTATCGACGCCGAATACCGCTTACTGCGCGCCGATGTTGAAACCCGCTGCGAAGCGGCGCAGCGGCAAATGTTCAGCGGCCTTGACGCGTTGCACCGCTTTCACATCGGCAGCCGCGCCGCTTTCGGCAGCGATATTTCCGCACTGCAACAGGCGCTGCGCCAGTTTCACCGTCAGTACTACCGAGCGCCAAACATGACGCTGTGGCTGCAAGGCCCGCAATCGCTGGAACAGTTGCATGCGCTGGCGCAGCGCTGCGCCAGCCGTTTGCCGCCGGACGCTGCCGCCCCGCGCCAACCATCGCCGCCGCTGACCGCCGTGGCGGATTACGCTCTGCATCTCCCCGGCGTGCCGCAGCTGAGGCTGGTCTTTTCCCTGCCGGCCCCCCGCTCACGCGGCTGGCTGCGGCGACTGGAGCGTCTGCTGCAGGATGAAGCCCCTGGCGGGTTGTTGGCCCGGCTGCGCGCTCACGCGTGGTGCGACGCCGCGCGGCTGGATTATTCCCGCTGCGGCGAAAACAGCGCCCTGCTGAGTTTTATCTTCACCGTCAATCAGGGGACAGCCGTTGAAGCCGCCCGCATCGAAAGCGCCCTGTTGGCGTGGCTGCAGGCGCTGCGCTCGCTGACGCCGGCGCAGCTCGAACATTTCGGGCAGCTGGCAAATCGCGACTTTCAGCGTTTGGCGCCACTCGAACAACTGCGCGCCAGAGCGTTTGGGCTGCCGCCGACTGAGCCGAACGACGATTGGCCACGGCATATTTCGGCGCTGATGAGCGCGCCGCGTCGCCGGCTAGCCGTGTGGCCCGAAAACGGCGGCGAAACGCGCGAAATTCAGGGGCTGCCGCTGGCGCTCACCCCTTTCGCCTGCGCCGCGCTGACGCCCGCAACGGAACCGTTCCGCTTTTTCTCCTCCTCCGCGGCGTTGCCGATCCCGAACTTGCCAGTCGGCCAGGCGCCGCTGCGACATCTGCACCCCGAGGCGGCGCAACCGGTGTTGCTGCTGCGCCCCTCGCAGTCCAGCGCATTCAGCGAGCAGCAAGCCTATGGTTTACAGGCGGCGCTGCGCACCGGGGCGGCGGAGCTCGCGCATCGGGAGGGGCATTTAAGCTTCACGCGCCATCAGGGCCTGTGGTTGCTGCAGTTGGCGGGCAGCGAGGCGCTGATCGGTCACGGCCTGAACGTCGTGAACCGCGCGCTGGCGGCCTTGCCGCCGGCTATCCTCGATGAAGCAGAAAGAAACCTGCGCCTCGCCCAGTCGGAACAACAAAACGCCGTCGCCATTCGCCGCCTGCTGGCCCAATTGCCGGCGGCGTTGTGCGGGCCGGCAGCGGCGCCGCCGCAATGGCATGCCGCCTTAATCGGCGGCGATAGCGAGTTGCGGCGGCGGCTGTCGCATTTGCTGTACGACTTTCCCTATTCCGTGACCGCCGAGCCGCAGAGGCCGCCCCCTTCGCTTCATCGCCCCGTCACGCTGACGGAAAGCGGCACCGAACACGCCTTGCTACGGTTTTACCCGCTGCAGAGCGATGCAGCCGAAGGCCGCTGGGCGCTGCGCGTGTTGGCCCAACTTTACGCGCCGCGCTATTTTCAGCGGCTGCGCGTGGAGCGCAACATCGGTTACGTGGTGCAATGCGCCTTTCACCGCAGCGCCGATGTCGAAGGCCTGCTGTTTGCGCTGCAATCCCCGACATTCACCGTTGAACAGCTGCAGCAGTTAACTGACGAATTCTTGCTGCAGATGCGTCATGAGCTGGCGCAGCTTGGCGCTGACGAACTGGAACAGGCGCAGCAGGCGCTGCGGCAAAGTGTGCAATGCCTCAGCGCCGAGCCGTTGCAGCGCGCCCGGGAAATCGCCCTGGAACATCGCGAGGTGGTCGCCGCCGCTACGTCCCTCACGCCGGCTCAATTGCGCGATTGGCAGCAGCGTTTGCTTTCCTCTGATTGATTTACCCAGCGGCGAACACCGGCCGGGGGGGAATATGCCGCGCAGAAAGCATCGCCTCATGCCAAAGAAGGTTTCAACGCCGTCTGGACGCAAAAAAAGCCCCCATCGTCACGATGAGGGCTGAATAAAGCGAAGCATGTTAACTGCGATCAGAAGCGCCAGGTCAGACCGGCGTTGACGCTGTTGTCCTGGTGGTTGGACGACAGCTGCCCGCCGTAGCCAAGGGACAGGACGGCGTTTTTGTTAACCGCTACATCCACGCCCGCTTTCAGGACCGCACCATCGCGAGACACAGGCACGCTGTTCACGTCGAACGCCGCATCAGTGCGTTTGAACATCAGCTGCGTTTTACGCTCCAGCTTGCCGTACTGGTGCTGCCAGCCCAGCTCGCCGCGCAGAGCGATCGCCACGCTGTCGGCTTGCCACTGGGTGTCGGCGCGCAGACCCAGCGTCGAAGCGGTGGCGGACTGACTTTGTTTGTCGCCGCGCAGCGCTGCCGCCCCGCCTTGCTCGGTGATCCCCTCGTTACGGTAATGGGTGTACGCCAGGTTGGCGAACGGCTCAAGGTTGACCGCATCGCTCGTCCAATCGTAACCACTTTCGATGAACAGCTGACCGGTGCGCGCGTTATACTTGGCCTTCTCGCGATCCGACTGCGCGCCATAGTTCACCGAGCGCGAGGTGTCGATGCGATGCCAGGTATAAGTGCCCCCCGCCCGCAGCGCCACTGCGCCGAAGCGTTTGTCGCCGTACAGCCCCAGATGATAGTTGTCGCTGTGTGCGTCTGACTGATAACCGCCATCCAACGAGGTGCGGGTATACCCGGTCATCACCCCTAACCGACCGTCGTCGAACAGTTCGCTGTCCAGCCCCAGCAGCACGCCGTAAGTGGACGTCTGGTAACCGGTGGCGTTGTCGTTGCCGGAAGCATGCCCCCAGCTGCCCAGCAGTTTCGCCCAGGCGCCGTTGTCATCCGCTTTAATATCGGTAGCGACGCGGCGGCCTTCCGCCTGGCGCAAGCGCTCGGTGGCGGTATCGCGCAGGTAACGGCTTTCGTTGATCTGGGCGGAAGCCATATCCGCGTGGATCTGGCCAGACAGCTGACGGGTCGCCTGCTGCAGATCTCGGGCTGAGGTGAAGCCGAGGAAGCTTTCATAGACCGGATGGCCGGCCACGATGCTCGCCTCTTCGCTCACGGCTTGCGCCTCGCCGCCATCGCTTTGCAGCAGGTTGGCCGCTTCAGCCGCAGAGATCGTCACGCCGCGTTGGGCCGTTGTCGTGACCGGTTCCGCCGCGTTGAGCGTCTCCACCGCACGAGCTACCGCTTTCTCGTTCTCTGTGCTGGCCAAGCTGTCAAAACGAGCGGCGGTACGCGTGATGCCAAGGCCGACGTCATTGCCCTGATAATCCAGCGCGACATTCACGAACGGGTACGATGGGTTGGCGTTTTCAAATCGACCGGTCACGCCGTCCGTCGTGGTCAGGATGGTGTATTTGTTGCCCAGCAGACTCTGCGCCTCATTCTGCGACAGCAGGTTTTGGCTGCGCTCCAGGCTGACGTTCACACTGCCGCCGTTGAGGAAAGCGCGTCGCGCGGCGATCTTATCGCTGCGGCCTTTGTCCGCCACTTCCACGTTATACTGCGAACCGCGATCGAAGACGGCGTCATTCACCACGTGCAGCGTGCCGATGCCGTTGCCCGGCGCGACGCTGCCGCCGTGGCCAGCTCGGAAGGCATTCACGCTGCCGCTGCCGGCCAGCGTGCCGCCGTTTTCGATATAGACGTTGGATACCACCGAGCCGTTGATTGCCAGCGCGCCCTGTTTCACCCAGGTATCACCGCGATAGGTATTGTTCCCCGCCAGTTCCAGCGTACCGGCGCCGATTTTGGTCAACCCGCCGTGGCCGGTGATGTCATTGCTCCACGAATCGAAATCGCACTCGCGCGACGTGCAGCGGCGCTCAACCGTGGTGCCGGATTCAACGGTATTGCCGAGGCCGGGAATATTTACCACGAATTGTTTTTCGCTATAGGAGCCCGGCACATAATATTCCTGTGGAATATCCTCCTTGGTGATAAACATTTTCGGCCCGTTGATCGCATCGCGTAAATTGACGCGCCCCCAGCCGAACAAATTGTCAATACCGGGCACGCCTAAATCGGTGGCGGTAGTTTTGATCACGGCGGATATTTGATCGGCGCTCATATAAGGGAAGCGTTGCATCAATACGGCGGCGACACCGCTGACATGCGGCGCGGCCATTGAGGTGCCGGATTTGAAGCCGTAATTTTGATTAACCGACAGCTCGCCTTTATTGTAAGCATCACGATTAACGGCGCCGCCAGTATTAGACTCCAACCGGCCGACCGTGCTGTATATATCGGAGCCTGGCGCGGAAACGCAGTAGCTCGCCGTTTGACCGCAGCTGGTCGAAGAGACGCTTAAGTTGTTTTCGTCGCTCAGGTTGGTCACGATCAGGTAATTGTTCAACACGTCCGGGAAGGCATAAGGCAGTGACTTTTGCGCTTCGGGAATGTTGTAATTGTTGTAATTGCCTGCCGAGAAGACGATCAGCTTACCGTGCCTGGCCGCACGCAGCAGCGCCGACATGGAGCTATGCGCGCCGGTCGGCACCGGCTGTTGGCTGCCCCATTCCACGCTGGACTTGCTGCGCATCATTTCGCCGATCACATCGCCTTTGACGAACGCCACATAGTCCGGTCTGCCGTTAGGTAACCAGATGATGTCACCCTTGGCGTCTCGCCGAATGTCCGGCGCAATCCCCCAGCTGTTGCTGATGATGCGCGCCGCGCTCTGAATCAGCTCTTCACGGCCGTTGCGATTACCGTAATCATTCAATTTGGTGCCGATAATATCCGCGTCGAAAGCGACGCCGTGCATACCAGCGCCATCTCTTTTAGCCGCAGCAATACCGGCTACGTGCGTGCCGTGATCGCCGAAAGACATATTATCTAGTTTATCGTATGAGAAATTATAACTGCCGTTATCCAGACGCGTCAGTTTACCGGCGAATTCAGAATGGGAAAGAATGGCATTATCGATAATACCGATAGTGACGCCTTTACCGGTGTAGCCTCTGGCATAGGCATATTCGGCGGAAATCGCCGCAAGCCCCCATTGACGATTAAATTCTGCGGTTTTCCAACTGTCAGGCGCACCCAACCGACCGGGATCCTGATAAGCGGCAAGAGAAGAATGAATGGATAAGCCATAACAACCCAGAAAAACGCAATACGCTAACTTCAATCTTTTATTAAGTATCATTTTACGCTCCATGTTTATTTATACCCAGAAGAAAACTTACGTTTTAACCGCCCTGCGACCTCCCTCGATCGTGAAACGACAGATAACGCATGCAGGCCCGACGCGGGCCGCATGAACAGACATGCTGAGTGATGCAGATGGCGCTGGCAGACAAAGGAATGTCGCCGCGCCGGGCGCCTATGGCGCAGACGTCTAAAGAGGAGGCGAATGTACGCTTGCCGGCGCCGTTGCGCCGGAATGGCCCGGCCATCGGGACCGGGCCTGGGGATCAGGCTGTAGATGCATTTCGTTTTATCATCCAGTTTTTCTAATGCTTTTCATTCGCGAGGCTATCTTATACGTAAGCAAAGTGTCAACAGATGAAACAAAACATTTCTTGATTTGTATCATGACTTTTCTGCTAAACCCCGACCAACGGCGCTGCGACTACCGCTGGAGAGTGCATAAAATGGCGGTTATTGCCGCCATAAGTGAGATTTTTGTCAGTGAAGGCGCATAGAGCCGGCAGAACAGCCGGTGGGAGAGCATAAAAACGCCTGAACATTTCATCAAATAGAAACATCAAGATTGATTAATTTTTATGGCAATATCCGATCGTGGTCGGATCACTTATTTTTCGTCGCAATATAAGGGCTGCTTATAAATAACAGGAATATTCCTAATGCGTTCGCGCGGGATGTATTCCATGCTAGCGGGCTGATTTTTAGCCGTGCCCGCTGGCTATTCCCATTTTCATTGGCAAAACTATATTGAAAGAGGCTCTGCTATAGAGCGAGAATATGGGTAATTTTCCGAGGAAATACCGCATGACCCTGTTGCCCAAGCAGACCAATAACAAAAATCCGATTGATCTCTATGGCGAAATCGTAGACGACTTGCCCGGTCTGATTTGCTTCGGCAACCGCCTTGGCGGCTACTTTAATAAACAGTGGCGCGACTATACCGGCGCAAACGCCGGCGAGCACGGCGCCGCCGACTGGCTCGATGCCCTGCATCCCGACGATCGCGATCGGATGGCCGCGCAATGGCGCCAGGCGATCGTCGCCCTCTCCTCGTTCGCCGGCGAAGCTCGCCTGTGCGATCGCCACGGCATCTACCGTTGGTTTATGCTGGCGTTCAATGCCCGCCAGGATGGCATGGCGTTAGAGCCCAGCTGGTACCTCGCCGCCACCGATATTCATCTGCAAATGCTGCAGCGCCAGCAAAACGTTCAGGCGCTCTCCATCCAGCAAGACATGCTGGACGCCAGCCTCGACTGTATCAAAGTGATCAATAACGACGGGACGCTGCGCCACATGAACCGGTCCGGCAGCCTGGCGCTCGGTCTTGACCCGGCGCAAAAAGAGTTCGGCATGTCCTGGCTGGGGTTGCTGTCGCCCGAAATCCGCCGCCGTGGCCGCAAGGCGCTGCGCAGCGTCAGAGCGGGTAAAAATGCGCGCTTCACGGGATTGAGCGTGACGCCGCAGGGCAAAAAACAGCACTGGGACAATATTCTCACCCCGGTCAGCGACGAACACGGCGCGGTGGCCGAGATCTTGTGCGTCTCGCGCGACGTAACCTCGCAGCGCGTGATGGAGCAGCGTCTGTTGCTCGCCAGCGAGTATGACGAATTGACCGGCCTGCCCAACCGGCGTCTGTTCAAGAAAAAACTGAAGCAAGAGATGAAACGCGCCCTGCACGGCGGCAAGTCGCTCGGGCTGATGCTGTTGGACCTTGACCATTTCAAGCTGGTGAACGACACACTGGGCCACGCGGCAGGTGACCATCTGCTGCGGGTGCTGGGTAAAAGGCTCAGCGCCTGCATGAATACCCACTCGTTCGTCTCGCGTCTCGGCGGCGACGAATTCGCCGTGGTGATAAGCGACGTCGAAAACGAGCAGGACATTTTTCGCATCGCCAACAAATTTCTGTTGCAGCTGGAGACGCCGATCACCCACGGCGGCAAAACGCTGCATTGCGGCATGAGCATCGGCGGCGCTATCTATCCCAAAGACGCCCGCGACGCTTCAGAGCTGATGAAATGCGCCGATACCGCGCTGTATGAGTTGAAGGACGGCGGCCGCGGCGGCGTTTATATGTTCGATCGCAAGATGATGGACAAAGCCAGCGCGCGCGCCAGCCAACTCAACTACGCACGTCAGATCGTGCGCGACAACTGCATCCGCCCCAACTATCAGCCGAAGGTCTGCCTGACCGACGGCAGCATTGTCGGCTTCGAAGCGCTGCTGCGCTGGCATTGCCCGATCAACGGCGTGCAGTTGCCGGCGACGGTGAGCGAGGCATTCAACGACTACGAGCTGGCGACCAAAATCAGCGAAGCCATGCAGCTGAAGGTGTTCGCCGATATCGCCCGTTGGCGCGCAGCCGGCGTGGCGGTGCGGCCGGTTTCGCTGAACGTGTCGCCGATCGAATTTTTACGCGACAATTATGCCGAAACCTTCCTGCAGCGCCTGCTGAAATTCCATATTCCCCACCACCTGATCGAACTGGAAGTGACCGAACACGCGTTCAACAAACACGGGTCGAAATACGTGCTGCGCGCGCTGCAAATGCTCAAGGAAATGGGCATCCGCATCGCGTTGGACGACTTCGGCACCGGCCACTCCTCCTTCAGCCATATCATGGACTACCCGCTGGACTGCATTAAGCTGGATTGCGACTTCGTTCAACGCATGAACACCGAACCGGCGATCCTGGCGATCGTGGAAAGCATCGGCATCCTCGGTCAAAAGCTGTCGATCGATATCATCGCCGAGGGGGTGGAAACCGAACAGCAGCGCCAGACGCTGTGCGAAGCCGGTTTCCATATCGGCCAGGGTTTTCTGTTCAGCCGCGCGGTGGACTCCCAGCGGGTACCGGCGCTGCTGCAGGGGATGCCGCAGCCCGTGGGCGGCCGTTAAACGCCCTGCCGTTTGTCATGCGGCGCGATCTGTCTTCAGCGCCGGCGGCGGCGCATCATGATTTTTCCAAGATTGGTTAGTTGATTTTGTTCGTTCACAGACCCGCAGCCTTCAGAGATAGTGCAACGACCTTGTGGCACTGATAATAATGAAGGTAATTAACATAATGATAGATAGCAAAAAAATGATAATGATTGCGGCGCTGCTGAGCTTTTCCGCCGCCGCCGCACCGGGCGTGGATCTCGTCGCCAACGAAACGCCGATCCACACGGTGAAAAACGCCGAAGCCGTCGCCAAAATCCCCGTCGGTTTCCGGTTCGTGGAGCCCGGCACGCTGACGGTGGCCATCTCCCTGCTGGGCAGCGGCCCGCCGTTCGGTCTGTACGCCCGCGACAATAAAACGGTGATCGGCAGCGAGGCGGATATCGCGCGGTTGGTGGCCGACGGATTAGGGTTGAAACTCAAGCTGGTGCCTACCTCATGGGAAGACTGGCCGCTGGGAGTGGCCTCTGGCAAATATGACGCCGCAGTTTACAACATCACCGTAACCAACGAACGCAAGACCAAATTCGATTTCGCCACCTATCGCCAGGATACGCTGGGCTTCTACGTCAAATCCGACAGTAAAATCACCCGGATAAAAACGGCGCCGGATATCGCCGGCAAAAAGATCATCGTCGATTCAGGCACCAATCAGGAAGCGGTGCTGCTAGCCTGGGACAAGGAGAACCGCGCCAAGGGGCTCGCGCCGCTGCAGCCGGTGTACGTCACCGATAAGGCCGCCTCCACGCTGGCCATTCAGTCCGGACGTGCCGATGCCACTTTCGGCCCCAACGTCTCCGGCGCTTACCAGGCGCGGCTGACCGGCAAAACCCGGCTGGTGGGCATCGTGCCCGGCGGCTGGCCGAAGACCGCCAACATCGCCGTCACGCTGAAAAAAGGCAACGGCCTGGTGGACGCGGTGCAGGCTTCGCTCAACGGCGCCATCACCAACGGCAGCTATCTGCAGGTATTGGATCGCTGGGCGGAGAGCGACGAGAAAATCGACCATTCGCAGATTAACCCGCCGGGACTGGGGGATTGAGATAAGCACAGGCCCCGCGCGGCGGGGCCTTACCGACGGCCAATCATGCCGTTTCATTCCCCAGCGCTTTCTGCCTCCCCAGCTTGCGATACAACGTGCTGCGCGAAACGCCGAGCGCTTTCGCCGCCCGGCTGAGGTTGCCATTCGCCTTGTCGATCGCCGCCTGCAGATCCCCAAGGCCGGCGTCGGCGTCCACCCGCTGTGGCGCCAACACCGCGATGGACTGCGGCAGATCGTCCAGGCTCAGCACTGCGTGATCGTCCGCCAGCGCCAGCAGCACTTTGAGCGTACTCAGCAATTGCCGCACGTTGCCCGGCCACGGATAGCGCGCCAGCATCGCCAGCGCCTCCGGCAACAGCCGAATGCCGCGCCGCTCGCCGCCCAGCTCTCGCCACAGCTGCAGAATGAAGGTCTCCAATTGCGCTCGCTCTCTGAGCGGCGGGATGCGCAGGCTGTATTCCTGGATGCGATACAGCAAATCCTCGCGAAACGCCCCTGCCTGCACCAGCCGGTGCAGATCGTGGTGGGTGGCGCAGACCAGCGCGAAATCGACCGGATAAGCGCTGCGGCTGCCTAGCGGCGTGACGGTTTTTTCCTGCAGTACCCGCAGCAGGCGCGTTTGCAGGCCCGCCGGCATGTCGCCGATCTCATCCAGGAACAGCACGCCGCCGTCCGCCTCGCGGATCTTGCCGATATAACCTTTAGGGTTGGCGCCGGTAAACGCCCCCGGCGCATAGCCAAACAGCTCGGACTCGATCAGCGGTTCAGGCAGCGCCGCGCAGTTGATCGCCACAAAGTTGCCGTTGCGCCAGCGGCTCTCCTGGAACAGGCGGCGGCTGAAGTGCTCTTTGCCGCAGCCGGTTTCGCCGGTCACGCACAAGGCGAGGCCGGCGTTGAGAATGCGCAACGCCTTCTGATGTTGTTCGTCGGCTCTTTCCTCCGGCGGCACCGAACGCAGGGCGCTGACGCGGCGCTGCGGCGCCTCGAGCAGCGAATAATAATGCCGTTGATTGCCGGCCAGCGTCTGACGCGGCGCGCCGGCGGGCTGCCGTAACAGCTCGGGGAACAGCTGGGCGAACTCAAGCGAGCCAAAGGCCGCCGGCGAGAGTTGAAACTCCATCATCGCCAACCGATTGGCGGCGACCAGCACTTCGTCGTGGAATACCAGCAACAGCTCCTGCGCGCTGCCCAGGCGACCGGCATCGGCGTGCAGGCGCAGCGTCCAGTGGCGATCGGCGATCGCGCTTCTGACCCAACGGTGTTCGATATGCCGCACCGCCTGCATGATCAGGCGCTGCGCGTCAGGATACGGACGCTGGGCGGGCGCGGAGAGATCCAGTATGCCGGCAATGCGGCCATCCGGCCGATAGATCGGCGCGGCGGTGCAGTTCAACCCGGCATTTTGGTTGAGAAAATGCTGGTCGCCGCGCACTTCGCAGAAAGCGCCCAGCGCCAGCGCGGTACCGATGGCGTTGGTGCCCCGCTCCGCTTCTCCCCACTGGTTGCCCGGCGCCAGCGCAAAGCGCGACGCTTTGTGTAGAAAGTCGGTATTACCGCAGGTTTCCAGCACCAGCCCGTCGGCGTCGGCGATCACTACGATGGCGGGTTGGCGCGTAATTTTCGCACCCAGCTGCTCGATCAGCGGCTGCACCCGCTGCGGTACCCAATCGTTGCGGCTGCGCAGCTCTTCAAGCAATCCGGCTTTGATAAACGGGATATGTTGATCGGTGCGCGTCAAGCCATAACCCTGGCTGCGTTGCCAGGATTCCGCCAACGGCTGGGTCAGCAAGCTGGCGCCCTCTGCGGGCAAGCGGTCGTCAGGCAACATGCGTTTCTCCCCCGTTCGCGAGTGTTGCAAACTTGTATCATAAATGTGTATCAGGCGTTGCGACACGGGACACAAAAAATCATCGGCGACGGCGACGCCGCGCGATTCGCCAAGCGGCATGAATTTCTAATTCCATAATAAACAATCACTTTTAATAAGCACCCTTGCCCTTCATCAATCTGGCACGGGGCGTGCTTCTCTGTGCGGCGGCGACATGCCGCACTCACAGGCGCAGCGCAATAGCGCCGGTTATCATCTGCAGAGAGGTGCTTCACATGAAATATGTCCACCCCGGTTTGCCTGGCTCGCTGGTTTCGTTCCGCAAACGCTATGGCAACTACATTGGCGGCAAATTTGTCGAACCGGTATCCGGCAACTACTTCACCAACACCTCGCCGGTGACCGGCCAGCCGATCGCCGAATTCCCGCGTTCCGACGCCAAAGACATTGAGCTGGCGCTCGACGCGGCGCATGCGGCGGCGGACGCCTGGGGCAAAACCAGCGTGCAGGAACGTTCCAACGTGCTGCTGGCGATCGCCGATCGCATCGAGTCGCGGTTGGAGATGCTGGCGCTGACCGAAACCTGGGACAACGGCAAACCGATCCGCGAAACCCTGAACGCCGATCTGCCGCTGGCGGTCGATCATTTCCGCTACTTCGCCGGCTGCCTGCGCGCGCAGGAGGGCACCGCAGCGGAAATCGACCAAAACACCGTGGCCTACCATATCTATGAACCGCTGGGCGTGGTCGGCCAGATTATTCCGTGGAACTTCCCGCTGTTGATGGCTGCCTGGAAACTGGCGCCGGCGCTGGCTGGAGGTAACTGTGTGGTGCTGAAACCGGCGGAACAGACGCCGCTCGGCATCAGCGTGTTGATGGAAGAGATCGGCGATCTGCTGCCGCCGGGCGTACTCAACGTGGTGCAAGGCTTCGGCGCCGAGGCCGGCGAAGCGCTGGCGCGCAGCAAACGCATCGAAAAAATCGCCTTCACCGGTTCCACGCCGGTCGGCCGTCACATCCTCGCCTGTGCGGCGGAGAACATTATCCCCAGTACCGTCGAGCTGGGCGGCAAATCGCCGAATATCTATTTTGAAGACATCATGCAGGCGGAACCGGAGTTTATCGACAAGGCGGTTGAGGGGCTGGTGCTGGGCTTCTTCAACCAGGGTGAGGTTTGCACCTGCCCTTCACGGGCGTTGATTCAGGAATCCATCTACCCGCAGTTTATGGAGAAAGTGCTGGCGCGCATCGCCGCCATCCGCCAGGGCGATCCCTTCGACACCGAGACCATGATCGGCGCCCAGGCGTCCAAGCAGCAGTACGACAAGATCCTGTCCTATATCGACATCGCTAAAAACGAGGGAGGCAAAATCGTGGTGGGCGGCGAACCCGCCCAGCGTGGCGACGAAGTGCAAAACGGTTTCTATCTGCAGCCAACGCTGATTACCGGCAACAACAGCATGCGTTTCTTCCGCGAGGAAATCTTCGGGCCGGTGATTGGCGTCACCACCTTCAAGGATGAGGCCGAAGCCCTGGCGCTGGCCAACGATACCGAGTTTGGACTGGGCGCCGGGTTGTGGACCCGCGACATCAACCGCGCCTACCGCATGGGACGCGCGATCAAGGCCGGCCGCGTATGGACCAACTGCTACCACCTGTATCCAGCGCACGCCGCTTTCGGCGGCTACAAGAACTCCGGCATCGGACGCGAAACCCACAAGGCAGCGCTGTCGCACTATCAACAGGTGAAAAACCTGCTGGTCAGCTACGACGCCAAACCGCTGGGTTTGTTCTGACTCGCGGTAACAACAACAAGGCCACCCGCAGGTGGCCTTTTTTTCACGCAGTGGATGACGCGGGTTATTTCGCCATGCCGAGATCGATCACCATGCGCCCGCGAATGGTGCCGGCTTTCATCTCGTCGAAGATGGCGTTGATATCGCCCAGCGGCCGCTTGGTCACTTTCGGCGTCACCTTGCCTTCGGCAGCGAACTGGAACGCCTCTTTCAGGTCTTCGCGCGTGCCCACCAGCGAGCCGACCACCTGAATGCCGTCCAGCACCAGGCGCGGAATGCTCAGATCCATGCTCTCCGGCGGCAGCCCCACCGCCACCACTTTACCGCCGGCGCGCACCGCATTGACCGCCGAGTTGAAGGCGGCTTTCGCCACCGCCGTCACTACCGCCGCATGAGCGCCGCCGGTTTGCTGCTGAATGATCTCTTCCGCATTTTGCGTTTTGGAGTTGATGGTCAGATCGGCGCCGATCTGTTTGGCGAACTCCAGCTGGCCGTCGTTGACGTCGATGGCGATCACTTTGGCGTTAAACACGTTCTTGGCGTACTGCAGCGCCAGGTTGCCCAGCCCGCCCAGGCCATAAATGGCGATCCACTGCCCCGGTTTGATATCGGAAATTTTCACCGCTTTGTAGGTGGTGACGCCGGCGCAGGTGATGCTGCTGGCGGCGAAAGAATCGAGTCCGTCCGGCACTTTCACCGCGTAGTCCGCCACCACGATGCACTCTTCCGCCATGCCGCCGTCAACGCTGTAGCCGGCGTTTTTCACCGAGCGGCACAGGGTCTCGTTGCCGCTGACGCAATACTCGCAATGGCCGCAACCCTGGTAAAACCAGGCGACGCTGGCGCGGTCACCCACTTTTAACGAGGTGACGCCCTCACCGACGGCGGAGACCACGCCGATGCCTTCATGCCCCAACGTAATGCCCGGCACCTCGCCGAAATCGCCGTTTTTCACGTGCAAATCGGTGTGGCACACCCCGCAACACTCCATTTTCAACGCCGCTTCGCCGTGCTTGAGCGGGCGCAGCACTTTATCCTGAATATCTACGGTATGGTTTTTCGTCACTACGGCAGCTTTCATGGTGTTTTCCTTAGCAGAGTGGGAAGTACAGTTGTTAATGTAGTGACTGTATTCGGTGAGGGCAAGCACCGCGTGTTTTGTGTAAAAACAAATAATTAAATATGAATCAGGATGATTATTTCATAAAAAACAATTAACAGACGGCGCGATCCCAGGCAGATGTTCTGCCTGTTCGGCGGCGCCGTCATGGCCTGATTCAGCCCTTAAATCGATTCACCGGGATTTTGAGGTAGTGCTGTCCATCGTCTTCGCAGTCGGGCAGCACGCCGCCGCGGATGTTGACCTGCAGCGCCATCAGCATGAGTTCCGGATGCGGCAGCGTGGCGTCCCGCTGCTTTCTTTGCGCAATAAATCGGGACTTATCCATATTGACCACCCAGGGATTGTTCTCGCGCTGCTCTCTCACCGTGCTTTCCCAGCGGACCTCACGCCCCGCCGGGCGGTAATCATGGCCGGTAAACAGCCGGGTATCCGCAGGCAGGCTCAGAATCCGCTGCAATGAATCCCATAAGACTTCCGCATTGCCGCCGGGGAAATCGGCCCTTGCGGTGCCGCTGTCCGGCATGAAGAACGTATCGTGGATAAAGGCCGCATCCGCAATGTAATAAGTGATCGACGCCAGAGTGTGCCCGGGAGACAGCAAGACTTCAGCGCGCAGGTTGCCGATAAAAAAGACGTCTCCATCCGCGAACAGCGCATCCCAGACGGTATTGGCCGCAGGCAGGTCTTTTAAATTGTAGATCTCTTCCCACAGCCCCTGAACGGCGGCAATTTTTTCGCCGATGCCGGTGAAGGCGCCGGTTTTCTGCGCCAGCCAGGTGACGGCGGAGAAGTGGTCGGCATGCGGATGGGTATCCAATACCCAGGCGACGCCCCACCCCCGTTGCTGAATAAAATCCAGGATCTTGCGGGCCTGCTGGTGCGATACCGTTCCCGAGCGGCGGTCAAAATCCAGCACCGGATCGATGATCGCACAGCGGCGCGCTGCGGGATCGGCGACGACATACTGCAGGCTGCCGCTTTCCGGCTCATAAAACGCGTGCACTTCCGCGTGAGGCTGAACGGCCTGATGCCGACCATACCAGCCCAGCGCCTTATCGGCATCGGCGCCATACTCTGCGCACTGGCTGCGAAATTGCGCTTCGTCTATCTGGCCTTCGCGCAGCGCATACAGCAGGGAAAGGCAGGCAGAACGCGCTCCGCTCCTGCAATGCGCCAAGGTCTTCTCACCCCGCCGCAACAGGTAATGGAAGGTATAAACGGTCTCCCAGGTCAGCGTGTCGAACGTGTAAGGCAGATAGACGTAGCCCATTCCCCATTGCTCAGCCAACGCTTTCTCTTGTTGATGGTTAAGGTACTCTCCCGGCTCTTCATCTGGTCGATTGTTGACGATAAACCGATAGCCTTGTTGATGCAGGATAGCGAAATCATTCGCTGCGGGCGCCCCCGAAAAGGAGAGCTGATGATGGTAAGTACGGATGTGCATATTTTTTCCTTTTGTTTTATAGGCTTTTAAAAAGCATATAAAGGGCCAGCACCAGCAACATGCCGGCATAGAGCACACGGATAATGTCCTCGCGTTTTTTCAGGCGCTCGGTGAGCGTCACTCCCACGACGCCCCCCAGAACGCCGCCGACAATGAGCCAGCAGGTAATGGCCAGCGACACCTTGCCGGACATGGCATAGCTTGCGCTTGTCGATAATCCCATGGCGGAAACCACGACCAGTGAGGTCGCCACCGCTTCAACCAGCGAAAAGCGGAAGAACCAGAGCAGCGCCGGCACCACCAAAAATCCGCCGCCGATGCCCAAAAAACCGGCCACCGCGCCCAGCGCCAGCACGCTGGGCCACACGATGGCGGGATGAAATGTCGGATGGGAGGACGGTAATCCGTTGCCTGCCCGATGATTTCTTTTCAGCGTCAATCCGGCGACAACCAGCATCAGCAAAGAGAAAGGCAGGGTTAAATGGTGCCCGTCCGTCATTTTTCCCACCTGAGAGCCCACCAGCGTTCCCACCACCGCCACCAGCGAAACGGTAACGCCGGTCTGCCACCGGACGTTTCCTTTGGCGGCATGAACAAAAAGATTGATCAGCGCGCTAATGGCAACGGACATGGCGCTGGTGCCTATAACCAAGTGGGTATCCGGGATTTTCACCATATACAGCAGCAAGGGCACGCAGACGATGGATCCGCCTCCCCCGGTCAGAGCCAGGAGAAATCCGACTATTCCCCCGGTTATCACCAACAGCGTCAGGGTATAAAAAGTAAAATGGAAAAAATCCAATGCGTTAATTCCCTTTCGATATTTATGGCATTTATTAACGATCAGTTTGCGTTGATTGTCAAATAACTTATTACATTTAGCTATTACATATAGCAAAATCGAATATGTCATTTTTAATATAACCATAAGTTCTATAAATTATCTTTAAATCCGAGCCACAACCCCCTACTTTCTTATGAAAGGAGACCTGCATGAAACCAGAAAAAATAAACACCCTGAAGAAAGTTGTTGTTATTGGTGGTGGTTCATCTGGCATCGGCGTCATCGCAAGCATAAGGAAGCGAGTTAAAGATGCGGATATAACTGTCGTTGAACCCAATGACTGTCATTATTACCAGCCGGCATGGACCCTGGTGGGCGGCGGGCTCTTTGATATAAGTAAAACGCAGCGCGCCATGCGCGATGTGATTCCTTCTGGCGTCTCATGGCTCCAGGACAGCGTTGTCAGGGTTGACCCCGATGAAAAATATATCGAGACCCGTCAGGGGAAACGTGTAAGCTATGATTTCCTTATTGTTGCCTGCGGCCTTGTTTTACGTTGGGATAAAATAGAAGGCCTTGAAGAGACGTTAGGGTTTAACGGCGTCACCTCTAATTATCGTTTTGATCTTGCAGAATACACCTGGAAACTTGTCCGGGAGATGCAAGGCGGCAAGGCGATATTTTCACAACCAACGCTTCCCATAAAATGCGCCGGCGCGCCGCAAAAAGCCTTATATCTTTCATGCGATCATTGGCGGCGACAAGGCGCTCTGAATAATATTAACGTCAATTTCTGCCTTGCGGGCACGGCGGTTTTCGGTGTGCCACAATTTGTTCCTCCGCTGACCGATTATTTGAAAAAATACCGCGCACAGGTCAATTTTCGGCATAATTTAGTGCGCGTCGAAGGGAAGCGTCGGCAGGCGATCTTTGCTCTGGACAGTGATGAAGAAGAGAAACGCGAGGTCACACTGCCCTTCGACATGCTCCACGTTGTGCCGCCTCAGTCCGCACCGGCGTTTATTGCCCAAAGCGGCCTGTCTGACGGATCCGGCTGGTGCGACGTGGATAAGTTCACTCTGCAGCATAAGCGCTGGCAGACGATTTTTGCCGTTGGCGACTGTTGCGCCACGCCCAACGCCAAAACCCTGGCTGCGGCTCGCAAACAGGTGGTGGTGGTAGCCGAGAACATCGCGGCGCTGATTAACGGCGCTCCGCCCACGGCGCATTACGATGGCTATGGCTCGTGCCCATTGACGGTAGAAAAAGGCAAGGTTGTGCTGGCTGAGTTTGGTTACGACAGTAAATTGCTCCCCACCTTTCCCCTGCTCGACAACACCCAACCCAGCCGCATGGCATGGTGGCTGAAAGCCTGGTTTTTACCCCGATTTTATTGGGCGGGCATGCTGCGCGGGGTCGAATGGCTCGCCAAAAGCAAGCCATAGCGCCCGAGGGTCTGAGGCCGCCGCCGTTATCCGCGCCTGGCGGCCTCAGCAGGCGCTTGACTATTTGGCGCGACAAAGCCACCATCGCTTGCGAGCCATCGAGCTGATTGCAAGCCGCTTCCACTAACCGGTCGATCAATGATGAAAAACGCCCCCGCCGTTACGATTCACTACTGTTCACAATGCAATTGGCTGCTGCGCGCCGGCTGGATGGCGCAAGAGCTGCTCAATACCTTCGGCGACGATCTCGCCTCCGTCACCCTGATGCCGGGCACCGGCGGGGTCTATCAAATCAGCGTCGATGGCGTGATGATTTGGGATCGCAAGATTGACGGCGGTTTCCCCGATGCGGCGCAGCTGAAACAGCGGCTGCGCGATCACAGTTTCCCCGAGCGTTCTCTCGGCCACAGCGACGGTAAAAAAGCCCGGCACTGAGACCCGAAGCCCAGCCGGCGTAATGGCGAATTCAACTTAGCGCGTAGCTGGCCGCCATCACGACGCCATTCATGGTCATATGCAGCCCAATGGATAAAGCGAGTCCCTTGGATCTCACTCTGGCGGCCGTCAACACCAGCGAGATTAAAAACAGGGCAACCAACGTGCGCCAATCGGTGTACTGGGTATGTAAAACGGCAAAGATGACAGACACCGTTAACGCGGTCCAAAGCACCCTATCGTTAAACCAATACATCAGCGCGTTAAACAAACAGCCACGAAATACGATCTCTTCATAGATGGGGACGACGAAGATCAACAAGCCGGCATTGAGCGCTAAAATCTCACCGGGCAGCGCCACCTGCTCCGTCACCCAAGCTTCCGTTTTTTCCACGCCCAGCAAGCGCGGTAAAATGAACTGAATCACCAACAGAGCGAACAGCAGCAGCGCAAAGTCGCTGCGTTTAACCTCGCCTTTGCCTAATCCTTCCCTGCGGCGGAAAAAGAGAAGGTACAGCGAAAATATAGCGACGAATTCCATCCCATATAGCAACGGCAGCAATAGTCCTTGCTGCATCAATACGGCGCGGTTCTCAATAAACAACGGAATAAATGTAATCAGGAACATCAGCAGGAACATGGAAAAACAGCCGTTGACGGCTCGTGTTCTCGCGATAAACGCGTTGTCAGTCATATAACCATCCTTAGTTTGAGCAGCCATCGACGCACGGTGGCAAGACAAGACAGAGCGGCAGTTTATGCCCATATGATGCCATTGTCATGCCTAAGGCTACGGCGAATGCCCAACCGCAAATATCCCCAAGCCATTGGCAAGCGGTTGATTTCGCCCGGGTCTCCTGCGCTATACTGAGCGCCCTTTTGACCACACTCAGATAATGTTATGGAACGCTTGTTAGAAAATGCGATGTACGCCTCTCGCTGGCTGCTGGCGCCGGTGTATTTTGGCCTGTCGCTTACCCTGGTCGCTCTGTCGATCAAGTTTTTTCAGGAAATTCTCCACGTCCTGCCAAATATTTTTGCCGTTACCGAAGCCGATCTGGTGCTGACCTTGCTGTCGCTGATCGACATGGCGTTGGTCGGCGGCCTGTTGGTGATGGTGATGTTCTCCGGCTATGAAAACTTCGTCTCGCAGCTGGATATCAGCGAAGGGAAAGAGAAACTGAGCTGGCTGGGCAAAATGGACGCCACGTCGCTGAAAAACAAAGTCGCCGCGTCTATCGTCGCCATCTCCTCCATCCATTTGCTGCGGGTGTTTATGGATGCCAAGAACGTACCTGACAACAAGCTGTTGTGGTATGTGATCATCCACCTCACCTTCGTGCTCTCCGCTTTCGTGATGGGCTACCTGGACAAGGTGACCCGCTCCAAGCACTAAGCTCGCCGCGACACCCGATCGTCAGGATCGGGTGCCTCTCCCATGCCTAACTCCCCCTGCGCGCCGCCGTCTGTTTTTTCACCTGGCACATCTGATGATAATTTTATTATAATGTCATTACACTCATAATGAACTGAACGCCGGCATCGCACCGGTTTCGCCGCAGACAGGATCACGCACTCCCATGCCATTGAATGGTCAACCCCTGCAATTCAACGATATTCAGGCGATTTTGCCTCATCGCTATCCCTGTCTGTTGGTCGATCGCGTGCTGCCCGCCGGTACCTGCATCGCCGAAGGGCGGCTGAGCGCCATCAAGAACATCACCGCCAATGAGCCGACGTTCTGGAGCGGCCACGCGCATTTCGCCGGTTTTCCCGGCGTGCTGTTGGTGGAAGCGCTGGCGCAAAGCACCGGTCTGTTGGCGCATTACTATCTCGGGGCGCTCAATGAAGGGGAACATTACTACTTCGCCGCCATTCAGCGGGCGCGGTTTTATCGCGCCGCCCGTCCCGGCGACCAGGTGTTGATGGAGGTCGCTTTCGTGCGCCGGCGCGGGGCGATCGCCCGCTTCACCGGCCGCGCCAGCATCGATGGCCGGCGCATTTGCACCGCCGATTTCATGTGCGCCCGTAAATAGGCCGCTTGCCAAAGGAGCCCTGCGAATACCATGTCTCTGGTTGACAGCTTACTCAGAACCCTCGATTTCTCCCCGCGCGGTCAGGTGATCGCCCGCGAAGCCGACGCCTGGGGCGAAATCATCGTTTCCGATCACAAGGACTACCGCACGCTGCGGTTTGACGGCATCTGCGAACAAAGCAAGATGAGCCTCAGCAACCCCGCACAACCGATCCACAACTACATCAAAGCGATGCTGATGGCGGTGGCCTGGCAGCCGCCGGCATCGGCGCTGATTCTGGGCCTGGGAGGCGGCAGCCTGCTGCGTGCGCTGCATGCCTTCGATCCGGCGATGCGTCTGGACGTGGTCGAGCTGCGCGCCGCGGTGATCGCCGTCGCGCGCCGCTACTTTACGCTGCCGGCCACCGACACCATCAGCCTGCGCACCGCCGACGCCATGGACTTCGTGCGCCCGCCCGCCGAGGCACGCTACGATCTGATCTTTTCCGATCTCTATTCGGCGTTCGCCATGGATCCGCAGCAAGGCAGTCAGACATTTCTGGAGAACTGCGCCGCGCGGCTGAACGACGGGGGCTGGCTGGTGCTGAATTACCACGACCTGCCCGACGAAAACAGCCTGCTGTATCACAGCCTGCATCGGGTATTCAACACCGTGCTGTTTTGCGTCGCCCCCAGCGGCAACGTGATCATTTACGCTACGCCGGCCCGTGTGACGCTGCCGCTGAGCACGCTGCGCACGCTGGCCGCCGGCAGCGGCGAGTTGTTCAACTGCGAGCTCGGCTACCTGTCGCGCAAAATAGAGCGGCTGCATTTCCGCTGAATGCGGGCGGCGGCGCGCTCTGGCTGGCCGCTTCGCCCACATGGTATTATCATTCAGTTATCATTCTCTGGAGGATCCTGATGGAAAAGAAAACGGCGCGGCTGACGGTGCTGATTGACCCGGACAAAAAGAAAGCCCTGGAAGAACTCTGTCTGCAGCAGGACGTTACCCCTTCCCAAGTGGTGCGCCAGCTGATCCGCGATTATCTGCAAAAGCATCAGGTGGATTATCCCAGCCAGCCGACGCACGCCAATCCCCGCGTCGAGAGCAATTGATCGGCGCCGGCGCCGCAAACCGTGAAGCGCGTTCGCCCCTGCGCGCGCCCTTAATCCGAATCCTCCGCTGCGGCCTGTCCATCCTGCGATATCGCTGCTACTGTTCTATGCCTTCACACTCTCTTTTCGGAAAGGAAGCGCCATGTTCAGCCATATTACCGTCGGCGTCAGCGATCTGGACGCCGCCGCCGCGTTCTACGACGCGATTTTGTTGCCGCTGGGATTACAAAGGCGGGAAGTGACGCCGGACGGCGGCCCCGCCGCTCGCTGCTGGGTGATGCCGGGCCAGACACTGCCGCGTTTCTATGCCTACCAGCCCTTCGACCGGCAGCCCGCCAGCGCCGGCAACGGCAGCATGCTGGCCTTTCTCGCCGCCGATGAAGTGGCGGTCAAACGCGCCTACGCCGCCGGCCTGTTGGCGGGCGGCAGCAGTGAAGGCGAACCCGGCGAGCGCGCGCACTACGGCAAAGGCTATTTCGGCGCTTACCTGCGCGATCCCGACGGCAACAAGGTTCATTTGGTTTACCGGGGAGATCTCGCCTGATGAAATGTTCGGTTTACATCGCCACCAGCGTAGACGGATTCATTGCCGGTGCGGACGGCGACATCGACTGGCTGCTGCGTCCCGAATACGCAGTGTCGTTGCTCAACGGGTTGAGCTATGAGGCGTTTATCGCCGACGTCGACGCGCTGGTGATGGGACGTCATACCTATGAAAAAGTCCGCGCCTTTCCCGAATGGCCCTATGGCGAACTGCCGGTGGTGGTGCTGTCGACGCAGCCGCCCGCGCCGCAAGAGGCAGGCCACGTTCGCTGGATGAATGGCGAACCGGCGGCCATCGTCGCGCAGTTGGCTAGCCAAGGCTGCCGTCACCTGTATATCGACGGCGGCCAGACCGTGCAGCGCTTTCTGCAGGCCGGATTGATCGACGAATTGACCATCACGCGCGTGCCGCTGCTGCTGGGCGGCGGCATTCCTTTGTTCGGCGCCGATGCCCCTGAGCAGCGTCTACGCTTGCTCGCCGTTACACAATCGGACAACGGTTTCGTACAAGAGCGTTATGCCGTTCAGCGCGCGTCATAACGCAGCGTCAATCGGCGGCCACCGAGGGCGATGAGCAACGCCGCCAACGCCAACAGCGCCGCCGCACCATAGGTCACCTGCATACCGTAAGCGGCCGCGGCGGCGGCGCCCGCCACCCGTTGCGAAGCCAGATAAAACAGCGCCCCCATCGCCGAAGCGCCGGTGATCGCGCCGAGGTTGCGCGCCAGGTTCACCATGCCGGCGATCAGTCCGCGCCGTTCAGGAAACAGATCCTTCATCAGCGCCGTGTTGTTGGCCACCTGGAACAGCGCATAGCCGGCGGTCAACAGCGCGATCGGCGCAACATAGCCAAGCACGCCCCAACGGCCCAGCAACGAGAGCAATGCCGCCCCGGCGGCCACCGCCGCCAGCCCAAACTGGGCGATGCGTTGCGATCCGAAGCGATCCACCAGATAGCCGGCCGGAATGCCGGTCAGAATGGCCACCGCCGGCCCCGCCGACATCACCAGCCCGACCTGCGCGGCGCTTAGGCCTAGCGCCCTCGACAGATAGAACGGTCCGACCACCAGCGTGGCGGTCATCACCGTCATCACCAACGCACTGGCCGCCAGCCCCGCCGTCAAGGCCGGATGGCGGAACATCGTCGGCGCCAACAGCGGCGATGCGGCGCGGCGCTCCACGCGGATAAACAGCGCCCCCGCCAGCAAAGCGCCCAACATCAACGCCAGATTGAGCGCGCTGAAATTGCCGCGCCCGAGGGTCATCGCCAGCGAGTAACAGAGCAATGCGCCGCCCAGCAGCAACGTGCCGGCGCGATCGAAAGGTTCCGGGCGCGCAGTCGTCCGTGGCCCATCCGGCAAGCAGCGCCAGACGAGCCACAACGCCAGCAGGCCCAGCGGCAGGTTGATCAGGAACATCGCCCGCCAGCCGAAACCGGCGATCAGCGCGCCGCCCAACGACGGGCCCAACGCGGTGCCCACCGCCGACATGGTGCCGAGCAGCCCCATCGCGCGGCCGATTTTTTCCGCGCCCAGCGCCTCGCCCGCGAGCGCCATGGCGATTGACATCATCACAGCGCCTCCCAGCCCCTGCGCTATGCGCGCCGCCAACAACAGCCAAAGCTGCGGAGCCAACGCGCAAGCCAGCGAAGCGGCGGTAAACAGCGCGATGCCCGCCAGCAGCAGGCGCCGGCGATTGCGGCTGTCGCCCAAGCGGCCGATGCCGATGATGCAGGTGGTGACGGCCAGCAGATAGCAGAGCAGCACCCACTGCACGGCCTGGAACGAGGCATGAAACGCGGCGGCGAGCACCGGCAGCCCGACGTTGGCGATGCTGATGCCGAGCGACGACAGCAGCATGCTCAGAGAAAGTGCGGCCAGTATGCCGCGGACGCCCTGCGGCGAAGGATGGGATAACATGATAAAGACTCCTGACATAGACTGAGGGTTAGCCTATGTCAGGGTCTGGAATGGCGGAAGACGCATGATATGCACTGTATCAATGCATCTGACGCCTTATCTGGCGCAACGCCTTTACCAGGCGGCGATCTCCGCCGCAGTGAGCGGCAGCGTTTGAGTGACGCCTGTTTCCGCCGCCAGGGTGGCCGCCTCGAGCACCGCCATCACCGCCAGCGCCTGCGACGCGGTAACCGGGTTGGCGCCGGTGCCGCGCAGCGCATCGCGCACCTGGAAGTAATATTGGCGCTGATCGCCATCCGGCGTCGGCAGCGTGCGCGCCGGCTCCGTGCCGATAAACAGGCTCATCGCGTCGTCGTCTTTGCCCCAGTCCGCCGAGCCCGGCGTCACACCGGCCAGCAGCTGGCTCTCCTGCCCGTCGGCGCGCGCCTTGACCACGCTGCCCTTATCGCCGTGCACGGTAAAGCGTGAAACGCCGCCCGCCACCAGCATGCTGCCGTGCAGGATCACGCGGTGCGTCGGGTAGTTCAACACCACATGGGCCCAGTCATTGACCTGCGCGTTGGCGCGCAGCGTGGCGATGTTGGCCTGCACGCTGTGCGGCAACCCGAACAGCTGCAGCGCCTGATCGACCATGTGCGGCCCCAAATCGAACCACAGCCCGCTGCCGGGCAGGTTCTGTTCGCGCCAGCGCACCCGCACTTCTGGGCGGTAGCGATCGATGTGCGACTCAAAATGCGTTACCTTGCCGATCAGCCCCTGCTCGATCACCTGTTTCACCCCGAGGAAATCGCTGTCCCAGCGGCGGTTCTGGAATACCGACAGCAGGCGGCCGTGCTTCTCCGCCGCCGCAATCAGCGTGCGCGCCTCCGCCAGGTCCAGCGTAAACGGCTTATCCACCACCACATGCTTTCCCGCTTCCAGCGCGGCCAGCGCCAGCGGCGCATGGGTGGCGTTCGGCGAAGCAATCACCACCAGATCGACCTCCGGCAGGCGGATCGCCTCGAGCGGATCGGCGATCACGCGCGCATGCGGCAGGTCGGCGTGAACTTTGGCGGCGTCGCGCGAAGCCACCACGCTGAGTTCCAGCCCCGGCACGGCGTTGATCAGCGGCGCGTGAAACGCCTTGCCGACAAAGCCGTAGCCAATCAGCGCCACCTGCAACGGTTGAGCGTTATCGTTCATCAGTGTTCTCCTCTAGCGGTCGTCGGCGACGACACAAAGTTCAATCATTGATTGCTCGTCCAGGTTGTCCCACGGGCGATCGGTAAACAGGCGTTGGATCTGCGCCAGATCCGCAACGTGATGCGGTTCGCAGCGATCCAGCTTCATATGGTCGGCCACCAGCCAGCGCTCACCGCTGTTGGCCAGCATGGCGCGTTTGACCTCGGCATCGGCCTCTTCGCCGGCGCTCAGCCCCAGCTGAGCATGCACCGCGCAGGCGCCCAGCAAGGCGATGTCCGCGCGATAGCGCGCCAGCAACGCCAACGTGGCGCTGCCGGCGAACAGCCGTTGACGCGCATCCCACTGACCGCCCAGCAGGATCAGTTGGATCTCCGGCCTGTCGCTCAGGCACTGCGCGATATCCAGCGAGGCGGTGATCACCGTGGCCGGGCCGCGCAACGCTTGCGCCACCGCCAGCAGCGTACTGCCCGCATCCAGCATCAGAGTGCTGCCGGGCGGGATCTGTGCGGCCACCGCGCGGCCGAGCCGCTGTTTGATCTGCGGCAACAGCGCCGCGCGCGCCTGGCGCGGCATGCCGGACGGTTCAAGCGCGATCGCCCCGCCGTGATGTTTTTGCGCCAACCCCTGCCGCTCGAGATCGGCCAGATCGCGGCGCACGGTATCGACGGAAACGCCGATGGCGTTGGCCAATTCCGCTACCGCCGCCTGCCCGCGTTCGCTGAGCAAATCCAGTAAATGTCGTTGTCGCGCCGCTTTGTGCATGGTTTATCCCGCAATAAAAAGCATTAAACAGCAATATACAGCAAAAAACGGCATCAGAGAAGACGCATTGGCGCGCACAGGAGATCAAACATCTTTTCGCCGCCTGGACAATGATGGAGGCAGAACGCATAACAACCAGGAGAAATGATGAGCATCGATCTGACGTTTGAAAACCTGAACGCGCGCGCCGTGCAATACAACGCCCGCGCTTCGGTCGAGGATTTTGACGCCTGCATGGCGGAATACGCCGCGCTGGCCCAGCGCGCCAAAGCGCAGACGCCGGGCATTTATGACCTGCGCTACGGCATGGGTGCCGCCGAACGCCTCGATCTGTTCCCGGCCAGCATTCAGCCCGCCCCGCTGCTGATCTTTATTCATGGCGGTTACTGGCATTCGCAGCGCAAAGAGGAAGCCTGTTCGATGGCCGCCGCGTTTGCCCGCCGCGGCGTGGCGGTCGCTACGTTGGAATACACGCTGGCGCCGGAAGCGACGCTGGCGGAGATCGTGCATGAGGTACGCAGCGCCGTCGCCTGGCTTTATCATCACGGGGCACCATTCGGCATCGATCCGGCGCGCATTTTCGTCAGCGGCAGTTCGGCCGGCGGGCATCTGTGCGGCATGCTGATCGCCGACGGCTGGCAGCAACGCTATCGTCTGCCGCCCGATGCGATCAAAGGCGCGTTGGCGCTGAGCGGCTTATACGATCTGCGCCCGCTGTGCGATATCTATATCAACGACTGGCTGCACCTGACGCCCGAGCAGGCGCACACCCTCAGCCCGCTGTTTCTGCTGCCGCCGAAAGGCCATGCGCCGCAGATCCTGCTCGACGTCGGCCAGCGGGAAACGCAGGGGTTTAAAAACCAGACACAGGCCTATTATGACGCTTGCCTGGCGCATGGTCTCGACGTCCAGCTGCTGGCAGACCGCCACTGCAATCACTTTACGTTGGTCAACGAGCTCGCCGATGCGGAAAGCGCGATGTTCCGGCAAGTGATGGCGATGATCGACGGCGCGCGAGGGTAGTTTGGCGCTGCAACCACAGCCTGGCGGCGATCGTCATCACCGCCAGTGCGGCAAATGCGGTTCCACACAGCAGGCTGCCCTGTAACCCCCAAGCGGCGATAAACCAGCCGCCCGCCAGCGAACCCAGCGCCACACCCAGATTGATAAAGGCGATATACAGCCCGGTGACGAACGCCGGCGCTTGCGGCGCTTCGGAGGTCAGCCAGATCTGGGTCACAATCAAACCGCTGGTGTGCGCCGCCCCCCAATACAGACAAAGTGCCGTCATCGAACCAAGGTTCGTGCTGCCGTAGCGATACAGCAGCGCATAAGCCGCAATCAAGGCTACCGGATGCAGCAGCACCGTCACTGCACGGCGGCGGCCCAACCCCTTGCCGGCCAACAGGTTGCCTGCAACGCCACCCACGCCGAATGCCACCAGAAGAAAGGCGATGGCGCCACCGCTGAAGCCGATTTCACGGCTGAGATATTCAGCCGCGTAGGCATAGACCGCAAACATGGCGGCAAATATCAGCACGCAGGTGCTTATATTTAGCCACAGCGTCCCGCTGCGCAGCACCATCAGCTGTTTGCCATAACTGAGGCGTTGAACGGCGACGTCCGGCAAACGCACCAGTAACCCCGCCGCCGCCAGGAGGTTCACCCACGCGCAAAACCGGAACGATGCTTCATAGCTGAACTGTTCAGCGATCCATTGCGTCAGCGGTATGCCCAACACCATGCCCATGCTGGTGCCGATAAACGCATAGGCGGTTGCTTTGGTGGCCTGATGCGGTGGATAAAGCGCTGCGGCCGCCACCATGGCCAGCGAAAAATAGACAGGATGGAATAACGCCGGCAAAATGCGCAGCAGCATAAGCATGGCAAAGCTGTCCGCCTGAGCGGACAACGCGCTGGCCGCCGCAAATACCGTTAATGTAATCAGCAGCGTGCGTTTACGATTGAATCGCGACGCCAGCAGCACCAACAGCGGCCCGAGCAACGCAATGGTCAAGGCGAAGACCCCAACCAGCCAGCCGGCCTGCGCCGTGGAAATGCCATACCGCGCGATGATCTGCGGCAAGATGCCCACCACGCCGAACTCGATGCAATAAACGCCAAACAGCCCCAGCGCAATGAAGAAAATCGGCGGTATCAAGCCCATCACATCCCCCCCGTCGCGGCATAAACCGCCTGACAAATCTCGCCGACAAAGGCGCCGGACATGCCTTCCAGCGCCGTATTGGTAAACGCCACCACGCTGAGCTGCCGGGTGGGATCGACAAACCACGAATGCCCATAGGTTCCCCCCATCCGCCAGGTGCCAACGGACTCCGGCGTTTGTGCGGCGACGGGATCTTTCAGCACGGTAATGCCCAGGCCGAAGCCGCGCCCCGGCCAAAACGGCATCGGCAGATCGCCGATTTGGTTGCTGGTGAATGCCGTCACCCAATCGGGCGGCAGCACCTGCCCGCCGCCTTGGCGCAACGTTTCCAGCAAGCGCAGGAAATCTTCGGCCGACCCGACCATGCCGGCGCCGCCCGAAGCGTATGTCTGCGGATCCAGCGCACGCGCCGGCGACAGATGAAACCCGGCGCTGCCCGCGAAAAACGGTAAATGGTCCGGCTGGTGCAAGCGGCGCGGTTCGCCGGGATGATCGGCGTAAGACGCCGCCAAACGCGCGGGATCCGCCGCCAGGAAATCGGTATCCGTCATCGCCAACGGCCTGGTCACCCATTTTTTGACCGCCTGCGCCAGCGGCAAGCCGCTCGCCTGTTCAATTGCCGCGCCCAGCACATCGGTCGCGATGGAGTAACGCCACTCCGCGCCGGGCGGGGCCAGCAAAGGTGCGCAGGCAATACGCCGCACGTTTTCCTGCAGGCTGACAGACGCCTCATCCATGCCGTCGGAGATACCCAATTGGGCGTAGAATCCCCCTTCCGGCTGGAAAAAGCGGTAACTTAATCCGGCGGTGTGAGTCATTAGATGCCGTAGCGTTATCAGCGGTAGAGTGCCATCCGCCAGCCGCGGACAAAAATTCGGCAGCCAGCGGGTGATGGGATCGTCCAACTGCATGCCGCCCTGCGCCATCAGCGCCAGCGCCGCCGTGGACACGATCGGTTTGGACACCGAAGCCAGACGAAATAGCGTATTGCACGCCATCGGCTTGCCGGCTTCGCGATCCGCCATGCCCGCCGCGCGGCGATAAATGATCTCACCGCCCTGCGCTACCAGGACCACTGCGCCAACCAGCCGTTTCTCCGCCAAGGCGCGATCGACAGCCCGATCTATCACGCCAACGCTCTGCCCGTATTCACTCATTTCCATTGCTCCAGGTCGCCAATCACTGTGGTAGTTACCGAGCATAGAGCCTGGTGATTAATGAAAAAACAGGCTAGATTTCCCTTAATAACGGACACTAACGTCCGCAATAGGATGCCCGATGGATAACTTAGCCGGCGTGAGCGCTTTCGTGCAGGCCGCTGAAACTCTCAGTTTCGTTGACGCCGGCCGCATGCTCGGCATCTCGGCATCAGCGGTGGGAAAAAGCATCGCCCGTTTGGAGAACAGGCTGGGGGTGCGCCTGTTTGCCGGATTTTGCCGTGAAGCGCGCACTGGAACAGCGGCGATTGCAGCAGATATTGCGCGAGCATTGTCACCACAGCGGCAGCTTCAAAGTCCTGTGGCCTTCCAGCAAGCATCTGACGCCGAAACTCCGCGTGTTTATCGATACGCTGAGCGCTCGACTTTTTCAGGATTAGGTGGGTATTTACGCGACCGGTCAATCATCGAGTAAAGGAAATGCGAGGGAGACGGAGGGCGATAACCGCCCCCTGACATGCGGGCTCAGCCGTTTTTGCGGCCGATAGCGGAAAAGACGTTAAACACTTCACCCAAGCCGTAAATCGCGCCGAGCAGTACGGCTACCATTACCGGCACCAGGACCACCACGGTGGCCAAGCTTTCAAGCATTTCTAACATCGTTCTCTCCTGGTTTTTAAGCACAGCGAATCTGCGCCGGAAGAAAAGGTTTCCGGCTAATCGGTTGATTATCGTGGGGAGGCAGTCTAAAACGTGAGCTACATCACACTTGATGCGAGCTAATGTAACTTACACAATTACATTAACGCAATGCAAAAAATGCTCTGTGCGGCAAAGGGATTGGCGTGGATTTTTTATTGCGTATCTGCTTGATATTGCGGCGAACAGGGGGCGAAAGGATAGCCGGCGCGCCGCTCGACCTGCCCGGCCATTTCGGCGATGCTGGTCTGCGCCAGGCTCGCTTCCAGCGCATGCCCCACGCGCGCGAACTCTTGCTCCAGCACCGGGGTAATGGCGTGGCCGATATAGCACGCATCGTTAGGCCGGGCGCGATGCAGCATGAAATAGGGTTGATCCTCCACCGCGCGATACACGTCCAGCAGCGAGATCGCTTCCGCCGGCCGCGCCAGCAGCGCCCCGCCGCCTTGCCCCATTTGTGAATAGGTCAGCCCCGCTTCCGCCAGCGCGCCGAGGATGCGCCGCACCACCGTCGGATTGGTGTTGACGCTGCGGGCGATGTCTTCGGAACGCACCGTCTGGCCGCGACACAGCGTGATGTTGGTCAGGATATGGATGGCAACGGCAAATCGCGTAGAGGTAGACACCTTGGCACCTGCTCAGAGTTTCGTTTATGTCGGATTAAAACATAAGGAAAGCGTATCAATTTCCGGTAATACACATAATGAGTAGGGATTAGCGGAATGTCAACCAGCCCCCGCCCGGCGGCGACGGCGGCTCAGGCTTCGGTACGGATCTCCGCCACTTTATCGGCATAAAATGCCAGATGCTCCTTGATCGCCACCACGGCGTTGTAAGGCATTTCATAACTCCAGGCCGTATTGTTCCCCTGCGGGCCGTTCAGCGCGAGGTCGAAATAACTGCAGTCGCCCTTATAAGGGCAGTAGCTAACGCGATGGTTTTTCTGCAGCAGCGCCATCTTCACATCCTCACGCGGAAAGTAAAACACCGGCGGATAGTTGGCTTCCCGTAAAATGAGCGCGTTGCGGCTGTCGGCCAGGATTTGGCCGGCGGCGTGCACCACGACCCGCATGGGATGGCGAGTTAACGTAATCGGATGATCCGGCCCGGGAATTTTCACCGGCTTGCCGGATGCGGAAACGAGATCGGACATGGCAACCTCCACAACGTGTGCCCCGTCCCCCACGAGGCGTCTTCTCAGTATAGACCCGCGGTTTCGCCGGCGGCCGCACATTCGGCGAGCAAACGCTTTTCGCCGCCGCAAAATTAAGAATTTTTACCTGTTCGATTTTCTTACGGAGGAATACATTCATCCCAACTTCTACCGGCGGTTTAATCGGATTATTTTTAATCCATTAATCCGCCAATTTACCAGGAACTCATTATGAATATTAAACGTGCTGCGGGTGTGTTGGTGGTGGTGATGGCAACGCTTTCCGTTACCGCATGTGGGCATATGTCCAATCGCGATCGCAACACGGCGATCGGCGCGGGTGTCGGCGCCGTCGGCGGCGCGGTATTGACCGACGGCAGCACGCTGGGCACACTCGGCGGCGCAGCGCTGGGCGGCATTATCGGCCACCAGACCAGCCGTTAATCATTCCGTTAAATATATCTCAGCAGGCCGGCGCTTTGTTAATCCACGCGCGCCGGCCTGCTTTATTTATCCCGATGAACGTCCTTCGGAAGGAACAATAACAAATAACGTTAAGCGCAGCTTTATTATTAATTAACCTGCACCAGAAGTATTTATTGCGCAGGCAGCCTGAAGCGCGCCATCGCTTTTTCCAATCGTTCCGACTCCCCCTGCAGCAACTGCGAAGCCTCGGTCACCGCGTTCACCACGCTGCCGGTTTGCCGCGCCACCTGATTCAGCGCGGTGATGCGCGCCGTCACGTCCTGAATGCTCTCCCCCTGATTGAGTGACGCCAGCGAAATTTCCCCCATCAGCGCACTGCACTTGTTCACCAGACTGATAATCTGCCGCAGGTTGCCCGTCAACAGATCCACCGCCTGCGATCCCCGATCGATTTGCTGCAATGAGCGGCCGATCAACTGCTGAATATCGCGCGTCGAATGGCTGCTTTTCTGCGCCAGCAGGCCTACTTCCTTAGCCACGATGGCGAAACCGCGGCCGTGAACGCCGGCGTGCGCGGCCTCGATCGCCGCATTCAGCGCCAGAATATTGGTCTGAAACGCCACGCTGTCGATCAATGCCACAATGCCGCGCATCTCAGCCGATTGGTTGACGATCCCTTGCATCGAGACATTGACGGTTTGCATCATCTGCTCACCGGCGCCGGCGCACTGGCGGGCCTGTTCAGTGCGTTCACTGGCCTGCCGCGCGTATTGGCCATTTTCTTCCACCCGCGCCGCCAGCTGCTGCACGTGCTCGGTCGCCAAGTGCAATTCGCCGTCCTGCTTCGCCGACTGTGCCGTCAGCTGTCGATTGCCGTCCGCCAGCCGCCCGACGCCGTTCAGGATCCCGCTCGACGCGTCGCGCACCTCGCTCACCAAGCGCTGCAGGCCGCCTTGCATGTGGCCGATGCTGGTTTGCAGTTGACGCATCTCGCGGTTAACCGCCCTTTCAGGCGGCAGCGGCCGCGAAAGATCGCCGGCGGCCAGCACGTTGAGGTGCGCGATCGCCCGCTGCAGCGGCGCGATCACCCAGCGGGAGACGGCGAACCACACCCCAACGGCGATCAGCGCCAACGCGGCCAGCGCGCCGAGCGCAAAGGTCTTGGCCTGCTCCAGCGCCGCCAATTGCCGCACGTTGACGTCATCGCCGCGCCGTTCGTTCAGCGCCTGATAAGCGAGATACTTCTCGTTGAAATCCGCCTGAAACGCCTGGATCGGCACGGCGAAAAACGCCTCGATGCCGCTGCTGCCTTGCAGCCCTTGCGCCTGCTCTTTCAGGCCGTCATAAAACAGACGATAGCCGTCTTTCAGGGCCGCCGCCGCCGCCGCATCCGCGCTCAAACGTTCGAACTGGGCGAAGGCCTGCTCGGAAGCCTGCAGCGCCGCCAACGACTCATCCAGCAGGCTGTGCCAACTGCCGTCGGAGCCGGTGGCTTGGTCCTGCAGATAATAGATGCCCGCGCGGTTCAGGCTGTCGCTGGCCGTCAACAGCGACAGCCTGGCGCGATCCATCGCCGCCTGTTGGCGATGCAACGCGTCGCCCGTCACCAGGTTAACCTTGGCGTCACGCAGAATATTGGAAATAAATACGGTGGAAAACAATTGCAGCAGAGAAAATAGCGCAATAACGCAAATTACGCCGCTTAATAATCCCATGCTCTTGCCGAAGCCAAACGCGCGCGGCAGCGCCGTCGCAGGTTTTACCCTGCGGCCAAGTGTCAGTTTTATGTTCATGATTTTTAGTCAGTAATACCAGGATGCCGCGAGTCTAACGGGCATTGATGACACTAATATTTCAGTCTGCTCTGCGCCGCCCCTCACCAAGAAAAATGGCAAAATCGACGGTATGGTACATCAACGTTTATTTTTATTGCTTGACTTGTTTAATCGCGGATTTATAGTTCCCCCATTAAACAAGAAACAAAGTTTCATATATTAACCGGAAGTGAATTTAATATATGAAACGCGCAATGAAATCGTCTCAAATATAAAACAAACGAGCGACAATGCCTTATTTTCAGGTAAAGCCCGCTCGCCTTAATAGAGACCAAACATTCATCAGGGGCCGGACATGCGCAAGATCACCCTTTGTTTTTTGCTTGTTTCACCAATGAGTTATGCGGCAGCCTCCGCATTAGCCAACGACACGGCCGCCACCGCGGCGCCGGTCAAAAAAAGTCGTCCGGCATTTCCCCATATTCATTGGCAAAGCGATGACAATAAAAAGAGTATCGATATCGGCGGCGCACTGCGCGCCAATTATCGTTATGAAGACTGGCACAGCAGCAATTATCGGCATCCGCCGCATTTACGCTTTGACGCCTTTCGCATCGACGCCGCCGGTCAGGTAAACGACGCATTTTTCGATAGCGGATTCTGGTTTCAGGATCGGCGCAAATACGCCATCGACCGCGCCTATGTCGGCTATCACCTGTCTGAGCGTTCCGCCGTGCAGCTTGGCGCGCCGTTCAAACCCTTCGGCCTGATGCCCTACCCGCAGTTCGGTTGGTCGTACGGCATTCCGTTTTACCTCGGCTTCGGCGTCAACACCGGGCTGGGCGCCAAATACCAATATCAACAGGGCGATTGGGCCTTCGACGCCGCCTACTACCCGCGCATGATGCCGGCCGGCGTGCGTTACGCTCCCGACGTCGCCAGCTACGACGATCTGAAGAACACCAACTTTGCCTCGCAGCACCTGCAGCGCAACGAAAAACGCGATCAGCTGAACCTGCGGCTGACGCACGCTTTCCACCCGGGCGGCTGGGATAACGAGCTCGGCGGTTCGCTGGCGGCCTCGCGGCTTTACAACCAGGCGACCGGCGATAACGGCAGCTTCTGGGCGGCCGGCCTGCACACGCTGGTGAATCGAGATGCCTGGCATCTGTCCGGCCAGCTGATCCGCTACGGTTACGACGCCAAAGGCCCGGCCGGAGCCAACAATTCGGTGATCCTGATGGGCGGCAACGGCCTGACGCCGGCCTATCTGATCCCCTCGCAGGCCACCACCGCCGCCATCAACCTGGCGCGCGACGTCGAGGTGCCCTGGGGTCCGGTGAAAAAACTGCGGTTCTACAACGACTACAGCGTGCTCTGGAAAGATAAGCGCGGCGGCTCCGACTCCAAAATGAATACGCTCGGGGTGCAGGTGTTCGCCATGCCGGTGATGCTGTGGGTGGATCTGACCTGGGCGCAGAACGCCAACCCGTGGGGCGGCGTGGAAAACGCCACCGGCTGGACCGGTACCCAGTCCTCCGGCAGCAATAAATGGTATTTTCGCACCAACGTAAACATCGGTTACTACTTCTGAGCGCAGCGGGATCTACACTGAAGTATCGCCGTCAACCGGAGAAATCACGATGCTGAGCGCGCAGACGCTGCATGTCGCCATCAACCGCCCCTGTGACGAGGTATACGCCTTTCTCAGCCGGCCGGAAAACTTCCCATTGTGGGCCAAAGGGTTAGCCAACAGTTTGCGACAGGAAGGTGAAGACTGGATGGCGGATACCCCGCAGGGGCGGATCCGCATTCGCTTCAGCGCGCCGAACGCCTTCGGCGTGCTGGATCATTGGGTGACGCTGCCGGACGGCGGCGTGGTCTACGTGCCGCTGCGCGCGCTCGCCAACCGGCAAGGCGCCGAGGTGATCTTCACCCTGTTCCGCCAGCCGGGCATGGACGACGCGCAGTTCGCCCACGACGCCGGGCTGGTTAACGCCGATCTGCAGGCGTTGAAGCGCCTGCTGGAATCGCGTTAACCCGCGGGTTAGCTCTTGACCGACGACACCACGTTGAGCGGCTGGGCGTCCGGCAGGATATTCATGTGCTCCAGCACCTGGGCCATGATCTTGCCGAACACCGGCCCGGCCACCGAACCGCCGAAGTGTTTGCCGGCTTTCGGGTTGTTGACCATCACCACCAGCGCCACCTGCGGATCGCTGGCCGGCGCCACGCCGGCGGTATAGTTGATATACCCGCCGTCGTATTTACCGCTCGGGCCCATTTTCTCGGCGGTGCCGGTTTTGATCGCCAGCCGATAACCCGGCACCGCGGCGTTCACCCCGCTGCCGCCCGGCAAGGCGTCGCTCTCCATCATATGCACCACGGTTTTCACCGTATCGGCCGGCAGAATACGTTGCCCCATCACCGGCGGCGTCACCTTGGTGATCGACAGCGGCCGATAAACGCCGAAGGCGCCGATAGCGGCATACTCGCGCGCCATCTGCAGCGGCGTCACGCGCAGGCCATAGCCGAAGGAGAAGGTGGCGCGTTCGATATCCGCCCAGCGTTCGCGATGCTGCGGCAGGTAGCCGCTGCTCTCGTTGCCGATGCCGAGCTCGGTCGGTCGCCCCAGGCCAAAGCTGCGGTAGACCGCCGGCAGCACCGTGGCGGGCAACGCCAACGCAATGTGCGATACCGCGATGTCGCTCGATTTTTGCAGCACGCCGGTGATGGTCAACTTCGACCAGTGGCCGACGTCTTTGATCAGGTGACCGTTCACCCGATACGGCGTAGTGTCCAGCACGGTATCCGGCCGGATCAGCTTATGCTCCAGCCCCACCATCACCACCACCGGTTTCACCGTCGAGCCCGGCTCGAAGCTGTCGCTGCTGCACACGTTGCGAATATCCTTCGCCGGGGTGCTGCCATAGTTGTTCGGGTTGAACGACGGGTAACTGGCCATGCCGAGGATCTCGCCGGTGTCGATCTTGACCAGCACCGCACAGCCGGAGTCGGCCTGGTTAGCCACCACGCCGTCACGGATCTGCGCATAGAGCACGTACTGGATAAATTTGTCGATGCTGAGCGTCACATTCGGCGGCGGCACCGGATCCACGCTTTTAAGCACGCCGATCACCGCGCCGCTGCCGTCCTTCTGGTAGACCCGCAGGCCGTTTTTACCCTGCAGCAGCGGGTTGAAGCCCAGCTCGATGCCCTCCAGCCCCTGATTGTCCTGGCCAACGATGCCGATCAGCCCGGCGGCGTCCTGGCCCATCGGATAAAAGCGGCTGAAATCCTGCTCGGTGCTGACGCCGGTCAGGTGCAGTTTACTGATGTAGGCGGCGTTATCATCCTCCACCTTGCGCGCCAGGTAAACGAAACGCTTGCGCGCGTTGCTCTGGATCAGGTGCTGGATGTCCGCCAGCGGGATCTTCAGCACGTTGGCCATGCTCTGCCAGCGCTCGTTGCTAGTGTCGGTCTGGGTATCGAGAATGTGTTTCGGATCCAGCACGATGTCTTTGGACGACACGCTGACCGCCAGCGCCTCATCGTTGCGATCGGTGATCATGGCGCGGTTGGTCGGCACCACCTGGGTGCGGATCGAACGCTGGTCAGCCTGGTCCGCCAACTGCTGGTGTTCCAACAGCTGCAGATAGCCGACCCGGAACGCCAACAGAAAAAAACAGACCAGCATGCCGGCGCAAATCCAGCCGAAACGAACTGTGGAATAGGTTTTACCGCTCTTTTTGGTCGATGGCGCCACTGTTGTGTTAACCCTGCGTTTTTATTCGGTTTATGGTGTTATTTCAGTCTACATTGCCGGAAATGGTCAGGAGATTGCAGTTTGTAAGAAAGTAAAAACAAACCGCATCACCGTTGCACATCCGCACTGTCGTTTAACTGCGGTTTACTTTGCGCCGGGTCGCCGGACTGCGGCGCGTTGGCCGGGTCGAAAATGTGGTCGAGGATCGCGCGCGCGGTCGGCCCCGCCACCACGCCGTCGCCGCCGCCGTTTTCCAGGATCAGCGCCATTGCCACCCGCGGGTTTTTATACGGGGCGAACAACGTATAGAAGATGTGATCGCGCAGCCGCACCGGGATCATTTTGGCGTTGTAGGTTTGGTTTTGCTTCAGGCTGAACACCTGCGAGGTGCCGGATTTGGCGGCGATCTGGTAAGGCGCGGTATGGAACAGCTTGTAACCGGTGCCGTTCGGCAGGTTGGCCATGCCGTACATGCCGTTGCGCACGATGCCCCAGTAAGGCGAGTTGGGATCGCCAATCTGCGCCGCTTGCGCCGGCGGCTGGTAGCGCGTCACGCGGTTGCCCTGCTGCAGCGAATACAGCAGATGCGGCGTTTTCACCTGGCCGTTGTTGAGCAGCGTGGTCAGCGCTTTCACCATCTGGATCGGCGTCGCCACCCAATACCCCTGGCCGATGCCCACCGAGACCGTATCCCCCTGATACCAGCCCTTTTTGTGCACCTTCAGCTTCCAGTCGCGGCTCGGCAGCACGCCGCGGTACTCTTCGTTCAGATCGATGCCGGTCGACTGGCCGTAACCGAACTGGCTCAGCCAGTGGTGAATGCGATCGATGCCCATCTCATAGGCCACCTGATAAAAGAAGGTGTCGGCGGATTCCTCGATCGCTTTGGTCACGTTGAGCATGCCGTGGCCGGTTTTCAGCCAGTCGCGGTAGCGCCGCTCGGTGCCGGGCAGCGTCCAGGTCGGCGCGCCGAAAAAGGTGGTGGTGGGCGTGATCACTCCGGCGAACAGCGCCGAAACGGCCATGTAGGGCTTCACCGTGGAAGCCGGCGGATACAACCCCTGGGTGACGCGGTTGATCAGCGGCAAATCCGGGTTGTGCAGCAGCGCTTTATAGGCCTGGTAGCCGATGCCTTTGACGAAGGGGTTGGGATCGTAACTGGGGCTGGAGACCATCGCCAGGATACCGCCGTCGCGCGGGTCTTCCACCACCACGGCGGCGCGTTGCCCCTTCAGCACCGATTCGATGTACTGTTGCAGCGGCAGATCCAGCGTCAGATAGATGTTTTTGCCGGCCTGCGGCGGCTGCTCCTTCAGCAAGCGGATCACGCGCCCGTGGTTATCCACCTCCACCTCCTGATAACCGGTGGTGCCGTGCAGTTCGGACTCGTAATAGGCCTCGATGCCCTGTTTGCCGATATTGCGGTCGGCGGCGTAGTTCTCGCTCAGGCCGGCCTTGTCCAGGCGTTTGAGATCGCTGTCGTTGATCTTCGACACATAGCCCAGCACGTGCGCCAGCTGGGCGCCATAAGGATACTCACGCTGCTGATAGGTATCGATAGTCACCCCGTCGAAACGGTATTGGTTAACGGCGAAGCGCGCCACCTCGGTGTCGTTCAGCCCCGCCTTCAGCGTGACCGGTTTGTAGCGGCTGTTGTGGTGCATATCGTCGCGAAACGCACTGATGTCTTCCGGCGTCAGATCGACGACCGGCGTCAACGCCCGCAACAGCGCCGCCATGTCGGCGACTTTGCTGGGCGTGACTTCGATACGATACAGTGTCACGTTTCGCACCAGCGGAATGCCGTTGCGATCGAAGATCAGCCCGCGGCTGGGCGCGATCGGCAGCATCTTGATGTCATTTTGATTGGAGCGCGTCTGGTAAAAGCCGTGCTGGCGAATTTGCAGCCGGTAGAGGTTGACGATCAGCGCGCCGAAACAGACGACGACCAGCGCCAGCGCCACGGCCGCCCGGCGGATGAACAGCCTCTCTTCCGCAGAGTGGTCGCGAATTTTTTCTTTTAACAGGGCCATGCGGTGCCGGTACCTTTTGCGTCACATTTCCCCGCAAAATCAGGGAACTGAAAAGCCGGCAAGCATAGCGTTATCGGGCGCGCCGCCCCATGAAAAGGTTGCTAATGAAATGGCATAACTGTTTCAGCATATTGGAATGTTACCGGCGGCGATTTTTTCACCGCGCTCCCCATTGAGCCGCCGTTCACCCCAATGCTACAATGTGACCCAAATCACATTATTCCCGTTATTCCCCTCCGCATCTCCCTGTCGGCGCCCTGCCGGATGCGGCTTTTGTTACATAGGATCGAGTTCGATGAGTACCATTACCACCGGTTTAATCATGATGCGCTGGGAGTTGCTGAGCGCCGTGATGATGTTCTTCGCCAGCCAGTTAAACGTCGTTTGCCGTAAAACCAGCCGCAATGGCATGGCGTTCATGTTCAGCAGCCTGGGCCTGTTTACCGCCTGCTGGTTCGTGATGGGGCTGATGGGCATCCATCTCACGCTGGAAGCCTTCACCCAATTCTGGTCGTCGGCTTGGGATCGCTACGTAGACGTGGTCAGCACCATGCCGGTCGATTGGCCGATGCCATAACCTCGCCGCACGGGCGGCCCGGCGATTATTCCGCGTCCGTTGGCGGCGCCGCCGCCAGCCGCGCCATCAACGCCCCCGCTTCGATCAGCTGCGCCTGTTCTTGCTCCGTTAAACAGCTTTCCATCGCCGCCAGCAACCACGCCTCGCGCCGGGTGCGGCTTTGCTGCAGCAGGCCCAGCCCGGCGGGGGTCAAACGCACCCGCACCCGGCGTTTGTCTTCGGCATCCGGCGTGCGCACCAGCAGCCCGTCGGCCTCCAGCTCCCGCAGTGCGGCCGCCAGGTTAGAGGAACGCATACGCTCCGACTCCGCCAGCAGCGACGGCGTCGCCTCGCCGCCGTGGCGATCGATAGCTCCCAGCAGCATCAGCTGGGCCCAGGATTTTTCGTCGCTGCGCGACTCGCGCCGCAAACGGCGCACCAGCGACATTAACTGCGTGCGCAACAGCGTCACGTCTTCAGGATGATCTTTTTTCATTGGCATCAATAGATAACGATAGATTTGTCCGTACTTTCACACCGAGACCGGGTACGGTCAACCGAAATTGGCGGCCGAAATATGCCAGCTCGCTATTGGCGGGTGCCGGCGTTGAGCGGCAACACCGCGTGCACCACCAAAGCGAACAGCAGACCGACGCCACCGCCCAGCAACACATTGACCACCCTTTCTGCGGCGATCGACGGCGCTCTTCCGGCAATCACCAACGCGCAGGCGATGCAGGCGCAACGGGCGCCAAACCCCAAGGTATAACGATGAAAAGACACCAAGGTGAGCATCGTCACCACGCTCAGCAGTTCATAACCCACATTGCCATGCGGCATAAGGCTACCCAGCAAAATACCGATGGGCACCCCCAGCAATGCGCCTGACGCACGCTGGCGGAGTTTGTTGCGCGTACCGGCCATATCGCCGCTGATCACGCTGACAGCCGACCAGATCACCCATTGCCCGTAATCGATGTGTTGCCACTCAACGATCGCCGCCGACAGTGCAACGGCACAACTTACGGCGAGCAAAGCCTCGCCGCAGGCCACGCGAGCGCCAAGCTCATCGCTGCGACGCAGCTGGAGATAATGATGCAGGCTGTCACTCGTCGACAGCCACGCTAGCCGTCGATGCTCTGCCAGTGCAAGCATCAGCACCGGCAAGACGGCGGCCCCCAGAAAAGGGAGTAGCGCCCAGCCGCATTGGGCTAATGGCGCGCCGGCGCCACCTTCAGCGGTTTCACACGCCAGATAAAGAGCCGGAATAAAAATAAAATTCCCCAGGGATCGCAGCTTGCCGCCGAACGCGGAGATCCCAACCGCCGCCGCCGCTGCCAACACGCACGCCAAAATGAAGATTACCGGCGTGTGCATGGCGCACAGCAGCGCCATAAAGAGCAGCAGCAATGCCGCCGCATGTAGCGCCACGCCGAGCGGCGCCAGTTCAAGGCGCTCGCAAACGACAAACAGCGATATGGTGACCACCGAAGCCTTCAGCCAGTTGGCATTGCCTGTCGCCAGGCTCAGGACCAGCAACGGCGCCAACACCCATGCTCCCCGTCGCAGCTGACGCCAGGCGATTTCTTCACGCAACGGCTTCACAATGCGCTCAGCTGTTCCAGCGTGACGATATCGGCAATAGTGGCAAGCGTTTCCATCGAGATTCGGTGCTCTTCCGCCGTGGCCGCCGCGCAAGCCTCTTCCAGTATCAGCACCTGATAATCGCGATCGTGCGCGTCGCGCGCCGTCGCCTGTACCGCCCAGGTGCTGCTGACCCCACAGATCACCAACCGTTCAATGCGGCGGGCGCGCAGCGTCGCATCCAGATTGGTGCCATAAAACGCGCTGACGCGCGGTTTTACGATGGTTAACTCCCCCAAATCAGACGCTAAATCAGGATGAAAATCCGTGCCCGGCTGGCCCAGTGCGATAGCGCCAAATTGATGCGCCTGCCCAAACATCCGCGAGTATTTGGGTTGATCGATATAGCCGGCCGCGAAACCGACTTTAACCAGTATGCGCAGCCAATCCTTGCGCTGCGCGAGAGACAATGCGCTATTTGCCCGCGCGATAGCATCGCGCTCAATGACCTGCTGCGCCGAGCGCGCAATTTTTCCTTCCGGGTGGGAGATATCCACGATGTAGTCCAGAGCGATCAGTGCGGTATTCATAGAAAGCGTCTCCTTGCCGCCGACACGGCGAAATGGGTAGAGAGTGTGTGGCGCCGCCGGATTGTTGAGCGGCTTGGTGGAGTAGCTTAAAATAAATACCTATGATAATATAGCTATTAATTTATAGCGAAATGTAACAACGCCGCCGACGAGCTTTACGTTTTCTCACGCATTTCCCCCGCGCCGGCCAGTTCGCGGTGTTATTATTATCTTGCTTAACAAATCCCTCCAAATTCAAAGTGGTACGACAAGTCGATGGAAGCGTGGAAAGTCAATCTGATCTCGGTCTGGCTCGGGTGTTTCTTCACCGGGCTGGCGATGAGCCAAATCCTCCCTTTTCTGCCGCTGTACGTCGAACAGCTCGGCGTCAGCGATCATCAATCCCTCAGCCTGTGGTCCGGGCTGGTGTTCAGCGGCACCTTTTTGGTCTCGGCGGTGGTGTCGCCGCTGTGGGGCAGCCTCGCCGACCGCAAAGGCCGCAAGCTGATGCTGCTGCGAGCCTCGCTGGGCATGGCGATCGTCATCGCCCTACAGGGGCTGGCCACCAACGTCTGGCAGCTGTTCGCGCTGCGCGCCCTGATGGGGCTGACGTCCGGCTATATTCCCAACGCCATGGCGCTGGTCGCCTCGCAGGCGCCGCGCGATAAAAGCGGTTGGGCGCTGGGCACGCTCTCTACCGGGCAGATCTCCGGCGTGATCGCCGGGCCGCTGTTAGGCGGGCTGATGGCCGATCATCTGGGGCTGCGGGTGGTGTTTTTCGTCACCGCCGGGCTGATGTTCGTCAGCTTCTTGGTGACGCTGTTCCTGATTAAGGAACGGCGCATCACGGTGAAAAAAGCGGATCAGCTGAGCGGCAAGGCGGTATTCCGTTCACTGCCTTATCCGACGCTGATCGTCACGCTGTTCGTTTGTACCCTGATGATCCAGCTGGCTAACTCGTCCATCAGCCCGATCCTGACGCTGTTCATCCGCGAGCTGTCGGGCGACGTCAGCAATATCGCCTTTGTCAGCGGCATGATCGCCGCCGTGCCCGGCATTGCGGCGCTGATCTCGGCGCCACGCCTCGGGCGGCTCGGCGATCGCATCGGCACCGCGCGCATCCTGATCGCCGCGTTGCTGTTCACCACCGGCCTGTTCGCCGTGATGGCCTGGGTGAATACCCCGCTGCAGCTGGGCATTCTGCGCTTCCTGCTGGGATTCGCCGACGGCGCGCTGATGCCGGCGGTGCAGGCGCTGCTGCTGAAGTATTCCTCCGATCAGGTGACCGGGCGCATCTTCGGCTATAACCAATCCTTTATGTACCTGGGCAACGTGGTCGGCCCGCTGCTGGGATCGGGCATTTCGGCGATGATGGGGTTCCGTTGGGTGTTCGCCGTCACGGCGGTATTGGTGCTTTGCAATGCGCTGCAGCTGCGGCATCAGTTCAAAAAAGTGGAGAATCAACGCGCGGGATAACGGGGAATGCGGGGAAACGCCTCAAGCAGTGGTGGGACAATGACGCCCATCAACCGTGCCACCACTGCCAAAGGCGGCCGTAGCCTACTCGACGCGGCGGTCATTTCCTATTTATGTAAGTAAATAAAGTGTTACGGGCATGTAGAGGGCCGCCGCAGCGGCCCTTGCGGATCAGAACATGGTATTGTCGTTGGCCGATTTTTCCGGCACATCCTGATTGACGTCCCAATGCTCGGTGATTTTACCCTGATCGTTCACCCGATAAATATCCACGCTGGCGGTGCCGCGATCCTGCGGGTTATTTTGGTATTTGACGTGAACATAGACCAGATCGCCATTGACCGCGCTGCGGTAGATTTTGGCGCTGTACTGCGGATTGTCTTTAAAGGTCTGGCTGAAGAAATCCAGGAACGGCTTGATGCCGTCGCCGACAAACGGGTTATGCTGCTTGTAGTTCTCCACAATCAGCTTTTGCGCCACGCTGATGTCGTGACGGTTGAAGAAGCCCGCGTACAGGTCTTCCACCACCTTCAGCTTTTGCTGGGCATGATGGTAACCGCCCTTGCCGGCCGACTTGTAAGACGCCGCCTGATCCGTTGACAGCGCCGGGTAACTCGCCAGCAAACCGCCGACGATCGCACAGGTGATCAATGCCTTTTTCATAACTGCTCCTTATTTTCCTGAGTGACCTACGATTTTCAGCTGCCCTTTCAGATGGGTGAAGCTGCCGTCCTTGGCGGCGATGTTGGTGTACACCTCGCCACGCTCAAAGTCCTCGACATGCGTCACGTTGTCGCCGGACTGCGGTTCATGCCAATAGACCATATAGACCTTCGGCCGAATCTCCACCGCGGTGTACTGCACGGTATCGGTGATGCCCTGCGACGCTTCGCCGATACCGGTGAAGGTCATGGTCTTGTCATCGGTAAAATCCAGCTTGAAGGCGAAATCGCCGAAGGTCACCTGCACCACTTTACCGACCGCAATAAACTGCCCGTGTTTTTCCGTCATCGTCGCCGCCTTACTGTTAGTCAGGGAGGTTTGCGCCGCCGCAGCGGCAGGCAATGCCAGGGGGAAAGTCAGGGCTATCGCCAACGCGATGCCCGTTCGCTTCACTGTTTTCATCGTTCCTTCTCCTTTCCATGGTTGAAAACGAGAATCATTATTATTTCTTAACGGTTGGCGGAAATATAAGAATAATCTCTATTCCCATCAGGCACCTGGCGGCAAAAAAAGCGGGCGAAAAATCGCCGTAAAATGGCATGGCAATAGCGCATTCTGGCCATTGGTTTTTACGCAATGAACGGGATTACTGCTTTCAGGAAGGGAAACCACTCGGGGATTTGATGGGTCTATAGCGCAGATCGCTTTAAGCTAATGCGTATTTGTTCTTAAGCCGCCCACCGCCGGAAAATGGCGGCGAACGGCGTGGCGTTTAACGCAGCCAGGGCGTATAGGTAACGCCAACCAGCAACCCTTCCGGGCTGAGCAAACGGGTAACGCTCTGGCCCCACGGCTCTTCGCGATTGGCGACCAGCAGCCGATAACCTCGGTCGATCAGCCCCTGGGTGGCGGCCGCCATGTCGGCCACGTCAAACTCGATCCATGCCTGCGGCGCCGTGAGATCCGCCGGCCAGCAATCTTCGCCAAAGCAGGACTGCGCCGCCTGCGCCAGCGGCCACAGGGCGAAATGCTTCACGCCGTCCAGCGCGCCCGGCTCCGACAGCAGATAAGTTTCGTTGCCCGGCATCGGTTTGAGCGGCAGCCCCAGCGCCTCGACATAAAACGCCTTGCTCTCGCCGCTCTCACGCGCGATCGGCCCGAATCCGGCGACAAACAACACGCCCAGCCCGGCAAATTGTTGATCCATGCTGCTCTCCCTTCCGGTTAGCGCCCCTGCCGCACCTGCAGCGGAGCAAATCCATAGGCCGCCTTGAAGCGGTTGCTGAAATGGCTGGCGGAGCTGAAGCCGCACGCCAGCGCGATCTCGGTGATCGGCTGTTGGCTGTGGCGCAACAGCTGTTCCGCCCGTTGCAGCCGCGCGCGCATCACGAACTGATGTGGCGCCAGGCCGGTTGAATGTTTGAACATGCGGGCAAAATGGTATTCGCTCAACCCGGCCTGCGCCGCCAGATCGGCCAGCAACAAAGGCCGATCGAGGTGGCTTGCGATATATTCCCGCACCCGCTTGGCCACTGCGGGTGCCAGGCCGCCGCGCGCCGGCGGCAGCTTCCACTGCAGCTGGCTGTAGCGCTGGATCAGATGCGACATCAGCAGGTTCGACGCGCTGCTGAGCGCCAGCAAATTGGCGCTGTCACGCCAGTCGCAGTTGAGCAAAAACTGGCGATACAGCAGCGTGATCTGCGGATCTTCGCCGAAGCTGCGCTGCTCCACGTTGATCGCCGCCGGGCTGCGATCCCAGGTCTGCTCCGCCAACTGCCGCAGATGGTCATCGGTGCAGTACAGATGCACGAATGACAGATCGCTGCGCACATCCCAGGTGGAAGCGTACTGGCGCGGCATGATGCAGAAGCGATCCGGCCCGCCGCCGTTGCGCCAGCCGCCCGGCACCTGCTGGTAGCACTCGTAGCCGTCGGCGACGTACAGACTCAGGGTATGGTGATCGGCGCTTTCCTGCGTGACGCGATCGTTGCAGTTGGACCAGGCGGCCAGCTCCACGCCGGTACCCAGCAGCACGCTGCCGTGCAACCGCGCCTTGTGTTCGCGCAGTGTTTCAAACGCCTGATAGTTGGACATCGCCGGCCCCGTAGTTCGACATGCCGACAGTGTAAAGAGTGGCGCCTCGGCATGCCAGCCGCCGCCCCGCGCTTTTACCAAAAAAAAGCGCAAGAATATGCAACTGGGCGCAAAGCGCTGCAAGCGCCGCCGCGCGCCAAAGCGGATACTGCGCTATCGGTTTTTTCGGAGTAAAGAACATGAATGCGCTGTTGTACCTCGCCGTGGTGCTGATTTGGGGCACCACCTGGATAGCGATTACCCTGCAACAGGAAGGCCCGGTGGCCATTCCCGTGTCGATCGCTTATCGCTTCGCCATTTCCGCTGCGGTGATGTTCGCCGTGCTGTTGTTAACACGCCGCCTGCGCCGTATCGCCCCGCGCGATCATCTGTTCTGCGTGCTGCAGGGCTGCTGCGTGTTCGGCTTCAACTTCTTCTGCTTTTACCACGCAGCGGCTTATATCAGCAGCGGGCTGGAATCGGTGATCTTTTCGATGGCGGTGCTGTTCAATGCCCTCAACAGCCTGCTGTTTTTCCGCCAGCGCCCCAGCCCTAACCTGCTGCCGGCGGCGCTGCTGGGTTTGACCGGCATCGTGGCGCTGTTCTGGCAAGATCTGGCCGCTACCCGCATGGCACCGGAGCTGCTTAAAGGCATCGGCCTGAGCGCGCTCGGCACCTACGGCTTCTCGCTGGGCAACATGATCAGCACGCGCCATCAGCGCCGTGGGCTGGATATCTTTTCCACCAACACCTACGCCATGACCTACGGCGCGATGCTGATGGCATTGATCGCCCTGGCGCAGGGCGCATCGTTCCAGATGGAATACAGCAGCCGCTACATCGGCTCCCTGCTGTATCTGGCGATTTTCGGCTCGGTGATCGCCTTCGCCGCCTACTTCAGCCTGCTCGGCCGCATCGGCGCCGGCGCAGCGGCCTACAGCACCCTGCTGTTCCCACTGGTGGCGCTGACCATCTCAACGATTTACGAAGGCTACCAGTGGCATTTCAACGCCGTGCTGGGCCTGTGCCTGATCCTGTTGGGTAACCTGGTGATGTTCGCCAAGCCGGGGCTGAAATGGCGACGGGCGGGTATCTCAAAGCAAAACTCAACCCTTTGAAGCCATTGGCGAATATCGTTATCATCAGGTTTTGTTGATAACGGATGATGGCAAATGCTCAGAAGTGATGATGTGACACCCCGCGCCTACCAACAGGTGGACGTTTTTACCCGCACGCCGCTGCAGGGCAACCCCGTGGCGGTCGTGCTGGAGGCCGAGGGGCTGAGCAGCGCACAGATGCTGGCACTGGCCCGCTGGACCAACCTTTCGGAAACCACCTTTGTGCTTAAACCGACGCACCCGGCAGCGGATTATAAGGTGCGCATTTTCACCACCGAAAAAGAGCTGCCCTTCGCCGGCCACCCGACGCTGGGCACCGCCCACGCCCTGCTGGAAGCCGGATTGACGCCTAAACGCCCTGGAACGGTGATGCAGGAATGCGGCGTCGGCCTGGTGGCGGTCAATATCCTGCCGGAAGGCACATTGGCGTTCGCCGCGCCCGAAGTAGAGTTCCGCCCAATGGCGGCCGAAGAAACCGAACGGTTAACGGCCGCTTTACGGCCTGCAGTGATTGCAGCAGGCACCCCGCCGGTGATTGCCGAGATGGGCATTCGCTGGCTGATGGTGCGCCTGCCAGACGCGAAGTCCTGCCTGGCGGTGGCGCCGGATCAGGCCACGATTAAACGGCTGCAAACGGCTTGCGATGTGGATGGCGTGGTGGTTTATGGCGCCAGCTCCGCAACCGAGCCGGCCGATTACGAAATGCGCGCGTTTATGGTGGAATGCGGCGTTTTGATTGAAGATCCGGTAACCGGCAGCGCCAACGCCTGCCTGGCGCGCTTGCTGCAGGCCAGCCGCTTCCCCGACGGCGGCCGGACCGCGCAGGGCTACCAGGTGCGCCAGGGCACACAACTTAATCGAGATGGCCGCGTGAGCGTGCGCTTTATTGACGGCGAACCCTGGATCGGCGGGCACTGCCGCACCCTGATTAATGGCACGGTGGGTATTTAGTTTTGGGGGGAGGAAAAAGAGGATGGTGAGCATCTTTTGGGAACGTCAATTAGCAACTCTCAAAGCCTATGTTTAGCTGCTCTTCATTGCATAGGTCAACAAACTGCTGAGAGACAATTATCCTTTCACAATAGATGCTATCTCTGGCAATAAAGAACCCCCTATCACACTTATAAGCAGGCACATCAATGAGCTTGCTTCCATCTTCAAGTTCTCTGAACGTCGAGGCTTCCTCATCAATAATTGGAAAATAATTATTCACTTTACACAGAAACATCGTTTCAGTTACGTTTTCTACCGCACATTTATAGAACAACATTTCAGACGAAACCTTGCGTTCAAATACAGCCTTCGCTCTTTTTGAAAAGATTGGAATTCCGAGACTGGCAGGAAAATAGTCATGAAAATTAAAAACATCGCTACTCAAAGCGCTTGACCTTTTCCCTTTTGGCAGTAAGTAGGATAGGAACTTACCATCACCTTCATTCCAAATAAAAAAGCTGGACAATCTTGATTTTGGATCGGGAAAACAAATCAAGTTATCGCCAAACGTAAAGCTACTGAAAGTATAGAAGCTCATGTCACTCTCATTCAACCTAATTTAACGATGTTGCATTTTATTTTCTTTCTTGCTAAGCGCTCTTTGATTAGAGAAAAAATAGCATCCCAATCACCACCTCCCAATCCTGCACCAATCATAGGCAATTGTATACTAAGCCTTTCTTTTAATGCATAATCAGAAACCAGACTTAGGCATTCTTTAAGTGCTTCATATGAAACATACTGAGCATTATCATCTTTACTTTTCTTTAGTCCATCCTGAGCCAACATATTTGCAACATATATCCGCTCATTTTCGTTCACACAGATGAATTGTACACTCCCGAGTACCCACCCCCTGTTTTCAGAGAACCACTTTAAATATTCTTCTTTTACTGCTGGATAGCGTTTTGATAGAGAAACAACAAAGCCTTTTCCCCACTTACCCTTGTTATTCACAATGTGAATGATCATTTTAGATTTTGACAAAGGAATAGATGCATCACCATAACTAAAACTGACATAATCATTCAAAACATCAGGAGTGATTGTCTTATCCCATTCACTTTCAAATTCAAGACTAGTTATCAACTTTGACTCAGAAAGATCAAGCTCACTTTTCTTACCATCATAAAGTAAAAAACCTATATCTTCGTGCCACTCTTCCAAGGATGAGGATGAATAATACAAATCATTTATTATAGTTATTTGTCTTGTTGCAATATCGCCATTAAACTCAGTATAGATCCTCCCTTCACCTGAAATGAGTTCACATGTGCCTTTATAATAACTCTTATTGGATTCCACAGTTCTTTCCTCCTCCCACGGCAGATGGAATAAGTTACTTCTGACAATCAATCACCATGTTACTTACAATAACCCTCTAATTTTCAATGCCACTATAAAAAAATTCAAAGCTTCAATTAACCACTAGCATTCAATAATATCGAAATCCTTTGAACTATGAAATAAGAAAACCGAAAAAATTATTTAGTTCTAAAGACAACAGCCGCTCATTGTCACCTGCCTTATATTTTAAGAAAACCCCTGAGAACGGAGCGTTACTATAATTCACTCTAACTATCCTAACCTCCTGCTCAGTTTTAAATGACTGGGAATAAATTGACATCATGGAAAACTTATCATCCTCATCCACCTCAAACCACGGAACGATGTTTTCAACCAAATGTGAATTAACAATCCCATCATTACCGATGTAAACATCAAAAACAGCCTCACCTGATATAAAGTAAATCCTGTCATACATCGGGTGAAAAATCGGTGGTGTATCCGAATCTATGTAGTCAGTGACAACTATATCACTCACACCAAATTTAATTAAATTCTCACTGAACTCACTCATATACTCCATAAGCTAACGCCAGAATGAAAAATCAGATACGAAAATCTCGTTTATTATCAGCCCACAAGGAATATGGCTTATCGCATCGGCGACCTCATCATATGGAGGTGGGAGTATAAACGAAACACCAAAGTCATCATTAATAATGATTGAACCATTGTATATTTTCTGTGACATCGTCAGCTTGATTATATCTATCACTTTCATTCCGGGGAATATGATTCCATTGTAGCCCCCTTGATAATGAGCATTACATCCAAGTGACAAAATGACACCGTCCTTATCTGTTACGACGGTCAAGGCATTATCGACTGTATATGAATTTCGCTCACTCCCGTCAGGTAGGAAGCGGCTTTTAATCTTAACGCTAAATCTGGAGTGCATCTCATTAATATATAATGAAATATTTTCATTTAGAGCGACATTCCCCATGGAAACACCCGACACAATCCTAGCGTTAAAATCAATTATGTTAGACACCGTAATATTAAATGATTTATCAATGTGTACGGATGGATATTTCAAAATTACCAAGCCTGCTCGTTTCGATACTTTTCATTCTAGACATTTAGAACCGACTGAGAATTGTCGGCTCTAACGCAGATTTAGAAATGGTTACATTGTTAACGTGAACACTAAGAGTCAGGATAGACGACTCTATAATCCTCATCCCTATGAAGCTTAGTCCAAACTCCATCCTTCCACTTCACATCTCCATCTCTTAGTATTTTTTTTATTTTTCTCTCAAAGTCTGGATTAAAAAAATCATTAGATTTTATTTTCACGTCGATCACATGATTATCATCACAGAGAACATCCCCCAATCTATCAACTCTATCTATAACCTCTATATTACAATCATCTAGTTCTGCCTTTGCCACATAGCGCCCCTTATCATCTTCATAAGGAAGTGAAACACCAAACGCCCTTTCCAGCTTAATAAGCAGCTTATCAAATGGAATGTCTTCCAATAATAAAATACCTAATTGCCTATTCTCGTTCACAGCCACTCTCCATTTCATGAACATCCGGAACGCCCTAGCCTTCTTTGGACGTCGCCTTTTCTAGCCAGATCATCTAACTCATGGGTGTAGAACACTCTAAACCCAAATGGTTCATTTCTTAATCCTGGGAATTTCTGCCTTAACTTCGAATCGATAGACTCCTCTATTGATTTCATCCCCCCAAGCTTAGATGCGTCCCGGCGTCTGTTCCTAAACTCAGGCGAACTCGCTAAGTAATCCGACTTAATAAATCCATCAACATCGAAATCATTCATGTTAATAGGTCTAGCAATAGCAGGTTCATGGGACTTACTTATTCCACTTGCAGCACTGTAAGCACACCCGTTTTAGTTCCACGCACTTTTTGAGATTTCCGGTTTTTCGGCCATCAGCCGGTACTCCTCCGGTGTCAGGTTATTCAGGGATTCATGAGGTCGCTCGCTGTTGTATTCCATCAGCCAGTGCTCTGTGATTTCCCGCGCTTCATTCAGGGTTCTGAACAGATAAAAATCCAGGATTTCTGTCCGGTACGTCCGGTTAAACCGTTCGATAAAGGCATTCTGCGTTGGTTTTCCCGGTTTGATAAATTCCAGCATCACTCCATGCTCTTCAGCCCACTGTGCCAGCGTCAGTGAGACCAGTTCGGGTCCGTTGTCCATCCGCAATTTCAGTGGATAACCCCGGTTTGCCACTATTCTGTCTAGCACCCTGACCACCCGCTGTGCCGGGATATTCAGATCGATTTCTATTGCGAGGGCCTCGCGGTTAAAGTCATCAACCACATTGAAGGTCCGAAAGCGTCTGCCGCAGACCAGCGCATCATGCATAAAATCGATGGACCAGCTCTGGTTAAGCGCTTCCGGCGTTGCCAGTGGCGTCGGGTTACGCGCAGGTAAACGCTGTTTTCCCTTGCGACGAAAATTAAGTTTCAGCAGGCAGTAAATCCGGTGAACGCGTTTATGGTTCCAGCTGTTACCCTGCCTGCGCAGCAGCTGGAATAGCTTCTTAAAACCGTATCGCGGGTAGCGCTCTGCCAGCTCAGTCAGCACCTGGATCACCGGTTCATCGCGCCGGGTATCGGGCTGGTAAAAATAGACCGTCCTGCTCAGCGATAACGTCCTGCAGGCCTGGCGAATGCTCATGGTAAATTGCGCAGTCAGGTAACCGACGAGCTCACGCTTTATCGCTGGTTTTAAAGCTTTTTTTCGATAACGTCTTTCAGTGCCCGGCATTCAAGGCTGAGATCAGCAAACATCTGTTTGAGGCGACGGTTTTCGTCCTCTAGGTCTTTCATCTTTTTGATATCAGAGGCCTCCATACCGCCAAACTTCGCTTTCCAGTTGTAATAGCTGGCTTCAGAGATACCAGCTTCACGGCAGACATCCTTAACGGTACGTCCGGCTTCGACAGACTTCAGAACGGCAATGATCTGGTGTTCGGTGTCGCCCTTGCAATACGACACCTTCGGCAAGCTGCAGGGCCAGACGGTGGCCGGCGCGGCGAAGCGGCAGGGCGCGCAATACCAGCAGCCGCTGCGCTACGCCGGGCAATATCAGGACGACGAAAGCGGCCTGCACTACAACCTGTTCCGCTACTACGAACCCGAGGTGGGGCGTTTCACCACGCAGGATCCGATAGGGTTGCGTGGTGGGTTGAACCTTTATAGATATGCTCCAAATCCTTTGGGATGGATAGATCCTCTAGGACTTAGTGGCTTAAATAGCCTTCAGCAACAAATTGATGAGATTCTAATGGAACATCTTCCTGCTATACAGAAGATAGATCCAAACGCAACCGTTGGATATAGAGGTAGTGTGTAAGCATCCCGGTAAACCGAACCATTCACTTTTAGAGATCTTCCTACATACTGATTATGTCCTGTGAGGAGATCACCATGCGTAAAGCCCGATTCACCGAACACCAGATCATTGCCGTTCTGAAGTCTGTCGAAGCCGGACGTACCGTTAAGGATGTCTGCCGTGAAAGGGCGACACGCGAATTCGATATCAAGCTTCAGGACTGCAGCGAGCCTCAGACACTGGCCGTCGTTTTACACAATCAACTCACTGGCTCACCTTCACGGGTGGGCCTTTCTTCGGTAGAAAATCAAAGGATCTTCTTGAGATCCTTTTTTTCTGCGCGTAATCTGCTGCTTGCAAACAAAAAAACCACCGCTACCAGCGGTGGTTTGTTTGCCGGATCAAGAGCTACCAACTCTTTTTCCGAGGTAACTGGCTTCAGCAGAGCGCAGATACCAAATACTGTTCTTCTAGTGTAGCCGTAGTTAGGCCACCACTTCAAGAACTCTGTAGCACCGCCTACATACCTCGCTCTGCTAATCCTGTTACCAGTGGCTGCTGCCAGTGGCGATAAGTCGTGTCTTACCGGGTTGGACTCAAGACGATAGTTACCGGATAAGGCGCAGCGGTCGGGCTGAACGGGGGGTTCGTGCACACAGCCCAGCTTGGAGCGAACGACCTACACCGAACTGAGATACCTACAGCGTGAGCTATGAAAAAGCGCCACGCTTCCCGAAGGGAGAAAGGCGGACAGGTATCCGGTAACCGGCAGGGTCCGAACAGGAAACCGACGAAGGGACTTCCAGGGGGAAACGCCCCACCTCGGGTTCGTAGTAGCGGAACAGGTTGTAGTGCAGGCCGCTTTCGTCGTCCTGATATTGCCCGGCGTAGCGCAGCGGCTGCTGGTATTGCGCGCCCTGCCGCTTCGCCGCGCCGGCCACCGTCTGGCCCTGCAGCTTGCCGAAGGTGTCGTATTGCCCGGACCAGCACAGGTTGCCCGCCGCGTCGGTCACCTCCAGCAGCGCGCTGTTCAGATAGGTGTAATACCCGCATATATTCGCCGGGCGACTGTCGCCCGCCTGCTCCAGCGCCGCCAGCGGGCTCGCCAGGTCGCTATTTAAAAGCCATCAGTGCATAAAGACGAGCATTTAAAATTAGTAAATCAAACTCAGATCAATAATCTTTATAACTAAGTTCTAAGCAACGATACAAACTCTTTAAATGCTTCTATTACAGCTTTCTCGCCTGATAATTCTCTTCGTTCATTAATTATATAGTTCCCGGTTTCAACATCAATGATCTCCAACATACAAGATGCATCATCCCACACCGTAAAACGCGCAATCTTCGTATCATCATCTATATCAACAACCAGACTATCTGTAAAATCATTAGCATTGCACTTAACTTCATAATGGCTATTAGATAAGATCCAATCACTTATTTTTTTGAGCATGTTGAAATTCCTGATTCTGTTTTATGAGCCTTAACCTCAATGTTTTTCACAGTCGGCATTTCTGGTACTGGTAGCCCCTTACGTTTGGCTAATCTCCCCTCCAACGAGTCAGGACCAACTATTTTGGCCCAGCCTTCGTTGGTCTTGATTAAAGATCGTTCGGGCACTTCGAATTCAACGTACATAGTACCCGGTTTAGCTTGTTTTCCAAACGCATCAATATTTGCAGGTGATGCTACATGGGTTGTTCCCGTTGTGCTTTGCACAACCTTACCTGTGGAAACCATTTTTTCGTATTCTGCCGGTCCCATCCAGCGACCAACAGTAACCTCAGTCAACCCAAACGGATCCACCCACATCAGCGGGTTCGGCGCATACTGATAAAGGTTCAACCCACCACGCAACCCTATCGGATCCTGCGTGGTGAAACGCCCCACCTCGGGTTCGTAGTAGCGGAACAGGTTGTAGTGCAGGCCGCTTTCGTCGTCCTGATATTGCCCGGCGTAGCGCAGCGGCTGCTGATATTGCGCGCCCTGCCGCTTCGCCGCGCCGGCTACCGTCTGGCCCTGCAGCTTGCCGAAGGTGTCGTATTGCCCGGACCAGCACAGGTTGCCCGCCGCGTCGGTCACTTCCAGCGGCGCGCTGTTCAGATCGGTGTGATACCAGTAAATATCCGCCGAGCGGCTGTCGCCCGCCTGCTCCAGCGCCGCCAGCGGGCTCCACGGGCTGGCCGGATCATAGCTCCAGCTGCGGCGGCTGCCGTCGTCGCGCTGCTCCTGCAGCAACCGGTAGCCCTGCCAAAGGAAACGGGTCGTCTGTTCGGTTTTGCCCCTGTAGCGCACCGTTTTGCGGCTGCGGCGGCCCAGCGCATCGTAATGGTACTGCGCGTCGAACTCGCCCTGCGGGCCGCGGCCGTGCGCCTGCACCAGCCGGTTGTCGGCGTCGTAGCGGTAGTGCTGTTCGTACAGGCCGTTACGCCGGCTGATCAGGTTGCCCCAGGCGTCGTAACGATAAAACAGTTTTTGCCAGTGCGTCAGGCGGTTGTTGGCGATCGGCGCCAGTGGCAGGTGCGCGTCGATGTCACTCTGCGGGCTGCGCTCGCCCAGCAGGTTATCCGCCAGATCGTACACCAGCCGTGCGCCCGGTTTGCCCTGATTGGGTTCGCGGTGTTGCAGCAGGCGGCCTTCGGCGTCGTAACCGTAATGCACTTCGCCGCGCAGCGCGTCGCTCACCCCGGCCAGCTCGCCGCGGCCGGTGTAACGATAGGCGCGCCACAGCACGCCGTCTTCCGGCCGGGTCAGTTTATCGTGGCCGAAGGCGCTGCTCTGCCAGCTGCGGCGGCCCATGGCGTCGTAACGCCGCTGCTGCTGCAGCGCGCCCTGGCTGCGGCCGGTTTCCCGGTGCAGGCGATCGCGGGTGAATTCGCTCACCACCTGCTGGTTGAATTTGATGGCGCTGGCGTGGCCGGAGCCGTAATACAGCCACTGCAGGCGATCGCCCTGCGGCAGGGTCAGCGCCTGCAGGTTGGCCAGCGCATCCCATTGGTATTGCAGCTCGCCGTTCACGCCCTGCTCGCCGAGCAGTCGCCCGGCGGCGTCATAGCGCATCTGCACGCTGTCCGGCTCGATGCCCAGCGCCGCGCCGCTCGCCGTCGGCAGGCGGTTCAGCTCTTGCAGCCGCCCCATGGCGTCGAAGCGGTAATGCCATTCCGCGCTGGCGTTGCCGCGCCAGACCAGCTGCCCCGCCTCGTCGAAGCGGAAGCGCTGTTCGCGCTGCGTCAGCTCGCCTGCGCTGCCCGGCTGGCCGACCTCCCGGTGCTCCTCCAGCAGCCCGGCCGCGCCGTAGCGATAATAGTGGCGGGTGTCGTCCGGGCGCTCTTCGGCCAGCACGCGGCCGACTGCGTCATAGCTGAAGCGATATTCGCCGCCGTTGCCGTTCTCCAGCCGCGTCAGCCAGCCCTGCGGGCTGTAGTGATAGCGCCGGGTGCGGTTGATGCGATCGGTGATGCTGACCGGCAGCCCCAGGGCGTTGTACTGCCAGCGGGTCAGGCTGCCCAACGCATCCTGATGCTCGGCTAACTGGCCGTGCGCATTCCAGTTAAAGCGCTCTTCGCCACCGTCCGGGTGGATCAGGGTGTGCAGGCGCCCGCCGTTATCCCACCGGTAATAGGTCTGATGGCCTTCGGCATCGGTCTGCGTCGTCAGTTGCCCCAGCGCATCGTAGGTATAAGCCGTGACGCTGCCGGAACAGTCGGTGTAGCGCGTCAGTTGGCCGCGGGCATCCCACTCCAGCTTCACTTCCCCGCCCAGCGCGTCGATCACACTAGCGGGCAGGCTCTCTTCGTCATCCGGATAGCGGTACAGCGTGGCGTTGCCCAGCGCATCGACATAGCGCGTCGGGCGCCCCAGCGTGTCCCAGTGCTGCGCTTCGCTGCTGCCGTCCGGGTACGCGACGGCGAACAGCCGGCCGCTGTTGCGCGAATATTGATAGCGCGTCACGCGGCCAAGCGGATCGGTCTCCGACAGCAGGCGGCCGTAAGGATCCCATTCGCTCTGGCGCTGCGCGCCGCCGGGCAGCAGCACACTGCACAGCTCGCCGCGTTGGTAGATAAAACCGTAGCGGCGCTGGTCGAAATCGGTGTACTGCGCCACGTTGTCGTCGTCATCCAGCCGCCACTCCGCCCGTTTGCCGTCGCCGCGCACTGCGCTGCGGCGCCCGCCGGCGAAGTCGTAACCGAACTCAAGGGATTCCCCGGCGCTGTTGCGGTAGGCCGTCACGCGCGGCACGCCGTCGATCTCTTGCCATTGGTATTCGTTCAGCAGCCCGGCGGCGTCCTGGTGGCTGATCATCAGGCCGTCGCGCCAGCCAAAGCGCCGCGTCACCTCACCGGCGCGGTTGCTCACCGTCGTCAACTGGCCCTGCTCATCGTAACCGTAGCGCGCCAGCGTTCGTTCACCGTCGGCGGTTTGCAGCGCCACTTCGCGCAGGCGGCCCTGTGTATAGCGGCACATCAGGCGCTGCCCGGCGCTGTCCACCAGTTCGCTCAGCAGCCCCTCGTCGTCGTAGAACAGCGAGGTGGCGTTGCCGATGGCGTCGGTGATCATACTGAGCCGGCTCGGCTGGTCGCCCGCCAGCGGCGGATAGTGGAAAATCTGTTCGCCGACGTCAAACAGCTGCCAGCTGCCGTCGTCGTTGTGCATCAGCCAGCATTTTTCGGCTTCGCAGTAGGTTTTATGGCCGCGCGGCACCTGCGGGAAAGCGACGAAGTCGCCGGAAGGCGCACGCCACACCAGGCCGTCCTGATAAGGCTGCAGGCTGCTCTCCCAGAACAGGTTCCAGCCGCGGCCCAGTACGCTGTCGCCGGGGTTGCCGCTGCGCCAATAGCGCTGCCAGGCAACCGGCAGCCGCGAAGGCAGCACGAAATCGAGATCGTCTTCGCCGTCGAGGAATTTTTGGCCGCTAACGATATCCACCGGCCGGGCGATAATGCCCACGGCAGCGGTGGCGGTCATCAGCGTGCCGGCGCGGCAGGCGATGCGCGCCAGTTTGTTGATGCCGGGCAGCTTGCCCAGCAGTTTGCCCAATGCCCCCAGCTTACCGGCGGCGCCGCCCACACCGCCCACCAGGCCGGCGAACAGCAGCGTCAGGTCAGAGACCTTATACAGCCAATCCGGCACTTCGGGCTTGATCGGCAAGGTGGTGACGGTGCCGCCGCCGATAAACACGTTGGGCGAGCCTTCCATCACCTGCGCGTCGCAGTTGGTTTTGTCCCCCACGCGCGAGGCGGGCTGGCCGTTGATGCTGACCTTGTCGGAGCCCTGCGCCATCTGCATGCTCGGGCCGTCGTCGCTGCAGGCTACCTGGCTGTTGGTGGCGAGCGCGGCGGGTTTGCCGTTGATGAAAACGTTGGGGGAGCCGGTGACGATATTGCCTTTGGGGGTCAGGCTACCGGCACCGGCATCGGCAATGCCGTCGCGCGCCGCGGTGGCCGCCTCCCCGGTGAGATACCCCACCGCCAGGCTGGCGCCGATGAGCAGCACGCCGACGCCGATACAGGAAGCCGCCAGGCCGGCGACGAACAGCGCCCCCGCTGCCACCGCGCCTGCGGCGGCGATCAGGCCGCCGACAATCGTGCCGGCAATCATGCCGGCCAGGGCATGGGAATGCCCGATAATATCGCCGACGCGAGCCGCTTCGGTCATCGTAAGGTCCTTTTACGTGAAGAGTTCATCGTTATGCCGCCCGGTAGCTGCTCAACACCTGCAGCAGCAGCGCGTCGTCTTGCGGCGTCAGCTTGCGCGCCATCGCCAGGGTGAACACCAGCACCCGGCCCTCCGCCAGCGCGAACACCGCCTGGTTTTGCCAGATGCGTTTGCCGTCGCGCAGGTAGCTGGCGCGCACCCATTCACCGGCGGCCAGCCCATCGCCCAGCGTCGCCGGTTCGCGGCTTTTGAACGCCCAGCCTTTCAGCCCCTGAGCCAGCGCATCGAGCTGGCGGGTGACGTAGCTTTCCAGGTTCTCCGCCGGCTGCAGCGCATCGCGGGAAATATTGATTGAGGGGGAAACGTCATCGCCGGCCAGCAGCACGTTGACGGTGCGATCGGCATAACCTTCCGGCAAAGCGACGCTGCCTTCGCTGAAAGCGCAGCGGGATAAAGCGGACATGCGAGGATCCTTTTGCATAAATAATGCTTAAGCATCGCATAACTTAGCCTTGAAATAAAACCATCAGAGGCCATCAATGTTGCGCGGCGTGACCGCGTTCACTGTGAAAAAGGCCCTGGCCGGAACCTTGCCTGGAATCAAGTCGTCACATTACAGAATTATCTGAATCCACCGGCGCGCCGACGCCCTGATTGTGGCTATACTCGGCTATCGCCCTTTTCAGGAGATCAGGATGTTGAGATTAACCCGCAGCGCGCTGCTGTGCGCCGCGCTGGCCGCGTTTACCGCCGCCGCCGAAACGCCGAAGTTCGGCCCGGAACTGCAGGGCTTCCACTACCCCTATCCGTTGCAGCAGTTCAGCTTCGCCTCGCAGGGGCAGACATTAAAGATGGGCTATATGGACGTGCCGCCGGAAGGCGCCGCCAACGGCCGCACCGCGCTGCTGCTGCACGGTAAAAACTTCTGCGCCGCTACCTGGCAGGACACCATCAAGGCGCTGAGCAAGGCCGGTTATCGCGTCATCGCGCCGGATCAGATCGGCTTTTGTTCCTCCACCAAGCCGGCGCATTACCAGTACAGCTTTCAGCAGCTGGCGCAAAATACCCACGGGCTGCTGCAGAATCTTAAAATCAGCAAGGCCATCGTCATCGGCCACTCTACCGGCGGCATGCTGGCCACGCGTTACAGCCTGATGTACCCGCAGGCGGTGGAACGGCTGGTGATGGTCAACCCGATCGGGCTGGAGGACTGGAAGGCGAAAGGCGTGCCGTGGCGCAGCGTCGATCAATGGTTCGAGCGCGAGCTGAACACCACCGCCGAGGGCATCCGCAACTATGAGCAACGTACCTACTACGGCGGCCGCTGGAAGCCGGAGTACGATCGCTGGGTGGATATGCTGGCCGGGCTGAACAACGGGCCGGGCCACCGCCTGGTGGCGTGGAACTCGGCGCTGATCTACGACATGATCTTCACCCAGCCGGTGTATTACGAGTTCAAGGATCTGCAAACGCCCACCACCTTGATGATCGGCACCGCCGACACCACCGCCATCGGCAGCGATATCGCCCCGCCGGCGGTCAAGGCCGCGATCGGGCATTATGACGTGTTAGGCAAACAGGCGGCGAAACTGATCCCGCACGCCACGCTGATCGAGTTCGCCGGGCTCGGCCATGCGCCGCAGATGGAGGAGCCGGAGCGTTTCCATCAGGCGCTGCTCAAGGCGCTGCAACCCTGAGCGCCCGGTTGGCGCAGCCGCCGCGCGGCGGCTAAACTTTCAGCTGGCACTCAACGGCAGGAGACAGCCATGCGACAGATTATTGCCAGCGCCTTCGTCAGCCTCGACGGCGTGATGCAGGCGCCGGGCGGGCAGGAGGAAGACCGCAGCGGCGGCTTTCGCTTCGGCGGCTGGACCGCCCCCTACTGGGATGACGCCGTCGCGGAAACGATGGGCGATCTTTTCTCGGCGCCTTTTGACTTGCTGCTCGGGCGGCGCACCTACGATATTTTCGCCGGCTACTGGCCGCAGATCACCCACGAGGCCGACCCGTTTTCGGCCGATATCGCCCGCACGTTCAATCAGGCCACCAAGTACGTCGCCACTCATCACGGCGAGACGCTGGCGTGGCAGAACAGCCAATGGCTGGGGCGGGACATCATCGCCCGGCTGCGCGAGCTGAAACGCGGTCAGGGGCCGGTGCTGCTGGTGCAGGGCAGCAGCACGCTGATGCAACAGCTGCTGGCCAACGACCTGGTGGACGAACTGCGCCTGCTCACCTACCCGGTGCTGCTCGGCGCAGGCAAGCGGCTGTTCGATGAAAACGCCGCGCCGGCGGCCTTTACGCTGACCCAATCGGTGGTCTCACCCGGCGGCGTGATCGTGGCCCACTACCGCCGCGCCGGCGAGGTGACCACCGGCGACTTCACGGTGGAAAGCGCAGTGGCCCAGTCGTAAAAAAAGGGCCGTTCGGCCCTTTTCTCTTTCCCCTTCATCACCCTCAGGCAAACAGAATATCGCTCTGTTCCACCTGCCCGACCACGTGGATCTTGAAGTCGGCGGCGTAGCTGTTGCTGTGGGTGTTCATCAACAGATCGGTGGTGCCGTTAAGGGCGTCGAAGTTGAGTTGGATTTCGCCTTTCTGGCCGCTGAAGGCGCTGCCGCTGTCGATAAAGCGCAGCTCGCTCAGGCTATTGTTGAAACGCAGGCCGGAGAGGTCGATCTTGTCGATGCCGTGCTCGAAGTCTTCAATCACGTCGAACGCCGCCACCGTGGACTCTTTGGCGCTGAGATAGACGAAATAGTCAGTGAAGTTATTGGCGTCTTTGCCGCCCCACAGATGATCCGCCCCCAGCCCACCGTACAGGATATCGGAACCGGCGTTGCCCGCCAGCAGATTGTCCTGATCGTTGCCGATGATCACATCACGCCCGCTGCCGCCGATGGCGTTCTCGATGATCGCCCCGCGTGCGATGGCGACGTTCTGCGTGCCGCCGCCGACGCTGGAAAACGCGCCGTCGTTCAGGTTGATCATCTGCTGCTGGCTGTAGCCGGAGAAGTCCAGCGTGTCGTTGCCGCCGGCGTCCCACACCGCGAAGTTGACCGGTTTGCCGTTGTCCGCCGTGGCGGTCAGGAAATCACGGCCAGTGTTGGAGTTGAAGCCATACACCGTGTCGCCGGTGCGGGTGTTCATGTTGGCGCCGTACAATTTTTGGATCGCGGCGATGTCATCCACCATCGGCCCATAGCCGTATACCCCTTTGGTGTCGGCGCCGGTATAACCGGCGTTGAAATAGCTCATGATCGAGTATTGCAGCGAATCCTGATAATAAGCCGCATCGTTCTGGTAACTCGGGTTGCCCAACGACGCGTCATAAGAGCCCGGATGCGCCAGCCCCAGGGCATGGCCCAGCTCGTGGGTGAAGGTCTGGCTGCTGAAGTCGCCGCTAACCGGTGCCTTATGGGTGGCGAAGTTCTTGTTGAACCATACCGTGCCGGCGAAGGCGTTATCGCTGCCCGCTTTGGAGCTCGGCGGGTAATAGGCGTAAGCGTTGATGGCATTCGGGCCGCTGCCGGCGGCGGTGCTGCCGTCGGCGCGCTGGGTGAAGTAAGCGAAGGTAATATCCGCGCGGTGGTTGATGTCGGTGGACGCCGCCGCAGTAAAGGTTACGTTCGCCACATCGGCCCAGGCCTGCATCGATTTCAGCGCCTGAGCCTGCGCCGCCAGGGTCAGCGGCTGCAGCCCCTTGTCACCGTCGTCGGTCTGGCCGATGCGGTTCAGCGCGCTCTGCGTCAGAAAGGAATAGGTCAGCGCCACCGGCTGGTGATACACCTGATCGCCGTTGTGCGTCAGGCCCGGTCGCGTCAGCTGATCGGCAGCGCGATCGAAGCTGAAGTTATCGCGGATTTTGCCCAGGTTGTTGATGGCTGCTCCGCCGCGCTGGTTACTGTACAGGTTGGCGTTATCCAGCGTAAACAGCGCGCCGTACCCTAACCCATCATAGAGGCTGCCGGGTCGGTGATAGTAAAACTGATAGTTATGATCGTTGGGGGATGTGGCGGACAGGCTGGTGAACTCATCGTCATCTTGCAAAATGTCGTTGTGGCGACTGCTCATTGCATTCTCCTTTTACACAGTAGGAATCCACTCGCTTTGTAAGACTATTCATCAGTCGTTCTAATCTAAGCCATGGCTTAGGATTGACCAGTATAGTCATTACCCCCGACGGCGCGAGCCCACGCCGCCGCGCATCATCGCGCCGGGCGTTAAGGCGGAAATAATCATAACGATTTGTATTAGCGCGGTATTAATGAGAAAGATAAGCGTATCAGTGGGCTAATGACTCGTCTTTATAGGCATGGTATCGCCGGTTAGATCAGAATTATCGAGGATTAAAAAACCTAATCCTTGCCTCATCATCCCGCTGGGAACGTGCTAAGGTGTGAACGGACAGCCGAAAGGAGTGACCCGATGCCAACCCATTTCCTTATGCGCGCCTTGCGCCGCGCCAGCCTGACAGGAGTCGTTATGAGCGTATTGTGCAGCAGTGCCCTGGGCAGTTCACTGCCGTTGTTGGAACCCGCCGCGCTGAAGGGCGACTGGCAGCTCGCCGCCATCGGCGACGGTAAAACCGTCTGCGAGGTGCAGCTGAGCGACGAAGCGGTAGCCAACACCAACGCTTTCCGCTTCACCGCCTCCGCCCAGTGCCTGCAGCCGTTAGCACTGCACGCGCTGCCGGTCGCCTGGCGGCCGACGCCGGACGGCATGACGCTGACCGACGCCGAAGGGAGCATGGTGGCGTTTCTGGCCCTGACCGCGCCGAAGCGCTATGAGCTGATCGACCGCAACGGCCCTTCGCGCTTTGTGCTGATCCCGCGCTAATCCCTCAGGCGAACAGCAAGCCGAGCAGCGCGCCGCCCGCCAGCACCCACAGCGGATGGAGGCGCTTGCTCATACTCAATCCCGTCGCCAGCGCCACGATCGCCGCCAACCGCCAATTGGGCGCGGAAGCCTCGGCGATCAAAAGGCCGCTGGCCGCCACCAACCCCACGGTGAGCGGCACCAGCCCGGCCTGCACGATACGGCGCCACGGGCGATCCTTAAAGCGCCGCCAGGCGCCCATCACCAGCAGCGTGACGATGGAAGACGGCCCAAACTTGGCGACCGAAGACACCAGCAGTCCCGCCCAGCCGGCGACGTGCCAGCCGACCAGCGGCACGATCATCATGTTCGGCCCCGGCGCGGCCTGCGCCATGGCGAACAGCGCGCTGAACTCCTGGGCGCTCATCCACTGATGCACCTCCACCACCTGCCGCTGCATCTCCGGCAGAATGGTCATGCCACCGCCGAACGCCAGCAGAGAGAGCTCGGTGAAGATCAGCGCCAGCGCAATCAACACCCCGCTCATGACGGCCACCGCCACATCAGCAAAATGCTCAGCGGCGCCAACACCAGCATGGTCGGCAGCAGCGGCAGGCGCAGCCAGGCAATAGCGATCAGCGCCAGCGCCACAATCGCCAGCGCCGCCCACTTGCCGCGCAGCGGCAACAGCATCTTAATCCCGGTCGAGAGCAGTAACCCGGCGGCGGCGGCGGCCAGACCGGCGAACACATGTTGAACGTGGGGATCGTTCTGGAAGCGGGCGTAGACCACGCCCAGCCCCACCACGATCGCCGTCGGCGCGCTGATCAGGCCCAGTAAAGCGCACAGCGCACCGCGTAGCCCGCGAAACTCCATCCCCACCGCCACCGACAGGTTGATCACATTGCCGCCGGGCAGAAACTGGCACAGCCCGAGCAGCTCGGTGAACTGTTCGCCGCTCAGCCAGCGCCGGCGCTCCACCAACATGCTGCGCGCCAGCGGCAACACGCCGCCGAAGCCGATCAGCCCCAGCCACAGAAAGCCTAAAAACAGCTCCGCGTTGCCCGGCGCTGCCGCCGGGTGCGGTTTTAACGTATTGATATCTGACATGACATTGCCGTTCCACATCGCTTGTTTTGATGTCTGGTATCATGCGCGCCGCCGTGCCATGATGTCTAATGCATTCCAGAACAACTAAAGATACCTTTGAGGTATGGCTATGATCGAACTGCGTCGCCTGCGGGCGTTCGTCACCGTGGTGGAAGAAGGCAACATCACTCGCGCCGCCGAGCGGCTGTTTATCCAGCAACCGCCGCTCACCCGCCTGTTGCAGGGGCTGGAAGACGAACTGGGCGTAAAATTGTTGCAGCGCCTGCCGCGCGGCGTGCGCGTCACCGAAGCGGGCGGCGTGTTGTTCGAGGAAGCCCGCGCCCTGCTGGCGCGCGCCGAACGCCTGCGCGAAGCGGTCCAGCGCGCCGCCCGTGGCGAACAGGGCCACATCGCCATCGGTTTCACCAGCTCCGCCGCGCTGCACCCGTTCGTGCCCAACCTGCTGCGCCGCTACCGCGACATCTTGCCGGGCATCACCACCCAGCTGGAAGAGGCCGGCAGCGGCGAGCTGATGGAGGCGTTGCTCGAACAACGCCTCGACGCCGCCTTCGTGCGTTCGCCGGCCAGCGGCATTCCCGGCCTGAGCGTGGAACCGGTGCTCAGCGAACCGATGATCGTCGCCCTGCCACTGGGCCACCGGCTGGCGCAAGAGACGCAGCAGCCGCTGCCGCTGGCCGAACTGGCCCACGAGGCCTTTATTCTCTATCGCCGCCCGGCCGGCCAGGGGCTGTACGACGCCATCCTGGCCGCCTGCCACCGCGCCGGCTTCAGCCCGCGCATCGTGCAGGAAGCGCCGCGCTTGCCGGCAACCCTCAGCCTGGTCGGCGCCGGGCTGGGGCTGTCAATCGTGCCCGGCTCGATGCGGCGGCTGGGCGGCGACGGCATCGTCTACCGCCCCCTCGCCGAAGAAGCACAGCTCAGCGCCCCGCTTTACCTGGCGCTGCGCCGCAGCCCGGCTTCGCCAATCGTCGAGCGCTTTCGTCAGCTGGTGCTGGAGACCGTGGGGCAGTCATAACAAATAGCCCGAACGGCCAATAAAAAATGACGTTCGTTTATTATCTATTTAAACCTATCGGCGATTAAATTTAATTCCTATTAATGACTATTCAACTTCCGATGAATTAATTAAACCCGCACTCACTTAGTAACAAACGCAAACAAATAAGCGCCTACCTAATAAACGCCAGCCGCTAGGATTTAAGGGTCACAGCAAAATCCCGCCGATGACAAAAACCATTTCAATGGCGATCGCGCCTTCCCTGTCGCCTGCCTCTGCAGGCGCACGGTTTTATATTGGAGAAAAAGCTATGCTATCGCGTCGTGATATATTGAAAGTCTCCGCCGTCAGTGCGGCCGCCGCCGGCATGATCGGCGGCATCGCCAAAAATGCCGCTGCCGACGACCATCGCAATATCGTGCCTCCCAGCAGCTACCAGCCACCTGCCGATGCCCAGCATCTCTATAAATACAAATTCACCGACAGCAAAAAACGCAGCCTGCCCAGCGGCTGGGCGCGCGAAGCCACCGTCGAGCAGTTTCCGATCTCCGAGGGCGTGGCCGGCGTCGACATGACGCTGGAGCCGGGCGGCGTGCGCGAACTGCACTGGCATGCCATCGCCGCCGAATGGGCGTTCATGCTGGAAGGCCATGCGCGCATCACTATCCTCGATCCTGAAGGAAAATGTGAGGTGGCGGATTTCGGCCCCGGCGACGTCTGGTATTTCCCGAAAGGTTACGGCCATTCCATTCAGGCGTTGGCGGACGGCGCGCATTTTATTCTGGCGTTCGATAACGGGCACTTCTCCGAATTCGGCACCTTCAGCATCACCGATTGGGTGGCGCATATGCCGAAAGAGGTATTGGAAAAAAGCGTCGATATGCCGGCGGCGGTATTTTCCAAGGCCAAACAGGGCGAGGCTTATATTGTCGGCGGCGCCGTTCCGCCCGCCTTGCCATTACCGAAAAACGACGGCGGATTAAATAACGCCCCGCTGACCCACCGCTATGAATTAATGAAGCAAAAGCCGTTCTTTGAAAATGACGCCGGCAGCGTGCATTTGGTGTCGTCGAAAGAATTCCCCATCTCCACCACCATGACCGGCATCATCGAGATCGTGAAACCCGGCGCGATCCGGGAATTGCACTGGCACCCCAATGCCAACGAATGGCAATACTATATTTCCGGTAAAGGGCGCATGACGGTGTTCAGCTCGCACGGCCACGCGCAGACGGAAGAGTACGCGCCTTCAGACGTCGGCTACGTGCCGCAGGGCTTCGGCCATTACATCGAGAACATCGGCGATGAGGATTTGAAGGTCTTGATCGTGATGGACAACGGTATCTACCAGGACATTTCGTTGTCCGACTGGCTGGCGAAAACCCCGGCCTACCTGCTGGCGGACAACTTCAATAACCAGGTTGAAGACTGGCAGGATCGGCCGAAAGACAAACGGGTGATGTCGCGGCGCAGCCGCTGACGCCACGGCGAGGGAGAAACCTCCCTCGCCCTCCGGCCCGCCGCTTACAGCGTCGCTTTAAAGAACGGCACCAGCTTCTCCAGCGCCTGAGCTACCGGCTCCGGTTTGTCGTAGAGATCGTAATGTGACCAGCCTTCTACCACCACCAGCTCTTTGTGCTGCGACTTGGCGCGGCGCACAATCTCATAGCCGTCGCGCAGCGCGCCGAACAGGCCGGGTTTGCTGCCGACAATTACCAACAGCGGCTGGGTCAGCAGCACTTCCGCCAGGTGGAACGCGTCCCAGCCCACGGCTACCGCGTTATGGGAATACAGCGTCTTGTTTACGCCGTTCGGCTTCTCACCGCGCGCCGTACGGTAGTATTCCGTCGCCTCGCGCAGATCGATATCGGCGCCGTCTTGTTGCGCCGCCTCAACGCTCGGGTACAGGCCCACATCCACACGCAACGCCGCGCCGCGCGCCTCTGCGGTGCGCTGCCGAGCAATATCCTCCAGGAAAGCCACAGGATCGCCATTGGCCAACACGCCCTCGCGCATCACCCGGCCATAGTTAGCGCCGGTAATGGTCGCCACCGCTTTGATGCGCCGCTCGGTCATCGAAGCATTGATGGCGTAACCGCCGCCGCCGCAGATGCCGAGCACGCCGATACGCTGGTCGTCAACGTAGTCCAACGTCACCAGATAATCGGTCACGACGCGAAAATCTTCCACGCGCTGGGCGGGATCTTCGATAAAGCGCGGTTCGCCGCCGCTCTCGCCCTGGAAGCTGGCGTCAAACGCGATGACCACAAAGCCGGCTTTCGCCAGCGCCGCCCCATAGACAGTGCCCGAGGTCTGCTCTTTACAGCTGCCAATTGGATGGGCGCTGATGATCGCCGGGTACTTTTTCCGCTCGTCGAAATCCGGCGGGAAGTGGATATCCGCCGCGATGTCCCAATACTGACGTTTGATTTTGACCGTTTTCATCATGAGTTCCTCACAGGGTTGCTGGCTCGGGAAACGCGCTCGGCATCGCTTCCGCTGGGATAACGCTCACTTTATACGCCGTATTGTTCTTTGATAAGCCCAGAGAATGGACTACAGTGTTAAGCTGTAATTTACAATGCGGGCATCTCGATGGATCCTTCCCTGCTTCCTTCACTGGCGTGGTTCGCGCATATCGCGCAGCACCGCAGCTTTACCAAAGCGGCGGCCCAAATGGGCGTTTCCCGCGCCGCGCTGTCGCAAAACCTGAAGGCGTTGGAAAAACAGCTGAACGTCAAGCTGCTCTACCGCACCACCCGCGATATGTCGCTCACCGAGGAAGGGCAACGCCTGCTGGAAGCCCTGACGCCCGCCCTCAGCACGATCGAGCACGCCGTCGGCACGTTGGAAGAGAGCCGCCATGAACCGGCGGGGCTGCTGCGGATAAACACTTCGCGCACGGCCGCCAAGCACTTTATCGAACCGCATATCGGCGAATTCCTGATGCGCTACCCCAGGCTGAAGCTTGAACTGGTGATGGACGACGGCATGGCCAGCATCATTTCCGAAGGTTACGACGCCGGCATTCGGCTGGGTGAAAGCCTTGCCGAGCATATGGTGGCGATCCCCATCACGCCACAGGTGGCGCTGGCGGCGGTGGCCACGCCGCAGTACCTCAGCCGTTACGGCACGCCCGCCACGCCGGCGGATCTGGTCAACCACAACTGTATCGCTTTTCGCCACGCAACCAGCGGCGCCATTTATCAATGGGAGTTTTCCACCGTCGAGCGGCACGCGCGCCATACCTTTTCCGTCGAACCGAAAGGCAGCGTGATCACCAACGACGACGACGGCATGATCCGCGCCGCATTACAGCACGTCGGCATTATTCAGCACTTTGATTTCGCCGTGAAAGCGATGGTGGAACGCGGTGAGTTAGTGCGGATACTGCAGGCCTGGTCGCAGCCCTTCCCCGGCTTCTATCTGTACATTCCCTCCCGTGAGCACATGTCTTCCAAGGTCAGGGCGCTGCTGGACTTTCTGGTCGAGAAGCGCGCAGGCTAATCCGGCCCGCGCGCCTTTTCGCTTTACTGTTTATGCGGCTCCGCTGGCAGCGATAACAGCTTCGCGAGCAGCAATTCCGACATATTAAGCTCGGTGCTTAACACCACATGGCAGTTGGCATCGCGCTGCGGCGGATAGTTCATATATCGTCCCCGCATGTCACACAGGGTTTGCCCGCGGCCTGGCCCGTCAGAATCATCGATCGTCACCTTCACGTTAGGCGCAAAGCAGGCGCCGATACCCTGCACCGCCAACACCGCCGCCACCGGATCGTGCAATGCGCAGGCTTTGCGGCCGTAGGTATTGATATAAAACTGGATATACCGTTCCAGCATTTGCCCTATCGCCTGCGCAAACCGGCTCTCAGCCGACAGCAGTTTGAGCCGATCGGCCTCTTCAAAGGTATGCGACATGGTGACATCCAGTGGCACCATCACGATATTCTTCATCGCTTTAAAGACGATGGCCGCTGCCTCCGGATCGCAGGCAATATTCGCCTCCGCAACGGGCGTTCGGTTGCCGGGCGCCAACGCCGCGCCGCCCATAATTGTCAGCGTGCCGATCAGCTCCGCCAATGCGGGCTCAAGCTGCAACGCTTTGGCGATGTTGGTCAGCGGGCCGGTCGCCAAGATATCCAGCTCCCCTGGGTGCGCCTTGGCCAACTGAACCAACAGTTCGGGTGCCGTCAGCGGCGCCAGTTTGGCGTCTGAAGCTTCCAGCGCGATATCGCCAATGCCGTTGTCACCGTGTATATGCTGCACATCGCAAAGATATGCATGGCGCAGGTAATCTCGTTCCCCCACGGCGACGGGGATCGCGGGAAAACCGGCCAGGCGGGCGAGCTCCAGCGTATTTCTGGCCCCGGCATCGGCGGCGACGTTGCCGCAAACCGTGCCGATCGCCAGAATATCCACTTTGTCACTTTCTGCGAGCAAATAGCCCAGAGCCATCGCATCATCAATGCCGGTATCGCAATCAAAATATAATTTTATTTTCTTCTCGTTCACCGCTTGTCTCCATTTTCTGTATTAAGAGAAGCAACCCAAGAATCCATTTTCTTCCGATACGTCATTTTTGCCTCGTCACTGGCGAAACTGGCAGCCAAAGAATTGAGGGCCACATCGACGATGTCATGGGGGGAAAATTCAAATTCGTCCTGACAGATGAGGTATTCATCCACCAGCGTGGTTTGTAATAGTACCGGGTCGTCGGTATTGATGGTCGTGATGACCCCGGCGTCACGCAGCCAGCGCAGCGGATGTTCTGCGTAGCGGGGATAGACGCCAAGTTTGATATTCGAGGTCAGGCATACGCCGATAGGGATCCGTCGTTCAGCCAACAGCGCCACGACAGCCGGGTCATCTATCGCCCGCACGCCGTGATCGATGCGATCGGCCCCCAACAGCAGGATGGCATCGCGCACGCCCTCTGCACCGCTCGACTCTCCGGCATGCACGGTTCGCTTCAACCCGGCCCTGCCCGCCCGGGCGAAAGCCTGCGCGAAACGCGTACCGCTGCCTTTGGTGGCGGCCTCATTGCCATCGATGGACAGCGCGACCACTCTGGGGTGCCGCAGTGCGGTTAAAAAATCCACCAGCTCACTGGCCTCGGCAGCCGTTTGCTGGCGTAGCAAACTGACGCACAGCCCAACGGACGCCAATCCATCTTCTTCGGCCGCGCGCAAACCGGCGTCAATCGCGTCGATCATCTCACCGAGCCTGCCGCGCCACGTTTTCCAATGGGTCGGGTTGAAAATAAGATCGGCGTACAGTCCGCCATTCTGCGACAGCCGTTGCGCATAGGAGTAGCTTAACTGCGCCAGGCGTTCGCGGCTGCTCACCAGGCCACAGGACCAGTCGAGGAACGCGAGAAAATCGGCAAGCCCGTTAAAATTCAGTAGTTCGTCCTGCTTTCTGGGCATCGGTATCCCTGAGGATAACGCCCAGACCGCGAGCTGTTCCGGATCAAAACAGCCCTCCAGATGCACATGCACTTCCGCCTTCGGCAGAGAAACCATCTGCGCTCGGCAGAGCCTGGTTTGGTTTACATTCCATTCCATAAAATGATTCTCAATGGTTATTTATGCGGGCCAACGAGCCAAGCTTTCGCGAACCCTTAGTGGCGAAATCGGTGCCAAGGCTCCGTTGAAGGGGGAGTGAATGCGGTAAAAAACGCGGTGAAACGGGGGAATGATTTAGGGTAAGCATCGCAATATGTTAATCCTGTAATGAGTTAGACGGCGGGCCATCTAAGAATTCATCAACAGGTCAGTAACCTATGCGTGAGGCTGCCGGTGAAGGCGGATATTGCTCTCTTCACTGGTGCCGGCACAGCATCACCCCATCCTCACTGCGACGCCGGTATCCGGGGCGCCGGCAAAAACCGATGGGGCCGTTCTCTTACCTGAACATATGTAGAACATGTGCGTGTCAGAACCAGATTGCTCGCCGGGCCGCCGTTATTATGCGGCAATTGCCAACGCTCATCGTCTAAACACGCCGCCAAGTTTATGGAAAGCCAGGGGGCTTTGTAAAGCCATTCCCCCATCACGCCTTTCTCAACAACAGCGCCCACAGCGCCAGCGCGGCAAAGGCGATATATATCGCCATAAAAAGGGCAATAGCGGCCAGCAAGGCGCTCAATACCCCTATGTTATCCGCCAGCCAGCCTGCGGCCGGCGGCGTGATATTGAACAAATAGACGATAAAGTAAAACTTCGATACCGCGTTCCATCCCGGCGCCGCGAGTGAGAGCTTGTTGACCAGAATAGCGCCGCCCACAAAAACCGCGCCATACGAGAAGCCGGACAGCGCCAGGCTCACCGCCGCACCGGCCACAGAACCGCTCTCGAGCGCCATGGTCATCATGACCATGGAGAAAACCTGCGCAATCAGCCCCAACACTAAAGAAAATTCAGGCTGAAGAAAACGCGGGATCGTGAACTGCACCACGCCGGCCACCAGTAAATACCCGGTGGCGATATAGCCAAAATCAGCGGCTGATTTAAGCCCGAAGACATGGATCGCGGCCGTCGGCCCCAGCGACAGGATCAGCGCAGCGTATGACCAGGAGATAAACACGCACAGCGCCAACAGATAGAACAGCGGTTGGCTAAAACCGGCGCCCTTTTCTGCCGTTTTCGTGTCCGCAACGCCGAGGGCAGGCAATCCTTTCTTCGGCCAAAGCAGAACGATGGCGATCGCGGAGAGTAAAACCAACGCGGCAACGGTCATTGCCGGCGCGGTGAGCGGGTAAAACGCCAGCTGAGCGTAAACGCTGCCGATCACCGGCCCGAGCGCCAGGCCGGTCACCAACGCCATACTGCCCAGCAGCGCGGCGCGTTTGGCGCTGTCGCCACGGCTGAACTTGATCAACAAGATATTGATGATGGCCGTGGCCGTGCCGGCTCCCAAGCCGGAAATAAACCTGAAAAGACACAGCGCCTGCAAAGAGCGAGCCATGGAAAAGCACAGCGTTGGCACCACCACCAACAATAGCGAAACCACCACCAGCAACCGGGCATTGTTATCGGTGATGGTGAGCCTGCGTGATAAAAACAAGGCCAGCAATACGCCAAACCCGTAGGAAGAGAAAATGAAGGTCAGGTCGATATTACTCAGGGCAAAGGTTTGTTGATATAAGGGATATAACGGCGTGGGAGAGCCGCTGTTCAACAAGATAAAAAATAACGCGATCGTCAACGCAGCCAATAGGCTCACCTGGCTGCGGTTTGTGCGGTAAGAAGTCATTATGTCACCATCATGAAAAAAAACGATCGTAACACCCGGCCGGATGCTGAACTTTCGCGTTCGCACTTTTTTTCTTATCGTTCGGACAGGACAGCGGGATAGCCTGTACACCGGCTTTCGCCTCACCCATAATGCTTTCACCTCGCCGCTCGGCGAGGCCAAATATACTGCGATAGCCAAATAGCGGCTATTCTCTACAGTAAACGCATCAGACAAGCAGGTAATGATGGATCCGTTATCCGATATTGTTTCCCGGCTAAAAATCAGCAGCCAGAAAATTGTGACGTTTGACCTGAGCGCCAATACCAAAGCGCTGTTTCCCGGCTATTCCGGGATGAAAATTTATATCGCCAAACGCGGATCTTTTTTCATTAACATGGCGGGCGATGCAAACAGTTACCCGATTGAACAAGGCGATGTGCTGATCTTATCCAGCGGTCGCGAATTCAGCATTTTTGATGCGCCTAACGCGCCGGCCATCGATATAAGAAAAATTCACGTGATGAAAGACCGCTCCTCCTGCTTCAGCAACGGCGGGAACGATTTTTCCTTTGTCGGTTGCCGGTTCGTGTTTCAGATCAACGATACCTTCCGTTTTATCACCAGCCTGCCCGAACCCATCGTGATCAAAACGCAGCGGGAAGAGAACGCCGGCATTAAGGATTACTTGAGTCGCCTCTCATCGGAAATAGAAAAACCTGGCCCGGGCAGCGAGCTCATCACCGAGCATCTCCTGCAGATCATTTTGACGCAGGCGCTGCGCGTGCTGCTTTCTTCCGGCGCGCTTGGGCGCGGCGAGGGCTGGTTTTACGCCATGGCGGACAAAAATATCGGTCTGGCGCTGACCAGCATACACGACCAGCCGGGCAAGAAATGGCGTCTGGACGAGCTCGCCGGCGTGGCCGGCATGTCGCGCACCGCCTTTACCACCCGGTTCAGAAAGCTGGCCGGCTACAGCGTCAACGAATACATTCGCATCTGGCGTTTTAGCCTGGCCATCGAGCGAATGGTCGCCAATAAAGAAAAAATATCCCAGATCGCCTTTGACCTGGGATATGAATCGGAAAGCGCCTTCAGCACCGCGTTCAAGAAAAGCATGGGCGCGTCGCCAAGGAGTTACATTGGCAGCCATACCGCATGAAGCAGCCAACGGGGGCACGTCCCTGTGCCGGTCTTATCCTTATTCGGCAAACCAGGCGGCGGGCAGATCCGTCTGCAGCGTGATGGTTTTTATTTGCGTGTAGGCATTGAGCGTTTCCTTGCAGAACTCGCGGCCGATCCCACTGTTCTTGTAACCACCGAACGCGGTGCCATCGGTAATATTCGAATAGCGGTTGATCCAAACGGAGCCGGCTTCCAGCCGGTCTGCGGTCGCCAGGGCATTTTTCAGACTGCGGGTATAGATCCCCGACGCCAGCCCATATTCGCTGTCGTTAGCCTGGGCGATCATCTCGTCGTAGTCTGACCATTTTATCAGCGTCAGCACCGGCCCGAAAATTTCTTCCTGGCAAATGCGCATGCCATTTTCCGCAGCAAAAATCGTCGGCTCAATGAAATAGCCGTGCTCACAGCCGGCGACGGCGCGGCGTTTGCCGCCGGTCAGCAGGGTGGCACCCTCATCGAGACCGGTCTGAATATAAGCCAGCACTCGCTCGCCCTGTTTCTCGGAAACCAGGCAGCTGACCCGGGAGTGTTCGGCCAGCGGTGAACCGACGCGCACCCGTTCGAAAGCCGCCACCAGCTTGGCGCTGAAACGGTCATAAATGTCCGCGTGAACGAACAGCCGGGTCCCCGCCAGGCAGGACTGGCCGTTATTGTGGATAGCGGCAAAGGTCACGTTGTCTACCACCGCATCCATCTCTTCGATGTCCGGGAACACAATATTGGGGCTCTTCCCGCCCAGCTCCAGCGTAACGGGCACCAGCCGCTCCGCGGCGGCCTTGGCCACCAGTTTGCCCACCTCCGTGCTGCCGGTGAACGAGAGCTTGCGCACCTTGCGGTTGCCGGTCAGCGCCGCCCCCGCCACGCTTCCCAGCCCGGTAATGATGTTGACGACGCCGGCGGGGAAAATGTTAGCGATCATCTTTCCCAGCTCCAGCGTGGAGAGCGAGGCGTTTTCATCGGCCTTCAGCACCACCGTGTTGCCAGTCACCAGCGCCGGCGCCAGCTTGAACGCCGCCATGATCGCCGGCGCATTCCAGGGGATAATCTGCCCGCAGACACCAAGCGGCTCGCGTTTCGCCAGGCTGTAGCCATCCGCAATGCTTCTGCCGCTGTCTTCGTGCCCCATGACCACCGCAGCGAAATAGCGATAGTGTCTGACCGCCGTTTGATAATCGCGGCGCACTTCGCTGATACAGCGGCCCACATCCTGCGCGTCGATTTGCGCCATTCTTTCCAGATCGCTTTCCAGCACATCCGCCAGCTGCGCCACCAGGCGGGCGCGGGCCTGCTGCCCTAATGCTTTCCAGGCGGGGAAAGCCGCTTCCGCCGCCAACACGGCGCGCTCGACGTCCCGTTCGTTACAGTAGTGTAAATCCGCCAGGCGCTCCCCGGTCGAGGGGGAAATGACGGGATGAATGTCCGCGCCATCCAGCTCGAACACGCCGTTAATCAGTGGCCCGTAGGCTTTATCTAATGTCATCTCTGTTCCATTCATAGCAAAATTAATGTAAACCGCCGCCGACGATCAGGCTTTCGCCGGTCACCCAACCCGCCTCGTCCGAGGCGAGATAGGCCACGGCCGGTGCGATATCCGCCGGTGTGCCGATGCGCCCCAGCGGGGTGATGGATTCAATGTGCGTTTTAAAATCGGCGTCGAAAAAGCCGCTGTCATGCACGCCTTCCGTGATGACCAAGCCAGGGTTGACCGCATTGACCCGGATCTTGCGCCCGCCCAGCTCGTTGGCCAGCGTCTTGGTGATAGAATCCACCGCGGCCTTTGAAGCGGTATAAACCAGCGAATTGGCCGGCGTAAACGACGTCACGCTGGAGCTGATATTGACGATGCTGCCGCCCGATTCAGGCATGGCGGCGACCGCCGCCTTGCAGCAATAAATCAGCCCTTTGACATTTAAATTGAAGTGTCTTTCATATTCCGCGTCGCTGAATGCCTCCAGGCTATTGGTGGCATACACCCCGGCGTTATTGACCAGTACGTCCAGGCGACCATACTGCTCGACAATGCTTTGAATCAGGCCGTTGACCTCGGCCTCAATGCCGACATTGGCCTGCAGCGGAAAAGCGACGCCGCCCTGCTCATTGATTTCTTTAACCAACCGGTTGGCATCTTCACGCCCGCGGGAATAGTTAATGAAAACCACGGCGCCTTCCGCCGCCAGGCGTTTAGCAATAGCTGCGCCAATTCCCTTTGAACTGCCCGTCACCAGGGCAACTTTATTTTCAAAGCGTTTCATTAGTCATTCTCCTCAGTGTCAGTGAAACTCGGGAGAATATTACGGTAATGGCTCGCCGTGCAGCATAGCGGGGCGAACATAAAACCTTATCGATCGAACAACTTTGTCAAAAGCGAATTTGAACTTTTAGAATAAACGCGCGGCCAGAATGGCAATGGCCAATAACAGAATGACGCCGCCAAAAAATTTATTCACATAGATGCCGACAGTCGGACGCAGTTGAATGCTCAGTGCAATTTTACCCGCCAGAAAGACCAGAGGTATCTCAATAAGGAACATAATAACAATGAGCTCAATGCCTAATATCAGCATCTGCATGCCCGGCATGCCGGCGTCCACTCGAATAAACTGCGGGATAAACGCCAGAGTAAAGATGATGGCTTTAGGATTCAGCAAATTGGTCAGTAGCCCCTGCGAATAAAGTTTATTAAGACTTTTTCGTTCACGGTTGTTTTGCAGGCTGACAGCGTTTTTGCTGTTAAAAATGCCAAAGCCAACCCACAGGATATAAAGCGCGCCGCCAACGACAAAGCACTCGTACAGCACGGGCGAAGAGGCAATTAGCGCCGTAACGCCGGCAATGGCAAGGCCGATGTGGCACGTCACCCCGGTGACCGCGCCCAATACGGTAACCAGCCCCGCTTTCGTTCCCTGGCTTATGGCATTAGACAGTGCGCAAAGCATGTCGGCGCCAGGGATAAGCGTTAACGCGGCGGCTGAAAGAGCAAATAAACCCAGCGTGGAAATATCGATGAACATGGTTTCTCTCGTCGTCAAAAAGGCGCATTGTCAGTCCCTTTGCGTCGGCGAGATAGAATGATATTGCTCAACTGCATCGGTCGCGATAGCTGCGCGGTGTGACGCCGTAAGTCGACTTAAACACCCTTCCCATGTGCGATTGATCGGCAAATCCGCAGGCGCTGGCGATTTCCGCGATGTCGCCGCCTCGGGATAGCAAGCTCTTGGCCTGTTGTAATTTGAGTTGCCGCTGATAACGGTTCGGCGATAAACCGAATTGCGCCGAAAACTGACGGCAAAGGTGGAACTTAGACATGCCGACGGCCTGCGCCAGCGTCTCCAGACGCACTTCCCGCGCCTGGTTATCGTGCAGATACTCTTTCGCTCTGCGCAAACCCGGCGTGAGGCCGGCGCCTGCCAATGGCGCTCGCCGCGGTGAACACACCTGAAGCAGATCCGCCACGCAGTGGCTCCATGCCACCTCGCGGTCAAAATGGCTGGATTGCGCTGCGGTCAGCACCGCGGCGGCCTCACACAATCGGTTGGCGAAAGGCGCATGGTCGATATGCTTCCCCTGCACCGCCGGCGGCAGAGGCATCTCCATGTTTTCCGCCGCGTCCAGCAGCATCTCGTGGCTGGGATAAAACATGAAATAATGGCATCCCTCATCACCCAGCACTGTCCCGGCATGCATCTGCCCCGGCGCGATGAGGCTGACTTGCCCACGGCTGACGATACCGTCGGCATCGCCTTTGGCGCTGTTGTTATTAGCGCCGCGCAGGACAACGCCAATCGACCAGGTATCATGCCAATGCACGCCAAATCGATGGTCTGAAAAGTCCGCGACGAGCAGTTCAAGCCCGCCCAATGCAGCAAAACGATGCATAAATGCCGAATTTCCCATCACCTTGTACCCGATTCCTGATTATCCACGCCGGCCAAAATAACATACTACGTACCGCGTGAAAGTCCTTCGCCCTGCAGGGAAGCGGCTTTCTGAACATCAAGAAAAGGGGCCGTCTGGCCCCCTCACATTGTTCTCCTGCCTTATTGCCTCACGCTTATGCCGATTAATGTTGATTAAGTGCGCCATAGTTCAGCGGCTGCCAGTCATAACCCGCCCCCTTTTTATTGATGTAGCCGAGGCCCGGGAAGGACAGATGCGCCCCTGCGACCAGCGCCCTTTGCTGCGCGAGGTCATCGAACAGCCGCTTGCGCTGCGCTACGGCGGCAGGGACATCGATATCATAGGCGATGGCGACATTCGGATCGGGAAACTGTACCGAGGCAACGTGGATCATATCCCCCAAAATCATCATCTTTTTCCCTTTGCTTTCGACGGCGAACACGCTGTGCCCTGGCGTGTGCCCACGCGTATCGATAGCCGAAATGCCCGGGGTGAGTACCTGATTGCCTTCAAAGGTTTTCAGTTTTCCCGCCGTGACATAAGGCTGTAATGAGGCGATGGCGGCATCGAAGAAACGTTTATCTTTCTCTTCCGCCTGCCGTTTTTTCTCTTCGCTCAGCCAAAAAGCGACTTCGTCTTTTTCCACCCAAACGGTGGCATTCGGGAAGGCAAGACGCTTGTCCGCCATCAAGCCTCCCACATGGTCGGGATGCAGGTGCGTTAAATAAATCTCATCCACCTGCTCCGCCTGATAGCCGGAAGCGTTCAGGTTTTTCATCATGTTGCCCAGCGTGTCGCCATGCAGCGCGCCGGTGCCGGCATCGACCAGAACCAGCTTGCTTCCGGTGTTGATCAGGTAGGCGTTCACCGAGGTCGGCAACGGCAGCGACAGGTTGTTGGCCGCCATTGCCGCTTCAAGCTGCTGCGGCCGGGTGTTGATCAAGATTTTATCGGCGGGCATGGGGCTGATGCCGTCAGACAGGGCCGTCACTTCCAGATTACCCAGCATGATCCGGTAGAACCCGGGATTGTCTGTTTTAGAAAAAGGCGCCGCGGCCATTGCAGTGGCAGAAAAAGCGGCGAAAAAGGCGCCAATAAGCAGATTGCGACGCATAGAATACCTCGTAACGATAAGAAAATACGGCTAAAAGCCCAGGAGGTGCCTCTGGCGATTTAAAATTCCTGCACGGTCGGCCTGATGACAATCTCACTCACATCCACGTCCGAAGGCTGCTCGATCGCATAGGCGATAGCGCGTGCGATGGCATCGGCGGAAATTGCCTGGCTCTGGTAGAGTTCGCCGACGGCCTGCAAACTTTCCGCGTGCGAACTGCCCTGTTTCAGTTCGGTGTCGATCAGGCCGGGGGCGATCGTCGTGGTTCTGATCTTGCCGCCGACTTCGTGGCGCAAACCTTCGGCGATCGCGCTGACCGCGAATTTGGTGCCGCTATAGACCGTGCCGCCGGGGCTGAACACCTTCTTGCCGGCAATGGAGGAAATGGTGATGTAATGACCGAATTGCTGCTTTTCGAACAGCGGCAAGGTGGCCGCGATGCCGTACAGCACGCCTTTCACATTGATATCGATCATCCGTTCCCATTCATCGACCTTTACGGCGCTCAGCGGTGCGATCGCCATCAGCCCCGCGTTGTTGACCAAGACATCAATTTTGCCAAACTGTCTGACGGCCTGGGCGATCATCGCTTCGACCTCCTGGCGCTTCGTCACATCCACCTGCAGCGCCAACGCGGTGCCGCCGTCGCCAACGATTTGCCGAACCAGCGTATCAAGACGATCTTTCCTGCGCGCCGCCACCACCACCGTCGCCCCCTGCGCCGCCAAATGTTTTGCGGTCGCTTCGCCCAGCCCGCTGCTGGCGCCGGTAATCACCACCACTTTGCCTGAAATACGGTTCATCTCTCGTTCCTTTTCTGTTGGTCAGTACGAATACTTTATCCGCCGTTTACCATCAGTAAATGGAAGTGTTATGCTTTTAGAATTCCATTTTTTGGAACAAAGAGGCGAGAGTGCAAAACAGACAAGAAGCCTTGCGCATTTTCTGCTGCGCCGCTGAGGAGATGAACTTTAAACGCGCAGCGACCAGACTCGGCATTTCCCCGCAGAAAGTCACCCGAGCTATCAAAGAATTGGAGTCGTTGCTCGGTGAACAGCTGTTCCACCGCAACACCAGAAACGTAAAAATCACGGATTTCGGCCTCGGCTTTGCTGAGCAAGCCAAAGCGGCGATAGATCAGTTTAACAAGCTGTTTCAGGCGAAAGGGAAAGAGGCGGAAGATCTCACCGGCGTGGTGCGCATCACGGCACCGCACACCTATGGCAGCGAGGTCGTCATGCCGATACTGGCGGAGTTCGCACGTTTATATCCTGCGATTACGCTCGAATTCCACCTGTCGAACATCCACAGCGATCTGGTCGATGAAAGAATTGATATCGGCATTCGCATCGGCTTTCTGCATGACCAAACCTGTATCGTTCGCCAGCCCCGAACCATGCCTTTCCATCTGGTTGCCTCGCCGACGCTGCTCGTTCGCCTGCCGCCGCCGGAGCAGATAGACCAACTCGCCCATCTGCCTATTGTCGCGCTGGTGAACCGCAAAACAGGGCGCTACTGGCCCTGGGAATTTAGCCAAAAACGTTATCTCTACCCGAAGTCCGCCGCCTTCGTCACCGACACGCCCGATATAGAACGTAAAGCGGTGCTCGCCGGTTTAGGCTTTGGCCAACTGGCCGGATATTTGGTTGAAAAACACCTCGCCGCGGGTGAGCTGGTAGCCGTTCTGCCGGGCGACGCCCCGCCACCCTGGCCGGTCAACCTCTATCATACGCATCAACACGCCTGCCCTACGCGCGTGCGTTTAGTCTTTGACTATCTTTTCAATCAATTAAGCCAGAGCTAGTCCTACTTTTTCACCGCACTGCCGCCGGCGCAACGGCCATAAAAAAGCGGCGATATCACCGATATCGCCGCCCTCAACATACACGCCGCCGCGATGCGTTACTGCTTGCGCTGCTCCGCTACCTGCTTGGCGGTGACTTTGCCCTGCTTATCGCCGAAGTGGCCGACCACGAAGTTGGCGACCGCCGCCACTTCCTCGTCGGAATAGGCGCTGCCGAACGCCGGCATCATCTCATGCCGATCGCCGATGCTGATGCTCGTCCCCTTCAGGATGGCCTGCACCGCGCTGCGCCCCTGCGGATCGTTCACCGCCGTGCTGCCCACCAGCGACGCATACTCGCTCTGGCGGCCCGGCCCGTTCCACTGGTGGCAGCCGCTGCAGTCGTTGGCGAACAGCCGGCGCCCGAGCGAACTGTCTTGCCCGCCCGGCAGGATCGGGGTGGAAGCCGCCGCGCCCTTCGGCTGCAGGTTCACCGCGGCGGCAGCGTCGCCGGCGATCGGCTCGATGTCGCGCAGGTATTTCACCAACGCCAGATTGTCTTCTTGCGTCAGGAACTGCAGGCTGTTTTCCACCGCTTCCGCCATCGGGCCTGCGGCGCTGCTGCGCCCCGGCGCATGGCCGGTAGCCAGATATTGCGACAGCTGCTGGTCGCTCCAACCGCCGATGCCGGTCTGTTTGTCCGGCGTGATGTTGGCAGCGAACCAGCCCTGCACCACTTCACCGCTCAGGTGCTTACTCTGGTTAAGACCAAACCCCAGATTGCGCGGCGTGTGGCACTCGCCGCAGTGGCCCAGCGCCGTCGCCAGATAGGCGCCGCGATTCCACTGTTCGTCCTTGTTGAGATCCGGCGTAAAACGCTGCTCGCTAAAGAACGCCAGGTTCCAGAATTTCATGCCCCAACGCTGGTTGAACGGGAACGACAGATCGTTTTGCGGGTTGGCCTGTTTCACCGGCGGCAGACTGAACAGATAATCCTTGATCGCCAGCACGTCGTCGCGGCTCAGCCCGGTGTACGAGGTGTACGGCATCGCCGGATACAGGTTGCCCTGCGGACCGATGCCCTCACGTACCGCGCGTACGAACTGATCGTCGCTCCAGTTGCCGATGCCGGTCTCCTTGTCGGCGGTGATGTTGGTGCCGTAAATGGTGCCGAACGGCAGTTTAAAGGCGAAGCCGCCCGCATAAGGCGCGCCGCCCGGCGCGGTATGGCACGCCACGCAGTCGGCGGCGCGCGCCAGGTACTCGCCGCGCGCCAGCTTATCGGTGATGCCGGCCGGCGCCCCGGCGATCGGCGCCGCGGGTTCCGCGCCGGTTGGCCGCAGCTGCGTGTACAGCGCGTACCCTCCCGCCAGTACCGCCACGGCGATAATCAGCCATAACAGCCCTTTCAAGGCGTTGCTCATCGCATCTCTCCCTAACCCAATGCCTTGGCGGCCTGGTGGATGGCGGCGCGAATGCGCACATAGGTGGCGCAGCGGCAGACGTTGCCGCCCATCGCCGCATCGATGTCCGCATCACTTGGATTTTTACTTTGCGCCAACAGCGCGCTGGCGCTCATGATCTGGCCGGACTGGCAGTAGCCGCACTGCACCACGTCCAGGTCGAGCCAGGCTTCCTGCACCGCTTTGCCCTCCGGCGTGGCGCCCACGGCTTCGATGGTGGTGATTTTCTTGCCGACGGCGGCGGAGACCGGCGTCATGCACGATCGCACCGGCACGCCGTCCAGATGCACGGTGCAGGCACCGCACATGGCGATGCCGCAGCCGAACTTGGTGCCGGTCAGGCCGGCTTCGTCACGCAAGAACCACAGCAGCGGCATGTGCGGGTCACCCTCAAAGGTCAGCGGCTGCTCGTTTACGGTTAATTGCATCATCAGGTTCTCTCCTTGTCAGACGCCGGATTCGCGGTGGGATTATGCAGCGGCAGGTTCAGCGAGCTACGCGGCCGCCCGAGCAGCGCCAGCGCGTTGCCGACCGCCGGAGCGATGGTCGGCACCCCCAGTTCGCCTATGCCGGTCGGTTTCTCGCTCGAGGGCACGATGATCACCTCGATCTCCGGCATCTCATCGATGCGCAGCGGGCGGTAATTATTAAAGTTGGACTGTTCAACCACGCCGTCTTTCAGCGTAATGTTGCCGTATAGCGCCATGCTGAGGCCGTAGCCGATGCCGCCTTCGATCTGCGCGCGGATCACGTCGGGATTCACCGCCACGCCGCAGTCCACCGCGCACCACACCTTGTGCACTTTCGGAATGCCGCCCTCGCCGATCGACACCTCGGCCACCTGCGCCACATAGGTATCGAACGCCTTGGCGACGCCCACGCCGCGCGCGCGTCCGTCCACCACTTTGGCGCCCTGCCAGCCGGCGGCTTTGGCCACCGCCCGCAGCACACCCGCCGCACGCGGCGCCTCGCCCATCAACGCCAGCCGCCCTTCAACCGGATCCTGCCCGGTCTCCTGCAGCAATTGATCGATAAAGCTCTCCACCGCGTGGCCGGTGTGGGTGCTGGCGACCGATCGCAGTGAGGTGGTCGGCACCTTGCCGGGCACGATGTGCGCATCGCAGCGGAAGGCTTCGAAGGTATAAGGCACCTCGCTGGCACCCTCGACCATCATCTGATCGAGGCCGTTGACCACCAGCGCATCCATCGCGCTGTGGCGCGTCCAGGAATGGCCGACCACGGTATCGGTCCACCCCACCACCTTGCCACCACGGATGGCGCCGCGCAGGCGGTGCAGGATCATCGGGCGATACCAACCATTGCGGATGTCATCCTCGCGCGTCCACACCACCTTCACACCGTGGCCGGGGCCGATGCCTTTGGCGGCAGCCGCCATGTCGGCCGCCAGGTCCGGCCCCAGCGTCGGGTTACCCAGATCGATGCGCCGCCCAAAGCTGCCGCCCGCCAGAATAGTGTCAATCTGCACCTTGTCCGGCGGCAGTTCGAACAGATCGCACAGCTGCTTGTGATCGAGCGTTTGGATTTGGCAGCCATAGCGCGCCTTGACGCTTTCGCCATCCCAGAACAGGTAACCGTCCAGCGGCTCCATCGGGGCGTGGGCGACGTACGGGAAGGTGTATTCGGCCTCAATCACCTTGTCGGCCTTGTCGAACACCTCGTCCGGCTTACCGAGACTCTTCGCCACCACGCCGGTTTTCTGCGCCACCTGACGGAATTCGGCGTAAATCTCTTCGGTGTTGCGCCGTTCGGCCTGCGCGTCGTCCCAGGTTACCCGCAGCCGCTCCCGTCCCTGGATCGCCGCCCAGGTATTTTTGGCGTAAACCGCCACGCCGGTGGCGATCTGCTTCACCGCCACCACTCCCGGCACCGCCAGCGCGCGCTCGGCGTCGAAGGTCGCCACCTTGCCGCCGAAACGCGGCGGCTTCTTGATGGTGACGGTCAGCATGTCCGGCTCGTGGATATCCTGCGAGAACTGCGCGCTGCCGTTGGTTTTCGCCAGCGAATCGACGCGGTGCAGGCCGCGCGTTTTGCCAATCAGGGTGAAATGGGCCGGATCCTTAAGCGTCAGGCTGGCGGGATCGGGCGGCGGCAGCGTGGCGGCCAACGCGGCGAACTCGCCAAAACCCGCTTCTCGCCCGCTGGCGGCGTGGCGAATCTTGCCCGCCTGCACGGTGATTTCCTGCGCCGAGGTTTTCCAACTCTGCGCGGCGGCCTGCACCAACAGCGCACGCGCCATGGCGCCCATGCGCCGCATCTGCTCATAGGCATTGGCGACCGAGCTGGATCCACCGGTGCCCTGGAATCCAAACGCCAGGTTCTTGTAGACGGAGGTGTCCACCGGCGCGGCCACGACCCGCACCTGCGCCCAGTCGGCATCGAGCTCTTCGGCGACCAGCGTCGCCATGCCGGTATAGACCCCCTGGCCCACTTCGGTGTGTTTACTGATCACGGTGACGATGCCGTCGGCGCCGATCTGGACGAAGGCGTTGGCGTCAAACGCCGCCGCGCCGGAGGCGGCCGGGGCGTTCGAGCGCGCCAGCGCGCCGGTGGACGGCAGATAAGCGCCGATCACCAACGCCCCGGCGCCGACGATGAACCGCCGCCGCGAAAGCGGAACTTGGGATATGCTCATTGCTCATGACTCCAAAAAAACCGAAGGCGTCACTGCCTTCGGCGAAACAAATCTTGTTATGGGAATGGCTTGCCGCGCCGGTCAGGTGATATAGCGCAGCAGAGCAATAATTAGCGTAGCCTATTATTTAGTAGGCTTAATGTTGAAAAGGGATTTTCTATTGGAGAATCGTGCGGTGCGGGCCGGCAACGCCCGACCGTCGCGCGGACAAAATTTTGCATTCATTTGTGCTATAAATGAGGCACTTCCAACCGCAACGAGTCTTACCGCTATGTCGGAACACAAAAAATTTCGCTTGTATCGCCCGCTGAAAGGCCTGACTCACACCTTTGGCGATCAGTGGTTTGCCCTGAAAGCCGAGGCGTTCGCCCGTTTCTTTGGCACCCCGACGTTTTTGGTGGGGCAAACGGTGGTGGTCGGCGTATGGATCTATCTCAACCTGGCGGGCTTCACCAAATTTGACCCTTATCCGTTTATTTTGCTGAACCTGGCGTTCAGCCTGCAGGCCGCCTACGCCGCGCCGCTGATCCTGCTGGCGCAAACCCGTCAGGCCGAGCGCGATCAGGCGCACGCCCTGGCCGATGCCCAGCACCGGGAGGATTTGGATGAGGCGATGGCGCAGCGGCAAACCCTGGTCGAACGGCAATCCGAACAGCTGCTCGAGCTGTTGAAACAAAACACCGAGCTCACCGCCCTGACCAAGCAGATGGCCGAACGCATTGAGCACCTCACTATCCAGTTAACCCAACGCGACCGGCAGTAATGACCGGGATGCTCAGCTCTGCGTCGTCGCCAGATAGGAAAATACGCTGAGCAGGCTGATTTGCGCCGCCATGTTGTCGCTGTCGAAGACCACGGTGAGCGCGTCCTGGCGTTGCACGCCGGGCACTAGACTGAACAGATCCGCCAGCACTGGTTTGGCCGCCATCAGCGTCAGCCGATAAGGCGGCATGAAGCGGCGTTCCACGGGCAGCCTGGCGCCCTGTCGCACCTGCTGCATCGCGCGTTCGCGGATCTCGGCGCGCGCCCGTTGCGGGCTGAGCGATTCAGCGGCGGTTTGCGAGATGGCGCGCTTCACGCAGACATAGCCGGCTTGCGGATAGCGTTCGGCGATCCAGCCTTGCAGCTCGTCGTCGCCGCTCACCAGCCACAGCGGCACGTTCAACTCGGCCGCCGCCGCCGCATACAGATCGCTTTCGCCCACCACGTCGCCGTTCAGGCTGACGCGATAAAAGGCCCGGCCGTTGATGGTGTGCGCCAGCACGCCGCGCTCGCCGGCGGCGCTGTGATAACCGATAAACATCAGGCCGTCGTAACGCTGATGCTGCAGCCCTTCCACCATCGACAGCCCACGCGGCTTGCCCTGCACCAGCCGTGCCCGCGCATCGATGCGATCGGCGCGCAGGTTCTGCATCATGGCGTGGCTGTCGGCCACCGTCACCTCGGTGGCGCCGCCGGCGAAAGCGCCGTCGATGGCGGCGTTGACTTCCTGCTCCATCAGCTCGCGCGCCGCCGCATAGTCGGCATGGGCCGGGTTACATTGCTCCGGCCGCATTACGCCGGCTATCCCCTCGATATCTGCAGAGATAAAGACCTTCACATCGGGCTCCCGTAAGTTAATTTGCCGCCGCCAGCCGATCGAGCAGCGGGCCCAGCGCCACGCGCGCATGTTGCTGGAAACCGCTGACGCCTTCCGCGCTCAGCAAGGCATCCAGCACCGCGTATTCGGTAGCGTCCGCCGCCGCCGCAAACAGCGGCTCCAGCCGTTCGTCCGGCAACGTCGCCCCCAACAGCCGAGTGGAGAACGCCAGCGCGATGTCGCCGGAGCCGTGCCCCCAATGGCTGCCTACCCGCCCCAAACCGGCGCCCGCTCGGCGGGCGATACGGTTCAGTTGACGGCTGTCCAGCGCCCGATCGCAGGCGATGATGATGATGACCGAACCGGCGTCTACCTGCGGCGGCGGATCCGCCAACAGTTTGCCCAGCGCCGGACCTACGCGCACGCCGCTCAGCGTCAGCGAGTCGAGGGTGCCGAAGTTGGCCAGCACCAGCACGCCAAGCATGGTGCCTAACCCCGGGCAATAGCGCGAGGCGGTGCCGATGCCGCCCTTCAGGCCGAAGCTGCTCATGCCGCGCCCGGCGCCGACGCTGCCGCGCGCAAAGCGGGTGGAGTGATTATCCAGCGCGCTGAAGACGTGTTCCTCACGCACCGCCATCGCCTGAATATCGTTGAGGTAGCCGTCGTTGCACTCCAGCACCAGCGGATTAATGGTGGCGCTGCCGCGGCCGATCTGCGGATAGCGCAGACAGCTGCGCCGCACCATGGCGTTAAACAGCGTGCCGACGGCGAAGGTATTGCTCAGCAGAATAGGCGTCTGCAACTCCCCCAGCTCATTCAATTGCACCAATCCCAGCGGCTTGGCGAAACCGTTGAGCACCGCACTGCCGCACGGCAGCGGTTGGTTGAACAGATCGCCCGGCGGCACGATGGCGGTGACGCCGGTCTGGCATTCGCCGTCGGCCAGCGTGTGATGCCCAACGCTGACGCCCGGTACGTCGCACAGGCTGTCGGTCGGGCCGGCCGGGTAACGCGCGCCCGGCAGGCGGCGATGACGCCGCCAATAGCTCAGCAGATTGTCGAGGCTTTGTTGTTCAAACACCTGGCTGTCCGTCATGGTTCCCTCGTCCGCCGTTAGCCCATCAGGAAACCAGAATATCGCGCAATGCGCCGCGCCGTAAATTGAAAGCGGAAGGCGCAAGTAAAATTTACCGCCTAATGCATCCCCCGCCACACAATCTCTGCCCCCAGGACCAATAATCCGCTAAAAAAGCAACGACGAAAAATCAGCGGGCTGCAGTGACGGCGCACGATCCCGCCCAGCCACATGCCGCCCAACGCCGGCAACAGCGCCAACAATGAACCGCCGAGCAGCGCGCCGGGCAGCGCCTGATGCCAGGCCAAACCGGCGGCCAGCGCCAGCGTCGAGACGGTGAACGACAGCCCCAGCGCCTGCACCAGATCGTCACGCGCCAGGCCCAATGCGTTCAGATAGGGCACCGCCGGTATGACGAACACCCCGGTGGCGCCGGTCAGTGCACCGGTCACCAAGCCGCACAGCGGCCCCAGCCAAGGCTCCGCCGTGGCGGAAATGCGCCCATTGAAACGGGTAAAACCCAACAGCGCATAACCGATCAGGCAAACGCCCAACGCCAGCGGCGCCAGGCGGCCGTCGCTGGCGGTGAGCGCGCCGGCGCTCAGCAACGTGCCCAGCGTAACGCACAGCATCATCGGCCACAGCCGACGGCACAGCGCCCCCAGCATCGGCCCACACAGCAACTGCCACAGGTTGGTGATCAGTGAGGGCAACAGCAGCAGCGCGGCGGCCTGCCCCGGCGGCATCATCAGGCTAAGCAGCCCCATCGACACCGTCGGCAATCCCAGACCGATCGCCCCTTTGACCGTGCCGGCCAGCGTAAAAATGCCCGTCAGTGCGATAATATCCAGTAGCGTCAGCGACATGCGTCTATCCTTATGGCAATCAACGGCTCGATTGTGACCAGCGGCGCGGCGCGGCACAATGCGGCAATGGCAGAGCCTGCCTGCGGCAAAGACAGAGGGAGAACGCATGCATTTTGACTTTATCGATCTGCGGCTGCTGGTGGCGGTGATCGAGACCGGCAGCATCACCGCCGGCGCCGAGCGCGTCGGGCTGTCGCTGGCCGCCGCCAGCGCCCGCATGCGCGGGCTGGAGCAGCAGGCAGGTGTGGCGCTGCTGACGCGCAATCCGCGCGGCGTCCAGGTGACGGCCGCCGGTGAACGCTTATTGCAACACGCTCGTTTGCTGTTGCAACAGCGCGACCGGCTGCGCGGCGAAATGGCCGAGTTTGCGCCGGGCCAGCGCAGCCAACTGCGCATCGTCGCCAATACCGTCGCCGCCGACGCCTTTTTGCCGGAGCTGCTGGCGGATTTTCTGGCGCTGCACCCGCACACCGACATCGCGCTGGAGGAGCTGCCCAGCCCGGCTATCGCGCAGGCGATCGCCGAACGGGCGGCGGATATCGGCATCGTGGCGGATCACGCCGACCTGCGCGGGCTAGTCAGCTATCCTTTTCGCCAGGATCGTCTGGTGCTGGCGCTGCCGCCGGGGCATGCGCTCAGCGGCCGCCGCCAGATCGGCTTTGCGGACGCCCTGCCTTTTGATTTTATCGGCCTGCCGCAAGAGAGCGCGCTGCAACAGCATCTGGAGCAGCTGGCGATACGCAGCGGCGGCCCAATGCGGCTGCGGGCGCGCGCCGGCCATTTCGACGCCATCTGCCGCATGGTGCTGCGCGGCGCCGGGCTGGCGGTAGTGCCGGAAGAGAGTGCCCGGCGCCATGCAGAAATTCAACGCAGCGCCCTCGCGCTGACGGACGATTGGGCGACCCGGCGTCTGTCTATTGCGGTGCGTGAACTGGCGCAGCTGCCGCTGCCGGCGCAGCGGTTGGTGGCGTTCCTGCGCCAGGGAGAGGAGGATCTTGCCGACCGCACGGCAACGGATTAACCCTCAACCTTTCTCTAACGCCTCGACGCCAAAAAAGACGAAGGGCGCATCACGCGCCCTTTTGTTGACTTACCGGGAATGGACGAACTTACTCGTCCTTCAGCCCGCGGTTGAGCAGCATCGGCTCGATGCTCGGCTCTTTGCCGCGCCAGTCGATGTACAGCTTCTCCAGATCCTGGCTGTTGCCGCGCGACAGGATCATGTCGCGGAAGCGCTGGCCGTTTTCGGCGGTCAGTCCGCCGTGTTCGGTGAACCACTGGAAGGCGTCGTCCGCCAGCATTTCCGTCCACAGATAGGCATAGTAGCCCGCGGCGTAGCCGTTACCCCAGATGTGCTGGAAGTAGCTGGAGCGGTAGCGCGGCGGCACATAGCTGAGATCCACCTTGTCTTTTTGCAGCGACTCGGCCTCGAACTTGTCCACGTCCTGCTGCGGCTGATCGGCGGTCAGCATGTGCCAGTGCATATCCAGCAGCGCGGCGGACAGCAGCTCGGTCATGCTGTAGCCCTTGTTGAACTTGTCGGCCTTCTTGATCTTGTCGACCAGTTCCTGCGGCATCGCCTCGCCGGTCTGGTAATGTTTGGCGAAGTGGCTGAACACTTTCGGATCGCTGACCCAGTGTTCGTTGAACTGCGACGGGAACTCGACGAAGTCGCGCGCGGTGTTGGTCCCCGACAGGCTCGGGTATTCCTGATCGGCGAACATGCCGTGCAGCGCGTGGCCGAACTCGTGGAACATGGTGATCACGTCGTCATACGACAGCAGCGCCGGCTGGCCCGGCGCCGGTTTGGTGAAGTTGGCCACGTTATAGATCACCGGCTTGGTGCCGTTGAGTTTCGACTGATCGACGAAGTTGCTCATCCAGGCGCCGCCGCCCTTGTTGTCGCGCTTGAAGTAATCGGTGTAGAACAGCGCCAGCGATTTGCCGTCCTTGTCGAACACTTCATACACCTTGACGTCCGGCTGGTAGACCGGGATGTCCTTGCGTTCTTTGAAGCTGATGCCGTACAGCAGGTTGGCGGCGTAGAACACGCCGTTGTTCAGCACGTTGTTCAGCTCGAAGTAAGGTTTGATCTGCGACTCGTCCAGATCGTACTTGGCCTTGCGCACCTGTTCGGCGTAGAACTGCCAGTCCCAGGCCTGCACCTTGAAGTCGCCCTTCTGCTGATCGATCACCGCCTGAATGTCTTTGGCTTCACGCTCGGCGCGCGCGGTGGCCGCCGGCACGATGTTGCGCATAAAGCTCAGCGCGGCATCCGGCGTCTTGGCCATCTGGTTTTGCAGCTTCCAGGCGGCGTAGTTCGGGTAGCCCAGCAGTTTGGCCTGCTCGGCGCGCACCTTGGCCAGACGGGAAATGGTCTGGCGGGTATCGTTGCCGTCGCCTTTTTCCGCACGCGTCCAGGAGGCGTCGAACAGCGCTTTACGGGTGTCGCGATCTTTCAGGCTCTGCAGCAGCGGCTGCTGCGTGGTGTTCTGCAGCACCAACAGCCACTGTTTCTCCAGCTTGCGCTCGGCGGCCGCCTGCGCGGCTGCGGCCAGCTCGCCTTCCGACAGGCCGTCCAGCTTCGCCGGGTCGGTTATCGCCAGCGCGCCGTTTTTGCTCGCCGCCAGCAGTTTGTTGGTGAACTGGGTGCTCAGCGTCGCCGCTTCCTGGTTCAGCGCTTTCAGCTTGGCCTTGTCGGCGTCCGACAGGTTGGCGCCCGCCAGCTCGAAGTTTTTGTAGGTCACTTCCACCAGCCGACGCGACTCCGGATCCAGCTTCAGCGCATCGCGATCCTGATAAATGGCCTTGATGCGCGCGAACAGCTTGCCGTTGAGCATGATGTCGTCGTTCAGCGCCGCCAGCTTCGGCGAAGTCTCTTCATCCAGCTTCTGCAGCGCATCGCTGGTGTTGGCCGAGGTCATGGCGCCGAACACGTTCATTACCCGCGTCAGCAGCGAACCGGCCTGCTCCAGCGCCACGAAGGTGTTCTTGAAGTTGGGCTTAGCCGGGTTGTTGGCGATCTTCTCCACCTCTTCCCGCTTTTGCTTGATGCCCGCTGCGATCGCCGGCGCGTAGTCGCTTTCCTTGATCAGGTTGAACGGCGGTGCCTGGAACGGCAGACGGCTTTGATAGAAGAACGGATTTTGAGTCTTTTGCTGGTCGTGATGATTGGCTTCACCGGTCACGGTAGCCTCCTTCGCCTGGCCGCTGGGCAGCGCGCTATGGTCGGCGTGTGGTTGGGTTTCTGCTGCCTGTGCCTGCGAGCCCAGCGCCATGCCGATCGCCAGCACCAATGTGGATAAACGCATCAAATCGAAACTCCTCCATGTTCACGGAATAAGGTCTCGGGGAATGGCTCCCTCTGAGTCACCACCTAGCTTAGGCGCAGTTGGCAGTTTGAGCAAAAACAAGTGATTAGAAGTTAGTCGCCTCGCCAACCTGCTGTATCAGGAACGTCAGCAGCGCACGCGTTTTGGCCGGCAGATAGCGGCGGCCGGGGTAAACGGCATACAGCTGCAGCGGCGCCGGCGGCAACGCCAGCGGTATCTCAACCAAACGTCCGTCGGCCAGAAACGGCCGGCAGCCGAGCTCGGAGAGCATGGCGAAGCCCACGCCGGCCAGGGCGGCCTTCAGCGCCATCTCCCCGCTATTGACGCGATAACGCGCATTGACCGGTACGGTAACGAAGGTTCCGTCCGGGTGAACGAACTGCCACGGCCTCCCCTTCAGCGCATCCACCGTGCTGATACAGGGCAATTGCGTGAATTGTTCAATCTTCGACGTCGGCGGCCACTGCGCCAACAGCGCCGGAGCGGCTACCACGATGCAGGGAAAGGTCGCCAGCGGCTGCGCGACATAGTCGCTGTCGTCCAGCATGCCACGGCTGATCATGACCGCCAGATCGACATCGTCCAGCAGCGACGCCATCCCCGCCAGATTGGTGACGCAGCTGATTTCGATCTGCGGATGCTGCACGGCGAAGGCCGCTAACGGATCGCCCAACAGGTAGGGCCCCACTTCATTGGGCACGCACAGACGCAGCGGCCCACGCAGCTGTTGCTGCCGTTCGCTGAGCGTTTGCGCGGTATGATCGAGCGACGCCAGCAGCGGCTGTGTCCGCTCATGCAATAGCTGGCCGTTCGGCGTCAACCGCATTGAGCGGGTGCTGCGTTCGATTAATCGCTGGTCGAGCTGGCGCTCCAGCTGCGAGATAGCGCGGCTGACGTTAGAGGTCGGCATGGCCAGCGCCCGAGCGGCCCCGACGAAACTGCCTTGTTCCACCACCGCCACAAAAATGCGTAACAGGTTTAAATCCAATTTGGCGCGCATGATTATCCCGATTTTGATAATAAACCTTGCCATTTCTACCACCTAATCCTGGTAAACGCCAAACGCTACACTGCCGGCCTGATTCTGCAACCGATGGATGCTTATGTCCCCGACAAGAAAGCTTACGGCGATCGCGCTGGTTATCACCTTTATTCAGTTCACCAACGCCCTGGAATACATGGTTTTCAACCCGATATTCCTCTATATGGCCGCCGATTTTTCGGTGCCCGTCAGCTTCGCCGGCTATGTCAGCGCGGCCTATACGCTGGCCGCGGTAATTTCCGGCATCGGCGCGTTTTTCTGGATCGGCGGCGTTGAGAAGCAGCGTTTTCTGCTGTTCAACGTCGCGCTGCTGGGCGTGACGACCTTAGTGATCGCCGCCACTCAGCAGTTCTATTGGCTGCTGGCGCTGCGGCTGTTGGCCGGTCTGTTGGGCGGCACCACGATGGGCGTCGGGATCGGCTTGCTGCTCAACGCCGCGCCGGCTGCGCTGCACGGCCGGATGCTGGCGACGGTGATTTCGTCCTTTTCGCTGGTGAGCATTGTCGGCATGCCGGGCATGCTGTACCTGTGCGAGGTGGCGAGCTGGCGCGTTGCGCTGGTGGCGATCGGTGGGCTGTGTCTGCTGGCGGCGGTGTTGGTGGCGCTGTTCGTTCCCAGGGATGCGCCGCAGCCGCAGGCCGCCGCCCCCGCCACGCTCGATCGCCGTTTGTTGCTGTTCGCCTCCGCCGCCGGCCTGACACAGTTCAGCCCGATGCTGCTGATTCCGGTACTGGCGCCGCTGCTTACCCAGCGGCTACAGGTGGCCGACGCGCATTTGGCCTGGCTGTTTCTCATCGGCGGCGTGGCCGGCTATCTGGCGACCGTGCTGGCGGGACGCTGGCTGCAACGTTTTGGCGCCGTGACGCTGACGCTGGGTGCCACGCTGTTGCTGTTGGGTAGCCTGTGGTTGGCGGCGTGCGGTGGCGATCGCGGCGAACTGTTCATGATTGCGTTTCTCGCGGCGGCCTACGCGCGACTGGTGGCGATCTCTTCCCTGAGCATGCGCTGGCCGGACCATCAGCAACGCGCGGCCTTCGGCGTGCTGCAAACCGCCCTGATACACCTGAGCGCCACGGCGGCCTTTTTGCTCTCCCCCGCGTTGCTCGGCAGCGGCTTCACCCCGCTCGGTTTGCAACGTCTGTTATGGCTGTGCGCGCTGAGCGCCGTCGTCGCCGCGCCGCTCAGCGTTTGGCTGCAGGCGCGGCTGCGTCAGCGCGCCGCCTGATAAACCACCTTACCGTCCACATAGGTGCGATAAATGTTGCGATCGTCCCCCAGCGTCATCAGCACGAACCCTTGTTCCGCCGACGTGGCGCTGTTGGCGCAGCGCAACTGCTGCAGCGGCGTCACCGCCGGATCGAGCACCACGAAATCCGCCTCTTTGCCGACGTTGAAGTTGCCGATTTTGTCGTCCAGCGACAGCGCGCGGGCGCCGCCCAGGGTGGCATGGTAGAACGCCTCTAAAGCAGAGAGCCGGTAATGCTGCAGCTGGCCGACCTTGTACGCCTCGCCCAGCGTGCGCAGCATGTTAAAGGTGGTGCCTGCCCCCACGTCGGTGCCGATGCCGAGCTTCACCCGCTTGCGCCAGGCCTGCTGCAGGTCGAACAGCCCGCTGCCGAGGAACAGGTTGGAGGTGGGGCAAAAGGCGATCGCCGAGCGGGTATTGCACAGGCAGTCCCACTCCTGTTCCTCCAGATGCAGGCAGTGGGCGAACACGCTTTTATCGCCAGTCATGCCATAACGATGGTAAACATCCAGATAGCTCCGGTGCTGCGGGAACAGCGCTTTAACCCAGGCCACTTCCTGCGGGTTCTCGCTCAGGTGCGTTTGCAGCCAGACGTCGGGATACTCTTCGCGCAGCCGCTGAACCTGCGCCAGCAGCGCCGGCGTACTGGTGGGCGCAAAGCGCGGCGTAATGGCGTAACCGAGGCGGCCTTTGCCGTGCCAACGTTCAATCAGCTCACGCGTCTGGCGGTAACTCTGCTCCGGCGTTTCCAGCAGCGCCTCCGGCGCATGGCGATCCATCATCACCTTACCGGCGATCAGGCGCATGTTCAGCGTTTGCGCCTGGCCGAACAAGGCGTCGACCGACTGTGGATGCACCGTGCCGAACACCAACGCGGTGGTGGTGCCGTTACTCAGCAACTGCTGCAGAAAGAAGGCCGACATCTCGTCGGCGTGCCGTTGGCAGTCGTAACGGCTTTCGGTCGGGAAGGTGTAATTGTTTAACCAGCCCAACAGCTGGTCGCCATAGGCACCGATCATTTCGGTTTGCGGGTAGTGGATGTGGGTATCGATAAATCCCGGCACGATCAGTTTGTCGCGATATTCCGTGACCGCGAAGCCCGGCGGCAGCAGCGCCTCGCCCTGCTGCCAGCTGCCGAACCAGACGATGACGTCGTCGTTCAGCAGCAGCAAACCGTCGGGAACATGCCGCAGGCGTTCGTCGAGCTGTTGCGGCTCCTCCACACAGGCGGAGATATCAAAAAAATTGCCACGAATAGCCGTGGTGAATTGCAGTGCCATTATTTTCTTCCTTGTCGCGACCGGCGCGCCTCACCCGCGTAATAACCCACGCAGATGAAACAATGCCTTTTGTTACCCAAACGCTAAGACCGGCTTAAGCATAGCAAGCCGTATGCCAGTTGACGGCGCCAAAATACATTATTGTTAAAAAACAAAATGATATTAATTAATCAAGGGGAATTGACCGGCAAAAAAGAATAAAGCAAACCATCGATCCTCTCCGGCAGATCAATAGCAACCGTTTGCCTGCCAAAATAACACCGCGCCGCTGCACCATGAATGGGCAAGCGAATATCTTCACGGCGCACGGCTTATTTCAACGCCGCGCCTGGGGGTTGAATCTCGGCCTGAGGACAACGGCCAAACTTGAAACGATAACCATTCTCAATTATCATCCGCGCATCTTTTTGACCAGCAATGCGAAAATCATGTCCGCCACCGCTTCTGCCCCGCACACCGCGCTATCGCGCCTCTACGCCACCCATCACGCCTGGTTGCAGGGATGGCTGCGCCGACGGCTGGGCTGCGCGTTCGATGCGGACGACGTGGCGCAAGATACCTTCATGCGCCTGCTGAAAAGCGACGCCGCGGCGACCCTGCGCGAACCGAAAGACTTTCTGGTTACCGTCGCCAAGCGGGTGATGGTCGATCTGTTCCGCCGCAGAACGCTGGAGCGCGCTTATCTGGAGATGCTGGCGCTGATCCCGGAAGGCTACGCCCCGTCGCCGGAGCAGCGCCAGAGCCTGCTGGAAAGCCTGCAGCAGATCGACGCCATGCTCGACGGCCTCGGGCCCAAGGTGAAGCAGGCCTTTCTGTTGTCGCAACTCGAAGGCCTGGGCTATGCGGACATCGCCGCGCGCCTCGGCGTGTCGGTCAGCTCGGTTAAAAAATACATGGCCAAGGCCACCGAACACTGCCTGTTGTTCAGCCTGGAAAACGACGTTTTCTCATGAGCAACGCCATCACCCCGGAGCAGCGCCAGGCGCTGAAAATGGCCGCACACTGGTACGCCCTGCTGTGCGATGAGCACGTCACCGAACGCCAGCGCCAACAGTGGCAAGCCTGGCACCAGCAGCATGACGATCACCGCTGGGCATGGCGGCGCGTCGAAGCGTTGCAGAGCCAGCTGCAGGGCGTGCCGGGCAAGTTCAGCTACCGCGCGCTCGATCGCGCCGGCCGCCAATCGGCGATCGACCGCCGCACGCTGCTGAAAAGCCTGCTGCTGTTGCTCGGCGTGGGCGGTGGCGGCTTCTTTTATCAGTCCCCGCTCGGCCGGGAGCTGCGTGCCGACTACCGCACCGCCACCGGCGAAATCAAACCCATTGTATTAAGCGACGGCACCCAGCTGGTGCTGAATACCGCCAGCGCGGTCGATGTGCATTACGACGATCGCCAACGGTTGATCCGCCTGCACGCCGGGGAAATCAGCCTGATCACCGGACGCGACGCCCGGCCGCTGTGGGTGCAAAGCCCGCAGGGGGCGATGCGCGCGCTCGGCACCCGCTTTTTGGTGCGCGAGAGCGGCGGCGAGACGCGTCTGACGGTGCTGGAGCATGCGGTTGAAGCGCAGTTGGCGCAGGACGCGCGGCAAACGCGCCGGGTGGATGCCGGCGAACAGATCAGCTTCAGCGCCACGGCCTTCGGCGACAAACACCCCGCCGCGCAAGAGGACGGCTGGCTGCGCGGCGTGCTGAGCGTCAGCCAGTGGCGGCTGGAGCGGGTGATCGCCGAACTGGCGCGCTACCGGCGCGGCCATCTGAGCTGCGATCCGGCCGTTGCCGGCCTGCGCGTCAGCGGCAGTTTCCCACTCAACGATACCGATCGCGCTCTCGCCCTGCTCAGCCAGACGCTGCCGATACGTCTGCAGAGCTTTACCCGCTATTGGCTGCAGATCGTCCCCGCCTGAACTTTTTAAATGAAAATGATAAAAAATCGCATTTTTGATTGTCCCTTTTGCCTTGCTCATCCGACTCCCAGGAAAACACTGCAGCAATAAATAAAAATGATTCAGGAGAAGGTATGAACAACGCTTGGGGAAAGGTCGCTCCGGCTTCGCTTTGGGGAAAACGGGCCAAACCGCTGGCCGTGGCCATTGGCCTGGCATTCGCCGCACCGCTGATGGCGAGCGCCGCCAGCGCCGCGGCCACCTATCACATTCCAGCCGGTGAGCTGGACGGCGCGCTGAACGCTTTCGCCGCTCGCGCCGGCATCGCGCTTTCGGTAGACGGCGCGTTAACCGCCGGTAAACGTTCGCCTGGCCTGAACGGCAGCTACGGCGTCGACGACGGCCTGAATGCCCTGCTGGCGGGCAGCGGCCTGCAGGCCCGAGCGCTCGGCAACAACGGCTACACGCTGGCCAAACTGCCGCAGCCGCAGAAAGAAGAAGACATCACCGTGGTCGGCGACTGGCTGGCGGAAGGCCGCCAGATCGATGTATTCGAACATCCCGGCGCGCGCGACGTGGTGCGCCGCGAAGAGTTCGCCAAAACCGGCACCACCACCGTGCGCGAAGCGTTAAACCGCGTACCGGGCGTGGTGGCGCCGGAGAACAACGGCACCGGCAGCCACGATATGGCGCTGAACTTCGGCATTCGCGGCCTCAACCCGCGCCTCGCCAGCCGCTCCACCGTGCTGATGGACGGCATCCCGGTGCCCTTCGCCCCTTACGGCCAGCCGCAGCTGTCGCTGGCGCCGGTCTCGCTCGGCAATATGGATGCGATTGACGTGGTGCGCGGCGGCGGCGCGGTGCGCTACGGGCCGCAGAGCGTCGGCGGCGTCGTCAACTTCGTCACCCGTGCCATCCCGAAAACCTTCGGCATGGAGGCCGGCATGCAGGGGCAGCTCAGCCCGACCTCGCGCCAGGATCACCCGAAAGGCACCGGTAACCTGATGATCGGCGGCACCGCCGACAACGGCCTCGGCGCGGCGCTGCTCTACTCCGGCACCCGCGGCAGCGACTGGCGCGAGCACAGCGCGACCAAAATCGACGACGTGATGCTGAAAAGCCGTTACGCGCCGAACGAGGTGCACACCTTCAACAGCCTGCTGCAATACTACGAAGGCGAAGCGGAGATGCCGGGCGGCCTGAGCCGGGCGGACTACAACGCCAACCCGTTCCAGTCGACGCGCCCGTACGACAAGTTCTGGGGCCGCCGCCAGTTGGCCAACTTCGGCTACCAGTATCAGCCGGATCAGCAGCACAAGTTCGACGTGCAGAGCTTCTACACCTACACCCTGCGCAGCGGCTATCTGGATCAGGGTAAAAACCTGACGCTGTCGCCACGCGAATACTGGGTGCGCGGCGTGGAACCGCGCTACAGCCAGAGTTTCCGCTGGGGCGATTCGGCGCACGAGGTCGGCGTCGGTTATCGCTACGTCAGCGAATCCACCCACGAGCTGCGCTACTACACTAAAGCCAGCACCGGCAAGCTGCCGTCCACCGCCAGCCCGTACGATCGCGACACCCAGTCCGGCACCGAGGCGCACGCGTTTTATATCGACGATCGCATCGACATCGGCGACTGGACCATCACGCCGGGCATGCGCTACGAATACATCAAGTCGTATCAGAACAACTACATCAAGAACAACCGCCTCGACGTCAGCTATAACGCGCCGCTGCCGGCGTTGAACGTGATGTATCACCTGAACGAATACTGGAACCTGTACGCCAACACCGAAGGCTCCTTCGGCACCGTGCAATATAGCCAGATGGGCAAAGCGGTGGACAGCGGCAAGATCGAACCGGAGAAGGCGCGCACCTGGGAGCTGGGCACCCGCTACGCCGGAGATGCGCTGACCGGCGAAATCGGGCTGTTCCTGATCAACTTCAACAACCAGTACGACTCCAACCAGGTGACCGACAGCGTGACCGCGCGCGGCAAAACCCGCCACGCCGGGCTGGAAGGCAGCCTGCGTTACGATCTGTCGCAGCTGACGCCGAAACTGGACGACCTGACCGCCTACGCCAGCTACGCCTACGTCAACGCCACCATTCGTGAAGACGGCGGTTACAAGGGCAACCAGGTGCCGTTCTCGCCGAAGCATAAAGGCACGCTGGGGCTGGACTACACGCCAGGCAGCTGGGCGTTTAACCTTAACGGCGAATTCCAATCCAGCCAGTTCGCCGACAACGCCAACACCGTGGCGGAAAGCGCCGACGGCAGCACCGGCCGCATCCCCGGCTATATGCTGTGGGGCGTGCGCGCCGCCTATGATTTCGGCCCGGAAATGGCCGGCCTGAATCTGGGCGTCGGCGTGAAAAACCTGTTCAACCACGAGTATTTCACCCGCGCCTATGACGACAACAACAAAGGTCTGTACGTCGGCCAACCACGCACGATCTATCTGCAAGGTTCGGTGAAGTTCTGACCCTCAGCGGCGGGCGGCCAACCCTGCCCGCCGCTTTCCCCACCAACGTGACGACGTCACGAAATGCCGCGCTTGCGCACCGCCGCAGCGGTGAAAAATAAGTCGCTTCTGACGCCAATACGCGTAATATCGACGATCCGCCCCGATTTATGGGCGCGGATTTTTTGCCGTTCTGGCCTGAAAAGCGAGGGAAAATAACATGAATCACAATGACCTTTCTCAGTGCCGCGTGGACACCGACCGTTTGTTGATTGCCCCCTTTACCGCAGCAGACGCCGACGATGTTTACCAGGCGATCACCCCCACTCTGACGCGCTTTATGACCTTTGAACCGGAAGCGTCGCCGGAAGACTTCGCCAACGTCTGGCAAAGCTGGCTGCCGCTGATGCGCGAAGGCGAAGAAGTGATCTTCGTCGCCCGCCGGCGCGAAGACCGGCAGTTCGTCGGCGTCGGCGGCGCGCACAACCTGCGCAGCCACACCCCGGAGCTGGGTATCTGGGTGAAAGAGGGCCTGCATGGCCAGGGCTACGGCCGTGAAATCGTGCAGGGTATCGCGCGCTGGGCCAGCGAGCGCTTTCAGCCGCCGCACTTTCTCTACCCGGTGGCCGAGCAGAATACCGCCAGCCGCCGCCTCGTCGAGTCGTTGGGCGGCGTGCTGGCCGGCCGCTGCGAACGCATCAAGTATGACGCGGTGGTGTACCACCTGCCGCCTCAACGCTGATCGGCCCGGTTTGCTTTTTTTCTTTCCGCCACGATAACCGCTGCCACTGCCTGCGGCTTTGTGCTAATGATAGAGGCATGTAGGGTAAAAACAGTTGAGGAACAGCAACATGATTATTTTTGTTACCGGCGCCACCTCCGGTTTCGGCGAGGCGATCGCACGCCGTTTTATCCGTGAAGGCCATCGGGTGATCGCCGCCGGGCGCCGCCTTGAGCGTCTCGAAGAGCTGCAGGAAGAACTGGGCGAAGCGCTGCACATCGTGCGGCTCGACGTGCGCAACCGCGCCGCCATTCAGCAGGCGATCGAAGCGCTGCCGGTCGAACTGCGCCAGATTGACGTGCTGGTGAACAACGCCGGGCTGGCGCTGGGGCTGGAGCCGGCGCACAAGGCCAACGCCGATGACTGGGAAACCATGATCGACACCAACGCCAAAGGGCTGGTGAACATGACCCGCGCGCTGCTGCCCGCCATGGTCGAGCGCAACGTCGGCCATGTGATCAACATCGGCTCCACCGCCGCCAACTGGCCTTACGCCGGCGGCAACGTGTACGGCGCCACCAAGGCGTTCGTCAAGCAGTTCAGCCTGGGCCTGCGCGCCGATCTGCACGGCACGCGCATCCGCGTGACCGATATCGAGCCCGGCCTGGTGGGCGGTACCGAGTTCTCCAACGTGCGCTTCAAGGGTGATGACGGCAAGGTCAACAAAACCTACGAAGGCGCCGATGCGCTGACGCCGGAAGACATCGCCGAGTCGGTGTTCTGGGTCGCGACATTGCCGGCGCGCGTCAACATCAACACGCTGGAAATGATGCCGGTCAGCCAGTCCTTCGCCGGGCTGAACATCCACCGCGGCGCCTGAGCCGCGACGGCGGGAGGCGACTCCCGCCGCGTTTCCTCAGGCCGCGCGCCAGCCGGAAACGATAATCAGCATGCCCGCTAGCGCCACGCCGGCGCCGACCCAATCCAGCGCAGACAGCTTCACGCCATCCACCACCCGCAGCCACAGCAGCGCCGTCGCCACATACACGCCGCCGTAGGCCGCATAGACCCGCCCGCTGGCCGCCGGATGCAGCGTCAACAGCCAGACGAACAGCATCAGGCTCAATGCCGCCGGCAGCAGCAGCCAGGCGCTACCCTGCTTCTTCAGCCACAGATAAGGCAGGAAACAGCCGATAATTTCAGCCAGGGCGGTCGCAAAAAACAACAGCGTAGTTTTTAACATCGGTCGCAGTTTTCTCTCGGTAAATTAAACGAATCGGCGCTTGGCTGGTGAATTCCAGGAGCGCGGTGGTATATTTGTCACCACGCCTGCGGGCGAGGTAACGCCAGTGTCGCCATCATCAGGCGCACTCACTCATAAGGATGAAACGATGAAAACATTTTCGACCCAACGACTGCTGCGCGGGATGCTGCCGGTCGCCATGCTGGCCGTAATGGGCGCCTGGCAGGCGCCGGCGCTGGCCGCCACCTGCACTCAGGGCAGCACCTGCGTCACCGTCGATGGCAAAGGCAGCGGCGCGATGAGCACCGAAGAAGCGCGCCAGAGCAAAGAGCAGTGGAATGATACCAAAACCCTGCGCCACAAGGTTAATACCCGCGTCGAGAAAGAGTTCGACAAGGCCGACCGCGCGGCGGATGACGAAGATCGCTGCAACGACAGCAACAACGTTAACGCCTACTGGGAGCCGGATACCCGTAAATGTCTGGATCGCCAGACCGGGCGTCGGATTAATCCTTAATCCCCCTGCGGCGGGCGGGCGAGCGTGAAACCCGGCCGCCGTTGCTGCTATCCTGTTACAGGAAGTCCATTGTCTAAAAGGATGACGTGATGAAAAAAACGCTGATATTAACCGCTGTGCTGCTGGCCGGCGCGCCATTGGCGGCCCTGGCCTCCTGCGAAAGCGTGAAAGCCGACATTTCGCAAAAAATCGTCAATAACGGCGTTCCGGAGTCCGGCTTCAAACTGGAGATCGTGCCAAACGATCAGGCCGATCAAGCGGGCGGCCAGGTGGTTGGGCACTGCGAAAACGACACCCAGAAGATCGTTTATACCCGCCTGAACAACGGCGACGATCGCGGTGACGCGGCGCAGACCGGCACCAGCCAGGATACCTCCAACACGCAGTAAGCCGCACCGGCTACCCAGGGCGCGCTGCAGCAGCGCCCTTTCTCATCCCTTACGCCTGCTCCGCCTCTTCTTCTTCGCCCTGCGGCCGACAACGGGCCGGGATCAGCATCGCCGCCGCCAGCGCCAGCAACGACACCAACGCCGACACCAGGAACACCCAATGCAGCGAAGCCGCCACTTGCTGGGTCAACTGCGCCAGCGCCTCGCCCCCCATGCTGTGCCGCACCGCCGGCTCCATCAGCCGCTGCACCGGATCGTCGATCTGCGGCAAACGCCACTGCAGGTTGAGGTTCAGCGTCGCACCCAGAATGGCGGTGCCGATGGCCGATCCCACCATGCGGGTAAACACCGTACAGGCGGTGGCGATGCCACGAATGCTGTAATGGGCCGCGTTCTGCACCGAAACCAGAAACGTGGTATTGCACAGCCCCATGCCGGCGCCGACCATAAACGCCGCCACCCGGCCCCACAGCAGGCCGCCGTCCGGCTGCAGCATCAGCAGGATCAGGCCGCCCGCCACCAGCAGCAGCGCGCCTAACAGCGCCGTGGCGCGATACGAAGTCATCAGCATCAAACGGCCGCTCAGCGTGCTGGCCAGCGGCCAGCCGATCGACATCAAGGCCAGCGTGGTGCCCGCTTCCAGCGGTGAGCCGCCCATCACGCCCTGAATGAAGGTGGGCAGAAAGGCGCTGATGCCCATCATCGCCGCGCCGATCACCAGCCCGCCGATGTTGCCGGCGACGATCACCCGGCTTTGCCACAGCGCCAGCGGGAACAGCGGTTCGACCGCGCGCCGCTCCTGACGGATCAGCAGCGCCAGCGACACCGCCGCCAGCGCCAGCAGCGGCACCACCCACCATCCCAGGCTTTCCATCTGCAACAGCGCCAGCAGCAACGCGGAAACGAACAGCGTCAGCCAGGCGGTGCCGGCCAGATCCAGCGCGTGCCGGCGCAATTGCTGATGCGCCGGCAGATAGCGCCAAAGGAAGAACATCGCCAACAGGCCGATCGGCAGGTTGACCCAGAACACCAGCGCCCACGGCAGGTGCTGCACGATAAACGCCCCCAACAGCGGGCCGATGATCGCCGACACGCCCCATACGCTCGACAGATATCCCATCACTTTCGGCCGCTCGGTGGCGCTGTAGATGTCGCCGATGATGGTGGAAGCGATCGGCATGATGGCGCCGGCCCCCAGCCCCTGCAATAAACGGAAACCGATCAGCCAATACATGTCCGGGGCGAAACCGCACAGCACCGACCCCAGCAGGAACAGCGTGGCGCCGAAGAAGAACACCCGCTTGCGGCCGTAGAGATCCGCCAACCGCCCGTAGATGGGGATGGTGATCGCCTGCGACAGCAAATAGACCGCGAACACCCAGCCCAGCAACGAGAAGCCGCCGAGATCGCCGATGATGGTCGGCATGGCGGTGGCGACGATGGTGGCTTCGATCGCCGACATGAACATCGCCAGCATACAGGCGATCAGGATCAGCGGGCGGTGGGCGATAGGTGCGGGTGAAACGTTATTTGTCATGGCGTTATGCAGGCTTCCTGGCGTTTTTATTTTCCCTGAGTATATCAGCAAGCGCCTGCGGCAGGTTTATCCGCCCTCACATCCTGCCGCTGCCGCCGGCGAATCGCACCATTTGGACTAATTGTTACGGCGTAACGCTTTGCGGCGGATTTTTTTTACTTTCCGCGCATCCCAGCGCTGACGCGGGCTGAGGCGCAGATCCGCCTAAGCTCAATCAACTGATTTTGTTCATAAAACTTGGCATGGCCAACGACAGGGTGCTATACCTTCCCTAGCCGGGGTCATTGGGCTTCGTGCTTTCTCTAGTTTAAATATCAGTATCTTATGCTGATTAACTCACGTATTGAGCCACCGTTCAGCACGCTATGCCGAACACACCCTTCGCTCAATGTCGCTAACCTCATGCGAAACGCCCGTTTTGTACCGCCACGCCCGCCGGGCAGTGGGTAACAATCAGAGTGGAGTGCGCCGCCGGCCGCTCCGCGCAACGGAGGACGCAACATCATGCATAAGTCCGCGCCATACCGGCGCCTGCTCTTCGGGAGCCTGCTGTTTATCGCCGTCATCGCGCTGCTGATTTACGGCATCGGTTGGAAAACCCTCATGTCGCGCCGGGAAGATTTGATCTACCTCGGCCAACAGCACATGTTCCTGGTGGTGTGTTCCATGCTGCTGTCGCTGCTGGTCGGCATTCCCAGCGGCATTTTGCTGAGCCGCCCCTTCGCCCGCCGCTGGGCGGAACACGTGATGCAGATCTTCAACGTCGGCAACACCCTGCCGCCGCTGGCGGTGCTAGCGCTGGCGATGGTGATCATCGGCATCGGCGATCGGCCGGCGGTAGTGGCGCTGTTCCTCGCTTCGCTGCTGCCCATCGTGCGCAATACCTATGCCGGTCTGCGTTCGGTGCCGCCGGCGCTGACAGAGGCCGCCAACGGTATTGGCATGACCGCCGGGCAGCGGTTGCGCCAGGTCGAACTGCCCCACGCCCTGCCGGTGATCTTCGCCGGGGTGCGCATCGCGATGGCGATCAACGTCGGCACCGCGCCGCTGGCGTTTTTGATCGGCGCCAGCAGCTATGGTGAGCTGATCTTCCCCGGCATCTACCTGAACGACTTCCCGACGCTGATCCTCGGCGCCGCCGCCACCGCGCTGATCGCCCTGCTACTCGATCTGGCGCTGGCCGGGCTCGGCCGCCGACTCAGCCCGCACACCGCATCCTGAAGGGAGAGACGCGATGACTCGATGGTTACAACGCACTTGCCACGCGCTGCTGTTCTCCTTGCTGATGAGCGGCGCGGCCGCCTGGGCCGCCCCCTTGACGCTGGCGAGCAAGAACTTCACCGAACAGCGCATTCTGTCGGCGATCACCGTGCAATACCTGCGGGCCAAGGGATTTCAGGTCATACCCAAGACCAACCTGGCCACGGTGATCACCCGCAACGCCATGATCAACAAGCAGATCGACATGACCTGGGAATACACCGGCACCTCGCTGATCATCTTTAACCACATCAATAAGCGCATGTCGCCGCAGGAAACCTACGACACGGTGAAAAAACTCGACGCCAAACTCGGTCTGGTGTGGCTGCAGCCGGCGGACATGAACAACACCTACGCCTTCGCCATGCAGCGCCAGCGCGCGGAAAAAGAGCAGATCCGCACGATGTCGCAGCTGGTGGCCAAAGTGGAACAGGTGCGCAAAAACGACCCGAAACACAACTGGCTACTGGGACTGGACCTGGAGTTTGCCGGCCGCTCCGACGGCCTGAAGCCGATGCAGGCGCTGTACGACATGCCACTGGATCGCCCGCAAATCCGCCAGATGGATCCGGGCCTGGTGTACAACGCCATCCGCGACGGCTTCGTCGACGCCGGGCTGGTGTACACCACTGACGGCCGGGTGAAAGGCTTCGATCTGCAGGTGCTCGAAGACGACAAAGGCTACTTCCCGAGCTATGCGGTCACGCCGGTGGTGCGCGCCGAGGTGTTGCAAAACACGCCGGGGCTGGAAGAGGCGTTGAACACGCTGTCGAAACAGTTCAATAACCAGGTGATCACCGAGCTTAACGCCAGGGTGGATATCGACTACCAGACGCCGCAACAGGTCGCCGACGCGTTCCTCAAGCAGCGCGGCCTGATTTAGGGAGGCATGATGAATACTTTACTTTACGCCTGGCAAAACTGGGCCTATGTCGCCGGATTGACGCTGGAACACCTGCTGCTGGTCGGCGTCGCCGTCGGCCTGGCGATCCTGATCGGCGTGCCGCTCGGCGTGCTGATCGTCCGCCACAAGTGGCTGGCGACGCCGGTGCTGAGCCTGGCCACGCTGGTGCTGACCGTGCCCTCCATCGCCCTGTTCGGGCTGATGATCCCGCTGTTTTCCTTAATCGGTCACGGCATTGGCTATGTGCCAGCGATCACCGCCGTATTTCTCTACTCGCTGCTGCCGATCGTGCGCAATACCCACACCGCGCTCGACAACCTGCCCGGCGGGCTGCGCGAGGCCGGCCGCGGCATCGGCATGACGTTCTGGCAACGCCTGCGCTGGGTGGAGATCCCGGTGGCGCTGCCGGTGATTTTCGGCGGCATCCGCACCGCCGTGGTGATGAACATCGGCGTGATGGCGATCGCCGCGGTGATCGGTGCCGGCGGCCTCGGCCTGCTGCTGCTCAACGGCATCAGCAGCAGTGACATCCGCCAGTTGATTACCGGCGCCGTGATGATCAGCCTGTTGGCGATCGTCCTCGATTGGTTATTGCACCGTTTGCAAATTGCGCTCACGCCCAAGGGGATCCGCTCATGATTAAATTGGAAAATCTGACCAAACAGTTCATGCAAAAGAACGGCACGCCGTTCAACGCCGTCGACAACATCAATCTGGACGTGCCGGAAGGCGAAATCTGCGTGCTGCTCGGCCCTTCCGGCTGCGGCAAAACCACCACGCTGAAGATGATCAACCGCCTGATCGAACCTACCGCCGGCGCCATTCTGGTCAATGGCGAAGACACCAGCACGCTGGATACCGTCAGCCTGCGCCGCAAAATCGGCTACGTCATCCAGCAGATCGGTTTGTTTCCCAACATGACCATCGAGGAAAACATCACCGTGGTGCCGCGCATGCTGGGCTGGGACAAGAAACGCTGCCACGATCGCGCCGAGGAGCTGATGAGCATGGTGGCGCTGGATCCGAAGCGCTTTTTGCACCGCTACCCGAAAGAGATGTCGGGCGGGCAGCAGCAGCGCATCGGCGTGATCCGCGCGCTGGCAGCCGATCCGCCGGTGCTGCTGATGGATGAACCCTTCGGCGCGGTGGATCCGATCAACCGCGAAACCATCCAGAACGAGTTTCTCGACATGCAGCGCCAGCTGAAAAAGACCGTGATGCTGGTGAGCCACGACATCGATGAGGCGCTGAAACTTGGCGATCGCATCGCGGTGTTCCGCCAGGGCAAGATCGTGCAGAACGCCAGCGCCGATGAGCTGTTGGCGCGGCCGGCGAACGAATTCGTCGCCTCCTTTGTCGGCCAGGATCGTACGCTGAAGCGCCTGCTGCTGGTACAGGCCGGCGACGTGGCCGATCAACAGGAAACGGTGACGGTGCGCCGGGAAACGCCGCTGGCGGAGGCATTCGGGCTGATGGACGATATCGACGCCCGCTCGGTGACGGTGGTCGACGCCGACGGCAAACCGTTGGGCTATGTCAAACGCCGCGAGGCGCGCGGCGCGCCGGGCGTCTGCGCCGACAGCCTGCACCGTTTTCGCGTCACCGCCAGAGCGGAGGAAAACCTGCGCGTGGTGCTGTCGAAGCTGTACGAGCACAACACCTCCTGGATGCCGATCGTCGATGAAGACGGCCGCTACAGCGGCGAAATCTCGCAGGATTACATCGCCGACTACCTCAGCTCCGGCCGTACGCGCCGGGTGCTGACCCCGCAGTAACCCGCGCCGGGGCGCCCGCCGCCCCGCCCATGCCGCAGTTTGATAAAGATTCACTGGTCATCGGCCGGAGCGCCAAGCACAATGCGCTGATGACCCTTTGATTTTTCTCACGACGCCGCCCACGCATGAAAAGATTGGTCCACTTGCACCACTATCGCGCCCTGCTGCGCAGCCTGTTTATCGCCGTGTTTATCGGCGTCGCCGCCGCCCTGGCGGTGTGGCTGTTTCACCGTTCGATGATTGGCCTCGAGTGGCTGTTGCTCGGCAATGCCGACGGCAGCCTGGTGGCCGCCGCCGCTGCGCTGCCGGGCTGGCGGCGCGCGCTGACCCCGGCGCTGGGCGGGCTGGCGGCGGGCCTGCTGCTATATATCCACCAGCGCTACCGTCACCAGCGCCCGGCGGCGCCCACCGACTATATGGAAGCGATAGAGACCGGCAACGGCAAGCTGGACACCGGCGCCAGCCTGGTGAAATGCCTGGCGTCGCTGCTGGTGGTGTCGAGCGGCAGCGCCATCGGCCGCGAAGGCGCGATGATCCTGCTGGCGGCGCTGGTGGGCTCGCTGTTCGCCCAGCGCTTTACACACGAGAAAGAGTGGAAACTGTGGGTGGCCTGCGCCGCCGCCGCCGGGATGGCCAGCGCCTACCATGCGCCGCTGGCGGGCAGCCTGTTTATCGCCGAGATCCTGTTCGGCACCCTGATGCTGGCCTCGCTCGGGCCAGTGGTGATCGCCGCGGTGAGCGCGCTGCTGATGACCAACCTGCTCAACGGCGGCCAGGCGCCGCTCTATCTGGTGACGCCGCTCGCCGCCCCCTTGCCGACGCAATACCTGCTGATGGCGCTGGTCGGCGTGGTGGCCGGCGCCGGCGGGCCGCTGTTTTTATGGCTGATGACCGCCACCGGCCGCGCCTTCCGATCGCTGCGCCTGAAACCGCCGTTGCAGCTGGCGCTGGGTGGCCTGATCGTCGGGCTGCTTTCGCTGCTGTTCCCGCAGGTGTGGGGCAATGGCTATAGCGTGGTGCAGGCGCTGTTGATCGCGCCGCCGGGGGTGTTGCTGCTGGGCGCGATCCTGGTGTGCAAATTGCTGGCGATCCTCGCCAGCAGCGGTTCAGGCGCGCCCGGCGGGGTCTTCACCCCGACGCTGTTCGTCGGCGCCGCGCTCGGTTCGATGATCGGCCAGCTGTTCGGCCTGTGGCCGGGCATGGATGCGGCGGTGCCGCTGCTGCTGGCGCTGACCGGCATGGCCACCCTGCTGGCCGCCACCACCCATGCGCCGATCATGGCGGCGCTGATGGTGTTTGAAATGACCGGCGAATACGCGCTGCTGCCCGGCATTTTGCTGGCCTGCGTGATCGCCACCACCGTGTCGCGCGGTCTGCGGCCGGTATCGGTCTACCACACCGCGCCGCCGCCCAAACGCGAGGCTTAAAACTCGCCCTGCTGCAGCAACTTCCTGAACTGCGGGCACTGCAGGTGCTCCGGTTCAGGGCAATCGACCATGTGCTGCAAACCGGCGCGCACCTGCCCCAAACGCCGCAGGGTGCGATCCAGTTCTTCAATCCGCGCCGCCAGCAGCCGGCGATCGAGGGCGATGCGCCCGCGCTCGTCAAACAGCGAGGCGATCTCATCCAGCGTAAATCCCGCCAACCGCCCGAGAGCGATCAGTTTCAGTTGATCCAGCACGCCGGCGGCATATTGGCGGCGTAAACCGTTGCGGCCTATCGACGCGATCAGCCCCTTTTTCTCGTAATGCCGCAGTGCCGAGGGCGCGATGCCGCTCAAACGCGCCACCTCGCCAATATCCAGTTCTTTTTCCATTGACTTGAAGTCGACTTTAAGTTGCACACTGTGCGCACATTACACCATGAGTGACTTTAAGGACACGAAAATGACGACAGAAATTTTACTGATGATTGTGCTGACCGGAGTGGGCGCCACGCTGTGCACCGACCTGTGGGCCATCGTGCAAAAGCGCGTGCTGGGCATCCCGCCCCTTAACTACGCGCTGGTTGGCCGCTGGTTTATCGGCCTGTTCGACGGCCGGTTTTATCACGCGCCGATCATGGCGTCGCCGGTGCGGCGAGGAGAAAAAGCGACAGGATGGTTGCTGCACTATGCGATCGGCGTAGCCTTCGCCTTTATCCCGCTCGGTTTGGCGGGCATCGGTTGGTACGCCGCACCGGCGCCGCTGGTCGCACTGTTGAGCGGCTGGCTGAGCCTGGCGGCGCCTTTCTTCGTGATGCAGCCGGCGCTGGGCTTTGGCGTGGCGGCGGCGAATACCCCCAACCCGACGCGTAGCCGCATCATCAGCCTGCTGGTGCATACGATTTACGGCCTGGGGCTGTTTGTCTCCGCCCGTCTGTTGGCCCCTTTGCTGGCCTGACCGCGCTAGCGCAGCAGCGTGGAGATGTCGAGATAGTGCGCCAGTTCGCGCTGCTCCGCGCGCGGCAGATACGGGATCTCACCCAGCAGCGGCGCAGGTATGCGCTGCTGCAGCGCCGCGATGGTTTCGGCATAGTGCGCCAGCCCCGGATTGATGCGGTTGGCCACCCAGCCCAACAACGGCAGGCCGTCGTTGATGATCGACTGAGCGGTCAACAACGCATGGCTGACGCAGCCCAGTTTGATGCCCACTACCAGCACCACCGGCAGTTGCTCCTGCACCACCCACTCGGCGTAAGGCCGCAGATCGTTCATCAGCACCCGCCAGCCGCCGCTGCCCTCCACCACTACCGTATCGGCTTTGGCCGACAGATCCCGCAGGCCGCTGCTCATCACGCCGTAGTTGATGTCCTCGCTCGCATGGGCGTGAAACACCTCATCCAGACAGGTGATGGGATTGATCTCCTCGTAAGACAGCGGCAGGCTGGAGGATGCCTGCAATACCAAAGCGTCTTTATTGCGGATGCCCTCGCTGGTTTCCTGGCAACGTGCGGCGATCGGCTTATAGCCGGCCACCGAACGGCCGTTGGCGGCCAGCGCCTGCATCAACCCGCGTGAAACCACGGTTTTACCGACGTCGGTATCCGTGCCTGTAACAAATAAACGCTTCAACATGAATAAAATGCCCCGGAATGCCCCGTTAACAATGTGTCGCCGCATCGGCGGCGAGGAAGTCTATCGGAAAAATTCTAGGGGATGCTGCCGCGTAGGGGCTTGAGGTAGCTCAATCTTTTGCGGATTAATAAGATGTTCTGAAGTTAGCCTTGCAGCAACTGCACCAGCAATGAACCGTTATACAGCGCCTCTTTCACCAGCGCCGCGCCGGGCATGGTGCCCTGATTGAAGAACTGCGTGGATTCGACCTTGACCTGCTCGCTGTAGGCCGGCAGCGCCTGCTGCCGAATGCAGGAGGCGATGGCCGGATGCAGGATTTCCGCCGCGCGGTTGAGCGGCGATCCTACCAGGATCTTCTCCGGATTGAACAGGTTGACCATGATCGCCAGAATGCGCCCCACGCTGTGGCCGACGCCGAGGATGATGTCCCGCGCCAGCTGATCGCCCGCCAGCGCCGCGTCGCACAGCGATTCGACGGTCAACGGCGCGCCGTGCAGGCTGGAACTCATCGAGCCGCTCAGCCGCTGCTGGGCGATCTCCAGCATGTTCTCGATGCTGGCCACGGTCTCGAGACAACCGTGGTTGCCGCAGTAACAGCGCTTGCCGTAAGGATCGACCTGGGTGTGACCAATCTCCACCACGCTGTGGCTGCCAGCGTGCAGCACATGGCCGCCGGTGATCACCCCGGCGCCGACGTTGTGGTCGATCACCACCTGAATCACGTTCTGGCTGCCGCGCGAAGCGCCGTACAGCGCCTCGGCCATGGTCCAGGCGCTGATGTCGTGCTGCAGGTAAACCGGCAGGCCGGTGCGGGTTTCCAGCGCCGGGCCGAGCGGCATCTCCAGCACGTCGTAAAACGGCATGCGGTGTACCACGCCGGACTGCACGTCGATCATGCCCGGCAGCGTGATGGCGATCGCCGTCAGCCGTTCCAGTTTGCTTTGGTGGCGGATAAAGAACTGATCGACTTCGGTCAGGATGCGTTTCAGCAGCGGTTCGGGGTGTTCGGCAGCGAGCGGCAGCTGTTCCTCCACCACCAGTTTGCTGCTGAGATCGCGCAGCGCCAGCGTGATGCTGCCACGGCTGATACGGGCGGAAAGGTAGTGCCAGGCTTCGGTGTCCAGCACCAACCCCACCGCCGGCCGCCCCCGGCTGCCGATCTCCTGGTACTCGGTTTCCTTGACCAGATGGGCTTCCAGCAGCTCGCGCACAATCTTGGTGATGCTGGCGGGCGCCAGCTGCGCGCGTTTTGACAGTTCGATGCGCGAAATCGGGCCCAGCTGATCGATTAGCCGATAAACCGCCCCCGCATTGGTCTGTTTGATTTGATCAATATGCCCAGGCTGCCCAACCGCAATCACAAACCTGCTCCTACTATTTTTCGCGCTTCTAAATAAAGACTAGGGGTTATGGTGGGGCTTTTGTCATACAGCGTCAACTATTTGATTCGTTATGTGATTTGCTGCACAAATTCCTCGCAATTTCAGCGTGAATTGAATTTTATTTGCCCAATCTCAACGTCATTTCAGCATCAACGCCATCAGCGACTGCGCCGCCGCGGTCAGCGGCCGCCGGCGATGATGAACCAGCCACACTTCGGTGGTGGCGTCCGGCTCCGCCAGCGGCAAATAGCGCACGCCGTCCACCCGCACCCGGGCGAAAGAAGCCGGCAGAATCGATACCCCCAACCCGGCGGAGACCAGACCGATGATGGTCATCGCTTCTCCCACTTCCTGGGTGATATACGGGGTGATACCGGCCTTGCTCAGCAGCAGCAGAATTTCGTCGTACAGCGCGGTGCCCACTTCACGCGAGAAAAATACGAACGGCTCCTGCGCCAGATGTTGAAAACGCAGCGCGCCGCCGGGCGTTTCCGCCAGCGGATGCCCTTCCGGCACTACCGCCACCAGCGGTTCGCGCAGCAGCAGCTGATAGTGCAGCGCTTCCGGCAGCCGCGTGTTGCGCATCACCCCCAGATCCAGTTCACCGTTCAGCAGCGGTTCGATCTGCTGCTTGGTGTTGATTTCGCGCATCTTGATATGTACCTGCGGAGACTGCTGGCGAAAGGCGCGCAGGCTGCGCGACACCACGCTGATAAAGGGCGCGGAGGAGGTAAACCCGATGGTCATTTCCCCCAGTTCGCCGCGATCCAGGCGCGCCGCCTTTTCCGCCGCGCGCCCGACCTGATCGAGCACCTGATAGGCTTCTTTAAGAAACATCTCCCCGGCCTGCGTCAAACTGACGTTGCGGTTGTTGCGCGCCAGCAGCCGCGCGCCGACCATCTCTTCCAGCGCCTGAATTTGCTGGCTGAGCGGCGGCTGAGAGATACGCAGCCGTTCAGCGGCGCGGCCAAAATGCAGCTCCTCGGCCACGGCGATAAAGTAACGCAGGTGTCTCAATTCGATATTCATATGTAAAACGTCTTAATTTGAATTATTAATATATTAGACAAAAAACTAGCCGCTCCCTATCATTTTGTCATCTGTAAAGTGTCTGTTATCTCCCCGAAGTTCGGTAAGGAAACGCTGTGACAACCCCTGTGCGTTCTGCGGCCGTGATGCCGTCGACGCTGGCCGCCAACGATGACGCGGCCGCTGCGCCAAAAGTAAAACGCTCCACCCTCAACAATAAACTCCCCTATATCGAACGCGGCACGCCGCAGTTTATGCGCGTAACGCTGGCGCTGTTTTCCGCCGGGCTGGCGACCTTCGCGCTGCTCTACTGCGTGCAGCCGATTCTGCCGGTGCTGTCGCAAGACTTCGGCGTATCGCCGGCGGAAAGCAGCCTGTCGCTCTCGGTCTCCACCGGCCTGCTGGCGATCGGCCTGATGTTCACCGGGCCGCTGTCCGACGCCATCGGCCGCAAGTCGGTCATGGTGGTGGCGCTGCTGCTGGCGGCGGTTTGCACGCTGATTTGCGCCTTTATGACCAGCTGGCACGGCATTTTACTGATGCGCGCGCTGATCGGCCTGTCGCTGAGCGGCGTGGCGGCGGTCGGCATGACCTACCTCAGTGAAGAGATCCATCCGAGCTTCGTCGCCTTCTCGATGGGGCTGTATATCAGCGGCAACTCGATCGGCGGCATGAGCGGCCGCCTGGTCACCGGGGTATTGACCGATTTCTTTTCCTGGCGCGTATCGCTGGGCGTCATCGGGCTGTTCGCCCTCGCCGCCGCCTGCATGTTCTGGCGCATCCTGCCCGCCTCGCGGCATTTTCGCGCCAGTTCGCTGCGCCCGCGCACCCTGCTGATCAATTTTAAACTGCATTGGCACGATAAAGGGTTGCCGCTGCTGTTCGCGGAAGGTTTCCTGCTGATGGGCAGTTTCGTCACCCTGTTCAACTACATTGGCTATCGCCTGCTGGCGGACCCTTATCACCTGAGCCAGGCGATCGTCGGCCTGCTGTCGGTGGTGTACCTCACCGGCTCCTACAGTTCGCCCAAGGCCGGTGCGCTCACCTCACGCTTCGGGCGTGGCCCGGTGCTGCTGGCGTCGATCGCAATTATGCTGATCGGGATTCTGATTACCGCGCTGCCGCAGGTGCCGGCGATCTTTATCGGCATGATGCTGTTCACCGCCGGTTTTTTCGCCGCCCACTCGGTGGCCAGCAGCTGGATCGGCCGCCGCGCGCGCCGCGCCAAAGGACAGGCGTCGTCGCTGTATCTGTTCTGTTATTACGTCGGCTCCAGCGTGGCCGGTACCCTCGGCGGCGTGTTCTGGCACAGTTTCGGCTGGAATGGCGTGGCGGCGTTCATCAGCCTGATGCTGTTGCTGGCGCTGCTGGTGGTGCATTACCTGAAACGGCTGCCGGAAGCGGCGCGCCTGTGAATGGAAAAAGCCGCGGTGGTTAGCCGCGGCTCGTGATGCCAACGCTGTGATTATTGACCGGGTTTCCAGCGAGTTTGCAGGTATTCCACCGCCTGATGCGTTTGCGGCTCAGTCAGATAACGCTGCCGGAACAGTATCGTTCCTCCCATCCCCGGCAGGCTTTCGTTGAGATCCAACTGCCTTTTCAGCTCAGGGACGCCGCCGTCGAAGGTCCAGGCCGGTTCGCTGGCGGAAGGCGTACCCACTTTATACAGCGCCACCCCGGCATAGAGCCGGACCGGCGTGCCTTTCACCACCTCGGCCCACCAGTTGGCCAGCACGTCGTAGCGGACAATTTCACGGTCAAAAGGCCAGTACAGCTGCGGTGCGATATAGTCGAGCAGCCCCAGTTTTACCCACTGGCGCGTATCGGCATAGGCCGTATCGTACGATGGCGCGCCGGCCTGAGTCGCTGAACCGGCAGGATCGTCCGCCTTGTTTCGCCATACCCCCGCCGGGCTGACGCCAAACGCGACAGCGGGCTTTAACGCTCTCACGGTGGCAGAAACCTGCTTTATCAATTGCAGCGTGTTGTCTCTTCGCCAGCTGGCCTTGTCTGCAAACCCTTTGCCGTATTGGCGATAGGTCTTTTCATCATCCAGTGGCGATTGCGGCGTTTCGTAATAGAAATAATCGTCAAACTGGATGCCGTCGACATCATAGTTTCTGACAATTTCCGCCACGACGCTGGTGATCCAGTTGCGCACGTCGGGCAGGCCGGGATCGAGCACGAAGCGATCGCTGGCGGTGCGTACCCAGTCGGGATGCAACGCATAGACGCTGGCCGGCGGGGACTGCAGCGTATGGTTAAGCGCATCGATCGTTTGCTGCCCGGTGTTCATGGAAACCCGATAAGGATTCAGCCAGGCATGCACTTTGATGCCGCGCCGACGCGCTTCCTGCAGCATAAAGGCCAGCGGATCGTAGCCCGGGTCCTGGCCCACCGTGCCAGTCAATACCCCAGACCAGGGCAAGATGTTCGAGCGCCACAGGGCCGTGCCGTCCGGCTTAACCTGAAAATACACCGTGTTAATCCCGGCTCTTGCCATCTCGTCCAGCGCGTCCGTCAGCCCCTGCTTCTGCTGGCGAACCCGCTCTTGCGCGGTGGCCGCTTTCAGGGAGGCCGCCGGCGGCCAGTCCAGGCCAATAACCGTGGCCAGCCAGATGCCCCGCATCGGCGTTGCCGGCGGTATGGGCTGCGTGGGCTTCTCCGGCTCGGGGGGCTTAGCGCATCCGCCCACGCCCAGCATGGCGGCCATCAACAGCCATCCGCCTAATTTTGTTGCGCCTGTCGGCATCAGTGTTCTCCTTCCGTGAGTGACGGTTATCCCATGTCGCGGCGTGCGGAGCAAGAAACCGCCCGCTTTCGCAACGCGGTTTAGCGACCGGCGCCGCCCTTCTCAGACGACGCCTCTCCTTATCCCATCACCAGCTCAGCCCAGTCCCGCGAGGGAACGCCACCTTGCCGGTATTGGTTTGCTCATCGTAGTCATGCCAGGTATTAACCGGCAGTTTGCCGTGCGGTTTGATTTTCCCCGTCAGCACCTGCGCCAGCGATACCATCGAGTGGCCGCACCACACGCCACTGTCATAGCCGTAATAGGAATAGGTAGCGACAGCCGCCTCCACCTCTGCGGCATAGTTCACGATATCGTAAGGTGCGCGCAGTGAAAGATGAACGCGCTTTTTCCCCTGTTCGGCGGCGTATTTCAGCCATCCCGGATAAGGACTGGTATCATTAGCCGCCCCGGTTGCGGAGGTAACCACGCCATCCTGCTCGGCAGGCGTAAAGCGGGTTGAGAGCGTGCCGAGCAGGAACACGTCGCAGCCGGCAATATGTTCCCTGATCTGGGCATCGCTCAGTTCCGTTTCCTTCGCGGCCACGATGTTCTGATATCCCTCCTGCGCCATCACGTTCGCAATGCCTTTGGCCTGCTCGCCCCATGGCGTCAGAATAAAGTAGCGCAGCGCCTTGTCCTTTAACGGCAGCAGACGTTGACGGTTGATAACGACGGTAATGGAACGATCGGCGATGCGTTTCTCCAGCTGATGCGCGGAAGACGAAACGCCGTTTGAACACGATTTATCGCTATGGCCCATCAGGTTATGACGTAATTTGAGGCGCAAAATGCGCTCGACAGAGGCATCGATATCGGCCTCGCTGAGATGCCCGCTTTTCACCCGCTGCGCAATGTAGCGGATAAGCTCGGGCAGCAGGTTCGCCTGCGCCGGCGAGGCGATGCTGACAGGCATCAGAGCGATGTCCACCCCGGCGACAAAGACGTTTTCAGCCGCCCCTTGCTGGCTGAAATGCTCGGCAATCGCGCCCATATCCAGCGCGTCTGAAATCGTTACGCCGGCATAACCCAGCTCATTGCGCAGGATCTGGGTCTGGATTTCGCGCGACATGGTGGCCGGCACCGTGATTTTTTCACCGTTGCGGGTGTCGATCTGGCTGTTATCCAGTGCGGGGTACTGAATATGCGCAGTCATCACCATATCCGGCGCAGCGCAGCGATCGATAGCCTGTTTGTAAGGGGCGATATCGATGGCAAAAGCCTCTTCCCTCGTGCGATCGACGCGGGGCAAACCGGTGTGCGAATCGGTGGAGGTGCTGCCATGGCCGGGGAAATGTTTGTACGCGGTGATCAGCCCCTGCTGTTTCATCCCCGCCACCATGTTTTCCGCCAGGCGGGCAACGGCGTTTTTATCATCGCTGAAGGCGCGAACGTTAATCACCGGGTTGAACGGGTTGGTGTTAACGTCCACGACCGGGGCAAAGTTGGTATTGATATGCAACGCACGCATATCCTGGGCCATCAGTTTGCCCTGTTCAACGGCGAGCTGTTTATCCGCGCCCCCTTCAATCGCGGCGGCCAGCGCCATATTGCCGGGGAATGAGGCGTAGTCGCCGCGTGGCAGCCGGAAAACGTTGCCGCCTTCGTTGTCCGTGCCAATAAACAAACCAACGCCCGCGTGGGTTTTCATCGCGGCATACCAGGCCGTCAACGTTTTAATCTGCTGTTTGTCTTTTAGATTATTGGCAAACAGGATCACCCCACCGATGTGGTTATCGGCGATCAGTTTGCCAATGGCTTCGTCGGGAACGGTCATATCCTGATTGCTGCTACCGTTCTGATCCCAGTAGCGAAAATCCAGCATGATTTTTTGCCCGATTTTCTCTTCCAGCGTCATGTTTTTGACTTTCTGTTTAATATCCACAGTAAACCTCCGTTTAAAGCACCCGTTAATGACAGAAAAAAAGATAACCCGAAGGGCTCACAGCGTCCTGCCATTCTGTTTGTTTCAGCGGTTGGACAACGGCAAACGGAAAATGGATCAAACAAAATATCAACCAACAGAAAAAATCCATCAATGAATCAAACCCCTACCAATGCAATGTCTATTTCGCGCCCTGCTGTAGAAGGCCTCTCTGGCGCATTTTTCGCTGGCAAGCCGGGTGGCCAGTGAAGCCGCTCCCTCCTCGTTTGCCGATGTTGCCCCCAGTCCGCCACTCTTCTATAGTATGTTGTAACTAAAATAGGAGCGCGCGATGAGCAGATACGATGTGATTGGCCGAATGAACACCTGCTTTGCCGAACTGGAGCAGGCGCTCGGCGCGTTGCAACAGCAGATAGCCCCGCTGCGGTTGCTGGCGGCGCGGGTGTTCAGCCTGCCGGAGGTAGAAAAAGGCCAGGAGCATCAGGCTATTTCGCATATCGCGGTCGAGCAGCATGTGGGGCAAGCGGCGCGCGATCTGGCGCTGGAGCATTATCAGCGGCTGTTCATTCACCACAACCGGGAGAATGTCAGCAGCAAGGCCGCCGTGCGCCTGCCCGGCGTTATCTGTCTGGCGGTGGAGCAACCGGAATATCAGGCGCTGCAAACGCAGCTGGCGCTGATCAACCGCCTGAAGGGCGAGCTGGAGCAGATTATCACCGTCGATTCCGGCCTGGCGCCGGAGCAGCGTTTCGAATTCGTGCACACCCATTTGCACGGGCTGATCACCCTCAGCGCCTATCGCACCCTCACCGCCCTGACCAATCCCGATTCCGTGCGCTTCGGCTGGGCCAACAAGCACATCATCAAAAACGTCAAACGGGACGACATTCTGACGCAGCTGGAGAAAAGCCTGAAAGCCGGCCGCGCGGTGCCGCCGCACAGCCGCGAACAGTGGGCCGCCCTGGTCAGCCGTGAGATAGACGACGTCAGCCGGCTGCCGCAGCAGGCTACGCTGAAAATCAAGCGGCCGGTAAAAGTGCAGCCGATCGCCCGGGTGTGGTATCAGCAGCAGCAGAAACAGGTGCAGCACCCCTGCCCGCTGCCGCTGATCGCCCTGTGTCAGGTTGAAAGCGGCGCCGCCGTGCCGAAGATCGGCGAGCTGCTCAACTACGACGCCGAGGCGGTGAAACACCGTTACAAACCCGACGCCAGGCCGCTGCGGCTGCTGGTGCCGCGCCTGCACCTGTATACCGATGACGCTACTCGCTGAGGGTATACACCCGCAGGCGATGGCCGTCCGGATCCCGCGCGACAAAGGTGTAGCCGAACTCCATCTCGGTTGGCGTTTGCTCGATAGTCAACCCAAGTTCGCGCCACTGGTTATAGCGCGCCTCCACCTCTTGCGCATCCTGGCACAGAAAGCCCAGCTCACCGCCGCCGCCGGTCAACGTGGCGGCAGGTTCCACTTTTTGCCTGGCCCACATTCCGAGTTTGAAGCCGTTGTTGAGCACGAACAGGGCGAAGCCGGGGGAAAGCTCCTGTGGCGCCTGCCCCAGCAGGCGTTGATAAAAAGCGGCGCTGTTGAGTGGGTTATCGACGTAAAGCATCGTCATGCTGGGAAGGGTCATCGGTCTGTCCTCTGAGTGATGGGAACCGGTCGGTTCCCGATAGGCACAGACTAAGGCGTGCGACTGACAGTTTATGGCAGCAGTGTGCCGCTATTGTTCCGCAATGCCCTCGCTGAGACGCCACTCTTTCAGCAACCGCCGCCGGCCGCGCGGATAGCGCTGTTCCAGCGGCGTGGCGGCCTGAATGCGATCGAGGCGAAAATGGCGAAAGGCCTGACGCAGCTCGCACCAGGCGACCAGCATCTGGAACTGGTCGAAAAAACCCAGTGCAAAGGGCCACAGCAGGCGTTCGCTGCGCTGCCCCGCCAGATCGAGATAGTCGATCTGCAGCTTGCTCTCACGGCGAATGGTGTCGCGGATCAGCACCCGCATCTCATCCGCCACCGGCGGCGCCTGAACCGGCGCGATCAATAGCGTGTTGGCCTCCAACTCTTCCCGCAGCGCCGAAGGCAGCACATCGGCGATCTTGGCCAGCGCCTGGCCCGCGGCGTCCGCCAGCTGGCTGTCACCGCGGCGCCTGACCCAGCGCATGCCCAACACCAGCGCTTCTATCTCCGCCTGCGAAAACATCAGCGGCGGTAGCATAAAGCCGGGGCGCAGCACATAGCCGACGCCGGCCTCGCCGACGATCTCCGCCCCCTGTTGCTGCAGCGTAGCGATATCGCGATACAGCGTGCGCATGCTGATGCCCAGCGCCTGCGCCAACGCATGGCCCGCCACCGGATAACGGTGGCTGCGCAGCAGCTGCATCAGATCGAGTAAACGTTGCGCGCGCGACATATCACGGCTCCCTGCATAGCGAGGTTTGGACAAAATCGGCAAAGGCCCGCGCCTTGGCCGAGACGAAATGGCCGCTGGGGAACACCGCCCACAGCGCCAGCGGCGGCAGTTGCCAATCCGCTAATGCCGCGATCGCCGCCCCGCTTTGCAGCTCGCTGCGAAACAGGCCTTCGCTGGCGACGGTAGCGCCGAAGCCCGCCAGCACCAGCTCGCGCACGCACTCCGCCGCGTTGACCCGCATGCGCCCCGGCAACCGCAGCATGCGCTGTTCCCCTTCACGGCTGAAACGCCACTGCTCGCCGCCGCCCTGGCGATGGTAAATCACCATCTCGTGCCGCAACAGATCCTCCGGCCGCTGCGGCATGCCGGCGGCGGCAAAATAATCGGGCGTGCCGATCACGCATTGCTTTACCTCACCCAACTTGCGCGCGGTAAAGCCGGAATCCTCCAGCTCGCCGACGCAAAGAGCAATATCGATGCCCTCTTCAATCAGCGACAGGTTGCCGTCATCCAGCAACAGATCGACGCTCAAACGCGGATTGGCGCGCATAAACGCCGTTAGGTCGGGCAAGGGCACGATGCGGGCGAACACCGCCGCCGAAGCGACCCGCAGCCGCCCGCTCAACGTCTCGCCGGCGTTTTGCACCAGTGCTTCGGTCTCCGCCAGCTCGTTCAGAATGCGCCGAGTGCGTTGATACAGCTGCTGCCCCGCATCCGTCGGCTGCAGGCCGTGGGTCGAACGCAGCATCAGGCGTGTGCCGAGCTGCTGTTCCAGGCGCGCCACCGCCTTCGAGACCGCCGGTTGTCCTACGTGCAGCCGCCGCGCCGCCGCGGTAAAGGAACCGCTCTCGTAAACGCAGGCATAGGTTTCGTAATCGGCAAATTTGCCCATGCATTCCCTCATGGAATAACGGTTAACACCTCTGGCAGTCTACACGCGCCATTCCGGAATGGGCAAGATGAGCGCAACCCCTCATTCCCGTCAGGAGAACGCATGACACTGCAAGACAAACTCGATGCCTTCAAAGCGGCATTCGAAGCCGGCCAACTGCCGCTCAAACTCGCTGCGCAAGATCATGCGCTGATGCGTGAGGCGACCCAGGCGCAGATCGCGTCAGGCATCGCCGAACGCGCACTGAGCGTCGGCGACGTCGCGCCCGGCTTTACCCTGCCGGACAGCGAAAACCGGCCATGCGCTTCCGCAGCGCTGTTGGCGAACGGGCCGCTGGTCGTCAGTTTTTATCGCGGGATCTGGTGCCCCTACTGCACGCTCGATCTACAGGCGCTGCAGGCCGCATTGCCCGCCATAGAGCAACGCGGCGCGCAGCTGTTGGCCGTTTCGCCGCAAAGCGCGATGCATAACCGCCAGGCCGCGCGCGATCACGATCTGACCTTTCCGCTGCTCAGCGATGCCGGCAACCGTCTGGCGGCGCAATTCGGCCTGCGTTACCGCCTGCCGGAGGCCTTGATTACCCTGTATCAACAACGGCTCGGCCTCGATCTGGCGCAGTTCAATCAGAATGACGACTGGACGCTGCCGCTGCCGGCGCGATTCGTCATCGCCCGCGATGGCCGTATCGCCTATGCCGAAGCGCACGCCGACTACACCCGGCGGCCGGAGCCGCAGGCGCTGTTATCAGTGCTGGAGAGATTGGCTTGAAAAGACGGGGCGCAAACGCGCCCCGTTAAGAGATGACGGCGAACGCGATTACTTCTGCATGCTGCCGACCATCGCCTCCGGCCGCACCCACTCGTCGAACTGCGCTTCGGTCAGATAGCCGAGCTTCAGCGCCGCGGCTTTCAGCGTCAGCCCTTCCTTGTGCGCTTTCTTGGCGATTTCCGCCGCCTTGTCATAGCCGATATGGGTGTTGAGCGCGGTCACCAACATCAGCGATTCATTCAGCAACTGGGTGATGCGATCGCGATTCGGTTCGATGCCTACCGCGCAGTGCTCGTTGAAGCCCTGCATGCCGTCGGCCAGCAGACGGATCGACTGCAGATAGTTGTGGATCACCATCGGGCGGAATACGTTCAGCTCGAAGTTGCCGGAAGCGCCGCCGATGTTCACCGCCACATCGTTGCCCAGCACCTGGGCACACAGCATGGTCATCGCTTCGCACTGGGTCGGATTGACCTTGCCCGGCATGATCGAACTGCCCGGTTCGTTCTCCGGGATCGCGATCTCGCCGATGCCGCAGCGCGGGCCGGACGCCAGCCAGCGCACATCGTTAGCGATCTTCATCAGCGAGGCCGCCAACCCTTTCAGCGCGCCATGGCCCTGCACCAGCGCATCGCAGGTCGCCAGCGCTTCGAACTTGTTCGGGGCGGTGACGAACGGCTGATGGGTCAATGCCGCCAGCGCTTTAGCGACGCGCACCGCGTACTCCGGATGGGTATTCAGACCGGTGCCGACCGCCGTGCCGCCCAGCGCCAGCTCGGCGAGGTGCGGGATACTGTCTTCGATGTGTTTCAGGCTGTGCGCCAGCATCGCCGCCCAGCCGGAGATCTCCTGGCCCAGGGTCAGCGGCGTGGCGTCCTGCAGATGGGTGCGGCCGATTTTGACGATGTCGCGGTAGGCTTCGGCCTTGTCGCTCAGCGTCTTGTGCAACACTTTCAGCTCGGGGATCAGGTGCTCGCGCAGCGCAATCACCGCCGCCACGTGCATCGCGGTGGGAAACACGTCGTTGGAGCTTTGGCTTTTATTGACGTCGTCGTTCGGGTGCACCTTGCGCTCTTCACCGCGCACGCCGCCCAGCAGCTCGCTGGCGCGGTTGGCCAACACTTCGTTCATGTTCATGTTGGTCTGGGTGCCGGAGCCGGTTTGCCAGATCGAGAGCGGGAACTGGTCGGCATGGCTGCCCGCCAGCACTTCGTCGGCGGCTTTGATGATGGCGGCGCCCCGCTCGGCCGGCAGCAGCCCGAGATCCACGTTCACCTGCGCAGCGGCACGCTTGGTCAACGCCAGCGCATGGATCAGCGCGGTCGGCATCTTTTCGGTGGAAATGCGGAAATGCGCCAACGAGCGCTGGGTCTGCGCGCCCCACAGCTTGTCGGCCGGTACTTCGATGGGGCCCATGGAGTCTTTTTCGATACGAACGCCTGCCATCATTGTCTCCTTAGCATAATTCCTAAAATTGTAGGGTCAGGCCGACGCGCTACCCCCCGTCGGCATGCACTCCCAGTATAGTGACATAATAACTATTCGCATTAAGAGAGTTATCTCACAGCACGATTCATCTCTTTGACCCATTGATGACACGGTTATTTGCCATCGGTTAACCCGTGTAAAAATAACGTTGAAGAATGCGCCTGGATAATAGACACGCAGATAAGAACTAACGCGGATGCCGTGAATTAACGTTATTGATGCGCTGCGCCTGCAAATGGTTGAGCTCATCGATACGCTGCTGCTGCAGATGATTGATCTCATCGTAGGCGTCTTGCCGCTCATTATGGCGATACGCCCCGGCCGCCACCGCGCCGGCGGTGAGCGCCAACGGATGCGGGGCGGGCGCGATCGCGACGGGAACCGCTGCCGGTGCGGGCGCAACGACGATCGGCGCCGGCGTTATCACCACGGCGCGCGGGGCGGCGTAGGGATAGGTGACGATCACCGCGGCCTGGGCTGCGCCGGTGCAAAGCCCCAATAGCAACAACAGTTTTTTCATGCGACAGACCTCTTGTTTCATTAAATTGACTCGTTAACGGTTACGGTAACGAGGTCTGTCATTCAGGTTTAAGCTCGGCGTGTGATCGCCTGGCGCAGCGCGAAAATAATAATAAGGGAATGGCTCAGACGGTAAAAAATAAATTCGGTCGACATATTTTGACATGCTGAAAATTAAATAATGCGGCAGGTTGTCCGAGCCGTCGGCAATAACCCCGCCTTCCCCAAAAATAATCGATTAACGGGTTTACCGGGCCGCCTTGAGGCCGGCGCGCCATTTGAGACGCCGATCGTTATCACGCTATACTTTGGCCGCATTGCCGGGCGCGACGTTATCCGGCGTTATTTTGATCGCGCCCATGATTTTTACCGTCGACGCGGGCGTATGATGGTCGTCGGCAAAGATTGAGATAATCATACAAAAATCAGTAAGTTATTGGCCGTCAGTACGGCAATGACGCAAAGGACGTTTATCGACATGCAAAAAATGACCAACGCGGTACAGAATTACGCCTGGGGCAGCCACGATGCGCTGACTCGCCTTTACGGCATCGCCAATCCCGATAACCAGCCGATGGCCGAACTGTGGATGGGCGCGCATCCCAAGAGCCCTTCCCGCGTGCCGGGCGCCGACGGCGAGCTGCGGTCGCTGCGCTTTCTTATCGATGAAGACCAGCCAAAGCAGCTGGGTGCCGACGTCGCCAGCCGCTTTGGCGAGTTGCCGTTCCTGTTTAAAGTGCTGTGCGCCGATCAACCGCTGTCGATCCAGGTCCATCCGAGCAAAGCGGCGGCCGAGATCGGCTTCGCGAAAGAGAACGCAGCCGGCATCCCGCTGAGCGCCGCCGAACGCAACTACAAAGATCCTAATCACAAGCCCGAGCTGGTCTTCGCCCTGACGCCGTTCCTGGCGATGAACGGCTTTCGCGAGCTGGCCGATATCGTTTCCCTGCTGCAGCCGATCGCCGGCGCGCACCACGACATCGCCGCCTTCCTGCAACAGCCGGACACCGCGCACCTGTCGACCCTGTTCGCCAGTCTGTTGACGATGAGCGGCGAGCAAAAATCGCTGGCGCTCGGCGTGCTGAAAGCCGCGCTCAACAACCAGCAGGGTGAACCCTGGAATACCGTGCGCTTTATCGCCGGCTTTTACCCGGACGACAGCGGCCTGTTCTCGCCGCTGCTGCTGAACGTGGTGCAGCTCGCACCGGGCGAGGCGATGTTCCTGTATGCCGAAACGCCGCACGCCTACCTGAAAGGCGTGGCGCTGGAGGTGATGGCCAACTCGGATAACGTGCTGCGCGCCGGCCTGACGCCGAAATTTATCGACGTGCCTGAGCTGCTGGCCAACCTGCAGTTCCGCCCGCAGCCGGCGTCCGGCCTGCTGACCCAACCGGAACAACGCGGCAATGAGCTGTTCTTCCCGATCCCGGTGGAGGATTTCGCCTTCTCGCTGCACGATTTGACCGCCGCTCCACAGACGCTGACGCAGCAGAGCGCGGCCATCGTGTTCTGCGTCAGCGGTGAAGCGACGCTGGAAAAATCGGGGCAGCGCCTGGCGCTCCAACCGGGCGAATCCTGCTTTATCGGCGCCTTCGAATCCCCGGTCAACGTCAGCGGCAGCGGCCGCATCGCCCGGGTTTATAACCAGCTGGCCTAACCGTTGATAAATTTCAGCAAATTGCTTGCTGAAAGCGAGAGCTGCCCCCACAATTAAACGCCTGCGGGCGTTTATTGTCGGCCCGTATTTGCCCCCTCCCTCGCAACGGAGGGTTATAAGAAAAAAGGATGAAACAGAGCTATGAAAAAATCGTTAGTCGCTGTCAGCGTCATTGTGGTTCTTGGCGCAGCATGGACCGGGGCATCCTGGTACACCGGGAAACTGATCGAGCAACACATGGGCGAAGTCGTCGACAACGCCAACGGCCAGTTGAAAGCTTACCTGCCGAAAGCCGGCGTCAAGCTGAGCTATGAAAATTACCAGCGCGGCCTGTTCAGCAGCAAAGTGCGTTATGTGCTGCGTTCCGACGGCACGGATACCAGTGAGAACGCGGCGCTGAAAACCGGTGAAGAAGTGGCGTTCCTGGAAACCATCGATCACGGTCCGTTCCCCTTCGCCCAGCTGAAAAAATTCAACCTGCTGCCGAGCATGGCGTCGGTGCATACCGAGCTGGAAAATACCCCAGCGGTGAAAGGCCTGTTTGAGGTCACCAAAGGCAAATCGCTGTTTACCGCCGATTCGCGCATCTCGTACAACGGTGACACCGCGTCCGCCATCGACATCATCCCGCTGGAATACCAGAAGGATAAATCCTCGCTGAAATTCAGCGGCGCCACCCTCAACGCCGACGTGTCCAGCGATCTGAAGAACCTCGCGCTCGACGCCAACAGCGACAACATCACCGTGAGCAGCCCGAACGCTTTCGGCCAAACCGAGCAGATCACCTTCCAGGGCTTCAAGCTGAAAGGCAACAGCGACGAGAGCAAGTTCGGCGTTAAACTCGGCGATCAGACGATGACGCTGAAGCAGTTCAAGTTGGCGATTGACAGTAAAGACGCCGTGACCCTGGACGGCTTCAACCTGGTGAGCAAGTTCGGCGAGCAAGGCAGCAGCAATATCGGCGGCCAGATCGACTACACCATGGACGCGCTCAAGGTGCAGGGCAACGACTTCGGCGCCGGTAAACTGACGCTGAAAATCGATAACGTCGACGGCAAAGCGCTGAAAGATTTCTCCGATAGCTACAACCGCCAGACCATGGCGCTGCTGCAGCAGGGTGAAAATCTGGATCCGGAGGTCTACGAACAGCAGACCACCGAGATGCTGCAAAAGAACCTGCCGCTGCTGCTGAAAGGCAACCCAAGCCTCAGCATCGCCCCGCTGAGCTGGAAAAACGGCAAGGGTGAAAGCACCTTCACGCTGGATCTGGCGCTGACCGATCCAAGCCAGGCCGGCTCTCCGGCCGAATCGCCGGACCAGATGGTCGCGCGCGTGGTGAAAAAACTGGATCTCAGCCTGACCATTCCGGAAGCGATGGCCACCGAAGTGACCACGAAGACCGCGCTGTTGCAGGGTTACAACGAGGAAGACGCGCAGAAGCTGGCGCAGCAGCAAGTGCAGGGTCTGGCGGCGATGGGCCAGATGTTCAAGCTGACTACCCAGAAAGACGGCGTGATCGCGAGCAAGTTCCACTATGCTGACAATCAGGTTGACCTGAACGGCAACAAGATGTCGCTGCAGGAGTTCATCGGCCAGTTCGCCCTGCTGGGCGGCGGCGCCCCGGCGGAAGACGACGAACCGGCGCAGGATGCGCAGCCTGTTCCGGCACCGGCGCAGTAATCGCCTGAAAGCCTGATCGAGGGCCCCCTGCGGGGCCCTTTTTATTTACCCCGCATAAACCGCATCGCGGATCTGCTGCGGATAGCGGCCGCACATGCCTTCGAACGCGGTATTGGTCAAGACAACCACGCTCAGCTGCGCCTCGGGATCAAAGAACCAGCTGTGGCCATAAACCCCACCCCAGGCCTGGGTGCCCGCATGCTGCGGCGTATTTGCCGCCTCGGCATCCACCAGCAGCGCCCCGCAGAATCCCCACCCCCAACCTGGCCCTTGCGTTTGCGCCTCGGCGCCGACGTGCGGGCTGCGCAGCAAAGCCACCGTCTCCGGCCGCAGAATGCCCTGCCCGCCGCTGCGCAGCGCCTCCACCAGCCGCAGCACGTCGTCGGCATCGCCAACCATGCCGGCGCCGCCGGAAGGAAACGCTTCGGCGTCAAACGCGCGCGCCGGCGAGAATTCGACATCGGCGCCCATGTCCTCCGGCAGCGCCACCCGCACGCCTTCCGACATGCGCTGCGGCCCCTGCGGCGTATTGTAATACGGTGTCGCCAGGTTCGCGGCGTCGGTGGCATGGAACGCGGTATTGCCGAGCGCCAGCGGCCGCGCGACCCATTCGACAAACAGCTGCGGCAGCGACATGCTCGTCACCCGTTCAAGCACCGCCCCCAGCACGTCGATCGCCAGCGAATAGTTGAAGCGCTCTCCCGGTTCCGACAGCAAAGGCGCCTGCGCCAGCCGCCGCAGGTTTTGCTCCAGCGTCAGCGTCGAGCGCTCCACGCCGTCCTGGATCCCCATCTGGTGATATAAGCCTGTCGGCGGCTGATTCAGCCGATAATCCAGCCCGGCGGTATGGCTCAGCAAATGACGAATTTTGATCGCCGGGCGACGGCCGTCGGCCAGCGCCGGGGTAAACCACGGCAGCCAATCGCTGACCGCATCGTCCAGCGCCAGCTTACCCTGTTCGATCAAACGCAGCGCCGCCAGCGCGGTATAGGGTTTGGACACCGACGACAGCCGAAACTGCGTTTCCCGCCGCATCGGCCGCCGCGCCTCGCGATCGGCATAGCCGGCCGCCCCGGCGTAGCAAATCTCGCCCTGCCGCGCCACCAGCACCACGCTGCCCACGATGCGGCCTTCGGCGATCGCCTGCCGATCGATAGCCGCGAGCCGTTCTGTTAACGTCTGTTGTTTCGCCGACATGTTTTTTGCTCTTTGATAAAAAGTACATTCAGTCTAGAACGTTATTCATAAATTAAAATACGGCATAATTTAATGGATCATTAAGCACAGGTTAGCAATCTATGAGTTCACTTTTGCAACTGTTGCCCTATTTCGAAGCCGTCGCGCGCCTGGGCAACTTTACCCGCGCGGCTAACCAGCTGGGCGTCACGCCGCCGGCGGTGTCGCAAAATATACAGGCGCTGGAAAATCAGCTGGGGGTGCGACTCTTCCACCGCACCAGCCGCTCGGTGCGGCTGAGCGACGAGGGCCGGTTGTTCTATCAGAAAGTGTCGCCGGCGATGAACCAGATCGACGCGGCGGCGGACGACGTGCGTACCCTGGGCGCACAGCCGGCGGGCCTGCTGCGCATTACGCTGCCGCAGTTGGCCGCTTCGCTGCTGGTAATGCCGCACCTGGCGGCGTTTCAGCGCCGCTATCCCGAGGTGCAGCTGGAACTGTTTACCGAAGACCGCTTTTCCGATCTGGTGCTGGGCAGTTTCGATGCTGGCATTCGCATGCACGCCATGCTGCAAAAGGACATGGTCGCCGTGCCGATCGACAACGGGCAACGCCGGGTGCTGGTCGCCTCACCCGACTATCTGGCGCGCTGCGGCGCACCGGCCACGCCGGATGAGCTGCTCACGCACCATTGCCTGCGCTACCGTTTTCCCGGCAGCGGCAAACTGGAACCCTGGTATTTTAGCCTGGGCGACGATGAACGCGCGCTGGACGTCAGCGGCAGTTTGATTTTTAACGAAGATCGGCTGATCAAGGATGCGGCATTGGCGGGCCTGGGTATCGCACAGCGTTTTCAGGGCACGGTGTTGCAGGAACTGGCGCAGGGGCAACTGGTGGAAGTGCTGCCGGGTTACGCCAGCGAAGCGTCGGGTTTTTTCATCTACTTTCCCGCCGGCCGGCATCTGCCGCTCAAGCTACGCGCCTTTATCGATTTCATGCGCGAGCGGCGTGAACGGCAGCATCGATAATAGGGGCGCCCCGTCGGCGCCCCTGTCCGTCAGCGCTTATCCAGCACCTGGATGATGTGGTAAGCCGCCTCGACACGATCGTCGTTCGGGAACCACTTGTTGGCCAGCATCACCACGGCGATATTTTTCGCCGGGATAAACACCGCGTAGGTAGAGAAACCGCCGGTGGAGCCGGTTTTGTTATACCAGCCGGCGCGCAGTTCCGGCTGCGGCGGCGTGAGGGCGGTGGCCGGCGTGCCGTTCATGATCATCCCGGCGTTGTTGCCTTCAATCAAGCGCGGCAGTTTTACCTGATACGGGTAGTTCTCCCACATCAGATCCTGCGTGAACGCGCCCGCCTTGTAATAACCGACGTGCGTGCCGGCCAGCGCTTCGCGCCACGGCTGTGCGACCTTCACCTGCTGCAGGTTGGCGTCCAGGTAACGAATCAGATCGCGGGCGTTGGATTTGATGCCGTAAGACTCGGCGTCCAGCGGGCCGGGATTGACCCGCACCGGTTTGTCGTCCTTGTTATATCCTTGCGCATAGTTGGCCATCTGCGCCGCCGGCACCTGAATATAGGTGTGGCTCATGCCCAGCGCCGGCAACATCCCCTGTTCCATCGCCTGGATAAACGGCTGGTCGAGGCTCTTGGCGGCGATCATGCCCAGCATGCCGATGCCGAGGTTGGAGTAGACGCGGTAGCTGCCGACCGGGTGTTTCGGCTGCCAGGCCCGGTAGTAGGCCATCAGTTGGGCATTGTCGGTGACGTCGTCCGGTACGAACAGCGGCAGACCGGAGGTGTGGGTCGCCAGATTCAGCAGGCTGACGCCATCGAAGGCGCTGCCGCGCAGTTCAGGCAGATAGCGGCTGGCCGGATCGCTAAACGACAGCTTGCCCTGCTGCTGCGCATAGACCGCCAGCGTCGCAGTGAAGGTTTTGCTCAGCGAGCCCACTTCGAACAGCGTCTGCTCGGTGATCGGTTTGCCGGTCTGCTTCGAGGCCACGCCATACGGGTAGATCTGCTGTTTGCCGTCGACCGACACGGCGATCGCCATGCCCGGCACGCCGTACTTTTTCATCAGCGGCTGAATTACGGCGTCGATATCCTGCTGCTGCGCGGCATGCGCGGTCGGCAGGATCAATGCGGCGATCAGCGCGGCCGCCAGGCGATTCATTTTCGTCATGATAGAAACTCTTCGGTTGCAGGGCATCGGCGCGGCCAAAAGTTTTTATTGGCGTTGAACACGGCGTTTTCCCTGATTGATGATGTCATTCCTTTACGGACTCCGCCACTTTCGCAGCAGTGGCGCCAAATATCGGATTTTGCCGCCGGGTTGACAAGCGATAATAATTTCAGCCAGCATAAAGAAAAACTTATGGCTATCAATCATGCGCAATCGACTTCCCCTCAACGCCCTGCGGGCGTTCGAATCTTCCGCTCGCCACCTGAACTTCACCCGCGCCGGCCTGGAGCTGAGGGTGACCCAGGCCGCCGTCAGCCAGCAGGTGCGCATGCTGGAAGAACAGCTGGGCATTCAGCTGTTCCGCCGCCTGCCGCGCGGGCTGGATCTGACGGAAGAAGGCCAGGCGCTGCTGCCGGTGTTGAACGACGCCTTCGACCGTATCGAGGCGGTGCTGCAGCAGTTCGAAGGCGGGCATTTCCACGAGGTGCTGACGGTGGCGGTGGTCGGCACCTTCGCCGTCGGCTGGCTGATGCCACGGCTGGCGGCGTTCCGCACCGCGCATCCGTTTATCGATCTGCGGGTGTTGACCCACAACAACCTGGTCAATCTGTCGGCGGACGGCATGGATTTCGCCATCCGCTTCGGCGAAGGCCTGTGGCCCGCCACCCGTAATATCAAGCTGTTCGACGCACCGCTGACGGTGCTCTGCCCGCCGGCGGTTGCCGCGCGCCTGCACGCGCCGCAGGACCTGCAGCACGAGCAGCTGATGCGCACTTACCGCAAGGATGAATGGGAGCGCTGGTTCAGCGCGGCGCAGGTGACGCCGTGGCGGATCAACGGCCCGGTGTTCGATTCCTCAAGGCTGATGGTGGAAGGCGCGATCCAGTGCGACGGCGTGGCGCTGGCGCCGGTCAGCATGTTCCGCCGCGAACTGGCCACCGGCGCGCTGCAGCGGCCGTTCGCCGCCGAGGCCGCGCTCGGCGCCTATTGGCTGACCCATTTGAAATCGCGGGATTTGACACCGGCGATGAAAGCCTTTATCGGCTGGATCGGCCGGGAGGCGGAAGAGGAGCAGCGGCGCGACTAAGCGGAGCCGCGCCGGATCAGCGCCGGCGGCAGGATGACGTTCTGCGTCGGCAGATCGGCGTCATGGATGCGCTGCAACAGGCGCGCAGCGGCGCTGCGCCCCACTTCCCGCGCCGAGCTGGAAACAAAGGTTAGCGGTGGTTCGGTCAGTTCGGCCTCCGGCACGTCGCCAAAGCCGATCAGCGCCACCTGTCGCCCGTAGTAGGCGTCGACCCCGTCCGAACCGATGCTGCGGCCGCTGCGCGTCAGGCCAAAGTAGGCGCCCAGCGCCACCGACGCCTTGTGGCAGACGATAGCGGTGATATTCGGGTAGTGGCGCAGCAGCTGCTCCGCCGCCTCCGCCGCCTGGCTCTGTCGGCAATCGCACTCGACGATCCATTCGCTGCGAAACGGCAGGCCATACTGCAACAGCGTGGCACAGAATCCGCCCAGCCGTTCGGCGCGCGTCAACGAGTCGCTCTGGCCGCCGAGGTAAGCGATTTGGCTGTGACCGCGGGCGATCAAAAACTCGGTGGCCAGCTTGGCGGCCTGCATATTGTCCGGCCGTACCACGTCCACCCCCTCGAGACCGCTGGAGCGCGCTACGCAGACCAGCGGCACGCCCTGCTCGGCCGCCTTTTCCTTCAGCCCCGCCGCCGCGCGAATACCGCCCGCCAGCACGATGCCGTCGACGCCCTGCGCCAGCAGCGCATCAAACGCCCGCTGCAGCCCCTGACCTTCCCGCCCGCTCTGCGTCAAAAACAGCAGTTTGTCGTGCGCCTCCAGCGTTTCGCTCAGCCCGGCAGTCATTTCGGCATAGAAGGGTTCGCAGATGTCGCGCAGAATCAGGCCGATCACCCCGGACTCGCCGCCGCGCAGCGTCGCCGCCTGGCGGTTGCGCACATAGCCCAGCTGCGCTATCGACTGATTGACCTTCTCGACAGTGGTGGGCGAAATCCGCCCCTTGCCGCTCAACACCAGGGAAACCGTGGTGACCGAAACGCCCGCCTGTTGCGCCACATCGGTAATGGTGATCTTTTTAATGCTCATAGTCTCTGCGAACCCGTTCCTGGGCAACCCGCGCCGTGATGATCAAGGGTATACCGAATCCGTTAACTCAGTAAAACGTTTTACTGACCGCCGCATTGTCGCCAAAAAGCGGGCGGCAAATTTGTGATTAACGGCGCATTTTTGCTAGGTAAAACGTTTTATCTTCTTTTTACCTAATCAGCAGTCCCCTTTTTGCTCGTCTTTTCGCCAGGAGAAGTCGGTTATGTCAGCAGCCAACAAACCAAAAATCACCCTCTGGGAGTTCTTCCAGAGCCTGGGCAAAACGTTCATGTTGCCCGTCGCCTTGCTCTCTTTCTGCGGCATCATGCTGGGGATCGGCAGCTCGCTGAGCAGCCGCGATGTGATCACCCTGATGCCGTTTATCGGCCATCCGATCTTCCAGCTGATCTTTACCTGGATGAGCAAGATGGGCTCCTTCGCCTTCAGCTTCCTGCCGGTGATGTTCGCCATCGCCATTCCGCTGGGCATGGCGCGCGAGAACAAGGGCGTGGCCGCGTTCTCCGGCTTTGTCGGCTTCGCCGTGCTGAATCTGGCCACCAACTTCTATCTGACCGCCGCCGGCGTGCTGCCCAGCAGCGATCCGTTGGTGCTGAAGGCCAACAACATCCAGAACATTCTCGGCATTCAGTCGATCGACACCGGCATCCTTGGCGCGGTGATCGTCGGTATCATCGTGTATCTGCTGCATGAGCGTTTCCACACCATCCGCCTGCCGGACGCGCTGGCGTTCTTCGGCGGCACCCGCTTCGTGCCGATCGTGACCACCGTGGTGCTGGGCCTGTGCGGCCTGGTGATCCCGCTGATCTGGCCGTGGTTCGCCGCCGGCATTAACGGCCTGGGCCGCGTCATCAACGGCGCCGGCATCTTCGGGCCGATGATTTTCGGCACCGGCGAACGCCTGCTGCTGCCGTTCGGCCTGCATCACATTCTGGTGGCGCTGATCCGCTTTACCGAAGCAGGCGGCACGCTGGACGTTTGCGGCCATAGCGCCAGCGGTGCCCTGACCATCTTCCAGGCTCAGCTCTCCTGCCCGACCACCACCGGCTTTGCCGAAAGCGCCACCCGCTTCCTGTCGCAGGGCAAAATGCCGGCGTTCCTCGGTGGCCTGCCGGGCGCAGCGCTGGCGATGTACCACTGCGCCAAACCGGAGAACCGCCATAAAATCAAAGGGCTGTTGATCTCCGGCGTGGTAGCCTGCGTGGTCGGCGGCACTACCGAACCGATCGAGTTCCTGTTCCTGTTCGTCGCGCCGTTCCTCTATCTGATCCACGCGCTGCTCACCGGGTTGGGCTTTACCGTGATGGCGCTGCTGGGTGTGACCATCGGCAACACCGACGGCAACATCATCGATTTCGTGGTGTTCGGCATTCTGCACGGCACCGCCACCAAGTGGTATCTGGTGCCGGTGGTGGCCGCCGTCTGGTTCGTCGGCTATTACGCCATTTTCCGCTTCGCCATCCAGCGCTTTAACATCAAAACGCCGGGCCGCGAGAGCGACAGCGCCGCCAGCCAGAGCGCGCCGAGCGGCGCAGTGGGCAAATCCGGCTACAATGCGCCGGCGATTTTGGCGGCGCTCGGCGGCCCGGATAACATCATCACGCTGGACAACTGCATCACCCGCCTGCGCCTGTCGGTCAACGACATGAGCCGCGTGGACGATGCCGCGCTGAAGGCCAACCGCGCCATCGGCGTGGTGCATCTCAACGAACATAATCTGCAGGTGGTGATCGGCCCGCAGGTGCAATCGGTGAAGGATGAATTAGACTCACTGATAGCCACGGCGCAACCTGCCGCGGCGCTGCAGGGAGCCACCCATGTTTGATTTCTCCACCCCGATCGACCGCCACGGCACCTGGTGCACCCAGTGGGACTACATCGCCGATCGTTTCGGCAGCGCCGATCTGCTGCCGTTCACCATCTCCGATATGGACTTCGCCACCGCGCCGTGCATTCTCGAGGCGCTGCAGCAGCGCCTGCAGCACGGCGTGCTGGGCTACAGCCGCTGGCAGCACGAGGATTTTCTCGGCGCGCTGCGCCACTGGTATCAGCAACGTTTCAACACCGCTGTCGACACCGCAACGGCGGTGTACGGCCCTTCCGTTATCTACATGGCGGCGCAGCTGATCCGCCAATGGTCCGTGCCGGGCGACTACGTGGTGACCCATACCCCGGCCTACGACGCCTTCTACAAGGTGATCCTCGCCAACCAGCGCCAGCTGCTGGCCTGCCCGCTGCAAAAAGCCGGCGACGACTGGCGCTGCGACATGGCGCACCTTGAGGCGTTGCTGGCGCGGCCGCAAACCAAGATCCTGCTGCTGTGCAGCCCGCACAACCCCACCGGCAAGGTATGGCGCCGCGAAGAGCTGCAGCAGATGGCCGAACTGTGCGAACGCCACGACGTGAGGGTGATCAGCGATGAGATCCACATGGACATGGTATGGGGCGAACACCACCATACGCCGTGGAGCCAGGTGGCGACCGGCGCCTGGGCATTGCTGACCTCCGGCTCCAAGAGTTTCAATATTCCGGCGCTGACCGGCGCCTACGGTTTTATCAGCGACGACGCCAGCCGCGAAGCCTACTTCCAGCAGCTCAAATCCCGCGACGGCCTCTCCTCGCCGGCGGTGCTGGCGGTGGTGGCGCACGTGGCCGCCTATCGTCACGGCGAACCCTGGCTGGATGCGCTGCGCGACTATCTGCAGGATAATCTGACCTACGTCGCCGAACGGCTGGCGGAGGCTTTTCCCGCGCTGGGCTGGCGCCCGCCGCAGGCCACCTACCTGGCCTGGATCGATCTGCGGCCGCTGGCCATTGACGATCGCGCGCTGCAGCAGGCGCTGATCGAGCGTGAAAAGGTGGCGATCATGCCGGGCTTCACCTACGGCGAGGAAGGCCGCGGGTTCCTGCGCCTCAACGCCGGCTGCCCGCGCGGCAAGCTGGAGGCCGGCATGGATAAGCTGATCGCCGGGTTGAGGTTTGTCCTGAACGAAAAATAACGCGAGGGGGCGAGCCTGCGCCCGCCCCTGCGTTATGCCTGTACGGCCGGGATCTCCTCCAGATGACGATAGACCGTCAATCCCCACTCCTTGGCCAACCGCACGTCGTTATCGGCCCCCGCAGACGTTCCTTCGATGCGATACACCGCCTGACACTGCGCAATCAACCGGTGAGCCACCGGGTAGAGAAACGCCTCGCTCACCGCATCGCCAAGTTGGGTGGAACCCGCCGCAGCCGCCAGAGGCAGCGCCAACCATTCGCCGATCACCGGTACATGTCCCCGCAGATAGACCGCCAGCGCCGCCTGTTCCAGGCGCGCCAGATTGGCGGCGATGCGCGCCGGATCGCCCTCGGTGCCGCTGCGATAGGGGCCGGCGATCAAAATTTGTTGGGCCTTCATGGTTCTTCCTCCAGCATCCGATTCAAGGCGACAAACTGCAGCAGCATGATGGTTTTGGCGTCAACGATCGCGCCTTGACGAATCGCCTGCAGGGCCTGCGTCAGCGGCAGCTCGATCACCTCCAGATCTTCGCCCTCCGCCGCCACCCCGCCGCCCTCGTTGATGCGGTCGGCCGCCTGATATTCGCCGACGAAAAAGTGCAGCTTCTCGGTGACCGAGCCGGGGCTCATGTACGCCTCGAACACTTTCTCCACGTTCTGCACGAAATAGCCGGTTTCCTCTTCGGCTTCTGCGCGAATGCGCGCCTCAGGAGACGCGTCGTCCAATAACCCGGCGGCAGCTTCAATCAACATGCCGTCATGGCCGTTGACGAAGACCGGAAAGCGAAACTGGCGCGTCAGGATCACCGTCTTCGCCTGCCGGTTGAACAGCAAAATGGTGGCGCCATCACCGCGATCGTAAGTCTCGCGGCTCTGCCGCTGCCAGACGCCGTCGCGCCGCAGAAAATCAAAGGTGGTTTTTTTCAGCAGATACCAGTCATCGGACAACACCCGGGTTTCGACAATGCGGACTCGGTCTTTGGTGGCAATCATGGTTTTTCTCCGCCATAGGAAGGAAATTGATACTATCGTGCAGCTTCGTGTATGATCAAGATATTTCGTGCAAAGCAAATTTGAGGGGAAAATGGCCATGTTGACCAGCCAGCGCAAGAAAATCATCCTGGAAAAACTGGCTCAGGACGGCCAGGTGTTGGCCAAGCAACTCAGCGAGCTGTTCGGGCTGTCGGAAGACACTGTCCGGCGCGATCTGCGCGAACTGGACGCAGAGGGGTTATTGCAGCGGGTACACGGCGGCGCCCTGCCGGTTTCTTCCGCCATCGCCAGCTTCGCCGAACGCAATCACTTGGAATCCGGCGCCAAACGCGCGATCGCCAAAGCGGCGGCGGCGCTGATCGCCCCCGGCCAGGTGGTGATCATTGATGGTGGCACCACTTCCGCCGAGTTGGTCAGGCAACTGCCGGCCAACCTCAACGCCACCGTCGTCACCCACAGCCCCAGCGTCGCCGTAGGTTTGGCCGATCACCCCACGGTGGAGGTGATCCTGATCGGCGGCCGGCTGTATAAGCATTCGATCGTTAGCGTCGGCGCCGCCGCGGTGGAAGCGATGTCGCATATCCGCGCCGATATCTATTTTATGGGCGTAACCGGCGTACACCCCACTGCGGGGCTGAGCACCGGCGATCTGGAAGAAGCCTACATCAAGCGCGCGCTGGCGGCCCGTGCGGCGGAAACCGTCGTGCTGGCCTCTGCCGCCAAACTCAATGCCGCCTCACAATATGCGATCGGCGATATTACGTTGGCGCACACCGTCATCGTTGAACGCGCCACCGACGACGCATTGATCGCGCCGTTGCAGCAGGCGGGCATCAGCGTGTTGAAGGCCTGAATGAGGGTGATAATGCGCTATCCCTGGGATTATTTGTGATGTAAGTCACTTTTTTATGCAACGCAATGGCAAGTTTCATCCATTTGTTTTTATACTGTTCTGCACTTTACCTACGATAATCAGCGAGTGCCCAGCATGATCGATCCCCGCCTTCCGCTTACCGATATTCACCGCCATCTCGACGGCAACATCCGCGCGCAGACGATTCTCGACCTCGGTCGCCAGTTCAATCTCGCCCTGCCGGCCAACGATTTGGAGAGCCTGTGCCCGCACGTGCAGATCACCCACGCTGAACCGGATCTGGTCAGCTTCCTGCAGAAACTGGACTGGGGTGTGGCGGTGCTGGGCGATCTGGACGCCTGCCGCCGGGTGGCTTATGAAAACGTCGAGGATGCCGCCAATGCCGGCCTGCACTACGCCGAGCTGCGCTTTTCCCCTTACTACATGGCGATGAAGCACCAGCTGCCGGTCGCCGGCGTGGTGGAAGCGGTGATCGACGGGATCCGTTCGGGCTGCCGCGATCGCGACATCGACATTCGCCTGATCGGCATCATGAGCCGCACCTTTGGCGAGGCTGCCTGTCTGCAGGAGCTGGAAGGACTGCTGGCGCACCGCGACGGCATTACCGCGTTGGATTTGGCGGGCGATGAGCTGGGCTTCCCCGGCAGCCTGTTCCTCAACCACTTCAACCGCGCGCGCGACGCCGGTCTGCGCATCACCGTACACGCGGGCGAAGCCGCCGGCCCGGAAAGCATCTGGCAGGCGATCCGCGAGCTGGGCGCCGAGCGTATCGGCCACGGGGTGAAAGCGGTCGAAGATCCGGCGCTGATGGACTTCCTGGCGGAACATGGCATCGGCATCGAGTCCTGCCTGACCTCCAACATCCAGACCAGCACCGTGCCATCACTGGCGCAGCATCCGCTGGCCACCTTCCTGCGCCACGGCGTGCTGGCGTCGATCAACACCGACGATCCGGCGGTTCAGGGCATCGAGATCGAGCACGAATACCGCGTCGCCGCGCCGCAGGCCGGGCTGACGCCGGAAGAAATCCGCACCGCGCAGGAAAACGGCCTCAAGCTGGCGTTCCTCAGCGAGCAGGAAAAACAGGCGCTGCGCGCCAAAGTTCAGGGTTAAATCCCCCCAAGGCGCCAAACGGCGCCTTCTTCTCACCTCCCGTTTTCTTCCGCCTGCCCGTCTTTCTCGCTGTTTTCATCCATAACTCTGACGCAATAGAGGAATTCCGTATGTCTGACAAACTACGCCGCATCGTGCTGACCGGCGGCCCGGGTTCGGGCAAAAGCACGCTCATCGACGTTCTCCATCGCCGCGGTTACCCGCATTCGCAGGAGGCGGGTCGGGCGATTATTCAGGATCAGGTGAGTATTGGCGGCAATGCGCTGCCATGGGGCGATCGCCAGGCTTTCGCCGAGCGGATGCTGGATTGGGAACTGCGTTCATGGCGGGAAGCGACGGGCGCAACATGCTGGTTCTTCGATCGCGGCCTGCCGGATATCGCCGGTTACCTGACGCTGTGCGGATTATCGATCCCCGCTCCCTTAACGGCGGCGGTCGCCGATTTTCGCTATGCCGATACGGTGTTCATCGCCCCACCATGGCGAGCGATCTACGCGCAGGACAGCGAGAGAAAACAATCTTTCGCCGAAGCCGAGCAGACCTACCAAGCGATGGTGGCCGTCTACCGCCGATCGGGTTATCGACTGCAGGAACTGCCGCGTGCCTCACCCGACGAGCGCGCCGACTTTCTGCTCGACGCGCTGTGCTGCCGCTAGCGGCCTACGGTCTATTTGGTCGCCAGCGCCTCGGCCTGCTCCCGCTGTTTGGCGGTTTTGCGCGCATAGCGCTGCGCCAACACCGCACACACCATCAGTTGAACCTGGTGGAAAATCATCAGAGGCAGCACCATGGCGCCCACCGCCGCAGCCGGGAACAGCACATTGGCCATCGGAATGCCGTTCGCCAGACTCTTTTTCGAGCCGCAGAACACGATGGTGATCTCGTCGGCGGTGTTGAAGCCCAGCCAGCGCGCCGCGTAGGTATTGATCACCAACACCACCGTCAACAGCACCAGCGACATCACCAGAATGGTCAACAGCGACCAGCCGTCGATGCGATGCCAAATGCCTTCCACCACCGCCGCGCTGAACGCGGTGTAGACGACCAGCAGGATCGACGAGCGGTCGGTCAGATTGATGAGCTTGCGATGGCGATCGACCCACTTGCCGATCAGCGGCCGCGCCAGGTGGCCGACCACAAACGGCACCATCAATTGCAGAATGATCGAACCGATGGCGTGCAGTACGTCGGTATTGCCGCCCTGGGTATGCATCAACGCCCCCACCAGCAGCGGCGACAGAAACACGCCAAGAATGCTCGACGCCGAGGCGCTGCAAATCGCCGCCGCCACGTTGCCGCCCGCCGCCGAAGTAAAGGCGATGGCAGACTGCACCGTAGCCGGCAACGCGCACAGATAGAGGAAGCCGAGATAGACCGTCGGCGTCATGACGCCCGGCACCAGCAGGTTCATCGCCAGCCCGAGCAGCGGGAACAGCGCAAAGGTGCTGAGGAACACCAGCAGATGCAGCTTCCAGTGGCTCATGCCGGCAACGATCGCCTCGCGCGACAGCTTGGCGCCGTGCATAAAGAACAGCAGCGCGATGGCGGCGGTGGTCAGGTGTTCGAAGAAGGTTTTCCAGATGCCTTCGCAGGGGAACAGCGAGGCGACGATCACCACCAAAATCAGAACCAGTAAAAATTTATCAATGCGCAAACGCTGCAACCAGGACATGAAACGGATTTCCTTGCACCTAACATCATGAAAAGGCCCGGCGTTGTGCACCGAGCCGCTGAGAAACGGACGGGATCAGGCCACCGGCAGCGCCTGCTGCAGCCGGGCCGATTCCAACCCCAGTTCGATCAACGCCATCACCGCGATAGCATCGGCGGCCGGCACCGGATTTTCAGCGATGCCGGCGATGGCGTCGCGCACCGCGGCGTAATAAGCCGGGTAATTGCCGGGAATATTGAGCAGCGGCTGTTCCGCCAGCAGATCACCACGTGACAGCGTCACTACACCATCGCGCATGTCATAGCCCCAGTCGGCCTGCGGCAGGCGCTCGCCGGCCTTCAGTCGGTCTTCCTGCGGATCCAGGCCATATTTGACATAGCTGCCGCGGGTGCCGTGCACCACATAACGCGGGCTCTCCGCCGCCGCCAGCATGCTGGCGTGCAGCACCACGCGCCGATCGCCATAGTTCAGCAGCGCGTGGAAATAGTCCACCGCCTGCGCCCCCGGCCGCAGCTCACCCAGATCGACAAACAGCCGGTCGGGCTTGCCGAATAATTGCAGCGCCTGATCGAGCAGATGCGGCCCCAAATCGAACCAGATGCCGCTGCCGACGCCGCCCTGTTCGCGCCAGCGCTGACGCACCTGCGGCCGGTAGCGATCGAAGTGCGATTCGAAGTACACCACCTCGCCCAGCGAACCGTCGTTCAGCAACGCTTTAAGGGTCAGGAAATCGCTGTCCCAGCGACGGTTGTGGAACACCGACAGCAGTAAACCGCTCTGCTGCGCCTGCTGTTGCAGCGCCTGAGCTTGTGACAGCGTCACGGTGAAGGGTTTATCCACCACCACATGCTTGCCGGCGGCCAGCGCCTGTTGCGCCAGCGGGAAATGGGTGTCATTAGGGGTGGGAATCACGATCAAATCGAGGGTCGGATCGGCGAACAGCGCCTGCGCATCGCCCACCACCGTCATCGACGGCCAGTCGGCGTGCACTTTGCCGGCATCGCTGCTGGAGACGGCCGCCAGCTCCAGCCCCGGCGTGCCGGCGATCAGCGGCGCATGAAAGGTTTTGCCGGCGTAGCCGTAACCGACCAGCCCGACACGAATTTTCTCAGCCATGGAATTTCCTCTTGCAGGCTCACGACAGACCCTTTCGATTTGACACCATGCGGCCGGATGGAACAAGAAGTAAATGAGATGTTAATTCGACACGGGGGACGCCCCGGCGCCGGAGTGGCCAAACGTGCGGCCCGGCGCCGCAATGCCGGGCTATCTGGTTGATAGGGATGACGAAGCCGCTATTACCCGCTAAGCTATGCCGCCTGTGATCCCCGTTTCAATCAGGAAGCCGTTTATGTCTCAAGCTGAATACTCTCGTATCGGCGGTTGGTTGTTGGCCCCGATGGCCTATCTGATCGTCACCCTGCTCAGCGCCAGCCTGATGCTGCTCCTGTACGCCATGGCGATCTTCATGCCCGAATCGCGCGACTATCTGCTGACCAACGCCCAGGCGTTTACCCTGCAGTGGTATTTTTCGGTGCTGACCACGCTCTTGATGTGGTGCTTCACCCTGTGGCTGCTGTGGCTGTTTTGCCAACGCTCGCAGCGCTTCCCCAAACTGTTCCTGCTGTGGCTGCTGATAACCGTGCTCCTGGCGGTGAAAGCCTTCGCCTTCGCGCCGGTGCCGGACGAAGTGGCGGTGCGCAGCCTCGGCTGGCCGTTGCTGATGGCGGCGCTGCTGGTGCCTTACATCAAGCGTTCGCAGCGGGTTAAAGGTACCTTTACCGAGCGTTAATGGCGCTTGCAGCACGTTTTATTGGGTGATTTGTGTAAATTTTCACCAAAAAAGGCAATACCCCTGCGATTCATATGTTGTCGTCCGGCCGCCGATTCCCGATAATAGGCGGCTTTTATTTTTTTAGGCATCGCAATGACCGAATACCTGCTCCTGTTTGTCGGCACCGTACTGGTGAACAACTTCGTTCTGGTGAAGTTTCTTGGCCTGTGCCCGTTCCTCGGCGTTTCCAAGAAGCTGGAAAGCGCCATCGGCATGGGAATGGCCACCACCTTCGTCATGACGCTGGCCTCCGTCAGCGCCTGGGTGATCAACACCTTTATTCTGGTTCCGCTGGATCTGGTGTATCTGCGCACGCTCTCCTTCATTCTGGTGATCGCCGTCGTGGTGCAGTTCACCGAGATGGTGGTGCGCAAGACCAGCCCGGCGCTCTACCGCCTGCTGGGCATCTTCCTGCCGCTGATCACCACCAACTGCGCGGTGCTTGGCGTGGCGTTGCTTAACGTTAACCTCGGCTATAACTTCCTGCAGTCCGCCGTTTACGGCTTCAGCGCAGCCGCCGGTTTCTCGCTGGTGATGGTGCTGTTCGCCGCCATCCGCGAACGTCTGGCGGTCGCCGACGTGCCGGCGCCGTTCCGCGGCTCCTCGATCGCGCTGATCACCGCCGGGCTGATGTCGCTGGCCTTTATGGGCTTTACCGGGCTGGTGAAATTCTAATGACTGCGTTGTGGATAGCTATCGCGGCTTTAAGCGCGCTCGGGCTGCTGTTCGGACTGGTGCTGGGCTACGCCGCGCGCCGTTTTGAGGTGGAAGAGGATCCGGTCGCCGAGCAGGTCGACGCGATCCTGCCGCAGAGCCAGTGCGGGCAGTGCGGCTACCCCGGTTGCCGCCCTTACGCCGAGGCGGTGGCCAACGGCGAGATGATCAACAAATGCGCGCCGGGCGGTGAACAGGTGATGCTGAAACTGGCGGAGCTGCTCAACGTCGAACCGCAGCCGCTGGGCAGCGAAGCCGCCGCCGAGCCGGAGCGTAAGGTGGCCTATATCGACGAGGCCAACTGCATCGGCTGTACCAAATGCATTCAGGCCTGCCCGGTGGACGCCATCGTCGGCGCCACTCGCGCCATGCACACCGTCATCACCGACCTCTGTACCGGCTGCGATCTGTGCGTCGCCCCTTGCCCTACCGACTGTATTGAAATGAGACCGGTCGCCACCACCACCGCCAACTGGAAGTGGGACATGAAGACGATCCCGGTGCAAGTGATCCACGTGGAGCAACATGCTTAATCTGTTCGCCGCCTTTAAAAAAGACCGGATCTGGGATTTCGACGGCGGGATCCATCCGCAGGAAATGAAGACTCAGTCCAGCGGTGCGCCGCTGCGTGTCGCTCCTCTGCCCAACACCTTTATCATCCCGCTGCAGCAGCATCTGGGGCCGGAAGGCGAACTGTGCGTCAACCCCGGCGATCGGGTGCTGAAAGGCCAACCGTTGACCGTCGGCCGCGGCCGCACCGTGCCGGTGCACGCGCCCACCTCGGGCACCGTTAGCGCCATCGCGCCGCACATCACCGCCCATCCTTCCGGACTGACGGAGCTGTGCGTGATCATCGAGGCGGACGGAGAAGATCGCTGGTGCGATCGCGATCCGGTGGCGGACTATCGCCAATCGCCCGCAGCCGAGTTGATTGAGCGTATCCATCAGGCCGGCATCGCCGGTCTGGGCGGCGCCGGTTTCCCGACCGCCAGCAAACTGCATGGCGGCATGAGCGGCGTGGAAACGCTGATCCTCAACGCCGCCGAGTGCGAGCCTTACATCACCGCCGACGATCGCCTGATGCAGGAGCACGCCGACCAGATCGTTGAAGGTACGCAGATCCTGCAACACATTCTGCAGCCCAAGGTCACGCTGATCGGTATCGAAGACAACAAGCCGGCGGCGATCGCGGCGCTGAAACAGGCGCTGCGCGGCCAGTCCGGCATTGCGCTGCGCGTCATCCCCACCAAATACCCGTCCGGCGGCGCCAAGCAGCTGACCAAAATTTTGACCGGCAAGGAAGTGCCGCACGGCAAGCACTCCTCGGCTATCGGCGTACTGATGCAAAACGTCGGCACCGCCTTCGCCATCAAGCGAGCGATCGTCGACGGCGAACCGCTGATTGAGCGCGTGGTAACCCTGACCGGCGAAGCAATCGAGCGCCCGGGCAACCTGTGGGCCCGCATCGGCACGCCGGTGCAGCACCTGCTCGACTTCGTCGGTTTCCGCCCGCAGGCACAGCAAATGGTGGTGATGGGCGGCCCGCTGATGGGCTTCACCCTGCCCGCGCTGAACGTGCCGATCGTCAAGATCAGCAACTGCATTCTGGCGCCGACGGTCGATGAAATGACGCCGCAGGAGCCGGAGCAATCCTGCATTCGCTGCGGCCTGTGCGTAGACGCTTGCCCCGCCGGGCTGCTGCCGCAGCAGCTTTACTGGTTCAGCCGCGGGCAGGAGCACGACAAGGCGCGCAACCATAACCTGTTCGACTGCATCGAATGCGGCGCCTGTGCGTTCGTCTGCCCCAGCAACATTCCGTTGGTGCAGTACTACCGCCAGGAAAAGGCCGAGATCAAGGCCATCGATCTGGAAGCGGCGCGCACCGCCGAGGCCAAGGCGCGTTACGAAGCCAAACTGGCGCGCCTGGAGCGTGAAAAACTGGCGCGTGAAGAGCGACATAAAAAGGCCGCCGTCAAACTGACCGATGACGATCAGGGTGCGGTGCAGGCCGCGCTGGCGCGGGTGCGCAGCAAGAATGCCGAAGCGACAGTCATGCCGGTCGACGGCCAACAGCCGGATAACAGCGAGATGATCGCCGCCCGCGAGGCGCGTAAAGCGCAGGCGCGCGAGCGTCGCGCCCAGTTGGCAACCGAAGCGGAAACAGAAACGCCACCGGCGGCCGCCGGCGACGACGCGCGTAAAGCCGCCGTGGCCGCGGCGCTGGCCCGCGTGAAAGCCCGCAAAGAAGCGCCGGCCGCAGACGGCTCCGCCCCTGCCGCCACAGAGGACGATCCGCGTAAAGCAGCCGTTGCGGCCGCCCTGGCCCGCGTGAAAGCCAAAAAAGCGGAGCAGCAGGCTGGCACGCCAGCTGAGGCGGAACCTGCCCCGGCTGCCACCGAAGAAGATCCGCGCAAGGCGGCGGTCGCGGCGGCGTTGGCACGTGTAAAAGCCAAAAAAGCCGCGCAGCAGGCGGACGCCCCGGCGGCGGCGGAACCGGCCCCGGCGGCCACCGAGGAAGATCCGCGCAAGGCTGCGGTTGCGGCGGCCATCGCCCGCGCCAAAGCCAAGAAAGCCGCGCAGCAGGCGGACGCCCCGGCATCGGCAGAACCGGCCCCGGCTACCGCCGAGGAAGATCCGCGCAAGGCGGCGGTTGCGGCGGCCATCGCCCGCGCCAAAGCCAAGAAAGCCGCGCAGCAGGCGGACGCCCCGGCATCGGCAGAACCGGCCCCGGCTGCCGCCGAGGAAGATCCACGCAAGGCGGCGGTTGCGGCGGCCATCGCCCGTGCCAAAGCCAAGAAAGCCGCGCAGCAGGCGGACGCCCCGGCATCGGCAGAACCGGCCCCGGCTGCCGCCGAGGAAGACCCGCGCAAGGCGGCGGTTGCGGCGGCCATCGCCCGCGCCAAAGCCAAAAAAGCCGCCAGAGAATCGCTGGCGGCGGAAACGGAAGACAAATGATGACAGCGGCGCCTGGCCGAACCCGGGCGCCGTTTAATCGATAGAGATCAGGTAGGTGTAATCCACTTCAATCTGACGCAGCTTAGACTCTGGGTTCCACTCTTTGGTTTGAATGATCTCCATTTCTAAACTGCCGCGCACCTTATCCTTCAGCCCCGGCATCACATGCGACATCAGGTAACCGAAGAACTGCAGGCACTCTTTCGCCGTACCCTTGTGGTTGATGGAGATAAACTCGCGGCTTGGCAAATGGATGGTGTCTATCTGATGGTTGGAAAGAATATCCTTTCTGTGCTCAGGGTCGACCGCCATGACCAGGGTGGATGACAGCTCGTCGCCTTCCCCGGCTTGCGGGGAATAGATGCTATAAATCCGCCGGCAGTCGACATGCAGCCCCTTGAAGAAATCGTTGAAAATTTCATCCTTCATCGCCATGCAGGAGGAGTACTCCAGTTCCTGTTCCGAGGCGAAATCCAGCCGGCGCGAGAAGCCGACCAGTTGCATCTCGGGCAGCGTCAGCCGCTTCACCTCTGGATAATAGCCGGCGCCATAGCTGGCTTCGAAGTTAAAGCGCGGCATCAGGTTTTTCACGTCCCAGTGCTCCATCGAGCGATAGCGGTTGGGCGTGGTGCCGAAGCGCTGCTTGAACATGCGGGTAAAGGTCTGCTGCGAGTCAAAGCCCAGCTCGTCGGAGATGTCGATGATGGAACGGCGGGTAATGCGCAGCGCCACCGCGGCGCGCGTCAGGATGCGCGAACGGATATAGGTGGCGAGTTGAATGCCGGTAATACGCTTGAATTTACGCTGCAGATGCCACTTGGAATAGCCCGAAATACGCGCGACTTCATCCAGGTTTGGCCGTTTCTCCAGGTGTATTTCCACCCACTCAATTAGCTCTTCAATAAAAAAAATATCTTCATTTGTCATTATTATGGATTCACTAACTCAATAATGTTCGCGATAGTAACCTACACGGATTATGTGAAAGTTGTTATTTTGTGCGGAAATCTGGAGAAAAATGATATCTCATTCATACGGTTACCCCGTTTTCCGTAGCCACTGGCGGCGTAAGTTCCACTGACATTTCCTCACGTTAGCCGATTTTACGGCCAAAAAAAAATCAAATCGCGCCACCCCGATCGCCGCAGGTGCGAAAAGCCGAATACCCCTATCATTAAGGCGTATTACCCTCGCATCGAATCAGGTAGAATGCTCGGCTATCATTTTTGCCGCGCCCGCAAAACGGCGCATCGAAACTGCCGCAGGCGCGGCGCAGAAGGTATCGTTACTCTATGAAGTTCAGGCCGGTATCACCCACAGCCGCCAAAGGCTTACACATCGCCAGCTCGCCTTTCACCCACAACCAGCAAAGCACCAGCCGCATTATGCTGTGGGTCATGTTGGCCTGCATTCCCGGCATCGCAGCGCAGATTTGGTTCTTCGGTTACGGCGTGCTGATTCAGGTGGCGCTGGCGGCGATCGTCGCGCTGGTTGCAGAAGGCGCGATCCTCAGGCTGCGCAAGCTGCCGGTGCGCAGCCGGCTCGCGGATAACTCCGCCCTGCTGACCGCGCTGCTGCTCGGCATCAGCCTGCCGCCGCTGGCCCCGTGGTGGATGATCGTCATCGGCACCTTCTTCGCCATCGTCATCGCCAAACAGCTGTATGGCGGCCTTGGGCAAAATCCGTTCAACCCGGCGATGGTCGGTTACGTGGTGCTGCTGATCTCCTTCCCGGTGCAAATGACCAGCTGGTTGCCGCCGGATGAACTGCGCGCCGCCGCGCTGTCGTTCCACGACGTGCTGCTGACCATTTTCAGCGGCCATACCGCACAGGGCGCGACGCTGCACGAACTGCAAATGGGCGTTGACGGCATCAGCCAGGCGACCCCGCTCGACGGTTTCAAGACCGGCCTGCGCAGCGGCCACAGCGTCGAACAGGTGCTGCAGCAGCCGCTGTTCGGCGGCGCGCTGGCCGGCATCGGCTGGCAGTGGGTCAACCTCGGCTTCCTGGCCGGCGGTCTGTTTATGCTGGCGCGTCGTCTGATCCATTGGCAGATCCCCTTCAGCATGTTGGCCGCCATCGCCTTCTGTTCGGGTCTGGCCTGGTGGCTCGATCCGGCGCATCAGGCTTCGCCGCTGATCCACCTGTTTTCTGGCGCCAGCATGCTGGGCGCGTTCTTTATCGCCACCGATCCGGTCAGCGCCTCCACGACGCCGAAGGGCCGCCTGATCTACGGCGCGCTGATCGGCGTGCTGGTCTGGCTGATCCGCGTTTATGGCGGCTACCCCGACGGCGTGGCCTTCGCCGTGCTGTTGGCCAACATCACCGTCCCATTAATCGACCACTACACGCAGCCGCGCGTGTATGGCCATCGCTAAGGAGCCGTCATGCTGAATTCCATGAGAAAGCACGGCACCACGCTGGCGGTGTTTGCGGCGGTCACCACCGGCCTGACCGCCGTGGTCTACGCCCTGACGAAAACCACCATCGCCCATCAGGCCGCGCTGCAGCAAAAAGCGCTGCTCGATCAGGTGGTGCCGCCGGAAAACTACGACAACGTCATGCAGAACGAATGCTTCCTGGTCAGCGATCCGGCGCTGGGCGACAGCGCGCCGCACCGTTTGTATCTGGCGCGCAAAAACGGGCAACCGACCGCCGCCGCGCTGGAAACCACCGCGCCGGACGGCTATTCCGGCGCCATCAAGCTGCTGGTCGGCGCCGATTTCAGCGGCACGGTGCTCGGCACCCGGGTGATTGAACACCACGAAACGCCGGGGCTGGGTGACAAAATTGAACTGCGCATTTCCGACTGGATTTCCTTCTTCAGCGGCAAGAAAATCGAAGGCCCGGCAGACAAACGCTGGGCGGTGAAGAAAGACGGCGGCATGTTCGACCAATTCACCGGCGCCACCATCACCCCGCGAGCGGTGGTCAATGCGGTGCGCCGCACCGCGTTGTATATGGAAACGTTGCCGCCTAAACTTGAAAGCTTACCTGTGTGTGGAGCCGCCGAATGAGTGAAGCCAAAGAATTGATCGTCCAGGGGCTGTGGAAGAACAACTCCGCCCTGGTGCAGCTGCTGGGCATGTGTCCGCTGCTGGCGGTGACCTCCACCGTCACTAACGCGCTGGGGCTGGGGCTGGCCACCACGTTGGTGTTGACGCTGACCAACGCCTCCATCTCCGCGGTGCGCCGCTGGGTGCCGAGCGAAGTGCGTATTCCGATCTACGTGATGATCATCGCTGCGGTGGTAAGCATCGTGCAGATGCTGATCAACGCCTATGCCTTCGGCCTATATCAATCGCTCGGTATTTTTATTCCGCTGATCGTGACTAACTGCATCGTGGTGGGCCGCGCCGAAGCGGTGGCCGCCAAGAAACCGGTCGGCCTCTCGGCGCTGGACGGTATGGCCATCGGCCTTGGCGCCACCGGCGTGATGGTGACGCTGGGCTCGATGCGTGAACTGTTGGGCAACGGTACGCTGTTCGACGGCGCCGATCAGCTGTTGGGCGGCTGGGCCAAATCGCTGCGCATCGAAGTGGTGCATTTCGACAGCCCGTTCCTGCTGGCCATGCTGCCGCCGGGCGCCTTTATCGGCCTGGGGTTGCTGCTGGCGGTCAAATATCTGATCGACGAAAAAATGAAGGCGCGCAAAGCCCGCGCCGTGGCGGTGGAGCCGCTGCTGGAGCAAGGACACGCTGAGAAGGCCTGATGAATAAACAGAAGCGACTGGAAATTCTGACCCGGCTGCGCGACAACAATCCGCACCCGACCACCGAACTGGTGTACACCACGCCGTTTGAGCTGCTGATCGCCGTGCTGCTGTCCGCGCAGGCCACCGACGTGAGCGTCAACAAGGCGACCGCCAAACTTTATCCGGTCGCCAATACCCCCGCCGCCATGCTGGCGCTGGGGGTTGATGGCGTCAAGGAATACATCAAGACCATCGGCCTGTTCAACAGCAAGGCCGAAAACGTGATCAAAACCTGCCGCATGCTGCTGGAGCTGCACGGTGGCGAAGTGCCGGAGGATCGCGCTGCGCTGGAAGCGCTGCCGGGCGTCGGCCGCAAGACCGCCAACGTGGTGCTCAACACCGCCTTCGGCTGGGCGACCATCGCCGTGGACACCCATATCTTCCGGGTGTGCAACCGCACCCACTTTGCGCCGGGCAAGAACGTCGATCAGGTGGAAGAGAAGCTGTTGAAGGTGGTGCCCGCCGAATTCAAGGTCGATTGCCATCACTGGCTGATCCTGCACGGCCGCTACACCTGCATCGCGCGCAAACCGCGCTGCGGCTCCTGCATTATCGAAGACCTGTGTGAATATAAAGAGAAGGTTTATCCGGAATCCTGAGTCAGTTGGGTGCGGCAAACCGCACCCGCCGCTTCCTCTCCCCCCGCCAGCGCCTCTTTTTTATCGGAAATGTGATATCGCGCAGCAGTAACCCCGGCGTTATCGCGGTTTTCAGTGCAAAAACCATCGCAGCGTTATTTTCAAGCGAAAAATTAGTCGAAAATTGCGGTGACCGTCACGCTTTGAGGATCACAAGGCGTTCACAAATGCCAGCCCCATTTTCCTAAATTTCTTTAATTTTACAAAACACGCCATATACACAACATTCCAACGGATTAATAACCACACATACACTGATGCGCTAAAAAATAGCAATTCAGCAGAATATATCCCTGTTTAAAATTGGTATAGCTTTTAATCAAAACAAAAAATCGGCAAACCATTAAAACCCGAAAGTTAATACTGCATAACATTTGCAACATCGCGGCATAATCCTGCCGGCGTTAAATGTAACCGAATATGACAAACTGCTTGCCACGTTGACAAAGATAGTGAACATTAACCGCCGTCCCCATCCTATAACAACGCAAAAGGATGCCGTTCCGCATCAACTTTTGTACTTTCCCGTCCTCAAAAGACGGGCTGCGAAAAAACAGAGGTACCAGTGTCAACAGCAAACAACCAACATCCGGAGAGCGTGAGCCTTAACGCGTTCAAACAACCGAAAGCGTTCTATCTGATCTTCTCGATCGAACTGTGGGAGCGTTTCGGCTACTACGGCCTGCAGGGCATCATGGCGGTTTATCTGGTCAAGATGCTCGGCCTGAGCGAAGCCGACTCCATCACCCTGTTCTCTTCCTTCAGCGCCCTGGTGTACGGCTTCGTCGCCATCGGCGGCTGGCTGGGCGACAAAGTGCTGGGCTCCAAGCGCGTGATCGTGCTCGGCGCGTTGGTGCTGGCCGCCGGTTACGCCATGGTGGCCTACTCCGGTCACGACATCTTCTGGGTCTATCTGGGCATGGCGACCATCGCCGTGGGCAGCGGCCTGTTCAAGGCCAACCCGTCCTCCCTGCTGTCCACCTGCTATGAGAAAGACGACCCGCGTCTCGATGGCGCCTTCACCATGTACTATATGTCGGTGAACATCGGTTCCTTCTTCTCCATGCTGGCGACCCCTTGGCTGGCGGCGAAATACGGCTGGAGCGTGGCGTTCTCCCTGAGCGTGGTCGGCATGCTGATCACCCTGGTCAACTTTATGCTGTGCCACAAATGGGTGAAGAAAAACGGCTCCAAACCTGACTTCAAGCCGCTGCATCTGCCGAAACTGCTGATGGTGCTGGTCGGCATCGTGGCGCTGGTCGCCGTTTCCAGCTGGCTGCTGCACAACCAGGTGATTGCACGCTGGGCGCTGGCCCTCATCTCCGCCGGCATCGTTCTGGTGTTCGCCAAGGAAACCTTCGCCCTGCACGGCGCCGCACGCCGCAAGATGATCGTCGCCTTCCTGCTGATGCTGGAAGCGGTGGTGTTCTTTGTGCTGTACAGCCAGATGCCAACCTCGCTGAACTTCTTCGCCATCCACAACGTGGAACACAGCATCCTCGGCGTCGCCTTCGAGCCGGAGCAGTACCAGGCGCTGAACCCGTTCTGGATCATGCTCGCCAGCCCGATTCTGGCCGCGCTGTATAACAAAATGGGCGATCGCCTGCCGATGCCGCACAAGTTCGCTTTCGGCATGATCCTGTGCTCCTGCGCCTTCCTGGTGCTGCCATGGGGCGCCAGCTTCGCCAACGAACAGGGCATCGTATCGGTCAACTGGCTGATCCTCAGCTACGCGCTGCAGAGCATCGGCGAGCTGATGATTTCCGGTCTGGGCCTGGCGATGGTGGCGCAGTTGGTGCCGCAGCGTCTGATGGGCTTCATCATGGGCTCCTGGTTCCTGACCACCGCCGCCGCGGCGCTGATCGCCGGTAAAGTCGCCGGTCTGACCGCCGTCCCGAGCGACATTAACGACGCGCACGCTTCACTGGCCATCTACAGCCATGTGTTTATGCAGATCGGTATCGCCACCGCCGTCATCGCTATCCTGATGATGCTGACCGCGCCGAAACTGTACCGCATGACGCTGGACACCAGCGAAGACGCCAATCAGAAAGCGCAGGAAGCCACTGCGACTCACTGATCGCCGGGCGAATAGCGCGTAAATAAAAACACCGGGGTTAACGCCCCGGTGTTTTTTTATGCCCGCGAGAAAAGAGCTTACGCTGACTTGGGCTTGCCGCTCAGATTAGCCCACATGAATTCGCTCACCAGCGCACTGTGGAACGCTGCCTGCTGCTTGTCGGCGGCGGCGCTGTGCCCGCCTTCGGTATTCTCATAGAAATAAGCCTGTTGATACCCCATCGCCTGCATGCGCGCCGCCATTTTGCGGGCGTGGGCCGGGTTGACCCGATCGTCGCTGGTGGCGGTATAGAACAGCACCGGTGGGTAGGCCGTCTGCGCCTGAATATTGTGGTACGGCGAGAAGGTTTTGAGATAGGCCCACTGCTCTGGCTTGCTCGGATCGCCGTATTCCGCGATCCACGACGCGCCGGCGGAGAGCTGGGTATAGCGCTGCATGTCCAACAGCGGCACTTCGCAGACGATGCAGCCGAACAGCTGCGGATACAGCGTCAGCATATTGCCCACCAGCAGGCCGCCGTTGCTGCCGCCGCGTGCGCCGAGATGCGGCGCCGAGGTCACCTTGCGTGCGATGAGATCTTCGGCCACGGCGGCGAAATCCTCATAGGCGCGATGACGATTCTGCTTGAGCGCCGCCTGATGCCACGCCGGACCATACTCGCCGCCGCCGCGGATGTTGGCCACCACGTATACCCCGCCGCGTTCCAGCCAGGCCGGCGCCTTGCCGCCGAGATAGCCCGGCAACAGCGGCACCTCAAACCCGCCGTAGCCATACAGCAGCGTCGGCGTGCTGCCGTCCAGCTTGAGATCTTTGGCGGCGATCTGGAAATACGGCACGCGGGTGCCATCTTTGGAGCGCGCGAAATGCTGGCTGACCTGATAGCCGGCGGCGTCAAAGTCCTGCGGCGCCTGTTTCAGCAGCGTCGCCTCACCGCCGTCGAGATTGCCCATGTACAGCGAGGTCGGCTGCAGGAACCCACTGACGGTCAGGAAATAGGCGTTGCTCTCTTCGTCGATGCCGCCGGCGGAAATGGTGCTGATGGCGCCGGGGTTGCCCAGCGGGCGACGTTGCCAGCTGCCGCCCTGCGGCGTCAGCACCTCCAGCCGGTTGACCACGTTATCCATGATGCTGAGGATCAGATGATCGCGGGTGCCGCTGTAGCCGCTCAGCGCCTGCTCGGCGGTCGGGGTAAACAGCAGCTGCAGCTCGCGCTTGCCCGCCAGATAGTCATCGAAGTTGGCCGCCAGCAGTGCGCCGGACGGATAGCGTTTGCCCCCCACTTCCCAATCGCTGCTCGGTTTGATCAGCAGCCATTCCCGATGCGTATCCAGCTCGGCGTCGGCCGGGATATCGATTTTTTTCTGCCGGCCGTCCTGAGCCAGCAAGAAATAGTCGCGGCGATAGAAGTCCAGACTGCGGCCGACGAAATCGCGTTCAAAGCCCGGCGTGCGGTCGTGATAGGCAAAGACCGCCATGTCCTCGGGCTGCGCTTCGTACAGCGTTTCGGCCGCGCTCAGCGGCGTACCGCGCCGCCAGCGTTTGGCGATGCGCGCGTAGCCGGACTGGGTCATCGAGCCGGGGCCGAAGTCGGTGGCGATGAACAGCGTGTCCCGATCGACCCAGGAGACCCGGCTTTTCGCCACCGGCACGTTGAAGCCGTCTTTGACGAAGCGTTTGGCCACCAGATCGAATTCGCGGATTTCGGTGGCGTCACCGCCGTCCGGCGACAGCTGCATCAGGCAATAGCGGTATTCCGGCGCCAACGGCTGCGAGCCCTGATAGACCCAATCCTTGCCCTCGGCTTTGCCCAACGCATCGATATCCAGCACCGTCTCCCAGGCCGGTTTGGCCTTGCGATACTCGTCCAGCGTGGTGCGCCGCAGCAGGCCACGCGGGTTGGCTTTATCCTGCCAGAAGTTGTAATAGAACTCCCCGCGTTTGCTCACCCACGGGATCTGGGTGTCTTTATTGAGGATATCCAGGACCTCGCGCTCAATGCGCTGAAAGTCTTCGCCCTGGGCGAAGCGCGCAGTGGTGCGTTGATTTTCCTGCTGCACCCAGTGCAGCGCTTTTTTACCCTGCAGCTCTTCCAGCCACAGGAATTCATCGCCGGCGGCCGCGCCGCCCTCCGCCGCCATCGCCAGGCGGATACTGTTGGGTAATGAAGTCATCGCGAATACGGCTCCTGCGGTTTGCGCACTGAGTTTAATGAACTGACGTCGATTGGTGACCGGCAAAATCAAGCTCCTTTTGAGTCGGCTGCAACGCCGCCCCGTCGTGGGCGACAGCCTGTGAAATAAGAGTCATTTTCAACAAGGTAGGCGTTTGGCGGCGCGGAGTCAAAGCCCACGGCCGCCGCGTTGAGTCAGGATTGAGGATAGTGGATCAGATCGTGGATGCGCACCGTTTGCGAACCGGCGTTGCGGTAGGCGTGCGGCCGATCGGCCTGAAAGCGCATCGCCTCGCCGGCCGCCAGGCTGTGCCATTCGCCGTCTATCGCCAACTCCAACCGCCCGCTGATCACGATCACATGCTCTATTACCCCCGGCTCATGGGGCGACGATTCGCTGAGCGCGCCCGGCGCCAGATCGATGACGAACATATCGAAACCCAGTTGGCGATCGTAGGGAAACAGCGGCACCACGCGCATATCGGCGTTGTCCTGATCGTACACCGGCAGCTCGCCGTAACGGTGCAGCGTCGCCTGCTGCTGCGCGGGCGACGCCTCAAGAAAGGCGGAGAACGCCACGTTGAAACCGGTGGCGATCTTCCATAGCGTCGCTACCGTCGGGCTGGATTCGCCGCGTTCGATCTGCCCGAGCATCGCTTTGCTGACGCCGGTGAATTCCGCTGCCTGCGTCAAACTCCAGCCGCGCTGCGCGCGCAACGTGCGAAGGGTGTGCGCCAAATGGCCGGCAAGTTCCTGCATCCTGTTCTCCTCTGCGTATCGCGCCCGATTATACCCGCTTGTGCGCTATAGCGCACGGTGCTATGCTGATTTCTTACCGTGCGTTATAACGCACAAATCGCGATTGGAGCTGCTCATGCGTCCCGCCGTCACCCTGCATCACCTAACCCTGCCTGCCGTGATGGCCGGCTTCGTCGCCGTTCTGGTCGGTTACACCAGCTCTGCCGCGATCATTTTCCAGGCCGCCGCCGCCGCGGGTGCGACACCGGCGCAGATCGGCGGTTGGCTGAGCGTGCTGGGGATCGCGATGGGCGTCACTTCGCTGGGGCTCTCGCTTTACTACCGCACCCCGATCCTCACCGCCTGGTCGACGCCCGGCGCGGCGCTGCTGGTCACCAGCCTGCCCGGCACGCCGATCAACGACGCGATCGGCGTGTTTATCTTCGCCTCGGGTCTGATCCTGCTGTGCGGCGTCACCGGACTGTTCGCTCGCCTGATGGATTATATTCCGCAGGCGATTTCTGCCGCGATGTTGGCGGGGATCCTGCTGCGTTTCGGGCTGGACGCCTTCGCTTCGCTGCAGCTCAATTTCCTTCTCAGCGCCGGTATGGGGCTGGCCTATCTGCTCAGCCGCCGTTATCTGCCGCGCTACGCCATCGTGCTGACGCTGGCAGCCGGGCTGGCGATCGCCGCACTGCAGGGCAATATCCATCTGGCGCAGCAGGCGCCGGCGTTCGCCATGCCGGAATTTATCGCACCGCACTTCAGCTGGCCGACGCTGCTCGGCATCGGCGTGCCGTTCTTCGTGGTGACCATGGCTTCGCAGAACGCGCCCGGCATCGCTACGCTGCAGGCGGCGGGCTACCGTGTTCCCACCTCGCCGCTGATCGCCTGGACGGCGCTGACCGCGCTGCTGCTGGCGCCATTCGGCGGCTTCTCGGTGTGCATCGCCGCGATCACCGCCGCCATCTGCATGGGGCCGGACGTGCATCCCGATCCGCAGCGGCGCTATATGGGCGCGGTGGCCGCCGGCGGTTTCTACCTGCTGGCCGGGCTGTTCGGCGGCGCCATCGGCCTGCTGTTCAGCGCGTTGCCAGCCGCCCTGATCCACACCATCGCCGGGCTGGCGCTGCTCGGCACCATCGGCGGCAGCCTGCAACGCGCGCTGCATGATGAGAAACAGCGCGACGCGGCGCTGATCGCCTTCCTCATCACCGCTTCCGGCGTCACATTACTGGGCATCGGTTCGGCCTTCTGGGGCATTGTCGGCGGCGCCATCGCCCATCTGCTGCTATCGCTGCCGCGGCGAGGAACAGCAACATAAAATGCCAAACGCACGCGGTGCATTGACAAGCAGCGCGGCGGCACCTTCACTGGATGGGCACACTGCGTTTCCCGCACGAGGCCCGCATGAAAGAAAAGGAACAATGGTCCCAGGTCGATCGCTATATCGCAGACAGCCTGGTAGAACAAGACGATGCCCTGTTGCAGGCGCTGGCGGCCAACGCCGCCGCCGGGCTGCCGGCCCATGACGTGGCACCGAATCAGGGCAAGTTGCTGCAGCTGTTCGCCCGCATGATTAACGCCAAACGCATTTTGGAAATCGGTACGTTGGGCGGCTACAGCACCATCTGGCTGGCGCGCGCGCTGCCGGCGGATGGCACGTTGGTCACCCTGGAAGCGGATGAAAACCACGCCGCCATCGCCCGCCAGAATATTGCTCGCGCCGGGCTCGCCGGCCAGGTCGAACTGCGCGTCGGCCCCGCTCTCGCTCACCTGCCCGCGCTGCAAGTCTTGGCTCCCTTTGATCTGATCTTCATCGACGCCGACAAACCGAGCAATCCGGATTACCTGCGTTGGGCGCTTAAACTCGCGCGCCCGGGCACGGTGATTATCGGTGACAACGTGGTGCGCGATGGCGCAGTCACCGATGCTGCCAGTACCGACGCCCGTGTACAAGGCGTACGCGAATTCTTCACGATGATGGCTGCGGAACCCCGCCTGAGCGCCACCGCATTGCAAACCGTGGGCAGCAAGGGCTGGGACGGATTCTCTCTGGCTATCGTCAACTTTTAAGTGACAATGTCACCAAGGAAGCTTATGACTGAGAAAGCGGCGCTGTTGGCTCAGCGCCTGATACGCAATGTCGAACGGGTAGATAAGCAGCACGATCGGCGGCCGCCGCTGTATGACAGCGTCGGCGCGCGCCTCGGCACCGGCACCGCCGCCGACAAGCTGGGTGCCTCTTTCGATTGCGTGGCGCCGGGCATGCGTTCCTGCCCATACCATTTTCACTACGCTCAGGAGGAAATGTTCATCATTCTGGAAGGCAGCGGTACGCTGCGGGTGGCCGGAGAAATGCTGCCGATCGTCAGCGGGGATGTCATCTTCATTCCGCCCGGCCCGGAATACCCGCACCAGATCATCAACACCTCCGATGCGCCGCTGAAGTACCTGTCCGTCAGCACGCGCGAGCAGCCGGAGCTGGTGATGTACCCGGACTCCGGCAAATACCAGGCGATGGCGCGCGGCAATGATGGCGAGCAGGTACGCTACCTGCAACGCCCTTCAACCTCGCTCGATTACTGGCAGGATGAACCCTGAATCGCCGTCCGGCAGCGGGAGATCCAATGCGCGCGCCGCCAGCTCGGCCACGCGGAAGTCGATATCCGCCGCCTGGCCGTCTTCCATAAACCAGGCGGCGGACAGCCCCGACCAGGCCAGGACCCATTGCAGCAAGCGCCGGCGCTCCAGCCCGGCCAGGCGGCACACCTGTTCCACGCGCCGCTGGAAAATGGCCGGATCGGTCGCGATGCCGTAGTTGGGATTACAGAAGATATTGGCGTAATCGAAGCCACGTTCGCCGAACAAGCGCTTGGGATCGATCGCCAGCCAGCCGCGTTCGCCGAAGTCCAGCACGTTGTCATGGTGGATATCGCCGTGCAGCACGCTTTCTTCTCGCGGGCTGCTCAGCAGCTCCGCCGCCGCCGTGGCGCTGAGGCGCAGCATGCCGCCGTGCGCCTGCGCCGCCGGCCACAGCGAGCTGAACCACTCCTGCAGCGGGATCAGCTCGGGCAACGGCGCGGCACGCGGCGCATGCAGGGCGGCGATCGCCCGACACAGGATCCGCGTGGCCTGCTCATCGTCGCCGTCGCGCACCAACTGTGCCAACGAACCTTCGCCCTGCGCGCGCTCCAGCAGAATGCCGTCGTCATGCCATGCCAGCACCTGCGCGGCACCTTCCCCGCGCCACCAGCACATCAGTTGACCGCCGAAGCGCTCTTCCTGCTCGCGGGCGATCTTCAGCATGGCCGCCTCGCCGCGGTAACGCACCGGCATCAGCAAGCTGCTGTGGGTTTCGAAGGCTTTGCCGTCCTGCTCCAGTTGCCAGCGTTGCAGGTAGGGAGTAAAAAGCGGGTTCATCGTCTCATGCGTCCTTGTGGCCGAGCTGCGCCGCACTGTCACATTCAGGTGAGAGACGACGTATAAAATAAAGAGAGATGATACTCTCAAATATCATCGGTGCGCGGCGTCTGACCGCCGTTTCATCAGTATCCTAACCAAGTTTGTCGATTTTATTAACCGGTCTTGCGCGGGGTTCGACCATGACATCATTAAAACGCATTAATTATCCGCAATTGCCTACGCCGGGCGGCCCTTACGTGCACGCCGTGCGTCACGGCGATCGCCTGTACGTGTCGGGCTTGACCGCCTTCGCCACCGACGCTCAGGGGTTGAGCGCGTCAGAGCAAACGCAGGAAATCCTCGAACAGCTGGCGACCATCGCCGCCAGCGAAGGCGTGAATCTCAAGGCATTGATTAAAATCAGCGTGTTCCTGACCGACATCGCCGATCTGGCGGGCGTGCGCCCGGTGCTGTTTGACTACTTCGACGGCGCGCTGCCGGCCTGCTCATTGATGGCGATCAGCGCGTTGTTCTCACCTGCAGTGTGCGTGGAGATAGAGGCGGTGATGGCGTTGCAATAGCGCAGCGTTAGAGCGCGCCTTCGTCCGGTACGCAGGGGCCGATTTTGAACCAGGCTTTGGCGATCCGCCCCTGCTCCACTTCGTAAATGGCGATAACATCCATTTTGCCGCGCCCCTGCGGGAAGTTGCGCGTCACCACTTCCTGATCGACCACCATATTCCCCACCGCCATGCGTTTTATCCGTTCACCATACAGGCTCGGCTCGCGAAAACGCGCCAGGTGCCGTTCGCGGATCGCCGCCTTGCCGCTGGCCAACAGCGTGTCGGGGTGCTCGTAATACTGCGCATCGTCCGCCCAGCAGGCCATAAAGGCCTCGATGTCACGGGCGTTATAAGCGTCGAGCTGGCGTTGAACCACATCTTGCGGGCGTACCGTTTTATCGTTCATCACATCCTCCTGCCGAAGTTAACCGCCGCATGCGTCGAACCCCTCACCATAACCGCTCAATGCGGCAGCTTGATGACACGCGGCAAGTGAATAAAAACACAGAAATAGCGAATAAATAACCTATCATGCCCAATGGACAATTCAAGCGTCTGCGCAGAAATTTTCAGCATCGCGCCAGGAGCGATGAAAACCGCAGGACGGCACGCGTTAATCTTTGCGGCGGCCGGGAGGATTCTGCTAATTTAGCGTGAACAGCCAGATGATAACGAAACGCTATGCAGCAAAAACCGGTGTTGGACGAAGCCAGACAGTTAAAGCGACTCAACGCCGCCACGCGGCGCCAATCCCATATGTATAAATGGATCGCCCTGGTAGCGGCGCTGGATGCGTTGTTGGTGTTTTGGTATGACCGGGATATGCGCAACGTCACCTTCTCGGGAGCGGTCGCGCTGGTGTGCGGTTATCTGTGGATCCGCGATCGCAACAAGGCTCGCGGCTACCGGCGCGAGTTCGATCGCAAATTCGGCAAGCGCAGCGGCGATTAAGGCTGCATCGCTTCCAGCACCTTAGCACTGTCGACGATCTGCACGAACTTCACGATTTTACCGGCGCGCACCGTATAAATATGCGCGAAAGAGGCGCTGAAGGATTTGCCGGTGGACCGGTAGGTGCCGTGGTAAAAACCCTGAGCGATCACATTGTCGCCGGCGTCGTAAAAATGATCGACGTCGGCGCGGTAACCTTGCCATTCGCTGCCTAAACGCTGATGCACGTTCTTGATGATGTTCTCCGGACCGATATAGGTGCCGGCGTAAGGGAAACCGGCGGCTTCGGTCCACTCGGCATCGGGGGCCAGCGCCGCCAGCAGATTACGGCCGTTTTCTTCGGAGCTGCCTTCATAGGTCGCGCGCACTATTTCAAGAGGGGTTGGCATGTCTCTTCTCCCATGGCTGATGAGGATATTCCGGCCATCTCCGCGGACACAGGCTCTCACCAAGCGGAGACGGCGGAACGTGGCTATTTTAGGTTGCTTGTTTCGCTGCAAAAACCGCAGTTATGACAATAGTCAGTTGCACTTTAGTAAACAATAGCCGCTTCGCCGTCATTTTCCCGGCATCCGACGCGGCTATGCTGATTGATCGATTTCCCCCAACAGGAGCTGAACGTGTCTTTACCCTCGCTGACGCAAGAGCTGTTACAACCGTTTTCCCCCTATCAGGCGTTGGCGCAAGCGCTGCTGCCGCTCACCCTCGAGTCTGACGACGGCTCGCACGATGTGGCGCACCTGCACCGAGTCTGGAAGAACTGCCGCCGGATCAGCAAGCTGGAAGGCGGCGATCGGCGCATTCTCTGTGCGGCGGTGCTGCTGCATGACGCGGTGGCGGTGGAAAAGAATTCGCCGCAGCGCCATCTGGCCTCGCGCATGGCGGCGGAGCAAGCCACGCTGACGCTGGCCCGGCTGGAATGGGCGCCGGCGGACATCGCGGCGGTGGCTCACGCCATTGAAGCGCACAGTTTTTCCGCCGGCATCCCGCCGCAAACGCTGGAGGCGAAGATCCTGCAGGATGCCGATCGCCTCGACGCTATCGGCCTTATCGGCGTGGCGCGCTGCTTCTATATCGGCGGCCGCATGCGCAGCGCGCTGTATGACGCCGCCGATCCGCGGGCCGAACATCGTCAATACGACGACAAGCGTTTCTGCCTAGACCACTTCGAAACCAAACTGTTCAAGCTGCAAGACGGCTTCCAGACCGCCGCCGGGCGGCAGATGGCCGAACAGCGCACCGAACGCATGCGGTGCTTTGTCGACGAGCTGCTGGAGGAGGTGTAATGCCGGCCTACGGGGCATTTTCGTTATGCCCATAACATTTTCGGTCATATAACGCCGCTAAACTGTAAGTCAACTTCACCGAACGGGCGGCACAGATGAAAAAGTTGACGTTGAAAGAGATGACGGAAAGCGAACAGCGGGAAGTGAAAACCGAATTGGACAAGGCGCGTAAAAGCCATGGCAGGCCGCTGACCAACGCCGAACAGCACAAGGTCAAGGATGAGGCGGTGGCGCGCATCATGGCCGCCAGAGCGAAGCTCGCCAAGGCGGAGCGTGCAGAACGCAAAGCCAACCGCTACCGGCCAAGTGGCGACACTTTCAGTTGGTCTGCCACCATCGGCTCCCGCCCGCCGCGCTGAGCCAACCCTCCCCGCCGCGGCGGGGATTTTTATTTATTAGCCAAACTCATCCTCACCGGCGAATCATGAATAACAATGTTATCAATCTGTTGTAAATTGACAGCCTGATGAAGAATATTCATTATCACCCCACTTCCCCCTTTTCGCGAGACTGCCATGGCCTACCCACGCAACGCTGATATTCTGATGACGCCTGCGTTGCCCCTTGGCGGTTTGGCGGCGGTTACATCGAAGAAACAGACGCTCATTTGACCGGGGCGCGCTGTCCCGTCAGATGAGCTGACTGGATGGCACGCAACGCCCCGCCTTCAATTTTCTCATCTGGCTTCTCTGTCGGTCACACAGAAGGAATATTTTATGGCCTCATTTTCGGGTATTTGGGTGGCGATGGTTACCCCTTTCAATCACGACGCCGTCGACCTGCCGGCGGTGCAACGCCTGGCGCGGCACCTGCTCGACGCCGGCATCGATGGTCTGGTGGTCTGCGGCTCCACCGGTGAAGCCGCCGCGCTGAGCAAAGAAGAACAGCTGGCGGTGCTCGACGCCGTATTGGAAGTGGCGCCTGCACGCCAGGTGGTGATGGGCCTTTCCGGCAATAACATGGCCGCCACGCTGCAGATGCAGCAGGCCATTCAGCTGCGCGACATCGCCGGCGTGCTGATCCCGGCGCCTTACTACATCCGCCCTTCGCAATGTGGCCTGATCGACTATTTTACCCAGTTGGCCGACGCCTCCACCGTGCCGGTGATCCTGTACAACATTCCGCAGCGCACCGGCATCGCCATGGAGCTGGCTACGCTGCGCCGGCTCGCACGCCATCCGCGCATCACCGCCATCAAGGACTGCGGCGGCAACCCTGACACCACCATGGCGCTGATCGCCGATGGCGAAATCGATGTGATGACCGGGGAAGACAATCTGATCCTCACCACGCTGTGCCTCGGTGGCACCGGCGCCATCTCCGCCGCCGCGCATGTTCACCCGGAACGTTTCGTCCAGTTGGTGCAGCAGGTCGCCGCCGGCGATCTGGCTGCGGCGCGCAGCAACTTCTATGAGCTGCTGCCGATGATCCACCAGATGTTCAGCTTCCCGAATCCGGCGCCGGTCAAGACGGTGCTGGCCCAGCAGGGGCTGATCGCCAACGAGTTGCGTTCGCCGATGCAGGTGGCGCCGCCGGCGCTGCAGCAGCAGATCGCCGCGACGCTGGCGCAGCTGCAGCCCGCCGAGGCGATCGTCGGTTAAATTTGTTAGCTAAGCCGCTGTAATTTTGGTGCTATGGGACTACGATGAGAGGTTAAGCATGCCCGTCATTCGTCATCAACAAGGAGCTTCCGATGAAACTGTTCTATAAAGCCGGCGCCTGTTCGCTGTCCCCGCATATCGTGCTGCGTGAGGCAGGGCTGGATTTTACGGCGGAGAAGGTCGATCTGGCGCAGAAGAAAACCGAGAGCGGCGCCGATTACCTCGCCATCAACCCCAAGGGACAGGTCCCAGCGCTGCTGCTGGATGACGGCAGCCTGCTGACCGAAGGCGTGGCGATCGTGCAATACCTGGCGGACCGTGTGCCGGATCGCAACCTAATCCCGGCGGCGGGCACTCTGTCGCGCTACCACGCGATCGAATGGCTGAACTACATCGCCACCGAGCTGCACAAAGGATTCAGCCCGCTGTTCAACCCGAAAACGCCCGAGGAATACAAAACCATCGCGCGCGCCAGGCTGGAGCAACAGTTCAGCTATCTGGATTCGGTGCTGGCGAAGCAGCACTTCCTGTTGGGAAACCGTTTCAGCGTGGCCGACGCCTATCTGTTCACCGTGTTGCGTTGGGCGTTCGCCCTGCAGTTCGACGTGCGCAAACACGCCCATCTGGCGGCCTGGTTCGATCGCGTTGCGGCGCGCCCGGCGGTGGATGCGGCGCTGAACGCCGAAGGATTGAAGTAAACATTCGGCCCCGGTGGCTATCGCCGGGGCCCGTTGCACTTACAGTTTTACCGCTTTGAACTCGCTGCGCGGTTGCACGATCCGATCCTGCGCCGCCACTACCTGCAGTTCGTACTCGCCCATCGCCTGCGTGGTCAGCATCACCTCATACACGGCGGCGGTCACGTGCTCCAGCGCTTTATCCAGCGCCTCGCCCTTCAGCAGATCCACCAGCAGCAGACCGCTGGTCAAATCGCCGACGCCGACCGGTTGACGCGCGCCGAAGTCCACCAGCGGCCGGCTGATGTGCCAGGCCTCCTCCGCCGTCACCAGCAGCATTTCAAAACAGTCGGCGTGATAGCCGGCCCGGGCCAGATGCTTGACCAGCACCAGCCGCGGCCCTTTGGCGATCAGCGCGCGGGCGGCCTGCACCGCATCGGCCACGTTGGTGACGGCCATCTGACTGAGCATCTCCAACTCCAGCAGGTTCGGCGCCATCATGTCACTGCACGACAACGCCTGGCGGCAGTGAAACTCGGCCACGCCCGGCGCCACGATGCAGCCTTTTTCCGGATGCCCCATCACCGGATCGCAGAAATACCAGGCATTCGGGTTCGCCTGCTTAACCTGGCGCACGATCGCCAGAATATGGTCACCCTGCTCCGGCGAACCGATATAGCCACTCAACACCGCATCACAGCGCTTCAGTTGATCGATATTGGCGATGCCCTGCGCGATCTCGGTCAGGTGATTGGCCGGCATGACGCAGCCGGTCCACTGGCCGTATTGCGTATGGTTGGAGAACTGTACCGTGTTCAGCGGCCAGACGTTGACGCCCATGCGGCGCATCGGAAATTCAGCCGCACTGTTGCCGGCGTGACCAAACACCACGTGCGACTGGATAGAAAGAATGTTTTTCATCGGAACAACTGACCTCGCCATGCCGTGTGCATCAGCCCGCGGCGAAATGATAATGGGTGCACAACGCGAAAACGTCATGCCGGCGCTGTTAAAAACAAGAAATAAGAGGAATTTTTATGCTTTCGACGGCGGTATATTGTAGCGAAAACACATCGGCAAAAAAAGCGCATATCCTACAGGTAACCGTACCAACGGCGTATGTGCACTCAAAACAACCGATTTGCTTTTTTGTCATTCTTGGCTGTACTTAAAGTTCACTGAGTCTTGCATTTGGGGAGAAAAAATGAATTTCATTTCATTACAACAAGATACAGCCATTATTTTCTATGCAATCATGGGCCGATATGCAGATAACCAAGAATTGACATACTTTACAAGGCAAATCGAGAAAGCGTTATACGACAATGTATATTTGGCTAACCAGCTTATTGACTCTCCCAGTGGCCATCTTCGCTATAACGGCTTAACTACTGTGCAAAAAGTAGAATATATCTATCATAATGCGACCGGCCAATCTCCTTCACCTACCAAGTTGGACTTGTTAGTCAATCAAGTCAACGCGGGACTCTCTTTAGGTCAGTTAGTCAGTAACTTAATCAACGACACTCGTCATTACATCGGCAACGACCCCACTACAACCGCTCAGCAAAAACACATGTTCGAGACTATTAACGCTACGCTATATCCAACACCAGCGACCTCGGCTACTAGTGCTGCAGCTGACGTACAAGGGATTTATTATACTATTGGCAGTCTATTTAATGCTGATGGCGTCAATTATTGGAGCAAGGCTATTGCGGATGGACGGGTTAGTGTCAATTATGTCGCTAATAACTTTGTAGAATCACGAGCATGGTTGCTTTCATTGAATAATGACGAATTCGTCAAGAGAATATACAAATGCATTTACGACTTAAACCCCGATACTACAACCGTAGCTAAATACAGCTCAGGTCTAAATAACAATAGCGAAACACGAGGCGACGTCATCATCCGTTTAATGACCGACGTTCGCAATGATGTAGATAACAGTATTGCCAAACAAAACTTTCTAAAAGCCACGCACGTCTATGGCTCTGGAGAATTTACGCCATTAAAGATGCAAGAAAATGTAGCGGTATTATTCCAGCTACTGACGACAACTACCGGATTAGATGCCAGAGGACTTGACAGTTTTAGTAGAATGTTAGACAGTGGAAAATCTGAACTAGCATTATTGACACTTCTTACGCAGTCTACCTCACATTTTAGTTCCGCCTCAGACTTTAGTTCACTTTATATCAAACTATATGGCCAAGCTTTAACTAATGAGCAAAAAAACGTTATATTGCAACAAGCGGAGAACAACGCCTTACAGGCGACATTAAATATTATAGAGGCATATCGCAATGGGAAATCACCATTGAATGATGGCCCTCTCCCGCTAACCAAAGACATTGCCACGCTTGAACAACAGATAGGCGAAAAATTAGGTTACCAGGAGAATGGAAAAATCATACTGGATCGAGACGGCGCAATGATTGGCGATATTAACTCAGGGAGCATTCATAGACTATCACATGCCGAAATTGGCGTCCTTAACTCTGCTTCTCTGGATGTTAATTATGCCAGCGCAATCGATCTTAGATTTGCAAAATCATTAAAAAACTTAACATTACAAGGCGATTACGCCGCCAATGCCATTGTTATTAACTCATTGAGTGGAAGATCGATAACTCTTTACCTCAACAAAAACAATCTGTTAAATGCAGACAATATCATTGAGCTCACCGAACTTGCCAGTAGCCGATTGATAGCCGATCAACTCAATATTGCCGACTCGAAAATAAATATGAGTCTCAGTGGAAACGAACTCACTCGATTGCTATGGAATGGCAACAGTATTGCAGGGGGAGCAAACGCTATCGATAAAGAGTTTCTGGCAACGTTTTTAGCCAAGTCTTCTTCTTCGCAGAGCAGTATTTCTGCTAATTTTATCAGCAAAAACGTATACTTGACATCTAACGGCGGCAATGGATATGACGCCGAAATTATAAGCAATATAAATCAGTTTTTGTATTTTGGCGGTATAGAACTTGGTGGTTATCGTGGTACAGGAAACATCTATCTTAACGGTGATTTAATCTCAACCGAGGGAAAAAATATTTTTGATTTCGGTCTATTAAACCAAACTGCCAAGGTCTATGGCACTTATCCTCAACCAATAAAGATTCTGGCTCAAGGTGAACTACCGAAAACACCTACCGATGGAGGTAAAGCCACTGGCTCTTCGGGATTAATATTGTCCGGTATGGCTGATGATGTAAAGGTAATTAATACCAGTTGGTCCAGTATGCTTACGATAAATGGGGATGCCTCTGCTAGCAGTAAATTGACGCTTGAAATGGCAAAACACCTCGTCGATGATGCTTTCAAAATCAACATAGGCGCTAATAATGGCGGATGGATTAATGCAGGGGAAATAAATATAATTAGTCAAGATAAAACGACTCAAGAAAGCCTGAAATTAGAGTCAAGTGGAAACACAATAAATACAATTTCACTCGGGGGAAGCGATAACAATATATCAAATATCACAGTTACCGCCAGTACACGACTATACCTAACCATTAAAGAGGATTTTAGTGATACGCTGCAATCCATAGAATTACCTGAAAATGATCCACGCCACAATGCCGTCATTGATCTTTTCCTCGAGAAAGGTGGTAGTGGTGGTGGCGCTTTCTATTCACTTCTGTCTTCTCTAAACAACACATCCCCTTACGAGCATGTCATTAGCAGTCTTTTTGGTAACTTATTGGATATAGAAACCTTCAACGGCGGTAACTTTACGGTACATGGCAATACAATCATTGGAAACTCAACAACTGGCGTGCGAAACGTATCCTTCGAAAATAGTAAAATAGATGATTTAGTCACCTTAAATAGATACAGTTACGATCAAATACATGCTGGGTCAACTGATAGAAAGTGGAATTTTGGGCCGAATGAAAAAGGTAACATTGAAATTTATGGTAACATTAGTCAACCTAATCAAATTAATACGTTATTTAATTCATTGGCAATAAATAACACTGATCGTGCGTTTGATGTTTTAGCCAAGGCAATGTCAAAAATCACCAAAGGTGCCAGTGAAAATAGTTTAGCTGAGGTGGGCGCAGTGGGAATGGGTGACAACATCTATGTTATTATCGACAAAAACCACAATCAGAAATTCGACGAAAATGATACTGTTTTTTCTATCGCAAATGAAAATATCTATTCATTAGCAAATACTCTTCATTATCAAGCTCCTACAATTGATCTTAACGGTTTTGCGCCGGACTATTTTGCTTAAAAAAATGGCCCGGAAATATTTCGGGCCATTCATATGGGACTATTTTATTTACTGCCAATCCACCAGGCAGTAGTGTTTTTTACCGCGGCGCAGCAGCGTGTAGCGGCCGAACAGACGGTCCACGTCGCTGAAGCGGTATTCGGCATCGGATTGTTTCTCGCCGTTGATGGTCACCGCATTGGAGCCGATCATGGTGCGCGCCTGGCCGCGTGACGGCACCAGCTCGGCATTCACCAGCGCCTGCTGCAGATCGGCGTCGCGGTCCAGTTTGATGGTCGGCATGCCGTCCTGCGCCAGCTGGGCGAAGTCCGCTTCGGTCATGTCATGCAACGCGCCGGAGAACAGGCTCTGGGTGATGCGCTTGGCGGCCGCCAAACCTTCCGCACCGTGCACCATGCCGGTCACTTCTTCCGCCAGCACGTATTGGGCGCGCGGCGCCTTACCGCTGTTCTTGTCTTCTTCTTCCAGCGCGTTGATGTCTTCCAGGCTCATGAAGGTGAAGAACTTCAGGAAGCGGTAGACGTCGGCGTCGGCGGTGTTGATCCAGAACTGGTAGAACTTGTATGGGCTGGTTTTTTCCGGCGCCAGCCAGACCGCGCCGCCTTCGGTTTTACCGAACTTGGTGCCGTCTGCCTTGGTGATCAACGGCACGGTCAGGCCGAACACCTGTTTCTGGTGCTGACGACGCGTCAAATCGATACCCGAGGTGATGTTGCCCCACTGATCGGAACCGCCGATCTGCAGCTCCACCTGGTGGCGGTTATACAGCTCGGAGAAATCGTAGCCCTGCAGCAGGTTATAAGAGAACTCGGTGAAGGAGATGCCGGAGTCGTCGCGATTCAGGCGCTGCTTGACCGCTTCCTTGTTGATCATCTGGTTGACGGAGAAGTGCTTGCCGATGTCGCGCAGGAAGGTCAGCACGTTCATGCCGCCGAACCAGTCGTAGTTGTTGGCGGCGATAGCGCTGTTGCTGCCGCAGTCGAAATCGAGGAACGGGGAAACCTGCTTGCGGATCTTCTCGACCCACTCGTTCACCGTATCGGTGGTGTTCAGCTTGCGCTCCGCCGCTTTGAAGCTCGGATCGCCGATGAGGCCAGTGGCGCCGCCCACCAACGCTACCGGCTTGTGGCCGGCCAGTTGGAAGCGCTTCAGGCACAACAGAGGAACCAGATGGCCCAAATGCAAGCTGTCAGCGGTCGGATCGAAACCGCAATACAGTGCAATTGGCCCTTGCGCCAGTCGCTCCGCTAACGCTTCCTCATCCGTAACCTGGGCAACGAGGCCCCGCTCTTGCAGTTGTTTAATCAAGTTGCTGCTTGCCATCAATGACTCCATGTATAAACGAATGCACCTTTGCCGGTACACGGCCTTTCGCCCAGTGGCGAAATAAAAATTCAGGGTAGCGCATAGAATAAAGCGCCGGCGGCGTCAGCACCAGCGCTTAGAGGGGATTTTCCGTCTTCAGGGTGCCAGTCGGTCAATTTTCCAGTCATTCCCGTCCCGCTGATACAGGAAACGGTCATGCAGGCGATGGGCGCCGCCCTGCCAGAACTCGACGGAGTCGAATTTCACGCGGAATCCGCCCCAGAAACTCGGCAGCGGCACCTCGCCCTGCTGGAACTTCTGCTTCAGCTCGAGGAATTTGCTTTCCAGCACGCCGCGCGCGGAAATGCGCGACGACTGCTGCGAAACCCAGGCGCCGATCTGGCTGTCTTTCGGCCGGCTGTTGAAATACTTCAGCACTTCGAAAGTCGACAGGCGCTCCACCTGGCCGAGGAAAATCACCTGGCGATCGAGCATGTGCCAGGGGAACAGCAGGCTGATATGCGGGTTGTGCGCCAGCTGCTGCGCCTTGCGACTGCCGAGATTGGTGTAGAACACCAGCCCCTGCTCATCGAAGTGCTTCAGCAGCACGATGCGTTGATAAGGCTGGCCGTGCTCGTCGACGGTCGCGACGCACATGGCGGTGGGATCGGCCAGGCGCGCGTCGCAGGCCTGTTTCAACCAACGCTCGAACAGCTCGAGCGGGCTGGCGGTCAGATCGTTGCGGCGCAGGCCGCCTCGGGTGTATTCACGGCGCAGGTCCGCAACATCAAACTCATTCTTTTCAATCATCTGGGTTATCGACCAACTGAAAAAATCCGTCGTTACATTCTGCGCCTGCGGCGTCAGGAACTCAATCGCTCCGACGCCGCCACCGGCCTTTAGTCCGTCAGCACGCAGTCGCTCATCACAACTTTGCCGTTGCGTTCAAGATAGGCGTTGCGGTCTTTCGACCAAAACGTGTATTTACCGTCGCTGTATTTGGCGCCGGTCAACGCCAGCACCTGCTTGAGATGCAGCTGTTCGCCATCCATCAGCAGGCTGACTTCGCTCGCCTTGCCGTCCAGCGCCACCGTCAGCGGCGTGGTGCCGCACTGATAGTGCATCGTCTGGCTGCTCTGCGGCAGGATGTAGCTGCAGCCGGACAGCGCCAGCGCGCCGGCGACGAAAATGACTTTTTTCATGCTGTTGCTCCTTAGAAAAATCCTTCACAGGCTATCCTAACAGAGCTAACGGCCCCCCAATGGCAAAACCGGATAAATCCCACCCAGCACCGTTTCACGGCTGGCGCCGGTCACCGACGGCAGGTTACCGGCCTGGCCGGACAGCGTGCGAAACGCCAGCCAGGCGAAAGCCAGCGCCTCCATGTCGTCGCCGCTGACCCCGCAGTCGTCGGTCAACCCGACTTCCGTCCCCGGCAGCAACGCCGACAGGCGCGCCATCAGCAGCGTGTTGCGCGCCCCGCCGCCGCATACCAGCAGCCTTTCACACCCGCCGGCCAGCTGCACCTGCTCACTGATGCTGACCGCGGTCAACTCCGTGAGCGTGGCCTGCACGTCGACCGGCGCAATCGCCGGCAATCCGGCCAGCTGGCGCTCCAGCCAGGCGATATTGAAATACTCGCGCCCAGTGCTTTTCGGTGCCGGCAGCGCGAAGTAAGGATCCGCCAGCATCTGCTGCAGCAGCGGCAAGCAGACTCGCCCCTGCATAGCCCAGCCGCCGTCCTGATCGTAAGGCTGCGTGCGGTGGCGCCACACCCAGGCATCCATCAGCATGTTGCCCGGCCCGGTGTCGAAACCGCGCACCGGCGTACCGGGCAGCAGCAAAGACAGGTTGGCGATGCCGCCAACGTTCAGCACCATGCGCCGTTCGAGCGGATGCCCCAGCAGCGCCTGATGAAACGCCGGCACCAGCGGCGCGCCCTGCCCGCCGTAGGCCATATCGCGCCTGCGGAAATCGCCGACGGTGGTGATATCGGTCAACGCCGCGATGCGGTTGTTGTCGCCGAGCTGCATTGAGAAACGCGCGTCGCCCTCCGGTTCGTGCCACACCGTCTGGCCGTGACAACCGATGGCGGTGATCTGCTCCGCGTCGATGCCGGTTTGCTTCAGCAGGCCGAGCACCGCTTCGCCGAACAGCGTGCCCAACTGAGCGTCCAACCGGCCGACGGCGGCCAGGGTGGTCTGCTGCCCCTGGCACATGCCAAGAATCTCTTTTTTCAGCGCGATCGGCATCGGATGGCTATAGCTGGCCTGCTGCGCCACCATGCGATCGTCGATCGCGGCCAATACCACATCGATCCCGTCCAGACTGGTGCCGGACATGACGCCTATATAGCGGCCTGACTTCATAGCAACATCCTCTAACCTGCGCGGTAAGCAAATTTCATCCTGACAAATAAACCAGAATTGACGAATTAACGCCATGAATTATGATGCTTTTTTTGCGGGGCGTGAGCCAGATGCGCCGCTGTGGCACACTTTATGTGTTAAACCGTGCCTTAACCGGCAACGGAATGTCGCCGAGGCTGTCATAAAGGTAAACCGCGGTTTATTATTGGTTGAACAGAGGAAAGTTAAGCTGCGTGCAGCGATGAAGCATGGTGATATGCCAACTTTCCGCCATACTTTGTCTATCATTTTCACTGAATCTTGCCTGGAGAGCATTGCCAGGTTATGGACTACTACCATCAGGAGTTTTATATGATCAAGCGTCTTCTCGTCGTTGCCGTCGCCGCCGTTACGCTGGCTGGGTGCGCCAATGAATCCATGTCCGGCGATGTCTACTCGTCCTCGCAGGCCAAACAGGTGCAGAACGTCACCTACGGGACGCTGGTTTCCGTGCGTCCGGTTAAAATTCAGGGCGGCGAGGGCTCCAACGCCTTGGGGATGATCGGCGGCGCGGTGATTGGCGGCCTGTTGGGTAACACCGTTGGCGGCGGCACCGGCCGTACGCTGGCTACCGCGGCGGGCGCTATCGCCGGCGGCGCGGCAGGCAACAGCATCGGTGAAGTGGCCGGCCGTACCTCAGGCTACGAGCTGGAAATCAAAACCGACCAGAAAGAGAACATCGTGGTGGTACAGAAAGCGGGCGACACCAAGTTCAGCCCGGGCCAGCGCGTACGCATGGCGCGCATGGGCGACACCATCACCGTCTCTCCGCTGTAAGTCAGCAGGCGACACACGGCAAACCGGAGGCAATCGCCTCCGGTTTTATTTCTGATGCTGTGAAACTGTAATCGTAGAAAAAATAAGAATATTATTATTTGCTTTGCAGTTCGGTGATATTTTGTTCTAACTTGCCAATCAGCCCAACCAACAGATGCACTTCGTCGGCGGTAATGCCGCTTAAAATCTCACTGCGCGTAGACGTGATCACGCTGTCCACTTCCCTGATGATCGGATCGGCCGCTTCGGTCAGCTTGATGCGCTTCGCGCGGCGATCGTTGGCACAGGTGTGGCGCGTAATCAGCCCCTTCTCCTCCAATTGGTCCAGCGTACGAACCAGTGACGGTTGCTCGATACCGATCGCCTTCGCCAGCTGAATCTGCGACTGCTCCGGCGGCAAACGATTGATATTGTGCAAAGTGACCCAGTGTGTTTGGGTCAGCTCCAACGGCTTGAGCCGATGATCGATGAGCGCGCGCCAAACACGAACCAATCGTGCTAAATCTGAACCTAATGTTGACTCCACTTCCCCCTCCTTATAATTAGCATGCTAACATTACCTCCCAGAGTTTAGACTATTTTGGGTAACTCACATTAAAAACACAAATGTATATAATGTATATTGTGGAAATAGCCACTGTTTTTAGCCGCTATTGTTTAATCGTTATGCAAATATTCAACATATTCACCCTTAGGGATTGTTAATGTGAATACATCATGGTTACACGCCTCTTCCCCCTTGCCCGATTTGGTGCTGGGGGCATCGCTTTATTTTCCGCCTATATTTAAAGCTTTTTTGCTAGGGCTGGTCTTATGGCTGCTGATTCATCAGCTGCTGCGAGACTGGATGTATTCCGGCGAAATCTGGCATCCCATGTTGATGGATCTGTCCATTTTCGTTCTGACCGTCAGCGGTTCCTTATGGATTTTAGCGAGTTGGTAACCCATGCAGCATAAAACATTAAAATACTTTTCTACGGTGATCGTCTGCGCCATTGCCGTCTGTGCCGGTTGGTGGCTCTGGAATTATTATATGCAATCGCCATGGACCCGTGATGGAAAAGTGCGCGCCGAACTCGTCAATATCACCCCTGAAGTCTCTGGAAGATTAGAGAAAATAAGCGCGAATGACAATCAGTTCGTACCTGCGGGAAGTCTGATTTTTACCCTCGACCCGGTGCCCTACCAGATCGCGCTGGACAATGCCGAGGCCGCTGTGGCAAAAGCGCAATCCGATCTGGCCAAGGCGGACCACGAGGCCGCCCGCCGCCGCGGTTTGCCGCGCAACGTTATTTCCGCTGAAGATTTGGACGAGTCCAATTTAGCTGCTCAGGCAATGAAGGCCGCCTATAAAGCCGCTCAGGCCAACCTGGAGCAGGCCAAATGGAATTTGAGCAAAACCAAAATTTACGCCCCGACGGACGGTTATATCACCAACCTGCAGGCGCGAGTCGGAAACTACGCCAACGCCGGCACGCCCTTGGTGGCGCTGGTGGATGTGCACTCGTTTTATGTACTCGGTTATTTCGAAGAAACCAAGCTGAAGCATATAAAAGAAGGCAATAAAGCGGACATCGTTTTATATAACGGCAACACGCCGCTGCAGGGGGAAGTAGAGAGCATCGGCCGCGCCATTTACGATCAGAGCGTTGACAGCAGCAACGATCTATTAATGGACGTTAAGCCTAATGTTCCCTGGGTACGTTTGGCCCAGCGCGTGCCGGTACGGATAAAATTGCTCAACGTGCCCGCCGATTTGACGCTGGTCGCCGGCACCACCTGCACCATTTCGATTCATCAGCGGAACTAAAGTGTGAACCTGTCTTTTCTGGAGTGGAGCCGCACCCCCTGGGGTAAGGCGACCGGCGGCCAATGGCGCTACGCGCTGCGCAATTCGCTGGCGATGTGTCTGGCGCTGTGGGTAGCGTTCGTGCTCGAGCTCGACGAACCCTATTGGGCGCTGACCTCTGCCGCGGTGGTCAGCTTCCCCACCATCGGCGGCGTGATCAGCAAAAGCATCGGCCGCATCTTCGGCAGCCTGCTGGGCGCCGCCGCGTCGGTGGCGATCGCCGGCCACTGTCTGAACGATCCCTGGCTGTTCACGCTGTTCATCGCCGCCTGGATCGGGCTGTGCACCTATATCTCCAACCATTACCAGAACAACGTCTCGTATGCCTTCGCGCTGGCGGGGTATACCGCCGCCATCATCGCCTTCGGTACGGTCAACGTCACCGATACCCAGCAGATCTTCGATATTGCCCAGGCACGGGTTTGTGAAGTGATCACCGGCATTCTGTGCGGCGGGTTGATGATGATGATCCTGCCCAGCACCTCCGACGGCGAAGCCTTGCTGACCTCGCTGCGGCGCATGCAGCTGCGCCTGCTGGAACACGCCGCCATGCTGTGGCAGCCGGAGGTCACCGCGCAGATGCGTACCTCGCACGAAGGGGTCATCGGCCAAATCCTGACCATGAACCTGCTGCGTATTCAGGCGTTTTGGAGCCACTACCGGCTGCGGCGGCAAAACAATCTGCTCAATTATCTGTTGCACCAGCAGCTGCGCATTACCAGCGTTATTTCCAGCCTGCGCCGCATGCTGCTGAACTGGCCGGATCGCCCCGCCAACCTGATGCCGGTGCTGACGCAGCTGCTGGACGAACTGCGCGATCCCGCCACCGACAAATACCGTTTGGCGCGCCTGCTCCAGCAAATCGCCCCGCAAGATCCGACGGACTATCGCCATCGCGCCTTCTGGCTGCGTCTGCGACATTTCTGCTGGCTTTACCTGCGCTGCAACCGTTGGCTGCAGCGGCTGGAGAACGCCACGGCGGTCAGCGAACTCCAGCCGCCGCGCGTCACCTCGCTGGCGCGCCACACCGACAGTTATGAGGCCGCTTACAACGGCCTGCGCACCTTTTTATGCATCGTGATCGGCTGTGCCTACTGGATCAACACGCAGTGGGACGCCGGCAGCGCGGCGCTGACGCTCACCGCCATCAGCTGCGTGCTTTACTCTTCGACGCCTTCACCGATCAACAGCATCAGCACCTTGCTCAAGGCGGTGTTGCTGCTCTCGGTCGCCTGTTTCGTGGTGAAATTCGGTTTGATGATCCAGATCGACGATTTTTGGGTGTTCTGCGCCTTCCTGTTCCCGATCCTGGTGACCATGCAGATGCTCAAGCTGCAGCATCCGCCTTATGCCGCGCTCTGGGGGCAGCTGATCGTCTTTATGGGCTCGTTCCTGACCGTCAGCAATCCGCCGAGTTATGACTACCAGTCCTTTATCAATGACAATATCGCTAAAGTCGTCGGCGTGCTGCTGGCCGGGCTGGCGTTTCAAATCCTGCGCCCCAGTTCGGACAAACGCAAAAGCCGCCGCATTATCCGCGCGCTGCGGCGCGATTTTATCGATCAGTTGAGCAAACGGCCGCAGCAGAGCGAAAGTCAGTTCGAATCGCTGATCTACCACCGCATCAGCCAGCTTAACCAAAGTCAGGATCAAGAGGCGCGCACCTGGCTGTTGCGCTGGGGCGTGGTGCTGCTCAACTGCAGCCATATCGTCTGGCAACTGCGCGACTGGCAAACCCGTTCCGATCCGCTGTCGGCGGTGCGCAACGTCTGCATTCACCACCTGCGCGGCATCATGACGGAGAAAGGCGTGCAGCACAGCTCGCTCGACGCCACGCTGCAGGAGCTGCAGCGCATCAGCAACGCGCTGGCGCACCACCCGGAACAGGCGGCGCGCGATCTGGCCGGCCTGATTTGGCGGCTCTACTGTTCGCTGCAGCAGCTGCAGCTGGCTACCGGCCAGCCCGCCGCTGCCCCGGCCGTTAGCGGCGGATGATCACTTAATCACGCCGCAGGCGAAACGTTCACCGCCGCCGCCGAGCGGCAGTGGATGATCCGAATGATTATCGCCGCCGGCGTGCACCATCAGCGCTTTGCCTTCAATTTCGCTGATTTTCTTCAGCCGCGGCGCCAACACCGGATAGGTAGCCATGCCGTCGGCGGTCACATAGATGGCCGGCAGGTCACCCAGATGCCCGTCGGCATACGGCCCGAGATGTTTGCCGGTCTTTTGCGGATCGAAATGGCCGCCGGCCGCCAGCGCCGCCACCGCCTTGCCGTCCTTCATGCCCGGTTCGCAGCTACCTTTCTCATGCACGTGGAAACCGTGCACCCCGGCCGGCAACGCTTTCAAATCCGGCGTGAACAGCAAGCCGTACGGCGTTTCGCTGATGACCACTTTGCCGATATCCTGACCGATGCCCTGCCCGGTCACCAAATTCATCTCAACGTCGACCGTTGCCGCCTGAGCGGCCCCACAGGCCATCAGGCCAAACGCCGCATACCAATAACGTTTCATCAATCAGTCTCCTTAATGACTATATCGAGTTATCAGTATAGGAGAGCCAGTGCCGGCACTGTTAACCAACGCACAATCTCGCCAATTTGATTCGCAGGCCTAATATTTAGCGCTAATAATCATTTTACCGATGTTGGTCCTCTGACCAGCTGTCGTTCGGCTAACGTTGTTTCCCTGTTTCTACCGTCAGCGCATGAGAGTTCACATCCAGGCCAGGCGGCATACTTCATAAGGAACTGATATGGGCATCTTTAGCTATAAGGATCTTGACGAAAACGCGTCGAAGGCGCTGTTCTCCGACGCCTTGGCCATCTCTACCTACGCTTACCACAATATCGATAACGGCTTCGATGAAGGCTACCACCAAACCGGTTTCGGGTTGGGCCTGCCGCTGACGCTGATCACCGCGCTCATCGGCAGCACCCAATCACAGGGCGGTCTGCCCGGCCTTCCCTGGAACCCCGACTCCGAACAGGCCGCGCAGGAGGCGGTGAACAATGCCGGCTGGTCGGTCATCAGCGCCGCGCAGCTGGGCTACGCCGGTAAAACCGATGCGCGCGGCACCTACTACGGCGAAACCGCCGGTTACACCACCGCGCAGGCCGAGGTGCTGGGAAAATATGACAGCGAAGGCAATCTCACCGCCATTGGCATCTCATTTCGCGGTACCAGCGGCCCGCGCGAGACGCTGATCGGCGATACCATCGGCGATGTGATTAACGATCTGTTGGCCGGGTTCGGGCCGAAAGGCTACGCCGACGGCTACACGCTGAAGGCCTTCGGCCAACTGCTGGGCGACGTGGCAAAATTCGCGCAGGCGCACGGGCTGAGCGGCGAGGACGTGGTGGTTAGCGGCCATAGCCTCGGCGGACTGGCGGTCAACAGCATGGCGGCGCAGAGCGACGCCAACTGGGGTGGTTTCTACGCGCAGTCCAACTATGTCGCCTTCGCCTCGCCGACCCAGTACGAAGCCGGCGGCAAGGTGATCAATATCGGCTATGAGAACGATCCGGTGTTCCGTGCGCTCGACGGCACTTCGCTGACCCTGCCGTCACTGGGCGTCCACGATGCGCCGCATACCTCCGCCACCAACAATATCGTCAACTTCAACGACCACTACGCGTCGGACGCCTGGAACCTGCTGCCGTTCTCCATCCTCAACATTCCGACCTGGCTGTCCCACCTGCCGTTTTTCTATCAGGATGGTCTGATGCGGGTGCTGAACTCCGAGTTTTATTCGCTGACCGACAAAGACTCGACCATCATCGTCTCCAACCTGTCGAACGTCACGCGCGGCAATACCTGGGTGGAAGATCTGAACCGCAACGCGGAAACCCACAGCGGGCCGACGTTTATCATCGGCAGCGACGGCAATGACCTGATCAAGGGCGGCAAAGGCAACGACTATCTCGAGGGCCGCGACGGCGACGATATCTTCCGCGACGCCGGTGGCTATAATCTGATCGCCGGCGGCAAAGGTCACAATATCTTCGATACCCAGCAGGCGTTGAAAAACACCGAAGTCGCCTACGACGGCAATACGCTTTACCTGCGCGACGCCAAGGGCGGCATTACATTGGCGGACGACATCAGCACCTTGCGCAGTAAAGAAACCTCCTGGCTGATTTTCAGCAAAGAGGTGGATCATCAGGTGACCGCCGCCGGATTGAAATCGGATTCGGGCCTCAAAGCCTATGCGGCCGCCACCACCGGCGGCGACGGCGATGACGTCCTGCAGGCTCGCAGCCACGACGCCTGGCTGTTCGGCAACGCCGGCAACGACACGCTTATCGGCCACGCCGGCGGCAACCTGACCTTCGTCGGCGGCAGCGGCGATGACATCCTGAAGGGCGTCGGCAACGGCAATACCTTCCTGTTCAGCGGCGATTTCGGCCACGACCAGCTGTATGGCTTCAACGCCACCGATAAACTGGTGTTTATCGGCACCGAAGGCGCCAGCGGCAATATCCGCGACTACGCCACGCAGCAAAACGACGATCTGGTGCTGGCCTTCGGCAACAGCCAGGTAACGCTGATCGGCGTCTCGCTCGATCACTTCAACACCGATCAGGTGGTGTTGGCCTAAGGACCAACGTAAAAAAAGCCGGGCGCTTGCGCCGCCCGGCTTTGCTCTTGCCGCTCCGCCTTAAGGCACGTCATACCCCAGCGCCGCCTTGCGAATGCGGAACCACTGCTGGCGGTTCAACACCAATTTCTGCGCCTTCAGCGCCGAACGCACCCGCTCAATCTTGCCGGAGCCGATAATCGGCAACGGTGACGACGGCAGGCGCATCACCCAGGCGTACACCACCTGCTCGATGGTCTCGGCGCCAATCTCTTGCGCCACCCGCTGCAGCTCATCGCGCAGCGGCTGGAACTCGGCGTCGTTGAACAAGCGCCCGCCGCCCAGACAAGACCAGGCCATCGGTTTGATGCGCAGCTGTTGGCACTGGTCGAGCGTGCCGTCGAGAATGGCCGGTTGATGAATCGGCGAAATTTCCACCTGATTAGTGGCCAGCGTGAACGGCAGGCGCGACTGCAGCAGTTGGAACTGCGCGGGGGTAAAATTGGAGACGCCGAAATGGCGCACCTTGCCGCTTTTGTGCAGCGCGACAAAGGCTTCGGCCACGTCGTCGGCATCCATCAACGGGTCCGGGCGGTGGATCAGCAGCAGATCGAGGTAGTCGGTATGCAGATGGCGCAGCGACTGTTCCGCGCTCTGTACGATATGATCGCGGTCGGTGATGTAGTGGCCGATCGGGTTGCCGGGCCTGGCGGTCGTGGCGATGCCGCACTTGGTCACCAGCTCCAGCGACTGGCGCAGCGCCGGCTTCAGGCGCAACGCGTCGCCGAACGCCTGTTCGCAGGCATAACCGCCATAGATATCCGCGTGATCGGCGGTGGTGACGCCCAACTCGACATGCTGTTCGATATACGTCAGCAGCTGCTGCGGCGACATGCCCCACTCCATCAACCGCCAGTAACCGCAAATCATGCGGGAAAACTCAGGCCCCTGCGGCGCGAGACGAATACGTTCTACCATTGCGAAAACCTCATGACATTAGTTGTCAGCCAGCATACACAAGCCGGTGAGGCCCAGGGAAGCGCTAAGCCGCGCGAACGTGCGGCAGATCAGGAAAGGTTAAAACAACGAAGGCTGTTCCGGCAACGGCTCATCGGGGGCTTTATTGGCGCGCTGCAGGCGCAGGAAGCGTTGACGGCACAGGCGCAGCACCTCGCGCTTTTGCGCGTCGCTCATACTCATCCAGCCGAAGCGCTCCTCGCGGCTGCGCAGGCAGCCACGGCAGAAACCGCGATCGTCGGCCTGGCAAATGCCGCGACACGGGCTGGGGATGTCGAAAAATTCAAGCTGCTGCGCCACGGGGCCTCCTGCATTCTCTTGCTAATTGAAGACGCCATCGCCGCCGCTGGCAAGTCCCTTTTCGCCATTGCGGCGAAAATAGTCGCGCAAATAGCGCAGCGCCTGGCGACTTTTCTCCGGCATGGTGCGTTCGAGGGTCAGCGCGTGCAAGCGGAGCGGCGCAGGCCGCCATTCCGGCAGCAGCAACAGCAGCTCGCCGCGCTGCAACTCGTCGCCGATTTCATACAGCGGCTGAACGGAAATCCCTAGCCCGGCGCGGGTAAAGGCGCGCATCACGTTCATGCTCTCGCTGACGATCTGCCCTTCTGCCAGCCGCAGCTTGACCTGCTGCCCGGACTGATGCAGCAAGTCCAGGTGCGCCCCGCTGTAGCCGCTGGAGATCCAGCGGTGCTGCACCAAATCCTGCGGCCTTTCCGGCACCCCATGCTGGCTGAGATAACGGGGCGCGGCGCACAGCACCATCGGCCATTCTGTCAGCGGGTGGGCGATCATATTGGCGTCCGCCAGTTGACGATTGGCTCGCAGCGCAATGTCGACCCGCTGTTCTATCATATCGACGATGCGATCGTCCGCCAGCACCCGTAGCGTCAGCTTGGGATGCGCCTGCAACAGCGGCGACAACGCCTCCGCCAGCGAGCGGCCGCCGATGCCTACCGGGGTAGCGATGCGCAGCTCGCCCACCAGCGTATCCCGCAGCTCGGCCAACCGCTGCTCCGCCTGCTGCGCCTGTTGCAACATCGCCTCGCAGCCGGGGTAAAACGCCGCCCCCGCCTCGGTCAGCGCCAGACGACGGGTGGAACGGTGCAGCAGCGGCACCCCAAGCGCCTTCTCCAGCGAGCGCATGTGCTGGCTGACCGCCGACGGCGTCATGCCCAGCCGCCGCGCGGCGCCGGCCAGCGATCCCTCCGCCACTACGGTGGCGAATACTGCCATTCGATTGAGTTTATCCACGATTAGGAAGTTTTACTTAATCAAGAAAGCATGAATATGGCACTAATCACGGCTATTGTTAAGGGCTAGAGTAGAACCCACGCAGCAGGCACACTGGCCTGCCTCACGATATTGACCCATCCCCGAAGGAGCATGCAGATGAAAGTAGCCATTATTGGAGCAACCGGTTTTGTTGGCCGCCGCGTGGTGGATGAAGCGCTGGCTCGCGGCATTCAGGTGACGGCGATCGCCCGCCAGAACAAAGATTTGCCGGAGCACGCCCATCTGACCGTCGCGCTGGGCGACGTCGCCGATACCGCCTGGCTGGCGGGACAGTTGCGCGGTCAGGATGCGGTGATCAGCGCCTACAACCCCGGCTGGGGCGAAGACCACCTGTATGAGAAAACCGTCCGCGGCGCCCAGCAGATCCTCACCGCGGTCGAACAGGCCGGCGCCAAGCGCCTGCTGGTGGTCGGCGGCGCCGGCAGCCTGGAAGTGGCGCCGGGGGTTGAACTGGTGGATACGCCGCAGTTCCCGGAAGAAATTCGCCCTGGCGCTCAGGCGGTACGCGATCTGCGCAACAAACTGCGCAACGAATCGGCGCTCGACTGGACCTATCTCTCGCCGGCCGCCCTGCTGGAACCGGGCAAACGCACCGGTCAGTTCCGCCTCGGCACCACGCAGTTGCTGATGAACGGCGAAGCACCGGCCAGCATTTCGGTGGAAGATTTGGCGGTCGCTATCGTTGATGAGATTGAAAAACCTCAGTTTATTCGCGCGCAGTTCACCGCCGCCTACTAAACCGTCTCGCCGCCAGGCCGCCCGGCCTGGCGTTTTCCCCGCGTTCACCGCCGCCAGTATTCTGAATTTCTAAGGTTTTCTTAAGTTTCATCCGGTAGATTTCAAGGCATTATCTACTCTCAGGATCCAGATTTGGCAATGTGGTTACGTCAACGCTTACAGTGCAACAGCCTCGGTTTTATCCTCGCCACCGCCCTGTTCTTCACTCTGTTTCAAAACGCGTTATTCCTGCATCGCGCCTGGTCGTATATCGCCTTCGATAGCGTCCACAGCGTGATTTTCGCCGCCAGCATGCCGGTGGTGATCTTTTGTGCGCTGAATATCATCTTCAGCGTGTTGACCGTGCCCTATCTGCGCAAGCCGCTGATCGTCTTTTTCTTGCTCGGCAGCGCCGCAGCCAACTATTTCATGTACAGCTATGGCGTAGTGATCGACGGCAACATGATGCAAAACGCCTTCGAAACCAATACCCAGGAAGCGACGGCGCTGCTGACGCCGCGCATGGGGGTGTGGCTGGCGCTGCTCGGCATTCTGCCGGCGCTGGCGGTCTGCTTCACCCATATTCGCCAGACTCGCCCCTGGTGGTATATGGTCGGGCTGCGCGCCGCCAACGTCATGCTGTCGTTGGTGGTGATCCTGATCGTCGCCGCCCTGTTCTACAAAGACTACGCTTCGCTGATCCGCAACAATAAAAGCGTGGTGAAAATGTTGACGCCTTCCAACTTCGTCGCCGGCTCTATCAAGTTCACCGAACAGCGTTACTTCACCCGCAATCTGCCGTTGGTCAAAATCGGAGAAGACGCGCGCAAAGGGCCGCTGATCGCCGGGCAGGCCAAGAAAACGCTGGTGATCCTGGTGGTAGGCGAAACCGCCCGCGCCGAAAACTTCTCCCTCGGCGGCTACGCGCGCGAAACCAACCCGCGCCTGAAGCAGGACGACGTGGTCTACTTCAAGAACGCCAGCTCATGCGGTACCGAGACGGCGATCTCCGTGCCCTGCATGTTCTCCAACATGCCGCGCAGAGAGTACGACGCGACTCTGGCGGCGCACCAGGAAGGCATGCTCGACGTGCTGGCGCACGCCGGCGTCAACGTGCTGTGGCGCGATAACGACGGCGGCTGCAAAGGCGCTTGCGACCGGGTGCCGCACATCGACATGACCAAGCTGAAACTGCCGCAGGACTGTGACGGCGAGGTGTGCATGGACAACGCGCTGCTGTACAAGCTGAACGACTACATCAGTAGCCTGAAAGACGACGGCGTGATCGTGCTGCATCAGATGGGCAGCCACGGACCCGCTTATTACCGTCGCAGCACGCCAGAGTTCCAGACGTTTACGCCGACCTGCAACAGCAATCAGATTCAGGATTGCAGCCATGAACAGCTGGTGAACACCTACGACAACTCGATTCTGTATACCGACGCGATGCTCGATGCCACCGTCAAGCTGCTGCAGCAGTATGACGATAGGTTCAATACCGCACTGGTTTACTTGTCCGATCACGGCGAATCGCTGGGTGAAAACGGCATGTATCTGCACGGCACGCCTTATGTCTTCGCGCCGAGTCAGCAAACTCACGTGCCTTTCCTGATGTGGATGTCCGCAGATTATCAACGCAACTTCGGCATCGATCGCCAGTGCCTGAACGCGCTGGCGGAACAAGACGAGGTTTCGCAGGATAACCTGTTCCACACCCTGCTGGGCATGCTGAACGTACAAACCCGCGAATATCAGTCCCGGTTGGATATCCTGCAGCGTTGCCGCAGCGCGGCGTAAGCGCTTAACTTCCTCGTGCCGCTGAGGCACAATGGTTTACAGACAACCGGCGTTTTGTGCGCCGGTTTTTTTATTCCCATTGACCTAGACCAATCGGTCTATTATGCTCGGCACCATGATGACCAAATCAACGCATTGCAACGTGGACACACGTGAACATCTGCTCGCCACCGGCGAAACTCTCAGCCTGCGCCTTGGCTTTACCGGCATGGGGCTGAGCGAGCTGCTGGCCACCGCGGGCGTGCCGAAAGGCTCGTTCTACCACTATTTTCGCTCGAAGGAAGCCTTCGGCGAAGCGATGCTACAACGCTATTTCACGCACTATGACGCGCAAATGCAGGCGCTGTTCGCCGACGAACGCGGCGATGCCCGCCACCAGCTGCTCGGCTATTACGCCCAGGCCATCAGCTACCATTGCCGCAGCGAGTGCCACAACGCCTGCCTGGCGGTGAAGCTTTCCGCCGAGGTGAGCGATCTGTCGGAACCGATGCGTCATGCCCTGGAAATCGGGACCGCTCGCGTGATTGGCCACCTGCAGGCGGCTATTGAGCGCGGTATTGCCGAGGGCTCGCTGTCGGTAGCCATGAGCCCGGCGGCGACTGCGGAGACGTTGTATTCACTGTGGCTAGGCGCCTCGCTGCGCGCCAAGATCCGTCGCTCGTTGGCGCCGTTGACCAGCGCGCTGGAAAGCATCGAGTTGCTGCTGCGCTCGCCGCAGCCGTAACGGTAACAATCTCTTTTTATTGAAAAATGCAGTTCGTGTTTTTTTTATCGCCCATTACTAGACGACCGGTCTATTAAATACAGGATGCACTATGAAGACTGAAAAATTGCTCTCTCCGCTGAAAGTTGGCGCCGTCACCCTGCCCAACCGCGTGTTTATGGCTCCGCTGACGCGTCTGCGCAGCATCGAACCGGGCGACATTCCTACGCCGCTGATGGCGGAATACTATGCGCAGCGCGCCAGCGCCGGCCTGATCGTGACCGAAGCGACGCAGGTTTCTTTCCAGGCGAAAGGCTACGCCGGTGCGCCGGGCCTGCACACTCCGGAACAGATCGCCGCATGGAAAAACATCACGCAGGCGGTGCATGACAAAAACGGCCACATCGCCGTGCAGCTGTGGCACGTAGGGCGCATCTCCCACGACAGCCTGCAGCCGGGCGGACAAGCGCCGGTCGCCCCTTCGGCGATCAACGCCGAATCGCGCACCACCGTACGCGATGAAACCGGCGCCTGGGTGCGCGTACCAACCTCCACGCCGCGTGCGCTGGAAACCCGCGAGATCCCGGGTATCGTCAACGATTTTCGTCAGGCAACCGCCAACGCGCGCGAGGCCGGCTTCGACTTCATCGAACTGCATGCGGCCCACGGCTATCTGCTGCACCAGTTCATGTCCCCTGCCTCCAACCAACGTACCGATCAATACGGCGGCAGCATCGAGAATCGCACCCGCCTGACGCTGGAAGTGGTCGACGCGGCGGTCGCCGAATGGGGTTCCGAACATATTGGCATCCGCATCTCGCCGCTGGGGCCGTTCAACGGTCTGGACAATGGGGAAGATCAGGAGGAAGCGGCGCTGTACCTGGTGGAAGAGCTGAACAAGCGCAACATCGCCTACCTGCACATCTCCGAACCGGACTGGGCAGGCGGCAAACCGTATTCCGACGCCTTCCGCGACTCGGTGCGCGCCCACTTTAAAGGGGTGATCGTCGGCGCCGGCGCCTACACCGCCGAAAAAGCCGAAGCGCTGATCGAAAAAGGTTTCATCGACGCGGTAGCCTTCGGCCGCAGCTATATCGCCAACCCGGATCTGGTCGAGCGTTTCCGTCAGCACGCACCACTGAACGAACCTAAGCCGGAAAGCTTCTACGGCGGCGGTGCCGAAGGCTATACCGACTATCCGTTTCTGGCGAAGTAACCCGTCCTGACGCCCAACGGCCACGCAAGCGCATGGCCGTTTTTTTATGCGCCGCTTGCAAAAAGGCCCGCACAAGGCGGGCCGCTGTTCCCTGGTGTTGTTTATACTGCCGTTTAATTTTTACACGGTTGCACGCAGGATTGATAATTGATTGTGCAGATCAATTACTTCGTATCGATCGGCACGCTCGATCAATAATTAGGCATCACCGGCATGACGACAACATGTGACATTGTCACTCAGTCGTTACATTGAATTTCCTTGCGGGACAAGGCTATACTCGCTTGTGCTTCAATCCACCCGCCGTCTGCCACGGCACAGTTAATTCAGAGGAATTATGCGCTTACTCCATACCATGATCCGCGTCGGTGACCTGCAACGCGCCATCGACTTCTACACCAAGGTATTAGGCATGCGCCTGCTGCGCACCAGTGAGAACCCGGAGTACAAATACTCGCTGGCTTTCGTCGGCTATACGGAAGAGAGCGAAGGCGCGGTTATCGAACTGACCTATAACTGGGGCACCGACAGCTACGACATGGGCACCGCCTTCGGCCACCTGGCGCTGGGCGTGGACGACGTCGCCGCCACCTGCGACAGCATCCGTCGCGCCGGCGGCAAGGTCACCCGCGAGGCCGGTCCGGTGAAGGGCGGCACCACGGTGATCGCCTTCGTCGAAGATCCGGACGGTTACAAAATCGAGCTGATCGAAAACAAACACGCCGGTCAGGGCCTCGGCCACTAAGCCTCCCCTTCAGGGCGCCCCGCGCCCTGCTGATTCTCCGCGCGATAGCGCCTGCAACCGGGCGCAAAATTTGCCATAATGCGCGCTGCATTCGATGAAGATAAGAAACTGATGGCCGAGAAAAGTGATCTTAACGCCCTGAGTGGTCGTTTTCGTGGGTTTTATCCCGTAGTAATAGATGTTGAAACCGCCGGGTTCAACGCCAATACCGATGCGTTGCTGGAAATCGCCGCCGTGACGCTGAAAATGGATGAAGACGGCTGGCTGCAGCAGGACGAAACCCTGCACTTCCACGTGGAGCCTTTCGAGGGCGCCAACCTGCAGCCGGAGGCGCTGGCGTTTAACGGCATCGATCCGCACAACCCGCTACGCGGCGCAGTCAGCGAATATGACGCGTTGCACGCCATTTTCAAAGCGGTGCGCAAAGGGCTCAAGGATCGCGGTTGTAACCGGGCCATTATCGTCGCGCACAACGCCAACTTCGATCACAGCTTCCTGATGGCCGCGGCAGAACGCGCCGGGCTGAAGCGCAACCCGTTCCATCCGTTCGCCACCTTCGACACCGCGGCGCTGAGCGGCCTGGTGCTGGGCCAAACGGTGCTGGCCAAAGCCTGCATCGCCGCCGGCATGCCGTTCGACAGCAGCCAGGCGCACTCCGCGCTGTACGACACCGAGCAAACCGCCCTGCTGTTTTGTGAGCTGGTTAACCGCTGGAAACGCCTCGGCGGCTGGCCGCTGCCCGCCGCCGATCTCGCCGAATAAAACCAATGAAAAAGGCGGCCCAGTTTGCACTGGCGCCGCCCGTTACGCGATAACCGCAAGCCTGTCGATTAAGACTGCTGGTCTTCCTGCGCTTTATACTTTTCAGCCGTCTCTTTGATCAGCTGCTGGAGCTCGCCGCGCTGATACATTTCGATGATGATATCGCAACCGCCGACCAGCTCACCGTCAACCCACAGCTGCGGGAAAGTCGGCCAGTTGGCGTATTTTGGCAGCTCGGCGCGGATGTCCGGGTTCTGCAGAATATCCACGTAGGCGAAACGCTCGCCGCAGGCGGACAGCGCTTGCACAGCCTGTGCGGAGAAGCCGCAGCTCGGCAGCTTTGGCGAGCCTTTCATGTACAGCAGAATCGGGTTTTCAGCGATCTGGTGCTGAATTTTTTCAATTGTCGTCGTCATTTATTGCTTCCTCAAGCCACATTTCATGGCTACAACATGCATCACGCGCTCTATTGTAGCGGCTGGAACAGTCGCAAGAAAACGCCATCTTTTGCAAGGATATTCACCCGCCGCCGATCGCGTTTCACCGGCCACGTCATTCCGGTCAAAACATACGTTGAGAATAACATTTTTAATCCGACCATTTCACTAATATATTGCGCCGCGACGACGGCGCGGATTAATTATCCCATCCGCCATGGGTTGACGTTTTTTCATACACCAACAGGCTGATTTTAAACCAAAAAAAATGTCATTAACGTTTTCTCACAATATGGATTATTATTTCTGAGTTCTTCGCTGTTTTATATGGCGAAATTCGGGAATACTGTAACTCTTTCGATATCCGTTTCGGGGCCAAGGTTGGTGACGTCGACATGCGTTTAATTCTTACGCTCTTTGCGCTGCTGTTTACGCAGCTCTTCTTCAATTTGGCGCACGCTGCGCCACAGGCGCGTATTGCCGCCGAGCAGCGTAAAAGCCATGCCAATGAAGCGCGGCCCGATGACCGCAGAAAAAAGAAAGCGGATAAAGCCGCCAAGAAAGCCAAAGTGACGGCTCCCGAGAAAAAAACCAAGACCGCCAAGGCCAAAAGCGAGAAAAGCGCGAAAAAGATCGTCAGCGCCAAACCCAAGGCCAAAGCGCAGAAAACCGCCAAGATTAAAGTCACCCCGCCGAAAAAGGGCTACAAAAAAGGCTATGGCCGCCACCGCGAAGCCGGCATGGCCACCGCCAAGCTGGCGCGTGAAGAAAAGCCGTTGAAACTCAGCCCGGCGCACAAGAAACGCTACCAGCACGCCAAACAGACCGCGATGGCCAAGCTGATGGGCCAGATGGGCAAACCTTACCGCTGGGGCGGCAGCTCGCCGCGCACCGGCTTCGACTGCAGCGGCCTCATCTATTACGCCTATAAAGACGTGGTGAAAATCAAGATGCCGCGCACCGCCAACGAGATGTATCACCTGCGTGACGCGGCGCCGATCAAGAAAAGCGAGCTGGAAAGCGGCGATCTGGTGTTCTTCCGCATCAACAACCGCGGCGTGGCGGACCACGTCGGCGTCTACCTCGGCAACGGCAAATTCATCCAGTCGCCACGCACCGGCGAAGAGATCCGCATCAGCCAGCTCGACAACGACTATTGGCAGAACCACTACATCGGCGCACGCCGCGTAGTGACGCCGAAAACCATTCGTTAATTTCCCGCTCTGCGCGGTTGCGGCCCCGGTCGCAACCGCCTGCTCAAGCTATCGCCCATCGCACTTCCCCACGCGCATTTCTCGCTTTTCCTCCTGTTTTTTATGGTGAAAATTGTTAAGATTGAATGACCACAATAAAAAACGGCCCATCCGGTTCCCGCCCCGGCGGGAAGCACATGGCGCTGTAAAGGAGGAAGCAATGTCGTTTGAATTACCTGTATTACCGTATGAGAAAAACGCGCTCGAGCCGCACATCTCCGCCGAAACCCTGGAATACCACTACGGCAAACACCACAACACCTACGTGGTTAACCTGAACAACCTGGTGAAAGGCAGCGAGTTCGAGGGCAAATCGCTCGAAGAGATCATCAAGACCTCTAACGGCGGCGTGTTCAACAACGCCGCGCAGGTGTGGAACCACACCTTCTACTGGCACTGCCTGTCGCCACAGGGCGGCGGTGAACCGCAGGGCGAACTGGCGGCGGCGATCGTCAAGTCCTTCGGCTCTTTCGCTGCGTTCAAAGAGCAGTTCACCGATGCCGCCGTGAAAAACTTCGGCGCCGGCTGGACCTGGCTGGTGAAAAAACCGGACGGCGCGCTGGCGATCGTCAACACCTCTAACGCGGCAACCCCGCTGACCGGTGAAGACAAACCGCTGCTGACCGTTGACGTGTGGGAACACGCGTATTACATCGATTACCGCAATGCGCGTCCAAAATACCTGGAAAACTTCTGGGCGTTGGTCAACTGGACCTTCGCAGCGGAAAACCTGGCGTAAGCACAGGTTTCTGATGTGACGAGGCGCAGCCAGGCTGCGCCTTTTTTAGCGCCGGGGGGAAATCAGTTCAACGCGGCAACGAAGCTGAAAGCGATAATGACCGCCAGCGCGCAAACGGTGGTGAACAGCGACATCTTCAATTCGGTATCCATGACAACTCCTTTAAAATGGGCTTTCCTAAGGATAAAAGGCGTACAATTAGTACGTCAAATCATTTTCCCACAGTTCGCCGATAAAATCTTGTTATCATTTCCCGGTTTATAATATCGATTACCTCTTCCACTTTTGCTCAATATGCGACAAAATTCGCAGTTCACAACTGCGTACCGGCATCCATGCCCCTCCTGATTAAGCGCTGAAGACTTCAACACACTAAAAACTCAGTTTTCGCTTCTCTGGAGAAGGATCTACGTAGGCAAACGATTAACATCACACTTACATGCTGTAAACATGTGAGTTCAGGAGTCATTCCTTACATGGCAACGATTAAAGATGTGGCCAAACGCGCGGGCGTTTCCACCACCACCGTTTCGCACGTCATCAATAAGACTCGTTTCGTCGCCGAAGAGACCAAAGCGGCCGTGTGGGCCGCCATCAAAGAACTGCACTACTCGCCGAGCGCCGTGGCGCGCAGCCTGAAAGTCAATCACACCAAGTCGATCGGCCTGCTGGCCACCTCGAGTGAAGCCCCCTACTTCGCCGAAGTGATCGAAGCGGTGGAAAACAGTTGCTACAGCAAAGGCTACACCCTGATCCTGTGCAACTCGCACAACAACCTGGACAAACAGCGCGCCTACCTGGCGATGCTGGCGCAAAAGCGCGTCGACGGCCTGCTGGTGATGTGTTCCGAATACCCGGATCAGCTGCTGGGCATGCTGGAAGACTACCGTAACATCCCGATGGTGGTGATGGACTGGGGTGCGGCGCGCGGCGACTTCACCGACACCATCATCGATAACGCCTTCGAAGGCGGCTATCTCGCCGGCCGTTATCTGATCGAACGCGGCCACCGCGATATCGGCGCCATCCCGGGCCAGCTGTCGCGCAACACCGGCGGCGGCCGCCATCAGGGCTTTATGAAAGCGCTGCAGGAAGCGCAGATCGACATTCGCGAAGAGTGGATCGTACAGGGCGACTTCGAGCCGGAATCCGGTTACAAGGCGATGCACCAGATCCTGTCGCAAAAACAGCGGCCGACCGCAGTATTCTGCGGCGGTGACATCATGGCGATGGGCGCCATCTGCGCCGCCGACGAGCTGGGGCTGCGGGTGCCGCAGGATATTTCCGTAATCGGCTACGACAACGTGCGCAACGCCCGCTACTTCACCCCGGCGCTGACCACCATTCATCAGCCGAAAGAACGCCTGGGCGAAATGGCCTTCACCATGCTGCTGGATCGCATCATCAGCAAGCGCGAAGAGTCGCAGGTGATCGAAGTGCATCCGAAGCTGATCGAACGCCGCTCGGTCGCCGATGGCCCGTTCATCGACTACCGCCGCTAATCCCCTGAGCCGGAAGCCTGCACGGCTTCCGGCGCCGCCTCGCTCAGCCACTCCTGATTCAGCGTCTCCCCATCGCCCAGATACGCCAGTAGCCAACTCATCGCCGGTGACGGTTTATCCTGCTGCCAGGTCAGGCAGCAAGGGCTGGCGGGAAACGGCTGCTGCAGCTGCAACGCCTTCAGCTCACCGCGCTGCACCAGCGGCAGCGCCCGATGTGCCGGCATCATGCCGACGCACAGCCCGGCGCACAAACAGTCGAGCGCCGACGTCCAGTCCGGCACCACCAGCCGCCGCTGGTTATCCAGCGTCCAGGTGACGCGCTTGGGCAAATTGCGCGAGGTGTCCTCCAGACAAAGCGAAGGGTACGGCCGCAACTGATCGTCATGCAGCGGCCCCGCCAGCTGCGCCAGCGGGTGTTGCGGGCTGACTACGCACAGCCAGTTCATATAGCCCATGTCGCGGAAGGCAAAACCGCCGCCGACCGGCACCGCACGCGTGGCGCCGATCGCCATGTCCGCCCTGCCGTCCGCCAGCGCATCCCAGACGCCGTTGAACACCTCGGGTTGCAGCATCAACTCGACGTCGGGGAAATGGCGGTAGAAATCCAGCACCAGCTGGCGGCTGCGCTGCGGTTTGACGATGATATCCACCGCGATATTCAGCTGACCGCGCCAACCGTTGGCCACCTGCTGACAGTGCCGGCGGGTGTCGAGCATTTTTTTGATAACAGCTCGCGCATCCTTGATAAACAACGCACCGGCCGGCGTCAGCTCCACATCGCGGTGACGCCGCTCAAACAGCGGCACCGCCAGCCATTGCTCCAGCTGCCGCACGGTATAACTCACCGCCGACGGCACCCGGTGCAGCTCCTGCGCCGCCGCGCTGAAACTGCCGGTGCGCGCTACCGCGTCGACGACTTCAAGTGAATATTCAGACCACATCGCTTTGCCTTCAATTTTTTTAACAGCACTTTGCAAATATTACCGTTTCACAAGCAGAGATCCAGCCGGATACACTGGCCGGCGCTAAAAACCTGCGATACTAAAATATTAACGAGAAATACCATGCGAAATTCTTTTGGCTTTATGTTCTACCTCGCCGGCCTGAGCATGTTGGGTTATCTGGCGACCGATATGTATCTGCCTGCCTTCGGCGCCATGCGCGAAGAACTGCAAATCTCCGCCGGCGCCGTGAGCGCCAGCCTGAGCATCTTCCTGGCCGGCTTCGCCTTCGCGCAGCTGCTGTGGGGGCCGCTCTCCGATCGCCTGGGGCGTAAACCGGTATTATTGATTGGCCTGACGCTGTTCGCCCTCGGCTGCCTCGGCATGCTGTGGGTGGAAAACGCCCTGCAGCTGTGGATCCTGCGCTTTATTCAGGCGGTCGGCGTCTGTTCCGCCACCGCCATCTGGCAAGCGCTGGTGGTCGACCGTTATCGTGAAGGTCAGGCCAATCGCGTGTTCGCCACCATAATGCCGCTGGTGGCGCTGTCACCGGCGTTGGCCCCGCTGCTTGGCGCCTGGCTGCTGAACCACGCCAGCTGGCGGGCGATCTTCGCCGCGCTGTTGGTGATCACCGCGCTGCTGCTGCTGCCGACGTTGATGCTCAAAGAGCGCGCCAAAACGCAACCCGCCGCCGACGCGCCGAAAAACGGCGTCAGCTTCTGGCAACTGTTGAAATCTCCGGTGTTCAGCGGCAACGTCGCGATGTACGCCGCCTGCTCGGCCGGTTTCTTCGCCTGGCTGACCGGTTCGCCGTTCATCCTCGGCGATATGGGCTATAGCCCGAGCGACATCGGTCTGAGCTATGTGCCGCAAACGCTGGCCTTCCTGCTGGGCGGCTACGGCTGCCGCGCCGCGCTCAAGCGCATCAATGGCAAAACTCTGCTGCCGTGGCTGCTGGTAGCTTATGGTGTCAGCATGGTGGCGCTGTATCTGGTGGCGACGCTGACCTCTCCGACGCTCACCACGCTGCTGATTCCATTCTGCGTGATGGCGCTGGTCAATGGCGCTGGCTACCCGATCATGGTGGCGAATGCGTTGATGCCGTTCCCGGAAAGCAGCGGCAAAGCCGCCGCGCTGCAAAATACGCTGCAGCTGGGGCTGTGTTTTGTGGCGAGCATGCTGGTATCGGCGTTTATTGCCCAGCCGCTGTTGGCGACGGTGACGGTAATGGTGTCTACGGTGATTCTGGCCGCGCTGGGGTATTTCCTGCAGCGGGGGAAAACGGCCGATGCGCAGCAAAAGGCGCAGCGGGAACATGCTAACTCAGCGTCATAATTGCCAAACTTAATAATCACTTAAAGAATATGCGTGCCGAGTGCGATTTACAGTTGAGTCGACGCCTCGGCACGCCTATACTCAAAAACAACCTTTTAAAGTAACACCTTATAATCTTTATATCTCAATTAGCGCTTGTGTACGCGTCTTGCGTCACACTCTTTTTAAGGATGCGTTCATCTCGCGCCATTTGTGCCGGGTAGCTTCTTAAAATTTCCTCTGTTCATAGTCGGATATCAGACGCCGCGGGCCTATTTTCCGCCGGTAAACGTATGCACCCGCAGAAATTGTCTAAGCTGTTTCCTAACGGGTCATCAGTCAGAAGAAGGTGATGGAGAAGCTATGAGTTCATCGTGTATAGAAGATCTGAGTATCCAGGACAATCAGTGGTACCGTATCGCGCATGAAATGCTCGGCCTGGCCGGCATTGAAATCAACGGTTCGCGCCCCTTCGATATTCAGGTTAAAAACCCCGAATTCTTTAAACGCGTGTTGCAGCAAGGCTCGTTGGGCCTGGGCGAAAGCTATATGGACGGCTGGTGGGAGTGTGAGCGGCTGGATATGTTCTTCCAGCGCGTGGTCAGCGCCGGGCTGGAGAAAAAACTCCCCCACCACCTGAAAGATACCCTGCGTATCGCCGCCGCGCGCCTGACCAATCTGCAATCGAAAAAGCGCGCCTGGATCGTCGGCAAAGAGCATTACGATCTCGGCAACGATCTGTTTACCCTGATGCTCGATCCTTACATGCAATATTCCTGCGGCTACTGGAAAGACGCCACCACGCTGGAAGAGGCGCAGGAAGCGAAACTGCGGATGATCTGCGAGAAACTGCAGCTGCAGCCGGGCATGCGCTTGCTGGACATCGGCTGCGGTTGGGGCGGCCTCTCCGCCTACGCGGCGAAAAACTACGGCGTGTCGGTGGTTGGCGTGACCATTTCCGCCGAACAGCAGAAGCTGGCTCAGGCGCGCTGCGCCGGACTCGATGTGCAGATCCTGCTGCAGGATTACCGCGACCTGCATCAGCAGTTCGATCGCATCGTCTCGGTCGGCATGTTCGAGCACGTCGGGCCGAAAAACTACCGCACCTATTTCAACGTGGTAGAGCGCAATCTGGTGCCGCACGGGCTGTTCCTGCTGCACACCATCGGCTCCAACAAGACCGACATGAACGTCGATCCGTGGATCAACAAATATATCTTCCCGAACGGCTGTCTGCCGTCGGTGAGCCATATCGCCGAGGCCAGCGAAGGCCACTTCGTGATGGAAGATTGGCACAACATCGGCGCCGATTACGACCGCACGCTGATGGCCTGGTTCGAGCGTTTCAAACAGGCGTGGCCACAGCTCGCCGAGCGCTATTCCGAGCGCTTCGAGCGGATGTTCAGTTATTACCTGAACGCCTGCGCCGGTGCGTTCCGGGCGCGCGATCTGCAGCTCTGGCAGGTGGTGTTCAGCCCGAAAGGCGTTGAAGGCGGGATTCGCGTCTCCCGCTGAACGCTTTCCCGATAAAAAAAGCCCCGGCAACAACATCGCCGGGGCTTTTTTTTGCGCTTTCGGACCCTGCGGGTTAACCGCAGTAAACGCGAATAATTTTATCGTTGCTATCGCCAAGGAAGTTCAGACGGCGCAGGTTGAAATCCATGGTAACGGCGGAGTTATACGGAATGGCTCGCACTTTGGATTCGATCCGTACGCCTTCCAGCGAAGTCATCGGCTTGCCGACGTAGTTTTGATACTGCGAAGCGCCGCAGGTATCGTCCGCATCGGCCATTTGCGCGCCGGCGCCCTGCTCAGGTGAACTGCTGCAGGCGCTCAGCGCCAACAACGCGGTTAACAACAACGTTTTCCCATAAAACTTCACGCGTTTCTCCTCTCTGCTTATGATTCGATTCGGGCGGCAACGCCAGAATCGCGGTCAGTCTTTGTGCGCCGGCGCCATCGCCGCTGCCAGCGTCGCTTCGCGATTGGCCAACACGCGCTCGACGGTGTCCACCACCGCCTGGGTTTGCGGATCGATCTCGATGTTCACCTTGTCGCCCAGGCGTTTTTTACCCAGCGTGGTGCGATCCAGCGTTTCCGGGATCAGGTGCACGCAGAAACGGTTATTCACCACTTCGCCGATGGTCAGGCTAATGCCGTCGATGCCGATGAAGCCTTTGTGCAGCACATATTTCATCAATTCCGCGTTCGGCATGCGCAGCCATACCTGGCGATTATTTTCCGACGTATAAATTTTGGCCACTTCCGCCGTGCAGATAATATGGCCGGACATCAAATGCCCGCCAATTTCATCATTGAATTTCGCCGCGCGCTCAATATTAACGATGTCGCCCAGCGCCAAATCGCCAAGGTTGGTCAGGCGCAGCGTTTCCTTGATCAAATCGAAGCTGACGCGGTTGCCTTCCACCGCGGTCACGGTCAGACAGCAGCCGTTATGGGCCACCGACGCGCCCAGCTCCAGCCCCGGCAGCAGTTCTGCAGGCATCTCGATCACATGGGTGCGGAAATTGGGTTTCTCATCAATGGCGACCAGCGGCGCGGTGCCTTGTACGATACCGGTGAACATATGTGCCTCTTCTTGCTAAATAGGTTAAAACGCTTCCGGCAGTTTGCCCCAGTTGGCGCGGAAAACCAAATCCGCAGCGGCAAAAATCGGCTGCCTGCGCATTTAATAACTATTTATCTGCGGCGTTTGCTTAACGACGCCGAGCAGGTACAATCTTTTTGACAAAATTCCGCTATTTTAATTGTTGTCCTCTCGCGGCAGCCCTCCCTCCCACATATATAAATAGAAAGGTGTATGCGTGCAGAAGTACTTAATTGAAGCGCGTAGTTTATTGGCTCTCGCTATCCCGGTCATCATCGCGCAAATATCGCAAACCGCCATGGGCGTGGTCGATACCATCATGGCCGGCGCTTACAGCGCCACCGACATGGCGGCTGTCGCGGTCGGCACCTCGATCTGGCTGCCGGCCATTCTGTTCGGCCACGGCCTGCTGCTGGCGCTGACCCCGGTTATCGCCCAGCTCAACGGCGCCGGGCGGCGCGATCGCATCGCCCACCAGGTGCGTCAGGGCTTCTGGCTGGCCTCCGGCGTCTCGCTGCTGTTGATCGTCGTGCTGTATAACTGCAAGTTCGTCATCGACATGATGCACAACATCGATCCGCAGCTGGCGGACAAGGCCGTCGGCTACCTGCACGCCATCATGTGGGGTGCGCCGGGCTACCTGTTCTTCCAGGTGATGCGCAACCAGTGCGAAGGGCTGTCCAAAACCAAGCCCGGCATGGTGATCGGCTTCCTCGGCCTGTTGGTGAATATCCCGATCAACTACATTTTCATCTACGGCAAGTTCGGCATGCCGGAGTTGGGCGGCGTCGGCTGCGGCGTCGCCACCGGCAGCGTCTACTGGATCATGTTCCTGATGATGCGCTGGTACGTGAAGCGTGCGCCGTCGCAGCGCGACATCAAACGCCAGGCCGGCGATCTCGGCGGCCCGGACTGGGCGGCGCTGAAGCGCCTGATCGGCATCGGCATGCCGGTGGCGCTGGCGCTGTTCTTCGAAGTCACGCTGTTCGCCGTGGTGGCGCTGCTGGTTTCGCCGCTGGGTATCGTCGCGGTCGCCGGCCACCAGATCGCGCTTAACTTCAGCGCGCTGATGTTCGTGCTGCCGCTGTCGCTGGGCGTCGGCGCCACCATTCGCGTCGGTTACCGTCTGGGGGAAGGTTCGGTCGAAGGCGCGCGCGTCGCCGCTTACTCCGCCATCGGCGTCGGCATCACCATGGCCGTCTGCACCGCGCTGTTTACCGCCACCTTCCGCGAGCCTATCGCCCTGCTGTACAACGACAGCCCGGCGGTGGTGGCGATGGCTTCGCAGCTGATGCTGCTGGCGGCGCTGTACCAAATCTCGGATTCTGTTCAGGTGATCGGCAGCGGCGTGCTGCGCGGCTATAAAGATACCCGCGCGATCTTTTTCATCACCTTCATCGCTTATTGGGTATTGGGCCTGCCGAGCGGCTATCTGCTGGCGCTGACCGATGTGGTGGTGCCGGCGATGGGGCCGAGCGGCTTCTGGATCGGCTTTATCATCGGTCTGACCTTCGCCGCCATCATGATGGCGCTGCGCATGCGCTGGCTGCAGAAACAGCCGACCACCGTCATCCTGCAGCGATCCACACGCTGAACCCACAGCCCGGCCGGTTTCCTCCCCGGTCGGGCTGCGGTTTGCGGAAAAAAACGCCGGACTGCGCACAACCTCAGCAATCGCGTGAAATACCGAATAAAATTGCGCTTTTCCCCTTGCCAGCGCGCGGGTAGCTCGTTAATATTCGTCCCCGCTGTCAGCCATGACAGACAGGAAAAGATGCGTCCGTAGCTCAGTTGGTTAGAGCACCACCTTGACATGGTGGGGGTCGGTGGTTCGAGTCCACTCGGACGCACCAAATTCCTGAAGCAGTACAGTGCGTCCGTAGCTCAGTTGGTTAGAGCACCACCTTGACATGGTGGGGGTCGGTGGTTCGAGTCCACTCGGACGCACCAAATTTCAGAAGCAGTGCAGTGCGTCCGTAGCTCAGTTGGTTAGAGCACCACCTTGACATGGTGGGGGTCGGTGGTTCGAGTCCACTCGGACGCACCATATTGCTGATTCATCTCTCCCCCTGTCGCGTTATACTTCTCATTGTTTCGTCTCTGCCCGACCGCCCGAGTCTTTCATGTCGTTCGCGTCGCGCCACCGCCATCAGCTATCAGGAACGCCACATGACCACTTTCACCGCCAAAACTGCCTTTTTACCGCTCGAAAATGGCCTTGCCCGCCGGGAAGGCGTGATGAGCGACGGTGCGCCGGCGGCGGAAGTGCGGTTCGAGGCCGGCGCCTTTGGCCAACTGCAAAAGCCCCCGCACGCGCTGCAAACCCGAGTGATGTCCGGTGAATTCGAGTTCACGCTCGGCGGCGACACGCGAGTGGTGCGGGCCGGCGAGAGCCTGACCCTGCCGGCCAACGTCGCCAGCGGCTGCTTCTGCCTGAGCGCCGGCGTGCTGCTGGAAATCCCGCAAACGCGCTAAGCCGTATTTACAGCAAGGTTATTTGCGCAACAAGCGGCCCGCAACCTGTTGCATTTGCGCCACATTTGCCCGCGTTTTGACATATCCGCCGCGCCGCCGCGGTTTTTTATTTTGTTTCCCGCCGCTTAGCCTTTATAATGCGCAACGTCTATCAGTTGAATGGTTTCAGCCCTTGATCTGCGAAAACGCAATAACAACACGATTTGATCTTACCCCGTTGCGCAGCCTCCTCGCGCCCCCGCGCGGGCTGAATTTTTCCGCCCCACTTCAACTGTCGTCACCTATCCTTAACTATGTTTTTCACCACCAGGCACGGCCCAAATTCCCTACCGGCGTCAACCGCGCCGGTCAAATTCGTTTTTTTATCCATCACAACTTGTAGAAAACTCCGCCATGAAAAAGACCAAAATTGTTTGTACCATCGGTCCAAAAACCGAATCGGAAGAAATGCTGACCAACCTGCTCAATGCGGGCATGAACGTGATGCGTCTCAACTTCTCTCACGGCGACTATGAAGAGCACGGCAACCGCATCAAAAACATGCGCGCCGTGATGGCGAAAACCGGTATCAACGCCGGCATCCTGCTGGATACCAAAGGCCCGGAAATTCGCACCATGAAGCTGGAAGGCGGCAAAGACGCCTCACTGGTCGCCGGCCAAACCTTCACCTTCACCACTGACCAGAGCGTGATCGGCAACAGCGAGCGCGTGGCGGTCACCTACGCCGGCTTCGCCGCCGACCTGAAGATCGGCAACACCGTGCTGGTTGACGACGGCCTGATCGGTATGGAAGTCACCAACGTGACCGAGAACGAAGTCATCTGTAAGGTGCTGAACAACGGCGATCTGGGCGAGAACAAAGGCGTTAACCTGCCGGGCGTGTCCATCCAGCTGCCTGCGCTGGCCGAGAAAGACAAACGCGACCTGATCTTCGGCTGCGAGCAAGGCGTCGACTTCGTGGCGGCGTCCTTCATCCGTAAACGCTCTGACGTGCTGGAGATCCGCGAGCACCTGAAAGCCCACGGCGGCGAGCAGATCCAGATCATCTCCAAGATCGAAAACCAGGAAGGCCTGAACAACTTCGACGAAATCCTCGAAGCGTCAGACGGCATCATGGTTGCCCGTGGCGATCTGGGCGTGGAGATCCCGGTAGAAGAAGTGATCTTCGCCCAGAAGATGATGATCGAAAAATGCAACCGTGCGCGTAAAGTGGTGATCACCGCCACCCAGATGCTCGATTCCATGATCAAGAACCCGCGCCCTACCCGTGCGGAAGCCGGCGACGTCGCCAACGCCATCCTGGACGGCACCGACGCCGTCATGCTGTCCGGCGAGAGCGCCAAGGGCAAATACCCGCTGGAAGCGGTCAACATCATGGCGACCATCTGCGAGCGCACCGATCGCGTGATGCCAAGCCGCATCGACACCCTGAACGATCGCCGCAAGCTGCGCATCACCGAAGCGGTGTGCCGCGGCGCGGTTGAAACCGCCGAGAAACTGGACGCGCCACTGATCGTCGTCGCCACCAGCGGCGGCAAATCAGCGAAATCCGTGCGTAAATACTTCCCTAACGCAGTGATCCTGGCGCTGACCACCAACCAGACCACCGCGCATCAGCTGGTGCTGAGCAAGGGCGTCATCCCGCAGATGGTCAAGGAAATCGCCTCCACCGACGACTTCTACCGCATCGGTAAAGAAGCCGCGCTGGCCAGCGGCCTGGCGCAGAAAGGCGACGTCGTGGTGATGGTTTCCGGCGCGCTGGTGCCGAGCGGCACCACCAACACCGCCTCGGTGCACGTGCTGTAATATAAAACGTGACATAATTGCCTTGATCAAAACGCCGCTTTGCGGCGTTTTTTTTATCGGCAGTAACCTATTTTTCTCAAAACGCAACTGCGAATCGCTCATTATTTAGCTAATAACAAATCGGAGTTGTCCCATGGAAGCCGGCTGTTTTCCCTCGTTTTTTTAACTAATTTGTAAAACCAGATGCAAGTTTGAGCGAACGATCAAAATAAAGCACCTCAAGACTAAAAAATTATTCTCTTTCGAAAAAAGTTTGTGTAATACTTGTAACGCTACATGGAGATTAACTCAATCTAGAGGGTGTTATAATGAATCGTACTAAACTGGTACTGGGCGCGGTAATCCTGGGTTCCACTCTGCTGGCTGGCTGCTCTAGCAACGCTAAAATCGATCAACTGTCTTCTGACGTTCAGACTCTGAACGCTAAAGTTGATCAGCTGAGCAACGACGTGAACGCAATGCGTTCTGACGTTCAAGCTGCTAAAGACGACGCAGCACGCGCTAACCAGCGTCTGGACAACCAAGCTCACGCTTACAAAAAGTAAGATAGCTTTGGTTATTGAAAACGGCGCACATTGTGCGCCGTTTTTTTTTGCCTGCTCGCAGGCCTGAACCTTCCCCCGCCGCAGGCAAAAAAAAGAGGTTCAGCACGCTGAACCCCTCTTCGACCGCTCAATCCCGCAAACTTAGTTCACCGAACTGATAGGCGCACCCTTGAATGGGCTCTTATTCGTCGCAGGAGCCGCTGCAGGCGTTAAACTCACCTCAGACGGGTTCTCCCCCACGTTAACCAACACCGGCATGCCAGAGCGGCGTACAACCGCGCTATCGAACATGGCGCGATCGGTTTGCCCATCCGCAACGAAGGCTTTCTCGGCTTTCGACAGCGTGATCGGCATGGTCTGCGGATCGTCGCTTTCTACCCGCGACAGCGGCTGGTGCACTTCAACATAGCGTTTGCCGTCCGGTTCGACCGAAACCTTCACCGGATCGTTGATCACCTGCACCCGCGTGCCGCGCGGCACCATATTGAACAGCGCCTCGATATCGGTCGGGCGCAGACGAATACAGCCGGAGCTGACGCGCATGCCGATGCCGAAGTTGGCGTTGGTGCCGTGGATCAGGTATTCACCGCGGCCCATCGCCAGACGCAGGGCGAACAGCCCCATCGGGTTCTCAGGGCCGGCCGGCACCACCGCCGGCAGCGTCACGCCCTGGGACTGATAGCGCTTGCGGATGTTGGCGGTTGGCGTCCAGGTCGGGTTAGGGATCTTCTGGCTGATGGAGGTCACCTCCAGCGGCGTATGCATCCCGGTCTGGCCGATGCCGATCGGATAGACGATTACTTTATTCTCGCCTTTCGGGAAGTAGTAAAGACGCAGCTCGGCCAGGTTGACGATGATCCCTTCACGCTTGGTGTCGGGCAGCAGCATTTGGGTCGGAATGGTCAGCACCGTGCCTGGCTTAGGCAGGAACGGGTCGGTGCCGGGGTTGGCTTCCAGCATGCCCAGCAGGCCAATCTTGTAGTCGGCGGCGATCGCCTCCAGCGGACGGCCGTCGTTTGGCACGGTATAAGTGGTGTTTTCGCCGATCAGACGGCTGTCCGGCGGCGGCAGCGGGTACTCGGTCGCACTGGCGGCCTGCGTGCCGGCCAGTACGGTGGCGAAGACCATGCCCATTAAACTCAACGCACGTTTCATTATCATCCCTATATTTTTTATGACGGTTCGTCCCCAAGGCTAACGAGCGCCCGGCGGCGGGTAAATCAGACAATACCTGATTAATACTAGCAACGCTGGCATCAAAGGCAATAAGTTCTCTAAAAATCAACACGTTATAACGTAATCGCCACCGCTGATTGTCAACGAAACGTCAACGGATAAGCTGCTGAAATATCACTGAATTGGGAGTGCTGTCTGGGGGGAAACGGCGGATTGTAAAGACTCATTGACAAAGCGAAGGTATCAATGAGTCTGCCAGGTCGAGGGGGGTTGAGGCTCAGGCCAGCTGCGCGGCTTTACTGCGAATGGCACGAATCATCGCTTCCAATCCCTGGGAGCGCGAAGGCGTCAGATGTTGGCTGAGCGCCAGCTCGGCGAAAAACGGCCGCACATCGAGAGAGACTATCTGCTGTGGCGTCAATTGACGATAGAGAATAAACACCACCGCCAGCAGCCCTTTGACGATCGCAGCGTCGCTGTCGCCATGAAACTCGACCTGCCCCTGCTCATCGCGGCGCATCACGATCCATACCTGACTTTGACAGCCGGAGATCAGGTTGCCGGCCTGACGCTCGGCCTCGTCCAGCGGCGGCAATTTGGCGCCGAGTTCAATCACGTACAGGTATTTCTCCTCCCAATTCAAGCAGCGGGAGAAATTACGCACCAATTTATCTTTGTCCGGCAAATTCGCCATGGGGATCCTTTTGTACCGCCGGGGACACGCCCCGGCCTAGCCTAATAGCTGATGAATGCGTTGCAGCCCGGCCACCAGCCGGTCCACCTCTTCCCGGGTATTATATAACGCCAGCGAAGCGCGGCACATGCTCGGCACCTGATAAAACGCCATCAGCGGCATGGCGCAATGGTGGCCGGTGCGGATGGCGATGCCGTACTGGTCGAGGAAGCTGCCGACATCATAGGCGTGATGCTCTCCCAGATTGAAGGCGATCACCCCGGCGCGATGAGCCGGGCCATAGATTTTCAGCGTCGGCACCTGCTTGAGCGCCTCAAGCGCGTAGTGCATCAGCGACTGTTCATAATCGTGGATCGCATTCAGCCCCAAGGCCTCGACGTAATCGAACGCCGCCCCCAGTCCCATGATGCCGGCGGTGTTCGGCGAACCGGCCTCGAAGCGCCACGGCGGATCGGCGAAGGTGGTGCCTGCCGTCAGGCTGACCTGACGGATCATCGAACCGCCCCCTTCCCACGGCGGCATCTGCTGCAACAACGCCTGGCGCCCATACAGCATGCCGATGCCGGAAGGGCCATACAGCTTGTGGCCGGAAAACACGTAGAAATCGCAGTCCAGCGCCTGAACATCGACGCGTTGGTGCATCACCGCCTGCGCGCCGTCCACCAATACCGTCAGATCCGGCGCCAGGGCTCTGGCGCGAGCGATGATCTCGCGCACCGGGTTGACGGTGCCCAGCACGTTGGACACCTCGGTCAGCGCCAGCAGTTTACAGGATGCATCGACCAGCTCCGGCAGCCGCGCCAGATCCAGCGTGCCGTCCGGCTGCAGCGGCCAAACCCGCAGCTGCAGCCCGCGTTCCTGCGCCAGCATCTGCCACGGCACGATGTTGGCGTGGTGCTCCATCTCGGTGATGAGGATAGCGTCGCCCGTCTGCAGCAGGTGGCGGCCGAAGCTGTTGGCCACCAGGTTGATGCCTTCGGTGGTGCCTTTAACGAACACCATCTCTTCCGCCGACGCGGCGTTGATAAAGCGCGCCGCCTGTTCCCGCACCGCTTCCATCTGCTGAGTCGCCTCGGCGCTCAGAGTATGGATGCCGCGATGCACCGCCGCATAGCCGTGGCGATAGAAATCCAGCTCGCGGTCGATCACCGCCTGCGGTTTCTGCGCGCTGGCGGCACTGTCGAGATAGGCCAGCGGTTGGCCGTTCACCTCACGCGCCAGCAGCGGGAAATCGCCGCGCACGCGTTCAATCGGATAACTCATGCGGCCTCCCCCGGCAGGCGCTGGGCGATGCGCGCCAGCACACGTTCCCGGATGATGTCGTTGGCAATACCTTCGGTCAGCTCGGCGGCGAAGGCGAAGATGATCATCTGCTGCGCCGCATGCTTGTCGATGCCGCGCGACTGCAGATAGAACAGCTGCTCTTCATCGATGCGCCCCACGGTGGCACCGTGACTGCACTTGACGTCGTCGGCGTAGATCTCCAACTGCGGTTTGGTATCCACTTCCGCCACCTTACCCAGCAGCAGGTTATGGTTGGTCATCTGGCCGTCGGTTTTGATCGCGTGCTTGGCCACTTTGATCATGCCGTTGAACACCGCCTTGCCGCGATCGCTGACCACGGTTTTATGCAGCTGACGGCTTTCGCAATAGCCCTTGTTGTGTTCCAGATAGGTGCGGGTATCGCAGATCTCTTTGCCCACCGGCAGCACCAGGCTATTGATCACCAGATTGGCGCCCTCGCCGTTCAGCTGCGCGCTGGTGTTGTGGCGCGTCAGGCCGGCGCCCAGCAGGAAGCTGTCGCTTTTCACTCGCGCGTCGCGGCCGATGACCAGATCGTTATGGGCGAAGTGGTAGCTTGGCTGGCTCTCAAACGCCAGCTTGCAGTGCAACAGCCCGGCGTTGTCCGCCACGTTGGCGGTCAGGCGCGCGCCGGTAAAGTGCGCGGCTTCGCCCAGGCTGACATAGTGTTCGATCACTTCCGCCTCGGCCCCGCGCCCGATCTCCAGATGATGGCGATGATGCACGGTGTTCACTTCCCCGGCACCGCCGCGTCCGCTGCTGATATGCAGCAGGTACAGCGGCCGCGCGGGGGCTTTGCCGGCGGGCAGGCGGATCAGGCTGGTTTCCTGCGCCAGGCTTTCGGTCAGGTGCAGGAAGACCTCCGGTTGGATCGGCTCCGGCAGCGCCTGCGGCGTGCCGTAGGCGGTCAGCTCAAACTGGTAGTCGCCCAGGTCGCCATCGCTGAGCGCGGCACTGTAGCGGCCGTCGATGAACACCAGCCGACAGGCGTCGATGCCAAGCGCCAACGCATCGGCCTGCTCGGCGGTTACCGGCGCGGGCTGCGGCTCGAGGAATTGCTGCTCCAGCAGGCCTTCCAGCGGCGTGTATTTCCAGTTCTCATGCTTGCGCGTCGGCCAGCCGAGCCGCAGCGCCTGCTGCCAGTGCGCCAGCGCATGCGGTGAACGCTCGCCGCCGCGCCCTTCGAACAGGCGATACAGCTGCTGCAGCGCGTTTGAATTACTGTTGGTCGGTAAGCCAGCCATAGCCCTGCTCCTCCAACTGTTTCACCAGCGAGAAATCGCCGGATTTGACGATGCGCCCCTGCGACAGCACGTGCACGTAATCCGGTTTGATGTAGTCCAGAATACGCTGGTAGTGGGTGACGATGATAAAGGCGCGCTTGCCGTCACGCAGCGAATTGACGCCGTTGGCGACGATCTTCAGCGCGTCGATGTCCAGACCGGAGTCGGTTTCATCGAGAATGCACAGATCCGGCTCCAGCGCCGCCATCTGCAGAATATCGTTGCGCTTTTTCTCGCCGCCCGAGAAACCGACGTTGACCGAACGGGTCAGCAGATCGGCCGGCATATCCAGCAGCGCGATCTTCTCTTCGATGAAATCGGCGAAGTCAAAGCGATCCAGAGGCTCCTGTTCGCGGTATTTGCGCACCGCGTTGACCGACGTTTGCAGGAAAAAGTGGTTGCTGACGCCGGGGATCTCCACCGGGTACTGGAAGGCCAGAAACACGCCTTCGCCGGCGCGATCTTCCGGATCCAGCTCCAGCAGGTCCTTGCCCTTGAAGGTGACTTCCCCTTCAGTCACTTCGTACTCTTCACGCCCGGCCAGCGTGGCGGACAGCGTACTCTTGCCCGAGCCGTTCGGGCCCATGATGGCGTGCACTTCGCCCGGTTTGATCTCCAGATCCAATCCCTTGAGGATCTCGTTGCCTTCCACGCTGACTTTCAAATTCTTGATGCTTAACATGCTGTGTCCTCAGATAGCGCCGACGGCGCTAAAAATGCGGCGATTAGCCCACGCTGTGTTCCAGGCTGATGGCCAAAAGTTTCTGCGCCTCGACGGCGAACTCCAGCGGCAGCTCGGAGAAAACGTCCTTGCAGAAACCGTTGACGATCATCGAAATGGCGTCGTCCTCGCTGATGCCGCGCTGCAGGCAGTAGAACAGCTGGTCGTCGCCGATCTTCGAGGTGGTGGCTTCGTGCTCCAGCTGAGCGCTGTTGTTGCGCGCTTCGACGTACGGGAACGTGTGGGCACCGCTGTCCGGCCCGATCAGCATCGAGTCGCACTGGGTAAAGTTACGGGCGTTTTCCGCCCCCGGCAGGATTTTCACCAGGCCGCGATAGGTGTTCTCGCTGTGGCCGGCGGAGATGCCTTTGGCGATGATGGTCGACTTGGTGTTTTTGCCGATGTGGATCATCTTGGTGCCGGTATCCGCCTGCTGATGGCCGCTGGTCAGCGCCACCGAGAAGAATTCGCCGATCGAGTTGTCGCCCTGCAGGATCACGCTCGGGTATTTCCAGGTGATGGCCGAGCCGGTTTCCGACTGGGTCCAGGACATTTTCGAACCGGCGCCTTCACACAGCGCGCGCTTGGTGACGAAGTTGAGGATGCCGCCCTTGCTCTCGCCGCCGGAGAACCAGTTCTGCACCGTCGAGTATTTCACTTCGGCGTCTTTATGCAAGATCACTTCCACCACCGCCGCGTGCAGCTGGTAGCTATCGCGCACCGGGGCAGAACAGCCCTCGATGTAGCTGACGTAACTGCCTTCGTCGGCGATCAGAATGGTGCGCTCGAACTGGCCGGTTTTGGCGGCGTTGATACGGAAATAGGTCGACAGCTCCATCGGGCAACGCACGCCCTTCGGCACGTAGACGAAGGTGCCGTCGGAAGCCACCGCGGCGTTCAGCGCGGCGAAGAAGTTATCGTTGGACGGCACCACCCGCCCCAGGTATTGGCGCACCAGATCCGGGTACTCCTGGATCGCTTCGCCGAACGAGCAGAAGATCACCCCGCTCTCCGCCAGTTTTTCACGGTAGGTGGTGGCGACCGAGACCGAGTCGAAGATGGCGTCCACCGCCACCTCGCTGCCCTCGCGTACCGGCACGCCGAGCTGGTTGAACGCCAGCTCCACTTCGCTGGTCAGGTAATCTTTTTCCGTCGCCGCGCCCGTTTGCTGCTCGGCGCCGGGTTGCGAACCGCAGGCGTCGTCGCAGCTGCCGCAGGACGGCGCCGAATAGTAACTGTAGTCCTGGTAGTTCAGGCGATCGTAATTGGCCTTCAGCCAGTGCGGTTCTTCCATCTGCAGCCAGGCGCGATAGGCCTCGAGGCGGAATTCCAGCATCCACTCGGGTTCGTTGCGCTTGGCCGAGATGGCGCGCACTACCTCTTCGTTGATGCCCTTGGCCAACTCATCGGTTGCCAGCTGGGTGAAGAAGCCTTCTTTGTAGCGACCTTCGCTGACCCAAGCCTGCACTTCATTAGGCATTTCTACATTGCTTCGTGTCATGTTGATTGCATCGCTCAAACGCCAAAACTCTCGCCGCACCCGCAGGCATGCTGAGCTTTAGGGTTGTTGAATTTGAAGATCTGGTTCAGCCCTTCACGGACATAATCGACCGTGGTGCCATCGATAAACGGCATCGCCTTCAGCGGCACATACAGTTTGGCGCCGTCGCGCTCAAACAGCAGATCGTCATCGGCGGGGTCGCGGGTCAGATCCAGCACATAGGCAAAGCCGGCGCAGCCGGATTGTTTCACCCCTAGCTGCAGCCCTTTCACCTGCGGATCCTGCTGCATCAGTTTCGTTATTTGTCTTACGGCGCTGTCGCTGAGCGAAATGCCTTGCCAGACATTTTCATCCAGAGAAAAAGTGCCGACATTTTCCGTTTGCATAGGGTCTACCTCACACTCGTGTTTAGCCACAGCCAATCTGGGTTGCTTATATGTTAGTGATAACGATTATCACTTCAACCGTTTGTTTTGCGGGGGTATCCGCCGCGAGCGCGGTTTTTCGCTGCGGCGCGCGGCAAGCCAACGGGACATCCGTGGCGGCTTGCGGCGTCAGGCGGCAAGGTGTGCATGCTATCCCTATGAATTTGTTATCTATCCTGCATCACCGTACCGCACTCCCCGGTGGCCCGTCAGCGTTACAGCGCCACGGTGCGTTGCCGTTCTAAACATTCATAGAAAATACCTATTTCTGCATTCTGTCTGTCGTAAATGTGCGTTTATCGGCATTTCTCGCCCTGTGCGGACTGAGAGGCTGCTGATTAAAGTTTAGTCGCTCTGGATCAAGTTGGGCCGCCGAGGGCCAATTGCCACCCTGCACAACAAAAAAACGCCGTATCGGGGATTGATCGGCAACGCGGCAGTTTATATGATAATGATTATCATTCAATTTGAATTTGAGCGCGAAGCCAATGACTCTTACGATCAACGCATGGTTGCTGGGCAAGATTGACGAATACAAATTCAGCGTGCGCGACGCCACGGTGGACTTTTATATGGCCGAAGCGGCGCTGCGACGCCCGGAATGCAATATTGATCATCTGAAGCGATACAACAGCGTCAGCCTGACCATGGCCAATCTGTGCCTGGAGAACGGCGACGACGACAGCTACCTGCACGCGCTCAGCAAGCTGCACAACCGGCTGATCGTCGAGATCAACAATCCGCAGCGCTGCCAGCTGTTTCGGGTGCAAAGCTACCACTTCGCACGCCACACGCTGACGCTGATCTGCCAAAAATATGCGATGGAAGGCACCTGGGAGAAGGCGAACGCGTTTCAGAAGGACTTCGTCAAACGCGTGCCGTTTCAACTGTAAAGCGATGCGTTCCGCAGGCCGCTGGCCTGCGGAAGCCGACGGGGATCAGTCGATGACCGCCGTGGTCAGACGCGAGGTGCAGCACAGCCGGTCGCGCGCGTCGAAGATCTCTATCTGCCACACCTGATGGCGGCGGCCCACGTGCAACGCACGGCACACCCCGCGCACCTGCCCATCGAACACCGCGCGCAGGTGGTTGGCGTTGATCTCCAGCCCCACCACTTTCTGCTCGCCTTCGCTGCACAGGTAGCCGGCCATCGATCCCATCGATTCCGCCAGCACCACCGACGCTCCGCCGTGCAACAGCCCGAACGGCTGCCGGGTACGGCCATCGACCGGCATGGTGGCCTCGAGGAAATCCTCGCCCATCTGGGTAAACTCGATGCCCACATGGCTGACCATGCAGCCGTCACCGGCGCGGTTCAGCTGCTCCAGCGATGTTTCACGTTTCCACAATTTCACTCAATCATCTCCAGAAGTGCCTGTAATGGGTGGCGCACGCCATTGCCCTCGATGCGTTTCACCTGGCTGCGGCACGAATAGCCGGTCGCCAGGCAGCGCTGCCGCGGCAAACGCTGCAGCGTCGGATGCCATGATAGCTCATAAATGCCGAGCGAGTTTTGCAGGTTCTTGGCTTCGTGGCCGTAAGTGCCCGCCATGCCGCAGCAGCCGACGCTGACGTTCTCCAGTTTGGCGCCGAAGCGGGCGAAGATCGCCGCCCACTGTTGGCCGCTGGCCGGCAGCGCGGTAGTTTCGGTGCAGTGGCCGAACAGATACCAGGGCTCGCCGGTCGCCGGCTGTTCGGCGCGATCCGCGATCCGCTGTTGCAACCATTCATGCACCAGCTGCACCTGGAAATCGCCGCGCTCGGCGCCGAGGATCTCGCGGTATTCGTCGCGGTAGCACAGCACCAGCGCAGGATCGACGCCCACCATAGGCATGCCGAGCTGCGCCACGCGGTTGAGGAAATCGGCGGTTTTGCGTGCGGTGCGGGCAAAACGCGTCAGGAAACCTTTCACATGCTGCGCCTTGCCGTTCGGCGAGAACGGCAGCAGCACCGGTTTATAGCCGAGCTTCTCCACCAGCCGCACGAAATCCGCCACCACTTTGGCGTCGTAATAGCTGGTGAACGGATCCTGAACGATCAGCACGTGCTCTGCGCGTTGCTCGGCGCTCAACCCTTCCAACTGCTCCAGCGTCAACGTGGTCGCGCGGTGGCCGGACAGCTGCTGACGCAGCGTCGGGCTGGACAACAGCGGCAGATCGACCATGCCGATGGCGTGGCGGCTCATCTCCCGCAGCCACGGCTGGCGGAAGAAGAAGTTGAACACCTTCGGCGCGCGGGCCATCAGCGGGGTGTAGCTCTCCACGCCGGCGACCATGTAGTCGCTCACCGGGCGCAGATAGCGGGTGTGGTAGAGCTGCAGGAAGCGCGAACGGAACCCCGGCACGTCAATCTTGATCGGGCACTGGGTGGAGCAGGCCTTGCAGGCCAGGCAGCCGGACATCGCTTCTTTCACTTCTTGCGAGAAGTCATACTCGCCTTTGCCGGCGTGCCAGCTGTTGCGGGTCTTTTCGATCACGCCGCGCAAGCTGAGGCGCTGCTGCGGCAGCTGTTTCTCCAGCGCCAGCGGATCCACGCCCTGCTCGGCCAACAGACGCAACCACTCGCGCACCAGCGTCGCCCGCCCTTTCGGCGAATGAATGCGGTTGCCGCTGATCTTCATCGACGGGCACATCGGGCTGCGCACGTCGAAGTTGAAACACAGGCCGTTGCCGTTACACTCCAGCGCGCCGCGGAACGAGGTGCGCACCTCGACCGGGATCTGGCGATCGAAAGTGCCGCGTTTGACCGCATCCACCTGCATCATCGGCGCATCCACCGCCAGCGGCGCACAGATCTTGCCCGGGTTCAGGCGGTTATCCGGATCGAACGCCGCCTTGATGCGGCGCAGCTCCTCAAACAGCGTTTCCCCGAAGAATTCAGGGCTGTATTCCGCACGGAAGCCTTTGCCGTGCTCGCCCCACAGCAGGCCGCCGTATTTGGCGGTCAGCGCCACCACCCGATCGGAGATCTGTTTCATCAGCACTTCCTGCTGCGGGTCGCACATGTCGAGCGCCGGGCGCACGTGCAGCACCCCGGCGTCGACGTGGCCGAACATGCCATAGCTCAGGTTGTGCTCGTCGAGCAGTTGACGGAACTCGACGATATAGTCAGCCAGGTGCTGCGGCGGCACGCAGGTGTCCTCGGCGAACGGAATCGGCTTGGCGCGCCCTTTGGCGTTGCCCAGCAACCCGACCGCTTTCTTGCGCATGTTGTAAATGCGCTCGATGCCCGCCAAATCGCCGCAGATCTGGTATCCGATCACGCCGCCCTGCCGCTGTGCGATCAATTCGTCCAGCCGTTGGCACAGGGCCTCCATCTGGCCGTCGATCAGCGCCCGATCGTCACCGGCGAACTCGACGATGTTCAGCCCGAGCATCTCTTTGTCCGGCACGTCGGCGATCAGCTCGTTCACCGAGTGCCAAACGATATCTTCACGCGCCAGGTTCAGCACCTTGGAGTCGATGGTTTCCACCGACAGCGCCTTGGCTTCGACCATAAAGGGCGCATTGCGCAGCGCCGAGTCGAAGGAGTCGTACTTTACGTTGACCAGGCGACGCACCTGCGGCAGCGGCGTGATGTCCAGCCGCGCTTCGGTGATAAAGGCCAGCGTGCCTTCGGCACCGGTCAGAATGCGCGTCAGATCGAAGGTTTGCAGATCGTCGCTCAGCACATGGCGCAGGTCGTAGCCGGTGAGGAAACGGTTGAGCTTGGGGAATTTTTCCAGGATCAGCGCGCGCTGCTCGCGGCAGCGGTTCAGCACCGTGCGATAGATGCGCCCTTCGGCAGTCTCTTCCAGAGCAATCGTTTCCGCCAGCGTCGTCGGCATGGCACGGGTATCGATCATCTCGCCGCCCAGCAGTACCGCCCGCAGGCCCAATACGTGATCGGAGGTTTTGCCGTACACCAGCGAGCCCTGGCCGGAGGCGTCGGTATTGATCATGCCGCCCAGGGTAGCGCGGTTGCTGGTGGAGAGTTCCGGCGAGAAGAAGTAGCCGAACGGCCGCAGATATTGATTCAACTGGTCCTTGATCACCCCGGCTTCGACTTTTACCCACCCCTGTTCGACGTTGATCTCCAGAATGCGGTTCATATGGCGCGACATATCGACCACGATGCCGGTATTGAGCGACTGGCCGTTGGTGCCGGTGCCGCCGCCGCGCGGGCTGAAGGTCAGCGTTTTGAAGCGTTCTTCACCCGCCAGGCGGGCGATCAGCGCCACATCGGCGGTGGAACGGGGAAACACCACCGCATCGGGCAACAGCTGATAGATGCTGTTGTCGGTGGCCATCGTCAGCCGGTCGGCGTAGCTGGTGGCGGTATCGCCGTTGAATCCGTTTTGCTTCAGTGCTTCCAAAAAGTCGAGCACCCGTTGAACGAGGCCGGGCGCCTGAGAAATCTGTGGGATCATTCGCTTTTTTGACCCTGTCCGTCTATTTTTTATGCGCTGATGTACGCTGAATCGGGCCTTTAATTCAGACCCACCCTATTTTTTAGTGACACTAAAAACTAACATACTCGTTTAGTGAAGGCATTCACATTATTACCGCCCTGCGAGCGCCGCCACAGGCGGCCGCCCGGCGGTGAGAAACCGACCGACAGGCACCCCGATTCGCCGGTGCCAGGGATTCAATTGACCAGGATGAGAAGCCACTGATGCCACTCCCGCAATCGCGTTACGACTTACCGCGAATTATTTTCGGCGTGCTGTTTATCGCCATCATGATCGTCGCCTGTTTCTGGGTGATCCAACCGTTTATTCTCGGCTTCGCCTGGGCGGGCATGGTGGTGATCGCCACCTGGCCGCTGCTGCTCAAACTGCAAAAGCTGCTGTGGGGCCGCCGCTCGCTGGCGGTGCTGGTCATGACCCTGCTGCTGATCTTGCTGTTCATTCTGCCCATCTCCCTGCTGATCAGCAGCGTGGTGGATAACAGTGCGCCGCTGATCGCCTGGGCCAGTTCGCCGGGCAAACTGCATATTCCCGATCTCGCCTGGCTGCAATCCGTACCGATGATCGGCGACAAGCTTTATACCAGCTACCACACGCTGGTTAACGCCGGCGGCGCCGCGCTGCTGGCGAAGGTACAACCTTACTTCGGCCAGACCGCCACCTGGTTCGTGGCGCAGGCGGCGCATATCGGCCGTCTGCTGCTGCACTGCGCGCTGATGCTGCTGTTCAGCGCCTTGCTTTATGCGCGCGGCGAGCAGGTGGCGTTGGGCATCCGCCACTTTGCGGTGCGCCTTGGTTCTGAGCGCGGCGATGCGGCGGTGCTGCTGGGCGGCCAGGCGATCCGTGCGGTGGCGCTGGGCGTAGTGGTGACGGCGCTGGTGCAGTCGGTGCTGGGCGGCATCGGTCTGGCAGTGAGCGGCATTCCGGCCGCCACCCTGCTGACGATGCTGATCTTCATCTGCTGCGTGGCGCAATTGGGGCCGCTGTTAGTGCTGGTGCCGGCCATCATTTGGCTGTACTGGCACGGCGACACCACCTGGGGCACCGTGCTGTTGGTCTGGAGCTGCGTAGTGGCCACGCTGGATAACGTGCTGCGCCCGGTGTTGATCCGCATGGGTGCCGATCTGCCGCTGCTGCTGATCCTGTCAGGCGTTATCGGCGGCTTGCTGGCCTTCGGCATGATTGGCCTGTTCATCGGCCCGGTGGTCCTGGCGGTGTCTTATCGCCTGCTGACCGCCTGGATGGATGAAGCGCCGGAGCCGACCACCGCGCCGGAGCAAGTGATCGAAGAGCTGGAAAAACGCTAATTCCCCCTTCCGCCCGCATCGTCGGGCGGAATTTTTCGCCCACGCATTATTCCTACCTCATTCGGGTAATATCCCTGTCGAATATAAAGCCGTTATATATTGATTAAGACGCAACGAATAAAAGGTGCAATGTAAATCCCTGTTTTGTTGCACGCCGAAAAAAGAGAGAACGCCCGCAAATAAAATATGATGCCGCTATTGATTAGGATGATTCTTAATGACTAGTGGCGTTCAAAAATTTAGTATTATGGCCATCTATTGCTTCAAATCACTGATTTTAAAGCAACCTTTCTGAACAATGTAATGCCATACATGTGAATTGCTGTGTGTAGTCTTTGCCCATCTCCTACGGTGGGCTTTTTTTTATTCTTTTTTCGCCAAGTTGATTATTTTACGCGCCGTTATTTACATTCAGAAATAAAAAGGCCGCAGCGTAAACTGCGGCCTGGCGTTTATGCCTTAGCGGTGCCGAGGCATTATTTCTTCTTCGACAAATTGATCCAGGTCTGCACCACGGTGTCCGGATTGAGCGACAGGCTGTCGATGCCCTGCTCCATCAGCCACTCGGCGAAGTCTTCGTGGTCGGAAGGCCCCTGGCCGCAGATGCCGACGTATTTGCCGTGGCGCTTGGCCGCCTGAATCGCCATCGACAGCAGCGCTTTCACCGCCTCGTTGCGTTCGTCGAACAGCTCCGACACCACGCCCGAGTCGCGATCCAGCCCCAGCGCCAGCTGTGTCATGTCGTTGGAACCGATGGAGAAGCCGTCGAAGTGCTCCAGGAACTGATCCGCCAACAGCGCATTGGACGGGATCTCGCACATCATGATCACTTTCAGCCCGTTTTCGCCGCGCTTCAGCCCCTGACGCGCCAGTTCGGCCACCACCGCTTCCGCCTGCGCCACGGTACGCACGAACGGCACCATGATTTCGACGTTGGTCAGCCCCATTTCGTTACGCACGCGTTTCACCGCCTCGCACTCCAGCGCGAAACAATCGCGGAAGCTGTCGGCCACGTAGCGGCCGGCGCCGCGGAAGCCCAGCATCGGGTTCTCTTCGTGCGGTTCATACTTGTCGCCGCCCACCAGGTTGGCGTACTCGTTGGATTTAAAGTCGGACAGGCGCACGATCACGCGCTTCGGCCAGAAAGCGGCGCCCAGCGTCGCGATGCCTTCAGTCAGACGGCCGACGTAGAACTCGACCGGATGATCGTAACCCTGCATCAACGCGCGGATCTCGTTTTGCAGCGCCGGCGTTTGCTGATCGAACTCCAGCAGCGCGCGCGGGTGCACGCCGATCATGCGGTTGATGATAAATTCCAGCCGCGCCAGGCCCACGCCTTCGTTCGGCAGGCGCGCGAAGTCGAAGGCGCGATCCGGGTTGCCGACGTTCATCATGATCTTCAGCGGCAGCTCAGGCAGTTCGGTCACTTCGGAGCTCTGCACGCTGAAGTCCAGCATATCGCTGTAAACGAAGCCGGTGTCGCCTTCCGCGCAGGAAACGGTAACTTTCTGGCCGTCTTTCAGCACGTCGGTGGCGTGGCCGCAGCCCACCACCGCCGGAATGCCCAGCTCGCGCGCGATGATAGCCGCGTGACAGGTGCGCCCGCCGCGGTTGGTGACGATCGCGGCGGCCTTCTTCATGATCGGTTCCCAATCCGGGTCGGTCATGTCGGTCACCAGCACATCGCCCGGCTGGATACGATCCATTTCGCTGATGTCGTGGATCACTTTCACCGGGCCGGCGCCGATACGGTGGCCGATGGCGCGGCCTTCCACCAGCACCGGGCTGGAGCCGTTCAGCTGGTAACGTTCCATGGTCTGCTCGTTGGAGCGTACGGTTTCCGGGCGCGCCTGCACGATCAGCAGCTTGCCGGTATGGCCGTCTTTCGCCCACTCGATATCCATCGGGCGGCCGTAATGTTTTTCGATCAGGATCGCCTGCTGCGCCAGCGCCTGCACCTCGTCATCCGTCAGCGAGAAACGGCTGCGCTGCGCTTCCGGCACGTCTTCGATGCGCACCTGCTTACCGTGATCCTGCGACGGCGCGTACACCATGCGGATCTTTTTCGAGCCCAGATTGCGGCGCACGATCGCCGGCTTGCCGTTCTGCAGCGTCGGTTTGTGCACGTAGAACTCATCCGGGTTCACCGCGCCCTGCACCACCATCTCACCGAGACCGAAAGCGGAGGTGATGAACACCACCTGATCAAAGCCGGACTCGGTGTCGATGGTGAACATCACGCCCGAGGAGGCCAGATCGGAACGCACCATGCGCTGCACACCTGCCGACAGCGCCACGCCGCGGTGGTCATAGCCCTGGTGTACGCGATAAGAGATGGCGCGGTCGTTGAACAGCGACGCGAACACGTGCTTGATCGCCACCATCACGGCGTCGATGCCCTGCACGTTGAGGAAGGTTTCCTGCTGGCCGGCAAAGGACGCGTCCGGCATATCTTCCGCCGTGGCGGAGGAGCGCACGGCAAAAGAGGCTTCAGGCTCGCCGTCGGCGAGCTGTTGGTAAGCCTGATGAATTTCACGCTCGAACTCGGCGTGGAACGGCGTGTCGATCACCCATTGGCGGATCTGGGCGCCGGCCTTGGCCAGCTGTGCAACGTCGTCAACGTCAGTCTGATCCAGTAACTGATAGATGCGCTGGTTAACACCGCTTTGTTCGAGAAAATCGTTAAACGCCTGCGCGGTGGTGGCAAAACCGTTTGGCACGGCCACGCCCAAATCGGAAAGATTGGTGATCATTTCACCGAGGGAGGCGTTTTTGCCGCCGACACGGTCAACGTCGTGCATGCCAAGCTGGTTGTACCAAAGCACATTACGCAAGTCTGGGCCATTGTTGGACATCGAGACAATCCTTATTGCTATCAGTAGGGTAAAGACGGATTTAATTCGCTTGCTTTACGGCGCCGCTAACACGGAGCCGAATCAGACTAGCACACTGATCTGGGGAAAATGGAAAGGTGAATCGATCAACCCACTGAAGAAAGTGGTTTTTAAGAGAATGTCCTAACCGGCTGATTTGGCTGGGAACCGTTCCCAATCGCACGAAAAGCTTAGTTCTCAACAAATTACGCTCTTTTTAAACTTCTGTTTTAATGACCGCGCAAACGCTACCGTTTTTGTTGAAAATAGCGGCAAATTTGCGTTTCAGATGCAAAGCGTCGTTGCACCGCGATTTTTACCGCCGCCAGGGCGCGCTTTTTTTCACCTGCCGCCGAAAGGCGGTTTACCGCCCTGCCGTCACAATTTTTTCCCTCGCCCCTTTACCGACGGATCCTCTGCGGCCCATGATATTGGCAGTGATGACAGCAGGAACACCGTTTTCAGGTAAGGAGCCTCGGGTGGAAAGAAGCGTTTTTTATATTTCTGATGGTACGGCGATCACCGCCGAAGTGCTGGGACACGCGGTGCTGTCGCAGTTTCCGGTCACGGCGACCACGTACACCCTGCCGTTTGTCGAAACCGAGGCGCGCGCTCGCGCAGTTCGCCAGCAAATCGATGATATCTATAATGAAACTGGCGTGCGCCCGCTGGTGTTTTACTCCATCATCTCGCCGGAAGTGCGCGACGTGATCGTTCAGAGCCAGGGCTTCTGCCAGGATATCGTGCAGGCGCTGGTCGGCCCGCTGCAGGGTGAGCTGGAGGTGGAGCCGACGCCGGTGCCGAACCGCACCCACGGCCTGACCGCCAGCAACCTCGGCAAGTACGACGCGCGCATTGCCGCCATCGACTATACCCTGGCACATGACGACGGCATTTCGCTGCGCAACCTCGATCAGGCGCAGGTGATCCTGCTCGGTGTGTCGCGCTGCGGCAAAACCCCCACCAGCCTCTATCTGGCGATGCAGTTCGGCATCCGCGCCGCCAACTATCCGTTTATCGCCGACGATATGGACAATTTGCACCTGCCGGCCTCGCTGAAACCGTTTCAGCATAAATTATTCGGCCTGACCATCGATCCAGAGCGCCTGGCGGCGATCCGCGAAGAACGGCGTGAAAACAGCCGCTACGCTTCACTGCGCCAGTGCCGCATGGAGATCGCCGAGGTCGAGGCGCTGTTCCGCAAAAACCAAATCCGCTACCTCAATACCACCAACTATTCGGTCGAAGAGATCTCCACCAAAATCCTCGATATCCTCGGCATGAGCCGCCGCATGTTCTGATCTTTCCCTCGCGGGGCCGTCGCGCCCCGCCACCTGCCGTTTATTTCAGCAGCAGCTGATTTTTTGTGCTTTTTTTCGCGGCTTTGATCAACAGAACGCAATCTCTACGGTTGAATTCAGCGCTTTTTGCGTTATTGTGATCGCCATCACTTCCCGGCACTCCTGCCGCAGAGAAGAACAGTTTCCAGGGAACAACATGCACAAAACAGATGAACTGCGGACCGCGCGCATCGACAGCCTCGTCACGCCGCAAGCGTTGGCAGACAAGCTGCCGATCTCGGCTGCCGTCGCCGATAACGTGACAGCGTCACGCAAACGCATTGAAAAAATCCTCACCGGCGAAGATCGCCGCCTGCTGGTGGTGATCGGCCCCTGCTCCATTCACGATCTCGACGCCGCCGTCGATTACGCCGGCCGGCTGAACGCCCTGCGCGAACGTTACCAGGACCGCCTGGAGATCGTGATGCGCACCTATTTCGAAAAACCGCGCACCGTCGTTGGCTGGAAAGGCCTGATCTCCGATCCGGCGCTGGACGGCACTTTCCAGGTGAACCGCGGCATCGAAATGGCGCGCCGCCTGCTGCTGGAAGTGAACCAGCTCGGCCTGCCGACCGCCACCGAATTCCTGGACATGGTGGTCGGCCAATATATCGCCGACCTGATCAGCTGGGGCGCCATCGGCGCGCGCACCACCGAAAGCCAGATCCACCGTGAAATGGCCTCGGCGCTCTCCTGCCCGGTCGGCTTCAAAAACGGCACCGACGGCAACACCCGCATCGCCATCGACGCCATTCGCGCGGCGCGCGCCGGGCACATGTTCCTGTCGCCGGACAAACATGGTCAGATGACCATCTACCAGACCAGCGGCAACCCGTACGGCCATATCATCATGCGCGGCGGCAAGACGCCGAACTACCACGCCAGCGATATCGCCGCCGCCTGCGACAGCCTGCGCGAGTTCGATCTGCCGGAACACCTGGTGATCGACTTCAGCCACGGCAACTGTCAGAAAATGCATCGCCGCCAGTTGGAAGTGGCCGACAACGTCTGCCAGCAGATCCGCGCCGGCTCCGCCGCCATCACCGGCGTGATGGCCGAAAGCTTCCTGGTGGAAGGCACGCAGAAAATCGTCGCCGGCCAGCCGTTGACCTATGGCCAGTCGATCACCGATCCTTGCCTGAGCTGGTCCGACAGCGAACAGCTGTTGGCGATGCTGGCGGATGCGGTCGATAGCCGTTTCTAACGCCGTACAGGCCGGGGCCTTGCCCCGGCTTTATTCATCCCGACCTGCTCATCTATACTGATTGCAACGCTTTAGCACCCGCCGAAATGCACTGGGAGCCCCGGCATGATTCACTCTCTGTTATCCATTCCCTGCGTCACGCTGCAGGGCGAGCAAAAAACGCTGGGCGATTTCCCGGCGCGCGCTTACCTGGTGGTCAACACCGCCAGCAAGTGCGGCTTCACCCCGCAATACCGCGGGCTGGAAAATCTGTGGCAATACTATCGCGAACGCGGGTTGATGGTGCTCGGCTTCCCCTGCAACCAGTTTGGTTCTCAGGAACCCGGCAGCCCGCTGGAGATCGCCAACTTTTGCAGCCTCAACTACGGCGTCAGCTTTCCGCTGTTCAGCAAAATAGAGGTCAACGGCCCCGGCGCGCACCCGCTGTTCAATGAGCTGAAACGCCTGGCGCCCGGCATTCTCGGCAGTCGCCGCATCAAGTGGAACTTCACCAAATTCCTGCTGACCGCCGACGGCCAGCGCGTCACGCGTTTTGCGCCTATCACCAAACCCGAGCGTCTGTTCGACCGTATCGAAACCCTGCTGAAATAATCCTCTTTTTTTGCGGGCCGAACGCGCTCGGCCCGCCGCCAGATGCCCATACGGCAAAAAGGTTCCATCGGTAAGAAAATTTTCCTTGATGTAACCTTTCCTTCACATGATAATGATTCTCAGTTTGATATTAATTACCATTTAATGGTCTGTTTTATAAGCACAATGATGATGGATACAGCCAACACGCCTACCCCCGCCGCCGCGGCCCCGAACGAGCACAGCGCAAACGCGCCGCCCAGCTACGACAGCACACAGCTGCTCGGCGCCGACGGCATCGCGTTCATTACCCATCAGGGCCAGCGCTATCAACTGCGGCAGACTAAAGCCGGGAAATTGATCCTGACCAAATAACCACAGAATCCTCAAACGCCAGCCACCCCGATCTTTTGATCCAGGCAGCCAGCAAATCTATTGATATGTTTTATTACATACGGAGAGTTGCACCATGCCTCTGACATTTTCCACCCGGCTGCGTTTTTCCGCTTTGAGTCTGGCGATTGCCTGCGCTCTGCCTACGGTGGCCTTGGCACAAAACACCAGCACAACATCTTCTTCCAACGCGGCGCAGGCGAAAAAAGCCAAAGCCGCCGATGAGACCATGACCGTGGTCGCCACCGGTAACCAACGCAGCAGTTTTGAAGCGCCGATGATGGTCACGGTGATCGAAGGCAATTCGCCGGAAAGCCAGACCGCCACCTCCGCCGCCGATATGCTGCGGCGCGTGCCGGGCATCACCGTCAACGGCACCGGGCGCAGCAACGGCCAGGATGTGACGATGCGCGGCTATGGCAAGAACGGCGTGCTGACGCTGGTCGACGGCATTCGCCAGGGGACCGATACCGGCCACATCGGCGGCACCTTCCTCGATCCGGCGCTGGTGAAGCGCATTGAAATCGTGCGCGGCCCCTCTGCGTTGCTGTACGGCAGCGGCGCACTGGGCGGCGTTATCGCTTACGAGACCGTCGATGCCGCCGATCTGCTGCTGCCGGGCCACGATACCGGGTTCCGCGTCTACGGCACCGCCGGCACCGGCGATCACAGTCTGGGCATGGGCGCCAGCGCCTACGGCAAGACCGATAACCTCGACGGCCTGCTGTCGTTCGGCACCCGCGACGTCGGCAATCTGCGCCAGGGCAACGGTTTCGACGCCCCTAACGATGAAACCATCAGCAACGTGCTGGCCAAAGGCACCTGGAAGATCGACGACAACCAGTCGCTGAGCGGCGATCTGCGTTATTACAACAACGACGCCCAAGAGCCGAAAAACCCGCAAACGCCGGGCAACTCTAGCGACAACCCGATGACTAACCGTTCCACCATCCAGCGCGACGCCGCTCTGAGCTATAAGCTCAAGCCGGTCGGCCAGGATTGGCTGGACGCCACCGCCAGACTGTACACCTCGGAAGTCAAAATCAACGCGCACAACGCCGGCGTGACCGACGAATTCCGCAAGCAAACCACCAACGGCGGCAAGCTGGAAAACCGCACGCGCCTGTTCGCCGACAGTTTCGCGTCGCACCTGTTGACCTACGGCTCCGAGGTTTATCAACAGAAACAGCAGCCGGGCGGCGCTACCACCAGCTTCCCGCAGGCCAAGATCAACTTCGCCTCCGGTTGGCTGCAGGATGAAATTACGCTGCGCGACATTCCGGTCACCGTGCTGGCCGGCACTCGCTATGACGATTATAAGGGCAGCAGCCAGGGCCATGATGACGTCAAGGCCGACAAATGGTCTTCCCGTGGCGCGCTGAGCTACTCGCCGACTGACTGGCTAATGCTGTTCGGCTCCTATTCCCAGGCCTTCCGCGCCCCAACCATGGGCGAGATGTACAACGATTCGCGCCACTTCCCCGGCAACTATTGGGTGCCTAACCCGAATCTGCGGCCGGAAACCACCAGCACCACCGAAGCCGGTTTCGGCCTGCGCTTCGACGATCTGCTGATGGCGGATGACAGCCTGCAATTCAAGGCCAGCTATTTCGACACCGACGCCAAGGACTACATCAGCCTGTACGTCACCCGCACGCAAACCGCTTCAACCAATATCTCCCGCGCCAAGATCTGGGGTTGGGACACCTCGCTTAACTACCAGACCCAGTGGTTTAACTGGGATCTGGCCTACAACCGTACGCGCGGTAAGGACAAGTCACGCAATGGCGAGCTGAACGCGAAAAGCGGCGATTGGCTGGCCGACATCAGCCCGGACACCGTCACCAGCTCGCTGGACGTGCCGTTGGGCGAAACCGGCCTGTCCGCCGGTTGGGTCGCCACCTTCGCCGAACGCGCCACCCGCGTACAAGCCGGGTCTCCAGAACAAGGCGGTTACGGCGTCAACGACTTCTATCTGAGCTACAAGGGCCGCGACCGCCTGCAGGGCGTCACCACCACCGTGGTGCTGGGCAACGCCTTCGACAAAGAATATTACTCGCCGCAGGGCGTCCCGCAGGATGGCCGCAACGCCAAACTGCTGGTCAGCTACCAGTGGTGATCATTTGACTATCTGGCGGACACCGACGTGTCCGCCGTTCGCATCACAGCGCAGGAGAATCCCGCATGAGCAACACCCTGTACGAACGCTACCAACAGGCTAAAATCGACCATCCCGGCAAATACGCTCGCGATCTGGCGGCGCTGCTCGGCGTCAGCGAAGCGGAGCTGACGCACGCTCGCGTCGGCCACGACGCCCGCCGCCTGCAGGCCGACGCTCGCACCCTGCTCACCGAACTCGAGCAGGTGGGCGTCACCAAGTCCATCACTCGCAACAGCTATGCGGTGCATGAGCAGATGGGCCGCTACCGCAATCAGCACCTCAACGGCCACGCCGGGCTGATCCTCAACCCGCGCGAGCTGGATCTGCGTCTGTTCCTCAACCACTGGACCAGCGTCTTCGCCATGAGCGAAACCAACAAGCGCGGCGTGCGCCACAGCATCCAGTTCTTCGATCAACAGGGCGATGCGCTACACAAGGTCTACACCACCGAGGAAACCGATCTGCCGGCCTGGATGGCGCTGGTGGAACGCCACCTGAGCGATGAAAACCCGGCGCTGGCGCTGCAGCCCGCCGAGGCGAGCACCGCAGATGAAACGACGCAGGATCATGCCAAAATCGACGGTGAATGGCGCGCAATGACCGACGTTCACCAGTTTTTCCAGCTGCTCAGCCGCAACAAGCTGACGCGCCAGCAGGCATTCCGCGCCGTCGGCGACGATCTGGCCTATCAGGTGGACAACAGCGCGCTGTCGCAGCTGCTGGAAGCGGCGCAGCAACTGCAAAATGAGATCATGATCTTCGTCGGCAACCGCGGCTGCGTACAGATCTTCACCGGCCAGATCGAACGTCTGATGCCGCAGGAAGGTTGGATCAACGTGTTCAACCGCCGCTTCACGTTGCACCTGCTCGAAGACGCCATCGCTGAAAGCTGGATCACTCGCAAACCCACCAAGGACGGCATCGTCACTAGCCTGGAGCTGTTCGCCGCAGACGGCACGCAGATTGCGCAGCTGTACGGCCAACGCACCGAAGGCCAGCCGGAACAAACCCAGTGGCGCGAGCAGGTCGCCGCGCTTGCTCCCAAGGACATCGCCGCATGAAATCATCCTTGATCCGCCGCCTGGCGCTGATGATGGCGCTGACGCTGCCGCTCACTGCGGCAGCGGCGCAGCGCATCGTCTCGATCGGCGGCGACGTGACGGAAATCGCCTTCGCGCTCGGCGCCGGCGACGAAGTGATCGCCCGCGACAGCACCAGCCTGAATCCGGAAGCGGTGAAAAAGCTGCCTGACGTCGGCTATATGCGCCAGCTGAACGCCGAAGGCATTCTGGCGCTGAAGCCGACGCTGGTGTTGACGACCGAGCTGGCGCAGCCGGCGCTGGTGCTCAAACAGCTGGCGGACAGCGGCGTCAACGTGGTCAGCGTGCCGGGCGACACCACTCTGCAGGCGGTGCCGCAGAAAATCGCCGCGATCGCCGCCGCGTTGCAACGCATTGAGCAAGGCAAGCAGTTGAGCGAGCGCTATCAACAGCAGCTGGCGGCGGTCGATACCACTCCGCTGCCAGTCAAGGTGCTGTTTGTGATGAGCCACGGCGGCATTACGCCGATGGCCGCCGGGCAACACACCGCCGCCGACGCGGTGATCGCCGCCGCCGGCCTGAAAAACGCCATGCAGGGCTTTGACCGCTACCGCCCGCTGTCGCAGGAAGGCGTGATCGCCAGCGCGCCGGACCTGCTGCTGGTCACTACCGACGGCGTGCGCACCCTCGGCGGTGAGCAGCAGCTGTGGACGCTGCCGGGCCTGGCGCTGACGCCGGCGGGCAAACAGCGGCGCGTGTTGATCGTCGATGACATGGCGCTGCTGGGCTTCGGCCTGGAAACGCCGGCGGCGTTGGCCAAACTGCGTCACGCGGCGGAGCAAAAGTAATGCGCTGTCGCACCTCGCCGCAGCTGGCCATTATCGGCCTGCTGGTGCTGTTGACGCTGCTGGCGCTGGTCGCCGCCAATCTCGGCGCGCTGACGCTGTCGTTTCGCACTCTGTGGCGCGAACCGTTCAGCGATGCCGCCTGGCACATCTGGCTGAATATCCGCCTGCCGCGCGTGTTGCTGGCGGTGGTGATAGGCTGCGCGTTGGCGGTGTCCGGCGCGGTGATGCAGGGGCTGTTCCGCAACCCGCTGGCGGATCCGAGCCTGCTGGGCATCAGCAGCGGCGGCGCGCTGTTTGTCGCGCTGTTCATCGTGATGCCGCTGGCGTTGCCGGTGACGATCGCGCTGTACGGCCACATGCTGGCGGCGTTCCTCGGCAGCCTGCTGGTGTCGTTGTTGATCTACGGCATCAGCCGCAGCGGGCACGGCAATCTGTCGCGCCTGCTGCTGGCGGGCATCGCCATCAACGCCCTGTGCATGGCAGCCATCGGCGTGCTTTCTTACGTCAGCAGCGATCAACAGCTGCGCCAATTCTCGCTGTGGATGATGGGCAGCCTCAGCCAGTCGCAATGGCCGACGCTGGCCGTTTCCGCCTCGCTGATCCTGCCCACGGCGCTGCTGACGCTGCTGCAGGCGCGTCGGTTGAACCTGCTGCAGTTGGGAGACGAAGAGGCCCACTACCTTGGGGTGAACGTCCAGCGCGCCAAGCTGCAGCTGCTGCTGTTGAGCGCGCTGCTGATCGGCGCGGCGGTGGCGATGAGCGGCGTGATCGGCTTCGTCGGTCTGGTGGTGCCGCATCTGGTGCGCATGCGCCTCGGCGGCGATCACCGCTGGCTGCTGCCCTGCTCCGCACTGGGCGGCGCCTGCCTGCTGTTGGTCAGCGACACGCTGGCGCGCACGCTGGTGGCGCCGGCCGAAATGCCGGTGGGGCTGATGACCAGCCTGATCGGCGGTCCTTACTTCTTGTGGCTGGTGATGCGCCAGCGGGAGCGAACCGGTGGATAACGCCGCCTGCCTGACGGCCCGGGAGCTGCGCTACAGCCTCGGCGTGCGCCGCTTGATCAACGACGTTTCGCTGAGCCTCGCCAGCGGTGAGATGGTGGCGATTATCGGCCCTAACGGCGCCGGCAAATCGACGCTGCTGCGCTTGCTGACCGGCTATCTGACGCCGGACTGCGGCGAATGCCGGCTGCTTGACCGCCCACTGGAACACTGGGCGCCGCAGCAATTGGCCAAAGTCCGGGCCGTGATGCGCCAGTACAGCGATCTGGCGTTTCCCTTCAGCGTGGAAGAAGTGGTCAGCATGGGGCGGGCGCCGCACGGTAAACGCGACCAGCATCAGGCGATCCAACAGGTGATGGAACAAACCGACTGCCTGGCGCTGGCGCAGCGCGACTACCGTCAGCTTTCCGGCGGCGAACAGCAGCGGGTACAGCTGGCGCGGGTGTTGGCGCAGCTGTGGCAACCGCAGCCGTCACCCGCCTGGCTGTTTCTCGACGAGCCAACCTCGGCGCTGGATCTGTACCACCAGCAGCACACCCTACGCTTGCTGCGCTCGCTGACGCGCCAACAGCCGCTGGGCGTCTGCTGCGTGCTGCACGATCTCAATCTGGCCGCGCTGTACGCCGATCGCATTCTGCTGTTGCATCAGGGCCGCCTGGTGGCAAGCGGCACGCCGCAGGAGGTGCTGCAGGCAGACATTCTCACCCGCTGGTATCAGGCCGATCTCGGCGTGGTGCATCATCCCGAAGCGCCGCTGCCGCAGGTCTATCTGCGGCAATAAAAATTCAAGGGCGCCATTAGGCGCCCTTTTTCATCTCAGCTGGAGCAGGAAATCTCCAGATGCTTGCCCCAATCCGGCGGCAGCGCAGCGAGATCGTCATACTCCGGCGCCTCGTCGAACGGCCGCAGCAAGGCCTGATGCAAGCGCTGCAAACGGCCCGCGTCGTCTTTCTCGGCATCCTCAATCGCCTGTTGCGCCAGATAGTTGCGCAGAATCAAACGCGGGTTCACCGCCTTCATCGCCCGTTGCCGCTCCGCATCGCTCACCTGCTCCTGCTGCAGGCGCTGGCGATACTGCTGATACCAGGCGTCGAACGCCGCACGGTCGATAAACTCGTCGCGCAGCGGCGACTGCGCCTGCTGCTGCTCGGTGTCGCTCAACAGGCGGAACGTGCGGGTATAGTCTCGTCCTTCCTGCGCCATCAGGCTCAACAGGCCGGTAAGCACGTCGTTATCCTGCGCCGTCGGCGTGAAGAAGCCGAGTTTGGCGCGCATCTGTTCGCCATAGGCGCGCATCAGCGCCGGTTCATACGCCGCCAGCGCCTGCTGCAGCTGTTCGGTGCTCATCAACCCCGACAGGGTTTGCGCCAGGCGATGCAGGTTCCACAGCGCCACCGCCGGTTGATTGTCGAAAGCGTAGCGCCCCTGATGGTCAGAATGGTTACAGATATAGCCGGGCTGGTAGTCATCGAGGAAGCCGTAGGGGCCGTAATCGATGGTGATACCAAGAATCGACATGTTGTCGGTGTTCATCACGCCATGAGCGAAGCCGACGGTTTGCCAATGGGCGATCAGGCGCGCCGTGCGTTCGACCACGTCGGTAAACCACAACAGATAGCGATCGGCCTGATCCTGCAGCTGCGGCCAGTGACGAGCGATGACGAAATCCGCCAGCTGCCGCACCTGCTCCGGCTGTTTGCGGTAGTAAAAGTGTTCGAAGTGGCCGAAGCGCACATGGCTTTCCGCCACCCGCATCAGCATCGCGCCGCGTTCCGGCTGCTCGCGGAACACCGGTTGGCCGCTGGTGACGATCGTCAACGCCCGGGTGGTGGGGATCCCCAGATGATGCAGCGCCTCGGAGGCCAGAAACTCGCGGATAACCGAGCGCAGCACCGCGCGCCCATCCCCCATGCGCGAATACGGCGTCAGCCCGGCCCCCTTCAGGTGCCAGTCGCGATGGCTGCCGTCCGCCAGGCGCTGTTCGCCAAGCAAAATGCCGCGACCATCGCCCAGTTGCCCGGCCCAGACGCCGAACTGGTGGCCGCTGTACACCTGCGCCAGCGGCTGCATGCCCGGCAGCAGCGTTTCTCCCGCCCAAATCGGGGTTTTATCCTGAGTAAACCAGCTTTCATCCAGCCCCAGCTCGCGCGCCAGCGGCTCGCTATGGTACAGCAGGCGCGCATCCTTGAGCGGCGTCGGGTTCAGGGCGGTGTAAAAACCGGGTAACTGTTGGTAATAAGCGTTATCGAACTGCGGCATAGGCCCTCCGTTTCAGCGTAGTGTAGAGCCTGAACGGGCGGATTAACACCGAAGGAATGCAGGGAGAACGCATCCGCCTGTCGCCAGGACGGATGCGAGGGGGTGCGCTTCCCCCAACGAAGGAAGCGCGGTTTAACGCCGGCTGACAAACGCGGTTATCAGCAAAAAACGATGGTGAATAACGACGACGGAGTCAGGATAAACATCCCGCCATTATTTACCCATTGTGTGTAGTTTTTTATATCACTTCTTAATTATTGAATTCGCTGGGCATCGCCAGCAAAGATTGCAGATTATCCACACCAACGCTGGGCCATAAAAAACCTTGCAGGCCTAAAACACCGGCGTATCTGAGTTTATTAAAGTACTCTTTTTTCTCTATTCCTCCGACGATCACGCCTTTACACAACAGATTGATATTCTTTAACAACGAGTCGATGACGACGTCATACCCCTGATGGGTAAACAGTTGCCAATAAAAACGCTTATCAATCTTAACGTAGTCAAACAAGCCATCGTACAACGCGGTCAACGTTGCTTTGCCGGAACCAAAATCGTCGAGCCACAGCGTAAACATTTCGCTTAATCGCTGCACGCTCGGGTTGTTCTTCCCGGCTGAAAGATTCGGAAAACTCTCACTCATTTCAAATGCAATAAAAGGGTATTGCCTGATCCATTGGCACAGCGCCGGATCGGAAAGAATAAGCTCGACGATGGTTTCTTCGATATTGATGGTCAATTGCACGCTGTTACCGGTAAACCAGGCAGCATGCCGTTCCGCCAGTTTCAATTGTTCATTAAATAACTCAATCCTTTGTTCAGGGGCCAATAAATTAATCCCAATTTCGGCCGGCATGGCTAAATCACCGTCTAGACTGTTGAAACGGCTCAACATTTCCACCGCCAACAGGCTACCCTCCATTGAGTAAACAGGTTGAAAAACATAGCTACTAATAAAGTCAGCTTCGAGTTGGATGTTCATTTTTATGCCACAGGATGAATGGCTAGCGTATCATCGTATATCAATATATTTTATCGATCAATCCTTCTGGGATTAATCGGAAATATCAATGCAAATGCCCATGAAATATCATTTAATTGATAGATTAAAGCTATACGACAATCGTCAATGGCGCAAAGAAAAGCAGCCTGACTTATGCCTGTTTTCTCGGCCCGCGCGTTGAACGAAAAGATATTTGGCTTAAGTAGAATGGATAGTGGCAGGAATTTGACTTATCTCCTTTGTTTTAATTAAGAAAAATCTTAAATAAAGTAAAATAATCTTTCACCCGTAACGCCGATTTTTCCTGCCGTTAACGATGACTGATTAAATTTAATAACACATCAATTCCACCTGTTATTCGTCGCATTGAAAACGTAAAAAAGTGCCCACCTTGATTTTTAGAAAATCTACGCTACGCCCTGGCACATCGCCGGATTCAGGGATAAAAAAAGGGATGAGCACGCTCATCCCTTCATCCTCGCCAGCCTGCCGGTCAGCGGATTGTTTCGCTCAGCCATTGCCGCAGCTCGCTCAATTCGGCCGCCTGTTGCGGATAGTCCGCCATCAGACGATCACAGCACGCGGAAACCGGCTCGCTGCGGTATGAGCAGCCCACCAGCGCCTCCGCCAGCCGCTGCAGCGGAGCAGGATTCAAGCTGTCGGTGAACAGCTGCGCGCGGACAATGACCCCCTTCTCCACATCGAAGAACAGGTCCACGCCGCCCCAGACGAAGCGTTCGTTCAGCAGGTGACTGAATGCCGGCGCTTTGCCAAAATTCCATTCCCAGCTGCTCTGTTTGGCGAACTGCGCGGCAAAATCGGGCAGATCGGGCAGCGCATCCGGCGAAATGATCTCCGGTTCGGCCGTTTCGCCATAGTGGGCGAAGAAGGCCTGCGCGATCGCCTCGCACACCTGCTCATGGTTGATGCCCGGCAAAAACTCCGCCAGATTGGCGACGCGCGAACGCACCGAGGCGATGCCCTTGGCCTGCAGTTTTTTGGGATCCGGATTCAGATAGTCCGCCAGCCGCTCCAGATCGGCGTTCAGCAGCAGCGTGCCGTGATGGAAACCGCGATCCTGCGTTTCGCGATAGGCCGAACCGGAGATTTTACGCGGCCCGTCGGCGGTTTCCATTACCAGGTCGTTGCGGCCCGAGGCGTCGGCGGTAACCCCCAACTGCCGCAACGCTTGCAGAATGATGTTGGTCGAGACGCTTTTGTCGTAACCCGGCTTGCCGGCCATAAAGGTAAAGCAGGTGTTGCCCAGGTCATGAAATACCGCCCCGCCGCCGCTGCTGCGCCGCGCCAGCCGAATGCCGTCCTGCTCCATGCGTCGGGTGTTGCACTCTTTCCAGGGGTTCTGCGACTGGCCAATCACCACCGTTTCGGCGTTACGCCACAGGAAGAGGATTTTTTGCGTGGTCATTTCGCGGAAGATGCACTCTTCCACCGCCAGGTTGAACCAGGGATCGTAGGAGTCGGAGATCAGTAAACGCAGGCTGTTCATGGCAGGCACCGTTCAAAACACGTGATGCCGCCATGATACACCAAATCAACGGGTTAAGGCTAAATGCGTCGCGCCTGCCAGTACACCCGCTTCCAGTAGACGTTATCGAGCGAGGAACGGATCACCCCGCGGCTGGTCGAAGCGTGGATAAATTGGTCGTTGGTATCGTAGATGCCGACGTGCAGGCCGTTCTCGCCACCGCCGGTCTTGAAAAACACCAGATCGCCCGGCATCAGCTCATCGCGCGAGACTTTGGTGCCCAGCGAGGTTTGCTCTTCGGTCGAACGGGGCAGCTGCATGTCGAAACGATCGCGGAACGTGCGGTAAACGAAGCCGGAACAATCCACGCCGCCGCGATCCAGACCGCCATAGCGGTAAGGTGTGCCGTACCACTGGCGCAGCTGCTCATTGAGCTGGGCCACCACCACGATCGAATCCGCCAGGCGGCCGCTGGGCGGCGGCGCATGGCTGCTGCAACCGGCGAGAATCAAACTGGCTAATAAAAACCACACACGCATCCGCATAATATCCCTTCATTGAACACGCTGCCGCATTATGCCAATCGGCACACCACCACCGCCTGCGAGGCAAAGCCGGCATCATGTAAGGAGAGCGCTATTTGGCGTAATTTATCTCCCGCACGGGGAAAAAGGCAAGCGCCATGAGGGAGATAATAGCAGGATCGCCGGTTTTGACCCTATTCCGGCGATTTCGTCTCGGATTTGCTGTTAATCAGCCAGACGCCGAACAGAATAAACAGCGTGCCCAACGTTTTCAGCAGCGTAGCGGATTCGTTAAACCACGGCAGGATCACCGCCGCCAGATAGACCAGCGCGTAGCTGACGCTCAGCAGAGGATAAGCGCGGTTTAACGGCAGGTGGCGCAGCGCAAAGAACCAACACAGCATCGACAACGCATAACCGAAGATGCCGCCGCCCACTGCCAGCAACGGCAGCCAGTAGTCGCCGATCAACGCCAACGAGACGTCGGCGAACGACATCAGCGGGATTTGCACCATGCCCCACTTCATCAGCAACTGCGCCAGCGTCACCAGCAGCACGCTGGCAGCGCCCCAGGCATAGCCCCTCATGAATGCACGCTCATCAGCAGGATCCCCAACATAATCGACGCCACGCCGCACCAATGGCGCGGGGTCGTTGGCTCATGAAACAGCCAACGCGCCGCCAGTGTCACCATCACGAAATTCAGGCTCAGCATCGGGTAAGCCAGGCTGAGCGGCAGGCGTTGCAGCACATTGAGCCACACCGCCATGCCCAGCCCCAGCAACAACACCGCCAGCGCCAGCCAGCGCAGCGTCTGCTTCAGCCGCGCCTCGCCGGCCTGTTCCCAACAGTGCGCCGCCTGCTTCTGGCACAGCTGCCCACCACAGGTGAGCAGACTGACCACTATCACCAACAGAAAACCCATCATGGTTGCTGTTTATACCACATCAGCACCAGACGATTCATGCGATCCACCTTGTCTGCGGCAGGCAGTTCCTGCGGCAACGCTTCGCCGCGGGACAGCTGCAGCACCAGCGACACGTTCCCCTGCTTACGCGCCTGCGCCAGCCACTGCGGGAAGTCGGCGTCGCTGATCAGGTGCCCCTTGGCGTCCGGATACTCCAGACCATAGGCCACCTCGCCTTTCTGGCTGTACATCAGCACGTCGCTGCGCTTCAGCTCCCAGGCCAGGCCGGCCGCCACCCCGACGCTGTCGGTCAGCACATAACGGCTGTTGCCCAGCTCGGCCATCGTGGCGCGCGCGAAGTTCTGCGGCAGTTTGGAGTCGGTCACCTGCTGCGGAATCGCGTAACCGATCACCAGACACAACAGCACCGGGCAAGCCGCCGCCCAACGCCATTGACGGCCGTTATCGCGTACGGAGACCAGCGCGAACAGCAGCCAGCCGCCGAAGGCGACCAGGCCGAGAACCACTTTTGGCCACTCCTGCGGGGTAAATAGATGCGCTTTCGGCAGCAAACCGGAGATCAACACCACCAGCGCCACGATGCCGATCAGCCCGAACAGGCCGTTCAGCCAGGCGTTGGCCTTAAACAACTTGGTGCGCAGCGTAGCGGCGTAGTCTTCCGCATAGGCGGTCATCAGCAGCGCCAGCGGCGCCATGCACGGCAGAATGTAGGTCGGCAGCTTGCCTTTGGCGATGCTGAAGAAGATCAACGGCATCATCGCCCAGCTCAGCAGGAAGAACAGCTCCGGGCGCTGCACGCGCTCACGCCAGCCTTTGAGCAGCGCACCGGGCAGCAGCGCCAGCCACGGCAGCACCGCCGCCAGCAGGATCGGCAGGTAATACCAGAACGGCGCCTTGTGCTGAGCGTTATCTTCGGCGAAACGCTGAATGTGCTCGACCCAGAAGAAGTAATTCCAGAAATCGGGTTCACGCTGCGCGATCGCCAGCGCCCACGGCAGGCTGAGCAGCGTGGCGGTTACGATCGCCACCGGGCCGTAGAACAGCAGATCCTTGATGCGTCGTTGCTGAATGACGATCGGGATCACCGCGATCACCGGCACCGCCAGCGCCAGGAAGCCCTTGGTCATAAAGCCCATGCCGCAGGCCAGCCCCAGCAGCGCGTAAGCGCCCAGTTTGCCTTTGACCGAGGTGGCTTTCAGCGTCAGATAGTAGCTGACCATCGCCGCCGCCAACCACAGCGAAATCATCGGATCGAGCACGCTGTAGGTGCCGATGCTGAATACCAGCACCATCGACAGGAACATCAGCGTCGCCAGGCTGGCGCGGCGCGCATTGCGCCACATCAGCATCGCCAGCGCGAACACCAGCAATGCGGTCATGCCGGTGCTGAACACCGAGCCGAAGCGCACCGCAAAGTTGTTTTCGCCGAACAGCCATTGGCTGATGTTATTGAACCAGTAACCCGCTACCGGCTTTTCGAAATAACGCAGCCCCAGCAGATGCGGCACCACCCAATCGCCGCGCTGCAGCATCTCACGGCTGATCTCGGCATAACGCGTCTCGTCCGGCTGCCACAGCAGGCGACCGTTCAGCGGGATCAGGTAAACCAGAGCAAAAAAAACGGCCAGCACAATGGCCCAGGATCCTTTTAGCGCCTTCATGTAACGTCCTTCACATCGGTTTGACAGCCCAGCCAACCTTCGCGGCCGGGGAAAGGAGCGCGCTTGATGCGGCCCAACGGCAGTGACGCCAAATCTTGCGGCAACAGCGCGCTCAGCGGGCAGAATTCGATGCCCTGCTGCCGTGCGCGTTGCAATAACTGTTCGAACATCGCCGCTTGCGACATGCCTTCCACTTCGGTGTGAATGGTGTACACCGGTACGCCGCTATCGTTCTCGATGGCGCGCAGAATGTAGTCGTTGAAGTCGGCCATGCTCACTTCGCTGCCGATCACCTCGTCGAAAGTCGGCAACGTCACCGGGATCTGCACCGTACCGTGACGCCCGTCGCTCAGCACCGGGCGGAACGGATGGGTGCCGCGGCAATCGCTGTTGTAATGGAAGCCGAAGCGCTGCTTGACCTCCAGCACGCGCGTATCGGCACGCCAGCCCGCCACGGCGGAGCATTTCACCGGCCGACCGGTGCAGGCGCTCAGAGCGTCGACGCCCAATTGCACCTGTTCGGTCAACTGCGCCTCGCTCCACTTGCCGACCTTGGCCTGCCAGCCCTGGTGATCCCAGGCGTGCAGCCCGACTTCATGACCGGCTTCGGCGGTGCGCTTCATCAGCGGCCCCAACGCGCGCGAAATATTGCGCCCCGGCCAGGCGGTGCCGGCCAGCAGAATGTCCAGGCCGTACAGCGAGGCGGCATTCGAACGCAGCATTTTCCACAGAAATTTCGGACGCAAAAGGCGCCAAAGATGGCGCCCCATGTTGTCCGGTCCCACGCTGAAGAAGAAGCTGGCCTGAATGTCGTACTTTTCGAACAGGTCCAGCAACTGCGGCACCCCTTCACGGGTGCCGCTGAAGGTATCTACATCAACCCGCAGACCGACTTTCTTCATGCACCGTTCCCTTCCTGAACGGTAGTGCGCAGGAAGTAGTCCAGCGTATCGGCGACGGTTTGCTTCATCTCGATGGTCGGCTGCCAGTCCAGCAGGCGGCGCGCGTTCTTGATGCTCGGCGTGCGATGCTCGACGTCCTGGTAACCTTTACCGTAGTAGCTGCTGCTCTCCACATCCTTGAAGCCGGCAAACGGCGGGAAGCGGTCGCGCAGCGGGTGGTTGTTGAAGCTTTCCAACAGCATTTCCGCCAGCTCGCGAATGCTCGCTTCGTTGGTCGGGTTGCCGATGTTGACGATCTGGCCGTCGCACAGGCCGTCGCGGTTCTCGATGATGCGGAACAGCGCTTCGATGCCGTCGTTGATGTCGGTGAAGCAACGTTTCTGCGCGCCACCGTCCATCAGTTTGATCGGCGAACCTTCCACCAGGTTGAGGATCAGTTGGGTAATGGCGCGGGAAGAACCGATACGCGCGGCGTCCAGGTTATCCAGACGCGGCCCCATCCAGTTGAACGGACGGAACAGCGTGAACTTCAGGCCTTCTTTGGCGCCGTAGGCCCAGATCACCCGATCCAGCAGCTGTTTGGAAACCGAGTAGATCCAGCGCTGTTTGTTGATCGGCCCGACGATCAGACGCGAATGATCTTCATCGAACTCTTTGTCGTCGCACATGCCGTACACTTCGGAAGTGGACGGGAAGATGATGCGCTTGTTGTATTTCACACAGTCGCGAACGATCTTCAGGTTCTCTTCGAAGTCCAGCTCGAACACGCGCAGCGGGTTGCGGGTGTATTCGATCGGCGTCGCGATCGCCACCAGCGGCAGCACCACGTCGCATTTCTTGATGTGATACTCGATCCACTCGGAATGGATGCTGATGTCGCCTTCCACGAAGTGGAAACGCGGGTTGTCGAGGAAGCGGCTGATGGCATCAGAGCCGATGTCCAGACCGTAGATGTCATAACGATCGTCGCGCAGCAGGCGCTCGGTCAGGTGGTTACCGATGAAACCGTTGACCCCGAGGATCAGCACGCGGGTGCGGCGCTTCATCACGGCATTCGGCTTGGCGGCCAGACGCACGTCGGTGACGATGCCCATTTCCTGCGCCAGGCGGCTGCCCTGTACATACAGGCCGCTTTCGTTCTGACCGGCGACGATCTCCAGCGCGCCTTCGCCACAAGCGATGACCAGCGGCGCGGTGCTCAGCACGGTGCCCGGTTGCTTATCGTGTTGGGTATCCAGCACGCGAGAGCGCCAGACGATCAGCTTGCGCTGGCCGAGGTAGCTGAAGGCCCCCGGGTACGGTTCGGTGACGGCGCGCACCAGGTTGTTGATCTCTTTGGCGGATTTGTGCCACAGGATCTCGCCGTCCGCCGCGGTGCGGCGACCGAAGTAGCTGGCCTGGGACTCATCCTGCTTGGTGAAGCTGGCGGTGCCGTTCTTCAGCTTCGGCAGCTGCTCTTTCAATACGGCCTGCGCGGCTTCCAGCACTTTTTTGTGCAGCGTCAACGCGGTGTCGTTGTCGGCGATGGTCACTTTCTGCTGACCAACGATGTCGCCGGCATCCGGGCGCTTCACCATCTTGTGCAGCGTGGCGCCGGTTTCGGTTTCGCCATTCACCAACGCCCAGTTCACCGGCGCGCGGCCACGGTAGCGCGGCAGCAGCGAACCGTGCAGGTTGAAACCGCCCAGCGGCGCCAGCGACAGGATCTCGTCGCTCAGCATGTGACGGTAATAGAACGAGAAGATCACGTCCGGCTGCAGTTCGCGAATGCGATCAACCCACAGCGGGTGGTTCACATCTTCCGGCGCGTAGACCGGCAGATCCAATTCGGCGCCCAAACGGGCCACGGAGGAGAAGAAGTTGTTCTCACCAGGGTCATCAGTGTGCGTGAATACGGCCTGCACGTCATAACCCGCCTCAGTCAGCGCTTTCAGACCTGCGCAGCCAATATCATGGTAAGCAAATACAATAGCTTTCATCATTCTTCTTCCTGAGTATTGTGGTCTTGCTGTACGCCGACCACTTTCTGAACAAAATAGCGAGGACGTGCGCGCACGTCGGTATAGATGCGGCCGATGTATTCACCCAGTAGCCCCATGCCAACAAACTGGGCGCCGATAAAGGTGAACAGGACGGCGAAGAGGGTGAACACGCCGCCGGCGGCCCATTCAGGACCCAGCAGCAGACGCAGCGCAATCAGCACCAGCGCCAGCACGAAACCGGACAGCGCCACGATGCTGCCGACCACGCTGAGCAAACGCAGCGGCGTGGTGGTCAGGCAGGTGATCAGGTCGTACATCAGGTTGATCAGCTTCATCAGGCTGTATTTGGAATCGCCAAACTCGCGCTCGGCGTGGCGCACTTCGATTTCGGTGGTGCGACGGGCGAAGGTGTTCGCCAGAATAGGGATGAAGGTGCTGCGTTCATGACAGTGCAGCATCGCCTCCACGATATGACGACGATAGGCGCGCAGCATGCAGCCGTAGTCCCCCATCGACTTGCCGGTGGCGCGTTGAATCATCATGTTGATCACCCGCGAGGCGCTTTTGCGGAACCAGGAGTCCTGACGGTTGGCGCGCACGGTGCCCACTACGTCATAGCCCTCTTCCGCCACGCTGACCAAGCGCGGGATCTCTTCCGGCGGGTTCTGCAGATCGGCGTCCAGCGTAATCACCAGATCGCCGGTCACCTGGTTGAAACCGGCCATAATGGCCGAGTGCTGGCCATAGTTGCGGTTCAGCAGGACGGCGATCACGTGGCTGTCCGGCTTTTCCGCCGCTGCGGTCAGCATGTCAGCGGAGTTGTCGCTGCTGCCATCGTCGACGAGGATGATTTCATAAGGCTGAGACAACTGCTTACAGGCGGCGGTAGTACGCTCCAGCAACGCCGGCAAACTTTCCTGCTCGTTGTATACCGGGATGACTATCGACACTTTTTTAATCGGTTCAACGCGAGACACGTAAAGACTCCACAACAGAAGACAAGGCATTGACCACGCGATCGACATCGGCGTCGGTCATATCAGGGAATAGCGGTAAGGTGCACAGCCGCGCCGAGTTCCATTCGGTGTTCGGCAAAGAAAGCTGCGGATAACGCTCACGGTAGAATTTCTGGGTATGGGCGGCGCGGAAATGCAGCCCGGTGCCGACGCCAACCTCCTTCAGGCGCTCCATCAGCTGGTCGCGATCGATGCCGCAGCGTTCTGGATCGACGCGGACCATAAACAGGTGCCAGGCGTGTTCATGCGGGTAATCCGGCACGCCCAACGGTTGGAACGGCGAACCTTCCAGCGCCTTCAGGTAGCGCTGCGCCAGCGCTTTACGTCGCGCGTTCAGCTCAGCGAAGCGCGACAGTTGCACCACGGCGATCGCCGCGTGAATGTCGGACAGGTTGTATTTGTAACCCGGCTCCACCACTTCGGCCTGCGGTTTGCGGCCGAGCTGTTGGCGGTCGAAGGCATCGACGGCCAGACCGTGGAATTTCAGGCAACGCAGGCGATCCGCCAGCGCATCGTCGTCGGTGGCGATCAGGCCGCCTTCGGCGCAGGTCACGTTTTTAATCGCGTGGAACGAGAAAATCGCCGTGCCGCGTGCGCCGACCCATTCGCCGTTGTAACGCGTACCGACCGCGTGAGCGGCGTCTTCGATCAACGGCAGACGGTGGCGTTCGGCCACGGCGCGCAGCGCGTCCATCTGCAGGGGAGCCCCGGCGTAATGCACCGGAACGATCGCTTTGGTTTTCGGGGTGATGGCGGCCTCGACATCGGCGGCGCTGACCATCAGCGTATCACGGTCAACGTCGATCATCACCGGCGTGGCGCCCAGCAGCTCGATCATGTTGAGGGTGGAAACCCAGGTTTGCGAGGGGGTGATGACTTCGTCGCCGGGACCGATGCCCAGCGCCATCAGCGTGATGTGCATGCCCGCGGTGGCGGAACTGACGGCGATGGCGTGCTTACAACCGAAGGTGGAACAGAAGTCGCTTTCCAATTGCTGGTTTTGCGGCCCGGTGGTGATCCAACCTGAACGCAACACTTTCTCTACCGCGGCGATTTCTTCATCGCCAATGGCCGGGCGAGAGAAAGGCAAAAATTGATCCATAGTTAACCCCAAACGTATCGAACTGCTTTTGATGACACTGTAAATCCCTTTCGTTTAACGAATATTAAACGCCAGAGAAGAATCGTTTCCGTGGATTAACTGCCAATGTAAGGCCGCAAGCTTAACTAAACCTTAAGACGAGACTTGTCATCAGTGGGTTAACTGATTGGTGGGTGTCGCCATCATCAATTTAAAATCATTATTAAAATCAATTTATTATGTTTTTAAATAATTATTTACTTATTTTATTTTTGCCGAATCAAGCGTAGCACGTCATCGACGTTTTTCAAGAAAATCGACGAGAAAATGAGAGGCAGCACAATATTGGTCAATGCTTACCCCGCTATTTATATTCACTATGTTTAGTTTTCGTTTATGTTGTGGAACGCTGGCGGAGAAATCTAAGCCGTTTTGGTCATGATCCAACGCTGTTCTCCCACCCATTGCAGGTGGAAATCCACTTCGTAGATCTGCGACAGCAGTGCGGGCGCCATCACCTCACGCGTCACGCCCTGCGCCACCAGCCGCCCGGCGTGCAGCAACCAAACCCGATCGGCTTGCTGCAAGGTATGATTCAGATCGTGCGCGCACACCAGAGCGCTGCGCCCGCTCTGGCAAAACTCCCGCAGCAGGCGATCCAGCGCAACTTTCTGCGCCACGTCCAGGCTGTTGGTCGGTTCATCCAACAGCAACAGCCGACTGTGCGGATTGACGCTGGGCCACACCTGCAACAGCACCGCCGCCAGCCGCACCCGCTGCCATTCGCCGCCAGAAAGCTGCGTCAGCATGCGCGACAGCTTATCCGCCAGCTTCAGGCGCTGGCACAGATAGAGGATGGCGTGCTCCACATCAGTTTGCGGCGCTGCCGCGGGCCGATGCAACGCCAAATACTGAAATACCGGCATCAGCGACACCGGCGGCTGTTGCTGGCTGAGGTAACCGCGCCGGCATGCCAGTTCGCTCCCCGAATAATCGGACAGCGCGCGTTCGTTCAGGCGGACCTCGCCCAGCCCCGGCAACATGCCCGCCACCCGCGCCAACAGGGTGCTCTTCCCCGCGCCGTTCGGGCCGATCAGATGGACCTGCAACCCGCCGTCAATCTGTGCCGAAAAAGGCGCCAGGCGCCCCGCCACGCCAACCTCAACGAGCTGCAGCATCCGTCTTATCCCGCCAGCGCTTGTTTCACCGCCGCCACCAGCGCCGGATCTTCCGGCGTAGTGTCAGGCGAGAAGCGCTGGATCACCGTACCGTCGCGCGCGACGAGGAATTTCTCGAAGTTCCACAGAATATCGCCGGCTTGCTTCGGCGCGCGGCCTTTGCTGGTCATCCGCGCCAGGAATTCGCTGCCCTCTGGGGCGGTGGCCTCCGGCTGCGCGGCAATCAGCGCCTGATACAGCGGATGGCGCTGGTCGCCGTTCACCTCAATCTTGGCAAACATCGGGAATTGCACGCCGAAGGTGCCACGGCAAAACGCCAGGATCTCTTCGTTGCTGCCCGGCTCCTGGCCCAGGAATTCATTGGACGGGAACCCCAGCACTTCCAGGCCCCGATCGCGATAGGTTTCGTACAGCGCTTCCAGCCCTTCGTACTGCTTGGTCAGGCCGCACTCCGAGGCCACATTGACCACCAGCAGCACCTTGCCCTGATAGGCGCCCAACGTGGTGGCCTGATTTTCGATGGTTTGTAACGGCAGGTTGTAGATTGGCTTGCTCATCGGTTGTCATCCTTTAGTTTTAATCGCAGGTGAATGAAGAAAACTACCTTACGCCTTTTGCCCGGGTCAGTAACCAGATAAATAGCGGCGCCCCCAGCGTGGCGGTCACCACGCCGATCGGCAATTCGGCCGCCAGTAGCGCAACGCGGGCGATCACATCGGCCACCAGCAATACGCCGGCTCCCGCCAGCGCACAGGCCGGCAGCAGATAGCGTTGGTCGGTCAGGCCGGTGAGCCGCAGAATATGCGGGATCACCAGCCCGACGAAGCCGATCACGCCGGCAAGCGCCACGCTGACACCGACCAGCCAGCCGATCGCCAGCACCAGCAGATTGCGCCACACATGCAGCGACAGCCCGAGCTGCCGCGCCTGCACTTCGCCCAGCGCCATCAGATTGAGCGCTCGGCCCTGGCCGCACAGCCACAGCAGCACCGGCAACAACGCCAGCACCAGCCACTTTTGACGCCAGTCGACACCGCCGAAACCGCCCATCATCCAGTACATCAGCTGCCGCAGATCGAGGCTGGTGCTGAAATAGACCGCCCAGGTCATCAGCGCGCTGCACACGATGCCCAGCGCTACGCCAACCAGCAACAGCCGCGCATTGGTCAGGCGCCGCCGGCGAGCAAACCACAGCAGCAAGAAAGTCATCACCAGCGCGCCGGCTATCGCGGCGGCGCTCATCAGCGCCACCGGCAGCAGACCGTGGCCCAACAATACCGTCAGCACCAGCGCTACGCCGGCGCCGTTCGCCACGCCCAGCAGGCCTGGTTCCGCCAGTGGGTTTTCAAACAGCGCCTGCATCACCGCACCCGCTACCGCCAGGGCGGCGCCAACCAGCATCACCGCCAGCGCGCGCGGCAAACGCAGTTGCCAGACAAACAGCTGCGCCCGATCGCTGAACCACGCCGACGGCCATATCCATTGATCCCCGGCGCACAGGCTGAACAACAACGCCACCGCCACGCCCAACGCCAACAGCATGACCTGGCGTTTGTCGCGGTAACGTTGGTGTTGCAACAGTAAGGTGAAGGTACGGCTGGTTGGCATGGCGCGGCGGTTCCCTGCCGGCCGCTATGGTGGCCGGATAATTGACGTCTGAATCGAATATTAGGGGGTTAACGCCGCAAGGGGAAGCCTTGCGTTGGCGATGGCGCAGGAAAGCAGCGGCTGGCCCTGCCCGTCATCGCAACGATGATGGCAAAACCAGCCGCCGATAAACTCAGGGGTTAACGATGCGGGCCAGGGTTGCCTTGCGGATAAGGCTGGCCGCGGCCGTCATCGCCACGACTATGATCGCCGCGATCGTCATGACGCCGGTCATGGTCGCGATTATCGCGATCGCCGTGGAACGGATTGCCGCTGCGCGCCGGCTCGCGATGCTCATACCCGCGCGGTGGCGAAGGTTGCCAACGCCCGCCGTCCCAGTACAAGCCACGCGCATTGCGCTCGCCGAGGCCACGCCCCTGATGCGCATGCCACCATTGCGGTGGACGCCAGTCGTAGCCATCCCAGTAGTAACCGCGGCGGTCCTGATCCCCCAGATGCAGGGAAACGCCCGGTACGTTGATATCGACGGACACATCGGCCTGCGCCGCCAAAGGCAGCAACAGAGGGAAACACACCAGCAACAGGATCTTTTTCATTTTGCCTTCTCACTCTATTTTTCTTGCTGCAGTGGTTATATCAGTGCGTTTATTTAGCGACTATCTCACCGATGCCTATTTTCAGATCGTTTTCGACGGCCTTACACAATCCCTACACTGTTTGCCACCGCCTTTAATTATCATAGTCGCTGACAAGGCTTAACAAATAACTGACGCCGCTTAAGCCGCGCGACAATTATAATTAAGTGGATTCCCACCGGAGGATAATAGGATGATTAAACGTATAGGTATGCTGCTGGCCGTGGTGGCCCTGGCCTCAACCCTCAGTGCCTGCTGCTGGGGTCCACACTGGGGCGGTGGTCACCGCGGCGATGGCCCTGGCCATTATTATGGTCGTTATTGAAGAGAGAAATAAAATTACCACCCAAGAAAAATAAGATATAAGAATATTCCGCAATTAAGATTAAATAAATTTTCGCCGTAGTGATTTAATAAATATATTTAATCTCTACCTGCTCGATTAGGAATAAACTGAATTTTGCCCCAAAAAAGAAAAAGGCCGCGCAAGCGGCCTTTTTTGATGTCACGTCACTCACCCTTTCGGGCTGGCGTTTTCTACCCGGCTTTTCAGCTTCTGACCCGGACGGAAAGTCACCACGCGGCGCGCCGTAATCGGAATGTCTTCGCCGGTCTTCGGGTTGCGCCCCGGACGTTGGTTCTTGTCACGCAGATCAAAGTTGCCAAAACCCGACAGTTTTACCTGTTCACCGTTCTCAAGGGCCCGACGGACCTCTTCGAAGAACAGTTCCACCAGGTCTTTGGCGTCCCGTTTGCTAAGCCCAAGCTTCTCAAACAGGTGTTCTGACATTTCAGCTTTAGTAAGCGCCATAGGTTCAATCCCTCAAGGATGCTTGGAATCGCTGTTTTAGAGCCTCTACGCATTTTGCAACGGTAGCGGCTATCTCCTCTTCTTCCAGTGTACGAGCGGTATCCTGCAATACCAGACTGATAGCCAGGCTCTTGTCACCTTCTGCCACGCCCTTGCCACGGTACACGTCAAACAAGTTTACGCCAACTACCTGATTTGCGCCAACTTTCTTACACTCGGCCAAAATATCTTCTGCGGGGACGTTTTCAGCCACCACAATGGCGATATCACGGCGGTTTGCCGGGAAGCGCGAAATCTCCCGCGCCTGAGGCACAGCGCGGCTCGCAAGCTTGTTCCACTCCAGTTCAAACACCACGGTGCGGCCGTTAAGATCCAGTTTACGTTCAAGTTCCGGGTGAACCACACCGATGAAACCTACGCGTTCGCCGTGCAAATAAATCGCCGCACTTTGCCCTGGATGCAGGGCCGGATTGGCTTCCGCCCGGAACTGAATTTCGGATAATTTACCGGTCAGTTCGAGGACAGACTCCAGATCCCCTTTTAAATCATAGAAGTCGACGGGCTTGCGCGCCAGATCCCAATGTTCATCGTGCGTATGGCCGGCGATCACCCCCGCCAGCATGACGTCCTGGCGGATACCCAGATCTGCCGCACTATCAGGCACAAAGCGCAGGCCGCTTTCGAACAGACGCAGACGCGTCTGCTGGCGGTTCTGGTTATACACCACCGCAGACAGCAGGCCGGTCCACAGCGACAGACGCATCGCCGACATTTCTACCGAAATCGGGCTTGGCAGGATCAGCGCTTCTTCATTCGGGTGCAACAGCGCCTGCACCTTCGGATCGACGAAGCTGTAGGTGATCGCTTCCTGATAACCGTGATCGACCAGCATGGTCTTCACGCGCTTCAGCGTCAGATCGGCTTCGCGATGCTGGGTCATCACCAGATCGGCGCGGACCGGCACATCCGGGATGTTGTCGTAACCGTAAACGCGCGCCACTTCTTCCACCAGATCTTCTTCGATCTCCATATCGAAACGCCAGCTCGGCGCGACCGCTTGCCAGCTGTCGCCCTGCTCGGTCACCTGGCAACCCAGGCGGCGCAGAATGTCGCTGACCTGCTCGCTCGGCACCACGTGGCCGATCAGGCGATCCAGTTTCTCGCGGCGCAGCGTGATGGTGGCGCGCTTCGGCAGTGCGTTCTCGTGGGTCACGTCGATAATCGGGCCGGCCTGGCCGCCGCAAATATCGAGCAGCAGGCGCGTGGCACGCTCCATCGCTTTGTACTGCAGCGCCGGATCGACACCGCGCTCATAGCGGTGAGAAGCGTCGGTGTGCAGGCCGTGACGGCGCGCGCGGCCGGTGATCGACAGCGGGCTGAAGAAGGCGCATTCCAGCAGCACGTCCTGAGTTTCCCCGTTAACGCCGGAATGCTCGCCGCCGAAGATACCACCCATCGCCAACGCTTTTTGATGATCGGCGATCACTAAGGTGTCGGCGTTCAGTTTGGCTTCACTGCCGTCCAGTAGCGTCAGCGTTTCCCCTTCTTCCGCCATGCGCACCACGATGCCGCCGTCGATGCGGCTCAGATCGAAAGCGTGCATCGGCTGGCCAAGCTCCAGCAGCACATAGTTGGTGACGTCAACCACCGCATCGATAGAGCGGATGCCGCAGCGACGCAGTTTTTCACGCATCCACAGCGGGGTTGGCGCGGTGACGTCGATACCTTTCACCACGCGGCCCAGATAGCGCGGGCACGCCTGCGGCGCGTCAACGCGGATCGGCAGCGTGGCGTCGATGGTGGCAGCCACCGGGCTCATATCCGGCTCGGTCAGCGCAACCTGGTTCAGTACGCCCACATCGCGCGCGACGCCGATGATGCCCAGACAGTCGGCGCGGTTCGGCGTGACGCTGATTTCGATGGTGTTGTCGTTCAGCTGCAGATAGTCACGGATGTCGGTGCCGATTGGCGCATCCAGCGGCAGCTCGATAATGCCGTCATGATCGTCGGAAATGCCCAGCTCGGAGAACGAGCACAGCATGCCTTCCGAAGGTTCGCCGCGCAGCTTGGCGGCCTTGATTTTGAAGTCGCCCGGCAGCACCGCGCCCACGGTGGCGACCGCCACTTTCAGGCCGGTACGGCAGTTCGGCGCGCCGCAGACGATGTCCAACAGGCGATCGCCGCCGACGTTGACCTTAGTGACGCGCAGTTTGTCGGCGTTCGGGTGCTGGCCGCACTCGACCACTTCACCCACCACAACGCCGTTAAACGCGCCGGCGACCGGATCCACACCGTCCACTTCCAGGCCGGCCATGGTGATTTGATCGGATAATGCTTCGCTGCTGATGGCCGGGTTTACCCACTCGCGCAACCAGAGTTCACTGAATTTCATGTGATATTCCCGCCTTACTTAAACTGTTTGAGGAAACGCAGATCGTTTTCGAAGAATGCGCGCAGATCGGTGACGCCGTAACGCAGCATCGTCAGGCGCTCCATGCCCATGCCGAAGGCGAAGCCGGAGTAGACTTCCGGATCGATGCCGACGTTGCGCAGCACGTTCGGATGCACCATGCCGCAGCCCAGCACTTCCAGCCACTTGCCATTCTTGCCCATCACGTCCACTTCAGCGGACGGCTCGGTGAACGGGAAATAGGACGGACGGAAACGAACCTGCAGGTCTTCTTCAAAGAAGTTGTTCAGGAAGTCGTGCAGCGTACCCTTCAGGTTGGTGAAGCTGATGTCTTTATCGACGATCAGTCCTTCCATCTGGTGGAACATCGGGGTGTGAGTCTGATCGTAGTCGTTACGATAAACGCGGCCCGGCGCAATGATGCGGATCGGCGGCTGTTGGTTCTTCATGGTGCGGATCTGCACGCCGGAGGTCTGGGTGCGCAGCAGGCGCGTGGCGTCGAACCAGAAGGTATCGTGATCGGCGCGCGCCGGGTGGTGCCCCGGGATGTTCAGCGCGTCGAAGTTATGATAATCGTCTTCAATCTCCGGGCCGGTGGCCACGGAGAAGCCAAGCTCGCCGAAGAAGGTTTCGATACGGTCGATGGTGCGGGTCACCGGATGCAGACCGCCGTTTTCCATACGGCGGCCCGGCAGGGAAACGTCGATGGTTTCAGCCGCCAGGCGCGCGTTCAGCGCGGCGCTTTCCAGCGTGTTCTTACGTGCGTTCAGCGCGTCCTGCACCTCTTGCTTGGCCTGGTTGATCACCGCGCCGGCCGCCGGACGGTCTTCCGCCGGTACGTCGCGCAGAGACTGCATCTGCAAGGTGAAATGACCTTTCTTGCCAAAATATTCGACGCGCACCAAATCTAACGCGGCAACATCCTGGGCATCTTCTACGGCTGCCTTGGCATTGGCAACCAGCTCTGCGAGATGTGGCATTGCTTTCCTCTTCCTCTGGCCGGGATGGCCCTAAGTAATTGTTATCTATATTCGAACACGCCTTTGACCATTATTCAAAGACTTTTCAATACGTTGCCGACCGGTCGGCTCGCCTGCGCGCCGCATGGCCCGCGTTGCGTCTGCCGCCCTCACCGCAACGCCTGGCAAGGCGGGACGATGGCCAAAAACAAAAAAGCCTCCACGAGGGAGGCTTAGGCGCTACTTTTCGTTTCTTTTCTTACGCGCAAAGCCTCCTGAAATCAGGCGCTAAAGTAAAAAAAGAAACGAAAAAGAGCTGCGTGCATGATTGCGGTACCTTGTCGATGATTGTCCACCAGTGATATAGCGGCGGCCAATGAAAGTCAATATTTGTCGCTGAAAACAAAGATTAAAAGAGGGAGCAAGCTCCCTCTTCTACTGACTTACGCCAGAGCTGCTTTCGCTTTCTCAACCAGTGCGCCGAAGGCCACTTTGTCGAAGACTGCGATGTCAGCCAGGATCTTACGGTCAATTTCGATCGAAGCTTTTTTCAAGCCGTTGATGAACTTGCTGTAAGACAGACCGTTCTGACGAGCAGCTGCGTTGATACGTGCAATCCACAGCTGACGGAACTGACGCTTACGTTGACGACGGTCACGGTAAGCATACTGACCTGCTTTGATTACTGCCTGGAAGGCAACACGATATACGCGCGAACGGGCACCGTAGTAGCCTTTCGCCTGCTTCATGATTTTCTTGTGACGTGCGCGTGCAATTACACCACGTTTTACGCGAGCCATATGCTCTCTCCTAAAGTCTTATTCTAAATTCAAAAAAAAATGGCTTATGCGTACGGCAGGCACGCGGTAACCAGGACCAGATCGTTTTTAGACACCATGCCTTTCGGACGCAGGTGACGTTTACGCTTGGTTGCTTTTTTGGTCAGAATATGACGCAGGTTGGCATGTTTACGCTTAAAACCACCGCTGCCGGTCTTTTTGAAGCGCTTGGCTGCACCACGTACAGTTTTAATCTTTGGCATTTTAATTAAATCCACTTCGCATTGTTAAACAACGAATCAGTTGGGCGAATAAAACCCACACAGCGCAAGCGCCGCGCGGGTTCCATTACTTGTAAGCCTTACTGTTTCTTCTTAGGAGCGAGCACCATAATCATCTGGCGGCCTTCGATCTTCGTAGGGAAGGATTCGACCACTGCCAGATCCATATCTTCACACAGGTCTTTACGGACGCGGTTAAGCACTTCCATACCGATCTGCTGGTGCGCCATCTCACGCCCACGGAAACGCAGGGTGATTTTGGCTTTATCGCCATCTTCCAGAAAGCGAATCAGGTTGCGTAGTTTGACCTGATAGTCGCCATCATCGGTGCCAGGACGGAATTTGATTTCCTTGACCTGAATAACTTTTTGCTTCTTCTTCTGTTCTTTCGTCGACTTGCTCTTCTCGTAGAGGAATTTGCCGTAATCCATGATTCGGCAAACTGGCGGTTCGGCATTTGGGCTGATTTCTACTAAATCAACGCCCGCTTCCTCAGCTTTTTCAAGAGCTTCATTCAGACTGACGATACCAATCTGCTCGCCATCGACGCCGGTTAGGCGAACTTCTTGCGCGCGAATTTCTCTGTTAATGCGATTAGGACGCGCCGGTTGAACTCGTTTTCCGCCTTTAATACTTTATTCCTCCAGTTGATGAAGACTACGGCTGCGAATCTCTTTCAGCAGCTTGTCTACGACTTCGTTTACGTCCAGGCTTCCCAGGTCTTTGCCACGGCGGGTACGAACGGCAACTTTGCCTGCTTCGACCTCTTTGTCGCCGCACACCAACATGTAAGGGACCCGACGTAAAGTATGTTCGCGAATTTTAAAGCCAATCTTCTCATTTCTCAAGTCCGCTTTCACGCGAATACCTGCATCCTGCAGTTTTTTGGTCAATTGCTGGACGTAATCAGACTGGCTGTCGGTGATATTCATCACCACCACCTGCACCGGAGCGATCCAGGTCGGGTAGAACCCGGCGTATTCTTCGGTAAGGATACCGATGAAGCGTTCCATGGAGCCCAAAATGGCGCGGTGAATCATTACCGGCACGACGCGATCGTTGTTTTCGCCAACGTACGAGGCGCCCAAACGGCCCGGCAAGAAGAAATCGAGCTGCACGGTACCACATTGCCATGCGCGATCCAAACAATCATGCAGGGTAAATTCAATTTTCGGTCCGTAGAAGGCGCCCTCACCCGGCTGGTACTCGAACGGAATGCCGTTCTCGGTCAGCGCGGCGGCCAGGTCTTCTTCCGCACGGGTCCACATGTCGTCGGTACCGATGCGTTTTTCCGGACGCGTGGACAGCTTGACGGCGATCTTGTCGAAGCCGAAGGTGCCGTACACGTCATAAACCATGCGAATGCATTCGTTCACTTCGGCGCGCACCTGCTCTTCGGTACAGAAGATGTGGGCGTCATCCTGCGTGAAGCCGCGCACGCGCATCAGACCGTGCAGGGAACCCGAAGGCTCGTTGCGGTGGCAGCTGCCGAATTCGCCCATGCGCAGCGGCAGATCGCGGTACGACTTCAGGCCCTGGTTGAAGATCTGCACGTGACCCGGGCAGTTCATCGGCTTGATGCAGTATTCGCGGTTCTCCGACGCGGTGGTGAACATGGCGTCTTTGTAGTTTTCCCAGTGGCCGGTTTTTTCCCACAGCACGCGGTCCATCATGAACGGACCTTTCACTTCCTGGTACTGGTACTCTTTGAGCTTCATGCGCACGAAGGCTTCCAGCTCGCGGAAAATCGTCCAACCGTCGTTGTGCCAGAACACCATGCCCGGCGCTTCTTCCTGCATGTGATACAGGTCGAGCTGTTTGCCGATCTTGCGGTGATCGCGCTTGGCCGCTTCTTCCAGGCGCTGCAGATAGGCGTTCAGCTGCTTCTTGTCTGCCCAAGCGGTACCGTAGATACGCTGCAGCATTTTGTTTTTGCTGTCGCCGCGCCAGTAAGCGCCGGAGGTTTTCTGCAGTTTGAAGTGGTGGCAGAAACGCATGTTCGGCACGTGCGGGCCGCGGCACATGTCGACGTATTCTTCGTGGTGATACAGGCCCGGACGATCGTCATGGCTGATGTTCTCATCCAGGATCGCCACTTTGTAGATTTCGCCGCGCTCAGCGAAGGTGTCGCGGGCTTCTTGCCAGCTGACCTTCTTCTTGATGACGTCGTAATCCTTATCGGCCAACTCGTGCATCCGCTTTTCCAGCAGATCCAGGTCTTCCTGCGTCAGGGTGCGGTCGATATCCACGTCATAATAGAAACCGTTGTCGATCACCGGACCGATCGCCATTTTGGTATCCGGCCACAGCTGCTTGATCGCATGACCCAGCAGGTGCGCGCAGGAGTGGCGCATGATTTCCAGACCGTCTTCATCTTTGATGGTGATGATGGCCAGCTGCGCATCCGATTCGATCAGATCGCCGGCGTCAACCAGCTCGCCGTTGACGCGGCCGGCGATACAGGCTTTCGCCAGGCCAGGGCCGATATCGCGCGCGACATCCATCGGGGAAACGGGGTGGTCGAAATGACGCTGACTACCGTCAGGAAGAGTAATAACAGGCATTAATAATTCCTTATCTACAGTGGTGACCCACACGACAGATCACATGAAGAAATACAATATTGTTTAACTACATGATGTTATCGACGCTATCCAGCTTTACCCTGCCAGATATGTACACTCATATGTACACAATTTGAAATGTACTATGTTGTTACGCCATAACGGGATGAGTAGTCTATCACTAGAGAAAGGCCATCATCTACAAGAGGATTTACAAACCCTCCCCTCGTCTATACTTCCACTATCGTCCTCTAAAGGGATATCAGTATGTGTGGCCGTTTTGCTCAAATTCAAACTCGTGCAGATTATCTAGATGTTCTGGCATCCGAGCTAGAATTTGCCGGCGCATTGGATAACGTGCCGATTGCACGTTACAACGTGGCGCCAGGCACTCGCGTACTGATATTGAATCAGCGTGACGACAAGCTACACCTTGATCCTGTTGACTGGGGGTATGGCCCTGATTGGTGGCGTGAAATGAAGCGTCAGCCGGTTATCAATGCTCGCGTTGAAACAGCCGCCACCAGCAGAATGTTCAAGCCGCTATGGAATCACGGTCGCGCGCTGGTGATGGCAGATGGCTGGTACGAGTGGAAGAAAGACAAGCACGACGCCAAAGTAAAGCAGCCCTATTTCATCTATCACGAATCGAAAGCACCTATATTTTTCGCCGCAATAAGCCGCCATCACCCCGATGCTAAAGAGCCTCCTGATGATGACGGTTTTGTCATTGTGACCAGCGCCAGCGATTCGGGTCTGCTCGATATTCATGACCGGCGGCCTGTCGTTCTACCACCAGCAGCGGCACGGGAATGGATGAGCCCGGACATCACATCAGCGAGAGCTGAAGAACTCGCGAACGAAGCGGCCGCACCTCCCGATGATTTCGCCTGGCATCCTGTAGGAAAATCAGTCGGCAATATCCGCAATGACAGCGCTGAGCTGATTAAGCCTATCGCCAATCCACTGGTTTAATAAACCCGAGCGCGTGGCAGATCACTAAGCCGTGTAGTGTATGCCGGTGACAGTAGCTCACGCTTCATTGACCACACCTGATGCGCTCCTTGACCAGCGAACCACAATTTCGCCCTACCCGAATTGTTTATCCGATCAAGCACGCCCATGAGCTGTTCACTGTTATGCCGTGGTTTGTACTCATCGAACAGCCCTAACTGAGCCACGCCTTGGCTGTAAAAATCCTGCAGCATCACCCCGCCTTTCTGATACCGATGACCGGGTTGCCAAATCGCATCAAGGCAACGCATAGCCGCGGCGATAATGTCGCGAGTATCCTGTGTGGGTACGCTCAGTTTTATGCTTGCGGTGTTGCCGTAGTACTCCTCATTGATGGCAAATGGGCTGGTTTTGAGCCACGCGCTGACATGCCGGCAATACTGATGCTCCTCCCTCAGCTTCTCCGCTGCACGCGTCGCGTACATGCAAATAGCCTGATGCATCTGGTCATACTCGGTGATCCGGTCACCGAAGCTGCGGCTGCAGATGATTTGCTGTTTTGTCGGCGCAAACTCCTCCAGCTCGAGACAAGGCTGACCACGTAGCTCACGCACAGTTCGCTCAATGACAACGCTGAAATGCTTGCGGATCATCGCAGTGCTTGCATCGGCCAGCTGTAGTGCCGTTTCAATACCCATCATATTGAGCTTTTTCGATATCCGGCGTCCGATACCCCAGACCTCATTAACAGGCACAAGGCCCATCAATTTGCGCTGGCGCCCTTCATTAGATAGATCCACTACTCCACCGGTCTTGTCCCACTTCTTCGCCGCGAAGTTTGCCAGCTTGGCTAACGTCTTGGTTTGGGCAATGCCAACGCCCACAGTTAGCCCTGTATTGCGCAGCACTTTTGCTCTCACCTGGCGGCCGAAAGTATCCAGATCGATACAGTTACTAACGCCGGTCAGATCGAGGAAACTTTCGTCAATTGAATATACTTCTACGCGTGGCGCCATCTCTTCTAAAACAGCCATCACGCGCTGAGACATGTCTGCGTATAACTCATAGTTGCTGCTGAACGCGATGCCCCCTGCTCGCTCAAATTCCCGCTTAATTTTGAAATAGGGTTCTCCCATCTTTAACCCTAACGCCTTCGCTTCTTTGCTCCTGGCTACGACACATCCGTCGTTATTCGACAAAACGACGACAGGACGCCCTCGCAGATCTGGGCGCCATAGCGTTTCGCAGCTCGCGTAAAAGCTGTTCACATCAGCAAGCGCGTACATTATTTGAGCCTCGTTATCGAAGATACAACAACGCCCATCACCTCCAGATCGTCGCCGCCATCATGGAGTAGGATCGGCTCATACTTCGGGTTCATAGGTTCCAATTGCGCGCGAGGATGCAAACAGAGACGCTTCACGGTGAACTCGCCGGCTATGCTGGCAATCACAATATCGCCATGGGCAGGGCTGATACTGCGATCGACAACGAGCATAGAGCCCTCCGTGATGCCAGCCTCCAACATCGAGTCGCCGGTCGCATAGAGAAAATAGGTCGCATTGGGATGGCTGATACAGTACTCGTTCAGATCGATACGCGAACTAACGTAATCCGCCGCAGGACTGGGAAACCCCGCCGGCACCTTGTCGGCGAACAGCGGGATTTTGAGCTTGGTTGGGTTTGGTGTTGGATAAAAGAAAGTCATAATGTTGCCTTGTTACTGTGTTTTTATACAGTATATGCGCAAGATTTTGACGGGGGAAAGTTCGGAATTTTGTTAGAACGATAGGATATTGATCGGTAAAGAAAGATAGTTTTGATGAATGGCCGGGTTCCCTCCCGGCACTCTTTTAGATGACCTCTCCATGCTGTGCCATGAAGAATTTGTCATACAGATACATCATGTTCAGATCTGACAGTAAAAGTGCCTTGTCGAAAACGGAGCATGAGGCAACTTCGATGTTAGATGAATTGACGACTGGTGTTGATGGATCTCGCCAGGCGCCAATTCTGTAACGAGATGGCACGCCACCTTCAAGGATCACTCGATTAGCAAGGTTGACACCTGGCGTGTTATTACCCATGACGAGGGCACCTGATTGTGATGGAACATACAGAGCACAGAAGTTGCCACTGCCATCAACAACTAGTGCCGTCCATTGCCACGATAGCGCCTTGACTGCCGGTGTAGTCGCGGGTTTTGCCAACGAAAAATATGGGTCTGTTTTCTGGCCGGCACCTACAACACCACTCATTGAATTAATATCAGCAGTTTTACTCGCACTCTGAATGATACCAATACCTACACCAGTTACTGTATTGTTCTGGCTAAGGTTTCCGAATGGGTAGTTGTAGGATGAACCCGAGTCAACTACAGCTGGTTGCCGATGAATACAGATTAGAGTTCTATTAACTCCATCAGGAACGCTGGTAAGGTAGCCATTAACTTTACTACACGAAACACCAAAGGTAGCCTGATTTGGATTGCCAATTTTCGTCAGTGTATTGCCGTTTCCTGTTAAGTCTGAACTGAAATCACCGCGCCATGCAGCCATACATCCATCTACTACTGAGAATGGCACGTATTTAATGCCAAACGCTGGATTTTCGATAACAGAATCATCTGCTAATAAAATAGGCATAATTATAACTCCGACATCCAGATTTCCAAATAGTCATCCATCGGGCGAAAAACACCGTCAGAATCCGTATATGACTCTCCAGGCAGGTCGCCGGAGCTGTCACAAATGTTTCCTCTAGGCCCGCTCAGTCTTCCATTTGTTTGCGCCCCCTCTGGTCGCCCCCATCCATATGTTAGGGTTTCGTCGGAGTTTAATGGCCTAGATAAAATCACTGAAATCCTGTCAGATGCTGAAACAGCGACAGAATCGATAATATCAACAACATTTCGCGTATTTTTGTTGATTATATCAAATCCATAGTTATCCGCTTCAGCGACCCAATCAGTTTTAATCCGAATCGGTAACGTAGGAGCACTACAAGTCAACTCATGCACATTACCCTGAACAAACTCTGAAGTGATAGCTAGCCAAGTAATACCGTTTTCGCGTCCTTCCTCGTTATTCTTCAGCGCTCTAAACAATGACCGTTCAGCCAGCTTGCTGCAGTATAAATACTCTTGTGGTGACATATGGACACCATCAACATACAAAGCGACATAGCCTGGGAATCCTATCTGCATCAATCCTTCATGTGATAACTTCCTGATAGCCAGGGCAATTGTCGGTTCTCTTCTCGCATATGCTTTATGAGTTGATATTTGATCTGCAATATAAATTTTATTATGTTCCTGACCAGTTATGTTTTTGTCATCGTTCCATTGATCATTCATGTATGCCTTCATACCTGTATACCACTGATTAAACGAAGTGTTATCCCTGTAATCTGATTGCCCCTGGTCGAACATCACAGCTAATGTCGAGAACGTCTTACCCTCAGCGTTTGCTAACCTCTTTGCATTTGTTGTGTGATCTATGGTTTTTGCATATGCAGCCGTGCCCTTGCTGATTTCTGATAGTTTCAGTCCTGGTGTTCCGGCAGAAGAACCAAAGAAGATGGTACCTAACCCAGAGGCTGAAGAAGACCTATCATCAATAAGCCTTTTGGTTAATCCGTTTGTAAATCCGCTTACATAACTTTCTGATTGCGGAAATTCAGCACCTTCGTTTTTAGTTGACTCCACCAATGGCATTGTTGTGTCAGTAGCTGTTGTATCGCTGAATATCGTGCCGCTGAATGTAATATTCATATAAGGTTGGGTAGTAGATAAAACCCTCATGTGCTCCTGATCGGTAACTCCACACGATAACGATTGCCCCTGAGCCTGCACACTCATAACACCAGAGAACTTTATTACATTAACCTTCCTTTCTGGAACAACGCCTATTACTGGCATTCCTTCAGGATTAGAATACCCTGGCGAACATGCATATGATCTAAAGTATTTATCTGTAAAGATAATTCCAGGCTCGCCACCAAGATTAACTACACGCAATCCAGACAAGAAGGAATCCCCATTGCTATTAACATAAAGTGGAATTTTACCGTTTACTGATGCGATTCCGGCAATGATTTCCCTGCCCACCTCATCCTTCACGCCTTTGATGTTCTGTACGTTTCTTAGCTGGTTTGAAAGATAATTAACCTTGTCACCAAGCTCGCTTACAAATTCACTTGATGGGTAGCTTTTGTCTGTTTTAGTCGCAACCCCATTAACGTTATGCCAGACATCAGCAATGTTATTTTTATCAGAAGACCACACAAAGTAATATGCGCCGTTTGGAATCTCACCAGAAGCAATTGCGTCGTTCGCCTCCTCTTCCGTCCATGGATGACCAAGTGGCGCTACATTGGCCAGCGCACCAGCCCACGTATATCGTTCAACTCCAAATCTATCGATATAAGTTTTAGAGTTTGAGTTTACGATTTGATCTATTTTCCCAGCGTTAAACTTTAAATCCTGTACCGCTTCGCTTGGAATGGGATTGTTTGTTGGTGTGGTAGCCATTTATTCAGTTACCTCGTAATTATACATTTCATCGTTGTATTCAGACATGGTTAACGAGGTAGTCCCGTCGCCATTCGGTTTCTTTTCGGTGATCGTCCATTTCGTTGCGTCCATCTCCACCTGAGAAGCGATGACGTAGCGAGACGGCGACTGGGTGTTGTACCCGTCATAGAGGTTGAGGGTTATTGCTGGTACTGCTGCAGTGAAGCCAAATATGGTATCTGGGCGAGGAAATGCCTGGACGCGCGCTGTAGGCGCACCGATTGCATCAGTTACGACCACAAACATATCCCCAGACCACTCGAGCCGTTCGCTGGTATCGAAGTTGTTGCCGTTACGTGCAACGATATAGCCATCCTGCTGGTTCGCGTCGTAGATATCGGCTACCTGCACCATCTGCCCGACGTTCACCCATTCACCATCGGCAAGCGCGCGGATAGCCATCGTTTGGCGCGAATACAGCAGCCGGCGAACTTCTTTCAATGCCCGATCCCGTGCCTGGAAAGAATTGCGGATAAACAGCATGTCGAACTTCTTCGCCTTTACCGGTTCCCCCTCTTCAATCGAGTTGCCGACGATCCGGTAGCGAATGAATGCCTGCTTATTCGTGACCGGGTTTCGATACTTGACCTCTACCCCATCAAAACCACCGGGTAGTGTCATGTCGTAGGAAAGGCTGTAATCCTCCGCTTTCATGTTGGCGCGGTTGAATACCGTCGTTGCGTTTGGCTTCCGCTCATCGCGTGTGAAGGACAGCACCCCACCATCCCAAAACGCGGTTACAGTCGCCGCATCACAGATCGTCTGAATCCGAGAACCCAGCGAGATATCTTCGTCATCGAAGGTGTAATCGAAATAGCCCAGGCGCTGATCCGGCAACGATGCCGCGATAGAGTAAAGCTCGTAGATGTCGATACTCGACTCTGGCTGACCCCCCATCTTTAGCCAGGTGTGCAATACCGCGTCTGCAAACGAGCGTGACGGTCTTTCTGTGTAATCGACTGTCTGTGTGGCTAGGTTGTAGCTGATGACGTGGCGGGTGATTAGAGCGTTATATTTTCGCTCCCTTGCACTGGTCGCGCGTTCTGTCGCAGTGACAGTGACGGTTACGAGCGTGTCATTCGGGTAAACAACGTTGGTGCGCGTCCTGACGATGTGTACAGCTTCAACCTTCAGGATCGAGTGATCGTTACTGTTGTTGGTTCTGACAAACTGAAGCGCATAACGACCATAACCGGCTGCCGGCGTGATTTTGGTTGTCCCGTACTTGGTATCTGCATTCTCGTCATCATTGTTAAGTCCGATGTTTAGAAACTCTGTAGTCCCTGGGATCTGGTTGTTGTCATCGTCAATCTTCCACCATGTGACCGTTGTTCGTGCATAGTCACCATGCCCCAGTTGCGCCTGCAGATGAATCCATAGCTGAGTCCCCTCTACTGGTGAAAATGACGGGCCGATTACCAACGGTTCATTGTCGTTTAGCGTGAATATCGACGTGTTGATCACCGCATCATCGGGGATCTGCCCAATATCATTGCCCCCCAGGTTTATGAAGGTGAATTCGTAGAAATACTGCGGATTAACTGGGGCGCCATCGTCGGTTGTCGTCGCACTGAAGAGATCGGCAAATACAGTGATATCGCGTGTTACTGGGCCTGATACTGTGTTGTAGGTGACATTGACCACAAACGACACAGAATGAGGCTTAGACAGGTCATAGAAGTAATCAAAGTCGCTGTTCTGCTTGATTTTTACCTTTGCCTGTCCGGCGATGAACTCGCCAGAAACCATGTCGGTGGTCGTCGTCGCCGTTTCTGCTGGGAAATCACCGCTCTCGTTCGGCCCAGGAAGCTCCTGGCCGTCGATGTCGTCGAAAGCGAACCCCTCATTGATCAGCGGGATGTTCTCGCCTGGCTGGTAGATACGGTATGAGGCGCCAGCCAGCGCGCCTAGGTTCGATTCTGAGTACCTGACTGACGTGACGTCATACCGGCCCAGCCCGAAGTTCATCCACTCGGTCACCTTCTTGATGTTCTTGTCGTACTCAAACAACGACTCCTGAATCAGGTCTGGGTACGCGCGCACCTGGCCGTAATTGTCAGGCTTTGCCTCGCCATTTCGCGCAATGTTGGTTTGCCCTTTCAGGCTGTTATTAGGGGAGGTCTTTGCGTTGCTGCTTGTCGCCACGCCAGCACTTGGCTGGCCAAGCAATGACGTCAGGATCTTTTGAACAAACTTTATCGGAGCGAAAATCGGACTTAGCACTTTGCCAATGGTGCCGCTTTTCGGCTGGTCGAAGACGCTGATCACGTCGCCATCGTTGAGTAGGAAATTCAGTTCATCATCAGGCTGCAGCTTTACGCCATTACGCAGAATTTCAACATCACAGTGAAGATTGGCCGATTTCAGCCAGGGATAGAACATGCTGCCGGCGGGAAGGTTATGACGTTCTTTAGGCAACCCCGGCACGCGCTGAACTTCGATCAACGGCATAGTCGTAAAACTCCAATTTGGTGAAAACTCGCTCCAGCGTCCGTAGCTTGTCAAAGCGCACATGCCCCGCTTCGCCGCGGCTATGGAATGCTTGCCCATCAATGACCAAACCAACGTGGGCTGGCTGACCGCCGTAATACGCGATAAAAATGCTATCGTCGGCCGCTTTCTCGGCCTGATGCCAGAACACAACATCACCGGAAAAACACGTCAGGAAGTCGCTACCGGCTTCGTAGTCCGGCGTTTGGTGTATCTCTATGCCGAGAACATGCCGGTAATACAGCACAACCAGTCCCCAGCAATCAGTTGCGTCGAACGAGCACGCCCGATCGCGCCACGGCTTACCCTCCATGGCGTGAATGAAGTCAGGTTTATGCATTGGCGAGTCCTGGGAATTCAGTGGTGTTGTAGAGAAAGCCGATGTTGTTGTTTAGCGGGTTCTGCAGCGTGAGCGAGCACGTTACGTCAGCCTCATCGAGAGAGGCATCTTTCACATACAGCGTCCAAGACTTCAGCGGCGTGTTCATGTCCGCCGCATCGAAACGCTGGTACGTGGCAGAGATAGGCGTTATGCGTGAGTGCGCGCGCCACAGCTTCAGCTGCTGCTTAAAGTCCTGTGCCAGGCGCCCGAATTTCACCGTTGAGTTGATCACCGGCGTACTGCTCTGCTGGCTCTCTGCGACCTCCATTCGACACGGTGAAAACACCTGGCCGGCGAACGTCTTTGGGTATATCTGGTTTGCCACCAGCCGGAGAACACCAAATGACGGATGGCTAAACGTCATCGTGTCGTAGATGATCCTGTTAGGCCGCTGTGACTGAAATTCTCGTAATGTAGGCATTCAATACTCCGGCATGTCGCGGTTGACCACTTCATCAATGATCCCCCACTGATACGGCGGCAGCTCAACAATGACGTCTGAGAACTCGTCATCCGGGTTGTAGACCTTCCGGGTGATTACGCTCGCCGTCCACGTCGTCGTGTTGCCGTTGATGCTCGTTTGCACCGGCGGCGCCACAAAATGCAGTTCCTGCAGTTGCAGGCCAGAGCCACCCAGATTGCAAAGCATCGTGAACCACTGATTGCCGTTATCCAGGTAACGAGGGCTGCGATACCACTGTTCGAATGCCCGATCCTCTTGCAGCGTGAAAATCCACGTCAGCGACCAGGAGGTTTTGAGGTCATCTGTCAGACGCTGAAAGATAGGCGCGCCCACTGCCGGCTGATCGGTGCGGAATCCGGCATCAATCGTGCGGCTCTTGTTGGCCTTCTGGGGAAGGGATAACCAGTCGGGATAAGGTATTGCCACGGTTTTCTCCCGGTAATAAAAAACCCGCCGAAGCGGGTTATGGAGGTTTGAATGCTGCTATTCAGTGGCTTTGCGAGGAGCCTGGTGATACTGGGATATACCCTGGCTGATTTGCCCACCTTGCTGCAGATCCGCCAGCACGATGCGCACCACATCGGCACCATCAGCCCCTTTGCTAGCCTGGGTATCCATTACACCAGCACCAGATGAGTAGTTTTCGATGATGATGGTTGGCGCCGCACCGCCGCCGCTGGTCATCTGCTTATTGCTGATCACCTTGCCATTGTCACCAGGTATCATGTACTGCTTACCAGTGCTCGCCTGGTAAATCTCTGGCTTGCCGCGCTCACCTACCTGGTACATCGCGCCAGCGCTCACAGGGCCGCCGTTATAACGCGCACCGGCCAAAGCCAGCCCACCAGCTAATCCAACGGTTGAGGTTATCCCTGCAGCCGCTGGAGCTGCGTTAGCGCCAAGAGTTGCCAGGGATGCCATTGCGGCCGCCGGCGCCCAGGCTGAAGCCGTTGTTGCAGCCATACCCACAGATGACGCCACGGAGGCGGCGCCAAGCGTCTGGCCGAGGATGTAGTTTTTCAACGCCTCCACACCCACCTGTACGATGCTGTTTATCACGCTGTTCAGGATGGTGTTGCCAAGTGACCGCATCGCCTCTTGTGCTGACATGGTGCCGGTAAGCAGCCCTGTAATAGCGTTTGAGGCATTACCCGAGAAAGCATCAACAGCGCTCGTCAACATGTTGTAACCAAGGCTTTGCTGGCTCAACAGCTGCCATTGCGCCGCCGTCTGCTGCTCCTGGTGTTGCTTCTCCTGGGCAGTGCGCAAAGCCAGGTACTGATCATCCGTGGCCTGTTTAGCCAAGATGAATTGGTCATAGCTGATTTTTCCCTGCTGGTAACTCTGCAGCAGTATCGCCTGCTCCTGCTGTTGATACTGCTGCATCAGCGCCAGCTTCTGAGCATTCTCATTCGCCAACTGCTGAACCGGATCAACTTCAGCTCGTGCAGATGCAACAGGGTTAACTACAGCCTGAGCGTTAATCTTCGCTAAGTTGTTCTGATGCTCCAGCGCCATTTTCTCGGTGGCGATGTTGTACTCCTGAAGGTCAATCTTCCCGGCATCCAGCGCAGCTTTCAGGTTCTGCATGGACTCGGCGTAGGATTTATTCTCCGCCTTCTCAGGCATAGCCTTGATCGCCTCAGTGACGCCTTTGGCTGCTGCGGCAGCATCCCAAGCTTTTGCGGCATATTCCCCGGCCAGGGCTACCTGTGCTTGCGTCGCGCCTTTACCGAGTGATTGCTGTGCGGTCAGGATCGCCTGCTCTCGGCTAAGCTCACTTGTTGAGCCCGCCGCAAGTTCAGACTGCTGTTTCAGGTTTGCCAGCTTCTGAGCAACGCTTTCAGCTTGATTGGCTGACTTCTTGCCCTCCGCTATTCCTTCCTTGGTTGCCTGCTTTTGCTCCTGAATCGCCTTGGTTGCATCGAACTCTGCACCAGCCCTATCGCGTGCCAGCATGACGTCTTGCTCGCTACCACCGAGAGTTCTGATGTCCTTCTCTGCCTTTAACTGAGCGCGCTTCCTGTCGTTAAGTTCGCTCTGAATCTCAACCTGATCATTCAGCTTGTCCAGATAGTCCTGAACACTTTTAGGCCGTTCAACAATGAGGCTTTGCGAGTTGAATTTATCCTTGGCCCTACTGGCGAAATTAATAGCGTTGCCCAGATGATTCATCATGCCAGCTGCTACCCCAGCCTCTTCGCCATCTCGGCGCAGAAGATCAACGCCCTGTTCAAGTTTTCCGCTTAGCTGAGCCTGGACTAATCCTAAAGTGCTTTTGGTTCGACTAAGTTTTGTCTCTGCTGAATCCACATCACGGGCAGACTGAGCCACCTGATCTTGAGCCTCAGTTACTGCCGCTGACGCTGAGTTATATGCCCAAGACCCCTCAGCAGCATTATTTAACGCCTGCTGGGCATTATATAAACGGTTAATGTTTTCTTGGTGGGCAGTTTGTAATTCGTCTAATTGCTCAACCTGAGCCCTCAGTGACGTGTTCAGATCGGCAATAGTTCCGGTTAGCTGTACATCATTCATTTGGCGCATTTTTGCTATCACGCCATCGAGTTTGTCTGCGAAATCTATCGCTTCTTGCTTAGCCTGCTGTGCGCGTTGATAGAAGTAGAATATCGCTGCAGATGCGAGTGTTGCCGCCCCGACTAAACCGCCCAGCGGGGTTAAAGCAGCAATAAGAGCTGCACGTAAAGATCCCTGTGCAATAGCAGCCCTAATCGATGCTGCGGTATTTGCTATCGTTGCTGCTGTTGCAGCCGTTAATGCAGATACATACCGCGAACCAATCACTGCAGTAATAGCCAAAATAACGTTTGAGACGGCAGTGAGGTTTTCGCTGAGGGATATAATGGTATCATTGAAAACCATCACGCCAGTTCTTACTGTTGTTGAGGTGCCGATAAATTTGGTGATGTTGTTGCTGGCAATCTGGCTTGCCTGGCCGATAGTCATCGTGGTTTTGGCAAACTCTCTACCGATCGCATCGCCTTGAGATAGCAACCCTTTCACTACCACATCAGTAGTCAACTTGCCTTGTGCAGCCATAGCACGAAGTTGGCCAATACTTACTCCAAGAGAATCAGCAAGAGCGATAGATAAGCGACTTCCCTGCTCTGCAACAGAGTTATATTCCTGCCCTCTCAGCACACCCGAAGCCAAGCCCTGAGATAGTTGAACAATGGCCCCTTCAGCCTCTTGAGCTGTAGCCCCAGACACGACAAAGCCCTGGTTGATAATTGTCGTTAGCTTAGCGAGATCGTCTGCAGAGGTGTTATAGCTTCGAGTGGCGCGCTCAAGGCGAGCATAAAGCGTCGCAGTACCGTTTAAGCTGGAGCGTGTATCTTGAGTGATCTGAAAGACTCGCTCAGTTACGTCCGCCAGGGTCTCGTTGGCTCTTACAGCATTAGCCAGCTTGTTGTTAAGCGTTGTCCATGCGTCCGCATATGACAATACTTCACGAAAAGATATAGCTGCCGTAACGGCTTTAGCGACACGCGACAGCGTGCCAAGAGTTAAGCCTGTAGAACCCGCCTGGCGCTCAAGTTTTGATAAGCTGGCATCTGCCTTTCCTGACTGTTTCCCCATCTCCTCGAGAACAACAGATGCCCTGCGACTACCTGTAATCATCTTTGCAGTGTCGATATCAACCTGATAAACGAGGCTTCCGCCGTCTTGCTCTGCCATTTTATTTTCTCCGGGCATAAAAAAACCCCGCCGAAGCGGGGTGTTTTTATACTCACTTTTACTTGAAGTAGCGTTCTTTGAAATCAGAGGCTAACTCTTCCGCTTCCACTCTTTGCACTTTATTTAAAGAATACCTGAATTTAGTTTCTTCAGAAATTGCTGCTTTATTTCTAAACGACTGAGCCACCAACAGATAGGCATAAGCTTTTACGTGGTCTTCCTCAACTCCCCAGCCATACATATAATTCATTGCGGTAAGAAACAACGCGCTTTTATTTCCACCTTTAACTGCCAACTCAAGCCATTGAGCAGACAGCTTGCTATTTTTAGTTAATCCTTCCCAACCATTAGAGTACGCAGTTCCGAGTGTATACTGGGCATCAGGGTTACCGCTTTCAGCAGCCATCTTAAGCCATTTAATTGCTTCACTATCATTTTTTCCACCGCTAGCTCTGCCTGAGCTATACATTTTGTAAAGCTCTATCTGCGCGGCAGAATCACCGGCATTCGCTTTATTCTCAATATCCTCTTGTGATGGTGATGAGTCACATGAAGATAGGAAAATACAAAAAACCAATAGCCACAGATTTTTACGCACTTCATTTTTCCATAATAAGTAACAAGTCGTTACATGGTAGCAGAGGCGTCGGCGGTGGCAACGAAAACGAGGGGCCAGAAAGCAAAAAGCCCACTCAGGTGGGCTTATATCAGTCAGTAGTTTCTCTCAGCACGCTTCATCAGTCTGTCTTGTGGCGATTGAGTTTTGGTAGACAGAGGAGCGACAAACTCTTTCCACTCTTTGCTGTCTTTCTGAGCAGACGATTGTTTGCTATTCAATTGATAATCATCGTTCTGGCCTGCGCATCCTGATAGAACCAGAACACCCAGGGCAACCAATAGTGACTTACGCATATCTACATCCTTATAGGAACAAACAACCCATCAAATGATAACGAATCTCACTTGCGAGGTAAAGTAAGCCTTAGAATGCAAAAAGCCCACTCAAGTGGGCTTATCTTCATCGCTATTGAGGCGCATCAGGGAACGGCATCCAGTGGGTCACTGTTAGATTTGTATGCTGAGTGCTGCTATTAAGCAAAACCGCCTGAAAACCGTTGATAGGGTTGAAATTAGCAGATCCAACGCCCTTATCTGTGGCAATGATTACGCGATATAGGCTTGCCTCTGGCAGCTTTTCGTCTACAGATATCCATTTCATAGTAATCACCATTGTTAAGGATGATTGAGCACTATAGCACCCGTAGAAAGCAAAAACCCACCTCTTGGGTGGGTTAGTAATCACACATATATTTTGTTAGCTAGCAAATAAATAGTGTGCAGCAACCTTATATGCAGCCGTGCCAATGGCAATAATGGCCGGAACCCCCAAAAGAATGGATAGTTTTGCATCTGAAATCTTCTTATCCATCGAATCGGAAGACGGTTTTTTATCAACCGACTCCTTGAGTCCGGAGAACTTCTCAACCAAAACGGCTAGACTTTTATCAATGGATCCCACTGTCCCTTCCACCTTCAGCATGGTCAGCTTGAGTTCAGACACGTCCGCTTTGATATGCTCAACGTCAGCCTCAAGCTTAGCAACTCTGGCTTCGATCATACCATCACCTCCATCACCACCGCCTCCATGCCAGGTATATTTAGGATAATCAGCCAACGATGTTACTCCGTACTCCTTCGCATCATTGGCCATTTCCACATCCCTCTTCAACCCATTTTAAAACTGGCCATACAGCTATATGGTGTGTAAAGCCGCAGTTTCTGCAAATCACACGATACTGATAGTCCATTATCGAAAACGGTGGGCCAGGGGCATCAAGTTTTACATAGCTAACGTATGTTATGGACTCACCTCCATCAGGCCCGACAGTTGTAAGTCCAACTTCTGGTATTCCTATGTCTTCGCTACCACAAAGAAGGCACTGAAAAACAGGCACGCCACGCTTGTAAAGAAACTCAGATAGATGTTTAGGGGTAACTTTTTCAAGTCTACTCTCAAGTAAAAGCCGATTTTGTCTATGGTGGTCAGCTTCATTGTTCATGGTAGTTACTCTTTATCACTTTATTGTAAATTTACCATGTAGACATTCGGCTATGTTACTGATCTTTTGATCACCAGAAGCAGAGAGCTATCTTTTCTTCTCCATCATCGCCTGCCAGCGCTTCTCATCTTCGTCCATGACCTGATCGTACTCTTCGCGCGTGAAGCCTTTCTGCTCTGGATATTTTGCCGCCAGCAGCAACTGAAACTCGGTCATCGAAAGGCGCTCTGCTTCGGCACGAGGCATGTTGAAGTGATTCCGTGCTGCGCTGATGTACTCGAAGGCGTTGAACTCGTTCACGTAGCTTTTCGACTCATGTCGCTGCAGCTTGCGTATCTTTGCCTTGCCGATGATGCCGTGAGTGATCAGCGACTGGCCGATTACGATGATATCGCTCGCCGGCATCTTGCCGCGGCGAAACACGAAAGCTCTCTTTCCTCGTTTGCTTGGCCGCAACTCTCCCACCAGCGCGCTAAGGTCATCATCACAGCATGCCTGCATAACGATCATTCCGGCGAATATTGCTGAGCTACTGAATGACGGCGCGTTGATGTATGCCAGCAACCACCCAGGAACCTCACCGTATGCCTCTACAGCGGCTTCAAGTAACCGTGGCGACTCACTGGTATGGAGTTCAGCAAATCGCTCTACAATCTCCGCTGGCGAGCCTATGCGGGTCATGTTTGCGAACGAAGGTCGAAGGAAGTAATCGCGATCGGCATCGGTGATGACCATCTCGCCTAATTCAGTGATTGGTGTCATGAGATGCCTCGAATAATTATCATCAAGGGCGCAGTACGCCCTTTGTGATAGTCACGCGGTAACGGTGATCGCGCTGGTTGATGTTTTGGCGCCATCATTGGTGGTAAATGTGATTGTGGCCGCGCCGGCAGAAACGCCAGTAACGAGACCTGACTGATTGACGGTGGCCTTACCGGTTGCCGAGGATGACCAGGTGCCGGTTTTGTCGCTTGCATCAGCCGGCGCCACTGTGGCGGTAAGCTGTTGAGTAGCCCCTACAGCAATGCTTGCTGTTGCTGGCGCCACTGTCACACCGTTAACCGGTACATCCGCGGCGACTTCAAATACGACAGTATCGGCATCAGCAACTTTCCACTCGCCGGAGAAAGTGGAGATGTCGCTCGTGCCAAAATCACCAGACCACGATGTGGTGTTGAAGTAGCCCATGATGTAGGTGCCGGAATCTTCGCCAACGAAATCGAATCGAACCCAAATCGACGGCTGCCGGCCAGCCTGCACTTCATCGAAAATGTACTTGGAGATGTTGAGGGCGCCGATCTCAGTGGTTTTGTCTTTGCGGCGGAATTCACCTTCACCGGAAATGGTGAAATCCATGGTAGTTACCAGGTTCTCCACCAGCCCTTTCGCGTCGTCCGCTTCAGACGTCACGGAGTTTGGCGAGAAGTCGAAGCCCTTGGTGGTCAGCGCGCCGAGGCGCTTCCAGTCACTCAGTGCCGGCAGCGTGTCAGCACAGCCGAAAGCCATACGCAGCACCGCGACTTTACCGATCAGCTTGCCGGTATCATTTGCACAACCTTGCATGTGTTACCTCTTCAAATAAAAAAGGCCGCCCATAGGCAGCCTGATGGATAGATATGTGCGTTATTCGCCGTAGGTGCAGCAGACTAAAAGTCGGTAGATTAATCGCCCCTCTGCTGATGGGATTGGCGTTGGATAGCCTCCGAGCAGCCGCATGGCACCTACACAGCTATCAGCGCCCTGCTGGCGGCTGATGTAGTCGGCGATTTTGTTCGCCGCGGCATCTGCTTCTGCGTTCTTCCCTTTGGCTCCGACTACATCGACCATTACGAAAAAATCTCCGCCGTGGTCGTATTGAATATCTGAACCTCCACCTGGCCGGAACACGATGAAAGCGTCGGATAACTTGCCGGTGTCGTTCCACATCAGCGTTTGGATGGTGAGCCCTGCGGTTAGGCCTGCACTCTCGAAAAGATTTCGCAGGCGGAGATACATTGGAGGTGTCACAGCATCATCTCCTTCCTGATTATCTCGCCCACCTGCCGGCGGGTTTTCTCTGCGGCCTTGGTTAGGAATTTAGGTTCACCAGCAGGATCCCAGTAATTTCCACGGTTGTTTGGCCGCGGCAACCCCTTCATGATGCCACTGGCGTTATGGACATAGACCGCATAATTCGCTGAGTAACCGATACGGCCAGTAATCCGAGTACCGTTGATCATTGTCTCCTGGTACTGCGAATTTATCAGGGTACTGGTGTCAACCGGGGTCATCAGCGCTGCTTCATTAGCGATTATCATCACGGCCGATTTGATAGCCCTGACTGCCTTTCTCGTCCTGACATCCTCAACCACGGCATCAAGGCGCCGCTGGGCCTCTTTGATACCCTTTATCTTTACGCCCATCGCTACGCTCCCGTCAGAATGGCTATATCCTCTGCCAGGCGCTCAAACGTGTCGGCATAGCGGATCACGTGTACCACCTCATCGGCACCCGCGGCGATCGGGTCTACCATGGTAGACACGCCGATAAGCAGATAGTCGCCTTTCTTTGCTTCGGTGAATTCAGTCCACACAGTGTTTTTTACAGTGATTTCCGAACCGATATTGTTCAGCTTCGCCGAGAGTCCGCCCTGGTAATCGCACATGATAATTTCAGGCGGAGCCCAGCCAAGAGGATCGCCCGCTTCGCTATTGCCAAGATTGCGCCAGATGGTGGCCTCAGCCGTGTATGACCAGTTGGCTAATGATGACATGTCACTCTCTCCAGCTAATCACCGCAGGCCGTTCTGCCGCGATTTTCGGGCAATTAAATTTCCACTCACCGCGGTCGTTAACGAATCCCGTAGTTTGCCTGGCCGTGTCAGTCTTCACCCAGACGCGTTCAAAAGGCTTTGGTAACCGTTCGACGACAGGTATCCATGCCATCAACCACCACCGCACATGCAGCCGCCCTTGCCGATCCAGACACCGGCAAAAGCCTTGTTTGTTGGGTCAGGTGGAATCAGTCCTATAGCGCACCCTTTTTTGTCTAACCCGCGCAGCAGGTTCAGCGCCCCCTTCCAGCGATCGCTAAATGACTGATAGCGGAACGAACGCGATGCTCCGCTTGGCGCCGTTTGAGAGCTGATGTATTTATCGCCCTGGCCTAATCCCATGAGCCCGAGAAGATAAAGTTGGATGAGTAACGCTGTTGATGCTGGGTAATTCGCATCCAGACATTCCTGAATGCTGTTCACCTGCTCCACCAGCGCATCCAGGATGAAATCAGGCAAGGTGATACCCTGTGACTCCAGATATTCCTTGGCCTTTTCTTTAGTCACCATGGCTGATTCCTGTAAGAAGAAGCCCCGCCGAAACGGGGCATAAAAAAACCGCCTTGGCGGCGGCTGTTATTCAGCAGGGAACAGATTTTCGAGCTCGCCTTCCGGCAACAGTTCAGCGAGCTTTTCTTCGCCGAGGTTGCCTTTGAACTCAATCCCCAGATCAGTGAGCCGCGCCTTGATAGCATCCTTGCGCGACTTTGTTTCGTTGCCGGCATCCGGGGTAGCCGGGGTCAGTTCACCGCCGGCCGCGCCACGCATCAACCGAACGTTAGATTTCAGCGCTGGGTGAAGCTTTTCCAGTTCCAACACATCCCCGATCTCTACGCCATTCCAGGGGCGAATAACTTCGTATTTAGCCATGTTTTCCCCTTATGCCAGATTGGCGCCGTAGACAACACCGGAAAGCCCCTGATCGTCTGCAGTGATTTGCAGACCTTCAGCAGACATGATCTGGAAGTTGTAGTTAACGTTCGGTAGTGGGCGTGGCAAAGGAATAACGCCCACAGCCATGCCGACCAGTGGAGAAATCACATCGCTTCGACGAACGTAAGCGACGAACTCATTACCCTTTAACGCAAATGTCATGCGGACTTCTTTAACCGGCGCGAAAGGTAATACCGCCTGCAATACATTGCCGCTCACCACACCGTTGACCACGTATGGCTGTGCCAGGTTAGCCCAGATTTCTGGGGATACCCACATCACATCGTATTGAGCAACTTTATTGGTACGGGCCAGCGTACCGAATGCACCTTTGCCGAAGAAATCAAACAGCTGGGTCATCGTTGCTGCAGTCAGGTCGATGTTAGCGCCACCCGCGCCAGCGCCGAGATTCAGCTTTTTGGTGTTGCGGTGGTTTTTGATGCCTTGGGCCTGGTATGACTGCACCTGAATGTTCGGGTTGCCGTTCAGGTAGTAGTTGACGCGCTCTTTATTGAATTTGCGCATTTTCGCCATCTGCGAGTCCAACACCAGATCGATGCCCACGGTGTTCAGCCCGGCAGCATGGCGCCAGTTCACACCGTAGCCAGCTGTGAATACCGGAATTGGGTCGCCATCGCTGGCGTATTCGGTGTGGTCAAAGGAGAACGGCGCCTGGCCGTCAATGCTTACCGACACGTCATCAGCAATATCACCGACCACGCTATACAGCTTGGCAGTTTTGCCGACGGACAGAACCGTTTGCACGCCGATCAGATCGTTGATGATTTCCATGCCAACTTCCTGATCGCGCAGTTGCAGTACCTGGCGATCAATTTCAGCCCAGAAATCACGAGTAAAGCCACCAGCAGCGTTTACTGCCAACCACTCCTGTGTCATGTGGGCGCGGTTGGCAGCGATCATGGCGTTATGATTGGCGTTCCACATATTGCGGTTCGCCCACAGCTCATTCCAGTGACCGCCGAGACGGCTATTAGCCGCCAATGTCTCTTTGGAGAAATACATGTGCGTTTATCCTTCTTTTAAGCGCCAGCGGCGACAGTGCCAACGCGCATACGCACGCGGATGAAATCGGTAGCGCCGGCGGCGATAGTGGCTTCGTCCTGGCTGTAGCCGATCACTGAATCAGTGTCAGCAGTTGCCAGGGTGAATTGGCCGTTAGCGCCAAGCTTGATCGGGCTGTCTTTCTTGTACGCGCCAGGTACGCAGAGCAGCGCCAATTCACGGCCTTCTTCCACGTAGTTGCCTACAGCAGAGTCGCCAGCAGGAACCGCATCGGTGATTTTCAGCCCTTGATGGTAGGCAACGTCGATGATGTAGATCCGGCCCTTTAGCGCGGTGGCCTGAGCGAATTCATCGCTGGCGTTGATGACTGCAGCAGTGCCTGGCAGAAGTGCCGCGGCAGTGGTGCGGGTTTCGGTCTTATACAGCGACTTTCCGTCGATGTTTACGCGACGATAACGTGGCATTGATAGCCCCCTTATTTGAAATATGCATCTGCGGCGGGTGCGCCGGATTCTTGCTGATGCTGGCCTGAGTTACCTGCCAGCGGCGCCGACTCACCCAGCGTTTTAAACATCGCCTCCAGCGCTTCGCCTTGCAGCGCGTTTGCCACGATTTCGCCGTGAACTTTCGCCACTGCTTCACGCTTGGTTTTCTCTTCTGCGCGGGAGTTAGCAGTAAGGGTTCCGGCCAGTTGGTTATGATTGGCCTGCAGCGCATCAACTTTATCGGTGATAGGCTTGAGCGCCTCGGCGAAGTTGGCGGCCAGGCCGTTGCCGATTTCGGTGATCAGCTCTTGTTTCTCTTCAGTGGTTAAAGGCATGTCGCCCTCCGTTTGGTGGTTGGTTGCAGGTTGTTCCTGCGGATTGAAAAGGGATTTAACTTTGTTGGCGACGACCGTCACCCAGGATTCCTGACGCGCAACCGGCGTGCCGGTTTCATCAAAGGTGATTTTTCCGCCCTCCGATGTGTAGCCATAAACCTGGGCTGCGCCGCCGTTGCGGATGATCACCACCTGTGAGTCGGTGAAGTCAGCCACCCAGGCATATTCATTTTCGCCGGGAGCAAATTTATCTTTTGCAGCGCGGTCTAGGCGTTGCTCACGATCCCGGTAGGATTCGCCAATCAGCGCGCCAGAGTTGGCCTTTAACGGCGTAGCAAGGTCAGCGTTAACCATCAGCCCAACACCCTGCTCAGGCGTCGCTGCGCCCACTTCATGCAGCAAGATTGCGTCATGATCCATGCCGTGAATCTTCGCCACCCACTTGGCACCTGTGGCCTTCTGTTGCTCATTGGGCTCAAGCTGGTCGAGAAACACCGCAACGCTGGTGTGAATAGGTGGAACATCTTCGCCGCGCTCAATGGCCTCTACGCGGGAGATAAGCTCCCTACCTCCCTCGCTCTGGTTAGCGATCTGGGTATCCACCCACTTCTCCAGGTAGATACGGTTGCCAGATTTTTTCACATTGCGATTCCAGGCGCCGATATGGCCCTGGTTGATACCTTCAGGAGAAAAGGCAGAGATGAATGCGCCATTTAGCTGTGGATGCCCCAGCGGCGCCAGCGTGCCTTCAAGCCCTTGATAGTGAGCATCGATTTCGCTGGCCGTATACAGCCCATCATTCATGACCACGTTTGCCGGCAGTGTGTAGCTCGGCAAAACAAGATGCTCGCGGCCGTTGTATGACTCCCGGCGAATTGCCTGGCTGTTGACCTTCGTAGTGACGTTAACTTGAACTTTCATGGATTAACCCTCTGCCCATTTGTAGCCTCTCTCCTTAATGTCGTTGAACGTCTGCTTGGCCTTGTCGATGATCGAAGGAGTGAGAGGGTTCCCCTTGTCATCCACCAGCACGGAAAGCTGCGAGCATTTGCAGTTGATGGCGTTGCCATTCTTCGTGTACCACTCCCTAACTTCATCCTGCGTGTACAGATGAGCATGCCTGGCGGCGTGCGTTGCTCGGGTGGTAGGGCTTAACGCAGAGATGTGAAGCAGCTTTGTTTTGATGCCGTAGCGGTCTTGCGCATCCTGAGCTTCATCCCACCGCGCGCGCCGCAGTGCGGTAGTGATCTCAGTCCTGGCAATGCGATTCGCGCGTCGGGTTTCAATGCCGGTTTGCTCGTTGAGGTTTTTGGCTACGTCCCGCGGGTTTAGCCCCCTGGCAATGCCATCAGTCAGAATTCTCGCCATATCGCTCTTAACCTGAGCGCTGAGCCCTTTCATCTCTTCGAACTCGCGCGCTCTGACCAGAATCAAACGCAGCTGATAGGGCTCACTCAACAAGATGTTGGGAACATCCTGCTGGCCGGCAGCGTAAGCGGAGGATTGCTGGGAGAGGTTGTAATACTCCTGCGCCGTTCCCCGCTGGTAAGCCACGGACACATAGCGGCCAAAGAACCACAGATTGAATTCCCCGCCCTCCAGCAGAATTTCGTCCACCAGCGCTTCACCGTTCTGCAACAGCATTGACAGAAGACCCTGATCAAGACGGAAGGTGTAGCGCTCATTTACGACGGGTTCGGAGGGGATGCGGTTGAGGATGTCGATGTAGCCTTTCGTTATCAGCTTCATGCGCTTTGCAAACTCACGCATGGCGCCACGCTCTAACTTATCAACTCCTGTGGGATCTTTGATGTTGCTCGGCAGGATTGGAGGCTTAGGTTTCGTCGTCATCCCCTGTCTCTCCAAGCGGGTCGCCGCCTTCAGTTTCAAATCCTGCAGCAGTGCGAATTTCCTCACCGCTGAACGGCGCCGTATCACCGCTTTCAACCATAGCCTTGTTCACCTCTGCCATGGTCTTAGAGTCCGCCAAGCGCTCAGCGCGAGTCTGTTGATTGAGATCGTCCCAGATAACCGTTTTCTGGCCGACAGAATCGATAATTCTCAGGTCGATCAGCTTGTCGCAGAAGTCCTCAATTTCGAACGATAGATTACCGCGGCGACTCTGGCAGCGCCCGTTCATGTACTTCTGGTCTTCGGTGCTTGAGCGTTCAGCCTGTTGGTTGCCTACCAGTATTCGTGATGGAATATCAACGCCGGCAGAAGCCGTTTGCAGGTTCACGCTATAGGTTGGGCTTGGATCAGACACAGGGGAAACAAGGGAGGTAACATCTGCACCCTGTAGGCTCATCAGCACATCGTTGCCGCGGTTCATCTCGCGCGCGGCTTCGTTGAACTTGTCCTGCAATTCGTCAACGCTGACGCCATACATAGACGCCAGACTGCCGAAGTCGATCTCTTTGTCGAAGCTAAGCGCCAACTGCCGCGCTGCGTTCTTCAGGAATGACTCACCAGAACCGCCCTCTACTTTCTCCAGGCTGACAAATGCGTTATATGCTGGCTCAAGGAATCCGATAGCGTCGTCGGTGTAGTCACCAAGGATGAAGATCCGGTCTGGATGGATTTCGACACGGCGCGTGGCACCATTTGAAAGCCGTTCCGTGTATTGCCACATCTTCGGCTGGCCGTATGTTTGCGAGTTAAGACCGGTATCCCACTCGCTCACGTTTAGTGAACCAGCCCAGGCTACTGTGACTTTCTCGAGGCCTCGCCCTCTGGCTGCTTCGGTATTCCATGGTTTGTTATCGCGGATGTGCAACAAAATGCCGGAGTAACGCCCGACAAGCCGCCGACGGTCAGCCTCTGCAAAAGCGCGCCATAACCGGTTCGTGAATACCTGTTTGAGTTTTTTCTCCCAGGCAGTTTCCGCGCGCTTCTCGTCGGCCTTATCACCCTCGATGATCTCCGGGTTGGTCTGCCAGCATTTGCCCACCAGCTTTTCCACGGCGCCATGCGCAATACCACCGCGGCGATACAGTGAATAAAGGTTGTCGTAAGTGATCTGCTCAGGAAAGCCGTATTCGCACCAGGCGGAGCCGCGTTTATTATCCAGGCCCATAGATGGCCCAAGCATCGCCATACGAGCACGCTCAATCCTGGCGTCGTTCAACGCGTGGTTGACGGCCAGCTGGAGATTTTTGTTCATGTGGTTTCCGTTTGGAAGGGTTTACCGAAGTCGCTTAGGGATCAGCATCCCGACGGCCTGAGATTTGCGTTTGATATGTCCATCCAAGCTGTAGCGTATCCCATCCCAACAGTGCTCATTGCCATCTGCCAGTTTTGGTAACACTTCACCGGTGATACGGTCAGTTTTGTAAGACCAGAGCCGTGCCTCGCGCGCCACGTTCTTGCAGCGAGGATGAATGATTATTTCGTCAAAGCCACGGAGATGGGCGATCCCGTCCTCAACGCTTCCCTGCCACTTTTCAGCAGCTGAAATATTGAATCCCTGTCTCTTGAGATAACTGATTGTCTCCGGCCGCGCTGAGTCGGCCTTAATGGGCCAGTCACGCACACCGGGGATGGTGTCGTACAGCTCAGGCATGTGGTCAAGTTCGGTATGCTGACCATATGCCTCATATTCGATGTAAAGGCGGTTATGCAGAATGAATGAACGCACCAACGTATTCGGGTCTTTAGCGAAACCGAAGTCGGCACCGAAGAACAGGCGTTCCGCCTCTTTCCAGAGATTGTCGGAAAATTCAGCAATCCGATATTTGCCGGCCAGTACCTGCTTATCCGAGTTTTCGAGGTAAGCCCCTTCCCATACCCATGCGTATGTTGCCGGGTCAAGACGGCGCTCATCGTTCAGCCGTTCACCTTCCAGCACATCGGGGAACCAGGGATTATCCGTGTAGTTCATCTCAACGGTAATGCAGTCATCGCCAGCCTCTTTGCGAAAACGCTTATCAGTGGCGCTACCATCGCGCTCTGGGTTCCACGTCACCCAAATCTCTGAGCCTTCCTCACGAACGGTAGGGCTCAGCTTCTGCCAGGCAATTTCGCTGACTGATTCAGCCTCATCAACCCAGCAAAGCAAAATCCGCGCCTTCGACTTGATGCTATCGAGGTTATGCCGCAGACCACAGAACACATAATTCACGCTCTTATCGATGGTTCGGATGTACTTCTCACCAATATCGAAGTTGGCTGCTAACCATGGCACAGATAGGATCGCCTGCTTAACCTCCTGCATGCTCGACTCTTCCAGTGAGTTCATGAACTCACGAGCACACAAGATCACTCCAGCTTCGCCATTCATCATCGCCTGATAGGCTTTAACTGCCGTCATCATGGCAAAAGTGCGTGTCTTAGCACTACCGCGGCCACCGTGTGAGCAGCGATAGCGCTTATCCATTACGGTGAACAGCGGAGCTAGCTTTGCTGGGATCGGTAGTTGAACGGCTTCACTCATGCTTTCGGCTCAACGGGCAGTAACTGGATGATGGTAGGCTTCGGGGTCATGCTGCCATCAGGACTTGTGTGCTCTACTTTCTGGCGATTGGTATAGGCGTCACCCATTTCTTTGGCTGCCTGCTCGATAAGTTGCGAGGTCATACCGAAGTTCTTCATCTTTTCAGCATTGGTCGCCATTCGGTCAAGAACGCGCAACCGGTATGCTTTGTTTGCGATCGGGATGTCGGCGATCTCATTCTGGAATCGTTTACGAGTGGCATTGAACAGGTCGATCCACTTCTGGCTCAACTTGGACGCCATTGCGTTGCCGGGCGTGTATTGTGACACCTGCTGCCGTGAGACATTGATGCCATATTCAGCCTTTACAAGCTCAATGACTTTTGTTGGCGACTCGAAACATGCAAGTGATTGAACAATGAAGGCTTTAACCTCTGTCGATAATGCTGCCATTGGTCCCCTCCATGACAATCTGAATACAGCTTTACGCCAGCCTCAACATGCAGTTACCGCACGCCCTGGCAATGTTTAGTTGTGCCACCTCCGCAGGCCTGTTGGCCGCATCAACCAGTTCCTGAACTTCCACGCTGGCGCCATACCGACGAACTACGCCAACAAACTCTTCAACGTCGTGGCCGCGCAGCTTCAGCACCGGCTGGCCTTCCTTGTTGAATTTTGGTGCGCCGAAATCGTCTGTCGCCTGTGCGATGTGGTACAGCTCATGCTCGACCAGGGCGCAGAACTCAGCATCAGAGCACTGTGAGCAGTAGTCGGCAGCCAGCGTGATGATGAATTTCGGCACTTCACCGAACCACTCACACATCTGATGTTCCATTCTGGCCTTCTGCCAGCCGCCGGCGCGCATCGCTACCTCTTCAGCCTGGCCGAGCACATGGCGCCCTTTCTTCTCAAACGCGGACGATGCCCACATGAAACGCAAGTCAGCGTCTGCAAGGTGTCCGTGGTCTGGGTTAAACAGGCTGCCGGCATCGTCGATGATTTGACGCTTCATCCACCCCTGCACCTCGTTCGCAGGAACCAGGCCGATGTATGGCGTTAGCTGATGGTCTTCGATAAAACGTAACGGCGGATAGGGCCGCCTTCTATGAGAGACTTTCTGTGGATTTTTTGTCATATATAAAATCCTATTAGTGTTGCCTCTGTTAAGATTACTTAATATCATGAACCGCTTAGAGTACTCGTTCTAATAGTTGAATGGTTCACAAGTCAATTAATTAGAGTTCATATAAATCAACTTATTTTAAGAGGCGAACACAGTGCAAAGCTTACATCATCAACTTGCTTTAAATCTTAACACCCATGTTAGCAGTATGTTAAACATCGAAAATAAATTCTATGAGTTATTTATTGGCTACGTAAAAGAAAATAAGAGCTTACCCAATCTAATGACCTCCTCGTTAAATAACGACATCATCGAGATTGATATGCCTTATTTTGGTGAAAAAATAACCAGTTCAAGTCGTTTTTCCTTCAATGAAGACAAGATGCCTGTTATTTTAATTAACTTTCATGACAACTCTGGGAATAATGTCGCTCATTTAGAGCTAGACACCTCAGGAAAAATAAACATTGGGGGCCATGCGTTTGATTATGATCAAGAAAAGCTACCAAGTATTATTATTGACATAATCATGATGAAGATTTTTTTATCCTTGAAAAATTAGCATCAATAACAAATAGAAATACAAAGTAATATGATACGAGGCTTGGCGTTATTTTTTTTCTTCGCCAAGCTGGCGTATCTCCAGAAGCTGGTTGTTCGCTTTGTCGAGCGCTGCCAACAACGGATCAATCCACAGCACAGCTTGGCAATAAGTCAGGGTGCCGGAGGCAATGGCGCCAGCACCGGTTGCGTCAGCGACGATGGTATCGGCTGACATTGCGCGGGAACGTAGACGGTGCGTGTAGTCGAGCAGCCCATCAGCAATAGCGGCAGGCACAGCCAGATCACACGTCGGCTGTTTCTTGAGGATCGTCCGGTATTCAATTTCTTTCCCCTGTGTGGACGCGTCGGTGTTGATGCCGTACTGATTCGCCGCGCTGCTGATTTCGTTGGCACGCTGGAACTGAAACGCCTGTGTCGCGATTGTATTCGCCTGCAGGCTGTTATCGCTCTGAAGCTGCTTAACCTTCTCACCGGCCTTTACTGCGTTGCTGTGGAAGTAAAACGCCAGCCTGCCAGCAACAATCAGCGCCACCACCAATAGACCGATCGCCATCGTGCGGAAGCTGAATGAAGTGTTCATGACAGAAACATCTCGCGCTCTGCTGCACGGCGTGCTACCAGACCATCTAGCCGTTTACCACCAGCATTTACCCACCGCCCGAATTGATCTGCAGCACCTTGCTTATCGCCATCGTTCAGTTTTTGCAGAAGTGTAGATGTGCTCAGCGAGCGGAGGCCGAGGTTGTATGCAAAGCTCACCAGCGCGTCGAACTGCCCCTGAGTGATGCGCACATTCACGAGCTGATTAACACCCTGCTCATACTGCACAACACCGCATTTCAGCAACCGATCGGCAGTGGCCTGATCAATCTGCATTCCGGGGCCGACTTTCTTACCGTCTACTGGCTGTGTCCATCCGTAACCGATCGTCCAGACGCCCACCGAATCCTGATAGGCTTTCAATCGCAGACCTTCGAAGCTCTTGATCAGCTCAATGCCGCTTTTACTGATATTCATTGCTCGCTCGCTTTATTCAGGAATCGACGCTCCAGCGCCTTAATCAATGACGCGCCAGACCAACCAGCCATACCGGCTACGCCACCCATAACCTCAGATGGCCAACCGTAATGCAGGGCAATCAGCACCATTGTCGAACCAGCAAAGATAGAGACGAAAAGCTGCAGTAATAAAGTGCGCCAGCTGAACGCTTCTCCGTTCAGAACCTTGAATGAGTAGCTGGCAATAGCGCCCAGCAGGGTCATACCAAACGCAATCAGCATCGATAGGATGTTGGGCTCGTTCTTCCAGGGCATTTTCATAACCTCCCCCTTCCGGGGTTCTTTCCCGGTTTCGGGTTATGGACAGGGATCAGCCACCAGCCGTAAACGCTTGGCGGTAAGAGGGTGTGCCGTGTGTGTCGTCCGTTGGCTGGGGCTGAAATGCAAAAAGCCCGCACAGATGCGGGCCTTAATTGATTGGTCATGTGACAAGCGGAAATATCACATCATGGAGATAAAGCTAGTCCATTTTCGCCAAACTGTCAACACTTTGCTTTTAACGTGACGCTATTTTTCTTGATTCTGTTAAACCGTGACCGCCGCCAGCATAGCATCCGCAATGCTTTCCTCTTTGTGACACTGCGTGACAAGCTGCTCATAGAATGGCTTGTAATCCCGGCGCCAGGTGGTTTCTGCTATCTCCAGTCCTTCAAGAGAGAGTGCTTTTCTAACCTGCTCAGCCGGCAGGCGCGCATACCCTCTTCCGCTGCACTTGTCGCAGTCCTTCATCACCGGGATCCCTGTCTTGTCGCTCAGTTTCATGTCCAGCACCTTACCGCGTCCGTGGCATCTGCAGGCGTTGCTGATCACCTTCTTTCCCTTGCAGGTTGGGCAAATTAATTTTACCTGCTCTCTCAACTCACGCCTTACGTCATATTCAGATGGTTTAAATCCCTCTACTCCCATTTTGATTGATGCCCTTACGAACTCTTTAGCTGCAAACGGGGTATGCGTCTTGTTAGAAAAGACCTCAGCCTCAATAAACCCCTCCCCCTTGCAGCATTCGCATGTTCTGACGCTGGCCGCGCTGCGCGAGTAATCCTGGAATGCGAACGCCACCATGACGCCGATCGCTCTGTGCTGAATCTCTTCACTGTGCTTACGGAGGGCCTTGTGTGCGCCGGCGGTTTTTTTCGCGTATTCCTTCAACCGCTCCAGCGCGCGCTCAGGTGAGCTGATGCCCTGTTTTGCCAAAAACAAATCCAGACCGAACTCTGCCTGCGCCTGGCACATCCCGAACGCCGCCATCACATCAGTACCGGTCAAAGAGTCCGAAGCCGTCGCGCGCGGTGAGTCGCTAAAGGTCGGTGATTTCGGTGCAAAGTATTTCGGAATCGACTCTAATCTCATTGTTTTTCTCCCACGGCTTCCTGAAGTTGCTGGCGAATTTTTTGTAATAGCTTGCTGGCTTGGCGGTGAACTCTTTCCGAACGCTTGTCGGCGGTTGAGAGCAGCAAAAGCTGCTCGTTCAGATTGGCTGTGTTCAGCAGCGCATCGCAGACGTTCCGGTACTGCTGGCGTGTTATTGTCACCTCTTTCATGCGATTGCCCCGATGCCGAAGGAGAAATCCAGGAACTCAAACAGCAGTTCAACCTGGCTTCCATGTTCCGCTTCCCAGGCCGCTACATCCTCGTGCAATGCGTCGTGGCATTTACGGCACAGCGGGATAGTGAAGAAGTCGTGGGCCTTGGTTCCCATGCCGCCCTGCCCGTGACCGATGATGTGGTGAGGGTCGTCTGAGCGCCCTCCGCAACCGCAGCAGGGCCGAGTCTTAACCCAGCGGGTATATTTGCTGTCTTCGGCACGGGTTTTCTTCGGACGCAGTACAAAGGCGCCAGGGACTTCAGGATCGACTTTGAAACACTTCTGGGCCTGCTTAGCGATGAGTTCTTTTACCGCCGGCTGGCAATCCATGTCGGATTCTTTGCGGATGCCACTGATCACCTTTGGCTCCGGTAAGTCGGTGACGGTGCGCGCGACGTCATCGGGGATCAGATCGAATAAACCGGACAGCATGGCCCACAGCATCAGCTCAGGGATTGTCAGCTGTCCCTCAGACTTCAGGCGATGTTTGGCCGTTGCTACCACCCAGCGCGCCGTGTTGCGTGCAGCGATTTTTTCAATCTTCGGTGATACACCCAGGCTTTGTTTGTAGCACTGCGGGCAGATACGAACGGCTGAATGCCCTACGCGCTCAGTGTCCAAAATAGTCGCCGGACGATCGTGCTTGCTGTACTGGCATTTCGTGAACTGCGTCGCCCAGGCTTCAATCGAGTTAACGCCGCCACAGGCATTCGTCACGCGCTCATGTTTGAAGAAATCCTGCAGGCGTGGGTCATTGGCGATTTCATGCTCAACCGCCGGCAGTATGCCTTCAGGAGATGATTTGAACTCGTCGGGCAGCGTGGAAACCATCACGCGGCCTGTCATGTGTAACGCCAGCTTTTCGTCCACCGGGATCAAGGCAATACCCAGATCACGCTGTATCGCTGCTTTGACTATTGCTCTCATGTTGGTTGTCCCTGTCTTTTGGCGCGAATGCGAGCCAGCAGCTCTTCACCTTTGCGCTGAAATTTGCCGTCTTTGTCTATTAGCTCTGATGGTGCTGGGATATGCTGCTTGTAGGCGATTTGTGGCGCGGGGGTTGGGACGCGCTCGCCTTTAGCCAGTCGTTTAGCCCAGCGGTTGAGGTGCTGTTGAATTGATTTGCGGATCTCACTTTCGGTGTGGTTGTGCTGGAGCATCTGGTGACGAACGTCGATCACAATCCAGTACATGACCGGAGCCGACCAGTTGAAATCTTCTGGGCGGACGTGACCGCGATTAGCGCTGTAGCGCTTGAACTCCGCCTCAACATCATCAACCGATGGCAAGCCGGCATTCAAAGCCGCGCCCGTCTTGCACCAGCCAATGAACTTCCCGCAACTCGGCCAGAAGTCGCTCTCTTGCTGACGAGCCATGCGCATGCCAGCTTGCAGTTGTTCGACCGAGGTGATCCCGTTCTCAGCGAATGCCAGGATCCATTGACGCTTTGCCGCCGCAACCTCTGCTGGGGTGCTCAACGCTGTCTGCTTTGCCGCAGGAAAGACTTGCATGAGGTTGGTGAACAACAGATCAACCAATTTTTCCGCATTCCCATTGACTACCCGAGCCTGTGGCTCCGCCGGCATCATCCGCGCCAGAGCTCCACCATCGCGATTTTGAATAGCACTCATGAATTTGTTCATAGCGTGTTACCCCAGGCTTCGGCCGTGTTCCAGTGTCCACCATTAGATCCGGTAGGGTTGGCGCTAAGCTTCAATGTCAGGTCGTCCCACTTCTCACGCAGCTTTGACGGACTCAGGATGTTCTTACACCAGAACGGATCCCGGTTTGCCTTCGCGAACAACTCGCAGATCTGCTTGTGCGTGCGGCCGTCCTGAGAGCACATCAGGCGGATTTCGTTTGCCCAGTCAGTCCAGTTAGGCTCCTTCGGTCTGGCAACCTCCCCATCGCTTTCTGCGGCTTGCTCGTACAGCTTCACGATGCGAGATCGGATCCACTCCGCGCACTTCAGGTCTTCAGCGCTACCCCAGATTTTTTTCTTGGCACTGAACACGGCAGCTTCTGGATGCCGAGATAAAAACTTCTCCTCGTCTGATTCGTCGGGTTGCGGAGCGACCTGACAAGAAGATTTATTGTCTTTAGGTTCTAGTGATAGGTTCTGGTGCCACGTGCTGCCACAGGGGGGGCCAGCAGGTGACACAGGGGCTGTGCTTTCTGACACCACACCTGTGCTTTCTCCTGACACACCTGTGTTTTTTGACGGCACAGGGGCTATGCTTTTTCCTGCCATAGGGGCTGTGTTTTCTGACGACACAGGGTTACCCAAGGTCAACTGGTAAATATTTGATGTGTTGCCCTTCCCGTTATTGCTCCCAAGGCGGTTCTCTTTGGATAGCAACCCCATAGTTATCAATGCCGTGATATGTGCCTTTACCGCGCTCTTACTGCACTCGCAATGATCGGCAATGTGTTGGTATGACGGCCAGCATTCGCCGTCATCGTTGGCGTTGTCAGCCATTTTGATGAGCACTAGCTTACGCAGCGGGTTACCCACCTTAATTTTCATGGCCGTTGCCATCAGGATCATGCTCATACATCCACCCGCTTAAATTTTTCTTTGAACCTCTCAAGGGGCTGCATGCACTCATGCGGATAACCCTCTCGCGTGAAAATGACCTGGCGCTCAACCCGATCCCAGCGGATGACGTGAACCTGCACGCCCCGCCAGTCCGTGTAATACCGATCGAGCTCAGTGCTTTGCGAGCCGGACATTTTTCAACCCTTGACGAGATACCGACATATCGATAACAATCAGGCTGTTCATTGCAGAACTCCCAGTTAGAAAAGTGATTGCCGACCAGCTGCAACTGCTCGGCTTTCTTCTTGCCCCAGGCCATAAAGCCCCCTATTCCGTCTTTGGTTCCCGGATGTGCTCCAGCATCGCCATTAACCCGCGCGCCAGCTCTGCGGTTTCCTCGCCCCTGAACGTCAGCATGGTTTCCGAACGCTTAAAGCCCGTAGCGGCCAGCAGCAGGCTCGCTTTCTCCACCAGCCCCCCTTTGCTCTGCCAGCGGCTCACCTGCGATTTATCAACGCCGATCGCACCGGCCAGGCTTGTCACTCCGATAGCTGCAATGCGGCTCATGATGTCGCTCTGAATCGCTTGGGCTTCGTTGCGTGTTGTTGCGGTTTGCATCTGTAATAATCTTCCTTGTTAAAAATCAGTTTGTTGTAATCAGATCCGACAGGTCTGGACGAATCTCTACGGCCTTAACCTTTCCGCCAGTAGCGTTTTCGATGCGCTTAACGTAAAGGGCGTCAATGCCGCCGCCATGCAGCCAGCGCCAAACTGTCGGTTGGGCGACACCACACAATGAGGCGAGCTTCTGCTGGCTACCGACGATGCTTACAGCTTTTTGAATAGCTTTGTTCATCTCTTAATCCTTAAACGTATTATTAAAGGGTGATAATAGCAATGCGTATTACCACTTGCAATAGCAATGCGAATTTGACGCTTAATACGCGTGGCTATAAATTTGCTGGCATGAAAACGACACTTGCAGAACGCCTTAACATGGCGATGGCCAAACGCAACAACATGACTCAAGCAGCTCTTGCTGAGGCATCAGGCGTTGCTCAGCCGACCATCTGGCGATTAACTAAAGGAAAAGCAAAAACTTCGGGACGGCTCGTCGATATTGCTAATGCCCTTGGTGTGAATGTTGACTGGCTGGCTAATGGCGTTGGTGAAATGGAGGGTGAATCACCTCCTATGACAACTCGCATTGAAAAATACAGCCAGATCCCTGTATGGGATGAAAGCGGGGCTACTGATGACTTTGTGATTTCGCCGAAAGGAAAAGCCGAACCATCATGGAAAGCCTTCATTCTCAAAAGAAATAGCGGATGCGCTGAGGCTCCCGCCGGTTCCATTGTTATTGCTGACTCGGCATCAACGCCAGGATCCGGGGATTTAGTAGTGGCAAAAGTGAATAACTCGGTTTCTGCTTATCGCTTTGTTGATGGCGGGTCACATGGATACTTATCCGTTGACGATGCTAGGGTTCCATTGATTGAACTAGCGCCGGATTCATTGATCGGTGTTGTAGTTCTACTGCTACGCGACTTCAGAATGTAATCCCCCAAACCCTGCTCTGGCAGGGTTTCTTTTTCGTACACTCCCGCCGCACGACGCACTAACATCTCGATCATATGAAACCCCGGGTGTAAAAATGACACTCAAAAATACTGTTTATATATACAGTTATTTTCAAACTTTAATCCTTTCTCAAGAATTTGCAAAGCGTTAATCCCTACCAGAAATCACACAACAGACCTTATCCACCCCTCTTAGCACAAATTTTTACCAACTAAATTTACTTTCAAAACAGATGATTATAGCAATTGCTATTGAATCAATCTTAATACGTATTGCTATTGACAATACTCATGGCTATTATCAATTCCATCGACAGCAACAACGTCACCGGCAGGAAGCCACACAGGTAAGACGCCCAGGGGTGAGCGATGCAATCACTCCCCGGCCCCGAGAGGGATCGACCGGAGACGTTCTTTAGGGAAAGAGTGGATTTACCCTGCCGCTGCCAGTGTGGGGCGGCAGGCATAAAACCACTGAGGATTGAATCGATGAACCAGCAGCAGATTTTGTTCGCAAAAAACGTCATTGCTCACCGTAAAACTGAAATCGCACAGCTTGAAAAGCAAATAGCAAACCCTCGTTCTCGTCCTTCCAAAAACGAAGAGCGCCGGAAAGCAATTGAATGTTTTAAAGCTGATATCAGCAACTCGCTAAAGCGCCTATTTGATGCCGGCGTGATCAGTATCTAACAGCAACCCCGGTTCGCCGGGGTAAATCCGAGGATTAGCGATGAACACTACTCACGATATGGGCAACAACGAAACAGTGAAGACCGGTGTTTTCCCAAACGGCGACGGCACGTTTACCGCGATGACGTTCACCAAGAGCCGGGATTTTAAAACCGCAGCAGGCGCGCAACGCTGGTTTGCTCGTCAGATGGCCGACTAACAGCAGAGGGTTACACGATGGATAGTGAAATGCACCCAGTATCCGCAGCGGTTGAACCACTTCGCGCCGCCTCCTTGGAGCGCGCAGCGAGCGAGGCACGCGCAGTTATCGAAAGGGTTTGCGGTTGGATGGAGGCTGCGGACTGGGACGCGCAACGGGCTGCCCCTTACCCGGACAGCCGCCAGAGCCGCCTTGGGTTCAAGCAAGCGAAAGCCCGTTACACACTGGTTCGCTTGCTGACAGAGGAAGCGCCAAGTGATGGCTATCGAAGTTATCGCCCTAATGCGCCTGAGCCGCGAGTTCTTTCCCTTGGCGGTATGGCCCGGTTTATCAGTTCCGCGACTGAAAATGCTAATGCGCAATACACGGCATTCATCGCCAAACTAACGGAAAAGGTTGGCGATGTAACCGAAGCCACGCTGACCGGTTCCCATGTGTGGGGGCATTCGATTCTGACGGTAGACGGCCCGAACGGCTGCGAGCGCTGGAAAACGCAAATGATCGTGAACGTGTCGAAGCTGGGCAACATGTTCAACCAATGGCCGACCCGCAAAGTCAAATAACACCCACCGCGCCCTACGGGGCGCACTGAGGCAATCATGAGCTTAAACGGATGGAAAGCGCTGACATACAGCGTCGCTATTGGCCTTTTCCTGTGGGCCGTGACCATAGCAGGCTGCGTATACGTCGCCGGTTAATGCCGGCGTCTCACTTATCTGGTGGCGTATCGTTCCGGTTCCTCTTTTAACCTACACAGTATAAAGCCCCGGTTCGATGCGCCACCAGGTGCGTGAGAAATCACAAGCCTGCTCAGTACCACTTCCCTTGTCACATCCTTTGCCCCGCTCGCCGGGGCTCTTTTTTTCACATCAGTAAAGGCGCTGCCCGCTGCTCCAGTGTGCTGGAACCGTAGGGAAACCGAGCGCGTGCATCAACTCAGGCAGCGCCTTTACCCATGTGAATTTCATTGAGAGGACATGTTATGCAAACCACTACACAACGCTGTGAACACTGCGGCCAGACGCGCGACGTAGCAAAACAGGCCGTGAGCATTCAGCGCTATGAAGACGGCAGATACAAGGCCGTCCGAATCCTCGTCTGCTCCGATACCTGCGCGCCGGTGTACGTCGTCCGCCAGAACATCAGAACACTGCAGCGACGCCTGCACACCCAGCAGCGGAGGCCAACATGGTAAGCCTCAACGCCCGCATACAGCACAAGTATGACCTGACCGGGGGCGATTTCGCCCCTAAGCGCCACCACGGCAAACACCTCTTCTACCTTCTCATTTTTACCCTGTGCCTGCTGACTGCCGGCGCGGTCTGGAGTTAATGAATGTCTAACTCAATCAACAAGCTTATCGACGATAAGATTATTAAACGCGGGAAAAACGGCCTATTAATCAGACTGAAAGACATTCACGTCCAAGAAGGATTCAACAAACGCGTAGACGATGAGCGCACGCAGGCCGCCGACGATGATCTGTTTAACCATCTGTTTCAAGGCAAGCCCGTCCCGCCTCTGGAAGTGCGCCCACGCGATGATGGCGGGGTATGGATTGTTGAGGGCCACCGCCGGCACCGCGCCTATCTGCGTTGTCGTGACGCTGGCAAGCCCGCTGAGTGGGTAGCAATCATGCCGTTTACTGGCAGCGACGTGGAGCGCATAGCGCGCATCATGAACAGCAATAGTCAACTGGCACTTACCCCTTACGAGCAATCGCGGGTGGTAAAAGAGCTCGCTGGCTTCAACCTGTCACCAGATGAGATCGCCGCGCTAGTCGGCAAAAGCCGTGCCACGGTCGATAAGCTGCTTGCCCTCACCCAGGCAAATCACGATGTTCAGACGCTTGTCAAAGATGGCGCTGTTGCCGTCGATGCCGCTGTTGAGCGCGTAAAAGAGCATGGCGAGCAAGCTGGCAAGGTACTGGCTGGCGACGTAGAAAAGGCCAAAGCCGCGGGCAAGAAAAAGGTCACAAAATCCTTTATCGCTCCAAAATTCAGCGCACCAAAGTCCCGCAAGCTCGTCACGCTCTTAGCACAAGCCGAAGTCCGTGAAATCGACGGCCAGACCGCCTACATCCTTCCCGCCGGCACTCAGCTTGATGTGCTCGCCATTCTCGATGAATACCGTTCCACCAGCGGCAAGGAGAATCCAGATGGTTCAGAGATATAACCCTGATTACGTCATGCACGCGGCGCGCTTTGCGCCGTTTGCCCGCGAATCTGAGCACGGTGAATTCGTTAAATTCTCCGATTATGAAGCCTTATTGTCAGAACTCGCCAGCAGCCGGCAGATCAACGCCCAAACGCTGCTGGTAAAGCTGACAATGGCTGAAACCATCAAAGAGCAGACTGATCGAGTTAATGCGCTGGCAGTGGAGAATGCGGCGTTGAAGTCACGCAGCATAAAACTGTTCAATCTTGGCTATTTGCACGGCCATGAATCTACCGTTGAGGGGCATTTCGTTGATGTCCATCGCAGTGACATTGATACCTATCACGATGACGTTGTAGCGGAGATTATTGAAGACGAAGGCGCAACCCCAGCCACTGACGCAGCACTTGCAGCTATCCGCCTCGAAGCAAAGATCGAAGGCGTTAATGAACTCGCAGAGCGCATCGCTGAAATGCACTCAAAAACAGCACCTGGTTCCAACATTGAGAAGAAGCTGATGTTTGCAGCTGAAGCCGCAATCGCATACGCCAATGGGCTGCGGGAGGCCAAATGAGCGCATTAAGCAAGCACCACAAAGAATTGAATGCTGAAGGCGTAGGCAAGTGCTCTGTCCCAATGTGGAGCGGCGGAGGCCCAGCAGGCTTCTGCGATGAGCCAGCTTATGGCCTGCCATTGCCTCGTGAATATGTAGAAAACCGATTCACTGGCCAGCGTCGCTACCTGACCCCTGGTTATGACGGTTATGTGCCAGGGCTTGCTTGTCCATGTCATGGAGGCCCGAAAAAACCATGAATAAATGGATATGGCCTATCAGCAAGTTCTGGACGTTCACTCCGCATGGCTGGGTTCTTGCTGCTATCTGGAATGTCTGCGAGCTGCTGCAAATCAGGATGCCTTATGCGGGGAAAGCATTTGGCGTAATCATCGGAAAGAAATGTAACAAGTCAGTGCGGGAGGCCAAATGAAAGAGCGCCCAGTGATTTTCAACGGCGAGATGGTTCGCGCCATTCTCGACGGCCGCAAGACCCAGACGCGGCGGGTTATGAAGGTTCAACCGAAGCCATCAGAAACACGGCCTGGAGACTTTTGGTTTTCGGCGAAAAAGTTAGAAAGCATGGTTCATGTTTCTGACTTCACGCCTGGCAATTCACCTATTGCCGATTGCCACCTTTTCTTTCAAGAGCATTGCTGCCCATTCGGACAGGTAGGCGATCGGCTGTGGGTGCGCGAGACGTTCGCCGTTCTCGGCAACGAAGACGGATGTCCTATCGATTGGGATGGGAACCTGATTAAGGGGGACGAGAAGCAAGCAGCGCGGATTTATAAGGCTTCGTGCTGGCAAGAGCCGGGAAACTACGGACTGTGGTCGATACCTGATCGAGACACCCAATACGAAGGCGCATGGCGTCCATCAATCCACATGCCGCGCTGGGCCAGCAGAATCACGCTGGAAATTACCGGCGTGCGCGTTGAGCGCCTGAACGATATCAGCGAAGAGGATGCTAGGGCTGAGGGTGTGAAAGCCGGTGTTTCCCCTGGTCACGAACACATGATGCACCAGGTGGCATTCAGTGAGTTATGGCAATCCATCTACGGCGCAGAAAGCTGGAGCGCCAATCCATGGGTGTGGGTTATCGAGTTTCGTCGTGTGGGTGACAGCGCTAGGGAGGTGGAGCGTGGCAAAGCTGACTAAGGCACAGCGCGCAGAATTGAGGGAGAAGTTCGGTGGCCGGTGCGCTTACTGCGGTTGCGTACTGCCAGAGAAAGGCTGGCACGCCGACCACGTCGAACCAGTGATGCGTGAATCGGAGCAGGACATGGCGGCAGCGGCTAAAGGATTATTCAAGCTGAAGGCAACCGGTAAGGTCTGTCATGAAAGCCGCGACTGCATAGAGAACCTAAACCCGGCTTGCGCACCGTGCAACCTGTTCAAAACGACATACAGCCTCGAGACGTTCCGCGAACAGATAGCAGCCCAGGCGGAGAGAGCTCGAGCGTATAGCGTCAACTTCCGCACAGCTGAGCGCTTCGGCCTAGTTGAAGTGAAAGATGTTCCGGTTGTTTTTTGGTTTGAGCGGGCCGAGGCCCAGGAGAAAGCATTATGAGCAAGGTGAAAACGATGGGCGCCAGCCCGCTGAGTGGCGCAATTTTTTACGGCACGCTGGACACCGACAAGGGCCGCTGGGTTGGTAATAAATCGGACGTAACTGAAATGGCTCGCCGGTCTGTTGCTGAGCATCTTTACCATACCGGTGACAGCCATACCTACGAGCTGAAAGATGGCCGACTTCTGGTGCTGAGCGTTGAAATTCGGGAGGCTGATTGATGGACAATAAGCTGAGCGAACTAAGCAAGCCGGTGGCGTGGACTGACGCCGAAGAGCTGCGCGACCTAAGCAAGCATCGTTGTGCGTACATGTTCATTATCGACGCTGCAAATCCATATCACGATCCACGCCGCCAACAGATGCTCTACTCGCAAGAGTACGTCTCCGCCCTGGAAAAGGTAGCTCAATATTGGGTTGGACAATCAAATGAAGCTACTTATCTCTCCAAATTTTAAGACAGTTAACAACTTCACCCTTCTCTTTGGAATTAGTATTAGTCTTTATATCAGAAAAAGATGACTCTAGTCTTTTAAAAGACACCCCATTATTAGCATCACACTTAGCCACCAATATTCCTTTTGAATTTTCTGTCACAACAAAGTAACCATCATTCCCAAAGCTATATTTAGCAACATCAATCTTAGCATAATTAACCCCAACGAAATAAGCAATAAAAAGGAGGACTGGACTTATATTCATAGCGAAAAAGCATTGTGATTTTCTCATGGGATGCATTAGCACAAGAGAAACAACCTTTGCAATATAATATGTACACACTAATGAAAATGCGTTCCAAATAAGCGAAGCCGTTATGGATTTAATTATCATCATCGCACCACCAAACTCTTTAGCATTAGAGTTCAATCTTTGCAACGCATAAAATGCAACACTGTAAATCACAGAAAAAAGCAGATAAAATGCAATTAAATTACACACCCTTTGTTTTTCTGTAATTCCTTCTTCATCAAAAATATCACAATAAATTAATGACGGCCCAAGGATCACGTATAGAATAAATACAACTAACACTGCAGAAAAAAGCAATGTATTAATATCCACTGACACAAAACCAGGCGGGACGCTAAAGTATGCGAAAAACCCTAGCTGATAAAAATAAGCCGAAAGATACGCAACTGCGGTGCCAATAGTGACTAAAGATAACTCCCTTTTTATATCAACATTCATAATTAACATCCAAAAAGTTAGAGGTGGTAAAGTCTATGGAAATAAAATTATTAGCGGAAATAGATGTCATGAGAAAGCTAGGCATCACATCCAGACAAACAATGTACAATTATCAAAACAAACATGGTTTTCCCAAACCAATTCGTACTCATCCTAAAGCATACTTAGAAAATGCAGTTAATCAATGGATATTGAATGGCGGCAACTACACTCGCGCCAACCCCCAAGACGTAATGCTCGCCGTTCGCGGCCAAGGCGTTGAGCCCGCCAGCGCATCAGTAAAACAGGTTGTGTTCAGCTGTCTCGGCAAACACAGCGCGAAACCCTGGGAAGTCCGCCGTCGCCTTGAGCTGCTATACGGCGACGTGTCACGAATCGAACTATTCAGCCGTGGTGATGCGCCAGGCTGGGATCATTGGGGGAATCAATGCCCAGTAAACAGCTTGCAATTGCTGCCGGCAGCGTTCAGCAAAACGCACTCAGATCAGTAACGAAACGCTGTAACGACGAACTCCACGCCGCGATTAAGCAAAACCCCAAAGCCCCTTTCGACACCCTATCCCGTCCAATCATCATGAAGCATTTCGCTCAGGTCGAACTGCTCGGCATTTCTTTGCCGCGATTCAACTACACGATCGGCATGCTTAATGGGCGCTTTACAGAGAGATAAGCCATGACTAAGAGCAACCTGCCAATTCAGCCAGTATTGATCACCCGCGAAGGTATACAGCAGCAGTTGGGCGGTATATCAAGAACCACCTTTTGGCGCAGGAAAAAACAGTGGGAAAAGGCTGGCACACCGTTCCCTAATCCCGCCCCTGGCACCAATCCCATCCATGGCGGCGAGCAGTATAGATATTGCGACGTGATACGCTTTTTCCGCGCTCAAGGCCTCATTGATGAAACGCAAGACGCCACATGATCAGCCCAGATATCCAGAGCATTTTGCTGCTCTTTCAGATATGAATGCTGGTCGTATACGGCCATCTCACCACCAAGTTTATGCCCCAGAACTTTTTCTGATACATGGGGCTCTATTCCTAACTCGCTCATTTTCGTTTTTGCCGTGCGCCGCAAGTCATGCATAGCCCAGTCATAAACCCCCATCTCATTTCGCAGTTGCTCCGCCATGTTTAAAAGGACGCCGGCAGACATTGGCCGATCGCCTTGCACGATAGCTGGCGGGAAAAGTTGGTTGATGTTAGGGAATAATTCCATTGCCTCCTCAATGAGCTTTACAGCGTCCTCAGAAAGCCCTCTCACAAACGGCTGGCGTGTTTTTGAATGTTCTGCAGGAACACGCCACGTTCTATTTTTTAAGTCAAACTCCCCCTTCCTTGCTTTCCGCAACTCAACACCACGACACCCAGTTAGAAGAAGTAATTTGATGAATATTTTATTCTGATGGTAAATCCTGGATGACTCTAGGGTTAGCCAGAACCTACCGATCTCAGCATCACTAAAATAGCGCTTCCCAGTCCCTACCGGTTTTCCTACGTCGCTAATGCGTAGTGCTGCCAAAGGGTTTATGCGAATCTTTTCCGTCCGTAGGCAATACGAGAAGACCTGCTTTATCTTAGAAAGCATGATTCCTGCGAACGTTTCAGCGCCACTATCCCGCATCCTTTTGAAAACTGGCTGCCAGTGAGATATCTGCATCTCATCAACGATCATGCTGCCAACAAAAGGCGTGATGTGCCTGGCGAAAGCTCTCTCCCAGTACTGCAGTTTAACAAGGCGCTGAGCCTGTGCGCTGGCAACCCAATGGGACAGGCAGTCTTTTACTGTGGGGGCGCCAGCAATTTCCGCTAGCGTCATGGATTTCACTGTGATGGGGTCTTTCCCTTCTGCCAGGACGCGTTTGGCTTCTTGAACCATATCGCGCGCTTCTTTGAGCGAAATCTCGTCGTAACTTCCAAGTGTCATGCGACGCGCCTTACCTGCGTACCGGTAACGGTACTGGAAGACAATCAACCCAAGTGGTGTTATGCGGATAGACAGGCCGCCGCCGTCAGGCATCTCGATCAGTTTTGGGATGGGTTTTCCATTAAGCTTGCGGAGTTTGGCATCGGTGAGCACTGTGTACATCTCCAATTATGTACACAGGTATGTACACAATTTTAGTGGCTTGGATTGAAATCACATGAAACAGATTGAATCACTAGCCAAGGGCTTTTTCAAGCGCCACAGTGAGTTGATGGGAGGATTTGAAACAGAATGGAATCACGTGAACTGCCGAGCATTGCTTACACGACAGATCACATGCAGTACGAAAATTGGGTTTTGGGTTTGGTCAGCCAGGTTTCAGATCTCGCCCACAATTGCCAGATTGAAACCTCACTGGGTATACAGAATGGAACGCATACCTTCTCAGCCGCATTCGGCTAAGCGAATAGTATCACTAAAATTGTTCCGGATAAATAAAGTGCCGCCGCCCTCACATTTTCGCTTTATTCGACACAAAAACGCTTTTCAGGTAGCTGAAGGTGGCCAACAGGCACAGGCCGTAACCCAACAGTTCGCAGCCTTCTTCCACCATGTTTTTCACCACCCGGTTGTAACCGTCCAGCATCAGCGTTTGCCACAGCGCACCCATGCCGAACAGGCGTGAAAACACCAGAATGCACAGCAGACCGGCACACATCATGCCGTAGCCGGGATGCGTCGCGAAATAGGCCAGCCCACGCACCGTCGCCGCGACGTGCCTTGCGGCATGCCACAGACAGGCCAAGGCGACCGCCAGCGCAAACCACACCCAGGCGCCGTGCCACAGCGCGTCGAAGGCGAAATCCATCTCGCGGATCAGCATGCAGAGAAAGAAGCCGCCGACCAGCATCCAGGCGGAGCGGCGTTCAGCCTGCCGTCTGCCCGCGGCGAAAAAACCGCCGGCGATGGCGAGCAGCAACAGCTCCTGCGCCACTTCGGTCAGCGAGGTTTCATGCACGAAATTATGCAGCCAGTGCACGTCGATAAACACCAGGCCGACCAAGGCCGCCAAAAAAGCGCCGGAAAGCGCGAAGGCGCCAATTTTCCCCAGTAAAAGTTTCAGTTCGTCTTGCATAGTCAGTCTCATTCTTGTTTTAAAGCGCGCCTATGGTAGGCAGCTGAGCCTGCAGGGTGTAGCAATTGATGCGAAACGTCGGCCTTTACCGGCCAACTGCGGCGAAAAAGGCCATAAAACACAAAAAATGTGCGCATTTTCCAGGCACCGCTCGCTTTGTCGCCGGCGTTTGGCGGCATACCGGCTTCGCGTGGCGATCTTCGCCGCCAGCCGCTATTCTGAAACCAGTCTGTTCCAATCGAGACTTATGCAGAAGATGAACCGGTTACTCGCAGTCCTCGGCGTAGTGTGCGCGGTATTGGCGACCTTGTATGGGCTGGTGCATTTTGGCGCGCGTTCGGTGCCGCGGGCGATCGCGGTCAACGAAGCGCCGCTGGGGTGTGAGGATGAACCAGAACTCACCGCCGAGTGCAGCGGTGAAGATGAAGCGCCCGCCGACGGTTAATTAACGTTACGAGCTATCCCCATTGCCGCCGGCCGTACGGCAGGCTAGGCTGTGGAGCTCATGGGCCGCCGCCTGGCGGCTTGAACGTTGCACAGGGAGTTATTTTATGACGGGTATTTTGCAGTTATTCCAGGCCATCGGACTGGGTTTGGTGCTGCTGTTGCCGCTGGCCAACCCACTGACCACGGTGGCGTTGCTGCTCGGGTTATCCGGCAATATGACGCGTGAGGAGCGCAATCAGCAGTCGCTGATGGCCTCGGTTTATGTGTTCTGCATCATGACGGTGGCGTTTTACGCCGGCCAGGTGGTGATGAACACCTTCGGTATTTCGATCCCCGGCCTGCGCATCGCCGGCGGCCTGATCGTCGCCTTCATCGGTTTCCGCATGTTGTTCCCGCAACAAAGCGCCGATGAGGCGCCGGAGGTGGAGAGCAAGTCGCACGAGCTGCGCCATAAGACCTCGGCCAACATCGCCTTCGTGCCGTTGGCCATGCCGAGCACCGCCGGGCCGGGCACCATCGCGATGATCATCAGCTCGGCGTCGAGCGTCAAAGATAACACGCTGGGTTTTGAACCCTGGGTGCTGGCCGTGGCGCCGGTCGCCATCTTCCTGACGGTCGCGGTGATCCTGTGGGCCTGTCTGCTCAGCTCCGGCGCCATCATGCGGTTGGTGGGGAAAAGCGGCATCGAGGCGATCTCGCGCCTGATGGGCTTCCTGCTGGTGTGTATGGGCGTGCAGTTCATCATCAACGGCGTGTTGGAGATCATCTCCACCTATACGCCGGCCGCCGCCTAAGGATCAAAAACGGGCGCGATCGCGCCCGTTGCCGTTATTTCCCCGCCGGCGCCTGCGCGCCCAAAATGCCCTTGCCTTCCGGCACTTCGGTAAAACGACTGAGGATCTCGCTGTAGGTCTTGGCCGGGTCCAGATCCGGGAACTGCGCCGGATAGATAAACTTCGCCAGATACTCCAGCCCGACAATATTGTACGGGTGGTTGTAGAAGTTATGGTAGATGCCGTAGAACCGCCCCGCCTTCACCGCCGACACCTGAGAGAAGCCCGGGCGCTGTTTCATGCGGTTGAAAGCCTCATCCACCTGCTGCTGCGTCACGCCGTAGCCGAACGGCACCGCGGCGTTGGTCTTGCTGGCCCACTGCGAGCCGGAAACGATGTAGGCGTCCGGCTTCATGGCAATCACTTTTTCCAGCGCGACATCGCCGGTCGCGCCCGGCAACAGCGCGGAGCCGATGTTGCGCGCGCCGACCGCCTCAACCAGCGCCCCCCAGCCGACGTGCGCATGGGTGAAGCAGCAGGATTCCAGCCCGTTCAGGCCGGCCTTGGCTTCGAAGAACACCTGTGGTTTGGGTTCCACCGCCTGCGTCTTGGCCAGAATCGCCTGATAATGCTGCTGATAATAATCGGTATATTGCCGGGCCTCGCTTTCGCGGTTGAGGGTTTCCCCCAGCAGCGTCACGCTTTTCGGCGTGTTTTCCACCGGCTTGAGCATGGTGTCGATGAACAGCACCGGCACGTTCAGCGCCTTCAGCCGATCCAGCACGCCGGTCTGGCTCAGCGAAGGCTTGGAGCGCAGCTGGGCGATCATCAGATCGGGCCGCTTGGCGATCACGCTCTCCAGGTTCACTTCGCCCTTATCGCTGAATCCCATATCGATGATGTTTTTCGCCGCCGGCCATTTGCTCTGCAAGATATCCCAGGTCGCCGCATCGCTTTTCTTCAGCAGGTTATTCCAGGCCACCAGCCGGCCGAACGGGTTGGCGCGATCGAGCAGCGCCAACGTGAGAATGTCGCGCCCGTCCTGCACTACGATGCGTTTCGGCTCTTGCGGGAGGGTGATCGTCTGGCCGGAAGTGTCGGTCAGCGTCAGCGGATAAGTGGTGGCCATCGCCGGAGAGGCGAGCAAGGCGGCGCAAACCAGCGCCGGCAAGGTGATTCGACGGTGCACGAAAACTCCTTAGTCAAGAACGCAATCGGGAAATACTAATGAGAATGGCTTGCATTATCAAAGATAACGCCCGGCAAATCGGCGATTAATTGCAAAGGGATGTGTAGAGGGTCGTTAAGAGGCGCGCCGGAAGTGGCGCGCCCAGGGATCACACCAGGCCGTAGATCAGCGCCGACAGCGCGATCAGGCCCATCACCAGCACGAAGACGTTGCTCGCCGCGCGGTATTGGCGCATCGCCGGCACCGCACGCACGGCGTACATCGGCAGGATGAACAGGATCGCCGCAATCAGCGGGCCGCTGATGGTTTCGATAATGTGCAGCGCGCTGGGGTTCCACACCGTCGCCGCCCAGGTGAGCAGGAACAGCGATACCGCGGAGATGCGGTGCGTCAGGCGCGAACTGAGCGGCTTGCCGACCGCGCGCGTGACGCCGTCGATCAGGCTGGTCGCCCCTTCCGTCACCCCCAGCGAAGTGCCGAGATAGGACTTGGCCATCGCCAACATCGCCATCACCGGGCCAAGATAGGCGATCAGCGGATTGGAGAACTTGTTGGCCAGCGTAGTCAGCACGGTGATGTTCTGCTCCTTCGCCTGCAGCATGTCTTCGTGAGACAGGCTCAGCACGCAGCTGAACACGAAGAACAGCACGGTGACGCAGATCAGCACATAGCTGTAACGCATGATGCGTGCGCAGCGGCGTTCCGCCTTGTCGCCGTACAGGCTCTTCTGGGTCGAGGCGAAGGAAGAGATGATCGGCGCATGGCTGAAGGAGAACACCATCACTGGCACCGCCAGCCACAGCGAATGCCACAGCCCCGGCGTGTCAAAGCGGGTGGCGGCCAGGCCGTGAACGAAGTTGGCGGTATTCCAGCTCGGCATCAGATAGAGCGAAATGCCCATCAGGAACACCAGCAGCGGAAACACCAGCATGCCCATCGCCGCCACGATGCTGTCTTTGCCGCGCAGCAACACCAGATTGAGCACCACCACCACCGCCAGGCTGAGCCAGATGCGCGGCAGCGGCGCCACGTGGAACTGGTGGATCAGGAAGCTGTCCAGCGCGTTGGTGATCGAAATGCTGTACACCAGCACGATCGGGAAGAACGCCATCAGATACAGCACCATGATGATTTTGCCGGCCAGCACGCCGAAGTGTTCCACCACCACATCGTGAATGTTGCCGTCGCGGCTGGAGCCGGAAAGCACGAAGCGACTGAGCGCGCGGTGCGGCAAATAGGTCAGCGGGAAAGCGAACAACGCCATCAACAGCAACACCAGCGGGCCGTTCAAGCCGGCGTTGATCGGCAAGAACAGCGTGCCGGCACCCACCGCGGTGGCATAGAGACCGAACATCCAGACGGTGTCGGTTTTGTTCCATTTGGCAGGCTGAGCGGCCGTCAGCGTGCCTGAATCGGGAGAAATCGTACTCATGAGACAGTCTACCTTAATCTGCGGCGCCAACGATTGCGCCTAACGGGATATCCTTCTCCGCGAATTTTTTAATAGTAATCAGTGAATTAAAGCGATATTTCATACTTACGCCTGATGAAAGGACGGCAAAGGATAATGAAAAATCCGCTGCGGGTCTATGTTTTATCGGCCAAGCGAACGATTTGCGAACAGGAAATGCTGAAAAAACCGGCGCAGGCAGAAAAAACTAAGGGCCCCTTGCGGAGCCCTTAAGCGGTTTATTTCTTCGCGTCCGGGTGGTCCGGCACCTCGGCGCTGCCCATCTCCTTCTCGTCGCGGATCATCGAGCGGTCTTTACGCACGTCGGCCACGTCGGAGGCGCTCACCGGCTTGGCGCTGTTGCCCCAGCTGGAACGGATGAAGTTCACCACGTCCGCCACCTGCTGATCGTTCAGACGCCAGCCGAACGGCGGCATGGTGATGTTGGATACCGCACCCTGCACCGCCGGCGTGGTGTTGCCGGTCAGCACGATGTGGATCAGCGAGGTCGCGTCCTCGGTCTGCACCACCGGATTGCCCTTCAGCGACGGGAAGGCACGCTTGTAGCCCACGCCGTCGGTGCGGTGGCAGGCCGCGCAGTTATCGACATACAACGCCGCGCCTGGCTTGCTGTCGTCGCCACGCCACAGATCCTTGGCCACGCTGTCTTCGACCGGCGCCGCCTGCTGCTTGCCGTCTTTCGGCGGCAGCGATTTCAGGTAGCGTGCGATGGCGGTCAGATCGTCGTCGCTCAGGTATTGCAGGCTGTGTTCCACCACGTCGCTCATGCCGCCAAACACGATCGCCTTGTCGTTGCGGCCGGTTTTCAGGAACTCGGTCAGTTCGGCTTCGCTCCAGCTGCCCAGGCCGTCCTTACGGTCACCGCGCAGGCTGGAAGCGACCCAGCCGTCGATCGGCGCGTTGCTGCCGGACAGGTAGTCGTCGCTGTCGCTGTTGCTCAGCGCTTTTTCCTGCATGGTGATGCTGCGCGGGGTATGGCAGGCGCCGCAGTGGCCCAGGCCTTCCACCAGATAGCGGCCGCGCTCAATCACCGGATCGGCCTTGGCGTCGGCGACGAAGTCCGCCGGCGACGGCGCGAACATACCGCGCCAGATGCTCAGCGGCCAGCGCATCGACAGTGGCCACGGGATGTCGGAGTCCTTGTTGGCCTGCTCCACCGGCTGCACGCCTTGCATGAAATAGGCATACATGGCGCGCATGTCGTCCTCTTTCACCAGCGCGAACGACGGGTACGGCATCGCCGGGTAGAGCGTGCTGCCGTTTTTGGCTACGCCCTTACGCACCGCGTTGTCGAAATCCTCGAAGCTGTAATCGCCGATGCCGGTTTTCTTGTCCGGCGTAATGTTGGTGGAGTAGATGGTGCCGATCGGCGTCTCCATCGCCAGACCGCCGGCGAAGGTCTTGCCGCTCTTGCCGTCGGTATGGCAGGCCACGCAGTCCCCGGCGCGCGCCAGGTATTCACCGCGCTTGATAAGCTCGCTGCCGACGGTGGCGTCCTGCGCCCAAACGGAAAAACTCACTGCACTGAGAACCAGTGCCGGTACAAATGCTTTCATCGTTCGCCGTCCTTATGCCTGCACCAATGGGCCTGGGTTTTTCAGATACTGCTCGCGAATGGCGCGGGCAGACCAGTAAGCCAACGCCGCCACGGTGCCGGTCGGGTTGTAGCCCAGCCCCTGCGGGAAGGCCGATGCGCCGATCGAGAACACGTTGTGCACGTCCCAGCTCTGCAGATAACGGTTTACCGCGCTGGTCTTCGGATCTTCCCCCATCACCGCGCCGCCGTTCATGTGGGTGGTCTGGTAACTGGTGGTATCGAAATGGCTGTTGGCGTTTTTCGGGCTGCCGGCGATCAGTTTCGGGTTCATCGCCTTGGCGATCGGCGCCATCTTGTCGTACATGAACTGCGCCATCTTGATGTCGTTCTCCTGCCAGTCGAACGTCATGCGCAGCAGCGGCTGGCCGAACACGTTCTTGTAGTTGGGATCGAGATCCAGATAGTTGTTGCGGTACGACTGGTGCGCGCCGTGGGCGTCCATCGAGACGTGGTGGGTGTAGGCATCCGCCACCGCCGCTTTCCACTTGCTGCCCCAGGCCGGGGTGCCCGGCGGGGTCGGCAGGCCGGAGATCGGCTTGGTGCCCGCCTGGTTGACCCAGAACGGCGAACCGCCGACGAAGCCTTCTTTGGCGTGATCGAAGTTGTCGGCGTTGAAGTCGTCCACGCCCACGCCGTTGCCGCCGGCGCCGATGAACGGGTTGGTGAACACGTCTTTATCGAAGAACGCCTTGATGGTGGTCATGTTCTGGTAGGCGAAGTTGCGCCCGACCACGCCTTCGCCGGTCACCGGATCGTAAGGCTTGCCGATGCCGGACAGCAGCATCAGGTGCACGTTGTGGAACTGGAACGCGCCCAGGATCACCAGATCGGCCGGCTGTTCAAGCTCGCGGCCCTGCGCATCGACGTAGTTCACGCCGGTGGCGCGGGACTTGTCGTCGGTCAGGTTGACCTTCAGCACGTTGGCGTTGGTGCGCAGCTCGAAGCGTTTTTCCATCCGCAGCGCCGGCAAGATGTTGACGTTCGGCGAGGCTTTGGAATACATGTAGCAGGCATAGCCGCTGCAGAAACCGCAGAAGTTGCACGGCCCCATCTGCGCGCCGTACGGGTTGGTGTAAGAGTCGGAGGTGTTGGCGGACGGCAGGTTATAAGGGTGGTAGCCCACTTCCAGCGCGGCTTTCTCGAACAGCTGGGCGGAGTAGGTATTCTTCTGCGCCGGCAGCGGGAAGTCGCTGGAGCGATCCGCCGCAAAGCGGTTGCCGCCCTTCTGCGCCACTTTCTGCCCCTTGATGGTCCAGGCGGTGCCGGAGGTGCCGAACACTTTCTCCGCCTTGTCGAAGAACGGTTCCAGCTCGTCGTAGGTCACGCCGAAGTCCTGGATGGTCATGTCCTTCGGAATGAAGTTTTTGCCGTAGCGCTCTTCATAGTGGCTGCGCATGCGCAGTTCGATCGGATCGACGCGAAAATGCACGCCCGACCAGTGCAGGCCGGCGCCGCCGACGCCGGTACCCGGCAGGAACGCCGCCAGCTGGCGATAAGGCACCGCGGTCTGGCTGCTGTTGTGGCGAATGGTGACGGTGCTTTTCGACAGATCCTGGAACAGCTTGCGCCGGATGTTATAGGTCAGCTCGTCGATCACCTGCGGATAGGAACCGTCCGGATAGGTGTCGCGCATCGGGCCGCGCTCCAGCGCCACCACGTTGAGGCCGGCCTCGGTCAGCTCTTTGGCCATGATCGCGCCCACCCAGCCGAAGCCGACGATCACCGCGTCTACTTTTTTCATTACCGTTGCCATGATTAGCCCCTCTCCCCACGAATCGATACCGGTGGGAAGGGATAACGTTCCCCTCGCTCAACCCAGTCCATAAAATCGGCGCGCGCGCCCGGAAAATTAATCAGCTTCCAGCCAACCATGTCTTTGTTACCGCCATGGATCGGATCGCTGAAGAAACCTTCACGGGTGTTTTGCAGCAGATAGGAGAAGAACAGTTTCGACGGCAACTGCTGGAATTCCGCCTCGCCGGATTCGAACTTTTGCAGCATGGCGTCTTGCTGCGCGCCATCCAGTTCGGCGAAGGGCTTGCCGGCGGTTTTTTTGCTGTAGGCGTCGGCGTCAGCGATGCCGAGGTTGTAGATCTGCTTGGGCACCAGCGGCAGCTGATAGCCCATCTCCTTCGGCACATCGGGGTTGAACGGCCCCTGCATATACCAGATGGAGCCGGTGGCGTACGGAGTGTTCATCTGACGATCGATAAACTCCGGCACGCCGGCTTCCAGCGCGCCGGGGCCGCGATCGTCGGCCGGGATCAGGCGCGCGACGGCGGCCTTGATGAAGGCCCACTCTTCCGGGGTGAAAAAGGTCGGTTGGTAATCGTTCTGCGTTGAAGTGTTCGAGGCAGCGACCGCCGGTGTCGGTGCCGTCAGCGCGCCAACGCCGCTGCCACCAATTACCGCCGCAGGAATTAAGGTCATCGATTTCAACAAGAAATCGCGCCGCGAATTGTTGGTTTTATGATTCGACATGTCACATTCCATCCAAAGATAGTCACAACTATTTAACCGCAACCTTGCGATCGATACGGGTTTTTAAAATAATTTGTTACTTATTTGTATATTTATTGAAGGTCAGAATGCGCGCAAAAGCAAAAATGTTACCGGTAACTTATTGAATGAACGTAAAGATTTATCTGCTAACGTAAATTTAACTTTTTGTGCGGTTTTTTCGATAAGCGGTGAGGAAATAACGAAAAATGAGAGGTGTGTCGCGCTCTGAAGCGACAACGGAAAGCAAATCGGCCGCGTTTTGCGGCCGATTCGACAGGATGAAGGGTTACTGCGACATCGCCTGGTAGGCGGTGGTCACCTTCCACAAATAGCGCGGCGCCTGCGGGGCCGGGTGCTTTTTCTGGATGTGCTGATAAAACTCGTCGGGGCTCATCTGATTGATGCGATTAACCGCCACGCGCTTGTCCGAGGAGAAGGTGCGCAACATGGCGCCCGCCCCGTTCACGTACGAAACGATGGTGGCATAACGCAAAGTCTGTGGGTTGTTGATCCCGGCTAGCTGCTGGCTTTGAAGAATATTGATATAGGCCGTTCCCAGATCAATATTGACCGCCGGATCCTTCAGCTCACGCGAGCTGGGCTGCCCGCTTCGTCCTTTCATGCGATAGGCGTCGCGGCCGGCGGTAGAAGCCTTAAGCTGCATCAATCCCACTGCGTTCGAGGTGCTGACCACGTTCGGGTTAAACCCGGACTCCACCTGAATAATCGCTTTAATCAGCGTTTCGTCGACGCCATAGTTGCTGGCGGCCTGACGAATGTAATCGTTATAAACAACCGGAGTGCCTGTGCGGTTTACCGGTGCCTGCGGAGGGGGTTTTAACCAGCCGCCGCGCGTTGTGCCACTGCCTGAAATGTTGCTTGCCGTTTGCGGGTCTTTGGCGCACCCCGACAAAAGCAAAATTGCCGTAAGGCAACCTATTTTTGTTTTCACAGAATCCCTCACTCCTTTCAATGAGTTGCGTAGCATATACAACTTGTAAGGACACCTGCAGTAATTTTTTGGACTAATCTCAAGCTATCCATATACCAAGAGGTGATTTATGAGTCAATCTGCAACAAGCTGCTTTGTCGTGACTTTTCGCTATCAGGAAGAGGGATTGACCGACCTGGCCAAGCTGACCGGGCAATTGACGCGTGAGGGTTTTGTCACGTCGGTGACAGATGAAAATGGCGTTCACCACGAACTCGGCAGCAACAGTTTTGCGTTCATAACCGTTCTGGATCAAGAAGATGTACAGCGCCTGGCGCAGGGGTTCGGGCAGTTGGCATTGGGAAAACAGCCGGAGGTGGCGATCTGCACCTGTCAGGACTACCTTCAGCGGTTACATACTGATACATAAAATGCTATAACTCCCCGGACGGTATTATTTTTTCAGTTGGAGAAATACCCCGCCGGCGGTGGGCAAGTGACGCTTGACTTCGCTTCAATTGATATTGATAATCATTTTCATTTGAACCAGGAGACGTCATCATGCCTTTGATTAATTGCGTTTTTCGTCGCGGTCGCCTTCCCCGCGCCGCCGCACTGTTGCGCCCCTTCACGCTCGCCTGTTTATTGCTGGGCGCCGCCTTGGCCAGTCAAAACGCGTTGGCGGAAAAAAAGCTGCGCGTGGTGACCACTTTTACCATCATTCAGGACATCGCCCAGAACGTGGCGGGTGACGCCGCCGTGGTGGAATCCATCACCAAACCGGGCGCCGAGATCCACGACTACCAGCCCACGCCGCGCGACATCGTCAAGGCGCAGCACGCCGACCTGATCCTGTGGAACGGCATGAACCTGGAACGTTGGTTCCAACGTTTCTTCGAGAACATCAAACAGGTGCCGGCGGCGGTCGTAACCGAAGGCATCACCCCACTGCCGATCCGCGAAGGGCCGTATAACGGCAACCCGAACCCGCACGCCTGGATGTCGCCGAGCAACGCGCTGGTGTATATCGAAAACATCCGCAAAGCGCTGGTGGAGCACGACCCGGCCAACGCGGAAACCTATAACCGCAACGCCAAGGCCTACGCAGAGAAAATCGGCGCGTTAGACGCCCCGCTGCGCGAACGCCTGGCGCGCATTCCGGCCGCGCAGCGTTGGCTGGTGACCAGCGAAGGCGCCTTCAGCTACCTGGCGCAAGACTATCAGTTGAAAGAGGTTTACCTGTGGCCGATCAACGCCGACGAGCAAGGCTCACCGCAGCAGGTGCGCCGGGTGATCGACGCGGTGCGCGCTCACCATATTCCTGTGGTGTTCAGCGAGAGCACCATTTCCGACAAGCCGGCCAGACAGGTGGCGAAAGAAACCGGCGCCAAATACGGCGGCGTGCTGTACGTGGACTCGCTGTCCACCCGCGACGGCCCGGTGCCGACCTATATCGACCTGCTTAACACCACCGTGCAAACCATCGCCAAAGGATTCGATCAATGAGCCATGAGCCGTTTGTCCGCCCTGAGCTGAACGTGGACGACGTAACCGTGACCTACAACAATGGGCACACCGCCATTCATAACGCCAGCTTCACCCTGAGCGGCGGTTCGATCTGCGCGCTGGTCGGCGTCAACGGCAGCGGCAAGTCGACGCTGTTCAAAAGCATCATGGGCCTGGTCAGGCCCACCGCCGGCCAGGTGTCGCTGAGCGACAAACCGGTGGCGGACGCGCTGAAAAAGAACCTGATCGCCTACGTGCCGCAAACCGAAGACGTCGACTGGAACTTCCCGGTGCTGGTGGAAGACGTGGTGATGATGGGCCGCTACGGCAAGATGAACTTCCTGCGCATTCCGTCGCGTGAGGATCGGCTGCGGGTCGACAAGGCGCTGGAGCGCGTTGGCCTGAGCGAGCTGCGCGGCCGGCAGATCGGCGAGCTGTCCGGCGGCCAGAAGAAGCGCGTATTTCTGGCGCGCGCGCTGGCGCAACAGGGCACGGTGCTGCTGCTGGACGAGCCGTTCACCGGCGTGGACGTGAAAACCGAGAATGCGATTATCGAGCTGCTGCGTGCGCTGCGCGACGAGGGCCATCTCATTCTGGTCTCCACCCACAACCTCGGCAGCGTGCCGGAGTTTTGCGATCGGGTGATCCTCATCAACCGCACGGTGCTGGCCGCCGGCCCGACCGAAACCACCTTCACCCAGAGCAACCTGGAGCAGGCGTTCGGCGGCGTGCTGCGCCATATCAACCTTTCCGGCCCGGATCTGCACGACGATAACGATCCGCGCACCGTCACGGTGTTGACCGACGATGAGCGCCCGGCGGTGTTCTACGGCCATACCAAGAGCGATCCGCCGGCCAACAGCCAGGCCAGGGAGAAACAATCCTGATGCTGGACCTTCTGCTGCAACCTTTCGGTTATAACTACATGGTGAAGGCCATCTGGGTCAGCGCCATCGTCGGTGCCGCCTGCGCGTTCCTGTCCGCCTACCTGATGCTGAAAGGGTGGTCGCTGATGGGGGATGCGCTGTCGCACTCGGTGGTGCCCGGCGTGGCCGGCGCCTACGCCCTCGGCCTGCCCTACGCCGCCGGCGCCTTCTTCACCGGCATGCTGGCGGCGCTGGCGATGACGCTGGTGCGCCACATCACCCGGCTGCGCGAAGACGCCATCATCGGCTTTATCTTCTCCACCTTCTTCGCCGTCGGCCTGCTGATCGTGTCGCTCAACCCCACGTCGGTCAACGTGCAGTCGATCATCTTCGGCAATATCCTCGGCATCGCCGACGAAGACGTACTGCAGGTGGAGATCATCATCGGCGTCTCGCTGCTGATCCTGTGCCTGGTGTGGAAAGACCTGCTAGCGGTGTTCTTCGACGAAAGCCACGCGGTGTCGATCGGCCTGTCGCCGCTGCGGTTGAAGATCCTGTTCTTCACCCTGCTCAGCGCCTGCACCGTCGCCGCACTGCAAACCGTCGGCGCCATTCTGGTGATCGCCATGGTGATCACCCCGGGCGCCACCGCCTACCTGCTGACCGATCGCTTCAGCAGGCTGGTGATCATCGCCATCATCATCGGCGCGCTGACCAGCGGCGTCGGCGCCTACCTGAGTTTCTTCCTGGATGGCGCCACCGGCGGCGTGATCGTTACCCTGCAAACGCTGGTGTTCCTGGTGGCGTTCCTGTTCGCGCCGAAACACGGCCTGCTGGCGGCCAAGCGCCGCGTGGCGCAATCGCAAACTGGAGGCCGCTGATGGACACCCTGTATCAACTGCTCAGCGAACCCTTCGCCTACCCGTTCATGCAGCGGGCGATCGTCGCCGCCATCGTCACCGGCGTGGTGTGCGCCGTGCTCTCCTGCTATCTGGTGCTCAAAGGCTGGTCGCTGATGGGCGACGCCATCTCGCACGCGGTGCTGCCCGGCATCGTGGTAGCGTTCGTGGTCGGCATTCCGCTGGCGATTGGCGCCTTCCTCTCCGGCATCTTCTGCGCGGTAGCCACCGGCTACCTGAAAGAGAACAGCCGGGTGAAAGAGGACACGGTGATGGGCATCGTCTTTTCCGGTATGTTCGCCTTCGGGCTGGTGCTGTTCTCGCGCATCGACACTGACCAGCATCTGAGCCACATTCTGTTCGGCAACATGCTGGGCATCACCGACGGCGAACTGAAACAAACCCTGCTGATCGCCGGCATCACCCTGGCGGTGGTGTTGCTCAAGCGCAAAGACTTCATGCTGTACTGCTTCGATCCGCACCATGCGCGGGTGATTGGCCTGCCGGTCAAGCTGCTGCACTATGGGCTGCTGTGCCTGCTGGCGATGACCATCGTCGCCTCGCTGCAGGCCGTGGGGGTGATCCTGGTGATCGCCATGCTGATCGCCCCCGGCATCATCGCCTTCATGCTGTGCCGTCGCTTCGATCGCATGCTGATGGTGGCGACGGTGGTGTCGGTGTTCTCCTGCGTGCTCGGCACGCTGATCAGCTTCCACATCGACGGCGCAACCGGGCCTTGCATCGTCATCGTGCAGGCCGTGCTGTTCGTGATCGCCTTGTTGTACAGTAAATTACGCCCGTTACAGCGTAACCAAACCGCGCTCACCGGCGGTTAATTCCCCCGATGCGGCGAAGCCTTCTGCTCGCCGCATCACATTCCCCCCGCTCATTGCGTCGTTGTCATCAAGTTGCAATCGGTATTGCGCTTAAATTAATCAATAGGGTATATACTTTGAGCTGGCGAGGCGCTGAAAAAATCGCCGTCTTTGACGCCGGCTGTGCGCCGCGTCGTGTTTTCACCAAGGGAAAGACGCTAACCTAATGAATTATCAGGCAGCACAGAGGGGGAAATACCATGTGGCAAGCCGTTAGCCGTCTGTTAAGTGAACATCTTGGCAGCGCAGAGATACGCGAAAGGATTGAACTGCCCGGGGGCGACATTCACCCGGCGTGGCGCGTGAGTTACGGTGACAACGAGGTGTTCGTGAAATGCGACGCCCGTGAACAACTGCCGATATTCACCGCCGAGGCCGATCAGCTGGCGTTGCTGGCGCGCAGCAAAAGCGTGCGGGTGCCGGAGGTGTACGGCGTCGGCAGCGATCGCGACTACAGCTTCCTGCTGCTGGAGTATCAGCAGCTGAAACCCCTCGATGCCCACGGCGCCTACTGCCTGGGCCAGCAGCTGGCGCATCTGCATCAGTGGAGCGAGCAGCCGCAGTTTGGTCTCGACTTCGACAGCGATCTGACCACCACGCCGCAACCCAACGCCTGGCAACGCCGCTGGTCGGAATTCTTCGCCGAGCAGCGCATCGGCTGGCAGCTGCAGCTGGCTGCGGAGAAAGGCATGACCTTCGGCGACATCGACGACATTGTCGATCGGGTGTATCTGCGCTTGCAGCACCACCAGCCGCAGCCTTCCCTGCTGCACGGCAACCTGTGGCCGGGCAACTGCGCGATGACCGCCAACGGGCCGATACTGTTCGATCCGGCCAGCTACTGGGGCGACCGAGAGTGCGATTTGGCGATGCTGCCGCTGTATCCGGAGCTGCCGCCGCAGATCTACGACGGCTATCAGAGCGTATGGCCGCTGGGGGCCGGCTTTATCGAGCGTCAGCCGCTGTATCAGCTGTACTACCTGCTCAACCGCAGCAACCTGTTCGGCGGCCAGCATTGGGTGGCGGCGCAGCGCGCGGTAGAGGCGCTGCTGCAGCCGGAAGCGTCGTAATCAGGTTCCGGGGCGCCGATCGGCGCCCCGTTCAGGGTTCAGGCCGCGCCGGCCAACTGCCCCAACAGGCGGATCACGAACCAGGCGATCACCGCAATCACGATGGGCAGAATGTACAGCGGGAAATACTGCAGGAAAATGGTGTGGTGCGGCAGCGTGATGCGTTCCTCCAACTGCTGACGCGTGTGCCCTTCGCTGCCTTTGGCCTGCTCCAGGATCATCTGATCTTCCAGCCCTTCGCGAATGAACTTGACCTGGCGCGACATGCGCGCGCCGGAAGCCTGCAATGCCAGCCCGACGAAGATCAGTATATAGATGATGATGAACATCAAATTGGCGCCGCTGAACAGGCTTTTATCCACGTCCGGCACCGGCGAGTTGTACCAGAAAAGGTTCAGGAACGGCGTATTGAAACGCACCATGTCCACCATCACGTGGACAAAATCCAGCATCACTGCGTTGATGCCTTTGGTTTTTTCACTGTGCTGATAGATAAAGCCCAGCACGGAAATCAGCGTCGACAGCAACGCCGGGATAAAAACCACCCATCCGAGAATGCGTTTCAAAATGGCGATACGCCCGGCCTGTTGATACGTCATGTGTTCCCCTTGTTAGCGACGTAACCGAATCGGCTAAGTCTACCTGCAGTTGGCGAAACTCGCCCACCGTTTTCTTCATTCCCGCTGTGCTACAAGCTTAGCCGAATTCGCCGAAATCAACTGCTTAACGATGTCCGGGCACTATTATTGAAATATTGAAAAGATAACGCTATCCCTTTGGGCAGAGGCCGCCATGATTCGACTGATTATCTTATTGCTGGGCGCGCAGGCACTGCACGGCCAGCGCCGCCTGCTGGTGCTGTTCGGCTGGCTGTGGATAGCCGCGGGGGCGCTGATGCTGTTCGACATCCTGCAAGATGGCCGGTCCATGCTGGCGCTGGATGCGCTGGCGGTCATCCTGGCGCTGGAGGGGCTGGTGGCGATATCCGCCGCGCTGGTGATCGGTTCCTCCGCCAGCCGGCCGGTGCTGCTTAAGGGGCTGGGCTTCGTGTTTATGGCCTTTTTAATGTTGGACGTGCCCGCAGACGATAACATCGTCGCCACCGTGATGTTTGGCAGCGCGCTGCTGCTTGACGGCGCCGTGCGCATCGCCTCCTCCACGGTGATTCAACACAGCCGATGGAAGACCGTGGCGCTGGCGGGCGGCGGCGAGATCCTGCTTTCGTTGATGATTTTTATCGGCTGGCCGGCGCCGCATCGGATGACGGTGCCCTTTTGCCTCGGGGTAATGATGGTGCTTTCCGGCTGGGCTTTATTGCGCATCGCCCGCAGACTGACGAGCTTCTCTCTGAATCAGCCCCCAGCGCAGCGGCCAGCGCCCCCGACCTCGGAGGCCACGCCGCTCACGGTGTATGTCTGGACACCGCTTGGCGCGGCTAAAGATCCACGCCGGCGTTACATCGTCGATCGATATATCGCGGCGGTCGACGGTGGCGGCAATATCTCCACCGGCCATGCCGCTCTGGCGCTCGCGCCGGACGTGTATATCAGTCACTACCCGCTCAACGACATCAGCCATTCCGTTCAGGATTTCCGCCAGCTGCTGCACGCCGGCGAACAAAACAACGTCGACGGGCGTTTCCTGCCCGACCTGCCGGGCGAGATCGCCGCCTGGTGCCCGCCGGACAAAAAAATTCAGTTCTGTCGCTATAACCCGGCGGCGCTGCGCGCGTTCTGGCTGCGCTATCGGCAGGACGACACCTACAACCTGACACGGCGCAACTGCTCCACCACGGTCATCGCGGCGCTCGACAGCGCGCTGGAAGGCGTGCTGGGCGATAAACACCTGTGGCGCCGCTTTCTGCTGCTGGTGCTCGATCCCAATCTGTGGATGCTGGCGGTACTGCGCAGCCGCGGTGAAAGCATGACCTGGACGCCAGGGCTGGTGCTGGATTATGCGCGCATGCTGCAACAGGTTTCCGAGCGCCAACACCAACGCTGGTGGCTTAAGCTGCGCGAGATGTGGACTATTCTGCGCTTTGGCAAAAACCCAACGCGCAGGCAAAGGTTTTAGTCTCTCCGTCGGCGATGATAAAGTGTCGGGCACATTCATCCATCCGCGCCGGCAGGAGTTAACCGCTAATGGCTTATTCGCAACGCATTGAAACCGCAATTTTTGATATGGACGGCTTGTTGATCGATTCGGAACCGCTGTGGCTGCAGGCCGAGCTGGATATCTTCGGCGCGCTGGGACTGGATCTGTCCGATCGTCACAAGCTGCCGGACACCCTGGGGCTGCGCATCGATCTGGTGGTGAAAATGTGGTATCAGGCGATGCCCTGGCAAGGGGTTTCGCTTGATGAAGTATCAGCGCGGATTATCGAGCGCGCCATCGAGCTGGTGCACGAGACGCGCCCGCTGCTGCCTGGCGTCCGGCAGGCGCTGGAGCTGTGCCGCAGTCAGGGGTTGAACGTCGGCCTGGCCTCCGCCTCGCCGCTGCACATGCAACAGCAGGTACTGAAGATGTTCGATCTTGAAGGCTACTTCGATCAATTGGTTTCCGCCGAATACCTGCCGTACAGCAAACCGCACCCGGAGGTCTATCTGATCGCCGCCGAACGCCTGGGCAGCGATCCGCTGCGCTGCATCACGCTGGAAGACTCCTTCAACGGCATGATCGCCACCAAAGCCGCGCGCATGCGCTCCATCGTGATCCCGGCTGCCGAATACCGCCACGATCCGCGCTGGGCGCTGGCTGACCACCAGTTGGAGACGCTGGAACAGCTTACTCCCGCCCACTTCGCCTGATCCTGCGGCGCCGGCCACCGGCGCCCTGGTTTTCCTCATCGCCGACGGCCAAGAGATCCGTGCCGCAAAATAAACGAAACGCCGTTTCATTATTATTGAATTGCCGTGACGTTCTCATTATGCTGGACGGCAGGGAAAGCGACGGTCCGCGCAGCGTTGTCACTGCCACACAGCGCTGTTCAAGGCCGCCGCTTCCTCCCGCCGCACGCCGAAAAACCGCCCTCGTTGCTTTCCGTTTCACTCTCTCCAGCGCCGCCTTTTTGTTTTCGCCCGTCAAAATCGATGATTTGTTACGCATTGACGTAACAAGCCGTTGTAAAAACGGGGAAAACAAACAATTGGTTACAGGGTAACTGCTTCCACTACTGGGAATTTTCCCATATACTGGATAAATTAACAGTTTACCAGCCGGAATCGCAACAGCATGACCGCGGAAGGACATCTTATATTCTCTGTCGCTTGCGCGATCTTCGCCAAGAAGGCGGAAGTGACGCCAGAGCTGGCTACCGGCGACTGGTGGCACATCATACCCGCTGCGCTGCTGACCTCGCTGCTACCGGACATCGATCACCCCAAGTCGGTGCTGGGCCAGCGTCTGCGCTGGCTCGCCATTCCCATCGCCCGCGCCTTCGGCCACCGCGGTTTCACCCACAGCCTGCTGGCGATCGCCGGCGGCATGGCGCTGTTTCAGCTGGACGTGCCGCGCAGCTGGCCGATCCCGGCCGATGCGCTGCACGCCATGATCATCGGTTACTTCAGCCACCTGCTGGCCGATATGCTCACCCCCGCCGGCGTTCCGCTGCTGTGGCCGTGCCGCTGGCGTTTTCGTCTGCCGCTGCTCAACTCGCAAAAAGGCAACCAACTGGAGCGCGTACTGTGTCTGTGCCTGGTGGCCTTCGCCATCTGCTGGCAAGGTGATTTCACCCTCCCGGTGCAATCCTATGTCGAGCAAATCAGAAATATCAGGCTCTGATCACAAAAAATCGTTCAACCCATCACCCATGCGTATATAAAAAGAACAAAAACGCGCAAAAAGCTATATCAAATTCCATTTGGATATAAGTAGCCCACTCAGCAAACTGTTACGATATTTACATCGCGACATACGTGATGCGTAGTCGTTTTTATAAGAAAGATTATTGGAGACATTGGGGATGAATCTTCCGCTCGTGATTAACGTGCTGGTGTTTGTCGCGCTCCTTTTGCTGCTGGCGCAAACCCGCCACAAGCAATGGAGCCTGGCGAAAAAAGTGCTGGTCGGCCTGGTGGTCGGCGTGGTGTTCGGTCTGGGCCTGCAGCTGGTGTACGGCTCCGACAACCCGGTGCTGAAAGAATCCATCAGCTGGTTCAACATCGTCGGCAACGGCTATGTGCAACTGCTGCAAATGATCGTCATGCCGCTGGTGTTTGCCTCGATCCTGAGCGCGGTCGCCAAACTGCATAACGCCTCTTCTCTGGGTAAAATCAGCGTTCTGACAATCGGCACGCTGCTGTTCACCACGCTGATCTCGGCGCTGGTGGGCGTGCTGGTCACCAACCTGTTCGGCCTGACCGCCGAAGGCCTGGTGCAGGGCGCGCAGGAGAGCGCGCGTCTGACGGCGATCCAGACCAACTACGTGGGCAAACTGGCCGATCTGACCGTGCCGCAGATGGTGCTGTCGTTCATTCCGAAAAACCCGTTCGCCGACCTGACCGGCGCCAGCCCGACTTCGATCATCAGCGTGGTGATTTTCGCCACCTTCCTCGGCGTGGCCTCGCTGCAGCTGCTGAAAGACGACAAGCCGAAAGGCGAGCGCGTACTGGTGGCTATCGACACCCTGCAAGCCTGGGTGATGAAGCTGGTGCGTCTGGTCATGAAACTGACGCCATATGGCGTGCTGGCGCTGATGACCAAAGTGGTCGCCGGTTCCAACATTCACGACATCGTCAAACTCGGCAGCTTCGTGGTGGCTTCGTACATCGGCCTGGCCATCATGTTCGTGGTACACGCCGCTCTGCTGGCCTTCACCGGCGTTAACCCGCTGAAGTTCTTCCGCAAGGTGTGGCCGGTGATCACCTTCGCCTTCACCAGCCGCTCCAGCGCCGCCAGCATTCCGCTGAACGTGGAAGCGCAGACCCGTCGTCTGGGCGTGCCGGAATCCATCGCCAGCTTCTCGGCGTCGTTCGGTGCCACCATCGGCCAGAACGGCTGTGCAGGCCTCTACCCGGCGATGCTGGCGGTAATGGTTGCGCCGACCGTCGGCATCAACCCGCTGGATCCGGTATGGATCGCCACCCTGGTCGGCATCGTCACCATCAGCTCCGCCGGTGTGGCGGGCGTGGGCGGCGGCGCCACCTTCGCTGCGCTGATCGTGCTGCCGGCGATGGGCCTGCCGGTGACGCTGGTCGCGCTGCTGATCTCGGTCGAACCGCTGATCGACATGGGCCGCACCGCGCTGAACGTCAACGGCTCCATGGCGGCAGGCACCATCACCAGCCAGCTGATGAAGCAAACCGACAAAGCCGTGATGGACAGCGAAGACGAAGTCGAATTGGCGCATCGCTAACGCCGTCTCATAACGAAAAAACCGGGGATAATCCCCGGTTTTTTTATGCCCCGCGTTCGGTCGTTACGGCCGCTCGCCCTTCGCCAACCGCCGGTTGATATCGGCGATCGCTGCCGGCAATTGCGCCAGCGTGTCTATCACATAGTGCGCACCCGCCGCGTACAGCTTATCGGCGGCCGCCGCGCGGCGGCGCTCTATCTCGCCCGCCGCCATCTGTCGATACTCCGGCCAGGTGGCGCCGAACTCGTTGCCGGACAGCGCCAGCCCGACGCTCCACATCCCGGCATTCAGCCCTTCGGCAATGCCCGGCACCGCGTCATCCACCTTCACGCAATGCGCCACCGCATCGATACCCAACGCGATCGCGTTCTGCAACGCCATCCAAGGCCCCGGTCGGCCGCCGGCCGCGAGATCGTCGGTGGCGACCCAATAATCCGGCGCGTAGCCGCGCTCTGCGGCGGCGGGCACCAGCACTTCCATCACCGCGCGCGGATAACCGGAGCAGGAACCGATTTTAATCCCCTGCTCGCGCAAAGCGGCAATCACCTGCGGCACGCCCTCGATGGGATCGGCAAAATCGATCACTTTGGCGATTTGCAGCGGCATAAACGCCTGATACAGCGCGTCGATGTCCTGGTGGCTCATCGAGCGCCCCAGCCGCTGCCGCCAGCGCGCGTCGACCGCCGGCAGTTTCCCCAGCGCCTCGATATGCTGCCATTTGCCCAGCCCCATCGGAATACGCGCTTCCGCCAGGCTGATGTCGATATCGAAGGTCTGTTTGAACGCCTCGACGAAAATCTGCGTCGGCGCAAAGGAGCCGAAGTCCACCGTGGTGCCGGCCCAGTCGAGGATTACGGCGTTGATCTGTTTCATGGTCAATCCTTATTGATTCCAGTACATCGCCTGCCTGACTGCCGCCAGCAAACGTTCGATATCTTGCGGGTAGATCTCCCCGATGTTGCCGATGCGGAAGCAGTCGCTCTGCGACACTTTACCGGGATAAATCACGAAGCCTTGTTGCTTCAGGCGCTGATAAAACTCGGCGAAGCGATAAGTGTCGGCCTTTGGCGAATAGAACGCGGTGATGATCGGCGAATGCAACGCCTCATCGAGCAGGGTTTCAAAGCCCAGTTCGCGCATGCCCGCCACCAGCCGCCGCTGATTGGTCTGATAGCGACGGTGGCGCGCGGCAATGCCGCCCTCCTGCTCCAACTCTTTCAGCGCCTGCGCGAAGGCCAGCACGGTATGGGTCGGCGACGTAAAGCGCCATTTGCCGGCCTGGTCTTCCATACAGCGCCACTGGGCGTACAGATCGAGCGACAGCGAGCGCGAACGCCCGGCGCATTTTTCCAGTTCGCTGCGGCGGGCGATGACGAAAGCGAAGCCTGGCACGCCCTGAATGCATTTGTTGGCGGAACTGATCAGAAAATCGATGCCCAGCGCGTCCACATCCAACGGGATGCCGCCGAAGCTGCTCATGGCGTCGACGATAAAGGTCTTGCCGTTGCGCGCCGCCAGGCCGGCCACCTTCTGCAGCGGGTTGAGCATGCCGGTGGTGGTTTCACAGTGCACCATGGCGATATGGCTGATACGCGCATCGCTTTTCAGCACCGCTTCCATCGCCGCCACGTCCGGTTCATTCACCTCGCCGCAGTCAAAGGCGTGGTGGTCGATATCCATCAGCCGCGCCATTTCGATCATCCGCGCCCCGTAGGCGCCGTTGTTGACGATCAGCAGCTTGTCCTGCGGGCCGATGACCGTGCCCAGCACGCCCTCTACCGCAAAGCTGCCGCTGCCCTGCAGCAGCACCGAGGTGTAGCCGGCGGACGGCGTCGCCAGCGCCACCAGCCGTTGGCGGATGCTTTGCACCACGCCGAGGTTGTAATCTTCATCCCAGGTGCAGCTGTCGAACAGCATCGCCTCTTTCACCGTTTTCGAGGTGGTCAACGGGCCGGGGGTCAACAGCAGGTAGTTACGGTCGGACATGTTATTCACCTATTTGGTCTATACCAGATTGCATTCATTGTGGCGGCAAATTCCTGCCCCGGTCAAACGACAAAGCGCGGTGAAACAAAAAATTCATCTGGCTATGTATAATAAGCGCGTGCCGGAATGTCGGGCCGATGCCATAGCGAGATGAAATGAAAGAACATCAGGGCGATATGCCCCACTACCTGCAGATCAAGGATCAGCTTCAGGCGCGCATCACCCGCGGCGCGCTGCAGGCCGGCGACAAGCTGCCTTCGGAGCGCGAGCTGTGTGCCATCTTCTCCACCACCCGCGTCACCATCCGCGAAAGCCTGGCGCAGCTGGAAGCCACCGGCGCCATCTATCGTGCCGATCGCCGCGGCTGGTTCGTCACGCCGGAGCGACTGTGGCTGGACCCGACGCAAAACACCAACTTCCACCGCCTGTGTCAGGAGCAGGGGCGCACGCCGCGCACCGCGCTGCTGTCCGGCGAAAAAACCACGGTGCCGCTCGACGTCATGCAGCCGCTGGCGCTCGAACCGTTCGATCAGGTGTATCTGCTGCGCCGCGTGCGCTACGCCGACGGCCGCGCCATCTGCTATTGCGAAAATCACTGCCTGCCGCAGCGGGTGCCGGAACTGCTCAGCCACGATCTCAACGGCAGCCTGACCGAGGTCTATCAGCAGCATTACTCGTTGATTTACAGTAACATGCACCTGTCGTTCTACCCGACGGCCCTGCCTTACCGCGCCGCCAATGCGCTCGGCGCCATGGTCGGTCTGCCCGCCTTGTTGCTGCGTCGACTGAATTACGATCAGCACGGCCGCATCCTCGATTTCGATATTGAATACTGGCGCCACGACAGTCTGCGCATCGAAGTCGATACGCTCTAACCTCGACTATCACGGGGCCGGCGTCCGCCGCCCCGCCTTCCTCACCCACGCTCGATCACCCTTTTAAGGCAAATATATTTTGCCGCTTTCATTTGTTTGTCATATTCGCCGATTAGCTTGGCCGCATATCTGGTGTATACCAGTTTTGCATTAACTTGCCACAGTGAGGCTGAAGCTATGAAACTTTCTCGTCTGGTCGTCATGACCGCCATCGCACTCGGTTCCGCACCGGCCTGGGCCGCCGATGCGGTGGTGACCGTCTACTCTGCCGACGGTTTGCACGACGGCGACCACAGCTGGTATCAAACCCAGTTCGACGCCTTCACCCAGGCGACCGGCATCAAGGTGCAGTATGTTGAAGGCGGCTCGGGCGCCATCGTGGAACGGCTATCGAAAGAACGCAGCAACCCGCAGGCCGACGTGCTGGTGACACTGCCGCCGTTCATCCAGCGCGCCGCCGCGGAAAAACTGCTGCAGGACTTTACCCCGCAGGCGGCGGCGCAGATCGCCGATGCGCAGCCGCAGTTCATGCCGCTGGTGAACAACTACCTCAGTTTCATCTATAACGCCAAACTGCTGCCGCAGGCGCCCGCCAGCTACCAGCAGCTGCTGGACGCGCAGTTCCGCAACAAGCTGCAGTATTCCACGCCGGGACAGGCGGGTGACGGCACCGCGGTGATGCTGCAGGCATTTCACAGCTTCGGTAGCAAAGACGCCGGTTTCGACTATCTCGGCAAGCTGCAAAGCAACAACGTCGGCCCTTCCGCCTCCACCGGCAAGCTGACCGCGCTGGTCAATAAGGGAGAGCTGCTGGTGGCCAACGGCGATCTGCAGATGAATCTGGCGCAGATGCGCAGCAATCCGAACGTCAAGGTGTTCTGGCCGGCCGGGCCGGACGGCAAGCGCAGCACGCTGGTGCTGCCTTACTACGTCGGTCTGGTGCAGGGCGCGCCGCAAAGCGCCAACGGCAAAAAGCTGATCGACTTCCTGCTGAGCAAGGAAGCGCAGAGCAGCGTCAGCGCCATTTCCTACGGCATGCCGGTGCGTAAGGACGTCACGCCGACCGACGATAACTTCAGGCAGTCGCAGGCCGCTTTGCAAGGCGTGGACATCTGGGCGCCGGACTGGAATCAGGTGGTGAGCAGCCTGTCCGCCGACATTTCTCGCTGGCACAAGGTGACCGAATGACTCTGGCCATGCCTTCTCTTCTCTCATCTCGCGCCGAGGCGCGGGATAACAGCCAGGATATCGCCGGGCCGTCGGGCATCCAGCTCGATCGCGTCAGCGTGTCGTATCGCGGCACCGAGGTGCTGAAACCCCTGACGCTCACCATCGCTCCCGGCGAAGTGCTGGCGCTGATCGGCCCCTCCGGCTCGGGTAAGACCACCGTGCTGCGGGCGATTGCCGGCTTCGTGCAGCCCTCCGCCGGGCGCATCGCCATCGGCGACGTCGATGTCACCGACGTGCCGCCCTATGAGCGCGGTCTGGGCATGGTGGTGCAGAACTACGCGCTGTTTCCGCATATGCGCGTCGAGGACAATGTGGCGTTCGGCCTGCGCGCGCAGGGCAAGCCGCGCGGCCTTATCGCCGAGCGCGTCGAAGAGGCGTTGGCCATCGTCGGCATGTCCGCCTATGCCAAGCGTTATCCCAGCCAGCTCTCCGGCGGCCAACAGCAGCGGGTGGCGATCGCCCGCGCCATTGCGGTGCGCCCCAAGGTGCTGCTGCTGGATGAGCCGCTGTCGGCGCTGGACGCGCAAATCCGCCACAGCATGGTGGAAGAGATAGCCCGCCTGCACCGCGAGCTGCCTGACCTGACCATTCTGTACGTCACCCACGATCAGGGCGAAGCGCTGACGCTGGCGGACAAGATCGGCATCATGCGCGACGGCCATCTGATCGCCCACGGCGAAACCCGCGCGCTGTACCATCTTCCGACGAACCGCTTCGCCGCCGAGTTCCTCGGCCGCGCCAACCTGCTGCCGGCTACCGCCCTGGAGACTACCGCGCAGCAAGGCATGACCACCGTCAGCTGCGCCGGCAAAGTGATCGGCTGTTTCACTTATGGCGCACAACGCGGCTTCGACAAGCTGCTGTGCATCCGGCCACAGCACATTGCGCTCGATGCCGATGCCCAGCGCAGCAACTGCATCATCGGCACGCTGCGCGATATTCATTGGCAGGGAGAGTTGACGCACCTGCAGTTCGACGCGGAAGGCCATCCGCTGCGCGTGGCTACCACTCATCGCAGCCAGATGCCGCAGATCGGCGAGCGCGTGCCGCTCTATTTCGCCCCCGACGATGCGGTACTGATCGAGGACTGACATGACCGACTCTACGCTTACTCGCCCGTCCCTGCGGCTGCGTTTGCCGCGCCGCCTGTGGATCCTGTTACCGCTGCTGGTGCTGGCGACGCTGTTTTTCTACCCGCTGGCGCTGATCGTCAAACAGGCGTTTACCGACGACCAGGGGTTGTTCAGCGCCGCCGCGCTGCAACAGGTGTTCGAATCCCGCCGTTTTGTCGGTGCCCTGCTCAACACGCTGCAGATCGCGCTGCTGGCGACGCTGGGCTGCCTGGTGCTCGGCACGCTGCTGTCGCTGCTGCTGGTATTCACGCCGTTCCCCGGCAGCCGGCTGATCGCCCGAGTGATCGATACCTTTATCGCCATGCCGACCTTTCTGATCACGCTGGCCTTCACCTTTATCTACGGCTCCGCCGGCCTGCTGAACGGCACGCTGATGGCGACCTTCGGCTTCACCCTGCCGCCGGTCGACTTTCTTTACTCCATCTGGGGAGTGATCCTGGCGGAAATCACCGTGTTTACGCCGCTGGTGATGCGTCCGCTGATGGCGGCGCTGTCGCAGATCGACCGCAGCCAGCTTGAGGCCGCCAGCATCCTCGGCGCCCGGCCGGGGCGCGTGGTGCGCCAGGTGATTTTACCGGCCGCACTGCCGGCCTTGCTGGCCGGCGGCAGCCTGTGTCTGTTGTTGACCACCAATGAGTTCGGCATCGTGCTGTTTATCGGCGCCAAGGGCGTCACCACGCTGCCGATGATGGTCTACTCCAAAGCGATTCTGGAGGCGGATTACGCCGTCGCCTGCACCATCGCCGTGGTGAATATCGCGCTGTCGCTCGGGCTGTTCTCCCTTTACCGCTATGCCGCGGCACGCGCCGGGCTGAGGAACTGACGATGTTGATTTGGTCTCGCACCGGCCGCACCCTGACCTGCACGCTGACGGTCACGCTGTTCGCCCTGTTCTTCTGCCTGCCGCTGGTGGTGATCCTGATGTCCAGCCTCAGTGAACAGTGGAACGGCGTGCTGCCGAGCGGCTTCACCCTCAACCACTTTCGCCAGGCCTTCAGCGGCGCCTCCTGGGACGCGCTGGTCGCCAGTCTGGCTATCGGCTTCAGCGCCAGCCTGTTCGCGCTGCTGTGCGGCACCTGGGCGGCGCTGGCGCTGCGCCACCATCAGGGGCGCGGCCAGCGGCTGCTGGGCACGCTGTTTTTCATTCCCAGCGCGGTGCCTTCGGTCTCCATCGGTCTGGGGATGCTGGTGGCGTTCAGCCAGGGGCCGCTGCAGATGAACGGCACCTTCCTGATCGTGCCCGCCGCCCACTTCGTATTGATTTCCGCCTTTACCTTCGGCAACGTGATGGCCGGGCTAACCCGGCTACCTGGCGACTACGAGAACGTCGCTGCCAGCCTGGGCGCGTCGCCGCTGTTCCGCCTGCGCCACGTCACCCTGCCGATGATCGCCCCCTACATGATCTCCGCCTTCGCTCTCAGCCTGTCGCTGTCGATGGGGGAACTGGGCGCGACCATGATGATCTACCCGCCAAGCTGGGCGACGCTACCGGTCACTATCTTCAGCCTGACCGATCGCGGCAGCATCGCCAACGGCGCGACGCTGACCATGATCCTGGTGGCCGCCACGCTATTGCTGATGTTGGTGCTGGAGCGAATTTCGCAGCGGCTGACGCCGGGCGTGAAATAGCAACAAGGCGCTGCCGTCGCAGCGCCTTGTTGTTTATTGGCGAAGGGTCAAAACGGGTAGTCGTGATAGCCCTGCTGTTCGGATATGCGCCGGGCGGCGACGTGCAGCAACGCCACATACTCCTCCCGCGCCGCGTCGGAAAAGCGCAGCGTCGGGAAAGAGATGCTCAGCCCGGCGATCGCCACCCCGAACCGGTCGAAAACCGGCACCGCGATGCAGCGGATCCCCGCCTCTTGTTCCTCGGCGTCTTCGCCGTATCCCTGAGCACGCACCCGATCCAGCACCGGCAACAGTTCGGCGGCGCTGGTCAGGGTATGCTCGGTGCTGCGGGTAAAGTCAATCTGCGACAAAATCTGCGACACCTCATCCCGCCCGCGCCAGGCCAGCAGCACTTTCCCGATGGCGGTGCTGTGCAGCGGGTTGCGGCGGCCGATGCGCGAATACATGCGCAGGTTGTACATCGCGTCGATCTTGTGGATATAGACGATGCCGTCCTCGTCCAGGGCGCCGAGGTGGATGGTTTCGCGGGTACGGTTCGACAGTTCGCGCATCTCTACATCCGCGCTGCGGATCAGATCGACGTTCTGTAACGATTTGGCGCCCAGCTCGAACAGCTTGAGCGTCAGCGCATATTTTTCCGTCTCGCCTTCCTGCGAAACGTAGCCCAGCGCTTTCATGGTCTGCAGAAAACGGTAGACGGTGCTTTTAGACATCATCACCCGCTGGGACAGCTCGGTAATGCCGATCTCGCGCTCATCGCCGAGCGCCTGCAAAATGCCGAACACTTTCATCACGGATGAGACGGCATCCGGTTGCTTGTCTGAATCTGCGTTAGCCATGGTGAATACCCTACTTAACGGTTTTGTTTCAGGAAATTTAAACAAGGGTTTCAGTATAATCGGAACAGATCGCGACGCGCAACGCACATAGGCGCTAAGCGATTGAAGCCAAATGGATAACCGCCGGCCCGCTCACCGCTATTTACAATTAAGCGGACAACGGGCATGCAATCGCAGGCGATTATGATTAGCATGATAATACTCCCCTGAATAAACACTGCTGAGACCAACATGCGTTCTTGTTCCGACGGCCTCCCCGTCCCGCAACGCTATGGGGCGATCCTCGCCATCGCCCTCGGCATTACCGTATCGGTGCTCGACGGCGCGATAGCCAACGTGGCGCTGCCCACCATCGCGCGCGATCTCAACGCCAGCCCGGCCAGCTCCATTTGGGTGGTCAACGCCTATCAGCTGGCGATCACCGTGTCTTTGCTGTCGCTGGCGTCGCTCGGCGATCTGGTCGGCTATCGTCGCATCTATCAGGCCGGATTGCTGGTGTTCAGCATCACCTCGCTGTTCTGCGCCCTGTCCGACTCGCTGCTCACCCTGACTATCGCCCGCGTGCTGCAAGGCTTTGGCGCCGCCGCCATCATGAGCGTCAACACGGCGCTGATCCGCATCATCTACCCGCAACGCTTTCTCGGCCGCGGCATGGGCATCAACTCGCTGATCGTCGCCTGCTCCTCGGCGGCCGGGCCGACGGTGGCGGCCGCTATCCTGTCGGTCGCGTCCTGGCAATGGCTGTTCGCCATCAACCTGCCGATCGGCATCGTCGCGCTGCTGCTGGGGATGAAGTTCCTGCCGGCCAACGGCCAGAAAAACGATAACCGCCGTTTCGATCCCACCAGCGCCGTGCTGAATGCGCTGACCTTTGGCCTGCTGATCACCGCCATCAGCGGCTTCGCCCAGGGGCAGAGCCTGACGCTGATCTTCAGCGAGATCGCCGCGCTGCTGGCGATTGGCGCGGTGTTTGTTCGCCGCCAGCTGCGTCAGGAATTTCCTCTGCTGCCGGTCGACCTGCTGCGCATTCCGATCTTCGCCCTGTCGATGGGCACCTCAATCTGCTCGTTCGCCGCACAGATGCTGGCGATGGTGTCGCTGCCGTTCTTCCTGCAAAGCGCATTGGGCCGCGATGAGGTGGCGACCGGGCTGCTGCTGACGCCCTGGCCGCTGGCGATCGTGGTGATGGCGCCGATCGCCGGCCGGCTGGTGGAGCGCGTGCACGCCGGCCTGCTGGGCTGTATCGGGCTGGCGGTGTTCGCGCTCGGGCTGTTCTCGCTGGCGCTGCTGCCCGCGGCGCCGTCGAATGTGGACATCATCTGGCGCATGGTGCTGTGTGGCGCCGGTTTCGGCCTGTTCCAGTCGCCCAACAACCACACCATCATTTCCGCCGCGCCGCGCAACCGCAGCGGCGGCGCCAGCGGCATGCTGGGCACCGCTCGCCTGCTGGGACAAACCTCGGGGGCCGCGCTGGTGGCGCTGATGTTCAACCTGTTCCCTGCCTCCGGCACCCACGCTTCGCTGATCCTGGCCGGGGTGTTCGCCACCCTGGCAGCGGCGGTCAGCAGCCTGCGCATCACCCAGTCGACGACGCAGACGGTGCAGCCCAGCCGCGAGATGAAATAGCGGACATAAAAAAACCCCGGCAAGCCGGGGTTTTTCATGATATTCAGCCGATTACTTCAGGTACTGGCCGGTACGCAGCGCTTCGATGCGCTTGTCGAGCGGCGGGTGCGACATGAACAGTTCGCTGAACGACTTGGATTTGCCGTTGATGCAGAACGCCATCATGCTGCCCGCTTCCTGCGGTTCGTAGCTGGTTTTCAGACGCTGCAAGGCGGCGATCATCTTCTCGCGGCCCACCAGTTTGGCGGAGCCGGCGTCGGCGTAGAACTCGCGGTGACGCGAGAACCACATGGTGATGATGCTCGCCAGGATGCCGAACACCAGTTCCAGCACCATCGACACCGCGAAGTAAATCATCGGGTTGCCGTTGCCTTCCCCTTCGCCATCACCGTCGCGGTTGCCCAGGAAGCCGGCGGCGACCTGCGCGATCAGGCGCGAAATGAAGATGACGAAGGTGTTCACGATACCCTGAATCAGGGTCATGGTCACCATATCGCCGTTGGCGACGTGGCTGATTTCGTGCGCGATGACCGCTTCCGCTTCGTCACGGCTCATGCTCTGCAACAAGCCGGTGCTGACGGCGACCAGCGAGGCGTCGCGGCGCGCACCGGTGGCGAAGGCGTTGATGTCCGGCGCATGATAGATAGCAACCTGCGGCATGGCGATGCCCGCCTGCTGCGACTGACGGCGCACCGTTTCCAGCAGCCAGTTTTCGGTTTCGTTACGCGGCTGTTCAATCACTTCTCCGCCGACGGAGCGCAGCGCCATCCACTTGGACATCAGCAACGACACGAAAGCGCCGCCGAAGCCGAACAGACCGGCCATGATCATCAGGCCCTGAACGCTACTGGATTGGATTCCTGTCAGGCTGAGCACCAGCCCGAAAACCAACATCACCGCCAGGTTGGTGAGCAGGAACAGAGCTATACGCATCATAAAATGTTTACTTCCTCATAAATGTTAACAAAACGCTGTCCAAGATACCCTAGATCGTATGGGCATTCGTCACAGTTTCAAGAGTCGCGCGTCATTAACCTACTAAAAATACGAAACTTTACAAAAACGGCGCGCGACCGGGATTTGGCAAATTGTAAACGATTGCTGCGCAAGGCGGAGGGATTTCTCACAAAAAATTCTTCGCCCGCGCAGGATCGCGGCGGGCGATTTTATCCATACCCTTTCTGGGCCAATATCCGCTGGGTGCGATCCGACGTGCCTGCAGCCGATTCATCGACGACGAAAGTTTGAATCTTACGATTAATTGTTACATTATAACATCACAATTGATCGTAAAGGGATGTCAATCATGTTATCGCGTATCGCCTGGATGCTGGCGACGTGGCTGCTTTTCTGCCACCTCGCACAAGCTGAAATTCACCTCACCGACGTTGAAGGACGTCGCGTCACCCTGACCGCCCCCGCACAGCGCGCCTATATCGGCTTTTACTACGAAGATTTTCTGGCAGTGAACGGCCCGGAGAGCTATCAACAGGTCGTCGCCTTCTCCAAAAGCGACTGGGCCTTGCGCACCAGCCAATGGGCGCGCTATCAGGCCGCGCTGCCGCGGCTCGCTCAATTGGTCGATGTCGGTTCGCTCTATAACCAGAGCTTCGATTTTGAACGCCTGCTGACCACGCGGCCGGACCTGCTGATCCTGGCGAAGTGGCAGCTCGACGGCTTCGCCAACTACCTGCCGGTGCTGCAACGGCTCAACATTCCTTACATCGTCGTCGACTTCAACCAGGGCGTCGAGGTCAAGCTCGCCAGCATTCGGTTGATGGGCCAGGCAATGGGCCACGCCGAGCGAGCGGAACGGCTGGCCGACGAATATCGCCAGAGCCTCGAAGATACCCGGCGGCGCATCCGCCAGGCGCAGCTGCCGCCGCCGATCACCTATATTGAACTGGGAGACAAGGGCCCCGGCGAATACAGCAGCAGCTATGGCGCCTCGATCTGGGGGCCGCTGCTGCAGTTGGCCGGCGCCGACAATATCGCCGCCGGCGTCGTCGGCAGCCCCTCTCCGTTGCGCGCCGACTATGTCCTGACCAAACGGCCCGACGTCATTTTTCTCGCCGGAGGCGACTGGGAAAATATGCCGAACGCCGTGCCGATGGGCTACGGCACACAGGCCGCCCCCATACAGGCGCGCCTGACGCAGTATGCCCGGCGGGCGGGATGGCCGCAGCTGCCGGCGATAAAAAACCAACGGCTTTATGCGCTTTATCATGGCGGCGCGCGCACGATTTACGACTTTATTTTTGTCCAGTATCTGGCGAAAGCCCTCTATCCCACCGCATTTGCCGACGTAGACCCCGCGCGCAACCTGGCCCGGTTCTACCGCCAATATCTGCCGATTGAGGCAGACGGCGTCTTCTTGCAACGCTGGCAAGGAGAGTAGTCGTGGCCCGCACAGGACGTGATTTTTTGCAACGGCGCAGGCTGCGCCGCGGGCTATTGACGCTGGCGCTGCTCGGCGCGCTGTTGGCGGCAGCCGCCATCGATCTGACCGTCGGCGCCGCGCATCTTGGCCTCGCGGATCTCGTGCGAATGCTCTGGCCCGGTTCTGCGCCAGGCAACGAGCTGCATCAGGTGGTTTTCTGGTCGATTCGCTTGCCGATGACGCTCACCGCCCTGGTGGTCGGCGCCAGTCTGGCGCTGGCCGGCCTGCTGATGCAGACCGTGCTGGCCAACCCCCTCGCCAGCCCCTATACGCTAGGGATCTCGGCTGCGGCGGGGTTCGGCGCGGCGCTGTCGATCATCACCGGCTTCAGCCTGGGCGGCGCGCTGGCGCTGGGCACGCCGCTGCTGGCTTCGCTGATGGCGTTGCTCGCCTGCGTGCCTATCTATCTGCTGGGACAACGCCGGGGCATGACGCCGCAAATATTGGTGTTGAGCGGCATCGTCGTGCTGTTTTTCTTTCAGTCGCTGCAATCGCTGCTGCTGTTTCTGGCCGCGCCGGAGGCCATGCAGCAAATCGTCTTTTGGCTGTTCGGCAGCCTGCTCAAAGCCAATATGCACGGGGTGGCGATCACCGGCGCCGTGTTGCTCTGCGCGCTGATCGTCAGCCTGCGGCAGGCCTGGCGCCTTACGGCGCTGTCCGCCGGCGAAGAGCAGGCACAGGGTCTGGGCATCAACGTCAGCGCGCTGCGCAAGCTGGCCTTTCTACTGGCGACTTTGCTGACGGCCGCCTCGGTCTCTTTTGTCGGCACCATCGGGTTCGTCGGGCTGATCGCCCCCCATTTCGCCCGTTTTCTGGTCGGGGAGGATCAGCGTTACCTGATCTGCATTTCCGCCCTCTGCGGCAGCCTGCTGCTGCTGTGCGCGTCGATCGTCGCCAAGCTGGTGATGCCGAACGGCGTGGTGCCCATCGGCATCGTCATCGCCCTGATCGGCGTACCGGTGCTGTTTTACTTCGTCACCCGACAGGTTAAACGCCCATGACTCAACTGACCCTCACTGGCGTCGACGTCACGCTGCATCGCCGCCCGCTATTGGCCGACGTCTCCCTGAGCTGGCCGGAGGCAAAACTCGGCGGCATCATCGGCCCCAACGGCGCCGGCAAGTCCACGCTGCTGAAAGCGATTAATCGCATGTTGCCGTACAGCGGCGAGATTGCCTACCGCGAGCGCCCTCTCGATCCGAAAACCAGCCGCATCGCCTATGTGCCGCAGCTTAATCGCTGCGATTCGGCACTGACCGCTTTTGACATGGTGCTGTTGGGCAAGGTACGGCAGTTGGGATGGCGCGTCAGCGCCGCCCAGGCCGATGCGGTCGAACAGGCGCTGGCGGAATGCGGCATTTCCGCGCTCGCCGATCGCCCCTTCAACCGTCTCAGCGGCGGCCAGCGACAGTTGGTGATGCTGGCTCAGGCGTTCGTCTCTCAACCGCAGCTCATTTTACTCGACGAACCCACCAGCGCGCTGGATATCCATCACCAGCTGCGCGTGCTCAATCAGATCGCCGACTACGGCCGGCGCCATCGCTGCATCACGCTGCTGGTGATCCACGATCTGGGGCTGGCGCTGCGTTATTGCCACTCACTTACGCTGCTCGAGCACGGACGCGTCGTTTGCCACGGCGAGACTCATCAGATGATGGGACACCCGATGATGTCTCGCGTATTTGGCGTCGGTATCGAAAACGGCGTCAGCCCGCAGGGCTACCCCTATCTGCTGCCGACACAGCTGTTACACGCACACGGAGAATCCCCATGTACACCCTGACCAAGGCGGACATGCTGGCGCAACTCGCCGGTTTGCAACAGGAAATTCACCAGCTACACCGCTCCGCCCGGCAAGATCGGCGTCATTTTTCCCTGCTGGAACGCCGCTTCAGCCGCCTGCAAGCCTTTAACGACGAACCACAGCTGCAGGCCTACCGTCGAAAACTGGAAAACGACCGTTTGATAACGGCGCAGATCGCCCAGCTGCGGGCGACAGCCAATGCCGCATTGTGCGACTACGAGAAGCATCGCGTCTCGGCGCTCTGTCGGCAACCGGCGCAGACCAACGCCTACCTGAACAGTTTCGATCGCGCCCTGCAGTTGGAGATCGCCGCCGCCGGCATCCAACCGGGCGAGCGGGTGTTGCTGGTGGGCAGCGGCGCTTTGCCCACCACGGCGCTGGCGCTGGTCGCCAGGCTTGCCGCCACCGTCATTTGCTACGATTGCGATCCGGCGGCCCAGCGGTTTGCCCGCCGCCTCACGCGCCATCTGGGGCTGGTGCGGCAGATGCCCTGCATCGACAAGCTGCACGGCCTGACCCGCAATGACGTCGATCACATCATCATCGCCTCTCTGGTGGCCGACAAGCAGGGCTTGCTGAGGGAGCTGCGGCCTTTGCTGCCGCAACGCGGCAAATTGCTGGTGCGCTATGGCAACGGCCTCAAGTCTCTCTTTAACTGCCCTTACCATCACCAGGCCGCCGGTTCGCCGTGGCGCATCAGCGGTAAACCGCTCGCCACCCCGCTGTACGATCTGTTGATTCTGGAGCCTCTCCGCCATGAATAATGCCTTTTCCACCCTGATTCTGGGCGCCGGCCCGGCGGCTATCCAATTGGCGGCGGATATCAAGGCCGCGGCCAATGCGCGCATCGGCCTGTACAACCGCCCCAGCGAGAAAGGACAACGCCTGCGGCATCATTTGGCTCACGCGCCCAGCCTGTCTCTGACGGGCGCCGGTAAGGCGCAGCGCACCCAAGGCGATACGCAAGTGACGATCGACAGCTATTGCGATGACCTGTCACTGGTCGGCGGTGACTGGCACCGACTGATCCTTGCCGTCCCCGCCGATCAATATCATGACGTGCTGCGGCAGGTGCCATGGGCGGCGTTGCCCCAGCTGCGCTCACTGATCCTGCTCTCTCCTTCCATCGGTTCCGGCCTGATGGTGCAAAGCCTGCTGCAGGACGCCGGGCAATCCCACGTCGGGATCATCAGCCTGTCGAGCTACTACGCCGATACCAAATACCAGGATGCCGCGCAGCCTTACCGCGCTTACACCAAGGCATTCAAGCAGCGGATTTATCTGGCCGGCCAAAGCCCATCGTCAGACCGCGCCGAACTCGATTGGCTTTGCGCGGTGCTGGCGCGTCACGGCATCGATGCCCAGCGCTGCGACAGCCTGCTGGCCGCCGAACGCTTCAGCATCACCAACTATGTTCATCCCCCGCTGGCGCTGGCCGATACCACGCTACAGGCGATCTTTCAGCCGCAGGCGCCGATACAGTACCTGTATAAGACCTACCCCGAAGGCCCTATCTGCCCCGAGACGATCGCCGACATGCTGGCGCTCTCGCAGGATTACCGGCAGTTGCTCAACCGGCTCGGCGTCGAAGCCATCAACCTGCTGCGCTTTTTGAATGACGACAATTACCCGGTGCCGCCTCGTATGGTAAGCCGCCGCTGGATTGACCAATTCCCGCAGCTCGCGCCGGCGGAGCAACGCTACGCGCTGTTTGCGCGCTATACCGCGCTGCTGGTCGATCCCTATTCCGAACCGGACGCGCAGGGCCGCTACTATGATTTTTCCGCCGTCAGGGTCGCCCGCGTCTTCCAGGATGCGCAGGGGTTATGGCGACTGCCGCGCGTGCCGCAAGAGGACGTGCGCAAACTGCGCGTTCTGGTCTTGCTGGCGCAGCGGCTGGGCGTCGAGATGCCCGCCGCCCAGCGCCTGTTGGCGCGCTTTCAGCAGGCGCTGCACAGCTTCGTCACCCGGATCGGCGCCGAGCATTGTCATCGTTCATTGCTGGACGATACCTGCCGCGAGCAGGCGGATATCACCTACCGGCAGTGGCGGAGGCAAGCATGAATCAGGGTGCGCTGCTGGCCATTTTCGCCTCGCTGATTTTCAGCGTCATGAACGCGCTGGTCAAAACCATCGCCGACGTCATTCCCACCGGAGAGATCGTGTTCTTTCGCAGCAGCATCGGCTGCCTGCTGGTTCTGCTGCTGATGTATCGCCACCGCGTCGCCTTCAGCCGTGAAGACCGGCCGCTGCTGGTATTGCGCGGCACCATGGGCGGGCTGTATCTGATCTGTTATTTTTACAGCATCGCCCACCTCACGCTGGCCGATGCCAGCATGCTGGCCTACCTGTCGCCGTTTTTCTCCATTTTGCTCTCCTTGCTGGTGCTGCGTGAGCGGGTCAACGCCAATACCGCGTTTTGGCTGGCGATGGTCATCATCGGCGCGGTGCTGCTGGTGCGGCCGTGGCACTTCTCGGCCTATACCCTGGCGTCGCTGGTCGGCGTGATGAGCGCGGTGTTCGCCTCGATCGCCTATCTGTCGGTCAACAAACTCAGCAAACGCCACCACAACTACGAGATCGTGTTCTACTTCCTGTTCATCGCAACGCTGATCTCGCTGCCGCTGATGTGGCAGTCATTCGTCTGGCCCAACGCATACCAGTTTGCCATTCTGCTCGCCATAGCGCTGGTGTCGTTGCTGGGACAGGTCGTCTTAACCCAGGCCTTCTCTTCCGATAACCTGATCGTGGTCTCGGTGGTGCGCTATATCGGCATCGTGTTCAATATCGCCTGGGGCTGGCTGTTCTGGCACGAAGTCCCGCTGCTGCTGTCGCTGGTCGGCTGTCTGCTGGTGGTGGTTTCCTGCATCCGGCTCGGGCTGCGCCACCGCAAGAAAACCGTCTGAGCCGCGCATACCGCAGCCATAAAAAAACGCACCCGAGGGTGCGTTTTTCATTCTGCCAACCGCCGCCTTATTTGGCCGGCGCCGGCTGCTGAGCGGGCTGATCCTTCTCCAAATGAGCCAGGTCCAGCGCGATATGCACGGTTTCATCCAGGTACGGATCCGGTTCCTGGTAATCCTTCGGCAGATCGTCGAGCGATTTCAGCGGCTTCTTGCCGGCGCGCTCCAGACGCTCGTTGATGCGTTTCAGACGGGTCGCATCGTCATCGTGGTTCTCTTTCTCGCGCACCGCCAGATTGAGGGACACGATGTTGCGTTTATCCTTCAGCGCCTTGTAATGCGCGATATCCTGCGCGATGTACTGGAACTCCGGATTCTGCGCGATGCGCTGCTGGTGATCTTTCAGCAGCTCCGGCTCGAACGGCGTCAGATCGCCGGTCTTGCTGTAGGTCGCCGCATTGATGCTGTCCCACGGCATGGCGTTGTCTTCAAACGCTTCGCCGGTTTCCGCCGGATCGACGCCGGTCGGCATCAGAATGTCCGGGGTCACCCCTTTGCGCTGGGTGCTGCCGCCGTTGACGCGGTAGAACTTCTGAATGGTGTACTGCACCGACCCCAGCGCCGGCCACTCAGGGCGCAGCATCTGATCGTAGATGCGGTTCAGCGAACGGTACTGCTGCACGGTGCCTTTACCGAAGGTCGGCTCGCCGACGATCAGCGCGCGGCCGTAATCCTGCATCGCCGCCGCGAAGATCTCGGAGGCGGAGGCGCTGAAGCGATCGACCAGCACCACCAGCGGGCCTTTGTAGTAGGTCACACCGTCGGTGTCGGCGTCTTCACGCACTTTGCCGTTGTTGTCGCGCACCTGCACCACCGGGCCGCTTGGAATGAACAGGCCGGACAGCGAGACCGCCTCGGTCAGCGCGCCGCCGCCGTTAGTGCGCAGATCGATGATCACGCTCTTGACGTTCTGCTTGGCCATCTTCTGCAGCTGCACTTTCACGTCATCGGTCAGGCCGACGTAGAAGCCAGGGATGTCGAACACCGCCACCTTCTCTTTGCCGACGGTCTTGATGGTCATTTTCACCGCGCGGTCTTCCAGGCGGATGCGCTCGCGGGTCAAGGTGACCACGCGGGTTTTGGTGCCCTTGCCAGCCGGCAGGATCTCCAGGCGCACTTTGCTGCCCTTCGGCCCTTTGATCAGCGACACCACGTCGTCCAGACGCCAGCCGATCACGTCCACCATCGGTTTGCCGGCTTGGCCGACACCGACGATGCGATCGCCCACGGTGATCGCCTTGCTCTTCGCCGCCGGACCGCCCGGCACCATCGAGTTGATCAGGGTGTAATCGTCATCCATCTGCAGCACCGCGCCGATGCCTTCCAGCGACAGGCTCATCTCGGTGTTGAACTGCTCGGTGTTGCGCGGCGACAGGTAGTTGGTGTGCGGATCGATTTCATGCGCAAAGGCATTCATCGCCAGCTGGAAAACGTCTTCGCTGTTGCTTTGCGTCAGGCGCTTGATGGCGAACTGATAGCGCTTGGTCAGCGTGTCGCGGATTTCTTTGTCGGTCTTGCCGGTCAGCTTGAGGTTCAGCTCGTCATAGGTGACTTTCGCATCCCACAGGCTATCCAACTCGGCCTTGTCTTTCGGCCACGGCGCTTTGCTGCGGTCGAGATCGATAGTGCCGTTGCCGGTAAAGTTCATCGGCTTTTCCAGCAGCGACAACGCATAGGTGTAACGCTCGAAACGGCGTTTCTGCGCCAGATTGAACAGCGCGTAGAAGGTATCCAGCTTGCCGGTTTTCAGCTCTTCGCCAACCTGATTGCGTTTGCCGGCGAACTGCGCCACGTCGGAGGCCAGCAACACGTTATGGTTGTAGTCCAGCATGTTCAGGTAGCGATCGAAGATCTTGCCTGAAAACTCCGCATCGAGCGCGAACTGGCGGTAATGAGAGCGAGTGAAGCGCGAGGTAACGCGCTCACTCACCGTAGCGTGCTGAGGTTCCTGTTGCAGTTGGGGCAATTGGCCGATGCGGATGTTGGCTGTTTCCGCACCGTAACTGACACCCGCCCACAGCAGCCCTGCAATCGCTGTTAATCTGACGAATTTGTTCATGCCTTGGTTGGCCTCCGTATCAGAACTGCAAGTGTTCTGCGCGCACAATCATCGCCAGACCGGAAGAGAGCTGCACACGTACGCCATCTTTAGCGATTTCGAGTACGGTAGCATCCATCGCGCTCTTGCCTGCTCTGACTTTGATTTCCTGGCCAATTTGCAGTGTAGAGATATCCGTGACTGGCGCATAACGCGGCTGGCTTTCCTCTTTTGCTGCACGAGGTTGGCGAGCGGGCTGCGGGCGAGTTTGTGGGCGCGGCTTGCGGGTTTCCGGCGCGGCTCCGCCTTCGCGACGTGCAGCGGGCTTTTTACCGGCTGGACGCGGACGGCGCGGAGCGGCATCGGCGGATTCGCCGGCGGCTTCACGTTTTTTGGCGTTTTGTTCGGCACGCTGTGCCTGAACGCGCGCTTTGGCTTCTTCAAGCTGCTGGCGAGCATGATCGACATGCTGCTGCTCCAGTTCACCGCACGGATTGCCGTCCAGATCGACGCGCTGAGCGCCAACCTTGACGCCGTACAGGTAACGCCAGCTTGAGGTGTATAGGCGCAGGGCAGAACGCAATTGCGTTTTGCTGAGATTCTCTTCCCCCTGCACGCGCTCTACCAAATCCTGAAAAATACCGATTTTCAGCGGACGAGCTTCGCCTTCGGCGCTAAAGCAGAGCGGAAAACGCTCGGCAAGAAAAGCAATGACTTCTTTACTAGAGTTCAACTTAGGTTGATTTTCCATGAAATTTCCTGATTACAACGGTATTGCCAACAAGCCACAGGCATGAACAGGCGTCATTATAATGACGCCATCGGTAATTGCCACGTTAACCGTCGATCAACTTGCCGCCACAGTCACATATTTCGCACTGTCGCACTGTTCCAGTTGCTCACAAAGCCCCGCCACCACTGCTTTCAGGCCCGCTTCGTCCTGTTCGTCGAAGCGTTGATAAACCGTGCTGTCGATATCCAAAACGCCGATCGCCCGGCCGCCAACCGCCAGCGGCAGCACGATTTCCGCGTTGCTGGCCGCATCGCAGGCGATATGGCCCGGAAACGCATGCACGTCGCCGACGCGCTGCACGCGATTTTCCGCCACCGCCGTGCCGCACACGCCCTTACCCACCGGAATGCGCACACAGGCGATCTTGCCCTGGAACGGCCCCAGCACCAACTGGTCGCCCTCCATCAGATAGAAACCGACCCAGTTCACGTCATCCAGACGCTCGTTGATCAGCGCGCTGGCGTTGGACAGCGCCGCGATAAAGTTGGTTTCCCCGCCGAGCAACGCGCTCAGGTCACGTTTTAATTCCGCGTAGAATTGTTCTTTTGTCATGTGTTAACCATTGCAACAGTGAAGATGGCCAGAAGCCCAAAGCTTAGGCCCTATAAAATAAGCATTAAATGCGTATAGCCACAAGGTTAATCATCTGTTGCTTCACAAAACCCCGCCGCTCAGGGTATGTTTGCCGCTCAGAATCCCGGTTTACCTCGTTTTTACCGTCCGGCGCCCGATCGCCGGTGACGCGGCCGGTTTATTTTTCAGCTACGCTGACAGTTCCGGCGGGCTCAAGGGCAGCTACTTGTCAAAAATGAAAATACACGCGATCACCGCCCCCCTTTCCAAAGCGCGCCACCAGCGCTGCTGCGAGTGCGACCTGCTGTTCGTGCTGCCGCCGCTCAGCGGCAACCAGGCCGCCTATTGCCCGCGCTGCAACGCCAAGGTGGTGAGCGGCCGCGACTGGTCGATGACGCGCCTGACCGCCATGGCGATCGCCATGCTGCTGCTGATGCCGTTCGCCTTCACCGAGCCGCTGATCAGCATTCGTCTGCTCGGCACGCGCATCGACGCCAGTTTGCTGGAGGGCATCTGGCAGATGAGCCGCCAGGGCGATCCGCTCACCGCCAGCATGGTGGCGTTTTGCACCATCGGCGCCCCGCTGACGCTGGCGCTGTCGCTGCTGTACCTGCGCTTCGGGCATGCGCTCGGCATGAACCTGCGCCCGGTGCTGTTGATGCTGGAGCGGCTGAAAGAGTGGGTGATGCTGGACATTTATCTGATCGGCATGGCGGTGGCGGCGATCAAGGTGCAGGATTACGCCGACATCCAGGCCGGCAGCGCGCTGATCGCTTACCTGTCGCTCACCCTGCTCAGCATCCTGACGCTGATCCACGCCAACCTGGAGCAGCTCTGGGAGCGTTACTACCCGCAGGAGCAGCCGGAAGGCCCGCCGGCGGCGCTGCACATTTGCCTGTCCTGCCACTATACCGGCTATCCCGACACGCGCGGCCGCTGCCCGCGCTGCCACGTGCCGATGTGCCACCGCCAGCCCTACAGCCTGCAGAAGACCTGGGCGGCGCTGATCGCAGCGATGATCCTGCTGATCCCGGCTAACCTGCTGCCGATCTCCATCATTTACGCCAACGGCGTGCGGCTCGAAGACACCATCTTCTCCGGCGTGGTCTCGCTGGCCACCTCCGGCAACGTGCCGATCGCCGCTATCGTGTTCATCGCCAGCGTACTGGTGCCCTTTACCAAGGTGATCGTGCTGATCACGCTGCTGTTCAGCATCCACTTCAAAACCTCGCACAGCCTGAAGACGCGCATTCGTCTGCTGCGCCTGGTCACCTGGATCGGCCGCTGGTCGATGCTCGATCTGTTCGTTATCGCCTTGATGATGTCGCTGGTGAATCGCGACCAGCTGTTATCTTTTACTATGGGACCGGCCGCGTTTTACTTTGGCTCGGCGGTCATTTTGACTATTCTTGCCGTTGAGTGGCTGGATAGCCGATTGATTTGGGATGCACATGCAACAGGAAACGCCGACTACACCGACTGAAGCGCGGGTCAAGAACAAGCGCCGCATTTCACCGTTCTGGTTACTGCCGTTCATCGCCCTGCTGATCGCCGGGTGGCTGGTCTACAACAATTTCCAGGAACGCGGCACCACCGTCACCATCGATTTCCAATCGGCGGCGGGCATCGTCGCCGGCCGTACGCCGGTGCGCTACCAGGGCGTTGACGTCGGCACGGTGCAAAAGATCAGCCTGAGCAAAGATCTGCGCAGCATCGTGGTGGAAGCCAGCATCAAAAGCGATCTGGAAGACTCGCTGCGCGAAGGCACCCAGTTCTGGCTGGTGACGCCCAAGGCCTCGCTGGCCGGGGTCTCCGGGCTCGACGCGCTGGTCGGCGGCAACTACATCGGCATGATGCCCGGCAGCGGCAAGGCGCAAACCCACTTCGCCGCGCTCGATACCCAGCCGAAGTACCGCCTGAACACCGGCGAGCTGATGATTCACCTGCACGCCGACGATCTGGGCTCGCTCAACAGCGGCTCGCTGGTCTACTACCGTAAAATTCCGGTCGGCAAGGTGTACGACTACACCATCAGCGAAGGCAACAAGGGCGTGACCATCGACGTGCTGATCGACCGTCGTTTCGCCAACCTGGTGAAGAACAACAGCCGTTTCTGGAATGTTTCCGGCTTCAAGGGCGATTTCAGCCTGTCCGGCGCCACGGTGCAGATGGAAAGCCTGGCGGCGCTGGTCAACGGCGCCATCGCCTTCGATTCGCCGGCCGATGGCCAGCAGGCCAAGGGCGATCAGAGCTATACCTTGTATCCGGATCTGGCCCACAGCCAGCGCGGCGTCAATATTCTGCTGGACCTGCCGAGCGGCAACAACCTGAGCGAAAACCGCACGCCGCTGATATACCAGGGGCTGCAGGTCGGCACCCTGACCAAGCTGACGTTGCAGCAGGACAGCAAAGTGATCGGTGAACTGACCATCGATCCTTCGGTGGTCGATCTGATGCGCAGCGGTACCCGCATCGTGATGCGCAGCCCGCGCATCAGCCTCAACGACGCCAAGCTCAGCCAGCTGCTGACCGGCACCACGCTGGAGCTGGTGCCCGGTGAAGGCGAACCGCAGCAGCGCTTCAACGTGCTGGACAGCAGCGAAACGCTGCTGCAACAGCCGGGCGTGCTGACCGTCACGCTGAATGCGCCGCAAAGCTACGGCATCGACGTCGGGCAGCCGCTGGTAGTGCACGGCGTGAAAGTCGGCCAAATTCTGAGCCGCACCCTGACCGCCGGCGGCGTGGTGTTCACCGCCGCCATCGACGCGCAATACCGCGGCCTGCTGCACAAAGACAGCAAATTCGTGGTCAACAGCCGCCTCGACGTCAAGCTGGGCATCGACGGCATGGAGGTGCTCGGCGCCAGCGCGCAGGAATGGGTAGACGGCGGCGTGCGTATCATCCCCGGCAGCAAGGGGGAACCGGGCGGCCAATATCCGCTGTACGCCAACAGCGAAAAGGCCGAGGAAGGCATCGTCGGCAACGCCCCAGCCACCACCCTGACCCTCAGCGCCGCCAGCCTGCCGGACGTGCAGGCCGGCTCGGTGGTGCTGTATCGCAAGTTCCAGGTGGGCGAGATCGTCAACGTCCGGCCCAAGGCCAACGAGTTTGAGGTGGACGTCTACATCAGCCCGGAATACCGCAAGCTGCTGACCCGCGAAAGCATCTTCTGGGCCGAAGGCGGCGCCAAGGTTCAGCTCAACGGCAGCGGGCTGACGGTGCAGGCTTCGCCGCTCAACCGCGCGTTGAAGGGCGCCATCAGCTTCGACAACCTGCAGGGCGTGACGCTGAACAAAGGCGCCAACCGCGTGCTGTACGCCAGCGAAACCGCCGCGCGCGCGGTAGGCAGCCAAATCACACTGAGAACCTACGACGCCAGCAAGCTGTCGGCGGGCATGCCGCTGCGCTACCTCGGCATCGACGTCGGTCAGGTGGAGTCGCTGCAGCTGGCGCCTGAGCGTAACGAAGTATTGGCCAAGGCGGTGCTGTATCCGGAATACGTGCAGACCTTCGCGCGCCTGGGCAGCCGCTTCTCGATCGTTTCGCCGGAGATCTCCGCCGCCGGCGTCAGCAATCTCGATACCCTGCTCCAGCCTTATATCAACGTGGAGCCGGGGCGTGGCCGCGAACTGCGCACTTTCGAGCTGCAGCAGGCCAGCATCACCGATTCGCGCTATCTCGACGGCCTGAGCGTGGTGCTCGACGCCGCCGAAACCGGCTCGCTGCAGATCGGCACGCCGGTGTTGTTCCGCGGCGTGGAGGTCGGCACCATCACCGGTTTCTACCTGGGCGCCATGTCCGACCGGGTGCACGTCGCGCTGCGCATCAGCAAGAAGTACCAGCATTTGGTGCGCAACAACAGCGTGTTCTGGCTGGCTTCGGGTTACAACCTGCAGTTCGGCCTGACCGGCGGCGTGATCAAGAGCGGCACCTTCCAGCAGTTCATTCGCGGCGGCATCGCTTTCGCCACGCCGCCGACCATTCCGCTGGCGCCGAAGGCCACGCCGAACAAGCACTTCCTGCTGAATCCGGAAGAGCCGAAGGACTGGAAAACCTGGGGCACCGCCATTCCACGCGATTAACTTTCGCGATTTCCTCAGGGCCCGGCAACGCCGGGCCCTGTTTTTTTCCGCTTTGTGATAAACTCTCGCCCTTGTCTTTATTGCACCCTGAGAGTTCACCCCGTGGCCAAATCCACCGCCGTTTTTCTGCCCCCCGCTTTCCTTGACGCCACCCGCGCCATCATGCCCGCCGAGCTGGCGATGGAAGATTTTATCGCCGCCTGCCAGCGCCCGCTGCGCCGCAGCCTGCGCGTCAACACGCTGAAAATCAGCGTCGCCGACTTCCTGGCGCTGGTGCGGGATTACGACTGGCGACTGGAGCCTATCCCCTGGTGCGCAGAAGGTTTCTGGATCGAACGTGACGACGAGGAACTGCGCCTCGGCAGCGCGGCCGAACACCTGAGCGGCCTGTTTTACATTCAGGAAGCCAGTTCGATGTTGCCGGTCAGCGCGCTGTTCGCCGGCGGCGCGGCGCCGAATCGGGTGCTGGACGTGGCGGCGGCGCCGGGATCCAAAACCACCCAGATCGCCGCGTTGATGGGTAATCAGGGAGGCATCGTCGCCAACGAATACTCCGCCAGCCGGGTGAAAGTGCTGCACGCCAATATCAGCCGCTGCGGCGTGAAGAACACCGCGCTGACCCACTTCGACGGCCGGGTGTTCGGCGCCGCGCTGCCGGAGAGTTTCGACGCCATTCTGCTCGATGCCCCCTGCTCCGGCGAAGGCGTGGTGCGCAAGGATCCGGACGCCATGAGCAACTGGTCGCCGGAAAGCGTGACCGAAATCGCCGCCACCCAACGCGAGCTGATCGACAGCGCGTTCCATGCGCTGGCGCCGGGCGGCGTGATGGTTTACTCCACCTGTACCCTCAATGCGCAGGAAAACCAGCAGGTGGTGCGCTGGCTGCTGGACACCTACGGCGACGCGGTCAGCGTCGAGCCGCTGGGCGAGCTGTTCCCCGGAGCCGACAAGGCGCTGACCGCCGAAGGCTTCCTGCACGTGTTTCCGCAGATTTACGACAGCGAAGGCTTCTTCGTCGCTCGCCTGCGTAAACAGCACGCCGTGGCGCCATTGCCGAAACCGACCTATAAAGTCGGTAACTTCCCGTTCAGCCCATTGTCCGGCAAGGAAACGGCGCAAGTCGCCCAGGCTGCCGCCGCATCCGGCTTAAGCTGGGGCGATGACAGCCGGCTATGGGAACGCGACAAGGAGATCTGGCTGTTTCCGGCCGAGCTGGAGCCACTGTTCGGCAAGGTGCGCTTTTCACGCATCGGCCTCAAACTGGCCGAGCGTTTCCCGAAAGGTTTCCGCTGGCAGCATGAGGCGGCGATCGCCCTTGCGGGCAGCGACGGCAAACAGCATTTCGAGCTGGACGCCGCGCTGGCGCAGGAGTGGTATCACGGCCGCGATCTCTACCCAGAGCAGCCACCGACAGGCGATGAGTGCATCGTCACCTATCAGGGGCAACCGCTGGGCATCGCCAAACGCATCGGCAGCCGCATCAAGAACAACCTGCCGCGCGAGCTGGTGCGCGACGGCGTGCTGGATTTCCACCAGTAATCGTCCGGGCGCCGGGGGCTATCCCCCGGCGTTAAAATAACGCTAATAGTATTCTCATTCGTTATTATTCTAATCATTTCACCTCTCGCTATTGCACCTCCTTATTCTCAACTCCACGCTAAATAAAAAAGTTTTTGGCCTTTGATCAAGACAATTTCGCGTTCTTATCCTATTAATTTAAATGTAAGTAAATTAATGCGTTCAACTCAGCTCTGGGTGGCGTTTTTGCGGGCTTTCTCTGACACGGCAAGGAATCACGATGAAAAAAATTCTGATGGTTTTGACCTCGGTAGCCTCTCTGCTGTGCGTCAGCGGCGCAGCTAACGCAGCGGGCACCATTCAGGGCACGGTGGGCGTGACGATTACCATCGGCGCCGGCTGCGTGGTCACCGGCGGCAACAGTTCCGGCACCACCAACGACTTTGGCTCCATCAGCTTCGGCACCTACTCGTCGCTGGCTAACGTCATCACCGCCAGCGCCACCGGCAGCGGCGGCACCGGCACCCTGGGGCTGAACTGTACCACCGGCACCAACTATACCGTGACGCTCGACAACGGCCTTAACGCCTCGGGCAGCCAGCGGCGCATGGCCAGCAGCGTGCCCGCCTACATCAGCTATAACCTCTACCAGGACAGCGCTCACGCCACTCCCTGGAACAACACCACAAGTCCCTTGACCGGTACCGGCACCGGTTCGGCGGTACCGCTGATCGTCTACGGTCTGGTGCCTGCCGCTGGCACCACCCCGGCGGCCGGCGTGTACAGCGATACCGTCACCATGACCGTCACCTGGTAATCTCGCCGACTCTGGAGCGCCATCGTGGCGCTCCTTTATTCATTCGAGTAATAATATTCCCATTCATCATTTTCATTATCCCAAACCAGTTCATCCAGGCTGACGCCTTGTTTGCATGAAACCTGCGACCTGCTTAAAAATAAATAAAGTTTTTAATCTTTTAGCGAGACATTCTCGCGTTCTTATTCTATTAATTAATCTGTAAATAGATTAATGCATTTGACTCATTTTTCGGGCTTTTTGGCAGGCTTCTCTACTACGGCAAGGAACCATGATGAAAAAGACTCTGGCGGCATTAACCTCGGCAGCTATTCTGCTGTGCGCCTCTGGTGCCACCTACGCGGCAGGCACCATTCAGGGCACGCTGGGCGTGACCCTGACCATCGGCGCCGGCTGCGTGGTCACCGGCGGCAACAGCTCCGGCACCACCAACAACTTCGGCTCTCTCAGCTTCGGCACCTACTCGTCGCTGGCTAACGTCATCACCGCCAGCGCCACCGGCAGCGGCGGCACCGGCACCCTGGGGCTGAACTGTACCACTGGCACCAACTATACCGTGACGCTCGACAACGGCCTCAACGCCTCGGGCAGCCAGCGGCGCATGGCCAGCAGCGTGCCTGCCTACATCAGCTATAACCTCTATCAGGACAGCGCCCACTCCTTACCGTGGAACAACACGACCAACACGTTGACCGGTACCGGCACCGGTTCGGCGGTACCGTTGATCGTCTACGGTCTGGTGCCCGCCTCGGGCACCACCCCGGCGGCCGGCGCGTACAGCGACACCGTCACCATGACCGTCGCCTGGTAACTATGGCGCGCCTGGCCGTCACCTGCATGCTGCTGTCGTTGGCGGGCGTTTGCCGCGCCGACGTCAGCACCGCGACGGTGGGCGTCAGCGCCACCCTGGTCAAATCCTGTGTCGCCGGCACCACCAGCGGCGGCAACACCACGTTCGGCACCTTCAACTTCGGCACGGTCTACTTCCTGAATACGGCGATAAAGATAACCGGCCAGGCGAACGCCGGCGCGCTGCAGATCAACTGCAACAACGGCACCAGTTACACGGTGCTGCTCAGCGGTGGGCAGAGCGGCAATACCGCTGCGCGCTATCTGCAAAGCTCAGCGGGCGCCCGCGTGAACTACAACCTGTATACCAGCGGCAGCTACGCCACCGTCTGGGATAATGTCACCGGCGTGACGCAGACCGCTACCGGCCAAAGCGTCTGGCTGCCGGTGTACGGCATGATCCCGGTGCAGACGACGCCGGCGACGGGCACCTACACGGATACGGTGCAGGTGACGATAAATTGGTGATTAACGGAACGCTGCGCACTCTGCTGCTGACGGCGCTGATCGGCGCCCCTGCGGCCCATGCCGACACCGTCAGCCAAGGTTTTACGGTCAACGCCTCGATCATCAAAGGCTGCGTGCTCGGCAGCGGCGTCACCAACGTCACCTCGTTCGGCAGCATGAGTTTTGGCCAGGTGGCGTCCTTAAGCAGCCCGATAAAAATTGTCTCGAGCGCCGGCGCCGGCTCGATCCTGATCCGCTGCAACCCTGGACTCAGCGTCAGCCTCGCATTGAACGTCGGCAATAATGTCACCGGCTCCATCGCCAGCGGGCGAAAGCTGTTGAACTCGGCCACCTCGGAAACGCTGGTTTATCAGCTCTACCAGGATACCAACTACACCGTTTTGTGGGGCGACGGCGGCAACGGCGGCGCCGTCCAAACCGTCGCCTCCACCGGCAGCACGCAAGAAATAAAAATCTACGCCAGTTTAATGGCGAGCAGCACCTTGCCCACCAGCGGCACCTACAACGATACGGTCTTAGTGACAGTGAGTTATTGAGCTTTTAAAAGGATCACATTATGCGTAGTACTCTGCTCCGCCTGCCCCTGCTGGCAGGATTGCTGTTAGCTGGCCAGCCGCAGGCCTTCGCCGCCGCCTCCATTCTGATTTGGCCCATCGATCCGGTCATCGAAGACAATCAGCAGGCGACGGCCCTGTGGCTCGAAAACCGTGACAGCAAGCCGGTCTATATGCAAATTCGCGTGCTCGGCTGGCAACAAACCGGCGGCAAAGACGACTACCGCAACCAAAGCGAGGTGGTCGCCAGCCCACCGGTCGCCACCATTCTCCCCGGCAAACGCCAACTGATTCGTCTGATCAAGCAGACGCCGGTCGCCGCCGGGCAAGAACGGGCTTACCGGATACTGGTCGATGAGGTGCCGATCAAAGATAAAGACGGCGCGGCGCCCGATAAGGGCGCGCAGATGGGGCTGAAATTCCAGATGCGCTATTCGGTGCCGCTGTTCGTCAGCGGCAAAGACGTGTGGACCAAGCAGGACTTCGAACACCCGCGCGACTATGCCACCGCCAACCAACCCAAGCTCAGCTACCGCCTGCTGCAGCAAAACAGCCAGCGCTGGCTTGACGTGCGCAATGACGGCATCGTGCACGCCCGTCTGTCGCAGGTCAGTATCCAGGGCAAGCCGCTCAACAACGGGCTGCTGGGGTATGTGCTGCCGGGTTCGCAGATGCGCTTCGCCCTGCCGTCGTCGGGCAGTTTCGCCGCCGGCAAGCTGCAGGCGATAGTCAACGACAACAAACAACCCGTAACCATCCCGGCTTACTGAGCCTGAGGTGCAGGTGAAGCGGATGTCGTCGCCGGCCACCCGCGGCATGCAGCTCAAGCCGCTGGCCCTGGCCGTACTCTGTGTGGCGGTGGAACTGTGGCCGACGTTCGCCGCCGCCGACGATCTGCCGCCGCCGCCCAGCGCCATCAGCATGCCGGATACCACGCTGTATCTGGAGCCGGTGGTGAACGGCCGCCAGACCGGTAAAGTGGTGCCGGTCGCCTACCGCGGCGGCCACTATTATTTAACGCCGCAGCAGCTGATCGACGCCGGCCTGCCGGTGGCGAACAAGCAGGCGAAAGAGATCGCCGTCGATCTGCTGGATAAGGTCGAGGTGACCTACAGCGGCGAAACGCAGCAGTTGCTGATTTCGGTGCCCAACGACTGGCTGCCCAAGCAAACCCTCGGCGACACGAGTCAGGAACAGCGTCTGCCGGCGCAGAGCAGCCTGGGCTTTTTGCTGAATTACGACGCCTACGTCAGCCAAAGCGGCGGGCGCGGCAATCCGGGCTATTTTTCCGCCTGGAGCGAACAGCGGCTGTTCGATGGCTTCGGCGTTTTCGCCAACACTGGCATCTTCCGCAGCAGCTTCAACGGTGAGACCGCCGCGCAGCAGAACAATCGCTATATCCGCTACGACAGCAGCTGGCGCTACAGCGACGACGACACCATGCTCAGCTATACCGCCGGCGATCTCACGACCGGTTCGCTGCCCTGGACCAGCTCGGTGCGCATCGGCGGCCTGCAGGTGGCGCGCAACTTCGCGACCCGCCCGGACCTCATAACCTACCCGCTGCCGCAGTTCTCCGGCCAGGCCGCCGTGCCGAGCAGCGTCGATCTGTACATCAACAGTTATAAAAACACCTCCGCCAACGTGAACCCTGGCCCGTTCACCCTGAACACCGTGCCCTACATCAACGGCGCCGGTCAGGCGACGGTGGTGACCACCGATGCGCTCGGCCGCCAGATCAGCACCACGGTGCCGTTCTACGTCGCCAGTTCACTTCTGCAGGCCGGGTTAAGCGATTTCAGCCTGTCGGCGGGCGCGCTGCGCCAAAACTACGGTTACCGCTCCGCTGACTATGGCCAGTGGGTGGCCAGCGGCAGCGGTCGTTACGGCGTCACCGATTGGCTCACGCTCGAAGGGCGAGCGGAAGGTGCGGCGGAGCTGGCGGTCACCGGCGCCGGTGCCGGGGTGCGCCTTGGGCAGTTGGGGGTGCTCAATGCCTCCTACAGCTACAGCCAGGCGGGCAGCGACGCCTTCAACGCCCCGCCGGTCACGCCGCTGTATTACGATCCGATCACCGGCCAGCCGGTACAGCAACCGGATGCCGGGCCGGTCTATCAGTACACCGGCCGCCACGGCGATCAAACCAGCCTGAGTTACACCTACAGCAACCAGTATTTCAGCCTCAACGCCCAACGGGTGCTGCGCAGCGCGGACTTTGGCGATCTTTCCACCTATAAGAGCAGCTACCGGCTGAGCCGCCGCACCGATCAGCTGACCGGCAGCATCGGCCTGAGCCGTTTCGGCAGCCTGGGCGCCGGTTATTTCGACGTGCGCGACGCCATCGGCCAGCGCACCCGTCTGATCAACCTGTCATACAGCCTGACGCTGTGGCGCAATATCAGCCTGTACGCCTCGGCAAACCGCGAAATTGGCGGCGACGGCTACAGCTCGCAGCTACAGATCAGCATTCCGTTCGATGCCTGGGGCACCGCCAACGTCAGCACCGCGCGCGACGCCGGCAACCGCTGGAGCGAGCGCGTCGCTTATAGTCGCGCCGCGCCGACCGACGGCGGTTTCGGCTGGAACCTGGCCTATGCCGGCGGCCAGGGCAGCAACAGCGATTATCGTCAGGCGGACCTGACCTGGCGCACCTCGCTGCTGGAAACCCGCGCCGGGCTGTACGGCAGCCGTAACGACTACACTCGCTGGGGGGAAGTCAGCGGTTCGCTGGTGGCGATGAACGGCGGCGTGTACGCCACCAACACCATCAACGACGCTTTCGCCTTGGTATCGACCAACGGTTACGCCGGCATTCCGGTCAGCTACGAGAACCAGCGCATCGGCGTCACTAACGATAGAGGCTACCTGCTGGTGCCCACCGTCACCTCGTATTACCACGCCAAATTCCAGATCGATCCGCTCAACCTGCCGGCGGACGTCAATTTGCCGTCGGTGGAAAAAACCGTCGCCATTCGCGATCACAGCGGCTATCTGGTCGAGTTCCCCGTTCAGCGCCTTTCCGCCGCCGACGTGGAGCTGGTCGACGCGCAAGGCAAACCGCTGGCCAACGGCAGCCAGGTCGCGGTGATTGGCGGCAATCAACAGAGCTACGTCGGATGGGATGGCATGACTTACATCGATCCGGTACAGCAACACAACCGACTGAGCGTAATCCCGGCCGACGGCGGCCCGCCGTGCCAGGTCAGTTTCAGCCTGGCCAATCCGCAGGGGCTGCAACGCGTCGGCCCTCTCGTCTGCCAGTAACACACGGAGAAGAAGAATGATGTCTCGGCAAGTGAAAATCTTTTTGGCGGCGCTGCTGTTGATGTGCGGGCAACGCGCGATGGCGGACTGCGCCACCACCAACGGCACGGTTACTCTGCCCAGCAGCAACTCTTTCGCCGTCTACAACGGCCAGATAAGCGCCCAGGGCACCGCTGGGCTGAACTGCACCGGCCTGGGGCTCAACCTGTTGACGCAAAACACCGTCACGGTCAAGATCGCATCCACCACCAATAACATGGCTTTGCTGAATACCAATGGCTCCGGCGATAAAATTTCCTACCTGATCTATCCAGATTCTAACTACCAGTACCCTTATAGCGTCGGTCAGACCATCGATTACAGCTCGCTGAACCTGCTGTCGCTGATCCTGATCTCGTCCAACGTCAACTTTCCGGTATATATCAAAACCGTCGCTGGGGCGAACGTCAGCGCCGGCACCTATACCGACACCATCAACCTGGTGTGGAACTACCATATTTGCGGCCTGGGTCTGATCGGCCTGTGCATCTGGTGGGACGGCACCAACCAGCCCAGCACCGTGACCGTGACCGCAATCATCACCAAGAGCTGCCTGATCAATACCGCCAACAACGTCAACTTCGGCAGTATGGCGCTGGTGGGGCAATTCAATCCGATCAACCAAAGCATCACCCTCACCTGCACCAAATCGCAGGCGTACAGTTCCTACTTTACCAACGGCAACAACCCCATCACCGGTTGGCGGCAAATGCTCAGCGGTACCAGCAACTTCCTCCAGTATCAGATCTACCTACCCAATACCAGCACCGTGTGGAGCAGCACCAACGCGCAAAGCGGCACCGGCACCGGGTTGGCGCAAAGCATTCCCTTTACCGCCGCCATCAACCCGGCGCAGACCGAAGTGCCGGTCGGCACCTATCAGGATAACGTCAGCTATGTCGTGACCTATTAGGGCGGCCGCTAGCGCCCAGGAAGAATGTTGCCAGAATGTATTTTTTATGTGGCATTTTTTGCTCATTTGGCTATGCTCATACCGATGGCCTTACTGGTCTAACCTCCTACCACATCATTGATCAAGGAGTTTCCATGAGCAAAACCGTCGTAAAAATTGGCAGCTTCGAGGTCGATGACGCCCATCTTCACGCCACCGCCGATCGCGCCGGCACCCTGAGCATCCCTTGCAAGTCCGATCCGGACCTGTGCATGCAGCTCGACGGCTGGGATGAACACACCAGCATTCCGGCGATCCTCAACGGCAAACGGTCGCTGCTGTATAAGCAACACTACGATCGGCAGGCGGACGCCTGGGTAATGCGGCTGGCATGAAAATGCACCAGAGCTGCTGACTACGCGCTGCTTTCATCAGAAACAGCGCGTTTTTTTATGCGATGGCGATGCCGCGGCCGGCAAAGAAATGGGCGAAGCGGTTGAGGGGCAACCGTACCCGCTCCCGCGTCGCCGGGCTGTCGCCCGAAGGATTATGAAAGGTCACGCTCTGCGCGTCGGCGGCGGTGATCAGCACCAGATGCCCGCCCCGCTGCGGCGGTACGCTCTCGGGCCGACGAATCGAAGGATGCACCGAGGCGATAAAGTAGCGGCATTCGCTGAACAGTGCCGGTACCTCGGCGGCCTCCAGCCCTACCTTCACCGTCGCCCGCAGCGCGAACTGTTCGCGCACGTACTCGACGAACGGCGCGTAGATCAGCCCCTTTATCCGTTCGCCTTCGCGTACGTAGGCGCCATAGGGCAGGCTGCGGCGCGCCAGCTCCAGCAGCGACGGCGCTTCACCATCGCGATGGCCCAGCACCATTTTCAGGCACGCCATACCGCACACGTGGTTGGCCCACTCGACGTACTCCGCCCGATCGCGGGCGCCGCTGCGTGCCCAATTCTCGTCTTGCGCCAGCGTGGTGCGACCGGCGATCAGATCGGCGGCCAGCTCCGGGCTCGCCCACTGGCACTCGTAAGGAACGGCGCGCATGAGGTTAGAATTTGTCGACGACTTTGAAATTCATCAGCACCAGCGTCATATCCGGCGAGAACAGATCGTATTCTTCGAAGAAACGCTGCAGCTCTTTGCGCCAATGCGCCAGTGAACGGTCGCCCTCACCTTCAGCATAGGCGTGCGCCTCATCCACCTGATCGTAGGTTTTCATTTCTACCGCAGTCAGTTCAACCGCACAGACCGGCTCGCCCTTGCCGTCCACCACCAGGAACAGATCGCCAGCCTGCGGGATCCCCTCGCCATCCAGGTTGGAACAGGTGGCCGTTTTGGTGCCATTCAGGATCAATTGCACCACTTCATCGGCCTGCTGTTCGGTATCGCCGAACGCCCAGCGTTCAAGGTGCTCGTATTTCTGTGGAATTGCCGTCGCCATGATTATACCTTTTGGAAAAATGCCTTAATGCAGACAGGATAGTACAACGTATTGCCGGCCGTCTGCATCCGTCGCAAGCGCGACTGCGCGTTCCGCCACCGCCGCCTTTACGAGTTTTTACCGTTCTTCGCTGTGCCTGCCGCCCTGCCGGGCGCATACTGTGGTTATTATTCACCCAATGGCGACCCGGCAATGCGACAAGACGACATCGATGCTGACGATACCTTCAGCGATTTACTCAACGGCGTCGCCTTGGCGACGCTTTTTCTCATCGCGCTCGTCGGCGGCTGGTATTTCAGTTAAGGAGGCGGAGTGGCGACAAAACGCATGGGCCACAAGCTCAGTAAAATGGTGGTGGTACTGCTGTTGATCTGCCTGGCGTTGCTGCTGTTGCGCTGGGCGGCGATAGCCTTCGGTTAACTCAGCGAAACGACGCCGGCCAAACGCCGGCGCCCTGTTCACCGCCGCTGCGGCGCCGCGGTCGGTTCCAGCAATTCTCGCAGATAGGCCAGCCGCGCTTCTCCCTGCGGCAACCAGCGGCGACACAGCCAATGCTGCGTTTCACCCGTGCGGCTGAGGCGGTAATACTCCGCCAAAGTTTCGACCCAGTTCATGATGTGTCCTCCTGATTTCAACACCGTAAGTATTGGGCGTAAAAACCAGAAGAAATACTGATGGCTTGTTTTTTATGCTTCCTGTTTTAGGCGGCCGGTAGCGAAGCCGCAGTTCAACTGCTACATTGGGCAAAAATCAACCAGCCGAGGTAGGCCATGACGTTCTCGGAACAGGAGATTAAACCCGTATGGGATGAGGTCGCCCGCCTGATCGGCGACGGCGTGATGCAGCTGCGCCATCGCGGCGAAGCGCTGTCGGTGGAAACGCTGGAAAAACATCTGGCGCGGCAGCTGGCGGACAGCAACGATATCGAACGGCGCATCCTGCTCGGCGCCGCCATCAACATGCTGAAAGGCGGAAAATGAATCGCCAACCGAAAAGGTTGGCGATCCGACAGAAGCCCGAGGTATGCAAGCCCGGCCTTCTGCGCGCTACTATGTCACGCTAATATGACGGAATTAATAGGAATTGTCGGGTTTTTGCCCAAAACGCCCTATTTTTGTTGCCCGATTTAAGCCAGCACAAAATCGCCGGCATCCAGCGGCTGCCCCACCACCTTCACCAGGAAATCGCTGCCGCCAAAAGCGCCGCCCAGGTTGATCGCCACATCGCTGACATGATTTTGCGCGTCATAGCTCAGCTTCGCCTCGCCCGCCTTACCGCTGAACTGATCGACGAAGCGGATGCCGTCGGCGCTGCCGGTGTTGAACAATGTCAGATCGATCTTGTCCTCGCCGCGTACGAAGTCGCGGATCCAGTCCGGCGCCGCCGCCGTCGACTCATCCGCCGCAAAGTAGACGAAGGTGTCCTTGCCAGCGCCGCCCCACAGCTGATCCGCCCCTTTGCCGCCGTAGAGCACGTCATCACCGGCGCCGCCCTTGAGCACGTTATCGGCGGCGTTGCCCACCAGCACATCGTTGCCTGAACCGCCAATGGCGTTTTCAATCGTCACGCCCGCCGCGATCGACACGTTGCCTTTCAGGCCGCCGACGTCCGAGAACGCTTTTTCGTTCAGGTTGATGCGCTGATTCTGGCCGAAACCGGAGAAGTCAAAGGTATCGTTGCCGCCGGCATCCCAGGCGGTGAAGATTATTTTGTCCTGCGCGCCGGTGGCGGTAAGGAAGTCGCGGTCGGTGTTGGAGTTGAAACCGTAAACCGTATCGCCGGTGCGGGTGTTCATGTTGGCGCCGTAGAAATGCTGGATCGCCGTGATGTCGTTGAGCAGCGGCCCGGACGAGTACGCGCCCTTAAAGTCTTGCCCGGTGTTGCTTTCGCTGAAATAGCTCATCAGGCTGTAGGCGCGGCTGTCCTCGAAATAGGTCGCGTCTTTGCCGTAGGTAATGCTGACGCCCGGCGCGGCGTTATAGTCGCCCGGATGCTGCAACCCCAGCGCATGGCCGATTTCATGGGTAAAGGTCTGGCGACCGTACTCGTTTTCATGTATCCGGTTGTTGACGAAGGTAGAGTTGGTGGCGTTATACCAGGTTTGGCCGGCGACCGAAGGCGAGGAATCCGGGTTATACGCAAAAGCATAGGAGCCACGCGAGCTGTAGTCGAACAGGCCGAATTTGATGTTGGCAGCGGCGGTATTGCTGATCTCGGTGAAGGTGATGTTGGCCACGTCAGACCATGACTGCAACGACAGTTTGGCCTGCTCGCGCTGTTCCGCGTTAAAGCTGCTGAAGCCGCTGATGCTCATGCTCGACATGTTGCCCGGCGCCTTTTCCCAGAAGCTGTACGTCAGGGCAACCGGCTGGTCGGTCACGCCCTTGTCGTGCCAGCTGCGATCGCCGCGCACCAACTCCAGGCCGGCATTTTCGAACGTTTTCGACGGATGCAGCACGGTAATGGTGTCGTCTTCATCGGGTTTATAAGCGCCCAGCAGGGCTAATACGCCTTCGGCTTTAACGGAAGCATTACTTGATGACATAACCTTATCTCCATATTCGTCAATTCAATCGGGGGGATGCCCCAACTGGCGGATTGCCTGAACGGCAGCGGCCCGGTGTTGAATCAATACGGGGATATCGGTAATGCGCTGGCGCCTTCCCTCGGCACTCTGAATGAGAACGATAATCCCTTAAGAGAAAAGAATAGACACCTTTTCGCCGAGTACAGAATTTTCTTAGATAAAATACGGCTATGCATTTTCGCCACATGAATGATTCTCAAGATAATAATCAGCATTATCACGATCGGCGAAAAAGACGCATAAAAAAACCGGGGCAATCCAACCCCGGTTATCCATAAGAAACTCTGGACTCAGACTAACCAACCGAGCAGCAGCGTCGCACCAATGACCGTGGAAGCGCCGCCGATACGCGTGGCGATTTGGGCAAACGGCATCAACCCCATACGGTTCGACGCCGACAGGATCGCCACATCACCGGTGCCGCCCAGGCCGCTGTGGCAACAGGTGACGATCGCCGCTTCCACCGGGAACATCTTCAGATAAGGCGCGATCAGAAAACTGACCAGCCCCATCGACAGCACTACCGAGCCGCAGACCACCACATAACCGACAGAGAACACCGCCACCACGCTTTCCAGCGGCACGTAGAGCATGCCCAGGCCGATCATCAGCGGCCACACCAGCGCCGTGGAGACGAACTTGTAGAAACTGTGCGCGCCGGTCTCCATCGAGGCCGGGATCACCCGACAGTATTTGCACAGCACCGCAAACAGGATCATCAGCACCGGGCCGGGGATATGCACGATGTGCTCGAACAGGCCGCCGACGATAAAGAAGGCGCAAATCACCAGCAGCCCGCCCCCCATCAGTTGAAAATCGACGTTGCCGCTTTGCTCCTTGATGGCGAACATCGCGTTCTCCTGCGCCGAACGGATCAGCATGCCGTCACCGCTCAGCGCCTTGCGTTGCATACCGATGCGCGCCAGCACCCCGGCGGTGACGATGGCGAAAATGTTGCCCAGCACCGCCGCCGGCGCCAGCTGCGCGACATAGACGTCCGGCGTCGAGCCCAGGATCGCCGAATAGGCCAGCGACAGCGGTAAAATGCCCTCGCCGATGCCGCCGCCGATGATCGGCACGATGATGAAGAAGAAGGTGTGATAGAAGGTAAAGCCAAACAGTTTGCCTACCAGCAGCCCGGTGATCACCGCCGTGACCGTGCCCACCACCAGCGGCACGAACATGCGAATCATCCCCTGGATCAGGATCACCCGGTTCATACCGAGAATGCTGCCGACCACCAGACTGGCGATCACGAAATAAAGCAGGTTGGCGTCTTTCATCAGCAGATGGACGGTGCCCATGACGTTGGGCTGGAACACGTTGAAATAGACCAGCACCGACGGCACCATCAAACACAGAATGGCCGGTCCGCCGATATCGCGCAGCACGGGAATGCTTTTACCCAACTGCGCCAATGCAAAGCCCAGCGTCATTATCACCGCCAGGCCGCCGATCATATTCTTCGGCAGGAAGTTGGCGTAGGCGGAAATCGCCACGATCGCACAAATGGTGATAAACAACGCGATCGGCACCGCACCGATATCTATTTGACGAAGTTGATTAATTAACCCTGAAGATTCGGACGAGGCCGTATTTTTATCACAGGCCAGTTCTGCATTTATCTGTTTCATTATTCACCCTGCTGACAAGCGTACAGTACGGTTAGGTTTACCTGGCGCAACAACCTGCCATAGCCAAGCAAAAACAAATGATTACGAAAAATCCTATTGCGGACTTCGCCTTTTCTAATAAGAAATAAAACAGTAGACAGCCCTGACGATATGATAAAAAATAAAAATGCAAAACTAAATTACGCGGGTGGAATTCAATATTGTGACCCTCCGCCAAGGTTGGTTTTAATTAATTATCGTCAGCATTTTGTAATTAAAGTAATCAAGTTTAAATTCGCTGCTATGCTATAGGAGGGCGAAAAAGCCCCCTGTTTTATTAATAAAGAACCGGAAACGCCATTAGCTGAATCCGGTCAGCTTGATCCGATCCTTAATCCTGCGCGCGGCACCGCGCGGGAAAAAGGCATAATATGACTCATAAGGAAGTAGAATATGTCTTCACGCGCTGTTACCCCACAAACCCTCGCTGGTTACGGTATCCATCAGGCCGCCGACATCGTTTATAACCCCAGCTATGAATTGCTGTTCGCCGAAGAGACCCGCGCCGACCTGCCGCCGCTGGAGCGCGGCACCCTCACCCAACTGGGGGCGGTCAACGTCGCCACCGGCGAATTCACCGGCCGTTCGCCGAAAGACAAATACATCGTGCGCGACGACACCACGCGCGACACCGTCTGGTGGTCCGACAGCGGCACCGGCAAGAACGACAACCAGCCGCTCTCGCCGGAAGTCTGGCAGCATCTGAAGACGCTGGTGGGCAATCAGCTTTCCGGCAAGCGCCTGTTCGTGGTCGACGCCTTCTGCGGCGCCAACGCCGACACGCGCCTCAAGGTGCGCTTCATCACCGAGGTGGCCTGGCAGGCGCACTTCGTGAAAAACATGTTCATCCGCCCGACCGAAGCCGAACTGGCGGACTTTGAACCGGACTTCGTGGTAATGAACGGCGCCAAATGCACCAACCCGGACTGGCAGCAGCAGGGGCTGCACTCGGAAAACTTCGTCGCCTTCAACCTGACCGAGCGCATGCAGCTGATCGGCGGCACCTGGTATGGCGGCGAGATGAAGAAAGGCCTGTTTTCGATCATGAACTATCTGCTGCCGCTGCAGGGCATCGCCTCGATGCACTGCTCGGCCAACGTCGGCGAGCAAGGCGACGTGGCGGTGTTCTTCGGCCTGTCCGGCACCGGCAAAACCACCCTCTCCACCGATCCGAAACGCCAGCTGATCGGCGATGACGAGCACGGCTGGGACGACGACGGCGTGTTCAACTTCGAAGGCGGCTGCTACGCCAAAACCATCAAGCTGTCGCCGCAGGCGGAGCCGGAAATCTATCAGGCGATCCGCCGCGATGCGTTGTTGGAAAACGTCACCGTGCTGGCCGACGGCAGCATCGACTTCGACGACGCCAGCAAAACCGAGAACACCCGCGTCTCCTACCCGATTTATCACATCGAGAACATCGTCAAGCCGGTATCCAAGGCCGGCCATGCGCGCAAGATCATCTTCCTGACCGCCGACGCCTTCGGCGTGCTGCCGCCAGTGTCACGCCTGACGCCGGAACAGACCCAATATCACTTCCTGTCCGGCTTCACCGCCAAGCTGGCCGGCACCGAACGCGGCATCACCGCGCCGACGCCAACCTTCTCCGCCTGCTTCGGCGCCGCGTTCCTGACGCTGCACCCGACGCAGTACGCCGAAGTGCTGGTGAAACGCATGGAGGCCGCCGGCGCCCAGGCTTACCTGGTGAACACCGGCTGGAACGGCAGCGGCAAGCGCATTTCTATCAAAGATACGCGCGGCATCATCGACGCCATTCTGAATGGCGACATTGAACAGGCCGAGACCTTCACGCTGCCGATCTTCGGGCTGGAAGTGCCGACCGCGCTGCCGGGCGTCGATCCGTCCATCCTCGATCCGCGCAAAACCTACGCCGACGAATCGCTGTGGCGGGAGAAGGCGCAGGATCTGGCACAGCGCTTTATCGACAACTTCGCTAAATACACCGTCACCCAGACGGGCGAAAAACTGGTGAACGCCGGGCCGAAGCTGTAACAGAAGCAGGGCGCCGCGGCGCCCTGCCATCAAGGGCCGAATTCTCGGCCCTTTTCTCACGCCGCCGATGGCACGAAGACACCGCGGAAACGCATGTTGCCGGAGGCAAGCCGTTCATAAGCCTCCTGGGCTTGTTCCAGCGCAAACGTCTCGACAATCGGCTTCACTTTGCCTTTCGCCGCCAGGTTCAGCACCTCACTCAGGTAGTGCTGCCCGCCATGGGTCGACCCGATCACCCGCTGACGCATCATATGGAACGGCACCCCTTCCGAAGAGATAGCGAACGGCTTGCTGAAGTCCAGCCCGCACAACACCACTCGGCCATCAACCCGCAAGCCGTTCATCGCTTCCTGCGCGGAGTCGAAGTCATTGGTGGTCACCAGCAGAATATCCGCGCCGCCGCTCTCCCGCAGCGCCTTGCCGGAGGCGACGATGCGATCGGCGCCCAACTGCTTCGCCAGCGCGTGCTTGTCCGGCGAATGAGTGATGGCAACGGTATCGAAACCGCAGGCTTTCGACAGCTGCAGCGCGACATGCCCCAGCCCGCCGATACCCAACACCGCGACCGTTTCATGCGGCAACGGCGCCGCGTCGCGCAGGCCGCTCCAGGTGGTATACCCCGCACACATCATTGGCGCGGCGTCGATATAAGACAGCCCGTCCGGCAGTAACACCGTGCCTTCCGCGGCGATGGCGATATACTCGGCGTGGCCGCCCTGGGCGGCAAAACCGGTGGTGCGCGGCGCCGGGCAGTTCATCGCCGTTTGCCCCGTCAGCGGCCGATTTTCGCGGCAGTACGGGCAGCGGCCGCAGGCCGATTGCACCCAGGTGGTGCCGACGCGATCGCCGATCTGCCGCGTATGCACGCCGGCGCCCACCTCGACCACTTCCCCCACCACTTCATGACCCGGCGTTTGCGGGTAAATATCGCCGCCGTATCCTTGCGTCGCCCACACGTCGGTGTAGCACATGCCCGAGGCGTGTACTTTGACCAGAACCTGCCCCGGTTCTGCGCGGGGCATCGGCACCTGTCTGATTTCCCAGGGCCGGTTGGCGCCGGTCATAACTACCGCTTTCATCTTCTTATCCATCATCGATTCCTCGCTGCATTGTGGTGCGGGTTCCGGACGATTGCCCGGCGTCTCCTCATGAGCGTAAGGCAGGCCCCACGCCGCAACAATGCAAGCGAACCTCACTGTCGAGATGAAGGCGGCTCACTAATTGGCGTAGCCGAAAGAAGAACGCATCAGGACTGCGCCGCGCGCAGATACTCGATCAACGCCTTCAGCGCGCCCGAAACGTGGCGATGGCCGGAGTAGTAGAGACACAGCCCCGGATAAGCCGGACACCACGCTTCCAGCACCCGTTCCAGTCGCCCGTCGTGTAACGCCTCTAGCGCCAAATGTTCGGGAACGAAAGCGATGCCGATACCATCGATGGCGGCTTCCACCATCAGGGGTTGATCGGTCAGCGTCAACGCGCCGGTGACGCCGATCGACTCGCTCAGGCCATCGCGTTCGAATTCCCAACGATAAATCGTGCCGCTGTCGAAGCGAAAACGGATGCAGTTATGACGCAGCAAATCCTGCGGCGTCGCCGGGCGCCCATGGACGGCGAAATAGCCGGGCGCGGCGATGGCGGCGAAACGTACGGGCGGGCTGACGCGCATCGCGATCATGTCCTGCGGCACGGCTTCCGCCAGCCGAATGCCGACATCAAACCCCTCGGCGACGATATCGCTCAGCTTGCCGTCGCAAACGATGTCCAGATGGATATGGGGGTACTCGCGCAGGAAATCGGCCAGCAACGGGCGCAATACCAGCCTGACCGCCCCTTCGCTGGCGTTGATGCGCACGGTGCCGCTCGGCGTGGCGCGCCATTCATCCACTTCATGCAGCGCCTGCGAAATAGACGACAGCGCCGGGCGCAGCTGCGCCGCCAAACGCTCACCCGCCTCGGTCGGCGCCACGCTACGCGTGGTGCGGTTGAACAGCCTCACCCCAAGCCGCTGTTCCAGGTTTTTTATCGAGTGGCTGACCGCCGACGGCGTCACCTCCAGCTCCACCGCCGCCGCGTGAAAGCTGCGATGGGTGGCAACAGCCAGAAAAACGGTCAAGGCGAACAGATCGCCCTGCTTGAACGGGTAAGCAGCATTCATGTGGGCATCGCGAAAAAGTGATATGGACTGAACAATCAACATGCCACAGATGAATACGGCTCACAATGTGGCGCACTCCGCGTTTTCGCCGCGCAGCAACCCCGGCATCACCAGCGCCACCGCCGCCGCGATGCGTTCGTCGATCGCGCTGCCCGGCGGTAGCAGCCCCAACGTCATCTGGCGCAGCGGTTCGGCGATGGTCATCGCCAGCAACAGGTCGCCGGTTTGCGCCCAGTCGCGCGCAAGCAACCAGCCGTATTGCTGCTGGCGCCGCAGCCAATCCGCCACCGTCGATCGCCCGCGCTGAATGCCGTTGCGCTGGTAGCTGTCCAGCAGCGCCTCACGCCCCGGGAAATCGCTCTGCAGCAGCCGAAACATGCCCACCGCTTCGGCGCTCAGCACCTGCTGCGCCACCGCCTTCAGTCCCGTTTCCAACAGCGGCGCTACCGCCTCCCGCCGCCCGGCATCCTGTGCGAAGGCCGGCTGAAACGCCTCGGTCCAGCCGCTCACCGCCTGCGCCACCAGCTCATCGCGATTAGCGGCAAAGCGATACAGGGTTTTTTTAGCCACCCCGGCGCGTTTCGCCACCGCATCCACCGTTGCCGCGGCGTATCCGCCGTCGAGCAGCAGCGCCAGCGTCGCCTGCGTCAGCGCGTCGCGCAGCGCCGTTTCCGGCGTGGCCGGCCGGCCGCGAGCGCGCAGCGGTTCTTCATTCGGGTTCGCCATATTTGTTCCTCACAAGCGTTGACAGACTCAGCATAACGGCATAGCTTTATTTTGGAAACAAATATCGTTTCCAAAATAAAACAGGAACCCATTATGACACATCCTTCCCTGCTGGCGCCCTGGGGCGTCAACGATATCAACGAGTTGCTCAGGCCCGAGCCGCTGCGGCTGGAAATGGGGCTGAGCCGCAGCGCCGACGGCCTGCTCACCGTAGCGGTTCGAACCGATCTGCACGGTTGTAAAGGGCGCATGCTGGACTGGTGGTTCACCTTCTTCGAGAGCACCCAGCACATCAACTGGTGGCACCCGCACGATCACGTCGAACATCGCGGCTGGGATCGCCACTGGAAAAAAGGGGAAAGCTACGTCGGCGCCAGCATCGAAGCGGTCGAATGGCTGGCGGAGCTGCCGCCGGTCGCGGCGCGCCTCAAGTTTCACGCCGCCGAGGACTTCTTCGCGCCGCAGCCGCTGCGCCAGGCGCGTGACGCGCAGGCGCTCTCCGCCGCCGTTTGCGCGCGCATCGGCTTCGGCGATCAGGTGGCGCTGGATGACAACGGCGATCCCTGCGACGGCGAAATGCTGCATCTGGTGCGCGATACGCCCTATGGGTGCGTACTGCGCAGCCGCTTCCTGCTGGGTAAAGCCTGCGCCAACGCCCACGACGAACTGGCGGACGACATCGGGTTTAACCTGATGCGCCACTGCTACAACGAGTTCAGCTATTTAGCGCAGTTCCTGCCCTCGCTGTACTACGCCGAAAATGGCCGCGAGCCGGCGCCGTTGCTCTGGTAATCGCCCTGTAGAGGCCTGTTATTTTTTCGCGATATGGCTATAGTGATTTTCATCGTTTCCCCCGCGCTGATGACGGAGAAATCATGCAAAATCCACGCTATAGCGGCGGCTGCCTGTGCGGGCATATTCGCTTTCAGGCACACGGCCTGCCAGGCAACCCGCACAGCTGTTCCTGCGATTTTTGCCGCCGCCACTCCGGCGCGCCAACGCTGTGCTGGGTCGAATTCCCGCGTCAGGCCGTCGAGTGGAACGGCCCTGGCGGCATGCCCGCGCTGTACCGCTCCTCCCCCTACTCCAGCCGCGCCTTTTGCCCGCGCTGCGGCAGCACGCTGGGAGCGGTAGACGACGAACCGACGGTGGCGCTGGCCACCGGCAGCTTCGACCTCGCCGATCTGCCGGAGCTGCGCCCGGTATCACATGCTTTCGCCGATGTGTGCCCCGGATGGTGGCGCATCGACGGCATGCGCTGAGTGCCTCACAGTTCCCGCTGAAATCAATTGATTGTTTTGTCGTATAAATTTAGAACAGACGAACAATAATTCAAAAGTATGGGAACGGGGATGAATCAACAGACTCTCGACGCGCGCCGCTCGCGTCAGGCATTGCTGGCCGGCTCGGTCGGCAACTTTATCGAATGGTATGAGTTCGGCGTATATGGCTTCCTGGCCACCGTTATCGCCGCCAATTTTTTCACCCTGCAGGGTGAAAATGAAATCACCAGCCTGATCCTCACCTACGCCGCCTTTGCGCTGGCGTTTTTCTGCCGACCGATCGGCGCGGTGATCTTCGGCCGCATCGGCGATCGCATCGGCCGCCGGCCGACGCTGATTGCGGTACTGCTGTTGATGACGCTGGCCACCGCGCTGATCGGCGTCATGCCGACCTACGCCTCTATCGGCGTCGCAGCCCCGCTGCTGCTGACGCTGCTGCGCATGTTTCAGGGGCTGTTCGCCGGCGGCGAATTCGGCGGCGCGGTGTCGCTGATGACCGAGTTTGCTCCCAAGGGCAAGCGCGGGCTGTTCGGCGCCTGGCAATCGCTGACCGTCGCGCTCGGCCTGTTGGCCGGCGCCGGACTGGTGGCGCTGCTGGCCGCGCTGCTCAGCGCGCAGCAGCTGCATGACTGGGGTTGGCGCATTCCGTTCTTGCTGGCGCTGCCGATGGGCGCCGTGGCGCTGTGGCTGCGGCTCAAGCTCGAGGAGACACCCACGTTCACCCAGGCGCAGCAACGCGTGGAACAGGCCGCCACACCGCAGGAAGCGAAACTGAGCGGCGTGGTGAAAACCATTCTGATCGGCATCGGTCGCATGATGGGCTGGTCAGCCGCCGGTTATACCTTCCTGGTGGTCATGCCTTCCTATTTGCAAACCTCGCTGCACGCCACCTTCCAGCAAGCGCTGGTGGCGACGGTGCTGGCCAACGTCGGCTTCGCCCTGACCATCCTGCCGGCGGGCATCATCAGCGACAGGCTGGGGCGTAAAACGGTGATGCTGACGGCGGTGGCGGCAGTGATCCTGTTCACCTTCCCGCTGCTGCATCTGTTGCAGGATGCGCAGAGCTCACTGTGGGTCAAAGGGCTGGCGGTGCTGATCGCCGGTGCGGTGGTCGGGCTGCTGGCCGGCCCCGGCCCGGCGATGCTGGCGGAGATGTTCCCGACTCGGGTGCGCTATACCGGTCTGGGGCTGGCTTACTCGCTGTCCAATGCGGTGTTTTCCGGCTCGGCCGGGCTGATTATCACCGGTCTCATCAAGCAGACCGGCAATATCGACATTCCCGCCTACTACGTGGTCGCCACCTCGGTGGTCAGCCTGTTTGCGCTGATGACGCTGCGCCGCGACGACCATCTGCGCTCGCTGAACGATCGTTAATCCTTCGGGGGCACATCGCCCCCTTGCCAACTCGTGACCTCGATCACAACGCCAAAATGTTAACGTTAACTTTTGTGATTAACATCGCACGCGTGATATCTGCTAGCTTCATCCCTTTGCGAGTTAACGTTAACAATAGAGCTAACTTCACTCACCGGGGCCCTACCCATGAACCGCGAAACTAAAAAATATTACGTGCTGCTCAGCGGCCTGCTGTTCTTCTTTTTCTTCACCTGGTCTTCCAGCTTTTCGCTGATCTCGCTGTGGCTGAATCAGAAGATCGGCCTGAAAGGCGCCGAGACCGGCCTGATCTTCTCCGCTATCTCGTTGGTGGCGCTGTGCGCACAGCCGCTGTACGGGTTTATTCAGGACAAACTTGGGCTGCGCAAGCACCTGCTGCAGTTTCTCGGCGTGATGCTGTTGCTGACCGGCCCGTTTTTTATCTACGTATACGCCCCGCTGCTGGCCAGCAGCCTGCCGCTCGGCGCGCTGGTCGGCGGGGTATTTATCGGCGCCACCTTCTTCGCCGGCATCGGCGCGCTGGAATCTTATACCGAGCGAGTCAGCCGCATCAGCGGTTTCGAATTCGGCCGCGCCCGCATGTGGGGATCGCTCGGCTGGGCCAGCGCCACCTTTTTGGCCGGTTTTATCTTCAATATCGATCCGAACATCAATTTCTGGCTGGCCTCCGCCGCCGCCATAGTATTCCTGTTGCTGCTCAGCCAGGTGCGCGAGCTGAAGCCGAACGCGATGGCCGGCCTGGCGTTCGGCAAACCGGAAAATCTGCGGCTGCAGGATGCGCTGGCGCTGCTGCGTATGCCGGGCTTCTGGGCGCTGGTGGTGTTTGTGCTCGGTATCAGCGTGTACAACGTTTTCGATCAGCAATTTTCGGTCTACTTCGCTTCGCAGTTCGCTTCTCGCGAACAGGGCAACGAGATGTACGGCTTCCTCAACTCGCTGCAGGTCTTCCTCGAAGCCGGCGGCATGTTCCTGGCGCCGCTGCTGGTGAACCGCATCGGCGCCAAACAGGGGCTGTTGCTGGCCGGTGGCGTGATGGCGCTGCGCATGTTCGGCTCAGGCTTGGTCAGCGGCGCATTGATGATCTCTGCCATGAAACTACTGCACGCCGTGGAGTTGCCTATCCTGCTGATCGCTATCTTCAAATACATCGCCAGCCGCTTCGACAGTCGCCTCTCCTCAACGCTTTACCTGGTGGGCTTTCAGTTCATCACCCAGGTGATGGCCAGCTTCCTGTCGCCACTGGCGGGCTACGGTTATGACCGCATCGGCTTTGCCGACACCTATCTGCTGATGGGGTGCGCGGTCGCCGCCACGACGCTTGTCTCCTGTTTCCTGCTGCGCGGCGAACGTTCCGCCAGCGCAACCCCCTTTCAATCCGCCATTAAATCAAGTGAGTCTGTCCAATGAACACTGCCTTAGCTCAAGCCGACCATGCGGTCGAAGCCCTGCGCGCAGAGCGCCGAGACGAATACTACCCGCAGTTCCATCTCGCGCCGCCCGCCGGCTGGATCAACGATCCCAACGGCCTGATCTGTATTGACGGCGTCTATCATGCCTTCTTCCAGCATCACCCCTATAGCGAGCACTGGGGCCCCATGCACTGGGGGCACGCGACCAGCCGCGATCTGATCCGCTGGCAGCACCAGCCCATCGCCCTGGCGCCCGATGCGCCCTATGACAAAGACGGTTGCTTTTCCGGCTGCGCCGTGGATGACAACGGCGTGCTGACGCTGATTTATACCGGCCACGTGTGGCTGGGCGAGCCCGGCGACGACAGCCAGGTGCGGGAAGTGCAATGTCTGGCCACCAGCGAAGATGGCATACGCTTCGTCAAGCACGGGCCCGTGCTGGCCCCGCCGGACGGCATTCAGCATTTCCGCGATCCGAAAGTCTGGCGCGAGAACGGCGAATGGTGGCTGGTGATCGGTGCCAAAGAAAACGGCCTGGGCCAGGTGCGCCTGTACCGTTCTGCAGATCTGCGCGCCTGGTGCTTCGATCGGGTGCTGGCCGGTGCGCAGGCGGCGCATCAAGGGTATATGTGGGAATGCCCGGATTTCTTCCCGCTGGGGGAACAACACCTGTTGTTGTTTTCCCCGCAGGGACTGGCGGCACAGGGCTACCGCTACCGCAATCGCTTCCAGAGCGGCTATCTGCTCGGCCACTGGCGGCCTGACAGCGACTTTAGGGTGACCCAACCCTTCTGCGAGCTGGATGCCGGCCACGATTTCTATGCGCCGCAGACCTTCACCGCCGCCGACGGCCGTCGGCTGCTGCTTGCCTGGATGGATATGTGGGAATCCCCAATGCCCAGCAAAGCGCACCGTTGGGCCGGTGCCCTCACCCTGCCGCGTGAGCTGACGCTGGCCGCCGACGGCAGCGTCAGCATGAACCCGGCGCGTGAACTGACGGCGCTGCGTCGAGAATCGCACATCTTTTTGGCACAGACGCTGACCAATCAGCATCTGCCGCTGGCGGACGACGTGCAGGAGCTCATCCTGACGTTGAGACCGGCCGACAACGACGCCGAGCGTTACGGGCTGGCCATCGGGAGTGCGGCGCGGCTGTTCGTCGACAATCAGGCGCACCGGCTGGTGCTGGAACGTTTTCATGAAAACCGCGCCCTGTGCACCTGCCGCAGCGTGCCGCTGCCAGAAGGTGAGACCCTGTCGCTACGGATCTTCATTGACCGCTCATCGCTGGAGATCTTCGTCAATCAGGGGCAAGCCTGCCTGACCAGCCGAATTTATCCGACGGAGGGCGATCGCCGCCCCAGCCTGTTCGCCGAAGGCGGCCGGGCAGAGTTCGAGCCCATCACGGGATGGCAGTTGGCAAGCATCTGGGGATAATGGGAATAAGCACCGGGCGCACAGCGACGCATCCGGTGCGCTTACAGCGAACCACGCTCCAACAGTGGGCAAGGCACTTTCACCGTCTCACGCTGCTCCCGCTGCTCAATCACATGCAGCGCCGCAAGGCGGCCCAGCTCGTAATGCGGCAGCTGCACCGTCGTCAATGCCGGCAGGAACAGCTCGCCGGTGCCGACCATATTGTCGTAACCCAGCACCGCTACCTGTTGCGGTATGTGCCATCCTTGCGCCAGCAATACCTGATACACCAGAAAGGCTATCCGATCGTTCCCGCACACCACGACATCGCAATCGCGCCTTCCTGCAGAGAAATGCCGCTCCAGCAGCGCGACGCAGTCGCGATAGCTTTGGTCGCCGCCGCTCAGATCGAGATGATACTGCCGCAGCTGTTCAACATCGCGCCCCGCTTCGCGCCAGGCGCGTTCCAGACCGCGACGGCGCAGGCCCGCCGCCAGCGTATCCGCCGGTAAATGAATGCACAGTGGCGCGCGATAGCCTTTGGCGATCAGCGCGCGCGTGGCGTCATACTGTCCTTGCTCGTCATCAGGAATATAGCTGGCGATCGCATGCGTCGGGCTAACGCAGTTGGCCAGCACCAGCTTTTTGTCCAGCAGTTTGGCCGGCAATGTCACCTCGCGCAGCCCCATCGTGGTGAATATCACCCCATCCGGACGATGCGCCAGCAGCAGATCGACGGTCTGTTCGGCGTTGTCGTCGGCGAACAGGTTGACGACGAAGCTGTTCCAGCCTCGCTCGCGGGCGGTTTTCTCAATCGACAGGATCATTTCCACCGAGAACGGCGTCGTGGCGGTGTCCAGCGCCAGCACGCCGAGCGTCTGCACGCGATTTCCGTCACCGCGAATACGCCGCGCCGACAGATCCGGCACGTAGTCCAACTGGTCGATAGCCTGTTTGACGCGGCGGTAGGTTTCCGGCCGCAGCTTGCCGGGTTCATTGATGGCGCGGGACACCGTCATCAGCGAGACTCCGGCAAGTTTTGCGACGTCTTTCAGCGAAGCCATGCGCCCTTCTTTATGATTAATGGGGAAAAGTGAATAATCCCATAACCGGGCGCAGGACTCTACCTTGCGTTAGCAGGCTGTGATGTTCGCCCACAGGATAGCGCCGTCGGCCGTCAACGGCTTCACCTCGCCGCTCGCCGCCTGCGCCGCCCACCAGACGCCCTCGCGCGCGCTCAATTCGCCGCCCCCCGGCAGCGACCAGACCCCGCTCAGCACATACAGCACGCCCGCCCGGTTGGGTGACAGGGTGACGGGCGCCGTGCTGCGCCGCACCTCGGCCGCCTGCCGGCCGCGGCGCGTCATGATGTTGAAATCCTGACTGGCGCCGCCCAGCAGCGTCGCCTCCAGCGCCACGTCGCCCGAGAATGCGAACGGCTCCCCAACCTGCGCCAGCTGATGATCGATATGCCCGGCGCTGTACAACCGCACGCCGTCGCCTTCCAGCAGCGTAATCGAACGGTCGATGCCCGCAAAGGCGGAAAACGGCCCATCCTGCGCGATGGTGGCGATGCTGGCGCGCCAGTCGAAATTCTGCTCGCCCGGCGGCCAGCTGACGATTTCACGGGTTTCCCCGCCGCCGTTGCGCCATGGGCTGACCGGCAACGCGGCGAAGTTGAAACGGTTCAGGCTCATTACGCCTCCTGCTGGAAGGTTTTCAACACCTGCAGGAACTCGGCGCCGCTCTGCTGCTGCAGCGCATGCCGCCCCTGCTCGATCACCTGTCGGCCGCCGACGAACACGTCGCGAATTTGTTCCTTGCCGCCGGCGAACAGCCAACGGTTGAGGATCGAGGCGTCAGGCGCCGCCGCCAGGTACGGATCGTCGCCATCCAGAACCAGCCAGTCGGCGCGATAACCGCTCTGCAATCGGCCGATCGGCGCGCCGCACGCCTGCGCGCCGCCCTGCAGCGCCTGGTGGTACAGCACATCGCCCACCGCCGGCTGCTGCGGCGTGGTCAGGCGGTTGCGGCGCTGATCGCGCAGCCGCTGGCCGTATTCAAACCAGCGCAGCTCTTCCACCACGTTGAGCGAAACATGGCTGTCGGAACCGATGCCCCAGCGCCCCTCCTGCTGCAGATAGGCGTCGCCGGGGAAAATGCCGTCGCCGAGGTTGGCTTCGGTGGTCGGGCACAAGCCGGCCACCGCGCGGCTGCGCGCCAACGCTTCCAACTCGCTGCGATCCAGATGAGTGGCGTGCACCAGGCACCAGCGCTGATCCACCGGCAGATGGTCATACAGCCAGGCCACCGGGCGTTGTCCGCTCCACGCCAGGCAGTCATTCACCTCTTTTTGCTGTTCGGCGATATGAATATGCACCGGCAAGGTGCGATCCGACGCGGCCAAAATCTGCTGCATCTGGCCGAGCTCCACCGCGCGCAGCGAGTGGAAACACAGCCCCTGATTCTGCAGCGGACGATCCGCCAGCTGGCGGGCAATCACCTGCTGCTGTTGCAGATAGCCTTCGGTATCCTGGATAAAACGTTTCTGCCCCGGCTGCGCCGGCTGCGCGCCGAAACCGGCGTAGCTGTACAGCACCGGCAGCATCGTCATGCCGATGCCGGCCTGATGCGCGGCCGCGCTGAGGCGCCCGGTCATCTCACCGCGATCGGCGTAAGGCTTGCCGTCGGCGTCGTGATGCAGGTAGTGGAATTCGGCCACCTGGGTGTATCCGCCCTTGAGCATTTCGATATACAGTTGACGGGCGACCACCTCCACCTGCTCCGGCGTCAGGCGCTGCACCAGGCGATACATCAAATCGCGCCAGGTCCAGAAGCTGTCCTGCGGGTTGCCCGCCACTTCCGCCAGCCCGGCCATCGCGCGCTGGAAAGCGTGCGAGTGCAGGTTCGGCATGCCCGGCACCGCGTCGCCGTGCAGCCGGGTGCAGCCTTGCGGTTCTGCGTTGGCGGTGACTTGAGTCAGATAACCTTGCGCATCGACGTCCAGCCGGACGTTATGCGCCCAGCCCTCAGGGAGCAAAGCGCGTGGGGCAAAATAAGCAGGCATGGCAGTATTCCACTGTTGGTGTAACGGTGAATGAGGCGCGGCGATGGCGCGCATTCAGGAATTTTTTGTCGGTCGTCGGCAAGTTTCTGGCGCGACGGCCCCTAGTTGTATATACATATACATACGCCGACATCAACAGTAAACTGGTGTTATTATTTTTTTATTTGACGAGGTTAACGTCGTGGCTGAACAACAGACCGTGTTACAACTGGCGGCTGCAATGAGCGATGCCCCCGCCCCGATCTACCAACGGGTCAAACAGGCGATCGTGAATCAAATTCGTGCGGGGCATTGGCAACCGCACCAGCGCGTGCCCTCCGAAAGTGAACTGGTGGCGGAACTGGGCGTCAGCCGCATGACCATCAACCGCGCGCTGCGCGAGCTGACCAGCGAAGGTTTTTTGATCCGCATGCAGGGCGTCGGCACCTTCGTCGCCGAAGCCAAGGCGCATACCGCGCTGCTGGAAGTGCACAACATCGCCGACGAGATCGCCGCGCGCGGCCATCGCCACAGCAGCAAAATCCTCGAACTGAAGGCCCGGGCGGCCAGCGATGAAGAAGCGACGGCGCTGGGCATTCAGCCCGGCCAGCGGCTGTTCTATTCGCAGATCGTGCATTACGAAAACGACGTGCCGGTGCAGGTGGAAGACCGCTGCGTCAACCCGCTGGTGGCGCCGGATTACCTTAAACAGGATTTCGACCGCGTCACCCCTTACACCTACCTGACCCAGGCCGCGCCGCTGACCGCCGGCGAACACATCGTCGAAGCGGTGATCCCTACCCGGCGCGAGCGCGAGCTGCTGCAGCTGGAGGATCACGAACCCGGCCTGCTGATCCACCGCCGCACCTGGTCCGGTAAAACCGTGGTGACCTCGGCACGATTGCTGTACCCCGGCAGCCGCTATCAGCTGTTCGGCCGCTTCACCAGCGAAGTCTGACCCCCGGCGGGCGCGCCCTGCGCCCGCATCTCCGCTGTCGATCACATCCTGATAACAAAATCTCGCCCGCCTCTTGTGGCATCCCGGTGAATGCGTTAGGTTGTTTTTAATTGTATATACAACCATGTGGGAGCTGCGGCTCCGGCGGAGGAAAGCAATGACGTCTGAGATTCACTGCGACAGCCTGTGGCACGGCGCCGATATCGTCACCATGCGCGACGGCAAATATCACACCCTGACCGACGGCGCGATCGCCGTGCGCGACGGCAAGATCGTCTGGATTGGCGAACATGCGGCGCTGCCACCAGGCCTGATCGCGGACGAAACGGTGAAATTCGACGGCGGCATCATCACCCCCGGCTTTGTCGACTGCCACACGCACCTGGTGTTCGGCGGCAACCGCAGCGGCGAGTTCGAACAACGGTTGAACGGCGTAAGCTACGCCGACATCGCCGCGCAGGGCGGCGGCATCATCTCCACCGTCAAAGCCACCCGCGAAGCCGACGAAGCGCTGCTGCTGGAGCAGGCGCTGTTCCGCCTGCGGCCGCTGCTGGCGGAAGGCGTCACCTGCGTGGAAATCAAATCCGGCTACGGCCTCAGCCCGGAAAGCGAACTGAAAATGCTGCGGGTGGCGCGCAAGTTGGGCGAGCTGCTGCCGGTCGAGGTGAAAACCACCTGTCTGGCGGCCCATGCGCTGCCGCCGGAGTACGCCAACCGCGCCGACGACTATATCGATCTGGTCTGCGACACCATCATTCCTCAGGCCGCGGCCGCCGGCCTGGCGGATGCGGTTGACGCCTTCTGCGAACATCTGGCGTTCTCCCCGGCGCAGGTGGAGCGCGTCTTCGCCGCCGCCGAAGCCGCCGGTCTGCCGGTCAAACTGCACGCCGAGCAGCTTTCCGCGCTCGGCGGCAGCACGCTGGCGGCGCGCCATCACGCGCTCTCCGCCGACCACCTCGAATACGCCACCGAACAAGACGCCCGCGCCATGGGCGACGCCGGCACCGTGGCGGTGCTGCTGCCCGGCGCCTATTACCTGCTGCGCGAAACCCAGTGCCCGCCGGTGGAGCTGTTTCGCCAGCACCGCGTGGCGATGGCGATCGCCAGCGACGCCAACCCCGGCACCTCGCCGGCGCTGTCGCTGCGCCTGATGATCAACATGGCCTGCACGCTGTTCCGTCTGACGCCGGAAGAAGCGCTGGCTGGCGTCACTACCCACGCCGCCAAAGCGCTGGGGCTGCAACACAGCCATGGCACGCTGGAAACCGGCAAGGTAGCCGACTTCGTTCACTGGCCGCTGTCGCGGCCGGCGGAACTGGCTTATTGGTTGGGCGGCCAGCTGCCCTGTACGGTGATTTTCCGAGGAGAAGTACGTCAATGACCATTCGCGATCCTTTTAGCTTCCAGACCGGCAGCCTGCCGCTGCTGATCAGCATCCCGCACGCCGGTACGCAACTCACGCCGGCGGTCGAGGCCGGGCTGACCGACGACGCCCGTCCGCTGCCCGATACCGACTGGCACATTCCGCAGCTGTACGATTTCGCCCGGGCAATGGGCGCCAGCGTGCTGGTCGGCAACTATTCGCGCTTCGTCATCGACCTGAACCGTCCGGCGGACGACAAGCCGCTGTACACCACCGCCACCACCGGCCTGTATCCCGACGTGCTGTTCGACGGCCGCCCAAGCTTCCTGCCGGGCCAAGCGCCGACGGACGAAGAACGCGCCGGCTATCTGCAGCAGATTTGGCAGCCTTACCATCAGCAGCTGCAAAACGAGCTGGCGCGCCTCAAAGCGCGGCACGGCTACGCGCTGCTGTTCGACGCGCACTCCATCGCCTCGGTAATCCCGCGGCTGTTCGACGGCCAGCTGCCGGATCTCAACCTCGGTACCAACGGCGGCGAAAGCTGCGCTCAGGCGCTGAGCGATCGACTGGTTGCCTGCTGTGAGCAACAACAACAGTACACCCACGTACTGAACGGCCGTTTCAAGGGCGGTTACATCACCCGTGCCTACGGTCAGCCGCAGCAGCAACAGCATGCGATCCAGCTTGAACTGGCGCAGGTGAACTACATGTCCGAACAGTATCCTTACGCGTATGAACCGCAGCGCGCCGCCTCGCTGCAGCGTCTGCTCAAGCAGATGATTGAAAGCCTGTTGGACGGCGCCGCCAGACTGAATTAATCCCCCTTTTACAGGCGCCGCAGGGCGCCTGTTTTTCTCCCGCCTTAACCGCAACGCCGCCAGCAATCTGCGCTCTATATCAAAGTTTCGCGTGATTCCTCGCTAACTGGTCTAAACAGCGCACAAAACAGCGGCCGACGAAAAACGCACTGCGCCACAATCAGCCGAAAAGCCCGCGCTCTTTACCAGCATCGGGCGGCGTGTGGCCGAGCTGGCCCGTTTCGAACCATCACTCTGGAGGCCCTATGTCTGTAACACCGTTAAACTGGCGCGCTGCCGGCGCCGTCGCCGAACAACTGTTGGCCGGCTGGCAACGGCGTGGTGAACCCGGCGGCGCCATCACCCTGTTTGACGCCGAACAACTCCGCGCCACCGCCTGCGCCGGCCTGGCCGATCTGGCGCAAAATACGCCCTTCACCGCCGACAGCGTGGTGCGTTATGCCTCAGTAACCAAGCACATCTTCGCCGCGCTGGCGCTGAACGCCACCGATCGCGCCATTCGGCTGGAGCAGCGCCTGGGTGAGCTGTTGCCCGCTCTGCAGCCCGCGTTGGCGGACGTCACCGTCGGCCAGGCGCTGGACATGACCGGCGGCCTGCCCGACGTGCGTGAAACGCTCGGCTTGCTCGGCATATCGCTGCACGCCGTCAGCGAGGCGCAACCGGTGATGCAGTTTGTCGAGGGGCTGGAAAAGCTGAACTATGAAGCCGGCAGCGAGATCGCCTACAGCAATACCGGCTATCGGCTGCTGGAAGCGGCGCTGCGCAGCAAGGGGTTTGATTTCGACCAGCTGGTGCAACAGCGCATCGCCCAACCGCTGCAGGTGCAAATGCGGGCGCCGGAAAGCTGGTTCGACGTGGTGCCAGGGCTGGTGCCGGGTTACTGGCGGGCGCCGCAGGGCTGGCAGCACGCCAGTGCCGGCCTGCACCTTTCCGCCTCCGGCAGCCTGACCGGCAGCGTCAACGCCCTCACCCGCTGGCTGCAGACGCTGCTGGCCGACGAAGGGCCCGGCCAGGGCGTGCTGGCGCAACTCAGCGCACCGCGCCGCCTCAATCAGGGCCAGCTCAGCGCCTATGGCCTGGGGCTGGCGCAGACGCCGCTGGGCCGCCGCCGCTTGCTGGGCCACGGCGGCTCCCACGCCGGTTACAAAACCTATTTCCTGCTGGCGCCCGATCGCCAGGCCGGCGTGGCGCTGGTGGCCAACCGCGAAGACTGCGACAGCTTCGGTATGGTCTTACAGGTGATGGCGACGCTGCTGGGCGAACCTTTGCCGCAGCGCAGCGCGGCGATCCCCGATGGCCTCTACGCCACGCTGGCCGAGCCGCACTGGCTGGAGGTCAAAGACGGCAACCTGGCCTATCTGGGCAGCGGCGAACCGCTGTATCAGGGCGAGGACGGCTATGCGGTGTCGCTGTCCGCCCATATGCCAATCAAATTGAAGTGGACTGGCGAAGCGGTCGAGGGCGAGGTCGGCCACGTGGCACGCCGTTTCCTGCCGGTGACGGCCAACGGCGACTGCCTGAAGCATGTGCAGGGGCTGTGGTATCACCCGCACTATCGTACCGCCTTTGAAATTTGCGGCGATCGGGTGCATATCGGCGTCGGCCCGGCGGCACAGACCGGCACGCTCAGCCCGTTGGGCCAGGGGCGCATGCTGGTCGAGTGCCAGGACGGCCCGTGGTTGAAACGCTTTTGCCTCTATTTCCGCGGTTACAACGTGGATCTCATCGCCAACCGCAGCCGAATGCTGACCTTCCGTCGCAGCACCGTCGGCCGCGACTGACGCTCAACGTGCGCGCGCGGCTTTGACCGCCAACAGCGCATCCGCCAGCCGCCGTTTGTCGGCGGCACTGAGATTCATCTGATCCACGGACGCCATAAACGCCGCCCGATCCGCCTCGTCGAGTGGGCCGGCGCGCAGCCGCTCCGCCAGACGCTGCAGTATCTGGCTGCTCAGCTGCGCGATCTGCGCGCGCACCTGAGCCAACGGGCGCGGTTGCCAACCGGTTTCCGGACTCGCCAGCCAGTCGGCACGATAGCGGTACTGAATCGCCTTGGCGGCATCCATCTGCGCGGCGATAAAAGGCCGCACCGACGCCGGGTCCAGCCCCAAACGCCCCGCCTCCTCCTGCGCGCTGGCCAACACCTTCGCCTCTTGCGCCAGGTCTTCGATCGGCAAATGCTGCTGCGCCTTGTAACCGGCGACGTCTTTCATCAGCGACAATCGTTGGTTCACCAGCTCGCCGAGAGCGGCGGTGCCGTCCGCCAACGCCGGAAAACTGGTCAAACAACAAGCTATCAACAACGCCCTGAACATGGCATCTCCTTATCATCATGTCATGCAGTGAAAACGTCAGGCACAAAGTTCACCACGTCAGCCCGACGCTGGCAAATAAAAAGGCCCCGCCGCAGCGAGGCCTGATCATGCTCCACAGGCGTTAGTTGAACACGCCATTGATCACGGAAGCCACAATCGCGGTGCTGAGCGCAACCAGCACCAGATCATCGCCGGCGATACGCCACTCATAACCCGGGTACTGCGGCAGTTCACGCAGCATCGAGTACGGCACCACTTTTTTGGCGATGCCCGGCGGCAGCGGCTTGCCGCGCGCCAGATTCTTGGCGATGCCCGGCGGCAACGAACGGTAGCCGGTCAGCCCATGGTTGTGCGCCAGCGAACGGGCGCGATCGCGCGAGAGGGTGACGGTGATCAGATTGTTGTCGTTGCGATAGACGCCGTTATCGTATTGGTCTTTATTGCCTTTGTTACCGTGATTGCCATTATTGCCGTGATTACCGTTATTGCCATGGTTACCGTTGTTACCACTGTTGCCATGGCCGTTACCGTTGCCGTTACCGCCTTTGTCGGCCAAAGCCGGTGCGGATGACAATCCCAGCGATGCAATCAGCGCTAACACCGTAAGCGTCGTACGACCTTTGTTCATGTTATGTATTCCTGCATGGGTGACTCTGTTTACTATAGTTGGCCTTTTCCAGACAAAGTATAAGGAAAACTCCGAGATGGCGGTGCGGTTTTACGGCGATCGCGTCCAAAGCTTGCTCTGACGCAAAATCCCTCGAAAATTCCGAAACCAACTTCGGATTTTTCTTGAAGAAAAATAAGCCTTTCGTTAATTTGGCAGAGTAACAAGAAAGAGTTAGCGTGCTCTTTTTCGTCGCACCTCAAATCTTATTCTTATCATCCATAATGATAATAGCGAACACTTCCCGCCTCTCCGTGCGGGACTCTTTTTACCCTTTCCGCCGCACCAATGTGGTGCTTTATGTTGAGATTTAGTTGCCGATAATTTACATTCGCTGTCTGAGAAACCTCAACCTCCCGCGGTGGCCAGGCTGGCAACGGGTGGGCGTTCAGGAGCAAGAGACGTGCAAATGACCCTCATGGAATACATCACTCGGCACTTTAACGGCGATCTTCATCGTTATGCGCAGTCGGAAGGCGTCAGCCGTGAACAAATCATTAGTTGGATAAATAATGAATGTCACGTGATCAAAGGCAGGCTGTTTATGCCGGTGAAGCATCTCCCGGTTGAACAAGCCCAGTGATGACGAAAAAAAACCCCGCCAGGCGGGGTTTTCTGTTTCTGATAACACGGAAAATCAGAAGTTATAGCCAACCACGAGGTAATAACCCCAACCGGTAGACTTGATCGGGCCCTGCGGCGTACCGATATCCGCGCCATCCTGCCACTGGCCGCCGTTATGGAAATAACGCGCCACGAAAGAATAGTGCCAGTGATCGTAGTTCAGCGCCAAAATGTGGCTGGAAGCGATCGAGTTGCCGGTGCGCACCTGTTTGCCGGTACCGTCAACCCAGTGGCTGTCCTTGCCCAGATCGGAGCCGAAGTCGAAGTTGGTGAAGCCGATGTAGCTCAGGTTGCCGCCCCACACCTGGGTCAGCGGCACGAAGTACTTCACCTTGAAGCGGTAACCGTCCCAGCTGTTCTCATTGGCAGCCTGGTAGTTTTCCCACTGGTATTTGGCATAGATGTTCATCGACAGGCTCATCGGCAGGCCGGTGTCGATATCGGTGCCCAGACCCATGTACCAGGTGTTCTGACGGCCGTCGGCGTTATGGCCCAGGTCATAGATGTAGTTGTTGGCGAAGTACCACTCTTTGAACGGACCGAAGCTCAGATCGGTGCCGGTCAGCTTGTCGATGGAGAAGCGCGGTTCGATCTCCATAAACAGCGGCGAACCTTTGTTCCAGATGCCGCGATCCGGCGTGTTGCCCACGCCGAAGAATTTCGGCACGTCAACGTAACCGTAGAAATCGAACCAGTCTTTCTTGGCGAAGGCTTCATATTCGAGATACACGTCGTTGTTCAGCTGCGGTCCGAAGCGGGTGTGGTAGCTGCCCACCACGTTAACGCTCTGGTGCCACCAGTCGGAGACATATTGACTGTCTTTGCTATCAGCCATTGATGATGCACTGTAAGACGCTGCGAGCAGTACACCTGCTGCGAGAGCTATTTTTTTCATTTTATTACCACATGCTTAAAGGGCCATTTCCTGCCCGTTTAGAAAAGATGACAATGAGTCTGCCGACACCTGGCGTTGTCTTCACACAGAAACTCGGATGACGCGCGCATTATAGAAACCACTGACTGTAAGAATCTGTGATCCAGTTACGCATTTCGCGAATAGGTAATCGATTGCGTTCACATTTGTCAAATTATGTTTCATGCAAATTCACATTCGCTGTGATTTTTGTCATGCACATCGATTTTTAGCGCAGTTTTTGAGCCAAATGTCATCAGGACGTCACCCTGCTCGTCATCGCGACGTGGACAAGAAAAAGCCGACGTATAAACGTCGGCATTCATCAGAATCGGGGGAAAACGCGTACAGCGAAGTCAGTTCACCGCCGGCACCGCCTTGGCGATGTTTTCCTGGCGGAACGCCACCTCTTCGCCGTTTTTGACCTCCCAGCTGGCGACCGGAATATCGGTCTTGGGCGCCGCCGCGACGACCGAACCGTAAATCAGCTTGTCGTCGCGGCGCAAAATATACACATCGAGCTGATACTCGTGCCGCAGATTCGCCGTGGTCAGGCGCACGGTATCGCCGCGCTCATAGTGATGCGCGTCGATATCGGGTTGTTGAATAAATTGAATGTCGCTTCTCATCATCGTCGTTCCTTCAGGCAACATGGCTAGTTAAATTCTAGTTCAACATTGCGCCGACGGCAGATAATTTCCGTTAATTTCCGCGAGTTGCCCGCCAACAGATCAGTGAACCGAGGATGACCATCGCCACGCCCTGCCAGAAATTGACGGTCAGCGAGGTGTGCAACACCAGCGCGGCGAACACCGCTGACAGCACCGGGGTAAAATAGGAGACGGTGGCCAGCAGCGTCATGTTGCCGTGCAAAATGCCGACGTTCCAGGCGGCGTACCCCGCGCCCATCGCTACCCCGGCGCACAGCAGCGTTACGGTCACCCCGACGTTGAACTGCATGCCGCTCTCCGTGCTGAAGGCGTACTTCAGCCACAGCGCCAACGCGGTCAGCACGATAAACAGCACCACGCCGTTGCTGCCCTGAGCGATCTTCTTGGTCAGGTTGCAATACAGCGCCCAGATCACCGCGCCGCTGAACGCCAGCGCGTAGCTGAGCGGGTTGCTGCGCACGTTGGCCAGCATCTGCGCCGGCGACCAGCCGCCCTCGCCGCTCATGATCCAACCGATGCCGAACAGCGACAGCAGCAGCCCCGGCAGCAGCCACCATTTTGCCCGTTGCCCGTTGAGCACCAGCGCCATCAGCACGGTGAAACAGGGCCACAGGTAGTTGATCATGCCCACTTCTATCGCCTGCAGGCGGGTATTGGCATAGCCGAGCGACAGCGACAGACAGATCTCGTAGCTGACGAACAGCAGGCTGCCGACGATCAGGTAAGGCCGAGGAAAGCTGCGCCATTTCGGTACGCCGAGCGCCACCAGCAAGAACGCCGCGCTGACGCTGTAGATCATCGCCGCGCCGCCGATCGGTCCCAGCCCTTCGCTGACGCTGCGGATCAGGCCAACGACGCTGCTCCACAGCACGATAGCCAACAAACCGAACAGCGTGGCGCGGGTACGCGAGGGCAAAGCGGGCATAAGGCAGGTCCAATGGGTTATTTTTTATCGAGTTTTTCACTCTACTGCCGCTCGCGCCAAAAAGAAAGGCGGGAAATTCCCGCCTGTGATTTTATTGCTGCGGCTGCCGCTCGAGCTGCGGCGGCGGCTGGCGAAAACGCCGCGTCAGCCAGGCCAAATAGCCGAAGCCCAGCGTCGCCCAGATAAGCCCCATGGTCAGCGAGCTTTTCTCCAGGTTCAGCCACAGCACCCCCACCGTCAGCGCCCCCACCAGCGGCAGGAACAGGAAGTTGAAGCGATCTTTCCAGCTTTTGTTGCGCCCTTCGCGGATGAAGAAGTGGCTGATCACCGACAGGTTGACGAAGGTGAAGGCCACCAGTGCGCCAAAGTTGATCAGCGCCGTGGCGGTAACCAGATCGAACGACAGCGCCGACAACGCCACCAGCCCGACCATCAACACGTTCAGCGCCGGCGTGCGCCATTTGGGGTGGATATAGCCGAAGAATTTCTCCGGGAACACGTTATCGCGCCCCATCACGTACAGCAGGCGCGACACGCTGGCGTGCGACGCCAGGCCGGAAGCCAACGTGTTGATAAAGGTCACGCACAGGAAGATCGACTGGAACAGCTTGCCGCCGACGTACAGCGCGATCTCCGGCAGCGCGGCGTCGGGCTGGTGGAAGCGTTGAATGGACGGGAAAAACAGCTGAATGAAGAACGACACGCTGATAAAGATCACCCCGCCGTACAGCGCGGTCAGGAAGATGGCGCGCGGGATCACCTTGGCGGCGTCGGGCGTCTCTTCGCACAGCGTGGTGACCGCGTCGAAGCCGAGGAACGAGAAGCACAGAATGGTGGCGCCGGTAATGATCGGCAGCAGGTGGGCGTTCTCGCTGAGGAACGGCCGCAGGCTCCACACCGTGCCCATCCCCTCGCCGTTGTGCAGGCCGCGCACCACCAGATAGATGAACACCAGAATGATCGCCACCTGCGCCAGCACGAACAGGGTATTGAAGTTGGCCACCAGATTGACGCTTTTCAGGTTGATGGCGGTAATCAGGATAACGAAGCCCACCACCCACACCCAGGGCGGCACTTCCGGGAACAGCGCGGTCAGGTAAATCTTCGCCAACAGCGTATTGATCATCGGCAGGAACAGATAATCCAGCAGCGATGACCACCCCACCAGGAAACCAACGTGCGGGTTGATCGCTTTCTGCGCATAGGTGTAGGCGGAGCCGGCGGTGGGAAACTGGCGCACCAGTTTGCCGTAGCTGATGGCGGTGAACAGCACGCCGGCCAGCGCCAACAGATAAGAGGTCGGCACATGGCCGTCGGTGAGGCCGGAGACGATGCCGAAGGTGTCGAACACCGTCATCGGCGTCAGATAGGCCAGGCCCATCATCACCACCTGCCACAGCTTAAGGGATTTGCGCAGCTGCGGTTTGCCCGCCGGGCCGCTGTCGATGGCTTTAATCGTCATGGCAGTTCCCCTCTTGGTCCTCTGCTGTCAACCGTGCAACGTGATTCAGAGAGGCCGCGGGGAAACTGCTGTTCAGGCGGCGGGAAAAACGGTTTGGGGTCACTGTCGGGCGGCCGGCGACCGGCCCGTAGGCACTGCGGCACAGGCAAACGCCTGCGCATGGGGATGACTGAGTCATGGTTATTTCCTCGTCGGCGTCCTGTACGCCGTGATAGAAGAAATTCTGTACCGCAGCGCGCAGCCTCACCGGCCACAGGAGAGCCGATGAAATGCGCCGGACGCGCGCGGTAGTGCCAGGTGAGCGGGATCAGGCGTTTTTCAGCATCCACTCGATTTCAGTTTCGGTGATCAGGCGCTCAAACTGCACCAGCTCATCGGTTTTGCAGGCCAGGTAGACGTGGCTGAAGCGTTCACCCAGCAGCGCATTGAGCACCGGCTGGTGTTCGAACTCGTACAGCGCGTCGCTCTGGCGGATCGGGAAAGGCAGCCCGTCCTGTTCCAGACCGTTGCCGGTCACCGGTTCAGGCAGCGGCAGCGCGGTTTCCAAGCCGTAAACGATGCCAGCCAGAATGGTCGCCATCACCAGATACGGGTTGGCGTCGGCGCCCGCCACGCGGTACTCCACGCGGTGGTTGTCGCGATCGCCGCAGGGAATGCGCAGCGCCACGGTGCGGTTGTTATGCCCCCAGGAAGCCTGCGTCGGCACATACATGCCGGGCTGGAAGCGGCGATACGCGTTGACGTTCGGCGCCAGCAGCGCCATCGAGGACGGCATCAGGGCGATCATGCCCGCCAGCGCCTGTTTCAGCAGCGCCGAGTCTTCACCGTCGTCGTCGGCGAGCACATTGTCGCCTTGCGCGTTCAGCATGCTGATGTGCACGTGCATGCCGCTGCCGGCGTGCTCCTCATACGGCTTGGCCATAAAGGTGGCCTGCATGTTGTGGTTCTCGGCCACCATGCGTACCAGCCGCTTCAGCGCCAGCGCGTGGTCGCAGGCTTGCAGCACGTCGTCGGTATGATGCAGATTGACCTCGAACTGCCCGGGCGACGCCTCCGCCACCGCGCCGTCCGCAGGAATGCCCTGCAGGCGCGCCAGCTCATCAATTTCACTCAGTACGTCGGCGAAATGGTTCAGGTTATCGACGGAATAGACCTGGCTTTGGGTGTTGCGCTCTTGGGTGCCCGGCGCGCACGGCGGCTGCAGATAGCCCTCCGCATCGCGCTGACGATCGATGAGATAGAACTCCAACTCTACCGCTACCACGGGGGAGAGCCCGCGCTGACGCAAACGCTGCCACACTCGGTTCAGCACATTGCGCGGTTCAACGTCAAAGGGAGTGCCATCTTCATCCAGCATGGTGAGCAGCACCTGCGCAATATATTGCGGATCCGCCGCCGACGGCGTCAACGTGCCCGGCACCGGCACGCACACGTGATCCGGCTCGCCCAGCTCCTGCCCCAGCCCGGCTTCTTCCACCACGTTGCCGAGAATATCCATCGCAAATACCGACGCCGGGAAGTAACAGCCCTTCTCCAGCTTGCTCAGGCCGCCGACCGGGATGCGTTTGCCGCGGAAGCTGCCGTTCAGATCGGTCAACAGTACGTCGACATGTTGCGTTAATGGATAACGTTCCAGGTACTTCTTCACTTCGCGCTGGAACGCGCTACTTCGTCTCTCTTCACTGTGCTGAACAAAGTTTTCCACTTCTACGATGTTGGTCTGCATGGTTCACCCGCCGTTTGTGTTTTGCTGTCGTCGATGTTTATTGACCGTCTTGTTCAATATAATGCCCACAAATGAAACGTAGATGAAACAAATTTGTTTTGCAAGTGTTACTTTTGGTTTGAATATTGGCCAATCGACTGCTAGATTTATAGAATATTGAACGAAATAGGCAGTATGACAGCTTGTCGTTCATAATTTCGAACGTACCAAGGGGATAGCATGGACAATATATTTAACAGGCCAGTCATCGGTGTCGTCATGTGCAGGTATAGGTTAAACGGGCACCTCACACAGACCTTGCAAGAAAAGTACCTGAATGCCGTTATCACCGCCGGCGGTTTGCCGATCGCCCTGCCACACGCGCTGGCGGAGCCGGAAATGCTGGCGGAACTGTTGCCGCGCCTCGACGGTATTTTGCTGCCGGGCAGCCCCAGTAATGTGCAGCCGCACCTTTATGGTAAAAACGGCGATGAGCCTGACGCCGATCCTGGTCGAGACGCGTTGAGCCTGGCGCTGATCCGCCAGGCGTTCGACAGGCGCATTCCCCTTTTCGCCATTTGCCGCGGCATGCAAGAGATGGTGGTCGCCACTCAAGGCACCCTGCATCGCCGCCTGTATGAACTGCCCGAGCTGCTGGAACATCGTGAAGATCACGACCTGCCGCTGGAACAGCAATACGCCCCCGCCCACGAAGTGATCGTTCAGGAAGGGGGGCTGCTTTCGCAACTGATACCGGATTGCAACAGATTCTGGGTGAACTCGCTGCACGGCCAGGGTGCCAAAACCCTGGGCGCCAGTATTCGCATCGAGGCGCACGCCGCCGACGGGCTGGTGGAGGCGATCAGCGTGCGCGATCAGCCCTTTGCGCTCGGCGTGCAGTGGCACCCTGAGTGGAACAGCGACGAGTACGCCCTGTCGCGCCTGTTGTTTGATGGTTTCATCACCGCCTGTCGGAACTATCAAAAGGAAAAACGCCCATGAGCGACGTCAGCTTGGCACCGGGAAAACGTCTGTCGCAGATCCGTCAACAATTGGGGTTGTCGCAGCGCCGGGTCGCCGAACTGTCTGGGTTAACCCACAGCGCCATCAGCACTATCGAGCAGGACAAGGTCAGCCCGGCCATCAGCACGCTGCAAAAGTTGCTGACGGTATACGGTCTGTCGCTGTCGGCGTTTTTCGCCGAGCCGGAAAAACCGGCAGAACCGCAGATCGTGATAAGCAGTGACGATCTGATCGAAATCGGCAGCCAGGGCGTTTCGATGAAGCTTATCCACAACGGCGACCCGAACCGCACGCTGGCGATGATGATCGAGACCTACGAACCGGGCACCACTACCGGTGAGCGCATCAAACACCAGGGGGAAGAGATCGGCACGCTGCTGGAAGGCGAAGTGGTGTTGCAGGTCAACGGCCAGAGCTATCACCTGCTGGCCGGGCAGAGCTACGCCATCAATACCGGCATCCCCCACAGTTTCAGCAACACGTCGGCGCGCATTTGCCGGATTATCAGCGCCCATACGCCGACGACATTCTGATCAACGGAGCCAGGCATGAACTTTCACCATTTGCAGTATTGGCAACAACGGGCGCAGGCCCTGAAGATTGAGCACCAGCTGTTTATCGACGGCCGCTACCAGCCGGCCGCCGCGGGAAAAAGTTTCGCCGTGGAAGATCCTGCCGGCCGCCGTGAGCTGGCGCAGGTCGCGCGCGGCGAAGCCGCCGACATCGATCGGGCGGTCAACGCAGCGCGCGCCGCCTTTGAGCGCGGCGACTGGGCCCAGGCCGCACCGGCGCAGCGCAAGGCCACGCTGCTGCGCTTCGCCGAGCTGATGGAGCAGCACCACGAAGAGCTGGCGCTGCTGGAAACGCTGGACACCGGCAAACCGATTCGCCACAGCCTGCGCGACGACGTGCCGGGGGCCATTCGCTGCATCCGCTGGTACGCCGAAGCGATCGATAAGGTGTACGGTGAAATCGCCCCCACCGGTCGCGACGCGCTGGCGCTGATCGAGCGCGAGCCGATCGGCGTGGTCGGCGCCATCGTGCCCTGGAACTTCCCGCTGCTGCTGGCCTGCTGGAAGCTCGGCCCGGCGCTGGCCGCCGGCAACAGCGTGGTGCTCAAACCCTCCGAAAAATCGCCGCTGAGCGCCATCCTGCTCGGCAAACTGGCGCAGCAGGCCGGGCTGCCGGACGGCGTGCTGAACGTGGTACCCGGCTATGGGCACGACGCCGGCAAAGCGCTGGCGCTGCACCGCGACGTCGACGCCCTCACCTTCACCGGCTCCACGCTGGTGGCGAAGCAGCTGATGATCTACGCCGGCGAGTCGAACATGAAACGCGTCTGGCTGGAGGCCGGCGGCAAAAGCGCCAACATCGTCTTCGCCGACTGCCCGGATCTCGATCAGGCCGCCCGCAGCGCCGCCGCCGGCATCTTCTATAATCAGGGGCAGGTGTGCATCGCCGGCACTCGCCTGCTGGTCGAAGCGAGCATTCAGCAAGAATTCCTGCAAGCGCTGCGCAAACACGCGGCGGCCTTCATCCCCGGCGACCCGCTCGATCCCACCACGGTGATGGGCACGCTGATCGACAGCGGCCACTGCGAGAAAGTGGCCGGCTATATCGATCGGGGGCTGAGCCAGGGCGCCGCGCTGTTCCTCGACGGGCGCGACCATCCGCAGGGCGACCACGCCGGCTATCTGGGGCCGACCATCCTCACCCAGGTGAACAACGCCATGAGCGTGGCGCGCGATGAAATTTTCGGCCCGGTGCTGGCGGTGACGGCGTTCGACGACGAGCAACAGGCGCTGCAGCTGGCCAACGACAGCGACTACGGCCTCGGCGCCGCGGTCTGGACCCGCGATCTGGCGCGTGCGCACCGCATGGCGCGCCAACTGAAAGCCGGCACGGTGTTCGTCAACAACTACAACGACGGCGACATGACCGTGCCGTTCGGCGGCTATAAGCAGAGCGGCAACGGCCGCGACAAATCGCTGCATGCACTGGACAAATTCACCGAATTGAAAACCACCTGGATCTCGCTGGAATAAGGGCTTACATCATGACTGAACACGTAAAAAGCTACTATGCGGCCACGGCCAACGCTCATCAGCCCTATCCGCAATTGAATGAATCGATCGAATGCGACGTCTGCGTGATCGGCGGCGGCTATACCGGCCTCTCGTCCGCGCTGTTCCTGGTGGAGGCCGGTTACGACGTGGTGGTGCTGGAAGCGGCGCGCATCGGTTTCGGCGCCAGCGGCCGCAACGGCGGCCAGTTGGTTAACTCTTACAGCCGCGACATCGATGTGATTGAAGAGCGCTACGGCGCGGAAAGCGCCCGCCTGCTCGGCAGCATGATGTTCGAAGGCGCGGAGATCATCCGCAGCCGCATCAGCCGCTACGCCATCGACTGCGACTATCGCCCCGGCGGCATCTTCGCCGCGCTGAACAACAAGCAGTTCCATGCGCTGATCGAGCAAAAGCGCAACTGGGAGCGCTACGGCAATACCCAGCTCGAGCTGCTCGATGCGGATCGGCTGCGCCAGGAGGTCGCCAGCGATCGCTACGTCGGCGCGCTGCTCGATCACAGCGGCGGCCACATCCATCCGCTCAACCTGGCGCTGGGCGAGGCCGAGGCGATTCGCCTGCAGGGCGGGCGCATCTTCGAGCAATCGGCGGTGACGAACATCCGCCACGGCGAACCGGCGCTCATCAGCACCGCCAACGGCCAGGTGAAGGCGCGCTTCGTCATCGTCGCCGGCAACGCCTATCTGGGCGACAAGCTGGAGCCGCGGCTGGCCAAGCGCAGCATGCCGTGCGGCACCCAGGTGGTGGCCACCGAACCGCTGGCGCCGGAGATCGCGCAGGCGCTGATCCCGCAGAACTACTGCGTGGAGGACTGCAACTACCTGTTGGATTATTACCGCATCACCGCCGATCATCGCCTGCTGTACGGCGGCGGCGTGGTATACGGCGCACGCGATCCGGACGACATCGACAACCTGATCCGGCCAAAGCTGCTGAAGACCTTCCCGCAGCTGAAAGGGGTGCGTATCGACTATCGCTGGACAGGCAACTTCCTGCTGACGCTGTCGCGCATGCCGCAGTTCGGCCGGTTGGAGAATAACGTATATTACATGCAGGGCTACAGCGGCCACGGCGTGACCTGCACCCATCTGGCGGGCAAGCTGATCGCCGAGCTGATGCGCGGCGACGCCGAACGCTTCGACGCCTTCGCCAAGCTGCCGCACCTGCCGTTCTTCGGCGGGCGCAATCTGCAGATCCCGTTCACCGCCATCGGCGCGGCCTACTACACGCTGCGCGATCGTATCGGCGTCTAAAACAGCAGGCCCGGTCATCCTGGCCGGGCCTGTGGGTTAACGCTTAGACGATCTTCGGTTGGCCGTCCGAGGCGGTCGCCCCGCCATCGACCGGAATGTTGGCGCCATTGATAAAGCTGGCGTCGTCGCTGGCCAGGAACGCCATCACCGCCGCCACTTCTTCCGGCTCCGCCGCACGGCCTAACGCGATGCGCTCATTGAACTTGTCGCGGATCTCCTGCGGCCAGCCGTTGGTCATGTTGGTTTTCACCAGGCTCGGGCAGACCGAGTTGATGCGCACGCCGTCACCGCCGTGATCCAGCGCCATGGCGCGCGTCAGGTTGACCACCGCGCCTTTCGCCGCGCAGTAATAAGCCGCGCCCCAGTCGCCGCCCAGGCCGGACACCGACGCGGTATTGACGATGCAGCCTTTGGTTTTCAGCAGGTGCGGCAAGGCAAATTTGGAACAGAACACCACGCCGTCGATATCGACCCCGGCGATGCGACGCCAGTCGTCGATGCTGGTTTCCAGCACGCTGCCCGCCACATGCACGCCGGCGTTGTTCAGCAGGACGTCGATGCGGCCCAGCTTTTCCGCCACCTCATTCATCATTTTTTCAACCGCGACGTGATCGGATACGTCGATATGCACCGCCATCGCCCGGCCCTTCGGCAGTGAAGCGGCGACTTTGTCTACCGCTTCCTTGGCCCAGTCGGCCAGCACCACGATCGCGCCCTCGGCGGAGAAACGCCGCGCCGCCGCTTCCCCCATGCCATTGCCCGCACCGGTGATAACCACGACTTTATTGTCAAAACGCATGAGACCTCCTCCATGTGAACGTATTTATATAAGTCATACAAATCTCATGACCCGAGGATAAGTCGCAGTCCCCCTGAGAGCCAGTCAAAACGTGCGGTTTATTAACCAAAAGGAGGTATGTCAGCTATTTCAATGCGCTGGGTTAACCTTTATCGGATTTTGGCCAACATACTGATAGAGAAAATAAAATTACGGGCAGTCACTATTCACAAGCCGGATTGTCAGCCGGCGGAATTATTGCGAATCAGCGGTTATGGTCATACAGAGATAAGCGATGCGAATGAAAAACGGCAGCCGCCCAGAGGCGGCCGCGACTATTTTTTCTCGATGGGGACCACCAACAGATCGACGTTCAGCTCGTTGATCGCCTGGCGAGCCGAAGAGACCAGCCGGCTCCAGACATCGTGATGGTGGCCGAAAATCACCAGATCGAACCCTTTTTCCTGTGCCACCCGGTTCAGTTCTTCCGTCAACGCGCCGCGGCTGACGATCACTTCTTCGACCGGATAAGACGACTGCCCTTTGATCGCATTGAGCATGTTCTTCACCCGCTCCGAAAAGGTGCGATCGGTGTAGTTATAATCTCCCACGCCCAGATCGACGTAATAACCGGCGCGATGAATGTCGATGTAGATCAGGGAGAGTTTGGCATTGAGCGCGGCGGCCAACCTGGCGCCCTTGCCCAGCAGGAACTCGGCGTCTTCGCTGAGATCCGTGGCGACAACGATATGCTGATAAGCCATAGTGGCGGCCCTCCGCATCAAAACCGTGAACAGGATGGCGCTCCTTGCCGCATGTTTCTTATGCACCTTAAGTTTAGCCCAGCGCCGGGTCGCTCGCCTGCCCCCTCGGCAAACGCTCGACGGGCGCTATCACCTCGGTGCCCCAGGCATGCGCCGCATGCGTAATTCTCCCCGGCCGCCATCGGGACGCCGGTGCAATTGGTCGAGTGGATTCTGTGCGGGATTCGTTATAAAACTAACGGTACTCTTGTTGTAACAGGCAATCTTTCATGGTCGATATGTCCGCCGTACTCGCCGTTTTCACCGTGTATATTGTCGGCGTGGTGATCCCCGGCCCTAATTTCGTCGCCGTCGCTCACAAAGCCGTTTCCGCACGCCGGGCAGAGGCGTTTGCCTTAGTGGCCGGCATTGTGCTGGTCAATCTGTTCTGGGCGAGCAGTGCCCTTCTGGGCATCGGCGTGGTTTTCGCCCTGTTCCCCTGGTTGGCGGTGGCGATTAAAGTCGCCGGCGCCGGCTATTTAATGTGGTTCGGCTATCGGCTTATCGCCCAGGCGGCGCCCTCTTCCGGCACCCCAGCGGCCACCGGAAAAAGCGGTTTTCGCGCCGCCTTTTTGCAGGGTATCGCCACCAACATCGCCAACCCCAAATCCATTGCGTTTTACGCCGCCGTCTTCTCATCAGCGGCACCCAGCCATGTTTCTACGCCGACTTTTTTCGCCATGCTGCTGGAAGTCGCGGTGATAGCCAGCTTGTGGTACGGGCTGGTCGCCCTGGTGTTGTCGCACGCGCCTGTCGCCGGCGCCTACCGCCGCAGCAAGGCTTGGATCGATCGCGCCTGCGGCACCTTGATCATCGCACTGGGGCTGCGGCAGTTGCTCAGCCGATGATCGCGATCCCCAGCCGCTCCAGCAGCTGCGCGGCCTGGTGGCTGTCCATTTTGACGCCCTGCAGATCGGTGGTGCGCAAATCCAACTCGCCCAGTTCGGCATTGCTCAAATCGCATCCGGTAACGTCGGCGGCACGCCAGTCGAAACCAGAGAACTCGCCGCCGGACAGATCGGAGCCGCTGAAGTTGGCGCCGAGCACCTGCGCGCCGTGCCAACGGTTCTCCCACAGCTCGCACTTCTCCAGCACCACCTTGGCGAAGTTAGCGTAGCTCAGGTTGCTTTTGGTGATATAGGCGCTGCAAAACCAGGTGCGGCTGGTGATCATATTCATAAAGCTGGCGCCGCGAAAATCGGCGCCCTGCGCGCGGCACTCGCGGATCTCGACGCCCAACGCGTCGGCGTGACGGAAATCCGCCATCGATAAATCGCAGCTTTTAAAACTCGCGTCTTTCAGTATCGCGCGGCTGAAATTGCCCCCCTGCCGGCTGTCGCTATCGTAAAACTGGCAGCCGATAAACTCGGTGCCGGTCAGATCGGCGCCTGAAAAATCGCACAGCATAAAGCTACCGTTTTCAATCTTCGCGCCGGTAAAGCGGTTACGGTCAATCTTTTCACCCTTCAATATCAGACTCATCGCAGCACACCTGTTTATTTATACAGTCAGTGCGGCATTTAATCCTATTCCGGCAGGGTTGGCAACCGGCGTCGATCAGCGTGCCTTTGGCGCAGGCTGTTCTAACGCAACCTTGACGATGCTGAACGTTCTGGTTTTCTCCGCCTGAGCGACGTCGGCAAACAACCGGGGATAACGGGAATTGACCACCCACACCTCGCCATCGCGCAACGCGGCGCCGGTCGGCCCATCCAATTCCGGCGGCGCGGCAACCGCGGCGATACGCGCGCTAGCCCAGCCGTCGGACGAGGAGAGCAGCGTCACGTCACCGGACATGCTCCCCTTTTCCCCTGGAAAAGACTGTACGATCACCAGTTCGTTGGCGTTTTTGAGCCGCAACCCGTCCGGCCCTTTTAAGCGTTGCGGCAACCTGATTGCACTTACCGCAGGCGCGTTATCCAGCGTCACTTTCCACAGCAGCCCCCGGGTGTAGTCCGCCGCAATCAGGAAGCCGTCCGGGTGATAGACGATGCCATTGAGATAAGGCTGCGTACCCTGCGCTGCGGCGGGTGCGTCGGCCGGCATCAAACGCGCCGAACGCACCAGAATCGACACCTGGCGCGTTGCACGGTCAATCTTGTAAATCTGCGGCTGGAAGCTGTCGGTCACGTAGATATTACCCTGCGCGTCGAGCGTCAGATCGTTGGCCAACGTCGGGCCATGGCTTAGCGATGAAAGATCGTACCTCTGCTGCAGCACGCCGGTATCGAGGCTGAACTCCAACACCTGCGCTACGCGATTGCGCGTGCCGGCGGCAGAGTGGAGGGACACGCCCACGTCTTCGTTGCACACCAGCACCCGGTTGCGCTCGGCGTCCACCAGCATGCCGGAGGTAGTGATTAACCCCTTGCCGATGGAAAAACGCCGATAGCGACCATCCGGATAGACTAACCCAAGTTGGCCACCGCGCAGGGAGGACACCAGAAACGCGCCGGCGCGCGCATTCCAGGCGATGCCCTCAGGGTAGGCGCCGGCGGGATCCGGCGAAAACTCGATGCGTTGCGTCGCGTTTGCCGGCGGCACGCCGCTGAAAAACAGCGTTACGCCGGCCAGCAGGGTGACGCGCCGACTGAGCGGCAATAAGACAGAAAATAGGCTGAAGCGAAACATGGGCGGGCACCTGATGATGACTGGGATCTTCAGAGTAGAACCGCGCCGGCAGCCGCACCAGCCGGTAAAAAGGCAATGCGCTACTAAAAAAATCGCAGTAATCAGCGCAAAAAAAAACCGCCCGGTATGGACGGTTTAGCTGGCGACAAGCCGTTATTTCAGGGCTTCCTGAATGGCGTCGGCCATCGGACCGATATGCTTTTCCGCCGCCTTCAGCTGAAAGTCCACGCCGTTGCCGTCGTTGGTGTCCGACAGCGTGGCCTTGATCAATTCCAGCGCCGCCTGTACCGCCACCAGCCGTTTGTGCTGCTCGTCCGTGACCGGTTTGGCGCCCATATTCGCTGGGTAGTAATGTTCTAACATCGCGCTCTCCTTTTGATGACGTTAATCTCTAACCTAACAGAAAACCGCGCATTTACTAAGGAAACCGCGCCCGGCGCGGCCGAGTGGCGATAAATTGCACTATACTGGGCAAACACTCTCCCCTGTCACAGGATCATCGCCATGTCATTCCAGGGAAGCTGCCACTGCGGCGCCGTCACCTTCTCCGTCGACGCCGAACTGCCTACCGAAGCCCTCAGCTGCAACTGTTCGATCTGCCGCCGCAAAGGGCTGCTGCTGTCCTTCTTTCCCGTCGCCGCCTTCACGCTGAACAGCGGCGAAGACCAGCTCAGCACCTACACCTTCAATCAGCACAAAATACGTCATCAGTTCTGCCGAGTCTGCGGCGCCCAGCCCTTCGCCTACGGCACCGCGCCGGACGGCGCCGCGATGTGCGCCGTTAACCTGCGCTGTGTGCCCGCCATTGCGCTGGATACGTTGCAGATCCACGCCTACGACGGCGCCAGCGTCTGAGATAGCGCGTTTTCAGCGATAGACGGAGAATTTCTTGGTCAGCGGCTTAAGCTGTTCGGTATCCCCGTAGAGCGCCACCGCCACGAAATCCAACTGCTCGTAAGGCGTGTTGGCAGTGTCGGCGATCTGCTGCTCGGCGGAATGCGACAGCATGGTGGTGGTGAAGAAGTTGGACAGCACGCCCTCTTCCTTGCACTTCAGGATCAGGTTGCTGAGCTGGCTGCTGTTCTTGGCCTGCAGGATCACGATCGGATAATGGCTCATGTTGGCGCTGACGCCGTCGAGGCTGCTCGGGTAGTGGTGAAACTCGCGCTGTTCGATCAGATCGGTGATGCCCGCCGTCAGATGGCAGGAGGCGTTAAACAGCGTGGCCGGTTCGTGATTGCGGTTGAGGATGATATAAAACTTTTTCTCGTTGTCGCTGTACATACTCTTCTCCTTGAATAGGCAGCCAGTTTTACCCAACCGGCGCACGGTTTCAAGGCGCGATAAGGGGCCGCGTCCGGCCCCGTGGTAGCACTGCCGGCTCAGACCGCGCCTTCGCCAGGCCCCAGCGGCTGGGCCACCTGATGCAGCACGGTGATGTTCTGCAAAATAGTGCCGCCGTCGATAGGCTTCATCTGGCCGTCGCGATCTTTATAGTGCGTCGGCTTGGCGCCGTGGAAGAACAGGCCGGCGTTGACCTGCACCCCCAGATAGCCCGCGCTGGCCGGCAGGCGCTGCACGTCGGTCCAGGGATTGGAAACCGGCACGAACTGGAAGCCCTCGCTGGTCTTGGCATACAGCGGGCGCAGCAGCGTGACAAAGGCCATGATCGGCGACAGCGCCTCTGTAAAGATCTGCACCGGCCGATCGACCGTCATCAGAAAGCCCTGCGGCTGCTCCTCAACCGTGTCGAGGCTCAGGCTGCTGCTGATATCATCGCCCCGGCCGCCATAGCTCCATTCAATGGCCGGCGCTCCACTCTCGTTCATCATCTCTGACATACACTGCTCCTTATAAAATGAATTCAACACGCCTGCTGCGTGCCGGAACAGTAAACCGCTGCAGGGGGGCGAGCGTCCACGCCGGGCGGCACGCTGGCGCACCAAACAACGAAGGCGTACCGTCAATAAAGCTCGAAATGAATAGTTTCCCCACGTGATAGCGCAGCATTTGAACGGCCTTTGCCGTAGCGCAGAGGCATAGTGATGACGTTGCCGCTACTGGAGAGTGTTATGACCGCGATTAAACCGGACGCCATCGACCGCGTTCTCCCCGCCGCCACGCCCTGGCTGGCCGTCATCAACGTGCTGTTCGCCGGCATCGCCGCGGCGCTGCACGTAGGCAAGGCCACCATCGCGCTGCCGGCGCTGCAGGACGAGTTCGGCCGCTCGCTGGAGGCGCTCAGCTGGGTCATCTCGGCCTTTCCCTTCGTTGGGGTGTTCGCCGGCATCGCCGCCGGGCTGCTGGTGCGCCGCTGGGGCGACCGGCGCCTGCTGGCGCTCGGGCTGCTGATCATCAGCGCCGCCAGCTTCGTTGGTGCCACGCTGCACGACTTCAGCGGGCTGATCGTCAGCCGCTTTGTCGAGGGGCTCGGCTTCGTGATCGTGGTGGTCGCTTCGCCGGCGGTGCTGAACCGCATCGTCGCTCCGGCGCAGCGCAGCCTGGTATTCGGCATCTGGAGCACCTTTATGCCGGCGGGCATCGCCATTTCGCTGTTTTTCGGTCCGCATCTGGCCGACTGGCAACAGAGCTGGCAGGCCGGTGCGGCACTGACGCTGCTGGCCGCCCTGCTGCTGCCGCTGACCACATCCCGCCGCGCCGCCGACGCGCACTCGCCGTCTCTGCCGCTGCGGCAAGCGCTGGGAGCGATGCTGCGAGCGCGTCAGCCGCTGTTGCTGGCGCTGATGTTCACCACATACAACCTGCAGTTTTTCTCGGTGATGACCTTTCTGCCGATCTTCCTGATGCAGCGCATCGGCCTGTCGCTGGCTGCCGCCGGCGGTATCAGCGCGGCGGCGGTGGCCGCCAACATCATCGGCAACCTCGCCGCCGGCGTGCTGCTGTCGCGCGGCCTGTCCGCCAGAACGCTGCTCGCCGCCACCAGCCTGTTGATCGGGGCCTTCGGCGTCGGCATTTTTCTGCCGATGACGCCCAACGGCCTGCTGATCCCGCTGTGTTTCCTGTTCTGCGCCATCGCCGGCATACTGCCCGCCACCATTCTGGCCGCCACGCCGGCGGCGACGCCGGAACCGACGCTGCTGCCGCTGAGCCTCGGGCTGGTGATGCAGGGAAACTACCTCGGCCAGGTGATCGGCCCGATCGCACTGAGCTCCATCGTGGCCGCGGCCGGCTGGGCGGCCCCGGCGTGGCTGGTGTTGGCGGCGGCGGTGTCTGGAGCGGTATTGGCGCTGGCGGCTACGCTGGCGTCAGGAAATCGATGAATTTCCGTACCTTGAGCGGGACGAAGCGCGCATAGGGATAAAGCAGGATGAAGGGACGCGAGGCGCCGGCGTAATCTTTCAATACCTCGACCAGCGCCCCGCTGCTCAACTCTTGTTCGACGGTAAAGCGATACACCTGCATCAGTCCGGCGCCGCTTTTCACCAACGTCAGCGTAGCGAGGTAATCTTCCTGGCAAAGCCAGCGCCCGGCAGTTTCCACTTTGCTATTTTCGCCCTGAACCTTAAACGTCCAGGCGGTTTTTCTGCCGGTGCTGGGCAACGCATACTGAATGCAATCGTGCCGGGCCAGATCCGCCGGCGTGAGCGGCGCAGGGTGGCGCTGCAAATAGCCCGGCGTCGCCACCACGATCAGTTCAGCCTCCTCCAGACGCCGCGCCGCCAGGCCGGAGTCGTTCAGCTCGCTGCCGCGAATGGCGACGTCGAATTTATCTTCGGAGAAATCGATATTCTGATTGCTGACGTGCAGATTCAGCTTGAGATCGGGATAGCGATGCGCAAACTCGGGCAAGCGCGGCAACAGCCTAAAATGCGCATACAGCGTCGGCACGCTGATGCTGAGCGTGCCCACCGGTTTGTCCCGTTCGCCGGAAATTCTCGCCTCGGCCTCCATCAGCTGACTCAGCGCCCGGCGGCATTCCAGGTAATAACGCTGGCCGACATCCGTGACGCGCATCTGGCGCGTCGTGCGGATAAACAGCTTCGCCTGCAATCGCGCCTCCAGCCGCGCGACCGAGCGGCTGACCGCCGCAGGGGTTATCCCGGCGGCATTGGCCGCTGCGGTGAAGCTGCCGGTTTCTACCGTCAGGCAAAACAGCTCGATACTGCCGACCTGAACGTCGTCAAAATGGCGTTGCATATCTCTTTCTGCCAATTCATTACATGAGGTATAAATTAAAGTTCTTTCCCCCTCATTTTTCAACCAACAGGTATGGATTACCGTTCACATACGGTCAATCACTATCCTGTCGAGGAGAGAAAATGAGCAAAGTAAAAACGGTCATTGTCACGGGCGCATCAAGCGGCTTGGGATTCGCCATCGCGCAAGCCTACCTGGCGCGCGGCTATCAGGTTGTCGCAAACGCCCGTTCGCTTGAACGGCTGCAGGCGGCGGCGGACAAACTCGGTCGCCCGGCCAATCTGCTGCTGGCGCCGGGAGACATCGCGCTGCCGGAAACCGCCGAACGGTTGTTCAGCCTGGCAATACAGGCTTTTGGCCAGGTGGATATTCTTATCAATAACGCCGGCATATTTATCGCCAAGCCGATTGCCGACTATACGCCGGAGGAGGTCGACGCGATGGTGGCAACCAATCTGAAAGGCTTCTTCTACCCGGCGCAGGCCGCCGCCCGGCATATGCAGCAACGCAGCGCCGGCCACATCGTCGCCATCACCGCGTCGATCGCCATGCAGCCCAACAGCAAAGTGCCCGCCTTGCTGCCGGTGCTGATCAAGGGCGGCCTTAACCACGCCGTGCGCGAGCTGGCGTTGGAGCTGGCGCCGCACAACGTGATGGTCAACGCCGTGGCGCCCGGCATCATCGCCACGCCGATGCATCAAAATGATGAACAGAGTCTGGCGCAGATGCGGCAACTGGCGCCAACCGGCCGTGTCGGCCAGCCGCAGGACATCGTCGATGCGGTGCTGTATCTGACCGACGCTAATTTCGTCACCGGCACGGTGCTCGCGGTTGACGGCGGCGCAACCGCCGGCGTCTGGTAAAACGGGGAGAAACGTCATGCCATACGTCAACATTAAAGTGACCGACGAAGGGGTCAGCGCCGCGCAAAAGCGCATGCTGATCGAGGGATCCACCGCGCTGCTGGAGCGGGTGCTGAATAAGCCGCGCCACACCACTTTCGTGGTGATTGACGAGGTGGCAACCGACAACTGGGGCGTCGGTGGCGAGAGCGTCACCGCCCTGCGCGCCAAAGAACGAGGCGAATGACGGGTGATTTATTCTGTGAGTCCAGTGTCGTAGGGTACAGCCGCTAGTTATCGTTATCGGGTCTGCGTGGTGAGATCAATCACGCTCAGCGCGAAGGATAAGGCCAGTGATGGTCCAGACCCGATAATGACAAGGCACCGGTCGCGGCAAGGTAAATCAGCACGCCGGCGAAAACGATCAGCAGTGCCTTTTCGATAACGGCAAGTCTTTTGTGTTCAGTCATTTGCATGCTCCTTCGTGGTATCGGGCGAACGGCCGCCCTCATCAACACTAGGAAAGCCTGACGCAGGCGACAAGCGCGGCTCACAAAATGAAACAAAATACATAAATTTTGTTAATTATTTAGCCCTCTTTCTTTTCTCGCGCCGCCGCCGGTTCACCCCGCGGCGCCCGCCTTGCCCTTAATAACCCTATGGAATACGCCACTAAAAATCCCCTACCGGTTAAGTAAAGGTGATGATAGTGTTGTTTTCATTCAGATCATCTATGCTGAAAATTCATCTTTTGAGGGACGACTATGATGTCTAAAGGCATTTCCAAAGGATTCTTTATTCTGATCCTGTTTATCGTTACCGCCGCCTTTCTCGACGTGCTGGGGCCCTACTACTCCTCGGTGCTGTGGGCGATTATTCTGGCGGTGATTTTCCACCCGGTGAAAAAGAAGCTGAAGCAGTACGTTGGCGAACGCAACGGCGTGGTGTCGCTGCTGACGGTGGCACTGATCTGCCTGATCGTGTTCACGCCGCTGGCGATCATCGCCTCGTCGCTGGCGATGGAATTCAACGTGATCTACACCAAGCTGCAGACCAACAACAGCCAGTTGCCGACCATGCTGGCGGACTTTATGCGCCACCTGCCCGGCTGGGCGCAGCGCTTCCTGGCGGAGCATAACCTCAACAGCGCCGCCGAGATCCAAAAGCAGCTTTCTGACGTGGCGCTCAAGGGCGGGCAATACCTGGCGGGCAGCGTGTTCCTGATCGGCAAGGGCACCTTCAACTTCGTCGTCGGCTTCGGCGTGATGCTCTACCTGCTGTTCTTCCTGCTGAAAGACGGCCCCTATCTGGTGAACCTGGCACTCGAAGCGCTGCCGCTCTCCCAGCACGTGAAACACCATCTGTTCGTCAAGTTCGCCGCCGTTTCCCGCGCCACCGTCAAGGGCACGGTGGTGGTCGCCGTGGTGCAAGGTGCGCTCGGCGGGCTGGCGTTTTACTTTACCGGCATCGACGGCAGCCTGCTGTGGGGCGCGCTGATGGCGTTCCTGTCGATCATTCCGGCGGTGGGCTCCGCCATCATCTGGGTGCCGGCGGTGATCTACTTCTTCGCCACCGGCATGCTGTGGAAAGCCATTTTCCTGGTGGTGTTCTTCGTGGTGGTGATCGGCCTGGTGGACAACATCCTGCGCCCGCTGCTGGTGGGCAAAGACACCAAAATGCCGGACTACCTGATCCTGATCTCCACCCTGGGCGGCATGGAGATCTACGGCATCAACGGCTTCGTCATCGGCCCCTTGATCGCCGCGCTGTTCATCGCCTGCTGGAACATCCTGTCCGGCCGCGACAGCGAGGAAAACATCGAAGAGATCGACGAAGAATTCATCGAGGAAGGCAAAAATCATCCCGACGCGGCGGAGTAACGCTCTCGCGCCGTATCAGGCAGGGGCCCGTTTGGGCCCTTTTTTTTCGTCTATGGTATCCTTGCCCGGCTCACAAGGAAGAACGGGTTTCGTTATGCTTATTCTCTACGCCACGTTGGCCATCGCCTTCACCCTGCTGTGCCTGTTGGCCTTTATTTATTGCGCCTATCAGCTGTCGAAGCACGGCGACGTCAAGTTTTTGGCCTCGCTTTCCGTACTGCTCTTCGCGCTGCTGGCCTTCTATGCCGCTTACGGTTACGTCAGCACCTGGCTGCAACAGCAGTCGGTGGATGTCAGACTGTATTAACGTGCTGGGATAAAAACATCTATAGATGTGACTAAAACACACGCCAAGAAAGGAAAGTATGTCCCGATGAGATTACCGCCAACATCCGTTATCCCCCTGCTGTTTACCCTGCTGCTGGCGGGCTGCCAGTATCACAAAACCGTGTTCCCGCCGCCGTATATCGGCGCCCCGCAAGAGATCAGCACCTACGAAGTGAAAGGGCTGACGTTCGTCACCACCGTCACCTTCAGCGGCCTGTTCGCCGAAGATCTGGTGCGCGAATACGCACAGAAACATCACTATCGCTACTATGTGGTAACGATGCGCAGCAACGGTTTTAAAGATCCGGCCGAACGCGTGAGCGCGATGATGTATCGGTAACCCTGGCGGTATATACCGTGAAATAGTGCCAAAAATCCAGGTTCAGCGTAGAAAAGCGCGATACGGAACGTGGCAAAGCCGCAAAGTCACGGGCCGCATGAAAGTGCGACCCGTGACTTTGGTTTAATTATCTAGCATCGCAGTTACCGCCCTTTATTTCACTGCGGGTGAAATTCCAATGTGATTATTTGGAACGCCTTATGGATCTCTGGCGTTGGCGGCTTAGGCAGACGCGCATCGGTAACCGCCTTCATCGCCGCACGGCAAAGAGCCGGATCGCCACCTTCAGTTCGAACACCGATTGGCAGGCCGTCCGGCGCCAGCGTGATACGCAATGTACAGCGTTGGCCTGAGTAGATGGCGGCGTCTTTTAAATGACGTTGAATCTCAGCTTGCACCTGAGCCATGTAATGTAATTTCTCTTTTCCCGGCGCAGGCGTCTTTGGGTCGCCGAGGTTGGCGAAAAGATCGTCAACCTCTTTATTTACCGGATCGTTTTGGCTGGGGGTAGTATGCTTGGCACACCCCGTTAATGTCAGCGCGGTCATCGCCGCCAATAATGTGGCGACGCCGGTTTTGTAGCCTGAGTGCATTATTTTCATATCCCTGTCCTTATGGATAAATCGGTGGATAATTGGCCCGCCAGCGTTATCAGGTCAATCGAAATTATCGAATTGTCATAAGCCTTGATAAAGGTGTATCTGCGTCAACAATGCTTAAACATCCGTCATTTACTCCGAATTAACAGCAGCATATTTATCCCGGCGTCAACATGGCTAATGTTAGAATAACCGCCAACATACCTATTTTGATGAGGCATTATGATCATCTCCCACACGCCGCGGCTCATCATCCGCACATTTCAGAGCAAAGACGCCAATGCGCTCTTTGACTATCTGTCATTACCCCGAACACCTTGTTTTCATGATGAGAAACTCGCGTCCCCCGCAGAGGCGGTCGAAGAAGTCAAAAAACGCGCTTTCGATGCCAGTCAATTCGCTGTCTGTCTTAAAGAGAACGATGAACTCATCGGTCATCTGTTCGCCGATAACAGCGAAGAACCGGACCCAAATACCTGGAGCGTTGGCTGGCACTTTAACTCGCGCTATGAAGGCCAAGGTTTTGCCACTGAAGCCGTCGCGGCGCTGTTTGATTATTTGTTTACGCAAAAAGATGCCAGACGCTTGTATGCTTACGTTGAAGACTACAACACGGCATCGCAAAGACTTTGCGATCGTCTTCATATGCGCCAGGAGGGCTGCTTCAGGGAGTTTGTCTCGTTTGCATCGGAAAATGACGGCGAAGAGAAATATGATAATACGTTCGTCTATGCGTTGCTTGAAAAAGAGTGGCGGGTTCACACTTAGTCACGGATGTTCAGGAACGCAAGTAAACGCGGCTGTAGTTTTCTGGGCGTTCCGGCTCGTGCTGGCCTTCCTGGCAACCCGACTTCTAACCTATTGCCACAACAATGATTTCCGCATATTTTTACCTTTTGGCGGCCAGTTTCTTTGGTTCTGCCATACCGATCGCCGTTTTCCTGGCGTCGGGCAGCTATAATCTGAGAAGTGGAGTTATTTGAAAACGATAAGGAGGGAGTATGTACAAAACTATCTTGGTTCCCGTGGACATTACCGAGCCGGAATTAACGCAGCAGGTCATCCCGCATGTCAACGCGCTCGCTAAGCTCGAAGACTCCCACGTCCATTTCCTGGCAGTGATCCCGTCACGCGCCACCTACGCCGCTTTCGGCTTTGCCGCCACGGCAGCGATAGAAACCAAAGATGAAACCATTGCGCTAGCAACCGAGGGGCTGGCAAAAGCAGCAAAACAATTCAGCGTGCCTGAAGATAGAGTGACCACGCATGTTGCCGTCGGCGATCCTAAAGATCAGATCCTGGAACTTGCTGATGCGCTTAACGCGGAGATTATCGTGATGGGTTCCAACCGCCCTTCTGCGATCACTTATCTCCTCGGCTCTAACGCCACCGCCGTTGTCCGCCACGCCAATTGCCCTGTGCTGGTGGTGCGTGAATCGGCTAACGCCGCTCAGTGAGCCTGCCCGATACCTCACTCATATTTAAACAACAAAAAAACGGGAGCCCTAAGGCTCCCGCTCTCATTCAAACGCCAAACACCCTTACATGTGTTTAACGATAGCGTCGCCAAACTCTGAACATTTCAGCAGCTTAGCGCCTTCCATCAGGCGTTCGAAGTCATAGGTCACGGTCTTGGCAGCGATGGCGCCTTCCATGCCTTTAACGATCAGGTCAGCCGCTTCGAACCAGCCCATGTGACGCAGCATCATCTCTGCGGACAGGATGATAGAGCCTGGGTTCACTTTGTCCTGGCCGGCGTACTTCGGCGCGGTGCCGTGAGTCGCTTCGAACAGCGCGCAGTCGGAGCCGATGTTGGCGCCCGGTGCGATACCGATGCCGCCTACCTGGGCCGCCAGGGCGTCGGAGATGTAGTCACCGTTCAGGTTCATACAGGCAATCACGTCGTACTCCGCCGGGCGCAGCAGGATCTGCTGCAGGAAGGCGTCGGCGATCACGTCTTTAACCACGATCTCTTTGCCGGTGTTCGGGTTCTTGATCTTCAGCCATGGGCCGCCATCGATCAGCTCGCCGCCGAACTCTTCGCGCGCCAGCTCATAGCCCCAATCCTTGAAGGCACCTTCGGTGAACTTCATGATGTTGCCTTTGTGAACCAAGGTCACGGAGTCGCGGTCGTTGGTGATGGCGTATTCGATCGCCGCACGCACCAGACGCTTGGTCCCTTCTTCGGAGCATGGCTTCACGCCGATACCGCACTGCTCTGGGAAGCGGATTTTCTTCACGCCCATTTCGTCGCGCAGGAATTTGATCACTTTGTCCGCTTCGGCGGAGCCGGCTTTCCACTCGATGCCGGCGTAGATGTCTTCGGCGTTTTCGCGGAAGATCACCATGTCGGTCAGCTCAGGCTGTTTCACCGGGCTTGGGGTGCCCTGGTAGTAACGCACCGGGCGCAGGCACACGTACAGGTCCAGCTGCTGGCGCAGGGCCACGTTCAGAGAACGGATGCCGCCGCCGACCGGGGTGGTCAGGGGGCCTTTGATGGCGACGCGGTAGTCGCGGATCAGGTCCAGAGTTTCGTCCGGCAGCCACACGTCTTTACCGTAAACGTGGGTAGATTTTTCGCCGGTGTAGATTTCCATCCAGGAGATTTTACGTTCGCCGTGGTAAGCCTTTTTAACGGCCGCATCAACCACGTGGATCATGGCAGGAGTCACGTCAACGCCGATGCCGTCGCCTTCGATGAACGGGATGATCGGGTTATGAGGAACAACCAGTTTACCCTGGGCGTCAACCGTGATTTTTTTACCTTCTGCCGGAACAACTACTTTGCTTTCCATCAACCTCTCCTTCAAGCGCAATTTTTGTTAATGCTTTGTAAGATGCGTGTAGATACTACTTGAATATTCGGTCCGCGCCAATCCGAAACGGATTCGGTTATAATGCGCTTATCATCCGTAATCTCAACTGTTATGAAAAAATTCTCTGTTAGAAATCACAACGTTAAACGATTCAGCAAGCCGAATACCGCCAAACCCGCCGCAGCGAAGGGGCCGCGTCGAATTGTGTTATTCAACAAGCCCTTCGACGTGCTGCCGCAGTTCACCGACGAAGCCGGCCGCGCCACGTTGAAAGAATACATCCCCTTCCCCGACGTTTATGCCGCCGGGCGCCTGGATCGCGACAGCGAGGGGCTGCTGGTGCTGACCAACGACGGCCAGCTGCAGGCGCAGCTCACCCAGCCGGGCAAGCGCACCGGCAAAATCTACTATGTGCAGGTCGAGGGCGCGCCGCAGGAGAGCGATTTGGCGCCGCTGCGCAGCGGCGTCACGCTGAAAGACGGGCCCACGCTGCCGGCCGGGGTGGAGTTGGTCGCCGAGCCGCAGTGGCTGTGGCCGCGCAACCCGCCGATCCGCGAACGCAAATCCATCCCCACCAGCTGGTTGAAAATCACTCTGTTCGAAGGGCGAAACCGTCAGGTGCGTCGCATGACGGCGCATATCGGGTTCCCTACCCTGCGCCTGATTCGCTACAGTATGGGTAATCTTTCGTTGGGTTCACTGCTGCCCGGTGAATGGAAAACCATCGATTCCCTGTAGACCGACAGTTGATGGAGGCGTTATGAAACACACTCCGATCGCGCTGCTGCTCGCCGCTCTGGCAGCCCCGCTCGCCGCCCAGGCCGCCAGCTTCGACTGCGCCAAGGCGGCCGGCGGCGATGAGCGCGCCATCTGCGCCAACCGCACGCTGAACGATCTGGACGTGCAAATGGCCACCAAATACCAGTTCCTGCGCGGGTTGTTCGCCATGGGCGCGCGCGGCGCGATGCAGGACAGCCAGCAGGCCTGGCTGACCAAGCGCCAGCGGTGCGGCGGCGATACCACCTGCCTGCTGCAAAGTTACCGCGCCCGCATCGCCGAGCTGGACGACATCTACCGGCGCATCGACAAACCGCTGTAAGGAGACCGCATGTTCAAACCGCACGTCACCGTCGCCTGCGTGGTGCACGCCGCCGGCAAATTTTTAATTGTCGAAGAAACCATCAACGGCAAAGCGCTGTGGAATCAGCCGGCCGGCCACCTGGAGGCCGACGAGACGCTGGTGCAGGCCGCCGAGCGCGAGCTGTGGGAAGAGACCGGCATCCGCGCCGCGCCGCAGGCGTTCCTGCGTCTGCACCAGTGGATCGCGCCCGATCGCACGCCGTTTCTGCGTTTTTGCTTCGTTATCGAGCTGGAACAGCCGCTGCCGACCGAGCCGCACGACAGCGACATCGATCGCTGCCTGTGGCTGAGCGCCGAAGAGATTTTGCAGGCGCCCAACCTGCGCTCCGCACTGGTGGCGGAGAGCATTCGCAGCTTCCAGCAGCCGGAGCGCTACCCGCTGTCGCTGGTCGGCAGCTTCGCCTGGCCGCATTAAGCGCGCCGGGCAGCACAAGATGAACAGTGCGCCGGCGCGGCCAACGTGGTAAAATCCTGCGCTTGTTTTTATCAGCACGGTTCGTGTTCAAGTTCGTGAGATCCCCATGTCAGACAACAGCCAGAAAAAAGTAATCGTCGGTATGTCCGGCGGCGTCGACTCTTCCGTTACCGCCTATCTGTTACAGCAACAGGGCTATCAGGTCGCTGGGCTGTTCATGAAGAACTGGGAAGAAGACGACGACGAAGAGTACTGCTCCGCCGCGACCGATCTGGCCGATGCGCAAGCGGTCTGCGACAAGCTGGGCATCGAACTGCACACGGTGAACTTTGCGGCGGAATACTGGGACAACGTGTTTGAGCTGTTCCTGGAAGAGTACAAGGCCGGCCGCACGCCGAATCCGGACATCCTGTGCAACAAAGAGATCAAATTCAAAGCCTTCCTGGAGTTCGCCGCCGAAGATCTGGGGGCCGATTTCATCGCCACCGGTCACTACGTGCGCCGCCAGGACGTGGACGGTAAAAGCCGCCTGCTGCGCGGCGTCGACGGCAACAAAGACCAGAGCTACTTCCTCTACACCCTGAGCCACGAGCAGGTAGCGCAAAGCCTGTTCCCGGTCGGCGAGCTGGAGAAGCCGGAGGTGCGCCGCATCGCCGAGCAGTTGGAGCTGGTCACCGCCAAGAAGAAAGACTCCACCGGCATCTGCTTTATCGGCGAGCGCAAGTTCCGCGACTTCCTCGGCCGCTACCTGCCGGCGCAGCCGGGCCCGATCGTCAGCGTCGACGGCCAGACCGTCGGCGAACACCAAGGCCTGATGTATCACACCCTGGGCCAGCGCAAAGGGCTGGGCATCGGCGGTATGAAAGACAGCAGCGAAGACCCGTGGTACGTGGTGGATAAAGACGTGGCCAACAACGTGCTGGTGGTCGCGCAGGGGCACGATCATCCGCGCCTGATGTCCACCGGCCTTATCGCGCAACAGCTGCACTGGGTGGATCGTCTGCCGCTGAGCGGCCCGTTCCGCTGCACGGTGAAGACCCGCTATCGCCAGCAGGACATCCCTTGCACCGTGACCCCGCTCGACGATGAACGCATCGAAGTGCGTTTCGACGAGCCGGTTTCCGCCGTCACTCCGGGCCAATCGGCGGTGTTCTATCAGGGCGAAATCTGCCTCGGTGGCGGCATCATCGAACAGCGCCTGGCGTAATTGGCCGGCAACGAAAAACGCTGCGTTATCGCAGCGTTTTTTTTATTCAAAATTCCACCTGCGCCCCCAGTTCGATCACCCGGTTCGGCGGGATTTCGAACAGATCCGGCGCCCGCAGCGCGTTGCGCTGCAACAGCTGGAACACCTTGCCGCGAATGCGCAGATACCAGGGCCGTTTGCCCAGCACCAGCGTATCGCGCGACATGAAGAACGAGGTCTCGTTCATGGTGAAACTCATCCCTTCCAGCCCGCAGCGGTAAAGAATGTCCGTTACGTTGGGCGTCTCGCGCCAGCCGTAGCTCGCCACCACCCGCCAGAAGCTCGCCGACAGCTGTTCGATCGTCACCCGCTGCACGTTGTGTACGTACGGCATGTCGGTGGTGACGATGGTCAGCAGCACCACGCGCTCATGCAGCACCTTGTTGTGCTTCAGGTTATGCAACAGCACCAGCGGCACCGCATGCGGCGTGCGCTCCATAAATACGGCGGTGCCCGGCACCCGTTTCGGCGGCGCCTTCTCCAGCGATTCGATCAGCGCGGTCAACCCCTCCTGATTGTCGCGCAGCCGGCGGATCAGGCGCGAACGCTCGGTCTTCCAGGTCAGCATGATCAGCAGAATGGTCAACCCCAGCGCCACCGGCAGCCAGCCGCCGGTCGCCAGCTTGATCAGGTTGGCGCCGAACAGCGGCACGTCGATGCACAGCATGACCAGCAGCATCAACCCGCCCAGATAGCGCGGCCAACCCCAGTTTTTCACCGCCACGATGCTCAGCAGAATCGACGACAGCAGCATGGTGCCGGTCACCACGATGCCGTAAGCCGAGGCCAGGTTGCTGGAGTGTTTGAAGCTGATAATCACGATCAACACCGCCGCGAACAGCAGCCAGTTCACCACCGGGATGTAGATCTGCCCGGACTCCTGATCGGAGGTATAGATGATGCGCATCGGCGGCAGATAGCCCAGCCGCACCGCCTGGCGCGTCAGCGAGAAGACGCCGGAGATCACCGCCTGCGAGGCGATCACCGTCGCCAGCGTGGCGATCACCAACAGCGGGATCAGCGCCCAGGTCGGCGCCAGCAGGAAGAACGGGTTGTTGATCGCCGCCGGGTTGGCCAGCAGCAGCGCCCCCTGGCCGAAATAGTTAAGCACCAGCGCCGGCGCCACCAGCGTAAACCACGCCAGGCGGATCGGTTTTTTGCCGAAGTGGCCCATGTCGGCGTACAGCGCTTCGGCGCCGGTGACCGACAGCACCACCATGCCCAGCGCGAAGAACGACACCGCCTTGTACTCGAGGAAGAAATTCACCGCCCAGTAAGGGTTCAGCGCCCGCAGCACGCCGGGGTGCTGCAGAATGCCGCCGATGCCCAGCAGCGCCAGCGTCAGGAACCAGATGACCATCGCCGGGGCGAACAGTTTGCCGACACTGCCGGTGCCGTGCTTTTGGATCGCGAACAGCGCGGTCAACACCAGCAGCGACAGCGGCACGATGAAGCTGTCCAGCTCGGGGGCGATAATCTGCAGCCCTTCGATGGCCGAGAGCACCGAAATGGCCGGGGTGATGACCCCATCGCCGTAAAAGAAGCTGCCGCCCACCAGCCCGATCAGCACCGCTGCCGGTACCCAGCGCGCATCCAGCTTGCGGATCGCCAGCGACATCAGCGTCAGAATGCCCCCTTCGCCGTCGTTGTCGGCGCGCATCACGAAACAGATGTATTTAATCGACACCACCAGCGTCAGCAGCCAGAAAATCAGCGATAAAAAACCGTAGATCGAGGCCGGCGTCATGGTGATGCCCTCCTCTGCCGTCAGGCATTCGCGCAGGGTATACAACGGGCTGGTGCCGATATCGCCATACACCACGCCGATAGCCGCCAGCGTCACCGCCGGCAGCGGCTGCTTGTTTTTCACGTGCATATAAAGGTCTTTATTTGAGGGTTCACGTTGGCAGTATAGATGCAGCCGCCGCACTTTATTTGCCGCCGCAACAATATGTTCGCGTCGCCACGCCGGCCATTTTCGCCGCCTATTTGCGCAGTTCTGCGCCGCATGGCGCATCCGCCTCACCGCAGGCGTATTAGACGCTGGGTTTACCCTCGATTTTATGGCATGATCCGCGGCATTCGTTGTCATCGTTGTTACAGCCACGCCCGATCGTTCCCGTTCGCGGCCGCCGCCGTTACCCTGGCGATACACACAACCTTATGCAGTAAGCCATGTACCGTTCACAGCGTTTACAGGAGTAATCGTGGCGAAGAATTATTATGACATCACGCTGGCCATGGCGGGCATTAGCCAGGCGGCGCGTTTGGTTCAGCAGTTGGCCCATGAAGGGCAATGTAACCGCGAAGCGTTTCAGACCTCGCTGAAAAGCCTGCTGCAGATGGACCCGCCCTCCACGCTGGCGGTGTTCGGCGGTGAAGAACGCCATTTGATGGTCGGCCTCGAAACCCTGATGGGCGTGCTTAACGCCAACAACAAAGGGCCTGGCGCGGAACTGACCCGCTATACCATCAGCCTGATGGTGCTGGAGCGCAAGCTCAACGCCAACAAACAGGCGATGAACACGCTCGGCGAACGCCTCGGCCAGCTCGAGCGCCAGCTGGCGCACTTCGATCTGGAGTCGGACACCATCATCAGCGCGCTGGCCGGCATTTACGTCGACGTGGTCAGCCCGCTCGGGCCGCGCATCCAGGTGACCGGCTCACCGGCCATCCTGCAGAACCCGCAGGTGCAGGCCAAGGTTCGCGCCGCACTGCTGGCCGGCATTCGCGCCGCCGTGCTGTGGCAACAGGTCGGCGGCAGCCGCCTGCAGTTAATGTTTTCCCGTAATCGTCTGTTCAAGCAGGCGCAAAATATCGTTGCTCATTGTTAATCGATCCCAGGAGTTGCTACCGATGGAATTATCCTCACTGACCGCCGTTTCCCCCGTTGATGGACGCTACGGTGATAAAGTCAGCGCACTGCGCCCCATTTTCAGCGAATACGGTCTGCTGAAATTCCGCGTACAGGTTGAAGTACGTTGGCTGCAAAAACTGGCGGCCTGCGCAGAAATCAAGGAAGTTCCCGCTTTTGACGCCGACGCAAACGCTTTCCTCGACAAAATCGTCGCGGAATTCAACGAAGAAGACGCTCAGCGCATCAAAACCATCGAGCGCACCACCAACCACGACGTGAAAGCGGTCGAGTATTTCCTGAAGGAAAAAGTGGCGGCGGTGCCTGCGCTGCACGCGGTGTCCGAGTTCATCCACTTCGCCTGCACCTCCGAAGACATCAACAACCTGTCGCATGCGCTGATGCTGCAAAGCGCCCGTCAGGACGTGGTGCTGCCTTACTGGCGCAAAATCATCGACGCGCTGAAAGGGCTGGCGCTGGAATATCGCGATATCCCGCTGCTATCGCGCACCCACGGCCAACCGGCGACCCCGTCGACCGTCGGCAAAGAGTTCGCCAACGTGGCTTACCGCATGGAGCGCCAGTACCGCCAGCTGGAGCGCGTGGAGATCATGGGTAAAATCAACGGCGCGGTCGGCAACTACAACGCCCACATCGTCGCTTACCCGGAAGTGGACTGGCACCAGTTCAGCGAGGCGTTCGTCACCTCGCTCGGCATCACCTGGAACCCGTACACCACTCAGATCGAGCCGCATGACTACATCGCCGAACTGTTCGACTGCGTGGCGCGTTTCAACACCATCCTGATCGACTTCGACCGCGACATCTGGGGCTACATCGCCCTGAACCACTTCAAGCAGAAGACCATCGCCGGCGAAATCGGTTCCTCCACCATGCCGCACAAGGTCAACCCGATCGACTTCGAAAACTCCGAAGGCAACCTGGGCCTGGCCAACGCCGTGCTGGGCCATCTGGCGGGCAAACTGCCGGTTTCCCGCTGGCAGCGCGACCTGACCGACTCCACCGTGCTGCGTAACCTGGGCGTGGGCCTGGGCTATGCGCTGATCGCCTATCAGTCCACCCTGAAGGGCATCAGCAAGCTGGAAGTGAACCAGGCGCACCTGCTGGACGAATTGGATCACAACTGGGAAGTGCTGGCCGAGCCGATCCAGACCGTGATGCGCCGCTACGGCATCGAGAAGCCTTACGAGAAGCTGAAAGAGCTGACCCGCGGCAAGCGCGTGGACGCCGCCGGCATGCAGGCGTTCATCGACGGCCTGGCGCTGCCGGAAGAAGAGAAAACCCGTCTGAAGGCGATGACCCCGGCCAACTACATCGGCCGCGCCACCACCATGGTCGACGAGCTGAAGTAAGCGCTTCAGCCCGATAAAAAGGCGGCCCGCGGGCCGCCTTTTTGCTTATTATTCGCCGCGCAGCACCTGCAACCGGGCGATCTGCCGCCCCTGCGCATCGAAGTTGTCCGCGCTCAGCCAACGCGCCAGCGCCTGCCGCACCGCCGGCCAACGGTCAGCGGTGATGGCGAACCAGTCGGTATCCCGGCTGCGCCCTTTGACGATCACCGCAAAACGGAAATTGCCCTCATAACGGAAGCCGAAGCGCAGCGCGGCCTGGCGGGACGGCGCGTTGTGGCTGTCGCACTTCCACTCGCAGCGGCGGTAGCCCAGCGTGTCGAAGGCGTAGCGCAGCAGCAGCGCGATGGCCTCGGTGGCGCTGGAGCGTTGTTTCATCAACGGCGACCAGCTGACGTGGCCAATCTCCAGCACGCCGTTGGCCTCGTCGATGCGCATCAGCGCCACCGTCCCCACCGGCGCGTCGCTGGCGGCGTCGAACACCGTCAGATTGACCAGCGTCGGGTTGGCCTGCAGCGTCTCCAGATGCTGCAGCATCGCCGCCGGCGTGTCGGGCCGTTCGATAGACAGATAGGTCCAGTCGCGGCCGTCCGGCGCCAGCTGAAACGCCTCAAACAGCGCGGCGTAATCCCGCTGCGGCTCGAGCGGCGCCAGCGAGCAGAAACGCCCGCCGAGCGTCGCGCCGCCCGGGCGGCGAGCCGGTTGCCAATCCGGCATCGGTTCGCCAACCGGCTGACCATAACGATTCATTGCCATACACGCCTCCTGCGGTTAACGGGTATACACGATAAACGAGCTTCTTCTGCCGATTTTGTCGTACAGCGAGCGCGCCGGCGCGTTGTACTCCTGGGTCATCCAATACACCCGATCGCTGCCGCGCGTCTCCGCCAGCCGATACGCCTGCTCGAACAGCTTTTCCGACACCTTATGGCCGCGCGCCTGCGGCGACACATAGAGATCTTCGATATAACAATAGCCGACCGCGCTCCAGGTGGACGGGTGGAACACCAGATTCATCAGCCCCAACAGCCGGCCTTCGGCATCCTCCGCCACCAGCCCGTACACCTGTTCATCCTGCCCCAGACGTTCAAAGGTGCGATCGGTCACCTGCGGCGCCACGTCGGCGCGGTAAAAGTCGAGATAGCCCTGCCACAGCGCCAGCCATTGCGCTTTGTCATCGCCATTGATTCTGCGGATAGTCACTTCAGGGTTTGATGGATTCATAGCGCCTCACGGGGTTAAGATATTATTTCCATTAGGGAAACAATCGGATAGCGGCAGAATACACCGCGCGACGGCGGCGCAATACGGACCAATTCAAAACAAAGAGCAGACCAATGCTAGCCGTCGCTTTCCACCGGCAGCGCGTTGAACACCTGCGCCAGCGCGGCGATAAAGCGCACGATCTCATCCGGCGTATAGGCCGAGAAACCGAGCACCAGCGCCCCGCGCTGCGGCGCACCGGTGTAAAAGTCCGCCAGGCCGTACAGCCGCATTCCCCGTTCGGCAGCGGCCGCCACCAGCCGTCGCTCCGTCGCCGCATCCGCCAACGGGCAAACCAGCTGCAGGCCGCCCTGCGGCAGCGCCGGGCGCGTCCAGGCCGCGAGATACCGGAGTACCGCGCCGTACAACACATCCAACCTTGCCTTGTACAGCGTGCGCATATTGCGCAGATGCTCGGCGTAACCGCCCTCATGCAGAAAGTGGAATAGCGTCATCTGCGCCAGCGCCGACGTGTAGCCGTCCTGAAACTGCCTGGCGGCGACCAGCGGGCGCACCAGCTGCGGCGGCGCGATCATGAAACCGATGCGCAGCCCCGGAAACAACGTCTTGCTGAAGGTGCCGATGTACAGCGTGCGCCCGCCGCTGTCCAGCCCCTGCAGCGCCGCCTTGGTTTGTCGGTCGTAGTTGAACTCGGCGTCGTAATCGTCTTCGATGATCCAGGCCCGCCGGCGCTGCGCCCACTGCAACAGCGCCAGACGCCGCTCGAGACTCAGCGAATACCCCAGCGGATAGTGATGGGACGGCGTGATGTAAACGCCCCGCCCGCCGCCTGGCGCGCGCGTCAATTGCCCGACATCCAGCCCCTGTTCATCGATGCCGATCGGCCGCGCCTGCAGACCCGCCGACTGCACCAGCTTTTTCGCCCCCTGGTAGCCCGGTTCTTCGACGAACACCGCATCGCCGGGATCGAACAGCACCTGGGTGCACAGCGCCAGCGCCTGCTGCGAGCTGGTTACCACAATCACCTGCTCCGCCGTCGCCTTGACGCCCCGCTCCCGCTGCAAATAGAGCGCGATCTCCGCGCGCAGCTCCGGCAGCCCCTGCGGATCGGCATAGCCCAACAGCCTCTCGCCGTGCCGCCGCAGCGCCTGCTTTTCCCACTGCAGCCACGCGTCGATGGGAAACGCCCGCAGATCCGCCAGCGAAGGCGTCAGCGACGCCTGACGGTTGGTATGCGGCGTATGGCTGACCGCCAGCAGCGCCCGGCCGCGATCGCTCAGCTCGCGCTCCGCCAGCTGCGCCTCTTGCCCCGCCGCCGTCGCCAACAGTTCACGGCCGAGCAGCGTGTCGCAACGGTAGCGAACAAAGCTGCCGCGCCCCACCGACCGGCTGATGTAGCCCTCCGCCTCCAGCCGCGCGTAGGTCTGCTCCACCGTATCGCGCGCCACCGCCAGCCGGGCCGCCAGCGCGCGGCTCGGCGGCAACTGGGTTCGCCAGGCCAGCTCCCCGGCGGCGATCAGTTGCAGCAGGGCCTGATGCAGCGCCGAACGCCGGGTCAGGCCCTGCTGACGCTGCTGCGCGAAAGCGGCCAGGATCGCCGCGTCGTGCATGTAGGATGGGTTGTCGCTCATGGGCAATCTGTTTCTCCGAACTCGGGGCGATGGCACTCTACTCTACCTCATTTCACACCCTCGGCGGCGGCGGTTGCGCTGCCCGGCGAAATCCCCTTAAATAAGCCATCGCATTGAGGCTACAGGACGGCTATGAGCAAGGAGACCAACCAGCGCCTGCTGGACAAACTGCAGCGAGATCTGGCCAGCGCGGGCGCGATGCCGCTGTATCTGCGCTTCAACGCCTCGGTGCGCCAGGCCATCGAGCAAGGATTGCTGAACGCGGGGGACTTCCTGCCCAGCGAGCGCCTGTTCACCGAACAGCTCGGCATCTCGCGCATCACGGTGCGCAAAGCGCTGGCTTGTCTGGAGCAGGACGGCATCATCGGCCGTTCGCGCGGTTACGGCACCTTTATTCAACCGCAGCGGCCCGAGCCGAAGCTGTGCTATTCGTTGGCGGACGTCAAAGGATTCTCGGGCGAGGTGATATCGCAGGGGCGCCGGCCGGATACGCAATGGATCAGCCGCGAACGGGTTCCGGCCAGCGTCGAACTGGCGGAAAAGCTCCAACTGGCGGCCGGAACGCCGATCTACCAACTCAAACGCATTCACTTTATCGATCGACGGCCGATGTCGGTGGCGGTGTCCTACGTGGTGACGGCGGCGATTGCCAACGTCGACGAGATCGGCATCTCGCTGTACGACTACTTCCGGCGCAATAACGTGGGGATGGGATCGCTGCGCAGCCAGGTCAGCGCGGCGATGGCCGACGACGAGACCCGTCAGGCGCTGCTGTTGTCAGAACCGATGCCGCTGCTGATCGTGCGCCAGACGCTGTTCGACCACCATAAAAAGCCGATCGAATACAGCGAGAGCTTCTGCCGCAGCGACATGTACGAGTTTACCAGCGAAAGTTAACCCGTTGACGCTTCGCCCTGCCGCCGACGGCGAAAACGCACCAACGCCTGGGCATAAGCCTCGACGTCCAGCGGGTTCACCCGCCGCAACTCGGCCAGCAGCGCAGGGTCCATCGCTTCGGCGCCGTGCAGCGCGCCGCAAATCGCCGTGGCCATCGCGCCAATGGTGTCGGTATCGCCGCCCAGGTTGGCGCACAGCACGGCGCAACGGGTAGGATCGGTGTGCGCCAGCTGCACCATCGCCAGCGCCGCCGGCACCGACTCGATGGTGCTCACCCCGGCGCCGATCAGCTGATACACCCGCTCGGAGGCCTGCTCGGGATCGCCTGCCTCATCCACCACCTGAAACGCCAGCTCAATGCGTGCCGCCAGCGAGGGGCTGAAGGTCGTTTCTTCGCGGCGCTGGGCATATTCCGCTACGTCCGGCAACGCCTGGCGAATCGAGGCCCAATCCGCGCCCTCTACCGCCCGCGCCACCGCCCAGGCGATCGCCACCGCACCGGCGACGGCGATGTCGGATTTGTGCGTCGGGCTGGAGGCCAGCCACACCTGCCGGCAGAAATCCTCCAGCGGTGCGGACGGCAGCACGCAGCCCAACGGCGAAATGCGCATCGCCGCGCCGTTGGTGACGCCGTTGTTTTCCAACTCGGCGATCGGTGTTCCCGCTTTCTGCTCGCTCAACGCCAGTTTGGAACTGGGGCCGAGAATGTTCTTATTGAAGGCGTCAAAACTGTCTACCCAGCGGATTACGTTGCGGGCGATCAGCGCCGGCACGACCTCACCTTCCGCTTCCAGCAGCGCATCGGCCAGCGCCAACGCCATCGCGGTATCGTCGGTATATTGCCCGGCCTTGAAGTAACAGGCGGCCGAGTTCTCCGCCGGCCCATCGAGAAAGCCGTCTATCCAGCCGAAGTGGCGCTTAACCCGCTCGCGCGGCCACAGCTCGGAAGGCATGCCGAGCGCGTCGCCCAGCATCTGTCCGTAAAGTGCGCCCGCTACGCGTTCTGCCTGGGTTAACTGCTTCATCCTTCGCTCCTGAAAAGTGTGCCGACACATTAATAATACCTTATTAGTACCTTTAAAGCTTTTCAAGCGCGCCGGTTCATACTTTCTCCTGTCGATAATGCCCGACGTGTTTAAGTTGCGTTTAACGTTGCCCCGCCGCTGTTTATCCGACGTTTATCAGAACTTGTCGATAATGGCGGCGAACAAATTGATAGCGCTTATTTTAATACATTGCTTCGGCTCTCTTGCGGGCCGGGCGGGTTATACCTACCATAGCCTCAGCACTTTTTGCCAAAATGGTTCAGGTGACCGCGCGCTATCCCCAGACACGCCGCAGAGCGTGTTCCTTTTTATCGCGTGGGTGACAGGATGTTCACCCGCATAGTCTCAGGAGTTCGCCATGCGAGTACTGGTTGTTGAAGATAATGGTTTGCTGCGCCACCACCTTTCCGTTCAGATGCGCGAGATGGGTCACCAGGTTGACGCGGCGGAAGACGCCAAAGAAGCCGATTATTTCCTGCAGGAGCATGCGCCGGATATCGCCATCGTCGATCTCGGCCTGCCGGGTGAAGATGGCCTGAGTCTGATCCGCCGCTGGCGCGCGCACCAGACCAAGCTGCCGATCCTGGTGCTGACCGCCCGCGAAAGCTGGCAGGACAAAGTGGCGGTGCTGGAAGCCGGCGCCGACGACTATGTCACCAAGCCGTTCCACCTGGAAGAAGTGATAGCCCGCATGCAGGCGCTGATGCGCCGCAACAGCGGCCTGGCCTCGCAGGTGATCGTGCTGCCGCCGTTCCAGATCGATCTGTCGCGCCGCGAACTGAGCGTCAACGATCAGCAAATCAAGCTGACCGCTTTTGAATACACCATCATCGAGACCCTGATTCGCAACGCCGGCAAGGTGGTGAGCAAGGATTCGTTGATGCTGCAGCTCTACCCTGACGCCGAACTGCGCGAAAGCCACACCATCGACGTGCTGATGGGCCGCTTGCGCAAGAAGGTGCAGGCGGAATACCCGCATGAAGTGATCACCACGGTACGTGGCCAGGGCTATCGTTTTGACGCGAAGTGAACATGATGTTCAACAAGAATAAAAAACCGTTTTCGCTACGCGCCCGTTTCCTGATGGCGACCGCCGGGGTGATCCTGGCGCTGTCGCTCTCTTACGGTTTGGTAGCGGTCGTCGGCTATATCGTCAGCTTCGATAAAACCGCCTTCCGCCTGCTGCGCGGCGAAAGCAACCTGTTCTTCAGCCTGGCGCAGTGGAAAGACAACAAGCTCACCATCGCCATTCCCCCCGACATCGATCTCAACTTCCCCACGCTGGTGTTTATCTACGACGATAAAGGCAACCTGCTGTGGAGCCAGCGCAAGGTGCCGGAGCTGGAGAAGCTGATCAACAAAGAGTGGCTGGAGGAGTCCGGCTTCTACGAAATTGACACCGATACCCGCATCAGTAGCGAAGTGCTGGGGGACAACCCCAAAGCGCAGGATCAGCTGAAGAATTATGATGATACCGATCAGAACGCGCTGACCCACTCGGTGGCGGTCAACACCTATGCCGCGACGGCGCGGCTGCCGGCGCTGACCATCGTGGTGGTCGACAGTATTCCGCAAGAGCTGCAACGCTCCGACGTGGTGTGGGAGTGGTTCAGCTATGTGCTGCTGGCCAACCTGCTGCTGGTGGTGCCGCTGCTGTGGCTAGCGGCCTATTGGAGCCTGCGGCCGATCAAGGCGCTGGTCAATCAGGTGGGCGAGCTGGAGAACGGCGAGCGCGATCAGTTGGATGAGAATCCGCCCAGCGAGCTGCGCGGGCTGGTGCGCAATCTGAACATTCTGGTGCGCAACGAACGCCAGCGTTACACCAAATATCGCACCACCCTGTCGGATCTGACCCACAGCCTGAAAACGCCGCTGGCGGTGCTGCAAAGCACCCTGCGTTCACTGCGCAGCGGCAAGCAGACCACCATCGAAGAAGCCGAGCCGATCATGCTGGATCAGATCGGGCGCATCTCGCAGCAGATCGGTTACTACCTGCACCGGGCCAGCATCAACTCCGGCCAGACGGTGTTGACGCGCGAGATCCACTCGGTGCCGGCGCTGCTCGACAGCCTGGTGGTGGCGCTGAACAAGGTTTATCAGCGCAAAGGGGTGGTGATCACGCTGGACATCTCGCCGGAAGTGACCTTTATGGGCGAGAAGAACGACTTTATGGAAGTGATGGGCAACGTGTTGGAAAACGCCTGCAAATACTGCCTGGAGTTCGTGGAAATCACCTCGCTGCACTCCGAGAAAAACCTCACCATCGTTATCGACGATGACGGCCCGGGCATCCCGGAAAGCAAGCGCCAGCTGATCTTCCAGCGCGGCCAGCGGGTGGATACCCTGCGGCCCGGCCAGGGCCTTGGCCTGTCGGTGGCGGCGGAGATCATCGAGCAATACGACGGCGAAATCGTCATCAGCGACAGCCCGCTCGGCGGCGCGCGCATGCAGGTTACCTTCGCCCGCCAGCACGACACCCACCACAACGAGTAAATTATGCCTCTGCGGCCCCGATCCACGGGGCCAAACTTCCGTTATAATCGCACTCAGGCTCACTCCTCTATCCTGGAATAGAACATGGATTATCAATTAGATCTGGACTGGAACGATTTTTTGCAACGTTATTGGCAAAAGCGTCCGGTGATTCTGAAGCGCGGCTTCAAAAACTTTATCGATCCGATCTCCCCGGATGAGCTGGCCGGGCTGGCGATGGAAAACGAAGTGGACAGCCGTCTGGTCAGCCACCAGGACGGCCGTTGGCAGGTTGCGCACGGCCCCTTCGAGAGCTTCGACCACCTGAGCGAAAACAACTGGTCGCTGCTGGTGCAGGCGGTGGACCACTGGCATGAGCCTTCCGCCGCGCTGATGCGCCCGTTCCGCCAACTGCCGGACTGGCGGATGGATGACCTGATGATCTCCTTCTCGGTGCCGGGCGGCGGCGTCGGCCCGCACCTCGATCAGTACGACGTGTTCATCATTCAGGGCACCGGCCGCCGTCGCTGGCGCGTTGGGGAAAAAACGCCGCTGAAACAGCACTGCCCGCACCCGGATCTGCTGCAGGTGGAGCCGTTCGACGCCATCATCGACGAAGAGATGGAGCCGGGCGACATTCTCTACATTCCGCCGGGCTTCCCGCATGAAGGCTACGCGCTGGAAAACGCGCTCAACTACTCGGTGGGCTTCCGCGCGCCGAACGGCCGCGAGCTGGTGAGCGGCTTCGCCGACTACGTGCTGGCACGCGAGCTGGGCAGCAAGCGCTACGGCGATCCGGACGTTACACTGCGCGAACACCCGGCAGAGATCCTGCCGCAGGAAGTGGACGCCTTACGGCAGATGATGCTGGATCTGGTGCAACAGCCGGAACACTTCCAGCACTGGTTCGGCGAGTTCATCTCCCAATCGCGCCACGAGCTGGATCTGGCGCCGCCGGAGCCACCGTATCAGGCCGGGGAAATCTACGAACTGCTGCAACAGGGTGAAGCCCTGCAGCGCCTGGGCGGGTTGCGCGTGCTGCGCATCGGCGATCGCTGCTTCGTCAACGGCGAGCTGATCGACACCGACCAGCTACAGGCCGCAGACGCCCTGTGCCAGCACTTCAGCGTCGACGCCGCCCTGCTCGGCGACGCGGTGGACGATCCGTCGTTCCTGGCACTGCTGACCGCGCTGGTCAACAGCGGCTATTGGTACTTTAACGACTGATTGCCGTCACGCGAACAAGCCACCCTTCGGGTGGCTTTTTTTATGCCTGCCGCGCCTGCGCGCGATAATCCGCCAGTTCCCCCGCCGTCATGCCGGCCTGCTCCGCCGCAGCGCAAATCTGCTGCCAGGTCGTGGCGTCGATCGGAATGCCCTGCTCCAGCCGCGCCGCGCGGTTGGCCTCCTCCCACTCTCCCGGCACCGCAATCGGCTGTTCGCCGCTCGGCGGCGAAGCTTTGACCCAGCCGATAAACGCTTCGGCCTCGGCCTGCATTTGCGGGGCGTCGAAAGCCTGAGGATCGAGGATCAGGGTTGTCATGCAGTTGAAAATGGCGTCGCTGTCGGCTTTCAGCGTAGCGTCATGGGTGGTGCGACCACCGGAGAGCGCGCCGCCGAGGATTTCGCACATCGCCGCCAGCGCGTAGCCTTTGTGCAAACCGAACGGCAGCAGCGAACCGAACGGCGCTTCGTGCATCACTTTCGGCTCGGTGGTCGGCTGACCGTGTTCGTCGATCAGATAGCCCGGCGCCACCGACAACCCTTTGTTATAGGCCACCCGCGTCTTGCCGAAAGCGATGCCGCTGGTGGCGAAGTCCAACAGCAGCGGCGTGCGGCCCGGCCGCGGGAAAATGGCGCAGAACGGGTTGGTGCCGAAGCGGCGATCGCTGCCGCCAAACGGCGCCACCATCGGATCGCCCACCACGTTGACGAAGTGAATCGAGATGAAACCGGCGCGGGCGCACTGTTCCGCCCAATGGCCGATGCGGCCGATATGGTGCGAGTTGTGTAGCGCCACCGCCGCCAGGCCCAGCTCGCCGGCGCGCTCAATGCCCAGCGCCATCGCTTCGCTGGCCACCACCTGACCGAAGCCGCGTGCGCCGTCAAGCGTCAGCACTGCGCCGGCGTCGCGCACCACCTCGGCATGTTGATTAAGCTGCAATTGCCCCTGTGCCAACGACGCCATGTAGCTGGGGATCATGCCGACGCCGTGCGAGTCGTGCCCGGCCAGATTGGCCTGCACCAGATGGTCGGCCACCAGCTCGGCTTCACGCGCCGTGCTGCCGGCCTGGCGCCAAATCGCCTGAACGAACTGCGCCAAATGCGGGCTGGCGATGCGGTATTCGGTGCTCATCATGCGGTCCTTATGCGTGGGGAATAGGCTTCCACACTATGAGCAACGCCTTGTTGCGGCAAGCGATTATGCCGATCGCAAGCGTGTTTACCGCGCCCGCTCGGCGGCCAGCGCCGCGATGCGCATGATTACCGCCACCGCTTGCTCCATGCCCTCCAGCGTCACGAACTCGTGCTTGCCGTGGTAGTTGTAGCCGCCAGTGAACAGGTTCGGGCACGGCAGGCCGCGGAACGACAGCTGCGCGCCGTCGGTGCCGCCGCGGATCGGTTTCATCACCGGTTCGATGTCGCAATCGCGCATCGCCTGCTGCGCCAGCGCAATCACGTGCGGGTGCTCCGCCACCTGTTCGCGCATGTTGTAATAACTGTCTTCGATGCTGACTTCAATATAACAATCGCGCGGCAGGCCTTTGCCGACCTCGCGGGCGATGTCCACCATCTTGCGCTTGCGCGCCTCGAACCCCTCGCGCTCGAAGTCGCGCAGGATGTAGTGCATTTCGGCGCGCTCTACGCTGCCCTTGATGCTGCTGAGGTGATAAAAGCCCTGGTAACCTTCGGTGGTTTCCGGCGCTTCGTCCGCCGGCAGCGCCTGATGAATGCGGGTGGCCAGCGACAGCGCGTTGACCATCACGCCCTTGGCACTGCCGGGGTGCACGCTGTTGCCAAGGATTTTGATCGTCACCGAGGCGGCGTTGAAGTTTTCGCACTCCAGCTCACCGACGCCGCCGCCATCCACGGTATAGGCCCATTCAGCATTAAAAGCCGCGACGTCGAACAGCTGCGCCCCCTTGCCCACCTCTTCATCCGGGGTAAAGGCCACGCGAATGTCGCCGTGCGGGATGTTGCGCGCGCGCAAGCGCGCCATGGCGGTGAGGATCTCGGCGATGCCGGCCTTGTCATCGGCACCCAGCAGCGTTTTGCCGTCGGTGGTGATCAGCGTCTGCCCCAGCATCTGATGCAGGATTGGGAACATCACCGGCGACAACACCTCATCGCCGATGCCCAACGCAATGTCGCCGCCGCGATAGTTCTCGACGATCTGCGGATTGACGTGCTTGCCGCTGAAATCCGGCGAGGTATCCAGATGGGCGATAAAGCCGACCGCCGGCACCGGCCAGGCGACGTTGCCCGGCCAGGTGCCCATCACGCAGCCGTGTTCGCTGAGCGACACCCGCTCGAAACCGAGCGCGATCATTTCCTGCTGCAACGCGCGCGCCAGCTTCAACTGCCCGTCGGTGCTCGGCACATGCTTTACGTTCGCTTTGGACTGGGTGTCGAAAGAGACGTAGTTGAAAAAGCGGTCAAGTAATTTGTCCATGGTAGCGGCCCCTCAGAATATCGCGTTTCATTATGCGGAACCGATCAGGATCAAATATTGCGTCAGGTCATTTTTAACCAGAATTCGCCAATATCATTAATCTTTGTGATGATTTCAGAGGGAAATAACACTGTCATCACAGGGTCATTTGTCGCTATCATGATGAAAAACGCGGCATCTGGGCCGGATCGGCTTTCAATTCCGGCATTCAGCGTCTATCATGCGCGCTCGAAAATTTTCCATTGGCGCAACTGGTTTGAGCTTCATTTGATCAGCGGGCATTCCCGCAAGCTCCGGCAGTCTTTTCCAGTTGCGGTTCTATCTGCATTAGCCCACGGGATAGAGTAAGACGATAAATGACTGAGACATCCTCTCGCGCACCCCTTGTTGAACTGCATGCCCTGAGCAAAGCGTTCGATGGCAAAACCATCATTGCCGATCTCGGACTGACCATTAACCACGGCGAATTCCTCACTATTCTCGGCCCCTCCGGCTGTGGCAAAACCACGGTGCTGCGCCTGATCGCCGGGCTGGAAGACGCCGATCGGGGCCGCATCGTGCTCGACGGCCAGGACATCACCGCTATCCCGGCCGAACATCGCCACGTCAACACCGTGTTTCAGAGCTATGCCCTGTTTCCGCACATGTCGGTGTTCGACAACGTCGCCTTTGGCCTGCGCATGCAAAAGGTGCCGGTGGCCGAACTGACGCCGCGCGTCGAAGAAGCGCTGCGCATGGTGCAGCTGGACGACTTCGCCCAACGGCGGCCGGGCCAGCTCTCCGGCGGCCAACAGCAGCGCGTGGCCATCGCCCGCGCGGTGGTCAACAAGCCGAAGGTGCTGCTGCTGGACGAATCGCTGTCGGCGCTGGACTACAAGCTGCGCAAGCAGATGCAGAACGAACTCAAGGCGCTGCAGCGCAAGCTGGGCATCACCTTCGTGTTCGTCACCCACGATCAGGAAGAAGCGCTGACCATGTCGGATCGCATCGTGGTGATGCGTGAAGGCCGCATCGAGCAAGACGGCACGCCGCGAGAGATCTACGAAGAGCCGAAGAACCTGTTCGTCGCCAGCTTCATCGGCGAGATCAACATCTTCGACGCGGTGGTCCTGCAACGCCTCGATCCGCAGCGGGTGCGCGCCAACGTCGAGGGCCGCGAATGCGACATCTACGCCGATCTGCCGGTAGAACCGGGCCAAAAGCTGAAGGTGCTGCTGCGTCCGGAGGATCTGCGGGTGGAAGAAGTGAACGACAGCGCGCAACACGACGGGCTGATCGGCTACGTGCGCGAGCGCAACTACAAAGGCATGACGCTGGAATCGGTGGTCGAGCTGGAGAGCGGCAAGACAGTGATGGTCAGCGAGTTCTTCAACGAAGACGATCCAGACGTCGATCACTCGCTCAATCAGAAGATGGCGGTGACCTGGGTCGAAAGCTGGGAGGTGGTGCTGGCCGATGAAGAAATCGCGTAAAGTCTTCCAGAATGTGGTGATCGTCGGCGTCGTCGCCTGGCTGCTGCTGTTCGTCTTCATGCCGAACCTGATGATCATCGGCGCCAGCTTCCTGACCCGCGACGACGCCAACCTGGTGCAGATGGTGTTCACGCTGGACAACTACCGCCGCTTGTTCGATCCGCTGTATGCCCAGGTGCTGCTGCACTCGCTGAACATGGCGTTGATCGCCACCCTGTGCTGCCTGGTGATCGGCTACCCGTTCGCCTTTATCCTGGCGCGGTTGCCGCAGAAGATGCGGCCGCTGCTGCTGTTTCTGCTGATCGTACCCTTCTGGACCAACTCGCTGATCCGCATCTACGGCCTGAAGCTATTTCTCAGCACCCGCGGCTATCTCAACGACGCGCTGCTGTGGATCGGCGTCATCGACAAGCCGCTGCGCATCATGTACACCTCGGAAGCGGTGATCCTCGGCCTGGTGTATATCCTGCTGCCGTTTATGGTGATGCCGCTCTACTCCAGCATCGAAAAGCTCGATAAATCCTGCCTGGAGGCGGCGCGCGATCTCGGTGCCAGCAAGCTGCAAACCTTTGTCCGCATTATCGTGCCGCTGACCATGCCGGGCATTATCGCCGGCTGCCTGCTGGTGGTGCTGCCGGCGATGGGGCTGTTCTTCGTCGCCGATCTGATGGGCGGCGCCAAGAATCTGCTGATCGGCAACGTGATTAAAAGCCAGTTCCTCAATATCCGCGACTGGCCGTTCGGCGCGGCCACCAGCATCTGCCTGACGCTGGTGATGGGGCTGTTGCTGCTGGTTTATTACCGGGCCGCACGCCTGCTGAACAAGAAGGAGGATCTGGCATGATCGGACGTCTGCTGCGCGGCGGCTTTATGACGCTGGTATACGCCTATCTGTATATCCCGATCGTCATTCTGATCGTCAACTCCTTCAACGCCTCGCGCTTCGGCATCAGTTGGCAAGGGTTCACCACCAAGTGGTACAGCACGCTGCTCAACAACGACAGCCTGCTGCAGGCGGCGGGCCACTCGCTGACCATGGCGGTGCTCTCCGCCACCTTCGCCACGCTGATCGGCTCGCTGACCGCGGTAGCGCTGTACCGCTACCGCTTTCGCGGCAAACCATTCGTCGGCGGCATGCTGTTCGTGGTGATGATGTCGCCGGATATCGTGATGGCGATTTCGCTGCTGGTGCTGTTCATGCTGCTCGGCATTTCGCTCGGCTTCTGGTCGCTGCTGTTCTCGCACATCACCTTCTGCCTGCCGTTTGTGGTGGTGACCGTCTACGCGCGCCTGAAAGGCTTCGACGTGAAGATGCTGGAGGCCGCGCGCGATCTCGGCGCAAGCGAGTTCACCATTCTGCGCAAGATCATCCTGCCGCTGGCATTGCCGGCGGTAGCGGCCGGCTGGTTGCTGAGCTTCACCCTGTCGATGGACGACGTGGTGGTCTCCTCCTTCGTCACCGGACCGAGCTACGAGATCTTGCCGCTGAAGATCTATTCGATGGTTAAAGTCGGCGTTTCGCCGGAGGTCAATGCGCTGGCCACCATTTTGCTGTTGCTGTCGCTGGTTCTGGTGATCGCCAGCCAGTGGGTGATGCGCGATCGCTCGCCCAAGGCCGAGTAATCCTTCCCGTCGGGCGCTGCGGCGCCCGTCTCTTTCATTGGCCGCAGTGATATGCCAGCGGCCGTTTTTGCTCGCCCCGACTCGGTTAACCCGCTGATTTGCCGCTGGGATAACCGCCTTTACCCACCCCGCCCCGGCCCCTATAATGGCCCCTTTCTGGGGTATGGCGCAGCCGACAAACGGCGGCTCATACGGGTTCGGCTCACTACTGCTGAAGGATACGCTGCATGAAAAAGTGGTCACATCTGCTCGCAGCCGGGATGATGGCGCTGAGTATCTGCTCTGCAAACGCCTCTGACGGCAAAACACTGTACTTCTATAACTGGACTGAATACGTCCCGCCGGGGCTGCTGGAGCAGTTCACCAAAGAAACCGGCATCAAGGTGATCTATTCCACCTATGAATCCAACGAAAGCATGTACGCCAAGCTGAAGACCTACAAGGACGGCGCGTACGATCTGGTGGTGCCCTCCACCTACTTCATCGCCAAGATGAGCAAGGAAGGCATGCTGCAAAAAATCGACAAGAGCAAGCTCAGCCACTTCAAGGATCTCGATCCTACCCTGCTGAACAAGCCGTTCGATCCCAACAACGACTACTCCATCCCTTACATCTGGGGCGCCACCGCCATCGGCGTCAACAGCGACGCGCAGGATCCGTCCACCGTCACCGCCTGGGCCGACCTGTGGCAACCGCAGTACAAAGGCCGCCTGCTGCTGACCGACGACGCGCGTGAAGTGTTCCAGATGGCGCTGCTCAAGCTGGGCTATTCCGGCAACACCACCGATCCGAAAGAGATCGAAGCCGCCTACCACGAGCTGCAGAAATTGATGCCGAACGTGCTGGCCTTCAACTCCGATAACCCGGGTAATCCGTTTATGGAAGGGGAAGTCAACGTCGGCATGGTATGGAACGGTTCTGCCTTCGTGGCACGCCAGGCCGGCACGCCGCTGGAGATCGTCTGGCCGAAGGAAGGCGGCATCTTCTGGATGGATAGCCTGGCCATTCCGGCCAACGCGCGCAACGTAGAAGGAGCGCTGAAGCTGATCGACTTCCTGCTGCGGCCGGAAATCGCGGTGCAGGTAGCGGAAACCATCGGTTACCCGACGCCGAACCTGGCGGCGAAGAAGCTGCTGTCGCCGGAGATCGCCAACGACCCGTCACTCTACCCGGATAAAGCGGTTATTGAGCACGGCGAGTGGCAAAACGACGTCGGCGACGCCAGCACGCTGTACGAGAGCTACTTCCAAAAGCTGAAAGCCGGGCGCTAACACGCCCCGCCATCCTATCAGGGCGCGCATTGCGCCCTGATGCCTTTCTCAGGGCCGGTCGGCCCGCGCCACCTTGCCCACCAGGAACTTGTGCACAAAACGCGGCACCACTTCGCTGGCTAGGCCGTAGTGTTTCTCGTCGAACTGGCTCTCCACCTGGCTCGGTTCCAGGTTCAGCTCCATGGCGTAAGCGCCGCCCAGCCGCGCCTCATGCACGAAGCCGGCCGCCGGATAGACGTGGCCAGAGGTGCCGATGGCGACGAAGAAATCGGCCTTGCTCAGCGCCTGGTAGATGTCGTCCATGCCCAGCGGCATCTCGCCGAACCACACCACGTGCGGCCGCAGCGGCGCCGGGAACTGGCAGCAGTGGCAACGGTCGTCGACGCTGAGATCGCCGGGCCATTCGAACACCTGACCCGACTGGGTGCAGCGCACCTTCAGCAATTCGCCGTGCATGTGCAGCACCCGCTTGCTGCCGGCGCTCTCATGCAGGTTATCGATGTTTTGCGTGACCAGCAGGAAGTTGTCCCCCAGCCACTCTTCCAGATCCGCCAGCGCGCGGTGCGCGGCGTTCGGGGCGATCTCTTCCGTCTGCAGCTGGCGGCGGCGTTCGTTGTAAAACGCCTGCACCAGCGCCGGATCGCGCTGAAACCCTTCCGGCGTGGCGACATCCTCCACCCGGTGTTCTTCCCACAGCCCATCCGCGGCGCGGAAGGTGCGAATGCCCGATTCGGCCGAAATGCCGGCCCCGGTCAACACCACCACAAACGGCTTTTTCAGCTCGGCCGCCGCCATGGTGTCACGGTGAAAAATGCGTGAACGAAAGCGCTGATGCAGCACATGCTTACTCTTGCGAAACTGACACAGCCGATGGCGAGTGTGCATTAACTCTCTCCTTACTTTTCCCTGTTTACCCTTCTTACTGGACGTTGAGGCGTTGTTGGCTGCATACATTCACGCCTGGCCTCAATGCCCATTACGTTGGGCGAGCCAAATTGAGGAACGCCGCGCCGCGCACGCCGCCGGCGTCGCCATAGCGCGCCTTCTCGATACGCGGCAGCCGGGCCACCCGCAGCAGGTGCGCCGGCAGCCGCTGCGGCAACGCCTGGTAGATGGCGTCGAAGTTCGACAACCCGCCGCCGATCACCACCAGGTGCGGATCCAGCACCGTCAGCAGGTTACCCAGGCAGATTGCCAACACGTCCATAAAGCGGTCTACATGAGCCGCCGCCTGCGGCTCACCCGCCTGATAATGCGCAATGATCTCGGTGGCGGGCAAGCGCCGGCCGTAGAAATGAGCGTACATCCATTCGAAACCGCGGCCCGATATGTAGTTTTCAATGCAACCCTGATGGCCGCATCCGCAGGCAACGCGAGGCACATCACGCCCCAGTACCTCAAGCGCGTCCACCGGCAGGCGCAAATGACCGAACTCGCCGGCGATATAGTTGCGCCCCGGCACCGTCTTGCCGTCGACGATCAGGCCGCCGCCCACGCCGGTTCCGAGGATGATGCCCAACACCGTCGGGTAGCGGCGGAACTCCTCGTCCCAGGCCTCCGACAGCGCAAAACAGTTGGCGTCGTTGTCGACCCGCACCTCGCGCCCGATCAGCGCCGCCAGATCGCGCGGCAGCGGCCGCCCCATCGCCGCCGGCACGTTGGCGGTAAACAGCGTGCCGTCATCGTCGTTGGGCAGGCCCGGTATGCCGATGCCGACGCTGCCGCGCCGGCCGCAAAACGCATCCGCCTCAAGGGTCAGATCGCACAGCGTGGCCAGCAGCTGCCGGTAATCTTCACGCGGCGTCGGCACCCGCTTTTGCCAAATGCGCTGCAGCTTATCGTCGAACACCCCCAGCTCAATCTTGGTGCCGCCCATATCGAAACCGTAGTACATAACCGATCCCCCGGCTAAAAAAACGGGGCGGCATCGCTGCCTCCCCGTGGGTTTTATTGTCCGCTCAGCACCCGCGCCGGATCGATGCGGCTGGCGCGCCTGGCCGGATACCAACTGGCCAACAGGCTGAGCACGATGGCGGTCGCCAGCACGATCAGTACGTCCAGCCAGTGCAGCTCCGAAGGCAGGAAGTCGATGAAGTAGATATCGCCCGACAGGAAAGAATGGCCGACCAGCGTCTCGATGCCGCGGATAATGTTGGTCAGCTGCAGCGAAGCGATCACCCCGATCACCACGCCGCTCAGGCTGCCCAGCAGCCCGGCCAACAGCCCGTACCAGATGAAGATAGCGCGGATAAAGCCGTCTTTGGCGCCCAGGGTGCGCAGCACTGCGATGTCGGCGCTTTTGTCTTTTACCGCCATCACCAGCGTGGAAACGATATTGAAGCAGGCCACGCCGATCACCAGCACCATCGCCAGATACATGATGGCGCGGATCATCTGGATGTCGCGGTACATGTAGCCGTATTTGCCGATCCAACTTTTGATGTAGATATACGAATTGGTCACTTCGCCGGCGTCGCGCACCAGTTTGTTGGCGGCGAACACGTCGTTCACCTTGATGGCGATACCCGTGACGCTGTCACCCATGTCGAGATACTGCTGCGCGTCGGCCAGCGGCACCAGCGCCAGGCTGTGATCGAGCTGGCCGCTGAGCTGCAGAATGCCGGTCACGTGCAGGCGAATGCGCTTCGGCTGCAGCAGCTTCATCTCCGGGTCGCTGTTGGGAATCATGACCGTCACATAAGCGCCCTGCTTGACGCCCAGCGCGTCGGCCACGCCTTTGCCGAGGATCACCTGCTGCTCGCCGGGCTTGAAGTTGACCCAGGCGTCGCCCTGCACATACTGCGGCAGCGCGCTCAGCCGGCTCTCCTGCTGCGGATCAACGCCTTTGACTTCCACTGCGCGCAGTTGCGCGCCGTTTTCCATCAGGCCGGTGAAATTGATGTAAGGCGCGGCGGCCAAAATGCCCGGCACCTTTTCCACCCGCTGCAGAATCGACGGCCAGCCGCTGAACGGCTGATTGACCGGCTCCAGCTCGCCGTGCGGCACCACCGCCAGAATGCGGTTCTTCAGCTCGCGCTCAAAACCGTTCATCGCGCTCAGCCCGACGATCAGCACCGCCACCCCCAGCGCAATGCCGATGGTGGAGATAACCGAGATCAGCGACACCATGCCGCCGCGTTTACGGCCGCGGCTGAAACGCAGGGCCGTCAGGAAGGACAGTGAGGCTCCCGCCATTACTCGGCCCCCATCAGGGTCAGCTGCGCCTGCAGGTGGCCGTCGGCCATTTCCAACTGGCGGCTCAGGCGTTTGGCCAGCTGCAGATCGTGTGTCACCACCAGAAAAGCGGTGCCCTGACGCACGTTCAGCTCGCCCAGCAGATCGAAGATGCTGTCCGCGGTGCGTTTGTCCAGGTTACCGGTCGGTTCGTCCGCCAGCACCAGCGCCGGGTTGTTGACCAGCGCACGCGCGATCGCCACGCGCTGACGCTCGCCGCCGGAGAGCTCTGACGGGCGGTGTTTGCTGCGTTTTTCCAGCCCGACCGCCGCCAGCATCTCCCGCGCCTTCTCCTGCGCCTGCGCCGGTTTGGCCCCACCGATCAGCAGCGGCATGGCGGCGTTTTCCAGCGCGGTGAAATCCGGCAACAGATGGTGGAACTGATAGATGAAGCCCAGCTGGCGGTTGCGCAGCTCGGCCTTGGCCGCCGAAGACATAGCGTTCAGCGATTCGCCCTTGAAAATCACCTCGCCGGAGGTCGGCGAGTCCAGCCCGCCCAGCAGGTGCAACAGGGTGCTCTTGCCGGAACCCGAGCTGCCGACGATCGCCATCATCTCGCCCTGCTGCATGGCAAAGCTGACATTGCGCAGCACATCGGTGTGCAGATTGCCTTCCTGATAGGTCTTGCACAGGTTGTCACACTGCAGCAAAAGATGGTTACTCATAACGTAAAGCCTCAGCGGGTTGTACGGCGGCAGCGCGCCATGAAGGATAAAGCGTGGACAACAGGGAAACCGCCATCGCCACCACGGCGATGATCGTCACCTGCAGCGGATCGACCGCCACCGGCAGCGAAGCGCCGTCGATCAAGGCGCCGAGGATCGGCATCAGATTGTTCAGGTTGGTAGCCAGCAGCACGCCGAGCAGCGTGCCGAGCAGCGAACCGATGATGCCGGCGCTGGCGCCTTGCACCATAAATACCGACATGATCTGCCGGCGGGTCAGCCCCTGAGTCTGCAGAATGGCGACTTCGCCCTGCTTCTCCATCACCAGCAGGCCGAGCGAGGTAATGATGTTAAACGCCGCCACCGCCACGATCAGGCTGAGCAGCAGCCCCATCATGTTCTTCTCCATGCGCACCGCCTGGAACAGCTCGCCCTTGCGATCGCGCCAGTCTTTCCAGACCGTGCCCGGCGGCAGCGCCTGTTGGCTGAGCGTATCGACCGTCAACGGCTGTTGCAGGAACAGGCGCCAGCCGGTGATATTGCCGGCCGGGTAGCGCATCAGGCGCGAAGCGTCCTGTTGGTTGACCAGCATCTGATAGCCGTCCACTTCGCTATTGGCGTGGAAGGTGCCGATAAGGGTGAACAGACGCTGGCTGGGAATGCGGCCCATCGGCGTGAATTGACTGGCGCTCGGCACCATCACGCGCAGCGAGTCGCCGCGCTTGACGCCGAGTTGCCCCGCCAGCTGTTCGCCGATGATGATGTTGTATTGGCCCGGCTGCAGCTGCTGCTGCTTGACGTTGACCAGATACGGCGTCAGCGGATCGGTTTCGTCGGGATTGACGCCGAGCATAACGCCGACCGCCACGCTGCGGGCGCTTTGCAGCACCACGTCACCGGTGGTCAGCGGCGCGACGCGCGTGACGCCCTGCAGCTTCTGCACCTCGGAGGCCGGCAGCTGCTGCGGGTTGACCGATCCTTGCGGACTGGTGACCAGCGCCTGCGGCATCAGGCCGAGGATGTTGTTCTCCAGATCCTTTTCGAAACCGTTCATCACCGACAGCACGGTGACCAACGCCATCACCCCCAGCGTAATGCCGATGGTGGAAAGCCAGGAAACAAACCGCCCGAAGCGGTCTGAGGCTCGCCCGCGCATGTAGCGCAGGCCAATGAATAACGCGACAGGTTGATACATGAAATCCGTTTGATAGCCGTGGCTTAAGCAAAGTGATCATGGATTATATCGTCGCCGTGAAAACAATTAAATGAAAAATAAAGATTTTTACGATTCTTGCATCGATGTGCATGCGGCATTTCCATCGCGGATAACCCCTTGTTTACCCTTGACTGTTTTGGTGAGTCGCCGAAAATGTTTTTGCCGGCCCGCCTCAGTTTCTTCTGAAAATGACGGTGTCGCCTGCGAAATCGCATTTGCCCCTGTCGCTCGCAGGGCACCCGCCGCGCCGTCGTTTTCCACCAGTGGCACATGCCGCTATCCGACGGGTTTCAGTCTGGGTCTTCCGCACAGGATCGCCAGCGATTTCGCCCTATGTTACTATCTGCCAATATTGACGAAGTTGATGATAGTTATCGGTTAAACGCAAGGGCAATCAATGAGAACGGAAACAAAATATAAAATTTATGCCGACTTCTTTCGCGCGAGCAGAAAGTCCGGCATCGCAAGGCTAATCAAGTCCCTTTTCCAACAGAACTACGTCGGCTTTAACTACATTTTCACCTTGCGGCTGCACAGTGATTTTCATGCCAAAAAACGCAATATCTTTGAGAGAATTTGTTTTCGTCTACTGGTGAAAAATCTCAAGCGCCTGCAGATAAAATATGGCATCGAAATTCCCCATCAGACCAGTATCGGTGAAGGCCTGCTTATTCCGCACTTCGGTGGCATCGTTATCCATCCCAACGTGAAGATTGGTAAAAATTGCACCATCCTGCAAGGTGTGACCATCGGCAACAACCTCTTCAAAAGCCGGGATGATGTCGCCACTATCGGCGATAACGTCACCATTGCAGCCGGAGCCAAGATCGTTGGTCCGGTCACTATCGGTAACAATGTGACGATTGGCGCCAACTCCGTTGTCACCAGTGACATTGAGCCAAACTGCATCGTGGCAGGCATGCCGGCCAAGATTATTTCGCGCAAAGAGTCAATTGTGCTGAATACGGATTACTTGTCCTTTGACGAATATCAAAAGCGCTAATCTTGCGCTGACTGGCGTTCTATCTTTCCTCCCGGCGACGCCTTGTTGGCGTCGCGCTTGCGTGCATCGTCGCCCCGATAACTAACGAGATAGGGCACTTTTATCGGTGTCAGTTTGCCGGCCGCTGGGCTACTATAAACAGCATAAAGGCGCTGGGTTATCCGTGCCGGGACGCCATCCAACACATTGATTAAAGATACCTGAATGAGCACTTCCGATAGCCGTAACCGTTCCTCATCCCCCCGTTATTCTCTGCCCGATCGCGCGGGCGATCTGCGCCAGCTGGGGCAACTGACCGGCGCGGCCTGCGCCGTGGAGTGCGCCGAGATCGTCGAACGCCACAATGGCCCGGTGATGCTGATCGCGCCGGACATGCAAAACGCCCTGCGGCTGCGCGACGAGATCCAGCAGTTCACCGACCAGATGGTGACCACCCTGTCCGACTGGGAGACCCTGCCGTACGACAGCTTCTCGCCGCACCAGGAGATCATCTCCGACCGTTTGTCGAGCCTGTATCATCTGCCGACCATGGCGCGCGGGGTGATCATTCTGCCGGTCAACACCCTGATGCAGCGCGTCTGTCCGCACGAGTTCCTGCACGGCCATGCGCTGGTGATGAAGAAAGGCCAGCGCCTGTCGCGCGACAAGCTGCGCGCGCAGCTGGAACAGGCCGGATACCGCAGCGTCGATCAGGTGATGGAGCACGGCGAATTCGCCACCCGCGGCGCGCTGCTCGATCTTTACCCGATGGGCAGCGACGAGCCTTACCGCATCGACTTTTTCGATGACGAAATCGACAGCCTGCGCATCTTCGACGTCGACACCCAGCGCACGCTGAGCGAAGTCGAAGCCATCAATCTGTTGCCGGCCCACGAGTTCCCCACCGACAAGAACGCCATCGAGCTGTTCCGCAGCCAGTGGCGCGAACAGTTTGAGGTACGCCGCGACGCCGAACATATCTATCAGCAGGTCAGCAAAAGCGCCTGGCCCGCCGGTATCGAATACTGGCAGCCGCTGTTCTTCAGCCAGCCGCTGCCCTCGCTGTTCAGCTACCTACCGGCCAATACGCTGATCGTCAACACCGGCGATCTGGAGAGCGCCGCCGAGCGCTTCTGGCAGGACGTCAACCAGCGTTACGAAAGCCGCCGCGTCGATCCGATGCGCCCGCTGCTGGCGCCGGATACGCTGTGGCTGCGCGTCGATGCGCTGTTCGGCGAGCTGAAGGCCTGGCCGCGCATCGCGCTGAAAACCGATGAGCTGCCGGCCAAGGCCGGCAACACCAATCTGGATTACCATGCCCTGCCCGATCTGGCGGTGCAGGCGCAACATAAATCCCCGCTGGATAACCTGCGCCGCTTTATCGAAGGCTTCGACGGCAGCGTGATCTTCTCCGTCGAAAGCGAGGGGCGGCGTGAAACGCTGCAGGATCTGCTCGGCCGCATCAAGCTGGCGCCGGCGCTGATCCAGCGTCTCGATCAGGCGGAAACCGCGGGCCGTTACATGATGGTCGGCGCCGCCGAACACGGTTTCCTCGACGGCCTTCGCCAGCGGGCGCTGATCTGCGAAAGCGATCTGCTCGGCGAACGCGTCAGCCGCCGCCGACAGGACAACCGGCGCACCATCAACACCGATACCCTGATCCGCAACCTGGCGGAGCTGCATCCCGGCCAGCCGGTGGTGCACCTGGAGCACGGCGTCGGCCGCTACGTCGGCCTGACCACGCTGGAAGCCGGCGGCATCAAGGCCGAGTACCTGATCCTCTCCTACGCCGGCGAGGACAAGCTGTACGTGCCGGTCTCATCGCTGCACCTGATCAGCCGTTACGCCGGCGGCGCAGACGAAAACGCCCCGCTGCACAAGCTGGGCGGCGACGCCTGGACGCGCGCGCGGCAGAAAGCGGCCGAACGGGTGCGCGACGTGGCGGCGGAGCTGCTGGATATTTACGCCCAGCGCGCCGCCAAGGCCGGTTTCGCCTTCAAGCATAACCGCGAACAGTACCAGCTGTTCTGCCAGACCTTCCCGTTCGAAACCACGCCGGACCAGGAACAGGCGATCAACGCGGTGCTGAGCGACATGTGCCAACCGCTGGCGATGGACCGCCTGGTGTGCGGCGACGTCGGCTTCGGCAAAACCGAAGTGGCGATGCGCGCCGCCTTCCTGGCGGTGGAAAACGGCAAACAGGTGGCGGTGCTGGTGCCGACCACCCTGCTGGCGCAGCAGCACTTCGACAACTTCCGCGATCGCTTCGCCACCTGGCCGATCCGCATCGAGATGATGTCGCGCTTCCGCAGCGCCAAAGAGCAGCAGCAGGTGCTGGACGACGCGGCCGAAGGCAAGGTAGACATCATTATCGGCACCCACAAACTGCTGCAGAGCGATCTGCGCTGGAAAGATTTGGGGCTGCTGATCGTCGATGAAGAGCACCGCTTTGGCGTGCGCCACAAGGAGCGCATCAAGGCGATGCGCGCCGACGTCGATATCCTGACGCTGACCGCCACGCCGATCCCGCGTACGCTGAACATGGCGATGAGCGGCATGCGCGATCTGTCGATCATCGCCACTCCGCCGGCGCGCCGGCTGGCGGTGAAGACCTTCGTGCGCGAATACGACAGCCTGGTGGTGCGCGAAGCGATCCTGCGCGAAGTGCTGCGCGGCGGCCAGGTTTACTACCTCTACAACGACGTGGAGAACATCGAAAAAGCGGCGCAGCGCCTGGCGGAGCTGGTGCCGGAGGCGCGCATCGCCATCGGCCACGGCCAGATGCGCGAGCGCGATCTGGAACGGGTGATGAACGATTTCCACCACCAGCGGTTCAACGTGCTGGTGTGCACCACCATCATCGAAACCGGCATCGACATCCCCAGCGCCAACACCATCATCATCGAGCGGGCCGATCGCTTCGGCCTGGCGCAGCTGCATCAGCTGCGCGGCCGCGTCGGGCGTTCGCACCACCAGGCTTATGCCTATCTGTTGACGCCAAACCCGAAAGCCATGGGCACCGACGCCCATAAACGACTCGAAGCCATCGCGTCGCTGGAAGATCTCGGCGCCGGTTTTGCGCTGGCGACTCACGATCTGGAGATCCGCGGCGCCGGCGAACTGCTGGGCGAAGACCAGAGCGGCCAGATGACCACCGTCGGCTTCTCGCTTTACATGGAATTGCTGGAAAGCGCCGTCGATGCGTTGAAAAACGGCCGCGAACCGTCGCTGGAAGATCTCACCAGCAACCAGACCGAAGTGGAGCTGCGCATGCCGGCGTTGCTGCCGGAAGACTTCATTCCCGACGTCAATACCCGCCTGTCGCTGTACAAGCGCATCGCCAGCGCGAAGAACGAGGGTGAACTGGATGAGCTGAAGGTCGAGCTGATCGACCGCTTCGGTCAGTTGCCGGATGCAGCGCGCAACCTGTTGCAGTGCGCGGCGCTGCGCCTGCATGCGCAGAAGCTGGGGATCAAGCGCATCGAGAGCAACGAGCGCGGCGGCTTTATCGAGTTCGGCGATAACAACCGCGTCGATCCCGGCTATCTGATCGGTCTGCTGCAGGGCAATCCGCAGGTTTACCGCCTGGACGGTCCAAGCAAGCTGAAGTTCACGCTCGATCTGGCCGACCGTCAGAAGCGCCTGACGTTCACCGAAGAGCTGCTGAACGCCTTCCGCGAACACACGCTGGCGGCCTGAGGCAACGCCCCCGCCATCACGGTGGGGGCGGCCTATTCGCGCGGGAAACCGGCGCCCAGCGGCGCCAGCTGCATCACGCGACTGGTCACCACCCGGTTTTTACCGCTGCGTTTCGCCTCATACAAGGCTTCATCGGTCATGGCGATCGCTTTGTCCACCGTCATGCCGGGCAAATACAGCGACACGCCGATGGATATCGTGATGTGCGCCTCGTCGTGCGCATTCAGCAAGAACGTCGAACTTTCCACCGCGCTGCGAATGCGCTCCGCCACCCCGCCGATGACCTGCGGATCGTAGCTGGCGGTGATCACCATAAATTCCTCGCCACCGTAGCGCCCGACGAAATCCTCGTTGCGCACGCTGTTTTGCAGCAGCCGGCCGACGCTGGCCAGCAGCACGTCGCCTGCCGGATGGCCGTAGGTATCGTTAACCTTTTTAAAGTCATCCAGATCGAGGATCATCAGCCCGCACGGGCGGCGCTCGACGCGCTGCAGCATCAGCTGGTAATCGACGCTGGCGCGGTTGTTGATATGGGTCAGGCTGTCGGTGGTGGCACGTGCGCGCATCGCGAAATAGGCGTAAATATGACGCTCTTTGAAATTCAGCGCATGGTAACAAATCGCCAGACAGAGCGCGGACATCGCCTGATACAGCAGCACGTCCAGCCACAGCCCGCTCATATCCATCAATAACCACACCACGGCGATGCGATACAGTGCAATGGCGCCGATCGTCAGATAAAACGTCCAGTGGGATTTCTTCAGCCACACCCGCGACAGCAGCAGCGGCACCAGAATCGAGGCGATAAACAGATTATCGACGGTGAAGCCGCCGGTCAGCGCCATGGCGAACAGAAAGCTCACCAACCCGCTGACGCCGCCGCCGAAGAAGGTCACCAGCACCATCGGGATCATCGCAAAGCTGTAGTGCACCTTATCGTTCAGCAGCAGCCGATCCTGGCTTAAATAGAGCACCGCCACCCCGGCCAGCAGGCCGAAAACGATGCGTTTCCACAGTGCGGAACGGTAGGAGAAAGGGGCGTTTTTACTGAGGACGAAATAGCTTATCGACAACGTGGCGTAGGTAATGCAAGCGTCGCTGTAAATGGCGGGAATAGACACAATGTAAGTCATAAAGAATCAGCGCGCTCCTCGGGATCGCCAGGGGTGTAATGTACAGACGTTGAATAACGCATCCCTGTCGTCTCCGCTTCGGCGGCGGGTATTTTACACAGTCTAGTAATAGAGTAGCAGTTCTATCTTATCACCAAGCCGTCTATCTCACGGCGAACGCTTCGGGCTACTCTGTGCAGGGTGTAATCAGGGGAGAACCGCATGAATATCGACGATGAACTGCACGCGCTCAGCGAACAGGAAGCGACGCTGGCCTTTACGCATTTTGACGCCGCTACCGCCTGGGAGCTGGGCGCCGCGCTGAAAACCGCCGCCGAACGGCGCGGCCTGAGCATCGCCATCGAGATCCAACTCGCCGGGCAGACGCTGTTTTATTACGCCATGCCGGGCGCAACGCCGGACATCGCCGACTGGGTGCGGCGCAAACGCAATTTGGTGAACCATTTTCACAAAAGCTCTTACGCCATCGGCCTGCGCCTGCAGCAGCGGCAAACGTCGCTGGAGGAGCGTTACGGGCTGAGCGTGCGCGACTATTCGGTGCACGGCGGCGCCTTCCCGCTCAATCTCGCCGGCCTCGGCTGCGTCGGCAGCATCAGCATTTCCGGCGCGCCGCAGAAAGAAGATCACCAGCTGCTGGTGAGCACTTTAGCCGATTTTCTCGGCTTACCCTTACCCGCCCTTCACTAACCGTTAAAACCTCACGTATTCCTCTGCTTTAAAGCCGCAGAATCTGCGGCTGACTTACCCGACAACGGTATTTAGCGCCGGATAAAACGGCGACTCTCTGATTTCCTGCCCCAAATTGACACAGGTCTGGTAATCCGCTGAACAAAAGGCGTATGGTATCTGTCACGTGACAAGACGGACCTCATCGGGCCCGCCATTCCTTTCACTTTTGAAGATTTGGTACGCACCGTAGATGAAAACGCATGAAATAAACAGAATCCGCCCCTTCAGCGCGCTGATAGACGCCTGCTGGCGGGAACCTTATAGCCTGGCGCGGTTGCTGAAAGACGCCATCGCCGGGGTGACGGTCGGCATTATCGCCATCCCGCTGGCGATGGCACTGGCGATCGCCAGCGGCGTGCCGCCGCAGTACGGCCTGTATACCGCCGCCATCGCCGGCATCGTCATCGCCGTCAGCGGCGGTTCGCGCTACAGCGTCTCCGGCCCCACCGCCGCCTTCGTGGTGATCCTCTATCCGGTCTCGCAGCAGTTCGGCCTGGCCGGTCTGCTGGTCGCCACGCTGATCTCCGGCATATTTCTGCTGCTGATGGGGCTGGCGCGTTTTGGCCGGCTGATCGAGTACATTCCGCTGCCGGTGACGCTCGGCTTTACCTCCGGCATCGCCATCACCATCGCTACCATGCAGATCAAGGACTTCTTTGGCCTGCAGCTGGCGCACACGCCGGAAAATTACGTCGGCAAGCTGTACGCCTTGCTGCAAGCGCTGCCAACGCTGGATCTCGGCGATACGCTGATCGGTACGGTGACGCTGCTGATCCTGATCTTTTGGCCCAAACTCGGCCTGCGCGTGCCCGGCCACCTGCCGGCGCTGCTGGCGGGCACTGCGCTGATGGGGTTGCTGACCCTGTTTGACCACCCGGTGGCGACCATCGGCTCCCGCTTCAGCTACCTGCTGGCCGACGGCAGCAGCGGTCAGGGCATTCCGCCAATTCTGCCGCAGCTGCTGCTGCCCTGGCATCTGCCGGGCGGCGGCGGGCAACCGTTCAACCTGAGCTGGCAAACCGTTTCCGCGCTGCTGCCGGCGGCATTTTCAATGGCGATGCTCGGCGCGATTGAATCGCTGCTGTGCGCGGTGGTGCTCGACGGCATGACCGGCAAGAAGCATAACTCCAACAGTGAACTGATCGGCCAGGGCGCGGGCAACATCATTGCGCCGTTCTTCGGCGGCATCACCGCAACCGCCGCGATTGCCCGTTCGGCGGCCAACGTGCGCGCCGGCGCCACCTCGCCGGTGTCCGCCATCATCCACGCGCTGCTGGTGCTGTTGGCGCTGCTGGTGTTGGCGCCGTGGCTCTCGTATCTGCCGCTGGCGGCGATGGCGGCGTTGCTGCTGATGGTCGCCTGGAACATGAGCGAGGCGCACAAGGTGGTTTATCTGCTGCGCCGGGCGCCGAAGGACGACATTTTGGTGCTGCTGCTGTGCATGTCGCTGACGGTGCTGTTCGACATGGTGATCGCCATTACCGTCGGTATCGTGCTGGCTTCGCTGCTGTTCATGCGCCGCATCGCCCGCATGACGCGGCTGAGCGAGCTGAGCGCCGGCGACGGCCGTCTGGTGCTGCGGGTGAATGGCCCGCTGTTCTTCGCCGCCGCCGAGCGCATCTTCACCGAACTGCTGGCGCGCAGTGAGGGCTACCGGACGATCGTGCTGCAGTGGGATGCGGTGCCGGTGCTCGACGCCGGCGGCCTGAGCGCCCTGCGGCGCTTTATTGACGTGCTGCCGGCGGACAAGAAACTGGTGATCACCGATGTGCCGTTCCAGCCGCTGAAAACCCTGGCGCGCGCGCGGGTGCAGCCGATCGAGGGCCGCCTGCAGTTCTACCCGACGCTGCCGGAAGCGCTGGCGGCCACCGAGGCCTAAACGTAAAAAAGCCCGACGAGTCGGGCTTTTTTTATGGCGCGGAGCGCTTAGTTGCTGGTATCCAGCTCCGGGAAGCTCTTCACCAGGTCGTCGATGGCTTTCATCTGCGCCAGGAACGGTTCCAGCTTGTCCAACGGCAGCGCGGACGGGCCGTCGCACTTGGCGTTGTTCGGATCCGGGTGCGCTTCGAGGAACAGCCCTGCCAGGCCGACCGCCATACCGGCGCGCGCCAGCTCGGCCACCTGAGCACGACGGCCGCCGGACGCGGCGCCGAACGGATCGCGAGTCTGCAATGCGTGGGTCACGTCGAAGATCACCGGATGGCCGCCTGTCACGTTCTTCATCACGTTGATGCCGAGCATGTCGACCACCAGGTTGTCATAGCCAAAGTTGCTGCCGCGATCGCACAGGATCACCTGATCGTTGCCGCCTTCTTTGAACTTGTCGACGATATTGCCCATCTGCCCCGGGCTGACGAACTGCGGCTTCTTGACGTTGATCACCGCGCCGGTTTTCGCCATCGCTTCCACCAGATCGGTCTGACGCGCCAGGAAGGCCGGCAGCTGGATCACGTCAACCACCTCGGAAACCGGCTGCGCCTGCGCCGCTTCGTGCACGTCGGTGATGATTTTCACGCCGAAGGTTTTTTTCAGTTCTTCGAAGATCTTCATCCCTTCTTCCAGGCCCGGACCGCGGTACGAGTGAATGGAAGAACGGTTGGCCTTGTCGAAAGAGGCTTTGAATACGTAAGGAATGCCCAGTTTTTGCGTCACGGTGACGTAGTGCTCGCAGATGCTCATCGCCAGATCGCGCGATTCCAGCACGTTCATACCGCCAAACAGCACAAACGGCAGGTCGTTTGCTACGTCGATGTCGCCAATGCTAACCACTTTCTGTTTCATGCTTTCGCCTTTGTTAAGGTTGTAACCGTCGCCTTGCAAACTGCACGGAGTCATTGAATTAATGCAGCGTCACCTGTTTCGGCTCAATCGAGTGGATCTGTACTTTGATCACTTCGCTGACCGGGTCTTCAGGACACTGCTCGACAAAATAGTTGAGATCGGAAATCGCGATGTGGTTGCACTCCAGCTGGGCGTAAATCAGCCCGCGGTCGCGGATCTCGTAGGGATCTTCCGGATCGAAGCACAGCACCGTTTCGCTGGTGCGCAGCGCCATTTCCAGCTGTTTTTCCTCCATCAGGGCAGCCTTCAGCGTATCCAGCATCTTGCGCACCACCATGATGTTCTCCGACTCGTCGAGATCGTCGTCTTCCAGTTCGGCGCCCAAGCCCAGGTTGCCCTTGATCCACACCTCCAGCTGGTGCTCGCTCAGGGTTTCGCCGTTCAGCGGGTTGATCAGCCACAGCTCTTCGTCCAGCCAGTCGGCGCGCAGGATCAGCTGAGTGGGGAAAATCACCGGCAGCAGCGGCAGATCCAGCGCGTTGGCGATGTGCAGGAAAATGGTGCCCAGCGAGACCGGCGTGCCCTGCCGCCCTTCCAGCACCTTGTCCAGCCAGATGGCGTCCGACAGGCGGTACACGCCGCTGGCGCCGCCGAATCCCCAGGTCTTGTAGAACAGTTCAATGAGCGCATCCAGTTGCTGCTCCTGAGTGATATCGGCCGGCACCACCGCACGCGCTTCGTCCACCAGCTGTTGCAGCTTGCGCTCCACGTCGGCAGCGGGAAAATCGCGCCGCACCGACTGCGACACCAGGATCACCCCTTCGCTCAGCGGCGAGGTGTTAAATTCAAAATCAGCAATGCTACTCATAGGTATCCCATCAGAAACGGTATTTTCGTCGTGGCAAGTTTAATTATCAGATACAGACAGCCCAAGGCCAGCACGAACGCCACGGTTCGCAGACGCTGACTTTTGGTCTTCTTGCCCAATGCGACGTAGCCAAGCAGGATATAGATAATAACGCCAAACAGCTTCTCGGTCAGCCATGAGTCCATACCCAGCAGCGGATAAAACCCGAACGTCACCACCAGCGCGATGCCGCTGACGAACAGCAGCGTGTCGTTCAGGTGCGGCGCTATCTTGACCCAGCGGCGACCCATGATCGGCGAGCGGCGCCACTGCCAAAAGAAACGCAGCACAAACAAGGTAATACTGATGGCGACCGTCAGCAAATGGAAATGTTTCAACGCGGTGTATGCAGTCATGATGCTCCCTTAAATGGCTCGGGCGTCGTTATTATCAGAGGCGCTTATCCCGGCCATTGGCCGAGCGTCACACGGTCGTTGTCGCCGTAATCACGGTGGGTGGCGACAGCGGAAAATCCGGCGGTCTGCAGCAGCGTGCGCACGCTCTCACCCTGCTGCCAGCCATGTTCCAACAGCAGCCAGCCCTGCGGCTGCAGATAGTGCGGCGCCTGGCGCACGATGGCGGCCAGATCCGCCAAGCCATGCTCGGCGGCGACCAGCGCACTGCCCGGCTCGAAGCGCACGTCGCCCTGCGACAAATGCGGATCGGCGGCGTCGATATAGGGCGGATTGCTGGCGATAAGCGCGAAGCGTTGCCCCGCGACGGGCGTAAACCAGCTGCCCTGCAAGAATCGGACGTTGTCGATCTTCAGCTTGTGCGCGTTGTGCTGCGCCAGCGCGACCGCATCCGGCTGCACATCGACGCCGACTGCCGAACAATCCGGGCGCTCGCTGGCCAGCGCCAGCGCGATGGCGCCGGTGCCGGTGCCGAGATCGAGGAAATGACAGGGTTGCGGCGGCAGGCGCGCCAGCGCCAGCTCCACCAGGCATTCGGTATCCGGGCGCGGGATCAACGTTGCGGGCGAGACCGACAGCGGCAGCGACCAAAACTCGCGCTCGCCCACCAGATAGGCCACCGGCTCACCGCGTTCGCGGCGCGCCAGCAGCGTTTCCAACTGCTGTTGCTGCGGCGGCGTCAGCAAGGTTTCACCGAACGCCATCAGGAAGGTTCTGGCCTTGCCGGTCACGAAACCCAACAGGATTTCCGCGTCGCGCCGGGCGCTGTCGCTGTGGGTCAAACGCGCGGCGGCGGCTTGCAGCCAGTGTTGATAATCCATCACTCTTGCTCGGCGGACAGCGCCGCCAGCTGATCGGCCTGATACTCCTGCACGATCGGCTGGATCAGCATGTCCAGTTTGCCTTCCATCACCTCGTCCAGACGGTAGAGCGTCAGGTTGATGCGGTGGTCGGTCACCCGCCCCTGCGGGAAGTTATAGGTGCGGTTGCGATCGGAGCGATCGCCGCTGCCCAGCAGGTTGCGGCGCGTGGACGCCTCGGCCTGCTGGCGCTTGGCCATCTCGGCGGCGCGAATGCGCGCGCCCAGCACCGACATCGCCTTGGCTTTGTTTTTGTGCTGAGAACGCTCGTCCTGGCACTCCACCACGATGCCGGTCGGCAGGTGGGTGATGCGGATCGCCGAATCGGTGGTGTTAACGTGCTGGCCGCCGGCGCCGGAGGAGCGGAAGGTGTCGATTTTCAGATCGCCCGGGTTGATGTCCGGCAATTCGGCCTCCGGCACTTCCGGCATCACCGCCACGGTGCAGGCGGAGGTGTGGATGCGCCCCTGGGATTCGGTTTCCGGCACGCGCTGCACGCGGTGGCCGCCGGATTCAAACTTCAGCTGGCCGTACACGCCGTCGCCGGAAACTTTGGCGATCACTTCCTTGAAGCCGCCGTGCTCGCCTTCGTTGGCGCTCATCACCTCGACGCGCCAGCGGCGGCTTTCGGCGTAGCGGCTGTACATGCGGAACAGATCGCCGGCGAAGATCGCCGCCTCATCGCCGCCGGTGCCGGCACGCACTTCGAGGAAGCAGCTGCGCTCATCGTCCGGATCTTTCGGCAGCAGCAACACCTGCAGCTGTTGTTCCAGCTCTTCGCTGGTCGCCCGCGCCTGTTTCAGCTCTTCCTGCGCCATCTCGCGCATTTCCGGATCGTCCAGCATCATTTCCGCCGTCTCCAGATCCTCCTGCACCTGACGCCATTCCAGGAAGCAGCGGCTGACGTCGGTCAGCTGCGCGTATTCTCGCGACAGCGCGCGGAACCGGTCTTGGTCGGCGATAACGCCGGCATCGCCGAGCAGCGCCTGCACTTCTTCATGGCGCTCTTGTAACGCTTCCAGTTTGGCAACAATAGAAGGCTTCATGCGTGGTAATAAACCCTGTTAATAGAGAAAACTAATGCTGATCCAGCCCGAGGCTGTCGCGTAATAACTGCAACCGCTCCACGTCGCCGTCGCCGGCGGCCTGCTGGAGGGATTTGGTGGGGGCATGAATAAGGCGGTTGGTCAGTTTATGGGCCAGCTCGTGAATAACCTGCTCCACGTTGGCACCCTGCGCGATGGCGGCCAGCGCTTTGGCCTCCATTTCTGCGCGGATCTGGTCGGCCTGCGAGCGGTAGTCGCGAATGGTTTCCACCGCACCCTGCGAACGCAGCCAGGCCATAAAGTTGGTGCTTTCCTGCTGCACGATCGACTCCGCCTGCACCGCCGCCGCTTTGCGCTGCGCCAGGTTGCTTTGAATGATGGCGTGCAGATCGTCCACGCTGTACAGATAAGCGTTGGCCAGCTTGCCGACTTCCGGTTCGATATCGCGCGGTACGGCGATATCCACCAGCAGCATCGGCTGGTTGCGGCGCGCTTTCAGCGCCCGCTCCACCATCCCCTTGCCGATGATCGGCAGCGGGCTGGCGGTGGAACTGATAATGATGTCGGCGTCCGCCAGGCGTTCGTCGATCTCCGGCAAGGTGATCACTTCCGCGCCAACTTCGTCCGCCAGCAGCTGCGCGCGCTCGCGGGTGCGGTTGGCGATGATCATGTGCCGCACTTTGTGTTCGCGCAGGTGGCGCGCCACCAGCTCGATGGTTTCACCGGCGCCCACCAGCAAGACGTTGAGATCGGCCAGCGATTCGAAAATCTGCCGCGCCAGCGTACAGGCGGCGAAAGCAACGGAAACTGCGCTGGCGCCGATTTCGGTTTCGGTGCGCACGCGCTTGGCGACGGAGAAGGATTTCTGGAACAGGCGCTCCAGCTCGCCGGACAGCGACTGGCCGCGTTGCGACTCGGCGAAGGCCTTTTTCACCTGGCCGAGGATCTGCGGTTCGCCCAGCACCAGCGAGTCCAACCCGCTGGCCACCCGCATCAGATGGCTAACCGCGTCGTTGCCCTGATGCCAGTACAGGCTTTTCTTCACCTCTTCCGGGCGCAGGTTGTGGTAGGCGCACAGCCAGGCGACCAGTTGCTCGTGCATGTGTTCCTGCTGCTCCACGCTGAGATACAGCTCGGTGCGGTTGCAGGTGGACAACACGACGCCGCCCTGCACCAACGGTTGTTGGAGCAAGCTGGTCAGCGCCTCATCGATGGACTCTGGCGAGAAGGTCACCCTTTCACGCAGAGAAACCGGAGCAGTTTTGTGATTTATACCTAACGCCAGCAGGGTCATTGCTTCGAGTAATACTTCTGTTGGTACGGGTTCTCGTTGAACGGCATTCTACTTGATGCGCGGGATCAATAAAAGTAACAACCGCATCTTCCGTTCAATCGCTGTCATAGACGACATCAATTAATGAATAAGTAATAAATACAGTGAGATGATTTATAATTTGACGGCATAACATACTGAATTTTAGCGCAAGATGCGGTATCCCGCGCAGGATTCGGTAAAACCTGCAGGCTATCCGCTTATAATCCGCGCGTTTACCACCCCAGCGTGCCGCAACGATAGGATGGATCCAAGATAAAAGAGACTTGTTGGCAAAAAACCTGCTTGGCCTGAAAATAAAAAAATACCGCACCGGCAAAGCACAGAAGCGAAATGATTATTCGCACCGCTATCTTCATTCGATTATTTCCCGCAACAAAAACCCCCGGCAGCATACCGAGACAAACATCAACCAAACGCTAACGGCGGCCCCCTGCCGTAACGAAAATTGTTGCGCCCGGGCAGCGCTACGAAACGATTGTGTTAATCTTAATGGCGACCCCGACGCGCGCGCCGGGTTGGCATTGCGCCGGTAAAAGCGGCAAGATTCAACGCGATGCAGCAAAAAATTGACGCGTCGCCGCCGCCCCGTTAGCGTGAGCGCTGAATCCGGGTTTCGTCGCGCATGCCCGCAAGGACAAAAGGACAAGAGAAAGTTATGCCAATACGCAAAGTTAGTTTGCTCCGTCTGATCCCGCTGGCCAGCCTGGTGTTGGCCGCCTGTACCACCACCAAGCCGAGCGGCCCGGCCACCAGCCCGACCTCACCGCAGTGGCGCGCCCATGAGCAGGCGGTGCAGCAGCTCAGCACCTATCAGACCCGCGGCTCCTTCGCCTACTTGTCTGATCAGAAAAAAGTCTACGCCCGCTTCTTCTGGCAGCAGTTCTCGCCGGAGCGCTACCGCCTGTTGCTGACCAACCCGCTGGGCAGCACGGAAATGGATCTCAACGTGCAGAAAAACGTGGTGCAGCTGACCGATAACCAGGGTAAACGCTACGTCAGCGATAACCCGGACGAGATGATCCGCAAGCTGACCGGCATGGCGATCCCGCTGAACAACCTGCGCCAATGGATGCTCGGTCTGCCGGGCGAAGCCAACGATTTTGCGCTGGATGACCAATATCGTCTGAGCAAGCTGACCTACCAGCAGGGCGGCCAGACGTGGAAAGTGGATTACCAGGGCTACAGCACCGAGGTGCAGCCGACGCTGCCGAACCGCCTGGAGCTGCAGCAGGGCGACCAGCGCATCAAGCTGAAAATGGATAACTGGACGCTCAAATGATCCGCCAGTGGCCCTCCCCCGCGAAGCTCAACCTGTTTCTGTACATCACCGGCCGTCGTGAAGACGGCTATCACCTGCTGCAGACGTTGTTCCAGTTTTTGGATTACGGCGACACCCTGACCATTGACCCGCGCCAGGACGATCGCATTAACCTGCTGACGCCGGTCGACGGCGTGCCGGACGAGCAGAACCTGATCGTGCGCGCCGCCCGCCTGCTGCAGCGCTATTGCGATGAGCGCGGCCTGCAGACCGCAGCGCGCGGCGCCGACATCAGCATCGACAAGCGTCTGCCGATGGGCGGCGGTTTGGGCGGCGGCTCCTCCAACGCCGCCACCGTGCTGGTGGCGCTCAACGAACTGTGGCGCTGCGGCCTTGGCGACGACCAACTGGCAGAGTTGGGGCTCAACCTCGGCGCCGACGTGCCGGTGTTCGTGCGCGGCCACGCCGCTTTCGCCGAAGGCATCGGCGAGCGCCTGCAGCCGGCCGAACCGCAGGAAAAATGGTATCTGGTGGCGCACCCTGGCGTCGGCATCCCGACGCCGGTTATCTTCGGCGACGCCGAATTGAAAAGGGATACCCCGGTTCGCTCCTTAAATGAGCTGTTGCAGGCGCCGTACGCAAATGATTGCGAACCGATCGCAAGAAAACGTTTTCGCGAGGTTGAACAGCTTCTTTCATGGCTGTTAGAATACGCCCCGTCACGTCTGACTGGCACAGGTGCTTGTGTGTTTGCTGAATTCGACACAGAAATCGCCGCCCGTCAGGTGTTAAATCAAGCCCCGGAGTGGTTGCGTGGTTTTGTAGCGCGCGGCGTTAACGTCTCCCCACTACATCGCATTCGTTCCGGGCGGTTTGAGTCGTAGCTCAACGTTTCGCTGCGCAGGGTCATGCACACCTGGCCCTGTTATCCCTGCGCTGCCTGCGGTCTCAATTTTAGTTTTACATACCCGTATGTATATTGCGCCGGCGTCGCCGACTGCCCCTTGGCGATGTCGTATGACAATATCTTCTCTGGACGCAAGCCTGAGGTTCTTCTCGTGCCTGATATGAAGCTTTTTGCTGGTAACGCCACCCCGGAACTAGCACAACGTATTGCCAACCGTTTGTACACCAGCCTTGGTGACGCCGCTGTAGGTCGTTTTAGCGACGGCGAAGTGAGCGTGCAAATCAACGAAAATGTACGCGGCGGTGATATTTTCATCATCCAGTCCACCTGTGCCCCGACCAACGACAACCTGATGGAACTGGTTGTGATGGTCGACGCCCTGCGTCGCGCCTCCGCAGGTCGTATTACCGCCGTTATCCCTTACTTCGGCTATGCCCGCCAGGATCGCCGCGTGCGTTCCGCGCGTGTGCCAATCACCGCCAAGGTTGTCGCCGATTTCCTCTCCAGCGTAGGGGTTGACCGCGTTCTGACGGTGGATCTGCATGCTGAGCAGATTCAAGGCTTCTTCGACGTACCGGTAGACAACGTGTTCGGCAGCCCGATCCTGTTGGAAGACATGCTGCAGCAGAACCTGGAAAACCCGATCGTGGTTTCTCCGGACATCGGCGGCGTCGTGCGCGCCCGCGCCATCGCCAAACTGCTGAACGACACCGACATGGCCATCATCGACAAACGCCGCCCGCGCGCGAACGTTTCTCAGGTGATGCACATCATCGGTGACGTGGCAGGCCGCGACTGCGTGCTGGTCGACGACATGATCGACACCGGCGGCACCTTGTGTAAAGCGGCTGAAGCGTTGAAAGAACGCGGTGCCAAGCGCGTATTCGCCTACGCGACGCACCCGATCTTCTCCGGCAACGCCGTGGACAACATCAAGAACTCGGTGATTGATGAAGTGATCGTCTGCGACACCATTCCGCTGTCGCCGGAAATCAAGGCACTGAAAAACGTTCGCACTCTGACCCTGTCCGGCATGCTGGCTGAAGCCATCCGCCGCATCAGCAACGAAGAGTCGATCTCTGCGATGTTCGAGCATTGATGCGTCGTCTTTCCGGTGCGGCACCCACCGTGCCGGAAAGATAGCGTGCCCGACAGCAGAAAAAGAAAAACCCGTTGGTGCGTACGCAACAACGGGTTTTCTACTCGTAGTCCAACATGACCTCAGACCTTAATGCACGGCAGATATTCCCTTGCCCTGCTCTCGCTTCCCTTCTGATTTTTTAATCAATGCGACGAACGATGTTGGTCGTTACGGCACCGTTTATCAAAGTGTTTTACCCACCAGTAGCGATCCGCCACCTGCTCGCGGCCGCCGATACGCGCGCCCACCAGCCACAACAGCGCGCCGACGAAGATGCTCATGATGGCGCCGTGGGCGAAAAATTGCGGTAAATCGAACTGGGATACTTCAGCAATAATGGAGTATCCGACGCCGCCGATCATCACGACCAGCCCCAGCCCCATAAAAAAGTTGCCCATTCTGTCCGCGTTTCTACGTTTCATATGCCACCTCCATGATTGCCATGTGCCAACCGGGATAACGCTGCAACTTGTTAACCCACTTTGATAAGTTAAGTATAGTCCTTGTGGCGGCAAGGGGATTGCGGGGGCGATCACAAATGGTAAAGAATTATTGACACTTCTTAACACGGCGCTGAAAATTAGCGGACAAATTGAATTATTCAGCTAATGAATCATTCGTCTTTCTTACCTAAGACGATGGCGGAGATCGGATTTTGTCATTCGCCGCCCCGACAGGTAGACTAAGGCCCTTTCCATTACCCTGATCATAGCGAATCTCCCAGTGAGCAGTATTAAATTGATAGTCGGCCTGGCCAACCCGGGCGCGGAATACGCCCAGACGCGCCACAACGCCGGCGCCTGGTACGTCGATCTGCTGGCCCAGCGCCACAATCAGCAGTTGAAAGAAGAGAGCAAGTTCTTCGGCTACACCGCCCGCTTGAACCTGGCAGGCAACGACGTGCGCCTGCTGGTGCCGACCACCTTCATGAACCTGAGCGGCAAAGCGGTGCTGGCGATGGCCAACTTCTACCGCATCGAACCGAACGAGATCCTGGTGGCGCACGACGAGCTGGATCTGCCGCCCGGCGTGGCCAAAATCAAGCTCGGCGGTGGCAACGGCGGCCACAACGGCCTGAAGGACATCCAGAACAAGTTCGGCAACAACCCGAACTTCTATCGCCTGCGCATCGGTATCGGCCATCCGGGTGACAAGAACAAGGTGGTGGGATTCGTGCTCGGCAAGCCGCCGGCCAGCGAGCAGAAGATGATTGACGAAGCGATCGACGAGTCGCTGCGCTGCACCGAAATGCTGATGAAGGACGGGCTGGAAAAAACCGTTCAGCGCCTGCACAGCTTCAAGGCGCAGGCCTGAACCTTGCCGCAGCGGGCGCCCTGCCCGCTGCCTGCTTTTAGCCGCGCGGGTTGAAGGTTTCCTCTCCCACCCGGCGATCGTCGGCGGTGAAGCCCTCTTCCGCCACGTAATACTGCGGATCGTCCAGCTCATGGCTGCAGAACGGCCCGGCGCGCTTGAGCAAGCGCACGCAGTCACCGCTCAGGTGGCGCAGGCGGATGCTTTTTCCCGCCGCCAGATAACGCGCCGTCAGCTTATCGATAGCCTCTACGCCGCTGGAATCCATCACCCGGGTGCCGGCAAAATCCAGCACCACATTCTGCGCATCGCTCTGCGGATCGAACAGCTCGGCGAAAGCGGCGGCGGAGCCGAAGAACAGCGGGCCATCCAGTTGATACACCGCCACGTCGCCCGCCACCTGCCGCTGGCGCACGCGGATGCGCGCTTGCTGCCAGGCGAACACCAGCGCCGAGATAATCACCCCGCTGATCACCGCCACCGCCAGATCGGTAAAGATGGTGATCAGCGTGACGATGATCATTACCAGCGCATCGGCTTTCGGCATGCGGCGCAAACGGCGCAGCGAGCTCCACTCGAAGGTGTTGTAACACACCACCAGCATCACCCCCGCCAGCGCCGCCACCGGCAACAGGCCGATATAGCGCGACAGGCTGACCACGAACAGAATCAACAGAATGGCGCCTACCGTGCCGGAAATGCGCCCGCGCCCGCCTGAGGTGAAGTTGATGATCGACTGGCCGATCATCGCGCAGCCGGCGAAGCAGCCGAACAGGCCGCATACCGCGTTACCGGCGCCCTGCGCGATGCTCTCGCGGTTGCCGTTCCCCTTCTTGCCGCCCATTTCATCCAGCACCGTCATGGTCAGCAGCGATTCAATCAAACCGACCAGGGCGATCACCACCGCGTAGGGCAGCACTACCCGCACCATCTCCAGGGTGAACGGCGCCGTCGGCAGGCTGAAGTGCGGCAGCGCGCCGGAAATGTCCGCCAGATCGCCCACCCGCAGCGTGTGCAGATTGAGACCGATTGCCAACGCCGAGACCACCAGCAGCGCCGCCAGCGAAGACGGAATGGCTTTGGTCAGGCGCGGGAACAGCACCACCACCGCAATTGCCAGCGCCACCAGGCCGTACATCAGCGGCCCCTGCCCGGCGATCATCTTCAGCTGCGCCAACATGATGACGATCGCCAGACCGTTGACGAAGCCGTGGATCGCCGGCAGCGGCACCAGACGAATGAACTTGCCCAGCCGGAAGGCACCGATCAGGATTTGAATCGCCCCGGCGAACAGCGTGGCCCACAGCACGTAACCCATGCCGTACTGCGCCGCCAGACTCATCAGCACCACCACAATGGAGCCGGCGGCACCGGAGACCATGCCCGGCTTGCCGCCGAACAGCGCCGTGACCAGGCCGATAATAAACGCGGTGTGCAAACCGACGATCGGCGAAAGACCGGCGACCAGCGAAAAGCCGACCGCCTCGGGGATCATCGAAACCGCCACCACAAAGCCCGCCAGGACTTCATTTTTAACGTCCGCGATCCTGACGTTACTCAGATTAAACATGCATTATTCACTTATGACAGATGACATCATCTCCCCGCGTAGCGGGTATGGAGAGCCGCAAGGGGCGGCAGACTGCAGGCGGGCACAACTCAGGGTGGCGTAGGCAAGAAATACATCCGGCGCGTTTCCTGTCGGTTAATCGGAATGGCCAGTATGGGTAAATGTGATCCAAATCTCAAATAAAAACCGGCCGCCCGCGCTGCGTTCGCCCCGGCCAAGCAAGTCTGATCGAGATAAACGCCCATTACGTGTATAATGGCGGCATTATTTTGCCCTTTATGCAGTCGATTAAACCTAACCGACTAATAGTTAAGATATTTAAGGTGATTACAACATGGGATTCAAATGCGGTATCGTCGGCCTGCCTAACGTAGGCAAATCCACCCTGTTCAACGCGTTGACCAAAGCGGGCATTGAAGCAGCCAACTTCCCGTTCTGCACCATTGAACCGAACACCGGTGTGGTGCCGATGCCCGATCCGCGTCTGGATAAGCTGGCCGAGATCGTCAAGCCGCAGCGCATTCTGCCAACTACCATGGAATTCGTCGACATCGCCGGCCTGGTGAAAGGCGCGTCTAAAGGTGAAGGCCTGGGCAACCAGTTCCTGACCAACATCCGCGAAACCGAAGCCATCGGCCACGTGGTGCGCTGCTTCGAGAACGACAACATCATCCACGTCAACAACAAGGTCGATCCGGCCGAAGATATCGACGTGATCAACACCGAGCTGGCACTGTCTGACCTGGACACCTGCGAGCGCGCCATCCACCGCGTGCAGAAGAAAGCCAAAGGCGGCGACAAAGACGCCAAGGCCGAGCTGGCGGCGCTGGAGAAATGCCTGCCGCACCTGGAAAACGCCGGCATGCTGCGCGCGCTGGACCTGACCGCAGAAGACAAGGCGGCGATCAAATACCTGAGCTTCCTGACGCTGAAGCCGACCATGTACATCGCCAACGTCAACGAAGACGGCTTCGAGAACAACCCGTACCTGGACACCGTGCGTAAAATCGCCGACGCCGAAGGCTCCGTGGTAGTTGCCGTGTGCGCCGCCGTGGAATCCGACATCGCCGAGCTGGAAGACGAAGAGCGCGACGAGTTCATGGCCGAGCTGGGCCTGGAAGAGCCGGGCCTGAACCGCGTGATCCGCGCCGGTTACGAGCTGCTGAACCTGCAGACCTACTTCACCGCCGGCGTGAAAGAAGTGCGCGCCTGGACCATCCCGGTCGGCGCCACCGCCCCGCAGGCGGCCGGCAAGATCCACACCGACTTCGAGAAAGGCTTTATCCGCGCGCAAACCATCGCCTTTGACGACTTCATCACCTACAAGGGTGAGCAAGGCGCCAAAGAAGCCGGCAAAATGCGCTCCGAAGGTAAAGACTACATCGTCAAAGACGGCGACGTGATGAACTTCTTGTTCAACGTCTAACCCCTTCCCCGCAGCGTTTCTCTCCGCTGCCGGAAACGGAAAAATCCACGCTTCGGCGTGGATTTTTTATTCTCGGCAAGGAACCCGCCAGCACTTGAAGCAGTGCGGCATCGCCCCAGCAGAAACCCTTATTTATTTAACCGCGCGAAAAGCGCCAGACCGTTATTTCGGTTGAAGCTTGCTTTTTGCGCATCAGTCAGGTTTGTTTCGGCGTCGAGAATATGATTAAACTTAGCGGCGACGGACTCCGGTGCATAAGGATAATCGCTGCCGAACAGAATATTATTATGATTCGCAAAGGTCAGCAGGCTGGAGAATGCATTCGGGCCGGAAGACAATGCGGTATCAAAATAAAAACGCTTAAACTTATCGTTCAATTCCTGAGCTGACGGCCCATTTGGATTAAGCGACTCCGCCAGCAATGTAAAACGCAAAGCGGCATAAGGCAGGAAGCCGCCGGCATGCGAAAGAATAATTTTCACGTCAGGATAATTGTCCATAACGCCGTTCAGCACCATATGGACGGCATTGCGGGTAGTATCAAACGGATAATCAACCAAGGGGCCAGGAACGCCATCCAGCAAATCCATGATGGGATGACCAGGGTGAATGAAAACAACGGCAGAGCGTTGGTTAAGCGCCGCCCAAAGCGGAGCCCACTTTTTATCCCCTAAATAAACCCCTTCATAGTTGGTTAATAACACCACGCCATCGGCTTTCAGCACATCCAGTGCATACTCAACTTCACGCACTGCCCCCTCAACGTCCGGCAACGGCACAGTCGCGAAGTGACCAAACCGCGTGGGGTATTTCGCCACCAGATCCGCCGTATATTCATTGACTTTCCTGGCCATATCGCGGCGCGCCTGGCCTTCCCAGCCAACCACGCTTGGCGCGGTTAACGACAAGACGCTGGTCGCTATTTGCTGTCTGTCCATATAGCGCAGATGGTCGTCCGCCGTCCATTTGGGCAAGTTCCATCCGGACGGATCGCCGCCGTGGCTCGGCAGCGCACTGCCCCAAAAGGGCGGAACCAGGTGAGTATGAACATCAATTCTGGCTAATGAATTCATTTAGCGCCTCCACTATATATATTTGTTCGTTGGAAACATATAGCAACACGCTGAGTGTTGTTGACTAGCCCGCATTTCAGAAATAACCTACACTTTAACGCGAGTTCTATTAGAGGGTATTTTCATGGGCACTATATATCCAATTCATTTTTTTGAACGACTGATACAGGAATCTAATCCATGAATTTTCGCCATATCCAGGCATTCCTGGCCCTCGTTGAAGAAAAACACTTTGGCAAAGCGGCCAAACGCATTCATATTACGCAGTCGGCTTTCAGCATGCAGATAAAAGCGCTGGAAGAAGAGATTGGCGCACCACTTTTTATTCGTAACAACCGTAATGTAGAACTCACCGAAGTGGGAGAGATATTTTTAAAGAATGCGCCGGATATTTATGAAAAAATAAAAAGCACGCTTGACGAAACCAAAGCGGCGGCGAAAGGTGAGAATGGCAATGTGCGCATCGGATTTGTCGGCAATGCCGTGGCGGCAGGATTAGTCACCGCCGATATTCATCGATTTAAAGCAGAGCATCCCGGCGTAAACTTCCGCGCCAAAGAGATGTCTTACTGGAAACAAATCGATGAGATCGTCAACGGAAATATCGACGTCAGCTACTGCCCCAATCTGGATCTCAGCATCCCACCAGAACTCGGCTTTATAGCCATAAAAAAATTTGACTGGGTTGTCGTGATTCAGGAAGACTCCGATCTGGCGAAAAAAGAGGCCTTGAACAAGGAAGACCTCTCTGGACGAGACTTTATCATCTACTCGGAAAACAGCGGAGACGATGGCCAGCTTCGTATCCTGAACGCCATTATTGAAGAAGACATCAAGGTGGCCTATCGGTTGGACAGCACCTTAAGCGTGCTCGCCATGGTGGCCTCCGGCCTGGGCATCGCCATCGTTCCCTCAACGCTATCCTCAATCAAACTGCCTAACATCACCTACAGGCCGATCCCCGCCGTCGATAACGCAACTGAGGTTTTTTTCATCTATCGCAAGAATGAAAAATCCGCCATCGTTAATGCATTCATAGCCGATGTACAACATAACCTATGAGGCCTGCCGGGTTACTCTCACAGCCCCCACGCGGTGATGCCGCTTCTGTTTAAGCGAGATAATAACCCGGCACTCATCGTCGCCTTTAAGCATCGGATATTCCGCCAGCGCCGCTACCCTCCCACACCGAAGGCCGGTTCTCCTTGCGCCACCGCTCTCCCGCCGCCGTCCCCGGCGCCGGCGGTTTTAAACCTTCGATAGTCCACAGCGAGAACGGCGTTTCGTCCACATGCAGCTCCCAGCGCAGCCCGCGTGCGGCGATGTAGGGTTGCAGGATGCGGGTGCAGGCCGCCAGAAATTGCTGCTGCTCCGCGTCGTTGTCCATGGCGCGCGCGATATGGTCGATGGTCACCCGCACGAAGTCATCGGCCGGTTCGCCGCCGAGATAGGCCGAACCTGTCGGCAACGCATGGAAGAAGACGTTGACGTAGAAACGCGGCAAAAAGTCCTGGTACAGGGCGGTGACCTGCTGCGCAATCGCGCGTTTATCGGCAGCGCTGAAGGCCGGTTCGGGGTGGTAGATCTGCCACAGTGGCATCGCGTTATCTCCTCGGTGTGGGCGTGGGCTATCAGCAACCGCTTTGATCGGTAGCCGGTTTAAAACATTAACTCCAATAATTAGAGTAATAACTCCAATTATTGAAGTTATCAAGCGAAGGCGATAAAATTATCGGCATTCCGGTGGCAAGCAGAGGCACAACAGGATGAAGGCAAAAGATTTTGAAGGCATGACGTGTTCGGTGGCCCACGTGCTGTCGGCGTTGGGCGATCGCTGGGGCGCTATCCTCATGCGCGATCTGCTGCTGGGGCTCTCGCGTTATGACGATCTGCGCCAGTCGACCGGCATCACCAACAGTACGCTGGCCAATCGGCTCAAAGCGCTGGAAAGCGAAGGCCTTATCGAAAAGCGGCAATACCAGACCCGCCCCGATCGCTATGAGTATCTGCCGACGGAGAAGGGAAAAGATCTCGGGCTGCTGGTGATGGCGATGATTCAGATTGGCGACAAGTGGAATCTGTCCGAGCTGGCCGGGCCGCCGCTGCGCGTGGTCGACCGCATGACCGGCCACCCCGCCACCCTGCGCGTAGTGGATGCCGTGACCGGCGAATCGCTGCCGCCGCAAAGCCTGGCGCTGGCGGCCGGGCCCGGCGCCGATGAGATCACGCGATGGCGGCTGGCCGTCGGCCAGGCCCGATAACGGCGCTACAGCAGCGCAATCATCTTCAACAGTTCCACCCGATTGCGAATGCCGAACTTTTTGCCGGCGTTATTGAGGTGCGAATAAACGGTTTTCGGATGCAGGTTTAGCCGCCGCGCGGTCAGGCGGATATCTTCCGTACGGGCGGTTTCACACAGCACCGCCGCCTCGCCAGGCGTGATCGCCGCCGCCCGATGCCGGTTCATCACGCGCCGCTCACCTTCCTCCTCACGGCGGACCAGCGCCGTGCAAGTCTCTCGCACCATCTGCAACGCTTCCCGTTTGTGCAAAATCGCATCCGGCTGCGCCGCAGCGATAAACGCCAGAATCAGCGGCGAAGTCTTATCGACGAAGAACAGTAATCTCACGCCGTTATATTCACGGCGGGTATAATTAATGAATTTCAAATAGGCTTCGAACCGGTAAATCTCATGGGGAAAGTCCATGATAATTAAATCAGGCGCCGGGCTTATATTTTTAACGATGTTAATATCTGGCGAGGATAAGGTTATCACCCCGCCACCCAATAATGTTTTCATGCCCAGCCGGCACAGCGGCGAGCCGTCGATATAAATCACTCTCACTTTAATTCTCCTTATCAGCATGGCAGCATGCTTCCACACCTCAGGCGACTTGTCGCCGTTCTTTTTTGGGGTAATTCGCCGGCAAAGCACACCAATAAAAAACATCTTGATAACATGTTTTTCAAATAATCACGCAACCGCCAGTACGTTGATTAATCCGCAAAAAAGGCATGAATGTTTCAAATTATTTCCATCACAAAATCCGGCGATCCAATAAAAACGCAACGCAATGATATAGATCTATTTTCCATTTTGTATGATATAAGCAAAAATGAAAATAAATGTAACAACCCACACCACCGCCTTATTACCATGCGGAAAACACCTATAGGGAAAATTCTTAGTTTGTTAGGATGAAAATCCATGTTTGCCGACGCGTTTAAAAAACAATTGCGCAACATGATTAACCCACAACCGCACGTCAGTAATTTATTACTGTCAGGAAAGCTTTTATCTAAAGTTAATTAAAGGGCATTTCACATGAATGTTAAATTAGTCGCATTATCCCTGCTGGCTCTCTCCGGCGCCTGTGCGGCCGCCTCGTCCAATACGGTGCAATTCAAAGGCGAAGTCAGCACGCAAACCTGTTCGGTGAATATTAACGGCAACCAATCCAACCCGGTCGTGCTGCTGCCGACCGTCGCCGCCAGCAAACTCGCCACCAAAGGCGCCACCGCCGGCGACACCACCTTTACCGTTAACGTGACGGGCTGCGCGGCGGCGACCAGCGATACGGCGATCAAAACCGTGCTGGCGGGCAACAACCCGACCACCAACGGCAACCTGGGCAACGCGGGCGATGCCGCCAAGGTGTCCATTCAACTGCTGGACAGCGACGCCACCACGCCGCTGTCGTTCGCCAGCGGTTCGACCGTCACCACGTCGGCGATGACGCTGGCGAAAGACGCCACCTCCACCTCGCAGAACCTGGTGGCCCGCTACTACGCGGAAGACACCGGCGTAGCGGCCGGTTCGGTGATCGCCACCGCCCAGTTCGCCATTAGCTACAAATAAGCCGGCGTCAGGCGCCATACCTGTTGATGCCAGCGCCGTTCCTTAGTGGACGGCGCTGAATGACTCGCTCCCTTTATCGGTTCACGTTTATGCCGCAGATATCCCGTTCCGCCCGCCGATGGGCCGCCCTGTCGCTTTGCCTGATGAGTTTTGCCGCCACCCACGCCTTGGCCAGCGTAACGCTGCTCGGCAACCGCGTGATCTACCCCGCCGAGGCGCGGGAGAAAACGCTGCAGTTCACCAACGATGACGGCGTCCCGGCGCTGATGCAGATCTGGCTCGACATCAACAACCCGCAGTCCACGCCGGAAAACGCCGATGCGCCCTTTGTCGCCTCGCCGCAAATCTTCCGCATGAATCCGCACAGCGGGCAAATGGTGCGGTTGTCGTTCGTCGGTCAGCCGCTGGCGCGCGATCGCGAATCGCTGTTCTACCTTAACTTCCTGCAGGTGCCCGCCGTACGGCAGACGGACAACGACAAGAACAAACTGCTGCTGGTGGTCACCAATCGGCTGAAGGTGTTTTATCGCCCCGCCGGGCTGGCCGGCGACGCCAACCACGTCATCGATCGCCTTAGCCTGCGCCAGGTCGGCAACGCGCTGCGCGTCGACAACCCGACCGGCTACTACGCCAACGTCAGCCAAGCGGTCATCCTGAGCGGCGCGAAGCGCAGCGCCATTCCGCAGGCGGATCTGATCCCGCCGTTTTCACAGGCCAATTGGCCGGTGAACGGGGAGGTACGGCAGGTCGCACTGCGCGTCATCAATGACTATGGGGTGGAAATCACGCGCACCCTGAACGTCGCGCGCTGAAACCAGACAGGGAGGTTCCCATGTTCGATGTCCGCAAGGCGACGCCGCTGCCCGCACGCTGGTGCTGCGCGCTGCTGGCGCTGCCGCTGGGCTGCGCCGCCGCCGACGGCTATACCTTCGATCCCGCGCTGCTGCGCGGCAGCGTGCTGAGCAACAGCGCCCTGAGCCAGTTCAACCAGCAGGACGCCGTCGCCCCCGGCAGCTATCAGATCGATCTGTACCTCAACGGCCAGTTTCTCGAGCGCGACCAAATTCGCTTCGTGCGCGCAGGCCAGCAGGTGCTGCCCTGTTTCGATCGGCCGCAGCTGACGCGCTTCGGGCTGAAGAACCCGCCGGCGGCCGAGGCGGAATGCCTGCTGCCCGGCCGGGATCTCAAAGACATCACGGTGAACGCCGATATCTCGCGGCTACGGCTGGATCTCAGCGTTCCGCAGGCGCTGTTGAACGGCCGGCCGCGCGGCAGCGTCAACCCCGCCAGCCTGGACAGCGGCGAATCGATGGCCTTCGTCAATTACAACCTCAACCAGTACCACGTCAGCTACCGGCAGGGGCAAACCCGCGATCTCGACTCGACCTACGCCAACCTGAACGGCGGGTTCAACCTCGGGCTATGGCGCTACCGCCAGCAGTCCAGCTACCGCTACGATCGGGAGTTCGGCGGTCACCTGGACACCAGCCGCCGCTACGTGCAGCGCGCAATCCTGCCCTGGCGCAGCGAAATGCTGTTGGGCGAAGGCTTTACCGACGGGCACTTCTTCTCCGGCTTGGGCTTTCGCGGCATTCAGCTCAGCTCGGACGATCGCATGCTGCCGGATTCCCAGCGCGGCTATGCGCCGGTGGTGCGCGGCGTGGCGAAAAGCAACGCGCGCGTGACGGTGCTGCAGGGCAAAAGCACGCTGTATGAAACCACGGTGGCGCCGGGGCCGTTCGCCATCAACGATCTGTACGCCACCAACTACGCCGGCGATCTCACCGTGGTGGTGACCGAAGCCGACGGCAGCGTCAGCACCTTCACCGTGCCGTTCGCCGCGGTGCCGGAATCCATTCGCCCCGGCCAGTCGCGCTACTCCGCGATCGTCGGCCGTTCCCGCTACGTCGGCGACAACGATCTGTTCAGCGAAGTGACCTGGCAGCACGGCCTGACCAACGCTCTGACCTTCAACCTCGGCAACCAGCTGGCGGACGGCTATCAGGCGGTAATGCTGGGTGGCGTGTACAGCAGCTGGCTGGGCGCCTTCGGCATGGATACCACCTATTCCCACGCCAGCCTGCCGGACGGCGGCGCCTCCGGCTGGATGCTGCACCTCTCTTACAGCCGAACCTTCAGCCCGACGGACACCACGCTATCCATCGCCGGCTACCGCTACTCTACCGAAGGCTTTCGCGATCTCAGCGACGTGCTCGGCGTGCGGCGCGCCGCCGTTACCGGTCAAAACTGGCAGTCCGACTCCTACCGCCAGCGTTCGCGTTTCGAGGTCGCCGTCAATCAGGGCATGGGCGCGTTCGGCAGCCTGACGATGTCCGGTTCGACTCAGGACTACCGCGACCAGCGCGGCCGCGACAATCAGCTCCAACTGGGCTGGGGAAAAACCTTCGGCAACGGCGTGGCGCTTAACCTCTCCGTCACCCGCACTCGCAGTCTGGGCTACAGCAACGGCGACTACCGCGGCTACGGGCCGCTGGATAACGTCTACAGCGCGCCGCTGGCGCAGAACGCGCAGACCGTCACCGCCCTGTCGCTGAGCTTCCCGCTCGGGCGCTCATCATCCGCCCCCAGCGTCTCGCTGCTGGCCAATCATAGCCAGGGTCAGGGCGGCAATTATCAGGCTGCGCTCTCGGGCAGCGTCGGCGACGAACAGCCGGTCAGCTACGGCCTGAACTTCACCACCGACGACGATCGCCAGCAAAGCATCTGGGGCGGCAACCTGCAAACCCGTCTGCCTTACGCCAACGTCACCGGCTCGTTCTCCACCGCGCGCCAGTATCGACAAGGTTCCCTGTCGCTGCAGGGCGCCGTGGTGGCGCACCGCGGCGGCGTGACATTAGGGCCGTATGTCGGCGACACCTTCGCCCTGATCGAAGCGCCCGGCGCCAGCGGCGCACGGGTGATGGACGGCCAGGGCGCGCGCGTCGATCGCTTCGGCTACGCCCTGGCACCGTCACTGGTGCCCTATCACTACAACACCGTCGCGCTGAACCCCGAGGGCATGAACGACAAAGCGGAGCTGGAAGACGGCCAGCGGCGCGTGGCACCGTACGCCGGCGCCACGGTGCGCCTGCGCTTCAACACCGTGCGCGGCCAGGCGCTGCTGATCACCGCGCAGCGGCCCGATAACGCGCCGATCCCGATGGGCGCCAACGTGTTGGACCCAGCGGGCAACAGCGTGGGCATGGTCGGCCAGGCCAATCAGGTGTATCTGCGCAGCGATCGGAGCGCCGGCGAACTGACGCTGAACTGGGGCGACGCGCCCGGCCAGCAATGCACGCTGTATTACCGCCTGCCCGCCGGGGAAGACAGCCCGATTCAGCGGCTCAGCGCCCCGTGCCGCTAGCCCGTAAAACTTATTCTCAGGAGAGACGATGAAACGCATTGCTTACCCGCTCGCCGCCCTGGCGTTGCTCGCCCTGTCGCTGTTCGGCGCGCCCGCCGCGCTGGCCCAATGCACCCGGGTTTCTCCCGCGATCGATTCCGGTTGCGATCCCTGCGGGGTGGGCACGGCGCTGGGCCGGGTCAACCTGACCAGCACTTACCTGCAGCCCGTCGGCACGCCGCTCGGCACCAGCGTGTTCGATCTTACGTCCGGCACACGCTACCCCGATCCCAACAAGGTGCTGTATGAATGCGACGCCAGCGATGCGGGGCAGATCTATGAAGTCTTCGCCACCAACGGCGACGATCGCGTCGGCGGCTATTACGATCTGGGCGCCCAGGACGGCAACCCCAACTACTACGCCACCTACTTCCCTTACGTCGGCATCCGCCTGACCCATCTGGATTCCGGCAAGGTTTTTACCCGCTACTGGCAGTCGGCGCCGATTACCCGCTACGCCACCGTCGGCAGCAAAATTCAGATCCGGGTGAAAGACTTCAGCGCCATCCGCGCCGATCTGATCCGCATCAGCTCGCTGCCGGGCGCGGGCGCCAGCAACTATTGCGGCTACAGCGCCGGCAACCCGCTGGTGGGCATGGCCTCGACCACCGGCAATTCGAACTATACCTGCACGCAGCCGAACGGCTATGTCACCTTTCAGGGGCCAGGTATCGCTTCGGATCCTATCGGCAGCGATTCCGCCACCAACTACGCTACCTGGGGCACCGGGCGCTGGAACGCGATGGGCATGGGCACCGCACCGATCTCCTCATTGACCTATACCGCCACCTGCGTGGCGCGCAACGTCACGCCGCTGGTGATCCTGCCGACCATCTCCGTCAGCCAGTTGACCGCCGGGCAAACCTCACAGGCGCAGCTCACTATCAATATCGAATGCGACAACGCCGCCGTGTCCGGCGTCAGCAGCAACAATACCGCCCTCGGCCTACAGGTGCCGTATGAAAGCTATGTCGCGGCGCAGCAGCTCGGGCTGGTCAGCGCCAACGGCGGCGTGAGCTACCTGCTCTCCAGCGGCTACGGCACCGACAGCAGCGTCGCCACCGGCGTGGGCATCGCGCTCGCCAACGCCGGCAACGGCGCGCCGATGAATTTCGTCGGCTGGGCGCGCTGCAGCGCCGGGCAATGCCCGCAGGGCAACGACGCCGGCTGGTACCCGGTGCTCAACGGCGCCAGCGGCGGCGGCAGCACCGCGGCGGGCTTTACCCACTACACCACCCAGCTCACCGCCACGCTCGCCCGGCTGCCCGGACAAACCGTCACCGCCGGCAAAGTGGACGCCAGGGCCTACGTTTGGGTTAAGGTGCAATGATGAGAAAGAAATATCTGACGATGGGATGCGCCCTGCTGCTGGCGCTAGCGGCCATGGGCGCGCAGGCGGGCATCATCGCCTCCGCCACGCGGGTGATTTTCCGCGAAGGCGACACGGAAAAAACCCTGATGTTGCTCAACACCAACGGCTATCCGATCGTGGCGCAAACCTGGGTCGATAACGGCGACGTCAACGCCGCCCCCGAACTGTCCCGCGCGCCGTTTGTCACCCTGCCCAGCGTTTTCGCCCTGCCGCCTTCGGCGCTGAAAGGGCTGCGCATCCTGTTTGCCGGTGCTAACCTGCCCGCCGACCGGGAGTCGGTATTCTGGCTCAACCTGTATGAGATCCCGCCTAACCCGCCGACCACGCCGCCGCTGGCGTCGCGCGTGACGCTGGCGATGAACACGCAGATGAAGATCTTCTACCGGCCCAGAGCGCTGCAGGGGAAAGCCGAGAACGCAGCCGAGGCAGTTTCGTTCACGCTGCAAAAATCACCGGGCGGCTATCTGCTGCGCTGCAACAACCGGTCTGCGTTCTATCTCTCCTTCGCCCGCATAAGCGCACACATAGGAAAACGTGATTACCCGGTGCGGCAAGAAAGCGACATGATGACCGCGCCGTTCAGCATACGGGATTATCACCTCGACGGCGTTGCAGCGCCGACACTCCCTTCTCAGGTCACCGTTCAGGCCACTCTCATCAACGACCAGGGCCAACAGATCGTCAAGCCATACACAGCAAACCCATAACGATAAAAAGCAGCACATTTTTTTAAGTACAGGAAATAGGGAAAATGAGTCTAAGCAGATTCCAGCTACAGTTTCATCTGGAGAAACAGGCCAACATCATCAGACAGTCACCGGCGTTCCACGCCGCCATCGTCAAGCACGGGGAGTTATTGAAAGAGACCTACAAAAAACATCCGCTGTTTTACAAAATCATCTTCAGGAACAGCCGGTTCATTATTTGTTCCACCATCCTGTCCATTTATTACCACCAGCCCGCCGCCGGGTTGAAAGACATCAAGGCCTTTTTTAAAGGGAAGAATATGATCAGCGAGAATTCTCTGGATTCCTTTCTGTTCTTCTTGCGGGTCGGCCGTCGGCTGGAGGTCAAACCCTGCGAATATGACAAACGCCAGCTGCGCTATAGGCCGACGCCGAACGCACTGGCGGAAACCCAGGCGCTGATCGCCTCGATGGCGCGGCCCTATCAGGCGCTGGCGCCGCAGATGCCCATCGCGGCGCTGCTGGCGGAGCCCGACTTTCTGCCCGCCTTTTTCGCCGCCTACGGGCAGCTGATGCTCAAGGAGATCTACCTGATCGATCTGGTGCCGCAATCCGCGCTGTTTATCAGCAAAGACGCCGGCCACATGGTGCTGCTGATGCTGCATATCGAAAGCATCCGGCAGAACTCCCCCTTTCTGCTGCTCTCCTCGGCGAAAATCGCCAAGTCGTGTTCCGTCTCCCGCGCGCACGTGAATCGCATCCTGCAGGCGGCGGAAAAATCCGGCCTGCTGACCACCACCAATAACGTGGTGATCGAACTCAACAGCTCGTTCTTTATCATGGCGGAGCGCTATTTCAGCCTCTATTTCGCGATGGTCGAATGCGGGCTTGAACGGGTTTGGCACACGCCGCAGCCCGCCGAAAGCCCCTGAGTCGCTTCACCGTTCATGCAGCACCTTATCGATCAGCCCCCAGACCGCCGCTTCGTCGGCGGTCATAAAGCGATCGCGATCCAGCGCCCGTTCCACCGCTTCATCGCTCAGGCCGCAATGTTGGGCGTACAGCCGGATCACCCGAGCTTTGGTGCGCTTCATCTCTTCGGCGTGGATCAGGATATCGGACGCCTGCCCCTGAAAGCCGCCCAGCGGCTGGTGCACGTGCAGGCTGGCGTTAGGCAGCGCCATGCGGTGCCCCGGCTCGCCGGCCATCAGCAGGAACGAACCCATCGAGCGTGCGGTGCCCATGCACAGCGTATGCACCGGCGCGCGGATGTACTGCATGGTGTCGTAAATCGCCAGCCCGCTGGTGATCGCCCCGCCCGGCGAGTTGATGTACAGGTGGATCGGTTTTTCCGGATTTTCCGCCTCCAGAAACAGCAGCTGGGCGCACAGCATTTCGGCCACGTCGTCGTTGACTTCGCCATTGAGAAACACGATTCGGTCGCGCAGCAGGCGCGAATATATGTCAAAGGAACGTTCTCCCCGGCTGGTCTGTTCCACCACCATCGGGACGAGCATCATCTTCTCACGCATCGGTGAACTCCTGGGTTGGCAACAAAGAGAAATGTGTTTAACGCGTCAGGCGGCGCGCATCACCGTCGTCGGGCCGTCGTTGGCGGCGTCTGGCTGGTGGGTAATCCGCAGCACACTGCCGCAGTCGGCGTTCGGCACAATCTGCAGGGTCACGACGCTTTCGAGAAACGGCGGTTGATCGTCGCGCAGACGGTAGCTCACCGCCTCGCCCGGCGTGGCGGCCAACGGTTCAGCCTGCGCCAGGTCGCCGGTCGGCAGCCATTGCTCGCGCAGCTCGGGAATGCTGAGCGCCCGCCACACTTTTTCCGGCGGCGCATCGAGCGAATATTCCAACACCAGCCGGTCGTGCAGCGGCGGCTCAGCCCGTTTGTTCATTGATCCATGTCCTTCAGCAAGGTTTGCAGCGCCTCGATGCGCGCCGGCCAATAAGCGCGGTACTTCGCTAGCCACTGCGCGATCTGCGCCAGCCCGTCCGGGTCGACCTGGTAATTGACGCAGCGCCCCTGCTTCGCCTCGCACACCAGCCCGGCGTTGCGCAGCACCGCCAGGTGTTGCGACATCGCCGATTGGCTGATGGGCAGCCCTTCGCGCAGCGCGCTGGCGTTCATGCTACCGGCGGCGAGTTTGTCGAAGATGCTGCGGCGGGTCGGATCGGCCAGCGCCTTGAAGATGTCATTTTCGTTCATACAAACACATTAGTACTCACTTATGTATTATGCAAACGCAGAGGCAGGATTATTTACGCAAGGCGAGACTCCGCGCCGGGGCGCGGAGTCGATATGTGAGCAATTACAGCGGTTTATTGCATGCGGGCGTGGTCAGCGCGGGTTGACCGGCAGGCGCCCCCTCCTGCGCTTCCAGCGCGAGACGCGCCAGCGGCATGTCTTCGTGGTAGCGCGCTTCGGCGTTCAGGCTCTTCGAGTAGCGGTTGTACTTCCACCAGGCGTAGCCGAGGAACACCACCAGCCCGCCGACGTTATAGAACACGATGGTCATGATGCTGGCGCCAGTCGGGAACGTCGAGGCGAAGAAGCCGACGGTGAAGATGGCGATCAGCACGCTGACGATGGCGATGCCCTGCAGGCGCGAGCCCATTTTGAAATCGCGCGCCACCCGGTCGTACTTCAGCCGCAGATTCAGGTAGGCCAGCATGATGAACAACGGCGGCAGCATCGAAGCAGCGGCGGTCATGTTGATCAGCGTATTCATCAAATCCTGTACGCTGCTGGAACCCAACGTCGGGATCAGCATCAGCGGGATGACGATGAAGAACTGGATCCAGGCGGCGCGCGTCGGCACGCCGTGCCGGTTCAGGCGGATGGTTTTCTCGCCGAAAATGCCCTTCGGGATCTCGGTGAAGAAAATCTTCACCGGCGCCGCCGTCCACATCAGCAGCGAGCCGAACATGGCGGTGAAGGAGACGATGCCGACAAAGCGGTTCATCAACACCGTCGGCAGGCCGAAATGCGCCGACAGGCCTTCGAACACCTGCACCGTGCCGCCGGTAAAGTGCAGGTCGGTGCGATGCACGAACACGTTGATCAGCAGCGAAGACACCGAATACAGCACGCCGATGAACAGCCCGGAAACGATGATCACCTTCACGAAGGCGCGGCTGCCGCCTTTCACATCGTTCACGTACACCGCCACGGATTCCGCCCCGCCCGCCGCCTGGAAGATCCAGGCGGTAATGCCGAGGAACGCCCAGTTGAAGTTCGGCGTCATCGCCTGCACGTTGATCGGATCGGCCGGTTCGATGCCGCCCAGCACCGCCGCGCCCGCCAGGATGATGTAGGAAAACGTCAGCAACAGCATCAGCGACGAGGTGACGGAGGTCATCGGCCCCAGCAGTTTCGCGCCGCTGTTGGAGATGTAGGTCGAGAAGGCGAACAGGAAGATACTGATGATCGCCGTGGTCAGCGGGGTAAACACATAGTCATAGCCCAAGAACGCGTACGAGGCGTAGGCGATGACGCGCGGCAGCAGCGCGGTGAAGAAAAACAGATTCACGAACCAGTAGGTGTAGGCGGTGATAAACGCCCAGCGCCCGCCGAGCGCGCTTTTGACCCAGGCATAGACGCCAGCCTCGGAGTTGCGGTTGAGCGAGACGAACTCGGCGATGATCAGGCAAAAGGGAATGAAGTAAATGATCGTCGCCACCAGGAATACCGGCGACGAGGCGATGCCGAGCTGAATATTGTTGTTGATCACGTTGTTGAAACTGAACACTGCCGCAAACGTCATCGACAGCAGACCAAACTTGCCGATGGTGTTTCTGTTCGACGCAGCCATAGAGATTCTCCGAATGGTGTAGGGGACTTCGGTTTGTTGTTATCGATCGGCGGTCGCGCTATTTGTTGATGAAATAGCTGTCTTCCACCGTCACTTTTAAAATGACTTTTTTTACCTTGCCGCTTTCTTTGAAGCGGTGAGCCTGGTGGTTTTCGAAGATCACCACGTTGCCTTTACCAACCCGGCGCCTCTCGCCTTCGCCGCTGAAAAACTCGCGGTCGGTTTCGTCCTGATAGGGCGCCACCGTCGCCAGCGTCCGTTTGTCGGCGACTTCGACGATCTCTTCTCCCTCGAGGTAGTAGTGCACGTCGAAGTAGCGGCGGTTGCCCTCCAGCCAGCCGTGCTGCCGGCCGGCGCCGACGCTCAGCCGATACGTCAGCGAGTCGCCGATCGAATGGCACACGTTCGGGCTGATGCGATCGACATTGGCGATCGCCTCCATGCAGCGCAGCCATTTCTTGCCGCTGTGATAAATGCGCTGAAACTCCGTCAGGGATTCGAGAATGATCATGCGTTTTCCTCCGCAGACTGCGGGTGATGAGGGGCCGGCGCGTAGTCATAACCGGCGAGCGCGGCGCCGTCCGTTTGCCGGCCGTCGAACGGCACCAGCGTGAAGCCGTAGCTGAACGGCGCCAGATAGACCCGGTGGGTATCCAGCACCTCGGAGCCCCAGGAGTTGGAGCCGAGGCCGAGCACCTGATCGTCCAGGTTCAGCGTCAGGCAATCGTCAGGCTCCAGCTCGTTGATGTGCTGGGCCTGATGCAGCATCTCGGCGCTGTACGGCCACAGGCTGAAGTTGATCGGCCGCCGCGGTTGGATGAAGATCCCCTTGCCCGCCGCGTCCTGCAGGCTCAGCCAGCGCACGTCCTGCCGATTGCCGTTGTCCTGCGGGAACGGATAGTGTTCGAACAGCGCATCGGCGCGCTGCCGGTAGCGGCCGATAAGGTTGGCCCGGCAGCTGTCGCGGTAGTTCTCACCCGGCCCGCGGCCGTAGTATTCCACCTGCTCGAAGCGGCGGCTGATGCCGAAATCGAGACCGATTTTCGGGATCACTTGCCGGAAATCGCCGTAAGGCTCCCCGGCCAGATCCAGGCTGACACAGCCCTGCGGAGAGATGCGCCAGCGATAGGTGCAGCGCATGCCGAAGTCGAACACCGGCGGCGCGATCAGGCTGTGCACCTCAAGCAGCAGATCGTCTCCCTGCCATTGCCGGCTGAGGCGGCGGAAATGCTGTTGCATGATGGGGAAGTGATACGGCAACCAAATCCCCTCATATTCCTGTTTATGGTTATCGATCACCGGTTTAAAGAAGGTGATGCGCGGCGCGCGTCCCACCATTTCTTCATCGTCTACCCGCCACGACAGCAGTTCGCCGCTCAGCAGCGAGAACGCCAGCTGGAACCGGCCGCCGCTGACGAGCAGCTGATGATTTTCCTCGCGGCATTGCAGCGCCGGCGCATCGACCACCGGTGGAGCCGGTAGCCGCGTCGCCGCCTGGCGCAGATGCTGGTAATGCCCCAGCCGCTGGCCGCTCTCGCTGTAGCGGGTGGCGCTGTCCTTATGCACCGCCACGTCGATCAGCGTTTCCCCCGGCCCCAGCGCCAGCACCGGCAGGTGCATGTCTTCGCTCTCGCCCGGCTGCAGATGCGGCAGCTTGAATTCGTAACTCGCCACCTGGCGGCCGTCGGTCTTGACGCTGACCTTCAGCGTGATGTCCGCCAGCGAGCTGAACCAGTAGCGGTTTTTCACCCGCAGCACGTCGCCTGCGCCTTCTTCCGCCGTCACTTCCACCGGGCACAGCACCTGCTGATATTCACGCAGGCCGGGGCCGGGGCGCTGGTCCGGGTAGATCAGGCCGTCCATGCAGAAGTTGTAGTTGTTCGGGTAGTCGCCATAATCGCCGCCGTACTGGTAGCGCTCGCGCCCCTGCTCGTCGTGGCTCAACAGCCCGTGATCGCACCATTCCCAGATATAGTGTCCCTGCAAGCTGGCGTGGCGGTTGAACACCGACTGGTATTCGAACAGCCCGCCGGGGCCGTTGCCCATGGCGTGGGCGTATTCGCACAGAATGCGCGGTTTGGGGTGCGGGTACTCACCGAAGGCGTTCATCATCGCCACGCGGGAATACATGGTGCTGATCACGTCGGTCACTTCGGCGTCGCGGTCTTCCTCGTAGTGGATAAGGCGGGTCGGATCGAGCGCCTTGCAGCGCCGGGCCATGGCGCGAATGTTGCAGCCGTAGCCGGATTCGTTGCCGAGCGACCAGATGATGATCGACGGGTGGTTTTTCTGCGCCGCCACGTGGCGCTCGATGCGCTCGACGTAAGCCTGCTCCCAACGCGGATCGTCGGTGATGCGGCTCAGATCGCCAACGTTGGCGAAGCCATGACTCTCCAGATCGGTCTCCGCCATCACAAACAGGCCATAGAGATCGCACAGCTCGTAAAAACGCGGATCGTTGGGGTAGTGGGCGGTGCGTACCGAGTTGATGTTGTGCTGTTTCATCAGCACGATGTCGCGCTCCACCCGTGCCATATCGACGGCGCGCCCTTTACGGTGATCGTGATCGTGGCGGTTGACGCCGTGCAGCTTGAGGTAGCGCCCGTTGACGTACATCAGCCCGTCGCGCACCGCGATCTCGCGGAAGCCCACCCGCTGCGGCACCACGCTCAGCAGGTTGCCGGCGCCGTCATACAGGCTGAGCAACAGCTGATACAGATAGGGATTTTCCGCGTTCCACTGCTGCGGACGGCTGACCGGCAGCTCGAAACGGCAGCTCAGCGCCCGCTCAATGCGCAGATCGTCGCACCACTGCTCCGCCACGCAGCGATCGCCGTCGAACAGCTGCGCCTGCAGACGGCAGCCCTCGGCGGCCGGCGATCCGAGATGGCGCAGCTCGGCGTCGATCGCCAACTGCGCGTCGCAGTAGCGCTCGTCGAAGGTGGTGACCAGCGTCAGGTCGTGAAGGTGAGTGGCGCTCTGGCCGATCAAATAGACGTCGCGGAAGATGCCGGCCATCCACCACATGTCCTGATCTTCGATGTAGGTGGAATCGGCCCACTGCATCACCCGCACCGACAGCAGGTTCTCGCCCTGCCGCACATAGGGGCTGATGTCGAACTCGGCGCACAGTCGGCTGCCCTTGCTGAAGCCGACATAATGGCCGTTGACGTACACCTCGAAGTAGGTTTCCACGCCGTCGAATTTGATCAGCACTTGCTGATCCCGCCAGCCGGCGTCGAGCGTAAAGTGGCGCTGATAGGCGCCGGTCGGGTTGTTGGTCGGCACGTAAGGCACGTCGATCGGGAACGGGAAGCCCTCGTCGGTGTACTGCAGGTGGCCGTGCCCTTCCAACTGCCACATACCCGGCACCGCCATATCGCCCCAGTCGCTCATCGGCTCACGGTAAAACGCCGCCGGCACCTGCGCCGGGTGATCGAAGAACCGAAAGCGCCAACGGCCGCTCAGCAGCTGGAAACGCCGGCTGGCGTTGCGATCGAAGCTCAGCGCCTGCTCGGCGTCCGCGTAGCTGAAGAAGCTCGCGCGCGGCGCCAACCGGTGCTCCGACTGTTTTTCAATGTTTTCCCAATTATTCACGTCACGTCTCCCGACACCTGTGCAATGCGGAAACGATAGTAAATATTTAGTAAAAACTACAGCCGATATTTACCAAATGACGACAGGATCACAATAAATCTCAAATGCCTTTTTTTATCATGACGTTAATTTTGAGCGCCAACGCCCCCCGCCGAGGCGGGGGCCGGTCAGGCGACGGTGGTGTCGCGCAGCTGCAGCGAGCTGGGAACGAAGATCGACAGCGGGACGGCGCGTTCATCGCGCAGCCGCTCCGCCAGCAGGTTGACGGCCTGTGCACCCATGGTTTCCGAAGGGATGCGCACCGTGGACAAGGCGGGGAAAATAAAGCGGGCGGTGGGAATGTCGTTGACGCTGATCAGCGCAATCTGCCCCGGCACCTGGACGCCGTGTTCGTGCAGCGCGCGCAGCACGCCGATGGCGATCGAATCGGTCGCCACCAGCAGCGCCGGCGGATAGCCATTCTGGCTTTGCAACATCGCTTTGGCGCACTGGTAGCCCGACTGGCTGCTGAAATCGCCGTGGTAAATATCCTGCGGCCGCACCACGTTTTGCTGCCGGCCATACTCGACGAACGCCTGTTCGCGCTGGTCGATGCCCGCCGGATGGTCGCGCCCGCCGATAAAGCCGATGCGCTGATAGCCGCGGCCGATAAAGTAATCGATCACCTTGCGGCTGATCTTGTACAGGTCGACATTGACGCAGTCGAAACGCTCGTCGTCCACCACGCCGTCGATAAACACCACCGGCGCGTCCTGCAGCTTAAGCTGCTCATACAGCGCGGGCTGTGGCCGGCCGATCACCAGCAGGCCGTCGGCCGCCGGCAGCGCCTTGTCGCCGGTAAAGTCGTAACCGGCGCTCAGCGTCACGCCCAGTTTTTCACACTGCGTTTCGATACCGTAGCGCATCGCCAGGTAATAGGGATCGTTGATCTCCACGCCCTGCGTATAGGTGAACAGCGCAGCAAAATGCAGGCGATGCCCGCTTTGCCGTTTGGAGGGTGCCACCTTGTATTCGAGGCGCTCCGCCGCTTCCAGGATCTTCTGGCGCGTTTGCGCCTTCACGCTCAGGGTGGGGTCGTCATTCAACACGCGCGAAACGGTGGCGACGGACACATTAGCGGCTTCAGCAATTTCCTTCAGTGTGGCCATAGAGTCCCAATGCACAGACGAAAAACGGTAGCTTAATCGGATAGCGGCGCGACGTACAGCGCCGCCCGCCCCCTCTCTTCCCAGACCGGGCCGGCGCTCGCTCATGCAAATCGTTGCCGGGCGCCTGCAGCGAAAGATACCCATTTCACCCGTTGTGATCAAGTTAACGACTTACTGATTAAAGCGTATTTTTTACTAAATATTTTACTAATATACCTGCCGTTTACCGCTCGCGATCGGGCGGACTTTATCTCTTCTCCCAGGGAGCCGGGAGCGACCTTGCGTGAGCCGCCGTTCGACTGACGCGCCGATCCATCCAACACCAGGCACATGCCCCATGACATCAATAAATCATCACGCCCTGTTGCCCTTATTACTGATACTCAGCGCGCCGGTCTGGGCGGCGCAGGACCCCGTTACCCCGGCGGAGCGCAATCAGCTGCCGCCGCCGCCGTTGTCCGATAGCGCCGCGACCGCCCTGCGCTTTTACGGCGAGCTCGGCATCGGCGGCAGCGTCTATTTGAACGGCGAACATCAGCATAAATACAGCGACGGCACCTACATCGAAGGCGGCCTCGAGATCAAACAGGGCCACTGGTTCGGCCTGATTTACGGCGAGGGCTGGACCGTCCAGGCCGACAGCCAGGGCCACGCCTGGACGCCCGGCCACAGCTGGGGCGGCTTCGAGGGTGGCCTGAACCGTTTCTACGGCGGTTACCGTACCGATGACGGCACCGAGATGATGCTTAGCGTACGCAACGACTCGTCGCTCGACGATCTGCAATGGTGGGGCGACTTCACGCCGGAGTACGGCTACGTGATCCCCAACACCCGCGATCTCAGCTACGCCGCCAAGCTGCATAACCTGACCGGGCGCTTTCGCTACAGCGTGACGGCGGCGCCGGAAAGCCGCATCGACGAGAGCAAGGCGCTGCTGCACTTCGGCAAATACGACCGCTACTCCGACAAATACACCTACCGGGCGATGATCAACGGCTACACCCAGTACGATCTGCAGGACAATCTGACGCTGCTGAACGGCCTGGAAGTGACCGACGGCCTGGGGCAGCTGTTTCTGCTGGGGCTGCGCGGCAAACACCTGGCCGGCCGCGTCTGGCACCACACCGGCAAAGGCGACAGCGGCGGCCACACCGGCAGCGAGTCGGGCCTGATGCTCAGCGCGATGACGGAAACCGCCAAAGGGCTGTACCTCTCCACCGCCTACAGCTACGCCCGCCACCGGTTTGATCACGCGGCAGATACCGCCACCTCCTACGCCCAGTTCGGCGTCTGGTACGAATATGCCGGCGGTAAGCTGGCCACCGCGCTGGACAGCAAATTCTTTATGCGCAACGACAGCACCGGCGCCAGCAACTCGGTGTTTCTGATGCAATATTTCTATTGGTAACCGTTGAGGCCCCTACGATGAACATGACTCCCCTGACGCCGCTGACCACCGCCCTCACCCTCGCGCTGACGCTGGCGGGCTGCGCGCCGAAAACGCCCGACGCCCCGCTGGCCGAACGCTACCCAAACGTTATCGATCGCCACGGCGCGCCGCATTTTATGCTCGACTATGACTTCGACGATCATCAACGCTTCAACCCGTTCTTCGATCTCGGCGCCTGGCACGGCCACCTGTTGCCGAGCGGCCCGGAAGGCATGGGCGGCTTCCCCGGCCCGGCACTGCTGACCGAAGAATACATCAACTTTATGGCCAACAATTTCGATCGGCTCAGCGTATATCGCAACGGCAAGCCGGTGTCTTTCACCATGACGGCCTACAGCCTGCCCGGCGCCCTGGTGCAACGGCTCAACGCGCCGGGGGTGACCGTCAACCTGACGCTGCGCTTCGCCAGTGCGCGCACCTCGCTGCTGGAGACGCAAATTATCACCGATACGCCGCTGGAGCTGGTGTGGGACGGCGAATTGCTGGAGCGCTACGCGGCCAAAGAGCAAAAACCGCAGCCGCCGGCGACCATCGAACAGGCGTTTCCGGACTACAAGCGCCGCATTGTGCCGACGGCGGACGGCCTGCGCGTCACCTTCGGCAAGGTGCGTGCGCCGTCGCAGCTGATGACTTCCGGCCAGTCCGAGTATCAGATCCATAAATCGCTGCCGCAGCGCACCACGGTCGACGGCCACCGCTTCCGCGCCACGGCGCGCATCGCCGGCACCACCACGCTGTACACCACCTATTCGCATCTGCTCACCGCCGACGAGGCGCAGCGCGAACAGCGCGCTATCGCCGACATCCTCGCTCACCCGCAGCGCTATATGGCCGCGTCGGCCCAGCGTTGGCAACGCTATCTCGCCGCCGGGCTCCGCAACCCGCACGCCACGGAGGAACAAACCCGCGTGGCGGTCAAAGCGATAGAAACGCTGAACGGCAACTGGCGCGGCGCCGCCGGGGCGATGAAGTTCGACTCGGTCACCCCGTCGGTCACCGGGCGCTGGTTCTCCGGCAACCAAACCTGGCCGTGGGACACCTGGAAACAGGCCTACGCCATGGCGCACTTCAACCCGGACGTGGCCAAGGACAACATTCGCGCGGTGTTCGCCTTCCAGATTCGGCCGGGCGACGCTTTGCGGCCGTGGGACGCCGGTTTCCTGCCCGACCTTATCGCCTACAACCCCAGCCCGGAGCGCGGCGGGGACGGTGGCAACTGGAACGAACGCAACACCAAGCCGAGCCTGGCGGCCTGGGCGGTGATGGAGGTGTATCGCGTCACCGGCGATAAGGGCTGGCTGGCGGAGATGTACCCGAAGCTGGTGGCTTACCATGACTGGTGGCTGCGCAACCGCGATCACAACGGCAACGGCGTGCCGGAGTACGGCGCCACCCGCGACAAAGCGCACAATACTCCCGACGGGCGCATGCTGTTTACCGTCAAACGCGGGCAACGTGAGCAAACGCTGGCCGGCCTCGACAACTACGATCGCATCGTGCGCGAGGGGCATTACGACAGCATCGCGATCCCGGCGCAAACCGCCGCCTCCTGGGAGTCGGGCCGCGACGATGCGGCAGTATTCGGCTTTATCGATCCGGATCAATTGGCGCGCTACGTGGCACAGGGCGGCAAACGCCAAGACTGGCAGGTGAAATTCGCCGAAAACCGCGCGCCCGACGGCACGCTGCTCGGCTACTCGCTGCTGCAGGAATCGGTGGATCAGGCCAGCTATATGTACAGCGACAACCGCTACCTGGCGGAGATGGCCGATATTCTGGGCAATGGCGCCGAGGCCGAGGCCTTCCGCGCCAAAGCCGATAAGCTGGCGGCCTATATCAACACCTGCATGTTCGATAAGCAGAGCGGTTTCTTCTACGACATTCGCATCGAAAGCCGGCCGTTGGCCAACGGCTGCGCCGGCAAACCGATCGTCGAACGCGGCAAAGGGCCGGAAGGCTGGTCACCGCTGTTCAACGGCGCCGCCAGCCAGCCGCACGCCGATGCGGTGGTCAGGGTGATGAAGGATCCGCGCGAGTTCAATACCTATGTGCCGCTCGGCACCGCGGCGCTGACCAACCCGGCATTCGGCGCGGACATCTACTGGCGTGGCCGCGTGTGGGTCGATCAGTTGTATTTCGGCCTCAAGGGCATGGAACGCTACGGCTATCGCGACGACGCGGTGGCGATGGCGCAGGCCTTCTTCCGCCACGCCGACGGCCTGGTCGCCGACGGGCCGATCCGCGAGAACTACAACCCGCTCACCGGCAAACAGCAAGGCGCGCCGAACTTCTCCTGGAGCGCGGCGCATCTGTACATGTTGTATAACGACTTCTTCACGCAATAAGCCGCGGCGGCCACCGTCATTGTTGCCCGGCGGTGGACCGCGTTTATGATCGGATCGGGATCACCAGCACGTCGATATTCAGCTGGTTGATGGCGTTGCGGGTGGAGGAAAACAGATTGCTCCACAGATCGTGGTGATGGCCGAACACCAGCAGATCGATGTTCTTGTCCACGACCGCCGTGCGCAGTTCGTCAACGAAGCCGCCGCGCCCGATAATCACTTCCGCGATCGGGTAATTGACGTTTTGCGTGGTGGGCTCCAGCTCTTTGCGGATCTTCTCTTCGAACGGTACACCGTCATAGCTGCGCTCCGAAAAGCCGATCGCCGCGTGGTAGGTGTCGTAGTGGACGTCCACATAGATCAGCGAGAGTTTGGCCTGCAGCGCCTCCGCCAGCAGCGCTCCCTTTTCGACCAGCCGTTTGCCGTCATCGCTCAGATCGGTGGCGATGACAATATGTCTGTAACACATAACGCCTCCTGTCATGGACTCGGTAGAGACGAGGCTCCGATATCACGTCGGGGTCATATCGTTATGATTAATTTTAGTTCAGAAATGGCGCGCCGGGCGGGTGGCGATGCGGTGGGAAAGCCCCGTCGCCGGGGCTGAAAACAGAAATTACTTCTCGCGCTGCGCCTCAAACCAGACGTTGCACAGCGACAGGATCAGCGTGTTGGCGTCTTTCACCAGCACGTTATCGCCGGGCACCCCGTCGCTACCCTGATCGGTGATGCCTTTAATGGAGGTATCCGCGTGCTGAATGGCCACGCGCTCGACCGACGGCGTACTGATGCCCAGCATCGGGAAATCGATGTAGGAGCTGCTGCCGGCGTTGTCCTCGACGAACTCCTGCGCTTCTACGGTGCTGACCGTGGCCCCTTCGCTTTTCAGCGCCGTGCCGTTCCAGCTGAAGGCGTCCGCTTTATAACTGATTTTGCCGCCGATCAGGCTCTGCGCCTGCTGCTGATCCCAGCAGCCGGTGGTTTGGGTCGGCACGATCTTGCTGACGCGCCAGTTGCCCAGCAGCTGTTTGGGGATCGGCCCGGTATCGCTCTCCGCCGCCCGAACCTGAGTCGCCGAGACGCAGGCCAACACCACCAGCGGCAGCAGCGCCTTGCTCCAAGTGTTCAATCGCATTGTCTATTCCTTCGTTTCAGTACCCAGTCTGCCCCTTGTGGGCCAGCGGCTATCATAATAAGCCCGCCGATTCGCCGTCAAAACAATCCGCACCGCGCGGAGCGGCGGCCGCTCATAGCTAATCGCTATGAGTCATAGTGAATCAGTATTTTGTTTTAGCCCAGCGATTACCTACAGTCACTGCCACTATTCTGCCCGCCAAAATTAGCAGGCAATGTTGACAAGGACCCTGGGAAAATGACATTTACGCTGAAAAACCTCACCCTGGCGCTCGCCGCCGCCGGCACGCTGCTGCTGACCGCCTGCGGCCCCACCGCGCAGGACGATCACCACATCAAGGTCGGCATCAGCGCCGGCATCGATCAGTCGCTGTGGGCGGTGGTACAAAAAGTCGCCAAGCAGAAATACGATCTGGACGTGGAGGTGGTGACCTTCAACGACTACGTGCTGCCGAACGAAGCGCTGAACAACGGCGATCTGGACGTTAACGCCTTCCAGCACAAGCCGTATCTGGACAAGCAGATGCAGGAGCGCGGCTACAAGCTGGCGGCGGTGGGCAACACCTTCGTCTACCCGATCGCCGGCTACTCGAAGAAGATCACCGCGCTCAGTCAGCTGCCGGACGGCGCGCAGGTGGCGGTGCCGAACGATCCGACCAACCTGGGCCGCTCGCTGTTGCTGTTGCAAAAACAGGGGCTGATTACCCTGAAAGACGGCGTCGGCCTGCTGCCGACCGCGCTGGATATCGTCAGCAACCCGAAAAAGCTGAAGATCGTCGAGATTGAAGCACCGCAGCTGCCGCGCGCGCTGGACGATCAGAAGGTAACGCTGGCGATCATCAACACCAACTACTCCAGCCAGATTGGCCTGTCGCCGGCCAAGGACGGGCTGTTTGTCGAAGACAAAAACTCCCCGTACGTCAACATCTTCGCCAGCCGCATCGACAACAAAGACAGCGAGAAAGTGAAAGATCTGGTCAAGGCCTATCAGACCGACGAAGTGGCGGCCAGCGCCGCCGAAATCTACAAAGGCGACGCCGTCAAAGGCTGGTAACGCTCTCCCGCATGCCCGTGGCGCCAGGCCACGGGCGATGGCAACCTCAGCCGCGCTGGATGGACACCCCGCCGTCCACCAGCATCGCGGTGCCGGTGACGAATGAAGAAGCGTCAGACGCCAGATACAGCGCCGCCTGCGCGATCTCCTCCGGCATCGCCAGCCGCTTCAGCGCGTGCAGACCGGCCACCTGCGCCAAAGACTCCGGAGTAGCGCTCATCTGCCGCCCCATCGCGGTATCGGTGCCCCCCGGCAGCAGCGCGTTCACCCGAATGCCGCACCCGCCGAACTCCACCGCCAGCGCCTGTGTCAGGCCAATCAGCCCCGATTTGCTGGCCGCATAGGCCGCCGTGCCGGGAAACGCCGCGGTGTGGCCGACGAAGGTGGAGGTGAAGATCAGCGAGCCCGCGCCGCGCGCCAGCATGGCGGGGATTTGATATTTGGCGCCGTAGTAGGCGCTAGAGAGATTGGTTTCCAGCACCTCGCGCCATTCTGAGGCGGTGAGCACCAACGAAGGCCCCAGCGGCCCCAAGGTGCCGGCGTTGTTAAAAGCGATATCCAGCCCGCCGAACTCGCCGACCGCTGTCGCCGCCAGCCGTTCGGCGAAGGCTTCGTCGCGCACGTCGCCCGCCACCGCGAGCGCCCGGCCCCCCTCGCGCCGAATCGTCTCCACCAGCTCGGCCAACAGCGGCTCGCGCCGGGCGCCCAACACCAGCGCCGCCCCCTGCCGGGCGAACAACAACGCCGCCGCTTTGCCGATCCCCGAACTGGCGCCGCCGATCACCGCCACCTTACCGTTCAATGCGTTCATCGCTCATCCTCACGCGGTTTAAAGACCTCCAGTGTGAGGCAAGATTCGGCGCCGCGCTGGCCACAAGCGGACATGTAACTGACGCCAATAAGAAAGGCGCTGCAAGCAGCGCCCCCGACAAAGCGAATCTCACGGCGAACTCAGGGTTTGGCCGCGTATTGCTCCTGATTGGCCGGCGTCACCAGCTCGAACGGGATCCAGTAATACGGCTCGAGATTTTCGCCGTTGATCATGCGCTGCGCCACCTCGACCGACGCTTTGCCCTGACCGATCGCGTCCTGGAACACCGTGACCTGCATCTTGCCGGAAGCCAGCGCCTTGAGGCCGTCCGGCGTGGCGTCGATGCCGCCGATCAGCACCTTTTTGTCCGCCTTGCCCGCCTGCCGCAGCGCCATGATCGCGCCGATCGCCATCTCATCGTTGTTGGCGGCGACGATGTCGATCGCTTCGCCATTGGTCAGCCAGTTCATCATCAGATCCATCCCTTCACTGCGTGAATAGTTGGCGCTCTGCTTCTGCACCACCTTCATCTTCGGGTATTTGGCCACCACCTGCTCCACGTCTTTGGTGCGCTGCAAGGCGCCGGCGTCGGTCAGGTTGCCGATCATCACCGCCACGTTGCCCTGATAGTTGGCCAGCCGTGCCAGTTCTTCCATCTGCAGCGTGCCGGATTCCCGCTCGTCGGAGCCGACGAACACCACGCCCGGCGGCAGTTTGGCGTCGCCCGGCGTGCGGTTCACGTACACCAGCGGCACGCCGGCGGCCTGTGCCATTTTGGTCATCACCGGCGTGCTGGCCGAGTTGACCGGATCGACGATAATCGCGTCCACCCCGGCGCTGATAAAGCTCTGCACCTGATCGGTCTGGCGGCCGACGTCGCCGCGCGCATCCTCGAACTGCGCGCTGATGCCACGCGCCTTGGCCTCCTTGTCGATCGCCTGGCGGATGATGGTGAGGAAGTTCTGGTCGAAATAGGCCATCGATACGCCGATGGTTTGTGCCCATGCCGGGGTTGACGCACACAGCGCCACCGCCAGCCACAGCCCTTTCAGGTAGTTCATGATGCGTCCCCCGGTAAAAAAGACCGCCGGCCAACCTGGCGCCGGCGGCAATTCACGGCAATCAGTGTTTTTTGCGGTTGCGCCGCATGTCGATCGACACGGCGGCGACGATAATCACGCCTTTGATGATGTCCTGAATGTAAGAGTCGACGCCGATAAAAGTGAAGCCGCTTTTGATAAGGCCGAGGATCACCGCGCCGATCAGCGTGCCGGTGATGCGCCCGACGCCGCCCATCAGGCTGCTGCCGCCGATCACCGCCGCAGCGATGGCGTCCAGTTCATAAGACATTCCCATGCTCGACTGGCCGCTGCTGACGCGCGCCGCCAGCACCACCCCCGCCAACCCCGCCAGGCCACCGGCGATGGTGTAAACCGTCACCAGATACTTATTGACGTTGATGCCGGAGACCCGCGCCGAGGTCATGTTGCCGCCGATGGCGTAGATGTATTTGCCGTAGCGGGTGTGCTTGAGTGCGATATGGAAGATCACCGCAATCACCAGGAAGATGATCACCGGCATCGCGCCCTGGCCGATTGACGTGAAGCCGTCCGACAGGAAGCTGACCGGGTTGCCCTTGGTGTAGTACTGCGCCAGGCCGCGCGCCGACACCATCATCCCCAGCGTGGCGATGAACGGAGGAATGCCGGTGCGGGTGATCAGGAAGCCGTTGATAAAGCCGCAGACAATGCCCACCCCAATCCCCGCGCCGATCGGAATTGCCGCCGGCAGATCGAGCAGCCCCGGGTACATCGGCGAGATGCTGTCCGAGGTCTGCGCCAGGCTGGCCGCCACCACGGCGGTCAACGCAATCAGCGAGCCGGAGGAGAGATCGATGCCGGTGGTGATGATCACCTGGGTGACGCCCACCGCGATGATGCCGATGATCGCTACCTGCAGCACGATCAGCAGCAGGCGGTTCGGGTTCAGCAGGAACGACTGATCGCGCATGTACCAGCCGAGGATTTCGAAGATCAGCGCGATGCCGATCATCACGATGAAGATGCCGGTGTCCTTCGGCATTTTGCCGCTCAGCCCGGAGAACAGCGTTCCCTTGCCCGTTGAATCGGCGGAGAGCGGCTTCTCAATCTTTACGTTACTCATGATGTTCACCCTTCGTTATTCTGAGGCCAGCGCCAGGATCTTCTCCTGATCCGCGTCGTCTTTATCCAAAATGCCGGTGATGCGGCCGCCGTGCATCACCATCACCCGGTCGCTCATGCCGAGGATCTCCGGCAGTTCGGAGGAAACCAGAATGATGGCGACGCCGCGGTTGGCCAGCTCGCTGATCAGGCGGTAGATCTCCGCTTTCGCCCCCACGTCGATGCCGCGCGTCGGTTCGTCGAGGATCAGGATTTTCGGCTGCGCCAGCAGCCAGCGCGCAATCAGCACCTTTTGCTGGTTGCCGCCGCTGAGGTTATTGATGATCTGATCCATGGTCGGCGTTTTGATGTTGAGCTTCTTGATCTGCGCCATGCAGTCTTTGGCCATCTGCACGTGGCTGACGAAACCGTTCTTGCCGATGTATTCCGACAGGTTGACGATGCTCATGTTCTCGACCACCGACAGCACCAGAAACAGGCCGGATTTTTTGCGGTCTTCGGTGAGGAACGCCAGCCCGCTCTCGATCGCTTTGGCCGGGGAGTCCACCTTTACCGCCTGGCCTTCGATAAAGATCTCGCCGCCGTCCGCCGGGTGCATGCCAAACAGGCTTTCCATCACTTCGCTGCGCCCGGCGCCCACCAGCCCGGCGACGCCGAGGATCTCGCCGCGTTTGACGCTGAACGACACGTCATGAAACCAGCCGCTGCGGCGCAGCCCCGCCACCCGCAGCACTTCCTCGCCGATGTTGTTGTTGAATTTGGGGAACATCTGCGTCAGTTCGCGCCCCACCATCATGGCGATCAGCGACTGTTTGGTCAGGTTCTCGGTCTTGTCGCAGGCGATGAAGGTGCCGTCGCGGAAGATGCTCACTTCATCGGTTATGGCGAAGATCTCGTCCATCTTGTGGCTGATATAGATGATGCCTTTGCCCTGCTCGCGCAGTTCGCGAATGATGGCGAACAGATGCACCACTTCGCCTTCGGTCAGCGCCGAGGTCGGTTCGTCCATGATCAGCACGTCGGCGTTGTAGGACACCGCCTTGGCGATCTCCACCATCTGCTGGTTGGCGATGCTCAGCTCGCCCACCAGCGTTTCCGGCTGCAGCTTGATGTTCAGCCGCGCCAGCAGCTCGCGGGTCTGCTCGTTCAGCTGCTCGTGGTTGACGAACCCCAGCCGCGCCGGCTCGCGCCCCAGCCAGATGTTTTCCGCCACCGTCATGTAGGGCACCAGGTTCAGCTCCTGGTGGATCATGGAAATGCCCGAATGCAGCGCCTGCAGCGTGTCGCTGAAGGTGACCGGCCGGCCTTTGATTTTGATCGAGCCTTCGTCCGGGTGGTAGATGCCGATCAGGCATTTCATCAGCGTCGATTTTCCCGCGCCGTTTTCCCCCATCAGCGCGTGCACGCTGCCGGGTTTGATTTTAATCGAGACCTTATCCAGCGCTTTGACGCCGGGGAACTGCTTGCTGATGCCTTCGGCCTCAAGAACATAAGGGTACATACCGCTTACCTCCGCACTGACCCACGTTTTCCGCCGCAGGCGCCCCACACCGGCGGCGCCTGCGACAGGCTTCAAGGCTTATTTCTTGTTTTTATCGGCGAATTGCTGGTAATTGGCCTGGGTGATCAGCTGGTAAGGGATCAGTACGTTGCTCTCCACTTTCTCGCCTTTCACCAGTTGCATGGCGGTCTGCACCGCGCCCTCGCCCTGGCCCTTGGCGTCCTGGAATACGCTCAGCGCCAGATCGCCCTTCTTGATGAACTCCAGCGCGTCCGGCGTGCCGTCAACGCCGGCCACCAGCACGCCGGATTTCTTGGCTTGCTTCAGCGCCAAAATAGCGCCGATGGCCATTTCGTCGTTGTTGGCAGCGATGGCGTCAATCTGCTGGCCGGACAAAATCCAATCGGTGGTGACGTCCACCGCCTCTTTGCGGAAGAACTTGGCGGTTTGCTTATCGATTATCTTGATGCCGGGGTAATTGGCCGCCACCTCTTCCACGCCGCGGGTGCGGTCGCGCGTGGCTTCACTCGACAGCTCGCCCATCAGGATCATCACGTTGCCCTTGCCGTTCATCAGCTTGGCCAACGCTTCCATCTGCAGCTTGCCGGCCAGCTTGGAGTCGGAGCCGACGTAGGCCATGCCGGCCGGCAGCGCCACTTCCGGCTTGCGGTTGACGAATACCAACGGGATCTTGGCCTTCTCGGCCAGCTTGATCATCGGCTTGACGCCCTGAGTATCCACCGGGTTGAGGATGATGGCGTCGACGCCCTGGCTGACGAAGTTCTCGATTTGTTGAATTTGCTGCGCGATGTCGCCCTTGGCGTCTTCGAACTGACCGCTGACGTTGCCGTCGGCTTTCATTTTGTTTTGCATCGACTGGCGCAGAATGGTGAGGAAGTTGTCATCGAAGTAAGCCATGGAAACGCCGATCTTGATGTCTTTCGCCAACACGCTGGCCGGCAGCATGCACATCAGTACCGAGGCGGCGATCAGTTTCTTCAGCTTCATGTTCGTTACCCTTTAATCGTTAGAATGAAGAGGTCTGTTGGTTGACAGCTAATGAAAAATATTTTTTACATTCAAACAACAATACGGTCGGTATTATCCCTTTGATACGGCGAATTTACCGCGTCATCGCCGCATTAAGGCCGTGAACAAAATGGTGATCGATATATCAAAACAGATTAAAAACAATTAATTGAAATAAACCCCTGGCACAGCAAGCGACGCTGGCATCGCATTTTTAAATGTTTATTTCATAATTGAGATTATTGAAACTTTCTAACCCAAACAAGCGAAACATGCGTTTTGGAATGGCTTATTAACAAAAACATGACACGGATCTAACAAATGAAGTGAAAGCCGTCGGCGAACGCCCCCCTTTCGTGCGCCGCACCGAGCGCCGGCAAAAACTGCGAGCGGGCGCGCAGTTTGCGGTTTCCGCGTTTCCCGACCATCCTTACTCGGCAATAATGGACATATCCCTATCTCAGGAGGACCTGACATGCAGCTCAGCAGTAAGGTGCGGATGAACCGCCTGTTCAACAACGGCAAGTGCCTGGATGTGGCGATCGATCACGGCATCGCCAACGAACCGGATTTCTTGATCGGCCTGGAAGATATCGAACGGGTGATGGGCAACCTGATCGCCGCGCGCCCTGACGCGATTCAGGTCAACTACGGCCAGGCGGATCTGCTGCAGCGCGCGCCGCAGCGCGAAAAACCGGCGCTGGTGATGCGCACCGACGTCGGCAACGCCTATAACGCCGCGCGCCACCGCGAAATGTGGGCGGTGCTGCACAACCCGGAGGCACCGATCCTGGCGGCGCTGCAAATGGACGCCGCCGCGGTGGTGGTCAATCTGTATATGATCCCGGATGAACCCGGCATTTTCCGCCAGTGCGTGGAGAACATCGGCCGCCTGCGCCACGCCTGCGACCAGTACGCCATGCCGCTGATGATCGAGCCGCTGGTAATGGCGCCGGCCGGCCAGGGCGCCGCCTACGGTTCGCTCGGCGACGTGGAGAAGATCGTGCCACTGGTGCGGCTGGCGCGCGAACTGGGCGCCGACATCATCAAGGCCGACCCGACCGACCGGGTGGAAGACTTCCACCGCGTGGTGGAAGCGGCGCGCTGCCCGACGCTGGTGCGCGGCGGCGGCAAGGGGGAGCTGGGGCCGGTGCTGGAGAAATCCGCCGCACTGATGGCCCAGGGCGCCTCCGGCATGGTCTACGGCCGCAACGTCTATCAACACAGCAATCCGTCGCAGGTGGTGCGCGCCCTGATGGCGATCATCCACCAGGGCGCCAGCGGCCAACAGGCGCTGGAGATCTACCACCAACAGTGACCCGCTTTTGTAACTAAAATAACCCCTCCGCACCCCGGCAGCATGCTATAACCTGCTGCCGGTAACTGCAGCCTGCCGCATTCCTCGCTAGAATACGCCGTGATATCGCCATTCGGAGAACCGCCATGCCAAAACAACGGGTGCCGCTCAAGCTGAGCACCTCCATCACGCTGATGGTGTCCGCCATCATCGCTTCGGTGCTGCTGGTGGTGTTCGCGCTGTTTTTCGTGCAGATGAGCCGCGAAGGGCAAGAGCAGCTGCAGCAAAAAGCCATCGCCGTCGCCAACACGCTGGCGCTCTCCAGCACCGTGGTCGACAGCCTGCAGCGGCGCGATCAAAGCGGCGCCATTCAGCGCTTCGCCGAGCAGGTGCGCCATCAGAACGAGCTGCTGTTCGTGGTGGTGGTGGATATGCAGGGCATCCGCTATTCGCACCCCAAACCCTGGCTGATCGGCAAACATTTTATCGGCGACGATCTGGCGCCGGCGCTGCAAGGCAACGTCAACAGCGCCATCAACCGCGGCACGCTGGCCCCGGCGCTGCGGGTGTTCGTGCCGGTGTATGACGAACAACGGCGGCAAATCGGCGTGGTGGCGCTCGGCATCGCGCTGGACACCGTGCAGCGGGTGGTGGCGGAAAGCCGCTGGATCATCTATTGGACCATCGCCTTCGCCGCGCTGGTCGGCAGCCTGGGCACCTTCTTCCTGGTCTCTGCACTCAAACGCATCATGCTGGGTTTTGAGCCTTACGAAATCTCCAACCTGTTCGAGCAGCGCAACGCCATGCTGCAATCGATTAAAGAAGGCGTGATCGCGGTCGATAATGATTCCCGCATCACCATCGTCAACGACGAGGCCAAGCGCCTGCTGCGCCAGAGCGGCCCGCTGGAGAACCTGCTGTTGGAAGCCGCCAGCAAGCATTGGCCGGCGCAATTGCATCTGGCGGAGGTGCTGGCCAGCGGCAAGCCGCTGCGCGATCGGCAGATCAGCTTCAACGGCAGCGAACTGCTGACCAATACCGTGCCGGTGATCGTCAATGGTCAGGTGACCGGCGCCATCGCCACCTTCCGCGACAAGACCGAGGTCAGCCGCCTGCTGCAACGCCTGAGCGGCATGGCGCACTACGCCGACGCGCTGCGGGTGCAGTCGCACGAATTTATGAACAAGCTGCACGTGATACTCGGCATGCTGCATATGAAGGCTTACCAGCAGTTGGAAAACTACATCATCAATACCGCCAGCAACTATCAGGAAGAGATCGGCGCGCTGCTGCGCAAGATCCACTCGCCGGAAGTGGCGGGCTTCTTCATCGGCAAGATCAGCCGCGCCCACGAAGCCGGCGTTGAGCTGACTATCGAGGAGACCAGCCTGCTGCCGGAAACCGACGACGCGGAAACCACCCACGTGCTGATCAGCGTGCTCGGCAATCTGATCGAAAACGCCATCGACGCCATCGACGGCGTTGAGGGCCACGAGATCGGCCTGAGCTTCCATCACCACGACGATCAATTACACTGTATCGTCAGCGACGACGGCCCCGGCATCGATCCGGCGATCGGCGCGCGCATCTTCGAACACGGATTTTCCACCAAGGGGACGGGACGCGGCATCGGCCTGGCGCTGATCCGCAGCCACCTGGAGAAACTGGGCGGCAGCATCGATTTCGAATCCGAGCCGGGCGAGCTGACCCAATTTTTCGTGCACCTTCCCTATCAGGCCAAGAGCAGAACCCATGATTAACGTACTGATTGTCGACGACGACCCGATGGTGGCGGAGCTGAACAAATACTACCTGAGCCAGATCGGCGGTTTTCACTGCCAGGCGACGGTCGCCACCCTGAGCCAGGCGCGCGCCCTGCTGGCCGACGCCAGCATCAGCATCGATCTGGTGCTGCTGGATATCTACATGCAGCAGGAGAATGGACTGGATCTGCTGCCCGGCCTGCGCGAGCTCGGCGAAAAGACCGATGTGATCATCATCTCCTCCGCCAGCGACGTGAATACGGTGCAAAAGGCGCTGCACTACGGCGTGGTGGATTACCTGATCAAGCCGTTCCAGTTCAGTCGTTTCAAGGAGGCGCTGAGCCACTACCGGCAACAGTCGCAGCTGTTGGCACAGCGCGAGTTTTCGCAGGCCGACGTCGACAGCCTGCTGCGCCGCCAGCCCGGCGGCCAGGAGAGCAAGAAGCTGCCAAAAGGCCTGACCAGCATCACCCTGAGCACGGTGTGCGAGTGGATCGAGCAGCAGCATGACAGCGAATTCTCCACCGACAACCTGGCCAACGCCATCGGCATTTCGCGGGTCTCCTGCCGCAAGTACCTCATCTATCTGGCGGAGAGCGGCATTCTCGGCACCCGTATTCTGTACGGCGCCACCGGCCGGCCGGTCTATCTGTATCAGCTGAAACCGGATGCGATCGCCATGCTGAAAGAGCATTGCCGCCCGGCCTAAACGACGCCGGGCGCAGAAAGCGCCCGGCGGTTAAAAGTTAGAAGTTGTACATGTAACACTTCGCCTCGGGGTGAGGATCTTTCGAGTATTTCCGCAGGCAGCGCTGCTTTTTCTGCTGCTGATCCAGGTGACGCTGCTGCCGCTTGGCGCTCTCTGCGGCCTCGCGCTGTTGCTCGCGGGCGATCGCCTGTTCGTTGGCCTGCGTCAGGTTATCGACGTTCCACACCTTGTGGCGCAAGGCATCGCGCTTTTTCCGGTACTCCTCGGTGATCTTACTGTCCTTCGGCGGCGCCGCATGGTATTCCAAATCTACCCGCGCCTGCGCGAAGCAGGCGCAACACAAGGCCACGCCGGCCAACACTGTCCTTTTCATCGATAAACTCCTAACAAACCTGTTTCTCATTTTCAGCAATTCTGCGGCCGCCCATTAAGCCAGGCGTGACAATAGGCACCGACAAAAGGCCGGTGTGGCCCCAGTGCGGACGCACGCCGCAGCCGTAAAGACAGGCAGCGGACGATGCCGGTGTGCTGCGCGCATGTCGACGGGCTGGGTAAATGCGCCACCGCAGTACGTTTGGCGTTTTTCTGCGTTTTCAGCCAGGTTTTCACTGCGTTACGCTCCGCACGCAGGCGCGCCAGCTCGACTCGCTCCGCCTGGATCTGCTCAACCAACCAAAGATGCTGCAATAATCCGGCCATACTGGCCGGGCATCCTGCCTGGGGGGCGTTTTCCACCGGAACGGTAACTGGCGAGTGGCGATCGACGAACGCCTGGCTATAAAACGAGGCCAGCATCGCCAGAGCCACTGCGATTAACGAGGGTAGTTTCAATACACAGACTCCATGAATAAACGGGCTCGACCACGCAACGGAATGGGTCAACAACCGCTGAGTGACGTTGCGTTCTGCTCTTCGGGAGCCGGCGCTGGCTGTCCTCCCGTCGCCGGCGCTTTCCCGGTTTCGACATCGCATTCCGCCCGCCGCGCCAGCGCCTCGTCATTCACCGGCGGGGACTCCGTCGCCATCTCTTGCCGCAGATCGTGCGCCAGGTCTTTCAGTTTCTTTTGAAACAACACGGGCGACATTCCGTCGCACTGCCGATCATAGCGGACGGCATTTGCCGGCTGGCTCAATAAAGGCATTAGCAGTACCAACATGGCGAAAATAATCTTTGCCATTGAGAACTCCTGTAATGACATTCGGGCATGCCGATATATCTTCGGCAAGCAGAAAGGCGCCACCCGGCAATGAAATAGCGCATCAAAGCAGAGTAGCGAAATAATAGTAAACCGAACAACAATACCCTTAAGATAATGACAAATACCCACCGAAATATTTAAACGGCTAGCGGTCCCATAATTTTGACCAGTCCAACGTGCCGCTTACGCCAACGCGATCCCCACTCAACACTGACGTGGCTGACTCTCCGGCGATAATGCGCTGCTTCTGTTCCCGCGTAGCCGGCTGAGGCATAACCCAATCGGGAGACGAAGACGTTGAATAAATGGCACCGCATCCGCTTAATACAAAGCATAGTGCAGGGAGGCAATGACGAAATCTCATGTGATGTTCCTTAAAATAACTGATTCTGGTGATTGTAAAAAATAAAAACGGCTTTATTTAGTTTAATAACCCTGCCATATGCAATAGCAATAAAAACAACACGGCCTGGTGTTAATTAGGCGTTATTTTAATTAACGAAAGAAAAACAAATAGACTCAATAAGGCAATGCTAATCGCGAAGAAATTTGCCAGTGGACTCAGCGCACATCCGAGTGCGCCGGGATCCTACTCTTCGCCGTCCGGCTGCCAGGCCAGCAAGTCGCCGGGCTGGCACTCAAGGATACGGCAAATCTTGTCCAGCGTTTCCAGCCTGACGCCCTTGACCTTGCCGTTCTTCAACAGGGACAGGTTTTGTTCGGTGATCCCCACCTGCTCCGCCAGCTCTTTTGAACGCATCTTCCTTTTGGCCAACATGACGTCAAGACTTACGATTATTGCCACTCTATTCTCACACGAAAGAAAGCTGTTCTTCATTCAGCCGCAGCGCTTCCAGAAATACCCGGCTAAACACCAGGATTGCGCAGCCGACGATCAGCGAGCGCACCGACTCGCTATTGACGCCATAATAAAGGATAAACAGCATTTTTTCATCGGCGGTCAGAACCATAACCTGCAACAGGTCGGCTAACGAAGGGAACAGCACATCGACAATCAGCAAAATCCCGATGACCTGCAGCAACACCATGTTGTTGCGGTGCCATACGTTGCCGCGGAAGAATTGATAAAACAGCCCGGCGCCGCACAGCAGCGCGCTGTAATAAGGCAAATAACCGAGCATATCGATCGCCAGCGTGGCACCCAGCGCCCAGCGTTGTTGAGGAATGGCGTAGCCAACCAGCTCGGGGTAATACTCCCGGTAAGAGGCGATGATCTCGGCATAAGCCTCACCGTGCAGCCAGCCACGCACGATCATGAACATTTCGACGCAGGTGCTGATAATCAGCATCGCCATAATCAATAAGCACAGACAACGCACATACAGCGGCAGATGGATCCTTGGCGCAGTGCTCATAGTTTTCTATCCCTTAATCAACAGCAATAAATTATCGTAAAACGATAACTTATTACTGTCAATGATCAAGTGGACTGATGAGTTAGGTCAACATCGTCTGGTTACGGAAAAAAAAAGGCCGGGCAAGCCCGACCTTGTTTGACCGCTCGACGTGCTTAGACCAGTTCGATCACTTCGAAGTTGGCTTCGCCGCTCAGATCGGCGTCGTAGTCAACGCCCTGCAGACCGAAACCGAACAGGCGCAGGAACTCCGCCTTGTAGCCCTGGTAATCGGTCAGCTCGTTGATGTTGCTGTCGTTCAGCTGCTGCCAGATTTCACGGCAGGTTTCCTGCACGGCGTCGCGCAGTTCCCAGTCATCCAGACGCAGACGGTGTTTCTCGTCGGTATCCGGCGCCGCACCGCTGTACAGCTTGGTGGCGAACAGACGCTGGATCTGCTCGATGCAGCCTTCGTGAATGCCCTGCTCCTTCATGATTTTGAACACGATGGAGATATACAGCGGCATGACAGGAATGGCGGAGGAAGCCTGGGTCACCACCGACTTGAGCACCGCAACGTAAGCCGCGCCGCCTTTGGCCTGCAGCTTCTGGTTGATGGCGTGCGCCGCGCGATCCAGATCTTCTTTCGCCTTGCCCAGCGTACCGTGCCAGTAGATTGGCCAGGTCAGATCGGTACCGATGTAGGAGTAAGCGACAGACTGCGCGTTATCCGCCAGCACGCCCGCTTCGTCCAGCGCGTCCATCCACAGCTGCCAGTCCTGGCCGCCCATCACCTTCACGGTGTCGGCAATTTCTTGCTCGTTGGCCGGCTCGACCACGGCTTCAACCAGCACGTCTTTGTTGGTGTCCAGCGCGACGGACTTGTACGGCTCGCCGATTGGCTTCAGCGCGGAACGCACCACTTCGCCGGTTTCCGGCATTTTACGCACCGGCGAAGCCAGCGAGTAAACCACCAGGTCAACCTGGCCCAGGTCTTTTTTGATCAGATCGATCACGGTCTGACGGCACTCGTTGGAGAATGCGTCGCCGTTGATGCTTTTCGCGTACAGGCCTTCTTCTTTAGCTGCCTTGTCGAAACCGGCGGAGTTATACCAACCGGCGGAACCGGTTTTGCCTTCGCTGCCAGGCTTCTCGAAAAATACGCCGATGGTGGCCGCACCGCTGCCGAAAGCGGCATTGATGCGCGAGGCCAGACCGTAACCGGTGGATGCACCAATGACCAGCACCTTTTTAGGCCCGTTTTTCAGTTCGCCGCGCGACTTAACGTAGGCGATTTGCTCACGGACGTTGGCTTCACAGCCTGCCGGGTGAGCGGTGGTGCAGATAAAACCACGAATTTTAGGTTTGATAATCATAGTAATTTTTTCTTGGTAGCTAAAAACCGAAGGACAATATACCTGATTTTCTCGATATACTTAAGAAAGTGCGCAAACAAGCGCAGTGACCAGACCAGTCGGGGCCGCCACCCTGCGCCAGTGAAGGAGCCGTACCGGGTGAATGCCATTCCCAAAATACATGCCGATGAGGCCGAGATTTCCCTCCCCCATGTCCGAGCTATGCTCGCCGAACAGTTTCCGGCCTGGGCGGCGTTGCCCATCGAACTTGTCACCACCGGCGGTACCGACAACGTGATGCTGCGGCTCGGCGACGAGCTGTTGATTCGTCTGCCGCGTACCGCCTCGGCGGCCGAAGCGCTGACGCGCGAGAACCGCTACCCCGCGTTGCTGGCACCTCATCTGCCGGCACCGATTTCCGTACCGTTAGCCCAGGGCAAGCCGAATGGCGCCTATCCTTTCGCCTGGAGCATCGGCCGTTGGATCCTCGGCCGCACGCCCGCCTGCGGCGAATGCAGCCCGGCGCTGGCGACGCAGTTGGGTGAGTTCATGCGCGCACTCCACGCCATCCCAACCGCAGGCCACGCGATCAGCGCTTATCGCGGCGGCCCGGTCAGCGCCAGAGACACCCTCACTCGCGAATCTATTGCCCAGTGCGCCCCTCACCTCGACGCTGCCGCCCTACTGCAAGCATGGGACAGCGTGAGCCAGGTGAGTGAAAACACCGGCGGCGCATGCTGGCTGCACACGGACATTCAACCCGGCAATCTGCTGATCGACAACGGTGAGCTGGCGGCGGTGATCGACTGGGGCGGCATCGCCATCGGCGATCCTGCGGTCGATATGATAGTTGCCTGGAACCTGATGGGAGCGGAAGCCCGAGAACATTTCCGCCAGGCGGTGAAAGTGGACGATGAGACCTGGCGGCGCGGCCGCGCCTGGGCGCTGTCGATTGGCGTTATCGCTTACGCCTACTATGTCGATAAGGAGCCTTCACTCACGCGCACATCACGCTACCAGTTGGAGCAGGTCGCGGCGGAGATGGGATTGACGCTATAAAACAGCAGGCCGGACGCACTTCACCCGGCCTGATAATCATTACGCCTTGTTCTTTTCCAACTGCTCAATCAGCGTATAACGCAGCGATGAGGCATCCGCCGGCACGTTCTCCACCGGAGTGACGCGCACTTTCAGCCGATACTGATAACCCGGTTCGAAGGTGAAGCCTTCGATGCCGGTATAGAACAGCTCCCACGGCTGCTGCGCGGAACGGCGCACCTGCATGCACTTCATCGGGGCGACGCCCACGCAATCGACCAGCGCGCTGTTCACCAGCAACACTTCCGTTTGGCCGCCTTTTTCGTTTACGGGCTGATTCATCGAGGTTCCCTCCTGGCTGCAGCCGGCCAGCGCGGCCAACGCAACAAATAACAACGCTTTAATTTTCAATGTACTGCACCATTAGTCATCTAGGTTGCGCGATCCTAACAAATTGGCCGGGTGAATTGAACCTTGCTGCGCGCCGCAGATAGGCCATTCGTTGCAAGGATCTGGGGTGGCTCGCGCTCCCCCTCGTCGAGACTATCATTCACCATCACTCTCATAAGCCTAGTAAATACCTGAAAATAAATTCCCTGTTCTTATCCGAACCGGTAATTACTCCCATTGTTTTTTCTGTTAGAAACAGCTGGCTTGCGCAAGCTTTACGCTATTTAACCATATCGATAAAGAGGGTATCTTATGCAAGAGATCGAGGCTAAATATTTTCACCTGATCGCCGGCGGCGGCAACTTTGCCGACAATCGCAGCAGCAATGGACGCGTCAATAACAATAGCAACAAAGATGGCAACACCTGCTCTCGCTAAGCGGTTTTAATTAATCAAAGCCCCGGCTGTGTCTTTCCGTTCAGTCGGCGCTTTCAGCATTTCGGTGATAACAATGTTTAAACTGTTCCGTACCTTGTGCCTGCTACTCGGCTTTTGGATCGCCACCCTGCTGCTCAGCGGCGCCGGGGTCTCTTTTACCCACGGCTACGCCGCGCCTAAAAACCTGTCGCATTTCGTCGTCTCGCTGGTGGTGGTCGGCGCCATCCTGCTGTGGACAAATAAATTGCTGCGGTTCTTTTTTGCCGAGAAATTTGAGAAGAAGCCGCGTTAAGCCGTATTCCCACTTTGGTCGTCGCCCACAATGATAAAACCGGCATCACGAATCGCCGCTTTCACCTGCATGGCGTCCATCACCGCCGTTTTCACATAGCCAAAAAAGGCCACCCGCACGCCGGGCAAACGGACTGGCGTCGCCAGTTGGGCACTGAGTTCGCGATTGCGCTGCGCCATCAGCTCGGCACGCTCCTGCCAAAACGCGGCCGGCTCGGAGGGAGTTTCAGTGGTTGTTTCGAACCGAGACGCCCATTCGCTGAGCGCCTCCCACTCAGCCAACAGCTCGGCAACCACTTCAGGATTAGCCACCTGCCCCCAGTCAGGTGGTAAAGCCGCCTCACGCCACGCCTCGAGATAGCCGGGTAGCGTTCTCTTCAACTGGCTCAACCGGTCGTTCAACGCAGTCTTCCTTTTATAAGAATTAACATATTGATATTAATCACAATATCATCCTCGCTTAACCGGCGATGGGAACAATGAACGGAGCTTATCAGCGCCTTAGATGACGTAATGACTTTTGGTGCGGCTGAATTAGCGATATGTGCGGGTGGAGGATGGGGATGGAGGTCGGGTTAGTGAGCTGTGATTCGAAAAGAGGAATGGGAATTGTTGCTGGCGTATTAAGTGGGATTTACTTATAAATCAAGCACACAAAAAAAGACCGAATACGATTCCTATATTCGGTCTAGGGAAATGGCTCTTGGGAGAGAGCCGTGCGCTAAAAGTTGGCATTTAATGCAGGGCTTGTTCAGCCGTGCACTTTAAGAGTAGCCTACCGCGCCAGTTTTGCCAGCCGCCCGGCGGCCGCGTGATAGTTTCGTGACGAAATAACTATGCGGCAAATGCGCATCAATCCGCGCACCTTGGACAAGACGTTGGCAAACAAGCGGTTAGTCAGCGCACAGCTTCTCGGCGCGCTCGATGAACGGCGCCATGCTCATTTTTTTCCCCGGTTCGGCAGGGTCGTCCAGCAGGATCACCTCCAGCGGCTGCGCACGCTGATGGCCCTTCTTCACCTGTTGCTCCGCCGCGTCGTTGAGCGGGTATTGCATCAGGGTGCTGTTATTCAGCACGAACAGCGCGCCGCCGCTGCGGCACTGCAGCGTCACCTCTTCCTTGGTGAACGCCCACTGTTTGCCGTACTCCAGTTTGGTGATGTTAACCAGTTTGTCTGCCGCCAGCGCGCCGGTCGCGGTTGCCAGCAGCGTAATGCCGAGTAATACCGATTTCATGTGATGGCCTTAAGGTTGCTATTCGCGTCGATTTTCCCGCAGCTTGCCGGCCTGCGGCAAGCTGAAATGTCATACCGGCGCATAGGTTGCAAATAAACTGACCAGCAGCAGCACCGTCATTCCCAGCCCCACTTCGATCCAGCAGGCCAGCACCACGCCGCGCTGCGCCAGCGCCGGTACACGGCTCATCGCCGGCACGATGGCGTAGCGATTGGCCAATGCCACCATCACCATCAGCGCCACCAGCGCGGTTTTGATCAGCAGCAGGCGCTGATAAGGGGAGCCGAGATTAAGCGGCCAGCCGCCGAGAATAATCAGGCTGTTGACGATGCCGGTGACGATCACCGCCGCCACCGCCAGGTGCCCCCAGCGCGAGAAACGGATCAGCGTGGTGATGGCGTCGCTGCGCCACTGCGGCGGCTGCAGGTAGCGCAGGCACACCAACAGCGGCGCCAGGCAACCGAACCAGTAGCCGGCGGCCAGCAGGTGTACTGCATGGTTGGCGCGGTGCAACACGCCCAGCGCGCCTTCGTGCATCGCCGCATGGCCGATGAACGCCAGGCTCACCAGCAGCAGCGCCGAACACAGCGCCAACGCCTGCGCACGCGGCCGTTCCGGCAGCAGCAGGCTCAGGATCGCCAGCAGCGACAGGCCCAGATGCCAACGCCACACTTCGCCGAAGGTGGTGCCGAGTACCGCCCACCAGACCTCCAGCCGCCAGGCGTCTTCCCAACCGTCGCCCATCTGCCCGGCCTGGATGGCCAGCAGCGCCACGGCGGAAAGCCCGGCTACCCAGGTGCCGGCAAGCAGCAGCGGACGCACATCGCGGGAGAGGATCGGGGAGAGGCGCTGCGGTGACAATAAGGCGGTGAACAGACTGATGCCGAACATCAGCATCACCGCCGCAAAGTGCACCAAGCGACACAGAACGAACAGGGTCGCCAGACTCACGGTCAGTTTACGGTGAAGCTGTACTGGCCTTTGGTTTTATGCCCGTCGACCGACACCACATGCCAGCCGACGTTGTATTTGCCCGCGCTCAGCTCGCCTTCAATCGGCACGTTGACCTGGGTGTTGTTGTTCGGATCGAGCTGCAGCTTGCCGGTTTTCACCACGGCGTTGTCCGGGCCGGTGATTTTCACGCCGCTGAAGTTCGGCTCGATGCCTTCGGAGAAGCTGAGGGTCAGCGCCTTCGGTGCCGGGCTGACGCTGGCGTCGGCCTTCGGCGTTTCCACTTTCAGGTGGGCGTGCGCCAGCGCTTGCTGTGAAGACAGGCCAACGAACAGGACGAAAATGGTGGAAAGCAGGCGACAGGAGGAACGAATTTTACCGATCACAGTGGTATCCCTTAACAGTAAAAGAGGGTCATAAGGGTTAAGGCCACAGCCAAGGCGATGTATCAGCGGCCCCAACCCACCGCAAATGATTGCGCCACGGGTAAACAGAAAACGGGTTGTATCGGCTAACCCGCTGTTTTGACTCTACCATCCCTGTAGCGTATCGCGGTAAATGATAACGACCACACCGCGGCAAGTCGAGCGCATCACTGGCATTTTGCGATCCGGCAGCACGTATCGCCGCATAACCGCGATAAACGCAGGGTAAAAAAAACCGCGCGTCAGGCTCGCCCGCGCGCGGTTTTTCGACGTTATTCCGGGGATCAAGCCTGGCCGTTACCGCCCTGGCCCATCGCGCCCATCTTCTTCAGATCTTTGTCGATGAAGAACAGACCTTTGCCGCTGGTGCCCACCAGCGCCAGCTTATCCAGTACGGATTTGAACAGCTTCTCTTCTTCGTGCTGCTCCGCCACGTACCACTGCAGGAAGTTGAAGGTGGAGTAATCATGAGAGGACATTGCCGCGTGCGCCAGCTCGTTGATCTGACGAGTGATCAGCTTCTCGTGTTCGTAGGTCTGCTCGAACACATCCGCCAGCGATTCGAATTCCACCGGCGGCGCGGCGATGGTGCCCAGCAGCGGCAGAGAGCCGGTATCGCTCAGGTAGTCGAACAGACGTTGCATATGCTGCATCTCTTCCTGAGAGTGCTCTTTAAGAAATGCGGCGGCGCCTTCAAAGCCTTTATCGCTGCACCATGCGCTCATCTGCAGGTACAGGTTGGCGGAGTAGAACTCCAGATTCAGTTGCTCATTCAGCTTTTGAGTCATTTCTTGCGTCAGCATAATGATTCCTTTTATTTTGCAGGTCATGAATTTAATTTCCGCGCATTATGCCCTGCTGCCGTAAAAATAAAAACACCTTATTTACACTCAAATCACATTAATTATAAAAATCATATATATCAACAAATTATAATATCATCGCCACATTGAGAATTAACATGATAATTATTTTCATCTTTTAGTTTAATCAAAAAGCGAATCATTCTTATTTAAAAGAATAAATAGATTGCATTACTGCTGGATAAATATCGCTCCCGGCAACGGCGTAATGGGCTTGCCAAGCGCCGCCGGGTGGATTACCTTCTGCGCAGATTCAATGCGGCAAAGTAAGTAAGGAGCATAGCGTGGGTTACAATCTGGCCGAGCTGCCCAAAGAGGAAATGGACAGGGTGAATGTGGATCTCGCCGCCTCAGGCGTGGCGTACAAAGAGCGCTACAACATGCCGGTGATCCCGGAAGTGGTAGAGCGCGAGCAGCCGGAAGCGCTGCGCGATTATTTTCGCGAGCGCGTGGCGCATTACCGCGCGGAATCCCACAGGTTTTCGCGCCTGCCGTACGAGCCGAAGGCCAAATAAAAAAACCCGCCGTAACGGCGGGTTTTTTGCGTCACTTGCCGGCGAACCGGTCGGTGGCGATCATCAGTTGGTGCAAGATGCCCGGTTCGTCATACGAATGCCCCGCCCCTTCCACGATATGCAACTCCGCTTCCGGCCAGGCCTTGGCCAGATCCCAGGCGTTCTGCACCTGACAGGCCATGTCATAACGGCCGTGGACGATCACCGCCGGAATATGGCGGATCAGCGGCACGTTGCGCAGCAGCTGGTCGTCGCTTTCCAGGAACCCCAGATGGGTGAAGTAGTGGTTTTCAATGCGGGCGAACGCCAGCGCGAAATCATCCTCGCCGAACGACGCAGACTCGCGGCTCGGCAGCAGCGTGACGGTCTCCCCTTCCCACACGCTCCACAGCTTGGCCGCTTCGAGCTGCACCTGCGGATCGGCCGAGGTCAGCCGCTGCCGGTAGGCGGCGATCACGTCTTTGCGCTCGTCATCCGACAGAATGGACAGCACGCGCTCCCATTTATCCGGGAAGAAGCGCGAAGCGCCGTCCTGGTAATACCAATGCAGCTCCTGCTTGCGCAGGGTGAAGATGCCGCGCAGCACCATTTCACTGACGCGTTCCGGGTGGGTCTGCGCATAGGCAAGCGCCAGCGTGGAACCCCAGGAACCGCCGAACACCAGCCACTGCTCAACGCCGGCCATTTCCCGCAGCCGCTCAATATCGGCCACCAAATGCCAGGTGGTGTTGTTGTCCAGGCTGGCGTGCGGACGGGAACGGCCACAGCCGCGCTGATCGAACAGCAACACCTTATAGCGTTCGGGATCGAACAGCTGGCGATGGTGCGGAGAGATGCCTCCGCCCGGCCCGCCGTGAATGAAAACCGCCGGCTTACCGTTCGGGTTACCGCTCAGCTCCCAGTAGATCCGGTGGCCATCCCCAGTGTCCAGCCAACCGCTGTCGTATGCCGCTAACGGCGGGTACAAACCTCGTAATTGTTCCATGGCGCTTTCCGTCTCTCTGTGAGTCATGCTTTCATCAAAGCGGAAGCCGCCCGGCAGGTCAACGGTAAAACCTGAAAACTCAAACGCGCGCCGGGAACTCGGCGCGCGTTTGCTCAAAATCACAACGACCTGCTTGCAAAATGCCCACAGGCCCGATCAGTTCAGGTGCGCGATCGCGCTGATCTCCACCAATTGCTCGGGCGAAGCCAGCCCGGTGACGCCGATCAGCGAACCGGCGGGCCGGTGATCACCGACATAGCGCTTGAACAACGCAACGCAGGGTTCAAAATGCGCCTGTACATCGGTCAGATAGATCTCCACATACGCCAGGTTCGAACGTTCGACGCCGAATCCCGCCAATACCCGATCCAGATTGTCCAACGTCTGTTGGGTTTGCCGTTCGATATCGCCCGCGCCGACAAACTCCCCCTGCATATCATGGGAAAACTGCCCCGAGATGTAGAGGGTATCCTTGACGCGATAGCCTTGGGACACGCCATTCTCCTCTTCCCAAATGACCCCGTGGTGGTAGTGCGTGATGCCATTTTTCATGCTGTTTCTCCAACCGTTTATCGTTTCCATGACGACTATAATCGTTTGATTGGCGAATGGATGTCGTCACTAAAACGACGTTAACGATGCATTTAATATATTGAATATATTAAATTTATTGTCTTTTCACCGGTTCTCGGAGGGCAGCATGCTACGGGCGAATCTCAATGACATTCAGGTTTTCATGGCCGTCGTCGACGCCGGCAGTTTTGTCGCCGGCGGACAGACGATGGGGCTATCGCGTTCGGCGGCGGGCAAGGCCATCGCGCGTCTGGAGCAGCGGCTGAGCGTGCGGCTGTTGCATCGCACCACGCGTTCGCTTGGCCTGACCGACGAGGGACGAGAGTTTTATCGACGTGGCCTACAGATCCTCGCTTCGGTCGACGATGCCGAGGCCAGCGTGGCCGGCGACAAGGGCACCGCACGCGGAGTGCTGCGGTTGACCGCCCCTTCCGCCTTCGGCAGACGGATCCTGTTGCCGCTGGTGCCGAAATTTCTCGTCGCCTGGCCTGAGGTGCAGGTGGAGATCAGTTTTTCCGATCGCCTGGCGGATGTCGTGGAAGAAGGGTTTGATTTGGCAGTACGGATCGGCGTCACGGCACCGGATACCCGGCTGGTGTCCAGAACCCTCGCCAGGTATCGCGCCCTGCTGTGCGCCTCCCCCGCCTACCTCGCCGCCCGTGGCGAACCGCATACCGTTGAGTCGCTCGCCGGGCACGAGGCTCTGCTGTTCAGCAGCCGCAACCAAAAGCAGCCCTGGCGGTTGCGTGACGAGCGCGGCGAATGGGTCAAGGCTCCAGTTCGCGGCCGCCTGCGGCTGGACAGCGGAGAAGCGCTGCACGATGCCGCTTTGGCCGGGTTGGGCATCGCGTATCTGCCGGAGTTTATGATTGCGGAGGATTTGGCCACCGGTCGTCTGCAGCAGGTGCTGCGCGCCGTGGAGGGTGAAGAAGTCAGGATTGTGGCGCTCTATCCGAATAAGCGCCTGCTGGAACCCCGTGTCAGGCGCTTTCTCGATCTCTTGGCGGATACGCTCGGCGGCTGAAGCCTTACCCGCCTTTACGCATATGCGGCTCGCGCATCTCCTGCGCGGTTTTCGCCTCGATGCTCAGTTCCGCCGTCGGGCGCAGCAGCAGGCGCGCCAGCCCGATGGGTTCGCCGGTTTCGCGGCAGTAGCCGTATTCGCCGTTCTGCAAACGCGCCAGCGCCGCATCGATTTTCGGCAGCAGGCGGCTTTCGCGATCCAACTGGCGGAACAGCAAGCGCAGATCCTCTTCGCGCGCCGCCTTGTCGGCCTCATCGCCCGTCGCTTCGCCGCCGTCGATCTCGCTCTTCAGCTCATCGATATGCAACAGCAGCTTTTGCCGCTCATCCTGCAGCAGCTGACGGAAAAACGCCCGTTGAACCGAGTTCATATAATCAGAATCCGGCATGGCCAGCAGTTGCTGCGCATCCGGTAATGCCATCACAGTCATTGCGTTCTCCGAACATTAAAAGTGTAATATTATAACATAATAATTATTTTTATCACCCGGTCATCCAAAAACAAAATTTCACGTGCAAACAGCCGGTTAAGAGCAATTCGCACTTTGTCGCTTGCATCCTGCCGGCTTTAGGCGGTTAATGGCTGAGCAAGCCACCCAATCATAGGTAACGAGAGGCCATCATGAGTAAGGGAATGGATAGCAAAAAAAATGCGAAGAAGAAGCCGTTGAAAACCCCAGCTGAGAAACGTGCGGAGAAACGCGCCAAAAAAGCGCATCCGTCTGGTGAGTAAGCGTCCTTCCATCCGTCATTAAACCCGCCAAGGCGGGTTTTTTATTGCCTTACAGGAGAGATGGCCGATGCCCCGCTTCACCCTCGCTGCCGCCCAATACCCCGCCGCCGCCGCCGATATCGCCTGCAATCTTGAGCGTCATCTTGAATTTATCGCGCAGGCAGCCGATCGGCAGGTGCAGCTGCTGGTTTTTCCCGAACTGTCGCTGAGCGGCTATGAGTTGGCCGAGGCGCCTGCATTGGCGCTGACTCTGGATGATCCCCGCCTGCAGCCGCTCAGTGCAGCGGCGCGAGCGCGACAGATGACGATCATCGTCGGCGCGCCCTTACGCAGCGGCCCGGCATTGTATATCGCCGCCTTGATTTTTCACCCCAGCGGCGCGCTAGCCACCTACACCAAACAGCATCTGCACGGCGCGGAACAGCAATACTTCTCGCCCGGTGTGGGCGGCTCGTTGCTGGCAATGCACCAGCAACGCATCGCGCTGGCTATCTGCGCCGACACCTCGCAACCCGCTCATGCCAGTGCCGCCGCACAGGCGGGTGCGCATATTTATGCCGCCGGCGTACTGATCTCTGAAGCGGGTTACGCGAAAGACAGCGCTGTGCTGGCGGGCTATGCCCGCCGTTACGGCATGCTCACGCTGATGGCCAACCATGCGGCACCGACCGGCGGCTGGATCCCAGCGGGCCGCAGCGCCATCTGGGATGAAACGGGAGAGCGCCTGATTGCCGCGCCGGGCGACGCCCCCGGGCTGGTCATCGCGAGCAGGAGCGCCGACGGTTGGCACGGCCACCTGTGCCGGTTAAGCTAGAGCCTGACGGCAACGCGGAGGAAAGCATGACGTTACGCGTAATAGATACCGAGACCTGCGGGCTGGACGGCGGCGTGGTGGAAGTGGCCTCCCTCGATCTGCTCGACGGCCAGTTAACCAACCCGATGAGCGATCTGATCAGCCCGGATCGCCCCATCAGCCTGGACGCGATGGCGATTCATCACATCACCGAACAGATGGTGGAAGGCAAACCGCGCATTGCAGTGGCGATCGGCCGCTATCAGGGCAGCCCCTACTATGTGGCACACAACGCCGCTTTCGATCGCGGCGTGCTGCCGGAGATGAACGGCGCCTGGATCTGCACCCTCAAGCTGGCGCGCACGCTGTATCCGGACATCAAGTACGGCAACCAGTATCTGCGCTACGCGCTGAACCTGGACGTGCAGCTGCCGGCTGACGCCACGCTGTACCCGCACCGCGCGCTGTACGACTGCTACGTCACCGCCGCGCTGCTGCAGCGCATCATCAAGGATTCGGGCTGGACGCCGGAGCAAATGGTGCAGATCACCGAACAACCGGTGCTGTTGAAGAAGTTCAAATTCGGCAAGTATCGCGGGCAGGAGATCGATCGCATCGCCCAGGAAGATCCCGGCTATCTGCGCTGGATGCTGAAATCCATCGACGACCTGAGCCCGGACATGAAGCACACGCTGAAATACTATCTGATTGGCTAACACGGCGGGCGACGCAGGCCGCCCGCCGAACGTTATTATTCCGCCAGCGCCAGAATGAAGGCGTACTCCAGCGCAATATCCTCATAGGCCTTGAAGCGGCCGGACTTGCCGCCGTGGCCGGCATCCATGTCGGTATACAGCAGCAGCTGCCGATCGTCGGTTTTCAGCTCGCGCAGCTTGGCCACCCACTTGGCCGGCTCCCAATACTGCACCTGCGAATCGTGCAGGCCGGTGGTCACCAGCAGATGCGGGTATTCCTGCGCCTTCACCTGATCGTACGGGCTGTACTGCTTGATGTAGTCGTAATAGTCCTGCTCGTTCGGGTTGCCCCACTCGTCGTATTCGCCGGTGGTCAGCGGAATGGTCTCATCCAGCATGGTGGTCACCACGTCGACGAACGGCACCTGCGCCACCACGCCGTGGAACAGCTGCGGCGCCTGGTTGATCACCGCGCCCATCAGCAGGCCGCCGGCGCTGCCGCCCATGGCGAACACCCGTTTGCCGTCGCCGTACCCCTGGGCGACCAGCGTTTCGGTCACGTCGATAAAGTCGTTAAAGGTGTTCTGCTTGTTGAACAACTTGCCGTCTTCATACCACAGCTGCCCCAGCTCGCCGCCGCCGCGAATGTGCGCCAGTGCGAACACGAAGCCGCGATCCAGCAGGCTCAGGCGGCTGGCGCTGAACGCCGGATCCATGCTGCTGCCGTAAGAGCCGTAACCGTACACCATCAGCGGGTTGGCGCCACGCTGGAAGCAGTCCTGGCGATACACCAGCGAGACCGGCACCTCGACGCCGTCGCGCGCTTTCACCCACACCCGCTCGCTGCGGTAGTTTTCCGGCGTGAAGTTCTTCACTTCCTGCTGCTTGAGCATCGTCCGCTCGCCGCTGTCCATGTTCAGCTCATACAGCGTGGTCGGGGTAGTCATCGACGAATAGCCATAGCGCAGCAGCGCGGTTTCCGGATCCGGGTTGTACGCCAGCCAGGTGGTGTAAGTCGGATCGTCGAAGGCGATGCGCTTCTCTTCGCCGCTTTGCCAGTGGATCTGGCGCAACAGCGTCAGGCCGGCGCTGCGTTCTTCCACCACCAGCCAGTCGCGGAACAGGCTGAAGCCCTCCAGCATCACGTCGGCGCGCGGGGCGATCAGCGTCTGCCACTGCGCTTCGTCGGCCTGCTCGCTTTGGTACAGGCCGAAGTTCTTGCCGTCCTTGTTGGAGCGGATGTAAAAATGCTGATGATAGTGATCGATGGCGTACTCGTGATCCTTGCGGCGCGGCACGAACAGCTGCGGCTTGGCGTCCGCGCGATCGGCGTCCAGAAGCAGGATCTCCGAGGTGGTAGTGCTGCTCAGGTGGATCAGAATAAAGCGCTCGGAGGTGGTCTTCTCCAGCCCGACGTAAAAGGTATCGTCCAGCTCTTCGTAAATCAGCTCATCCTGCTGCGGATCGCTGCCCACCACGTGGCGATAGACCTGATACGGCAGCAGCGTCTTGGCGTGCTTGCGCACGTAGTACACCGTCGAGGAGTCGTTGGCCCACTCGAAGCTGCCGGAGGTATTTTCCAACACTTCGTCCGCCCAACTGCCGTCGGCCAGGTTCTTGAAGCGAATGTCGTACTGGCGGCGCGACAGGAAATCTTCCGCTACCCCCAGCCGCTGATTGTCTGGGCTGACGTCCAGCCCGCCCAGGGTGTAAAATTCGTGGTTCTCGGCACGCTGGTTACCGTCGATAAGCACCTCCCAGTGCTCACTCTCGGCCTGCGGCTGGCGCACGGAAATCGCGTATTCGTTGCCCGGCTCGTAGCGCGTCTGATAGCGGTAGCCGTGGCGCACGTAAGGCACCGAATGTTCCTGCTGCGGAATGCGCGCCACCATCTCTTCATACAGGGTTTCGCGCAGCGCCTGCTGCGGCTTCAGCATCGCATCGGTGTAGGCGTTCTCCGCCTGCAGGTAGTCCAGCACCTGGCGGTCTGCGCGCTCGTCGTCGCGCAGCCAGTAGTAGTCATCCACGCGCGTGTCGCCGTGGATGGTGATGGGATAAGGACGTTTTTCCGCTTTTGGTGGGGTCATCATTGCTAAATCATCCGCTTACATAGATTGCGGCAAGAGTGACACGATTCCCCCCGGCTTGCCAAGCGGCGCTACGCCAGCTCGCGCTTTTTCTCGTTGACGTCGCTCTCGATGCCCTGCTTGACGTCCGCCGGGATCTTCAGCGCCTGCGCCAGCGCATCGAGGTAGCCGCGCTCCATAAAGTGGTCGACGTCGATCACCAGACAGCTCAGGTAGTAAACCTCCAGCGCCTCGTCTTCATTTTGCACGCTGCGGGCGATCAATTCCGGGTTGAGCGGCTGATCGAGCGCTTCCTGCACCCAGCCCTGCGCCTCTTCCCCCACCTGCAGCTGCGCCAGGCTGTGATCGATGGCGCGCTGTTCGTCGGCATCGATATGGCCGTCGCTCTTGGCGGCGAACACCAGCGCCTGCACCAAACGTTTGGCGCGCAGATCCACCGGCGTGGTTTGCAAACCGAACTGCGGTTCGTCCTGATGGGTCTCTTTCACCCGCTGCTTATACTTGTTCCACAGCACCGCGCCCACCGCCGCGCTGCCGCCGATGATCAGCGCATTTTTGCCGAACTTGCCCACCAGCTTACGCGAGGATTTGTTGGCCAACAGCACGCCGACCAGACCGCCCAGCGCCGTGGGCGCCAGCAGCTTGCCGATGCCTTCCGCCCCGCCCATCGCGCCGGCCTTCTGCCCGATCAACGTTTGAATCTGCTGCATCCAGTTACTTTTCATCATCTACCCCTTGCGTGAAAAAGCGCGGCGCGCAGGCGCGGCCGAACCGACGGTAAACCGCCAGATTAGGGGATCTTTTGTCAATTTACGTCTGGGGGATGCAAACCTGTGTTTAGCGGATCGGCGGGCCGGACGGCCCGCCTTGATGGGCTGCGGCGTTACGCTTCTTCGTCGCCCGCTTCGTCGTCCTGCTCGTACTCCGCCAGCTCGTCGCGCATTGCCTGGATGGCATCGCGGGTCATCAGCGCCAGCGTGCGGTAGAAACCGGTGGTGGCGTGCGCTTCCACTTTGCCGAGGAAGCGGCCGCACCACGGCAGCAGAAACTCGTCGAACAGGGCGATCTGCGCCTGCGCTTCATCTTCCTGCGATTGATCTTCCAGCCAGGAAGCGGCCAGCAGCAGCTGGCCGAAATGGTCGGCCGGCGCCTCCGCCAGCGGCATGCCGCGCTGCTGCAGGAAGGTGCGCACTTCCGCTTCGCTGGCCCCTTCGACGTAGTCGGAGCGGAACGGCGACACGCTGCATTCGCTGCCGACGAACATAGCGTTGAAGTCGGTCGCCAGTTGGTTGACGTCGCAACCCTGCTGCAGGCGCTTCAGCAGGTCATCCTGCTCCAGCGGCCAGTGTTGCTGCAGCTTGCCCTCTTTGATCAAGGCGAACAGCGGCACCAACAGCGGATCCTGCGGCTGGCGATAGAACAGCGTACCCAGCACGCGGCAGACAATGGAAAACTCATTCATGATAATGCCTTATACAATACGGAAAATTTTGCCGGGACGATGTCACAAATCGGCCAATTCCGCAATCGCCGGCTTGCCGCGCCGCTCGAGAAAATCCAGCAACCGGCGCGGGCTGACGTTGAGAATGCGCTCCTGCGGGAAGCCCACCTCTTCGATGATGCGCTCGCAGTGCTCGAAATTACCCAGTGAAAAAGCGACGTGCGAATCCGAACCCAGCGCCAGCCAGCCGCCGGCGTCGCGTACCGCGGCGGCGATCGCCCGGCAATTGGCCTCGCTGCCCTTGCGGGAGTGGGTGAACGACGAGTTATTCAGCTCCAGCGCCACTTCGTATTTGGCCGCCGCCGCCGCAACGGCGGGAATGTCGATCGGGTAACGCGGGTTGCCGGGGTGGCTGATGATATGCACGTCTCCCTGCGCCATCGCGGCGATCATCGCTTCAGTATTGGACGCTTTATCCTGCGGCGCAAACACCGGCTCATGGAAACCGGCGATGATCACGTCGGTGGCGGTCAGCATCGGGCCGGTGCAGTCGATGTCGCCCTGCAGGTTTTTGATGTTGGCTTCGATACCGCGCAAGATGCCCACGCCGTTCACCAGGCGCGGCCACACGTGCATGTTCATGAAGTGCCAATAGTGTGGCGCATCGGCCATGTCCGGGCCGTGATCGGTGATGGCGAACAGTTTGATGCCCTTCTGCTGGGCTTCGGCGATGTAATCGTGCAGCGTGCTGTAGGCGTGGGTGCTGGCGACGGTGTGCATATGCAAATCAACGGGGTACATTGTTTCTCCTTCCAGAGGGCCCGCCCGCAAAGGTACGGGCAGGCGCGATGACGATAACAGCTTATCAGTTACCGAACGGCGGCTGAAGGATCAGTAACCCCGTTGCCTGTCGACCACACCGGCCGGGGCATGCCCCGCCTCCAGCGCGCGAATGTTGGCGGCGATCTGATCCATCGCCTGCTGCGGCAACGTGATGGCAGCAATATGCGGGGTAATGGTGACACGCGGATGACGCCAGAACGGGTGATCCTGCGGCAGCGGTTCGCGGGCGAACACGTCCAGCGTGGCGGCGGCCAGCTGCCCCTGCTCGAGCGCCGCCAGCAGATCGGCTTCCACCAGATGCGCGCCGCGCGCGATGTTGATGAGATAGGCGCCCGGCTGCAGCTGCGCGAACAGCTCGCGGTTGAGGATGCCGAGAGTCTCCGGCGTATTGGGCAGCAGGTTGATCAGCAGTTTGACGCCGTCGAAGAAGGCCGCGCGCTGCGCCTCTCCGGCAAAGCTTTGCACGCCGTCTAACTGTTTGGCGCTGCGGCTCCAGCAGCGCACGCTGAAGCCAAACTCGGTCAGCTTGCGCGCCACGCTCTGCCCCAGCACGCCGGCGCCGAGGATGCCGATGGTGAAATCCTCCAGCGAGTGCGGATCGAGCGGCTGCCACTCCTGCCGCTGCTGCAGCGCCTGATACTCGTCGAAACGGCGGAAATAGCGCAGCACATAGCTCAGCGCGTATTCCTGCATCTGCTGCGCCATGCCGGTATCTTCCAGCCGCAGCAGCGGCACGCCGGCGGGCAGCGTGCCGGGGTGTTTGCGCTCCTGATCGAGAATGGCGTCGACGCCGGCGCCGAGGGCGAACACCGCTTTCAGATCGCGACGGTTGGCCAGCATCTCGTGCGGCGGGCGCCACACCAGCGCGTAATCGGCCGGCCGCTCGTCGCCGCGCTGCCACTCGCGGATCTCAGCCTGCGGCAGGCGCTGCTTGATGCCGGCCAGCCATTCCTGGGCGTTAAACAAGGGGTGGTAATAAATGATGTTCATACTGCGGGCTCCGGTTTGTTTTTATTGGTTTTCATCCAGCCTTCCGCGATTCGCCGCCGGATGCAAGCGTTAAAGCCCAAAATGAAAACAGCCCCGACCAGTGGGGCTGTTGTGCATACTCGCCAATCAGGCGGCGGACGGGCCATCGCGACGGATAAGACGCCGCAGCAGCGGAATGAGGATCAGCATCGCCACGCCGACGCCCGTCGCCCCCCAGCCCAGTGCGCTGAAGATTTCGCTGTAGCCGGGGTTGGTTTGCAGCGGCGTGCTGCCGCTGTTTTCCGGCATCAGGCCGGAGACGTAGCCCGCCAGCACCGAGGCGACGCCGGTCACCATCATCCAACAGCCCATCATCACGCCCTGATAGCGCGGCGGCGCCAGCTTGCCAATCATCGCGTAACCGATCGGCGAGATCATCAATTCACCGACGCTTTGCAGCACATAGCTGATGACGATCCATTTGAACGCCACCAGCCCGTCGCCGCCCGCCATGCTGATGCCCAGCGGCAGCACCAGCATGCCCAGCCCGATGCAGAACAGCGAGCCGGAGAACTGCAGCGGAATGTCGATGTTGCAACCGCGAGCGCGCAGGCGGTTGAACCACCAGGCGAGCAGCGGGCCGCCCACCACGATCACCAGCGTGTTGATGTTCTGGATCCACTGCGGCGCCACCTGAATGCCGTAAACGTTCAGGTTGATGTTGTGCTCGGAGAACAGCATCAGCCCCATCGGCGCCAGCTGGTACAGCGCCCAGAACACCAGCGACCCCAGCGCCAGGATCAGATAGGCCGTCATTCTGCGGCGCTCATCGCGCGGATGGTGGCGCAGCGTCACCACGCACAGCATCAGGAAGATCAACGCACCGAGCACGATCACGAAGTGGCCGCTGAACTCGGCGTGGGTCAGCATCACGCGGATGATCGGCACTAGCGCCACCAGCACCGCCAGCCCGACCAGCATGCGCCAGCGGTATTGGCTGCGGCTGGCGCCGTGCAGCGGCGTATTGAGATCCGCCAGAATGCGCCAGCGGCAGACGGCAACGATGATCGCTGCGGCGTTGCCCAGCGTGGCGAACAGGAACAGCGCGCGGTAGTTTTCCGTCAGTTGGAAATAACCGGCCACGGTAAAGCCGACGAAGAACCCGAGGTTCATGCCGGCGTAGTTCCACAGGAACGCCGATTCGCGCCGATCGTCGTCCGGCTTGAAACGCTGGGTGAGCATCATATTGATGCAGGTGACGTTGAGGCCGCTGCCGGTCAGGAACATCGCCAGCCCCCAGTACAACCCCCACACGCCCGCGACGGCAATCAGCGCACAGCCGATCACCTGCAATACCATGCCGAGCACGAACAGGTTGCGGTTGCTGAGGAAACGGCCGCCGAGGTAGCCGCCGAACATATGCAGACCATAGTTGAAGGCGCCGAACACGCCCATCATGGCGTTGGCGCTGCTTTCGTTGAAGCCCAGCCGCTTGGTGGCGTACAGCACCAGCGTAGAGTAAAGCACGGCGAAGCCCAGCGTGGCGAAGATCTGGATGAAGAACAGCGCTCCCGCACCGGGCGGAATGGCATGGCGCGCTTGCGGCGCCGGCATGGCATCTGAAGGAGTCAAAACGAACCTCTACTGCATTATTATGTAATGAGTCTGTCCCTGTCTGCGATATCGCCGGCCTGTCATCCGGCAATCTGCGCGGCGACGTGATGTTCCTTGCCAAAAACGCCGCGCCGACATGATTCCATTTAGCGACACATCTGACTAATAATCCAGTATTAATGCATATAACAGCAAACAACCCCATCTCAATGGCGACATATTGAGCTATCTGTACAGAAAAAGGTCAAACAATCGTCTTTCATGGATTCTGACCGCTGTCTGCCCTGCCCGCCGGCGGCCAAGAGTGGGAATATCGTTCGGTAAATCAGCAAATTGCTGCAAGTTTGGCTAAACAGTCATGAGAATGAAATAAGAGGGTTGACGCTGAGATCAGATTCTCCTACATTAGCGCCCGTCGACAGCGCAAGGCGTTATCGATGACAAAACGGTGAGGTGTCTGAGTGGCTGAAGGAGCACGCCTGGAAAGTGTGTATACGCGAAAGTGTATCGAGGGTTCGAACCCCTCTCTCACCGCCAAATTCAAAGAGAAAGCCTGGATTCGCGTCCAGGCTTTTTTTTGCATGGTGCACAGCCGAGAGGGGTGAGAAGCCTCGACAGGGTTCGACAAAACGCCTGCGTTTTGGACCGCCAACGGCGGCCCGCAGGGTGAGCGCAGCGAATCAAGCCCTCTCTCACCGCCAAATTCGAAGAGAAAGCCTGGATTCACGTCCAGGCTTTTTTTTTGCATGGTGCACCGCCGAGAGGGGCGAGAAGCCTCGACAGGGTTCGACAAAACGCCTGCGTTTTGGACCGCCAACGGCGGCCCGCAGGGTGAGCGCAGCGCATCAACCCCTCTCTCACCGCCAAATTTGAAGAGAAAGCCTGGATTCACGTCCAGGCTTTTTTTTTGCATGGTGCACAGCCGAGAGGGGTGTGCACAGCGCCTCTCCCCACCCTCTGTGACCGTGATTCCCATTTCCGCCGGTTACCAACGAACCTTACCCCTGATGTTCTCGCTCTTTCATGGCTTCCGCCCTGCCGTTCGCCGCAGTTTTCAGCAAAGTGCGCACAGCTTGAGCGGACAAACAAAAACACAGAAATTATTCTTGACCGGATCGGCCCCACTCCCTATAGTAGCGCCCCGTTGCAGCGATGATTTCGCAACAAAAAAATATGGTGAGGTGTCCGAGTGGCTGAAGGAGCACGCCTGGAAAGTGTGTATACGCGAAAGTGTATCGAGGGTTCGAATCCCTCCCTCACCGCCATATTCTACGAAGAAGCCTGAACTCACGTTCAGGCTTTTTTGTATGCGTAGCGCACTGACCGGGAGGGTGAGAACCCTCGACAGGGTTCGACAAAACGCCCGCGTTTTGGACCGCCAACGGCGGCCCGCAGGGTGAGCGCAGCGAATCTATCCCTCCCTCACCGCCATATTCTAACGAGAAAGCCTGAGCGAAAGTTCAGGCTTTTTTGTATGCATAGCTCACCGACCGGGAGGGTGAGAACCCTCGACAGGGTTCGACAAAACGCCCGCGTTTTGGACCGCCAACGGCGGCCCGCAGGGTGAGCGCAGCGAATCTATCCCTCCCTCACCGCCATATTCTACGAAGAAGCCTGAACTCACGTTCAGGCTTTTTTGTATGCATAGCGCACCGACCGGGAGGGTGAGAACCCTCGACAGGGTTCGACAAAACGCCTGCGTTTTGGACCGCCAACGGCGGCCCGCAGGGTGAGCGCAGTGAATCTATCCCTCCCTCACCGCCATATTCTAACGAGAAAGCCTGAGCGAAAGTTCAGGCTTTTTTGTATGCATAGCGCACCCTCCGCTAGGGAGCAATCCTCGACAGAGACACAAGCTGTCGATCATAATGCCCTCAAAGGTAAGCCAATGCGTAATGCAAGGAAGAAACGTGGCGCGTAAGAAGAAAGGTAATGCCCCGCGGCCAAAGACCGGCCCCGTTAAAGAAAAGTCGAATAACCGCCTGACGAAAATATCGGCGTTTTTGGTCGGATCAGGGATTCTCGTGGCGGTATTGGGCGCCGCCTATCAGTACTTCGCGGGCAGCGTTTCATTAGCTTTCGTGCAATCCGTCGGAAGAGCCTATGAATTCCAACTGACGAACGACACGCCTTCGGATCGTACGATAAAGTCCTTCCGCATCATTCCCCCCGACGTCCAACAAGTGATCTATAAAGTCACCGAGGATGTGTACGCCACCCGCGATGAACAAGGGCGACTCACCTTGCCAGGCGGCAACGAGAGTTATGTTCCCGCAGCGGAATTCAAAGAGCTTGATGGCCAACGCTTATCCGCGAACTCCTCATTAAAGTTTCGCGTGCCGCCGCTTTCCAATCGCACCTGGATGGCACCGGAGGCGGCCATCGTTGATATTCGCTATGAAATCAACTCGTCAAACCCGCTACTTGCCGCTATTGAAGGCACATTTGACGCCCTGGGCCTTTACTCTCGCCAGCACAAGGTTCGCTACCTGGTCATTGAGAACTACTGGACGCCTTCTCGTTCAAACTCCCTCAACGAGGCCATTCGCATATTCTGCCGCGACAGCGATACGGTGGCAAAGTCAGGCAGTTGCGACACGCTTTAAACCGGCACCGCTAGCGGAGACAAAAAAGCCCGAACGCAAATTCAGGCTTTTTTATCCCCACTGCCGCACCGCTCAGTGGTGCGTGCGCCCCATCGCCGTCGGCTGCGCCAGCGCGCGGCGCCAATCGCCCGGCGTTTGGCCGAACTGGCGTTTGAAACTGCGGTTGAACGACTGCTGTGAGTCGAAGCCGAGCGAGATCGCCACGCTGACGATAGGTTCGCCGCTGTTGGCCAGACGCTCCGCCGACACCTTCAGTTTTTGCATGCGGATATACTCCCCGAGCGCATAGCCGGTCTGGCGCTTGAACATGCGCTGCAGGTGCCATTTGGAATAGCCCGCGCGGTCCGCTACGGTGTTGATATCCAGCTTTTCTTCCAGATTGTTGTCGATCCACGCCTTCAAATCGGTAATGAAACCCGTCGTGTTCATGCTGATGCTCCCATCATGTCGGCAGGGTCAACCACTGCCCAATGCACATACGTTGCAACAGTTTCGCTTTAAATGCAATTTTTATTATTGCATTTACCAGAAAGCCGCCTCTATACTCCACCCAATTAATGTAACCGATATTGATACATTAATGTGACACCAATATGTTTCAAAACCTAACGTTGCGCCGCAGCAAGGCGCAACACCCCTTCCGCCGCAGGTTGGCAAGAAGGGAAAGCCCGGATGACAGGGCTGGGTATGGGGCCGGACTGCGCTTACTTATCGGAATAAAAATAATGGCAAATCAACCAAACTCATCGTTCAACGCCGGCGGCCGCCCGCGCGCCGTCGCTCTGGGTCAGCGGCTCTTAGGGGTCGCGCTGCTGGCCGCCCTGCTCGCCGGGTGCGACAACAGCGTCGCGCACAATGCCCCGCCGCCGCCGCCAGTGGTCAGCGCCGCCAACGTGGTGGTCAAACCGATCAGCCAATGGGATGCATTCAACGGCCGGGTCGAAGCGGTACAGAGCGTGCAGCTGCGGCCGCGGGTTTCCGGCTATATCGATCGGGTCAATTACACCGAAGGCGACGAAGTGAAAAAAGGCCAGGTGCTGTTCACCATCGACGATCGCACCTATCGCGCCGCTCGCGAACAGGCGCAGGCGGAGCTGGTGCGGGCGCGCAATCAGGCGGCGCTGGCGCGCAGCGAATCCTCACGCACCGAGAAACTGATCGGCACGCAGGCCATCTCGCAGGAAGTGTGGGAACAGCGGCGTTCGTCCGCCGCTCAGGCGCAAAGCAACGTGCTGGCGGCGCAGGCCCAGCTCGACATGGCGCAGCTGAATCTCGACTTTACCCGCGTTACCGCGCCGATTGACGGGCGCGCCAGCCGCGCAATGATCACCGCCGGCAACCTGGTCACCGCCGGCGACAGCGCCAGCGTGCTGACGACGCTGGTGTCGCTCGACAAGGTTTACGTCTATTTCGACGTGGATGAAGCCACCTTCCTGCGCTATCAACAGCAGGGCCGGCACGACGCCCGTTTGCCGGTGAAGGTCGGCCTGGTGGGCGAAGACGGCACCCCGCATCAAGGATTGGTGGACTTCACCGATAACCAGCTGAACGCCGGTACCGGCACCATCCGCATGCGCGCCCTGCTCGACAACCGCGAGCGCCGCTTCACGCCGGGGCTGTTCGCCCGGGTGCAGATGCCAGGCAGCGCCGAGTTCAACGCCCTGCTGATCGACGATAAAGCGGTGATGACCGACCAGAACCGCAAGTTCGTTTATATCGTCGATAAAGACGGCAAGGCGCAGCGCCGCGACATCGACGTAGGCCGCATGGCCGAAGGATTGCGCATCGTGCAAAAAGGCCTGGCGAGCGGCGATCGGGTGATCGTCGACGGCATGCAGAAAGTGTTTATGCCGGGCATGCCGGTCGACGCGAAAAGCGTCGCGATGACCACCACCGCTTCCGCACTCAACTAAGCCCCCAGCAGAGAATTCTGACCCATGGACTTTTCCCGTTTTTTCATCGACCGGCCGATCTTCGCCGCGGTGCTGTCGATCCTGATTTTTGTCGCCGGGGTGATCGCCATTCCGCTGCTGCCGATCAGCGAGTACCCGGACGTGGTGCCGCCCAGCGTACAGGTGCGCGCCGAATACCCGGGCGCCAACCCGAAAGAGATCGCTGAAACGGTGGCGACGCCGCTGGAAGAAGCGATCAACGGCGTCGAAAACATGATGTACATGAAATCGGTAGCCGGTTCCGACGGCGTGCTGGTGACCACCGTCACCTTCCGCCCGGGCACCGATCCCGATCAGGCGCAGGTGCAGGTGCAAAACCGCGTGGCGCAGGCCGAAGCGCGCCTGCCGGAAGACGTGCGCCGCCAGGGCATCACCACCCAGAAACAATCCCCGGCGCTGACGCTGGTGGTGCATCTGGTATCGCCTTCCGGCAAGTACGACTCGCTATATCTGCGCAACTACGCCACCCTCAAGGTCAAGGATGAGCTGGCCCGTCTGCCGGGCGTCGGCCAGGTGCAGATCTTCGGCGCCGGCGAATACGCGATGCGCATCTGGCTCGATCCGAACAAGGTCGCTGCGCGCGGGCTGACCGCTTCCGACGTGGTGAGCGCTATGCAGGAGCAGAACGTGCAGGTCTCCGCCGGCCAGCTCGGCGCGGAGCCTATGCCGACGCGCAGCGACTATCTGCTGTCGATCAACGCCCAGGGGCGCCTGCAAACCGAAGAAGAGTTCGGCAACATCATCCTCAAGAGCGGCAACAACGGCGAGATCGTGCGGCTGCGCGACGTAGCGCGCATCGAAATGGGCTCCGGCAGCTACGCGCTGCGCGCCCAGCTCAATAACAAGGATGCGGTCGGCATCGGCATATTCCAGTCGCCGGGCGCCAACGCCATCGAGCTGTCGGACGCGGTGCGCGGCAAGATGGCCGAGCTGGCGACCCGCTTCCCGGACGGCATGAGCTGGAAGTCGCCATACGACCCGACGGTATTCGTGCGCGACTCGATCCGCGCGGTGGTAGATACCCTGCTGGAAGCGGTGATCCTGGTGGTGCTGGTGGTCATTCTGTTCCTGCAGACCTGGCGCGCCTCGATCATTCCGCTGCTGGCGGTACCGATCTCCGTGGTCGGCACCTTCGCCGCGCTGTATCTGCTGGGCTTCTCGCTCAACACCCTCAGCCTGTTCGGGCTGGTGCTGGCGATCGGCATCGTGGTGGATGACGCCATCGTGGTGGTGGAAAACGTCGAACGTAATATCGAAGAGGGGCTGTCGCCGCTGGCGGCGGCGCACCAGGCGATGCGCGAGGTCTCCGGCCCGATCATCGCCATCGCCGTGGTGCTATGCGCGGTGTTCGTGCCGATGGCGTTCCTTTCCGGCGTCACCGGCCAGTTCTACAAGCAGTTCGCCGTCACCATCGCCATCTCGACGGTGATCTCCGCCATCAACTCGCTGACCCTGTCGCCGGCGCTGGCGGCACGCTTGCTGAAACCGCACGGCGCGCCGAAAGATCTGCCGTCGCGCCTGATCGACCGGCTGTTCGGCTGGCTGTTCCGGCCGTTCAACCGCTTCTTCGCCAGCGGTTCGCAACGCTACCAACAGGGCGTCTCCCGCGTGTTGGGCCGGCGCGGCGCGGTGTTCGTCGTCTACCTGCTGCTGCTGGCCGCCGCCGGCGTGATGTTCAAGACCGTGCCCGGCGGGTTTATCCCGACGCAGGACAAGCTGTACCTGATCGGCGGCGTGAAGATGCCGGAAGGCGCCTCGCTGGAGCGCACCGATGCGGTGATCCGCAAGATGAGCGCCATCGGCCTGAGCGTGGACGGCGTCACCGATGCGGTGGCCTTCCCCGGCCTGAACGCGCTGCAGTTCACCAATACGCCGAATACCGGCACGGTGTTCTTCGCGCTGGAGTCATTGAGCACCCGAACCCGCACCGCAGCGCAGATCAACGCCGAGATCAACGCGCGCATTTCAACGATCCAGGAAGGCTTCGCCTTCTCGATCATGCCGCCGCCAATCCTCGGCATCGGCCAGGGCTCCGGCTATTCGCTGTACGTGCAGGATCGCGGCGGGCTGGGCTACGGCGCGTTGCAAACGGCGATCAACACCATGTCCGGCGCCATTATGCAAACGCCGGGGATGGGGTTCCCGATCTCCTCGTATCAGGCCAACGTTCCGCAGCTGGACGCCAAAATCGATCGCGACAAGGCCAAGGCGCAGGGCGTGCCGCTCAATGCGCTGTTCAGCACGCTGCAGACCTACCTCGGTTCGTCTTACATCAACGACTTCAACCGCTACGGCCGCACCTGGAAGGTGATGGCGCAGGCCGACGGCCAGTTCCGCGACAGCGTGGAGGACATCGCCAACCTGCGCACCCGCAACGACAAGGGCGAAATGGTGCCGATCGGCAGCATGGTCAGCATCGGCACCACCTACGGCCCGGATCCGGTGATCCGCTATAACGGCTTCCCGGCGGCGGACCTGATCGGCGACGCCGATCCGCGCGTGCTCTCCTCTACCCAGGCGATGGGGGCGCTGACGCAGATGGCCGGCAAGCTGTTGCCGAACGGCATGAACATCCAGTGGACCGATCTTAGCTATCAGCAATCAACCCAGGGCAACGCCGCGCTGGTGGTGTTCCCGGTGGCGGTGCTACTGGCGTTCCTCGCGCTGGCGGCGCTGTATGAAAGCTGGACACTGCCGCTGGCGGTGATCCTGATCGTGCCGATGACCATGCTGTCGGCGCTGTTCGGCGTGTGGTTGACCGGCGGCGACAATAACGTGTTCGTGCAGGTCGGGCTGGTCGTTCTGATGGGGCTGGCCTGTAAGAACGCCATCCTGATCGTCGAGTTCGCCCGCGAGCTGGAAATGCAGGGCAAAGGCATCGTCGAAGCAGCGCTGGAGGCCTGCCGCCTGCGGCTGCGGCCGATCGTGATGACCTCCATCGCCTTCATCGCCGGCACCATCCCGCTGATCCTTGGCCATGGCGCCGGCGCCGAAGTGCGCGGCGTCACCGGCATTACGGTGTTCTCCGGCATGCTGGGGGTCACCCTGTTCGGGCTGTTCCTGACGCCGGTGTTCTACGTCACCTTGCGGCGCCTGGTGGCGCGCAAAGCGCAGCCGCAGAGGGCGTAATCATCATCCTGAAATGCAAAAAGGTCGGGCAATGCCCGACCTTTTTTATGCGCTCCATCCGGCATTATTTACCGGCAGCTTCAGCCTCTTGCTCGGCGGCGTATTCCGCGCAGGCGCGCTTGTCGCCCCGCTCCAACTCGGCCAGCGAGTCGGCCACGGTATGGCGCGCCAGCACCGCGAGCGAAGCCTGCTCCGCTTCGTTCACCACCGATTTGAAATACCAACAGGCGTTGGCGCTCACCAGGCAGCGGGCCGGCACTTCAGGGCGAGAGGCCCAGATGCGCTTGTCGTCGATTACCGCCAGATAGATATCCCGCAGGGTAATCTCTTCCGCCGGACGACCGAGGTGGATAGAGCCGTTTCGCCCCAGGGTGGACACGATGATGCCGTCTTTGGTCAGCGGCACCATCAGTTTGCGGATAAAGCTCGGGTTGGCTTCCAGAGCAGCGGCGAGCGTGGCGCTCGTCGAACGCATGCCCTGCTTCTCAGCTACGGCGACGCTAAGGACCATTTGCAACGCTGTCGGAAAGCGAAAATCTAACATGTCGTTATCTCTGCGAGACGAAATACTCGGGTTTGGCCGGTGCGGCGATTGGCGCCGATAACACCGTTTAATCGCACAATAATATAACAAACGCAGGGGCTTTTTTGAAGTTTTGCCCAGTGATATCGCACGCAGACATTAGAACAATCGCCGAATTCTCCGGCGAACAAAAACAGAAACCCGCGTCAATGTTAACGCCGCTCGCTTAACCGGGTTAAACGATCAGAACTAACACTGCCCGCGGGCTTAATTCGAATGCTGCGATCAGGCTCTGTTCAGCACCAGCTGGCCGTTTTTATCCAACGGGATTTGCGTGCCCGGATCGTGATCCATGCGGATCTTACCCTGCTGATTGCCGATCTTGTAAGTCACGTCATAGCCCAGCATTTTCTGGGACTTGTCATAGACCGTTTTGCAACGCTGCTGAACGCTGGTGGTGACGTCATTGTTCTGCATCGCCCCTTGCACCTGGTTGCCGGCATAGCCGCCGCCCAGCGCGCCCACTACGGTCGCCACGTCGCGCCCGCGACCGCCGCCGAACTGGTGGCCGATCACGCCGCCCGCCACTGCGCCCAGCACGGAACCGGCGATGCGGTTTTCATCCTGCACCGGTGCGCGGTGCGTAACGGTAACGTTGCGGCATTCCTGACGCGGCGTTTTGATGGTTTCTTTAATCGGCGTTGCGGCGAGCACCTGCGCGTATTGCGGACCGGCAGAAAAGACGTCCAGGCTGGCTACCGCGGCGATCCCCAGAGCGGCAGCGATACCAATCCCAACACCGGCTAACATTGACTTGTTCACAGGAAACCTCCTGAAAGTGTTACCACGCATTTTTTCCGGGGTCTGTTACCGGCATGGCACCGCGCTTATTGTTTTGCGCATGGGCGGCTTGCGGTATCCCGGTTTACGGCGTGCGCGACGCGCCGTCTGTAAACGAGGTAAAGTCTGCACAATGATTTGAGGGCTCGCAATAAGACAAGGGGACCAAAAATGCGAGAAAACGGCCGTTTGGCCGCTGTTTAGGAGGAATCTTAAGAATTTTACCCATGTCCGCGACAGCTTATGCTGAAGAATCAAGCAACCACCGCCGTTCGCCTTACGCCGCCATAAAAAAACCCGCGCAGGCGAACCGGCGCGGGTTGGTCGATAAGGGCAGGATCAGTGCATCTTCAGACGCGGGCGGATCACCCGGTTGATGCCGCCCACCAGCATCATCAGGCCGGTTTTGATGTAGCCGTGCAGCGCCACCTGGTGCATGCGGTACAGCGAGATGTAGACGAAGCGCGCGATGCGCCCTTCCACCATCATCGAACCGCGCATCAGGTTGCCCATCAGGCTGCCGACAGTGCTGAAGCGCGACAGCGACACCAGCGAGCCGTGGTCTTTATACACGTAAGGCTTCAGCGTCTGGCCGTTCATCAGCGCCAGGATGTTGGTAGCGCAGCGTGAGGCCATCTGGTGCGCCGACTGGGCGCGCGGCGGCACGAAACCGCCGCCCTCTTTCGGGCAGGAGGCGCAGTCGCCGATGGCGAAAATGTTCGGATCGCGCGTGGTCTGCAGCGTTGGCTCCACCACCAGCTGGTTGATGCGGTTGGTTTCCAGGCCGCCGATGTCCTTCATGAAGTCCGGCGCCTTGATGCCGGCCGCCCACACCATTAGATCGGCGTCGATGAACTCGCCGCCCTTGGTGTTCAGGCCCTTGGCATCGGCGCTGGTCACCATGGTGTTGGTCAGCACGCGCACGCCCAGTTTGATCAGCTCCTGGTGCGCGGCGGCGGAAATGCGTGGCGGCAGCGCCGGCAGAATGCGCTCGCCGGCTTCCACCAGCGTCACGTTCAGCGCGCTGTTGTCCAGGCCTTCGAAACCGTAGCTGTGCAGCTGTTTCACCGCATTGTGCAGTTCGGCGGACAGTTCAACGCCGGTGGCGCCGCCGCCGACGATGGCGATGTTGACCCGCTCTTTTTGCCCCGGCTGCGCCGAGAACTTCAGGAACAGATTGAGCATTTCGTTGTGGAAACGACGCGCCTGATGCGGGTTATCCAGGAAGATGCAGTGCTCTTTCACGCCTGGCGTACCGAAATCGTTCGAGGTACTGCCCAGCGCCATCACCAGGATGTCGTACGGCAGATCGCGCGCCGGCACCAGCTCGCCGCCCTGCTCATCGCAGATCTGCGCCAGCTGCAGCGTTTGCGCCTCGCGGTTGATGTTGGTCAACGACCCCAGCTGGAAGCTGAAATGATGATTGCGCGCGTGCGCCAGGTAGCTGAGCGCATCCACCCCGTCATCGAGGGAACCGGTCGCCACTTCGTGCAGCAACGGTTTCCACAAATGGCTGTGGTTGCGATCCACCAACGTGATCTCCGCTTTGTTCTTGCGGCCGAGCTTATGGCCCAAGCTGGTCGCCAGCTCCAGACCACCGGCGCCGCCGCCGACAATAACGATTTTCTTCTTTGGCGTTGTCAAAATAACCCCCTAAATGTGAACCATTTGTTATTCCAGGGTAAATAAATAATATCCTTAGAATACATAGGGTTCGCGTAAAATAATTCGGCTCTCTGCAGCCAGAATAGCATGTGAGGTTATTTGGTCATACCAAAATTGACGTACATCAAATTTTTTTGGTTAAAGGCTGGACGAGGGGATTTTTTGGGGATTGTGATTCAAATAGTTAGCGCTGAGTCACAGTTTTAAATTTTGCCGATTGCCACCTCAAATTTAGTCTTGGTGCACAAAAAAGCCGCACTTTCCGTCGGTAAAAAACGGCAGGCGCGGCTCGCGGCGGCGTTATGAAACTGTTAACCCAGCGCCTTAAACGCCTTGAGCCGCTGCAGATGCGGCGAGATGTTTTTGAACTTGTGCGTCTGCTGTTCATCCCAGACGATTTCGTAATAGTGATGCAGCAATTCGGCGCTGCGTCGGTTATCCAGCACCTCATCGCGCCGCGACAGCACCACCAGGCAGCGATCGCGGTTTTTCTCGCGGAAATCCTCCACGCACTTGGTGGCGATATCGCGATACTCTTCCGGCCGGTCTATCTTGCCGTGCATGTGTTCTTCCGGGTACAGATTGGGATTGAACATCGCCTGGCGAATGCCGCACAGGAAGCCGATGCGCTCAGCCCAGAAACCGCCGAGGCCAACCCCGCAGATCAACGGGTGCGCGTCGCCGCCCTGCTGCACCGCCTTGTCCACCTCTTTCAACAGATGCTGCATGTCGTGACGCGGGTGCAGCGTGCTGTAGCTGATAAAGCGCACGTCCGGATCGATAAACTGCAGCTGTAACACCTTTTCATGATTGCCGGGACTGGTGGAATCGAAGCCGTGCAAATAGATAATCATGTGGATCCTCGCAACAAGCCAAGGGCCGCGGGCGCGGCCCTCATCATTTCCGCTCTGCGCCGCGATGCGGCGCCTGGATTCACCCTTGCGAACGCTGCTTGTGCTCCTCCCAGCGTTCGCTCAGCGCGCTGAGCGCCTTGTGCGCCTGCTGCCAGCGCTCGGAGGCGCGCAGTTCCTGACGGGTGAACTGACCGCGATGATATAACCGCTTCACCTTCTCTGCTTTGACCGGGGACAGGTTATCCAACACGCTGACCGCACCGGCGCGGTTGTTGCACACCAGGATCATGTCGCAACCGGCATCCAGCGCCGCCTGGCCGCGCTCGGCGTAGCTGCCCATGATGGCGGCACCTTCCATCGACAGATCGTCGGAGAAAATCACGCCGTCGAAGCCCAGTTCCTGCCGCAGGATCTGCTGCAGCCAGTAAGGCGAACCACTGGCCGGACGCGGGTCCGCTTCAGTATAGATGACGTGGGCCGGCATGACGGCGTCCAGCAGCTGGCGGTTGATCAGCTCACGGAAGATCGCCATGTCGTGCTCGCGGATCTGCGCCAGCGGCCGCGGATCGCGCGGGGTTTCCTTGTGCGAATCGGCGCTGACGGCGCCGTGCCCCGGGAAGTGCTTGCCGGTGGTTTTCATGCCGGCGCTGTGCATACCGAGAATAAAGCGTTCCGCCATCGCCAGCGCCTGCTGCGGATCGCTGTGGAACGAACGCTCGCCGATCGCCGCGCTACCGTGGCCGATGTCCAGCACCGGCGCAAAGCTGATGTCGATATCCTGCGCGATCATTTCCGCCGCCATCAGCCAGCCGGCCTCCTGCGCCAGACGGCCGCCTTCCTGCGCATCGTGCAGCGCCGCGAACGACTGCGCCGCCGGTAAACGGGTGAAGCCTTCGCGGAAGCGCTGCACGCGCCCGCCCTCCTGGTCTACCGCCACCACCAGCCGATCGTGCGAAGCGGCGCGGATCTGCCGCACCAGCTCACGCAGCTGCTCCGCATCGTGGAAGTTGCGGGTAAACAGAATCAATCCGCCAACCAGCGGGTGTTTCAAAATCTCGCGTTCTTCTGCATCCAGCTCGTAGCCGGCGACATCTAGCATTACTGGGCCCACGGGCACCTCACTTCATTATTGTTCGTTCAGAATTCGGATGATGATAAACAGAATCGCCGGCGCAGCGCCGCGCCCCAGCGCAAAAATTCAACGTCGCCGCTCTGCTGCCAGCGCACTTCAAACCACAGCAGCATCAGATAATCCACCCACGGCAGCCAGCGGCGCACCTGCGCCTGCAGCCGGGCGAGGTCGTGATAGCCCTGGCGCGCGTACTGCTGCAAAAAGCGCTGTTGCTGCTCGGCCGCCCAGCCGTTGCCACGAAACAGCGCGGCGATATCCAGCGCCACGTCGCCGTCGGCGGCATACTCCCAGTCGATCAGCCGCAGCCCCTCGCCGGTCGCGAGCAGATTGCCCGGATGGATATCCATGTGCAGCGGCGCCAGCTTCAACGGTGACGGCGGCGCACTTTGCAAAAAGTGATGCTGCCAGCGCAGCCAAAGGGGGGTTAAACGCCGCCTGTCCAACAGCTGCCAGTAGCGAATGAACTGCCGACGCAGATCCAGCCGGTAACCGCTGAGCGGCCGCCGATGCAGCGCCGCCGCCATCGCCGCCAGCTCGCCGCGCTGGTTCAGCGCGGCAAATTCGGCATTTGTGACGACGTCACCTTCGAGCCATTCGAGCACCAGCCACTGATTATTCTGCGCGAAAACCCGTGGCCCCAGCCCCGACGCGCAGCGGCGCAAGGCCTGTGCTTCCCGCCATCGGCTCACCCCCAGTGCGCGTTTCTCCGCGCTGTGCTGCCGCGCCAACAGCGTGATGCCCGAACCGTCGATGCGCCAGCTCTCGCCGGTCAGCCCCTGCACCGGGCTGAAATGACAACCGGCGGTATTCACCGCCGGCAGTCTGGTTTCCATCAATCGTCGCAGCGCGGCCTCAGCGTTTAACGGCGCCATTGCCCGACCAGACGATCTCGCCGGTTTGCACCAGCATCAGCTGCATATCCAGCGCCGGCGACTTCACGTCGCCGCTGACGTCGCTGTACAGCACGTACTGCGCGCCGACGATGCGCGCCAGGCCGATCGCCTTGCTGCGTGAGCCGAAGCTGTCATCCGCCGACAGGCCCAACGTTTGTCTGGCGCTGGTCAGCTTCGCTTCCGGTACCACGCTGAAGGTGGAGTTCGACGCCAGCGCCTTATACAGCGCCGCGGTGGCTTTGCCCATCTGCAGCGAGCCGTTGGTATTGTTCTTGACGCTGTCCAGCAGCAGCACGCTGCCAGCCGTCACGCCATCGGCCTTCAACATCTGCCCTACCAGCGGCTGAACGCTGCCCAGCCAGTCGAGCTGCTGAATTTTCGGCGGCTGCGGCACCGGCTCGGTGGTTGGCGGCTGCGGCTGTTCTACCGGCGGCTTCGGCTGTTCCGGCTCGACGGTGACCGGCGGCAACGGCTGATCCGGCTCAGGCTGGCGCGACAGGCAACCGCTCAGGGTTAATGCGGCCAGCGCCACTAAGACGTACTTTTTCATGCTTTTTCTCCAAACCTGGCAAGCGCTTACAGGTACAGATACAGACGCGCGGTTTTGGCGTCCAGATTGCCGTTAATCGAGTAGATTTTGGCGTCCGAGTTGGGCGCCACGACGATCTCACGCGGTTTTTCGAAGGGGCGAATATCCAGCCCCTGCGCATCGTACCAATAGAAACGGTAATGCACGGTGACCGGCGTCGCCTGGCTATTATTGAGTACCGAGGTCGCCATCACCCGCCCGGAAGCGTTCGAAATCGAAGGCGTATCGGCCAAAATGCCGGCGGTCAGCACCGAAGGATCCATCACCACCGTCTGCCCTTGGTTGACCGCGATGCCGGACGGCGAACTGCACCCCATCAGCAACGCGGCGGGCAACGCCAACGCCATCAGACAACGCAGAGTTTTTTTACCGCGCATGATTTCCTCGCTTAACGTGACAGCAGCGGCCCCAGCGAGCGGCCACCGACCAGGTGCATATGAATATGATAGACCTCCTGACCGGCGTGGCGGTTGCAGTTGACGATCAGGCGGTAGCCGTCCTCGGCGATGCCTTCCTGTTCGGCGATTTTCGCCGCGGCGGTGATCATGCGGCCCAGCGCGGCTTCATGCTCCACGGTCACGTCGTTGACGGTTGGGATCAGCACGTTGGGAACGATCAGCACGTGTGTGGGTGCCTGGGGGGAGATGTCACGGAAAGCGGTGACCAGTTCATCCTGATAAACCACATCAGCAGGGATTTCGCGGCGGATAATTTTACTGAAAATCGTTTCTTCGGCCATCTGGCGTTCCTTGTTTTACACAATTAGCTGTACGCAGTATGAGTGACAAATTCTACTGCTTTCAACCTGATTGCGCACTTTCCACGTCGAGTGCTGCAGATTCGCGCAGGCCGGCGCCCCGCTTGTGCATCTTTTCACTTTGGTTATTCACTATTGTTGCTTTACTTGCCCCTCACCGCCGCCAATAGTAACCCCATGATTAACAAAGGATAGAGGGCGTTATGTCACCGAGGATTCCGGCGCTGTGCGCGCTGTTGCTGAGCGCCGCCGTTCAGGCGGCCCCGTCGGGCGGTATCGATCTGCAGGCTAACCGACAGCCGATACGCGCAGAGCGCAATCCCGCCGCTATTGCGCTGATTCCGACGAACTTTCACTTCGCGACGCCCGGCAAACTGACGGTGGCGGTGGCGTTCGAAAACTCCCCGCCGCTGGCGCTGTTCGCCGAGGACAATAAAACGCTGATCGGCAGCGATCCGGACATCGCCCGCCTGGTGGCCGACAGTCTCGGGCTAGAGTTGAACCTGGTGCCTACCTCCTGGGAGGATTGGCCATTGGGCATCAGCGCCGGCAAATACGACGCGGCGATCTTCAACATCGCCGTCACCAAACAGCGCAAGACCAAATTCGACTTCGCCACCTACCGGGTGGACACGCTGGGCTTTTACGTCAAATCCACCAGCAAGATCGCCTCTATCAATCGGCCGCAGGACGTCGCCGGGCTGCGGATCATCGTCGGATCCGGCACCAATCAGGAAAACATTCTACTGGGATGGGATAAGCAGAACCGCGCCGCCGGGCTGCCGGCGGTACAACCGATCTACGTGACCGACGACGCCGCCACCAACCTGAGCATTCAGTCAGGGCGCGCCGACGCGTTCTTCGGCCCCCACTCTACCGGCGCCTACAAGGCGGCGCTGACCGGCAAAACCAAAATGGTCGGCATCGGCCCCAACGTGGCCTACGTGGCGGTCACCAGCAAGAAAGGCAACGGGCTGGTGAACGCCATCAACGCCGCCGTCAACGGCGTCATCGTCAGCGGCGAATACGCGCAGGTGCTGGAACGCTGGGGCGAAGGCGACGAAAAGGTCGAGCGCTCCACCATCAACCCGCCGGGCATCGGCGACTAGCCGCCGATCAGCTGCGGCGCGTGCCGGCGCATCCACTCCGCCAGCGAGTCGAGCGTCGGCCGCAGCGATTTGCCGAGCGCGGTGACCTGGTACTCCACCCGCGGCGGCACTTCGGGAAACACCCGCCGCGTCACCAGACCGCGCTGCTCGAACAGCCGCAGTTGGCGCGTCAGCTCTTTTTGCGCGATGGGCGCTACCGCCCGCTGTAGCTCGCTGAATCGCACCGGATCGTCGATCACGATCAGCCGGTACAGGATCGGTATCGCCCACTTGCCCGACACCAGATTGACGAAGTCCACCATCGGGCAGGATTCGCCTGCCGTCGGCAACGCCGCCAAATTATTTTCCTTCGCTAAGGGTGCTTGCGCCGTCATTTCATCCCACCTCGTCCTTTAGTATCCAAAGGGTGCCTACTATGCAAAAGGAACTATAGCGCAAATAATGCCGCAACAGACGCTCAAGAGGAATCGGTTATGTCACGACTGCAAGGCAAATACGCATTGATTACCGGCGGCACCAGCGGCATCGGGCTGGAAACCGCTCGCCAGTTCATCGCCGAGGGCGCTTTGGTTGCGATCACCGGCCGCAGCCAAAGCGCTCTGGACGCGGCAGACCAGGCCTTGGTGGGCAAGGCGCTGTTGCTGTTGAGCGACGCCGGCGACATCCCGCAGCAGCGCGCGCTGGCGCAGCAGTTGGAGCAACGGTGGCCGCGGCTGGACGTGCTGTATGTCAACGCCGGCGACGTCACGCACCGCCCGCTGCAGGAGTGGGATGAACAGAGCTATCAGCGGCTGATGGACATCAACCTGAAAGGGCCGTTCTTTCTGATCCAGGCGCTGCTGCCGCTGCTGGCCAACCCTTCTTCGGTGATCCTGTGCGGTTCGGTCAGCGCCCATATCGGCCTGCCGCAGAGCAGCGCCTACGCCGCCAGCAAAGCCGGTTTGTTATCGCTGGCCAGAACGCTCTCCGGCGAACTGCACGCGCGCGGCATTCGCCTTAACGGCCTCAGCCCCGGCCCGACCGAAACCCCGGCGTTGGGTAAGCTGGGGTTGGCGGAAGCGGATGAGCAGGCATTGCGCGACGATATCCGCGCGCTGGTGCCGATCGGCCGCATGGGCAGCGCGCTGGAGCTGGCCAAAGCGGCGGTGTTTCTGGCGGCGGACGAATCGGCCTTTATGGTCGGCGCCGAGCTGCAGATGGACGGCGGCGTGGGGAATCTTTAAGGCAAAATACCCGTATATCGGGGGCGTTATGCCCCCAGCTAAATTGATCTCGCTGCAATAAACTGACCGGTTGCCTCTCAATTGCAAAAACCTGGGGCACGCACTACCCTTGGATATAATTATTTCGAGCGTGAAGATATTCTTATGGGAAATAAACGGAAGGACACGGTCACTGGAGGTGTAATTATTTTATTAGTAATAATAGGCTTTCTGTTTCACGCATCGGAAAGAAAACAATCTGCAGTAATAGCCCCCTATTCAGCCAACGTCTCTGATACCAGTAGCCAAACTCACCCGGCAGCCCCAGTATATTCGGCAACGACGACCGAAAACCCATCCGTCGAGAAGTTTGTGAACACCGATAAACTTAACGTACGCGCATCCCCCAGCGGAAAAGTCATAGGTTCAGTCAGCCGCGGCGAAAAAATAACCGTCTATCAGGAAAAAGCTGATTGGATCAGAATATCGCAGAAAACAGAAAAACCGCGCTGGATATCAGCAAAATCTCTTTGCGATTATGCCGAGTGTTATATCAAACCTACGATAACAAAAGCGGTTAAGGCGCCAGCCAAACAGACTCCCCCAGTAAAAAAACCGCCTCGAAACTCATCCATTGGCTCTTGCCCTTGTTCTTCCGGGAATATTTGCATTGGTCCCAGAGGCGGCAGATATTGTATTACCTCCGGCGGCAATAAAAGGTATGGCGTTTAGTCATTACTTCTCGCACCAAGCCACCGGGTCTCCTGACCTCACCCCAACCCGGGGATGTCGACGCCAAAGGTCTGCAACAGCAGCACCACGTTGAGCAGCACGATCACCACCGTGCCGACCACCGCCGCCAGGCTGGTCCAGCGGCCGTTGGCGAACTCGCCCATGATGTCGCGGCGGCGGGTGAACATCACCAGCGCGATCATCGGCGCCGGCAGCGCCAGGCTCAGCACCACCTGGCTGTAGACCAGCGCGTCGGTGGCGTTGACGCCCATCGCCACCACGATAAACGCCGGCACCATAGTGACCAGGCGGCGCACCCACACCGGAATGCGGAAGCCGACGAAGCCCTGCATGATCATCTGCCCGGCCATGGTGCCCACCACCGAGCTGGAGATGCCGGAGGCGATCAGCGACGCGAGGAAGATACCGGCGGCCGCCGCACCGAACAGCGGCGTCAGCGTATGGTAGGCGGTGCCAATCTCGGCCACGTCGCTGTTACCGGCGTGGAAGGCGCTCGAAGCCATGATGACCATCGCGATATTCACCAGCCCCGCCAGCGCCAGCGCGATCACCACCTCGATATTGGAGAAACGCAGCAGCTTGCGCCGCTCGCCGTTGTCGCTGGCCGGGCTGCGGTGCTGGGTCAACCCCGAGTGCAGGAAAATGGCGTGCGGCATCACGGTGGCGCCGATAATGCCGACGGCGATGGTCAGCGCCTGCGCGTCGGGCAACTGCGGCGTCACCATGCCGATGCCGGCCGCCTGCCAATCCACCGGTACGATGAACATCTCCACCAGATAGCACAGCGCGATGATGCCCACCAGGCCACCGATCATCAGTTCAACCGGGCGGAAACCTTTTTTTTCCACCATCAACAGCGCATAGGTGATCACCGCCGTCACGCCCATCCCCGCCAGCAGCGGCATGTGGAACAACAGCGCCAGCGCGATCGCGCCGCCGAGAAACTCCGCCAGATCGGTGGCCATCGCCGCCACTTCGCTGAGCAGCCACATGCCGATCACCACCGGCCGTGAGAACTGATCGCGGCACATTTCCGCCAGATTGCGGTTGGTGACGATGCCGAGCTTGGCCGACAGCGCCTGAAACAGCATGGCGATCAGGTTGGCCATCACCACCACCCACAGCAGGCTGTAACCGTATTTCGCCCCGGCCTGAATGTTGGTGGCGAAGTTACCGGGATCCATGTAGGCGATAGAAGCAATCACCGCCGGGCCGGCGAACAGCAACGGCGTAAAGGCGCCGCGCTTGCGTCCGGCAAGGGCGGCGCCAATCGCGATGTTGGTCCGTTCGGTTAACGATGGGGTGGTTGCCGCATCACGCATGGATTACCCTCAATCTTTTACTGGTTATTTTTCCACCTGTCATGCTGACAATGTAGCATCGGCTACACTTTATGCAACAGGCGAAATTCATTGGCTTTGTGTAGAGATATTTCTAACTACCACAATGCGTGGCATCGAATTGATAATGTGTGCTATTTGGACTAACTTAGGGCAACCCTCCCCATATTGCCGGGAGACGCCATTTTTACGCTTACAGGACGCCCCACGCTATGGTTACCCGCGCGCCAGATAACGCCGACCGCCCCGCCCTGACCGATATGCCGGACGAGGCCGAGCACGCCCTGCGTTTTAGCCGCGCCCGTGAAGCGCAGTCCAATGCGCTGATTGAAGATTACGTTGAGCTGATCGCCGATTTGCTGCAAAGCACCCGCGAAGCCAGAACTACCGATATCGCACGCCGCTTCGGCGTGTCTCACCCGACGGCGATAAAAAATATCGCGCGGCTGAAAAGCGCCGGGCTGGTTGAATCGCGCCCTTATCGCGGGGTGTTTTTAACCGAGGAAGGCGAGCAGCTGGCACAGAAGGTGCGCCGCCGTCACCGCATCGTGGTCGATCTGCTGATGTGCCTCGGGGTGCCGAGCGAAACCGCCGAGCTGGACAGCGAAGGGATTGAGCACCATATCTCGGACGAAACGCTGGCGGTGTTCGAACATTATCTACAGCAGCACGCCAAACCCTGACTCCCGGAGCGCCGATGAGCTACGCCGTGCAGCAAATCCATGATCTGCGCCTGGTGGTTTTCGCCGAAGCCGGGCCGGCGCTGAAAGATGAAAACGACGTCAGCTTGTTTATCGCGCCCGCCTTTGAACACGAGGCCGGGATGATCGCCCTCCCCGTCAGCCGCCTGGACGCCGCCTTCTTCCAGCTCAGAAGCGGCATTGCCGGTGCCGTATTGCAGAAATTCGTCAACTATCGCCTGCGGGTGGCGCTACTGGGCGATATTTCCCCCTGGCTGGCGCAAAGTAACGCGCTGCAAGACTTCGTGCGCGAAGCCAATCGCGGCGAACAGGTCTGGTTCCTCCCTTCTCTCGCCGAACTCGAACAGCGCCTTGGCGCCTGACGAAAGGCAATAAAAAAGGGAGGCTTTCGCCGCCATCCTGATGCTAATGAAAACAAGCAGTTACAATAACATCAATGAGTTGGATACTTGTAACTGCCTGCCTAAAGTGGGTATGGCGTGGGTGTTTGGGGCAATTTGTGGATCATGTTCTTAGCTGTATTAGCTAAAACCTGATCTGACATAGTCACAGTACAAAGCTTAACCTAAGCTAACAAAGCAGCCCAGTGCCAGAAGCAGACCTTCCAACAAGCTATATCGGAACAGACCAATCATCATAGGCTTGCAGTTTAGAGTCAACAATTGAGTTACTGAGCAATTTCAATAATATTGAATTTTAAAAAACGTTAAGTAGCCATAGTATTTTAAAAATTAGTAGTTTGAGTCAGTGCCACTACTAGAATAAATCAGATTTTACTGACAAATCCACATATTCATTGCTATACTATCAACGCATAATACTTAATTACGGATGATATATGAGTAAAGAATTTAGCAAGAAAGATATTTACCCCTCTCCAAAGGACTCATTTTGCTTTGTATTAGAGACCATATCTGATATTAAAAATGAGGCGCTAGTTGTGTTGGATGCAAATGTACTTCTTTTGCCTTTTACAACAAACATTAAGAACGTACAGGCAATCAAAAGGCTTTATACCAAGCTATCTACAAGTGATCAGTTGTTTCTCCCTGCGCAAGCAGTAAGAGAATATTTGGATAATAGAGCCGTGAAAATTGCAGATATAAACGAAGCCCTTCAAAAAAAATCGAGTCAAACCTTCAACTGTGTAGGCATTCACCCACTGCTTGAAAGTTTGGAAGAGTATAAAGAACTAATTGCGCTAGAAGAACCTCTAAAAATTGCTATAAAGAATTATCAAACTAAGATTCGAAATACTCTTTCAGCGGTTCAGGCTTGGGGTTGGAATGACCCTGTAAGCAAAATGTACCATGAGGTTTTAGCTGATAGAATTTTGGATGATGACGCGTTAGATTTCAAAAAAATAGAAGAAGATCTAAAAATAAGAAATAATTTCAATATCCCGCCTGGTTATAAGGATAGGAGTAAGGATCAGAATCAGGCCGGAGATTTAGTAATTTGGCACGAGATTCTAAACTTGGCGAAAACCAAAGAAAAACATCTTATTTTTGTTTCGGTAGATGAGAAAGCGGATTGGTGGCATCAAAGTGGAAAAACTCCACTTTATCCTAGGTTTGAGTTAGTTGATGAATTTAGAGAAACAACAAAAGGAAAGTCATTTCATATCGTCAGTCTTTCAAAACTACTAGAGATATTTGATACAGACTCTGAAGTTGTCAAATCTGTAAGGATTACTGAGGAAGAGGTTAAATCCACTACAAACTCTGAAAGCAAAAATTCAGAAAAACAGACAAATGCTTCTTTTGACCCCAATGATGAATATCGTAAACACCTCAATATACCTATTGAACATGGTCTAATAACCAATCATATTAGATGGAATGTAAGAGGTGGCTACGATACAGACACATATCTAATTACGGAAGTAGATAGAGTCGGAAATATCATTAACAAATATCATTTTTTCGATAGTACGAAAACCACGCCACCATTTGAACGTGAATTTCACGCAGAAAAAATATAACAAGTATATGTTGTCGAGCTGGTTTATGATACACGCATAACCAGCCTGAAATTTAAACACCAGGCTTCTAGATAGTACTGTGTATTTATCAAACGAATCAAAACTGATGTTTGGAGATATTGTAAGCATCCCGGTAAACCGAACCATTCACTTTTAGAGATCTTCCTACATACTGATTATGTCCTGTGAGGAGATCACCCTGCGCGTTGATAGCCAGGAAATGGCTATGATTTTGGAAGGTTGCCAGCAGCGCCGGATCGCGAGAGAACCTTACGAGGTGACGGAATACCTGATCGGCCTCATCCGGCAAGACAACAAGCTGTTGCATAAACAGCTGGCCGAACTGAGAAAAAGTAGCTGTGGAAAATGTGGTGATACCCTGCCCGGCGATCCGGGTGGTTGCTGCATGCAGGGGGATACGCAATGCTGGCAGACCGCGGGCTACAAAAAGCTGATGCTGATAACTTTATAGCCACCTAAAGCATTAGCTAGTAGGATATTCTTTTATCCCATACATTCTCTGTCTCAATGTGATGAAATTTTTCAGTTATAAACCTTAGAATCCGAAAAGATTATTACTTTAAAAGTAACGGCGCTAAATTATTAGCAGGAATTCATTAACAATGGAAAATAAAATATGCATCAAGGAAGCATTTAGCACGAAGGAAAGAGGCATGCTAACATAAAGAAAAAACCAATGCGGTATACAATATGAGACCTAATAATTATGGCTGATAATACAAAACAACATTTTGTACCTAAACTTCTTTTAAAACGATTCTCATGGAACGGAATACACATAAACATATGCAACATAAAAAAAACCTGAATATAAAACCAGTCCCGTACGAACCTCAGTGTCAGAAACGATATTTTTATGGTTCAGATCTACATTTAGAAGAACGTTTAGGAATCGCGGAGAGTAAGGCTGGGGATGAATTTAATAAATTGCTTAATAGTTGTTTAGTACCACTAATGGCACCCAATGCCAAGCTACTTGATGATGATGAGATAAGACGTGTAATACTCACCTTTATCTACATTCAGTATTGTAGAACACAAAAGGCTAAAAACATTGTAAACGAGGAAGTAAGGCGACATATTAAGGAACACACCCATAAAAACAGGGAAGCTATTTTTAATACAATTAAGAGCAATGATAAACTAAAAAACTACAACTTATCAGATGATGAAATAAATGATTTAGTCGACCCTTCAAAATTTGAGTTAAGTGAACCATTTCATCATATTTTTAGGGTTGCACACGATGAGTATAATAAAAATAATCATTTAAAAATCGTGGTAATATTCAACACATCTAAAATACCATTTATTACAAGTGACAACCCTGTTTTTAACTTTGTCATAGAATTTCCTGAGAGGGTATCTTCATTTTTCTTACCAATAACCCCAGCACATTGCTTATTTTGTTATGACGAGCGCTATTTCAAAGTGAGAAAAATTGAAAATGTTATTTTCACAGCAGACCAATCCGAGATTCGTTATATAAATAAACTGCAATGCGATAACAGCAATCAAAATATATATATATCTAGGTTGCCTACTGGGCATTCAATACAAGATGTAGTAGAGCATAATATCAAAAATTATTTCTTCATTGAGAATATAGATGCAATTTCTTTAAGTGAGAATTATGAAAAAAACATATGCATTCCTCTTACTGGTGGACATGTATCCAGGGTAGATACTTCTAATATGTAAAGTATAAACCGTATGGTATAACGGACATCAATATTCTTCTAAGTTTAGGCGTCAAGCGTAAACATACCAAGTCAGCCTTGAACACATACAAAATCACAAAGCGAATTAACATTCACAAAAATGAATAAAAACAGCCAAGCGGTATAGAAATCCGCACATTACTGCCCCCCACCAAAGCGCCTATACGCCACACAGCGAGGCGCTTTTTCTTTGCACCAACGATCACATAAAATCTGATCGCCTCGCAGTGATGCGCAGGTTAATACGACGCGGGGTTTACGGTGGATAGCAGGAAAAACGATCACCATCGATCCCCTGTTTTAGCAGGAAAAACGATCACCATCGATCCCCTGTTTGTAAGCACACCCGTTTTAGTTCCACGCACTTTTTGAGATTTCCGGTTTTTCGGCCATCAGCCGGTACTCCTCCGGTGTCAGGTTATTCAGGGATTCATGAGGTCGCTCGCTGTTGTATTCCATCAGCCAGTGCTCTGTGATTTCCCGCGCTTCATTCAGGGTTCTGAACAGATAAAAATCCAGGATTTCTGTCCGGTACGTCCGGTTAAACCGTTCGATAAAGGCATTCTGCGTTGGTTTCCCGGTTTGATAAATTCCAGCATCACTCCATGCTCTTCAGCCCACTGTGCCAGCGTCAGTGAGACCAGTTCGGGTCCGTTGTCCATCCGCAATTTCAGTGGATAACCCCGGTTTGCCACTATTCTGTCTAGCACCCTGACCACCCGCTGTGCCGGGATATTCAGATCGATTTCTATTGCGAGGGCCTCGCGGTTAAAGTCATCAACCACATTGAAGGTCCGAAAGCGTCTGCCGCAGACCAGCGCATCATGCATAAAATCGATGGACCAGCTCTGGTTAAGCGCTTCCGGCGTTGCCAGTGGCGTCGGGTTACGCGCAGGTAAACGCTGTTTTCCCTTGCGACGAAAATTAAGTTTCAGCAGGCAGTAAATCCGGTGAACGCGTTTATGGTTCCAGCTGTTACCCTGCCTGCGCAGCAGCTGGAATAGCTTCTTAAAACCGTATCGCGGGTAGCGCTCTGCCAGCTCAGTCAGCACCTGGATCACCGGTTCATCGCGCCGGGTATCGGGCTGGTAAAAATAGACCGTCCTGCTCAGCGATAACGTCCTGCAGGCCTGGCGAATGCTCATGGTAAATTGCGCAGTCAGGTAACCGACGAGCTCACGCTTTATCGCTGGTTTTAAAGCTTTTTTTCGATAACGTCTTTCAGTGCCCGGCATTCAAGGCTGAGATCAGCAAACATCTGTTTGAGGCGACGGTTTTCGTCCTCTAGGTCTTTCATCTTTTTGATATCAGAGGCCTCCATACCGCCAAACTTCGCTTTCCGGTTGTAATAGCTGGCTTCAGAGATACCAGCTTCACGGCAGACATCCTTAACGGTACGTCCGGCTTCGACAGACTTCAGAACGGCAATGATCTGGTGGTCGGTGAATCGGGCTTTACGCATGGTGATCTCCTCACAGGACATAATCAGTATGTAGGAAGATCTCTAAAAGTGAATGGTTCGGTTTACCGGGATGCTTACATGTTCTGTTCCGTGCCGTCCCCCCCCGCCCTCACGCTGCATACTTAAGAATTCACTTTTTATGCAGTAGGGAAAACACGTCAAAGCCTTGCTGGCTGTGGCTTGCCAGAGTGCATAGGTATACAAAAAGGTATGCGGATTATTGCATTTAGGATATGCAGTGCTTTTTATTTAGAATCTAGGTCGATCTCGATTAAAGAAAGACGTTTTAGTTAAGAGTTTTAGAACTAGGTCTGCTGGGTAACACAAAACTATCCTGCCACGTCACAATTATATTATCAACAATCATATGGCGTGTCATTTTCATGAAAAAAATCATCTGTGACATGTCACAGGTAAACATATCAATACATCTACATATAAATAAAATTCGCTTTAACATGCAAAAAAACCCCTTTCAACGGTTAAAATTGTGACCAGAAACAAGCCAAATTAAAATGTATTAGAACTGACCTAGTAGTGTTTCGTGGTCACAAACCAATTATATTTTAAGAATAACAAAAAATACTGATGTACTCGATGGAAACCAGAGGGCACCAGTATTTTACTACCAAAATAATCTCTTTGGGAAACTTTTAATCAATCACTTCGAAATCAGCCGGATCCACTCCGTATGCGAGTTTAAAATTATGTCGAGCCCAGTTTTCCAAATCGAGCATTGAATGTTTGCTGGACAACCAAAAAAAGTCGTAAGTAAACGCGCCTTCAGCAACTATCCACTGTTTACACAGGTCATAATTCACTACCCATGTGTAAAAAAGATCGAAAGATTTTTGCACTTTAACTTCGTCTTTGTCAGGAAATTTCCTCGGGTAAATGTCTCCGTCCTCTTTATCAACAAATAGAGACTGATGCTTCAGGAAAAGATTTTTGCTTTCTTCAGTCAATCTATTACCAGCACTATAAGCCCCAGCCCAACAGAAATAGGCAGGATTCAAGACCTTATCTTGTTGATATTTAATGAATTGAGAGAAAATCAATCTAATAGGCTGATTTTCTTCATTAAAATCAAATACCTCCTCTTCCTCCATTAATTTTATGATTGAATTTTGATTTTTCGACCAACGATTAATTTCTGTAGCTATATCTAACGGAGATGGGCTATTGATTGCTGCGGACAGCGCTGTGGATACTTGATAATATTCAGAGGATGAGAATCTCACTATCAACTCTTTAAATTCAGGGTATTTATCTTTAACTGCACGACACAAATCTATAAATCTAATCCCCGGGTGTGTGGAATTTATGAAGTTTTCATAGTTTTTAATATCAAATGGAAACCCTTCTGCGGGATTTATCGCAATATCCAATATTAGTAAAAACAAAGAAACCAACGGACTTCCTAAGTTATCCGGTCTCACAGAGTTAGTAAGTTTTAAGAAATTATCAAAAGCTGAATAGTAAACTCCATCCAGCATCTTCATCTGTTCAAAATCAGACCAGCTAAGACTTTCTCCCGAATAGAAAAATAAATACTGCATTTGGGAAAACCTAGCTTGACCTTCATATAATTCAATTAACCCGATGGGGCAAATATAAGACGGCTCACCAAACTTATGATTAATATGATTATTGTCTGACAATACTTTAAATCCTTGATGCCAAACATCCCCTCTTGGAAGGAAATTTAATTCCCTATCAAAGGTTGAAGATAAAACAGATAAAAATGACGAGTAGGTTATATGAAATGAATGGCCCACTGATTCAAAGAGCTTATCGTTAACTATTGAAGTGGCTGACTTTGGCTGAATAATTAAACACTTGAAAAACTCAATATCATGAAAATTATTCAATATTGGATTTATTGTCAAAAATTCTTTGCTTTTAGGTTGATATTCTTTAGAGTTTATTTCGTTATAACGAACAATGGGTTTTTTTAGACCAGTATTATCGATATATTCTTTTAAGAGATCATGGTTTATATGAGCTTGGGCTGGGTACGACAAGCTTAACAATAATCCTGATGTAGAGCCAATGTGTTGCCACCAGTGAATTGTTTCATGTAAATAAGTAGAGAATGCTTGAACCGTATCAAAATCATATTTACTAGATGCATGAATTCCATTTTCTGTAGCATTTAATAATCTATGTAAATCAGGTCGCAGTCTCAACACAAACTGCATTGAATGATATAACCCTCTTGCATTGTAGCAATTTTTGTAATCATGCGGATAGTCGCTATATTGATCATCTTTCAATAATTCGAAATTGAGTTGCATTCCATACTCCATGAGATATAAGGATAAATTTTAGCTGAGGGTAACTTATCGTAATTTTCTCCCCAGAACTTTCATAATTATTTATGCTATATTATTTCCAACTCTACTTCATTTAAATTAGTTACTCATCAATCGTTAAAAGTATAATCTTTACAGTTTATAAAAACTCATACAAACGGAGATAAATTTCGCGATCGTTTTAGCCAAAAAATCAATAAATGCGGTCACAATAGAAATAGCTAACGCTATATTTCTATTGAAATTTAGTGGACTTTCATCCCTGCAACAATGGGTACATGTTTCACTTAGTTAGTTTTTGCATGCATTAACTCCATTACAAAAACCACAATAGTGTGGGCTGCGTTAATGACCAACCGTGCTTCTGCAACTACGATATTCGGCGGGTTAGAACCGCGGCCATGTGCCGACCCTATGTGCGACCTAAATGCCCCTACACCATCAATAATAGAGGAAAGCCCCTTTAATACTTTTTGCTGATCAGCAGCTAATGTGACATCCGAATTCAAACTAAGTTGAGGGTGGACTGTGGCCCACAAGTTCATAACATTAAGCTTATTCGGCATAACCAAACTGAAACGCTCTATGTAAAACTTCAAAGTAGCCTCAATAATTGCACAGGCCGCCGTAATAGATGCCTGTGGATCGCCATTGATATGCTCTACGGCTCTTTCAAATTCCTTTTCAATAGAAAAAAAATCACCGGATTTTAAATAGTCTTCAAGTGTTTTCGATATCGCTGTCGACCCAGCTTGAACAATATAACCATTAGTTCGATAGACCAATTGATTTTTTGCTAACGCATTGATAATTCTAGTTTGACCTTCCGTAATTTTTGAAGGTAACGGTCCACCAAATAACGAGGTAGGTGGCTCTTGGTCCATATACTCTTGAAGCAATGCGCCAAGGACTTCTAAGGCATTAACCAGTGTGTCGTCGTTGCAGTGTTTAAGCCAATTACTGCACTTTGTCTCACAGTTGCCATCTGGAGGGTCACCAGGGGCTCCACTCTCCATGAAAAGCGTATTCAATTTTGAATGGCTGTAATAATGCTCCGCAATAACTGACGCAACCGCACCTATTACAGAGTTTGGAATTTTCTGACTCAAACTAGAATCTCCATAAACCTAATGTTTATTTTTAGGTAAAAATCGCACTTAAACAAGGATTTTTACGCGATTGCAAATTTAATGCTTTCAACATTAAACTCATTCTGTATGTTTTACAACAGCTTGTTTATTTAACCTTTTCCAATATATCAACAGGTTATTTTTCTGTCAAAGAGCAATAAGTACCTTTACGAATGTCCGCTTCACGCACAAAATCTACTGTCATACTGGATTAACTCAGGCCATAAAAATCTCAGACTAAGTATGAATAAGTACAACCACTAAGCCAATTGCTTATGAGTCCTGTTTCAGCAGTTCATAAGGCTTGAAGCTGATCACCTCTTCCCCTGCCCACTCGTTAAGCTCACATAGCCGTTCCTGCAACGGTGCCAGCTCGTTAATCGCAAATACCCGCGCGGCCTTCTCAACATCACCAAAACCGCCGGTGTTGTTTGGCAAAATCCCCATCAGTTGCGGTGGCGTGCGCTGGGCCGCAAGCTGATCATCACGCGTCACGTTTTTGATGTTCAAAAACTCGTCTTTTGCCGCGACTTCTGCCAGAGGGATCAGTTGTAACCCGTCTGGCTTACCACCAGGCGCATACATAAACAGGTTACGGAAGTTACCCGGCCCTTTTGACTCTTTCAGCGCTTTACGCAGGTTATCAATATCCTCCTGCTTATGCGCCGCATCGTTCATGTACAGGATAAATCCGGCATGACTGCCGTTAAGGTAGTATTTCCGGCGAAACAGCGTCGCAGCCTCGTTAAGCCAGATGGAGTTAAGCGAGGAAAGGTATTCGGGAACACCGTAAATCTCCTGGTTAATGTCAGGATCCATCAGGTGAAAAATAGAGCCCCCCTCGAATTGGTGCGGTTCCATCCACGATTGCACGAACCAGTAAGAATCAGTATCAACACCACGGCGTGTGTATTTCGCCAGGCTGGGGGCCAGCTTCATCAAACCGCCCAACCGGTTATAGCGCCCCTCAATAAAGCTGTTGCCGAACACCATAAAATCCTGCGCATAGCGGCTAAAATCCTGCTTTGACAGTAGCCGATGAGGCTTGAACATGCTCACCAAAATATTGCGCTTCATGGTGATCGGTGAACTGTGATGCACTGCTGCGCGAAACGTCTTCGCCAGGCCACTGAAAGAGATCGGCGGCTCATACCAACGTTCAACAATGCTGCACTCCAGATAATCCAGGATTTCACGCCGATCCAGCATCGGGATCGGGTCGCCGAAGGTGAAGGCCTCAACATGCTGTGCGCCGCTTTGTTTCTGCGTGATCGGCTGGGTATTTTTGCGGTACCGGTTGCGTTTACTCATTTAAAAAATCTCCATAAAACCTGTATTGCTACCGGTTGCCCCTTCAAGCGGTTCATTGAATAAGGCATGCATGACCGCCCAGGCCACATCGCCGTGGCTGACGCCTTCGGCGCGGCTGGTGACATAGGTTGCCCGCCGGCCCGTTGCGGTCATCTGTTTGCGGGTGGACATAAACGCCTGGGCGATATCCAGCGCGCCGGCGTCGAACTCCAGGCGGCCAGAGCGGATCACATCGCGGGCTTTCAGCACCAGGTCGGTTTTCATTTCAAGGCTGTAGTTGATGGCGTTAACCGCCGGGAAGAACTGGCGCACCAGTTGCGACACCGCACGGCCGAAGCCGGTGTTATCGATGCCGATATAGGTCACGTTGTAGCGCTCTGTCAACGCCTTGATATTTTTGGCCTGGGCGGAAAAATCCATGCCGCGCCATTGATGGCGCTCCAGCACGCGGAACTTGCCGCCAGCAATCAGCGGCGGCAGGATAACCGCACAACCTGCGCTATCACCATTTTCAGAACTGGCCGGGTCATAACCGATCCAGACTTCCCGCGCCGCCACCGGGCGCAATGCGAAGGGTTTAACGTCAGTCCAATGCTCCCAACTGTCGACCATGTAACGCTGCATTTCCCCCATCGGGAACACCGACGCAGTATCGTCAATGAAGTTACACATGAATAGGTTTTCAAAGTCTTCATCGCTGTTTTCCTCGCGCAATTCATCCAGATCAAACAGATCACAGCCACCGCGTAACGCATCCTCAATGGTGACAATCTGGCGAAACTGCTTATCTTCACAGAGCAGGCCGCTGGCCAGGCGTTTATAGCTAACGTCAATTTCCCGGCGTCTGTTCTTCGATTTGCCCTTGTTAAACAGCGTGCCATTCCAGAATGAATAGGCTTCATGGGTCATGCTGGACGGTGTGGAAAAGTACGTTGAACGGTAGCGCGTTTGCGACGCCATGCCCGATGCAGCCTGGCGCATCTCAAAGCCAGGTATCCAAAAATACTCATCCAGATACAGGTTGCCCGGTCGCCCCTGGGCGGTGTTGGAGTTGATATCTAAGAAGTGTGTCCTGTCCAGTCGCCCCCAAAAGCAGCGGACAAACCTCATTGATCTTTGGCTAATTAGACTGCCCGCAGAAGTGGGCGGTTGCACAGCATCGCTTATCTCTCGGTCTAAATGTGGATATGTAAAATAAAAAACACTTATAAATCAATTAAAAACTAATAAAAAAGGGAGGCTTTCGCCTCCCTTGGTAACTCCCCTGCCTGAATCAGTGATTACGGATGTATTCGTCCATATCGGTTTTCAGGTTGTCAGATTTGGTGCCGAAGATGGCCTGCACGCCAGAGCCAGCGACGACTACGCCGGCTGCGCCCAGTTTCTTCAGGCCCGCCTGGTCAACTTTGGACACGTCGGCCACGCTGACGCGCAGACGGGTGATGCAAGCATCCAGGTTAGTGATGTTTTCTTTACCGCCGAAGGCCTGAACCAGCGCTGCGGACATTTCGGAACCGCCCTGCGCAGTCTGCTCGGCAGCGGTGTCTTCACGGCCCGGGGTTTTCAGATCCAGCTTGGCGATCAGCACGCGGAAGATGGTGTAGTACACCAGACCGTAGATGATGCCGACGATTGGGAACAGCCAGATTTTGCTGCTGTTGCCGCTCAGTACGATAAAGTCGATCAGGCCGTGCGAGAAGCTGGTGCCGTCACGCATGCCCAACAGAATGCAGATTGGGAACGCCAGACCGGCCAGGATAGCGTGGATCACGTACAGGATCGGCGCGACGAACATGAAGGAGAACTCGATCGGCTCGGTGATACCGGTCAGGAACGAGGTCAGCGCAGCGGAGATCATGATGCCGCCGACTTTAGCGCGGTTTTCCGGCTTAGCCGAGTGCCAGATGGCGATGGCCGCAGCAGGCAGACCGTACATTTTGAACAGGAAGCCGCCGGACAGTTTGCCCGCAGTTGGGTCGCCCGCCATGTAGCGAGGGATGTCGCCGTGGAACACCTGGCCCGCCGCGTTGGTGAATTCACCAATTTGCATTTGGAACGGCACGTTCCAGATGTGGTGCAGACCGAACGGCACCAGAGCACGCTCAACCACGCCGTAAATGCCGAAGGCTACAACCGGGTTCTGATAAGCCGCCCACTGCGAGAAGGTCTGGATAGCCGTACCGATCGGTGGCCAGATGAAGGACAGCACTACGCCCAGAACGATCGCCGCCAGACCGGAAATGATCGGCACGAAACGCTTACCGGCAAAGAAGCCCAGGTATTCCGGCAGTTGAATGCGGAAGAAGCGGTTGAACATATAGGCCGCGATGGCGCCGGAGATAATCCCCCCGAGCACACCGGTATCCGCCAGGTGTTTGGCCGCAATCTCTTCAGCCGGCAGGTGCAGCACCAGCGGCGCAACCACCGCCATGGTTTTCACCATGATGCCGTAAGCCACCACCGCCGCCAGCGCGGAAACGCCGTCGTTGTTGGTGAAGCCCAAGGCGACGCCGATAGCGAAAATCAACGGCATATTGGCGAAGACCGAACCGCCCGCTTCTGCCATCACGTGGGAGACTACCGCAGGTAGCCAGCTAAAGTTGGCGGAACCGACGCCCAGCAGGATACCTGCGATAGGCAACACGGACACCGGCAGCATGAGCGATTTACCTACTTTTTGCAGGTTTGCAAATGCGTTCTTGAACATAGTTGAGTGTGCTCCTGAGTAATAATGCTTTGCTACTTCTTGTCGCGATACGTCGCGCTGCAAGGGGGGGAGAAAAACCCCTGCAATTCAGGGTGTCTGAGCACCCCTTGAATTTATTACGCAGAGTAAAATAAATAGCCTGCGCAATGTTTGATGACAATCACGTTTCGATGATCGAGCCGCAGCAACTTTGCATAAACCGGCTGTTTTTTGGCAAAACAGGCCAAAAAATACGCACCGAACAACCTGAAACGGGAGGGAACCTTACCCGTTTCAGTGATTAATTACGAGCTCAAAAAAAATTATGCAGACAATGACCTACAGCTATAGCCTAGGTCAAAGATCACAGATCGAGGTGAAATAAGCGTGAAAAGTTGGCGGTGGTCGCTTCGGCCAGTTGTTCCAGGCTAACGCCCTTCAATACCGCCATGTATTCAGCCACATCGCGCACATAGGCGGGTTGGTTTTCTTTGCCGCGATGCGGCACCGGCGCCAGATAAGGCGAGTCGGTTTCCACCAGAATGCGGTCCAGCGGCACATAGCGGGCTACTTCACGCAGCTGTTCGGCGTTGCGGAAGGTCACGATGCCGGAGAAAGAGATGTAAAAGCCCAGATCCAGCAAAGCTTCGGCCGTGGCCAGATCTTCGGTGAAGCAGTGGAGTACGCCACCGCAGTCCTGTGCGTTCTCTTCACGCAGGATCGCCAGCGTATCCGCGCGCGCATCGCGGGTGTGGACGATCACCGGCTTGTTCAGATCCCGGCCAATGCGGATATGCTCGCGGAAAGAGTCCTGCTGCAGCTCAAGGTTGTCTTTCTGGTAGAAGTAATCGAGCCCGGTCTCCCCCAGCGCCACCACCTGCTCCGCCGCCGCCAGGCGACGCAGCTCGGCGTAATCATAGCCTTCTTCCAGGTTGAGCGGATGCACCCCGCAGGAGAAGGCCACATCGTCGCGCTGGCCGATCAGTTCGGTCATGGAACGGTAGCCCGGCAGCGTGGTGGCGACCGCCAGCACATAGCCGACGTCGCGCGCTTTGGCCTTGGCCAGCGCATCGTCCACATTCTGGTGCAGCGTTTGATAATCCAGGCCGTCAAGATGGCAATGAGAATCGACTAACAACATAATTTTTAACTCTTTTACTTTACAGCGAATGAGGTTGGGAATAGCCGGCGGCGCCGAGCATCTGTTCCCAGCGAAGTAACTGTTCGGTCAGCAGCAGCTCGCGATTGACGCCCACCACGCTGAGCAGCTGGTGACGACAGTTCAGCCACTGCTGCACGATCTGCTGCAGCGAGGCGCTGCTCAGCAGGCTGGCCAACTGGTGCACCAGCGGCTGCTGATCCTGATTCAATACATAGTGATGCGCGCCCTGTTGCCACTTCATCGCGTCCACCAGCAGCGCGCACAGCCAGTGCAGGCGCTCGGCGACGTCTTCGTGGTTTAACGCCGGCAGCAGCGACAGCATATCGCGCTGCGGCAGCGCGGCGCTCAATGCAGCGCACATGGCGCTGCGCTGTTGCCACTGCTGCGGCTGCAACAGCTGTTCGGCGGCCAGCGGCGCGCCGTCGTGCAGGCGCAGCGCCGTGAGGCGGTCCGTCTGAGATCCGGCCGCCTGTCGGCCCAGCCACTGCAGACTGAGCTGCTCCTCCGGGCTGGCCAAATGCCAGTACAGGCAGCGGCTGCGCAGCGTCGCCATCAGCCGCGACGGCTCACGGCACCCCAGCAGGAAATAGGTTTTCTCCGGCGGCTCCTCCAGCGTTTTCAACAGCGCGTTGGCCGCCGCCTCGGTCAGCTGTTCCGCCTGAGGCAGCCAAATCACCTTGGCGCCGCCCTGCTGCGCGTGGGCATACAGCTTCTCAATCACCTGGCGAATCGGTTCGATCCCCAGGCTGCTCTTGCCCTTTTCCGGCGCCAGCACGTGATAATCCGGGTGGTTACCCGCCAGCATCAGCCGGCAGCTATGGCACTCACCGCAGCTTTTTTCACCGTTGCGCTGCTGACAGATCAACCAACGGCTCAGGCCGTAGGCCAGCGCATCGTCACCGTTGCCCGCCGCAGCGTGCAGCAGCAGCGCATGATGGCCGCGGCCCTCGGCGTACTGCCCAACCAGCTGGCGATAAGGGCCATTCAGCCACGGATACCAGTTCATTATGCGCCTTCCTGCTGCCGCAGCCACTGGCTGACGCAGTCGCGGATCGCCGCCGTCACCTGTTCCAGCGGTTGGGCGGCGTCGACGGTGACGATGGTTTCATCCTGCGCCGCCAGCTCGAGATAACGCGCGCGGGTGCGTTCGAAGAACGGCAGCGCCTCCTGTTCGATGCGATCCAGCTGGCCGCGAGCCTGTGCGCGTTGCAGGCCAACCAGCGGCGGCAGATCGAGATAGACCGTCAGGTCCGGCCGGAAATCCCCCAGCACGGTGTCGCGCAGCGAGGCCATCAGCTGCGGATCCACGCCACGGCCGCCGCCCTGGTAAGCCTGTGAAGAGAGATCGTGACGGTCGCCCACCACCCACGCGCCGCGCGCCAGAGCCGGTTTAATTACGGTCTCCACCAGCTGCACGCGCGCGGCGTACAGCATCAGCACTTCGGCCTTGATGGTCGGCAATTCGCCATCGATGCCGCGCTTGAACAGATCGCGCAGCTTTTCCGCCAGCGGCGTACCGCCCGGTTCGCGGGTGAAGACGATATCGCTGACGCCGTGTTCACGCAGTACATTGACCACCGTGTCGCGCGCGGTGGTCTTGCCCGCGCCTTCCAGCCCCTCGATAACAACGAATTTACTTTTCATTCTTTTCCTTTAACGCCTGACGGTACGCGCGCACCGCCTGGTTATGGCTCGCCAGATTGGTGGTGAAGGTATGCCCACCCTTGCCGTCGGCGACAAAATAGAGATAAGGCGTTTTGGCCGGATTGGCGGCCGCCTGCAGCGAGGCCTCACCCGGCATGGCGATCGGCGTTGGCGGCAGGCCGGCGATCACATAGGTGTTATAAGGCGTCGGCGTCTCCAGATCCTTGCGCGTGATGTTGCCATTATAGCTTTCGCCCATGCCGTAGATCACCGTCGGATCGGTCTGCAGACGCATGCCGATGCGCAAGCGGTTGACGAACACCGACGCCACCTTGCTGCGCTCTTCCGGCACGGCGGTCTCTTTCTCGACGATCGAAGCCATGGTCAACAACTCTTCCGGCGTTTTATACGGCAGGCTGGCGTCGCGGCCGGCCCAGGCTGCCTGCAGCGCTTTGTTCATGCGCACGTGAGCGCGTTTGAGTAGCGCAATGTCGCTCATGCCGGCGGTATACTGATAGGTATCCGGGTACAGGTGCCCTTCCGGCGTTTCGCCCGCAGGAATGCCTAGCGCGGTGGCGATCTCCGCTTCGCTCTTGTCCGCCAGAGTGTGTTTCAGGTATTTGGACTGCTGCAGCACCTGCTGCCAGTCACGCAGGCGTGAGCCTTCGATAAAGCGCGCGGTGAACTGCGCCTCTTTGCCGCTGGCCAACAGCTTCAGCATCTGGCGCACCGTCATGCCCGGCGTGAAACGGTAGGTACCGGCCTTGAACTCCGCCAGCTCCGGCTCCAGTTTCAGCAGCCACTGGAACCAGCGGCCGTTGCGCACCAGTTTATCGCGCACCAGCACCCCTTCCAGCGCCACCCGGCCGGTGCCGGCAGGCAGTTTGAAGATAGTCTCTTGCTGGATGGCCAGCGGCGTATCGGCAAAGCGTTCGATCTTCTGGTAGCCCCAAAACAGCAGCGCCAATGCCAGAACAACAATAACAGACAGGACCTTCAGCTTTCTTTTCTTCATCAATCAGCCATGGTTAACAGTGTGGACGCAAAAAATCATACAGCTGGCGCGAATGATAACGCCATGATTGGGCAACGTTTACCGGCAGCAGCGGCATCAGCGCGTTGCTCACCAGAACTTCGTCAGCGTCGGCCAGCGTCTCCAGCGGTTCACTGACGCAGTGCAGACGGTATTCCGAACCGGTCAGCAGCGCGATCACCCGCCGCCGCATCAGCCCGGCGACGCCCGCCTGGCTCAGGTCCGGGGTAAACACCGCTTTTCCCTTACGCCAGAACAAATTAGCCGCACAGCATTCCACCAGCATACCGGCAGTGTCAAGCACCAGCGCCTCGTCGGCGGCCGTCTGGTCAAGATGCGCGCGGATCAGCACCTGCTCCAGACGGTTCAAATGCTTTAGCCCCGCCAGCAGCGGGTTACGCGCCAGCGCCACCGGGCTGAGCGCGAGCGTGATGCCCTGCGCCCGCCACTGCAAATAGTGCGCGGGATAGCTGCTGCGGGCGACGATGCGCGTTGGGTTTTCGCACCCCGACGGGCTGTAGCCGCGCCCACCGCTGCCGCGCGTCAGTATCGCTTTGACCACGCCGAGCGGAATTGATTCGGCCGCCTGCGCCATCTCCCGTTCGAAAGCCAGCCAATCGGTGGCGGGCAGCATCAGCCGCTGCGCCGCTTGCTGCAGCCGCTCCAGATGCCAGGGCAGCAGCTCGACTTTGCCGTCGATAACCCGGGCGGTAGTAAAGCAGCCATCGCCGAATTGCAGGCCGCGATCGCTCGGCGCCAGCGCATCGTGGCGTTGTCCGTTAATCCAATACATGCTTCCTCCTGTTGCCGGCTGATGACTTCACGCTCGCAGAATAGCAGGCGATGAAGCGATGTGCAGCCCCGCAGAGAGTCAGGCGTCAGACGTAAAAAAGCCCGGTTAAAAAACCGGGCTTTCATCAGCAGTCGACCGTGCGAGTTACACTCGGCGGAAGATCAGCGAGCCGTTGGTGCCGCCGAAGCCGAAGGAGTTACACAGGGTGAACTCCATATCGCTGACCTGGCGCGCTTCGTGAGGCACGAAGTCCAGATCGCAACCTTCATCCGGGTTATCCAGGTTGATGGTTGGCGGTACCGCCTGATCGCGCAGCGCCAGCACGGTGAAGATGGACTCGATCGCGCCTGCCGCACCCAATAGGTGGCCGGTCATCGATTTGGTCGAGCTCACCAGTACGCGCTGGGCATCGGCGCCAAATACGGATTTCACCGCCTGCGCTTCCGCCTGATCGCCCGCCGGCGTAGAGGTGCCGTGTGCGTTGATGTAGCCGATTTGTGACGGGGTCACACCGGCGTCAAGCAGGGCATTTTCCATCGCCAGCGCAGCGCCAGCGCCGTTTTCCGGTGGCGAAGTCATGTGATAAGCATCGCTGCTCATCCCAAAGCCAACCACTTCGGCGTAGATTTTCGCGCCGCGTTTTTTCGCGTGTTCGTACTCTTCCAGCACCATCATGCCGGCGCCGTCGCCCAGCACGAAGCCGTCGCGGTCTTTATCCCACGGACGGCTCGCCGCCTGCGGGTTGTCATTACGGGTGGACAGGGCGCGCGCTGCGCCAAAGCCGCCGACGCCCAATGGGGTGCTGGCTTTCTCTGCCCCACCGGCCAGCATCACGTCAGCATCATTGTAAGCAATGATACGCGCCGCATGGCCGATGTTGTGCACACCTGATGTACAGGCGGTGGCGATGGAAATGCTTGGGCCACGCATGCCGTACATGATTGTCAGGTGGCCTGCAATCATATTCACGATGGTGGATGGCACGAAGAACGGACTGATTTTCCGTGGGCCACCGTTAACCAGTGAACTGTGGTTTTCTTCAATCAAACCCAGGCCGCCGATGCCGGAACCGATCGCGGCTCCAATGCGGGTGGCGTTAGCCTCGGTGATGTCCAGACCTGCATCCTGCATGGCTTGCATGCCGGCAGCGATACCGTACTGGATAAAGGCGTCCATCTTGCGCGCATCTTTGCGAGAGATGAAATCCTCAGAATTAAAATTCTTTACCAGGCCAGCAAACTTGGTCGCATAGGCAGTGGTATCGAAATGGTCGATCAGGCTGATGCCACTCTGACCGGCAAGAAGAGCGTTCCACGTGGACTCTACCGTATTGCCGACAGGAGACAACATGCCCAGTCCGGTCACAACTACTCGACGCTTAGACACGTTTGTCCTCCAGGGAGGGAAAAATATGACACTAGGGATAGAAAAAACTTAGGCGGTCGAACGACCGCCTAGATATGTTCTCTTACTGCTGGCTAGCGTTGATGAAATCAATAGCTGCCTGAACAGTAGTGATCTTCTCAGCTTCTTCGTCTGGAATCTCGGTGTCGAATTCTTCTTCCAGTGCCATTACCAGCTCAACGGTGTCAAGAGAATCAGCGCCCAGATCTTCAACGAAAGAAGCGTTGTTCAAAACTTCTTCCTGTTTAACACCCAGTTGCTCAACAATGATTTTCTTAACGCGTTCTTCGATAGTGCTCATACTCTTAAATTTCCTATCAAAACTCGCTTTCGCGATGGTTTTCGTAGTGTATAAAATGCTGAAAAAGATGCAACTAAATCCCGGCTGGTCAAACCACGATTTTACGCTATTTTGCGGTTTTTGCCTCAAATAACGCAAATGGTTTTCGCATTTTTTAAATCATGTACATGCCGCCATTGACATGTAACGTTTCACCGGTGATATAGCCGGCCTCATCAGAGGCCAAAAATGCAACAGCGCTGGCGATTTCTTTAGCATCGCCCAGCCGGTTGGCTGGAACTGATGACAAAATGCCTGCGCGTTGATCATCTGTCAACGCCCGTGTCATGTCCGTCTCAATAAAGCCAGGTGCCACGACGTTGACCGTAATGCCACGCGAAGCAACTTCACGTGCCAAAGATTTGCTAAAACCAATCAGGCCGGCTTTAGCCGCCGCGTAGTTCGCCTGCCCTGCGTTCCCCATGGTACCGACAACGGAACCGATGGTGATGATACGGCCAAACCGCTTTTTCATCATAGCGCGCATTACCGCTTTTGACAGACGGAATACGGAAGTCAGGTTGGTGTCGAGGATATCCTCCCACTCATCATCCTTCATGCGCATCAGCAGGTTATCACGCGTAATGCCGGCATTATTCACTAAAATGTCGATTTCGCCAAATTCGGCGCGAATCGATGCCAGCACGCTGTCGATAGATTGCGCATCAACAACGTTCAACATAAACCCTTTGCCGTTTGCGCCCAGGTAGCCGCTGATCGCTTCAGCGCCGCTCTCGCTGGTCGCGGTGCCGATCACTTTGGCGCCGCGTGCCACAAACGTTTCTGCAATAGCTCGGCCAATACCGCGGCTCGCGCCGGTGACCAGAACGATTTTACCTTCGAAGCTCATCATTTTCCTCTTTATTGTTCAAGCGCCGCCGACAGGCTGGCGGTGTCGTTCACCGCCGCAGCCGTCAGGGTGTCAACAATACGTTTAGTCAGGCCGGTCAGCACTTTGCCCGGCCCCACTTCCAGCAGCGACGTCACTCCCTGTGCTGCGATAAATTCTACGCTTTCGGTCCAACGCACCGGGCTGTACAGTTGACGCACCAGCGCGCTGCGGATCGCTTCAGGATCGTTTTCGGTACGCACGTCGACGTTGTTCACCACCGGCACCTGCGGCGCGTTGAAGGCGATGTCCTGCAGCGCCACGGCCAGCTTGTCGGCGGCCGGTTTCATCAGTGCGCAGTGCGAAGGCACGCTCACCGGCAGCGGCAGCGCGCGTTTGGCGCCGGCGGCTTTACAGGCGGCGCCTGCGCGTTCAACCGCTTCCTTGTTGCCGGCGATAACCACCTGGCCCGGCGAGTTGAAGTTGACCGGTGAAACCACCTGCCCTTGCGCGGACTCTTCGCACGCCTTGGCGATCGCGTCGTTGTCCAGGCCGATGATGGCGTACATCGCGCCGGTGCCTTCCGGCACCGCTTCCTGCATCAGCTTGCCGCGCAGCTCGACCAGACGGATCGCCGCCTTGAAGTCCAGCACGCCGGCGCAGACCAGCGCCGAGTATTCGCCCAGGCTATGGCCCGCCATCAGCGCCGGCGCTTTACCGCCCTGCTGCTGCCAAACGCGGAAAATCGCCACCGAGGCGGCCAGCAGCGCCGGCTGGGTCTGCCAGGTCTTGTTCAGCTCTTCCGCCGGGCCTTGTTGCACCAGCTGCCACAGATCGTAACCCAGGGCGGAGGAAGCCTCGCCGAAGGTCTCTTCGACGATCGGGAACTGTGCGGCCAAATCGGCCAACATGCCAACGGTCTGCGACCCCTGGCCCGGGAAAACAAAAGCAAATTGCGTCATTTTTTCTTCCTGTCCAAATCAGAAACGAACCAGCGCCGAGCCCCAGGTAAAGCCGCCGCCGAAGGCTTCCAGCAGCACCAGTTGGCCGCGCTGAACTCGCCCGTCGCGCACTGCTTCGTCCAGTGCGGAAGGCACCGAGGCGGCGGAGGTGTTGCCGTGACGATCGAGCGTCACCACCACTTTGTCCATCCCCATGCCCAATTTTTTCGCCGTTGCGCTGATGATGCGCAGGTTGGCCTGGTGCGGCACCAGCCAATCCAGCTCGCTGCGGTCCAGATTATTGGCCTGCAGCGTCTCGTCGACGATGCGCGCCAGCTCGGTGACCGCAACCTTGAAGACTTCGTTGCCCGCCATGGTGACATAGGCCGGCTTGTCTTGATTCTGACGATCCTTGTACGGCAGCGTCAGCAGGCCGCCGTAGCTGCCGTCGGCGTGCAGATGGGTGGACATGATGCCCGGCTCTTCGGAAGCCCCCAGCACCACCGCCCCTGCGCCATCGCCAAACAGAATGATGGTGCCGCGATCTTCAGGATCCAGCGTGCGTGACAACAGATCTGCGCCGATCACCAACGCATGTTTGACCGCGCCGTTTTTCACGTACTGATCGGCCACGCTGAGCGCATAAGTAAAGCCGGCGCAGGCCGCGGCCAGATCGAACGCCGCGCAGTCCTTGATACCCAGCATGTCTTGCACCAGGCACGCCGCGCTCGGGAACGCGTGCGTATTCGTGGTGGTCGCCACCACGATCAGCCCGATGTCTTCTTTAGCCACACCTGCCATTTCCAGCGCTTTTTCAGCGGCCTGGAAGCTCATCGTCGCAACGGTTTCATCCGCAGCGGCGATACGGCGTTCGCGAATACCGGTACGCGTGACGATCCACTCGTCAGAGGTATCCACCATTTTTTCCAAATCAGCATTGGTGCGCACTTGTACGGGCAAATAACTCCCCGTACCGAGAATCTTTGTATACATGTACGATCAGTCACTCTTAGGTAATACAGCCTCAAGGCGCGCAGCAATCCTTTCCGGGACTTGCCGCTGCACCGCCTGCACAGCCTGTTCGATTGCGACTGCAAACGCGTGAGGGTTCGCAGCGCCGTGGCTCTTGACTACGGTGCTGCGCAATCCTAACAGACATGCGCCATTATACTGGTCGGGGTTCAGGTGGCCGAACCGCTTAACCACCCGTTTTTGCAGCCAACGGCCCAACAATTTCAGCCACCAGGCTCGCTTGTTTCCGTCGCCGGACGATTTCAGCAGCGATAAGAACACCCTGACCACCCCTTCCATGGTTTTCAGGGTGACGTTGCCCACGAAACCGTCGCAGACCAACACGTCGGTCTTGCCGGTGAGCAGCTCGTTTCCTTCCAGATAACCAATATAGTTGATTGCCGGCGTATTTTTTAGCACAGCGGCCGCTTCGCGGATATTATCCAGGCCTTTGGTCTCTTCTTCGCCAATATTCAGCAGCGCCACTCGCGGTTGCGCAATGCCGATCACCTCTTCCGCCATCACCGCGCCCATCACGGCGAACTGCACCAGCATGGTGCTGTCGCACTCGACGTTGGCGCCCAAATCCAGCACCACGGTTTTGCTGCGTTGCTGATTCGGGATCACCGTCATCAGCGCCGGGCGTTCGATGCCTTCCAACGGCTTGACCAGCAGCTTCGCCAACCCCATCAACGCACCGGTATTGCCGGCGCTGACGCAGCCCTGCGCGTTGCCGCTGCTAAGCTGTTCGAGCGCAATGCGCATCGACGTGCCGCGGCTGGCGCGTATCGCTTGTGAAGGTTTGGCGTCGCCGGCGATCACCGACTCGGCGGGCACGACTTGCAGACGCTCCAGAAGAACCGGATCGGCGTGGGCAAGCAAAGGGGAGATGACGTCGGGATTGCCGACCAGCAGGAGATGAAGCTGTAAATTAGAGGCCAGTGCCTGCAACGAAGCAGGCACTGTGACGCAGGGACCGAAGTCCCCGCCCATTGCATCTAACGCCAGGGTTAGACGAGTCAAGGTATCGCTACTTAGCCGATAACCTTGCGACCGCGGTAGAAACCGTCGGCAGTGATGTGGTGACGACGGTGAGTTTCACCGGATACTTTGTCTACAGACAGAGTAGTCGTGGTCAGAGCATCGTGAGAACGACGCATGCCACGCTTGGAACGGGTTGGTTTATTCTGTTGTACGGCCATGGACCTTACTCCTCAATTACTTACGCTTTAAACTGGCTAATACGGCAAACGGATTCGGTTTCTCCGCCTCAGGAGGCAGTTGGCCAAATACCATGTCCGCTTCGGACACTTCACAGTGTTCAGATTCATGTACCGGAACGACAGGCAGTGAAAGAATAATTTCGTCTTCAATCATTGCCAACAGATCGACTTCGCCAAACTCGTCAACTTCGATCGGTTCGTACGCTTCCGGTAATGCCTCAGCCTGCTCATCATTGACGACCGGGCTAAAACAATATGTTGTGTGGGCCTGATGTTCGAACGGGACTCCACAGCGTTGGCACATCAACGTTACCGTGACGTCCGCATGCCCTGTTATCACCGCGAGGCGCTGATTGTCGATATTAAACGACAATGACACCTCGACATCACTGTCCACACTGACCACGGAGTCGGCAACACGAGTAACCTGCTCAGGCGCATAGACACCAGCATAGTCCAGGCGTTTCTGAGCGGTACGTACCGCATCAATGGTCAAGGGTAATTTTACCTTTTGCATAGGGCGCGCATATTAACTTTGTAACGACATAGAGTCAAAGAAAAAGGCCGTAAAACGGCTCCTTTCACCAATATTCGCTTCCACAGCGGCCGACAGTTTAAAATGCCGTACCCATTTACGCTACGGTTTGCGAAAAAAATTATGCAGAGATTGCTTTTAGCCTCCACCTCCCCCTATCGAAAAATGCTGCTGGAGAAGCTGCAACTGCCCTTCGACTGCGCCGCGCCGCAGGTGGATGAAACGCCACTGCCGGGTGAAAACGCCGAAGCGCTGGTGCTGCGCCTGGCGGCGGCGAAGGCTCGGGCGCTGGCCCTCGCCTATCCTGAACATCTGATCATCGGCTCCGATCAGGTCTGCGTGATCGACGGCGCCATCACCGGCAAGCCGCATACCGAGGAAAACGCCCGCGCGCAGCTGCGCAAGGCCGCCGGCCAGGCCGTGACCTTCTATACCGGCCTGGCGCTGTACAACGGCCGCAGCAAACAGCTGCAGGCTCTGTGCGAGCCTTTCCACGTACATTTTCGCGCGCTGAGCGAAGCGGAGATCGCGGCCTATGTGCGTCTGGAGCAACCGCTGAATTGCGCGGGAAGTTTCAAAAGCGAAGGATTGGGGATCGCGCTGTTCGACAGGCTGGAGGGCCGGGATCCGAATGCCCTGATCGGCCTGCCGTTGATCGCGCTGTTGGATATGTTGCGGGCTGAAGGCGTCAACCCGCTGGTCTGATGCGGATTACTTGGCCGCCTGCCGGCGCAGCACCTGCAGGCAGTGGCGCAGTTCTTCGTCCATCGGCGCTTCGATGCGCATCGTTTCGCCGGTGGCCGGATGCTCAAAGCGCAGCGCCGCAGCGTGCAGGAACAGACGTTTCAGGCCGGTGCCCGCCAGTTGACGATCGAACTCGCGATCGCCATAGCGATCGTCAAAAGCGATCGGGTGCCCGGCATGCAGGGTGTGCACGCGGATCTGGTGGGTGCGCCCGGTGATCGGGCTGGCCTTCACCAGGGTGGCGAACTCGTAACGCTCTTCCACCTTGAAGCGGGTTTCTGAAGGCTTGCCTTCGCTATTGACGCGCACGATGCGTTCGCCGCTTTGCAGAATGTTTTTCAGCAGCGGCGCCTGTACGGCCTTGCAGTGGGATTGCCACTGGCCGCGCACCAGCGCCAGATAATCCTTCTGCATGCCCTTCAGCCGCAGTTGCTCATGCAAAGAGCGCAGCGCGGAACGCTTCTTGGCCACCAACAGCACGCCGGAGGTGTCGCGATCCAGGCGATGCACCAGCTCGAGGAAGCGAGCCTCGGGGCGCAGCGCCCGCAGCCCTTCAATCACGCCGAAGCTCAGGCCGCTGCCGCCGTGCACCGCAGTGCCGGAAGGCTTGTTGAGGATCAGCAAGTGGTCGTCTTCATACAGAATGCAGTCGGCCAACGCGGCCACCTTATCCAGCTTGGCCGACACCGGCGCCTCTTCGCGTTCGGCCACGCGCACCGGCGGCACGCGCACCACGTCGCCGGCCGCCAATTTGTATTCGACCTTGATGCGCCCTTTATTGACCCGCACCTCGCCTTTACGCACGATGCGGTAAATCATGCTCTTCGGCACGCCTTTCAGGCGAGCGAGCAGAAAGTTGTCGATTCTCTGACCGGCTTCGTCGTCAGAAATCGTGATGAATTGTACTGCTGGATTGTTCGTTTTCATGGTGCGGGATTCTAAATAGAGCGCGTGAATAGCGCCACATCTTTTTCTGTGCTTAACTGTCTCTCTGACGGCGGGCGAAACCCCAGCGGACAATAAGGCAGCAAGCCGATTTGAACGTTTGCGATTTCTTCCGCAGTTAAGGAAAAGTCACCTTGCTATAACGGCATCAGCAGTGGAATAATGCAGTCACTTTCCGCGTTGATTCTCGTTAAACAGGGAAAACGGTGGAATTATAAAATTTGTCTGATCGCGCAAAAACGCAGCAATGGCGTAAGACGTAATGCGAAATCAAACAATTAGCGGGCTGCGGGTTGCAGCTTGGCCGGCAAATGGAATCAGATCTGTCGACGTAAATCAGAGGCTATTCCCCTAGTAAAAGTGCTGCCTTTCACAAAGAAAGGCAGGCTTACCGAGATAATGCGCCCCTATGCAGGCGACAACCGTGAGGTTGACGGCTTTGCGAGAAGACACGGGGCTTTCGGTTTAACTCCGGCCATGAGGTTATTTTGCCCGCAGCTTTGTCGATAATGTAAAAATAACGAGTAAGTTAAGATGAAAAGAATGTTGATTAACGCAACTCAGCAGGAAGAGTTGCGTGTTGCCCTCGTAGATGGACAGCGGCTGTATGATTTGGATATCGAAAGTCCGGGTCATGAGCAGAAAAAAGCGAATATTTACAAAGGCAAAATCACCCGCATTGAACCAAGTCTTGAAGCAGCGTTCGTGGACTACGGCGCAGAACGACATGGTTTCCTCCCTCTTAAAGAAATCGCCCGCGAATACTTCCCTAGCAATTACTCTTCCCATGGCCGCCCGAACATCAAAGATGTGCTGCGCGAAGGCCAGGAAGTCATCGTTCAGGTAGACAAAGAAGAACGTGGCAACAAAGGCGCCGCCTTGACCACCTTCATCAGCCTGGCGGGCAGCTATCTGGTGCTGATGCCGAACAACCCGCGCGCCGGCGGCATTTCTCGCCGCATCGAGGGTGACGATCGCACCGAGCTGAAAGAAGCGCTCTCTTCGCTGCAACTGCCGGACGGCATGGGCCTGATCGTTCGCACCGCGGGCGTAGGCAAATCCGCCGACGCGCTGCAGTGGGATCTCTCCTTCCGCCTGAAGCACTGGGAAGCGATTAAAAAAGCCGCCGAAGGCCGCCCTGCGCCGTTCCTGATCCATCAGGAAAGCAACGTTATCGTGCGCGCCTTCCGCGATTACCTGCGCCCGGACATCGGCGAAATCCTGATCGACAACCCGAAAATTCTCGATCTGGCCAAAGAGCACATCGCTGCGCTGGGCCGCCCGGATTTCAGCAGCAAGATCAAACTGTACAGCGGTGAGATCCCTCTGTTCAGCCACTACCAGATCGAATCGCAGATCGAATCCGCCTTCCAGCGCGAAGTGCGCCTGCCGTCCGGCGGTTCGATCGTCATCGACAGCACCGAGGCGCTGACCGCCATCGATATCAACTCCGCGCGCGCAACCCGAGGCGGCGACATCGAAGAGACGGCGTTCAACACCAACCTGGAAGCGGCGGACGAGATCGCGCGCCAACTGCGCCTGCGTGACCTCGGCGGCCTGATCGTCATCGACTTCATCGACATGACGCCGGTACGCCACCAGCGCGAAGTGGAAAACCGCCTGCGCGACGCCGTGCGTCAGGACCGCGCGCGCATCCAGATCGGCCGCATCTCCCGCTTCGGCCTGCTGGAAATGTCGCGTCAGCGCCTCAGCCCGTCGCTGGGCGAGTCCAGCCACCATGTGTGCCCGCGCTGTAACGGCACCGGCACCATTCGCGACAACGAATCGCTGGCGCTGTCCATCCTGCGTCTGATCGAAGAAGAAGCGCTGAAGGAAAACACCAAAGAAGTTCACGCTATCGTGCCGGTTCAGGTCGCTTCGTACCTGCTGAACGAAAAGCGCGAATCCGTCAGCGCGATCGAAAAACGCCAGGGCGGCGTGAAAGCCGTCATCGTGCCGAACGATCAGATGCAAACCCCGCACTACTCGGTGCTGCGCGTGCGTAAGGGTGAAGAGACTTCCACCCTCAGCTACCTGCTGCCGAAGCTGCACGAAGAAGACATGGAGCGCCCGCTGGAAGATGCGCCGATGGAACGCAAGCGTCCGGAGCAACCGGCCCTGGCTTCCTTCTCTCTGTCCGCCGATGCGCCGCCGCCGGCTGAAGAGCCTGTCGCCGTGGCCAAACCTGTCGCTGCAGCCGCCAAGGCTAAAGCCGCAGCGCCGGTCGCCGCCAAGCCAGGCTTCCTGGGCCGCCTGTTCGGTGGTCTTAAGAGCCTGTTCGCCGGTGAAGAACAACCTGCCGTCGAAGAAGCCAAACCGGCCGAAACGCCGAAAGCGGAAGGCAACGGTGAAAACCGTCGTCAGGATCGTCGCGGTCAGCGCCGCCAAGGCACCGGCCGTAAAGAGCGCGGTGAGCGTGGCGATCGTCCGGAACGCGGCGAGCGTAAAGAGCGCGGTGAAGGCCGTGACAATCGCGAGCGCGACAACCGTGAACCGCGTGAGAACCGTGAAGGCCGTGAATCGCGTGAATCCCGCGATGAGCAGCGCCGTAACCGCCGCAACCAGCAGCAGAACGCGCCGGTAGCTGAGGAAACCGCAACGGAAGAAAGCGCTAAAGCGCCGCGCGAAGATCAGCAGCAGCGCCGTGAGCAGCGTGCTGAACGCCAGCGTCGTCGTCAGGAAGAGAAACGTCAGGCTCAGCAGGAAGTGAAAGCGCTGGAAAGCGTTGAAGCGGTCGAGAGCACCGACGAAGAGCAGGAAGAACGCCAGCAGCAGAACATGCAGCGCCGTCAGCGCCGTCCACTGTCGCAGAAAGTGCGTATCCTGTCTGCGGAAGAAGAACTGCAGCGTGCAGCGGAAGAGCTGTTGGCGCCGAAAGCGCCGGTAGCGAAAGCCGAAGACGCGCAGCCGACTGCCGACGACAGCGTCAAGCTGCTGCCGGAAACCGTTGCTGCACAACCGGAAGACGATGCCCAAGGTGAAAACCGCGGCAACGGCGAAGGCATGCCGCGCCGTTCCCGTCGTTCACCGCGTCACCTGCGCGTCAGCGGCCAGCGTCGCCGTCGTTACCGCGATGAGCGTTACCCGCTGCAATCCCCAATGCCGTTGGCGGGCGCCTTCGCTTCGCCGGAAATGGCGTCGGGCAAAGTGTGGGTGAGCTACCCGGTCGCTCAGGTTGAAGAAGCCGAAGTGCAGACCGAAACCGTAGAACAGGCAGCGGCACCCGTTGTCGCCGCAGCGGTTGAACAGCACAGCGTTGCCGTGGAAGAAGCGCAGATCGTGGCCAGCGTCAACGAACCGACAGCAGAAGCCGCCGCTGAAACTGTTACCGTCGCCGTAGCGGAAGAAGCCGCAGTCGTTGCTACCCCGGCCGAGGAAACCCCTGCGCCGGTAGCAGCAGCGCCGGCAGCTGTCGCGGTTGAAGAGCCGAAAGCGGAAGAAACTGCCCCGGCAGTGGAAGCCGAGCCGGTAGCTGAAACCGTTGCGGCAGAACCTGTGGTTGAAACTGCCGCACCAGCGGAAGAGGCCCCTGTGGCCGTCGCTGCGCCGGTAGAAGCTGCGCCTGTGGCAGAAACAGCGCCTGCAGCCGCCGCCGTGGAAGTGGCCCCGGAGGAAAAAGCTCCTGCGACTATCGCCGCTGAACCTGTGCCTGCGGTTGTTCAACAACCAACGCCGGTGAAAGCCGTGCAGGACGTGCTGTACAAGCACATCGCCACTGCGCCGATGACTAAAGCGCCTGCGCCTGCCTACGTGCCGGAAGAACGCAAGCACAGCGACTGGCAGCGCCCTTCCTTCAACTTTGAAGGCAAAGGTTCCGCCGGCGGTCACTCGGCGGTGAGCCAGGCGACCGCGCCGGCCACCAAGCCGCAGCCGGTTAACGAATAAGTTAATCTGCAACCCTAAAAAAAACCCGCCATCGGCGGGTTTTTTCTTGGCTGCAAAAAGGTTCAGGCGATCTTCTTCAGCTTTTTGATGTCCAAAACATCCAGCTTGCCATCGAGCCGGCTGACGAACTGCTGAAAATGTGCCGTCTCATTATGCTTATCCAGCGCTTCGCTGCTGGCCCAGCGCTCGAAGAACACGAAGACGCCCGGTTTTTCCAGGTCGCGATGCAAATCATATTGCAGATTGCCCAACTCCTGGCGGCTAGGCTCGAGTATGTCGTGCACCGCTTCGCTGACGGCGGCCTCAAATCCCGCTTTTGCTTGCAGGGTGGCGATAACGCGTACTTCCATTGTTTTCTCCCTTTCCACTTGATGGCAGTCGACCCTAATCATGTCGGCATCGTTGAAATCCCTGCCACTATGCGCCTGCTGGCCCATTGATTTCAACTTGTCGGCAACAAACAGATGCATCTGCGGCACTTTCCGCTTATCCTTACACCCCGGCGTGAATAAACCCATTATTCGCTTTTCATTAGACGTATTTGACCGCCGGAGCCTAGCTAGATGACCGCACAACCTCAAGTTCTGAAAATCCGCCGCCCAGACGACTGGCATATTCACCTGCGTGACGATGAGATGCTGAAAACCGTGGTGCCCTATACCAGCCAGGTATTTGGCCGGGCGATCGTGATGCCGAACCTGGTTCCGCCCGTAACGACCGTGGCCGCCGCGCGCGTCTACCGCGATCGCATTCTGGCGGCGGTTCCGCAGGGCCACAATTTCACTCCGCTGATGACCTGCTACCTGACCAACTCCCTGGCGGCCAGTGAACTGATCAACGGCTTCGAGCAAGGGGTGTTTACCGCCGCCAAGCTGTATCCGGCCAACGCCACCACCAACTCCAGCCACGGCGTCAGCGACGTGACCGGCATTTACCCGTTGTTCGAGCAGATGCAAAAAATCGGCATGCCGCTGCTTATCCACGGCGAAGTGACCGATCCTGCCGTCGATATCTTCGACCGCGAGGCGCGCTTTATCGAACAGGTGATGGAGCCTATTCGCCATCACTTCCCGGAACTGAAAATCGTCTTCGAGCACATCACCACCAAAGAAGCGGCTCAATACGTGCAGGCAGGCAACCGTTTCCTCGGCGCCACCATCACGCCGCAGCACCTGATGTTCAACCGCAACCACATGCTGGTCGGCGGCATTCGCCCACACCTGTTCTGCCTGCCGATCCTCAAGCGCAATGTGCATCAGGAAGCGCTGCGCCAGGCGGTGGCCAGCGGCTCGGACCGTTTCTTCCTCGGCACCGACTCTGCGCCGCACCTCAAGCATCGCAAGGAGTCCAGCTGCGGCTGCGCCGGCTGTTTCAACGCACCGAATGCCATCCCGGCTTACGCCGCCGTTTTCGAACAGCTCGGCGCGCTGGAGCACTTCGAGGCCTTCTGTTCGCTCAACGGCCCGCGCTTCTACGGACTGCCGCTCAACGAAGACTTCATCGAGCTGCAGCGCGTGCCAACCACCCAGCCGGAAGCGATCGCCCTGGGCGATGAGTCCGTCATCCCCTTCCTGGCCGGCGAAACCTTAAGCTGGTCGTTGAAAGACTGATATTTTTGCTTTCCCTACTTGCTCCCGCTCGCAGTTAGCTGTATAAATAAACAGTAAATCGCTTCGGGGGCAATTATGCGTGTTGAAGTCACTATAGATAAAACCCGGCCGCTGCCGTCGGGCGCGATTGAGGCGCTGACCGGTGAACTGGGCAAGCGGGTCAATCGCCAGTTTCCAGACGCCGTCGTGCACGTCCGCTATGCCGGCACCAACGGGCTCTCCGTGCTGGGGGGTGCCAAAACCGACCGGGATCTGATCGAGGAAATCCTTCAGGAAACCTGGGAAAGCGCGGACGAATGGTTCAGCGCAGAATAACACTGCAATGCTGTTTTTGCCGGGGGTCGCTCTCCGGCTTTTTTGTTTCTGGCGCCCTGCTCTTTCATCGCTTACCCTTATTCTGGAACAAAATCCGCTGCATACTGTTTTTAACGCAAAGGAGTTAGCATGGCCCCGGACAAGGTGAAATCCGAAGACGCGATGACGTTTGGCGAATTGCTGGCGCTGATTGCCGATCAGAAAAGGCGTCTGAACGTACTGGAAGTGGCTTTCTCTTATCTGGCATTCAGCCTGGATGACAAAGCCAACCAATTGCTGATCCACAGCCTGAAGCTGGAATCGCAGAGCCAGAACCGCGACGCCGAAACGCAAAAGCATTTCGCGCATTTGGCCGAGGAGCTGGAAAAATGCCTGCACGGCTCACCGCCGCCTGCCGGCGCGGAATAACGCCGCCGCGCTTTTCATCCACAGAACCGCATACGAATTTGTAGAATAATTGTTCAAATAAATATTTATTTTGCAAATTTCGGTGACAACCCCCTCCACCGATGAAAGCGGATGCGTATACTGTAATTGCTCTCATGATGATGAGCCGCATTGATCCTCGTTAGTCACTCACGGTAGTTACTACTCAATAAGGGGTCTTTATGGACAGAAATGATGAAGTAATTCAGACGCACCCGCTTGTCGGTTGGGATATCAGTACTGTCGACGTTTACGACGCCATGATGATACGCCTTCATTACCTGTCTTCACTAGACCAAACGCCCGAAGAAGCCCAAGTAGACCGAACGCTTTGGCTGACCACAGATGTCGCCCGTCAATTAATCAATATCTTAGAGGCCGGCATCGCCAAAATTGAAGCTACGGATTACCAGGATCTTGATCGCAGAAAGCATTGATTCATCGTCCCTTACCCCCTAAGGCGCCGCGCCCCATTCCCGGCGCCTTTTTCTTTGCCTTTCGCCGTTCAATCAGTGCATTGCGCTCGCCAAACTTTTATCATGGGCCGATAAGAAATCGCTATCAGAGAAGGTGGGCACGTGGAATATGATTTGATTGTGGTGGGCAGCGGTTCCGTCGGCGCAGCGGCAGGTTATTACGCCACGCGCGCCGGCTTGAAAGTGCTGATGATCGACAGCGCCATCCCGCCGCACCGCAACGGCAGCCATCACGGCGATACCCGCATTATCCGTCACGCTTACGGCGAAGGCGAAAAATACGTGCCGTTAGTGCTGCGCGCGCAGGCGCTGTGGAATGCGTTGATTCAGCAATCCGGCGAGGAACTGTTCCAGTCATGCGGCGTGCTCAACCTGGGGCCGCAGCAGTCCGAATTCATTCGCAATGCGCAGCACAGCGCACAACAATTCCGCCTGAACGCGCAAACCCTCAGCGCCGAACAGATCAATCAACGCTGGCCGGAATTTCGTGCGCCGGAAGGCTACGTCGGCGTCTTCGAGCCGGACGCCGGATTCCTGCGTTCCGAGCTGGCGGTAGCCGGCCTGATCAAGCTGGCGAAAGAAGCCGGCTGCAGTCAGTTGTTCAACTGCCCGGTCAACGCGGTAACGCCTATCGATGGCGGTGTGGAGGTCGTCACCGGCGAAGGGCGCTTTACGGCGCGCAAAGCGGTAGTTACCGCCGGCACCTGGGTCAAAGCGCTGTTGCCGCAATTGCCGGTCACGCCATTGCGCAAGGTCTTCTCCTGGCACCAGGCGGACGGCCGCTACAGCGTGAACAATCGTTTCCCGGCCTTTACCGTCGAAGCGCAAGACGGCACGCACTATTACGGCTTCCCGGCGGACAACGACGGGCTGAAAATAGGCAAGCACGACGGCGGCCAGCCGATGGATGCCCCCGAGCAGCGTAAACCCTTCGGCAGCTATGCCAGCGACGGCACGGAAGTCTTCGCCTTCCTGCGGCAGTTTTTGCCGGGTGTAGGCGTATGTTTACACGGTGAAGCCTGCAGTTACGATATGAGCCCCGACGAAGATTTTATTATCGATACCCTGCCGGATTGCGATCGCCTGATGGTCATCAGCGGCTTGAGCGGCCACGGATTCAAGTTCGCCAGCGCACTGGGCGAGATCGCCGCGCTGTTCGCGCAGGACAAAGCGCCGCCGGTCGACGTTTCCTGCTTTGGCCTGAAGCGATTTAGTTAAGCTAAGGGTTTCGCTGTCCGCATTCACCCTTGCCCCTGGACAGCGAAATTTGATGGTTACAATTTATTAACCTGCTAACGCTTTTAAATATCAAGTAAAAATCCTGATAACGGAAATTTCTTGTATTCAGCAATTGAATTTCCGAATTGAACACTTGCAGTGTAAGTCCTATTTTACAGAAGATATGCTCCATCGGCTTTCAACAAGGACGTCACCATGAAACTACTTGTCGTGGACGAATGCTGCTTCACCCGGGTCGGTATAGCCAGCTACTTTGCGGATAGTGGAATTACGACGATCAAATGCTGCCATAGCATTGAGCACGCTACGCCGCTGTTGGCCAGCTTTCAGCCGAGTCATATACTGGTGAACCTCAGCAACCAATGCCGCTATAACGAAGCCGACGCGCAGCTGCTGGCGTTTATGGAAGCCAGCCAGTCCGCCCTGCTGTTCATCTATCTCGACACCCCTTACCCTTACAGCGAAACGCCAATGCGTATCGCCGATAACGCATTTCTGTTCAATAAAAGCATCCTGCCGTTCACCTTGCGCATGCTGCGCGAAAATCCGCTGGCGCTGGCCGATGACGGCGAAGAGCGTTCGCTGTTCAGCCCGCAGGAACTGACGGTGATGAAATATTGGATGGCGGAAATGCCCAACTACCGCATCGCGAAGAAACTGCAGATCAGCTCGCATACGGTGTACGTGCACAAACGTCACATTACGGAGAAGATCAACGCGCGCAATCGCCTGGAGTTTTACTCGCTGTATAACGTACTGCGCTACTTCTATCCGCCGAGTGCACCAACCAATTCGACGCCGTTGGCGCTGCTGGCGGTTTAGCATCAAGCCTGCGATAACGCAGGCTTTTTTATCGCCATTCGCCCACCGCCCCCACGCGGCGCGCTATAAAAGACGCCAAGAAAAGGACTATAATCAAAGGTCCCTTTCTTCAGGCGGCTGAAATGTTAAACCGAATTCTGGCGGCGATCGTCAACAACGTGCGCGAGCACCTGGTGCTGTACCTGTGTCTGTGGCTGGTGCTGCTGGCGCTGGATGTCTATTTCTTCTTCGTGATGTAACCCATGTCGTCGTCATTTCCCCGACTGAGCTTCAACCGCTTTGGCGACCCCGCCGAGGTGCTGGAACTGCAGCAGGCGAGCAAACCGCCACTGCGCCCCGGCCAGCGGTTGCTGCGGATGCGCTATACCCCGATCAACCCTTCCGACCTGATCCCGATTCACGGTCAATATGCGCACCGCATCGCCCTGCCGCAGGTGCCGGGGTATGAAGGCGTGGGCGTCATCGTCGATCCGCAAAGCGGGCGCTCAACCGGCCGACGCGCGCTGGCGGTAGCCGGTGACGGCAGCTGGCAAACCTTCGTCACGCTGCCTGACGAGCGGGTGGTCTGGGTGCCGGACGACATCGACGACGCCAGCGCGGCGCAAATCTATATCAACCCGCTCACCTGCTGGGTGCTGTTGACGCAATGGCTGTCGCTCACCGCCGGCGACGTGCTGCTGCTTAACGGCGGCGGCTCCGCCGTTAGCCTGCTGCTGGCGCAGCTGACGGCGCTGCGCGGCATTCGTCTGGCGATCGTGGCGCGCAACGCCGCTCATCGCCCGGCGCTGCTGGCCGCCGGCGCCTGGCGCGTTATCGACGCGCCTCAGTTGGCACAGATGACGAATTTTGGCGCCCGCGCGGCCATCGACTGCATCGGTGGAGAAGACGGCTTGCAGCTGGCGCGGGCGGTTCGCACCGGCGGCGACTTCGTGGCGCTGGGCCTTTTAGGTGGGCGTCAGGTGGACTGGCGGCGCGTGGTGGACGAGCTGAAGCTCCGCGCTTCGCTGTTTCACCTGCGCAAATGGAACGCACAGGCAGCACCGGCGCAGTGGCAGATGGCGTTTTATCAGCTCTTCCAGCTGCTGCGACGCGGGGAGCTGGCGCTACGCCCGCCCGCTGCGATTTACCCTCTTCACCAGTTCGCTGCGGCGCTGCGGCATGCCGCCCAGCCAGGCGTGAATGGCAAAATCTTCCTTACGCCGACGACATCGGAGACGATTGCGGTGGATGAACCCTTATTCAACGGGGTTCCCAATAAATAAAATGCAATGGAGGAAAAGGTAATTTTTCCAGCAATACTAATTTATTAGTCCTGAGATGCCCTTTTATTAGAGCACCGGACATTATTAAGCTATCAATCTCTACGCTTTGAGATAAGACGCATCGTTACCCAAGAAATAACGATCGATAATAAAATGAGCATGACAATTAGAGAGTCAAACGATGAACTCATTAAACCTAGTGGGTTTGAGATCTTCGCCACCTTTAAGTACGTATCCTCTGATAGACGCCTGAAAACCACTTCAGCCAGTACGACAAAGTAGATCAGAGTCAATACGATATATGCAATTGCTCTCTTCATTGGTCATCCTTGCATTATTTACTGTTCAATATATAATCGCCTAATGGATTCTACATCAAAGGAAATGATAACGCATGTCCTATCTCAAGTTAAAGATGCAGGCAGACCGAGCCATTGCCCTAAGTATTGAGAGGTCCCTTGGACAACTCAAGAAAGACACTACTAGTACTGTACAGAGTTTTAGGTCTGGTGCCGAGCGAGCAAGTTGGTATGGTTCCTGTCTGTTTGATGACTACAAAGACGTATGTAAGCAGTTGAGGCAAGAAGATACCCGCATGTTGTTATCAATTCGGCAGGTGTACCAGCGAAAAGACGTAGTACTGGATATGGTGGAAATCTATTTCAATATTAAGCTTAGTAGGATCAGTGGCTCAGGTCAGCATAAAATTATGCAAGCTATCACTGAAAAACTTGCTAACCATGCATCAGAAAAGTTTTCTAAATTGTCAGTTGCGTATACGATCGCAAAACTAATTACTGAATCCCACGACTTCAAAGAATCACATATTAACATCATCAATAAAAGTAGTTTAGTTGCCGTAAGCGTTTTAAGTTTCTATGGAAAAATGCAAACAGCCGCCCTTTCTGCAAGAAAACTTCAATTTTCAGATCCTAACTATTACTCTGCTCTCTACAAAGAAAACCTAGAATTGCTGTACTTTATGATCGAGCCAGAAATGAAAAAAATCATCTACCTAACTAATTCAGGATCTAATAATGAAGAGGAAATCATTTTCCTGATGAACAAGATCCTCACAAAATGAAGTGGTTGATTGAATGGCTGGGTAACTCGTTCGCTTACCTAATCCCTATCGTACTCATTATTGTCGGCGGGGTTATTCTCGTTTCAGTGTTTCCAAAGACTGGTTTTTATCTCACCCTCATCTGGGCCATTGTCGTTTGTGTCGCCTATGTAAGGTGGTCTAAGTGGCTGTAGTATTTACTGAATGGCCAATGTTCACAGTATGCATTAGCAGTAGAAGCGTTAAGCCACCATTGGGTGGCCTATTCAAAACGCCTTAACAACGCGCGGCTCAACGTGGCCACAAGAAATTACCTCACTCCGGCGGCATCGGAGGCTGACGCGGCGGGCGACCGTCCCCCAAAATGACCGCTAGCCGATAGCCGCCCTCGGTAGTCTCCAGCGCGATGCGCGCCACGATCGTCAGCGGCACCGAAAGCAGCATGCCGACCGGGCCGAGCAGCCAACCCCAAAAGATCAGCGACAGGAATACCACCAGCGTCGACAGCCCCAGCCCGCGCCCCATCACTCTCGGCTCGAGGATATTGCCGATCACCATGTTGATAGCGATAAATCCGCCCGCCACCACCAACGCATCGCCCAATCCGTTGAACAGCAGCGCCTGAATCAGCGGCGGAATGGCGGCCAACACCGAGCCGATATTGGGAATATAGTTGAGCAGAAACGCCAGCAGCCCCCAGATAAAGGCGAAGCGCACGCCGACCGCCGCCAGAAAGATCCAGACGATCACCCCGGTGGCCAGGCTAATAATGGTTTTAATCACCAGATAGCGCGTCACGCCATCCAGCGCCCGCCGCATCGCGGCGAGCCCCTCGTCCGGTTTATTCAGCGCCTGCCGCAGCTTGTAAGGCAGCAGTTGCACTTCGAACAGCATGAACACCACGGTCATCAGCAGCAGGAAGACGTTGGTCATGGCGCCAGACAAGTGCCCCAGCATGCGGGTGACCAGATTCATCGCCGCGCTGGGATCGACATACTGCAGCATCGCTTCGCTGGAGAGGCTAATGTTGAAGCGGTCGGCGTAATGCTGCAGCTCGCGCAGCTTCTCGATCATCATGCCGCGATACTGCGGCAGCGAGCGGGCGAACTCATTGAGCGAAGCGCCTAACATGCCGATAAACAGCATCACGACCACGATCACCGCCGTCACCAGCAGCGTGACGCCAACGATGCGCGGCACGCGCTTGCGTTCCAGCATCGCCACCAGCGGGTTCAACACCATGGCGAGAAACACCGCCAGTAAAAACGGCACCACGATATCGGCGGCGGCTTTCACCCCGGCCAAAATGATCACCAACATCGCCAGCAGGACGGCCAGGCGCAGGCTGCTGTCGGTCACGCGGGTACGGCCCATGACGTTTCCTTGTTATTTCACTGGGTTAACCGGCCTCATGGGGCCGTCTCTTGGCGCTAATGGTAGCAAAATTCCGCCGCCGCGCCGCAGGGGATTTAACGCAACCGTTCGATGAAACTAATCTTTTCGCCCTTCTCTCGTCGCAAGAAATAGGCATAACCTTTGCCAACAAATAATCCCGCCGAGCAATTCATGCAGAATTTACGTAAAATGACAAAAGCTGACGTTAATAAAGAATAATCCTAATTTTCAACAACTAGCATAAATTTTACGTGAGCAAAATAATATCATCTTCAACGATTTATCTGATTAACTCCCAACATCTCAAACAAATTCACTGACTAATATTTCAAAGTAGTAACATAGTTAAATTTATTATTGATTTTATGTTTCCTAAAGTTTAATTATTGCAGCCAGCCAATCGGTAATCGAAGGAAACAGGATGCTCTGGAAAAATACCGCCGATCGTTTCGGCCATGTGTCAGTGTTGATCCACTGGCTGGTGGCGCTGACGGTATACGGCATGTTCGCGCTAGGCCTGTGGATGGTCACACTGGGCTATTACGACGTCTGGTACCACCAGGCGCCGGAGATCCACAAAAGCATCGGCGCGCTGCTGTTCATTGTCATGGTGATCCGCGTGATCTGGCGCTTTGTCTCGCCGCCACCCAAACCTTTGGCCAGCTATGGCCGCCTCACTCGCGTCAGCGCCATCCTCGCGCATCTGGCGCTGTACGCCGTGTTGTTCGGCATTCTGATCAGCGGCTATCTGATCTCGACCGCCGACGGCCAGCCGATCAGCGTGTTCGGCTGGTTCGACGTGCCCGCCACCGTCACCGGTATGGCCGAACAGGCCGATACCGCCGGCGCCATACACCTTTACCTGGCCTGGACCGTGGTCGTGCTTTCGGTACTGCACGGGCTGGCCGCGCTTAAACATCACTTTATCGATCGTGATGTCACTTTGAAACGGATGCTGGGTAGCAGCGCCGATTAACCTTTGGATTTATGGAGATTGCTATGTTGAAAAAGACCGTATTGGGCCTGACCGCAGGCGCCCTGCTGCTGAGCGCCGGTTCCGCACTGGCGGCGAATTACAAGATCGACAAACAGGGCCAGCATGCCTTTATCGAATTCCGCATCCAACACCTGGGCTACAGCTGGCTGTACGGCAGCTTTAAAGACTTCGACGGCGGCTTCACCTTCGACGAAAAAGATCCGTCCAAGGACAAGGTCAATGTGACCATCAATACCGCCAGCGTCGACACCAACCACGCCGAGCGCGACAAGCATCTGCGCAGCGCCGAGTTCCTCAACGTGGAGAAGAACAAGCAGGCCAAGTTTGAATCCACCGAAGTGAAGAAAAACGGCGACGGTTATGCGGTGGTCGGCAACCTGACGCTGAACGGCGTGACCAAGCCGGTTACGCTGGACGCCAAACTGATTGGCCAGGGCAACGATCCGTGGGGCGGCTACCGCGCCGGCTTTGAAGCCAACGGCAAGATCAAGCTGAAAGACTTCGGCATCACCACCGATCTGGGCCCGGCGTCGCAAGACGTTGAGCTGATCATCTCCGTAGAAGGCGTGCGCGAGAAATAAAAAAAGCCCGGCCAGACGGCCGGGCTTCTCATTTCGTCAGGCTCAGCGGGCTGGGCCTTCTTCTTCCGGTGCCGGAATGTGCATCGTGGTCTGCAACAATCCTTTCGATTTATTGAAGATCTTGACGCCATTCTCACGGCCGGCACGGCGCGCGCGCTGCTCTTCGCGCGGCAGCTTCAGCTCTTCGCGGCAAATCTCGCTGCAGCACCCTTCAAACTTGGCGGCGCAGCTCGGGCACTGAATGAACAGCAGGTGGCAGCCGTCGTTCTTGCAGTTGGTGTGGGTATCGCACGGCGCACCGCACTGGTGGCAGTTGGCGATCACATCGTCGGAGATGCGTTCGCCCATGCGCTCATCGAACACGAAGTTTTTGCCGATAAACTTCAGCGGCAACCCCTGCTCTTTCGCTTTGCGAGTGTACTCGATGATCCCGCCTTCCACGTGGTAGATGTTTTTAAAGCCGTTGTGCAGCATATAGGCGCTGGCTTTTTCACAGCGAATGCCGCCGGTGCAGTACATGACGATGTTTTTGTCTTTGCTGTCCTGCAGCATCTCCACCGCCATCGGCAGCTGATCGCGGAAGGTATCCGATGGCACCTCGATGGCATTTTCGAAGTGACCGACTTCGTACTCATAGTGGTTGCGCATATCGACGAATACCGTGTTCGGATCGTCGATCATCTGATTGACGCGATCGGCCTGCAGATACTCGCCGACGTTGCTCGGATCGAAGCTGTCGTCATCGATGCCATCGGCCACGATGCGCTCGCGCACCTTGAGGCGCAGCACCCAGAAGGATTTGCCGTCGTCTTCCAGCGCGATGTTCAGGCGCACCTGATCCAGCGCCGGGTGCGAGGCGAACAGCGCGGCTTTGAACGCGTCGAAGTTATGCTGCGGCACGCTGATCTGCGCGTTGATGCCCTCTTTCGCCACGTAGATGCGGCCGAACACCTTCAGTTTTTCAAACTGAACGTACAGGCTGTCGCGAAACGCTTTGGGATCGTCGATGGAGAAGTATTTGTAAAAAGAAACTGTGGTGCGCGGCTCGGTTTCCGCCAGCATGCGCGCCTTCAGTTCCTCGTTAGAAATTCGGTTATGTAACACTGGCATGGTGTACTTTCCTGTCTTTCGGGAGGTGACTGATTACCGCGCGCTGCCAACCGGCCCGCGCGCGGCGCACATCATACCCGAAAAACCGGCGCAGCGCACAGTTGCGCACGAGCCAAGGGCCACCATATCGCTGCCTTGTGCACCATGGCATCGCCGAAGATGCCCATGCCGTTGTCCTTGCACAGGAAATTTTGTGGAAAAATCCCGCACCTGATGCATATTTAACGCCGAAAAGGGGATTTTAATGCGTTGTTTTTTCCCGACGCGCCAGAAAAATGCCACAATAGTCGCAAACAAACGGCAGAAACGAACCTGACGGCCGAGCATATCCGCCGCCAGACCATGCTATGACTCTGTCATTACACTTAAACAACCGTATTCAAACAGAGAATCCATGACTCAAGTTCCTACTTTCAATCGTTCCTTATTGCACCCGCGCTACTGGCTGACCTGGGTAGGCATCGGCTTGCTGTATCTGCTGGTGTTGCTGCCTTACCCCGTCATCTACTGGCTCGGCACCTCGATCGGTCGGTTTTCCATGCGCTTTCTCAAGCGGCGCGTCGTTATCGCCCAACGTAACCTCGAGCTCTGTTTTCCCGACATGCCGCAGGCCGAACGCGATGCGCTGGTGGTAAAGAATTTCGAGTCGGTCGGCATGGGTCTGTTTGAAACCGGCATGGCGTGGTTCTGGCCGAACTGGCGCATCGAGCGTTGGTTCAAGGTCAGCGGCCTGGAGCATATCCAAAAAGCGCGCGATAACCATCAGGGCGTGTTGCTGATTGGCCTGCACTTTTTGACGCTGGAGCTGGGCGCGCGCATCTTCGGCATTCACAACCCAGGCATCGGCGTTTACCGCCCGCATGACAACAAGCTGATGGACTGGCTGCAAACCTGGGGACGCATGCGCTCCAATAAATCCATGTTGGATCGCAAGGACGTCAAAGGCATGATCCGCGCCCTGAAACAGGGCGATATCATCTGGTATGCGCCGGATCACGACTACGGCCCGCGCAGCAGCGTTTTCGTGCCGCTGTTCGCGGTGGACAAAGCCGCCACCACCACCGGCAGCTACGTGCTGGTGCGGATGGGCAAGCCGGCGATCATTCCGTTCACCCCGCGCCGCCTGCCGGACGGCAAAGGCTATGAGCTCATCATGCAGCCGGCGGTGGAAAACTTCCCGCTGGATAACGAACTCGACGCCGCCGCCTTTATGAATAAAGTGGTGGAAAAAGAGATCCTGATGGCGCCGGACCAGTATATGTGGCTGCATCGCCGCTTCAAGACTCGCCCGGAAGGCGAGCCTTCGCTGTACTGACCTAAAAACCCGCCGCCGGCGGGTTTTTTATTGTGCGCCCCTTGAGAATCGCCGGCGAGGGTGGGATGGTAAAGCCTTTGCCGCCAACCCTGGAGCCGCTATGTACATTGTCAGCCTGACCTACCATCGCCCGATTGCCGAAGTCGACAGCCACCTTGACGGGCACATCGCCTGGCTTAAACAATATTTTCAGGACGGCACCTTCGTCGCCTCCGGCCGCAAGAATCCCCGCACCGGCGGCGTGATCCTGGCCAAGGGCATTGAACGCGCGCGTCTGGACGCCATCCTGGCCGAAGATCCCTTCAACGCCGTGGCCCACTATGAGGTCACCGACTTTAGCGCCACCACCACCGCCGCCGGTTTCGAGGCGCTGGCCGGACTATAAAACGCTGTAAATTCCGCGCGATAAGCGCGGAATAAGGTTTAAACGCCATTTTTAAAACTTTATTTCATTTTTACCCCGATCTTCGTCCCCTCGTTTGCCGTTGCCGCGCTGGCGGCGCATACTTATCAGGCTAACTTTCACGTTTTGCCCCTTCACCTTGCCGCTGGCAAAACGCGTCACCTTTCGGCAGTGGACATTTATGGCTTCGGCAGCAGAACCCGTTAACTGGAAACGCAACCTTTTCGTCGCCTGGCTGGGATGTTTTCTCACCGGTGCCGCCTTCAGCCTGGTGATGCCGTTTCTACCGCTGTACGTAGAGACGCTGGGCGTAACCGGCCATCAGGCGCTCAACATGTGGTCCGGCCTGCTGTTCAGCATCACCTTCCTGTTTTCCGCTATCGCCGCGCCGTTTTGGGGCGCTCTGGCCGACCGACGCGGCCGCAAACTGATGTTGCTGCGCTCCGCATTGGGCATGGCGATCGTCATGGTGCTGATGGGCATGGCGCAAACGGTCTGGCAGTTTCTCGCGCTGCGCGCGGTGCTGGGGCTGCTCGGCGGGTTCATCCCCAACGCCAACGCGCTGATCGCCACCCAGGTGCCGCGCAACCGCAGCGGTTGGGCCCTGGGCACCCTGTCTACCGGCGGCGTAGGCGGTGCGCTGATCGGCCCGCTGATCGGTGGCCTGTTGGCCGATCTGTACGGCCTGCGCCCGGTGTTTTACATCACCGCTGCGGTGCTGTTCGTCTGCTTCGTGCTGACGCTGCTGTATGTCAAAGAGCAATTCACTCCAGTGCAAAAACGCGACATGTTGCACGCACGGCAGGTGTTCGCCTCGCTGAAGAACCCGAAGCTGGTGCTCAGCCTGTTCGTCACCACCATGATCATTCAGATCGCCACCGGCTCGATTGCGCCGATCCTGACGCTGTATGTGCGCGATCTGGCCGGCGCCACCCATAATCTGGCGTTTATCAGCGGGCTGATCGCCTCTGTGCCCGGCGTCGCGGCCTTGATGAGCGCCCCGCGGCTGGGCAAACTGGGCGATCGCATCGGCCCGGAGCGGATTCTGGTATGCATGCTGCTCCTTTCGGTGCTGCTGCTGATCCCGATGGCGTTCGTGCAAACGCCGTGGCAGCTTGGGGTACTGCGTTTTCTGCTGGGGGCGGCCGACGGCGCGCTGCTGCCGGCGGTACAGACGCTGTTGATTTATAACTGCACCAATCAGGTGGCCGGTCGTATTTTCAGCTACAACCAGTCGTTCCGCGATGTCGGCAACGTCAGCGGTCCGTTGCTCGGCGCCGCGGTCTCCGCCGGCTACGGTTTCCGCGCGGTCTTCTGCGTCACCGCGCTGGTGGTGCTGTTCAACGCCGGCTATTCCTGGTGGTGTCTGCGGCGGCGCCCGGGATACATGCGGGAAGACACGCTGCAAGAGGAACAATAGCTGCATTTATCGCCAGTTTTCGCCGTTGACCGGATCAACGGCGCATTTCCCCTACTTTTAATAGTGCCTCCCCCGAAGCGGTGAATTTTCGCCTCACTCAGAACATTCTTATCGCAACAGTTTGTTTATCAACAAAAAACAAACTTTCAGCACATAAAACCCGCTGTCAATCTTATTCCTGCTTTAACCAACGGAAAAACCAGAAAAGGAGATGCTTGTCGACTTTTCGTCTAAAAAATGGGATACAGGTACTAGACAAAACCAACGACCAGTTATCAAATGGTTAAATAATATCACGCCAGATGTGAACCATCGGCCAAGTGAAGAAAAGGTCAGCACGCTTTCCACGGTTTATCAGCGTTGCAGCCGCGGTTTTGTCGGGTAATCCGCATTGGGCGGAGCGCCTTCATTAAATACACATACATACCACAGTACGGGCTGCAGCCTTGCAGCGCCTTTTATTGGGAAATCGTTATGCAATCCTCTGTCAATAAGTCAGAAAGCCAGACCTTCTTCGGCCATCCCTATCCGCTGGGTTCGCTGTTCTTCACCGAAATGTGGGAGCGCTTCTCGTTCTACGGCATCCGTCCGCTGCTGATCCTGTTTATGGCCGCCACCGTGTACGACGGCGGTCTGGGTCTGGCGCGTGAGAACGCTTCGGCGATCGTCGGCATCTTCGCCGGCAGCATGTACCTGGCGGCGCTGCCGGGCGGCTGGCTGGCGGACAACTGGCTCGGCCAACGCAAGGCCGTCTGGTACGGCTCGATCCTGATCGCGCTCGGCCACCTGTCGATCGCCCTGTCCGCGGTGATGGGCACCAACCTGTTCTTCATCGGCCTGATGTTCATCGTGCTCGGTTCCGGCCTGTTCAAGACCTGTATCTCGGTGATGGTCGGCACGCTGTACAAGAAAGGCGATGCGCGCCGCGACGGCGGTTTCTCGCTGTTCTACATGGGCATCAACATCGGCTCGTTCATCGCTCCGCTGATCTCCGGCTGGCTGATCAAATCACACGGCTGGCACTGGGGCTTCGGCATCGGCGGTATCGGGATGCTGGTGGCGCTGGTGATCTTCCGGGTGTTCGCCGTACCGGCAATGAAACGCTATGACCGCGAAGTGGGCCTGGACTCCACCTGGAACAGCCCGGTCGCGAAGAAAAAAGGCGTCGGCGCCTGGTTGCTGGCGCTGGCGGCCATCCTGGTGGCCGTCATCGTGCTGATCGCCCAAGGCACCATCGTCATCAACCCGGTCGAGGTGGCCAGCGTGCTGGTGTACGTGATCGCCGCGTCGGTCACCCTGTACTTCATCTATCTGTTCGCCTTTGCCGGCCTGAGCCGCAAAGAGCGCGCACGCCTGCTGGTGTGCTTCATCCTGCTGATCTCCGCCGCGTTCTTCTGGTCGGCGTTTGAGCAGAAACCGACCTCGTTCAACCTGTTCGCCAACGATTACACCAATCGCATGATTGGCGGCTTCGAGATCCCGGCGGTGTGGTTCCAGTCGATCAACGCCCTGTTCATCATCCTGCTGGCGCCGGTGTTCAGCTGGGCCTGGCCTGCGCTGGCGCGCAATAACGTGCGTCCGAGCAGCATCACCAAGTTCGTGATCGGCATCCTGTGCGCCGCCGGCGGCTTCGGCCTGATGATGCTGGCCGCGCAGAACGTGCTGAGCAATGGCGGCGCCGGCGTATCGCCACTGTGGCTGGTGGGCAGCATCCTGATGCTGACGCTGGGTGAACTGTGTCTGAGCCCGATCGGGCTGGCTACCATGACGCTGCTGGCGCCGGAGAGAATGCGCGGGCAAATGATGGGGCTGTGGTTCTGCGCCAGTGCGCTGGGCAACCTGGCGGCCGGTCTGATCGGCGGTCACGTCAAGGCCGACCAACTGAATATGCTGCCTGATCTGTTCGCTCGCTGCTCAGTCGCGCTGCTGATTTGCGCCGCCGTGCTGATTGTGTTGATCGTACCGATTCGCCGCATGCTGGAAAATACCCAGTCCAAGAGCGCGCCAAAACCGGCGACCAACGCCTGACGGATAAACCGTTTTCATCTCGCAAACCGGCGCTCGATGCGCCGGTTTTTTTTATGCTTGCCAGGCCTGATGTTGCAATACCACCCGGTAGCCATCAGGATCTTCAAAGGTTTGCCCCGCCCGATCCCAATAGGGATTATAGGCGGCGACCGATAGGAACCCCGCCGCCCGCATCCGCTCACACGCTGCGCGCCAATCGTTCTCATCCGGCAGATAAAACACCAGCAGATGATCCTGCGTCGGCGCCTGTCCGACTCGCACTCCGCGATGCTGTGTGAACTCCAGATGGTAGGCATGCTGCGGATGCCCGATCATAATGCCGTCAAAGCCCTGATGATCGACAAACTCACCCAGCCTTTCGAATCCCAACCCGCGGCAATACAGCGCGGCGATCTCTTGCAACCGATCCGTGGGGCGCGCGATGCGCAACACCGCTTTGGCTATCGACATGAACGCCTCCGCCTCATGATAATTTCATACAGCGCCATACCCGCCAGCATCGCCAACAGGAACGGCCACACCCGCTGCATCTCCGCTCCCGCCAGCACCCAGGCGGGGCCGGGGCAGATGCCCGCGATGCCCCAGCCGATGCCGAACAGCGCGCTGCCCGCCAGCAAACGGCGATCCACACGTCCGGCGGCCGGTATCTGCAATGTTTCCCCCAACAGGCTCCGTTCGCGTCGCCGCGCCCACAGGAAGGCCGGCGCCGCTACCGCGATCGCCCCAGCCATCACTAACGCCAGCGAAGGATCCCACTGGCCGGTAACGTCGAGAAACGCCAACACCTTAGCCGGATTGGCCATGCCGGCGACGATCAGCCCCAGACCGAAAATGACGCCGCTCAGCAACGCCAACAACGATTTAAGCATTTTCACCCTCCCAACAGGTGGCGCATCAGCCAGACGGTCATAAACCCCAGCAGCATGAACACCGCCGTGGCGGCCAGCGAACGCGGCGCCAACCTTGCGACGCCGCACACGCCGTGCCCGCTGGTGCAACCGCTGCCCAATCGAGTGCCCAATCCCACCAACAGCCCTGCGGCCGCCAGCCAGCCGCTGCCGGTCGCGATCTCACCGGACGGCAAAGCCGCAGCGGCAGCATACAGCCAGGGAGAGAGCAACAACCCGCCAATAAATGCGACGCGCCAGCCCCGCTCCCGACCGCCGGCGCTCAATAAGCCGCCGGTAATGCCGCTGATACCGGCGATCCGGCCGTTGAACAGCAGCAGCAGCGCCACCGCTGCGCCGATAATGGCCCCGCCCGCCAACGCGGAATAAGGCGTGAAATGTTGCCAGTCAATGTTCATCGCGGTTCTCCGGCTGTGGGCAATAGAGTTGATACAGGGTATGGAGCAGCGCCAGCGCTTTGGCATCGGCCACCGCATAGTAAATCTGCTTGCCGGCGCGCCGGGTGGAGACCAAGCCTTCCTCACGCAGCACGCCAAGCTGTTGGGACAGCGTCGGCTGGCGGATATCCAGCGCCTGCGCCAACTCGCTCACCGCCATTTCTCCCTGGCTGAGCCGGCACAGCAGCAGCAGCCGATCTTCATTGCCTAAGGTGCGCAGCATCGCGCCGGCCTGCGCCGCCGCCTTGCGCATCGCGTCTATGTCCATTGACCCTCCAAACAATTTATAAAATTATATAATATCATTTTATATACCATCTAACCGTGCCGCGCCACCGGCTGGTGCTAAACCGCGCCTCATGGCATGCTGTTATTCCCTTTTCGCCGCGCGGAGAACACTCACCATGCTGTTGTTTCACGACGTTCTGCCGGCCAATCAGCCTATCCGGCCATTAGCCAAAGATTATCGCCACGGCGACAGCGAGCCGGAGCACTACCATCATTGCGCACAGCTGATACACAGCCTGAGCGGTGTAGTGCAGGTCACAACCCGGCTTGGCAGCTGGGTTGTGCCGCCCGGCCGCGGCGTCTGGGTGCCGGCGAAAATGGTGCACAGCCTGCGCATCACTGGCCAGGTGGCAGCCAGAACGTTGTTCGTCGATCCGTTGGCGCGCGCCGATCTGCCGGCCCAATGCCAGGTGGTGCAGGTTTCGCCATTGCTGCGCGAGCTGATTATCTGTGCGATGGAGATTGCGCCAGGCTACCCAAGCGGCGGGCGCGATGAGCGGGTGATGGAACTGATTCTGGATGAGTTAAGGATGCTGCCGATCCTGCCGCTGCACCTGCCGGAACCGCGCGAAGCCTCGCTGCTCGCCCTGTGCCGCCATATACAGACCTCACCGGCGCAGCCCTGGACGCTGGAACAGGCGGCCGCTCGCCTCAGCGTCAGCGGACGCACCCTGTCACGACGCTTCCAGCGAGAAACCGGGCTGCGTTTTAGCGATTGGCTGCGACGCGCCCGTTTGCTGGCGGCATTAAACGCGCTGGCGACCGGCCGTTCAGTATTGGAAGTCGCGCTGGATCTCGGCTATGACAGCCCCAGCGCGTTCAGCGCCATGTTTCGCCGGGTGCTGGGCGTCGCGCCCAGCGACTATTTCACTCGAACCGCGACGCCAGATAGCGCCCGGCAACGTTGAACAGCGCCTGCAGCGAGGCACTGGCGGAGTCGACGTCGATGCCAACGCCGTAGCTCGCCTCTCCATGCGGCAAGACGCAGCGAATGTAGGCCACCGCTCGACTGTCGCTCTGATGCCCTAACGTGTGTTCGTGGTAATCCTCGATCGCCAACGGCAAGCCGAAACGCTGACGTAACGCATCCACCGCGCTGGAAAGCAGACCGTTGCCGGCTCCCTGCAGCCGCAATTGTTCTCCTGCGCAAGCGACTCGTGCGTTGAAGCTGTATGCCTCTGCGCCGTGGCTTTCCGTCTGGTAGCTCAGCAGCTGCAAGCACGGCTGCTCCACCAGCCCGTAAGTGTCGCGGAATAAACGCCACAGCTGTGCGACGCTCATTTCCTTACCGCTGCCGTCGGTCGCCCGCTGTACCACCTGGCTGAAATCGATCTGCAAACTGCGCGGCAACGCCAGCCCATGATTCTGTTCCAACAGCCAGGCGGCGCCGCTTTTGCCGGACTGGCTGTTGACCCGGATCACCGCCTCATAGCTGCAACCGACATCGGCGGGATCGAGCGGCAGGTAAGGCACCTGCCAGCGGCCGTCTTGCCGCTGCCGCTGTGCGGCGAAGCCTTTCTTGATCGCATCCTGATGCGAATCGGAGAAGGCGGTAAACACCAACTCGCCGGCATAAGGATGGCGAGGATGCACCGGCAGCTGATTGCACTGCTCCACCACCTCCACCACCTGCTTCAGGCGGCTGAAGTCCAGGCCCGGCGCCACGCCCTGGGTATAGAGATTCAACGCCAGCGTGACCAGATCGACGTTGCCGGTGCGTTCGCCGTTGCCGAACAGACAACCTTCGACGCGGTCGGCGCCGGCCAACAGCGCCAGCTCCGCGCAAGCCACGCCAGTACCGCGATCGTTATGCGGGTGCACGCTGATCGTCACGTCGGCGCGACGACTGAAATGGCGACAGAACCATTCGATCTGATCGGCATACACGTTGGGCGTGCTCACCTCCACCGTCGCCGGCAGATTGATGATCATCGGCCGTTGTGCCCCCGGTTGCCATACATCCGCCACCGCTTCGCAGATCTCCAGCGCGAACTCCAATTCGGTAAAGCAGAAGGTCTCCGGCGAATACTCGAAGCACCAGGCGGTATCGGGCTGCGCCTCGCAATGTCGGCGAATGCGGCGCGCGCCGTTCACCGCCAGCGCCACGGTCGCCGCCTTATCCTGACGGAACACGATGTCGCGAAACATCGGCGCAGTGGCGTTATACAAATGTACGATGGCCCGCGGGGCGCCCTGCAATGCCTCAAAAGTGCGATCGATTAGATCATCGCGCGACTGCGTCAGCACCTGAATCGTGACGTCGTCCGGGATCAGCCGCTCGTCGATCAGCGCGCGCACAAAGTCGAAGTCCGTTTGCGACGCCGAAGGGAAAGCCACTTCGATCTCATTGAAACCGCACTGCAACAGCAACTGATAAAACTCGCGTTTGCGCGCATTATCCATCGGCTCCGCCAGCGCCTGATTGCCGTCGCGCAGATCGCTGGAGCACCAACGCGGCGCCTGTCGCAGCGTGCGTGAAGGCCACTGGCGATCCGGTAACGCCACCGGCGGGAACGGTCGGTATTTGTGTGAAGGGTCGATTAACATGGGCTTCTCCTGACGCCTGGGTGAACGATAACGTCATTATTTCCCGCCTCCGCCTCTGCTTCTCCCGCTTTGCAGACAATCGTCGTCGCACAACGGACAATAAAAAAATTTGCATCCTGCGCCAGTCAGACAACAATTAGTTTTGATATTTCTCCCACCGCGCCAACAGTACGCCGGGCGCTTTACTCTCATCGTCAACGGAGGCGAACATGAGCCTGTATGCAACCCTGGAAGAAGCCATCGAGGCCGCACGCGAAGAGTTTATCGACACCGCAGAAGGCGGCAGCGATGGCGAACCGCCGGTGCCGCAGCAGTTCAATCTGCAAAAGTACGTGATGCAGGATGGCGATACGATGTGGCAGGCGGAGTTCTTCGAAGACGAAGGCGAAGCGGTGGAATGCCTGACGCTACGCAGCGGTGCGGCGGCGCAGGCGATTTTCGACGGTGACTACGACGAGGTGGAGATCACCACCGAGTGGATAGACGAAAATACCCTGTACGAATGGGAAGAAGGCGACTTCCAGCTCGAGCCGCCGCTGGACACCGAAGAGGGCCAGGCCGCCGCCGATGAATGGGATGAGCGCTAATCCGCTCCAGAGATTTTATCGCCAAGGAGGCAACATGATTATTCGTCAGGCCCGTCCCAGTGACTACCCCGCCATTTTGCAGCTGCAGGGGGAAAACGTGCCGGAAGCGCTCGACGAGCGCCAAAAAAGGCAGGGATTTATCGTTTCGCGCATGAATGAGGCACAGCTGGCGGCGATCAACCGCGGCATCGGCATAGTAGTGGCGGAACAGGATGGCCAACTGGCAGGATTTGTTTGCCTGATGCCCGCCGACGTGCAACCGCGGCCGCCGGTGGTGGACGCGATGCTGGCAACGCTCGTCACGCAGTCCTTCGCTGGCCGGGCGCTGAGCGAGCAGCGAGTGTTTCTCTACGGCCCGGTCTGCCTCGACGCCGCCTGGCGCGGCAAGGGCGTGCTGAAACGCCTCTACGACGCGGTCAAAGCGCACACCCGCCATGACTACGACGTGGGCGCGCTGTTTATCGACGACGACAACCCGCATTCGCTGGCCGCTCACGTGCAGGGGCTGGGCATGACGGCGCTGACGCCTTTCCACTGCGGACAAAAAGGTTATCAGCTGGTGGTGTTCGCCACCCGCTGAACGGATCTATTCATAGGGGCCATGCTGCGCATCGAACGGCAGCATAAAGGTGTCCACCACCATCGACAGCGGCACGTCTATCACCGTGACGTAGCGCCAGGGCGTATCGCGCAGATCCCACTGCACGCCGGGATAATACTGATGGCCATGCCCGGCACCGGGCACGGTGCGGCTGATGATGCTGCCGCAACCGGTTAAGACCATCACGCCGGCCGCCACGCAGGCCAGGCGAAAGTAGGAAGAGAGCGTCACGACATTAACTCTGAGCAAAGGGTTGTTTCGCGAGTGAACAATGCATTGGCCGCAGTCTATCACAGTTCCCTTTCTCCACCGGTACCGGCGCGCGTAAGCAAAAGGTAAAAAAAACGGGGAACGCGCGATGCGCATTCCCCGTCGAGCGTTGCCGTTTAGCGGTTAACGCCGGCCCGTTGGGTGCGCCAGCGGGTTATGCGGCAACTGCTGATAATGCTCACGCCAGGCGGCGCCTTCCGGCAACAGCCAGACGCGCTGGTGCAGACGAGCCAGGGTGACCGGATCGCTCAACAGCTCCAGACGTTTGCCCTTCACCAGCTTCTCCGGCCCCAGCTGCAACGCTTCGTTCACCCGCTCTTCGCGGTTGCGATCGAGCGTGGCGCGCAGATGGTGACGCGCCGTCGCCAGCGCTGTCGCCAGCGCGTTGAAGGACGGGTTGACCACCGCGTGCATAAAGCCGTTGGTCAGCGCACGATTACGGTTGAGATGCAGGTACTCTTCCGTCGCCAGCAGCTCACGCGGCGGATTGTACTCTTCCGGGATCAGGAACAGCTTGGCGCGTTTGCTTTTCATGCCCAGCGTCGCGCGGCTCGACAGCACCGACACGAACGGCGACAGGATCAGCGAGAACACGATCGGCGACAGCCACCACAGGAAGCGCAGATCCAGCCACGCCATGCCGCCGGCCCACACCAGGCCCAGCAACATCTGCGAACCATGGCGGCGGAACGCTTCGCCCCACGGCGTATCGTCATCGTCACGCTGCGGCGAATTCCACACCACTTCCCAACCAAGGAAAGCGCTCACCACGAACACGGTATGGAACAGCATGCGCACCGGCGCCAGCAGCACCGAGAACAGCATTTCCATCAGCATCGAAATGAACAGACGGAACGCCCCGCCATACTCTTTCGCGCCCTTGGCCCAGATCAGCACGATGCTGAGCAGCTTCGGCAGGAACAGCAGCACCAGCGTGGTGGAGAACAGCGCTATCGCCAGCTCTGGCCGCCACTGCGGCCAAACCGGGAACAGCTGCCGCGGCTGCAGGAAGTATTGCGGCTCCATCAGCGTGTGCACCACCTGCAACGCGGTGGAGAGCGCCAGGAACATGAACCACAGCGGCGCCGACAGGTAGGACATCACGCCGGTGAGGAACACCGCCCGGTGCACCGGGTGCATGCCTTTCACCAGGAACAGGCGGAAGTTCATCAGGTTGCCGTGGCACCAGCGACGGTCGCGCTTCAGCTCATCCAACAGGTTCGGCGGCAGCTCTTCGTAACTGCCCGGCAGATCGTAAGCGATCCACACGCCCCAGCCGGCGCGGCGCATCAGCGCGGCCTCAACGAAGTCGTGCGACAAGATAGAACCGGCGAAAGAGCCCTCGCCCGGCAGCGGCGCCAGCGCACAGTGCTCGATAAACGGCTTCACGCGGATGATGGCGTTATGGCCCCAATAGTGCGACTCGCCCAACTGCCAGAAATGCAGACCGGCGGTAAACAGCGGCCCGTAAACGCGGGTGGCGAACTGCTGCACGCGCGCATACAGGGTATCCATACCGGACGCCTTCGGCGCGGACTGGATGATGCCGGCGTTCGGGTTGGCTTCCATCAGGCGCACCAGCCCGGTGAGGCATTCGCCGCTCATCACGCTGTCGGCGTCCAGGATCACCATGTAGCTGTACTCGCCGCCCCAGCGACGGCAGAAGTCGTCGATGTTGCCGCTCTTGCGTTTTACGCGGCGGCGGCGGCGGCGATAGAAGATACGGCCGTGGCCGTCGACATCGCGACACAGTTCCATCCACGCCTTTTGCTCGGCCACGCAAATGTCCGGATCGTAGCTGTCGCTCAGCACGTAGATATCGAAGTGTTCCAGCTGACCGGTGGCGGCGACGGACTCATAGGTCGCACGCAGACCGGCGAACACGCGCTCGACGTCTTCGTTGCAGATCGGCATGATCAGCGCGGTGCGGTGCGCCGGGTTGATCGGCTCATCACCCTTGATGGTGGAGGAAATGCTGTATTTGTCCTTGCCGATCAGCAGTTGCAGGAAGCCCATCAGCGCGGTCCAGAAACCGGCCGAGACCCAGCAGAAAAGCACCGCGAACAGGATCAGAATGCCGGTCTGCAGCACATACGGCAGCAGCTGCAACACCGACTGCATCAGGTCCTGATCCAGCATGGCGATAGGATCGATCAGCGCCCAGCCCTGATAAGGCAGGATGGTTTTCATGTACCAAGTGGCGATGCCGGTCTGCACCAGCATCAGCACCAGCAGCACATAGCGGCGCATCGAACCGACGACACGCCAGCGGTTCTCGGCCTCGGCCTCCTCTTTGGTGGCGTGCCGATTGTGCGGCGAACGCCCCAGCAGAGAATCCCAGAAGCGCGCCACCGGGTTGGTGCGCCAGGCTTCCGGGAACATGGTGGTGCGTTTGATCGGCGGCGTCGCTTTCAGAATGGCGCGCCCTTCGGCGTCGGTATCGAAGTCGTCATCGCTGACCGCATCCGGCCAGGCGCTTTCGATACGCGGCTTGACCGAGGCCAGCGCCACGTCATCCGCCGACAAACTATTGACGTTGGCGTCGGCGGCGCCCATCTGCCGATGGAGCGCCTCCAGTGCCTGAGCGTCATCCGCCGTTTGAGGGGTGAGCGCCTCCGACCGCTCAGCGGTCAGAGGCAGCGCCGCAAGATAATCCTGGGCGGGTTGAGTAGGCTTATTCATTGGCAGGTAGCTGATAGCTCCAGGTTTCCGACAGAGTCTTATCGCCATTGACCAGCGCCGCGCGCATTTCTACCGGTTTTTTGTCGTCTTTCACTTTCAGACGCACCGTCAGGCGCCAGCCTTTGGTCACTGGGTTATAGCGGACGTTGTTTTCTACCATTTCACCGTTGTCGCCGATGCTGATCTGAGAAGCGACCGGCGTGTTGGCGTCCAGCCCTTTCAGCACCGGGCCGACGAAGTCGACCAGGAAGGCCACGCTGCCGTCAGGCTCGCGAATCAGGTTCGACTGCTTCACGTCGCCGGTCGAACGCATAGTGCGCGCCACATAGGCAATGTCTTGCGAATGCAGTTTATCTTCATCGCGGGTGAAGTTCAGACGGTAGCTCAGCGTCAGCGGTTTTTTGGCTTCCGGCAAGGTGTCCGGCGTCCAGAATGCGACGATGTTGTCGTTGGTTTCATCCGCCGTCGGGATCTCCACCAGCTCGACCTTGCCTTTACCCCAGTCGCCCTTCGGTTCGATCCAGGCGCTCGGGCGCAGATCGTAACGATCGTCCAGATCTTCGTAATCCTTGAAGTTGCGGCCGCGCTGCAGCAGGCCGAAGCCTTTCGGATTCTCGACGGTATAGGTGCTGACGGACAGGTGTTTAGGATTGTTCAGCGGGCGCCAGATCCACTCGCCGTTGCCAGCGTGGATGGACAGGCCGTTGGAATCGTGCAGCGCCGGGCGGTAGTTCAGCGTCGGCGACGGCTGGTTTGGCCCGAACAGGTACATGCTGGTCAGCGGCGCCAGGCCCAGTTTGCCCACTTTGTCGCGCAGGAACACTTTGGACTCGACGTCCACGGTGGTATCGCGACCCGGGATCACCGTGAAACGGTAAGCGCCGGTAGCGCGCGGGGAATCCAGCAGCGCGTAGATCACCAGGTGTTTGTCGCCCTGCTTCGGACGCTCAACCCAGAATTCGCGGAAACGCGGGAACTCTTCGCCGGACGGCAAAGCGGTATCGATAGCCAGGCCACGAGCGGAAAGCCCGTAAACCTGCCCTTTACCCACCACGCGGAAATAGCTCGCGCCCAGCAGGCTCATGATCTCATCGTTTTTGTCGGCGCTGTTGATCGGGTAGATCACCTTAAAGCCGGCAAAGCCGAGGTTCTTCACCGATTCAGGATCGTGCTTGACCGAACCGAAATTGAAGTAATCCGGGCTGTATTTAATCTGTTTTACGCTGGTGGAGGTGACCTCGTTGATTTTCACCGGCGTATCGAAGTACATCCCCTGATGATAAAACTCAAGCTTGAAAGGGGTTTTCAGCTTGCTCCAATAGGCTTTATCGTGATTGAACTGAATCTGCTGATAGTCTGCGAACTTCATCTCGCGGAACTGAGAAGGAAGGTTGCTCTTCGGGGCTTCGAAACCTTTCGCAGCCAGATCCTGCGCCTGCTTGGCCACATCATCAATAGAAAAGGCCCACGCCGGCGCACTGAACAGCGTGAACAATACGGTGGCACCTAACCAACGAACGCTCGCGGCGCGTGGTTGTCCGGATAATATATTAACTAGCACATCCCCCCCTATTCGTGTGCTCAAATCATTTTAAATCCATATTAATGGATTACTCAGCTTTCCGACAACATGATAAATGGATGGTTCATGTTTACGGCTCATTGTTTAAGCAGCTGATGGAGCACCAGCGTAGCAAGCCGCGCAACAAGACGCTATGGAAAAATGCGGGGGGCTATAGTAGGGTTTCGGATAACAATTTAACCTTTGACGACTTATTAAGCGTGTTAATGAGCACCCGATTAAATCACCAGCGGTAATCTATGACTAAAGGCAGCAAACAGCGCGAGTTTTTCCTCGATTCGATCCGAGCCTATTTGATGTTGCTCGGCATTCCGTTTCACCTCTCCCTGATTTATTCCAGCCATGCCTGGGCGGTGAACAGCGCGTCGCCCTCCTTCTCGCTCACGGTGCTGAACGACTTCATCCACGCCTTCCGCATGCAGGTGTTCTTCGTGATATCCGGCTACTTCTCCTACATGCTTTACGAACGCTACGAGCGACATCAGTGGCTGAAGGTCAGGCTGGAACGGGTGGCGATCCCGCTGCTGAGTTCCATCCCGCTAATAACGGTGCCGCAGTTCTTTATGCTGAAATATTTCACCGATAAATTAAATGGCTGGGATACGTTTTCTCTCTATCAGAAAATAAATGTAACAGTTTGGGAATTGGTTTCTCATCTGTGGTTCTTATTGACGTTATCACTGTTAACCTGCGCCTGTTTTTATCTGTTCCGTAAAATCAAGCGTCAAACCCGTGAGCATATCCCAGCCTTAATAAATAGAATGCGGGGATTAGGAAACATCTCACTGTATTTCTTTATTTATGCGGTATGCTATTCGGCCGCGCACCGTATTATTTTGATTTTCGCGCCGCAGCTATTATCCAACGGCCTGTTCAATTTCGTGGTGATGGAGACGATGTTCTACCTGCCGTTCTTCATCCTCGGCGCCTATGCGTTTAAGTACGTGTGGCTTAAGGAGATTTTCCTGCGCCGTTCGCCGCTGGCGCTGCTCGGTTCGCTGCTGCTGTTTATCGCGTATATGCTGAACCAGAAACTGCTGGCGCACAGCAGCTATATGTTCGAACTGGAAGTGGTGATCAAAACCCTAATGGGGATTCTGATGACCAATGTGGTGTTCTCTTTCGGGCATAACCTGCTGAATTATCACTCGCCGCGCATCACCTATCTGGTCAACGCCTCGCTGTTTATATATCTGGTGCACCATCCTCTGACGCTGATATATGGCGCTTTCGTGACGCCTTATATCGGCAACAATCTGTTGGGATTCTTGCTGGGCCTGCTGTTTGTGTTCTCGCTGGCCTTCGCTTTATATGAACTGCATAAGCGTATTCCGGTGCTGCGTTTCCTGTTCTCCGGCAAGCCGCAATAGCCTTCCCTCCCTGTAAACCCGATCGTTTGCAGGGATTTCCTGTCATATTTACGCCGCGTAAAAAGCCTATACTGGTGGTTTGCATGCAGAGCACACATTGCTCAGCCTGGCGTCGACCGTTAAGGCAAAGTGATACGGCTGCATAGATAACCTAGGCGTTATAACTGCAATGCATAAGTAGAAATCCGGATCCCTGCCTTACGGTAGCGATTGGGCTCAACACCCCCGAGGGGCTGCGCGACCGCTTGATATATTCGATGGCGCTAGCTGTTTCTCCCTTCCGTCACGACAGAGAGGATTTTGAATGACCGATAAAACCCCACCGGCTGAGGAAGCCGTAGCGGAAAACGCCACCTTGCTGAAGATCCTCGGCCGGCTGCTGTCGGCGCTGGACGCTTCGATCAGCGGCAAAGAACGCAGCGTTTTGGTAACTGAACTCGCCAACTTCAATCTCGACGGCATTTCCGAAACGGAAAGCAAGCTGGCGACCGAGCTAATCAAGCGGGCGCTGGAATCGCTCGACCATTAACCCTGCCGCGCCTGCAAACCATTAAGCCTGCCTGCGCGGGCTTAATGGTTTTTCCCTCAGCCACGATCGGGCATTGTTGCCAAAGCAGAAATACAGCAGACTGATAATGTTGGATAAAAGGCAGCATTCTCCCTCTTCCCCTCACTTTCTTCGGTTAATCGCACCAAAGGGCAATAATTGATCGGTTGTTTTCGCAATCAGCCTTGGCGTTTTACCCACTAAACACGTTATCATCGACACCAGCGCAGTGCCCCCTATCCCCCAGCCTCAGGAGAGCGATATTTTGGATGCCAGCACCATTAACAGTTTGTTCGTCATCGGTGCCGTGCTGGTGGGGGCAAGCATTCTGCTCAGCTCATTTTCTTCCCGGCTCGGCATTCCGATCCTGGTGATCTTCCTGGCGATCGGCATGCTGGCCGGCGTCGACGGGCCAGGCGGTATCGTCTTCAGCAATTACCCGGTCGCTTATCTGGTCAGTAACCTCGCGTTGGCGGTGATCCTGCTCGACGGCGGCATGCGCACCCGGGTCAGCTCTTTCCGCGTCGCCCTGTGGCCGGCGCTCTCTCTCGCCACCATTGGCGTGGTGATCACCGCCGGCCTGACCGGCATGGCCGCCGCCTGGCTGTTCAATCTCGATCTGCTGCAGGGGTTGCTGATCGGCGCCATCATCGGTTCCACCGACGCCGCTGCAGTCTTCTCGCTCCTCGGCGGCAAAGGCTTGAACGAACGCGTTAGCGCCACGCTGGAGATCGAATCCGGCAGCAACGATCCGATGGCGGTATTTCTCACCATCACGTTGATTGCGATGATCGCCGCCGGGGAAACCGCGCTGAGCTGGACCTTCCCGCTGCATCTGATGCAGCAGTTCGGCATGGGCATCGTCTTCGGTTTGGGCGGCGGCTGGCTGCTGCTGACGCTGATCAACCACATCAAGCTGGCCGACGGCCTCTATCCGTTGCTGGCGGTGAGCGGCGGCATTCTCATTTTCGCGCTGACCACCGCGCTGGACGGCAGCGGCATTCTGGCGGTGTACCTGTGCGGCCTGCTGCTGGGCAACCGGCCGATCCGCAACCGTCACGGCATCGTGCAAACCTTCGATGGCCTGGCGTGGCTCAGCCAGATCGGCATGTTCCTGGTGCTCGGCCTGCTGCTTAATCCACACGAGCTGCTGCCGATCGCCATCCCTGCCCTGCTGCTGTCGCTGTGGATGATCCTGTTCGCCCGCCCGCTGTCGGTGTTTATCGGCCTGCTGCCGTTTCGCAGCTTTACCCTGCGCGAGCGCGGCTTTATCTCCTGGGTTGGCCTGCGCGGCGCGGTGCCGGTGATCCTGGCGGTGTTCCCGATGATGGCCGGCTTGCCCAACGCCCAGCTGTTCTTCAACGTGGCGTTCTTCGTGGTGCTGGTCTCCCTGCTGCTGCAGGGCACCACGCTGTCTTTCGCCGCCAAAAAAGCCAAGGTGATCGTGCCGCCGGCGCTGACGCCGATCTCCCGCGTCGGGCTGGACGTGCACCCGGAAAACCAGTGGGAGCAGTTCGTCTATCAACTTTCGGCGGAAAACTGGTGCGTCGGCGCGGCGCTGCGCGAGCTGAAAATGCCGCCCAACACCCGCATCGCCGCCCTGTTCCGCGGCAAAGAACTGCTGCACCCGAGCGGCAGCACCCGGCTGCGAGAGAACGATATTCTGTGCGTTATCGGCCATGAGCACGATCTGCCGATCCTCGGCAAGCTGTTCAGCCAGGCGCCGGCCGTGACGCTCGATGAGCGGTTCTTCGGCGACTTTATCCTGCAGTCCGACGCCCGTTTGAGCGATATCTCGCAGGTCTATGGCCTCAATCTGCAAGACGACGTGGATGAGCAGCAGACGCTCGGCCAGTTTGTTATTCAATTGATCGGCGGTGAACCGGTCATCGGCGACCAGGTGGAATGGGACGGTCTGACCTGGACCATCGCCGAAATGGAAGGCAATCAAGTCAGCAAGATAGGCGTGCGGATCGTGACCGACTAACGCTGCAGCTCAGGCGCCGGCCTATCAGATGAGGGAACTTCTGGCCTTAAGAACGCTCTTAATCTCTATCACGATGTATGCAGTACGGCGCCGCCAAATTATATCCCTTTGATATAACGGCGCCGACAGGGATTAGGGATGTGAACGGCAAGACTCGATTTCTTTCGGTGATAATGATCATGGCGCTGGGCGTAGCGGCGCTCGATCTCGGCATCGCCGGTTTGGTCCATAGACTTTTAATTGGATAACTTCAACGTGACGCAGCGGGAACAAGAAAAAGACATTCTGGGGAAAATACTGGTGACGGTGTCCGCGCTTTGCCTGATTTTGGTGGCGGCGTTCCTGATCTGGGGATTCGTGCTGGATTGACGCCGCGCGATGCTCAGACATAAAAAAAACCGCCGCGGCGGTTTTTTTTATGGGGCAGGCGATCAGATCTTGCAGCCTTCGCAGTCCGCTTCGTCCTCGAGGAACTCAGGAACCTCTTTTACCTTCTGCGCCGCTTTTTCTTCGGCTTTCGCCAGTTCGGCATCGATATCAAAATCGAAAATATCATCGCTCATCGCTTGGTCCTTATTCTGCTTCACGTTCAAACGCTGAGTATAATCGACAAGCCGCCGGCCGGAAACCTTTCAGTTCGCCGCCGCCAGCTGAGACGGCTCATCCTGCGGCTTTTTTCCGTAGGCCATGTCGTACACGTCGTAGAAATCGATTTCGCCCTTGTTGCCGATGATGATTCGCATCTTCTGTTTCAGCGCGGCGCCGATGGACGGCTCATCCAGCAGCTGCTGCACCGCATAAGGCGACAGCGCGCGGGTGAAGTACCATTCGCCGTTGTAGCAAACCCGCAAATCCAGCACCCCGATGTCCTCGAAACGATACACCGGCCGAATCTCGATCAGCAGCATGGCGAACATGAACAGCACGAAGGCGGTGAAGCCCAGGAAGGCATACATCCCCATATACGGCACCTGATACATCACGGCGATCACCGCGAAGTAACCGGCGAACATGGCAAGGCACAAATAGCGGTGAGTGCGGGCGAATTCGCTGTTGAAACGCGGCTTGCCGTCGCGCCCCTCGCGCCGATTGATCTGTTCAATCTCTTTAACCAAGATGCTTTTAATCGCGTCCATCGTTACAACCTTATGCTGGAAACAGCATTGCCATCAAATCTCACCGCTAAAAGTAACACAAGTACAGTTTTGCCGGGTAGATCAGTTAGCCAACTTAATGACGGCAACTGTTATAGTTCGGCTTCAGCGCGGCTGAGCGGCTTTGCCTTGCGCAAACATGAACATGCGCTGGGCGACGTCGTCGGCCTGTTTGATTTTTTGCTTTTGCGGTTCGTTGCTGCGTTGAATGGCGCGGGCGTAGGCGATTTCATGGGCCTGATCGATCATGGCAATGATCCGGTCACGTTCGGCCTTCTCCATATTGCCCAACATGGTGGTGATAATCGCCTGATAAGCGTTGGATGCGGCGGTCAGCGCTTTCTCCCTCGCCTCGAGGGCGGCGACGCGTTGCAAGAGCTCCTGCAGTTGCTCGGAGTGAGACATATCGACCTCCTGTTGCCGGGCAGACAGCCTGCCTGATTACAGTTTAGCAAAGGATCGAAAGAGAAAGAGGAAGGAAAGCCAGCGGTTACGGTAAAGCACACCAGAAAATCCCAACGAGGAGCCGATAGTGCAAATCAACCCGGGTGCGCTTTACGGTAAACGCGGTGAGGTGAAGGGAAAGAAAGCTGGCGCGCTATGCAGGACTCGAACCCGCGTCTATCAATTTTCAAGCCAAAACAAGCCATTATAAAACCAATCACTCTGCCAACTGAGTTAATAGCGCGTTCCTTCGCTTCGGGGCGACATTATCCATAACAACATTATGGACTCAAGCTTTTTTAGCATAATGTCATGCATTTACGGATAAGTCTTAGGTAATCGCTAGCGTTCCGGCATTAAGGCAGCGCAATAATCCGGTAATCGCCACCGATGAGCGGCTTGCACAGAATCTTGTAGCCATCGCTGTCAAAGTGGCTGGCCGCGCTCTGCAGCAACTTCGCCTGCGCCAGGCTGCTGACCGATCCCAGATAAAACCAATTGTGGATAACATGGTACTGCCGCAGCGCCTCGCCCTGCTCCTCCAGCGCCACGCGCCCGGCGAACGGCCAACAGGCGATGCGCAACTGTTCAAGCGCCGCGCTGAGCCGCAGAGCATGTTCCTGCGCCGACTCCACGCCACAGCAGGCGCCGGCGCACTTGCGCAGGCTGTAACGGAAACAGGCTCGCCCGGCGGGCAGCTTGTCGATCCCCAGCTTGCCGTAACACAATCGATGCTCGTCAGCGATGGCGCGCAGCTTTTCCAACGCGGCGTGGCGATTGGCGAACAGCCCGTAGAGATCGGGCGTGACGGCGAAATCAATCTCTTTGGCATGCGCTATCGTCACGTTCCCCGCCAGCAAACGCAGCGCACACAGCTGCTTCGAACGCCGCAGGCGTTTGTTGAACAGCGGCTGCTGCTGCTTGATCAGCTGCGCCTCCAGCAGCAACGCCCCCAATTCGCCGGCGGTTTCGATAAAGCTGATGCGCCGGGTTTGACGCAGCATTTTAGCCTCGTCCTGCGCGCGAAAATGCGCCATCACCCGGCTGCGTACGTTGACGCTTTTGCCGATGTAAAGCGGCAGGCTTTCGCTCTGGCCATGGAACACATACACGCCCGGCCCCTTGGGCAACGACGCCAGGCAAGCGCGCAGGTGCTCCGGGTATTGGTAAATATCGAGTTCAGGCTCGAGGCGGTTCGGCATCATGGCGGCGGTGTCATCCTGCTGATAAATGAATACTGGTTTTTTACCCAGTATAACGCCCATCGCCGTCGGTTGCACACCCAACGGATAGTAACTCGCCGTGATCTTTAGCGAGAAAGCCTTTACTATCCCCTTTCCAGCGGGAAAGCGCCTGACGTTTAGCGCCAGTTCAAGCTGGCGCTGCCATGATGGCAGACTGGAACCGCCGCTTTTATCGTTATGGAAAACCTGGGTATGCCATCACTGAAACTCTCCTCCCGCCGCCTGGCGTTGGTCGCCGTCATCGTTTTCATCGCCGTCGCTGTCGCGTTGGCCATCTATTGGCAACGCCCGCCGCAACAGGATTACGTTACCGCACCGGCCCGGCTGGGCGATATCGAAAACGCCGTACTGGCCACCGGGCGGCTGGACGCCGTCGAACGCGTCAACGTCGGTGCGCGAGTCTCCGGTGAGGTCAAATCGCTGAAGGTCAAACTGGGCGATCGCGTCACCAAAGGCCAGCCGATCGCCGACATCGACGACCTGCAACAGCGCAACGATCTGCGCAACGCCGAAGCGGCGCTAAACGTGATCAAAGCCGAGCTGCAGGCCAAACAGGCGCAGCTGAAACAGGCGGAATCACGTTTCAAACGCCAACGCCGCATGCTGAGCGACGAAGCCAGCTCGCGTGAAGACTTCGAAACCGCCGAAACCGCGCTCGCTACCACCCGCGCCGAACAGCTTTCGCTCAATGCGCGCCTGGTACAGGCGCAGATTGACGTCGACAAGAAAAAGATCGATCTGGGCTATACCCGCGTGGTCGCGCCGATGGACGGCATCGTCATCGCCGTGGTCACGCAACAGGGGCAAACAGTCAACTCCAGCCAAAGCGCGCCGACCATCGTCAAGCTGGCGCGGCTGGATATGATGACTATCAAGGCGCAGATCTCCGAAGCCGACATCACCCGCATTTCGCCAGGGCAAAAGGCATACTTCACGATTTTCTCCGATCCGGATAAACGCTACGACGCCACGCTGCGCACCATCGAACTGGCGCCGGAATCGGTGATGAAAGACGATTCTCTCGCCGGCACCAGCTCCGCGTCCGGCTCCGGCACCTCGAATGCGTCGGTCTATTACAACGCGCTGTTGGACGTACCTAACCCGGAAAATCGCCTGCGCATCGCCATGACCGCGCAGGTTTCCTTGCTGCTCGGCGAAGCGAAGAACGCCCTGCTGGTGCCGATCCAGGCGGTGCATAAAACCGAAGGGAAAGTGCAGCAGGTACAGGTGCTGACCCAAGACCAGCGGCTGGAAACGCGCGAAGTGACCACCGGCATCACCAACAACGTCGACATTCAGATCCTCAGCGGTCTGAAAGCCGGTGAGGCCGTGGTGCTGTCGCAGCCTGCCGCCAAATCGGCTGAGGATGGCTTCTTCCTGTGAACGCGATCATCGAGCTAAAAGGCATCAGCCGAACCTACACCAACGGCGGCCAGGCGTTGACGGTGTTGAAAGACATCGATCTGACCATCGCCGCCGGCGAACTGGTGGCGATCATCGGCGCCTCCGGTTCCGGCAAATCGACGCTGATGAACATCATGGGCTGTCTCGACGTGCCGGATCGCGGCGACTACTACATCAGCGGCCAGAACGCCGCCCATCTGTCGCCTGACGAATTGGCCCGCTTGCGCCGCGAGCATATCGGCTTCATCTTCCAGCGCTATCACCTGATGCCCGATCTCAGCGCGCTGGGCAACGTCGAGATCCCGGCGATTTATGCCAATGACAGGCGCGATCAGCGGCGGCGGCGCGCAGCGCAGCTGCTGGCGCGGTTAGGCCTGGAGGGACGCGAAGACCATAAGCCTGGTCAACTTTCCGGCGGCCAGCAGCAGCGCGTCAGCATCGCCCGCTCGCTGATCAACGGCGGCGAGATCATTTTGGCGGACGAACCGACCGGCGCGCTGGACAGCCAATCCGGCCAGGAAGTGCTGGCGATCCTCAGTGAGCTGAATCAGCGCGGCCACACCGTGGTGATCGTCACCCACGACATGAAAGTGGCGCAGCATGCACAGCGCGTCATCGAGCTGCGGGACGGCGAAATCATCGCTGACAGCGGCCGCCAGTCAGCGCCCGGTCCTTCGCTGCCGTCGCCGAACCGCAGCCGGCAAAGCGGCTGGCAAAGTCTTATCGACCGCACCCGCGAATCGCTGCATATGGCGCTGAAGGCGATGAATGCCCACCGCCTGCGCACCGCGCTGACCATGACCGGCATCATCTTCGGCATCGCCGCCGTGGTCACGGTCGTCGCGTTGGGCGAAGGCGCCAAGCAACGCACGCTGGAGAATATCAAAGGGCTCGGCACCAACGTGGTGAGCATCTATCCGGGGCGCGACTTCTTCGACGACGCCATCGACAGCATCCGCACCCTGGTGCCGGCCGACGCCGACGCCCTGGCGCAGCAAAGCTTCGTCGACAGCGTCAGCCCGGAAGTCAGCGCGTCCGACAGCATCCGTTTTCGCAGCAAATCCGCCACCGCGTCAATCACCGGCGTCGGGCGCGACTATTTCCGCGTCAACGGCATCACGCTGGTGCAAGGCGTCACCTTCCGCGACGATCGCAACGCGCTGCAGGAAGTGATCATCGACGACAACGCGCGCCAGGCGCTGTTCGGCGACTTCGGCGTCGAGCCGCTCGGCCAGATCGTGTTTCTCGGCTCGGTGCCGGCGCGAGTGGTCGGCGTCGCCAAAAGCGAGCGCAACTACGCGCCCAACCGCATCAGCGTTTGGATGCCCTACAGTACGGTGATGTACCGCATGGTCGGCAAAACCACGCTCAGCGGCATCACCGTGCGGCTGAAGGATGACGTCGCCAGCGACGCCGCCGTCAGCGCCATCACGCAGTTGCTGACCCAGCGCCACGGCGTCAAGGATTTCATGACCTTCAACCGCGATCAGTTCCGTAAGTCGATCGAGCGCACCTCGATGACGCTCAGCCTGCTGATCCTGATGGTAGCCTCGATCTCGCTGGTGATCGGCAGCCTCGGCGTGATGAACATCATGTTGGTTTCGGTGACCGAACGCACCCACGAAATCGGCGTGCGCATGGCGGTCGGCGCGCGGCGCAGCGACATCATGCAACAGTTCATGATCGAAGCGGTGCTGGTCTGTCTGATCGGCGGCGCATTGGGCATTGCGCTGTCGCTCGCCGCCGGGTCGCTGTTCACCTCGCTGGCGGGCGGCATGTTCACCGCCATCTATTCCTGGCAAGCTGCCGCAACGGCGTTTTTCTGTTCAACCTTAATCGGCATGATCTTCGGTTATCTCCCCGCCCGCAAAGCGGCAAGGATGGATCCGGTCGTTTCATTGGCCAGCGAGTAACCCATGAAAATTTTATCCCCCCTGGCGCTAAGCCTCGCCGCCCTGCTCACCGCCGGCTGCGGCAATGCCCTGAAAAGCGACTACCAGGCACCGCAGGTCAATTACCCGGCGGGCTGGCAGCACGCGGCAGACAATGCCGCGCCGACGCCGTTCGACTGGCGTGATTTCCACGATCCCGAGCTTGATCGTTGGCTGCAACAGGTGATGGCGAGCAACAACGATTTGGCCCTCGCCGTGCTGCGCGTTTACCGCGCGCGGCTCGAAGCGGAACGCGTCGGCATCAGCACCGCGCCCAGCATCAGCGCTTCGTTGACGAGCGGCATCAATCGCCCGCTGTCCGAATCCTCCGCCTGGAACAAAACCAGCAGCGCCTCTCTCTCTACGAGCTATGAAGTCGATCTGTGGGGCAAACTGGCGCGCCAGCGCGACGCCGCCGAGTGGGCCAGCCAGGCTTCCGAGCAGGATCTGCAGACGGCGCGCCTGACGCTGCTGGCCGACGCGGCCACCAATTACTGGCGCATCGGCTTCCTCAATCAGCAGATCGACGTCAGCCGGGCGAGCATCGCCTACGCCAAAGAAACCCTGCGGCTGGCCAACGCCCGCTACCGCGCCGGCAGCATCTCGGCGCTGGACGTGGTGAACGCGGAGCAAAGCTTGCTGACGCAGGAAAGCCGGCTGCTGGCATTGCAGCACGAACGCCAACAGGCGCTGAATGAACAGGCGGTGCTGCTGGGTGCGCCTTCAGGCCAGGCCACCATCGCCCCCGCACGTCTGCCGACGGCGGCGATGCCGCAGATCAACACCGGCATTCCCGCCAGCGTCTTGAGCCGCCGCCCGGACCTCAGCGCTAAAGAGCTGCGGTTGCGCGCCGCGCTGGCCAACGTCGACGAGAAACGGCTGCAATACTATCCCGCGTTCAGCCTGACCGGCTCGCTGGGTGCCAGCAGCAGTGCGCTACTGGAGTTCCTGCGCAACCCGACGGGCAGCCTCGGCGCCAGTCTGACGCTGCCGTTCCTGCAATGGCGGCAAATGGGCGTGGATATCAAGATCGCCCGCAACGACTATGAACAGCAGGTTCTGGCGTTCAAGCAGGCGCTGTACAAAGCGATGGGCGACGTGAACAACGCACTGTCATTGCGTACGCAGCTGCTGGCGCAGGAGACGCAGTTGCGGGCTTCATTGGCGCTGGCGCGCAAATCGGAGCGGCTGAACGAGGTGCGCTACCGACAGGGCGCCGTCACCATTACCGACTGGCTCAACGCTCAGGAGCAACGTCGTCAGGCGGAACTGGCGGTAGACGAAAACCGCTTCGCGCAGTACCAGAATCTGGCGAAAATCTATCTGGAATTCGGCGGTTCGTCGGCGCCATAATCCAACCGGCCCGGCCATCGGGCCGGGTCTTTTTTGACGGCAAACACATCAATTTTTCCTGTTTTATCTCCCGCACTCTCTATACTTGAAGCATCGTCAATCAGACGAAAAATCGCCAGATCGCGCAATTATTAGACCAATCTCGCACCAAATCGGTGCAAACACTTAAGTTAAACTGCTGGATTTGATCGCCGCAAGATATAACGTTAAGCTATAGATGCAAAATAATTAGTCACCTAAATGACATAACATCGGCATAAGCGAGGTTATTTTGCGATCCACATCACAACTTAAATGTGGATAATGGATCGTCTTGAATCGCGATTCGATTAGCCGATTTGATAACTCGAAAACAACAGTGAACGGAGATTACGCTTTCACGAACAACGAATAATTCATTAAGGGATGATTATATGAAGTTAAGAAAAAAACGACATAAACCGATGCACATTAACGACATCACCATCATCGATGACAGCAAACTCAAGAAGGCGATCACCGCGGCGGCCCTGGGCAACGCGATGGAGTGGTTCGACTTCGGCGTATACGGCTTTGTCGCCTATGCGCTTGGCCAGGTCTTCTTCCCCGGCGCCTCTCCCGGCGTACAAATGATCGCCGCGCTGGCGACCTTCTCCGTGCCCTTCCTGGTGCGTCCGCTCGGTGGTCTGTTCTTCGGCGCCATGGGCGACAAGTTCGGCCGGCAAAAAGTTCTCTCGGTCACCATTATCATCATGGCGGTCAGCACCTTCTGTATCGGCCTGATCCCGTCCTATGCGTCGATCGGCATCTGGGCGCCGATCCTGCTGCTGCTGGCCAAGCTGGCACAGGGCTTCTCCGTCGGCGGTGAATATTCCGGTGCGGCGATCTTCGTCGCCGAGTACTCGCCGGACCGCAAACGCGGCTTTATGGGCAGCTGGCTGGACTTCGGCTCCATCGCCGGCTTTGTGATGGGTGCCGGCGTGGTGGTGCTGATCTCCAGCATCGTCGGTGAAGCCAACTTCCTCGACTGGGGCTGGCGTATCCCGTTCTTCATCGCCGCACCGCTGGGCCTGATCGGTCTCTATCTGCGCCATGCGCTGGAAGAAACCCCGGCGTTCCAGCAGCACGTGGACAAGATGGAGAAAGAGGACCGCAACGCCATCGAAAATCCGCCGAAAACCTCGTTCAAAGAGATCGCGGCCAAACATTGGAAAAGTTTGCTGGTGTGTGTCGGTATCGTGATCTCCACCAACGTGACCTATTACATGCTGCTGACCTACATGCCGAGCTACCTGTCGCATAACCTGCACTACTCGGAAGATCACGGCGTTCTGATCATTATCGCCATCATGATCGGCATGCTGTTCGTGCAGCCGGTCATCGGCCTGACCAGCGACCGCATCGGCCGCAAGCCGTTCATTATCGGCGGCAGCATTGGCCTGTTGGCGCTGGCGATCCCGTGCTTCATTCTGATCAACAGCAACGTGATTGGCCTGATCTTCGTCGGCCTGCTGGTGCTGGCGGTGCTGCTCAACTCCTTCACCGGGGTGATGGCGTCCATTCTGCCGGCGATGTTCCCAACGCACATCCGCTACAGCGCGCTGGCGATTTCGTTCAACATTTCGGTGCTGATCGCCGGTGCAACGCCAACCGCTGCCGCCTGGTTGGTGGAGGCGACCGGCAACCTGTACATGCCGGCCTACTACCTGATGGTTGTGGCGGTAATCGGTCTTATCACCGGTCTGTACATGAAAGAAACTGCCAACAAGCCACTACGCGGCGCGACGCCGGCGGCATCTGACCGTACCGAAGCGAAAGAGCTGCTGCAGGAGACCTACGACAACATCGAACAGAAAGTCGAGGACATCAACGCGCAGATCGCCGAACTGGAAAAGAAAAAGCAGATCCTGATCGACCAGCATCCCAAGCTGGACTGATCGGCGCTGAAAGGCAAAAGCCACCCGCTTGGGTGGCTTTTTTACATGGGTTTCACGCGAAACAACGCGCAGCGCATTTTATGGCAATCAGGATTGATGATACGCTTTGAACCACACTCTTTATTGATGAAGCACCTGATCATGAGCAAGATGGATCTTCCCGTCATCATTGGCATCCTGGTTATGCTAACCCTGTGGCTCGGCGCACTGTTCAACATCGGCGATATCACCTTCACCATTTCTCGTCTGTTTCACTGGATTGAAAGCCAACGAGGATAGCCTGCGTACGCGGCAACACGGGCGATGAGCAAACATCGACTATGATTGAAAGACGTTACCGTCATTTTCCGAGACTGTCGCTCGCGATAAAGAGGACCGCATCATGACCGACTATGCATTCTACAATCAGATCCTGACCCGGCTGGCCGCCAATCACCCCGGCACGCTGGATGAAAAAACCTACGAGCTGTGGAAGCAAGACGCCACCAGCCCGCACGCCTTCGCCGATCCCTTCGCCTATCTCAAAACCAAGGGGCTGATACAGGCCTATGTAATGAGCGATATCGACGAGAACAACTATGACATCGATCCGCATCAAACGCGGATCACCGCCGCTGGTCTCGAGTTCATTCGCAACGGTGGTTTCAAATAAGGGCGATGGTCACCAATAAAAAACCGCCGGACGGCGGTTTTTTATTTCGGGCAGCATGCTGGCCGGGTCAGGCGGGGAAAGGCCGATAAAAAATGCGCAGCACTTCGTTGTCGCCCTGGCGTAAAAAGCCGCCTTCCGGCTGCCAGCGCAGATCGCGCGCCAGGTTGAGATTTTCCCAGCCGACCGCGCCGCCCACGCCGATGCAAAGATTTTTATTGCCTGCGGCAAAGCCCGCACCGGTGCCGATCATCGCATGCAGCAAACGGGGAGCCGCCGCGTCGCGCAGGGAGAATATGCCGATAAAGCAGCCCTGCGGAGCGCGCAGCATCTCTGCACTGGTGCGGATCTCGGTATCTTCCGGGCTGACGAAATGTTTGTATTGTTTATCGAATACCGTCAGCCACAGCTGCTTATATTTCGCCTTGCTGAGTGCCCCGGAGCGATAGGCGCAAAGCACGACCGCATCCCAACATATCTCCCCGCTCAACGAGAAGTATTCATCCGTATTCGCCTGCGGCTGAGCCGCGTAATGTCGTGCGAATTCGGCCGCATTCAGATGCGGCGGCACAGCCTGTTTGGCAACCTCACTCTTGTAACGCTTGAAATTCAACCAATGCATGGGAAGCATCCTCTCCGCCTGTCGGATGAGTCAATCCACAACGGTGGATCAAACGAGCCATCAAATCCAGAGCGTCGTCGGCGATAGCGGTTTCCTCATCATTCAACCCCTGCGCCACCGACCGCTCGATGGCGCCCATGACTGTCGGCGCGCTGGTTTCTTCCCCCTGCGCCACCACGTCCAATACGGCCCTGCCGATCGCCAGACAAAGCTCATGATCAAACTCAACCTCTTTATGCGGCTGCATACTCACTCCGATAAAATTTTTACCCAAGAATACTAGACCACAATGACGCATCGCGCCCGCCATTGCGCCACCGCGTGATATGCAGCCGAAGAGAAAGGCATCAGGCCCCGGATGATTAATCCCGGGCCTGATAAGTGACAGGTTATTGCGGCGCTTGCCCGGTAGGGCGAATGATAAAGCAAGTGGCGGTTGCCGAAGCCAACAGCTTCCCTTCCGTCGTTTTAAGCGTGCCTTCAGCGAACGCGACATTCTTCGATGTGTAGACCAGGCGCCCCTCGGCGATCAGATCAATTCCCTTCGGCACAGGGCGCAACATTTTAACCTGCAGATCGACAGTGCCATAGCCAATCCCCGCAGCCAGCGTGCTGTGCACCGCGCAACCGGTCACCGAATCCAGAACCGTGGCGGCGAAGCCGCCATGAACGCCTCCCAGCGGATTCAGGTGACGTTCGTCAGCCCGCGCCACGATGCGGATATAGCCCTCTTCAACCGCATCCGGTTTCATGGGCACCGTTTCAGCGATTGAAGCCGGTGGGATCTTGCCGGCCATCGCAGCCTGTAATAACGCCAATCCTGTCATTTTGGTCGGATCCATAGTTTTCTCCTCTGGTGGTAAACCCGTCATATAGGAGAGGTCTGACCTGTTGGCTTGCTTTTTCGTGCTGATGACGTCAGTCAGCCGCGTTTCCGATGCTCGAATGTGACCGCTATCACTCTTTAGGGTTAATAACCACAATTTATTCATGACTATAGATTTAAAACAACTTTCTGCTGTAAGCGCCGCCGGAAACTGAACGCAGTTAAGTTCAACATTATTAAGGCGCATCTATCATGGATTTCTTTCTGCAATTAGCGGTTATATTGGCATGCCTGCTGTATGGGGCGCGTAAGGGCGGCATCGCGCTGGGGTTGCTGGGCGGTATCGGTTTGATGATTCTGGTGTTCGGCTTTCACCTGCAGCCCGGCAAACCGCCGGTAGACGTGATGCTGGTGATCATTGCGGTGGTTGCAGCTTCGGCCACCCTGCAGGCCTCGGGCGGATTGGACGTCATGCTGCAAATAGCCGAACGGATGCTGCGGCGTAACCCGCGCTATGTTTCGATCATTGCACCGTTCGTCACCTGCATTCTCACTATCCTGTGCGGCACCGGGCATGTGGTGTACACCATCTTGCCTATCATCTATGACGTGGCGATCAAAAATAATATCCGCCCGGAACGGCCGATGGCCGCCAGTTCGATCGGCGCGCAGATGGGCATTATCGCCAGCCCGGTCTCGGTGGCGGTGGTCTCACTGGTGGCGATGCTCAGCAGCTACACCTTTAATGGCCGCCATCTGGAATTCCTCGATCTGCTGTCGATCACCATTCCCTCAACCCTGTGCGGCATTCTGGCGATCGGCATCTTCAGCTGGTTCCGCGGCAAAGACCTGGACAAAGATCCCGAGTTCCAAAAATTTATCTCAGTGCCGGAGAACCATCGCTACGTCTATGGCGACGCCGCCACCCTGCTGGATCGGGTGCTGCCGCGCAGCAACTGGATCGCCATGTGGATCTTCCTCGCCACCATCGCATTGGTGGCGGTGCTGGGAGCCTTTTCCGACCTGCGGCCCAACTTCGGCGGCAAACCGCTCTCCATGGTCCTGGTGATCCAGATGTGTATGCTGATGGCCGGGGCGCTGATCGTTATCATCACCCGCACCAATCCGGCGTCGATCTCTAAAAATGAAGTGTTCCGTTCCGGCATGATCGCCATCGTGGCGGTGTATGGCGTCGCCTGGATGGCAGAAACCATGTTTGGCGCCCATCTGGCGCAGATAGAGGCCACGCTGGGCGTGCTGGTGAAAGAGTACCCCTGGGCCTATGCGCTGATCCTGCTGCTGGTGTCGAAGTTCGTCAATTCACAGGCCGCCGCACTGGCGGCGCTGGTGCCGGTCGCGCTGGCGATCGGCGTCAACCCGGCCTATATCGTCGCTTCGGCGCCGGCCTGCTACGGCTATTACATTCTGCCGACCTACCCCAGCGATCTGGCGGCGATCCAATTTGACCGCTCCGGCACTACCCGTATCGGCCGCTTCGTGATCAACCACAGCTTTATTCTGCCCGGCCTGATCGGCGTCAGCGTCTCCTGCGTCTTCGGCTGGATCCTCGCCGCAGCGTTCGGTTTCTTATGAGTTGTACTTCGGAGCCCTGCGGGGCTCCGTGCAGGCAGGGTGGCAGCACGACAAGAAAGGATGCAGGTATAATGCGAATTTCAGGCACAAAAAAACCGCCTCTCGGCGGTCTACGACATTACTACTTATTGCTTTGATTATTCGGTATTTTTATTCCCTGGTACCCGGGGCGGGACTTGAACCCGCACAGCCATAAGCCGAGGGATTTTAAATCCCTTGTGTCTACCGATTTCACCACCCGGGCTCGGGAAAGTTGGAGGCGCGTTCCGGAGTCGAACCGGACTGGACGGATTTGCAATCCGCTACATAACCGCTTTGTTAACGCGCCTTTATTCTGTTTGCCTTTTCAGGCTAAAGCCGGTGAATCACCCGCTTCGTTTTATTCTTTTGGTCTGCGATGCTGAAACCGCTTAACCTAATCATCTGATTCTCAAGCGATTTGTTTCGTTACCGCCGAATCGATGGACTGCATTATGGACTAAACCCCCTACCTTGGCAACCCCTCGAAATAGCAAAAAGTTCTCTAACGCTTTCAACTGCTTATTTTGTGGGCGCACTGTTCACAATGCCGACGCAAAGGCAAGCGGAATGTTGATTTTATATGCATCGGCTCAGAAGTTCACGGGCAAATCGGCGATTTTTTCTCGTTCAGACTGTTGGGGCGCTTGTTTATTGCCATGGCGTACCGGGCAAAATATCCTGGTTAGAGGCTGCTCGCAATCTCCTGCGCCACCATAAAAAACCGGTGATTATCCCCGGCAAGACCGCAATCGCGCCAAAAATGCGCTGTTCGACATTCAGCAAACCGGGCGCAACGGCGGACAGCAGCGCGCATAACAGCAGAAACCATCGCAACCGGCTGATGCCAGGATGGGCGATACCGACGATAGCCCCCACCAAGCATGCCGGCAAAAAACCAATCGCGTAAGAAAAAGCCCCGATAAACCCCACCATGCCCAGCATATCTCCGGCGTCGAAACGGCCCATTTCCGCCAGTTCGCCGCTGCCGAACGTCATCAGCAGCAACATGATAACGCCCCCTAACGGCGGTGCAATCAGACCGAAAAATAACATGCATGCCGCCGCCGTCCTCACCAGATGCCTTATAGCACCGGATTCCATACCGCCTCCTATGCGCTATGCGCGGCCCCAAGATACCGACAGTAATGGTGAAATGGGTAGACTGCCGTGTAAAAGGTGGCTCCGCGCCATTCAATTGGATTTCTTCGATGCTTTTTTCTTGGGTACCGGCAACTGGGCGTAAGTCACAGAGACTAATTGGGAAAGCCAGGCGCTATCCTCCCAGCGCTCTTCAGGGATCAGAAAGCAAGGCTTTGCGCCAGGATAAGGCGCCGCCTCTAAACCGTCGTTCAGGAGCGTTTTGCCGCCCGCCGTCGGTTTGATAAACAATCGATCATCGCACACCAACGCGACCAGTTTCTCGCCGCAATAAATGCCATACTCACCGAACATCTTCTTTGCCGAAACCGTATCCGACACAGAAATATTGCCGATGATAAATTCTACCGTACTCGGTTTTGAGGCCATCGGCCCCCCTTCTTCCTATAGTGGTCCATCGCCAGCAGCGGCCAGCCCCCCGCAGACGCTCTTTCTCATACCGACATAACGCTTCACTTTGCCGATAACCCTGCGATCAATCGCGGCCAAAGCACAGCGTGACTGCGCCTGAACATGTTGATATGCCCTATCGCCCGGCCATCAGTCTCCGCCGGGTGCAGCAAGTGAACCTTATGTCGCGCATTGGGCAATAGCCGCAGCCAGTCTGCAATACTGCACGGCGTTACCAACACGTCATCGGCTGCGGTAACCACGGCGATCGGTGCCTGAAACGCTTCATAATAATGACGTTGGATTTCCGTACCAAATGAGTTTTCCACGTAGCCTGGCCGCCGACACCAAGCGGCCCATTGCCGTGCGACGCCGGCGGGCAGATCCTCCCCCCACCCCAACCACTTTGCCGGCGCGTAGCCGAGCAACCGTACCGAAAGCGGAATATAGCCCCACATCAAGCCTATCGCCGTCGCCCTGAAAGGCCAACGGATATTGCCGATATAGCCGGAGGAGGCGGAGACCGCCGTCAGGCTGCGTACCGCTTGGTGGTTAGGCATCAACCCCACCAGCTGAGCGCCGGCGCTATGACCGATCACATGCGCCTGTTGCGCTGCGGTTTTCGCCAGCAGCCAGTTCAGCGCTGCCGGCATATCCCGCTCACCCCAATCCTGCTTGCGGGCTTTAGAGTGTCGGACATGCGATTCCACCAGAGAAGCGCCGATGCCCCGGTAGTCGAACACCATAACCGGGTGCCCCTGCTCGCTCAGCCACTGCGCGAAGGCATAATAAAACCCTTACTTAACGCCGGTGGCGGGGCAAATCAGCACCGGCGTTTTATTACCGCATGGGGCAGGAAAGTAGCTGCCGCTCAGCGCATAGCCGTCCGCTGCGATAAAATGGATCGTTTCATACGCCGCGTGAGTTTCTTCCTGCATGGCGCTGCTCCCGGCATAGCCAAAATTCTGCCGCTCATTCTTTCACCGTTTAACGGGCGCAGCCAGCAGTATGAAGATAGCGGGAGAGATAACGTGAGGAGGGTCAATAATCGATATGGGAAATTGAAGAAAGGTTTAGCGAACGGCGCTAAAAAAGAAAACGAAAAAGGGGCCGAAGCCCCTTTTCGCTTGCCTGTCGAATCACTGGGATTCAACAGGCCAATATTTGGAGCGGGAAACGAGGCTCGAACTCGCGACCTCAACCTTGGCAAGGTTGCGCTCTACCAACTGAGCTATTCCCGCATTACCAGAACTGACTGATTTCTTTGCTATCTTTCGGCAATTCATCGTTGTCGTCTGATGCGATGCATTCTACTTACCTGACGTGATGAGTCAATAAAATTGTTGGCCCATCACGATCGTTTGCCGCTTTTTGCAGCGTATCGATCACGGTTCCAGCAGATCGTTGCGCGCTGCATTCAAATATTGGAACATCGACCAGAAAGTCAGCACCGCCGCGATATACAGCAAACCGAACGCCACATACTCGACGGAACGATCCGGGCGCCACAGCAAGCCCACCAGCGACATCATCTGCGCCATGGTTTTCACTTTGCCGATCCAGGACACCGCCACGCTGCTGCGTTTGCCGATCTCCGCCATCCACTCGCGCAGCGACGAAATGATGATTTCACGGGCGATCATGGTCGCCGCCGGCAGCGTGATCCACCAGCTGTGGTAGTGCTCCGCCACCAGCACCAGCGCCACCGCCACCATGACTTTGTCCGCGACCGGATCCAGGAACGCCCCGAAGCGCGTCGTTTGTTTCCAGCGGCGTGCCAGAAAGCCGTCAAACCAGTCGGTGACAGCGGCAAACACAAAGATAACGGCGCATACCATCGGAGCCCAGCTGAACGGCAGATAAAACGCCAGCACAAAGAATGGGATCAGAACTACGCGAAACAGGGTAAGCCAAGTCGGTATATTCAATTGCATAATGCTACGGTAACTATCTGGCTAGAGTGGAAATTAAGAGTATGTTGCTACATTGCCCTCAGTGTTTCAATGCATTGTAGATCTTTTCTGCCAATGCTTGTGAAATACCCGGCACTTTTGCAATTTCCTCCACGCTGGCGTTCAACAAAGGTTGCAGTCCGCCCATATACTTCAACAGCACCTGGCGCCGTTTCGGCCCTACGCCCTCAATCAGCTCCAGTGCGCTGGTATTTCTGACTTTCGCTCTTCTCTGCCGGTGACCGGTAATCGCATGATTGTGTGAATCATCGCGGATGTGTTGGATCACATGCAGCGCCGGCGAATCCGGCGGCAGCGAAATCCCCTCGCCTTCCGGCACGAAGAACAACGTCTCTAATCCGGCCTTGCGATCCGCGCCTTTGGCGATGCCGATCAGCAGCGGTTTGTTCTTGTCCCAGGTCACATTCAGCGATTTGAACACCTCGATCGCCATGCCAAGCTGCCCTTTGCCGCCGTCGATGAAAATGACATCCGGGATCTTCTTCTCTTCCAGCACTTTGCCGTAGCGGCGCTTCAGCACCTGCGTCATCGCCGCATAATCATCGCCGGGTGTAATGCCGCTAATATTGTAGCGCCGATATTCCGCGCGCACCGGACCATTACCGTCAAACACCACGCACGAGGCCACAGTTTGCTCCCCCATGGTATGGCTGATGTCGAAGCACTCCATACGGTTGATTTCCGTCAGGTTCAGCACTTTGGCCAATTCAGCCAGCCGCTGATGGATCGTCGACTGCTGTGACAGCTTGGTGGTCAACGCCGTTGCCGCATTGGTGCGCGCCAGCTTCAGATAACGAGCGCGGTCACCGCGCGGTTTGCTTTGGATCTGGATTTTTCGCCCCGCCAACTCGGAGAGCGATTCTGCGAGCAGATCTTTTTCCGGCAAGCTGAAATCCAGCAGGATCTCGCCGGGCAGCGTGCGCGCCTGGCTGCCCTGCAGATAAAATTGGCCGACGAAGGTTTGCACGACTTCGCCCATATCCGTGCCGCCCGGTACCTTAGGGAAATAGCTGCGGCTGCCCAGCACCTTGCCCTGACGGATGAACAACACATGCAGGCAGGCCATACCGGCGTCGAACGCCACGCCGATCACGTCCAGATCGTCGCTATCGCCCGACACGAACTGCCGTTCGGTGACGCGGCGCACGGCCTGAATTTGATCGCGAATGCGCGCCGCCTCTTCGAAATTCAGCAGCTTGCTGGCTTCTTCCATGCGCGCAATCAGCTGGTGCAACACCTGCTGATCCTTACCTGAAAGGAACAGCCGCACATAATCCACCTGTTGCCGATACTCTTCTTCGCTCACGAGGCCGGCGACGCAAGGCCCCAGGCAGCGGCCAATCTGATACTGCAGGCACGGCCGCGACCGGTTGCGATACACGCTGTTTTCGCACTGACGGATCGGGAACAGCTTCTGCAGCAACGCCAGCGTTTCGCGCACGGCGTAAGAATTGGGAAAAGGACCGAAATATTCGCCCTTGGCGTGTTTGGCGCCGCGATGCACCGCCAAACGGGGATGGGTATCCGCACTGAGAAAAATCAGCGGATAAGATTTATCGTCTCGCAAAAGAACATTATATCGCGGTTGGTACAATTTAATGTAGTTATGTTCCAACAGCAGCGCTTCGGTTTCGGTATGGGTAACCGTTACGTCTATTTGCGCGATATTTTTAACCAGCGTCTCGGTTTTACGGCTGCTGACCTGCTGCCGAAAATAGCTGGCGAGACGTTTTTTCAGGTCTTTGGCTTTACCGACGTAGATCACCGTGCCCGTGGCGTCGTACATACGGTAGACGCCGGGCTGGCTGGTGACGGTACTCAGGAAGGCTTTGGCATCGAAACGATCATTCACTGCTTAACAACGTCTCCGCATTGAACAATCCATGTCGGATGGCCAGGTGGGTCAGTTCGACGTCGCCGCTGATATTCAGCTTACTGAACATGCGGTAACGGTAGCTGTTCACCGTTTTCGGGCTGAGACTCAATTGCTCCGAGATCTCATTCACTTTTTTGCCTTTGGTGATCATCAACATGATCTGCAGCTCGCGCTCAGACAGGCAGCTGAACGGCGTTTCAGCCTGCGGCTCCAGCTGGCTAAGAGCCATTTGCTGGGCGATATCAGACGCGATATAGCGCTGCCCCGCATGCACGGAACGCAAGGCGTTAACCACTTCCTGCGGCGCGGCGCCCTTGCTCAGATAGCCGGCGGCACCTGCCTGCATCACCTTCGCGGGCAAGGGATTTTCAGTATGGATAGTCAACATGATGACTTTGACGTCGGGTGCATAGCGCACAATCTTGCGCGTGGCTTCCAGCCCGCCAATGCCCGGCATATTCATGTCCATCAGCACGATATCGACAGCGTTGCCACGGCACCATTTAACGGCGTCTTCACCGCACTGGGCCTCACCGACAACTTTTATACCTTTGATATCTTCAAGAATGCGTCGTATCCCTGCGCGCACCAGTTCGTGGTCATCAACAAGAAGAACGCTAATCAAGGAAAAATCTCCAAAAAAAGGGAGTAACGCAATCAGCCTCTGTTTTCGCCAGAGATATTACTTGTTTTTCAGACAAGAATGAACACAGATTAATACATACTGCCGAATAACTTTGCGGAGCAGAGCTGATTTTTCAATTTTAGCCGTCTATGCCGCCGATAAATCGTCACGCGGGGAAACATTGGCCGGATAAAATAATTTCGCTGCGCCGCATACAGGATAGCCTGACAATCATGCCGCAAGGGGAAATCTGTGTAAGCAATCACGACATGAATAATATTAACACGGTTGCCGGTTCTTTGTAATCATTTGATATTTAACGGCGAAGGAAGAACCACTACTGATGGGAACCTGCCCCCCTGAGTGCAAAACTATTATTCCCGCTGAATGCCGGCGAAATCAGCGCCATCAGCCCAAGATAATTATAATAACCCCAAGGATTCAACAATGACGCGCCGGACAAATACTTGTTAACCGTCTCGAAATAACTTGTCGATAATTGAATGGTTCGGTCATGCAGTGAGCGAGTTTTGCCCCGGGATGCGACCCAAACAAGCCCGGTGCAGATGGCGGGCACATGCTATGCTATACTCCGCGCCCAGTTAAATTCGCCGCCGTGCCTGGAGCAACCTTTCTTAGCCCGCGCGCGGTGCGCCAAAGCAGTTTGTATCAGGCTACGGCCTCAAAAAAATCAGGAGAAAAAATGAGCAACGTTGATTTCACTACGTCTGCAAACCCGGAAATCTTGGCAACCGAGGTTGCCTGCCTCAAAGCCACGCTGACGCTGATCCTGAAATCGATCGGCCAGGCCGACGCCGGGAAAGTCATCATCAACATGGAACGTTTCATTGCCCAGATTGAAGATCCGACCCAGGCAGAAATCTTCAAGAACAGCATTCAGCAAATCAAGCACGCTTACCGTCAGTAAGCGTTGCGCCTCAGACCCGCGTTACATGCGGGTCTGCTTTTCCCCAAGCTCAGCCTCACCCCGTTGATCTTGCTCAGGCTTTCGGGCAGTGTGTTGGCATTCCCCCGACACCCGAGACCATTATGGGCATTCTTGTCAAAGCGCTGATCGGCGCGCTGGTCGTGGTTCTGATTGGCCTGCTGGCCAAAACGCGCAACTATTATATCGCCGGTTTAGTCCCGCTCTTCCCCACTTTCGCCCTGATTGCCCACTACATTGTCGGCAATGAACGTTCAATTGCGGCTCTGAAAACCACGCTGATTTTCGGCATGTGGGCGGTGCTGCCATATCTGGTGTATTTGATTTCGCTGTATTTTCTGATTAACAGCCTGCGGTTGTCCGTCGCGTTAGGGGCAGCAGTGCTGTGCTGGATTGCAGCGGCGTGGCTATTAATCACGCTCTGGGGATGGTGGCAAGGGCGTTAACGCCCTTGCCTCGGCGATTACGGGCGCCCCGCCTGCAAAACGAAACCGCGCTGCCGGTCGCCGGCGATACGCAGGTAGCGGCTCTCACCGGCGCGCAGCGTCATTGGCACGTTGCCGCCGGTATCACGCCAAATACACAGGTGATTCTCGATCATATCTTGCCCGATGCTGATCGACGTATTGCCCGTCGGCACGCGAAACTCCGCTTTTTCTTTCGCGCCCAGCGAAGCGGCGAACTCGCCATTCACATAGACGCCAGTGCGGCAACTGCCCGCCAGCATGCCGCTGTCGCGCACGACGACCACCGTGGCATAAGGTGTATCCGGAATATTTTGATAGAGCAGCAGACGGCTTGGGGGGGGTAATTCGGCCTGCTGCGGCGGCACGGCCTGGGTCGTACATCCCGTCAACAGTACAGAGGCAAAAAACAACGCGGCGTAGTGCTTCATCCTTGCTTGGCTCCTGAAGAAAATAATGCTCATCGTAACAAGAGAATAGCGGCCACCCGTAGTGCTAATGCCGCAGAGATGAAAAAATAGGATAACTTCCCAGTCTCCATCCATGACCAGTGAAGATAAGAAGATTCTGTATTAAAAACATTGAAATAAAGACGGTTTTTACGAAATTATAACTTGACCATACCGCGTTGGATATCTGCCGCCAATGCGCCGCTGACGTAACTAAAACCATCCGGCGTGACGTAAACCCGGGTATGGCCACTCTCCGACAGCACGGCCACCATATATCCCAGACTGATCATTTCATGTGATGGGACATTCATCGGCGTAAGAAACCCGCGCCCGCGACACCACTGATAAAAACGGGTTCGCCCATATCCCAACACGGCGCCGACGTCAGCGAGGTACTTAAATGTATCATAATCCTCTGATGCTGAAGGTAAACCGTCATGGTTTTCAGACGTTTTCTTTATCCCAGGCAAAATAAACTCCTTTTTTTGCATCTGTCACTAACGGTTATCCTTCATCTGGAATGAATTTAAAAAATCCAAATTTAAAATGCAAATGAATTCCCTATAACTAAAAAGACTTTTATGGAGAAAATCTGAAAATAAAACCACAATAAAAAAACCGAAATAAAAAAATAGAGTATTAATACCGTGAATTAAATCTTTGGCATGGGTAAATATCCTAAACAAAAATAATAGTGAAATCGCATAAGAAAATGCTTAGCCTGCATATTATACCGAATCACCCTAACGTTCACACAGTAACCGGATCATGACGGCGTAAGAGAAGGGATAAAATTACCGGGCCTGCCTCCTGCCCACATCATCAGATCACTGATTCCTGCAGACCTCCCGCCCCCATCTGCATCATCTATCGATGCTCGCGTTTCCTCAATCACACCTAAACAATAACTATTATCATTTCCAATTATCGCTCCAGTTGATTACACTTTTTTGTGTCGCAGGTTGGGAATATTCCTAGACCGCGTCCTCAGGATAAAGAAAGAGTTAGGGACACTATGAAGAATTGTCGTTATTTGATTGTTTTGCCGTTATTGATGCTGACTGCCTGCACACAATGGGAAAGGCCTGGCGCAGTTGAGAGTACCCGGGATGCCGAATATGCCGAATGCCGCAGCCGCGGCTACGATCGCTTCCCGCCGGATGTGGTGCGGGACGTGGAGTTCAGCTACGAAAACAAATACATTCCTTGCGAGAAGAATAAGAAAGATTGCCCATCGGGATACCGTTATGACAAGGAGCCGTCAATTAAAACGGTGCAGACCGATCGCAATAAATCCGCTCGAGACGCCACCATCGAAGCCTGCATGTACGGCAAGGGCTGGCGGGAGAAAACCTACTATTGGCCGCAGTGGTGATGCAGCGAGCGTGGTTCAGACTGAAACGCCACTGCGGCAATGTCCCATCAGTTATCGTCGCTGCTGCAGAGCTTCCCCAGAGCAGCCAGCGTTTCCGTTCTCACCGGCGTTAAAGGAACGCGCGGCGCCGGCAAAGGCCATCCCAACAGTTGCCGCGCCGCCGCCGCACAAACCTTGCCCTGACAGGCCCCCATGCCGCAACGGCTGCTCAGCTTGGCCGTGTTCCAATCCGGCTGATGACGTACCTGTTCCAACGTGACGTCTTCGCAGCGGCATAGCAACGTCTGCGGTTTGGCCAGTGAGCTCACGCGTTCATCGAGCCGAAAGGCGCTCGCCGTCGCCGTGGCGAAACGACGCCACCGCCGCCGTTGCGCCGCCAGGGCATCGGCTTTTTCCTGCTGCCCGGTGGCGGCATAACCGGCGATGGCGCCTTCGGTGAGCGCCAATTCACTGCCGCCGATGCCGGTACACTCCCCGGCGGCATAAACTTGCACCAGACTGGTTTGCTGCCAATGATCAACCGCTACGGCGTCGTGTTCTATTCTGCACCCCAGCAGCATCGCCAGCTCAATGTTCGCCACCAAACCGAAGCCGCAGGCCAGCCTGTCGCAGGCCACCGTACTTTCCCGCCCGCCAATCTCGACACGCACCGACGCCAAGCGCTCTTGCCCCAAGGCCGCCAGCACCCGGCTACCGGCGCGATAATGGCTTGGCATCAGAGAGAAGGCCTGACGCAGCTTGCCCGGCCAGCGCCACAGGCCGCCGGCGAACGCCGCCAACCGCCACAGCGGCGCCTGTTCAGCCACCAGCACCACCTCGCCGCCGGCCTGCTTCACACTGCGCGCCACCGCCAGCAGCAGCGGACCGCTGCCGGCGATAACCACCCGCTCGCCGCGCATCGTCAGCCCCTGCTTGATTTGCGCCTGTAAGCCGCCTGCGCCGGTCACCCCTGGCAGCGTCCAGCCGGGAAACGGCAGCAGCAGTTCGCGGGCGCCATGGCATAAAATCAGCTTTTTATAGCGAATCACGCCACAGCCTTCTGCGTCTTCATACGCCAATCGATCGGCGCCGCACCGCGCCACCAGTTTGCAACCGGACTGCAGCACAATATTTTCCCGCGCCGCCAGCGCCTGCCGATAGCGGTTCGCCGCCTTAGGCAGGATCACCTGCGGCCCATCGCGCCAAATTTGCCCGCCGGGGCGCGGATTATCATCGATCACCCGCACCAGCCCCCCACTCTCCGCCGCAGCCAACGCTGCCGCCATGCCGGCCGGCCCGGCGCCGACGATCAGCACTTCGCAGTCAAAGTCACTCATCATCGCTCCTCTCGATACGCATGCCGGACTGGCACAGCGTCTGGCATGCCAAACGACGCAGGCCGTTTATGGTCACCCGACATTCCTGACAAACGCCCATGCCGCAAAATGGCGCGCGCGGCTGGCGTGAAACCGATAACCGACAACGATCGGCGCCACACAGACTGAGCGCCGCCGCAACGCTGATGCCAACCGGCACCCGGCAGGGTTCGCCGTCGATGCTCAACATGAGCGTGTTTTGCCTTTCGTTCATACAGCCAGCTCCTCGGCGGCAAATGCCCGCGCCGCCAAATACGGGGAGTCGTCAATCTCCGGCGTTTGCCGGCCGATCTGCGCGGCGATCAACGCGGCGCTGCCGAGCGCAGTCGTGACGCCTAACCCTTCGTGCCCCAACGCCAGCCACAGCCAGGGATGGTGCGGATGCGCGCCCAGCAGCGGCAGCCCGTCGATCGAGGCGGCGCGCAGCCCGGTCCAACAGCGAATGATGTTCATCTGCGCCAATGCGGGCAAGAAATGCTGCGCACGCATGAGCATCGCCGCCAACAGCGGCATATCCAATGACGAGTCGACGGAATCGAATTGGCGGGAAGAACCGATCAGCCATTGCCCGGTAGGCCGCGCCTGCACATTGAATGCCACCGATGTGCCGTCGCTGGCGTGCGCGCTGGCGCCATACCCCAGCTCCACCAGCTGATGCCGCACCCGCGCTGGGTAGCGATCGGTGATCGCCAGGTGCCCCTTTTTGGCGTGCAGCAACGGTTGCGGCAACAAGACATTGGCCCGCAGGCCGCAGGCCAAAACCACCACCGGCGCAGCCAACTCTCGGCCATCCGCCAACCGCACCGTCTGCTCGTCCAGCGCGACCGCTTCACCCTGCACCACGTCGATCGCCGCGCCAGCATCGGCCAACAGCCAGCGAGCCGCCTGCGGCGCATACAAAATACCGTCTCCCGGCACTCGCAGCCCACCGGCCAGGCCAGGCCGCAACATCGGCTCGATGGCGGCGATCTGCTCCGCCGTCAGCAGCTCTGCGACCACGCCCCGCTCCGCCAGCCGCGCCCGCTTTTGTTCGGCGATGGCCATTTCATCGGCTTTATCCGCCAGCCACAGCGTACCGCAGCCGCGCCAGGCGCATTCTTCCGGCATCCGCCCCGTCACGTCACGCCACAGCCGCAGTGAATAAGCGCTCAGCGCCAGCTCGGCCGGATTATCGTCCATGCACACCAAATGCCCCATGCCGGCAGCGGTGGCGCCAGCGCGGCGATCGTCCACCACCGAGACACGATAGCCTTCCCTCGCCAACCGCCAGGCGCAGGCGGCGCCGATGATGCCGGCACCCACCACGATCGCATCGGCTGCCCGCCCCGTCCCCATCAGCGTATGCCCCAGACGAAGGGATCGCGTTCGTCGAGCAGCAGTTGGCTATCAGCGCACACGTAGGCTTGCCCGCGAATATAGGGCGTGATGCGCTCGCCGTTCCAGCGATAATAGGCCTGGAATTCGCTGCCGATCACGCTGGCCTGCCGCCAGGGAGTATCCGGCGGCAGTTTGCCGTCCGCCGCCAGACACGCCAGTTTGGCGCTGGTACCGGTGCCGCACGGCGATCGATCGTAGGCTTTGCCGGGGCATAACACGAAGCTGCGGCTGTCGGCCCGCGGGTCGTCACCGAACAGTTCGATATGATCTATCACCCCGCCGTCTTCACCACAGATGCCCGCCTGCTCCAGCGCCTGCCGCACCGCCCAGGTGAACGCGGTCAGCGCCTCCAAATTTTGCTTATCGATGGACAAGGGCGACTCACCGATCAGGAAAAACCAGTTGCCCCCCCAGGCGATGTCCCCCGTCACCGAGCCATAACCCGCCACCTCAACCCGCACCTCATGGCGATAACGATAAGCCGCCACGTTCTCCACCGTCACACTGCCGTCATCGTGCAGCGTAGCGTTTACCGGGCCGACCGGGGTCTCGATCAGATGGCGCCCGGCGCGGATGCGCCCCAGGTGCGCCAGCGAAGCGATCAGCCCGATAGTGCCGTGGCCGCACATGCCCAGATAGCCGGCGTTGTTGAAAAAGATCACCCCGGCGGTGGCCTGCGGCGAACAGGGAGAGCACAGCAGCGCCCCCACCAACACGTCATTGCCGCGCGGTTCGAGCATCACCGCACAGCGCCAGTGATCATAATGTTGCGCGAAATTCGCCCGCCGTTCCGCCATGCTGCCTGCACCGAGATCGGGAAAACCTTCGACGATCAGCCGGGTCGGCTCCCCGCCGGTATGAGAATCGATCGCCCGCAAAGCGGTGATATGCGCTGAAAGTGCCATCGGCGTCTCCAGGGTTAATGAGATGTTACCAATAGCAGTAGCCTGAACGAATGCGAGCATGACGGCTTGATGCGTTTCGGCGTGGCGAATGAAGAAATCAGCACAGTGATAAACGTCAGACCTGGCGCGTCGCGGGTATGAGTTTAACGAACGCCATAACAATAACTTATTTATCATAGCCTTACTTTCATGCTAAACCACCGAGTAGCGAGAGACGCCGCAGTTTTCAAGCAACCGCCAAGCGCAGCGCGACAAAAGTATGCGGCAATCCGCATATTTAATAACCGGCCGGAAATAGCGCTTGATTCGTTACAGGAAAGTTAATATTGATGCGAAAGCGCCAACCTGGCCCGCCTGTTATTCCGGCTAACGATCGAAAAGGGAATGCTATGCGAACCACTTCAGCCCCTCAGCCTCAGGTTTCTCTCTCGCCGCCTTCGCTCGCGGGGCAGCCTGAACAGGAGGACATTTTCGCCGTCGAGCATCTGTCGCGCCTGTGCGATGGGCTGGCGCAGCAGCGCCCGAACAACCTGCGCGATCTGTTGAATACGCTGGCGCTGATCGCACCGTTGCTGAACGCGATTCCCAACGTGGTGTTCTTTATCAAAGACGCCCAGGCCCGCTACCTGCTGGCCAACCTGACGCTGGCCAGGCGCTGCGGTTTCAAGACCGTCACACCGCTGCTGGGCAAGACGTCCGCCGACGTGTTTCCCGCGCAGCTCGGTTCCGGCTATACCGAGCAGGATCTGCGGGTGTTGCGCCACGGCGTGCTGATCCAGGATCAGCTGGAAATGCATCTGTACAACGGCCGTGAAACCGGCTGGTGCCTGACGCAAAAGCTGGCGCTGTACGACGCACAGGGAAAAGTCATCGGCATGGCGGGCATTTCCCACGACCTGCAGGAAGCCAGAGCCAATCACCCTGCTTATCAACGACTGGCGGCGATCGACGTGCACATCCGCCGCCACTACGCCAGGCCGATCGCGCTCGAGGAGTTGACGGCGCTGACCGGTTTGTCGGTGGCGCAGATCGAACGCTACTGTAAACGCATCTTCCACCTCACCCCGCGCCAGATGATCCACAAAGTACGGCTGGAAAAGGCCACGGAACTGCTGGCCGGCGATCTGCCGATCACCGACATCGCGCTGCAGTGCGGCTATACCGATCACAGCGCCTTCAGCCGTCAGTTCAAAGCGATGACCGGCTCCACGCCGCGCGATTTCCGTCTGACGCTTTCCGCTTAATGCGCTGATCTACCAGATTAAAAACATCTTCTCATGGCGCACCGGCGCCTGATTTTCGCATGCCCGCCTCTTGGCGCTACTGTGCCAATTTCGTCGTGGCAATCGGCGAAAAGCGTCAAGCCTCCCTGTGCAATACCGGTCAATCTGTCGGTGAGTTTCACCAACGGTTCACTTTTCATTAACACTTTCGAACGACAGGACAAACACCATGAGCCATAAAACCCTAAGCTGGAGCGGCGTATTCCCGGCGGTGACGACCCAGTTTCGCAACGATTTCACTCTGGATCTCGACGCTACCCATACGGTGATCAAAAACCTGGTGCGCGACGGCGTCTCCGGCCTGGTGGTATGCGGCACCGTCGGTGAAAACACCTCGATGACGGTGCAGGAAAAGCTGGCGGTGATCGAAGTGGCCAGAGACGCCGCCGACGGCAAAGTGCCGGTGATCGCCGGCATCGCCGAGTTCACCACCGCCTTCGCGCAGAACATGGCGCGCGAAGCGCAAAAGGCCGGCGTCGACGGCATTATGGTAATGCCGGCGCTGGTCTATTCCGCCAAGCCGCACGAAACCGCCGCGCACTTCCGCAGCGTCGCCGGCGCGACCGATCTGCCGATCATGGTCTACAACAACCCGCCGATTTACAAGAACGACGTCACGCCCGACATCCTGACCTCGCTGGTCGACTGCGAGAACATCGTGTGTTTCAAAGACTCGTCCGGCGACACACGCCGCTTTATCGATCTGCGCAACGCAGTCGGCGATCGCTTCGTGCTGTTCGCCGGGTTGGACGACGTGGTGCTGGAGAGCATCGCCGTTGGCGCACAAGGCTGGATCTCAGGCATGTCCAACGCCTTCCCGCGCGAAGGGGAAACCCTGTTCCGTCTGGCGAAGGAAAAACGCTATGAGGAGGCGTTGGCGCTGTACAGCTGGTTCATGCCGCTGCTGCATCTCGATGCCCGCCCCGATCTGGTGCAGTGCATCAAGCTGTGTGAACAACGGGTCGGCCGCGGCAGCGCCGTCACTCGCCCACCGCGCCTGGCGCTGCAGGGGGAAACGCTCACCGAAATCAACGCCGTGATCGATAAAGCGCTGGCCACCCGCCCCGCGCTGCCGAACGTCGGTCTGTAACGCCTTCACCGCCCGGCCATGTCGGGCGTCACTCTTTTTCTACCGGGGGTACCGATGCCCAACGATCGCTACGCCGCCATCAGCGGCCAACACTTTATCGGCGGCCAGCGCCGCGCGGCGGAAGAAGCGGTGCTGCTGAGCCTGCGCGCCGAAGACGGTCAGCCGACCGGCTACCGTTTCCATCAGGCTACGGCGGAGGAAATCGCTGCCGCCGCCGAAGCCGCCTCAGCAGCCTTTGCGCCTTATTCGCAACTCAGCGCCGAGCGGCGCGCGAACTTTCTCGACGCCATCGCCGAGGAGCTGGATGCCTTGGATGAGGCCTTCTTCGCCTTCGCCACGCAGGAGACCGCCCTGCCGCCGGCGCGGTTGAGCGGCGAGCGCGCCAGAACCAGCGGCCAGATGCGGCTGTTCGCCACGCTGCTACGGCGCGGCGACGTCGAAGGTGTGCGCATCGACTGCGCATTGCCGCAGCGCTCCCCCCTGCCGCGTCCCGACCTGCGCCAATATCGCACGGCACTCGGTCCGGTGGCGGTGTTCGGCGCCAGCAACTTCCCGCTGGCCTTTTCCACCGCGGGCGGCGACACCGCCGCCGCGCTCGCCGCCGGTTGCCCGGTCGTGTTCAAGGCGCACAGCGGCCATATGATCACCGCTGAGCTGACCGCTCAGGCGATCGAGCGCGCGCGGCAACGCACGGGCATGCCCGCCGGCGTCTTCAACATGATCTTCGGCAACCGCGTGGGGGCCGGCCTGGTACAGCATCCGGCGATTCAGGCGGTGGGATTCACCGGCTCGTTGCAAGGCGGTCGGGCGTTGTTCGATCTGGCCATGCAACGCCCTCAGCCGATCCCGGTCTTCGCCGAAATGTCGAGCATCAACCCGGTGGTTATCCTGCCGCAGGCGCTGGCGCGGCGCGGCCAACGCATCGCGCAGGAACTGGTCTCTTCCTTCACACTCGGCTGCGGTCAGTTCTGCACCAAGCCCGGCGTGATCGTCGCGCTGCGCGGCGCCGCCTTCGAACAGTTGATCGAAACGATGAGTGCCCTGGTCAACGCCGCCGAACCGCAGCCAATGCTGAATGCCGGCACGCTGGAGCACTACCGCCACGGGCTGGCGGCCCTCGATGCGCACCCGGGCATGCGGCGTCTGGCGGGCCGAAGCGAAACGCCTCCTCATCGGGCAGCGGCGCAGCTGTATCGGGCCGAGGGCGCGTTGCTGCTGCAGGCCGACCCGCTGCTGCAACAGGAGGTATTCGGCCCGGTCAGCATTCTGGTGGCGGTGGATAACGAAGCGCAGCTGCATGCGACGCTGGCGGCCTTGCAAGGCCAGTTAACCGCCACGCTGCTGGCGGATGACGGCGATCTCGACATGGCAGCCGGGCTGACGACATTGCTGACGCGCAAAGCCGGTCGGGTGCTGTTCAACGGCTACCCGACCGGGGTAGAGGTGTGCGACGCCATGGTGCACGGCGGCCCTTACCCGGCGACCAGCGACGCGCGCGGCACCTCGGTAGGCACGTTGGCCATCGAGCGTTTTCTGCGGCCGATCTGTCTGCAAAACACCCCCGCGGCGCTGTTGCCGCCGCCGCTGCAGGACGCTAACCCGCTCAACCTGCTGCGGCTGGTGAACGGCGTTTATACCCGAGATCCCATAGTTTCACCTGCCCAACACCAGCCCGGCCGCATCTGCCAATAACAAAAGGGTCACACCATGACAACCCAAGGCAAATTCAAGAAGCAGCTTACGCTCACCGATCTGACGTTCATCGGTCTGGGCGCCATCTTCGGCTCCGGCTGGCTGTTCGCCGCCAGCCATGTCTCCTCCATCGCCGGCCCTGCCGGCATCTATTCCTGGCTGATCGGCGGCCTGGCGGTGTTGCTGCTCGGCATCGTCTACTGCGAGCTCGGCGCAGCCCTGCCGCGCGCCGGCGGCATCATTCGCTATCCGGTGTTCTCGCACGGCGAGTTGATGGGTTATCTGCTGGGGTTTATTACGTTGATCGCCTTCTCCAGCCTCATTGCCATCGAAGTCGTCGCCGCCCGACAGTACGCCGCCGCCTGGTTTCCGTTCCTCAGCCAGCCGGGTTCCGGCGACCCGACGCCGATCGGCTGGCTGGTGCAGCTGGCGCTGCTGTGCTTTTTCTTCGCGCTCAACTACTACAGCGTCAAAACCTTCGCCAAATCCAATAACCTGATCAGCGTGCTGAAGTTTCTGGTGCCGCTGTTGGTGATCGTGGTGCTGTTCGGCTTCTTCAAACCGGAAAACCTGCACAGCCAGGGCTTTGCCCCCTTCGGCTCCGCCGGGGTTGAAGCCGCCATTTCCGCCGGCGGCATCATCTTCGCCTACCTCGGTCTGACGCCGATCATCTCGGTCGCCAGCGAGGTGCAAAAACCGCAGCGCACCATCCCCATCGCGCTGATCCTGTCGGTCGTGTTGTCCACCATCATCTATGTGCTGCTGCAGATAGCCTTTCTCGGCAGTATCCCCAGCGAGATGCTGAGCGGCGGCTGGGCCGGCATCAGCCAACAGTTCTCCCTGCCGTTCCGCGATATCGCCATCACGTTGGGCATGGGATGGCTGGCGTTTTTGGTGGTCAGCGACGCGATCGTTTCGCCGAGCGGCACCGGCAACATCTACATGAACGCCACGCCTCGCGTGATCTACGGTTGGGCACGCGCCGGCACCTTCTTCAAGCTATTCACCCGGGTGGATGGCGAGTCCGGCATCCCGCGCCCGGCGCTGTGGCTGACCTTCGCCCTCTCGGTATTCTGGACGCTGCCGTTCCCGTCGTGGGAAAAACTGATCGGCGTGGTGTCCGCCGCGCTGGTGCTGAGCTACGCCATCGCGCCGGTCACCGCCGCCGGGCTGCGGCGCAATGCGCCCGATATGCCGCGTCCGTTCAGGGTGCGCGGTTTCTGCGTACTCGGCCCGCTGTCATTTATCATTTCGGCGCTGATCGTTTTCTGGTCCGGCTGGGATACCGTTTCCTGGCTGCTCGGTTTGCAGATCCTGATGTTCTTCATCTACATCCTGTTCAAGAATCAGGTGCCGACCCACGCCGTTAGTCTCAGGCAACAAATCAGGTCCTCGCTGTGGCTGATCGTCTTCTATGCGCTGGTGATCGCGCTTTCCTATCTCAGCAGCTTCGGCGGCATCGGCGCCATTGCCCACCCGTGGGACACCCTCACCATGGCGGCGATCGCGCTGGCGATTTACTACTGGGGCGCCTATACCTGTTTACCCCAGGCCAATTTTATCGGCGATGAAGAAGAGTGACCCCAGGGAGGAGATCAAGATGACATCCATGCACGTTCTGTCGCTGGAACAGGCTTATCAACTGGCATTGCGCGCGCTGCGCAGCAACGGCTTCAATCAGGCTCACGCCGAAGCGGTAGCGCAAAATGTCACGCAAGGCGAACGCGACGGCTGCGCTTCGCACGGGCTGTATCGGCTGTTGGGCTGCGTGCGCTCACTGCAGGCGGGCAAAGTCTCCGCCGATGCCCAGCCCAGGTTGGTCGACCAGGCGCCGGCCATCTTGCGGGTCGACGCCGGCGGCGCCTTTTCGCTGTTGGCTTACCGCACCGCGCTGCCGGCCTTTATCGATAAGGTACGCGCCAACGGCATTGCCGCCCTGGCGATCAATCGCTGCGTGCATTTCTCTGCGCTGTGGGCCGACATCGAACCGCTGACCGAACAGGGGTTGGTGGCCCTGGCCTGCACGCCCAGCCACGCCTGGGTGACACCGGCCGGCGGCTCTCGCCCGCTATTCGGCACCAATCCCATCGCCTTCGGCTGGCCGCGCTCGCAGCGGCCGCCGTTTCTGTTCGACATGGCCACCAGCGCGGCGGCGCGCGGCGAAATCGAGCTGCATCGCCGCGCCGGCACCCCGTTACCCGAAGGCTGGGGCATTGATAAAGCAGGCAACCCCTCCACCGACGCCGCCAGCGTGTTGGAGGGCGCAATGCTGACCTTCGGCGGACATAAAGGCTCGGCGCTGGCGGCGATGGTGGAACTGCTGGCCGGCCCGCTGATCGGCGATATGACCAGCAAGGAATCGCTGGCTTATGACGGCGGCACCGGTTCGTCGCCTTACGGCGGTGAGTTGATCATCGCATTGGATCCCGAACGTTTTCTCGGTGCGGATAAGGAGACGTATTTCGCCGCGGCGGAAACAATGTTTGCCGAGATGCAGGCGCAAGGCGCACGCATCCCCGGCGAACGGCGCTATCAGCGTCGCAGACAAAGCGAGCAGTCGGGGGTAGCGATTCCCGCAACGCTGTACGATGAAATAGCGGCACTGTGCCAATAAGCGCCGCTCTGGGCTCGCGATAAGCGTCATCGCGGGCCCGCCTTAATCAACCGGTCTGGACTAAATCGGTATGCAAACGCCGACGCCAGATCGGTTTTGTCGCCCATTTGCCGACATTCTTTTTATCCACCTTGCCCTGCTGCACGTTATGCCACATGCTCTCTTTCCACAGCATCGGGGCTTTGCCTTTCAACGTGGGCCTGACCTGCTTAATCACTCGCCGCAGGTGCTCCGCCTCTGCCCGCTTGATCTCCGGCGCATTGGTGGCCGGATCCAGCGCGCAGGCGGCGAACGGCGCCATGCAAAGATTGAGCACGTTAACCTGTTGCAGCGTCGAAAGTTGGTTGCCGCTCATCCCTTTGCCGGACCAATGCTCATACTTCTCCCCGGGATCATCCCCTTGCTGGCGATATTCGCTGCCCGGCCCTTCAACAATATTCCATCCTTGCCAGGTCACCAGCGTGTGCAGTCCATCGCGGTCATGCACATTTTTATCTTTAATCTGCTGAAGCACGCCCGCGTAATTTGGCACACTGATCAACTGCATATACTCTGCCAGCGCCTCCCAATGTTCTCCCGCCACTAAACCATTCCATACCGCGCGCAGGCAATTCCAGGGAATGGTGTGGTGCCAGGTTAATGTCACTGACGGCGTAGTGGGCGTATGCTGCCACTTGCCCGGTTCGGCACCTCGATCGCCCTTAATGATCCCGTTGGCCTCTAATGGCATGGCTGTCCCTCTTCTGGTCTGGCTGAGATGAAAACGTGTAAGGCCGGCAGACCGGATTACACCGATAAAACGTCAGCTAAAATCGTAGCAGTTCAGGCTGAGATGGCAAAAAAACGCAAAGCGCGCTCTGCAACCGCAGAACGCGCCTGAAAACGGCGGGCTTGAGGGGGGTTATCTCACTACCATCACCGAGATGTTGGCATGGCGCACGATAGCGGCGGCGTTGGAGCCCAGCAGATAGGTTTTCACGCTCGGGCGACGAGAACCGATAATGATCAGATCGGCGTCGATCTCTTCCGCCAGTTCCAGCGCCTGATCGCGCGCCGAACCGAAGCTCACGGTGTAGTTGAGGCGATCCAACGGCAGATCGATCTCCGACATGATTTTCTTCAGCTTGTCCACCGCCTTCACTTCCGCCTGATTCTCAAACTCCTTGAGGCCAAATGAATAGGCGGTAACAAAGGCCGAAGCATCCGGCAACGCATGGAAGAAATGCACTTTAGCGCCGGACATCTTCGCCAAATATTCCACATGCTTCAACGCATGTTCAGTCAACAGATCTTCTTCAATATCTATCGGCACCAAAATAGTCTTATACATATCACATCCTTTCTATGTAAAGCGGGTGCCTACAGAATACTGCCGCGCACCAGCGCGGTGAACCGCTTTATCGCACTTTTGTGATCGGGGGTAAATACTGACAAGGACAATGTTTAATTTAACAAAATATAAACACCGCGCCGCTAACTGATAGGCGATTAATTATTTATTCCTCACCGTTAAATCAGCTGTAAATAAACCGCTTTGGCGGTGGCCGCGGTCTTATTGGCGACAGAAAGCTTTTTAATCGAGTTGCCGATATGGAAGTTGATCGTGCGTTCGCTCACCCCCATCAGCAACGCGATCTCTTCCGCCGTTTTCCCTTCGCTGCACCAGCGCAAGATATCTTTCTCGCGCAGCGTCAGCACATCTTTTATCGCTTCGTCGTTCACCGATATCAACGCTTCACGCAGCGTTTTGTGGGCGGTTTGCGCCAGCCAAAGGAAAAACGTTTCGTTGGCCGCGCGCGCTTGCGGCGTTTGCTGCGGCAGCGTCTTGCCGGCAAAAGTCAGGATCCCGAGGCGACCATAGCAATCCTTGACCGACTGCGACCAACCGGTACACAGGCCAAACTGCGCCATACGCCGCCACATCGCCGGCCACTGGTGATAAAAGCTTTCGTCCCACTGAAACTGCAGCGTGGAATGGTGGGCGCGCTCGATGACCGGATCCTGCAAATAGGCCCGCTGCCGCCGATATTCCTCGAGATAGCTCGCAGGGATATTCCCCTCGATCAGCATTTTGGGCCGGCTGGCCGGGTAGCAGGAAAAAACGATGTAGGAGAAGTAATCAAACCCCAACGCCTCGGCGCAGGGCCCCAGCTGCGTCAGAAAACGTTCGCGATCGGTTAAGCTGCCAATCACCTCCGCCATGAGCCGTTGAGTGCGGGTATCCATAACGCGAGTTCTCCAGATAGCGATGCCGATTTATCGATAGGTCAGACTCACTATAGGATATCGCCGCCTGGCGTCAGTAGCCGTTTCATATAATAAAAAATACCAAGGCTATAACGAAAAAAGCTATTCTCCCGTTTATTGGCCTCAGAATACGCCTTTTTATTACGCTACACGGGAAAACTACGCGAATAGCATAAACCCTCCAGCGCGTAAACCTGTCATTTTTACCGTTAGACAGCCAACACACCGCCAATTACTTTCCTCACAGGCACCCGGTGCCGCCGTAAATCCAAAGAGATAATAAGCATTTGCGAATTTCGCATGGCATACAGTGACGGGGATTTTCTATGGCAGAACGTAATGCGGCAATTCAATCGGCTGCGATTATCGGCGCGGGAACGATGGGCAGAGGCATCGCTTATCTTTTCGCGCAAAAAGGCATTCGTACGGTGCTTTATAATCGCAACGGCAATACCCTCATTCAGGCTCGTGAATATATCGTGCAAGACCTGGACAAAAAGGTCGAACAGGGCAGGCTCGCGCCGCAGGATAAAGACGCGGTGCTGGCCAATCTGCAGTTCTCATCGGTGTTTGAAGCTATCGTCGACAGCGATTTGGTGCTCGAAACTATCGCCGAGCAAGAGCAAGCCAAACTCGAGGTGCTGGCCGCCATCGCTGCGGCGGTCAAACCCGACACGCTGATCGCCACCAATACTTCCTCATTGTCGCTCAATAAGCTGGCAACGGCGGTGACCCACAGCGAACGCTTTATCGGTTTGCACTTTTTCAATCCCGCACCGCTAATGAAGCTGATTGAAATCATTCCGGCCTACTTTACCACCCAAGCCACCACTGAACGTTGCCGCCAACTGGTGGCGGCATTGGGGAAACGCGATGTCGTCTGCCAGGCTACGCCGGGGTTCATCGTCAACCGTATGGCCCGCCCCTACTACCTGGAAGGCTTTCGCCTGTTGGAAGAGCACGTGGCGCGCGCGCCGCAGATCGACCGCGCCCTCAAGGCCGGCGGACACTTTCGCATGGGGCCGCTCGAGCTGACCGATTTTATCGGCCAGGACATCAACTATCAGGTCAGCCGGCAAATTTGGCAGGACATGCAGTACGACCCGCGCTATACCCCCGGCCATCTGCAGCGTTCGCTGGTCGATGCCGGGCTGCTGGGGAAAAAGAACGGTCGCTCCTATTTTTCCGCCGAAGAAACCGCCCCGCCGGTTGAGGCCGCCGCCGAGGCGGATGTCGAGACGCTGCGCATTTACGGCGAACACCCTTTGTTTACCCTGCTGCAACAGCGAGCCGCACTGCAATGGCCGCAGTTGCGCGTGGAACAGCGGCCGGCCTTGTCGGGCCTGGGAGCGGCCATTCAGGTCAATGACGCTTTCACCGTCAGCGTCACCGATGGCCGCACGGCAAATCAGTTGGCCGAGCAGACGGCGGCGGACGCCTTTGTGGTCGATGTCGCCCTGAACTACGCCGACACGGCGTATCTGGTGGCGGCGCACAGCCGCCACGCCTCTGCGGCTAATAAGGCGTTGTTTTTGCGCCTGCTGCACACCGCGCTTCCGCAGGTTGAATTTATCAAGGACTCCCCGGCGCTGATCGTCGCCCGCGTCCTCAGCAGCCTGATCAACGAGTCGGTGATCATGGTGGAAAGCGGCGTCTGCAGCCGGGAAGACATCGATGTCGCCGCCGTCGCCGGCGTGAACTACGCCGACGGCATTTTCGGCTGGCTCACTCGCCTGGGGGAGAAAAACGTCAGGACGACGCTGAGCAACCTGGCGCAGCTGCTGCACGCGGCCCGCTATGCGCCGCATTACACCCTTCTGCACGCCGCCCAACCGGCGCTGACCACCACGCCTTAAGGATCAACGATGAGCATTAAAGATGACGGTGTGTATCTGATCGACGGCACGCGCACGGCGATCGGCGCCTATGGCGGCAGCCTGGCGCAGACCCGCCCCGACGATATGGCGGCGACCATCATTCGCAGCCTGCTGCAGCGCCATCCGGCGTCAGAGGCGAGTCTGGACGAAGTGGTGCTGGGCTGCGCCAACCAGGCCGGTGAAGACAATCGCAACGTCGCCCGCATGGCGACGCTGCTTTCCGGGGTGGATCAGTCGGTGCCGGCCATTACCCTCAACCGCCTTTGCGCCTCCGGATTGGATGCGGTGATTTACGCCGCGGCGAAAATTCGCAGCGGCCTCAGCGAACTGATCCTGGCCGGCGGCGTGGAAAGCATGAGCCGCGCGCCCTATGTGCTGAGCAAAAGCGAAACGCCGTTCGATAAGGGGGTAAAGCTGTACGACACCACGCTGGGATGGCGCTTCGTTAACCCGCGTCTGGCGGAACGCTACGGCAGCGATCCGCTGGGCATCACGGCGGAAAACGTGGCCCAACAACAGCATATCTCGCGTGAGGAACAAGATCTGTTCGCGCTGGCCTCGCAGCAAAAGGCCCGCAGGGCGATCGACAGCGGCCGGTTGGCGCGGGAGATCACGCCGGTGGAAGTGCCGGCCGATCGTAAAACCACCCGCCTGTTCGCGCAGGATGAATTCCCCCGCCTCAGCACGCTGCAACAGCTGCAGGCATTGAAACCGGCGTTCTCCGCCGGCGGCTCGGTCACTGCCGGCAACGCTTCCGGCATCAACGACGGCGCCGCCGCACTGCTGCTGGCCTCCGGCCGCTACGTGAAACGCCAGGGGTGGCAACCGCTGGCGGAGATCGGCGACAGCGCGGCCGCCGGCGTTGCACCGGCGCTGATGGGGCTGGGGCCGATCGCCTCCACCGAGCGTTTGCTGCAGCGCGGCGGATTCACGTTGCACGACTTCGACATCATCGAGATTAACGAAGCGTTCGCCTCACAGGTGCTGGCGGCGCTGAAACACTGGCGCATCGACGCCAACGACGCACGCGTCAACCCGAACGGCGGTGCCATCGCACTCGGCCATCCGCTGGGGATGTCCGGCGCGCGTCTGGTGCTGTCGGCGGCGCTGGAATTACGCGATCGGCAGGCCGGCAATGCATTGGTGACGATGTGCGTCGGCGTCGGTCAGGGTCTGTCATTAAGCCTTAAAGCCGTTTAACACAAGGAATATGCTATGAGCGTACTGAACATTCTTGAAGAAAAGCTGGCAGAAACCAAAAGACAGGGGCGCTTTCGCGAGTTCCTCAATCTTGAGCGCGGCGTGCAGGACAAACCCTGGGCCACCCGTCACGGGCAACAAGGCGAGCGTCGTCTCAACGTCTGGTGCTCAAACGACTATCTGGCGATGAGCCACCATCCCAAGGTGCTGCTGGCCACCACCGACGCGGTTAACCGCGTCGGGCTGGGCACCTGCGGCGCCCGCAGCATTTCCGGCACCTCGGTTTATCACAGCGAGCTGGAAACGCTGCTGGCCAGCGCCTACGGCAAAGAGTCGGCGCTGCTGTTCACCACCGGTTTCGGCGCCAACGACGCCACCTTGTCCACCCTGTGCGACGCCATTCCCGATCTGATCGTGTTCTCCGACGAGCTGAATCACGCCTCGATGATTTATGGCATCCGCTACAGCAAAGCGGAGAAAAAAATCTTCCGCCACAACGACGTGGCGCACCTCGCCGAACTGCTGCAGGCCGCCGACCCGGCGCGGCCAAAGCTGATCGCCTTCGAGTCGCTGTATTCCATGGACGGTGACTTTGCTCCCCTGGCACAGATCGTGGCGTTGGCGGAACAGTACCAGGCGCTGACCTATCTCGACGAGATCCACTCCGCCGGCGTGTACGGCGAACGGGGATTGGGCTACGCCGAACAGCTGGGCCTGTTGGATAAAATCACCATTATTCAGGGCGGATTCGGCAAGTCTTACGGCGCAGCGGGCGGTTATATCGCCGCGCCCCGCTCGGTGGTGGAGGCGGTGCGCAGCTGGGCGCCGGCATTCGTGTTCAGCACCTCGTCACCGGCGCCGGTGGTCGCTGCGGCGTTGGCCAGTTTCAAATACAACCTCGAGCATGACACCCAGCGCAAGCACCTGCTGGCGATCGTCGATCACCTAAAAACCGGCCTGCGCGCCGCCGGCATCCCGCTGGTATCGGCCGACAGCCACATCCTGCCGCTGTTGGTCGGCGATCCGCACCGCAACAAGCACATCAGTCAGGTGCTGCTCGACGAGCATGATATCTACGTGCAGCCGGTCAATGCCCCGACGGTGCCCGCCGGCAGCGAGCGGCTGCGGGTGACGCCGACCTCGGCGCACTCCCATGCCGACGTGGAAACGTTTCTGGCGGCGCTGGGACAGGTTTGGGCGGCGAACGATCTGCGGAGGGCGGGATGAAGTTAGCGGATTATAACGGCCATCTGGTCACGCTCTGTTTGATGGCGACCGGCACCTTCGCCATCGGCACCGACGCCTTTATCGTCGCCGGCGTGCTCAGCGACATTTCCGAAACCTTTGCCGTCAGCCCCGCGCAAGCGGGGCAGTTGATATCGGTATTCGCGCTGGCTTATATGCTGTTCGCGCCGCTGACCGCCTGGCTGCTGGGCAACGTCAACCGCAAGCATATTCTGCAGTTGGCGCTGGTGCTGTTCATCGCCGGCAATCTGGCCTGCGCCTGGGCCACCAGCTACCTGCAGATCTCGTTCGGCAGAGTGTTGGCGGCATTGGGCGCGGCCTGCTATACGCCGCAGGCCGCCGCCGCCGCGGTGGGGTTGGTGACGGAAAAACGCCGCGGCCTGGCCATTTCCATCGTTTATGGCGGCATGACGCTAGCCATCGCGCTCGGCATCCCGTTCGGCACCTTTCTCGCCAAACTGATCGGCTGGCGCGAAATCTTCCTGTTCATCGCCCTGCTGGGAGTGATTGCGCTGCTCGGTCTTTCGCTGGCGCTGCGCGCCATTGCGCCGCCGGGCAAGCATTCGCTGAAAGAGCGGCTCGCCCCGCTGCGGCAAAAGGCGGTGCTGACCACGCTGCTGATCACCTTCTTTGCCGTTTGCTCGGAGCACATCGTCTACAGCTACGTCAGCGTATTATTGAAAAACACCCAGTTCGGCCCGGAGGCGATCCTGCCCCTCGCGCTGCTGGTATTCGGCATTGGCGCGGTGATCGGCAATTTTGCCTCCGGCGCGCTGACCGACGCCCTCGGCAGCAAATTCGTGCTGCTGTTTTCCGTGGCGATCCAGACGCTGTCCCTGTTTCTGCTGGCCTTTTATGTCACCTCGCCCTGGTGGGTGCTGGTCATCTTTCTGGTCTGGGGTATCACCGGCTGGATGTATCTGGTGCCGATCCAGCACCACTTGTTATCGCTGTCGAAACGCTTTGGCGCCTTGACCGTGTCGCTCAACAGCTCGGTGCTGTACGCCGGCATCGCGGCGGGCGGCATGCTGGGCGGCCTGACGCTCTACGCGCTGCCGGCCTATTATCTGCCGCTGTTTTCGCTGCCGCTCGGCGCCATCGCCCTGCTGCTGACGCTGTTCTTTTTCCGGGGAGAGGCCATCGATGAGTGAATCACCGCCGGTGCTTTATGAGCGCCACGGCGCGCAGGTTGCGGTCATCACCCTCAATCGGCCGGAAAAAAAGAACGCCATCAACCTGCAGATGGCCGAACTGATCCGCACCTACCTGCGCCAGGCGGACAGCGACGACTCGGTGCGCGCTATCGTCCTGGCCGGTCAACCGACGGTATTTTCCGCCGGCATGGATGTTAACGCCTTTCGTCAGGGCGAACTGCCCATCGTCACGCCGGAGGGATTTGGCGGGTTGATCCATGCGCAGATCGGCAAGGTGATCATCGCCGCCGTTGACGGTATCGCCTACGGCGGCGGCTTTGAGCTGGCGCTGGCGTGCGATCTGATCGTCGCCGGGTGCGATGCGCGCTTCAGCTTTCCCGAGACCGGGCTTGGGTTAGTCGCCGCCCAGGGAGGATGCGCCCGCTTGCCGACGCGAGTTTCGCCCTACGTGGCGCTGGATTGGCTGCTGACCGGCAGAACCGTCAGCGCACAGGAAGCGTTGTCACACGGCGCCATTTCCCGCATCAGCGCAAGTTCGGCCCGGGAAGAAGCGTTGCGCATCGCCGAGCAGATCGCCGGGAAAGACCGTGACGCCAGCCTGGCCGTCAAGGCCATCGTGCGCCAGGGGCTGACGCAGCGCGAAGCGCCATCGTTCGACTTTCAACAAGCGCCGGTCGAGCGCCTGCGCCAGGCGGCCGCCCGGCGTTAATCCTCCTTGCCGGCTCGCCTGAGTCGGCATGTCCCGCCTCTCCTCCACAGCTCATTTTACGCAGCCCATCTCTCGACGCTAAGCTACACTGCCCGTTGCCCTAATGCGCTGATAAGGAAAAACAATGCGCCATTTGCCTCTGTTGACCCCCAGGCTGATCCTGCGCCCGTTCACGGCCGACGATCTGCCCCATTTTACCGCTTACCGCAATCATCCCGACGTGGCGCGCTACCAGAGCTGGAGCGACTACAACGCGGCGGACGCCCAGGCCTTCTTCGAACAGCAGCAGCAGCTCCCCTTCAACCGCGACGACAGCTGGTTTCAACTGGCGGTCGAACGCCGCGAGGACGGCACCTTGCTGGGCGATGTCGCAGTGCATTTTTTCGATGAGGGACGCCAGGCAGAGCTGGGCGTGACCTTCGATCCCGCTCATCAGCGGCAAGGTCAGGCGCGCGAGGCGCTGAGCGCCGCCATCGCCCTGCTGTTCGGGCCGCTGGCGAAGCACCGCATTACCGCCGTGGTGGACGCGCGAAATCTTCGCGCCGCCGCGCTGTTCAGCAAGCTGGGTTTTCGTCGTGAAGCCTGTTGGCGGCAAAACGTGTTTTTCAAAGGCGCATGGGGCGACGAATTCGGCTTCGCTCTGCTGCAAAGCGAATGGCGGGAAGCTGCAAAACATGAAGCTGCTGAATAAATACCTTGGGCAATACCAGTTCTCGGAGCGGCACGCGATCGCCATCGCCGCGCCGCAGGCCCGGGTCCTGGCGGCCGTGGCCGCTTACGATCCCAAGCACGATCGCTTTTTCCGCAGCATGATAGCGCTGCGCGAATTGCCCGCGCGTCTGATGCCACGCAATAAACCCAGCCCGCCGCCGTTTGGCCTGCATAACTTTTGCCTGCTCGAGCAAGATGAAGGCGCGTTGGTCTATGGCCTGATCGGCCGCTTTTGGCAGGCCGAATACGGCCTGAAACAGATCGCTGACGGGCCGGAATTTCTGGCCTTCGCGCAGCCCGGCGTCGCCAAACTGGCGCTGGGCTATGCCGTGAGCCCGCTGCCGGACGGCCGTTGCCGTCTGGAGACGGAAACGCGCATCTTCTGTCCCGACGACGCCAGCCGGCGGCGGTTTACTCCCTACTGGTATACCATTCGCCTGGTCAGCGGGTTGATACGCCGCCGCATGTTGCGCGCCATCAAAACCGCCAGCGAGGTCATGCCGCACAACCATTCATAGTGCGAATGTGTTTAGGAGCATTCTCAAAGCATAACGCGATCGGAAAGGTTATTTATTAACCACTATAACATGCATTGAGAAGCCATTAGCCCCGCCCCCCTGCGGGGCTTTTTTCATCTAGCCGTCGTTTAGGCCCGGAAATGCCTGCATAAACAGGAAGGTGCAAGGCTTGCGCTGATGCTGATTGATCTGCGGCACCAGCCGGGTGAAATGCTCGGTTTGGCAATGCACATCCAGAGCGGCGCGGTCCGGCCAGCTTTCGATAAAAATAAAATGCCCGGGATCCTGCTGATCGATTCACAGGTCATAACTGATGCACAGCGGCTCCTGTCGGGTTTTTTCCACCAGCTCACGATACCAGGGCATGACGGTTTCAATGTGTTCCGGATGAATAAAATCTTCAGCAATGACCTTAAGCATGTCGCACTCCTGCGTTCCGTTTTTTCGTGCTTCACCTTATCTTTCTCCTTCTCGAGAAGAAAGCGACGCTCTCCAGGCCTCTAACCGAGTTCTCAATTCGGTGATAGCGCACACAGATCTCGATCAAAGCGCTTGAACACGCCACAGCCCTGTGTGAACTTTTGATTAACAAAAAAGCAACACACCATTCACTAGGGTGATGTCTGCTGCGATATGCCGACGCACTGCGCGGCGTTTTTTCGCCTTTAAAGGCCTGACCATTAGTCCTTTAGACCTTTAAAGGCACGAAAAAAATCCGATGTCATCGGCGACGGCGCCAGACGGTCTTGTGACCGACGTTTGTCATTCTCAGAAGAGAGGTTAACGCCAGTGAATCACGCCACCTATGCCGCCCCTGCGCTCAATGCCGCCATCCGCAAAACCTGGCGCAGACTGGTGCCATTGATGTTCGCCATGTATTTCATCGCCTTTATCGACAGGGTTAACGTCGGTTTTGCCAAAGACGCAATGGCCATCGATATCGCATTGTCGCAATCCGCCTTTGCCCTGGGCGCCGGGATATTCTTTGCCGCCTATGCGCTGTTCGGCATCCCTGCTAACCTGTTGATGAATCGCTGGGGCGCCAAACGCTGGCTTAGCGCCACCACCGCGCTGTGGGGCGCGTTATCGGCCTGCACCGGGCTGGTGACCAACGAACAGCAATTTATCGTCCTGCGGTTTCTGCTGGGGATCGCCGAAGCCGGCTTTTACCCCGGCATCCTGCTGCTGGCGTCTATCTATTTTCCCAATAAGGTTCGCGCCTCGGTCATTGGCATTTTCGTGCTCGGCGTGCCGGCGGCGCTGACGCTTGGTTCACCGCTGTCGGGGGCATTGCTGGAGATGCACGGCGTGTTGGGTAAACCCGGCTGGTTCTGGATGTTTGTGTTGGAAGGGTTGCCGGCCGTCGCCCTCGGCGTTTTCGCCTTTTTCTATCTCGACGATAATCCACGGCAGGCGCGCTTTCTGAGCGAGGAAGAACGCACGGCGCTGGTGGCACAATTGGCCGATGAACAGCAGCAGACCGAAACCAGCAGCGTCAAAGCGGCGATGAGCAGCGGCAAAGTTTGGCATCTGGCATTGATCTACGGCACCCTGCAGATCGGCGTATACGGCCTGATGTTTTTCCTGCCGTCGCAGGTCGCCTCGCTGATGGGCACCCATCTTGGCTTCAAGGCCTCGCTGGTGGCCGCCATTCCCTGGGCATTCTCCGCGCTGGGCGTCTATTTCCTGCCGCGCTATGCCGACAGAAAAACCGCCAGACGATTACCGATCGCCGTCGGCTGCATGGTAGCGGCAGCGCTGGGTTTGGTGGTCTCGTCCTATGCCGGCCCTTTGCTCGCTATCGTCGCCCTGAGCTGTTGCGCGGTAAGTTTCCTGGCGGTACAACCGATTTTCTGGACGTTTCCCGCCCAGGTGCTGACCGGCCCGGCGCTGGCGGCCGGCATCGGTTTTTGCACCACGCTCGGCGCCGCATTCAGCTTTTTAGCTCCGCTTATCCGCACCGAGGCGGAACAGCGCTTCAACAGCCCGCATGCCGGGCCGCTGGTGCTGGCCGCCTTTTCACTGATGTGCGCCGCACTATTATGGGCGCTCAAACATCGGCGTGCCGACGTGAGCAAACCAGATGCAGAGATTGCCGGATAGCGGCGCGTTATTTAGCCATTATTGAACCTGTGGATGTGACACTGACACTCAGCCTCCTCACCCGCAGGTGTTAAATGGATGAATTGACGCACATTATCGCCAAGTACAGCCCGGAACCGGAGATGTTGCTGCTGCTGATTTTCCTGTTTGCGCTGGGTAAATCCGTGATCGTAGTGTCTTCCGTCTTGCCGCCCGCCTCAGTCACGTTGCTGATGGGCATCGTAGCGGGCAAGCATGCGCTGCCCATCGGCGCGGTTTGGGCGGCCATCTCCCTCGGCGCCGCGTTGGGATCGATCCTGTCGTTCCACTGCGGCACGCTGCTATGCCGCCGAGATCTTGGCCGCCGGCTGCCGGCGCGCTTTCACGCTCCGCTGCGTAAAGCGCAAAGCGCCTTGCAACAACGCGGGCTACCGCTGCTGTTCGCCTCGCGGTTTCTGGCGGTGATGCGTTACACCGTGCCGCTGATGGCCGGCATGTTGCAACTGCCGGCGCGGCGCGTCTATGCCACCGCCGCGCTCTCGGCCGCCGTCTGGGCACTGCTTTTGATGTCGGCTGCGCATTTATTCCCCGTTTCCTGACCTGAAAGATTCTTGGGCAAATGGTCCGCCCCTACGCCGACGTTGCGCCAGCGCACAGCCTTCCTTGCCGTATAAAGTCCAGTGCAACATTGCAGTTTGCGCCAGATCACCTTTCTGAACATCAGTCGAAAAATGCGAATTTTTTTGCAGAATGCGCGCTTAAAACAGCGCAATGCGGGAAGAAACGAAGAAAAGTCTGAGCGTAACACGCTGATTTGGTTGGTGGGTCGTACAGGGTTCGAACCTGTGACCAATTGATTAAGAGTCAACTGCTCTACCGACTGAGCTAACGACCCAACGAGGTAAATTGTCCTCCTCGTCAGAGGCGCTGTCAAACGCTTACACACATTACTTTTTCTCATGCGAAATTTACAACTCTTTGTTTAATCAACGAGATAAGCCGCATAAGGTCTGTTAATCCCCTCTTTTGAAGAGTAATCTTCCGCTCCCTGAACGTCCGATTTGCCTCCTCCGTGTAAAGATTGATCGACTTTTATCCCGCGTATAAATGTTGTAAACATGTTGCACAAAGGTGGCGTTATTGCACTACCTTACTAAAGCCGGGCCAACCGGATAAATGTATAAAAAAGAGCCACTTCAGAGCTCGCGACTTCACTAATGACAGGTAAAACAGGACATCATCAGATGGTAGATCACTCTAAAATAGCGACTGAAGCGACGCCCGCCTCAGAAGATCATCTACGGCGAAACCTCACTAACCGACATATTCAACTGATCGCCATCGGCGGCGCCATCGGCACCGGCCTGTTTATGGGTTCCGGTAAAACCATCAGCCTGGCCGGCCCCTCGATCATCTTCGTGTACATGATCATCGGCTTTATGCTGTTCTTCGTGATGCGCGCCATGGGCGAGCTGCTGCTGTCCAACCTGGAATACAAATCCTTCAGCGATTTCGCCGCGGACCTGCTCGGCCCTTGGGCCGGTTTCTTCACCGGCTGGACCTACTGGTTCTGTTGGGTGGTGACCGGCATCGCCGACGTCGTGGCGATCACCGCCTACACCCAGTTTTGGTTCCCGGGACTCTCCCAGTGGATCGCTTCACTGCTGTGCGTGCTGTTGCTGCTCGGCCTTAATCTAGCGACGGTGAAAATGTTCGGCGAAATGGAGTTTTGGTTTGCGATGATCAAAATCGTCGCCATCGTCGGGCTGATCGTCGCCGGGCTGGTGATGATCGCCATGCAGTTCCAGTCGCCGACCGGTACCGTGGCCTCATTCACCCATCTGTGGAATGACGGCGGCATGTTCCCGAAAGGCATCAGCGGCTTCTTCGCCGGCTTCCAGATCGCCGTATTCGCCTTCGTCGGCATTGAGCTGGTGGGCACCACCGCCGCGGAAACCAAGGATCCTGAGAAGTCGCTGCCGCGCGCCATCAACTCGATTCCGATCCGCATCATCATGTTCTACGTGTTCGCCCTGATCGTTATCATGTCGGTGACGCCATGGAACTCCGTGGTGCCTGACAAGAGCCCGTTCGTTGAACTGTTCGTGCTGATCGGCCTGCCGGCCGCGGCCAGCGTAATCAACTTCGTGGTGCTGACCTCCGCCGCCTCCTCCGCCAACAGCGGGGTGTTCTCCACCAGCCGCATGCTGTTCGGGCTGGCGCAGGAAGGCGACGCGCCGAAGTCGTTCGCCAACCTGTCCAAGCGCGCGGTGCCGGCCAATGGCCTCACCTTCTCCTGCATCTGCCTGCTGGGCGGGGTGGTGCTGATTTACCTGATCCCGAACGTGATGACGGTCTTCACCCTGGTGACCACCGTGTCGGCGATTCTATTCATGTTCGTCTGGACCATCATCCTGTGTTCGTACCTGGTCTACCGTAAACAGCGCCCGGCGCTGCACCAGAAATCGATCTACAAAATGCCTGCCGGCAAACTGATGTGCTGGGTGTGCATGGCGTTCTTCGTGTTCGTGCTGGTGCTGCTGTCACTGCGCGAAGATACCCGTCAGGCGCTGATCGTTACCCCGCTGTGGTTCATCGTGCTCGGCCTGTCTTACGTGTTCCTGCGCAAGAAGAAAACCGCTTGATGTAAAAAGGGGCGGATATCGCCGCCCCTTTGTTCTTTCTGTGTCTCGGCGCTAGTCCGCTTCCGTCGCCACCGCCGCTTTCCCCTTGCGCCGCACGCGCAGCTCGCTGACCACCACCCCGATCACGATCAACGCGCCGCCCAATAACGCCACACCCGGCAAACGCTCCCCGGCCAACCGCCCGACGATGCCCGCCCAGACCGGTTCGCCGGCGTAAATCACCGTGGCCCGCGTCGGCGAAACGCTGCGCTGCGCCCAGTTCATGGTCAGTTGAATCAACGCGCTGGCCAGCCCCAGCCCAATGGCGCTGTACAGCAGGTAATCCGAATACGGCGGTGGCGATTCACCGGTCGGCGCCATCATCAAGAATGAGGTCAGCGAGGCGGTCGCCAGCTGTACGATGGTCACCCGGCGGATATTCACCTTGCCGGCAAAGGCGCCGATCAGGATGATCTCCGCCGCCATGCCAAGGGTGCCGGCCAGCGTCAGAATTTCGCCGAGGCTCAGCGTCATGTCGGTGCTGCTCGGCGCTGCCAGCAGCATCAGCCCGGTAAAGGCCAGCAGAATGCCGATCCACGACATGATGCCGGGGAACCGCCCCAGCACCAGCCATTGCAGCAGCGGTACGATCGGCACATACATGGCGGTGATGAACGCCGACTGGCTGCTGGTGATGGTCTGCAGGCCGACGGTTTGCATGCTGTAGCCAAACATGATCGCCAGCCCGATCAGCCCGCCCGCCTTCAGTTCATACAGCGTCAGGCCGCGCAGCACGCGCAGCGAAAACAGCGTCAGCGCCAGCGTGGCGGTGGCGAAACGCAGACCGACGAAAAAGAACGGCCCGCTGACCTGCATCGCGTGATGCACCGCCAAAAAGGTGCCGCCCCAGATCATGGTGATGAAAATCAACACCGCTTCCGGCAACCTGATTTGCGGAACCACGGCGGAAATAAAGGATTTTTTTGCTGCTGACACCGGCTTGCCCTTCCTGCTGAGTGCAATATAATGCACAGATCCTGCCAGTATGAGATAAAGTCCGGCGATGAGCAATACGGCGCATAACGCGAAAACCGATCCTCCGAAAGTGCTGCAGTACCTGAGCAGCAATCTGCGCGGCTACCGCCAACAGGCGGGCCTGAGCCAAGTGGCGTTGGCCGAGCTTTCCGGCGTCAGCCGCCGCATGCTGGCGGGCATCGAGGCCGGCGATCGCAACGTCAGCCTGGCAGTGCTCGACAAGATCGCCGCCGCCCTGGCGATTTCCTTTACCGATCTGATCCAGGCGCCGGAAGCGCGCGGCAGCCATCTGGTAGGGGAACTGGCCTGGCAAGGCGCGCAGTCCGGCAGCCAGGCGCTGTTCGCCGCCAGCGTGCCGGCGCGCCAACGGGCCGAGCTGTGGGAATGGACGCTGATGCCGGGCGAGCGCTATGACTCGGCGCCGGACGCCGAAGGCTGGAGCGAGATGATCTATGTGATTGCCGGCACCCTGACGCTGGAGCTGGAACAAGGCACGCTGACCCTTTCCGCCGGCGCCGCGCAAACCTTCAACAGCGATCAACGCTACGCTTACGCCAATCTCGGCGACCTGCCCCTGCGCTTTATCCGCAACGTCGCCTTCTGACTGCCCGCCAGCCTGCGCCGGCGGCGGATGTCGTGCCGCTGTCGTGCCGCTGTCGTGGCGCCGTCACCCCGCACGCCCTACACTGGATGACAGTGACAGTGACAGTGACAGTGACAGTGAACTCGGGAGTGCATCATGCAAAAGTACCGCATCAGGCCATTACGTCTGGAAAAGGGCTGGTCGCAGGAGCAGCTGGCGACCATTGCCGGTCTCAGCACCCGCACCGTACAGCGGATTGAAAACGGCGAGCAGGCCAGCCTGGAAACCTTGACCGCGATCGCCGCCGCGCTGGGGGTGCAGGTCAGCGATCTCACCTCACCGCCGCAGGCGGAAACGCCGAGTGAGGTAGATGAAGAGCAGCGCATTCGTCGCCAGGTCGCGGCAGAAGGCAAACTGCTGAGCATGGCGGTGCGTTTCGCCGTGATTGGCGCGCTGCTGTTCGCCATCAACGAGTTGACTCACCCGCAGTACCTCTGGTCGCTGTGGGCGATCGGCGGCATGAGCCTCGCGCTGGTCATGCGGGCGGTGCGCACCCTGCTGCTGTGCAATGTCTTCAGCCGCTGGCAGGAACAGCGGCTGGCGCAAAAACTCAGGCGCCTGCCGTAAACGTCAGCCACTCCGCCAGCCGGGCCAGCGCACTGCCCGGCACGATCGGCTGCGGCGACAACAGGTAATAGCCGCTGCCGTCGGGCGTGAAACCGAACGGCGCGCTCAGCAAACCGGCGGCCAGATCGTCTCGCACCTGCAGCCACGGGCCGATAGCGATGCCAAGACCGGCTACCGCCGCCTGCAGGCTGAAATAGAAATGATCGAAACGCTGCTCCGGATGCCCCGCCAACGTCACCCTCTGCCGCTGCGCCCAGTGCCGCCAGGCATCCGGCCGGGTGGCGGCATGCAGCAATTTGGCGTCGGGCCGCAGGTTCTGCCTGCCGTCCACGCTGGTCGTCAGCCTCGTCAGCGCTTCGGGTTGGCACACTGGCCCGACTTTCTCATCAAACAGCGCCAGGCTATGCACCTGCTTTCCCCAATCAAAGTCATTGCGCCTGATCGCCGCCGTAATGCCGTCATGGAACGAAAACGGCCCGCCGCCGGCCACCAGCTGTAAGTTGATATCCGGGTGCGCCTGTTGAAAAGCCGGCAGGCGCGGGATCAGCCAGCGCATCAGTAAGGTCGGCTCACAGGACAACACCAACGGCGCATTGAGCGCCTGCTGGCGCAGCTCCAGCGCCGTAGCATCCAAAATGCCGAATGCCTGCTGCGTCGCCTGAAACAGCTTGCGCCCCGCCGCCGTGAGCCGAACCCGCCGATGGCGGCGCTCAAACAGCGCCACGCCCAGCTCCTCTTCCAGCGCCCGCACCGCCCGGCTGACCGCGCCATGCGTCAAATTCAGCCCCTGTGCCGCCTGCGTGAAACTTTCCAGCCGCGCGGCGGCTTCAAAACAGCGCAGACCGCCCAGCGGCAGCGGCCTGCGGGTTTTGCGTGAGTTTTTCTCACCGATACCGTCACTATTCATCGTTTGTCACCGAGGAAAATTACTCTTATAAATCAGTCACTCTATCGAGAAACATCGCAAGGATAACTATGACTGAACTCATCGCTGTCGTCACCATTACTTTACTCGCTGTAATCAGCCCGGGGCCGGATTTCGCCATGGTCTCGCGCAACAGCCTATTGCTTTCGCGCCGCGCCGGCGTCTTGACCGCCTGCGGCATCGGCGCCGGCGTGCTGATCCATGTCAGCTATACGCTGATTGGCGTCGGCGTGTTGATTCAACAGTCGCCCTGGCTGTTTAACCTGCTTAAAGGCATCGGCGCCGCCTATCTGATCTATCTCGGTTTTACGTTGCTGCGCAACGCGGCGCATCATGACGCCGCGCCCACCACGACACCGGCCGCCATCAGCGATTTCGCGGCGCTGAAAACCGGTTTTTTAACCAATGCGCTGAATCCGAAAACCACCATCTTCGTCGTCAGCCTGTTCATGCAGGTGGTTTCTCCGCACACCCCGCTCGGCGTGCAAATTGGCTATGGTCTTTTTATCGCCGCCGTCCATATCTTCTGGTTTGCCGCCGTCGCGCTGCTATTTTCTGCGCCGGGGGTCAATGCGCGCTTTTTGCGTTTGCGCCGCGGCATCGATCGCACCTTTGGCGGGCTGCTGATCGCCTTTGGCGCCCTGCTGGCGATCGCCGGCATCAAGTAACGCCGCGACGCCAAGTTCGTCATTCGCTTCTATGCTTATCAGGGGTTTTTGTTAATCATCTGAGAGGGAGTACGGAACATGACGAAACTGTTGGTGCTTTATTACTCAATGTACGGCCACATCGAACGCCTGGCGCAGGCGGTGGCCGAAGGGGCAAATCGGGTCGATAACGTGGACGTGACGATTAAACGCGTGCCGGAAACCATGACGCCGGAAGCCTTCGCCAAGGCCGGAGGCAAGCAACACCAGCAGGCGCCGGTCGCCACCCCGCAAGAGCTGGCGGACTATGACGGCATTATCTTCGGCACGCCGACCCGCTTCGGCAATATGGCCGGACAAATGCGCACCTTCCTCGATCAGACCGGCGGCCTGTGGGCGTCCGGCGCGCTGTACGGCAAGGTGGGCAGCGTCTTCTCCTCCACCGGCACCGGCGGCGGCCAGGAACAGACCATCAGTTCGACCTGGACCACGCTGGCGCACCACGGCTTCATCATCGTGCCGATTGGCTATGCGACGCAGGAGCTGTTTGACGTTTCTCAGGTACGCGGCGGCACCCCATACGGCGCCACCACCATCGCCGGCGCCGACGGTTCGCGGCAGCCGAGCAACGAAGAGCTGACCATCGCCCGCTATCAGGGCGAGCACGTGGCGAAAATCACCGCCAAGCTGAAAAGTTAAGCGCCCTCCCGCACCCGTGATTCAAAGGGCCGCGCATTCGCACGGCCCCATCTTGTTGCCGACCCGCCGCAAGGTTAGAATGCCCCTCCCCCGGCCATTCAGCGTCTGAAGGCCAGGCCCGAATTCGTTCTGCCCGTCGCTCATCGGCTTTCAGCCTGAGGACGGGCGTTCTGTTTTTTGCGCACAGCGAAGGGAATAAGTCAGTGTCTAAAGATTTTGATGAACTAATAAGAGACATGGATCTTATTATTGAAAATGTAGACAGCTTCAAAGCTCTGGCTCCGCGCGCGCCCGAGCCGGCTCCGGCCCCGCCGCCGCCGGTTCATCATTACGACTCGTTCTGCGAAAACATCGCGTTGAAAGTGGTATTGAAGGTGCTGTTGTCTTCGGTAGACAAGATAGTCAAAGTGCAGATCGCCAACAAGGTCGAGCAGGAGATCGCCCAGATCGAACAGCAGGTGGTGCGCGCCGGCGGCGGCCCGGTGTCGCCGGACGATCTGGCGCAGATGACCCACTACGTGCGCCGCACGGTCAACGATCTGCTGGAATAGCGTTCTCCCCCTCCACGCCATGCTTATTCGGCGATATGAATTTTTACGTTATTTTTATATCGCCTGCTTTATGCTTGATACACTTCAATAAATTGACGCATCGTCGGCGGGCACTCCGAGCAACAGCATGGTCAAAACCAAACAAATCCTGGTCGTTATTCATCTTTGCAGCTTTTTAGTCCTCCTTTACAGCCTTTCAATGATCCCGCCCCTGCTGATGGGCCTGCTGTATAAAGAAAAAAGCGCCTTCTCGTTTTTCTATACCCTGGTGCTCGCCGCCACGCTAGGCGGATTGGGCTGGTTCAGCACCCGGCAGTCGAAAGTGCAGCTGCGCACCCAGGACGGTTTCCTGATCATCGTCATGTTTTGGCTGTTGTTTTCCGCAATCAGCGCCCTGCCGCTGTGGCTGGATGACACGCTGAACGTCCGCCTGGTGGACGCGATGTTCGAGGGCGTCTCCGGCATCACCACGACCGGCGCTTCGGTGCTGAACGACGTCTCCAACGTCCCCAAATCATTCCTCTACTATCGCTCTCAGCTCAATTTTATCGGCGGTCTGGGGGTTATCGTGTTGGCGGTGGCCGTGCTGCCGCTGCTGGGCATCGGCGGCGCCAAACTTTATCAATCGGAAATGCCCGGCCCATTCAAAGAGGAGCGCCTGACGCCGCGGCTGGCCGACACCTCGAAAAACCTGTGGCTGATCTACCTTGGCCTGGGGCTGGCCTGCACCGTCGCCTTCCGCCTGGCGGGCATGCCGTGGTTCGATGCCTTGTGTCACGGCATCTCTACCGTCTCGCTCGGCGGATTTTCCACCCGCAACGAAAGCCTGGGCTACTACGACAGTTCGGCGGTGGAAATGGTCGGCGGCATTTTCTCTGTTCTGGCGGCGGTGAACTTCACGCTCTATTTCGTCGCCGTCGGCCGCCGCAGCCTGAAACCGCTGTACCGGAACCCCGAGCTGCGCTTTTTCCTGTTAGTGCTGGCCATCGTCGTGGCTATCGTGTGCATCGAGCTGTATCGTTCGGGCATGTACGGGGTCAAGGACGCCTTCGTGCACGGTTTTTTCCTCACCAGTTCGATGATGACCGATAACGGTCTGGCCATCGCCGATTACACCAAAATTCCGTCCCACACCATCATGCTGCTGCTGGCGGCGAGCTTTTTCGGCGGCTGCGTCGGGTCCACCTGCGGCGGCATTAAAGCGCTGCGTTTTCTGATCATGTACAAGCAAAGCCGGCTCGAGATCAACCAGCTGGTGCATCCTAACGCCTTGTACACCATCAAGGTCGGCAATGCGCCGATCCAGGATCGGATGCTGCGCTCGGTTTGGAGCTTTTTCTTCCTCTACGTGTTGTTCACCTGCCTGTTTATCTGGCTGCTGAATCTGATGGGCTATGATCTGGTCACCGCTTTCGCCACCGTCGCCGCCTGCATCAACAATATGGGGCTGGGATATGGAGAAACCGCCGCCGGCTTCGGCACGTTGAACGACGCGGCGAAATGGCTGATGTGCGCCGCCATGCTGCTTGGCCGCCTCGAGATCTACCCGATGCTGATCCTTTGTTCACGCGCGTTTTGGCGTTTTTAAGCGGACAAACCCGGCATGAAGCCGCCGTTTCGCTCGGTTATCGCTGACACATTCACAACACACATATGTTGCATTGTTGTATTCGTTTCACTGCGATAAGTTTAATTCACTGTAAATATATACAGTACATTTTAACTTATTGAGGATATGAATATGCGCTTTAACAACAAGATGTTGGCCCTGGTCGCCCTGCTGTTCGCCGCACAGGCGTCGGCCGACACGCTCGAATCCATCGACAACTGCGCGGTCGGCTGCCCGACCGGCGGCAGCAGCAACGTGTCGATCGTGCGTCATGCTTATACATTGAATAACAACAGCACCACCAAGTTCGCCAACTGGGTGGCCTATCACATCACCAAAGACACGCCAGCCAGCGGCAAGACGCGCAACTGGAAAACCGATCCGGCGCTCAATCCGGCGGATACCCTGGCGCCCGCCGATTACACCGGCGCCAACGCGGCGCTGAAGGTCGATCGCGGCCATCAGGCACCGCTGGCTTCTCTGGCAGGCGTTTCCGACTGGGAATCGCTGAACTATCTGTCCAACATCACGCCGCAAAAGTCCGATCTGAACCAGGGCGCCTGGGCACGGCTGGAAGACCAGGAACGCAAGCTGATCGATCGCGCCGACATCTCTTCGGTCTATACCGTGACCGGACCGCTGTATGAACGCGATATGGGCAAACTGCCGGGCACCCAGAAAGCGCACACCATCCCCAGCGCCTACTGGAAGGTGATTTTTATCAACAACAGCCCGGCGGTAAACCACTACGCCGCCTTCCTGTTCGACCAGAACACGCCGAAGGGCGCCGATTTCTGCCAATTCCGCGTGACGGTGGACGAAATTGAGAAACGCACCGGTCTGATCATCTGGGCCGGTCTGCCGGACGACGTGCAGGCTTCGCTGAAGAGCAAACCCGGCGTGCTGCCGGAGTTGATGGGCTGCAAAAACTGACGAAAAAACCCGCCGAGGCGGGTTTATTTTTCACGCGGGCGCCGGCGGCTTACTCCGTCAGCGCCTTTTGCGCAGCGGCCAACTCGCGCTGACGAGGTGAGGCTACCGCGTGGTCGCGTGCCAGCAACGTATACACCGTCGGCAACACGAACAGGGTAAACAGCGTGCCCACCAGCATGCCGGATACGATCACCAAGCCCAGACCGAAGCGGCTGGCGGCGCCGGCGCCGCTGGCGAACAACAGCGGGATCAGGCCGAACACCATCGCCCCGGTGGTCATCAGCACCGGCCGCAGACGAATTTTCGCCGCCTGCAAAATCGCGGCGCGCCGCGCCAGCCCTTGATGCATCTGCAGCTCGTTGGCGAACTCCACCATCAAAATGCCGTGCTTGCTGATAAGCCCGATCAGGGTCACCAGCCCGACCTGGGTATAGATATTCATCGTCGCATAGCCCAGCGCCAACGGCAGCAAGGCGCCGCAGATCGACAGCGGCACGGTGATCAGAATGATCAACGGATCCTTCAGGCTCTCGTACTGCGCCGCCAGCACCAGGTAGATGATGACCAGCGCCGCCAGGAACGCGAACGCCAGCGCGCTGCCTTCCTGGGTATACTGGCGCGAATCCCCCTGCCAATCGTGGCTGAATTCGGCCGGCAGCGCATTCGCCTGCCGTTCGAGGAACGCTACCGCTTCGCCCATCGAAACGCCGGGCGCGGGGATCGCCTGCAGGGTGGCCGCGTTCTGCTGGTTGAACTGGGTCAGCTTGTTCGGCTCGACCTTAACGGCCACCGACACCACGGTGGAGAGCGGCACCAGCGTATTGTCCAGCGTGCGGACATACTGCCGCGCCAGCGCCTGCGGCGTCAGCCGCTGTTCGCGCAGGCTCTGCGGGATCACATCATAGGCGCGCCCGTCCATGCCGAAGCGGTTGAGGTAGTTCTCGCCCACCAGCACCGCCAGCGATTCGCCGATGTCGCTCATGCGGATCCCCAGGCTGTTGGCCTTGGCGCGGTCGATGTGCACCTCCGCCAGCGGATTGTTGTAGTCCAAATCGCTGTCTACCACCATAAACAGGCCGCTGTTTCTGGCGTTCTGCTTGACCTCTTCCAGGGTGCGGTACAGCTGCGGGTAGTCCTGCGGCGTGCGCAACACCATCTGCACCGGCAGCCCACCGGTGGAGCCCGGCAAAGCGGGCAGCTGGAAGGCGAAAATGCTAGTGCCTTCGACATCGTTCACCGCCCGTTGCAGATCGGCCTGCACCGCCGACGCCGAGCGCTGGCGCGCCTGCCATAGCGTCAGGTTGATGCCGCCGATGCCGGACGCCGTGCCGTCGCTGCCGTTGATGATCCAACGGCTTTCGGTTTCCGGCATGCGGTTGTAGACCTCATCCAGCTTATAGGCGAAGCGTTCGACATAGTTCAGGTTAGCGTGCTGCGGCGCCTTGATGGCGGTCAGTACGATGGCCTGATCCTCGGTCGGCGCCAGCTCGCGCTGCGGCATCAGATACAGCAGCGGCAGGCTGATCATCACCAGCAGCGCCAGCGCTCCGGTCAGCCAACGGTGATGCAGCGAGAAATCCAGCGCGCGGGCATAGCGCCGCGTCAGGCCGCCGAAGAACCACTCGGCGGCGCGCGCCACGCGCCCTTCGCTCTGTTTGGCGGGCAGCAGGAGAGAACTCATCACCGGCGACAACGTCAGCGCCACCACGCCGGACACCACCACCGCGCCGGCCAGCGTCAGCGCGAACTCGCGGAACAGTGCACCGGTCAGCCCGCCCATCAGGCCGATCGGCGCATAGACCGCCGCCAGCGTCAGAGTCATGGCGATCACCGGCCCCGCCACCTCGCGCGCGCCGATCATCGCCGCCGCCAGCGGCGTTTTCCCCTCTTCGATATGGCGATGCACGTTCTCCACCACCACGATGGCGTCGTCCACCACCAGACCGATCGCCAGAACCATCGCCAGCAGCGTCAGCAGATTGACGCTGAAGCCAAAGGCCAGCATCAGCCCGGCGGCACCGAGAATCGACAAGGGAATGGTCACCACCGGGATCAACACGGTGCGCAGCGATCCCAGACACAGGTAGATCACCGCCACTACGATCGCCAGCGCTTCCAGCAGGGTATGCACCACTTCATCGATCGAGGCCTGAATAAAGCGCGCGGTTTCAAACGCCAGCGCCATCTTCACGCCCGGCGGCTGCATCTTGTCGATCGCCGGCATCAGGTGACGAATGCCGTCGACGATCACCAGCGGATTACCGGTCGGCGTGGGGAAGACGCCGAGGAACACCGCCGGTTCGCCATCCATCAGCGCGCTGGTCTCCGTGGCCGCGGCGCCCAGCTCCACGGTGCCGACGTCTTTCAAGCGCACCAGGCCGTTACCGTCGTTGCGCACCACCAGATTGCGAAACTCCTCCACGCTGGTGAGATCGGTATTCACCCGCACGTTGGCGACCACATACTGCCCTTTCACCTTGCCCGGCGCCGCCTGATAGTTGTTGCGCCGCACCGCGTCGGCCACGTCGGCGGCGGTCAGGCCGCGGCCCGCCAGCCGATCGCTGTCCAGCCACAGGCGCATCGCCATTTTTTGCCCGCCGAACACTTCAACCTTGGCGACGCCGTCGATGGTGGTGAACATCGGCTCCACCACCCGCGTCAGGTATTCGCTCAGCGCCGGCGTGGACAGCGTTTTACTGGAGAAACCGACATAGGCCACGGCGGTGGCTTCACCGGCGGAACGCTCAATCACCGGATCGTATGCCTGCTCCGGCAACTTGTAACGCACCTGATTGACCTTGGCCATCACCTCGGTCAACGCCTGGGTGGAATCGCGGTTCAGCGCCATGCGCACCGTCACCACGCTGCGCCCCTGCACCGACGAGGAAGAAAGGTAATCAACGCCTTCGACGGACGACACCGCCTGGGCGATCGGCTGCGTGACGAAGCCCTGCATCAGCTCGGACGAGGCACCGGGATAGTCGGTGCTGATGGTGATGGTCGAATTTTCCAGCAGCGGGTATTGGCGAATCGGCAATTGGCTGAGCGCCAGCGCGCCGAACAGCAGGATCAGCGTGCTGACCACCAGCGCCAGCACTGGCCGGCGCACGAACAGATCGGTAAATGTCATCGGTCTCTCCTCAGGAACCGGCCTGGGCGGCGCTCAGGGTATCCTGCGCCACCGGCTCGGCCGCCATGCCGTCACTCAGTTTGAGCTGGCCCGAGGTCACCACCCGCTCGCCTTCCTGCAGGCCGCTGACGATCTCGACGCGCCCGTCATTGCGTTCGCCCACGGTGACCGAGACGCGCTTGACCACCATGCCCTTTTCACCCTGCTGTGCGACGAACACGGTATCGCCGTACGCCGTATAGGTCAGCGCCGTTTCCGGCACCGTCAGCACCGCCACGCGCTGTTGCTGCGTGACGCGAATGCCGGCGTACATGCCGGCCTTCAGCAATCCCTGGCGGTTAGTCAACGTCGCCTGCACCTGTACGGTGCGAGATTTGCCGATCATCGGATCGATAGCGGTAATAACGGCGGGGAAAGCGCGATCGGGATAGGCGCCGACCTGCACCGATACCGCCTGGCCCAACGCCAATCCGGCGCTGCTTTGTTCGTCCAGCGAGAAATTGACCCGCAGCGTATCGGCATCCACCAGGTTGGCCACCGCCTCGGCGGCGTTGAGGTATTGCCCTTCATGCACGCGGCGAATGCCGATGACGCCGGAGAACGGCGCGCGGATCGCCTTCTGGGCGATTTTGGCCTGCGTTTCCTGCACCGCACCGAGCGCCATATCCCGTTCAGCCAGCGCATCGTCCAACTGCTGCCGCGCGGTGGCGTTAAGGTTCATCAGCTTGCGCATGCGCCCCAGCAGCAGATCGGCATTGCGCAGCTGCGCCTGCAGGCGTACCAGCTCCGCTTGCTCGACCGCATCGTTGAGCTGCACCAGCAGTTGCCCCTGCCGCACCGTTTGGCCGGACTCGAACAGAATGCGCGTGATGCGGCCGCTGGTCTCCGCCGCGACCTCCACCTGGCTGGCCGCTTCCAGCTCGCCCACGCCGGCATAGCTGCGCGCCGTTTGTTCACGCAGGGCCGGCGCCAGCGCCACTTTTACCGGCGGATAGGCCGGCGCGCCTTCGCTTTGCCGGGCGGTGGAGCGCATCGCTACCGCAGCGACGGCGACCGCCGCCAACAGTGCGGCAATAATGAGGTATCGTTTCATCATGTAACGGTTTCTTCCTGATTTTACAGCCAAAGCCATCCTTCCCCCGACGCAGCGCAGGCAGGTGACGAGAGATGCCGGTTGCCAAGCCCGGCTGGCTGCACTATAAAACCTCAGGTTAACTTGAGGTCAAGCTAAGGGATGTGGAATGGCAAGAAATGAACCGATTGACAACTATCGGCTGCTGACCGTGGGAGAGGTGGCGAAACGCAGTGGCGTAGCAGTGTCCGCTTTGCACTTTTACGAGAGCAAGGGGCTGATTCAGGCGACGCGCAACGCCGGCAACCAGCGCCGCTACACGCCGGTGGTGCTGCGTTACATCGCGGTGATCAAGATCGCGCAAAGCGCAGGCATTCCGCTGGAGGAGATCCGCGCCACGCTGGGCCGCTTTTCCGCCGGCAGCAAGCTGACCTCGGAGCAATGGGGCGTGTTGTCCTCCGCCTGGCGCAAAACGCTCGATGAGCGCATTCAACGGCTGACCATGCTGCGCGACCATCTCGACGGCTGCATCGGCTGCGGTTGCCTGTCGCTTGCCGACTGCCCGCTGCGTAACCCAAACGATATTCTGGGCCAACAGGGCACCGGCGCACAGATTCTCGAACATGGCGCCGGAAAGGACCGATGAGCGAGACGGCGGCTCACCGGTGCTTCCCAGCCCATTCCTCTCAGGGATAGATGATGTTCAACGTAGCCGAGGTGTTAATTTCCCCCTGCGTGACGCCATCGCGCTGATAAGGGTAATAATAAGCGCCCATGCCGATGATGAAGTGACTGTTCAGGCTGCCGCCGGCGGCGACGTGAAACAGCGAGGTGGCGCCGCCGCGATCGACGTTGGAGGGCGACAATACCACCGGCAAGCTCGGCATATCGCGCTTGACCAGCCGCAGGCCCACCCCTTGCGCACCGCCCGCATTGGCATTGGTCAGTACGCTGGCGTCAGAGGCCAGCAGGTTATTGCTGGACAGGAACATCTCTACGGCGCGATCGGCGATGCCTTCCTGCTGCATGTTCTGGCAGCTGATGGTGAGCGAGAACGGTGTGTAGCCGGGTTGGCTGTTATTCAGCACCTGCGCCACGCCCATTTTGGGCAACCTGACCGTCAGGCCGGCATTGTCGAAACGACAGGTGGTGGTTTTCGGCGCGTATTTGATGTTCATCGGCTGGCCGTACATGTCGCGATCGTCATAAGGCCAGTTGCCGGTAAGCAACCAGGTGAGCAGTTTCCCTACTTGTTCCAGCAGCCAGAACGGCAATTCCAGAATGCCGATACCGGTCACATCGCTCACCAGTAAAACGTCATCAAGCATCAAGGTATCGCCCAGCACCACCCGCCCGTCTTTGGGTTTTTGCACCAGCGAATAACGAATGGTCATCGGCGAGTTTAACTCTGACGCGGAGTGTTCCCCGCGCCCCCTCAACGTTCTGTCGCTTATCTTGTTGGTGATTTCCGCTCGGACCCACTGTTGACCGTTGTTAAAACCGAAAATCGCGGCCTGCGAATCTTTCGGCGAAAGCTTGATGGTGTAGGAAAAGTTGCTTTTGGACTTGCTGCAGTTAAATGTGCCGGTGTACTGGGTATTATATTGCGCCTCCCAGACCGGCGTATTGGCGCTCAGCTTGTCGGAGAGATCAACGAAAATCGGGGGCGCAAACTCCGCTCCTTTGCCATAGCAGGAAGCATAGCCATAGCTGCTGAACAGCCCGGACAGCAGCAGTAAAGAAATCAGCCTGATCATAGGTTCGATTATCCTGTATTAGCGGCAAACGCCGGGCGACGCATCCAGCGTCAGAGTAGGTTTGGCGATGCGGCAGCGGCCATCGCGCAGTTGCACCGTCAACGCCGTTGGCGGCTGTTCGGCGCGCAGATACAGCACGCTGGCCTGGCCGACAAAGCCTACCGACCGATCGTGTTCATCCAGCACTTCGGCGCCGAACGGCAGCGGCGCGCCATCGGCGCGTTGCGCCCGTTGCTGGAATGGCCGGCGTTGATCGGTTTCGAATTTCAGGTAGCTGACCGCGCCGTAGTAAGGCACGTGGTTGGCGACGTTGCCGCTGATTTCCGCCCCGCTGCTGTGGCCGGTATCCGATAGCGTGATCGAGTTTTGCCGGTACGGCGTGGCGTAGGGCACCAGCGCCAATCCTTGCGCGTTGGTGACGATGCTTTCGTCGCCGTTGACCATCAACCCCGCAGCCTGCGGCGCCTCCACCACCGTCATGGTGTTACCGATTTCGTTCGACGCCAGCAAATGCCAGGGGATCGCCACCAGGCTGCCGCGTGCGCTGAGGCCGCTCTGACGATAATCGTTGCCTTCGCTGTAGGAGACGCCCAGCGTCGAAGCGCGAGCGCGATAGGCCGCATTGACGCTGGCCATATTGTCGCCGCCGCTGCGGTTGCTGCCGCTCAGCGAGTAACTCAGGCGGTTGGATTCCAGCGCGTTGCCGCTCAGGCTGACCGTGCTTTGCTGATAGTGGGAGTCCGTCGCCGACAGACCGGTGCTGAGATAGGCGTTGTTGTCGAATACCGACAGCGGCAGGCTGAATGACAGGTAATAGCGCGTCTCTTCTTCACGCTGGCTGTTGCGCACCCGGCTGGCGGAAACCGCGTAGCTGACGCGCCCCAGATTGTTGGAGTAGCCCAGCTGGTATTCGCGGCTCTTGGCGTTGGCCGTCCAGTAATCGCGTTGAGAGCCGGAGAAGAACAACGTGCCCCAGCCTTCGTTCAGGCGCTGGTTCAGGTTAAGCGTAAAGGTATTTTTCGGCCGCGCGGAACGCAGCGCATCCCAGGTGTTCATATCCAGTTCCGATACACCCTCTTCGTCGCGCCAGCGATCAAATTGCCGCTCCAGTTGGCGATAGCCGTCATTGGAGTAAATGGCGTCGGTAAAGCTGTAGTAACCGCGGGTGGAGTAACGGTAGGCCGCCAACGTGAAGTTGGTGGCGGTGACATCGAGAAATTTACTGTAGGCGATGCGAAAGCTCTGCCCGCTTTCGCGGCGATTTTTCAGACGGGTATCGGCATGCGTCAGATCGATGGACACCGCCCCAATCGGCAGGTTCCAGCCGCTGCCGAGCAGCCAGGCCTGATAATCGTCGCTCAAAATGCTGCCGGCATAGCCGGTCACCAGGTTATTGAAACCATACTGCAAGGTGCCTTGCACAAAGCCGGGATCGTAATCGGTATTGCTTTCGTTAACCTTGCCCGCCAGCACGCTGTATTGGCCGACACCCTGCTTCAACATGTTGGGCACGGCGGAAAACGGCACGCTGAACGACTGCTCGCGCCCATCCGCTTCTTTGACCGTCACCCACAGATCGCCCGCCGAGCCGGTAGGTTGAATGCTGTCGAGCGTAAAGGCGCCCGGCGGCACGTTTTCCTGATAGATGACGTTGCCGTTCTGCACCACTTTCACCAACGCGTTGGTTTGCGCCACGCCCCGAACGATCGGTGAAAAACCTTGCTGCGAGTTGGGGCGCATGCTGATGTCCGACGCCAGCGCCACCCCGCGAATGCGCACCGAGTCGAACAGATCCCCCGGCGAATAAAAATCGCCGACGGTCAGGTTGGATTTGATGTCGGCGAAGCCGCGCTGCAGATAGCGCGTGTTGTTCTGCCAGTGACTACCGCGCCCGCTGCCGTGGCGAAAGCTGCTGCTGTCGCGAAATTGCCAACCGGCCAGGTTGATCCCTGACTCCAGCCCGGTATAGAGATCGTCATTGTTGCTGCGATTGCCGTCGCCGTGCGTCTCTGCGTGATAGTAGGTCGCGTTGTAGGCCAGCGTCAGCGCTGAGATGCCGCGATTCCAAAAGGCGGGATCGACATACCCCGCCTCCGACCGGTTGACCCGCGCCTGCGGCACCGTCAACCGCAGGCTAAGCGCGCCGACGTCCATATCAAACCGCCCGCCCTGTACCAGCGTGGCGATTGGCAGCGTCTCCTGGGGCGCCTGAGGTGCCGGCAACCGGCTCAGATCGATGCCCAGCCGCTGCGCATCCCGGTAGTCGATTTGAATATCGTCGCGCTGGGCGCCAAACAGCAGCGCGTAGCGCCCTTTCCAGTCATGGTTGACATACACATCGATCTCCTGCCGGCCGGCAGGCATGTCATTGTTGAGATAAAAACGCGAAAGATCGGAATCGCGCGATTCGCCGGCCAGCAGCGAAGTATCGAACGTCACCGCCCAGGCCGTGTCCGGCAACAAGAATGAAGAGGCGGTCAGCAACGAGAGGACTTTTTTATTCAGCTTCATTGTTGTTCTTTCAGGTTAGTGTGCGGTGACGGCTTTAGACTTGTAAGCCCCCAGATCGTCGATATACATCAGGTCATAGCGGGCGTTTTTAGTGACCGATCGTTTGCTGGCGGCAAACTGGGTGGAAAACGGCGCAACCATGAGCGAGTCAACCAGCAAGTGTTTGTCCGCGCCCTGGCCGATATTCGCTATCGTAATGAAATACGGGCTGCTGTTGGTGACGTCGAACCCTTTGCCGTTGGCTTGCAGCGTCAGTTTTTCCAACGCGCTTTCTACGCCGCGGGTTAACGCCGGCGGGCGGTAGAACAGTTTGATGCGCGACTTGATCGCCAGCTGCAGCGTGTTGGTGCCCTGCAGGTTTTCCGGCGTCGGCGGGATATCCAGCACGTTGAGATAGAACACCGATTCGCGATCCGCCGCCAACGCGGCGCCGACTTTCTGAATTCGCAGCTGCTGGCCGCTATTGCCGTTGACCTTCACCACCGGCGGCGACAGCAAAAACGGCACATTGGCGGTTTCCGGGGTGGAATTGATATCGCCGTCGTCGATCCAGGCCTGAACCAATGAGGGGTCGGCGCCATTGTTCAGCAGTTGGACAATCACGTCCTTGTTGTTTGCCGGATAAATAACCCGCGTCCCGTTAACCACCACGTTGGCCTGAGCGCCAACGGCAGTGAGCAGCAACGCCGCCATCATCAAGTATTTTTTCATCGTTCCCCCGAGTGGCCAGGCCCGGTCAGGGGCCTGGCGGTCAGCGTGATTACAGGTAAGAAATGGTGTAAGTCACGTTGGAGCTCAGAGCGCCCACTTTTGCCGCTTCGGCGTTGGTTTTGTAGTAGTACGCATCCAGCGTCAGGGTTTCCGAATCCGGCGCCGTTTTGTCGCCCATGATGTCGGTGACATACGGCACGTTCAGTTGGATCGGCGTAGAAGAACCGGTTTCCGCCAGAGAGAAGCCCACGTTCTTCGCGACGGAAGCGTCGTTCTCGTTGACCGAGTTGTTCAGCAAATATTTGCCGTCAGTGGAAATGTTATCCGCGGAGGAGAAGTAAATTTTCAGCGGGGTGCCTGCCGTGCCGGCCGCCGGCGAACAGCCGGAGAAGGTCAGCGAGAAGGACTTTTTGTTCTTGGTGATTGGCCCAACGGCGTTACCGGCATCGGTCACCGAGATCGGGCTCAGCGCTACGGTGAAATCCGCACTTTTGCCGCCGTTGATGGTACAGGTGGTGTCGGTAATGGCACCGGTAAAGTTAATGACGCCACCGGCGGAATTATCTTCAGCGAAAGCCGTAGGCGCAGCGACCGCAGCCGCCATGATTGCAACAGAAAACATCTTCTTCATCATGATGATAAAACTCCATAACAGTTTGGTTTGAGAGAATAAATAAAGCGGCCGCTGCCGGCGGGATGAAACAGTCCCTTCCCGTAATACAGAGGCAAAAAAATAGCGATCACATTCCTGTTTTTATAAAAACCAATAAATAACGTGATGCATCCACCAGGAATATAAGCGAGAAATAGCCCCCTACCTCTCTCTTATAAAACCGGAAGAAATCCCCAACAAATTATGCACCCGGTTTTCCAGGCCCATTTTGCGTAACGCACTGCATTTCTGCGTGCTGACGGTTTTTACGCTTTTATCCAACATTTTGGAAACCTGAGTCACCGTATAGCCAAAAGAAAGCAAATGGAGAGTTTCCGCCTCGCTTTCCGTCAGGCAATGTTTCGCCGCGCGAACCGGTCTATCATCTATCTTTTGGGGCGATGCTGAGCAACGGAGAATATCGGCCAGTAATAATGCCAGAGACTGGCTCATATTAGATACACTGTCCCGTTTGTCGAACACCACGACATCGTGCCAGAAGGATCGACATAGCAGGCGGCGCATCTCTTCCGTTGCAATAAAAAATTTAAGCCCGTGAATGGACGGTAATAAGGTTACCGCCACGCTGAAACGCAACATGCTTTTTACCGCGTCGTCAATAACCAGAATGTCATGACAACGACTTCCCATTACCAATGGCAAATCGCCGTAACAGGTAATAACGTGTTCTTGATGATAAATCCTTGGCGTCAATATTCTCTTGACCGCCTCTCTGAAGAACAGATTTTCAGATACAATACCGACACTGAGCATATCCCCTCCATCCGTGGCTTAACCAGAACACGTCATCATCACTGAAAAAAACACTTTTACGGAAAATTCTTATTACCAGATAAACATAGAAAATAAGCCACATGCACAGGGAAGCCCTGTTCCGTACAGCCAGGATAATTCTGCACCAAACCGCCACCACTAGAAAGATTATTTTTTATAACAGAAATTTTAATAACAATAATCTAAAAATATTAAAATTATTAGCACAAACCACTTAAAACATCATTCATCACACTCGAGGTCAGACATTGCGCCCAGCGTAAAAATAAAAAACCAACCCGCTTCACTTGTGAATTCCGCCATAATCCTTGACCTCCTTGCCTTTTACCTAAATACTAGCCGCGCATTGGAAGCCTATATCCTTATAAAAACCTGCAAATATGAAATACATTATCGATCTCTGCGTGATCTATGACGCAAGCACCTGTTACCTCCAGCTTATTGATAACCATGAGTCATCAATACGAATATCCAACCCGGCATCACGACTGCTAATTGAAATGCTGACGCATCCAAACGTTCCATTAAAACGCGAGGTATTGATACAGAAGGTATGGGAAGAATACGGCTTTACCGGCTCGTCAATCAGCCTGAATGTCGCCGTGAGTGAAATAAGAAAAGCCTTCAAGCTGCTGGGAAGGGAGACGCCTCCCATAAAAACCATTGCCAAGGTCGGTTTTTGCTTTACCGCGTTGGTTGAAATACACTCCCTGCCTCTGGTAGAGGAAATACCCTCCCAGACGCCATTGCCGACCGAGACATTTCCTTCCCCACGCCGCAATAACGCGCTAAAAAGGCTGAGACTCTCGCCAACCGTCATTATTATCGGCCTGCTCTCCACACTATTGATGATGGCGATGTTCTATCCGATTGAATTTCCCAAGCAACTGCAGCAAGAATTAATTGCGTTGGGAAAACAAGACAACTGCACTCTGTATTCACTGGATGCCGAAAAACACATCGATAATGAAGCGGAAAAACGCATGGCGGAGAAGATATTGCAGCTCAGCAACGTAGATTGTAAGAAAATCAGCGCCGACGTGTATTTTTCGATGCGCAGACATACGCTGAGTTATGACACATTTCTCGGCGTTTGTTACCTGGGAAATGAACATCAATACACTCAGTGTGTGACCTACAAAATACTCAACGGTAAATAAATGACGGCCTTGCGCACCCCCAAAGCAGTGATTATCGGCTTGTCAGCCGCGATTATTCTTATTGTCATAGTCCGCGTCTTCACCCTGCGTCCCCCCTCCTACATCAACTGCAAGGCGGAGACGGTGACTCGGAAGCTGTTGGCTTCAGGCGACGCTCTCGATCTGAAAGTGTCGGGCAGCTTGTTCATTTACGATGAAGACAGGGCGGTGATCGTGCAACGCGGCGATATCACCCTCAGGGGTAAAACCTACAATCTGGACCAGAAACTCATCTTTAAACTCAAAAAAATAGGCGATGGCTTTTATATGACGACGCAACGTGAAGTGATCAAAAGCCCCGACGACAACGCACCGGATGAGCTCACCAAGGAGATCCCCATGATTTCTCTCGGCATTAAGAACGGGTTCTTTTCGATGCGAAAAGTACGACAGGACGCCTATATCATGCACGGCGTGTTGTTCCCCGTCGCGATGTGCCGCTAACGGACGCTCATCGCGCAAACCAACAGGGACAGGAAAGGAAAATCAACAGGGGCGCTATCGTGATAAACGCCCCCGGCGGCAGCAACGCGCTTATTGAACCGAATTCTCCGCGCGGGTAATGCCATGTTTTTTCATCACCTCTTCCATGGTGAGATTCTCGTCATACGGCTTATCGTCCACCACGACGTCCTGCGGGCGCACATAAGGTTTGGTCGCGCGTTTGAACATCCACCACCATACGAATACCAGGAAAGCGCCGGACTTCAGGAAGATCATGGTCCATAGGGCGACTTGATACCAGTTCATCTCTGTCTCCATAAGAGCATTACGCAAAATTGATAAGGCGGCGTTGATTATTACGCCGGTCACGCCTGACAGCAGCAGGCAGCCGAACGGCCGACCTTGGTGACCGCATAATCTCACCGATGCGTGGCCCTTATCAATAGCCGAACGCGTTTACTGCCAAAGCGCGCCGGTTTCTCCGCACGCAAAAGCAAAAAACCCCGCGCTCAGAGAGCGCGGGGTCAGAATGTATGGCGGAGGAGCAGAGATTCGAACTCTGGAACGGTTTCCCGTCGACGGTTTTCAAGACCGTTGCCTTCAGCCACTCGGCCACCCCTCCGCAACGACGCGCACTATAAACAGAGCTTATTCGCTTGTAAAGCCCGGCGGCGTTCAACCGCGCGAAAAATCGGCGACGCTCATGCAAGCGGCGAACAAACGCGCAGCCGCTCCCACGCGGTTGCAATAATGATAACTAAGGGTAAAGATTGGTAAACAGACTTTAATCAAACGCTTGCGCTGCCTATCATCGGGATTATTTTGTGATGGCTTGATAAGAGAGAGCATTATGGACCGCATTGTCGTCTCGTCTTCCTCGCGCGACTCGCTGCTCAGCACGCATAAAGTCCTGCGCAACACCTATTTCCTGTTATCCCTGACGCTGGCTTTCTCGGCGTTGACCGCTACCGCCAGTACGATGTTGGGCCTGCCGGCGCCGGGCTTATTGCTGATGCTGGTCGGCTTCTACGGCCTGATGTTCCTGACGCATAAGCTGGCCAACAGCCCGGCGGGCATTCTGGCGGCGTTCGCGCTGACCGGGTTCATGGGATATGCCCTCGGCCCGATCCTCAGCTCGTTCCTGAACGCCGGCGCGGGCGATCTGATCATGCTGGCGCTGGGCGGCACAGCCGCGGTGTTCTTCTGCTGCTCGGCCTACGTGCTGACCACGCGCAAGGACATGTCGTTCCTGTCAGGCATGATGATGGCCGGTTTTGTGGTGCTGCTGGTGGCGGTGATCGCCAACCTGTTCCTGCAGATCCCTGCCCTGCATCTGGCGATCAGCGCGCTGTTCATTCTGTTCTCCGCTGGCGCTATCCTGTGGGAAACCAGCAACATCATTCACGGCGGCGAGACCAACTACATTCGCGCCACCGTTAGCCTGTACGTGTCGCTCTACAACATGTTCATCAGCCTGCTGAGCATTCTGGGCTTCGCCCGCAGCAACTGATAGCACGCTACGCATGCCTTCCAGGCCCCGCTCCGGCGGGGCTTTGTTTTTTGCGGCCGAAAAAATTTGCTAAACTGGCGGCCGTTCCGAATTATCCGTTATCGAGGCAGTATGTTGGAGTTTGAAGGTCAGATTATCGACACTGACGCGCAGGGCTATCTGAAAAACAGCGCCGACTGGCATGAGGGCCTGGCGCCGCTGCTGGCCGCGCAGGAAGAAATCGTGCTCACCGAAGCACACTGGGAAGTGGTGCGCTTCGTGCGCGACTTCTATCAGGAATTCAATACTTCGCCGGCTATTCGCATGCTGGTCAAGGCCATGGCGCAGAAATACGGTGAGGAAAAAGGCAACAGCCGTTACCTGTATCGCCTGTTCCCGAAAGGGCCGGCCAAACAAGCCACCAAGATAGCCGGGTTGCCGAAGCCGGTGAAATGCATCTGACTGCACAGCCTGCAGCGCAGCTGCAGGCGAGCGTTTAATAGCGAATGCCGAACCCGGCGTAATCGGCCACGCCCTGCGGCTCCACCAGCACGCGTTCGACACGCGCGCTGCGCGGGCCACCCTGTTTCAACCATGCCACCAGCTGATCCACCTGGGCCTGAGCGCCACAGGCCACTACCTGAACGCTGCCGTCATCAAGGTTGCGCGCATAGCCGGTCACGCCCAGCGCCTCGGCCTGCCGCTGGGTGGAATAGCGAAACCCAACCCCCTGCACTACGCCATACACATACGCAGCAATGCAAACTTGTGTCATAATCGCCCCCTTAATTCAGTTTTCATTATGGCATTGCCGTGCCTTTGCACCGCCGTGTCACTCTTTCTATCCTAGCTGGCAGCATTATTAATTATGACCGTACGCCTGTTTCTCGCCAAAGGACGTGAAAAGTCCTTACTCCGTCGCCACCCTTGGGTGTTCTCCGGCGCCGTTCAACGCGTTGAGGGTAAAGCTCTCTCCGGTGAAACCATCGATATTCTCGACAGCCAGGGCAAATGGCTGGCTCGCGGTGCCTATTCGCCCGAGTCGCAGATCCGCGCACGCGTCTGGACCTTCCAGCAGGATGAAGAGATTAACATCGATTTCTTTATTCGACGCCTGCAGCAAGCGCAAAGCTGGCGTGATTGGGTCGCACAGCGTGACGGTCTGGACGGATATCGCCTGATCGCCGGCGAGTCCGACGGCCTGCCGGGCATCACTATCGATCGCTTCCAGAATTTCCTGGTGCTGCAGCTGCTGTCCGCCGGCGCGGAATACCAGCGCCCGGCCCTGCTTTCCGCCCTGCAGCATTGCTACCCGGAATGTTCGATTTACGATCGCTCCGACGTCGCGGTGCGCAAGAAAGAAGGACTGCCACTGGCGCAAGGCCCGGTATTGGGCGATCTGCCGCCTGAGCTATTGCCGATCACCGAACACGGCATGAAGCTGCTGGTGGACATTCAGCAAGGGCACAAGACCGGCTTCTACCTCGATCAGCGCGACAGCCGCCTGGCGGCGCGCAACTACTCCGCCGGCCGTCGGGTGCTGAACTGCTTCTCCTACACCGGCGCCTTCGCCGTTTCCGCTCTGATGGGCGACTGCGCGCAGGTGATCAGCGTGGATACCTCGCAGGCGGCGCTGGATATCGCCAAACAGAACGTCGAGCTCAACAAACTGGATTTGAACAAGGCGGAGTTCGTCCGCGACGACGTATTCCAGCTGCTGCGCAACTACCGCACCCAGGGCGAGAAGTTCGACCTGATCATCATGGATCCGCCGAAATTCGTTGAGAACAAGAACCAGCTGGCCAGCGCCTGCCGCGGCTACAAGGACATCAACATGCTGGCGCTGCAGCTGCTGAACCCAGGCGGTATTCTGCTCAGCTTCTCTTGCTCCGGGCTGATGCCGACCGACCTGTTCCAGAAAATTTTGGCCGACGCCGCTGTAGATGCCGGACGTGATGTACAATTTATAGAGCAGTTCCGGCAGGCCGCCGATCACCCGGTGATCGCCACATACCCTGAGGGGCTGTATCTGAAAGGCTTCGCTTGTCGGGTGATGTAACTTGAAATGCGCTGCCTTGCCCCCATATATGAGCAAGGCATTGTTTCTCAGGAGGTCATCATGATTGCCAGCAAATTCGGTATCGGACAACAGGTTAGACATAAACTGCTGGGGTATTTGGGCGTCGTGATCGATATCGACCCCGAATACTCTTTGGAACAACCCAAAGCTGACGAGATAGCGGCGAACGATGAACTGCGTTCCGCCCCTTGGTACCACGTGGTGATGGAAGACGAGGAAGGCCAACCGGTGCACACTTATCTGGCAGAAGCACAGCTGGATGGCGAGCCCCAGGAAGCCCACCCCGAGCAACCATCGCTGGATGAGCTGGCGGAATCCATCCGCCACCAGCTACAGGCGCCACGCTTGCGCAATTGACCGCGCCAAGACCTGAGAAACCCGAGAGGGCCTGGCATCACGCCAGGCCCTTTTTATTCAGCGCTCCAGCCCCAAACGCGGGATGTCGATTTTCGGACAGCGATCCATCACCACCTGGAGCCCGGCCTGTTGCGCCAGCTCTGCCGCCTGGTCGTTAACTACCCCGATCTGCAGCCACAGCGCCTTGGCGCCGATCGCTATCGCCTCTTGCGCCACGCCGTACGCGGCCTGCGAATTGCGGAAAACATCGACCATATCCACCGGCTGCGGAATGTCTGCCAGCGTCGCGTAAACCTGCTGGCCCAACAGCGTCTGCCCCGCCAGCTTTGGGCTGACCGGGATCACCTGATACCCTTGCGCCAACAGATAAGCCATCACCCCGTAGCTGGGCCGCGACGGATTATCGCTGGCGCCCACCAGCGCGATGGTTTGCACCTGCCGCAACAGCTCAACAATGTCTTGATCTTGCATCTTCAACTCCCGTTTATCACTGCGTCACTCTCCGTTTCGAGTGTAACCGATCGGCCTTCTCTCGGCTAAACGCAACGCGTGCGAAACTTCAGCGCGATCTTATGGTCTGAGGCTGTCGCGGTTCAGCTGTGCATGGTCGTGTCTAATCGCGATAAAATATGTGAAAATGTAAACAAAATACCCGATTGAAAAATTTTGACACAACCTGTGCCATGTTCAACACTTAGAGCTACGTCACTTTATAAGGAGATAATGATGAAATTTGGTCTGGTGGTTGCGGCGTTGATCAGCATCAGCATGCCTGCCGCGGCTACGACCCTGAAACTCTCCCCGGACATCGACCTGCTGGTGGTCGACGGCAAGAAAATGACAGGTTCGTTGTTAAAAGGCGCCGACAGCCTTGAGCTGGATGGCGGGCAGCATCAATTGCTGTTTAAAGTGACCAAAACCCTACATTCTGGCCAGCATGCGCAAACCTACGCATCCCTGCCGCTGATCGCCACCTTCAATACGCAAAAGATCAGCCAGGTCGCGATCGAAATTCCGCGTATTGAGAACGATCGTGACGCGCAACGCTTCGACAAAACGCTGAATTACCTGGTGGTGGACAAAGGGGGCAACGCCCTGCCGTTCAAACAGGATGTGCTGCATCCCGACAGCGTGACCTTCAATGCCGATTTGGAAAAGGTGATGACGGATTACAACCGCCAAAACCGTCCGGCCTCCGTCCCGACCTTCGTGCAGGCGAACGCCGGCAATGCCCCGGTCTCCCCGCAGGCCGACTCATCGTTAAATGCCCCGACGGTGACGCTGAAAGGCGAAAACGTATCGGAGCAGATGCTGCAATACTGGTTCCAGCAAGCGGATAAGGAAACGCAAAAGCGTTTCCTGCGCTGGGCCAATAAGCAGCCGGTGCGCTGAACCCGCCTCGGCGCCTTTACCCGCAAAGGCGCCGTTTCTTCGCATTTTCTGGTGCAAACGCTAGGCAGTGAAAAACAGTTTCAGTAATCTGTCGCACATCCCCGATTAGCGAAGGACATCGAGATGGAATTGACCACCCGCACTATCGCCGCGCGCAAACACATTGCGCTGGTGGCGCACGATCACCGTAAACAGGCCCTGCTGGAGTGGGTAGAAAGCCACAAAACCATTCTGGCGCAGCACCAGCTGTATGCTACCGGCACCACCGGCAACCTGATCCAGCGTGCCAGCGGCATTCCTGTCAGCAGCATGCTAAGTGGCCCAATGGGCGGCGATCAGCAAGTCGGCGCACTGATTGCGGAAGGCAAGATAGACATGCTGATCTTCTTCTGGGATCCGCTGAATGCGGTGCCGCACGACCCGGACGTGAAGGCGTTGTTGCGGCTGGCGACCGTATGGAATATCCCGGTGGCCACCAACCGCTCAACCGCGGATTTTCTCATTGACTCTCCGCTGTTCAAAAGCGAAGTGGAGATCGCCATCCCCGACTATCAGCGCTATCTGCAAGATCGCCTGAAATAGTCCTCGCGGCCTGGCGGCCGCCAGGCCGGATGCTTAAGGCTTTTTCTGCGCCGGGACGCCAAGCTCCCGCAGGTGTTCAACGAACACCGAAGGACGTTCAGGATCCTGCAACAGCCAAACCTGATGTTTGGCGCGAGTCAATGCGACATACAGCAGGCGGCGCTCTTCAGCATCCGGGAAGTCCTCCGGCTGCGGCAGCAGCACCTCTTCCAACACCGACTCACGCGCCACGGCAGGGAAGCCGTCACGCCCGTCATGCAAACCGGCGATGATGACGTATTCCGCCTGTTGCCCCTTGCTGGCGTGGATGGTCATAAACTCCAAATCCAGCTTGGGCCAGCGGGTGGCCGCTTTCGCCAGCGCTTCCGGTTTCAGATGGTGATAACGCGCCAACACCAGGATACGCTCATCCGGCTTGGCATAACCGCTCAGCTTGTCCAACAAGGGCTCCAACTGCTCGTGCGGCAAGATCGCCACCGACTTTTTATTGCCCTTGCTCAGGCTGTTGAGCGGTTTTTTCAGCTGATGCGGATTCTGCTGCACGAACCGGTTAGCCACCTCGCCGATCCGCTCATTGAAACGATAAGTGGTATCCAGCGCGCACTGCGCCCCTTCGCCGAAGTTCGTGGCGAACGCCGTGGTTAACGTCAATTCTGCGCCGCTGAAGCGATAAATCGCCTGCCAATCATCACCCACCGCAAACAGGCAGGTCTGTTTGTTCTGCCGGCGCAGCGCCGCCAGCAACAGCGCGCGCTGCGGCGAGATATCCTGAAATTCATCGACCAGAATGTGTTTCCACGGGCTGACGAAGCGCCCCTTGTCAAGAATATTGACCGCCTGATGGATAAGGCCGGAGAAATCCACCGCCCCCTCCTCTTTCAAGGCGCTTTTCCAGGCCTTAAGCAGCGGTGCCATCAGCCGGATACGTTTCGAGAACAGATCACGAATCTCTTCATTCGCCTGCTCAATCATTTCCGCCTGGCTGCCGCCGTGCATGCGCATCAGCCCCAGCCAGCGCTCCAGCCGGCCCGCCAGCCGATCCGCCAGGCGTTTATCCTGCCAGAAGTCGCCTTCCGGCACGTCCCATTCCAGCTCTTCAGTCAACCATTGACGCCACCCCTTGGCCTGGGCTTTCTTCTCCGCACACTGTTGGCGCCAGTGGGCAATCAGCAGCTCTTTGCGCGCTTTGGCGTCGGTTTCCAAGCGGCTGATGGCAGGTGCTTTACGACTGCCCTGCTGAATGATTTGCAGCGCCAATGCATGAAAGGTTTTGGCCTGAATGCCGACATCACCCAGGCGTTCTTTAATACGGTCGTTCATTTCACCGGCGGCCTGACGGCCGAACGCCAACAGCAAAATTTGGCCCGGCTCCGCCTCCTGACGACGCAACAGCCAGCCGGCGCGCGCCACCAGCACTGACGTTTTGCCGCTGCCGGCGCCGGCCAGCACCAGCACGGAATCCTCGCCATTGACCACCGCACGGCTCTGAGACTCATTGAGCGGCGAACTCTCGACGGTCTGGAAGAAGTCATGGTGCTGCTCCAGCATGCGCTCGGTCCATTGCCGGTTGCGTTGGTCGACGCTGCGCTGCCCTTGCTGCAGCCATTGCAGACACAGCTGATAGTCGGCGCGGCAGTTATCGAACGCCTCCAGGCGCGCCACTGGCATCGGCAGCGCGGAGAAAGCCTCGCGAATTTGCTGCTGCAGCTTGCCCAACTCAGACTTTTTGAACCACTTATCTTGTTGCTCGATGCGCTGGATCTGCGCCACCTGCTGTTGCAGCACGCCGGCGCTGATCTCGCTCATTTCGGCGCTCCACTGCTGCCACACCTGCTGCAGATAGTGATAAAAACGCTGCGTTTCCTGCCATTCGGTGCCGTGCAGCCGCACCACTTTTTCGTCCGGCAGCTCAAATTCCAGCTCGCCCCAGACGATGCCGCGCTTGCACCTGACCTGAATCAATTGATTGAAGGGGATCAGGTATTCATGTTTTTCCCCGCTCACCTCAACACCGGCGTGCAGCAACCGCACGCGGTTATAAGGGTGCTGAGCCAGGTGTTTCCCCAGCGATGTCGCTTTAAGTTCCATATCGTCGCGCCATGACTATGTTGAGATTAAATAACGGATATCTGCCAGTTTACCTGCGATAAGCAGTGGCACTCTAGCGCTAAAAAAAGGGTAGAATAGATTTTGCGTTTTTATCGTGAATACGCCCGCATCGCGGTTTGGCCATCATTAGAGCAGAATGACGTCTATGCGTACTGTACTGAATATTCTTAATTTTGTGTTGGGCGGTTTCGTCACCACGTTCGGCTGGCTCATCGCCACGGTGTTCAGCGTGCTGCTGGTCATCACATTGCCGCTTACCCGCTCCTGCTGGGAAATCACCAAGCTGTCACTGGTGCCGTTCGGCAACGAAGCGATACACGTCGATGAACTGTACCCGGAGAAAAGCAATACGCTGCTTTCCGCCGGCGGTTCGCTGCTCAACATTATCTGGCTGGTGCTGTTCGGCTGGTGGCTGTGCCTGTCGCACATCGCCGCCGGTATCGTGCAGTGCATTTCGATCATCGGCATTCCGGTCGGCATCGCCAACTTCAAAATTGCCGCCATCGCACTGTGGCCGGTGGGACGCCGCGTCGTCTCGGTAGAAATGGCTCAGCAAGCCCGTATTGAGAATGCTCGCCGCCAATATCAACAGCGTTAATTTTTTCTCCGTTTGAGGAGTTTTTCGTGCTCTCTTTTGCACCCGCAGTTCGTCGATATACCTACAACAGCAACCTGCTGTACCACCTGCGCATCCTTATTGCGCTGACCGGCACCACCGCCGTTCCCTGGTGGCTGGGCATTCCCAAGCTGACCATCCCGCTCACGCTGGGCGTGGTGGCGGCGGCCCTGACTGATTTGGACGATCGCCTGGCCGGCCGGCTGCGCAATCTGCTGATCACCCTGGTATGTTTCTTTATCGCCTCCGCCTCGATCGAGCTGCTGTTCCCCTATCCCTGGCTATTCGCCCTGGGCTTAACCACGTCGACCTGCGGTTTTATTCTTCTTGGCGCCCTGGGGCAACGTTACGCCACCATCGCCTTCGGCGCGCTGCTGATCGCGGTTTACACCATGCTCGGCACCGCCATGTACGATGCCTGGTATCAACAGCCGCTGCTGCTGGTGATCGGCGCACTGTGGTATAACCTGCTGACGCTGGCAGGCCACCTGTTGTTTCCTATCCGGCCGCTGCAAGAGAACCTGGCGCGCTGCTACGATCAATTGGCCAACTATCTGGACGCCAAAGCCAACCTGTTCGATCCCGATGCCGAGCGCGACGCCGACCTGCCGTGGATGGATGTCGCGATGGCCAACAGCGCCTTGGTTGCATTGCTCAACCAAACCAAAGCCTCGCTGTTGACGCGCCTGAAAGGCGATCGCGGCCAGCGCGGCACTCGCCGCACCTTGCACTACTATTTTGTCGCCCAAGATATCCACGAACGCGCCAGCTCTTCCCACGTTCAGTATCATGCGCTCAGCCGACAATTCCGACACAGCGACATTCTGTTCCGCTTCCAGCGGTTGCTGAGCATGCAGGCGCGCGCCTGTCGCCAGCTGGCGCAATCCATCCTGCTACGGCAAAAGTACCAGCACAACCCGCGTTTTGAGCCGGCGTTCAACCGCATTCAGGAGGCCTTGACGCGCATCGCCGAAACCCAGGGCAATGCCGAGCAAGCCAAGGCGTTGGCGCATCTGCTGAAAAACCTGCATGCGATCGATGCGCAGTTGGCCAATATCGAATCAGAGCAGACATTGGCCAGCGGGCAGGCGGAAGAGAACAGCCTGGCCGACGACCGCTTAACCGGCTGGAGCGACATCCGCCTGCGCATCAGCCGCCATTTGACGCCCCAATCGGCCCTGTTCCGTCACGCCATCCGCATGTCGGCAGTGCTGTGCGTAGGCTACGCCTTCATTCAATTCACCGGCATGCAGCACGGCTACTGGATCCTGTTGACCAGCCTGTTCGTCTGCCAGCCGAACTATAACGCCACCCGCCGGCGCCTGGCGCTGCGCATCATCGGCACCCTGGCCGGCATACTGATCGGTTTGCCAATCCTCTATTTCGTACCTTCAGTGGAAGGGCAGCTGGTGTTGATCGTTATCACCGGCGTTCTGTTCTTCGCTTTCCGCACCGTGCAATATGCCCATGCCACCATGTTTATCACGCTGCTGGTATTATTGTGCTTTAACCTGTTGGGCGAAGGGTTCGAAGTGGCTGCCCCGCGCGTTTACGACACGTTGCTGGGCTGCGCCATCGCCTGGGCGGCGGTCAGCTTTATCTGGCCGGACTGGAAATTCCGCCAGTTGCCGGTGGTGGTGGATAAAACGCTGAATGCCAACTGCCGCTATCTGGACGCCATTCTGGTGCAATATCATCAGGGTAAGGATAACGGCCTCGCCTACCGCATTGCGCGGCGGGACGCCCACAACAGCGACGCCGAATTGGCTTCGGTCATCTCTAACATGTCCGCCGATCCCAAAGCCGACAAGGCCCTGCAGGAGGCCGCCTTCCGCCTGCTCTGCCTGAACCACACTCTTCTGAGCTATATCTCGGCATTGGGGGCGCATCGCGAGCGGCTGAGTACCCCCGCCACGCTCGATCTGCTCAATGACGCTGTGTGTTACGTGGATGGTGCCTTGCATCAGGAAGAGCAGAACAGCCAGCGGGTTGCACAGGCGTTGGAGCAGCTGGCTGAGCGCATTCGCAAAGCCGTTCCGGAGCCGGAAAGCAAAGAACAGTTGGTCCTGCAGCAGGTGGGGCTGATGCTCGAACTTCTGCCGGAGCTCACCGCGCTGCACGCCCAAATTAATAAGACAACCTAATGTTCAGGGCCTGATCGACGGGCCCTGAATCACCGGTTCATGTCCGTGACGGCGCATCGCCATCGTATGTTCGAACCAGCGCACCAGCTCGTTACGCAATTCGGCCGGCAACGCCGCCTGGTGATAGCCGGCTATCGCGCCCCCCAGCGACAGCAAGACTCGCAGCCCCAGATTGGTCTGCTGTTGCAGTAAACGCAGATAGCTGCGCTTGGCGCCTTGCAATCGGAGATCATAGGCGTTGCGAATGCCCGCTCGCCACAGCAGACGCTCCATATTGACGTCAATATTCGGCAGCGCCTTCAACCTGCCGTGATCGCCGGCCTTGAGCCTTTGCTCCCGGCGCGCCTCTCTGACCGCCTGCCAAGCCAGCCCGACCAGCTCGTTGCACTCGCGCCACAGCGACTCGTCAACCCAGTAATAACGCAGTGTGATCGGCACGCCCCGCTTGGAATAGACCATGTTGACCATTCCCCGTGCGCGAAACACCGGCTCCATGCTCGCCGTTGCTCGCAAATACAGCTCGCCTTCTGCGATCACGGCGAACATGACCCCTTCAGCCAGCAGGCCGTAGCCGCCAAACTGCGATCGCGTGGTGATGGCCCCCAGCGCCGCAAAGCAATTTTTAGCCTGCGCGATTCTACTCGTCGACATCCTTTTCATAGCGTTTCTCCGTTTTAGGTTCTGGTCGTAATATTTCTCTCATCAATGAAAAAAGTAACGCGAACAACTAATTAGAAAAATACGCACTATCCGTCTGCCTGCCAATCCCAAACAAACCCCGGTATAAAAAATGTTCGTAATTATGCGAGCCGCTACGAAAATTTGGGTTGATCTTATCCTAAATCAGGGATACTGTATAAACATACAGTAACACGACGGGCGGGAACTCAATGCGTACTCAATCACTCTACCAACCTCATTTCGGCCAAGGCGCTTTTACAGCGCGCAACGTTGCGAAGAACACGGATGTCGGCAAAGAGAATGGCTTGATCAGTGAACTTGTTTACAACGAACGCCAGCCCGCCGTGGCTCAATTGTTGTTGCCCTTGTTGCAGCAATTGGGCAAGCAGTCTCGCTGGTTTTTATGGCTGACGCCGCAGCAAAAATTAAGCAAGCAATGGCTGCAGCAATCCGGCCTGCCGGTGGATAAAATGGTGCAGCTAAGCCAAATCAGCCCGGTAAATACGGTTGAGGCGATGGAAAAAGCGCTGCAAACGGGAAATTACAGCGTGGTTCTCGGCTGGTTGCCCGAGCTAACGGAGGAGGATCGTCTAAAATTAAGACGTGCGGCAGAATTGGGTAATGCCTACGGGTTTATCATGCGTCCTCAACGTGACATTGGCCCGACTCACGGACACTGTTCCACCCTAAAAATTCACTCTTCTTTGTATCATTAAGTAAATTTAGGATTTTTCCCATCATTTTCGCACCCCGTGAAGGGAACCTTTGCGGGGTCAGGCAGAAAGCTAGTCCGGCTGCGGTTTGGCACGAAAAAACGCCTGGTGAATCGCCGTTTTTTTAGGCGAAGAATGTTAGCAAATATGTACGATTCCGCGTTTTTTTTTAGAGCCTTATCACATCACACTTGTAACTTTCGCGCCACGTTGTAGACTTTACATCGCCAAGGTTGCTCTATAACGCCAGAAAAACTGGCGAGTAACAAACGAGGGCTTAAACCTTGGCGAAGGAATTTAACCAAGGGCTTAAAACAGCTTTAAAGCTCATTGCCTATTTGGATGATAACGAGGCGCAAAATGAAAAAGACAGCTATCGCATTAGCAGTGGCACTGGCAGGTTTCGCTACCGTAGCGCAAGCCGCTCCAAAAGATAACACCTGGTACACCGGTGCTAAACTGGGCTGGTCCCAGTACCACGACACTGGTTTCTACGGTAACGGTTACCAGAACGGTATCGGTAACGGCCCAACCCACAAAGATCAGCTGGGTGCAGGCGCGTTCCTGGGCTACCAGGCAAACCAATACCTGGGCTTCGAACTGGGCTATGACTGGCTCGGCCGCATGCCTTACAAAGGCAGCGTGAACAACGGTGCTTTCAAAGCACAGGGCGTTCAACTGGCCGCTAAACTGAGCTACCCAATTGCTGACGATCTGGACATCTACACTCGTCTGGGTGGTATGGTATGGCGCGCAGACTCCAAAGCTAACTACGGCAACGGCACTCGCCTGAGCGACCACGACACCGGCGTTTCTCCGCTGGCTGCTGTTGGTGTTGAATACGCACTGACCAAAAACTGGGCTACCCGCCTGGACTACCAGTTCGTAAGCAACATCGGTGACGCAGGTACCGTTGGCGCACGTCCAGACAACACCATGCTGAGCCTGGGCGTTTCTTACCGCTTCGGTCAGGATGACGTAGTTGCTCCAGTTGCTCCAGCTCCAGCTCCGGCTCCAGTTGTTGAAACCAAGCGTTTCACTCTGAAGTCTGACGTGCTGTTCAACTTCAACAAAGCAACTCTGAAGCCACAAGGTCAGCAGGCTCTGGATCAGCTGTACACCCAGCTGAGCTCCATGGATCCTAAAGACGGTTCCGTAGTTGTTCTGGGTTACACCGACGCCGTTGGTTCTGCTCAGTACAACCAGAAACTGTCTGAAAAACGCGCACAAAGCGTTGTTGACTACCTGGTCTCCAAAGGCATCCCGTCAGACAAAATCTCTGCACGTGGCATGGGCAAAGCTGATCCAGTTACAGGCAACACCTGTGGCTACAAAGCTGGCCGCGCTACCAAAGCTCAGATCGACTGCCTGGCACCAGATCGTCGCGTAGAGATCGAAGTTAAAGGTATCAAAGACGTTGTAACTCAGCCTCAGGGCTAAGTTTACTCGCTTAGTAAAAAACCCCGCATTGCGGGGTTTTTTTTCGTCTTGAATTTATCCGAGCATTCAAAGCCATACGCAACCGAAGGCTCTCCCTCAGCCCCGTTTACTTGGGCTCTTTGCCGAGAATCGCCTTCAGGTCTTCTTTCAACGACGACATCTGGTTCGCATACTTCTCTTTGCGTTCAGCATCCTCGATAAGCTGCACCACGGTTTCCGACAGCGTAACGCCGCGGCGGCGTGCTAAAGCAGCCAGGCGTTGCCAAACCAAAAACTCCAAATCGATAGATTTTTTACGCGTATGCTGGTGTTCTGCGTTAAAATGACGTTTGCGGCGGGCGCGGATCGTTTGCTTCATCCGGTTATCCAGTTCCGGATTCATATGGGCGGCAATCCATGCAAGTACCTTTACCGGCTCATTTTCCAGCTTCAGCAGCTCGTTAACCGCTTCCTGAGCAGCGCTGTTTTCAATGTAGCGGGTAATGAGTTCCCCTTCCCGGTGCTTCTTCACCAGGTACTTCCATTTCCAACCGCTCTCCAGATTTTCCAGTTGCTGATATTTCATCTTGAGCTCTTCAGTGACCGCGTAACTTCAACTAAGCATAACAGCTTTGCGCCGAATTTCCCCGGCAATTAAGCCGTCTTTTAGACTGTTTTTTGCACAGTCATCGCGCGATGTCAAACTCCCTGACGCCAACTGGCACTCCGCATGTATCAAGCCGCCGTTATTCTTGTATAATCGCCCTTTCCCTTTTTAACGATTGCATCTAACACTTTGACCAATAACCGACTTGAATGGCAATCTTTATTGCCGGACGTAACGCCTTATCAGGCGATATTTGATACCGCCGCTCAGTTGGCACCCGTGCCCTTTTCCGCCATTCAGCCTCGGCTGGAAAATGCCCTGACGCTATTTTGCCACCCCCAATCGCCGCCGCGCTTTATGCTGTTGAAAGCGCAAGAAACGCGCGAGTACCTGGAGCTGATCGCTAACGCCGTCAAGCCGCTGCTGACGAAAAATACCGCATTCCGCGGCAGCCACTATGTCATTCAGGATGGCCAGGTCAGCGTAGCACCGGCCAGCCGTGGCGATGAACCTTTCGCCGCCGGCGGCGCTTGCGTGTTCCAGGATTGGATTGAACCCGAGCAGCTGTTTGGCTGCGTGCGGATCCACAATGGTGACATCACCCTGCAGCCAGGCCTGGTGCACCAGGCCAACGGCGGCATTCTGATCCTGTCGGCCCGGGCGCTGCTGGCCCAGCCGTTGCTATGGCTGCGGCTGAAGCAAATGATCGGCCAGCGCCAGTTCCATTGGGTTTCGCCCGACGAAACCCGCCCGCTGCCGGTAGCCATTCCGCCAATGCCGCTGGATCTGCGTCTGATCGTCGTCGGCGACCGCCACGGTCTGGCCGATTTCCACGATATCGAGCCGGAGCTGAGTGAACAAGCGGTCTACGGTGAATACGAAGACGACCTGCAGCTGACCGAAGTTGATGATATGGCGCAGTGGTGCGGTTACGTCAACGGCGTAATCGCCGAGCGGCAATTGCCGATGCTGGCGGCCGACGCCTGGTCGCCGCTGATCGTCCAGGCGGTGCGTTACAGTGGCGACCAGGGCATCCTGCCGCTCTCGCCGGTTTGGCTTGGTCAGCAGCTGTCCGAAGCCGCTCTGTATGCCGAAGAGGATCGCATTACCGCCAAAGCGTTTGAAGCGGCATTGAATGCCCGCGAATGGCGTGAAAGCTATCTGGCCGAGCGTATGCAGGATGAGATCGAACTGGGCCAGATCCTGATTGAGACCGAGGGTGAAGTCGTCGGACAGATCAACGGGCTGTCAGTTCTGGATTATCCCGGTCATCCGCGCAGCTTCGGCGAACCATCGCGCATCAGCTGCGTTGTGCACCTCGGCGACGGCGAGTTTACTGACGTCGAGCGCAAAGCCGAACTGGGCGGCAACCTGCACGCGAAAGGCATGATGATCATGCAGGCGTTCCTGATCGCCGAGCTGGATCTGGATCAGCAACTGCCCTTCTCCGCCTCGATCGTCTTTGAACAATCTTACGGTGAAGTGGACGGCGACAGCGCCTCGCTGGCTGAGCTGTGCGCATTGGTCAGCGCCCTGTCTCAGCAGCCGATCACTCAACAGATCGCCGTCACCGGCTCCGTCGACCAATTCGGCAACGTACAGCCGATAGGCGGCGTTAACGAAAAGGTCGAAGGTTTCTTCGAGGTTTGTTTGCGTCGCGGTCTGACGGGCAAACAGGGCGTCGTATTGCCCGTGACCAACGTGCGCCACCTGTGTCTGCGTCAAGATATCGTCGATGCGGTGCGCGAGGGGCAGTTCCATCTGTGGGCAGTCGAAAGTGCGGCGGAAGCCTTGCCTTTGCTCACGGGTTGCCTCTACTCTGACGAACAACAGCCGAATCTGTTGGCGGCCATTCAGGAACGGATTGCGCAGGTCAGCCTGCAGGAACGCCGCCGTCCGTGGCCGCTGCGCTGGCTCAACTGGTTCAACCACGGCTGATCGGACTTGTTCAGCGTACACGTGTTAGCTAACCTGCGTCCTTCATTAAAATAAGGCTTACTGAGAACATGGTAGATAAACGCGATTCCTATACGAAAGAAGACCTCGAAGCATCCGGCCGTGGCGAGCTGTTTGGCGCCGGTGGCCCACCGTTGCCGGCAGGTAACATGTTGATGATGGACCGCGTGGTCAAGATGACCGAAGACGGCGGCACTCACAACAAAGGTTATGTGGAAGCGGAACTGGATATTAATCCGGACCTATGGTTCTTCGGTTGCCACTTTATCGGCGATCCGGTCATGCCAGGCTGCCTGGGCCTGGACGCGATGTGGCAGTTGGTCGGCTTCTACCTCGGTTGGCTGGGCGGCGAAGGCAAAGGCCGCGCGCTGGGCGTCGGTGAAGTCAAATTCACCGGCCAGGTGCTGCCAACCGCGAAGAAAGTGACCTATCGCATTAATTTCAAGCGCGTCATCACCCGCAAGTTAATCATGGGCGTCGCCGATGGTGAAGTGCTGGTTGACGGTGAAGTAATCTACACCGCCACCGATCTGAAAGTGGGCCTGTTCAAGGATACCGCAGCGTTCTAATCGCGCTGAAGAGAAGGCGGCCACCGCCTTCTCTTTTCAAGCCAATCGGCGGATTATCACTTTCGCCTTCAGTGTCTGAGTATCCCAATTCTCACGGCCTGCTTTACCCCCTGACTCCGCTATCTCTGCCCTATTCCTATCTGATGCGGCCAAATCAACAGCGGCTCAAACGCGCCCCTTATCATCGCCCTGACGGTTTTTTCCTCCTGCTGTTTGCTTGCCTTTCAAGATCGCCTAATATGTCTACCTAGTAACTACAATAAATGTACTTACAAAGGAATCAAATGCAAAAAACCTGTTTTAGCGATGCGCCTTGCCCGGTTGCGCGCTCATTGGATCTCGTCGGAGAATGGTGGAGCATCCTGATTCTGCGCGACGCCTTTCAAGGGCTCTCCCGATTCGACGAATTCCAGCAGAGCCTGGGGATGTCGCCAACTCTGCTGGCCCGACGGCTGAAGGATTTGGTCGCCCACGGCATTCTGCATAAGGAACTCTATCAAACGCGGCCGGCGCGCTATCAGTATCTGCTCACCGAGCGCGGCAACGATTTTCTCCCCGTGCTGGCTGCCCTCTCGCAATGGGGTAATCGCCATCTGACCGACGGTGACATCAGCGCCCAATTGATCGACAGCCGTTCCGATCAACCGATCGAGGTACAGTTGATCAATCACGACACTCAGCAACCGGTGCCGCAACGGTTTATTACGTTGGCGCCAGGGCCGGCGGCCAGCGACGGCATACATCAGCGCGCCGAGTTGATGCGGCGCCGGCGCCTCGAAAATTTCCCAGAATTGACCAAGGAGACATCATGAACCATCGTCGTATCGTCATTACCGGCATGGGCGCCGTTTCACCGCTAGGGTGCGGCGTAGAGACCATCTGGCAGCGTTTGTTAAACGGGGAATCCGGTATTCGTCCTCTGCCTGAAGAGATCGTGGCAGAGCTGCCGGTCAAGGTGGGAGGACAGGTTCCCGAGCTGGCGCAAGATGCCGAGGCGGGATTCAACGCCGACGCTGCCGTCGCCCCCAAGGACCAAAAGAAAATGGATCGCTTTATCCTGTTTGCCATCGCGGCGGCGGACGAAGCCATTCGTCAGGCCAGCTGGATAGCCGATACGGAGGAAAAACAGGAGCGCACCGCCACCGTCATTGCCTCGGGCATTGGCGGTTTCCCGGCGATTGCCCAGGCGGTACGCACCACGGACAGCCGAGGCGCCAAGCGCCTGTCGCCGTTCACCATCCCCTCTTTCCTCGTCAACCTGGCGGCCGGGCATGTGTCAATCAAGCACCGCTTCAAAGGCCCGATTGGCGCCCCGGTCACCGCCTGCGCGGCCGGCGTGCAGGCCATTGGCGATGCGGTGCGTCTGATCCGCAATGATGAGGCCGATATTGCGCTATGCGGCGGTACCGAGGCCGCGATAGATACCGTCAGTCTGGGCGGCTTCGCCGCCGCGCGCGCCATGTCCACTGCACCGGCCGAATTGGCGCGCCAGGCCTCCCGGCCCTTCGACAGCGCCCGGGACGGGTTTGTCATGGGGGAAGGCGCCGGCATGCTGGTGATTGAAACGCTGGAACACGCGCTGGCGCGCGGCGCCACGCCGCTCGCGGAAATCGTCGGTTATGGCACCAGCGCCGATGCCTACCACATGACCTCCGGCGCTGAAGACGGTAACGGCGCCTATCGGGCGATGAAAATCGCGCTGAAGCAAGCGAACGTCGCCCCCGAGGAAGTTCAGCACTTAAACGCGCATGCGACCTCGACCCCCGTCGGCGATTTGGGCGAAATCAACGCCATCAAACATTTGTTTGGCAGCGCCGGAACTGTCGCCGTGACCTCGACAAAATCAGCGACCGGGCACCTGCTTGGCGCCGCTGGCGGGCTGGAAACCATCTTTACCGCCCTGGCCCTGCGCGATCAGATAGCCCCCGCGACGCTGAATCTGGATAACCCCGATCCGGCGGCGGCAGGCCTGCACCTGGTCGCGAAACAGGCGGAGTCGATGAACATGACCTACGCCTTATCAAACGGCTTCGGGTTTGGCGGCGTGAATGCGAGTATTTTGTTGAAACGCTGGCGGGATGAGTAAACGCTGAAACAAAAACCTCCGCCAAAGGGCGGAGGTTATTCCTTTTATTTGACAGGGAGCCGCTTAAGCGGTCACAGCCCTGTCTTCCATGGCTTCTCGCCAACCTCCCAGCCATTGAGACCGGGCGTCCACTGATGATTGGTAGGGACAATGTTCCCTGGAACGCCCTAAAATACCTGCCTGATACCCTCTCGAATGCGCCCTTTCCAGACGATCGCGTTTCTGTCTCTTCATGCCTCGTTTCCCTCATTTTGGTCTGGTGGAAAGAAAACAATGGCTGCTTTTTGCGCAGCCACGAGTAATCAATAGCGCTAAAAGAGCAGAAGATCAATGCGCAAAATTCACGCCAATGTCATATTTGTGAGCTACACACGCGGAAAAGGCTAAGTGGCTGATCTGCAGGGAAAGGATTTAACTGTTTGAAATGAAATAAAAATCCCTGCCGATGAGAAAAAAAGACTTTTCACGCCGACAGGGATTAGATGATTTTAGACCAAATTATGACTAAATGCCGCCCATCTGTGTTGCGATAGCCTGAGCCTCCTGCTGCCAGCCCTGCGCCAGGGTGCGCACCAGGGCGTCATAACCGTCCTCACCCTGTTTCAGCTCCAGGCTGAACGGCCGTTTGATCAAACGCCCCTGGCGGTTCAGCACCCACTCGCCGCGAATGATCGCTTTACCGTCAAAGCGGCCGTGGAAACCGCTGATGGTCACGTTCAGCACATCCTGATCGCTGCTCATCGGCTGCGAAGAGACCACCCAGCCCGGCAGCGCGCTGCTCAGGTTGGTGACCAGCGTTTGCTGCAGCTGCTGGTCGAGCGGGCTGGCCCACAGGTTATTTTGGGCTATCACGTACTGGACGTCGTTGGTCTGATACACCACGCCGCTCTGCGCCAGATAATCCGCCACGCTCACGTGCTCCAGCCACAGCTGGCGCGTGGAGGCGCCGCTGCTGCTGACCGCCGCCGGCGCGCCCAGCGCCGGCAACTGATAGTAGGTCTTCTGTGGTGAACTGCTGCAGGCGCTGAGCAACAGCGCCAGGGCTACCGGGATCCATTTCATCATTTAGTGGCCTTCTTCGGCTGAGGGTCATTGCTGCCAGCGGCTTCAAACACCAGCGCGTTGCTCTTCTCATTCAGGGTGCGCAGCACCGGCTGCAGCTCACGCAACACCTGGTCGAGGCGCTGCATGTCGCCCACCATCTTGTTGTAAGCCGGTGAGCCAGGCTGGAACCCTTTCATGCTGCGGTTCAGCTCCAGCAGCGTTTTCTGCATATCCTGCGGCAGCGCCTGCATCTCTTTGCTGGCGATGATGTCGTTCAGCGACTTCATGGTCTGCTGCGTCGACTTCATGGTTTTCTGGCTTTCCGCCAGCGTTTTGGTCGCCTCGTTGATCATCGGATTGATCGGCATCGCGTTGATCTTGTCCAGCGTCTGCATCAGCTTCTGCTGGATCTGTGCCAAACCGCCGCTGGTGGTCGGCATCAGCGGATAACCGAAGACCTCACGCGGCCCTTTCCACGCCTTCTCCTGCGGATAGAAGTCGAGATCGATATACAGCGAACCGGTCAGCAGGTTAGCGGACTTCATCGAAGCGCGCATGCCGCGGGACTCGGCGTCTTTCAAGTGGCCTTCGATATCGAAGTTGCCGCCCAGCTGTTTCTGGAAACGATCCGGCTCGATACGGATCAGCACCGGAATGCGGTAATCGTTATCCAGACGCTGCGCCATGCCCTCTTTATAGAACGGCACCTGCGCCACCGTGCCCAAACGGATGCCACGGAACTCGACCGGCGCGCCCGGCTGCAGGCCGCGTACCGAATCGGAGAAGAACAGCAGGTAGTCTTTATGCACGGTATACAGCGAATCCTGCGTGCTGCGCTGGTTGTCGAACAGCTGGTATTCCGCCTTCTCTTTCGCCTGCTCACCGCGATCCCAGCCGTCCGGCACATCGAAGCTGACACCGCCGCTGAACAGCGTGGTCAACGACCCCATCTCCACCCGCATGCCCTGCGCCGACATGTCGAACGCCACGCCGCTGTCTTTCCAGAAGCGCACGTTGGTGGTAACCAGTTGGTCATAAGGCGCGGTGATGAACAGCTGATAGCGCATGGCGCGCTCTTTAGGATCGAAGTAACTGGTCTCCACCGACCCGACGCGATAGCCGCGGAACAGCACCGGATCGCCGGCGTTAAGCTGGCCCGATTTTTCGCTGTCCAGCACGATGCGCAGCCCTTTGGCGTCCGGAGACGCCAGCGGCGGCGCATCGAGCAGCTGATAGTTGTCTTTGCCGTCTTTACCCTTGCTGCCCGGCTGCAGTTCGATATAGGCGCCGGAGAGCAGCGTACCCAAGCCGGAGACGCCTTCACGGCCGATCTGCGGCTTCACCACCCAAAAGGCAGAGTCCTGGCGCAGCAATTTCTCCATGCCGGAATTAAGGCGCGCCTGCACCATCACCTTGCTCAGGTCATCGCTCAGCGTGACGGTTTCCACCACGCCGACGTCAACGCTGCGGCTTTTGATTTTGGTTTTACCCGCTTCCAGCCCTTCCGCCGTCGTAGTGACCAGCGTCACCACCGGCCCCTGATGGCTGAAGTGGTAAAACAGGATCCAGGCGCCGATCAGCGCGGTCACGATGGGAATGATCCACACCGGCGACCAGCGTTTGATCTTCTCAACGTCCGCGACGCTATGATTATTTTCCGTCACCTTGCGGCTCCTTGTTGATTGTTTCACTTGCGCGATCCCAGGTCAGCCGGGGATCAAATGTCATGGCGGCGAACATGGTGAGGATCACCACCAGCGCGAACAGCACGGCGCCCGTCGCGGGATAAATGCTCATCAACTGCCCCATTCGCACCAACGCCGACAATACGGCGATCACAAACACGTCGATCATTGACCAGCGGCCAACGAATTCGACCACTTCATAAATCAGATGCATGCGCTCGCTGTCGGCGCGCGGCTTCTTCCTGCCGTTGGCGTCCCAGCACAGCCAGCCGATCGCCAGCATTTTCAGCGACGGCACCATGATACTGGCGATGAAAATCACCATCGCCACCGGGTAAGAACCGTCTCCCCACAGCAGGATCACCCCCGCCATGATGGTGGAGTTCATCTTGTTGCCCAGCGCCTCGGTCACCATGATCGGCATCAGGTTGGCCGGAATATACAGCATGATGGAGGTTACGAGCAGCGCCAGCGTCCATTGCAGGCTGTGGCGGCGGCGCACGTAGCCCTTGGTGTGGCAGCGCGGGCAGCGCACCTGACTGGCCGGCAGAATCGCCGTGCAGCAGGCGCAGGAGCGCACGCCCTGGCGCATGCCGGTGCGCCCCACCGTCAGCGGGCGATCGAGACGCGGCGCCGGCTCGATGTCCTGCCACAGCCAGCGCCGATCTACGCACTGGAAGGCGCGAACCTGCAGCAGACAGAACAGGCAATACGGCACGAAGCTGCTGCCGATGCCGATGTCGCCGTAGGCCATCAGCTTGACGAAGCTGACCAGCACCCCGGCGAGGAAAATCTCCACCATGCACCAGGTCTTGAACTGGAACAGCACCCTGGCCATCCACTCTTTAAGCCCCAGCGGCAGTCGCACTTTGGCGCACAGCAGGATGATCGCCACCATGCAGAACGCCGGGATCAGCTGCACGAACACCATAAACAGCGTGGCCATGCTGGCGTAGTCTTCCGCCACCATGACTTCCGGAATTTGAATCAGTCGGATCTCGTTGCCGAGACCGGCGACGCGCATGTTGATAAACGGGAAAATGTTGGCCAACACCAACATGAACAACGCGCTGAGCGCGTAACCGATCGGCCGCTTACGCGGCTCGTCCCAGCGGGCGCTGAGCGTGGTTTTGCAGCGCGGGCATACCGCTTTGCTGCCATAGGCCAGCGGCGGCAGCGCCACCAGCATGTCGCATTGCGGGCACAGTATCAGGTTATCCTGCTGCTGCGCCGCCGGTGCGGAATGACTATGCTGCTGATGATTGTTGTGGGAACACACCATATTCCTCCTAAATAACGTTGCTCACCGGCACGTCGATACCGCCCGCAGCAGCGCGCGGGCGGTATCGCAACGGTCAGCCGTTTTTCATCGCTTCCAGCTCTTCCCAGCGGGCGAAGGCCTGCTCCAGCGCCTGCTCGGCGTTAGCCAGCGCCGTCAGCACCTCTTGCGTTTCGCTGTGCGGCCGCGTGAAGAAGTCGGCGTCGCTCATCTGCGCCTGCAGCGCTTCGATTTCCGCCTCCAGCTGTTCGAGCCGCTGCGGCAGCTGTTCCAGTTCGCGCAGCAGGTTGTAGCTCAGCTTGGCCGCCGCCTTCTTCGGCTGTTCGGCCTTCTTCTCCGCCGCCGGTTTGTTCGCGCTCGGCGCCGCCTGGCGAATCGGTTTCGCCGTGGCGCGCTGGTGATGCGCATCGTAGTAGCCGCCGACGAAGGCGTTGATCACGCCATTGCCTTCGAAGATCCAGCACTCGGTCACCGAGTTGTCGACGAACTGACGATCGTGACTGACCAGCAACACGGTGCCCTGATAGCCGTCGATCAGCTCTTCCAGCAGCTCCAGCGTTTCGACGTCGAGATCGTTGGTTGGTTCATCGAGGATCAGCAGATTGCTCGGTTTCAGAAACAGCTTAGCCAACAGCAGACGGTTACGCTCACCGCCCGACAACGCCTTCACCGGCGTCATCGCGCGTTTCGGGTGGAACAGGAAGTCCTGCAGATAACCCAAGACGTGACGAGGGCGGCCGTTGACCATCACTTCCTGCTTGCCTTCCGCCAGGTTGTCCATCACCGTGCGCTCCGGATCGAGATCGGCGCGGTGCTGGTCGAAATAAGCCACTTCCAGCTTGGTGCCGCAGTGCACGCGGCCGCTGTCGGCTTTCAGCTGACCGAGCATCAGTTTCAGCAGCGTGGTTTTACCGCAGCCGTTAGGCCCCACCAGCGCAATCTTGTCGCCGCGTTGCACCTGGGCGGAGAAACCGCGCACCAGCACTTTCTCGCCGACCTGATAATTGACGTCTTCCAGCTCGAACACGATTTTGCCGGAGCGGGTCGCCTCTTCCACCTGCATCTTGGCGGTGCCCATCACTTCACGGCGCTCTGAACGCTCGACGCGCAGCGCCTTCAGCGCGCGCACGCGGCCTTCGTTGCGGGTACGGCGCGCCTTGATGCCCTGACGGATCCAAACCTCTTCCTGCGCCAGCTTGCGGTCGAACTCGGCGTTTTGCAGCTCTTCCACCCGCAGCGCTTCTTCTTTGCTCTGCAGATACAGATCGTAGTTGCCCGGCCAGGAGACCAGCTTGCCGCGATCCAGATCGACGATGCGCGTCGCCATGTTGCGGATAAACGAACGGTCGTGCGAGATGAAGACGATGCTGCCGTCGAACTCTTTCAGGAAGCCTTCCAGCCAGTCGATGGTTTCGATATCCAGGTGGTTGGTCGGTTCGTCGAGCAGCAGCACGCGCGGTGAGCTCACCAGCGCGCGGCCCAGCGCCGCTTTACGCAGCCAGCCGCCGGACAGCGAAGACAGTTCGGCGTCGCCGTTCAGCCCCAGCTGCAGCAGCACTTCGCTGATGCGGCTGTCGAGCTGCCACAGCCCCTGGTGATCGAGGATCTCCATGATTTGCGCCATGCGCGCCAGGTTTTTCTCGCTCGGGTCGCTTTCCACCAGGTGCGAGATCGCGTGATACGCCTTCAGGTGTTCCGCCTGCTCCGCGACGCCTTCCGCCACGAAATCGAACACGCTGCCGCCGATATTGCGCGGCGGATCCTGTTGCAAGCGCGCCACGATCAGATCCTGTTCGTAGATCACCCGGCCGTCGTCCAGCGGGATCTCTTTGCCGAGGATCTTCAGCAGCGTGGATTTACCGGCGCCGTTGCGCCCGACAAGACACACGCGCTCGTTGTCTTCGATATGAATTTCGGTGTTGTCTAAAAGCGGCGCATCGCTGAAAGAGAGCCAGGCGCCGGACATGCTGATTAACGACATAGTAATTATTTTCCTTCGCCGGCGTGAGTCACCAGCCAGCAGTTGTGGATCTGACGGTTACGGGCAAAATCCTGCGACAGCGTCTTGGCGGTGATCTCTTTCGCCTCCAGACCCAACGCGCTCAGCCCTGCCATATCCATTTGGAAACCGCGCTTGTTGTTCGAGAACATGATGGTCCCGTTGCGGCGCAGCAACCGTTTCAAATCTTTCATCAGCGCCAGATGATCGCGCTGCACGTCAAAGGTGTTCTCCATCCGCTTGGAGTTGGAGAACGTCGGCGGATCGATGAAGATCACGTCGAACTGTTCGTCGGCGTTGCTCAGCCAAGACAGGCAGTCGGCCTGGATCAGCCGATGCTGGCGGCCGGTCAGGCCGTTGGCGCGCAGGTTCTTCTCCGCCCATTCCAGATAGGTGCGCGACATGTCCACCGTGGTGGTGCTGCGCGCGCCGCCCAGCCCGGCGTGCACGCTGGCGGTGCCGGTATAGGCAAACAGGTTGAGGAAGTCTTTGCCGTTGCTCATCTCGCCCAGCATGCGGCGCGCGATGCGGTGATCGAGGAACAGGCCGGTATCGAGATAGTCGGTCAGGTTGACCCACAGCTTGGCGTTATACTCTTCCACCAACAGGAACTCGCCCTTTTGCGCCAGTTTCTCGTACTGGTTTTTACCCTTCTGCCGCTCGCGGGTTTTCAGGATCAGCTGATTCGACGGCAGTTCCAGCACCGCCAACGTCGCGTTGATCACATCGAACAGGCGCTGACGCGCTTTTTGCGCATCGACGGTTTTCGGCGGCGCATACTCCTGCACGACCACCTTGCTGCCGTAGCGATCCACCGCAACGTTGTATTCTGGCAGATCGGCGTCGTACAAGCGGTAGCATTCAATGCCTTGCTGCTTCGCCCACTTGTCGAGCTTCTTCAAGTTCTTGCGCAGACGGTTGGCGAAATCTTCCGCCACCTGCACGCCGCCGGTAGCGGCGCCGGCCGGGTTTGCCGCCAGCTGATAGTTTTTCTGCACGCACTCCAGCGGGCCGTTCTTCGCCTTGAACTGGCGCTCGGCGCGCAGCTGCAGGCAGCTCAACAGCTCCGGCGAAGCGCTGAACAATGACAGCTGCCAGCCGCCAAAGGCGCTTTTCATCACGCGACCCAGCATGTTGTGCAGCGCGATCAATGCCGGTTCGCTTTCCAGACGTTCGCCGTACGGCGGGTTGCTGATCACGGTGCCGTGCGGGCCTTCCGGCAGTGGATTGGTCAAGCGCGCCACGTCACCGACGTTGAAGGTGATCAGCTCGGCGACGCCGGCGCGGCGGGCGTTGCCGCGCGCCATTTCAATCACCCGGCGATCGATATCGGACCCGAAGAAGCGAGAGGGGGTTTCCAGCAGGCCACGGCGCGCGCGCACCTGCGCTTCGGTGGTGACTTCACGCCACAGGTCGGCGTCGTGACCGTTCCAGGCGCTGAAGCCCCAGTGTTGGCGGTGCAGGCCCGGCGCACGATCGGCGGCGATCATTGCCGCTTCGATCAACAGCGTGCCGGAGCCGCACATCGGATCGAGCATCGGCGTGCCCGACTGCCAACCGGAACGCAGCACGATGGCGGCCGCCAGGTTTTCCTTCAGCGGCGCCTGGCCGGTAAGATCGCGATAGCCGCGCTGGTGCAGGCCTTCGCCGCTCAGATCGAGGGCCACGCTGGCCATATCGCGTTGCAGGAAGACGTTAACCCGAATATCCGGCTGCTGCTTGGCGACCGTCGGGCGTTGGTCCAGTTTACGGGTGAAGCTGTCGACGATGGCGTCTTTCACCTTCAGCGCGCCATACTGGCTGTTGCGGATCTCTTCGTTCACGCCGCTGAAATGCACGGCAAAGGTTTTATCCACGCCAAAAATGCTCGGCCAGTCGATCGCCTGCACCCCGAGGTACAGATCCAGGTCGCTGTGCACGCGGAATTCGTTCAGCGGCAACAGAATGCGCGAAGCCAGGCGGCTCCAGAGCAGGCTTTGGTACAGAAGACGATCGTCACCCTGAAAATGTACCCCACCCTGCACCACTTTGCAGTCGTGAGCGCCAAGCGCTTCCAGCTCGCTTTTTAACAGTTCTTCCAATCCACGCGCCGTGCTGGCAAACAGAGAGTTCATATCGTGCTTATCACCAAAAAGAAAATTGTTGCGCATTATAGCTAATCCGCACCGCTTGTCATAAAGTTGCTCCCTTCTATTTAATCATCGCACGGAGATAAGGGTGATTACGCTTTCCAGACTCTACGTCCATCCGGTTAAATCATTGCGCGGTCTGCAGCTTTCTTACGCCCAGGTCGGCAGCAGCGGCCTGGCTTTCGACCGCAACTTTATGATCACCGAGCCGGACGGCACCTTTATTACCGCGCGCCAATACCCGCAGATGGTGTTGTTCACGCCGGCGCTGTTGCCGGACGGACTGTTCCTGACTGCGCCGGACGGCGAAAGCGCCGCCATTCGCTTCAGCGACTTCGCCGCCGCGCCGCAGCCGACCGAGGTGTGGGGCAACCATTTCACCGCGCTGATCGCGCCGGATGAGATCAACCGCTGGCTGAGCGGCTATTTCCAGCGCGACGTGCAGCTGCGTTGGCTGGGGCCGGAGTTGACCCGCCGGGTGAAGAAGCACCCTGAGATTCCGCTGACGTTTGCCGATGGCTACCCTTATCTGCTGATTAACCAGGCCTCGTTCAACGATCTGCAGCAGCGCTGCCCCGGCAGCATCAAGCTGGAGCAGTTTCGCCCCAACCTGGTGGTGAGCGGCGCAACCGCCTGGGCCGAAGACGGCTGGCAGGTGATCCGCGTCGGCGACGTGATGTTCGATCTGGTGAAACCCTGCAGCCGCTGCGTGCTGACTACCGTCAGTACCGAACGCGGCCGCAAGCATCCGAGCGGCGAACCGCTGAGCACGCTGCAAAAATTCCGCACCGCCGACAACGGCGATATCGATTTCGGCCAGAATATGATCGCGCGCAACAGCGGCATCATTCGCGTGGGCGATACGGTGGAAGTATTGTCGACCAAACCGCCGCGCCCGTATGGCGCCGGCAAAGTGGTGGAGAGCGTGCAGGCGCCGCAAGACAGCGCGCACAGCGTCACTATCGACTATGAAGGAAAGGTATTTACCGGCAACAATCAGCAGATCCTGCTCGAACAGCTGGAGCAGCAAGGCATTCGCGTGCCTTACTCCTGCCGCGCCGGGATTTGCGGCAGCTGCCGCATTACGTTGGTGAGCGGTGAGGTCGCGCCCCTGAAGAAAAGCGCGTTGGGCGACAACGGCACCATCCTGTGCTGCAGCTGCATCCCGAAAAGCGATTTAACCCTGGCGTAATCCGCCTTACACCGCCCTGTCGTAAGCCGGGGCGGCGCTTTCATCCTGCGCGCAGGGTTTCAGCCGATCGTGCATCACCTTGATGGCGTCGCCCAAAACCATGGTGCGGCCGGCCACCGTCAGCTGATTTTGCGCCAGCAGGCACAGGCTGGCGTTATCCCCGGCCTCCACCACCAGCAGGCGCGCTTCCGCGCCACTTTCCATCACTTTTACCGCCGCCAGCTCGCCATTTTTCGGCTGCAACGGATAGTGCTGCTGCGAGAAATGCCAGCTTTTCGGCATCAGCGGTTTCAGGAAACGGTAGGCGACCAGCGCATTCAGCACCAGCTCGGCGCGCTGCTCGTGGCTGAGCTTGACCTGTTTGCACTGTTCTTCATAGGTGAAATAAAGGGCGGCGTCATCCACGCAAAAAGCGCATTCATCGAAGGCGTCCGGCGTTAACATTTTGGCCGGGAAACGTGAACGAAAGATCATACCATTAGCTAAATCCAACATTAGCCGATCGTGTTCGGCATCAAAATACCAACGCCAATTATCGTCAGGTTTTATCTTCATTTCGTATCCTTCTCGCTGCCTACGCCAACGCCGCACTCACCCTAAAAGGCGATTTTATCATCGATAAAATAGCTTAAACATCGGATAATTCCGCGAACGATATTTATGCTAACGAACAAAATATAGACGAGCCGGGGGCAGAAATAAACCCCCGGAATAAAATGAGAGGAAAAATATTAGATATGGGTAACGATATCTTTAATCAAACGCGGGCCGTGATAGATAAATCCGGAATAAATTTGCAGCAGACTCGCGCCGGCCTCCATTTTTTCGCGCGCCGCCGTCAGCGAATCGATGCCGCCCACGCCGATAATCGGCAGGCGCCCTTGCAGTTCGGTGGAGAGACGACGAATCACCTCGGTGCTGCGTGATTGCAACGGACGCCCGCTTAACCCGCCCGCTTGCTCGCAGTAATTCAATCCCTGGATCAATTTTCGATCCAAGGTGGTATTGGTGGCGATCACGCCATCGATATTATGCCGCACCAGGCTATCGGCAATTTGGATCAATTCTTCTTCTGAAAGATCCGGCGCGATCTTTACCGCCACCGGCACATATTTGTGATGGCGCGCATGTAATTCCTGCTGCTTATTTTTAATCGCCGCCAAAAGATCGTCCAGCGCTTCGCCATACTGTAAGGATCGTAACCCCGGCGTATTCGGTGAAGAGATGTTGATCGCGATATAACCGGCATACGGATAAACTTTATCCATGCAGATCAAATAATCGTCTTTACCCTGCTCGACCGGAGTGTCTTTATTCTTGCCGATATTGATCCCAAGAATGCCGCCAAAATGGGATTTCTTAACGTTTTCAACCAGATTGTCCACGCCATGGTTATTGAACCCCATGCGGTTGATCAGGCCTTCCGCCTCAACCACGCGGAACAAGCGCGGCTTATCGTTGCCCGGTTGCGGACGCGGCGTCACGGTGCCGACTTCCACATGGCCGAAGCCCATCGCGCCGAACGCATCGATGCATTCGCCGTTTTTATCCAGACCGGCGGCCAATCCCAACGGATTTTTAAACGACAGCCCCATGCAGCTGACCGGTTTGGTCGGCACGGACTGGCGGACAAGAAACGCTAATGGGGTGCCGGTAATACGGCTGAGCTGACGAAAGGTCACTTCGTGCGCGCGCTCCGGATCGAGCTGGAACAACGCTTTCCTGATGAGGGGGTAGTACATGGACTCTCCTGATTTCCCGGTTGCAAACCGGGGGCGTATTATCCGGTATCCCCCGCCCAATTGGAATTGATTAAAGGCAAAAAAAGCCGTTTTTACGCAATCGTTTTCTCTCTTCGCCGCCAAATCGGCGCCAATCCGCTTTTGCGCATATCCAAATCAAAAAATGAGATTTAAAAAACGCGCCCAGTTGCTGGTAGGTTTAAAACACTTCCTATTGATTTTCTAATTAAACCTAACTTTTAGTTATAAGGAGTGGCAATGCGCGTTATATCACTGGCCGGTAGCCCACGCATCCCATCACGTTCCGCCGCACTGCTCTCGCTGAGTCAGAACTGGCTGCGGCAGCAAGGTGTGGAGGTGACGGCTTATACCCTGCACGACTTCGATGCCGAAGATCTGCTGTACGCCAACTTCAACAGCCCGGCGATCAAGGCCTTTGCCGACCAGCTGGCGCAGGCCGACGGCCTGCTGATCTCCACGCCGGTTTATAAGGCGTCGTTCTCCGGCGCGCTGAAAACCCTGCTGGATCTGCTGCCGGAGCGCGCACTGGATCATAAGGTGGTGCTGCCGCTGGCGACCGGCGGTTCGATCGGCCATATGCTGGCGGTGGACTATGCGCTGAAACCGGTGCTGGCGGCGCTGAAAGCGCAAGAGGTGTTGCACGGCGTGTTCGCCGACGATAGCCAGATCCAACTGACCGGTGAAAGCGCCACGCTCACCGACGCCGTCGCCGCCCGGCTGGAAGAGGCGCTGGCCAGCTTCTACCTGGCGCTTGGCCGCCGCAAACCGCCTGCGCTGCGCGTCGCCTCACCGCTAGCGACGCGCCAGACGGCCTGAAACGCCTGGAAAAGGAGAGCTTGAATGAAACAACGCATCGCTTTGCGCCGTTGGCTGAACGCCGCCGCCTTCACCGGCCTGCTGTCGCTGGTCTGGGCCAACGCCGCCGCCGCCGCCGCGCAGGATCCGGCGCAATTCCGCATCGGTTACCAGAAAGGATCGGTCAGCCTGGTGCTGGCGAAAAGCCACCGGCTGCTGGAGGAGCGTTTCCCCGCCACCCGCATCAGCTGGATCGAGTTTCCCGCCGGCCCACAGATGCTGGAAGCCCTGAACGTCGGCAGCATCGATCTGGGCAGCACCGGCGATATTCCGCCGATCTTCGCGCAGGCCGCGGGGGCGGACCTGCTGTATGTCGGCGTTGAGCCACCTAAACCCAAAGCGGAAGTGATCCTGGTGCCGGAAAACAGCCCGATCAAAACCGTCGCCGATCTGAAAGGCCATAAGGTCGCCTTCCAGAAAGGATCCAGCTCGCACAACCTGCTGCTGCGATCGCTGCAAAAGGCCGGCTTGAAATTTACCGACATCCAGCCCGCTTACCTGACGCCCGCCGATGCGCGCGCCGCCTTCCAACAGGGCAATGTCGATGCCTGGGCCATTTGGGATCCTTATTATTCCGCCGCGCTGCTGCAGGGCGGCGTCCGGGTGCTCGGCGACGGCACCGATCTGAATCAGACCGGTTCCTTCTATTTGGCGGCGCGGCCGTATGTCGAAGCTAATGGCGCCTTTATCAGCCAGGTCTTGACGGTGCTGACCCAGGCCGATGCGCTGACCCGCAGCGACCGGGCGCAAAGCGTGACCCTGCTGGCCAACGCCATGGGGCTGCCGGAGCCGGTGATCGCCAGCTATCTGGATCACCGCCCACCGACCGCCATCACACCGCTCGATGCGCATACCATCGCCGCACAGCAACAAACCGCCGACCTGTTTTACGCCAACCGACTGGTGCCGGTGAAGGTCGATATCTCGCAACGCATCTGGCGCCCAAGCGCACAATAAATAATGGGAGAACATTGACGATGAGCCTGAACGTTTTCTGGTTTTTACCCACCCACGGCGACGGCCACTACCTCGGCAGCGCACAGGGCGCACGCAGCGTCGATCACGGCTATTTGCAGCAGATCGCCCAGGCGGCGGATCGGCTGGGATTCGGTGGGGTGTTGATCCCTACCGGCCGCTCGTGCGAAGACTCCTGGCTGGTGGCCGCCTCGCTGATCCCGGTCACTCAGCGGCTGAAGTTTTTGGTCGCGCTGCGGCCGGGCATCATCTCCCCTACGCTGGCGGCGCGCCAGGCGGCAACGCTGGATCGCCTGTCCAACGGGCGCGCGCTGTTCAATCTGGTTACCGGCGGCGATCCGGAAGAGCTGGCGGCAGAGGGATTGCACCTCAGCCATGAAGAACGTTACGAAGCCTCGACCGAGTTCACTCATATCTGGCGCCGGGTGCTGGAAGGTGAAACCGTCGATTTCCACGGCAAGCATATTCAGGTGAAAGGCGCCAAACTGCTGTTCCCGCCGGTGCAGCAACCGCGCCCGCCGCTCTATTTTGGCGGATCTTCCGCCGCCGCGCAGGATCTGGCCGCCGAACAGGTGGAACTGTACCTCACCTGGGGAGAGCCGCCGGCGCAGGTCAAAGAGAAGATCGAAGAAGTTCGCGCCAAGGCGGCGGCGAAAGGCCGCCAGGTACGCTTTGGCATCCGCCTGCATGTCATCGTGCGGGAAACCACCGAAGAGGCCTGGCGCGCTGCCGATCGGCTAATCGCTCACCTTGATGAAGAAACCATCGCCAATGCACAGCAGGCTTTTGCGCGCTTCGACTCCGTCGGCCAACGGCGCATGGCGGCGCTGCACGGCGGCAAGAAAGATAACCTGGAGATCAGCCCGAACCTGTGGGCCGGCATCGGCCTGGTGCGCGGCGGTGCCGGCACCGCGCTGGTGGGCGACGGCCCGACGGTCGCGGCGCGCATGCAGGAATATGCCGATCTGGGCATCGACACCTTCATTCTCTCCGGCTATCCGCATCTGGAAGAGGCCTACCGCGTCGGCGAACTGCTGTTCCCACACCTCGATCTGGCGCAGGAGGAAACGCCCGCGCGTCTTCAGCCGGTACGTCCACAGGGCGAAGTGGTAGCCAACATTTATGTTCCGCAAAAAGTGTCGCAGAGTTGAGGAGCGCCCCGATGGCAAATAACGCACAACGCATCCTGTACCGGCTGGCCCCTTGGGCGCTGCCGCTGGCGCTGGTGATCATCTGGCAAATCGCCGTCGAAACCGGCTGGCTGTCCAACCGCATTTTGCCGGCACCGAGCGCAGTACTGACCGCCTTCTGGAGCCTGAGCAAAAGCGGCGAACTGTGGCAGCATCTGAGCATCAGCAGCCAGCGCGCGTTGTTAGGCTTTGCCATCGGCGGCGGCATCGGGCTTACCCTCGGTTTTATTACCGGCCTGTCGCGCTGGGGTGAACGCCTGCTGGACAGCTCGGTGCAAATGATCCGCAACGTGCCGCATCTGGCGCTGATCCCGCTGGTGATCCTGTGGTTCGGCATCGATGAATCCGCCAAGATCTTTCTGGTGGCGCTCGGCACGCTGTTTCCTATCTATCTCAATACCTATCACGGCATCAAAAACATCGATCGCGGCCTGCTGGAGATGGCGCGCAGCTATGGCCTGAGCGGCTTCCGCTTGTTCACACAGGTGGTGCTGCCGGGCGCACTGCCGTCGATCATGGTCGGCGTGCGTTTCGCCCTCGGCTTCATGTGGCTGACGCTGATCGTCGCCGAAACCATCTCGGCCAACTCAGGCATCGGTTATCTGGCGATGAACGCCCGTGAATTCCTGCAAACCGACGTGGTGGTGGTGGCGATCGTGCTGTACGCCCTGCTCGGCAAGCTGGCGGACGTGGGTGCGCAACTGCTGGAACGCGTTTGGCTACGCTGGCATCCGGCCTATCAACTGAAACAGGGAGAAGCGCTATGACCCTTCCCGCTCGCCTTGCGCAAGGCACGCCGGTGACGCTGGAGTCCATCGGCAAACGTTACGGCAACCGCACGGTGCTGGACAATATTCAGCTGCGCATTTCCGCCGGGCAGTTCGTGGCGGTGGTCGGCCGCAGCGGCTGCGGCAAGAGCACGTTGCTGCGCCTGTTGGCCGGCCTGGAACAGGCCAGCAGCGGCGCTTTGCTCAGCGGCAACGCGCCGCTCGCCGCCGCCAAAGAGGATACCCGGCTGATGTTTCAGGATGCGCGCCTGCTGCCATGGAAAACGGTGATCGACAACGTAGGGCTGGGGCTGCGCGGCCACTGGCGCGACGCGGCGCTGGAGGCGCTGGCCGCGGTCGGTTTGGCGGATCGCGCCGGCGACTGGCCGGCGGCGCTATCCGGCGGACAAAAGCAGCGGGTCGCCCTGGCGCGCGCGCTGATCCACCGCCCCCGCCTGCTGCTGCTGGATGAACCGCTCGGAGCGCTGGATGCCCTGACGCGCATCGAGATGCAAGGTCTGATAGAGACACTGTGGCAACAGCACGGTTTTACCGTACTGCTGGTCACGCACGACGTCAGCGAAGCCATCGCGCTGGCGGATCGGGTCATCCTGATCGAAGAGGGGCATATCGGGCTGGATCTCGCCATCGATCTGCCGCGGCCGCGGCGCAAGGGCTCTGTCAGGCTGGCAGAACTGGAGGCCGAAGTGCTGGAACGGGTACTATCGCCGCCTGCCGCGACGGACGCCGCGCGCCGGGCGGCGAATTGAATGAATGAAAAAGGGACGGCCCAGGCCGTCCCTTGATGTCTCTAGCGCGAAAAAATCAGGCGTCGAGCGCCTTGCTGATCTTCTCGTACAGATCGCCGGACAGGTTTTCCAACCCTTTCAGCTGTTCCAGCGCCTTACGCATCAGCGCCTGGCGGCCGGCATCGTAACGCTTCAAGCGAATCAGCGGTTCGATCAGACGCGCGGCGATCTGCGGGTTGCGCTGGTTGAGATCGCTCAGGATCTCCGCCAGGAACTGATAGCCGCTGCCGTCCGCAGCGTGGAACGCCGCCGGGTTGCCGGAAGCGAAACCGCCGATCAATGAACGAGTGCGGTTCGGGTTGCTCAGGCTGAACGAGCGGTGTTGCAGCAGCGCACGCACCTTGCTCAGCACGTCCGCCGACGGGCTGCCGCCCTGCAGCACGAACCATTTGTCCATCACCAGACCATCCTGATGCCAGCGTTCGTCGAACGCCGCCAACAGCGCATCGCGGCACGGCAACTGGGCCGCGACCGCGGCGGACAGCGCCGCCAGCGAGTCGGTCATGTTATCCGCCTGACGATACTGTTCGCTCACCAGCTGATCCGCCAGCGCCGCATCTTCGCCAAACGCCAGATAGCCCAGACAAACATTGCGCAAGGCGCGCTTGGCGATCTCGGCGTGCTCCACGCGGTAGCCGTCGGTCTTGTTGGCGTGGTACACCGCCAGCCACTCATCGGCCAGTTCCCGCGCCAGGCAGCGAACGATCGCTTCGTGCACTGCAGCGATCGCTTCCGGATCGATGGTGGCGAACAGCTCGGCGATCTCGTTCTCCGACGGCAGCGTCAGGATCTGCGCCGCCAGCGCCGGATCCAACTTCTCGTCCAGCAACACCGCGCGGAACGCGTCGGCCACATGCAGCGGCAGCGACAACGGCTGTTTCTGCTGGTGCCGCGCCACGTTCAGCTTGATATAGGTCGCGAGCAGGCTCTGCGCCGCATCCCAACGCGCAAATTCATTGCGCGCGTGCTGCATCAGGAAGGTCAGCTGCTGATCGCTGTACGGATAGTCCAGCTTCACCGGCGCGGAGAATTCGCGCAGCAGCGACGGCACCGGCTTGTGCGCCACGCCGTCGAACACGAAAGTCTGCTCCGCTTCGGTGACGTTCAGCACGTTGTTGACCGGCAGACCGCCCTTCTGCAGCGCAATGACGTTGCCTTCGCTGTCGTACAATTCGATATCCAGCGGGATATGCAGCGGCAGCTTCTCCGGCTGATCGGCGGTCGGCGCGGTTTTCTGGCTGACATGCAGGCGATATTGTTGGGTTTGTGCGTCGTACTCGTCGCGCACCGTCAACAGCGGCGTACCGGACTGGCTATACCAACGGCGGAAGCGCGACAGATCGACGTTGGATGCATCCTCCATCGCCTGCACGAAGTCGTCGCAGGTGGCGGCGCTGCCGTCGTGGCGCTCAAAATAGAGCTGCATCCCTTTCTGGAAATTCGCTTCTCCCAACAGGGTGTGCATCATGCGGATCACTTCGGAACCCTTTTCATACACCGTCAGGGTGTAGAAGTTGTTCATTTCGATCACTTTGTCCGGACGAATGGCGTGCGCCATCGGGCTCGCGTCTTCGGCGAACTGTGCGCCGCGCATCACGCGCACGTTGTCGATGCGGTTGACCGAGCGTGATCCCAGATCGGAACTGAACTCCTGATCGCGGAACACCGTCAGCCCCTCTTTCAGGCTGAGCTGGAACCAGTCGCGGCAGGTGACGCGGTTGCCAGTCCAGTTGTGGAAGTATTCATGGCCGATCACCGCTTCGATGTTCAGATAATCCTTGTCGGTGGCGGTTTCCGCCTTGGCCAGCACATACTTGGAGTTAAAGATATTTAACCCTTTGTTCTCCATCGCGCCCATATTGAAGAAGTCGACCGCCACGATCATATAGATGTCGAGATCGTATTCCAGGCCGAAGCGGGTCTCGTCCCACTTCATCGAGTTCTTCAGCGAGGTCATCGCCCAGTCGGCGCGATCCAGGTTGCCGCGATCGACGAACAGCTCCAGCGCCACCTTACGGCCGGAACGGGTGGTGAAGCTGTCGCGCAGTACGTCGAAATCCCCCGCCACCAGCGCAAACAGGTAACAAGGTTTCGGGAACGGATCCTGCCATTGCACCCAGTGGCGGCCATCGGCCAATTCGCCCTGGCCGATGCGGTTGCCGTTGGACAGCAGGAACGGATAGCGCGCCTTGTCGGCCACGATGCGGGTGGTAAAACGCGCCAGCACGTCCGGGCGATCCTGATAGTAGGTAATATGGTGGAAGCCTTCGGCTTCGCACTGCGTGCACAGCGCATCGCCGGACAGGTACAGCCCTTCCAGCGCGGTGTTTTTCGCCGGATGAATATCGTTGACGATGGTAAGAGTGAATTGTGCCGGCAAATCCTCGATGATCAGCTGGTTATCCTGCTGACGATAGGCGCCCCACGGTTGGCCGTCGACCTCAATGCTCACCAGCGTCAGATCCTCGCCATCCAGCACCAACGGTGCGCCGGCCGCGCCCTGACGTTTGATTTTGCTGACGGCGGTCACGCGCGTGTTTTCCGCGTCCAGACTGAAGTCCAAGTCGATATCGGTCGTGGTGTAATCGGGCGCGCGATAATCGTGGCGATATTTTGCCTGTGGCTGTTGTGTCATAAAAACCCTTAAACGTCTCAGTGAGTTATAGGAGCCAAGCCGCTCTTCTCAACCGCGCCGCAGCCGGTATATTCACCTGCGGCGCCCGGCGGACCTGATTGTGAATAAACTGTATCACAGCTAGCTGAAAAGCCCAGAGTCGCCGGGCGTTCGCGATAGAGAAATCAGAAGCAAGTCATAAATCGCCCGCCGGGCGCAGGAGTGGGTGACCAGTGGCTAAATAAAATTCAGCATTAAATGCTAAAAAGAGGCCATCGGTGCGCCCCGGCATAGTTAAGGCGGTGCTGGCGGCATGATGGTATAATTGCCGAATCAGGTTCAGGGATGGCTCGCATTATGAAGATTAAATACGCAATCTATTTTTTCACCCTGTGCCTGATGACTTCCTTCTCGCTGTTCATTGTCGAGGAGCTGCTCGAAGCCCATACCGAATACCGTGATAACCAGCTCAACCTGTATAAGATCGATCGCGCCAAAGAAATCTCCGAGGCCTTTCAGGCATCTCTGCAGGCCCACCGCCTCAAGCGATTGAGCCTGATCGATCCGCAAATCACCCGCGCGCAATGTCTGGCCGCCGATCGGGCAGCACGCGAGAAAATCGCCCGGATCCGCGAACACCTGAACGATGCGGTCGCCAAACAGCTCGGGGTGCGGCAAAAAATCGCCGCGCTGTCGATGATCGGCCTGCTGGAACAGCTGCTGGATAACGACAATCTGCAGCTTTCGCAGGTCAACAACGCCAACGCCAATCTGTTCAACATCAACAGCGCCTATTACATCTCGCAAACCAGCAAGAGCTATTATCGCTACACCTACGATACCCGGATGGTGGATACCGATTCCTTTATGTTTCTCGAGGCCATCCGCCTCAACAATCGGCTGAATATGTCACTGACGGAGTTAAGCGATCAGATTATCGACGTCAATGTCAGCCCGCTCGATCGCAAAGACGCCTACCTGAAGTCCATCCAGCTGACCGGCGTACTGAACGCGCTGAGCACCCGATTGATCTTCATGAAGATCAACTACGACGACGTGCAAACCACCGACCTCGTCAACCAATTGCTCACCGAGGTGTCCGCCGAGCGCCTCAAGCAGATTACCGATGGACTGTATACCGCCATCAATACCCAAAAACCCTATCCCGCGGCGCTTATTTCGCATTATGTCGACGAGCTGAGCGGGCTTTCGCAGGCGCTGTATCAACGCAGTTTCGAGCTGGAAACCGTCGCTTCGCGTCACAAAATTTATGACAGCCAGACCACCATTTACGGCATGATCGCGCTGGCCGGTCTGGTGGTGCTGCTGTTTATCTTGCCGGCGCTGGTATTTTGCACCAGCATCAACCGCTGGTTGACCAAGACCCACAACAATATCGTGCGATTGTCGCGCGGCGAGATGAATATCGATCGCAATGAGGCTTTCTACAGCCGGGAGCTGATCGCCATCAGCGACGCCATTCAGCAACTCAGACAATATCAGCTGGACAAGGTCTCGCTGGAGAGCGAGAAACAGCTGCTGATTAAAGAGCTCGAGGCCTCTTCCTTCCTCGATCCGCTCACTAACATTTATAACCGCCGTAAATTCTTCCTCGAATGTCAGCTATTGGGCACCGGCAGCTATCCGCAGGCCTTTTGCCTGATCGATATCGACAATTTCAAACAGCTCAACGACTGCTATGGCCACGACGTCGGGGATCGGGTGCTGGTGGAGTTCGGCCACTTGTTGCAGCGCGCGTTCCGCGCCAGCGACATTTTCTGCCGCTACGGCGGCGAAGAGTTTGCGGTGCTGCTGGGCAGCTGTTCGTTGGACAATGCGCGGGACATCATGGAACAGTTGCGCGCGCGCACCCATGGACTGACGTTAAATCTGGCCGACGGACGGCAGGTGCGTTTCACCACCAGTTGCGGCATTGCGCCGGTCAGCGCGTTCAGCGCGCTTCAGGCGGCGATCAAGCAGGCAGACGAAGCGCTCTATTTCTGCAAAAAGAACGGCAAGGATCGGGTCAGCGTGCATACCCTGGCCGGGTTTATCTGATTTGTTGTTTAAAATAATTAACATTATAATTTTTATGACTAATTAGGCTAAGTCATTCACCTTACAGGCATATCTGACTTTTTTGTCGCCCCGCCGCCGCCAGGCCGCCATAAAGGCACGTTTAATCCTCGACCCGCTTTGGTGATTTATGGTGTGATGCAGCTTCAATAACAGGATAATCCGGGTATACTCCACCCCCACTTTTATGATTATCCGGATTTGGACACGCGCCTGACGAGGATGCTGTAACGCGCTATGACTCAATACGCTTCCCCGATTTTGACATCACTGCTTGATACCGACGCTTACAAGCTTCATATGCAGCAAGCAGTGTTCCATCGCTATCCCGCGATCAGCGTGGCGGCGGAATTCCGCTGCCGCGGCGACGAACTGCTGGGCGAATATGCCGACGAGATCCGCGCGCAGGTGGCGCTGATGAGTCAGTTGGCGCTGACCGATGCCGAATTCGCTTACCTCTCGGGCCTGCCCTTTTTCCGCCAGGATTACCTGAACTGGCTGCGCACCTTCCGCTATGATCCGCAGCAGGTGTCTATCGACAACCGCGACGGCAGGCTGCAAATCCGCATCGCCGGGCCATGGCGCGAAGTGATCATGTGGGAAGTGCCGCTGTTGGCGGTGATCAGCGAAGTGGTGCACCGTCGGCGCTCTCCGCTGGCGACGCCGGAACAGGCGGTGGCGCACCTGCAAACCAAACTGGCGCAGTTCAAAACGCTGGCGGGCGACCTGGATCTCTCGCGTTTCAAGCTGATGGACTTCGGCACCCGTCGCCGTTTCTCTCAGGGCGTGCAGCAGGCCATTGTCAGCACCTTGCAGGCCGAGTTCCCCTATCTGTCGGGCACCAGCAATTACGATTTGGCGCACCAACTCGGTCTGGCGCCGGTCGGTACCCAGGCGCACGAGTGGTTCCAGGCACATCAGCAGATAAGCCCGGTACTGGCCAACAGCCAGCGCGCCGCATTGCAAGCCTGGTTGGATGAATACCCGGACCAGCTGGGCATCGCGCTCACCGACTGCATCACCATGGACGCCTTCCTGCGCGACTTCGGCCCGCAGTTCGCCGAGCGTTATCAGGGGCTGCGCCACGATTCGGGCGATCCCGTCGAGTGGGGTGAAAAAGCCATTGCCCACTACCAGAAGCTGGGCATCGATCCGATGAGCAAAACGCTGGTGTTCTCGGACAACCTGGATCTGGAAAAAGCGCTGACGCTCTATCGACACTTCTATCAACGCATCAATCTCGGCTTCGGTATCGGCACGCGCCTGACCTGCGATATTCCGGGCGTCAAGCCGTTGAATATCGTGATCAAACTGGTCGAGTGCAAAGGCAAGCCGGTGGCTAAGCTCTCCGACAGCCCCGGCAAGACCATCTGCCAGGATCAGGCGTTCGTCAGAGCCCTGCGCAAAGCCTTCGATCTGCCGCTGGTGAAGAAGGCTAGCTGATCCTTCTTTATATAAAGAAAGCCGGCCCGGTTTCCGCGCCGGCTTTTTTGTTTTTATTTCCGAACGCCCTCTTTTCAGCCAGCCGCGATAAATGTTGCGCCAATCCGATGATTTCTGCTTGTGCTCTGCACCGCGGCAAGTAACATAGCCATTACCCCCATATTCTTGGGTTGTAAGCTATTTCTAAACCAAATTATTAAAGAGAGAAATCTATGAGCGTAGTGCCTGTAGTCGACGTACTGCAAGGTCGTGCTGCGGTTGACAGTGAAGTCACCGTACGCGGCTGGGTACGTACCCGGAGAGATTCAAAAGCTGGTATCTCCTTCCTGGCCGTCTATGACGGTTCCTGCTTTGATCCGTTACAGGCCGTCGTTAATAATTCTCTGCCGAATTATCAGGATGAAGTGCTGCATCTGACGACCGGTTGTTCGGTTGAAGTCACCGGCAAGGTTGTCGCCTCACCGGGCGAAGGCCAGAGCTTCGAACTGCAAGCCACCGCGATCAAAGTGGTCGGCTGGGTCGACGATCCGGACACCTACCCGATGGCGGCCAAACGTCACAGCATTGAATACCTGCGCGAAGTGGCCCACCTGCGCCCGCGCACCAACCTGATCGGCGCCGTGGCGCGCGTGCGTCATACCCTGGCGCAGGCGATCCATCGCTTCTTCCATGAAAATGGCTATTTCTGGGTGTCCACCCCGCTGATCACCGCCTCCGACACCGAAGGCGCCGGCGAGATGTTCCGCGTATCCACGCTGGATCTGGAAAACCTGCCGCGCACCGACAAGGGCGCAGTCGACTTCAGCGAAGACTTCTTCGGTAAGGAAGCCTTCCTCACCGTTTCCGGCCAGCTGAACGGCGAAACCTACGCCTGCGCGCTGTCCAAGGTTTACACCTTCGGCCCAACCTTCCGCGCTGAAAACTCCAACACCAGCCGTCACCTGGCGGAATTCTGGATGATCGAGCCGGAAGTGGCCTTCGCTACGCTGGACGACGTTGCCGGCCTGGCCGAAAGCATGCTGAAGTATGTGTTCCAGGCGGTGCTGGATGAGCGCGCCGATGACCTGAAATTCTTCGCCGAGCGCGTAGATAAAGACGCTATCGCCCGTCTGGAGCGCTTCGTTTCTTCCGATTTCGCCCAGGTGGACTACACCGACGCCATCGAAATCCTGCTGGCATCGGGCCAAACCTTCGAAAACCCGGTTTCCTGGGGCATCGATCTCTCTTCCGAACATGAGCGTTACCTGGCAGAGAAACACTTCCAGGCGCCGGTGGTGGTGAAAAACTACCCGAAAGACATCAAAGCCTTCTATATGCGTATGAACGAAGACGGCAAAACCGTCGCGGCCATGGACGTGTTGGCACCGGGCATCGGTGAAATCATCGGTGGCTCGCAGCGTGAAGAACGCCTCGACGTGCTCGATCAGCGTCTGGAAGAGATGGGTCTGAATAAAGAAGACTACTGGTGGTACCGCGATCTGCGCCGCTACGGCACCGTGCCGCACTCTGGTTTCGGCCTGGGCTTTGAACGTTTAATCGCCTATGTCACCGGCGTGCAAAACGTGCGCGATGTGATCCCATTCCCACGCACACCACGTAACGCAAGCTTCTAATTTATACGATCAAACGTTTTTTAAACGATTTCGTTACAAAACAAAGGCCAGCATCGCTGGCCTTTCGCATTTTTTAATATTGACGCACGTCACAAAGTTCCCTAAAAATTACATTTAGTTACACATACTTTCTTTTTGCAACCTGATTGGGACATTGGTATCATTTTCGTCCTAGATTAACCCGCCTGTGAATGGAACACTGCGTTCAGACACAGGACGACACCAATCTATCAACAATAGTTCCCAAAGAATTATTGGCGGCAGTGGCAAAGGTGTCCGAATAACACCAATGAGGGTAATAATGATGAAGCGCAACATTCTTGCAGTGGTTATCCCGGCTCTGTTGGCTGCTGGTGCAGCAAACGCAGCTGAAATCTACAACAAAGACGGCAACAAGCTGGATCTGTACGGCAAAGTTGACGGTCTGCACTACTTCTCCAAAGACAAAGGTAATGACGGCGATCAGACCTATGTTCGTTTTGGCTTCAAAGGTGAAACCCAAATTACTGACCAACTGACCGGTTACGGCCAGTGGGAATACAACGTTCAGTCCAACCACTCCGAGTCTCAGGGCACCGAAGGCACCAAAACCCGTCTGGGCTTCGCCGGTCTGAAATTCGCTGACTACGGCTCCTTCGACTACGGCCGTAACTACGGCGTACTGTACGACGTGGAAGGCTGGACCGATATGCTGCCAGAGTTCGGTGGCGATACCTACACCTACACCGACAACTTCATGACCGGCCGTACCAACGGCGTTGCGACCTATCGTAACAACAACTTCTTCGGTTTGGTTGACGGTCTGAACTTCGCTCTGCAATACCAGGGCAAAAACCAGAACGACGGTCGCGACATCAAGAAACAGAACGGCGACGGCTGGGGTATCTCCTCTACTTATGACATCGGCGAAGGCATCAGCGTAGGTGCAGCATACGCATCCTCCAACCGTACCGATGCTCAGAAGAACAAGTCCAACGAGCGTGGCGACAAGGCTGACGCATGGACCGTGGGCGCGAAATACGACGCCAACAACGTTTACCTGGCGGCAATGTACGCAGAAACCCGTAACATGACCCCTTACGGTGGTAACAACTCTCTGAAAGACGGCACTACCTCTTGTGCAGACACTCAGAACAACAGCTGCGGTGGTTTCGCCAGCAAAACTCAGAACTTCGAAGTGACCGCACAGTACCAGTTCGACTTCGGTCTGCGTCCAGAAGTGTCTTACCTGCAGTCTAAAGGCAAGAACATGAACGTCCCAGGCGCGGGCTCTGACCAGGATCTGGTTAAATATGTTTCTGTTGGTACCACTTACTACTTCAACAAAAACATGTCCACCTACGTTGATTACAAAATCAACCTGCTGGATGACAACGCGTTCACCAAAGCAGCCGGCATCGCTACCGACGATATCGTAGCTGTTGGTCTGGTGTACCAGTTCTAAGTTGTCTCGCTTAACGGCGGTTTACTGCCGGCTAAGTTAAAAAACAGGGCTTCGGCCCTGTTTTTGTTTGTGTCAGCCGGTAACTTTTTATTCTGCCAATTCCCCCTTCCCCATCATTTTTTCTGCCTAACTCTTCCCCTTCACAAGATCGCGGTGTTTTTGTCGCAAACGGTTGGCAAAGCCGGTAACTGGCGTTACCCTGATGCTTCTGTCTGCTTAACTCCGAGATTTGGAAGCACCTGACATGTTTGAAAAAATCACCGCCGCACCCGCCGACCCGATCCTGGGCCTGACCGACATTTTCCGCGCCGACGCCCGCCCGAATAAAATCAATTTAGGGATTGGCGTTTATAAAGACGAAACCGGTAAAACCCCGGTGCTGACCAGCGTAAAAAAAGCTGAACAGTATCTGCTGGAAAATGAGACCACCAAAAACTATCTCGGCATTGAGGGCATCCCGGCGTTCGCCAGCTGCACGCAAGAGCTGCTGTTCGGTAAAGAGAGCCCGATCGTCGCCGATCGTCGCGCGCGCACCGCACAGACGCCAGGCGGCACCGGCGGCTTGCGCGTGGCGGCAGACTTTATCGCTAACCAGACCAGCGCCAAACGCATCTGGATCAGCAACCCAAGCTGGCCGAACCACAAAAACGTCTTTAGCGCCGTGGGCCTGGAAGTGCTGGAATACGCCTATTACGACGCCGCCAACCACGCGCTGGACTTTGACGGCCTGCTGAACAGCCTGAAACAGGCGCAGGCCGGTGATGTGGTGCTGTTCCACGGCTGCTGCCATAACCCGACCGGTATCGATCCGACGGCGGAGCAGTGGGCTCAGTTGGCTGAGCTTTCCGTCGCCAACGGTTGGCTGCCGCTGTTCGACTTCGCTTATCAGGGCTTCGCCAACGGGCTGGAAGAAGACGCGCAAGGTCTGCGTATTTTCGCCGCCAAACATAAAGAGCTGATCGTCGCCAGCTCCTACTCGAAAAACTTCGGTCTGTACAATGAGCGCGTCGGCGCTTGCACCATTGTTGCTGCCGATGCCGAGACCGCCGATCGCGCCTTTAGCCAGGTGAAAGCGGCTATCCGCGCCAACTACTCCAACCCGCCGTCACACGGCGCGGCCGTTGTCGCCACCATTCTGGGCAATGACGCGCTGCGTGCGATGTGGGAGCAGGAGCTGACCGATATGCGTCAGCGCATTCACCGCATGCGTCAGCTGTTCGTGAACACTCTGCAGGAGAAAGGCGCACAGCAGGACTTCAGCTTCATCATCCAGCAGAACGGCATGTTCTCGTTCAGCGGCCTGACCAAAGAACAGGTGCTGCGTCTGCGCGAAGAGTTTGGCGTCTACGCCGTGAACTCGGGCCGGGTTAACGTTGCCGGCATGACGCCGGACAACATGGCGCCGCTGTGCGAAGCCATCGTCGCCGTGCTCTAAGCGCGTCGGCGCAGGCCATCAGGACATAAAAAAGGGGCGCTCTAAGCGCCCCTTGATTATTTCTGCCGGGAAATAATCGTTACCACACCGCCGGCTCTTCACGCAGGAACGGGTTGGTCTGGCGTTCGTGGCCGAAAGTCGACATCGGGCCGTGGCCGGGAATAAAGCGCATGTCGTCACCCAGCGGCAGCAGCTTGGTGCGAATAGAGGCGATCAGCGCCTGATGGTCACCGCGCGGGAAGTCGCTGCGCCCCACGCCGCCGTTAAACAGCACGTCCCCCACCAGCGCCAAACGCGCCTGTTCATTAATAAAGACGATGTGGCCCGGCGTATGCCCTGGGCAATGCAGCACCTTGAGCGTCATCTCGCCCACCCGCATCTCATCGCCTTCCGACAGCCAGCGAGTCGGCGTCAGCGGCGCACACTCTTCCAGCCCGAACATCCGGCTCTGCGCCGGCAAACCGTCCAGCCAAAAAGCGTCCTCTTTATCCGGGCCGTAAATCGGCACCTGATAATGATCCGCCAGCTCCGCCGCCGCGCCGACGTGATCCAAATGGCCGTGCGTCAGCAAAATCTGCGTAATTGTCACACCCTGCTGCGCCACTTCCGCTTTAATTTTTTCCGCTTCGCCACCGGGATCGACCAACGCCGCCTGTTGCGTGTTTTCACACCAGATCAGACTGCAGTTCTGGCTGAAGGCGGTAACGGGAATAAGATGGTATTTCATAAGGCTCCAACGACAATAACGCCGCCTCCGCAAGGAGCGGCGTTATTCACTGAGGGCACAGCGGTTACCAGTTCCGAACCGGGCCGGTATCGATGTGCACGAAGTTGCTACGTGGGTAATATCCTACACCACCGGCGCGCATTTTTAACGCCGCTTTACGGATATTACTCAATTGGATACCTTCGATATGGAAATCCATCGCCTGGCCCTTGGTGTGGTAGCTGTGCTTGGCCACGCCGCGGCTGTGAGCGCGCAGTTCATTGTTGGTATCTACGGAACGGTAACCGGAGATCAGCTGCACCGGCTTGCTGGTACCCAGCAGCCCCTGCAGGCGGTAGAGGTGATCAAACAAGCTGGGATCGATCGATTTGACCTTGTTGGCGCGATAATCGCGGAACAGATGATTTAGCCGAACCAACTCTTCTTTATTGTAACCTTTGCCGTCAAAGAACTCGGCTTTAATAGATTCACCGGTATTCAGGTTATTCAGCACTAAAATACGCGGTCGAGCGGTGGAAAGACTGGCAAACGCCTGCCCTGGGAGCAGCGCTATGCCCATAGCAGCGCCACCTAGCGCCAGCCATTTACGGCGGTGATGATCAATTTTGTCCATGACTCTGTTAAACCCGGCAAGAATGTCAAAATAAATGCACAAAGCAGCGCACTGTCCGAACCATAACCGCCTGCGTATGCTGAGTCAACCCGCGATACGCCTAGGTTTACAGGCCCCCGCCTGTGGGGGCCTGCGGTATAGCCAAACATTCTGACCGTTATTTATTTATAATTACTGCATTTACTGCATTAATTTTTTGGCCTGAGCCAAAATTTGTGCGCCCGATCGCACCGTATTATCATAATTGTAAATATCTGTGCGGAATTGCGGTTGGCCGTCATCCGAAACCCAGGCGGTCAGATAATACAGTTTTACGGGAATACGCTGGCGAATATTCACATAAGTGGTATTCCCCTCTTTCAGCGTGGAAGAAACGCGGCTGTTGTTCCAGCCGGCATCCTGCAGCAGCATATTCGCCAAATCGGACGCTTTGTTCACCCGCACGCAGCCGGAGCTGAGCGCGCGAATGTCTTTCTGGAACAGGCTGTGGTTCGGGGTATCGTGCAGGTAGATAGCGTCTGAACTCGGCATGTTGAACTTGAAGCGCCCCAGTGAGTTGGTGGCGCCCGGTGCCTGGCGCACGCGATAGGGGAAATTGCGTGCAGAGACCATGCTCCAGTCGATCATCGCCGGATTGATCACTTCCGCGTCGTTGCTCCAGCCCGACAGCACGGTATAGCCGTGTTTCTGGAAATAATTACCGTCGCGCATCGCCTTCGGCACAATATCCTCGCGCACCAGAGTGGTCGGCACGTTCCACGGCGGGTTGACCACCACGTTGTTCAAGGCGCTGCTCATCAGCGGCGTCTTGCGGCTTGGGCGCCCGACGATAACGCGGGAAGAGAGCACCTCGTTGCCGTTCTGGTAGTAGGTCAGCGAATAGTTGGGAATATTCACCATAATGCCGGTGCTGACATGCCCCGGTAAAATTCGCAGGCGCTGGATATTCAGCGCCAGCAGCGCGGCGCGAGTCTTTGGCGACACGTTGAGCCACTCGCGGGTGCGCACGCCAATCACGCCGTCCGCCGTCAGCCCCTGCCATTTTTGGAAGCGCTTGACGCCCTCCACCAGCTCGTTGGTGTAGAGGTTGTCGCTCACCACGCTGCCGACCTGCGGCGGTGTCTGTTCCGCCGTCAGTTCCGTCACCGGCGCCGCCGATGGGCTGACCGTCACGCGGCTTTTTTCTTCGTCTACCGTCAGCCCGCCGTCGTCCGGCTCATTGCTCTTCGCCGAAACCACCGCCGGCTCCGGCTCCGCTTCAGGCGCCGAGGCGGCCAGCATGCCGGTGCGGGTCAGGATTTCCCGCAGCGCTGGAATATCATTGCTCATTTGCCCAGGGCGCAGGCTCGGGCCGCTGCCCACCTGCGGCCAGGGACGATTATCCGCCAGCATGTCGCGCAGCGCCTGATGCATTTTGGCGTATTGCGGATGCTGCGGCGCGAGCGAGTTCACGTAGCTCAGGGTGCGCGCCTGGCGCACCGCCAGCTGCCATTGGTTGATCACCGCATTAGGCGGCAAACCAAGCTTGTAGGGAATATTGCTGTACAGCCAGTTGTTGCCGTTGGCGCCGATAGCGGACACGAACTGCAGGTAGCCCAGCATCGCATCGGACAGCACCACATCGCGGCCTACGTCATTGAGCGCCGGATTGGTCAACATTTTCACCCATTGGGTGAACTGCGGCTGCACGCCGGACATCGCCAGCTCTGCCAGCTGCTGTTGAAACTGCTGAACGGCCTCGCGATCCTGCCACATCGGCTGCATATGATTCGCCGCATACAGCGGTGCCAGCGTGGAAAGGTAATGCAGTTCCATGCCGCGCGGCAGCGCGGCCAACAGTTCAGAACGGCTCTGCGCAACGGACATGCCTGCTGATGCCACCGGTAACGCCGTCACGGTGGCCGATGCGGAAAACGACGACACAAGACTACAGGCGATAGCGCCACTCAGCGCCAAACGTCGTAGAGAGTTTCCCTTTTTAAGCACCATCCCTTGCCCCCTGTATGCTCACAAAAAAAACGTCAAAAACTGCATATAGTTTCAGTATACAAACAGAAAGGCCGTTTCGCCCTGCGGGCGTCGAATAACTGTTTATGTGATTAAACTAACCGCTTTTCAACGGATAAAAAAGCAGGACTATCATCCACGCGCACAAAAAAATAGCCACCCTGCGGCGGCTATTTTCAGATTTTTAGGGCGTTTTTTTGCGTTACGGCGTTTCGACCGGCGCAGTGCCCAACGCCGGCGGCTCGCTGGCGAAACCGCGCAGCCCCACCACGTGTACATGCTCGTGGTTCTGGAACACCTTACGCACCAGTTTATAGGTGGTGCCCTTCTCCGGACTGATGTTTTCCGGCGCCGCGATGATAAGCTGCATCTCCAGACGGTCGCACAGCTCGAACAGCGTGGCGATCGATTTGGCATCCAGACGCGCCGCTTCATCGAGGAACAGCAGGCGGCACGGCGAGATGTCTTTACCGCGCAGACGACGGGATTCTTCTTCCCAGCTCTGCACCACCATCACCAGGATTGACATCCCGGTACCGATGGCTTCACCGGTAGACAGCGCGCCACTTTCCGCACGCAGCCAGCCGTCGGAACCGCGATATACCTCCACCTCCATCTCCAGGTAGTTGCGGTAATCGAGCAACTCCTCGCCGATGGTCTGCGGCGTGCGCTGCCCCATGTCGATCTGCGGATTCAGGCGCTGGTACAGCTTGGCCAACGCTTCAGAGAAGGTCAGGCGGTTGCTGTTGAACAGATCCTGATGCTGTTCCTGCTGTTCGGAGAGCACGTCCAACAGGGTGGCGTGTGCTTCTCGCACGTTGACGTTCAGGCGCACGCTCTTCACCTGGCCGAAGGCAACGGCCTGCAGCCCCTGGTTCAGCATGCGAATGCGGTTCTGTTCGCGCTGAATGGTTTTGCGGATGATGTTGGCCACGCTTTTCGAACTGATCGCCAGCTTCTGCTCGCGCGCGGTCAGCTCTTCGGTCAGACGGCCCAGCTCGATCTCCATCTGCTCGATGGCCTCGACCGGATCGTCGGTACGGATGATATCCTGGCGGATACGCTCGCGCAGGTGCTGGTAGACCGCGATATAGAACTGAATTTTACGCTCCGGGCGCTTCGGATCTTCCGACAGGCGCAGCACGTCGCGCAGGTGTTCGTTGTCCGCTACCGCCAGACGCAGCGCACCGAGCGCCTTATCCGACATCGAACGCAGTTCGTCGCCATCCATATACGCCAACTCGCGGCGATGCAGGCGGCGCTCCACGCCGTTGTCTTTCACCAGGCGCATCACCGCGCACCATCCCGCCTTGGCGGTCACCACCTGCTCGCGCAGCTGATGATAGTCGCGTTCCAGCTTGCGCAGTTTCTTCTGCAGGCCATCCATTTCGGCTTCGCAGAAGGTTAGCTGTTTCTCCAGCTGATTGCGACGAGCGCGGTTGTTGCTCAGCGCCGCATGCAGTTCGTCGCGACGCTGGCGCGCGCGCGCTTCGGCGTTGGCGTCGGCCTGCACGCCGATGTCCACCAGTTCCTGGCTCAGCTCTTTCAGCATGTCGCGCTTGGCTTCGTACGAGCTTTTCAGCGAGGCCAGCACCTGGCTGTACTGAGTGAACTGGGTTTGATACTGACGCAGCTGCTCGCGGGCGCGGGCGCGTTCGGCTTCCGCCTGCTCCAGACGCTGACGCAGCTTGTCGTTGAGATCGTTGTTGGCATTCTGCATACCGGCGGAGTCGGTATAGCTGAAGTGCGCACGACGCTGCACCACTTCAGTCAACGCGAACGCCTGCTGTTTAGCCTGACGCTGCACGCTTTGCGCCTGCGCGTAGTCCTGTTGCAGCTGTTCATGCTGCTGCGGATCGCTTTGCAGCACCGACAGTAGCGGCTCCAGCTTGGTCAGCGATACGCCATGCTGTTGAATATGACGCGCGGCGTCCTGTGCTTCTTCCAGCTCTTCGCGGATTTCGTCGACGCGATCCTGCAGCGTTTCGTCGTTCAGCAACGATACCAGCGGCATCAGGCGGTTGAGCGCGGAAATGCCCTCTTTGGCCTGATCGTACTGCTGACGCTGCTGCTGGTTCTGCGCTTCGTGGTTGTTCAGCGCGCGCTCGATCTCACCGCGACGGCCGTTCAGGCCGCGGATCTCCGCTTCCGGGTCGGCGTCGAACGCCACCGCCAGATGGGTACCGATAAAGCGGCTGAAAGCCTGGTGCGAACGCTGGGTTTTCTGCACGTCGAACGACAGCGTGGCGTAGCGTTCCGCCAGCGTTTCACGCTCGGCATGCAGCACTTCCAGGCGGTTTTCGCGCGCCGCACGGCCGAACAGCGGCACTTCCGGATAGCGGGAATAACGCCACTGGCGATCGGCGATTTTCACCACCACCGCTTTGTCCTGCTCTTCGACGGCGAACACGCTGTCATCGAACGACTGCGGATCCCCTTCGATCAGGTAGAGATCTTCCGGGCAATCTTCCAGCCCTTCCAGCATCTCGCGCACCAACGACAGATCCGGCACCACGATGGCGTGGCGCGAAGGGCCGTACAGCGCCGAGAAGTAAGGCGCGTCGTCGATGGTAACGTCATCGTAAATTTCCGACAGCAGCACGCCGCCGAAACGCTCGGCCAACGTGACCAGGCGCTGATCTTCCGCGCCGCCCGGCTGGCTGAGACGTTCGATCTGCGCTTCCACTTCACGCTTGCGGGCCGCCACTTCGTCGCGCTCGACGGTGGTTTCGCGCTCGCGCTCCAGCAGCTGCTGCATGTATTCGGTCACCTGCTGGCTGTTTTCCAGCGGCTCTCCGCTCTGATCGCTGAGCTGGCCCAGGGCGTCCTGCGCCGCCAGCCACACCGGGGCGCGCGCCGTCAGCTCACGGATGCGCTGCTGGATCTGCTCCAGCTCCTGGCGCATCTCCATGCGGCGTTCGCCGGCTTCGCTGACGTTCTGCGACAGCGCTTCCAGGCGCTCTTCCAGCTCCTGCTGCAGCATGTCGAGATCGTCAGGCTGGTACTCTTGGCCATGGCGCTTGCAAAACTCTTGCAGCAGGCGCTCGGCGTCCTGCTGCGAGCGCAGGCGCTGTTCCAGTTCGCTCAGGCGCAGGCGCAGCGGCTGAACGCGCTCGGCGAGGTGTTGCTGCGAAGGCCAGTCGCGCAGCAATTCGCGCGCGCACTGCCAGGCTTCGCTGCGGCTGACTTGGCCGGCGATTTTACCCACCAGCTGATAGGCCTGTTCGAACTGACCGTGCGCGGCGTCGGCCACGCTCAACTTCTGTTCCAGCATCAGCAGCGCTTCAGTCGCTTCCTGCTCGCGGGCCTGGAAGGTATCCAGCCACTGCTCGGCGTTGTCGGCGGTCAGATCCGGCAGTTGGCACAGCGCGCGCGCGCGCTCCAACGCCTGCAGCGCCTGCTGATACTGAATGGCGCGGGTCTGCTGCACGTCGAGCGCCTGCTGGTAGTCGGCCAGCTGGCTCTTCAGCTCATCCACTTCCAGCTCGGCCGCTTCGGCACGCGCTTCGTTTTCGGCCTGCTGTTCGCTCGCCTCGGTCACCACTTCGTTCTGCTCTTCCAGACGGTAGGTCAGCTCTTCCAGATCGGCTTCATAGCGTTCGATCTTCTCCTGCTGACGCATCGCCGTCTGCACCAGATTCAGGTGGTCGCTGGCGGCCTGGTAATCGGTTTCCAAATCGGATTCGGCACCGCTCTGCTCGCTCAGCTCGCGCGCCATTTCCACATGGCGATACTGTTCGGCGGCCAGCTGCTTGCGGCTGCCCAACAGATCGCTGCGCAGCGCCAGTGCGCCGTCCAGATGGATGCGGCGTTCGTTGGCGTGGCGCATATAGTCCGCCGCCACATAAGAGGTGGCCTCGGAGATCAAATGTTTGAACAGGTCGCGATCCGACTGGGTGACGCGGATCGCCTCCAGCGTCATGCGGTTCTCGCGCAACGCCGCTTCCATGTCCTGGAACGCCTTGCGCACGCCGCTGTTTTCCGGCAGCAGGTAATCGCGCAGCGAGCGGGTGATGGCGCTGGAGATACCGCCATACAGCGACGCTTCGATCAGTCGGTAGAACTTGCTGCGATCGGCGGACGAACGCAGGCGTTTCGGGATCACGCCCAGATCGAACATCAGCGAGTGGTAATCGGTGATGGAGTTGAACTGCTTGAACTGCACGCCCTCCATCTCTTCCACGCGCTCTTTCAATTCTTGCAGCGACAGCACGCGCGCCTGGCGTTCACCCACCGTCTGGGTCAGCAGCTCGGTCGGCTGTACTGCAGTCGGCAGGCCCTGGATGGTGAAAGGCTTGATATCGACCTTGCGATCGCGCCCCGCCACCTGCTGCAGACGCACGCCAACCACCACGCGCTGGTGGCGCGAGTTGACGACATCGAGGGTGGAGTAACACACGCCGGCGCGCAGCTTGCCGTGCAGGCCTTTGTCACGCGAACCGCTGGTGGCGCCCGCTTCGGTGGTGTTACGGAAGTGCAGCAACGTCAGATCGGGAATCAATGCGGTGACGAAAGCCGCCATGGTGGTGGATTTCCCCGCCCCGTTACCGCCGGACAGCGTGGTCACCAACTCATCGAGATCAAAGGTGCGGGCGAAGAAGCCGTTCCAGTTAACCAGCGTCAGCGAGCGAAATTTACCGCGTTCAATCATTCCTGTTCATCCTCTGCACCGTCAGGAGCGTTATCAACCTGCTGATCCTCAGCGTCATTCTCATCGTTCAGCAACAGGCTGGTTTCAACCGGCATCGCCTCGCCGTCGCGAATCATGCGCAGCTGTGCTTCACGCGGATCGTCGCCGCTGCGCACGTCGGCGCCAAAGCGGAACACCGCCTCGGTAATGCGGAACTTGCTGCTGTCATTGCCCATGAAATAGACCATGCCGAGACGGCGCAGGCGGTTCAGCGAGGTGCGCACCTTTTCGTGCAGCTTCTGCCGATCGAGATCCGAACCGGTGGAACGCTGGTTGACGAACTTCAACAGTTTGTTCTCATCGGCCAGGCTCAGCAGCTCGTCGTACAGCTCCTGATGGCTGAAGATACCTTCATGCGCCAGGCGCTCGGGGCTGAGATACAGGTAGCACAAGATCTTGCCGACCATCATATCCAGCTCGGACAGCACCGAACGCGGGATCAGCGTGGTGGAGCGCGGGCGCAAATAGAAGAAGCCTTCCGGAGCCCGAATCAGCTCGACGCTGTAACGGTTGTAAAACTCTTCCAGCTCATCCTGGAAATCCATTAAAAAGGCGTGGTTGTCCAGCTCATCGATACCGATGTGACGACCCGCGCGCAGTTGGCTGTCCAGCGCCGGGAACAGCGAGTTGGACAGCGCCTTGGCCAGTTTGACTGGCATTACTTGTTCAATATTTGTCGATGACATGGGCCTGGACCTTGGCTCCGTAATCATTGATTGCCTGCCATTCCGCCGGCAACCCTGAGAAATCTGCTTCAGCCACACCGAGGCGCACTGCCTGGTCGACCACTAAACGTGCCACGTCGAAATGACGCGCACGCGGATATTGCGCCAGGTAATCGCGCATCACCGCTGCAAGGTTGAGCGGCATCTGCTGTTCCTGGTACACCTTCAGCGCTTCTTCGATCATCGCCGCCAGCTGTTCGCGAATTTCGCTGAACTCTTCGAACTCCAGATCCGGCGGCAGTTCCCCGGTCACTTCCTCGCTGCGCAGCGCCAGTTCTTCGTCGCGCATGTCCAGCAGACGATCGGCATTGGCATGGGTCAGCGCCCACGGGTGGTCGAAATAGGTTTGCACCGACTGGCGCAGGCGTTGGGCGAACACGCGGTTTTTATCCATATCGATAGCGGTACGGATAAATTTGTGCACGTGACGATCGTAGCCGATCCACAGGTCGATCGCCTGCTGGCCCCAGCTGATGATGCGATCCAGCTTGCTCTGCAGATCGAACACCAGCTTGTCGACGAAGCCCAGCTCCACGTTGCCGAGGGTTGCGTCCTGGATGCGCAGCAGGTTGGCCTGCAGCTTATCGCCCGCCGCATCCAGCGTATCCTGCAGCTCGCGCAGGGTGCCTGAGGTTTCCGACAACAGCATTTCACAGCTGGAGATCGCCGCCCGCCAGTCTTTGCTCAGCAGCGCCGCGATGTCGTTTTTCACACTCTGCTGCTGTTCATCCATCACGCGTTGCGTCATGTCGATGCTGTCGAAGATTTCCGCCACCGAATATTTCAACGGCGCGAACACGTTGCGGTGCCAATGGAAATCGTCGCCGCCTTCGTCGGCGGCGTCGGCGGCGCGCTTCAGTTCCTGCGCCACGATCGACAGCTGCATCGACAGGCGCAGCGTGGAGAATTCGCGTTGGCGAATATAGTAATCGGTAATGCCGATACCCAACGGCGTCAGGCGGTAAATCGCATTACCGTCTGCCAGTTCGCTGGTAAAGCGGTTCAACAGGCGCTGGCGCACCATGTCGTTGATCGCATTGTTGGCGCGCATCGCCACCGTTTCATGCGTCTGTTCAAAACCTTTGCTGACATGGCGAAATGCATCAACCAGCTCACCTTCGCTCATCTCGCCGTCCAGCCGTTCGCCATTCAGGGTGGCGATGGCGAGCAGAAATGCGAGACGCTCCGTAGGGAGCGAAATAGAGAAATCATTTTTCCGTGCCCAGGCGACCAGTTCGGGTACTGTCTGGGAAAATTCACTCATAGTTCGTCCTTCAGGTTTGGTTTATGCGCCATGACGTGAATATAGCGCCCCAAACTCACGTACGGCTCCTGCCGGCAATAGTGCTGTTCAAGCGCCAGTAACTCTTCAAATTTTTGTGTTTGCAGCTGTCTGCTCTGCAGATAGTCGTGGAACACCCGCACGCCGGTTTTGCCGCTGATGCGCATGCCCAGCTGTTCCAGCCAGCCGTAGACCAATAGCGGATCGTGCGGATATTGCGGCGACAGCGAACGCTTGCGGCGCCGCCTGACCTCGGGATCCACCAGTTGGAAGTTACCCAACACCACGTTGCGCATCAAGAGGCCGTTGGCGTTGAAGAACATCAGCGACAGCGCGCCCCCCGGCGTCAAGCAGTCATACAACGCCTCCAGCGCCGCTTCGGGTTCGGCGATCCATTCAAGCACTGCATGAAACAATATCAGATCAACCGGCTGTTCCAAATGTTGAGCAATATCCTGCGCAGAACTTTGTACGAATTGCATGTTCTGGCTCACACCTTTCTGCTCCGCCAGCTGCGCAGCGCGCTGGATCATCTCACCAGAAAGATCGCACAACAACACCTGATGTCCTAATTCTGCCAGTTGGCAGGCCATATGGCCTTCACCGCCCCCGGCGTCGAGGATACGCAGCGGCCGCTGCGGCAACTGCGCCAGCAACCCGGTCAGATCCTGCCAAACCACCGCCTGGCGGATTTTTCCTTTGGTGGTGCCGTAAATATTACGCGCAAATTTTTCAGCAATATCGTCAAAATTGCGATCCTGCATGGACAACGGCTCCGCTGATCTCATTCTTGTCGGCGGCAAAGCGCACGCCCATTCAAACCTGCTATTTTGGCACAGACTGGCTTAGAATGTATCTTCTTGCGGCCTGTTTATGCCTGGATGCCGCTTTTTCACCCAAAAGGATCTGATTTTCGATGCTGTTCAACCTGAAAAAGTTCTTTGGCGCCATGCTGATGCCGCTGCCGCTGTTGATGTTGCTGATGGGGCTGGCGCTGCTGCTGCTGTGGTTCACCCGCTGGCAAAAAAGCGGTAAGACGATTTTTACGCTGAGCTGGCTGTTTTTACTGCTTTTCAGCCTGCAGCCGGTGGCCGACCGGCTGCTGCGGCCGATCGAAGCCCAATACCAGACTTATCGCGGCAACGATCCGGTCAGTTACATCGTGGTGTTGGGCGGGGGCTATACCTACAATCCCGATTGGGCGCCCAGCTCGAATTTGCTCGGCAACAGCCTGCCGCGCGTGACGGAAGGCGTGCGGCTTTACCTTGCGCATCCCGGCGCCAGAATGGTGTTTACCGGCGCATCCGCCGGAAGCATGCAAAGCAACGCCGCCACGGCGGCGCTGGTGGCCGAAAGCCTGGGCGTGCCGCGCAGCGATATGGTGATCCTGAGGGAACCGCGCGATACCGAGGAAGAAGCCGCTCAGGTCGCCAAGTTGGTCGGCGAGCAACCGTTCATTCTGGTGACCTCCGCCAACCATCTGCCGCGCGCCATGCGCTTCTTCGAGGCGAAAGGCCTGCACCCGATCCCGGCGCCGGCCAACCAGTTGGCGATCAACTCGCCGCTGAATATCTGGGATCGCGCCACGCCGTCGTCGATGTTCCTCGGCCATACCGAGCGCGCCTGGTATGAAACGCTGGGCAGCCTGTGGCAATGGCTGAAAGGCGCGGATCACGCCGGCGCCGAGTAAGTTCCGTTCAACCGGCCAGCCAGGGCAGCAGCTGTTGCGACGCAGAGTCGAACGGCCGCCGCTCCAGCTGGCCGGTATGTATCAAACGCCCTACCGCTTCCCACACCACGTACAGCCAGCGTCGCGCCAGGAATGAATCGGCGACCGGCGCCCGCTGCAGATAGCTGAACAGCAGTTGGCTGGGCATGCCCGCCTCGCAAAGGCGGAAAAGATCGTATTCGCGCGGTGCCCACAGCACCACGCCGGGATTCAGCATCGCCAGCAGCTGATCGGTTTTGGGATCTTTCAGCATGCTGCGCAGCGACAGGTTGCCATGCACCAGCACGCAGGGATCGTCGAAACCGACGAAGAAATGGGTCAGCGCTTCGCGCGTGCGGTACAGCAAACGCCGATCCGCCATGGTCAACTGCGGCGTATTGAGATTGACCACCGTCGCCCACAGCACTTCGACCCGCTGCTGATACCAGCAAAACCAGTCGTTCTCCTGCGTACTATCGACGCTGCCTACGCTGCCGTGACTGTCGATGCGGTGCCAGGCCAACATCCCATCGACGATCTGCTCCATCAGCATGTTCCAGCGATCCGGCGAACGTGTCGGCGCTTCGACCGATACGCCGCGCAGGCGCTCGATCAGCAAAATTTCCTTATACGGCGCCTGGTGGGTGCATACCACGCCGTACACCGTGGGCAGACGAATATCCCCGTCGCGCGCCAGCATCGACAGCTTGTACGCCTCTTGCTGGGCGATGCCCTGACAGATAAAGCTTTTCGCCATCAGCGGCATGGCGTTGCCCTGCCGATCGTACAAGGAATACATATGTGCGTAAGGCTGCTCGCTCACCCGTTCCAGCCGGCTGATGGACTCACCCAGCACAATGCTCAGTTCGGCGCGTAACTGCTCCATAAAGCATTCACCTCAGGCTAATAAGGGGGATGCGTAACATCATCGAACGGTGAGCGGAAAAATACTTCAACGCAGATCAACAAAACGGGGATCAGATAGGGGGTATTGCATCGTCGGCGCGTTGCGCAGCGCGCCGACGAACTCAGGCTCAGGGTTGAATGCTGTCGCGCACGCGCTGGAGATCTTCCGGCGTATCGACCCCCACGCTCGGGATCGCTTTCGCGACCGCCACGTGGATTTTTTCACCGTACCACAGTACGCGCAGCTGTTCCAACAGCTCGATCTGTTCCAGCTGACTTGGCGCCCAGCTGACATAGCGGCGCACGAAGCCGGCGCGGTAAGCGTAGATACCGATGTGACGCAACAGGCTGTCGCCGATGCTCTCTTTCGACGCGGCGAAACGCTCGCGATCCCACGGAATGGTGGCGCGCGAAAAGTAGAGCGCATAACCCTGCGCATCCATCACGACCTTCACCGCATTAGGATTGAAAGCTTCTTCGGCGCTGTCGATCGGCACCGCCAGCGTCGCCATGCCGGCCTGGCTGCCCGCCAGGTTCTCCGCCACCTGCCGCACGATCACCGGCGGGATCAGCGGCTCATCGCCCTGCACGTTGACAATGATCTGGTCGTCGGCAAAGCCGTAATGCGCGATCACTTCCGCCAAACGCTCGGTGCCGGAATGATGATCCGGACTGGTCATGCACACTTCACCGCCGGCGGCTTCCACCGCTTTGGCGACTTCAGGGTGATCGGTCGCCACGATGACGCGGCTGGCGCCGGACTCACGGGCGCGCTCCATCACGTGCACCACCATCGGTTTGCCGTGAATATCGGCCAGCGGTTTGCCCGGCAAACGGGTCGAGGCGTAGCGAGCAGGGATAATAGCGATAAAACTCATGCGTGCTTCTCGTCCAGCGACAGCGCACGCGCTTCATTTTCCAACAGCACCGGAATGCCATCGCGCAGCGGGTAAGCCAGCCCGTCCGCTTTGCACACCAGTTCCTGGTTTTCTTTATTGAAATAGAGTTTGCCGTTGCATACCGGGCAGGCAACGATTTCGAGTAAACGGTGGTCCATGCATCCTCCGCAAGGGGATAGGTCATCTGGGAAAGGGGATGAGGATAGCATAACGTCCGGCCTCAGGTTAATCACCGGCGGCGTCCACCCGCCGATATTTCCTCACGACGCCGGCGCAACGGCTTGAACTGCGGCGCATCCCGGCGTAGAATTTTGTGATACAAATCACAAAAAGGCAGTGATACGTGATCAAACGTCTGCATAAGATCATCGCTCTGTTCGCTAACTACAGCCACTGAGCCCCTTTGTAACGAGCGACGCGGTACTTCGTTTTACCCCACCGACGGCGTCGCTCGTTATCCCACTTCCCAGCCAGCTCCCCATTCAGCGGCCAGCGCCGCCGGAATGTCGCCCAGCGCTACGCGTTGAGCACCGTGCCATTTGGCCGTGCGTGCGATGGCTTGCCGGATATCCTGCGCCCGCTGTTTGCCGAAGCGCACCTGAGGCTCGGCATGGAAACTGATGATCTCGAATACGCCCTGGCGGCGGTGTGCCTTGGCGTCAATTCGCCCCACCAGCTCACCGCGATGCAGCACCGGCAACGTGAAGTAACCGTAGCGGCGTTTTTCTTTCGGCGTGTAACACTCCAGACGATAGTCAAAGCCGAACAGCTCCAGCGCACGGCGGCGATCCCAAACCACCGGATCAAAAGGCGACAGCAGGCTGGTGACCGTCGATTTGAGCTTGCCCTGCTCCGCCAGCGGCAGCAGTTCCGCCAGTGATTCATGCACATAGAACTGCCCTTCCAGCTCCGCTACCCGCACCGGCGTAATCTCTCCCTGCTCCTGCAACTCGGCCAGCAAGGCTTTTGGCGCCACGCGCTTCAAGCGATAATAATCCGCCAACCATTCGGCGCGAAAAATGCCCAGATAGCGGCAGGTACGGCGCAGCATCTGTCGGCGCGCCTGCTCTACAGGCAGCGTATGGCGCGCATCGTCCCAGGCCGGAAGCAGCCTTTCGGTCAGATCGTAAACCCGGTGGAAGTTGCGGCGTTCGGCCACCATCAGTTTGCCGGCGGTAAACAGGATCTCCAGGTGCCGTTTCTCCGGCTTCCAGTCCCACCACCCGCTGTTGCCCTTCTTCTCGGCGCTGAAATCCGCGGAACGCACCGGCCCCTGTCGTTCGATGTGCCGCAACAGACTTTCCATCGCCGCTTGATGCTGCCGCACCCAGTCGGCGGAGTATTTCCAACCCATGTCATGGGGCGCCAACATGCGATGTCGCAACAGACCAAAATCCTCGATCGGCAGGAAGCAGGCCTCGTGCGCCCAATATTCGAACAGCTGGCGGCCGGCGAGCGCCTGCTCCAGCCATTCCGGCTGATAGGCCCCCAGGCGGCTGAACAACACCAGATACGGGCTGCGGGCGACAACGCTAATGGTATCGATTTGTAACAGCCCCATGCGCCGGATCGCGCTCACGATGTCATCGGGCCGAGCCTGGCGTTTAAGCGGAGAAAGCAACCCCTGGGCGGCAAGGTGCAGCGCGCGAGCGGCGGTAAGGGAAATCATCGGGGTGGTCATCCTGATATCCGTGACGAGTAGGCAATGGCCTGATAATAGTGGATATCGAGGGATTTATCTTCGCCAGTGCATGCGGGTGGCGACACCGGCACTGGCGAGGAAGGAGGGTGCGATCAGAACGCGATAACGTCTGCCGCGGACAGCCCATGCGAGCTGCGATAGATCGAGAACTCAACGTTCTGACCTTCGTTCAACGACTTATTTTTGGTGTTGGCGATAGCGTTGCGATTGACATAGATTTCGTCGCTGCCATCTACCGGTGAAATAAAACCATAGCCTTCGGCCTGATTAAACCATTTCACACGGCCCATTTTTAACACGGTATTTTTAAACATAACTCATATCCTTTTACTTGAGCATCCTTGACAACGTCATTTTTTATATTGTCTGGACGCTACCAGCCCATCCTAAAGTTTTTCGTAACAAACCTCTCGTGAGCAAAAAATAAAAAACCCGCACTAAGGCGGGCTTGTTGAACTTAATATCTTCCGCATGACTCAGCGCTGAGGCGTCACCATGGTTGTATTAAGATCTCTTATACGCGTTCCCTGTATTCTTACAGAGCAACAACGTTGGCGGCAGCCGGCCCGCGCGGGCTGTCCTGGATGGTGTACTCGACACGCTGGCCTTCAGCCAGGGTCTTGAAACCGTCGGTCATGATTGCGGAGAAGTGTACGAATACATCTTTGCCGCCGTCGTTCTGCTCAATGAAACCAAAACCTTTGCTTTCGTTGAACCACTTAACCTGACCAGTCTTCTTAGACATTACATTTACCTTTAAATATATTTACAAAACCTGCCATAAGAGGCAATTGGGGCCATTTCAGAAACATTACTTATGGGAGGTACTTAGAAGGTTCGTCTTTGAAGCGGAATCGGATGATAACGTTTTTGGAGGAACTGCTTAACTCTAAACTCGAACATAAATAGGTCTGGATTACAGGCCGACTTGCATTTACTCATAAAAATGATGAATGCACAAGAGGTTTATTGCATTAAATTCGCCATTACGCCGAATTTATTTTTATCCTGCTGAATATACATGAATTAATTTATCGTTCGCCGCAGCCCATCCGCCGCATCCGCCCCCTCGCCAGGGCATCCTTTGCCCGTCCGTACGCTGCAAATGAGAGCTAACGCATAAAACTCTAATATGCTTGGCGCGTCTATAACAAATCCCAAATCAGATGGCTAAACTTGAGGGGAAAACAAGGCAGACGGCTTTTTCGCCAGCACTTTTGCCGCTAAAAACACGATTTTTCAGATTATGCTGAATCAAGGAGCTATGCGCATGACCGCCCAGCAGTTCGTTTCACCTAATGAAATCCGCGCCAGATTCTCTCACGCCATGTCGGACATGTACCAAAAAGAGGTACCGCTGTACGGCGATCTGCTGGAACTGGTGGCGGAAACCAACCGACAGGTTCTGCGCGAAGATGCCGCACTGGCCCATCAACTGCAAATTACCGGCGAGATCGAGCGCCTGGCGATGGAGCGCCACGGCGCAATCCGCGTCGGCACCGCGGACGAGTTGGCCACCCTGCGCCGCCTGTTCCGGGTGATGGGCATGGCGCCGGTCGGCTACTATGATCTGTCGGTGGCGGGCGTTCCGGTGCACTCCACCGCCTTTCGCGCCGTACACGAAGACGCGCTGCAGGTCAGCCCATTCCGCGTATTCACCTCACTGCTGCGCCTGGAACTGATTGAAGATCTCGCGCTGCGTGAGCTGGCCGAGCGCTTGCTGGCGCGCCGCCGCATCTTTACCGAACGCGCGCTGGAACTGATCGCGCTGCAAGAAACGCAAGGCGGATTGAACGAAACGCAGGCGCAAGAGTTTGTCGAGCAAGCGCTGGAAACCTTCCGCTGGCACAATCAGGCGACGGTCAGCGCCGAAGAATACCGACAGTTGCACGATCAACATCGCCTGATCGCCGACGTGGTGGCGTTTAAAGGGCCGCATATCAACCACCTGACGCCGCGCACGCTGGATATCGATCGCGTTCAGCAGGCGATGCCCGGCCGCGGCATTACGCCTAAGGCGGTTATCGAGGGCCCGCCGCGCCGCCGCCGTGCAATCCTGCTGCGCCAAACCAGCTTCAAAGCATTGGAGGAAAGCGTCGATTTCGTTGAGCGAGATGGCCACGCCGTCGCCGGTCACCATACCGCACGCTTCGGCGAAATCGAACAGCGCGGCGTGGCGCTGACACCTAAAGGCCGTGAACTCTACGATCGCCTGCTGCAAGCGACCAACGATGCGCTGCAGGCGCCGCCGAGCGAGAAAAATGCGGAACGCTACTATCAACTGCTGGAAGAAAACTTCCGGGCGTTTCCGGATGATTACGCCACGCTGCGCGAGCAGCAGCTGGCCTGGTTCCGCTACTTCCCGACCGAATGCGGCCTGGCGGCCAAAGAATCGCTGGATAAACACAGCACACTGGAGCAGCTGATCGCGAAAGAACACGTTCGCTTCCAACCGCTGGTGTATGAAGATTTTCTACCGGTCAGCGCTGCGGGGATTTTCCAGTCGAATCTGGGGGACAGCCGTCACGCGCAGTACAACGCGGTTTCCAGCCGGGCGGCGTTTGAACAAGCGTTGGGCAGTGAGGTGATCGATGAACTAGCGCTGTATCAGCAGACCCAGCAGCGTTCGCTGGAGGCCTGCGCACAAGCCCTGGGGCTTGCCACGCTGGCATCCTGAGGTTATTTAGTCAGCAGGGATTCGATATCCTGCAGCAGTTGCTCAGCCTGAGCGGACGGCAGCACCGCATCAACCGGTAAATACCACCAATTGGGCTGAGCAAAGGCGCGACACTTCACCGCGTCTTTCTCCGTCATCAGCAGCGTTTGGTCTGCACAGACCAGTGCCGCCAACTGCGCCTGCTGATATTCCTGATGATCGGCGAACGCCACTTCCTGCACAACGTCGACGTTCAACTTTTCTAGCGTCGCGAAGAAACGCGGCGGATGGCCGATGCCTGCCATCGCCACCACGCGCGGCAACTCGGCCGCCGGGCGGCGTTCACCGCTCAGCAGATTAACCGCGTCACGCGCCTGCAAGCGCATGGCGATCTCCCCAGCCTGCGCCACGCCGCCGTTGGCGACGCGCGCGTCGACGCTGGCAAGCCGTGCGGCGCGCTCGCGCATTGGCCCGGCCGGCAACCACCAACCGTTGCCGAAACGGCGCACGCCGTCGATAACCACCAGCTCGAAATCGCGCTGCAAAGCATAGTGCTGCAAGCCGTCATCGGTGATGATCACATCCAACGGTTGTTGCTGCAGCAATGCCTGCACCGCCTCAGCCCGCTTGGGCGCGATCGCCACAGGCGCCCCGGTGCGCTGATAAATCAGCACCGGCTCATCCCCCGCCTCACGGGTTGAAGTATTCCGACTGAGCACCAGGGGATAGACTGCCGACTTGCCGCCGTAGCCGCGCGACACCACGCCAACGCGGTAGCCCCGCTGCTGCAGGTGTTCCACCAGCCAGATCACCATCGGGGTTTTGCCGTTGCCGCCGGCGGTGAGGTTGCCCACCACCACCACCGGCACCGGCGCGCGCCAGCTTTTGCGCAGGCCGCAGCGATAGCTTAGGCGAATCAGCCAACTGAACAGGCCATACAGCCAGGAGAGCGGCAGCAGCGCCAGATAAAGCAGCGATCCGCCGGACCAAATGCGCTCGATCATTATTGGCCAAACTGCATGCGGTGCAGCTGCGAATAGGCGCCGTGCTGTTCAAGCAACTCAGCGTGCTCGCCGCGTTCGACGATGCGCCCATCTTCCACCACCAGGATCTCGTCCGCCTTCTCAATGGTCGACAAACGGTGCGCGATCACCAGCGAAGTGCGGTCTTTCTGCAGTTCGTCCAGCGCAGCCTGAATGGCGCGTTCGGATTCCGTATCCAGCGCAGAAGTGGCCTCATCCAGGATCAGGATCGGGCAGTCGCGCAGCAGCGCACGCGCGATGGCGATACGCTGACGTTGGCCGCCAGAAAGCATCACGCCATTTTCACCGATCACCGTGTCCAGGCCGTTTTCCATCTTGTTGATGAAGTCCATCGCGTACGCCATTTCGGCCGCTTTCTCAATCTGCTCGCGGCTGTATTCGCTTTCGCGCGCATAGGCGATGTTGTTGGCGATGGTGTCGTTGAACAGGTGCACGTTTTGCGAGACCAGCGCCACCTGATTGCGCAGCGAAGCCAGCGTGTATTCCCGCAGATCGTGGCCATCCATCAGGATTTCGCCTTCCTGGATATCGTAGAAACGCGTCAGCAGGTTGGCGATGGTGGATTTACCTGACCCCGAACGCCCTACCAGCGCCACGGTCTTGCCTTCAGCGATTTTCAGGTTGATGTCACGCAGCGCCGGCGTTTCTTTGGCCGGGTAGTAGAAGGTGACATTGCGGAATTCGATATCGCCTTTCGCACGCTTCACTTCACGGGTGCCGGTGTCTTTTTCCTGTTCCATATCCAAAATGGAGAACAGCGTCTGGCAGGCCGCCATCCCACGCTGGAACTGGGCATTGACGTTGGTCAGCGATTTCAGAGGACGCATAAGCGCGATCATCGACGAGAACACCACGGTAATGGTACCGGCGGTCAGGGTTTCCATCACGCTTGGGAAGCTGGCGGCAAACAGCACGAACGCCAGCGCCAGCGAAGCGATCAACTGAATGATCGGATCGGAGATCGAAGACGCGGACACCAGTTTCATGCCCTGTTGGCGCATGCGGTTGCTCACCGAGTTAAAGCGCTCGGTTTCCACCTGCTGGCCACCGAAGATCAGCACTTCTTTATGGCCTTTCAGCATCTGTTCGGCGCTGGTGGTGACCTGCCCCATGGTGTTCTGCATGTTCTTGCTGATGTTGCGGAAACGCTTGGACACCAGGCGAATGGCGATGGAAACGATCGGCGCCAGCACGATCAGGATCACCGACAGCTGCCAGCTGTAGTAGAACATCATGATGAACAGGCCAATGATCGAGGCCCCTTCCCGCACCACGGTCACCAGCGCGCTGGAGGAGGAGGAAGCCACCTGCTCGGAATCATAGGTGATGCGCGACAGCAGAGTCCCGGTGGACTGCTGATCGAAGAAGGCCACCGGCATTCTCATCATGTGGCCAAATAGGCGGCGACGCATCTGCATCACTACCATGCCGGAAACCCAGGAAATGCAGTAGCTTGAAACAAAGCTGGTCACGCCACGCATCAACATCAGCGCAATGACCGCCAACGGCATCCATACCAGCACGCTGCTGTCGGTTTTTCCAAACCCATCGTCCAATAGCGGTTTAAGCAGAGACAGCATCAGCGTGTCCCCCGCTGCGTTCATAATCAACGCAATGGCGGCCACAATCAGCCCGGTCTTAAAAGGAGTGATCATCGGCCAGAGTCGACGGAACGTCTGCCAGGTCGAGAGATCTTTATCATTCATCATGCAAATACCAGCATCGGAAGAAATAGCGGCCTATTTTACTCATTATCACCCTCTACGCCAAACCGCTGATGATACCAACGGGGCATTAATTGTTCGCGAAAGCCTTTAATTTGCCAATCGTTGTCGAAAAAAAGTACCGATAACTGACCGGAGCGCGTCGTATCGCGCCATTGGATGCCATTTGCCCGGTATCTGGCGACCACTTTCCGCGCCGGTAATCGCCATTTGTTGTAACGAGATGCGGACGCCAGCGCCGCTTCGGGATTGACCGCGCGCAGAAACGGCGGCGTCGAGGACGTCCTGCTGCCGTGGTGTCCCACCTGCAACACCGTGGCGGCCAAACGATCGCGCCGCAACCGTAACAACTGCGCCTCCGCCTTCTTTTCCGCATCGCCGGTGAGCAGCAGGCTGTATTTTCCATCGTCGATACGGATCACGCAGGAGTCGTCATTGACCGGCCTTTTGAGCGTTTTCGGCGGCCACAGCACCTCGAATTGCAGCGATTGCCAGCGCCAACGCTCACCGGCGACGCAGGGCAAGTGCCCTTCCCCGCGTATCGGGCTGCGCACCGTAGCCTGCGGAAACGCCCGCCGCACCGCCGGCAACCCGCCGATATGATCGAGGTGAATATGGCTGATAATGATCTGCTCCAGCTCAATATCCCGCCAGTTCAGCATCGGTAAGATATGTCGCTCGGCAGCGCTGCCCGCGGGCCAACGATCGCCGGTATCGTACAGTATCCCCTTGCCGTTTTGCTCGATAACCACCGCCAACCCGTGCCCGACATCAAGCATATCGACACGCCAACGATAGTCCGGCGCTTTGCCACGCCACAACACGCAGCATATCGCCACCGCCGCCAGCCCCGGCGCATAGCGCCACCACCAATGAAATCGCCAACAGATAACGATAAGCCATCCCGCTGCGCTGGCCACCAGCGAAGCGGCCCCCAAATCCACCCAGCCATGCTGCAGATGATTCAGCGGCACAAACACCCAGTGCAACGTGACGTCCGCCAGCCACCATAACCCGTAGCTTAATGAAGGAGCGAAGCCAAAGATCACCGCCAGCAAGATCAACGGCACCGTCATCAATGAAACGATGGGCACCGCCCACAAATTAGCCGGCAATGAGGTCAGCGTCAGGCCCAGAAACAACGCGGCCTGCATCGGCACCAGCAGCAGCGTCATGCCAAGTTGAATATGTAACCAGCGTACCGGCGCCCAGTACCAGGCTGAGCGAAATCGTTCACCGAGCGGCGCCCATTCAAACCAAAAAATCAGGCAACCTACCGCCAACACCGACAGCCAGAAGCTGTCTGACAATACCGCCAGCGGATCGCACAGCAAAATCAGCCCGACACACCACAGCCACACTTGCCAGGAAGAGCAAAGCACCCCACGCAGACGCAGCGACATCCACAATGTCATTGCCAGGAGGGAGCGCACCGCCGGCGGCTGGGCGCCCACCAACCAGACATAGATCAGCGTCGCCACCCAGCCCGCGATCAGTGGAAAACGATAGCCAATCAGGTGGGCGGGAAGAAAAAACTGCAGCCCGCGCAGCACGGCCCAGAGCAAGATGGCGACCATCGCTACATGCAGCCCTGAAATGGCCATTAAATGTGCAATGCCGGTTTTCAGCATCAGCGTGCGTAAAGCCTGTTCCAGCGCGGTTCGTTCCCCAAACGCCAGCGCCAGCAACACCGCCTTGTAACGCAGCTCACCGATATTGGTTTCCGCATGGCTGATGATGTGCTGGCGCAGGCTGCAACCGCCTTCCAATAAATAAGCCTGCCTGACCTGGCCGGTCAGCGGCTGGCGCTGTGCGATAGCCCAACGCTGGCTGTCGAAACCCCCTTCATTGAGCTTGCCATGCACCGGGCGTAAACGCAGTTTCAATTGCCAACGCTGCCCGGCGCACAACCGCCGCTGTTGCGGAACCCATGCGGTGGTAAACGCCAGCGCAGGCACCAGCCAATGGCCATCGATCCGCTCGATACGCATCAATGTCTGCTTGCTGTCGGCGGACTCCAGCGCGATGCTGCTTACCTGCGCCACCGCCGTCACCTCCGGCCCGTGGCTTAAGCGTTCCATTTGCCCGATCAGGGTTCCGGCGTTAAAAACCGCCCATGTGAATCCCAACCCCAGACAGGCCAAATAGCGACAGAACGACCAACGCATACGCAGCAGTAAACCGGCGGCAAGCAATATCGGCCACAGCAGCCATGGCTCAGGCAACCGCGGTAAAACCAGCAGCGGCAGAATGCCGCCGATAACGGCGAAAATCGCCAGATCCAGCGAAAGTTTGATCGCTCTTCTCCCATCCTACCCGCCATCAGCAAAAGCGCGTCGCGGCAGGCAAACAGGATTATTCAGGCGATATGCCGCCGCCAGCGGGCTTTAGCGAAGATGCGGTGAACCTGGCAGGATAAGAGAAGTTTATGCAGTAACCACACTGCACATGCGGCGCGGTACGCAATTCACGAGCGGAGCGCTGAGAACCACAGGCGAAAAAAAACGGCGCCTTAAAGGCACCGTTTTATATTCTTTACAAGCAACAACGCTATGAGCAGTCAGCGACTAACCATAGATATTGGCGCGGTCACGCAACTCTTTGCCTGGTTTGAAGTGAGGAACGTACTTGCCGTCCAGCTCGACTTTGTCACCGGTTTTCGGGTTACGACCTACACGCGGGGCACGGTAGTGAAGAGAAAAACTGCCGAATCCGCGGATCTCAATGCGTTCGCCCTCGGCCAGCGTAGCGGCCATGTGCTCAAGCATCTCTTTCACTGCATCCTCAACGGCCTTCGCCGGAATATGAGATTGCTGGCCAGCAAGTCTTTCAATAAGTTCAGACTTGGTCATAGTACCTCCAAGCTTTGCAGCTAAACTACCGTATCGGGGCGGCCAGAGACCGCCCCCCGTCATTACTCGCCTTTAGCCGCTTTGAAAGCTTCAGCCATTGCGTTAGAGAAGTTGCCTTCTTCCTGTTTGTTGTTAACAGTTGCGATGGCGTCTTTCTCGTCAGCTTCGTCCTTAGCACGTACGGACAGGCTTACAACGCGGTTCTTACGGTCAACGCCGGTGAATTTAGCTTCAACTTCGTCACCTACGTTCAGAACCAGAGTTGCATCTTCAATGCGGTCGCGAGAGGCTTCAGATGCACGCAGGTAACCTTCTACGCCGCCTGCCAATTCAACTGTAGCACCTTTGGCGTCAACTGCAGTGACTTTACCAGTAACAATAGCACCTTTCTTGTTCATAGACAGGTAGTTATTGAACGGGTCTTCAGCCAGTTGCTTCACGCCCAGGGAAATACGCTCGCGCTCTGCGTCAACTTGCAGAACAACCGCAGCGATTTCGTCGCCTTTCTTGTATTCACGTACTGCTTCTTCGCCTGCAACGTTCCAGGAGATGTCAGACAGGTGAACCAGGCCGTCGATGCCGCCGTCCAGGCCGATGAAGATACCGAAGTCAGTGATAGACTTGATTTTACCTTCAACGCGGTCGCCCTTGTTGTGGGTTTCTGCGAACTGCTGCCATGGGTTGGATTTGCACTGCTTCAGGCCCAGGGAGATACGACGACGTTCTTCATCGATGTCCAGAACCATCACTTCCACTACGTCGCCCACGTTAACAACTTTGGACGGATGGATGTTTTTGTTGGTCCAATCCATTTCAGAAACGTGTACCAGACCTTCAACGCCTTCTTCGATTTCTACGAAGCAGCCGTAATCAGTCAGGTTGGTTACACGACCAGTCAGCTTGGTGCCTTCTGGGTAACGTTTCGCGATAGCAACCCATGGATCTTCGCCCAGCTGTTTCAGGCCCAGGGATACACGAGTACGCTCGCGGTCGAACTTCAGCACTTTAACAGTGATTTCATCGCCAACGTTGACGATTTCGCTTGGGTGCTTAACGCGTTTCCAAGCCATGTCAGTGATGTGCAGCAGGCCGTCTACGCCGCCCAGATCAACGAATGCACCGTAGTCAGTGAGGTTCTTAACGATACCTTTAACTTCCATGCCTTCCTGCAGGTTTTCCAGCAGTTGATCGCGCTCAGCGCTGTTCTCGGATTCGATAACCGCACGGCGAGAAACGACAACGTTGTTGCGCTTCTGATCCAGCTTGATGACTTTGAACTCAAGCTCTTTGCCTTCCAGGTGCAGAGTGTCACGTACCGGACGCACGTCAACCAGGGAACCTGGCAGGAACGCGCGGATGCCGTTCAGCTCGACGGTGAAGCCACCCTTCACTTTGCCGTTGATAACACCGGTTACAGTCTCAGCTTCTTCGTAGGCTTTTTCCAGCGTGATCCAAGCTTCGTGACGCTTAGCTTTCTCACGGGACAGCAGGGTTTCACCGAAGCCGTCTTCAACAGCATCCAGAGCAACGTCAACTTCGTCACCAACCTGGATTTCCAGCTCGCCCTGGGCGTTTTTGAATTGCTCAGCCGGGATGGCAGACTCAGATTTCAGACCGGCGTCAACCAGTACGATATCTTTGTCGATAGCAACAACGACGCCACGAACGATGGAACCCGGGCGGGTTTCGATTTCTTTTAAGGATTCTTCAAAGAGTTGAGCGAAAGATTCAGTCATGTTGTTAATCTTCAGGGTTCTTTAGTTTAACGTCCATTTAGCATCCCGCCGAATGGGGTTGTTTCACATACCCCGCCATTGGCTCCATGCCGACAGGGTTTAAGGTTACAGGGGTAAAATTTTACCCGATATATTGCGATACCGCTATGACAAATATGACAAAAAGCCAATAGCGCCGCCGCGCTTATCGCTGCGGCAACGCCAACACTTTCTGTGCATACGTCAACGCCTGCCGGATTACTTCTTCGATCGACATGCTGGTAGAATCCAGCACGAGGGCGTCTGAAGCGGGCACCAGAGGCGCGATAGGCCGATTACGGTCACGGTCGTCCCGTTCCTTTATCTCGGCTAAAAGACGTTCAAAGTTAACATTAAAGCCCTTCTCCTGCAACTGCAGCATGCGGCGGTGCGCGCGCTCCTCCGAGCTGGCGTCGAGGAAAATCTTGACCGGCGCGTCCGGGAACACCACCGTGCCCATGTCGCGGCCATCGGCAATCAGGCCGGGCGCCTCGCGGAATGCACGCTGGCGGCGCAGCAGCGCCTCGCGCACGCGCGGAAACGCCGCCGCTTGCGACGCGGTGTTGCCGACGGTTTCGGTGCGGATCTCGTTGCTGACGTCCTCACCTTCCAAAATCACCTGCAGCTTGCCGTCCTGGGCAACGAAGCGAACATCGAGATGTGCGGCCAGCGGAACCAGCGCTTCCTCAGAAGTGATATCCACCTGATGATGCAACGCCGCCAGCGCCAGCACGCGATAGATCGCGCCGGAGTCCAGCAAACGCCAACCAAGGGACTCGGCCAACGCTTTACACAGCGTGCCTTTGCCTGCGCCACTTGGTCCATCAACGGTTATCACCGGGGCTGTAGCCGTCATTTCTCTCTCCTTCAGGTAGAAAACCTCACAGAGACACGGCGTGCTTCGGCTCAAGGCCCGCGCGCCGCACTCTCTGTCACCTGCCCAATCAGGGGCAAATACGGTGGCGTATTATACGCTGCCCTACGGCGATCTGTTACCCTGGAACTGTCCGGTTGTTGAAAATAAGCGCACAACCGCGAAAAAGTATAGAAGAAACGCCGGTCGCCAAAGGTTAAAAATGATAAAGGCCCGCAAAGGGGCCTTAAAATAAACGATTTGACGGGTTACGCCGGCTGGCTGATGCGCGCCAGCTGTTCGAAATAGTCAGGGAAGGTTTTCGCGGTGCATTTCGGATCGAGAATGGTGACCGGGGTATCCGACAGTGCCACCAGCGAGAAACACATCGCCATGCGGTGATCGTTGTAGGTGCCTATCTCGGCGAACTGCAGCTTGGCCGGCGGCACTACGTGAATGTAGTCTTCGCCTTCATCCACTTCCGCCCCGACCTTGCGCAGCTCGGTGGCCATCGCCGCCAGACGATCGGTCTCCTTCACCCGCCAGTTGTAGATATTGCGGATGGTGGTCGGCCCCTCGGCGAACAGCGCCGCGGTGGCGATGGTCATCGCCGCGTCCGGAATGTGGTTCATGTCCATGTCGATGCCGCGCAGTTCACCGCGGCTGCACTCGATGAAATCGTCGCCCCAGGTGATGCGCGCGCCCATTTTCTCCAGCACGTCGGCGAACTTGGTGTCGCCCTGCACGCTTTTGCGACCAATGCCGGTCACACGCACGGTGCCGCCCTTGATCGCCGCCGCCGCCAGGAAGTAAGAGGCGGAAGAGGCGTCGCCCTCAACCAGGTAATCGCCCGGCGCGATATACGTCTGGCGCCCCTGGATATGGAACACCCGATAGTTGTCGTGGCTGACCGCTACACCGAAGGTGCGCATCAGATGCAGCGTGATGTCGATGTACGGCTTGGAGACCAGCTCGCCCTTGATGTGGATCTGCGTATCCTGCGGCGCCAGCGGCGCGGTCATCAGCAACGCGGTCAGGAACTGGCTGGAGACGCTGCCGTCGACGGTGACGTCGCCGCCCTGGAAGCCGCCGCGCAGGCGAATCGGCGGGTAATCGGTCTGCTCGAGGTAGTCAATCTGCGCCCCGCCCTGGCGCAACGCATCCACCAGATGGCCGATCGGGCGCTCTTTCATGCGCGGTTCACCGGTCAACACCACGTCGCCTTCGCCGAGGCACAGCGCCGCCGCCAACGGGCGCATCGCGGTGCCGGCATTGCCGAGGAACAGTTCCAGCGGCCGTTCGGCCACCAACGGGCCGGCCACGCCGGTCACTTCGCACACGGTGCGGTCAGCGGAAAGCTGATAGCTCACGCCCAACGCCTGCAGCGCGTTCAGCATATGACGCACGTCGTCGCTGTCCAGCAGGTTGGTCAGCCGGGTCGTTCCTTTCGCCAGCGCAGCCAGCAGCAGAGCGCGGTTAGAAACGCTCTTGGAGCCGGGTAAGTTGACGGTGCCATTGACCAGGGCAACCGGTTGTAACGTCAGGGAATCCACCATGTGAACAAAACTCTCCAATTCTGATAAACGAAACGGCTCCGGGATAATGCCGGAGCCGCTTTAATGCAAAAGGACAACAGCCTGAGCAGCCCGCACCTGGCGAGCTGCCGGGATCAACCGTGACGACGTTCGAAGTCGGCCATAAAGTCGGTCAGCGCCTGCACGCCGGCCAGCGGCATGGCATTGTAAATAGAAGCGCGCATGCCGCCAACCACCCGATGGCCTTTCAGCGCCTGCAGGCCGATGGCTTCGGCTTCGCTGAGGAACACTTTGTCAAGCGCAGCATCGGCCAGCTGGAACGGCACGTTCATCCACGAACGGTTGGCGATCGCCACCTGGCTGCGGTAGAAGTCGGATTTATCGATGGTCGCATACAGCAGCTCGGCCTTGGCCTGATTGCGTTTCTGCATCTCCACCAGGCCGCCCTGCTCTTTCAACCATTTGAACACCAGCCCGGACAGATACCAGGCGAAGGTCGGCGGCGTGTTGAACATCGAATCGTTCTCGGCCAACACGGTGTAATCGAGGATTGACGGCACTTCTTTGCGCGCCTTGCCCAGCAGATCGTCGCGCACGATTACCAGCGTCAGGCCGGCAGGGCCGATATTTTTCTGCGCGCCGGCGTAAATCACGCCGAAACGGCTGACGTCGAGCGGGCGGGACAGGATGGTCGAGGAGTAATCGCCAATCACCACTTTGTCGCCGAAGTCCGGCGTTTCATCGATGGCCACGCCGTCGATGGTCTCATTCGGGCAATAGTGCACATAGGCGGCGTCGGCGCTGAGCTGCCACTCTTTCATCGGCTTGATGCCGCTCAGGCCGTCGATGCGGGTTTTCACGTCGATGACGTTCGGGGTGCAATACTTTTCCGCTTCCTTGATGGCGCTATGCGCCCAATAGCCGCCGTCGATATAGTCGGCGGTGGTCTTGTCGCCCAACAGGTTCAGCGGCAGCGCGGCGAATTGACCGCGGGCGCCGCCGTGGCAAAACAGCACTTTATAGTTGGAGGGGATTTTCAGCAGATCGCGCAGATCCTGTTCCGCCTGCTCGGCAACGGCGATGAATTCTTTGCTGCGGTGACTGATCTCCATCACTGACGTTCCCAGACCGTGCCAGTTGCACAGTTCCTGTTCCGCACGACGCAACACTTCCACCGGCAGCATCGCCGGGCCAGAGCTAAAATTATAAACCTGAGTCATTTCCCCTCACCACATTCACTGTTCGCCGCAGAAAAGCGACCTGTCGAAAAGACGCCCGAAGTTAACGCTCGCGTTAACCAACCCTTCGGTTTTATCACTCACGCCCCATGGCTGCAACGCTTATTCGCCCGTCGGCGGCAAACGGCCGCACCGGGTGATGACAGGCTCTGCGGCCGTCGCGATTGTTTGGACGATAAAACCCTGCGACATGGGGAAATTCAGCGGGTTAACGCGGTGTTTTATGCTGTATTCAGCCGAGATGGCTGCGGGAGCCCGGCCGGCGCCCGCAGGAGAGAAAACGATCAGTACTGATTGAACATTTGCTGGATCTGCTTCGCGTCTTTGGTTTGCGTCAACGCCAGCTGCAGCAGAATGCGCGCTTTTTGCGGATTCAGCGTGCCGGCCGCGACGAAGCCGTACTTGGCGTCGTCCACTTCCGCGTCCTCGGTGGTGGCGCCGGTCGGCACGCGCGAAGAACGCACCACCGCCACGCCGTTGTGCGCCGCCGTCGCCAGGGTGTCGAACACCGTTTTATACAGGTTGCCGTTGCCGACCCCCGCGCTGACGATGCCCTGGTAGCCTTCGGCGATCAGCGCCTTGGCCGGCGCATCGGAAGCGTTGGCGTAGTTGTAGACGATGCCGACCTTCGGCAGTTCGTTCAGCTTGCTGACGTCGAACGGCGTATCGCGGGTGTGTTTGCGCTGCGGCGAGCGCTGGTAATCGACCTTGCCGTTGTGGATATACCCCAGCGGGCCGAAGTTCGGCGACTGGAAGGTCTGCACCGCGGTGGTGTTGGTTTTGGTGACGTCGCGTGCGTCCAGCACGCTGTCGTTCATCGCCACCAGCACCCCGCGATTGGCCGATTGCGGATCCGCCGCCGTCACCACCGCGTTATACAGGTTGAATGGACCATCGGCGCTCATCGCCGTCGCCGGCCGCATCGCCCCGACCAGCACCACCGGCTTGTCGCACTTCACCGTCAGGTCGAGAAAATAGGCCGTCTCTTCCAGCGTATCGGTGCCGTGGGTGATGACAAAGCCATCGGTTTTGCCGCAGTCGGCGTCGATCTTCTTCGCCAGCGTCAGCCAGACCTGATCGTTCATGTCCTGCGAGCCGATGTTCACCACCTGCTCCCCCTGCACGTTGGCGATGTCCTTCAGCGCCGGGACCGCATCGACCAGTGCCTCGACACCCAATTTGCCCGAAGTATAGTTGGACTTGGTCGCCGAGTCGCCGCCGCCGGCGATGGTGCCGCCGGTCGCCAGCAGGGTGATGTTGGGCAGCGCCAGCGCCGAGGCGCTGACGCCGGTCAACAAGAGGGTTAACACGCTGAGTTTCACTGATTTCATTAGATTTCTCCTTGACAGATAACTCGCTGAATTATGGCCTTTATCCTTAAAAAAACTGTGACTTTGCCGCCGCTTTAGGAATACGTGGAGCTCCGGCGTAAAACCCCGTATCATTGCGCGTTTTTAGTACGCGCAAAAAGTGAAGACAATGACGCAAACTTTTATCCCCGGTAAAGACGCCGCCCTGGAAGACTCCATCGCCCGTTTCCAGCAGAAACTGAGCGATCTCGGTTTCAACATCGAAGAAGCCTCCTGGCTGAACCCGGTGCCGCACGTATGGTCGGTGCACATTCGCGATCGCGATTGCCCGCTGTGCTTCACCAACGGCAAAGGCGCCAGCAAAAAAGCCGCGCTGGCCTCGGCGCTGGGTGAATATTTCGAGCGCCTTTCCACCAACTACTTCTTCGCCGATTTCTACCTGGGCCGGCAGATCGCCGAAGGCGACTTCGTGCACTATCCGAATGAGAAATGGTTCCCGATCCCGGCAGACGATACGCTGCCGGCCGGCCTGCTCGACGAGCGTCTGCACGCCTTCTATGATCCGCAGCAAGAGCTGAGCGCCAGCGATCTTGTCGATCTGCAATCCGGCAATGCCGATCGCGGCGTGTGTGCGCTGCCGTTTACCCGTCAGTCTGACCAGCAAACCGTGTATATCCCGATGAACATCATCGGCAACCTGTATGTGTCCAACGGCATGTCCGCCGGCAACACCGCTAATGAAGCGCGCGTGCAGGGTCTGTCGGAAGTGTTCGAGCGCTATGTGAAAAACCGCATCATCGCCGAATCCATCAGCCTGCCGGCGATCCCGGACGAGGTGTTGAACCGCTACCCGGGCGTGGTGGAAGCCATCGCCAAGCTGGAAGAGGAAGGTTTCCCGATCCTCTCCTACGACGCGTCGCTGGGCGGCAACTACCCGGTGATCTGCGTGGTGCTGTTCAACCCGACTAACGGCACCTGCTTCGCCTCGTTCGGCGCGCACCCGGACTTCGGCGTAGCGCTGGAGCGCACGGTGACCGAACTGCTGCAGGGCCGCAGCCTGAAAGATCTCGACGTGTTCACCGCGCCAACCTTCGATGACGAAGAAGTGGCGGAGCACACCAACCTGGAAACGCACTTCATCGATTCCAGCGGCCTGATCTCCTGGGATCTGTTCAAGCAGGACGCGGATTATCCGTTCGTTGACTGGAGCTTCAGCGGCAGCACGCAGGAAGAGTTCGCCACCCTGATGAGCATCTTCGACAAAGAAGACGCGGAAGTGTACATCGCCGACTACGAGCATCTGGGCGTCTACGCTTGCCGCATCATCGTACCGGGCATGTCCGACATTTATCCGGCGGAAGACCTGCTGCTGGCCAACAACAGCATGGGCGCGCACCTGCGCGACACCCTGCTGGCGTTGCCGGGCAGCGAGTGGGAACCGGAAGAATACCTGGCGCTGATCGAACAGCTGGACGACGAAGGGTTGGACGATTTCACCCGCGTGCGCGAACTGCTGGGTATTGCCAGCGGCAAAGACAACGCCTGGCATACCCTGCGCATCGGCGAGCTGAAGTCGATGCTGGCGCTGGCGGGCGGCGATCTGGATCAGGCGCTGATCTGGACCGAATGGACGCAGGACTTCAACGCCTCGGTGCTGAGCCCGGCGCGCAGCAACTACTACCGCTGCCTGCAAACGCTGCTGCTGCTGGCGCAGGAGCCTGAGCGCGAAGCGGCGCAGTACTATACCGCGTTCGTGAAGATGTACGGCCAGGAAGCGGTTGACGCAGCCTCCGCCGCCATCAGCGGTGAAGAGCGCTTCAACGGGCTGTTCGCCGTCGATGCCGATCTGAAAGCGTTGCCGGCCCACCAGGCGCTGCTGGCGGCCTACGAGAAGCTGCAAGCGGCCAAACGTCGCCACTGGGCCAAGGCCTAATGCCATCGGGGGCTGCCACTTTGGGAGTACCCCTGTTGCTGAACGCCGCACTCCGTTGCGGCGTTTTTATTTTTGCGCGTTATTTCAACGTATTCTGACTTATTTTCCAGCTGGGAAGCAGGCGGTTAAACGGCCATAAAAAGAAATAAACCGGCGATTGTTGCCGGACGGTGAAATAATAATTAACCGATAATTAAACTTTCAGCGACGAACAGCGACAAAACGTCTAAAAATTTAACTTTAGCGCCTGCGGCCCACCCTGCTTATTCAAAAAAATTTGCAAACATTAAAAAATTGTTTTTTCTTAAAAATCAATTAATTAACCACAAAAACCACACAAAAAACACGTCATTTTGCCGCTCTACTTCCCCGCCTTATGATCCAAATCAAATTTTCCCCTATACTGCTTTGCTAGTATCTCATTGCGTTGTTTTAACCCTTAAGAGCGAGAGTTAGTTTGAAAACTGACAGCCCCTTCGATCTGATTTTACCTGCGGCAACGGCGAAAATCGCTGAGGATGCCGGCGTGTATAAAGCCACCAAACATCCGCTGAAAACGTTTTATTTGGCGATCACCGCTGGTGTCTTCATTTCCATCGCCTTCGTCTTCTACATCACGGCGACTACCGGCACCGCCGGCGTGCCTTTCGGGCTGGCGAAACTGGTCGGCGGCATCTGCTTCTCTCTCGGGTTAATGCTGGTGGTGGTGTCGGGCGCCGACCTGTTCACCTCTACCGTACTTATCGTCATCGCCAAGGCCAGCGGCCGCATCAGCTGGGGCCAGCTGGGCACCAACTGGCTGAACGTTTATCTCGGCAACCTGGTCGGCGCGCTGTTCTTCGTGGCGCTGATTTGGTTCTCCGGCGAGTATATGGTCGCCAACGGCCAGTGGGGCCTGAATGTCCTGCAAACCGCAGACCATAAGCTGCATCACACCTTCATCGAAGCCGTATGCCTCGGCATTCTGGCCAACCTGATGGTCTGCCTGGCGGTCTGGATGAGCTACTCCGGCCGCACCCTGACCGACAAGATGCTCGCCATGGTGCTGCCGGTCGGTATGTTTGTCGCCAGCGGCTTCGAACACAGCATCGCCAACATGTTTATGATCCCTATGGGCATCGTGGTCAAACACTTCGCCACGCCAGAATTCTGGCAAGCCGTAGGGGCGGTACCTGAGCAATTCGCTCATCTGACAGTAAGCAACTTCATCATCGACAACCTGATTCCGGTCACCATCGGTAACATCATCGGCGGCGGTCTGCTGGTTGGGTTGACTTACTGGGTAATTTATCTGCGCGGGGGCCGCGAGCAGCACTAAGCTGTGAGTTACCGCGCGCAGAGTTAGAAATCCACAATCAAAGGTAGGTGTACAATGACCGAACTTAACGAGAAATTAGCCAACGCTTGGGAAGGTTTCAGCAAGGGTGACTGGCAGAATGAAGTCAACGTTCGTGACTTCATCCAGAAAAACTACACGCCTTATGAGGGTGACGAATCCTTCCTGGCTGGCGCTACTCAAGCCACCACCACCTTGTGGGACAAGGTTATGGAAGGGATCAAACTGGAAAACCGCACTCACGCGCCGGTTGATTTCGACACCAACGTTGCTTCAACCATCGTTTCTCACGACGCGGGTTACATCGCCAAAGAGCTGGAAACCATCGTGGGTCTGCAGACCGACGCCCCTCTGAAACGCGCGCTGATCCCGTTCGGCGGTATCAAAATGGTCGAAGGTTCGTGCAAAGTGTACGGCCGCGAACTGGATCCGCAGCTGAAAAAAGTGTTCACCGAATACCGCAAAACCCACAACCAGGGCGTATTCGACGTTTACACCAAAGACATCCTGAACTGCCGTAAATCCGGCGTGCTGACCGGTCTGCCAGACGCCTACGGCCGCGGCCGCATCATCGGCGACTACCGCCGCGTGGCGCTGTACGGTATCGACTTCCTGATGGCCGACAAGCTGAACCAGTTCAAATCGCTGCAGGAAAAACTGGAAAACGGCGAAGACCTGGAAATGACCATCCAGCTGCGCGAAGAGATCGCTGAACAGCATCGCGCTCTGGCTCAAATCAAAGAGATGGCCGCCAAATACGGTTACGACATCTCCGGCCCGGCCACCAGCGCGCAAGAAGCGGTGCAGTGGACCTACTTCGGCTACCTGGCCGCAGTGAAATCCCAGAACGGCGCTGCCATGTCCTTCGGCCGCGTGTCCACCTTCCTCGACGTGTTCATCGAGCGCGACATCAAGGCGGGCAAACTGACCGAAGAACAAGCGCAGGAACTGATCGACCACCTGGTGATGAAACTGCGTATGGTGCGCTTCCTGCGTACCCCTGAGTACGATGAGCTATTCTCCGGCGACCCAATCTGGGCGACTGAGTCCCTGGCCGGTATGGGCGTCGACGGCCGTACCCTGGTCACCAAAAACAGCTTCCGTTTCCTGAACACCCTGTACACCATGGGGCCGTCTCCGGAACCGAACATGACCATCCTGTGGTCTGAGAAGCTGCCGCTGAACTTCAAGAAATTCGCGGCGAAAGTGTCCATCGACACCTCTTCCGTACAGTACGAAAACGACGACTTGATGCGCCCTGACTTCAACAACGATGACTACGCCATCGCTTGCTGCGTCAGCCCGATGATCGTCGGCAAACAAATGCAGTTCTTCGGCGCCCGCGCCAACCTGGCGAAAACCATGCTGTACGCCATCAACGGCGGCGTTGACGAAAAACTGAAAATGCAGGTCGGCCCGAAAGAAGCGCCAATGATGGACGAAGTGCTGGACTATGACAAAGTCATGGCCCGCATGGACCACTTTATGGATTGGCTGGCCAAGCAGTATGTGACCGCGCTGAACATCATTCACTACATGCACGACAAGTACAGCTACGAAGCTGCGCTGATGGCGCTGCATGACCGTGACGTTTATCGCACCATGGCTTGCGGCATCGCCGGTCTGTCCGTTGCGGCCGACTCCCTGTCCGCCATCAAGTACGCGAAAGTCACCACCATTCGCGACGAAGACGGCCTGGCTATCGACTTCAAAGTGGAAGGCGAGTATCCGCAGTTCGGTAACAACGACGCCCGCGTCGATGACATCGCCTGCGACCTGGTTGAGCGTTTCATGAAGAAAATTCAGAAACTGCGCACCTACCGCCACGCGGTACCGACTCAGTCCGTACTGACCATCACCTCCAACGTGGTATACGGTAAGAAAACCGGTAACACCCCGGATGGCCGCCGCGCTGGCGCACCATTCGGCCCAGGTGCCAACCCGATGCACGGCCGCGACCAGAAAGGCGCAGTAGCCTCCCTGACCTCGGTAGCCAAACTGCCGTTTGCCTACGCGAAAGACGGGATCTCCTACACCTTCTCCATCGTGCCTAACGCGCTGGGTAAAGACGACGACGTGCGTAAAGCCAACCTGGCTGGCCTGATGGATGGTTACTTCCACCATGAAGCCTCCATCGAAGGCGGCCAGCACCTGAACGTCAACGTGATGAACCGCGAAATGCTGCTGGATGCGATGGAAAACCCTGAGAAATACCCTCAGCTGACCATCCGCGTCTCCGGTTACGCCGTGCGCTTCAACTCGCTGACCAAAGAGCAACAGCAGGACGTCATTACTCGTACCTTCACTCAAACGATGTAATGCGCCAGCCGGGCGGGAAACCGCCCGGTAGCAACGTCGGGCCGGTTCTTCCGGCCCTTTTCTCCCACCGCTCTCCCCTGACTCTGTGCGAGTCTGTTTTGCCGGACATCTATACTGAATGGATAGCCGGCAAAACAGTTATCCGGCAACTGACCGGCCGACAGGCATCATTACCCCCGGTGGCGGGCTCATCCCGCCGCTGCATCGCAGATACCTGGCCGGCGGCCACGCGCCTATTTTTAGACTGCGTTTGACAGTCAATATTGGAGAAAACCCCGCAATGTCAGTAACTGGTCGCATCCACTCCTTCGAATCCTGCGGCACCGTCGATGGGCCCGGGATCCGCTTTATCGTCTTCTTCCAGGGCTGCCTGATGCGCTGCCTCTATTGCCATAACCGCGATACCTGGGACACCCACGGCGGCAAAGAAGTGACCGTCGAAGAGCTGATGAAAGACGCGGTGGCCTATCGCCACTTCATGAATGCCTCCGGCGGCGGCGTGACCGCATCCGGCGGCGAAGCGATTCTGCAGGCTGAATTCGTGCGCGACTGGTTCCGCGCCTGCCATGCCGAAGGCATCAATACCTGCCTGGATACCAACGGTTTCGTGCGCCGCTACGATCCGGTGATCGACGAGCTGCTGGATACCACCGATCTGGTGATGCTGGACCTGAAACAGATGAACGACGAGATCCACCAGAACCTGGTTGGCGTCTCCAATCACCGCACGCTGGAATTCGCCCGCTACCTGGCGAAACGCAACCAGCGCACCTGGATCCGCTACGTGGTGGTGCCGGGTTGGTCAGACGACGATAAGTCGGCGCATCTGCTGGGCGAGTTCACCAAGGACATGGCCAACATCGAGAAAATCGAGCTGCTGCCCTACCACGAGCTGGGCAAGCACAAATGGGTGGCGATGGGGGAAGAGTACAAGCTGGACGGCGTGCATCCGCCAAAAGCCGAGACCATGGATCGCGTCAAAGGCATCCTGGAAAGCTACGGCCACAAAGTGATCTACTGATTGGCGCACGCCACAAGAAAAAACCGGCTCATGGCCGGTTTTTTTATGCTCAGGCGGCGGCGAACGGCGTGTGGTGGTGATCCGGTTTCTGCTTTTTCAGCAGCATCAGCAGATAAACCAGCGCCACGGCGGCAATCATCACGAACAGCACGCGGTCGGAGTAGTTTTGCATCAGCAGCGCCGTCATCGATGGGCCCAGCAGGCTGCCGATGGTGTAGCTCATCAACAGCGCCTGGTTCATCGCCACCAGCTCGTGTGGCATCGCCTTCTCACAGGCCCAGGACATCGCTACCGGATACAGGGTAAAGCCGGCGCAACCGAGGATGAACAGCGAAGGCGCCATGGCATAGTTGCCGAGCATCGCCACGCTGGCGAGGATCACCACGAACACCTGAATGCGCAGCACCAGCAGACGCCCGTAACGATCGGCCAGGCGTCCAACCGGCCATTGGCCGACGATGCCGGAGCTGACCAGCAGCGCCATCCAGTAACCGACGTTGGCGTCGCTCATGCCCTGATGAGAGAGGTACAGTGGCATCAGGCCGTACAGCGAACCGAGCACAATGCCGGAGATGATGCAGCCGTTGATGCCAAGGCGCGCGCTACGGCGTCTCAGCATCGACCACACCGCCGCCTGCTGCGGCTCATCTTCATGACGGTTGACCCGCGCGAACAGCATCGGCAGCATGGCGCTGATCACAATGGCGGTCACCCACGGCACCACGTGCAGCAATTCGGTCGAGGTCATGCTCAACAGCAATTGGCCGGTCACCGTTCCGAGGTAATAGACGATCATATAGGCCGCCAGCAGCTGGCCGCGGTTGCTCAGGTTGCCGCTGCGCAACAGCGCGCTCTCTACGATCACCCAAATCCAGGCGCAGCCGACGCCGGCGAAGAAGCGCCAACCCAGCCAACTCCAGAAATCGATCGACAGCACCATACCGGCGGTCGCGGCGGCGAATACCAGACAAGAAAGGTGATAGCTGCGGGTGAAGCCGACGCGTTGGATCAGTTTGCCCGCCACCAGCGTGCCCAACAGGTTGCCGCTGAAATAAGAAGAGCTGACCATTCCCACTTGCCAGGTCGACAACTGAGCATGGGTTAACCAAAGGGGCACGAGCGTATTCAAAACGGCAATGGATACCGTGAGCAGCAAGAGGCCGCAGAGCAATAACAGCACCGGGCGGGAGTATGCGGACATAGTGAAATTGTGACCGAACGCGCAATGAGAGTGCGCGCATCATGCCACTGGCGATAAAAAAGTCAATCGCCTCTTATCATTCCACCGCACGATTTGTTTCCGGTTAACCGACTGAAAAAGCGCTATGCTCAGCGCAGTGCGTATTTGACGATAAGGAAACAGGATGAGTCAGGCAAATGATGCGGCGGTCGCAGCCCTGCTGGCGGACATCGGCAGCACGCACGGCGAGCTGCTGGAGATAGTGCAACAGGTTCGCCGGGCCGCTGCCGCGAGCGGCGATGGCGTCACCGAATCGGTCAAATACGGTGGCATCATGTTCTCGCATCGCCAATTTTTCTGCGGCGTTTTCGCCTATCGCAACCACGTTACGGTGGAATTCGGCCACGGCTACCGATTGACAGATCGCCATCACCAACTTGAAGGCAGCGGTCAGTATCGGCGGCACATCAAGCTCCACTCACCCACCGAGGTGAAAAGCAAACATCTGGCCGACTACATTAAACAGGCTTACGCGCTGGCGGCAGACTGAATTCTCGACATAAAAAAAGCGCCCGCAGGCGCTTTTTTCTAGTGATTGGCTGTTCAGCCGATATATTCCAGGCCACCCATATAAGGGCGCAGCACTTCAGGCACCTGAATACGGCCGTCGGCCTGCTGGTAGTTCTCCAGCACCGCCACCAGGGTACGGCCAACCGCCAGGCCGGAACCGTTCAGCGTGTGGACCAGACGCGGTTTCTTGTCGGCTTTGCTGCGGCAGCGCGCCTGCATGCGACGCGCCTGGAAGTCCCACATGTTGGAGCAGGACGAGATCTCGCGGTAGGTATCCTGCGCCGGCAGCCACACTTCCAGATCGTAGGTCTTGCACGCGCCGAAGCCCATGTCGCCGGTGCACAGCAGCACCTTACGATAAGGCAGGTTCAGCAGTTGCAGCACTTTTTCCGCGTGGCCGGTCAGCTCTTCCAGGGCGTCCATCGAATCTTCCGGACGAACGATCTGCACCATCTCGACCTTGTCGAACTGGTGCATGCGGATCAAACCGCGGGTGTCGCGGCCGTAAGAACCGGCTTCTGCACGGAAGCATGGCGTGTGCGCGGTCATCTTCAGCGGCAGAGACTCCTCTTCCACGATCTCGTCGCGCACCAGGTTGGTCAGCGGCACTTCCGCCGTTGGGATCAGCGCGTAGTTGCTGCTGTCGGCTTCTTCTTCCAGCGGACGGGTATGGAACAGATCTTCGCCGAACTTCGGCAGCTGGCCGGTGCCGTACAGCGTGGCGTGGTTAACCAGGTAAGGCACGTAGGCCTCCAGGTAGCCGTGCTGCTCGGTGTGCAGATCCAGCATGAACTGGGACAGCGCACGGTGCATGCGGGCGATTTGCCCCTTCATTACCACGAAGCGCGAACCGGTGAGCTTGACCGCGGCGGCAAAATCCAGCCCGCCGGCCATTTCGCCCAGGTCGACGTGATCGCGCACCGCGAAGTCGTACTGGCGCGGTTCACCCCAGCGGGTGACCTCCAGGTTTTCGCTGTCGTCTTTACCATCCGGCACGGCGTCGTCCGGCAGGTTAGGCAACGTCAGGGCGTAATCGCGGATCTCGCTTTGCAGCGCATCCAGCTCCGCCTTGGCGGCATCCAGCTTGTCACCCAGCTCGTTCACTTCGCGACGCAGCGGCTCGATGTCTTCCCCACGCGCTTTGGCCGCGCCGATGGATTTCGATCGGGAGTTGCGTTCCGCTTGCAGCGTTTCAGTTTCTACCTGCAGAACTTTGCGGCGTTCTTCCTGCGAACGCAGCAGATCCAGATCGAGTTTAAAGCCTCGGCGAGCCAGTTTGACGGCGACTGCGTCTAGCTCATTACGCAGCAGATTGGGATCGAGCATGCTAATCCTGTGCTTGTTGTTATTGAAAGAAGTGTTGTTGTTCTATGCGGCTGATTTATAGCCGCATAAAAGAAGAGTGATACCCGCTAACCTTACCGCAACGGCCAGGCTAGCGGTAGCGTTTTGTCGGGCTATTTTGATCCTGCTCAGCCAGCCATGCCAACTTTTCGCCGATTTTCCCTTCCAGCCCGCGCGAGGTCGGTTGATAGTAGCGCGTCTTGGCCATTTCAGGCGGGAAATAGTTCTCGCCGGCGGCGTAGGCGTTGGGTTCGTCGTGGGCGTAACGGTATTCCGCCCCCAGCCCCATCTCCTTCATCAGCTTGGTCGGCGCGTTGCGCAGGTGTTCCGGCACGTCATAATCGGCCTGCTCTTTGGCATCGCGCATGGCGGCTTTGAACGCGGTGTAAACCGCGTTGCTCTTCGGTGCGCAGGCCAGATAGACGATCGCCTGCGCGATGGCGCGCTCGCCTTCCGCCGGCCCCACGCGGGTAAAACAATCCCAGGCGGCGATCGCCACCTGCATGCCGCGCGGATCGGCGTTGCCCACGTCTTCAGAGGCGATCGCCAACAGACGGCGCGCCACGTAAAGCGGGTCGCCGCCGGCGGTAATAATGCGCGCATACCAATACAGCGCGGCGTCCGGCGCCGAACCGCGCACCGATTTATGCAGCGCGGAAATCAGATCGTAATAACGGTCGCCCTTATTGTCGAAGCGCGCGCTGCGCTCGCCCGACACCTCTTTCAGCAGGTCCGGCGTCAGCACCCGCACGCCCTTGGCGTCTAACTCCGCCATGTCCGCCATCATTTCCAGGCTGTTCAGCGCCCGGCGCGCATCGCCGCCCACCAACTCCGACAGCAGGCGACGCGTTTCCGCCGGCAACTCGACATTCTGGCCGCCAAAGCCGCGCGTCTTGTCATTCATGGCCTGATCCAGCACCTGGCCGATATCTTCGGCGGTCAGCGCCTTCAACAGATAGACACGGGCGCGGGACAGCAGCGCCGAGTTCAGCTCGAACGACGGATTCTCGGTGGTGGCACCGATAAAGGTGATGGTGCCGTCTTCAATGTGCGGCAGGAAAGCGTCCTGCTGGCTTTTGTTGAAGCGGTGCACCTCGTCGACGAATAGGATGGTGCGGCGGCCGGCGTCGCGGTTTTGCCGCGCCTGTTCGATCGCCTCGCGGATCTCCTTGATGCCGGAGGTCACGGCAGAAATTCGTTCGACATCCGCCTGACCGTAGCGGCCGATCAGCTCTGCCAGCGTCGTCTTCCCGGTGCCCGGCGGCCCCCATAAAATCATCGAGTGCAGCTGCCCGGCCTCAATGGCGCGCGGCAGCGGTTTGCCGGCGGCCAGCAGATGCTGCTGGCCGATGTATTGCGCTAGCGTGGTCGGCCGCATGCGCGCGGCCAACGGCTGGAACTCGTTCTGGGAAAAGTCGAGCGACAGATTATTACTCACTTGCACCTCACTGGCGCTGGTCGTCCAGCGTCACCCCCTTCGGTGGGGTAAATTTGAATTTGGCCGGATCGGCGGCGACGTTCTGCTGGCTTTTCAGCGTGTAGGAACTGCGCTGGCCGTCCTGCTCCACTGCGGCGAAGCTACGGATGGTACCGCTGTTGGTCACGCTGATGGCGAACTGCTTCAGATTGCCGCTGGCGGATTTCGGCGTCAGTTCGAAGTCATCGCCCTTTTGCTTCACGTTGTACTGTTTCCAGTCGCTGGCATTATTGCGGGTGATCAGCATGAACGGCGTATTGCCGGTGGCGTTTTTCAGCCAGGTCGCCGTGACCTGCTCAACGAACGGGTTGTAGAACCACAGGGTCTGGCCATCGGAGACCAGCACGCTCTCATCCGGCGACGTCATGTGCCAGTTGAACAGGTTCGGCCGCTTCACCCACAGCTCGCCTTCCCCCTGCTGCACCGCGGCGCCGTCGGCGCTGGTTACGGTTTGCGAGAAGCTGGCGTGGAAACTGTTCACCTTCGCCAGGCGACTTTGCAGATCCTGTGCGGCGTCGGCCAGCACGGAGGTAGAAGCGAATCCCGAAAGCAGACAGCAGGCAACTAACAGTTTTTTCATTATTCCAGATACCTTATGAAATGCGTTAACCGCAGGGCGACGCCGTGCGGGTCAAATCAACCCTTTACCCCGTTACTTTACCCGAAGCCGGCGGCCGGTCGGTAGGCCAATGTTCCGAGAAGAAACGGGTTTACGCTTCTTTGCACAAGGGCCGCTTAAGCGGCCCTTTCTTATTGAATTGCAATGGCTAAAGCATCAGTCATGCCGCGGCGGCGCCAGCACCTCGCGGTTGCCGTTGTGCCCCTGCTCACTGACGATGCCTTGCGCTTCCATCTGTTCGATGATGCGCGCGGCGCGGTTATAGCCGATGCGGAACTGGCGCTGTACGCCAGAGATGGAGGCGCGGCGTTTATCCACCACGAAATCCACCGCCTGGTCAAACAGCGGATCCAGCTCTTCGTCGCCGTCCATCCCACCGCCGGCTCCGCCCTCGCCGTCTTCGCCGCCGCTGAGAATGCCCTCTTTATATTGGGGCCGCTCGCGCGCTTTCCAATCCTTGACCACCGCGTGCACTTCCTGATCGCGCACGAATGCGCCATGTACACGCACCGGAATCGAGGAGTTCGGCGCCAGATAGAGCATGTCGCCCATCCCCAGCAAGGACTCTGCGCCGCCCTGATCGAGGATGGTGCGGGAGTCGATCTTGCTCGACACGGTAAAGGCGATACGCGTCGGAATGTTGGCCTTGATCAGGCCGGTGATCACATCCACCGACGGACGCTGGGTCGCCAGCACCAGGTGGATGCCCGCCGCACGCGCTTTCTGCGCCAGGCGAGCAATCAGCTCTTCAACCTTCTTGCCCACCGTCATGATCAGGTCGGCGAATTCGTCGACCATCACCACGATGTATGGCTCTTTCTCCAGTACCGGCGGCGTGATGTCCATGCTGTCGGTCGGCTTCCAGAACGGATCCGGGATCGGACGCCCCATCGCTTCGGCCTGATCGACACGCTCGTTGTAACCGGCCAGGTTACGTACACCCAGGGCTGACATCAGCTTGTAGCGGCGTTCCATTTCGCCCACGCACCAGCGCAGCGCGTTGGCCGCGTCTTTCATGTCGGTGACCACGTCGGTCAACAGATGCGGGATGCCTTCGTAAACCGACAGCTCCAGCATTTTCGGGTCGATCATGATAAAGCGCACTTCTTTCGGCGTGGCCTTATACAAAATGCTCAGGATCATGGCGTTGACCCCGACCGATTTACCGGAACCGGTGGTACCGGCAACCAGCAAGTGCGGCATCTTACCCAGATCCGCCACCACCGGTTCGCCGGAGATGTCCTTACCCAACACGATGGACAGCGGCGACGGGTTGTCGCGGAAGGCCGGGCAATCCAGCACTTCGCGCAGATACACCGTCTGACGTTTGGTGTTCGGCAACTCCAGACCGACGTAAGGCTTACCAGGGATCACTTCCACCACGCGCACCGCCGAAGTCGACAGCGAGCGCGCCAGATCGCGCGACAGGTTGGAAATGCGCGCCGCTTTAACCCCCGGCGCCAGATCCAACTCGAAGCGGGTGATCACCGGCCCCGGCAGGATGTCTACCACGTCGGCTTTCACGCGGTAATCGGCCAGGCTGGCCTCTACCAGGCGTGCCTTCTGTTCCAGCGCGAAGGAATCGACCGGCTCCACCTCTTTCGGCGCTTCGGTCAGCAGATCCAGCGTCGGCAGCGGCGTGGTCGGCTTCTGCAGCGGCTGATCGTTGCGCATCAGGAACGGGTGAATCAAGCTGTCCATCGCCGGATGCTGCTCGGCCTGCGGTTGCTGAGACTGTTGCGGTGCCTGCTGCGGCGACGGTTGATACGGCTGCTGCTGCGGCTGTTGGTACTGCTGCTGGTACGGTTGCTGAGGCTGGGCAGCCGGCTCCGCAGGCTCAAACTGGCCGAACGGCACATCGTCCTCTTGCTCGCTCTGCAGTTCAATGCGCTCTTCAAGCTGCGGCGACAGCGTGAACATCGGCTCGCTAGGGCCATCGTCCACCAAATCCGCCATCGGCGAGAAGCTGAAAGCATTGCGGGTATCGACCGCACTGGCGGCCGGTGCCTGCGGGGCAGACTCCTGCTGGCCGTAGCGCGCCTGCTGCTGCTCGGCGAACGCCTGACGCAGCACCGCTTCTTGCCGCGCCTCTTCGTCGTCCTGTTGATACTCTTCGCCGTAACGTTGGCTCTGCTGTTCGGCAAACGCCTTGCTCAGCTCGGCTTCCTGCAATGCACTCTCGTCATCTTGCTCCGGAGCGTAGCTTTCGCCGTAGCGCTGGCTTTGCTGTTCGGCAAACGCCTGACGCAGCGCGGCTTCTTGCAGCGCCTCTTCTTCCTGCGGGTTCACCGCCGCCGGCTGTTGAGGCTCCGCCTCGGCCTGGCGCAGCTCCTGTTCGGCCGCACGCTGCGAAGGCAGCTTGATGCCGTAAGAAGCCAGCTCACGACGGGTCGGGATACGCACCGGATTCGGCCGCGGCAACTCAGGGCCGATACCCTGTTTAACCTGCGGATTGCCGTCGCTGGTCGCCGTGAAAGCAGGCATGAAGGTGGCTGCTGCTGCACCCGCCGCGGCAGTGGCCGCCGCCGTGTCCAGCTGCGGCCTGGCGCCGGTGGCGCTGAAACCGCCCGAACCGCCGAGGTCGACGCTGTCGCGCTGCGCAGCGCTAAAATCAAAGGGAGAATGCGCCTGCGGTTGCGGCGCAGCCGGCTCTTGCCAGTTGCCAAGGCGCGGCTCATCGTCATCCTGATAAGGATCGACCGGACGCGTCGCCTTCGGCGCCGGCGTTTCTTCCGGGATCTCGAAGGAATATAGCGGCGGCGTAGCGTCTTGTGGCGGGGCGCTTACCGGGTGCTGGTTGACCGAGGCCGGGGCGGCCGGTGCCACCGTCACCGTCACCGACGGCGCCTGAACGCCAACCGGTGCAGCAACGGGCTCGTGGACCGCCGCCGTTACCGCCGGTGCAGGCGGAGCCGCCGGCGCGATTGGCGCCGCTTCAGCGTCGACTTCGTCATCGTCGGCACGCAGGCCGCTGAGCAACGGATCGGCAGCGTCTTCCGCTGCCGCTTTGGCGCTTTCGGTGACCGAAGGCGCGGAGAACAGCACGTCGTCATCGGCGGCCGCGGCTCCGGCGGCGGTCGCGGCAACCGCTGCGGCGGCGCCCTTCCCTGCCTGCTCAGGCTCGTCGTCAACGTAACGCTCGTCATCCTCGAAATAGCGTTCTTCGCGGCGTGAGCGATTGGTCATCACCGTCGCGACGCCCAGCACCGCACCGCCGATCTTCTCGGCGATCACCAGCCAGGACCAGCCGGTAAACAACGTCAGGCCTGCCGCCCACACGCACAGCAGCGCCAGCGTGGCGCCGATGCCGTTGAACCACGGCAACATGGCGTTGCTCAGCAGGCTGCCGATCACGCCGCCGGAAGCGAAGTAATAAAGATCGTCAACGTTCAGCGCCGCCAGCCCACAGGAGGTGAGCACCAGCGCCAGAGTGCCGATAAGGCGCAGTGAGAGCGCGAAATAGTCGACGTAGTCTCGGTTGCCGCGTTGGCGGTAGGCCGCCCAGCACAGAACCAGCATGATCGGCGGTATCGCGTAGGCGAGCACCCCGAAGGTGAAGAACAGCGTGTCGGCCAACCAGGCCCCAACACCGCCGCCCAGGTTGTGAATCGGCTCATGCCACGCGGTCTGCGACCAGCTTGGGTCAGACGGATTGAAGCTGACCAACGCAGCCATGAGGTAAACGGCAAAAATCGCTACCACGATCAACACAGCTTCCAGCAAACGCCGGCCACTGCTGAGTCTTTTCAGGGTAACTTCTTTATCTTCTGTATATTCCTGGCTCAAGAAAGGCTCTCCAGGTTCCTGTTAGCTGACATAGCAACAGCGCCGAGAAGCTTCCCCGGCGCCGAAACTGTATGAATAAACAGGAGTGTAACCAATTTAATCAGGTTTTGCACCTGCACCTTACCGTGTTTTGATAACCAGACGGTTACTCTGTTTCACTTCTTCCATCACTACGTAGGTACGGGTGTCGTTAACCCCCGGCAAACGCAGCAAGGTTTCGCCCAGCAGTTTGCGGTAAGCCGACATGTCCGGTACGCGGGTTTTCAACAGGTAGTCGAAATCGCCGGAAACCAGATGACACTCCTGAATCTCTTCAAGCTTCTGCACTGCCGAGTTGAATTGCTCAAACACATCCGGCGCGCCGCGGTTCAGCGTGATCTCCACGAAAACCAGCAGGGACGCATCCAGATAATGCGGGTTGAGCAATGCGGTATAGCCATGAATGAAACCCTGGCGCTCGAGACGGCGCACGCGTTCTAAACATGGTGTCGGGGATAACCCCACGCGCTTCGAAAGCTCGACGTTCGAAATACGCCCATCCTTCTGCAGCTCATTCAGGATGTTGCGGTCGATACGGTCAAGATCTTTACCCGGGCGTTTCTTGTTGTCTGCCATTATTATTGTCTCTCTTATTTTCTTCCGTGCACTTGCCACACCCTAGCCAACGTCAATGTGTAAGGGTTCGTTCCAAGCGAAGACCCGATGCCTGTCATATGCTTCTTCACTACCATCATTCCACGCCGCGCAGCCTGTCTGTCCAACCCCGCGCAGCGCCGGTAACGACGTTTCGGTCGAGAAAAAATCAGCAAACGCTTGCGCGCCCTGCTCCGCACACCTGGTGCGTATTGTCGCCTTGCGGCGTAAATACGTACGATTTGCTGGTGTTACGGGGATAATTTCTTCTTCCTATGATGTTTTCGCAAATGCGCAGCGGATTGTCAAAGTAAAAGAAGCAAAATCAGAACAACGTACCGTCATGAAAAGTCTGCATCCCATTTTTGGTTATGAATCGCTGGCAGATAAACCCCGGGCGGAAGCGGCTGAACTCGCAGAATGCGCCGTTTTTGCGCGGTGGGTGATTCGCTGGCGGACGGCGGCTTTGATAAGTTAAATTTCTGCGTTCGGCGTACGATTTACCGACAATGGACGCATTAATAGGCGACAACTATCATACAAATCGTTAACAACGTCGCCCGGCGCTTTTTTTACTGCGTCATTTTCCCTACAATCGGCTTCATTGTCCGCCATTGTGGAATAAAGAGGTTATTCATGGGCACGGCTAAACATAGCAAATTACTGATTCTGGGCTCCGGCCCGGCCGGTTACACCGCCGCCGTCTACGCGGCGCGCGCCAACCTGAACCCGGTGCTGATTACCGGTCTGGAACAAGGCGGCCAGCTGACCACCACCACCGAAGTGGAAAACTGGCCGGGCGATGCCGAAGGCCTGACCGGTCCGGCGTTGATGGAACGCATGCGCGAGCACGCGGAGAAGTTCCAGACGGAAATCGTCTTCGACCACATCAACAGCGTCGATCTGCAGCAGCGTCCGTTCCGCCTGTTCGGCGACAGCGGCGAATACAGCTGCGACGCGCTGATCATCGCGACCGGCGCTTCCGCCCGCTATCTTGGTCTGCCTTCCGAAGACGCGTTCAAGGGCAAAGGCGTTTCCGCCTGTGCGACCTGCGACGGTTTCTTCTACCGCAACCAGAAAGTCGCGGTGGTCGGCGGCGGCAACACCGCCGTTGAAGAAGCGTTGTACCTGTCCAACATCGCCGCCGAGGTTCATCTGATCCACCGCCGCGACAGCTTCCGCTCGGAGAAAATCCTGATCGACCGGCTGATGGAAAAAGTGAAAAGCGGCAACATCGTGCTGCACACCGACCACACGCTGGACGAAGTGCTGGGCGATGAAATGGGCGTGACCGGCGTGCGCATCCGCAGCACCAAAGCGGAAAACGAAACCCGTGAACTGGAGCTGGCCGGCGTGTTCATCGCCATCGGCCACAGCCCGAACACCGGCATCTTCGGTGGCCAGCTGGAGCTGGAAAACGGTTACATCAAGGTGCAGTCCGGCATTCACGGCAATGCGACCCAAACCACTATCCCCGGCGTCTTCGCTGCAGGCGACGTGATGGATCACATTTATCGCCAGGCGATCACCTCAGCCGGCACCGGCTGCATGGCGGCGCTGGATGCAGAGCGTTACCTGGACGGCATCGCCGGCGCCGAAGTCTGCTAAGACGTTCTCGTCATCAGCAAAAAGCGGCTCTCGAGCCGCTTTTTTTGTTTCTGCGTTCTGCAATCGCCCTCTCCCATCTGTTATAGCCACTTTCGCCCGCTTTATTCTTTTCAGTCTGCCGGGTGACGAGGTAACATGAGCCCTCGCTTGTTTGTCGCCGATTGCGCCAAACACTATTATTTAACAGTACGTTAACCCAGCCCGTAACAAACGGGCGCCGGCGACGCAGACGCATATCTGATGAAAAAAACCAGACAGCAACAGTTAACCCGTTGGCTTAAAACCCAGAGTTCGTTAGCGCAGCGTTGGCTGCGCCTTTCCATGCTGTTGGGGCTATTCAGCGGCCTGCTGATCGTGGCGCAGGCCTGGCTGCTGGCCAGCCTGCTGCACGCCCTGATCATCGAGCACACCCCGCGCGAACAGCTGATCCCTTCGTTTATCTGGCTGATCGTCGCGTTTGCGCTGCGGGCGCTGTTGAGCTGGCTGCGGGAGCGGGTCGGTTTCCTGTGTGGTCAGGTGATCCGTCAGCGCATGCGTCAGCAGGTGCTGGATAAACTCCAGCAGCTCGGCCCCGCGTGGATCCAGGGCAAACCGGCAGGCAGCTGGGCCAGCATCATCGTCGAGCAGATCGAGGATATGCAGGACTATTACTCGCGCTATCTGCCGCAAATGTATCTGGCGGTGTTCATCCCATTGCTTATCCTGATCGCCGTCTTCCCGATCAACTGGGCCGCAGGCATCATTCTGCTGGCGACCGCGCCGCTCATTCCGCTGTTCATGGCGCTGGTCGGCATGGGGGCCGCCGACGCCAACCGCCGCAACTTCGTGGCGCTGGCGCGATTGAGCGGCAACTTCCTCGACCGCCTGCGCGGCCTGGACACCCTGCGGCTGTTCGATCGCGCACAGGCCGAAACCGCGCAGATCGCCAAATCCTCCGAAGACTTCCGCAGCCGCACCATGGAAGTGCTGCGCATGGCCTTCCTCTCTTCCGGCGTGCTGGAGTTCTTCGCCTCGATTTCCATCGCCGTAGTGGCGGTGTATTTCGGTTTTTCCTACCTCGGCGAACTCAACTTCGGCAGCTACGGCCTCGGCGTAACGCTATTTTCCGGTTTTCTGGTGCTGATTCTGGCGCCGGAGTTCTTCCAGCCGCTGCGCGATCTCGGCGCCTTTTACCATGCCAAGGCGCAGGCGGTCGGCGCGGCGGAAGCGCTGGAAACCTTCCTCAGCGCCGAAGGCGAGCAGATGGGGAACGGCACGCGGCAGCTGCCCGCCGATCAGCCGCTTACGCTGCAGGCGAACGAGTTGGAAATCCTGTCGCCGAACGGCGTGCTGCTGGCCGGGCCGCTCAATTTCACTCTGCAGCCGCGACAGCGCGTAGCATTGGTCGGGCTGAGCGGCGCCGGTAAAAGCTCGCTGCTCAACCTGCTGCTCGGCTTCCTGCCCTACCGTGGGTCGCTGACCGTCAACGGCGTCGAGCTGCGTGAACTGTCCGCAGAAAACTGGCGTCAACAGCTCAGTTGGGTCGGGCAAAACCCGCATTTGCCGGCGCAAACCCTGCGCGCCAATATCCTGTTGGGCTGCCCGCAGGCCGACGAAGCGCAGCTGCAGCAGGCGGTGGAACACGCCTACGTCAGCGAACTGCTGCCCTATCTGCCGCAGGGGCTCGACACCGAAGTGGGCGACAACGCCGCTCGCCTGTCGGTCGGCCAGGCGCAGCGCGTGGCGGTCGCCCGGGCGCTGATCGGCCCGCGCCGCCTGCTGCTGCTGGATGAGCCGGCCGCCAGCCTCGATGCCCATAGCGAACAGCGGGTAATGCTGGCGCTGAACGCCGCTTCGCATCAGCAAACCACCCTGCTGGTGACGCATCAGCTGGAAGATACCGAAGACTACGACCAGATTTGGGTGATGGATGATGGGCGTATCGCGCAACAGGGCAATTACGCCACCCTCAGCGCCCAACCGGGCCTGTTCGCCAGTCTGATCGCCCATCGCCGCGGGGAGCTTTAATCATGCGCGTTTTGCTGCCGTTTTTGGCGTTGTATCGCCGCCATAGCCTGCTGATTAGCCTGGGCATCCTTTTAGCGATCGTCACCCTGCTGGCCAGCATCGGCCTGCTGGCGCTCTCCGGCTGGTTCCTGGCCGCGTCTTCGCTGGCCGGATTGGCGGGTCTGCTGACCTTCAACTACATGCTGCCGGCCGCCGGCGTGCGCGGCGCAGCGATCTTCCGCACCGCCGGGCGCTACGCCGAGCGCGTGGTCAGCCACGACGCCACCTTCCGCGTGCTGTCGCATCTGCGGGTGTTCACCTTCAGCAAGATCCTGCCGCTGACGCCGGGCGGCATCGCCCGCTTCCGCCAGGCCGACCTGCTCAACCGCCTGGTGGCGGACGTGGACACGCTGGATCACCTTTATCTGCGGGTGATTTCACCGCTGGTAGGTGCGGCGGCGGTGATCCTGGTGGTCACCTACGGCCTGAGCTGGCTGGATCCCGCGCTCGCCCTGACGCTGGGCGGCATTCTGTTGCTGCTGTTGCTGCTGGTGCCGCCGGTATTCTATCGCGCCGGCAAACCGATCGGTGGCCAACTCACCGCCCTGCGCGGCCAATACCGCACCGAGCTGACCGCCTGGCTACAGGGGCAGGCGGAGCTGGTGGTGTTCGGCGCCGTCAACGACTTCCGCCAGACGCTGAACGCCACCGAGCAGCTGTGGCAACGCCGCCAGTGGCAGCAGACCTCGCTGAGCGGCAAGGCGCAGGCGCTGATGATCCTCGCCAGCGGGCTGACGGTGACGCTGCTGCTGTGGCTGACCGCCGCCGGCATCGGCGGCGATGCCGAGCCCGGCGCGCTGATCGCGCTGTTTGTCTTCGCCGCGCTGGCGTCGTTCGAAGCGCTGATGCCGGTCGCCGGCGCCTTCCAGCACCTCGGCCAGGTGATCGCCTCCGCCACGCGGGTCAAACAGATTATCGATCGCCAGCCGGAAGTGACCTTCCCGGCCGCCGGTCCGGCCGCCGCCGATCGGGCGCTGCTCAGCCTGCAGCAGTTGAGCTTCACCTACCCCGATCAGCCGCAGCCGGTGCTGCGCGACGTTACGCTCGAAGTCGCAGCCGGCGAACACATTGCCTTACTCGGCCGCACCGGCTGCGGCAAGTCCACCCTGCTGCAGCTGCTGACCCGCGCATGGCGCACCGACGGCGGAAAAATTCTGCTCAACGGCGAACCGCTGGAGGATTATGATGAAACCACGCTGCGCCGGATGACCACGGTCGTCAGCCAGCGGGTGCACATCTTCAGCGATACGCTGCGGGAAAACCTGCGGCTGGCCGCACCGGATGCCGACGACGCTCGCCTGAGCGAGGTGTTGCAGCAGGTGGGGCTGGGCAAACTGCTGGACAGTGACGGCGGGCTGAACGCCTGGCTGGGCGAAGGCGGCCGCCAGTTGTCCGGCGGTGAACAGCGCCGTTTGGGCATCGCCCGCGCGCTGCTGCACCCAGCCCCGCTGCTGCTGCTTGACGAACCCACCGAAGGGTTGGACGCCGAGACCGAGCAGCAGATTCTGGCGCTGCTGCGCCAGCATTGTCAGGGCAAGACGCTGATTCTGGTGACGCACCGCCTGTATGGTCTGGAGCATCTCGATCGCATTTGCGTAATGGACGACGGCCAGATTGTCGAACAGGGCGATCACGCCACCCTGATGAGCCAGCAGGGCCGCTATGCCCGCTTTCGCAACCGTATCAGCAACCTGGCGCCGTAATCGGCCCGTAGAGGACGCAGAGGCCCTGTATGCGCATCGTTAAGCTCTCCCCGCAGTCGCTGGCGTTTCCCTCGCCTGAGGGCGCCCTACGCGATCCTAACGGCCTGCTGGCGATCGGCGGCGACCTCACGGCGCCGCGGCTGCTGGCGGCCTACGAGCGCGGCATCTTCCCCTGGTACTCGCCGGGGGAAGCGATATTGTGGTGGTCGCCCGATCCGCGCGCGGTGCTGTTCCCGGCCGAGTTTCATCTCAACCGCAGCCTGAAACGCTTTCTGCGCCACGACCCGTTTCGCATCACGCTCAATCACGACTTCGCCGCAGTGATCGCCGCCTGCGCCCATCGCCCGGACGAAGGCACCTGGATCGGCCCGGAGGTGCAGCGCGCCTATCTGCACCTGCATCGTCTCGGCTACGCCCACTCGGTGGAGGTATGGCAGGATGATCAATTGGTTGGCGGCATGTACGGCGTGGCGCAGGGCGCGTTGTTCTGCGGCGAATCGATGTTCAGCCGCGTCACTAACGCCTCCAAATGCGCATTAATGGCCTTTTGCCGCCATTTTGCCGCTTATGGCGGGGAATTGATTGACTGCCAGGTGCTGAACGCTCACACTGCCCGCCTTGGCGCGCGTGAAATTCCGCGCCGTCAATTTTTGCAGCAGCTCAGCACCCTTCAACGGCGGCCCCTGGCGCCGGCGTGCTGGGAAGCGCAAGTCATATCCCCACAGCCGGTTGAACCGCCCTCCCCAGCAAACTAATTGGTGGAAACGGTGCAATGTTCACCGACACATCTTTACATAATGGGGGTTTTTCGGCATTATCTTGCCGGTTAAAAACTAAGGTAGTTAAACCTAGAGGATTCGATGGCCAAAGAAGACAATATTGAAATGCAGGGCACCGTTCTTGATACGCTGCCGAACACCATGTTCCGCGTTGAATTGGAAAACGGGCACGTGGTAACCGCACACATCTCCGGTAAAATGCGTAAAAACTATATCCGCATCCTGACGGGCGACAAAGTCACTGTAGAGCTGACCCCGTACGACCTGAGCAAAGGCCGCATTGTCTTCCGTAGCCGTTAATCGGCTCACCGCGCGCCACACGCTGGCGGCATCGAGGATGTAATCCCTCGGGAGCCCTTTCCGTTTACCCCCGCAGCGACGTTAAACAACGGGTTGCAGGTGCGCAGGTAAACTGAGAGGGCTCACTCGTTTCTGTTGTACGGTGAATCTCACCCATAAAAAAAGCGATGCCGAAGCATCGCTTTTTCTTTGCCTGAAGGCGGCCTTAGTGCACCGCACCCTCATCCGCCTTGCGTTTGGCGGCACTGAGGAAGTGGTAAGTCAGCTGTTTTTTGTCCTTGTCCAGCTCGACCTTCACGGAACCGCCGTCCACCAGCGAACCGAACAACAACTCGTTGGCCAACGGTTTCTTCAGGTTTTCCTGCATGACGCGCGCCATCGGACGAGCGCCCATCGCACGGTCGTAACCCTTCACCGACAGCCAATCGCGCGCTTCGTCGCTCACTTCCAGCGAGACGCCCTTCGCATCCAGCTGCGCCTGCAGTTCGACGATAAACTTGTCGACCACCTGCTGGATCACCTCGGTAGACAGATGGTTGAACCAGATGATGTTGTCCAGACGGTTGCGGAACTCTGGCGTAAACACCTTCTTGATCTCTTCCATCGCGTCGGTGCTGTTGTCCTGCTGCACCAGACCGATCGACTTGCGTTCGGTTTCCCGCACCCCGGCGTTGGTGGTCATCACCAGGATCACGTTGCGGAAGTCCGCCTTGCGGCCGTTGTTATCGGTCAGCGTACCGTTGTCCATCACCTGCAGCAGCAGGTTGAACACGTCCGGGTGCGCCTTCTCGATCTCATCGAGCAGCACCACCGCATGCGGATGCTTGATCACCGCATCGGTCAGCAGACCGCCCTGATCGTAACCGACGTAGCCCGGAGGCGCGCCGATCAGACGGCTGACGGTATGCCGCTCCATGTACTCGGACATGTCGAAACGCAGCAGCTCGATATCCATCGCCTTGGCCAGCTGCACGGTGACCTCGGTTTTCCCGACCCCGGTCGGCCCGGCGAACAGGAAAGAACCGACCGGCTTGCGCTCGTGGCCCAGACCGGCGCGGCTCATCTTGATCGCTTCGGTCAGCGCTTCGATCGCCTGATCCTGACCGAATACCAGCATCTTCAAGCGATCGCCCAGGTTTCTCAGCACGTCACGATCGCTGGCCGACACGGTTTTCTCCGGGATGCGGGCGATGCGCGCCACCACGGATTCGATATCGGCCACGTTGACGGTTTTCTTGCGCTTGCTGGCCGGCATCAACCGGCTGCGGGCGCCCGCTTCGTCGATCACGTCGATCGCCTTGTCCGGCAGATGACGATCGTTGATGTATTTCACCGACAGCTCCACCGCGGCGCGGATCGCCTTGGCGGTATAACGCACGTCATGGTGCGCTTCATACTTGGCCTTCAGGCCGTTGATGATCTGAACGGTCTCTTCCGCCGTCGGCTCGGTGATGTCGATCTTCTGGAAGCGGCGCGCCAGAGCGCGATCCTTTTCGAAGATGTTGCTGAACTCCTGGTAGGTCGTCGAGCCGATCACCCGGATCTTGCCGCTCGACAGCAGCGGTTTGATCAGGTTGGCGGCATCCACCTGCCCACCGGAAGCCGCACCGGCGCCGATGATGGTGTGAATTTCATCGATGAACAGGATGCTGTTCTGATCCTGCTCCAGCTGCTTGAGCAGCGCCTTGAAGCGCTTCTCGAAGTCGCCGCGATATTTGGTGCCGGCCAGCAGTGAACCGATATCCAGCGAATACAGCGTGCAGTCCGCCATCACTTCCGGCACGTCGCCCTGCACGATGCGCCAGGCCAAGCCTTCGGCGATGGCGGTCTTGCCGACGCCGGATTCGCCGACCAGCAGCGGGTTGTTTTTACGACGGCGGCACAGCACCTGAATCGCGCGCTCCAGCTCACGATCGCGGCCGATCAACGGATCGATGCCGCCCACACGGGCCAACTGATTGAGGTTGGTGGTGAAGTTTTCCATACGGTCTTCCCCTCCGGACTGCTCTTCGTTCACCGGGTTTTCCGCATTCGGTGCTTGGCCCGGCTCGTCTTTACGCGTGCCATGTGAAATAAAGTTCACCACGTCGAGACGGCTGACGTCGTGCTTGCGCAGCAGATAAGCCGCCTGCGACTCCTGCTCGCTGAAGATGGCCACCAACACGTTGGCGCCGGAGACTTCGCTGCGGCCGGAAGATTGCACATGGAAGACCGCGCGCTGCAGCACGCGCTGGAAGCTGAGCGTCGGCTGAGTGTCGCGCTCCTCTTCGCCGGCGGGCAGCGTCGGTGTGGTTTGTTCGATGAAGGCTTCCAGCTCCTGGCGCAACGCGGCCAGATCCACCGTACATGCCTCAAGCGCTTCTCGCGCGGCAGGGTTGCTCAGCAACGCCAGCAACAGGTGCTCCACGGTCATAAACTCGTGTCTGTGCTCACGCGCCCTGGCGAAAGCCATGTTGAGACTGAGTTCCAGTTCTTGATTGAGCATAAGCACCTCCCCAATAGATTGCCTTATTCAGGCTTTTTCCAGCGTACAAAGCAACGGATGCTCGTTCTCCCTTGCGTACCGGTTCACATGGACGACTTTGGTTTCCGCCACCTCGGCGGTAAAAACACCACAGATCGCCTTGCCTTGATAGTGGACCGTGAGCATCAGTTGCGTTGCGCGTTCAATATCATAAGAAAAGAACTTTTGCAGAACGTCAATCACAAATTCCATCGGTGTGTAATCGTCGTTGTTAAGTATAACTTTATACATAGACGGCGGTTTTACCGCATCGATTTGTTTTTCTTCGGCCAAGTGTTCAAAATTTAGCCAATCGTTGTTATTGCCCATCGCTACTCATCTTCTCTGCTCTGTCCTCTGATATGGGGACAGGTTTCGGTTATTCAAAGTGGGGATAGTTACTATTTTATCATCTTCGGCATCGTCCCGCCGCACTGTAACGTGCGCAAAAAAACGGGCCAATTGTGACTGAATCGTGGCAATAGCGTTACCTGCTTCAAACTTTGGTGAACTGCTCCCCGCCGACAAAAGCCGATCGCTTGACGCCCCGATCATTTGCTCTAGAGTGTAAATTCGTGGCTGGTGGTCTTTTAACCACCCCTTGTCCACGCTGCTACTCGCCCATGGCGGGTGCGAAATCAGTTATTCATCTCACTTAAAATAGCGTTGCGAGGGATGTAAAAGCATGGAGACGGGTACTGTTAAATGGTTTAACAACGCCAAAGGTTTTGGTTTCATCTGCCCAGCCGGCGGTGGCGAAGATATTTTCGCGCATTATTCCACAATCAAGATGGATGGTTACAGAACGTTGAAGGCGGGCCAGCAGGTCAGCTTCGACGTGCATCAAGGGCCCAAAGGCAACCATGCCAGTCTTATTGTGCCGGTGGAAAGCGAGGCGCTGTCCTAAACGCTTCCCGCAGCGTCGCGCTGCACTGACCGTGACTGCGATAAAAATGCCAGCCGCCGTGTGACTGGCATTTTTTATGCCCTTGACTTACTCGCGCGCCAGCGCATCGATAGGATTCAGCCGCGCGGCGTTGCGCGCCGGCAGATAGCCGAACACCACACCGATGCCGGTGGAGCAGAGGAAGGCGCTCAGCAACGCCGCCGGCGGGAAGCTGATCTGCCAACCCGGCAGCACCAACTGCACCGCCAGACCGATGGCGAACGACAGCGTAATTCCCAGCGCGCCCCCCACCAGGCAGACCAAGACCGCCTCGATCAGGAACTGCTGCAGCACGTCACCGGAACGGGCGCCCACCGCCATGCGGATGCCGATCTCGCGCGTGCGCTCGGTCACCGACACCAGCATGATGTTCATCACGCCGATGCCGCCGACCACCAGCGAAATCACCGCCACCAGCGTCAGGAACAGCTGCAGCGTGCGGGTGGTTTTCTCTGCGGTTTGCACCAGGCTGTCCATGTTATAGGTAAAGAAATCCTTCTTGCCGTGGCGCAGCGTCAACAGACGCGACAGCTGTTGCTCCGCTTCCTTGCTGTCGTAACCGTCGCGGATGCGCACGGTGATCGAATCGAAATAGCTGTTGCCCATCAGCCGGTTGGCCATGGTGCTGTAAGGCACCCATACGTTCAGCGTTTTGCTGCTGCCGAACATCGACTGCTTCTCCTTCGCCACGCCGACCACCGTCGCCGGCATGTTGCCGACCAGGATCACCTCACCCACCACGTTCTTCTGGTGCGGGAACAGCCGCCGTTGGGTATTGGCGTCGATCACCACCGTCTGCGCCTGCGATTGCACCTGCATCGGATCGATGCCGACGCCCTGGGTAAAACTCATGCCGTACACGCGGAAGAACTGCTCGCTGACGCCGTTGACGTTGGCCGCCGCGTCGACGTTGCCCAGCCGCAGCCGCATGCTGCTGCTGATGCTCGGCGACAGCGCGCTGATGTAAGGCTGCTCGCGCAGCGCATCGAGATCGCCGTATTTCAACGATTGCCGGTAGGTCGGATCGTCGTCGCCGAAATCCTTGCCGGGGTATATGTCGACGGTGTTGGTGCCGATCGATTTGATGTCCGCCAGCACCATCTGCTTGGCGGCGTCGCCGATGACCAGGATTGAGACCACCGAGGCGATACCGATAATGATGCCGAGCATGGTCAGCGCGGTGCGCATCTTGTTGGCCGCCATCGCGCGCCAGGCCATGACCAGCGCTTCGCGGAAGCGGCCGCCCATCTGCCGCCAGGAAGGCGCCGCGGCGGCCAGCGCCAGCGGCTTGGCCTGCGCATTCTCCTGCGGTGCCGGCCGCGAATCGGCAATGATCTCGCCGTCGCGGATTTCGATGATCCGTTCAGCCTGGCGCGCCACCGCCGGATCGTGAGTCACCAGGATCACCGTGTGGCCCTGGGCGCACAGCTGCTTGAGGATCGCCATCACCTCTTCGCCGGAATGGCTGTCGAGCGCGCCGGTCGGCTCATCCGCCAGGATCACCTGCCCGCCGTTCATCAGCGCGCGGGCGATGCTGACGCGCTGCTGCTGGCCGCCGGAAAGCTGGCTCGGCCGATAGTTGACGCGCTCCCCCAGCCCCAGACGCCGCAACAGCGCTACCGCCCTTTCGCGCCGCGCCGCTTTGCCCAGCCCGGCGTACACCGCCGGCACTTCGACGTTGTGCGCCGCGCTCAGGTGCGGCAGCAGATGATAGCGCTGAAAGATAAAGCCGAAATGCTCGCGCCGCAGCTGCGCCAGCGCATCGTCGCTCAGCGTCGCCACATCCTGCCCGGCTACCCGATACACGCCGGCGCTCGGCTTGTCCAGACAGCCGAGAATGTTCATCAGCGTCGATTTTCCGGAGCCGGAGGCCCCCATGATCGCCACCATTTCACCGGCGTCGATGCTCAGGCTGATCCCCTTCAGCACCTCCACCGTCTGCTCGCCGGAACGGTAGCTACGGCGAATGCCGTTCAGCTGCAACAGCGCCGCCATCAGCCGGCCTCCACGCCGCCACGGCTGACGATCACCTCATCACCCGCCTCGAGCCCGCTGAGGATCTGCACGTCGATATTGTTGCGCAGGCCGATGGCCACTTCGCGCTTCTCTTCCTTGCCGTGTTTCAGCACCGAGACGTGGTAGCGATTGTCGGCGATCTGATCGCCCAGCGCAGCCAGCGGGATCACCAACGCCTGTTTGACGCCGGCCAGTTGAATATGCACCTGCGCCGTCATTTGCAAGCGCAGCAGCCTCTCAGGGTTGGGCACTTCGAAACGCGCATAATAGAAGATGGCGTTGTTGACCTTTTCCGGCGTCGGCTGAATGTCTTTCAGCACGCCGTCGAAGCGCCGGGTCGGATCGCCAAGCACCGTGAACCAGGCCTGCTGGCCCGGCTTGAGGTTAATGACGTCGGCCTCCGATACCTGCGCTTTCACCAGCATGGTGCCGAGATCCGCCAGCGTCAGAATATTCGGCGCCTGCTGCGCCGCGATCACCGTCTGGCCCTGCAGCGTGGTGATCTGCACCACGTCGCCATCCATCGGCGCTTCGATGCGGGTGTAGGCGAGGTTGATCTTGGCGGTATCCAGGCTGGCCTGATTGCGGGCGATCTGCGCATTGATGGTGCCCACCTGCGCTTTCTTCACCGCCAGCTGCGTCGCCGCCTGATCCAGATCCTGGCGCGATACCGCCTGCAGCTTGGCTAGCGCCTGGTTGCGTTGCAGCGTGACCGCCGCCAGCTGCTGCTCGGCCTGCGCCTGCAGCAGTTGGGCATGCAGTTCGCGCAGCGTCGCTTCCCCTTCGCGAATGCTGTTCTGCGCCTGTTGCGGATCGATGACCCCCAGCAACTGGCCTTTCTTCACCTTGTCGCCGATCTCGACATACAGCTTTTCCAACTGGCCGCTAACCTGCGCGCCGACATCAACCTTGCGCACCGCGTCCAGTTGACCGGTCGCCAACACGTTCTGCTGTAGATCGCGCTGAGTGGCTTTCACCGTTTTGAAATCGATTGGCGCCGGATGGCGGAAGTGCCAAACGGCCGCCGCGGCAATCGCCGCGATCGCCGCCAGAGCAAGTATCCAGCGGCGTTTATGTCCTTTAAACCCTGTCAAAATTGACCTGCCTGTGCTTGTGAATATCGACCGCCCACTGCGGCGGCGGAGCTAAATTAGCATGCACCGCAGGGAATAACTAAACCTTAGCTCAACACAATGTGGAGACACGCTTGGTTACAGTTCGGCATTGAACTCCCGTTTAGTGAAGCCTTGATGAAATAGCGCCATTCAACACAGCCAAGGATTTCATCATGTCACAGCTCAGCTACCCACTCGCCTCCGCCCAGCCGCTTAACGGCTGGCAACTGATGACGGCGCTGATCAATGGCGAGAAGGCGCCGAGCAATGCCTGGAAAAAAACCTCGTTTCGCCTGAAGTTTCTCGGCCGTTCGCTGCTCAACTGGCGCACCACCAGCGGCCTGCTCAGCACTCTGGCCAGCAACCCGCTGCTGGAAGAGATCCTGAGCGCGCAGCCGAACCTGCCGTGCAAACTGCATCGCCCGTACCTGGCGGCCAACATGAGCAAGATCGAATGTCTGTTCGCCCTGCGCGATCACTACGATCTCATCGTACAGCGCATGCCGCTGAAGATGCGTCTCGGCCACCTCAGCCCACAGCCTTTCGTGCTGGCCAGCGCGATGGGCAAGAACGAAGTGCCGATCACGCTGGAGCTGGCGGCGATCGACAAGCTGAATAAGGAAGGGGAAGCCACGCTGCTGCTGCGCAACGCCAACGGCGTGATGCTGGCGGAGATCACCTTCGCGCTGATGCATTATCAGCAGCAGCCGACGCTGTTCATCGGCGGCCTGCAGGGCGCGAACCATGACGTGCCTCACGCCGAGATCCAGCACACCACCAAAGAGTGTCATGGCCTGTTCCCCAAACGGCTGGTGCTGGAAGGCATCTGCACGCTGGCGCGGCACCTCGGCATCCGCCAGATCGTGGCGGTCGGCAACGCCACCCATATCTATCAAAACTGGCGTTACCAAAGTAAGAAGAAAGACAAACTGCACGCCGATTACGATCAGTTTTGGCTGTCAATGGGTGCCAAACCGCTCGATAGCGGCTATTTCCTGCTGCCCGAGCGCATCGCCCGCAAGCCGGTCGAAGAGATTGCCAGCAAAAAACGCGCCGAATATCGCCGCCGCTATCAGTTGCTGGACGAGCTGGAACAGGGATTGGCGGCGCATTTCTGCGCCCGATAACGCCCGGCGGGCCGTCAGTCCGCCCGGCCGCGCGCCAGCCAGATCACCCGTGAGAACATTTTTTTCAGCAGCGGCGGCACCGAATCGGTGCCCCATTCGCCGGCCTGCATCGCAACCTCGATCGCCAGATCCGGCTTCGAGGAGTGGTGGACCGCTTTCAGGATCACCTTGCGCACCGGCATCTGCGCGTTGAGCGGCACCGACGCCATCCGGTGATAGACCGGGCCGAACCCTTCGCGGAACATAAAGTGCTCCATGTCCGGCGCCGGCAGCGCGGTCAGCCGATCGCGCTCGTTGTCTTCATGATTGTCCAGTAGGCTGCGCACGGTGTTGGCGTACTTTTTACCCGCCTCGTCGCCGTCCACCAGCGCATGCCATTCGATGCCCATGCGGCGGGCGAAGCGCAGCAGCGGCTTCAGGCCGCACTGGGCGAATTCGATGACCCTCACCCCTTCCGCCTCGAAATGGTAGCCGCACTGGCGCGCCAGCTCGTTCAGCAGCCACACTTCGGTCTCGCCCTCCACCAGCAGCCAGCAGCGGGCGAACAGCGACGATGGCCGATTGAAACGGATGTGAAACGCGATGCGCCGCCCGTCTTCGGCGCTGAGCCCGCGCGGCCCGAGACGATAGGTCGCGACCCGCCCCGACTCGCGCACCAGCCGGCATACGTGTTCCACCGGCACCAGCGACACCAGTTCGCTGGAGTTGGTGGTGGTGATGCGCTGCAACGGCAGCTGATTGAGTAGCCCCCAGGCCACCGACAGCATAATCGGATGCAGGCGAGTTTCCGGGTCCTCCACCAGCAGCAGCGGCCGGGCGTGCGGGTCCAGCTTGACGTCGCCCTTGGCCTGCAACAGGGTGGAAAACATCCCCAGCAGGATCAGGCGCATGCTGCGGCTGTTCGGTTCGGCCACCATACGGTTGATGCCGTCCAGCGCGCGCCAGGCGTCCTGCTCCGGTTCGCCGCCGCGACGACGCGGCCGCGCCACCTGCGAACTCTGCTCGGCGAAATAGTGCTCCAGCAGCTGCTGCATGGCCGCCAGCCCCTGGCGCAGCTCGCTGTTGGTCAGCTTCTGCGGATTGCGCACCAGCTCGCGCGTCAGCTGATCCAGTTGCTGCGCCAGCGCCTGCGTATCAGGTTTGCGTTCATCGCCGAGGCTGCTGGGGCGCAAGCGGCGAATAAAACGCGCGTCACGCAGGCGCAATACCGGGTGGATGCGGATGATGGCGTGGGCCAGCTGTTCAATATGGTGCAGTTGAAAGGCGTTGCCGTCGGCATCGAGAAAACCGCGCCAGGTACACACCGTGCCGTCGTCGGCCAGCTCGCCCTCGCAGCGGTAATGAATACGGCTCAGGCCATCTTCACCCTTGACCCACAGCGGCGTCAGATGGCGATAGCGCGGCAGGTGCGCATGGCCGATGTCTTTCTCGCAAAAGGTGAACACCACCTGCAGATGGCGCTCTTTGGCCGCCTCTTCACCCGGCGGGAAATGGAAGTCGTGCGCTTCAAAACGATACAGTTTCTGCTCCGGCGCCAGCAACAGCGTCAGCGCATCCAGCAGGCTGGATTTACCCCAGGCGTTTTCGCCAAGCAACAGCGTGTTGTCGTCCAGCATCAGCGACAGCCGATTAATGCCACGAAAACCTACAATTTCGATACGCTCCAAGAACATCCGCCGCCTCCCGTGCGTGTCGCCAGCTCTTCAATGAGGTGACTTTCACAGAGCATGGTCAAAAAACCCCTTGCAGGTCAAGCGACCAACGTCAAATCTGCCGCTTTACTCCGGCCGGGCTTTTGGTTAGCGTGTGCTCCTCGCCGCCATTCGGCGCGCTTCAATACTCAAGGACACAAGCTGCACCATGTACTCAGGACTGCTGATTATTCTGTTACCGCTGATTGTCGGTTACCTCATACCCTTGCGCCATCGTCCGCTGCTGGTGCTGATCAACCGGCTGCTGAGCTGGATGGTGTACGTGATCCTGTTTTTCATGGGCATCAGCCTGGCGTTTATGGAAAACCTCAGCAGCAACCTGGTGTTGATCTTCCAGTACAGCGCGGTGTTCTTCTTCTGCATTCTCTGCGCCAACCTGCTGCTGCTGGCGCTGCTGGAGCGGCGCATGCCGTGGCGCAGTAGCCATAAACAGGAAAAACTGCCTTCGCGCGTGCACATGGCGCTGGAGTCGCTCAAGCTGTGCGGCGTGGTGCTCGGCGGCTTCCTGCTCGGCCTGACGCAGTGGTCATGGCTGCAGTTCGCCCATAAAGGCAGCGAATATGCGCTGATCTTCCTGCTTCTATTGGTTGGCATCCAGCTGCGCAACAGCGGCATGACGCTGCGCCAGATCATACTCAACCGCCGCGGCACGCTGGTGGCGCTGGTGGTGGCCGTTGCATCGCTGGCCGGCGGCGCACTGGCGGCTCAGCTGCTGGGGTTACCGGTGAAGGCCGGGCTGGCGATGGCCTCCGGCTTCGGCTGGTACTCGCTGTCCGGCATTCTGATCACCGACGCCTACGGCCCGGTGATGGGCAGCGCCGCGTTCTTCAACGATCTGGCGCGCGAGCTGGTGGCGATCATGCTGATCCCGACGCTGGTGCGCCGCAGCCGCTCCACCGCCCTCGGCCTGTGCGGCGCCACCTCGATGGACTTCACCCTGCCGGTGCTGCAGCGCAGCGGCGGGCTGGACATGGTGCCGCCCGCCATCGTGCACGGCTTCCTGCTGAGCCTGCTGGCACCGGTGCTGATCGCTCTGTTCTCCTGATCCTTTCCCCGGGGGGCCGACCGGCCCCCAATAGGTAATAATTCCCATCCGCACGGCAAAATTGCGCTAAATCAAACTTGCCCGCACTAGTCGCACAAAAGCCTTTTGCAACCCCAATCGCCGATCTATGCTTTTAAACAAGCATTATAAATGCAACTTTAAAAATAAAAGGAAGCGACTATGTTCTGTGTGCAATGTGAACAAACCATTCGTACCCCGGCAGGCAACGGCTGCTCGTATGCTCAGGGCATGTGCGGCAAAACGGCGGAAACCTCCGATCTGCAGGATCTGCTGGTGGCGGCGCTGCAGGGTCTCTCCGCCTGGGCGCTACAGGCGCGTTCGCTGGGCATCGTCGACCACGAAATCGACAGCTTCGCCCCGCGCGCCTTCTTCTCCACTCTGACCAACGTCAACTTCGACTCCCAGCGCATCATCGGCTACGCGCGGGAAACCCTGCTGCTGCGCGACTCGCTGGCCGCCCGTTGCCGGCTGCTGGACGCCGGCGTGCGCGTCGAGCATCCGATGGCGGCGCTGCAGCTGGCCGGTGACGATATGCCTGCGCTGCTGCAACAGGCGGCGCAGTTTGCCCTCAACGACGACAAAGCCGAGGTGGGCGACGACGTACACGGCTTGCGCATGCTTTGCCTGTATGGCCTGAAAGGCGCAGCGGCCTATATGGAACACGCGCACGTGCTCGGCCAGTTCGACGAGCAACTCTATGCCGACTACCACGCCTTTATGGCCTGGCTCGGCACCCGGCCGCGCGACGTCGACACCCTGCTGAACAACGCCATGGGCATCGGCAAGATGAACTTCAACGTGATGGCGATCCTCGATCGCGGTGAAACCCAGGCCTACGGCGATCCGCAGCCTAGCGCGGTCAACGTGCGCCCGGTAGCCGGGAAAGCCATTCTGATTTCCGGCCACGATCTGAAAGATCTGCGCATGCTGCTCGAGCAAACCGAAGGGCAAAACGTCAACATCTACACCCACGGTGAAATGCTGCCGGCGCACGGCTATCCGGAACTGAAAAAATTCAAGCACCTGGTGGGCAACTACGGCAGCGGCTGGCAGAACCAGCAGACCGAGTTCGCCAAATTCCCCGGCCCGATCGTGATGACCTCCAACTGCATCATCGATCCTAACGTCGGCAATTACGGCGACCGCATCTGGACCCGCAGCATCGTCGGTTGGCCGGGCGTCAACCATCTGGAAGGCGATGACTTCGGCGCCGTGATCCGCCAGGCGCAAGGCATGAACGGCTTCCCTTATACCGAGATTGAGCATCTGATCACCGTCGGCTTCGGTCGCCAGACACTGCTTAACGCCGCCGACACGGTAATTGACCTGGTGTCGCAAAAGAAACTGCGCCACGTCTTCCTGGTCGGCGGCTGCGACGGCAGCCGCGACGAACGCAGCTACTTCACCGACTTCGCCCGCAGCGTGCCGCAAGACTGCCTGATCATGACACTGGCCTGCGGCAAGTACCGCTTCAACAAGCTGGACTTCGGCACGCTGGAGGGGTTGCCGCGCCTGCTGGACGTCGGCCAGTGCAACGACGCTTACTCCGCCATCATGCTAGCGGTCAAGCTGGCCGACACCCTCGGCTGCAGCGTCAACGAGCTGCCGCTCAGCCTGGTGCTGTCGTGGTTTGAACAGAAGGCGATCGTCATTCTGCTGACGCTGCTGTCGCTGGGGGTGAAAAACATCGTCACCGGCCCGACCGCGCCGGGCTTCCTGACCGATAACCTGATGGCGATCCTCAACGAGAAATTCGGCCTGCGTCCGATCACCACCGTCGAGCAGGATATCGCCGCGCTGCTCGCCTGATGCCGTTACGTTATGGGGCCGCTTGCGCCGGCCCCTTTGCTTTTTGAGGTGCCCGATGACTCAACCCACTCCGCTTTGCCCGAACCGCATGCAGGTGCATTCCATCCAGCGTGAAACCGCCGACGTCTGGACGCTGAACCTGATCTGCGACGTTTTCTACCCTTACCAGGCCGGCCAGTTTGCGCTGGTCAGCATCCGTAACAGCGAGGAGACGCTGCGCGCTTATACGCTCTCCTCCTCGCCCGGCCAGAGCCGCTTTCTCAGTATCAGCGTGCGCTGCCTGCCGGACGGCGTCGGATCGCGCTGGCTGACGCAAGAGGTCAAGCCCGGCAACACCCTGTGGCTGTCCGACGCGCAGGGCGAATTCAGCTGCGAACGCCACCCGGCCGATCGTTACCTGATGCTGGCCGCCGGCTGCGGCGTGACGCCGATCGTCTCGATGTGCCGCTGGCTGACCGCTAACCGCCCGGCCTGCGATATCGCCGTGATCTTTAACGTGCGCACTCCCGCCGACACGATCTTCGCCGATCAATGGCGCGCGCTGTGCGCCGCCCATCCGCAGCTGCGCCTGACGCTGATGGCCGAGCAGGATCTGCAACCCGGATACCTCAGCGGCCGCATCAATGAACAGGCGCTGCGGCAGGCGGCGCCGGATATCGCCGAACGCACGGTGATGACCTGCGGCCCCGCGCCCTATATGGACCAGGTGGAGCAGCTGTGCCGTCAGCTCGGCGTGCCGGCCGAGCGCTTCCATAAAGAGCAGTTCCACACGCCGGCGGCGCAGAGCGACGCGGCTGAAGGGCTGACGCTGCGCGCCGCCCGCCCGCTGCGCGAGTTCCGCGTGCCGGTCGGCAGCACGCTGCTGGCGGCGATGGAGGCCAACGCCCTGCCGGTCAACGCCGCCTGCCGCGCCGGGGTGTGCGGCTCGTGCAAAACCCGTATCCTAGAAGGCGACTACACCACCACCAGCACCATGACGCTGAGCGCGGAGGAGGTAGCGCAGGGCTACGTGCTGGCCTGCAGTTGCCAGCTGCAGGGCGATGTCACGCTGGCGTGATCCCCTGGCCCCATCGTCGCGATGGGGCATTTATCGGCAAGTTCCCCCATCCCCGCCCGGTTACACTTTCCTCCGTCCTACGCTCTTTACCCTTCCTGACCGCATCTCGTCCAACGCCGGTAAGCTATGCTTGCAGTTGTTCTGCTGACACTCACCGGATCGAGTACACATTGTTTTTCAAACCATGTTTGGGGGAACCATGAAGCAAACCGTAGCCACACTGATCGCCAAAACGCTGGACCAAGCCGGCGTAAAACGCATTTGGGGCGTGACCGGCGATTCGCTCAACGGCCTTAGCGACAGCCTGCACCGCATGGGCACCATCGAATGGCTGGGCACCCGCCATGAAGAGGTGGCCGCCTTCGCCGCCGGCGCCGAAGCCCAGCTCACCGGCCAGTTGGCGGTGTGCGCCGGTTCCTGCGGCCCCGGCAACCTGCACCTGATCAACGGCCTGTTCGACTGCCACCGCAACCATGTGCCGGTGCTGGCGATCGCCGCGCATATCCCTTCCAGCGAAATCGGCAGCGGCTACTTCCAGGAAACGCATCCGCAGGAGCTGTTCCGCGAATGCAGCCACTATTGCGAACTGGTTTCCAACCCGGAACAGCTGCCGCGCGTGCTGGAGATCGCCATGCGCAAGGCGATCCTCAACCGCGGCGTCTCGGTGGTGGTCTTGCCGGGCGACGTGGCGCTGCGCATGGCGCCGGAAGACGCGCCCCTGACCTGGCATACCCCGGCGCTGCCGCTGGTGCAGCCGCCGATGAGCGAGCTGAACAAGCTGGCGGAAACGCTGAATAAGGCGAAGAACATCACCCTGATGTGCGGCAGCGGCTGCGCCGGCGCGCACGATGAAGTGGTTAAGCTGGCCGAAATGCTGCAGGCGCCGGTAGTGCATGCGCTGCGCGGCAAAGAACATATCGAATGGGATAACCCCTACAGCGTCGGCATGACCGGGCTGATCGGCTTTTCCTCCGGCTACCACGCCATGATGAACGCCGACACGCTGGTGCTGCTCGGCACCCAGTTCCCCTATCGCGCGTTCTACCCCACCAACGCCAACATCATTCAGATCGACATCAACCCCGGCAGCATCGGCGCGCACTGCCCGGTCAATATGGCGCTGGTGGGCGACATCCACACCACGCTCACCGCCCTGCTGCCGCAGCTGGAGCCGAAGCGCGACCGGGCGTTCCTCGACAAGGCGCTGGAGCACTACCGCAACGCGCGCCAGGATCTCGACGGGCTGGCGACCGCCAACGACGACCAACCGATCCACCCGCAGTATCTGGCGCAGCAGCTCAGCCACTACGCCAGCGAGGACGCCATCTTCACCTGCGACGTCGGCACGCCGACGGTATGGGCCGCGCGCTACGTGAAAATGAACGGCAAGCGTCGCCTGCTCGGTTCGTTCAACCACGGTTCGATGGCCAACGCCATGCCGCAGGCGATCGGCGCCCAGGCCACCGCGCCGGATAAACAGGTGATCGCCATGTGCGGCGACGGCGGTTTCACCATGCTGATGGGGGACTTCCTGTCGCTGGCGCAGCTCAAGCTGCCGGTGAAGATCGTGGTGTTCAACAACAGCGTGCTGGGGTTCGTGGCGATGGAGATGAAGGCCGGCGGCTACCTGACCGATGGCACCGATCTGCATAACCCGGACTTTGCGGCAATCGCCAACGCCGCCGGCATCAAGGGCATCCGCGTGGAAAAAGCCTCGGAACTGGATGGCGCACTGCAGGAGATGTTGGCGCATCCCGGCCCGGCGCTGCTGGACGTGGTCACCGCCAAGCAAGAGTTGGCGATGCCGCCGCAGATCAAGTTCGAACAGGCGAAAGGCTTCAGCCTGTACATGCTGCGCGCCATCATCAACGGCCGCGGCGATGAAGTGGTCGAGCTGGCGAAAACCAACTGGCTGCGTTAAGCAAGCTGCCCCGGTAAAATAAAGGGTATATGATGCCATGTACCCTTTTCCTCTCCCTTACATTCCAGGAACCCTATGCTTATCGATCTACGCAGCGACACCGTTACCCGCCCCAGCGCCGCCATGCGCCAGGCGATGGCTCAGGCAGAGGTCGGCGACGACGTCTACGGCGATGACCCGACGGTCAACGCACTGGAGGCCGAGGCGGTGCGCCTGTCGGGCAAAGAAGCGGCGCTGTTTCTGCCCAGCGGCACCCAGGCCAATCTGGTGGCGCTGCTGAGCCACTGCCAGCGCGGCGACGAGTATCTGGTCGGCCAGCAGGCGCACAACTATAAATACGAAGCCGGCGGCGCGGCGGTGCTGGGCAGCATCCAGCCGCAGCCGATCGAGGCCGACGCGGACGGCACGCTGCCGCTGGACAAGCTCGCCGCCGCCATTAAACCCGACGACATCCACTTCGCCCGCACCCGGCTGCTGAGCCTGGAAAACACCATCAGCGGCAGAGTCTTGCCGCAGGCCTACCTGCAGCAGGCGTGGCAGTTTACCCGCGAGCGCCAGCTGGCGCTGCATATCGACGGCGCGCGCATCTTCAACGCCGCCGTAGCGCTGAACCTGCCGCTGAAAGAGATCGTACAATACTGCGACACCTTCACCATTTGCCTGTCGAAGGGATTAGGCGCGCCGGTCGGATCGCTGCTGTGCGGCAGCGAAACCTTCATTCAACGCGCGCTGCGCTGGCGCAAAATGACCGGCGGCGGGCTGCGTCAGGCCGGCATTCTGGCGGCGGCCGGTCTTTACGCCTTGGAGCATAACGTCGCGCGGCTGCGCGAAGACCATGACAACGCGGCCTGGCTGGAGCAACAGCTGCGGCAGATCGGCGTGGAGATCGCCGAACCCGGCGCGCAGACCAACGTGCTGTATCTGCGCCAATCTCCTGAGCTGGCGGCCAAATTCGGCCCGTGGATGCGCGAACGCGGCGTGCTGATCAGCAGCGGCCCGCTGACGCGCATTCTGACCCACCTCGACGTCAGCCGCCAGGACCTGCAGCGGGTGGTCGAGCTGTGGCGGGAGTTCCTGCAGCAGCACGCCTGATCCTTCGGGGCGCACGGCGCGCCCCGCATCAGAAAATCCAGCGGCCGTAAACCCAATACCACAGCCCCAGCACCGCCGCCAGGTTGAGCGCCACGCTGAGAATAAACCAGGTTTTAAACGGCTGTTTCTGGGTCTTGTGGCGAAACAGCTGCTGCGCCGCCAGTGCGCCCAACCACCCGCCCAGCGCGCCGAACAGCAACAGCGTCGCCTCCGGCACCCGCCGCCACCCCTTGCGCGCCGCCAGCTTATCGCCGCCATAGATCAGAAACGTCAGCAGATTGGCCGACAGCAGCCACATCCACACCGGATGCGGCGAGAACAGGCTGGCGATCAGCGCCAGGCCCAGCAGGGCGTAACAAATCACATTGAGTTTCATGGCATCCGGTTTTTCATTCGATAAGGGGCGCGTAGTGTGAACCTGCGCTACGGCGGATGCAACCGGCTTATACCCATACAGAAAGTGCATTTAAACCCTGAATTTGGCATCCTGTCGTTCTGCGACTCTTTCACCGCACAAGGCGGCACGATGACACCCCAACGCGTACTGGTTCTTGGAGCCAGTGGCTATATAGGCCAGAACCTGATCCCGCACCTGATCGAACAAGGGCACCAGATTACCGCCGCCGCGCGGCGCATCGAGTGGCTGCAGGAGCAGAACTGGCCACAGGTCAACTGCCTGTATGCCGATCTGTACCGCCCGGAAACCCTGAGCGCGGCGCTGTGGGAGATAGATACGCTGTACTATCTGGTGCACGCGATGGGCGACGGCGACGACTTTATCGAAAAGGAACGTCAGGCGGCGGAAAATCTGCGCGACGCACTGCGCAATGCCTGCGTCAAGCAGGTGATCTTCCTTGGCGCGCTGCAGCCGAACGACGACAGTTCGCCGCACCTGGCGGCACGCCGCCTGACCGGAGAGATCCTGCGCCAAAGCGGCGTACCGGTCACCGAGCTGCGCGCCGGCATCATCGTTGGCCCCGGCTCGGCGGCGTTCGAAGTGATGCGCGATATGGTCTATAACCTGCCGGTGCTGACGCCGCCGCGCTGGGTGCGTTCGAAATCGTCGCCGGTGGCGCTGGAGAACCTGCTGGTTTATCTGGCCGATCTGCTGGCGCATCCGGCGCAGGAACACCGCATCTTCGACGTCGCCGGGCCGGAATACCTCAGCTATCAGGACATGTTCAAACGCTTTATCGCCATCAGCGGCAAACGGCGCTGGCTGATCCCGATCCCCTTGCCGACGCGGCTGATTTCGGTGTGGTTCATCAGCCTGATCACCTCGGTGCCGACGCCGATCGCCCGCGCGCTGATCCAGGGACTGAAGCACGATCTGCCCGCCGATGGCCGGCCATTGCAGGCCCTGATCCCACAACGGCTGCACACCTTTGATCAGGCGGTCACCACCACGCTGCAGCGCGAGCTGGAAGTGGTCGACTCCGCCGACTGGGGCTACGATCCGGCGGCGCAGGCGCGCTGGCGCCCCGGCTACGGCTACTACCCCAAACAGGCCGGTTGCTCGCTGGATACCGCCGCCTCCAGCCAGGCCCTGTGGCAAACGGTGCAGCAGCTGGGAGGAGAAGAAGGCTATTTCTACGCCAATATCCTGTGGCGGATCCGCGCGCGCATGGACGACATGATCGGCAACGGCGTGGTCTATGGCCGCCCGGCGCGCGCGGCCCTGGCGCTGGGCGACGAAATCGACGGCTGGAAAGTGATTACCCTGAAGCCGCTGCGGCAGCTGGCGCTGCTGTTTGGCATGAAGGCGCCCGGCCTGGGGCGGCTAAGCCTCACCATCACCGATCACGGCGATCGCCGCACGCTGGACGTGCGTGCCTGGTGGCACCCGGCCGGCTTCAGCGGGCTGCTGTATTGGTTCGCCATGATGCCCGCGCATCTGTTTATTTTTCGCGGCATGGCGAAACGCATCGCCGAGCTTGCCGAGGGCCTGGACCGCCAACGCCGCTGAACGGCGCTCATTTGTCGATCAACCGCACAGTTTGCCGCTGTGCTTCGGGGCTTTCCGATTGCATAGCGCACGAAATCACGGAAGAATGGCATCTTATTTGCTGGGAGCGCCGCAAGCGCCCGCCGGTCTTCCGATTTTGGGTGAGAATAGAGTCCGTTATGAAGGTATTGGTCACCGGTGCAACCAGTGGATTAGGCCGTAACGCCGTTGAATATCTGCGCCGCCAGGGCATCAAAGTGCGCGCCACCGGTCGCAACCAGGCGATGGGCGGCCTGCTGGAAAAAATGGGCGCGGAGTTCATTCATGCCGATCTCACCAACCTGATCTCTTCGCAGGCCAAGGCGATGCTGGCGGACGTCGACGTGCTGTGGCACTGCTCCAGCTTTACCTCGCCCTGGGGCACCGAAGAAGCCTTCGAACTGGCTAACGTGCGCGCCACTCGCCGCCTTGGTGAATGGGCGGCAGCCTACGGCGTAGCGCAGTTCATTCACATCTCTTCCCCGGCGATCTATTTCGATTACCACCATCACCGCAACGTGACCGAAGATTTCCGCCCGCAGCGCTACGCCAATGAGTTCGCGCGCAGCAAGGCCGCCGGCGAGCAGGTGATCCAGCAACTGGCGTTGTCCAATCCACAAACCCATTTCACCATTCTGCGCCCGCAGGGGTTGTTCGGGCCGCACGACAAGGTGATGCTGCCGCGGCTGCTGCAGATGATCAAACGCTACGGCAACCTGCTGCTGCCGCGCGGCGGCGCGGCGATGGTGGACATGACCTATCTGGAGAATGCGGTGCACGCCATGTGGCTGGCGACGTTAAAAGAAGATACGCCGTCCGGCCGCGCCTACAACATCACCAACCAGCAGCCGCGCCCGCTGCGCACCGTGGTGCAGCAGCTGATCGACGATCTGGGCATGAAATGCCGCATTCGCTCCGTGCCCTATCCGATGCTCGACATGATGGCGCGCGGCATGGAGCGTCTGGGCAGCAAAAGCGAAAAGGAGCCGGTGCTGACCCACTACGGCGTCGCCAAACTCAACTTCGACCTCACGCTCGATACCACCCGTGCGCAACAAGAGCTGGGCTATCAGCCGATCGTCTCGCTGGAAGAGGGCATCGCGCGCACCGCCCGCTGGCTGAAAGATCACGGCAAACTGCACGGCCTGTAATCAACGCCACGCGCCATACTTCAACAGCAGCGCATCGATAATCGCTTCACTCTCTGCATCCGGCTCACCGCGAACATCGTCGGGCCGGAAATGCATCTGAAACGCCGCCAGCACATTGCGCTGCTGCCGCGCATCCCATGACGAATCAACCGCGTAGCCGTAACGCGCCAGCCTATCGAGCAGCGGCGCCATCGGCACCGGGGCATGGCGATCGCGCCCCGCCAGCAAACGCTGCACGTCTCGTTCGTCCGGCCAGGCGCCGATGCCGGCCTGCGCCAGCTGTCGCCAAGGGAACAGCGGGCCGGGATCCTGTTTGCGCTGCGGTGCGATGTCGCTGTGCCCCACCACGTCCTGCGGCTGGATGCCATAGCGTTGGATGATGTCGCGGCTCAGCGGGATCAGCACGGCGATCTGCTCCGCCGTATAAGGCTGCCAATGGGTCAACAGCATGCCGCGGGTGAACCCCTTGTTGACGATTTCGATGCCGATCGAGGTGTCGTTGAGGCTGCTGCGGCCGCGCCAGGCGCTGGCGCCGGCATGCCAGGCACGCATCGCTTCCGGCACCAGCCGATACACCGTCGGTTTGCCGTGTTCGCGCTGCGGATGCGCCGGCAACAGGTAGTGCGCGCTGACGTGTTCGTCGGTCAGCGTTTTCAGCGATGAATGGAAGTCTTCCGCCGTGTAGTGCATCACCAAAAAACGAATGCGCTGATCGGCGCCCTGCGCCTGGTGCAGCGTCTCGAGTTGGTAAGCGCCGCGATCGACGAGCGTGTCCTGCTGCGGATTTTGGCACCCCGCCAACAGCGCGGCGGCGATGATCCCTGGCCAAATTTTCACTTATCCTCCTGATTTGTGTCCGTGAAAGGTGTAACGCGACGCGATTAACCTGTATCCAATCATCACGCTAATCGAGAAATAATGACAGAAAGCGCCGATGTGCAAGCGAGTGTTTCTCCCAACTGGCGAGCTCTCACGCCCATGATAGTCTCAAAGTATCATCTACGCTGAAAGAGCGGAGTCGAACATGTTCACACCACGCTATCTGTCCTGGTTGCTCTGTGCCGCCATGCTGCCGCTCAGCGGCTGCGATCAGCAAAAAGTCGCCGGCGCGATGGGTGGGGGCACTCCGCCCCCTGCCGCTCCCGCCGCCAGTGCCAGTGCGCCGGCCTATACGCCACTGACCGCAGACCAGCTGTACCAGTTGGTCAGCCCGGTGGCGCTGTTCCCCGACAAGCTGCTGGCGCAAGTGTTGGCCGGCGCGGGCTATCCTGACCAAATCAGCGCTGCGGATGCCTGGCTGGCGCAAAACCGCGGGCTGCAACCGGCGGCGCTCAGCTCGGCGGCGGATGCTCAACCCTGGGATCCCAGCGTGCGCGGCCTGGTGCAATTCCCCGACGTGCTCGATCAGATGGCGAAAAACATCCCCTGGACCACCGCTCTGGGCAGCGCCTACCTCAACGATCCTACGGACGTGATGAACGCCATTCAGGTGATGCGTCAACGAGCGGCCAGCCAGGGCACGTTGAAAAACACCCCACAGCAGCGCATCGTCGTAGCGCCGACGACCCGTTACGTTGAGCAGCAGTCCTATCGCCAGAGCGTGGTGGCGGCGCCGGGCGAAACCATCGTCATCGAGCCCAGCCAACCGGATACGGTTTACGTTCCGCATTACGATCCCTGGGAGGCCTACGGCACGCCGATCCAAGCTTATCCAAGCTATCAATATCAGCCTTCAGGTTACAGCGGCGGCGATATGCTGGCAGCCGGCGTGATCAGCTTCGGCGTTGGCATCGCGGTCGCCTCTTTGCTCAACCAACACAATAGCGGCTGGCACAACTGGGATATGCGCTGGGACGATCGGCGCCAGCCGGTGGTCTACCGCAATGCGCCCTACGTGTCGCATTCCACCACCGTGGTGAATCGCGTCACCAACATCAACCAATATAACAACGTGAACAATGTGAATCGCAGCACCACCAGCACGGTGAACAACTACAATACCACCGCCGCGCCGACGCCGCGTTTCAGCCAACCGGTGCCTAACGCTGCGCCGCAACAGCCGCGCGTCGCGCCTGCGGCCCACGCGCCGATGACCATGCCGAACTTTGCGCATACTCAGCCGGTGGCTGCCGCCCCACACGTGCAACAACCGGTCAACGCGCCCCATGTGCAGCAACCGATGAGCATGCCGACGTTCACGCATGCCGCGCCGGCAGCGCCTCACGCGCAGCAACCGATGGCCGTGCATTCAGCGCCGGTACAGACGCATCCGATGCAGACCGCCGCGCCAGTGCATCAATCCACCGTGCGGCCACAGGTTCAGGCGGCGCCGCACGTCGTGCAGCCGGTAGTGCGTGAGCCGGCCGCAACGCTGCATCCGGCGGTGGTTCGCCCAGCGCCGGTGCCGCAAGAGCGCGTCATGCCGCATCCGGCACCGGCGCCGCAGGTTCATCAGCCGACCGTTCAACAGATGCCGCATCGCCAGGAATCTGCACCGGTAAAGCCGCAGGAACATCGCCCGATCGTCGAGCCGCCGCATAAAGAGGGATAAACCAACGGGATGTCGCCCCGGCGGAACGGCCGGGGCGCGGAGAATAGCGTTAGCGACTGACTTTCACCGCGGTGCCGCTGACGGTCACCATCAGCATGCTGCCGTCTTTGCCAACGGTTTCATAATCGATATCAATACCCACCACCGCGTTGGCGCCCAGCTCTTTCGCCTGATCTTCCAGCTCTTCGAACGCGATCAGGCGCGCCTTGCGCAGCTCTTTCTCATACGCGCCCGAACGGCCGCCGACGATGTCGCGCACGCCGGCGAAAAAATCACGGAAAATGTTGGCGCCGAGAATCGCTTCACCGGTGACGACGCCGCAGTATTCGGTAATGGTGAACCCTTCCAGGGTCGGGGTAGTTGAAAGCTGCATCAGAATTCCTTGTTTGATTAATTCAACGTATCTATGACCAGAAGATTGGCGTTATGTTCGCTTAATCAATGGCACGCAGTACGAATGCAAGGCCAAAAAACGCATTTATACTGTAAGCTATCGGTCTTCATGGTAGAGACTTTCACATAAGGTAATAAGATGAAAACAAAAACGATTGCGGCTGTTTTACCCTTAGCGCTGTTGCTGAGTGCCTGTACCACGGTGGAACCGGCATACAAGGATATCGGCACCCGCAGCGGCAGCTGTGTGGAAGGCGGCCCGGATACGGTCGCACAAAAGTTCTATGACCTGCGCATCCAGCAGGGCACCGGCCTGCCGGACAGCAACCGCCTGGCGCAGCTGCAACCTTATCTGAGCAAAGTGCTGTATCAGGATCTGGTCAGCGCCGGCCAGAATCCGGGTAAACATCAGATAACCGGCGATCTATTCTCCGGCAATGCACAGGGGCCGAGCAGCGCATCCGTCGCCAGCGCCTCGACCATTCCTAACACCGATGCGAAGAATATCCCGCTGCGCGTTGACCTGAGCTACCAGAAAGACGCCAACAGCACCGTGAACTGGCAGGACGAAGTGCTGATGGTGCGCGAAGGCACCTGCTGGGTGGTTGATGATATTCGCTACCTGAATGTTCCAGCGCACGCCACCAACGGCAGCGTGCGTCAGGTGCTGGAAAACCAGTAACCCGCCTTCCCCGGCCGACGCGGGCTTGCCGCGTCGGTCATCCCCGCTGCCGCCAGCCGCTCAAATTTCGTCCAATAGAAAAAATTTCGCTACCGATCTCACAGCCTGCGCCACAAATCCCCTCCCTCGGCTTGAGTCGCGGTATCTTGTGCTAATCTTTTACTGTCCCGCCGCACACTCATAAATTTTAACGCACAAAGATTGCATAAGTATTCTGTGGAAGTTAACATTTGCGGCATCAATGTCTATTCAATTCTGGCGCATGAGTATTCAACTTAACGGTATCAATTGCTATTACGGCGCTCACCAGGCGCTGTTTGACATCACGCTGGATTGTCCAGCCGGGGAAACCCTGGTGCTGCTTGGCCCAAGCGGCGCCGGGAAAAGTTCATTGCTGCGGGTGCTGAACCTGCTGGAAATGCCGCGTTCGGGCCAATTGCAGATCGCCGGCAACCAATTCGATTTCAGGCAGGCGCCGGGCGAGAAAGCCATTCGCGAACTGCGTCAAAATGTCGGCATGGTGTTCCAGCAATACAACCTGTGGCCTCACCTCACCGTGGTGCAGAACCTGATCGAAGCGCCTTGTCGCGTGCTGGGGCTGACCAAGGCTCAGGCGATGGAGCGCGCCGACAAGCTGCTCAAGCGTCTGCGCCTGACCGACTTCGCCGATCGCTTCCCGCTGCACCTTTCCGGCGGCCAGCAGCAGCGCGTGGCGATCGCCCGCGCCCTGATGATGGAACCGCAGGTGCTGCTGTTCGATGAACCGACCGCGGCGCTGGATCCGGAAATCACCGCCCAGATCGTCAGCATCATTCGCGAACTGGCCGGCACCGGCATCACTCAGGTGATCGTCACCCACGAAGTGGAAGTGGCGCGCAAAACCGCCAGCCGCGTGGTGTACATGGAAAACGGCCACGTAGTGGAGCAAGGCGACAGCAGCCACTTCACGCAGCCGCGGACCACCGAGTTTGCTAATTACTTATCACACTAACAATTAACTTGCTGTAATTTGGGGAGTTTGCGATGAAAAAACTAATAATCGCCGCCGTTCTGGTTGGCATCAGCGTTTCCGCCTCCGCAGCCGAAACTATCCGTTTCGCTACCGAAGCCTCCTATCCTCCGTTTGAATTTATTGACGCCGGCAACAAGATTCAGGGTTTTGATGTCGATCTGGCCAACGCGCTGTGCAAAGAAATGCAGGCCGAGTGCACCTTCACCAACCAGGCGTTCGACAGCCTGATCCCGAGCCTGAAGTTCAAGCGTTTCGATGCGGTGATGGCCGGTATGGACATTACGCCGGAGCGTGAGAAGCAGGTGCTGTTCACCAAGCCTTACTACGATAACTCGGCGCTGTTCATCGCGCAGAAAGGCAAAATCGCCGACGTGGCGGCGCTGAAAGGCAAAAAAGTGGGCGTGCAAAACGGCACCACCCACCAGAAATACCTGACCGACAAGCACCCGGAAATCACCACCGTGCCTTACGACAGCTACCAGAACGCCATTTTGGATCTGAAGAACGGCCGCGTTGATGCGGTGTTCGGCGATACGGCAGTGGTCAACGAGTGGCTGAAGCAGAATGACGCGCTAGCGGCAGTGGGCGCTAAAGTGACCGACAAAGATTACTTCGGCACCGGCCTTGGCATCGCGGTGCGCCAGAAGAACACCGATCTGCAGGGCAAGTTCAACGCCGCTCTGGACAAGATCAAGCAGGATGGGACCTATGAAACCATCTACAAAAAATGGTTCCAGCAGTAATACGCCCAAATGAATGAATTACAACCTTTAGCAAGCGCCGCCGGCATGACCGTCGGCCTTGCCGTTTGCGCCCTGATCCTCGGGCTGATTCTGGCGATGCTGTTCGCCGTATGGGAATCGTCCCGCTGGAAAGCGGTCAGCTGGCTCGGCACCGCCTGGGTGACCGTGTTGCGCGGCCTGCCGGAAATCCTGGTGGTGCTGTTTATCTATTTCGGCTCGTCGCAGCTGCTGCTGATGCTCTCCGACGGCTTTACCCTCAACCTCGGTCTGTTCCAGCTGCCGATTCAGTTGGCGATCGACAATTTCGAAGTCAGCCCGTTCCTGTGCGGGGTGATCGCTCTGGCCCTGCTCTATTCCGCCTACGCCTCGCAGACGCTGCGCGGCGCGCTCAAAGCGGTACCGCAGGGGCAATGGGAATCCGGCCAGGCGCTGGGGCTCGGCAAGGCGGCGATCTTCTTCCGCCTGATCATGCCGCAGATGTGGCGCCACGCCCTGCCCGGCCTCGGCAATCAGTGGCTGGTGCTGCTGAAAGACACCGCGCTGGTGTCACTGATCAGCGTGAACGATCTGATGCTGCAAACCAAGAGCATCGCCACCCGCACCCAGGAGCCTTTTACCTGGTATGTGATCGCGGCGGCCATCTACCTGCTGGTGACGCTGTTCAGCCAATACGTCATCAAACGCATTGAGCTGCGCGCCACGCGCTTTGAGCGGGGGCCGGTCTGATGTTTGAATACTTGCCGGAAATCCTCAAGGGGTTGCACACCAGCCTGACGCTGACCGTCGCCGCGTTGATCGTCGCGCTGGCGCTGTCGCTGCTGCTGACGGTGATCCTGACGCTGAAAACGCCGATCCTGACGCCGCTGGTCAAAGCCTATGTAACGCTGTTCACCGGCACGCCGCTGCTGGTGCAGATCTTCCTGATCTACTACGGCCCCGGGCAGTTTCCGGCGATCCGCGACTACCCGTGGCTGTGGAACTTGCTGTCGCAGCCCTGGCTGTGCGCGATGATTGCGCTGGCGCTGAATAGCGCGGCCTATACCACGCAGCTGTTCTACGGCGCGGTGCGCGCCATTCCCGCCGGGCAGTGGCAGTCGTGCGAGGCGCTGGGCATGTCGCGCCGGCAGACCTTGCGCATTCTGTTGCCGTTCGCCTTCAAACGCGCGCTGTCGTCTTACTCCAACGAAGTGGTGCTGGTGTTCAAAAGCACCTCGCTGGCTTACACCATCACGCTGATGGAAGTGATGGGCTACAGTCAGCTGATGTACGGCCGCACCTACGACGTGATGGTGTTCGGCGCCGCCGGCCTGGTGTACCTGTGCGTCAACGGCCTGCTGACGCTGCTGATGCGCCTGGTGGAACGCCGCGCGCTGGCGTTTGAGCGCCGTAACTGAGGCCACCTCCCCCCTAAGCCCCGCCACTGAGCGGGGCTTTTTTTATCCCCATGGCAATATTTAATCATTTATATTGCATTTTAATTCACTCAATGGCAGGGTTATCAGCAGACGCACATGTAAAAACCTCTGGCGATTACCAGTAAAAACAAACGATAGCGAATAATCACTTTCAGGATCCAGACAGGAGCTCTACGCATGAAAAAACTGCTGCTTGCCGCGACGATGTTGGCCGGGATGACCTTTAACGCCACCGCGGCCGAAACCATCCGCTTCGCCGCCTCCGCCACCTACCCGCCGTTCGAATCGCTGGACGCCAATAACCAGATCGTCGGTTTCGATATCGATCTGGCCAACGCGTTGTGCAAACAGATGCAGGCGCAGTGCACCTTCACCAACCAGGCGTTCGACAGCCTGATCGCCGCGCTGAAATTCAAGAAATACGATGCGGTGATTTCCGGCATGGATATCACGCCGGAGCGCAGCAAACAGGTCGCCTTCACCCAGCCTTACTACGCCAACTCGGCGATCGTGATCGCGCAAAAAGGCAAGTTCAGCTCGCTGGCGGATCTGAAAGGCAAAAAGCTCGGCATGGAAAACGGCACCACCCACCAGAAATACATGCAGGACAAGCACCCGGAGATTAACACCGTCTCTTACGACAGCTACCAGAACGCCATTCTGGAGCTGAAAAACGGCCGCATCGACGGCGTGTTCGGCGACACCGCCGTGGTGAACGAGTGGCTGAAAACCAATCCGCAGCTGGCGCCGGTCGGCGAACACATCACCGATGCGCAGTACTTCGGCACCGGTCTCGGCATCGCGGTGCGCCCGGACAACCAGGCGCTGCTGGCCAAGCTGAACGCCGCGCTGGACGCCATCAAGGCCGACGGCACCTATAAGGCCATCAACGACAAGTGGTTCCCGCAGTAAGCATAAGGCCCGGTTAGCCGGGCCTTATGTTTTATAAACGCCGCACCAGCAGCGTCAGCACTTCGTAGTGCGCGGTATGCGGGAACATGTCGAACAGCTGCACCCGTTCGATGCGGTAGCCCGGCAACATCTCGATATCTTTCGCCATGCTCTCGGCGTTGCAGCTGGAATAGAGAATATATTCCGGTGCCATCCGGCTCAAATAATCGCACAGTGCCTGGCCGATGCCGCGCCGCGGCGGGTTGACCAGCACCAGCTGCGGCACCTGGCCTTCGGCGGTGGCGAAGCGGGTGGAATCGAGGGCCTGAAAATCAACGTGCTGCAACCCCAACCGCTGCGCCGATTGGCGCGCGCAGGCGATCGCTTCCGCGCTGATTTCGATGCCGGTCAGGCGCGTTTGCGGCTGCGCGCAGTGCAAGCCGAAACCGCCGACGCCGCAAAACAGATCCCACATGCTGTCGATGCCCAGTGCGCGCACCCAGTCGCGGGCGGTGGCATAGAGCTCGGCGGCCACCTGCGGGTTGGTCTGGAAGAAACTTTGCGGACGGATGAACAGCGGCACCTGATTGAACTGTTCCTCCAGCGCCTGCTGTTCGGTCAGCGCAATCTCGCGCTCCCCTTCCATGATCGCCATATGCACCGGCTGAATATTGGCGGAGATCACCTTGAGCTGCGGCAACTGCTGCTGCAGCCACGGCAGCGCGGCGCGCAGCTGCGCCAGTTTGGTTTCCGAGCGCAACACGAAGCGCAGCATCACGCCGCCGTCTAACGTGCTTTCGGTCAACAACAGGTATTTCAGCTCGCCGCGTTTACGCGCCACGTTATACGGCGTCAGGCCCGCCCGGGCGATAAAGCTTTTCAGTACCGCAAACATCGGCGCAAAGCCGGCGGGGTACAGCGGGCAGTCGCTTAGATCGACCGGCGTGCCGTCGCGATGCAGCATGCCGAGCAGCGGGCGCTCTACGCTGCCGCTGACCACCATCTTGGCCTTATTGCGAAATGCGCTCAGCTCCCCCGCCGCCGGCTGCAGCCACTGCGCGACGTCGCGCCCGGCCAGCAGCGATTGCAGGTGATGCTGTTTGTCGGCCAGTTGTTGCGGATAGGGCTTTTCCAGCCACTGACAGGAACGGCAGGTGCCCGCCGTATACAAAGCGCAATGCATGAAGGTTACCGTGAAGTTCAGGATGACGAATTAAGGGCGCAGAGTTTACCACTCCGCGCGCCTAAAATCTCACTTGCGCGCGGCGAAGAAGCGGCGGCTGGCGGCAGGAACGAACAGCAGCGCCAGGATCACCACGTCGGGGATTTTTTGCAGGATCAGAACGTGCAGGATTTGGCCGCTGGTTTCCCCTTCCACGGTGAATACCTCGGGGAAGACGCTGCCGATGGTGGCCAACAGCAGGTAAAGCACCACGATGCACTGGCAGGCCACATAAGCCCAGCGCCCCCAGTTGCGACCGCGCATCACCGCAAAACCGCAGCTGATTTGCAGGCACAGCAGCATCAGGCCGGCTAGAAAGATAAAGGTGGAATCCCACGCCTGCGCGCTGGTGTTGACGAACTCCTGCGCGCCATCGACACCCAGTTCGCCCAACAACAGCACCACGCTGATGCACTTGATCGCGACCATGGCAGTACCCGCCACCATCACCGGCACCGGCGCATCTGCAGTCGATCTCATTCCCTGCCCGCTTTTCAGCATGTCTGACATATCCGTGTTCCGCTACGACGCGCCACCAATACAGGTGGCGCATGTAAAGTCAGGTAGTTAGTTGCAATACTTATTGATTGCAAAAATAGCAGGTTTGTTACGATTCAGCTACGGGCCGCCCGCTGCAATTCGCGCGATCGTTGTTTTTCCGAGCGCGCCATAAACCACCAGGCGATCAGGCCGATAATGCCCACCACCAGCAGGATCAAACTGGCCAACGCGTTAATTTCCGGGTTCACCCCCATGCGCACGCTGGAGAACACCAGCATCGGCAGCGTGGTGGCGCCCGGGCCGGAGACGAAGCTGGCGATCACCAGGTCATCCAGCGACAGGGTGAACGCCAGCATCCAGCCGGAGATCAGCGCCGGCGCGATCATCGGCAAGGTGATGACGAAGAACACCTTCAGCGGCGTCGCCCCCAGATCCATCGCCGCCTCTTCAATTGAGCGATCCACCTCACGCAGGCGCGAGCTGATGACCACCGCTACGTAAGCGGTACAGAAGGTGACATGCGCCAGCCAGATGGTGAACATGCCGCGTTCCGACGGCCAACCGAAAGCGTGCCCCATCGCCACGAACAGCAGCAGCAGCGACAGGCCGGTGATCACGTCCGGCATGACCAGCGGCGCGGTCAGCATAAACGCGAAGCCGGTTGAACCGCGAAAGCGGCCGAAACGCACCATCACCACGGCGGCAATAGCGCCCAATACCACCGCAGCGGTAGCGGAAGCGGCGGCGATGGTCAGGCTAAGCCCCACCGCGCTAATCATCGCCGAATCGTGGAACAGTTCGGTATACCAGCGCGTGGACCAGCCGGCCCACACCGTCACCAGCTTGGAGCTGTTAAAAGAGTAGATCACCAACATCAGCATCGGCGCATACAGGAAGGTAAAGCCGATCGTCAGGATGGCGATGCGCCACGGTGAACGCACTACCGGCAAGTTGTTCATTCCTGCCCCCCCATTTCCTTGTTCTGATGCTTGTGGAACCACAAAATTGGCACGATCAGCAGCACCAGCATGACGGTGGCGACCGCCGAGGCCACCGGCCAGTCGCGGTTATTGAAGAACTCCTGCCACAGCACGCGGCCGATCATGATGCTGTCTGGCCCGCCGAGCAGTTCCGGGATCACGAACTCGCCCACCGCCGGAATGAACACCAGCATCGAACCGGCGATGATGCCGCCGCGCGTCAGCGGCACGATCACGCTGAAGAAGGTTTTCAGCGGCCGGGCGCCCAAATCCAGCGATGCCTCCACCAGCGAGTAATCCAGCCGGATCAGCGCCGTGTAGATCGGCAACACCATAAACGGCAGGTAGGAATAGACAATGCCGATATACACCGCCAGATTGGTGTGCAGGATCACCAGCGGCTGATCGATCACCCCTAACCACATCAGGAAGTTATTCAGCGTGCCGTTGTTTTTCAGAATGCCCATCCAGGCGTAAACGCGGATCAGGAACGAGGTCCAGGAAGGCAGGATCACCAGCAGCAGCAGAATATTGCGGGTCGAGGCCTTGCTGTGGGCCACCGCCCAGGCCAGCGGATAGCCGATGATCAGGCAGCACAACGTCGAGACCGCCGCCACGCGCAGCGACTGCAGGTAGGCGTCGATATACAGCGGATCGTCGGTCAGCTGCAGGTAGTTGGCGAAGTTAAGCGCGATGTTCAACTTGCCGTCCGCCCAGCTCAGCAGCTCGGTGTAGGGCGGCACCGCCAGCGCCAGATCCGCCAGGCTGATCTTGAACACGATCAGGAACGGCAGCATAAACAGCAGCGTCAGCCATAAATACGGCAGTGCGATCACCAGCTTGCGGCCGTGGGCCATCAGCAGGCGGTGGAACAGCGCCTTGAGGCCGCCGGGCGTTTTGGCCGGCGGTTCCGGCGTGCGTTCAGAAAGCAGGGTCATACGGGTTACTCCTCACCGGCTCCACTACACCGTCAACACTACGCAGCTGTCGGTTTCCCAACACAAACGCACTTCATCGCCCCAGGTAGGCATCCCTTTGCGAAAACGGTGGCCGTTTTGCAGCTGGGCGCTGATGATCTGGCCGCTGTGCAATTTCACGTGGTAGATGGACAGATCGCCCAGGTAAGAAATGTGCGCCACTTCCCCCACCGCGAAGTTGCAGCCGTCTTCCGGCACCTGTTCGCACAGCAGGATCTTTTCCGGCCGCAGCGCCACCTGGATCGGCACGCCGTCCACCACCGAAGCGTCCGGATCGACCTTGATCGCATGGCGCAACCCGGGGCTTTGCAGGATCAGCGCGTCGTCGTGGCGCTCCAGCAGCACACAGTCGAAGACGTTGACCGAGCCGATGAATTCGGCGCTGAAGCGGCTGTTCGGATGCTCGTAGATCTCTTCCGGTTCACCGATCTGCACGAACTTGCCGCGGTTCATGATGGCGATGCGCCCCGCCATGGTCATCGCCTCCTCCTGATCGTGGGTTACCATCACGCAGGTTACGCCGACACGCTCCAGAATGTCGGTCACTTCCAGCTGCATGCGATCGCGCAGCTTCTTGTCCAATGCGCCCATCGGCTCATCCAGCAACAGCAGCTTCGGCCGCTTGGCCAGGCTGCGCGCCAGCGCCACCCGCTGCCGCTGGCCGCCGGAAAGCTGGTGCGGCTTGCGTTTGGCGAACTCTTGCATGTGCACCAGCGCCAGCATTTCCGCCACCCGCTCGGCGATCTCCGCCCGCGGCATTTTGTCCTGCTTCAGGCCGAAGGCGATGTTCTGCTCCACCGTCATGTGCGGGAACAGCGCATAGGATTGGAACATCATGTTGATCGGCCGCTGGTACGGCGGCACATGCGACATGTCCTGCCCGTCGAGCACGATCTGCCCTTCCGACGGCTGCTCAAAGCCGGCCAGCATGCGCAGCAAGGTGGACTTGCCGCAGCCGGACGGGCCGAGCAACGCAAAGATCTCGCCTTTATAGATGGTGAGGCTGACGTCTTCGACCGCGTTCTGCCCGTCGAACGTTTTGGTGAGGTTACGAATTTCCAGCAGAGGGGTGAAAACCTTCTGCGACTTGGTTTGAGGACGAGGAATGGCGTCGTTCAATCGGGGTGCTCTCCGGCGTAAAGCGCTACAACACCACGGCGCGCGCCGTGGCCCAAAACGGCGATGCAGGCGGGGGGTGCCCGCCTGCCGGTTTACCGATATTCAGGGGATATTCCCCATCATCACTTCCCGCTTTTAACTTTAGTCCATGCGCGGGTAATGACACGATCCAGCTTCGGCGACTGCACGTTGAGCGTGAACAGCTTGGCGCGGATGTCGGCCGGCGGATAGACGTTCGGGTTATCGCGCACTTCGGCGCTCACCAGCGGCGTCGCGTCCTTCACGGCGTTGGCGTAGTAAACATGGTTGCTGATGTCCGCCATCACGTCCGGCTTCAGCAGGAAGTTCAGGAACTGATAGGCGGCGTCCTTATTCTTGGCGTCCGCCGGCATGGCGAACATGTCAAAATAGGTCAATGCGCCCTCTTTCGGGATTGCGTAGGCGACGTTCACGCCGTTTTTCGCCTCTTTGGCACGGTTGGCCGCCTGCATCACGTCGCCGGACCAGCCAATGGCCACGCAGATGTCGCCGTTCGCCAGATCGTTGATGTACTGCGAAGAGTGGAAATAGCGAATGTTAGGCCGCAGCTTCAGCAGCAGATCGTTGGCCGCGCCGGTGTAGTCCGCCGCGTTGGTGCTGTTGGGATCCTTGCCCAGGTAATGCAGCACCGTGGCGTAGACCTCGCTCGGCGCATCGAGGAAGGAAACGCCGCAGCTCTTGAGCTTCTCGAGGTTTTCCGGCTTGAAGATCAGATCCCAACTGTTGACCGGCGCGTCTTTGCCCAGCGCCGCTTTCACCTTATCGACGTTATAGCCGATGCCGGTGGTCACCATCATGTACGGAATACCGTATTTGTTGTCTTTGTCGTTATGCGCCACCAGCTTCAGCATCTCGGGATCGAGATTTTTGTAGTTGGGGATCTTGCTCTTGTCGAGCGGCTCGAAGATGCCGGCCTGCGACTGACGCTCGAGGAAGTTGGATGAAGGGACGACCAAATCGTAACCGGTGCTGCCCGCCATGAGTTTGCCTTCCAACACTTCGTTGGAGTCAAAGACGTCGTACACCACCTTGATACCGGTTTCCTTTTGGAATTTGGCCAGGGTATCCGGCGCGATATAGTCGGACCAGTTATACACGTGCAGCGTTTTCTCTTCGGCTGACGCCGTGACGGACGCGGCCATCAGCAGGCCGGCAACCACACCCGATAACCACTTTTTACGTTGGGTGACCATCCGTAACTTCCTCCAAAACAGGGTGAATCATAGAATTGAACTTGTATCTGCAGCGATACAAAACCTTTCCTGATTGAGCGCAATCGTTGCAACCGCGAACTGAATGGCTATGCATATGATTGCATACGCCTTTTTGCACTGCCCTGCTCGCGTGGTCACAAGGGAAATCGCAAGCCCTTAGCAGAATCAGCAGCATAGCCGCTGCGGCCTGAACCCGCCAGCCCCTGGAGGAAAAAACGCCTTTTATCGATTTTTTATGCAGTTTTTCTCTATGTGATACGCCATTAGCGGCGTAAACGGCGAGAAAGATCGGGCGGCAAAGGCCAAAGTGCAGAATATCTTATTGCGGAGGGAAATAACGGCAGCATGCCGCCGGAAACAGCGGCATGCTTAATGTACGGCGAGGATCAGTGCAGCATTGGCTGGCGTACGGCGCCAGCGGGGATCTCTTCTTCGTCCCCCATAAACAGCAGATCGTTCGCCCGTGCTTCGAGGATCACCATCGAGACCTGCTCTTCGCCCTGTTGCATGAAGTGGGTGAACTGCTCGTAGGTGACGCCGACCGCCACGCTCAGCGACTGGCAGACGATCAGCTTCGGCAGGTTGTCGTCCTGAATGTCGACAAACGCCTTGATAGTGAGCGAACTGGCGTTGATCTGGCTCAGATCCGCCACCAGCGGGATCAGCGCGGTCGGCTTCACCTCGGCCAACGCGGAGAACAGAATGACGTTGTCCACCAGATCAATCTTGGCGTCGAACACGCCGTCGAAGTTCTGCATGTGCGGCAGGTGCAGCGCCTGGCAGGAATCGCACTCAAAGAAAGAAATGCCCGACTGATCCAGCCAGCGCCGCAACAGCGCCAAATCGGGGACAATGAGTGAATCCATATAGCCAGCCTCACAATATTCAAAACGTGAAAAGGCGCATAGCTTACGGAATATTCACCCGATACGCCACGATCAATGCGGCTTAATTCACTATTTCAGATATTGCACGGCGGGAAAAGCGCGCCGCCCACCCCGTCAACCGCCCGATTTCAGGCGGAATCCCGGCCGACCGCGCTGCTCGATGTAGTCGATCATCATGCCGGCGATGTCCAGCCCAGTGGTGGTTTCTACCCCTTCCAGCCCCGGTGAAGCATTGACCTCCATCACCAGCGGGCCGCGCTCGGCGCGCAGGATATCCACCCCGGCGACGTCCAGCCCCAGCGTGCTCGCCGCTTTGACCGCGATCGCCCGCTCCCTGGCGGTGATGGTCACTTTGCGCGCGGTGCCGCCGCGGTGCAGGTTGGAACGAAATTCGCCCGGCTTGGCCTGGCGCTCGATGGCGGCCACCACCCGGCCGCCTACCACCAGGCAGCGCACGTCTCGCCCCTGCGCCTCGCGCACGTACTCCTGCACCAGAATGTGGGCATTCAGCCCGCGAAAGGCGTCGATCACGCTTTCCGCCGCCTGCCGGGTTTCCGCCAGCACCACCCCGATGCCCTGCGTGCCTTCCACCAGCTTGACCACCAGCGGCGCACCGCCGACCAGCTCAATGAGATCGCCGGTATCGTCCGGTGAATGGGCGAAGCCGGTGATCGGCAGATCGATGCCCTGCCGCGCCAGCAACTGCAGCGAGCGCAATTTGTCGCGGGCACGGGTAATGGCTACGGATTCGTTTAACGGATAGCTGCCGAGCAGCTCGAACTGGCGCAGCACTGCGGTGCCGTAAAAGGTGATGGCGGAGCCGATGCGCGGGATCACCGCGTCATAGCGCTCCAGCTGGCGGCCGCGGTAGTGGATGGTCGGCGCCGCCGGATTGATGTTCATATAACAGGAGAGCGGATCGATGATATCGATGCTGTGCCCGCGATCTTCCGCCGCTTCACGCAGCCGCTTGCATGAGTACAGCGTTCCGTCGCGAGAAAGAATGGCAATTTTCACTCGTCACTCCAAAAAGGCCAACGCCTGCCCCGCAGGCGGGTTAGCGGCCGCGGCGTTCAGGCGCGCGGATCGCTGTCCTGATGTTTTTTCGATGCGTCCGTATCATGCGGCCTGCGGCGATCGTTTTCCGGCGGCAGGCCGCCGCGCATCAGTGGCCCGAAGCCCTGCACCACGCGCCATACCAGAAACGCCGCCGCCGGCACCATCAGCGCCACGCCGAGGAAAATCATGCCGACCACCGCCTGCTGCGACGCCAGCCAGCCCGGCAACTGCAGGTGGCCATGAATGCTGAGGTAGGCCAGCACCAACATCACGATGCCCAGCCCTTCCAACACCAGCACCGGACGCGGTAAGTCTCCGAATGAACGCATATTTTTCTTCTCCAGAAGGTCTGCCCCCAGTGTAGTGAATTCCCGTCAACGGCGACAGCCCCGGTGGACTAATTGGTTACATGAATCAGATTAACAGGTAATTCCTGCTTTTTTTTCATGGCTTCAACGGGCATAGTAGGCGCCATCTGATGCGGGTAATGACTTTTTCGGTGACGGGATGTCGTTGCGATCGCGAATAATTTATTGAAAATCCAATCTAAGGAGCGTTGCATGTTTGCAGTAATCTTCGGGCGTCCTGGCTGTCCTTATTGTGTCCGCGCTAAAGAGCTGGCGGAAAAACTGACTGAAGAACGCGACGATTTCAACTTCCGTTACGTTGACATCCACGCGGAAGGCATCACTAAGGCCGATCTGGAAAAAACCGTCGGCAAACCGGTTGAAACCGTGCCGCAGATCTTCCTGGATGAGAAGCACATCGGCGGTTGCACTGATTTCGAAGCTTACGCGAAAGAACACCTGAACCTGTTCCAGTAAGTTCTTGAACGACGAAAAAGGCGCTTAACGCGCCTTTTTTTATTGCCGCTGCCGCCGGTGCAGCTGTTGCAGCGCCTGCAACAGACCGAGGGCGAACAGCATCAGCATCGCGCCAAACACGCACCAGAACACCGCGCTGGTGGCGTAAGCCAGCTCCTGCCAGAACGAAGAGGACGGCGTCAGCCAGAAGTGGCGGATCACCAGGCACAGTGGCAATGCATACAGCGCGCCCAGCAGCGGGCAAAGCAGCCGCTTGCGGCTCGACAGATAGCTGGCGATCGCACCGGGGATAACGAACAGCAGCAGGCCGGTTTCGCCGTGGTGCTCATGATCCGTGCTGCCGAACAGGCCGGTTTGCTGGCCGAGAAACACCAGGCTGAACAACAGAAAACAGCTGAGAATGCCCAGCCAATATCTATAACTCGTCATGCGAATTCTCCCCCGCCCAATTACTGCATCAATAGAAATCAGTCCGGTCACCCGTGCGGTGACGCTGAACCGAATTTTTTCCTTGGTCAAAAGAGAGTTAAATGCGCACGGCGGCGCAGGAAATCAGCTTTCTGTGCTGGCTGTCATCGGTCATAGCGTCTAGAATGAACGCCGCCGAACGATGGTTCGCTTCGCCTTACGCTGGTGGTGATTTATGACGTCGTTTTAAGGCTGAATTTATCTCTTATAGTTATCTATATCAAGCACTTACTGGTAAACAATAAGTTATCCTCCGTGAACATAAACGTCGCTAGTTTGTTAAACGGTAACTACATTCTGTTACTGTTCGTGGTACTCGCACTGGGGCTGTGCCTCGGTAAACTCCGTCTGGGCTCCGTCCAACTCGGTAATTCCATTGGCGTTTTGGTGGTTTCGCTGCTGCTCGGCCAGCAACACTTCGCCATTAACACCGAGGCGCTGAATCTCGGCTTCATGCTGTTTATTTTCTGCGTCGGCGTGGAAGCCGGGCCCAACTTTTTCTCGATTTTCTTCCGCGACGGTAAAAATTACCTGATGCTGGCGCTGGTGATGGTCGGCTCGGCGATGGTGATCGCCATCGGTCTCGGCAAGCTGTTCCACTGGGACATCGGCCTGACCGCCGGCATGTTGGCCGGCTCGATGACCTCGACCCCAGTGCTGGTGGGCGCCGGCGATACGCTGCGCAACACCATCGTCAACGGCCCGGCGCTGCTGGCGGCGCAGGATCATCTGAGCCTCGGCTATGCCCTCACCTACCTGATCGGTCTGGTCAGCCTGATCTTCGGCGCGCGTTATCTGCCGAAGCTGCAGCACCAGGATCTGTCCACCTCCGCCCAACAGATCGCCCGCGAGCGCGGCCTGGACACCGACAGCCAACGCAAGGTCTACCTGCCGGTGATCCGCGCCTACCGCGTCGGCCCCGAGCTGGTGGCCTGGGCCGACGGCAAGAACCTGCGCGAGCTGGGCATCTATCGCCAGACCGGCTGCTACATCGAACGCATCCGCCGCAACGGCATTCTGGCCAACCCGGACGGCGACGCGGTGCTGCAGGTGGGCGATGAGATTTCGCTGGTCGGCTACCCGGACGCCCACGCGCGGCTGGACCCGAGCTTCCGCAACGGCAAGGAAGTGTTCGATCGCGATCTGCTCGACATGCGCATCGTCACCGAAGAGATCGTGGTGAAGAACAGCAACGCGGTGAACAAGCGCCTGAGCCAGCTGAAGCTGACCGACCACGGCTGCTTCCTCAACCGCGTGATCCGCAGCCAGATCGAAATGCCGATCGACGACAGCATCGTGCTCAACAAAGGCGACGTACTGCAGGTGAGCGGCGACGCGCGCCGGGTGAAGAGCGTGGCGGAGAAGATTGGCTTTATCTCGATCCACAGCCAGGTGACCGACCTGCTGGCGTTCTGCGCCTTCTTCATCATCGGCCTGCTGATCGGCCAGATCACCATTCAGTTCAGCAACTTCTCGTTCGGCATCGGCAACGCCGCCGGCCTGCTGATGTCCGGCATCATGCTCGGCTTCCTGCGCGCCAACCACCCGACCTTCGGCTACATTCCGCAGGGCGCGCTGAACATGGTGAAAGAGTTCGGCCTGATGGTGTTTATGGCGGGCGTGGGCCTGAGCGCCGGCGCGGGCATCGGCCACAGCCTGGGCGCGGTCGGCGGCCAGATGCTGATCGCCGGGCTGATCGTCAGCCTGGTGCCGGTGATTATCTGCTTCTTGTTCGGCGCCTACGTACTGCGCATGAACCGCGCCCTGCTGTTTGGCGCCATCATGGGTGCCCGCACCTGCGCGCCGGCGATGGAAATTATCAGCGATACCGCGCGCAGCAACATCCCGGCGTTGGGCTACGCCGGCACCTACGCCATCGCTAACGTGCTGTTAACGCTGGCGGGTTCACTCATCGTGGTGCTATGGCCGGGCATACTCGGCTGATCGATTAGCGGGAGAGATGGATCGGCGATAAAAATATTTTGATTTTTTTGTCGCCGGTCAGAACTTTCGTTTGGGGCCGCAGTCTGAATTAGTGCCACTGCTTTTCTTTGATGTCCCCATTTTGTGGAGCCCGATAATCCCGCCTTTTAGGTTCAAGATTATCGGGTTTTTTGTTGCCTGAAACAGCCCACATACCTGCTGTCGCTGCCTCGTCGTCAGACATAAAGCATCCTGCCTCTGGGTGTCGCTTACGCCAGCATCCCCATCAATGTGCAAGTTTCAACATAGAAACGCTGCTTGTGGGTTCGCCACTGTTCAAAGAGATGGCGTCACAAACGGTACTTAACAACAGCGCTCTCGTCGCTGTCGGCTGGGTGCTCTTTGGTGGCTCATCCCGTCATCTTCCTGTATGTCATCACGTCATGGTACTGCACCGGAAGAAGACCAGCATTGTCCCCCATGAGAGCCGAGGCGAACTAATTCACCTGTTTTACTTTTTCTTTAATTTTAATTAGCTTTTTTATATACGCATTGCTCTTATCCCCTTTATCTATCTCCGCAGAAATCAGAGAGAGGAAGCTGTCATTAAAGTCATCTTCGGCTAACGGATTAGCCCCATGAGCCAAAAGAACCTCAATGTGATCTGGGCAACTGTTATACAACGCATTAATTAATGGCGTTCTGTTCATCGCGCCTTTGATGTCAACATCAACTTGGTATGCAATTAACATCTTTAATGTTTCGGTGTTCGCCGCATCAAAACTTTCAAATATAATGGGCTGATTATGAACCTTATCCCTGGCATTTGGAGAAAGTCCGCCCTCTAACATAGCTTGTATCCATACGCCTTTATTCGCCTTCATAACAAATTCAGCTGGGCTACTCCCCCCCTCAGCTCTTGGCTGCAGTGGGTCTGCTCCCGCCTTGACCAGATCCGTAATGATCTTGAGCCGCTCTGGCGTGTTCTTGTCAAAGATAGCGTTATTTATCGCCCAGAATAGCAACGTCATCTCCGCCTTGCCCGGCCGGTTTAACGTCTCTTTGCTTACCGTCGGTAACATCGCATTCAGCTTCTGTCTCTCGCCTTCGTAGATAACTTTTGCGATAGCCAACTGTGTCCCTTCAAAATAATCTTGTGGCTGTAGATCCCTACCTTGTTCGCATCCCTGCATCATGAGCATCGACAGCAACATGATAATGATAAGAGCGCTGTGCCTCATGCCATCTCCATTTTTAACATAACCACGGACCAACTTTGCTTTATTACCGTATCAGTATCCCTCTACACCCTTGGGATACTGAGAACGGCTTATTGACTGACAGGAGCAGGCGGCCATTTCCCACCACGCTTAATTAGTTCGTCTTTGATGCGCTCAAGAGACGCTTTCGCCTCGCTGCCGTCCTGACTTCTATTAATCAGCCGTTGCAGTTGATTGCCCATCGTCCAACCCGAGTTGCCTCTTATATCGCTATCGGCGCCTTTTTCTAATAGAAGAATGACGTGGTCATAGGAGCGATAATCTAAAGCATCGATGAGTAGCGTATCACCCAATGAATTCCTTACATTTATATCCGCACCATAATCCAACATGACCTCTAATGTCTCTGTATTCTTCGCGAGAATACTTTTAAATATAATGGGTTTATTGTTAATTTTATCTTTTGCATTAGGAGATAGCCCTCCATCTAACATAGATTTTATCCAGATTCCCTTATCTGCTTTCATAACATACTCAGCGGGACTACTTCTCCCTTCCGGCCTTGGCTGCAATGGGTCTGCCCCCGCCTTGACCAGATCCGTAATGATCTTGAGTCGCTCTGGCGTGTTCTTGTCAAAGATAGCGTTATTTATCGCCCAGAATAGCAACGTCATCTCCGCCTTGCCCGGCCGGTTTAACGTTTCTTTACTTACCGTCGGTAAAACCTTATCCAGCTTTTGCCTGTCACCCTCGTAGATGATGTTGGCGATGTCTAGCTGCGTCCCTTCAAAATAATCCTGTGGTTGTAAATCCATACCTTGTTTGCACCCCTGCATGATGAGCGTAGACACTACCATCGTGATAATGAGTATGATTTTTTTCATATTCTTCCCTTGATTGTGGCAATGTCATCGTCTTTTTCATTTTCAATGCATTGTATCGCCTGGTCTATACCGTGCTTGTCCAGCAGTGAGCCTGTTCCACCGGGAAGCGTGTGTTTTACTCCCACTGCGTCAGGCGCCAACATGGACAGCCGTTCTTTCGCCATCACCGCAGGCGGATAAAATTTGAGGTCTTTAGCATCCTCCCACAAATCAACTTCCTGCAGCTTGGTCAACAACTCCCCTTTTACGCGATACGCCTGAATATTATCGGCGCTGCCTATTATCGAACCACCGTATTTTTCGACGGTTCCCGCATTCAGGCCTGCTGCATTAAACGTCCAAGCCGGTTTGCCGCTGGCCATGGAAGTCGCAGAAGCCATGCCACCGCCTAATGAATGACCTGCAACGTCAATATTTGATACTTTCGAAATTTTATCGCCAATTATAACGGCTTGTTTGTAGTATTCAGAATTAAACCCCAACCCCTGAGCGCCGTTATTTGACCAGTCACTCAGGTTTTTAATCCCTGACAAATCGCCGTTCAATAACGCTTTCTGGGCAGCCTTGCTTATTCCCTCCGGAAACTCGGGCGCACGCGATCCGCGGAACACTACCGTCGGATTCATCGCTTTACCAAAGACCCTCTCATCTGGCTGATAAACCCGAGCCAGAAAGCCCGGTGTATCCTCATCGTCATAGAGCATATCTTTGCTTAAACCAAGTTTACCCAGCGCCCCATCATTGTTACTGATATCCTTCCAGCCTTCGGGGATATCGATCGTCTCCTTGAGCGGGTTAGTGGTCTTGTAAACATTCTCAGCCAGTTTCGCCTTTTCGACGGCAACGTTGTTCTCCGCCAGGCGCTGTGCCGCCATGCGCGCATCCAGATAAATGCTGCGGTTGCCTCGCCCTATCAGATACTGGCGTTCTTGCCAGCGTTCTGCCTTGGTCATCGGACGGATAGCCTGCACCGTGGCGGCAACGGTTGCCACTGCGGTCGCGATGGCTTGTTGCAGCGGGGGATTGCGGGTCGTATTCTGCCTCGCCGGCAGGACCGTCGGTTTTGCCCGGTGGCCATAGCGGCTGACCATTTCTTCATAGCGGGCTATCACGCGCCCGGTAGGATAAAAGGCGGGAAGAGAGCTGCCTGGATAGCGCTGTAATCGGCCTTCCGCATCGACGTAAAAGGCATATTTCGTCGGCGTCCAGGCGCCCATTCCCTCATCAATCGCCAGCAAGCCGCCCCGGTTGATATCATCGAGAACGCTGCGCTTCACCGCCGCATCCTCACGATAACCGGTGACGCCAATACCGGATTGAGTATTGCGGGTAATCGGATACCGGCTGCTTATCGAAATGCCGGCCGCGCCGCCGAACAGATAATGCCGTTCCAGCTCATGCCGCGCTGCTGTCGGGTTGAGTATCCGGCAAAAGCTTTCCGGCGCCGTGTGTTCAGAGGAGAAATGAATCAGTTTCATACGGTGCCTGCCCACTCGTAGGGTTCCGTGGTCGGCACAGGCTCACCATCATTGTGCAACTCGGCAGGTGTGCAGTTGTTACGGTACTCGTCGAGCGTTAGCGAACGATAACGCATTGGATATCCTTATCTTCTGTGTCATTCCTAAATAGGGTATGGGCAAAATTATCACAATTCAGTAAAGATTTCTTTGCTCTATTTCTATACGCACGCATCTTCTCCCATCCGTGCAGCAGCGTGCTTCCAGCGCCCTTGTGAAGAGGTATTCACTTGCGTATTTCGTTGTCAGGTCGCGGCTAAAAGCCACGTCCGAAAGCAATCAGTCGAGTGTCAACGATGCGGGAATGATAAGGAGACAGGGAGGAGAAAGGCTCCGCCAACCGGGGATGGTTAGCGGAGCGGCGTCAGGCGGCGGTTATTTCTGCTCGGCCTGGCTTACGGTGTCTTCCGCTTTCCAGATGCGGTATTTCACTTCCGCGTCTTTCGGCGCATACACCACGATCGGCAGGCGGCTGTTGTAGCGCTGCATCGCGGCGTCGCCCAGGTTAGCGGCGATGAATTTCTTGGTCTTGGTGTTATCCGGGCAGGCCATCATGGTCGAGGCCGGCTCGGACAGCTTCTCCAGCACCAGGTAGTCGTAGCCCCAGCCAGACAACGTTTTGGTCTCCAGGGTGCCGCCAATCATATGGCGGTTGCAGTCCACTTCCAGCGTCTTGCCGATCAGCAGCTCGACCTTATAGTTCTCTTCGTGCTCTTGCTTCGGCAGGTAGATCACCTGGCGGTTCATGCCTTTCTCGGCTTTCGGGTAAGGCGCGACCTTTTCCAGCGGCTGTTTGCTGATATCCGCATCATCGCCAGAGGTAGCCGCCATGGCGCTGGCGGAAACGGCCATCAGCAGGCCGGAAAATACAACGGATGCCTTGTTCATGTTTATCCCTACACTTTTTGTCAAATAATCCGCCTATAAACTAATACACTACCGCCAAGCTCGCCACAGGTTTAATCTTCTTTACAATAGGCGATAAATAGTGACAATCGCCTGGTATCGTCGATTATCTGGAGCAATGGCTCAGTGTGTCTTCAGTTGGGCGATATAGGCCTTCACCACCTGATAGACGTAATCCTGGCACGCCAGCCCGGTTTGCGGATCGTATTTGCCCTGATTGGTGATGTTGTTGGACAACACGCGAATGCCGACGAACGGCACCTTGAACTCGGCGGCAATCTGCGCAGCGGAGGCGGTCTCCATCTCTTCGACCGACGTCCGGTAGCTGTCATGGAAATAGCGAATGCGATCCAGCTCGCTGTTCCACACGTCGGCCGAACCGATCACCCCTTCCACTACTTTGCCCTGTCGGTAATCGCTCTTAACGCTTTGCGCAATCGCCAGCAGTTTGGGGTCGGCGGGAAACTGACGCAGGCTTTGCGCCTTTTGGTCCTCACCGGCGCTGCCCTTGGAAGCCAACAGATCCATCGGCTGCCACTCCCGCGAGTCGCTGCCATCCCCCAACGCCTTGGCCGGCGTTTTGAACGCCCCAAGATTGACCGAATATTTGCCCAGCACGATGTCATACACCTTAAGGGCCGGATCGTGACCGCCGGCAGTGCCCTGGTTGATGATCGCCACCGGATGGAACTGCGTGACGGCGATCGCCGTGGCCGCCGCCGCATTGGACATGCCCTTCAGGGTCTCCGACACCACCACCGGGTAGCCGTCTACGGTGCCGTGCCAAAAGCGCCAGCCGCCGATCTGCTCCTCACGCGGGTTCTCCAGCCGCTGGGCGAAACGTTCCGCTTCCACTGGCATTGCGCCCTGCACCACGATCGGCCCGGTGGCCGCAGGTTGGCCAAAGCTCAGCGGAGAAAAGGCCGCACCGGCGGCCGCCAACAGTAAGATACGCGCTTTATTCTTCATCACCACACTCTCATCCCGAAAAAGCAAACGATTACCTTAGCCGAAGGCGGTAGCGTCGGATAGGGTTTTCTTACCGGCGGACTAAGGTTTTCTTAAGACAGAATTATTACAGTGGCGTCATTCAATCCTGTCACCGAGCCTGCGCGTGAATCCAGAATCGTCATTAAATCAATCCTCAACGGCACCGCAAATTAAGACAACCGCCCTTTACTCCCTGTCGACATCCTTTTACCGTTGGCAGGCTTTTGGCCTGCTGCTCAGCGGCCTGGTGTTCCTGTGGCTCTCCCGCAACGAACAGCTGGACTGGGCGATCAGCAACTATTGGTTCGATGCCGCCAGCGGGCATTTCCCGTGGCAAAACAATTATTGGCTGGATCTGATCAACCACCGTCTGTTGAAGCAGATTGTGATTGTTGGGGCGGTGCTGACGCTGTTTTGGGGTATCTATCGCCGCAGCGCGCGCCTGATCGTGACCATGCTGCTTATCGGCATCGGTCCTCTGGTGGTGGGTATTCTCAAGGCCACCAGCGCGCACTCCTGCCCGTGGGATCTGATCGAATACGGCGGTAAGGCGATGTCCTTCCCGCTGTTTGGCGCGCAGCCGGCGCTGCCGGGCCCCGGCCGCTGTTTCCCCGGCGGGCACGCCTCGAGTGGTTTCGCGATCATGGCGTTGTTTTTCCTGTTTTATCCGCAACGTCCGCGCCTGGCATGGTGGTGCTGGTGCGGCGGCATTGCGCTCGGCATGTTGATGGGCTTTGGCCAGATCATGCGCGGCGCACATTTTCTTACCCATAACCTGTGGGCAGGTTGGTGGGTTTGGTTAAGCCAGTTGGCTATTTATTGGACGGTTAGCGGCTATTGGCGCCGCAAGACGAGGTAACGGTTATGGAACAGTTGAACCATTTTCTTTTCGCCTGGATCAATGCGACCCCGGCGTCTCCTGAATGGATGATCGATTTCGCCACCTTTTTGGCGCGCGACCTGATCATCATCGTGCCGCTGCTGATCGTCGGCCTGTGGCTGTGGGGGCCGCAAAGCCAGCTGGTATCGCAACGCCAGGTGGTGGCGAAAACCACTATCGCGCTGCTGTTCGCCATGCTCGCCGCCGCCACCATCGGTGCGCTGCTGCCGCATGAGCGTCCGTTCGTCGCCGGCGTCGGCTATACCTTCCTGCCGCACGCACCGGACAGCTCGTTCCCGAGCGATCACGGCACCGCCATCTTTACCTTTGCGCTGGCGTTCCTGTTCTGGCACCGCGTCTGGTCCGGCGTGCTGCTGATGATCGTCGCCGCCGGCATCGCCTGGTCGCGCGTTTACCTCGGCGTGCACTGGCCGCTGGATATGGTCGGCGGTTTCCTGCTCGGCATGGTCGGCTGCTTGTTTGCCCAACTGGTGTGGAATCTGTTCGGCGATGTCATCGCCGACAAGCTGTCGCGCCTGTATCGTTTCCTATTCGCCTTCGCCATTCGCCGCGGCTGGGTAAAAGAGTAATCGCACAACATGACAGGGGTATTACTGCCCCTGTCTCTTTCACACCACGCCGGTGGTCACGCAGAACGCCCGCGTTTTTCCCGCTCCCAACATCACCCCCGCCTCTCCTTCCGGCGCATTCGGGCGACAGTTCGCCGGCTGTATAAAGGAGAGCAACTGCCGGTTGCCCTGAACGGCGATGCGTCGAAGACCATAGTTGAATTGCCCGGTGGCGAAGCGCGTCACATAGCGCCGGCCTTGCGGCGCCAGCATGAAGAACTCGGCCTGATCCACGTAGCGCGACAGATCGTCGGAGCACAGCAGCTCCCGCCCGAGCGCATCGCCCAACAGAGCCGGCGTCGGCAGATTCTGGCGGAACACCGCATCGGGAATGCAATCGTAATTGAGACGGCACACATACTGCAGCGGCTGCGGCCGATCGGCCAGGTTGGTGACCTGCATCTCAATGGTGAACTGCGCACTCTGCGCCGCTAAACGCAACGCCGGGCTAATGCGCCAGCATGCGCCCGGCCGCTCCCCCTCGCCGCGCAGCGTCAGCTCGTCGCCCGCCAGCTGCAGCCACACGCGTTGCATCTGGAGCGGCGCACCGTCCTGATGAGGCCAGGCGGGGCAGAACGCGGCGGTATCATCGCGTTTTCTTCCACCGCCCCGCACGCTGCGCCGGCCCGACTTCAGCGAGTAGCCGTCAAACTCGGCGTCCCAGATCGCAAGGCCTTGATAGGGCAAGACCGTCAGCGCGCCACGGCGATTCGCCAATGTCAGCGTCGGCCCACGAGCAGTACAGCGTTGCGCGCTCACCGCGAAGTCCGCATTGCGGAACAGTTCCTGCCGCTGTGTTCCGAAAGCTTCAGGAGCTAGATCGATATTGATCTTCATCTTTTTTCCCTCAACGTTTCGCCCGCTCAGACCGCGAGCACACCTGAAATGTTATTTTAATAACAAATGGCCCGCCTTTAAGTTATACGCATAACAGCCTGATAGCGACGATCGGGTCGACATTTTTGAAACATCGCTAGGTTTATCGACATCGGAATGTTATTATTTTCACATATTTCATCCAGCTTACTGTCTTAACCTCACTAAGGAATCGCGATGACCACCGAAAACATCGATTACGCCAGCTACGTTGACCACACCCTGCTGGCAATGGACGCTACCGAACTGCAGATCGCCAAACTGTGCGAAGAAGCGCAGCAGCACAACTTCTATGCGGTATGCGTCAACTCCGGCTACGTGCCGCTGGCAGCCCAGCTGCTGCAAGAAAGCACCGTAAAAGTCTGCTCGGTGATCGGTTTCCCGCTGGGTGCCGGCCTGACCGTCGCCAAAGCCTTTGAAGCCAAAGCGGCGATCGCCGCCGGCGCACAAGAGATCGACATGGTGATCAACGTCGGCTGGCTGAAGAGCGGCCTGCTGGACGAAGTGAAAGCCGACATCGCCGCCGTGCGCGAGGTTTGCGCGGCGATCCCGTTGAAGGTAATATTGGAGACTTGCCTGCTCAGCGATGCGCAGATCGTCCAGGTTTGTGAAATGTGTCGCGAACTCGATGTGGCCTTCGTTAAAACCTCCACCGGCTTCAGCACCGGCGGCGCTCGGGAAGAGCACGTCAAACTGATGCGCGAGACTGTGGGCAGCGAAATGGGCGTGAAAGCCTCCGGCGCCGTGCGCGATCGCGCTACCGCCGAGAAGATGATCAAAGCCGGCGCCACGCGTATCGGCACCAGCTCCGGCGTCGCCATCGTCTCCGGCGCTCAGGCGGCGGCAGGCAGCTACTGATCGTCGGCGCGCCTTGACGGGCGCAGCCTATACCATTCGATGCGGGACAATACGGGCGGCTGACGCGGCCCGATATTGGCCCGCATTGTTGTGTTCAACGCCGGAAACGGCGGCACGCCTTTTACCTCTACAACCTGTGGGAAGACGGATCTATGGAAACGCGGCGCGAAGAACGTATCAACCGGCTAGTTCAGGCGTTAAAACGCGCTGACAAGATCCACCTGAAAGAAGCCGCCGTGCTGCTGGGGGTCTCGGAGATGACCATTCGCCGCGATCTGAGCGCCGAGCCGGCCGCAGTGGTGCTGCTGGGCGGTTACGTGGTGGCCGATCCGCGCAGCAACGGCGTAACCAACTACTTCGTTTCCGATCAAAAAGCCAAACAGGTGACGGAAAAGCGACGCATCGGCCTGCTGGCGGCGCCGCTGATCAATGAAAACGACACGGTGTTTTTCGACTGCGGCACCACCACCCCGGCGATCATCGACGCCATTGCTGACGAACTGACTTTCACCGCCGTGTGCCATTCGCTGAACACCTTCCTGGCGCTGCAGGACAAACCGAACTGCAAGGTGATCCTGTGCGGCGGCGAGTTCAAACCGAACAACTACATCTTTTCCAGCGTCGGCGGTCGCAACGAGTTCGATCACATCTGCCCGAACATCGCCTTTATCTCCGCCGCTGGCCTCAGCCTGCAGCACGGCGCCACCTGCTTCAACTTCGACGAACTGGAGATGAAACATCGCGCCATGGCGATGGCACAGCAAAAGATCCTGGTGGCGGATCACAGCAAGTTCGGCAAAACCAAACCGGCCTGCATCGGCCCATTGACGCAGTTCGATCGGGTGATCACCGATCGCCAACCGGACGCCGACTTCATGGCGTTCTTCAACGATAACGCCATCGCTGCCCGCTATTAACACGCCTTCAGCGCCGCCAATGCCGGCGGCGCACCGCTGAAACACACCCTTTTCCCCGCCCGAAAATGAACAAATAATGCGCAATCGATTCGCGTTTTTCGCTTATCCGCACGCAACATCAGGTTAATAAAATGCAACAGGTCACCCGAGTGATTATTTTCTGGCAGGCTAAACCCGCCGTCGGCTGGGTGAATTAACGACTATTTATGGCTTTTATATGATAAATAACGCCAAAGGCCGGATTGTTTAATTAAACAGCGGTTTAAGCGATTGCAGCAAATATCGCCAATAGCTGTTAGTTATCTGTTATTTATATGATGAATGGTTACGCATTTTTATCCGCTAACCACGTAAGTAATTTCCCTTCGTTATTAGCGGTGATTTTTAAATAAAAACATTTAAAAACAAAAATATAGACAATATTTTACTTAAAAACACAATGTGATCTGCGTCACTAAAACTGCTTAATCCGGGTTTTTCGCTAGATCCAAAACCACGCATAAAATATATTGCTCGGCTTGCTGCTGAGCACAGCGCTTTATACGGCCAATTATTGTACAAACCGCATAATCGCAGAAATTTTTATGAGAGCGTTCTCAGCACAAAATCTTACACAAATGTGCAACAAATGCGCGAAAAATCGATTAAAAAGCGGATAACTGCACATATTGCGCATTTGAGAGCAGGATCACGGTTGTTTCTACTGTAAATCGTTATCTTGCCGCCAACAAAAATCGACAGGCAAAGACCTGTCGGCAGCGGTAACGACTTTTATCACCCCGTGACGGTGAAAAGTCTTTAGTGAATTACCCGGCGCTGTGCCTTGGTAATGAACGCAATAAACAACCAGGGGGACGCCAAAACATCCCCGCAAGCAACACCTGATTCTTACCGCAAGCGTTGCCTGAATAGGACGTTTGACGGTTTAACCTTAAGTTTTGCCTTTTAATTTTAAATTCGTGTTCACTTCGGAGATATTTATGGACACTACACAGACCGGCACAATTGCCTCTGCGGCCTCGGGCTCCAGCAGTACCTGGCGTAAAACGGATACCATGTGGATGTTGGGCCTGTACGGCACCGCCATCGGCGCAGGCGTTCTGTTCTTGCCAATCAACGCCGGCATCGGCGGTTTGATTCCTCTTATCATCATGGCCATCATCGCTTTCCCGATGACTTTCTTTGCCCACCGCGGCCTGTGCCGTTTCGTGCTGTCCGGCAAAAATCCTGGTGAAGACATCACCGCCGTGGTGGAAGAGCACTTCGGCATCACCGCCGGTAAACTGATTACCCTGCTGTACTTCTTCGCCATCTACCCTATTCTGCTGGTTTACAGCGTGGCGATCACCAACACCGTCGACAGCTTCATCACCCACCAGTTGGGCATGACCTCGCCGCCGCGCGCCATCCTGTCGCTGATTCTGATCGTCGGCCTGATGACCATCGTGCGCTTCGGCGAGCAAGCCATCGTGAAAACCATGAGCATCCTGGTCTTCCCGTTTGTCGCGGTGCTGATGCTGCTGGCCGTCTATCTTATCCCTAACTGGACCGGCGCCATCTTCGAAAACGTGTCGCTGTCCGGCAGCGGTACCGGCATGGGTCACGGCCTGATCATGACCCTGTGGCTGGCGATCCCGGTAATGGTGTTCTCCTTCAACCACTCGCCGATCATCTCCGCCTTCGCCGTCGCCAAACGCGAAGAGTACGGCGCAGACGCCGAGAAGAAATGCTCACGCATTCTGGCTTACGCGCACATCATGATGGTGCTGACCGTGATGTTCTTCGTGTTCAGCTGCGTGCTGAGCCTGACGCCGGAAAACCTGGCGGAAGCCAAGGCGCAGAACATCTCGATTCTGTCTTACCTGGCTAACCACTTTAACAACCCGATGATCGAGTACATCGCGCCGGTTATCGCCTTCGTCGCCATCACCAAATCGTTCCTGGGCCACTACTTGGGCGCCCGTGAAGGCTTCAACGGCCTGGTCGCCAAATCGATGAAGAGCCGCGGCAAAACTGTCAGCACCGCCAAGCTGAACCGCATGACCGCCATCTTCATGCTGGTGACCACCTGGATCGTCGCTACTTTGAACCCAAGCATCCTGGGCATGATCGAAACCCTGGGCGGCCCAATCATCGCCATGCTGCTGTTCCTGATGCCGATGTACGCCATCCGTAAAGTGCCTGCCATGCGCAAGTACAGCGGCCACATCAGCAACGTGTTCGTGGTTGTGATGGGTTTGATCGCCATCTCTGCAATCGTGTTCAGCCTGCTCGGCTAATCACGTCCGGCCGGCGCCGCTGCGCGCCGGCCCTCCCGCACTGCCCCCATTTCCCGTATTAACCGCCTGAAACCTGAAGAAGGAGGCGAGACCATGGTCAGCGTTTTCGATATTTTCAAAATTGGCATCGGCCCATCCAGCTCCCACACCGTCGGCCCGATGAAGGCCGGCAAACAGTTCGTCGACGATCTGATCGCCCACCAGCAGCTGCAGGACACCACCCGCGTGGTGGTCGACGTGTACGGTTCGCTGTCGTTGACCGGCAAAGGTCACCACACCGACATCGCCATCATTATGGGCCTGGCCGGCAACCTGCCGCACGATGTGGACATCGACAGCATTCCGGGCTTTATCCGCGACGTCGAACAACGCGACCGCCTGACGTTGGCCAACGGCCACCACGAGGTGGATTTCCCGCTGCACGGCGGCATGAACTTCCACAGCGACAATCTGCCGCTGCATGAAAACGGCATGCGCATCCGCGCCTTTGCAGGTGAGCGCCTGCTGCACAGCAAAACCTATTACTCGATCGGCGGCGGTTTCATCGTCGACGAAGAACACTTTGGCCAGTCTGCCGAAGGTGCAACGCCGGTGCCCTACCCGTTCAAATCGGCGCACGATCTGCAGCAACATTGTAAAGAGACCGGGCTGTCGTTGTCCGGCCTGGTGATGCAGAACGAGCTGGCGCTGCGCAGCAAGGCGGATATCGACGCGCACTTCGCCGACGTCTGGCAGGTGATGAGCGCCGGTATCGAGCGCGGCATCAATACAGAAGGTCTGCTGCCCGGCCCGATGAAAGTGCCGCGCCGCGCCGCCGCGCTGCGCCGCATTCTGGTGACCGGAGACAAGAACAATATCGACCCGATGAACGTGGTCGATTGGATCAACATGTTCGCGTTGGCGGTCAACGAAGAGAACGCCGCCGGCGGCCGCGTGGTCACCGCCCCGACCAACGGCGCGTGTGGCATCATCCCTGCGGTGCTGGCTTACTACGACAAGTTCATCCGCCCGGTGAACGCCAACTCCTACACCCGCTACTTCCTGGCGTCCGGCGTGATTGGCGCATTGTACAAAATGAACGCCTCGATCTCCGGCGCCGAAGTGGGCTGTCAGGGGGAAGTCGGCGTGGCCTGTTCGATGGCGGCGGCGGGATTGACCGAGCTGCTGGGCGGCAGCCCGGCGCAGGTATGCATCGCGGCGGAGATCGCCATGGAACACCATTTGGGGCTGACCTGCGATCCGCTCGCCGGCCAGGTTCAGGTGCCATGCATTGAACGCAACGCCATTTCCGCCGTCAAGGCGGTCAACGCCGCGCGCATGGCGATGCGCCGCACCAGCGAGCCTCGGGTTTGCCTGGATAAGGTGATCGAAACCATGTACGAGACCGGTAAAGACATGAACGCCAAATACCGTGAAACGTCACAGGGCGGTCTGGCGATCAAGGTCGTGGCCTGCAACTGATCGCGACAGCGAGGCTCTTAACAGCGCCGGCCGGCCCGATTTGGCCGGCGCCATCTCAATGCCGCCCCTTCCCTGCCGCAACGCCCGGCGCTGTGCCGGCTCGAGCCCCCACGGCGCCAGGGCGCGCGCTGTGCCGCAGCCAACCGTAAAGCTCGGCATTACGCCGGAACCCCATCTTGCGCATCACGCTCATCTTGTGGTTGCTGACGGTTTTCACGCTGATGTCCAGCAGCCGTGCGATTTGCGTTACCCCCATTTCCCGCGTCATACAGCGCATGATCTCCTGTTCGCGCAGCGTCAGGCCCCGGTGTTGGCATACGCAGTTCGTGCCACAGCTCAGCCTGCTCGGCCATTTGCGGTGCCGCTCCAGTTCGGCGCTCACCTGATACAGCGCCGATACCAGCGGCATATCGTGGTAGATGATACCGGCCTCCAGCGCGCATCGGTTGCCGACGGTGCGTTTATGCCGTCCTTCCGGCGTTCGCAACGAGAAATACAGCGTTTTTCGCCCCGCAGGCTGCGCCTCCGAGAAGTGACAAAAACAGCTTTGCACGCCGGGAGGAAAATAGCAGAACACCAGATCGGCTTCGTGAACCTGCTGCGCATCCAATAACAGCATGCGCTTGCCGTAAGTGCTGAAATGCAGCGCCAGCGCCTCTTGCCAACCGGCGCTGAAGTAACGATTCTCATCAAATAGCGCGATTTTTATCATCGTGTTCATCCCTGCCCTCCCGCCGTTCCGGCTCCCCGTTTAACCGCCTGGACGCCCTTTGCCGGCGCCTGACTGTTGTCGATACGCAATTCATAAACCATGGTGGCGTTGGGGGGCACTTTCGGCGGATAGCCGGTTTCGCCGTAGGCCAGCGCGGGCGGCACGACCATCGTCAGCGATCCGTGGTTGTGCAGATGACTTATCGCCTCCCGGAACAGCGGCGGATACTCGGAAAGCGGTTGCGACAGCACCTTGCCGCTCAGTTCCATATCCTGGATCACCGTACCGTCGGTCAACGTCTCTTTCACGACCACATCGACCACCGCCGTTGGCGCCAGCGCGCCCTCCCCGGCGTAATCCACCCGATACCAGAAGCCCATCGCCGATGGCTTTACGCCCTTTTGTTGACGGAACTGCGCCAGATAATCTTCATCACGCCGCTGCTGCTCGTTAACGCGTTTCTCGCGCGCGGCCACCGCGGCGGCGTCCGCCTGCGCCGTCAACGCAGTCAGTTCATTCGGCGGCAGCTGTAAACGCCCCGACACGCTATCGATGACGCCCGCCAACAGGCTGTCGCGATCCACCGGTACGCCCCAACCTTGGCGCTCCGTCATTACCCCCTGAATATCCCGCCCCAGCGCACTGCCCGCCGCATAGGACAAGCGCTTCCTTTCATCCTTCAACTGCTCCGGCGTTATCTCCCATTGCAGCCGCTTACGCAGCGCCAACAGCGCTTCGCGCGTCTGCTGGGTCACCTTCTGCTCTCCGGCCCGCTTCTGCTCACTCGCTTCCAACGCGGCGCGCAAAGCGTGCAGCTCCTCCTGGTGCTCGCGTTGGCGTTGTGCAAGCGTCTGTGCCGATGCCTGTGCCGCAGACTCCAGCTCGGCAGCGCGCCGTTCGGCCTGCGCCGCCGCCGCTTGGGTTTGGGCGGTTTCCTGCGTCGCCTGACGCAGCAGCGCTTCGGCGCGCTGCGCATCGGGTGAGCCGCGCCAGGCGGCGCCCAACCCGGCGATCCACTGCCGAAGCAATGACGTGTCGGGCAGCGTCGCGGTGGATGGCGTCGCTTGCCTCTCCCGCAGCGCAGCGAGTTCCTGACGCAGCATCGTCAGTTCCATTCGCTGGCGCGCCAGCTGTTGATCGCGCACCAATGATTCCTGGCTCAGCGTAAAAGCTTTAGCCGGTGAGGCTGGCTTATTGTTGTCCGACGGGCGCTTCGCGGGTTCACGCTTTTTTTGCCCCGATTCGCGTTCGGCCGGCGCCGCTTTTTCTTCGCTCGCCGGTTCGGTGTTCTGCCGTTGATACTGCTCGGCAAACTGCAGCAGCGCCGGCACGCCGTCGTCCGCCTGCGCGACGCCGGTGAATAGCAAAACGGCGCAGCCCAGCAGACGCAGCCTCATTTAACCTGCTCCCCGCGATCCGCCAAGCCACTCAACACCGCCTGATTCACCCCGGCGCACAGATAGCTGACCTTGTAGCGATACAGCGCATCCACCGTCTCCTGCGTGTCGCCGTTTACCCGGGCGCGCAGGCTGGCGTACTGCGAAGCGCCGCTCATCAGGCTGTCGAAGGCCTGCTTATAGCGCTGATACTGTTTCTCGTCGATCGCGCGCAATGCGCCCAGTTGCTGCTGGCACTGCTGCAGCTGCTCGGCCTCACGCTGCTTGCGCAAAGCCTCTTCCGACGGCGCTTGCACAGTCTGATTTTTGGCGTTCACGGCGGGCTTGCCCGACTTTTGGCTTTGACAGGCGGCGGCGCTCAGCGCCAATAGGCACAGCAAACCCAGGCGCAGGGCGCGATTGAGGGGCTTAATCATCATTGCGTTTTTTGTCCTTGTAGACGCTTATTCGTATTCCAACGTAAAAGTGGCCACCGCGCTGAAGGTGCCGCGGCCGATGGACTTCGTTTGGATGGCTTCCGGCTCCCCCTGCACATAGGCCTGCAGCGTAAGCGTGGTGTTGCCGGCATTCAGGCGGAATTTATCGCTGGCGCGATTGAGCGGCAGCGCCTTGCCGCTGCTGTCCTCCAGCCCGATGCCGATCCCCGAGGCCAGGCTGCCGGCATCCAGCGCCAACAGGCCGGGCAGCTTGATGTTCTCGGTGCCGGTAAACGTGATGGCTACCGTATTGCCCAGGCTGAGATCGCACTCGGTCAGGTGCAACGCGAAGGTTTGGCTATGGGTGCGGGTGTTCAGATACAGGTATTTGTCGACGATGGTGCCGAAATCCAGTTGGATATCCTCATCTCCCGGCTGAATGACGCACGGCTCAGCCACCAGCGTACCGTGAAAGCGCATGTTTTCCGCCGCGGCCGCCGGCTGAGCCATCACGCTGGCCGCCATGACCATGCTGGCCCCCAACAGCGCGCTCCGGCGCCGGTTCGTCTCTGTCGCGCGCATAACGCCACTCCCTTTGGTTATGCTTGCGCCGGTCCGGCGCAAGCGGCGTATTAATCGTAATAAAGGCGGAAATCGATCGCCGCGCGGTAGGCGCCGGCGCTCAGCGTCGCCGGGGTGCGTACCGGCGTCACCGTATACGTCAGGGTGTTCTGCCCTGGCGTCAGCAATACCGGTTTGTTACGTGCACCAAGGCGCACCGGCAGGCCGCTGGCATCCGCCAGCTGCAACCCCAACCCGGTGACGCCGGCAACCCTGATCAACCCCGGCGCGTCGTCATCCGTCGGCGCGGCAAACGCCACGGATACCGCAGGCTGGCTGCCGCTCCAGGCCAACACCCCAGTCCAGGCGTCACGGCTGCTCGCCGGCGCGCGCAGACAGTCTTTCAGCGTCAACTCGAACGCCACCGGCGTGCCGCGATCGCCCGGGCGCTGGAAGTGCGCCGTTCCCGTCTCCCCCAGCCACACTTCCTGACGAGCGGTGGTCATTTCCAGACTGCAGGCGCTTTCCGTCAAGGCACCGTAAACGTGGAGCGTGCCGTTCGCGCCCTCCACGTCCCAGTTGTCCACCGCGCGGGCCGGCGGCATCAGCATCAGCATCGTGCCCGCCGTCAGCGGTACCATCAGCGCGGCCAACACCGTCAGGCCGATAGTGCGTCGCTGATGACGTTCATAGGCCTTTCCCAACAGCATGGGGATCTTTCGTTGCATGATTCGTTCACTCCGCTGTGTTCATGACTCGGTCTTCCCTGCTTGCGCGCGGCTCGTCATTTGGCGACCGGCACGACCTGGCAGGCACTGCCGGCGCAGCGGAAGTTCAACTGCGGCCGCCCGCCGTAATCGTTGATGTACGCCAGCGACGGACCGTTGCCGAGGCTCGCGGCAGGCACGTTCAGCGGGGCGCTGGCCTTCGGCGCCACCATCAACGGTTCAAAGCCGGCCGCCCCTTTGCCGCCCTTGCCGGCGCTCGCCTCAACGATCGTCACGTAATAAGGGGTCGGGTTATTCACCACATACTTGTCACCCTGCCGGGTCAGCGTCAGCTGCTCCTGCCACGGCGCCGCATTCTTCTTCGGGGCGAGCGCCGCCGGGCGATAAAACATTTTGATGCGGGTCTGCAACGCTATCTGCAGCGTGTTCGGCTTATTGCTGCGCGGCGGGATTTCCCGCAGGTTGAAGTAATACAGCGTCTCCCGGTCCTGCGGCAGCTGACGCGCCGCCGGCAACGATTGGATCTTCACCTGGCTCGGTTTGCCCGGCTCTACCCGTTGCACCGGAGGCAGCACGGTGAAGGGGCTTTGGATCTTGTTGCCGCGATCGTCTTCGATCCATCCCTGCGCCAAATACGGCAACTGTTTGTTCTGGTTACTGATGTTGAGACTGACCGTTTTCAGGTCGCCGTCGAAAATCACACGCGTGCGATCCAGCGCAATAGCCGCCTGAGCGGGCAGGCTGACCACGCCGGCCATCAACGCGGCGGCGAGCGGGCCCACAAGGAAAACGGTTTTTCTGGTCATAGTCAGATTCATCATGTCTTCACGGTTCCAGTCGGCCGGCGGCGGACAAGCCCGCCCCGGCGGTTTAGCGGCGGAGCGCACTCCGCCGGGTGTATGTCAGTTGGCGTCAGCCGCCGGCTTGTTGCCGGCGAGAGGACGGCAAGGCAGCAGCAACGTGTTCATCAGCATTTCGGCCGGCAGCGGCGCCGGCAGCTGGATTTCACACTGCGCCGCGCCGTTCCAGTGCACACTCATGCGCTCGCCGGGGTTGAGGCCGGACAGGTAAACGCTGCCGCCGTCATTGATGATGCCGGTCTCCTGTTTGCGGGCATTCAGCACCGTGGCGCCGAACGGCGGTTCGCTGCCATCCGCCAGTTTGACGATCGCCATCGCCTTCTCGCCGGCAATTACCTCGAACTTGCGGTAGCCGATGGCCCCCTCGGTCAACGTGGCCTGCACCACGGAGCGCGTCGCCTCGACGTTGTCGCTCAGGCTGTTGAGATCGATGCTGGCCTTGTTGCGGTAGTAGCTGTTTACATCCGCCACCACCGCCTTGCCGTAACGGTTGGTCAGCACCGTACTGCCGTAGCCGCGCACCGGTACGCCGGCGACGCCTTCGGTATCGAGCAGCAGGCGCGTGCCGCCCGGCGTATTGACGCGGTGCAGCACCGCCCCTTCCGCCGCCATCGTCAGGCCGCCCTGCGCGCCGATGCCGACGGCGCTGTAGCGACCGGCCTGATAGCTGGCGTTGGCGTTGATCTGCGCCATGTCACCCTGATGGCTGTAATAACCGCTGGCCGTCGCCCCGCTGCGTGCGGCGCCCGCGCTGATCTGATAGTTGTTGTGTTCATCGACCCGGTTGTAGTAACCGACCCGGTGGGCGTTCTCTTCGCGATCGAGCGTCATGTTGTAACTGAGCGTGCCCGCGCTGCCCCAGGGCAGCGACAGCGACAGATACATCCCGTCGTCGTTGCGCTCGTTGTAGCGATTGCGATAGGCCGACAGCGACACGCTGACGTTCTTGAAATCGCCGATGTCGAAGTAGCGCGATACCATCAGGTTGTAACGATCGTTCGGCGCCCGATCCCAGTAGGTTTGGTGGCTGTAGTTGAGATAGGTACTGAGCCCCAGCTCGCGGAACTGCTTGTTGAAGGTGATGGTGTACATCTCCTTGCTCTTGCCGCTGCGGCCGCCCTCGTAACGCGCATCCAGGTAGTCTCCCATGCTCATGAAGTCTTCCTGGGAGAAGCGGTAACCGGCGAAGGTGACCTGGCTGTCGTATTCATCGAAGTTCTTCGAATAGCTCAGCCGGTACGAACCGCCGGTCAACGTGCCATCCTGCGGCAAACGCGCACGTGACTGCGTGGCGTCGAACGACAGCGCCCCCAGCGCCATCAGATCGCGCCCAATCCCCAGCGACAGTGCGTTGTAATCGCCGCCGGCGATGCCCCCGCCGTACAGCGACCAGCCGTTGCTGATCCCCCAGGAGAACTCGCCGGTGCCGAACATCGGCCCGCGCAGATGGTGGCCCCACTCCGAGGGCTTGCCCGTCGCCAGCTTGTAGCGCACCGTACCCGGCCGCGTCAGATAAGGGATGTTGGCGGTGTTCATCTTGAACTCCTGCACGCTGCCGTCTTGCTCTTCGACGCGCACGTCCAGCTCGCCGGAAACCGCATCGTTGATGTCCTGAATGCGGAACGGCCCCGCCGCCACCTGCGTTTCATACAGCACGCGCCCCTGCTGGCTGACCACTACCTTGGCGTTGGTCTTCGCCACGCCCGTCACTTCCGGCGCATAGCCGCGCAGGTTGGGCGGCAACATGCTGTCGTCGGATCGCAGACTGACACCGGTAAAGCGCAAGCTGTCGAAAATGTCGGAGTTCAGGTAATCCTCACCCATCGTCAACCGCGAACGCAGCGCCGGGATCGCCCGGTAGGCGTAATAGCGGCTCCAGTCGAACTGTTTGTCGGTCGGCTCAGATGAGCCGGTCTGATGGTTAAGGTTGGCCTGCCAGTCGGCGCGCAGACGCCAGGCACCCAGGTTGGCGCCGCCGGTGCCGTTGCCGCTCAGGCTGTAACTGCTGCCGCCTTTCTGATGTTTTTGCGTTTGGGCGTTGACGTTATAGTCAAACAGCAGCCCGGGAATACCGTCATCCCAACGCGAAGGCGGATCCCAGTTTTCCGAGCTGTACTCCAGATAGGCCTGAGGAATGTTGAGATACAGCGAGGAGCTGGCAAGATCGCCGCGCGCCTCCATGCCAGACAAGCTGGAGGCATCGAGACAGCGGCCGCCGTGCGTCCAGTTCAGCGAGCCCAGCAGCTTTTCTTTCAGCCCCAGTTGGTTGACCAGCTCCGGCGAAAGACAGGCTTCGCTGCCTTTAGGATCGTTCTCGGGCGCCATAAACGTCACCGGCTGTTCCGCCAGATCGTTCTTATTGACGTGCACCACCATGGTATAAACGCCCGGCATGATGTAGCCGCTGCGCGTGAATTGGCTCAGATCGATATTTTTACGATCGTTGATGTCCAATACGTCGGTATTGAATTGAATAACGTCGGCGGCATAAACCAACGCGATGGGATTTCCCAGAGAAAGGGCAACGCAAAGCCCCAAGGCCTGAAGACGAAATAACTTCCCTGCCGGTGAAAGCATAATAAAGTCCTTTCAATAACGAATTAACCGTCAGTACGAGAAAAAATCAAAAATAATCCAGCTTAAAACGCACTGTGGAAAAATACGCTCCCACCTTCAACGGCTGGTGATTCGGCATCAACGTCATGGAATAATTCAGCACTCGGTTTCCCGGTATTACTCCCTCCATCGGCAAAGGTTTCCCTGGAATAACCACCGTGCCGCTGCTGTCTTTTATCTTTAATGCGATGCCGCGCGCATCGCCCTGTACGCCAAACAGAGCGCCTTCCGCATAACCATCAAATGTGACCTGAAAGAATTTCCAATCAGGCTTGTTTTCCGGCCGTTCCAAAATGCAATTGACCAATTCGATACTGAAAGGTTTGGTCATCCCCTGGCCGTCACGAATGATCTGCCCGAGAGGAATAGTGTCCATATCGATCGTCTGATCGCGGCTGCCGGCGGCAATGGCGCAGGCGGTGTCGATAATGGCGCCGTGCATGTTGACTTTGCCCCACCCCTGCGCGGCGGAAGTTGCATAGCCGGGCGCAAACGCCAACGACGCCAAAAGAACGGCACCCGCTCGATTCCTTGGTAAAAACATCGCGACATTCCTTTGACAGGGAGATTCACCAGGCATGCGGCGCACCCCATGCCTGGTTGATTAAGCCTTCAGACTCACTTACTGATAAGCCAGGGTGAAATCGGCTACGGCAGTGAAGTCGCCCGGAACGATGGCGGCGGAAGCGCCTTCGCCCTGCAGGTAGGCAGCGAAATGCAGGGTGTTGTTGCCGGTGTTCAGGGTTTGCGCGGTCGTTGCCTCACCCAGTTTGATCGGCTGACCACCGTAAGTGATAGCGACGCCGGCGCCGCTGGCGGTGCCCGCGATACCCAGCAGATCCTTGTCGGTAGACGACGCTACGCCGCTGAAGGTGGTTTTAACGGTTTTCAGCGTGGTGATGTCGCACTGCTCCAGTTTGATTTCAAACGGACGCGGGTTGGATTTGCCGCCGTTTTTCAACGCCACGTTGGAAACCTGGCCCAGATCTACGGTCTGATCGATCGACTCAGGCGCAATAGAGCATGGCGCATCAATAATAGAGCCCGTGAAGGTGACCTTACCGTGTCCCTGATCGGCTGCCTGTGCAAAAGAACTTGCGCCAAATGCAATCACTGCAGCCATCATGATTTTGTTAAGTTTCATAGAACCTATATTCCTTATAAGAAAAAATGCATATTCCAATCAAGAAAAAGAGCAACAGGAAACCCGCTCGCGCTTATATGTGCGCAGCCCTGATTCTTTAGCATCTTGCTGGTTGGTTAACTGCCAAAACCCAAGGAAACCGACAATAAACTCGTCGATAACGGCAAGTTCGCAGCAGCCCACTCATTAATGAGATCGCCATTCAAAAATAAACGAAATCACAACAAGTCGAGGCCAATACTTTCTAATCCGCCCTTCTTGTTCGGCGATGAATATTCTGGCAAATGCCTCTCAGCAAAAAAAGGCTTTTTTTGATCAAGGCGAACATTCGCAATTTATTTCCTAATTGAAGTTAATTTACTGTTATTTTTAGGCTCATAGATCGTAAAAGATACTTTTATAGAGCAATATCCTGTTTTTCTCTGATTCCCAAGTAATCAGATCGCAAAGTGGCGCTTTGTGAATATAATAAACCAAAATTTTAGGTTTCAGCGTGACGCCACCCCTGCCTAGGCATAGGTAAAAACGGGGCGGGCAACGCCTTTTTTTTCAATCCTGATAAATAGATAGGAATTTTCTTTGTTCGCGTTTTACCTCGTTGTTGGTAGGCAGCGAAAGTTTGTTTTTTCTTAGGAATACGGCAATCGGAATACAGAGGAAGTGCTATGGAAGCGTTATCTCCGAAACAAAAGGAAATACGGCAATTGCAGCATGATCTGCTGCAAACATTATTCGCACAGTCACCCCGCAAGTGCCCCGTCGCCGGGCTGCCGCCACAGCAGCAATGGCTGTCGACGCGGCAACTGGCCAATGCCGTCAACGTCGGTGTTTACCGGGCTCGGCGGCTGCTGCTGGATCTTGTCGCCCGGCAAAAAGTGATTGTGACGGACGGTTCCATCAACAACTCATTGAGGTGGTATCCCACCGCATTGTTGAGCGGTGATAACGACGACAGATCCAACAGAGATACACCCCATTCTTCTTTAACGGAATAAATATGGCGTAGCCGGCCTGATTGGCAATATTTCATTGCGGAGTAACGCCGCACACTATTTATATATATTGGGATATTATCGTGATAAAAACAGCCCTGCTATTTTTACGCTGCTGCCTGGCATTATCTTTCTTCCTGCTGCTTGGCAATGCCAACGCATTTACCTGCCGCACGTCCGATGGCGGACTGATTCCACCCGGGGGCTCGACCACGCCGGTTGACGTCCGGGTACGCATCGGGCCACAGCTTTCTTATGGCAAAAACGAAATCGTCAACGTCAGCCAGGTCACCTGTAAAAACGACGTCGCGAGCTGGTATGACTATCTCAAAACCGACAGTCCGGCGCTGTCGATGAACAGTGCGATTTTTGGCACCATCGGCAGCGGTACCACCATCAACGGCAGCGATTACAACTCTCCGGTGCCATCAGGTATCAGCGTACTCAGCCTTACCGGGTTACAGACCCAGTCGGTCGCCATCCGGGTCTATATCGTGTTGAACCGTTTCCCAACGCCGGACATCAAGGTGAATAAGGGCGACGTCATCGGCCAAATCAACTTTATTCAGACCAACGATCAGCCTGGCTGCCCACAGTGCGGCGTTTATCGCTGGCGCCTGATCGCCGACAATGACGCTTACTTCGTCACCACCAGCTGCACCATCAACAACGGTCAGCAAATTAACGTCGACTTCGGCCAGATCCGCCAGGACTTTCTGACCCAGAGCGCCAGCGATGCCCAGATAAAACAGGACAAAGCGCTCAGCTACCAATGCGACGATCAGAGCGCGACGCAGGATATTCTGATCCGCATGGTCAGCGACGCCAGCGGTTTCTCCAGCGATTTTATCAAGACCAGCAACCCCAACGTCGGCGTGGCCATGGTGTACAACGGCGCGGTGGTAAAGCCCAATAATGCCTTCAGAACGCGTATCGTCAACGGTCTGGGCAACGATACCGTGACCTTTGTGCCGGTGAAGAACAATGTTCCTTACACCAGCATCGCCACCGGCCCGCTGTCGGGTTCGGCCACGCTGATTTTCAGCGCACCTTGAGACGGGAGCCAGGATGAACATGACGAGGAAAAAGAGCTGCGCTCTGCTGTGGGCGCTAAGCCTGATGAGCGCCGCCGCTCAGGCCGCCGACCAGGGTACCAAGGTCAACATCACCGCCACCGTGGTGGCGCCCCCGCCTTGCGTGATCAACGACGGGCGCACCATCGATATCGACTTCGGCAAGGTCGGCATCAAGCGCATCGACGGCACTCGCTATATGCAACGCATCGATTACAGCATCAAATGCGAGTTTCTGGATAACAGCCGCCAGCTGAAAATGAAGATCATGGGCAGCGCGGCGGCCTTCGATGGCAGCGTGTTAACCAGCAGCGTTAATGGCTTGGGCATCAAGCTGTTGGCCAACGGCAAGGCCTTCGCCATCAATACACCGCTGAACATCGATTACGCCAATCCACCGACGCTTGATGCGGTGCCGGTAAAAAACAGCGCCGTCGCCCTGGCAGAAGGTGATTTCACCAGCGGCGCCACCATGCTGGTGGACTACTTTTAAACGCCCGCATCTCAGCAACTCGCGAAAAAAAAGCCGCAACGTCTCCGTTGCGGCTTGGTCAAGGATCGTGCGCCTGAGGCGCGCTCCTCACATCAGGGTATTTAGCCGAAGATCCCGACGAACCACTGGCTCAGCTTCATCATCACCATATCCCAGATGCGGCTGAAGAAGTTGCCCTCTTTCACCTCTTGCATCACCACCAGCGGGTGCTGCTCGATGGTTTTTCCGTCCAGTTGGAAGTCGATGGTGCCGACCACCTGATTTTTCGCCAGCGGCGCTTCCAGCGTCGGTTGGGTCAGTTTGTAGCTGGCCTTCAGGTTTTTCATCTGTCCTTTCGGAATGGTGACCGAGGCGTCTTTCGCCACGCCGAGCGGCACTTCGCTGACGTCGCCGAACCATACCTTCTGGGTAACGAACGGTTTATCGGCCTTGATCGGCGTTGCGGTTTCATAGAAGCGGAAGCCCCAGGTCAGCAGCTTTTCGCTTTCGCTGAAGCGCACGCGATCGCTCGGCGCGCCCAGCACGACCGAGATCAGGCGCATCGGGCCGTCGGTGGCCGACGCCACCAGGTTGTGACCGGCGCCGCTGGTGTAACCGGTCTTGATACCGTCGACGTTCAGGTTGCTGCTCCACAGCAGACGGTTGCGGTTAATCTGGCGGATCTTGTTAAAGGTGAACTCTTTCTCTTTATGCAGCGCGTATTCGTCCGGCACGTCGCGGATCAGCGCCTGGCTCAGCAGCGCCATGTCGCGCGCGGTGCTGTACTGCCCTTCCGCATCCAGGCCATGCACCGTCAGGAAGTGGGTATTCTGCAGGCCCAGAGACTTGGCGTAGTTGTTCATCAGGCCGACGAACGAATCCTGGCTGCCCGCCACGTAGTCCGCCAGCGCGATGCTGGCGTCGTTGCCCGACTGAATCACGATGCCCTTATTCAGCTCCAGCACCGGCACCTGATCGCCCGGCTTGATGAACATCAGCGAAGAACCGCGCAGCGCCGGGTTACCGGGCGCCCAGGCGTCTTTGCCGACGGTGACCATGTCTTCCGGCTTGATCTTGCCGGCCTTGATCGCCTGCCCGATCACGTAGCTGGACATGATCTTGGTCAGGCTGGCGGGATCGAGGCGGGTGTCGGAGTTACCTTCGGTCAGCACCTTGCCACTGTTGTAATCCATCAGAATGAAGGCCTTGGCGTCTACCTGCGGTGGCGCCGGCGGCTCGGCCGCGTGCACGGCCGGTGCGGCCAGCAACAGGATGCCTACGCTGAAGGTCAGTTTTTTCAGGGAAGTGGATAAGTTTTTTTTCATCATGACGTCGCCAGAGTGTCCATTCAAACCATTGAAATAGCGTTAACTTTCAAACATGTTCACGTTTTAAGCCAACCAGCGAGAGTGGCCCGGTGCGCGCGTGCCGGCCGCAACCCCCTGCGGCGCCCGTAATGGGTAACGCAACGCACCGAAAATGCCCTTGCTGTGAGTTTATGTGATTTATCTTATTTTTGCAGGGTTTAGCGTGAATTTTCAGCATTTTTACATAACTGTACGCAGGCCCCCGCTTATCGCTCAAAAAAGCGCCGCACCGTCTATTTCTCCGCCCACTCACGGCTACACGGCCAAGCATCTGCACCGCTAAACATCTGCGCATCCATACGTCTAAAAAAGATTAATATATTCCATAATGGCATATAGAACCGTTATTTGTTCTTTTTAAAGCGCTTATCCTCAGCGCTATCATCCACACAAAGACTTTTATACCGAATAATCCTGGAGATGAGTCATGGCGATCCCCCATTCCGTCATCGAGATGATTGGCAATACCCCGATGCTGGAACTGACCCAGTTCGATACCGGCCCGTGCCGGCTGTTCGTCAAGCTGGAGAATCAAAACCCCGGCGGTTCGATCAAAGACCGCGTGGCGCTGTCGATGATCGAACAGGCCGAGCGCGACGGCAAACTGCAGCCGGGCGGCACCATCATCGAAGCCACCGCCGGCAATACCGGCCTGGGATTGGCGCTGGTGGCGGCATTGAAAGGCTATAAGCTACTGCTGGTGGTGCCGGACAAGATGAGCCGCGAGAAGATCTTCCACCTGCGCGCGCTGGGCGTGGAAGTGCTGTTGACCCGCTCGGACGTCGGCAAGGGGCATCCGGCTTACTATCAGGATTACGCTAAACGCCTGGCGGAAGAGATCCCCGGCGCTTTTTATATCGACCAGTTCAATAATCCGGCCAACCCGGCGGCCCATACCACCACCACGGCGCCCGAACTGTGGCGACAGATGGAACATGACGTAGACGCCATCGTGGTCGGAGTCGGTTCCGGCGGCACACTGGGCGGGCTGAGCCGCTATTTCGCCGAAGTATCGCCGCAGACGGAATTCGTGCTGGCCGACCCTGCCGGCTCTATTCTGGCGGACTATCTCGACAACGGCCAAGTCGGCGAAGCGGGCAGTTGGCTGGTGGAAGGCATCGGCGAAGACTTCGTCCCGCCGCTCAGCGACTTTGACCAGGTGCGCAACGCTTACCGCATCGGCGACGCCGAAGCCTTCACCACCGCGCGCGACCTGCTGCGCAAGGAAGGCGTGCTGGCGGGATCGTCCACCGGCACCCTGCTGGCCGCCGCATTGCGTTACTGCCGCGCACAGACCGAACCCAAGCGAGTGGTGACCTTCGTCTGCGACAGCGGCAACAAATACCTGTCTAAAATGTATAACGATCACTGGATGCTGGAACAGGGCTTGCTGAGCAAGCCACAGCACGGCGATCTGCGCGATCTGATCGCCTACCGCCACGACGAGGGCGCCGCCGTTTCCGCCGCGCCGGACGACACGCTGGCGATCGTGCACGCCCGCATGCGGCTGTACGACATCTCGCAGCTGCCGGTGCTGGAAGGCGATCGGGTGGTCGGTTTGATCGATGAGTGGGATCTGCTGAACGCCGTCCAGGCCGACGCCGCCCACTTCAGCCTGCCGGCCAGCAGCGCGATGACCAAGCGGGTCAATACGCTGCAAAAGGAAGCCGGCTATCAGGAACTGCAGGCCACCTTCAACCATGGCCACGTCGCGGTGGTGCTCGACGGCGAGCGCTTCCTCGGCCTGATTACCCGCACAGACGTGCTTAACGCCTGGCGCCAAAAATTACGTTAATAAGGACCCATTATGGCCAAGTTTGATACGTTGACCGTTCACGCCGGTTACACCCCGGATGCGACCGGCGCAGTGATGCCGGCGATTTACGCCACCTCTACTTACGCCCAACCGGCGCCGGGCGAGCATACCGGCTATGAGTATTCCCGCAGCGCCAACCCGACGCGCACCGCGCTGGAAAGCGCCATCGCCGAACTGGAAGGCGGCAGCCGCGGTTACGCCTTCGCCTCCGGTCTGGCGGCCTGCTCCACGGTGCTGGAGCTGCTCGACAAGGACAGCCACCTGATCGCGGTGGACGACCTGTACGGCGGCACCTATCGCCTGCTGGAAAAGGTGCGCAGCCGCACCGCCGGCCTGCGCGTCACCTACGTGTCACCGGCGGATCTCGCCGGGCTGGAACAGGCGATCGAACCGGATACCAAAATGATCTGGGTGGAAACCCCGACCAACCCATTGCTGAAACTGGCGGATCTGAGCGCCATCGCCGCGATCGCCAAAAAGCATCAACTTATCAGCGTGGCGGACAACACCTTCGCCTCGCCGTATCTGCAACGCCCGCTGGATCTGGGCTTTGACGTGGTGGTGCACTCCGCCACCAAATACCTCAACGGCCACTCCGACGTGGTGGCCGGCGTCGCGGCGGTGGGCGATAACCCGGCGCTGGCGGAACAGCTCGGCTTCCTGCAAAACGCGGTCGGCGGTATTCTCGATCCGTTCAGCAGCTTCCTGACGCTGCGCGGCATTCGTACCCTGGCGCTGCGCATGCAGCGCCACAGCGACAGCGCGCTGCGCATCGCTCAATGGCTGGAGAGCCAGCCGCAGGTGGAAAACGTCTACTATCCCGGCCTGCCGAGCCATCCGCAGCACGAGCTGGCGGCGCGCCAGATGACGCGCTTCGGCGGCATGATCTCGGTACGGTTGAAAGGCGACGACGCCTATGCACGCCGGGTCATCAAGCGTTCGCGCCTGTTCACCCTGGCGGAAAGCCTGGGCGGCGTGGAAAGCCTGATCAGCCAGCCATTCAGCATGACGCACGCCTCCATTCCGCTGGAACAGCGCCTGCAAACCGGCATCACGCCACAGCTGGTACGCCTGTCGGTGGGGATTGAAGATGTGGAAGATCTGATCGCCGATCTGAAGCAAGCGCTGGCGGAATAACCGCTGCATCAGCGCACCTCTCAGCCCGGCCGCCACGCCGGGCTTTTTTATGCCTGATATTCAGAGGCCGATAACGTCCTGATAAAAGCGATGCGCTACATCGGGGTGGGAGCGGATGCGCCCTTTCAGGTAGTTGTAACCGACATCGCGCAGCAGCGGGTTGAGCGGATCGCTGGCCGGGCCGCGCGCCTGCGCCGCCAGCTGCGGCGGCAGTTGATACAGCGGCACCACCGCGTCCAGACGCGCGCCGAGGAAGAACGCGATCGATAATCTGTCACGCCCCGCCGGCGGCGTTTCCACCCGGTGCACCGTGGCGCGCAGATAACCGTTGGTCGCCAGTTCCAGCAGCTCGCCGATGTTCACCACGAAAGTGTCTTCACGCGGCTGTGCGTCTATCCATCGCCCCTCGCTGACCTCCACCTGCAGCCCTTTTTGCGCATCCTGCAGCAAGAAGCTGAGAAAACCCGAGTCCTTGTGTGCGCCGACGCCCTGTGCGCTGCCGGTAGCGTCCCGCCCCGGGTAGCGAATCAGTTTGATGTGTTCGTTGGGCTTATCGCCGTACAAGCGATCGAAAGCCTGCTCCGGCAGCGACAGCGCCAGCGCGAAAGCGCGCAGCAGCCGCAACGACATGGCGGTCATCGCCTGCTGCCACTGCAGCAGCAGCGGTTTCAGCGCCGGCAGCGCCGCCGGCCACTGATTTGGCCCCTGCAGGCGCGCCCAACGCGGGGTGTCGTCAGCCAGCGTCAGCGCCGGACGTTCGGCGCCGATATCGAACTGCTCGCGCCAGTCCGGCTGGCCGAGCGTGAGCTCCGCCGCCGCCCGGTTATAACCGCGAAAATGCGGCGAGCGCACCATCTGCACCGCCAGCTTGTCGGCTTCCGGCAGGGCGAAAAATTGCCGCGCGGCGTGCTGCAACCGCGCATTCAACGCGCCGTCCACGCCGTGACCGCGCAGATAGAAAAAACCTACGTCGCGCGCCGCCGCGCGCAAATCGTCAAGAAAGGCGCGCCGCTGGCGCGCATCGCCGTCAAGCTGCGAAAGATCCAGCAGCGGCAGCGTTTTCAGCGTCGTCAGATGCGTCATCTTGCGGTTCCTCGTCTTCCCCGATCACGATCGGGCTGCCATACAGGCGAATAATCAACATGGTCACTCCCCCCAGCGGGTGGCTGCATTGGTCTTCTAGTTAGCACCGCGTTCGCCGGGGCGGCCAATATTGTTGCGTTCTAAGTTATGCAAACGTTCAACAAACTGTCGCAAAAGCGTCATCAATGTTTCTTATGCTCTGCGCAATTTCGCCGACGCCGCTGGCTGGCGACGTGCGCTATCCGCTATCCTGTAAACGACCTCATACCCTGCCTGCCGGAGAAATACTGATGGATTTAGCCTTATTCGACCTGGATGAAACCCTGATTGACGATGACAGCGCCAGCCTGTGGATCCGCTGGCTGGTCGGCCAGGGATTCGCGCCGGCGGAGCTTGAACTGCAGGAGCAGCAGCTGATGCAGCTCTATTATCAGGGCAAGCTGTCGATGGAGGACTATATGCAGGCTACGCTGGCACCGTTGACCGGCCTGAGCGTGCAAACCGTGGCCGGCTGGGTGCAGCGTTACATCCGGCGCGACATCCTGCCGCGCGTCTACCCCGCCGCCCGTGAACGCCTGCAGTGGCACCGCGAGCGCGGCGACTGCATTCTGGTGATCTCCGCCACCGGCGAGCATCTGGTGGCGCCAATAGCCGAACAGCTCGGTGCCGACGATGCGCTGGCGATTGGCGTGGAAATCAGCGATGGCCGCTTTACCGGCAACACTTACGGCACCATGACCTATCAGCAGGGCAAGGTGATCCGCCTGCAGCACTGGCTGGCGCAGCATCCACATCTGAAATTCGAGCACAGCCACGGCTACAGCGACTCCCTCAACGACAAGGCGATGCTGCAATTCGTCGACAGCGCCACGGTGATCAACCCCGACAGCGAGTTGAACGCGCTGGCGGTGGAACGCGGCTGGGAAGTGTGCCGTTGGGAACGCTGAATGGCAGACAAAAAGTGCCCTGCGGTGTGACAAAAAGCGCGTTGTGGCGTAGGTATTAAGGGTCCTTAATCCGCTAACGGAGCTATCCAATGCTGACCATTTGGGGTCGTGAGAATTCGAACAACGTCAGGAAGGTGCTGTGGTGCGCCGCCGAACTGGAGCTGAACTTCACCCACATCAACGCCGGCGGCGCGTTCGGCAAGGTAAACGAAGAGAGCTACCGCGCGCTGAACCCGAACGGCCTGGTGCCGCTGCTGCAGGACGATGACTTCGTACTGTGGGAATCCAACACCATCGTGCGCTACCTGGCGGCGAAATTCGGCGATGCGACGTTCTATCCGCAGGATCTGCAGGCGCGCGCCGCCGCCGAGAAATGGATGGACTGGACCACCTCAACCATCGTCCCGGCCTTCACCATCGTCTTTTGGGGCCTGGTGCGTACCGCGCCCGAGCTGCGCGACATGGCGAAAATCGATGCGGCGATCGCCACGCTGGAAAAACACTTCGACGTCATCGAACAGACGCTGGCGCGCCAGCCCTACCTCTCCGGCGAAGCGTTCGGCTTCGGCGATATTCCGCTCGGCAGCTTCGCCTACGCCTGGTTCGAAATGCCGATCGCCCGTCGCTCACGGCCGAACATGGAGCGCTGGTATCAGCAGCTGCGCGCTCGCCCAGCCTACCAGCGCGGCGTAATGAGCGCGCTCACCTAATCGATGCGGGGCGCTACGACGCCCCGACCTTCAGCAGCTTGCCGTTCCGTTCGTCCGTCAGCAGATACAGGTAGCCATCCGGCCCGCTGCGCACCTCGCGGATGCGTTCGCCGCGATCGCCCAACAGCCGCTCTTCCGCCACCACCTTGTCGCTCTCCAGCGTCAGGCGAATCAGTTCCTTTTGCGCCAGCGCGCCGATGAACAGCGAGTGCCGCCAGGCGGGGAAGCGTTGGCCGTCATAAAACGCCATGCCGCTGAGGCCGGGCGAGACTCGCCAGTAGTGCAGCGGTTGTTCGGTGCCGGGCACCCGTTCCCCTTTGGCCTCCGGTATCGGTTGGCCGGAATAGTTGATGCCGTAGGTGGCCAGCGGCCAGCCATAGTTTTTACCCGGCAGCGGGATATTGAGCTCATCGCCGCCGCGCGGGCCGTGCTCATGTTCCCAGATCGCGCCGCTCCACGGGTTCAACGCCAGCCCTTGCGGATTGCGGTGGCCGTAAGACCAAACCTCCGGCCGTTTGCCGGCCTGGCCGACCCAGGGGTTATCCGGCGGTACCGCACCTTCGGCGGTCAGCCGCACCAGTTTGCCCTGCAGTTTGTCGGTCTCCTGCGCCGTCGGCCGCTGGTTGTTTTCACCCAGCGCGATGAACAGATAGCCCTGCCTGTCGAACGCCAGCTTGCCGCCAAAATGATTGCCGACCGACAGCTTGGGCTGCTGACGGAAGATCACCTTAAAGTTTTCCAGCCGCCGGCCATCGTCGCTCAGGCGGCCATAGCCGACCGCCGTACCGGCTTTGCCGCCCTCGCCCGGTTCGGCGAAGCTGAGATATACCCGGCGACTGGCGCTGAAGTCGGGGGCCGGCAACACTTCCAGCAGGCCGCCCTGCCCCTCGGCGTAGACCTGCGGCACACCGGCGATCGGCGGCGACAGGCCCTTGCCCTGCTGCCACAGCCGCAGCCGGCCGGGCCGTTCGGTGATAAGCAGGCCTTGCTCCGCCGGCAAAAAGGCCAGCGACCACGGATGTTCCAGGCCGTCCTGCAGTTGGCTGACCGTCGGCGCGGCGTGCAGCAGGCCGCTGCACAGCAGCAACCCGGCCAGCAGAGTCAATCGGGGCATGGCGTCCTCCTGAGGATAAAATGACCCGTTTAGTGTAGCTCACCCAGTCGGAATGGTCGTTTACATTACATTTCAACAGGTTGCCTTTTAGCCGTAGTGTGCTTAAGTTAACGCATCACCCAGGAGGAAAAATGGACATTACCGTTACCGACGCGATCGACGAACAAACCCTTGATGCGATCAGGCAAGGCCTGCGCGCTTACAACCTGCCGCATATCGATGCCCGTCACCGCAAGCCGCTCAGCGTCTATGCGCGCGACGAGTCCGGCACGGTGATCGGCGGGCTGACCGCCGAAACCTGGGGCAACTGGCTGAGCGTCGAGTGGCTGTGGGTGGCGGACTCCCAACGCGGCAGCGGCCTCGGCGGCCGATTGATGCGCGCTGCCGAACAAGAGGCGCAGGCGCGCGGCTGCCGCTACGCCCGTCTGGACACCTTCAGCTTCCAGGCACGACCGTTTTACGAAAAGCTCGGCTATCAACTGCAAATGACGTTGAAAGATTATCCGGTGGAACATGAGTGCTATTTTCTCACCAAAACCCTGACTGATTAATGGACGGACCGATGGACAGCAAAAGCATGGTGGTGAACTGCGTGGCGTACAAAGCCGGCCAACGGCTGGGCGAAGTGACCATCGACGATATCAGCGAGGTGGTCAAACAACCGGACACTTTCATCTGGCTGGGGCTCCGGCAGCCGGAGCCGGCGTTTATGCGCAAGGTGCAGGAAGAGTTCGGGCTGCATGACCTGGCGATCGAAGACGCGCTGTGCGCACACCAGCGGCCGAAGCTGGAGACCTATGGCGACTCGCTGTTCATCGTGGTGAAAACCGCGCAATGGGGCGAGAACGACGAAATCGAATACGGCGAGACGCACTTCTTCGTCGGCAAAAACTTTCTGGTGACGGTGCGCCACGGCGCTTCGCCCAGCTATGCGCCGATCCGCGCCAAGGCGGAAGAGAATCACAAGCAGATGTGCCGCGGGCCGGGCTTCGCGCTTTATTCGGTGCTGGACTTCGTGGTGGATAACTACCGCAGTGTGGTGGCGCGCTTCGAGAGCACCATCGAGAACATCGAAGCCAACATGTTCCAGTCGGAGTTCGATCAGGCGGCGATTGAGAACGTCTATACTCTGCGCCGCCACCTGCTGGCGCTGCGCAACGCCGCGCTGCCGATGGATGAAATCTGCAACCAGCTGATCCGTCTGCACGAAGAAGTGATCCCGAAAGAGCTGCGCGCCTACGTGCGCGACGTGCAGGATCATGCGCATCAGGTGGTCAGCAACATCGACGACATGCGCGAAATGCTGACCAACGCCATGCACGTCAATCTGGCGCTGGTGACGGTCAAACAGAACGAAGTGGTGAAACGGCTGGCGGGCTGGGGGGCGATTTTGGCTATCCCGACGGTGATCTTCAGCCTGTACGGGATGAACTTCGCCGACATGCCGGAACTGAAATTCCCGTGGGCCTATCACGCCACGCTGGGAGTGACCGCCGTCGGCTGCATTTTCCTGTATCAGAAGCTGAAGAAATCAGGCTGGCTGTAAGCGCCAAAACAGCGGCGGTTCCCGTCGGCCAAAAACCTCGGCGGGGCAGCCCGCCCCGCCGCTTCAATACAGTAGCGGCCGCCGATCGCAATGCACATGATTGTAGCGGCCGATGCGCTTGTCATCAGCCGTACTGATATCCATTTCCGCCAGCACCATGCCTTCGCCAGCCAGGCTCTGCGTCAACGGGTAACCGTCGGCGTCGACGATCGCCGAGCCGCCGATCCACTCGACGCCGCGTTCCGTTTCGCAGCGATCGCACACCGCGATGAACAGCCGATTGACGGCGGCGTTGGCCTGCGCCTTCACCATCTCCGCCGGCCGTTCGCCCTGTGGGCACGGCGCCAGCGGCCAGTTGACCGGTGCGCACAGCAGCTGAGCACCGGCCAGCGCCGGCAGCCGCACCCACTCAGGGAATTCAAGATCGTAGCAGATCATCACCGCCAACCGGCCAAAGCGCGTCTCGACGACCGGCGGCGGCCGATCGCCGGGGGTAAAGATCGTGCTCTCCTCATGCCACAGGTGAACCTTGCGATAAATCGCCCTCACGCCTTGCGCATCGATCAACGCCGCGCTGTTGGCCACCCCGCCATCGGGCAGCCGCTCGCAGAAACCGGCGACGATCGCCACATCCCATTCGCACGCCAGGGCAACCCACAAGCTGACGCTTGGCCCGTCGTCGGCCTCGGCCAACGTCAGCGCCTCCGCCTTATCGCGAAACACATAACCGCTGTTCACCAGCTCCGGCAGCACGATGACGTTGGCGCCGCGCTGCGCCGCATGACGGATAGCCTGAGCAGACAGCGCCCGATTATGCTCCGCTTCCCCTACCCGCAGCGCTAACTGGCAGCATGCGACGCTGATTTTACCCATGACTCACTTTCTCCTTACCCTCACCGTTAAACCGACAGGGCGGCGATGCGCCCTGCTCCTCAGTAAATCAGTAAAGGCGCCGTGATAAAAGCCCGGATCGCGCCTCAGCGTTCAGTTTGAGCCTGCAGCTGCGGCGCAGGGCGGCTCAGCAGGCTGCCCAGCACGAAGGCGACGCCGCCGCCCAACAGGCCGCCGTAGATCGGGCTGTTGGCGTCGATGCCGTGCCAGACCATCAGCCCCACCACGCACAGGCTGCCGGTCAGCATGCTGGCGATGGCGCCGACGCTGGTGGCACGCGGCCAGAAGATCGCCCCCACCAGCGGGATCAGCATGCCGCCCACCAGCAGGTTATAAGCCAGCGTCAGCGCCGCCAGCACGTCGCGCACCACAAACGCCAGCCCCAGCATGACCGCACCCATGAAAAGCGTGGTAAAGCGCCCGGCGGCCAGCCCGCCGGACGGTTTGCGGCGAATGGTCGGCAGCACGTCTTCCAGCGCGATGGTGGAGGACGCCAGCAGGCAGGCGCTGGCGGTGGACATCAGCGCCGCCAGTGCCGCCGCGGCCACCAGCCCGCTGACGCCGACCGGCAACACCGCTTGCGCGATGGCGGCAAAGGCGCCATCGGTATTGCTGAGCGACGGCAGCACGATCTTGCCGGCCATGCCGATCAGCGCGCCGGTCACGCCGTACAGCACGCAGTAGACGCCCGCCCCCAGCCCGGCGAAGCGCGCCACGTTGGCGCTGCGGGCGGTGAACACCCGCTGCCAGATGTCCTGGCCGATCAGAATACCGAAGAAGTAGATCAGGAAGAACACCAGAATGGTGTCCAGCCCGATCGACGACAGCTGGTAGTAACCGGCGGGCAGTTGGCTGGCGAACGCTTCCCAGCCGCCGGCCTTGACGATGCTCATCGGCATCAGCACCAGCATCATGCCGACGGTCATGATGATGAACTGAATGATGTCGGTCAGCGTCAGCGACCACATACCGCCCAGCGTCGAATACAGCACCACCAGCCCGCCGCCGAGCAGAATCGACGCGGCGAACGACAGGCCGAACATCACCTGCATCACGCTGCCGATGGCGATGATCGAAGTCACCGCCACCATCAGGTCATAGGCCAGCATGATCGCGCCGCTGGTGACGCGCGCCGCCGGATGATAGCGCCGCGACAGCACCTGGCTGACGGTATATAGCTTCAGCTTGAGCAGCGGCTTGGCCAGCACCAGGCTCAGCACCACGATGCCCAGCCCGAGCGCGCCGCACAGCCAGACGCCGGAGATGCCGTAGGTGTAGCCGAGTTTGACGCTGCCGATGGTCGACGCGCCGCCGAGCACCACCGCCGACAGCGTGCCCAGATACAGTCCTGGCCCCAGGTTGCGCCCGGCGACCAGATACGCCTCTTTGGAATTGGCGCGGCGAATGCCCATCCACCCCACCGCGCCTATCACCAGAAAGTAAAACACCACAACCAGCAGATCGAGATTCATGGGTACCTCCACACCGTTGTTATTGTTATCAGGGGGCCCGACGCAACCGCTCCGCCGGTAGGGTCAGTGCGCCGGCCTCAGCGGACCGGCAGCACGCACAGCATTTCAAACAGCAGGTTGGCCGCCAGCAGCGCGGTGTTGCCGGAGCGATCGTAAGGCGGCGACACCTCCACGACATCGCCGCCGATCAGGTTCAGCCCATGGCAGCCGCGCACGATCTCCAGCCCCTGCCAGACCGACAGCCCGCCGACCTCCGGCGTGCCGGTGCCCGGTGCAAAGGCCGGATCCAGCCCGTCGATATCGAAGCTGAGGTAAACCGGCGCGTCGCCCATCTGTTCGCGGATCTCGGCCATCAGCGGCGTCAGCGACCGGTGCCAACAGGCTTCGGCCGGCACGACGCGGAAGCCCTGGCGACGCGACCAGTCGAAGTCGTCGGCCGCATAGCCGCTGCCGCGCAGACCGATCTGCACCACCTTTTCCGGCGCCAAGAGTCCTTCCTCAAACGCGCGGCGGAAGGTGGTGCCGTGCGCCAGCCGCTCGCCGAACATCTCCTCGTTGGTGTCGGAATGCGCATCGACGTGGATCAGCCCCACCGGGCCATGCCGACGAGCAATGGCGCGCAGCACCGGCAGCGTCAGGGTGTGATCGCCGCCGAGCGTCAACGGCGTGCAACCGTGCGCCAGGATCTCGTGATAAGCCGCCTCGATGCGCTGCACGCTGTCCGCCAGGCTGTAGGGGTTGATGGCGACATCCCCCAGATCGGCCACCTGCAGCCGTTCGAACGGGGCGGAGCCAGTGCCCATGTTGTAGGGGCGGATCATTACCGACTCCTGGCGGATCTGGCGCGGGCCATAGCGGGTACCGCTGCGGTTGGAGGTGCCGATATCCAGCGGAATGCCGACAAAGGCGGCGTTCAGACCGCGCGCCTGTTCGGCGGCGGGCAGGCGCATCATGGTGGGGATACCGGCAAAGCGCGGCATGTCGTTGCCGCTTTGGGGTTGGTTCAGCATGGCGTTTCCTTGTCGTAGTCTGCGATAGATTGAAACATTTAAGCAACATTCGCAGACTACCCCGTTGGCCGCCTCGACTACCATTCCCGCTTTTGCATGTAAACATCGAAAAACGCGATGTAACTAACCTATTGAAGTATTGATTTTTATTTCAACTTCATGCCATAAGGAAGGCCATATCTTCAGCGCCGTACCCATTTTCGCAATGTTAAAAATGAGTTAACCGGCCGATGCTCTGCGGAGGGGCAGATGCTCACCAACCTAAGCGATATCGATCTGAAACTGCTGCGGGTGTTTGTTGCGGTGGCGGAATCCCAGGGCGTCAGCGCCGCGCAGGAAACGTTGATGATGAATCAGTCCACCATCAGCACTCACCTGGCTTCGTTGGAAACCCGGCTGGGTTTTCGCCTGTGCCAGCGCGGCCGCTCCGGCTTCCGGCTGACGCCCAAGGGTGAACGCATGCTGATCGCCTGCCGCTCGTTGTTCAACGCCGCCCGCGACTTCACCCGGGTCAGCCAGTCGCTGAACGGCCTGCTGACCGGCGATCTGCAGATTGGGCTGGTAGATAATCTGGTCTCGCTACCGGGCAATCCGTTCAGCCAGGCCATCAAACACTTTCAACGCCGGCATCAGGACGTGCAGCTGCAGTGCCGCATCTGTTCACCGAGCGAGATTGAACAGGGGCTGCTGCACCGGCAGCTCGATCTGGGCATCGGCTACTTCGGTCAGCAGTTGGAGGCGCTGCGCTATCAGCCGTGGCTGGAGGAGACGCAGGCGATCTATTGCAGCGCGGATCACCCGCTGTTCGCAGTGGAAACCCCCGAACGCGAGCAGATCGAAAACGCGCGCTGGGTTAAGCGTGGCTACCTGCTGGCGCAGCAGTTATGCCCGATCGCGCCGCCCCACCTGGCTGCGGTGGCTCATCATATGGAGAGCGTAGCCCATCTGGTGTTGAGCGGCACCTGTCTTGGCTATCTGCCCACCCACTACGCGGCGCGCTGGGTGGAACAAGGCCTGCTGCGGCAGCTGGGCGGCGCGGCGCTCTCATACCGCGCCGTACTCAGCCTGGTCAGCCGCCCCGTCGAGCCCGACGAGGCGCTGAACGCGCTGCTGGAGGATTTGGTGCGCGCTGGCGAAAAAAACCCCGCATTTGCGGGGCATGATGACGTTTAACTGACCGGCATGCGCGCCGGGTCGGGATACTGGTACTCGAAGCCCAGCTCATTGCAGATGCGATTGCCGTCCACCAGCCGCTCATCCTGCTCCGCTTCATCGGCGAATTGCGGCGGCTCCAGGTGCAGCTGCTCGGCCAGCGCCGGATAGAACTCGCGTTTGGCCGGATGACGCGGTGCGCACAGGTTGTACACATGGCCGCCTTTCGGCAGCTTCAGCAGCAGTTGGATAGCGGCGATCACGTCGTCCTGATGCACCAGATTCACCCCCTGCGAACCGCCCTTCACGTCGAGTTTGCCCGCCAGGAAGCGGCCGGGGTGACGATCGGCGCCCACCAGCCCCGCCAGCCGCAGAATGTCCACCGAGGTGTTCGGCAACTCATGCAGCCAACGTTCCAATTCGGCCAAGACCCGGCCCGACGGCGAGACCGGCCGCAGCGGCGACTCTTCGCGCAGCGTGCCGGCCGTTTCGCCGTATACCGAGGTGGAACTGGTGAAGATTACCCGCGGCACGCCGAAGGCCATCGCGCTGTCCACCAGCATGCGCACCGCATTGAAATAGTTCTCGCTGCCTTCGACGGTGCGGCGCGCGGGCAGCGTCACCACCAGCGCATCCACGCGCAACAGCGATTCCAGATCGTCCGCATCGCAGACCAACTCCGGCGTCAGCTCCAACTGATAACATTCGATACCGCTCATGCGCGCGGCCTCGACGCCGTCCGGCGTGGTTTTGCTGCCGACCACATCGTACCCGCGGCCCATCAGCGACAACGCCAGCGGCATGCCCAACCAACCCAGGCCAATAATGGCTACCTTTTTCATCCTCTTCCTCTCCTGAAGAATGCAGCGCTCTACTTCTAAGGCTACGCCACTGCGCGCGGCGATACAATCTGCCCGGCTTAAGGTTAGGTAAAGCCGTCTATGGCTAATAACCCAACCTGTTTCAATAAATTAAATTTATGACGATAAAAAAGAGTTGCACGGCGGACAGCGGATAGTTTAGCTTAATTGGCATACGGTTTTTTACCGACTTTTGCTGAGAGAAAACACCATGACACGCGTTCAGTTCAACCACCATCATCACCATCACCCTGACTAGTCTTTCAGGCGATGAGTGCTGGAAGACGGTTTGTTAATCTTCCAGTGGCGCGCAGAACGCAAGAGAGAGCCCTCGGAAGATTTCTTCCGAGGGTTTTTTTTTGGCTCCGGACAGACAGAAAAGAATAGTTTTTACAATAAATTCATAAAATTACAGATTAAACAGAGGTTACCATGCTGGACAAGACACGTTTACGGATCGCAATGCAGAAGTCGGGCCGCCTGAGCGATGAATCCCAGGAGCTGCTGGCGCGCTGCGGCATCAAGATCAACCTGCAGCAGCAGCGTCTGATCGCCTTCGCCGAGAACATGCCGATCGACATCCTGCGCGTGCGCGACGACGACATTCCAGGCCTGGTGATGGACGGCGTGGTCGATCTGGGCATCATCGGCGAGAACGTGCTGGAAGAAGAGCTGCTCAGCCGCCGCGCCCAGGGTGAAGACCCGCGTTACTTCACCCTGCGCCGCCTCGATTTCGGCGGCTGCCGCCTGTCGCTGGCCACCCCGCTCGACGCCGAATACGCCGGCCCGCAAAGCCTGCAGGACGCCCGCATCGCCACCTCTTACCCGCACCTGCTGAAGCAATACCTCGACAAACAGGGCGTGCGCTTCAAATCCTGTCTGTTGAACGGCTCGGTAGAGGTGGCGCCGCGCGCAGGTCTGGCCGACGCCATCTGCGATCTGGTCTCTACCGGCGCCACGCTGGAAGCCAACGGCCTGCGCGAAGTGGAGGTGATCTACCGCTCCAAAGCTTGTCTTATCCAGCGCGACGGCGAAATGCCGGAAGCCAAACAGCAGCTGATCGACCGCCTGATGACCCGTATTCAGGGCGTGATCCAGGCGCGCGAATCCAAATACATCATGCTGCACGCGCCGAGCGAGAAGCTGGACGAGATCGTCGCGCTGCTGCCGGGCGCCGAACGCCCGACCATTCTGCCGCTGGCCGGTGCGCAGAACCGCGTGGCGATGCACATGGTCAGCAGCGAAACCCTGTTCTGGGAAACCATGGAAAAACTGAAAGCGCTCGGCGCCAGCTCGATTCTGGTGCTGCCGATTGAAAAGATGATGGAGTAACGCCATGTCGACCTTCAACACGCCGATCGATTGGGCAACGTGCAGCGCCGAACGCCAGGCAGAGCTGCTGATGCGCCCGGCCATCGCCGCTTCCGACAGCATCACCCGCACAGTGAGTGAGATCCTCGACAACGTGAAGGCCAACGGCGATCGGGCGCTGCGCGACTACAGCGCCCGTTTCGACAAGGCGCAGGTCGCCGCGCTGCGCGTCAGCGACGAGCAGATCGCCGCCGCCTGCGCCCGACTGGGCGATGACATCAAACAGGCGATGGCAGTGGCCGTCGCCAACGTGGAAACCTTCCACAACGCGCAACGGTTGCCGCCGGTAGACGTCGAAACGCAGCCTGGCGTGCGCTGCCAACAGGTGACCCGCCCCATCGACTCGGTCGGCCTGTATATTCCCGGCGGATCGGCGCCGCTGTTCTCCACCGTGCTGATGCTGGCGACGCCGGCGCGCATCGCCGGTTGCCGCCGGGTGGTGCTGTGCTCGCCGCCGCCGATCGCCGATGAGATCCTGTATGCGGCGCAGCTGTGCGGCGTGCAGGAAGTGTTTCAGGTCGGGGGCGCGCAGGCGATCGCCGCCCTGGCGTTCGGCACCGAAAGCGTGCCGCGCGTGGCGAAGATCTTCGGGCCGGGCAACGCCTTCGTGACCGAAGCCAAGCGGCAGATCAGCCAACGCCTCGACGGTGCGGCCATCGACATGCCGGCCGGCCCTTCGGAAGTGCTGGTGATCGCCGACGCCGGCGCCACCCCGGCGTTCGTCGCTTCGGATCTGCTGTCGCAGGCCGAACACGGCCCGGATTCTCAGGTGATCTTGCTGACGCCGGACGCGGCGATGGCGCAGGCGGTAGCCGAAGCGGTGGAAAGCCAGCTGGCCGAGCTGCCGCGCGCCGACACCGCCCGCCAGGCGCTGGCAAGCAGCCGCCTGATCGTGGCACGCGATCTGGCAGAGTGCGTAACAATCAGCAATCGCTACGGCCCGGAGCACCTGATCATTCAGACCCGCAATGCACGCGAGTTGGTGGACGGCATCACCAGCGCCGGTTCGGTGTTCCTCGGCGACTGGTCGCCGGAGTCCGCCGGCGATTACGCCTCCGGCACCAACCACGTGCTGCCGACCTACGGCTACACCGCCACCTGCTCCAGCCTGGGACTGGCCGACTTCCAAAAACGCATGACGGTGCAGGAGCTGACGCCGCAGGGTTTCAGCAACCTGGCCGCCACCATTGAGACGCTGGCTGCCGCCGAGCAGCTGATCGCCCACAAGAACGCCGTGACCCTGCGCGTCGCCGCCCTGAAGGAGCAAGCATGAGCATCGAAAAACTGGCGCGCGCTAACGTTCGCGAGCTGACCCCTTATCAATCGGCGCGCCGCCTCGGCGGTAAGGGCGATGTGTGGCTCAACGCCAACGAATACCCGATCGCGCCGGAATTCCAGCTGACCGCGCAAACCTTCAACCGCTATCCGGAGTGCCAGCCGGCGCAGGTGATCGAACGCTACGCCGCCTACGCCGGGGTGAAGAAAGAACAGGTGCTGGTCAGCCGCGGCGCCGACGAGGGCATTGAGCTGCTGATCCGCGCCTTCTGCGAGCCGGGTAAAGACGCCATTCTGTTCTGCCCACCGACCTACGGCATGTACGCCGTCAGCGCCGAAACCTTTGGCGTGGAGCGCCGTACCGTGGCCGCCAAAGAGGACTGGCAGCTGGATCTGCCCGCCATCGCAGACAGTATGGACAACGTGAAGTTGATCTACGTCTGCAGCCCGAACAACCCGACCGGCAACCTGATCGACCCGGATTCTCTGCGCAGCCTGCTGGAGCTGGCCAAAGGCAAGGCGATCGTCGTGGTGGACGAAGCCTATATCGAGTTTTGCCCGCAGGCTTCGGTGGCGGGCTGGTTGAGCGACTATCCGCACCTGGCGATCCTGCGCACGCTGTCGAAAGCTTTTGCGCTGGCAGGCCTGCGCTGCGGCTTTACGCTCGCCAACGAAGATCTGATCGCCCTGCTGCTGAAGGTGATCGCGCCTTACCCGCTTTCGACGCCGGTGGCGGATATCGCCGCACAGGCGCTGAGCGAAGAGGGCATCCGCACCATGCGTCAGCGCGTCACCGACATCGCAGCCACCCGCAGCTGGCTGCAGCAACAGCTGGAAAAATGCGCCTGCGTCGAGCAGGTTTTCGCCAGCGACAGCAATTACCTGCTGGCCCGCTTCACCGCCTCAAGTAATGTGTTTAAAAGCTTGTGGGATCAGGGCATTATCTTACGAGACCAAAACAAACAGCCCGGGTTGTCCGGCTGCCTGCGCATCACCATAGGCACCCGCGACGAATGTCAACGCGTGGTGGACGCCTTGTCCGCCCTGCCCGGCGCCAACCAGACTCGCCAGGAGCCAATGTGAGCCAAAAAATCCTCTTTATCGATCGTGACGGCACGCTGATCGCCGAGCCACCGGAAGATTTCCAGGTTGACCGCCTGGACAAGCTGGCGCTCGAGCCGGACGTGATCCCTTCTCTGCTGGCGCTACAGCAGGCGGGGTATCAGCTGGTGATGATCACCAATCAGGATGGGCTCGGCACCGCCAGTTTCCCGCAGGAAACCTTCGATCCGCCGCACAACCTGATGATGCAGATCCTCAGCTCGCAGGGCATTCAGTTCGCCGATGTGCTGATCTGCCCGCACCTGCCGGCGGACAACTGCGACTGCCGCAAGCCGAAAACCGCGCTGGTGAAGGGATATCTCGAACCCGGCGTGTTGGATGCCGCCCGCAGCTACGTGATCGGCGATCGGCCGACCGACGTGCAGCTGGCGGAAAACATGGGCATTCAGGGGCTGCGCTACCAGCGCGGCGTGCTGGGCTGGAAAGAGATCGTGCGCCAGCTGACCCTGCGCGATCGTCACGCGCGGGTTAACCGCGTGACCAAAGAGACGCAAATCGACGTCAACGTCTGGCTGGATCGCGAAGGCGGCAGCAAGATCAAAACCGGCGTCGGCTTCTTCGACCACATGCTGGATCAGATCGCCACCCACGGCGGCTTTCGCATGGAGATCGACGTCAAAGGCGACCTGTATATCGACGATCACCACACGGTAGAGGACACCGGTCTGGCGCTGGGTGAAGCGCTGAACAAGGCGCTGGGCGACAAGCGCGGCATCGCCCGCTTCGGCTTCGTGCTGCCGATGGACGAATGCCTGGCGCGCTGCGCGCTGGATATCTCCGGCCGCCCGCACCTGGAGTACAAGGCCGAGTTCAACTATCAGCGCGTCGGCGATCTCAGCACTGAAATGGTCGAGCACTTCTTCCGTTCGCTCTCCTATACCATGGGCTGTACTCTGCACCTGAAGACCAAGGGCAAAAACGACCACCACCGGGTCGAGAGCCTGTTCAAAGTGTTTGGCCGCACGCTGCGCCAGGCGATCCGCGTCGAAGGCAATACCCTGCCGAGCTCGAAAGGAGTGCTGTGATGAACGTGGTGATTTTGGATACCGGCTGCGCCAACCTGGCCTCCGTCACCTACGCGGTGCGGCGCCTGGGTTATCAGCCGGAGGTGAGCCGCGATCCGGAGATCGTGCTGCGCGCCGACAAGCTGTTCCTGCCGGGCGTCGGCACCGCGCAGGCGGCGATGGATCAGCTGCGCGAGCGCGATCTGATCGAGCTGATCAAGGCCTGCACGCAGCCGGTGCTGGGCATTTGTCTCGGCATGCAGCTGCTGGCGACCAGCAGCGAGGAGAACGGCGGCGTAACCACGCTCGGCCTCATCGATACGCCGGTGAAGCAGATGACCGACTTCGGCCTGCCGCTGCCGCACATGGGCTGGAACCAGGTGTCTGCGCAGGCGGGCCACCATCTGTTCCGCGGCATCGATGACGGTGCCTACTTCTATTTCGTTCACAGCTATGCGATGCCGATATGCTCCAGCACCATCGCTCAGGCGAACTACGGCGAGCCCTTCACCGCCGCCGTGCAAAAAGACAACTTCTTCGGCGTGCAGTTTCATCCAGAACGTTCTGGAGCGGCCGGTGCGCAACTGTTGAAAAACTTTCTGGAGATGTAGGCAGCATGATTATTCCGGCTTTGGATTTGATCGACGGCAACGTGGTGCGTTTGCACCAGGGCGATTACGGCCAACAGCGCGACTACGGCAACGATCCGCTGCTGCGCCTGCAGGACTATCAACAACAGGGCGCGCAGGTGCTGCACCTGGTCGATCTGACCGGCGCCAAGGATCCGGCCGCGCGCCAGATCCCGCTGCTGCGCAAGCTGCTGGCGGGGGTTGACGTGCCGGTGCAGGTTGGCGGCGGCATCCGCAACGAGCAGGACGTCAGCGCTCTGCTGGAGGCCGGCGCCACGCGCGTGGTGATCGGCTCCACCGCGGTGAAACAGCCGCAGTTGGTGCAAAGCTGGTTCGAGCGCTATGGCGCCGACGCACTGGTGCTGGCGCTGGATGTGCGCATCGATGCGCAGGGCGTAAAACGCGTGGCCATCAGCGGCTGGCAGGAAGATTCCGACGCCACGCTGGAACAGGTGGTGGAGCAGTTCCTGCCCTACGGCCTGAAGCACGTGCTGTGTACCGACATTTCGCGCGATGGCACGCTGGCCGGCTCCAACGTGGCGCTGTATCAGGAGATTAGCCGCCGCTATCCGCAGGTGGCCTTTCAGGCTTCGGGCGGCATCGGCAATCTGGACGACATCGCACAGCTACGCGGCAGCGGCGTTGCCGGCGTGATCGTGGGGCGCGCCCTGCTGGAAGGTAAATTTAGCGTTGAGGAGGCGATCGCATGCTGGCAAAACGGATAATCCCGTGCCTGGATGTTAAAGACGGGCAAGTGGTGAAAGGCGTGCAGTTCCGCAACCACGAAATCATCGGCGACATCGTGCCGCTGGCGCAGCGCTATGCGCAAGAAGGTGCGGACGAGCTGGTATTTTACGATATCACCGCCTCGAGCGACGGCCGGGTGGTGGACAAAAGCTGGGTATCGCGCGTGGCGGAGGTGATTGATATTCCGTTCTGCGTCGCCGGCGGCATTAAAAGCGCCGAGGATGCCAGCCAGATCCTGTCTTTCGGCGCCGACAAGATTTCCATCAACTCCCCGGCACTGGCCGATCCCGAGCTGATTAGCCGCCTGGCGGATCGCTTCGGCGTGCAGTGCATCGTGGTGGGCATCGATACCTGGTTTGACAGTGAAACCGGCAAGTATCACGTCAACCAATATACCGGCGATGAGAGCCGCACCCGCATCACCCAGTGGGAAACCCTCGACTGGGTGCAGGAAGTGCAGCGCCGCGGCGCCGGTGAGATCGTGCTGAACATGATGAATCAGGACGGCGTGCGCAACGGTTACGATCTACAGCAACTGCGCCTGGTACGCGAGGCTTGCAAGGTGCCGCTGATCGCCTCCGGCGGCGCGGGCACCATGGAACACTTCCTGGAGGCGTTCCGCGATGCGGACGTCGACGGCGCGCTGGCGGCGTCGGTGTTCCACAAACAAATCATCAATATCGGCGAACTGAAAAGGTTCCTGGTTGAACAAGGCGTGGAGATTCGCGTGTGCTGACAGAACAACAAAGAAACCAGCTGGACTGGGAAAAAACCGACGGCCTGATGCCCGCCATCGTGCAACATGCCGTTTCCGGCGAAGTGCTGATGCTGGGCTACATGACGCCGGAAGCGCTGGCGACCACCGAGCAGAGCGGCAACGTCACCTTCTTCTCACGCACCAAGCAGCGCCTGTGGACCAAGGGTGAAAGCTCCGGCCACTTCCTCAAGGTGGTCAGCATCACGCCGGACTGCGATAACGACACGCTGCTGGTATTGGCCAACCCGATCGGCCCGACCTGCCACCTGGGCAACAGCAGCTGCTTCCACCCGGCCGCCAGCGACTGGACGTTCCTCTATCAGCTGGAACAGCTGCTGGCGGAGCGCAAGCACGCCAGCCCGGACAGCTCGTACACCGCCAGCCTGTACGCCAGCGGCACCAAGCGCATCGCGCAGAAGGTTGGGGAGGAAGGCGTGGAAACCGCGCTGGCCGCCACGGTCAATGATCGCGAAGAGCTGACCAACGAAGCCTCGGACCTGATCTATCACCTGCTGGTGCTGCTACAGGACCAGGATCTGGATCTGAGCGCGGTGATCGGCCGGCTGCGCGAGCGGCATCAGAAAAAAGCGTGACGCTAAATTACGCGCAATAAAAAAGCCGCCGGGCGTTAACCTCGGCGGCTTATGATTTGTTCACAGGAATCGAACTCTGCAGCAGAAGAGAGCTCTCCCCAGCCCCACTACGTGATTCTTTATTTTCCGTTTTTACGCGAAGGACGGAACAGAGCCATCAGCCGCCATGACCAGGAATTAACGATCTCACGATTACGCATTTCGCACTCTCTGAGTTGATGCGTAAGCGACTCTATCTCGCTGTCAGCGGCTCTCAATTGGTGGTCTTTCTCGAGAATAACCCCTTCATGAGCTCTGAGCCGAGCCTCCAGGGCACTCAACTTCGCCTCCATAGCTTGCTGTTCAGCATGAAGCTTTTGTTCCGTTTCCTCTTTTCGTTTGAACTCAGCGCAAACATCTTGATAAGAGGTAGATAATATCTGATAAGACGACGCGGCTTCGCGATTGGCAGAAGAGAGATCATAATTAGCAGAAACCAGCTCATCATTTTCATTCTGTAAACGTCGACTTAAATAAAAGAGATAGTCATTCGCTGACAAACGATAAAGACTGTCGAAAAAGACTTGTGTTCTTTCTTCGTAAAAATCCTCGAGCTTGGCACCGAGTTTATTCAGATAACTTTTGATATCTTCATATAATGTGAAGTAAGCCTTACCATACAGGGTATTCAAATGCCACTCTAGGAACGAAGCCGAATAGTTGATAAAATCGATTTTTCGTCCATCATAATAGATCCCTCGTTCAATCATTAAGGATCTCAATGCTTCCAACGCATCAATTGCACAGTGGTAGGATTTTTCGCGAGTATTAGACAGAGATGTCTCTCTGGAAACCGTGTGATCAATTAATACATCATCGAGAATACATATTTTTTCAGATAACAAAACGAACGCACAAATGAAATAAAGATCGTTTGAGGTTCTTATCTGCTGAAATTGTAAACCTTCGGCCAATATCCTCTCACGTTTCAACATTTTGTCCCAAGGCCACCAAACAAAAGCGTTGAAAAAATCCTTCTTAATCTCAACGGAAGAGAATACATTTTTTTGTGGCAGTAGATCTGTGCGTATAGACCAGTGGATCGACAGATGCTTATCCTGCTGAACGTTATAGAACTGGCTTCTATAAATGACAACATCGGCATCATGCGATTTCGCCATTGAATAGGCTTTTTCCATCAGGTTTTCATCAACAAAATCATCATCATCGAGGAAAACAACAAACTCACCTCTAGCATGGCTTAAACCAACATTGCGCGCAGCACCGGCCCCACCACCTTCAATTCCTGAAAGCAGTATAACTCTGTCATCCTCGGCGGCAATACGTTCCAGGATCGCCTTGGTACCATCCGTGGAATTATCGTCAACGATAATAATCTCGAGCGATTTCAGTGTTTGCTTTCTGACTTTATCAATGACATCAAAAATATAAATCTCGGCATTAAAAACTGGCATGACTACCGAAACATAGGGTATCGTTTTATCTTCAGACATTATTATTCCACCATGTTTATTGTAATAAAGCCAACTTTTAAAATGACATTGGCCCCCAGTGAAACCTCCCGCGTTTAATCCCATAATCATAGAATCGAAGGAGATTAAATGAAAAAAGCCTTATGCTACCGCATAAGGCTCACTTCTGCTTATTTAATCTCTTCAACCTGTTTTTTTATTTCTGCAATTCTCTGCTCTTGCAGAATAAACCCAGACTCGATCATTCGCTCTAACTCCGACAAACGCCAATGAATAGAATCCAGTTTTGCATTGTTATCAATTAACAAAGTTCGCGTACTCTTTCGATGTAGCCCGCGCTCGACAAACTTATGCTTGCCAACACGTACTAGCATGTTTAGCAAACCACTCGCTCCCAGTTTGTCGTAGTTGAAGCGTAATTTTTCAGCCTTCGTTTTCGCTACCCAGCCATTCATAACTTTTGAGAAATCTGCACTGTTTTCTTTCATCAGTGCGATAACGAGACCAACCGTTTTTCTATCATAGAAGCGTGTGGACAAATACCGCTGAATTTCATCTTTCTGATAGCGTTTTACATGCGGCAACAGCGTTTGGTAGAACTCTGTGGAAAATGTAGGTGTGAGAACCTGGCTTACCCAAGCAATATGACCAATCAGCCAGTTGAGTGAATACTCGCGATATTGCGCCAGCATTTTTGACTTTTCAAGATAGTCAAAAATAACCTGGTGCTGCAGGAAAACACCGAGTAACCGATCCCCGCCGGCCATCATCGTCTGGCCGGCACGATTACGTCTGTGATAGCACAGCACTTCGTCGATAAAGCAGACTTTATCTGACGTTAACGTGACAAACCAATGGAACCCATTATCTTCAAAGAAGTATTTTCCAACAGGGAATTTCAGATTATTGTCAGTAATGAGTTTACGCTTGTAAATTTTACGCCATGGCACCGGTAATAACTCGAGAACTTTCTTCTTGTTCTCAACGCTGCGGATATCCCAAACAGGCTCTTTCGCCAATGGCGCCCACGCAGGTTCATACGGCGCATTTTCGATACCGGTTTCTGTCTCAAATTCGAGGAAATTGCACATCGCGACGTCGGCATTTTCAGCCACTGCAATGTTATAAAGCTTCTCGAACATTGTCGGATCGTAAAGATCGTCACCGTCGGCAAAACCAATGAATTCGCCCGTAGCTGCTTCCATGCCAATATTGGCAACGGTAGCAACCCCACCAGGTGAATTCTCTTTCATCAGAATAGGAATGATACGCTTATCTTTCTCTGCATATGATTCGATAATTTTCGGCGTACTATCTTTAGAACCATCATCCACTACAATGACTTCAATGTCTTCTAACGATTGGGCCAGAACATTGTCCAAGCATTCGCCAATGTATTTTTCGATGTTATAGGATGTGACAATGATAGATAATTTTGCAGTCATCTCAAAAAACCTTTTTATTAACTAAATACTCGCACACTTTAGAATGAATATATTTATTCGTGTGGAAAACTTTTTGCAGATCGCTGTAGCTGCTCTGCAGGAAAACGTCTCTCACTTTGGAGGTTAGCGCTGACTTGAAGTCAATGACTATATTTTCTTTTGCCCAATCAACCAGATTAACGCTAAACACGAAGAAACTCGTTGTATAGACATCATGGCGCTTGTCTGACTTAATATAGTCATATAATTCGGCAATAGCATCCACGCACTGCATACGTAACTGACTTTTATTATTAGTCACATTGCTGCCTTCTGGGCAAAGCATATAATTACATATTGCATCGTTCAGAATGGCAATCTTTTCTGCATTCATCAATATTTTCCAGTGAGGTAAAATATCTTCATGCAGACGTAAACTACCAAATTTTATGTCATTATCCTTTAAAAATCGTGTTCTACAGACTTTATTCCAAGGATAGTTTGTTAGCGTCAGAAAATCGGGTAGCATTTTCAGAGAAAGAATATCACCATGTTTTACACGTACTTCCTCAAACAATTTCTCATCGCCTTCCCACATGCCAATACTTTCTTTGGCTTTGCCATAAACGATATTGTACTGAGTTACAGCAACGTCCAGCTTTTCTTTTTCAAGCTTGGCGATGGCATTATCAGCCACATTAGGCAACATAAAGTCATCGCTGTCGAAGAAGATCGTATACTCACCGCTCGCTGATGCCAGGCCTGCATCTCGGGCAATACCAGGCCCCTGATTTTTCTCTTGCCTAATGAGCTTGATATTTTCTCTCTGGGCAAGATAATCCTCGATCACCGAGATAGTATTGTCACTTGAGCAATCATCGACAAGGATGATTTCATGTGTACTCTTAATCGCACGTAAAATAGAATCCAGGGTTGCAACAATGGAATTCTGAGCATTGTATACCGGGATTATTATCGAGACCTTAACACTTTCGCTTGCTGCGGAAGCATTACTCTTAACGTCGATCATAGCATCCTTATTCATTCATTGGATCCACTTAGAAATGTCAGCTATATATTTGATGGTTGCTAAAACTATGCTATTTTTTTAGCGAATACATTTGCCATTTTGATTGAGGGCAAGTCAACATACTTTTCAAAGTAATAAGAAAGCAGTAGGCACACTGATACGGTAACTAACAACAGCATGATGAATGTAGACATGTGTATATCACCGTAATAACTCTTCGCTATTGCTGCAATAATATTAAGTATACAGACATGTACGACATATAAGGGGAAAGAAATACGTCCCAAAAACTGCGCCAACTTGTTTTCGAGCAACTTTTCGCTCAAACTGCCGCCTAAAATCGACATAAAAACAAGCATGCTTCCCGTCAACATAAGCATTTGATAAGTATCCCGATATGAACCGAAGGAAATATATTCAATGTATTTATAGACACCGCCATATAAATACACGCCATCCCGTTCATACGGCGAAGTTGCCAGCACAATGCCGATCAAAAACATAAGCGCACGCAGCACTCCATGGATTTTAAATTTATTTTCAATGTATACATCGTTTAGAATCATTCCAAAGACGAAGAGACAATAAAAGGAGCCCCATGCATAAAGGAAAGAGAAAACTAATGCATAAAATATTAGTCGTCTACGATGCATGCCGAAAAAAGCAAGCAGACCGAAAACAATAAAAGAACCATAAAGTTCGAAAGATATAGTCCACAGCGCATAATTATGCAGCGGTACATGTTGGAAAGGCGCGAAATATACCGCTTCAAGAATCGCTGGCATAAAACCAAGTTCAATCACATGGCCAGTTGTATGCTTCAATACATAATATAGCAATGCACTCATTAGCATAGAGGCTAAAATAGGAAGAACTAGTCTCGGGTACCTCTTTACAACGCCATTGAATATGGCACTACTCTCGTGGGTTTTATTGAACTTAATTGAAAGAACAAAACCGCTTAGAATGAAAAAAATGCAAACAGGCGCAATCCCACTGTAAACTATATTTAACGGTGTCCATGCAATTAACCGCCGAAGCATTCCTCCGATTTCGCTAAACGATGTATATCTAATATCTGGTTTATAGATGCTGACACAGTGGTCAATAATAACAATAAAACAGCATATACCCCGTAAACCTTCAAGATAGGTTATTTTTTTCATAAAAACCTTAGTATAAACCTTTCTCTCTATCTAATAATGTCGTTGAGAGTCAGCATATATATGCTATCCTGGTAATTTCGCAATATTGAAGACAGAGGGAATGGCGCCAAATGAATTAGCAACAATGAATGCAGGAACGGCTAACAGAAATAATTAATTAAAGCCAAGAAAACCACCATGCCAATGGCATGGCGGTTTAAAATATTAAACAATTACAGTATGTTAATCTAACCACTCGGTGTGGAAGACACCTTCTTTATCCGTACGCTTGTAAGTATGAGCGCCGAAGTAATCGCGCTGCGCCTGGATCAGGTTCGCCGGCAACACCGCAGAACGGTAGCTGTCGTAGTAAGCGATCGCAGCGGAGAAGGTTGGCGTAGGGATGCCGTTCTGTACGGCGTAAGCCACCACGTCACGCAGTGCCTGCTGGTACTCGTCGGCGATTTGCTTGAAGTATGGCGCCAGCAGCAGGTTGGCGATATCTGCGTCCGCCGCATAAGCGTCGGTGATCTTCTGCAGGAACTGGGCACGGATGATACAGCCGGCGCGGAAGATCTTGGCGATTTCGCCGTAGTGCAGATCCCAGTTATTTTCTTTAGACGCAGCTTTCAGCTGAGAGAAGCCCTGCGCGTAGGACACGATCTTGCCCAAATACAGCGCGCGACGCACTTTCTCGATGAATTCGGCTTTGTCGCCGGTGAACGGCGCCACTTTCGGGCCGGTCAGCACTTTAGACGCGGCAACGCGCTGGTCTTTCAGCGAAGACAGGTAGCGTGCGAACACCGACTCGGTGATCAGCGACAGCGGTTCGCCCAGATCCAGCGAGCTCTGGCTGGTCCACTTGCCGGTGCCTTTGTTGGCGGCTTCGTCCAGGATCACATCGACCAGGTATTTACCCTCTTCGTCTTTCTTGGTGAAGATGTCTTTCGTGATGTCGATCAGGTAGCTGTTCAGTTCGCCCTTGTTCCACTCGGCGAAGGTTTCGGCCAACTGCTCGTTGCTCAGATTCAGCGCCTGCTTCAGCAGAGAATAGGCTTCGGCAATCAGCTGCATGTCGCCGTATTCGATGCCGTTGTGCACCATTTTCACATAGTGGCCGGCACCGTCTGCGCCGATGTAGGTCACGCAAGGCTCGCCTTCCGCAACCGCAGCGATTTTCTCCAGGATTGGCGCCACCAGCTCGTAAGCTTCTTTCTGGCCGCCAGGCATGATAGAAGGCCCTTTCAGCGCGCCCTCTTCACCGCCGGAAACGCCGGTGCCGATGAAGTTGAAGCCCTGGTCGGACAGTTCGCGGTTACGACGGATGGTGTCCTGATAGTAGGTGTTGCCGCCGTCGATCAGGATATCGCCCTTGTCCAGGTGCGGAGTCAGCGAGGCAATGGTTTTATCCGTTGCTTCGCCCGCTTTCACCATCAGCAGGATGCGGCGCGGTTTTTCCAGCGATTCAACAAACTCTTCAACGGTGTAATACGGCGCCAGATTCTTGCCCGGGTTCTCAGCGATCACTTCGTCAGTTTTGTCGCCAGAACGGTTGAAAATGGAAACGGTGTAACCACGGCTCTCGATGTTAAGCGCGAGGTTGCGGCCCATTACCGCCATGCCGACAACGCCGATTTGTTGCTTGGACATTTAGGAACTCCTGTCTGAGGATGACCCTGTTGGCAACGCGGGCCAACAGGTTTTGTGATGTGGCACACATGTTAACTCAGGATTGAGCCGGGTGGGTAGTGATTGGTGCGATAGGCTTTGCAACAGATTACGAACCATCAAAAATTGCACAATCGCGACAATAACAGCGATTTAGGTTAATGCCATGGCTCTTGCTTACAAATTTGGGTTTTCCACTGCCCTTTCAGCGAAAAACCCAACTTTCACAAGACGCTCAATAACTTCCGGTTGCGATCGCGCGCTGATAGAGCTTTAGCGTGTCATCAATAACCAATGATGAGGCGAACTTGCTCTCGATACGCTCACGGCTGCGCACCCCCATCTCGACGCGCTTGGTTGGGCTGGTAAGCAGCTGCTCCAACTTCACTGCCAAGACATCGATATTACGCATCTCTACCAGACTTCCGGTGTACTCATCAATAATCAGACTTTGGCAACCGCCCACGTCATAAGCGATGCAAGCACGCCCAACCGAAGACGCTTCCAGCAAAATACGCGGAATGCCTTCTGAATACGTAGAAGGCAGAGCGACAACGTTAGAAGCTTCAATCAGACTATAGACATCGCTGCAACGACCCAACCAGTTGATGAGCCCTTGCTGATGCCATTCTTCTATTTGCGACAGCGGAATAGCATCCGGATCGTCAACAATGGAAATTCCCGCAACATTAAGCACAAAATCAACGCCTTTATGCGCCAACCGCTTTTTCACCTCGACCAGATCGCCCAATCCTTTGCTCCAGAGCAAACGGCTGGCGAACAAGACGACCGGTTTTTCGCGGTTGATTTCCAGCGAGTAATGATAGATATCAGGATTGATCCCTGCGCCGTCGATCACAACCGTTTGGCTTTTCTTCGCTTCAGTGAGCGCCAAAAGCCGATCGCGATCGTGTTCATGCTCAAAGGCCAGCAAGCATTTTGGGTTTTTGAAAATATGATTGTACGAATGTAACGTCAGATAGCGAATGACGTTCATCGACAATTTATCCTCCATAAAGACGCGCCCAAGTCCGACAAAGCCTAAAATAATGGGCTTATTGTAAAAACGCGCGAAGAACCCCCCCATCAAGCAAGGTTTGATAGTGATACAATGCAGTACGTCAGGGTTAATTTTTTTTAGCAACGACCATACCTTGGTCAATGAACCAAAGAAATTGATCGGATTGATGGACAGCTCAGATACCGATGAGTCGTGGCAGATAAAACCTTTCTCAGACAACTTTTGCTGAATGTCGTCTCCCACAAAGTGGCTGACAACGTGGATTTCATAGCCTGCAGCCTTAGCCGCCAGCGCTCTTTCAACCCAATGCAGTTCAAAGTACCAATCTGAGTTGATAAAATAACAAATCTTTTTCATTTAACTCTTACCGGCTAATGTTGTTTACCATTTTTACGTGATATACCGTCAACAATACCGCGCATTACGTATTTAATATATTCGCCTTTTTTGCCTTGAGAGGTAAAAGAAAGTAAATATTTTGCAATACGTAACACGATAGCTCCGAGTGAGTAAGGTCTTTCATGTTTGTTGAAAAGCGTCCTTGAAAGGAGCAGGTTTCTGACCAGATAGTAGACTTTCCATGACGGGGTTATCCCCCCCTGGCTAGTAGGCACATCGTGCAGAAATACCAACTCTGGTGAGTACCGGAACCGATACCCTTGTTGACTCAACCTGTAAGAGAAGTAAAGATCATCATAATAAATAAAAAGTTCTGGCCAGATGTACTCAATGTTAGCGGCTAAAACGTCTTTGCGTATTATTGCACCAACAAATGAGAAAGTCACGACATCCGTAGGCTTATGCTCCGCAGGGGTGTAACGTCCGGGTCTGGAAATATAACCCAACGTCTGTACCAACGACGTTGGCATCTTGCTGAAAGGTACGTTCATTTTGCATAACGTCCCTTGTTTATCCAAGACTCGGCAACAGTAAGCCGCATAGTCGAACCGTTGCGTCAATTCAGCGAAACATGTCAATAATGCGCGATCGGGATAAGCGTCATCATCGAACATAAACACCCAGTCGGTGTCTATCTTGCTCGCAATATATTCAGCGCCGAGCCTGAATCCGCCAGCGCCACCGTCGTTTTGCGCGGCGCGTATGACGTGCAAACGGCTGTCTTCGATACAGTGCAGCCACGACTGGGTTTCGTCGGTCGACGCATTATCGACAATGACAATGTCAACAAACGGCAACGCAGAGGTTGCCGCCCAACATTGTTTCAATTTTTCGAGGCGATTGAATGTAACAATTAACGCCGAACATCTCATCTGATACTGACCGTGAATACTGGCATGGCGTTTTCTTGCTCCAGGCTGGCCAGATAGGTTTCAGCCGTTTTCAATGCTTCGGCAATGGTCACGTCCATGTCTAGGTAGCGATAGGTACCCAGGCGGCCGATAAAGGTGATGTTATGTTCTTTTTCAGCCAAATCAACGTATTTTTCCAACAACGCCATTTCACCGACCTGACGAATCGGATAATAAGGAATATCGTTTTCTTCGCAAGCGCGGCTGTACTCTTTATAGCAAACCGACCCTTCGTGCTGTTCCCAAGGGGAGAAGTACTTATGCTCGGTGATACGAGTATAAGGTACCGACTGTTCACAATAGTTCATCACCGCACAGCCTTGATAATCCCCTTCCACGGTAAATTTCTCAAAGTCCAGCGTACGGTAGCCGAGCCGCCCAAACTGGAAGTCATAAAACGCGTCCAGCGGGCCGCTGTAAAACACATGATCGTACCCCTCGCGGTCTTGCATTTGGAACTGAGTATCCAACACCACCGAGATATTCGGGTGTTCCAGAATACCTTCCACCATCTTGGTGTAACCGTCTTTCGGCATCCCTTGGAACTTATGATTGAAATAGTTATCATCATAATTAAAGCGAATAGGCAAACGTTTCAGAATCGAAGCCGGCAACTGTGCCGGGGACATACCCCATTGTTTGATGGTGTAACCTTTGAAGAAGGCTTCATACAGTTCTTTGCCTACAAAGCGCAGCGCCTGTTCTTCGAACGATTGCGGGTCAGTGATACTGGAATCGCCTTTCTCGGCGATCAAAGCTTTCGCTTCCGTTGGCGAACAGGTCTTTTTAAAGAATTGGTTGATGGTGTGCAAATTGATCGGCAGCGAGAAAACCTGGCCGTTTACCGTCGCTTTTACGCGGTTAACATAAGGCATCATTGTGGCGTACTGATTCACAAAGTTCCATACTTGCTCGTTGTCTGTATGGAAAATATGCGGGCCATAAGTATGTACCATGACATCCGTCTTTTCATCCCGAGCGTCGTAGCAGTTGCCAGCAATATGAGTACGACGATCGATAATATGAATTTGATGGCCTTGTTCTGCCAACTTTCTCCCGATCACTGCACCGGAAAAACCTGCCCCAACGATTAAAATCTTCTTATTTTTCATCATCTTATTATCCGGTAATTAGCTGTCTAAATTTGTAGTAGTATTTGGTCATTGCATTACGCCGTGTTGTCCCTTTCGGCGCTACACGATTAAGAATAAACATTAGGGAGTTTTTCACTATCGGCGCCCCACTCTTCTTACGCGTGGGTGAAAAATCCTTCCTCTCACCTTGCAAGCGGGCATAAAGCTCCGGAGCCCAGGGCGTATTCAGTATATTCTTGTGATAATTATCGAAGAAATCAACGCTACGTGTATTCCACGGTTTATTCTCACCCGCGAAGTGAATCACCTTCGGATTACGACGCGCCTCAAGGAAGCGCATGTAGGTCGAAAATGGTAAGTTGGGGAAAAATGTCTCTGTATTACCGTTACCATGATAGACATTCCACTCCAACGGCAAATAATGTACGCGGCCATGGAAAACTTTATTCATAATATCTTGATCGAGGAACCAGTAGCGCTTGCTCTGCATGGCCTCCATCAGACTGGAAAAGGTATTCTCTTGATTCATCTGAACGATGTTAAATACCAATATTCCTGCTTGGAAATATTCATCTGGATTGGTTAAACCCAATGAAGAAGAAAGGTACTCCTTCGCCGGCATCACCCCGTCACTGGATTGTGACATGGCACCAAGCAAAACGAATCCTTCCATTACGATATCTTTTACCGCCGCAACTAAATTATCGGCCAACGGAATATCGAGTAACTCAGCCAAATCATTTTCGACCACGGTATCCGAGTCAATAAAGATCACTTTCTCATACTCAGCAAACAGCCGAGGGATAAACAAACGCGCATAGGTTGCAGCGCTAAAATGCGCACGTGTGAACGCATTCTTTATCTCTGAAAAAGCGTTAACATCAAAGAAGCGAAGATGAATATTGTCATGCGCAGCAAGCAGAGAGACGAAACGTTGCTTATTCGCCAGAGAGACTCCGTTCTCAAGCACCACCAAATCATAGTTCAGAAGAGGATTAGCATGCTTAATGATAGAGTTGACTAATGCAGCCCCGCTAATCGCATAATTATCATCAAAGCAAATGACAACTGGTACATTATTATCAGAGAATGCAGGTTCCAGAGTCGCCGAGAAGGTCTCATTCTTAATGAAAGTTCTCTGCAATTCTTTAATATTTAAGGTCTCAACCTCTCGCTTGTGGCCAACATAAATGTTAAGTAACCGCTCTGCTATGTGACCGACAACTCGCTTTTCCTGATCGCTGTAATCTTTAAACCTCAGCCTTTCTTCCAATTTATCTAAAATAGAAAAGAGCCAAATTGAATAGTCCTCAAAGATATCCTTTCTCATCACGAACATATTCGTATAATAACCATCTGATGCTTGGTTAAATTTTTCTGCAGCGGTGATATATTCGGGATAAAGATCCCCCAACACGGCCAATGCAGCATCATAGTCTTCGATATGCAGATGGTTAGAGATTTTATAATGCTGATAATTATTCTTGCTACCTGCAGCACCGACATCCCATTTCTTAGGCAAAACAATATCGACGCCTTCGAGACACAGAGGAATCGTTTCGTCATTCAAACCAAATTTATCTTGGTATTCTTTACTTACCTTCTCAGCCCCTATCACGCCCCATCGATCCTCAGGAATACGCTGATCTTCAGAGAAGTTTAGATGACGGCGATAGTGCATAAACCCAACATAGTCGGCTGGCTCTGCATTTTTCCACACCCAGTAATGCGCAGTCAGCTCACAATAAAATGGGTTTTTGAACGATATATTATCCCCCGTATCATCACCAAGGCATCCAATCTCGGTAAGGCTATTAGCCTTACCGACGTGGATTGGCTGTATCCACTTTGAGTCGAGAAAAGCGCTAGGCTTGTGATGACACGTATATATTTTAATATTCTGCATTTGCACTACCTGGCAATCACGGTTATGAATTTCAACTCATTGCTTCTTTATATTGCGCTATAACAGAATGAGCCTCACCCATAACTTTCATCTTATGGTTTTCTATCCAAATGACTCTATCGCAAATTTTTTCGATATCACGAAGATTGTGGCTAACAAAAAGAATTGTCACTCCTTTCTTCTTGAACTCATTAATGGTTTCAAGGCATTTGCGTTGGAATGAAATATCCCCGACCGCCAAGACCTCATCGATAATCAGAATATCTGGATCAACCTGCGTAATGACCGAGAAACCCAGCTTCGCCAACATACCGCTGGAGTAAACTCGAATTGGCTCATCGATAAATTCACCCAGTTCGGAAAACTCGATAATTTTATCCAGACGCTGCTTCAACTCCTTACGACGAAGGCCTAACAACGTCGCATTCAGTCGAATATTCTCACGACCGGTCAGTTCGGGATGAAACCCGCCGCCTAACTCCAGCATCGAAGCCACCCGGCCAACAACATGAACCGAACCGGATGATGGTTTCATCACACCGGCGACCAAACCAAGCGACGTACTCTTCCCTGCACCGTTTCGGCCTATAAGCGCAACCGATTCGCCTTTTTTCACCTGGAAACTGATATCTTCAATCGCCAGATAACTGCGGCCGCTCAGTAAACTCAACGCTCTACGAGGGTTAAAAATCAACTCTTTAATGCCAGATCCAATATGATGGTATAATGGATAGCGCTTAGTGACGTTTTTAAATTCTATAGCTATGCTCATTATAATATCTCTGCAAATCTGTACTTCAACTTATTGAAAATGCTGACGCCGATGATAATGAACAGCAACGCATATCCATAGAGCATGCCTATCTGATGATAATCAATTACGCCATTCATAAAAAGATCACGCCAGCTCAGTATCATGTTAGCCAGTGGGTTAAAATCAATCAGGAAGCGATATTGTTCAGGAATCATATCACCGGAGTACAAAATCGGCGTGCAGTAGAACATCAGCATGATGCCCAGCGTGATGAAACGTTCCAGATCGCGGAAGAAAAGATTCAGCGTCGATAACATCATCGCGATCCCGAAGGTCATCATCATCTGCGCGATGCCGATAAGCGGAACCCCCCATAGCCAATCGATTGATGGCCGCATGTCATAGACATAGAGAAAGAAGATAATGACCGGAATCGTGCAGAGGAAATGCAGGCACTCCATTAGGACATTACTAAAAGGAATCACCGAACGCGGGAATACGGTTTTTTTGATGATCTGTGCGTTTGCAATAAACGAATACAAGGAGTTAGTCGTTGAGCTGGCAAACCACTGCCAAGGGAACAGGCCTGTAATAATGAAAATGGTATAGTTTGGTATTTGAACCCGCATGACCAATTTAAAAATAAAATAATAGATCATAGCAAAGAGTAATGGATTAGCAATTGACCATAAATAGCCAAAGAAGCTGCTTTTATATCTTACTTTTAATTCTTTCTCTGTGATGACCGAAGCCAAATCCCAAAGATAACCTAAGCTATACTTCATATAAAAACTCGATTTAAGATTAAAATTCCCTGACAGATGAAACATGGCCGTACGTCTTCAGGTCCAGCGTAGCCTGGGTGGCATGACGGGTAGCATGCGTTTCTGAGCTCATCACAGCCACGCTACCGCCCCTGGCATTGTGGCAACCAGAGCACACTTAAAACAACCTGTTGATTTGACTTCATAACCGGGAAAACTTCCTGCACCCAGTTCGCTACACACCACGATGAGCGCGTGTAGCCTGCCCTCAAGCTACATCCAGCCGATCTATTTTACTTTAGGAATCGGCTGGATTCGTCAGGTACAGCAAACGCTTAAGCCTGCAACATCCCCTTTAACCACTCAGAAAATGCTTCACCCTGCGTTGGATGACGAAGACCATACTCAACAAAGGCCTTCATGTAACCTAATTTATCGCCACAGTCATGCGAACGCCCAACCATGGCGAAAGCCTCAACCGGTTTTTGCTCCATCAGCATGGCGATGGCATCGGTAAGTTGAATCTCACCGCCAGCACCATAAGGCGTTTTTTCCAGCAGCGGCCAGATATCAGCAGCCAAAACATAGCGGCCAACGACGGCCAAATTTGAAGGTGCCTCTTCTTGAGAAGGTTTTTCGACGATCGCATGCATCGGCACGCTTTGGCCTGGCGCCACGGCCACACCGCGACAATCGACCACGCCGTATTTGGACACGTCTTTTTCTGGCACAGGTTCTACCATGATCTGGCTGCGACTGTGCGCTTCGAATTGGGCAATCATGCTGGCGAGGTTATCTTTCGTCAGATCAGAGGCAATATCGTCCATCAGCACGTCCGGCAGCAATACGGCAAAAGGCGCATCACCGATCAGGGGTCTGGCACAGAGTACGGCATGGCCCAATCCTTTAGATTGCCCCTGCCGTACATGCATCAGGGTCACGCCTTTCGGACAGATAGACTGAACTTCTTCCAGCAGTTGGCGCTTAACGCGTGACTCCAGCATGCTTTCCAATTCAAACGAGGTGTCAAAGTGGTTTTCAATCGCATTTTTTGACGAGTGCGTGACCAGAATAATCTCTTTAATACCGGCAGCAACGCATTCATTTACGATGTATTGGATAAGAGGTTTGTCTACAACCGGCAGCATTTCCTTAGGGATTGCCTTTGTGGCCGGTAACATGCGGGTACCAAGACCGGCAACGGGGATGACAGCTTTCAGCATATCTGTGGGGGCTCCCAACGACTTCAGTTTCATTAATGCAACATGTCAAAATTATCGCGATAACACTCAACGTTATCACCGCCCTCTGCTATGCAACCAAGGGGCCTCTGTTTTCTTCGGGCTGAATTATACACCCATGTGGGAAGTTAATACATTAACGCCACATAGACAAAACGTCATTTGTCTATGCTGTAACCGCCAATCACCAATAAAAATCTCAATGTATTGAATAACAATAAAAAAAGCAAAATCACGTACGCGTTCTCACTAACCCTAAGCGTCTTCTGACTCTTGGTACTTTTTGCGCCTGCAGGGTTGGAGGGGGACCACGAAAGGAAAATATAATTAGCACGCTAACAAAAACACCAAGTTATTGAGAATGATTGCTAATTACTAAAACTGCGCTTCCCTCTCTCGCCACAGATAACAACAAAAAAGCCCACAGCTTGATGTGGGCTTTTCATTGTTTAACTTTATATCAGTATTCTTACTTATACCCTTGCGGATTTTTTTTCTGCCAGTTCCAAGTGTCGCGCATCATATCATCGATATTCCGACGAACTTTCCATCCCAGCTCTCGATATGCCAGATCCGCGTTCGCCCAGAAAGCAGGCAGGTCGCCGTCACGGCGAGGTAATATTTGGTAAGGGATCGTTACGCCGGACGCTTTTTCAAATGCCTGAACCATCGCCAGTACCGAATGCCCTACGCCGGCGCCTAGGTTATAAGCCTTGAAGCCGTTGATCTTTGCCAGGTGATCCATCGCTTTCAGATGGCCCTCGGCCAAATCCATGACATGAATGTAGTCGCGCTCGCCTGTACCGTCTTTCGTTGGATAGTCACCGCCGAAAATACCCAATTTCTCCAGTTTGCCGATCGCCACCTGAGAGATGTACGGCAACAGGTTGTTGGGTATGCCGTTGGGGTCTTCACCAATCAGGCCGGACTCGTGAGCCCCCACAGGATTGAAGTAACGCAAAGCAATAATCGAAAATTGCGGTTCAGCCTTGGCGAAATCCTGCAAGATCTGCTCCACCATCAGCTTAGACGTGCCATAAGGACTGGTCGTGCCGCCAATCGGCGTGGTCTCGACATAGGGCACCGGCGAATTGGCGCCATACACGGTGGCGGAGGAACTGAAGATGAAATCATGTACACCGGCACGGCGCATGGCATCCAACAGCACCAGCGTGCCGGTGACGTTATTCTGATAATACTCGAGTGGTTTACGCGTTGACTCTCCTACGGCCTTGAGGCCGGCGAAGTGGATCACGGCAGTGATCTGATGCGCGCCAAAGATACGATGCAGGCACTCGGCATCCTGAACATCCCCTTGATAGAACACCGCGGCTTTCCCCGTCAGTTTCTCCACCCGCTGTAATGACTCTGCAGATGCGTTGGACAAATTATCCAACACCACAACGTCCTCGCCACGCTCCAGAAGCGATAGCACGGTGTGAGACCCAATGTAACCGGCGCCGCCGGTAACTAAAATTGCCATATCAACCCCTTACACTTCGGCAACATCCTGGTTCGACAAAAACACCCCATTGATAATGGATGCATCATACAACCTTCTGAGCGCACCATGAAGAGAGGGCGGCAAAAGCCGCCCTCACCCTGGACTCTTCGATATGCTAAGCGTCAAATTTTTGCAGCGAGCAGCATAAGAATTTCGTCGGTTTTCTCTTTCATCAGCGCAATATCGGCACGCGACTCGACATTAAGACGCACCACCGGCTCCGTATTAGAGGAACGCAGATTGAAACGCCAGTCTGCGAATGCCATGCTGATGCCGTCGGTGTAGTCCACCTCACCAGCCTGCGACAAATAGTGTTGTTTGACGCTTTCAATGGACACGGCCGGCTGGGCCAATTTGATATTGATCTCACCGGAGGACGGGTAGGCAGCAATGCGATCCTGTACCAGCTGCCCCAGATTTTGTCCCTTCACACTGACCAACTCAGCGACCAGCAACCACGGAATCATGCCGCTGTCACAATAAGCAAAATCACGGAAATAGTGGTGAGCGCTCATCTCTCCGCCATAAATGGCGTCTTCCGCACGCATACGTTCCTTAATGAAAGCATGGCCGGTTTTTGACATCACAGGCACCCCCCCGGCCTCGGCGACCACATCGATGGTGTTCCAGCTCAGACGCGGATCGTGGATGATTTTTGCTCCTGGCTGTTTCTGCAGGAAAGCTTCCGCCAGCAGGCCGACGATGTAATAGCCCTCGATGAAATCGCCTTTTTCATCGAACAGGAAGCAGCGATCGAAATCACCATCGAACGCAATGCCCATATCAGCGCCATGCTCACGCACCGCATCCGCGGTATCCGCGCGACACTCAGGCAGCAACGGATTGGGAATACCGTTAGGGAAAGTACCGTCCGGCTGGTGATGCACCTTGATGAACTCCAGCGGGATGCCCTGAGCCTTCAGTGTTGCTTCAATCGCATCGATCACATGCCCCGCCGCCCCGTTGCCCGAATTGATCACCAACTTTAACGGTTTGAAGTTTTTTACATCGACATAGGAGAGAATATGTTCAACGTAAGCCCCCAACACATCCTGGCGGGCATAGCTGCCGCGCGTTGCTGCCGGCGCATCAAATTGGTTGTTCTCTGCCAGTTCTTGAATGGCTCGTAATCCGGTATCGCCGCTAATCGGGCGAGAGCCCTCACGCACCAGTTTCATACCATTGTAATCGATAGGGTTATGGCTGGCGGTCACCTCCACGCCACCATCCGTTTTCAAATAAGTCGTAGCGAAATAGATTTCTTCGGTACCGGTTAAGCCGATGTCGATCACGTCGGTACCCGCATCCTGCAAGCCCCTCGCCAACGCCAACTTCAAACTTTCGCTGGTCAACCGCACGTCGCTGCCCAATACGATAGTTTTAGGCTGCAAAAACTCGCCGTAGGCGCGCCCAATACGGTACGCGATGTCCTCGTTCAGCTCTTCTCCCAATTTTCCCCGGATGTCGTACGCCTTAAAACACGTCAACTTTTGCATTGCCAAACCCTTTTTTAAACTCTGCCATAGCGATCTTGCAAACGTTCAATATCATCTTCTTCCAAATAGCGGCCCGATCTGACCTCAATCATTTCCAAATCAATTTTTCCGGGGTTTTCCAACGTATGGACACTGCCCGCAGGAATAAAAGTGGACTGATTTTCCGATAAGAAGAACTCTTTATCATCAACGTTAACTTTTGCTGTCCCGCTCACGACCACCCAATGTTCAGCACGGTGGAGATGGCGTTGTACTGACAAACCTTCACCTGGTCGAACAATGATCTTTTTCACTTGGAAATGCGGGCCGCTGTCGATGTCGCAAATTTTTCCCCAGGGGCGATAAGAGGCTGAATGCTGGCGGAAATGATGAAGATTTCGCTTTTTAAGTTCATCAACGACTTTTTTGACATCCTGCACTTTGTCTTTATGAGCGATCAGCAAAGCATCACTGGTGTTGACCACGACAAGATTTTCCAACCCGATGGTCGCCACCAACGCGGACTCAGAGGAAATGTAGTTATCATTGGAATCGATCGAGATAATTTCACCCACGTTGACATTACCCAAATGATCCTTCTTTGACACCTCCCACAACGAGGACCAGGAGCCGACGTCACTCCAGCCCGCATCGATAGGAATCACCACCGCATCATGCGTCTTTTCCATCACCGCATAGTCGATGGAGTCACTTGGACAATGTTTGAAGATGTCTTGCTCAACCCGGATAAAATTCATGTCGCGCTGACTGTTGATCACAGACTGCTGCGTTGTGCTGAAAATTTCGGGGCTGAACTGCCGCAGCTCCTGCAGGAACTTGGCTGTCTTGAACATAAACATGCCGCTGTTCCAGCTGTAATCACCGCTGGCGAGATATTCGATCGCTTTCTCCAAACGAGGCTTTTCAACGAACGAATCAACTTTGAAACACGCATCGGAAAGATGTTCACCACGCTTAATGTAGCCGTAGCCTGTTTCAGGGTGCTCAGGAATAATGCCAAACGTGACCAGTTGATTGTTGTCTGCAAACGAGATAGCTGTCTGGATAGCCGCATGAAAATTATCCACTTTGGTGATCAGATGGTCTGCTGCCAACACCAAAAGCATGCTGTCTTCGTCTTCCTCAGCAGCGAGATGAGCGGCTAGCGCCACTGCCGGCGCGGTATTACGCCCTACGGGCTCTAAAATAATATTGGTCGCTAATTGTCCAATTTCGCGTAATTGTTCGGCAACTAAAAAACGATGTTCCTCGTTGCAGATGACCAGAGGGGCGGCAACCTCAATGCCCGCCAGGCCTGACAAACGCTGTAATGTCTGTTGCAGCAGGCTTACGCCACTGTCATCAATAGACAAAAACTGTTTAGGAAACGATTCTCGCGACATCGGCCATAGACGACTCCCAGTACCGCCGGCCATAACCACAGGAATTAGTTTGGACATTATCTACCCTTTACTCAGCCATCGTTCTTATAAGGACAACACCACACATCAGCAGTATCATTCTAGAATTCGTACGTTTATCACCCAATCGTTACATTTCACGAAAAGAATGCATCCCCCTAACTTGCCGTCCCTTAAAAGAAATTTATGTATAGAAATAAACCAGGCAAATATAAATACTGGAGGAAGCATCGGTCGATAACATAACGTATTAACACAAAAAAGAGCAGCACAGTGCTGCTCTTTCAGATTAATGCTTATAAGTGAATATGTTGTTAGCGACTGCGGGCGAAATACTGCGCCACCCGCAGCACATCCTTCTCGTCCAGCGTACCGGAATCGCTCAGCAGGGTAATCCAGGACTTGATGTAGGTATACTTGGCAGAAGCCAGGTCGCGCTGGGCGCTATAGAGCTGCTGTTCGGCGTTGAGCACATCGACGTTGACGCGCTGCCCCGCCAATACACTCTGCCGGGTCGCCGTCACCTGGGTAGTCGCCGACTTCACCGCCAGCTCGTAGGCCGCCAGCTTGGCGCGGCTGCTGATGCACAGGTTGAACTGCTTGCGCAGATCGTTCAGCGTCGAACCCACTTGCGTGTCCATCTCGGCCATCGCCTGGCCGTAGCGTGCCGCCGCCTGCCGCGTTGAGGCCGCCACGCCGCCGCCGGAGTAAATCGGCAGACTCACCTGTACCCCGATGCTGTCGGTGCGGTATTTCTGGTTAACCGTGTTGTCGCTGCTGGAATCGTTCTCCGAATGCGAAGCATAGAGTTGCACACTCGGCATAAAGCCAGCGCGGTTTCTCTCTACTTCGTATTTCGCCGCATCGACGCCGTGGCGCGAGGCGGCCAATAGTGGGTTATTCTCCAGAGCTATCTTTTGCCACTCATCGAACTTCGACGGGATTAGCGGCGCCACCTGGAATTTGCCCGGCCGCAAGACCTGCAGCTCATCCAGTTGATTCAGCGGTACCCCGATGATGACTTCCAACTCACGCTGCGCGGCATCCAACGCGTCGCGCGCTTCGATCACCTGCGCTTCAGCCAGGCTGTAGCGTGCCTGCGTTTCGGAAACGTCGGTCAACGTCCCCTCACCCGCGCTCATCAGCCGATCGTTCAACGCCAGCTGCTCTTTATAGGCCGCTTTTTGCGCCTCGGCCAAGGCAATCTGATCTTTGGAATAGGCCACTTCGACATAGGCATTGACCACCCTCACTGCCAGATCGAGCAGTTTGCCGCGATAGCGTTCGTCCGACATCAGCGTCTGCGCCACGCCGCCTTTATAGCGCGCATAGGCTTCGTAATCGAACAGCGGCTGCGTCAACGTCACCGAGCTGGAATAGCTGCGGTACTGCTGACGCCGCGTCGCTTCCGTAATGTTGCCAAAGAAGTCGCTCTGCGGGTACTTCTGCGTTTGCCAGTTGCGCGGCGAATTCTGGTAGTTCAGTGATACTTTCGGCAGCAACCCGGCCCTGCCGATATTTTCGTTTTCATCTCCCGCTTCTTTCTCTTTTATAGCCGCCCGGAAGGTCGGGTCCTTTTCTAATGCCAGCGAATATGCGTCTAAAATCCCTATCGAATAAACCGGCGCAGACATCGCAAACAATAGGGTGCCGATAACCAGACCGGCAGCCTGTCGTTTTGATTGAATCAAAATTATTCCTCGGTTAATGAAGTATGAGCGCGATCCAAAATAGGTTTAAACAGATAGCTCAGCAGCGAGCGCGACCCCGTTTTCACGAACACCTCCACCGGCATCCCCGGCTTGATGTCCTCGCCGCTGAGCATTTTCATGCCCTCCGGCGAGACCGTGACCTGCATCTGGTAGTAAGGTTCGCCATTGGTTTTGTCGACCAGACGGTCGGCGGAAACCAAGGTGACCGTTCCCGGAATTTTCGGGGTTTTATTTTGGTTGAAGGCGGTAAACATCAGATCCACCGGCAACCCGTTGTACACCTTGTCGATCAGGTCGACTTTCAGACGAGAATCCACCACCAATGTCGCCTGACTGGGTACCACGTCCATCAGGTGGTCACCCGCTCCCACGACGCCCCCCTGAGTGAAGATATTCAATCCGACCACGGTGCCGTCCACCGGTGAGGTGATGGCGGTGTTGCCCAGATCGAAATCGGCCATTTGCAGCTTGTTGCGGAACTCGCTGGCGTCCATTTGGGTTTGCGCCAGCTGCGTTCTGACCTCGCGCTGATAGTCGGCGAAACGCTGATCGATACGCTGTTGAGATTCCTGCAGCTGCTTTTGCAATTGACCAATCCGCCCGACGGTTTCATCGATGCTGCTATTTACCTCGGCGAACTGGCGCTGAATTTCCAGATAGCGGTTACGCGGCAGGTAACCGTCCGCCGCCAGCTGTTTCATGCTGTTCATCTGCTCACGCAGGCTGGAGAGTTGGATCTGTTTGTTGGCGCGCGAATCCTGCAGGCCTTTCAACTGGAAACGGATCCCGTCCATCGACTGCTTGTAACCGTCAATTTCACTCTGCAGCCCCTGGCGGCGGGAGGCGAACAACTGCGTCTGCAGCGCGATGATCTCCGCGACGCGTGGCTGATCCTTGATCTTGGTGAAGATGGGGGAGAAAGTGACCGCGCTTAGACCATCCCGTTCAGCGAGCAAACGCCCTTCGGTCGCCAGCGTGGTGTAGTACTGGTCGCGCAGGGAATCGACCTGCGCCTGCGCCTGCACCTGGCTCAACTGCACCAGGACTTCGCCGGCTTTCACCTTATCGCCGTCTTTCACCACGATATTTTTGATGATGCCGCTGGCCGGCGCCTGCACCGTTTTACGGTTGCCGGAAACGGTTACCGATCCCGGCGAAGCGACCCCTTTATCCAGAGGCGCAAACGCCGCCCAGGCTAAGAAGCCGAACACGCCCACTCCCAGCGCCAACCACCCGAGGCGGGTATAACGACGCTCATCCAGCGGGATCTGTTCTGAGTACGAGTCATTCGGCTCGCCAATATGCGTAGACATACCAACTCCTTTGACTGTCGGCGACGCAACGGCGCCGCCAGACAAGTTCACGGCTTAATTAATTTGAGTTTTAGGAATATCGCCTTCATCCGGCTCGGAGTTCACCGCGCGCACCGCTTGCGGAGGCACCTGCGCTTTTTGCGCATTCGCCAACGCCTGCAGTACTTGCTGCGTAGGGCCAAACGCATTGACGTTCCCGTTAACCAACAGCAACAGCTTGTTGGTCATCGCCAGCAGATTGGTACGGTGAGTAATCAGAATCACCGTCTTATTCCGCTGCTTAAGGAACGTAATGGCCTGATTCAACGCCCGCTCACCGGCATCGTCCAGATTGGAGTTGGGTTCATCCAGCACGATAAGAGAAGGATCGCCATACAGCGCGCGCGCCAAACCGATACGCTGTTTCTGACCACCGGAAAGCCCGGCGCCACCGCTGCCGATCACCGAATCATAGCCATTAGGGAAGCGCAGAATCAGCTCATGCACCCCGGCCAACTTGGCGGCCTCGATCACTTTCTCCGAGTCCAGTTCGTTGAAGCGGGCGATGTTCTCTGCGATGCTGCCGGCGAACAGTTCAATATCCTGCGGCAGATAACCGATGAAAGGCCCCAGTTCGTCCTTGTTCCACTGATAGATATCGGCGTTGTCGAGCCGCACAATGCCTTCGCTGACTGGCCAGATACCGACCAACAGGCGCGCCAGCGTTGACTTGCCGGAGGCGCTTGGCCCAATAATCCCCAGCACGTCTCCCGGCTGAATGGCAAAGCTGACGTTATGCAACACCGCGCTTCCCTTCGAACCGGGCGGCGTCGCGGTCACCCCTTCAACAGAGATCACCCCTTCCGGACGCGGCAACGACATGCCGGTACCGCGCGGAGGATGCTGATCCAGCAAGCGTACCAGGCGCTGGTATGCCAGCTTGGCGGAACTCCAACTTTTCCAAACGTTGATCACCTGCTCGATCGGCGCCAGCGTGCGCCCCATCAAAATCGAACCGGCGATCATCATGCCCGGCGTGATGTGCCCATCGATCGCCAGCCAGCCCCCAAGCCCCAAAACCAACGACTGGAGCGACAGACGCACAAACTTGGTGATCGACGTCACCCGCGACGCCCGCTCGCTGGCGATGCGTTGGCTGTTCAGGAAGCGCTGATGCAGACCGAACCAGCGTCCTTTCAGATTAGGCAACATGCCCAGCGCTTCGATCACTTCGGCATTGCGCAGGTTGGTGCTGGCCAGACTGCTCGACATAATAGAAAGGCGGCTGGCATCCGCCAACGGCTTCTTCGACACCACTTCGTTGATCACCGCCAGGGCGATCAACAGCAAGGAACCCACCAGGGCGAACAACCCCAGCCAAGGGTTAAACAGGAAAATCACCAGCAGATAGATCGGGAACCAGGGCGCATCGAAGAAGGCAAATAGCGCGCTTCCGGTCAAAAACTGGCGCACGTTGGTCAGATCGCTCAACATCTGGCCGGCATCGGAAGAGCCGTTCTTTAGATTCGCCTCGTAAGCCGCCGTATAGATGCGCGTATTGAGGCGCATATCCAGCTGGCTGCCGATGCGGATCACCACCATGCTGCGCACGTATTCAAGCAAGGACATCATGCCAAACATACCCAGCATGATCAGCGTCAGCATTAACAGCGTGATTTCATTACGCGAAGGGAGCACCCGGTCATAAACCTGGAGCATGTAAATGGAAGGAACCAGCATTAACAGGTTAATAAACGCCGTGAAAATACCAACGGTCCAGAAGACTTTACTGCGCGTCCGTATAACATCCGCAATTTCGTTGCGCGGGATAAATTGATTCACGTTCTGCCCTTACATCATGTGCACTGTCAGTCCAATCCGCATTGACCCCTCCCCTAAAGAAATTCCTAAAAAAGAATTTACCCCGGGAAGACTCACCCCAAAAAAATGCCCGAGACTGCAGATACTTTCGTTAACTATAGGTTGAGAAAGTGAAAATCGGCAAGGTTGGCCATAAAAAAAAAGACGGTCAAAAAGATGAAATAAACCATGACAAAACAATGAGATACAGGAGATCAAAAATAAGAGAGGAAGATAACGAAATGGAATAACTTAGAGAGGATGATGCCGCTCACAAAATTAAACATGCGGGGGGTTACGCCCCCGCATTATTTAATCCCCAATAGTCCCATGGGGAATTATTGGTTATTGCAACTTTACCCTTAGGCGTAGTGCAGAGTATCCACCAATTGCTGGTGGTTCTGGCCAGTCAGGTAAATAACCGTGTCGTTGGCATCCAGCGTGTGGTTATTGTTGTTATCAATAATCACATAGGAGTCAGCATTGTTACCGGTACCGCTGAACACCACCGAAGCCACGCCCACCTTCGCCGTCAGCGAGTTTGGATTGCTCAGGCCCAGGATGCCGCCCAACAGGCCGACAACGCCGGTGGTCAGACCGCCAACCAACGAGCCCAACAGTGCATCCAACGTATCTGAAGCGCGAGTACCGTAATCCGCCACCGCAGTACCGGTATTGGACAGGGTCAGCCCGGAAGCAGCATCAACGATCTTGTCCTTCGCGGTGCTAAAGTCGGTGATGGTGACCCCCGCCTGCGTGTTACTGGATTTCAGATCGTAGATATTCGCCCCGGCACCGCCGGTCAACGTGGTGTTGCCCAGTACGTTGAAGCTGTCGGCTGTCGACGTCCCTTCAACCGTCAGTTGATAACCGTTCAGGCCCAAGGTGTTCAACAACGGGGTCAGCAACGCGGTGGTAACCGCGCTCAATGGCAAGGCGTTCAACAGCTGCACGATGATACCGTCACCAGTACCCGCATGGCTTGAATCCAGGTTCAAACCGCCGGTATTGGTCGAAGCGTTAACATCACGCACGTTACTGAAACCGCTGCCCAGCGTCAGATTCAACGCATGATCGCCAGTCACATTAACAGTCTGAACCTGCGCATTGGTACCGGCCAGAGACAGAATGTTGTTAAACGAACCTGTACCGCCGGAAGCCACGTTCACCGTTGTCAGCGCAGTGCCCAGCAGGGCGCTGCTGGTGCTGTTCAGGCTGATGGCGCCGGCATTCACGTTGGCCGAACTCACCGCATCGAAGTTGATGTTGAAGTGATCGGTGGCGTTCTGCACGAAGGTGAAGTTCAGCGTACTGGCGGAGGTCGCGTCCCCTTTCACTTCCAGCTGCGCGGCGTTACCGCCGGCGGCGTTGATGACGTTGACGTTAGCCAGCCCGGAAATCACGAAACCTTGCGCCCCCAGGTTGGTCGCCGCCGCGTTTTGGGTGACCGTACCGCCGGTAGTGCCTTCCACCGTGGACGTGCCGTTGGTCAGGCCGAAGTCGAAGGTGTTGGTTGGCGTAGTGACGGTAGTGATAGTCGACGAACCAATCAGCGGTGTCGTAATCAGCGTACCGACAGACTTACCGATGTAGCCGGTCAGATCAATCTGCTCGAAGTTCGAGAAGTTGTTGGCGTTGCTGGTCACCGTGCTGGTGCGAACGCCCAGGGCGTTCTGGTTGGTTACTACGGTTTTGGTGATGAAGTTGGCAGAGATGGAATCCGTGCCGGTACCGCCGTCAGCCTTGACGGTATTGGCAACGGTGTTCGCACCGCCGGAGACCGCGTTACCTGCCCAGTGCAGGCTGTCGTTGCCGGCGCCGAGGTTAAACTGTGCGGTACCGGTCGCGATATTAGCCGTCGAAGTCACGACCACATTGTCTGAACCGGAGCTGGCGTTCAGAATGACGTTGCCGTTGTTGACAGTCACCGCCACGCCAGGGTTGACGCCGTTATCAGACAGGTTCACCGTTGCTGCACTGGTGCCGTTGATGGTCAGGTTAGCCAGGTGATCGGCGAACTTCAGGTTGACCAGGCTGGCGGCGTTGGCGTTCAGTTGAACATTCGTTAGTACTGCGGTTTCGGCGTTGCTGATTTGATGAGAAATACCTGTGTTCACAGTACCCGTAGCGTTACCGCCGGCGGCTGTAGTCGTCAGGCTAGCAGCGGTTTTGTACAACAGGCTGGTACCGATATCAAACTCAAATGCATGCTGCTGAGTGACAGTGACCGTGTCAGTAGCCGTTGAAGTCCGCAGGTCATTAATGATGGCTTGGGTAATAACCGATTTATCAGTCCCCAAAGTACTGTAAAGCGCCAGCTGAGCCGCCGTAGCTGCAGTACCGTGAACTGCGGTGTAAACATGTTGGATAAAGTTATCACCAGTCAGCTGTGCGCCTTTCCGCTGGAATTCATCAGAAGCTAATGCACTGGTAATAAACGTAGTATATGCCGCGCCAGATGCCAGATACTTGCTCCAGCTATCCAAACCCACGGCGTCAATGCCGCGCTCCGGCACGGCCAGGAACACTGCAGCAGCCTGTTCCTGGTAATTCAAGCCAGGTAAACTACCAGCAGTGTAAGCAGTTGTTGCCAGTGTAAACGCCTGTTTAGCTGCGGCATCAGAGCTGCTGACACTGCCACGCAACGAGTTGATGAAATCAACAATAACATCACCACGCGTTGCTCCGCCTTGCAGTTCCGTCAAGTAGGTATTTAACTCGGTGCTATCTGGCGGCCGTTTAAAACCTTGAGTAAAGAGCTTGGTAATAAAATCCTGATTACTCAAAGTGTTAATATAACTGCGCTCATTAACAAAACTCTGAGCGGCGACGGAGAATGTTCTGGAACCATCATTAATTGCCGCCCCCCAATAGTTGACACCTGCAGCTGATTGCACGGACCCAAGAACATAGTAGATCGCTAATACATCAGAAGCGCCATTACCGGCCGCGGCTGCAGTATTCGCCGAAGGATACAATACGGCATCGATTTTATTATCAAATGCAGTTTGTTGAGAAAGTATGGTTGAATCAAAGCCATTGTAATTTAAGAGATCACTGACCAAACCACCAACGATATTTGCCGCGGGCTGTCCTCCAGCAAGCAAAGCAGCTAAAACACCGGCGCTAGGTGCTGAGCCATAAACGTTGGTATATATCGCACTCACAATATCGCTAGTACTCTTCCCGCTATATAACGCCTGACCTGCACTGGAAGAGATAATCTGAGCGACATATTGCGCTGAAGTTCCACCATTTTCAAGAAGTTGCCCGGCACTATCGAACGTCGCCGCGGATGCTGCTTTACCAAGAACAGCATAGTAAAGCGCAGCACCAGTCTGCTGTGAGACAAGAGATGACATGTGTATTCTCCTAGAGAAGCCATTCAAAAACGTTACAGACAGCAATTTGCCGCTGAAGAACAAAGCAAGAACAAGCAAAAATGCATGAAAATCAATGATTCGTCAGTTTCAATACTCCTATAGTTAAAGCAGTAGATACATACAAAGAAAGTATCTAAATTCAATGATGTCAAGATTAGAAAGGAAATATAAAAATAATCCTAATGACGCAGATTGATACTAATCTTTCCTGCATTTAGTTAACGAGTGATTGCTTAGCTAACATTAGGAATAACCTTAGTTACTTTCACGTTTGAAAGCGTAAAAATACCTGTAAAACCAATCTATTATTTTCACTCTGACCTCAGCGAGATAAGACGATGACGTTCATAAAACCCCCTCCCTTCTCTCTCAAATTTATACTCGGCACACTTCTTGCCACCCTGCCTCTGAAAATCGGTTATGCCTTCGAGATTGGCATTAACACACACCTGCGCTGGTATCCAGAAGAGCAAGATCATTATTTGAACTTGATAAGTAACTATGGTTTTAATTCCTTTCGTGATGATTACCTTTGGGGGCTAGTTGAACAGCAGAAAGGCACCTATCAACCAGTAGATAAACTTATACGTGTAGATAAGTCTCTCTTAGTTGCAAATAAAAACTATGGTATGAACCCCATTGCCGTTCTCGCCTATGGCAATGATCTCTATGATAAAAGTGGATATGCCAGCAACGATGAATCTATCGCAGCTTATGCAAATTATGCATACTGGACAGCAAAAAGATTTAAAGGAAAGGTCAAGTATTATGAGATCTGGAATGAGTGGAGTGTTGGCACCGGCACGCATAATAAATCACCAGCCCCTCCTCCTGCTCAGGTCTACTACAAACTCATCAAGCAGGCCTCTATAGCGATAAAGAGGGCAGACCCTGGAGCTATCGTGCTTGCCGGCTCCTTCGATCCTTTAGGAAACGATGGATTAAAATGGTCCGATGACTTGATAAAGCTGGGCATGCTCAATTATATAGATGGGATATCAATACATCCGTATAGCTTTAAATCCAGTGATAAATCGTTGACTACCCCGGAAGGAAACATTGAAAAAATTGATGGGTATCAAGAAGAATTGAAGAGGCTCGTAGGCAAAGAGGTTCCTATTTACATCACTGAAATTGGCGTACCAACCAATGCGGGGAAATTTGGGTACAGCGAGGACTATGTAGCCCAATATGTTGTCAAATATACTCTTCTTGCAAAAGCCAGGGGATATATAAAAGGAGTTTGGTGGTATGATTTAAGCGATGATGGTGATAACAACCAAAATATAGAGCATAGATTTGGATTGCTCAGGAAAAATGGAAGTAAAAAACCAGGCATGGAGTCATACGAAAAAATTGCCGATTTAATAAAAAATTACTCGGTAAAAAATTACAATATGACAACCGATGGTAAGGTGAATTTAACCTTCAGCAATGGAAAAAGAGAAGCCAAGGTTAGTTGGAAAAAGAGTGATATGCAGGAAGGAAGTAATTCCACAACGGGAAGAATAATGTCGATCATGACGGATAGTAAACCATCATCGCAGAAAATTACGGCTCTCGTGATTGAAGATCCAACGGAAAAAAATCAACCAGCGGTTAGTGCAGACACGCCAGTGATAACATTCGGCAACGAGTAAATCTGCATTCTATCTTTATATAAACCAAATGAAAAACCATCTCCTTTGGAGGTGGTTTAAAACCGAAAAAAAGCGAGACGATAAACACAGTCTCGCTTTTATCATTTTTAAAATAGTACCGTTATACTACCGTATAACGCCCTGCATTGAGCAGGTCGCAAAATAATCTCTCGGACTTTATTGATGGTGAAACAATATAGGTAAACTTAGCAGCCATAGCTAACGGGATATCATCATAATGATCAGTAAAGAAAAGATCTGGTTCCTCAGAAAATTGCTCCCGAACGAATTGAAGCTTCACTACATTTAATGTTTCGACAAATTCACCTGAGTGGGAAAAATGTGCACATATAGTGACATCAAAATCATTAACTTCCTGGGAGAAAGAGGATACATAAATATCCGGCGCTGCAGTTGCCAAGCACTTAGTCGAATTATCACCCAGAACGAGCAAATCCTGTCGAAGAGAATGACGCGCCAGCCATTTTCCGTACTTCTTACCGACATAGGGCCAAAACTTGGTGCGTTGCTGAATCGCTAATAAAGCCACCTTAAATCCAATGCGATCCATTCTCCCAATTTTCCTGCATATAGCGAATTTAATAATAGAAAATAAAAAATACCATCTAAGGAAAAAAATAGAGATAACAAAAGACAGAACAACCCATACCTTAAAAGTGTTGAATGGCACAAGTGTACCATCAAGATCATATACGGATTTCAACCTTTTCTCCTAACATCACTAGCCCAGGGATAACGGATAAGATAGCCCTTGTAAAGATAAAAATCTGGAATAAAAGCAGGTTCGTCAAATGTGACATTTAACGCAGCAGTTTTAACGACCGAATCCGATGAAAGAAAGGGTTGAAGAAAATTGATGCAATCAATAAACGTACCACCACTATCAACGGCATCATCAATAATTAGAATTCTCTTACCTTTTCGTAGGTGTTCCAAGTCGCCGGAGATATGTGCCACAGCCCCTACTGACAATATTCTTCCGGATCTTCTGAACTTACGTTCGTTGAATTTTATTTCCGCTATTCTCAACAAGTCATTTATCGACCTTGGGAGGAAAGGCAAAAAAGAAGCTATTCTGAACTTAGACTTCTTTTTTGTAGAATTTCGCTGCCTTTTTATTATAACAAGTGGAGCATTAATTTTTTTCCCAATTTCTTCAGCGACATAGCGTCCACCAGTGGCAACACCAATAATAACATCAGGGGAAAATTCTTTAATTATCTCTTTAGACAACCGATCACATAACGAATTAAAATCGCTGCCGATAGCCGTAATAACTTTCATATCAAAATTTTCCTATGATATTTTCATAAACAGAGTAAGTCTCCGTTGCGCATCGCTGCCAACTGAAAGTATCAGCTCTTTTTAAACCTTTTCCTGACAAAGAAGCACGTAACTGATCATCATTAAAAACATTCTCCATGGCACTAACTAACTGAGATAGGTCATTTGGATTAACCAATAATGCTGCATCGCCAGCTATTTCCGGACAGGAACCTGCAGTAGAGGTGATGACAGGAGCACCGCAAGACATCGCTTCTAGAATAGGCAAACCAAATCCCTCAGCAAAACTTGGAAATACCAGGCAAAGCGTGTTGTTATACAAATGAACAAGGTCTTCATTCGATACACCTCGAAGGACTTTTATTTTATCCGGGTTATTAAATATTTTATTTTCCAAGGCAGGATTAGGAAATGCCGGATCGAACCCTCCAACCAAAACTAACTGCACATCAGCATCGGCAAGTCTCTCGAATGCAGCAATAACACTATCAATATTCTTAATCGCGGCAAACCGTCCGACAAAAAGAAAATATGGCTTAGTCACACCCAGACTAGCGATTACATCATTAGATTTTACTTTATCTTTCACGTGAAACTGCTTGCTCGCAGCTTCGTGCACAACCGTAATTTTATTTTCATTAACACCGAAGTTCTTGATTATCTCATCTTTCGTATAATGAGAAACTGCAATTATATGATCTGCTTTTTGTAAACTAGGCGGCGTGAAAATTTCCAATCCTTTAGTCAACTTAGGATTGAAGTACTGTTTGTGCGTACGGAACATGACATCATGAACAGTCACAACATGTTTCGTACTCCTGGTTGTAACCAAGGGCGATAAATAATTTGTATGCAAGAGATCGCATTTATTACGCCATTCAGCAAGTGCAAATCCGCCGAGAAGGTTCATAGGCGTCCAACCTGATATCAATTTCTTTATTTCTACACGATTATCATTTAAGAAAGGTTGCCCAGCCTGCTTAGTTAAAACTAAGGCAGGATCGTCCGCCAGAAGCAATAACTTATCATCGCGATTTATGCACGAAATCAAGTTATTCGCCAATTCTATTGTGTACGTTCCAGTCCCTTGACTAACCTTTTGCATAAATCGGCTATCGAGTGCGATTCTCATTATCCATTCCCATAAAATAAACTATTATAAAGTTAGTATGCGCCATCACGCTTTAATACAACACCTATAGTTTTAAATAGAATCGCAATGTCATTCCAAAGCGCCCAATTCTTAACGTACCATGCATCAAAATACACGCGCGTGTCATAATCAATATCATTACGGCCACTGACCTGCCACAACCCTGTCATTCCTGGCTTCGCCATGAAGTAGTAATCGACATCACCTGCATAACGTTCCAATTCTTTTTCAATAACCGGTCTTGGGCCAACTAGACTCATTTCACCACGAAGCACATTCCACAATTGAGGTAACTCATCCAGGCTTGTCTTTCTAATAAAAGCGCCAATCTTTGTAATACGTGGGTCGTTTTTCAATTTAAAGTCTTTATTCCATTCTTCTCTGGCCTCAGGATCTCGCTCCAATAAATCTGCAAGTACTTCCTGAGAATTTAGAACCATCGATCTGAACTTTAAGCATTTAAATTTCTTTCCATTGTGCCCCACTCTCTCATGCCCATAAATAGGGCGACCACCATCTCTTGAAACTTTGTAAGTCAAGAAAATCAGCACAGGAGAAAGTGCAACCAAAATAAGAGATGAGCCAATAATATCAAATGTGCGCTTAATGAAGCGTGATGAACGCTTGGCTAAATTATTGCTTACCCGCAGAATCATTACTTCATGACTAAAAATAAATGACATATCGGTGCCATAAAGAGGAACACCACGAAGAGTTGGGATAACAGAAACCGACCGACAATTATGCTTAGCCAGATCTTTCAACCACCAATCACGTAACGCATGCTGTTCAAATTCAAGTGCGACGATGAACTGCGTGCTCTCGGCATTGACTCTCGGCCAAAGTTCTTTTTCTGAGTTAATAACTGGGATACCAAAATAGTTATCTTCACATGGTTTATCCGTGCATACAAAAGCAACAACTTCAAATCCAAGAACCTCTTCACTTTGTAATGCAGCATAAGCTTCAAACGCATTCTTTCCTGAACCAATAATAATGGTTTGCTTTTTCCACAAATTCATCTTGTTAAGGATTCTTTTTGTGAATGCCCTCCCCAATGGTACTAAAATAATAATCAGCAGCCAAGATGACAACCAAACCGAACGAGAAAAATTCCACTTTGAAAATGCCACGAGAGCCAAATCAAGAACAGCAAAAATGACTAACGTTCTGATGACTTCCTTGAGTTCAAACCAGAATGGCTTTCTATATGTGTAGTGTCTAAGCCTAGTCCAGAACCAGAGAACACACACCACAGATATAACAAACTGGGCAACAGAACGAATAAAAAACTCATCCTGAGGAATATAATTATCTAATCCATTAAATATTTTATAAATAATGAAGTATGAAAGATATACCGATATATTGAAAAAGAAAATATCTGAAAGCGCTAACATTATCTTTGTTGTAAAATCGCCAAAAAAAACATTTGTTTTTTTCATTATGCATCCCGAATACTATTTTATAAAATTTAACACGCTATAGAGATAAGTAACCGCCGAACGTCAAGTCAAATAAACTCAGATAGGCCAGATATTTAATTTGTAACTTCACGATAAAGCGCACTTACTTTTTGGGTCATAAAACAACTCCTGAAATTTTTTCTGTAATTATCATAGCTTCTTTCACTCATCGTTTTCCAAAAACCCAAATCTCGTTCACAAATAACGGTAGAAAAACCTTTTATATCCCCATAGTCAACTAAAAAACCTGTCACACCATTTATAATAATTTCTGGCAGTGAACCTCGTTCAAAAGCCAGAACGGGTAAACCGTAACTTTGCGCCTCAACGGCAACAAGGCCGAAGGCTTCCCAACGACTTGGCATCAGTAAGACTGTTGCATGGAAAAAATAAGGTGCAATATCTTCATACTTCAACCAACCTATATACGTTATTTTTTCACCATATACAGGAAGACTTTTATACTCTATAACATAGTCTCCGATCACAGTGATATGTATATCCTCATTCTGAGAAAGTAAATTAGTTATATTTAGAACGTGATCAAAGCCTTTCTGATGATCCGTGCGTCCAACAAAGAGAATATTCTTCTTATTCGCGTACTTATAAGGGCTTTTTTGCGTTACTATCAAAGGGTCTTGGACACCATTATAAATGGTGACTAAACACTCTGGATTAAGTCCCCATTTTATGGCTTCCCTATATTCATACTCACTGACACAAATAGTTTTATCCGTCACTTTCTCTAGCATGCGCTCAATAAATGCGTAGAATCGCTTTTTATAAACAGGAATATCCATTAAGAAAGCAAACGCATGCGGACAGTAAATCACTTTGGGATGATAGAAAACAAATATTATAGGCAAAGCCAAACGGCATAAAAAGCCAGCAAAACTACTGTGTAAATGAATTACATCCGGTTTTTTATTTAAAACCACTCGCAGAAAACTAAACAGAAGCAAAAATAATGACATGGTATTTCTTCCAGTTCTATTGAATGGAGAAAGCACATGTTCTCTAACACCAACCAGTTCAGATAACTGTTGTCTCGGAACAATGCATAATACCTCATCTTCAGTATCTTGCTGTTCCATAACCAGTTGTCGCATGATTGTCGCAACACCACCCTTTATTGTTTCAGCGACATGCAATATTTTCACTAATCACTCCAGGGCTTATCTTTTGCATAGCCTTCAAGTATATTATTTATTTTATTAGCCGAATCTAACCAATTAAATCGCTTAGCGTTTTCAAAACCTCGTTTAATCAGTGAATTCCTTAAGCCATCATCATGGTATAGTTTCTCTATCTGTGAAATTAAACTCTCTGAACAAGTTGGTGAAAAATACAGCGCACTGTCGTTCAATACTTCCGGCATTGATGCTGTATTAGATGCAATAACAGGACAACCGCAAGATTGAGCCTCAAGCAATGGAATTCCGAAGCCTTCATAAAGGGATGGGAAAACGAAAGCAAAGGCTCCTGAATAAAGCACTGCCAGTTCCTCATCAGTAACTCGACCACAGTACTTTATATATGAACTATTACTAATTGTAGAATAGGTAACTGTTGAAAAATTTCTATTCGATGCACCGACAATTTTCAACTCCAAACCTAAACTCTTATTTATTTTTTCAAAACTATCAATTATCAGTTTAAAATTCTTATGAACACTTGGAGAAGATACACATAGAATATATGGATTGTCTGAATCAGTACTTTTGCGTGGAAAAAAAACCTCAGTAGCTGCATTATTGACAACATCAACATTCTCAATTCCGTAGGCCCGCTCTATTTCACTTCGAGAAAAATCACTGACTGTAATGATTTTTTTTCCCCTTTTTAAAAGCCACGGTGAAAAAATTCTATAGAAAAATCTAAAACCTGGTGAGTAACTTTTGGGATAAACTCGATAAGTTATATCATGGTGAACAATGATATTGTTAAAGAATCCTATTGGAGCGGTATTACAAAAACTCAAAAGCACATTCCCATTTCTCACCATAAAGAGAAATAACTCTGTTTGCTCCCATAACTGTCCGGATAAGCACCCGATTTTCTTTATATTAAACGCCTTAGTAATCTCATTATCTGGCGTAGTTTTAGGACAAAGCACAACAATATCATCTCGGATCTTAATCAGATTAAGTAATATTTGAATAGCAAAGCGCTGAACGCCTGTCACATCTTGCGTTAAAAAACGGCCATTGACATAGATCACAATAGTTAACTCACTTTTGTATAAACTGGATTAGCACTGCCCTCCTCATGGGAGTATTCTTCCGGTTTAAGTGAAATTAAAAGCGCAGTTATTATTATCGGGAATATATAGCCAGGATAGTTGGTAAATGGATTATTATAGGCAAAGTTTGTTAGCAATGATATCAACCAGTACAAATAGACGCCGTGTGGCAATACGCTAGATGTCTTTTTATATAAACTCACCAGCAGTAACAAAGCACCGAAAACAAATACCAGTACACCAACAAATCCATAATTTGAGAGAAGGTAAATATACAAACTGTCTAGCGGAATCGCCGTTGTATTATCGTCAACCCCAACCATGCCACTGCCGTTCACAGCATAACCAGAGCCAAAATAAATAGAGTAGGCAGAATCCAACACTTGCTCAATATAAAGAATGCGCAAGAAAATACTGTTTTCGGCGTATGTGTTTTCCTTTGAAGAAAACACCTCATATATAAATGTGTTAGTAACGGAAAGGAAAAAAACAATAGAAACAACAACAGTAATCCAAGTAATTAATCTCAACGATCTCTGATTCGAGACAAGTCTATTAATAATCATATAAAGAACATAAATTACCATCATCACGAAAGCTGTTTTTGATGTAGAGCAAAGAATGCCTGCGATCATTAAGAATGTAAATAGCACTCTTCGCTTGGCTGAAACAAATGAGGCAAGAGCTAGCCCAAAGAAAAGATATTCACTGAGGCTGAAAGGTGTTGTCAATAAGCCCAGAGCTCTTAAATAACCATCTGTAGTGCGTAAAACAAGGCCATTGTCTTTACCAAACGCGGTTAGCATCGGGCCAGGATTGAACCCCAGAACCTGGAAAATAAGACCTGCCGAGAAGAACTCAGTAATAGTGGCTAAAGCATTAATCGAACAAAAAATAATATAAAACTTGATAAAAACAGATACTATGTTTTTTTTCTCTTCGGTGCTAAACATACTAGCTAACGCTGCGATCAATATTGCCGAAATTGCGAAGAGTTCAACTCGAAACTGTATAGCAATCCGTGCCATATCAAACTTTGAAAAGAGTAAGGTAGCCAAAATATATGAAAAGATAAAAAAGCAAATCGCTAAAAGCGTTAGCATCAATGTGGTGAACTGCCTACCTGCCTTATATCCATTTGCAACAAAAAAGAAAATCATCAACAGCGGAAATACTATCGAGAAGAAATCTTTATAGAGCAAGATCAAACGAGTAGTGTTATAAGCAAAAATTGTAACTAGCCCATTTAATGAAGCTAGTGCCAAGTATGTCAGAATAAAAAATATAAATATCTTTGAGGTTGATGTGTTCATTTTAGTTGTTGTAAACCTCTACATATCGTTTCGCGATATTATCAATATCAAAACTCTCCACAACGCTGCGTTCTTTGTGTGTGCGTCTACCCTCAACTTTGAAAGAGTTTAGCGGCCTAACATTACTATTCATGGCTGCTATTTCTGAAATCCCCCCCATGAAATTAGTATAGACAATCTTCCCAGAAAGTGCACATTCCGCAACTGAACGCCCAAATGGCTCATTCCATTTTGTTGGCAGTATAACTGCATCCACATTTGCCATAAATTCTTCTACCGCAATAAAACCAAGCAGTTCAACATTTGATTTTTCTGCCAAATTTTTCATGGCATTACCTTCATCGCCATTAAACCTACCTGCCGCATAAAACTTGACATCTGTCCTATTCTTATATTCATCTGCAAGATGACAGTATTCATCAAATCCTTTATCGCTAGTAAGGCGACCTATAAATCCGACTCTAAAAGTTGAACTTTCTCTGTTTTCAAAGCGAAGCGGTTCTATCGGATTATAGATAACCGAACATCTATCCTCATTAAAAAATCCGTTTGCAGTATGCAAATCAGAAATATAACGACTGATTCCAACAAAACTGAAAACAGCTTTGCTCTTCCACTTTTTAAAAAATGAGAAAAATCTCACACTCAATTCTGACGTGCTCATCACCTTGCCATGTTTAAACAGGGTCGAGTTAGGATGAAAGAGATAATAATCTCTCGCGGTATGAACCAGTTTTACCTTACACTCTTTTACCGCATCCCACGCAGAAATTGAAAAACCGCCCAGGTTATTGGTATGCACAACATCTGGAAGAAAGTTTTTTATTTCCTCTTTCACCGCATGCTTCATTGCGAAATTGTACTGATCTTTTGCATGCCATACTATTTTTTTCCATGGTGACACATTATCTCCACCATATGGCCAATAGACATTCCTGAGAGGCAAATAAGTCACCATTACATTATTAATGGTTTTACATTCTCGCTCGAATTTGTTATGCAATGTAACAACGTTTACTGTATGCCCCATATTAGCGAGTTTTTCAGCTAATAACTGCACAGATACCTCTGCGCCTCCAACCTTATAAGGATGATAAAGTGTATTGATCATCATTATCTTCATTTTTTTATACACCTTAAATATTCTATATAAACATTCAACTGTCGTCCGAATGGTAATAAAAAATCATCCAAAATGAAGACAGGTTTAAGAAATTAGTCGAATGTGTTTATAAATGCATATATTTGCCAATTACATCCATTTTTCTTATTACAAATAGCAAATATATGAACATATGCCATACCGGTCTCCCGGTATGGCACTGATGTGTTGCTAACTACTATGCTTTATCGTTTGAACGATACTCATATTGATAGTAGCCATAATCACCATAGTAGCTGCTAGCCCGCTTCTCAACAGCATTAAGAATAACCCCTTTAACATCTATGCCATTTTGATTAAAGCGGCGAATACTCACCTCTATTTCTTTGACCGTGTTGGATGCGAAACGTGCGATCATCAGACTAGTACCCGCCCTGTGCCCTATAATAGCGGCATCAGTAACTGCTAGAATAGGTGGTGTATCAATCATCACGATATCATAATTCTTACTAGCCCAGTCAATCAGCTCATTGAAACGTGACCCCATGAGCAACTCTGAAGGATTGGGCGGTATCTGTCCACGCGGAATAAAATCTAAGTTTTCAATTTCTGTTTTGCGGACACTGTTAGCCATTGTGGTCTGAGCGGATAAAATATCAGATAAACCATTATGCCAATCGGTATTCAACAATGAGTGTGAATAGCCCTTACGCATATCAGCATCAATGACTAAAACACGTTGTCCAGCCTGAGCAATGACAGCGGCCAAGTTGATGCTAACGAAGGTTTTACCAATGTTTGGGCTTGCACCACAAACCATCAGAACATTATTTTTAGCTTCAAGCATAGCGAAATGTAAGCTGGTTCTTAAGCTTCGTACTGCCTCTATCGCCAAATCCGCAGGGTTCCCAACCGCCAACAACGTTTTTGAACGCGTGTTGGTTTTTTTATTGCCGCGCATCAACGTCTCTATATCTTTTTTCTGTTGCCACTCAGACAACGGAATACTTGCATAAACGTTAATGCCTTGGTCTTCCAGCTGTTCTGGGCTTTCAATACCTCGATGCAGAACGCTTTTCAGCAATACTACGGCAACGGAAGCGATCCCGCCAAGCAGCGTAAAGATGACAACGATTAACGTCTTCTTCGGCTTAACCGGTTTCGGTTGAGTGACAGCGGTATCAATGATTCTGACATTACCCACAGTGCTTGCTTTCGTTATCGAAAGTTCTTGCTGACGGTTGAGCAACTGCATGTAAATTTCTTTACCAGCATCAACATCACGAGTTAAGCGCAAGATCTCCTGCTGCGTTTGCGGCATCTTACTAACGCGCTGGTTTAACTTATCTTTTTCCTTTTGTAGGGTTGCCCTTTTTTCCAATAATGCACGATAAGCTGGGTGCTCTTTTGTGTATAATTTCGAAATTTCAGATTCTTTGAAAGTCAACTCATTAAGCTGAGCCTCAACCCCGACAATAGTATCAAGAACAGACTTTGCTTCCAAAGACAGATCAACAGAATCGTTAGCTTGGCGGAAACTGTTTAATTTGTCTTCTGCCATATTTAAAGAATCGCGAACCTGCGGTAATTGTTCCTTTAAAAAAGCAAGGCTTTTTGCCGCCTCTTCAGATTTACGCTCAACATTTTGGATCAAGTAATTATTGCTGATACTTTCAATAATTCTTCTGATTAGGACAGGATCATCACCCATCAGGGTTAGTGAAAGAACACCCGTGTCCTTACCTTTGTCTTCTACTGTAAGATCGTCAAGAAGTTGTACCGTTGCTGCCAGCGTTGTTAGCTTCTTGACATTAAAGACAGTTCCTGGCTTCGCTGAGATTTCGCTCACCAACATAGAGACGCCACCTGCATTCTCCAATTGGCCAACTTTACCTTGAAGGATTTTATCTTTATCTACGGTAACGACGTAGTTTTGATCATCAATAACTTCCAGCTCGATAGAACTCTCGACTAGAGGCTCAGCTACAGTGAGTCTGGATAAGGCAACCTGTCCCGGTTTATCGCCCATGAGCCTTGCCCAACCGCGGCCAAAAATCGGAAAATACTTCTGAGTGACAACAGTATCTAAATGGAGATCTTCGACAGTTTTCCCGACGATCATGCGAGAGGAAATCAGTTCAATCTCTGTAGATGATGCTGGCAAAGAGTTAGGCAACATTTGGGACAGGTTACTTACCAGCATGTTACCTTCGTTTTGCTCGACCTGAACAGTTGCATCAGCCTGATATATAGGTGTCGCAAAAAGACTATATATAATGCCAATGACGGCAAATAATGATGTTATACCAACAATTAACCATTTGTGATCGACTAGCGTCCCTAACAGCCGTCCAAAATCGATCTCGTCATTTTCCTTACTTGCCAAGGAACTCGTTCGGTTTTTATCAATCATTGTAATCTCTGTTTAGCGATTTAATGCTAGCGCCCACTTCTGAGCACCTTCAGCTAGTAGGCTATAGACGAATTCAAAAGCCTCAGAACTTTTGCGATAAGGATCAGGGATATCTTGTTGACCCAGCCAATGGGCAAATAGCATTGTTTTGCCTCTGACTTCGGGGGCTAGTCTGCAGACAGCATCAACATGTCCCTTTTCCATGACTAATATCAGATCATATTCACGGCACAATGCAGCTGTTAGTTGTTGTGCTTGGTGATTGTCTAATGACAAATCATGCTTTCTAGCTACCTCTGCAGCCTGAGCATCAGCAGGCTTACCCACCAAAGCAGAAATCCCGGCAGAGGCAATTTTCTTTTGGGGCAGTTTTTCCTTCAACAACCGTTCTCCTGTAGGAGAACGGCATACGTTGCCAACGCAAACAACCAGAATAGAATCAAACATCATATTTTACCTTAACTACCAATTATGAATACGTTGCGTACCTTCGGTCAGGTTGTTGAAACCAACGATAGTCGGTAGCAATTGGCTGACAACGCGATTCCAACGAGCAATCGGTACGGTAGTTACGTATACGATGTCATATGGCTGAAGATGAAACTCAGTCCCCATTACCATCGCAGTAGCATCAGATGCATTAAGTTGGTAGATATTGGCCAGCTTTTTACCTTCCATACCACGTAATGGCCTAATAACAAACACCCCCGTCGCATCGGCAAAGTTCTGATCCATCCCTTCAGCATTACCTAATGCTTCCGTTAGTGTCATACCGCTGCGATCCATTTTCAGCGTTGTTTGTTTTTTCACTTCCCCCATAACGAAAACTTTCAGATCGTCATTACGGGGAATGTAAAGGATGTCGCCCGGATAAAGTAGGTGATTTTGCGTCAAATCCCCCCTTTGCATCAAAGCTTGCAAGGAGATTCGCTGTTCCTTTCCATTATGTGTCAGAATGACATTACGCCAGTCTGCATTTTCTGAAAGCCCGCCAGCAGCATTGATTGCATCCATCACAGTGAGGGGAACGTTCGTGATCGGTTGCTGTCCTGACTTTGCTACTTCCCCCGTAACATACGCTTTTTGAGAACGGAAAGCGGCGATGCTCACATCAACCTGCGGGCTTTCGATGTATTGCGCCAATCGTCCTGCGATCTCATTTCTGACTTGGCTCATCGTTTTACCGGCGACTTTTATCTTACCGATATACGGGTAAAAAATTGTACCGTCCGAATTCACCCAGTTACCCGTGTCGCTAGCACTGCGATATTGCCCCGCAGGTGTAGTCAGTTCAGGGTGATCCCAGACAGTCACCATTAACACGTCGCCGATACCAATCCGGTATTCGTAATTTTGCAATTCACGCTCCAATGACGAGTTTGGTTGCGCAACAACTGGTTTAGGCCTCATTTTCTCAACCAAACCAGGCGTCATTGGATAGACATTAACCAGATTGTCAATATCGAAATCACTATCTTGCTGTTTTACAAGCTCTTTCCCACTAGTTGAAAGGTGAGAACCAGGCACGATTGTACAACCGCTGATCACACTGATCGATACCAAGAGCGGTATCAGTTTCCACTGTTTATTTGCCATCGAATTATCATCACTATCAAATTAAAAAGTTTGCTGTACTGAGCCCCCCGACCCTCCCTGGCACAGGCCGTTGTACTCAGAAAAGAGTTTGTCGATTAGTTTCAATACTGATTAAACTTTCATTGAGCCCACGTTGAATCCCAATATGCTATGCTAGAAATGGCCTAAAAGCATTATTACACAATTACCTCGCAATAGCGCACGATTACCTCAATACGCACAGAGAGAGGTGAATTTGGAAAGCGCTATGACTGGCACGACATTCCAGCCAAACGTATTTATAATGAAAGCCGTTCAGCCCATTCCCGGAAAGCTTTGCCCTGAGTAGGATGACGCAAACCGTATGTGACAAAAGCACGCAAGTACCCCAGTTTTTCACCACAGTTGAACGACTCCCCAACCAACTCTGTTGCCTCTACCGGTTTGTGTTTCAACAATTCGGCAATCGCATCAGTCAGTTGAATACGCCCCCAGGCTCCCGGTTTGGTCGTCTCCAGAAGAGGCCAAATATCCGCTGACAACACATAACGTCCCACCGCCGAGTAGTTGGATTCCAACTTGGTTTCCGGCGCCGGTTTTTCGATAATCGACGTGATACGAGCACTTTCGCCGGGAGCCAGACTGCTGGCTTCACACTGCACCACAGAATAGTCATGCAGGACGTGTTCATCCGCCATCTGAACCAACACCTGGCTCAGGCCGGTCTGTTCAAAGCGCGCAATCATGTGTGACAGATTGTCTTTCTTCAAATCGGCTTTTGCGTCATCCAGCAAGATATCCGGCAATAGAACGACAAATGGCGAATCACCGACCAGGGGTTTAGCACAGAGCACCGCGTGGCCCAGCCCCTTTGGCTGCCCCTGGCGGATATGCATCAGCGTGACGCCTTGTGGCGTTATCGACTGCACCTCATCCAACAGCTGCCGTTTCACACGAGCCTCTAGCATCGCCTCCAATTCGAATGAGGTATCAAAATGGTTTTCGATGGCGTTCTTGGAAGAATGCGTCACCAAGATGATCTCTTTGATCCCGGCAGCAACACATTCATTGACAATGTATTGAATCAGCGGTTTATCTACGATCGGCAACATTTCTTTCGGAATCGCCTTGGTCGCCGGAAGCATACGCATACCTAGCCCTGCCACAGGAATAACCGCTTTCAACTTCGTCATGGTAGACCTCATTCAATCTGATGATCACTTTCAGCCGCAGTGGCAACAGCCTGTTACTTGTTCAATGTCTGCTTAAGCCAGCGGCTGAAGTTCTCGCCTTCCGAACCGTGGCGCAATCCATATTGCACAAACGCCTTCATATAGCCAAGTTTGTCGCCGCAATCATGCGACTTGCCGCTCATATGGAACGCTTCCACCGTTTGATCTTCCATCAACATCGCGATCGCATCGGTCAGTTGGATCTCATCGCCTGCGCCGGGTGGCGTCTTTTCAAGCAATGGCCAAATATCGGCAGAAAGCACATAACGACCCACAACCGCCAGATTGGAAGGCGCATCCTCGCGAGCCGGCTTCTCTACTACCGCCGTCATCGGCGCGCTTTCACCTGCAGCGATCGTCACGCCGGCGCAGTCAACTACGCCGTATTTGGACACATCCTGTTCCGGCACCGGTTCAACCATAATCTGGCTGAATCCCGTCTCGTCGAAACGCTGGAGCATTCTGGCCAGATTCTCCGTGCGCAGATCCGCGGTTGCATCATCCAGCAAAACATCCGGAAGCAGCACCACGAAAGGAGAATCACCTACCATCGGCTTGGCGCACAATACAGCATGTCCCAGCCCTTTCGCCTGCCCCTGGCGCACTTGCATCACGGTCACATCCGGTGGGCAAATGCTTTTTACTTCGGCCAACAACTGACGCTTCACGCGCGCTTCGAGCATCGCCTCCAGTTCAAAGGAGGTATCGAAATGGTTTTCAATCGCATTTTTTGATGAGTGGGTAACCAAAACGATATCTTTGATGCCCGCCGCTACGCACTCACTGACGATGTACTGAATTAAGGGCTTATCGACCACCGGCAACATTTCTTTAGGGATGGCTTTGGTTGCCGGCAACATTCGGGTTCCCAAGCCCGCTACAGGAATCACTGCCTTGAGTCTTTTCTGCATTTTCATTCCAATTCATCGTGGCGCTGCATCCCCGCGGCAAGTAAAAAGGGAACACTCATCAAGCATGCTACCGCCCTTGGCTTGCAGCTACCAAAGTACTGTTATTGACGTTTTCACTCACGTCACCCCGTGAGCCAAATCACTTTTTGTAAAGCGGCATTTGCGATTAATCTGGATTGCCGCACCGCTCACAAAACAATAAAAAAACTGGAGCCTTTATAACCAAACAATGTTAGTTACTGACGTTTATATGGCTAGGATTCTTATACTAATGTCCAAGTGATACAAGCCTTAGATCCCCCCAGCCTGCCGTTTTCAGAATAAGACTACTCATGCCACATACCGTAACGAGTCCCTGACGAGGAGAGACATTTTAATATTTTGATTTAAATAGATTTATAGAGACGTTCTTTTTATGAGCGGGGCATATTCCGGCAAAAACAGCCTGATACCGCACGCTGCTTTCATGCCCAGTATCGGCGGACAATATTTGTTGCGCAAAGTCTTGCAACGCCCGTTTTTGTCGACATGTCCCGGATTAAAGTTGAATTTTGCCGCCTCAGCGCCCATCATTCCCCTGCGGCATAAGCCGTAGAACTTACAGGTGAAATTGGGCGTATGGAATGGATCGCTGATCCAACAATTTGGGCCGGCCTGGCCACCTTGGTCGTGCTGGAAATCGTTCTGGGTATAGACAACCTTGTCTTCATCGCCATTCTGGCGGATAAACTACCAAAACAACAAAGAGATAAGGCTCGAGTCGTCGGCCTGCTGCTGGCGTTGGTGATGCGTCTGGCGCTGCTCGCCTCCATCTCGTGGCTGGCGACGCTGACCAAACCGATGTTCATCGTTGCGGAGCACCCCTTCAGCGGCCGCGATCTGATCATGCTGGTCGGCGGGATATTCCTGCTGTTCAAAGCCACCATGGAGCTGAACGAGCGGCTGGAAGGCAAGGATGAAGAGCAGCACGGCACACGCAAAGGCGCGCGTTTCTGGCCGGTAGTGGCGCAGATCGTGGTGCTGGACGCCGTCTTCTCACTCGACTCGGTGATCACCGCGGTCGGCATGGTAGACCACCTGGCGGTGATGATGATCGCGGTCTGTATCGCCATCGGCCTGATGCTGCTGGCCAGCAAACCGTTGACGCGCTTCGTCAACGCTCACCCGACTATCGTCATCCTGTGCCTGAGCTTCCTGCTGATGATCGGCTTCAGCCTGGTGGCGGAGGGCTTCGGCTATCACATTCCGAAAGGCTACCTCTACGCGGCGATCGGCTTCTCGGTGATGATCGAAGCCTTGAACCAACTGGCGCAGTTCAACCGCCGCCGCTTCCTGTCAAAGGTGCGGCCGCTGCGCGAACGTACCGCCGAGGCGGTGTTGCGCATGCTGAGCGGTAAACATGAAGAAGCAGAAGTCGACAGCCATTCGGCCAACCTGCTGGCGGACAGCGATAGTGAAAACGGCGAGATCTTTAACCAGCAGGAGCGGCGCATGATCGAACGCGTGCTGGGCATGGCGCAGCGCACGGTCAGCAGCATCATGACCTCGCGTCATGACGTCGAATATCTTGAGCTGAACGATCCGCAGGAAAAGCTGACACAATTGCTGGAACGTAATCAACACACGCGTATCGTGGTGGTGGAAAGCAGCGCTAGCGACGAACCGCTGGGTGTGATCCACACCATCGACGTCCTCAAACAGCAGTTGGCGCAGGCACCGCTGGATCTGCGTGCGCTGATACGCCAACCGCTGATCTTCCCGGAACAGCTCACGCTGTTAAGCGCCCTGGAGCAATTCCGTCAGGCGCAGACGCACTTCGCTTTTGTGGTCGATGAGTTTGGCTCGGTCGAAGGTATCGTCACCCTGACGGACGTGATGGAAACCATTGCCGGCAACCTGCCGGAGGCCGGCGAAGAGGTGGACGCACGCCACGACATTCAGCAAAACGAAGACGGCAGCTGGATTGCCAACGGCTATATGCCGCTGGAGGATCTGGTGTTGTATCTGCCGATGCCGCTGGAAGAAAAGCGCGAATACCACACGCTGGCGGGGCTGCTGATGGAGCACAGCCAGCGCGTGCCGCAAGAAGGCGAGCAAATCAAGATCGGTGACTACCAGTTCGAACCTTTGGAGGTCAACAGCCACCGCATCCTGAAAGTGAAGATCACCCCGCCTCCCCCACCGGAGGACTACGAGGTTTAACATTGAGGCCGGGCATTGCCCGGCCTTTCTTTACTGGGGAACCAGCAGCTCCGTCGCCACGATCACCACCACCAATCCGACAATCACCGGCACCGATGTGCGTTTTACCACGTCAAACGGCGAGATTTTCGCCATGCCGGAAACCGCCACCACCACGCCTGAGACCGGCGACAGCGTGCGGCCGAGGTTAGACGCCTGCAGCATCGGGATCACCAGATAGGCCGGATTCACGCCCATCTGCGCCGCCAGTTTCGGGATCAGTTCGACAAACGCGTAAAACGGCGCATTGCCGGAGCCGGTGGTCATCGCCGCCAGCATGGTGATTACCACCAAGACCAGCATCATGATCAAACCACCGGTGCCGAACGACTGCGCCAGCCCGATCAATCCGCTGATAAAGCCAACGGTGCTCAACCCTTGCGCGAAGACGCCCGCAGCCACCAGCAGCATCACCACGCTGGCGAAAGCGTCCGCCATGCCGCGATAGGCCACTTCCAGGCCGCTGAATACCTGTTTGGCGCTGAAGCTGCGCAGAAACTCGATCGCTGCCGCCAACAGTATGCACCCTACCAACACGGTGATGATGTGCAGCTCCGGACCCCACTTGCCGTCAAAGATCAACACACCGAGGATAGGCGTAAACGGCAATAGCGCGTAGAACCCCGGTGCATGGGTTTTGATCTCGCTGACGTCCATGATGTGATGCTGTTCATTGCCCTTTCTGTCGAGATAACGCTGCCAGAAAAAGTGCGCCACAGCCATGCAGACGATAGCGGCGATCGAGATCGGCAGCGTGGTTTTGAACGCGAAGTCCACCAGCGGCATCTCCGCCGCCTTGGCCGCCAACACCACGTCGCCGGAGGTTGGCGCCAGAATAATCGCCGCCGGCGAAGCGCAAATGGCTGCCGCCGCGCCACGGCTGATGCCGACGTTCACCATCAACGGGAACAGCGTCGCCATCAGCAATACGCCAAGGCCGGTGGCGGAAGAAACCGCCAGCGACATCAGGCAAGCGACAAAGTACGCCGCCACCATCAGCAGATAAGGCGAGTTGATCATCTGCAAAGGGCGCGAGGCCAGCTTGACGACCACGTCGTTGGCACCGATATGCGTCATGTAGGCGGCAAAGCCGCACAGCATCATGATCATCATACCCAGATCGCCGCCGCGGCTCATCAGCAAGATCTTGACGTACTCGATCATGTCGGTCGCGCGCCAGCCGGTAGACGCAGCGCCGGACGGCAGCAGCGTTTTCCCCATCAGGGCGCTGATGCCGAGCAGCAGCAGCCCTCCCACCATCAAGACGCCGGTGGCGGAATACCCCTTGATGATGTAACGGCCCACGCCCGCCGCTACTAAGGCGCCAATAAGAAGCTCTATCATGTTTCCTCAACTCGTCATGTTTTCGCGCTCAGGCGCATAGTCATAGCAGAACAGGCCCTTACTTTGCACAAACTGAGCGCGGGTCTTCATGACCTTCATCAAGGTAACGGAGGGAAATATTCACGGGAAATGTCGATATTGATGCGGGCCACAAGACGGCCCGCATCAGGGATGATTAGAGTTTGTCGAGCAGCTTTTTCAGATCCTGGCCTTCGCGCGAATCCTTGTTCTTTTCAGCCCACTTGTTCAGCGCATCCTTGGCCCGATCCTGCAGCGTTTTACGCAGCACCTGATCGACCTGCAATTGATAATTCAGCTGTTGCCACGGCCCGTAGACCCGCAGCGGGATCGGCGTTTTTTGTAGCTGTTCGATCAGCTCGCCGCGCCCTTGCCAACCGCCGGTGACGCGCACGTTAAGCGCCATATCACACTGTTTGCCCGGCATATCGATGCTGCCGGTGCCGGTCAGCGCCAGCAAAGGCGAATCCGCCGTCAGGCCGCTGAGTTTGACCGTGCCCTGGTTCAGGGTAGCCTGCGCCGAAACGCTTTTGACTTCGGTATAGCGCTGATAGCTGTCTTGACCGCGCACGCTGTTGTCATTGCGCGCCACGGCCTGTTGGATCAGCTGCTGGATGTTCAAACCGTGCAGTTGCGCATCCTGCATCGCCAGCTGCGCCGTACCACGCCAGCGGTGCTCAAATGACTGTGAAGAGAGGCGATCGCCGGTCAGATCCCCTTTCATGCTGAACTTGCCGGTCAGCATCTGCGGCATGTCGAAGGCTTTGAGCACCGTACCCAGCTCAATCTGGTTCAGCGTCGGCTGCACGCTGATGACCGGTTTATTGCCGCGCGCATCCAGCGATCCTGGCAAGGAGAAATCCCCGCCAGCCAATTGCCCGGCAAGCTTATGCAGCGTCAACAGACCGCGTTGGTTGTCCGCGGTAACGGCCAATTGGGTGACGTTCATGCCGCGATAGGTCAACTGCGCCGCTTGCAGGTTCAACTGCGCATTGAAATCGCGCAGCGCCTCTAAATTCTGCTGCCGATCGTCAACCTGGCTCGCGATCACCGGGGCGGCAGTCACGGCCGGTTGCTCGGCAGTATTGCTGCTGGATTGCCAGCCGGAAAGCGCATCGAGATCGAGGTTAGCCGAATTGAGATTCACCACATAGCCCGGCACCGCCCCCAGCGTGGCGCTGATATCGCCGGCCAACTGGCTGTTGTTGGCGCTGACGTTCAGTTGGCTGACGGCAATCTGCGCCGGCGTCTGTTGATAGACTACCTGGGCATTGCCCTCGCCCTGAATGCCGCCGTTAAGAATGTCCGCCCCGGCCAGTTGATAATTGAACTGGGTCACTTTGGCGCCGATCTGGTGTGGGAACTGCTGCAGGTCGACATCGGCCGCCATGCTGAAGGTCAGGTCACGCTGATCGCGGTTGACCCGGCTGGACAGTTCAAGCTGCGCCTGCCGTTTCGCCGTTTGCTGCAGGGTGAGATTGATGTCCCGAACATTGATTTGATCGTTGTCGGCGCGCTGCCAAATCAGCAGGCTGTCCACGACCCGCAAGTCATCGATATCAAACTTCCAGGCCGCATCTGCCGCGTCAGTGCCGCTGCCGGCCGGAGCTATCGGCGCATCCACCTGCGAATGTTCTTCACTGTCGGGCGTGAGGCGAATGACGGCGTTTTTCAGCATCACCTGTTTCACAAACAGCTGATGCGACAACAGAGGCAACAGTTTGACATCGAGGCGCATGTTTTCCGCACTGACCACCGGCGCCTTGGCGCCCGGCGCAGTCAGCGTCATGCGCCCGGCCAAAATGCTGAGCTGCGGCCAGATATGCCAACGCAGATCGCCTTCGAGCGTCAGCTGATAACCGCTTTTCTGCTCGACCTTCTTGACCATGTAACCGCGAAAATCATTCGGATTCACCAGCAGCACCAGTGCGGACATCCCCGCCACCACTACCACCAGTAAAATCGCCAATGTCGTCAGTAATCTTCTCATGCCACCCTCTTGTCAGCGCCACACCGACGGTGCATCCCGCGCCGTTAGTCCTTGTCGATTCGACTGGCTACTGCGCCCTGCTGATCGCGATATTTTGCGTCCTGGCGGCTGTTGTACGGCCGGGCCGCCGGGCCGGACAACGGCTCAAAACTCAAGGCGCCGATCAGCATCCCCGGCCGCAGCGCCAGCGGCAGCTTGCCGGAGTTGTAAAACTCCAGCACGATGCGCCCATGCCAGCCCGGGTCGATGCGGTGCGCGGTGACGTGCACCATCAATCCCAGACGCGCCAGGGAAGAACGGCCGTCGAGCCAACCCACCAGATCATCCGGTAGCGTCACGGATTCGAACGTCACCGCCAGGGCCAGCTCACCGGGATGGAGGAAAAACGCCTCGCCTTCCGGCAGGACAATTTCGTCGCTCATCACGCGATCCAACGCAGCGCTGACTTCATCTTTCGGCCCGCTGAGATCGATAAAAGGCGCGGTATGGCCACTGAACACGCGGAACTGATTGCCCAAACGGACATCTACTGTGGCCCCGTTGATGCGTTCGAGCGGCGGACGCGGGGAAATAACCAGTTTCTCGCTATCCAGCCAGGCTTCTATATCGCGGTCGCACAGTCTCATGTGTTTCTTCTCCATCAAAACGCGTAACTAAACAAAAATTGCCACACAACGGGCGAAAGGTCTACGCCGGGCTGCAAATAGTTGGCCGTCGGCCGGAAATGCACATTTCCGGCCATTAAGCGGCATTATTCAAAGAATTGGCTGATTTTGGCTTTCAGAATATCGATCGCGATGCGGTTTTTGCCACCGCGCGGGACGATGATATCGGCGTATTGTTTGGAAGGTTCGATAAACTGCAGGAACATTGGGCGCACGGTCTTCTGGTATTGCGCCATCACCGAATCCATCGAGCGGCCGCGCTCGTTGACGTCGCGCTTCATACGGCGCATCAGGCAGATATCGAGCGGCGTGTCGACAAAGATCGAGAAGTTCATCTCCTGGCGCAAACGAATATCCGTCAGCAGCAAGATCCCTTCCAGAATGATCACTTTTTTAGGTTCCAGATGAACGGTTTCTTTCTTGCGCGTGTGTTCGGTGTAGCTGTACAGCGGCAGTTCGATCGCTTTGCCGGCCTTCAGCATCTGCAGATGCTGGAACAGCAGATTGTGATCCATGGCGCTCGGGTGGTCATAGTTGGTTTTGACCCGTTCTTCCATGGTCAGGTGAGTCTGGTCTTTATAGTAACTGTCTTCTGGAATAACGCCGATGTGCTCATCGCCGACCTGTTCGCGGAGTTCGCGGTACAACGTGCTGGCAATAAGGCTTTTTCCGGAGGCAGATGCGCCAGCTATACCAATAATGACGCACTGATGCGGATTGTCAGTCATAAAATTAAAGACCTGATTTCGTAATGTGAAGGGGGGAACTAAAACGCGACAATTATAGGGAGTCGTCGGGGTTTGCGCCACTGTATATTGCGCGACGACCGGCGAATTCGGGCTATCGCGTCTTATCGGCAAGGTGGTATTTTAAGAATCTCACGGCTAGGGCAATGCCCGGCAACAGGTTAAACTCCAGCGCTGACTTCTGGACCCCGTAGTCTTTCATCGGAGAGTGATGTGCTGGATTGGTATTTTCTGACTTTTTTCGGCGACAGCATGCTGCTGTTGCCCTGCGCGCTGATTCTGTTTCTATTGCTGCTCACGTCTTCCGCCACCCGTGCGGCAGGCTGGCAGTGGGCGCTGATCTTCGGCTTCACCGGCGGGGTGGTCTGTCTGTCCAAACTGGCCTTTATGGGCTGGGGTATTGGTAACGCAAGTTATGACTTCACCGGATTCAGCGGCCATTCGGCTCTCGCCGCCAGCATCTGGCCGCCGCTGCTCTGGGCGTTGAGCGGCCGGTTTTCCCATCCGGTGCGCAGCCTTGCGCTATTGACCGGATGGATATTGCCTTTCGCTATCGGCGTGTCGCGGCTGGAAATTCGCGTGCACTCGGTATCCGAGGTGATCAGCGGGCTGATTTTAGGCTACCTGGCCAGCGCCCTGTTCCTGTGGTTGCAACGCGCCAAGGCTCGCCCACGCCTCTCCTGGCCCCACCTTGTCATCGCACTGGCCTTGCCGCTGGCGCTGGTGGGGCACCGGCAACCGGCTCCCACCCAGGGATTGCTGGAGCATATCGCCAAAACGCTGGCGCAGATCGAACGCCCTTATACCCGTGCGGATCTGCACAAGCCTACCCATACCCCATAAAAAAACCCGGCGCTTAAGCCGGGTTCTTTCATCATTATTCCAGGCAAATTACAGCGCGCGGAACGCAATCTCCGTCGGGATCGCCTCGCCCTGCCAGTACATCTGCGCGGCTACGCGGCCGGCGAGCTGGCGATACATCTCGGCGAATTCGCTGTCCGGGCGGCTGATCACCGTCGGCGTACCGCGATCCAGGTCTTCACGCAGCGAGATATGCAGCGGCATCTGACCCAACAGACGACTGTGGTATTTCTGCACCAGCTTCTCGGCGCCGCCGGTGCCGAAGATCGGCTCATGGTGGCCGCAGTTGCTGCAGATATGCACGCTCATGTTCTCGACAATGCCTAGCACCGGCACGTGCACTTTTTCGAACATCACTATGCCCTTGGCGGCATCCAGCAAGGCGATATCCTGCGGCGTGGTGACCACCAGCGCGCCGGTCACCGGAATGTTCTGCGACAGCGTCAGCTGGATGTCGCCGGTGCCCGGCGGCATGTCCAGCACCAGGTAATCCAGATCCGGCCACAGCGTATCCTGCAGCAGCTGCATCAGCGCCTTGCTGGCCATCGGGCCGCGCCACACCATGGCGTTGTCGTCGGTCACCAGGTAACCGATGGAGTTGGTCGCCAGGCCGTGCGCCATGATTGGCGCCATGTGCTGACCGTCCGGCGAGGTCGGTCGCTCATGTTCGGTGCCCAGCATGTTCGGGATTGACGGGCCGTAAATGTCGGCGTCAAGGATACCGACCTTGGCGCCTTCGGCGGCCAGCGCCAGCGCCAGGTTGACGGCGGTGCTGGATTTCCCCACCCCGCCTTTGCCGGAGCTGACGGCGATGATGTTGCGCACGCCTTTGATCCCAGCCTGGCCGTTGGCGCGTTTCAGCGTCGTGATGTCGTGTTTCAACTTCCAGTCGATGGCGGCGGCGCCGGTCACGCGCAGCAGCTCAGGGCCGACGCTCGCCTGCAGCGCTTCAAAGCCGCTCTGCCAGGCAAACGGCATCGTCAGTTCGATATGCAGTACATCGTCCAATAATGCGCAGTGATGAATAGCCTTCAGCGCAGTCAGGTTGTTTTTCAACGTCGGGTGTTCAAAGGCGGCCAGTACACCGGTCACCAGGGCGCGCAGAACTTCGGGGTTGGTCTGCTCAGGGGATTTTGCGTTCATCCCGGCTCCTTGATTTTGAATGAGTCGCTTCCGGCTAAGCATATCAGAACTGCCCGGTAGCTGGCGCGTATAACCTGTAAGAAACCGCCCTAGCAGCGAAGGGCGCGATCGGTTAACATCGAAGGCCCTTTTATTCATTACAGAAAGCAAGTTCTCACTATGGCTCAAGTCGCGAAAAAATTATTGGTGACGTGCGCGCTACCGTACGCAAATGGTTCCATCCATCTCGGCCACATGCTCGAGCACATCCAGGCGGATATCTGGGTGCGTTACCAACGAATGCGCGGCCACGAAGTGCATTTCATCTGCGCGGACGACGCGCACGGCACGCCGATCATGCTGAAAGCGCAGCAACTGGGCGTCAAACCGGAAGAAATGATCGCGGAGATGAGCCAGGAGCACCAACAGGATTTCGCCGGCTTTGGCATCAGCTATGACAACTACCATTCGACCCATAGCGACGAAAACCGTGAGCTGTCCACCCTGATTTACAGCCGCCTGAAAGAAAACGGTTTTATCAAGAACCGCACCATTTCTCAGCTTTACGATCCGGAGAAAGGCATGTTCCTGCCGGACCGTTTCGTGAAAGGCACCTGCCCGAAATGCAAATCGCCGGATCAGTACGGCGACAACTGCGAAGTGTGCGGCGCCACCTACAGCCCGACGGAACTGATCGATCCGAAGTCCGTGGTTTCCGGCGCGACGCCGGTGATGCGCGACTCCGAACACTTCTTCTTCGATCTGCCGGCCTTCAGCGAAATGTTGCAGGCGTGGACGCGCTCCGGCGCGCTGCAAGAGCAGGTGGCGAACAAAATGCAGGAGTGGTTCGAATCCGGCCTGCAGCAGTGGGACATCTCCCGCGATGCGCCTTACTTCGGCTTTGAAATCCCGGATGCGCCGGGCAAATACTTCTACGTCTGGCTGGACGCGCCGATCGGTTATATGGGTTCCTTCAAGAACCTGTGCGACAAGCGCGGCGATCTGGACTTCGACGAATTCTGGCGCAAAGAGTCCACCACCGAGCTGTATCACTTTATCGGCAAGGACATCGTCTACTTCCACAGCCTGTTCTGGCCGGCGATGCTGGAAGGCAGCAACTTCCGCAAACCGACCAACCTGTTCGTGCACGGCTACGTGACGGTGAACGGCGCCAAGATGTCCAAGTCGCGCGGCACCTTCATCAAGGCCGGTACCTACCTGCAGCATCTGGACGCCGACTGCCTGCGCTATTACTACGCCGCCAAGCTCTCTTCACGCATTGATGACATCGATCTCAATCTGGAAGACTTCGTACAGCGCGTAAACGCCGATATCGTCAACAAGGTGGTGAACCTGGCTTCACGCAACGCCGGCTTTATCAACAAGCGCTTCGACGGCAAGCTGGCCGACAGCCTGGCCGATCCGGCGCTGTACCAGACCTTCGTCGACGCGGCGCAGAGCATCGCCGAAGCCTACGCCGGCCGCGAGTTCAGCCGCGCGATCCGCGAGATCATGGCACTGGCCGATCTGGCCAACCGTTACGTGGATGAGCAGGCACCGTGGGTAGTGGCGAAGGAAGAAGGCCGCGACGCCGATCTGCAGGCCATCTGCTCGATGGGCATCAACCTGTTCCGCGTGTTGATGACTTACCTGAAGCCGGTGCTGCCTTCGCTGACCGAACGCGCCGAAGCGTTCCTCAACGCCGAGCTGAGCTGGGACACGATCCCGCAGCCGCTGCTGGGTCACCAGGTAAACGCATTTAAAGCGCTGTTCAACCGCATCGATCTGGACAAGGTCAGCGAGATGGTCAACGCCTCGAAGGAGGACATGGCCGCCGCCAAACCGGTGACCGGTCCATTGGCCGATGATCCGATCCAGGAAACCATCACCTTCGACGACTTCGCCAAGGTAGACATGCGCATCGCACTGATCAAGAGCGCCGACTTCGTCGAGGGCTCCGACAAGCTGCTGAAGCTGCAGCTGGATCTGGGCGGCGAATCGCGCCAGATCTTCTCCGGCATTCGCTCCGCTTACCCGGATCCGAAGGCGCTGGAAGGCCGTCTGACCATCATGGTCGCCAACCTGGCGCCGCGCAAAATGCGCTTCGGCGTGTCAGAAGGCATGGTGATGGCGGCGGGCCCTGGCGGGAAAGAGATCTTCCTGCTGAGCCCGGACAGCGGCGCGCAGCCTGGCATGCAGGTCAAGTAATCGCACTAACGCGCGGTTTCAAGGGTCGAGCTTGCTCGGCCCTTTTTTATTGCCCCAAACTCAGAGTTATAAGCATTAAGAAAAAGTCATAACCGCGCTGATTCCCAGGCCCGCCGCATCCGGCTATGATGCTCCGAAACAACAAATAGACGTCCAGACAGAAAGACTGCTATAACAGACCTTCGCCGGGACCGTTTCCCTGCCTTTTTGGAGCCTATAATAATGAAAAATCTCAAGACTTCGCTGCTCGCCCTCAGCCTGCTGTCCGCTCTGCCGCTGCAGGCGGCGGAACAGGCCGCCGTGCCGGTTGCCATCGCTCAGCATCAGGGGCCGGTGCGCATCGCGGTGATCCGTAATCTCGGTTCCGACGACAACACCACGCAATTTCTGGCGGGCGCCATTCAGGAAGGGCGCAAACTGGGCTTCAAGGTGGATACCTTTCTCAGCAACGGCGACGACGCGCGCTTCCAGGACTTCGTCAACCAGGCCATCAGCCAGAAATATGACGGCGTCATTCTCTCGCAGGGGCGAGCCCCCTATTCCACCGATCTGGTCAAACGCCTCGCGGCGGCCGGCATCGCCGTCGCGGCTTTCGATACCGACGTCAGCGGCAGCATTCCCGGCATCACCGTCTCGCAGCAGGACGACGCTTCGCTGGCCAACGCCTCCTTCGGCCAGCTGGTGAAAGATTTCAACGGCCAGGCCAACATCATCAAACTCTGGGTGGCCGGCTTCCCGCCGATGGAGCGCCGCCAGGCCGCCTATCAGCAGTTGCTGAAACAGCATCCGGGCATTCATGAGCTGGAATCGATCGGCGCGGTCTCATCCGACGTACAGGGCGATACCGCCAACAAGGTGGGCGCGGTGCTGGCGAAATACCCGAAAGGCAAGATCGACGCCATCTGGGGCACCTGGGATGCCTTTACCCAAGGGGCTTACAAGGCGCTGAAAGAGAACGGACGCACCGAAATCAAACTGTACAGTATCGATATCTCCAACCAGGACTTGCAGCTGATGCGTGAGGCCGACAGCCCGTGGCAGGTCAGCGTCGCGGTGGATCCGAAACTGATCGGCGCGATCAACCTGCGCCTGGTGGCCAACAAAATCGCCGGAGAAAGCACGCCGGACAACTACCAGTTCAAAGCGACGGTCATTCCGCAAGCGCTGTTACTGGCGCAGCCGGGGCCGGTCAACGTCGCCGGCCTGGCGAAGATCATCCCCGGCTGGGGCAGCAGCAGCGATTTCGTTCAGCCGTGGTTCGCCACGCTGCAGGCAGAACACGGTAAATAATGCTGTTTTTCACGGGGCTGCCGACGCAGCCTCTGTTTTTCAACTAATTATCGGCCTCCACCTTCCGTCCCCGCCAAAATGCGCTATGTTATTTGCATCGCCTAATAACTGTATGCATAAACAGGTTTCGAATGAAGGGATTCCCCTCGCAGATTAACGTGCTGCTGGCCAGTTCGCTGGTGTTGACCATCGGTCGCAGCGTCACGCTGCCGTTCATCACCATCTACCTTACCGAGCATTTCCACCTGTTGCCGAAGAGCGTGGGCGTGATCCTGGGCATCAGCCTCACCCTCGGCATCATCGCCAGCCTGTACGGCGGCTATCTGGTGGACAAATTCAGCAAAAATCGCCTGATCCTGCTGTCGATTTTATTGTTTGCGCTCAGCTTCTTCGCCATTCCCTGGATCCCGCGCCCCGGCGGCGTGATCGTGGTGCTGGCGATCCTGCACACCTGTTATTCGGTGCTGAGCATCACCATCAAGGCCTGCTTCGCCGACTGGTTGCCGGTCGAGCAGCGCATCAAGGCTTTCTCAATCAACTACACTCTGGTCAACGTCGGCTGGGCGATCGGCTCGGCGCTCGGCGTACTGGTGGCCGGCCTCAACCCGCTGCTGCCGTTTTACCTGTCGGGTGGGTTGGCGCTGGCGACGGTGGCGGCGCTGAGCCTGCGCTTGCGCGGGCGGGAACAGCACGCAGCCCCTATCGCCGCATCAGCCTCACTACCCAACTTCCGCCAGACGCTGACCATCTTGCGCAGCGATCGCCGGCTGATCTACTTCACCCTCGGCAGCACCCTGGGCGCCGTGGTGTTCGGACAGTTCACCGGCTATCTGTCGCAGTACCTGATCACCGTTTCCAGCGCCGAGTTCGCCTACAAAATCATCGGGCTGGTGATGATCGTCAACGCCAGCATCGTCATCGCCCTGCAATACCTGCTCAGTCGCGGCATGCGCCAGGAAAACATGCTGCGCTGGCTGGCGCTGGGCACGCTGTTTTTCATCGTCGGGCTGCTCGGCTTTATGGTCGCCGGCGAGGCGGTCTGGCTGTGGCTGGCGGCGATGGCGGTGTTTACCCTCGGCGAAATCATCGTTATCCCGGTGGAATACATGTTCATCGACTTTATCGCGCCGCCGCACCTGAAAGGCAGCTACTATGGGGTACAGAACCTCAGCGCGCTGGGCGGCGCCATCAACCCAGTGCTGTGCGGGGTGCTGCTCAGCTACGCCGCGCCGCCGTTGATGTTCGTGATGCTGATCGTCGCCGCGCTGCTCAGCCTGCTGTTTTTCTTCCTCGGCCATCGGCTGGCGGAACAGGCGACGACGGCTGAAGATGCACCTTAATCCGGCGCGCTACACTTAATCCAGGCTGTCAACCCAACGATCGTGCATGGCGGCCATAGCGAGAATTCATGGTGCGATCTGTGGCATGGCTCACAGTTTAATTGTATGATGAATGCATCAGTTAAACGGGAAAAGACAATGGCCAACGTGCTCACACTCTGCTGGAAATACCTCAGGGCCCTGCTCCTCATCTACCTTTGTCTGTTCGTCGGCAACGCGCTGGCGGCGCTGCTGCCGTTCGCCATTCCCGGCAGCATCCTCGGCATGCTGCTGCTGTTCGCCCTGCTTTCCACCCAGATCCTGCCGGCCAAGTGGGTTAAACCCGGCTGCCATTTACTGATCCGCTATATGGTGCTGCTGTTCGTGCCGATCGGCGTCGGGGTCATGAAATACTACGACCAGATCGTGGCGCACCTGGGCCCGCTGGTTATCTCTTGCCTCATCAGCACGCTGATGGTGCTGGTGGTGGTCGGCTATACCTCACATTATTTCCACCGCGAGCGCCGCATCGTCGGTAAGCCCGACGATACGGAGGGCAACCCATGATCCATGAAATCTGGTGGTCGCTGCCGCTGACGCTGGCGGTCTATTTCGCCGCGCGCTGGCTGGCGCGCAAACTGAACATGCCGCTGCTCAACCCGCTGCTGGTGTCCATGGCGGTGATCATCCCGCTGCTGCTGCTCACCGGTATCCCCTATGAGCGCTATTTTCAGGGCAGCAGGATCCTCAACGATCTGCTGCAGCCGGCGGTCGTCGCGCTGGCCTTCCCGCTGTATGAGCAGCTGCACCAAATTCGCGCGCGCTGGAAGTCGATTATCGCGGTGTGCTTCATCGGCAGCCTGACCGCCATGATCAGCGGCGGCGCCATCGCCCTGTGGCTGGGCGCTACGCCGGAAATCGCCGCTTCTATTCTGCCGAAATCGGTCACTACGCCAATCGCCATGGCCGTCGCGGACTCGCTCGGCGGTATTCCGGCGATCAGCGCGGTCTGCGTCATTTTCGTCGGCATCCTCGGCGCCGTGTTCGGCCATACGCTGTTCAACCTGTTGAAAATCACCACCCACTCGGCGCGCGGCCTGGCGATGGGCACCGCATCTCACGCGCTGGGCACCGCGCGCTGCGCGGAGATGGACTACCAGGAAGGCGCCTTCGGCTCGCTGGCGCTGGTGATCTGCGGCATCATCACCTCACTACTGGCGCCATTTCTGTTCCCGGTGCTGCTGCACCTGTTCGGTTAAACAGGATTAAACTTGCGATACATCTCGCATTTATGTATTTCATTGCATTGATTTCATCAATTAAGAGATATTGGTCACACTTTAATGTTGCCGCGCTGCCTAGAATGTTATCCCGTTAACCTGTAGAGAGACCTTCTATGCATCCGCGTTTTCACACCGCTTTCAGCGCACTGCCCGCGACACTGCAATCCGCCCTGCAGCCCTATCTGGACGCGTCCGACTTTCCGGCGATGTTCACGGCCGAGCAAGCGGCGGCGATCCGCTCAGGCTGCGGACTGGACGATGACGCGCTGGCATTCGCTCTGCTGCCGCTGGCGGCGGCCTGCTCGTTAACCCCGATATCGCATTTCCACGTCGGCGCCATCGCGCGCGGGCAGAGCGGCAATCTCTATTTCGGCGCCAATATGGAGTTCAGCGGCGCGCCACTGCAGCAATCCGTGCATGCGGAACAGAGTGCGGTGACGCACGCCTGGCTGCGCGGCGAAAAAGCGCTGGCCTCGGTCACCGTCAACTACACGCCGTGCGGCCACTGCCGCCAGTTTATGAATGAGCTGAACAGCGGCGGCGAGCTGCAAATCCGCCTGCCGGGTCGCGCGCCGGCCACGCTGGCGGACTATCTGCCGGACGCCTTCGGCCCGAAAGATCTGGATGTCGCCTCACTGCTGATGGACGAGGTCGATCACGGCCATCAGCTGGCGTTGAACGATGCGTTGGCGCAAGCGGCGCTGGCGGCGGCCAACCGAAGCCACGCGCCATACAGCCGCGCCCATAGCGGCGTGGCGCTGGAAACGGCAGACGGCAACATCTACGCCGGCCGCTATGCGGAAAACGCCGCCTTCAACCCGAGCCTGCCGCCGCTGCAGGCCGCGCTGATCCTGCTGAACCTCTCCGGCGGCGACTGCCAGAACATCCGCCGCGCCGTGCTGGCCGAACCGCAGGACGCGATCATCAGCCAATGGGACGCCACCCGCGCCACCCTGGCGGCGCTGGGCTGCCAGAACGTCAGCCGCACCGCGTTCTAAGCGCACCACGGCGGAGCCATCCGGTTCCGCCGCTAACAGCCCCGCCCGCCAAATACAATGCCCCGACGCCGCCGTAGACACTTTATTTAGTTAAAAAATCATTTGATTGTCGATAATTACGCCAACCTGGTTCATCATCTGGCAACAAATGCTGTACATCTGCTCTTTATCTTTTAGGATCGTCGGCAATAAAGTTATCTGATACGTGAAGAGTAAAACTGATGGAACTAGAATACGAAAGCAAACGCCCGCTCTACATCCCTTACGCCGGCCCAATTCTGCTGGAATTTCCGCTGCTGAACAAAGGCAGCGCTTTCACCGAGGAAGAACGTAGCCACTTCAACCTGCACGGCCTGCTGCCGGAAGCGGTGGAAACCATCGAAGAACAGGTGGAACGCGCCTACCGCCAGTATCAGGATTTCAAGAACGATAACGATAAGCACATCTATCTGCGCAACATCCAGGACACCAACGAAACCTTGTTCTACCGCCTGCTGGACTCGCACCTGAGCGAGATGATGCCGATCATCTACACCCCGACCGTCGGCGAGGCCTGCGAACACTTCTCCGATATCTACCGCCGCGCGCGCGGGTTGTTCATCTCCTACCCGAACCGCGATCGCATCGATGACATGCTGCAAAACGCCACCAAGCAGAACGTCAAGGTGATCGTGGTCACCGACGGCGAACGCATCCTCGGCCTGGGCGATCAGGGTATCGGCGGCATGGGGATTCCGATCGGCAAGCTGTCGCTGTATACCGCCTGCGGCGGCATCAGCCCGGCCTACACACTGCCGGTGGTGCTAGACGTCGGCACCAACAACCCGCAGCGTCTCAACGATCCGCTGTACATGGGCTGGCGCCATCCGCGCATCTCCGGCGAAGAGTACCACGCCTTTGTCGAAGAGTTTATTCAGGCGGTCAAACGCCGCTGGCCGAACGTGCTGCTGCAGTTCGAAGACTTCGCGCAGAACAACGCCACCCCGTTGCTGAACCGCTACCGCGACGAGATCTGCTGCTTCAACGATGACATTCAGGGCACCGCTGCGGTCACCCTCGGCAGCCTGATCGCCGCCAGCCGCGCCGCCGGCAGCCAGCTGCGCGATCAAACCGTCACCTTCCTCGGCGCCGGTTCCGCCGGCTGCGGCATCGCCGAGCAGATCATCGCGCAGATGAAGTCCGAAGGGTTGAGCGAAGACGAAGCGCGCGCCCGCGTGTTCATGGTCGACCGTTTCGGCCTGCTGACCGACAAGCTGCCGAACCTGCTCGATTTCCAGAGCAAGCTGGTGCAGAAGAGCGACAATCTCGCCGGCTGGGAAACCGCCAGCGATGCCATTTCGCTGCTGGACGTCGTGCGCAACGCCAAGCCGACCATTCTGATCGGCGTGTCCGGTCAGCCGGGGCTGTTTACCGAAGAGCTGATCCGCGAGATGCATAAGCACTGCGAACGCCCTATCGTGATGCCGCTGTCCAACCCGACCTCACGCGTGGAAGCCCGTCCGGAAGACATCATCAACTGGACCGACGGCGCCGCCCTGGTGGCAACCGGCAGCCCGTTCGCGCCGGTGAGCTATAAAGACCAGCTGTTCCCGATCGCCCAGTGCAACAACTCCTACATCTTCCCGGGCATCGGCCTCGGCGTGCTGGCCTCCGGCGCCACCCGCGTCACCGATTCCATGCTGATGGCCGCCAGCCGCGCGCTGGCGGACTGCTCGCCGCTGGCTACCGACGGCCACGGCGCGCTGCTGCCGAATATTGACGATATTCAGGGCGTGTCGAAGTGCATCGCCATGGAAGTGGGCAAAGCCGCGCAGCTGCAGGGCGTGGCGATCGTCACCTCCGAAGACGCGCTGTCGAAAGCCATCGAGCACAACTTCTGGCGGCCGCAGTACCGCAGCTACAAGCGCACCTCGTTCTGATCGGCGCGCTGAAATGACCCAGCCCGGCTCCGCCGGGCTTTTTTGTGCGGTAAAACCGCCGAAAAATGCGGCGGAGCGCGTGCTTCAGGCGGTTCGCGTCTTGCGTCGCCCGGTCAGGTAAAGTAGCCTTGATCCATCTTTTTCAGCCCGGCGCGCGTAAGGCAACAACATGTGGAAACGCCTGATAATCAGCCTGTTCATCATCATTGCGGTGTTGATGGGCTCGGCTATTGCGCTCGATCGCTGGATCAGCTGGAAAACCGCGCCTTACGTCTACGACGAACTGCAGGAATTGCCGCACCGCCAGGTCGGCGTGGTGCTCGGCACCGCCAAGTATTACCGCACCGGGGTGATCAACCAGTATTACCGTTACCGCATTCAGGGGGCGATCAACGCCTATAACAGCGGCAAGGTGAAATACCTGCTGCTGAGCGGTGACAACGCCCAGCAAAGCTATAACGAACCGATGACCATGCGGCGCGATCTGATCGCCGCCGGCGTAGCGCCGAGCGATATCGTGCTGGACTATGCCGGCTTCCGCACCCTGGATTCCATCGTGCGCACCCGCAAGGTGTTCGACACCAACGACTTCATCATCATCACCCAACGCTTCCACTGCGAGCGGGCGCTGTTTATCGCCCTGCACATGGGGATTCAGGCGCAGTGCTACGCGGTGCCGTCGCCGAAAGACATGATGACGGTGCGCGCTCGCGAGATCTTCGCTCGCCTGGGCGCACTGACCGATCTGTACATCCTCAAGCGCGAGCCGCGCTTCCTCGGCCCGCTGATCCCGATCTCCGCCATGCACACCGTACCGGAAGACGCCCAGGGGTATCCCGCCGTCTCGCCGGAACAGTTGGTGGAGCTGGAGCATAAGCTGAAAGAAGAGAAGCAGAAAGCTAAACAGCCCTGACGCGCAATGCCCAACAAGAAAGGCCGGCAATATGCCGGCCTTGTTGTCTGCGAAGCCAAACAGCTACTTCTTCTTGGCGTATTTCAACGAATCCAGCGCCACGGCGAAGATGATGATGCTGCCCTTGATGATGTACTGCCAGTACGGGTTGATGCCGATATAGGTCAAACCGTAGTTGATGACAGTGAAGATGATCACCCCGGTCACCACGCCCCACACCGTACCCACACCGCCGGCGAACGAGACGCCGCCCACCACGCAGGCGGCGATGGCGTCCAGCTCGTACATAAAACCGAGGTTGTTGGTGGCGCTGCCGATGCGCCCCGCTTCCAGCAGGCCGCCAAAGGCGTAAAACACGCCGGACAGCGCATAGATCATGATCAGGTTCAACGGCACGTTGACGCCGGACACCTTGGCCGCTTCCGGGTTGCCGCCGATGGCAAAGATGTTCTTGCCGAAGCGGGTCTTGGTCCACAGGATCCAGACGAATATGATGGCGATCAGCGCATAGAAGGTAATGTACGACAGCTTAAAGTCGCCGAAGCGCAAGAAGCCCTGGGCAAAGGTGGAGAACTTCGGATCGAAGCCGGCGACCGGCGAAGCGCCGACCGAGTCGTAATACAGCGAGTTGATGCCGTAGACGATGATCATGGTGCCCAAGGTGGTGATAAACGGCGTCACGTTGAGATAGGCGATAATCAAGCCGTTGACCAGGCCGATCACCGCGCCGACCGCACACACCAGCAGAATAACCAGGGGAATCGACCAGGTTTCCATGTGCGGAAACACTTTGTTGACGTTATCCATCGATTGCAGCAGCGTCGCAGCCACCACCGCCGCCAGCCCCACCTGGCGCCCGGCGGACAGGTCGGTGCCCTGGGTGACGATCAGCCCCGCCACGCCCAGCGCAATGATGATGCGCACCGAAGACTGCGTCAGGATGTTGCTCAGGTTCATCAGGCTGAGGAAGGTGGGGTCCTGAATGATGATGATGGCCAACAGCACCAGCAACACCACGTAAATGCCGCCTTCCTTGAAATAGGTAAATAAGGTTTTTTTATTTAGCGCGTTCATAATTCCGATCCTTAAAGGTGCAGGGAGGCGAGACGTAAGATTTCATTTTGCGAGGTCTGTTTGGTGTTAACGATGCCCGCAACCTGACCATTGCTCATCACCAAAATGCGGTCGGTGATCCCCAACAGCTCCGGCATTTCGGACGAGACGATAATGATCCCCTTGCCCTTCTTCGCCAGCTCGGTCATCAACTGATAGATCTCGAACTTGGCGCCCACGTCGATGCCGCGCGTCGGTTCATCCAGCATCAGGATCTCCGGCTGCGTCAGCAGCCAACGGCCGATGATCACCTTCTGCTGGTTGCCGCCGGACAGCGAACCGATATGGGTGTGATGCCCCGGCGTTTTCACCCGCATGGCGTCGATCACCCACTGGGTGTCGCTCTTCATTCGCGCGTTGTCCAGCAGGCCGAGCTTGTTCTTATAATTGCGGATATTGGAGATCAGCGAGTTGAAGCCCACGTCGAGGTAAGCGTAAATCCCGGTGGAACGCCGCTCTTCGGTCACCAACGCAAAGCCGTGGTTGATCGCTTCGTTGGCGCTGTGGTTGTCGATCGCCTTGCCGTGCAGCTTGATAGTGCCCGCCACCTTTTCGCGAATGCCGAACAGCGTCTCGACGATATCGGTGCGCTTGGCGCCCACCAGCCCGGCGATGCCGAGGATCTCGCCCTGATGCAGATCGAAGGAAACGTCGCGGATCGAGGGCTGGCGCAGCGAAGTCAGGTTCTTCACCTCGAGGATCACTTCACCCGGCGTGTTCTGCCTGTCGGGGAAACGCTGGCTCAGCGAGCGGCCGACCATCATGGCGATGATCTTGTCCATATCCAGCCCTTCCAGCGGCTGGGTGGCGATCCACTGGCCATCGCGCAGCACCGTTATCTCGTCGCACAGCTGGAAGATCTCCTCCATCTTGTGCGAGATATAGACAATGCCGCAGCCGCGCTCTTTCAGCTTGCGGATAATGGTGAACAGGTGATTGACCTCTTTCTCCGTCAACGAGGAGGTCGGTTCATCCATGATGACGATCTTGGCGTCGTAGGAGAACGCCTTGGCGATCTCGATCATCTGCATCTGCGACACCGACAGATTACCCACCTTCTCGCGCGGGTTGATGTCGATATCCAGCTCGTCGAAGATCGCCTGGGTGTCTTTGAGCATTTTATCCTGATCGACAAACAGGCCTTTGATCGGGTAGCGCCCCAGCCACATGTTGTCCATCACGGTGCGTTGCAGTACCAGGTTCAGCTCCTGGTGCACCATGGAAACGCCGTGTTCCAGCGCCTCCTTCGAGCTCTTGAAATCGATTTCCCGGCCCTGAAACACGATGCTGCCGCTGTCTTTTTTGTAAATGCCGAACAGGCATTTCAGCAACGTCGATTTCCCCGCCCCATTCTCCCCCATCAGGGCATGAATCGAGTGCGGACGGACGCGTAAATTGACATTATCCAAGGCTTTGACGCCGGGAAACGACTTACAGATATCCGTCATTTCCAGCAAAAATTCGCGTGAACTATCGGCCATAAATACACCTGGCTTAACGATTTGCAGTCGTAAACATCCCCGCCGGCGGTATCCCTGGTGTTGGCGCCGCAGGCGGGGTCTTAGCGGGATCTCAGCGTTTATTTAACAAACTGAGACAGGTTGTCTTTATCTACGCCGACGTAAGGAATACGCACGACTTTATTTTCGATTTTATATTGGGTGCCTTCGGTGGCCGGTTTGCCCGCCGCCAGGTTCTTCGCCAGCTCGAAAGTGGCTTTCGCCTGGTTGTCGGCATCGTTCAACACCGTGCCCGCCATCGCGCCGGATTTCACCAACGCCAACGCTTCAGGCAGCGCATCGACGCCAAACACCGGAATGCTGGTCTTGTTATGCGCTTTCAGCGCTTCCACCGCGCCCATCGCCATGGCGTCGTTGTTGGCGATCACCACTTCAATCTTGTTGGCGTTCGGGCCGGAGAGCCAGGCATCCATCTTGTCTTTCGCCTGTGCGGTGTCCCACATCGCGGTATCCATCTGCAGCTGTTGGGTCTTGATGCCTTTCTCGTTCAGCGTTTTCACCACGTAGGTGGTGCGCGCCTCGGCATCCGGATGGCCCGGCTCGCCCTTCAGCAACACGTACTGGATCTGGCCGTCTTTGTTCAGATCCCAGGCCGGGTTGGCTTTCCAGTGCTTGGCGATCAGCTCGCCCTGGATCACGCCGGATTCTTTGGAGTCGGTGCCGACGTAATACGCCTTGTCGTAGCTGTCCAGCGCCTTGCGGGAAGGTTCTTTGTTGTAGAACACCACCGGGATATCGTTTGCGCGCGCCTTATCGATAACCACCGGCGCCGCGGCCGGGTCGACCAGGTTGATCGCCAGCGCTTTCACGCCCTTGGCCAACAGCACGTCAATCTGGTCGTTCTGTTTGGACTGGTCGTTCTGCGAGTCATTCATCAGCAGGGTGACGTCCGGCGAGGCCTTGGCGTCTTTTTCGATCGCTTTGCGCACCACCGACATGAAGTTGTCGTCGTATTTGTAAATCGTGACGCCAATACGGGTATCAGCATGGGCTGCGGCGCCAAACATCATGGCTGCGGCCAGGCCGGCCAGGGTGAAAACCTTCTTATTCATTGTCAGTCTCCGGTTTTGTGTAGGGTATTACTCGTCTTTGAGCCAATGGTCACCGGCAGTGCGCACACCCCAGGCCAGGCGATTTCCACTCAACACCTGTCGTCCGTGGATCTTGTTATTTCCGAGAAATGCTGCGTCAGCGCGAGATAAAGGTTACAGCGGCAAGGGCCTTTGCGCCGGAAAACGCCTAGAGCATAGACGGCGTGATGTTAATAATCTGTGAATTTTCTCACAGATTGAAAACGGTTACACAAGACTAAATCGTCAGAGAGTGACCGTCGCCTCACTTTGCCAGGGAGCGACGGAATGGCGGCGCACCAGCGTCGGCATGAACAGATGCTCGGCCTGCGGCTCTGCCAGGCCAGCTGCGCCCTGCAATGCCAGCTCGGTCGCCAGCGTGGCCATCGAGACGATCGGGTAGCGCACCGTGGTAAGTTTGGGGCTGGTGTACCGCGCGATGGGGATGTCGTCGAAGCCGATCAGCGAGAAATGCTGCGGCACAGTGATACCGTTTTCTTTCAGTACCGCCATGGCACCGGCGGCCATGGCGTCGTTGTAGGCGAACACCGCGCTTAGCTGTAAGTTGCGCCCCAGCAGCTCCACCATCGCCGCCTCGCCGCCCTGCAGATCCGGCGAACCGTAGGCGCGCCAGCTGTCGGGCGTCGCCAGCCCGGCGGCGGCCATCGCCTGTGCGTAGCCCTGCTGACGCAGCGGCCCGTCCTCGATCGGGTGGTTGGAACCCAGATAGCCGATGCGCCGATGGCCCTGCGACAGCAACAGGCGCAGCGCCATCTCGGCGCCGCAGACGTTATCCAGCCCGACGCAGCGCGATTCATAGCCGGAAACGATGCGGTTGATCAGCACCATGCCCGGCACCTGCTCCAGAAAACCGATCAGCTCGGCATCGCTCAGGGCTTTGGCATGGACAATCAGGGCGTTACAACGCTGGCGGATCAGCACTTCGATCGCATGGCGCTCTTTGTCCGCCTGATGATAGCTGTTGCCGATCAGCAGATATTTGTGGTGTTTCTGCGCCACCGTGTCTACCGCTTTCACCAGCGCACCGAAGAACGGATCGGACACGTCCATCACTACCACGCCCAGGGTATCGCTGCTTTGGGTCGCCAACGCCTGTGCATTGGCGTTGGGGCGGTAGCCCAACTCCGCCACCGCCTGCAGCACCAGCTCGCGCGTCTCCTTGCTGGTCAACGCGCTATGATTGAGTACCCGGGAGACGGTCGCGACAGAGACCCCGGCGCGTTTCGCCACGTCGCGAATGGTGATCGGATGAACTGGAGGCATGCAGGATCCTGAAATCGGGGTAGTGGCCGGTGGCGCTATCCTACCCCGATTGGCCCGCTGTTCTGCGTGAATTACGTCACAGGAAAGAAAACGTTTACATACATTTTTTTAACCTGCCGGCGGGCGCTCACTTCGGCGCTTTGGTTTCCGCTTCGCCGGCGGCCATCTGCGTCAGCTTGCGCCACAGCCACTCCATCGGTCCCTGGGTGAAATAACGCAGCCACAGTGCGGAAAACGCCAGATTGATCAACCAGACCAGCGGTACAAACGCCAACAGCTGCAGCCGGTCGAACCGCTCATAGAGACCGAAGCGATAAAACAGCGTGGTGCAGATCAGCGTTTGCAACAGGTAGTTGCTCAGCGCCATGCGCCCCACCTGGCTCAGCCAGTGGGCGATGCGCAGGCGCGACAGCGCGGGCCAGAAGCCATAGCACAATGCCAGATAGCCCATCGCCTGCAGCGGCGCGCCCAGCTCGCGCGGCACCTGCAGCAGGAAACCGCTCCAGCGATAGTCCCAATGCACCTGCCATTGCAGCGCCACCGCCGGCAGCTGGATCAGCACCGAGAGCGGCAGCAGCCACGCCGCCTGCCGCAGATAATAGCCGGAGGAGTAGCTGCCGCGCAGCCAGCCGCTGCGCATCAGCCCGGCGCCGAACAGCATCAGCCCCGCCAGCTCCCAGCCATACTGCGCGCCGATGGCCAACAGGCTGGAAGAGAGCAGATCGGCGCGGCTGCGCCAGGCTTCGAAACCGCCCTGCAGCTTCCAGAACTTCTCGTACTGTAACTCCGCCACGCCAGGCAGCCAGAAGCCGCCCGGTTCGCCGTGCGAAACAAACCCGAGCAGCAGCAGTACCGCCACGCCGATCAGATACAGCACCACGCCGGTTTTCAGCAGTTGAAAGGTTTCTTTGGCATCGCGGATCAGGCGCCAGCACACCAGGCCGATCAGCCCGTAGGCCAGCAGAATGTCGCCGTCCCACAACAAGATCGCGTGCGCGAGGCCAAACAGCACCAGCCACGACAGCCGCGCGCGGATCCAGCTTTTGCCTCGTCGCAACAGCATTTGCAGCCCGGCGCCGAACAGCAGCGCGAACATCGCCAGGAATTTGGCCTGGGCGAAGAGATCGAGCAGCGCCCAGGTCCAGGCGTCGCGTGATGACGGCATACCCAGATAAGCCGGGTTGAGGTAGGCGGCCTTCGGCAAACCGAAGGCGCTGATGTTCAGCAATAAAATGCCGAGGATGGCGATGCCGCGCACGCAGTCCAGCGTGGCGATGCGCGGCAGAGGATGACTGTTCATTTTTTATCGCTGTCTTCCGCTCATGAAAAAGGCGCCCGCAGGCGCCTGTTGTCGTCTTGCGGGTCGCCCCGCAACGCCATCACCCCTGGTGATGACGCACCGCGCGCAGGAACTCCTGGCGGGTGTTCTGGCTGGACTTGAACAGCCCCCCCAACGAGGTGGTGGTGGTGGCGCTGGTCGCGTCGCGGATGCCGCGCGCCTTGACACAATAATGGACCGCATCGATCGATACCGCCACGTTATTGGTGCCGAGCAGGGTTTGCAGCGCCACCAGGATCTGCTGGGTCAGGCGCTCTTGCACCTGCGGACGCTGGGAGAAGAACTGCACGATGCGGTTGATCTTCGACAGACCGATCACCGAGTCTTTCGGGATATAGGCCACGGTGGCCTTGCCGTCGATGGTCACGAAGTGGTGTTCACAGGTGCTGGTCAGCGTGATGTCGCGCACCGTCACCATCTCATCCACCTTCATCTTGTTTTCGATGACGGTGATTTTCGGGAAGTTGGCGTAGTCCAGGCCGGAGAAGATCTCGTCGACATACATTTTGGCGATGCGATGCGGCGTTTCCGCCAGGCTATCGTCGGACAGATCGAGATTCAGCAGCTGCATGATTTCGGTCATGTGCTCTTTGATGCGGCGTTTGCGCGTTTCGCGATCCAGCACTTCCCCGCGCAGCGGGGTCTCCAGACCACGCTCTTCCAGCGCCGCATGCACCAGCGCGGCTTCTTTACTTAATGATGTCATGTACTTGTTCTCCTGCGGACGGAACCCGCCGGCGGCCAGGCATGGCGTGCGGCCGACGGATTGCTTGCTCTCGTGACGGCAGAGTTTTCGTGATGGATAACGTGAACCCGGTCAAGATTTTGCCCCCACTGTAGATGAGAGCGCGGCGATTATCCAGTGATTGTGCGTCATCCGCAGGTGAAATATTCGCATTTAGCACAATCAGGCCGGCTGCGGGATTCCACGTTTTTTGTATGGATTTTAATCACCGCGGCGCCGCTTTTTGCACCAATCGCCGCGCTGGCGTATTGACCACCAATACGCCGGCCGCCAACAGCGCCGCCACCGCCACGTACAACGCCGGCTCCAGCCGATGGGTCAAAGCGGTCGACAGCGCCGACAGCATCGGCCCTACCAGCTGGCCGATCGCATAGCCGGTAGTCAGCAACCCGGCCATGTAGCGCGCATGGCGCGGCGCCAGCTCCCGGCCGTGCTGAAGAGCGAGCTGCACCACGCAGAGAAAACCGCCGCCGGTCAACAACGCCCCGAGCGCCAGACCGGCCACGCCCGGCACCACTTCGGCGCTCAGCACGCCCAGCGCCTGCACCCACAGCGTGATCGCCAATCGGGTCTGGGTGGTCAGGCGGTGGCGGGTCAGAATACCGATGACGATCCCCAGCACCGCCGCGCCGCCGAATACCGGCCAGACGAACTGCGCGAACAGGCTGCCGGGAAAACGCGCCGCCGCCATCTGCGACAAGAACGTCGCCGGCAGGATGTAGCCGAAGCCGGCCAGGCTGTAACTCCACACCAAACGTTTGAGCGCCGGCGTCAACAGCAGCGGCTCCAGGGCTGCGTTCGGGCGGTGCAACTCGCCGGCCCGCGGCAGATAGGCGCTAATCGCGCCTATCAATACCAGCGCCAGCACGCCATACGCCAGCCAGGCCTGTGCCGCCGTCAGCCCCAGCGTGTTGATGCCCACCGCCAGCATGCCGCTGAGGAAGATACCGGCGCCCGGCCCGGCGAACACCGCCGCGCTCAGCGCCGGCCTACCGTAGTGCGCCAACCGCTCGTTGGTCCAGGCCGCCACCAGTACCATCGCCCAGCCGCTGGCCCAACCGATGACGAAGCGCAGCGCACCGTGCGTCCACGCATCCTGCGCCAGCGCCGACAGCAGCGTCAGCACTACCGCGCCCCACACGCCGAGCCACAGGCGCCGTTCGACGTGGCGCGTGGCGCGCATCGCATCATAGGCGCCGCACAGGTAGCCCAAATAGTTGATCGCCGCCACCAGCCCGGCGCCGGTCAGGCTGAACTGGTGTTCAGCGATCATCAGCGGCACCTGAGGGGTGAAAGCGAAGCGGCCGATGCCCATCGCGACGATCAGCGCGACAAAACCACTCAAGGCAATGCGTAAAGCCATATCGATATCCAAAAGGTTAAAAGAAGGTTGCCAGTATCATGCCGCAGTATTAAACTCACAAAAACTGAATAATAGTTATCAAGTTCATCACGAAAAGAGAATGAAATGGATCTGACCCAGCTTCGCATGTTCTGCTGCGTGGCGGAAACCGGCTCGGTCGCCCGCGCCGCCGAGCAGCTGCACCGCGTGCCGTCGAATCTGACCACCCGGCTGCGCCAGCTCGAGCAGGAGCTCGGCGCCGATCTGTTTATCCGTGAAAAGCAGCGTCTGCGCCTGTCGCCGATGGGCCATAACTTTCTGTGTTACGCCAACCGGATTCTGGCGCTGAGCGACGAGGCGATGAGCATCACCCACGCCGGCGAACCGGCGGGCAACTTCGCCCTCGGTTCGATGGAAAGCACCGCCGCCACCCGCCTGCCCTCGCTGTTGGCGGCTTACCACCAGCGCTTCTCGCAGGTTTCACTGTCGCTGACCACCGGCACCTCCGGCGAAATCGCCGATCGGGTGCGCGCCGGCACGTTGGCGGCCGCCCTGGTCGACGGCCCGGTGCCTTATGACGAGTTGAACGGCTGTATCGCCTATCCTGAACATATGGTGGTGATCTCCTGTCTCGATCATGCGCCGATCCACAGCGCCAAAGACGCCAATGGCGAAACGCTGTTCGCCTTTCGCGCCAGCTGCTCCTACCGCCTGCGGCTGGAAGCCTGGTTCAAAAACGAAGGGGCGCGGCCGGGGCAGGTCATGGAGATCCAGTCCTATCACGCGATGCTGGCCTGCGTCGCCAGCGGCGCCGGGTTGGCGATGATCCCGCACTCGGTGCTCAGCCTGCTGCCGGGCCATGAGCGGGTGCGGGTTCACGCCCTCCCGCCGGAAGTGGCCGACACCGCCACCTGGCTGCTGTGGCGCCGCGACGCGTTCGGGCCGAACGTGCGCGCGCTGAAAGAATTGATTATTGAACAGACGGAAACCGCCGCTGTTGATGAAAGCACCCCCGACGATTTATCAGACGTTAGCGATATCGCCTGATTTAAAAAGAAAACCACTGAGGAGACTATGATGGAGATGATCAAAACCCGCGCCGCCGTTGCCTGGGGCCCGAACCAGCCGCTGAAGATTGAGGAAGTCGATCTGATGCCACCGCAAAAAGGCGAAGTGTTGGTGCGGATCGTCGCTACCGGCGTCTGCCATACCGACGCCTACACCCTGTCCGGCAAAGATCCGGAGGGCGTGTTCCCGGCGATCCTCGGCCATGAGGGCGGCGGCGTGGTGGAAGCGGTCGGTGAAGGCGTCACCAGCGTGGCGGTCGGCGACCACGTAATCCCGCTCTACACCCCGGAATGCGGCGAGTGCAAATTCTGTAAATCCGGCAAGACCAACCTGTGCCAGGCGATCCGCGCCACTCAGGGTAAAGGGCTGATGCCGGACGGCACCACCCGCTTCTTCAAGGACGGTAAGCCGATCTTCCACTACATGGGCACGTCCACCTTCTCTGAGTACACCGTGGTGCCGGAAATCTCACTGGCGAAAATCAACAAGGAAGCGCCGCTGGAAGAAGTGTGCCTGCTGGGCTGCGGCGTGACCACCGGCATGGGCGCGGTGATCAACACCGCCAAGGTGCAGCCGGGCGATACCGTGGCGATCTTCGGCCTGGGCGGTATCGGCCTGTCGGCGATCATCGGCGCGCAAATGGCCGGCGCAGGCCGCATCATCGGCATCGATCTCAACACCAGCAAATTCGATCTGGCGCGCAAACTGGGCGCCACCGATCTGATCAACCCGAAAGATTACGACAAGCCGATTCAGGACGTGATCGTCGAGCTGACCGACGGCGGGGTCGATTTCTCCTTCGAGTGCATCGGCAACGTTAACGTGATGCGCTCCGCGCTGGAATGCTGCCACAAGGGCTGGGGCGAGTCGGTGATCATCGGCGTCGCAGGCGCCGGTGAAGAGATCGCCACCCGTCCGTTCCAGCTGGTGACCGGCCGCGTCTGGCGCGGTTCGGCGTTCGGCGGCGTCAAGGGCCGTTCGCAGCTGCCGGGCATCGTCGAGCGTTATCTGAACGGCGAGTTCGCGCTGAACGACTTTATCACCCACACCATGGGGCTGGAGCAGATCAACGAAGCGTTCGATTTGATGCACGAAGGCAAATCGATCCGCACCGTTATCCACTTCGACCAATAAGCCAGGAGGCAGAGATGACGTTGTCATTGGAACTTCTCGAAGAGCACCGCATGTTCGGCGGCTGGCAACAGCGTTATCGCCACGCGGCGCAGAGCCTGAATTGCAACATGACATTCAGCATCTACCTGCCGCCGCCGCGCGATGATAACCCGCCGCCGGTGCTGTACTGGCTGTCGGGGCTGACCTGCAACGACGAGAACTTCACGTTGAAAGCCGGCGCGCAACGCATCGCCGCCGAGCTGGGTCTGGTGCTGGTGATGCCGGACACCAGCCCGCGCGGCGACGAAGTGCCGAACGACGAAGGCTACGATCTGGGCCAGGGCGCCGGGTTCTACCTGAACGCCACCCAGGCGCCGTGGGATCGTCACTTCCGCATGTACGATTACGTCAGCGCCGAACTGCCGGCGCTGATCGCACAGCACTTCAGCGTCAGCGATCGTCAATCGATCTTCGGTCACTCGATGGGGGGCCACGGCGCGCTGATGATGGCGTTTCGCAATCCGCAGCGCTTCCGCTCGGTGTCGGCGTTCGCGCCGATCGTCAACCCGTGCCAGGTGCCGTGGGGCCGCAAGGCCTTCACCGCCTATCTGGGCAGCGACGAAAGCCAATGGCTGCAGTACGACAGCTGCCATCTGCTGGCCAGCGGCGCGGAGAAAATGCCGGTGCTTATCGACCAGGGCGACGACGACCAGTTCCTTGCCGATCAGCTGCAGCCGGCGCGGTTGGCCGAACTGGCGCGTCAGCGCGACTGGCCGCTGACGCTGCGCATTCAGCCGGGGTACGATCACAGCTACTTCACCATCGCCACCTTCGTGGAAGATCACCTGCGCTTCCACGCCGAGCACCTGTTCCGCTGATAAAAAATCCGGGCGGTTAAACCGCCCGGATTTCTTCAAATACCGTCAAGAAGAAAGTCGATGGCGGCTTTTATCCTGGTCCGATACTGGGAAACATCACAAAACTCGGCCCCCAAAGCCCGAACCGGGATGCTGGCCATTTCATATGTCATCACGGCGTACTCGTTGTCATCAATCAATCTGATCAACGGGATCAAGCGCTCCGGTCGTGTACTCCCCGGGTATTTTTCAACGGGCAACAAAGGGATCACAACCCGACGATTTAATTGCCCAATGATATCGCTCGTCACATCAAGCAGCAGGGGATAAACCGCGCTGTTCCCCCTATTCGCATACACCGTAAATTGCATCGCTAAAACGTCCTGTATTCGTCGCTAAAGCAACCATGCTCATCATTAAATCGGTTAAGCGCTTCAAGCGCCTCTCGGTTTTCTTCCTGCCATTTTATCCTCTCATGCTGACGCAACTCAGCATCTAAAGCAGCAGTTAGCGTCGCACTGAGATTAATCCCCGCCTCACGCGCACGGCTCAACAAACTGCGTTCCAGCGTCATGGTCACACTTTGCGTCGTTCGTTGTTTTACTGGCATCGGCACCTCTCTCACTCATTTTCGTGCAAACAACACGGTTTATTGAACGATAGTAGCATTGAGACGACATTTGAGCCCGTTCAAATATGCGCCATACGTTAAAGCATCACCCCTTCAGCTTCGGATCGAGCGCGTCGCGCAATCCGTCGCCCAACAGGTTGAACGCCAGCACGGTGATGAATATCGCCAGGCTGGGGAAGATCGCCACGTGCGGCGCGATCACCATATCGGCGCGCGCCTCGTTGAGCATCGCTCCCCACTCCGGTGTCGGCGGCTGAGCGCCCAGGCCCAAAAACGACAGGCTGGCGGCGGTGATGATCGAGGTGCCGATGCGCAGGGTGAAATAGACTACGATCGACGACAACGTGCCCGGCAGAATGTGCCGCAGAATGATGGTCCAGTCCGAAGCCCCGATGCTGCGCGCCGACTCGATATAGGTCAGGTGCTTCAGCACCAGCGTGTTGCCGCGCACCAGGCGAGCAAAGGCCGGAATGCTGAAGATCGCCACCGCAACGATCACGTTGGCCATGCCGCTGCCCATGATCGCCACCACGCCGATCGCCAGCAGAATGCCGGGAAACGCGAACAGCACGTCGCACACACGCATGGTGAGGCGATCCCACCAGCCCTCATAGTAGCCGGCCAGCAGCCCCAGCAAGGTGCCGATCGCCCCGCCCGCCAGCACTGAGAACACCCCGGCCGCCAGCGAAATGCGCGTGCCCATGAGGATGCGGCTGAAGATATCGCGCCCGAGGGAATCGACACCCAGCCAGTGCATCAGCGAAGGCCCTTCGTTCAGCCGGTCGTAATCGAAATAGTTTTCCGCATCGAACGGTGCCAGATAAGGCGCCAGCAGCGCCGCCGCGATCAGCAGCAGCACCAACAGACCGGCGACCAGCGCCGCCCGCTGGCGGCGAAAACGCCGCCAAAACTCACCCCACGGCGTGCGTACCGCGTTGGGGTCGATAAGCGGCATCGCCTTCAGTGCAACGTTGCGCCGCCAATGCTTAATCATGCCGCGTCCTCATTGGTAACGAATCGCCGGGTTGATCGCCGCGTACAGCATATCCACCAGCAGGTTGATCAGGATGAACTCCAGCGAGAACAGCAGCACCTCAGCCTGGATCACTGGGTAATCGCGCATCTCCACCGAGTCCACCAGCAACCGCCCCAGCCCCGGCCAGTTGAATACCTTCTCCACCACGATCGAACCGCCGAGCAGGAAGCCGAACTGTAGCCCCATCATGGTCACCACCGGGATCATCGCGTTACGCAGGCCGTGTTTCATCACCACCACGCTTTCCCGCACGCCCTTGGCGCGCGCGGTGCGCATGTAGTCCTCCTGCAGCACCTCGACGAACGAAGCGCGGGTGAAGCGCGCCATCACCGCCGCCACCGCCGCCCCCAGGGTTACCGAAGGCAGAATGTAGTGCCGCCAGCTGTCGGCGCCCACCGTCGGCAGCCAGCCCAGCTCGACCGAGAACACCTGCATCAACAGCATGCCGAGCGCAAAGGCCGGGAACGAGATCCCCGACACCGCCAGCGTCATGCCGAGACGATCCGGCCAGCGGTTGCGCCACACCGCAGACACCACGCCGATCGCCAGACCGAACGCCACCGCCCACAGCATGCTGGCCACGGTCAGCCAGAAGGTCGGCATAAAGCGTGAGGCGATCTCTTCGCTCACCGGCCGTTTGGACACCATCGAGATGCCGAAGTCGCCCCGCAGCGCGTTGACGAAGAAGTGCGCGAACTGCTGCGGCAGCGGCTTATCCAGCCCCAAATCCTTGCGCACCAGTTGCACCACCGCCTCGTCGGCCTCCGGCCCCGCCGCCAGCCGCGCCGGATCGCCCGGCAACAGATGGACGAACAGAAACACCAGCACCGCCACGATCAGCAGCGTCGGGATCAGGCCCAGCAGTCGTTTCAGAAAATAATTGAGCATCTCATTCCTTCCCCCGCCCGCAGCCGCGTGGCCACGGGCGGGGATGGGCGCCTTATTTCAGATCGGCGTTATCAAAGTTGAACGAGGTATCCGGCATCACGTAGAAACCGCTCAGCTGTTTGCTGTTGGCCGACAACAGACGTTCGGTCGCCAGGAAGATCCAGGGCGCGTCGGCCCAGATGCGATCCTGCGCGTCCTGGTACAGTTTCTGTTTCTCGGCGCGATCGGTGGTCGCTAGCGCGTCGGTCAGATCCTTGTCCACCTGCGGGTTGCTGTAGAACGCGGTGTTGAACTGCTTCGGCGGTGCCGCCTGAGTGGAGAACAGCGGCGACAGCGCCCAGTCGGCCTCCCCGGTCGAGGCCGACCAGCCGGTATAGAACATCCGCACGCCGGTGTCTTTCACCCCGACGCTTTCCACCTGCGCCGCGCGCTGCCCGGCGTCCATCGCCGTCACCGTCACTTTCACCCCGACCTGCGCCAGCTGCTGCTGAGTGAACTGCAGCACCTTCTGCGCGGTGCTGTGGTTGTGGGACGACCACAGCGTGGTGGTGAAACCGTTCGGATAGCCGGCCTCTTTGAGCAGCTCGCGCGCCTTGGCCGGATCGTACGGCCACGGCTTATAGCGGGCGGCGAAGTCGATCGCCGGCGGCACCGGCCCTTCCGCCGGCACCGCATAGCCGGCAAACGCTACCTTGATCAGCGCGTCCTTGTTGATGGCGTAGTTCAGCGCCTGACGCACCTTCGGGTTATCGAACGGCTTTTGGGTGACGTTCATGCTGATGTAACGCTGCAGGATCGACGGCGCGGCCACCACGTCCAGCTTGGCGTTGCCTTCCAGCACCTTGGCCTGCTCGTAAGGGATCGGGAAGGCGAAGGTCGCCTCGCCGGTCTGCAACATCGCCGCGCGGGTGTTGTTATCCACCACCGGGCGCCAGGTGATGCTGTCGAGCTTCGGCAGCCCTGGCTGCCAGTAGCCATCGAACTTCTTCACCTTGACGAAATCGGTCTGGTTCCAGGTCTCGAACTGGTACGGCCCGGTGCCGACCGGGTGGAAACCGATCTCCTTGCCGTATTGCTTCAGCGCCGCCGGCGAGATGATCGCCGCCGCCGGGTGCGCCAGATTGTTGACGAACGCCGAGAACGGCGCCTTCAGCACGATTTTCACCGTATTGGCGTCCACCACCTCGGTTTTGTCGATCATCTTGAACAGGTTGTAGCGCTTGAGGTGGCTGTCCGGGTTGCTGGCGCGGTCGAGGTTAACCTTCACCGCCTCGGCGTTGAACGCGGTGCCGTCGTGGAATTTAATGCCCTGGCGCAGTTTAACGGTGTAGGTCAGGCCGTCTTTGCTGACCTCATAGCTGTCCGCCAGCACGTTCACCAACTTCATGTCCTTGTCGAAGCCGAACAGCCCCTGATAGAAAGACTTGGCCACCGCCTGCGACAGCGTGTCGTTGGCGTCGTAAGGATCGAGGGTGGTGAAGTTGGACGCCACGGCGATCACCGCGTCCTTGGCCGCCCAGACCGGGCCGGTTCCCGCCGCCAGCAGTACGGCGGCCAACAGCGCATTGCGTTTGAATGTGTGCTTCATGTCGCTTGTCTCTCCTGAGGTCTTTAAAAAGCACCGGCGATCGGGTGGCGGGCGACAAAGTGCCCGGCGCCAACCTGCACCAGCGGTGCGGTAACGGGTTCATCACCCAGCGCGCGTACCGGGCTGGGGATCTCATCGACCGGCAACGGCTGCCGTTTGTGGGCGTGAGCGGGATCGGCCACCGGCACCGCCGCCATCAGCTTGCGGGTGTAGGGGTGCTGAGGATTGTCGAACACCGCCTGGCGCGGGCCGATTTCAACGATCTGCCCGAGGTACATCACCGCCACCCGGTGGCTGATGCGTTCCACCACCGCCATGTCGTGTGAAATGAACAGAAAAGCGATGCCGAACTCGCGCTGCAGATCGAGCAACAGATTGACGATCTGCGCCTGAATCGACACGTCCAGCGCCGAGACCGCCTCGTCGGCGATCACCACTTTCGGGTTCAGCGCCAGCGCGCGTGCGATGCAGATGCGCTGGCGTTGGCCACCGGAAAACTCGTGCGGGTAGCGGCGCGCATGCTCCGGCAGCAGGCCGACGCGTTCCAGCAGCCAGGCCACGCGCCGCTCCGCCTCCCGGCCGCGCATCACGTTGTGCACCAGCAGCGGCTCCATGATGGAGAAACCGACCGTCAGGCGCGGATCGAGCGAGGCGTAAGGATCTTGAAAGATGAACTGAATATCGCGCCGCAGGTGCTGCAGCGCCGGCTCCTTCAATTGATCGATTCGCCGCCCGGCGAAGGTGATGGTGCCGCTCTGGCTGTCCACCAGCTTCAGCAAAGAGCGCCCGGTGGTGGACTTGCCGCAGCCGGACTCGCCCACCAGTCCCAGCGTCTCGCCGGGGTAAAGATCGAAACTGACGTTTTCCACCGCGTGTACCCGGCGAGTAACCCGATTGAACAACCCGCCGCGCAGATCAAAACGCGTGACCAGATGCTCCACCTGCAGGATCGGCGCGGCACTCGGCGGCACGGTATCCTGCGGCGCTTCATCGCCCTCGTCACCCGGCAGCGGAAACTTCGCCGGCAGCGGGCGATCGGCCATCGCCCCCAGCTTCGGCACCGCCGCCAGCAGCGCCCGCGTGTAGTCCTGCTGCGGCGCGGCGAACAGCTCACGCACCCGATTCTGTTCCACCTGTTCGCCACGGCGCATCACCAGCACCCGGTCGGCGATCTCGGCCACCACGCCCATATCGTGAGTAATGAAGATCACCCCCATCTGCATCTCCCGTTGCAGCACGCGGATCAGCTGCAGGATCTGCGCCTGAATGGTGACGTCGAGGGCGGTGGTGGGTTCATCGGCGATCAGCAGCGCCGGCTTGCAGGAGAGCGCCATGGCGATCATCACCCGCTGGCGCATGCCGCCGGAAAGCTGGTGCGGGTAGCGCCCCAGCACCTCTTTGGCCTCCGGAATACGCACCAGATCGAGCATGCGCAGCGCCTCCTGGCGCGCGCTGCGGTGATCCATCCCCTGATGCAGGCGCAGCGATTCAGCGATCTGCTCGCCGACCGGAAACACCGGGTTGAGCGAGGTCATCGGCTCCTGGAAGATCATCGCCATGTCAGCGCCGCGCACCCTGCGCAGCGTGCTCTGCGAGGCGCGCGCCAGATCGAACAGCGCGCCGTCACGGCGGCGCAGCGTCATGGCGCCGCTGACGATGCGCCCGCCGCCCTGCTCCACCAACCGCATCAGCCCCAGCGAAGTGACCGATTTGCCGGAGCCGGACTCACCGACGATCGCCAGCGTCTCGCCGCGATCGAGATCGAATGACAGGTTGCGCACCGCTTCCACGGCGCCTTCCGATTGAGGAAAACTGATGCTCAGATCGCGCACCGACAGCACACGCTGCGGCGGCAATGACAGCCCGCCGCCGCCGGCGGGCTGGAATGAAACGTCGGTCATGCACCCTCCCGGTGAACGATTAGCGATAAATCCCGACGGACGGCGCATCGCCGACATAGCCAAAACCGCGGTACATCCCCTCGCTGTTGAACGGCAGCGCGATATTGCCGTGGCGATCGACGGCGATCATGCCGCCGCTGCCGCCGAGCGCCGGCAGTTTCTCCATCACCACCCGATCGCTGGCCTCTTGCAAACTGAGGCCGGCGTATTCGATCAGAGCGGAGACGTCATAGGCCGCCACGCCGCGCATGAAGATTTCGCCGGTGCCGGTGCTGGAAACCGCCACCGTGGCATTGTTGGCATAACAGCCAGCGCCGATGATCGGCGTGTCGCCCACCCGGCCGGCCTGTTTGTTGGTCATGCCGCCGGTGGAGGTGGCGGCGGCGAGGTTGCCCAGCGCATCCAGCGCCACTGCGCCGACCGTGCCGAATTTGCGATCGGGATCGAGCGGATCGCCGGCCTGCGCCGCGCCGTCGTGATCGAGCCATACCCGGCCCTGCTCCGCCTGGGCGCGGTGCAGCTGATCAAAGCGTTCCTGAGTGAAGAAGAAATCGGGGGGAACCATTTCCAGGCCGTGGGCGGCGGCGAACTTCTCGGCGCCTTCGGCGGCAAACAGCACGTGTTCGCTATTTTCCAGCACCGCGCGCGCCGCCAGCACCGGGTTGCGAATGCGGCCGACGCCGGCGACGGCGCCAGCATCGCAGGTGCGGCCGTCCATCACGCAGGCATCCAGCTCGTGGGTGCCTTGATGGGTAAACACCGACCCTTTGCCGGCGTTGAACAGCGGGCATTCCTCCAGCAGCCGCACCGCTTCGGTCACCGCGTCCAGCGCGCTGCCGCCCTGCGCCAATATCGCCTGCCCGGCGGCCACGATTTCGGACAACGCCTGAATATACTGCCGTTCCTTTTCCGCACTCAGCGCCGCCCGGGTAATTGCGCCCGCGCCGCCATGAATGGCAATCACTGGTTTGCTCATTTGCCTGACACCCTGTGTTAATCCCGCCGTTGCACAGCGAAAAAGCTGAGCGCGGTATCATTATTATTCAGTCTTTTTCGACTCTATTTGGTCCGACAGTGGAAGTACAGCATAACGTCCACGCCCCGCTTTTAGCGTAGCGCGCTTAGACCGTTTCGCACCTTGAAATAGCTTATTGGAATAAAAACAGCGAGTTATGAAAATCGAAAAACCGCTGACAGCGCGGTTGGGATTAATGGTAATCCCGCATGCGGAAATAGGGGCGTAGCGTAATGAAATAAACGTTCGCGCTGAATAATCATTATTTCGACGCCCGGCCTGCTGTTTTTTCCCCGGCCGGGCGCAGATGATCCGACGATTAAAAACCCGAGCCTGGCTGCTGCAAAAAGGCCTCTTCTTCCGGCGTGCTGGTGCGCCCCAATATCGCGTTGCGATGCGGGTAGCGGCCGAAGCGATCGATAATCGCCTTATGCCGCAGCTCGAACTCCAGCTGGTCGCCGTTATTGAGCTCGGTATATAACACCAGCGCCTGTTGGTGAATCAGCGGCGATTCCGAATGCATGAACGGCAGATAGAGGAAGCCGCGCTGCTCGCGGCTCAGCCGTTCGCACTCGCCGCTGCGGATCGCTTCCTGCGCCAGGACCAGCGCCATGCCGTCGCAGGCGAACGACTGCGGCGTGCCGCGGAACAGGTTGCGGCTGAACTGATCGAGCACGATCACCTCCGCCAAGCGTCCCTCGATGGTGTCGCGCCAGTGCGCCAGCTCCCCCGCCGCCGCCGCCCGCCAGATTTCGCCGAAGCGGCTGTGCAGCAGACGATCGAAGTCGTCGTCCTTTTTGAACCACATGATGGGTTCTATCTCGTCGAACCAGAACTCGATAACCTGTTTATGCATCATGATTCTCCTCTGTTTTCCCCAGTTTATACCCGAATGCCCTCACGACGCAGTGCGAAAGATGGCGGGCATAATCCGTTCTCCCCCCCGGCGTTCTCTGCCATAATAGCCGCACTTTGTCGCTCTTTGAGCGCACCCTGATTACGGAGTTCCCCTTATGGATCATTGCCATACTTCCGATCTCATCTCCCTGGAGCAAGCGCTGGAAAAAATGCTCGGGCAGATCGCCCCGCTGCAGCAAACCGAATCCGTCGCCCTGACCGCCGCCGCCGGCCGCATCACCGCCGCGCCGGTAGTCTCGCCGCTCGACGTGCCGCCGTTCGCCAACTCGGCGATGGACGGCTATGCGGTGCGCCTTGCCGATTTACAGGCTGGCGTGCCGCTGCCGGTCGCCGGTAAGGCCTTCGCCGGTGCGCCGTTCAACGGCGAGTGGCCAGCCAACAGCTGCGTGCGCATCATGACCGGGGCGCCGATCCCGGCCGGCGCGGAGGCGGTAGTCATGCAGGAACAGGCCGAAGTGAGCGACCAGGGCATACGTTTTAGTACACCGGCAGAAGCCGGCCAGAATATCCGTCTGGCGGGCGAAGACATTCGCCGGGGCGCGAGCGTGTTGCCGGCCGGCGTGAAGCTGGGCGCCGCGCAGCTGCCGCTGTTGGCTTCGCTCGGGGTCGCTGAAGTGCAGGTGATGCGTAAGCTGAAGGTTGCGGTGTTCTCCACCGGCGACGAGCTGCAGCCGGTCGGCCAGCCGCTGCAGGCGGGCCAGATCTACGACACCAACCGCTTCGCGGTGCGCCTGATGCTGGAACAGCTGGGCTGTGAAGTGCTCGATCTCGGCATTATTCGCGACGATCGCGACGCGCTGCGCGCCGCCTTTACACAGGCGGACAGCCAGGCCGACGTGGTGATCAGCAGCGGCGGCGTCTCGGTCGGCGAAGCCGACTACACCAAACAGATGCTCGACGAACTGGGCCAGGTCAGCTTCTGGAAGCTGGCGATCAAACCCGGCAAACCGTTCGCCTTCGGCAAACTGGGCCACGCCTGGTTCTGCGGCCTGCCGGGCAACCCGGTTTCCGCCGCCCTGACCTTCTACCAGCTGGTGCAACCGCTGCTGGCGAAGCTGGCCGGCCACAGCGACTGGCGCCTGCCGCCGCGCCTGCGCGCGCGGGCACTGACACCGCTGAAGAAATCGCCGGGCCGCCTCGACTTCCAGCGCGGGGTGTTCAGCAGCAACGCCGCGGGCGAACTGGAGGTGAGCACCACCGGCCACCAGGGTTCGCACGTGTTCAGCTCCTACAGCCAGGGCAACTGTTTCATCGTGCTGGAGCGCGAACGCGGTTCGGTGGCGGCGGGTGAAATGGTGGAGATCGAGCCGTTCAACGCCCTGCTGAGGAGCTGAACATGCTGCCGGAACTGACCGACGCCGAAGCGCTGCGCTACAACCGCCAGATCGTGCTGCGCGGCTTTGACTTCGACGGCCAGGAGAAACTGAAGGCCGCCCGCGTGCTGATCGCCGGGCTGGGCGGGCTGGGCTGCGCCGCCGCGCCTTACCTGGCGGCGGCCGGCGTCGGCCATCTGGTGCTGGTGGATTTCGACACCGTCTCGCTCTCCAACCTGCAGCGCCAGATCCTGCACCGCGACGATCGCATCGGCATGAGCAAGGTCGCCTCGGCCAGGCAGGAACTGAGCGCCATCAACCCGCATATCCGCATCGACGCGATCGACGGCCGTTTAGAAGATGACGCGGTCGCGGCAGAGATCGCCGCCTGCGATCTGGTGCTGGACTGCACCGACAACGTGGCGGCGCGCGATGCGCTGAACCGTCTGTGCCACGCGCAGCGCAAGCCGCTGGTTTCCGGCGCGGCGATCCGTATGGAGGGCCAGCTCAGCGTATTCACCTATCAGCCAGGCGAACCCTGCTACCGCTGCCTGAGCCGATTGTTCGGCGACAGCGCCCTCACCTGCGTTGAAGCGGGCGTGATGGCGCCACTGGTCGGCACTATCGGCACTCTGCAGGCGATGGAAGCCATCAAGCTGCTGGCCGACTATGGTCAGCCGCTGCGCGGCAAACTGTTGATGTTCGATGCGATGAGCATGCAGTTCCGCGAGATGAAACTGCCAAAGGATCCGCACTGCGAAGTGTGCGGCGGGAAATGACGGATAAAAAAAGGGCGGGATAATTCCCGCCCTGATGCGTTGCCGTGAGGATTACACGATACCCTGGCTGCGCAGATAGTCTTCGTAGTTGCCGGTAAAGTCGATCACCTTGTTCGGGGTGATTTCCAGAATTCGCGTCGCCAGCGAGCTGACGAACTCACGGTCGTGGGAGACGAAGATCAGCGTGCCTTCGTACATCTCCAGCGCCATGTTCAGCGATTCGATGGATTCCATATCCAGGTGGTTGGTCGGTTCGTCCATCACCAGAATATTCGGGCGCTGCATCATCAGCTTGCCGAATAGCATGCGGCCCTTCTCGCCACCGGACAACACCTTCACTTTCTTCTTGATGTCGTCCTGGCTGAACAGCAGACGGCCCAGCACGCTACGCACCGCCTGCTCGTCATCTTTTTCCTGCTTCCACTGGCTCATCCAGTCGAACACGCTCAGAGTGTCGTCGAACTCGTATTCGTGATCCTGCGCGTAGTAACCGATACGGGCGTTTTCCGACCACTTCACGGTGCCACTGTCCGGCTGCGCGTCGCCTACCAGCGTTTTCAGCAGAGTGGTTTTACCGATGCCGTTGGCGCCCAGCACCGCGACCTTCTCACCCACTTCCACCATCAGGTTCAGCTTGTTGAACAGCGGACCTTCATCGAAGCCCTTGGTGAGCGCTTCCACTTCCAGCGCGTTACGGAACAGCTTCTTGTCCTGCTCGAAACGGATGAACGGGTTCTGACGGCTGGAGGCTTTCACCTCTTCCAGCTGGATCTTGTCGATCTGGCGGGCACGTGAGGTGGCCTGCTTGGATTTGGAGGCGTTGGCGCTGAAGCGGCTGACAAACGATTGCAGCTCATTGATCTGCGCCTTCTTCTTGGCGTTGTCCGCCAGCAGACGCTCACGCGCCTGAGTGGCGGCGGTCATGTATTCGTCGTAGTTGCCCGGATAAACGCGCAGTTCGCCGTAGTCCAGATCCGCCATGTGGGTGCAGACCATGTTCAGGAAGTGACGGTCGTGCGAAATGATGATCATGGTGCTGTTGCGCTCATTGAGCACGTTTTCCAGCCAGCGAATGGTGTCGATGTCCAGGTTGTTGGTCGGTTCGTCGAGCAGCAGGATTTCCGGATCGGAGAACAGCGCCTGCGCCAGCAGCACGCGCAGTTTCCAGCCTGGCGCAATTTCGCTCATCGGACCGTAGTGTTGTTCCACCGGGATGCCGACGCCGAGCAGCAGTTCGCCGGCACGCGCTTCGGCGCTGTAGCCGTCCATTTCGCCGTAGGCCACTTCCAGATCGGCCACTTTATAGCCGTCTTCTTCGCTCATCTCCGCCAAGGCGTAGATGCGGTCGCGCTCTTCCTTCACCGCCCACAGTTCGGTGTGGCCCATGATCACGGTGTCCAGCACGCTGTACTGCTCGAAGGCGAACTGGTCCTGACGCAGTTTACCCAGGCGCTCGTTCGGATCGAGGAACACGTTACCGCCGCTCGGTGCCAGATCGCCGCCGAGGATTTTCATAAAGGTGGACTTGCCGCAGCCGTTGGCGCCGATCAGGCCGTAACGGTTGCCGCCGCCGAATTTGACAGAGATGTTTTCAAACAGCGGCTTACTGCCGAACTGCATGGTGATGTTGTTAGTGCTTAACACAGCGCTCGCTCTTTATACATAGGGAATGTGATTTGGCGCGCATTATGCCACAACGGGGTGCAGAGATCGCGGGAAGTTTCGGTGACATTTTGAGCGGTTGCGGGCACATCCGCCCGCAGGCGGTTTAACGGAAAATACCCAGGCGAAACGCCCCAACGAGCGCACCGCCTGATTAGCAAGAATATTTGTGAGTGGCATGGCCGCTCAACGCAGCTGCTGCTCCAGCCACGCGCGCATATCCGCTACCACCCGCGTCATCTCGCTGTCGCCGTTCTCGCGCCGCATCACATGGTCCAATGCCGAATAATTCCGGTAGGTGATATTCGTTTTGCCTGCGGCCCGCAGCTCGGCGATCATTTTCCCGACCGCCCCCGGCGAAACGGCACGATCCTGGCCGCCTTGCACGATCAGCACCGGCGTCTTGATGCTGCGCAGGGTGGCGAGCTGATCGATGCTCAGCATGCCATGCCACCAGCCATAGCCATGATCGCTGGCGTTCAGTGGGAACGGCGGCGCCGCCAGCACCTGCTGTAAAAATGCGTTCAGCCCGGCTTTCTCTTCCGCCGGCGCGCCGGCGGCGCTGTGGCGCACGTCGTCGATGAACCATCGTCCGCCGCCGCTGAACGCCAGGGTGGCGTCAATCCGGCCCGAGGAGGCCGTCACCAGATTGGCGATCACCGCCCCTTCGCTGCCCCCCAGCACCGCAACCTGTCGATAGCCGTTTTGCTTAATCACCGTCTGGAGCACCTGGGTGACATCGCTCACCCGCTGCTGCGGCGTGTCGCGCTGCACGAAAGCGTCCGGACAATCCCGCCGCGGCACGTCTTCGCTGTACGGCAACCGGTCGTCGATGCCGTATTTCTCCACCGTCAGCAGGTCTGCGGCCGGTAACACCTGCCGCATTGGCGCGACCAGACGAATATGCCGCACGCTGTTGCAATCCGAGCCTTGCAGGATCACCAGCAGCGCCGGCGACGTCTCCCCAGGCACGGCGGCATCCAGATAGTAACGAATACTCGATTTGTCTTCCCGCGGCAGCGTCAGCGCCGCAGATTGCGCCATCGCCAGCCCGCTCCACAGCGCCAATACGCTCAGCATGCCTGTCGCCACTCTCATCACGTGCTCCTCTTCCCTGTTGCGTTCGGTTAATTCGTCTTTTCTGGTCTACGCTTCATGCCAACCACTCTGCTGACAGGGAAGCCCTACCATGCCACACCTCTATAACACCGCGCTGTTGATCGGCGCGGCGCTGAGCGCCATCGCCGCCCTGCTGCATATTTGGGTGATCGCCGCCGGGCCGCGCGGCTATCGGCTGTGCGGCGCCGGCGATCGCTTCATTAAGGCGGCGGAAGCCGGTAAAAAGTTCCCGGCCGTCGTCACCGCCGGTATCGCGCTGGTGCTGTTTATTTGGGCTCTGTACGCACTGTCCGGCGCCGGGCTGATCGCGCCGCTGCCGCTGCTGCGGCCCGCGCTGTTTATCATCACCTTTATCTACCTGCTGCGCGGCGTCGCCGGCCCCTTCGCCCTGCGCGATACCGGCCGCAGCCAACGCTTCATCGTCGTCAGCTCGCTGATTTGCCTCGGTTTCGGGCTGGTGCATCTGCTCGGGATGACGCAGCGCTGGAGTGCGTTGGCGTAACGCCCTGTTGCTGCAATACGGCGATAAACGCCTGCGCGGCGGCGCTGCGGTAAGCGCCTTTGCGCTGCAGCAACACCGCCTGCCGGGCCGGCATGGCGTTGGCCAGCACCACCTTTTTCAACTGCCGGTTCTCGCGCGCAATGGCGGCCGGCAGCAGCGTGGCGAGCTGCCCGCGCCGCACGATCTCAAGGATGGCGCCCAGCGCATTGGCCTCCACCGCCACCTGCGGCCGAAAACCGAGCTGCGTGCAGTAGCGATCGATAAACTGCCGCGTGGCGAAGTCGCCGCTCAGCAAGGCCAGCGGCAGATGTTGCCACTCCGCCAGCGCCAGCGGCCGACGCCGCGCCGCCAGGGGATGATCGGTGCCGACCATCAGCTCCAGCGTCTCGCTGAACAACGGCGTGGCTTCCACCTCCACCGACTGCGCCATCTCAAAAGCGATGCCCAGATCCAGTCGATCCTGCGCCAGCAGCGTTTCGATCCGCTCTTGCGCCATTTCCTCAATGCTCAACGTGACTCCCGGATAGCGACGGTAGAACGCATCGATCGCCGGCCCCACCAGATAGGCGGTGAACGTCGGAGTCATCGCCAGCCGCAAATGGCCCCGCTCCAGCGTCGCTACGTCATGGATCGCCCGCGCGCCGGCGTCCAAATCCTGCAGCGCCAGCCGAGCATAGCGCATCCAGGCCTCACCGGCGTCGGTCAGTTGCACCCTTCTGCCGCTGCGATCGAACAGCGGCGCCCCCAGCGCCTCCTCCAGTTGCTTGATCTGCTGCGACAGCGTCGGTTGCGAGACGTGCAGCGCTTCAGCGGCGCGGGTGAAATTGCCCAGTTCGGCAACGGCCAGAAAATATCGAATGTGTCGCAGCAGCATAGCGCCCCAGATATTAGTAATACCTATAGATATCATTATAAATGGGTCTTAGACCCTATAGCCAGAAGCGTTCATCATGCCGTCATCGCATAACGACACCCCAGGGAGAAAAAGATGAAAGAGGTGATTGAGGGCTTTCTGAAGTTCCAGCGCGAAGCCTTTGTTGAACGCACGGCGCTGTTTCAGCGGCTGGCGACCCGCCAAAACCCGCGCACTCTGTTTATCTCGTGTTCCGATAGCCGTCTGGTGCCGGAGCTGGTCACCCAGCGCGAGCCGGGCGATCTGTTCGTGATCCGCAACGCCGGCAACATCGTGCCTTCCTTCGGCCCCGAACCCGGCGGGGTCTCCGCCTCGGTCGAGTACGCCGTCGCCGCGCTGGGCGTGGAGGATATCGTGATCTGCGGCCATTCCGACTGCGGCGCGATGACCGCCATCGCCACCTGCCAGTGTCTGGATCACCTGCCGACGGTCGCCGGCTGGCTGCGCTACGCCGATTCGGCCAGGGCGGTCAATCAGGCTTATCCGCACGCCACCGATGAGGCGCGGGTCATGTCGATGGTGCGCGAGAACGTCATCGCCCAGCTCAACAACATCAAAACGCACCCTTCCGTCGCCCTGGCGCTGGAGCAGGGCCGCCTGAAGCTGCACGGCTGGGTCTATGACATCGCCAGCGGCGCTATCGAGGCGCTGGACGGTGAAACCCGCCGCTTCGTGCCGCTCGCCACCCATCCCGAGGTGACCGCCACGCCGGCGATCGCCCGTTTTTAAGCCAACAAGGAGCCAATATGACACACTCTCTGCATAACGCCGCCCCGCGCGAAGCGCTTACCGACACCATCATGGCCGCCAAAATCCGCCAGAACCTGACGTTCGAAGCGCTGACCGAAGGCACCGGCCTCAGTCTGGCATTCGTCACCGCCGCGCTGCTCGGGCAGCATGCGCTGCCGGAACCGGCGGCGCGCGCGGTAGCGGCCAAGCTGGGGCTGGACGAAGAGGCGGTGCGGCTGCTGCAAACCATCCCGCTGCGCGGCAGCATCCCCGGCGGCGTGCCGACCGATCCGACCATTTATCGCTTCTATGAAATGCTGCAGGTTTACGGCTCCACGCTGAAAGCGTTGGTGCACGAGCAGTTTGGCGACGGCATCATCAGCGCCATCAACTTCAAGCTGGATATCAAGAAGGTCGCCGACCCGGACGGCGGCGAACGCGCGGTGATCACCCTGGACGGCAAATACCTGCCGACCAAGCCTTTCTAATGGGCTTTTCGCCGGCGGCCCGCGTCGCCGGCGGATTGACAGCCAATCGGTCATTGGCTACAGTAACCGCGCTGAAACGCCGCCCTGGCGTTTTTCACTGCCCGAGGCCTGTATGTTGGAGATTGTAACCACCCGATAGTCGCTTCCTTGCCGTATGGCGAGGGACTCTGACGTATCCGACGCGCGTTTGCGCGGGGATGCGCGTATCTGGGGTTATTACAGGATCTCCCAACATGAACATTTCCAAAGCGGAACAACGCGTGCTGCACGTGTTGGCCAAAGGCGGCTATATCGCCTTCACCCGCAGCGACGCCGGTCACGTCACCCGCGTCGAATGCTACACCCGCGAAGGGCTCGGCTTGGCCGACTGCTCGCTTGCCGTTTTCACCAAGCTCAAAACCAAACGCCTGATCCTCTCTCGCCAGGGGCGCCCTTATCGCGTCACCGTCGCCGGGCTCAAGGCCGTGCGCGCGCAGCTGGATAACCGTTAATCATCGATACCGGTCGGGCAGGCAGCCCGGCCGGCCCCCCTTATCCGTATAAGGAAAAGACTATGAGCATCATTTTACGCCACGAAACGCCGGCCGACGTCAGCGCCATCACCACCCTGACCGCCGCCGCGTTCCTGCACGCCGAACACAGCAGCCACACCGAGCAGTTTATCGTCAACGCGCTGCGCGCTGCGGGCGCGCTCACCCTGTCGCTGATCGCCGAACAACATGGCACACCGATCGGGCACGCCGCCCTCTCTCCGGTCGTGCTCAGCAACGGCGCCGCCGATTGGTACGGGCTGGCGCCGGTATCGGTACTGCCGGCTTACCAAGGCCAGGGGATCGGCAGCCGCCTGATCCGCCAACTGCTGGCCGAGCTGCAAGCAGAGCGCGCCGCAGGCTGCGTAGTACTGGGCGATCCGAACTATTACGGCCGTTTCGGCTTCCAGGCGCAGACCGCCCTGACCCTGCCGGGCGTACCGCAAGAGTACTTCCGCGCCGTCGCCTTCCAGGGTGGGCTGCCGCGTGCGGAGGTCGCTTTCCACGCCGCGTTTAACGCCGAAGCCTAACCCTGTTGCCGGCGCCATTACGGCGCCGGTTTTCAGTCCTGTTCACCATAGCGTACCACCGTCATTCCTTCCTCTTCCGTCGGAGGAACGAAGTACTGCGCCAGGTGCTCAAACTCCGCTTCGCTCAGGGTAAACGGATGCTCGCCGCGCGCATTCCTCAACGCTATGCGGCTCAGGCACTGCGCATGGCTGACATCGAGATAGTGCAGGCAGTGCGCGACGCCGGCCTCCTCCGCCAGAGCTTTGGCCCAGCGACGCCGGTCCGGCGTATTCATCGGGAAATCGAGCGCCACCGACCAGCCGCCGCGCAGCAGTTGAACGATGTGCCCACCCAGCGCCCGCCGCAATCGGGCGGAACAGCGCGCATAGTCTTGCAGGGTGGTCATCTCCTGTTCATACAGCGTCGCCAGCCACGCATCTTCAACCAGCAGCAGCGTTTGCGGCTGCTGCGCCAAACGTTGCGCCAGCGTCGATTTGCCCGCGCCGGCCTTGCCGCACATCAGGTGTAAAACTGCAGGGTGGGTTTTCATAATGTTCTCCGGTCTTTGCCGGAAGGGGATAAAAAAACCCGCCTTGCCGGCGGGTTTTTTATTTGCGACAGACGCGCTATCCCACCCTTCGGAGAAAGGTGATAATAATTTGCGCGAATGGGCGGTAAGATTTGCTCATGTCTAATGAATATGACAATCCAATACCGTTGTCAATCCGGCGTTCTCAGCCCACATTCACGCACAAACTCGGTGAACAACCTCACCTTCCGCTGCAAATGCCGGCGCGTCGGATACACCGCAAACACCTGGTGCGTTTCGGCGGCCATTGCGGGGAACAGCGGCACCAACCGACCGGCGGCGATCTCGGGATCGGCCACGAACGACGGCAGTGAACCGATCCCCAACCCCGCCACCAGCATATCGCGTAACATCAGGCTGTTGTTGGCGGTGAAGCGCGGCGTTAACGCCACGCTCAGGCTGTCGCTGCCGGCGCTAAACTGCCATTGTCCCGGCCTTTCCGCCAAAGAATACGCCAGGCAACTGTGCCGCTGCAGTTCCTCCGGCGCCTGTGGCGCACCGTGCTGCGCCAGATAACCGGGCGCGGCGCAAATCCGTTGCTGTATCTCCCCCAGCGCCTGCGCGCTGAGCGATGAATCCGGCAACCGCCGACGAATGCGCAGTGAGATATCGAAACCGGCCGCCACCACGTCCAACACGCGATCATCCAGCGTCAGTTCTACCTGCAATTGCGGGTAACGCTGCATAAACAGCGGCAACAGTGGCGACAGCACCGTCAGGCCAAACGAGAGTGGCGCATTAACCCGCAGCATGCCGGAAACCTGCTGCGTGCTGGCCGCCACCGTCTGTTCCAGCGCGTCGAATTCGCCGAGCAGCCGGCAGGCTTCCTGGTAATAGAGCTGGCCGGCTTCGGTCAGACTCATGCTGCGAGTGGTGCGCACGATTAACAGCGTACCCAATCGATTTTCCAGCTGCTTAATCTGCTTGCTCAAGGCCGCCGGTGTGATCGCCAGATCCTCCGCCGCCTTATAGAAACTGTTGCGTTCGACCACGCGGCGAAAGGCGCGCATCGTCAGTAGCACATCCATATTATGTCCTACGGGTTAATTATAAATTCAATAAACCACAGATTATTAACCCCATCAACATCAGTAGACTTTATCCAACCGCTTCCCTGAGTGGTAAGTGAACTTAATTTACTGATAATCTTGGAGTTAATAATGAAAAAGACCCTATTCGCCCTGATGTTCGGCCTGAGCGCCGCCACCGCCCCCGTCGTCGCGCTGGCGCAATCCCCTGTCGCCGACAGCCGTCAGGCGGGTTATGTGCAACCGCTGACCGCCGACAACAGCCTGTTGCTGCTGGTCGATCTGCAGGACATGTTCGGTATGACCGTTTCTTCTATCGATCAAACCAACCTGGTGAATAACGCCGCCGGTATCGCCAAGGCCGCCAAGGTATTCAATGTGCCGACCATTCTGGCATCGGCCAACGCCAAAAGCTTCGCCGGACCGGTATTCCAGCAGGTGACGCAGGCGCGCCCAGACCTGCAGGTGTACGATCGCACCGCCATCAATGTCTGGCAGGACCGGCGCGTGGCGGATCTGATCAAGCAATCCGGCCGCAAGAAAATCATCATCGGCGGGCTATGGACCGCCAGCTGCGTGATGCTGCCGGCGCTGTCCGCCCTGGGCGAGGGTTATGAGGTTTATATCCTGTCGGACGTCACCGGCGATATTACGCCAGACACGCAAAACAACGCCATGCAGCGCCTGGTGCAAGCGGGCGCTACCCCCATCAATTGGGTGGCGCTGATGCTGGAATGGCAGCAAGACTGGAGCCGCAAGGCCACGGCGGGAGGCGTATTGCAGATCGCCCGCGACCACGGCGCCGCCTGGGGAATGGGCGCCAGCTACGCCGGAGCGATGAAGGTGGGCAGCGAGGCGAAATAAGCGGATGAAAGCCCGCCGCCGGCGGGCTTTTACTCAGGTGCGGTGATAGCAACGGCTGTCCTGTGGTACCTGCTCGCGCCGGTCCAGCCCGTAATCCCGCATCACCTCCGCCACCCGCAGCCGATACTGCGCCAACACCTCGCCACGGCCGCGCGCCTGCGCCGCCCGGTGCTGTTCGAGATTGCGCCACTGCTGCACCGCCGCCTCGTCGCGCCAGAAAGAGAGCGACAGCAGGCGCGCAGGTTCCGCCAGGCTTTGGAAGCGCTCGATGGAGATGAATCCGTCGATCTGCGCCAGCAGCGGCTTCAGCTCCACCGCCAGCGCCAGGTAGGTATCGCGCTGCCCGTCGGCGGCCTGCAGTTCAAAAATCACGGCAATCATCCTCGTCTCCTCTCAACGGTAAAATTCCGGCACGCGCGCATTCAGCGAACGGCGCCACTGCACCGATTTCAACGCCCGCTCATCAATATCCAGCGAACACAGATGCGCAACGCCGCAGCGCGCGATAATCCTCGCCCAACGTTCGCCCGGGCAGCGGTGCGCCCCCGCGCCGAAGGCCAGTTCGCCGTCGGCACCGAGCAGCAGCAAAATGGTCTGACCCACGCGCAGCGTGCAACCGCCAAGCTGCGTCTCGCGCAAGACGAAACGGCGCGTGTTTTGGATCGGCGGCGTTAGCGCCCGTACCCGATCCAGCGCAATCTCCACTTCACCGTTCTGCCGAGCCAGCCAATACGCCTGTCCGATCCAGCCCGCCGTCGCCTCACAGGCCTGAAACAGCAGGCCGAGCACATTGGCCAACTCAAGCCGGGCATCGCCAATCTCCCGCTCCAAAGCCTTGCGCAGCACGCCATGCTCCGCCATCAGTTGGGCGCTGAGCCGCTGCGCTGCCGCTATACCCCGCGCCAGCTGCGGTGGTGTGCTGCCGGGTGCGATACAGCGGACGAAGTCCAGACCGTCGTCGATCAGGCATGGCCATTGTGCCCTGGGCACGCCCAACAAAGCGCCGAGGCTGCAAAGCGGCAATCCATAGTTAAAGCGAGTGATCGCCGCCGCATCGGGCACCTTTGGCGCTAACCACTCAGCGCATTGTGCAGCGGTTTGCAGAATCATGGCATCCGAACAGACGGCCAGCGCCCGCTGCAGCGCCGCTTTAAGCGCGTGGTGCTGTTCGCCGTCGCGCATCCGCGCCAGCCCGGCGAACAGCGGCGCCATCGGCGTCTCCAGCAAGGCCACCGGCACCGGCTCATCGGCCGGCCGCACGCCGAGATCGGCATTGAGCAGCGCTTCCCTCACTAGCTGCGGCACCGCGGCCACCCAACATTGCCATGCGCTATCCCAGCTCAGGGGCGGCAGAGCGCGATAATGGGCCTGCGGCTCGGCGGCGAGCGCGGCGGCATAAGGACACACGGACATGGTTTTCTCCCTCGTAGCCAGATGGCGATAACCACAGGCTAACGATGGACGCGCCGTCATACTTCGTCTAACCTCGAAGTATGCATAACATCGAGATAGAAGATCGTTTAGCGGCACTCAGCGCCGCCATCGCCGACCGCACCCGGGCGCGCATGCTGTGCCTGTTGATGGACGGGCGCGCCTACACCGCCACCGAGCTCAGCGCGGCGGTCGAGGTTGCTCCTTCCACCGCCAGCGCGCATCTGGCGAAACTGCTGGAACAGCGGCTGATCGCCTGCCTCAAACAGGGGCGTTACCGCTATTTTCGGCTGGCCGGGCAACCGGTGGCCGCCGCGCTGGAAGGCCTGATGGCACTGACGGGCGTGCCGCGCCCGTCGGTGAAGAGCAGCACGCCGACCTCGCTGCAATATGCCCGCACCTGCTACGACCATATGGCGGGCGAGGTAGCGGTGAAGCTGCACGATCGGCTGCATGCGCTGAACTGGTTGAGTGGCGAGGAAGACTACCGCTTAAGCGACGCCGGTCAGGTCGCGCTGGCGCGGCTGGGCGTCGATTGTTCCCCTGCCCCCACCCGCCGCCGTTTCGCCTGCGGTTGCCTGGACTGGAGCGAACGCCGTGCCCACCTCGGCGGCGCGCTTGGCGCTGCGCTGCTAAACGCCTTTATCAAACGCGGTTGGATGCTGCGCCAACTCGACAGCCGCGAGCTGCAGCTGACCGACGCCGGTAAAAAAGCGCTGGCCGCACATTTTGAACTCACGCTGTAGCTCTGCGTCGGGGTAGTTTTACTGCAATACTCAAGGGGTACGCTTAAACGATCCCGCCAACCCGAGGAGTTTCCATGCTCGATCCCACCCAATTCCCGATCGTCAAACGCTGGCCGGCTCAGCACCCGGAACGGCTGCAGCTCTACTCTCTGCCGACGCCGAACGGCGTCAAAGTGTCTATCATGCTCGAAGAGATCGGCCTGCCCTATGAAGCGCACCTGATCGATATCGGCAACAACGAAACCTGGACGCCGGAATTCCTGGCGCTGAACCCGAACGGCAAGATCCCGGCGATCATCGATCCCGACGGCCCCGATGGCCGGCCGCTGCCGCTATTCGAATCCGGCGCTATTCTGCTCTACCTGGCGGAAAAGAGCGGCCGCTTTCTGCCGCAGGATCCGGCGCAGCGTTATGAAACCATTCAGTGGGTGTTCTTCCAGATGGCGGCGGTCGGCCCGATGTTCGGCCAGCTCGGTTTCTTCCACAAATTCGCCGGGCGCGAATATGAAGACAAGCGGCCACTGGAGCGTTACAAAAATGAATCGAAACGCCTGCTCGGCGTGTTGGAAACGCGCCTTGAAGGCCGCGACTGGATCATGGGGGCGGACTACAGCATCGCCGATATCTCGCTGCTGGGCTGGGTGCGCAATCTGATCGGCTTCTATGAGGCGCGCGAGCTGGTGGAGTTCGACAGCTTCCCGCGCGTCGCACAGTGGCTGGAGCGTGGTCTGGCTCGGCCGGCAGTGCAGCGCGGGCTCGCGATCCCGGCGCGCGCAGCCTGAATGCCAAACGGGATGACCGTCGGGTCGTCCCATTTTCGCTGTCATAAAATTGTCATCCCTCTGCTCTACTCTCCTTACGTAACAATTTGATGTTATTTACATTGTTGTATTACGACAAGGAGCTTACCCCATGCAACCTGCTGTATCCCTGATCGCCGGCGCCGTGCTGTCCGCCCTGCTCTGTTCCTCCGCCCTCGCGGCAGAAACCTCGGCCAATGCCGATGGCCTGACCGAGCGCGCCGCGCGCGGCAACCTCGTCGAACCGGGTGGCGCCCGTCGTCTGGCCGGCGATCAGACCGCCGCGCTGAAGGCGTCGCTGTCGGACAAACCAGCGAAAAACGTGATCCTGCTGATCGGCGACGGCATGGGGGATTCCGAGATCACCGCCGCGCGCAACTACGCTGAGGGCGCGGGCGGTTACTTCAAGGGCATCGACGCCCTGCCGCTGACCGGGCAATACACGCATTACTCGCTGGACAAGAAAACCCACAAGCCGGATTACGTGACCGACTCCGCCGCCTCGGCCACCGCCTGGGCCACCGGGGTGAAAACCTATAACGGCGCGCTCGGCGTGGACGTGAACGGCAAAGACCAGCCGACGCTGCTGGAGATCGCCAAGGCGGCCGGCAAGGCCACCGGCAACGTCTCCACCGCCGAACTGCAGGACGCCACGCCGGCGGCGCTGGTGTCGCACGTCACCTCGCGCAAATGCTATGGCCCGGAGGAAACCAGCGAGAAATGCGCCGCTAACGCGCTGGAAAACGGCGGCCGCGGCTCCATCACCGAACAGTTGCTGAAAACCCGCGCCGACGTCACGCTGGGAGGCGGCGCGAAATCCTTCAACCAGCTGGCAAAAAGCGGCGAATGGCAGGGGAAATCGCTGAAAGACCAGGCGGCGGCGCAGGGCTATCAGTGGGTCAGCAACGCGGATGAACTGCAGGCCGTCACCCTGGCCAACCAGCAAAAACCGCTGCTGGGCCTGTTCGCCGACGGCAACATGCCGGTGCGCTGGCTGGGGCCGAAAGCCAGCTACCACGGCAACCTCGACAAACCGGCGGTAACCTGCGAAAACAACCCGGCGCGCACCGCCGCCACGCCAACGCTGGCGGCGATGACCGAAAAAGCGATCGCGCTGCTGAAAGACAACCCGAACGGCTTCTTCCTGCAGGTAGAGGGCGCGTCGATCGATAAGCAGGATCACGCCGCCAACCCATGCGGGCAGATTGGCGAAACCGTCGATTTGGACGAAGCGGTGCAAAAAGCGCTGGCCTTCGCCCGCGCCGACGGCAACACGCTGGTGATCGTCACCGCCGATCACGCGCATTCCAGCCAGATCGTCGCCGCCGACGCCAAAGCGCCGGGCCTGACCCAGACGCTGACCACCAAAGACGGCGCGCCGATGACCCTGAGTTACGGCAACTCGGAAGAGGAGTCGCAGGGGCACACCGGCACCCAGCTGCGCGTTGCGGCCTATGGCCCGCACGCCGCCAACGTGGTGGGCCTGACCGATCAGACCGATCTGTTCTTCACCATGCGCGATGCGATGGGCATCAAGTAATCGCCTTGTGAATCCTGGCCGCCCGCAATGGCGGCCATTTATTATTGGTTACCGATGCGTATTTGCAATTTAACCGCAATTATTGTGTGATAACGAAATAACGTCTAATTACGCGACAATTAACCCTTGGAAATAACGCGGTTATATAGCCCTTCCCCCCTCTCTGTTTATTCCTGCGACAACAACCGGCCGTTTTTTGCTTATATTCATTTTTTTTAGTTACAAAAGTAGTTTTTAACATTCTCGCAAACAATAATACCCCGCCAGTAACGTGAACCGATCAATTTGCATCCGGACGGCCTGCAATAGTTCACTTTTCGTTAAAAACCCTATTAACAAAAAGGCATTATCGCTGCCTATCGGCTCACGCCGGGCGGTCGGCTTCATTATTTTCCAGGGTAACTCCCGCTAAATTCTTTCACCTGCAATGAGTAGAATTTACACACAAGAGATTTAATTCAATGAGAAAATTACTCGTCCTGATTTTCAGTCTCAGCCTGTTTAGCGTCACGCAGCAGGCGGCGGCTGAAGAGAAGAATAAAACCGTCGACGTGGTGTTGATCGGCGGCGGCATCATGAGCGCCACCTTGGGTACCTATCTGCATGAGCTGGAGCCGACCTGGACCATCGACATGTACGAGCGCATGAACGGCGTGGCGGAAGAGAGCTCCAACGGCTGGAACAACGCCGGTACCGGCCACTCCGCCTTCAGCGAAATGAACTACACGCCGGAAAAAGCCGATGGCACCATCGACATCAGCAAGGCGGTGAAGGTCAACGAGTCTTTCGAAATCTCCCGTCAGTTCTGGTCTTATCAGGTGAAAAACGATGTCCTGAAAGATCCGAAATCCTTCATTAACAGCGTGCCGCACATGAGCTTCGTGTGGGGCGACGACAACGTCAACTTCCTGCGTAAACGCTACGCGGCGCTGCAGCACAGCACCCTGTTCCGCGGCATGGAATACTCCGAAGATCCTGCGCAAATCAAGCAGTGGGCACCGCTGGTGATGAACGGCCGCGATCCGGCGCAGAAAATCGCCGCCACCCGCATGCCGCTGGGTACCGACGTCAACTTCGGCGTGATCACCCACCAGCTGGTTGACGCGCTGAGCACCAGCGACAAGTTCAAGCTGAACCTGAGCCACGAAGTGCGCGACATCAAGCGCAACGCCGACCAGACCTGGAGCGTGACCGTTGCCGATCTGAACCGCGACGGTAAAGAAACCACCGTTAACGCCAAGTTCGTGTTCATCGGCGCAGGCGGCGCATCCCTGACCCTGCTGCAGAAATCCGGCATCCCTGAAGCCGACGGCTACGGCGGTTTCCCGGTCGGCGGCCAGTTCCTGGTCACCACCAATCCGGAGATCGCCAACCAGCACCTGGCCAAAGTGTACGGCCTGGCCAGCGTAGGTTCGCCGCCGATGTCCGTGCCGCACCTGGATACCCGCATGCTGGACGGCAAGCGCGTGCTGCTGTTCGGGCCGTTCGCCACCTTCTCCAGCAAGTTCCTGAAGAACGGCTCGCTGTTCGATCTGCTGCACTCGCTGAGCACCTCGAACCTGATGCCGATGACCCACGTCGGTCTGGATAACTTCGATCTGGTGAAATACCTGGTCGGCCAGCTGATGATGAACGACGACGATCGCTTCGCCGCGCTGAAAGAGTACTTCCCGGACGCCAAGCAGGAAGACTGGAAGCTGTGGACCGCAGGCCAACGCGTGCAGATCATCAAGAAAGACGCGGATAAAGGCGGCGTGCTGCAGTTCGGCACCGAAGTCGTCAGCTCCGAAGACGGCAGCATCGCCGCTCTGCTGGGCGCTTCGCCGGGCGCTTCCACCGCTGCACCGATCATGCTGCATCTGATGGAAACCGTGTTCAAAGACAAAGTGGCGACGCCGGAATGGCAGAGCAAACTGAAAGAGATCATCCCGTCTTACGGCCACAAGCTGAACGGCGATATCGAGATGACCAACAAGATCCGCGGCTACACCAGCAGCGTGCTGGGTCTGAACTACATTGAAGTGAAACCGGAAACCAACTGATTTCCCATCATTTCTTGCTGAAAAGGCCGCTTTATGCGGCCTTTTTTCTATACCCCTGCCGCTCAAAGAGCATTTTTGGCCACCTTTTTACCCCCGCTTCACCCTTGCGTAACGGCGTGCTCGCGCCTATTATCAAAGTATATTCTTGGATAATTAAGCTAAGTCACTGTGACCTGAATGTCGTTTTTGCGGGAGAACTAAAACCATGGATCGCGTCAATATCATTCACGATTTACTAGACTGGATTGAAACTCATCTGGATCAACCGCTGCTGCTGGACAACGTCGCAGCCAAGTCGGGCTACTCCAAATGGCACCTGCAGCGCATGTTCCGCAGCACCACCGGCCATGCACTCGGCAGCTATATCCGCGAGCGGCGTCTTTCGCAGGCGGCGCAGGCGCTGCGTTCCAGCCCACGCCCGATCCTGGATATCGCCCTGCAATACCACTTCGATTCTCAGCCTTCGTTCTCACGCGCCTTCAAGAAACAGTTCGGCAAAACCCCGGCAGTGTACCGCCGCACCACCCGCTGGGACGTCGCGGAATGGCCGGCGCAGCCGGTAGAGGCGGAGGCCGAACCGCGCCATGATGCCCCTACGCTGCCTCGTTGGTATGCGGGCAAGCCGCCGGAAGGCGTCTGCACCAGTTGGATGGGGCTGCGTTAATCGGCACGCTGCAAAGTACAAAAAAAGGGTTCAGTTCGCGAAGAACTGAACCCTTTTTTATCGAAGAGACACCGGATTATTTGAAGGTGACGTCGACGTTGGCGGTGGCGTTGAACACCCCGGTCTTCGGCGTATTGGTCAACCACTTCAGGTTCGCGATAAAGGTCTCTTTCACTTCGTTCTGCTTATCCTGCAGCACACCGCCGAAATCCACGTTAGTTTGCAGAGGGATCGGTTTTTTACTGGTGTCGCGCTGCTGCGTCAGGAAGATTGCCACGCCCGGTTGGGTGGTCGGCAGGATCTGCGTGTTGTCTGACGGATCGGCATTGGTACTGCTAAAACTGGCTTGCAGAGACTGGCCGGCGCACTCGCCGCCGCTCAGGCTGGCCTTGATGTCGAACGGCACCTGTTTGGCGATAGTGCCGGTTTTGGCGCTGGAAGTCGTCAGCACGCCGAAATCGACGCTGGCGCCGTTGTTGGCCAATACGGTGATCTGCGGGTTGCACTGAATCACGCGGATCTTGTCCAACCCTTTGATATAGGCGTTAAAGTTGCTGTCTTTGGTGGCGTTCAGCCCCAACTCACCATCGATCTGGAACAGCGACGCGCGCGCCAATGGCGGGAAGTTACCCGCCGGCGGTTTCACCCCGGTGGCTTTGATATACACCGAATAGGTGGCAGTCACCGCCTGAGGATCGGCTTTTCTTCTGTTACTACCCGGTTTGGTACCCGGCCCCAAATCAGGGCCCGTCGGCCGGTTGGAGCTTTGCTTCAGGTTGATCGCGTCATAATCACGCCCGTTGATCGATACCCCAATCTCCAGCGACTTATCCAGTGCACCGAACGAGTTCTGCGGGTTCCAATAGATGTAAGCGTTCTCTCCGCGCGGGTAGTTATCCGTATCCCAGCAGGTAAAGGTGGAGGTAAAGTTCTGCGAACGCCAAATCAGGTTGCCTTTGACGAAGTCGCTGGCGGCCAGCACGATCGGGCGGCCGACGTCGATATCCTGCGTTACGCTGCCAACCGGGTTTTTTGAACCCGTCGAGTTGCCGAAGCGGCACTGCATCGCCGCCGCCTGTTGCGCCATCGCCAACCCCGCCAGCCCCACCACCGACAGAAGTGTGTTACGTGCTAATTTGCTCAAGTTCATGGTGTACCTTACAGTTTTTGGCATTGCAGGGTCAGTTCCTGATATCCCATGGCCGCTTGTTTGTCGCCCACGTCCGCCGGAATCGGCAGTACGCATTGCTGATCGGCTTTCGGACCCCATTTGATCGTCAGTTTCTCACCCGCTTTCACGCCGGAAACATAGGTTGCGCCTTCCAGGCCCACGGTGCCGCTGTTGCGGCCGGACTCGTTGAACACGCCGGCGCCGATGGCCGGATAACCGTTGTCACCCAGACGAGCGTGAATCAGCAGGCTGACGCCCTTGAAGGTATCGAAGCTCACCTTCACCACCGACTTCTCGGTCGGCACCACTTGCTTACTGGCCACCGGCACATCCAGGCCCGGCCCGAAATCTTCGGTGCGCAGCGCTACATAGTTGTAGCGGTACGGGTTGGCCGACGGCACAACCGCATAACCGAAGCGATCGATGGTCACGCCCGGCTGGTTTTCCAGACGCACGCCTTTGGCGTCTTTCGCTTCCACCAGCAAGATGGTGTTCTGCAACGGCTGCGTCAGGGTCGCGCCGCCGGAGTGCACCAGCAGGCCGCCGGAGACGCCCAGCCCTTCCTGGCGGTATTTCGAGCTGTAGGCATAGCTACCGTCGATGTTACCGATGCTGCTGCTGTAGCCCAGGTTCAGGTTGCTGCTCTGACCGGAGGACTGCGTATGCCCGGTGGAAACTGAGTAGTTCATGCGACGGTCGTCCAGCATGGTGCCGCTGATGCCGGTCGAGTAGCTGTCGCCGCTCTGTTTGCTGTGCGCCGCGCTGAAGTTGGCGGTGGTCGAGTTGTTGCTCTGGCCCCAATCCAGCGGAATCGACATTGTGAAGTTCACGCTGCGATCGGAATAGCCGTACTGGCCGCGCGTATCCTGCAGATAAACCCCGTAGGAAATACGCTTGAAGCCGTCGTTGTAACCCAGTTGAATCGTGCGATCGTTGCCGGACACGCCCCAGTAGTTCTGGTGGCTCACGTTGGCGTACAGGCTGGCGCCCGCCCACAGCTGCTGGCTGAGCGACAGCTCGACGCGTTCACGCTTGTTGCCGTAGCGCGCGGTGTATCGGGTACGTTTCTGGTTGTTGCTCCAGGAAGGCTGGCCCGGCTGCAGATCGTTCGGATCCCAGTAATCGTTGGCATAAATGCCGTTGCGCCAGCTGTTGCGCTCCTGGACCGCATCGCTCAGATCGTAGTAACCGGAAGTCGCATAGCGATAACCCGCCAACTGGAAGTTGGTGCCCATCTGGTTGAGCGACTTGGAGTACAGGAAACGGAAGCTCTGCCCCTGCTTGCGATCGCCATTCGCCAGCTCGGTATCAGAGATAGAACCGTCCACGGAGATGGCACCCCATGATCCCAGGCTCTTACCGATACCCACGGCAGCAGAACGGTAGTGCTCGGCGATGATGGCGCCGCCGAACGGCGTCAGGCCATAGTTCATGCCGTATGCCGCAGTACCCTGGATCAGTTTCGGCTGATAGCCGCCGTTACCGTTGTGGTATTTACCGGCGGTCAGCTGGAAGTTCCAAATGCCTTCGCGCAGCATGTTGGCCACGGAAGAGTAGGCGACGCTGAACGTTTTGTGCGAACCGTCGGCCTCGTTCACGGTGACCTGCAGGTCACCGTTGTTAGTATGCGGATAGACGTCGTGGATCTCAAAAGGACCCGGCGCGACGTTGGTACTATAGATGACGTAACCGTTCTGACGGATCTCGACGCGGGCGTTGGTCGCCGCCACGCCGCGCACCACCGGCGCATAACCGCGCAGGCTGTCCGGCAGCATGTCGTCAACGCTGGAGAGTTGCACCCCGCGGAACTGGAAGCTGTTGAACACGCTGTTGTTGGTGCTCGCCTGGCCCATCACCAAACGGCTGCGCCAAGGCACGATATCGGTCTCGGCCCAGGAGGAGACGTTGGTCCAGTTGCTGCTACTGCCACTCTGCTTGTCCCAGGTGGAGTTGTTGCGCAGGCGCCATCTGCCCAGGTTGAGGCCGCTGTTCAGCGCGAGGAACATGTACTCGCTGTCGTCGGCGTCATCTCGGCGATAGCTGTTCTTGTTGTAGTTGAAGTTATAGTTGGCGAACAGCGCGTTGATGCCTTCATCGTACATGCTTGGCGGGATCGCCCCGATCGCGCTCAGATCCATCATGGTCTGAGGCACGGAAATGTTGATCTGCTGCACCGCCGCGTCATAGCTGACGGTGGCGTCTTTAATCAACTCAGACACATCAACACAGCTGCCGGCCTGCAGCGTTTCCGGCAGTTTGATGCCGTAGTTGCGCAGGTCTTCAACTTTCAGGCAGGGTTGAGACGCGGTCTGGCCTTTAACCTGACGAAAAGTAACATCCTTATGATCGACCTGGGTCAGGTTGACGTAGATGTCGAATGGGTAAACGCCCGGTTGCAAAGCATCGCCCTGGGCGACCGCTTCCGCGTTGCTCAGGTTTTCATCGCCGTGAATAAACGACATGTTAAACTCTGCCAGCGCCGCTTCACTCCATAACATCGGCGCACTGGCAGCAATGATTGCAATTCGGATCAGCTGTGTCAGCCGCGTCGTTCCGCCTGCTACTTTTCGTTGATTTGCCATTCCCTGTCTCTCTTATTGTACTGGAACGTCCTTGACTTCCGTTCTACCGCCAAAATCGTTGATATAACTGAAAGCAATCTTGTTGCCGACGCTGACGCCCGCCGGGATGTTGATCGATAAGCGATCTTTCGGGCTCACCATGTTGGCGTCCACATCCACGGTCTTGCCTGCGCTGTTTTTCAAGTGCAGCGCCCCAAAGGTAATATGCAGCGGCCCATCGTTAACCACTTGCAGACGTGAACCTTCACGCTGCCAACGCAAGTTTTGCACTTGCTCGTCCAGCGTCGTTTTCAACGCCACCGGCCGGTAAAAAAGTTTGATTCGGGTACGCACCGCAACCTGAAGCACGTTTTCTTGCTTCGGAGCCGGTGGAATTTCCTGCACGTTAATCCACAGCAGGGTTTCTTTATCCTGAGGTAAGCCATTACCGGAATAGATAAAGCGAAGAACTGCAGTTTTAGCAGCGTCCAATTTCAGAATCGGTGGAACGACAACGACAGGCAGATTTTTCGGCACTTGGTTTCTGTCACCGGTGTCCAGCCAGGTCTGCACCATATAAGCTTCTGAAGCATCGTTATGAATCGGCAGAGAGGCGGATTTGTCATCGCCTTTATAGATCACGCGAGTGGCATCTACCTGGATACCGGCGTAGCTGTTAAAGGCGCCCAGCATCAGCAGAGCAGCAAAGAACTTTTTCATCGGTTTCCTCTACGGGCCATCCTTGGCCGTGTGTGTCCTGAAAGACGATTATTTGTATTCGATAGTGAACGGGCTGGTAGCGTTAGCCAGACCTGCAGTTACGTTGCTATCGAATGAACGGTAACGAGCCTGCAGGTTGAAGGTCGCTTTACCGTCAGCAGCGATGGTGACTTTCGCTACGTCGTCGTTGATGTTGGAACCGTCGCCGATAGCGAATGGCTTGCCATTGTTATCGGTGATTTCGATACCCACGCCGGTAGCTGCTGCGCCAGTACCGCCAACGTTGCTTACGGACAGCAGGTCTGGGTTGCCAGCAACGGTGTTACCGTCGAAGCGCAGGCTGTAATCGCCGGCATCACATTTTTCCAGAGAGATCTGGAAAGCTTTAGAAGCGGATTTAGAACCCACGGTTGGGAAAGCAGAAGTTGGGTAAGTACCCAAGTAAACTTCTTTATTCTGAGTATCGCTAGTTACCTGGCAGGTAGACTGTTTGATTTCACCGGTGAATTTAACAGTGCCGTTTGCTGCCATTGCGTTGGAAGCAGTTGCAGACAATACCAGGGCAGCCAAAGGCAATAATACTTTTTTCATTTCCAGCTCCATAGAACAATAAAATAATCGATTCAGTGGCGGGCTTATATATATATTGCCGCCACTGAGCATACACTCAGCGATAGCACTCCCTTGCTGAAAAGGAGCGTTGCCTCGATGAACTCATTGCCGGACGAAATATAGACTAAGCATATTCTTAATGTTAAATCGTTTAAAACATTCATAAGGCCCCTCTTGATAGGAATAAACTATCGGCGAATACCTATCGATCGATGTTGACGATTCATACGAATAGGAATAATCTGTGTTTGGGAAAGCTGCAGAGTTCAAGATTTTGCGATAAGGCCTGAAAATCAGAATATTATCCCGAATATTTACATTTAGTAACAGATTGCGACGTTTGGACTTTGGCACGAATTACGCGTTAAATGGTCTGTCGACACGCTTCGGCCATTCTGGCGCTTTAAATAAGAAATTTACCAATAACCCCGGAGTAACTTTCTTTTTTATTATTTAAAATCAACAAGTTAAATATCAATCCAAGGATTGGGAAATGAGCGGTTCTTTCAGAGAGAAAAATAACGGCATTAATTATGTTTTTCAGCCAATGTTCGCAAAATCGGGACAATTGCTGGCCGTTGAATGTCTGTCTCGCTTTACGTTTAATAGCGAATATGCCCATTTTTCTCCTGAACAGTTCTTTCGCCACGCCGACAGCGCCACCCGGATTGCGATTTTGATGGATCAGATCAATCTGATCGATAAATACAAACACTGGTTTCATGAAAACCAAGTGATAGCCACTTTGAATGTTGACGATTATTCCCTGCAATCGCTGGCGAATAGTCACTTTGCCGAAAGAATTAATGCTATGCGCTGTATTCATTTCGAGATCAGTGAGAATTCAACCCGGCTGGTGAAAGATCGCGTACACGGCGATCCGTCATTGAATAGTTATTCATTTTGGCTCGATGATTTTGGTTCTGGCTATGCGGGTTTTTCCGCGTTGTACAACAGTCAGTTCCGCTTCGTTAAGCTCGATCGTTTTCTGCTTTGGGACTTTATGAAAAAGTCCGGCGGCGAGGGCTTGATGCGCGCGTTGCTGCGCTTCTTTTACCTTAATCATTACAAGGTAATTATCGAAGGAGTTGAAACTCCCGAACACAAGAAATGGCTGGATGAAATGCCATATTACGCACTGCAGGGAAAGCTGTGGAAGGAATCCAGCATCAAGGATTTGAACTCGCTTCTTACAGCTGAATACTTTTAACTCGGTATTGGTGTTTGCCCTATGTCTAAAAACAACGTTCTTGTGATTAGTGAGTGTAAGTACAGCTATGTTGGCCTGTCGGTGCTGCTGAAGAAACATTACGGCGCCTACGATATCCGCCTGTTTTCCGATTTCATGCACGGCGGCGCCAAAGCAGAGAAGATCACCAAGCACGACATTGCGCTGATTTTCACCTCGCAAAATCTGGAACAGAGCGTCAACGTGATAGAAAGCCTGGTGTCCCTGCACCAGCAGTACAACAGCAAGACGCGCCTGCTGGTGTTCTATGACGACGAACGCGTGGTGAAACTGCTGTCGATCCTGGGGATTTCCGTCGAGTTGGTCTCCACCCGCATTCCGCTTTATTCGCTGCAGGAAAAAATCCAGCGGCTGCTGGAAAGCACAGAACCGGGCGGCATCAAGGTGCAGAAAACCCGCGAGCTCAGCCCGGCGGAAAGCGACGTGATCTTCAATCTGCTGCGCGGCGACAGCCTGCTGCACATTGCGGAAAAGCGCGGTACGCACCCGAAAACCATCTTTTCGCAGAAATACAGCGCGATGAAAAAGCTGCGGCTGCGCAGCATGAGCACCATCTTCGTCGCCGGCAAATAACCTGCCCTGGCTTGCTGCGCGGTGCGCCGCGCGGCAACCCGCCCCCTCGCCGCGTTAAATTAATGTAACAACCGGCGACAAAGCAGCAACAGACACACAACATCCTCTCCTGTTGGCTACGATTTGCACACGGACTATCCGTGAGTCATGTCGTGTGGATTAAAATAAACATCAGGAGATGTTATGAAGTCGTCCTTATTCAGCCGCTATACCTGCTTTGTGCTGAGCATCTTGCTCACCCTGGTTTTCTTGATCATGATGCACAACCATCCGTGGTTCTGGCTGCCGGCCCTGGCCTGCGGCTGTCTGATGGTGCTGGGTATCTACGATCTCACGCAACAGCGCCACGCCATCTGCCGCAACTACCCGATCATCGGCCGCCTGCGTTTCTTCTTTGAATTCATCCGCCCGGAGCTGCGCCAGTATTTCCTTGAACAGGATAATGAAGAGATCCCGTTTTCGCGCACCCAGCGCACGCTGGTCTATCGCCGGGCGAAAAACGAGATGGGCGACAAGCCATTCGGCACCCTGCTGGATGTGTACCAAACCGGCTATGAGTGCATCGGTCACTCCATGCGGCCGGTGGAGGCCGCCGACCCGACCAGCTTCCGCATCACTATCGGCGGCGCCGACTGCCGCCAGCCCTATTCCGCGTCAATCTTCAACATTTCGGCGATGAGCTTCGGCGCGCTCTCCGCCAACGCCATTCGCGCGCTCAATCTCGGCGCGGCCAAGGGCAACTTCTACCACGATACCGGCGAGGGCAGCATCAGCCGCTATCACCGCGAAAACAACGGCGACCTGGTGTGGGAACTGGGCAGCGGCTATTTCGGCTGCCGCACCCCCGACGGTCATTTCGATCCGCGCCGCTTTGCCGAACAGGCGCAAAGCCCGCAGGTGAAAATGATTGAAATCAAGCTCAGCCAAGGCGCCAAGCCGGGCCACGGCGGCATTCTGCCGGCGAAAAAGGTGGATGCGGAAATCGCCGCCACCCGCGGCGTGCCGCAAGGCGTCGATTGCATCTCGCCGGCCTCGCACAGCGCCTTCACCACCCCGCTGGAAATGATGCAGTTCATCCAGCAGCTGCGCGAGCTGTCCGGCGGCAAGCCGGTCGGTTTCAAGCTGTGCATCGGCCACCCGTGGGAGTTCGTCGCCATCGTCAAGGCGATGCTGCACACCCGTATCCTGCCGGACTTCATCGTGGTGGACGGCAAGGAAGGCGGCACCGGCGCCGCGCCGCTCGAGCTTTCCAACTATATGGGCATGCCGCTGCGCGAAGGGCTGCTGTTCGTGCATAACACGCTGGTGGGTTGCGGCCTGCGCGACCAAATCAAGATAGGCGCCAGCGGCAAGATCATCAGCGCCTTCGACATCGCCAGCGTGCTGGTGCTCGGCGCAGACTGGGTGAACTCGGCGCGCGGCTTTATGTTCGCCGTCGGCTGCATCCAGTCGCAAAGCTGCCACACCAACCACTGCCCGACCGGCGTAGCGACGCAAGATCCGCTGCGGCAAAAGGCGCTGGTGGTGCCGAACAAGGCGGAGCGCGTCTATCACTTCCATCAAAATACGGTGAAAGCGCTGGCGGACATGCTGGCGGCGGCCGGCGTCAGCCGCCCGGAGCAGCTGACCTCGCACCATATGCTGCGTCGCATCACGCCGACCGAGATCAAGGTATACGCCGATATCTATTACTATCTGGAGCCGGGCGCGCTGCTGCAGCCGGAGATCAAAAGCGAGTTCTACGCCCGCATGTGGCGCATGGCGACGCCCACCAGTTTCGATCAGGCGATCTCGCTGCCGGCGGCATGATGGGATAAGGGATAAAAAAGAGAGTTGCCCCCTCGCCTTGGGGAAGAGCATATGGAGAGGGGTTGCTTGCTACGGCGGCCCTCCCCCTCAACGGCGAGAGGGCGTGTCGGTTACAGCTTGCGCACCGGCGCATCGCCGGCGACGTAATAGTCGGCGGTACTGCGCGGCAGCGGCGCGCGCTGGCGAATGCGATCGGCTAACTTCTCTGCGATCATAATGGTGGTGGCGTTCAGGTTACCGGTGATGATCAGCGGCATAATCGACGCATCCACCACCCGCAATCCTTCCATGCCGTGCACCCGGCCCTGGCCGTCGACCACTGCCATCTCATCCTCGCCCATTTTGCACGAACAGGACGGGTGGAAAGCGGTTTCGGCATGCTCGCGCACGAAGGCGTCCAGCTGCTCGTCGGTCTGCACCTCCGGCCCCGGGCTTATTTCGCGGCCGCGGTATTCGTCCAGGGCAGGCTGCGCCATGATCTCGCGCGTGATGCGAATGGCGTCGCGGAACTCCTGCCAATCCTGCTCGGTCGCCATGTAGTTGAACAGAATGCTCGGGTGTTGACGCGGATCTTTCGACTTCACCTGCACCCGGCCGCGGCTCGGCGAACGCATCGAGCCGACGTGCGCCTGGAAGCCGTGCTCTTTCACCGCGTTGCTGCCGTTGTAGTTAATCGCCACCGGCAGGAAGTGATACTGAATGTTCGGCCAGGCGAACTCTTCGCGGCTGCGGATGAAGCCGCCGGCCTCGAACTGGTTGCTGGCGCCGATGCCGGTGCCGTTGAACAGCCACTCCGCGCCGATCTTAGGCTGGTTGAACCATTGCAGCGCCGGGTACAGCGACACCGGTTTCTTACAGGCGTACTGCAGATACATCTCCAGGTGATCCTGCAGGTTTTCCCCCACGCCCGGCAGATCGTGCACCACCTTGATATCCAGACTGTTCAGCAGCGCCGCCGGGCCGACGCCCGAACGCTGCAGGATCTGCGGCGAGGCGATGGCGCCGGCGCACAGCAGCACTTCGCGGCGTGCTGTGGCGTGGGTCAGCTGATTGCTGTCGCCCTGCAAATAGTTGACGCCCACCGCGCGCTTGCCGTCGAATACGATGTGATCGGTCAGCGCATGGGTGACGATCTTCAGGTTTGGCCGCGAACGCGCCTGATCCAGATAACCGCGAGCGGTGCTGGCGCGGCGCCCTTTCGGCGTCACGGTGCGATCCATCGGGCCGAAGCCTTCCTGCTGGTAACCGTTCAGATCGTCGGTACGCGGATAGCCCGCCTGCACGCCGGCTTCCACCATCGCGTGGAACAGTTCGTTGTTGCCGGCTTTCGGCGTGGTGACGCTCACCGGGCCCTCGCCGCCGTGGTAATCGTTCGGGCCGATATCGCGCGTTTCCGCCTTGCGGAAATACGGCAGGCAGTCCAGATAGGTCCAGTCTTCCAGGCCGGGCGCCTTGGCCCAGTTGTCGAAGTCCATCGCGTTGCCGCGAATGTAACACATGCCGTTGATCAGGGACGAACCGCCCAGCCCTTTGCCGCGGCCGCATTCCATCCGGCGATTGTTCATGTGCGGCTCAGGGTCGGTTTCATACGCCCAGTTGTAGCGGCGACCCTGCAGCGGAAACGCCAGCGCGGCCGGCATCTGGGTACGGAAATCCATCCGGTAATCCGGGCCGCCGGCTTCCAGCAGCAGGACGCTGACGTCGGCGTCTTCGGTCAATCGGGTGGCTAACACGTTGCCGGCGGAACCGGCACCGATAATGATGTAGTCAAATTCCATTCATTATCTCCTTACTTTATAGGCCTGCATGAGACGAAAACGCGAAGCGCGGATCCACAACAGGCGGTGTATTTGGCTCTTTGGGGATTGTCGGCCGCAGCCAACGCGGCTGCGGCTCGAAAGACGACGGGGATAGTTAAAACACCGAGGCGTAATCGCCCAGCTCAACCTGCACCGATTTGATCTGGGTGTAGTGCTCCAGCGTGGTCAGACCGTTCTCGCGGCCGACGCCGGACTGCTTGTAACCGCCGACCGGCATTTCCGCCGCCGACTCGCCCCAGGTGTTGATCCAGCAAATGCCGGCTTCCAACTGATGGATCACGCGGTGCGCGCGAGCCAGATCGTTAGTCACCACGCCCGCGGCCAGGCCGAAGGTGGTGTCGTTGGCACGGCGCACCACTTCCTCTTCGTTCTGGTAACTGAGGATGCTCATCACCGGCCCGAAGATCTCCTCGCGCACGATTTCCATGTCGTCGCGGCAGTCGCTGAACACCGTCGGCGCCACGTAAGCGCCCTTGCCGAACTCGCCGTGGGTGACGCGTTCGCCGCCGCACAGCAGGCGCGCGCCGCTGTTTTTACCGCTCTCGATAAAGCGCAGCACCGACTCCATGTGCGCGAAGCTGACCAGCGGCCCGAAGTTGGCCTGCGGATCGGTCGGATCGCCGAGGCGAATGCGCTTCACGCGCTCGAGGATCTTCGCCTCAAACTGCGCCTGCAGCGCCGCCGGCACGAAGACGCGGGTGCCGTTGGTGCACACCTGGCCGGAGCTGTAGAAGTTGGCCATCATGGCGATATCGGCGGCGCGATCCAGATCGGCGTCGTCGAAAATAATCAGCGGCGACTTGCCGCCCAGCTCCATGGTGACTTCCTTCAGCGTCGACCCCGACGCGTTGGCCATCACCTTCTTGCCGGTTTTCACCCCGCCGGTGAAGGACACTTTGGCGATGCCCGGATGGTCGGTCAGGTACTGCCCCACCTCCGCGCCGCTGCCGGTCACCACGTTGAAAACGCCGTCCGGCAGGCCGGCTTCGGTGTAAATTTCCGCCAGCTTCAGCGCCGTCAGCGACGTGACTTCGCTCGGTTTGAAGATCATCGCGTTGCCCGCCGCCAGCGCCGGCGCAGACTTCCACAGCGCGATTTGAATCGGGTAGTTCCAGGCGCCGATGCCGGCCACCACGCCCAACGGTTCGCGGCGAGTGTAAACGAACGAGGTATCGCGCAGCGGGATCTGTTCGCCTTCGATGGCCGGGATCAGGCCGGCGTAGTACTCCAGCACGTCGGCGCCGGTGACGATGTCCACCGCGGTGGTTTCCGACATCGCTTTGCCGGTATCCAGCGTTTCCAGCGCCGCCAGTTCATCGTTGCGCTCGCGCAGAATATCCACCGCGCGACGCAGGATGCGCGAACGCGCCATCGCCGTCATCGCCGCCCACACTTTCTGCCCGCTGGCCGCGCTGGCCACCGCACGATCGACGTCTTCAGCGCCGGCGGACTGGACTTCGGCCAGTACTTCGCCATTCGCCGGGTTAATGGCGTTGAAGGTTTTTCCAGCGGTGCTGTCTACATAGGCGCCATGAATATAGAGCTTCTGCAAGCCAAAACGGGACATAGGATCTCCTTGGGTTATCCTCCAGGCGGCGTTTGCCCCCGGAGTTGGAACGTGATGTATTCGGTCGTGAGCGCCAGCGCCTGCGCCTGATTGAACGCCGAACCGCGCAGCGCGCTGCGCAGCCACAGTCCGTCGATCAGCGCCGCCAACCCCTTGGCCGCCAACCGCGCCTGCGGCTGCGGCATAACGCGGCGAAACTCGGCGCACAGGTTGGAATAGAGCCGGCGGCCGTTCACCTGTTGCAGCCGATTGAGCTGCGGCTGATGCAAACTGCTGGCCCAAAAGGCCAGCCAGGTCTTCATCGCCGCGCTGTTGATCTGGCTGTCGTCGAAGTTGCCTGCGACAATCGCCTGCAGCCGCGCCGCCGGGCTGTGGTCGGTCAGCGCCTGCAAGCGCAGCTTCACCGCCTCGCCCAGATGGCTGATCAGGTAGCGCATCGTGGCTTCCAGCAGGCCGTTCTTATCCTTGAAATAATGGCTGATGATGCCGTTGGAAACGCCGGCCCGCCGCGCGATCTGCGCAATGGTGGCGTCATGCATTCCCACTTCGTTTACCGCGGCGAGCGTGGCATCAATCAACTGCTGCCTTCTGATTGGCTGCATTCCTACCTTTGGCATATTTCGACTCTCACAAAACCGACTTCGGCCTTATCTCAGCGGGCAAATTTCACTGCCGTTTCGCCCGTGATTCAGGTCATCATGCGGACTATTAAACTTTTTTTTGATTGAACGTTCAATAAAAATTGCATATATTTTATTGCCGCCTGGTTAAAAATTTGTACTATCTGGTTGTGGAACTGGCTGATTTTTGTGAGGTAATTAACGAATCTGACCAAAATCAGTGGCTGTAAGCGGTTCCCGCCGCGAAGCGCTCCGGCGCTTCAGCAACAGGCGAAAGCGGCATCACTCAGGCCATCCCCGTGGGGATGGCCGCCGCCTTCATTCGCCCGTTTTCCGGCGGCGCCAACGCGCCCCAGAATGCGGAGCGGCACGATTTTACTCAGTTCAGAGGATGACGATGACAACACGCGAAACCTCCTCCAAACCGCAGCAGGACCGCCTCAACCCTGTGGTTTTCTTCACCTCGGCGGGGCTGATCCTGGCCTTCTCGCTGATGACCATCTTTTTCACCGACTTCTCCGGGCAGTGGATCACCCGCACGCTGAATTGGGTGTCGACCACCTTCGGTTGGTACTACCTGCTGGCGGCGACGCTGTACATCGTGTTCGTGGTGTTTATCGCCGCCTCGCGCTTCGGTTCGATCAAGCTCGGGCCGGAACAGTCCAAACCGGAGTTCAGCCTGATGAGCTGGGCGGCGATGCTGTTCGCCGCCGGCATCGGCATCGATCTGATGTTCTTCTCGGTCGCCGAGCCGGTGACCCAGTACATGATGCCGCCGGAAGGCGACGCGCAAACGCTGGAGGCGGCGCGCCAGGCGATGGTCTGGACGCTGTTCCACTACGGCCTGACCGGCTGGTCGATGTATGCGCTGATGGGCATCGCCCTCGGCTACTTCAGCTATCGCTACAATCTGCCGCTGACCATCCGTTCGGCGCTGTACCCGATCTTCGGTAAACGCATCAACGGCCCGATCGGCCACAGCGTGGACATCGCCGCGGTGCTCGGCACCATCTTCGGCATCGCCACCACGCTGGGTATCGGCGTGGTGCAGCTCAACTACGGCCTCAAGGTGCTGTTCGAGATCCCGGAAAACCTGACGGTACAGGGCTCGCTGATCCTGCTGTCGGTGATCATGGCCACCATCTCGGTCACTTCGGGCGTCAACAAGGGCATCCGCATCTTGTCCGAGCTGAACGTGCTGCTGGCGCTGGGCCTGATCCTGTTCGTGCTGTTCTTCGGCGACACCGAATTCCTGCTCAATGCGCTGGTGCTCAACGTCGGCGATTACGTCAACCGCTTTATGGGCATGACGCTCAACAGCTTCGCCTTCGATCGGCCGGTGGAGTGGATGAACAACTGGACGCTGTTCTTCTGGGCCTGGTGGGTGGCGTGGTCGCCGTTCGTCGGCCTGTTCCTGGCGCGCATCTCGCGTGGGCGCACCATTCGCCAGTTCGTGGTCGGCACGCTGATTATTCCGTTCGTGTTCACCCTGCTGTGGCTGTCTATCTTCGGCAACAGCGCGCTGTATCAGATCATTCACGGCAACGCCGAATTCGCGCAGGAAGTGATGCAGTTCCCGGAGCGCGGCTTCTACAGCCTGCTGGCGCAATATCCCGGCTTCACCTTCAGCGCCTCGGTGGCCACCATCACCGGCCTGCTGTTCTACGTCACCTCGGCGGACTCCGGCTCGTTGGTGTTGGGCAACTTCACTTCGCGGCTGGCCGACATCAATAATGATGCGCCGAACTGGCTGCGGATTTTCTGGTCGGTAGCCATCGGCCTGCTGACCATCGGCATGCTGATGACCGACGGCGTGCCGGCGCTGCAGAAAACCACGGTGATCATGGGCCTGCCGTTCAGTTTCGTGATCTTCTTCGTGATGGCCGGGCTGTATAAATCGCTGCGGGTGGAAGACTACCGCAAGGCCAGCGCGCTCAGCACCCTGGCGCCGGTGCCGGTCTCCAGCCACGACGTGCTCAACTGGAAACAGCGCCTGTCGCGGGTGATGAACTACCCGGGTACTCAGTACACGCAAAAAATGCTGGATAAGGTCTGCCGCCCGGCGATGCAGGACGTGGCGCGCGAGCTGGCGCTGCGCGGCGCGAAGGTGGAGTTCAGCGAAGTGCCGCCGACCGAAGACGAACGCCTGAATCACCTGGAGCTGCTGGTGCACCTGGGCGAAGAACAGAACTTCATCTATCAGATCTGGCCGATGCGTTACTCGGTGCCGGGCTTCACCTACCGCGCCCGTTCCGGCAAGTCGCACTACTACCGGCTGGAGACCTTCCTGATGGAGGGCACCCAGGGCAACGACCTGATGGACTACAGCAAGGAACAGGTGATTGGCGATATCCTCGACCAGTACGAGAAGCACCTGAACTTCTTGCACATTCATCGCGAAGCGCCGGGGGGCACCCTGACCTTCCCGGATATGTGATAACCGGCGATGGAGAGAGGGCGTAGCCAGGCTACGCCCTTTTTTATGCCTGCTCGGCCGGCAAATCGGCTTTCAGCAGCACCAGGGAGCCGGCCAGCAACACCAGATCCTTGATTAAAAAACTGGTGGCCCCAGCCATGGCCGGGAAACCACCGGCGGAAGGCTCCCAGGCGCCCGGCGTGGAAAAGATCAGCGTCAGCGTAGTCAGGTAAGTCACCGTCGAACCGATCGCCCCCAGCAGGCCCAGACGCCGCGACCAGAATCCCGCCAGCAGCAATAAACCGAAGCTCCATTCGGCGACGCCCAGCGCATAGCTGGCGCCGCGAATGCCAAACGCCTGATGCATCCAGCTGAGCAGCGGGCTGTTGCCGATCAGCGGCACCAGCCCCTGCGCCTCGTAATCAAACCACTTGGCGTAGCCGAAAGCGGCGAAGATCACCACCAGCGCCGCGCGCATAAAGATAACGTCCCCGTTCGAGCGCTGAAAGCGCCGCAGCCATGTCGCCTGCATCATCCCCTCTCCTTATGTTGTCCGCGGCCGCAGCGGAACGCCCGCTTCCGGCCGCGGATCGCGGCGGCTTAATGCCCCATCGCGTCCTTTTTCATCTCGTCTTTCTTCATGCCGTCTTTGGCCATACCGTCTTTCGCCATGCCATCCTTTTTCATGGCGTCTTTGGCCATCTTGTCTTTCTTCATGCACTCCTTGCCCATGCAATCTTTCTTCATGCCGTCTTTCGCCATGCCGTCGTGCGACATCTGGCTCATGCCGTCCTTTTTCATCGCGTCTTTGCTCATGCTGTCCGCGGCGTTGGCGCCGGCCACACCCAGCATCAACGCGCTGCACATCATCATTGCGAATAACTTTTTCATGGTATTTCCTTCCGTCATGTCAAAGGCACCGGAGTGCCGGAGAATGGCCGGCGGCCGCCTCAGCTGCCGCCAAACCAGTTGTAACCCTGGTCTTCCCAGTAACCGCCCGGGAAGCGGTTGGTGACCTCGATCACCTGAATGTGTTTCGGATTCTTGTAGCCCAGCTTGGTCGGCATGCGCAGCTTCATCGGGTAGCCATACTTGCGCGGCAAGATCTGGCCGTCATAGGTCAGCGCGATAATCGTCTGCGGATGCAGCGCGGTGGCCATGTCGATGCTGGTGTAGTAGTCGTCGGCGCATTTGAAGCTGACGTAGCGAGCGCTCAGATCCGCGCCGATCGCCTTGAGAAAGGTGGCGAACGGCACGCCGCCCCACTTGCCGATGGCGCTCCAGCCCTCGACGCAGATATGCCGCGTCACCTGGCTCACCTGCGCCATTTGGTGCAGCTGCGGCAGGCTCCAGGCGCGCTTGTCCCGCACCAGCCCGGCCACCTCCAGCCGATAGTCGTCGCCGTTGATATCCGGCGCCTCCTCCTCGGCGTAAAAGGCGTTGAACGGGAACGGCCGGGTGATCATCGATTCCGGGTAGACCGGCGCCAGACGCTCGCCGCTGAACAACCAGCCCTGCACCCGATCGTTGAGACGCGAAATGCGGCTCAGCGCCTGTTCGACATTGGCGTTGTCGCTGAGATCGCAGCCGGTGAGCATGGCGATGCCGCCCAGCGTCAGGCCATTGCGCAGAAAGCGGCGGCGAGACGACGCGGTCAACAAGCGCTGCGCTTCTTTGACGATCGCCTGTCCCTCGCCGATCGTCATGATCGTTTTATCCTTTTCCATCGTGAACTCCTTAACGTCCGCGCAGCATGGCCAGCAGCGTACGGGGCACCAGTGCCACCATCACCAGGTGAATCGCCACGAAGGCCACCAGCGCCGACATGGCGAAAAAGTGGATATAGCGCGCCGCTTCATAGCCGCCGAGCAGCGTGCGCAGCAGGGGAAACTGCACCGACTTCCACAACACCAATCCGGACAACGCGCTCAGCACGCCGATGACCATCACCGACAAATAGGCCACGCGCTGCACCATGTTGTAGTGGCGCAAGTCGGCGTGCTGCAGCCGGCCGCGCAGCGCCGCGCCGAAATCGGTGAGAAACTGCCTCAGGCTGAGCGGCCAATATTTGCGTTTGAAACGCCCGCTGGCCAGGTTGATCAGCAGGTAGCACAACCCGTTGACGCCGAACAGCCACATGCCGGCGAAGTGCCACTGCAACGCGCCGCCCAGCCAGCCGCCAAGCGTCAGCTCGTTGAGAAAGCTGAAGTTGAACAGCGGCGAAGCGTTGTAGATGCGCCAGCCGCTGGTCACCATGATCAGCATCGCCAGCGCATTGAGCCAATGCGTCAACCGCAGCCACAGCGGATGCACGGTCTGGCGTGGTTCCGGGGTGAGAGTGAGATTCATGGCGATTCCTGCCGACTAATGATGCGATGAACCGAGTATTCCCCGGATTTGTTCCCCAAGACCTCACGCAAAGTTAAATAAAATGTGATAACTCCACCGGTGGGGGTTGTGTAGACTTCAGAGAGAATCGGGCAATCAGCGGTAATGAGAATGGAAAAGCCAAAACGCATTTTGATCGTCGAGGACGATGGCGACATCGCCGAACTGCTGCAGCTGCATTTGCGTGACGAGGGTTACGCCATCAGCCACGCCGCCGACGGCAATCAGGGCATGGCGATGCTGGAACAGGGCGGCTGGGACGCCTTGATCCTCGATCTGATGCTGCCGGGCGTAGACGGATTGGAGATTTGCCGCCGGGCGCGCACCATGACGCGCTACACGCCGATCATCATCACCAGCGCGCGCTCCAGCGAGGTGCATCGCGTGCTGGGGCTGGAGCTGGGCGCCGACGACTATCTGGCCAAACCCTTTTCCATGCTGGAGCTGGTGGCGCGGGTCAAGGCGCTGTTTCGCCGCCAGGAGGCGATGAGCCGCAACCTGCGCATGGACGCCGGCGTGCTCAGCTTCAACGATCTGACCATCGACCCTATCGCCCGCGAGGTGCGCCTGCAGCAGCAGCCGATCGAACTGACGCCGCGCGAATTCGACCTGCTGTATTTTTTCGCCCGCCATCCGGGCCAGGTGTTCTCCCGCCTCAGCCTGTTGAATCAGGTCTGGGGCTATCAGCACGAAGGGTATGAGCACACCGTCAACACCCATATCAACCGGCTGCGCATCAAGATCGAGCGCAACCCGGCGGAACCCGAGCGCATCCTCACGGTGTGGGGCATGGGCTATAAATTCGCGGCCACGCCGCAAGAGTGAGCCATGAAAAACCTTACGTTAGCGCCACGCCTTACGCTGATCTTCGCACTGCTGATCGTCATCGGCTGCGCCTTTTCCGGCTGGATGCAGGTGCGCAGCAGCACCCAATACAGTCAGGCGGTGATCCAACGCCTGTCCGGCAGCCTGGCGCAGCACATCGCCGACAGCAACCCGCTGCTGGGGGCGAACGGCCCGGATCCGCAGGCGGTGCACACCCTGTTCGATCAGCTGATGGCGGTGAATCCCAGCGTTGAGGTATACCTGCTCGACAAGCAAGGGGCGATTATCGGCAATGCCGCGCCGGCCGGGCACCTGAAACGGCAGCGGGTCGCGCTGCCGCCGCTGCAGGCGCTGCTCGATGGCGCGCAGATGCCGGTGTATGGCGACGATCCACGCAGCGCGGACGGGCGCAAGGTGTTCAGCGTCGCGCCGCTGAAGGTCGACGGCCGAATCGAAGGCTATCTGTATGTGGTCTTGCTCGGGGAAGACTATACCGCGCTGGCCAGCAACGCCCAGTTCAACTCGGCGGTCAGGATGGCGCTATGGACCTCCGGGGTGATGGTGCTGTTCAGCCTGCTGGCCGGCGGTTTCGCTTTCTACTGGGTCACGCGCCCCATCCGTCGCCTGACCCGGCAGGTCAATGCGCTGGACAACGGCGGCATTGAGGCGGTGCAGGCCTACGCGGCGCAGCCGGCGACGCCGGCCGGGCGTGACGAGGTCAGCCAGCTGCAACAGGCCTTCCACCGCATGGCGCAGCGCCTTGCCGAACAGTGGCAAACGCTGGCGCAGCAGGATCGGCTGCGGCGTGAATTCATCGCCAACGTCTCGCACGATCTGCGCACCCCGCTCACCTCGCTGCACGGTTATCTGGAAACGCTGTCGGTCAAGGCCGCCACCCTGAGCGAAGCCGATCGGCGGCGCTATCTGGAGATCGCGCTGGCGCAGAGCCGCAAGGTGGGCAAGCTGGCGCAGGAGCTGTTTGAACTGGCGCGGCTGGAATACGGCGTGGTGAAACCGCAGAAAGAGCCCTTCTCCCTCAGCGAACTGCTGCAGGACGTATTCCAGAAATTCGAGCTGGCGGCGGAGGCGCGTAACCAGCGGCTGCACGCCGACATCGCTCCCGGCATTCCGCCGGTGTTCGCCGATCTCAGCATGATTGAGCGGGTGCTGACCAACCTGCTGGACAACGCCATTCGCCATACGCCGCCCGGCGGCAATATCGGCGTGCGGCTGTGGCGGCAGGAAGACCAGGTGATGGTGCAGGTCAGCGACAGCGGCCCCGGCATTCCGCAGGCGTTGCGCGCCGATCTGTTTGTACGCCCGTCGATCATCAGCGGCGCCCGGCGCCCTGCCGGCGGGCTGGGGTTGATGATCGTGCGGCGCATTCTGCAGCTGCACGACAGCGACATTCAGCTGATCGAACAAGCGCCAAACGGTGCCTGCTTCCGCTTCGCCATTCCGCCGCGTTAATCGAGGCAGCTGCGGTCTACGCTGACAAATTTGTCGTTATAGATAATGAATTTCTGTCCCTTCAGCCGAATGCCGGGATGGGTCAGCGTATCGCCGGGGCGCAGGTATTCTGTGACGCCCTCTTCATCCGTGCTGTTGCAGCCCGGTTTGAGCAGGAACTTGAAGTAGGTGTTGCCAGTGTTGGTGAGCGTGCCGCGTTGCGCATCGAGCCGATAGGCAAAGTTTATCTGACGCGGGCGCACCACCAGTATGGTGTCCATCACCACGATCGGCTCCAGGTTGACGCCGGCGCCCTGACGCGGCCCCGGCTCGAACAATCGGGTCGGCACTTCGCGAAATGAGACCCGGTAATAACGCTCGCGATTATCCTGCGGCCCGTGATAGAAAAACTTGTAGTACTCCGCCTGCCCGGCCTGCAGCGTCAGCTGGCGTGGGGCGAACAGCAGTTCGCCATCCACCGGCCGGCTGCGCGCCTCGCGCTCTCCCGGCCGATCGATGGCGCGAATGCTCACCTGATACAGGCGCGCGCTGCGGTTGTTATTCAACACTCGCTTGGCGGTGAATGAACGGTCCTGATCCATGGCGAACGTCAGGGTGCCGACATTGATCGCGGCGACGGTAAAGGGAAAAGACAGACACAGCAATCCTATCAGCACCCGTTTCACACGCTGTCCTCAATTAATGTTGCGCCAGGTGGCTTCGACATGAATTTCACCGGCGGCGCTGACGTCGCCGTACCAACCGTTGCCGTCGACGGTTCTCAGCGAGATCGGATTATTCATCGGAATGCTGAACGTCACGCGGGTCTTGTTCAGCACCCCCACTTCGCCGGAAATATCATTCCACGGGGTGCTGCTCCAGAGCGCGTTGGTCATGTCGTGCCATTGGCCATCGCAGCCGGCGGCGAAGCTCTGCTGGCCGTTGGTGCTGGTGGTGATGCCGAGGGTGGCGGGGAACGGCACCCGGGTACTGTTATCCGCAGAGGAAAAAAGACAATAGTTCACCCCGTTGATCGCCTGAGTAGGCCCGGTCGCCATCACCCTCACCTGATCGGCGGCGGTTTTGCCGCTGGTGGTCACGAAATAGCCGAACTCCAGCGCCGGTTCCGCCGGGCCGACATACCCTTCACGGTGTGGGCTGTTGTCGTAGTCATCGGAAATAATGCTGATGCTGAAATCGCGCGGTTTGATAATCAGCTGGTTTGAGGTGGAAAACTCATACCACCCCGACTCCGGCGAAGTGGTGTTCTGAAAGCGGAAATTGATCAGATCGCGGGTGCCGCTGTCGGATATCCCCAGCGCGACCATCTGCTTGAAGAAGTTGCTGGAGAAGAACACATAGACCGCGTTGCTGCTCTTCAGCTCGTTAAAGGTATAGTAGCTGCCGGTGCCCGAGGTATTTTTCCAGGTGTTGCCGTTCAGACTGAACTGCAGATCGGCGGCATTCACCGCTGAAGACAGCGCCGCATGGTTAATCGCCGGAAAAATATGAATCGAAGTATTGCTGACGCTGCCGTCGGTCTGCAAATCGTAGCTGACCATTTTGCACATGATGCCTGAGCGGGCGCCGATGGTCTGGTTCTTGCAATCGGCATTGCCCTCGCCGATGATCGGCACCCCATCGCTGTTGACGAACACTTCCGAGACGGCGTTGGTGTTGATAAAACGCAGGTGCGCCGCCTTGCTGTGCGTGACGGTGCGCTTGTACCAGCTGCCGCTGGCCTGATCCCGACAGCGGCCGCCGGCTGAGGCGTCGTACGCCACCGACGTTTGGCAGCCGTTGATCTGCATGCTGAAAGCTTCGCCCGCCGCCATCTGTTTCAGATACTGATAGAAACTCGGCGACATCATGCCGTGCATCCATTTTGCACCGCCGGTCGTGACCACCGCGCCGTAAAACCCCTTTTCGTCGGTGGCCTGCGGCAGGATCAAACTGGTATCCATATTACAGCCGGCATACCAGTTGATGCAGCGCAAACCGAGGAACGGATTCTTGATCGGCGCATTTTCCAGCCACATGTCATAACGCCAGTTGGCATTCAACCCGGTGTTGTAGCCATTATCCACATACCCCAGGCTTTGCTGATAGATAGTGCCTGAACCGCCGTATTTCAGCCCGGTCCATTTATTGGCGCCGGTCATGCGCGGATCCAGCCCGCCGGCGGGCGTGACGAAAAAGTTGTCGTCGGCGTTGTTTTCCACGAAGACAAATTTCATGACCGCCGCATCCGGCCAGTTGGTCTGGCTGACCGCCGCCTGCAGCGCAGGGGCCATCAGCGCCAGCAATAACAACAGCGCAACGTTAGCTCTCATGGTCAAACTCCCCGGATGAAACATTGCCCGCATAGGTTTTCAGCCCGGTGCAGATCACGTCGCCGACCCACACTGCGCCTTGCGCCTTGCTCAGATCCAAATCCACTTCGCATGTCTGATTGCCGCTGTGGGTAAAATCGATAACCGGGAATTTCTTGTCGACATCCATGATAAATTCGCCTTTCTCATCGGTGCGGGTGCGGCCGATATGGTTCTTGATATAGGCGTTGGCCAGCAGCGTGCCGTCCTCCGCCTTGATGCGGCCGAATACCGTCACCATCTGTTTGATCTCCGGCGAGATCACCGCCACGTTGCCCGGATACAAAGTGAGCTTGCTCTTACGTTTGGTCACGATGTCGAAACTCTCCGCCGAGTTTTTGTTGTTCATCAACTCAACGTCGTACTGGCCGTAAGGCGACAACGGCAGGTAGTTCTTATTGCCGCTCAGTTTCACCATCCGGCCGTCAACCCGCGCGGTCAGCAGACCGTCATTTTCGATGCCGGTGTTGAAGATGATCCCGGCGTTGCCTTCGTTGCGGCCGCTGATGGCGATATCACGCCCTTGCCAGCCTACGCTGCCGCTCGCGGTCAGGCTGCTGTTGACGTAGCCGTCGGCGGAGCTGCTGACGTTGAGCGTGCCGGTGGAATATTTGGTGTCGAAGCGCGCATAGCCGCCGCCGTTGAAGCTATTGTCGCCGCGGGTATCACCGGAAATCGCCCGCGACAGGTTGGCGCCCAGGGTGCGAATCGGCCCGTCCTTGATGTCCTTGCGCGCCGCCAGGTTGGCGGTGGTGTAGCCGTTCTGGTTGGAGACGCCCGCGCTGAGCCAGTTGCCCATCGGCAGTGAAAAATCGAGCGCGATGTATTTGCCGGTATTGGCGTTGCTGCTGCCGTTGTTGTAGCGCTGCACGCCCGCACGCACGCCCAGCGTGCCGAAACGGCCGGTAAAGATATTCTGGTAATAGTCGGCGTTGTAATAGTGGCTGTCGTTCTTTTTATCGTCGTTGTAGCTGACGCTCAGGGTGCCCAGCGGAGACCACAGCGCGCCCAAATTGAGGCTGCCGCCAACGGCGCGGTTATAGGCGTTATTTTGCAACAGACGATCGCCAATCTGCGTTTTCTCCTGGTTGACCCACAGGCTGCTGAAACCGCCGGGCAACGCGGCGCTGACGCTGTTGATCAGGCTCCAGGAGCGATCGGAGGCCGCCATATTTTGCAGGTTGAACTGAATCGACTCGGTCACCGGCAGGCTGATGCGGCTCTCGCCGACGGCGTTGCCGTCAAACGAGTACCCCGACAGCGCCCAATTCAGCGTTTGCAGATTGCCGGTCGCCGAAGCGCCAAGCAAATAAGAATCCTTTGCCGGGCGGTGGCGTTCCCGCTCGCCACGCCAGTCGTCCATGCGCAGCATCCCGCCCCAGAATTGCCAGGCCAGCGGCGCATTGACGCCGCGGTTGGGGCTGAACAGTTTATTCACTCGCTGCATGCGTTTATCCACGACTTTGCCGTTGACCACCACCTCCACTTCGACGTCATAAATGCCGTAGGGCAGGCTGCCGGTGTCCACTTCATGGTTGCCCATGGCGAAGTTCTGCACGCTGAGCAGCCGTCCGTCGCGCGACAGATGCACTTCGCCGGCCGATGGGAAAAACACCACGATCGGCGTCAACGATTGGGTGTTATCGAATACCGTCGAATTGGCGCGGTTACCGTATGACAGACCATAAATCTTGCTCGAGTTGAGCGTCGTGACCGGCCCCAGCGACTGCAGGTTCCAACTGTCCAGCATGCCGGCGGCGAAACGGCGGCCGGCGAAATCGCGCTCGTACATCGCTTTGTACAGCGTGGCGTTTTCATCGCCGCTGCCGATGCCGTAGATTGAACCGTTCAACTCCACGTGGTGTTCACGCAGCGCAGTGACGCTGTTGAGCGATAAATAGCTGGAGGTATTGCCTTCACTGGCGCGGGCGCGGTTGTCGTAGACCCCCAGGTTATAATCCAGCGTGCTGCTCACTGCATCTACGCTGGACGCGCCGATATCGCTGGAGCGGCTGCGCAGTACCGTTCCCAAGGCGGATTCCTTGACCACCAGCTGCAGGTTGAGCTGCCGGAAATCCAGCGCCAGCCAGGCGTCGTCCGCGACCCGGATATGCTGCCGGCGATCGAATGGCGCATCCTGCAAAGCCTGCAGCTGAGCGGCGATCGCCGCCGTCAGCCGGGCGCCGTCGTCGTTATCCTCCAGCGTCACCCGACGAATCTTTAGGCTGTCCTGATCCAGGTAGAGAAAGGCATGACCGATGCGGCTGTCATCTTTGACGCCATCGCTCTTCTCATAATGCAGCAACAGCGGAATGCTCATCCCCTCGCGCAACGCCAGGCTGAAGGTTTGCGGGATCAGCACGCCGTTAATCTGCGTCAAACCGGCCGCCATCGCCATACGTTCAGGCAACAGCGTCGGGAGCGCCAGCGCACCGGCAGCCAAAAGCGTTTTCAACAGCACAGCGTTCACATGCCACTCCTTGCGTGATTGTTTTGCATCCATCGTGGATAACGCGCGCATTACTTCACCGGGATAAACTGTTCGCCGTGCCACAGCGCGACACGCCCTTTTTTATCGTTGACGTCAACCTTGCTGAAGGCGCGATCCTTCCCCGGCATCACGAAATAGTTTTCCTTGCAGTCGCTGCCGTCCTGCTTGTTCCTGCAATTGCCGTAGGCCACCACTTTGAACGTGGCATTGCCGGTGTTTTTGATCCGCCCATTGGCGAACTGATAGGCGAAGCGATCCTGCCGGGGCGCCACCACCAAAATGGTGCCGATGCGCGCCGACGTGGTGGCCACGGCATTGCGCCGAGCCGAATTTTGCCCCGCCTCGCTCAGCGCCTGATCAAACCAGACGATGCGGTAATAGCGCTCCTGCGCGTCGTTCGGCCCTTTGTAGTAAAAGCGGATCACATCGCTGGCGTTGGCCGGCAAGATCAGGCTGGCGGGCGACAGCAGCATTTCATCCCGGCTGCTCATCGGGATCACCGTACCGGAGGCCAGGGGGCTGGAAATGCGTTCGATGCTGACGTTGACCAGCCGGCCGCTGTCGGTGGTGTTTTTGATTTCCTTACTCAGACGCGCGCTGTCGCCCGGCATGAAGGAGCTGATCTCACCCACATCGAGAGCCAAAGCCGGCTGCAGCAGCATTAACATCAGGGTGACGGCGAGAGAAAAGCGTGTCATTACGGTATTCCACTGGCGTTGATGGGCGATAAATAGCAGGAGGTCTCCCCCCTGCCAGATGCAGATCGTTCGGGGATTAGGAAGTCCAGGTCGCGTTGAATTCGACGCTGACATCGCCGCTCCAGATACCTTCCGGCAGCGTGCTGAAATCCGTGACGGCGGTGGTGCCGTTTGACGTCGCGCCGATGATGCTGAAGGTGAACTGATCCTGCGCGCTGGTGCGGCCGGCCTGGTTGTAGGCGTTGGACAAGGCGCTCAGATTGCCGCCCAAAATACCGGCGGTGGTGTCGATCATGGTGGTTTCAGCCGTTTTCCCGACCACCGCACCGTTATAGTTCACCCCGACTTCCAAAGTAGAACCGGAAGTATCCAGCTGAGTCAGCGTATTGGAGACCAGTTTTGAGGTCAGTTTGAAAGCGGTTGCCGTGGTATCGCCTTCCACGGTGACGTCAAACAGGCCTTTCTGGCTATTGAAACCCTTAATGCCTTCTGCATAGTTGAAGGCCAGGCTGCCAATCGGCGTCACGACCAGTTTGCTGGTGGTGTCTTTCTTGGCGGTTGCAGACCAGGTTGCCAGCGCCTGAGCGGTAACGTCGGCGGCTTGTGCAGTACTGACCGCTGCAAAGGCGGAAACGATCGCCAGAGCCAGTGTCATTTTCTTCATGGTGTAACTCCCTTCAATGTTGAATATGTTTTCTTTCTTTCGTCCATTCTCAGCCAGCCGTTTGCATCACTGCGTTTAGCCAGTCTGCTTGACGCCACAAGAATATCCCCAGCCGATCAAAAAAGAATCATTAACTATTAAAGTTCAAATATTTAGATTTAAATTCCATAATTAATGTTTTACCTCCCCGTCAATCACATTAAAAAGCGGGTTAAGCATTTGATGAAAGCACAATCACATTGTGGTTTAACCCCATCAGGCGGCGATTATTTAGCCATTTGGCAGCCCTGTCCCTCACTCCCATACCCGCGCAGAATTTCAGCGCCGGCGTTATTCGTTGGGAGGGAAGATTGATGAGATTCACACAGGGGGGCAGCAGCCAATCAAGATCGGCCGCCGTAGAGAAAAGGTGGCTTTTCGCCACGTTTCAGGAAGGGTATCGGGTTCTCAAGGTAAGAATTAGCCGCATAAAGCCGGCCTGATTGAGACCCAACTTTCGCATAATATTCAGTTTATGGGAGCTTATGGTTTTGTAACTTCGCCGGGTCACATTGGCGATGCTTCTTGGAGAAGCACCGGCAGCCATCATGGCTAAAACGCGCCATTCGCTGTCAGATAATGCGGTGGCCGAATGCGTCAACCGGGCGCGAATATGTGGGGAAAGATAGCCGGAGAACTCACCGGCAGCCGCAATGGCGTCACTCAGACAATGCAAAGGATCATCCTTTGCCACGATAGCTATGCGCGCATCCGTCGCCAACAACGCTAATATGCCGGGGTGTTCTACAGCGGTGAAAATCACCAGGGGGATTTCCGGCCAGACATTTTTTGCCGTCAGAACGAACCGTAATACATCATACAAATATTCGCTATGATGATATAACTCCATAATTAGCGCATGAGGCTTTCCCTCTTTCAATGCCCTCTCCAGCGCCGTCAAAGTATCGATAAAATACCTGTCGCTTGATCGGGTAACGAGAAATGCTTTCATTCCTCTTCTCACTAAAAAGCTGGGTTCAAAGAATAGCAACGCATCACCGAAATCGGCTTTAACCATACATAATCACCATAATTAGGTAGTAAGCGGTAGAAAAAAGGAAATACCTCTCGATAAACGCCACACGGCGACTCGCCAAATGAAATCAAACGTTCTATTTCAACGCTGTAATATTTTTGTCATATTCGTCGCCCTTTCAATCGCGTTGAGCAATGGCTTCAATGGTCAATTAATAAACTCGGCATTGTCGCTTTCCAAACCGGAACAGATCTCCATCTTATGTTCACGCAAGATCTTGCAGCGCAGCAGGAATAAACGGGATATGCCGGAAATGTAAGCCCTGACCTGATTGCTGCGCACTACCAGCAAAAACTCATCGCCGCTGCATTCTCCCGTTTGGTGCGCGGCGTAAGCCAGAATGTCCCGATTCAGGCTGGCGCTGACCGAGCTTGAGGCATCAGGCAGCGACATGAACACCTTACAATTGCCCGACTTTCCCAGGTAGCTCTCCTGCCGGGCCCCCGAACCGCTGAAATAGGTCGTCATCGCAATAGCCACGAAAAGCCCCCCCAGAACCAACGCGCTGAGCATCAGCCACCAGCGGCGGGAATAACCAGGTTGAGAGTCGGCCCCATTGATGACGGTTTCGGGCGGCGGATTTACCGCCGCTTCAGGCGCAGATCCCGGCAACATCGCGGCAGGCTCTGCGTCGTTAATATCTTCCGCGTCTTCATAAGACTCGATGGTAATCTCATCACGCAACATAAAACCCACTTTAGGGACCGTAACAATGACCTCATCCTCAACGCCAAGATTTTTAATCACCCGCCGCAATTTGCTGACGCATTGATTAAGATTATTATTGCTGGAAACCATGCCGTAATCGTCCCAGACCTTCTTGAATATCAGTTCACGCCCTACGGCTTCGCCATGGTGGGCAATCAACAGCAGCAGCAACCGTTTGGAAGGACTGGATATGGATATGGGATCGTCAGAAAAATCTGTTGGACTAAGGGTTCTGGTGTCTGCGTCAAAGAGAATATGGTCATTAAATCTATATTTCATTTTATTCACATGTTTTCACTATAGCGATCATTTATAGTTTGGCGTCAAATGTTAATGAAATATTAAATAAATATTTAATCAGGTAATTCGCGAAAATACCCAAGTACAGGCAAGAAAAACCACTCAATTAACGCCACGAAATACGCTTTTTCACCTCACCATCGTTTATATAGGATTTTTCTTGCAAACCATAACCAAAGGTTAACCAATCACCACATCCATTGATATATTGACACGCCAAAAACCATAAAGTTAGTTTTTTGTATCGCAAATTATCAATTTTAAGGAAAATCATCTCAAAAAAAGACCGCCGAACTAAATTTTAATAAAAAAATAATAACAAGTGAATGTTGAGCATAATCACATACTGCAGGCCACCCGCATTAGCCTGATGAATTGACGCACTCGTCACGACGTAAATGTTAAAATTTAGGTTCAGCCAGGGTTGATGGTAAATAATAATGAAAGGGAAAGCTTACGAATATCGGCAATGCCTGCCCGGCATATTATTAGCGACGCGAGCCTGAGACACCGTTGTTTGGATTCGTCGCGCGCCGTTGGCCGCTGACGCCCCAACTCGGCCTGGGTGGCTCCCGGTTCATCCGGCGGTGGTGGCTGGCGGCGTGATTTCTCTGGCATACTGAACGCCGTTGTTTTTCATCGCCTTTCACCCTGTGCAGGAGCAGCAACATGACCGTAATCAACACCGCGCCGACGCTTGTCACCGAACGCCTGAGGCTGGATGCGCACACGCTGGACGACTTCGACTCGCTGGCCGCGCTGTGGGCCGATCCGCAGATCGTGCGCTATATCGGCGGCACGCCGCGCGACCGGGAAGACTCCTGGGGACGTCTGATGCGCTACGTCGGCCACTGGGCGTTGTTAGGCTACGGATATTGGGCGGTGCGCGATAAGCAGAGCGGCGAGTACCTCGGCAGCATCGGCTTCTCCAACTTCCTGCGCGACATCGCCCCGGCGCTCGACGCACCGGAGATGGGCTGGACGCTGGTGAGCTCGGCGCACGGCAAAGGCTACGCCACCGAGGCGCTGCGGGCGGCGCTGGCCTGGGGTAAAACGCACCTGCCGGGGGAGAAAACCGTCTGCATCATCTCGCCTGACAACCAGGCTTCGCTGGCGCTGGCGAGAAAGGTCGGCTTCAGCGAAAGCCACCGCAGCGAGTACCATCAAAGCCCGATCGTGGTGATGCATTGTCCGCTTTGAATGCCTAAGCGCGTTGTACCGCCAGCGCCGTCTGCACGAAGTTGTCCCGCAGCGCATCGGTGCGCTGCGGATCCCAGGCGATACCGACCTGCCACTCCGTTTCCTCGCCGCTCAGCGCTAAAATATCGATGCCGGCCGGCGCGATATGCGTGATGCTGTGCGGCAGCAGCGCGACGCCGACGCCGGCGGCGACCAACGCCAGCAGCGTCTGGATATCGCCTGCTTGCTGTACCACGTTCGGCGTCAGGCGGTGAGCGGCGATAAACCGCAGCGACTGATCGCTCAATCCGCGCCCGCGTTTAGGGGTCAACTGCAACAGCGGCAGCTGATTGAAACGCGCCATCAGATCGTCGGCTCGCAGCGCCAGCGCGCCCGGCGCGGCCAGCACCAACCGGTCACAGAGCAACGCCACGCCGCACAGCGGCGTATTGACCGGCAAGCGCACGAATCCCACCTGCAACTCCCCCTGCAGCAGCAGCTGATACTGCCGCTCCGACGGCATGTCCTCCAGGCCGATGGCCACCTCGGGAAAGCGTTGGCGGAAAGCGGCCACCAGCTGCGGCGCCAGATGAAAGCTGGAGAGGCCAAACCCCAGCGCCAGCCGCCCCGCCTCTCCTGACGCCACCTTTCGCGCGCGCCGCTGAAACTGCTGGTACTGCTCCACCAGCGCCTGCGCCTCCGGGTAAAGCCGCTGCCCGCCGGCGGTGAGCACCGCCCCTTGCCGGCCACGCTCGAACAACCGAACGTCGAGCTGGGTTTCCAGCGCCTGAATTTGCTTGCTCAGCGCCGGTTGGCTGATGCACAGCTGGCTCGCCGCCTGGCGATAGTTGCCCTGTTCGGCCAGCGCCACCAGGGCGCGCAGTTGTTTTATATCCATTCCATCAAGTTATCGAATAGGGAATTTAATTGATTATACAGTAATCAATCTGCCTGCTGTAATCAACGCAGACCCCAACCGGAGAGAGACCATGACCCCTTCATTACGCGCCGCCACGGTGCAATTCCAGCATCGCGCCAACGATAAGAATTACAACCTGTCGATCATCGAGCGCTTTATCGCCCAGGCGGCCGAGCAGCAGATACAGCTGCTGGCCTTCCCGGAAATGTGCATCACCGGCTATTGGCACGTGCGCCATCTGTCCGACGCCGAAGTGCGGGCGCTGGCGGAACCGATGGCGAACAGCCCTTCGCTGGCGCGCATTCGCCCGCTGGCGGAGCGTTACAACATGGCGATTGGCGTCGGGCTGATCGAGCTGGGCGACGACGGCCGCTGTTACAACGCCTACGCCGTTTGCCTGCCGGACGGCGAACTGCACGTGCACCGCAAGCTGCACGCCTTCGAGCACCCGGCCATCGCCAGCGGCGACCGCTATACGGTGTTCGATACGCCCTGGGGCGTGCGCGTGGGCGTGTTGATCTGCTGGGACAATAATCTGGTGGAGAATGTGCGCGCAACGGCGCTGCTGGGAGCGGAGGTGCTGATCGCCCCGCACCAGACCGGTGGCACCCACTCGCGTAGCCCGCACGGCATGAAGCCGATCCCGCAGGCGCTGTGGCAGCGGCGCGCGGAAGATCCGCAGGCGATCGAAGCCGCTTTTCGCGGCGAACACGGCCGCGGCTGGCTGATGCGCTGGCTACCGGCGCGCGCTCACGACAATGGCGTGTTTTTGCTATTCAGCAACGGCGTGGGCCGCGATGATGATGAGATACGCACCGGCAACGCCATGATCCTCGATCCTTACGGCCGCATCGTGGCAGAGACCTGGGCGGCGGAAGACCGGATGGTCAGCGCAGAACTCGATCTGACATTGATCCCGCTCAGCACCGGTCGCCGCTGGATTTACGGACGACGCCCCGAGCTGTATGGATTATTGACCGAGCCGCAGGGCTACGAGCGCGATGCCCGCAGCGCACGGTTCTCGACGCAACCGACGGAGCGCGGCGGCAAGTAACAGATAAAAAAAATCCGCCCGGAGGCGGATTTTTTATCGAGTGCGGCAAAGCTTGCCGCAGGTTCATGCCCGCAGGCACGAACACACTTAGAAGCGGTAGCCTACGCCAACGTTCCAGGTGCCAACGTCAACGCTGCGAATGCGGTTCTGCTCGTAACCAACATCCAGGGCAACGTTCTCGATTGGGTTGAACTGCAGACCGGCACCGTAGGTGAAGCCGTAGTCAGCGGTGTCGTGACGAGAAGTGCCGTTCTGAGCGTTGGTAGTGAATTTACCGTAACCCAGGCCAACCAGACCGTAGATGCTCGCCCAGTCATTGATGCGGTATGCTGGACCGGCAGAGATAGAGTTGTACTGAGCTTTGTTGTAGAAACCGTCCTGAGAACCGTCCTTTTCCAGGTGGGTAAAGGAACCGATTACGCCCAGTGGGTTGTTGTCGAACTCGTAACGGTATTTCAGGTTGAAACCGTCGGCCTTGTTAGCAACGCCTTGGAAATCACCCTGCGCATAGCCAGCGGATACGGTGCTCTGACCAGCGAATGCGGTACCTGCGCTAACTGCTAATACGCAAGCTGCTACTGCGGAAAGACATGCAATTTTTTTCATAACCACCTCAAACGCGTTTTATTATTAAGTACATCCATTTGTTCATGCTTTGAAAATATAACAAAAATTAGCGTGAAACTCTGCCTTGAAATGAGTGTCTAATGCTTTATATCGTGTAACAGAAGATTTCAAGAACAGTGTATCCTCTTCTTTTCGCTCTATTTTCGGCCGTATTCTACGGCTTTCTGTGACAAAAATCACCTATTTAATATCCAGATAATTCTTAAGAAAAAGCGCACTTTTTGACCAAATTCGCCACATCTCATCCGAGGATCGGCGGATTTCACCGCGATACGCGCTTTTCTCAGACAGATTTTCGTCATTTCATTTACACTGCTCGCATCCCCGTTTCGACCGTTTTCTCAAGGCTGAGGAACGGCGCATAAAAGGCCCGTTAAGGATGTCGTTATCTACTTCCGGCAGAGCGCCCTCCGCGCTGCTGCCTATCTGTTTATTAATCATCGCCATGGTGTCGATCCAGAGCGGCGCCTCGTTGGCCAAAAGCCTGTTCCCGATCGTGGGCGCGGAAGGCATCACCACGCTGCGTCTTTTCCTCGGCACCCTGATTTTGTTCATTATCTTCCGCCCGTGGCGCATGCGCATCACCGCCGGCAGCCGCTTGCCGCTGCTGATCTACGGCCTGTCGCTCGGCGCGATGAACTACTTGTTCTATCTGTCGTTGCGCACGGTGCCGCTCGGCATCGCCGTGGCGCTGGAGTTCACCGGCCCGCTGGCGGTGGCCATGTTTTCGTCGCGGCGACCGATCGACTTCCTGTGGGTGGCACTGGCGATCGCCGGGCTGTGGTTCCTGCTGCCGCTCGGCCACGGCGTGGCCGGGATCGATCCGTTCGGCGCCGCCTGCGCGCTCGGGGCCGGCGCCTGCTGGGCGGTCTATATTATCTTCGGTCAGAAGGCCGGCGGCGATCACGGCCCCGGCACGGTGGCGCTCGGCTCGCTGATCGCCGCGCTGGTGTTCTGCCCGATCGGCGCGTGGCAAACCGGCGCCGCACTGTTCAACATCGATATTCTGCCGGTGGCGCTGGCGGTGGCGGTTCTCTCCACCGCGCTGCCTTACTCGCTGGAGATTATCGCCCTGCCCAAAATCCCGGCGCGCACCTTCGGCACCCTGATGAGCCTGGAACCGGCGATGGCGGCGCTGTCCGGCATGCTGTTCCTCGGCGAACACCTGAGTGGCGTGCAATGGCTGGCGCTGGCGGCCATCATCGCCGCCTCCATGGGCTCCACCCTGACCATCCGTCCCAAACCACGCCTCGAAAGCCTTTCCTGAGCGCCTGCTCGCCTGCATACCGCAACGCCGGGAATGCAGGCGGGTTAACTGTTTTCCGCGAGACAAGCCGGCATACTTCCTCTTGGCCTGCACGCAGGCTATTTGGACTTTCGCTCACATGGAGAATAACAGTGATTCACAACAGCCTGTTCAACCCCCGCTTCGGCCGTGGACTCGCGCCGGCGCTGGTTTCAACCCTGACCGAGTTGCGCCGATGCGACCTGCCCGAACTGGCACCGGGACGACACCCGATCGACGGCGACAGCATCTTTATGGACGTGATGACCCTGACCACGGTAGCGGCGGCGGAGAAACAGGCCGAAATGCAGCAGGAGTACATTACTCTGCACCTGCTGATCAGCGGCGAAGAGCGCATCGAATACGGTCTGGCGGGCGACGGACATCGCGAACATCCCCACGCGGAAAACGGCGACCTGCTGCTGCTGGACATCAAACGCCACCCGCAAACGCTGCATATGACACACGGCATGTTCGCGATTTTTTTCCAGATGGAGCCATACAAAGCCGGCTGCTTGTGGCAGCAGCCGCAGCAAATTAAGAAAGCGGTGGTGAAAATCCATCACCGACTGCTGCTGTGAGTCTGCCTCAGCGCCCGTAGAAAATCGGCGGTCTGGCGGGGTGAACGCAAGCGCACGAAACGGTGCCCGACATCGTCTCGGGCCATCTCCGCCAGGTATTTTCGCCGGTTTTTGGCATAGGTGCGGATCGTCCAGAGCACAATCGACTCGCGGCTGAAAAAAGAGCGGCGGAAGCTCTCCCGATTGCCGGTGCCCGGCCACAGCTCGCTTTTGCTGGCCGCACGCCGGCACGCGCGGCGCACGGCTTGCCACAGCGTGCGGCAGAAACCGTAGTCCAGCCACAGGATATAGTCGACCTCGCGCCACTTGATTGGCTGCGAACGGCTGTAGTTGCCATCCAGCACCCAACCCTCCCCCGCTTCAGCCAGCGTCTGCTCAACCCGCGCCAGAAACGCGTCATCGGGCGTTCCCTGCCACTCGGGCCGCCAATAGAGCCTGTCCATCTCGATATAGGGAACGCCAAGCCGTTCCGCAAGTTGGCGCGCCAGGGTGCTTTTACCGCTGCCGCTGGTGCCGACGACGTTAATTTTCATCACTCGCCAATATAAAGAATGGGGATAATCTCACTACTGTAACGGCATCAATGGCGGCTATCAATCTGAATCGGCTTAAATTTAACACCACGATAACAAGACGGATATTCTCCTGAGCTCAGTGTGCTCAATGCAAATAAGATAACCCAGAAAAACCGTCACCTGGGTAAATAATAATTACGGCACAGTAAAAATAAAATAACAATAAAATTCAATGCATTAATAAAAAACAAAAGCCGAGTTGAAATATTTACACCAGGCTATTCCTATTTGTGCAATAGCCATTTTCGTACGGCAAAAATAAATCCTCCTGCTATAATGGATCCCGTAACGAAATAGGACAACGACTAATCAAGAGGATATCTGATATGAGTACCGCTAAACTGGTGAAAACGAAATCTTCTGATCTGCTGTATACCCGTAACGATCTGGACGAAAAAATCAAACTGGCCGCCATTAAGGCGCTGAACCATCAGGTCGTGCAATTCATCGATCTCTCGTTGATCACCAAACAGGCGCATTGGAACATGCGCGGCGCAAACTTCATCGCGGTTCATGAAATGCTGGACGGCTTCCGCACCGCCATCATCGAGCACCAGGACACCTTCGCCGAGCGCGTAGTGCAACTGGGCGGCGTGGCGCTGGGCACGGTCCAGGTCGTTAACGATCGGACGCCGCTGAAAAGCTACCCGACCAATATCCACAGCGTGCAAGAGCACCTGAAAGCGCTGGCCGATCGCTATGGCGCGGTAGCGAACGACATCCGTAAAGCCATTACCGAAGTGGAAGACGAAGACACCGCCGATATGTTCACCGCCGCCTCACGCGATCTGGACAAGTTCCTGTGGTTCATCGAATCCAATATCGAATAACGCCATAAGGCGTTACAGACCGCCTCTCATCGCGGGAAAAACAGGCTGGGCTCTTGCCCGGCCTGTTTTCTTTTACACGACCGTTGCATTGTACAAAAAACGCCCCATATTAACCCTAAGGTAACCTGGTAAGGAGGTCATGATGGCTAACGGTTGGGCGGCGGACGGCGCCGTACAAGATCAGATTGATTCCACCGTCGACGATGCGGTGCAGCGCGCGCGTGGTGCGCTTGGGCACGGCGAAAGCGAACGCTATTGTCAGGAATGTGGGGAAGCGATCCCCGAAGCGCGCCGCAAGGCGCTAGCCGGCGTGCGTTTTTGCCTGGCCTGCCAGGCCGAGCAGGACAAAAAACACGCGGCCAACGGCCTGTACAACCGGCGCGGCAGCAAAGACAGCCAGTTGCGCTAGCATTATCTGCTCCCCTTTTCCCCCTCTCGCGGCCCCGCTTGCACCGTCAGTGCTTCATGAAAGTTAGAGTTAGTTATCAATATTGAAGCAAAAAGGTTAAAGATCGGTTGTTTCACAGCCAAAATTTGGTTAATGATAGCCCCGTGCACCAAGATAATTCTTACGCACCATTTCGGTGCCTCATTGTGGTGCATAACCATAACAATTCGCCTGACTGGCACAACATCACGCAATAACTCTTTGTTTTTATAGTAGTTGAAAACATGGCACGATTTTTTCATGGCACCAACTGCAATATAAAAAATGGGTAATCCGCAACCTGTACAGGAATTCCTCTCATGAAGTCGATTTTTAAAGTCTCCCTGGCCGCACTCTCTCTGGCCTTTGCCGTAAGTTCCCACGCAGCAGACAAACTGGTGGTCGCCACCGACACCGCTTTCGTTCCTTTTGAGTTCAAGCAAGGCGACAAATACGTCGGCTTCGACATCGATCTGTGGGCCGCCGTCGCCAAAGAGCTGAAGCTGGACTACACCCTGAAGCCAATGGACTTCGGCGGCATCATTCCGGCGCTGCAGACCAAAAACGTCGATCTAGCGTTGGCCGGCATCACCATCACCGATGAACGCAAGAAAGCCATCGACTTCTCCGACGGCTACTACAAAAGCGGCCTGCTGGTGATGGTCAATGCCGACAACAACAGCGTGAAGAGCATCGACGATCTCAACGGTAAAGTGGTGGCGGTGAAGAGCGGTACCGGCTCGGTGGACTACGCCAAGCAGCACATCAAAACCAAGGACCTGCGTCAGTTCCCTAACATCGACAACGCCTACATGGAGCTGGGCACCAAGCGCGCCGATGCGGTGCTGCACGACACGCCAAACATCCTATACTTCATTAAGACGGCCGGCGCCGGCAAGTTCAAAACCGTAGGCGATTCGCTGGAAGCACAGCAGTATGGCATCGCCTTCCCTAAAGGCAGCGACGCGCTGCGCGAGAAGGTGAACGGCGCGCTGAAAACCCTGCGCGAGAACGGCACCTATAACGAGATCTACAAGAAGTGGTTCGGCACCGAACCTAAGTAAGCTGTGAATTTCGCAAGTTATTAACTTAAGCACAGGGGGTCGCTTAACCCCCTGCGCTTCGTTGTATCTGATGCCCACGTTTGGGATCACCGGGAGAAATATCATGCAGTTCGACTGGAGCGCCATCTGGCCCGCCATTCCTATCTTGTTAGAGGGCGCCAAAATGACCCTGTGGATTTCGGTCCTCGGTCTGATTGGCGGCCTGATCATCGGCCTCGTCGCCGGCTTTGCCCGCACCTACGGCGGTTGGATCGCCAACCACATCGCGTTGGTGTTTATCGAAGTGATCCGCGGCACGCCAATCGTGGTGCAGGTGATGTTCATCTACTTCGCCCTACCGATGGCATTTAGCGACTTGCGCATCGACCCGTTCACTGCGGCGGTGGTGACCATCATGATCAACTCCGGCGCCTACATCGCGGAAATCACCCGCGGCGCGGTGCTGTCGATTCATAACGGTTTCCGCGAAGCCGGCCTGGCGCTCGGCCTGTCGCGCCGCGAAACCATCCGCTATGTCATTATGCCGCTGGCGCTGCGCCGCATGCTGCCGCCGCTGGGCAACCAGTGGATCATCAGCATCAAAGACACCTCGCTGTTCATCGTGATCGGCGTGGCGGAACTGACCCGTCAGGGTCAGGAAATTATTGCCGGAAACTTCCGTGCGCTGGAAATCTGGAGCGCCGTGGCGGTTATCTATCTGATTATTACCCTGGTGCTGAGCTTCGTGCTGCGTCGTCTGGAAAGAAGGATGAAAATCCTGTGATTGAATTTAAAAACGTCTCCAAGCATTTTGGCCAAACCCAGGTGCTGCACAACATCGATTTGAAGATCGACAAAGGCGAAGTGGTGGTGATCATCGGGCCGTCCGGCTCCGGCAAATCCACCCTGCTGCGCTGCATCAACAAGCTGGAAGAGGTCACCAGCGGCGATCTGATCGTCGACGGCCTGAAAGCCAACGATCCGAAAGTGGACGACCGGCTGATCCGCCAGGAAGCCGGCATGGTGTTCCAGCAGTTCTACCTGTTCCCGCACCTGACGGCGCTGGAAAACGTCGCCTTCGGCCCGATTCGCGTGCGTGGCGCGAAGAAGTCCGATGCGGAAAAACTGGCGCGCGAGCTGCTGGCCAAGGTCGGTCTGGCGGAACGCGCCCATCACTACCCGTCCGAACTGTCGGGCGGCCAGCAGCAGCGTGTGGCGATCGCGCGCGCGCTGGCGGTGAAGCCGAAAATGATGCTGTTCGACGAGCCGACCTCCGCGCTCGATCCGGAGCTGCGCCACGAAGTGCTGAAGGTGATGCAGGATCTGGCCGAGGAAGGCATGACGATGGTTATCGTCACCCACGAAGTCGGCTTTGCCGAAAAAGTGGCGTCGCGCCTGATCTTTATCGACAAAGGCCGGATTGCCGAAGACGGCAACCCGCACGATCTTATCAACCATCCGCCGAGCCCGCGCCTGCGGGAGTTCCTGCAACACGTATCCTGATCCCGGCGGATTAATGGCGGGCGCGCCGCGCGCCCGCCGCTTTCATTCCGCACGCTCTCCCACGCATCATCGCGCTTCCTTTCCTACTATATTCATTGTTTTCATCGTATTGCTCTGACATCCGCCGATCACAGAACGCCAAAGAGAGGAACAATGCCGCCAAACGCATACTCCCGACGAGGTTCTCATCTGCGAGAACATCTGCTTTTCCTGCTGCTGTCGCTGACCCTGAGCGTCTTCGCGCCACCGGCCCTGGCGCAAAATGCGCCGCCCGCCCCCGCCGACAAGAGCGAGCAGCAGAAGGCCGCCTATGCCGCGCTGGCCGATCTGCTGCAAGACGACCAGGCGCGCGCGGCCCTCATCAACCATCTGAAACAGGCCGCCGGTGACGCCCCCGCCGCCGCGCCGGCCGCCCAGGAGGCATCGACGCCGGCCACGCTGAGCGACAGCTTGAACTCGCTGGCGCAGGAAGGCATCGGCACCTTTAACCAGAAGCTCGGCGCGCTGCAAAAGCTGATCGATTCCGGCCCGAAGCGCGTTTTCAATCCCGCCGGCTTTTTCCGCGCGCTGGGCTACTTTCTGCTGACGGTGGCGGTCACCTTTGCCCTGTTCCATCTGATCCGGCGGCTGATCGCGCCGCTGTATAAACGCATGGGCAGTTGGGGACACAACGCGCGGCTGCAGCGCGGCCCATGGTATAAGCGCCCCGCCGCCATTCTCGGCGCTTTCGCCATCGATCTGCTGGTGCTGCTGCTGGCGCTGGCGGCGGGCAACCTGTTCGCCCGCCACGTCCACGCCGACAGCGCCACCATTTTGCGGCTGCAGACCCTGTTTCTCAGCGCTTTCGCGGTGATTGAATTCTTCAAGGCGGTGCTGCGACTGATTTTCGCCCCCGGCTTCGACTATCTGCGCCCCTTTCCTTTCAGCGACCAGAGCGCGCGCTACTGGAACACCCGCCTCGCCTGGCTCAGCGGCCTGATCGGCTATGGCCTGATGGTGGTGGTGCCGGTGGTGGCGGTGCAGATCAGCTACCCGGCCGCCGCCGCCGTCAACCTGGTGGTGATGCTGGCGCTGACGCTGTATGCCATCTGGCTAATCCTGCATAACCGCAAGCAGATACAGCAACAGATCAATCTGCTGGCCGAGCGGTCGATGGCGTTTTTCAGCGTGATCCTGCGCGGCCTGGGGCATATCTGGCACCTGCTGGCGATCGCCTATTTTCTGGTGTTGTTCGTGCTGTCGCAGTTCGACATCGGCAACAGCCTGCGCTTTATGATGAGCGCCACGGTGAAAAGCCTGCTGGTGATCGGCGTCGGCGCCCTGCTGTCCGGCATGCTGACCCGCTGGATTTTTCGCCGCATTTCGCTGCCGAGCGACGTCAATCTGCGCTACCCGATGCTCGAGCGGCGCATCAATTCCTATATCCCCAACGGGCTGAAGATACTGCGGGTGATGGTAGTGCTGGCGGTGACGCTGTTCCTGCTCGACGCCTGGCACCTGATCAACCTGTACCAGTGGGCGGGCAGCGAAAATGGCCAGCGGGCGCTCGGCGGGCTGGTGCATATCCTGCTGATCCTGCTGATCGCCGTGTTCAGCTGGACGCTGATGGCCAGCATGATCGAGCATCGCCTGGCGCTGGAGCTGAGCAACGGCGTGCGGCCGAGCGCGCGCGAACGCACGCTGTTGACGCTGTTTCGCAACGTGCTGGCTATCGTTATCAGCACCATCACCGTGATGATCGTGCTGTCGCAGGTAGGGCTCAATATCGCGCCGCTGCTGGCGGGCGCCGGCGCGCTGGGGCTGGCCATCAGCTTCGGTGCCCAGACGCTGGTGAAAGACGTGATCACCGGCGTGTTCATCCAGTTCGAAAACGGCATGAACACCGGCGAATACGTCACCGTCAGCGGCATCACCGGCACCGTGGAGCGCATGACCATCCGCTCGATCGGCCTGCGCGACGACTACGGCGTCTATCACATCGTGCCGTACTCGTCGATCGCCACGCTGGCCAACTATGCCCGTGAGTTCGGGGTATACCGCGCCAACTACACCGTCAGCCGCGACGAGGACATCGATCGGGTCAACGAGGTGTTGCATCAGGCCATCGCGGCGCTGAAGCAGGATGAACAGGTGAAGCATTTCCTGATTGGCGAGCCGGTCTTCAACGGCGTGGTGGCGCTGGGCGATCGCTCGTTCACCACCCGCGTGACGGTGCGCACGCAGGCGCTGAAACAGTGGGTGGTGCAATACGCCCTCGATCGGCTGGTGAAAATCCATTTCGATCGGGCCGGCATCGGCATGCCGCAACAGGCGATGCAGATCTCTCGCGCGCCGCAGCCGCATGAAGAACAGACACCGCCCGCGGCTCCCGGCGGTTAGCGCCCTCTGCCGCAGGGCTGGGCGGCCAGGAAGGCCGCCACGTCCTGCCGGTAGGCATCGTATTGCACCGAGCGCGGGGCAAACAGGCCAACCGCGTTGATCAGCCACGGATGGCGGGCGAACAGCGGCTTGACCATCACGTGATCGGCCTCGTCGATGCGCGTCACCGTCAGCAGCGAGGCGGGGATCCTCTGCCGGTACACCCGCTCGGTTTCGTCCGCGTCCACGTTGACGTCACGGCCGCCCAGAATCAGGTGCACCGGCGTGTTGAAATAGCGCAGTCCCGCCGTCGCGTCGCTGGCCATGTTGGCACGAATAAAGCGCCAGCGGTCGGCGCTCAATGGGGCGCCGCCGTCATGGTCACGGCGGTACTGCGCGTAGCCGTCCGGCTGTTCGAGCAGCGTTTGGATATGGCGCCAGTGCGCCTCGCGCGCCTGGATCAGCGCCTCATCATCCCCTGCCGCCGCCATCGCCGCCCGGGTGTTATAACGCCCCTGCCGCAGCCAGTTGATCGCCGGCGAGAGCGCAAGCGTGAAAGCAATGTCAGGCCGCAAGCGCGCCACCTCCGGCATCACCCAACCCGCCTGGCTGGCGCCCCACAGCCCCACGCAGCGCGCATCGAAACGCCCGTCCCGCCGGGCCCAATCGATGATATCGGCAGTTTCCCGCGCGCGATCCGCCATGGTCTGATGCAGCCAGTTGCCGCCGGAACCGCCAACGCCCGGCTTATCGAAGGATAAAACCGCGTAGCCCTGCTGCGCCATCGTCTCCCAAATGGCGTAGTAACCTTCGTCGCGGCTGGCGTTGGCCGGCCCATCACCGTGCACGAACACCACGACGCCGGGTTTGACTGGCGCATGCTGCGGCAACACCAGCGTGCCGGTCAACCGATTGCCGCCGGCGGTCACCGCCACAGGCTCGGTGACGAAGCGAAAATCATTGACGTAAATTATCCAGCCAAGCGCCGCCAGGAGCAGCGCCACGATGAACAGCCCTATTTTTCGCACCTCGCCTCCCCGCAGCGTCTCTCCATCAATACCCAGTCGGCCTGGCCGAACAGCAGCCCCAGCGAAGCGTAGTGCTCTTCACGCCGCACCTGAAAACCGCAGCGCTGATACAAACGCTGCGCATCGACGTTGCGCCGGCTGACGTGCAAACTCAGACGCCGGCCCGCGCCCGGTCCGGCGGCATAATCGTTCATCCACTGCAGCAGTCGCTTGCCTACCCCTTTACCGCGCTGACTCTCCGCCACCGCCAGATAAGAGAGATACAGCTCATCGGCCGCCGGAGTATGCTGCAATACCGCAATTTGCAGATACATGCGCCACACGTTCAGCCAGCCGTAGCAGCGGCATAGCCGCCAAATCGGCAATGCGCGCGGGCGCGGCCCGGCGTCGCCCTCTGCCGCGGCCGCATTGAGGGCAAAGGCCGCCACCACCTGCTCGTCCTGTTTCACCACGAAGCTGCGCTCCCGGCTGCCGCTTTGCTTCCAGCTCCACAACCGATAAAACAGACGCCACTGCCGGCGGGCGCTCAAACGGCGCGCACGCTGGAACTTGTCGCAGAACGCGGCGTAGATCAACGCCGCCGTTTGCAGGCGGTCAGCGTCGCGATACGGCTCAATGTGCAGCATATCAACCTCGACTAAGGATGCCGGTAGAGCAGCTGTTCCAGCAGCCGCACCGGCGTGGTCTCCTCCGGCGAAGGCGACGCAAAGATCGCCTGCCGCCAGGCCTGACTTTCGATCACGTCCAGCACCAGTTGCGCGAGCGCTAACGGCGCGACCGCCGGTGCGATCTCGCCGGTTTGCTGAGCCTCGGCGATCGTCGTCGCCAGCGCCTCAATCAGCTGCCGCTGGTTGGCGCTGAACGGCTCGGCCAACGCCGGGTTGCGCCCCACTTCGGCCACGATCTCAGCCGACAGCTGTACATTGCCGGGGGCAGAGACAAAGGCGTGATAGGCGGTAAAAAAGGCCGACAGCGCCTGTTTCGGCCGTTTTCTGTCCCCCTGCAATCCGGCGGCGAGCTCGGTGAATACGTCGTTCTCAAGCAGCGCAATTTCGCCGATCAGCGCTTCCTTGCCGGTAAAGTGGTTATAGAGGTTGCCGACGCTGACGCCCGCCGCCTGTGCGATATCCCGCATGCTGGTCTGGTGAAATCCCTTATCGGTAAAGCTGTGCAGCGCGGCGTCGACAATCTTTTCTCGGTTTCCCATCGGCAGCTCCGAAACGGTGAAAGGGGCGCCTGGCGCCACAAATGAATATAAATTAATGAACGAACGTTCGCTCACTTTTAAGCATAGCATAGGATGGCAACGTTGAACCGCAGCTCAACGGCGCAGAGATCGGAGGGAGGGGACAAATGCCGCCCCGTTTTCAGGGGCGGCGTCCGGCAAACTCAGTGCAGCGCGTCGCCCTGCTTCACCGAAGTAAACGCCTGCATCAGCTTCACGACGTCATGCATGCCGATGTTGACCTGGTTAATCACTTCTCCGGCGTCATGGGTCAATGCCACACCGCCGCCGGCCTGTTCCACGCAGGTCGCCATGCCGGCGATCGCCGCCGCCACGCCTTGCTGGATAGACTTGGTCATGCGTTCGATCTCGGTCGCCGCCTTGCGCGATTGTTCCGCCAGCGTGCGTACCTCGTTGGCCACCACCGCAAAGCCGCGCCCGTGCTCACCGGCGTGGGCGGCTTCGATGGAGGCGTTAATCGCCAGCAGGTTGGTTTGGGCGGCAATTTTACGAATGGCTTCGACGATGGTGCCAATCTGCTGAGAGCATTGGCCCAGTTCGGTGATCACCGCCGACGTTTCACGCGCCGCCGCTTCAACCTGCTGCATGCCCTGCACCGCCTGCTGCACGATCGCCGCGCCCTGCGCCGCCTGCCGATCGGTATCGAGCGACAGGTGATGGGCGCTGCGCACCATTTCTTCTTCATGCTGCTGCTGTTGCATCAGCCGAGTGATGTCCTGAGCAATCTTCACCACCTTCACCACCTGACCTTCGTTGTCGAGGATCGGGTTATAGCTGGCCTCCAGCCATACTCGCTCACCGCGCCGATTGATGCGTTCAAAACGCCCGGTGATAAACTCGCCGCGCGCCAGACGCTGCCAGTGCCGCCGATAGTCGTCGGAAGCGACGAACTCCGGCAGGCACAGCACCGCATGCGACTGCCCACGCGCCTCGTCCAGCCGATAACCTATCAGCGCCAGCATATTGTCGTTGGCGCTGACAATGGTGCCCTGCGGCGTAAAAGAGATCATCGCCATCGATCGATTCAGCGCCGCCAGCAGGCTGCGATGTTCCTGCGCCTGGGTCACTCGCTCGGTCACTTCGCTGGCGATCTTGACGATTTCCACCACCTTACCCTGTTTATTCAGTACCGGCGCGTAAGTGCCCTGCAGCCATACCGCCTCGCCGTTTTTCGCGATGCGCTTTATGGTGTCCGTGATGGGTTGCCCCTGATTCAGCGTCTCCCAATGTTTGCGATACAGCGGGCTGGCGACATAGTTCGGATCGCAGAAAATACGGTGATGCTGGCCTATCACGTCATCACGCTGAAATCCCAGCGTGCTGAGAAAAAGATCGTTGGCGCGCAATACCCTGCCCTCTGGCGAGAATACGATCATTGGCACGGCGTGTTCTATCGCGCTCAGTTCGGCGCCGGTGTGGGTAGTTAACTGACTGAATCGTAACAGCATAAGGTGTAGTCCTTGTGGCAGATGATGGCGCTTTTCTTATTTTCCTGGCCACATGCCGCGCCCACACGCAGACGTGCCATTGCGGAAGGAGCGGGCAACGCCGATCCTTCTGGTTATTGCTATTAACCGGATTAAATTTATTTATTCAGTAAAGTAATTATTCGATTTTAAATAAACCAACAGACTAAGATTTTTATTATTAAACTCGTATTGAGAATAACGTAAGCCATGAAAATTGAAAGGTAAAATGCGGATTTTTGTCGGCGCCGACAGGATAGCCGGCGCCGGAAGGATTAACGCCAGCGTTCGGCCGCCCAGGCGGCCTGTTGCTCGGCGTCATGGAAGGTCCAGGCGACGAAGCGGCTGATCTTCTGCCCTTGCGCCATCTCGATGTTGCGCACCTCGGCCGCGCCCGCCACCTTCAGCGCATGGTAGATGGCCGGCAGCGTAGTGTTCTTTGAGATAAGCGAGGTGAACCACAGGCAGTTGTTGGCCTTGCCGACGCTCTCTTCCACCATCTTGCGCACAAAGGCCTCTTCGCCGCCTTCGCACCACAGCTCGTTGTTCTTGCCGCCGAAGTTTTGTACCGGCTTGTCGGCCACTTCCCCTTTGCCCAACTTATGCAGCTTGCGGCGGGTGCTGGCGCGCGCTTCCTGTTCAGAGGCATGGAACGGCGGGTTGCACAGGGTGGCGTCGAATTTCTCGGCCGCGCCGATAATGCCGGTAAAAATAAGCTCCGGCTGTTTCTGCAGCCGCAGACGCACGCTGTTGCGCAGCGTCGGGTTCATCTCGACGATCATTTTGGCCGAGTTGAGCGACACCGGATCGATTTCGGATCCGGTGAAACGCCAACCGTATTCGCGCAGGCCGACGATCGGGTAGATGCAGTTGGCGCCGACGCCGACGTCGAGGATCGCCACGCCCTTGCCGCGTGGGATCTCACCGCCGTTGCTGGTCGCCAACAAGTCCGCCAGGTGATGCAGATAGTCGGCGCGGCCGGGGATCGGCGGGCACAGGTAATCAGCCGGAATATCCCAGTGTTCGATGCCGTAAAAGTGTTGCAGCAACGCACGGTTGAGCATTTTCACCGCCGCCGGATCGGCGAAGTCCACCGAGACATCGCCCCAGGCGTTCGGTTTTACGAACGGCGCCAGCGCCGGGCAGCTGGCGATCAGCGCCGGGAAGTCGTAGCGCAAACGATGACGGTTGCGCGGATGCAGGCCGCTTTTCTGCTGCGGGAAGGTTTTCTTTTTTTCCACCGTGACGGGCTCTCTTGAAGGTATTTCCGGCGCGTAAGATAACACATCCGGCCCGCAATGGCGCAGCGGCGGGAAACCCGGCACAATGAAAGCTTCATCGATTGCCACAGGGTCCCCCATGAGCCGTGAATCTCGTTATTATTATGAACCCGCCGCCGGCCACGGCCTACCGCACGATCCGCTGAACGCTATCGTCGGCCCGCGTCCGATCGGCTGGATATCTTCCCGCAGCGCCGCCGGCCAGCGCAATCTGGCGCCCTACAGCTTTTTCAACTGCTTCAACTACCGTCCGCCGATCATCGGTTTCGCCAGCACCGGCTGGAAAGACAGCGTAGCGAATATCGTGGAAACCGGCGAGTTCGTCTGGAACCTGGCGACGCGCCCGCTGGCGGAAGCGATGAACAACAGTGCCATCAACCTGCCGCGCGGCGAGGACGAATTCGCCTTCGCCGGCGTTACGCCGCTGCCCGGGCGGCGGGTCAAAGCCGAACGCGTGGCGGAAAGCCCGGTGAACTTCGAATGCCGGTTGACCCAGTGCATTCAGCTGCAAACCGCCGATGGCGCACAGGTGGAAACCTGGCTGGTGTTGGGCGAAGTGGTGGCGGTGCATCTCGACCCGGCGCTGCTGGACGAACACGGCGTGTATCAGACCGCCGCCGCCGAACCTATCCTGCGCGCCGGCGGCCCGACCGCCTACTACGGCATTTCGGAACAGCACCGGTTCGACCTGACGCGCCCGATGCGCTGATCGTCTCCCCCGTTTATGCAGAAGATGAACGGGGGAATTAACAATCAAAAAATCTGAATAAAACCGTCAACACTCTCCGATTTCATCCCGCCTGTCACTGCGCAATAATCTTCCCATCGAAAGGCAAACCCCTTTCTCCCTAATTCACTTTGACAGGAATGACCAACATGAAAACCATCAAAACTTTTGCTGCCGCTATCGCCCTGGCTACCGTTTCTTTCACCACTTTCGCCGCTGAACACGTCAGCGCCCAGGATGCCGCCCAATTCGAAAAAGCCGGCGTGATCGTCGCCAGCGGCGCGACCGACCTGAGCAGCCTGACCTCTCAGCTGGCCGCCAAAGCCGATGCCGCAGGCGCCAAGGCTTTCACCATCACCTCTACCAGCGGCAATAACCTGATGCACGCAACCGCGGTTATCTACAAATAATCCTTGCTCCAGTCGTCAGAAAGCCCGTCGGATATGACTCCGGCGGGCTTTTTTTATGTTCGCGTGCGTCGGCGCTGAATGGGTACGACAGCGCGCTCCTGGCCGTCCACGCTATCGGCAACCCACGCGCAAACGAGCCGGGTCATGTTGCCGAAAACCGGCAGAAACCCTGTATTCAATGGGGTTTGCAGGGTGGCTTGAGCACACATTTTTTACCTAGCCATTGCTGGACTAACGGGAAAGGATGATTAATCATGTTACGCAGACTACAGATGCAGAGAGCGTTGTATGCAACATATCATTGAAGGTTTCCTCAGTTTCCAGAAAGAGATTTTCCCGCAGCGTAAGGAACTGTTTCGCAGCCTTGCCTCCAGCCAGAATCCTAAAGCGCTTTTCATCTCCTGTTCTGACAGCCGTCTGGTGCCCGAGCTGGTGACCCAGCAAGAACCGGGGCAACTTTTCGTTATCCGCAACGCAGGCAACATTGTCCCTTCCTTTGGCCCGGAGCCGGGCGGGGTATCCGCGACCATCGAGTATGCCGTTGTGGCGCTGGGCGTGACTGATATCGTTATCTGCGGCCACTCAAACTGTGGCGCCATGAAAGCCATCGCTTCCTGTCAGTGCCTCGATCCGATGCCGGCCGTGGCCCACTGGCTGCACTATGCCGATGCGGCAAAAGCGGTGGTCGAGAAGAAAACCTGGAATAGCGAAACAGACAAAGTTAACGCTATGGTTGAAGAGAACGTTATAGCTCAGCTAAATAATATCAAAACCCATCCTTCTGTGGCTGTGGGTCTGCGCAACAGCGGGCTGCGCCTGCACGGCTGGGTCTATGACATCGAAAGCGGCGAAATTCGCACGCTGGATAGAAACACCAAGAGCTTCGTGTCTCTGGCGGATAATCCCGACGTCTATTTCGAATAACATAGCGTCCGGTTTAGCCATTAAATAAAATCCACGCCGCGGCGTGGATTTTATTATCCGCCTTAAGCCAGGCGCGCCTCTATCGCCGCAGCGAAGTCGCGGCACATTCGTTCGTCACCGTCGGCGTTATCCGCCAATACCGTCTCGCCGTCCACCACCCGAATATGCGCCTGCAAATCGAAATCCGCCGGCGGTTGCGGGCGCGCGGCGGCGGCGGCCATCGTCTGCTGCGCCTCATGCCACGCCTGCGCTACCGTCTGATTGCAGGCCTGCGCCAGATAGTCCGGGTTGAACCCTTCGCCGGTCAGGCTGCGCAGCGTGTCGTCATGGCTGACGCTGTTGCCCGGCAACCAATAGTGCCGCGCCAGATCCGGGCCGATGGCCGGGTTGTCCGTCAGGTAACCGTCGCGCTGCAGGAAGAACTGGCGAGTTTGTTCCACCGCCATCATCGCCAACAGATAGCCCTGGTAAGAACAGGCTGACTCCAGCGACAGCAGATGCGGGATCGCCAGCGTCGGGCGCGGGCTGCCGCTGATGCCGAGGATTTTTTGCTCGATCTCGCGCGCCAGCGCGGTGATGGCTTCCGGCGTGCGCTGTGCGTCATCCCATTGATACAGCGCCCATTCGAAGTACGGCACCAGCAGGATATGGCGTTCATTGAACGCGCGCATCGGCTGACGCGCCGCAATGCCTGCCTCGATCAACGCATCGGGCACCGCTTCGCCGGCAGCGTTTTTCGCATAGCGTTTCAGCCAGTCGGCGTCGTCGAGCAGGCTGTCGCAGAACATCGACTGGGTTTCGGCATAGGCCATCGAGGTCGGCGGGAACTCCTGCGAGAAGCACGGCGCGTTCTGGCGAATATTGGCGAAGTGCGCCGCATGGCCGCCCTCGTGGAACAGGGTATTGAGCCCGTAAGCACCGCTGCCTACCTGCCCCGGCTGCGCCAGGCTGGTGAAGTTGATGCGCGCCGGCACCCATTCCCCCTGGCGCACAAACGGCGGCACCGGGCCGTGCATAAAGCCATTCTCATACTTGCCTTTGCGCACCAGCAGATCGAGGTTCATCTCCGCGCCGCCAAAACCGATGTGCAGGCGTTTGAAGCTGTCGACCCAACGTTCCAACGAACGGGAAAACGGGAAATAAGGATCCAGTTGGCGGGTGACGTCGCCGGCGCTGGCGAAGCGCACGTTCCACGGTTCCAGCGCCTGGCTGCCCTTCTCGGCCGCCAGCTGCTGCAGGCTGCGCGCGTTGGCCTCGCGGGTTTCCCGCTCGAAGCGATCCAGAATGGCGAACAGCTGTTCCGGCGTCATACGCTCGGTTTTGTTCACCTTGTAGTCGAAATAGTTGCGATAGCCCATCTGGCGCGCAAAGCGGTTGCGCAGGCCAATCAGCTCCGGCAAGCCGTTATGCAGCAGCCATTGCTCCAGATCGCGCAGCGCCTGCTGCGAGCTGCGGCGATACTCTTCATTCGGGTTGGTCGCCTGATTGGTCAGCAGCTCGCCGAGCGAAGCCGCCACGCGCTGGCCGTCGGCGTTCAGATGGGTGACCTGATAGCCCTTGCGGCGCGAGTAGAGATCGGACTCGGCGTGGATGATCTGATCCAACAGCGCCTGCGCCTGCGGATCTTCAATGGCGTTGCAATCGAAAAAGCGCAGCCAACCCTGCAGGCCGTGGATCAGCGCATCGCGCTGCGCCTCCTGCGGCAACGCCTCCAACCCGGCCAGCAGAGTACGGATCTCCCCGAGCCGGCGCGGTTCGGCGATAAAGCGCTTATAGGCGCTTTCGGCGGCGGAAAAGCGCGCCGAGACGTCTTCGCCGCCGGTGCCCATGTAGTTTTGCCAGAACAGCTCTTCTTTGGCACGGTGAACGTCGAGGTAATCCTGGTTCAATTGATTGAAGTAATCGAGAGCCTGTTGCATAACCGTCCTTCTCAGCCGATGAGGAAATATCCCAGTATAGTCTCGCTTAGGCCTGATGCAGGCGCCGCAGCCCCTGCTCCAGCGTCTCGCTTTCGCCGGTGGCCACCAGACAACAGGCGATCTGCCGCTGAATGGCCAGCGGGATCGCCACCTCGCCGGCCAGGCAGCGCTCGGTCCAGCGCGCGGTGGTTTCCGCGTCTTTCGCCGCCGGCAAGAGCGGCGTTTCATCCTGTAAGGTGCGTTCCAGCAAGATGCGCTGTTCGCCGCCGACGATATGGTGAATTTGCGGGCAGCGCAGCGGGTTGGCGTAAGCTTCGCCTTCCGTGCCGTGCATCAGCAGCCCGCGGGCGCCGATCTGGCGGAAAAACGACGCCACCCGGCCGACATACTCCGGGTGTGAGACGCTGGCGAGGCGCAGCGCATCCTGTTCGCCGAACGGCGTCGCCAGCTTGGCCAGCGTATGGGCGCTGTTGCGCACCCCCATGCGCCAACGCAACCCGAGCTGCCGCGCCAGCGGCGCCGACAGCGTGGAAACCGGCATGAATACCGCCTCGCCGCTATCGAGACGCCGCTGGGCGTGATCGGCCTGTTCTGACCACGGCAGCCCAAGCGCGCGGAAAATCTCGGCGCTGGTCACGCGGGTGCTGTCGTCCAGCACGCCGTGCACCACCACCGGCAGGCCCACCTTCGCGAGCAGCAGCGCCAGCAACGGCGTCAGATTGGCCTGCTTACGCGCGCCGTTGTAGCTCGGCAACACCACCGGCAATGGCCGCCCCTGCGGCGCCTGCAGCGGCAGCACCTGCTGCTGCATCGCCTGGTAGAAGCCCAGCATCTCCTCTTCGGCTTCGCCCTTGATGCGCAGCGCGATCAGAATGCCGCCCAGCTCCAGCTCGGGGACCTCCTCGGCCAGCATCGCCTGATACAGCTGAAAAGCGGTCTGCCGGTCCAGGTCGCGCGCATGGTTTTTGCCGCGGCCTATTTCTTTGATAATTTTGGTGTAATCCATCCGAAGGTTCCCTCAGCTCACTCTTCGGTTAGCATACCCTATCCGCGCCGCCGCTCAACCTCCGCCGCCAGCCGCCGCTGCGCTTCATCGCCGTCGCGCAGCCCGGCGATCACCCCGTCGGCATCGTCGGCGCTGCGGTTTTGGCTCATCTTCCATTTGCCTTCGCGCCGGGTGACGGCGATCTCAATACCGACGATGCCTTTAAGCTGTGCGGCGATGTAGTTGGCCGGCGCATCGTCGAGCCGCCAGGGTTCAGGACGCCGCCCTTCCTGCTGCGCGGTCAGATCGATCAGCTGCCGGCGCAGCCAGGCCGGGTCGTCCGTCACCGTCGGCACGCCATACAGCTGCACGACGCTGTAGTTCCAGGTCGGCACCACCTTGCCGCTCTGGCGCTTGCTCGGGTACCAGCCGGGCGACACATAGCCCTCCACGCCCTGAAAGATCACCAGACATTCGGCCACCTGTTGCAACCGCCGCCAGTGTTCGTTGGCGCGCGACAGGTGCCCCCGCAGCCGGAGCTGCCCTTGCTCGACATCGGCCACAAACGGCAGCGGATCGGCCGTCAATCCCTGTTCGCCGTGGCTGACCAGCAGCCCGAGCGGATGGGCGCGCACCAGCGCCAGTTGGGTATCAAGATCGTCTTCGCGAAATGCGGCGGGTTGAAACATCAGTGTGGCTCCTTATCGCTCTCTCATGATGACGACAGTAAAGCACCCGCCGGCGGCCTACTTAAGATCCGCTTTCCGGCTATTTCGGTTGATCCGGTTTAATAACAGCAGGGCGACGCCCATCGCCAACAGATTAAACACCATGGCGCCAGCGAACGCCTGGGCGTAGCGCTCCGCCGCGCCGCCGCTCGCCAACAGCGGAACGAAGCCGACGCCGCTGACCACGATGCCCAGCGCGCCCCCCACCTGCTGCACGGTGGCAACCAGACCCGCCGCCATGCCCGCCTGCCGCTCCTGCGCCAAACCGAGCACCAGATTCAGCAGCGGCGTCATACTCAGCGCCTGGCCGAATCCCAGCACCACCAACCCCGGCAGCAACCGCAGAGGATGTGCCAGCGCCGCCCCCCACAGCGCCTGCGTCATCAATAGTGCCAACCCGACGGCGTAAATCGCCACGCCCGCGCTCAGCACATCGTTACCCCAACGCAGCGCCAGCCGGGGCGCCAGCATCGAGGCCAGCATAAAGGCCGCGCTGGCCGGGGCGAACAGGCTGCCCGCCTGAAAAGGCGTGAGCCCCGCCCCCGCCTGCAGCAGCAGCGCGAAGCACAAGAAAAACGAGGAGGCGGTGGCATAAATCGCCAACACCACCGCCATGCCCGGTGCGAAGCCCGCCTGGCGGAACAGCGCCGGATCGAGCACCGCATCGCCACCGCGCTTTGCCAGGCGGCGTTCCCAGCGCAGGAAACCCCACAGCGTCAGCAGCGCCAATGCCAGCATCGGCGCGATCCACCACGGCCAACCGCGCGCCGGCCCTTCCAGCAATGGCAGCAGCAACAGCGACAGGCCGGCCGCCGCCAGCAGCAGGCCAACGCCGTCTAACCGCTGCGCCTGCGCCACCCGCGATTCGGGAATGCGGCGCGTCGCCCACAGCGCCAGCGCGCCGATCGGCAGATTGATCAGGAAGATCATGCGCCAGCCGCTGCCGAACAGATTGGCCTCGATAATGAAACCCCCGAGGATCTGTCCGAAGATCGCCGCCAATCCCAGCGTCATCCCCAGCCAGGCGAAAGCGCGCCGCCGCTGTTGCGGCGGGTACAGCACCCGCATCAGGGCGTAGATCTGCGGGAACAGCAGCGCCGCCGCCGCGCCTTGCAGAACACGGGCGGCGATCAGCAGGCTAAGCGACCCCGCCAGCCCGCACAACAGGGAACTCAGCGTGAATCCCAACATGCCGAGGCTGAACAGACGCCGACGCCCGAAGCGATCCCCCAGGCGTCCGCCGGCGATCAGCAGTACCCCAAACGCCAGCTCATAACCGGCGACGATCAAACCGATAGCGGCGAAATCGGCGGCGAACTGTTGCTGGATCACCGGCGCCGCCACATTGACCACAAACAGATCGAACACCGTGACAAAACCGCCCAACAGCAGTACCGGCAGGCCGGGCAATCCCCGCCGTTCACCAGATAATGAATGTTCCATACCACCTCCAGAGATTATGATGGCCGCAGTATGGAACAGGGTTTAAACTGTTACTATATAGCCAGTTATACTATTACTAACAGCAACAGGACGGCCGCCATGCCCCCACGCACCCTGGAACGCACCCGCCACGAACTGGCGGATTTTCTGCGTCAAAAACGAGAACAGCTGTCGCCGCAGGCGGTCGGTTTGCCGAGCGGCAGCCGCCGCCGCACGCCGGGATTGCGGCGTGAGGAGGTCGCGGCGCTGGCCGGCGTCGGCCTCACCTGGTACACCTGGCTGGAGCAAGGCAGGGAAATCAATGCCTCGGTGGCGTTTTTGGAAAATCTGGCGCGGGTGCTGCAGCTCGATGCCGCCGGCCGCTACCACCTGTTCTTATTGGCGCATCAGCGGCCACCGGTGCCGGTCGGACATCAGTGGTGCCAGGTTTCGCCGTTGGTGCGGCGGCTGTTGGACGATCTGGCGCTGCGGCCGGCCTACGTCATGAACCTCAGTTGGGACATCATCGCCTGGAACCCGGCGGCGCAGCGGCTGTTCGCCATCGACGAGCGCCCGGCGCAAGAGCGCAACATGTTGTGGATGCTGTTTGCCGATCCGCAGCTCAATGCGCGCCTGCTGGAGTGGCGGGCGCAGGCGCCGCAGATCCTGGCCAGTTTCCGGCGCGACTATGCCCGTGCGCCGGAGGATGAGGTGATGCGTCAACGGGTGCAGGCGCTGGAGCGGGTATCGCCGCAGTTCCGCCAGCTCTGGCGGCAGCATGACATTCACGGGCGTTGCCAGGGGCGGCGCAGCTTCACCCTCCCGGAAATCGGCCCGGTCACCTTTGACCATGCCTCTTTCATCGTCGACGAAGAGAATCACCTGCGGCTGGTGATGTACAGCGCGCTGCCGGACGAACCGGCCAGCGCGGTGTTTGAAGCGCTGCTGCGCGAGGGTTAACGACGACTGTCGAAAATGAGTTTGCAGGCCAGCCCGGCGAATACCCCGCTCAGCAGGTAGTTCGGCCAACGGGCGCTGAAACGGCGGCCGGCAAAGCGGCTTTTCATGCCGCTGACCGCCAGGATCATCCCGCCGTTAATCAGCAAGCCCACCAGATTCAACACCGTCGCCAGCGCCAGCATCTGCACCACCACCGAGCCGGCGCGCGGATCGATAAACTGCGGGAACAGCGCCAGCACGAACAGCGCCATTTTCGGGTTGAGGATGTTGGTGAACAATCCCTGACGGAAAATGCGCGCCGTCGGCACCGCCTGCAACCCGGAAGAAGCCTGCAGACTGCTGCCGGATCGCAGCGTTTTCCACGCCAGATAGAGCAGATAGGCGGCACCCAGCATCCTCACCGCGTCGTAGGCCAGCGGCACGGCGACGAACAGTTGCGACAACCCCAGCGCCGCCGCCAGCGCGTGGCAGTACGTGCCGAGCTGGATGCCCGCCAGCGAAGCGAAACCGGCGCGCCGCCCCTGGCTGACGCTGCGCGAAGCGATCAGCAGCATATCCGGACCGGGGGTGAGCGCCAGCGCCACGCAGGCGCCGGAAAACAACAGCAGCGTTGCGGCATCAATCATGAATCACCTGATAAGAAAACGAACGGGAATGGAGCATTCATCATAGCGGCGCCGACATGGCTTGTCAGCGCCGCTCGCGTCAGATCACCCACAAATCCAGGTACTCGTTGACCGGCATCTGCGCCAGCCGCTGCCGATCCAGCGACACCTCGAGAATGCGCTGCTGCTGCAGAGCCGGGAACTGGCGCGACAGGTTGATTTTGAACTTCTCGATCAGCAGCGGGATGCCCTCTTCGCGCCGCCGCGCATGGCCGATGGGGTACTCCACCGCCACTTCATCCAGACGGCTGCCGTCGGTGAACTCTATCGTCAGCGCATTGGCGATCGAGCGTTTTTCCGGATCGTGATAATCGCGGGTGAAGGCGGGATCTTCATGGCAGTGGATCTTGCCGCGCAACGCGTCGATGCGCGGATCCTCGGCCACCCGATCCTCGTAATCGGCCGCCGTCAGCCGCCCGAACAGCAGCGGGATCGCCACCATATACTGAATGCAGTGATCGCGATCCGCCGGATTATCCAGCGGCCCTTGCTTGTCGATAATGCGCAGGCAGGCCTCGTGGGTGCGGATGCTCACTCTGGCGATGTCGGCGGCGGTTTTGCCAGCGGCCTGCATCTGGCGATGCAGCGTCATCGCCGCCTCCACGGCGGTCTGGGCATGGAACTCCGCCGGGAACGAAATTTTAAACAGCACGTTCTCCATCACGTACGCGCCGTACGGCCGCTGGAAGCGGAAGGGTTTGCCGTTGAAAGAAACGTCGTAGAACCCCCAGGTCGGCGCCGTCAGCGCCGAGGGATAACCCATCTCGCCGGTGGCGGCCATCAGCGCCAACCGCACCGCGCGGGAGGTCGCATCCCCCGCCGCCCAGGATTTGCGGGTGCCGGCGTTCGGCGCGTGGCGATAGGTGCGCAGCGACTGTCCGTCCACCCACGCCAGCGATACCGCGTTCAGGATCTCCGCGCGGCTCAGGCCGAGCATCTGCGCCACCACCGCGGTGGACGCCACTTTCACCAGCAGCACGTGATCCAGCCCCACCCGGTTGAAGGCGTTTTCCAACGCCAGGCAGCCCTGGATCTCGTGCGCCTTGATCATGGCGATCAGTACCTGCCGCATGGTCAGCGGCGCTTTGCCCGCCGCCACCGCCTGGCGAGAGAGCCAGTCGGCTACCGCCAGGATCCCGCCCAGGTTATCTGACGGGTGGCCCCATTCCGCCGCCAGCCAGGTGTCGTTGAAATCGAGCCAGCGGATCATGGCGCCGATATTGAACGCCGCCTGCACCGGATCCAGCTGGAAGCGGGTGCCCGGCACCCGACTGCCGTTCAGCACCTCGGCGCCCGGCACCACCGGCCCCATCAGTTTCTTGCAGGCCGGGTAGCTCAGCGCCTCCAGCCCGCAACCGAGGGTATCGAGCAGGCAATAGTGGGCGGTGCGATACGCCGCCGGGGTATCGACGGCCTCTTTCATCACATAATCGACGATATCGACCATTTCGCGATCGAACGACGGGCGGCGGGTATTGGCAGACTCAAGCATCATGATTCCCAAAGGCTCCATAGTGAAAATGACACGATAACGATCGGCGCTCAGCGCTGATCCAGCGGTACGAACGCCCGCGTTTCCGGCCCGGTATAGTTGGCGGACGGACGAATGATTTTGTTGTCCTGCCGTTGCTCGATGATGTGCGCCGACCAGCCGCTGACGCGCGCCATGACAAACAGCGGCGTAAACATTTCGGTGGGCACGCCCAGCTGGTAATAAGACACCGCCGAGAACCAGTCGAGGTTGGGGAACATCTTTTTGGTGTCGCGCATCACGCTCTCCAGCCGGTCGGCGATGTCATACAGCTTCATCGCGCCCGCTTCCTGCGACAGGCGCAGCGCGATCTCTTTGATCACCTGATGGCGCGGATCGGAGACGGTGTACACCGGATGCCCGAAACCGATCACCACCTCTTTGTTATCGATGCGACGGCGAATGTCGGTTTCCGCTTCGTCCGGCGTTTCATAGCGCTGCTGGATCTCCAGCGACACCTCGTTGGCGCCGCCGTGCTTCGGCCCGCGCAGCGCGCCAATGGCGCCGACGATCGCCGAATAGATATCGGATCCGGTGCCGGCGATCACCCGGCCGGCGAAGGTCGAGGCGTTGAACTCATGCTCGGCGTAGAGGATCAATGAGGCGTGCATCGCCTGCTCCCAGCTGGCGGAAGGCGCTTCGCCGTGCAGCAGGTGCAGGAAGTGGCCGCCGATGGAGTCATCGTCGGTCTCCGGCTGAATGCGTTCGCCGTTGTGGCTGTAGTGATACCAGTAGAGCAGCATCGATCCCAGCGACGCCAGCAGCCGGTCGGCGATGTCGCGCGCGCCGGCCGCGCCGTGCTGCTCTTTTTCCGGCAGGGTGCAGCCAAGGGCCGAGACGCCGGTGCGCATCACGTCCATCGGGTGAGACGCCGCCGGCAGGGCCTCCAGCACCGTGCGCACGCTGGCCGGCAGGCCGCGCAGCGCTTTCAAGCGATGTTTATAGGCATGAAGTTCGTCGCGGTTGGGCAGCTTGCCGTGGATCAGCAGGTGAGCCACCTCTTCAAACTCGCAGTGGCGCGCGAGATCGAGAATGTCGTAACCGCGATAGTGCAGATCGTTGCCGCTGCGCCCTACGGAGCACAGCGCGGTATTCCCGGCGGGCACGCCGGATAACGCCACGGATTTTTTCGGCTTATCGCCAGTCGGGCTTTGCGGAGGGATCGCTTGGCTCATACTGTCCTCATTTGGCTATTGCGTGAATGGCGCTTATTCGTCGCGCTGGCGCGCGAACAGAGCGTCGAGTTTCTCTTCGAACAAATAGTAGTTGATGCTTTCATACAGCTCGTTGCGGGTCTGCATGGTGTCGATGACGTTTTTCTGCGTGCCCTCCTCGCGCAGGGCGCGGTACACCCGCTCCGCCGCCCGGTTCATCGCCCGGAAAGCCGACAGCGGATACAGCGCCATATCCACCTGCGCGCTGCGCAGCTCATCGGTGGTGAACAGCGGCGTCGCGCCGAACTCGGTGATGTTGGCGAGGATCGGCACCCCGGTCGCTTCGGCGAAACGGCGGTACATGCCCAGTTCGGTAATCGCCTCCGGGAACAACATGTCGGCCCCGGCCGCCACGTAGGCCTGAGCACGCTCGATGGCCGCCTCCAGCCCCTCTACCGCCAGCGCGTCGGTGCGCGCCATGATCACGAAGTCCGGATCGCTGCGCGCATCCACCGCCGCTTTGATGCGATCCACCATCTCTTCGGTGGAAACGATGGCCTTATTGGGCCGATGGCCGCAGCGTTTGGCGCCGACTTGATCTTCAATATGCAGCGCCGCCGCCCCGGCCTTGCTCACAGAGCGCACCGTGCGGGCGACGTTGAACGCCGAAGCGCCGAAGCCGCTGTCGACATCCACCAGCAGCGGCAGCGGGCAGACGTCGGTGATGCGGCGAATGTCGGTCAGCACATCGTCCAGCGTCGAAATGCCCAGGTCCGGCAACCCCAACGAACCGGCCGCCACGCCGCCGCCGGAAAGGTAGATGGCCTGGAATCCGGCCCGCTGGGCCAGCAGGGCATGGTTGGCGTTGATCGCACCGGCAATTTGCAGGGGTTTTTCGTTACTCAGGGCCTGACGAAAGGCGAGCCCGGGTGAGCGCAGCGTCATGACGTTCTCTCCGATTAGCTAGATGAAACAGACAGAGCAAGGGGCGGGCCAGGTTGCACTTCGGTGAAGGAAAAAATTAAAAACGATAAAAATAAGTGAGTTATAAAATCCGCGTCGCCATTGGGCAGGCCAAGCGATAAAAAACGTTTCAGTTAACGTTTCAATCGCTGTTTCACGCGGCATATTTGAAACATGACTGAAACAAGGCTACACCTACTGCAACCACTTTCATTCGGTAACAGACTATGAGCGATCACATCACGCCACCCCGCACGCCGGACAAACCGGTGATCTGGACCGTTTCCATCACCCGTCTGTTCGACCTGTTCAGGGATATCAGCCTCGAGTTCGACCACCTGGCGACCATCACCCCGATCCGCCTCGGCTTTGAGGAAGCGGTGCAGCATATTCGCGCTCGCCTGGCGACCGAGCCTTGCGACGCCATCATCGCCGCCGGCTCCAACGGTGCCTACCTGAAAAGCCGCCTGTCGGTGCCGGTCATTTTGGTCAAACCCGGCGGCTTCGATCTGCTGCAGGCGCTGAGCAAGGCGCGCAGAACCGCCGATCGGATCGGCGTCATCACCTACAAAACGCCGCTGCCCGCGCTGATGGAGTTCCAGCAAACCTTCGATCTGCCGCTGGAGCAGCGCAGCTACGTGACCGAAGAGGACGCCCGCGGCCAGATCGCCGAGCTGAAAGCCGCCGGCATTCAGGCCGTGGTCGGCGCGGGCCTCATCAGCGATCTGGCGGAAGAGGCCGGGCTCACCGCCATTTTTCTCTATTCCGCTGCCACCCTGCGCGCCGCCTTCAGCGATGCGCTGGACGTGACGCGCCTGATGCTGGGCAACGCCAAACGCGGCGACTACGCCACGCGCAATACCCTGCAGCCGCGCTATGGGTTGGGCGATTTGCAGGGCGACTCCCCGCAGATGGAGCAGGCGCGGCGCACCATCATGCTGTACGCCCGCTCGCCGGCGGCGGTGTTGATCGAAGGAGAAACCGGCACCGGCAAAGAGCTGGCGGCGCAGGCGATCCACCGGGAATACTTTTCCCGGCGCGGCGCGCCGTCCAGAGGCGCAACACCGCCGTTCGTCGCCATCAACTGCGGCGCCATCGCCGAATCGCTGCTGGAGGCAGAACTGTTCGGCTATGAGGAAGGCGCCTTTACCGGCTCACGGCGCGGCGGCCGGCGCGGGCTGCTGGAGACCGCCAACGGCGGCACCCTGTTTCTGGATGAGATCGGCGAAATGCCGCTGCATCTGCAGACCCGGCTGCTGCGCGTGCTGGAAGAGAAAACCGTCACCCGGGTCGGCGGGCAACAGCCGGTGGCGGTCGATTTTCGCGTCATCAGCGCCACTCACAACCGGCTGGAACAGGCGATTCAGCTGGGCGAATTTCGTGCAGACCTGTTCTACCGCCTGAGCGCCCTGCGGCTGCAGCTGCCGCCACTGCGGACGCGCGGCGACGATATCGCGATGCTGGCGGAACACTTTCTGAAACAGTCGCTGGCGGCGCTCGACGTGCCGCTGAGCGAGCCGCTGCGCACCGCCATGTCCGGCTGTTACGCCGCGCTCAGTCACTACGCCTGGCCCGGCAACCTGCGCGAGCTGCGCAACATGATGGAACGGTTGGCGCTGATGCTGAGCACCGGCGCCGCGCCAAGCGGTGAAACGCTGCAGTGGCTGCTGCCGGAACTGGCGGCGCCAACCTCGCCCGAGGCGCCAGAGCCGCCCCTTTCCGCCCAAGCAGCGCTGGCGCAATGCGGCGGCGACCACGCCGCCGCCGCCCGATTGCTCGGGATCAGCCGCACCACTTTATGGCGTCGGCTGAAAAAACCGAACTGAGCATCAGCCATCGCGCCGGCTGGCCGGCAGCGGCGTCAATCGCGGTCGCCGTTCGCCCAGCAGGTTCATGCCCGCCGCCGCCAGCAGGATAATCGCCGCGCCCAGCAGCTGCCACACCGCCAGCCGGTGGCCAAAGGCCAGCCGATCCACCAGCATGGCGGCGATCGGATAGATGAACGACAGCGAGCCGATCAGGTTGGTCGGCAGCTTCTGCAGAGCGCCGTACATCAACACGTACATCAGGCCGGTGTGCAGCACGCCGAGCGTCGCCAGCATTCCCCACTGCCCAGCGCTTACCGAGGTATGAAAATCCACCCACGGCAGCAGCATCACCGCTCCCACCGCCACCTGAATCAACGCAATAAGGTGCGGCGGCGTGCCTTTCAGCCGCTTGGCCGCCAGCGCCATCAGGGCGTAGAAAAACGCCGCGCCGAGCGCCAGCGCAATGCCCACCAGATAATGGCTCTGTCCCCCCGCCTGCCGTGGCTGCGCCAGCACCACCAGCATCATGCCGCCAAACGCCAGCCCCAGCCATAACAGCTTGCGGGCGGTCAGCCGTTCCCCCAGAAACAGCGCCCCCAGCCCCACCAGCATAAACGGCTGGGTGTTGTACACCGCGGTGGCGATGGAGATAGACGCATAGGCATAGGCGGCGAACAGCAGCAGCCAGTTGATCACCAGCGCGACGCCGCCGGCGATCGCCAGCAGCAGCGTGGCGCGCGTCAGCGCATCGCGTCGCAGCTGCCCCAATACGCCGCACACCGCCAGCAGCACCAGCGCCCCTACCGCGCAGCGCCAAAACACCACGTTGACCACCGGCTGGCCGGACATCAGCACAAACCAGCCGATGGAGCCGGAAATCAACATCGCCGCCGTCATCTCCAGCGATCCGCGTTTTATCTCTGCATTCATGGTGCGTTTCTCCAAATCGGTCCAGAGACATAGCTTGCGGCTTTGCGGGGCGGCTTTCCATGGCATAAAAAAGGCAGATATGCTTAACTGCCTTTTTCTCGTAGCTATAATCAAGAAAATACCTAACGGAGGCGTTATGGATGATATCGATCGCCAGATCCTGACTCTTTTGGCGCAGGACGCGCGCGCGTCGTTGAAGACGCTGAGCGCGCAGGTGGGGCTGTCGTCGCCGAGCACTTCGGAAAGGCTGCGGCGGCTGGAGGAAAGCGGCGTGATCCAGGGCTATACCCTGAACGTCAATCTGCAGGCGGTGGGCTACGCCTTCGAGTCGCTGGTGCGCATCAAGCCGCTGCCGGGCATGCTGAAGAAGGTCGAACAGCTGATTCAGGCGATCCCGGAAGTGGTCGAATGCGACAAGGTAACCGGCGAAGACTGCTTTATCGTGCGGCTGGTGGCGCACTCGATGGAGCAGCTCGACCACACCCTCGACCGGCTGGCCGAGCATGCGCAGAGCAACACCTCAATCGTGAAAACCACGCCGGTTAAACGCCGCCTGCCGCCGCTGCTCTGATTAACGCCGACGCTTGCGGGCGAACGGGTTGCCGCACTTCTTCTCTTTTTTGGCCGCGTCGGCGGCGGATTTCAGCGCCGCCAGATGCGCCTTGTCGGCCTCCGGCACCGCGCGCTGTTCGATCGGGAATACCGGCAGCGACGCCAGCAGCCGCGAACCGTAATTTTTGGTCAGCAGCCGGCGATCGTAGATTACGATCTCGCCGTGGCATTGGTTGCTGCGGATCAGACGGCCGACCTGTTGGATCAGGTTGAACGAGGCGCTCGGCAGGCTCTGTACCTCGAACGGATAACGCTTCAGCGATTTCAGCCACTCGCCCTCGGTGATGATCACCGGGCTGTCGATCGGCGGGAACGCGATTTTGTGAATATGCACCTGGGTCAGCAGCTCGCCTTTCAAATCCAGCCCTTCGGCGAACGATTGCAGCCCCACCAGCACGCTGGCGACGCCCTTCTCCACCCGCTTGCGGTGCTCTTCCACCAGCCGGTAGCGCGGCTGGTCGCCCTGCACCAGCAGCATTAGCCGCAGATCGGTCACGTAGCTGAGGAAGGTCTGCATCGCCCGGTGGCTGCTGAACAGGATCAGCATGCCTTTGTGCTTGCCGCTCGCCTGCTCGGCGCGGAAGCAGCGCGCCATCTCCTCGAGGTGCTCCGCTTCGTTGGCGAGCGCCGGTTCATAACGCATCTGCGGAATGACAATCTTGCCCTGCTCGACGTGATTGAACGGCGAAGCGAGCGTTTCGAAGCGATCGCCGGCCTTCTCGCTCAGCCCGCTCATCTCCTGCAAACGCGCGAAGCTGTTCAGCGAACGCAGCGTGGCCGAGGTGACCACCACGTGCGGCACCTTGCGCCACAGCAGCTTCTCCAGCTGATCGCTGACGCGAATGCCGACGCAGTGCAGATACAGATGGGTGACGTTATCGCGCAGCTCGCGCGTGACCCATTTGGAGATCGGCGCGTTCGACGACTTGTCGAGCGCCGCCAGCCGCCACAGCTTGCTCATCGCCTCCAGATAGCCCAGCGTGCGGCTCATCTGCAGGATGGCGCGATGCAGGCGCATGATGTCGTGCTTGCCGGTCTGCTCAGTGAGATCGTTAAGCACGAACTCCGCCAGCCCACGCAATGCATCGGTCAGTTTGAACAGCCGAGCGCAGCTCTCCACCATCTCCGCCGGCAGCTCGCCCATTTCAAAACGGTGCTCGGCCGCCACGCTGTCGCCGGGCAGGTAGGCGCTGACCTGATGCTCGAAGATCTGCACCAGTTCGCGCAGCTCTTCGCAATGGTTCTTCAGCCGCTCGCTGTTGCTCAGCCCCGGCGGGTTCTTCGGCCGGTACTGCGTCATGCACTGCTCGACCTGGCGCACGATCATGTCCAGCTGCAGGTTGGTCGACAGCGCGGTGATTTCCCCGTCGATCTCCAGCGCGTCGCGCGCCACCTCCGGCAAATGGTGGCCTTCGTCCAGCACCAGCAGCAGTTCTTTCGGGTTTGGCAGCACCGATTCCGTCTCCAGCGCCGCCATCACCAGGGCGTGGTTGGCCACCACCACGTCGGCGCTTTCGATCTCTTTGCGGGCGATATAGAACGGGCATTCGCGGATGTAGTGGCAGTTGCGCCCCAGACAGTTGGCCTTGTCGGTGCTCAGCTTGGCCCACAGCGGATCGTCGATGCTCTGCTGATAGTGATCGCGCAGCCCGTCCCACTCGAAGCGGGCCAACGCCTTGGTCAACTTCTGGCACAGCGCCTGCTCTTCACCGCTGGACGGCGCCAGCTCGTCGTCGAGAAATAGCGTCAGATCGCCCTGTTGGCTGACGTCGGTGCTCATCGCCGCCAGGTTGCGCGGGCACACGTAGCGCCCACGGCCAAAGGCGCCGGTAAATTTCAGATCGGGGATAATCTTCTTCAGCAGCGGCAAATCTTTGCTGTAGATCTGGTCCTGCAACGCCACGTTGGCGGTGCTCACCACCAGCGGCTTGCTCTCCGCCCGCCCGACGGCGATGCCCGGGATCAGGTAAGACAGCGTTTTGCCGACGCCGGTCGGCGCCTCGATCGCCAGATGGCGCGGGTAGTCGCCGGCCAGCGTCTTCGCCACCTCGGCGATCATCTGGCGCTGGGGCGCGCGGGAAATAAAATCCGGTATTTGCTGCTGCAGGGCTTTGTACCACTGGCCAATCTGATCTTTAACTGCGGAGGAGAGCGCCATTCAACTCTTATCTAAACGAAATGATGGCGCTATTGTCCCACAGACCGCCGGCGACGTCAGCCCGAGTTACGCCTGCGGATCGATCATCGAAGCGCGCCCGGCGCCGAACGACCACTCGTCCCGCTGGGTGGTGGTGATCACCACCATCACATCCTCAGGATTCAGCCGCAGGTTTTCCACCAGCAGCGCCGCCAGCCGCCCGTAGAAGCGCCGCTTGGTGTCGGTGTCGCGAGGCCGCCCGGCGGTGATGTAAAACAGTACGAAATCCGCGCTGCGCGGCCCACCGAGATAATCGCGATCGTAGATAAGTTCGCCGGGGCGGTATTGATCGATAACCTGAAACCTGTCCGCCGGCGGCACCTCGAAGGCCTCCACCAGCGCCTGATGCAGGCTGTCGGACAAGGTTTGCAGATAGTCGGCGGACTTGCCCTGATGCAGGGCGATGCGGCTAAACGGCATGGTTGTCCTCCTGTTCCAGCTCGCGCAGGCGCGCCACGGCCGACGCCGCCGCGGGCCAGCCGGCGTAGAACGCCAGATGGGTGATGAGCTCGGCCAGTTGCTGATGCGCCACGCCGTTGCGCTGCGCCAGCTGCAGGTGAAACGGCAGCTGTTCCACGCGGTTAAGCGCCACCAGCGCGGCGACGGTGATCAGGCTGCGTTCGCGCGGGCTCAGCGCCGGCCGCTGCCAAACATCGTCAAACAAGACGCTGTCGCTGAGCTGCGCCAACTTAGGGGCGATATCGCCGAACGCCTGTTGCCCGGCCTGGGATTTTGATGGCATCACACTCTCCTGTCAGTTGCGGATAGCCTTACGCTACCCGCCGCCGCAGCGAGTGAAAATCGGGATTTTCGGCAGGCTCGGTTCAGAAAAACGGGAGGGTTCCCCGCCGGCGGCGGGGAGGATTTTACGATACCAGCGGGGCAACGCCGTCGAAATGGGCGCTCAACAGCGCGTTCAGCTCCGGCCGCTGCTCCACCCGCTCGGCGATGGCGTACAGCCGCGGGCAGTGTTGCCGGAACCACGCACGGCCCGGCCGCCAGTTGCACATCACCGCCACGTACAGATCCAACGCGCTGAAGCTTTTGCCGAGAAACCACGGGCCCGCTGCGCCGGCGGCGGCGTTCAGCTGCTGCAATAAGCGCTCGCGATACGCCATTACCGCGTTTTTCAGCTGTTCCGCCCCCGCCGCCTGCGGCTGCCAGCGCTGCGGATGGTCGGCATAGGTGAAGGTGGGGTAAATCTCCGCGTTGATGAACAACAGCCAGCGCAGAAAACGCGGCAACAGCGGCGAACCGCCAGGGGGTGCCAGCTCGGCGTGCGGCGCGCGATCGTGCAACAGCAGAATAATCGCCGCGCTCTCCGTCATCACTTCGTCATTGGGCAACACTAAGGTGGGCACCTGGCCGAGCGGGTTCAGGGCGAACAGACGCTCCCGCTCCGGGCCGTCCTGCGTGTAGTCCACTTCCTCATAGCCCCACGGGAAAGCGGTCAACACCAACGCGGCGGCCACGATCGTCGAGCCACAGCCCTGCGTACCGAACAACGTATAAGTATCGTGCATGATTCCTCCTGCAGCGAAACAAGGTATCGGTAACTGTAGACCAGCCGCTGACCGTCGGCTGAAGAAAAAATTCACCCTTTGCGCGACTTTTTTAATCGTTCGACATGAAAATGAATTTTTTGTCATAAATAGATCACATTACTACGGTAAAAATTCTCCGCCGCCAACAGTCAGGCGGCACAGTAAAACAGCAATGCAACTGATGATAAGCGTCTTTTAATCGAATAAAGCAGGGTAACCCATGAAACGTAATCTTCTGGCCGTTATTATTCCGGCACTTTTACTTGCGCAAGCGGCACAGGCAGCAGAAATCTACAATAAAGACGGCAACAAACTCGATTTTTACGGTCGTGTGAAAGCCCTGCATTATTTCTCCGATGATGCCGGCAACGACGGTGATAAAACCTACGTTCGTATCGGCTTTAAAGGTGCCACCCAGATTAATGACATGCTGACCGGTTACGGCCAGTGGGAATATCAGATCGCCGCCAACCATTCTGAATCTGACGGCACCAAAGACACTAAAACGCGTCTGGGCTTCGCCGGTCTGAAATATAAAGACTTCGGGTCTTTCGACTACGGTCGCAACTACGGCATTATTTACGACGTCGGCGCCTGGACGGATATGCTGCCTGAATTCGGCGACGACGCTTACGTCAAAACCGACAACTTCATGAACGGCCGCACCAACGGCGTCGCCACCTACCGTAATAACAACTTCTTCGGCCTGGTCGACGGTCTGAAATTCGCCGTGCAGTACCAGGGCAAAAACGAAAACGACGGCCGCTCCGCCAGCAAGGCAAACGGCGACGGCTGGGGCCTTTCCTCCAGCTATGAAATCATCGACGGTCTGAGCGTGGGCGCCGCCTATGCCTCTTCCAACCGTACCGCCAGCCAGAAAGCGGGCACCTTCGGTAAAGGCGACAAGGCCGATATCTGGGCCGCCGGTCTGAAATACGACAATAACGATGTCTATCTGGCCGCGACCTACTCGGAAAGCCGCAACATCGCGCCTATTTCCGGCACTGCCACCATCAATAACCGTTCCACCTCCGTCAGCGGCTTCGCCAATAAAGCCGAAGGCCTGGAACTGGTTGCACAATATCAGTTCGATTTCGGTCTGCGTCCATCGCTGGGTTACGTTCAGCAGAAGGGTAAAGATATTGAAGGCATCGGCGATACCGACCTGGTTAAATATATCGATGTGGGCGCGTATTACTATTTCAACAAGAACATGTCGACCTATGTCGATTATAAAATCAACCAGCTCGACAGCAATAACAAGCTGGGTCTGAAAGACGACAACGTGATTGCCGTCGCCCTGACCTATCAGTTCTGATGTGATGAATGAATAACCACCACTGCAAACTTTAGCGTCACTTGATACCCAGAGTTTTATTTCGCCGGGCGGCTGCGTCCGGCTTTTTTGTTTTTATTTTCCCGCCAACGAATCCCCCGGCTTGCCTTGCCAAACAAACGGGTCTACATGTATAGCTTTCCCCCCGAGCGGAATCAGCCATGCATAACGACGGACGCTTCGATTACCACAACGCCTTGCGCTACAGCAGCGACGAACTGGCCAACATCCTCAACCACTGTTTTGAAAACTACATCGTGCGCTTCGTTGTCGACGGGCCGACCTTCGCCGCCCGCTTCGGCGCCGAAGACCTCAGCCTGAACGACAGCCTGATCGTCACCCATCGCCATGAACCGGTGGCGGTGGCGCTGATCGCCCGCCGCGGCCAGCACAGCCGGGTGGCGGCCTTTTCCGTGCGCCCGGAGATGCGCGGCCAGGGGCTGGGCAAGGCGCTGATGCGGCGGCTGGTGGCGGATGCCCGCCAGCGCGGCGATCGGCGGCTGTCGCTGGAGGTGATCGAAGGCAACGACGCCGCGCTGGCGCTGTATCATGGCGCCGGGCTGCGCATCGTGCGCACCCTGACCGGCCACCAGGCGCCGGCGGAAATGCCGCCAGGCACGGCGACTCTGCAGGCGGTCGATCCGTTGACCGTCAGCCATCGCCTGACGGCGGAAGGCGCCACCGACCTGCCCTGGCTGATCGCCCCCGAATCGCTGTTCAAACTGCCGGGCAAACCGCAAGCCTATACGCTCAATCGTCAGGCTTACGCCGTGGTGATGCCCGGCGCCGAGCACTGCTGGCTGCGCCTGATCTACGTGCCGCCGCAGCACCGCGGCCAGGGGCATGCCCGCACCTTGCTGGCCGCGCTGCAGGCGCAGTTCGCCCCTTTGCCGCTGACCGCCAACGTCTTTGTGCCGGAGGTGGCCGCCCCCTTCTTTACGCATCTTGGCTGGCGGCAGGATCCTCTGCGTCAGTTCGAGATGGATATACTGCTGGACAGTCCACAATAAAAAGCGAGAGATAACGATGGCAGGAAAACAGGTACGAAAACTCACCCTCGGCGCGGCGATTGGCGTCGCGCTGCTGACATTGGCCGGTTGCGCGCAGCCGCCGCGCACCGATGCGCAGGCCCAGCAGCGGCTGGCGGATCAATCGGTGCTGGCGGTGAACTGGTTCCAGCAGTCCGGCGAATACCAGGCGCTGGCGCATCAGGCGTTCAACAGCGCGCAGCGCGCCTTCGATCAGGCCAGGGCCGCACCGGGCCGCAAAAAGGCGGTGGTGGTCGATCTGGATGAAACCATGCTGGACAACAGCGCCTACTCCGGCTGGCAGGCGCAGCAGGGCCAGCCGTACGACGGCGCCACCTGGGCCCAATGGACGCGAGCCGAACAGGCCCGCGCGGTGCCGGGCGCGGTGTCGTTCGCCCGCTACGTCAACGGCCATCAGGGGACGATGTTCTACGTCTCGAACCGCAAACAGAGCGAATATGCCGCCACGGTGGCCAACATGCAGAAACTCGGTTTCACCGGCATGTCGGAAAAAACCGTGCTGCTCAGCACCGACACCTCCAATAAGCAGGCGCGCTTCGACGCCATCAAACAAGCCGGTTATGACATCGTGGTGTACGCGGGCGACAACCTGAACGACTTCGGCGCCGCGACTTACCACCAGGATAACGCGCAGCGCCGGGCGTTCGTCAGCGAGAACCAGAGTAAGTTCGGCACCGAATTCATCGTGCTGCCCAACCCGATGTACGGCGATTGGGAAAGCGGCCTGGCCCGCGACTACAACAAGCTGACGCCGCAGCAAAAATTGCAGGTGCGCCAGCAGGCGATCAACGCCTGGAGCGGGCGCTAACCCTCACAGCAGTTTGTACATATAGCAGGTGGCCTCCAACGCCCCGCCGTCGCTGGCGCGGGCGTATTGCGGAATGTCGCCCGCCGCCTCGAATCCCAATTGGCGGTATAACCCCTGCGCCGCGCTGCCGCTCAGGGTGTCCAGCACCAACAGGCTGCGTTGATGGTGCGCCGCCAGCGCCTGCACTTCCTGCATCAGCAGCCGCGCGACGCCCTGCCGCCGCGCCTGCGGGTGCACCATCAGCTTGACCACTTCCGCCCGGTGGCGGCCGTTGTCCGGCATCGCCAGCAGCAGCTGCACGGTGCCGACCGGCCGGCCGTGCGCGAGCGCCACCAGCATCGCGCGTTCTCCCCGCGCCAGGGCCGGCAGCAGCCCCTGCCAAAACGCCTGCGCCTGTTCTAGCGTAAAGGGCATGACGAAACCGATGCTGGCGCCGTGCGCTACGCTGGCGTGCAGCATCTCGGCCAAGTCGGCAATGGCGCTTTGCGCCGCGCCGGCGTCCCACTGTTGCAGTTCAATCATGATTAGGGCCTGCAGATAACGAGCGTGTAATGGGCCGGCTCAGCGCCGGGGACATGGAAACGGGAGGCGCCGAACAGGCGATAGCGCAGACAGTCGCCGGGCGACAGCCGGAAAACGCGCCCTTCCAGCGTCAGTTCCAGCTGCCCGGACAGCAGCCAGAGGTGATGCTCCAGCGCCGGAATCGACGGCAGGTCGTAATCGATCTGCGTGCCGGCATCGAGCCGGGCTTCGATAAACTCGGCCTTATACAGCGCGGCGGGAGGAGAAACGGCGCGGCGCTGAAAACCGCTGGCGCGATCGACCCACATCGGCTGTTGCTGCAGCCGCAGCAGCTCCGGCGGTTCGTCTTCGATTTCACTCAGCAGGCGCGACATGGTCAGCCCGTAGGCGGCGCACAGCCGGTTCAGCAACGACGCCGTCGGGCTGGTTTCTGCGCGCTCTACCCGCGAGAGGGTCGCCCGGCTAAGATCGGTGCGCTGCGCCAGCACCTCCAGCGACCACCCTCGTTGCTGACGCAAATCCGCCAGCCGTTGCGCCAACCTCAGGTCGGCATGATCCAGACCGTTATCCACCGTTCATACTCCGCGTCAAAATCCCATATAAGAGAAATAATCTCAAATTAGAGATATGGCAAGCGGATTTTAAAAAACGCCGCGCAGCGCGATGAAAATCAGCATGCTCAGCAACACCACCGCCAGCATGTTGCGCAGGAAAAATGCCAGTATTACCGCAAACACCGCGCCCCACAGGTAAGGATTGTCCGGCGCGGCTCGCAGCTGGTCGCCGCTGAAGGCGACAATCGGCCCGCAAATCGCCGTCAGCACCGCCGGTACGGAAAAACTCAACAGGGTCTTAACGCGCGGCGACAGGCGCAGCGGCAACCCCGGCGCCAGAAAACAGTAGCGGTTGAAGAACACCACCAGCCCCATCAAGGCGATCGTCAGCCAGATCATCCGCGCCCCCCGCTGCACAGCAGCCCGACCAGCATCGCCGCCACGGTGGCGATCACCAATGCGCCCGGCGTCTGAAAATGGTGCAGCACGATGGAAAGCAGCAGCGCGGTCAGCACGCAGGCCAACACCGGCAGGCTGCGCACCAGCGGCACCACGATGGCGATAAAGGTGGCGGCGATGGAAAAGTCCAGCCCGTAACCGTCCAGATCCCCGGCGCTGCCGGCGGCCACAATGCCGAGCAGCGTGGAGAGGAACCAGCACCAATAGAAGGTCAGCCCGGCGCCCAGCGCATACCAGCGGTTAAAACGCGCCGGCGTCTGTTCGCCGGTCAGCGCGAACAGCTCATCGGTGAGCAAGAACCCCAGCGCCAGCCGCCAGCGCAGCGGCAGCGGCGCGATGCGCTCGCGCAACCGCAGCGCGTAAAGAAAATGCTGGGCGGTGACGAAAAAGGTCGATAACAAGATCGCCAGCAGCCCGGCGCCGCCCTTGATCATGCCCATCGCCACCAGCTGCGACGCGCCGGCGAACACGATGGCCGACATGCCCAGCCCCTGCGCCGGCGTCAGGCCGCTTTGCATCGCCATCGATCCGGCCAGTACGCCCCACGGCACCACCGCCAGGCACAGCGGCAAGATCGCCGCCCCGCCCTGCAGCGCAGGGCGCAGGCGGGCGGACGGCGGTGTGATGAGGGGGATTGAATCAGTCATGCGCTTCTCCTTGGGTTGAAGAAGCCAGCTTACGGCGCGCGTGCACACGGGTATTGCACCCGATTGCCCGGCTATTTCAGCGATTTGACGTAGTCGCCCGGCGTAACGCCCATTGATTTGCGGAAATGGCGGTGGAAATGGCTTTGATCGTGAAAACCGCAGCTCAGTGCGCTGTCCAGCACGCTGCTGCCGGCCTTCAGCATGCCGCGCGCCTTGCGCAACCGCGCCTGAATTTGATAGGCATGCGGCGGCAGACCGGTGGCCTGCTGAAACTGTCGCAGCAGGTAATAAGGGCTGAGCGCCACGCGCTCCGCCAGCTCCAGCAGCGAAATGTCCGCCTCGGGAAAATCGTCGAGAAAGGCTTTCACCCGCGCCACCTGGCTTTGCGCCCGGCTCTGCGGCGCAGGGTCGATGCGGCTTTTGCCGTGCCGCAGCATCAGCCAGGTCAGCGCCGAGAATACCATGGTCTCCTTCATCAGCCGGTTCTCATCGCTGCGCAGCAGGCTGAACGCCATCCGCAGCTGACCGGCCAGGCCGATGTCATGCACCACCGGGTTGGGGAAATAAGGCGTCGCGCCGGCGCCGATTTTCAGATCGCGCGACAAAAAGGCCAGCAGCTCCGGCGTCGGATACATCGCCTGATATGACCAGCCCTCTTCGGTGGCGGAACTGCCGGTGTGGATGTCGTCGGCGTTGACCAGAATAATGCTGCCCAGCGGCGCCACGTGTTCACCGCCGGTACGGTAGAAGCGCTGGGCGCCGTCGTCGATGACGCCCACGCAAAAGCCTTCATGGCTATGGCGCGAGAAGCTCTGGCGGCGGTAGGTGGCCTGCAGCACTTCCAGCCCGCCGAGATCGTCGACGTGCATGAAATGGGCCTGTTCCCGGGATGCTTTGCGTGCTGCGCCTTCCGCCTTCATCTTGCCTACCTCCGCTGAATGAGAGGCATTCTAGCACTCGCGCGAGGGCGGGTTTTGTACAAAATTGCCCGTCTCGGCGCCCGGTGGTGCAATCGCCGCGCAGCGCCAGGCGCTGAATACCGCCAGCAGTGGCGCCAGCGCGAATGCCAGGAACAGCCAACGCGCCGCCGACGCCGCACCCGCCGCGCCCCCCGGATCGTTCAACCCCGCCAGGTTGGCTATCATCCCGGCCAGCGCCGCACCGAACGCGGTAGCGAACAGCTGCACCGTGGTTATCGAAGCGCCGGCGATATCTTTGTCCGCTTCGGGCGCCACCTGCAAAATGCGCGTCAGCAGGTGCGGCCAGCCAAAACCGATACCGAACCCCACCAGCGACAGTGCAATGACGATCGGCGTCAGCACCTGCCAGTGGCCGCCGGACGGTACCGGCATCAGGATCGCCAGCGCCAGTAGCCCCACCAGCACGAACAGCGGCCCGCTGACGATCGCCCGGCGAATGCCCGCCCCGCGCCAACCGGAGCTGAGGATCTCGGACAGCGTCCAGCCGGCGGCCATGGTGGCGGCGATATAGCCGGAGATCAGCGGCGACTGGCCGTGCAGCAGCTGCAGGAAATACGGTACGAAGATCTCGCTGGTCATGCCGATCACCAGCAACGCAGTCGTGATGTACAACGCCGCCAACGATGAGCCGCGCCGCAGCGCGCCGTGCGGCAACAGGCGGGCGCGCGAGTGCGCTTCGCGTTTCAGCAGCCAGGCCATCAGCGCTAACGAGAGCGCGATGCCCGCCAGGTTGATCCAGGCGCTGTGCGCCAGGCTGCCGGCGGACACCACCAGTACCGCCACGGTCAGCAACAGCAGCTGTACGGTCGGCAATGGCGCGGCCGCCTGCTGCGCCTTGCCCTTGGGCAGGATCACAAAGGTAAACGCGGCGTACAGCGCCATGATCGGCAGCAGAATGCCGAAGGCCCAGCGCCAGGCGTGCAGTTCGGCGAAAATGCCGCCCACCGCCGGCCCCACCAGGGTGGCGATGCCCCACATCGCCGAGATGAGCGCCATGGCGCGCGGCCACAGCCGCTGCTCGAACACCAGGTTGATCATCGCGTAAGAGAGCGCAAAGATCAGCCCGCCGCCGAAACCCTGTACCGTGCGGCCGATCAGCATCACCGGCATGCTCGGCGCCAGCGCACACAGGGCCGCCCCGGCGAGGAAGAACAGCGAAGCCACCAGATAGGCGCTACGCGCGCCGTAACCGCTGAGCAAGCGGGCAGACAACGCGGAGCCGAGGATCGACGCCACCACGAACAGCGTAGTGTTCCAGGCATAGAGATCCAGCCCGCCGATATCCTGCACCACCGAGGGCAGAATGGTGGTGGCGACCAGAATATTGATGGCATGCAGCGCTACGCCGAACGAAAGTGCGATCGCACTGGCCGCATTTTTGCCGGAGAAAAGGTCGCTCCAGCGGCTATCGTCATGGGTTATCACGGTTGTCGTCCTGTTTTCAGAGGAATGGCATTGAGTTGGTCATGAGATTGCGTTAAATTTAACAAGAGTTATCTTGGAATAAGTTAGGGCGAGGCGGAGAAATATGTCAAGAATAAACTTGGAAAATGGCGGAGGCACCGCACAATCGGTCAGTGACCGATTGCTGACGCTATTGAAAACCCGCGGCCCGCAGCAAGCTTCTGATGCAGGAAAGGTGCTCGGCACCACCGGTGAAGCGGCCCGCCAGCAGTTCGTCAAGCTGGCGAAAGAGGGACTGGTCGAAGCGGTAGCCGAAACGCGCGGCGTGGGCCGCCCGGTGCAGTTGTGGCATTTGACCTCGGCCGGCAACGCGCGCTTTCCCGATACCCATGCGGACCTGACGGTACAGCTGCTGCGCACCGTGCGCGACAAGCTGGGCGAACAGGCGATCGACGTGCTGATCGAGACCCGCGAGCAGGAAAACCGCATCAACTACAAGCAGGCGATGATCGGCGCCGCTGACCTGGAAGAGCGCGTGGCGCGCCTGACCGAAATCCGCTGCCGCGAAGGCTATATGGCCGAATGGGGCCGCGAAGAGGACGGTTCCTACTTGCTGGTGGAGAACCACTGCCCGATCTGCGCCGCCGCCACCGTCTGCCAGGGCTTCTGCCGGGCGGAACTGAGCATCTTCACCGAAGTGCTGCAGGCCCAGGTGGAACGCGCCGAGCACATTCTGGCCGGCTCGCGCCGCTGCGCCTACCGGATTTCTCTCCTGTAACGCCGATTTTTGCCCCGGTTTTCAACCGGTACAGATTATTCTGCTTGTGCACCCTGCACCTTCCCTTCTAAGGTTTAATTAACGAACATTCAGGCAAACGGCGGGCCTCGCGCCCGCTCTGGCAAATCCGTCGGCGCGTTTAGCGCGCAGCGGCAGAGTAACCCCACGGGAGTTGAACGATGAAGAAGCCGCATGCCGGATTCTGGCTGGCGACGCTGGGACTGGGCGTCTGCTGGCTGCTGGCGCTGCTGACTCGCGATCGGCTCAACGGCATACTGCTGGCCGGCGCGGCGCTGGCATTGATCTTTACCCCCGCAGCCCGCCGCAAAGGCGCGGCCCTGACCGCCTTGGGCGGTATCGGCATGGATGGGCTGTGGAGCTACAGCGGCGTGCTGCACTACAGCGGGCAACACGGCCTGCCGCTCTGGACCATCGCGCTGTGGATCGGCTTCGGCTGCTGGTGGTATTGGCTGCTGGACGTGGTCAGAGCGGCGCCCTGGCCGCTGGCGGTGTTGGGCGCCGCCGTCGGCCCCTTCGCCTACGCCGTGTCCTGGAAGCTGGACGCCTTGCTGCCCGGCGTGCCGCCGGAGTTCATGCTGCTGCTGTTGGCCATCGGCTGGTCGATTTACCTGCCGGCAGTCAGCTGGCTGCGGTGGAAACAGCAGGACCATTGAACGGCTTTCGGCAGCCGGAAAAATAATGCCGAAGGCCATTGCTTATCGGTTGCCCGATCGGGTTTACTGAGCGTTCTAATAATAATCATCCCTGCAAAATACAATCCTATGCTTAGCCAACAAAGCCGTAGCGTCCTGCCGTTGATCGGGGCGTTGTTCACGTTATATATCGTTTGGGGTTCCACCTATTTCGTCATTCGTCTCGGCGTCGCGCAGTGGCCGCCGCTGATGATGGCCGGCATTCGCTTTCTGACAGCCGGCATCGTGCTGTTCGGTTTCCTGGCCTGGCGCGGTCACGCGCTGCCGACGCCGAAGCAGTGGCTGGCCGCCGGCGTCATCGGCATTCTGCTGCTGGCGGTGGGCAACGGCCTGGTGACGGTGGCGGAACACCAACACGTGCCCTCCGGCATCGCGGCGGTGATGGTGGCGACGGTACCGCTGTTCACCCTCTGCTTCAGCCTGCTGTGGGGCATGCGCAACACCAAACTGGAATGGGCCGGCATCGCGCTCGGGCTAGTGGGCATCGTGCTGCTTAACACCGGCAACAACCTGGTGGGCAACCCGACCGGCGCGCTGCTGATCTTGCTGGCGTCGGCCAGTTGGGCCTTTGGGTCGGTATTGGGATCGCGCATCTCGCTGCCGGTCGGGCCGATGGCCGGTGCGGCGGAGATGCTGGTGGCCGGCGTAGTGTTATTGGTCGCCAGCCAACTGAGCGGCGAGCACCTGACTCAGATACCGAGCGCCAGCGGCTTTCTGGCGCTGGGGTATCTGATCGTCTTCGGTTCGATGCTGGCGATCAGCGCCTATATGTTCTTGTTGAAGAACGTGCGCCCGGCGGTCGCCACCAGCTATGCCTACGTCAACCCGGTGGTGGCGGTGCTGCTCGGCATCGGTTTTGCCGGCGAATCACTGGCGCCGCGCGAGTGGCTGGCGCTGGTGATCATCGTGGCGGCGGTGGTGCTGGTGACGCTGGGAAAATACCTGTTCGCCCGCCCGGCCCGCGTGCAGGCCATCGACAGCGAACGGTAGCGATCACAAAGGGCGGTCTGCGGGCCGCAGTTAAAAACGATTCTTGTTTCACCCGGCGAAGGGGCTATAATTCCCGCTGTTCCAAGCAACCTGCGAAATTATTCCTATGCTGAAAAAAGCGTTCGTCATCGTCATCGCCCTGTGCGCCTTCGGTTCTCTGGGCGGCGTGTTCCTCGCCGGGCTGAACATCTACACCCGTTCCACCACCCCGCACGAAGAAAGCGCGCCTGCCGGGGACGCCGCCGCCACGCCGGCGCAAACCGAAACCCTTCAGGCCAAGTGATCGTCCATCCAACGCTGGCAGCGCTGCTGTAAGAAGCGCTGCAGCTGCCTGACGCGCTCCGAGATCTGCGAGCGATGCGGGCAGACCAGATTGATCGGCACCGCGTCGCTGCGCCATTCCGGCAACAGTTGCACCAGCCGCCCGGCACGAATGTCGGCCGCCACGTCGATCGCCGACTTGCGCACCACGCCGTGCCCGGCCAGCGCCCAGCGCCGCGCCACCTCACCGTCATCGGTAAAATAGCTGCCGTTCAGCGGCACTTCGACCAGCTCCTCACCGCGCCACAGCCGCCATTCCACCTGCCGTTTGCCGCTGGGTTGATACACCAGAATGCTGTGCCTGGCCAAATCGGCCGGCGTTTGCGGCTCGCCGTGCCGCCGCAGGTAATCCGGGCTGGCGCAGATCAACCGCCGATGCTGTGGCAAGATCGGCAGCGCCACCAGCGAAGAGTCGGCCAGCGATCCGAAACGCAACGCCACGTCCACCGGCTCGCGAAACAGATCGGCCTGCCGATCGTTGATCAGGAGCTGCAGTTGAATATGCGGGTGCTGAAGCCGAAACTCATCCAGCCAGCCGAGCAGCAGATTGCGACCGAAATCCGACGGCGCGGAAATCTGCAGCACCCCGGACAGCCCCTGATGCTTCTCGCGGATCGCCTGCTCTCCTTCGGCCAACGCCCCCAACGCCAGGCGCGCGCTGTCGAGATAGCGCGCGCCCTCCTCCGTCAGCCTCAGGCTGCGCGTTGAACGCACCAACAGCCGCGCGCCCAGCTGCTGCTCCAGCCTTTTCACCGCAATGCTGGCCGCCGCCGGCGTCATATCCAGCGCGCGCGCGGCAGCGGAAAAACTGCCTCCATCCACCGTGCGGACAAACACCTCGAGATCGACAAATGAGGTCATGCATTTCCCTTCTTAGAAAGCCGACTTCGCGGCATGGCGGGTTGACGATAAAACGCCCAATGATTATGATTAGATCATAACAAATGGAGTTTTGAGCAATGGATGAACGCAATGGACTGGACTACATCCTTAGCCTGCATGGCACGCGGGTTAATCGTGAGGATGGCTATTGGTGGAAAATAGAGGCCTGGACGGTGACCCAAACGGCCTTTATCCCTCATGGCATCCGTTACAATTTGACCCTGCATGATAACCACAATACCCGGATTTTTGGCATAGATAACGCGCATGCCATTAAAACGCCCCGCAAAGGAAAGTTTTCTGGCCGCGTCGTTTACGATCACCAACACGACTCCCCAACGGACGAAGGCTCACCCTACGAGTTTTATTCCGCTTATCAGTTGGTGGAGGATTTTTTTACCCGGATAGATGAAGTCATACGCAAGAGAGAAAATCGAGGTTGATGATGAAAGCACTGATTGGCGTGATGCCTGAAGAACTGATTCGCAAACGCATACTGGCGATCGCAAAAGGGGAATATCAGCCGCAGGAGCGTGAGCCCAACGTGTGGTTCACGTCGATGATTGCGCTGGCCCAGGTGCTCAGCAACGAGAATATCGCCCTGCTGCGTCTGATCGACACAGCCCGCCCAGAGACCATCAGTCAGTTGGCCGAACTGTCGGGCCGCCAGGTCAGCAACCTGTCAACCACGCTGAAAACGCTGAGCGGGCACGGTCTGGTGGCGCTGGAAAAACAGGGGCGTTCGGTGAAACCCCGCGCGCTGTTTACCGATTTCGAAATTATCGTGGATCAGAAGTTAAACGCCCGCTTTAGCGCGGCATGATCTTTAAAATTCATTAACAAGTGTTTGTCAGTAAGGCCGATTGTTAGGTGATTTTCAATCAGGAAAGATAGATCACGTTGAAACTTACCCTAAAAGAGGCCTTAACATGACGATTCCCGATTCCCCCCTGAAACGACAAAAGCTGGTGATCCTGGGCGGTACCAGCGGCATTGGCGCCGCGGTAGCCTACGCGGCGGCGGCGCGCGGCGCTGAAGTGGTGTTGGCTTCGCGCCGCCTTCCTCAGGCCGGGGAGAAAAACGGTGCGCTGCGCCTGATGCAGGCCGATCTGGCCGATGAAACGTCGCTGCAGGCGCTGTTTGCCGCCGTCGGCGCTTTCGACCATCTGGTGATCACCGCCGGGCCGCTGGTGCAGGCGAAACCGCTGGCGGAGACCGCCCTTGAACAGGCGCAGGCCGACTTCAACGTCAAATTCTGGGGCAGTTTGCGCGCGGTGCAGGCCGCGCTGCCGACGCTGGCGCCGCAGGGTTCCATCACCCTGACCTCCGGTCAGCTGTCGCGTAAATACCTCGGCGGCCAGCTGGTCAAAACCGCCATCAATGCCGCGCTGGAAGCGGCCGGCAAACAGCTGGCGAAGGAGCTGGCGCCGCGGCGGGTGAACGTGGTCAGCCCCGGCATCACCGCCACCGAAGCCTATGACGGCATGAGCGCCGCACAGCGTCAGGCACTGTTCGAACGGGTTGGCGGCAGTCTGCCGGTCGGTCGCATCGGCCAGCCGGCCGACGTCGCGGCGGGTTACCTGCTGGCGATGGAGAATGGCTTCGTCACCGGCAGCGTGATCGACATCGACGGCGGCGGCCTGTTGTAACGGCGGCTAGAGCGCCGTCACGCCCTGCGCGGCAGCCTGCTGTTCCAGCACGGTGATAATCTGGTAGGCCGAACGCGGCACCAGGCTGAAATCGCCGATCAGCAGGCGGTCGCTGACCGCCTCATCCAGCATCGCTCGGGCGCCGGCGCGCAGAATTTCCAGCTGCTCCGGCGGCGTGCCCGCGGCGGTGATCAGCGGCAAACCCGGCACCGCCGCCGTGCGGCCGATGATTTTCAGCCCTTCCAACGCTTGCGGCTGTGCGCGGCGCAGCAGTTCCATGCTGATGGAATCGATGGCGGCGATATCGGCCTGCCCGCTGCGGATCAGCTTCAGCGACTGATAATGCGCGCCGGAGGCGATAGCCGCGCCGAAGAATTTCCCGTCCTGCGCCAGCGGCGCGATCAACGCGCGCAGGCCGTTGTAGCCGGACTGGGAATCGGTGCTGTTATAGGCCGCCGTCCGGCCGCGAAAATCCGCCAGCCGCTCGCCGGGATCGTCGGCGCGCACCACCAGCCAACTGCGATAATTCGGCCCGTCGCACCCTTCAACCCGGTAATGATAAGTGCCGATCAGCTGCACCTGCGGCAGGCTGCTGACCAACGGATAACCGCAGGTCTGGCTGAGCAGCAGATCCTCGCGCCGCCAGTGTTGCGCCAGATCGTCCGGCCAACTGAGCTGCTCCGGCGCGGCCGGCAACCCCAGCCGCAGCAGTTTGTCGCGCAGAACCTGCCAGAAGGATTCGGCCTGCTCCCGGCCAACGCCGTACATCGGTAGAGACACCTGCATCATTTCCCCCTTACCCCGCCGGAGTGGTCGCCAGCGTCTGCTGACGCCAGGCGGTGAGATAACGCACCCAACGTTCAAACAGCATATCGGTGATAATAGCCAACAGCGCCACTACCGCCGCGCCCTGGATCACATAGGCGGTGTTAAACCCGCTCAGGCCGATGATGATCGGCGAACCGAGCGTCTTGGTGCCGACGGTGGAAGCGATGGCCGCCGTGCCGATATTGATGATCACCGAGGTGCGGATCCCGGCGACAATCACCGGCGCCGCCAGCGGCAGTTCCACCCGCCACAGAATTTGCCAGGCGCTCATCCCTACGCCGCGGGCGATCTCGCGCGTGGCGGGCGGCACCGATTCGATGCCCGCCAGCGTGCCCTGCAGGATCGGCAGCAGGCCGTACAGCACCAGCGCGATGATCGCCGGCTGTTCGCTGAAGCCCATCACCGGCACCGCTACCGCCAGCACCGCCACCGGCGGAAAGGTCTGCCCCACCGCCACCACCGTTTCCACCAGCGAACGAAACTCCCGGCCGCTGCGCCGGGTCACGGCGACACCGGCCGCCACGCCGATCGCCACCGCGATCAGGCTGGAGATCGCCACCAGCAGCAGGTGCGCTGCCACCAACGCGATGAAGCTGTCTTGCTGGTAAATTGGCCGATCCAGGTCGGGGAACCAGGCGGCGAACAGACCGCGTAAATGATCCATGCCAAATACCAGCGCCAACAGCAGCGCCAGCGTCCAGAGCAGCGGATCGCGCAGCAGGCGCCCGATGCGCCCGCTCATGACAGCGCCTGCCCGGCGATCAGATCGTTGAAATGCAAGACCCCCAACGCTTCGCCCCGTTCATCCACCACCGGCAAGCAGTCGCTGCCGCGCGCCACAAAGACCGACAGCGCCTCGCGCAGGCTCAGGGCGGCGGCGATAGGTTCGCCCGCGGCGACGCCGGGCCGCACCCGCTCCGCCACCGTCCCCAGCGACAGCAGTTTGATGCCGCGATCGCTGCGCCCGAAAAAGTCACGCACGAAGTCGTTGGCCGGCGCGGTCAGCAATTCCAGCGGCGTGCCCTGTTGTACCACCCGCCCCTGGTCGAGCAGCACCAGACGATCCGCCAGGCCCAGCGCTTCGTCGATGTCGTGCGTCACCAGCACGATGGTGCGGCCGGAGAGCTGATGAATGCGGGCGATCTCCGCCTGCAGCGCCGCACGGGTGACCGGATCCAGCGCGCCGAACGGTTCATCCATCAGCAGCACCTCGGGATCGGCCGCCAGCGCGCGCGCCACACCCACCCGCTGCTGCTGCCCGCCGGAAAGCTGATGCGGATAGCGGCGGCGAAACAGATCCGGCTCCAGATGCAACAGCTCCAGCAGTTCGCTAACCCGATCGCGAATGCGCGCGCGCGGCCATTTCAGCAACTGCGGCACGGTGGCAATGTTCTCCTCCACCGTCCAGTGCGGAAACAGGCCGATCGATTGGATCGCGTAGCCCATGCGCCGCCGCAGATCCTGCGGTTTAAACGACTGGATCTCTTCGCCGGCAAAGAAAATCTTGCCCCGATCGTGTTCGATCAGGCGGTTGATCATTTTTAACGTGGTGGACTTGCCGGAGCCCGAGGTGCCGATCAACACGGTGAATTCGCCCTCGGCGATGTGCAGCGTGAGATCGTCCACCGCCGGCTTGCCCTGAAAAATTTTGCTGACTTGCTCAAAGTGAATCATCGGCGCGATACGTCCAGGATTGAAACCCAAAATTTAAACAGCGAATCGACGATGACCGCCATCATGACCACCGGGATCACCCCCAGCAGAACCAGATCCAGCGCGCTGCTGAGCAGCCCCTGAAATACGATGGCGCCAAAGCCGCCGGCACCGATCAGCGCCGCCACCACCGCCATGCCGACGGTCTGCACCGCCAGAATACGCACGCCGGTCAGGAACAGCGGCAGCGCCAACGGCAGCTGCACGCGCAGGAAGATCTGCCCGCGCGTCAACCCCATGCCGGTAGCGGACTCAATCACGCCGGCCGGTACGCTTTGCAGCCCCGCCACCACGCTGCGCACCAGCGGCAACAGCGCGTACAGCACCAGCGCCACGATCGCCGGCGCCATGCCGATACCGCTGACGCCGTGTTCCGCCAGCCAGGGCACCGCCACCGCCAGCCCCGCCAGCGGTGCGATCAGCAGGCCGAACAGCGCGATCGACGGCACGGTCTGGATAATGTTCAACACGGAGAAGATCGGCCGCTGCCAGCGCTCGGAACGAAAGCACAGCACCCCGAGCGGCACACCGATCGCCAGCGCAGGCGCCATCGTCGCCAGCAGAATGGTCAGGTGCTGCAACAGCGCGGCGTCAAACACCTCCTGCCGATTATGGTACTCCTTCAGCAGCGACAGCTGATCGAGCTGATGGCCGAACAGCAGCAGCGCCGGCGGCACCAGCACCAGCGCATTGCCGAGCATCCGCCGCAGGTGCGATACCGTGAGACGCGCCATGGCGTCGGCGGCGATCAGCAGGCTCAGCGCCATCGTCAACCAGCAGCCGCTGCCCCAGGAGGTGCGAGCCAGCCGCGATCCCTCCTGCGCCAGACGCCCGGCGGCCTGGCCGCTGATCCAGAACGCCAGCGTCAGTACACCACAGGCGGCCAACGCCGCCAGCAGCGCACGCCCCCGCGTCGGCGGCAGCAGGCTGAGGATCGCCAATGTCGCCAGCGGCAACAGCAGCCACAGCGCCGGGCCGTGCAGCAGGGAGTACAAGGAAAGGCTTTTACCCGACAACAGACGATTGGGGGCGTAACTGAGGAACGGCAGGCCGAAGGCGGCCAGCAGCAACAGCATGAACAGCGTCAACAAGACGCGATGTTTTACGGCGATAATCAAAGAAACTCTCCGGCTCCATCGGTTCACCCCCTCTCCCGGCGACAGAGGGGGCACCTCGGCGTTATCCCTTAACAAACCCTTTCTCTTTCAGGTAAGCGGCCGCCACCTGTTTGGCGTCCTGCCCTTCCACGGCGATCTGTGCATTGAGCTTTTGCAGCGTCGGCCCGTCCAGTGAGGCGAACACCGGTTTCAGCAACTCGGGCAGGTTGGCGTGTTCTTTCAACGCCGCCTCGCGCACGATCGGCGCCGGCGCGTAGATAGGCTGTACGCCTTTCGGGTCCGCCAGCGTCTGCAGCCCCAACGCCGCTACCGGGCCATCGGTGCCGTAGGCCATCGCCGCGTTGACGCCGGAGGTCTGCTCGGCCGCCGCCTTGATGGTCACCGCCGTGTCGCCGCCGGCCAATGACAGCAGCTGATCCTGATTCAGCTTGAAGCCGTAGGCGCTTTGGAATGCCGGCAGCGCATCCGGCCGCTCGATAAACTCCGCCGAGGCCGCCAGCTTGAACTTGCCGCCGCCGTTGATCCACTTGCCGAGATCCGCCAGCGTTTTGAGATGGTTGGCGTCCGCCACGTCCTGCCGAATGGCGATGGTCCAGGTGTTGTTGGCCGGCGCCGCATCGAGCCAGACGATTTTGTTTTTGTCGTAGTCGAGCTGTTTCACCTTCTCGAAACCGGCCTGGGCGTTCTTCCACGCCGGATCTTTCTCATCAGAGAAGAAAAACGCGCCGTTGCCGGTGTATTCCGGGTAGATGTCGATCTCGCCGGAGGTGATGGCGCCACGCAGCACCTTGGTGGTGCCGAGCTGCAGCTTGTTGGTGGTTTTGATGCCATTGGCTTCCAGCACCTGCACGATGATGTTGCCGAGCAGCGAACCTTCGGTATCGATCTTGGAGCCGACGCGCACCGAGTCGGCCGCCTGCGCCAGACCGCTGGTGGCCAGCAGCGTCAGTGCGACAGCAAAGGAACGTCCGCGTGATAAGGTGATTGCCATACTTTTCCTCTGGTTATACGTTTTCCGGCTCATGGGCCAGTTCGGTTGGAAAATCCTGAGAAACGCGCTTCCAGCGCGCAATAAATTTTTTCTTCGGCAGGGCATCGCGTTCCTCACGCCGTTCACCGGCGCTCAGCGGATGCACGCCGACGTCGATCGGCGTCAGCGCGTAATCGCGCAGCCACTCACCATAACCCTGCGCGACGAATCCCTGGCTGCGGCGCTGATACGCCTCGCGTTCCGCCAGATAGACTTCGCGCAGGCCATACCAGGGCAAACCGGGCAGATCGTGATGCACTAAATGGTAGTTCAGATTGAGAAACAGCAGCCGCCACGGCCAGCCCGCCTCATTAATAATAGAACGTGCCTGCGGTGCGTCCACGGCACGATGCTCAAAAAACGATCTCACCTTGGTCAGCGCCAGCGCCGGGTAGCTGATGGCCAACAGATAAAACGCCGCGCCGATGCCCTGCGTCTGCAGCCAGCTCAGCAGCATCGCCAACAGCGACAGATGCGTCAGCCACATCGCCCAGGCGCGCAGATCGCCCGCCGCAAGCGTCTTCACGGCGCCGAACAGCGTGGCGACGATATCCAGCGCCGGGCCGAACAACACTCGGCCAATCAGCGTATTGCGCACGGCGGCCAGCCGCGGCAACAGGCGAGGATAGCGCCGCCACTGCGCGGCGCTGAAATAGTAGCTCTCGGGATCTTCGTGCGGGTCGGTCAGGTGATCGTTGCGGTGATGGCGCAGATGCGAATCGCGATACAGCCCATAGGGATACCACACCGCCAGCGGCAACAGGCCGAACAGCTGATTGACGCGCGGCCAGCGCGTCGGATGGCCGTGGATCAGCTCATGCTGCAACGACAGGTACCAGGTGGTCAGCAGGACAAGCGCCGGTGCGCCGAGCCACGGGCCCAACGCCTGCCAATAGTGCGCCACGCCGAACCAGCCGCCATACACTGCCGCCATCATTCCCCAGGTGGGCAGCTCCAGCCGCCAATACCAGCGCCGATGAAGCCGCCGGATGCGTTCGCGCTGTTCGGGATGCAAATAGTGGGCGTAGGACATGCTGCGGCTCGCGGTTGAGGATTTTCCCCCCAGTATCCGTGAGCCGTAACGGCGTTCAAAATAACGAAAATGGCAAAGCTAAGTGAAAATTCAGCGGGTTGCGTACTCGGCCTGCGGCTCGCACGCCACCGGGAAATTCACCGAGTTGGCGATAAAGCACAGGTGATGCGCCTTCTCGTGCAGCTGTTGCGCCAGCCGCAGATCGTCGCCGTCGCGCACCGTGACCTGCGGCCGCAGCGTCACCGAGGTGAAAAAGCCGCCGCGCGCCGCATCTTCACGCATCACCCCAACGGCGTTGTCCTGATAGGCCAGTACGGAAATGCCCGAGGTAGCGCACAGATGCAGATACCATAATTTGTGACAGGCGCTGAGCGAAGCCACCAGCAAATCCTCCGGATTCCAGCGCGTCGCGTCACCGCGAAAGGCCGGATCGGCTGAACCGGCGATATCTGCCTTGCCCACGGCGCCGATCAGGTGATCGCGCCCATAGGCGCGGTAATCTTCGGTGCCTGCGCCCAAATTCCCCTGCCAGGTGACCGCCACCTGATAATGATGCTCGCCTTTCATGCCTTTTTCTCCCGTTGACCGGCCAATGAAAAATCGCCTTGCTGCATGTCCGGAGAACACTATTGGCGGAAAAGCGCGAAGATGCAAACGGCGAAACGAGAAAAAACGGGCCGCGCAAGCGGCCCGTCGGTCATAGGTTTTCAGGGAACAAAATCGAGCACCACGGCGTTGAACAGCGCGTATTCGGTCGCGCTGGCCATCGGCGGAAACTGCGCCTGCTGCACCGCCGCGCTGGCCGCCGCGCACAGGGGCGCATCGCCTCTTACGATCTTGCTACTCGCCAGCTTGCCGTTCGGCAGCAGACGAATGCCGATGGTGCATCGTTGCCCGCGCGCGTGCTCCGGCAAACGCAGTTCGCGACTCACCGCATTATGCACTCGCACCGGATAGCTGAGCGGCGTCGTGGCCAACGCTTCAGCCTGCGGCGCCGGTAACGGTATGCCGGCCTGACGCCCAGCGCTCGTACCGCAACCGCTCAACAGCAGCAGCGCCAACAGACTTAGTCTCTTTTTCATTCCCTATGTCCTTATCGGGTTGTTGATCCCTATATGACGGCGCTTACTGCCCCGAAGGGTAGGCCTCGCCGTCATCCGCGTAGCGCTGCAGCCGTTCGCGCCACCATTTGGCCGCCAGGCCGCTGGCGCTTTCCCGCCAACCGAAATAGGCGACGTCGCTGCAGCGTTCAGACTCGACGCGTTTCGCCACCAGTTCGCCGCTGTTCAGGTAAGGTTCCGCCAAGGAACGCGGCAGATAGCCGCAGCCCAGCCCGGCCAGCTGCGCCTGCAGCTTGGCGTCGAAGCCGAACACCGTCAGCGTATCCTGCTCTTCCAGCAGATTCAGGCTCTGCGGCGCGTTGACCCGCGAAGTGTCGCGCACCACCACCGCCCGGTGCTGACGGATTTCGTCCTTCGGCAAGGGTTCCGGCAATGCCGCCAGCGGATGCAGCGGCGCGACGGCGAACACGTAATCCAGCTGCCCCAGCCTGCTGAACGCATAGCCCACCCGCGACGGCGGCTCGCAGATGGCGCCGATGATAATGTCGGCGCAACCGTAGACCAGCGACTCCCAGGAGCCGGCCAGCACCTCGTGGCTGAAGCGCAGCCGGGTATGGTGATGCTGTTGGTAGAACTCGTCGATCAGCGGCAACAGGCGGGCAAACGGGAAAGAGGCGTCAATCCCGAGCGTGATCTCGCTTTCCCAGCCGTTTTCGACATAGCGCGCCTGTTGTTCCAGATCCTGCGCCGCCCGCAGCAGCACCCGCCCCTTTTCCAGCATCAGCTTGCCGGTATCGGTGAACTTCGCCCGATGCCCGGAGCGATCGAGCAGGGTGATGTCGAGATCGTTCTCCAGCTTTTGCACCATATAGCTCAGTGCTGAAGGGGTTTTAAACAGTGCGGCGGCCGCGGCGGCGAAAGATCCGTGCCGGTCCAGCGCGTCCAAAATCAGCAGCGCTTCCAGGTTTAATCTCATGCTTTCTCCCGTGTATAAAAAAACTCAACAAGTCGGCAAAAATTCTGCGGTATCTTTGAAATCGCCCTCTGCCTACCATGGGTTTTATCGGCGTTACACTCATCAGATGTTCAACCGAAATATCACTGGGAAGGTAAATTATGTCCAAGTTTCAACTGCTTGATAAAGACAATTCCGCACTGATTTTTATCGACCATCAACCACAAATGGCCTTCGGCGTGGCTAATATTGATCGTCAGCAACTGAAAAACAACGTTGTTGGTTTGGCGAAGGCAGGCAAGATTTTCAACGTCCCCACCCTTTTCACCTCGGTCGAAACCGAAAGCTTCAGCGGCTACATCTGGCCGGAACTGCTGGCGGTACACCCTGAAATCACCCCGATTGAACGCACCTCGATGAACTCCTGGGAAGACGCGGCCTTCGTCAAAGCCGTGGAAGCCACCGGCCGCAAAAAGCTGGTGATCTCCGCGCTGTGGACCGAAGTGTGCCTGACCTTCCCGGCGCTGATGGCGTTGGAAGCCGGCTATGAAGTGTATGTGGTGACCGACACCTCCGGCGGCACGTCCGTCGATGCGCACGAACGTTCGATTGACCGCATGGTGCAGGCCGGCGCCGTGCCGGTCACCTGGCAGCAGGTGCTGCTGGAATACCAACGCGACTGGGCGCGCAAAGACACCTACGACGCGGTGATGGCGCTGGTGCGCGAACACAGCGGCGCGTACGGCATGGGCGTCGACTACGCTTACACCATGGTGCACCACGCACCGGCGCGCACGGTGAAATAATCCCCCCTTGCCCCGGCCCTGTGCCGGGGTATTTTCAGGAGTTGGTTTTATGGCCCATCCGCAGCATGTCACGCTGGTGATCACCCACCGTTTGGCGCCGGGGAACGAGCAAGCCTATGAGGCCTGGCTGAACCGCATCATGCCGGATGCCGCAAGCTTCACCGGCCATCTGGGCGTCAACGTTATCCGCCCTTCCGGCGATGAACAGGCCTATACGGTGTTGGTGCGCTTCGACAATCTCGACAACCTGTACCGCTGGATCCACTCGCCGCTGCGCAAGCAATACATCGAAGAGGTCGCCCCGCTGCTGCTGGAGAACGACCATATCGAGATCCGCCCCGGCGCGGAGTTCTGGTTTACCCCGCCCAACCCCAGCGTGCGCCAGCCGCCCCAGTGGAAGCAATTCATCATCACCCTGCTGGTGATCTTTCCATCCACCAATCTGGTGCCCTGGTTTTGGGGGCTGGTGCTGCCGCAGCTGGACGGCACGCTGCTCGGCCATTTTCTCAATGACGCCACCGTGGTCGCCCTGGTGGTGTACCTGTGGATGCCTATCGTGACTCGCGTTTTTCATCAATGGCTGACCCGCCGCTAGGCGGTTCGCCGGGAGAATGTTATGAACCACCACGCTTCATTGATCATCACCAACGGCAAGTTTCACACCGTCGATCGCCAAAATCCTACCGCACAGGCGGTCGCCATCCGCGACGGCAAGTTTCTGGCGGTCGGCAGCGAAGGCGAAGTCATGCAACACGCCGGGCCGGAAACCCAGGTGATCGACCTGCACGGCCACACCGCCATTCCAGGCCTGAACGACTCGCACCTGCACCTGATCCGCGGCGGCCTGAACTACAACCTTGAGCTGCGCTGGGAAGGCGTGCCTTCGCTGGCCGACGCCCTGCGCATGTTGAAAGAACAGGCGCTGCGCACGCCAAGCCCGCAGTGGGTGCGGGTGGTCGGCGGCTGGACCGAATTCCAGTTCGCCGAACGCCGCATGCCGACGCTGGACGAGATCAACCAGGCGGCGCCGGACACGCCGGTGTTCATTCTGCACCTCTACGATCGCGCGCTGCTCAACCGCGCGGCGCTGAAGGTGGTCGGCTACACCAAAGACACGCCGAACCCGCCGGGCGGCGAGATCCAACGCGACGCCAACGGCAACCCGACCGGCATGCTGATCGCCAAACCCAACGCCATGATCCTGTACGCTACGCTGGCAAAAGGGCCGAAGCTGCCGCTGGAGCAGCAGGTCAACTCCACCCGCCAGTTTATGCGCGAGCTGAACCGTCTCGGCCTCACCAGCGCCATCGACGCCGGCGGCGGCTTCCAGAACTACCCGGAGGACTATCAGGTGATCGCCGAGCTGCACGAGAAAAAGCAGCTGACCATCCGCATCGCCTATAACCTGTTCACCCAGCGGCCGAAGCAGGAGCTGGAAGACTTCGAGCTGTGGACCGATATGCTCAAGCCGGGTCAGGGCACCGACTTTTACCGCCATAACGGCGCCGGCGAGATGCTGGTGTTTTCCGCCGCCGACTTCGAAGACTTCCTGCAGCCGCGCCCGGATCTGCCGCCGGGCACCGAAGACGAGCTGGAGCGGGTGGTGCGCCATCTGGTCGAGCACCGCTGGCCGTTCCGCCTGCACGCCACCTATGACGAATCCATCAGCCGCATGCTGGACGTGTTCGAGAAGGTGAACCGCGACATTCCGTTCAACGGACTGCACTGGCTGTTCGATCACGCCGAGACCATTACCGAACGCAACATCGAGCGGGTCAAGGCGCTGGGCGGCGGCATTGCGGTGCAGCACCGCATGGCGTTCCAGGGTGAGTATTTCGCCGACCGCTACGGCATCGAAGCCACCAAACATACGCCGCCGGTGGCGAAAATGCTGGCGGCCGAGCTGCCGGTCGGGCTGGGCACCGACGCCACCCGCGTCGCCAGCTACAACCCGTGGACGGCGCTGTACTGGCTGGTTTCCGGCCGCACCGTCGGCGGCATGGCGATGTACGACGACAGCGCCCGGCTGGATCGCGAAACGGCGCTGATGCTGTGGACGCAGGGCAGCGCCTGGTTCTCCACCGAACAGGGCAAGAAAGGCCAGATCAAGGTCGGCCAGTTGGCGGATTTGGCGGTGCTGTCGCAGGACTACTTCAGCGTGCGGGAAGAGCAGATCAAAGGCATCGAATCGGTCATGACGGTGGTGGATGGCAAAGTGGTCTACGCCGCCGGCAGCTTCTCGCCGCTGGCGCCGCCACCGCTGCCGGTGTTGCCGGACTGGTCGCCGGTCACCCAGGTGCCGGGCCATTACCGCTCCGCGCCGCCGTCGGCGGCGGCCAAAGTCGGCGTGCTGAGCCAGGCGCACCAATGCTGTGGCCCGTGCGGCGTACACGCACATCAGCATGACATCGCGCGCCGCTCCAGCATCCCGGTGTCGGATGAGAATGCCTTCTGGGGCGCGTTCGGCTGTTCGTGTTTCTCGTTCTAAGCTATCAAGCCAATAACTTATTATAAAATTAACTTAATAAGCTGTTAAGCTAACAACATAATAAATTAATGGCGCTGTCCACGGGAGAGCGCCATTTCATTTTCAATCGCGGTTGATCTCCAGCCAGCGCCGCTGTTCGGCGGAGGCGGCTATCGCATCCAGCACGCAGGACACCTTCCACCCCTCTTCAAAGTCGGGCCACATGCGGTCGCCTGCGGCGATGCCGTTGACCAGATCGCGGATCTCCACCGTCTTCTGATCGTTAAAACCGATGCCGTGCCCGGCGCTGATGCAAAACGCCGCGTAGTCCGGGTGCTTTGGCCCCACCAGCAGCGTCTTGAACCCCTGCCGCTCCGCCGGTTCATCGTGCCGATACAGCTTCAGCTCCGCCATCCGCTCCTGGGTATAGCTCAGCGTGCCTTTGGTGCCGGTGACCACATAGGTCAACCCCATCTTGCGCCCGCAGGCGATGCGCGAAGTTTCGATAGTGCCCATCGCGCCGCCGGCGAAACGCAGCAGCGCACTGGCCTGGTCTTCGTTTTCCACCGGGTGCAGGCGTGTCGGGTCTTGCGGATCCGGGCGCTGTTTGATCACGGTCTGCATATCGCCGGAAACCGCCACGATATCGCCCACCAGGTAGTGCGCCATATTGACGATGTGCGCCGCCAGATCCCCGAGCGCGCCCAGCCCGGCGCTGGCGCGGCGGCAGTGCCAGTCGATCGGCGTGCGCGGGTCGGCCAGATAATCCTCATTGTGGGTGCCGTAAAAATGCACCACTTCACCGATTTCGCCGTTGGCGATAATTTCGCGCGCCAGTTGGCTGGTGGGGTTTTTCATGTAGTTAAAACCGACCAGCGTTTTCACACCCTTGGCGCGAGCGGCCTGCACCATCTCCGCCGCGTCGGCGGCGTCCAGCGCCAGCGGCTTTTCCGAATACACGTGCTTACCGTGACGTATCGCCTCCAGCGCCATCTCTTTGTGCAAGAAATTGGGCGCGCAGATGTCCACCACATCGATCGCCGGATCGGCCACCAGCTGCCGCCAGTCGCCGGTCGAGCGCGCAAAACCGAATTCGGCGGCGCGCTGCGCCGCCAGCTCAGGCGTAACCTCCGCCAGCATCTCCAGCACCAGTTCCCCCTTGAGGGGGAATACCGTGGCGGCCTGCGCATAGGCGATAGCGTGACAACGCCCGATATAGCCGGTGCCGATTAACCCAACGCGTACCTGTTTCATCATTCTCTCCCGTGACCGAAATCCTGCGTAGAACCAGGCGCCGCTCAATGAAACACGCCGGTTGATAACGGGTTTATATGGAATATAAATTTCAATAACAAGCACACGGGAAAATAAAGTTCATATTCGTGATGACGTTCATGAAACCTTGACGGGATGATGCAACGGAGAAAGTCCGGACACGGCAGGTCGTATCCGGACGAGATAAAATGAACCATTTATTTCATATCACGGTAAACCGTTGGCGCCGTGCCGCAAGTAGCCGGGACGTTGCAGCAGGCGCTGCTGATAGTCCGCCAGCGCCGCATAATGCGGCCGCTCGAACGGCGTCATCAACCAACGGTTCAGCGACAACCCCAGCACCACGTCCGCCAACGTAAAAACGGCGCCGGCGGCGTAAGGGCCGCGCTGCGCCAGATGTGCGTCCAACAAGCCCATCAGCCGGTTCCATTCGCACTCGGCGGCGGCCAGGCTGGCGGCATCCTGATAATCCGCATGCCCGCGCACCCGCGACATGAACACATAGCGCCAGGCACCGTTCAGATCGGTGGCCTGCCAATCCATCCACATCTCTACCGCCGCCCGCACGCCGGGTGCCTGCGGCAGCAGATCTTGCCGTCCTTCCCGCCCCGCCAGATAGCGGCAAATGGTGTTCGACTCCCACAGCACTCGGGCGCCGTCGATCAGCACCGGCACCAGGCCGTTGGGATTGAGCGCCAAAAACTCGGGTTCCTGCGTGGAGCGAAAGCCGCTGCCCCACTCCTCCCGTTCCAGCGGCAGCGCCAGCTCATGGCAGGTCCACAACACCTTGCGCACGTTGATCGATGAAGCCTTACCCAATAATTTCAGCATCCGCTTTCCTCACCCTCTCCAGAAAGGCTTATCCCCTTCGCGGCGCGCATCCGCTCGCGTCAGGCCGATATCCGCCAGTTGCCTGTCGTTCAGCAGCAGCAACTCTCTTCGCGTCCGCTGGCGCAGTTGATACAAACGCCAGCGGGATAGCCATGTTCGCCGCGGCATGGCGGCTTTTACGATAGACAAGACGGTCATCATGTTCTCCTGGGCAACTGACTCTGCCGTCATGATGCTGTGCGAGCAAAAAACAATACAGATTCACGTCAGCGTTATTTTTTTCATACAGCCATACCCAAAAACAGGCTGAATGCTTTACTTTGAAAGCATCTGTACCGGTTTTTACGGCATTCAACTCAACGAGAGGCATCTGTATGACACGCTATGCCGCCCTGGCCGCCATTCTTAGCCAGCGCATCCAGCAAGGACTGTATCCGGCCGGCGACCGCCTGCCTTCGGTGCGCACGCTGAGCCAGGAGCACGGCGTCAGCATCAGTACGGTGCAACAAGCCTATCGGCTGCTGGAGGAACAGCGCCTGGTGGAAGCGCGGCCGAAGTCGGGTTACTTCGTGCACGCGCGCCGCGCGCAGGCCGAGCTGCCTGCCATGACGGCGCCGGTGCAGCGGCCGGTGGATATTTCACAATGGGAACAGGTGCTGGAACTGGTGCGCAGCCGGCCGCGCGAAGGCCTGATTCAGCTAGGCCGCGGCATGCCGGATATCGCCGAACCGACGATGAAACCGCTGATCGTCGCCCTGCGCAACGCCGCCCGCCACGGCGATTTGCGCAGCCTGTATTACGACAGCATTCAGGGCGTGGCCGCGCTGCGCGAACAGGTCGCTCGCCTGCTGCTGGATTCGGGCTGCCAAATCGGCCCCGATCAGCTGCTGATCACCACCGGCTGCCAGGAAGCGATCTCCGCCGGGCTGCGCGCCGTTTGCCAACCCGGCGACATCGTGGCGGTCGACTCGCCCTGTTTCCACGGCACCATGCAGACACTCAAAGGCCTGGGCATCAAGGCGCTGGAAATCCCCACCGATCCGCTCAGCGGCGTCAGCCTGGCAGCGCTGGAAATGGCGCTGGAGCAGTGGCCGGTCAAGGCTATCCTGCTGACGCCCAACTGCAACAACCCGCTGGGCTACATCATGCCCGACGCCCACAAACAGCGGTTGCTGACGCTGGCGCAGCGCCACGACGCGGCGATCATCGAGGATGACGTTTACGGCGACATCGCCTATCACTACCCACGGCCGCGCACCATCAAGTCGTTCGACGAAGATGGCCGCGTGCTGCTGTGCAGCTCGTTTTCCAAAACGCTGGCGCCGGGGCTGCGCGTGGGCTGGATCGCGCCCGGCCGCTACCTGGAGCGGGTGCTGCATATGAAATTCATCGGCTCCGGCGCCACCGCCACCCAGCCGCAGCTGGCGATCGCCGAGTTTATTCGCGGCGGGCACTATCTGCAGCACCTGCGGCGCATGCGCGCCCGTTACCGGCAGAACCGCGATCGGATGACCGATCTGATCCTGAAATACTTCCCGGCAGGCACCCGCGTCAGCCGCCCGCGCGGCGGCTTTATGCTGTGGATCGAGCTGGATGAGGCGTTCGACACCCTGCGCCTCAACCGTCATCTCGAGCAGCAGGGCGTGCAGATCGCCGTCGGCAGCATCTTTTCCGCCGCCGGCAAATACCGCAACTGCCTGCGCATCAACTATGCGCCGGCGCTGACGCCGGAGATAGAGCAAGCGGTGCAGAAGGTCGGCGCCACCATCCAGGCGCTGATGCCGGCCGACAGTTTGGCGCAATCGGATTAAATCTTGACGCGATCGGATTATCGCTGTGCGGCCCGGCGCTCTAAAGTGGCATCACACCCACTCGCAATCAGGAAGGTCATGATGTCTCAGTCACAGGTATGGTTAATCACCGGCAGCTCCCGCGGCCTGGGCCAACAGCTGGCGCAGGCGGTGCTGGCCGCCGGACACCGTCTGGTCGCCACCGCCCGTCAGGCGCAACAGCTGCAGCCGCTGGTGGAACGCTACGGCGATCGGGTCGCTACGGTCGCGCTCGACGTCACCGACGCCAGGGCCGCCGAACGCGCGGTGCGCACGGCGATCGAACGCTTCGGCCGGCTGGACGTGCTGGTCAACAACGCCGGTTACGGCAATATCGCGCCGATAGAAGAAGCCGATGAGGCGGACTTCCGCGCGCAGCTCGAGACCAACTTTTTCGGCGTGTTCAACGTCACCCGCGCGGCGTTGCCGATATTGCGCCGGCAGGGCAGCGGCCATATCATCCAGATCGCCACCATCGGCGCTCGCCTCGGCATTGCCGGTCTCAGCGCCTACCATACCGCCAAGTGGGCGGTCGAAGGTTTCTCCGAATCGCTGGCCAAAGAGATCGCGCCGTTCGGCGTTAAGGTGACGATGGTCGAGCCCGGCGGCTTCCGCACCGATTGGGCCGGTTCTTCAATGACCATTGCGCCGATCGGCGAAGCCTATCAGCCGACGCTGGGTCCGATGCTGGCCTTCCTGCAGCAGCATAACGGCAGCCAAACCGGCGATCCGGCCAAGGCGGCGCAGGCGATCCTGCAGTTGGCGGCGCTGGAAGCCCCTCCGCTGCGCCTGCTGCTCGGCAGCGACGCGGTGCATATGGCAGCGCAGATCCTGGCCGAACGTCAGGCGGAAGACACGGCGTTTCGCGCTCTCAGCCTGAGCACCGACCACGACGACAGCTCGCCGGATCACGCCGCGATGGCGGCGGTGGTGACGGGAAAACCCTAAGGAGCCTGCATTGAGCAGCGATCAAATTCCGGTCTCCAGCGCTCTGGCGGTACGCCTGGCGGCGCTGGGCGTCGATATCGAGCAGCTCGGCCGATTGGCCGGGTTGCCCGCCGGGCTGTTCGGCGAACAGCGCGACAAGGTGAAACTCACCACGCAGCAATTTTTCTCCGTCTGGCGCACCCTGCCGCAGCTGAGCGACGACCCGGGTTTCGGTCTGCGCCTCGGCGGCGATGTGGCGCCGGAACACTATGACATCGCTTCGGTCGCCGCGCTGCATTCCGCGACGCTGGGCGAAGCGCTGCAAAAGATCGCGCGCTACAAACGGCTGGTCTGCCCGGAGGAGCTGATGCTGGTGGAAGACGGCGACAGCATGCGCCTGCACACTCGCTGGACCATGAGCGAAGGCCATGCGCCGGCGATGCTGATCGACGCCATGTTCGCCGCCATCACCACCCTGTGTCGACGCGGCACCGGCCTGCCCCTGCAGCCGCTGGCGATCGAATTGACCCGGCGAGCGGATGCCGCCTCCCCGCTGGCGCGCTATTTCGGTTGCCCGGTGGCATTCAACGCCCCGCTGGACGTGCTGGTGTTCGATCGCGCGTTGATGCGTCAACCCTTCGTCACCTATAACCAGGACATGCTGGCGGTGCTGCTGCCGGGGCTGGAGGCGGAGCTGGCCCGCTCTTTGGCGGAACACGATCTGCCGACGCAGGTGATGGCGATCCTCGGGCGCAGCATGCGCGGCCAACGCCCCAGCGTCAACAGCGTGGCCGCTGAGCTCTATCTCAGCCCGCGCACGCTGCAGCGCCGCCTGCAACAGCACGGCTACAGCTACCAGCAGCTGTTGGACAAAACCCGCCACCGCACCGCCTGTCGGCTGTTGGCGGACACCGATCTCGAGCCGGGAGAAATCGCCTTTGTGCTGGGATTTGAAGAACTGAATTCGTTCAGCCGCGCGTTCATGCAGTGGGAGGAGCTGACGCCCAGCCGCTGGCGCACGCAGCGCGCCGTCGGCCAACGGGAGAACAGAACATGAAAGTGATTATTTTCGGCGCCAGCGGCATGGTGGGCCAGGGCGCACTGCGGGAATGCCTGCGCGATCCGCAGGTCAGCGAAGTACTCAGCATCGGCCGAAGCCCGTTGGCCCAGAGCCACGCCAAACTGCGTCAGCTCACCCTGCCCGACCTGCGCAACCTGTCTTCGCTGGAGCCGCAGCTCGCCGGCTACGACGCCTGTTTCTTCTGCCTGGGAACGTCGTCCGCCGGCCTGAGCGAGGCCGAGTATCGCGCGGTGACTTACGATCTGACGCTGACCGCCGCCCGCCCGTTGGCGATGCTGAACCCGACGATGGTCTTTATTTACGTCTCCGGCCTCGGCACCGACAGCAGCGAACGCGGCCGCAGCATGTGGGCCAGGGTCAAGGGCGCTACCGAAAACGCCTTGCTGACGCTGCCGTTCCACGCGGTGATGTTCCGCCCTGGCGCCATTGTGCCGCTGCACGGCATTCGCTCCAAAACCCGCCTCTACGATCTGGCCTATCGGCTGTTCAAACCGCTGTGGCTTAGCGCTTTGCGGCTGCTTCCCGCTCAGGTGACCACCACCGAGCGGGTTGGGCTGGCGATGCTGGCGGTGGCGCGCCGGGAAACCGACTTACGCATCCTGGAGCCGGCGCAGATCAACCGAGTGGCGGCGTCCTGAAACAACGGGGTTAACCGCCCTGCCGCCAATACTCCGCCACCCGGCGGCGCAGATGTTCGATACCCTGCGGATGGTGAATAAACTGCTCCACCGGCATCATCCGCCAACGCTGCCCCTCGTTGCCAAAGCGAATCGCGGCGATCTGCGCCGGAGTGATCATCCCGGCCATAAACCAGGTCGGCGAACCGCCGGGCGAAATGCCGTCGTAGCGCCGCCGCCAGACGATCTGCCGTTCGGCGATCGATACGCCGAACTCTTCCCGCGTCTCCCGCTGCACGCACTGCAGCGGCGTTTCGCCGTTTTCCCGCCCGCCGCCGGGCAGATCCCACAGGCCGGGCCACGGAATGCCCGGCTTATCGTCCCGTTGGTAAACCAGCAGGAAACCGTCGCACAGCAGCGCGATCTTGGCTCCGCCAAACGCCCGTTCCGTCATATTTTCTCCTCACCCCGTCCATCCCCTGTCACTGAACATCATACTTCATCCCCGCGCGGCCTGGTGTATAGTGAAAACCCGTTTTCACAACAGGCGAACAATGACGATGAACTCTCCGTTTCTGGTGACACCCCAATGGCTTGCGCAACATATCAACGATGAAAATCTGGTCGTTCTCGACGTGCGAATGTCGCCGGTCGGGCTGACGCCGAAAAAAGACATGCTTGCCGAGTTCGAACGCGGCCATATCCCCGGCGCGGTCTACTTCGATATCGACGAGGTGGCGGACAAGAACACCACGCTGCCGCACATGTTGCCAACGGCGGCGGAATTCGGCGCAGCGGCGGGCAAGCTGGGCATCAGCGAGCGCGACACCCTGGTGATTTACGACGAAGGCAACCAGTTCTCCGCGCCGCGCGGCTGGTGGACTTTCCGCAATTTCGGCGCCCAGCGTGTTTACGTGCTGGACGAAGGGCTGAACGGCTGGACCGCGCTGGGGCAAGCGCTGGAAACCGGCCCGGCGCAGCCTGAGCCGCAGACCTTCTACGCCCGCTTCAACGCCGAAGCGGTAGTGGATATGCGGCAAGTGGAGCAGGCGTTAGGCACGCCGGTGCAAATTCTCGACGCGCGCGCCGCGCCGCGCTTTTATGCCGAAGCGCCAGAGCCGCGCCCCGGCCTGCATCGCGGCCACATTCCCGGCAGCATCAATATTCCGTACGGCGAGCTGCTGGAGAACGGCCGTTTCAAATCGCTGGCAGCGCTGCGCCAAACCTTCAGCGACAAGGGCGTGGACATCAACGGCCCGATCATCACCAGCTGCGGCTCCGGCGTAACGGCGGCGGTGCTGGCGTTCGGCCTGCTGTCGCTCGGCGCTCCGCAGGTCAAACTGTATGACGGCGCCTGGAGCGAATGGGGCCAACTGAGCGGCAAGCAGCCGATCGCCAAAGATTAAGATTCGATCCGCTCGACCACGATCTGCGCCAGCCGCTGCACGGCGGCAGAAGGCTGATCCTCGGCGCGGTGCAGCACCACGCCGAGCTGGCCCAGAGCGGGCAGCAAATCGGGCGCCAGCGGCGTCAGGCCGGGCGGCAAACCGGCAGCCGCCCGCACCGTGACGCCCAACCCGGCGTTCACCGCCGCCCACACGCCGTTCAGGCTGCGGCTGGTAAAGGCGATGCGCCAGGGGATGCCGGCGCGATCCAGCGCCTGCGTCGCCGCGCTGCGCATCAGGCAGGGCGCGTCGAACATCACCAGCGGCAGCGGCTCATCCCCTTCTCGCCAGGGCGCCAGCGCGAAGCCGGGCGAGGCGATCCAGTGCAGTTGCCGCTGCCCCAGCGCCTGATGAAACGGCGTGCTCAAACCGCCATCCCACGCCAGCGACAGATCCAGTTGGCCTTTCAGCACCCAGTCGATCAACTCGGCATTGCGGGCGATGCGCGCCTCGATACGCACCTTCGGATTGGCGCGCGCGAAGCTGCCCAACACCTGCGGCAGAAACGTCTCGCCGAAATCTTCCTGCAGCCCCAGCCGCACCGTGCCCTGCAGATCCAATCCGCGCACCGCGGCGGCGGCCTCATCATTGAGCTCCAGCAGACGGCGCGCGTAACCGAGCAGGGTCTCCCCCGCCTCAGTCATCACCATGCCGCGTCCAGCCTTGCGCAGGATCGGCGCGCCGACCTGCTGCTCCAGCTTTTTCAGGTGGGCGCTGACCGCCGACGTCGAACGTCCCAGCCGTTCCGCCGCCTTGGCGAAGCTGCCCAGCTCGACGCCGGTGACGAAGCTGCGTAAATCCTCGAGATCGAAGGTAATTCGTCCCATGCTGACCGTCCTGATTTTCTGAACCATCAATCAAAATAATACCGATTTTACTGATAAAGATGGCGTGTCACGCTCTCCGGGTCAATGTCTTTCAGGAGAATCCTTATGCTCGCGATGCAATACCGTTTCACCCTGCCCGCCGACTACGATATGGCGATCGTTCGCCGCCGCATTGCCGATTTCGGCCACCTGCTCGACGCCTGCCCGCAGCTGATCGTCAAAGCCTATCTGTACGCGCAGCGCAGCGAAGGCAGCGCCGAGAATCTCTACGCTCCTTTTTACCTGTGGAACAGCAGCGCCGGCATGAGCGACTTCCTGGCCGGCGAAGGCTTCAGGGGCCTCAGCCAGGCGTTCGGCTGGCCGCGCGTCAGCCACTGGCTGCCGTGGCTGACGCATTTCGATCGCCTTCATCTGGCCGAGGCCGCTTGGGCGACCCGTCAGGAACAGGCCATCGCCCCCTACAGCGATCTGCCTGCATTGCGTCGCCAACAGCAGGCGGCCCCCGGCGCGCTGGCCTCCATCGTGGCGTTCGATCCCGCCGAGTGGCGGTTAGTACGGCTGGATATCTGGCGTGAAGCGCCGCAGGCGCGGCCGCAAAACAGCCAGCTGTTCCGCGTCGGCCATCTGTCCGCTCCCTTTGACCACACTGCGCCGCGGGTTGACAGTTAAATGTGATATTGATAATCATTATCAATACTAAACACTCATTTGCGGTTCGCGGGATGCGGGCCGCTCTCCGGGGTCAACCGCCATGTCGTCATCACCGATCACACCTTACGCCACCGCCTGCTGCATCGTGGGAGGCGGCCCCGCCGGGCTGATGCTCGGCTATCTGCTGGCGCGGGCGGGGATCGACGTGACGGTGCTGGAGAAGCACGCCGACTTCCTGCGCGATTTTCGCGGTGACACCATTCATCCCTCGACGCTGGAAGTCATGCATCAGCTGGGCCTACTCGATGAACTGTTGACGCTGCCGCACCAGCGCGCGGAATCCCTGCACGCCGAAGTCGCCGGGCGCGACATCAAGCTGGCGGATTTCACCCGCCTGCCGACGCGCTGCAAATTTATCGCCTTTATGCCGCAGTGGGAGTTCCTCAATTTTTTGGCACAGCAGGCCGCCGCTTTTCCCAATTTCAGATTGTTGACCTCAACGCAGGTTCATGAGCTGCTGTATGACCGCGGCCAGGTATGCGGCGTACTGGCCGACACGCCGGAAGGCCCGATCCGCGTGCGCAGCCAGTTGGTGATCGGCACCGACGGCCGCAACTCGGTGGTGCGTGAGCAGGCGGCGCTCAGCAGCCGATCCTTCGGTGCCCCGCGCGACGTCTTGTGGATGAAGCTCAGCAAGCAGCCGGGCGATCCGGCCTGGTCAATGGGCCACACCGGGCCAAAGCAGAACTTCATCATGATCGATCGCGGTGACTACTGGCAGTGCGGCTACTCGATCGACAAAGGCAGCTTCGACGCGATCCGCCGCAACGGGCTGGAGAAATTTTTGCTGCACCTCGCCGAGGTGGCGCCATTCCAGGACGATCGCCTGCAGGAGATCGTCGAGTGGGATCAGCTGAAACTGCTGAGCATCCGCATCGATCGTCTGGATCGCTGGGCCAAACCGGGCGTGCTGTGCATCGGCGACGCCGCGCACGCCATGTCACCGATCGGTGGCGTGGGCGTCAATCTGGCGATTCAGGACGCGGTAGCCGCCGCCAACGCCCTGATACCGCCGCTGCGCCAACATCGGCTGCAGCTGAAACATTTGCTGAGCGTGCAGCGCCGGCGTGAGTTCCCCACCCGGGCGATCCAGTTTTTGCAGATCAAAATGAGCCAGCGCAAGCCGGGTCAGCGTCGCGCCGCCGGCGGTTCGCGCCTGATCGCTCGCGTCGGCAACAGCCGTTGGCTGCCGCGCCTGTTCGGTCGCATCATCGGCCTGGGCTTTCGCCGCGAAACGCCGCGACATCTTGAAAATTAAGCCGCTATACTCATCGGTTCTCGCTTCGATGAGGTTCACTCATGTTCACCGTCCGTCAGGCATTGGTAGAAGATTTAACCCAGGTGCGCGATATCGGCATCAGCACCTATCGTTCGCACTTCGGTGAGCTGTGGCACTACCCGCACGAGCTGGAGGCCTTTCTGGCCGAGGATTTTTCCGTCTCCGCGCTGGAACGGACGCTGCGCGATCCCGACGTGTGCTGGCTGTTGGCCTATGAGAATGATGCCCTCGTCGGCTATGCGCGGGTGAACTTCGACAGCCTGCTGGCACCAACCGAACAAATCGGCGCAGAGCTGCAGAAAATCTATTTCCTGCCGGGCCACGCCGGCAACGGCTATGGCCAGCGCCTGTTCGAACAGGTGCAGCGGCGGGCCATCGAGCGCCGGCAAAAAACGCTGTGGCTGGAGGTGCTGCAACGCAACACCGGCGCCCAACGTTTTTATCAGCGTCAGGGATTGAGCATTTGTGGCGAGACCTGCTACACCAGCGCCCAAGGCTCGATAGGCATCTGGTATATGAGCAAGGCGCTGTAACCGCGCCCCGCTCCGCCGCCGTTTAGCGCGGCTCCCGCTGCAGCATCAGGAACAGCAAGGCAAACGCATTGGGCGCCAGGTAGATCAGCGCCCCCAGTTGCACCGCCAGCGGGTTCTCTTTGGCCTGCCAGGCCATAAACCAGTCGCCGGCGACCACCATAAAGCCGACGCCCCACACCGCGATCGCGCAAAGCGCCCCCAGCATCGCCCAGGCTTTACCCTTGGCGAAAGCGGCGTAAGGGTCTTTCAATCGCCCGACCATCAGCACCACGCCGGCCGTCGCCAGCAACCCGGCCAGCGTTTCCAGCGCGGTGATGACCGCCAACCCCAACATGCAGGCCCAGTCGGCGGTGACGGCGCGCCACATCAGCCCCGGCGTCTGATAGGTATCTTGCATGGCGAGCAGCGGCCCCACCGCATTGCGCGCGGTGCCGGCGAAGTCCGCCGTATTGTTCAACAGGCTGAACAGCCCCCACAGGGCCGGAAACAGGGACAGGACGATGCAAGCGAGGCGTGACACAGTGATTTCGTTCATGATGATGTTAGCTATCCATGGCAAGGGATTAATAAAAAACGCCTTTTAGATTAGTCCATAACATCCGCAAGGAGAAACAGCTGCACGACTTTCAGACATGCGGCTCCCTTTGCCTCGTTCAAATCGCCACCAGCCCACGTACGCCGTCCTGTTCCATATTGCTGCCGGCGCCGCGCTGCACGATGCTGCCGCGCGACATCACCAGATAGCTGTCCGCCAGATCGGCGGCAAAGTCATAGAACTGTTCCACCAGCAGGATCGCCATATCGCCGCGCGCCGCCAGCTGCTTGATCACCGCACCGATCTCCTTGATCACCGACGGTTGGATCCCTTCCGTCGGCTCGTCGAGGATCAACAACTGCGGCCGGCAGGCCAGCGCCCGGCCGATCGCCAGCTGCTGTTGCTGCCCGCCGGAGAGATCGCCGCCGCGCCGATCCTTCATCTGCCTCAGTACCGGAAACAGGTCATAGATCGGATCCGGCACCGTGCGCGCGGCGCCGCCGGAGAAGCGCGCCAGCCCCATCAGCAGATTTTCTTCCACCGTCAGACGCGGGAAGATTTCCCGCCCCTGCGGCACATAGGCGATGCCCGCCTGCACCCGCTGGTGCGGCTTTTTACCGGTGATGGTTTCGCCCTGCCAACGGACGCTGCCGCTGCGCGCCGGGATCAGCCCCATCAGGCATTTCAGCAGCGTGGTCTTGCCCACGCCGTTGCGCCCCAGCAGGCAGGTCACTTCGCCGATGCGCGCCTCAAACGACAGGCCGCGCAGAATGTGGCTGCCGCCGTAATACTGATTCAATTCCTCTACCTGCAGCATGATTACGCCTCCTCAGCGCCCCAGATATACCTCAATCACCCGTTCATCAGCCTGCACCTGCGCCAGCGATCCTTCCGCCAGCACCTGTCCCTGATGCAGCACCGTCACGCGATCGGCGATGGTCTCCACAAACCCCATGTCGTGCTCCACCACCATCAGCGAATGCTTGCCCGCCAGCTCGCGGAACAGTTCGGCGGTGTAGTCGGTTTCGGCGTCGGTCATGCCGGCCGCCGGTTCGTCGAGCAGCAGCAGGTGCGGCTCCTGTACCAGCAGCATGCCGATCTCGAGAAACTGTTTCTGCCCGTGGGACAGCAACCCGGCGGGCCGGTGGCGCTCATGCCCCAGCCGCAGGGTTTTCAGCATCTCGTCGATGCGGTCGCGCTGCTCGCTGCTCAGGCGGGCGCGCAGGCAGGCCCACACCGACTTACGGGTTTTCTGCGCGATCTCCAGGTTTTCGAACACCGTCAGCGCCTCGAACACCGTCGGCTTTTGAAACTTGCGGCCAATGCCGGCGTGGGCGATCTGCATCGGTGCCAGCCGGGTCAGATCGACGGTCTGGTCGTAAAACACCCTGCCGCTGTCCGGCCGGGTCTTGCCGGTGATCACATCCATTAGCGTAGTCTTGCCGGCCCCGTTGGGGCCGATCACGCAGCGCAGTTCGCCGACGCCAATGCGCAGCGACAGATCGGTCAGCGCGCGAAAACCGTCGAAGCTGACGTTGATGTTGTCGAGCTGCAGCACCGGATCGGTTTGCTGCCGATATTTATCCGCCGGTAGCGGATGGGTAAATAGCTCGTCGGTCACTTGCATCGCCTTCATGAGCTTTTCCTCCGCCGCAGCAGGCCGATCACCCCTTTGGGCAGAAACAGCGTAACGACGATAAACATCAGGCCGAGGAACAGCTGCCAGTATTCGGGAATGGCCATGGTGAACCAGCTCTTGGCGCCGTTGACGATGCCGGCGCCGAGCAGCGGCCCCACCAGCGTGCCGCGCCCGCCAAGCGCCACCCAGATGGCGGCCTCGATCGAGTTGGTCGGCGACATTTCACCAGGGTTGATGATGCCGACCTGCGGCACATAGAGCGCGCCGGCCAGCCCGCACAGCACCGCCGACAGCGTCCAGACGAACAGCTTGAAGCCCTTCGGATCGTAGCCGCAGAAAGTCAGGCGGTTTTCCGCATCGCGCACCGCAGTCAGCACCCGGCCGAACTTGCTGCGCGCCAGCGCAAAGCCGATGGCCAGGCTGGCGACCAGCAGCAGCACCGTCGCCAGAAACAGCGCCACCCGCGTGCCGGCGGCGGTGATGGGAAAGCCGAGCAGCGTGGTGAAACCGGTAAAGCCGTTATTGCCGCCGAAACCGGTCTCATTGCGAAAGAACAGCAGCATGCCGGCATAGGTCAGCGCCTGGGTCATGATCGAGAAATACACCCCTTTGATTTTCGAGCGGAAGGCGAAGTAGCCGAACAGAAAGGCCAGCAGGCCCGGCACCAGCACGATCAGACACAGCGCCCAGGCGAAATGCTGGGTGCCGCTCCAGAACCACGGCAGCTCAGTCCAGGAGAGGAACGCCATAAACGCCGGCAGCCCGTCGCCCGCCGCCTGCCGCATCAGGTACATGCCCATGGCGTAGCCGCCGAGCGCGAAGAACAGCCCGTGGCCGAGCGACAACAGCCCGGCATAGCCCCACACCAGATCGAGCGCCACCGCCACCACCGCGTAGCACAGGATCTTGCCCGTCAGCGTCAGGGTATAGGTGGACACTGCCAGCGGATGATCCGCCGGCAACAGCGTCATGAACGGCATGACCAGCAGCGCCAGCAACGCCAGCGCGCCGATGCTCAACGCCAGCCGAGGCGCTTTCTGCACGCCGGTTACGGTCAATGGTTGGCTCATCAGTCAATCACCCTGCCCTTAAGGGCGAATAGCCCCTGCGGACGCTTTTGAATAAACAGAACGATCAGCACCAGGATCAGGATCTTGCCCAGCACGGCGCCGATCTGCGGCTCGAGGATCTTGTTGACGATGCCGAGGCCAAAGGCCGCCGCTACCGTCCCCGCCAGCTGGCCGACGCCGCCGAGCACCACCACCAGGAACGAATCGATGATGTAGCCTTGCCCCAGCTCCGGCCCGACGTTGCCCAGCTGCGACAGCGCCACCCCGCCGAGCCCGGCGATGCCGGATCCCAACCCGAAAGCCAGCATGTCCACCCGCCCGGTGGGCACACCGCAGCAGGCGGCCATCGCGCGGTTTTGCGTCACCGCGCGCACGTTCATGCCGAGGCGGGTCTTGTTCAAGAGCAGCCAGGTCAACGCCAGCACCAAGAGCACGAACGCGATCACCGCGATGCGGTTCCACGGCAGCACCAGGTTCGGCAACAGCTGCACGCCGCCCGACAGCCACGCCGGGTTGGCGACCTCGACGTTCTGCGCGCCGAACAGCACCCGCACCAGCTGGATCAGCACCAGGCTGATGCCCCAGGTAGCCAGCAGGGTTTCCAGCGGCCGGCCGTACAGGTGGCGGATCACCGTGCGCTCCAGCAGCATGCCGATCCCGGCGGTGATGGCGAACGCCACCGGCAGCGCCGCCAGCGGATAAAGCGCCAGCCACTGCGGCACCCACTGCTGAAACAGCCCCTGCACCAGGTAAGCGGAATAGGCGCCGAGCATCAGCATTTCGCCGTGCGCCATATTGATGACGCCGAGCAGGCCGTAGGTGATCGCCAGGCCGAGCGCCGCCAGCAGCAGGATCGAACCGAGCGACAGGCCGCTGAACGCCTGGCCGAGCAGATCGCCGATCATCAGACGGTGCTGCACGCGCTGCAGGCTGCGTTGCGCCTCGGCGCGCACCGCGGCGTCCGGTTCGTGGGCAGCATCGGTCAACGCTTGCAGCCGCGCGCGGGTTTCCGGCTCGCCCGATTCGCCCAGCAGCCGCACCGCATTGAAACGCACCTGCGGGCTGGCGTCGGTCAATTGCAGGTTGGCCAGCGCAATGCTCAGCGCGTCGTGCACCTGCGGGTCTTTCTCCTGCGCCAGCCGCCGGGTCAACAGCGGCAACTGCTCGCCCTGCGCCTCACGCTGCAGCGCGGTCGCCGCCTGCAGCCGCACCGCCGCATCCGCGCTGACCAATCGCTGCGCCGACAACGCGTTGGCGATCAGAATGCGCAGCCGGTTGTTCAGCCATACCTTCTTCGGTTCGCCAACCGGAGCCGCCGCACCTTCGAGCGGCAGATAGCGGTCGCCCTGGCGGATAAAGGCGCGCTTCGCCCCGTCGATCGCCACGGTTTCCTGCTGCAGCCCCTGCAGCAACGGCAGGCGCGCGGCGTCCGGCTCGGCCGCCCACGCCTGCAGCAGTTTGGCCTGCTGTGCACGGTTGGCCGCCGCGAACTCATCGGCCGGCCCGGCCTGCGCCAGCAGGGGCCAGGCGCACAGCAGCCACAGCCCGGCGCGCAGAGAGGATAAAAACGGAGATTGCATCAGCTGCCTCTTCTGTTGGGCCGGCGGGCGTTGGGCCGCGCCGGCGCTGAGTGACGTTACTTGCCGCCTTTCACCGGGTAATCCGGTTTTTTGTCGTTGCCGGCGATATACGGGCTCCACGGCTGCGCGCGCACCGGTGCCTCGGTCTGCCACACCACGTTGAACTGGCCGTTGCCCTCGATCTCGCCGATCATCACCGGCTTGTGCAGGTGATGGTTGGTTTTGTCCATGGTCAGCGTGAATCCCGACGGCGCGGCGAAGGTTTGCCCAGCCATCGCCGCGCGCACCTTATCGACGTCGGTGGTGCCGGCCTTTTGCACCGCCTGCGCCCACATATGCAGGCCGACGTAAGTGGCCTCCATCGGGTCGTTGGTCACCGCAGTGGCGTAATTCGGCAGGTTGTGCGCCTTGGCGTAGGCTTTCCACTGGCTGACAAACTGTTTATTGGTCGGGTTATCCAGCGATTCGAAGTAGTTCCAGGCCGCCAGGTTGCCCACCAGCGGTTTGGTGTCGATACCACGAAGCTCTTCCTCGCCGACCGAGAAGGCGATCACCGGCACGTCGGTGGCCTTGACGCCCTGGTTGGCCAGCTCTTTGTAGAACGGCACGTTGGAATCGCCGTTGATGGTGGAGATCACCGCGGTGTTGCCGCCGGCGGCGAATTTCTTGATGTTGGCGACGATGGTCTGATAATCGCTGTAGCCGAACGGCGTGTAGACCTCTTCGATATCCTTGTCCTGCACCCCCTTGCTGTGCAGGAAAGCGCGCAGGATCTTGTTGGTGGTGCGCGGATAGACGTAATCAGTGCCCAACAGGAAGAAGCGTTTGGCGCCGCCGCCGTCCTCGCTCAGCAGGTATTCCACCGCCGGGATCGCCTGCTGATTCGGCGCCGCGCCGGTGTAGAACACGTTCGGCGACATCTCTTCACCTTCGTACTGCACCGGGTAGAACAGCAGCCCATTCAGCTCCTCAAACACCGGCAGCACCGACTTGCGCGACACCGAAGTCCAGCAGCCGAACACCGCCGCCACCTTGTCCTGGCTCAGCAGCTGGCGCGCCTTTTCGGCGAACAGCGGCCAGTTGGAAGCCGGATCCACCACCACCGGCTCCAGCTTTTTGCCGAGCACCCCGCCTTTGGCGTTGATCTCGTCGATGGTCATCAGCGCCACATCCTTCAGCGGCGTCTCGGATATCGCCATGGTGCCGGAGAGCGAACTCAGAATGCCGACCTTGATGGTGTCGGCGGCCTGTGCGCTCCAGGCCAGGCCAAGGCCGATCGCGGCGGCGGACAGCGCAAAAGCTTTGATAAAACGACGACGTTGCATAGTTCAAACTCCTGATGTGTGTGAAATCAAAATCGTTACGCCGAGCGCGCAGGCTGATGAGCCCGCGCCTGGTGCAACATGTGCAGCGTTATTTTTCGTACCTCTGCCTTGCTGACGGCGATATGCTCGCCGAGCAGCGTTTGCGCCTCCCCGCTTCGCCGCTGCAGGATCGCCTGCAAAATGGCGGCGTGTTCGCGGTAGGTGGCGTCCACCCGCGCCTGCTGGGTGAAATCCAGCCGGCGAATGATGCGGATCTTTTCGGTCAGTTCGCGGTGAATGCGCGCCATTTCGCCGTTGCCCGCCGCGGCCACCAACGCCTGATGAAACTGCTCATCGTGCTGCGACACCGCCTTGCCGTCCGCCAGTCGCGGCGCTTCGGCCCAAAAATGGCTCAGCGCCGCCAGCGCGCCCTGCGTTTCCCCGGCTGGGCCTTCGCACAGCCGTTTCACCGCCTCTTGTTCCAGCACGATGCGCAGATCGTACAGCTCTTCGAAGTAGGCGAAGTCGAACGGCCGCACCTGCCAGCCGCTGCGAAACAGCACCTCGACATAGCCTTCACGCTCCAGCCGAAACAGCGCCTGGCGCACCGGCGTGCGGCTGGCCGCCATGCGCTGCGCCACCTCGCTTTCGCTGAAGCGATCGCCCGGCAGCAGACGAAACTCGAAGATGTCGGCCTTGAGCTGCAGATAAATGCGCTCCGCCAGCCCCTCCGGGCGCGCCTTGTGCTCTCCGTTGGTGATTTGCATCATCGATCCTCCGTTCAAACCGCCTTTTCCAGCCACAGCAGGGCGTCGCCCGGCCCGACCGGCCGCCCCTGCCGGCAGCTGATGCGCTTAACGATCCCGGCGCGCGGCGCAGTGACCGCCAGCTCCATCTTCATCGCCTCGACCACGATCAGCGGCTGCCCGGCCGCCACCGCCTGCCCCGGCTCCACCAGGATCTTCCACACGCTGCCGTTCAGATCGGCGCTGACCAGATCGCCGTCGATGGCGTCTTCTTCCACCGGCGGCAACAGCTGCGCCTCGGCCTCGTCGTCATCGCTGCGCCAGCGCGCCACTTCGGCGCTGAACGCCTGTTGCTGACGATGCTGGAAATCGGCGATCGCCCCGGCGTTGTCGGCCAGGAAATGGGTGTATGCGGCGAAGTCGAACTCGCTCTCTTCGATGCGCACCTGCATGCGCCCTTCGCGGAACGCTTCGCGCTGCTCGTCCAACTCTTGCTCGCTGACCGGGTAGAAGCGCACCTGATCGAAGAAGCGCAGCAGCCAGGGTTGACCGGCGGTGAACTGCGAGTTTTTGAGGAATTTGTTCCAGATCGGCAGCGTGCGCCCGACCAGCTGGTAACCGCCCGGCGAATCCATGCCGTAGATGCACATGTACATGCCGCCGATACCGACCGTCCCTTCGGCGGTGTGGGTGCGCGCCGGGTTGTATTTGGAACTCAGCAGGCGATGGCGCGGATCAAGCGGCACTGCGCAGGGCGCGCCGAGGTACACATCCCCCAGCCCGAGGATCAGGTAGCTGGCGTCGAACAGAATGTCGCGCACCTGCTCGCGTCGGCTCAGGCCGTTGATGCGCTGAATGAAATCGACGTTGTTCGGCAGCCAGGGCGCAGAGGCGCGCACCGTCTGCTGATAGCGATCCACCGCCCCCAGCGTGGCCGAATCCTCGAACGCCATCGGCAGCCAGACGGTGCGCGTCGGCACCTTCAGCCGGCTGACGTCCCCCAGCGCCCGTTCGCGCGCCAGCAGGCGCTGCAACAGGTCGGCCTGGCTTATCTGCCGGCTGTCGTAGCGGATCTGCAGCGAACGCACGCCCGGCGCCAGCTCCGCCACGCCCGGGATCGCCTCCTGGCGCAGCGACTGCATCAGCAGATGAATGCGCAGGCGCAGCGCCAGATCGAGCACGTTGTCGCCGTACTCCATCAGGATGTAGCCGTCCCCCGCTTGACGATACGCCACCGCCGGGCGCCCCTCCGCCGCCGGCAGCGCCGCCACCACCGCGGCGGAAACGGTATCCGCCGGGGCCAGGTCCGGCGGCGGCAGGGTGATGGCCTTCACCGCCGCCAGCGCTTCGATGCTGCCAAGCTGCGCCTGCTCCAGCGACTGCGCCTGCCGGAAGCCGATCGGATGGAAACGGATGCGGTCGCCCGGCTTCACCTGCCCCACTTTCCACAGTTCGGCCTTGGCGATGGTCACCGGGCAAACGAAGCCACCGAGGCTGGGCCCGTCGCGGGTCAGGATCACCGGGAAGTCGCCGGTGAAGTTGATCGCGCCGATGGCGTACTCGCAGTCGTGCACGTTGGAAGGATGCAAACCGGCTTCGCCGCCGTCCTCCCGCGCCCACTCGGGCTTCGGCCCCGCCAGACGCACGCCGAGGCGGTTGGAGTTGTAATGCACCTGCCAGTCGGTGGCGAAGAAGGCCTCTATCGATTCGGTGGTGAAAAAGTCCGGCGCGCCGTGCGGCCCATACAGCACGCCGATGTGCCATTGATCGCCGTAGTGCGGGATCAGGCTGTTGTCCATCGCCTGCGGCGCGGCGATCGGTGCCGGGGTGGTGCTGGCTGCCAGCGCCGGTTGAGCGATCGCCAGCATGTCCGCCACGCGCAAGGTGCGCCCGGCGTGGCCGCCGAACTGCCCGAGCGCGAAGGTAGAGCGGCTGCCGAGATATACCGGCACGTCGAAGCCGTTACGCACTGCCAGATAGGTGCGGCAGCCGTGCGTAGCGCGCCCCAGCGTCAGCACCTGCCCGGCCCGCACCGTAATCGGCCGCCAGTAAGCGACCGCTTCGCCGTCGAGATCGGCCGGGCAGCTGGCGCCCGTCAGCGCGATGGTGGCGTCGCAGTGAAAACGCAGCGTCGGCCCCTGCAGGGTAAATTCCAGCCCGGCGGCCGCCGGATGGTTGCCGACGATGCGGTTGGCCAGCCGGAACGCGAAGTCGTCCATCGGGCCGGACGGCGGCACGCCGATATCCCAATAGCCGAGGCGGCCGGGATAGTCCTGCACGCTGCTGTAGGTGCCGGGTTGCAGCACTTCGAGGCAATGCGGCTGGAAACGCACATCGTCCAGCAGGCGCGTCCAGACGTCACCGCGCTGAAATTGCGGCGTGGCGATCACCTGCCGCAGATAGTCGAGGTTGGTGGCGATGCCGTGCAGACGGGTCGCCGCCAGCGCCACGCGCAGTTTTTCCAGCGCGTGCGACCGATCGGCGCCGTGGACGATCAGCTTGGCGATCATCGGGTCGTAAAACGCAGAGACTTCGCTGCCGGTCGCCACCCAGCCGTCGAGGCGCACGTCGGTCGGGAAATGCACCTCGGTCAACACGCCGGGGCTGGGCTGGAAGTTTTTCAGTGGATCTTCGGCATAGAGGCGCACCTCAATCGCTGCGCCCTGCGGCGCGCGGTGCAATGCCGCCCAATCCAGCGCGTCGCCCGCCGCCACCTGCAACATGCATTCGATCAGATCCAGACCGGTGACCATCTCGGTAACCGGGTGCTCTACCTGTAAGCGGGTGTTCACTTCCAGGAAATAAAACTCGTCGCGTGCGGCGTCGTAAATGAATTCCACCGTGCCGGCGCTGCGGTAATTCACCGACTCGCCCAGCGCCACCGCCGCCCGATGCAGCGCCTGGCGGGTCGCCGCCGGCAGGTGCGGCGCCGGGGTTTCTTCCACCACCTTTTGGTTGCGGCGCTGCAGCGAGCAGTCGCGCTCGCCGAGCGCCACCACCCGCCCCTGGCCGTCGCCGAAAATCTGCACCTCGACGTGGCGTGCCCGATCGACGAAGCGTTCGATAAAGGCGCCGGCGTCGCGGAAGAACTGCTCCCCCAGCCGTTTGACGCTGTCGTACGCGTCGCGCAGCGCCGCCTCGTCGTCACAGCGCGTCAGGCCGATGCCGCCACCGCCGGCGGTGCTTTTCAGCATCACCGGGTAGCCGATGCGCGCAGCGGCGGCGACCGCCTGCTCAACGCTCTCCAGCAAGCCGGTGCCCGGCGTCATCGGCACCCCGGCCAACGCCGCCAGCTCGCGCGCCCGGTGCTTGAGGCCGAACTCGCGGATCTGCGCCGCCGTCGGGCCGATAAAGGCGATGCCCGCCGCCTCGCAAGCTTCGGCAAACTCGGCGCTCTCGGACAAAAAGCCGTAGCCGGGGTAGATCGCCTGCGCGCCGGTGGCGGCGGCCGCCGCAAGGATCTTGTCGATGCGCAGGTAGCTGTCGGCGGCCTTGTCGCCGCCGAGCGCCACCGCCCTGTCGGCTTCGGTGACATGCGGCGCATTGCGGTCGGCGTCGGAGTAGACCGCCACGCTGGTTATGCCCAGGCGTTTCAGGGTGCGAATGGCGCGGCAGGCGATTTCGCCGCGGTTAGCGATCAGTACGGTAGTAAACATGTTCATGCCCCCTTAACGCTGGCGAGATAGTCACGCCAGCCGCCAAACTCAGTGATATCCGTGGCGCCTTCCAGCGCCCAGGCTTCGCAGATAAACCCCTTTACCCGCCGGCCGTCCGCCAGCAGCAGCGTACCGATGCCCAATGGCGCCGGGATTTCCGCTACAAACTCGCCGAAACGGGCCAGCGGGATGTCCCACAGCTCAAGGTGGATCGCCGCCCCCTGTGCCGTGCGCGCCAGCCCCGGCTTTGGCGGCTCGGTATCGGCCAGCGCGTAGAGGCGGTAACAGGGAGCGGTAACGGTTTGCTCTACCCGCACCGCGTCGCGCTGCGTCAGCTGGACGTTGAGCGGCATGCCGCTGAGGTGAGCGCCTACTACCGCCAGACGCACGTGCCCTGTGGACGGTGCCGGCGCAGGCTGCGGCGGCAATACCCGGCCGATAGCCCCGAGCGGCAAGGCGCTTTGCCGTTGCCAGCGCAGGCCAAACGCCGCCAGCGCCCGGTCATGCCAGGCGGGCGCAATCAGGGTGATGCCCGCCGGCAGCCCGTCTTCGCGCAGCGGCCCCGGCAGCGCCAGCGCGCTCAGATCGGCCAGGTTGGTGAAATTGGTGTAAGTGCCGAATTGCGAGTTGAACAGCACCGGCTCTTGCGCCATCTCCGCCAGGGTGCGGATAGTGGGCGCGGTCGGCACCACCAGCGCGTCGAACGGCGCCAGCCGCTGGGCGATTTGCCGCGCCAATTCGGCGCGCAGGTATTCCGCCTTGTAGGCGTCGCAGGCGCTGTAGCTCAGGCCGTTGCCGACGATGCCGCGCACCACCGGATCGATGGCCTGCGGGTTCGCTTCCAGCACCTGCTCAATGGCCACGGTGCGCTCCGCTACCCAGGGGCCGTAATACAGCTGTTCCGCCAGGGTGCGAAACGGCGCGAAATCGAGGGGCTCCAGCGTGGCGCCGCCCGCCTGCAGCTGCGCCAGCGCACGATGAAACGCCCGCTCGGCCTGCACGTCGCCGAAAAACTCCAACTGGGCGGGAACGGCGAAACGCGGCGCGGCGGGAATATCCGCCGGCGCGGTATGCGGATCGGCGCGGGAATACGGATCTGCCGCGTCAAAGCCGCTCGCCAGCTCCGCCACCTGCGCCGCATCGGCCACCGTCAGCGCGAAGATCGAAACGGTGTCGTTCAACCGGCAGGCCGGCACCACGCCGCGGTTGGACAACCGCCCCTTGGTCGGCTTCAGCCCGACGATGTTGTTGAACCCGGCGGGTACGCGCCCCGAACCGGCGGTATCGGTGCCCAGCGCGAACGGCACCAGGCCGCGCGCCACCACCGAAGCGGAGCCGGAGCTGGAACCGCCGCTGACGTAGCGGTTGTCGAAGCTGTTGACCACCGCGCCATAAGGTGAGCGGGTGCCCACCAACCCGGTAGCAAACTGGTCGAGGTTGGTTTTACCGAGGGCGATCGCCCCGGCGGCGCGCAGCCTGGCGACCACGGTGGCGTCCGCCGCGGCCTGATAGGTGAACGACGGGCAAGCGGCGCTGGTCGGCCAGCCGCCGACGTCGATATTGTCTTTGATGGCAAAGGGTACGCCGAACAGCGGCAAGCAACTGAGATCGCCGGCGACCGCCTCTAGCCTCTGCGCCAGCTGCCGATACTGCTGCTCGCGCTGCGCCGGCGTGGCAAGATACAGCCAGGCGTTATCGTCCGGCTTCAGGCCGGCGATCAGCCTTTCGATCGTCGCACTGACGCAGGCGAGGCGCTCGCCCGCCGGACGGGTTTGATAATGGTGCTGCCATTCACTGAGGGTAAAACCGCACGCTTCAACAGGTTCGCTCATCGGCTGAATTCCATCTGGTACACAAGATGGGATTCAACAGAGCAACCGGCGTGCCAATTTTTAATCTCATGATTTCAATAAATTATAATTAAAACTTATGACAGCCCCGGCGAACGGGCTGCACCAGCGGCGCGCAACGGGAGAACAAAAAGAGTGCAGTAAGGGAATGATTCAGAGGAAAACCGGAGCGGCGAAACTCACCGCCCCGGAAGGACTATGTGGATAGATCAGCTATCAACCACAAGCCCTGTGTCTACCATGTGGTTAGAGCCACCCTTCTCCAGGTATTGACCGCCGTGCAAACATAAAAGAATGCGGAATCTGCCGACCATTGGCCGACGTTACCGGGGGCGGCAGCCGAAATGGGGACAGCGACTCTGACACCTACGGGATCTCCTTTCACGTTTGCTGAATCATAAATATTCAACACTTTTATGTGGCCAGAGGAGAATTGGTTATTCGGCCCACCAATAGGGTAAGCGCCATTGCCGGCCGGGTAGATACCGTTATCCGCAACCGTTAATTGCTTAGTGTACAACCCGCTCCATTTGAATGAAGGTTGCCCTAAGGCAGTCGCGAGATCCTTCTGCGGGGAAAAATCCGCAGGGGAAATGGATACGCCGCTGCTGGTCGTATTGTTATTAGCGCCAAGCGTAAACTTAGGTGCGAAACTAATGAAAGAAGCTCCGTCCTGCGCCAACCTGACGCCCGGTTCAAACCCCTGAAGGTTATTGCCTGGAGCAATACCGCCAAAGTAATGGTAGTTGGTATTCCCCCCTCTGGCGGCATAGCACAGGTTATCGGAGTCGTCCTTGATGCCATGAAAAATGGCCGGATAAGCGCCATTACTGGCCCTGTCCGCCAAGGACCACGGAAGCTGTCTCGGGGTCATATCAGCGATTGCCGCGTTGGAGAACCTTGTCGTATTACTCATCATGTTATCAAACACAAATGCCGCCACGATGCCGTTTACCGGCTCTGCCGCCACATTGTAAGTGGTATTACTCACGTTGTAGAAACCGCCTCGGCATTCAAAGAGGCTTCCATCACTCTGAAGAATGGTTTCACCTTCGCAAGTAAACTGCCCCAGGATGTTATCGGTGTTGGTTCGGGTGAGTTTAATAGCCGTCGCGCCGACGCCGCCGAACAGGTGGATATAACAGAAACCGTTGTACCAGCGCACCGTATTGGCGCTTCCTCTCAGCTCCAGCCCCACGCCGGCATCCGTATTTGTGCCACCATCCCCCGGATTGCCGGAGACTTTTATCTGACATTGAATTTCGTGGAACCCCACGCCATGGAAGGAGCTATCACCGCCATTGCTCTCCAGCAATATATTCGACAGCCCGCGATGAAACCGGCAAGAGTGAAAACTTACGAACTCGGTAAACGCCCCGGTATAGCCGTTCAACAGATGTAAGTTCACAAAAAACTTCATAATCAGCAATCGTTCATGCCGCATGAAACAGGAACCATTGATCCGATAGCCGGTACCCGTATATAACGCGCCCTTGGTCGGCGTAATCGTCACATCGCTGATATACCTGTTGGTATGGATCCCGGAACCGCCTTTCGACTCAAAACACGCATGATCATTAGACGTCGGCTTAAAGAAGAATTTCGTACTAATCCAATTTTCCCCCTCTATCGCAATGCCTTTATCTCCGGTGTAGTTTTCTCCACCTAAATTTAACGTATCCGTAATGTAATAGTTGCCCGCCGGAACATAGAGCTTCTTGTAGCCCTGGTTAATCGCATAGGCAATAGCCTGTTTAAACGCCTGCGTATCATCCGTACCAACGCCAGTCGCATCATTCCAATCGCCCTTTGCGCCGAACATCTGAGGGGTAATGTGGGCCACACCTTCATTCGGGAAGGAATACTGAATAAGCCTATTGCCCGTCACCCCAGCAATCGTAGAGAGAATCGGTTTAAAAGCGCAATCCCAGACGTTCTTGCCAATCAGGGTCGTTTCGTCAAATGCCCCGCCTAACTCCAGTGCCCGAGCAGGAGCAGCAAGCTTGATCACATTCCCTTCAATAATGGTGTTCTTCCCATTCAAAAAGCGGATATAACCAAAGCCGGCGTCCGTTACCCGGTTGCCGGAAAACACTGTGCGCTCGCCATACAGCTTGATCCATACCTGGCTGCTGCTCCATCCGGAATTGGTTATCTTGTTACCGGTCATCACGCAGCTATTGGCGAACAAGGCTACCTTACAGTTATTGATAATATTGCCTGAAAGGGTCGCCTCCGTTGCGGCAATGCCATTGAAGGCCGATGCCGTGGAAGTACCACAGAAGTTTAAAAAGTTATCTGCGATAACAGACTCAGCGACAGAAATATCGTTGTTACCGTGATAATCGATGCCATTTTCAACGGTATCTTCAACGTGATTCCCCATGATTCGGGAATTATTCGTAGGGATTTTAGTGGGGTTATTTACTAAGGAATAGTCGATCTGAATGCCGAACCTTTCGATCGTTTTGATGTAGTTATTAGAGATATTAATGTCACTGATTCCACCCAGTGCGATGCCATAGCTGGTATTAACAATATGGTTATTGGCAACGGTCAGGTCAGTGAATGAATAAGGCGTGCCGGTCACTTCATTATTCAATGTCACCCCACCCCCTCTTTGCGTATGCCCCGCCCCAGCAGGTTTAGCGGGTTTATGTCCATCATGAATATGATTGTTCACAATCAAGACGTCATAAGCATCTCGGTTCACGCCCGTTTTCAGCAGGATCCCGTCACCCTGGTGATTCGTCAGTTCATTATTCTGGATCGTAATATGGCGTCCGCCACGAACGGCGATAGGTTCTTCTCCCAGATCCTTAAGCAAATTGTTCTCAAGAGTAACGGACGTGCAGTCAGAAAGGCCCAAAGCATCGGTATGCATGCTGATGACGCAATTTCTCACGGTGAAGTTTTCACAACGGATGAAAGCCATGCCGGTACACGCGCGAGTGGCATACCACCAAATAGGATCGGCATCTTTCTGTGTCGCCTTTCTCGTAATCCTGAGATCCTCCACGAGGAAATTCGACTGTTCAACGGTATTAAAAATGTTGATTTGAGGCGTATCGTCATCCAGGTGAATTTCACCACCGCCATAAATATGGCAGTTGCTGGGGATCTGCAGAGGTTGCCAAGCCGGACCCAGCGTCAACCGATAGACATTCGCCATTCTGACCTGGCGTTTTTTTATCGATTTAGCGGCATCAATAGCCACTTTAGCGAACATGGCGCTGACAGCTTCTCGATCATCGGCCAGGCCATCGCCCACGGCGCCAAACTGTTCAGGGGTATATTCAGCAAATTCACCGCCGTCATTGGTCTCAGCGGCGGCATTTTTTGCGTTGAACAGCAGATCTTCTTTTGACATTTGAGCCATTGAATTACTCCTCTGGATTTTACGTTTCAATCAACATTGAACAAACCATGAAAAAGTAACCGGATAGGCGGCGCCCCCTCCATCGATGATGGATGGCTGAGGGCCTGTACAACAACGGCGGGCGGGAGAGAGAGATAATAAAAAAGGCGCAACCTTGCGATTGCGCCTGATGCTCGGTGAACGCTGCGCGTTACTCGCCGCGAACGCGCTGCGCCAGCCCTTTGAGGAAGTAGCGCAGCATCTGATCGCCGCATGGGCGGTAGTTCTTGGTGCCCTCTTTGCGGAACAGCGCGCTCAGTTCCGGCTTGGAGATGCGGAAATCCACCGCGGTGAAGATCTGGTGCATATCGGTGTCTTTCAGCTCGAACGCCACGCGCAGCTTTTTCAGCACCAGGTTATTGGTGATCGGCAGTTCAACCGCCGGCGCCGGGAACTTGTCGTCCTTGCCGCGTTTGAAGAACACCAAGCCGTTGAGGAAGTGCGCCATCACTTCGTCCGGGCACTTCTCGTAGCCCGGCTCACCTTCTTTGATCACGTAAGCGTCCATCGCCGACACCGCCACCTCGAAATTGTCCAGTTTGATAATCTCGACCATTTTGGCGTTGTTAATGCTCAGCATATAGCGCACGCTGCGCAGCACGTCGTTGTTCATCATGGGATTGCATTGCCTTTACTTGTCTAACGGGGACGTGCGCACATTGCGAAACGAAATGACTGCCACACACCTTGAATGTGCGGCAGTATAGGGATCGGCAAGGGGTTTCTCAATCGATTTGGCTTTTTTGCTGATACAGCGGGATATCTTCGCCGATGATGTACTTGTTGCGCAGCAGCGAAGAGACCTTATCCATGATCATCACCACCACCACCAGGATCAGGGTGATGAACATCACCACGTCCCAGTTCCACAGCCGCATGTTCTCCGCATACACCAGGCCGATGCCGCCGGCGCCGACGAAGCCCAGCACCGCCGCAGAGCGGGTGTTGGATTCGATCTGGTACAGGCTGAGCGCCAGGAAGGTGGGGAACGATTGGGTGAAGATGCCGTAGCGGTGCTTCTGCAACCCGTTGGCGCCCACCGCCGTCAGGCCGCGACTGGGGGACTTGTCCACCGCCTCGTGCCCTTCCGCGTACAGTTTGCCCAGCAGCCCGACGTCCTGCATCACGATAGCCAACACCCCGGCCAGCGGCCCCATGCCGACGGCGCGCACGAAGATCAGCCCCCAGATAGCCATGTCGATGCCGCGCAGCACGTCGAGCAAGCGGCGCACCAGCACCGAAATCGGCCGCAGCAGCGGCGTCGACATCACGTTGCGCGCGGCGAAGAACGACAGCGGCAGCGCGATCAGCGACGCGGTGATCGTCCCGGCGAACACGATGGCGATGGTGATGCCAATCTGCTGGAAGTAATACATGAACGGCCAGTTGACGAAGTCATGCCAGACGAACATGCGCAGGAAATAGCGCCCCAGCTGCTGGCAGCCGTTGATAAATTGCGGCCAGCTAATGCCGAAGACCAGGAAGAAGAACACGTAGTACAGCACGATCGCCAGCGCGATCAGGCCGACGGTGCGCAGGTAACGCCCCTGCTGCGCGAAGATCGCCGGATGCTGCTGTTTTAGCTGGCGCAGCGTTTCCGCCGACGCCGGAGTGCCCGCTGTCATTTTGCCCCCTCCACTACGCGCTTGCGCAGTTCGCCCGACACATAGTCGAGCACGGAAACCACCACGATGATCAGCAGCAGCGTCATGCTGACCTGATCGTAGCGGTCGAGTTTAATGTTGGTCATCAGCTCCTGGCCGATGCCACCCGCCCCCACCAGTCCCAAAATGGTCGACTGGCGGAAGTTGATCTCCAGCCGCATGAAGCTGTAGGAGAGAAACACCGGTTTCACCTGCGGCCACAGGCCGAAGCGCATGCGCTGCAGCGGCGTCGCGCCGCAGGCCGCCAGCCCGCGCACCGGCTTGTTGGAGGCGGTTTCGATCGATTCGTAGAACAGTTTGGTCAGGCTGCCGATGGTGTGCAGCGCCAGCGCCAGGAAGCCGGGAATGGCGCCGATGCCGAACGCCATCACGAACATCACCGCCCACGCCAGCTCCGGCATGGTGCGCAGAAACGCCACCAGCGTGCGGATCGCCAGCCGCACCGAGGCCGGAGTATAGGTGTTGCCGGCCGCCAGGAACGCCAGTACGGTCGCCACCAGCACCGAGAAAATGGTCGCCGCCAGTGCCAGCTGCAGGGTCTCCCAGATCAGCGGCAGCTGAATGTTCAGGCGGTAACCCCAATAGGCCAGCGAGCCTTCGGTGCGCCCGTCGGCGAACAGCAGGTGCCAGTGCAGCGTCGGAATGGTTTCGGCCAGGTAGTCGAAGAAGTGCGGAATAGACACCCAGACGGTGTGCAGGTTGAACTCGGCGAGGTTGCCGGCGCCCAGGTACAACACCACCAGCCCGAGCGACCACAACAGCGCTTCGCGCTTTTGCTTGCTGCGGATCCGTTGGTAATAGTGTGCGAAATCGGTATTCAAAACAGGTCTTCCATCTTTATGGAACAAGGGGTTCAGCACGCTGAACCCCTTCATTCGGACGGCCGAGGCAGCCGGGAATTAACGGTCGCCTTTGGTCAGCTCGCGCTTCATATCGATGATGTTCTGGTATTCCGCCAGGGTGGTGTCGCCGATGTGCTGCTTGCCGCCCATCGCTTTGATAAAGCACTGGTGATCGTCTTTATCCAGCTTCTTGATGGCGGTGACCACTTTGGCCTTGAAGTCGGCCGGCAGCGAGTTGCTCACCAGGATCGGGCCGTTCGGGATCAGCGGCGACTGCCAGATGATGCGGATCTGTTTCATCAGGTCCGGGTGATCCATGCGGATCATGCGGGTGAACGCGCCGCTGGTGTAGCCGGTGTTGTAATCGCCGATCATCGACGCCCAGGTTACCGCACCTTCGAACTGGCCGTTCAGCACGCCGAGGATGTCCTGCTCGTGGCCGCCGGAGAAGGTGACGCTGGAGAAGGTGTTGTTGTATTTGTTGTCGACCGTGCCGCCGAACAGCTTTTTAAACGCCTGGTTCGGGATCAGGAAGCCGGAGGTGGAGTCCGGATCGGCGAAGCCGATGGCCTTGCCCTTCAGGTCTTCCAACTTCTGGTACGGGCTACCGGCCTTCACCACCACGACCGAGTGGTAGCCGCGCGACTGGTCGACGTCGTCGACCGCGATGCCGACGATGTCCACCGCTTTCGGATCCTTGATATAGACCGAAGCGAACGAGGACGGCGACATGCTCAGCACCAGATCAATCTTGCCGCCCAGCAGGCCCTGGATCACGCCGGAATAGTCGGACGAGTTGCGCAGCTTGGTATCGACGTTCAGCTCTTTATCCAGGAACTGCTTCACGCACTGGTTATCGCCGATCTGCTGGGTGGCGTTCTGGCCGCCGAGAATGCCCAGGTTCAGCTCTTTCGGCGCATCCGCTGCGGCAGCATTAAAGACCATCATCGCGCCGGCCATCAGGGTGGTCAGACTCAATACTTTTTTCATTAGGTGTGCCTTGTGTGTAAAGGGTAAAGGTCAAAAGTGCTTCAATGGATCTGATTGGCTTCTTCGCCATACAGCTGGTGCAGGATCCGTTCGTTCAGTTGCGAAGGATGCCCGTCAAACACGATCTTCCCGTGGGCGATGCCGATCACCCGCGAGCAATACTCTTTCACCAGTTCGACCGAGTGCAGGTTCACCATCACCGCGATGCCGTCTTCGCTGATTTTCTGCAGCGCGTCCATGATGCGGCGGGTGTTTTTCGGATCGAGCGACGCCACCGGCTCATCGGCCAGCAGGATTTGCGGGTTTTGCATCAGCGCACGGCAGATGGCGACGCGCTGCATCTGGCCGCCGGAGAGGTGCTCGGCGCGCTGCAGCGCATGCGGCAGCATGTTGAGCCACTGCAACAGCTCGATGGCGCGAGCGCGGTCGGCGTCATCGAACAGTTTGAAGAAGGATTTCAGGGTAGACGTGTGGCTCAGACGACCCAGCAGCACGTTGGTCATCACGTCCAGCCGCGGCACCAGGCAGAAGTCCTGGAAGATCATGCCGCAACGCGCGCGCCACTGGCGCATCTGGCGGCCGGCAAGCTGGGCGATATCCTGCGCCACGCCATCGTCTTCGAAGTGCAACATCTCGCCGCAGCTGGAAGGGATGGTGCCGTTCAGGGTGTGCAGCAGCGTGGACTTGCCCGCGCCGGAACGGCCGATCACCGCCACGAACTCGCCGGCGTGCAGATCGAAGTTGATGTCATCCAGCACGCGCTGCTGCGCTTTGTAGGCCTTGCCGAGTCCCTTTACCGATAACACTTTGCGGGATGCGGCGGCGTGCTGCCCTGGGAAGTCGTGCTGTGCCAATTTTAACAGTGCCTGAGCCATATGATTTCTCTGGTTTCAGTGGCTAATCATTATGGGCACCTATTAACGAATAAGTTTATGACAGTGGGATGATGGTTTTATGGCCGGGGCGTGACGCGTGACGCCCCGGCGTGCGCATCATTCCAGGCTAAAGAAGTCCAGCCCCAGCGCCGCCTTGACCTGCTGCAGCGTCTGCTGGCTGACCTGATGCGCGCGGCGGGTGCCGTGCTGCAGGATGCGCGTCAGCTCGCCTTTATCGGCGATGAATTCGGCGCGGCGGGTGCGGATCGGCTCGAGCAGGCTCTGCAGGCAATCCTCCAGCAGCCGTTTGATTTTCACGTCCCCCAACCCGCCGCGGCGGTAATGCGCCTTCAGATCAGCCACCAGCGCGGCGTCGTCGCAGAAGGCGTCAAGATAGGTGAACACCATGTTGCCCTCCACCCGGCCGGGATCGCTGACGTTGAGATGACCGGGATCGGTGAACATGCTCATCACCGCCTTGTGCACCTCGTCGGCGCTGGCGCCAAGCTGGATGGCGTTGCCGCGCGATTTCGACATCTTGCCCTGCCCGTCCAGCCCCGGCAGACGCCCGACGTTGCTCAGCAGCGGCTGGCACTCCGTCAGTACCGGTTGGCCGACGATATGGTTGAAACGCCGCACGATCTCGTTGGTTTGCTCCAGCATCGGCAGCTGATCCTCGCCGACCGGCACGTGGGTGGCGCCAAAGGCGGTGATGTCCGCCGCCTGGCTGACCGGATAGATCAAAAAGCCGGCCGGCAGGCTGCGGGCGAAATCCTTCTCGGCGATTTCATTTTTCACCGTCGGGTTGCGTTCCAGCCGCGCCACGCTGACCAGGTTGAGATAGTACATCGTCAGCTCGGCCAACGCCGGCAGCGCCGACTGCAGGCAGATCGTGGTCTGGTGCGGATCGATGCCCACCGCCAGATAGTCGGCCACTACGTTGAGCACGTTGGCGCTGATTTTTTGCGGGTTGTTGCCGTTGTCGGTCAGGCCCTGCAGATCCGCCACCATCACCGTTTGGTTATGCTGGTGCTGCAGTTCGACGCGCTGGCGCAGCGAGCCGACGAAGTGGCCTAAATGCAGTGGGCCGGTGGCGCGATCGCCGGTAAGAATGGTGTAACTCATGGCAGTGCTCCTGAAGGTCAGTACACCGCCGGATCAACGCCACAAAAAATAATGCCGCCAAACCGGCGGCATTAAAAAGAGATGTGAATACTCGTGCCGCCTCAGAAAAGGCGCCACCATGACTGATTGTGGGTGGAAGGCATCGATATATTCATGCCATCAAGGTATACCCGCAGCGGCAGCACGTCAATAGCCCGCCGCCGGTGCGTAAGAAGGCGTTACACTCCGGCATTTGCGTTCCTGGCCCGGCGCGCTAGGGTAAAACCTTCAACCTGAAAAAGGAGCGCATGATGAAGATCGGATTTGCCGGACTGGGTGGGATGGGCAGCGCCATGGCGGCCAACCTGTTGCAGGCGGGCTTCGCATTAACGGTATGGAACCGCTCGCCGCAGGCGGCGCAGCCACTGGTCAGCGCCGGCGCGCGGCAGGCCGAGCGGCCGGAACAGTTGGCCGATGCCGATGTGCTGATCACCATGCTGGCCGACGATGCCGCCACGCAACAGGTGGTGGTCGACAGCGGGTTGCTGCAACGGATGAAACCGGGCGCGCTGCATATCAACATGGCGACCATCTCGGTCGAACTCGCCCAGCGTTTGACGGCGCTGCATGCGGAACACGGCATCGGCTATCTCGCCGCGCCGGTGCTGGGCCGGGTCGACGTGGCCGCCGCCGGCAAGCTGAATATTCTGGCGGCCGGCGAGAGCGAGCTGCTGAAGAAAGCGCAGCCGCTGTTCGATGCCCTCGGCCAGAAAACCTGGCACTTCGGCGCCGATCCGGCGCAGGCCAACGTGGTCAAGATCGCCACCAACTTTACCTTGGCCAGCGCCATTGAAGCGATGGCGGAAGGCAGTGCGCTGGTGCGCAACTATGGCGTGTCCGGCGCCGACTATCTGCAGATGCTGAGCAGCACCGTCTTCGCCGCCCCGGCCTATCAGGGCTATGGCGCGCTGATCGCCGCCGAGAAGTATTCCCCGGCTGGATTCCGGCTGGCGCTGGGGCTGAAGGACGTCGGGTTGGCGCTGGCCGCCGGCGCCGACAGCCATACGCCGATGCCGTTCGCCGGGGTGCTGAAAGACAACTTCCTCGACGCGATGGCGCAGGGGGATGCGGATCTGGATTGGGCGGCGCTGGCCAAGGTGGCGGCGCGGCGGGCGGGACTGAAATAACGAACGGGGGCCGAGGCCCCCGTTTTTCCGTAATCAGAACACGATGTCCGCCGCAGGCACGGCGCGGATCGGCACGCCGAAGCTGTCGATATTCGACAGCGTCTCGTTATGGTGGGTGCGGATCAGCAGGCCGTCGGCATAGGATTTGTCGTGGCAGGTATGAGCATCCGCCGCCAGCGTCACCGGATAACCGCGCGCCGCCGCGCTACGCACCGTGGTATCGATGCAAAACGGCGTGGAGTAGCCGCACACCACCAGCTGCGAAACGCCGTTGGCGATCAGCAATGCGCCCAGCGAGGTGCGCAGGAAGGAGTCCGGCGTGGTTTTCTCCACCCGGTGGTCGCCCGGCGCCACCGTCAACGCCGCAAGCACTTGCCAGGCGGCGCTGCCGTGCGGCAGTTCGTCGTCCGGCGTGTGGTGCTGAATCACGACAACCGGCGCGCCGGCCCGACGGGCGCGCTCGCTCAGCAGATTGATGCGCGCAACGGTGCCCGTGGCATCCGCCGGCGGCGGCGTAAACAACCCTTCCTGCACATCGATAATCAACAGCGCGGCGGTCATGGCAGCTCCTGAAGAGTCAATCGCATCAGCACACCGGCTGGCGCGGGCGGAAAATATGGTCGACGCCCTGCTCGCGCAGCCGGTTCACCAGATCGTGCCCGCCGTTCGGCGTGGCGTGCGCCAGTTGGCGTTCGGCGGTAAACACCGGGCTGGCCCAGAACAGGTTCACCGGGTCGCCGTACTGCTGCGGCAAAGCCAGGTGCGCGTTATATGGGTAGAAGGACGACGATAAAATATAGCCCTCGTAGCCCAGCGGCGCCACGTCCGACTCCAGCGTATGCCCTTCGCCGATCCAGGTTAGCCGCGCCCACGGCGCGTGCGCGAAACCGGCCAGCGCGCTGGCCATCTGCACCGCGTTGTCTTCGGTCATGTATTGACTGTCGATGGCGATCGCCATCTCCATGCGGCGATAGCGCGAAGCCTCGTCGTTGAACAGGATCTCCACCCACGGCATCGGCCGGATGCTGACCCCCATGGTGAGAAAGTAATAAATGCCGTCGCGCTCGTGCTGGGTGATGGCCATCGGCGGCCACTTGCCCTGATCGATGGCGTAGTATTTTACCGAGGGGCCGAAATGCTGCTCATAGCGCGCCTGAAAATCGCGCTGCATCTTCGGCCACGGATTGCCCTCTTCACGCTGCCAGCTGCGCCAGAATTGGCGGGTGCTCTCCGCCTGCGCATATTGCGTGTTGGTCGAGGCCGAGCCGAGCGGATAGGCCAACGGGCTCTCCTTGATGCAGCTGGCGGAATAGCACACCGAATGGTCGATATACAGGCTCCAGCCGGGGATCACCGCCAGCAGTTGGCCGTAATACCACAGGGCTGCGCCGTCGTCGCTTTCGCTCCACACCACCATCAACCCTTCCGGGTTCAGCGGCGCTTCCCCTTCCAGGTTGCGGCAAAACTCCGCCGCCAACATCGGCGGCTGCCCTTGCTCCAGCGCGGCGCGATCTTCCTGCAGCGGCGCGGCGGCCAGATTGCGCAGCCAGCAGGCACGCACCTGATAGCGATCGCTGTAGGCTTCGGCGGGATAGATGTAAAAATAGGCTGCCCGGTGATCTTGCTGAACCACCGCGACCAGCGTCTGGTTCTCATTGCTGACTTCAGCAAGTACGTATGATTCGTTCATATCACCTCAATAGGGTCAGGGCGCGGCAGAATCGGCTGCGCGCCAAAAATGGAATGTGGCTTTGCCCCCAAGTGTAAAACGCATTACTGGCCGGATCACCCGTAAAAGTCTCAAAAGCGGCCGTAAACGAAGATAAACAAAGACTAATTATAGCGGCTGTGGCTTATGACGGCTGAGTAATGCGCCGCACCGCGCGCTGATAGGAGCCGTTGCGCATCGACGCGCCCAGCACCTTGCCGAGGCCTGCGGCGCCCGTTCGCACCAGCCGCCGCCGCAGCGCGCCCGGCTGAAAACCGAACTGCCGCTGCGCCCAATCGGGCAACAGATCGATGCCCGCCTGCATCACCACCCTGCCGAGCGGGCGCGCCAATGCGCTCGGCGCCGGCGCCTTCAGCAGAATGCGTGCCACCTCTTGAGTCCGTTCGTCGCACACCAACTGCGGCCGCATCGTCTGCAGGTACTCTTCGACCTCCGCGCAGGACTGGGGGATGGCGGTCGCCCCCAACGCAGCGGCTATCCGCGCCGCTTCGCGATAGTATTGATCCTGTAAATCGCGGGAAAGATGGGGATTACGGTAGCGCAGGTGGCTGGCCAGAAAACGGCTGCTCTCCGCCACGTGAACCCAGGTGAGCAGCGCCGGATCGCTGGCGGCATAAGGCGTGCCGTCGCTGCCGACGCCGGTCACCCGCAGATGGATGGCTTTGACTTTGGCGATCAGCCGCTCCGCCTCGGCGGTCGGGCCAAAGGTGGTGACCGACACGAACTGGCTGGTGCGGCGCAGGCGGCCAATCATATCTTCGCGGAAGTTGGAGTGATCCCACACCCCGGCCAGCGCCAGCGGATGCAGCATTTGCAGCAGCAAGGCGCTGACGCCGCCGCACAGCATCGGGGTGAAATCGCGGTGTACCTGCCAGATGACCGACTGCGGGCCGAACAACCCCGGATCGCCCGGCGGGTTCTCGAAGTCGACGCCGCCGAGCGCCAGCCCGGTCAGGCTGAGTACCTGTTTTTCTATCGCTGCGCGTACCGCTTCCATCCTGCCGCCCTCTTGCTGGTTCAGCGGCCAGTGTATCATGCGGCGAACGCCTCATTGCGCCATGGGCGGTTGAAAGCATTAACTTGCTGAATTACAGTTGTTATACCGCTTGCAAGAAGGCGGGCTTATTCGATCCACTGCAGAGGCGCTTTGCAGGGCGTTAACCCACGTTAATTCGGCACTAACCCCACAAAACCTCTATCTAGTTTCTTTTCCTTCAACTTAGATAGCAGAGAGTTCGATGATTACCATCAGAGCACGCGCGGCGGAAGACAACGCGCAATTGGCAGATATCTGGCTGCGTTCGGTGCGCGCCACCCACCATTTTTTAACCGAAGACAACATCGCGCAGCTGTTCCCGCTGGTGTTGAATGACTACCTGCCCGCGGTGAACGTCTGGGTGGCCGAAGACCGACCGGGGCATCCCTGCGGCTTTATCGGCCTGAACGGCAACAAGGTGGAGATGCTGTTTATCGATGCCGATCAGCGCGGCCAAGGCGTGGGCAAAGCGCTGTTGACCCACGCGGAAACGCTGCACGATGAGCTGCAGCTGGACGTGAACGAGCAAAATCCGCAGGCCAGCGGCTTTTACCGCCACTATGGGTTTGTCATCACCGGCCGCTCGCCGCTCGACGGCCAGGGCAACCCGTTCCCGCTGCTGCACATGAAGCTGGACAAACGCTAGCCCGCCATCGCCGGCCGCCCTGCGGCCGGTTTTTCCCCTCCACCTTTCGCCCGCCGTTATATATATCAAACAAGAATAAGTAATAGATTTTACATTCTTCCTGTCACTATAAACCCTCGGTAGGATTGCCCGGTATTCACCCGCAACAGCGGTTCCGTCCGCCACTTCCCGCCGGGCTGTGCCCCGCCGATAAGCCGAACTATCCCTGTCCGGCGCAACGCGTTCCGGACGGAATGCTGTGATGTATCGATAAGGATTCGCTTCGCTATGATCGTTCTTTCGAACGTTTGCAAAACTTTTGACAGCACTCAGGGCCCCGTCGTGGCGGTAGACGACGTCAGTCTGGCGGTAGACGCCGGGCAAATTTACGGCATCATCGGCTACAGCGGCGCCGGTAAAAGCACGCTGATCCGCCTGCTCAACGGGTTGGAAACACCGACCCGCGGCCGCATTGAGGTGGGCGGTTTCGACATCGCCCGCGCCAAAGGCAGCCATCTGCGCCAGGCGCGGCTGAAAATCAGCATGGTGTTTCAGCACTTCAACCTGCTGTGGTCGCGCACAGTCAGCCAGAACATCGCGTTTTCCATGCAGATCGCCGGCGTGCCCAAGGCGCGGATTGCGCCGCGCGTGGCGGAGTTGATCGCGCTGGTCGGCCTGCAGGGGCGCGAAGACGCCTACCCGTCGCAGCTCAGCGGCGGCCAAAAACAGCGCGTCGGCATCGCCCGCGCGCTGGCCAATAACCCGAGCGTACTGCTGTGCGACGAGGCCACCTCGGCCCTCGATCCGCAGACCACCGACGCCATTCTCGATCTGCTGCTGGACATCAATCGCCAGCTGAAACTGACCATCGTGCTGATCACCCACGAGATGCACGTGGTGCGCAAGATCTGTCACCGCGTGGCGGTGATGGAGAACGGCCGCATCGTCGAAGAAGGCCCGGTGCTCGACGTCTTCACCCGACCGCAGCAGCCGATCACCCGGCAGTTCGTCAAACAGGTGTCGCAATATGCGGACGCCGAAGAGAGCTTCAACCCACGGCTCACCGCCCACCTACCGGGCGCGATCTTCAAGCTGACCTTCGTCGGCGTGCAAACCCATCAGGCGGTGATTTCCGAGGTGATCCGACGCTACGCCCTGACCGTCAACATTCTGCACGGCAAGATCAGCCACACCCTCAACGGTTCGTACGGCGAACTGTACATCCACGCCGAAGGCAACGAACAACAGGTCGCCGACATGCTCAAGTTGCTGAACGAAAGAAACATCGCCGTCGAGGTTATCCAACATGATTGAATCCCTGTTCCCCCACCTGCGTCTGGATCAACTGTGGGACGCCACCTGGGAAACGCTGTACATGACCGGTCTCGCCGGTTTGGCCACGCTGGTGCTGGGTATGGTGCTCGGCGTGCTGCTGTTTTTAACCTCGAAAGGGCAGCTGTTGCAGAACCGAGCGGTCTACTCGCTGATCTCCGTGCTGGTCAACGTCTTCCGTTCCATTCCGTTCATCATTCTGATCGTACTGCTGATTCCGTTCACCAAGTCGCTGATCGGCACCATTCTCGGCGCCGACGCCGCCCTGCCGGCGCTGATCGTCGGTGCGGCGCCGTTCTACGCCCGGCTGGTGGAGATTGCGCTGCGCGAGGTTGACAAAGGGGTGATCGAGGCGGCGCGCTCGATGGGTGCCAAAAACCGCACCCTGATTTTCCGCGTCTTGCTGCCGGAGAGCTCGCCGGCGCTGGTTTCCGGCATCACCGTCACTCTGATCGCACTGGTGAGCTACACCGCGATGGCCGGGGTGATCGGTGCCGGCGGCCTGGGCAACCTGGCCTATCTGGAAGGGTTCCAACGCAACCACAGTGACGTGACGCTGGTGGCGACGCTGACGATTCTGCTGATCGTTTTCGTCATTCAGTTTATTGGCGACACCCTGACAAGAACGCTCGACAAACGTTAATTAACCAAGGAAAACGATGATGAAAAAGCACCTACTGATGTTGGCTTTCGCCTCCGTCGCCACCCTCGCCTCCTATGGCGCCGCCGCGGCGACCAAGCTGGTGGTCGGCGCCTCCAACGTGCCGCACGCCGAAATCCTCGAACAGGCCAAACCGATACTGGCGAAGGAAGGCATCGATCTGCAGATCAAGCGCTTTCAGGATTACATTCTGCCGAACACCGCCCTGGCCAGCCACGACATCGACGCCAACTACTTCCAGCACGTGCCTTACCTGAACTCGGTGCTGAAAGACCATGCCGATGACAAGAGCTACGACTTCGTCAGCGCCGGCGCGATCCATATCGAGCCTATCGGCATCTACTCGAAGAAGTACAAAAGCCTGAAAGATCTGCCGGACAACGGCAAAATCATCATGCGCGACGCGGTGGCGGAAGAAGGCCGTATCCTGTCAATCTTTGAACAGCAAGGCGTGATCAAGCTGAAACCGGGGGTGAGCAAGGTGGACGCGCGCATCGCCGACGTGGTGGAAAACCCGAAACACCTGAAGTTCCAGGCCAACGTTGAGGGCGCGCTGCTGCCGCAGATGTACAACAACGACGAAGGCGACGCGGTGGTGATCAACGCCAACTACGCCATCGACGCCGGGTTGAATCCCACCAAAGACCCGATCGCGGTCGAAAGCGGCGAAAACAACCCGTACGCCAACATCATCACCGTGCATAAAGCCGACGTGAACAAACCGGAGATCGTGGCACTGGTGAAGGTGCTGCACTCCAAGCCGATTCAGGACTTTATTCGCGAGAAGTACCAGGGCGCGGTGATCCCGGTCAATCAGTAATGCTTTACGGTGCCCGGTGAAAACCGGGCCCGTTATTACACCTTATTGCCTATCTGGCTGAGCCGCGGCCACACCAGCATCAGCGCCTCGAGCAACCGCAACAGATCGCCCCGGTTTGCCCCTTCGCGCGCCTGCACCGACATGCCTTCAATGGTGCAAATCACGTATTTCGCCAGCAGCGCGGTGTCGGTTTTCGCCAGCAGTTCGCCTTGTTGCACCTTGCGATCGAAGCAGGCTTTCAGCGCCGCTTCCTGCGCATGATGTTTCTTGCGCAGCATCTGGGCGACGTCGTCGGAAGCGGACGATAGCGCGGCGGAGGCACACACCATAAAGCAGCCTGACGGCGTATCGGGGTCGGTAAACACTTCGACGGAAGAACGCACGTAGGCCTCGACGATCTCGGCCACCGGCAACGCCTGTTCCAACAGTTGGTTGGTGCAGGCGGTATATTTTTGCAGATAGCGCTCCACCGCCGCGCGGAACATCCCTTCCTTGTTGCCGAACTCCGCATACAGCGTCGGTGCTTTGGCGCCGGTCACTTCCACCAGATCGGCCAGCGAAGTGGCTTCATAACCGTGCCGCCAGAACAGATCGAGCGCGCTTTCCAGCGCCCGGTCGCGATCAAATTGTTTCGGTCTGCCACGGCTTTTCTTGCCGCAGACCGTTTCATTGATGCTCATCGCTCCTCTCCTATCCCGCTCCACGGCAGGGTTAGCACAAATAACTTAACGATCATTATAAAAAAATATTGCGCGCTCGTCGAGAACCGATTAGCATTTAGTTATCGATCGTTAAGAAAAATTAGCGAACCGGATTAACACCCTCTATTCACCGTTATCGGAAAGGAATTAACATCATGAAAAACTTAAAATTAACTCTAGCAGCCCTCGCCCTGGCCAGCGTTTCCTTCGGCAGTTTCGCCGCTGATTTAGTCAGCAGCCAACCGGCCGACCAGCAGAAAGTGGGCGTCATCACCGTCAGCGGCGCGTCCGATCTGACCTCACTGGAAAGCAGCCTGGCTGCGAAAGCCGATCAGGCCGGTGCAAAATCCTTCCGCATCATCGGCGCCGGTGGTAACAACCAGCTACACGGCACTGCTGAAATCTATCAATAACAAAGCATTACACTCACGGACTGCACGACTTTCTGCTCACCACGCCAGGGCGTAAGAAAAAATTAATTAACGAGCGTTAAAAAAATACTTGCAATCCGTCAAACCGGCATCTAACATTAAATTATCGATCGTTAATTAATTTAACGACCTTACCAAACAAACATTGTAAAGAACATAGATAGGAAATAAGACCATGAAAAACCTGAAAATGACCATCGCCGCCATCGCACTGGCCTCCGTCTCCTTCGGCAGCTTCGCCGCCGAACTGGTCAACGCTCAACCGGCCGATCTGCAAAAAGCCGGCGTCGTCACCGTCAGCGGGGCATCCGACCTGAGCAGCCTGGAGAACAAACTGGCGGCCAAAGCCGACGCGGCGGGCGCAAAATCCTTCCAGATCATCGCGACCACCGGTGACAACAAGCTGCACGGCACCGCGATCATCTACAATTAATTGCCAGACCGGCAATAGTGCAAAAGGGCGGCTTAGGCCGCCTTTTGTTTGTTTTGACGCCAACATTCTGTTGTAAGCTGTAGCCACCTTTTCTTGCTGAGCCGAGCAACGCCATGACTCCCCTGCTGTTCCACAAATATCACGGGCTGGGCAACGACTACCTGGTGTGTCACCGTGCGGTCGCCGACCGCTTGAATCAGGAGCAAATTCGTCTGCTGTGCCATCCGCATTACGGCGTCGGTTCCGACGGCCTGCTGATCGACAGCGGCGACGCCGTCAATCCCACCCTGCGCATCATCAACCCGGACGGATCCGAAGCGGAGAAAAGCGGCAACGGTCTGCGCATCTACGCGCGCTATTTGTTCGACAGCGGCCGCATAGGGCATCAACCGTTTCTGGTGCACACCGCCGGCGGCGACGTGCGCTGCCAGGTAGCGGAAGACCCGCATCAGATCACCGTGGAGATGGGGCGCGCCAATTTCAGCCCGGCGGCCCTGCCGGCGTTGATCGATCTGCCGGAGGCGCTGAACTACCCGTTGCCGCTGGAGGAAGAGACCTTGAGGGTGTCGCTGGTGTCGATGGGCAACCCGCACTGCGTGGTGCCGGTTGAAAAACTGGATCTGGCACAGGTGCGCCGGCTGGGGCCGCAGATTGAACGCCATCCGCTGTTCCCGAAACGCACCAATGTACAACTGGTGGAAGTGGTCGATCGCCAGACGCTGCGCATCGGCATCTGGGAGCGCGGCGCCGGTTTCACCCTGGCCTCCGGCAGCAGCAGCTGCGCCGCCGCCAGCGTGATGCGCAAGTTGGGACGAGTCGACGATCGGGTCAGCGTACGGATGCCGGGCGGCGAGCTGCAGATCGCCTTCAGCGGCGACTTTCAGGTCAGCATGCGCGGGCCGGTGCATAAAATCGCTACCCTGACGCTGGACGAAGATTGTTTTGCCGGCGGCGCGGGGTTGTTTACGGGATCCACCCCAGCAGCCTGAACCACAAATAGTCCAACGGCACCAGCAGCGCGAAGCTGAGCAGCGCCAGCAACAGGCACAGCTTCAGCCCCTCGCGCGCCGGCACTTTGCCCATCCCCATCGCCACCACGATCGGCGCAGCCTGATACGGCAGCAGCGGAGTGGCGTAACCGATCACCTGGGTCATCAGCACCGTCAGCAGCGGTAAACCGCTGCCCGCCGACAGCGCCTCCGCCAGCGGGGTAAACAGCGCCGGCACGCCATTGGCGGTCACCACGAAATTGAGCAATGCGGTGATCCCCACCAACGCGCCGAACGCGGTGAACGGCTTGCCGTGCAGATCCGGTATCGCCGTCAACAGCACGCCGCCCAGCCGATCGCCAAGACCCGAATGGCTGACCAGCGCGGTCAGGCCCAAGATCCCCGCGACATAGATGCAGGTGCGCACGTTGACCCCGACGGCGAACTGCTCGCCGTTGAGAAAACCGATGCGCGGCAGCAGGCAGCAACACGCCGCCGCCAACCCCACCCAGGCGGGAGCGATGCCGTGCCAGCTGTCGGTCATCCACAGCAGCACCGTGACGCCCAACAGCGCGATCAGCCGCCATTCGGCGGCGCTGAGCGGAGGTTGCGCCGCCATGGCCGCCACCGGCTGCGGCCGGGCGCGAAACAGGCCGCAAATGCACAGCGTCAGCAGCGCGCCTTTGGCTACCCCGAGAACCGGGGCGTGCAGCAGCAGATAAGTGAGATAAGCGAAGTGGCTGCCGTAGGCATTTTCCGCCGCGCCGCTCATCACCAGGTTGGGCACGTTGGCCGGCAGAATGCTGGCGGAGAGCTGGAAGGTGCCGAACCCCACCGCCAGCGCCAAACCGATACGGCCGCGTGACCCTTCCGCCAGCCCGGCGCGCTCGGCCAACGCCATGACGATCGGCATCAGCAGCGTGATGCGCCCCATATTGGAAGGCATGACAAACGCCAACGCATAGCTTATCGCCACTACGCCGCCCACCAGGCGGAGCCAGGAACCGGACAGATGCGGCAAGAGTCGGTTGGCCAGGCGATCCGCCAGCCCGGTGCTGCGGATGGCGGTGCCCAGTACGAAGCCACTGAGCACCAGCCAGAATGCGGAAGACGCAAAACCGGAAAAGGTCACCGCGGCGGGCGCCAGCTGCAACACCATCACCGCCGCGAAGAACAGCAGCGCGACCACATACTCCGGTAAACGGGCGCTGGCCCAGAGCACAATGACCACCAGCGTAACCAGCGCAGACAGCGCCATCGGATCCCCCAACATCCTTCTCCTCCCTGATAAAACGTTATGATTGTTATCAAACGGTTAACAGGGTGACACAAGGCGCGGGCGCTAACCTTGAAACCGCTCACATATCGTCGTTCTGCAGATTTTTCAGCATGCACACGTTGCAGCCGTGGTGGCCGGTATTGCCGCGCCGCTCCGTCAGCAGCGTGAAACCGAGCGCGTAGTACAACCCGATCGCCTCTTTCAACTGCTCGGTGGTTTCCAGGTAACAGTAGCGATAACCCGCCGCCCGCGCCGCCTTCAGCGCCTGCACCACCATATGGCGCGCCATGCCCAATCCGCGCGCGCCGGGTTTGAAGAACAGTTTCTGCAGTTCGCAATAGCCGGGCTCTTCGCCGGCCAGCGGCGCCATGCCGACGCCGCCCACCACCTGCCCGTCCCGCTCCAGCACCCAATAGCGGCCGCCGTTGTCGCGATACAGGCCGGTCAACCGATCGAGATCCGGATCGTGCAGGCTGACCCCCTCCATCTTGTCCATACCGTACTCGCGAAACACGCCGCGAATGATCGCCGCCATCGCCGCATCGTCGCGCGCGGCGATCGGCCGTACCCGCAGGTTGGCGTCGCGCTGTTTGCGCGCGCTGCGCAGCGCCGCGGTCATCTTTTTCATCGCCGCAGTGGTGCTCGCCAGCTCATCGTCGTCCAACTGCGCCAGCGCCGCCTGCATAAAACCGTCGGCGTCGTTCTCGATGCCGGCCAGCGTCTTGCCGCCCGGTTTACTCAACCGATGGAGGCTGTGCCGCTTGTCATCCGGATGATCCACCGTCTCTATCACGCCGGCGGCGACCAGGCTGCGCAACGCCCGGCTGGCGCTGGCCTTGTCAATGCACAATCGGGCCGCCAACTCCGTGACGCCGAGCGGCTGCTCGCTGACTTCGATCATCAGATGGATCTGCAGCGGCGAAAAGCGCGAGCCGTTGCTCTGCTTGTTCAACATGCCGAATTCTCTGACCAAACTGCGCGCCAATGCTCTGAAATCCCTGATGTTCACAATTGATATCCCCGATTCTCTACCGATGAAAAATAACACTTAGTTGATAGTGTTACCTAATTTTTACTACCTTACCGGATCATCAAGCCGCCATGAACCCCGGAATAACACAGGAGCTGATGCAAAACGTAACATTAATCAATACAACAAACTGGTTAGTTAAAATATTTCAGGATTAATAGCCATGTATTTACGATTAAAAAGACAATAACCCAGACAAAAAATACACAATCGTGAAAAACGCTGTAATGAAGAGAGAAAATCGATACTAATCCATTGCATTCCAACAGGTTACAACAATGTTAATAGCAGCATTAATGCCGATATCTTGTTGTAATTTGTTACATATTCATGGCAGGATCGCGGCGTTTCTATAACGACGACAACGCTCGTTATATCAACGTCGGGCGCGGGTTGCTCCCGCGCTGTTTTATGCTCATGGAGAGATTGCATGCCAATGAAAAAATCACTCGCCGTCTGTTCCGTCGCCCTTTCCGTCACTTTGCTGGCGGGCTGTGCGACCGAATCCTCTCGCACTTTGGAAGTGCCAAAAGTAGCTTCCTACAACACCACTTATCAGGGCCCACGCAGCCCTATCGCCGTCGGTAAATTCGACAACCGCTCCAGCTACATGAACGGCATCTTCTCCGATGGCGTCGATCGACTGGGCAATCAGTCCAAGACTATCCTGATCACGCATTTGCAGCAGACTGGCCGTTTCAACGTGCTGGATCGCGCCAACATGGAAGAGCTGAAAACTGAAGCCGGCATTAAAGGGAAGGCACAAACGCTGAAAGGCGCCAATTATGTGATTACCGGCGATGTCACCGAATTCGGCCGTAAAGAAGTCGGCGATCATCAGCTGTGGGGGATTTTGGGCCGTGGTAAATCACAAGTCGCTTACGCCAAAGTCAATCTGAACGTCGTAAACGTACAGACCTCAGAAGTCGTCTTTTCCTCTCAGGGCGCCGGTGAATACGAACTGTCCAATCGCGAAATCATCGGTTTCGGGGGCACCGCCAGCTACGACTCCACCCTTAACGGCAAGGTGCTGGACCTGGCCGTGCGTGAAGCCGTCAATAACCTGGTCACCGGTATCGAAAACGGCGCATGGCGCCCTGCTAACTAACGGAATAGAAGCAGAAAGATGATAACTAAAAAAATGGGCGGGGCGCTGTTTGCAGCGACCCTGCTGGCCGGCTGCGCCGCGCCGAAAACGCTTTATAATTGGGATGGCTACCAAACTTCTCTCTATCAATACTACCAGCAGGAGGGGCAAAGCCCTGAGCAGCAGATCGCCACGCTGAAAGAGATCGTCGAGAAATCCCGCGCCAAGGATAAAGCCGTACCACCAGGTCTGCATGCGCAACTGGGGCTGCTGTACAGCAAAACCGGCAACGACGGACAAGCAATGAGTGAATTCAACACGGAAAAAACGCTGTTCCCGGAATCGGCGCCGTTTATGAATTTTCTGATGGCCAGGGATAAGGGGAGTTTTAAATGAAGCGTGTACTCACTTTACTCGGCGTTGCCGCCACCCTGTTGCTAAGCGGCTGTGCCAAGCAGACGCCTTATGATTATGCGGCGTTCCATGAGAGCAAACCGAAGTCGATCCTGGTCTTGCCGCCGGTTAACCAGTCGCCGGATATCAAAGCCAGCCACAGCGTACTCGCCAGCGCCACCCTGCCGTTAGCCGAGGCCGGTTACTATGTGCTGCCGGTCGCCGTGGTGGAAGAAACCTTCCTGCAAAACGGTCTAACCAACGCCAACGACATTCGCGCCGTCAGTCCGAAAAAACTGCACCAGATTTTCGGCGCCGACACCGTGCTGTACCTGGATGTCACGCAATACGGCACCAGCTACATGGTGATCAGCAGCGAAACCCGCGTTACCGTCGCCGCTCGTCTGGTCGATTTGCGCAACGGTAAACAGTTATGGGCCGGCACCGCCACCGCATCCAGCAACGAAGGCAACAACAACTCCGGCGGCCTACTGGGCATGGTGATCAGCGCCGCGATTTCACAAATCGCCGATACCATCAGCGACAAAGGATTTGATGTTGGCGCCATCGCCAACACCCGTCTGTTATCGGCGACAGGTCAGAACGGCGCCATTCTTTATGGCCCACGTTCACCTCATTACGCCAGCCAGCGTTAAGCAGTCTCTCGGGCGGCCTTCTCGGGCCGCCTATGCCAAACTTGTCCCTTTTGCCAAAAGTAGCCCATGCTTTAACTGCTCCTCTCCTTCTGGCTAACCGGGACGCTGGCTCATGACGCAAAAAACCACCCTGCTGCAATTTTTCCACTGGTATTACCCCGACGGCGGCAAACTGTGGCGGGAGGCCGCCGAACGCGCCCCGCACCTCGCCGAACTGGGCATCACCGCCCTGTGGCTGCCGCCCGCCTATAAGGGCGCTTCCGGCGGCTACTCCGTCGGCTACGATACTTACGATCTGTTCGACCTGGGCGAATTTGACCAGAAAGGCAGCGTGGCCACCAAATACGGCGACAGGGCGGCGCTCGAACATGCCGCCACTACCCTGCGCGAACACGGCGTGGGGGTGATCTACGACGTGGTGTTCAACCACAAGCTCGGCGCGGACGAAAAAGAACGGGTACACGTGTTCAAAGTGGATGCCAACAACCGCAATAACATCGACGACCAGGGCTTCGACGCGCTGGCCTATACCCGCTTCACCTTCCCCGGCCGCCGGGGCATGCACTCCGAATTCATCTGGGATTACAAATGCTTCGGCGGCGTCGACTACGTTGAGCAACCGGACGACAAAGGGGTATTCAAAATCGCCAACGACTATGGCGACGACGGTTGGAACAATCAGGTCGACGACGAGAAAGGCAACTACGACTATCTGATGGGCGCCGACGTCGAGTTCCGCAACGCCGCCGTGACGGAGGAGCTCAAATACTGGGCGCGCTGGCTGCTGGACAGCCTGCCGTGCGACGGCTTCCGCCTCGACGCCGCCAAACACATTCCCGCCTGGTTTTTCAAAGAGTGGGCGGATCACGTGCGCGGCAGTGCGCAACGCGACCTGTTTATCGTTGCCGAATACTGGTCGCACGATCTCAGCGCGCTGCAACAATACATCGAGTTGGTGGACGGTAAGGTGATGCTGTTCGACGTGGCGCTGCACCTGAAGTTTCATCAGGCGTCGAAACAGGGCGACGGCTTCGACATGGCACAGATCTTCACCGATACCCTGACCGCCGCCGCTCCGGCCCATGCGGTGACGCTGGTCGCCAACCATGACACCCAGCCACTGCAGTCGCTGGAAGCGCCGGTGGAACCCTGGTTCAAACCGCTGGCCTACGCGCTGATCCTGTTGCGCGAACAGGGCGTGCCCTGCGTGTTTTACCCAGACCTGTATGGCGCCAGCTACCGCGACAAAGGGCGCGACGGCGGCGAATACCAAATAGACATGCCGGCGATCCCGGAGCTGGAGAAACTGATCGCCGCTCGCCAGCGCTTCGCCAACGGCCCACAAACCGACTACTTCGACGACAGCCACTGCGTGGCCTTCAGCCGCGCCGGCACCGCCGAGGCCCCCGGCTGCGTGGTGGTGCTGACCAACGGCGGCGAGAGCGGCAAGACGGTCGCGCTCGGCGCCGATCTGGCGCACACCGCCTGGCGCGATTTCCTCGGCAACCGCCAGGAAGAAATCACTACCGACGATCAGGGCAGCGCCCATTTCCCGGTCAATGCCGGCAGCGTCAGCGTTTGGGTGCCGGCCGCCAGCCTGTGAGCGCCCGCCGCCGCGTAATGATGACGCGGCGGCAAAACTAATGTTTGCCTTTCGGGTCTAACTTACGCTATCAACTGCGCAAGCCATTCACACCGGAGCCTAAATAGGGTACAAGGCTGCATGAAAATTCCAAAACGACTCCAGCCGCTGGTTGATGACGGGTTAATCGACGAAGTCATCCGCCGGTTGAAAAGCGGCAAAGAAGCCGACGTGTTTATCGTGCGCTGCGGCGATGAGATCCGCTGCGCCAAAGTGTACAAAGAGGCCGAGAAGCGCAACTTCAAGCAGGCCGTTCACTATCAGGAAGGGCGCAAGGTGCGCAACAGCCGCGACGCGCGCGCCATGAGCAAAGGCTCCAAATTCGGCCGCCAGCAGCAAGAGGAAGCCTGGCAAAACACCGAAGTGGACGCGCTGTATCTGCTGGCCAAGGCCGGAGTGCGGGTGCCGCAGCCAGATATCTGCCTGGACGGCGTGCTGCTGATGGAGCTGATCACCGACGAAGAAGGCCTGGTGGCGCCGCGCCTGAGCGATGTTACCCTGACGCCGGAACAGGCGCGCGCCGATCACGCCCTGATGATGAACTACGCGGTGCGCATGCTGTGCGCCGGGCTGGTGCACGGCGACCTGTCGGAATTCAACGTGCTGATGGATAAAGACGGGCCGGTGATCATCGATCTGCCGCAGGTGGTGGACGCCGCCGCCAACAACCACGCCAAAAGCATGTTCGAGCGCGATATCGGCAATCTGGCGGAGTATTACGGTCAGTTCGCACCGGAGCTGCGCGACAGCCAATACGCCAAAGAGATCTGGGCGCTGTATCAGGAAGGCAACCTGACGCCGGACAGCGTGCTCAGCGGCCGGTTCAGCGAAATCCAGAAGCGCGCCGACGTCGGCTCGGTGCTGGAAGAGATCCAGGCCGCCAGCGAGGAGCACCAACGCCGGATGATGGCGCGCAATACGGAAGAGTAACGCGCCGCGCTATTCGACGCGAAACACGTCCGGCCGCTGCGGCGTCGCCGCCTCGTGATAGATATCCCCCAGATAGCCGGCGATCTCCTCTTCGCGCAGTTCGGCCGGCAGCACGATATCGTAGTTGGGGGAATACTTGCGCTCCGGCAGCGTCACGCGGAACAGCCGCCATTCGTCCCCGATGCGCTTCACGCCCACCAGGCGGCCGAACACGTTAAAAATCATCATCCGCCATTCCCCCTCTCGTCGCTTTCAGGCTATAACACTGTGATGCCGCCGCAGTGAAAAGGAAAGCGTATGAGTGAAAAAACGCCGCAGTTCTGGCGCGATCCGCAGTTGCCGTTTGTCGAAGCACGCGCCATCGAGGATGGCCGCCAGGTGTGCTACAGCCTGCACAGCCACGAATTCTTTTCCATCGGCGCCATCACCGGCGGCATCAGCACCTATGTCAACGGCGAGCGGCGCATGCAGGTCGGCGCCGGCGATCTGGTGATCATCAACCCGCAGCAGGCGCATGCCTGCAACCCGATAGCCGACCGCCGTTGGTCGTACATCATGTTCTATCTCGATCTCGCCTGGATCGGCGCACTGCAGCAGGAACTGCTCGGCGGCGACGGCGACCGTTTTGTCCCCTTTAGCCAACCGCTTAGCCGCGATCCAGAGCTGTTCAGCGGCCTGAACCGGCTGTACGCGCTACTGACGACTCCGCAGTGCGGCGCGCTGGAAAAGCAGATCGCCATGGTGGAGTATTTCAGCGCCCTGCTGCGCGCGCTGGGTGACATCCGCCATCCCGAAACAACGCCGCATCCCCGGCTGGAAGCGGCGGCGGCGTTCATCGACGCGCACTGCACCCAGGCACTGACGCTGGAAGACATTTGCCGCGCCGCCGCCCTGTCGCCCTCTTACCTGATCCGCGCCTTCCGCCAGCGTTACGGCATGACGCCGCACGCCTATCTGGTCAATCGCCGCGTGCAGCACGGCCACCGCCTGTTGAAAAGCGGCCTGCCGATCGCCGCCGCCGCCAGCGAAAGCGGTTTTGCCGATCAGGCGCACTTTCAGCGCACCTTCAAACAGCTGTTGGCCGCCACGCCGGGCCAGTATCAAAAACCCTCAGCCAGCAGATAGCAGGCGCTGGCCGCCAACAGCAGCGCCATCGCGCGGTTGAAACGCTGCACGTTGCGCGCCTGCCTGAGCAGGCCGCGCAGCATCGCGCCGACATAGGCCCAGCAGGCCACCGAAACATAGCAAATCACGAAGTAGAGCCCGGCGAACTGCCACAGCAGCAGCCAATCGCCGTCGCCGACAAAGGCGCCGAGGCTGGCCACCGACGCCAGCCACGCCTTGGGGTTCAGCCATTGCATCAGCGCACCGTAGCGCCAGGAAGGCGGCCGCGCCGCGCCGCGGCCCAAATTGCCATCATCAAACGCCAGGCGATAAGCCATAAACAGCAGGAAGGCCACGCCGGCCCACTGGATCAAGCGGGTCAACGCCGGCCACAGGATCAGCAGCTGGTGCATGCCCAATCCCAGCAGCACCAACAACAGGGTAAACCCCAGCGTGGCGCCGAACACGTGACGCTGGGTCGCGCCAAAGCCGAATTGCGCCCCGGCGCTCAATGCGACGATGTTGACCGGGCCGGGGGTGATGGAGGCCGCCAGCGCAAACGCGGCCATAGAGAGGTAAATGTTCATGATAGGCACCTGAGAAAATATTCACAGGCACCAGAGTGCCGGGCCGCGCCAACCCGGTATTGAACAGAATTGCCCTGTTCGGTTTAACGCGCGATCGCCGCCCGGCGGCGCGGTAGCCCGAAGGTATTGACCGCCATGCCGGCCAGCACCAGCAATGCGCCGCCGAACTGAGCCGGCGACAGCGCTTCGTCCAGCAGCAACCAGGCGGCGAACAGCCCGACCAGCGGCACCAGCAGCGTCAGCGGTGCAACGCGCCAGGTCTCGTAGCGCCCCAGCAGGCTGCCCCACACCGAATAACCGAACAGCGTGGCGGCGAACGCCAGGTAGGCAACCGCCAGCCAGGTGCCGAGCTGCACATGGCTCAGGCTGCTCAGCACCGCCTGCGGGCCGTCGAACAGCCAGCTGCAGGCCAGGAACGGCACCACCGGGATCGGCGCGCTCCACACCACCAGCGATAAGATATTACGCTGCGGGAAACCGGCCAGGATCTTCTTGTTGGTCAGGTTGCCCAGCGCCCAGGAAAACGCCGCCGCCAGGGTCAGCAACAGGCCCGCCAGAGGCACCGCGCCACTGCCCGGCTTATGCAGGCTGGCCTGCGCCAGCACCAGCATGCCGCCGCTGGCGATAGCGATGCCGACGAAATGATTGACGCGCAGCTTGTCGCCCATCAGCACGCCCCCCAGCAGCAGGGTGAAGAACACCTGCGCCTGCAGCACCAGCGAAGCCAATCCCGCCGGCATGCCCACCTTGATGGCGACGAACAGAAAAGCGAACTGCGCGAAGCTCATGGTCATGCCGTACAGCAACAGCCATTTCCACGGAATGGTCGGGCGCGGGATAAAGAAGATCGCCGGCAACGCCACCAGCAAAAAACGCATTCCGGCCAGCAGAAACGGCGGCATGCCCTGTAAACCGAACTTGATCACGACGAAATTCACGCCCCAGATCACCACCACCAACAGCGCCAACAGCCGATCGCGCAATGTCATCCTCGCCCCGCTTATCCCATTGAAAATTCACTTTAGCTTGCAGGTTACAGCCAAACCGGGCGTATGGACACCGGCAAAATCCGTCGATTATTCCGGCATCAGGCCGATAAAGGTGGTTTTCTTGCGCGGACCGGTCATCAGCGCTTCCAGCTTCTCCACGCACTGCAGATAGTGCGGAGTCTGCTTGTGCGCCGCCACCGCCTGCTCGTCGCGATAGGCTTCGTAGATGTAAAACCGCGTTGGAATATGCTCATCCTGCAGCACGTCGAAGCGCAGATTGCCCGGCTCTTCGATCGCCCCCAGGTGATTGGCGCGGAAAACCTCGACAAATTCGTCGATCTTGTCCTGTTTAACGTTGATCTCAACCAATGTGACGTGCATGACAGCTCCTTGTTTAAACGGCGCGCCGTAACATGGCGCTTTCCAACCATAGGTTCATTCCCGTCGATTGCCCTGCCGCAACGGCAATTTTGCCGCCTGGCTCACAAATCGCACCGGCGGTGCCCATACCTTCCCCGGCGGGGCAAGGCGGCGGCATCTATAGTTAACACTCCTCCCCCTGAGAGCATAGGCTATGGATAACTACTTGATGGCGCTGGACGCAGGAACAGGCAGTATTCGCGCGGTGATCTTCGATTTGGCGGGCAATCAGATCGCGCACGGCCAGGCGGAGTGGCAGCATCTGGCGGTGCCGGGCGTGCCCGGCTCGATGGAGTTCGACCTCAGCCGCAACTGGCAGCTGGCCTGTCAGTGCATCCGCCAGGCGATGCAACGCGCGGGATTGAGCGCTCAGGCGATCCGCGCGGTGGCCTGCTGCTCGATGCGTGAAGGCATCGTTCTGTACGATCGCAACGGCGTGCCGATCTGGGCCTGCGCCAACGTCGATGCGCGCGCCAGCCACGAAGTCAGCGAGCTGAAAGAGCTGCACAACCACGGTTTCGAACGCGAGGTGTATCACTATTCCGGCCAGACGCTGGCGTTGAGCGCCATGCCGCGCCTGCTGTGGCTGGCGCACCATCGGCCGGACATCTACCGCCAGGCGGCGACGCTGACCATGATCAGCGACTGGTTGGCCAACATGCTCAGCGGCGAGCTGGCGGTCGATCCTTCCAACGCCGGCACCACCGGCATGCTGGATCTGACCAGCCGCGACTGGCGGCCGGCGCTGCTCGATATGGCCGGCCTGCGCGCAGATATTCTGTCGCCGGTGAAAGAGACCGGCAGCGTGCTGGGGCGCGTCACCGAACAGGCGGCGCAGGAGAGCGGGCTGCTGCTCGGCACCCCGGTGGTGATGGGCGGCGGCGACGTGCAACTCGGCAGTCTGGGGCTTGGCATCGTGCGTGCCGGGCAAACGGCGGTGCTCGGCGGCACCTTCTGGCAGCAAATCGTTAACCTGCCGGAACCCGCCATCGATCCGGAGATGAATATCCGCATCAACCCCCATGTCATTCCCGGCATGGCGCAGGCGGAATCCATCAGCTTCTTTACCGGCCTGACCATGCGTTGGTTCCGCGACGCGTTCTGCGCCGAAGAGAAGCTGCTGGCGGAGCGGTTGGGCGTCGACGCCTACAGCCTGCTGGAAGAGATGGCGGCCAGGGTGCCGCCGGGCGCCTACGGCGTGATGCCAATCTTTTCCGACGCTATGCATTTCAAAACCTGGTATCACGCCGCGCCGTCGTTCATCAACCTGTCGATCGATCCGGAACGCTGCAACAAACAGACGCTGTTCCGCGCGCTGGAAGAGAATGCCGCCATCGTCTCCGCCTGCAATCTGGAGCAGATCGCCGCCTTCTCCGGCGTGCAGGCCCGCTCGCTGGTGTTCGCCGGCGGCGGTGCGAAGGGCAAACTGTGGAGTCAGATCCTCAGCGACGTCACCGGGCTGACGGTACGGGTACCGGTGGTAAAAGAGGCCACCGCGCTGGGCTGCGCCATCGCCGCCGGCGTCGGCGCCGGGCTGTACGAATCGCTGGCCGAAACCGGCGAGCGCCTGGTGCGCTGGGAGCGCGAACATCAGCCGGACATGACCAACCACGCCTCGTATCATGAGCAGAAGGAAAACTGGCGGCGGATCTACGCCGATCAGTTGACGCTGGTGGACAACGGCCTGACCACCTCGCTGTGGAAAGCGCCGGGGCTGTAAGCGCCTCGCGGCATTCGGTCATAACCTTATGCCGTTTTATTCCTTTCCCCTCGGCGCGGCGCAAGCCGCGCTTTAACTCACTGCCGCGATTGTTCCCCCTCAGAAACAGTGTAACCACCGCAGATGGATTTATCCGCCGCTCTCGCCTGCCGTAAATTGTGATTTCGGTCACACTGCGCCCCTCGCGCGGCCTGCGCATTCACCTGAGAAGAGCGGCATTATGCTGAATCATAAAGATAACCCTGCATCATCCCCGTGGTTGGCGATCTTCTCGCTGACGGTTGCCTGTTTTGTCATGGTCACCACCGAGTTTCTGCCGATCGGTCTGCTGACCAACATCGCCCCCTCGCTCGGCGTCAGTACCGGCAGCGCCGGGCTGATGGTCACCATGCCCGGCATCGTGGCGGCGGTGGCCGCCCCCGCATTGAGCCTGATGTCCGGCCGCCTGGATCGGCGTTTATTGATGCTGGGGCTATCGTTGCTGCTGGTGGTATCCAATCTGGTGGCGGCGCTGGCCGTCAACTTTCCGATGATGTTGCTCGGCCGCGTGCTGCTGGGCGTCTGCGTCGGCGGCTTCTGGTCGTTCGCCGCCAACTATGGCCGCCATCTGGTGCCGGAAGCCAGCCAGGGGCGAGCCACCGCGCTGATTCTCAGCGGCGTTTCGGTCGGCGCGGTGTGCGGCGTGCCGATCGGCGCACTGGTCGGCGATCTGTTCGGCTGGCGCGCCGCCTTCTTCGGCGGCGCGGCGCTGGCGGTCGGCGTACTGTTGGCGCAACTGCGCTTACTGACGTCGGTGCCGCCGTCCCGGCCGGTCACGCCGCGCGATCTGGTGCTGCCGTTGCGCCTGCCGATGGCGCGCATCGGCCTTATCGCCATCGTGCTGCTGTTCATCGGCCACTTCGCCGCCTATACCTATCTGCGCCCCCTGCTGCAGCAGGTGTTCGTGCTCAGCCCGTCGGCCATCTCGCTGCAGCTGTTGGCCTATGGTGCCGTCGGCCTGCTGGGCACGTTCCTCGGCGAACGCCTGGGGGAATACAGCCTGCGCGCCACCTTTATCCTGATCGCCGCCATGTTGGCGGGCATCCTGATCGTCTCACCGCTGCTCAGCGGCCTCGGCGGCGCCACGCTGATGGTGATGGTCTGGGGACTGGCCTTTGGCGCCGTGCCGGTGTGCGCCACCAACTGGATGTTCGCCGCGGTGCCGCAGGCGCCGGAGGCCGGCCAGGCGCTGCTGGTGTGCGTCGTCCAAATCGCGCTGGCCTCCGGCGCATTGCTGGGCGGCGAGGTGGTGGACTGGCAGGGCGTCAGCAGCGCCATGCTGTTCGGCGGCGCGCTGATCCTCTCCGCCGCGCTGGTGTTCGGTCTCAGCTTGCGCGCCGGCGTGATTGGCGCTAAACAGTGTTAATCATTATTTACCCGCATAAACACGCGCCGGCGGCAGCCGGCGCACTACGCTGAGAGCCTATGGACCATCATTTACTCGCCATACGGGTGTTCAACCGCGTGGTGGAAACCGGCGGCTTTACCCGCGCCGCCGAGTCGCTGGGCATGCCGAAAGCCACGGTCACCAAGCTGATCCAGAGCCTGGAAGATCACCTGCAGACCAAGCTGTTCCAGCGCACCACCCGCAGCGTTTCGGTCACCCGTGAGGGCGAATGCTATTACCAGCGCACGGTGAAATGGCTGGCGGATCTGGAGCAGATGGAAGGCTGCCTGACCGAATCGCAAAGTTCTCCACAGGGCGTGCTGCGCATCGATACCGGCGGCGGCACCGCCCGCCGGCTGCTGCTGCCCGCCCTTCCCGACTTTCTGGCGCGCTACCCGCAGATACAGATCGATCTGAGCGTCGGCGATCGCGTTATCGATTTGATCAGCGACAGCGCCGACTGCGTGATCCGCAGCGGTCCGCTGGCCGACTCCAGCCTGATCGCGCGGCGCCTGTTCGATCTGGACTGGGTCAGCTGCGCCACCCCAGACTACCTGGCGCGCCACGGCACGCCCCGCCACCCGTGCGATCTGGAACAGGGTTTTCCGATGGTGCACTATCGCCACCCGCTCAACGACCGCATCCATCCGCAGCGCTACGTCGAACGCGGCAAAGAGATCGCCATCCAACAACGCTACCCGGTCAGCATCAATGAAGGCAACGCGCTGCTGGCGGCGAGCCTGGCCGGCCTGGGCATCATCCAGACCTATCGTTTTATGGCGCAGCCGCACCTCGATGCCGGCGAGCTGGTCAGCCTGCTGCACGACTGGCAGCCGCCGCCGGAACAGATGTATGTCGTCTATCCGTCCAATCGCCACCTCAGCGGCAAGCTGCGGGCGTTTATCGACTGGGCGATGGAGACGTTTCATTAACCGATCGCCCCGGCTATAGTGGCTTCTCTTACGGACAATAAAAACGGGCAAACCATGCATATCGAACCGCTGCTCGCACATCGTCAGCGCATTGACGAACTGGCCGAATTACTGCATCAGGAATGGGGCGCCTTTGCACAGTGGAGCAACCGCGACGCCATCAGCCGGCGTCTGGCTGAGCGCAGCGAGCCCGGACATCATCGGGGCATCGTGCTGCTGGCGCTGTCGCCGCAACGGCAGATCCTCGGCACCGCCAGTTTGACGCTTTATGAGCTGGCGGATAAACCGGAGCGCCAATACTGGCTGAGCGAAGTCTTCACCCACCCGCAGCACCGCGGTCAAGGCATCGCCCGCAGTCTGATCGCGCGCTGCATTGAGCACGGCCGAAGCCAAGGCATCGACGAGCTCTATCTGTACACGCCCGACCAGCAGGCGCTGTATCAAAAGCTCGGCTGGCGCCCTCTGGAGCAGCGCCGGGTCGCCGGTGAAACCGTCACGGTGATGAGCCGCACGTTGTAGCCGCATGCAGTGTGGTATTATTTACCGCATATTGATTCCCGACGGACAACCACCATGGCCTACATCCCCAAAAACTATGCGAAGCTGGAAACCGGCTACCGCGAAAAAGCGCTGAAACTGTTCCCCTGGGTGTGCGGGCGCTGCTCGCGCGAGTTCGTGTATTCCAACCTGCGCGAACTGACGGTGCACCATATCGATCACGATCACAGCAACAACCCGGAAGACGGCAGCAACTGGGAGATGCTGTGCCTGTATTGTCACGACCATGAACACTCGAAATACACCGAGGCCGATCAATACGGTTCTACGGTAGTGGCGGGTGAAGACGCCCAGAAAGATATCGGCGTCGCCACCCACAATCCGTTCGCCAATCTGAAGGCGATGATGAAGAAGTAATGCCAAAAACAGCTTAATAAGAAAATAACTTATTAAGCTGTTAAATTAATATCCTCTTATCCGCTCCGCGACTTCCCAGAGAATTCCTACTTACCCACCCGGGCAATTCACCGCAAAATAAGCTGCGCAGTTAACGACATACTGGCTTGGCAAGCCGCCGCAGTTGGTGCATATTGTTCGCGAGTTGTTCTTGTTAACCTGTTTGATTATCAACCTAATAAGCGCATTAACTTAATAAGTTATCAGCTTAATAACTTGAGAGATGGCAGCATGATTGTTCTGATTGGCTCGCAAAAAGGCGGTGTCGGCAAGTCGACGAAAGCGGTGAATATCGCCGGGTATCTGATTCTTAAGCAAGGCAAGACGGCGATCATCGTCGATGCCGACGACCAGAAATCGATCATGACCTGGTACAACGACCGTCAGAACGTCGAGGGATTGCCGCATATTCCGGTGGTGGCCGCATCGGGCAAAATCAAGGAAACGCTGCTGGAGCTCGATCGCCATTACGACTACGTGATCGTCGACACCGCCGGCCGCGACAGCGCCGAACTGCGCTCCGGCCTGCTGGCCGCCGACCTGTTCCTCTCGCCGCTGCGCCCTTCGCAGATGGATCTCGACACCATCGGCTATCTGTCGGAGATGTTCTCCACCGCGCAGGAATATAACGAGAAAGTTAAAGGTTATATCGTGCTGAACATGTGCCCGACCAATATCTTCATTAATGAAGCCAACGAAGCGGCGCAGGTACTGAGCGAATACCCGGAATTCACCCTGGTGGGCAACCGCCTGTGCGACCGCAAAATTTATCGCGACGCCTGGGGCGAAGCCATCACCGTGCATGAGGCGAACAACGAAAAGGCGCAGGCCGAGATCGAATGCCTGGTGAAAGAGGTGATCCTGTGAAGAAGCGCACCCCCACCCACCGCATGTCGGAAGACGAATTCATCAACAGCGCCACCTCGCACACGTTGCCGGTCGCGGCGCCCGCGCCGGAAACCAAGCCGGCCGGCCGCAAACGCACCTACAAAGCGATTTCCGTCAGCCTGACGGACAACCACATCGAAGCTATCGATGAGGTGATCGTGCAGGCGGCGCGCAGCGGCATCGTGCGCATCACCCGCTCAGACATCATCAAGCTGGCGATCGACGGGTTGGCAGAAAAAAGCGAAGCGCAACTGCTGGCATTGCTGAAAAAGCTCTGACCGCACGGCAGCCGCCGGCGAGCCACAGCCGGCGGGTTGTCATCATCTTCAGTTCCCCGCCACCGCGCAGTGGTAGTCCTGAATTTCACCGGCCGAGCCCAGATTCAGGTCGGTCAGCTTCAAACGGTTCGCCAACAGCAGCATCTCGCCCTGTGGGCTGACCGCCAGCGCCAGGCCATAGTTACCGATGCTGTCACCCTGTTCGACCACATAGTTGTTCAGCAAACGGAAAGGATCTTCCTGGGTTAAATCGGTGCCCGCCAATTTTCTGGCCAGGTATTGATGGCCGACCAATTTCACCGCCAGCGGCCGCCACTGTTGATCTAATTGCTGCGCCTGCTCACCCAACGCGTTATAGACATCCTGGCGCAAACAGGCAACGTGAATATGCAGCTGATCCTGAGAGCGACCATATTTCGAATTGACCGCCAGAGACATCCACGCATCTTTTAACGGTTTACCCAGCTCGCCGGATATATGTTCACGGTTATTCCAGGCCTGAGCGAAATAAGGCGGCGCGTGCTCCGTCTGCAATGCCGGGCTCTCGATACCGCTGACCTTTTCAGTCGGCATCACCAGATCGTGGTAAGGGCCTTTGCTATCCTTGAACAGCACATAACCCTCGGTTAAATCAACCTTTAAGCAGGGCGCCGGATCGTTGTTCTGCTGCTGATTAGGCACGCACTGTTGGCTGACGATTTGCCACAGCGCATTCGGATTGCCGCGCCCGAAAAACCACCACAGCACCGCCGCCAGCAGCAAAATGGCAAGCAAAATAATTAATAGTCTGAAAAGTCTTTTCATCGCGACGTCCTGTTTATCTATTCCATACCGAAAGGAGCGCCAGCATAAACCAAGGCGCTTATCGTCACCAGAATATTATCCTTAGCGTCACCTTTCATTGACGTCTTGTTATCAAGAGAAATTAAAAATAAGGGTTTACCTAAGTAATTTAAGGTAAATTAATACCGCAGGTTGAATATGAGTGTGATATAAGCAGCCGAACTCTCTTTATATAAGGAACCGACAAGATGCCAACGATGGGCAAATCCCTGCATTATCTCGACGTGGGCTCAGGCTTTCCGTTGCTGCTGGGCCACAGCTATCTGTTCGATCTGAACATGTGGGCACCGCAGTTCGAGGCGCTGGCCAAACGTTACCGCCTGATCGTGCCTGATCTGTGGGGCCACGGCGACTCCCCGGCGCTGCCGCCTGAGCGAAACAGCCTGTCGGATATCGCCGCTGATCATTTGGCGCTGATGGATCATTTGGATATCGCAGAGTTCGGCATCGTCGGCCTGTCCGTCGGCGGCATGTGGGGCGCGGAACTGGCGGCGCTGGCACCGGAGCGGGTGAAAGTGTTGGCGCTGCTGGACAGCTACCTGGGCGACGAAACGCCGGAGGCACGGCAGCGCTATATGGGCATGCTGGCCGCCGTGGAACAGGCCGGTGCCATCACGTCGCCTCTGCTGGAATATATCGCCGCGCAGTTCTATTCCGACGAGGTGCCCGATGCGCTGTCACAGCCATTGCTGGCCCACCTGCAGAACCTGCCCGCCGATCGGCTGCGCGACAGCATCGTGCCGCTGGGCAGGATGATCTTCGGTCGCCCCGACAAGCTGGCGCTGCTGGAAAACATCACCGCCGCCAGTATCGTCATCACCGGCGCGCAGGATAAACCGCGTCCACCGACGGAAGGCCAGCGCATGGCGGATCTTCTCGGCTGTCAGCATGTGCTGATCCCCAACGCCGGCCATATCAGCAACAAAGAAAACCCGACGGCGGTCAACGAAACGCTGCTGGCGTTTTTAGCTGAAAACACCACTCCGCTGTTTTGGTGAGATTCTCCGGGCCGTCAGGCCCGGCGAGTCATGCCTGGCGCCGCATAAACCCGTGCCGGCTCAATATTTCCTGCCCCTGTTCGCTCAAGATAAATGCGGCCAACCGCTGCGCTTCTTCATCCAGCAGGCATAGGCCGTAATCCGCCTCGATGTCCAGCGGCGGCGGCAACGTTCGCACCACCAACGTCGGGTAGGCCGCCAACGCCGGGGCATAGCTGGCGTAGCCGAGAAAAATGTCCGCCTGCCCGCTGGCTATCAGATACTCCGCCGCCAGTCGGCCCGCCGGTACCGGTGCGGAATCTATCCCGCCAACCAGCGGCAACGCCCGCCGGCGCAGCGCTTCCCCTTGCCCCGGCCAGGATTGTTCACAGCGTTCGAAAAGCCGCTGCGCATAATCGCCGGAGGGATCGGCTCCCGGCGTCGAGGTGGCAAGCCGCCAGCGCGGATCGCACAACACCTCAGGTAGCGGACGCTCGGTTAATGCCGGCACGTTGCGCACCGTGGCGCATAGCCGATTGTGCGCAAAAATCTGCACCGCGCCCGCGATACCGAGATCCGCCAACCTTTGCGGATGCGCCACGTTGGCCGAGGCGAACAGCTGCGGCCGCTCACCGTTCTCTATCCGTTGGCGCAATAGCCCCGCCGGGCCGAATTCCGCCGAGACCTTTTGCCCGGTGTCGCGCTGAAACGCCGACAGCAGCGGCGCAAACGCCAGCCGCAGGCTGCCGGCGGCAAACAGCAGGATATCACTCATCATGTCGCTCCAATTGGCTGCGATACAACGGCACCAGCGTCGCGTAACGGCGGCCCGCCACCGTCAACGGCACCCGTTCGATCGCCAGTTCAAACAAGGGCGACAGGGATTGCGCCGTTAACACCTCGCGGCAGGCACCGAGCTGGCTACGCCCTTCCTTGCCCAGCAGCAAAGCCCGATCGGCCACCGCGTGAGCATGGTTGGGCTGATGGGTGGAGAACGCCACCGCCAACTGCTGCTCCCGCGCCAGGCGCGCCATCAGGCTCAACACCCGATCCTGGTAATGCAGATCCAGCGCCGAAGTCGGTTCATCCAAAATCAACACCTCGCAGCGCATCGCCAACGCGCGGGCGATCATCACTAATTGACGTTGACCGCCAGATAGGCTGCCGAACTCTCGCGCCGCCAGCTCTTGTAAACCCAACGTTTGCAACGCTTCTCTCGCCAGTCGATGATCTTTGGCTGACGGTGAACGGAACAGGCCGACATGGCGCGCCCGCCCCATCAATACGATATCCAGCACCCGATAGGCAAACGGCGGCGAAAAGTGCTGCGGGACAAAGCCAATCTCACCGTAGCGCTCAATCTCGCCGGATTGCGGCGTCAGGCTGCCTAACAACAGCTGCAGCAGCGTGCTCTTGCCGCGCCCATTGGGGCCCAATACCGCCAGCACTTCGCCGCGCCGCAGCTGAATGTCCAGGTGTTGGAACAGCGGTGCCTCACCCGGCCAGGCGAAGCTCACCCCCCTGGCGGCCAATAAGGTGTCAGTCATGCCAGCCTCTCACTTGCGCGCGGCGCAGCAGCAGCGCGAACAGCGGCGCGCCAATCAGCGCGGTCAGAATGCCCAGCGGGATTTCACCGCTGCTCAGCGTGCGCGCCAAATCGTCGATCAACAGCATGTACAGGGCACCCAGGCAAAGCGAAGCCGGCAGCAGACGCCGGTGATCCGGCCCCACCAGCCGCCTCGCCACGTGCGGTATCACCAGACCGACCCAACCGATGCTGCCGCTGACCGCCACTTGGGCGGCCACAATGGCGGCGCACAGCGTCAAAATCAGCCAGCGGGTACGCTCAACGTTGATGCCCAATGCACCGGCATCCTCATCGCCCAACGACAGCAGATTGATGCGCCAACGCAGCGCCAGCAGCAAACCGCCGGCCAACAGCAAAGGCACAAACAGCATCAGCAGCTTTTGCCGATCGGCGGTGGCAAAGCTGCCGAGCAGCCAGAACACGATGCTCGGCAGCTTTTCTTCGGTATCCGCCAGATATTGCATCAGGCTGACGCAGGCGGAGAAAAAGCCGCTGAGGATCACCCCCGCCAGTACCAAAGAGAGAATATTGCGCCGCGCAATGGCGCTGGTGAGAGTGAAAATCAGCAGCAGCGCCGCCATGCCGAAAACAAAAGCCGACAACAGCAGCGCCGCCAACGGCAGGCTGAGCAGGATAGCCAGCGTGCCGCCAAAGGCGGCGCCGGACGACACGCCGATAATATGCGGATCGACCAGCGGGTTGCGAAAGACGCCCTGCAAAGCCGCGCCGCACAGGGCCAGCGCCGCGCCGGCGCCCATCGCCAACAGCACCCGCGGCACGCGCACCCCGAGGATCACCTGGCGCTGAATGGCGTCGATGCCTGCATAATGCTGCCCAGTGAACGGCTCCAGCAGGATCATCAGGCTGTGCGTCATCGGCACCTGAAAGCGGCCGACGCCAAGCGAAAACAGCGCGCAGCACAGCGTTAGCAGCGCCAGCCACCCCAGCCTCATTGCCCGCTCTGGCAGCAGGTGGCGCGATAATAGCGTTGATAATAAGCGTCGACCCGTTGCTGCAGATTGATATCGGCAAAACGCTGCGGGTAAAGCTTTTTCGCCATCCACAATTCACCCAGCGCCATCGCCTCCGGCATCGGATATCCCCAGGCCTTGGCGTACTCCGGCATCAGGTAGACCCGCTTATTCTTCACCGCGTCGATCGGCTGCCACTGCGGCGCCGTCAGGATCTGTTTCACCACGTCCGGGTAACGCTCCTGCACGAAGATCACCGCCGGATCCCAGCGCAATACATCTTCGATAGAGACCTGCTTAAACCCCTGAATATCTTTCGCCGCCACATTGAGCGCACCGGCGTGCCGCATCATCAGCCCGGTATATTTACCGGCGCCGTAGGTGGTGAGATCGGGGTTGGCCATATACACCCGCACCCGCTGGTCTTCCGGCAGATCGCGCAGCCGTTCGGCGACCAACGCGCGCTGTTGAATGACGTCCTTGATCAGCGCTTCAGCCTGAGGCTGCCGCTCCATCACCTCGCCAATCAGGCGAATTCCGTCCTGCAGGCCCAACGTATAGGCCCGATCCTCATCGCTCAGCTGTGGATTCATTTTGCCCGCCTGATCGGCCGCTTCGCGACGCAGCGAGATCGCCACCACCGGAATCCCCGCCCGTTCGATCTGCGCAATCATTTCCGGCGGCGCATAGTTGGCCACGAACACCACCTGCGGATGCAGGCCGAGCAGGCTTTCGATATTCACCGAAGTCAGGTCGCCCGGCATCGGCAAGGTTGCCAACGTCGGCGCCAGCCGCAGGTAGTTTGGCCCCAGCTGCTTTTTCCAACTGCTGAGCACTCCGACCACCTGCGGCATCGCATCAAGCTGCACCAGCAGGTTCAGCGTCTGATGTTGCAGCACCACGGCGCGGGTGATGTGATTGGGCAGCGTGACCTGGCGGTTGAGCTGATCGGTAACCTGGCGATCCGCCAGGGCGGCGGTGGAAAACAACGCAAGCGCCAACAGCAGGCGCGGGAGAGAGTTAAACATGGCAGTGACCGGTTGACTATCGTTATATAGCTAATGATATAGCGATGAGCATGGCGAAACAATCAGCGAGATCAAGCCTCACGCCATGAGTACAGGAAGAAAAGTGAGGGGGAACGTTGACTAAAGCAGCGCTCCGCCGTAACGCCGGCGGAGCCTGAGAGCGCAAAGAATGCGTGAAAAACGCTTATTGGCCGATAGAGGTCAGCCCCTGACGAATGCCTTCGTCAGCCTGTTGGCACCACGCCTGCAGACCCTGTGGCGCTTCCTTTTCCAACGCAACCACTTTGCCGTCGTCGTTCAGCACATTGCCTTCACGGCCCATCGCTTCACGCTTGTCGCCATCGCGGGTGTCGACACCGCCGGGAATGGCGGCCACGTAGGCCACCATTTTCTTGGCGTTGTCGATGCTGTCCGCTTTCAGGAAACCTTTATCGACGCAGTAAGACATCAGCCCGCTGGTATTACGCGTAATGTCATAGACGTTTTTCAATGCGGCAGGGTCCATCCCTTCGGCGTTAGCGGTGTTGAACAGGCCCAGGGTCGCGGCAATCACGCCGGTCAGAATAGTTTTTTTCATTGTTAACTCGTTTTAATAATGAAGTATTTAAGTTTGAATTATTCACAAAAAGAATGTGAATACCGGTACGGTATAACGACGGCCTAGATTAACACAACCCTAACGCGTTAATAACTGTGATTAAGTTAACCTCTGATAAAATAAAAACGCATGATTGGGTAATAATCCCCGGCTCTGCGCTATTTCTCTCTCGTCAGGCATTATCGTTAAAAATACGAATAATAAATAATTTCATGAAGAGATTATTTTCAACGAAAGCGTTCGTCTCCGCGCCGCGCTTTGCGAAAACCACTGGCATGGCATAGCCTGTTAGAACGCCCCATGGCACAGTGAGAGAGGGCTCACATGCAACAGGCCATCCTGCCGCCGCAATGCGACAACCAGAGCATTCTCGATATCACGATGAATTTATATCTTTATCCGGCGGTGCTTATCGCGCATCGCCTGGGTATATTTGAGTTTATCGCTGAATATCCCCGCACGTTAACAGACATTTGTTTCACAGCGCATCTGGAGAGACGACCGGCTGAAGCCTTGATGACGGCGTTGCAATCTTTAAAATTAATTATCCCCATCGGCGGAAAATTGACTCTCGCCCCCGAAACCGAAAGCTTTCTGCTAAAAAAGAGCCCTCATTACTTTGGTTACTATTGGGATTTACTGTATGAAAACAGTGAAACCTTCTCGTTAAAAAATATGGAGTGCGCCATTCGGAAAAACACCTCACAGGCCTATGGCGAACCAGAAGTCTTCGCCACGCACGAGTTCGATGCGGAAAAAGCGCGCCAATTCACGCGCGCCATGCACAGCCTGAGCATCGGTTCCGCTTGCGTTTGGCCGACGCGGCTTCCTTTGGCAGCGCATCGCGTGGCGTTGGATATCGGCGGCGCTTCCGGCGCACACGCCATCGGCCTGGTAACTCATTGGCCCGAGCTGATGGGTATCGTGTTCGACCTGCAGGAAATAGGCCCACTGGCGGACGACTACGCCCGGCAATACGGTTTAAGCTCGCGTATCACCAGCTGCTGCGGCGACATGTGGCAAGATCCTTATCCCGCCGCCGATCTGCATGTGTATTCCAATGTTTTCCACGACTGGAGGCCGGATAAAAACCGTTTTCTGGCGCAGAAAAGCTACGACGCGCTGCCCGTCGGCGGGAGAATAGTGATACACGAGGCGCTATTCGACGACGACGGCGGCCCGCCAACTCTCGCCGGTTACAATCTTCTGATGCTCAGTTGGACGACGCAGGGCCGCCAATACTCCGGCAGGGAAATCAGCGACCTGCTGCGCGACGTCGGCTTCACTACGCCGCAGGTGATACCGTCGCTCGGCTACTACAGCATCGTAACGGCGCAAAAACCCCAGGCTTAGCGGTTCACCGAGCGCGCCATGCGGCTGTAGGTGTGGCGCACGCCGCGGATCGCCACGCTGTAGGCGAAGATGTTTTCCGGCAGCGCCAGCCCCAGATAGCCGGTATCGCCGATATGGTGCAGATCCGCCCCGGCCATTTTGCTCATCAGCGCGATCTGCCGCACGGTCTGCACGTCGGCGCCCTCTTGCGAGGTGCCGATCGCCGTCATCGCCAGCGCGCCCTGCCGCTGGGCAAAAGCGATCAACGCCGCGACTTTCTCCTGCGACATGCCGGGAATGGTGCCCGGCGCCGGCAACAACACGATGTCCGCGCCGTTTTCCACGTACAGCGCGATATCCTGCTCGCCGATCAGCTGGCTGCCGCTTTCGCGCACGATGCCGGCGCCGTGCATCTTGCCGGTCACCAGCACCATCTCGTCGCCCACTTCGTCGCGGATCGCTTTCAGCGCGGCGGCGATCGCCTGATTGCTGACGCCGTTGTTCGGGTTGCCGGTCAGCACCACCATGCGCGCGCCGAGCTGATACAGCTTGCGCGCATTCTCGGCGGTGGCGGCGCGGCCCGCCGTCATCTGCCAGAAATCGTTATGTTCGGTGGCGAAGGCCGGATCGACGGCCTCCAGATTCACCCCGATAACCCGCCCGGTCAGCCGCTGCAGCGTGCGCAGCGCCTCCTGCGGCGGCACGTCGGCGGGCAGGCCCGCAATATGCGGCTGATCGACGTCGAACAGGTTCAACAGCAGCAGGTCGGCGCCCTGGCTGGCCGCCAGTTCGGCGTTGGTGACGTTATTGAGCAGCGGCTGAGTGACCGCAATGGTTTCGCTGACCAGAATGCGTCCTTCACTGGCGCGGATGGCATAGAGCAGATCGGCTTTGCCGATATCGGCCAGATCGCTGGCGCTGCAGTCCAGATAACGTTTCATGAGACAGGCTCCGATGACGTTGGCGGGAATGGATGGTACCCCTCTCCCACCGCAGTGAAAGAGGGGGAAGACTTACTTCAGCGTAAAGCTTTGCGCCTGCACGTTGTCGGAATCCAGGCCAACGAACACGTTGAATTTACCCGGCTCCGCCTCCCACTTCAGGCTGGCGTTGTAGAACTTCAGATCCTCTTCGCTAATCGGCAACTCAACCTGTTGCGACTGGCCGGCCTTCAGCGTCACTTTCTTGAAGTTGCGCAGCTCTTTCACCGGCCGGCTGACCGAGGCGGTCACGTCCTGCAGGTACAGCTGCACCACCGTGGCGCCGTTGTACTTGCCGGTATTCTTCAGCGTGACGCTGGCAGTTAGTTTGCCGTTGCGCGCCATCGTCGGGCTGGACAATTTCAGATCCGACAGGCTGAAGGTGGTGTAGCTCAGGCCGTAACCGAACGGATACAGCGGGCCGTTAGGCGAATCGAAGTAGCGCGAGGTGTACTTACCGGGGTTCTCCTTGCCGAACGGCCGGCCGGTGTTCAGGTGGTTGTAGTACATCGGGATCTGGCCGACCGAGCGCGGGAAGGTCATCGGCAGCTTGCCCGACGGGTTGTAGTCGCCGAACAGCACATCAGCCACCGCGTTGCCGCCTTCGGTACCGCTGTACCAGGTTTCCAGCATGGCGTCCGCCTGCTCGCTCTCCCAACTCAGCGCCAGCGGCCGGCCGTTCATCAGCACCAGCACCAGCGGCTTGCCGGTGGCTTTCAACGCGGCGATCAGATCGCGCTGGCTCTGCGGAATCGTAATGTCGGCGCGGCTGGAGGCCTCATGCGCCATGCCCTGCGATTCGCCCACCACCGCCACCACCACGTCGGCCTTGTTCGCCGCCTGCACCGCTTCGTCGATCATCTGCTGCGGCGAACGGGTGTCGAACGCCACCGCCGGTTCATACTCGTTGAGATAGTCGATGATGCCTTTATCCTGCGTGACGTTGGCGCCCTTGGCGTAAAGAATGCGCGCCTTGTCGCCCACCGCCCGCTCCAGCCCTTCGCGCAGGGTGACCGACTGCTTGACCACCCCGGCAGCCGACCAGCTGCCCATCACGTCGCGCTGGCTGTCGGCCATCGGCCCGACCAGCGCAATGGTCGCCTGCTTGCTCAACGGCAGCGTCTGCTTATCGTTCTTCAGCAGCACCATCGTCTTGCGCGCCACCACCCGCGCTTCGGCGCGGTGCAGGCGGCTTTCGGCGTTGGTGTCCTGCGGATCGGAACCCACCGGCCCCAGATGCACATACGGATCCTTGAACAGCCCCATGTCGTACTTGGTGTTCAGCACGTCGCGGCAGGCGCGATCGATGTCGCTTTCAGGCACCAGCCCGTCTTTCACCAGACCCGGCAGGTATTTGTCGTAAAACTCGTCGCTCATGCTCATATCGACGCCGGAGGTGATCGCCAGGCGCACCGCGTCACGCGCGTCGGCGGCCACGCCGTGTTTAATCAGCTCTTTAATTGCGCCATGGTCGCTGATGGTGATGCCTTTAAAGCCCCACTGGTCGCGCAACAGATCTTTCAGCAGCCACGGGTTAGCGGTGGCCGGCACGCCGTTCACCGAGTTGAGCGACACCATCACCCCGCCGCTGCCGGCATCCACCGCCGCTTTGTAAGGCGGCAGATAGTCCTGATGCATGCGCAGCGGGCTCATGTCGACGGTGTTGTAATCGCGGCCGCCTTCGACGGCGCCGTACAACGCAAAGTGCTTGACGCTGGCCATCACCGAACCGGGCTTGGCCGGATCGCCGTTCTGGAAACCGTCGACCATCACTTTGGCGATTTTCGATACCAGCCAGGTGTCTTCGCCGAAGCCTTCGGAGACCCTGCCCCAGCGCGGATCGCGGGTGATATCGACCATCGGCGCGAAGGTCATGTTGAGGCCGTCGTCGCTGGCCTCCTGCGCCGCCACCCGGGCACTGAGCGCAATGGCCTCCAGATCGAAGCTGGCCGCCAGCCCAAGGCTGATCGGGAACACCGTGCGCTGGCCGTGCACTACGTCATAGGCGAAGAACAGCGGAATTTTCAGGCGGCTGAGCTGCATCGCCTGATCCTGCATCACCCGGATATCCGGCCGGGTGACGGTATTGAAGATGGCGCCGATCTGCCCGTTGCGGATGCCCTCGCGGATCGCTTCTTTCGGGTTATCCGGCCCGACGCTGATCAGCCGCAGCTGGCCGATCTTCTCTTCCAGCGTCATCTGCTTCATCAAATGGGACACGAAGGCGTCGCGCTGCTGGGCGTGAATGCCCTGCGCTATCGGCGTTTCCTGCGCAAAAGCCGGGCTGAGGGCCAGACCGGACAACATACTCACCACACAAAGCCATTTCATCTTGTTTTATCTCAGGCGTGTTTCCGCCGCCAACGCCGCGGAGTTTAATCGGAGTGAAGAAACAGTTTGCCACACTCTGTTTCATCGCCAAGGGAATTCGCATCGGTAATGTTTACAAAGCATTACAGGTTATCGGCAGGTAATTCTGTAACCGGGCGCGGCTGCCGGCGGCCTCAACCGTCAGAAAATCGATAAGCTGTGTCAACGCCGGCGGCGCCACCGTGCGTTCAGGATAGACCAAATAATAGGCCGCGCCGCTGCTGACGCAGAGCGGGAACGGCGTGACGATGCGTTGCGCCTGAATATCCTCCTCCAGCAGGCACAGATCGCCGATGGCGATGCCGAACCCCTGCAGCGCGGCGCTCATCGCCAGATCGAGGGTATCGAAATGCTGAGCCTTGCCGGGCGGCAGCGCATCGGCGCCCGCCGCCTTCAGCCAGCGCAGCCAGTCGCGCCGATCGCGCGTCGGGTGCAGCAGGGTTTGGTCCGTCAAATCCGCCAGCCGGGGCGTCGGCGGCAGAAACGTCGGCGTGCAGACCGGCGTGAGAATTTCATCGAACAGCAGGTGCGCGGTCAGCTTTTTACCCGGCGGCCGGCCGAACACCACCGCGGCGTCAAACTGCTCGGTACTGAAATCCAGGCCGTGCGACACCGAGGCGGTCAGCTCGATGTGCATGTCCGGCCGTTCATTCTGCAGGCGAATGATACGCGGCAACACCCAGCGCATGGCGCAGGTCGGGCATTTGATGCGCAGCGCCCCTGGCGGGGCGGCAGCCCGCGTCAGGGCTTCATCCAACTGCCCCAGCGCCTGCTGCACCGGCGCCAGCAACTGCGCGCCCTGCGGCGTCAGCGCCAGACCGCGCGCCTGGCGGCTGAACAGCGGATAGCCCAGGCGCTGCTCCAGCCCGAGGATTTGCCGGCTGACCGCCCCCTGCGTCAGGTGCAGCTGCCGGGCGGCATGGGTAAAGTTGAGGCGTTGCGCCACCACCACAAAGGTTTTCAACACGTCGAGCGACGGCAGGGATATCGGCATAGCGTGCCTCGATTAGCCATGATCTGAATGCATGGCAAGTATGACAAACTTTCCCTTGTCCGCCTACGCCGGCTGATGCTTAATCGCTCAACACTTCCCTGTTTGCCTGGAGCCCATCATGCAGAGCGCCTGCTCTTCCCGCTCGAAGCTGCCGGACGTCGGCACCACCATTTTCACCGTCATTGGCCAACTCAGCGCCGAACATCAGGCCCTCAATCTGTCGCAGGGCGCGCCCAACTTCGCCGGTGATCCGCAACTGATCGAGGCAACGGCGCAAGCCATGCGTGCAGGTCATAACCAATACGCGCCGATGAGCGGCGTGGCGGCGTTACGTGCTGCCCTGGCGGAAAAAGCTGAACGATTGTACGGCGCGCGCTATGACGCCGACGAAGAAATCACGGTGATCGCCAGCGCCAGCGAAGGGCTGTACTCGGCGATCAGCGCGCTGGTGCACCCCGGCGACGAGGTGATCTATTTCGAACCGGCGTTCGACAGCTATGCGCCGATCGTGCGCCTGCAGGGCGCCACGCCGGTGGCGATCAAGCTGTCGCTGCAGGACTTTCGCGTCGACTGGGACGAAGTGGCCGCCGCCATCAACGGCAAAACGCGCATGATCATCGTCAACACGCCGCACAACCCGACCGGCGCGGTGTTTGACGAGCACGACATCGAACGCCTGACCGCCCTGACCCGCGACACCGACATCGTGATCCTGTCCGACGAGGTCTACGAGCACGTGGTGTTCGACGGCGATATTCACCACAGCATGGCGCGTTACCCGCAGCTGGCGGAACGCAGCGTGATCGTGTCGTCGTTCGGTAAAACCTACCACGTCACCGGCTGGCGCGTCGGCTATTGCCTGGCGCCGGCGGCGTTGATGGACGAGATCCGTAAAGTGCACCAGTTCATGGTGTTCTCCGCCGATACGCCGATGCAGCACGCCTTCGCTGCCGCGCTCGCCAACCCGCAGAGCTACCTGGGGCTGGCGGCGTTTTACCAACAAAAACGCGATCTGCTGGCCAGCGCCCTGCAGGATTCACGCTTTGAGCTGCTGCCCAGCCGCGGCAGCTTCTTCATGCTGGCCCGTTTTAGCGGCTTCAGTCACGAAAGCGACAATGATTTCGCCGTGCGCTTGATCCGCGAAGCGAAGGTGGCGACGATCCCGCTGTCGGCGTTCTACAGCGACGGCACCGATACCGGCCTAATCCGGCTGAGTTTTTCCAAAGATAACGAGACCCTGCTGGAAGGCGCGCGCCGCCTGAGCCAGGTGTAATTTTTTGTCCGACCATGGGAAAGGGGCACTGCCTATGAAAGCTCTGAAAACGCTGTTCGCCGCCGGATGCCTGCTGGCCGCCGGCGCTTCGTCGGCGGCGGAAAACAGCCTGCGCTTCGGCGTGGAAGCACTGTATCCGCCGTTCGAATCCAAATCCACCAGCGGCAAACTGGAAGGATTCGACATTGAACTGGGCGACGCGGTATGTGCCGCCGCGCAGTTGCAATGCAGCTGGGTGGAAACCTCGTTCGACAGCCTGATCCCGGCGCTGCAGGCACGCAAATTCGACGCCATCAACTCGGCGATGAACGTGACCGAACAGCGGCGTCAGGCGATCGCCTTTACCGACGCCATCTATCAGGTGCCGAACCGCCTGATCGCCAAAGCGGGCAGCGGCCTGCTGCCGGACGCCAAAACGCTGGCGGGCAAACACGTGGGCGTGCTGCAAGGATCGATTCAGGAGATTTACGCCAAAACCCATTGGGCGCCGGCGGGCGTGGACGTGGTGTCGTATCAGGATCAGAATCAGGTTTATCTCGATCTGGCGGCCGGTCGGCTCGATGCCACGCTGGTAATGGCACCGTCGGGGCAAAGCGGCTTCCTGTCGCAGCCGGATGGCAAGGGCTTCGCCTTCGTCGGCGCGGCGGTGCACGACGACAAGATCCTCGGTGAAGGCATCGCCTTCGGCCTGCGCAAAGGGGATGAGGCGCTGAAGAAAAAACTGGACGCCGCCATCGCCAAAGTGAAACAGCAAGGCACGGTGGCGGCGCTGTCGAAGAAGTATTTCGGCGATATCGACGTGACGGTGAAGTGATGGACGGGGGCGGCACCGCCGCCCCCCAGCGCGTTTAGCGATCGAACACTGAGCTGTTCAGCGCGCGATCCTGCTGATGACGCTCCAGCGCCAATTCGATCAGACGCGTGATCAGCGCCTGATAGCTGACGCCGCTGGCGGCCCACAGCTTGGGATACATGCTGATGTTGGTGAAGCCTGGCAGCGTGTTGATTTCGTTGATTACCACCTGGTTGTCCGGCGTCAGGAACACATCAACCCGCGCCAACCCGAAGCACTCCAGCGCGCGGAACGCCTTCAGCGCCACCTCGCGAATGTGGTCGCTCACTTCCGGCGCGATCGCCGCCGGCACCACCACCTGAGCGCCCTGCTCGTTGATGTATTTGGTGTCGTAGGAGTAGAAGGCATCGCTCAGCACGATCTCGCCGCACACACTGGCCTGCGGGTCGTCGTTGCCCAGCACCGCACACTCGATCTCGCGGCCGACGATCGCCGACTCCACCAGCACCTTGTGATCGAAACTGAAGGCCAACGCCACCGCCGCATCGAACTCGGCGCGGTTTTCCACCTTACTGACCCCGACCGACGAGCCCTGGTTGGCCGGCTTGACGAACAGCGGCAGGCCGAGGCGCTCGCTCAGTTGCTCAAACGTAAACCCGGCGCGGTTGGCGCGCGTCAGGGTGACGAACGGTGCCACCGCCAGCCCGGCGTCGCGCAGCAGGCGTTTGGTCACGTCTTTATCCATGCTGACCGCCGAGCCAAGCACCCCAGCACCGACGAACGGCATATTGGCCATGCGCAGCAGCCCCTGCAGCGAGCCGTCCTCCCCCAGCGTGCCGTGCACGATCGGGAAGATGACGTCGAGCTGGCCCAGCGCGCCGGCGCTGCCCGCTTCGATCAGCTGCTGCTTTTCCTGGCCCGGGATCAGCGCCACGTTCTTGTTCGAGCGGTTCAGCGCGATCAGCGCCGGATTCTCGGCGTTAAGCAGATAGTTGGAGGCGTCGTTGATGTGCCACTGCCCCTGTTTGTCGATCCCCAGCAGCGTGACATCGAACTTCTCTTTGTCGATTGCATCCACAATGTTTTTGGCCGACTGCAGCGACACCTCATGCTCCGCCGATTTACCGCCAAAAATCACCCCAACACGTAGTTTAGTCACGCCTTAAATCCTTCTGAAAAATCATGGCAAAAAAGTCGTTCATCACAATAAACGCATTGCCTGGCGGCGGCAATCGTTGTTGCCAGAATCTTCTTACGCCACAGAATGCCACATCGTCGCCATCCTAAACGTATACACTTCATATATTGTTCATTTATGGAGACGCCGATGGGCATCGTAAAAATTTCAGACGCGCTGCATGACGATCTGCGCCTCGCCAGCCTGACCATGACGCGTTCGATCAACGCGCAGGCCGAGTACTGGATCAAGATCGGTATGCTGGCGGAGTTCCATCCGGAGCTGACCTACCCGCAACTGGTAAAAAAAATGATGAAAGATAACGCGCTGACGCTGAAGGAGATTGTCGGGTGAAACAGATTGTGATTAAAACGCCGGAAGAGATTGCCAAAATGCGCAATTCCGGCGCCCTGCTGGCTAAAGTGTTCGCTATGCTCGATGAGGTGATTGTCGAAGGCATCTCCACCATGGAGATCAACGACCGCGCCGAGGCGTTTATCGTCGAAGAATTGAAGTCGCGCCCGGCCAGCAAGGGGCAGTATGATTTCCCCTATGTGCTCAACACCTCAGTCGACGACGTGGTGTGCCACGGGGTGCCGTCGGCCAGCAAAATCCTGCGTTCCGGCATGATCGTCAACGTGGACATCACGCTGGAAAACGGCGGCTACATCGCCGACTCCAGCAAGATGTACTGCATCGGCCAGGTGACGCCGCTGGCCAAACGGCTGGTGAACAACGTTTATGAATCGATGTGGCAAGGCATTCGCGCGGTAAAACCGGGCGCCACTCTGGGGGATATCGGCCACGCCATCCAGCGGCACGCCGAACAGGCCGGCTATAGCATCGTGCGGGAATATTGCGGCCACGGCATCGGCCGCGACATGCACGAAGAGCCGGCGGTGTTGCACTACGGCCAACCCGGCAGCGGTATGGTGCTGCAGGAAGGCATGGTGTTCACCATCGAGCCGATGATCAACCAGGGCGATCGCCGCATCAAGCAGAAGAAAGACGGTTGGACGGTGGTGACGCGCGACAAAAAATTGTCGGCGCAGTGGGAGCACACCGTGGCGGTCACCGCCGACGGCGTGGAGATCCTGACGCTGCGCGACGAAGAGCGTCGGGCCGGCTACGCCGAGCGCTACTAAACCCGCAGGCCATTAGCCTAGCAAGCTGATAGCTTAATAAGTTATTTAATTGATAACCTCTTAGCTTATATGCGGCACTCCGGCGCCGCGGTTAAAGCGACGGGAATGACAGGGAGACAGGCAGCATGCAGTCAGGCAATCAGGCATTTCTCAACCAGGTTAAAGACATCGTCGGCGGCCCGCAGCTGTTGACCGGCGATCGCAACACCGAACGGTATCGCAAGGGCTTCCGTTCCGGCGAAGGCCAGGCGCTGGCGGTGCTGTTTCCCACCAGCCTGCTGCAGCTGTGGCGCATTCTGCAGGCCTGCGTGGCCGCCGACAAAATCGTCATCATGCAGGCCGCCAACACCGGCCTGACCGAAGGTTCAACCCCCAGCGGCAACGACTATGATCGCGATATCGTCATCGTCAGCACCCTGCGCCTCGATCATATTCAGGTGCTGGATAACGGTAAGCAGGTGGTTGGTTTTCCCGGCAGCACCCTGCATCACCTCGAAAAATTGCTCAAGCCTTACGGCCGCGAGCCGCATTCGGTGATCGGCTCCTCCTGTATCGGCGCGTCGGTGATCGGCGGCGTGTGCAACAACTCCGGCGGCTCGCTGGTGAAACGCGGCCCGGCCTATACCGAAATGGCGCTGTACGCTCAGTTGGGTGAAGACGGCCAGCTGCGCCTGGTGAACCATCTGGGCATCCGCCTCGGCGACACGCCTGAAGAGATCCTCACCCGGCTGGAAAAAGGCGATTACCGCCCGGAGGACGTCGAATTCGGCGAGCTGCGCGCCTCGGATAACGAGTACGCCAGCCGGGTGCGCGACGTCGACGCCGACACCCCTTCCCGCTTCAACGCCGATAAACGCCGTCTGTACGAAGCCTCCGGCTGCGCCGGCAAGCTGGCGGTGTTCGCGGTGCGGCTCGACACCTTCGAGAAGGAAGGCAAAGAGCAGGTGTTCTATATCGGCACCAACGACACCGCGGTGCTGACCGAACTGCGCCGCCACATGCTGAGCCAGTTCGACAACCTGCCGGTGGCCGGTGAATACATGCACCGCGATATCTTCGACATCGCCGAGGTCTACGGCAAAGACACCTTTATGATGATCGACAAGCTCGGCACCGATCAGATGCCGCGCTTCTTCACCCTGAAAGGCCGCATGGACGCCAGCCTCAACAAGCTGCCGCTGCTGCCGCACAACCTGACCGACCGGCTGATGCAGGGCCTGAGCCATCTGGCGCCGAGCCACCTGCCGAAACGCATGAAAGAATACCGCGAACGTTTCGAGCATCACCTGCTGCTGAAGATGGCCGGCCCCGGCGTAGACGAAGCGCAGCGCTACCTGACCGAGTACTTCACCCAGGCCGAGGGGGCTTTCTTCGCCTGCACGCCTGACGAGGGCAAAAAGGCCTTCCTGCACCGCTTCGCCGCCGCCGGCGCCGCCGTGCGCTACCATGCGGTACACGCCGACAAGGTAGAGGATATTCTGGCGCTGGACATCGCCCTGCGCCGTAACGACACCGACTGGTTCGAAACGTTGCCGCCGGAGATCGATAGCCAACTGGTGCACAAGCTGTATTACGGCCACTTTATGTGCCACGTGTTCCACCAGGATTACGTGGTGAAAAAAGGCGTCGACAGCCACGCGCTGAAAGAAAAGATGCTCGAGATCCTCAACCGGCGCGGCGCCGAATATCCGGCGGAGCATAACGTCGGCCATCTCTACCACGCCAAACCGGATCTGCAGGCGTTCTACCGCACCGCCGATCCGACCAACAGCTTCAACCCCGGCATCGGCAAAACCAGCAAACGCAAGGGCTGGGCCGAAGGCCCCCGCTAAACGGCGTACCCCGGCCTGCCGCAGCACCCGGCGCGGGCCTACTCTCCCCCCGCCTGCCTCATCGTGATCTCTCTGCGCCTTTAAAGATGCATTTTTATTGCAACTTATAAATTTCCCGATTACCATTCATCGCAAATGAGAATCAATTACAAAGCTGTCATGACGGATACATGACATCCGCCGTGGCATTCACCGCGAAGTTGTTAATGAGAAGGAACCTACCATGAGTCAGCCCCTCAATTCCGCCAAACTGTTGGCCGCGCTCGATAAAGTGATGGTGATCTCCACCACCGATCTGCAGGGCACCATCACCTACGTCAACGATCTGTTTTGTCAGCTGACCGGCTTTTCCCGGGAGGAGCTAGTGGGCCAGCCCCACAGCATCGTACGCCACCCTTCCGTGCCGAAAGCGGTTTACAAAGCGATGTGGGACACCATCAAGGCGGGCGGCATCTGGACCGGCATCATTCCGAACATCGGCAAGGGCGGCGTGCTGTACGTGGTCGACACCACGGTGCAGCCGCTGTATGACGCCCAGGGCAATATCGAGGCCTATATCAGCATCCGCCGCGTGATCAACGATCTGATGACCGACTTCGAATCGGTGGAATTTGCCAAAGAACAGTTCGACAACCACTACGACAAGTGACCACTATGGCCGACCTCATCGAACGCATCCTGATTGGTTACGGTTCGGAGTCGGGCAACGCCCGGGCGCTGGCGATGCGCCTGGGTGAACAAGGCAGCCTGCAACCCTACCATCCCGTCGTGAAAGAACTCAACGCCATCCAGCCCGCCGATGTGGGCGAGCATGATACCCTGCTGATCGTCTCGAGCTCATTTGGCGACGGCGAGCCGCCCGCCAACGCCGAACGTTTTTCCGACACGCTGACGCAATGGCCGGATCACCATCGGTTGCGCTACGCCATCTTCGGTCTTGGCGACACCGCGTACCCGCATTTCTGTGGCTTCACGCAGGCGCTGGATACGCGCCTGACGCAATACGGCGCCCGTGCCATTATCAATCGCGTCGACGCCGACGTTAACTTCGAACCGTTCTTCACGACCTGGCTGACGACGCTGGATAAGGTGCTGGCCGGCGATGCCCAGGCCGGCCGAGACTTGCATCTGCGCGTAACCGCCTACGGTGAAGACCATGCGTTCAGCGCCGCCCTTCTCGAACGACGGCCGCTCAGTGCACGCACGCCGCAAGCCTGGCATCTGCGGCTGAATATCGCCGACAGCGGCATCGTTTACCGGGCGGGAGATACCGTCTATCTGTTGCCGGAAAACGACGAAGGATTATTGATCCGGCTGGCTGACTGGCTGGGCAGGCCGGAGGCCGTCGACGCGCTGCGTCGCCGGGAGCTGCGCCAGCTCAGCAAAACGACGCTGCGCGAACTGGCACAGTTGGCCGACAGCGAAGATCTCAAAGGCCTGCTTAAGATCCGTCAGCGCAAAGCCCTGGAGAACTATCTGTACGGCGCCGATCTGCTGGACGTGCTGCACGATTTTTGCCCGCCGCACGCGATCACACTGGAGAACCTGCTGGCGCTGCTGCCCGTTTGCCTGCCGCGCGCCTACTCCATCGCTTCGGCTGCGCGGAAAGAGAGCCTCGATCTGTGCGTGCGCGACATCCATTATGAACGCGGCGGCCGCACGCGGCGCGGCACGGCGACCGGATGGCTGCTCAGCCACTCTGGCCCTTTCCGCCTCTTCTGCCGCGCCAACCCCGGCTTTTACCTGCCGCGCGATACCACCGTACCGGTGCTGCTTATCGCTACCGGTACCGGCATCGCGCCCTTGATAGGCTTACTGCGCGAAATGGCCGCCCAGAGCGAACGGCGCGAAACCGTACTGATCTTCGGGGAGAAACGGCGCGATGAAGATTTTCTGTATCACGAGGAATTGGCTGCACTGAATGCGGCGGACGTACTCACGCGTCTCATCACCGCTTTCTCTCGCGACGCCGCCGCCAAATATTATGTGCAGCATGCGATCGACGATCATGCCGATGCCATCAGCGGCCTGCTGCGACGGGGAGCACATGTCTACCTGTGCGGCAATCGCCAATATCTGGAACATGCCGTGGCGACGGCGCTGGAACAAGCCTGCGGGGCGGAAAACCTTTGGCAGACGCTGATTGAGCAGCAGCGCCTGCATCTGGAACTCTATTGAAGTTCATCGTTCCGCGCGCAGCAGCAAGGAGACGATGAACGCGCCCCCCAGCCCCGCCGTAATGATGCCGATGGGCAGCTCCTGATTGGGGATCAGGCTGCGGCTGAGCATGTCGCCGCCGGTCAGCAGCATCGCCCCTAGCAGGCCGCACATCGGCACGGACAAGCGGTGGCGCACGCCCACCAGGCGCCGGGCCAGATAAGGCACCATCAGCCCGACAAAACCGATCACCCCCGTCAGCGATACGAGGAACGCCGTAGACAGCGCGCAGCACAGAAAGGTCTCGGTGCGCAGGCGCGCCACGTTGACCCCCATCGAGTGGGCGGTTTGCTCGCCCGCCAGAAGCGAGTCCAGCGCCCGCCAACGCAGCGCCGTAAACCCGGCCAGCAGCACGAAACTCACCAGCGGAATGACCAGGTTATCCCAACGCGCCAGCCCCAATCCGCCGAGCGACCAGAACAACACCGAGCCGGCCGCTCGCTGATCGCCGGAAAACACCAGGTAGCTGGTGAGCGCGCTGAACAAAAACGAGACCGCCAGGCCGCAGACGATGAGCTGATCGGCGCGCCTGACCCGGCTGACGCGAAACAGGATCATCACCGCCATCGCGGACAGAATGCCGCCGACGAAAGCGGACAGCGGCAACGTCAGCGCGCCCAACGCATCGCCGAAGCGCGTGATGACCAGCACCGCCCCGGCGGAAGCGCCGGAGGAGAGCCCAAACAGAAAAGGATCGGCCAGTTCGTTGCGGGTGGTGGTCTGCAGCAGTGCGCCGGTCATCGCCAGCCCGGCGCCGGTCAGCGCCGCCAACAGGGCCCTGGGCACGCGCAACTGCACGACGATGGTGTCCAACATGCCGGAGAGGGGCGCAGATGAAAGCCCCAATGCCGCCATCGTTTGCCGCCATGACAGTACGACGCTGCCCAGCTGCAGGCTCCAGATCATTAACCCGCACAATGCCAACAATGCCAACGGCGCGAGCAGCATAAACCGCCCGGTCGGCGAGTTCATTCGCTAGCCGGCACGTACAGCGCCCGCGCCAGCTTTTCAACCGCGCCGATGTTGGCCGGCCCCGGGGTCAGCTCCGCATACTGCAGTTTCAGATAACGATGATGCTGTACCGCGGGCGTCAATTTCATCAACGGATGAGACTCGAGGAAACGCCGCAGCGCATCGGCGCCTGACCCGGTCTGATAATCCAGCAGAATGATGAAGTCGGGCTCTGCCGCCGCCACCGCCTCCCAGGAAGCCGTCGTCCAGCTCGCCGGCAAACCGTCCATCACGTTGCGGCCCCCCGCCGCCTCGATGATCGCCGTCGGCATGGCATATCTGCCGCTGGTGAAAGGTTTCTCTTCTCCCGAGTCATAGACGAATACCTTGAGCGGCGCCTGCCCCGCCGGCCTGGCGGGAAGCGTAGCTAGCCGGCGCTGCCAGCCCTCAACCAACGCGGCGGCCTCTCGCTGCTTGCCGAAAATCTTGCCGAGCTTCAGCTCATCGTCATACAGCAGGTTCATATCGGCCTTCTGCGGCCGGCCACCGGCCTGTACGCAGCTCTCACTCAGCACCAGCGTTTTGATGCCGAACGGGGCGAGCTTCTCCGGCGTGACGTCGCCGCCGATCTTCATGCCGTAATTCCAGCCGGCGAAGAAGAAATCCGGCTGCGCCGCCAGTAACGTTTCCAAAGCGGGATATTTCGGTGCCAGTTCGGGAATCGCGCCCATCGCGGCCTTGAAGTCAGGTGTCAGTTTGTACCAACCGGTGATGCCGGTCAGCCCGACGATCCGATCCTGCAGGTGGAGCGCAAAGGCCATCTCGGCCATGTTGATATCGTTGATAACGGCGTGCTGCGGCGCTTGGTTAAAGGTGACCGGCGTACCGCAGCTGTCTACGGTGACGGGAAAACTTTCGGCCGCCGCCGACCTGGCGGCCAACAGCATAAGCAGGATGAATACGCGTGTGTTCATGTTTCTCTCTGGTTTATCAAGCGCAATGGGGAACGTCAAAAATACGCAGCGTTTTCCCGCTGACGGGATGCGCTACATTGAAACTTTGCATGCCGAACACCGGCAAAATCACCGGCGTTTGCAACACCGCCTCGGGCGAACCGCAGGCCACCTGGCGGCTTTCGTTGAGCACCAGGATCCGATCGGCAAACGCCTCCGCCACGGGCAGATCGTGCAGCACCGCAATCACGGCAATATCTTTATTTTTTACTAACGACAGCAGCGCCGAGCGCCCGGGCGGATCGAGGTGATTGGTCGGTTCATCCAGCAGCAACAGGTCGGGAGACTGCGCCAACGCCCGGGCCAGCGCAGCGCGCTGACGCTGGCCGCCCGAGAGCCGCCCCAGAGGGTGGCGCCTGAGCGGCCCCAGCCCGGTTTCTTCGATGGCCTGGTCAACGATGCGCTTCGCCGCCGCCGGTTGCTCACCAAATGGCAAACGCCCTAAGGCGACATAATCCTCAAGCGACAGCCTTAGATCCGGCAGATCGTTTTGCGCCAGAAAGGCGATGCTTTTGGCGCGCTCCGCCGCCGACCAGTTTGACAAGGCGCGCCCGCGCCAGTAAATGTCGCCGCTGTCTGGCCGCGTTTCGCCGATCAGGGTGCGTAACAGGCTCGACTTGCCGCTGCCGTTAGGGCCGATCACCGCCAGCTTCTCACCGGGGCGGAGCGCGAAATGAATGTTGTCGAGTATCAATGCCCCGCCGTGACCGGCCAGGCTCACCCCATCAACGTGGAGGATGTCGTGAATTGGGTTCATCATGCATCATTTGTTATATTATAACATATCATTATTTCTATCACGATTGCCCGCCCTCTGCAAAAGCGAATCGCAACGTCTCTTGCCATACGCACTCAGCGCGCAAGCCGGAACAGGGTATCCACTCCGCTGCGGCTTGCTTTTGCGTCAAAATTGCGCCGTTAAAGCAACATAACATATCCTTTAATTAATGATAATGATTTTCATTATCATTAAAGTACCTGCGATTTACGATTGCGTCCCACGGTGAACTTGGTTATGTTTGAAACGGTTAATTTCATTCCCGATGTTCAGGAACCTAAATGGCTCACTTTGCGCACAGCACAGATCCCACCAACGCGACCGCCCCGGCCGTCGTTTTGCTGTGTGCTTCCTCCGCTCCACCCGCCGTTTCCTCTGTCGTTTCAGCGGTTGCCGCTTACCCACCACGCATTGTGGTCGTGCGCTAAGCCAAACCGACTTTTTACCTCCGGCTTATGTTGATCTGTTGCGTTCAGGCGTAGACCGCCGCGCGCGCCGGAGCCTGTAATTTTCACGACAGGTGAAATTGATATGCGATTACCTTCTCTCTGGGCCAATGCCGGCCTGGCTACGCTGTTCGTCCTGCTTTGGAGCAGCGGCGCTATTTTCTCCCGTTGGGGGTTGGAACACGCTTCCGCCTTCGCTTTTCTGTTCTTCCGCTGCGCCATCGCACTGGCGGTGCTGTTGGCTATCGGCCTGTGGCGGCGCCAGTGCCTGCCCGCCCCCGGCACCCGTCGACGCGTCGCGCTGATCGGCGTGCTGATGATCGGCGGCTATCAGATCTGTTATCTGCTGGCGCTGGAACAGGGCATTACGCCCGGGGTGCTGGCGACGCTGCTCGGCGTACAGCCGATCCTCACCCAGTTCATCACCGAACGGCGTTGCGCCGGGCTGCGCGCCTGCGGGTTGGTGCTGGCGTTGGCCGGGCTGACGCTGGTGGTGTACCAAAGCCTGATGGTGGCCAACTTCTCGCCGAGCGGCATGCTGTTCGCTTTTATCGCTCTGGGCTGCATGACCGCCGGCACCCTGCTGCAAAAGGGCATGGCCCAGCCGCCGCTGGCGGTCTTGCCGCTGCAGTATGCTATCGGTCTGTTGATGTGTGCGTTGGCGCTGCCGTTTGAGCCGCTGCGGGTCGACTGGCGGCCTGAGTTCGTGCTGCCGCTGCTGTGGATGGCGGTGGTGATCTCGGTGCTGGCGACTTTCCTGCTGTATCGCCTGATCCAGCGCGGCAACCTGGTGCAGGTCACCAGCCTGTTCTATCTGATCCCGGCGGTCACCGCCCTGCTGGATTACCTGCTGCTCGGCCACGCGTTAGCCGCGCTGAGCCTGCTGGGCATGGCGGGCATCGTGCTCGGCGTGATGCTGGTTTTCCGCCGCGCATAAAAGCAAAAGCCCCCGCGCCGTTCCACCGGCGCGGGGGCGACAACAACTACCGTTAACTCAGAACAACCAGGAACCGTACCCCCACAGCAGCACCGTCACCCCAAGTAGCAGCTCGAGCAGCAGGATGCCGATAGCGAAGGTCGAGCTGGAGAAGATGAACCCTTCCTTACTGTCGATATTCAGGAAGTGCGGGATCCCCAGATTCAGCAGATAGCCCGAATAGCACAGGCCGATAATGCCGACAAACAGACACAGCCAGACAACCGGATAAAGCGCCACCACCCCGCTGAGGAACATCGGGGTCGCCACGTAGCCGGCGAACACCATGCAGCGGTGCAGGCTTGGGCGCGATTCATAACGCCGCGCCATCCAGTGAATGACTTTCCCCATGGCCGCTACGCCCGCCAGCATCAGCAGGTAGAACGCCACGGCGGTATAAAACGCGGTAAACATGTCGAGCCTGATGGCATGTCCCTCGCCGGAGAGCCAGCCCAACTGGGTGGTGCCGATAAAGGCGCAGACCACCGGGATTGCTGCCAAGAGCAACACGTGATGGGTGTATAGGTGCGAGACGCTTTCATTCTCGCTTTTGATCTGTTCGAACTCGGCGCTGGGATGCGCCAGAAGTCCCCAAACATGACTGACCATGAGACACCTCCTATCTCGCCGTAGGCCGCGATCGGCGAACGAATTTCACACCTCCGACGGACAGCTACCCGTGCGAGGATTGCGGCCACGGGGCTCTCTCCCCTGTACTAATTATAGTCTTTCGGCGAAAAAACGTGCGGAAAGCGCAACGCCGCGGCGCTTTGTCTTATACTCCCCCCATCAAATCCAGACTGTGAGGAAGGTTATGCCATCCGTTATCACCACCCGCCAGGCGGGGATCGTCGACGTCGACGCCGGGCGCAACGTCACCGTTGTCGAGCCCTGCAATCTGTACGGCTGCCGGCTCGGCGACGATGTCTTCGTCGGCCCGTTCGTCGAGATCCAGCGCCACGTCAGCATTGGCGCGCGTAGTAAAATTCAGTCGCACAGCTTTATCTGCGAATACGTCACGCTCGGCGAAGAGTGCTTTGTCGGCCACGGCGTCACCTTCGCCAACGATCTGTTCAAAGACGGTGCGCCCAATGCCGATCCAGCCAGCTGGGGGCGCACGCGCATCGGCGATCGGGTGTCCATCGGCTCCGGCGCCACGGTCTTGGCGGTGGAGATCTGCAGTGGCGCGGTGATCGGCGCCGGGGCGGTCGTGACCCGCGATATCACCCGCAAGGGGATCTATGCCGGCAACCCGGCGCGCCTGCTGCGGGAGCTGCCGTCATGAACCCGGCCATCCGCATCACGGCCATTGAGGCGTTGCCCGCCGATTATTTGGCCTGCGGCGATTTCAGCTTTACCGTCGCCAGCTACGCCCTGCCGCAGTTCGACAGCCCGGTCGACAGCTGGCCAACCCGCCCGGTCGCGCCGTTTCGCAAACAGTATCCGCTGGCGCCGCTCGCCAACGACGACAGCGTCACCTTCCTGGCGTATCGCCAGAACGAAGCCGTTGGCCATATCACGCTGAGCAAAAACTGGAACGGTTACACCCTGATCGATGAGATCGCCGTCAGCGCTCACGCGCGCCGTCAGGGCATCGCCGGGGCGCTGCTGGACTGCGCCAAACAGTGGGCACGGCTGCAGGAAACCTCAGGTATGATGCTCGAAACGCAGAACAACAATCTGGCGGCCTGCCGCTGCTACCAGCATTACGGGTTTATCCTCGGCGGCATCGATCGTTTACTGTATCGCGCCGAGCCGGAGATCGCCGATCACGAGATCGCACTGTTCTGGTATTTGCCGTTCAATAACGAAATCGGTTACTGATTTATCGGGCCTCATTGAGGTTATGTTTACTTTTTAACCCCTACCATCGGATGAGAACTGTTATCACTTACTATGATAACCCAGCGACACCCATGGAGGGCCGTATGAACAAGAACAAGGTTGTTTTACTGATGTTAGCTATCGCCATGAGCGGATGCGCCGAGCGCCCCACCCCGGCAACGCCGCCGCCCGACGTCACCGTTGCGCCGCCGAGCGTGCAGCCGGAGATGGACGCCAGCACCCGCAGCAAGCTGCGTGAGATCCTCGCGCTGCGCGCCGGTTGGCCCGCCGCTCAGCCACATGGCCGCACCGTCGATTTGATTTCGCGCGAGTTTCTCGGCACCCCCTATCTCGCCAATCGCCTGATCGGCTCGCAGAACACGCCCGAGCAGCTGGTGATCGACTTCCGCGGGCTGGATTGCTTCACCTACATCGATTATGTGGAAGCGCTCAGCACCGCCCGCAGCGAGGGCGAGTTCGTACAGCGGCTGATAGACATCCGCTACGTCGACGGCAAAATCGCCTTCCCGCAGCGCAAGCACTTCTTCACCGACTGGGCGCAGCGGCCGCACAAGGTGGCCGAAGACATCACCGCGCAGCTCAGCCCGCACGCCGTCACCCTCGTGAAAAACCTCAACCAGAAGGCGGACGGCAGCAGCTACCTGCCCGGTTTACCCAACGTACAGCGCAGCGTGACCTATATCCCCAGCGACAACGTCGACGACAAGGTGCTGGCCCAACTGCGCACCGGCGATTATATCGGCATTTACACCAACCTGGACGGGCTGGATGTCACCCACACCGGCATCTACGTGATGACCGACAACGGCCCGGTGCTGCGCAACGCCTCCTCGCGCAAGGCCAACATGCAGGTGGTCGATTCGCCCTTTATGGATTACGTGATGGCTACGCCGGGCATCGTGGTGCTGCGTTCGCTCAGCCGATAATCCCCCCGCCGCATAACGGCTATAAGCTATAGCCGTTTATGCTGAACGAGCGTTTGACTTCATCGGCAGTTCAGGCTTAGCTGTAAGAACAAAAAACAACTGATTTTATTGTTCTTTTCAGGGAGACTTCGATGACCTTACGCTGGCGTATCACCCCTCTGGCGGCGGCCTTCGCCGCCGTATTGGCGCTTCAGGGCTGCGATCAAAAAACCGACCAAAACCATATCAAAGTCGGCGTCATCAACGGCGCGGAACAGGACGTGGCGGAGGTCGCCAGACAGGTGGCGAAAGAAAAATACGGGCTGGAGGTCGAGCTGGTGGGTTTTAGCGGTTCGCTGCTGCCGAACGACGCCACCGACAAAGGCGAACTGGACGCCAACGTGTTCCAGCACCGCCCGTTCCTCGAACAGCAAAACAAAGATCACGGCTATAAGCTGGTAGCGGTCGGCAACACTTTCGTCTTCCCGATGGCCGGCTACTCCAAAAAGATAAAATCGCTCAAAGAGCTGCCGGACGGCGCGGTGATCGCTATTCCGCTCGATCCGACCAACCTGGGGCGCGCCCTGCTGCTGCTGGAAAAAACCGGCCTGATTACCCTGAAACAAGGCAAGGGGCTGCTGCCCACCGCCCTGGACATCAGTGCCAACCCGCATCATTACCAGATCATGGAGCTGGAAGGCGCGCAGCTGCCGCACGTGCTGGACGATCCGAAGGTCACCGTCGCCGTTATCAGCACCACCTACATCAATCAAACCGGCCTGACGCCGACCAAAGACGGCATTTTCATCGAGGATAAAAACTCGCCGTACACCAACATCATCGTCACCCGCGAAGACAATAAGGACGCGCCGAACGTGCAGAACTTCATCAAGGCCTATGAGTCGGACGAAGTGGCCAAGGCCGCCGAGAAAATCTTCAACGGCGGCGCGGTGAAAGGCTGGTAAATTCGGCCACCATCAAGGCGGATTCTGCGTACGAATCCGCAATTTTTCACTTTCATTTGCCGTTTCCTTACGCCACACCTTTCTCTCAACGCAAAACGCCCGCATGCTCATTCCTCCATAACACGGATTGTTCGCAACAAAGGAGTGTATCGATGCCGATCAAATTTTCCCCCAAGGTCGGGGAAATTCTTGAGTGCAGCTATGGCAACTACCCACTATCACTCCGCCAACCGCATGAAGCCGGCTTTTATGATGGCCACATTCCGCCAGAAATGGTGAAGAACCGTTTAGTTGTTGTGTTAAATGGCAAAATTAACGGCAATGCCTGCATTATCGTACCGCTGTCGACCACCAGAGATTCGAATAAGATCCAACAAGGGTTGCACATAGAGATCACACGAGAACTCATCGAAGATATGAGATTCTTTCATCCGCAAACGCGTTGGGCAAAGGGCGATCTGGTGCAGCAAGTCAGCCGTCAACGGCTGAGCAGAGCCCGTAAAGAGAGAGGTTTTCTTACCCAGTGTCTGTCACGCGAGCTTGTTGCTGACATCCAACGCGCCGTCATTAAGTCGATCAATGCCCGCAATATGCTGTTCTGACCAGTACGCTGTTGTTGACAAAACAGACAAATCAGGTGAAATTGTCGCCGTAGCCGATAAAGGCCCTTATGCTATACCCTCCCTTTCAGGGACCTGCGAAGCCCAGCCACCAAGCTGGGCTTTTGCCTATCAAGCGCCCACTGATTTCTTATCTTTCCGCTCTTGCCCCCTCAGCCTTTCTACCCTGACCGATACGCGGCGAACGTTCCCATAGGGTTGTCTTATCTCACCATAACAAAACCCGATTTACCCCGACGGCGGGCGGCGCGCATAATGCCGTTTATCCGCTGATTTTCAAGGTAAACAGACTTGCCATGACGCTCTTAGCCCCCGCACTCAGCCTCCTCGACGCCACGCCGGACGATATGGTCGCCGTGCTGCGTATTTACACCCACCACGTGCTGACAGGCGCGGCTTCGTTTGAAGAACAGCCGCCGACGTTGGCGGAAATGCAGCTGCGGCTGAGCAAGGTGCAGGAAGCCGGCCTGCCCTGGCTGGTGGCGAAAAGCGAAGGCCGTATTGTGGGCTACTGCTATGCCACGCCTTATCGCCCCCGGCCGGCTTACCGCTTTACCGTAGAAGACTCGGTATACATCGCCGAGGGGCAACAGGGTAAAGGCGTCGGCAAAACACTTCTGAGCGCGCTGATCGCCCGCTGCGAGCAAGGCCCCTGGCGCCAGATGCTGGCGATCGTCGGCGACTCCGCCGCCAACCGCGGCTCGCTGGCGCTGCACCAGTCGCTCGGCTTCACCAGCGTCGTGACGTTAAAGGCGGTGGGGTTCAAGCTGGGGGAGTGGCGCGACACCCACATCATGCAGCGCGCGCTGGGCGCGGGTGATAAACAGCATCCCTGAATGCGTGGCGACGCGCGATGGGGAGATAGCGTCTATAGTGAAGAATGATTTCATTGAGTTAGCGCCAACCGCGCGCCACATTTAACGGGTAAGGGAGAATCAAATGAAAATTATTCTGTGGATTGTCGCCATCATCTTTATCGTGGGTTTGTTGACGATTACCGGCGTTCTCAAACTGATTTTTTAAAACGCCTCGCCCCTCCCGGGGCGAGACTTTTCATCATGCCTTGAAACGCGCGCGCGCTGCGCCCAGCGCCGACACCACCGCCAGCACTACGCCGCCGGCCACCAGACCGAACGCCACGTTCAACAGCGCCGGAACCACACCCTGCAGAATATGGCCAAACGTCGGCACCACGGTGGTGTACGAGGCCCAGTCTTCGAACAGATGATGTACCGGCGGCAAACCGTGGGTCAGGATGCCGCCGCCGACCATAAACATGGCGACGGTGCCGACGATCGACAGCGTTTTCATCAAATAAGGCGCGGCGCGCACGATGCCGCCGCCGAGGGAGCGCGCCAACGCGCTGCCTTTGCGGCTCAGATACAACCCCAGATCGTCCAGCCTGACGATGCCGGCGACGATGCCGTACACGCCGAGCGTCATCACGACGGCGATGCCGCACAAGACGATCACCTGCTGGCTGAAGGTGGCGCCGGCGACGGTGCCCAGCGTGATGGCGATAATCTCGGCGGAGAGCACAAAGTCGGTACGTATCGCCCCTTTCACCTTGCGCTTCTCATAAGCTGCAGCGTCCTCATTGGCGCCGGGCCCGTCGGATTTATCTTCCTGCGCCGGCTTGCCGGGGCTCAGGCTGTGGAACACCTTTTCGAACCCTTCGTAGCATAGGTAGGCGCCGCCCACCATCAGCAACGGCGTAATCGCCCAGGGCGCGAAGGCGCTGATCAAGAGTGCCAACGGCACCAGGATCGCCTTGTTGATCAGCGACCCTTTGGCAACGCTCCACACTACCGGCAGCTCGCGATCGGCTTTAACGCCGGTCACCTGCTGCGCGTTGAGCGCCAGATCGTCCCCCAGCACACCGGCGGTTTTTTTGGCCGCCATCTTGGTCATTAAAGAGACATCGTCCAGCAACGAAGCGATGTCGTCGATAAGGGTAAGTAAGCTACTTCCTGCCAAAATGATTCATCCTTTTCACATTCACTATCCGTTTAGCATAGCGGTAAAGCGTGATGAAAGGATATGGGAGGATATCGGAAAACGCCGGGCGGGCGCTTGCCGCCCGGCGCCGGCGTTACAGCGCTACGCTGCCCAGAATGAAGGTGACGGTAATGACCGACAGCAGCGTCGTCCAGGTGATGATGGAAGCCATCGCTTCATGGTCGCCCCCCATTTGCCGCGCCAGAATATAGGCGTTGCCGGCGCAAGGCACAGCGGAATAGAGAATGGCGATGCTGGCGGGCACGCCGGTGGCGCCAAAATAGTGCACCAGCGCGATGGTAATCAGCGGCATGGCCACCAATTTCAGCACGGTCGCATAAGAGATGGAAACCAATTTGCGGATATGCATGCTGACGATCAACCCTGCACCGACCGACATCAGGCTCAGCGGCGTGGCGGCGTTGGAGAGATAAACGAACAGCTGTTTTAGCGCACCGGTGATATGCAGGTTGCACAGATTCATCAACACCCCGAACAACGCGCCGATGATCAGCGGGTTCTTCGTCAGCGCCAGCAGCGCGCCGCTCAGGCTTTTCTTACTGCCGGTGCCGTAGTGGTTCATCACCAACACGCTCATGATGTTGGTCAGAATGATCATGTACGCCACGAAGAAGCCGGACAGCGCCACCCCCTCACTGCCGAACAGCGATTGCGACAGCGCGATGAATACATAAGAGTTATACCTGACTCCCCCCTGAAAAATGGAGGTAAACAGATCCGCCGATGTATTGAAAAACAGCTTGCCAACGAAAATAATCAACGCAATGGCCAATGTGGAAATAATGGTCGCCACAACGGGATAGAAGCTGTCCGCGCCGCTAAAGTCCGCTTCGCTGATATCCAATATCAACAGCGCCGGAAAAAACAGGTAATAAACGAATTTGTCAGAAAAGCCCCAAAAAACGGCGACATCTTTAACATAAAGCTTTGACAAATAGCCCAGCACAATTAACAAAAAAATCGGCAATATAGAAAGAAAAACGTTCAGCATGAATAATAACCTTAAATCGAGAAAATACGCTCTTCAACCTGATTGAGGTTGCGGTGATTCCACAAGCTTGCCGAAATGAAGACCCGTTGCACCCAGCGCAACGGCGTATCTTTTTCATCGAAGGAAGGCGTAAACTTATCGCGCGAATGCAATGCAAAGCGATTGTCGATGTAAACCAAATCGCCCGGGCAAATATCGATACCGATGGCGTTTTCTTTCACCAGACCATAGAAACGTTCCAGCGCGGCTTCCGCCCGTGGTGTGCTGGCCGCAATCATGCCGGGATAGAAGACCGCGCTCACATCCGGCAACACGTGGTTTTGCGAAATCAGCGGCACCAGCGCGGTTTCTTCACGCCCGGCCTGCGTGGATTGGCGCCAGCGGTACGGCAGCTTGATGCTATACAGCGGGCTGGCCAGCGTTTCGACGTCCTCGCGGCTCAGTTGAGCGATCGCCAGACGCGAGTCGGAGATGCGCGTCATCGGGCTGTGCGGATCGCGGCGCACGCCGGCCAACAGCAGGCCCATCGGCGAAACGTTGAACTGCTCCAGGTGTTTCAGGGCCGCATTTTCAATATGGAAGTCCAGTTCAACATCGAATCCCAGACCGGTATATTCTTTTTTAGCTTCGCGTTTAGGGATCAGATTATTGATCAGTTCTTTCCCTTCGAAATACATCGAATAGGGTTCGCCAATGAGCGAAGAGATACCGACCAACAGGTTTTCGCTGATATTACCGGATTTAGCCGAAGGCGTATATTGGTTCGGACAAGGGGAAAAGAACACTTCTTTATCCACCGGCACATTTTTTAAAATAAGATAAGGCCGTGGTTTGATTGACGCCTTTTGCTGGCTTAATGCGGCGCTTAATCTGTGGGGCAAATGGGTGATCATCGTCGAGCGTATGGCGTGAATATAAGCATCGCCGCCGGCGGGATCGTAAGCAATTCTATCTAATGCCGAAAATAACTCGTTTCGTTCCTGATCCGTCAATTGAAAGACGTTTTGGTAATCCATCCTGAGCATTCCTTGACAATAAGAATATCATTAGCAAGCCTAATGAAAGCGGCGGGATGTTAACATTTTGCATTCAAAATCATAAAGATTTATTAACCAGTTTCGTGATCTCAATCACTACTCCTCCGTCCAGTTAATGACGGAGAAGAAGTGTGTAATAAACAAGCAGTTAAATAGGTGCGTCGCAATCGGAGGCGATCGTGAACGCACGCGAAATATGTTGAAGGACCGGGCGATGGGCATCAAATACGCAGGATAAATGCGTACTGCCCTCAAGCAAACCAAATGCCACATGCACGCTGCCATGCTGTTCGACAAAGCGCTGCATCGATTGCGCATTGAACAACTCGTCCTGGGCGGCCGCCAGCAGCAAAGTCGGTAATCGCAACGCCGCCAATTGCTTTGCCGGGGCGCGCGGCGTCAACGCGTTAGCCATATTGACACTGTATTGGCAGACAAAATCGGGGGAGGTGGCCAGCACGGCCGGGGGAAAATTCAGGCTGACCGCCCGAGATTGCCCGAACCAGCGACCACCGCTGAACGCATTGGCCACAAAGGGCCATTGGCGCACCTGAGCAAAACGGGCCGCCGCCGTCAGATCGCGGGCTATCCCGGAAAATGGCCCCAGCTCCGGCGCCAGCATGATCAGGCTATCCGCCTGCTGCTCGCAAGGATAACGGGTCAGGTAGTTGAGCAACATCCCGGCGCCGCTGGAATGACCAAGCAGGTGCCTGCGCGCCAACGGAAAACGCAGGCGCATTTCCGCCAGGATGACATCGACATCGCGCCAAATACGCTCAGGCCGCTCAACCGTTCCCCGCTCTCCGGCGGAATCGCCATGTCCGCGAATATCGACCAGGCACACCGCGAGCGTTGGCTCGGCCGCCAACTGGCGCGCCAGGACGTCATACCCGGCAGCGCTGTTAACCCCGCCGCCGTGATACACCACCATCACGTCTTCACTCGCGGCAGTTTGCCGATACAGGCGATAGCTCAATCCCTCAACGCGACCGGACGACATCTCCACGTGCCCGCCCGGCCACTCGCCGTAAGACTTCGCTTGCTCAACATAGCGGTCAAAATCAATCAAAGCGCACCTTTCCATGAATGTTGTCGGTATTGCCCACGGCAGAATTCCCTGCCACCACGGGGGTAAGCATATGAAACAACCGCAGGCACTACCATGTCTTTTGCACGCCCCTGGCGTCAGGGCAGATCGCCCGCTGGCACATTGAGCTGCCAGGAGAGGCCGAAACGATCGTTCAGCCAACCGAAACGGGCGCTGAAGCCGTAATCATCGAGCGGCATCAGCACCTTGCCGCCTTCCGCCAGGCGGTGAAAGGCCTGTTCAAGCGCCTCTTCGTTAGGCAAGTTGATGAACAGCGACACCGCCGGGGTGAAGCTGAAGTCATGGCTGATCGGGCTGTCGATAAACACCAGGTTCTGCCGGTCGAAATCGATGGTGGCATGCTTGATCAACCGCCGGCCGTCCGGTGTCGGGTCGTAATGCTGCACCTGCATGAGCCGAAAACGCTCGAACACCTGGCTGTAGAGGTCGATCGCCTGTTGCGCCTCTCCCTGGAACATGACAAAAGTCGACACCTGACTCATAACATCCCCTCCGACAAACGTTGTGGTATTAATGGAGGATAGCGGATTACCGCTGAAGCGGCGGAAAGGAGCAACCATGAGCATCATTCATCGTCTGGCGCAGCCGGACGATCTCAACGGCCTGTTGGCCCTGTATCGCGAGCTGCGTCCGCAGGACGCGCCGCTGCGCACCGACGATGCGCGCCGTGCCCTGCAGCACCTGCTGGACGATCCGGCGATCCGTCTGGTGGTGGCGGCAAAGGAAGAACAACCGATCGCCACCTGCATGATGGCGCTGATCCCAGGGCTGGCGCACCAGGCACAGCCGTTCGGCGTCATCGAACACGTGGTGACGGCGGAGCCCTATCGCGGCCACGGCGTGGCGCTCGCCATGATTGAATACGCGCTGCAGCTGGCCTGGCGCAAGGGCTGTTACAAGGTGATGCTGCTGTCGGGGCAGCAACGCACCGGCGCGCACCAGCTTTATCTCAAAGCCGGGTTCGACGGCGATCGCGAGCGGGGATTTGTCATCAGGCGGCCCGAGGGCCGATAGCGGCCTGCCGCCAACGGGCAGGCCGCCAGGCGGGTCATTCGGTGGCGTTTTTCGCCAGGCTGGCGTCTTTTTGGCGGCGATAGTCGCGGGCGGCGGCCGGGATCGGCGTCACCTTGCCGGTCTCAATCCAGCTGCGCAGCCGGTTGGCATCGGCGAAGTGGGTATATTTGCCGAAGGCGTCCAGCACCACCAGCGACACAGAACGGTTGCCGATCACGGTGCGCATCGCCAGGCAGTGTCCCGCCTGATTGGTGAAACCGGTCTTGGTCAGCTGAATATTCCATTTCGGGTTGTACACCAGGTGGTTGGTGTTGCGGAACGGCAGCGTGTAGTTGGGATCCTTGAAGCTGGCCATGCGCTCGGTGGTGGTGCTGAGCTGGCCGATCAACGGATATTGCTTGGTGGCGATCAGCAGCTTGGTCAGATCGCGCGCCGTCGACACGTTGTGGATAGAGAGCCCGGTCGGTTCGACGTAATGGGTATTGGTCATGCCGAGCGCCCTGGCCTTGGCGTTCATCGCTTTGATAAAGGCGTTGTAGCCGCCCGGATAGTGGTGCGCCAGGCTGGCGGCGGCGCGGTTTTCCGACGACATCAGCGCCAGCAGCAGCATATCCTTGCGGCTGATTTCGCTGTTCAGCCGCACCCGCGAATAGACCCCTTTCATCTCCGGCGTCTGGTGGATATCCACCGACAACATCTCGTCGAGCGGCAGGTGTGCGTCCAGCGTGACCATGGCGGTCATCAGCTTGGTAATCGAGGCGATCGGCACCACTTCATCCGGGTTGCGCGCATACATCACTTTATGGGTTTGCATATCGACGACCATCGCGCTGCCGGAAGCCAGCTCCGGCTGGGTGGCGTGCAGAGCGGCGGCGTTGTCGCTGGCCAGCGCGCGCGGCGCAAAGCCTGCGCCCGCCTGCAAAGCGAGCAGGGTCAGAACCAAAACACGTATTTTCACAGGCATTACTCTGAAATGGGGGCTTGAACTCAGCGAATTATATGTGAGGGTGCTGCGCTTGGCACTGGGATTGTAGGGCGGATTTGTGACAAATTCTGTCGGCCGAAAAACGGTACAGCCCGCGGGCGCTCTGGGATGAGCGCCCGCGTAGAAAAAGTTACAGCGCCGGCTGCCACGCCGATTGCGGCAGCAGGTACAGCCCCGGCGTTTGCCGCGCCCCTGCACCGACGATATGGCCGATGCCGGCCGCCATGACCGCCAACGTCACGTCGAAGGCGTTGAGGCTATCGCCATAGCCGGCGGTCAGGTTGAACATCGAGCCATTGGCCAGCAAATAGACCGTCTTCTCATTGAGTTGGTAAGCATTTACATAAGGCATCGGCTCGTGGTGCGGCAGGCTTTTCAGGAAGCCGACGTCGATCTCTTCCGCCACGTGGCCGACGTTGAGGATAAACACGCCGTCCTGCGACTGTTGCAGATGCTGCGCCGAGAGCACGTTTTTCGCGCCGGTCGCCGTGGCGATAACGTCCGCCTGAGCGACCGCGCTCGCCAGATCCACCACCTGCCAGCCGTCATAACGCGCCTGCAGCGCGCGCGCCGGGTCGATTTCCGCCACCATCACCTGGCCGCCGTAAGCCCTGGCCGCCGCCGCCGTTCCCTGCCCGACCAAGCCGTAGCCGATCACCAGCACGCGCTTTTCGTGCAGCGTCAAATGGGTGGTCTGGAAGAAGGTGTGCCAGGCGGTCAGCCCAACCATGTGCCGGTTATGCAACCCCTCTTTCACCGGCAGATCGTCCCAATTGAAGATTGGGTAACGCGGCGCCACGCCGTTTAACCGGCTGATGCCCGATCCGGTGGCTTCCAGCCCGGCGACGATCTGCGGGCCGTTCGGCGATTGGTGCAGACGGGTGGTCAGATCCGCCCCCATTTCGCACAGGTGGGTCGGCTGCCAGTCCAGCGCGCGATCGAAAGATTCCGACCACTCGCTGGCGTTCATGTCGCGCCAGGCATAGGCCTGCGCCCCCCGCCGTTCCAGCCAGGCCACCACGTCGTTCTGCACCGTGGTGGGATTGCAGGTAGTCAGGAAGATCGCCGCGCCCTTATCCAGCAGGCCGGCCACCAGCGGCGCCATTTTCAGATCCAGGTGCATATTGCACGCCAACCGCACCCCGTGCAGGTCCGGCAGTGCCGCCACCGCCGCCCGGGTGCGCGGCATATGGCGCATCGCCCAGTTCAATTCACTGTCAAAATCCTGATACATCCGTTGCTCCTCTGGTGTGCCCCGCCGCCAGGCGTGGCAAAAAAGTTATACCGCGCGGCCGAGCCGGCGGATCGCCTGCGGCGACAGGCCAAATACGCGGATAAACGCCCGCCTCATGCGTTCCGGATCGCTGAACCCCACCGAACGGGCGATCGCTTCCAGCGGCTCGGCGCTCTCTTCGATGCGCACCCTGGCCGCCTCGACCCGCAGCTGCTCGATCACCTTGGCCGGCGTCTGCCCGGTTTCAGCACGGAACAACCGGCCGAACTGCCGCTCGCTCAGGCAGGCGGCGTCGGCCAGATCCGCCACCGACAGCGGCAGATGCAAGTGCTCGCGCGCGTACGACAGCGCGGCGCGCATGCGATCCGACGGCGGATTCAACGCCAGCAACAGAGAATATTGCGACTGCCCGCCGGGGCGACGGTGGTACACCACCAGCTGCCGCGCCACGCCCGCCGCTATCGTAGCGCCGAGATCGTCCTCGATCAGCGCCAGCGCCAGATCGATGCCGGCGCTGATGCCCGCCGAAGTCCAGATATCGCCGTCACGGATGAAAATGCGGTTGCTGTCGACGCGAATGCGCGGGTAGTTCTGCTGCAAGCGCGCCGCGTGATACCAGTGGGTGGTGGCGCGTTTGCCGTCCAGCAAACCGCAGGCCGCCAGAATAAACGCCCCGGTGCACACGCTGGCGATGCGCCGCGCTCGCCGGCTGTGGGCCGTCAGAAACGCCGCCAACGCCGGTGACTGCGCCGCCATCACATTGCCGCTGCCGCCGGCCACCACCAGCGTATCAAAACGCTCGTCGCCGCACGGCTGCGTGGCGATCGCCACCCCGGCCGAGCTGGCGACCATGCCGCCCTGCGGCGAGATCGCCACACAGCGGTAAGCCGGCGGGTCAGTGAACTGGTTGACGTTATCGAACGCCGCCAGCGGCCCGGCAAAATCCAGCAGGTTAAAACCGGGAAAAACCACAAAACCGATCGTTTTCATGATGGCGCTTTTTGAGGGTTATCTGTCATATCAGCCAAAAACAGGGCGGCTATTATGACCCAGGTCCAACGATAAAAATGAGGCGAATATCATGTCTGAACCATTAGTGATTGTATTTCCCATCTATCAAGGCGTCACTCAGCTCGACTTTACCGGCCCGCTGCAGTTTTTGCGCCACATGCCGGGCGCGGAAATCATCGTCGCCTCGGTAGACGGCGCAGATGTCGAGTCTGAAGGCTTGCACTTCACCCAGCTGCGCCCGCTGCCGGAGATCGCGCGCTGCGACGTGCTGTGCGTGCCGGGCGGCAGCGGCTGCACGCAGGCGCTGCAGGATCAGGCGTTCATGCAGCAGATCCGTCGGCTGGGCGCCGATGCCCGCTACCTGACCTCGGTATGCACCGGTTCGCTGATCCTGGCCGCCGCCGGTCTGCTGCAAGGCAAACGCGCCGCCTGCCACTGGTCGATGCGCGACAGCTTGAAGCTGTTCGGTGCCGTGCCGAGCGCAGCGCGCGTGGAACGCGACGGCCACGTGATCAGCGGCGGCGGCGTCACCGCCGGTATCGACTTCGCGCTGGCGCTGATCGCCGAACTGCACGGCGAAGACACCGCCCAGATGATCCAGCTCTATCTGGAATACGCCCCGGCGCCACCGTTCGCGGGCGGCACGCCGGAGCTGGCCCCGCCGCATATTTACGCCAGAGTGCAGGCGCAGATGGCGGAAAGCCTGCAGCGGCGCAGAGCATTGGTGGCCCAGATCGCCCAAGGCTAGCGATCGGGCGTATACTTGCCCTTATGCGTCAGTCACATAAGGAGTAAGGAATGACCGATTTGGCCCACTACATTACGGACTACGGCTACTGGGCGTTGTTTATCGGCTGCCTGGCTGAGGGGGAGACCATCACGCTGCTGGGCGGCATCGCCGCCCACGAAGGGCTGCTGCACTGGCCGTGGGTGATTGCGGTGGTGGCGCTCGGCGGCACGCTGGGGGATCAGCTGCTGTTCTTCACCGGCCGCCGGTTCGAAGGCCGGGTGATCTCACGCCTTAAAGGGCAGGAAAAGCGCATCGCGCGCGCCAGAAAGCTGATCGCCCGCCACCCGATGCTGTTCGTTATCGGGGTGCGCTTTATGTACGGTTTCCGCATCATCGGCCCGGTGCTGATCGGCGCCAGCCGCCTGCCGCCCTCGCGCTTCGTGCCGCTTAACATCCTCGGCGCCATTCTCTGGGCGACGATCTTCGTCATGCTCGGCTATTTTGGCGGCCAGGCGATCGAAAGCTTCGTTACCGGCTTCGACAAAAAACTCTCCAGCCTGCTGTTTGTCGCGCTGGCGATCGCCGCCATTCTGCTGGTGCGCTTCTGGTGGCGCAAACGTCACGCGGAGTGAGCAAGCGCACCCGGCGTCAGCTTTTCTGCGGCGCCGCGCGCATCAGCGCCACCAGCTCGCGCGCCGCCTTGTCCAGCGGGCGGTTCTTCTGCCAGATCAAATGCATCGGCAAGCGCAGCTCGTTCTTGGTATTTTTGAATTTCAGCCGCACCAGCCGGCCCTGCGCCAGCAGCGGCTCGGCCAGCGACAGCGGGAAATTCCCCCACCCCAGCCCCGCTTCCACCATATTCAGCGCCATCGGCAGGCTATCGGTGCGCCAGTAAGCCTCCGCCACCTGCGGACGCAGATCGCCGATCGGCAGGTCACGGCTGGCCACCATGATCTGTCGCACGTTGACCAGATCCTCGAGAAACAGCTCGCCCGCAGCGCCGTCCAGCGCCGGATGCTGCGGCGACAACATCGCCACCAGCGATTCCGCGCCGACGAAGTGGAACTGTTCCGCGCTGTTGACGTTCAGCCCGCCGAACGCCAGGCAAACGCCGATGCGCCCCTGGTGCAACATGTGCAACACGTCGTCCTGCGGCGCGCTGAGCACTTCGATGTTCAGCAGCGGATAACGCTGCGACAGCGTTTTCACCGCCGCCAGCAGCCCGGCGCCGTTGATATCCGACGCCACGCCGATCGAAAGCGTGCTCTCCAGCCCCTGGGACAGTTCGATGGCGTGCACCTGCAGCTGCTTGAGCTGCCCGGCGATCAGTCGGGCATGCGGCGCCAGGGCCAGGGCCAGCGCGGTCGGCGTCGGTTCGCGGTGAGAACGGTCGAACAAGGCAAAACCGAGCTCCGCCTCCATGTTGGCGATGCCCATGCTGACGGCGGAAGGCACGCGCCGCAGCGCGCGGGCGGCGGCGGAAAACGAACCGCGATCGAGCACCGCCAGAAACAGCTCGATGTTGTCGCTGGAAAAATTCATCGTTCAATCTATCAGTAAAACTGATAGCTCCTGACTTTTTCTATCAATGTGATTGACGTTATCTTAGCCGCCGTCGCCGCAGAGGCAACTAAAAACAGATCGGGAGAAAACAATGCAGGGCGTCAAACGCAAACTGGTGTATGTCACCGCTTATGAAATCATCGGCATGACGATCTCGGCGCTGGGGCTGGCGCTGCTGTCGGGCCACGCGCCGACCAGCACCGGACCGCTGGCGGTGGTGATCACCACTATCGCCGTCAGCTGGAACTTCATTTACAACTACTTATTCGAGTGGTGGGAGAGCCGCCAGGCATCGCGCGCCCGCACCCTCAAGCGCCGCATTTTGCACGCGGTCGGGTTTCAGCTGACGCTGGTGGTGTATCTGATCCCGCTGATCGCCTGGTGGATGGGCATCACGCTGTGGCAAGCGCTGCTGCTGGATATGGCGCTGATCGTCATCATTCCTTGCTACACCTTCCTGTTTAACTGGGCGTTCGACAAGCTATTCGGCCTGCCGGCTTCGGCTTTGCCGGCCGGTGAATCCGCCTGAGAATAACCCTCGTCCTATTCGCCTGCGCACGCCCATCGCTGCGCAGGCGCCACCGCTTTATTTTTCCCCCCCTTCTCCTCCGAGCCAAATAACCGCCAAATCCCTTTAATTTGCGAGGTAATTATTATTCTGTGATTTCAATCACTTTTATCGTTCGATATTTCCGTGTTGATAATGAGACTCATCTTACTGAATAATATGCGCTTTTGTTTTCAGTTTAAAAAACAAACACACTTGATCACTATTTGCACACAGGTTTTTTTGCCACATTTAACGGGAAACGGTAGCATGCCACGCCGTTATTTAACGGCGGCTGTATACACAATAAACAGCGGAATGATGCCACGACCTCATTCTCATTACGATTGCTGATGGCAATCGATTGCTCTGCAGCTCAGGGCGGAGTTAATCACAGACAGGTAAACAGGACGGATAATGCACTCACAAAACAAGTCGGCGGATGACAAACACGCCGCCAGAAGACGCTGGCTGGACTCCCATGAATCCGGTTACCACAAAAGCATGGGTAAGCGGCAGATCCAAATGATCGCCATCGGCGGTTCGATCGGCACCGGGTTGTTCCTCGGTACCGGCGGCCGTCTCGAGCTGGCCGGGCCGGCCCTGGCGCTGGTCTATCTGGTCTGCGGGATCTTCTCTTTCTTCATTCTGCGCGCATTGGGCGAACTGGTGCTGCATCGGCCTTCCAGCGGCAGCTTCGTTTCTTACGCCCGCGAGTTTCTCGGCGAAAAAGCCTCTTACGTCGCCGGCTGGATGTACTTCCTCAACTGGGCGATGACCGGCATTGTCGACATCACCGCGGTGGCGCTGTACATGCACTACTGGGGCACCTTCGCCGACGTGCCGCAATGGCTGTTCGCCCTCGGCGCGCTCGGCATCGTCGCCACCATGAACATGATCGGCGTGAAATGGTTCGCCGAAATGGAGTTCTGGTTCGCGCTGATCAAAGTGGCCGCCATCGCGCTGTTCCTGATTGTGGGTGTGGTGTTCCTCGGTACCGGCACTCCGGTGGCGGGCAATACCACCGGTCTGCATCTGATCACCGAAAACGGCGGCATGTTCCCGCACGGCCTGCTGCCCGCGCTGGTGCTGGTGCAAGGGGTGATCTTCGCCTTCGCCGGCATTGAGCTGATCGGCACTGCCGCCGGCGAGTGTAAGGATCCGGCCAAAATGATGCCCAAAGCGATCAACAGCGTGATCTGGCGCATCGGTCTGTTCTACGTCGGCTCCGTGGTGCTGCTGGTGCTGCTGCTGCCGTGGAATGCCTATCAGGCCGGCCAAAGCCCGTTCGTCACCTTCTTCAGCAAGCTGGGCGTGCCTTATATCGGCACCGTGATGAACATCGTGGTATTGACCGCCGCGCTCTCCAGCCTCAACTCCGGCCTCTACTCCACCGGCCGCATCCTGCGCTCGCTGGCGATGGGTGGCTCCGCGCCGAAGCTGATGGCCAAGATGAGCAGCCAACAGGTGCCTTACGCCGGCATTCTGGTCACCTGCGGCATCTACGTGATCGGCGTGGTGCTCAACTATCTGGTGCCGTCGCGGGTATTCGAGATCGTGCTGAACATCGCTTCGCTGGGCATTATCGCCTCCTGGGCGTTTATCATCGTTTGCCAGATGCGCCTGCGCAAAGCCATCCGCGAAGGCCGCGCTCAGCCTGTCTCGTTCAGAATGCCGGGCGCGCCGTTCACCTCCTGGCTGACGCTGGCGTTCCTGCTGACCGTGGTGGTGATGATGGCGTTCGACTACCCGAACGGCACCTGGACCATCGCCACCATTCCGGTGTTGGCGGTGCTGCTGACGCTGGGCTGGTTCGGCCTGCGCAAACGGGCGCAGGAAGTGAAACTGGAACAGCAGGCTCACGAAGAACAGAGCCAACGCTAAATCGACAAGCCGCCCTCCGGGGCGGTTTTTTTATCCGTTATAACCGGCCGTAAAACGTCATTCGAGCGCTTTCCGACAGCATCACGCCCGGCTGCGCATTGTAGGCCAGCACCACCAGCATGCGCGTAGCGTCGCCTTCGGTCGGCGTCACCCGGTGCAGGGCATTGCGCCCGCGAAACAGCACCAGATCCCCCTCCTCGATCGCCAGCCGCTTGGCTGCTCGTTCCCCGTCCAGCACCTGCGCAACCCCGGCATAGTTCATCTCGCCGCGGTCGGCGTCGCGCAGCTTCTCCACATATTCGAAACGCCCGCCCGCCGCCGGTTTCTGGATCAGCAGCGTGATGGCGAACGATGAGTTATCGAAGTGCCAACCCAACTCCTGGCCGGCGCGCGCGTAATGCAGGTTGATCGACGACAGCCGATCGGCGTAGGGATAGAGCTGCGCCTCATCCAGCACCGCACAAAGGAACTCGCGAAACGCCGGGGCATCGTACAGCGCGCGCAGCGGCGACTGCGGCGGAATATCCTCGTCGGTAATGCAGCCCTTGGACGACACCACCAGCCGGTTGCGCGCGTGATCGGCCGGCAGCGCGTCGTCCTGCGGCCGCAGATACACGTTGTGCTTGCTGGTGGCGTAAAACGCCGCATGGTGCTGTTCGGCGCCTTCCAGCCGCACCGTCGCCAGCGCGGCGTCGCGCAAAAATCCCGGCAGCACCAGCGCGCCTGCGCTCTCCAGCGTTTGCCTGCAGCGGGCGCGAAACGCGGCGTCGCCAATGGGATGGGCGGACAGATCGATAATATCGGCAAGTTGCGGCATGACGTTCCCCTCGAGTGCGATAGCCGGATGCCTCTCACTGTAGCGAATGGCGCATTGCCGCCATAACAAAAATACGTTATGGATAAGTTAACCAATTCTTAGCGATAACCCTGCCCATGCACTCACCGTCTCGCGCTCGCCTGCCCAAACTGAGCGCCATTCTGGCGTTCGAAACCGCCGCCCGCACCGGCAGCCTGGCCCGCGCGGCGGATGCGCTGGCATTGACCGCCGCCGCCGTCAGCCAGCAGATCCGCCAGCTCGAACAGCATCTGGGCATCACGCTGTTCATCCGCGCCAAAAGCGGCGTCACGCTGACCGAACAGGGCGCGGACTACCTGGCATATGTTCAGGAAGCGTTTGAAACGCTGCGTGTGGCGCAGCAGCACGTCGAACGCCAGCGCGGCAAGCAGGCGCTGACGGTGTTCGCCCTGCCGGCGTTGGCCTCCAAGTGGCTGAACCCGGCGCTGGACGCCTGGCTGGCGCAATACCCCGACGGCGATCTGCGGCTGCACGCCACCCATGCGGCGGTCGATTTCGCCCATTCGGCGGCGGACTTCGCCCTGTGCTTCGGCGATCAGGATTACCCGCTGCTGGAAAAAGCGCGGCTGTTTCAGGATCGGGTACAGCCGGTGTGCAGCCCGGCGCTGCGCGATCGCGGCGACTGGACGCAGCAGCCGCTTCTCCACGTTGACTGGGGCAAGGAGAGCCAGTTTCTGCCGGGATGGCACGAGTGGTTCACCGCCGCCGATCGCATGCCGCCACCGCGGCGCGGGCTGACCTATAACCTGACTTCACTGGCCATCGACGCCGCCGTGCAAGGGCGCGGGGTGCTGCTCGGCCAGCGGCGGCTGATCGCCCGCGAACTGGCGGCAGGCCGGCTGGTCACGTTGGCCGAACCGGCGCTGCCGCTCAGCAAACCCTACTACGTGGTTTACCCGGCGCGCACGCTGGAAAAGCCCGGCGCGGCGGCGTTTCTGGCCTGGCTGCAGACGCTGGCTCAGCACGCGGTATAACCGCCGTCGATACTGTAGAACGCGCCGGTGGTGAAACTGCTGTGGTCCGAAAGCAGAAAGGCCACTGTTTTCGCCACCTCTTCCCGCGTCGCCATTCTCCCCATCGGGTGCGAAGCGGCCATCTGCGCCCGCGCCGACGCTGGCAGTGCCCCCATCGCCGGCGTATCCACATAGCCCGGCCCGACGGCGTTGACGCGTACGCCGCGCGTGGCGAATTCCAGCGCCGCCGAGCGCGTCAAGCCCAGCACGCCATGTTTGGCGGCAGTATAGGGCGCGATCCCGGCAATGCCCACCACCCCGTTGGCGGAAGAGAGGTTCACCACCGCCCCGCCGCCGCCGGCGACGATCGCCGGCAGGCCGTACTTCATGCCGAAAAACGTGCCGCTCAGGCAGGTGGCAATCACCTCATGCCAATCGTCGACCGCGTACCGATCGATACCCACCTCGTGCGGGCCGGTGATCCCGGCGTTGTTGACCAGCAGATGCAGCGCGCCGTAGCGCCGCACCGTCTCTTCAATGCCCTGCTGCACCGACGGCGCATCGCGCACGTCCATCCGCAACGTCATCACCCGTCGACCGTCGGGATCGAGCCGCGCGGCGGCGGCGGCGAGAGGCGCGGCGTGGCGGCCGGTCATCACCACCGTGGCTCCGCGCCGAAACAGCTCGGCGGCGATCGCTTCGCCGATGCCGGTGGAAGCGCCGGTCACCAGCGCCACCCGATGTTTGAAATCTTGCATAGCCGTTCTCCTGCAATGTTGAACTCCGGGGAACAGGCTAGCGCCGACCAGTGACAGTTTGCGGCAGCAGCGACAGCGCAGCACGTAATGCGCTCACAAAAGCCGCAAAGCCCGCTATTTTATGCCTACTTTTTCTCATGCGAGACACCCTGTGGATACCCAACGCTACCTGCAGCATATCGGCTTTACCGGCGTCGCCCGCCCTGACCTCCCCACGCTGCAACAGCTGCACCATCGCCACATGCTGAGCGTCCCGTTCGAGAACCTGAGCATTATTTATCATCAGGGCATTCAGCTGGCGCCGGAGGCGCTGTTCAGCAAGGTGGTCGAGCGTAACCGCGGCGGTTTCTGTTATGAGTTGAACACGCTGTTCGCCCTACTGCTGCGAGAGCTCGGCTTCAAGGTGAGCTTCATCTCCGGCGAGATCCGCGAGCGCGACGGCCATTTCGGCCCGCGCTACGACCATCTGGCGCTGCGGGTGGATCTGGCGGACCAGGCCTGGCTGGTGGACGTCGGTTTCGGCGATTCCTTCCTGACGCCGCTGAAGATCGTCGTCGCCGAGCCGCAACCGCAGGCCAGCGGCACCTTCCACCTGGAGCGGGAAGGCGAGTATTACCTGCTGGAGCGCCGCAACGGCGACCAGCGTTCGCATGCCAAAACGCTGTATCGCTTTACCGTTCAGCCGCGCGAATTGCATGAGTTCGACGAGATGTGCCACTTCCACAGCACCTCGCCGCAGTCGCACTTCACCCAACGTCTGGTATGTTCACGGCCGACGGACCACGGCCGGGTCACCCTCAGCGACATGAAGCTAATCGTGACCGAAGATCACCAGCGCCACGAAACGACGCTGCATTCGGAAGAGGAACGGCGCGCCGCTCTGTGGCGGCACTTCGCCTTCGATATGGATCGTTAACGGCGCCGGCGGCGCCCTTTTATTACGATTCTGTTACATCGATTGCATAACCGCGCTTGGCTGATTGCCAGCCCCGCGGCGGCAGGCATCATAGGGTCATGATTCGGCAGCAGAGTGCGAAAAATGATCCGTGTGATACTGGTGGATGACCATGTGGTGGTGCGCTCCGGCTTTGCCCAGTTGCTCAGCCTCGAGGACGATCTCGACGTGGTGGGGCAATACAGCAGCGCGGCGGCGGCCTGGCCGGCATTGCTGCGCGAAGACGTCAGCGTCGCGGTGATGGACATCGCCATGCCGGATGAAAACGGCCTGAACCTGTTGAAGCGCCTGCGGGCGCACAAGCCGCAGTTCCGCGCGATCATCCTCAGCATCTATGACTCTCCCACCTTCGTGCAGAGCGCGCTGGATGCCGGTGCCAGCGGCTATCTGACCAAACGCTGCGGGCCGGAAGAACTGGTGCAGGCAGTACGCTCCGTCAATATGGGCGGCCATTACCTGTGCGCCGACGCGCTGCGGGCGCTGCGCGGCGGCGAGCAACCGAACACGGCGCTGGAAGCCTTGACCCCGCGTGAGCGCGAGGTCTTCGATCTGTTGGTCAGGGGTGACAGCGTCAAAGAGATCGCTTTCAAGCTCGATCTCAGCCACAAAACGGTGCACGTGCATCGCGCCAACGTCCTGGGTAAGCTGCAGTGCAACAGCACCATCGAGCTGGTGCATTTCGCCCTCGACCATCAGCTGCTGGCGGGGCATTGATGTCGCCCCGCTTCCGCCCCTGGGTTATCTCGCTGTTTATCCTGTTGGCCTGGGGCAGCGGCTGGCTAGCGCTGTGGACGCTCGGTTTCTATCTGACCCACAACGGCAATCAGGCGGCGCTGTTTCTGCCGCACGGCGTCTATCTCGCACTGCTGATCCTGCTGGCGCGCCGCTATTGGCCCGCCTTGTTGGTACCTCCGGTGCTGCTGCTGCTCTGGCTGCACAGCGAGCGCCTGCTGAGCGGCTACGGCCTGCTGGCCGCACCGTTTATCACCCTGATCCCGGCGGCGCTCGCGCAACGAGTCTGGTGCCGTTTTCCGCTCTACTGGCAGCGGCTGACGCTGCTGCTGGCTGCGGTGACCGCCGCCTCGCTGCTCAATACCGCCCTGCTTACGCCATTAGTGCCAAACCCGGCGATGCTGCTCGGCCTGGCGTCGTTTACCGGCGGCGTCTTGCTGACCCCGTTCGTCTACCTGATCTTTGAATTTCTGCACCAGCAGCACCGTTACCATCTGCTGGGGCTGGACACCACCAACCCGCCGCTGCGCGCGTCCTTAATCATCTGGTGCAGCCTGTTTTTCGTTATCGGCATCGGCACGCAGATGGTGCTGTCGCCGGAAATCGAACGCCTGCTGCTGATCGTGGTGTTTCTGCCGAATGTGGTGATGGCGTGGAAGTTCGGCTGGCAGGGCGGCGTATTGTCCGGCCTGCTCGGCAGCATGATGATCACCCTCGCCCGGCAGGTCGGCGGAGGGTTCGGCAATCTGGTCGAGCTGGAGATCTTTCTGGCGACGCAGGCGCTGCTCGGCATCGGCCTGGGCATCGCCATCAGCCGCCAGCAGCACCTGGCGCAAAACCTGCACCACTATCGGCGACGCCTGGAAGAGGAGCTGGCGGCGCGGCAGGCGCTGACCGAAAAACTGATCCACGCCGAAGAAGACACGCGGAAAAACCTGGCGCGCGAGCTGCACGATGAAATCGGCCAGAACATCACCGCGATTCAAATCCAGTCGCAGCTGGTCAAACGGGCGCGCGATCCGGCGCAAACCCAGGCCGCCGCGCACCAGATAGGCGAGCTCGCCCGGCGCATTCATCACTCCACGCGCCAGCTGCTGCGCCAGCTTCGGCCGCCCGCGCTGGACGAGCTGGCGTTCAAAGAGGCGCTGCACCACCTGCTGAACGAATTCGCCTTTGCCGAACGGGGCATCCACTGCCGTTTCGATTACCGGCTGAGCGACACGCCCGCCGGCGAAACGGTGCGCTTCACCCTCTACCGGCTGCTGCAAGAGCTGCTCAACAACGTGTGCAAACACGCCGAAGCCAGCGAGGTCGCCATCGTCTTGTATCAACAGGGGCCGCTTTTGCACCTCGAGGTGCGGGACAACGGCATCGGCATCCGCGCGGACAAGCTGCCCGGCCTCGGCATTCAGGGGATGCGCGAGCGGGTCAGCGCGCTGGGCGGCGAGCTGACGCTGGAAACGCATTGCGGCACGCGGGTAATTGTTAACCTGCCCACAAATTTGCCACAAACCGCCGACTAACTAGGAAAAAGTCTTAGCCACTCCGGACTTTCTCTCATCCCCTTTCCCTTTCACCTTCTTATAGTCACCACCAGGGAGGCGGCTATGCAGGCACGCTCGGCATCTGAAATCGATCATCGTTACCGCGCGCTGCGCCCGCGACTGCTGCTGTACATGGTCATCGGGTACGCCGCCTTTTACCTGACGCGCAAAAGCGTGAATTACGTGCTGCCGGCGCTGCAAACGGATTTGGGGCTGGACAAAGGGGACATCGGCCTGCTCGGCTCGCTGTTTTACCTGAGCTACGGCCTGTCGAAATTCGCCGCCGGACTGTGGCACGACGGCCACGGACAGCGCAGGTTTATGGGGATCGGCCTGTTCGCCACCGGCCTGCTGAACCTGGTGTTCGCCTTTGGCGAATCGCTTACGCTGTTGCTGGTGGTCTGGGCGCTGAACGGCTTCTTTCAGGGCTGGGGCTGGCCGCCCTGCGCGCGGCTGCTGACCCACTGGTATTCGCGCAACGAGCGCGGCTTCTGGTGGGGCTGCTGGAATATGTCGATCAACCTCGGCGGCGCGATCGTGCCGCTGATCAGCGCCTTCGCCGCCCAGCGCTGGGGCTGGCAGGCGGCGATGCTGATCCCGGGGGCCGTCAGCATGGTGTTGGGCATCTGGCTCACGCGGCGGCTGAAAGGCACGCCGCAAGAAGAAGGCCTGCCGTCGGTCGGCCAATGGCGTCACGATCCGCTGGAGCTGCGTCAGGAACAGCAAAGCCCGCCGATGGGACTGTGGCGGATGTTACGCACCACGATGCTGAAGAACCCGATGATCTGGCTGCTGGGCGTCTCTTACGTGCTGGTCTACCTGATCCGCATCGCCTTGAACGACTGGGGCAATCTCTGGCTGACGGAAAGCCACGGCGTCAACCTGCTCAGCGCCAACGCGACGGTGATGCTGTTCGAGGCAGGCGGTCTGCTCGGCGCGCTGTTCGCCGGCTGGGGCTCGGATTTGCTGTTCGGCGGGCAGCGCGCGCCGATGATTTTGCTGTTCACGCTCGGGCTGATGGTTTCCGTCGCCGCGCTGTGGCTGGCGCCGGTGCACCACTACGCGCTGCTGGCGGGCTGTTTCTTTACGGTGGGCTTTTTTGTCTTCGGCCCACAGATGCTAATTGGCCTCGCCGCCGTGGAATGCGGGCACAAAGGCGCGGCCGGCTCCATCACCGGTTTTCTCGGCCTGTTTGCCTATCTGGGGGCCGCGCTGGCGGGCTGGCCGCTGTCGCAGGTCATCGAAGGCTACGGCTGGTCAGGCATGTTCAGTTTGCTGTCGATCGCCGCCGTTCTTATGGGTTTATTGCTGATGCCGCTGTTGATGGCGAGCGTTACCACCTCTACCGAGAGAAGGATAAAACAATGAAAAAAACGTGGGTCACTACCCTGATAGCTTCCGGCATCGCGCTGGCGACGTTGAGCGGCGCCGCGCACGCCAAGGGCCGCCTGGTGGTCTACTGCAGCGCCACCAATGAAATGTGCGAAGCGGAAACCAAAGCCTTCGGCGAGAAATATGACGTGAAAACCTCGTTCATCCGCAACGGCTCCGGCAGCACGCTGGCGAAAGTGGACGCCGAGAAGAAAAACCCGCAGGCGGACGTCTGGTATGGCGGCACGCTCGATCCGCAATCCCAGGCCGGTGAAATGGGGCTGCTGCAGCCGTACAAATCGCCGAACCTCGAACAGGTGATGACGCAATTCCGCGACCCGGCGAAGCTGAAAGGCAACTACTCTTCGGCGGTCTACGTCGGCATCCTCGGCTTCGGCGTCAATACCCAGCGCCTGAAAGAGAAAAACCTGCCGGTGCCCAAGTGCTGGAAAGACCTGACCAAACCGGAATACAAAGGCGAGATTCAAATCGCCGATCCGCAAAGCTCCGGCACCGCCTACACCGCGCTGGCGACCTTTGCCCAGCTGTGGGGAGACGATCAGGCCTTCGATTACCTGAAGCAGCTGAACGCCAACGTCTCGCAGTACACCAAGTCCGGCATTGCCCCGGCGCGCAACGCCGCCCGCGGCGAAACGGCGATCGGCATCGGTTTCCTGCATGACTATTCGCTCGAAAAAGAACAGGGCGCGCCGCTGGAGCTGATCTCGCCTTGTGAAGGCACCGGCTACGAAATCGGCGGCGTCAGCATCCTCAAAGGCGCGCGCAACCTCGACAACGCCAAGCTGTTCGTGGATTGGGTGCTGTCGAAAGAGGCGCAGGAGCTGGCGTGGAAGAAAGGCAAGTCCTATCAGATCCTGACCAACACTACCGCCGATACCTCGCCGAACTCGCTGAAGCTCGACGATCTGAAGCTGATCAACTACGACATGGACAAGTACGGCTCGACCGAGGTCCGCAAGGCGCTGATCAACAAGTGGGTCAGCGAAGTCAAGATGGGTAAATAAGCCCACATTCTGCGCCTGTTGCCGGGTAAGCCTCATACCTTACCCGGCCTGAACATCCGGGAAACTTATGTCACATACACACGCACTCCATCTCGTGAATAAACGAGATGCGATATCCCTTTGGGTCTTGCTTGGCTGGCTGGCGTTCGCCCTGCTGCCGAGCTGGAGCCTGGATTACGGCCTGCTGGAGTCCACCGGCGAAGAGATCCTCACGGCCTACGGCTGGTCAAATCGCAATGTCAGCTGGCTTTGGTGCCTGTTGCCAAGCCTGTTGCTGCTGCGTCCCCACGCCGCGGCGGGCGGTGAACGGCGGCGGCGCCACGCGTTCGACGCCGGCTGGGCGCTGCTGTGCATGGCCTTTATCGTCGTCAGCGCCACGCTGGCGGGACGCGGTTTAGGCTACGCCACCCTGGTGCAGTTTATCGCGCTGGGCGCCATCATGACGCTGGCGCTGACCCGCCTCGAATGGCTGGGCGGCGACCGTTTCGTTATCGGCGCGCTGGTCACCATCGTGGCGCTGATCGGCGTCTTCATCGTTTGGCCGAGCATCGCGATTTTCATTCCGATGTTCACCGACCAGGCGGGCGCCTTCGCGCCGCTGGCGTTTATGAACGTGCTGTCGCAGGCGCATATCGTTCAGGTGATCCTCAACTCCATCGCCCTGTCGATCGCGGTCGGCGCCGGCTGTACCTTCTTCGGCCTGGTGCTGGCGATTTACACCACCCGCATCGCCAAGCGCAGCGCCATTATCGGCCGCATCTTCTCCATCTTGCCCATCGTCACGCCACCGTTCGTCGTCGGCCTGGGCGTGACGTTGATGATGGGACGCTCCGGCTACGTCACCGAGTGGATGGTGGCCTGGTTCGGCCTGACCAACACCAACTGGCTGTACGGCTTTACCGGCATCTGGCTGGCGCAGGTGCTGGCGTTCACGCCGATGGCGTTCATGATTCTCGACGGCGCGATCAAGACCATTCATCCTTCGCTGGAAGAGGCCTCCTACACCCTGCGCGCCAGCCGCTGGCAAACCTTTAACGGCGTGTTCGTGCCGCTGCTGAAACCGGCGCTGGCCAACGCGTTTCTGATCGTGGTGGTGCAATCGCTGGCCGACTTCAGCAACCCGCTGGTGCTTGGCGGCAACTTCGACGTGCTGGCGACGCAAATCTATTTCTACATCACCGGCTCACAGCTCGACTATCAGGCCGCCAGCACCCTCGGCGCCTTCCTGCTGCTGTTCTCGCTGCTGGTGTTCTGCATTCAATACCTGTGGATCGGCAAGCGTTCCTACGTCACCGTGTCCGGCAAATCCTATCGCGGCGACGTGCAGCCGCTGCCGGTCACGCTGGTCTGGAGCGTGATGGCGTTGCTGGCAGTGTGGGTAGCCTTTAACGCCCTGCTCTACGGCAGCATTTTCTACGGCAGTTTCACCGTCAACTGGGGCGTGGATTACACGCTGACGCTGGATAACTTCATCAAGCTGTTCGGCCAGGGCATGAGCGACGGCGCGTGGCCTTCGCTGCTCGATACGCTGCTGTACGCCGGGATCGCCGCGCCGATCACCGCCGCGTTCGGCCTGCTGATCGCCTGGATCGTGGTGCGCCAGCAGTTCAGGGGCAAAAAGACCATCGAGTTCACCACCATGCTGTGCTTTGCGGTGCCGGGCACCGTGGCGGGCGTCTCTTACATTCTCGCCTTCAACAGCGCGCCGGTGTACCTCACCGGAACGGCCGCCATCGTGATTATCTCGATGGTGATGCGCAACGTGCCGGTGGGGATTCGCGCCGGGATCGCCGGACTGGGCCAGATAGACAAATCGCTGGACGAAGCCTCGCTCAGCCTGCGCGCCGGCTCGCTGCGCACCATCACGCACATCCTGCTGCCGCTGCTGCGCCCGGCTATCCTGTCGGCGCTGATCTACAGCTTCGTGCGCGCCATCACCACCGTCAGCGCCATCGTCTTCCTGGTGACGCCCGATACCCGCGTGGCCACCGCCTACATCCTCAACCGCGTGGAAGACGGCGAATACGGGGTAGCGATCGCCTACGGTTCAATTCTGATCGTGGTGATGCTGGCGATTATTTTCCTCTTTGACTGGCTGATCGGCGAGGCTCGCATCTCCCGTTCAAAAGCCAAAAACCAGGCGTAATGGAGCGCACTATGAGTCAGAAAAATTTTGTTGAACTGCGCAACGTCTCCAAACGGTTCGGCAGCAACACGGTTATCGATAACATCACGCTCAGCATCCCGCGGGGGCAAATGGTGACGCTGCTCGGCCCTTCCGGCTGCGGCAAGACCACCATTTTGCGCCTGGTCGCCGGGCTGGAGAAACCGAGCGACGGGCAGATCTTCATCGATGGCGAAGACGTCACCCATCGTTCCATCCAGCAGCGCGATATCTGCATGGTGTTCCAGTCTTACGCCCTGTTCCCGCATATGTCGCTGGGGGAAAACGTCGGCTATGGGCTGAAGATGCTCGGCATTCCGCGCGCCGAAGTGAAAGCGCGCGTGCAGGAAGCGCTGGCGATGGTGGATCTGGCGGGGTTCGACGATCGCTACGTCGATCAGATCTCCGGCGGCCAACAACAGCGCGTGGCGCTGGCGCGTGCGCTGATCCTCAAGCCGAAAGTGCTGCTGTTCGATGAGCCATTGAGCAACCTCGACGCCAACCTGCGCCGCAGCATGCGCGAAAAGATCCGCGAGTTGCAGAAGCAGTTTGATATCACGTCGCTGTACGTCACCCACGATCAGAGCGAGGCCTTTGCGGTCTCAGACACCGTGCTGGTGATGAACAAGGGGCATATCATGCAGATCGGTTCGCCGCAGGATCTCTATCGGCAGCCCGCGTCGCGCTTTATGGCGAGCTTTATGGGGGACGCCAACCTGTTCCCGGCCAGCTTCGGCGCCGATCATGTCGATATCAGCGGCTATCGCCTGCCGCGCCCCGCGCACTTTGCCGCCGAGGGCGCCGGCACGGTGGGTGTGCGGCCGGAAGCGATCACGCTGAGCGAGCACGGCGAGGAAAACCAGCGCTGCGTGATCCAGCATGTCGCCTACATGGGGCCGCAGTATGAAGTCACGGTGGCGTGGCATGGGCAGCAGATTTTGCTGCAGGTTAACGCCACTCGCCTGCAGCCCAACGTCGGCGAGCACTATTATCTGGAAATACACCCCTACGGCATGTTTATGCTGGCGGATGCGGCATAATAAGCATCACTCTTAAGCGTTAGAATAACGGTCATTCCGCATGGAATGGCCGGAAATAACCGACAAAAAAACCGTATTTATCTATTTTTACAATTACACCCAAGTCCTTGTTCAACCGAGAAATAAATATTATCTCGTCCATTAAAAAATAACCACCAGGGCCACCAAGGGTGATATTTTTATTTAGATGGGGTAAGCTTAATCCCGCAGTCGAAATTATTTAACGGCCAACTCAAGGAGAAATTCATGAGCAACAATGCAAACGCACAGGCGCAGCTGGATAATTTACGTAACGTCGCTTCCCAGCTGAAGGAAATGCGCCACTATGCGCAGTCGAATACCGAGACGCTCTCCGCACACTGGCTGGCCTTCGATCAGGGGGAATGCAAAAATAAGGCATTCGCCGAAGCCATCAACGACCTGTTGAATAAACAGGGCGCCTGCCTGGAAGGGCTGGAAAAAACCATTCAGGATATTGAGATAGAATTAAACCGCCTAGATAAAGCCGCCTGATAATGCCGATTTTAAATAAACCCGCCGTGTGCGGGTTTATTTTTAGCTGCGGCAGATGACTCGCGCAATATCCCCGGATGTCGTCAGCGCACGTATTTCGCTGAACAGTTCGGTGGCTTCGTCATATTCTTTACGCAAATACCCCAGCCACTGTTTGATGCGCGCCACGTGGTAGAGACCGGTGTCACCCTGCTTTTCCAGATGGACATATTTTTGCAACAGTTCGACCACCTGCGGCCAGGGCATGCGCGGCTCGTTATACTTCACCACCCGGCTCAGGTTCGGCACGTTGAGCGCGCCGCGCCCCAGCATGATGGCATCACAGCCGGTCGCCTGCAGACAATCCTGCGCGCTCTGGTAATCCCAGATCTCGCCGTTGGCGACAACCGGGATGCTGAGCCGCTGACGGATCTCGCCGATCGCCGCCCAGTTGATGCGATCCGCCTTGTAACCATCCTCTTTGGTGCGGCCGTGCACCGTCAGCTCGCTGGCGCCCGCCTGCTGCACCGCATCGGCGATTTCAAAACTGCGGTTCGAAGAGTCCCAGCCCAGACGCACCTTCACCGTGACCGGCAGATGGGCCGGCACCGCCGCGCGCATCGCTTTGGCGCCCTGGTAGATCAGTTCCGGATCTTTGAGCAGCGTCGCCCCGCCGCCGCTGCCGTTCACCAGCTTGGACGGGCAGCCGCAGTTGAGATCGACGCCGTAAGAGCCCAGTTCCACTGCACGCGCGGCGTTCTCCGCCAGCCACTGCGGGTACTGCCCCAGCAGCTGTACGCGCACCTGTGTACCCGACGGCGTGCGGCTGGCATGACGCAGCTCCGGGCACAGCCGGTAGAATGACTTGGCCGGCAGCAGCTGATCGACCACGCGCAAAAATTCGGTGATGCACAGATCGTAGTCGTTCACTTCAGTGAGTAACTCACGCACCAAAGAATCGAGAACGCCCTCCATCGGAGCCAATAATACGCGCATGACCAATCCCAGCTAAAAAAAGACCCGCAATGATACGGGTGAATGCCCGCGCCAGACAAGCCTCAGCGGGCATTAAAAATGCCGTCAGCCCAGCCGGCGGATCGGTTGGCCGGCGAGGAACGCCGCGATATCCTCGACCGCCTCGGTGAAGTAGGCGCGGTAGTTGTCGTCCGCCACGTAACCCACATGCGGCGTCGCCAGCACGTTGGGCAGCTGGCGAAACACGTCGTCGGCCGGCAACGGCTCCGTCTCGAACACGTCCAGCCCGGCGCCGGCGATCTTCCGCTGTTGCAGGGCGTCCGCCAGTGCCGCCTGATCGACGATACCCGCACGCGAGGTGTTGATCAGGTAGGCGGTGGGTTTCATCGCCGCCAATTCATCACGCCCCACCAACCCGCGGCTGCGATCGCTCAGCACCAGGTGAATGGAGACAAAGTCGCTCTGTTCGAACAGCGCCCGTTTGGACGGCGCCAGCAGGACACCCTCTTGCGCCGCCCGCTCCGCCGTCAGGTTCTGGCTCCAGGCCAGCACCCGCATGCCAAACGCCTGCGCTACCCTGGCCATCTGGCCGCCGATCTTGCCCAGCCCCAGCAGCCCCAGCGTTTTTCCTTGCAGCGTGACGCCTAAGCCCAGCTGCCACGGGCCGTTGTTCCGCAGCCCGACGCTTTCCGGCACGATATGCTTCGCCAGCCCGAGCAGCAGCGCCCAGGTCAGCTCCATCGGCGCGGCCGACCCGCTGGCGGTGCCGCACACCACCACGCCCCGCTCGGCGGCGGCGGCCAGATCGATAGAGGCGTTGCGCATGCCGGAAGTGATCAGCAGCTTCAGCTTCGGCAACCGCGCCAACAGCGAGGCGGTCATCGGCGTGCGCTCGCGCATGATGACCAGAATGTCGCACTCCTGCAGATGCACCGCCAGCTCCGCTTCATCGGTAAAGTGCGAGCTGATGGCCGACACCTCCACCCGATCGGCCAGCGCCGACCAGTCCGCCATTTTGAGCGCCACCTGTTGGTAATCATCGAGAATTGCGCACTTCAATTTCATCTCCGTCTCCTGGAATTAGGTTTAGCCACCGTCCAGCCTAGTACGAAAATGCCGTTCCGCCAGGCAAAAAAAAAGCCGCCCGTATCGGCGGCTTACTCTTTGAGCAATCAGGCTTATTCGGCCGGTTTGCGGCTGCGCGGGCGGCGCGAAGATGGCGCGCCGGAACGACGCTGGCCATCACCCTGCGGGCGGGCGTTACCGTTGCCACGGTTTTCACGCTGGCCTCCGTTACCGTTGCCACTGCGCTGACCGCCGCCGTTACCGGAACGCTGGCCGCCGCCGTTGCCGCGCGGTGCACCGCGCCCGCCACCCTGACGGCCGTTGATGATCGGCTCGGCCTTGATGGTCGGATCCGGATCGTAACCCGGCAGCGCGATACGTGGAATTTCACGCTTCAGCAGACGTTCGATGTCGCGCAGCAGTTTGTGTTCATCCACGCACACCAGCGAGATAGCTTCACCTGTACGCTCCGCGCGGCCGGTGCGGCCAATGCGGTGTACGTAGTCTTCCGGCACGTTAGGCAGCTCGTAGTTCACCACATGCGGCAGCTGGTCGATATCCAGACCGCGCGCCGCGATGTCGGTCGCTACCAGCACGCGAATGCGGCCGTCTTTGAAGTCGGCGAGCGCGCGGGTACGGGCACCCTGGCTCTTGTTGCCGTGGATCGCCGCGGCGGTGATGCCGTCTTTGTTCAGCTGTTCCGCCAGGTGGTTGGCGCCGTGCTTGGTGCGGGTGAACACCAGCACCTGTTTCCAATCGCCTTCGCCGATCATCTGCGACAGCAGTTCCCGCTTACGCTTCTTGTCGACGAAATGCACGCTCTGCTCGATCTGCTCGGACGCGGTGTTGCGGCGCGCCACTTCCACCGAAGCCGGGTTGTGCAGCAGCTTGTTGGCCAGCGCCTTGATGTCGTCGGAGAAGGTCGCGGAGAACAGCAGGTTCTGGCGCTTGGCCGGCAGCTTGGCCAGCACGCGGCGAATGTCGTGGATAAAGCCCATGTCCAACATGCGATCCGCTTCGTCCAGCACCAGAATTTCAATTTTGGACAGGTCAACCGCGTTCTGATGCTCCAGATCCAGCAGACGGCCCGGCGTCGCCACCAGGATGTCGACGCCGCCGCGCAGCTTCATCATCTGCGGGTTGATGCTCACGCCGCCAAACACCACCAGCGAACGCAGGCGCAGGTGTTTGCTGTAGGCATCGACGTTTTCGCCGATCTGCGCCGCCAGCTCGCGGGTTGGCGTCAGGATCAGCGCGCGCACCGGGCGGCGGCCTTTGACCGGATGGTCATGCTTGCTCAGCAGCTGCAACAACGGCAGGGTAAAACCGGCGGTTTTACCGGTGCCGGTCTGGGCGCTGGCCATCAGGTCACGACCTTCCAGCACGACAGGGATAGCCTGACGCTGAATTGGCGTCGGTTCGCGATAGCCCTGTTCTTCAACAGCGCGCACAATTTCAGCACTTAAGCCGAGGGTTTCAAATGACATAAAGAGAAAAACTCCAGATCCCCCCTAACCTAACGGTGTTCGGTGCAGTTTCCTGGGAGGATGATCAGACGGGGCATTAAGCATGACCACGAGGGATTGGCACAAACTGCAGTGCACCAGGCGGCGATTGTAACAGAAGTCGCGCAATAAAAAGCACTTTTACGCGTAGAAAGCACAATCTGCCGTAAATTCAGCATTGTCTGAGACCGATCACATAACTCATTGTGGTTAGCGGTTGCGTTTTAGACAATCTGGCATAAAGTTAATCATATGATTGATTAACTTTGAGCGTGACCCATGCCAGCTTCCGTACCTCATCAGGCCGCCGGCCGGGCGCGCGGCGAGCAAACGCGCCGGCAGCTGCTCGCCGCGGCGACCGAACTGTTCGGCGAATACGGCCTGCAGGGCGCCACCACGCGCGATATCGCTCAGCGCGCCGGCCAGAACATCGCCGCCATCACCTATTACTTCAGTTCCAAAGAGGGGCTGTATCTGGCCGTTGCGCAGTCGCTCGCCGATTTCATCCAGCAGGCCTTCGCCCCGCTGGCCGAAGAAGCCGATCGCTTTGGGCAAGAAGCCCCCGAACACCACACACCCGACGCCGCGCTGCGCTTGCTGCAACGCGGACTGCTGGCCTTCAGCGCGCTGATGACTCAACCGCACACGCTGAACCTGAGCAAAATCATGTCGCGCGAACAGCTCGCCCCGACCGACGCTTACCCGCTGATCCACAGCCAGGTGATCGCGCCGATGCACGAGCGGCTGTGCCGCCTGCTGTCTGCCGCGACCGGCATTGACGAGCACGCCACTCGCCTGGTGCTGCATACCCACGCGCTGATCGGCGAGGTGCTGTCGTTCCGCGTTGCGCGAGAGACCATCCGTCGTCAGGCCGGCTGGCAAGAGATTGGTGAAAGTGAAGCCGCGCAGATCGCAGCGGTGCTGAGCGAGCATATCGAGATTTTGGTTATTGGGCTGCGCCAACGCCATGGCGCGTAAATTCAGGCAGGGAGTGTTATGAACAAAAAACGCAGTGCCTTGATCGTGTTGTTAATTTTGCTGATCGTGGCCGCCGCTTACGCGGTCTGGCATTACCAACAGCAGCAGGATAAGCCGCTGACGCTGTACGGCAACGTCGATATCCGCACGGTCAACCTCGGTTTTCGCGTCGACGGCCGCCTGGCGTCGCTGACGGTGGATGAAGGCGATGCCGTTCAGCCGGGCCAGCTGCTCGGCAAGCTGGACGATGCCCCCTACCGCAACGCGCTGCAGCAGGCCGAGGCCAACGTCGGCAGCGCGCGCGCCAAACTGTCGCTGCTGCAGGCCGGCTATCGCACTGAAGAGATCGCCCAGGTACAGTCAGAAATGGCGCAACGTCAGTCCGCCTTCGCCTACGCCGACAGCTTCCTGAAGCGCCAGCAAGGGCTGTGGGCGAAAAACGCCACGTCCGCCGACGCGCTGGAGGATGCGCGCACCGCCCGCAATCAGGCGCAGGCCAACCTGCAGGCGGCGAAGGACAAGCTGTCGCAATACCGCAGCGGCAATCGCCCGCAAGAGATTGAACAGGCCAAGGCCGACGTGGCGCAGAGCGAAGCGGCGCTGGCGCAGGCGCAATTGAACCTGCAAGACGCCACGTTGGTCTCCCCGTCCGCCGGCACGGTGCTGACCCGCGCGGTGGAGCCGGGCACCATGCTCGGCGCCGGCGGTACGGTGTTCACCCTGTCGCTGACCCGGCCGGTGTGGGTGCGCGCCTACGTCAACGAGACCAGCCTGAACCAGGCGGTGCCCGGCACCGAGCTGGAAATTTACACCGACGGCCGGCCCGACAAGCCTTACCACGGCAAGATCGGTTTCGTCTCGCCGACCGCGGAATTCACGCCGAAAAGCGTTGAAACGCCGGATCTGCGCACCGATCTGGTGTACCGCCTGCGGGTGATCGTCACCGATGCCGACGATGCGCTGCGCCAGGGCATGCCGGTTACCCTGCGCTTCGCCAAACCCTGAGGCCGGCCATGGAACAGGCGCATACCATCGAACTGGAAGGGTTGGAAAAACGCTTCCCGTCGCTTGAAAAACCGGCGGTCGCCAGCCTGACCACCACCCTGCGCAGCGGCGCGGTCATCGGGCTGGTCGGGCCGGACGGCGCCGGCAAAACCACCCTGCTGCGCATGCTGGCCGGGCTGCTGCAGCCCAGCAGCGGCAAATTGCGGGTCGCCGGGCTGGATCCGATCGCCCAGGATCGCCAACTGCACGCGATCCTCGGCTACATGCCGCAGAAGTTCGGGCTGTATGAGGATCTGACGGTGATGGAGAACCTGACGCTGTACGCCGATCTGCGCGGCGTTACCGGCGATCTTCGCCGCCAGACCTTCGAACGGCTGTTGAAATTCACCGATCTGACGCGCTTCACCGAGCGCCTGGCGGGCAAGCTGTCCGGCGGCATGAAACAGAAGCTCGGCCTGGCCTGCACGCTGGTAGGCGAACCTCAGGTGCTGTTGCTGGACGAGCCGGGCGTCGGCGTCGATCCGATCTCGCGCCGCGAGCTGTGGCGCATGGTGCACGAACTGGCCAACGACGGCATGTTGATCCTGTGGAGCACCTCCTATCTCGATGAGGCCGAGCAGTGCCGCGAGGTGCTGCTGCTCAACGAGGGCGAACTGCTGTTCAGCGGTGCGCCGCAGGATCTGACCCAACGCATGGCCGGGCGCACGGTGTTGATCGCCGCGCCGCCCGGCAGTCATCGCGCCTTGCTGCAGCGGGCGATCTGCCTGCCGTCGGTCACCGACGGGGTGATCCAGGGAAAATCTCTGCGCCTGATCCTGAAGGAGGGCGAGGATCACCGCCAACTGCTGCAGGCGCTGGATCTGCCGGACGCCGAACTCGACGAGGCGGATCCACGCTTCGAAGATGCGTTTATCGATCTGCTCGGCGGCGGCCCCAACCACCGCTCGGCGCTGGCGGAGATCATGCCGACCGTCAACGGTGAAAGCGGCGAAACCGTGATCGAAGCGGTGCAGCTGACCAAAAAATTCGGCGACTTCGCCGCCACCGATCACGTCGACTTTCAGGTGCGGCGCGGTGAAATTTTCGGCCTGCTCGGCCCGAACGGCGCCGGTAAGTCCACCACCTTTAAAATGATGTGCGGTCTGCTGGTGCCGTCCGAAGGTAAGGCGCTGGTGCTGGGGATGGATCTGAAGACCAGCTCCGGCAAGGCGCGCCAACGGCTCGGCTACATGGCGCAAAAATTCTCGCTGTACGGCAACCTGACGGTGGCGCAGAACCTGAAATTCTTCTCCGGCGTCTACGGCCTGAGCGGCAAGGCGCAACGCGATAAAATCGATGAAATGTCCCGCGCCTTTAACTTCGCGCCGATCCTCGCTCAAACGCCGGACGCGCTGCCGCTCGGCTTCAAGCAACGCCTGGCGCTGGCCTGCGCGCTGATGCACGAACCGGACATTCTGTTCCTCGACGAACCGACTTCCGGCGTCGATCCGCTGACGCGACGCGAGTTCTGGTTGCACATCAACGGCATGGTCGACAAAGGCGTCACGGTGATGGTGACCACCCACTTTATGGACGAGGCGGAGTACTGCGACCGCATCGGCCTGGTGTACCGCGGCAAGATCATCGCCGCCGGCACCCCGGACGACCTCAAACAGCAGGTGGCGCGCGACAATAATCCCAATCCTTCAATGGAACAGGCATTTATCGAGCTGGTACAGGGCTACGACAAGGAGGAAACGCGGTGAGCGACAACCGATCCCCAATCGACGACGGCGGCTTCTCCTGGCGCCGGCTGCGCGCGCTGTGCCTGAAGGAGACGCGGCAAATACTGCGCGATCCCAGCAGCGGTTTGATCGCCTTCGTCATCCCGCTGATGTTGCTGTTTATCTTCGGCTACGGCATCAATCTCGACTCCAGCAAACTGCATCTGGGTATCTTGATGGAGCAACAGAGCGAAGACGCGCGCGATCTGGCCCATGCCTTCGCCGGCTCGCCCTATATCGAACCAACCATCAGCGATAACCGCCAGCAGCTGATCCAGCGAATGCAGGCCGGTACGATCCGCGGTCTGGTGGTGATCCCGGTGGATTTCGACCAGCGCATGGCGCGCCCGCACGACAGCGCACCGATTCAGGTGATCACCGACGGCAGCGAACCGAACACCGCCAACTTCGTGCAGGGCTACGCCCAAGGAGTATGGCAAGTCTGGCAGCAGCAGCGCGCCACCGATCGGGGCAACAGCGACAAACCGCTGATCGACGTGCAAATGCGTTACTGGTTCAACCCGGCGGCCATCAGCCGGCACTACATCATTCCCGGTGCCATCACCATCATCATGACGGTGATCGGCGCCATCCTCACTTCGCTGGTGATCGCCCGCGAGTGGGAGCGCGGCACCATGGAAGCCTTGCTGTCCACCCAGGTGACCCGCAGCGAACTGCTGCTCTCGAAGCTTATTCCCTACTATTTCCTCGGCATGTTCGCCATGGCGCTGTGCATGGCGGTGGCAGTCTGGGTGCTCGGCGTTCCCTACCGCGGATCGCTGCCCATTCTGCTGCTGATAAGCAGCCTGTTCCTCGCCAGCACCCTCGGCATGGGCCTACTGATCTCCACCCTCACCCGCAATCAGTTCAACGCGGCGATGGTGGCGCTGAACGCCGCCTTCCTGCCTTCGATCATGCTGTCGGGCTTTATCTTCCAGATCGACAGCATGCCGGCCATCGTGCGCGCGGTGACCTACATCATTCCGGCGCGCTACTTCGTCAGCACGCTGCAAACGCTGTTTTTGGCGGGTAACGTCGGCACCGTGCTGGCGATCAATCTGCTGTTCCTGATCGCTTCCGCCGTGGTGTTCATCGGCCTGACGGCCTGGAAAACCCAGCGCCGGCTGGATTGAGGAGAAAGAGCGATGTTTCATCGTCTGTTGACGCTCATCATCAAGGAAATGCAGGCGCTGCTGCGCGATCCGCAAACCCGCGCCATTTTAATCATGCCGGTGATCCTGCAGGTGCTGCTGTTCCCGTTCGCCGCGACGCTGGAAGTCACCAACGCCACCATCGCGGTCTACAGCGAGGACAGCGGCCAGTCCTCGGTGGAGTTGACCCAACGCTTCGCCAAGGCCAAGGCCTTTCAACACGTGCTGTTGCTGCGCAGCCCGCAGGAGATAAAAGCTACCATTGATAACCAACGGGCGCTGCTGCTGATCCGCTTCCCGGCGCAGTTCTCGCGCGATATCGCCGCCGGCAACACCGCGCCGCTGCAGCTGCTGCTCGACGGGCGCAACTCCAACAGCGCGCAAATCGCCGCCAACTACGTACAGCAGATCGTGCAGGAATATCAGAACGAGCTGCTCGGCAGCCGCGCCAAACCCAACAACAGCGAGCTGATGGTGCGCAACTGGTATAACCCGAATCTGGACTACAAATGGTTCGTGGTGCCGTCGCTGATCGCCATGATCACTACCATCGGCGTGCTGATCGTCACCTCGCTATCGGTGGCGCGCGAACGTGAACAGGGCACGCTGGAACAGCTGCTGGTCTCACCGCTTACCACCTGGCAAATCTTTATCGGCAAGGCGGTGCCGGCGCAGATCGTCGCGATGTTCCAGGCTTCAATCGTGCTGCTGATCGGCATTTTCCTGTACCGGATCCCATTCGCCGGATCGCTGCTGTTGTTCTACGCCACCATGTTGATCTACGGGCTGTCGCTGGTGGGATTCGGCCTGCTGATTTCGTCACTGTGCGCCACTCAGCAGCAGGCATTCATCGGGGTGTTCGTGTTCATGATGCCGGCGATCCTGCTCTCGGGTTACGTCTCGCCGGTGGAGAACATGCCGGTATGGCTGCAGGATCTGACCTGGGTGAACCCGATACGCCACTTCACCGACATCACCAAGCAGATCTACCTGAAGGACGCCAGCTTCGACATCATCTGGCACAGCCTGTGGCCGCTGCTGGTGATCACCGCCACCACCGGCAGTGCCGCCTATGCGCTGTTCCGCCGCAAAATCGCATAAAAAAAGCTCTGTATGTCACATACAGAGCTTTTTGATCGCCAGATACCCTATAGTTTGAAAAACAAAGGATTTAGCGACGGTTGCCGAAGATACGCAGCAACATCAGGAACAGGTTGATGAAGTCGAGATACAGCGTCAACGCGCCAACGATGGCGTACTTGCGGAAGCCGTCTTTATCATCGGCATTCAGCTGCTCGCCCACCGCCTTGAGTTTTTGCGTGTCGTAGGCGGTCAGGCCGACAAACACCACCACCCCGATGTAGGTAATCGCCCACATCAGCGCGGTGCTCTTCAGCCAGATGTTCACCAGCGAGGCCAGAACGATGCCGATCAGCGCCATGAACAGCATGCTGCCGAAGCCGCTCAGATCGCGTTTGGTGGTGTAGCCGTACAGGCTCATGGCGCCGAACATGCCGGCGGTAACCACGAAGGTGCTGGCGATCGAGCTGTAGGTGTAAGCGATGAAGATGCTCGACAGCGTCAGCCCGGTCAGCGCCGAGTACAGCATGAACAGAGAAGTAGCCACCGTGCCGCTCAGGCGATTGACCATGCCGGAAATCACAAACACCAGCGCTAATTGAGCAATGATCAGACCGAAGAAGGTGATCTGGCTGGAGAAGATGAAGTTGAGGATCGCGGGCGTGTTGGCCGCATACCAGGAAACGAACGCCGTCAGCAGCAGACCGCAGGTCATCCAGCCGTAAACCTGCGCCATGTAGGCCTGAATGCCGCTGTTGGCACGTTCGACGATTGAACCATTAGAGCGTGGATATCGGTCCATGACGGTTACCTTTTGCGTTGTAAACAAGATTCCGAAGCCCCGCGAGCGGGGCTTCGCCTGCTATAAGCGTACCACAGAATATGCCGCGCGAAAGCGGCAAAGGTATTGATTTGTTTCCGCTGTTGACGCGCTATTTAGCCGCTTTTTGCCAGCGCTGCGCCGCCTGACGATCGCTGTCGCGGGCGTCCACCCAACGATCGCCCTGGCCGGTGGCTTCGCGCTTCCAGAACGGCGCGCGGGTCTTCAGGTAGTCCATGATGAACTCGCTGGCGGCGAACGCCATGCTGCGGTGCGCACCGGTCACGCCGACAAACACGATCTCGTCGCCGGGATACAGCGCGCCGACGCGGTGGATCACCGTCACGCGCTGCAACGGCCAACGGCTGCGCGCCTCGGCCACGATCTCCGCCAGCGCCTTCTCAGTCATGCCGGGGTAGTGTTCCAGCGTCAGCGCGCTGACGTCGTCGCCCAGATTATGGTTGCGCACCTTGCCGGTGAAGGTCACCACCGCGCCGTCGGCGTCGCACTGCGCCAGCCACTGATACTCGTCGCCGACGTTGAACGGCGCTTCGCCCACGCGAATGCGGGTGTTTTCCATGTTTACCCCCCCGTGACCGGCGGGAAGAAAGCCACTTCATCGCCGGCGCGCAGCGGATGGTCCGCCGCCACCAGCGACTGATTGACCGCCGCCAGCAGCTTGCCGGACTCCAGCGCCAACGCCCAGCGATCGCCGCGCGCACACAGCGCCTGACGCAACGCCTCAACGGTGGGGTAATCCGCCGGCATCGACAGACCGCCGGTGCCCACCAGTTCGCGCACCTGCGCGAAGAAAAGAATATCGATCATGCGTTCACCTTAAAATCGCCGGATTTGCCGCCACTTTTCGCCAGCAGGCGCACCGGGCCGATCACCATGTCTTTCTGCACCGCTTTGCACATGTCATAGATGGTCAATGCCGCTACCGAGGCGGCGGTCAGCGCCTCCATCTCGACGCCGGTTTTGCCGGTCAGCCGGCAGCAGGTTTCGATGCGCACCCGGTTGTGCTGCGTCTGCGCCTCCAACTGCACTTCGACCTTGCTCAGCATCAGTGGATGGCACAGCGGGATCAGCTCCCAGGTGCGCTTGGCCGCCTGAATACCGGCGATGCGCGCCGTGGCGAACACGTCGCCCTTGTGATGGCTACCGTCGACGATCATCGCCAGCGTGGCGGGCAGCATCTCGACGAAGGCTTCGGCGCGCGCCTCGCGCACCGTTTCCGCCTTGGCGGAAACGTCGACCATATGGGCTTCGCCGGCGGCGTTAATGTGGGTTAGCTGTGTCATGACTCAGGGCTTCTTCAAATGGGGCTGGAAGTTGCACGGCCGATGGCGCGCGTCCAACTGCTCTTCGATAATCCGCTCCCAGGCGGTGCGGCAGGCGCGGGTAGATCCCGGCATGGCGAAAATCACCGTGCGGTTGGCCAGGCCGGCCAGCGCGCGCGACTGGATCGTCGCGGTGCCGATCTCTTCGTACGACACCATGCGGAACAGCTCGCCGAACCCCTCCACCTCTCTGTCGAACAGCGGCAACAGCGCTTCCGGCGTGTTGTCGCGGGCGGTAAAACCGGTGCCGCCGGTGATCAGCACCGCCTGCACGTTGTCATCGGCGATCCAGGCGGAAACCCGCGCGCGGATCTGGTAAATGTCATCTTTGACGATGGCGCGATCCACCACCTGATGGCCGGCTTCCTGCGCCGCTTCCTGCAGGTATTGGCCGGAGGTATCCTCCGCCGCGCCGCGACTGTCGGACACGGTCAGTATGGCGATGTGCGCCGCAATAAATTCGCTGCTCGCATGGCTCATGGTTCAATAAGCTCCTATTGGCTGTCAGCCGCCGATAAACGACAGGTTCTGGGTAATCCCGCTGTTGCCCTGATGCAGGAAATGGGTCTGCTTCTTGCTCAGCAGCCCGCTCTGGATGCGCGCCTTCAGCGCGTCGAGCTGGCCGTCGTCCGCCAGCAGATCGCGCAGGGGCACGCCCTGCTCGCCGAACAGGCACAGGTGCAGATTGCCGATGGAGGAAACGCGCAGCCGGTTGCAGCTGGCGCAGAAGTCTTTTTCGTACGGCATGATAAGCCCCACCTCGCCCTGATAGTCCGGGTGGCTGAACACCTGCGCCGGGCCATCGCTGCGGCCGCGCGCCTGGCGCTGCCAGCCCTGCTGCTCCAGCTGCTGGCGAATCACTTCGCCGGAGACGTGGTGTTTGCGAAACAGCTCGCCGCCCTCGCCGGTCTCCATCAGTTCGATAAAGCGCAGCTGGATCGGCCGATCCTTGATCCAGGCGAGAAAAGCGCCGAGCTGCTGGTGGTTAACGTCGCGCATCAGCACCGCGTTGACCTTGACCTTGCTGAAACCGGCGCTAAAGGCGGCGTCGATGCCGTCCATCACCTGGCGGAACTTATCCTGGCCGGTGATGGCGTGAAACTGGCGCGGATCCAGGCTGTCGACGCTGACGTTGATCGCCGTCAAACCGGCGTCACGCCAGGCAGCGACGTCGCGCGCCAGCCGGTAGCCGTTGGTGGTGACCGCCAGCGTGCGAATGGCCGGGTTCTCCCGCACGGCGGCGATGATCTCGGTAAAATCGCGGCGCAGCGAAGGCTCGCCGCCGGTCAGGCGCACCTTTTCGGTGCCCAGCTCGGCGAACGCGCGGCTGACGCGGCGGATTTCATCCAGCGACAGGAAGCTTTTCGGGCTGCCGCTCGGCTTGTAGCCATCGGGCAGACAATAGGTGCAACGAAAATTGCACACGTCGGTGATCGATAAGCGCAGGTAATAGAACTTGCGCTCATAAGCATCAATGAGTTGCGGTACCATAACACCTTTCCAAAGTCGGGAGATGCGAGCGTTTCCCCTCTGCACCCTGGTGGCTGACTTCGCCACGGCCCAGGCGCCATATCGTTCATGATGAACAACGTAGGCGCAGGGGCTAGGAGTTTGATTTCTCTTTCCGCTACCTTAAGTAGCCGGAACGAAACCGTGGTTTTCAACAGAATTCTAGCGCTAATCGGTAACGATAGCCAACGCGTAAATTCGCTATATAATTGTCTATACAGCGTTTTTGGACGCCGCGTATTCTGGTAAACCATGATAAACATCGCTTGCGCGGACGAATTGACCGGAATCACGCAAATGACACTCTTATCGCGTTTTTACGCCGGATCCGCTACCTTATGCGGGCAGTTCAGCCCCTTTGTAAGGAAATTTATGCTCAATCGTACCCTGGCCGATCTCGACCGCGTGGTGGCGTTAGGCGGCGGACACGGCCTGGGCCGTGTCATGTCGGCCCTGTCGTCCTTAGGCTCACGCCTGACCGGCATCGTCACCACCACCGACAACGGCGGCTCCACCGGCCGTATCCGTCGTTCGGAAGGCGGCATTGCCTGGGGCGATACCCGTAACTGTCTCAACCAGCTGATCACCGAACCGAGCGTCGCCTCGGCGATGTTCGAATACCGCTTCAGCGGCAACGGCGAACTGGCCGGCCACAACCTCGGCAACCTGATGTTGAAAGCGCTGGATCACCTGAGCGTGCGCCCGCTGGAAGCGATCAACCTGGTGCGCAGCCTGCTGAAGGTGGACGCCGCGCTGATCCCGATGTCGGAACAGCCGGTGGATTTGATGGCGCACGATCACGAAGGCAACCATGTTTACGGTGAAGTGAATGTCGATCAGCTGACCCATATGCCGCAGGAGCTGATGCTGTCGCCGCCGGTCAACGCCACGCGCGAAGCGCTGGACGCCATCGCGCAGGCCGACGTGATCCTGATCGGGCCAGGCAGTTTCCTCACCAGCCTGATGCCGCTGCTGCTGCTGGACGATCTCACCCAGGCGCTGCGCCGCAGCAGCGCCAGCATGATCTATATCGGCAACCTCGGCCGCGAGCTGAGCGTGGCCGCCGCGGCGCTGTCGTTAAAGGATAAGCTGACGCTGATGGAAGATAAGATCGGCCGCCCTATGATCGACGCGCTGATCGTCGGCCCGGCGGTGGACGCCAGTGAAGTGCAGGATCGGGTGGTGATTCAACAGCCGCTGGAAGCGAGCGACATCCCCTACCGCCACGATCGCCAGCTGCTGCGTCAGGCGCTGGATCAGGCGCTGGTGGAGCTGGCCGCCCGCCGCTGACCGAATTTAGCCGTCGCGCCCGCGCAGCCAGGGGTTATCGCTGGCCGGGGCGGGATGGCTGACCATATCGATATACAAATCTTCCACCTCTTTGCGCGCCCAGGGCGTACGGCGCAAAAACTTCAGGCTGGACTTGATGCTCGGATCGCTGCGGAAACAGTTGATGCGAATACGCTCGCCCAGCTCGGACCAACCGTAGTGATCCACCAGTTTATTCAGCAGTTGCTCCAGCGTTATGCCGTGCAGCGGGTCTTTAGACTGGTGTTGGTTCATGTTCGGTACTCTCGCGGTCAGATCGGGCCGCACACCATAACAGCTTTGACGCGGCCGACAAGGAATTTTGACGCCCGCAGCGCAGGCGCCGCCAAACGATCAGGAAATCGCGATGAACTGCTCGCGCAGCTGATGGATTTCGTCGCGCAGCGCCGCCGCCTGTTCGAACTCCAGGTTCTGCGCGTGAGTGTACATCTGCGCCTCCAGATCGCGGATCTTCTGATCCAACGCTTTCGGCGTAAGGTTCTGAAGCTGAGTGCCGCTTTCCACTGCCTTGCCCTTGCCTTTGCCCTTGGCGCGGTTGACCGGTTGGCCGATCTGCAGGATATCGCCGATCTTCTTGTTCAGCCCCTGCGGCACGATGCCGTTGGCTTCGTTGTACGCCTGCTGCTTGGCGCGGCGCCGCTCGGTTTCGCCGATCGCCTTGGCCATTGAATCGGTGATGCGATCGCCATACAGGATCGCCTTGCCGTTCAGGTTACGCGCCGCGCGGCCGATGGTCTGGATCAGCGAACGCTCGGAGCGCAGGAAGCCTTCCTTGTCGGCGTCCAGAATCGCCACCAGCGACACCTCAGGCATGTCGAGCCCCTCACGCAACAGGTTGATGCCCACCAGCACGTCAAACTCGCCCAGACGCAGATCGCGGATGATTTCGACCCGTTCCACGGTATCGATGTCCGAGTGCAGATAGCGCACGCGCTCGCCATGCTCTTCCAGGTATTCGGTCAGATCTTCCGCCATGCGTTTGGTCAGGGTGGTCACCAGCACGCGCTCGTTGATCGCCGCGCGCTTGCGGATCTCGGAGAGCAGATCGTCCACCTGGGTGGCGACCGGCCGCACCTCGACGATCGGATCCAGCAACCCGGTCGGACGCACCACCTGATCGATCAGATCGCCGCCGGATTTCTCCAGCTCATATTTGCCCGGCGTCGCGGAGACATAGATGGTCTGCGGTGCCAGCGCCTCGAACTCCTCGAAGCGCAGCGGGCGGTTATCCAGCGCCGACGGCAGGCGGAAACCGTATTCCACCAGCGTTTCCTTACGCGCGCGGTCGCCCTTGAACATCGCGCCGATCTGCGGAATGGTGACGTGGGATTCGTCGACCACCAGCAGGCCGTCCGCCGGCAGGTAATCGAACAGCGTCGGCGGCGGTTCACCCTCGGCGCGGCCGGACAGGTAGCGCGAATAGTTTTCGATGCCCGAGCAGTAACCCAGTTCGTTCATCATCTCCAGATCGAACTGGGTGCGCTGCGTCAGGCGCTGCTCTTCCAGCAGCTTGTTGTTGGCCAGCAACACCTTGCGGCGCTCCGCCAGATCGACCTTGATCTCTTCCATCGCCTGTATGATCCGCTCGCGCGGCGTGACGTAGTGCGACTTAGGGTAAATGGTAAAACGCGGCACCACCTGCTCGATCTGCCCGGTCAGCGGATCGAACAGCGACAGCCGTTCCACTTCTTCGTCGAACAGCTCGACGCGCAGCGCCAGCTCGTCCGATTCCGCCGGGTAAATGTCGATCACCTCGCCGCGCACGCGGAAGGTGGCGCGCTGGAAGGCCTGATCGTTGCGGGAATACTGCAGCTCCGCCAGCCGGCGCAAAATGGAGCGTTGATCGATGATCATGCCCTGGGTCAGATGCAGCATCATCTTCAGGTAAAGATCCGGATCCCCCAGGCCGTAGATCGCCGACACCGACGCCACCACCACCACGTCGCGCCGTTCGAGCAGCGCCTTGGTGGCGGAAAGACGCATCTGCTCGATGTGCTCGTTCACCGACGCGTCTTTTTCAATGAAGGTGTCGGAGCTCGGCACGTAGGCTTCCGGCTGGTAGTAGTCGTAGTAGGAGACGAAGTACTCCACCGCATTCTCCGGGAAAAACTCTTTCATCTCGCCGTACAGCTGCGCCGCCAACGTCTTGTTCGGCGCCAGCACCATGGTCGGCCGATTTAAATCGGCTATCACGTTGGCGATGGTGAAGGTCTTGCCCGAACCGGTGACCCCCAGCAGCGTCTGGTGCGCCAGGCCGTCTTCCAGCCCCTCTTCCAGCTTGCGGATGGCTTCCGGCTGATCGCCGGCCGGTTTGAATTCAGAATGCAGTTTGAACAGTTTACTCATGGCTCGGCTACCCTGTGGAGATGCGCGCGCTCAGGCGGCCAGCCGGCTCTGCGCCGGGCATGGCCCCTAATTATGGAAAGTGTCGGCGATTTGCGCCAGTGCCCATGATACTGGATATAAAACCAGCTTCAAGCGGATTCGTCGCTGCGCCCGGCGTGGCGAGCGCGTCATTGCACCGTGGCGTTACAGTCGGGTGACATTTTTATTGTCAATAACAGATTTATCCCCAGAACTTGCCGCAAATTAACTTATTGATAGCACCGCGGCGAAAAATCATACATAGAAGCGCGAACAATACCCTTGCGTCTTGATTTTAATTAACCTATTGATATTTAATTAATTTAATAAAAAGACGAGAATGCGGACAAAGCGAACAGAACCCGCGTCCGCTCTCGCTTTACAGCGTTTTTCTAAATCTAATACACAAGGTTATCCACAGGAATAGTGGATAACTCTCACCGCCCCGCCCGTGGCGGGAGTTACAGAAAGAAAGCTTTTCGCCCTTTACACTCGCCAAAATGCCTTTTTTAGTTATTTTTTCATAAAAATATCGCTTTGTTTATGCCGATTAATACTAAAAATCCCCATTGCCAAAATCGCATTGTCCCCTTTCGCCCCGATCGTTCTTGACGGCGGCGCAACGCCTTGCACCACGCCCACCTCGGGGAGCACCACAAGAGTGCAAAAAACGTTCGGGTTAACTTCCCCGCGTATTTTCGAGCCGCCGCGGCGCCGCCCGTCAGGCCCGACCGGCGGTTAACAAGACGATAACAACCTGCCATTTTCATCCGACGACAAAACTGGCCTGGGAGTTGCTTTATCTTTCTGCGTGCATACCGGGCGCGGCAGCATAATGCGCTGCCCAGTGCCCCATCCCGGCGTCGCACTATCCTTCGTAAAAGCGCGAGAACGACACCAAGTCGTCATAAGCGTCGCTTTTCACGACATATTGACTGTCATTCCGTCCACCGCTAACCGTGTTCGGGCATCGGACGGACGGCATTTTGTTCCAGGCATTGCCACACTCGGGAAATCAGCCGCCAAAGCGGCCTTTGCAGCAACCCGCCAACGGGTGGAATGGGCGTCGATGAGGAGAATGCCAAATGCTGAGCCTGAGATCGGTCAATCAATTTTACGGGCAGAACCACATCCTGTGGGACATCAATCTGGAGCTGCCGCGCGGCCAGTGCACCGTGCTGCTCGGGCGCAACGGCGTGGGCAAAACCACGCTGGTCAACTGTATCGTGGGGCACTTGCCGGTGGTGAGCGGCAGCATGACCTGGCAGCCGGCGGATGAGCCGCCGCAAAACCTGCTGTTGCAGCCGATGGAGCGCCGGGCCGCGCTGGGCATCAGCCACGTGCCCCAGGGGCGGCAACTCTTCTCGCAGCTGAGCGTGGAAGAGAATCTGCAGGTGGCGCAGATGGCCGTGCGCGGCGCTCCTCGCCGCATTCCGCCGCTGATCTACAGCCTGTTCCCCAACTTGCGCCAGATGCGCGCCCGCCGCGCCGGCGATCTGTGCGCAGGCGCCCAACGCCAGCTGGCCATCGGCCGTGCGTTGGCCCAGGAACCGGCGCTGCTGATCCTCGACGAACCGACGGCGGGCGTGCCGCCTTCGATCGCCGCCGACATCGGCAACGTGATCCGCAGGCTCAACTATGAGTTGGGCATGACCATTTTGTTGGTAGAACATCAGCTGCCGTTCGTGCGCCGGGTGGCGGATCGCTTTTGCCTGCTGGATAGCGGGCGCACAGTGGCGCACGGCGCGCTGGCGCAGCTGGATGAGGCGCTGATCGGCGTCGGTCTGGCAGAATGAGCGTTCGGGTTACCGATTAAGTTGCTGTTGTATCAGTCACGGCCGGTCTGTACCTAATAGGCATGGGCCCGCCGTCTTTTCATACTCGATAGGGGTCACACCGACACCATAATATCGAGGGATGTAAGCATGACAGACAACAACGCAGCATTTATTCAATACGCGGATTTACGCAACAAAAACTGGAGTCTGCAGGAACGTCTGAATATTGAAGGTATTTATGTCAGCTCACGTGATGAGCTGGTCAGTGCGCAGGATTTCATCATCAACACGTTAAAACGCCCGACGATCGTCAGATTCGCCGCGCCTTTTGCCACCTGGACCGCGCCGAAAACCGATATCAATGTCGGCTTCGTTTATCTCGACGGCAACGGCATCAGCATCAACGCCACCATCCCCAACGGCACGGAAAGCGACCATAACTATTTCCTGCGTTGCTATACCAGCAGCGGCGCGCTGGATAACAACGTTCCTATTCGACCGGCGCCTATCTTAAAAGATTTCACCGTCAAAGGCATTGGCGCCAAAATTAACAAAGGCAAGGATGAAACCCCGACCGAATACAACTACACCGATGGTATCCGTTTCCATTCGCCTGAAGGGTCGCTGGGCAACTTCTCGGTCAATAACGTCTATGTTTCCGGCTTCTACTACGGCCTGTACTATGGTACCAATGCCTATATCGCCCACCACTATGCCTGTGAAGTCATTCGCTGTTTTGAAAGTCTGCATATGCCCTCAACGAGCAGCGGAGCCCAAAACTTCGGTGAAGGTATCAACTTCTTCGGCGGCACCCTCGGCAATTCCCAGGGGCTGGCCGTTCGCAATGCCAACCCCAACGGTGCCTTCCGCCTGTTCGGCACCTCGATCGACTATGCCGGTTCGATAGCCTACGTCGAAGCCGGTAGCATTGAGCTGCATGGCTGCCATATGGAATTCAACAACGGCAATAGCCCGCTCACGGATATCCCCTTCCGCTGCAGCGCCAATCAAAACGCATCGCTGTTGATTCACGGTGGCGAAATCATCGTCGCCGGCGGCCGGCTGGCGCAAACGTCGCTGTTTTATGCCGAGACCGGCAGTAGCGGGATTATCGTCGACAGCGTGAAGTTCTATGGCGTAAGAACCGCCAGCGGTCGCTACTTCAGCGGTACCGGTGACTTTGTCATCGCCAATAGCCGACTGGATGGCGGTGGGGGTGGCGCCGGGATCCAGACGCTGGTCGGCGCCGTGAATAACAAACTCAAAGACGGCGATTTCGCCTTTTCCGCCAAACCGTTCGGCTGGGAAGTGACCGGCGGCACGATCGACGATCCCTTTACCTCAGACGCGGTGACTATCGGTATCGAAGCCGGCGCGGGCATCGGCGGCGGCAACGCCCTGAAAGTGAGCAAATTGGGCAACGCCAATACCAACGCCGGGGTGAGAGTGAGCGTGCCCGTCGCGCAATATGAACAGTTGGGTGCCTGTTTTACCCTGAAAACGGTCAACGGCGGCACCGGCAATCTGTTTGCGACGCTACAGTACGCCTGTATTCAGGAGCATGCGGACAACGGCATCTCGATCGTCGCCAAAGCCGCGCCGGCAGCCTGGGATGCCGTCATGAAAGCCGATGCTTACACCGAATTTACCGAATATCGTTTCAACACCAATCGACGAAAAGTCCCGGTCTGGGCGACCCATGTCATCCTGACGTTCAACCTGTTTGCCCTAGCGAAAAATGGCGTACTTTATCTCGATAACGCCTGCATTACCGCCATGTAAAAGCCAACGCCGGGCTATAAGACCCGGCGTTGTTACCAATCAGCCAGAGCCTCTCACTGCGCCAGCAGGCTGATATCCAGATATTGCCCCAGCGGCGCCCGTTCGGCCTGCGGCAGGTGCGGGATTTCGCCCAGCAGCGGCGCCGGCAGCATGCGGCGCAGCGTGGCCAGGTATTCCTGATGCCGTCGCCCCGGCGGTGCCACGTCGTTGGCGATCCAACCGGCCAGCGTCAGCCCCGCCTGTTGCACCGCCTGCGCCGTCAACACCGCATGGTTGATGCAGCCCAGTTTGATACCCACCACCAGGATCACCGGCAGCTGCTCCTGCTGCACCCAGTCGGCGAAGGTGTACTGCGCCGACAACGGAGTAAACCACCCGCCGGCGCCCTCGACCAATACCCAGTCGGCGCGCTGTTCCAGCCGGCGCAGGCCGTCGGACAGCCGCGCCGCGTCGATCGGCCGGCCTTCATCGGCGCTAACGATATGCGGCGAAGTCGGTTCGGCAAAAACGTAAGGGTTCACTTCGTCGTACTCCAGCGCCACGCCGCTGTTGGCCTGCAGCGCCAGCGCGTCGCCGTTGCGCAGCCCCTCGGTGGTCATCTCGCTGCCCGAGGCCACCGGCTTATAGCCGGCGCTGCGGTAGCCCGCCAGATTGGCGGCCTGCAGCAAGGCGCTGCTGGCGACAGTTTTCCCGACCTCGGTGTCGGTGCCGGTCACGAACCAACGTTTAATCACGATAAATCACTCCATAAGCCAGATGATAGCTGAGCGGGAACTGCCCCTGCCGGCACGGGTAAGCCGCCTGCAAAGCGGCGAGACGGCCGCGCGACATCAGGCCGCCCTCGCGTCCCTGGTGCAGATGCGTCGCCCCGATGCCCTTAAGCGAACGCATCAGCGTCATCACGTCCGGATAATTCAGGGTGCGCAGCTCCGTCACCAGCTCGTGTCGATAGTCGGCACAGGCGGCACGGATCTGCGCCAGCGGCAGGAAGGCGTTCACGTGGCGCTCGCCATCCACCTGTTGCCAGGCGTCCCCCAACTCCTGCAGCGATCCCGCCGCCAGCGTGGAGAACAGGATCACGCCGCCGGGCCGGGTGACGCGATACAGCTCCGCCAACGCTGCGGGCAGATCGCTGCACCACTGCACCACCAGGCTGCTGAAACAGATGTCCATCGCCGCGTCGGGCAACGGCACCTGCTCGATATCGCCCAGCAGATAATGGTGCGCCGCCTGTTGCTGGCGGGCGAATGCCAACATCCCCGGCGCCAGATCAAGCGCCGTCACCTGCTTGCCGCGCTCGCGCCACCGGCGGCTGAAATAGCCGGTGCCGCAGCCGGCGTCCAACAGGCGTTCGCCCGGATGAGCGTTCCCCATCCTCAGTAAGCGCTCGCCAACGTCACGCTGCAGCGCGGCGGCGGCGTCGTAGCTGCCTGCCGCGCGGCTGAAAGCCGAGGCGACCGCCTGTTTGTTCACCCTGTCATTGGCTGACGTCATGCAATACCTCCAGCAGACGATCGATATCCTGCGGCTGATGCGCCGCCGTCAGGGTAATGCGCAGCCGCGCGCCGCCCGGCGGCACCGTCGGCGGACGAATGGCGCTCACCCACAATCCGCGCTCGCGCAGCCTTGTCGCCAAATCGAGCGTGCGCTGATTGTCCCCTATCAGCAGCGGCTGGATGGCGGTGTCGGAGTCCGTCAGGGTCAGCGCCAGCGGCGCCGCCCCCTGGCGGAAGCGCCGAATGTTGTCCTGCAGTCGGGCGCGCAGTTCATCGCCCTCTCGAATGCAGGCCAGCGCCGCCTGCAGCGCGCAGGCCTGCGCCGGCGGCATCGCGGTGCTGTAAATCAGATGGCGGGCGAACTGCAGCAGGTACTCGGCGGTCGCCTCATCGCACAGCACCGCCGCGCCGCTGACACCGAACGCCTTGCCAAAGGTCGCCACCAGCAGTTCAGGGCGCACGCCCTGCTGCCAGCAGCTGCCGCGGCCTTGCTCGCCGCGCACGCCGACGCCGTGGGCATCGTCCACCATCAGCCAGACGCCCGCCGCACGGGTTAAACGATGCAGTTCCGCCAACGGTGCCCCGTCGCCGTCCATGCTGAACACCCCTTCGGTCACCGCCAGCCGCTGCCCGTCGCAGGGTTTGGCCAACAGATCCGCCAATGCCTGCGGCTGATTGTGCTGGAATCGGCGCAGCTCGGCCGGCGACTGCGCCGCCGCCTCCAGCAGCGAGGCGTGGCTGAGACGATCGGCCAAAATGCGATCGCCTTTCTGCATCAGCGCCGCCAACACCGCCTGATTGGCGGCATAGCCGGAAATGAACAGCAGCGCGCGCGGATAACCGAGCCACTCCGCTAGCTGCTCTTCCAGCGCCTGATGCGCCGCGCAAAAGCCGGTAACGTGGCCCGAACCGCCGCTGCCGACGCCGTAACGCTGCGCGCCCTGCTGCCAGGCGGCGATCACCCGCGCATCCTGGCTCAGCCCCAGATAGTCATTGCCGGAGAAATTCAGGTAGAGACGATCGCCAAGCCGGATCTGGCGACCATTGCCGCCCTCGGTGGCCTGTCGGCGACGGTAGGCAGCGTTCAAACGCCGCTCCGCCAGCGCCTGCTCGATACGTTGTGACCAGCTCATCACGGCGCCGCGTTGTAAAACTCGGCGGTATCGGCATTCAGCAGCTGCTTAGCCAGCACCTGCTGTTGCTGGTTGTCGCCGTGTTCGGTGGCGGTCTGCTGCGGGTTCAACCCCAGCTTGCGGAACAGCTGCAGGTCTTTGTCTTCTTCCGGGTTCGGCGTGGTCAGCAGCTTGCAGCCGTAGAAGATCGAGTTGGCGCCGGCCATGAAGCACATCGCCTGCGTCTGTTCATTCATCTGTTCACGACCGGCGGAGAGACGGACATAAGAGGCCGGCATCATGATGCGCGCGACTGCGATGGTACGGATGAAATCGAATGGATCGACATCGTCGTTATCCGCCAGCGGCGTACCTTTCACCTTCACCAGCATGTTGATCGGCACGCTCTCCGGCGGCTTCGGCAGGTTGGCCAGCTGCACCAGCAGCCCGGCGCGATCGCGCACCGTTTCTCCCAGCCCGACGATGCCGCCGGAACAGACTTTGATGCCGGCGTCGCGCACCTTGTCGAGCGTATCCAAACGTTCCTGGTAGCTGCGGGTGGTGATGATGCTGCCGTAGAACTCCGGCGAGGTGTCGAGGTTATGGTTGTAGTAATCCAGCCCGGCCTCCGCCAACCGCTCGGCCTGGGTGCCATCCAGCGTACCCAGCGTCATGCAGGTTTCCATGCCCATCGCTTTCACGCCCTGCACCATCTGCTGCAGATAAGGCATGTCGCGCTCGTGCGGGTTCTTCCACGCCGCGCCCATGCAAAAACGGGTCGAGCCGTTCGCCTTGGCCTTGCGCGCCGATTCCAGCACCTGCTCAACCTGCATCAACCGCTCCGACTCCAGGCCGGTTTTGTAGCGCGAGCTCTGCGGGCAGTATTTGCAGTCTTCCGGGCAGGCGCCGGTCTTGATCGACAACAGCGTGCTGACCTGCACCTGACGCGGGTCGAAGTGCTGGCGGTGTACGGTTTGCGCTTCGAACAGCAGTTCAAGCAGAGGTTTATCAAACAGGGCCTGGGCTTGCCCTACTGTCCAGTGAATGCGGTCGGCCATCATGGCGTCTCCAAAACGAAAAAGTGTCGCCAGTTTAAATATTGTGGATATACTGTCAACCAATCTTAATTCAATTTGGTTTACAAGTATGTCCGTGACCGCTTCCGACCTGGCGTTCGACCAACGTCATATCTGGCACCCCTACACCTCCATGAGCCGCCCGCTGCCCTGTTATCCGATCGAGTCGGCCAGCGGCGTCGAGCTGCAGCTGGCCGACGGCCGGCGTCTGGTGGACGGCATGTCCTCCTGGTGGGCGGCGATCCACGGTTACAACCATCCGCACCTGAATCAGGCCGCCAGCCAGCAGCTGGAAAAGATGTCGCACGTGATGTTCGGCGGTATTACCCATCCGGCCGCCATCTCGCTGTGCCGCCGGTTAGTGGATATGACGCCGGAAGCGTTGCAGTGCGTGTTCCTGGCGGATTCCGGTTCGGTGGCGGTGGAAGTGTCGCTGAAGATGGCGCTGCAGTACTGGCAGGCGCGCGGTGAGCGGCGGCAGCGCATCCTGACGCTGCGCCACGGCTATCACGGCGATACCTTCGGCGCAATGTCGGTCTGCGATCCGGACAACTCGATGCATAGCCTCTATCAGGGCTATCTGGCACCGCATCTGTTCGCCACCGCGCCGCAGTGCCGCTTCGACGAAGAATGGCGTGAAGAGGACATCGCCCCGTTCGCCGCGCTGCTGGAGCAGCACGCCGGTGAGGTGGCGGCGGTGATCCTGGAGCCGGTGGTGCAAGGCGCCGGCGGCATGCGCATCTACCACCCAACCTACCTCAAGCGGGTACGCGAGCTGTGCGATCGCCATCAGGTGCTGCTGATCGCCGACGAGATCGCCACCGGCTTCGGCCGCACCGGCAAGCTATTCGCCTGCGAACACGCGCAGGTGGTGCCGGACATTCTCTGCCTGGGCAAGGCGCTGACCGGCGGTTACATGACCCTCTCCGCCACTCTGACCACCCGCCACGTGGCGGAGACCATCAGCAACGGCGCAGCCGGTTGCTTCATGCACGGGCCGACCTTTATGGGCAACCCGCTGGCCTGCGCGGTGGCGGACGCCAGCATGGCGCTGCTGGCGGAAAATCGCTGGCAGGCACAGGTGAGCGCCATCGAAGCCCAGCTGAAGCAGGAACTGCTGCCGTTAGCGGCGCTGCCGAAGGTGGCGGACGTGCGGGTGCTGGGGGCGATTGGGGTGGTGGAGATGCGCGAACCGGTGGATGTCGCCGAACTGCAGCGCGGTTTCGTCGAGCGCGGGGTGTGGATCCGGCCGTTCGGCAAACTGATTTACCTGATGCCGCCTTACATCATCGAAGCGGAACAGCTCAGCCGCCTGACCGCAGCCGTGGCCGCAGCCGCGCGCTGACCCCTACCAATGCTGGTCCAGATAGCGGGCCAGCAGCCCCAGGCACAGCAGCCAGAGTAAAATGATCATCGCCGCCGCCATGCGGCCGGTGGGATTATCGACACGCTGTTGCGCCTTCTCGCGCAGCTCGGCCATCAGCGGCTTGGGGATCAGGCGCACCGCCAGCATGATGCCCAACGGCACAATGATCACATCATCCAGATAGCCCAATACCGGAATGAAGTCCGGGATCAGATCGATCGGCGAGATCGCATAGCCGGCCACCAGCAGCGCGATCAGCTTGGCGTACCACGGGGTGCGGCGATCGCGGGCCGCCAGCCACAGCGCATAGATATCGCGCTTGATGCTTTTGGCCCAACGGCGCAGCCAGCCAAACCACGGCGTGCGTTTTTTCAGTGAAATCATGGTTATTTCATATAGGAACGTAAGACGGTCATCAATTGCTCGATGTCTTGCTCACGCTGCTGCGGCGTGGCGTCCGCAGCAGCCAAGTGTTCGCGCACGTGCCCTTCCAGCACCTGCGCCATCAAACCGTTGACCGCGCCGCGCACCGCCGCAATCTGCTGCAGAATAGCAGAACACTCACCGCCGCTTTCCAGCGCGCGCTCCAGCGCTTCGGCCTGCCCTTTAATGCGGCGCACCCGCGCCAACAGCTTCTTTTGATCTCTGATGGTATGACTCATCATTTCCGCCTGATTGTTATTTACTATACTGGGGTATAGTATATTTCAGCACACTACCTTTTGCTGAGGAACTTCACCATGACTTCTCACGCGCCCGCTTTGCGCCGCGAGCACAGCCACGTTTTTGACGATGGTAACCCATTGGCTGAAAGAAACACCAGATGGGCGGTGATACTCACCGCCAGTATGATGGTCATCGAGATAGCCGCGGGCTGGCTGTTTAACTCGATGGCATTGCTGGCCGACGGTTGGCACATGAGCTCGCACGCGCTGGCTCTGGGCCTGTCGGTGCTGGCTTACGGCGCCGCACGACGGCTGGCTAAAGATCGCCGCTTCAGCCTCGGCACCTGGAAGATAGAAGTGCTGGCCGGCTACACCAGCGCGGTGTTGTTGGTGCTGGTGGCAGCGCTGATGCTGTTCCAGTCTGCGCAGAGGCTGATGAATCCCAGCCCGATTCATTACAACGAAGCCATCGCCATCGGTACGATCGGGCTGGCCGTCAATCTGCTTTGCGCTTGGCTGTTGCGCGGCGGCGGCCACCACCATCATCATCACGGGGATGATCACGATGACCATCATCATGACCTCAACCTGCGTTCCGCTTATATCCACGTCATCGCCGACGCGGCCACTTCGGTACTGGCGATCGTCGCACTGTTCGGCGGCAAGCTTTGGGGCGCCGTTTGGCTCGATCCTCTGATGGGCATCGTCGGCGCGATGATGGTTGCCGCCTGGGCCTATAGCCTGATGCGCGATAGCGGGAAGATTTTGCTGGATGCCGAAATGGACGCTCCCGTTGCACAAGAGATTCGTCAAACGCTGGCCACCTCCGGCCACTCGCTCACGCTGACCGATTTGCATTTAGGCCGTATCGGCAAAGGAAAATATCATTGCGTCATCGCCCTGAGCAGCGCCGATCGCGCCCTCACCGCCGACAGGATACGTCGACTGTTGGCCGTTCATCCCGAACTGGTGCATGTCACCGTCGAGATCAACCGCCCGCCGCTGGCGCAAGGGCTTGTATTGTTCCACCAAAAAGATCTAGCTTAAGGGCTCTGCTTTTATCGCAACTGGGAGTCACTATGGCTTTTCGTTTGTACAGCAACGATCTGCAGGACGGCGGCAAGCTGCCGCAGCAGCAGGTTTTCAACGGCATGGGCTACCACGGCGATAACCTGTCGCCCCACCTGGCCTGGGACGGCGTGCCGGCCGGCACCAAGAGCTTCGTGATCGCCGTTTACGATCCCGATGCCCCGACCGGCTCCGGCTGGTGGCACTGGGTGGTGGCCAACATTCCCGCCGACGTGCGCGAGCTGCCGCAGGGCGCGGGCTCCGGCAAAGCGCCGCTGCCCGCCGGCGCGTTGCAGACCCGCACCGACTTCGGTTCGGCCGGTTACGGCGGCGCGGCGCCGCCAGCGGGCGAGAGCCACCGCTACCAGTTCACCGTGCATGCGCTGGACGTGGAGCGCATTGACGTGGATGAGGGTTCCAGCGGCGCGCTGGTGGGCTTCAACGTCCATTTCCACAGTCTCGGCAGCGCCACGCTGACGGTGATGTTCAACTGATCCCCCGCCAATAAAAAAGCGCGGTCAACCGCACCGCGCTTTCCACTCGAGTCTGGCCGACAAATTACTTCGCCAGCACGCTCACCCACATCGGGCCTTTGCCCACCGGATAACGCGCCAGCGTGGTCAGCTCGCCGCTGCTCTGGTCAATCTCATGCACCGCGATGTGATCGGATTTCTGGCCGGACGAAATCACGAAGCGGCCGCTGTGATCGATATTGAAACCACGCGGCTGCGTTTCAGTCGGATGATAGCCGACCAGGCTCAGCGTGCCGCCGTCTTCGGAAACGCTGAAGATGGTCAGAATGCTGGCGGTGCGATCGCTGGTGTACAGGAAGCGGCCGTTCGGCGTGATATGAATGTCCGCCGCCCAGCGGGTGCCGTCGAAATCGCTCGGCATGATGTCCAGCGTCTGCGTCACGCTGTACTTGCCGCCGTTTTCCGAAATGGCCAGCACGTCTACCGTGCCATTCAGCTCATTGACGCAGTAGGCGAACTTGTCGTTGTGGTGGAACGCCATATGGCGCGGACCGGCGTCGGCGGCGATATCCACCGCGTCCTGCGCGTGCGGCGTCAGCTGCCCGGCCAGGCTCAGATTGAACAGGCGGATGCGGTCTTCTTTCAGGCACGGCACCAGCACCAGCTGGTTGGTCGGATCGATGTTCGCCGAGTGCGGCGCGTTCAGGCCGTCGATCTGCTGGATCGGCGCCGTTACCACGCCGTCGTGGCCGATCGGGCTGATGCTGGCGCAGTTGCCGCTGTAGGAGGCGGAGAACAGATAACGCCCCTGCAAATCGGTGGAGATATGGGTCGGGCTGCCCGGCAGCGGCGCCATGCCGGCCTGCTGCAGCGTGCCGTCCGCCTCGATGCGGTAGCTGACGATGCCGAACGCCGGACGCACGCCGACGTACAGGTGGGTCTTGTCCGGATGAAGGGTCATCGGCTGCACCTGGCCCGGCACGTCAACGGTTTGCAGCAGCGTCAGCGCGCCGGCGTCGTCCAACTGCCAGACGTGGATCTGCTGGCTCTCCGGGCTGGCGACATAAACGATTTGCTTCATGTGTTCTCCTTGCAAAGGGTAAAAGAGGAACCGGTTTCAGGCCGTTCGATTGCCCCTAGCTTACCGCACATCCGTCGCATGGCACTACCGCATTACGCTTAAATCCCCCAGCCACATTCGTTCATCCACTTTCAAAATACCAAAAGCCATTATCCTAACGTCTGCTGCGATTTTCTTATCGAAAACGAGCAGTCATAGAGAATGAGAGACAGACTCACGAATTATTGATAGATTAATAAGCCTGCTCAAGATTTAAAATAGAATTTGCCGCCGCACGGTTAGTCACCTTTACATTAGCAATACACATAACCACCTGGCGTCATTAAAAACATAATTAATATAAATAACCAAAGCGATTATCATAATTAATATACATAGATAAAATTAAGAAAATAACAAACATTAATTAATCGATATATAACATATTGCCGCCCACGGTCGGTACAGACACGCCTATGACTCGCTGAACATAACAGTTATGTCGGCTCTGGCATGCCACCTATGCCAGTGGCGTGCCCTTTAATAATTCTCATGATGAATGCATTTGGCTACATACATAAATAAAAATGAAAAATAATTAAGAGGGATTAATAAAAAACACGTCAATCGCGATTGCAATAACACCATGGAAAAGCGTGCCCGCACGCCTTATGGATGACTATAAAAAACCCAAAAATACATTTAATGAGTAATAGATATGCTTTCTTCTTCACAGAATTTCAGACATGACATCAACGGGCTTAGAGCTTGGGCAGTAATCGCCGTCGTACTTTTTCATTTCGGCTTCCCGGGTTTTGCCGGTGGTTTTGTTGGCGTGGATATTTTCTTCGTCATATCCGGTTTCCTGATGACGCGAATCATCGTTTCCGGTCAGGAAGAAGGTCGGTTCTCACTTTGGCAATTTTACCTTGCCAGGGCCAGACGCATCATTCCCGCCATGTTGGCGCTTTGTCTGACCTTGCTGTGTCTGGGTTGGTTTTGGTTGCCGACTCCAGATTATGTTCAACTGGCAAAACACGCCTTCACCACTATTCTCTTCATGTCTAACGTGAAGTTTTGGAAAGAGGCCGGCTATTTTGACAGCGCATCCCATGAAAAATGGCTGCTGCACACCTGGTCGCTATCCGTTGAATGGCAGTTCTACATTATTCTGCCGCTGGCTTTCATGCTGGTCTGGCGACTGTGGGGCAAACACGGACTCCTGTGCGTCATCGTGTTAGCCGGCTCGCTCTCCTTTGGCTTATCAGTCATCTTGTCATACATCGCGCCCTCCGCCGGTTTTTTCCTTATCCCAACCCGCGCCTGGGAAATGCTGGCAGGTGGGATTGTCTGGCGGTTGACGCAAAACCTAGCCTTCAGCAGAAAAACCCGTATTTATACCGAATGGCTAGGCATACTGTGTATTGTGATAGCCATAACGACGTTTGACTCCAGTATGCCCTGGCCCGGTTACAACGCCCTGTTGCCGGTGATCGGCGCCATGCTGGTGCTCGCCGCGGCCCGTCAGGATTCACGCTTTACCTCAAACCCCATCGCGGCACGTCTCGGCGCGTCATCCTACTCTATCTATCTTTGGCATTGGCCGATCGTGGTGGTGCTGGTCTACACCAATACGCAATCCGACATGAAATGGGTAGCGACGGGATTACTGGCCAGCCTGTTGCTTGGCGAGTTGTCGCTTCGCCTTATAGAAAACCCCGCCCGCAAATGGCTTTCAAGGCAAACAAATCGTCAATCTGCGTGTTCAATCAGTATCGCCACCCTGCTGGTTGCTGCGCTGTGCGTCACACTGTTTACTGTTAATTTTTCCATCAGGTTACCGCAGCAAATCGATCTGATCGCCAACGAAAGCACCAACATGCTCGCCAACAGAGATGAATGCTTCGCCAAATCCGGTATCAGCTCGCCATCCTGTCTCTATGGCGGCAAAAATATCAGGGTTATCGTCGTTGGCGATAGCCACGGCGATGCGATGATCTCTGCTGTCGAGTCCGCCCTGCCCAATCAAACCGATGGACTTCTCAATCTCACTTATGCCGGCTGCCCGACGCTGTCCGGAGCGAAGGTTGTTCCCGGCGCACTTGACGATAATATTCAATGCAAAGAATTCAATCAGTGGATAAAAGAAAAACTTTTCACGCTGGACAGCAATATCCCCGTGGTGGTGATTAACCGAACCAGCGCCTATGCTTTCGGCCAACAAATTGCGGGCGCTAAGCTGAACCAACCGTCAGTGTACTTTTCGACGGTGTATCGCAGCCCTGAGCCGGCTTTTCTGTCCGAGTTCAAAACATCGCTCGTCGGCACCCTGTGCGAAATGGCAGCAGAAAGGCAAGTTTATGTTATGCGCCCAGTGCCAGAAATGCGCGTCAATGTACCGAAAACGCTGTCGCGGGCACTGAGCTTTGGCGGTTCTGAGCCCGGCATCTTCATCTCCGAAACAGATTATCGACAACGCCATGCATTTGTTTGGCAAGCGCAGAACGAAGCGGCGAAAAGATGCGGCGTAAAAATTTTGGATCCGCTTCCTTACCTCTGCCAAGACGGCAAGTGCCCAGGCACCTATAATGGACGCCCCATCTATTTTGACGATAATCATCTGAGCGAGTATGGCAACAAACTGTTAGTGCCAATGTTCAAAACCCTCTTCTCACCGGCATCCGATTAAATCATCGCCCAGCGGTAACGAGTCGGCCGATTTGTTTGCATCAGGGTGAAGAGGTACCATCGGATTAATTTTATGGCTAACGATAACGAGAACCCTATGAGCTACCGCGTCATCGCCCTCGATCTTGACGGCACCCTGTTGGACAACCAAAAACGCATCTTACCGCAGTCGCTGGAAGCGCTGGCGCAGGCGCGCGCCGCCGGCGTCCAGGTGGTGGTAGTCACCGGCCGCCACCACGTCGCCATCCATCCGTTTTACCAGGCGCTGCAGATAGATACCCCGGCCATCTGCTGCAACGGCACCTACCTGTATGATTTTCAGCAGAAAAAGGTGCTGGCTGCCGATCCGCTGGCGAAAGATCAGGCCAAGCAGGTGCTGCAGATGCTCAAGCAGACCGACATTCACGGGCTGATGTACGTCGACGACGCCATGCTGTATCAGGAACCGAGCGGCCACGTGACCCGATCGCTGGCCTGGGCCGAGACACTGCCGGCGGCACAGCGCCCGACGCTGTTGCAGGTCGGCAGTCTGGCGCAGGCGGCCGACGACGCGCAGGCGATCTGGAAATTCGCCACCTCGCATGCCGATATCCCCGCGCTGCGCGAGTTTGCCGACACGGTGGAGAAAGAGCTGGGGTTGGCGTGCGAATGGTCCTGGCACGATCAGGTGGATATCGCCAAAGGCGGCAACAGCAAAGGCAAGCGCCTGCGCCAATGGGTAGAGTCACAGGGATTGAGCATGGATCAGGTGGTGGCGTTCGGCGACAACTACAACGACATCAGCATGCTGGAAGCGGTTGGGTTGGGGGTGGCGATGGGCAACGCCGATGACGCCATCAAGGAACGCGCCGATCTGGTGATCGCCGATAACCTGCAGCCGGGCATTGCCGAGGTGATCCGCACCCGCGTGCTGTAATCTTTTCGCCCTCCCATCGGGAGGGCCTGCCTTAGCGGCTCTCGCGGCTGATGGATACACTCTTCACCTGCGCATACAACCACTGCCCAGGGCGGATCGCCAGTTCATCGCGCGCCCACGGCGTAATTCGCGCCCACAGCACGTGTTCGCCGACCGCCAGTTTCACTTCCACCTGCCCGTCCACGTCCAGACACTCGCTCACCTTGGCCGGCAACACATTGCGAATGCTGCTGTTGACCGGCGGTTGCAGCACCAGCGAAACGTCAGCGGCGTTGATGCGGATGCGCAGTTGGGTGCCCAATTCGGCGTCGATGCCGCTGACCCACAGCCGCTGATCGCCAAGCGCCAACGCCGTCATGGCATAACGTTGATGATGCTCGATCACGCTGACGCGCAGCACGCTGCTCTGATCTTCACGCTGCAGCCACGGCCGCAGCGCACTGCTGGCCCAGACTTCTTCCAGCCCGCCGAATGCGCGCACTTCGCCGCGATCCAGCACCATCACCTGCTCGGCCAGGCGCAGGATCTCGTCCAGGCTGTGGCTGACGTAAAGGATGGGGATGTTGACGTCCTGCGCCAACCGCTCCAGATACGGCAATAGCTCGCGCTTGCGCGGCAGATCGAGCGAGGCCAGCGGTTCGTCCATCAGCAGCAGTTCCGGCGCGGTCAGCAGCGCTCGGCCGATCGCCACCCGCTGCTTTTCACCGCCGGAGAGCGTCAGCGGCAGCCGGTTCAACAACGGCCCGATGCCCAGCAGCTCGACGATGGTGTTGAACTGCGCGCGCATGCCGGCCGCCATGCCGTACTGCAGGTTGCCGCGCACCCGATAATGCGGAAACAGCCGCGCATCCTGAAACACGTAGCCGATACGGCGCTTTTCCGGCGGCAGGCACTGGCCGGTGGCGGTATCCGCCAACGTGCGGCCGTTGAGCACGATGCGTCCCTGCTGCAGGCGAGTCAGGCCGCCGATGGCGTTGATCAGGGAGGTTTTGCCCGCGCCGGACAGGCCGAAAATCGCGGTGATGCCCTGCGCCGGTAAATCGGCGCGGACGTTGAGATTGAGATCGCCCAGCTGCTGCGAGAAATCCAGCTCCAGCATTTACACCCCCATCCGTTTGCGGCCCCAGCGGGCCAGCCATTCGGACACCATCAGCGAAGCCAGCGACAGCACGATGGCGATCGCACACAGGCGCGCGGCGGCGGCCTCCGCCCCCGGCGTTTCGATCAGCGTATACATCGCCAGCGGAATGGTGCGGGTTTCCCCGGGAATGTTGGAGACGAAAGTGATGGTGGCGCCGAACTCCCCCAGCGAGCGGGCGAAGGCCAGCACCACGCCGACAATGACGCCGGGCAGCGACAGCGGCAGCGTGATGGTGAAAAACACCCGCCACGGGTTGGCGCCCAGCGTGCGCGCCGCCTGCTCCAGCCGGGTATCCACCGCCTCCAGCGCCAGCCGGATGGCGCGCACCATCAGCGGAAACGCCACCACCGCCGACGCCAGCGCGGCGCCGCGCCAGCTGAAACTGAAGCTGAAACCGAACCAGTCGTACAGCCACTCGCCGATAACGCCGCGCCGCCCCATGGCGATCAACAGCAAATAGCCGACCACCACCGGCGGCAGCACCAGCGGCAGGTGAATGACGCCGTCCAGCAGCGCCTTGCCGGGGAAGCGGCAACGCACCAGCACCCAGGCCATCAGAATGCCGAACGGCAGGCTGCAGACCACCGCCAAACCGGATACTTTCAGGCTCAGCTCAACCGCCTGCCACTCGTACTCACTCAAAATCATTTACGCGGGGTGAATCCATAATGTTCGAAAATAGCGGCCGCTTCCGGGCTCTTCAGATAGGTATAGAAAGCGCTGACCGTCGGATTTTGACGATCTTTCACAATCGCCATCGGATATTCAACCGGTTTGTGGCTGTCTTCCGGGAAGACGCCCACCACTTTCACCTTGTCGCTGGCGACCGCGTCGGAGCCGTAGACGATGCCGAGCGGCGCTTCACCGCGCTCCACCAGCGCCATGGCGCTGCGCACGTTGTTGGCGCGCGCCAGTTTCGGCTCCAATGCGCTCCAGGCGCCCAGGTGTTCCAGCGCTTCCTTAGCGTAGATGCCGGCCGGCACATGATCCGGATCGCCCACCGCCAGGCGGCCGCCGTTGAGCAACTTGGCCCAGTCGGTCTGCTTGTCGATGGCGATCTTATCTTGCTTATCGCTCTTGGCGGCGATCAGCACCAGTTCGTTGCCCAGCAGCGTGTAACGCGTGTCTTTCACCATCTGCTGCTTGTCGATGGCGTAATCCATCCACTGTTGGTCGGCGGAGATGAACAAATCGGCCGGGGCGCCCTGCTCAATTTGGCGCGCCAGCGTCGAGGACGAAGCGAAGGAGGAAACCACCTGCACGTCCTTGCCTTTTTGATACTGGGTGGCGATGTCTTGCAGCGCATTGGTCAGCGACGCGGCGGCGAACACGGTGATCTTTTCCGCCGCCGAAGCTTGAGCCACCAGACCCGATGCCAGAACGATCCCGCCAACCCATTTAGTCCATTGCTGTTTCATTGTTTTTCTCCGCAAGTTAACGTGCATTATCACTCTTCGTTATATAAAAAATAATATAACGTTGCGCGAAAGCTTGTCATGCGGTTTATCGGCAAAGCGTGAGATAACTTGAGGAATGCCCGCCAGGGGATGCCGGCGGGTATCGGGATGGGGAACGGTTAGTGCTGGGTGCGGTTTTCTTTCGAACGCCCCACTTTGGAGAAGACGTTGAACACTTCGCCAAAACCGTAGATCAGGCCGAGAATCAGCGCCATCACCACCGGCACCATCACCACGGCAAACAACAGACTTTTCAATAATTCCAACATGATAGCCTCGCTTAACTGCCCATTGAGCGGCAAATGCCTTTCACCGCATAAGGGTTATTCTAACCCAAAAAATCGATAAAACCGGAGTTATTTTAGCCAACGGGGTGAAATTGTGATCGGCCAAACGTGCCCTTTCAGCCTCCCTCATCCCGGCGCGGGGTAATAGATCAACGGCGGCGCATAGCCGGCGGGCGCCGCCAGCCTGGCCTCCACACCGTATACCGCGCGTATGTTCTCCGGCGTCAGCGCCTGCCGCGGCGCGCCCGCCGCACAGACCCCGCCCCGCTGCAGCAGCGCGACCCGATCGCAATAACAGGCCGCCAGATTAAGATCGTGCAGCGTCACCACCACGCTGAGTTTCAGCCGCCGCAGCAAGGCCATAAACTGCTGCTGATGGGCGATATCCAGATGATTGGCGGGCTCGTCCAGCAGCAGCCACGGCGTTTGCTGCGCCAGTGCGCGCGCCAGATGCACCCGCTGCCGTTCGCCGCCGGACAGCCGCTGCCAATCGCGATCGGCCAGGTGGCTGATGCCCACTTGCTCCATCGCCTGTTCGGCGAGGCGGCGATCCTCGGCGCCGAAACCGCGCCAGCGGCCGGTATGGGCCAGGCGCCCCAGCAGCACCGCCTCCTTCACCGGCAGCGCGAAGCCGCCGGGGGCGGATTGCTCGAGAAAGGCGATGCGCCTGGCGCGCTCCCGCCCGGAAAACGCGGTAATTTCGCGCCCTTCCAGCCAAACGCGGCCCCCGGCGGCGGGCTGCAGCCCGGCCAGCAGCTTGAGCAGCGTGGATTTACCGCTGCCGTTGACGCCGAGCACGCCGGTGACCTCACCGGGCAAGGCGCAGAAACTGAGATTTTCCAGCACCGTGCGGGCGCCCGTTCGCCAGCTCACCGCCTCGGCGCACAGGCCAGAGCACGTTTTTTCAATCGTCATGCATTGACCTTCCGATACAGCAACAGCAGGAATACCGGCACCCCCAGCAGTGCGGTCAGCACCCCGACCGGCAGCTCGCGCGGAGCAAACAACGTTCTGGCCAGCGTGTCCGCCGCCACGGCGAACAGCGCGCCGCACAGCGCACTGGCTGGCAACAACAGCCGATGCCGCGAACCGACCAGCCGCCGGGCGACGTGCGGCACCGTCAGCCCGATAAATCCCACCGCGCCGCTGAACGCGACGATCGCCGCCGTCAGCGCGGTGGTCGCCACATACAGCAGCAGCTTCAACGGAGCTACCGCCACACCCAGCGAAGCGGCGGTCACGCCGCCGAAAGCCAGCGCGTCCAGCTCACCGGCCCGCAGCCAACAAAGCAGCAGCACCGCCGCCAGCGCCAGCCCGCACAGCCCGACCTGCGGCCAGCGCGCGTCGCTGAACGATCCCAGCAGCCAGAACATCACGCCGCGCGTGGCGTTGGCGTCCGCCTGCCAGAGGGTGATCAGCGAAGTCAGCGCGGAGAGCAGCTGCGTCACCGCCACCCCGGCCAGAATAAACAGCGTGGACTCCCCCTGCAGCGAACGCCCGGCCAGCAGCATTACCAACGCAAACGCTCCCAGCGCGCCGATAAACGCGCCGCCGGACACCGACAGCAGGCCGCCCCCCAGCCCCAATACCAACACCGTTACCGCCCCCACACCGGCGCCGGAGGAGATCCCCAGCACCCAGGGATCGGCCAGCGGGTTGCGGGTCAGCGACTGCAGCACGGTGCCCGCCAACGCCAGCCCGGCGCCGGCCAGCGCCGCCAACAGCGCGCGCGGTATGCGCAGCGACCAGATGATGCGCTGATACACTTCGGCATCGGTAGCCGTGCCGCCGCTGACGCCGAAGACGTCGCGCCACGCGATCGGCGCAGGCCCCGACAAGGTGGCCCCCAGCAGGGCCAGCGGCAACGCCGCCGCCAGCAGCAACAGCCAACTCGCCTCACGACCGGGCAGTAACCGCCGGCTCATGCTATTTCCAGCCTGCAATCACATAGTCGTCCAACAGCTGCCATACCGTCCCCACCTCGCTGAAACCGGCCTGTCTGAGGGCCGCAAGCTGGAAGCCCACCGGCGTCGGCGGCGGTACCGGACGACCGGCGAACAGCGCTTCGCGCTCGGCCTGATAAGCGGCCAAGGCCGGCGATTGCAGCGCACCGGCGAACCAACGATCCCAATCCTCGACGCCGTTGTCCCAGGCGCGCTGTTGGGTCTGCTCATCATGCCGCTCCGCCAACGCTTTCAGCCGCGGATGGCGATGGTCATAGCGCTGATGATCGGCATTGAGGAACACGCCGCCGTCGGCCAGCAGCCCGGCGACGTTGCGGAACAGCGCCAGCTGCTGTTCCGGCATCAGCCAGTGCAGCGCCGTGCTGGACACCGCCGCCTGCGGCGCGGGGCCGGACAACGCGGAAAAACAGGCAGGATCCGCCAGATCGGCCTGCAGAATGCGGATCCGATCGCCGTACGCCGCCAACGCGCCGCGCGCCACCGCCAGCAGCAGCGGATCGAGATCGATGGCGGTGACCCTGGCCTGCGGAAAACGCTGCAAAATGCGCAGGCTTAGCGACCCCGGGCCGCAGGCCAGATCCACCACGTGAAAATCCTGGCCGGCGGCCAGCGCCAGCACCTCCAGCTGGGCGTTAAAACGCGCTTCGCGTTCGGCGATGTAGGCCGCCTGCTGGCGATCCCAGGAGTCCAGCAGCGAAGAGAATGAAACGGCAGTCATATCAAGGTTCCTTGTTGGAAAAAGTCGGCGCCTGCGGCGGCAACGCCGCCAGGCCCCGAATCAAACGGCCCAGCGCCGCCACGGTGCGGGCGGAAGGGTCCATGTCGTAACCGGGAAGGATCACGTAGCGCCGCTGACGCACGGCGCGCAGCCTGGCGGTCAGCGGGTGATGTTCCAGAAAGGCGATCTTGTCGGCCGCGCTGTCGCCGAGGCCGCCGCGCGGCAGATCGCCAAGCACGATCGCATCCGGATCGCGCGCGGCGATGACCTCCCAGGACACCATCGGCCACAGCTCGGGCAGATCGCCGAACAGGTTCTCGCTGCCGATGCTGCGGCTCAGCAAACCTGGCGCGCCGCAGCAGCCCGCCACGTAGGGCGTTTGCGCGCCGGCATACCACCACAGCAGCCGCAAATGCGGCAGCTGTGCGCGCTGCGCCTCAAGCGCTCTCAGCTGCCCACGCAGCCGCGCGATCAGTGCTTCACCGGCGCGGCTGACGTTGAAAATGCGCGCCAGTTCCCGCAGCTCGGTGAAAATGTCTTCGAACGTCAACGCGGCGGCGATCGCGCTTTGCTGGCCGCTGCAGGCGCCGGGAGAGAGGTAGGTGCCGATGTCCCATTCCGCCAGCCGCGTCCGATCGGGCGTTTCCGGGCTGTGCAGCCAGTAATAGCTGGCAGAATAGACAAAATCCGGCCGCATCAGCAGCAACGCTTCCGCCGTGGGCGGCGCCGGGCTGATGGGCGCCCGCAGCGCATCGGCCGACGCCGTCGGCGCGGGATCGCGTGCGCGGTCATACCCGACCACGCCAATCGCCCGGTCAACCAGCCCCAACGCCAGCAGGTTTTCCAGCGCCGGATTGGCGTAGACCAGCACCCGCTGCGGCGCCTGTGGGTAATCGCGCATTGCTCCGCAATTGTGCAGGCTGACGGCATTGGCGGGCAGCGAAACGCCCCACATCAAGCCCAGGGCATACAGCAGCGAGTAAAACGAATGTTTCACGCCGTCAGAACCTGACCGACACGAAGGTTTCATAGCTGCGCGGCGGCGCGATCAGCGCCTGATCCGGGTAAGTGCGCTGATAGGCGTACAGCTGGTTGGTGGCGTTGCGAATACGGAAACCGACATCGACGATCGGCGTAAGCTGATAGTCCGCCGCCAGATCGAGCGTGGTGTACGCGCGCATCTTGCGCTGATTGGCGTCGTCGTTGTAACTGCTGCCAACGTAGCGCAGCGAAGACGCTAGCCCCAGGCGCGCCGTCGCCTGATAATGCACGCTGAGATTAGCGGTCCAGTCCGGGATATAGGCCGGGCGATTGCCGTTGTAGCTGCGCAGCGGGCTGCCGCCGCGATAGTCGTCGTAGCGGGCGTGCGTGTAGGCGGCGTTGCCGGCCAACTCCCAGCGCTCGTCGGGGCGCAGCACCACGCCAAGCTCGATGCCGCGCGACGTCTGCCTGCCTACCGCGTTCAACGCATCCGGCCGCTGCGCGTCAGGCACAAACAGGTTGTCCTTGCGCAGTTCGTACAGCGCCAGCGTCGCCTGGCCCTTGTTACCCCAGAACTGCCCTTTGGCGCCGGCCTCCCACTGGCGCGCCCGCGTCAACGGCAGGTCGGTCTGCGTTGGGCCGAGGAAGAACAGATCGTTGCCCGGCTCCTGGCCGGTGGTGTAGTTGGCGTAGAGCCTGAGGTTATCGGTCAATGCATAGCTGGGGCCCAGGCTCCAGGTGCTGAACACGTAGGTATGCGCGCGGCTCTCTTCCTGCGGCCCCTGGAAGCGCCAGTCCATGTTCATATGGTTGTAGCGCAGCTGGCCCAGCAACGCTAAACGCTCGGTCAGGCTGAAGCGATCCTCGAGAAAGGCGGCGTACTGGTTCTGGGTGACGTGGCGCACCGGCGCGCGTTGGCGGTCAGTACCCTGAGCGAACGGCTCTCTGGGCGGCGCGCCGAGCGGCACATCTTCCGAGCCGGGGAAGCCGTTGGAGTAGTACTGGAAATGCCGCTTGCTCAGGTCGAAGCCGACCAGCAACCGGTTATCGAAACCGACGATGGCGCGGTCGAACACCAGCGAACTGCGGTTGCCGATCAGATCGTCGTCATGCGCCAGGGCGCCGAAGGAGTCGCGGTTGACGTCGCCGAGCCGGGCCGCCGCCGCGACGCGAAAACGCTCGACGTTGCGCCATTCGCGAAAGCCGCTGTAGTAATAGAATTGGTTATGCCATTCCACTTCGGGCGTCATAAACCAGTCAAGACCGGCCTGAAATGCGGTGGCGTTGCTCTGGATGCGGCTGTCGGTCAGGTTGTTGTAATTGATGTCGCGCAGCTCGCCGGCGATGCGCCCGTCCAGCAGCGGCGTGCCGTAATAAGGGTTGTTGGTACGATTGAGCATGCGGTCCAGGCTCAGCGTCAACAGCGCATCGTCCGTCAGCTTAAACAGCAACGAGCCGGAAACCCGTTTCTGCCGATCGCGTTCGTCCTGCACGTTGCTACCGCTGTCGTTTCCGCTGACGTCCAGCCGGTACGCCACCGCATCGTCCACCAGCGCACCGCCGGCTCCCAGATGCAAGCGCTGGCTGCGGTAGCTGCCGAGGCCATAATCGAGCTCGAACGGCTGGCGGCTGAAGGTCGGCCGCCGCGAGATCAGGTTGACGCTGCCGCCCGCTGCGCTCAGGCCGTTCAGCGCCGATCCCGGCCCGCGCAGCACCTCGATGCTGTCGTAATGCGCCGGATCGCCCAGCTGCAACGTGCTGCCGGGCATCTCCACGCCGTTATACAGCCAGGCGATCGGCCGGAAACCACGGGCGGAAAAGTTATTGGATAACGTCGGCGAGGCCACGCCGGACAGGCCGGTGGCGTGCTCGACGGCGGCGGCCAGCGAGCGGTCGCCCCGCTGTTGGATCGCCCGCGCGCTGATGATGTCGACGCTGCGCGGCGTCTCCTGAGCGGTCAGCCCAAGCTGCGACGCGCTGCGGCTCACGGCGTTCAACGCATCGTAGCGCCCGGCGGGGGACGCCGCCTCCACGGTGAGATGTTCTTCGCATCCCGTGGCATTGCGGGCTTTATCGCAGTCGGCGGCGAAAGCCGACGGCGCCGCCAAGGCGCTGCCGACCCATGCGGCGGCAAGGCATAAAGATTTTCTGGGCGCGCTAAGACGCCGGCGTGTCGTACTCATGTGGAGCATCCCTGTGGTGAAATAAAAACCGGCCGCAGCCGGCGTAAAGCCTTATCGTTTTTCTGTTATGTTATATTATAACAACAAAGCAATACCAGTCTTTATTACCTCGCTCTCCAGCGCACTGCATTTGGCGCTTTGCCACCAAATCGGCGACAATAAGATTTTTGCCGCCGACAGGATGCGCTATGCAGGCCGAAATTCTTCTGACTCTCAAACTCCAGCAAAAGCTGTTCGCCGATCCGCGCCGCATCGCGCTGCTGAAACAGGTGCAGCACACTGGCTCCATCAGCCAGGGCGCCAAGCTGGCGGGCATCAGCTACAAAAGCGCCTGGGACGCCATCAATGAGATGAATCAGCTGGCGGAACAAACGGTGGTGGAGCGCGCCACCGGCGGGAAAGGCGGTGGCGGCGCGCAGCTGACGCACTATGGCCAGCGGCTGATCCAACTGTATGACCTGCTGGGCCAGGTGCAGCAAAAAGCCTTCGACGTGTTGCAGCAGGACGATCTGCCGCTCGACAGCCTGCTGGCGGCCATCTCGCGCTTTTCGCTGCAAACCAGCGCGCGCAATCAGTTTTTCGGCACCGTGATCGAACGCGATCATCAGCAGGTGCAGCAGCATCTGGCGATTTTGTTGAACGACGGTAGCACCCGTCTGACGGCGGCCATTACCCAGCAAAGCGCCGACCGGCTGCAGCTGGCGCCCGGCAAAGAGGTGCTGGCGCTGATCAAGGCGCCCTGGGTGCGATTAAGCGTCGATGCGGCCGATAACGCCGACGCGGATAACGCCCTGGCGGGCGTGGTGGCCGCCATTCAGCCGGGCGCTGAACACAGCGAGGTGCTGGTGACGCTGGCGGGCGGCGAAACCCTGTGCGCCACGTTGACGACGACGGAGCTGCAGCGTCTGCGGCTGAGCGTCGGCGACGCCGTACACGCCCTGTTCAACGCCGATCGCGTGATTGTCGCCACGTTGTGTTAAGCGCAACGTGACGTTGCGTTTTTGTTGATTGACATCCCCCTGCAATGCGCCTATTTCTAAGGCAAATAATTGCAAAAAAAGGAACAGGTGATGTCGTCGTTGCACATTTCGCAAGGTTCATTCCGCTTAAGCGATACCCGCATCCTGACGCTGGACGCGCTGGCGATCCAGGCCGGCGACAGCTGGGCCTTCGTCGGCGCCAACGGCAGCGGCAAATCCGCCCTGGCGCGCGCGCTGGCTGACGAACTGGTTCTGCTGAGCGGCGAGCGCCGCAGCGATTTTCAACATGCGGTGCGCCTTTCCTTCGAGCAGCTGCAGAAAATGGTCAGCGACGAATGGCAACGCAACAACACCGACCTGCTCAGCGCGGACGAAGACGACACCGGCCGCACAGCGGCGGAGATCATTCAGGAAGAGGTGAAAGACGCCGCTCGCTGTGAGCGGCTGGCCGCGCAGTTCGGCATCACCGGCCTGCTGACGCGCCGCTTCAAATACCTGTCTACCGGTGAAACGCGCAAGACCCTGCTGTGCCGGGCGCTGATGCCCGAGCCCGACCTGCTGATCCTCGACGAACCCTTCGACGGACTGGACGTGCACTCACGCGCGCAGCTCGCCGCGCTGCTGAGCGAGCTTTCCGCCCAGGGCCAAACCCTGGTGCTGGTGCTCAACCGTTTTGACGAGATACCGGACTTTGTCCAGCAGGTAGGCGTGCTGGCTGACTGCACCCTGACCAGCCGCGGGCCACGCCGGCAGGTGATGGCGGATGCGCTGGTGGCGCAGCTGGCGCACAGCGAAAATCTCAGCGGGCTGGCCCTGCCGGAGACCGAGGATCCGACACAGAAGATCGCCCTGCCGACGGATCGTCCGCTGATCGTCCTGCGCGACGGCGTGGTCAGTTATGACGATCGGCCGATCCTCAACCACCTCAATTGGCAGGTTAATCCCGGCGAACACTGGCAGATCGTCGGCCCGAACGGTGCCGGCAAATCCACCCTGCTCAGTTTGATCACCGGCGATCATCCGCAGGGTTACAGCAACGATCTGACGCTGTTCGGCCGCCGGCGCGGCAGCGGGGAAACCATCTGGGAAATCAAACGCCATATCGGCTATGTCAGCAGCAGCCTGCACCTGGATTATCGCGTCAACACCAGCGTGCGCAACGTGGTGCTGTCAGGGTTCTTCGATTCGATCGGCATTTATCAGGCGGTTTCGGATCGTCAGCGGCAACTGACCGAACAATGGCTGGCGCTGCTCGGGCTCGACGGCGCCCACGGTGACGCCCCGTTCCACAGCCTTTCCTGGGGCCAACAGCGGTTGGCGCTGATCGCCCGCGCGCTGGTGAAGCATCCGGCGCTGCTGATCCTCGACGAGCCGCTGCAAGGCTTGGATCCGCTCAATCGCCAACTGGTGCGCCGCTTCATCGATGTGCTGATCGGCCAGGGCGCCACCCAGCTGCTGTTCGTCTCGCACCATGCCGAAGACGCGCCGCAGTGCATCACTCATCGCCTCAGCTTCGTGCCCGATGGCGAGGGCGGCTACGGCTACCAACATCAGCGGCTGGCGGCAGCCTCCATCTAGGACGTGGCGGAAACATATCCGGCAACACTTCACCGCAGCACATCACATTTGGCCTTTTATCATAGAAAGAAAGAAGGCCATTTTCTGGAGACGCCATGTCCGCTGCGTTGATTATCATCGACCTGATCGAGGATCTGATCGGGCCCAAAGGGCGCGCCAACCACTGCCGCGAACAGGTGGCGGCGACCCACCTGCTCGCCAACGTCAATGCCGCCGCGGCCTATGCCCGGGTGCGAAAAATCCCGGTGATTTGGGTGCGGGTGGGATTCGCCGACGATTATCACGACATTCCGCCCCACTCGCCGCTGTTCAACCATCTCAAACAGATCGGCGCGCTGCGGTTAAACAGCCCGGGCTGCCGCTGGTCGCCCGAACTGCATCAGGAAGAGAGCGATCTGCAGTTTGAAAAAACGGCGGTGAGCGCTTTCTCCGGTAACAATTTGTTAGCCTGGCTGCGCCAGCATAGGTGCCATCATCTGCTGCTGGCGGGCGTCAGCACGCCGCTCGCCATCGAGAGCACTGCGCGTCAGGCGCACGACGCCGGTTTCCAGGTGACCGTGCTGCAAGACCTGTGCGCGGCCCCCACGCAGGAGATCCACCAGCAAAGCCTCGATACCTTGCAAAACCTGGCCGAAATCACCCGTTCGCAGGCCTGGATGAAAGGCTAACCCGCGTTGTCGCCGGTCGTGTGGGCCGGCAACATGCACAAATCCATCACTGCCCCGACCTTTAGCGTCATTCTGGTGTGCTACTATCCGCTTTAGCGCTCAATTTCGCCATCATCGCACGCCGCAAAGGCGCTGAGCGCCGTGTACATATTTTAAAGGGACATATTATGTGGGGCGTTCTGGCTGCTTCGTTATTTTTCTTGCCGTATAACCGGCTGATAGCCTGGGTGATCCTGGCCGCCTCGGCGGGCATGGGGCTTTATCATGGGGTGCTGACGCCGCTCAGCCTGAGTTATCTGCTGGCGATCGTGGCGCTGGCGGGGTTGCGTCACCATTTTCGCGCGCAACGCAATCTGGCAATCGCGCTGGAAGGGTTGGTGGTCGCCGGCTGCGTGGCGCTGTTCTTGCATCTGGTACCGGGCATCCACAACCAGCTGATGATCGACGGCGAAAAAGCCGGCCCGCTCAGCGCGCCGTTCACCATGTATTACAACTTCGATAAGGCAATGGTGCCTTTCCTGCTGTTCGCCTGCTTGCCAACGCTGTTCAGAACCGATAAAGCGGAAAAAAACGCCGCCTCGGGTTCCTGGATTGCATTGATCGTCAGCGTACCGGCGCTGTTGCTGTTGGCCGTAGCGCTGGGCGGTTTAAAAATCGAACTGCATGCGCCCGCCTGGATCCTGCCGTTCGTGATGGCGAACCTGTTCTTCGTCTGCATGGCCGAAGAAGCGCTGTTTCGCGGCTACCTGCAGCAACGTCTCAGCCAATGGCTGGGCGCCTGGCCAGCGCTGATCGTCGCCGCCCTGGTGTTCGGCGCCGCGCATCTGGCCGGCGGCATGCTGATGGTGATCTTCGCCACCCTGGCCGGGTTGATCTACGGCCTGGCGTGGATGTGGAGCGGCCGCCTGTGGGTGCCGATTCTGTTCCACTTCGGGCTTAACCTGACTCACCTGCTGTTCTTCACCTACCCGCTGTATCAGCACCCTTAACGCCCGACGCCGGCAGAGATCTCCTCTCTGCCGGCCAAGCGGGTGAAAACGCTATCATCAATATCGCACCACAACGTCTCGAGCCACTCAACAATCAGCCTCTGTCCGCAAGTCGGGTGCTTTCCATTGAAGTGTAAACGATTCCATTTTTCGCGTTAGATCACCTTTTTATCGCAGTAGCCATGCTATCTTTTTGCGCATTGTCCTCTCCCTGTTCAGCAACGGGCGTGTCAAGACGGCAGTTGGAAGCGATTACACCCTCGTCGACGCCAAGAAAGGAACCGTATGACGGAATTCAACCCTATCGATCATCCACACCGCCGCTACAACCCGCTGAGCGGTCAGTGGGTGCTGGTCTCACCGCACCGCGCCAAACGCCCCTGGCAGGGCCAGCAGGAGGCAGTCCCCACGGAAACGCTGCCGGCGCACGATCCAGACTGCTTCCTGTGCCCGGGCAACGCACGCGTCACCGGCGATCGCAATCCAAATTACCGCGGCACCTACGTCTTCACCAACGATTTCGCCGCGCTGATGAGCGATACGCCGCCAGCGCCCGACAGCCAGGATCCGCTGATGCGCAGCCAGAGCGCGCGCGGCGTCAGCCGGGTGATCTGCTTCTCTCCCGATCACAGCAAGACTCTGCCCGAATTGACGCTGCCGGCGCTGGAGCAGGTGGTCGCCGCCTGGCAGGCGCAAACCGCTGAGCTGGGCAAACACTATCCCTGGGTGCAGCTGTTTGAAAACAAAGGCGCGGCGATGGGCTGCTCCAACCCGCACCCGCACGGGCAGGTCTGGGCCAACAGTTTCCTGCCGAACGAGGCCGAGCGCGAAGATCGCCTGCAGCACGACTATTTCCAGCAATACGCGTCCCCACTGCTGTTGGACTATGCGCAGCGCGAGCTGGCCGCAGGCGAACGCATCGTGGTGAACACCGAACACTGGTTGGCGGTAGTGCCCTACTGGGCCGCCTGGCCGTTTGAAACGCTGCTGCTGCCGAAGGCGGCGGTGCAGCGCATCACCGATCTCAGCGCGGCGCAAAGCCAAGATCTGGCGCTAGCGCTCAAGAAGCTGACCAGCCGTTACGACAACCTGTTCCAGTGCTCCTTCCCCTATTCGATGGGATGGCACGGTGCGCCGTTCAACGGCGCCGACAACCGGTACTGGCAGCTGCACGCCCATTTCTACCCGCCGCTGCTGCGTTCAGCCAGCGTGCGCAAATTTATGGTCGGTTACGAGATGCTGGCGGAAACCCAGCGCGACCTGACCGCCGAACAGGCCGCAGCGCGTCTGCGCGCCGTCAGCGATATTCATTACCGTGAAGCCGGAGCCCAAGCATGAGCCTGAAACCGCTTACCCATTCCCTGTTTACCGAACACTTCGGCTACGCGCCGGCGTTGACCATCCAGGCGCCGGGGCGGGTGAACCTGATCGGCGAGCATACCGATTACAACGACGGCTTCGTGCTGCCTTGCGCCATCGATTACCAAACCGTCATCGCCTGCGCCAAGCGCGACGACCGCCAGATCCGGGTGCTGGCCGCCGATTACCAGAATCAGCAGGATCAATTCTCGCTCGACGATCCGATCGTCAGCCATCCCGATCAGCGCTGGTCTGACTATGTGCGCGGCGTGGTGAAGCATCTTCAGCGCCGCAGCGCCGACTTCGGCGGCGCGGATCTGGTGATCGCCGGCAATGTGCCGCAGGGCGCGGGGCTCAGCTCCTCCGCCGCGCTGGAAGTCGCGGTGGGTCAGGCGCTGCAGGCGCTTTATCAGCTGCCGTTGGACGGCGTAGCGTTGGCGTTGAACGGTCAGGAAGCGGAGAACCAGTTCGTCGGCTGCAACTGCGGCATCATGGACCAGCTGATCTCCGCGCTCGGCCGGCGCGGCAGCGCCCTGCTGATCGACTGCCGCTCGCTGGAAACCCGTGCGGTGCCGATGCCGGACAACGTCGCGGTGGTGATCATCAACTCCAATGTGCAACGCGGGCTGGTGGACAGCGAGTACAATACCCGCCGCAAACAGTGTGAAGAAGCAGCGCGTTTCTTTGGCGTCAAGGCGCTGCGCGACGTCAGCCCCGAACAGTTCGAAGCGCGTCAACATCAGCTGGATCCGCTGGTGGCCAAACGCGCGCGCCATGTCATCAGCGAGAATGCCCGCACGCTGGCGGCGGCCGACGCGCTGGCGGCCGGCGATCTGCAACGCATGGGGCGGCTGATGGCGGAGTCTCACGCCTCAATGCGCGACGACTTTGAAATCACCGTGCCACCTATCGATAAGCTGGTCGAGATCGTCAAAGCGACGATCGGCCCGCGCGGCGGCGTACGCATGACCGGCGGCGGCTTTGGCGGTTGCATCGTCGCGCTGATGCCGCAGGATCTCGTGGAGACGGTGCGTGCCGCCGTGGCGCACGAGTATCCGCGGCAAACCGGCGGGCTGCGGGAAACGTTCTATGTTTGCCAGGCTTCGCAAGGCGCCGGCCCATGCTGACGGCAACGGCGGCAGCCGCCCCCGATGGGCAGCCTTACCAACTGACGCAGTTGCAAAACGCCGGCGGCATGACGGTGACGCTGATGGACTGGGGCGCCACCTGGTTGTCCGCCGTCTTGCCGCTCAAATCCGGTGAAAAGCGCGAGCTGTTGCTGGGTTGCCGCAGCCCGGCGGACTACCAACGACAGGGCGCCTATCTGGGCGCCACCGTCGGCCGTTACGCCAACCGCATCGCCAACGCCAGTCTGTCCATCGGCGGGAAACCCCATGCGCTGGCCGCCAATCAGGGCGCCCACCAGCTGCACGGCGGCCCCGACAGTTTTCATGCCCGCCGTTGGCGCCGGGTGCAGCATGATGCGCAGCAGGTCTGCTATGCGCTGCATTCAGCGGATGGCGATCAGGGCTTCCCCGGCAACCTCGACGTGCAGGTATGCTACCGCCTGACTCACGACAATCGTGTAGAAATCAGCTATCTGGCGCAGGTCGATCGCCCCTGCCCGGTCAACCTGACCAACCACGCCTATTTCAACCTGGACGGCGCCGACGCCGACGCCCGCGCCCAGCGGCTGCAGCTGTTCGCCGATCGCTATCTGCCCGTCGACGCCGAGGGCATTCCCTGCGCCGGGCTGACGGCGGTGGACGGCAGCGGCATGGACTTTCGCCAGCCGAAAACGCTGCTGCAGGATTTTCTGCGCGATCGCGACCAGCAGCGGGTCAAAGGTTACGATCACGCATTTCTGCTGCACCGTACCTGCGGCGCGCTGGAGTGCCCGGCGGCCCATTTATGGTCCGCCGACGGGCAAGTGCAGATGAGCGTGTTTACCGACGCGCCCGCGCTGCAACTCTACAGCGGTAATTATCTGGCGGGCACGCCGGCGCGCGACGGCGGCAGCTACGCCAACCACGCCGGCCTGGCGTTGGAAAGCGAATTTTTGCCGGACAGCCCGCACCATCCTGAATGGCCGCAGCCGGACTGCTGGCTGCAACCGGGGAACCGCTACCGCAGCGCCACGCATTATCAGTTTTATCCTATCTGACCCGCCACGCCCCTCGCCGTGCGGCCGGGGGCGATTTGTTATAAATGCTTACCTTTTAGCGCTCTCCCCCCGCCGGCACCCACCTTTCCTTATTCCAAAGTGCGCACTACACTCAGGCTACCGTGATAAGCACAACGCCTTGTGCAACGTCACAATTTTCGGCCGATGGCGGCCAATCAATAGCTGAAGGAACACCTATGCGTCTGATTACTGCACTTCCATTGCTGGCGGGCTTAATGTTGAGCACCAATCTGATGGCGGCCGACGCGACGACGGCGACGAAAACGCCTTCGCCGGCGCAGGCGGCCCAGCAGAAACGCATGACCGATTGCAACCAGCAAGCATCCACCAAGTCGCTGAAAGGCGCGGATCGCTCTACCTTTATGAGCACCTGCCTGAAATCTGAAGGCACCGCCGCGACGGGCAAAACCCTGACGCCGCAGCAGCAGAAAATGAAAACCTGCAACGCCGACGCCAAGACCAAGAATCTGAAGGGCGACGCGCGTAAAACCTTCATGAGCAACTGCCTGAAAAAATCGGCCTGATTTACCCCACGCCACGGCGCGCCCGAAGCGATTTCGGCGCGCCGTTTCTCCCTCGCAGCGCCAGCCTGAACGATTCAGCTTTTTCCTTTCGCCAGCCCTTACTTTGCGGCAAGAAATTGGCTATGGTTAGACACTATCGATTGCCGAGCCCCGGCCCGCGGCAATATAATGATTTTCGTTATCATTGAAATGTCAGATTATTAAGGAGTTAAGCTATGGCTGTAACTAAGCTGGTTCTGGTGCGTCACGGCGAAAGCCAGTGGAACCAAGAAAACCGCTTCACCGGTTGGTATGATGTTGATCTGTCCGACAAGGGCCGTACCGAAGCGAAAGCAGCAGGCAAGCTGTTGAAAGATGAAGGCTTCACTTTTGACTTCGCTTACACCTCCGTACTGAAGCGCGCGATCCACACCCTGTGGAACATCCTCGACGAGCTGGATCAGGCCTGGTTGCCGACCGAAAAATCCTGGAAGCTGAACGAACGTCACTACGGGGCGCTGCAGGGTCTGAACAAAGCGGAAACCGCTGAGAAATACGGCGACGAGCAGGTGAAACAATGGCGTCGCGGCTTCGCGGTGACCCCGCCGGAGCTGACCAAAGAAGACGAACGTTACCCTGGCCACGATCCGCGCTACGCTTCGCTGACCGAGCAAGAGCTGCCGCTGACCGAAAGCCTGGCGCTGACCATCGATCGCGTTATTCCTTACTGGGACGAAGAGATCCTGCCACGCATCAAGAGCGGCGAGCGCGTGATCGTTGCGGCGCACGGCAACTCGCTGCGCGCGCTGGTGAAATACCTGGATAACCTGAGCGAAGACGAAATCCTCGAGCTGAACATCCCAACCGGCGTGCCGTTGGTGTATGAGTTCGACGAGAACTTCAAACCAATCAAACGTTACTACCTGGGCAACGCCGACGAGATCGCTGCAAAAGCGGCGGCCGTGGCAAACCAGGGCAAAGCGAAGTAATTTCGCCCGTTCCCGGTAACGAAAAAGCCCCCGGTTTTCACCGGGGGCTTTTTTATTTCTGCTGCTGCGCCATCGCCTCGTTCACCGCCTCCAGCCGCTCCTGCATCGCCGGATGGGTGCTGAGCCAGGCCGGCAGCGCCCAGCCATCGTTCGTTTCTCGTTCAGGCGCCTGCGCCAACGCGCGGTAGATTGCCGCCATTTCCGCCAGCGAACGCCCCTGCTGCTGCATTTGCGCGATAGCGAAGCCATCCGCCTCGCGCTCCATCCCGCGGGAAAACTGCATCTCATTTACGAAGGACGCGGACTGCAGCAGCGTGTCGCCAATGCCGCTGACGTCGCCGGTCATCCACATCAGCGTCAACGCCACCAGTGACGAGCGCACCAGCATGCGCATCGAGTGGCGATGGGCGTGATGCCCCATCTCATGCAACATGACTGCCGCCAGCCCATCGTCGTTTTTCGACAACGCAACCAGCCCATCGCTGATCACCAGCGTGCCGTCCGGCAACATAAAGGCGTTTGGCGCACCGGGGGCCGCCATCAGTTTCAGCGACAGCGGCGTGCGCTCCTGGCGCATTTCGACCGGCATCACCTGCCGGAACAGTTGCTGCAACGCCCGCTGCCGCTCGGCCGGAAGTGCAGAGGGCTTGAAGCCGCTCTGGCTCAAAAACGTCTGCGTGTGTTCGCCCAGCGTCTGTTCCACCGAGGTGGGGATACGCATAGCGATCTCGCTGCTCGCCCACGGCAGCACCACGTAAACGTAAGCCACGACCGCCAGCAGCGTCATCAGCAGCGCCAGCGCGACGCCGCGTTTGTGGCGCTCCAGGCGATGCACCCAACCCGGCGAACGGCGCTGATAAAACCAGCGGCGGAAGGCCGCGTCGTCGTCCGGCACAAACCGCCCGCCGCCCTTGAAGGTCAGCGTCAAGGGAATCGTGCCCAGCGCGTCAGAAACGGCGATATCCGCCAAAGGAATGTAGCGCTGCTCATCCTGCCGCTGCAGCGTTACGCCCTCGCCGTTTTCGTTCACCAGCAGGCGGGCCGCTTCGCGCGCGGCCCGCCCCGGCAACTGGTAGGCGCCCTCGAGGATCATCGGCGCCTCAGAAACTGCCGCCCAGATCCAGCGCCTGCACCGCCTCTTCGGCCACCGCGCTGTTGGCGGTTTCCTGATGCGCCGTGATGTCCAGCAACGCCAGATCGCCTTCAACCGCCGTGCATTCCGCCAGATAACGGGCGTGGCGCACTTCCGCCACCGGCACCGCGAAACCGAGCGAGAACAGGGTGATCAGGGTATTGGTGATCAGCAGCCCCATATACGGCAGCGTTTGCATGGAAGAACGCAGTTTGATGTTGCCGTTCAACGCTGTCTGGTTAAACAGATAGTTGCGTTGGGCGACAACCTGATAGCTGCCGGCGATCAAGGCACCAATCAGCAGCACCACCATCATCAGCAGCAGGCTGCCAATATTCTCCAGCACCAGCAAATCGGCAGTTTCATTCGTCAATATACCCATCAATACCATTTGGTACAGGGACAGGATGAACGACCCCATGCACACCAGCGCTGCCAACATGAATGGCAGGAAAATGAGCAGGCCGATCAAGGCAAATTTGATAAAGGCCGACTTTTTCAGCTCGGCAATAAACGGCGTGCGGCCGAAGAACAGATTATTGACGTACAGATCGTGCTGCAGCGCGCTAATAATACCGTTGACGGCGGCGAATGCCGGCACGGCCAACAGCAGCGTCAACACCAGCATCAGACTGATGGCGTTGATGCTGTCAAAACCGCTGCCAATGCTGAGTAAAATGATTAAGCCGACATAAAGCCCGATAATCAGCAATAGCGGGCAGAACAGCAACGCCCAATAAGCGCGCCCGGTGCGACAGACATAATTAAAACGCACGCCGCGATAGCTCGACATAATCGCATTGTAGCGCCAGCTGCGGATAACGATCCACGGCAGCAGGGCAAGCAACACCAGCAAAGCCAGCAGCCCCAGCAGTGGCGTCACCGCCAGCAGGATATAAAACACGATGATGCCGCCGATCACCAACAGCCGCCCTTTCAGAATTTGCAGCGGTTGCGCATGGTAATCGAAACGATCGCCGTCCAATTCCGTGTTGCCGTAGAAATAACGACGGCGACGCACCGTCGCCCAGGCGGAATAGATGCCCAGGGTCACGATGGTCAATAATGCGTTGACCAACCAAATAGCGAAGTACTCGCCACCTTTCCCATGGAATTTAATTCTGTGCAGCCCCAGCGGCTGCGAGGTATTGCTTGTCATAATTCTTTCGTCCTGAAAGGAATAGGTCATGCCGCTCCCCACTTATTAGTCATGTGGGGTTTGCGGAATAAAAAAGCGTCTTATATAAGCACAATGCCGCGAGCAGTGACAATGACTCTTTTATTAAATAGGAATAATGCGAAGACGGCTGCTTAATGATTTAATTGGCCTGTTAACTGTAAGCCTTAAATTAGCCGGCGGCAGGGAGGAACACAGTGGCTGGAAAAAACAAGGGCCCGCGGCCGGGCCCTTCTCATATTGGCGATTAACCGCGGCGCGTTTTCACCGCCGCCGCCAGATCGCGCAGCACGGTTTCGGTGTCCTGCCAGCCGATGCAGCCGTCGGTTACGCTCTTGCCGTAAACCAGCGGTTCGCCGCTTTCGAGGTTCTGGTTGCCTTCCACCAGGTGGCTTTCGATCATCACGCCGATAATCGCTTTTTCACCGCCGCCAATCTGCCCGCAAACGTCCGCGCTCACGTCCATCTGCTTTTTGAACTGTTTGCTGCTGTTGGCGTGGCTGAAGTCGATCATCACCTGCGCCGGCAGCCCGGCCTTGCTCAGGCCGGCTTTGACGTCTTTCACATGCGCCGCGCTGTAGTTCGGCTCTTTGCCGCCGCGCAGGATAATGTGGCAGTCGCCGTTACCGCTGGTGTTAACGATCGCCGAGTGGCCCCACTTGGTTACAGACAGGAAGCAGTGCGGCGCGCCGGCGGCGTTGATGGCGTCGATCGCCACCTTGATGGTGCCGTCGGTACCGTTCTTGAAGCCGACCGGGCAAGAGAGGCCGGAGGCCAGTTCGCGGTGCACCTGCGACTCCGTGGTGCGCGCGCCGATGGCGCCCCAGCTCATCAGATCCGCCAGATACTGCGGCGTGATCATGTCAAGGAATTCGCCGGCGGCCGGCAGGCCGCTGTCGTTGATTTCCACCAGCAGTTTGCGCGCCAGGCGCAGGCCGTCGTTGATGTTGAAGCTGTTGTCCATCTGCGGATCGTTGATCAAGCCTTTCCAACCCACGGTGGTGCGCGGTTTTTCGAAGTACACGCGCATCACCACTTCCAGCTCGCCCTTCAGCTCTTCACGCAGCGCCAGCAGACGCCCCGCGTACTCTTTGGCGGCTTGGGTATCATGGATAGAGCAAGGGCCAATCACCACCAGCAGGCGATCGTCGCTGCCGCGTAGGATATTGTGAATTGCGCTGCGGGCCTGGGACACCGTCTTTGCCGCGCGTTCAGTGGCCGGGAATTTCTCCAGCAAAGCCACCGGCGGCAGGAGTTCCTTAATATCATTAATGCGTAAATCGTCGTTTTGGTAATTCATAGCTTTTCCATTCGGTATCGTGGGGTCTTTCGCAGTGCGTAACGGTGTAGATCCCAACAATCTAGCCTGTGAGAATGGCGCTGTAAATCACCTTTGCCCCCCGCCGCTGGAACCGCCAAATTAACAGCAGATTGTGCTGTTTCATCAGGGGAGCGCAGAGCCTCCTTTTTCGCTATGCTAGCGATCGGAATATAAAGTGACCCGAGTTGAACATGCCCTCTCTGTTATTAGTTGATGACCACCCGGTGGTTCATGTCGCACTGGAAGCGGCGCTAATGAAATCAGCCCGCGCCTACTGCCTGCAGGCGGCGCAGGACGACGTTCAGGCGCTGGCCCTGCTGGCCGAGGCCGCTTTCGGCCTGGTGATCCTGGATATCGGCCTGCCGCAGGTCGACGGGCTGCAGCTGTTGAAAAAAATCCGCCGCCGCTACCCGCAGCAGCCGATCCTGATCTACACCGCGCAGGAAGCCGAGGTCTATGCGCGCATGGCCCATGCTGCCGGCGCCAACGGTTTCGTCAATAAAGGCAGCTCGCTGGCGCACCTGGTACAGGCGATCGAGCAGGTGCTGGACGGAGAAACCCACTTCCCCGCCGCCGCGCTGACCGAAGAAGCGCCGACGGCGGACGGCGGGCAGCTCACGCCCAAGGAGCTCGAGGTGCTGGGTTTGCTGAGCCAGGGGCTGTCCAACCTGCAGATCGCCGACCTGCTGCACATCAGCAACAAGACCGTCAGCACCCACAAGAAAAATATCCAGCGCAAAACCGGCGCCGGCAACCTGCTGGAACTGGCGGCGGTGTTTAAAGAGCTGGCGCCATGATGCGCCGCGCCCTGCTGCTGCTGTTGCTGTGGTGCGGCCTGGCGCAGGCGGCGGAACCGGTGCGCTATCAGCTGGTCAGCAACCTGAATACCCCCGAGAACATGCTGATCGTCGGCGAGAAGAACCCCTGGCGCGATCGTACGCTGCGCGTCGGCATCATCAGCGAGAACACCAGCCCGTACAACATCATCGTGGACGACGATCTGTACGGATTGAACGCCGACTACCTCGGCTATATCCAGCAGGTGACCGGCATCCGCTTCGCCATTTACGGCTTCGCCGACCTGACGCAGCTGGAGCAGGCGCTGCACGACGGCAAGGTCGATCTGCTGTACGGCATCCCGCAAAGTGAAGCGCTGCACGGCCTGGAAATTTCCCAGCCCTATTACGTCAGCAACCTGCGCGTATTGCGCGATCGCAGCAACGATCGGCCGGTGATGCTCAATTCCGCCAACGCCCGCGTCGCGATCGGCGCGCTGACCGACATGCAGTCCGGCGGTGCCCTGCAGGCGGTGGCGTCGCAGATCCAGCGCTACGACAACAACCTGCAGGCGGTCTATTCGCTGCTCAACGGCAGCAGCGACTACTTTATCGCCGACGAGGCCAGCGCCAGCTTTATCATCGACCAGCTGCAGCTCGGCCAGCTCTATCAGATTGAAAGCAACGAGAACCTGGGCAATCTGTCCTTCGTGTTCGCCGCCGCCGACCCACGGCTGATAGACACGCTGGACACCGCCATCGCCGACGCGCCGATGGAACTGATGAACGCCCTGCAGAGCCGCTGGAGTAAAAAGATCCCCAGCTACCTCGACACCGGCAATGCCGATCTGACGACGATGGAGAAAAACTGGGTGGCGAGCCACCGCGTGGTTTACTACGCCGCCATCGAGAACAACTTCCCGTTCGCCTATCGCGGTTCCGACGGCCAGCCGCGCGGCTACGCCATCGATATTCTCAACATCATCGCGCAAAACACCGGGCTGCGTTTCGCGCCGCTGTGGGCGCGCAACGCCGAGCAAGCCGATCAGCTGGTGCAGTCCGGCCAGGCCAGCTTCCGCGCCGCCCTGCCGCTGGCGCGCGGCGTCAAGGCGCGCTACGGCGCCAGCATGCCTATCCACCGTTCGCTGTGGGGCGTTTACGTCGGCCAGTACGCCAACGGCATCTCGACCTGGAACGATCTGGCCGGTAAGCGCATCGGCGTGCTGCAGGGCGATTTGGCTCAGGGGCTGGTGCCGGGGCGGGAACAGACCATCAGCTTCGCCGACAGCAAATCCATGTATGACGCGCTGGCCAACGGTCAGCTGGATGCGTTGGTGGATAACGTCATCTCCGCCAACTTTTTGGCGCTGTCGCGCTATTCCGGCGCCATCAAGCTGGCCTTCGCCGCCAACAACATTCCCTATCCGGTGGCCTTCGGCGTACGCCGCGATCAGCCGCTGCTGTTGGCGATCCTCGATAAGAACCTGATGCAGATCCCGGCGGACACTCTGCAATCGCTGCGCGACGAATGGATCGTCGATCGCAGCAACCTGATAGACGCGGTGAACGACAACCGCATGCCGCCGCAAACCACCTGGCTGCTGGCGCTGCTGGCCGCCGCTACCGTGCTGCTGCTGGCGCTGACGCTGCGCCGTTTCATGCTGCAGCGCCGAGAAAAACGCGAACGCGAAGAGCTTGAGCAGGCGCGCCGCCGCGCCGAAGCGGAAAACCGCATGAAGAGCAAATTCCTCGCCACCGTCAGCCACGAACTGCGTACGCCGATGCACGCCATTCTCGGCCTGCTGGAGCTGGAGCTCAAACGCCAACCCGCGCCGGAAGGCCTGCCGGTGATTTACAGTTCTGCCTCTTCGCTGCTCAACCTGCTCAACGACCTGCAGGATCACGCCCGGCTGGAAACCGGTTCGCTGACGCTGGCGCCGAAACCGGTGGCGCTGCGCCCCTGGGTCGCGCGCATTGACGCTCTCTACCGGCCGCTGATCGGCGAACGGCCGCTGACGTTGAGCGTGGTGGCGGATCCGGCGCTGCCGGAGGCGGTGGTCATTGATGGTGAGCGTTTACTTCAGGTAGCTAACAACCTGATAAACAACGCGATAAAGTTTACGCCACGCGGTGCCATTCAGGTCGGCGTCGGCTGGCGCGCGCAGGATGAGCTGCGGGGGGTATTGCATCTGACGGTGAACGACAGCGGCTGCGGCATCGCCGCCGATGAGCTCGGCAAGCTGTTCCAACCGTTTTACCGCGCGCGCGGCGCGCAGCGCATCTCGGTGCAAGGCACGGGCCTGGGGCTATCGATCTGCAAGGAGATCGTCGAGCAGATGGGTGGCCGCATCGAGCTGCAATCGCAGCCTGGCATCGGCACCCGCGTCGAGGTAGCGATACCGGTTGAGCTGAGCGGCGCGTCGCCGGTTATCGCCCCGGAGGAGCGGCCCCTCGCCCTGCCGTCTTCCTCGTTGCGTACCGCGTTGATCGACGATCACCCCACCAATCTGTTGCTGATGGAGCGCCAGTTGCGCCATTTCGGGCTGCAGCCCGCCCGCTTTGAGCAAGGTTATGCGCTGCTGAAGGCCCAGCGTCGTCAGCCGTTCGATCTGTTGTTTATCGACTATAACATGCCACGCCCCGACGGCCTGACGCTCGCCAGGCTGATCCGGCGCGACGAACAGCGGCTGCAACGCGCGCCTTGCCGCATCGTGCTCTGTTCGGCGGATGTGCAGGAGTTCACCCGCATCCCGCCTGCGCTGGTGGCGATCGACCACTTCCTGACCAAGCCGATTTCACTGGCGGCGATCGGCCAGATACTGGCTCAGCAACCACAGGCTCAGGAGAAAAAGTCAGTCCTTACTGACTTACGGCAAACGCTGGCAGAGATGGCGGGTGGCGATCGCGCCATGATGCAGCGGCTGGCGCAGACGCTCAGCGATACGCTACGACAAGACCGCCAGCGGCTCGCGGGCGCCGTCGCCGCAAACGACTGGCAGCACCTGGAGCAGGCTGCGCATCGTATCAAGGGCAGCCTGCTGATGCTGCAGCTGCCGGAAGCCGCGCAGCTGTGCCAGCAACTGGTGGAAACCGCACGCCGGGGCGAGCTTGCCGGCACCGCTTATACTAAATTAGAGGCGTTAGTGGCGCAGATATTGCCGGAGCTGGATGCTCTGCTCACTGCCGCCCCCTCTTTCGCTATGCATAAGGATGAATAATGTCGGACACTCCACACCAACACCTGCCGAAAGACAGTAATAGTAAACGCCTACTGACCGCTTTTTTAGTCACCGCCGTCTTTATGGTGGCCGAAGTGATTGGCGGTCTCTGGTCGGGCTCGCTGGCGCTGTTGGCCGACGCCGGCCACATGCTGACCGATGCCGCCGCGCTGCTGGTGGCACTGATGGCGGTGCACTTCTCCCAACGCAAACCCAACGCGCGCCACACCTTCGGTTATCTGCGTCTGACTACGCTGGCGGCCTTCCTCAACGCCGCGGCGCTGCTGGTGATCGTGGTATTCATCCTGTGGGAAGCGATACAGCGTTTCTTTGAACCGCAGCCGGTGATGGGTACCCCGATGCTGATCATCGCCATAGCGGGGCTGCTGGCTAACCTGTTCGCCTTCTGGCTGCTGCATCGCGGCAGCGAAGAGAAGAACATCAACGTGCGCGCCGCCGCGCTGCATGTGCTGGGCGATCTGCTCGGCTCGGTGGGCGCCATCGCCGCCGCCATCGTTATTCTCGCCACCGGCTGGACGCCGATTGACCCGATCCTGTCGGTGCTGGTCTCCTGTCTGGTGCTGCGCAGCGCCTGGCGGCTGCTGAAGGAAAGCTTCCACGAGCTGCTGGAAGGCACGCCGCAGGAAGTCGATATCGCCAAGCTGCAAAAAGATCTGTGCCTGAACATCCCGGAAGTGCGCAACATCCATCACGTGCACGTCTGGCAGATCGGCGAACAGAAGCTGATGACGTTGCATGCACAGGTGATCCCGCCGCATGACCACGATGGGCTGTTGCAACGCATTCAGGCTTATCTGTTGGAGCACTACAAGATTGGCCACGTGACCATTCAGATGGAATACCGGCACTGCGAGACGCCGGACTGCGGCATCAACCGGGCGCCGGAGCCGAGTGAACACTCACATGCCGAAGCGCACTCCCACCTGGGACATCGCCATTAAACCAAGAGGGCGCCATCACGGCGCCCTCTGCGTTGTCAGGGAGCGGAAGACAACGGATTGGAATGGTTGCGCCCGGCACTCTTGATCCACAGCCAGGAGCCGTTCAGGGCGATCAGCGTCAGAATGACATACTCGAGCGCCATCGCGTACACGCCCTGGTAGGCGAAAATCGCCACGCTGATGACATCGATAACCACCCACAGCAGCCAGTTTTCTACATACTTGCGCGTCATCAGGATCATCGCCACGATGGACAGCACCATCATTGCCGAATCCCAGAACGGGAACGCATCCGGTTGCAGCTCAGGCATCTGTACGTTCAGCCCCAGCCCTTGCATCACCGCCACCGCAATCTGCGTCAGCCAGGCGAACACGCGGTCAATGTTGAAGGTCATCAGGCCGATGCCGATGACGCAAATCGCCGCCCAGGCCAACGCTTTCGGCAGCGGCAACCAACGGATCTGCAGCTCGGCCTGGTTATCCTGGGTTTGGCGGCTCCAGGCATACCAACCGTAAATATTGGCGCCGAAGAAAAACAGCTGCAGCAGCAGGCTGGCGTACAGCTGGATCTGGAAGAAAATCACCGCGAACAGCGTGACGTTGATCAGACCGAACAGGTAGTTGATGATCTTTTCCTTGCTGGCGTACCAGATGCACAGCAATCCGAACAGCGTGCCGATGGCTTCGATCCACGACAGATCGTAACCGCCTGCGCCAAGCGGAATATGCACCAGAATATTGCTGGTACTGAAGAAGCTCATGAGGTCATCCTTTTAAACGGTTAAGCGTTGCCTTTAACCTGCATCTTAAGCTGAGCGGCGAAATCCAGCATGCGGTTCAGCGGCACCAGCGCCTTTTCACGCAGCGCGGCGGCCACGTGGATCTCATGCTGTGCGCCCCCCTGCTCCAACCCTTCGGCAATCGCCTTCAGGCCATTCATCGCCATCCACGGGCAATGTGCGCAGCTGCGGCAGGTCGCGCCTTCTCCGGCGGTCGGTGCCTCGAATAGCTCCTTATCCGGACAGGCCTGCTGCATCTTATAGAAGATACCGCGATCGGTGGCGACGATCAGCTGTTGATGCGGCAATGTTTTCGCCGCCTGAATCAACTGGCTGGTCGATCCCACCGCATCCGCCAGCTCGACCACCGCCTGAGGCGATTCGGGATGCACCAGGATGGCCGCCTGCGGATAGAGCGCCTTCATGCGCCGCAGCGCCTGGGTCTTAAACTCGTCATGGACAATGCAAGCGCCTTGCCAGCACAACACGTCGGCGCCGGTCTGCTTTTGCACATAGCTGCCGAGATGGCGATCCGGCGCCCAGATGATCTTCTCGCCCAGGCTATCCAGATGCTCGATCAGTTCGACGGCGATACTGGAGGTCACCACCCAGTCGGCGCGCGCTTTGACCGCCGCCGAGGTGTTCGCATAGACCACCACGGTGCGATCGGGATGACTGTCGCAAAACGCATGGAACTCTTCTTCTGGGCAGCCCAAGTCCAGCGAGCATTCGGCAAACAGGGTCGGCATCAGCACCTGCTTTTCCGGGCTGAGGATCTTGGCGGTTTCCCCCATGAAACGCACGCCGGCCACCAACAGCGTGGAAGCCGGATGGGCGCTGCCGAAGCGCGCCATTTCCAGAGAGTCCGCCACGCAGCCGCCGGTTTCTTCCGCCAGCGCCTGAATTTCCGGGTCGGTATAATAATGGGCGACCATTACCGCGTTGCGCTGCTTGAGCAGGGTTTTGATCTTCTCGCGATAAAAGGCTTTTTCCGCTACGTCCAGCGGTACCGGTTTCGGCGGGAAGGGATACACCGCCGCGTTGACATCAAACATTTCACTCATCGCTGCAATCTCATGCTAGGCTAGGCGCCTGCCGCGTGAATATCTCCCTGCCGCAACGCCCTTAGTTTTATATACTAAACAAAATACCTAAAGTCGCGCGAAAAGTCCGCTGATATTTTCATATTTGCGCACTCAGTGTTTAATGGATTAAAAAACATAGACGTTGACCACGCAAATCGCTGCAGATAATGCCCCGGTGAGAACGTATAGCGTTCAGAGAAGGACGAGATGCAGAACGTTGCGGTGTTGAAACGAGAAAGCAGAAGATTCGGGTGCGGGATTACAGATGCGAAAAAAGCGCCAAAAGGCGCTTTTTCCTGAATTGGTGGGTCGTGCAGGATTCGAACCTGCGACCAATTGATTAAAAGTCAACTGCTCTACCAACTGAGCTAACGACCCGCAGTGTGGTGGGTGATGACGGGCTCGAACCGCCGACCCCCTCCGTGTAAAGGAGATGCTCTACCAACTGAGCTAATCACCCACTGCTGTAGTACTGCTATTTTTCACATCTTACTCTATTAAAGAGTGGTGGGTCGTGCAGGATAACTCGGCCTTTGGCCTCGCCCTTCGGGCCATCACCGGAGTGATGTTGTCTCGCTTTGCGAGGCTCGAACCTCTAAGGTTCTCATCCTGACGATTTAACACCTTACTCTATTAAAGAGTGGTGGGTCGTGCAGGATTCGAACCTGCGACCAATTGATTAAAAGTCAACTGCTCTACCAACTGAGCTAACGACCCACTGATGTGGTTTACTGCTGATGGCGAATAGGTTACAAAAAACCGACTCGCGGAAAACAAGGATGGGGAGGTTCAGGACAACTCGACGGGTACTCGACTCGGACCTTTACTTTGCCACATCAAACCGATTCTGAAGCTGCCATTCTCGAAGAATGGTGGGTCGTGCAGGATAACTCGGCCTTTGGCCTCGCCCTTGCGGGCCATCACCGGAGTGATGTTGTCTCGCTTCGCGAGACTCGAACCTTTACGGTTCTCATCCTTTACGATTCTCTATCGCAGCCATTCTCGAAGAATGGTGGGTCGTGCAGGATTCGAACCTGCGACCAATTGATTAAAAGTCAACTGCTCTACCAACTGAGCTAACGACCCATAACAGTGGTGGGTGATGACGGGCTCGAACCGCCGACCCCCTCCGTGTAAAGGAGATGCTCTACCAACTGAGCTAATCACCCACTGTTGTGGTTACTGCTACTTCAGAAATTGGTGGGTCGTGCAGGATTCGAACCTGCGACCAATTGATTAAAAGTCAACTGCTCTACCAACTGAGCTAACGACCCAATTTCCCTGCCGCTTTAACATCTTGCAAGATGTCTTGGCAACGGCGGCATATATTACTAATTTATCTTGGCAGCGCAACCTAAATTTTTTACTGATGCGTTCAACTGCTTGTTCTTCACGCGAATGAGCCCAGAAATCGGTCAAATCGACTAACTTCTGGGCTCATTTTTCTGACTATTAACCGCCTACGCGACTTTTCGCCTGTTTGGCCGCCGCACTGGTTGGGTATTGTTTAATCACCTGCTGGAACACGGCTTTGGCTTTATCGGCCTGCCCTTTCTCCTGCATGATGATACCCACCTTGTACATGGCGTCCGGCGCCTTCGGTGATTTAGCGTAATTCTTCACCACCACCGCAAAATAGTAGGCCGCGTCGTCTTTTTTACCCTTGTTGTAGAACAACTGACCCAGCCAATAGTTGGCGTTGGGCTGATAGGTAGACTTCGGGTACTGTTTTACGAAGGACTGAAAGGCGGAAATCGCCTGGTCATACTGTTTTTTTTCCAGCGCCAGAGAAACAGCGGCGTTGTAGTCGCTGTTCTCATCACCACCGCTCGGCGTCGCAGAAGCGGCCGCAGGCGTGCTGCCGCCCGCATCGGAAGATGCGCCTGCGGCTGCCCCACTGGCAGCGCCCGCCGCCGCAGAGGCGCTCTGAGCGCCGCTCTGGCCGAGGCTATCCATCTGTTGATAGATTTGCTTCTGGCGTTCAACGACCTGATTCAACTGATACTGGCTTTCCTGGATTTGCCCACGGAGAGAATCAATGTCGCGTTGGTTATCAGAGAGTTGTTGCTGGAGTTGGTTTAAAAGCTGGCCTTGAGCATTGCTGATACGCTCAAGTGAAGTGACGCGGTCTTCGACCGAGCCGGAGCCGACATTACTGATTGGCGCTTGGGCAGTAGCGGCCCAGGGGGCCGCTACGCCAACCAGTAACGACAGACTCAACAGGTGACGTCTGAAGTTACTGTTCATGCGATTCTCTTAGTAAACCAGAACGGCACGACGGTTTTTAGCATAAGCCGCTTCGTCGTGGCCCAGTACTGCTGGTTTTTCTTTACCGTAAGAAACGATAGAGATCTGGTCAGCGGAAACGCCTTTACCTTGCAGGTACATTTTAACGGCGTTAGCACGGCGCTCACCCAGAGCGATGTTGTATTCCGGCGTGCCGCGTTCGTCAGCGTGGCCTTCAACGGTCACTTTGTAAGACGGGTTGTTACGCAGGAATGCAGCGTGCGCGTCCAGCATCTGAGCGAATTCGGAGCTTACGTCATACTTGTCCAGACCGAAGTAAACGATGTTGTTCTTCTGCAGTTCTTGCATCTGCAGACGAGCTTGTTCTTCGGAAGACAGGTTGCTGCTGCCGTTTTCCATACCAGTGCCAGCGCCCATACCAGATTGGTCGTTGTTTGCGCTTTTGTTAGAACTACAAGCTGCTACAGCCAGAACTGGCAGTGCCAGCAGAAGCCCTTTCAGCACTTTGTTCAGTTGCATTTCTTTGATCCTTTTATAGTTTGCCATACATATTTACACATGCATCACAGATACGGCGACCAGGCAGGGAATTTGACCTGTCCATCAGTTGCCGGAAGACGCGCTTTGAAACGCCCATCAGTTGACACCAACTGCAACACGGAGCCCATACCTTGCGTGGAGCTATAGATCACCATGGTGCCGTTTGGCGCAATACTAGGCGTTTCATCCAGGAAGGTGCCGGTCAAAACCTGAACGGCGCCCGATCCAAGATCTTGTTTGGCGATGTGTTGTGCACCACTGTTGGTGCTCACCATCACCAGGAATTTACCATCGGAGCTGACTTCAGAATCCTGGTTCTGAGAGCCTTCCCACGTCAGACGCTGTGCGGCACCGCCGCTGGCGCTGATTTTATAAATCTGCGGACGCCCGCCCTGGTCGGAGGTAAACGCCAGAGACTGGCCATCCGGGAACCAGGTCGGTTCGGTGTTGTTGTTGCGGCCATCGGTCAGCTGCGTGATCTGGCCGGAGCCGAGGTTCATCACATACAGATTCAGGCTGCCGCTCTTGGACAACGCGAAAGCCAGCTTGCTGCCGTCCGGCGAGAACGCCGGCGCACCGTTGTGGCGCGGGAACGAAGCGATCTGGCGGATAGCGCCGTTAGCCAAGGTCTGCACCACCAGCGCGGAACGGCCGCTCTCGAAGGTCACGTAAGCCAGTTTGCTGCCGTCCGGCGACCAGGCCGGTGACATCAGCGGCTCAGGCGAACGGTGCACCGTGAACTGGTTGTAACCGTCGTAATCCGCTACGCGCAGCTCGTACGGGAATTTCCCGCCGTTGGTCTGTACGACATAGGCGATACGGGTACGGAATGCGCCCTTGATGCCGGTCAGCTTCTCGAACACTTCATCGCTGGCGGTATGAGCAGAATAACGCAACCACTGTTTGGTCACTTTATACTGATTCTGCGCCAATACGGTGCCCGGCGAACCCGAGGTGTCCACCAGCTGGTAGGAGATCAGGTAGCTGCCGTCGGCACCAGGTTGAACCTGGCCGACAACCACGGCGTCGATGCCTAATGCAGTCCAGGCCGCCGGCGTCACTTCAGACGCGGAGGTCGGTTGCTGCGGCATACGCGCCACGTCGATCGGGTTGAATTTGCCGCTGTTGCGCAGATCCGCACCGACAATCTTGCCGATATCTTCCGGCGGCGTGCCTGGGCCCGCCCATTTAAACGGCACCACGCCAATCGGGCGAGCGGAGTCGACCCCTTGGGTGATTTCAATGCGAACTTCCGCGTGCAGCACGGACGCCCACAGAATTAAAAAACCTAGCGCTACTCGAAATGCCTGCTTCATCTCATCTCCCTTATCCAGGCGGGATGCCTGCGATAAATTAGCAGAATTTTAACAAACCAACTCACGTAAAACTACATAATCCCTGTTGGTTACCTTAGTACATCCCTGTGATATCACTCAGCTCAAACAACCATTATTAAGGTTTGAATTCAAGGGTAGCATTCTTAACATGCTGATAAACGGCATCGCTCGGCGGCTTCGGTATATGCGCCAACTTGGCGGCAGATACCGCGGCCTGACACAATGCCGGATCGCCCCCTGCCGCTTGTACGCTTATCAGCAGGCCGTCCGGCGCCAGCTTGATACGCAGGTCACAGGTTTTGCCGGCGAATGAACTGGCGTCATAGAACTTGCTTTCAATCGCGCTTTTAACCTGCCCAATATAACCGTTGATATCCGCCCCGTTGGCGCCTGCCGCCTTGGCATTGCCCTGCCCGGCCGGTTTACCATCACCTTTCGATTTGGCACCGCCGCCCTTCGGCGCGTTCTTGCCGTCCGCCAGGCCGCCAAACAGATCGCTAACTTCCTCCGATTGTTTCGCAGCCTCAGCGGCAGCCTTCTTCTTGGCGTCCGCAGCGGCTTTTTTGGCGGCTGCCGCTTTCTCGGCCGCAGCTTTCTTCTCTGCCTCGGCGGCGGCCTTCTTCTCGGCTTCCGCTGCGGCTTTTTTCTCGGCTTCAGCGGCCGCTTTCTTCTCTGCGGCCTCTGCGGCTTTTTGCTCTGCGGCGGCGGCCGCGGCTTTCTTCGCCTCTTCCGCCTGTTTCTTGGCGGCGGCAGCGGCGGCCGCTTCTTTCTTGGCTTCCGCTTCAGCTTTCTTCTGCGCGTCCGCCTGCGCCTTCGCTATCTTTTCCGCTTCGGCTTTCGCCTTGGCGGCGGCGGCTTCGGCAACCTTCTGTTGCTCTTTGGCCTTGGCTGCGGCGGCTTCCGCCGCTTTTTGCTGCTCGGCAGCCTGTTTCTGCTGCTCCGCCGCCTTCTGCTGTTGTTCAGCCTGCGCCTTGGCGTCCTGCGCGGCTTTCTCCTGCGCCGCCAAACGCTCTTTCTCCAGCTCTTTCAGGCGCTGCTGTTGCTCCGCCTGCTTCTGCTGAAGCTCTTCGGCCTGTTGCTCCGCTTTTTTCTGGCGCTGCTTTTCGGCACGCTGCGCATCGTTGCTCTGCTGCTGCTGGCGGTTGTACTGCTCCACCACCGCGCCGGGATCGACCATCACCGCACCCACCACGGTGCCATCGCCACCGCCGCCGGCGCCCATGTCGACCTTTTCCTGCAGCGATCCCCAAATCAGCAGGGCAATCAATATGAAGTGCAGAACGACCGAAACAATAACGGCGCGGTTCAGCTTATCGTTTTGCTCAGTTGCCTTTACCAAAATAGATTCCCAAAAACTGGTGTTGCTTATACGGGGTTCCTGGGCCGCAGCGCAGGAACCGGGTTGCCGTTCGCCTTACGGTCAGATCGGCTGGGTCATCAGCCCCACGGAAGCCACGCCCGCCTGATGGAGAATATTCAATGCCTTGATAATCTCATCGTAAGGGACTTCCTTCGCACCGCCGATCAAAAAGACCGTTTTCGGGTTAGCCGCCAAACGCGACTTGGCCTCGGCCGCGACTTGCTCAGGCGGCAGCAGCTCCATACGGTTGTGATCCACCACCAGGGTGTATTGACCTACGCCGGAAACTTCGAGGATCACCGGCGGATTGTCATCGCTGGACACCGTTTTGGAATCGGTGGCGTCCGGCAGGTCAACCTCCACGCTCTGCGTGATGATTGGCGCGGTTGCCATAAAGATCAGCAGCAGCACCAGCAACACGTCGAGCAGCGGAACGATGTTAATTTCGGACTTCAGCTCGCGCCGACTACGTCCACGTACTCTCGCCATGCTACCTCCTACTTATTTGCTGTCGCTGGAGAAGGCCTGACGATGCAGAATAGCGATGAACTCTTCCATAAAGTTGTCGTAATTCTGCTCAAGCTTGTTGACGCGCTGGTTGAGACGGTTATAGGCCATAACCGCCGGGATTGCGGCGAACAGACCGATCGCGGTGGCGATCAGCGCTTCGGCGATACCCGGCGCCACCATCTGCAGCGTGGCTTGCTTCACCGCGCCCAGCGCGATAAAGGCGTGCATGATCCCCCACACGGTGCCGAACAGACCGATATACGGGCTGATCGAACCGACGGTGCCGAGGAACGGAATATGGGTTTCCAGCGTTTCCAGCTCGCGGTTCATCGAGATGCGCATCGCGCGCGACGCCCCTTCGATCACCGACTCCGGCGCATGGTTGTTGGCGCGGTGCAGGCGGGCGAACTCTTTGAACCCGGAATGGAAGATCTGCTCGGAACCGGTCAGGCTATCGCGACGCGCCTGACTTTCCTGGTACAGACGGGAAAGCTCGATACCGGACCAGAATTTGTCTTCAAAGGCTTCGGCGTCGCGCGTCGCCGCATTGAGGATGCGGGTACGCTGAATGATGATCGCCCAAGAGGCCACCGAGAAGCATATCAAAATCAACATGATAAGCTTAACCAGCAGGCTCGCCTTCAAGAATAAATCTAGGATGTTCATGTCAGTCACTGCTTAAACTCCGCGACAATAGACTTAGGAAGCGCTCTTGGCTTCATTTGGTGTGGATCAATACAGGCAATCAGGACATCTGCCTGGCTCAGTAGGGCCCCGTCAGAATTGACAATGCGTTGAGCAAACGTGAGAGAAGCCCCGCGCAGACAGGTGATTTCGCTCTGGACCTCCAGTTGCTCGTCGAGACGAGCCGGAGCCAGATAATCCACCGTCATGCGCCGGACGACAAAAGCGACTTGTTCACTGAGCAGCTGCTGTTGATGAAAGTTGTGCTGACGCAGCATCTCTGTGCGCGCTCTTTCAAAAAAGGCGACGTAGCGGGCGTGATAGACCACACCACTGGCATCGGTATCCTCGTAGTAAACGCGAACCGGCCATCGAAACAACGTATTACTCACTCTACTTCCCAGCAATGCAATTTAACGCTGCTACTATACGCAAGACGGATCGGGTTGGGAATGGGTTACAAGATGGGAATGAAAATAATTATGGGCCGTGAGGGCCCATAACGTGGGGACATCAGGGAGATTATAAAGAAACGTAAAGTAATCCTGCGCACAAGATCACAATTGCGGGAAGCGGCGCAAAAAAGGCGCGCCAGACGCTGCGCTGCGGGCGGAATCCGAAACCGTGGATCACCCCGGCGCACACTGCCCAAATCAGCAGCAACCCTTCCCAAATCTCCAGCGAGCTGGTTTTGGCGGCGAAACGAGTCGGATCCCAGAACACGCACCCCGCCAAAATCAACGCCAGCACCAGGGAAAGGGCCCGGATCGGGCCCTTGTCGGTGACAGCGTACAGCTTGTCAATCACGGACGAGCTCATCACTTACCGTCTTGCTGAGCTTTGGTCGCTTCGCTCTGCTCAAGCGCCAGCGCCGTGATGATGCCGAAGGCGCAGGCAAGAAGCGTTCCGAGAATCCAGGCAAAATACCACATGGTTTAGCTCCTTATCCTTAGTACAGCGAATGCTTGTTGTTTTCGATGTAGTTCTTGTCGAGGCGACCGAACATTTTGTAGTACGACCAGCTGGTGTACGCCAAAACGATAGGCACGAAGATCGCCGCCACAACGGTCATCACTTTCAGCGTCAACAGGCTCGAGGTCGCGTCCCACATGGTCAGGCTGACGTTCGGCACGGTGCTGGAAGGCATCACGAACGGGAACATGGTGACCCCGGCGGTGAGGATGACGCAGGCGATGGTCAGCGACGAGGTGACGAACGCCAGCGCGCCTTTCTCCAGACGCGAGAACAGGATGGTGAACAACGGCAGCACCACGCCCAGTGCAGGCAACGCCCACAGCAGCGGATACTTGTTGAAGTTGATCAACCATGCGCCGGCCTGATGCGCCACTTCTTTACGCATCGGGTTGGATTCCGCCAGGGTGTCCAGAGCCGACGTCACGACGAAGCCGTCAATGCCCTTCACCAGCCATACGCCCGCCAGCAGGAAGCACACTGCCATGATCAGCGTCGCGATTTGTGCCGCGGCGCGTGAACGCAGGTGGATCTCGCCGGTGGTGCGCATTTGCAGATAGGTCGCGCCCTGAGTGACCAGCATGGTCAGGCTGACCACGCCCGCCAACAGACCGAACGGATTCAGCAGTTGGAAGAAGTTGCCGGTGTAGAACAGACGCATGTACTCGTCCATGTGGAACGGCACGCCCTGCAGCAGGTTGCCGAACGCCACGCCGAACACCACTGCCGGCACGAAGGAGCCGATGAAAATGCCCCAGTCCCACATGTTGCGCCAACGGCTGCTCTCCAGCTTGGAACGGTAGTCGAAACCGACCGGGCGGAAGAACAAGGCGGCCAGCACCAGGATCATCGCGACGTAGAAGCCGGAGAAGGCCGCTGCGTACACCATCGGCCAGGCGGCGAACAGCGCGCCGCCGGCGGTGATCAGCCATACCTGGTTACCGTCCCAGTGCGGGGCGATGGAGTTGATCATCACCCGGCGCTCGGTATCGGTTTTCCCGATGATGCGCACCAGAATGCCGACGCCCATGTCGAAACCGTCGGTGACGGCGAAGCCGATCAGCAGTACGCCAACCAGGACCCACCAAATAAATCGCAGTACTTCATAGTCAAACATACGTGGACTCCTGTTTAGCGCGCTTCCTGCACGGCGGCAGTCGGTTGTTCAAAGTGATAGCGGCCGGTTTTCAGGCTGCTTGGACCCAGACGTGCAAACTTGAACATCAGGTACAATTCAGCCACCAGGAACAGGGTGTACAAGCCGCAGATCAGCCCCATCGAGAACAGAATGTCGCCCGCGGTCAGCGAAGAGTTGGCGACCGCCGTCGGCAGCACCTCACCAATCGCCCACGGTTGACGGCCGTATTCCGCCACGAACCAACCGGACTCGATCGCGATCCAAGGCAGCGGCAAACCGTACAGCGCCGCGCGGTGCAGCCATTTTTTCTGGCCGATGCGGCCGCGGATCACGTTCCAGAACGACAGGCCGATGATCAACAGCATGATTACGCCACAGGCCACCATGATGCGGAAGGCGAAGTACAGCGGCGCCACGCGCGGAATGGAGTCCTTGGTCGCCAGCTGGATCTGCGCTTCCGTCGCGTCGGTGACGTTCGGGGTATAGCGCTTCAGCAGCATGCCGTAGCCCAGGTCTTGCTTGGTTTTGTTGAATTCGGCGCGCACTGCAGGATCGGTGTTGCCGCCACGCAGCTCTTCCAGCAGCTGGTAGGCTTTCATGCCGTTGCGGATACGCACTTCATGCTGCGCCATCAGATCTTTCAGGCCGGTGACCTGAGTGTCCGTGGAGCGGGTGGCGATCAGGCCAAGCGCATACGGGATCTGAATAGAGAAGGAGTTTTCCATCTTGTCCTGATCGGGAATGCCGAACAGGGTGAAGGACGCCGGCGCCGGCTGAGTGTCCCACTCCGCTTCGATGGCGGCCAGTTTGGTTTTCTGCACGTCGCCCATTTCGTAACCGGATTCATCACCCAGAACGATAACGGACAGAATGGCAGCCATACCGAAGCTGGCGGCGATGGCGAAGGAGCGCTTGGCGAAGGCGATGTCGCGGCCTTTCAGCAGATAGTAGGAGCTGATGCCCAGAACGAACATCGCGCCACAGGTGTAGCCGGAAGCCACGGTGTGAACGAATTTCACCTGCGCAACCGGGTTAAGCACCAGCTCGGAGAAGCTGACCATCTCCATGCGCATGGTTTCGAAGTTGAAATCCGACGCGATCGGGTTCTGCATCCAGCCGTTGGCGACCAGGATCCACAGCGCGGACAGGTTGGAGCCGAGGGCCACGAACCAGGTTACCGCCATGTGCTGCACCTTGCTCAGACGATCCCAGCCGAAGAAGAACAGGCCGACCAGCGTCGATTCAAGGAAGAACGCCATCAGACCTTCGATAGCCAATGGGGCCCCGAAGATATCGCCGACGTAGTGAGAGAAATACGACCAGTTAGTCCCGAACTGGAACTCCATGGTCAAACCGGTGGCCACACCCAGAGCAAAGTTAATCGCAAATAACTTGCCCCAGAATTTGGTCATGTCTTTATAGATTTGTTTGCCAGACAGGACATATACCGTTTCCATAATTGCCAGCAAGAACGCCATACCGAGCGTTAATGGGACAAATAAGAAATGGTACATCGCCGTTAAAGCAAACTGTAAGCGCGACAGTTCGACAATATCAAACATCTTGACTCCTTGCTCCTCGCAGGAAGACTCCGACACGCGGTTATCGGCACGCTTCTTTCAAAGCCGCCAGTAACGCCCCGCAGTGAATGCCCTTAAACACAACAAATTTGATCCAGCTTCTCCGCTTTCAACCGCACACTCGGCCAATAGCCTCTTGGGCCGTCGACAAGCGCGCCACTGAAAACCGACAACGGGTAACAAATGCAACAAGATCAACCATCCATAATCACAACATGGATGATACTCGCCCAATCCCACACAATAAATAGGTTTTTACGTGACGTGGGTTGGACTTTTGGTTACAGGTCAAATCTTAGCCGAAAGAGGTACTTCGGCCTAATTTGATCTGAGACAATTTAAGCCTATCCGCATATTATTTCCATATTCATCAGCACATTTCGCATAATTTTCTTAGGGTCATGTTGCGCAATGGTTTAATTGTTTTTTAATGATATTTTTGTGTTAAATAAATGTAATTTAAAAGAGCCGCCATTGTATTATTACGCGCTTATTCTGCGACATAATTAACCTTTTATTTCCATTAAGCCATGACAGTGATTGCAGTCACAAAACAACAAATCTCCCTCCTATATTAGTCTATTTCTCGCTATTGGATCGTAAAGGTTGCGATTTTGTAGCAAAATGACCACTTATGTTAAAATTGCATTGAGCGACAATAAGTTATGAAAAAAATCATCTTTGCCTCTGTCTTGGGACTCTCGGGAAACGTCATGGCCGCCGACACGGTAAACATCACCCTATTGGGCACCTCCGATCTGCACGGCACCTTCGTGCCCTGGGACTACGCCAGCGATACGGAAAACCTGGCGGGCAGCCTGAGCCAGATAGCCACCCAGGTCAAAAAGGTGCGCGCCGAACAGCCCAATCTGATTCTGGTGGACGCCGGCGACACTATCCAGGGCAACTTCGTCGAAACCTTCAAGCATGAAGCCGTCAGCCCGATGATGCTGGGCCTCAACGCGCTCAATTACGATGTCTGGGTGATGGGCAACCACGAATTCGACTTCGGTCTGCCGGTGCTGGCTACGCCGCTCAAACAGTTCAAGGGGGCGGCGCTGGCAGGCAATATCGTCTGGGACAGCGGCAAACCCTACCTGCCCGCTTACACCATCGTTGAACGCCAGGGCGTGAAGATCGGCATTATCGGCATGGACACGCCGATGACCGCCGAATTCGCCAAAGGCACCGACCGCATCAAAGGGCTGAACTTCACCGATCCGGTGCAGGCGGTGAAACAGGTCATCAGGCAAATTGATGGCCAGGTCGACGCCATCGTGCTGGTGGCGCACATGGGCATCGACAACGAGAACCAGCGCCCGGGCACCGGCGTGGCCGACATCGCTAACGCCAACCCGGAGCTGGCGGCGATCGTCGCCGGCCACATGCATGTGAAGATCGACAAAGCGGTGGTCAACGGCGTCATCATCACCGAACCGGATAAATACGGCCGCGCGCTGTCGCGCATCGATCTGCAATTTGAACGCCGTGACGGCAAATTCACGCTGATCGACAAAAACAGCTACACCTACCCCATCAAAGGGCTGACGCCGGACAGCGCCATGCAGGCGCTCTACCAGCCGTATCACGACATTTTGCGCGCCAACGCCAATCGGGTGGTGGCGAAGCTGAGCGGCAGCGATCTGGTACCTGCCGACGAGTTCCGCGGCATTCCTCAGGTGCACGTGCAGGATACCGGCATCAGTGAGTTATTCCAGCAGGCCGCCCGGCACTATGCGCCGCTGGCGCAGGTGATCGCCCTGCAGATCGACAACGATCGCGCCAAGCTGGACGTCGGCGATATCAAGGCCAAAGATATCGCCTTTAACTACCAATACGCCGGCGGCGAGATCACCGTTTATCAGCTCAACGGCAAAGCGCTTAAACGCTACATGGAATGGTCCGCCGGCTACTTCAATCAGCTGCAGCCGGGCGACGTCACCTACAGCTTTAACCCAGCGCGACGTTCGTCCAAATATTCCACCAACGATTTCTTCGACGGCGTCACCTACACCATCGATCTGCGCCAACCCGCCGGTTCGCGCATCGTCGATCTGCGCCTGGCGGACGGCACGCCGGTCACCGACGACATGCCGATCCGCCTGGGCATGAACAGTTACCGCATGGGTCATCTGACGCAAAAGGGCGGCGCGCTGGAGGGGCAATCCTTCCCGGTGCTGTTCGACAGCAAAGCGCATTACGGTGAAGAAGAAGGCACCATTCGCCACCTGACACTGCGCTACCTGACGGAGGTGAAACACGGCCACTATCAGGGCGTGGTGCCGCAGCGCTGGAAACTGATCGGCATGGAGGGATACGAACCGCAGCGGGCGATCGTCAAACGGCTGCTCAATGAGGGCGTTATCCAGGTGCCGACCACCGACGACGGCCGCTACACCAACGTTGCGTCGATCAACGTCAAAGATGCGCTGTTCAGCAACGCCGACGATTGCCGCGCCGCCCTCACCTCGCTGGATCAGCAGCGGCAGACCGCGGCGGATCCGGTGCAACAGCGCCGCCTGCAGGATCGGATCGCGCTGATCAAGGCGCTCAACGAGTTCTGATCTTCGCCCATAAAAAAGGCCACCCAATGGGTGGCCAAACATGTCGAGATATTGTTATTTCGTACTAAACTCTTAGCGCTTCAGCACCGCTTTTACCGCGTCGCCGATGTCCGCCAGGCTGCGAACGGTTTTCACGCCCGCCGCTTCCAGCGCAGCAAACTTCTCGTCCGCCGTGCCTTTGCCGCCGGCGATGATGGCGCCCGCGTGGCCCATACGCTTGCCTTTCGGCGCGGTGACGCCGGCAATGTAGCCGACAACCGGTTTGGTGACGTGTTCTTTGATGTAAGCCGCCGCTTCTTCTTCAGCGCTGCCGCCGATCTCACCGATCATCACGATCGCTTCGGTCTGCGGATCCTGTTGGAACATCTTCAGGATATCGATGAAGTTGGAACCCGGGATCGGGTCGCCGCCGATGCCCACGCAGGTGGACTGGCCCAGACCGGCATCGGTGGTTTGTTTCACCGCTTCATAGGTCAGGGTGCCGGAGCGGGAAACGATGCCCACTTTGCCTGGCAGGTGGATATGGCCAGGCATGATGCCGATTTTGCACTCGCCCGGAGTGATAACGCCTGGGCAGTTCGGCCCGATCATGCGCACGCCGGCTTCGTCCAGCTTCACTTTCACGGTCAGCATGTCCAGCGTCGGGATGCCTTCGGTGATGGTGATGATCAGTTTGATGCCGGCATCGATCGCTTCCAGGATGGAGTCTTTGCAGAACGGTGCTGGAACGTAGATGACCGAGGCGGTCGCGCCGGTCGCTTCAACCGCTTCGCGCACGGTGTTGAACACCGGCAGGCCCAGGTGCTGAGTGCCGCCTTTGCCCGGAGTTACGCCGCCAACCATTTTGGTGCCGTAAGCGATAGCTTGTTCGGAGTGGAAAGTCCCCTGGCTACCGGTGAAGCCCTGGCAAATTACTTTGGTGTTCTTATCGATTAAAATGGACATTATTTACCCTCCACTGCTGCAACAACTTGCTGAGCCGCATCAGTCAGGCTGGTCGCAGCAATGATATTCAGGCCGCTGTCCGCCAGTTTCTTGGCGCCCAGTTCGGCATTGTTCCCTTCCAGGCGCACCACGACCGGGACGTTAACGCCCACTTCAGCCACTGCGCCGATGATGCCGTCGGCGATCAGATCGCAACGTACGATACCACCGAAGATGTTAACCAGAACCGCTTTCACCTTGTCGTCGGACAGGATGATTTTGAACGCTTCGGTCACGCGCTCTTTGGTCGCGCCGCCGCCCACGTCCAGGAAGTTGGCCGGTTCGCCGCCGTGCAGTTTAACGATGTCCATGGTGCCCATCGCCAGACCGGCGCCGTTAACCATGCAGCCGATGTTGCCGTCGAGGGCAACGTAGTTCAGCTCCCACTGAGCCGCACGGGATTCACGCTCGTCTTCCTGAGAAGGGTCACGCATTTCACGCAGTTCCGGCTGACGGAACAGGGCGTTGCCGTCGGCGCCCAGTTTGCCGTCCAGGCACACCAGATCGCCCTGCTTGGTGATCACCAGCGGGTTGATCTCAACCATCGCCAGGTCACGCTCCAGGAACAGCGTCGCCAGGCCCATGAAGATCTTGGCGAACTGGCTGACTTGCTTACCGGTCAGGCCCAGTTTGAAGGCCAGCTCACGACCCTGATAAGGCTGTGGACCCGCCAGCGGATCGATGGTCATTTTGTGGATCAGTTCAGGGGTTTCTTCCGCCACTTTCTCGATTTCCACGCCGCCTTCGGTAGACGCCATGAATACGATGCGACGGGTCGCGCGGTCTACGACGGCGCCCAGGTACAGTTCTTTATCGATGTCGGTCGCCGCTTCAACCAGGATCTGGTTAACCGGCTGGCCCAGCGCGTCAGTCTGGTAAGTCACCAGACGCTTGCCCAACCAGGCTTCCGCGAAAGCACGGATATCTTCTTTGTTGTTGACGACTTTAACGCCGCCCGCTTTACCGCGGCCGCCAGCATGAACCTGACATTTCACCACCCACGGGCCGGAGCCGATTTTGGATGCGGCTTCTTCTGCTTCACGCGGAGTGGTACAGGCGTAACCGGTTGGTGCCGGCATGCCATACCGAGCAAACAGCTGTTTTGCCTGATATTCGTGTAAATTCATGATGTTCTATCCATTCAGTTCTGAAGGTTTTTAGCCGGACCATTATTCCGCGGCAAACCGCATGGTTTTCCGGCCACATAGCACAGAGTGCGGGCGCGGCACGCCGCGCCCGGCAAGGGTTACTAGACGTCCAGCAGCAGACGAGCCGGATCTTCCAGCATCTCTTTGACCGTCACCAGATAACCGACGGATTCTTTACCGTCGATCAGGCGGTGGTCATAAGACAGCGCCAGATACATCATCGGCTGGATCACCACCTGACCATTGACCGCCATTGGGCGATCTTTGATGGCGTGCATGCCCAGGATGGCGCTCTGCGGCGGGTTGATGATCGGGGTGGACATCAGCGAGCCGAATACGCCGCCGTTGGTAATGGTGAAGTTACCGCCGGTCAGCTCTTCCACGGTCAGTTTGCCGTCGCGGCCCTTAACGGCCAGCTCTTTGATTTTCTTCTCGATGTCAGCCATGCTCATGGCGTCCACATCACGCAGTACCGGCGTCACCAGGCCGCGCGGGGTAGAAACCGCGATGCTGATGTCGAAGTAGTTGTGGTAAACCACGTCGGAACCGTCGATCGACGCGTTCACTTCCGGGAAGCGCTTCAGCGCTTCAACCACCGCCTTGATGTAGAAGGACATGAAGCCCAGACGCACGCCGTGGCGTTTCTCGAAGGCTTCGCCGTACTGCTTGCGCAGGTCCATGATCGGCTGCATGTTGATTTCGTTGAAGGTGGTCAGCATCGCGGTGCTGTTCTTCGCTTCCAGCAGACGCTCGGCGACGCGTTTGCGCAGGCGGGTCATCGGCACGCGTTTTTCGCTGCGGCCGGCCAGAGCAGGCTGCGGTGCGGCTTCAGCGGCGGCGGCCGGTTTGGCAGCGGCGCCGCCTTTGGCCAGGTGCGCTTCCACGTCTTCACGGGTGATGCGGCCACCCACGCCGGTGCCTTTGATGGCGCCGGCATCGAGGTCGTGTTCGGCGATCAGGCGGCGAATCGCCGGGCTGAGCGCGTCATTGCTTTCTTCTTCCAGGCTCGCGGTAGCGCGCTGTGCAGGAGTGGATTCTTTCTCCTGGCTCTTCTCGGCGGTCGGTTTGCCGGAGCTGTCGCCTGGGCGGATGCGGCCGAGCAGCTGGCGAGACAGTACGGTCGCGCCCTCTTCTTCCACGATAGCATCGAGAATACCCGCTTCACTGGCCGGCACTTCCAACACCACTTTGTCGGTTTCGATTTCAACCAGGACTTCATCACGCTGCACGCTGTCGCCCGGTTTTTTGTGCCAGGTGGCTACGGTCGCATCGGCAACCGATTCAGGAAGGTCAGGAACCAGAATATCTACGCTACTCATTTAGCTTTCCCTTAAGTTTTTTATCATCTGCTTGCCGGCCCCTCGGCCGGCAAGCGAGCGAACATTAGTCAATATTCAGCGCGTCGTTCACCAGAGCCTGCTGCTGCTTCTGGTGTACGGACATATAGCCCACCGCCGGAGAAGCGGAGGCCGGACGTCCTGCGTAACGTAAAGAAGCCCCGAACGGCACCACTTCACGGAAGTTGTGTTGGCTGCAGTACCAGGCGCCCTGGTTCAGCGGCTCTTCCTGACACCAGACGAAATCATGCACGTGCGAGTATTGCTCCAGCACGGCCTGAACGGCCTGATGCGGGAACGGATACAGCTGCTCGATACGCACGATGGCCACGTCTTTCTGCTCGTTCTTGCGACGCTGTTCCAGCAGGTCGTAGTAGACCTTGCCGGAGCACAGCACGACGCGCTTGACCGCTTTCGGATCCAAGTCGTCGATCTCGCCGATCGCCGGCAGGAAGGTGCCGTTGGCCAGCTCGTCCAGCGAAGAAATCGCCAGCGGGTGACGCAGCAGCGACTTCGGCGACATCACCACCAACGGACGGCGCATACCGCGCAGCGCCTGACGACGCAGCATATGGTAAACCTGCGCCGGCGTGGACGGGACGCACACCTGCATGTTCTGCTCTGCGCACAGCTGCAGATAGCGTTCCAGACGCGCGGAAGAGTGCTCAGGGCCCTGGCCTTCATAGCCGTGCGGCAGCAGCATCACCAGGCCGCACATACGGCCCCATTTTTGCTCGCCGGAGCTGATGAACTGGTCGATAACGACCTGTGCGCCGTTGGCGAAGTCGCCGAACTGCGCTTCCCAAATGGTCAGCGTGCGTGGTTCCGCCGTCGCGTAGCCGTATTCGAACGCCAGCACCGCTTCTTCAGACAGCACGGAGTCCCAGACTTTGAATTCGCCCTGGCCGCTGTGGATGTTCGCCAGCGGAACGTAGACCGAACCGTTTTTCTGGTTGTGCACCACCGCGTGACGGTGGAAGAAGGTGCCGCGGCCGGCGTCTTCGCCGGAGATGCGGATTGGAATGCCTTCATCCGCCATGGTGGCGTAGGCCAGCGTTTCGGCGGCGCCCCAGTCGAACGGCTTGTTGCCTGCGGCCATCTCGGCGCGGTCAGCGTAGATTTTCGCCACGCGCGACTGCATTTCGATCGCTTCCGGCACGGTGCTGATGCGGCGGCCCAGTTCCTGCAGACGCTTCATCTCAACCTTGCTCGGGTACTCTTCGTCCCACTCATGGTTCAGGTACGGTGACCAGGTGAAGGAGTGCAGGTTCATCGGACGCCACTCTTCAACCACGCAATCGCCGCGGTCGAGCGCGTCGCGGTACAGGTTGACCATTTCCGTGGCATCTTCCAGGCTGGCCACTTTCTGCTCGGTCAGAACGTCAGCGTAGATTTTGCGCGGCGTAGGGTGTTTCTTGATCTTCTGATACATCACCGGCTGGGTGGCGCTCGGCTCGTCGGCCTCGTTGTGCCCATGGCGACGGTAGCAGACCAGATCGATCATCACGTCACGCTTAAAGGTGTTACGGAAATCCAACGCCAGACGGGTGACGAAGGCCACGGCTTCCGGATCGTCCGCGTTAACGTGGAAGATCGGCGACTGAACCATTTTGGCGATGTCGGTGCAGTATTCGGTAGAGCGCGCATCCAGCGGGTTGGAGGTGGTGAAACCAACCTGGTTGTTGATGACGATACGCACGGTGCCGCCCACTTCGTAACCGCGAGCCTGAGACATGTTCAGGGTTTCCTGAACCACGCCCTGGCCGGTGATGGCGGCGTCGCCGTGGATGGTGATCGGCAACACCATGTTGCTGCGCGCTTCGTCCAGACGATCGCGACGGGCGCGTACCGAGCCCATGACCACCGGGCTGACGATCTCCAGGTGCGACGGGTTGAACGCCAGCGCCAGGTGAACCATGCCGCCTTCGGTTTCCACGTCGGAGGAGAAGCCCTGGTGATATTTCACGTCACCGGTGCCGAGGTGTTCTTTATGCTTGCCGGCGAATTCGTCGAACAGATCGGCCGGCTTTTTGCCCAGCACGTTGATCAGCACGTTCAGACGGCCGCGGTGGGCCATGCCCAACACCACTTCGCGCGTGCCGTTCTTACCGGCGTGGCGCACCATCTCTTTGAGCATCGGCACCAACGCGTCGCCGCCTTCCAGCGAGAAGCGTTTGGCACCCGGGAATTTGGCGCCCAGGTAACGTTCCAGGCCTTCCGCCGCGGTCAGCTCGTTCAGGAAACGGCGTTTTTCGTCGGCGGTAAAGCTGGCGCGCCCCACCACCGACTCGATGCGCTGCTGGATCCAGCGTTTCTCTTCGGTGTTGGTGATGTGCATGTATTCCGCACCGATCGAACCGCAGTAGGTCTGCTTCAGCGCAGCGTACAGATCGCCCAGCTTCATGGTTTCTTTGCCGATGGCGAAAGAGCCCACGTTGAAGGTTTCCTGGAAATCGGCTTCGGTCAGGTTGTGGTAAGCGGGATCAAGGTCAGGAACTTGCTCGCGCTGCCACAGGCCAAGCGGATCGAGGTTGGCATGCTGATGCCCGCGGAAGCGGAAGGCGTTGATCAGCTGCAGTACCTTGACCTGTTTGGCGTCGGTTTCCGGATCGGTGATGGTGGTGTTGTAGCGCGCGGAGTCTTTCGCCAGGCGGCGGAAGTAATCGCGCGTTTGAGAGTGAAGCTGATCGGGTTTGACACCCGCGGTTGGTAGCTGTTGAAAAATGGAACGCCAGCTATCTTCAACGGAACCCGGATCGGTTAAGAAGTCTTCATAGAGCTGCTCTATGTAAGACTGGTTCGCGCCCGCCAGATAGGAGGAATCCAGCCAGGCCTTCATTGCGCCGTTCTGCATCATGATCCCTTAAGCTTTGAAGCTTTAGTTTTCGCCGTGGTTAACATAATTACCGTGATGAATACGGTTTGCCGTAAAACGGTTCACTCGACGTACTTGCGGCCATGACGGCCCGATACGTTCTGTTATGGACCTTGCGGTCCCTTACAAGGAACCTCTAAAAACCGGCGGAAGAACCAGGCTGCATAGCGCCGCAGCCGCGGGTCAGTTTTTAGAGGTTCCCTCCCCTATGGGACGTGCGCCGGAAAAGAGCCCGGCGCAGCATCTCATTCCGTTTATGCGCCGCGTTGCAGCAGCATGGACTTGATATGCCCGATAGCACGCGTCGGGTTCAAGCCTTTAGGACATACACTGACACAATTCATAATGCTATGGCAGCGGAAAACACTAAAAGCGTCGTCCAGATCATCTAAACGTTCTTGCGTTTCCGTGTCACGGCTGTCGATCAGGAAGCGATACGCCGCCAGCAGACCGGCCGGGCCGATGAACTTGTCCGGGTTCCACCAGAACGATGGGCAAGAGGTCGAGCAGCAGGCGCACAGAATGCACTCGTACAGACCGTCCAGCTTGGCGCGCTGCTCCGGCGACTGCAAGTGCTCGCGCGCCGGCGGGTTCTTGCCGTCGTTCAGCAGGTAAGGCTTGATCTTTTCATACTGGGTATAGAACTGGCCCATATCCACCACCAGATCGCGCACCACCGGCAGGCCCGGCAGCGGACGGATCACGATCTTGCCGTTGCCTTTACGCAGCGACGAAACCGGGGTGATGCACGCCAGGCCGTTTTTACCGTTCATGTTCAGGCCGTCGGAACCGCACACGCCTTCGCGGCATGAGCGACGGAACGACAGGGTCGGGTCTTTTTCTTTCAGCTGGATCAACGCATCCAGCAGCATCATGTCACGGCCTTCTTCCGCTTCCAGGGTGTAGTCCTGCATGTGCGGGGCGTCGTCGACATCCGGATTGTAGCGATAAATGGAAAATTCGAGTTTCATCTGTCGATCTCCGCAATTAGTAAGAACGCACTTTCGGCGGGAATGCCGGGCGCAGCTTCGGTTGCATGTTCACTTCGCGGCGCGTCATGCTTTCCGATTGCGGCAGATACAGCGAATGGCACAGCCAGTTGGCGTCATCGCGTTCCGGGTAGTCGAAGCGGCTGTGTGCGCCACGGCTCTCGGTACGGAAGTTGGCCGACACGGCGGTGGAATACGCAGTCTCCATCAGGTTATCCAACTCCAGACACTCGATGCGCTGGGTGTTGAACTCGCTGGAGGTATCGTCCAGGCGTGCGTTCTTCAGTCGTTCACGGATCACTTTCAGTTCTTCCAGGCCCTTGGCCATCGCATCGCCTTCGCGGAATACCGAGAAGTTGTGCTGCATGCAAGACTGCAGCGCTTTGCGAATTTCAACCGGGTCTTCGCCGGAACGGGTGTTGTTCCAACGGTTCAGACGGTCCAGCGAGGCTTCCACGTCGGAGTCGCTGGCGTCACGGCTCACGCCCTGCTCTTCCAGCGATTCCTGCAGGTGCATACCGGCGGAACGGCCGAACACCACCAGGTCGAGCAGCGAGTTGCCGCCCAGACGGTTGGCGCCGTGCACCGATACGCAGGCGATTTCGCCCACGGCGAACAGCCCCGGGATCACCACGTCTTCGCCTTTCTCGTTCACGGTCAGCGCCTGGCCGGTCACCTTGGTCGGAATGCCGCCCATCATATAGTGACAGGTTGGGATAACCGGGATCGGCTCTTTCACCGGATCGACGTGCGCGAAGGTGCGGGACAGTTCCAGAATGCCCGGCAGACGGGATTCCAGCACCTCTTTACCCAGGTGATCCAGCTTCAGCTTGGCGTGCGGGCCCCAAGGACCGTCACAGCCGCGGCCTTCGCGGATTTCGATCATGATCGAACGGGCAACCACGTCGCGGCCCGCCAGATCTTTGGCATTCGGCGCATAACGCTCCATGAAGCGCTCGCCGTGTTTGTTCAGCAGGTAACCGCCTTCGCCGCGGCAACCCTCGGTCACCAGCACGCCCGCGCCGGCGATGCCGGTCGGGTGGAACTGCCACATTTCCATGTCCTGTACCGGCACGCCGGCGCGCAGCGCCATGCCGACACCGTCGCCGGTGTTGATGTGGGCGTTGGTGGTGGACTGGTAAATACGGCCTGCGCCGCCGGTCGCCAACACGGTGGCCTTGGCTTTGAAGTAAACCACTTCACCGGTTTCGATGCAGATAGCCGTGGTGCCGACCACCGCGCCGTCCTGGTTTTTCACCAGATCAAGCGCATACCACTCGGAGAAGATAGTGGTGTGGTTTTTCAGGTTCTGTTGGTACAGGGTGTGCAGCAGCGCATGGCCGGTACGGTCGGCTGCGGCTGCGGTACGCGCCGCCTGCTCGCCGCCGAAGTTCAGCGACTGGCCGCCGAACGGGCGCTGATAGATGCGACCGTCGTCCAGACGAGAGAACGGCAGACCCATGTGTTCCAGTTCCAGAATCGCTTCCGGGCCGGTTTTACACATATATTCGATGGCGTCCTGGTCACCGATATAGTCGGAACCTTTCACCGTGTCGTACATATGCCATTCCCAGTTGTCCTCGTGGCTGTTGCCCAGCGCGACGGTGATGCCGCCCTGTGCAGACACGGTATGGGAACGGGTCGGGAAAACTTTGGACAGCAGGGCACAGGTCGAGCCCGCTTGGGAAATTTGCAGCGCGGCACGCATGCCCGCACCGCCGGCGCCGATTACGACGGCATCAAACTCTCTGACTGGCAGTTTCATTTAAGCACCCCACACTACGATTGTTCCGTACAGTAAATAGACCAGCAACGCGACCACGACAGCCAGCTGCAACACCAGGCGAACCGCCAGCGGCTTGACGTAGTCCGTCAGCACCTGCCACAGCCCGATCCAGGCGTGCACCAGAATCGACAGCAAGGTCAGCAGAGTGAACACTTTCGTAATGGAAGTGGCGAAGAAACCGCGCCAGATGTCATAAGTGAGTTCCGGAGCCGTGACGAAAAAGCCCAGGATATACAGGACGTACAGGGTAATGATGATAGCGGAAGCGCGCAGCAGCAGCCAATCGTGCACGCCATTGCGCCCTAATGCAGAAACGTTGTTTACCATACGAGGACTCCAGCCAGAACTGACAGCACGACGGTCAGACCGATCGCCACCTGGGCGGAACGGGTGCCGGCGGCCAAACTCTCTTCGATATAGCCAAAATCCATTAACAAGTGACGGATGCCACCGCAAATGTGATAGGCCAGCGCCGTGAGGATGCCCCAGAATATGAATTTGACGATGAAGCTATTCATGATGGCGGCCGCCTGCAGGAACCCCTCTTGGGAAGAGAGTGACAGGCCCAGCAGCCAGAGGAGGATACCCACGGCAACGAAGGTAATTACGCCAGAGACTCGGTGTAAGATAGACGCTATCGCAGTTACGGGGAACCGGATCGTTTGCAGATCCAAGTTGACAGGTCGTTGTTTTTTCACGTATTTGCCCACACAGCTCTTATTATTTTCCTTCCTCCGGGCCTGGGCGGGGATCAGACAGCGTTAAGAGCCTAAAACCCTTACACGTCACGCGCTCAAACATCAACATCCTCTGTGCTCAAACGGCGCGCATTTATAACGCTGGGTGCTCCTACTTCAGGGTAATCCGGAGACCTGGCGGCAGTATAGGAGGATCACATTCTGATTACAATTCTCATACAACCGCTTTGATAACATTTCCCCCGAACAGTGATTCAGATCACGGATTTCACAATTAGTGCAAAATTAATTATCTGATTTGACAAGAGATCAACATTTCCATTACATATAGGGGCACAAACGGTCCTATGATGCGCTATGGGTCAGCAGATACACTTCCTCCCGGGTTCGAGTTATGCAACAGTGTATTTGGCGAACCTATCCCAATAGCCGTTGTTTCCCGCTCGAGTTTGCCGGCGTCAAAAGCAAATAAAGCACATAAAAACAGATTATTGGGATAGGTTCACATCTCTTCGAACAGCTCATAGGTAAGATTAACAGACTATAACGAATTACTATGAATCGTTAACAACTGGTCACCCGTCTCGTTCGCCTGGTCAGCACTCTGTACCCTACCCGCGCACAGTTGCGCAGTCGCTCACAGAGTTAGCGTCCGCACCATTTTTTTGCGGGCAACCTGCAGAGATTTAAGGTATTTCAGTTGTTAGTGATTTTTAAAATAAGGCGCTAAGGAGACAGTAAATGACTGATAAGAAAGCGACGCTAACCATTAATGACAGCGAAGCTCCGATCGAACTGGGCGTATTAACACCGACACTGGGCCCCGATGTCCTCGATGTCCGCGCTCTGGGTTCCAAAGGTTATTTCACATTTGATCCCGGCTTTACCTCCACCGCTTCTTGCGAATCCAAGATTACCTTCATCGACGGCGACAAAGGCGTGCTGCTGCACCGCGGCTTCCCTATCGAGCAGCTGGCGAAAGAATCTTCCTACCTGGAAGTGTGCTACATCCTGCTGTACGGCGAGACTCCAACGCCGGAAGAATTCGAAACCTTCAAGACCACCGTGACCCGCCACACCATGATCCACGACCAGATCACCCATCTGTTCCGTGGCTTCCGTCGCGACTCGCACCCGATGGCGGTGCTGTGCGGCGTGACCGGTGCGCTGGCGGCGTTCTACCACGATGCGCTGGACGTCAACAACGAGCGTCACCGTGAAATCACCGCGTTCCGTCTGCTGTCCAAAATGCCGACCGTGGCGGCGATGTGCTACAAATACTCCCTGGGCCAGCCGTTCGTTTACCCGCGCAACGATCTGTCCTATGCCGGCAACTTCCTGCACATGATGTTCGCCACCCCGTGCGAAGAGTACGTGGTGAACCCGGTGCTGGAGCGCGCCATGGATCGCATCCTGATCCTGCACGCCGACCATGAACAGAACGCCTCCACCTCGACCGTGCGTACCGCCGGCTCTTCCGGCGCCAACCCGTTCGCCTGCATCGCGGCCGGCATCGCCTCCCTGTGGGGACCGGCGCACGGCGGCGCCAACGAAGCGGCGCTGAAAATGCTGGAAGAGATCAAGACCGTCGAGCACATTCCAGAGTTTATCAAGCGCGCCAAGGACAAGAACGACTCCTTCCGCCTGATGGGCTTCGGCCACCGCGTGTACAAGAATTACGATCCGCGCGCCACCGTGATGCGCGAAACCTGTCACGAAGTGCTGAAAGAGCTGAACAAGAAGGACGACAACCTGCTGCAGGTAGCGATGGAGCTGGAACACATCGCGCTGAACGACCCGTACTTCATCGAGAAGAAACTGTACCCGAACGTCGACTTCTACTCCGGCATCATCCTGAAGGCGATGGGCATTCCTTCTTCCATGTTCACCGTGATCTTCGCCATCGCGCGCACCATCGGCTGGATCGCCCACTGGAACGAAATGCACGACGAAGGCATCAAAATTGCCCGTCCGCGTCAGCTGTACACCGGCTATGCCGAGCGTGATTTCAAATCCCAGCTGAAAAACAAGTAAGCCGCCTTCCCGGCTGAAACGTACAGCGCCGCCCTTTCGGGCGGCGTTTTTTTTGGCTATTTCTGGCAGCCCGGGCACCAATAGAACGGCCGCGATGACAGGTCGGTACGCACGATCATCCCACCGCAGCGTTCGCACGGCTCGCCGCTGCGATGAAACACCTTGAAGCGAAACAGCGCGCCGTGATGACGGTTGTCATCCGCCTGCCCGCGCGTCTGGTAGGAAAGGCGCGGCACCGCCAGCAATGCCTCCGCCAGGTGGCGCAGCGCCTCTGGCGTCAGATCCTGCGGTTTGTGCTGCGGCGCCAGTTCGGCCTGCCACAGGATTTCGGCGCGCAGATAGTTGCCCAATCCGGCAAGAAACGCCTGATCGAGCAGCATGCCGCTCAGTTGCCTGCGACGGAAACGCGGCGTCAGCAACCGCTCCGCCACATCGTCTACCGTCAGCGACATGTCCAACACATCGGGGCCGATGCGTTGCAAAAACGGGTGTTGCTCTATTTCCTCGCGCGGCCCGACGGTAATATCGGAAGCGCTGTAGAGCAATATCGCGCGGTGGGCGGTTTCCAGCCGCACCCGCAGATCGCGCTTGGTCTCCGGCGTCTCCCCCGCCGCCGCCACTTTCCACACGCCGTACAGCTGGTTATGGCTGTACATCGTCAGCCCGTTGGAAAAGTGGGTCAACAGCGCCTTGCCGCGCGGCTCGATGGCGACGATGCGCTCGCCGAGCAAACGCTGGCGATAATGTTTCAGCTGAGGAAAAGCGAAATCGACGGCGGTCAGCGGCTGATCGATCACCGCCGCCGCCAGTTTGTCCGCCGCCCGGCGAATCTCCGGTCCTTCCGGCATAGACCACTCCTTACATAGACCCGGCGCAGCCCGATGCGCCGGGGATTATCAGGCTTAATGCGTTGCACCGCCCGCCACTTTCAGATCGTGCTCCACCTGCAAAGCGATGGAAACGGCCAGCTCCAGCGCAAACAGCACCGTCGAGGCCGCCATGCTCGGCGCGCCGGGGTGCGCCGCCGCCTGTTCCGGCAGGTACGGGATATGAATAAACCCACCCTTCACCTCGCGCTGGCCGCTCAGCCGGTGCAACAAGCCATACATGACATGGTTGCACACGTAGGTGCCGGCGGTCTGCGAAACGGAGGCCGGAATGCCGGCCTCGCGCATCGAACTGACCATCGCCTTGATCGGCAAAGTGCTGAAATAGGCCGCCGGGCCGCCGGCGACGATCGGCTCGTCCACCGGCTGCTGCCCCTGATTGTCGGGAATGCGCGCATCGTCGACGTTGATCGCCACCCGCTCAATCGTGATATCGGTGCGGCCGCCGGCCTGGCCGACAGCCAACACCATCAGAGGCTGCACCTCATCGATCGCCGCGTTGAGCGCCTCCAGCGCCGCACCGAACACGCACGGCAGCTGGCGCGCCACAATGCGCGTACCGACCAGTTCCAGATCGTTGAGCTGCTTCACCACTTCCCAGGAAGGGTTGAGGCGCTCACCGCCAAACGGCTCGAAGCCGGTAATTAATACTTTTTGCATCCTTACTCCTACAGGAACATCAGGAAATACAGCAGGAACACGTTAACCAACAGTAGCAGCACGCCGGTCGGCACCTGCGCCTTGATCACCGCATTCTTGTCCGGCAGCTCCAGCAGCGCCGCCGGCACAATGTTGAAGTTCGCCGCCATCGGCGTCATCAGGGTGCCGCAATAGCCGGAGAACATGCCGATCGCCGCCATCACCGCCGGGTTGCCGCCGTGTTGCAGCACCAGGATCGGAATGCCGATGCCGGCGGTGACGATCGGGAACGCGGCGAAGGCGTTGCCCATCACCATGGTCAGCACCGCCATACCGATAGCGTAGACCGCCACGGCGATAAAGCGGTTATCCACCGCCAGATACTCCTGGGTTAAATGCGAGATCGCGGTGCCGACGCCGGCGACGGTAAACAGCAGGCCCAGCGTGGCGAGGATCTGCGGCAGAATGAACGCCCAGCCGATCGAATCCAGCAGGCGCCGCGCTTCCTGCACCGGCTGCAACGCCTTCTCATGGGTCATTTTCACCGCGATCGCCAGGCCAATCAGGCAGCCGACGGTCATCGAGAACAGCGTGATCAGCGTCGCGTGGTTACCGCTGCCGAACACTGCGCTTTGCAACGCCGGAATGTTGTTGAACAGCAGCACGCCGATCACCGTCACCACCGGGATCGCCAGGGCGGGGATAAACAGCCTGTTGCCCAACCGCTTGGCGCTGGCCTCGCGCTCCTGCGGCGTTCGCTGATGATAGCTGCCGAGGCGCACGCCGCCGAAGCCGGCGATCAGGGCCATCACCACCACCACCACGCCAACGATGATGTGCAGCATGCGTTTCTCGTTGCTGCCTTCGCCGAGCACATCGCCCAGCAGGCGGTAAGTCCAGTCGCCGACCAGGAACACCAGGCCGTACAGCCCCCAAAATAGCCCGGTGGTGATGCGGCGCGGGTTGGCGCGATCGCGGAAGGACATCACCGCCACAATCAGCAGCACCGCGCCGGCCAGCCAGTAGAGATATTGTTGCTGGAAGTTCATCGTGCTTCCCCCTTCGCCTGCAGCGCCGCCTGATTCAGCTGCGCCAGCTCGGCGCTCAGCTGTTTATCCATCCGATACAGCCGGAAAGCGTGGATCAGGAAAGCGAAAATGGCGGTCGGAATGCCCCACAGCGCGATATGCAATGGCTCGGTCTGAATGCCGCCGGACTCCAGCATAAAGTTGTGCATGAAGATGATCGCGCCGAAGGCCACGAAGATATCTTCGCCGAAGAACAGCCCGACGTTGTCGGTGGCGGCCGACATGGCGCGCAGGCGGTGGCGAGTGCGCTCCGGCAGCTCGCCGTAGCGGTTTTCCGTCGCCCCTTCCGCCATCGGCGCCAGCAGTGGCCGCACCATCTGCGGGTGCCCGCCCAGGCTGGTCAAGCCCATCGCCGCAGTAATCTCGCGCACGAACAGGTACACGATCAGCAGCCGGCCGGCGGTGGCGCTTTTGATCTTGGCGATCCACGCCTGCGCCCGCTCTTTCAACCCGTGGCGCTCCAGCAGGCCGATCACCGCCAGCGGCAGCAGCAGGATCAGCGGCAGGTTACGGGTGTTGAGAAAGCCTTCGCCGAGCTTTTCCAGAATGACGTCCAGCGGCATCAGCGCCGCCAGACCGGTGATGATGCCGGCGGCGATGACCACCAGCACCGGGTTGAAACGCAATACAAACCCGACCACGATAGCGGCGATGCCGATCAGTGGCCAGAGATTCACGGCCTGTTCCATAGTCTTCCCTCGATATTTTCTAATAGTTTTTTGCTTGTGATGTTGTGTCTTGCTTTACTGCTCCGCGCTGACGCGGATCCCCTGCTGAACAAAACTGTCCCGCAGCCTGCGCGCATACGCCAGCGCATGCTCGCCATCCCCATGCAGGCAGACGGTTTCCGCCTGAACCGCGGTCCAGACGCCATCCACGCTGCGCACCCGGTGATGGCGCACCATCTCCAGCGTTTGCGCCAGCGCCTGCTCGTCGTCCTCGATAAGCGCCCCCGGCAAGCCGCGCGGCACCAGTGTGCCATCGGCCTGGTAGCCGCGATCGGCGAACACCTCCTGCCGGGTGGTCAGACCGAGCTTTTCCCCGGCGCGGATCAGCTCGCTGCCGGCCAGCCCCACCAGCCGCAGCGCCGGATCGACCGCCTGCACCGCCCGGGCGATCGCTTCCGCCAGCGCCGGCTCAACCGCCGCCTGGTTGTACAGCATGCCGTGCGGCTTGACGTGCACCATCACTCCGCCCTCGGCGCGGGCGATAGCCGCCAGCGCCCCGAGCTGATACACCACCTGCGAGTACACCGTTTCCGGCGGCAGCTGCATGCGGGTGCGGCCGAAGTTCTCCCGATCGGGAAAACTCGGGTGGGCGCCGATCGCCACGCCGTACTCCAATGCCCAGCGCACCGACTGACGCATGGTCTGCGCATCGCCGGCGTGGAAGCCGCAGGCGATGTTGGCCGAGCTCACCAATTGCAGCAGCGCCTGGTCGTTGGCGCAGCCTTCGCCGAGATCGGCGTTCAAATCAACGATCATGTAACCCCCAGGCAATCTGTCGAAGGAAGAGATCCTGCTCGGCCTTGGCGCGCTGCGCCTCCGCCAGTGAGCAGAGAACGAAGTGGATCGGTTCGCCGAGTCGGATCTGCGCCAAATGGTAGAGATCGGCTTCGATCACGCAGGCAATACGCGGGTAACCGCCGGTGGTTTGCGCATCGGCCATCAGCACGATCGGCTGGCCGTTGTGCGGCACCTGCACCACGCCGGGCAACAGGCCGTGCGACAGCATCTCGCGGTCGGTGGTGCGCTCCAGCGGCGTGCCGCCGTGCAGACGGTAACCCATGCGGTTGCTCTGCGGGCTGAGCTGCCAGGCGGCGCGCCAGAACGTCTCCTGTGCCTCTTCGCTGAATTCGGCGTACTCCGGCCCCGGCAACGCGCGGATGCGATTGGTGAACAGCAGTTGCTTCACGCCGCAGGAATGCTGCGGTTGAGCGGCAGATTTGCCGAGCGGCAACCGGTCGCCGTCCTTCAGATTACGCCCCTCGCATCCGCCAAAGGCGGCTTTCATATCGGTGCTGCGCGAGCCCAGCATTTCCGGCACGGCGATGCCGCCGGAGATCGCCAGGTAGCTGCGCATGCCGCGTTTCGGCGTGCCCAGCGCCAGCCGCTGCCCCTTTCTCACCGGATAGCGCCAGCCGGTCCACAGCGGTTTGCCGTCCAGCTGCGCGTCGCAGCCGGCGCCGGTCAGGGCGATCCAGCCAGAGCGGGTAAACTCGGCGCTGAACTGGCCGAGGGTGATCTCCAGCCCGGCGGCCTCCGGCGTATTGCCCACCAGCAGGTTGGCTATCTTCAGCGCCGGTTGATCCAGCGCTCCGCCGGTGCTGATGCCCAGACGGCGGAATCCCTCGCGGCCCAAATCCTGCACCGTGGTATAGATGCCGGCACGCAGAATAATCAGCATACGCCCTCCTTCTGTGGCACGAAGCGTACATTATCGCCCGGGCGCAGCAACGTCGGCGGCATTTCATGCGGATTGAACAGCGCCAGCGGCGTGCGGCCAATCAGCTGCCAGCCACCGGGCGTCACCAGCGGATAGATGCCGGTCTGGCTGCCACCGATGCCGACGGAGCCGGCCGCCACCGCCAGACGCGGTTCAGCGCGGCGCGGCGTCGCCAGTTGTTCCGGCATGCCGCCCAAATAGGAGAAGCCCGGCTGAAAGCCGAGGAAATAGACCACATAGGCCGCCGCCGCGTGGCATTCCACCACCTGTTGCGGCGTCATGCCGGTATGACGCGCCACCTCATCCAGGTCGGGGCCCTGTTCCCCGCCGTAGATAACCGGAATATCCACCTGACGCGATTCCGGCGTCAGGCTCTCTTTGCTCTCCCACCCCTGCTGCAGCAATGCCAGCATCGCTTCGGCATCGGCCTGCGGCGTATGCAGCAACAGCGTCAGGTTATTCATCCCCGGCACCACTTCCCGCACGTCGGGATGGTGATTCAGCTTTTCCGCCAACGCCCAAATGCGCCGCTGGCTGGGCAGCGTCACCGGCGGCGACAGTTCAAGCACCACCGCTCTTTCACCCAACAGGTAACATCGTGCTTGTTGCACCCTTATTCTCCTTATTATTATCGCGATGAAAAACACACCAGTTATGCGTGACGCGGCCCCGGCTGTCAATAGAACGCAACCATAGGGAAAATAAGGAAATAGCGCGGTAAAAGGATTCAGCCGGCGCACAGGCCGGGCTGGATCCGGGGAAGAAGAAATCAGGCGGGATTCGGGATATCGATAAAGGTCACATCAAAGCCGTGGTACTGAGCCAGCCACTCTCCCAACGCTTTCACGCCGCCGCGCTCGGTGGCGTGGTGGCCGGCGGCGAAGAAGTGAACGCCCATTTCGCGCGCGCTGTGGATGGTCTGCTCAGAGACTTCACCGCTGATAAAAGCATCGACGCCAAAGCGCGCCGCGCTGTCGATAAAGCCCTGGCCGCCGCCGGTGCACCAGGCCACCCGGCGAATGTGCTCAGGCGCGTTATCGCCGCAGTGCAACACCGCGCGCCCCAGCCGGCTTTCGATACGCTGCTGCAGCGCTTCGCCGGTCAGCGGCTGTTCAAATTCGCCGTGCGGCACCAGCGGCTCGACTTCGCCAATCACCCGAATGCCCAACGCCTGCGCCAGCTGCGCGTTGTTGCCCAGCACCGGATGCGCGTCCAGCGGCAAATGATAGCCGTACAGGTTGATGTCGTGGGTCAGCAACGTTTTCAGGCGATTGCGTTTCATGCCGCGCACCGCCGGCGCCTCGTTTTTCCAGAAATAGCCGTGGTGTACGATAATCGCGTCGGCCTGATGCGCCACCGCGGCGTCCAGCAGCGCCTGACAGGCGGTGACGCCGGTCACGATACGCTGTACATGCGCACGCCCCTCTACCTGCAAACCGTTGGGGGCGTAGTCCTGAAACGCCGCAGCGTTCAGTTCCGTGTTGATCAGTTGTTCCAGATCGAGGTTACGCATTCTCTTCTCTCTTCATAGTCAAAATGTCTGTCGGTCGCCCTGCGCCATCAGGATGAATTTCACCCCCAGATCGTTGCCCTGCGCCAGCTGCTGCGCAATGGCGGCGCGCGCGTCTTCGCCCTGCTTCAGGCTGGGCTTGATGTGGCTGATGACCACCGGCAGACCGTTCAGCGAGCCTTCGCCGCCGCTGTACTGCGTCAGGTTCTTCAGCTCCTTCAGCAGCCAGGCCGGCGTCAAATGGCCGTACAGATGTTTGTCCTCAACCCCGTTGGGATAAGAGGTTTCGATAATCATGCCTTTGAGCTTTTTCTGCTCGACAAGCGGCCCCAGCGTGCGCCAGACGGTATCGAGATCGCGCGACTGCTCCACCTTATCCGGCCCGGTATCGCCGAAATAGGCGAAGAACTCCTTGCCGTTGGAAATCAGCAGCATCGACGACGGGTAGCGATCGTGGCTGAGCGGGTACATCACGCCGGTCAACCCGGTCAGGCCGAGGGTAAACCGCTGCTGCGGCCGCACCGTTTGCAGCCGGTAGGTGCCCAGCCGCGCGCCGTTGCCGGCGTCGGTAAAGTTCGGCCAGGCCTTCCAGTTAAAGTAGTGATTACGCAAGGTCAGCACGGTGTCCGCCTGGGCGTAAACGGTTTTTTTATTGTCTTCCGGCGAGCCGACGATCAGCCCCGCCACGTGGTCCAGATGGCCGTGGCTGATAAAGTAGCTGCCGATCAACTGCCGGAACACATAGCCCTGCGGCGTATAAGGCGCGGCCAGCTCGGGCGTCACCTGCGGGAAGCTGCCCTTCTCCAGCCCTTTGGCGATGCCCGGCAGCAGCGAACCGGCGTCCAGCGCCACATACTGCGGTTGATTGTCGCTGCGGATCAGGTAGGAAGTCAGGTTGCCGTCGCTGACGCCACCGTCGACGCCCAGCGCCACCACGTCAAAGCCGGCGATCGCCAGCGCGGAATAGCCGCTCAGGCACAGGGCCAACACCTTTTTCATCATTGCGTCGCTCCTTGCAGTTGCCTCAAGACTCTCCCCGTTTCGCCGCCTCGAACGCCGCCAGCGTCTCCAGACGGGCTTGCTTATGATCGACGATCGGCAGCGGGTAATTCAGCACGCATGGCTGCTTTTCCGCCCAACGGTGAGGATAATGGATGTCATTGTCGGGCACATCCGCCAGTTCCGGCAACCATTTACGGATAAAAGTGCCTTGTGGATCAAAACGTTCACCCTGCGTTGTCGGGTTGAAGATGCGGAAATACGGCGCGGCGTCGGTGCCGGTGGAAGCCGCCCACTGCCAGCCGCCGTTGTTGGCCGCCAGATCGCCGTCCAGCAATTGCGACATGAAATAACGCTCACCGGCCCGCCAGTCGATCAGCAGGTCCTTCACCAGGAAACTGGCGCTGATCATGCGCAGCCGGTTGTGCATCCAGCCGGTGGCGTTCAGCTGGCGCATGGCGGCATCGACGATCGGGTAACCGGTCTCGCCCCGCTGCCAGGCCTGCAGTTTCTCCGCGTCATCGCACCAGCGCACCTTGTCCGTCCAGGCGATAAACGGCCGATGGCGGCACAGCTCGGGATAGGCCACCAGCAGATGGCGGTAGAACTCGCGCCAAATCAGCTCGTTGAGCCAGGCGAAGGCGCCGCTTTCGCGATCTTCCAACAGCTGTGGGCATTCTGCACGCAGGCGGTTGAAGCACTGGCGCGGCGACAGCACGCCGATCGCCAGATAGGGCGACAGGCTGCTGGTACCGGCGAGGGCCGGCAGATCGCGTTGGCGAAGGTAATCCTGCACCTGCTCGCGGCAAAAGGCGCGCAGCCGCTGCAGCGCGGCCTCCTCGCCGGCGGGATAGCCATCCCCGATGTCTGCCGTAGGGTAATCGAACGCCGCTGGCGCCTCAGGCGCAGGCAACGCGCCACCGGCACGGGTTTTCGGTGCCGGCAAGCAGTTGAGATCGGACTCGGTCAGGCGATGAATGAAGGCGTTGCGAAACGGCGTATAGACCTTGTACATCTCCCCGCCGCCGGTTTGCACGCTGCCCGGCGGCAACAGCAGGCTGTCATCAAAACCGTGGCACCTTACCCGCCCATTCAACTGCTGCTCCAGCCACGCATCGCGTCGCCGTTCATTCAGTTCGTACTGGCGATTGTAAAACAGCGCATCCACCTGCTCCCGCCGGCAATAGTCCGCCAGCCAGTCGATCGAAGCGGCAAAATCCGTGCCGGCATGGCAATGCAACGCAATGCCTTTTTGCGCCAGCGCCTGCTGCACCGCCCGCAGGCTGGCATGGATCAGCGCCGCCTGCCGCGGCGCCATCTCATGTTGCCGCCACTGCTGCGGGGTGGCGATAAACACCGCCAACACTCGGGCTTCGGGATCGCTGCAGGCAGCGTGCAGCGCTTTGTTGTCGGTGATACGCAGATCGTTACGCAACCAGACCAGATGAGTGGTCATAAAACTCCTTGTCAATCAATGGCCGTAACGCAAACGCAGCGCCTCCGGGTAAGGTTCGAAATAGCGTTGTTCCGCCAGATAGCGGTCGGGGTATTCCGCCATGTAATGTTTAAGCAGCGCGATCGGCGCCAACAGCGGCTGCATGCCCTGCCGATAACGGTCGATCAGGTGCGCCAGCTCCTGGCGTTGCGCCGCGCTGAGCTGACGGCGGAAATAGCCCTGCACGTGCATCAACACGTTGGTGTGGTTGCGGCGCGTCGCCTTGTGCGCCAACAGCGCCATCAGGCGGCTGCGGTATTCCACAGCGAAGGCTTCCAACGAGTCCCAGCGGTGAATATCGGCGACGAAGCGCCCCAGCTCGCGATACGCCGGCTGCGAATGCGCCAGCAGTGAAAGCTTGTAGCGGCTGTGAAACGCGATCAGCCCGCCGCGGGTCAGCCCCTGACGCCACAGCATATTCAGCTCGTACAGCGCGTACACCCGTTCAATGAAGTTTTCCCGCAGTGCCGCATCCTGCAATCGTCCGTCTTCTTCCACCGGCAGCCACGGCATCTGACGCAGCAGTTCAGCGGTAAACAGCCCGACGCCGTTTTTACGCGAGTCCTTGCCGTTTTCGCTGTAGACCCGCACTCGCTCCAGGCCGCAGCTCGGCGACTTGGCGCAGACGATATAGCCGCACAGATGCTGCAGCGCCGCCACGCGCTGTGCGGAGAAGCGGCGCATCTCCTCGGTCAGATCCACGCTCGCGTCATTGCTGTAACGCATCGCCGGCCAGGGCTGAGCCTGCTTCACCAGGCGCAGCGCCGGGCGCGGCGTCGGCAGGCCGATCGCCATTTCCGGGCAAACGGGCTCAAAGCGCACATAGGGCGCCAACTGTTCCACCGCAAAGGCCAGCCGCTTGTGGCCGCCGTCGAAACGCACCGTCTCGCCCAGTAAACAGGCGCTGATACCGATAGGGATCTTGTCGCTCATACCGCTCTCCCGTGTTGTTGGCCGATGAGGAAAGTGTAGAAGAACGGCTTGCCGAATACGACCTTACGTTGGGTAGGGGCGGCCAGAGGCATAAAAAAACCCCCGCCGCAGGGCGAGGGTTTTTCGTGAATCGGCAGTGACTCAGTAGAAATCGCAGGACGCCAATTCCGCCTGCTGCAGCCAGACCGGCTTGTCGCTGGTTTTTGACCAGACGCGGTGCAGGTAGCTGTAAAAACGCCCGCGATCGCTGCGGAACAGCATCACCGGCAGGGCCAAAATGCCCGCGATGACCACTGCGCTGCGGCGCAGGAGAATCCGATGCAGTGAATAAGCGTGATAGGTAGTAGACATGCGAACCTCCTTAAAAACGCCTGCCGTTGATTTGTCAGGGAAAACGGCGTCGGCGTATCAAATGAACAATCGGTAATTTGGTAACTGGACAAAATTTTAGCGCACTTGATGAAAGTTTACTACTCATCCGACCACTAAATCGCACAAAAAATCGCTAATCACCTCAGTGATCCGTAATTTTGTTACAGCCAAGTTAATTTTTAACTAAACATGGGTTACATTGTGGTTATTTCCTGGTTCGTTATTTCCCACCTCTGCCCGTTCTCATTCAGGCATCAGGCGCAATCTCGCCGCGAGCCTGATGCCTGAAACGCCCAATTTCCGCTGAAATTTCAGCCATTTTTATACTTTTTTTACACCCGCCCGCGCGATTTTTTCATCTTCTTTCTACCCCTCTCCCTACACTGCCTCTATCAAAAACAACACCTCTGGAGGTGTCCCGTGAGTTTCAGCGTTATTGGTGGTGCGCTGTTGGTTCTGCTGCTGTTGGCCTATCTGGTCTACGCCCTGTTTAACGCGGAGGATTTCTGATGGCGGCTTCAGCCTTTTTACTGATCGCCAGCTTCCTGCTGGTGCTTCTGCTGCTGGCCCGGCCGCTGGGCGGCTTTATGGCGCGCCTGATCGAAGGTGAGCCGCTGCCTGCGCTACGCGGGGTGGAAGCCGGCGTCTGGCGTGCCTGCGGCATTCGCGCCACCGAGATGAACTGGTGGCAGTACGCGCTGGCGATCCTGGCGTTCAACCTGCTCGGCCTGGCGCTGCTGTTCGCCTTGCTGATGACGCAGGGCTCGCTGCCGCTCAACCCGCAAGGCTTCCCGGGCCTCTCCTGGGATCTGGCGCTCAACACCGCCGTCAGCTTCGTCACCAACACCAACTGGCAGGCCTACAGCGGCGAAAGCGCCCTCAGTTATTTCAGCCAAATGGCCGGGCTGGCAGTGCAGAACTTCGTCTCCGCCGCCACCGGCATCGCCGTGGCCTTTGCGCTGATCCGCGCCTTTACCCGCCGCGCCGGCAAGACCGTCGGCAACGCCTGGGCCGATCTGTTCCGCATCACGCTGTACGTGCTGCTGCCGATCGCGCTGCTGATCGCCCTGTTCTTCGTCAGCCAGGGCACGCTGCAAAACTTCCTGCCTTACCTCCACGTCACCACGCTGGAAGGCGCGCAGCAGACGCTGCCGATGGGGCCGGTGGCCTCGCAGGAAGCGATCAAGATGCTCGGTACCAACGGCGGCGGCTTCTTCGGCGCCAACTCGGCGCATCCGTTCGAAAACCCAACCGTGTTGACCAACTTCGTGCAGATGCTGGCCATCTTCCTGATCCCCTGCGCGCTGTGCTTCTCCTTCGGCCAGCTGGCCGGTGAAAACCGCCAGGGCCATGCGCTGATCTGGGCGATGGCGCTGATCTTCGTGGTGGCGGTGGTGGTGGTGATGTATGCCGAGCTGGCGGGCAACCCGCACCTGAGCGCGCTGGGCGCCGACAGCAACATCAATATGGAAGGCAAAGAGTCGCGCTTCGGCATTCTCGCCACCAGCCTGTTCTCGGTGGTGACCACCGCCGCGTCCTGCGGGGCGGTCAACGCCATGCACGACTCCTTCACCGCGCTGGGCGGCATGGTGCCGATGTGGCTGATGCAGATCGGTGAAGTGGTGTTCGGCGGCGTCGGCTCCGGTCTGTACGGCATGCTGCTGTTCGTGATGCTGACGGTGTTTATCGCCGGTCTGATGATCGGCCGCACCCCGGAATACCTGGGCAAGAAAATCGACGTCTATGACATGAAGATGACCGCGTTGGCGATCCTGGTCACGCCGACGCTGGTGTTGCTGGGCAGTGCGCTGGCCATCGGCACCGACGCGGGCCGCGCCGGCATCCTCAACCCGGGCGCTCACGGCTTCAGCGAAGTGCTGTACGCCCTGTCTTCCGCCGCCAACAACAACGGCAGCGCCTTCGCCGGGTTGAGCGTCAATACGCCGTTCTACAACCTGCTGCTGGCCTTCGCCATGTTCGTCGGCCGCTTCGGGGTGATCCTGCCGGTGCTGGCGATCGCCGGTTCACTGAGCGCCAAGCAACGTCAGCCGGCGGGCAACGGCACCCTGCCGACCTATGGGCCGCTGTTCATCGGTCTGCTGATCGGCACCGTGCTGCTGGTGGGGGCGCTGACCTTCGTGCCGGCGCTGGCGCTGGGCCCGGTGGCCGAGCATTTGCAACTTTGGTTGGCAAACTAACCGACGTCACAGAGAGAGAATAAGAGATGACTCGCAAACAACGCGCGCTGTTTGAACCGGCTCTGGTGCGCACCGCGCTGATCGATGCGCTGAAAAAACTGGACCCTCGTGTTCAATGGCGCAATCCGGTGATGTTCGTGGTGTATATCGGCAGCATTCTGACCACCGCCATCTGGCTGGCGATCCTCACCGGCCAGACCGACGGCGCCGCCGCCTTTACCGGCAGCGTCTCCCTGTGGCTGTGGTTCACCGTGCTGTTCGCCAACTTCGCCGAAGCGCTGGCCGAAGGCCGCAGCAAGGCCCAGGCGGAAAGCCTGAAGGGCACCAAGAAAACCAGCTGGGCGAAAAAGCTGGCCGGCCCGCGCCGTGACGGCGCCACGGAGAAAGTGGCCGCCGAGAGCCTGCGCAAAGGCGATATCGTGCTGGTGGAAGCCGGCGACACCATCCCGTGCGACGGCGAGGTGCTGGAAGGCGGCGCTTCGGTGGATGAAAGCGCCATCACCGGCGAATCCGCGCCGGTGATCCGCGAGTCCGGCGGCGACTTCTCCTCGGTCACCGGCGGCACCCGCGTGCTGTCCGACTGGCTGGTGGTGCAGTGCAGCGTCAATCCGGGGGAAACGTTCCTCGATCGTATGATCGCCATGGTGGAGGGCGCCAAGCGCCGCAAAACGCCGAACGAGATCGCGCTGACCATTCTGCTGGTGGCGTTGACCATCGTGTTCGTGCTGGCCACCGCCACCCTGTTCCCGTTCTCGCAGTACAGCGTCGAAGCGGCCGGCAGCGGCAGCGTGGTCACCATCACCGTGCTGGTCGCGCTGCTGGTCTGCCTGATCCCCACCACCATCGGTGGCCTGCTGTCCGCCATTGGCGTGGCCGGGATGAGCCGCATGCTCGGCGCCAACGTGATCGCCACCAGCGGGCGCGCGGTGGAAGCCGCCGGCGACGTGGACGTGCTGCTGCTGGATAAAACCGGCACCATCACGCTGGGCAACCGTCAGGCCTCGGAGTTTTTGCCGGCGCCGGGCGTGAAAGAACAGGAACTGGCGGATGCCGCGCAGCTGGCCTCGCTGGCGGACGAAACGCCGGAAGGCCGCAGCATCGTGGTGTTGGCCAAACAGCGATTCAACCTGCGCGAACGCGATCTGCAGGCGCTGAACGCCACCTTCGTGCCCTTCTCCGCCCAGACCCGCATGAGCGGCGTCAACGTGCAGGAGCGCATGATCCGCAAAGGCGCAGTGGATGCCATTCGCCGTCACGTCGAATCCAATCAGGGGCACTTCCCGCGGGCGGTGGACGATCTGGTGGAAAGCGTGGCGCGCACCGGCGGCACGCCGCTGGTGGTGGCGGAAGGCGCACGGGTGCTGGGCGTGGTGGCGTTGAAGGATATCGTCAAGGGCGGCATCAAGGAGCGCTTCAATGAGCTGCGCAAGATGGGCATCAAAACGGTGATGATCACCGGCGATAACCCGCTGACCGCAGCGGCGATCGCCGCCGAAGCCGGGGTGGACGACTTCCTGTCGGAAGCCACGCCGGAAGCCAAGCTGGCGCTGATCCGCCAGTATCAGGCGGAAGGCCGCCTGGTGGCGATGACCGGCGACGGCACCAACGACGCCCCGGCGCTGGCGCAGGCCGATGTGGCGGTGGCGATGAACTCCGGCACCCAGGCCGCCAAAGAGGCGGGCAACATGGTCGATCTGGATTCCAACCCGACCAAGCTCATCGAAGTGGTACACATCGGCAAGCAAATGCTGATGACGCGCGGCTCGCTGACCACCTTCAGCATCGCCAACGACGTGGCCAAATACTTCGCCATCATTCCGGCGGCGTTCGCGGCCACCTATCCGCAGCTGAACGCGCTGAACGTGATGCACCTGCACTCCCCGGCCTCCGCCATCATGTCGGCGGTGATCTTCAACGCTCTGGTGATCGTATTCCTGATCCCGTTGGCGCTGAAAGGGGTGAGCTACAAACCGATGAGCGCCGCGGCCCTGCTGCGCCGCAACCTGTGGTTGTATGGGGTCGGCGGTCTGTTGGTGCCGTTCATCGGCATCAAACTGATCGACCTGATCCTGGTCGCGCTGCACGTCACCGGTTAACCATTGAGGGAAATGAACATGACTTATTTACGACCTGCGCTGGTGATGCTGATCCTGCTGACGCTGATCACCGGCATCGCCTATCCGCTGCTGACCACCGGGCTGTCGCAGCTGCTGTTTCCGGGCGCGGCCAACGGTTCGTTGCTGTACCGGGATGACAAGGCGGTCGGCTCCGCGCTGATCGGCCAGAACTTCACGCGCGCCGACTATTTCTGGGGCCGTCCTTCGGCCACCGGTGATTCGGCCTATAATCCACTGGCCTCTGCCGGCAGCAACCTGGCGGCCACCAACCCGGCGCTGGATAAGGCTATCGCCGAACGCGCGGCGCAGCTGCGCCAGGCCAATCCGGCGATGAGCGGCCCGATCCCGGTGGATCTGCTGACCGCCTCCGGCAGCGGGTTGGATCCGCAGATTTCGATCGCCGCCGCACAGTATCAGCTGGCGCGGGTCGCGGCGGCGCGCCATCTGCCGCCGGAGCAGGTCGCCAAACTGATCGACGACAACGTCGAACGGGCCACGCCCAACTTCATGGGAGAATCGGTGGTCAACGTACTGAAGCTGAACCTGGCGCTGGATGCGTTGAAGTAACGCGTCGGATTCAGCATAGTGATAGGGTTCGGCATGCCGAACCCCTTTTTGCTTGGTAACACAAGGAATTGTCATGGTCGAAGAAGAACAGCAGCGTCCCGATCCCGACAGCCTGCTGGCGCTGGCGCTGGCCAATGAAAAACCGCGCGGACGGTTGAAGGTATTCTTCGGCGCCTGCGCCGGCGTGGGTAAAACCTACGCCATGCTGCAGGAGGCCCAGCGCTTACGCGCTCAGGGGCTGGACGTGCTGGTCGGCGTGGTGGAAACCCACGGCCGCAGCGAGACCGCCGCCCTGCTCGACGGCCTGGCGCTGCTGCCGCAAAAACGCATTCAGCATCGCGGCCGACTGGTGCATGAATTCGATCTCGACGCCGCGCTGGCGCGCCACCCGGCGCTGATCCTGATGGACGAACTGGCGCACAGCAACGCCCACGGCTCGCGTCACCCCAAACGCTGGCAGGATGTGGAAGAACTGCTGGACGCCGGCATCGACGTGCTGACGACCGTCAACGTACAACATCTGGAAAGCCTTAACGACGTGGTGGGCGGCGTGACCGGCGTGCGGGTGCGCGAAACGGTGCCTGACCACGTGTTTGACGAGGCCAGCGAAGTGGTGCTGGTCGATCTGCCGCCGGACGATCTGCGCCGGCGGCTGCACGAAGGCAAAGTGTACATTCCCGGCCAGGCCGAGCGCGCCATCGAGCATTTCTTCCGTAAAGGCAACCTGATCGCCCTGCGCGAGCTGGCACTGCGTCGCACCGCCGATCGGGTCGATGACCAGATGCGCGAGTTTCGCGATACGCAAGGGCGCGAGAAAGTGTGGCACACCCGCGACAGCATTCTGCTGTGCGTCGGCCACAACAGCGGCAACGAAAAGCTGGTACGCATCGCCGCCCGGCTGGCTGCGCGGCTAGGCTGCCACTGGCATGCAGTCTATGTGGAAACCCCCAAGCTGCACCGGCTGCCGGAAAACCAGCGCCGCGCCATTCTGCGCGCGCTGCGGTTGGCGCAGGAGCTGGGCGCTGAAACCGCCACCCTGGCCGATCCGTCCGAAGAGCGGGCGGTGCTGCGCTATGCTCGCGAGCATAACCTCGGCAAAATCATCATCGGCCGCCGCAGCGAGCAGCGCTGGAAGCTGCGCGGCAGCTTCGCCGATCGCCTCGGCCGGCTGGGCCCGGATCTCGATCTGGTGATCGTCGCGCTGGAAAGCGACAACGCGCAGCCACCGCCGGGCAAAGAGCACGACGGCCGCGGCTTCAACGAGAAATGGCGCATGCAGCTGCGCGGTTGCGCGGTCGCTGTGGCGCTGTGCGCGCTGATTACCTTGCTCTCCCAGTGGCTGCTGCCGGGCTTCGATCAGGCCAACCTGGTGATGGTCTATTTGCTCGGCGTGGCGATCGTCGCGCTGTTCTTCGGCCGTTGGCCATCGGTGCTGGCGGCGGTGATCAACGTCGCCAGCTTCGATCTGTTCTTCGTCCAGCCCGAATGGTCGTTCGCCGTCAGCGATATGCAATATCTGCTGACCTTCGGCGTGATGCTCGCCGTCGGCATCATCATCGGCAACCTGACCGCCGGGGTGCGTTATCAGGCCCGGGTAGCGCGCTACCGCGAGCAGCGGGCGCGCCACCTGTACGAAATGTCGCGCGGGCTGAGCCGCGCGCTGACCGTGGCCGACATCGCCAATACCAGCCGCCACTTCCTCTCCAGCAGCTTCCAGGCGAAAACCGTACTGCTGCTGCCGCAGGAGGACGGCCGGCTGCAGCAAATGGTCGGCGAAGAAGGCGGCCTGCTGTCGGTAGACGAGGCCATCGCGCGCTGGAGCTTCGACAAAGGGTTGCCGGCCGGCGCTGGCACCGACACCCTGCCCGGCGTGCCTTATCAGCTGCTGCCGCTCAATACCCCCAAGCAGACCTTCGGCCTGCTGGCGATCGAGCCCAACAACTTGCGCCAGCTGATGGTGCCGGAACAGCAGCGGCTGCTGCAGACTTTCGCGGTGCTGATCGCCAGCGCGCTGGAGCGGCTGCACCTGGCGCGCAGCGCCGAAGAAGCCAAGCTGGACGCCGAACGCGAACAGCTGCGCAACTCACTGCTGGCGGCGCTGTCGCACGATCTGCGCACGCCGCTGACCGTGCTGTTCGGCCAGGCGGAAATCCTCACGCTGGACCTGGCGGCCGAAGGTTCCAATCACGCCACCCAGGCCAGCCAGATCCGCCAGCAGGTGCTGAGCACCACCCGGCTGGTGAACAACCTGCTGGATATGGCGCGCATCCAATCCGGCGGTTTCAGCCTGCGTAAAGAGTGGCAGTCGCTGGAAGAGATCGTCGGCGCCTCGCTGCACATGCTGGAGCCGCTGCTCAGCCAGCATCCGATCGTGGTCGAGCTGCCGCCGGAACAGATCCTGGTCAACTGCGACGGCAGCCTGCTGGAACGGGTGTTCACCAACCTGTTGGAAAACGCCAATAAATACGCCGGCGCCGAGGCCACCATCGGCATTCGCGCCCGCACGCTGCCCGAGTGGCTGGAAGTCGAGGTCTGGGATAACGGCCCCGGCATCCCCGCCGATCAGCTGCAGCTGATTTTCGACAAGTTTTCACGCGGCAATAAAGAGTCGGCGATCCCTGGCGTCGGCTTGGGGTTAGCCATTTGCCGTGCCATTATTGAAGTACATGATGGCCGCATCTGGGCGGAAAACGGCGCCAACGGCGGCGCCAGCTTCCGCTTCGTGCTGCCGCTGGAAAAACCGCCCGAGATCGACGGCGATGCCTTCGATCTGTAATCAACGCAGGGGAAACGTGAGCATAACGCCAACCAACATTCTGATTGTTGAAGATGAAAAAGAGATCCGCCGCTTCGTGCGCACCGCGCTGGAGAGCGAAGGCCTGCGGGTGTTTGAAAGTGAAACCCTGCAACGCGGGCTGATTGAGGCCGGTACGCGCAAACCGGATCTGATCATCCTTGATTTGGGCTTACCGGATGGCGACGGGCTGAGCTACATCCGCGATCTGCGGCAGTGGAGCGCCATTCCGGTGATCGTGCTGTCTGCGCGCAACGCCGAAGAGGACAAAATCGCCGCGCTGGACGCCGGCGCCGACGACTATCTCAGCAAACCGTTCGGCATCGGCGAACTGTTGGCGCGGGTGCGGGTCGCGCTGCGCCGCCACTCCGCCAGCCAGCAGGAAAGCCCGCTGGTGAGCTTTTCGGAAATCACCGTCGATCTGGTCAACCGCCGGGTGCTACGCAACGACGAAGATCTGCACCTGACGCCGATAGAGTTTCGCCTGTTAGCGGAACTGCTGGCCAACGCCGGCAAGGTGATTACCCAACGCCAGCTGTTGAGCCATGTCTGGGGGCCGAACTACGTGGAACACAGCCACTACCTGCGCATCTACATGGGCCATCTGCGGCAGAAGCTGGAAGCCGATCCGGCCCGGCCCAAACATCTGCTGACCGAAACCGGCGTCGGCTATCGTTTCATGCCTTAACCCCGACGGGCGCGGTTTGCCGCGCCTTTACGCCGCCGGGCCCTTCTTCAAGCCAACCATAAATTCTTTAAACGCCTCGCGCAGCGGAGCGAACACCGGATGTTTGCGGTTTTCAATCATCACTTCGGAGAACAGTTTCAACCCTACCGCGAAGGCCGCGCTCTGTTCAGGGCCGAAGTTCAGATCGTCACGCGCCCGGATGCGCTCGACGATCTCGAGAATATCGTCGTGGTTAGTCACCTCAAAACTCAGCGGTGTTTTCTCGACGGGGTTGCCCTGGCGATCGCTCAGGGCTTCAACGGTAATGTTAAAACGGTGGCCGGGCATCAGTTCTTCTCCTGCTGCGTGGGTTGAATTTGCATTTCGCTTTCGATCGCCGCCACGGCGGTCAACAGCGCGGCGTTGATGCGCTCCACCTGCTGCGGCGTAAGATCGGCGCGCATCACGTTGCCGCGCAGCAGACTGCGCAGACGGTTCATGGCGTCGTAAATGCCTTCCGCCAGGTTGCCGTGCCGATGATGCTCGCGGCCGGCGCCCGCCAGACGCGCCAGAATGACTTCAACTACCTGTTGATGCTTTTGCAGCTCGCCCTCGCCCGCCGTGGTGATGCGGTAGCTTTTGCGGCCGTTGCCGGTGGTGAGCGGTTCGAGAAAGTCCTGCTCTTCCAGCAGCGTCAGCGTGGGGTAAATCACCCCCGGGCTCGGCACGTACAGGCCGGAAGAGGCTTCTTCGATCGCTTTGATCAATTCGTACCCGTGGCTGGGCTTGCGCGCCACCAGCGCCAGCAGTACCAGGCGCAGATCGCCGTGTTCGAACAGGCGATGACGCCCGCCGCGGCCACCGCGCCCGCCTCGGCCATGCTCTTCGCCGTCGCCGCCGAAGTGATGGCGCCCGCCGCGATGATGGCGGCCATCGCCTGCTTCGCATTCATGGTGGTGGTGGTGATGCCGGTGCAAACCTAATCGATGAAACATGGTGTGATACCTCGCTTTAACAGTGAACATCAATACGAGGTTGTTTAGATATATCTAAACAGCGTCGATAACGCTAATCTAGATCGATATATCTAAATTCGCAAGCCTGCGCCGAGAAAAAGATATATCTAAATTACAGGCATAAAAAAAGCGCTGTAAAAACAGCGCTTTTTATCAGACAAGAACAGCGATTATTTGGCGGAAGCCAGCACTTCGCTGACGATTTCGACCGCTTCGTGCTCGATTTTCTCGCGGTGTTCCGCCCCGAGGAAGCTCTCGCAGTAGATCTTGTATGCCTCTTCGGTACCGGAAGGACGGGCCGCGAACCAGCCGTTGTCGGTCATCACTTTCAGGCCGCCGATCGAAGCGCCGTTGCCCGGCGCAGCAGTCAGACGCGCGGTGATCGGGTCGCCCGCCAGGGTATTGGCCTTGACCATCTCCGGCGACAGCTTGGACAGCGCCGCTTTTTGCGCCGCCGTCGCCGGCGCCTGGATGCGGTTGTAGCTTGGCGCACCGAAGCGCTTGGCCAGATCGTCATAGTGATGCTGTGGATTTTCACCGGTTACCGCGGTGATTTCAGCCGCCAGCAGACACATGATAATGCCGTCTTTGTCGGTCGACCAAGGTTGGCCGTTGAAGCGCAGGAACGAGGCCCCGGCGCTCTCTTCGCCGCCGAAGCCCAGGCTGCCGTCGAACAGGCCGTCCACGAACCACTTGAAGCCGACCGGCACTTCCACCAGCTTGCGGCCCAGATCGGCCACCACGCGGTCGATCATCGCGCTGGACACCAGCGTTTTACCTACCGCGACATCGGCGCCCCACTGCGGGCGGTGCTGGAACAGGTAGTTGATGGCCACCGCCAGATAGTGGTTCGGGTTCATCAGGCCTTTCGGCGTGACGATGCCGTGGCGGTCGTAATCCGGATCGTTGGCGAACGCCAGATCGAATTTGTCGCGCAGCGCCAGCAGGCCGGCCATCGCCGACTCGGACGAACAGTCCATGCGGATGATGCCGTCGTGGTCCAGGTGCATAAAGCGGAACGTCTGATCGATGGAATCGTTCACCAGCGTCAGATCCAGCTTGTAGTGCTCCGCCACGCGTTGCCAATAGGCGATGCCGGAACCGCCGAGCGGATCCACGCCCAGCTTCAGACCAGCGCGTTGGATGGCCGGCATGTCGACCACCTCAACCAGCCCTTCGACATAAGGCTGCACCAGATCTTTGGCGTGCAGATGGCCGCTGTTCCAGGCCTTGTCCAGCGACTGGCGCTGAACGCCCTTCAACTGCTGCGCCAGCAGGTCGTTGGCGCGCTTTTCGATCACCGACGTCAGGTTGGTGTCGGCCGGGCCGCCGTTCGGCGGGTTATACTTGATGCCGCCGTCTTCCGGTGGGTTATGGGACGGCGTAATGACGATGCCGTCGGCTTGCGCGCCGCCACGGCGGTTGTGGCACAGAATGGCGTGCGATACCGCTGGCGTTGGCGTGAAGCCGTTGTTTTCCTGCACGATCACATCGACGCCGTTGGCGGTCAGCACTTCCAGCACGGAAATGAAGGCCGGTTCGGACAGCGCATGGGTGTCCTTGCCCACATAGCATGGGCCGGTAGTGCCCTGCTGATGACGAACTTCAGCGATCGCCTGGGCGATGGCGAGGATGTGCGCTTCGTTGAAGCTGTGGCGCTGCGCGCTGCCGCGGTGGCCGGAGGTGCCAAATTTCACCGCATGTGCGGGATTGCCGGCTTCCGGTTGCAGCACATAGTACTGCGACGTCAGCTGGGCTACGTTGATCAGATCGCTTTGGCGGGCGGGCTGCCCGGCACGTGGATTATTCGCCATCGACATATCTCCCTCATCCCTGTCGGTGACCGGGCAATATGTCGCGCACGGCCATCATGACGGGCTGTTCGCTAAATTAGACGGTACCGCAAACTTTCTCGATCAGTTCCGCCGGGAACTGCATGGCCTGCATGATGTGTTCGATCATGCTGCGTTTGCGGCCGGTATTGGTATTGGTGATCACCCAGTAAGGGGTGCCCGGTACATGCTTCGGCTTGGTGTGCGTGCCGTTGGCCAGCAGGGTCTGCTGATCGCCGGCGAAATAGGTGCGGGTACGGCCGGTCAACGCCTCGGTGGCAGCGGCGAAACCGGCGGCATCGAGGGTGTACAGCGTGGACAGCACCAGCATGAAACGGTTGACCGCTTTGTTCTGCTCGGCGTATTCATCCGACAGCAGCAGTTCGCGCATGGCGCGCACGCGATCGCGCGGACGCTGCGCCGGGGCCGCCTTTTCCAGCTCGACGGACTGCGACGCACTGGCGGCAGGCAACGCGCGCACCGGCTGACCGGCGGTGAATTTCAACATGCGGCGTAAAATATCGGACGCGCTTTCACCGATGTGTTGCGTGTGGCTGGCAATATAACGGTAAAGCTCTTCGTCGACTTCAATAGTTTTCATCTTTATCCAATACTGTTTTTTCTACTTAGAACCTGAAGCCAGATCCTGCATTCAAGCCATGGGATTATAAGGTTAAAAGCGCTGGAGCGAACACAACAATGTGCCTCCGGACGGCAAATGCAGACTAATACCTATAGCCGGCACTGCCAAGCCCGCGCCGCGAAAATTCCGCATGATTCATCGTGCGATTCAATCATGATACCCTAATCTGAATCTCTCTCAGTATGAACTTCGCCATGAAATTACATTATCAACTGCTGGCCGCCGAGTCAGATGCGCTGCCGGTGCTGCTGATCCACGGGCTGTTCGGCAATCTGGACAACCTGGGCGTGCTGGCACGCGATCTGCACCAGCAGCACAGCGTGATCAAAGTCGATCTGCGCAACCACGGCCTCTCCCCGCGCGCCGACGACATGAACTACCCCGCCATGGCGCAGGATCTGCTGGCGCTGCTCGACGAACTGCAGCTGGATAAAGCGATCGTCATCGGCCATTCGATGGGCGGTAAAGCGGCGATGGCGCTGACCGCCATCGCGCCGGAGCGCATCGCTAAGCTGATCGTCATCGACGTGGCGCCGGTGGATTACCAGACTCGCCGCCACGATGAGATCTTCGCCGCGCTGAAGGCCGTCAGCGCCGCCGGCATCACCCAACGCCAGGCGGCCGCCCAGCTGATGCGCGACTATCTGCAGGAAGAAGGCGTGATCCAGTTCCTGCTGAAGTCCTTCCACAATGGCGAATGGCGCTTCAACCTGCCGGTGCTGATCGAACGCTACGAAGACATCACCGGCTGGCAGGACGTGCCGGCCTGGCCGCACCCGACGCTGTTCATTCGCGGCGGCCTGTCGCCGTACGTGCAGGACAGCTATCGTGCGGACATCGCCCGCCAGTTCCCGCAGGCCCGCGCCCATGTCGTCGCCGGCACCGGCCATTGGGTGCACGCCGAAAAACCGGACGCGGTGCTGCGCGCCATCCACCGTTTCCTCGACGAAGCCTGAAAAATACGCTCATCTGGCGAAAAAACGCGCTAAAGATAACGGCTTAGCGCGTTTAGCCCGCAGTTAGGCATTGTCGCCGCTCCATCTGCTGGGGTAATATGGCGCGCTATAATTTTGCCGCCGCGCCAGCGCGTTCGCGAACGCCGGTTCGGGGGTGAATTTGGGTTAGGGTTTATTGGCCCGAAGTGTGTTAACCGATGCCTCCGGAAGCGTGCGAGCGCTTTTTGATGCAAACTCCCTTGCAGTACCGCTACCTATGGCAAAAGAACAAACGGATCGCACGACGCTGGATCTGTTCGCAGATGAACGCCGTCCGGGGCGCCCGAAAACCAACCCGCTTTCCCGCGATGAACAGCTTAGAATCAATAAGCGCAATCAGTTACGGCGCGATAAAGTGCGTGGATTGCGGCGCGTAGAGCTGAAAATCAACGCGGATGCGGTGGACGCCCTGAACAAATTGGCGGAACAGCGCAACATTAGCCGCAGCGAACTCATCGAGCAGATGCTGTTGGCGCAACTGGCGGAAGAACAGCCGGAACATTGATCTCTTCGGCCGCACGCGCGGCGCGGCGTTAAGGACAACGCCGGATCGACCACGCTTTTCTTCATTCTCCGGCATCGCATAAATGCGATAAAACCCCGGCGCCACTTTCTGGCATGATACGCATTTACCGGCAAGAGACTGCGCCTGTCGGCGCCCGCCCCCGTGGCGAAAGGCTCTTGTCATGGCATCATTTTAATCGGCGTCAGCGGCGGCAGTGCTGGCATCGAGTAATGCAATTACTTGAATTTAAAGGTTATACGCGATATGGCTACTGTAGGCATTTTCTTTGGCAGCGACACTGGCAATACCGAAAACATTGCCAAAATGATCCAGAAAATTCTCCAGAAACAGTTTGGCGACGACGTCTCTGAAGTACACGACATCGCTAAAAGCAGCAAAGAAGACCTGGAAGGGTTCGATATCCTGCTGCTGGGTATCCCGACCTGGTACTACGGTGAAGCGCAGTGTGACTGGGATGATTTCTTCCCGACGCTGGAAGAAGTCGATTTCAACGGCAAACTGGTGGCGCTGTTCGGCTGCGGCGACCAGGAAGACTACGCGGAATACTTCTGTGACGCGATGGGCACCATCCGCGACATCATTGAACCGCGCGGCGCGGCCATCGTGGGCCACTGGCCGACCAAAGGCTACCACTTCGAGGCCTCCAAAGGCCTGGCGGACGACAACCACTTCATTGGTCTCGCGATCGACGAAGACCGCCAGCCGGAGCTGACCAACGAGCGCGTCGATGCCTGGGTCAAACAGATCGTCGAAGAGCTGAGCCTGGCCGATATCGTCGGCTAAACGCCGCAACTGGCGAAAGGTTGAACAAAGGCCCTGTAAAGTGCATAGTGTGCGCACAGGGCCATCATCGGCAGCAGGGATTGCTGCGATAGAAGCTACAGATTTGTAACTTCCCACCCCGTCAAGGTAGACTGAGTTATCGGTTTATCCCACCCATCAAGGCGTTGCATGCAAAACATGCAATAGTGCAATTATATCTTTGTTAACAACCGGCGGTTTCCATTTAGTACAACCGGTTCTATAATGAGACGCATTAACTCTTTGTGCCGACCGATGCCACAGGCGAGTACGCCTCAACTTGATTAGCATAGTAACAGGACTGAATTCGCATGACCGACAACAACATCGCATTGAAGAAGGCCGGCTTAAAAGTCACGCTTCCGCGACTCAAAATCCTGGAAGTACTGCAAAATCCGGAATGCCATCACGTCAGTGCGGAAGATTTGTACAAAAAACTGATTGATATGGGCGAAGAGATCGGCCTGGCAACGGTTTATCGCGTACTGAACCAGTTTGACGATGCGGGCATTGTGACACGTCACAATTTCGAAGGCGGCAAGTCCGTGTTCGAACTGACCCAACAGCATCACCACGATCACCTGATTTGCCTGGACTGCGGCAAAGTGATCGAATTCAGTGACGAATCCATCGAAGTGCGCCAGCGTGATATCGCCAAGCAGCACGGCATCAAGCTCACCAACCACAGCCTGTACCTGTACGGCCACTGTGAAACCGGTGACTGCCGCGAAGACGAAACGCTGCACGACAAGAAATAAGCCTGACTGGCTATGAAAAACCGCCTCACCCTGAGGCGGTTTTTTTATGCTTGCTGAACGGTGAGCAAAAAAATCCCCGGACCAGCCGGGGAAAGATCATGTCATGAAATACTACAATTGCAGCGGCACTGCGACTCCACGTACTGCTCTCACTTTCACGTCCGCTTCACGCCGACACGCGCAGAGGCGGACGCATTCCCCCTTCGTTAAGCGGCCCGCCGCCATGACGACAGGCCGATGCGCCGGGCTTAGACCTTCTCGGCGCGGCTGTAACGTTTACCGTCGGGACTGACCGAACGCACCTGCACCTCACCCGATACCGCCGGCTTGGCCTTGGCGTCATAACGCTGCCACTGCTTGCCGCCGTCGGTGGAATACTCGATGCCCAATCCCGGCAGCGCGATATTCGCCTCCAGCTTGCCGCCCGCTACGCGTGCGCCGGGCACCGGCAGACGATAAGCGACGCCACCTTTGTCCAGCTTGGCCAGTTCACGCTGGCCCAGGATATTGGCGAAGCGCAGCCAGTCTTTCTCCAGCGCCTTGGTGTCGACAAAGTGGGTCTCCCCGCCTTTGTATTCGCGGCCGGCGCGATAGTCCTGCTCCCAACCGGCGCGGTGCCAGGCGCGTTCGGCCACCGACAGCGCGCGCGGGAAGATCATGTATTCCATCTGCGGATCGGTGCGCTGGGTTTCGCTCCACAGCTGAGCGGACAACCCGTAGGCTCCCGGCCACGGCTTGTCGCTCTTGGCGTTGAAGTGGTTGCCGTCGCGATCGACCGAGGTTTCCGCGTTCTGCGGCATGTTGTCCGGCGCGAAGCTGAACACCTTGCGCTCGTCGCTGAAGCGAGTGCCCCAGTAGTAACCGCGCTCGTCCGGGTTCACCTCGTAAGGGAAGTCCATGTAGACGTAGTCCGGGTTGGAGACCACCACTTCATACCCTTTATTGGCCCAATCGTTGACGCTGTCGAAACCGCCCCAGTACAAGGTATCCCAGAAGTTGACGCCCACGCGCGAGGTGGCGAACGACTTCGCGCTCTCGGCGTCTTTCAGGCCGTCCTGCCAGGCCTGCATTCTGTCGATGCCGTGCGCCTTCACCAGCTTGCTGACCTCCTGGCCGAAGTAGCTCGGTAAGTGCTCCATGTCGGCCACCTTGCCTTCTTTGATCATCGTCTGGCAAACCTGCGACTTGGCCCACGGCTTGTCTTCGTTGCTCTGGTCGATGACGCCTTTACCCGGCTCCGGTTTCGCCTTGTCGGTATAGCCGGCGCCCAGGCGGATGTTTTTCGCCTCGTCGCCGCCGAAGTGCCAGGTTTTGATCGGCTGCCCGGCTTCTTTATGCATCTGGGCGATCTCGCCGATCACCTTGTCGACAAAGCGCTGGGAAGAATCCAGGCACGGGTTCAGGTAACTCTGGCGGTTAAAGAACTGCACGGAGGTGGTATTGGAGGTATCAGTCGGATCCACCAGGCGGAATTCGTTGGCCTCCTGCTCTTTTCCGGCGGCATGCAGCTTTTTATAGCGCGCCTCCATCGACACCACCGCGGCGCGGGCGTGCGCCGGCATGTCGATCTCAGGGATCACTTCAATCTGGCGCGCCTGGGCGTATTTGATGATGTCGATATAGTCCTGACGGCTGAAGAAACCACCGTAGACATCCGGCCCCTGGCCGTACTGCGGCAGCAGGCAGGTGGTTTCGCTCAGATCGTGGCAGCGCTGGCCGCCGACTTCCGTCAGCTCAGGCAAACCGGGGATCTCGATACGCCAACCTTCATCATCACTCAGGTGGAAGTGGAATTTGTTGAGCTTGTAGGCCGCCATCTGATCCAGCAGACGCAACACCGCATCCTTCTTATGGAAGTTGCGCGCCACGTCGAGGAAAATGCCGCGATACTGGAAGCGCGGCGCGTCGCTGGCGTCCAATGTAGCAATCTTGCCGCTGCCGTCGGTCGGCACTAACGACAGGATCGACTGCAACCCATAGAATACCCCGGCCTGATCGAAGCCGATCACCCGCGCCTCTTTTTTGCCGATCTTCAGCTCATAGGCGCCCGGCACCGCCATCGCGCCTTTAAACTTGCCCGGCTGGATATCGGTCTTGATCGGATAGCCGTTGGCCTGAACCGGCACGCCCAGCAGCGCAAAGCGCTGGTTGACGACGTCCGCCGCCGGCTTGACCAGCGTGCTCAGATCCGGCGAGACCCCTTTGCGCAGATCGGCGTCCTGCGCGTGGACCTTCACCTGCATCGGCGTCGGCACGATCTGGCCGCGCAGCGCGCCGGCGGGCAGCGTCTGCAGCTCGGCATTGCTGACAAAGCGCGAAGCCGGCGTCATCAGAATGTTTTTGTCGTCTTTGGTGCGCTTCCACTGATCGCCGGTGAACGGCGCCACGAACTGGTCCAGGTTTTCGGTGTCGGTATTCGCCAGCATTTTCGGTTTGGCGTCGCCGGACGTGGCATACCAGCGCGGCAGGAAGTCATTTCTAAACAGCTGCCAATATTCGGCGACCACCGGGATTTCCACCGCCTTGCCGGCAGGGAAACCGCTGAATTTGGCGGTCGGTTCCAGCTTGTACAGATCGCCGGTGAGGTGGGCTATCTTGAACTGATCGTTATCCACCCGCAGGGTCTGGCGCGGGCTGTGGAAATAGATGACCCAGTCCTTGCCGTCGATAGCCTGGCCGTCGTTGCTGAGGGTGAACAACACCCGGTTGCAAGAGGCCCAGTCGGCGCCCAGCGCCGCGCAATCCACGCCGTTTTCGCCGGCGCGGTTATCCAGCATTTTCACGTTCAGCTTCAGCTGGCTCAGTTGATCCACCAGCTGTTGATCGGCCATGGCGTTTCCCATGCCGCCCAGGAATCCCATCGTTGCCGTCAAGGCGGCAAGCGCGCTCAGTTTGAATGCGTTCATGTTCTCGTCCTTCTTAATTATTGTTATCGCGAATTTCTTGCCACAGCTTGCCGCACTTGGCGTCGTAAGCCTGACCGTTACCGCTGTGCACCGCCATAATGCAGTTCTGATAATCCATCACCCGCACCGTTTCCTGCGCGGCGAACTGCTGGTGCTGCTTCTCTTGTTTCAACACGTTCAGCACCGCCTTGCAGGGCTGCAGACGCTCCGGCGAACCTTCGGCGGTGTTGATGCAGGCGCTGTAAGCCTGCTTCAATTTGGCGTCTTCCGGCGGCGCGGCGGGTTGCGCGCAGGCGCTCAAGGCCGCGGCGGCCGCCAACATCAGCATGATTTTTTTCATCGTTGAATTCCCTTAACTGCCCCCGGCCGCAAGGCCGGGGAACGCATCAGAAGATGGTGAATGGCGCGATGACCATGAACTTGACGTCTTTCTCGTCCTGGAAGATGTTGCCGTAACCGCCGCCCCAGCTCGGGATGTTGGTGTGGTTGTCATACTGGGTGTAGTGCAGCTTGATCAGCGTGCCCTTGGCGCGCCCTTCCTGGATGGTGTACATCGCGTCCAGGCTCCAGGCGCTCTCTTTCAGGCGCTGGCTCTGATCGTAGATCGGGTTGGTGCTCGGCTTGGCGTCCCAGGCGTAGACATAAGAGCCGCCGACCGCCATGCCCGGCAGGTTCCAGTTGCTGAGGTCATACATCACGCCGGCGTACAACGCTTTCTCGCCGTTGGCGTTAAAGTCGGAGCGGTTGTCCCACCACACGTCCAGCCGACCGTTAGACGAAGCGTAGGTCGGGGTCATGCGCTGCAGGAAGAAGCCCTGATTGCCTTCCGCCTTGACCATGGTGCCTTCCAGACGCCAGTTGAACTGACCGGTGGTGTAACCGAAGGTCAGGGCCTGCAGCCAGGCCAGGCCGTCGTAGATGCTGTTCGGATCGTTCTTGTTGCTGATGCGGTCTTCCGCACCGTAGAACTGGTAACTGGTAGTCAGCGGGTTGCCCAGCACATCGAATTTGTAAGACGCCTTGGTGAAGTACTGATTCACGTAACCCTGGGCCTGGCCGAAAGCGGCTTCCAGCACCAGATCGTTTTTGAAATCGTACTTGGCGCCCAGCGAGTGCAGGTAGGAGACGCGGGTTTTCTTATCGTTCTGACGGAAATCGTCCATCTCGATATGCCACGGCGCTTTGTATTTGTCGGTCCACATGTAGGAGAAGCTCAACGCACCGGCATCGCCGTAGTCGAACTTGGCGCCGGCCTCGGCGCCCTGATAGGTGCCCGGCATAAAGCTCCAGTGCGGCGCCAGCAGGGTTTGGCCGCTCGGCTGAATGTAGCCGGCGCGCGCCCAGACCGGGCCGTATTTGAACTTGGCGGCGGCTTTGTACAGGCTGACGCCGCCTTTGTCGCCGGAGTAGTCTTCGTCGTAGGTACGGTTCTTCGAGGAGAACGCGATCTCGTTCGGGTGGCCGCTGGCGCTGGATTCAGCCAGTTCGATGGCGGTGAAGGCGCCGACATCCAGGCCGAACATGTCCCAGGCGTAGCCCGAGGCGAAATCCAGGCTCAGGTTGGCGGTAGAGTGCGACAGATTGGTGGTGTATTGGTTGTAATCCTTGCTGTCCGGATTGAGATCTTTACGGTCGCGCTCACGTTGCCAGTAATAGATGCCGCCGGTCAGCGTGGAATCATCGATAAACCCTGCGGCTTTCGCCTCAGGCGCCATGGCAAACCCTGTTCCCAACAGCGCGCCCGCGACTGCGAGCGCCAGCGTTTTACGCTGAGCACCGTGCGTACCCATATTGAAATTCCTCTTTGACTTAACTTAAAAGTTGCAGCCGCCTGTGTTCACCACTGCCCTGCACGACTGCCAATAAAAAACCCGAACGGGTAAAAAATATTGCCGACGAGATGTTATTCCCACAGCACTAATTGCTACAGACAGACTATTTTTCGCGACGCGAATTATCAAATGAAAAATGCGGAAGATTTGTCAAAGTATGACAAGGAGCACATATCAGTGATAATTTGTTACGCCAGTGATCATGGAGGGTGTCGAATAAAAAATTCAATTAAATCAGAATAAACACAGATATAAGGTCAACCAGAGACGATTAATGGTTTCAGCCTGAGCTAATTCGTCAGTCAGAAGATAAAATCTGAGAGCGCTCTCTAAATGAAATTAATTCGCATCACGAATATATAAGAAAAGTTAACACTATTAAGATCAATATCAAGAAGCTTATTGGTTAACGCGCCGCAATTAATTTAGCGCCCGCCAGAAAATGGGAGAGGAATGGGTTGTTTGCTCAATCGCAGGCATAAAAAAGCGCGGCCTAAGCCGCGCTGATACATTAATTTTCGAGGCGATTAAGATTAGCCTTCGATTTTCGCCCAGGTGTCACGCAGGCCGACAGTGCGGTTAAACACCAAATGTTCGGCCGAAGAGTAACGGCTGTCGGCGCAGAAGTAGCCTTCACGTTCGAACTGATAGGCCTTCTCCGGCTGTGCGGCCGCCAGGCTCGGCTCGACGAAGCCGTGCTTGATCACCAGCGATTCCGGGTTGATGGTGGAGAGGAAATCCTCCGCCGCGCCCGGGTTAGGCACGCTGAACAGGCGATCGTACAGGCGAATTTCCGCCGGCAGCGCGTGCGCCGCAGACACCCAGTGGATCACGCCCTTCACCTTGCGGCCGTCGGCAGGATCCTTGCTCAGCGTTTCCGCATCGTAGCTGCAGAAGATGGTGGTGATCTCGCCCGCTTCGTCTTTCTCGACGCGCTCGGCCTTGATCACGTACGCATTGCGCAGACGCACTTCCTTGCCCAACACCAGACGCTTGTACTGCTTGTTGGCTTCTTCGCGGAAGTCGGCGCGATCGATATAGATCTCGCGGCTGAACGGCACATCACGGCTGCCCATTTCCGGCTTGTTCGGATGGTTTGGCATGGTGACCATTTCCACCGCGTCGCCCATGTTCTCGATAACGATTTTCACCGGATCCAGCACCGCCATGGCGCGCGGCGCGTTTTCGTTCAGATCGTCGCGAATGCAGGATTCCAGCGCCATCATTTCAACGTTGTTGTCTTGCTTGGTCACGCCGATGCGCAGGCAGAACTCGCGAATCGAAGCGGCGGTATAACCGCGACGACGCAGCCCGGAAACGGTCGGCATGCGCGGGTCATCCCAGCCTTCGACGATCTTCTCGGCCACCAGCTGGTGCAGCTTGCGCTTCGACATGATGGCGTATTCGAGGTTCAGACGCGAAAACTCGTACTGACGCGGGTGGCAAGGAATGGTGATGTTATCCAGCACCCAGTCATACAGACGGCGGTTATCCTGGAATTCCAGGGTGCACAGCGAATGGGTGATCCCTTCCAGCGCATCGGAAATGCAGTGGGTGAAATCGTACATCGGGTAGATGCACCATTTGTTGCCGGTCTGGTGGTGTTCGGCGAACTTGATGCGGTACAGCACCGGATCGCGCATCACGATAAACGGCGAAGCCATATCGATCTTGGCGCGCAGGCAGGCGGCGCCCTCGGCGAACTCGCCGTTGCGCATCTTCTCGAACAGCGCCAGGTTCTCTTCAACGCTGCGGCCGCGGTACGGGCTGTCTTTGCCCGGCGCGGTCAGGGTGCCGCGATATTCACGGATCTGCTCCGGCGACAGTTCGTCGACGTAAGCCAGGCCCTTGGTGATCAGTTCAACCGCATACTGGTGCAGCTGATCAAAATAGTCTGAGGAGTAACGAACGTTGCCGCTCCACTCAAAGCCCAGCCACTCCACGTCATGCTTGATTGACTCCACGAACTCGATGTCTTCTTTCACCGGGTTGGTGTCATCGAAGCGAAGATTGCACTGGCCCTGATAGTCCTTGGCGATGCCGAAGTTCAGGCAGATGGACTTGGCGTGACCGATATGCAGGTAGCCGTTAGGCTCCGGCGGGAAGCGGGTATGAACCGACGTGTGTTTCCCCGACGCCAGATCTTCATCGACGATCTGACGGATAAAATTGGTTGGGCGGGCTTCAGCCTCACTCATTTCACTGTTCCTCAATGCAAAGCGCTACACATAACCGCCTATGATCCAACAAGCCACGTCTGGAAACAACCGTTTGTTTCACGAAAAATGCGGCGCATTGCACCATCGACGCGCAGCGCACCGTCGTGGGGCGAAACGGGATAAAAAAAGCGGGAAGAGATCGCTCTCTTCCCGCCAAGTCGGGGCAAACTCCGCCATGATGCGTGACCGGCCCCAGGTACTACTCAGGTAAAAACAGCCTTATTTCTGGATCTCGTACAGCTTGGTCTGACCGGCGACCACCGAGCCGCTGGCCAGTGCCGCCAGGCCGGCGTAGTCGTCAGAGTTGCTGACCACCACCGGGCTTATCATCGAACGTGCGTTGGCGTTCAGATAATCCAGATCCAGTTCCAGAATCGGTTGACCGGCTTTCACTTCCGCGCCCTCTTCCACCAAGCGTTTGAAGCCCTGGCCTTCCAGCGCGACGGTGTCGATCCCCATGTGCACCACGATCTCGGCGCCCTTGTCGGTTTCCAGGCAGAATGCGTGGTTGGTGTTGAAGATTTTCACCACGGTGCCGTCAGCCGGCGCCACGACGATGCTATCGGTCGGGCGAATTGCCAGGCCGTCGCCCACCGCCTTGCTGGCGAAGGCTTCGTCCGGCACCTGATCGAGCGCCACCACTTCACCGGTTACCGGTGCCACCAGCGTTTCAAACGCGGCTTTCGGCGCGTTCGGCACCGCCTGCGGTTTGGCTTCCGCTGCAGGCGCAGCCGCCGGAGCCGCCGCTGCCGCTACCGGGCCGGCCGCGATCACGTTGCGCATCGCGCTGGCGATAAGTTCGGCACGCGTGCCGACGATCACTTGCACGCTTTGCTTGTTCAGGCGGATAACGCCCGATGCGCCGAGGCGTTTCGCCAATGCGTCATTCACCAGCGCGGAGTCTTTCACGTTCAGGCGCAGACGGGTGATGCAAGCATCGATGCCGGTCAGGTTGTCGGAACCGCCGATCGCGCCGACGTAACGGCGGGCGAGCGTGGTGGTTTCGTTCTCGTCTTTACCGGCGTTGCTGTCGACGTTGACGTCGTAGCCGTCGGTTTCGTCACCGGCAACCGCCAGTTCGCGGCCCGGGGTCATCAGGTTGAACTTATTGATGGTGAAGCGGAACACCACATAGTAGATAACGAAGAACACCAGGCCTTGCGGGATCAGCATGTACCAGTGGGTCGCCAGCGGGTTGCGGGACGACAACACCATATCCACCAGCCCGGCGCTGAAGCCGAAACCGGCGATCCAGTGCATGCTGGCAGCGATGAACACCGAGATACCGGTCAGCACGGCGTGGATTACGTACAGCACCGGCGCCACGAACATGAAGGAGAATTCCAGCGGTTCGGTGATACCGGTAAAGAAGGCGGCGAAAGCGGCCGCCAGCATGATGCCCGCCACTTTGGCTTTGTTCTCAGGACGCGCGCAGTGATAAATGGCCAGCGCCGCACCCGGCAGACCGAACATCATGATTGGGAAGAAGCCCGCCTGATAACGGCCGGTGATGCCGACAACCGCTTTACCGGCTTCGATCGACTGCTGGCCGCCGAGGAAGTTAGGGATATCGTTGATGCCGGCCACGTCGAACCAGAACACCGAGTTCAGCGCGTGGTGCAGGCCAACCGGAATCAGCAGGCGGTTGAAGAAGGCATAGATGCCCGCGCCGACCGAGCCCATTTTCTGGATGTGTTCACCGAAGTTCACCAGACCGTTGAAGATCACCGGCCAGATGTACATCAGAATGAAAGCGACCAGGATCATCAGGAAGGAGATGAGGATCGGCACCAGGCGGCGGCCGCTGAAGAACGACAGCGCCTTAGGCAGCTCGACGCCGCTGAAGCGGTTGTACACTTCGGCGGAGATGATACCCACCAGAATACCGACGAACTGGTTCTGGATTTTGCCGAACGCGGCAGGCACCTGATCCAGCGGGATCTTCTGAATCATCGACACGGCGGCCGGTGAACAGAGGGTGGTCAGCACCAGGAAGCCGACGAAGCCGGTCAACGCGGCGGCGCCGTCCTTGTCTTTGGACATGCCGTAGGCCACGCCGATAGCGAACAGCACCGACATGTTGTCGATGATAGCGGAGCCGGATTTAATGAAGAAAGCGGCGAGCGCGTTGTCGCCGCCCCAACCAACAGGGTCAATCCAGTACCCGACGCCCATCAAGATGGCGGCGGCGGGCAGCGTGGCGACCGGCACCATCAGCGCCCGTCCCACCTTTTGCAAATAACTAAGAATGTTCACCTTTTCCCCCTATGTTGTCCGCGGACGGACCCTATTAGTAGTTTATTTGGAGCTCTCACTACCTTTTTAGAAACAACGCATGGCACGTATCACTCATGCCGAGTGTAAAAAATTTATTTTGTATCGCAAATTAAAACCTCCCTTTTTGTGATAAATATCACCAAAAAGTAGTCTTTACCTCCCAGATTGCTGGCCATCACACAAAACTTATTTTATCATTCAAAAAATCAACCGGACGGACGATTCACGCGAGAATCATAAAGCTGGGTTACGCTTACGACTCCCGCAGGCCCGTACAGTATAGCTTTAGTTTACTTATCCCAAGAGGTGTTAGATGAGACTTATCCCACTGAAAGATACCGCACAAGTCGGCAAATGGGCCGCGCGTCATATCGTTCAACGCATCAACGCATTCAAGCCAACCGCAGAGCGCCCGTTTGTGCTCGGCCTGCCTACCGGCGGCACGCCGCTGGAAGCCTACAAACATCTGATTGCGATGCACAAAGCAGGTGAAGTAAGCTTTAAGCATGTTGTGACTTTCAACATGGACGAGTACGTTGGCCTGCCGCAGGAACACCCGGAAAGCTATCACACCTTCATGTACCGCAACTTCTTTGACCACGTTGATATTCCTCGTGAAAACATCAACCTGCTGAACGGCAACGCCGCGGATGTCGACGCCGAGTGCCGCCAGTACGAAGAGAAGATCAAGTCTTACGGCAAAATTAACCTGTTCATGGGCGGCGTGGGCATCGACGGCCACATCGCGTTCAACGAACCGGCTTCGTCCCTGGCTTCGCGCACCCGCATCAAAACGCTGACCGAAGACACCCGCATCGCCAACTCGCGCTTCTTCGGCGGCGACGTCAGCCTGGTGCCGAAATATGCGCTGACCGTCGGCGTGGGCACGCTGCTGGACGCGGAAGAAGTGATGATCCTGGTGACCGGCCACGCCAAGGCGCAGGCGCTGGAAGCCGCAGTGGAAGGCAACATCAACCACATGTGGACCATCAGCTGCCTGCAGCTGCACGCCAAAGCAGTGGTGGTGTGCGACGAACCGGCCACCATGGAGCTGAAAGTCAAAACCGTCAAATACTTCCGCGAGTTAGAAGCGGAAAGCGTTAAAAGTCTTTAATCTTTGCAGGGGGCTACGATGTTCGCTTTAACCCACGGCCGAATCTATACCGGCCACGACGTACTTGATGACCATGCAGTCATTATCGCTGATGGGCTGATCGAGAGAGTCTGCCCGGCGGCTGAATTGCCCGCCGGCATCGAAACGCGCGACCTGGGTGGCGCCATCCTGGCCCCCGGGCTTATCGACGTGCAGCTGAACGGCTGCGGCGGCGTACAGTTCAACGATTCGCTGGAAGCGATTTCGGAGGAAACGCTGGAGATCATGCAGCGCGCCAACGAGAAATCCGGCTGCACCAGCTATCTGCCGACGCTGATCACCAGCAGCGACGAATTCATGAAGCACAGCGTCGACGTGATGCGCGCTTATCTGAAAAAGCACCAAAACCAGGCGCTGGGCCTGCACCTGGAAGGGCCGTATCTCAGCCCGGTGAAAAAAGGCACCCATAACCCGGCGTTCATTCGCAAGCCAACTCAGGAAATGATCGATTACCTGTGTGCCAACGCCGACGTGATCACCAAGGTGACGCTGGCGCCGGAAATGGTTGAACCGCACTTTATCAAGCAGCTGACCGAGGCCGGCATCGTGGTCTCCGCCGGCCACTCTAACGCCACCTACGATCAGGCGCGCACCGGCTTCGCCGCCGGCATCAGCTTCGCCACCCACCTGTACAACGCCATGCCGTATATCACCGGCCGCGAACCGGGGCTGATGGGCGCGATCTTCGATACGCCGGAGGTCTATACCGGCATCATCGCCGACGGCCATCACGTGGCTTGGGCGAGTATCCGTAACGCCAAACGCCTGAAAGGTGATAAATTGGTGCTGGTCACCGACGCGACCGCGCCGGCGGGTGCAGATATTGACCAATTTATTTTCGCCGGTAAAACAATATACTATCGGGACGGGCTGTGCGTGGATGAGAACGGTACCCTGAGCGGTTCCGCACTGACCATGATCGAAGCGGTGCAAAACAGCGTCGAGCATATCGGCATCGCGCTGGACGAAGCGCTGCGCATGGCGACGCTGTACCCGGCGCGCGCCATCGGCGTCGAGCACCGTCTGGGCACCATCGAAGCCGGCAAGGTGGCTAACCTGACCGCCTTCACCCGTGATTTCAAGATCACCAAAACGCTCGTTAACGGTAACGAGGTTTAATTCAATGAACAGCGAGTAACATTATTGATGAGCACTGGCGGACAAGCACAAATAGGGAACGTTGACTTAGTCAAACAACTTAACGGCGCGGCAGTTTACCGCCTGATCGACCAGCAGGGCCCGATCTCGCGCATTCAAATTGCCGAACTCAGCCAGCTTGCCCCCGCCAGCGTCACCAAAATTACTCGCCAGCTGCTGGAGCGCGGGCTGATCAAAGAAGTCGATCAGCAAGCCTCCACCGGCGGCCGCCGCGCGATCTCCATCGTGTCGGAAACCCGTCATTTCCATACCGTCGCGGTGCGTCTCGGCCGTCACGATGCCACCATCACCCTGTATGACATGAGCGGTAAATCGCTCAGCGAAGAACACTATCCGCTGCCGGAACGCACCCAGGAAACGCTGGAGAATGCGCTGTTCGCTGCCATCGCCCAATTCATCGACGCTAACCAGCGCCGCCTGCGCGAGCTGATCGCCATCGCGGTGATCCTGCCTGGCCTGGTGGATCCGGCGCTGGGCGTGGTGCGCTACATGCCGCACATCAGCGTCAGCAACTGGGCGCTGGTGGATAATCTGCAGCAGCGCTTCAACGTCACCAGCTTCGTCGGCCACGACATCCGCAGCCTGGCGCTGGCGGAGCACTACTTCGGTGCCACCCGCGACTGCGAAGACTCGATTCTGGTGCGCCTGCACCGCGGCACCGGCGCCGGCATCATCGTCAACGGGCAGATTTTTCTCGGCAACAACGGCAACGTCGGCGAGATCGGCCATATCCAAATCGATCCGCTGGGTGAACGCTGCCACTGCGGCAACTTCGGCTGCCTGGAAACGGTGGCCGCCAACGCGGCGATCGAACAGCGCGTGCGCCAGCTGTTGAGCCAGGGCTACCCGAGCAAACTGACGCTGGAAGACTGCGGCATCAACGCCATCTGCAAGGCCGCCAACCGCGGCGATCTGCTGGCCAGCGAAGTGATCGAACACGTCGGCCGCTATCTGGGCAAGGCAGTGGCCATCGCCATCAACCTGTTCAATCCGCAGAAGGTGGTGATCGCCGGTGAGATCACCGAAGCGGACAAGGTGCTACTGCCGGCCATCCAGAGCTGCATCAATACCCAGGTGCTGAAGGACTTCCGCAAAAACTTGCCGGTCGTGACCTCCGAACTCAATCATCGCTCGGCGATCGGCGCTTTCGCCCTGGCCAAACGCGCGATGCTCAACGGCGTGCTCTTGCAGCGATTGCTGGAAAGCTGATCCGCCGCTTCTGGCAGGTGTGTTATCGTCACCCCTTGCCTGCCGTAATCATGAGAAACAGCGACAAATGAAAATCAAAAACGTTATATGCGATATCGACGGCGTGCTGCTGCATGACAATACGCCGGTACCCGGCGCCGACCTGTTCCTGGCGCGCATCCAGGAACAAGGCATGCCGCTGGTGGTGCTGACCAACTATCCGTCGCAAACCGCGCAGGATCTGGCGAACCGCTTCGCCTCCGCCGGGCTGGAAGTGCCGGAGAGCGCGTTCTACACCTCGGCGATGGCCACCGCCGATTTCCTGCGCCGTCAGGAAGGCAAAAAGGCCTACGTGGTCGGCGAAGGCGCCCTGATCCATGAGCTGTACAAAGCCGGCTTCACCATCACCGATATCAACCCGGACTTCGTGATCGTCGGGGAAACCCGCTCTTACAACTGGGAAATGATGCACAAAGCCGCCTACTTCGTCAGCAACGGCGCGCGCTTTATCGCCACCAACCCGGATAGCCACGGCCACGGCTTCTCGCCGGCCTGCGGCGCGCTGTGCGCCCCCATCGAGAAGATCACCGGCCGCAAACCGTTTTACGTCGGCAAGCCCAGCCCGTGGATCATTCGCGCCGCATTGAACAAAATGCAGGCGCACTCGGAAGAGACGGTGATCGTCGGCGACAACCTGCGCACCGATATTCTGGCAGGCTTCCAGGCCGGCCTGGAAACCGTTCTGGTGTTGTCCGGCGTCTCCACGCTGAGCGACATCGAAACCATGCCGTTCCGCCCGAGCTACGTCTACCCTTCCGTCGCCGATATCACCCTTTTCTGATACGGCCATGGCGGCTGCCCGGCCGCCATTATTTCCCTCTCTTTATCGCCAGCGTGAATTTAATTCGCGCATGGCCGTAAAAGGTTTCAGCCTGCCTGCGTTAAAAATCCTCATTATAACTTTACGCCCCGCCAATAAAGGATATTGCCGGCGAGCGGAAAACCCTTACCCCTGATTAATGAGGCTACCATGAGCACAAATAACAGTATTAATGCCCTCGCCGCCGATGACGCGGCCACTATGCCGACGATCGCCAATAAAAAAATCCTGATGGGTTTCTGGCACAACTGGGCCGCCGGCGCCAGTGACGGCTATCAGCAGGGCCAGTTCGCCAATATGAACCTGACCGATATTCCCGCCGAGTACAACGTGGTGGCCGTCGCCTTTATGAAAGGCCAGGGCATCCCGACCTTCAAGCCTTACAACCTGTCCGACGCCGAGTTTCGCCGCCAGGTGGGCGTGTTGAACAGCCAGGGCCGCGCGGTGCTGATCTCCCTCGGCGGCGCAGACGCGCACATCGAGCTGAAGGCCGGCGACGAAGACAAGCTGAAAGACGAGATTATTCGCCTGGTGGAAGTCTATGGCTTCGACGGTCTGGATATCGATCTGGAACAGGCGGCGATCGGCGCCGCCAATAATAAAACCGTCTTGCCTGCGGCGTTGAAAAAAGTAAAAGACTATTACGCCGCGCAGGGAAAAAACTTTATTATCAGCATGGCGCCGGAATTCCCGTATTTACGCACTAACGGCACCTATCTGGATTATATCAACGCCCTTGAAGGCTATTACGACTTTATCGCGCCACAATATTACAACCAGGGCGGCGACGGTATTTGGGTCGATGAACTCAACGCCTGGATCACGCAGAATAATGACGCCATGAAAGAGGACTTCCTCTACTATCTGACGGAAAGCCTGGTCACCGGCACCCGCGGCTATGCGAAGATCCCGGCAGCGAAATTCGTCATCGGCCTGCCGAGCAACAACGACGCCGCCGCTACCGGCTACGTGGTCAACAAACAGGCGGTGTATAACGCCTTCTCGCGTCTCGACGCCAAAAACCTGTCGATCAAGGGTCTGATGACCTGGTCAATCAACTGGGACAACGGCAAGAGCAAAGCCGGCGTAGCCTACAATTGGGAGTTCAAAACCCGCTATGCGCCGCTGATTCAGGGTGGCGTTACCCCGCCGCCGGGAAAGCCTAATGCGCCGACGGCGCTGACGGTCTCCGAACTGGGCGCCACTTCGCTGAAACTGAGCTGGGCCGCCGCCACCGGCGCTTTCCCGATCGCCAGCTACACCGTCTACCGCAACGGCAACCCGATCGGCCAGACCGCCGGCCTGTCGCTGGCCGACAGCGGCCTGACCCCGGCCACCCAATACAGCTACTTCGTTACCGCCACCGATACCCAGGGCAATACCTCGCTGCCCAGCAGCGCGTTGGCGGTCAAAACCGCCAACGACGGAACGCCGCCCGATCCGGGCGCGCCCGAGTGGCAGAACAGCCACAGCTATAAAGCCGGCGATGTGGTGAGCTATAAAGGCAAGAAATACACCTGCATTCAGGCGCACACCTCAAACGTCGCCTGGACGCCGGACGTCGCCTTCACCCTGTGGCAACTCATCGCCTAATCGCTAATCGATTGCCGGTCGCACTGGCCGGCAATCCTGCTATCGCGTTAAAAATTGCATAATCGATAATTTTTAACGCCGATAACTGAAAATCCGTCAAAAACCATCGCCACACAAACAACTATTTCTCAGCGTAGGGCTAAAACGCTTGCATCTCCTGCAGCTTTAGGCGCATTTTCATAACCACAGCGCAGCAAAACCGCGTTATCGCTAATGAATCGGCAATGCTGCCCATAACAGTAAAAAACAACATCACAGTCATAAAAGCCCGTTAGGAGAGTTGTATGTGTTCTATTTTCGGTGTGCTCGATCTGAAGTCCGATCCCGTTGAACTGCGCAAGAAAGCGCTGGAACTGTCGCGCCTGATGCGCCATCGCGGCCCGGATTGGTCCGGCGTTTACGCCAGCGATAAAGCCATTCTGGCTCACGAACGCCTGTCGATCGTCGACGTCAACAACGGCGCTCAACCGCTGTACAACGCTGCGCACACCCACGTTTTGGCGGTCAACGGCGAAATTTACAACCATCAGGCGCTGCGCCAGCAGCTGAGCGAGCGCTATGCTTTCCAGACCGGCTCCGACTGTGAAGTGATCCTGGCGCTGTATCAGGAGAAGGGCCCGGACTTCCTCGACGATCTGCAAGGCATGTTCGCCTTCGCCCTGTATGACACCGAGAAAGACGCCTACCTGATCGGCCGCGATCATCTGGGCATCATCCCGCTGTACATGGGCCACGACGAGCACGGCAACCTGTACGTCGCCTCGGAAATGAAAGCGCTGGTGCCGGTATGCCGCACCATCAAGGAATTCCCGGCCGGCAGCTACCTGTGGAGCCAGGACGGGGAGATTCGTGAATACTATCGCCGCGACTGGTTCGATTACGACAGCGTCAAGGACAATGTGACCGACGCCGCCGCCCTGCGCACCGCGCTGGAAGAGTCGGTGAAAAGCCACCTGATGTCCGACGTGCCTTACGGCGTGCTGCTGTCGGGCGGGCTGGATTCCTCGGTCATCTCGGCGATCACCAAGAAGTACGCCGCGCGCCGCGTGGAAGATCAGGAACGCAGCGAGGCCTGGTGGCCGCAGCTGCACTCCTTCGCCGTCGGCCTGGAGGGCTCGCCGGATCTGCGCGCCGCGCAGGAGGTGGCCAACCATCTGGGCACCGTGCACCATGAAATCCACTTCACCGTGCAGGAAGGCCTGGATGCCATCCGCGACGTGATTTATCACATCGAAACCTACGACGTCACCACCATTCGCGCATCGACGCCAATGTACCTGATGTCGCGCAAAATCAAGGCGATGGGCATCAAGATGGTGCTGTCCGGCGAAGGCGCGGACGAAGTGTTCGGCGGCTACCTTTACTTCCATAAGGCGCCGGACGCCCGCGAATTCCACGAAGAAACCGTGCGCAAACTGCTGGCGCTGCATATGTTCGACTGTGCGCGTGCCAACAAGGCGATGTCCGCCTGGGGCGTTGAAGCCCGCGTGCCATTCCTGGACAAGAAATTCCTCGACGTGGCGATGCGCATTAACCCGAAAGATAAAATGTGCGGCAACGGCAAAATGGAAAAGCACATCGTCCGCGAATGTTTCGAGTCCTATTTGCCGGCCAGCGTGGCCTGGCGCCAGAAAGAGCAGTTCTCCGACGGCGTCGGCTACAGCTGGATCGACACGCTAAAAGAGGTCGCTGCGCAGCAAATTAGCGATCAACAGCTCGAAACCGCGCGTTTCCGCTTCCCGTACAACACGCCGACCTCGAAAGAAGGCTACCTGTACCGCGAAATCTTCGAGGAGCTGTTCCCGCTGCCGAGCGCCGCCGAATGCGTACCGGGCGGCCCATCCGTCGCCTGCTCGTCCGCCAAGGCCATCGAATGGGATGAATCGTTCAAGAAGATGGACGATCCTTCCGGCCGCGCCGTCGGCGTGCACCAGGCCGCCTATAAATAATCGCGCGGCATTCTCCCCGGGGCGGGCCTTTTGGCCCGCCTTTTTGTTGCCTTTTCCGCCCGCCAACTGCCTGAATTGCCGATTTTATCGCCATAATGTTCACAACCCAGACAAACGGCGCTTCCGGGCGCTTTTTCGGGAAAAAACTTGTTGACGCAAATCGGTCATATACGCATAATGCGCCCCGCAACGCCGATGAAGGCAAAGCAAAAAAAGAGGGCTACGTAGCTCAGCTGGTTAGAGCACATCACTCATAATGATGGGGTCACAGGTTCGAATCCCGTCGTAGCCACCATCTCTTTTTTGCATTTGCGGGAGTGGCGAAATTGGTAGACGCACCAGATTTAGGTTCTGGCGCCGCAAGGTGTGCGAGTTCAAGTCTCGCCTCCCGCACCATTTCTCTTCATCGTCGGCGCAGTATGTTGATGGGGTATCGCCAAGCGGTAAGGCACCGGTTTTTGATACCGGCATTCCCTGGTTCGAATCCAGGTACCCCAGCCATATTCTTTCGGGAATGGGGTTTCAACATAAGATTTGTTTGCAGGTGGGGTATCGCCAAGCGGTAAGGCACCGGTTTTTGATACCGGCATTCCCTGGTTCGAATCCAGGTACCCCAGCCATAACAAACTGCTTGCAAATCAAAGAAGTAAAAAGTAACATCGGCTACGTAGCTCAGCTGGTTAGAGCACATCACTCATAATGATGGGGTCACAGGTTCAAATCCCGTCGTAGCCACCATAATTGGGGTGTCGCCAAGCGGTAAGGCTCTGGTTTCTGATACCAGCATACCCAGGTTCGAATCCTGGCACCCCAGCCATATTTAGAAAAGCCCGCTTCGGCGGGCTTTTTGCTGTCTGGCGTTCAGCCAAGCCTAACGGGCTCAGCCGCCGCTGAGCCCTGCCGGTTACAATCCCAAGGCGTATTTCAACGCATGCTCTTTCAGCTTGCCCGCCCGCTGCGCGGCCATCAGCGCCAAATTGCGCGCCACGTTCAGCGGCGCCAGGTTATTGCTGAAGGCGGTATAAAACAGATCCATGCCGCTCTGCATCAGCAGATTGTCGGTACGGCGGCGGCGCTGATAGCGCAGCAGCACTGCCTCGCTGCTCCAGTCCTCTCCCTGCTCCCGCGCCTCGCTCAATACGTTCAGCAAGGCATCCACGTCGCGATACCCCAGATTGACGCCCTGCCCGGCCAGCGGATTGATGGTATGCGCCGCATCCCCCAACAGCGCCAGCCCCGGCAGCACGTAACGCTGCGCATGGCGGCGCGTCAGCGGGAACGATCCGGCGGCGTGCACCTTGACCGGCCCCAGCCGCGGCGGGAAGGCGGCGACGATCTCACGCTCCAGCTGCGCCGGCGGCATCGCCTGCAGTTGGCGAATGCGCTGCGGGCTGTCATACCACACCAGCGACGCCCAGCTGTCGTACAGCGGCAGGAAGGCGCGCGGCCCGGACGGGAAGAAGCGCTGCCAGGTCACATCCTGCTGCGGCGCGCCGGTATCGACGGTGATCAACATGCACGCCTGGCGATACTGCCAGCCGTTGGTGCCGATCGCCGCCAGCTTGCGCACCTGCGAGTTGGCGCCGTCGGCGCCGACAACCAGACGCGCCTGCAGCGTTTCACCGCTGTCCAGCGTCAGCTGCCACGCCTTGTCCACCCGCTGCAGCGATTGCAGCCTGGCGGGGCACAGCAGCGTCAAATTGGCGCACTGCGCGAACTGCTGCCACAGCGCCAGCTGCAGAATGCGGTTTTCCACCATGAAGCCCAGCTCCGGCAGCCCCAGTGACAGCGCATCGAACGCCACCCGCGACGATTCCCATTCCCAGGTCTCCAGCCGGCGATACGGCGCCGTGCGCATCGCCGTCACTGCGGGCCAGGCGCCAAGCTGTTTCAGCAGCCCCACCGAGGTGCAGCCGATAGCGGAAATGCGCAGGTCCGGCGGGCTTTGCGCCTCGAACGCCTGCGGCGCCTGATGTTCCAGCAACGCCACCGACCAGCCCGCCTGCGCCAGCCCGAGAGCCGCCGCCGCGCCGACCATGCCGCCGCCCACCACCACCGCGTCATACCGATTTTGAGATGTCTTCATATTGGCTATGTTTTCTGTGTGAATGCTCGCCATCCCACCCGGCATGGCGTTTTGCGCAGTGTACCGGATTTTCGCTTCGGCTTCAGGTTGCGTGCCATTTTCCCCCGCGCTGGTCACAACGGCGGCAAATGATTACAATACGCGCCCTGCATGTCGCGTAACGCAACTTTCGCTCCGCACTGAGTAATGGCAAGTCAATGACGAAAAAACTACATATCAAAACCTGGGGCTGCCAGATGAATGAGTACGATTCATCGAAAATGGCCGACCTGTTGAACAGCACGCACGGCTTCGAGTGGACCGAAAACGCCGAAGAAGCGGACGTGCTGTTGCTGAACACCTGCTCGATCCGCGAAAAAGCGCAGGAGAAAGTTTTCGCCATGCTGGGGCGCTGGCGCTTGCTGAAAGAGAAGAACCCGTCGGTGATCATCGGCGTCGGCGGTTGCGTGGCCTCGCAAGAAGGCGAACTTATCCGCAGCCGCGCGCCTTGCGTCGACGTGGTATTCGGCCCGCAGACCCTGCACCGCCTGCCGGAAATGATCAACCACGTCCAGGGCACCCGCAGCCCGGTGGTCGACATCAGCTTCCCGGAGATCGAAAAATTCGACCGTCTGCCGGAACCGCGCGCCGAAGGCCCGACCGCGTTCGTGTCTATCATGGAAGGCTGCAACAAATACTGTACCTTCTGCGTGGTGCCTTACACCCGCGGGGAGGAAGTGAGCCGCCCGAGCGATGACGTGCTGTTCGAAATCGCCCAGCTGGCGGCGCAGGGCGTGCGTGAAGTCAACCTGCTCGGCCAAAACGTCAACGCTTACCGCGGCGCCACGCATGACGGCGAGATCTGCTCGTTCGCCGAACTGCTGCGCCTGGTGGCGGCCATCGACGGCATCGATCGCATTCGCTTCACCACCAGCCACCCGATCGAGTTCACCGACGACATCATCGCGGTGTACGAAGACACGCCGGAGCTGGTCAGCTTCCTGCACCTGCCGGTGCAGAGCGGTTCGGATCGCATCCTGACCATGATGAAACGCGCCCACACCGCGCTGGAGTACAAGGCGATTATCCGCAAGCTGCGCAAGGCGCGGCCGGCCATTCAGCTCAGCTCCGATTTCATCGTCGGTTTCCCGGGCGAGAGCCAGGCCGACTTCGAACAGACCATGAATCTGATCGCCGACGTCAACTTCGACGTCAGCTTCAGCTTCATCTATTCGTCGCGCCCGGGCACCCCGGCGGCGGACATGGTCGACGACGTCAGCGAAGAAGAGAAAAAACAGCGGCTGTACATTCTGCAGGATCGCATCAACCAGCAGGCGCTGCAGTTCAGCCGCCGCATGCTCGGCACCGTGCAGCGCATTCTGGTGGAAGGCACCTCGCGCAAAAGTGTGATGGAGCTGGCCGGGCGCACCGAATGCAACCGTGTGGTAAACTTCGAAGGCACGCCCGACATGATCGGCCAGTTTGTCGACGTGGAAATTACCGAGGTGCTGACCAACACCCTGCGTGGCGCAGTGGTGCGCACCGAGCAGCAGATGGATCTGCGCGTACATGAATCCCCGCAGTCGGTGATCGCCCGTACCCGCAAAGAAAACGCGCTGGGCGTCGGCATTTACCAGCCCTGACGCCGCGGCGGCTCGCCTTATCGCCGCCCATTCGCGCTACTCCTTACCGTTTCTCCGCCGGGCGCCCGCGCCCGGTGATTTTCTTTTTTTATTTTTTTATTGTTGAAGAGGCGACATAACATGCAACTCCCACACTGCCCGAAGTGCAACTCCGAATACACCTACCAGGACAATGCCCTGTTCATCTGCCCTGAGTGCGCCCACGAGTGGAGCGACAGCGCCCCGGCGGAAGACCAGGACGCGCTGATCGTCAAAGACGCCAACGGCAACCTGCTGGCGGACGGCGACGCGGTCACCGTGATCAAGGACCTGAAGGTTAAAGGCAGCTCCTCGATGCTGAAGATCGGCACCAAGGTGAAAAACATTCGCCTGGTGGAAGGCGATCACAACATCGACTGCAAAATCGACGGCTTCGGCCCGATGAAGCTGAAATCCGAGTTCGTGAAAAAGAACTGATTTCCGCCGGCCTTGTTCTGTGATGACGCGGCGGGCTTTGCGCCGTGCCGCGTTTTTTCCTTATCTTCCCTTGAATTTCGCCGGCGGCGCACAGATAGATCAGCGGTAAACTTGCGCCGTTGCGGCGCACCATGAATAATTCAAGAAAGAGAGTATTCAGGCTCGTCCTGAACGCGCGCGTCCCGGACGCGCTATGTGACATCAACCAGGCCCGATGTGACCTAGAGGAATAGTTTGAACGTCGCAACACAAGAAATTTTGTTAGAGCCCGCAGACAACCAGCGTTTGCTCAGCCTGTGCGGCCCGTTTGATGACAACATCAAGCAGCTCGAGCGCCGATTGGGCATCGAAATCAATCGCCGCGACAACCGTTTCAAGCTGGTCGGCAAGAACCTGTGCGTGGTCGCCGCCGCCGATATCCTGCGCCATCTGTACGTGGATACCGCGCCGATTCGCGGCGTGATCCCGGATATCGATCCGGAGCAAATCCATCTGGCTATCAAAGAGAGCCGGGTGCTGGAACAGGTCGCCGACAGCGTGCCGGATTACGGCAAGGCGGTCACCATCAAAACCAAGCGCGGCATGGTGAAACCGCGCACGCCTAACCAGGCGCAATACATCGCCAACATTCTCGATCACGACATCACCTTCGGCATCGGCCCGGCGGGTACCGGCAAAACCTACCTGGCGGTCGCCGCTGCGGTGGATGCGCTGGAGCGTCAGGAAATTCGCCGCATTCTGCTGACCCGCCCTGCGGTCGAAGCCGGCGAAAAGCTGGGCTTCCTGCCGGGCGATCTGAGCCAGAAGGTCGATCCTTACCTGCGCCCACTGTACGATGCCCTGTTCGAAATGCTGGGCTTCGAGCGCGTGGAGAAGCTCATCGAGCGCAACGTGATCGAAGTCGCGCCGCTGGCCTACATGCGCGGCCGCACGCTGAACGACGCCTTTATCATTCTGGATGAGAGCCAGAACACCACCATCGAACAGATGAAGATGTTCCTGACGCGCATCGGCTTCAACTCGAAGGCGGTCATCACCGGCGACGTCACCCAGATCGACCTGCCGCGCAACCAGAAATCCGGCCTGCGCCACGCGGTGGAAGTGCTGTCGGACGTGGAAGAGCTGAGCTTCAACTTCTTCCACAGCGAAGACGTGGTGCGCCACCCGGTGGTGGCCCGCGTGGTCATCGCCTACGAGGCCTGGGAAGCGGCCGAACAGAAGCGCAAAGACGCGATTGCCGAACAACGTAAGCGCGAGGCGCTCGCCGCCTCCGAGCAGGAGACACCATGAGTCAGGTGATTTTGGATCTGCAGATTGCCTGTGAAAGCAGCGGCGGCCTGCCGGATGAAGCCACTTTCCAGCGCTGGCTGGAAGGCGTGCTGCCGCAATTTCAGGAAGAAGCCGAGGTGACCGTGCGTCTGGTGGACGAAGCGGAAAGCCACGAGCTGAACCTGACCTACCGCGGCAAAGACAAGCCGACCAACGTGCTCTCTTTCCCGTTCGAGGCCCCGCCGGGCATCGAGCTACCGCTGCTCGGCGATCTGATCATCTGCCGCCAGGTGGTTGAACAGGAAGCGATTGAGCAAGGCAAGGCGCTGGAGGCCCACTGGGCGCATATGGTTGTCCACGGCAGCCTTCATCTGCTAGGGTATGACCACATCGAAGACGATGAAGCCGAAGAAATGGAGTCTTTGGAAACCGAAATCATGCACGGACTGGGCTATCCTGATCCGTACCTGGCGGAAAAAGACCCCGTCTGACGTCAGCCGTGTATCCCACAGCCCCCTGCGGGGCTGTCGCTGACGCCCCTTAACTCTGACATGAGTGACAGTAACGAAAACGCCATGAGCGACGACCATTCACAAAGCAATGACAGCCCCAGTCCCAAGAAGGGGTTCTTTACTCTTATCCTTAACCAGCTGTTCCACGGCGAGCCCAAAAACCGTGGCGATCTGGTCGAGCTGATCCGTGATTCCGAACAAAACGACCTGATCGATCCCGATACCCGCGACATGCTGGAAGGCGTGATGGATATCGCCGAGCAGCGCGTGCGCGACATCATGATCCCCCGCTCCCAGATGGTGACGCTCAAGCGTAACCAAACGCTGGAAGAGTGCCTGGACGTGATTATCGACTCCGCCCACTCGCGCTTCCCGGTGATCAGCGAAGACAAAGATCACATCGAAGGCATCCTGATGGCCAAGGATCTGCTGCCGTTCATGCGCGCAGACTCCGAGCCGTTCAGCATCGACAAGGTGCTGCGCACCGCGGTGGTGGTGCCGGAAAGCAAGCGCGTCGACCGCATGCTGAAAGAGTTCCGCTCCCAGCGCTACCACATGGCGATTGTCATTGACGAATTCGGCGGCGTGTCCGGCCTGGTCACCATCGAAGATATTCTGGAACTGATCGTCGGCGAGATCGAAGACGAATACGACGACGAAGACGATCTGGATATCCGCCAGCTCAGCCGCCACATGTATACCGTGCGGGCGTTGGCGCCGATCGAAGACTTCAACGAAGCCTTCGGCACCCATTTCAGCGACGACGAGGTCGATACCATCGGCGGTTTGGTGATGCAGGCCTTCGGTCACCTGCCGGCGCGCGGGGAAACCATTGAAATCGAAGGTTACCTATTTAAAGTTGCCATGGCCGACAGTCGACGTATCATCCAGGTTCATGTAAAAATTCCGGACGATTCTCCACCACCGAAACTGGAAGATTAAATCCAACATGGCTAAAGCCTCATTGCTTGAACGCCAGCGGGTTCGCGCCCTGCTGGCGCTGTTGTCAGGCGCCGGCGGGACGCTGGCGTTCTCCCCCTACGATTTCTGGCCTGCAGCCATCGTCTCCCTATTCGGCCTGCTGGCCGTTACCCTCAATCGCACCACCAAACAGTCCGCCCTGCTCGGCTTTATCTGGGGCTTCGGGCTGTTCGGCAGCGGCATCAACTGGGTGTATGTCAGCATCGCCGATTTCGGCGGCATGCCGTTCGCCGTCAACGTCTTCCTGGTGGTGCTGCTCGCCGCTTACCTGTCGCTGTATACCGGGCTGTTCGCCGGGCTGCTGACGCGCCTGTGGCCGGCTACCCGCTGGTGGCGGCTGGCCCTCGCCGCACCGGCGCTGTGGCAGGTAACCGAATTCCTGCGCGGCTGGGTGCTGACCGGCTTCCCCTGGCTGCAGTTCGGCTACAGCCAGATCAACGGCCCGCTGAAGGGCATCGCGCCGCTGCTGGGCGTCGACGCCATCACCTTTATGCTGATGTCCATCGCCGGCCTGCTGGTATACGCCGTCAATCAGCGCCGCCTCTCGGCTGCGGTGATCGCCGCCGCGCTGCTGCTGTTGCCGTGGCCGCTGCGCCAGCTGCATTGGTTTACTCCGCAGCCGGATAAAGCGGTGAACGTCGCCATGGTGCAGGGCAACATTCCCCAGTCGATGAAGTGGGATCCGAGCATTCTGCTCAGCACGCTGCAAACCTATCTGGATGAAACGCGCCCTTATATGGGCAAAGCGCCGATCATCATCTGGCCGGAATCCGCCATCCCTGACTTCGAGCCGCGTCAGAACGGCTTCCTGACCATGATGGATGACCTGATGCGGGCGAAGAACAGCAGCCTGATCACGGGGATTGTCGATGCGCGCGCCACCCCGCAAGGCGTGCAGGAATACAACAGCGCCATCGTGCTCGGCGAACCGACGCCGTACAGCTATCCGGCCAAAGATCGCTACAACAAGCACCACCTGGTGCCGTTTGGCGAATTCGTGCCGCTGGGTGAGCTGCTGCGCCCTATCGCACCGTTCTTCAATCTGCCGATGTCCGGTTTCAGCCGCGGCGACTATGTGCAGCCGCAGCTCAGCGTGCGCGGTTACAACCTGACGGCGGCGATCTGCTACGAGATCGTGCTGGGCCAGCAGGTGCGCGATAACTTCCGCCCGGACACCAACTTCCTGCTGACCATCTCCAACGACGCCTGGTTCGGCCACTCCATCGGTCCGTGGCAACACTTCCAGATGGCGCGCATGCGCGCGTTGGAGCTCGGCCGGCCGCTGCTGCGCAGCACCAATAACGGCGTTACCGCCGCGGTGGACGCCAACGGCGAGGTGATCGCCGAAATCCCGCAGTTCACCCGCAAGGTGCTCGAAGTGAAGGTCACGCCGACCACCGGCGTCACGCCTTACGCGCGTTTCGGCGGCACGCCGCTGTGGGTGATCACCCTGCTGCTGGGCGGTTGGGCGTTGATGCTGGGCCTGCGCCGCAAATAGTCCTCTTCGCCGGGGCGCGCCCGCCGCGCCCCGCGTTCCCGTCAATATTCCTCCCCGGTTAGAAAACGCCGTTAAATCAACGCGGCTGGCACACTCCTTGCTTTATCTATGGCGACCTCGCGCGCCGGTTTACTTTTGCTGACGTTTTGTCGCACCCGTGCACATTTTGGGTGCATCTGACGCACCGCACGGGTGCTTCAGGGTTTTGTTGCATTGATTTGGTGCGCGCGGCGTCTCAAAAAATGAAACATTTTAGTTTCAAGGTATTCACAATCGGTTATTTTTTAACGGCTATCTGTTCTAAGACTATCTTTATAATTTGAGCAATAAATAGTCGATTTAACCTGACGCTCTTTAGTCAGAGCCACCACAACAGCAAAGGAGTTGGACCATGCAAATGCGTAAATTGGCGTTATCGTTACTGCTGCTCGGTGCGGCAGGTAGCGTGGCGCACGCGGAAGACCTGACCGGTACGCTGAAGAAAATCAAAGACAATGGCGTGATCGTTGTCGGCCACCGCGAATCGTCAGTGCCCTTTTCCTACTACGACAACCAACAAAAAGTTGTGGGCTACTCTCAGGACTACTCCAACCAAATCGTTGAAGCTGTTAAGAAAAAGCTTAATGCACCGAATCTGCAGGTGAAAATGCTGCCGATTACCTCGCAGAACCGCATTCCGCTGCTGCAAAACGGCACCTATGACTTCGAGTGCGGCTCCACCACCAATAACCTCGAGCGCCAGAAACAGGCCGCCTTCTCCGACACCATTTTCGTGGTCGGCACCCGCTTGCTGGTGAAGAAAGGCTCCGACATCAAAGACTTTAAAGACCTGGCCGGCAAACCGGTGGTCGTTACCTCCGGCACCACCTCCGAAGTGCTGCTGAACAAGCTGAACGACAGCGACAAAATGAACATGCGCATCATCAGCGCCAAAGACCACGGCGACTCCTTCCGCACCCTGGAAAGCGGCCGCGCGGTGGCCTTTATGATGGATGACGCCCTGCTGGCGGGTGAGCGCGCCAAGGCCAAGAAGCCGGATCAGTGGGAAATCATCGGCACGCCGCAGTCGAAAGAAGCTTACGGCTGCATGCTGCGTAAAGACGATCCTGCGTTCAAGAAACTGGTCGATGACACCATCGTCCAGGCGCAAACCTCCGGCGAAGCGGCCAAGTGGTTTGATAAATGGTTCAAGCAGCCTATTCCACCGAAAAACCTCAACATGAACTTCGAACTGTCGGACGACATGAAGCAGCTGTTCAAAGAACCTAACGACAAGGCATTGAACTAAATAGAATGACAGCCGGAGCGGCCGCCAGGCCAAACCGGCCCAGTTGATGACTGGGACAGACAGGTATGAGGGGGGCCGTTCCCCTCCCTCATTTTCCCCAAGGCGCATCACCGACCTCCGCACACAATAAGCCAGCCAGACTGGCCGCGCGGCGATCGGCGCTCATCAAGTCATCAATCTTCGGCGCTCTGCGCCCGTTTACCGGAGTTTGTTATGTCAATAGATTGGAACTGGGGTATCTTCCTGCAGCAGGCCCCGTTTGGGAACACCACATACCTCGGCTGGATCTGGTCCGGCTTTCAGGTCACGGTGGCCCTCTCCGTCTGTGCATGGATTATCGCTTTCTTCGTCGGTTCGCTGTTCGGTATCTTACGTACCGTACCCAACCGCTTTCTTTCCGCCCTCGGCACCTGTTACGTCGAACTGTTCCGCAACGTGCCGCTGATCGTGCAATTCTTTACCTGGTATCTGGTGATCCCCGAACTGTTGCCGGCCAATATCGGCACCTGGTTTAAAAGCGAGCTGGATCCCAACGTGCAGTTCTTCGTCTCCTCCATGCTCTGCCTGGGGCTGTTTACCGCCGCCCGCGTTTGCGAGCAGGTGCGCGCCGCCATTCAATCCCTGCCGCGCGGTCAGAAAGCGGCCGGGCTGGCGATGGGCCTGACGCTGCCGCAAACCTACCGCTACGTGCTGCTGCCGAACGCCTATCGGGTGATCGTGCCGCCGATGACCTCGGAGATGCTCAACCTGGTCAAAAACTCTGCCATCGCCTCAACCATCGGGCTGGTGGACATGGCCGCACAGGCCGGCAAGCTGTTGGATTACTCCGCACACGCCTATGAATCCTTTACCGCCATCACGCTGGCTTATATCGGCATCAACGCCGTTATCATGCTGTTTATGCGTCTGGTCGAAAAGAAAGTGCAGTTGCCTGGCAACCTGGGGAGTAAATAATGTACGAATTTGACTGGGCGTCGATCGTCCCAAGCTTCCCTTTCCTGCTGCAGGGCATGGCGATCACGCTGAAGATCACCGTGACCGCCATCGTGGTCGGCATCCTGTGGGGCACCGTGCTTGCGGTGATGCGTCTGTCGCCGTTCAAGCCGATCAGCTGGTTCGCCACCCTGTACGTCAACCTGTTCCGCTCGGTGCCGCTGGTGATGGTGCTGCTGTGGTTCTATCTGGTGGTTCCAAGCTTATTACAACAGGTTCTAGGGTTGTCGCCGAAAACCGATATTCGCCTGATCTCGGCTATGGTAGCCTTTTCCCTGTTTGAAGCAGCCTATTACTCGGAAATCATCCGCGCCGGCATTATCAGCATCTCGCGCGGCCAATCCTCCGCCGCGCTGGCGCTGGGCATGACCCACTGGCAATCCATGCGGCTGGTGATCCTGCCGCAGGCGTTTCGTGCCATGGTGCCGCTGCTGCTGACTCAGGGCATCGTGCTGTTCCAGGATACGTCGCTGGTTTACGTTCTGAGCCTGGCCGACTTCTTCCGCACCGCATCGACCATCGGCGAACGCGACGGCACCCAGGTTGAAATGATCCTGTTCGCCGGCTTTGTCTATTTTGTTATCAGCCTCGCCGCCTCGGCGCTGGTAAGCTATTTGAAGAAAAGGACTGTTTGATGATATCCCTGAAAAATGTTTCTAAGTGGTACGGTCACTTTCAGGTGTTGACCGATTGCACCACCGAAGTGAAAAAAGGCGAAGTGGTCGTCGTCTGCGGTCCTTCAGGTTCCGGCAAGTCCACCCTGATCAAAACCGTCAACGGCCTTGAGCCGATCCAGCAGGGCGATATCCTGGTGAACGGCACGCCGGTCAACGACAAGAAAACCAATCTGGCGCAGCTGCGCGCCAAGGTCGGCATGGTGTTCCAACACTTTGAGCTGTTCCCGCATCTGTCGATCATCGACAACCTGACGCTGGCGCAGGTGAAAGTGCTCAAGCGCGACAAAACCGCCTCACGCGAGAAGGGGCTGAAGCTGCTGGAACGCGTCGGCCTTTCCGCCCACGCCAACAAGTTCCCCGGTCAGCTGTCCGGCGGCCAGCAGCAGCGCGTCGCCATCGCCCGCGCGCTGTGCATGGATCCGATCGCCATGCTGTTCGATGAACCGACCTCGGCGCTCGATCCGGAAATGATCAATGAAGTGCTGGACGTGATGGTCGAGCTGGCGAACGAAGGCATGACCATGATGGTGGTGACCCACGAAATGGGCTTCGCCCGCAAAGTGGCGAACCGGGTGATCTTTATGGACGAAGGCAAAATCGTCGAAGACCGCAACAAAGACGATTTCTTCAACAACCCCGAATCCGAGCGCGCCAAGGACTTCCTGGCCAAGATCCTGCACTAAGTTCCCTCTATGCGCCCCGCCAGGGGCGCATCTTTTCTCCCGGCACTAAAAGCGCTTGTTTCTCCCCGGTTTTGATCCGATGCTCGCAGGATAACAAACAGAGGAGAAAGAACATGCCCCGCCCTATTATCATCGATTGCGATCCCGGCCTCGACGACGCCATCGCGCTGGCCATGGCGCTGCGTTCGCCGGAGCTGGACGTCAAAGCCATCACCACCTCCGCCGGCAACCAGACGCCGGAGAAAACCCTGCATAACGCGCTGGGTCTGTTGACCCTGATGCAGCGCGAAGACATTCCGGTCGCCGCCGGCGCCAGCGGCCCGCTGATGCGCGAGCTGGTGATCGCCGACTATGTCCACGGCAAAACCGGCATGGGCAACACCCACCTGCCGACACCGACCCTCAAGCCCGACCCCCGCGGCGCCGTTGAGCTGATCGCCGACCTGCTGCGCACCAGCCCCCAGCCGATCACCCTGGTGGTGACCGGCCCGATGACCAACATCGCCCTGCTGTTGGCCCAGCATGCCGAGCTGAAAAGCCGCATCGAACGCATCGTATTTATGGGCGGCGGCATGAACGCCGGCAATACCACGCCGGTGGCGGAATTCAATATCTTCGTCGATCCCGAAGCCGCCGAAATGGTGCTGAAATCCGGCGTGCCGCTGACCATGGCCGGGCTGAACGTCACCCATCAGGCGCTGGTGCTGCCGCAGGATATCGAGCGCATTCGTCAGATAGACAATCCGGTCGCCCAGGCGGTGGCGGAGATGCTCGATTTTTATCTGCCGCTGTACCTCAGCCATCCGCGCGGCCTGCCCGGCGCGGCGATGCACGATCCCTGCACCATCGCCTGGCTGCTGGCGCCGCAGCTGTTTACCGGCGTAGAACGCTGGGTGGGTGTGGAAACCAAAGGGGAATACACCGTCGGCATGACGGTGGTGGACTATTTCCAGCAAACCGGCAAAGCGGCCAACGTGGAAGTGCTGACCGGCATCAACCGCGAAGGCTTTATCGATCTGCTGGCCGAGCGCGTAGCGCGTTATTAATCCCTTCGGGGCGCGCTCGCGCCCCTCATTCAACTTTTTTGATTTAACTCAGCGAATTTTTGCGCTATCACTGTTCATGGCTTGCCTCTACCATGCGTTTACACCGACTGACATCGTTACCGATTAAACTTCGCCTGGAGATAAGCCAATGAGCCGCGTACTGGTCCTGAAATCAAGCATTCTGGGTGAATATTCCCAGTCTGGAAAATTAGTCGATTTTTTTGTTGAACAATGGCGTGAAACTCACCCTGAAGACACCTTTACCGTGCGCGATCTGGCCAACCCGACGCTGCCGGAGCTGGATGGCGAAGTGATGGCCGGTTTTTCCGCCGGCGACAAACCGCTGACGCCGCACCAGCAAAGCACCCTGGCGCTGTCCGACGAGCTGATTGCCGAACTGAAATCACACGACACGCTGATCATCAGCGCGCCGATGTACAACTTCAATATCCCGACGCAGCTGAAGATCTACTTCGATCTGATCGCCCGCGCCGGTCAGACGTTCCGCTATACCTCCGCCGGCGCCGAAGGGCTGGTGACGGGCAAGAAAGCGATCGTCATCTCCAGCCGCGGCGGCATCCACGCCGACACGCCGACGGATCTGATCACGCCGTACGTGAAGCTGTTCCTGGGCTTTATCGGCATCACCGACGTTGAATTCGTGCTGGCAGAAGGCTTTGCCTACGGCCCGGAAGCGGCGGAAAAAGCCGCTCAGGACAGCCGCATCGCGGTCGCGCAGAAAATCCCGGCCGGCGTCGCCGTAGCGGCTAGCGCGCCGGCGCAGGCGAAAGCTGCCCCGGCAACCGTCAGCGGCGGTTTCCTGAGCAACCTGCTGAAGAAACTGTTCCGTTAAACGCCGGCCTTAGCGTTCCCCGCCCTGACGGGGAACGTCATCAAGGTTCAAACGGCCGGCGCTGGAACTGGTCGTGGCCGCATTTCGGGCACAGCGGCAGCACTTCCGGGGTGTAAAAAGCCAGGTGATAGTGGCATTGCTCGCACACCAGATTGCCCAGCCCCACCACTTCACCGCTGTGGTAAACGCCGTGGTGGCTGACGTCCTTGAACACCTCGCGCCACTCCAACTGGGTTTTGTCGGTGATATCCGCCAACTCCTGCCACAGACTCTCTTTGATCACCCGCATAAATACGCTGTCGGTAAATTCGTCCCGGCTCTCCTGGTAGCTGCGGGCAAACTCTTCCAGATCGCGCCGCACCGCCTGCGTCACCTGCCGCACCTCGTCGCGGGTCAGACCTTCGGCCTCGTTCAACCGCCGCTCCGCGCTGGCCACCAGGGCGTCGATATCTCGTTCACCGTTTTTCAGGCGTTCGGTCAGCGATGCCACCAATTCGCGGTAATACTGAGCAACCTTGTTCATAGACTCTCCTCGATAAACGCTGCGCCGGACTTGGCTGTAGGGATACCCCTAAGCTACTTGTTCTTATTTTAGCCGTAAATGACTGATGTCACTTGGCAAGACGCGGGATCCGCAGGTTGTGAGCCGCGTCATGGCGGCGTTTTTTTTAAATGCGCCGAGTCAGGCGCTTGGAGTTGTTGCCGGGAGGTCTTATCAGCTATGCTATGCGGATCTACGAATACTAAATGTTCATTGCGTTGCCTCTGACCGGGGCAACGGTTTACACCTACAGGACCACCGGCCGCCATGCAAGAGCAATACCGTCCAGAAGACATAGAATCGAACGTACAGCTTCACTGGCAAGAGAAGCAGACTTTCAAAGTTACCGAAGACGACAGCAAGGAAAAGTACTACTGCCTATCCATGCTGCCTTACCCGTCCGGCCGACTGCACATGGGCCACGTTCGTAACTACACTATCGGCGACGTGATCTCGCGCTATCAGCGCATGCTGGGCAAAAACGTACTGCAGCCGATCGGCTGGGATGCGTTCGGCCTGCCGGCGGAAGGCGCAGCGGTGAAAAACAACACCGCGCCGGCCCCGTGGACCTACGACAACATCGAATACATGAAGAATCAGCTGAAACTGCTGGGCTTCGGCTATGACTGGGATCGCGAAATCGCCACCTGCCAGCCGGAATACTACCGCTGGGAACAGTGGTTCTTCACCAAGCTGTATGAAAAAGGCCTGGTCTACAAGAAGACCTCGGCGGTGAACTGGTGCCCGCACGATCTGACCGTGCTGGCCAACGAACAGGTTATCGACGGCTGCTGCTGGCGCTGCGACACCAAGGTCGAGCGTAAAGAGATCCCGCAGTGGTTCATCAAAATCACCGCCTACGCCGATCAGCTGCTGAACGATCTGGACACGCTGGAAAGCTGGCCGGAGCAGGTGAAAACCATGCAGCGCAACTGGATTGGCCGCTCCGAAGGCGTGGAAATCACCTTCGACGTGGCGGACAGCGAAGAGAAGCTGACGGTTTACACCACCCGCCCGGACACCTTCATGGGCGCCACCTACGTGGCGGTCGCCGCGGGCCACCCGCTGGCGCAACAGGGCGCGCGCAACAACCCGGCGCTGACCGAGTTCATCGACGAATGCCGCAACACCAAAGTCGCCGAAGCCGAAATGGCGACGATGGAGAAGAAAGGCATGCCGACCGGCCTGTTCGTTGTCCATCCGCTGAGCGGCGAGAAGCTGCCGGTGTGGGTCGCCAACTTCGTGCTGATGGAATACGGCACCGGCGCCGTGATGGCGGTACCGGCGCACGACCAGCGCGACTGGGAATTCGCCACCAAATACGATCTGCCGATCAAGCCGGTGATCCTGAACCTCGACGGCAGCCAGCCTGACGTGAGCGCCGAAGCGATGACCGACAAAGGCGCGCTGTTCAATTCAGGCGAGTTCGACGGCCTGGATAATGAAGCGGGCTTCAACGCCATCGCCGACAAACTGGTCGCCAAGGGCGTGGGCCAGCGTAAGGTCAACTACCGTCTGCGCGACTGGGGCGTTTCCCGTCAGCGTTACTGGGGTGCGCCAATCCCGATGGTGACGCTGGAAGACGGCACCGTAATGCCGACGCCGGAAGACCAGCTGCCGGTGATCCTGCCGGAAGACGTGGTCATGGACGGCATCACCAGCCCGATCAAGGCCGACCCTGAGTGGGCGAAAACCACCGTCAACGGCCAGCCGGCGCTGCGCGAAACCGACACCTTCGACACCTTTATGGAGTCCTCCTGGTACTACGCGCGCTACACCTGCCCGCAGTATGACCAGGGCATGCTGGATCCGGCCGCCGCCAACTACTGGCTGCCGGTCGATCAATATATCGGCGGCATCGAACACGCCATCATGCACCTGATGTACTTCCGCTTCTTCCACAAGCTGATGCGCGATGCGGGCCTGGTGGATTCGGACGAGCCGGCCAAACGCCTGCTGTGTCAGGGCATGGTGCTGGCCGACGCCTTCTACTACACCGGCAACAGCGGGGAGCGCGTCTGGGTATCCCCGGTTGACGCCACCGTCGAGCGCGACGACAAGGGCCGCATCACCAAGGCCACCGATCCGCAAGGCCGTGAACTGGTCTATGCTGGCATGAGCAAAATGTCGAAGTCGAAGAACAACGGCATCGACCCGCAGGAGATGGTGGAAAAATACGGCGCGGACACCGTGCGTCTGTTCATGATGTTCGCTTCACCGGCAGAAATGACGCTGGAGTGGCAGGAATCCGGCGTGGAAGGGGCGAACCGCTTCCTGAAACGCGTGTGGAAACTGGCCTACGATCACGTGGAAAAAGGCGCGGTACAGCCGCTGGACGTGGCGGCGCTGAACGAAGATCAGAAAGCGCTGCGCCGCGATCTGCACAAAACCATCGCCAAGGTGACCGACGATATCGGCCGCCGTCAGACCTTCAACACCGCGATCGCCGCCGTGATGGAGCTGATGAACAAACTGGCCCGCGCGCCGCAGGAGAGCGAGCAGGATCGCGCGCTGCTGCAGGAAGCGCTGCTGGCTGTAGTTCGCATGCTGTATCCGTTCACCCCGCACGTGTGCTTCACCCTGTGGCAGGCGCTGGGCGGCGAAGGCGACGTGGACACCGCGCCATGGCCGGTTGCCGACGAGCAGGCGATGGTCGAAGACTCCAAGCTGGTGGTGGTGCAGGTGAACGGCAAGGTTCGCGCTAAAATCACCGTATCTGCCGATGCGACCGAAGAGCAAGTGCGCGCGCGCGCTGCCGAAGAGCATCTGGTGGCTAAATATCTGGACGGCGTCACGATTCGCAAAGTGATCTACGTTCCGGGCAAACTGCTTAACCTGGTTGTGGGTTAACACAAGGAGGAGTTGTGCGACAACGTATTCTAACGCTGTTGCTGGGGTTGGCGGTGCTGGTCACCGCCGGCTGCGGTTTTCACCTGCGTGGCACCACGCAGGTGCCTAATGAAATGAAAACGCTGATCCTGGACAGCGCCGACCCTTACGGCCCGTTGACGCGTGCGGTGCGTGAGCAACTGCGCCTGAACGACGTGACTATCGTCAGCGATCCGAAGCGTAAAGACGTGCCTTCCCTGCGCATCCTCGGCGCGACGGAAAGCCAGGATACCGCCTCGATCTTCCAGGACGGTAAAACCGCCGAGTACCAGCTGGTGCTGACCGTACAGGCCCAGGTGCTGATCCCGGGGCATGACCTGTATCCGCTGTCGGTGAAAGTGTTCCGTTCGTTCTTCGACAACCCGCTGACCGCGCTGGCCAAGGACTCCGAACAGGAGATCATTCGCCAGGAAATGCGTGAGCAGGCGGCGCAACAACTGGTGCGCAAACTGCTGACCGTGCATGCGGCGGAAGAAGAGAACCGGCAGAAAGCCGCTGCCGTCGGCGAACGAGCGGCAAGCCAAACCGCACAATGATCCGCATTTACCCGGAACAACTTGCCGCGCAGCTCCGAGAGGGGCTGCGCGCTTGTTATTTATTGAGCGGCAATGAACCGCTGCTGCTGCAGGAAAGCCAGGATTTACTCCGGCAGGCTGCGCAACAGCAGCAGTTCAGCGAGCACTACAGCATTTCCCTCGACGCCCATACCGACTGGGACGCCATCTTCGGCATCTGTCAGGCGATGAGCCTGTTTGCCAGCCGCCAGACGCTGCTGCTGATCTTCCCGGAAAACGGCCCAACGGCGCCGATCGGCGAGCAGTTGAGCAAACTCGCCACGCTGCTGCACGACGATATTCTGTTGATCCTGCGCGGCCCGCGCCTCACCAAAGCGCAGGAAAACAGTGCCTGGTTCAAGGCGCTCAGCCCGCACGGCGCCCTCGTCAGTTGCCAGACACCGGAACAGGCGCAGCTGCCGCGCTGGGTCGCCGCACGCGCCAAAGCGATGAAGCTGGAGTTGGACGACGCCGCCAATCAGCTGCTGTGCTACTGCTACGAAGGTAACCTGCTGGCGCTGTCGCAGGCGTTGGAGCGGCTGTCGCTGCTGCACCCGGACGGCAAGCTCACGCTGCCGCGCGTCGAACAGGCGGTGAACGACGCCGCCCACTTCACGCCGTTCCACTGGCTGGACGCTCTGCTGGCCGGCAAGAGCAAGCGCGCCTGGCATATTCTGCAGCAGCTGCAGCAAGAGGACGCGGAGCCGGTGATCCTGCTGCGCACTCTGCAGCGCGAACTGCTGCTGTTGCTGACGCTGCAGCGCCGCATGGCGTCTGCGCCGCTGCGCACGCTGTTCGATCAGCACAAGGTCTGGCAGAACCGCCGCCCGCTGGTGACCCAGGCGTTGCAACGCCTGTCCGGTCCCCAGTTGCAGCAGGCGGTACAGCTGCTGACGCAAATCGAGCTGACGCTCAAGCAGGACTATGGCCAGTCGGTCTGGCCGGAACTGGAAACCCTGTCGATGCTGCTGTGCGGCAAACCCCTGGCCACGAGTTTTACCGATGCCCACTAATCCGGAACACCCCACCGTATTGCACGCGCTGTTCGGCGGCACCTTTGACCCGATCCACTATGGCCATCTGCGGCCGGTTGAGGCGCTGGCCGCCGAAGTGGGCCTGAATCGCGTCACGCTGCTGCCTAACCACGTGCCGCCGCACCGCCCGCAGCCGGAGGCCAATGCGCAGCAGCGCCTGAAGATGGTCGAGTTGGCGATCGCCGGCAACCCGCTGTTTGCGGTCGACGATCGCGAACTGCACCGCACCACCCCCTCCTACACCATCGAGACGTTGGAAACGATTCGTAAAGAGCGTGGCGCCGCCCAGCCGCTGGCGTTTATTATTGGCCAGGACTCGCTGCTGACGCTGCATAAATGGCACCGCTGGCAGGCGCTGCTGGACGTCTGTCATTTGCTGGTGCTGGCGCGCCCAGGCTATAACGATCGCATGGACACGCCGGAGCTGCAGCAGTGGCTGGAACGCCACCGCACCGCCGACCCGGCGCAGCTCAGCCGCCGCCCGCATGGCCATATCTACCTGGCCGATACGCCGGAGCTGGAAATTTCCGCCACCGAGATCCGCCAGCGCCGCCATCAGGGCCTCAACTGCGACGACCTGCTGCCCCGCTCGGTGCAGCGCTATATCGAGTTGCAGGGTTTATATCGCTAGCGAAAGGTGCGTGATATACTGCGCCGCTATTTTTCAGGTATCCGCTGAAAACCCCGGAAACCTTAGCTGGCCGGGCAGTCACCAGTTAGCTGGCTTTCAGCGGCAGCCTGCCGAAACCATTATCCGGTTACGCCGCAGCGCGCGCATTTTGCCCGCCGCAGCCGACTGAACAGAACACACCCGAGGGGGAACCTTTGCAAGGTAAAGCGCTCCAAGATTTCGTCATCGATAAAATCGATGACCTGAAAGGCCAAGACATTATCGCTCTGGACGTACAGGGCAAATCCAGCATCACCGATTGCATGATCATCTGCACCGGCACCTCGACGCGCCACGTAATGTCGATCGCCAGCCACGTGGTGCAGGAATCCCGCGCCGCAGGCATGGAACTGTACGGCATGAAAGGCCAGGAAGCCTCCGACTGGATCGTGGTCGATCTGGGCGAAGTGATCGTGCACGTGATGCAAGAAGAGAGCCGTCGCCTGTACGAGCTGGAAAAACTTTGGAGCTAAGCGGTGAAACTGCAATTGGTGGCGGTCGGCACCAAAATGCCAGACTGGGTGCAAACCGGCTTTATGGATTACCTGCACCGCTTTCCCAAAGATATGCCGTTTGAGCTGACCGAGATCCCGGCGGGCAAACGCGGCAAAAACGCCGACATCAAACGCATTCTGGACAAGGAAGGCGAACAGATGCTGGCGGCGGTGGGCAAAGGCAACCGCATCGTTACGCTGGATATCCCAGGCACGCCGTGGGAAACGCCGCAGCTGGCGCAGCAGCTTGAACGCTGGAAGCAGGATGGCCGCAACGTCAGCTTGCTGATCGGTGGCCCGGAAGGGCTGGCGCCCGCCTGCAAAGCCGCTGCCGAGCAGAGCTGGTCACTTTCTCCGTTGACACTGCCGCATCCTTTGGTGCGCGTTCTGGTGGCCGAAAGCCTCTACCGCGCCTGGAGTATTACTACAAATCATCCTTACCACCGGGAATAGCCGGTGGTGACCGTGACAGAGTGAAATAAAGCAGCGGGATGAAAATAGAACGTAACCCTTTTCGCGACTATACGGCTGAATCCGCCCTGTTTGTACGCCGCGCCCTGGTGGCGTTCTTGGTCATCCTGGTGCTGTCCGGCATCCTGATCGCCAACCTGTATAATCTGCAAGTGGTCCGCGTCGAGGATTACCGCACCCGCTCCAACGAAAACCGCATCAAGCTGGTGCCCATCGCGCCCAGCCGCGGCATTATCTACGATCGCAACGGCACCCCGCTGGCGCTCAACCGCACCATTTATCAGCTGGAGCTGATGCCTGAGAAAGTCGACGATCTCAAAGCCACGCTGCAGGCGCTGCGCCCGGTGGTCGATCTGACCGACGACGACATCACCAATTTCGAAAAAGAGCGCAAGCGCTCGCGCCGTTTCGTCTCGATTCCGGTGAAAACCGCGCTGACCGAAGTACAGGTCGCCCGCTTTGCGGTCAATCAATTCCGCTTTCCCGGCGTGGAAGTGAAAGGCTACCAGCGCCGCTACTACCCTTACGGTTCCGCCCTCACCCACGTTACCGGCTACGTGTCGAAGATCAACGACCGTGACGTCGAGCGCCTGGACAAAGACGGCAAGCTGGCCAACTACGCCGCCACCCACGATATCGGCAAGCTGGGCATCGAACGCTACTACGAAGACACGCTGCACGGCAAAACCGGCTATGAAGAGGTCGAGGTCAACAACCGCGGCCGGGTGATCCGCCAGCTGCACGAGCAGCCGCCTTCCGCCGGTCAGGACGTTTACCTGACGCTCGATCTCAACCTGCAGCGCTATATCGAACAGCTGCTGGTCGGCAGCCGCGCCGCCGTGGTGGTGAGCGATCCGCGCACCGGCGCCATCCTGGCGATGGTGTCTAACCCGAGCTACGATCCGAACCTGTTCGTCGACGGCATTTCCAGCAAGGACTATCAGGGGCTGCTGAACGATCCGAATCGCCCGCTGATCAACCGCGCTACGCAAGGGGTCTACCCACCCGCCTCGACGGTGAAACCTTACATCGCGGTGTCGGCGCTGAGCGCCGGAGTGATCACCAAGAATACCGTGGTGTTCGATCCCGGCTGGTGGCAGCTGCCCGGCTCGGAAAAACGCTTCCGCGACTGGAAAAAATGGGGCCACGGCCGCCTGAACGTCACCAAGGCGCTGGAAGAATCCGCAGATACCTACTTCTATCAGGTCGCCTATGACATGGGGATCGATCGGCTGTCGAGCTGGCTGACCAAATTCGGTTACGGCCAGTACACCGGCATCGATCTGGCCGAAGAGCGCTCCGGCCTGATGCCGACGCGCGAATGGAAGCTGAAACGCTATAAGAAACCGTGGTATCAGGGCGACACCATTCCGGTGGGCATCGGCCAGGGTTACTGGACCGCCACGCCGATCCAGATGGCCAAGGCGCTGAACACCCTGATCAACGATGGCACGGTCAAAACGCCGCACCTGCTGCAGAGTACCCGCGTCAACGGCGCGCTGGTGCCGTTCAAACAGGAAGAAGACACGCAGATCGGCGATATTCACTCCGGCTTCTGGGAAATCGCCAAAGACGGCATGTACGGTGTGGCCAACCGTCCGAACGGGACGGCGCGCAAATACTTTGCGGACGCACCTTATAAAGCCGCGGCGAAATCGGGCACCGCACAGGTCTTCGGTTACGAAACCTACAACGCCCACAAACTGGCGGAACACCTGCGCGATCACAAGCTGATGACCGCCTTCGCGCCGTTCAACAACCCGACGGTGTCGGTCGCCATCATCCTGGAAAACGGCGGCTCCGGTCCGGCGGTGGGCACCATCACCCGCCAGATCCTCGACCACATCATGCTGGGCGACAACAATACGCAATTGCCAAGCGAGGCTCCGCTGCCGCCTGGCGTAGAAGGTGACTAAGGTAGAACATGACTGAAAGCCAACAAAAAGGCTCGATCTGGACCAAAATCCACATCGACCCGACGTTCCTGCTGCTGATCCTGGCCCTGCTGGTCTACAGCGCCTTCGTGATGTGGAGCGCCAGCGGCCAGGACATCGGCATGATGGAGCGCAAGATCGGGCAGATCGTCATGGGGCTGATCGTGATGGCCGTCATGGCGCAGATCCCGCCGCGCGTCTACGAAAGCTGGGCGCCCTATCTGTATATCTTCTGCGTGATTTTGCTGATCCTGGTGGACGCCTTCGGGCAGATCAGTAAAGGCGCCCAGCGCTGGCTGGATCTCGGCGTGGTACGCTTCCAGCCGTCGGAAATCGCCAAGATCGCCGTGCCGCTGATGGTGGCGCGCTTTATGAACCGCGACGTCTGCCCGCCTTCACTGAAAAACACCGCCATCGCGCTGGTGCTGATCTTCCTGCCGACGCTGCTGGTGGCCGCGCAGCCGGATCTGGGCACGTCTATCCTGATCGCCGCCTCAGGCCTGTTCGTGTTGTTCCTGTCCGGCATGAGCTGGAAGCTGATCGCCGTCGCCGCCGTCGCGCTGGCGGCCTTTATCCCGGTGCTGTGGTTCTTCCTGATGCACGGCTATCAACGCGACCGCGTAATGATGCTGCTCGATCCGGAGAGCGACCCGCTCGGCGCCGGATACCACATTATTCAATCGAAGATCGCCATCGGCTCCGGCGGCCTGTCCGGCAAGGGTTGGCTGCACGGCACCCAGTCGCAGCTGGAGTTCCTGCCGGAGCGCCATACCGACTTTATCTTCGCCGTTCTGGCCGAAGAGCTGGGGTTGATCGGGGTGTTGGTGCTGCTGGCGCTCTACCTGCTGGTGATCATTCGCGGGCTGATGATCGCCGCCAAGGCGCAAACCACCTTCGGCCGCGTGATGGTCGGCGGCTTGATGCTGATTTTGTTCGTTTATGTCTTTGTTAACATCGGTATGGTCAGTGGCATTTTGCCGGTAGTTGGCGTACCTTTGCCTCTGGTCAGTTACGGGGGTTCGGCGCTGATAGTGTTGATGGCCGGTTTCGGCATCATCATGTCGATCCACACGCATCGGAAAATGCTGTCTAAAAGTTTATAAGAGGTGAGTAATGCGTAAGGAATGGCTTTGGATCGGCGTCGCGGCGGTGTTGCTCTCCGCCTGTACCGCCCCGACCACGGAACAGCAGGCGCCACAGCAGCCGTACAACGGCCCGGTGGTGGAAATCGGTGGCGTCGAGCCTCAATATGAACCCTATAACCCTAATAACATGCAGGATTATAAGGTTAATGGCGATACTTACCGCATCGTAAAAGATCCGCAGAACTTCTCGCAGACCGGCCTGGCGGCCTGGTACGGCGAAGAGGCCAACGGCAACACCACGGCGCTGGGCGAGCAGTTCGATCCTAACGGCCTGACCGCGGCGCACCCGACCCTGCCGATCCCTAGCTATGTGCGCGTCACCAACCTGGCCAACGGCCGTCAGCTGGTGGTACGCGTCAACGATCGCGGGCCTTATACCAAAGGCCGCATCATCGATCTGTCGAAAGCCGCCGCCGACCGCCTCAACCTGTCCAACAACACCAAGGTCAAGGTAGATTTCATCAACGTGGCGCCGGATGGCACGCTGAGCGGCCCTGGCACCATCGGCACCATCGTGGCGAAACAGAGCTACGCCCTGCCGGCGCGCCCGGATCTCGGCTCCAGCGGCATGGGCACCCCGATCCAGCAGGACGTGCCGGTCGCCAGCGGCGCGGCGGTGCGCCCGATCGATAACAGCACTCTGCGCACCGACGACAATGCCCCAGCCGCCGGCGGCAACGCCGCAAACGGCCGCGGTGGTTTCCTCGGCGCGCCAAGCGCAGTACCGGCCGGCGTGCTGGAAGGCTCCGAGCCTGAAGCCGCTTCGGTGGCCGCACCGGTTGCGGCCGGCGCCACCGCCGCTGCCGGCATGGCTGCCGCCTCTTCCTCAGGCGGTTATGTGGTGCAAGTCGGCGCGCTGAGCAGCGCCGAGCGCGCCCAAAGCTGGCAGCAAAGCCTGAGCCAGCAGTTTGGCGTCCCAGGCAAAGTGGCGGCCAACGGCAACGTTTATCGCGTTCAGCTCGGCCCATTCAGCAGCCGTCAGCAGGCGGCCCAGCTGCAACAACGCCTGGCCAGCGAAGCGCAACAACAGTCTTTCGTTACTGCTGCACCCTGAGCATTAAGCCCGGCGGGCATTCACGGCCGATAAGCGGTTATTTAGCTGAAACATTTTCTTGCAGCTAAAAGTGCACTAACCGCAATTAGGCAGATGAATGGGTAATGCCTGCCGGGATCGCATCTGCTATAGTGTGGCTCGTTTTTTAACTTTACTTTCACGGATGTTGTAGTCCCGATCATGAAACAAGTAACTTCTTTTCGCTTAATCAAGAGCATCGCATTCGGCACCGTTATCGCAATGGGCGCAGCCTCCGTCGCGCATGCCGATGACGTTAACCTCAAAACCATGATCCCAGGTGTCCCGCAGATCGATGCGGAAGCGTACATCCTGATTGATTACAACTCCGGCAAAGTGCTGGCCGAGATGAACGCCGACGCGCGTCGCGATCCGGCCAGCCTGACCAAAATGATGACCAGCTACGTCATCGGCCAGGCGCTGAAAGCCGGCAAAATCGGCCAGGACGACATGGTGACCGTCGGCCAGGACGCCTGGGCAACCGGAAACCCGGTGTTCAAAGGCTCCTCGCTGATGTTCCTGAAGCCAGGCGATCGCGTGCCGGTCTCCAAACTGACCCGCGGCATCAACCTGCAGTCCGGTAACGACGCCTGCGTGGCGATGGCCGACTACGTCGCCGGCAGCCAGGACGCGTTCGTCAACCTGATGAACACCTACGTCAACAAGCTGGGCCTGCAGAATACCCACTTCCAGACGGTGCACGGCCTGGATGCCCAAGGGCAATACAGCTCGGCGCGCGACATGGCGTTGATCGGCCAGGCGCTGATCCGCGACGTGCCGGACGAATACGCGATTTATAAAGAGAAAGAGTTCACCTTCAACAATATCCGCCAGATGAACCGTAACGGTCTGCTGTGGGACACCAGCCTGAACGTCGACGGCATCAAAACCGGCCACACCGACGCGGCGGGTTACAACCTGGTGGCTTCGGCGACCGAAGGCCAGATGCGTCTGATCTCCGCTGTGCTGGGTGGCCGCACCTACAAAGGCCGTGAAACCGAGAGCAAGAAACTGCTGACCTGGGGCTTCCGCTTCTTTGAAACCGTGGCGCCACTGAAAGTCGGTAAAGAGTTCGCCTCCGAGCCGGTCTGGTTCGGCGACGCCGATCGCGTTGAGCTGGGCGTGGACAAAGACGTCTACCTGACCATCCCGCGTGGCCGCATGAAAGATCTGAAGGCCAGCTATGTGCTGAACACGCCGGAAATTCACGCGCCGCTGGCGAAAAATCAGGTGGTCGGCACCATCAACTTCCAACTGGACGGCAAAACCATCGATCAGCGTCCGCTGGTGGTGATGAACGAAGTGAAAGAAGGTGGTTTCTTCAGCCGCATCGTGGACTATATCAAACTGATGTTCCACCACTGGTTCGGTTAACGGTTGAAACGGGCAAAATTGCCCCCATATACTGAATAACATTAACTCCCGCCCCGGCGGGAGTTATAATTTATAGATTAGCTAGCACTCTGGAGCGCACGCACATGCAAAAAACTAAACTGAACGAACTGCTCGAATTCCCTTGCTCGTTTACCTACAAGGTGATGGGCCTGGCGCAGCCTGAGCTGGTTGACCAGGTAGTTGAAGTGGTGCAGCGCCATGCACCGGGCGATTACAACCCGCAGGTTAAGCCAAGCAGCAAAGGCAACTACCACTCCGTCTCCATCACCATCAACGCCACTCACATCGAGCAGGTCGAAACCCTGTACGAAGAGTTGGGCAACATTGAAATTGTTCGCATGGTGCTGTAATTCCAGCATAAACCCCTGCTTATCAACCCGGGATGGCGCAGCGTCTTCCCGGGTTGCGCATTTTTGGTCAGCGAAAGGCTGGTCGCAGGCCGGAGCGCCCGGTATAATGGCTTTACCACTTCTGTAACCTGACGATGACTCTTTTGCAACCAGACAAGATCATTTTGCGTCAGCTGGGGTTGCAGCCCTACGCGCCTGTATCCCAAGCCATGCATAACTTCACCGACGGTCGTACCGAGAGCACGCCGGACGAACTGTGGCTGGTGCAGCATCACCCGGTGTTCACCCAGGGCCAGGCCGGCAAAGCCGAGCACGTACTGATGCCCGGCGATATCCCGGTTGTCCAGAGCGATCGCGGCGGCCAGGTGACCTATCACGGGCCGGGCCAGCAGGTGATGTACGTGATGGTCGATCTGAAACGCAGCAAGGTCGGCGTACGCCAATTGGTCACGGCGATAGAAGATACGGTTATCAACACCCTCGCCCACTTCCGTCTCGAATCGCGCGCCCGTCCGGATGCGCCGGGCGTGTACGTGGGGGAGCAGAAAATCTGTTCGTTGGGTTTGCGGATCCGTAAAGGCAGCTCATTCCACGGCCTGGCCCTGAATGTGGCGATGGATCTCAGCCCTTTCCAACGCATCAACCCTTGCGGTTACGCCGGCATGCAGATGACGCAGGTCAGCGCGCTGGCGCCCGGCGTTGGCATTGAAGACATACACCCAATCCTGGTACAGGAATTTGTTCATTTACTCGGCTACCAGACGGTCGAGCTTCGTAACTGGAACCTGCACGATTATGAGTAAACCAATTCAGATGGAACGCGGCGTCAAATACCGCGATGCTGACAAAATGGCGCTGATCCCGGTCAAAACGGTGGTCACCGAACGGCAGGAGCTGTTGCGTAAACCCGAGTGGATGAAGATCAAACTGCCTGCCGACTCAACGCGCATTCAGGGCATCAAAGCCGCGATGCGCAAGAACGGCCTGCACTCCGTCTGTGAGGAAGCCTCGTGCCCTAACCTGTCCGAGTGCTTCAACCACGGCACCGCCACCTTTATGATCCTCGGCGCCATCTGTACCCGCCGCTGCCCGTTCTGCGACGTGGCCCACGGCCGCCCGATCGCGCCGGACGCCAACGAGCCGGAAAAGCTGGCGCAAACCATCGCCGACATGGCGCTGCGTTACGTGGTGATCACCTCGGTTGACCGCGACGATCTGCGCGACGGCGGCGCTCAGCACTTTGCCGACTGCATCTCGGCCATCCGCGCCAAGAGCCCGAACATCAAAATCGAAACGCTGGTGCCGGACTTCCGCGGCCGTATGGACCGCGCGCTAGAGATCCTCACCGCCACGCCGCCGGACGTATTCAACCACAACCTGGAAAACGTGCCACGCGTATACCGCCAGGTGCGCCCGGGCGCCAACTACGAGTGGTCGCTGAAGCTGCTCGAACGCTTTAAAGAAGCGCACCCAAATATTCCGACCAAGTCCGGCCTGATGGTCGGCCTTGGGGAAACCAACGCGGAAATCGTCGAAGTGATGCGCGATCTGCGTCGCCACGGCGTGACCATGCTGACGCTGGGTCAATACCTGCAGCCAAGTCGTCACCACCTGCCGGTGCAGCGCTACGTCAGCCCGGCCGAGTTTGACGAGATGAAAGAAGAAGCGATGGCGATGGGCTTCACCCACGCCGCCTGCGGTCCGTTCGTGCGTTCGTCTTACCACGCCGATCTGCAGGCCAAAGGGATGGAAGTGAAATAACGCGTAATAGTTTGTTACGCTAAAAACGGCGGAAACGCCAAAAAACGGATGTCCGCAAGGCATCCGTTTTTTTATTGCGCGCCATCAGACGGGATTAAACGTCTTTCTTTTCGACGCTCTGCTGAGCGGATTGGCTCTCGGCGGCGTTGTTGCCGGCGGCCGGCGGTGGTGTGCTGTCGTCGCCCACGGCTTTTTTAAAGCCTTTCAGCGCCGCGCCAAGATCGGCGCCGAGCGTGCGCAGTTTGCTGGTGCCGAACAGTAAAATCACCAACACCGCAATCACCAGAAGTTTGGTAATGCTGATACCTTCCATACTCACCTTCTTATCATAGAGCGCTGCGTGAACAGCGAGAAAAACTGACCTTGCCTACGAATATTTAGCGACTTTCCCCCGGCTCGCACAACCGCAACATGTAACAGAGTGAGATCCGTCGCAGGCATGCCACACGGTTTCACGGCGTGAATACCAGACTATTCTTAGTTTATCACCCGCATGATACGCTGCCGTGAGACTCATCAGGGAGATGCCGGATGTATATTGCCCCACCCATTTTCGATGCCCGAAAATCCGGCCTCAGCTTCGCCAAGCGCACCTATCTGCCCCGCGTGGCCGGTTTGGGACTTGGCTTTATCTGCGTCTGCGCCGCGCTCTACCCGCTGGCTCCGCCAACGGCAGTCTGGCTCTTGCTGGCCTTTCACGGCTTTCTCTGGCCGCATCTCGCCTACCGCCTGGCCTGCCGCGCCAAAGATCCGTTCAAAGCCGAAATTCGCAACCTGTTGATCGACTCCGCTTTCGGCGGCGTCTGGGCGGCGATGATGGCGTTCAATGCGCTGCCTGCGATTGTCATCCTGTCGATGATGGGCATGAACAACATCGCCTCGGCCGGCAAAACGCTGTTTGTGAAAGGATTGATGATTCAGCTGGCCGCCGCGGCGATCGCCGGCGCGCTGCTCGGTTTCCCGTTTCGCCCGCAAAGCACCCCGCTGCAAATCTATCTGTGCCTGCCGATGATCTATCTGTATCCGACGCTGCTTGGGTTAGTGACCTACCGCACCGCCAAGCGGCTGGCGGAAAAGAAACAGGAGCTGCAGCGCATCAGCACCCGCGATGGGCTGACCGGTTTGTACAATCGCCGCCACTGGGAGCATCTGCTGCATCGCCAGTTTGACAGCTGCCGCCGCTATCAGGACAGCGCCACGCTGATTCTGATGGACATCGATCGCTTCAAAACCATCAACGACACCTTCGGCCATGCGCTGGGGGACGAAGCCCTGGCGGCGCTGGCGGAAGAGCTGCTGATCGGCTTACGCAACGTGGATATCGTCGGGCGTTACGGCGGGGACGAATTTGGCGCGGTACTGCCGAACACCAACGCCGAACAGGCGACAACCGTCCTGCAGCGCATTCAGCAACGGCTGGACGCCGTCAGCTTCAAAGAGGCGCCTCAGCTACGGCTGCAGATCAGCGCAGGCATCGCCAACTACCACCCTGAGTTGGGCGGTTATCTGGACTGGCTGAAAGCCGCCGACGGCGCGCTCTACCGGGCGAAGCAAAACGGCCGCAACCGGCTGGAAACGGCGACGCCGACGGGTGGCTAGCTTACTAACTTAATAGCTTGGCAAAATACTTTGGCGCTTCGACAAAGCCTTCGCGCCGATAAAACGCATGGGCCCGCTCACGGCGGCTGTGGCAATGAACTTCCAACCGATCGCAGCCGCGACGGTGCGCCAGCGCCTCGCCCTCCGCCAACAGCAACCGCCCTACGCCCGCGCCGCGCGCCCGATCGTCGACGCAAAAATAGCTGATGCGGGCAATATCGCCGGCCAACGCCAGCTGAGGCAGAAAATGCAGCGACAACACGCCCAGCACTTGCTCCTCCTCAACCGCCACCAGCAGCGCCTCATCCGGATGCGCCAACAGTTGCTGCATTCGCTGCGTCAGAAACGCCTCGGTGCCGGGATAATCCAGCGCCGTCATTAATTCGGCGATAGCATGTCGGTCGCTCAGACGCACCGTTCTGATTTCCATCCGTTTTACCTCGCAGAGTGTCGATACTACAAAATAGGCGGCTTTAGGTGTAACATCCAACGGGTACGGCAAAAAAGGCCGTGCGGCACGCTGGAGATGACATTCCTCCCTAACCGCCTTCACAGGCTGATGATGTCTACGTAACCTCTCGGAGAGAGGCGCGTAGCGTTACGCCTGTCCCTTTCCGAGTCCCGTGAATTTCTCTGATTGAAAGGTAGTTGCCCCATGTTGAGCTCTTTACTGGCCGTATTTATCGGCGGCGGCGTCGGCAGCGTACTGCGCTGGGCGGTAAGCATGAAAATGAATCCGTTGAACGCCCACATTCCGCTCGGTACGCTGATGGTCAATCTGGTCGGCGGTTTTATCATCGGCCTGGCGATGGCGATTTTCACCCGCATGACGCACCTGGATCCCACCTGGAAATTGCTGATCACCACCGGGTTTTGCGGCGGCTTGACCACCTTCTCTACCTTTTCGCTGGAGGTGGTGTACCTGATGCAGGATGGCCGCTTCGGCTGGGCATTGGCCAATATGCTGCTCAACCTGGCCGGTTCGCTGGCGATGACGCTGCTGGCTTTCATGCTGGTCATGTGGGTCAACGGGCGCTAAGTCCTTAATGTTTCCTTAATCTTGCATGCGCATAATCTCATCCAGTACCCCTGACTGGATGAGAAACCGCTATGTTTAGCCTGCCGAAAACCGCCGCCGAAGCGATCGCCGTTGCGCTGTGCGTGCTGATCGTCGCCGCCTTTATCAAATCTTACCTGTTCGCTTAAACGCCTTTTCCCGCAGCACGCGTTCATCTTGCACCCTTCCCGTCGGTTGCACTACAATTGAGAATGAACGTTCACACCCAAAAATGTGAACCCGGCTCACGCGTAGCAAAGGATCGGGCAGATGCTCTCCCCCAACGACACTAAACAGGCCAAGGTGCAGGCGCGCCGCGATCAGATCGTCGAAGCGGCGAAAATCAGCTTCCGCCGCCACGGTTTCCACGCCGCCAGCATGGCGGAAATCGCCCAGGGCTCACAGCTCAGCGTCGGCCAAATCTATCGCTATTTCGCCAATAAAGACGCGATTATCGAGGAGATCGTCAACCGCATCATCGCCAACAAGATGCAGCGCCTGGAAAACCTTGGCGATCACATCAATCTGATCGCCGGCGTGCTGGCGGCGCGCACGCTGTTCCAGCAGCCGGGCGAGAGCGAAACCGACCACATGCTGATGCTGGAAGTGACCGCCGAGGCCACGCGCAATCCGGTGGTGGCCAAAATGCTCAGCGACGCTGAAGCGCGGCTGTTTCGCCACGTGTGCCACAACCTGCAGCGGCTGTATCCCCATTTCAGCGCGGAAGAGATCGCCGCGCGGGTGGAGTTTATCGCCGTCATGAGCGAAGGCACCGGTTACCGGATCCTTACCACGCAAAAAGCCGATGCGTCCCTGCTGCGCGATCTGTATCAGCAGGCCATTTCTCATCTGTTCAGGAAATCCTAATCTCTCATGACCAAACACTTAGCCAGACAACGTCTGGTGTACGCCGTCGTGCTTGGCCTGTTGGCCGCGCTGGGGCCGCTGTGCACCGATCTCTACCTGCCCGCCCTGCCGGAGATGGCAGGCGAGCTGAATACCTCCACCGCCGCCGCGCAGCTCAGTCTGACCACCGGGCTGCTCGGTCTGGGCGTCGGCCAGCTGATTTTCGGCCCTTACAGCGACAAACTGGGCCGCATGCGCCCGCTGCTGCTGTCGCTGATCCTGCTGCTGGGCGCTTCGCTGTGGTGTGCGCTGGCGCCCACCATCGACCAGTTGCTGATCGCCCGCCTGCTGCAGGGCATCGCCGGCGCCGGTGGGGCGGTGATTTCCCGCGCCATCGCCCGCGATCTGTATGCCGGGCATGAGCTGACCCGCTTCTTCGCCTTGCTGATGCTGGTCAACGGCCTGGCGCCGATCGTCGCGCCGGTGCTGGGCGGCGTCATGCTGCAGGTGATGAACTGGCGCGGCATCTTCGGCGTGCTGGCGGCCATCGCGGTGCTGCTGTTCAGCCTGTCGGCGCTGAAGCTACGCGAATCCCTGCCGGTCGAGCGCCGCAGCCAGGGCGGCATCCTGGCGATGCTGATGTCGCTGGGCAGTCTGTTGACCCAGCGCTATTTCATGGGGCTGTGCCTGACGCAGGGCTTCGTGATGGCCGGCATGTTCGCCTATATCGGCGCCTCGCCTTTCGTCTTGCAGCAGATCTACGGCCTCAGCCCGCAGATGTTCAGCCTGTGCTTCGCCATTAACGGCGTCGGGCTGATCATTGCGGCGCAGCTGGCCAGCCGCCTCAGTTCTCGTTGGGGTGAGCGCCGGGTGTTGAAGAGCGGGCTGACGCTGGCAGCCGTCGCGTCGCTGTTGCTGCTGTTGGCCGCCGCGCTGCACGCGCCGCTGGTATTGCTGCTGGTGCCGCTGTTCTTCTCGGTGGCGGTGATCGGCATCGTCGGCCCGACCGCCTCTTCGCTGGCGATGCAAAGCCAGGGTGACAAAGCGGGCAGCGCCTCAGCCTTGATCGGCGTGTGCATGTTCGCGCTCGGCGCCTGCGCCGTGCCGCTCACCGGGCTGGGCGGCACCTCGAGCCTGTCGATGGCGCTGACCATCGTCGGCTGCTACGCCGTCGCCATCCTGCTATTCAGCCTGTTGGCCCGCCGCAGCGAAGCATAATGCGCCCAATAAAAAACCCGCTCAATGAGCGGGTTTTAAGAAATTCAGCTACGCAGCTTAGATAGCAGTAACGTTAGCGGCAGATGGGCCTTTGGCACCGTTCGTGATTTCAAATTCTACACGCTGGCCTTCAGCAAGCGTTTTGAAACCGTTGCTAACGATGGCAGAGAAGTGAACGAAAACGTCCTTGCTACCATCTTCCGGAGTAATGAAACCGAAGCCTTTGGATTCATTAAACCACTTAACGCTACCTTTAATCTTAGACATCAAACTTACCTTTAACGTGAATGAAAGACACAAAACCTGTGTCGATCACAGTACAGCAAGCAGGCAGGATTTTGTCCACCACCGCGATCACAGAAATCCGATAAAGAGTGAAAAAATCCGTGTTGCCCGGTGTAAATTGATTGCACCGGTTGCGATAAGTTACCGTTTCAGGTCAATCCTCTTCAGGCGTCGGCAAACAACGAGCGAACGCCCAAACTTGCCCATTTCTCCATCGTTGACGCCCCCGTGCAGACGCAATCGCTATGAAATATAACCAGATGGTCTTTTTGCTTCGGCGCCCGCTGCACTAGGGTTAGGGTTTATTTCCCACTGTGAGCCAAGCCTATGACCAGCCAGTTGGCAGACAAAATTATCGCCTATCGGCGTGAGCTGCACCAAAACCCCGAGCTTTCCAATCACGAATTCGCCACCACCACCCGGCTGACTTGCTGGCTGCAAGAGGCGGGTATTCGCCTGCTGCCGTTGGCGCTGAAAACCGGCGTCGTGGCGGAGATAGGCAGCGGCAAAGGGCCGATCATCGCGCTGCGCGGCGACATTGACGCGCTGCCGATCGACGAGATCGCCGATGTGCCCTTCAGTTCGCAAAACCGCGGCGTGATGCACGCCTGCGGCCACGACTTTCACACTTCGGTGATGCTCGGCGCCGCACACCTGCTGAAGGCGCGTGAGGCCGAGCTGCCCGGCACGGTGCGCATCTTCTTCCAGCCGGCGGAAGAGACCTTCAACGGCGCCCGGCACCTGATCGACGCCGGCGCGCTGGATAACGTCGCGGCGGTGTTTGGCCTGCACAATGCGCCGGAACTGCCCACCGGCACCTTCGCCACCCGCGCCGGGCCGTTTTACGCCAACGTCGATCGTTTCCAGATCCAGATCACCGGCAAAGGCGCCCACGCCGCCAAACCGGAACAGGGCGTCGACACCATCGTCACCGCCAGCCAGATCGTCGGCGCGCTGCAGACGCTGCCCAGCCGCAGCTTCAGCTCGCTGGAATCGCTGGTGGTGAGCGTGACGCGCATCGAAGGCGGCAATACCTGGAACGTACTGCCGCAAACCGTGGAGCTGGAAGGCACGGTGCGCACCCACAGCGACGCGGTGCGCCGCCAGGTGCCGGACAAGATTCGTCAGGTGATCGACGGCGTCGCCGCCGCGCTGGGTGCCCAGGCTGAACTGCACTGGCAGCCGGGGCCGCCGGCGGTGATCAACGACGCACATTGGGCGGCATTCAGCAAAACCGTCGCCGCCGAGGCCGGTTACCGGGTTGAAGAGGCGGAACTGCAGATGGGCGGCGAAGATTTCGCGCTTTATCTGCACCATGTTCCAGGCGTGTTTGTCAGCATCGGATCCGCCAGCGAGTTCGGCTTGCATCATCCGCGTTTCAATCCCGATGAACGCGCTCTGTTCCCGGCGGCGCAATATTTCACGCTGCTGGCGGAACGCACGCTGCAACAATTAACCACCGCGCCGGAAAAAACCCTCAGCAACGCCTGAATAACAACAAATATTATTTCCCCGACGCTGCTGATGCCGCGCCGGGGATTATTATTTTCGCCTACCGTGATATTTGCCGTTTTCAACATTTGAATATGCTGTTTTGTTGTTTTACATCCCGCCGCCGCTCATCAATAGTGGTTCCATCAGACACTGCGCGCCTCTGCGGCGCATGATGGGATAATCACGATGAGCAACAGCGCGAATAATCAACGTCAATTACGGCTGGGCGCCATTCTGCATGGCGCGTCGGGAAATATGTCCGCCTGGCGCCACCCGGACGCTACTGCCGACGCCAGCATCAACCTCGAATTTAATATCGCCACGGCGAAAAAAGCCGAGCAGGGAAAATTCGATTTCGTGTTTGTCGCCGATGGCTTATATATCAACGAAAAATCCATTCCGCATTTTCTTAATCGCTTCGAACCGTTGACCCTATTGGCCGCGCTGTCCGCCGCCACCGACAAAATTGGCCTGGTGGGCACCCTCTCCACCTCCTACAGCGATCCGTTCACCGTCGCCCGTCAGTTCGCCAGCCTCGATCACCTGAGCAACGGCCGCGCCGGCTGGAACGTGGTGACCTCGCCGTTGGAAGGCTCAGCCAAAAACTTCTCGCGCGCCGAACACCCGGAGCACAGCCTGCGTTACCGCATCGCCGATGAGTTTCTTGACGTCGCCAAAGGACTGTGGGACTCCTGGGAAGAGGACGCCTTCGTGCGCAACAAAGCCAGCGGCGAATTCTTTCGCGCCGGGAAACTGCACACCCTCAACCACCAGGGTGAGTTCTTCTCGGTACAAGGGCCGCTGAACATCGGCCGCACGCCGCAGGGCCGCCCGATTCTGTTCCAGGCCGGCGCTTCTGAAGACGGCAAACGCCTGGCGGCCAGGCACGCCGATGCGATTTTCACCCATCACGACACGCTGGAACAGGCGCAGGATTTCTATCAGGACGTGAAACGGCAACTGGTGGAACAAGGGCGCGAACCGGACGATCTGCGTATCTTCCAGGGCGTCACCGTGATCGTCGGCGACGACGACGCGGACGTCGAGCGCCAGTATCAGGAGACCGCTCGCCTGGTAAGCATCGAAAACGCCCTCAACTATCTTGGCCGCTACTTCGAACATTACGACTTCGCTCGCCATCCGCTGGATGCCCCGTTCCCGGACATCGGCGATTTGGGGCAAAACAGCTTCCGCAGCACCACCGACGCCATCAAGCGCAACGCCCGTGAGCGTAACCTCACGCTGCGCCAGGTGGCGCTGGAAGCCGCCTCGCCGCGCCCGGTGTTCAGCGGCACGCCGGAAGCGGTGGCCGACGGCCTGCAGAGCTGGTTCGACAGCGAAGCCGCCGATGGCTTCATCATCAGCGGCGGTACGCCCAACGCTTTCGGTCACTTCGTCGAGCGGGTGGTGCCCGTCCTGCAGCGGCGCGGCCTGTTCCGCCAAGCGTACCGCGGCGACACGCTGCGCGAACACCTGGGCCTGAAACGCCCATTGAACAGATTCACCCAATAATAAGATCGCTTTCAGGGATACCCGCTATGCAGAAAACCGTTACCGCCGCCCTCGTGGCGGCCTTGTTGAGCCTGACCGGCGCCGCGCAGGCGGGCACCGGCATCGATTTGCAGGCCAATGAAACCCCGATCCACGCGCCGAAAAACCCGCAGGCGATCGCCAAACTGCCGGCCGATTTCCACTTCGTGAAGCCCGGCCAGTTCACCGTCGCGATCGCCGCGCTCAACACGCCGCCGCTGGCGCTGTTCGCCGCCGACAACCGGCGGCTTATCGGCAGCGAAGTGGATATCGCGCAGCTGGTGGCCGACAGCCTGGGCCTAACGCTTAACGTGGTGCAAACCTCGTGGGAAGACTGGCCGCTGGGGGTGGTCTCCGGCAAGTATGACGCGGCCATCACCAACGTTACCGTCACTAAAGAGCGCAAAACCCGCTTCGATTTCGCCACCTACCGCATCGATTCGCTCGGCTTTTACGTCAAAACCGGCGGCAAGATCGCGACGATCAAACAACCCGCCGATATCGCCGGATTAAAGATCATCGTCGGCTCCGGCACCAATCAGGAAGCGATCCTGCTGGCGTGGGATAAACAGAACCGGCAGCAGGGGCTCAAACCCTTCCAACCGATCTACGTGACCGATGATGCGGCCGCCACGCTGGCGATCCAGTCCGGCCGGGCCGACGCCTACTTTGGGCCGAACGTGCTCGGCGCCTATAAAGCGGCGCTGAATGGCCGTACTCGGCTGGCGGGCACGGTGGAAGGCGGCTGGCCGAAGGCGGCGCACATCGCCGTCACCACCCGCAAAGGCAACGGCCTGGTGCAGGCGGTGAACGAAGCGCTGAACGGCGCGATCCGCGGCGGGCAATACGATCGGGTGCTCAACCGCTGGGGCGAGAGCGTCGAACGCCTTGCACAGTCGGAAATCAACCCGCCCGGCCTGGGCGACTAGGAGCGTGCGATGACAGCAGACACCTTCATTCAGACGCTGCCGACCGACCCGCTGATCGCCCCGGTGATCGAGGGGCTGTTCGGTGAATATCGCCAGCGTTACGGCGATTATTTTGGTGACCAGGAACCGGAACCGCTGGATCTGTACGCGCCGCCGCAGGGCGCCTTTATCGTGCTGCTGCGCGCCGGTGCACCGATCGCCATGGGCGCCTTCAAGCGCTACGACGCGCAAACCGCCGAACTGAAACGGATCTGGACGCGGAGCGATCTGCGCCGTCAAGGCCTGGCGCAGCGGGTGTTGCAGCAATTGGAAGCGCTGGCGCTGGCGCAGGGGTATTGCCGGCTCTATCTGACCACCGGCTTTCGCCAGCCTGAAGCGGTGGGCCTGTATCTGAACAACGGCTATCAGCCGCAGTTCGATCCGGCCGTCGACAGCGAGGTTTACAGCCGCCCGCCCTACGACGGCCGCCTGCCGTTCCGCAAGAGCCTGATTGCAGAGGACGCGTGTTGTTGCGCGTCGGAAAGGAAAATCGCCTAACCCTTTTTTATCTGTAGCAGGAGACATGACATGTCCAAACAAGAAGTCTTGAAAGTGGTGCCCGCCCGCTATCCGCTGCGGCTGATCGGCGCGCTGTTTTCGCTGTTCATTCTGGCCGCCATCGTGCAATCGGTGGCAGGCAACGCGCGCTGGGAATGGGGCGTATTCGCCGAGTGGTTCTTCGCGCCGGCGGTGCTGGCCGGGCTGGGGCAAACTCTGCTGCTGACGCTGCTCGGTACCCTGTTCAGCATTCTGTTCGGCACCTTGCTGGCGCTGGCGCGGCTGTCGCGCTCTTACCTGCTGGCGTCGCTGGCCTGGGGCTATATCTGGCTGTTTCGCTCACTGCCGCTGATCCTGGTGCTGATCATCCTGTACAACTTTTCCTACCTGTACGACGCCATCTCGCTGGGCATCCCCTTCACCTCCGTGGTGTTCGCCAGCTTCCCCACCATCGACATTCTCGGCCAGTTCGCGGTGGCGGTGCTGGGCCTGACGCTGGTGCAGTCCGCCTACACCGCCGAGATCATCCGCGGCGGCATTTTGGGCGTGGATTACGGCCAGCACGAAGCGGCGGCGGCGCTGGGCCTGCCGGGCTACCGCCGCACCTTCCGCATCATTCTGCCGCAGGCGCTGCGCTCCATTATTCCGACCGGTTTCAACGAGATCATCAGCCTGGCGAAAGGTACCTCTATCGTTTATGTGCTGGCGCTGCCGGAGCTGTTTTACACCATTCAGGTGATCTATAACCGCACCCAGCAGGTGATACCGCTGCTGATGGTCGCCACCGTCTGGTATCTGTTCATCACCACCGCGCTGTCGGTGATCCAATACTACATCGAGCGCTATTTCGCCCGCGGCGCGGTGCGCGAACTGCCGCCGACACCCTGGCAGAAACTGGCCGGCTGGTTAAAACGTTAGGAGCCCCGCATGTCTGAAGCCATTGATTATTACGCCTTGTCCGAGCAGCCGACACGTAACCTCACCCCGGTGCCGGCGCGCGGCCTGATCGAAATCAGCAACGTCAGCAAGTTCTTCGGCAAGCATAAGGCGCTGGACGACGTCAGCCTGACGCTGCAACCGGGCACCGTGACCGTGATCCTCGGCCCTTCCGGCTCCGGCAAATCGACGCTGCTGCGGGCAATCAACCACCTGGAGCGCGTCGATGAGGGCTTTATTCGCATCGACGGTGACTACGTCGGCTATCGCCGCAAGGGCAACCGGCTGTATGAGCTGAAGGAAAAGGCCATTCTGCGGCAACGCATCAACGTCGGCTATGTGTTCCAAAACTTCAATCTGTTCCCGCATCTGACGGTGCTGGAAAACATCATCGAAGCGCCGGTGGTGCACAAGATTCATTCCCGCGAGCGGGCGAAGGCGGTGGCCTATGAGCTTTTGGACACCGTCGGGCTGCGTCACAAGGCGGACGCCTACCCGCGCCACCTCTCCGGCGGCCAACAGCAGCGCATCGCCATCGCCCGCGCGCTGGCGCTGAACCCGAAGGTGATCCTGTTCGATGAGCCGACCTCCGCGCTCGATCCCGAATTGGTCGGCGAAGTGCTGGATGTGATTAAGGGGTTGGCCGATCTGGGGGTGACGCTGGTGGTGGTGACGCATGAAATCGGCTTTGCGCGCGAAGCGGCGGATCGGGTGGTGTTTATGGTCGACGGCCAGATCGTCGAGCAAGGCGACGCCAGGCAGGTGCTGGCCCAACCGCAGCATCCGCGCACCGTCAATTTCCTCAACAAGGTATTGTGATGGTCGGGGCGCCGCAGCGCCCCGCATGGCCGCTTACCGGCCGGCGAAACGTCGCTTCTCGGCGGCGAAATCCAGCGGACGAATATTCTGCTGGTTTTTGTCCTCTTCGGTCAGCAACGCCGGGGGAATAAACCAGGTCACCTCGAACAGCAGCCCGTCCGGATCGTGGCCGTAAATGCTTTTGTGCACGCCGTGATCCTCTTCCAGCCCGAGAATACCGCGTTCGGCCAACTGGTGACGAATGCGCTCCAGCTCTTCCAGGCTGTCCACTTCCCAGGCCAGATGGTACAGCCCGGCCGCTGGCTCATGCTCCGCCGGCGGCTCGCCGTTGGCGCGAAACACCCCGGCGCGCTGCTGGCCCAGGTTCTTGCTGAACAGCGCCAAATCGTGATCGTTATCCGAGTCGGCGGCCTGGGTGAATACCGCCCGATCGGGGCTGTCGGACGGCTTGAGCTTGAAGCCCAACACCTGATGATAAAACTCGGCGCTCTGCCGCACGTCGCTCACATACAGCACGGCGTGATTGAGACGTTTGATGCCCATCGATATTCCTTTTCGCAGTGAATGAAGTCAGCATGAACATAGCATGTGGGCGGGAAGCCGCTAAATGCCGTTATCGCATGACTAAATGCCGCGCGCGCAATCTGTCGCTGCCAGGCATTCCGCGCTATCATAAGCGCTGTATAGAACCCTTTTGTGAGAATAGCGATGAACGGCAAGATAACGACTTTTTTTGAAGACAAAGGCTTCGGCTTTATTACCGACGAGAACGGAGAAAATCGTTATTTTCACGTGATTAAAGTGCAAAACCCGGAGCTGATTAAGAAAAACGCGGCGGTGACCTTCGAGCCGACCAACAACACCAAAGGTCCGTCGGCTTATGCGGTCAAAGTGTTGGCACCCAGCAAATACATCATCATCGCCAATGAAAGAATCAAGATCACCAGCATCAAGTCTTTCAACACCTTCACCAAGGACGTACCGGTCAAAGCCGACGTGGATAAGGAGAACACCGTGCTGTCGGTCGGTTTGTTGATGAACCGCATTCGCCCGCAGTCGGAAGATCAAGCGCAGGCCATGCAAACGCTGCGCATGTTGACCATCACCACCTTCCAGAACACCACCCATACCTTCTCCGAGCACGAGATCGATATGGATGAGACCATCAAGGCGCTGAAAAGCCTGTAAACGCCGCTCACCCAGCGTCGAGCTTAACGGAACAGAATATGCTCGACGCTGTTGCCGTTCACCACGTTGAACGACTCCACCCGATTCCGCCCCTGCGATTTGGCGCGATACAGCGCGATATCCGCCATATTCATCAGCTGCTCCAGCGATTTCACCTCGTTCATCGCCAGGCTGGCGACGCCGACGCTAATGGTGATTTTCAAGGCCTGCTTGCCATCTGCCTGCAGCTCCGTCTGCTCCACCAGCCGACGAAGATGTTCCCCCAACGCCACGCCCTGCGCCGCCAGCGCGCGCGGCAGCATGATGGCGAACTCTTCCCCGCCCAAACGGCCGAACAGCTGATCGTGCCGCAGCTCGCGCCGCACGATGTGCGCGAACGACGCCAACACCTGATCGCCGGCGCTGTGGCCATGCGTATCGTTGATCTGTTTGAAATGGTCGATGTCGATCAGCAATAACGACACCGCCTCCTTTGAACGGTGCTTATGCTCCAGCAGCTCGCCCGCTTTGCGCGTCATCGCGCTGCGCGCCAGCACCCCGGTCAGGAAATCGTGGTTGGCGCTGTGCTCCAGACGCCGCATCAGCTTGCGATTGGCGGCGATAGAGCTGGCGAGGATCAGCGGCCCCATCACCAGCATGGCGATGCCCAAGCGGGCGGACATCAGGGTATCGAGGAAGGCATTGTGATTGTTCGGCGTTTCATACAGCACCAGGTTGGCTGAAATGTTGCTGATCTCGGTCATGCCGGTCAACAACGTCAGCAGCGTCACGGGGAACAACTGGTAGCGCACGGCGCACCACAGCAGCGCCGGGATCGGAAAAGCAATGGCGCCCGGCCCGCCGATATAGACGCTAAACGCCAGCGACAGCAGCAGCGCCAATAGCGGCAGGCAGCCTTTCAGGCGCCAACGCACCTGCATGCGAAACAGCTGTTTCAACCGCGGTGCCGCCATCAGCACCGGCAACAGCAGCAACGTCGTCGAGAACTGCTCACTGAACCAGGCCAACCAGGCGACGACCACCGTATTGTTGTACAGGCTGTCGTTGCGCAGCACCGACAGCGTCGACGCCACTGCCGATCCGGCCAGACTGGCGCTGAACATATAGAGTATCGCCTGGGGTTTGCCCATGCGCCGTTGAGATTGTGGCAGCATCAGCATGATGCCGTAACCGACGGCGATCAGCGACATGTTGCAGGCGTTCAGCCACAGCGCCAGGGACCAGCCCTCGCCGGTACTGAGATCGGCGGCGACCATGCCCAGATAAGTGGTGAGCCAGCCGAGCGGCGTAGCGTAAACGGGTTTGCGCAGCAGCAGCCCGAGCAGAATCGCGTTGACCGGCCAAAATAAAGAAAGCGAGCCAATCGGCCGGCTAAGAATACCCACCAGGGAAAGTAAAAAGGCCAGCATGAAAAGATTGATCAGCTGAACCGTAAGCGGCAGGCCATGCCTGGCGTTTATTCTGGCGTTCATCGCCTCGCCCGTATATTGCTAATAACCAGAATAATAATGTGCATACGCTCTCGCCCGGCCAGTGAGGGATTGTCAACCCGGATTTCAACCAAAAAAGCCAGACAAATCAACAATGAAAAACATTAACATTTAATTAACAGACTTTTCTTAACCTAATGCGGCATCGGTTACAGCCACGGTAAACCGCCGGGAAATTATACCCATCCCAGCTGTCAGCATAGCGCAAAACCGCAATATACCCGTGAAGGCGTTAATGACATTAATAAGTTTATGGTTATTGGTCGTTGAATGATATTGGAATAACTGCGCGGTTATTTTCCTGCAACTGAGCCGCCCGTGCAATAACAAGCCAAAAAAAGCCCGCGTGAAGCGGGCTTGCTTGAACAACAGCAAATCGACAGTTACGACACAGCCATGCATTGCCTGCCTGTGCCGTCGCGCAGTATAGCGGTGAAAGCTTAAGCCGACCTTAGCAACAAAAAACCCGGCCTAGGAACCGGGAATATTTGTACGAAATGCAGTGTTAGCCCAAGCAGGCTAATAACATTTCGCAGCTTACGCGCCAATTGTGCAGAGAAAATGAACGCGACGCGGATTTCGCCTCGCCCCAATCCCTTCTGAACGAGGTCAGGCCTTACGCCAGTTTGGCGGCAAAACCCGCCACGCGCTGACCGTAGAGCTTGGCGGTCGCCAGATCGCCCGACAGCATCTCATCCACGCTGGCATCCGCCGGCGTTTGCACCAGCAGCCCCACCGAACCGCCCAGATTGTTGACGTCGGTGCGCTGCGCCGATTTGGTGTTGGCCGGCAGCAGCCCCAGGCTGACCCACAGGCCACCATGTTGCGAAGCCAGCGTCTGCAGCGCGATCAGCGTCACCTGCTTGTCGCCGTTCAGGCTGGCGCTGTTGGTAAAGCCACCGAACACTTTGTCCTGCCACTTGCGGCCGAACCAGGCCTTGGAGCTGGCGTCGGCGAATTTTTTGAACTGCCAGGACGGGCCGCCCATATAGGTCGGCGAACCAAAGATGATGGCGTCCGCCTCATCCAGCGCCTGCCAGGCCTCATCGCTGATATCGCCTTCCTGATCGATGGCGATCAGTTCCGCCCCGGCCCCTTCCGCCACCACTTTCGCCAAACGCTCGGTATGGCCGTAGCCGGAATGAAACACCACTACTGTCTTCGCCATAGAAATTCTCCACTCATTGCTCAGAGGCGCCGGCGGCGCCCCTCTCGCGTTCAATCTAATCAAGCGCGCCACGGCTGAATACTGAATAAAACTGACGGTGTTATTCAAAAAAATCGCGCTACGCGCCTTGTTCCGCCCATTGGCGGGCAAAATCGATAAAAGCGCGCAGCGGGCGCGGCGTTTGGCGGTTCGCCGGATAGTACAGATAAAAACCGGGAAACGGCGGCGTCCAGGCATCGAGCAACGGCAATAGCCTGCCGTCGGCCAAGCCGGTGGCGATCTGCTGCTCGAACAGATAGGCGATGCCGGCGCCATCCAACGCCGCCCGCACCAACACTTCCGGTTCATCGACGATCACCGGCCCTTCCACGGCGATGTCCCGCTTCACTCCGTCACATTCAAACTCCCAGCGATACAGATTGCCGTTGGTCGGCCAGCGGTAGTTCAAGCAGCGATGCTGCCGCAGATCGTCCGGGGTCAGCGGTCGGCCGTAGCGAGCCAAATACGCCGGCGAGGCGACCACGCGCATCCGCACCTCCCCGCCCAGCGTGACCGCCACCATATCTTTCGCCAGCTTCTCATGCAGCCGCACACCGGCATCGAAGCCGCCGGCGACAATATCCACCAGCCTCTCTTCAATGCTGAGATCGAGAACGATATCCGGATATTGCCGATGAAACGGCGCGATCAATGGCGCCAAATAATGCAGCGCCGCCACGCGCGTAACGTTTAATCGCAACCGACCTGACGGATTTTGTCGCCGTGCGACCGCCTGCGCCACCGCCGCGTCGATCTCCCCCATGGCCGGTAACAAACGCGCCAGCATCTGCGCGCCGGCTTCGGTGGGCGCCACGCTGCGCGTCGTGCGATTCAATAAACGCACGCCCAGCCGCGTCTCCAGGTTGCGCAGCGTTTGGCTGAGCGCCGAAGCGGACATGCCCAAATGCGCGGCGGCGCGCGCGAAACCGCCGTGTTCGACGATGGCGGCAAAGGCGCGCAACTCGGCAAAATCACTGCCTCTCATTATGCTCATCCTCCTTAATAATTCATGAAGATTATAGTGCATTCTTTAAACAGACTGCGGGCGCTATCGTAAACGCCATCTACACGGGAGAATGCCTATGAACACATCACTGTCGCTGGATCACTATCGTCTGCTGGGCCGTTCCGGCCTGCGCGTTTCACCGCTGGCGCTCGGCACCATGACCTTCGGCGCCGACTGGGGTTGGGGAGCCGAGCTGGCTGAAGCCCGCCGGCTGTTCGACGTCTACGTCGAACGCGGCGGCAATTTTATCGATACCGCCAACCGCTATACCGAAGGCAGCGCCGAACGTTTCGTCGGGGAATTCGCCGCCGGACGCCGCGATCGGCTGGTGATCGCCACCAAGTACACCCTGCCGATGCAGCCGGACGACCCCAATTCCGGCGGCAATCATCGCAAAAGCATGCTGCGATCGGTTGAAGCCAGCCTGCAACGGCTCAATACCGATTACATCGACCTGCTCTATTTGCACGCCTGGGATTTCACCACGCCGGTGGAAGAGATCATGCGCGCCATGGACGACCTGGTGCGCGCCGGGAAAGTGCTGTATGTGGCGGTATCGGACCTCCCCGCCTGGCAGGCGTCGAGAATGCAAATGCTGGCGGAATTGCGCGGCTGGTCGCCGCTGATCGCGCTGCAAATCGAATACAGCCTGCTGGAACGCACCGTCGAGCGCGAACTGATGCCGATGGCGCAAGAATTGGGGCTGGGCGTGATCCCATGGTCGCCGCTGGCCGGCGGCGTACTCAGCGGCAAATATCGGCGGCAGGATCTGCAGCCGTCGCCCGATGAAGCGGGCACTCGGCGTGAAACCGTGCGCGCCAAGGGGATGCTGAACACGCGCAATCTCGATATCGCCGACGCCGTCAACCAGATAGCTCAAGGAACGGGATATACCCCAGCGCAAATCGCGCTGGCCTGGACGCTGCGCCACCCGACGGTCACCGCGCCGATCGTCGGCGCCCGCACTCTGGCGCAACTGGAAGATAACCTCGGTGCATTGAACGTGACATTGGCGCAAGAACATTGGCGGCGGTTGGACGATCTCAGCGCCATCGAGCTCGGATTCCCGCACGATTTTCTCGCCCTGCCGACCACCCGCAGCATCATGAGCGGCGGCCTGCATCTCGCCCGGCGCAGGTAAAAAAAATCCCGCGCAAGGCGGGATAAACTTAACAGGGATGGGGTAATACACTACAGGGAATGGATAACACACAACATCATCGGGTAGAGCTACAGTACCAATCCCAATGTATAGAACTGTCATCCCCGCGTAAGTTTGCTCGGCCAGATGTAACGCCGAATGGGAAATATGACATTTCGCTCAATGCACCACGAACAGGCGCGATTCGAAACCGCCGCTCTTGAAGGTGCCGGTATTGACCCACCCCGGCGGCGAACGGCCGAAGTCCTGATTGAAATCCCCGCCGCTGACCAGCCAGACTCGGCGGTGGGTTTTCGATAAAACGCTGAGCTTATCGACGTAGGTCTGCGCCGCCCGATCGTGGAAAAAGGTGCCGAAGCCATAGGCGTTGGGCTTGCCCGAAATGCCGTTGGGCCTGGCGGGGGTATACAGCAAGGCGCGATAGCCCTGTTTGTTGTAATACACATAGCTCAGGTAGTTGAACATGTTGCTGACCACCACCGCATCGTTAGGCTGATAGTGGCTGTTGATATAGTGCACCATCACCTTGAACTCATCTTTCTCGACCGGGTAATCATTGCGCACGCCGCAGCCGAACAGCAGGCTGAAGAACAGCAGCAAAGAGATCCCGCGCACCCGGTTTTTCGTTCCGGCGATCAGCACACCCAACACCAGCGGAATGCCGAGCGCGGCGGAATAGAGATAGCGATCGACAAACAGCGGCGAGCGCCAGGAAATGGCGAATACCAACATTACCGGAATCAGCATGCCGCCGAGCAGCAGCAGAGCGTATTTTCTCGGCATCTGGCGCCGCCACAGCAACAGTGAACATAAAGCAACAAACATCGCCGGCAACAGCCAGAGAATGATCGTGGGATAGTTGCTGCCATCATGGCCCGTGAGAAAACGCCAGAACATCGCCGGCAGATCGCTCCAGGAAACCTGAGGGATCCAACCGACGTCGCCGCCGACCCGCAGCTCGGCGATATGCGCCAGCAGATTGAACAACACCAGCAGCCAGGGAATGTAGGCCACCCCGATCGCCGCATTGGCCAGCCACCACGCCGGTTGCTTGATATAACACTCGCCTTCGCGGCGGCACGACAGCGCCAATACCACCAGCCAATGCGCGATCAGGGTAAAAATCGTGAAGTAATGGGTATAAAAGCTCAGCGTCATCAACAGCGCATACAGCGCCAGATAGCGGCGGTTATCCGGCGTTTTCAGCCACTTCGCCAACGCCATAGCGGCGGCGATCGCCAGCAGCCCCATCAGCGCATACATGCGCGCCTCCTGGCTGTAACGCACCGCCATCGGCATGATCGCCATCAGCCAGCCCGCTATCAGCGCCGCCCGCTCGTTGGCCAGCCAACGCGTAAAGCGCATCGCCAGCGCCACTGTCGCCACGCCGAGCACCAGGCTCAGCGAACGGGCCGCCATGATGCTGTCGCCAAACAGCACCATCCAGCCATGCAGCAACAGGTAATACAGCGGCGGGTGAACATCGAAGGAAGCGTGGTACAGCAAAGCGCCCACGTCATAGCGGCTGGTCAGCACGCTGGAGGCCTCATCGCACCAAAAATACCTGTCCGTTAAGGAAATAAACCGCACGACCGCCGCAAACGCCACGATCGCCAACGCGTAATGTTTATAGCCGATGCCCTTTAAGCCGTTGTTGCTCAACGAGACATTCGAAACCTGTTGCAGTGACATAACCGCATTCCGCCCAAGAGAACCACACAATGTGGAGACGCTGCGTCATCATTGCCGACGGCGGGTAAATGGCGGGTAAATCAGTGCAAAAAAGTCGGCGCGATCACCACCGCGCCGACCGGCCCTCAGCGAATTTCAACGCTGATATCCGGGTAGGCCTTCTCGCCGTCGCTGAGGTAATGCCCCAGCGCCCGATATGCCATGACGTACAGCACGGCGGCGGCACACAGACACAGCAAGGTCACGAGAAAGAATCTGGATTTGCGCACGATAGGCTCCATGGGGAAATTTTCGCCTATTGTAGCGCGGCAAAATAAACGAAAGTTCAATTGCCGGCGAAGCGTCTAAAGGTCATTTTTTCAGCATGTAGATAAACGAATCGACGGTTTCACCGCCGGCGGTGGTGACGCTGACCGCCACCCGTTCATAACCGTCACCTTCGAAGGCGTCGAGGGCAGGCCAATGATTGACGAGGTTGGCGGAGCGGAACAGAAAACCGTTCACCCGATTGCCGCTGTTATCCAGCACGATGCCCGGGTAGCCCATCTCGGCACCCCAGCCTTGGTTAAGCAACGATCCGCCAACGCTGCCTTCTTCCCAGCTGCCGCCGATAGCTTCCATCACGTGCGCGTTGGGTCTGCCCGGCCCTAGGGTGCCGTAAACGAATAAGCTTTGCATTTTTCTCTCTGCCACTGACTGAAAGTTAGCGAACGAACATAACATGTCGCTCAGCGGCGAGCCAACGGGAGTATGGGTTACACGATCGAATTTTCGCGGGAAAGAATATGGGGAAAAAATCAGGGAGAATTAATGGCACGCCCTATAGGATTCGAACCTATGACCTACGGCTTAGAAGGCCGTTGCTCTATCCAACTGAGCTAAGGGCGCATTGAGATGCGGCAACCTGCGGCTGCGGGATGGGATTATACGGTCAGAGGTTAGCGAGTCAATGCCTTTTCATGACGTTACGGCGGCGGCCGTGCTTTATGGCGTTTTTTCCGCCAGCACCCGCACGGCGGCCCTGGCAACGCTGCGTTGAACCAGGCCGACCGCGGTGTCGCCCGGCGAGCGTTCAGAATGCTGCCGCGCGGTGTCTCGCTGCAGGCAAACGCGTGCGGACTGAACGACCGCCGTGATATCGCTCCAGTCGGCATGCTCAACCGCCTGCGTGTTGCAGGTCGCCGCCAGTCTCGCCGCCAGCGCGGCGTCGGGGGGCGTGCTGTTCAAAGAGGCCTGACTCCACGGCGCCCAGCCAAGCAGCAAGACGCAGATCATCAACGTATTGCCGTTCATGCGCACAGCTTCCGCCACAGCGCGCTCAGGCGCGCCCGCCACGACGGCGCCAGCGGGTGTTGGCCAAGCTGATGCAGCGCAATCAGCTGCGCGCTGTCCGCCGGATGCAGTGAAGAATCGAACACCGTTTCTCCCACGTGTTTAAGCTCCGCCGGTTGCTGGTCAGGCTGGTGATGCAACGGATAAAGCCGGGTTATCGCTCTCATGATCCTGCCCTCTTTCGCCCTGTGAACGGCCTCAGCGTATCCAAATGCAGGTAAAAATGGCGTAGAGGTTCCTGAAGTCGGCATAAAAAAAGCGTAAATCGGTCTCGGCAACGGCGGCGAGGGTGATTCTGCGCCTGACAGCGCGCTCAGCTTCTGCCAGAATAGCGGCATCCCCCGCTTTTCTTAATTGATGGATTTCCACACTGATGTCAGCAAAGATTATTGATGGTAAAACGATTGCGCAGCAGGTTAGAAACGAAGTGGCTGAGCAAGTGAAACAACGTCTGGCGGCCGGAAAACGCGCCCCAGGGCTGGCGGTTGTGCTGGTCGGCGAGAACCCGGCTTCGCAAATTTACGTCGCCAGCAAGCGCCGCGCCTGCGATGAAGTCGGCTTCCTTTCCCGCTCCTACGATCTGCCCGCTGCCACCAGTGAGGCCGAACTGCTGGCGCTGATCGACCAGCTGAACGCCGATGAGGAAATCGACGGCATTCTGGTGCAGCTGCCGCTGCCGGCCGGCATTGATAACGTCAAGGTGCTGGAGCGCATCCATCCGGATAAAGACGTCGACGGCTTCCACCCGTACAACGTCGGCCGCCTGTGCCAGCGCGCGCCTAAGCTGCGCCCGTGCACCCCGCGCGGCATCGTTACCCTGCTGGAGCGTTATAACATCGATACCTACGGCCTGAATGCCGTGGTGGTCGGCGCGTCCAACATCGTCGGCCGCCCGATGAGCATGGAACTGCTGCTGGCCGGCTGCACCACCACCGTCACCCACCGCTTCACCAAAAATCTGCGTCATCACGTCGAGAACGCCGATCTGCTGGTGGTGGCGGTCGGTAAGCCGGGCTTCATTCCGGGCGACTGGATCAAACCGGGCGCCATCGTGGTGGACGTCGGCATCAATCGTCTGGAAAGCGGTAAAGTGGTGGGCGATGTCGATTTCGACGCCGCCAGCGAACGCGCCGCCTACATCACCCCGGTGCCGGGTGGCGTTGGCCCGATGACCGTTGCTACACTGATCCAAAATACCTTGCAGGCCTGCGAGGAATATCACGACGTTCAACCTAAATAAGTAAGGCAGTATGGAAATTTTCAATCTGGACAATCATCCCCACGTCGAACTGTGCGATCTGCTGAAGTTCCAGGGCTGGTGTGAAAGCGGCGGCGCCGCCAAAGAAGTCATCGCCGAAGGGCGGGTCAAAGTCGACGGCAAGGTCGAAACCCGCAAACGCTGCAAGATCGTCGCCGATCAGGTGGTGGAGTTCGACGGCGGCAAGGTCGTGGTCAAGCCATAACCCTCGGTTGTCGCAATAGAAAAAGGCGCTGAATTCAGCGCCTTTTTTGTTTTTCCTGCGGCCGGATTACTTGCGACGCCAGGTGGTGCCCTGCGGGCCGTCTTCCAGCACGATGTTCATCTCGTTCAAGCGATCGCGAGCGGCATCCGCCAGCGCCCAGTCCTTGGCGGCACGCGCTTCGTTACGCTGCTTGATCAGCGCTTCGATCTCCGCCACTTCGCCGTCGTCAACCTGAGCGCCCCCTTGCAGGAATTGCTCTGGCTCCTGCTGCAGCAGGCCGAGTACGTTCGCCAGCTTGCGCAATTCCGCCGCCATGCCGTTGGCCGCCGCCATGTCTTCCCCTTTCAGGCGGTTCACTTCGCGCGCCAGATCGAACAGCGCCGAGTAGGCTTCCGGGGTGTTGAAGTCGTCGTCCATCGCTTCGCGGAAGCGGGCTTCCAACGCTTCGCCGCCGGCCGGCGCGGCATTGGCGTCGGTGCCGCGCAGCGCGGTATAGAGACGCTCCAGCGCAGTACGCGCCTGCTTGAGGTTCTCTTCGCTGTAGTTCAGCTGGCTGCGATAGTGGCCGGACATCAGGAAGTAACGCACCGTCTCCGCATCGTAATGCCCGAGCACGTCGCGGATGGTGAAGAAGTTATCCAGCGATTTGGACATCTTCTCTTTGTCGATCATCACCATGCCGGAGTGCATCCAGTAATTGACGTACGGGCCATCGTGGGCGCAGCTCGACTGCGCGATCTCGTTCTCGTGGTGCGGGAACATCAGATCGGAACCGCCGCCGTGGATATCGAAGTGGGTGCCCAGCTGCTTGCAGTTCATGGCGGAGCATTCGATATGCCAGCCTGGGCGGCCCGGCCCCCACGGCGACTGCCAGCTCGGCTCGCCCGGCTTGGACATCTTCCACAGCACGAAGTCCATCGGGTTGCGCTTCACGTCGTCGATCTCCACACGCGCGCCGGCCTGCAGTTGATCCAGATCCTGGCGCGACAGCAGCCCGTATTGCGGATCGCTGTCGATGGAGAACATCACGTCGCCGTTGCTGGCCACGTAGGCGTGTTCGCGATCGATCAGGCGCTGGGTGATCTCGATGATCTCGGCGATATGCTGGGTCGCGCGCGGTTCACTGTCCGGGCGGTCGATCAGCAGCGCGTCAAAGTCGGCGTGCATTTCCGCCAGCATGCGTTCGGTCAGCTGGTCGCAGGTCTCATGATTTTCCGCCGCGCGGCGAATAATTTTGTCGTCCACGTCGGTGACGTTGCGCACGTAGTTCAGCGAATAGCCGAGATAGCGCAGGTAACGCGCCACCACGTCGAAAGCGACAAAGGTACGACCGTGGCCGATGTGACACAGGTCATAGATGGTTACCCCGCACACGTACATGCCCACTTTCCCGGCATGAATGGGTTTGAATTCCTCTTTTTGACGACTCAGGGTATTAAAAATCTTTAGCATCGGGAGATTCCGTGGTGTGCGTGATAACAAAAAAGATAACCGGGCCTCAGGTTTTCCGCCCGGTAGCGTATTGAAACCTGAAGCCTGATCTATTGCAAGGTTAAGGCCATGCTTTGCTGACTTCACGCGAATAAAATGCGCAAAATTCGGCGGTTGGCATAATTGTTATAATATAACACAAGTGCAATTACCACAGACAGTGCGCGGTTGAGCCGCTGCTGACTCGCTGGGGCGGATATGTTATAAGGGCGGTCTGAATGTTCACTCGCTTTACGTGACGTCTCACTTCACCTTGTTAGGATTAAAACTATGGTTACTTTCCACACCAATCACGGCGATATCGTTATCAAGACCTTTGCTGACAAAGCGCCGGTTACCGTTGAAAACTTCCTGAACTACTGCCGCGCCGGTTTCTACGACAACACCATCTTCCACCGTGTGATCAACGGCTTCATGATCCAGGGCGGCGGCTTTGAACCAGGCATGAACCAGAAAGCGACCAACGCGACCATCAAGAACGAAGCCAACAACGGTCTGAAAAACACCATCGGCACCCTGGCAATGGCGCGCACCAACGATCCGCACTCCGCCACCGCACAGTTCTTCATCAACGTGGCCGACAACGACTTCCTGAACTTCCGCGGCGAAAACGTGCAGGGCTGGGGCTACTGCGTGTTTGCTGAAGTGGTTGAAGGCATGGACGTGGTCAACAAGATCAAAGGCGTGAAAACCGGCCGCAGCGGCATGCACCAGGACGTACCGGTAGAAGACGTTGTGATCAACAGCGTGACCGTCAGCGAGTAATCGCGGCTGCATGAGTACGCTGTTCATCGCAGATCTGCACTTGTGCGCACAGGAACCGGCAATCACTGCCGGTTTTCTGCGTTTTTTACGGCGCGAAGCGATTCACGCCGACGCGCTGTACATCCTCGGCGACCTGTTTGAAGCCTGGATCGGCGACGACGATCCCGAGCCGCTGCACGCGGAGATCGCCGCGGCGCTGAAGGCGCTGCAACAGGCCGGCGTGCCCTGCTATTTCATCCACGGCAACCGTGATTTTCTGCTCGGCAAACGCTTTGCCCGCGCCAGCGGCATGCAGTTGCTGCCGGAAGAAAAAGTGCTGGAGCTGTACGGCCGCAGGATCCTGATCCTGCACGGCGACACGCTGTGCACCGACGATCAGGCCTATCAGCAATTCCGCCGCAAGGTGCACAACCCGCTGATTCAAAAACTGTTCCTGGCGCTGCCGCTGCGCTGGCGACTGAAGATCGCCGCTAAAATGCGCGCCCGCAGCCAACAATCCAACCAGTACAAGTCGGAAGCCATCATGGACGTCAACCCGCAGGCGGTCGAGCAAACGATGCTGCGCCACGACGTGCACTGGATGATCCACGGCCATACCCATCGCCCGGCGGTGCACCGGCTGGCGTTGAGCAACGGCGAAGCCCATCGCGCGGTGCTGGGCGCCTGGCACGTCGAAGGATCGATGATCAAAGTCAGCGCCGACGCCGTCGAGCTGATTCAATTCCCATTCTGAGTTCCGGACTGGCGCGCGAGTGAAAATTCGCGCTTTCGCCGGTGAAAACCGGCGACGCAACCGTTTTCCTCGCCGTGCGCTCATGGTATGCTCTACGCCCTCATTCGGCCCTCAGCCGACGCCAGACAAACCACAGGAGCCTTACACCCATGGGAGCCAACGCCGCTTCAGCCGCCAATATCGGGGCTAAAATCGCAATTGTAATGGGATCGAAAAGTGACTGGGCCACCATGCAGTTCGCCGCAGAAGTCCTGACCCAGCTCGATGTCCCCTTCCATGTCGAAGTCGTTTCCGCTCACCGCACGCCGGACAAGCTGTTCAGCTTCGCCGAGCAGGCTGCCGCCAACGGCTTTGACGTGATCATCGCCGGTGCCGGCGGTGCGGCGCACCTGCCGGGCATGCTGGCGGCGAAAACCCTGGTGCCGGTGCTGGGCGTGCCGGTGCAAAGCGCCGCGCTGAGCGGCGTGGACAGCCTCTACTCCATCGTGCAAATGCCGCGCGGCATCCCGGTCGGCACGTTGGCGATCGGCAAAGCCGGCGCCGCCAACGCCGGGCTGCTGGCGATGCAGATCCTGGCGCTGCACGACGCCGCGCTGGCGCAGCGTTTGGCGAACTGGCGTCAGGCGCAGACCGACGACGTCTTGAACCACCCCGATCCGCGGGAGGACGCATGAAGCCGGTTTGCGTACTGGGCAACGGCCAGCTGGGGCGCATGCTGCGCCAGGCCGGCGAACCGCTGGGCATCGCCGTTTACCCCGTCGGTATCGATGCCGAGCCCGAGGCGGTGCCGTATCAGAACAGCGTCATTACTGCCGAGATCGAACGCTGGCCGGAAACTGCGCTGACGCGCGAACTGGCGACCCACAGCGCCTTCGTCAACCGCGACATCTTCCCGCGTCTGGCGGATCGCCTGACGCAAAAACAGCTGCTCGACCAGCTCGGCCTGGCGACCGCGCCGTGGCAGCTGCTGGCGAGCGCCGCCGAATGGCCGCAGGTGTTCGCTTCGCTGGGCGAGCTGGCGATCGTCAAACGCCGAGTCGGTGGCTATGACGGCCGCGGCCAATGGCGCTTGCGTCCGGGCCAGGAAGCCGAACTGCCGGCCGACGCCTATGGCGAGTGCATCGTCGAGCAAGGCATCAATTTCTCCGGCGAAGTGTCGCTGGTAGGCGCGCGCGGCCACGACGGGCGTTCGGTATTCTACCCGCTGACCCATAACCTGCATGAAGACGGCATCCTGCGCACCAGCGTGGCGCTGCCGCAGCCCAACCCGGTGCTGCAGCAACAGGCCGAGCGGATGCTGGCGGCGATCCTGAACGAACTGAACTACGTCGGCGTGATGGCGATGGAGTGCTTTATCGTCGGCGATCGGCTGCTGATCAACGAACTGGCACCGCGCGTGCACAACAGCGGCCACTGGACGCAAAACGGCGCGTCCATCAGCCAGTTCGAGCTGCACCTGCGCGCCATCCTTGGCCTGCCGCTGCCGCAGCCGGTAGTGAGCACGCCGTCGGTGATGGTCAACCTGATCGGCACCGCCGTCAACGAACAGTGGCTGTCACTGCCGCTGGTGCATCTGCACTGGTATGAGAAAGAGGTGCGCCCTGGCCGCAAGGTCGGCCACCTCAATCTGAACGACCCGAGCGCCGCCGATCTGCGCCAGGCGCTGCAGACGCTGGCGCCGCTGCTGCCGGGCGAATACCAAAGCGGGCTGGCCTGGGCACAGCAGAAGCTGGCCTAAGGCACCGCCACCGAAAGTAAAAGGGGTTAGCCTTAGGCTAACCCCTTTTTTCATCCCGCTAAGTCAACATTACCCCTCATAACTGCGGAACAGTGCCCGGCCGCGCAGCAGGCGCACGCCCAGCCAGCCGCCGCACAGCGACAGCAGCAGCGCACTGGCCAGCGGCAGCGCCCACCACAGCACCGGCGTCGGCGTCCACGGGAAGTCGAACACCCGGCTCTGCAACAGCCACAGCGCCGCCTCGGCGCCCACCGCCGCCGCGATGCCCGCCACCAGCCCCAGCAGGGCGAACTCGCACCACAGCGTGCGGCGCAGCAGCCGTTTGCCGGCCCCCAGCGTACGGTACACCACCAGCTCCTGGCGGCGTTGACGCATGCCGACCTGCACCTGCGCCAGCAGCAATAGGCCGCCACACAGCACCACCAGCACCACCATCACCTCCAGCGCGCGGCTGACCTGCTGCAGCACGCCGCCAACCTGTTTCAGGATCGCGCCGATGTCCAGCAGACTGAGCGTCGGGAACTGACGGTTGAGTTGGGTCAGCATCTGGCCGTCGCCGTCGTAGCGGAAGCTGGTGAGCCAGGTCTGCGGCTGGCCGTCCAATGCGCCCGGCGGGAAGATAAAGTAAAAGTTCGGCTTCAGGCTCTCCCAATCCACCTGGCGCAGGCTGGTGACTTTGGCGCTGAACGCCTGGGTATCGCCGCTGAAGGTCAGCGTGTCGCCCAGCTTGATCTTCAGCCGCCCGGCAATGCCTTCATCCATCGAAACCTCGCCGGTTTTCGGCGGCCAGCTGCCCGCCACCAGCGGATTATGATCCGGCAGCGCTGCCAGCCAGGTCAGGTTCAGTTCACGGTTCACCGCCTCGCCGCCCGGATCGTCTTCATGCACCCGTTCTGTCGCCACCTGCTGGTTTATCTCGGTCAGACGCACCCGAACGATCGGGTAATAGGTTTCCGGCTTGATCTGGTGCTGCTGCAGGAAGGTTTTCACCTGCGGCACCTGCGCCTCGGTCATATTGAGCAGGAAAAAGTTCGGGCTGTCCGGCGGCAGCTGTTGCTGCCAGCGTTCGAGCAGATCGCCGCGCAGCACCAGCAACAGCGCCAACAGCATGAACGACAGCGAGAACGCCGCCAGCTGGCTGATGGTCACCCACGGCTGATGCAGCAGGCGATTGACCGCCAGCCGCAGCGCCAGGCTCTTGAGCGTGATGCGGCGCAGCAGCAGCAGGCTGCCCCAACCCATGCCGCCCAACAGCAACGCCAGCACCGCCATACCGGCCAAAATAGCCCACAGCAGCGTACTGGCCCCCATCAGCACCACCAACAGCGCCACCACGATCGCCGCCGTCACCGGCAGGAAGTAGCGCAGTGGCCAGACGTTGGCCGTCACGTCGCGGCGCAGCACCCGCAGCGGCTGGGTCGCCAGCAGCTGGCGATACGGCCGCAGCCCGACCAGCAGCGAAATCAGCACCAGCGCGCCGAGCGCCCACAGCCACGGCCAGGCGCCGGCGGCGGGCAACGCGGCCGGCAACACCGGCTTCAGCAGGCGGATCAGCAGCGCTTCGAACGCCAGCCCGATCGCCCCGCCACATACCGCCGCCAGCGCCATCACTGCCAGCCACTGGCCGACGATCAGCTTACGCAGCGCGCCGCGCCCGGCGCCGAGGGTTTTCAGCACCGCGATCAGATCGTAACGGCTGCGGCAATAGTGGCTCATCGCCACCGCCACGGCGGCGATCGACAACAGCAGCGTCAACAAGGCCGACAGCAGCAGGAACTGTTGAGATCGCTGCAACGACTTGCCGAGCGCGCTGCCGGACTCCTGCAGCCCGAACCAGCGCTGGTCCGGCGTCAACTGCGGCGTCAGCCGCGCTTCGTAACGCTGAATATCCGGCTCGGCGCCGGCGAACATATAACGGTAGGTCAGGCGACTGCCCGGCTGCACCGCGCCGGTCTTATCGACGTCCGCCAGGTTGATCATGATGCGCGGCGCGGTCTGGAACGGATTGAAGCCGGCGTCCGGCTCCTGAATGATTTCACCGGCGATGCGCAGCGTGGTGTCACCCACCTCGAGCGAATCCCCGACTTTCACGTTCAGCAGCGCCAGCAAGCGCGGCGCCACCAGCACGCTGCCCGGTTCAGGCTTGATGTTGGCCGGGCGCGTTTCCAGCTTGCCGTACAGCGGATAGACCAGATCGGTGGCTTTCACGTCCGCCAACTGCGGCCGATCGCCGGCATAGGTCATGGTGGTGAACGACAGCTGGCGGCTCACCTTCAGCCCCTGCTGCTGCGCGTCCAGCAACCAGCCTTCCGGCACCGGATGCGCGCTGCGCAGCACCCGATCGCCGGCGATAAAGTCGCGGCTCTGCTGGCTGAGTCCTTTGTCCATGCGATCGCTGATGCTGCCCAGCGCCAGCACGCAGGCCACGGAGAGCGTCAACGCCAGCCAAACGATCAGTAGCGACGGCGAGCGCCATTCGCGCCAGAACCAGCGCCAGATCATGCTTCCTCCCACAGCTTGCCTTCGCGCAGCCGCAGCCGCCGCTGGCAGCGCGCCGCCAGGGTTTCGTCGTGGGTCACCAGGATCAGGGTGGTGTCGAAATCGCGGTTGAGAGAGAACAGCAAATCGGCGATGCGATCGCCGGTTTGACGATCGAGGTTACCGGTCGGCTCATCGGCGAACAGCACCCGCGGCCGGCCGCTGAAGGCGCGCGCCAGCGCCACGCGCTGCTGCTCGCCACCGGACAGCTGCGCCGGCAGGTGATCGAGCCGCTTGCCCAGCCCCAACTGCTCGAGCAGCTGCACCGCCTGCTCGCGGCTCTGCCTGTCGCTCTCGCCGCGCAGCAGCGCCGGCAGCTGCACGTTCTCCAGCGCGTTCAGCGTCGGCACCAGCATGAACGACTGAAACACGAAGCCGACATTTCTGGCGCGCAACGCGGCACGCCCCTCTTCGTCCAGCGCGGTCAGCGACTCGCCCAGCAAGCGCACTTCGCCTTCGCTGCCGTCATCCAGCCCGGCCAATATGCCCAGTAAGGTCGACTTGCCCGAGCCGGATTCCCCGATCAGGGCGATCGTCTGCGCGGGTTTGACAAGCAGCTCGACTCCGGTAAGGATGGTGAGCTGATGCTCACCCTGACCAACGTGTTTACTAAGATGATGAACTTCAAGAACGTTTTCCGCTGGCATCTTCCCTTCCTTTTGCTGTTGGGATTATTCAGTTTACGCGCTGCCGCCGCCGATACCTTGTTGATTTTGGGCGACAGTTTAAGCGCCGGCTACCGCCTGCCGATCGAGCGGGCCTGGCCGACGCTGTTGGCCGAACAGTGGCAAAAAAAGCCGGGCGCGCCACAGCTGGTCAACGCCAGCATCAGCGGTGACACCGCCGCGCAGGGGCTGGCACGCCTGCCCGCGCTGCTGAAACAACATCGGCCGCGCTGGGTGCTGATCGAGCTGGGCGCCAACGACGGCCTGCGCGGGTTCCCGGCGCAGGACGTACAGCGCGATCTCGGCCAAATCATCACGCGGGTGCAGCAGGCCGGCGCACAGCCGCTGCTGATGCAGATCCGCATCCCGCCGAACTACGGCCGCCGCTATACTGAGGCGTTCAGCGCCGTCTATCCGGCGTTGGCCAAACAGTTCAACATTCCGCTGCTGCCGTTCTATATGGAACAGGTGGTGGTGAAGCCGGAATGGATGCAGGATGACGGATTGCACCCCAATGGGGACGCCCAGCCGTTTATCGCCACCTGGATGGCGGAGCGTCTGGAACCGCTAGTAAAACATGAGTCTAACTAAATTAGGGTCGTACACTAGGTAAAGTTATGCAAAAAGCGGTATTGATAACCGGCTGTTCCAGCGGGATTGGGTTGATTGCGGCGCAGGATCTGCGCAACCGCGGCTATCGGGTGCTGGCCGCCTGCCGCAAGCCGCAGGACGTGGAAAACATGCGCCAGCTCGGGCTGGAAGGCATCGAGCTGGATCTGGACGACAGCGCCAGCGTCGAGCGCGCCGCCGCCGAAGTGATCGCGCTGACCGGCGGCCGCCTGTACGGCCTGTTCAACAATGGCGGGTTCGGCGTTTACGGCCCGCTCAGCCGCATTTCGCGCAGCCAGCTGGAGCGGCAGTTCTCCACCAACCTGTTCGGCACCCACCAACTGACCCAGCTGCTGTTGCCGGCGATGTTGCCGCACGGTGAAGGGCGCATCATTCAGACCAGTTCGGTGATGGGCCTGGTCTCCAGCGCCGGACGCGGCGCCTATGCCGCCAGCAAGTTCGCGCTGGAAGCCTGGTCGGACGCGCTGCGCATGGAGCTGCACGGCAGCGGCATTCAGGTCAGCCTGATCGAGCCGGGGCCGATCTCCACCCACTTTAGCCAGAACGTCAACCAGGCGCAGAGCGACAAGCCGGTGCACAATCCCGGCATCGCCAAACGCCTGACGCTGACGCCGGAGGCCATTCTGCCCAAATTGCGCCACGCGCTGGAAAGCCCGCGCGCCAAATTGCGCTACCCGGTGACCCTGCTGGCGCACGCGATGAGCGTGCTGCGCCGCATTTTGCCGGGCCGCTGCCTGGATTGGCTGCTGCGCAGCAACGCTTAATTCGCCCGTCGGGGTTGAAGAATGGCGGCGCGCCCCCATCTACACCCCATGGCTCCGCACGATCAGAGAGAAAAAGAGATGCTAGCTCAAGCTGTTGTTGATATTAACGAAACTAACCTGCACCAGACGCTGGAACAGTCGATGTCCATTCCGGTGCTGTTCTACTTCTGGTCCGAGCGCAGCCAACACTGCCTGCAGCTCACGCCGGTGCTGGACAAGCTGGCGGCGGAATACGCCGGTCAGTTCATTCTGGCCAAGGTGGACTGCGACGCCGAGCAGATGATCGCCTCCCAGTTCGGGCTGCGTTCTATCCCGACGGTTTATCTGTTCAAAGACGGCCAGCCGGTCGACGGCTTCCAGGGCCCGCAGCCGGAAGAAGCGATCCGCGACCTGCTGCAGCGTTTCCTGCCGAAGGAAGAAGATCTGAAACTGGCGCAGGCGCAGGAACTGCTGGCCGCCGGCAACGCCGCCGAAGCGCTGCCGCTGCTGAAAGACGCCTGGCAGAGCAGCCAGCAGCGCAGCGACATCGGCCTGACGCTGGCTGAAACCCAGATCGCGCTCAGCCGCAGTGAAGACGCCGAAGCGGTACTGGCAACCATCCCGCTGCAGGATCGCGATACTCGCTATCAAGGCCTGGTGGCGCAGATTGAATTGTTGAAGCAGGCAGCGGACACGCCGGAGATCCAACAGCTGCAACAGCAGGTGCAGCAGCAGCCGGACAACGTCGAGCTGGCGGTGCAGCTGGCGCTGCAGCTGCATCAGGTCGGGCGTAACGAAGAAGCGCTGGAACTGCTGATGGGGCATCTGAAGAAAGATCTGGCCGCCGCCAACGGCAACGCGCGCAAGACTCTGATGGATATTCTGGCCGCGCTCGGCACCGGCGACGCGCTGGCCGCTAAATATCGCCGCCAGCTGTACTCCCTGCTGTACTGATATACCCTTCGTCTTTCCAGCCGCATCGTTGTTGGCTGCACGTTCGAACCCCAGTCACTTAGTTATCTAAGCTCCTGGGGTTTCTCACGTTTGCCGCCTAGACGCAACTGGAAATCCATTGGGTATATGTGTTGTCCCAAAGTAAATATTGAAGGGTATCCCCTAAATAGTTCGAGTTGCATCAAGGCGGCAAGTTTGTAAGTCCCCGGGAACTTACTCAAGTAAGCGACCGGGGCGCGCAAATGCAACCAACACAGATGCAGCTTGAAATATGACGGGGATTAGCGATAGACCCGCACCCCACCCTCTACGCCCGCCGGGCTGAACAACACCTGCCACAGCTGAATGTTGCGCGAACGAAACGCGCCGGCGCAGGCGTTCAGGTAATAAGTGAACATCCGTTCGAAGCGCTCGGAATAACCGCCAGCCAATTCCGGCCACGCCCGTTTGAAATTCTCCAGCCAGGCCATCAGCGTGCGATCGTAATCGGCACCGAAGTTATGCCAATCCTCCATCACGAAACGCCCTTCGCTGGCCTCGGCGATATGCCGCACCGAAGGCAGGCAGCCGTTGGGGAAGATGTATTTGTCTATCCAGGCGTCGACGTTAAGGTCGGTTTGATTGGAACCGATAGTGTGCAGCAAAAACAGGCCGTCCGGCTTCAGGTTGCGCGCCGCGACGCTGAAATAGGTATCGTAGTTCTTCGGCCCGACGTGCTCGAACATGCCGACCGACACGATGCGGTCGAACTGGCGGTCCAGATCGCGATAGTCCTGCAGTAAAATCTCGACGTCCAGCCCGGCGCAACGTTCCTGCGCCAGCTTCTGCTGCTCGGCAGAAATGGTCACGCCGTGCACCGAGACGCCGTAGTTTTGCGCCGCAAACTGCGCCAACCCGCCCCAGCCGCAGCCGATATCCAGCAACGTCATGCCCGGTTTCAGCTGCAGCTTTTCGCAGATCATCCTGAGCTTGGCCTGCTGCGCCTGCTCCAGCGTCTGCGCCTCTTTCCAGTAGCCGCAGGAGTATTGCATGTAAGGATCGAGCATCGCCCGGAACAGATCGTTGCCGATGTCGTAGTGCTCTTTGCCCACCTGCCAGGCGCGCTTGCGCGATTGGCGGTTGAACAGCCGGGCATAGGCGATGCGCGCGATGTCGCTCAGGCTTTTCGGCAGCCGCTCGTCGACGCCGGCCTGCAGAATGCGGGTAAACAACACGTCCAGCCGTTCGCACTCCCACCAACCGTCCATATAACCTTCGCCGAAGCCGAGCGAGCCTTCCTGCAAAATGCGTTTGAACAGCGCCGGGTTGTGCACCCGAATATCCCAGGCGCGCGGGCCATTGATGGCGACGCCGGCTTCGGCCAGCATCTCCTCTACAATGCGATACCAGCGGTCGTTCTTCTGGGCGAGTTCATCAACACTGAGCGAATCCATAACAATCCTTGGCCGAAATGTCATTTCAAAAAGCATAGTCGCAAATAAAAATGACAAATTTTTGACGTTAAACACAGGGGGTGTTTTTACTCTAGCCAAGGTGAGCAACATCATGAAATGAATAAAAATTATTGAAATCATGCCGTTTTGGCATACTTATCCGCGCCAACGCGGGCGCGGATAAACCGACGGCAACTAAGGCAAAATGGCGGTGCCGGCCTGGCCCGCCAGCACCGCGTCGATATCCTGCAGGCCACCGATATGCGCCGTCCGCCCGGTGCGATCGACGAAGCGGCTGACCGCCATGATCTTCGGCCCCATGGCGCCGTCCGCCACCGCCATCGGCGCCAGCTCCTGCGTGGTGGCGCGACGAATGGCGCGCTGGCGTGGCGTGCCCCACTCCTGGTACACCGCGTCGGCGTCGGTGAGGATCACCAGATGATCGGCGCCCACCTGTTCCGCCAACAGCGCCGCCGCCAGATCTTTGTCGATCACCGCTTCGCTGCCCGTCAGCCCATCCTCGCCGGCAATCATCGGGATGCCGCCGCCGCCGTTGCAGATCACGATATGCCGCTGCGACAGCAGCAAGGTGATCGCCTCGATGTCGAGGATCTTCTGCGGCGCCGGCGAAGGCACCACCCGGCGAATGTAGTTACCGTCCGCCTTCAGCGTCCAGCCGAACCTGGCCTCCAGCGCCTGCCGCTGTTCCGGCGCATACACCGGCCCGATGAACTTGCTCGGCGCCTGGTAATCCGCATCCTGCGCATCCACCAGCACCCGCGTCAGCAGCGTGGACACCGGCTGCTGCGGATGGCTGGCATTCAGCTGTTGCGTCAGCATATAACCGATCATGCCCTGGCTTTCCGCCACCAGAATATCCAGCGGATAGGGAGGCACATCGCGGTACGCCAGGTTTTGCAACGCCAGCAGCCCCACCTGCGGGCCGTTGCCGTGCACGATGGCGATGCGGTACTTCTGCGCCAGCTTGCCGATGGCGTCGGCGATGAGGGCGATGCTCTTATACTGATTTTCCGCAGAGAGCACGGCTCCGCGCTGCAACAGGGCGTTGCCGCCCAACGCAATGACCAAGGTTTTCATGGTTTGCACCCGTAGTTGAAATCATACCGTCCCGGCCGAATCCGCGATCCGGCCCTCGTGTTCACACCGCGCGCCGCACAGTGCGTTAATCGTCGTCACCCCCAGCCACACGCCCAGCAGCGTGTCCGCCCCCGAGAAATGCCCCAGGCTCAGCACCGCCGCCACCGCCGCCGATACGTCTTCAGGCACCTGCAGCCCCTGCGCCAGCGTATGCAGCGGCGTGGCGAACACGCCCTGCTCGGCGTAATGCAGGTAGTGCGCGCTCACCAGCGTGGTCAGCGTGTCCAGCGGTGGCGTATGGGCGAAAAACGGCGTCAGCCTGGCGACCTGGATGCGGCTGTCGAGGTGCGCGCTCAACAACAGACCGAGCAAGGTGTCGTCGTTGCTGGGCGTCAGCCCCGGCCCTTTGCCCAGCGTATGGCGCCAGTCGACCGCCCCGCCCCGCAGCCAACGAGAGAAATCCCGCGCCAGCCCGGCCGGCTCCGGCGTTAATGGCCGCTTCACCAGCCGACCGATTTCACCGTGTAATCCGCACAGTGCGGTGCTGTGCTGCAACACCGCCGTCAGCGGCCAATCGGCAATGGCCGCCCGCTGCGCCAGCGCCAGATCCCGCGCCATCACGGCGGGCCGGACAAGAAGCGCATCCAGCAAGATGCCAGTGGTGGAGAAAGCGCAGTGCCGTACGGACGGTATCGCATGACGCACGCGGTCGAAATCCCGCGCGCCAAGCTGCCACCCCATCGGGCTCAGGCCGCTGCCGGCGCGGTGCAGCGTCAGCAACCGCGCATTTTCCGTCAGGAAATTGATCGCGTTGTTGAAGCTGCCGACGCAGCGCAGCGCGCCATAGTCCTGCGTCACATGGAGGCTGCCGGCCAGCGCGACAATGTCCATACGCCCCTCCGTTCGCTTACGCCGTGATGCCGAGCTTATCGGCCAGCGCTTCGATCGCCTTCTCGAAACAACCGAGCGGCGCGCGCACCGTGCCGGCGCCGATCTGCCCGACCCCGGCTTCGCGGTGGGCTATGCCGGTGTTGATCAGCGGCGTGATGCCGGTTTCCACTACCCGGCGTGCATCCAGCCCCAGGCAGGCGCCCTGGAAGTCCCAGGTCGGGATCTGCAGCATCATGTTGCGCTCAAGATAGATCTCCGCCATTTCCTCGGAGATGTCGGTGGCGGCGCTCATGCCGCCGGAAGCCCCGACGAATCGCGTCACGCCCGGGGCCGCCACCATCGCCGCCCCGCCGATGCCGAAGGTTTCGGTGATCGCGCTGTCGCCGATGTCCGGGTTGGCGTCCGCCTGGCTGAAGCCGGAGAAGAACAGCCCCTCCGGCGTGTTCACCGGCGCGGTGAACCAACGATCGCCCATGCCACTGATCTTGATGCCGAAGTTCTTGCCGTTGCGGGTCATCACCGTGACGATGGTGCCCTGCTCAATCTCCGCTCCCGCATCCATCGCCGCCTTGCAGTAAGCCATCGCCAGATTGAGGAAGAACTGATCGGTGATACTGAGGAACTGCATCACCTGCGCCAGCTCCGCCTTATCGCGAGGCAGCAGGCTAATCTCCGGCGCCAACCTGCGCATCAATAGCGCCGAGGCCGCGATATTGCGCTGGTGGAACTCATCCCCCATGCTGATCGCCTGCGCCATCAGCGCGGTCAGATCGATCCCCTCCTCCAGCGTCGCCAGCACCGCTTTCAGCACCGGGGCCAAAGAGTCGCGCATCCAGCGCAGGCGCTGCTGCACATCCTCGCCATAGGCGCCGAAGCGCATCACCTTACCGATGCCTTCGTTCATGTTGCAGTAGGCGTAGTTGCCGTGGACAGTGTTCCTGACCACCACCATCGGCATGTGGGCCGAAGTAATGCCACCCATCGGCCCCACCGCGCTCACGCTATGGCATGGGATAAACTCGATTTCCCCTTGCTCCAGCAGCGCCAGTGCCTGCTGCTCATCCTGCGCCCAGCCTTCGAACAGGCAGGCGCCGATGCAGGCACCGCGCACCGGACCGCTCATCTCTTGCCAGGTGACCGGCGGCCCGGCGTGCAACAGCTTGCGCCCTTCAGCCAGCTGCGGGATCAACCGATGCGCCAGATCCACATCCTGCCAGTGCGGGCGCGCCTCGCGGATACGGGCGATAACGGCGGCGTTTGCTTGCTCAATCGTTGCGTACATAGCGGTTCCTTACTTTAATTTTTTCAAGATGTTGGCTAATCGTTGATCGCCACCGGCCACCGGCGCCCACTGGTAATGCACCACCGGAATATCGCTGGTTTGCAGGTCATCGGCGAAGCTGCGCAGCCCGGCGTTGATCACCGCGACGCCGTCCAGCAAGGCCGGCCGTTCGCGTTCAGGTGCGGGTAAGGCGGGGGTAATCAGCTGATGCGCCAGCGCGACCGCCGCCGGCAGCGACGGCATCACCGCGATGCCGGCCTCCTGCAGGGTGGCGATTTGCCGCGAGCGCTGCTGCGGATCCTGTTCGGTGCCGGTGACGGTAGCGATCGCCGCCAGCGGCTGGGCCGCACCGCGCGCCGCGTGCACCTTGGCCACCTCGTCCGCCAGCGACGCCGCCGGATCGTCTTGGGCGCCGAAGCCGATCACCACGTCCAGCAGCAACACGCCGGTCTGCGGCTGCTGCGCCAGGCGGGCGATTTCTTGATTGCGGGCGGTCGGGTCAATCATCGGGTGCGGGCGTCCCTGGGTATAAAAGTCATCGCCCATGTCGATGATGCGATGGCCATCGGCCACCAGCATGGCGCCGCGCGGGTGCTCGCTATCCACCGGCAAGCGCAGTTTTTCCGCCAGCAACATCGCGCATTCGGCCGCCAGCGTGCCGCCGGCGTACAGTCCGGCGATTTTGCCGCCGGGCACCGCGGGCTGTTGCGCCGCCTGTTGCTGCACGCAGCCCAGCATCGCCGCCAGGCGCGCCGCTTCATCCAGCGTGGCGGCGAACGTGATGTTGCCATCCTGACGCACGGCGGACTGCGCGCCGAGGAACAGCGCCACCACCGGCTTGCCGAGCGCTTTCATTTCGTCGATCACCCGCTGACGCACCTCGGGTGCCGGCGGTTTGGACACGAACGCCAGCACCTGGCTCTGCGGGTCCGCCGCCAGCATGCGCAGCGCGCTGATGGCGCTGATGCCGCCGATCTCCGCCGTCAGATCCCGCCCGCCCAGGCCGATAGCGTGCGAGATGCCCTGTCCCGCCAGGGTAATTTGCGAGATCAGCTCCTGAATGCCAGTGCCGGAGGCGCCGACCACGCCGATGGATCCGGCGGGCGCCACGTTGGCAAACGCCAGCGGCGCGCCGGCGATGCAGGCGGTGCCGCAGTCCGGCCCCATCACGATCAGCCCACGCTCGCGCGCCTTGGTTTTCAGCGCCACTTCCTGCGCCGGGCTGACGTTGTCGGAGAACATCATCACGTTGCAGCCGTCTTCCAGCGCCCGATCCGCCAACTCCGCCGCGTATTCGCCGGCGATCGAGATCAGCGCCAGATTGGCGGCCGGCAGCTTCTGCCGGGCTGTGCGCCAGCTGCGTGCCCGCAGCAGCTTTTTGCCGCCCTGGCTGCCCTGCGCAATCGCCTTGAGCGCCGCCTCCAGCGCCGCGCCGATCTCCTCGGCGATCGTCTCGTCGGCGGACTCCGCTTTGATCGCCACGCAAATATCGTTCGGCGTCGCTTCGCTAAACTGCGGGTGCCAGAAACCGGTCACCTCCAATAAGGATTTATTGGCCGGTGTCCCCATCATGACGGATATTTCCTCGACCTTGGGAGACTCACTGAGTTTGCGGGAGATCAACATCAGGCTGACGGAATCCTGAAAGCTCCCCTTTTTAATAAAAGCATGGATCATGGTGATATCCTTAAGACAGCATTTAATAATATCGGCAATATTTCCCGTACCGGCAGCACGGCGATGCATTGAATCCAGCGAAAAGGTTAATTATCAAGCTACAAATTAAAATCACGCCCAGAGGTGAGTGCGGTCACACTTTATTCATTGTTAGAAAAAATAACTTAATCCCTTGAATATTAGTTAATCCAGACGCGAGGAATTCATTTATAAAAAACTTCTAACAATGACGATTTAATTCAACGAATTTTTAATCCAATCGAATAAAACGCATCTGGATCACATTATTCCCCCCCGGTATTTATACATTACAACGCAGAGGCGAATTAAATAAACCGTAGTGATAAAAGGACTGTATATGAAGGTCTCTAAACAACAATTACACCAGCTTATCCAGCAAAAAATTCACGCCGCCGGCCTGAGCCAGGAGCACGCCGGCATCGTCGCCGACGTGCTGGTTCATGCCGATGCGCGCGGCATCCACTCCCACGGCGCGGTCAGGGTCGAATACTATTCCGAACGTATCAGTAAAGGCGGCACCAACAATCACCCGCATTTCACCTTTGAAAAAACCGGCCCCTGCAGTGCCATTTTCGACGGCGACAACGGCGCCGGGCACGTGGCGGCCAAGCTGAGCATGGATCGCGCCATCGAGATGGCGAAAGAGAGCGGCGTTGCGGTGGTGGGCGTTCGCCGCATCGGCCACAGCGGCGCGCTGTCGTACTTCGTGCAGCAGGCGGCGCGCGCCGGCATGGTCGGCATCTCGCTGTGCCAATCCGATCCGATGGTGGTGCCGTACGGCGGCGCCGAAGTCTATTACGGCACCAACCCTATCGCCTTCTCCGCGCCGGGTGAAGGCGACGAGCTGATTACCTTCGACATGGCCACCACCGTGCAGGCCTGGGGCAAAGTGCTGGACGCCCGCTCGCGCAACGCCGTCATTCCCGACACCTGGGCGGTGGACGCCGAGGGCAAGCACACCACCGATCCGTTCGCCGTCAGCGGCCTGCTGCCGATCGCCGGGCCGAAAGGCTACGGCCTGATGATGATGGTCGACGTGCTGTCGGGCATTTTGCTCGGCCTGCCGTTCGGCAAACACGTCAGCTCGATGTATCACGATCTCAGCGCCGGCCGGGAATTGGGCCAATTGCATATCGTGCTGAATCCAGGTTATTTCACCAACGAGTCGGCGTTCCGTAAAAATATCAGCCAGGTCATGAAAGAGTTGAACGCCGTTAAACCGGCGCCGGGTGTCAGTAAAGTGCTTTACCCGGGACAGAACAGCCATGCGCGTGAAATGGAAAGCGAGAAAAACGGTATCGAAATCGTCGACGACATTTATCAATACTTAATTTCAAATGATATTTACCAGCGTTCTTACGACCACAAAGACCCCTTCGCCAGTTAACGCAATCTTATTATCGTGGGCTTTTTCCGCCGCGGCTCGCGGTTGATATTGCAGAGCCGGGGAGAAAAAAGAAAACCTTCATCAGCGCGCTCAGCGCAATAGGTCGGCCGGCGGCGAATATCATCCGCCCTGGCCGCATCGCCGCTGAGACACAACATGCGGGCAGGTAAACATGAAAGACTTCCAACAAGAAATCCGTGATATTTCCGGCTGGTTATCGAAAATCGGCGCCGACCCCAGCGGCGGCATGACGCGTCTGCTTTATACCCCGGAATGGATCGAGGCGCAGCACGCGTTGAAAAACGCCTTCGACGCCGCCGGGCTGAGCACCCATTTTGATGCGGTCGGCAACCTGTTCGGGCGGCTGGAGGGCAGCAAATACCCCGACCAGGTGATTCTCTCCGGTTCGCACATCGACACGGTGGTCAACGGCGGCAACCTCGACGGCCAGTTCGGTATCGAAGCCGCCTTTATGGCGATCAAATACCTCAAGGATACCTACGGCCCGCCGCTGCGCAGCCTGGAAGTCATCGCGCTGGCGGAAGAAGAAGGCAGCCGCTTCCCCTATGTGTTCTGGGGCAGCAAGAACATCGTCGGCCTGGCCCGGCGGGAAGATGTGCAGCACATTACGGACGCCAAGGGCGTCGGCTTCGTCAACGCCATGCGCGACGCCGGTTTCGATTTCCCGCCGCCGCATCAGCCGCTGCGCAGCGATATCGCGGCCTTCGTCGAGATCCATATCGAGCAGGGCAAAGTGCTGGAAACCGAAGGCAAAACCCTCGGCGTGGTAACCAGCATCGTCGGCCAACGGCGCTATGACGTGCGGCTGCAGGGCGAAGCCAACCACGCCGGCACCACCCCGATGAGCTACCGCCGGGATACCGTGCACGCCTTCAGCCGCATCTGCTGCGAATCGATCGCCAAGGCGCGCGCCGAGGGCGATCCGCTGGTGCTGACCTTCGGCAAGGTGGAGCCGAAGCCGAACACCGTCAACGTGGTGCCGGGCTTCACCCACTTCACCCTCGACTGCCGCCACACCGATCAGGCCGCGCTGCTGCGCTTCACGCAGGAGATCGAGCAGGATATCCAGCGCATCTGCGCCGAGATGGGCATCGAGGCCGAGATCGATCTGTGGATGGACGAAGCGCCGATCCCGATGAACGAACAGCTGGTGGCCTGCGTCAGCCGCCTGTGTGAAACGCAGCGGCTGAATTACCGCATGATGCACAGCGGCGCCGGGCACGACTCGCAAATTTTCGCCCCGCGCGTGCCGACGGTGATGATGTTCGTGCCGAGCATCGCCGGCATCAGCCATAACCCGGCGGAAAAAACCGCCGTCGCCGATCTGAACGAAGGGGTGAAAATCCTGGCGCAGACGCTGTATCAGCTGGCCTACACCGAACAGGGGGCCGAGGCATGAGCAACGACATCGACCCGCGCTACTGGAAAAAGATCGTCGTCGTGCTCTGTCTGGGCTGGGCGGTGATCTGGATCTATCGCACCGTTCTGACGCCGATCTTCCCCGAGATCCAACAGACCATCGGCGCGCACTCCAATGCGGAAATGGGACTGATCGCCAGCTTCTACTTCTTCGCCTATACCGGCATGCAGATCCCGGCGGGCATCCTGGTGGACAAATTCGGCAAGAAGGTGGTGTTGATCCCGGGCTTCTGCCTGTTCATCATCGCCACCTTGCTGATCGGCAACGCCACCAGCCTGACCATGGTCTATGCCGGCAGCCTGCTGGCGGGCATGGGCTGCGGCTCTTATTACGGCTCGGCTTACTCCCTGTCGTCGGAGAATATCCCGCTGGAGCGCCGTGGCCTGGCGACCGCGGTGATCAACAGCGGCTCGGCGCTCGGCATGGCCATCGGCCTGATCGCCTCCAGCCTGCTGGTGAAAAGCTTTAACATGAACTGGCAGATCATGCTGTTCATCATCACCGGCCTGCTGGTAGTGATGACGCTGGTGTTCGCCGTGGTCATCAAAAGCTCGCAGCCTCAAGCGCCGGCAGCCGTCAGCCAGACCGTTGCACCGGCGGCGCTCGAGCCCGAAGAGGACGGTCAGGCCAGCGGCCTGTTCAGCCTGCGCATGATCTCCGCCTACGCGATGTACTTCGCCACCTGCTACGGCTACTACATGATAGTCACCTGGCTGCCCTCGTTCCTGCAGCAAGAGCGCGGCTTTGAAGGGGTGGCCATCGGCTTCTCCTCCGCCCTGGTGGCCTTCGCGTCGGTGCCGGGTGCGCTGTTCTTCAGCCGCATGTCCGACCGTTTCCGCAACAAGAAAGTGCAGCTGATCATTTTCCTCGAGCTGTGCGCGGCGGTAATGCTGGTCTGCACCGTCATTTCGCCGGACTCCACCATGCTGCTGATAAGCCTGATCCTGTACGGGCTGCTGGGTAAGCTGGCGGTCGATCCGATCATGATCTCCTTCGTCGCCGACAACGCGCCGAAGAAAGGCTATGGCACCAGCTTCGGCGTGTTCAACTTCTTTGGTATGTCCTCGTCGGTAATCGCCCCCTTCCTGACCGGCGTAATCTCCGACAGCACCGGCTCCAAGGTGATGGGCTTTTACATCTCCGCCGCCATCCTGCTGGTGGGCACCGCCATCTTCTTTACCGTCAACGTCTTGATGAAACGCACTACGCCAACCCGAACGGCCACCGAGGCCTGACGGCGCTTTTTTACCGGGCGCCGCCGCGGCGCCCTTTCAACGATCAGGAGAATCAACGTGGGTTACTTCAACAATCAAACCGGTTATCCAACCGACATTCTGTCAACGCGCGCCATCATCAAACGCGGCAACTATGCGCTGATCCCGCCGAACGGCCTGGTGCGCAACGTCATTCCCGGTTTTGAAAACTGCGACGTCACCATCTTGTCGACGCCGAAACTGGGCGCCACCTTCGTCGACTATCTGGTTACGCTGCACGACTGCGGCCGCAACACCAAAGGCTTTGGCGGCGAAGAGATCGAAACCTTCGTGTACGTCATCGACGGCGCCATCACCGCTTCCGCCGACGCCACCGACTACCCGCTGACCGCCGGCGGCTATCTTTACTGCCCGGCGGGCGTCACCATGCGGCTGGAAAACGCCAACGGCGGCCAATCCAGCCGCCTGTTCCTCTACAAGCGCCGCTACCAGCGCATCAAGGGCTACGAGGCGCACGTGGTCAGCAACAACGTCGCCAACCTGGAGCAGATCCACTACGAGGGCATGAGCGAGGTGATCCTGCAGGATCTGCTGCCGAAAGATCTGGGCTTCGACATGAATATGCACATCCTCTCCTTCGCCCCCGGCGCCAGCCACGGCTATATCGAGACCCACGTGCAGGAGCATGGCGCCTACATTCTCAGCGGCGCAGGCGTGTACAACCTGGACAATGAATGGATGCCGGTGAAACAAGGCGACTACATCTTCATGGGCGCCTATGTGCAGCAGGCAGGCTATGCGGTTGGCCAGGAAACCTTCAGCTACATCTACTCCAAGGACTGCAACCGCGACGTAGAGCCGTAAGCGCTTCGCCGCCAAAACCCAGGCCACCTGCTCGCGCAGCGTGGCCTTCTTTTTTATCTCAATTGCCGGCCGATACGCATCGCGCGGGCGACGTTGGTGGCGCTGCGCTGCAGGTTGAGTTCCCCTTGCGACAGCGCGACCGCCAGCGTGCTCAGGCGCGGCAGAATGCTGAACATCGCGTCGATTCCCTGCGCGTGCAACGCTTCCGCCCCGTCCTCCACCACGCCGGCCAACGCGATGACCGGCAGGCCGCGCGCCCGCGCCAGACGAGCGACGCCGGACAGCGCCTTGCCGCCCAGCGTTTGGCTGTCGATGCGCCCTTCACCGGTGATCAGCAAATCGGCCTCCTCCAGCGCCTGCTCCAGGCCCAGCGCCGCCATCACGATCTCGATACCCGGCTTCAGCGTTGCGCCGAGAAACACCTGGCAGGCGATCCCCATGCCGCCCGCCGCCCCGCCGCCGGCGACCTGTCGCACGTCGCGGCCGGTGCTCTGGCGGATCACCTCGGCATACTGCGTCAGGCCCTGTTCCAACTGCGCCACCATCGCTGCCGTCGCGCCCTTCTGCGGCCCGAACACCGCCGCCGCGCCGCGCGGCCCCACCAGCGGATTGTCTACGTCGCAGGCGACCTCTATCCGGCACTGCCGCAGGCGCGCATCCAGCGCGCCGAGATCGATTCCGCTCAGCGTCGCCAGCTCGCCGCCGCCCCACGGCAGGGCCCTGCCGTCCGGACGATAAAAGCGGCCGCCCAGCGCCTGCACCATGCCGACGCCGCCATCCACCGTGGCGCTGCCGCCGATGCCGAGGATCAGGTGGCGAATGCCCTGATCCAGCGCATGCAGGATCAGTTCGCCGGTGCCGTAGCTGGTGGCCAGCAGCGGGTTACGGCGTTCCGCCGGCGTCAGCATCAATCCGCTGGCCGCCGCCATCTCGATCACCGCCGTCTTGCCGTCGCCGCTGACGCCGTAAAACGCCGCCACCCGTTCCCCCAGCGGGCCCGTGGCGGTCACGCTCACCTTGCGCCCGCCGGTGGCGGCCACCAGCGCGTCCACCGTGCCTTCGCCGCCATCGGCAATCGGCAGGCAGACGCACTCGGCATCGGGATAAACCTCGTGAAAGCCGCGCGCGATCGCCCGCGCCGCCAATTCCGCGCTGACGCTTTCTTTAAATGAATCCGGTGCAATAACAATTTTCATGACGCATCCTTTATTCGAACAGAAATAAAAACGGCCATGCCTTCCCCCGCTGAATTAATCAGAGGAGAAACGCATGGCGAAATAAAATAAAACTGTTGCCGACTATTTAATTAAGATGAAGGAAAGTGTTATTTGTTGACCCATTTCGCCGGCACGCTGTAGGTTAATAATGCGCCCACGATCATCATCGCCGACAAAACGCACATCGCCGCCAAATTGCTGTGGGTCAGCTGTTTGAAATAGCCGATGATGTAAGGCGAAATAAATCCGCCGATATTGGCGATGGAATTGATGAGCGCGATGCCCGCTGCGGCGCAGGTGCCGGTAAAGATGGCATTCGGCAAGCTCCAGAACAGCGGCGACGGCACCAGGCTCGAGGCCACCGCCACGCACAGCGCCGCCATCACCACATGCTTGTTGTCCGGGAACAGGCCGATAAAGATCAGCGACACCGCCGCGATGCAGAACGGCACGATAATGTGCCAGCGCCGCTCGCGATGCTTGTCCGAACTGCGCGCGGCCACCAGCATCGCCACCACCGCCAGCATGTACGGCAGCATGGTCAGCAGCCCGATATCCATCACCGAGGTCACGCCGGTGTCGCGAATGATGGTGGGCACCCAAAACGCCAGCCCGCCTTGCCCCATCACCGTACAGAAGCAAATCAGCCACATTTTGGTGAACGCGGACGACCTCAGCATGCTTTTCATCGTCCACTCCTGCCCGCCGGCGGCGCCCTGACGCGGCGCGCTCTGCTCCATATCCTCCTTGATCAGCGCCTTCTCCTGCGGGCTGAGCCACTTGGCGCTCTGATAGGTATTATCCAGGAAGCAAAAAATGACGATGGCGATCAACAGCGCGCGCGGGCCGCTGATAAAGAACAGCCACTGCCAGCCGGAGAGGTTCATCAGGCCGTTCATGTGTTCGATGATCCAGCCGCACAGCGGGCCGCCGATGATGTTGCTGACCGGGATGCCGCACACGAACAGCGCCGTCATCTTGGCCCGCTGGCTGGAGGGGAACCACAGCGTCAGGTAGAGGATCACGCCGGGGTAAAAGCCGGCTTCCGCCAGCCCCAGCAGAAAACGCGCCAGGTAGAATTGCCAGGGGTTGGTGATGAAGATGCTCAGCATCGATATCGCCCCCCACACCACCATCAGCAGCGCGATAATCTTTCTGGCGCCGTAGCGGCTCAGCAGAATATTGCTGGGCACCCCGGCGATGATGTAGCCGATGAAAAATACCCCGGCCCCCAGTCCGTAAACGGCTTCGGCCATCGAGACGTTGCCGTTCAGAATATCGGGCATCATTTGGAATTTCGAAAACGAAATCCCCACCCGATCGAGATAACCGACGATATAGCTCACTAATAGAATGGGCATAATGCGCCAGGCGATTTTTCGATATAAACGACTTTTGTCAGGGACGGTAAGAATATCTTTATCAATAACAGCATTATCGGTTGCCATATTCAGTATCTCCTTGGGTTGGCATCCTGCTTTTTACTTTTTATTGTGCTGAATCATTTTTATTGGATTGGCGGGGACCCTCTTTATTTATCATAAAGAGGGCGTTATTAATGTCGAACATCTCTGATTCTAATGATAAGCCGGCAAATTAAATGCCGGCGGGCGCCTTAGCCGGCTACCCGGTGGTTGCCCATGATTTCCAGCGCCCGCACCAGCGCGGAGTGATCCAGTTCGCCGTCGCCATTGGCGGCGCAGACGTTGAACAGCTCCTGGCAGGTGGCGGTGTTCGGCAGGCTGAGCGCCAGCGCCTTCGCGCCCTGCAGCGCCAGGTTGAGATCCTTCTGGTGCAGCGAGATGCGGAACCCCGGCGCGAACGCCCGCTTGATCATCCGCTCGCCGTGCACCTCGAGGATACGCGACGAGGCGAAGCCGCCCATCAGGGCTTCACGTACCCGGGCCGGATCGGCGCCGGCGCGCGAGGCGAACACCAACGCTTCACTGACCGCTTCAATGGTCAGCGCCACGATGATCTGATTGGCGACCTTACAGGTTTGCCCGTCGCCGTTGCCGCCGATCAGCGTGATGTTCTTGCCCATCAGCGCCAGCAGCGGCTTCACCCGTTCGAAGGTCGCTTCCTCGCCGCCCACCATGATGGTCAGCGTGCCCTGTTTGGCGCCCACTTCGCCGCCGGAAACCGGCGCGTCCAGGTACTGGGCGCCCAGCTGGTTGATGCGCTGCGCGAATACTTTGGTCTCCAGCGGTGAAATGGAGCTCATGTCCACCACCACTTTGCCGTTCAGCTTGCCGGCGGCGCAGCCGCGTTCACCGAACAGCACCTCCTCCACCTGCGGCGTATCCGGCACCATGATGAAGATCACGTCCGTCTCATCTGCCACCTGCTGCGGATCGCGGCAGGCGATGGCCCCCTGTTGCAGTAACGTTGCCGGCACCTCGTGCCGGGTGTGGGCGTAAAGCGTGTGCCCGCCCGCCAGCAGTTTTTCCGCCATCGGCGCGCCCATGATGCCCAGACCGATAAATCCCACTTTCATTTTCATCTCCTCAAGACAGGTATTTTTTAATCCATGACAGGCCGCTTTCCGTGGTGGTAAGCGGTTTGTATTCGCAGCCGATCCAGCCGCGATACCCCATACGATCCAGCTGCGCGAAGATAAACTCGCAGTTGATTTCACCGGTGCCCGGCTCATGCCGCCCCGGGTTGTCGGCGACCTGGATGTGGTCGATCTTCGCCAGCAGGCGCTCGAGGGTCTGCGTCAGCTCTCCTTCCATGCGCTGCATGTGGTAGAGGTCGTACTGCAGATACAGGTTGGGGCTGCCGATCGCCTCGATCAGTTCGATCGCCTGCCGGGAGGTTTGCAGGTAGAACTGCGGCATGTCGTAGCGGTTGATCGGTTCGATCAGCAGGCGGATATTTTGCCGCGCCAGGGTATCGGCGGCGTAGCTCAGATTCTCCTTCACCCGTTCGTCAGTGGTGTGGCAGCTGACGGCAGGATCCGGATTGCCGATCAGGCAGTTGATGCGATCGCAGCCCAGCGCCTGCGCATACTCGATCGCGCGCCCGACGCCGTCGCGGAACTCCGCTTCGCGCCCCGGCAAGCAGGCGATGCCCCGTTCGCCGGCCGCCCAGTCGCCGGCCGGCAGGTTGAACAGCACCTGGCTCAGACGATGCGCCTCCAGTTCGCTGCGCAGCGCCGCGATCGGATAGTCGTAAGGGAACATGTATTCCACCGCGCTGAAGCCCTGCTCCTTCGCCCGGCGGAAACGCTGCATAAAATCGACTTCAGTGAACAGCATCGACAGGTTGGCTGAAAATTTCGGCATGGTAAGGTTCCTCAACGGTAATCAAAGAAGTTGACCGAGGTCGGGGCGTCTTCCGGCGTTGCCGCCACCGGTTCGAACTCGTTGACGTTATCCAGCTCGGTGCCCATGGAAATATTGGTGACGCGCTCCAGGATGATTTCCACCACCACCGGCACCCGGTGCTGCTGCATCAGTTCCTGGGCCTGATGGAACGCCGGCGCGATCTCTTCCGGCTTAAACACCCGCAGCGCCTTGCAACCCAGGCCTTCCGCCACCTTGACATGATCGACACCGTACTCGCCAATCTCCGCGTTGTTGATGTTTTCAAACGACAGCTGCACGCAGTAATCCATATCGAACCCGCGCTGCGCCTGACGGATCAGCCCCAGATAGGCGTTGTTCACCAGCACATGGATATACGGCAGCTTGAACTGCGCGCCGACCGCCAGCTCTTCGATCATGAACTGGAAATCATAGTCGCCCGACAGCGCGACCACCTTGCGCTGCGGATCGGCGGCGCATACGCCCAGCGCCGCAGGCAGCGTCCAACCCAGCGGGCCGGCCTGACCGGCATTGATCCAGTGACGCGGTTCGAAAACGTGCAGCATTTGCGCGGCGGCGATCTGCGACAGCCCGATGGTGGTGACATAGCAGGCGTCGCGGCCGAAGGCGCGGTTCATCTCTTCATACACCCGCTGCGGCTTGACCGGCACGTTGTCGAAGTGGGTCTTGCGCAGCAGCGTTTGCTTGCGCTGCAGGCAGGCGGCGCACCAGGCGTCGCGATTCGGCAACTCGCCGCGTTCGAAACGGCGCTGCGCCGTGTCCACCAGCATTTGCAGCGCGATGCGCGCGTCGGAAACGATGCCCAGATCCGGGCAGATCACCCGGCCAATCTGCGTCGGCTCGATATCGATATGCACCACCTTGCGCCCGGCAGTGTACTTGTCCACCGAACCGGTGTGGCGGTTGGCCCAGCGGTTGCCGATGCCGAACACCAGATCCGAGTCCAGCAGGTTGGCATTGCCGTAGCGGTGCGAGGTTTGCAGGCCCGCCATGCCCGCCATAAGCGGGTGATCGTCCGGAATGGCGCCCCAGCCCATCAGCGTCGGGATCACCGGCACATTGCAGATCTCCGCCAGCCGTTGCAGCAGATCCGCCGCATCGGCGTTGTGAATGCCGCCGCCGGCGATGATCAGCGGCTTTTTCGCCGCGCACAACAGATCCAGCGCTTTGTCGATCTGCGCCTGGGTGGCCGCCGGCTTATAGGCGGGCAGCGACGAGTAGGTATCCGGATCGAACTCGATCTCCGCCATCTGCACGTCGAAAGGCAGGTCGATCAGCACCGGGCCCGGCCGGCCGGAGCGCATCAGGTGAAACGCCTGCTGCAGCACCCGCGGCACCAGCGCCGGTTCCTGCACGGTGACCGCCATCTTGGTCACCGGCTTGGCGATCGACTCGATGTCCACCGCCTGAAAATCTTCCTTGTGCAAACGCGCGCGCGGCGCCTGGCCGGTGATGCACAGGATCGGAATCGAATCGGCGGAGGCGGAGTAAAGGCCGGTGATCATGTCAGTGCCCGCCGGGCCGGAGGTGCCGATGCATACGCCGATATTGCCGGCAGCGGCGCGGGTATAGCCTTCCGCCATGTGCGATGCCCCTTCCACGTGCCGCGCCAGATAGTGTTTGATGCCGCCGTGTCGCCGCATCGCATCGTAGAACGGGTTAATCGCCGCGCCGGGCACGCCGAACGCGGTGGTGATCCCTTCTTTTTCCAGCACGTGCATTGCCGCGTCTACCGCTCGCATAATTGCCATGTGATGCTCTCCTTAATTTATTGGAAAATTTTTCCAACTTTAAAATACCGTCAAAAAAACCCGTCTGCTCATCAAACGGGGAGTCTTGTTCCGCGCCGGCTCACCCCGGCGCGTGACGATTACGCCTTGCTGCGCGATTCACCCAGCGCGGCGCTGATATCTCTGGCCACTTCCCCCACCAGTTCACCCAGCTCTTTGAACCGCTCCTTGCCGACCCGCGAACTGGGCCCGGAAATGGAAATGGCGGCGATCACGTTGTTGTTGCGATCAAAAATCGCCGAAGCCAGGCAGTTCAGGCCCAGCGCGTGCTCTTCATCGTCGATGGTGTAGCCCTGCTCCAGCGACTGATGCAGATCCTTGCGCAGCAGGTTCACGCTGGTCAGCGTCTTCGGCGTGTAGGATTGCAGCCCCGAACGCACGATCAGATCCAGCATCTCCTCTTCCGCCAGCGGGTACAGCAACGCCTTGCCGGCGCCCGATGCGTGCAGCGGCAAGCGGCTGCCCAGCGGCGCGCACATGCGCACCATCGCCTGGCATTCGCATTGGCGAATCAGCACCGCATCGAAATTGTTGCGGATCGCCAGGTTGGCGGTCTCGCCGGACAGCAGCATCAGCCGCCGCATGAACGGCCCAGCCACCGATACCACGTCGCGATCGTTCATATAGGCGGAGCCGACGGTGAACGACTGAATACCGATATGCCACCAGCCCAGCTGAGGATCCTGAAAGACGAATTCCGATTTCTCCAACACTTTCAACAATCTGAAGGTGGTGGACAGCGGCAACTCCAGCTTCTCGGACAGCACGGAAACCGACGAGCTTCCCCCGGCGTTGGCCAGGTACTGGAGGATCTCCAGCCCGCGATCCAACGCCTGTGCCCCTTTGGTAGCGCCGGCTTCGGTGGCGGGTCGTCCTTTCCTGCGTAATTCGGTCATTCAAGCTTCCTTTGTCAGTGACGGCATGGTTGACGCTATGATAAACGCCCTGCGCGGCGTGCGGCCAGCGCTATGCCAAAACTATGCGATACGGCTCCGGCAAGCGGCTGACCACGCAGTTGTCGGCGCCTGCACGATCGATGGTGAAAAAGTCGGTGACTTTCGCATAGGCGAACAGCGGGTGATGCCAGACGTTGCGATGATAGTTGATCCCCTGCTTGCCGTTGGTGATAAAGGCGCGCATCGTGCCGACGGGGATGGTTTCGCCCGGTTCGGCGACGATCACCACGAAGCGTTCGCCGTTCATCGGCACAAAGGCCTGTGACGAGAGCGGATGCTTTTCCAACAGGGAAAAGGTCATCGGCAGCTCGCAGGGTTCTGCCCGGTTGATGCTGGCCAGCACCCGGTTGCCGTCCGACACCTCAATCTTGGCGAGATCGTGATAACGCTCGGTTTTCCCGTCATTGATATGAAAGAAACGCGAGCCCTCTATCTGCAATACGTCGCCATAAGGCGCAAAGGCCGCCGGCGTTAATTCTTCGATGACTAAATCCATGTGATTCTCCAAAGCGCATGACCCAGACGACGATTAAACGGCGATATTTCACCCAACGCCTTCACTCTAGACAGCGCATGGCGAATTTGACAGCAATTTTTTGGAAAATTTTTCCATAACAAGATCACCCGCACATTTCACGATCGGCAGACCATATTAATTGCTTGAAATCAATGAATTAAAAAACCACCTGATCCACTATCGACAATAATAGGGCTGCGTATGTTCATCGCTATCCGGTGATTCTGTGACCGGGATCGTGGGGTTGGGCTTTGCCACTGCCTATCGCGCCGCAACATCAAGTAGATTCTTCTCACCGATAACCGAAAAGGCGGTGTCAGCCAAGGACCCCACATGCTGGATCACGAAACCATTCGTTCGTTTATCAAAGTTGCCGAGTGCCAAAGCTTCTCGCGCGCGGCAGAGTTGCTGCACAAAACCACCGCCACCATCAGCTACCGCATTAAAACGCTGGAAGAGAGCATCGGCACGCAGCTGTTTATCCGCACCACCCGCACCGTCAACCTGACGCCGGCCGGGGAGTATTTGCTGGAGCGCTGCCGCCAATGGCACACCTGGCTGGACGCCATGCCGGGCGAACTGCGGCAAATCAACGACGGCGTAGAGCATCAGGTGAATATCGTGATCAACAACCTGCTGTACGACGCCGCCGCCGTGGCCAGGCTGCTGACTCACCTGCACGACAAATACCCGTTCACCCAATTCCACATTTCCCGCCAGGTGTACATGGGCGTGTGGGACGCACTGCTGAATGAGGATTGCCATCTGGCGATCGGCGCGGCGGGCAATGAATCGCTGGAAAACAGCATCAAGGTGCTGCCGCTCGGCAAGATCGATTGGGTGTTCGCCATTTCGCCGACGCATCCGCTGGCCGCTGCCGCCGATCCGCTGAGCGAAACGCAGCTGCGCCCTTACGCCGCAATCAACGTCGAAGATACCGCCCGCCATTTGGCCAAGCGCACCGCCTGGCTGCTGTCGGGCCAGCAGGAGATCAAGGTGCCGGATCTGCGCACCAAGCTGGAGTGCCATCTGCGCGGTCTCGGGATCGGTTTCCTTCCGCGTCAACTGTGCCAAACTTATCTTGATAGCGGCGAGTTGGTGGCCAAGCAGCTCAGATATCCGCGCCAGCCCTCTCCCCTGTCGCTGGCCTGGTCCGATGCTCGCTGCGGCGAAGCGGTGCGCACCCTTATCAGCCTGTTCCAGACGCGGGATCCGCTGATCGCGGGTTTTGTCGGCGCCCTGGATTAAGTCGCGGTATCAGTAGGCATTTTTCCGGCGCTGACGTAATATCTGTTTACATATGTCTGACAGGAGGTTTGCATGCTTACTTTTATTCCCATCGTGATCGTCGTCGCACTGATTGTGGTGTTCGCCGGCGTCAAAATTGTGCCGCAGGGGTTCCAATGGACGGTAGAACGCTTCGGCCGCTACACCAAAACGCTGATGCCGGGCCTGAACCTGGTGGTGCCGTTCATGGACCGCATCGGCCGCAAAATCAATATGATGGAGCAGGTGCTGGACATCCCTTCGCAGGAAGTGATTTCCCGCGATAACGCCAACGTGGCCATCGATGCGGTGTGCTTTATCCAGGTGGTCGACCCGGCGCGCGCCGCCTACGAGGTCAGCAACCTCGAACAGGCGATCGTCAACCTGACCATGACCAACTTCCGCACCGTGCTCGGCTCGATGGAACTGGACGAAATGCTGTCGCAGCGCGACAGCATCAACAGCCGTCTGCTGCACATCGTCGATGAAGCGACCAATCCGTGGGGGGTGAAAATCACCCGTATCGAGATCCGCGACGTGCGCCCACCGGCGGAACTGATCGCCTCGATGAACGCCCAGATGAAGGCCGAGCGTACCAAGCGCGCCGACATCCTGGAGGCAGAAGGGGTGCGTCAGGCGGCCATTCTGCGCGCCGAAGGGGAGAAACAATCGCAGATCCTGAAGGCCGAAGGCGAGCGCCAATCGGCATTCCTGCAGGCGGAAGCGCGTGAACGCGCCGCCGAGGCCGAGGCGCGCGCTACCCAGCTGGTGTCCGACGCCATCGCCAGCGGCAACATTCAGGCGGTGAACTACTTCGTGGCGCAGAAATACACCGACGCGCTGCAGAAGATCGGTTCCTCCAACAACAGCAAGGTGGTGATGATGCCGCTGGACGCCAGCAGCCTGCTCGGCTCGATCGGCGGCATTACCGAACTGCTGAAAGAAAGCAAAGGCAAATAATCATGCTCGAACTGATCGCGGCGAATCCGCTGTGGTTCTGGCTCTCCCTCGGGGGCCTGTTGCTGGCGGCGGAAATGCTCGGCGCCGGTGGCTACCTGCTGTGGAGCGGCGTGGCGGCGCTGTTGGTCGGCGCCTTGATCTGGCTACTGCCGACGCTCACCTGGGAATGGCAGGGCGTGATCTTCGCCGTCCTGACCGTCGTCGTCGCCTACCTGTGGTGGTACTGGCTGCGCCGGCGCCCGGCGGCCGCATCCGGCGGTTCGCCGGTGCTCAACCAGCGCAACCGGCAGTTGATCGGCACCCGCGCCACGCTGACGGAGCCGATGCACAACGGCATGGGGCGCATCAATATCGGCGACAGCAGTTGGCGTGCGCAGGCGGCGGAAGATCTGCCCGCCGGCACCGAGGTGGAAGTGGTGGCAGTGGAAGGCGTCACGCTGGTGATCCGCGCCATCAACCGTTAATTCGAACGGCAACACCCCGCCAGATTATTGATGATGGGGCACTCGGCTCCCTCGTCACCCGGGCATTGTTCCGCCAGCGTAAGCAGACGCTGGCGCATTTCACCCAGTTCGCTGATGTGCTTTTCGATCTCCGCCACCTTCTGCAGCGTGCGCGCCTTCACGTCGGCGCTGTGGCGAGCCGGATCGTTGAATAATGCCACCAGCTCGCGGCACTCGTCCAGGTTGAAGCCCACCTGCCGCGCCTGGCGCAGCAGCGTCAACTCTTCGACATGCCTGGCGGAATAGTGGCGGTAACCGTTGTCGCTGCGAATCGGGGCGGTAATCAGCGCTTTCTCTTCGTAAAAACGAATCGTCTTGCTGGTTAAACCGGTTTTTTTCGCGACGTCGCTAATATTCATTTTTTCCTCCGGAATGCTCCTGCTCACCTCCTATCTTAAGCCGCTTTACGCCACTCACCAAGCCTCAACGCCCTACCGTCGATAGCGATGAGAAACCGATAGCCACAGCCAAAAGATAGATACTTCACTTGCAAAGTATTCATCAAAAAACAATAGACAATCTAACCTATTAAAATTTGATCAAATTAAGATTTTTATTATATGTAAATTTTTGTGTATAAATAACACAAAATAAAACACAATTAAAACAACAAAATAAAAACACAAATTAACAAAATTGTAATAATAAACCACATAAATAAACATTTATTTACATTTACCATTACTTCGCCTGTTTGAGTTTTGGCCACCTCCAAACTAGAAATATTAGCTAATTTAATCTCTCAACCCGATGGCGGAGTTCGTCATGGATTTTAACTTATCAAGCGAGCAGCAGGCTCTAAGCGAATCCGCTCAGCGTTTTGCCCGCGAGGTGCTGGATCAGGATGCGCATGATCGGCTTTCACGGCAGGTATTAAGCCTGGATTTGTGGCGACAAGCCGCCGCCTATGGCTTTACCCGAGCCCCCGTGGCGACCGCGTTCGGCGGATTGGGCATTAGCGCGCTCGATACTGCGCTGATGATTGAGGCGCTGGGTAAAGGCAGCCGCGACATCGGCATGTCCTTTTCGCTCTGCGCTCATCTGTGCGCCTGCGTGATCCCGCTTTCCCGCTTCGGTTCCGAAGCATTAAAAGCGCAGTATCTCGAAGCGTTGGCGGCCGGAAAACTGATCGCGGCGAATGCGGCGACGGAGCCGGACGCCGGTTCCGATATTTATGCCATGAAATCAACCGCTCAACCCTGTGAAGGCGGCTACCGGCTCAACGGAAACAAAATTTTCATCACCAACGCGCCGATTGCCGACATCTTCATCGTCTATGCGAAAACCCATCCCGAACATGGCTTTATGGGCGTGTCCGCATTTGTGCTCGAGAAAGGGATGCCAGGCTTAAACGTAGGCGCCGTCAGCCCGAAAGATTGCCTCTCCAACTGCCCGTGGAGCGAACTGACCTTCAACGACGTCTTCATTCCAGAGGCCCAACGGCTCGGCATGCCGGGCGCCGGCGGCGCCATCTTCCACGATTCAATGATCTGGGAAAAGGGCTGCCTGTCGGCTCTGTTTATCGGCGCAATGGAGCGCGTGCTCGACAGCGCGCTGGACTACGCCAAACAACGCCGACAATTCGGCAAAGCGATCGGCCAATTTCAGTCCGTCTCCAACCGCATCATCGAGATGAAACTGCGTCTGGAACAGTGTCGGCTAATGCTCTACCGCGCCTGTTGGAAACACGATCGGGGCCAGGACGCCGAGATCGACATCGCCATGAGCAAACTGTTGATTTCCGAATATGCCGTGCAGTCCGCGCTGGACGCGATTCAAATCTTCGGCGGAGCCGGCATGGATCAAGAACTCGGTCTGGTGCGCCACTTGCTGAACGTGATCCCCAGCCGGATCTTCTCCGGCACCAACGAGATACAAAAAGAAATTGTCGCCCGCAAGCTGGGTCTGCGGGGAGTCGCATGATGATCGTTCAACGCGTTTTTGCCGTGCTCTATATGTTGGCCGGCCTGGCGAAAGCCTTCCCTCAGTTGGAAAACGTCGCCGATATTCTGCAGCAGGCGGCCGTGGCGAACCAGGGCACCTGGTACGCCGGGGTGACGGCTTGGCTGGCGGCGCAGGGTACAGCGGTTAACGCGCTGATCGGCGTGGCGCTGTTTGTCTCCGGTGCGGTCTTGATGTTCAACCCGCGTTGGACGACATTGATCATCTACTGCCAGCTGCTGATGATGGCGGGATTTGTCACGATCCTGCACCGCGCCCAGCCGCAGGTCATATTGCTCGATGCGATTTTCGCGATGGCGGCGCTGTACATGCTGCGGCAACAACACCACCGCAAACCCAAGCCGCGCACGTTCCCCACGCGCGACTTTTCCACGCCGGCGTCAGGCGGCTCGGTAACCCCCACGCTGGACGGCGAGTATGACGTGGTGATCATCGGCGGCGGCGTCTCCGGTTTGGCCGCGGCCAGCGAACTGACCGAACGCCGGGTTCTGGTGCTGGAAAAAAGCGCTTCCTTTGGCGGCAACGCGCGCTACCACGCGGTGAATCGTCTGAAGTTTCCCATCGCCGGCGTCTGCTTCCAGGAGCCATTGCCGGGTTCGTTCATGTTGCAACTGCTGAAGAAAATCGGTCTGAGCGGCGCCTACAAGTCCAATGAAAAGGACACGCTGGTGTTTTTCGACACCTTCTTGCTGCTCCGATGCCTGGGTGAAGTCGTCGTTGGTTTTTTCAAACAGCCGGTCTACCTGCTGAAACCCGCCGTCTGGCGCCTGACGGGACAACTATTCCTGCATGCCTTGATCGGTAAACCTTATGTTATCGCGGCAAAACAGCTGGGCGATCCGATCTTTGCCGATCTGTACGCCTTCCTCGATACCTTCTCGCCGCGCGGCGAGCGGTACCCCAGCCTGCCCTGGACGCCGCAGAGCGCCTGGAGCAAAGCGAATATGGCGCTGCTCGACACTATCCCGCTGTACACTTATCTGTTCGAACCGCACAAACTGGATCAGATCCCGGCGGATCTGCGGCCGCCGAGAAAATTCGGCAAGCTGGTAGAGAATGCCGTCAGCACCACGCTGCGCGTGGAATGTCTCGATATTCGCGAAGTCTCCGCCTATGTCGGATTGCACTTCCTGGTGGGGTATTTACGCGGCAATCTGGTCACGCTGCCGGGCGGTAACGGCAGCATCAGCGCCGGGCTGCTCGACTATCTTGAGGAGCAAAACAACGTCAGGCTGCAAAGCCGCGTACAGCTTCAAAGCATCACACCCGGCGGCGACGAAACGGTGATCCGGTTCAGCGTCAATGGCGCGGCCAGCGAAATCAGAGCCAAACAAGTGATCTGGGCTGCCCCCAAAACGCATTTGCCCACCTGGTTGCCCACACTGCCCAAAGAGCAATTGGCGGCGATCCGTCAGATCCGCCATGAAGATTACTACCTGGCGAACGTGCTGTTGAAAAAACCGATCCTCGAACACTCGTTCGGCGGCTATCTGATCGAGCCGGAAAACACCCGCACACCTTACTATTGGAGCAAAGCCGGCACCTGTCTGATCGCCAATTGGATGGACAATCACCTCAGCGCGGAAGCCGGGGTATTAACCCTGCTCAAACCGACCACTCGCCCAGAGCGGCAAGGTCGCACCGCGCAGAACGAGTTCCCGGCGCTGCAGCAACAGACCTATGTCGAAATCGCCAAAGTGCTGGGCAACATGGGCATTGACGCCGACATCATTGAAGACATTCAAATCTGGTTCTGGCCCGCGGGTCTGGTGACCTCGGTCGCCGGACAACAGGCTCAGGGCGTGTTTCACCAGGCCAGCAGGCCGTTTGAGAATATTCACTTCGCCAATCAGGACAGCGTGGGCATCGGTAATATCGAAAGCGCGGTGTTAGCCGGGCTGAACGCCGCCAAAGCGGTGAGAGAACGCCTCGCAATGCCCGTTACGCCTGCGGAGGTGATGTCATGAATCCTACCCTGGTGGTTGAACTTTCCGGCGATAAAACGCTGGAACCCCATCGCCTGGGCGGCAAAGCCCATTCGTTGAATCATTTGATTCAGGCGGGCTTGCCGGTACCGCCGGCGTTTTGCATCACCGCGCAGGCTTACCGGCAGTTTATCGAGTTCGCCGTGCCGGGAGCGCTGCTCGACACGGGTGCGCCGGGCAACGTGCGCGATATGATTTTGAGCGCCGCCATCCCCGCCCCGCTCGATCTGGCGATCCGTCACGCCTGCAAACAGTTGGGCGACGGCGCCTCGCTCGCCGTGCGCTCTTCAGCGCTGGAAGAAGACGGCCTGACCCACTCTTTCGCCGGGCAATACGACACTTACCTGCACGTGCGCGGGGATGACGAGGTGGTGCGCAAGGTGCAATCCTGCTGGGCGTCGCTCTGGGCGGAACGCGCCGCCCAGTATAGCCGGACATCGGCGGCGCAGAGCGATATCGCCGTCGTCTTGCAAATCATGGTGGATGCAGACGCCGCCGGCGTCATGTTTACCCAAGATCCGCTGACAGGCGATGCCAACCACATCGTCATCGACAGCTGCTGGGGGCTGGGGGAAGGCGTGGTCTCCGGACAGGTCACCACCGACAGCTTCATTTTGGATAAGGCGAGCGGCGAGATCCGCGAGCGGCAAATTCGTCACAAACCGCACTATTGCCAACGCGATCCTCAGGGACAGGTTACGCTGCTGCAAACGCCCGAAGCCAGGCGAGACGCCCCCAGCCTAACCCCGGAACAGCTGCAACAGCTTGCCAGGCTGGCCAGGCAAACGCGGATGATTTACGGCGCGGAACTGGATATCGAATGGGCGGTGAAAGACGATCGCGTGTGGCTCCTGCAGGCGCGGCCGATCACCTCGCAGGCCAAACCGGTTCAGATGCTTTACGCCAACCCGTGGGAAAGCGATCCGACGATCAAGGAACGGGCCTTTTTCTCCCGAATGGACACCGGCGAGATCGTCACCGGCTTGATGACGCCGCTGGGGCTGTCGTTTTGCCAGTTCTACCAAAAGCATATTCATGGCCCGGCGATCAAAACCATGGGGCTGGCGGATATCGGCAATTGGCAGATTTATATGGGGTATTTGCAAGGCTACGTCTATCTGAATATCTCCGGATCGGCCTACATGCTCCGCCAATGCCCGCCCACCCGCGACGAAATGAAGTTCACGACCCGCTACGCCACCACCGATATCGATTTCAGCGGGTACAAAAACCCCTATGGCCCCGGCGTACAGGGATGGGCTTATCTCAAGAGCGCCTGGCATTGGCTGAAACAGCAGAAGCATAACCTGCGCAGCGCCGGCGCGACCGTCGATGCCATGATCGCCCTGCGCCAGCGCGAGACGCGCCGCTTTCTGGCGCTGGATCTGACCACCATGACGCATCAGGAGCTGGAGCGGGAACTCAGCCGCATCGACGGTTACTTCCTCGACAGCTGCGCCGCCTATATGCCCTTCTTCCTTCAGTCGTTCGCGCTCTACGATGCGCTGGCGCTGACCTGCGAACGTTACCTCAAAGGCCGCGGCAACGGATTGCAAAATCGCATCAAGGCGTCGATGAACAACCTGCGCACCATCGAAGTCACGCTGGGCATTCTCAGCCTGGTGGAGACGGTCAATCGTCAACCGGCGTTGAAGGCCCTGTTCGAGCGACACAGCGCACAGGAACTGGTCACCGTCCTGCCCACCGATCCCGAATCGCGCGCCTTCTGGCAAAGCGATTTCAGCGCCTTCCTATTCGAGTTCGGCGCCCGTGGCCGTCAGGAGTTCGAATTGAGTCTTCCGCGCTGGAACGACGATCCCAGCTACCTGCTGCAAGTGATGAAAATGTATCTGCAACATCCGGTGGATCTGCACACGAAACTGCGGGAAACAGAGCGGCTGCGCCATGAAGACAGCGCGACGCTGCTTAAAGCGATGCCCTGGTTTGGCCGGATGAAGCTGAAGTTCATCACCAAACTGTATGGCGTGATGGCCGAACGCCGCGAAGCGACCCGGCCAACCTTCGTCACCGAAACCTGGTTCTACCGCCGCATCATGTTGGAAGTGCTGCGGCGCCTGGAGGCACAAGGCCTGGTCAAACAGGCCGATCTGCCCTATGTGGACTTCGAGCGCTTCCGCGCGTTTATGGCGGGGGAACAGTCGGCACAGGAGGCGTTCGCCGCCGATCTGATCGAGCGCAATCGCCACCAGCATCTGCTGAACCTGCATGCGGAAGAACCGCCGATGGCGATCGTCGGGGGGTATCAGCCCAGGATGAAAGCCCCCACGGCGGAAAACGCCGCCGGCATGCTGTCCGGCCTGGCGGCCAGCCCCGGCAAAGTGGTGGCGAAAGCGCGCGTCATCACCGATCTGCTGGCGCAGGCCGGCGAGCTGCAGCCCAACGAAATCCTGGTAGCGCGCTTTACCGACGCCAGCTGGACCCCGCTCTTCGCGCTGGCGGCGGGCATCGTCACCGATATCGGCTCTGCGCTGTCCCACAGCTGCATCGTCGCACGCGAATTCGGCATCCCCGCGGCGGTCAATCTCAAGAACGCCACCCAGTTGATCAACAGCGGCGACACCTTGATTCTCGACGGCGACAGCGGGACGGTCATTATTCAACGCGGAGAACGTGCCGATGGCTAGTCAGCACCACATCCGGCGAAGGTAAACCATCCGCCTGAAAACAGCACAATTCAACGAAGGTGATGCGCGCGGCAACCGCCGCCTGCAGAGACCGTCGCGGGCTTTGTCGTGCCGAATTTGCCCGCCTGGCTGAAGCCGTCACTCCATTTTGGCTGCACAAGGAACTCATCATGACGACCCTGACAGGACAAGCAAGACTCACCAACTCCGCCGCCTACGAGCAAGTGTGGCAAGCGGAGCGCCAGGCCTGCCGCACCGACGCAGATCCCGATACCCTGACGGTCGGCGTGGTGGTGGTGACGCGCAACCCGGCGTTTTTCCAAACCGGACTCAGCGTACTGAACGATATCCGCGATTATGTTTTCAACCGCGTGCATATCCAGTCCGAAATGCCGCTGAAACTGTTGGATCTGGCGGCGGACTCGCTTTATCTGGCCGCGCGCGAAAAGGCGTTGCACTTTCTCAAAGGCCAAAACAAGGCTATCAACGTTCGCATCATCCAATGCGCCAGCCTGGCAGAGGCCACCGGCAAGATCATCTATACCCATGCGCTGGAACAGCGTCCCGAATTTCATTTGGGCATGCTGTTCTACGATCAGACCACGCCGGCCGGCGTCGATGACAGCATCGAACAGATCGATCGCGATCTGGACGCCTTTTACAGCGCCTTGCAGCGCAGCGGCATTCCCGCGTTTTACACCACCTTCTCCACCGTTGCGTTCATTCGCCAGCTGCGATCGCCCTTCCGCTACCTGCCGCAGCAATACCGCGAAATCGTGCGCAGCGAAGATCCGGCGATCTTCCAAACCGAGCTGTTGTGCCTGTGGATGGACTTCTTCGAGATGAACTACACCAACCGCCGGGTCAAGCCGATCGGCGCGCTGGCGCTGCACAACACGTTGGGTGAGCAGCTGATTCAATTTTTCGAGCGTACCGCCGCCGAACGCTGGCTGGTGTCCTATTACACCGGGTCGATCATCTCCAATCTGATCGGCTATCTGGATCGGCATGCGGAGGCGCGCGGCGCGCTGATCCTGCGCGGACCTAACGAACACGCCATCGCCTGCGGCGCCATGGCCAACTGGCAGCTGTATCGCATGCCGTTCCTCGGCGTAGTGACCTCCGGGATGATGGATGAATTCAAGGGTACGCTGGCCAACCTCAAGGAAACCGCCGCCCAGGGCATCATCGTCGCGGCGGAAAACCGCGACAATCAATGGTACAGCTTCCAGGGAACGCTGACGCCGACGGAAGACATGCGTGAAGTACTTGTCGCCCGCCGCATCCCGTTCGTTTATATCGATGACGTCGAAACGATCGGCACCGGTTTGACGGAAGCCTTCCGCCTTTATCATCAAGGCCAGGGGCCGGTGGTGATTCTGGCGACGCAAAACGTGCTTGAGTCGACCCTGTCGCTGGAGGGCGCCGTCTGCGATCCCTCGCCGATCCCGGTTCTGTCGGCGGACGATCCGCTGCCGATGAGCGAAAGCCTGGCACAGGCGATAGCGCTGATCAACCGCGGGCCGGAACGGCTGGTGTGGCAGCTGGGCCCGGTCAGCGACGACGAATACGCCCTGATCCATGACATCGCCGACGCCGCCGGCATCGCCCTGGTGGACTCGTTGGCCCATCCAGGCTCGGCGCCGAAATATTATCAGGGTCGGCGCAATCCCCACTACCTGGGCACCCTGGCGATTTACGGCTACAGCCCGCGCGTCTACAACTTCCTGCACACCAACGACAAGCTCAACGCCATGAGCGAGCAGAGCCTGTTTATGATCAAAAGCCGCGTCGCTCAGATCACCACCCCCTTCTCCGACGGCAGGCTGGAACGCAAGGTTCACCTGGTGCAGGTCACGCACGATGAGCGCCATCTGTCGCCCTATGCCGATCTGCACCTGCATATGAACTGTCTGGCGTTCCTGCGCACGGTGAAAGCGCATCTCGACGTCGATCCGGCATTGCGGGAAAGACGCCGCGCGCTGATCGCCGCCTATCTCGATTCGCCTTCCGACGTGGTCAGCCAGCTTCCCAGTCTGCCCATGTCGGCCAACTACTTCTTCTGCCAGTTGAACCGAGTGATTGAAGAACTGATCGAAACGGAGGGGTTCGATTTTACCGGCGTATATGACGTCGGCCGGTGCGGCATCTCCGCCGCGCGCAACGTCGCTAAAACGCGCCGCGGCTTTTCCGGCTGGTATGGCCGCGCCCTGATGGGCGACGCTCTGCTGGCCACCGGCTACCTGGCTTACACCAGCCCAAGCCACGTGATGGCGTTTATCGGCGACGGTGCTAAAGGGATCGTACCGGACATCCTGCCGGCTTTTATCGACAACATTCTCACCCATCCGCAGTTGCTGAATAAAAGCATCACCGTCTTCTATTTATGCAACGGCGGGCTGTCCGTCATCAATACCTATCAGGAACGCATTCTGTTCAATCGCACCTCGCGGCAAATGCGGTTGGTGAACGTCGAACAGCCGGACGTCGAACAAACGGTCAATAACTTCCATATCCAGAGCAAAACGCTTACGCATTTCGACGAAGACGTCATTCGCCAGGCGCTGACCACGCCGCACCGACTCAATCTGTTCTCCGTGGTGCTGGGGCACAACAATGAAGGCGACGGTATCTCGCTGGCCACTGCCAAAGGCTGGCAGCGCGATCCGAGCGACCACGACGCCCTGCAGGAGCGCAAAGCCTGGGCGGCCCAACAGCCCGAATCGACCAGCACCGCCTTCGACCAAGATCCTACACAGGAAGCCACCTCATGAAATTCGGATTCATCGCTCATCCCACCTCGCTGGGGTTGAAACGTTACGTCAAAATGCTCGATCTGCTGCAACGCAACTCGACCGAGCAGCACAGCGGCTATACGCGTGAACTGTGGGAACGACAAAACCTGGTTCCCTTTATGAACTTCGCCAGGATCACCTCGGCGACCGGCGCCACTTGCGAAGGGGTGATCAAATACATGCCGCTGGTGGCGGATGAAATGCTGGCCGACGCACGCGGTATCGCCGCCAGGGTGGTCCAAGGCATCGAAGAGCTGGCCGGCGATGGCGCCGAACTGGTCGGTCTCGGCGGTTTTACCTCTATCGTTGGGCGACGCGGCGAAGCCACTGCGGAAAAGTCGCCGGTACCGGTCACCTCCGGCAACTCTCTGACCACCTACGCCGGCTACAAGGCCTTGATGCAGATCCAGTCCTGGCTGGAAATCCGCCCGGAGGAGGAACCCGTCGCCATCGTCGGCTATCCGGGATCGATCTGCCTGGCGCTAAGCCGTCTGCTGCTGGCGCACGGTTTCTCTCTCCATTTGCTGCACCGCGCCGGCAACCATGATCGCAGCGAACTGCTCAGCCATTTGCCCGAGGAGTATCACTCGCGCGTCACCCTGACCAGCGATCCCGAAGATCTCTACCCGCGCTGCAAACTGTTTGCCGCCGCGACCTCCGCCGGCGGCGTGATCGACCCCGCCAGACTGCAACCCGGCTCGATCTTCATCGACGTGGCGCTGCCGCGGGATATCGCTTCGGAAACGCGCCCGGCGCGGGATGACATTCTGATCATCGACGGCGGCTGCGTCACCGCCACCGATGCGGTCAAGTTGGGTGGAGAATCGCTCAACGTCACCATCAAGCAACAATTGAACGGCTGCATGGCGGAAACCATTGTGCTGGCGCTGGAAAACCGGCGGGAAAACTTTTCGCTGGGCCGCTATCTGGCGCCGGAAAAAGTGCTGGAGATCGGTGAAATCGCCGAGCGCCACGGGTTCTTCGCCTATCCGCTGGCCTCGTACGGCGAGCGCATCGATCGGCAGAGCGTGACCAATCTCAAGCGCTACTACCACCATGACATCTATGCCGGGGAATCGGCTGATGCGGCGCTGCCCGCATCGCGCCTGGCGTTTATCGACGCGGTCATCGCCCAAACGCCCGCCAGGGAAGACACCCTCGACCGCTATCATCAATACATCAACCCCATGATGGTGGACTTCCTTAAGTTGCAGCGCTGCGACAACGTTTTCCGCCGCGCCGCCGGCACCCAGTTGTATGACGATGCGGGCGAGGCTTTCCTGGACATGGTGGCGGGCTACGGGTGCCTAAACCTGGGCCACAACCCGCAGCCAGTGGTCAACGCGCTGAAAAACTACCTCGACGCTCAAGGTCCCAACTTCATTCAATACATTTCCATTCCCGAACAGACCGCCAAGTTGGCCGAAGTGCTCTGTCGTCTGGCGCCGGGCAATATGGGCCGGGTGTTCTTCAGCAACTCCGGCACCGAAGCCGTCGAAGCCGCGATGAAGATCGCCAAGGCCTCGACGGGCAAGCCGGGCATCGCCTATCTGCGCAACAGTTACCACGGTAAAACGCTGGGCGCGTTGTCCATCACCGGACGAGACAAACACCGCCGCTATTTCACACCGCTGCTGGACGCAATGGTGGAAGTGCCGTTCGGCGATCTCGCCGCGCTGCGGGAAGCGCTGAACCGTGAAGACGTCGGCGCGCTGATGATCGAACCGATCCAGGGCGAAGGCGGCGTGCATATCCCGCCCGCCGGTTACCTGCAGGCGGTGCAGCAGCTCTGCCGCGAGACCGGTGTGCTGCTGATGGTGGACGAAGTGCAAACCGGGCTTGGGCGCACCGGCAAACTTTTCGCCTGCGAATGGGACGGTATCGAGCCGGACGTGCTGATGCTGTCGAAATCCCTGTCCGGCGGCCTGATCCCCATCGGCGCCACGCTGTGCCGAGCCGATCTTTGGCAAAAAGCCTATGGCACGGCGGATCGCTTCCTGGTGCACAGCTCCACCTACGGCGGCGGCAACCTCGCCTCAGTTGTCGCCCTCAGCGCGCTGCGCGAGATCCTGGCGCAGGATTTGGTCGGCCATGCCGAACGGATGGGCGCCTACTTTAAGCAGGCACTGAGCGAGATCGCCGCCCGCTATCCGTTCGTCAGCGAGGTGCGCGGCCGCGGCCTGATGCTGGGGATCCAGTTCGACCAGGCGTTCACCGGCGCGGTCAACGCCTCCGCCCGCGAATTCGCCACCCGGCTGCCGGGCGATTGGCACACCACCTGGAAATTCTTGCCCGATCCGGTGCAAGCCCATCTGCGGGCGGCGATGGATCGCATGGAACAGGCGCTCGGCGAAATGTTCTGCATGAAATTCGTCACCAAGCTGTGCCAGGACCACAAGATCCTGACCTTCATTACCGCCAACAGCTCGACGGTGATCCGTATTCAACCCCCGCTCATCATCAGCAAAGCCGAGATCGACCGTTTCGTCGGCGCCTTTGCCACGGTGTGCGAGGAACTCTCCACCTTTTTAGACTAGGGAGCCAGCAATGCCTTTAACCAAGCAAGATGCCGTCAATCAGATGATGGGCTTTTTCCAGGCCAAGGCGCTGACCGCCGCGCTGGCGCTGAAGCTGTTCGATCAGCTGCGCGATCGGGACGCCGACGCGGCGCACATTGCCGCGCGGCTTGACTGCCCGGCGCGTTCGACCGAGCAGTTGCTCATCGCGCTGCGGGCCATGGGGTATCTCGACCAACGAGACGGCCTTTATCATCTGCCCGCCGCCCACCGGGCTTTTCTGTTGAGCGACGAACCGCAGTGGCTGGGATGGCTGGGCCGCCACATCGATACCTTCCTGTATCCGCTGTGGGGCGAGCTGAAAACGGCGGTGCGAAACGATGCCCACCAGCGCCGCACGGTATTCGGCGATGACCGCAGTTGGTTCGACATCCTGTACCAAAATCCGGACGACGTGGCGGACTTCCAGGAGTTTCTCGGTAAATTCGCCGCGCCCTTTATCGCCGGCTTTGTTCGCGATTACGACTTCTCGCAACACCGTGCGTTTTTGGATATCGGCAGCGGGATCGGCAGCCTGCCGATGGCGATCGCCGACGCTTATCCGGGGATCGCACTGGCGATCTGCGAACTGCCGCAAGCCTCGGCGTTTTTGCGCGACAAGCTGACGCTGCAAGGCTATGGCGAACGCATTGACGTCGTGGAGGGCGATGTCATCAGCGGCGATCTGCCGATCGGCGGCTATGACCTGATCCACCTGGGATGGATGCTGCACGACTACGCCCCGGAAACCCAACTGACCATCCTGCGCAACATCTATCGGGCGATGCCGGCCGGCAGCCGCTTCATCGCTTCCGAAACGCCGCTGAACGAAGACAAATCAGGGCCGGAATTTACCGCCCTGCTGTCGCTGAACATGCTGGTCTCCACCGACGGTGGCATAGAGAGCAGCGCGCAGGAATACCTGGACAGGTTCCGTCTGGCGGGGTTCAGCAACGCGCGCATCATGAAAATAGCCGGCCCACGCACCCTGATCGTCGGCGAAAAATAACCAGTTAGCAACGGGAGCTCGCAATGTTAGAAAGCAAATTGATCCAGCATATCGCCACCCAGTATCTGGATGGCGATCACGACGGCCTGAACGCTCAAACCCCGCTGTTTGAACTGAACGTCGTCGATTCCGCCTCCATTTTCGATCTGGTGGATTTTCTGCGTCAGGAGTCTCATGTCGCCATCGGCATGCATGAGATCCATCCGGCGAACTTCGCCTCGGTACAGGCGATGGTCGCGCTGGTGCAACGGTTGCAAGCGCAAGTCGCCGCAGGGGGTGTCGCATGAGCGTTCACGCCGTCGATAGCGCCGCAAACGCGCATGAAGCCGTCCGGCAGTCGGTGCTGCACACCTTCGCCCGGCTGACCGAGTATGAACCGTCGGCACTGGCCCTGACCAGCCATCTGGAAAACGATTTGGGCGTCGACTCCATCGCGCTGGCGGAAATTGCCATGGTGCTGAATCGTCAGTTTCAATTAAATACGCCGCTGGAGATCCAGGAGATCAAAACCATTCAGGATGCGCTCGACGGTATTTTGCAGCGCGGTTTCACGCTGCCGACGTCGAACGCCGCCGCGCAACCTGCCCCCGAGACGCCTCAGGCCTGGTTGAGCGCTCTCGTGCGCCAGGTGTTCGCCACCCACAGCGGATATGAAGTGCGTGATCTGTCCCCCGACGCCGCCATCGAAGGCGACCTGGGCATCGACTCCGTAGCGGTGGTGATGGCGCGCAACGAGCTGCTCAAAACGCTGGGCCTGGACGATAGCGCAGCGCTGGCGGAGTGCCGCACGTTGGCTGAACTGGAGCACAACCTGGCGGCGCGACTGGTTCAGGAACAGGGCGCAGCGTGGTTCAGCCGCTTTGGCCAGCACACCGCCGCGTCCGCCGCGCCGCAGCCCACCAAGGCGCCCGCGTCGCCGGACGCGCGCGATGAGCTCGGCGATCCGCGCACCATGCGGGACTTCGTCGGCATTGAGCACCCGGATTTGTTCCATAAAACGCGTGAATTCGGCGCTTTTTATCGCGATAAAAAACAGCGTCAGCTTTACTGGTACGGCATGCCGCTTGAAACGCCGTGCAAAAACCGCGCGGTCATGTTCGACGAGGTCACCGGCAAAAGCCGCGAATTTCTGATGTTCGGCTCCAACAGCTATCTGGGATTGTCGAACCATCCGGAAGTGATCCACGCCATCCAGGACGCTGCTGGCCTATACGGCGCCACCAATACCGGGTGCCGCATCATCGCCGGCAGCAACGTGCTGCATCTGGAATTGGAGCGCAAACTGGCCAAGCTCAAAGGGCGCGAAGACTGCATCGTCTATCCGTCCGGCTACTCGGCCAACCTGGGATGCATCTCGGCTCTGACCAGCCGACACGACCTGGTGTTCACCGACGCCATTAACCACATGAGCATCCAGGACGGCTGCAAATTGGCGGGCGCGCAGCGGAAAATTTATGACCACTCTTTGACCAGCCTTGAAAAATCGCTGGCCAAATACGCCGATCACCCCGGCGGCAAGCTGATCGTCACCGATGGCGTTTTCAGCATGCACGGCGATATCGTCGATCTGCCGCGCCTGATGAAGCTGGCCGAACGCTACGGTGCACGCGTCTTGGTCGACGACGCGCACGCGACCGGCGTCTTGGGCAAAACCGGCTCGGGCACGGCGGAACACTTCAATATGAAAGGCCAGGTGGATCTCGAGCTGGGCACCATGAGCAAGGCGCTGTCGGGGTTAGGCGGCTTCGTTTGCGCCGATGGCGAAGTGGTCGAATATCTGCGTTTCTACTCCAACTCCTATGTTTTCGCCGCCACCATCCCCGCCGCAGTCGCCGCCGGCGTGATCGCCTCCATCGACGTGATGCTGCGTGAACCCGAGCGACTGGCCAAGCTGTGGGACAACATCTACTACTTCCGCACGCTGCTGCTTAACGCCGGTTTTGACCTTGAGCATTCCGACTCGGCCATCATTCCGGTGGTGGTGGGCGACGACGCCAAAACGCTGCTGTTCGGCCGCGCCGTCCGGGCGCGCGGGCTATTCTGCCAGACCGTGGTCTTCCCGGGCGTCAGCGTGGGTGACGCCCGCTTACGCATCAGCGTGACCAGTGAACACACGCGTGAAGATCTGGATGAAGCCTACGCCATTTTGGTGGCGGCGGCGCTGGAGACCGGCGTGCCGGTCAACGGCGATGTCCGACGGGAAGAGCGCGCGCGCGCCACCGAGGCCTGACATCATGGCAACCTTCATTTCACCGATACTGGAAGCCCTGTTCCGGCACGCCCGCCAAGCGCCGGAAAGCACCGCTCTGCTGTGCGGCGATCGGCGCTGGAGCTATCGTCGCCTGGCCGATCGCGCCTGTATGATGGCGGCGGCGCTGCGACATGCCGGGTTGAAGCAGCAGGCCGTGCTGCTCAACCTGCAGAAAGGGCCCGACGCCGTCGCCGCCATGTACGCGTGTTGGCTGAGCGGCAACCACTATGTCCCTATCGATTTCAGCCAACCGACGGCGCGCATCGAACGCATTATCGCCGCCGCCTCACCCGCGCTGATCGTCGATGAGGACTGGTTGAGCGCGCTCGATGGCCGCACCGATCTCAATGGCGCCTGGCCGGAAGCGATCGCCGCGCTCGGCTCTCCCCTCGCCGCCATTCTCTATACTTCAGGCTCCACAGGCACCCCGAAAGGGGTGCAAATCACCCATGACATGCTGAGGTTTTTCATCGGCTGGGCCGTCAGCGATACACAACTGACGGCGCAAGACGTGCTGGCCAACCATGCCAGTTTCGCCTTTGATCTGAGCACCTTCGATCTGTTCGCCGGCGTTTGCGCCGGCGCCGCGACCTGGATCGTGCGCGAAGATGAACAGAAAGATTGCCAGGCTCTCGTTCGCGGATTGCAAACGCACGGCGTCACCCTGTGGTACAGCGTGCCTTCGATTTTAGCCATGCTGGAAAAGAGCGCGTTGCTGGCGCCGTCGACGGTGAAAACGCTGCGCCAGGTCACATTCGCCGGGGAGCCTTATCCGGCCGCCGCGCTGAGGCGTCTGGTTGCGCATCTGCCGGCCCGGTGCCGCATCAGCAACTGGTATGGCCCGACGGAAACCAATGTCTGCACCGCCTACGCGCTGGATCGAACGCAGTTGGCGACGCTGGAGCAGATCCCCATCGGCCATCCGTTGCCCGGCTTGACGGCGCAGTTGGTCGATGAACAGGGGCGCCTGCAGCCGATTGACGATACGCCGGGCCGACGCGGAGAATTGCTGATCGGCGGGCCGTGCGTTACCCCCGGCTACAGCAACGTCGCCTCATCGCGGCAAGCGGAATGGCATCCGCGCCAATGCCACGCGACCGGCGACTGGGTGGAGACGACGGCGAATGGGCTGGTCTACCGCGGCCGGCTGGACGACATGGTGAAAATCAACGGCTACCGGGTGGAATTGGGTGAGATTGAATCGATCCTTCATCACCATCCCTCGGTCAGCCAGGCCGCACTGTATGTCGAGCTCGGCGAGCTGAAGCAAAAACTGATCGCCGTGATCACCCTCCATCCCGGCGCGCTCCGCCCCAACCTGCTGGAGCTCAAGCAGTTCCTGCAGCCCAGGCTGCCCGCCTATATGCTCCCCAGCCAACTGGTGGTCGCCGACAGCCTGCCCACCAACGCGAACGGCAAGGTGGACAGAGGACGTTTGTCCGAGGTGAACGCGCGATGAACCAGGAAATTCATGCCGCGCCGCTGGCGCTGGTCGGCATCGGCTGCGCACTGCCCGGCATCGATCGTATCGATCTGTCCAACGGCGCCGCCTGGTCGGCGCTGTTCGACGCCCCGCCGCCCATGCCGTGGAGCGATGCGGCCGCGCCGATCCGCGGTCGCCAGATCGACGACGCCGCGTTTGATTTCAAAAAATTCGCCATCCCGCCGCTGTTTCGACTGGCGGTCAGCCGCGAGACCCGCCTGGCGCTGCAGGCCGCCTCCGCCGCCATGCAGCATCTGACGTTATCCGACGCGTTACGCGACCGCTGCGATCAATTTTGCGCCACCCATTTGGGCAGTGATGCGGCCTATCGCAACGCCACCAAAATCGGCGCGCTGCGCAGGCTGGCCGAACGGCTTGACGCTCAGGGGCTCTCACCGGCGGCGGTCATGCGCCGGATTGACGATTACAAACAGCCGCTAGCCCAGGCATTCGGCAGTTCATCCCACGATCGCGTAGGGGAAATGGCCTCCAGTATTCCCGCGCGCATCGCCCATTTCGCCCGCACGCGCGGTAAATGCCAAACCCTCGACGGCGCCGATCTGGGCGGCCTGCGCTTGCTGCAGTTGGCGCAAGACTGTTTTCGCCATGCCGACAGCCGCATGGCGGTACTGACCGCCGTACAATGCTTCCACCATCAACCCCAGGCGGACATGCTGTTGGCGCAGGGCGTTTCCTCTTCGGCCTGTTGGCTGGAGGGGGCGATCAGCCTGGTCGTTTGCCCGCTGGACGTCGCTAAGGAACAGAGATGGCCAGCGATCGCGCAATTGTCGACCCTGATCGCCGAACGACAGGATGCCGCGCCGAGCGCCGGCTATTTTGCCGGCGCCAATCAGATTTTCTGCCATCTCCTCGACATGCTGTTGCAACGGCAACAGACGTGCGCCGGCCACTCGTTCACCGGCTATCGCTGGCGGATTGACGCGGCGTCTCCCCCCTCATTAAAACCGACGGCTTCGCCACGCATCAGCATCATCGACTATCAGCCCATCACCGCGCAGGGGCTGGATAAAGCGCGTTTCTGGCAGGCCTTGCGCAACGGTGAGGACGCCCTGCGCGATCACAGCCCCGAGCAGTTGCACCCCGGGGCCTTCGTGCGACCCACGCCGCAAAAGCTCAGCGCCTACACCGCTCACGCCATGTGCTTCCCAACGCACGATCCGGTGCGGCTTGAGCTGACGCGGCCTATGATGCCGGCCAAAAAGCAGCGCCTCGACGTCACACAACTGCACGCCCTCAACGGCTGCGCGGCGTGGCCCGACAGCCTGCGACGCTTTGAACGCATCGCCATTATCGTCGCCAGCAACCTGTCTTTGAGCGCCGATCGACAGCAGGCCATGAGCGCGCTGTGGCCGGCATTGCCTTCCGCCGGCGTCCCCCTTTCGCCACCGCCCCAACCCGCGATCAACCGCTGGAGCTGGCATGGCGCCTGCGGCCTCGGCACCGCACAGCTGTTGGCGCAACAGCTCGGCGTCGAGGCGGACTGCTACGCGGTCGAGGCGGCCTGCGCCAGTTCGCTGGCCGCCTTGCACAATGCGGTCAGGGCGTTACAGGCCGGCCGCTACGATGCGGTGCTCGTCGGCGGCATAGAAACGGCGACGCTCGAACGCGATATGGTGCTGTGCAGCGCGCAAATGATGCTTTCCGCTTCGCGTATGCGACCTTTCGCCCGACAAGCCGACGGTTTTACTCCCGGCGACGGTGGCGGCTTCTTCATTCTGACCGGCCAGGCGACATCGCGGGCCATCGCCACCATCGAAGCGATATCGGGATCTTGCGACAGCTATTCCATGACCGCGCCCGATCCCGAGGGCCAGGCGTTGGCAATCGAAAAAACCCAGAGCCTGAGCGCCGTCGAAGCGCGCCAGATACAGTATCTCGAAGCGCACGGCACCGGCACCGAACTGGGCGATCGGGCAGAAGTCGCGTCATTGCATCAGGGGTATCGCCGCGCCGCGCGCGCCCCTTTGTACATCGGTTCGGTGAAGTACAACTTCGGCCACTGTTTCGCCGGTGCCGGCGCGCTCAGTCTGTGCAAAGTGCTGAGCGCTTTCGAACACGGTCAAATCCCGCCCACGCCGGTGGCGACATTGAATGCCGAACTGCCGCTGGTGGCGATCCCGGCCGAAATCCCGCAAATCGCGCTCGACTGGCCACAGGGTGAAGACGGGCGTCGGGCGGCGATCAACGGCTTTGGCACCGGTGGCATCAATTACCATTTGCTTATCCATCAACCCATTTAAAAAGGCCGCCCAGATGCACATTATCGTCCATAAGATTCGGCTAAAAGACATCGCCCACCGCGCCGCGTTTCGCGACTGGGTGGAGACGACCGATTACCAGGCTTGCCGCCACCTCGACGCGGTACGCGCCTTCGATGTCATCGAAGTCAGCCCTTCGGCGGAGGCGCCGTTTCACTTTATCGAAATCATTCAGCTGAACTCGCTGAAAATGTTCGAGCGCGAGATGCAAACCCCGCTGTTTCAAAGCCTGGTTGAACGCTTTAATCAGTTGGCGGAAGTCGTTGACGAAATCAGCGGAGAACGCATCGCCGATGGTTATCGAGCTTAGCGTGGCGCCGCGTATCGTCATCGCGTTGGGCGGCCCCCACCGCTGCGCCGCCGTTCGGGGATTGCGGCATCTGTCGGCGGTGAAAAAACACGCGCGGGCGCAGGCCGTCGCGCTGCTGAACCGGACATGGTGCCGGCGGGACGCGACCGGCTTTACGCTGCGCCATGAGGCGAGTGGACAACCGTTCGGCGAACACCTCCTGCTGGGACGCCGCCACGTTTCTCTCAGCCATTCGCATGCCTGGTACGCCAGCGCCACCGGCGATATTCCGCTCGGCATCGATCTGCAGCATTATCGCCCCTTCTCCGGCGCTGCGCTGCGCTGGGCCTTTGGCGAGGCGGAACAGCGATTGGGACGCATACAGGCCTGCGCCGTCTGGGCCATTCGCGAAGCATTTTTAAAAAGCCACGGCCGCGGCCTGCCCTACGAATTGCGGACGATCGGCATCGACTGGCACACCGGGTTGGTCTCAAGCGCCGACGGCAGTTTGGCGAGCAGACGCTTCTGGCTGTGGCGCAGCCTGGACTGGGCATGCGCACTCTGCTTTCCTGCGGAGGAAAGCATGTCGTTCAGAGCGAACGTTACCGTATTTTCCCTGCCCGCCCCTTCCGCTTTCGGAGCCTTATCATGACCCAAGACCTTTTCGCCGCGGCGCTGCAACAGGCCGTGGACATCGCGCGGCAGGCGCCCTCTTCACACAACTGCCAACCCTGGTCTCTCCACTATGACGCCGACGCCCGATGTGGCCGATTGGCTATCGACCGCCGTCGCGCCTTGCAGAGCCTGCCTTCGCTGGAACGCGAGATGCTGATGAGCTGCGGGATTTTCTTCGAGTACCTCAGCGCGCTGCTCTACTGTGCAGGCTCGCCTCTCGCCTGGCGTTGGGAGCATGGCCCCACGCATTTACTGAGCTTTGCCCCCGCCGCGCCTGCCGCGCCCGATCGAGCCACCCATCGCCAATTGGCGCAGCTGATCGGCGAGCGGCATACCGCACGGGCGGCCTATCAGCCTACGCCAATCAATGAAGCGCAACGGATGCAGCTGCAGACCTTGTTCGACGGAACGGCGAGTTCGCTCAGTATCGCAGGTGACGAACGCGCTCGCCGTCGGGTCGCGCAGCTCACCGCTCGTCACGCCGCGCTCGATTTCTCGGATCGCCAAGCCTGGCGCGAAACCTATCAATACATCCGCTTCAACGAACGGCAGCCTACCGACGACGGTTTTCACCTGCACCACCTGTTTGGCCCGGTATCCCCAGCATTCAAGCGCTTCTTCCAAGTGGCGTTTCATCCTCGCTTAAGCCGGCTGGCGACCGGGCTGCGCTTGCCGGCTTATATGGCGCAAGGGCTGGCGCAACGCGTCGCGGAAGGCCCGCAATACCTGGCGCTGTGTCTGAACGACGAAAGTGCCGAGCACCTGTTCGCCACCGGCATGCGGCTTGGACGTCTGTGGCTCACGCTGCAACACTGGGGTTGGGGATTGCATCCGATCAGCGTTCTGGTGCAACACGCCGAGGCGCGTCGCGAGCTCGCAGCAACCCTGGCGCTCAGTGCTCCCCCGGTATTTTTTGCTCGCTTCGGCCACCTGCAACAATGGGGCAGCGCAGCACCCAGACGCAGCTGGCAAAGCATTTTGACCGCGCCGCCATCCGGCGAATGCGCGCCCCCGGGGAACGATTCCCCTTAATCCGCTGAGGAGAACACAATGAACGTATGGATTGCTTTGGCCGCTGTTTTGTTGATCCTTGCCCTGCTGGCGTTTATTACCAGCCGCGGCGCTCAGGACACTCGCCCGATGTTTCTGTGGGGGTTCAACGCCATGGGGCCGGTTACCCTGGTCTATTGCTATTTCGGCGAGGGCGATCTGAGCCACAAAGCCCTGATCCTTGTCATGGTCGGCCTGTACCTGCTGCGCATGAACATCGTGCTGACACGTTGGTACGGCAACACCGCCGCGGCCAAACTCAAGGACGTGATGCCCACGCAGCAGGTGCCATGGCTGGCGGTGATGATGGTCATGATCTTCGGCGGCCTGTACTGCCTGCCCTTCTACTGGGCCAGCCGACTGCAGGGGCCGTGGGGCGCGCTGCAATGGCTGGCCATTGGGGTCTACCTGATAGGCACGCTGTTCCACTTCGGCAGCGATTATCAAAAACGGCGCTTCAAACAGGATCCGAACAATAAAGGCCGGCTGCTGAACAGTGGCTTTTGGGGGTTGGCGCGCCATCCGAATTATTTCGGCGACTTTCTTATTTTCGTCAGCTTCGGGCTGCTTGCCGGCAACCTGTTTGGCCTGATCGCACCGCTGACTAACCTGGCGCAGTATTTCGCCGACGCCATTCCCAAAAGCGAGAAAATGGCCGAGAAGCGCTACGGCGAGGTTTGGCGCAACTATAAACGTCAGGTTAAATGTTTCATTCCTTTCGTGCTGTAACCCCAACGCGGCAGCGCGGTTCGGGCAAGCCGACCGCGCTGCCGCCGATAAAACACCTTGTTATACAACACAAAACGACCGCCACGCCCGCGCAAGTAAAAACCGCCTTGACCTTACCCTTGCTGGAAGGTTTAAGCTCCCTTCTTAGTGAAAACAGGTCAGGCGGTCAACCTTTAAACACCGCCCTTAAGCAAGGAGTCCAATCATGTCACACACCACTATGCTGGCATTACAGGGGTTGTCCTGCATGAACTGCGCGCAGCGGGTGAAAAAAGCCCTGGAAAGCCGCAGCGATGTCGAACAGGCCGAGGTTAACGTCCAATACGCCAAAGTGACCGGTGAAGCGCCGGACAGCGCGCTGATCGACAGCGTGATCGCCGCCGGTTATCAGGCCAAAGTCGCGCCGCGCGCCGATACCGAACTGCAGCTGAGCGGCTTGAGCTGCATGCACTGCGTCGGCAGCACCCGCAAGGCGCTGGAAGCGGTACCGGGCGTGTTCGCCGCCGACGTCGAGATCGACAGCGCGAAAGTGTACGGCGATGCCGATCCACAGGCGCTGATCGCCGCAGTAGAACACGCCGGTTATCACGCCAGCGTGGCGGGTACCGTCATCCCAAAAACTGAGCCGTTGACTGACGCAACACCTTCGTTGCCGGACGTTCAGCCAGCGGCGCAACCTTCCCTTCCGGCAACCGACAGCGCGGACGACAGCGTACAGCTGCTGCTCAGCGGCATGACCTGCGCCAGCTGCGTCAATAAAGTGCAGCAGGCCCTGCAAAGCGTCCCCGGCGTGGAGCACGCCCGCGTCAATCTGGCGGAGCGCAGCGCGCTGGTGACCGGCGCCGCCGATGCGCAGGCGCTGGTGGCGGCGGTGGAAAAAGCCGGCTACGGCGCCGAGATGATCCAGGACGAAACCGAACGTCGCGAACGGCAACAGCAGACCGCTCGCGCCAACATGAAGCGCTTTAGCTGGCAGGCGGCGCTCGGTCTGGCGCTGGGGATCCCGCTGATGGCCTGGGGGCTGTTCGGCGGCAGCATGACGCTGACGCCGGAAACCCAGCGCCCCTGGCTGCTGGTCGGCGTCATCACCCTGGCGGTGATGGTATTCGCCGGCGGGCACTTCTACCGCAACGCCTGGCGCGCGCTGATGAACGGCAGCGCCACCATGGATACTCTGGTGGCGCTCGGCACCGGCGCAGCCTGGCTCTACTCGATCGCCGTCAACATTTGGCCCGATTTCTTCCCGATGGAAGCGCGCCACCTCTATTACGAGGCCAGCGCGATGATCATCGGTTTGATCAACCTCGGCCATGCGCTGGAGCAGCGCGCTCGCCAGCGTTCTTCGCAGGCGCTGGAGCGCCTGTTGGATCTAACGCCGCCCACCGCCCGGCTGGTGACTGACGACGGCGAACGCGATATCCCGCTGGCGGAGGTGCAGCTCGGCATGACGCTGCGGCTGACTACCGGCGATCGCGTGCCGGTCGACGGCGAAATCGTACAGGGTGAAGTCTGGCTTGATGAAGCGATGCTGACCGGCGAAGCGGTGCCGCAGCAGAAAGGCGCCGGCGACACGGTGCATGCCGGGACGGTGGTCGACGACGGCAGCGTGCTGTTCCGCGCCGCCGCCATCGGCAGCCAAACCACGCTCGCGCGCATCATCAAACTGGTGCGTCAGGCGCAGAGCAGCAAACCGGCGATTGGCCAACTGGCTGACCGCGTCTCGGCGGTGTTCGTGCCGGCGGTAGTGGCGATCGCCCTGTTCAGCGCAGCGATATGGTACTTCTTTGGCCCGCAGCCGCAGCTGGTCTATACGCTGGTGATCGCCACCACGGTGCTGATCATCGCCTGTCCGTGCGCCCTGGGCCTGGCGACGCCGATGTCGATCATCTCCGGCGTCGGCCGCGCGGCGGAGTTCGGCGTGCTGGTGCGCGACGCCGACGCCCTGCAGCAAGCCAGCCAGTTGGACACCCTGGTATTCGACAAAACCGGCACCCTGACCGAAGGGAAACCACAGGTGGTGGAGATCCTGACCTTCAATCAGGTCAGCGAACAGCAGGCGATCGGCTGGGCCGCCGCGCTGGAACAAGGCTCCAACCACCCGCTGGCGCGCGCCATCATGGAACGCGCCGCCGGGCAAACGTTGCCGCAGGTCGCGCAGTTCCGCACCCTGCGCGGCGCCGGCGTCAGCGGAGAGATCGACGGCGTGCAGGTGCTGCTGGGCAATGCCGCGCTGCTGGAGCAGCATCAGGTTGCGACCGCCGAACTGGAAGCGCCGATGCGCGCCCAGGCCGAGCGCGGCGTGACGCCGGTGCTGCTGGCCGTTAACGGGAAACCGGCCGCGCTGTTCGCCATTCGCGATCCGCTGCGCGAGGACAGCGTTGCGGCGCTGCAGCGCCTGCACCAGCAGGGGTATCAGTTGGTAATGCTGACCGGCGACAACCCGGTGACCGCCAACGCCATCGCCAAAGAGGCCGGTATCGATCGGGTGATTGCCGGGGTGCTGCCGGACGGCAAAGCGGCAGCGATCAAGCAGCTGCAGGCACAGGGCCAACGCGTGGCGATGGTCGGCGACGGCATCAACGACGCCCCGGCGCTGGCGCAGGCCGACGTGGGCATCGCGATGGGCGGCGGCAGCGATATCGCCATCGAGACCGCCGCCATCACCCTGATGCGCCACAGCCTGCACGGCGTGGCGGATGCGGTGGAGCTGTCGAAGGCCACGCTGCGCAACATGAAGCAGAACCTGTTCGGCGCCTTTATCTACAATACGCTGGGCATTCCGATCGCCGCCGGCGTGCTCTACCCGCTGACCGGCACGCTGCTCAGCCCGGTGGTGGCGGGCGCGGCGATGGCGCTGTCGTCCATTACCGTGGTCAGCAACGCCAACCGGCTGCTGCGTTTTAAACCCAGGAAGTGATCGCCGGGGCGCCGTCATGGCGCCCCGCTGTTTTCCGGGCTTTCCTGCGCGGCGGATAGCGTTTAGCATGAATGGCGATTTCCCTCGCCTTTCACGCAAAACGCGCACCCGTTATTCAGGAGCCACGCCGTATGGGTCAATTGTTACGCCGCCTCGCCGCCTTTCTCGGCCTGATCTCGCCCCAGAGTTACGCTTATCCGGCGCTGGACATCACCCTGCCGGGCGATCGTCGGCTGCATCTGGTAGGCAGCATCCATATGGGTACCGTCGATATGTCGCCGTTGCCGGCGCGGTTGGCCGCCCGGCTGCAACAGGCCGACGCGCTGATCGTCGAAGCCGATATCACCGGCGCCGCCTCGCCCTTCGACCACGCCGAACTGCAGCCGGAGCTGGAACAGCGCCTGTCCGCCGAAGAATATCAACAGTTGTTGGCGCTGTGCCATGAGCTGGGCGCCGACCCGCACACCTTCACCACTCTACCCGGCTGGCAGGTGGCGCTGATGATGCAGGCGCGCCAGGCCCAGCGTTTGGGGCTGCGCGCGGAATATGGCGTGGACTATCAGCTGCTGCAGGCCGCCCGGGCACAGGCCAAACCGGTGATCGAACTGGAAGGAGCGCAGCAGCAGCTGGCGATGCTGGAACAATTGCCGGAAGGCGGCATCGCGCTGCTGCGCGATACCCTGGAGCACTGGCATACCAACGCGCGGCTGCTGCAAACCATGGTGAGCTGGTGGCTGAACGCCAAACCGCGCGGCGCGCTGGACACCCTGCCCGCCACCTTCAGCGCCGGGCTGTACGACGTGCTGATGCATCAGCGCAATCGCGACTGGCGGCGTCAGCTGGAGGCGCTGCCGGCCGGTGACTATGTGGTGGCGGTCGGCGCGTTGCACCTGTATGGCGAGGATAACCTGCCGGCGATGCTGCAGCCGCAGGGTTAAAAAAGAGGCCAATATCGCTATTGGCCAGTCAAAGAGGAATTTCTTGTATTCTAGTTATACGCATAGCAACCGTGTTAACGGTTACAGTAAACAGGGTAGCAACCCGGTGAATATCTTGGCAACCCGCTTTATGTAACAGCCGCTCAGGTTGCCGGGCAGGTTGGATTTTTGTATTTTTAAAGCTGATTATCACCCTTTCCCCGCTGGGGACATTTTGGACAACATATCATGACGCCCGCAGTCGTTCTGCTTGAGAAACAAAAGGTCGCCTTTACCCTTCATCCGTACCACCACGACAGCGACGAAACCAACTTCGGCGACGAAGCGGTGAAAAAGCTGGGGCTGGATGCCGATCGGGTTTACAAAACGCTGCTGGTGGCGCTGAACGGCGACGCCAAACACCTGGCGGTGGCGGTCACGCCGGTCGCCACCCAGCTGGATCTGAAAAAGGTCGCCCGCGCCCTCGGCGCCAAAAAAGCCGAAATGGCCGATCCGCAGCTGGCGCAGCGCGTTACCGGTTATCTGGTCGGCGGCATCAGCCCATTAGGGCAGAAAAAACGGCTGCCGACGGTGATCGACAGCCCGGCGCAGGCGTTCGCCACCATCTACGTTTCCGGCGGCAAACGCGGGCTGGACATCGAGCTGGCCGCCGCCGATCTGTGCCGCCTGCTGGCCGGCAGCTTCGCCGACATCGCCAAACGCGACTGACGCCGCACTCCTAGCGGCACACCACCGTGGCGTCACAGGCCGCCAGCGTCTCCACCAGGCGGTCCTCCAGCGCCTTCACCTGCGCGCCGGGCACCAGATAGTTGTTGCTGATGATGGCGAACGCCAGCGGCCGCCCGGTCGCCGAGTCGACATAGCCGCTGAGCGACGATACCCCGGTCATGGAACCGCTCTTGGCGTGGGCGCGCCCCGCCGCCGGGCTTTTCACCATGCGGCTTCGCAGCGTGCCACCCACCAGCAACCCCGGCTCGCCCGCGACGGGCAAGGCGTGATACCAATCGGCGAACCACGGCTGTTTTCTGGCCGCCAGCAACAGCGTCGTCAGCTGCTGCGGCGTGATCTGGTTCATGCGCGACAGCCCGGAACCGTCCACCTGGCGGTACGCGCCGGCCTCGATGCCCTGGCTTTGCACAAACCGGCTTATCGCCTGCAGGCCGGCGGCCCAATCCCCTTTACTCTGCGTCTTGCGGCCCATCGCTTTGGTCAATATCTCGCCGTAGCCGTTGTTGGACACTTTCAGGAAGGTGACGACCAGACGGGAAAGCGGCGGCGAGGTTTTTTCGGCCAGCAACCGTGCGTCGGCCGGCGTCACGCCCTCTTCAGCGGCGCCGCGCAGGATGATGCCGTGCGCGCGCAGGGCATTTTGCAACAAGGCGCCGACGACGATGGCCGGTTGATCGACGGTGATCAATCGCGAGCTGGCCTCCGCCTGCGCGGCGATGGTGCCGCTGACCACGATCCGGTTGCCGCCAGGCTGGCGATCGAACGTCAGCGCGGTATCACCGCCGGTGGTGGTGCGATTGACCAGCGTCACCGCGTCATTGGCGGGATAGAAGCTCACCTGCCCCGGCGCACCGGCGCGGGCGCCCGGCCGCACCTCCACCTGTACCACGTTGATATCGCCGCCGGGTGTAAAGGCGTAGTTCAGCGCCGAAATCGGCGCGGCGAAGGCAAAGGGTTCATCGTCCCAGCTCCAGCCGGGGCCGAATGGTGTCTGATCGAAGGCGCCGGCGTCCAGGATCAGCCGCCCCTGGATATGACGAATGCCGCGCTGCGCCAAGGTGGCGGCGAAGGTATCGAGATCGTCCGGGTGCAGCGTAGGGTCACCGCTACCCTGCAGATAGAGATCCCCGTGCAACGTATCGCCGCGCTGTTTGCCGTTGGTCAGCAGCCGGGTTTCAAAGCGGTAATCGGCACCCAGCACGCCGAACGCCGCCAGAGAGGTGAACATCTTCATGTTGGACGCCGGCGCCAGACGCTGATCCGCGTGCGCCTGATACAGCACCTTGCCGCTATCGACGTCGCGCACCATCACGCCACTCGACGCCCCGACCAACGCCTTGTCCTGGCCGATGGCCGCCAGCGCCTGGCCGAGGGTTTGTCCATGGCGTTCGCCGGATGACGAACACCCCGCCAGCGCCACGATGGCGGGCAGCAGCCAGCCTGCGGTTTTCAACATGTCATCTTCCTGTTTGCGTTATCAAAACCAAATTGTCGCTCAGGCTATCATTGGAAGGCGGCGGTGGCGAGAATGTCCGACGTGCTTATCGCTCAGATACGCTCGGCAACGCCAGACGCCGCTCGCTGTACGCCACCCGCCACGCCAACAGCAGCGCACCAAGGCTGCAGAGCGACAGCACAGCGCCCAGGTGCTGCGACAACCCGGCCAGCACCAGGCCACCGCCTAGCATCAGATAATACATCAGGCCAAGGATGGCGCCGGCGGTGCCCATGCAGTCTTTATAATGGCGCAGCGCGCGCGCCAGAATATTGGGAATGGCGATGCCGTACGCCATCACCACCAGCATCATCGGCAGAACGAACCACAAGGTCCCTTCCAGCAGCAGTACCAGCAAGCCGCCGGTCAGCGACAGCGCGCAGGCCAGCATCAACAGCGCGGGGAACAGCCAGTGCTTGCCGATCAAAAACTTGTTGATCGCCGCGCCGATGCCGACCCCGGCCGCCAACACCAAACCGGTATAACCGAACCACTGCGCCGGCAGTGCCAACGCCGAGAAGTGGAATGGTGCCAGCTGGTAATAGCTGAACATGCAAATATTGAACAACGCCACCAACAGCGCACTGAGCCAAATATCCCCGTCCTTGATCATCCGCCCCAACGTGCCGAAAAATGAATTCTTCACCACCTGTTGCGGACGCGTTTCCGGCAGTTGCCAACCGGCATAGCCCAGCAACAGCGCCGCCAGCAGCGCCAAACCGCCAAACACGCCTTGATAGCCCCAATAGTGAGTCAGCACGGCGCCGCTCAACACGCCAACCGCTGGGCCGATCGCCATGGCGATCCCCATCACCGAGAACACTCGCGCCAATTCATAACCGTCGAAGCGATCGCGAATCGCCGTTTGCGTCCCGACCGAACCGACCGCCGCGCCAAAGGCGGCCAGCCCCCGTGCCGCCAGCAGCACGCTGAAACTGCCGCTGAACAGCGCGACGATCGAAGCCAGCAGATAGAGCATCAGCCCGGCCAAAATGGCGGGACGGCGTCCGATGACGTCGCACATCCGTCCCCATACCACCACGCCGAGCGCAAAGGCGAAAAAGTAACAAGAGAGCGTTTGCGCCGCCATCTCCGCACTTACCCGGAAACCGTGAGCAATGTGCGTCAATGCCGGGCTGTAGATGGTCTCCACCACCTGGGGAAACATCATCATCGACGTCGCCAAGGTCAGCGTCAGTTTACGTTGCATAACAGATCCCGCAGCCAAGAATAAGCTGCACAAGGTAGCATCTGCTCCCCGGCGACGATTACAATATAAAAGACAATAAATTTACAAAATCGGACATCCTATGGCATGGCTTCAGGCGCAGGACAGCTTTAATCCGGATGCACTCAACAACAGCGTGCTCGGGATCGCCGCCGAACTGGCGCAGCACGACTCGGGCACGCATTGGCATGAGAAGGGGCAGTTGCTGTTTTGCCAGCAAGGCAGCATGCGCATCACGCTCAACCAAAGCATCTGCATGCTGCCGCCGGGCAGAGTGGCCTGGATCCCGCCGCGGGTGGCGCATCGCGTTCAGGTCAATGGCGTGGTCGGTTACCGTTCGCTTTATCTCGACGCCGGTCGCTACCCCTGCCTGCCCGCACAGCTTGCCGTACTGACAGCCTCACCGCTGCTGCGCGAGGTGTTGGAACGCATCGCGTTCGCCGCCTTCGACACCGACTGGCAACATGGGCCCTACGCCAATATTCTGGCGGTCTGTCTGGATGAAATCGCCGCCGCGCCGCGCGAGTTGACGTTGCTGCCGCTGCCTTGCGACCGGCGCCTGCGCCACCTCGCCGATCGGGACATGCTTCCGCCGTTGCATCAGCTGGCGCGCTATAGCGGCGCTTCAGAGAAAACCATCAGCCGGATCTTCCGCCGTGAAACCGGCCTCGGTTACCAGCAGTGGCGCCAGCAATGGCGATTGATCAAGGCTATCGAGATGCTGGCCGCAGGGCTGAGTCAATCCGACGTCGCCAGCCGGCTGGCGTTTTCCAGCGATAGCGCCTTCGCCACTTTCTTCAAGAATAGGGTGGGCTGCCCGCCGAGGGCGTATATGGAGAGAAGAAAATAAATCGGTGAGAAGGTTTGATGCGGAGCGTGGCGAACGGCGCTTCCCGTTTGCCGTGGGAAGCGCCGCGTCGATACGCCGTTATTGATACACGATCTCGCCCTTTGGCTCATAGGCTGCCGCATCCAGCGGCGAGTGTTTCTCGATGTACTGCTTCAGCACCTCGGCGTCGATAAAGCCGGTGTTGACGTAGCTCGGCAGCCCATCCAGCTTCGGATAGCCGTCACCGCCCAGCGCGTTGAAGTTCAGCGTCGCCATGCGGTAGGTTTTATCCGCCTGCAGCGGCTGGCCGTTGATCTTCACTTCGCTGACGCCCTTGCCGTCCGCGACCAGGCTGACGTTGGCGAACTGGGCGTAGGCGCCGGAATCCGGCTGCATGTTGGCCACTACCGCCAGGTACTGCTCAATCTCGCTGCCTTTCATATCGACATGCACCAGGGTGTTGCCGAACGGCTGGACCTTGAGCACGTTCTTGTAAGTGATATCGCCGCTCTCAATGGAATCACGCACCCCGCCGCCGCTCATCACGGCGAAATCGGCATCGGCGCGCTCCATCTGCGCGGCCAGCATCACCCGCGCCAGGTTGGTCTGCACGAAGCGCACTTTGCTGCGATCGCCCTCCAGCTTGCCGTTAACGCTGCCGATTTTCACGCTCAGCTGTTCTTTGCCCTTCTCCTGGAACGGCGTCAGTAATTTCATCATGGTCGGATCTTCGGCGATCTGCTGGGTGTAGTACACCCGCTCGCTGGTGCCGTCCGCCTTCTCCACCTTTTTCTTCAGGTTCACCGGGATCAGCTGATAATGCACCAGCTTCAGCTCACCGTTGCGGAATTCAAAATCGGCGCGACCCACGTATTTGCCCCATTCGTGCGCCTGCACAATCCAGGTGCCGTTCTGGCGATCCGGCGCGCATGGCGTGCCCGGCACGTAATCCACCTGTTTACGGTTGTCGCCGGCCATGCACACCGGATCCTGCGAGTGGCCGCCGACGATCATATCGAGATACCCGGCCGGCAGGCTGCGCGCCATCTCCACATCGCCCGGCGCGTTGGAGCCGTGCTGGCCGTTATCGTAGTGCCCCATGTGGGTGGCGGCGATGATCACGTCCGGCTTCTCGTCCTGGCGCAATTGCTCCACCACCCGCTTCGCTTCCGGCGCCGGCACGCGGAATTCAATGTCGGTAAAGTACTCCGGGTTGCCCATTTTGGCCGTGTCGTCGGTCGTCAGGCCAATGACCGCAATCTTGATGCCCTGCTTGTCGAACAAGGCGTAAGGCTTGAACAGCCGCTGGCCGGTGCTTTTCTGGTAGATGTTGGCGGAGAGCAGCGGGAAGGTCGCCCATTTCTCCTGCTGGCGCAGCACGCTCAGCGGGTTGTCGAATTCGTGGTTGCCGATCGCCATCGCGTCGTAACCCACCAGGTTCATGCCGCGGAAGTCCGGCTCGGCGTCCTGCAGATCCGATTCCGGCACGCCGGTATTGATATCGCCGCCGGACAGCAGCAGCAGGCTGCCGCCCTGCGCCGCCACTTCCTGACGGATACCGTCCACCAGCGTTTTCTGCGCGCCCAGGCCGTATTCGCCGTGATCGTTCTGCCAGAAGTGACCGTGATGGTCGTTGGTATGCAGAATGGTGATGGCGTAGGTCTTATCCTTTTCCCAGGCACTGGCGGCCCCCGACAGCAAGGTCAGGGAAACGGCCAACGCGCATGCGGTGGTCTTCAGCGAAAAACGCATGGCGGATCTCCGTGTATTAAATGGCTTTTATGATGAGGGCGAAATTGTAGCGCGAATCAATGACAGTTGATTTCAAATTTTTGCGAGGTGAGTCTGATTATTTCAGATATGGTAAAAACTGAGCGGGCTGCCTAAGATGTCATCTCTGTGCTCAACACCTTATCAGGCTAATAATAATATGACCGACAGTAGCCAAAGCGCGATGCCGCCCGCCAAGGGCAGTACGGTAAAGGGGACCGCTTTCTCCATCCTCGGCGCCATCAGCGTGTCTCACCTGCTCAACGATATGATCCAGTCGCTGATCCTGGCGATTTACCCGATCCTGCAAGCCGATTTCCACCTCAGCTTCGTGCAGATCGGCATGATCACCCTGACCTATCAGCTGACGGCCTCCCTGCTGCAACCGCTGATTGGGTATTACACCGATAAACACCCGCAGCCTTATTCTCTGCCGATCGGCATGGGCTTTACCCTGACCGGCCTGCTGCTGCTGTCGGTGGCGAACACCTTCCCGCTGGTGCTGCTGGCGGCGGCGTTGGTGGGCACCGGTTCATCGGTGTTCCACCCGGAGTCCTCGCGCGTGGCGCGCATGGCTTCCGGCGGGCGGCACGGTCTGGCGCAGTCGCTGTTCCAGGTCGGCGGCAACTTCGGCAGCTCGCTTGGCCCGCTGCTGGCCGCGCTGATCATCGCGCCTTACGGCAAAGGCAACGTCGCCTGGTTTTCGCTGGCGGCCCTGCTGGCGATCGTGGTGTTGCTGCAGGTCAGCAAATGGTACCAACATCAGCATCGGGTGGCTAAAGGGCAACCCAAAAGCCCGTCAATGCTGAAACCGCTGCCAAAACGTACCGTCGCCTACTCGATGGGCATTCTGCTGGTGCTGATTTTCTCTAAATATTTCTATCTGGCCAGCATCAGCAGCTATTACACCTTTTATTTGATACATAAGTTCGGCATTTCGGTGCAGAACGCGCAAATTCATCTGTTCGCCTTCTTGTTTGCGGTGGCGGCCGGCACCATTATCGGCGGGCCTCTCGGTGACAAGATAGGGCGTAAATATGTTATTTGGGGCTCCATCCTCGGTGCGGCGCCATTTACGCTTGTTTTACCCTATGCATCACTGTACTGGACCGGCATTTTGACGGTAATTATCGGGGTAATTCTCGCCTCGGCGTTCTCCGCCATTCTGGTTTACGCGCAGGAGCTTATCCCCGGAAAAGTCGGTATGGTTTCCGGGTTATTCTTCGGTTTTGCTTTCGGTATGGGCGGATTAGGCGCGGCAGTTCTTGGTTATGTCGCTGATTTGACCAGTATTGAACTGGTCTACCAAATCTGTGCTTTCCTGCCGCTGATCGGCATTATCACCGCGTTACTGCCCAATATGGAGCATAAAACGCAATAACCCCGCGAACGGCCCGGATGAAACCATTTATTCATCCGGGTTTATCCTACGGATAAATCAATGTTATTTGGTTTATCTGGCACAAAACCCCCTCATTGCCGCACCTTAAGCGAAATCCTCTGCTTTTTTACAAAAAAGGCCAAATTAGCCAAGCAAGCCGCGAACAAATGCAATAAACTAAATGTATCTTTTCGTAACTTTGTTGCGTTTCTCCCGTGCCGCGATGCATAGCCAGAAGGAGTATGGATGCATAATTCAACACCGCTCATCACCACCATCGTCGGAGGGTTAGTACTCGCCTTCCTCCTCGGTATGCTGGCGAACCGCCTGCGCATCTCCCCTCTGGTGGGATATCTGGCCGCAGGGGTGCTCGCCGGCCCGTTCACCCCCGGTTTCGTCGCCGATACCTCACTGGCGCCGGAACTGGCGGAAATCGGCGTTATCCTGTTGATGTTCGGTGTTGGCCTGCACTTCTCCCTGAAAGACCTTCTCGCAGTAAAATCTATCGCCATTCCCGGCGCCGTAGCGCAGATAGCCGTCGCCACGCTGCTCGGCATGGGGTTGTCCAAGCTGCTCGGCTGGGATCTGATCTCCGGTCTGGTGTTTGGCCTCTGCCTCTCTACCGCCAGTACCGTGGTATTGCTGCGCGCGTTGGAGGAACGGCAACTGATCGACAGCCAACGCGGGCAAATCGCCATCGGCTGGCTGATCGTCGAAGATTTGGCGATGGTGCTGACGCTGGTGTTGCTGCCGGCCTTCGGCAACATGCTGGGCAACGACAACGCCAGCAGCGGTCAGCTGCTGATGGAGCTGGCGCTGACCATCGGTAAGGTCATCGCCTTCATCGCGCTGATGATCGTGGTCGGCCGCCGCCTGGTGCCGTGGATCCTGTCGAAAACCGCCAGCACCGGCTCACGCGAGCTGTTTACCCTGGCGGTATTGGCGCTGGCGCTCGGCATCGCCTATGGCGCGGTGAAGCTGTTCGACGTTTCCTTCGCGCTGGGCGCCTTCTTCGCCGGCATGGTGCTGAACGAGTCCGAACTGAGCCACCGCGCGGCGCACGACACCCTGCCGCTGCGCGACGCGTTCGCGGTACTGTTCTTCGTCTCGGTCGGCATGCTGTTCGATCCGATGATCGTGATTAACGAGCCGCTGGCGGTGCTGGCGACGCTGGCGATTATCGTGTTCGGCAAATCCGCCGCCGCGTTCCTGCTGGTGAAAATGTTCGGCCATTCCAAGCGCACCGCGCTGACCATTTCCGCCAGCCTGGCGCAGATCGGCGAGTTCGCCTTTATTCTGGCGGGCCTCGGCATCGCGTTGGGCATGATGTCGGAACACGGCCGCAACCTGGTGCTGGCCGGCGCGATCCTGTCCATCATGCTCAACCCGCTGTTGTTCACCCTGCTGGAGCGCTATCTGGCCAAGACCGAAACCATCGAAGAGCAAATCCTCGAAGAGGCGGTGGAAGAAGAAAAGCAGATCCCAGTGGACATGTGCAACCATGCGCTGGTGGTCGGCTATGGCCGCGTCGGCAGTCTGCTGGGCGGAAAACTGGCCGAGGCGGGCATCCCGCTGGTGGTGATCGAGAACTCCCGCCCGCGGGTGGAAGCGCTGCGCGAGCAGGGCATAAAGACGGTGTTGGGCAACGCCGCCAATCCGGAAGTGATGGATCTGGCGCGGCTCGACTGTGCGCGCTGGCTGCTGCTGACCATCCCAAACGGCTATGAGGCCGGCGAGATCGTCGCCTCGGCGCGCGCCAAGCGGCCGAACATCGAGATCATCGCCCGCGCCCACTACGACGACGAGGTGGCCTACATCACCGATCGCGGCGCCAATCAGGTGGTGATGGGCGAACGCGAGATCGCCAACAGCATGCTGAACATCCTGCAGCTGGATACCCTGAGCGAAGAAGAAAAAATGGGCGGCTGCCCGATCTGAAGCGCCGCGCGCGCATAAAAAAGGTCCGGCATGCCGGACCTTTTCTTTTCAATGGGTTAACGTTCCCAGTAGGACTCTTCCAGGCTGTCTTCGCGCTCCGGCAGGCCGCGCGTGAGGCGCGGCGAATGCTGGTTCAGCACCTGGTAGCTGACGCGGTTGGCATATTTGCACACCTGCGCCAATGAGGAATAGGTCAGGTAACTGCGCACATGCTTGCTGGAGTTCGGCACGTTGTGACGGTGGTAGCCGTTGGCGGCGATATCGTGCAGCAACGCCGACAGCGCGCCGTCGCCGGCGCCGTTGGTGTTCATGATCCTCTCCGGCCCGCCCATATACGGCGCGATGTGCGAATAAACGCGCAGCGGATTTTCACAGTGCTCGCGGCGCATGGCGCGGCTGAACTCGTAGCGGTTGAACTCGGCGATATGCCCCGGCAGCAGCGGGTGCTGCGTCTGGCGTTTGTTGGCTTCTTCGGTATAGCCCGCCATATACAGGCCACTCGGCCCGGCAGTGCACAACACCAAATCCACCCAGTCCAGCGCCATGTCCGAGGCGGTGAGCGGATCGCTCAGCCCGGTCAGCTCCAGCGCTTCGTCTTCGTTCATCGCCAGAATCGACACGTTTTCCTTCAGGAAGTCGCGCCACCACTGCGGGTTGTCGGCGATCACGTACTTGGTGCCCAGGGTCAGCACTACCGGCACATCGTGTTTTTTGGCGTATTCGATCGCCTGCAGGGTGGCGGCCTTCATCGGCTCGCCCTCCTTGCAGCGCACCAGATAAGAGCTCAACACCAGCGCCGACGCGCCGGCGATCACCTCTTCCGGAATGCTTTCCGGGCGCAGCTGATTCATCTGGCCGGGGTTGATGGCGAAGGTGCGCTCGCCGCTTTCACCGATCAGCGTGAAGCAGCGGCCGATGGCGCCGTCTACGCCCTGCAGATAGTTAAGATCGGTGCGGCTGGAGGTATTGCACAGGTAACGGTAGGCGTAGCTGCCGATTTTCACGTTGCTGCACATCACGCCGAGCAGCACCGAACGGTCGTCCGCCAGCACCGAATAGTTGTGCATGGTATTGCCGATGGTGCCGCCGGCGAACTGATGGGTGACCAGATTATTTTCGTTCAGTTCCTGATACAGCGCCTCGGCGACGTCGTCTTCGATCACCAGAGAGTGGCCCAGACTCAGGCCGTAGCGCTGGACAAAAGCGTCGTCCACTTTCGCCTCGATATCCACCAGCGTCTGGTCGATGCCGACGATATACGAGGTGCTGATTTCACTTTCGGGCTGGGCCTGCTGCAGAAGCGGATCGCGGGCGCTCACCGGAAAATAGTGTTTGGACTTGCGTTTACCAGGAAATTTCATGTGATTGGCGGTGGTGACGGTTTAACAAGCGGAGAATGTTAACACATCCCCGCCCGATCATGATGCACCTAATATACAGATTATGAATGATTACAGACGCTGCGCCACCAACTGCTGCATCATATCGATATGCGCCGGTTCATCGTTCAGCGCAGAGATGTACTCAAACTTTTCGCCGCCGGCCTTGAGGAAGATCTCGCGGTTCTGCTCTTTGATCTCTTCCAGCGTTTCCAGGCAGTCCGCCGAAAAACCGGGGCAGATCAGCTGAATGTGCTTCACGCCCTGCGCCGGCAACCCCTTCAGGGTTTCATCGGTGTACGGCGTCAACCACGGCTCGCGGCCGAAGCGCGACTGGTAGGTCATCATCACTCGCTCCGGCGCCAGCGGCAGCGTGGCGCTCAGCGCACGCAGCGTATCCTCGCAGCGCTGCGGGTAGTCGTCGCCCAGACGCGCATAGCGTTTGGGGATGCCATGGAATGACAGCACCAACCGATCCGGCTGGCCGTGTTCGGCGAATGAACGCTCCACGCTTTGCTGCAGCGCGGCGATATAGGCCGGGTGTTCGGCATAATCGCGAATGAAGGCCACCGACGGCAAGCGGCGATAGCCTTTCAGCACCCGCGCTACGCCATCCCATACCGCCGCACTGGTGGAGCAGGAATATTGCGGATAGAGCGGCAACACCACCAGGTTAGTCACGCCTTGCGCCAGCAGCTTGTCGATGGCTTCCGCCAGGCTCGGCGAGCCATAGCTCATGCCCAGCTCCACCGGCGTATTCGGCATGCGCGCCGCCAGCGCCCGCTGTTGGCGGCGGCTGTACACCAGCAGCGGTGAGCCTTCTGCCATCCACACCGATTGGTAGAGCTTCGCCACGCGCGGCGAACGGATCGGCAGGATCGCGCCGTTGAGGATCGGCCACCAGATCAGCGGCGCCGTGTCGACCACGCGATCGTCACTGAGGAATTCCTTCAGATAGCGTTTGACCGCCGACGAGGTCGGCGCATCTGGCGTGCCCAGGTTCACCAGCAATACGCCGTGTTTCTCTTGCTTCATCTCAGTTCCCCTCATTTCCTTTCCGGCCGGCATTCCGTTCTGGGTCGGGATGTCAGCAGCCATTAATGCCGGCTATTGTAACGGAAAAGTCCTGCGTCGAAACCGATAACAGCAACAGGCTATGCCTGTGAGCCTCTCCCTTGCGCCAGCTGCCATACCGCCGCCACGTTGCGCGCCGTCACCTGCAGATTGCGATCGGCGTCCGCCAACGCCTCTTCCAGCGTCACGATGCGATCGAGCACCGAAAACGCCGCATCGATGCCGTGCTGATGCACCACCTGATAATCCGGCGTCAGGCTACCGGCGATGGCGATCACCGGCACGCCGTGACGCTTGGCCACCCGCGCCACGCCAATCGGCGTTTTGCCGTGGATCGACTGGCTATCCAACCGCCCTTCGCCGGTGATCACCAAGTCGGCATCGCGCACCGCCTCATCCAGGCGCAGGGTTTCGGTGACGATCTCGATGCCCGGCCGCAAGCGCGCATCGAGCATGCCGAGCAGCGCCGCCCCCATGCCGCCCGCCGCCCCCGCGCCCGGCTGGGTGAGCACGGCGCGGCCGGTTTCCCGCTCCAGCAGTTCGCCATAGTGATGCAACGCCGCATCGAGCTGCGCCACCATCTCCGGCGTCGCCCCCTTCTGCGGCCCGAACACCGCCGACGCGCCCTTTTCGCCGCACAGCGGATTATCGACGTCACAGGCGGCGGTCACGCTCACCCGTTGCCAACGCGCATCCAGCCCGGCGAGATCGAGATGCGCCAGCTGCGCCAGGGCCGCTCCGCCCACCGGCAGCGGCCGGCGATCCCGATCCAGCAGTTTGACGCCCAGCGCCTGCATCATCCCGGCGCCGCCGTCGTTGGTGGCGCTCCCGCCGATGCCGAGAATGATCGCCTTCACGCCGCGCTCCAACGCCGCCAACATCAGTTCACCGGTGCCGTAGCTGGTGGTGATGCGCGGATCGCGCCGATTAGGCGGCGCCAGATGCAGCCCGGAAGCGGCGGCCATTTCAATCACCGCGGTTTCACCGTCGCCCAGCAGGCCATAAAATCCCTGCACCGACTCGCCCAGCGGCCCGGTGACCGTCACCTGGACGATTTCGCCGCCGGTGGCCGCCACCATCGACTCCACAGTCCCTTCACCGCCGTCCGCCATCGGCAACTTCACGTAGTGCGCCTGCGGGTAGATTTGACGGAATCCCCGCTCGATAGCGTCGGCGACGCCGAGCGCACTCAGGCTCTCTTTGAAAGAATCCGGGGCAATAACCACTTTTTTCAGCGTTTTCATCACTGTTCCTTATCCCGCCAGGTTAAATACGCCAAACATCAGCGCCGAGATTGCCGCGATGGTGAACCCCACCAGCGTCTCATACGGCAGCAGCTTCAGCCGCTCGTGCACCGCCATATTGACGCTGCCGCCGGTGGCGTGGAAGAAGCTGCCGTGCGGCAGGTGATCCAGCACCGTCGCGCCCGCATGGATCATCGCCGCGCCGGCCAACCCGCTCACCCCCAGTTCCAGCAGCGTGGAACTGAATACCCCGGACGCTACGGCGGTGCCGGCGGTGGTCGACGCGGTTGCCATCGACATCAGCGCGCCGGACAGCGGCGCCAGCAACCAGGCCGGCAGCCCGGTATGCGTTAAGCCGTTAATCAGGACATCCTTCAGCGCCGAGTTGGCGATGATGCCTGCCAGCGTGCCGGTGCCGAGCAGCATGATCGCCACCGGCGCCATGCGCGACAGGCCGGAGACCATAAACTGATTGCACTGGCGAATGCGCCCCATCAATAGCGCGCCCGCCAAACCGCCGGCCGGCAACGCGATCAGCGGATCGACGGCGATCCCGGCGATCGGCCGTAGCGACAGCAGCAGGATCGCCACCAGCGGCGCGCTGATCGCCGCGGCAAAGCCCGGCCGCGCCCCTTCGGCATGCTGAGTCAACTCTTCGGCCATCACCCTGCTGCCTTTATCGCTCAGGCGGCGCGCCAGCAGATAGGCCACCACCAGGCCGCACAGCCCCGGCACGATGCCGGCCATCATCACCGAGGTGAGCGGCACGTGGAAATTGTCCGCTGCCGCGATGGTGTTCGGGTTGGGCGACATCACGTTGCCGGCCTTGCCGCCGCCGATCATCGCCAGCAGGATCGCCGCGCGTGAAATACCGGCCTTCTGGGCGATCGACAGTGCGATAGGCGCGACGGTGATCACCGCCACGTCGATGAACACCCCCACCGCCGTCAGGATCAGTGTAGCCACCGCCAGCGCCAGCAGCGCGCGGGTTTCGCCCACCTTGCGCACGATGGTTTCGGCGATGGTGTGTGCCGCGCCGGATTCGATCAGCACCCCGGCCAGCACCCCCGCCGCCAGAATGCGCATCACGGCGTTGGTGATGCCCTGCGCCCCGCCAATCATCAGCGTCACGGTCTGCACCAGATCGGCGCCGCCGCACAGCCCGCCCGCCAGCGCGCCGGCAATCATGCCGTAAGCCGGCGGAACCTTGCGTAGAATCAGGACGATGGCGACGGCTAACGCCACCAGCGCCCCCAGAGTGGATACGGTTGTCATTGTTGTTTTCTCCGTGGTTGATGTGCAGGCCAACATATCGCGCGCGCCCGGCGCAGACCTGAGGGAAAACAACAAAAAATCGCCGGCGGAACGGCGCGGAATTTGTGGGTTGGCACAATTCAGTCGTGCATCAGCATGCCGATATACAGCCGCAGAGCATCGGTTAATTGATTGATTTTCATGCCGGTTATCGCCTCGATGCGCTGCAGGCGATAACGCAGGGTATTGACGTGAATATGCAGCTGCGCGGCGGTCTGCGTCTGATCACAATTCTGCGAAAAATAGTGGCGCAGCGTACCGCGCAGCACGCCTTTTTCGTCCTGTTCGCCCAGCGTTCGCCAGGGGCGCCCCAGCTCCTGAGCACGCCAGTCCTCCCCCAGATCGCACAACAGCGACGGCAACGGATAGTCGTGGTAGAACAGCGTGGCATGGCGCAGTTTCAGGCGCTGCGCCATCGCCTGGGTGGCGCGCGCCGTCAGGCTGGAGCGGTAGGCGCTTTGCGGATCGTCATAAAAACCGCCGACGATCAGCCGCACCCGAAAACGGTGTTTAAGCTGGTTTTGCAAACGCTGCGCCTGTTGGCGCTCCAGCTTCAGGCTCCATTCGCCCTGCGCCATACAGGCCGGGCGCAGCAGGGTCATCTCATTGAAGCCGGTAATGGCGATCAACGCATCGCGCTGGGTGGCTTCCAGCTCCGCCAGCAGCTCACGCAGCAGGTGCGGCTGCGCCTCTTGCAGCTCGACGATCCACACCATGCGCGCCTGGCGCAGGTCCAACCCCAGATACGCCGCCATCGCTTCCAGCGATGCGGTGTTCGGCTGTGGCTGCAGCAGCTGATTCGCCAGCTCTTCCCGGTAGCGTTTTTCCCACTGATGCTGATCCAGCAGCGCCGCCTGCTCCACCATCATCTCCGCCGCCATCTTGACCAGCTCGGCGTAAGCGCGCACCTCGGCCGGCTCACCGGAAATGCCGATCACTCCCACCCGCTGATTGCGAAAGCTGAACGGCAGGTTGATGCCGGGCCGCACCCCTTTCAGATGCTCGGCGGTGGCGCGATCGATCTCCACCACCCGATTCTCCGCCAACGCCAGCACCGCGCCCTCATGGCGCTGAAACAGACGCTGCGGATTGCCGGAGGCGATGATCACGCCGTTGCTGTCCATCACGTTGACGGAATGGCTGATGATGCCCATCGCCCGCTGGACGATCTGGCGCGCGGTGGCTTCCGCCAGAAGATTGGTTTGTCTGAGCATGGCCGGCTCCCTGCTGGTGGTGAAAACGCAGGCTTGTTATACGCCATTTGGCACGGGCGATTAATGGGCACGGCCGCAACAAGCCGCCGCGATCACAGTTTGGCGGGAAAACGGCCAAAAAAAACGCCGGGCCACTGGCCCGGCGTCATGCACAACCCGCTTGCGATCAACCGAGGATGGTCGCCAGCTCTGCGCTCACTTCGGCAACCTTGCGGGTGCCGTCGATTTTGCGGTATTGGGTGTTGCCCGCCGCCGCTTCTTTGCTGTAGTAAGAGATCAGCGGCGCGGTCATCTGATGGTATTCCACCAGGCGCTTGCGCACGGTCTCTTCCTGATCGTCCTTGCGCGTGGTCAGCTCTTCGCCGGTCACGTCGTCTTTGCCTTCCACCTGCGGCGGATTGAACTTCACGTGGTATACGCGGCCGGACGGCGCGTGCACGCGGCGGCCAACGATGCGGTCAACGATCAGCTCGTCCGGCACGTCGAACTCCAGCACGAAGTCCACGTTGATGCCGGCTTCTTTCATCGCGTCAGCCTGCGGAATAGTGCGTGGGAAACCGTCCAGCAGGAAGCCCTTGCGGCAATCTTCCTGAGCGATGCGCTCTTTGACCAGCGCGATCACCAGCTCATCGGTCACCAGCTTGCCGGCGTCCATGATCTCTTTCGCCTGCTTGCCCAGTTCACTGCCGGCCTTCACGGCTGCGCGCAACATATCACCGGTGGAGATTTGCGGAATGCCGTATTTCTCCATGATGAATTGAGCCTGAGTACCTTTACCAGCGCCCGGAGCGCCCAGCAGAATGATACGCATTGCGTAAATCCCCTTGCTATGTAGTTTTTATAAAATTGCGAAAACGCTCAACGATACCATTTCAGGGGGGGCAGGCTCAAGGCGCGCGAAGGAAATCGATTGCGGAATGTGCAAAAAAACAGACGAACAAAAGGCGAGAAAATGCGGGGAAAAAACGAAAACGCGCCCCTAACTGTGCCGTTAAGGGCGCATATCTTCAACTTTAGGCGGACAACAACTTATTCATGCGACGGATGAACAGGTTCGGATCCTCCAGCGTACCGCGTTCAGCCAGCAGCGCCTGATCCAATAACAGGTCGATCCATTCGGCGAAATGTTCGTTATCGCCCACGTCGGATGCTCGTTTGACCAACGCATGCTCGGGATTAAGCTCGAAAATGTACTTCACTTCCGGCGCCTGTTGACCAGCGGCGGCGAACAGCTTGGCCATCTGGGTGCTCATTTCGTCGGCGTCGGTCACCACGATCGCCGGCGTATCGGTCAGGCGGTGCGTCAGGCGCACATCCTTCACGCGCTCGCCCAGCAGGGTTTTCACGCGTTCGACGAACGGTTCCAGCTGCTTCTCGGCGGCTTTCTGCTCTTCGGTTTCATCCGCCAGTTTGTCCAGCGCTTCATCCGCTTTGCTGACCGACTGGAACGCCTTGCCGTCAAACTCGGTCAGGTAGCTCATCATCCACTCGTCGATGCGATCGGACAGCAGCAGCACTTCGATGCCTTTCTTGCGGAACAACTCCAGGTGCGGGCTGCTCTTGGCGGCGGCGTAGCTGTCGGCAGTGATGTAGTAAATCTTCTCCTGCCCTTCCGCCATGCGGCCGACGTACTCTTCCAGCGACACGGTCTGCGCCGAGCTGTCGCCGTGAGTGGTGGCGAAGCGCAGCAGTTTGGCGATCGCTTCCTGATTGCCGTTGTCTTCCGCCGGCCCCTCTTTCAGCACCAGACCGAATTGCTGCCAGAATTTCTGGTAGCCTTCGGCGTCGTCTTTGGCCAGTTTATCCAGCATCTGCAGCACGCGCTTGGTCAGCGCGCCGCGCAGGTTTTGCGTCACGCGGCTGTCTTGCAGGATCTCGCGCGACACGTTCAGCGGCAGATCGTTGGAATCGATCAGGCCGCGCACGAAGCGCAGGTAGTTCGGCATGAACTGCTCGGCGTCGTCCATGATGAACACGCGCTGCACGTACAGCTTCAGGCCGTGCTTGTGATCGCGGTTCCACATGTCCCACGGCGCCTGGGCCGGAATATACAGCAGGCTGGTGTACTCCTGCTTGCCTTCCACCCGGTTGTGGCTCCAGCTCAGCGGATCGGTGAAGTCGTGAGCGATGTGTTTGTAGAACTCTTTGTACTCTTCGTCGGTCACGTCAGCCTTGCTGCGGGTCCACAGGGCCTGCGCCTTGTTGATCTTCTCCCAGGTGACGGTATCGTCTTCTTCGTTCTTGCTTTCGATCTCCACCGGCAAAGCGATGTGATCGGAATATTTGCCGATCACCGAGCGCAGGCGCCAGGCGTCGAGGTACTCATCTTCGCCTTCGCGCAGATGCAGGGTGATTTCGGTGCCGCGGGTCTCTTTAGTGATGTCGGCGATGGTGTAGTCGCCTTCGCCGGCGGACTCCCAGAACACGCCTTCGTCATCGGCGGCACCGGCGGCGCGGGTGCGCACGGTCACTTTGTCCGCCACGATGAACGCCGAGTAGAAACCGACGCCGAACTGGCCGATCAGCTGGCTGTCTTTCGCCTGGTCGGAACCGATGGATTCCAGGAATGCTTTGGTGCCTGACTTGGCGATGGTGCCGAGGTTCTCGATCACTTCTTCGCGGCGCATGCCGATGCCGTTGTCGGCGATGGTCAGGGTGCGCTGCTCTTTATCGAAGGACAAGCGTACGCGCAGCTCGCCGTCGCCGGCGTACAGCTCTGGCGCAGACAGGGCGCGGAAGCGCAGCTTGTCGGCGGCGTCAGAGGCGTTGGAAATCAGCTCGCGCAGGAAAATTTCTTTGTTGGAGTACAGCGAATGGATCATCAAATGAAGCAGCTGTTTTACTTCAGACTGGAACCCGCGGGTTTCTTGACCTTTCATACTCATTGATTACCTCAAAAGACAATGGCTACCAAAATCGAACAATGAGGATCAGATGAGGGTCAGGGTGTTGTTTTTCAAGCGGACGGTGGGAAATTTTTGGCAAAAAACGCTGGGACCGAACGGCCGCGCCCAATTATTGATTTTCGGCTGATAACAACAAAGGAGGAAAAAACACGTTTTTCCTCCTTTGTTCGCGATAGGACGGGGCCGAATGGCCCCACCCGGGAAAACATCAGAACTTTATGGCGTGGCGCCCGGCCAGAGAATGCGACAGCGTGGTGCCGTCGACCATCTCCAGCTCGCCGCCCACCGGCACGCCGTGGGCGATGCGGCTGGCGAGCACGCCATACTGGCCGCACATCTCGGCGATGTAGTTGGCGGTCGCCTCCCCTTCCACCGTCGGGTTGGTGGCGAGGATCACTTCGGTGATGCTTTCCTTTTCCAGCCGTTGCTCCAGGCGATCCAGACCGATATCGCCCGGCCCGATGCCGTCCAGCGGCGACAGATGCCCCATCAGCACAAAGTAGCGCCCGGCGAACTGGCCGGTCTGCTCGATGGCGTGGATATCCGCCGGGCTTTCTACCACGCAAATCTGGCCGTTTTGCTGACGGCGCGGATTGGCGCAGATAGTGCAGACGTCCTGTTCGGTGAAGGTGCGGCAGTCGGCACAGTGGCCGATCTCCGACATCGCGCGCGTCAACGCCTGCGCCAGGCGCATGCCGCCGCTGCGATCGCGCTGCAGCAGTTGGAACGCCATGCGCTGCGCCGATTTCGGGCCGACGCCCGGCAGGCAGCGCAGCGCCTCCATCAGGGATTCAAGGAGCGGGCTGGTTTGCATCAGAACGGCATCTTGAAGCCAGGCGGCAACTGCATGCCGCTGGAAACGGAGGCCATTTTCTCTTTCTGAGTCTCTTCGATGCGGCGCGCGGCGTCGTTAAACGCAGCGGCGATCAGATCTTCCAGCATCTCTTTGTCGTCTTCCATCAGGCTTGGATCGATCTCCACACGGCGGCAGTTGTGCGCACCGTTGATGGTCACTTTCACCAGGCCCGCGCCAGACTCGCCGGTCACTTCCAATTTGGCGACTTCTTCCTGCATCTGCTGCATTTTTTCTTGCATTTGCTGGGCTTGCTTCATCAGGTTGCCCAGACCGCCTTTACCAAACATAGTCGTCTCTCGTCGCTAGGGCCGCGCACGTTGCGCAGCGTTTAAAGGGGGCGAATACTCTCTTCATCCAGGTCCGCGTCGAAGAACCGGCGCAACGTCTGAATGTTGGTATCCGCATCGATGGACTGGCGCGCCTGCGCCAGTTTTTCTTCATAGATGGCTTGTCGCCATTCCAACGGGGTGCGCTCCGCCGGATTATCGTCCTCCACCACGGTCAGCTCAACCGGGTTGCCATACAGCTCACCGAGCGCGTCGGCCAGCGTCTTCTGCGCCGAAGGCGAATTCAGATGGCGCTGCGAAGACCGCAGATGGAGGCTAATTTTGCCCGGCTCCGGCTGCTGCTTGAAGGCGTTTAACGCCAGCTGCTGCACCAGTTTCGGGATCTTCAACTTATCGATTTCCGCCGCCCAGGCATCGCGCTCCAGCGACTCCACCACCAGCTTGGCGGCCAGCTCCGGCGTTTTCTCGTGTTCCAACGCCGTGCGCAGCGCTTTCGGCGTCGCCAGCGGTTCCGGCGCCGCTTCCGGCTCGGTCTGCGCGCGCCAGCGATAGGCTTCCGGCTTCGCCGGTTTTTCCGGCACCTTCTTCTCCGCCAGGCGCTGCTGGCTACGCTCGGTCACGGAAGCCAAACGCCCCAGCGCCGAGTTTGCCGGCCGCGCTATTCCTGGCGCCGCCGGCTCATTCTTTTTTGGTGTGGATGCTCCCTGCTGCCGTTGCAGCTGGGACCGCGCTTTCAACAGCTGGGCGGTGGCATCCGGTAACGGAGTCGATGATTGTCGCTGTGGCGCGGCCGGCTGCCCTAGCGGCGGCGGTGCGTCCTGAAACTGCGGCGGCTGTTGCGATGCGGCGGCCTGCGGCTGCGCCATCGGCGCCGGCGCGGTCTGCACCAACGCCACCGGCTCCGGGATCACCGCTTTCGGATGAAACGCCAGCGCGCGCAGCAGGGTCATCTCAACCCCCATACGGCGATCCGGCGCATAGGCCAGCTCTTTGCGGCCCACCAACAGCGTCTGGTAATAGAGCTGCACATCGGCCGGCGGCAGGGTGCGCGCCAGCTCACGCAGCCGTTGTTCCACGGCGGCGTAGTGGTTGTCGAGCATCGAAGGCAGTAGCTGCACCATCGCAATGCGGTGCAATAGCGCCAGCGTCTCCACCAGCAGATTTTCCCAGTCCACGCCGCGCGAAGCGGCCTGCGCGACCTGCGCCATCACCTTTTCGCCGTCGGCGCTGACCAGCGCTTCGAGGATCGCCAGCGGCTGCTCGTCATCAAGCGTGCCGAGCATCTGGCTGACGGTGGTGGCGGTCACCTGCCCCTGCCCCATGGCGATCGCCTGATCGGTCAGGCTCAACGCATCGCGCATGCTGCCGTCGGCGGCGCGCGCCAGCAGCTGCAGCGCGCGGGCGTCGCTGGTGATCTGTTCCGCCGTCAGCACCGTTTCCAGCTGCTGACGGATCTGATCGACGTCCAGCGCTTTGAGGTGAAACTGCAGGCAGCGGGAAAGAATGGTCACCGGCAATTTTTGCGGATCGGTGGTGGCCAACAGGAATTTGACGTGTGCTGGCGGCTCCTCCAGCGTCTTCAGCAAGGCGTTGAAGCTGTGGCGCGAGAGCATGTGCACTTCATCGATCAGATAGACCTTGAAGCGGCCGCGCGCCGGCGCGTACTGGACGTTGTCCAGCAGATCGCGGGTATCTTCCACCTTGGTTCGTGAAGCGGCGTCGATCTCGATCAGATCGACGAAGCGGCCCTGCTCGATCTCGCGGCAGTTGTCGCATTGGCCGCACGGCGTGGCGGTGATGCCGGTTTCACAGTTCAGGCCTTTGGCCAGCAAGCGCGCGATGGTGGTTTTCCCCACGCCGCGCGTGCCCGAGAACAGATAGGCGTGATGGATCCGCCCCAGCGAGAGGCCGTTGGCCAGCGCGGTCAGGACATGTTCCTGGCCGACCACGTCTGCGAACGTTTGAGGGCGCCACTTACGGGCGAGAACCTGATAGCTCATTAATACCGGAGAAGTCGAGTAATCTGGAGGGTCATGCTAACACAGCCCCGCGGCGATCCGCGAGGCCGTTGTGCCCGAGGGGCGATGCCGCATCAATGACCGGCGAAATCCACCAGGCAGTAGCAATCGATGCCCAGCTTGTTCAGACGCGCTTCCCCGCCCAGATCCGGCAGGTTGATGATGAACGCGGCGTCTTTTACTTCACCGCCCAGGCGGCGGATCAGTTTGGTGGTCGCTTCGATGGTGCCGCCGGTCGCCAGCAGATCGTCCACCACCAGCACTTTGTCACCCGCGGTGATGGCGTCGGTATGGATCTCCAGCTTGTCGGTGCCGTACTCCAGCTCATAGCTTTCGCTGAGCGTGGCGCGCGGCAGTTTGCCCGGTTTGCGCACCGGCACGAAACCGACGCCCAATGCCAGCGCGACGGGCGCGCCGAACAGGAAACCACGCGCTTCGGTACCCACCACCTTGGTCACGCCCGCTTCGCGATAGCGCTCAACCAGCAGCTCGATGCTGGCGGCGTAGGCCAACGGGTTTTCCAGCAGGCTGGTCACGTCGCGGAACAGGATGCCCGGCTTCGGATAATCCGGGATGGTTTTGATACTGTCTTTAATAAACTGAAGCTGCTGCGCAGTAGCGGTCATAATTGTTGCCTGATAAAACTGCCTGAAAACCGGTGCGCCGCTCACCCACCGCCTCCGGGAGAAACACACCGGAGAAGAAATGGTAGGCGATCCGCGCACGAAAACGCCCAAATCTATGCAAACTGGCGGACAAATGCAACCGGCGGCGCACAATCAGCGCTGTTTTTGTTGCGACAGGTCAATAACCGGCAGGCGCAGCATAAAGGTCAGCAAAATAGCCAGCATCAGCAGCAACAGCCCGCGCACCCACCAGATTTTCACCAGCCACAGCGAACAGGCGAAGGTGAGCACGATCACCAGCACCGCCTTCCACTTCGCCCCCGGCGGCAGCGCGCGATGCTGCTGCCAGTGGCGCAGGTAAGGACCGAACCAGGAGCGGTGCAGCAGCCAGTGATGAAAGCGCGGCGAAGAGCGGGCGAAGCACCAGGCGGCCAACAGCAGGAACGGCGTGGTCGGCAGCAGCGGCAGCACCACGCCCAACGTCGCCAGCACCACCGCCAGCCAGCCTAAAATGATCAATAACCCACGCGTCATGCGGCTCTTCGCTCCTCAATCGGTTGCCGCCTACTGTAGCATCGGCGCCGCGCCGGCGGAATATGCGTGCGGCGCTTGTTTCACGGCAGGATCGCGGGCAAGCTTACGCCTGTTGAAATCAAGAGGGAGCTTATGTGAGCACTCAGCGTCTATTACAGGTGTTGGCACAGCAGATCGCGGCGCTGGCGGCCGAGGTCACCCCGCGCGGCGATGTTCCGATCCCGCAGGCGCGCTTCGACGCCGCCCTGTTCGCCAACCGCGGCACGCGGCTGCGCGACTATCTGGCCGAGGTGGAGAAAAACTTCGCCCAGTTGCAACACGCAGCCAACGACAGCCGCGCCAGTCAGGTGGCCTTTCTGGCCGAAAAGCTGGTAGCCCAGATCGCCGCCCTGCATCGCGAACTGGCGACCCAGGCGCTGCGGCGCAAGAACCAGCCGAAAGAAGCCCCCGAGGCCGATCTGTACCACAAGCTGGCCGAGCATCAGGACTACGAACGCCGGCTGATCGCCATGATTCAGGATCGGGAAAGCCTGCTGGGGCGCCAGACCACGCTGGCGGCGCAGCAAAAGCTGCAGCACGAGCTGGCGGCGCTGGAGGGGCGGCTGATGCGCTGTCGTCAGGCGCTGGCGCGCATCGAGCGCAATATCGAACGCAAAGAAAACGGTTTTTGAAGATTTATCACAATATTTTAATGATTATTCCCGGTTGCGCGCCGGGTTCACTATACTTTGCCGATACGTGAATTTTTCATCTCATTAATCAATAAGCGCAGGTGCCATGTCTCTGGAAAACGCCTCACCCGAACTGCAGCTGGCGGTAGACTTGATCTACCTGTTGGAATGCAACGAAATCGATCCGGCTACCGCACTGGCGGCGCTGGATATCGTCAAACGGGATTATCAGGAAAAGCTGCAGCGCGCCGGCGTCACCTCCCCCTATCTGCCCGCCGGACAGTAATAAGGGACAGCGCCGCTGTCCCTTTCGCCTCTTCTTTCTTCATCAGCCCGCCGTCTGGCCGCCTTCATCCGGCGACAGCGTTCTCTTCACTTCCTGCACTTCATTGCCCTGCTGGTTATGCAGATACACCTCCAGCTGATTGAAGGCAATATCGATGCCGTTTTCCCGGCACAGGCGATCGATTGAGCGGTTCAATTCGTCCACGGTATAGCTGCGATCGCGCAGTTCGCGCACATACAGCCGCAGTTCGTGATCCAGCGTGCTGGCACCGAAGTTGAGGAAGAACACCTGCGGTTCGGGATCGGTCATCACCCGCGGATTGTCGTGCGCCGCCTGCAGCAACACCTTTTTCACCTTATCGAGATCGGAGCCGTAAGCCACCCCCACCTTGATCAGCACACGAGTGATGGTGTCGGACAGCGACCAGTTGATCAGCCGCTCGGTGACGAACGCCTTGTTCGGGATGATCACCTCTTTGCGATCGAAGTCGGTAATGGTGGTGGCGCGAATGCGGATCCGGCTGACCGAACCGGAGAAAGTGCCGATAGTGATGGTATCGCCGATGCGGATCGGGCGTTCGAACAGAATGATCAGACCGGAGACGAAGTTGGCGAAGATCTCCTGCAACCCGAAGCCTAACCCGACCGTCAAACCGGCGGCCAGCCACTGCAGTTTGTCCCAGGCTACGCCGAGCGATCCCAGAGCGACCACCGCCCCCACGGCGGTAATCAGGTAGGTGAGCACGGTGGTGATGGCGTAGGAAGTCCCCTGCCGCAGCTGCAGCCGCGACAGCACCACCACTTCCAGCAGACCGGGCAGGTTGCGGGTGAGAACATAAGCGACGATCACCGCGGCGATCGCCACCATCATATTGCCCAGCGTCACCGCCTGCGCCACGCTGCTGCCCGCCACGGTGCTGGTGTAATGCCACAGCGTGATGCTGTCCAGGTAAGCGATAACCGTCACCAAATCCGACCAAATGGCGTAGAAGGCGCTGGCGAAGATGGCGAACAGCACCAGGGTGGTCAGGCGCAGCGATTGCTGGTTGATCTGATCGAGCGCCAGCGGCGGCTCTTCCACCACCGGTTCGCCGCCTTCAGCCCCCTCTTTCGCTACGTTTTGCCGCCGCGCCAACGCGCGCCGGTAGGCCAGGCGCCGCGCCGCCACGCTCAGGCCGCGCAGCGCGGTCAGATACACGATATTCCACAGGAAGAACAGGTACAGGCTGTCTATCCAACGGCTGGCCAATCGCAGCGTGGTATAGAAGTAACCGGCGAACATCAGCCCCAGCAGGATCAGCGGCGTGGCGGCGATGGCGGTAACCACCACCAGCCGCACGGCGTGCGAGCCCTTTTCGCGCCAGCTGTCGCGACACAGCGGGAACACCAGCACCGCGAGCAGCGCCAGCGTCAGCATCACCACGATCTGGCCGATGACGTCTTCCACCAGGCGCAGCGGCGCCTTCTCGCCCAATACCGACCAGAAGATCAACGGCTGCAGCGCCAGCCCCAGACGCAGCGTCTGACGGCGGTAATGCGCGCACAGATTGGCCCCGAAGTTGAAATGCCGCTCGGCGATACCGCCCGGTTTCAGCATCCGATAGCTGAAGCCGAACACCAGCCACGACAGCGCCAGCTGCTGCGACAGCGCCCAGATAAAGTCGCTGATGCCGAAATCGGCGCGATACATCCAGAAACCGATGCCGAGCAGCAGCGCGGCGCCTGGCAGTACCTTCAACAAGGTCAGCGCGATGGCCTTCGGCGTGTGCAGTTGGCTGTCGCGCTTCAGTTGCCCCACGTCGTTGGCCAGCTTTTGCAAATGGTTGTCGATCAGCCGGTAGCGCCAGCGCAACACGCCGATCGCCAACAGCAGCGGGATCAGGAACACCAGCGCATTCAACCCGCCCTGCACCAGCTTGCCGCCGTCAAATTTGATATCGAGCCCGGCGAGCTGATCGCGCACCGCCTCGGGCATCGCCTTGAGCCACGCCAGATCGACCGGTTTGTTGCTGTTGACCCAGAAAATCTGCTGGGTCAGCGTATCCTGCAACGAACCGTAGACGCTGGTCAGCTGCTGCTGGTTGATCTGCAGATTGATCGACAGCGACAGCTGGTTGCTGAGCTGCTTATTCAGCTGATCCAGCAGCTCGCGGCGCATATCGATAATTTCGTTCAGCGCGTCGATCACCTCCGGGCCGGCCTTTTCCTTGCTCTCGGTCACCAGTTGGTTGATGTAATCCTCGCCCTTGAACAGATCGTCGCGCTGCTGATTAATGTCGAACTGTTCCAGCCGCAGATCGGCGATGCGCGTGTCCATGTCCGCCAACAGCGTGCCCTGCGGCAAACTTTGCTGCTGCTGATACAAAATGCGCGACAACACCAAGCTGCCCTTCAGCACCTGGATCTGCTCTTTCAGGTTGCGCTCCGCCTGCAGCCCGCGATCGAGCCAGTTTTTGACCCGAATGTTCTGCTGGAATAGCGTGTTGCTCTCTTCGGTAGCGGCGATCAGCCGCTGGCTCAGTTGACGGTTGACGTCCAGCTGCTTGCTGACCAGCTGATCGTGCTGGATATCGGTGGCGTCTTCCGGGTTCTGCGCCTCTTTGGCGGTCTTTTCAGACAGCGTCAACCGCTTGCTGTTGACGATCTCCTGCAGCAGCTGCACCGAGCGATCCAGCGCGTCGATATGCGCCGTCGTGTAGTCGCGCTGCTTTTGCAGCAGATCCTGCAAAGTGGTATTGGCTTCCAGGCTTTTGCGCTGCAGCTCCAGCTGCGCGTTGAGCAGCGCCTGTTCGGTGGCCAGCATGACCTGTTGGCTGTTGCGCAGCGAATCTTGCCCCGGCGTCTGGCCGCTGAGTTGGCTGCGGATCTCCTGCAGACGCTGCGAAGCGGCATACATGGTGCTCTGCACCCGTTCAGGCTGAGTTTGCAGCGACACCAGTTGGCTGTTGTAAGTGGAGAGGCTCTCCTGCGCGCTTTGCAGTTCATCAAGCGTTTGATACAGCCGGCTTTCCAACTGGCGCAGCGACAGCGGCAATAGGGCGGCGCGCGCCGCAGCGCTGTCTTCAGGCCGTTTCAGCGCATCCAGCTCGGCGGTGACCTGATTAAGCTTCGCCGGCGCCTGCTGCACCTGCTGTTTGAGCTGCGCAGCGTCCTGCCGGTTGCGCTCGATGGCGTCCAGCAGCTCCAGCGTACGGGTCAAATCCTGTTGGGAGAGCTTTTCGACCGGCGTCAGAGCTTTCTGTTTGTTCAGCGCTTCCAACTGGCTTTGCACTTCGCTACGCTGCGGCAGATCGCCGTTCAGCGCCGCCTGCGCCGGAAAGATGAACGCGCAAATCAGGAAAAGGAGTGTCGCGGCGGCGATGCGCCGCCGGCATGCGCCGACAAACGAGAGCGGCGCCAGAGAAGGCAGAGTCAACCAGCGATGCATGATTTAGCTTCGGATCGGTAAAGAAGCCTGAAGATTATCACGATCGCCGGCGGGCAACGAACAACAAAAACGTTGCCGGTGATGTCCCGTTGTCGCGAAATCAGAAAGTCAGCACTTTCTCCGCCGCCAGCGTCCACTGCGCCAGCTCGACCAGCGTGCCGATCGCCACGCCGTCCGCCAGCGGCAGGCGGCTGACGCCGCGCGCGTCGGCGCAGGTCTTGCACAGCTTGACCGGCACCTGCTGCGCGGTGAGGATCTCCAACATCTGCTGCAGATGGTATCCTTCGTGCGGCTGCTGCCCGGCCAGCCCGGCCACCACCGCATCGGACATCAGAAACAGCCGCAGGTCGAGGCTGCTCTGCTGCTCTTTCATCGCGATAGCCAACCGCAGCGCATTGAACAAGGATTCATGGCCATAGGCGGCGCCGTTGGCGATAAGAACGACTGATGACATGAAGTCTCTCCTTATATTTATCAAGACTTATTATAAAGGAAGGCGGCCGGCGTCTGGCGTTGTTGGCGTCGGCGCATCGGGTTTGAGGCGCAGGGTGGGGCAAAACTGCAGCATGTCCAGGAACGCGTCCACCAACGCTTCGGCCTCGGCCCGCAGATCAAAACTTTCCGGCATAAACAGCCAGTTTTCCATCAGGCCGGTGATATAACCGCGCAGGATGATCGCCGCCCGGCGAGTGTGCAGATCGCTGGGCAATTGCCCGTGATGTATGCAGTTATACAGCACGGCCTCGATGCGTTCATAACCGGCGAGATACAGCACTTTGCGCGAATCCAGCAGCGGCATCATTTCACCGACAAACTCGCATTTGTGGAATATAATTTCCATCAACGCCCGCCTGCGGCAGTCTTCCACCGTAGACGTCAGAATGTAAATCAGAATTTCTCGGATAACCCGCAGTGGATTATCGGGAAACTTTGCCTGATACTCTGTCTCGAGCTGGTCAATTTTCGGCTCGGTAGATTCCCAAACTTCATTAAACAGGTCTACCTTATTCTTGAAGTGCCAGTAAATAGCTCCACGCGTAACCCCAGCAGCGGTGGCAATATCTGTCAGTGACGTTGCAGCAACGCCACGTTCAGAGAACTCTCTCACCGCAGCATCAAGGATTTGCTGTCGGGTTTCTTGTGCCTGCTGTTTGGTTTTTCGTGCCATGGCATTGTTATTTAGGGGGAGTGTGATTTACATACATTCGCGAATGTATGTACCATAGCACGCACATATAATTAACGCAGCAATGGGTTTTAAAGCTTGTGATCCATTGATCATTTTGAAATCGGACACTTGAGGTTTTTCTATGAACAAAAACAGAGGGTTAACGCCTCTGGCGGCCGTTCTGATGCTTTCAGGCAGCTTAGTGCTAACAGGATGTAACGATAAAGAAACCCAACAGCAAGGCGCTCATCAACAGGCACCTGAAGTGGGCGTAGTGACCTTGAAAGCCGAGCCTCTCAACATCACTACCGATCTTCCTGGCCGCACCGCTGCGTATCGTATCGCCGAAGTTCGCCCTCAGGTCAGCGGCATCATCCTGAAGCGCAACTTCGTTGAAGGCAGCGATATCAAGGCCGGGACGTCCCTGTACCAAATCGATCCCGCCACCTATCAGGCCAGCTACGACAGCGCGAAAGGCGATTTGGCCAAAGCGCAGGCCAGCGCTTCGATCGCGCGCGTGACGGTAAACCGCTACAAACCATTGCTGGGTACCAGCTATATCAGTAAGCAGGACTACGACAACGCCGTCTCCACGCTGCAGCAGGCGGATGCCGCCGTCGTGGCCGCCAAGGCCGCCGTGGAAACCGCGCGCATCAACCTGGCGTACACCAAGGTGACCTCTCCGATCTCCGGCCGCATCGGCAAATCCGCCGTGACCGAAGGCGCGCTGGTCAGCAACGGCCAGGCGACCGCCCTGTCCACCGTGCAGCAGCTGGATCCGATGTATGTCGACGTCACCCAGTCGAGCACCGACTTCCTGCGCCTGAAGCAAGAATTGGCCAGCGGCGCGCTGAAACAGGAAAACGGCAAGGCTAAAGTGAAACTGATGCTGGAAAACGGCGCCGAATACGCGCAGGAAGGCACGCTGGAGTTCTCTGACGTCACCGTCGATGAGACCACCGGTTCCATCACCATTCGCGCTCTGTTCCCTAACCCGAACGATACGCTGCTGCCGGGCATGTTCGTGCGCGCTCGTCTGGACGAAGGCGTGCGCAGCGATGCGCTGCTGGTACCTCAGCAAGGCGTAACCCGCAACCCGCGCGGCGACGCGACGGCGCTGGTGGTAGGGGCAGACGACAAAGTTGAACTGCGCACGCTGAAGGCGGACCAGGCGATTGGCGACAAATGGCTGGTTACCGATGGCCTGAAAGCCGGCGATCGCGTGATCGTCACCGGCCTGATGAAAGTGCATCCGGGCGCGCAGGTAAAAGTGCAGGAAGTTGACACTCAGGCGCAAAAACAGCCGCAGTCTGAAGCGCAGAAGTCATAAAAAGGAGCCGGTAATACATGGCTAAGTTCTTTATAGATCGCCCAATTTTCGCCTGGGTTATCGCCATCATCGTCATGTTGGCGGGGGTGCTTGCAATAATGAAACTGCCAATTGCGCAGTATCCCACTATTGCACCGCCGGCGGTGAGCATTTCCGCCAACTACCCGGGCGCAGATGCCAAAACGGTGCAGGATACCGTCACACAGATTATCGAACAGAACATGAACGGTATCGATAACCTGATGTACATGTCCTCCACCAGTGATTCCTCTGGTAGCGTCACCATTACCCTGACGTTTGAATCCGGCACCGATCCTGACATCGCGCAGGTTCAGGTCCAGAACAAACTGTCGTTGGCCACCCCGCTGCTGCCGCAAGAAGTTCAGCAGCAGGGCCTGAAAGTAGAAAAATCCAGCAGCAGCTTCCTGATGGTGGCCGGCTTCGTTTCCGACGATCCGAACATGACTCAGGACGATATTGCGGACTACGTGGCGTCCAACATCAAGGACCCGATCAGCCGTTCGTCCGGCGTGGGTGAAGTGCAGCTGTTCGGTGCCCAGTACGCGATGCGTATCTGGCTGGACCCGAACAAGCTGAACAACTACCAGCTGACGACCACGGACGTGACTTCCGCCATCACCGAGCAGAACAACCAGATCGCCGCAGGGCAGCTGGGCGGCCTGCCGCCGGTGCCGGGGCAGCAGTTGAACGCCTCGATCATCGCGCAGACCCGTCTGACTTCGCCGGAAGAGTTCGGCAAGATCCTGCTGAAGGTCAATACCGACGGTTCCCAGGTGCGCCTGCGCGACGTCGCTCACATCGAGCGCGGCGCGGAAAGCTACGCCGTTACCGCTCGCTATAACGGCAAGCCTGCCGCCGGTCTGGGTATCAAACTGGCTACCGGTGCCAACGCCTTGAACACCGCCAAAGGTGTGAAAGACGAGCTGGCCAAGATGGCACCATTCTTCCCGCAAGGGATGAAAGTGGTTTATCCGTACGACACCACCCCGTTCGTTAAAATCTCCATCAACGAAGTGGTGAAAACGCTGATCGAAGCCATCATCCTGGTGTTCCTGGTGATGTATCTGTTCCTGCAGAACTTCCGCGCGACGTTGATCCCAACCATCGCGGTGCCGGTAGTACTGCTGGGGACCTTTGCGATACTCGCGGCGTTCGGCTTCTCGATAAACACCCTGACGATGTTCGGTATGGTGTTGGCGATCGGCCTGCTGGTGGATGACGCCATCGTGGTGGTGGAAAACGTCGAGCGCGTGATGTCCGAAGAGGGGCTGCCGCCGAAAGAAGCCACCCGTAAATCGATGGGCCAGATCCAGGGCGCGTTGGTGGGTATCGCCATGGTGCTGTCGGCGGTATTCGTGCCGATGGCGTTCTTCGGCGGTTCAACCGGCGCCATCTATCGCCAGTTCTCGATCACCATCGTGTCCGCGATGGCGCTGTCAGTGCTGGTGGCCTTGATCCTGACGCCGGCGCTGTGCGCCACCATGCTCAAACCGATCCCGAAAGGCGATCACGGGGTTAAAACAGGCTTCTTCGGCTGGTTTAACCGCATGTTCGAGAAGAGCACGCATCACTACACCGACAGCGTGGGCAACATCCTGCGCAGCACCGGTCGCTACCTGATCATCTACCTGCTGATCGTGGTTGGCATGGGCCTGCTGTTCCTGCGCCTGCCTTCCTCGTTCCTGCCGGATGAAGACCAGGGCATCCTGTTGACCATGGTGCAGCTGCCTGCCGGCGCCACCGAATCCCGCACCAACAAAGTGCTGGAAGAAGTCTCCGACTACTTCCTGAACAAGGAAAAGGACAACGTGGTCTCGGTGTTTACCGTCGCGGGCTTCGGCTTCAACGGTAACGGCCAGAACAACGGTCTGGCGTTCGTCAGCCTGAAAGACTGGGGCGAGCGCCCAGGGGCCGGAAACAAGGTCGAAGCGATCGCGGGTCGCGCAATGGGTGCGTTCTCGCAGATTAAAGAAGGCCTGGTGTTCCCGTTCAACCTGCCGGCGATCATCGAACTCGGTACCGCAACCGGCTTCGACTTCGAACTGATCGACCAGGGCGGCCTGGGGCACGAAAAACTGACCGAAGCGCGTAACCAGCTGTTGGGCATGGTTGCTCAGCATCCGGACGTGCTGGTGGGTGTGCGCCCGAACGGCCTGGAAGATACGCCGCAGTTCAAACTGATCGTCGATCAGGAGAAAGCCAAGGCGCTGGGCGTCAGCATCACCACCATCAACAGCACGCTGAGCACCGCGCTGGGTGGTTCGTACGTCAACGACTTCATCGACCGCGGTCGTGTGAAGAAGGTGTACGTACAGGCCGAGGCGCCGTTCCGCATGCTGCCGGAAGACATCAACAAGTGGTACGTGCGCGGAACCAGCGGCCAGATGGTACCATTCTCCGCCTTCTCTTCGGCGAAATGGGAATACGGCTCACCGCGTCTGGAACGCTATAACGGCTTGCCGTCGATGGAAATTCTCGGCCAGGCCGCACCGGGCAAGAGTACCGGTGAAGCGATGAACCTGATGGAACAGCTGGCGTCCAAACTGCCAAGCGGCATCGGTTACGACTGGACCGGCATGTCCTATCAGGAACGTCTGTCGGGCAACCAGGCGCCGGCGCTGTACGCCATCTCGATTCTGGTGGTGTTCCTGTGTCTGGCGGCGTTGTATGAAAGCTGGTCGGTGCCGTTCTCGGTCATGCTGGTATTGCCGCTGGGGGTTATCGGTGCCTTGTTGGCCGCGACGATGCGCGGCATGAACAACGACGTGTACTTCCAGGTGGGGCTGCTGACCACCATAGGTCTATCGGCGAAGAACGCCATCCTGATCGTGGAATTCGCCAAGGATCTGATGGAGAAAGAAGGCAAAGGCCTGATCGAAGCGACGTTGGAAGCGGTGCGTATGCGTCTGCGTCCAATCCTGATGACGTCTCTGGCCTTCATCCTCGGGGTTCTGCCGCTGGTTATCAGCAGCGGTGCGGGCTCCGGCGCACAGAACGCGGTGGGTACCGGCGTAATGGGCGGGATGATCACCGCTACCGTCTTGGCGATCTTCTTCGTACCGGTGTTCTTCGTGGTGGTTCGCCGCCGCTTCAGCAAGAAGAGCGAAGATCTGGAACACAGCCATCCGGTAGAGCACCACTGATCGCTCAGTGATGTGAGCTCCACCTGATAATCGAAAAGGCCGCGCATGCGGCCTTTTTCTTTTGCTTCAGTTGCTTAATGCAAACCGTTCTCATTAATTCACTCATGAGTACAATTTACGCTTGATCGCGACGCCGGGTCGGCGCATAATTATTGTTATAGTATAACATTACACGAGAAAGCCATCATGAAACCCGGCATCCATCCCGATTACCGCACCGTGGTATTCCACGACGTCAGCGCCAACGCCTACTTCAAAGTGGGATCGACCATCAAAACCGATCGCACCATCGAACTGGACGGTGAAAGCTGGCCGTATGTCACCCTCGACGTCTCTTCCGCTTCGCATCCGTATTACACCGGCAAGCAGAAAGACTACTCCAAAGAAGGCAGCACGGCGCGCTTCCAGCAGCGCTTTGGCCGCTTTATCGGCAATAAGTAACAAGGAAACCCCATGCAGGTATTGAGTTCATTGCGTTCGGCGAAAAACCGCCACCCGGATTGCAAAGTCGTGCGTCGTCGTGGCCGCATCTATGTGATCTGTAAAAGCAATCCGCGATTCAAAGCGGTACAGGGACGTAAGAAAAAGCGTTAACTCCAAAGTGTCATCTGTCGCAAAGCCCCGTTGCTGCTCAACGGGGCTTTTTTTATGACGAGAAAGTGCCTGCAAGCTGTCCCCCACCCGCGGGCGGGGGCAGTGATTACTTCATGCTGCTCAGCAGCGTGTCGACATTGTGTTTGAACGCCTGCTCATAGGTGGCCGCCGGGCCGCCGGCGCGGGAGAGCGCTTCCGGGTACAGCTCACCGCCCGCCTTGGCACCGGTCGCGGCAGCGATCTGTTTTACCAGCCGCGGATCGGTCTGGTTTTCGATAAAGTAAGCGTTAACCTTCTCCTGTTTAATCTGCTTAATCAGGCTCGCCACGTCGCTGGCGCTGGCTTCCGCTTCGGTGGAAAATCCGACCGGGGCGAGGAAGGTGACGCCATACTCTTGTCCAAAGTAGCCAAAGGCATCATGGCTGGTCAGCACCTTGCGTTTCTGCGGCGGCACTGCGGCGAACTGGTTTTTGGCCCACAGGTCGAGCTTTTGCAACTGCTGGATGTATTCCGCGCCGCGCTGGCGGAAATAGTTGGCGTCCTCGGGATCGGCGGCAATCAGGGCGTTCATCACATTGGTGGCGTACTGCACGCCGTTTTTCATGCTGTTCCAGGCATGGGGATCGGTAATCGGTTTGCCGTCCTCCTCCATCTGGCGGGTATTGATGCCCTGTGAAGCGGTGATCACCTGCCCTTTATAGCCCGATGCCCCGACCAGACGATCGATCCACCCTTCCAGCCCCAGGCCGCTGACGAACACCACATCGGCCTGCGCCAGCTTTTTGCCGTCCTGCGGCGAAGGCTCGAAGCTGTGCGGATCGCCATCCGGCCCCACCAGCGTGCTGACCTTGACGTGATCGCCCCCCACCTGCTTGACGATATCCCCTAAAATGGAAAAGCTGGCGACGGCGTCAACGGTCTTCGCCATCGCCCATGGGCTGGCCAGCAGAGCAGCGACCGCCAGCGATATAGGTAAACGTTTCATACTTTCTCCTTGCAAATGGCACTTCTCAACGGCGCGCGAAGGCGTAAATGCCGCCGCGCGTTCCAAACAGGATCGAAACGAAAAAGATGACGCTGGCGCTGAGCACGATCGCCGGGCCGGCGGGCAGCGAAGCGTAATAGGACCACACCAGCCCAATCAGGCTGGAAAGCGCACCGATGCCCATCGCCGCCGCCAGCGTCTGCGGCAGGTTGCGCGCCCAGAAGCGCGCGCTGGCGGCGGGCAGCATCATCAGACCGACCGACATCAGGGTACCGAGGATCTGGAACCCCGCCACCAGATTGACCACCACCAGCGCCAAAAACAGGCCGTGGATCAACGCTAACCGGCGCGGCGCGTTGACGCGCAGAAAGGTGACGTCAAAAGATTCGATCACCAACGCGCGGTACAGCGCCGCCAACGCCAGTAGCGAAACCGTGGCGATCGCGCCGACCATCAGCATCGCCTGCGCATCCACCGCCAGGATCGAACCAAACAGCACGTGCAGCAGATCCACGCTGGAACCGCGCAGCGAGACCAGCGTGACCCCGAGCGCCAGCGACCCCAAATAGAACCCGGCGAAACTGGCGTCCTCTTTCAGCGGCGTGCGGCGGCTCACCAGGCCGGACAGCATCGCCACCGCCAGCCCGGCGATAAAACCGCCCACGCCCATCGCCACCAGCGACATGCCGGAAATCAGATAACCGATCGCCGCGCCAGGCAACACCGCGTGGGACAACGCATCCCCCACCAGGCTCATGCGGCGCAGCAGCAGAAACACCCCCAGCGGGGCTGCGCTGAGCGACAGCGCCAGGCACGCCATCAGCGCGCGGCGCATAAAACCGAAAGAGAGGAAAGGATCGATAAGCCCATGCAACAGCATCATGGCGCCACCGCCCGCAGACCCGGCTGCCGTTCGGCGGCCTGATACCGCGGTACCTGTTCCAGCACGCGCTCGGCCGCGCCCCAATGGCACGCCTGCGGGGTCAGCAACAGCACCTGCGGAAAATGCTCGGCAACCATCGACATATCGTGCAGAACGGCGATTACCGTTCTCCCCTGCCGGTGCAGTTGCGCAATCGCCTGCAGCAGGATCTGCGTGGTGGCGCTGTCGATGCCGGTAAAAGGCTCATCCAGCAGGATCAACGGCGCCTGCTGCACCAGCAGGCGCGCAAACAGCACCCGCTGCAACTGGCCGCCAGACAGCTCGCCCACAGGGCTGTGCGCCAGCGCACTCATGCCGACGTTCGCCAACGCCTCATTAACCAGACTCGCGGCGCGCTTGTTCATGCCGCCGAACATGCCGCTTTGCGACCAACAGCCCATCGCCACCAGATCGCTCACCGCTATCGGGAATTGCCGATCCAGTTCCGCCTGCTGCGGTAAATAAGCCCTGCGCGGCGGCTTTGCATCGTTAAAACTCAGGCAGCCCGCCAACGGCGGCAACAAACCGGCGAGGGTTTTCAGCAACGTCGACTTCCCGGCCCCGTTGACGCCCACCACCGCGGTTAACGAACCGGCGCTAAACTGCCCGTTCAGCGGCGGGAAAAGCGGCGTAGTGCCATAACCTATCGCCAGTTGGCGTAATGTGATCATGGCAGCGACACCGCCCAAAAAATGCCGAGCCACAACAGAGCCAATAAAACAGCGGCACCCGCACAACGCACAGCAGCGGAAGTGGTAAACAGTGAATTCAGTGACGGCGCGGCGTCATCTTGCGAAGTGGGGGTCAATGTCGTGGCCAGCAAGGTAAGTTAATGGTTATAATATAACATCACAATCACCGTGACACCTCAAGTCCTACCGTGCCCATTAATGCAACGGAACGTAACAACCGACGAGACACCGCCCTCCGCCACTGTCATCCATATCAAAAACAGGGATATTCCCATTCTGCGCAAATGTTGTTTTAAGGTAAAAAACCGAAGTAAATCGAAAATTTTACCGACGAGAGCGGAAAAGGAGTAAGATAAGCGGATAACATTGCTGTTGGCCAAGATTAATGCGTGTTACCCTTGCCTGTAACCTGGACGTCAACGCACTTTCTGTTAAAGAATTAAAGAAAGTGATTAATGACAATATTGCGGAGTTAGTACCTGCGCTGACCAGCGGACTCGATTTTTATTCCGAAAGCGCACGTTACGCCGAAGATTCATTAGAAATACTTGATATAGTGCGACAAAGCGAGAGCGATTATTCAATGCGTTATCGCTATAAGTGGGGAATTTTTAATGCCTGCCTGGATATCAACAGCGAAGACACTCTCAGCGATAGCGTCCGGTTCAGTGTGACAGAGCGGGGTTTAATCTTCGACATCATTGATAACTCACGGCCATCAACTGCGGATGAATTGTAAGTTTACGTAATAACTGCAGGCCAAACGCGAAAAAATGATTTATATTAATTTTACGGGAAGTTTATTTAACCACCGTTAAGCTGCCTCCGTTCATGATGTAAATCAGCTTACTCACATAGTGTTATCACACCGCAATTAAGACTTACGGAGGGGATGATATGGATGAGTATTCGCCTAAGCGACACGATATTGCTCAGCTCAAATTCTTGTGCGAAAATTTGTATGATGAAGGTATCGCCACCCTGGGAGACAGTCACCATGGCTGGGTTAACGATCCGACATCTTCCGTCAACCTGCAGCTGAATGAGTTGATTGAACATATCGCTTCGTTTGTGATGAGCTATAAAATTAAATACATGGACGAATCCGACCTGTCGGAGTTAGTCGAAGAATATCTCGACGATACCTATACGTTGTTCAGCAGCTACGGTATCAATGATTCCGACCTGCGCCGTTGGCAAAAAACCAAGGCGAGATTATTCAGAATGTTCTCAGGAGAGGACATCTGTACGACAATGAAAACTTAGGGGATAATTATTCCCGAGCTATTTTACGGTTATTAAACTAAAAGGCCATCATGACTAAAACCGACTATCTGATGCGTTTACGTAAATGCACCACGATTGATACTCTCGAACGTGTTATCGAGAAAAATAAGTACGAGCTTTCCGATGATGAACTGGAGCTGTTTTACTCAGCCGCCGATCACCGTCTGGCAGAGCTCACCATGAACAAACTGTATGACAAAATCCCCACCTCCGTTTGGAAATATGTCAGATAATCAGCCCCCAACGCGTTGAGCCGATGCCTTTATCGGCCTCAATGTCAAAACTGAATACGTATTTTTCCTATTGACAACAAAATGTCATTTACGTTCCCGCTCGTCAGTAATAATGAATAGAAACAATTTTCTTTTAAATAGGGCGTGTTATGTCACTGTGCCCCAATATGCTCTCGCCTAATAGCCACTCATTCATTATCTGGAAAGTGCCGGAGGCAACGGCGGAAAGTAACGCACGCTCACTGCCAGGCGGAAAAGGGCATGGAGAAATGAAGCGATTCACGAGGAACAGACAACGAGCAGAAGCTCAAATGGGTGGGGGCCCTGCCAGCTACATCCCGGCACACACGTCACCTGCTGCGGCTGCTTCCTTCCGGACCTGACCGAGTTCACAAGTTAGTGTTGCGGGAGAACCAACAGGGCCCCCATTGACGGCTTCTGTACTCCGAAGCGGTGGGCATTATCGGCGATGCCCCACCAAATAGCAAGCCAACCGGGGCCAACCGCTGTTTTCTTGCCCACCTGCATTGTGGCACACTCTTCGCCTGGATTTTGATTCGCGCAGGAACAGCAACATGCAACCAGAAGATGCCTCTTTCAGCCAGCGGGTATTCCATGTCGTGGCCGCCATTCCTTACGGCAAAGTCACCACCTACGGCGAAGTCGCCCGGCTGGCCGGTTCACCGCGCGCCGCGCGTCAGGTCGGCGGCGTACTGCGCCGTTTGCCGGAAGGCAGCACCCTGCCCTGGCACCGGGTGATCAACCGCCACGGCCAGATCTCGCAGCAGGGAGAGGATTTTCAACGGCAGCGGCAGGCCTTGCTGGCGGAGGGCATCATTTTCGGCCCGCACAGCACGGTCGATTTCGATCGCTACGGCTGGCGCTGGTAAAACAAAACAGCCTTTGGCCGAAGCGCAAAGGCTGTTGATTTCATCTTGCTGTACTGCAGTAAGATTACTGCATGGCGGTTGGCGCAGCCTGAATCGGCACACCCTGAACCGGAACCAGCAACAGATCGGCACGGGTGCCGTTGCGATTGACCACTTCCTGGATGGTGTCGGTAATAAACATCAGTCGCCCGTTGACCGTCACCGCCGCGCTCAGAATGATGCGCGCATTCGGTTGAATGTCGGACGGGTTATACGGCAGCGTAAAGCTGAACGGCGCCTGTTGCCCTTCAGTGCGTACCGCGCGCTGTGCAATCACTTTAGACGGCGCATCCGCCAGCGAGGCATCAGAGAGGGTGACCGTCAGTACGGCGTCCGGCGGCAGCGCAATGCGCTGACGTATATTAACCGAACCTGTCACCGCCGGGCCCTGAATCTGCGTTTGCGCAGCCGCCGGGTTGCCGGCCGTCTGTGTAGGCACATCAGCACTCTTTTGCGCGCATCCTGCCAGCGTGATCGTCAGTGCCGCGGCACCGCCTACGATTTGCCAGAGTTTCATGGATCGGTCTCCTTTTTTATTATCAACATGTTGGTGGCTTTAACCACCGCACCCATTAAACTTAGCACAAAACACTGATAAATCCACTTTACCCCACCTATTAATCACTTAGCCCGCCGAAAACGCTCACTATTAAGAGCATTCTCATCACCGCTTTAACGCCGGATGTTGACGCCGCGCCGTGATATTCCGCACACTGAACAAAATGATTATTAGAAAGGTAACAATTTTATGAGCCAGGCATTGCAAAACCTCCTCGATCTGCTGGATCTGGAGAAAATCGAAGAAGGGCTGTTCCGCGGCCAGAGTGAAGATCTGGGGTTGCGCCAGGTGTTCGGCGGGCAGGTGGTTGGCCAGGCGCTCTACGCCGCCAAACAGACGGTGCCGGATGAGCGCAGCGTGCATTCGTTCCACAGCTACTTCCTGCGTCCGGGCGACAGCAGCAGGCCGATCGTCTATGACGTGGAAACCCTGCGCGACGGCAACAGCTTCAGCGCACGCCGCGTCAGCGCCATTCAGCACGGCAAACCCATCTTCTATATGACCGCCTCCTTCCAGAGCCCGGAAGAAGGTTTCGAACACCAGAACCAGATGCCGGAAGTGCCGCCGCCGGAAGGGCTGCTGTCCGAATCAGAGATCGCCCAGAAGCTGGCGCATATGCTGCCGGAAAAAGTGCGCGATAAATTTATCGGCCAGAAGCCGCTTGAAATGCGCCCGGTAAAATTCCACAACCCGTTGAAAGGCAGCGTGGAGGAACCGCATCGCTACGTGTGGTTCCGCGCCAACGGCAGCATGCCGGACGATCAATGCATCCACCAATATCTGCTGGGCTACGCGTCGGACTTTAACTTCCTGCCGACGGCGCTGCAGCCGCACGGCGTCGGCTTCCTCGAGCCGGGGATGCAGGTTGCTACTATCGATCACTCGATGTGGTTCCACCGTCCGTTCCGCATGGATGACTGGCTGCTGTATGCGGTGGAGAGCTCTTCCGCTTCCGGCGCACGCGGTTTCGTGCGCGGCCAGATCTACACCCGCGACGGCGTGCTGGTCGCCACTACCGTGCAGGAAGGGGTAATTCGCCAGCGCGACGCTTGAACCGCGACATGACATAAAGAAAGGGGCGATGTTTCCATCGCCCCTTTTTGCTTCATCATTATTTTACTGTTTAGCGCACTGCCCTGCTTCGAGTCTTACTGGTTGTAGGCGCTCTCGCCGTGGCTGTTGACGTCCAGTCCTTCGCGTTCCTGCTCTTCCGGTACTCTCAACCCCACCATGGCGCCCGCTATCTTGAAGGCGATAAAGGCGGCGGCGCTCGACCACACCAACGTGATCAGCACGCTCACCAGCTGGATCCAGACCTGATGGCCCATCGTCACCCCTTCGGCATAGCCGGTGCCGCCCAGCGAAGAGGCGGTGAACACGCCGGTCAGCAGGCAGCCGACGATTCCGCACACCCCGTGCACGCCGAACACGTCGCAGGTGTCGTCCACCTTCAGCCATTTCTTCAGCGTCACCACGCCCCACAGGCCGGCGACGCCGCCCACCAGGCCGATGATCAACGCCCCGCCCACGCCCACGGTGCCCGCCGCCGGCGTCACCGCAACCAGTCCGGCGATCATACCGGAGCAGGCGCCCAGCAGCGAAGGCTTGCCGCGCAACACCCACTCGGCGAAGGTCCAGGACAGAATGGCGCCTGCGGTGGCGACGACGGTGTTGAGGAACGCCAGCGCCGCAATGCCGTTAGCCGCACTGGCGGAGCCGGCGTTGAAGCCGAACCAGCCGATATACAGGATGGACGCCCCGGTAAACACCATCGGCAGGTTGTGCGGTTTGAACGCCTCTTTACCGAAGCCGGCGCGTTTGCCGATCAGGTAGGCACCGATCAGCCCGGCGCTGGCGGCGTTAATGTGCACCACGGTGCCGCCGGCGAAGTCCAATGCACCGTCGGTGGCCAGGTAGCCGCCGCCCCACACCATGTGCGCGATCGGCAGATAAGACAGGGTGAACCACACAATCGCGAAGATCAGCACCGCCGAGAAGCGAATGCGCTCGGCGAAGCCCCCCACCACCAGCGCCACGGTAATGCAGGCGAAGGAGGCCTGGAAGGCGACGTGGATCATCTGGCTGATGCTGCCGGTAACGCTGTCGATGCCGATGCCTTTCAGCATCGCGGTTTCGAACCCGCCGAACACCGCATTGCCCTCGCTGAACGCCAGGCTGTAGCCATACAGCACCCACAGCACGCAGACCAGCGCAAAGGTAACGGTGACCTGCGTCAGCATCGACAGCACGTTTTTGCCGCGCAGCAGGCCGCCGTAAAACAGCGCGATGCCCGGCAGCGTCATGAACAGCACCAACGCGGTGCAGATCATCATAAAGGCGTTGTCGGCCTTATCGGCGACCGCCGGGGCGGCCAGAGCCAAAGAAGGAACCAGGGTTACCGAACTCAGGCCCAACATGGATAACAGTCTTTTCATTATCAATCCATCCCCATTACTTAACTGAGTTCGCGGTTACAGTGCCGATTCGTCGGTTTCGCCAGTGCGAATGCGGATCACGCGTTGCAACTCGGCAACGAAAATTTTGCCGTCGCCGATTTTGCCGGTGTAGGCGGCTTTGCTAATCACATCAACCACTTCATCCAACTGATCGTCGGCGATGGCGATATCGATTTTGACCTTGGGCAGGAAGTTGACGTTATATTCGGCGCCGCGATACAGCTCGGCATGCCCCTTCTGGCGGCCAAAGCCCTTCACTTCGGTTACGGTCAACCCTTGAATGCCCACGGAGGACAGGGCCTCGCGCACGTCCTCCAACTTGAACGGTTTGATTACCACGGTCACCAGCTTCATATTGCCCCTCCACGAATTAAGCCCAAACTCACCCCTGGTACGCGTCATATGTAGCAAGGGCTGTGCCAAATTTAATTTTCCATGGCGATTCAGCAGATTAGCGGGCAGGCGGGTGCCGCCGCGACGCAGCGCGGCACCGATACCTTGAATGGGTTAAATAATGCGCACTGATTTGGTGCGCATCGCGTCGAAAAAGTGCAGAAAGAGGGCATGGCGCTGGCGAGTTGCCTGCTGGTGGTGCGTTAGGAAGAAAGATGGGCCGCGATCGCGGCCCATGTTCAGGCGGGTTGGCTCTCCTCACGCACCGCTTCCGCCAGCTGCTCGCCCGCCAGCTGCAGTTGGTACATCTGGTAGTAGCGTCCCTGTTGCGCCAGCAGCTGCTGATGGTTGCCCTGCTCCACCGCCTGGCCGCGATGCAGCACCAGAATGGAATCGGCGTCGACGATGGTCGACAGCCGGTGGGCGATCACCACCAGCGTAGTGTGCTCGCGGATCACGCGCAGCGCCCGCTGAATCGCCTGTTCAGTGCCCGAGTCAATATTGGCGGTCGCCTCATCGAGGATCAGGATCTGCGGCGCCTGCACCAATACTCGCGCCATCGCCAGCAGCTGTTTCTGCCCGACCGACAGGTTATTGCCCTGTTCCCCCAGCCGGGTATGGATCCCCTGCGGGAAGCCGCGGACCAGATCCGCCAGCTGCACCGTTTCCAGCGCCCGCCAAACGGCCTCTTCATCGATGTTGCGCCCCAGCGTCACGTTGGCCAGCACCGAATCGGCGATCACCACCGGATCCTGTTGCACCATCGCCACGCCCTGGCGCAGCGTGCGATGCGACAGGCTGGCAAGCGGGCGACCGTCGAGGCGCACTTCCCCCTCGCTGACCGGGTAATAGCCCATCAGCAGGTTGGCCAACGTGCTCTTGCCGCTGCCGGTGTGACCGACCAGCGCCACAAAGCCGCGCGAAGGCACCGCCAGCGAAATATGCTGCAGCACCTTTTTGTCCGCACGGTAGGCGAAGCTCAGGTCGGTGATGTCGATACGCCCGCCGGCCAACGGGCGATCGTCGGCGCCGTAACTCTGCTGGCTGCGATCCATCAGTTCGAAAATACGTTCGCCGGCCACCACCGCTTGCTGCAGAATCGACTGCTGTGACGTCAGCTCGATCAGCGGTTCGTTCAAGCGCCCCAGGTAGTTGATGAAAGCGTAGAGTACGCCGACGCCAATCACGCCTTCACCGCTGAAGCCGAACAACATCAGCAAGCCGCACAGCACCAGCGCCGAAAACAGGCTGAGCAGCGGCCGCAACAGGAAACCGTCGAGCCGCAGAGTCTGCATGCGCGCGAGGTAGTGCGACTGGCTGGCGGCGCTCATGCGCTCGCCGAAGCGCACCTGCTGGCGGAACTGCTGAATCACGCCCATGCCGTTGATCACTTCGTTGAAGCCATCGTTGATGTCCGCCAGATAGCTGCGTACCCGGCGCACGATCGGCGTGCTGTAGTATTGATAGATGCCCATCACCACAAACACCGCCGGGAAGATGCAGATGGCCACCAGCGCCATGCGCCAGTCGAGGCTGAACATCGCCACCAGCATGGCGCCGATCAACGCGGCGCTTTTCAGCACGGTGGAAACCACCATCACGTACAGATCCTTGATCACTTCGGTGTCGTTGGTAACGCGCGAGATCAATTGCCCGACCGGTTGCGTGTCGAAAGCGCTGAGCGGCTGGCGCAGCGCAGCGTCCATCACGTCGGTGCGCAGCCGTTGCACTACGCCCACCGCCGCCCGGTTGAACAGCAGCGCCTGAAAGTAGTGCAGCGCCGCCGCCAGCAGCTCCAGCAGAATATAGGCCGCCGCCAGCCCGCCGACGATCATCATCGGCAGTTGCCCTTTGGCAACGTAGTTATCGATAAAATAACTCACCAGGATCGGCCCGGCGACTTCCGCCGCCGCCGCCACCCACAGCATCAGCACCGCCAGCCCCAGCGGTTTGCGGTACGGCGAGCCATAGGCCAGCAGCCGCTTCAGAGTCGGCCACAGCTTTTGCACTTTATTCATCGGCCAACGCCTCCTCACCGTTTTCCGGCGCTTCGTCCAGCGCCGCTTCCAACTGCTGATAACGGTACATATCGCGATACCAGCCCGGCTGCGCCGCCAGCGCCGCCGGATCGCCGCGCTGCGCCACGCCGCCGTGCTGCATCACCAGGATCTCGCTGGCTTCGGTCAATGCCGACAGCCGGTGCGCACTGATGATCACCGTGCGATCCTGCCCCCAGCTGCGCAGGTTGTGCAGGATCTGATGTTCGGTACGGCCGTCCACCGCCGACAGCGCGTCGTCGAGGATCAGAATTTCCGCATCCAGCAGCAGCGCGCGCGCGATGGAGATACGCTGTTTCTGCCCGCCCGACAGCATCACGCCGCGTTCGCCAACTTCGGTGTCATAGCCCTGCGGCAACCGCAGAATGTCCTCATGGACGCTGGCCAGCCGCGCCGCCTGTTCGATCTGGGCCTGCGTCGCCCCTGGCTGGCCCAGCGCGATATTGTTCGCCACGGTATCGGAGAACAGGAACGGCGTCTGGCTCACTACCGACAGCCGTGAACGCCAATCGTCGAGTTTGACCTGCGGCAGCGGCAGACCGTGATAGCGGATCTGCCCTTCATCGACGTCGAACTGACGCTGGATCAGCGACAGTAGCGTCGACTTGCCGGCCCCGGTCGGCCCACACAGCCCCAGCATCTGCCCCGGCTTCAGCGTCAGCGCCACGTCATGCAGCGCCGGGTGCGGATTTTCCGGATAGTGGAACGCGCGGATATCCACCTCCAGCACGCCGCGCCCGGCCGGCAACGCCTGCGGGCCGTCCTGCACCGCAGGCGCCTCGTCGAGCAGGCTGCGGATACGGCCGTAGGCCGCGCTGCCGCGCTCGACAATGTTGAACATCCAGGCCAGCGCCAACATCGGCCAGATCATCAGGCCAAGGTACATCACAAAGCTGGTCAGTTGCCCGAGCGTCAGCGAACCGTTCACCACCATCCAGCTGCCGCCGCCGATGGCCAACAGATTGGAGGCGCCGATGGCGATATAAATGGTCGGATCGAAGCGCGCATCCACCCGCGCCACGTGCATGTTTTTGGCGCCGGTCTGCGCCGCCACCTCGGCGAAACGGTTGGATTGGTGATCTTCCAGCCCGAAGGCCTTGATCATGCGGATGCTGGTCATGCTTTCCTGCGCCTGATCGTTCAGGCTGGAAAACGCCGCCTGCGCCGATTTAAAGCGCTGGTGCAGCTGGTCGCCGTAATATTTGATGGCGATCGCCATCAGCGGCATCGGGATCAACGCCAGCAGCGTCAGCTGCCAGCTGATTTGGGTGCTCATCACCACCAGCACCACCAATCCCATCACCAGCGAATCCACCAGCGTCAGCACGCCTTCACCGGCGGCGAACACCACGCGGTCCACGTCGTTGGTGGCGCGCGCCATCAGATCGCCGGTGCGGTGACGCAGGTAAAACGCCGGGTTTTGCCGGCTGAGCTGGCGGTAAAAGTTTTCCCGCAGCTCGACCGCCAGCTGGTAGGAGGCGCCGAACAGCAGTACCCGCCACACATAGCGCAGCAGGTAAACGACGATCGCGGTGCCGATCATCAGCCCAAGCCAGGCCATCAGCACGCCGGTAGACATCTGTTTTCCGGTGACGCCGTCCACGATAATGCCGACCAGCTTAGGCGGCAGCAGTTGCAGGATGGCGATGACGATCAGCAATACCACCGCGCCCAGGTAGCGGCGCCACTCCCGGCGGAAGTACCAGCCGATTTGTGCAAATAATCTCACGCAGTTTGATTCCAGGGTTTTATGGGATTTGTCTCTTTTTCTGCTTTAGCGGAGCAGGATACCACCGTTGCCCCGCCCGTCTGGTGAACTTTTCACTCCGGCACCGGCAGCGCGGTGGTGTATTTGATTTTTTCCATGGCAAAGCTCGAGGTGACATCGATGAGGCCCGGTACGCCGTTCACCAGGCGCTTATAAAAGCCGTCGTAGCTTTTCATGTCCGCCACTTCGACCTGCATCAGGTAATCGTACTCTCCCGCCATACGGTAGAACGCCAGCACCTCGGGCATCTGGCTGGTCAGCTGTACAAACGCCTGATACCACTCGCTGCTGTGCTGCTGGGTCTTGATCAGCACGAACGCCGTCAGCCCCAGCCCGAGCTTTTCGTTATCCAGCAAGGCCACCCGGCCGCGAATATAGCCTTCGTCTTCCAGGCGCTTCAGACGTTTCCAGCATGGCGTGGAGGTCAAATTGACCGCATCGGCCAACGCCTGCAACGACTGGGTGCAATCTTGCTGCAGCATGCACAGCAGCTTACGGTCTGTTTTATCTAACATAGCGGCCACCAGGAGAAAATTTTTCTCTCATTAGGCGATTAAACAGGGAAAATGGCAATCCTTTTTTCCTGCCGACAGGCTATGCTACGCCATAAACCTGCCCCCTATTCTGAGGCCAAATCATGACAAACTCTTGGGTAAAATATGCTATCGGCGAAATAGAAGCGGATTTTCAGCGCTCCGCCGATACGCACCTGATCCGCCTGAATCTGCCGGCGTTTCCCGGCATCTGTCTGTACCTGAAAGATGAGAGCACTCACCCGACAGGCAGCCTGAAACACCGCCTGGCCCGCTCGCTGTTCCTTTATGGCCTGTGCAACGGCTGGATCACCGAGAACACCACCATCATCGAGGCCTCTTCCGGCAGTACGGCGGTGTCCGAAGCCTACTTCGCGCGGCTAATCGGCCTGCCGTTCATCGCGGTGATGCCGTCCTGCACCGCGCGCCGCAAGGTAGAGCAGATCGCCTTCTATGGCGGCCGCTGTCACTTCGTCGATCACGCCGCCCAGATCTACGCCGCCTCCGAACAGCTGGCGAAAGAGCTGAACGGCCACTATATGGATCAGTTCACCTACGCCGAACGCGCCACCGACTGGCGCGGCAACAACAATATCGCCGACAGCATTTTCCGCCAGATGGCGCGCGAGCCCTTCCCGGTGCCGAAGCACATCGTGATGAGCGCCGGCACCGGCGGCACCTCCGCCACGCTGGGGCGCTACATCCGCTATCAGGGGCACGACACTCAATTGACGGTGGTCGATCCGGAAAACTCGGTGTTCTATGACTGCTTCCACCACGGCGATCGCACTCTGATCGGCAGCTGCGGCAGCCGTATCGAAGGCATCGGCCGCCCGCGCGCCGAGCCGTCGTTCATCCCATCGGTGGTCGACAACATGCTGCGGGTGCCGGACGCCGCCAGCGTCGCCACCATTCACTGGCTGGAAGGCGTGCTCGGCCGCAAGGTTGGCGCTTCCACCGGCACCAACGTCTGGGGTGCGCTGCAGCTGGCGAAACAGATGCGGGAAAACGGCGAGCAAGGGGCGATCGTCACCCTGCTGTGCGACAGCGGCGAACGTTACCTGGATACCTACTACAACCCGGAGTGGGTCAGCAACAACATCGGCGACCTGCAACCCTATCTGGCGCAGCTGGCGGATTTATAACGCCAGGCTCCGGATAAAAAAAAGCCGGGTAGTCATACCCGGCCGGCTGTAAGGAGAACCTCATTCTTCGGGGGAATAGGTGAGGCAAGGTGAACGCAGCCAATGTTGTAAATAGTGGGCCACCGCCTGCTGTTGGCAATGGCCGATAACCGGCAGCTGCGGCAACAGGGATTTCAGCTGCGGCAGGGCGTTGCCCATCACCACGCCATGCCCCACCGCCCCCAGCATCTCTTTGTCGTTCATCGCGTCGCCGAACGCCATGCAGTCGGCCATCGTCAGCCCCAGATGGCGGCTCAGCCGCTCCAGCGCCGCGCCCTTGTTGCAGCCGAGCGGCAACACTTCCAGGCAGTCGTAGGCGGAGAAGCACAGATCGGCCTCGCCGCCCAGCTGCGCCCGCAGCTGCAGCTGTAACGCCAGCAATTCCTCGTGCGGCGCAACAAAGCACACCTTGCTGTTGCCGAACGCCGGCAGGCGGCGCACCTCGGCCAGCTGAAAACGAAAGCCGCTCAGGTGATGCGCCCGCAGCATCTCTTCCGGCACGGGAAATTCGGTCAGCCAACCTTCGTCGCGAAACACGTGCATACTGGCGCTGGTGCGCCAATGGTGATGCAATACCTCTTCGGCGACCGCCGCCGGCAGATCGGTGGCGTGCAGCTGTTGACCTCGATTGTCGTACACCCGCGTGCCGTTGCCGGTGATCAGATAGCCCTGCAACCCCAGCTGTGCCATGATCGGTTGCGCATCGAGGTAGTGGCGCCCGGTGGCGAACGTCACCACCATCTCCCGTTCCACCAGCTGGTTCAATACCGCCAGCGTTTCCGGGCCAACCCGGTGATCCGGCATCAACAGCGTGCCGTCCATGTCGAAAGCTGCCAGGCGATACATAAAGACCTCTTGGATGTGAACGCGATTACAATCCGTGCAGTATGAGATGGTATTTGCGGAAGTAATAGTGAACAATTTGAGAAAACTGTTCCGGATTTCTGCTCATGCGCCTGGTTCATCGTCTCAGCCAATATCAACGTCTGTACCAACAGCTCGGCAGCGCGCCGGTCGCCGTGACCATCGGCGAGCTGGCGGCGATGTTCTACTGCAGCGAACGCCACGCCCGCACGCTGGTGCAGCAGTTGCAGGATCAGGGCTGGCTGAGCTGGCATTCGCAGCCGGGCCGCGGCAAACGCGCCAGCCTGCACTGCCTGAAAACCCCGGATGAGTTGCGCGCCCAGCTGTTGCAACAGCTGCTGCAACAGGGCAACCATCAGGGGGCGTTGAAGATGGCGCAGCTCGATCCGCAGCACCTGCAGGATCTGCTCAGCCCGCACCTCGGCGGGCAATGGCAGGCCGGCAGCCCGACGCTGCGCATTCCCTATTACCGCACGCTGGAGGCGCTCGACCCGCTTACGCTGACCGGCCGTGCCGAACAACATCTGGTGTCGACCCTGCACGCCGGGCTGACGCGCCTGATGACCGGCAACCCGGAACCACAGCCCGATCTGGCGCACCACTGGCAGATTGGCGAGCACGGCCTGCGCTGGCGCTTCTTTTTGCGCAGCCAGCTGCGCTGGCACAACGGCGAACCGTTAACCGGCCAACAGCTGCTGCAAACGCTGGAAAAACTGCAGCACCACCCACGCAGCCAACCCAGCCTGGCCAACGTCGCCAACATAAGTTTGCCGCATCCGCTGTGCCTTCAGTTCGATCTGCGCCTGCCGGACTATTGGCTGGCCCACCGGTTGGCGGAACTGCCTTGTCTGATGACGCACCCGGAACTGCCCGCCATCGGCGCCGGTCCGTTCAAACTGGCATTGAATGAACCGCAGCTGGTGCGGCTGGAGCAGCACGCCGGTTACCATCTGCAGCATCCGTATCTGGACACCATCGAATACTGGATCACCCCCGATTTGCCCACCGCCGATTCCGGCACCAGCTGCCAGCATCCGGTGCGCATCACCATCGGCCAACAAGAGGATTTGGCGCAGGCCCGGCCGGTGCAGCGCAGCATGAGCCTGGGCTGGTGTTACCTGGCGCTGAACCTGCGCCACGGCGTGCTGAGCGAAGCCCAGGGGCAAAAACTGCTGATGCTGATCCAGCAGTCCGGCCTGCTGAGCCATTTGCCGATTCCCAACAGCGTGATCATCCCAAGCCATGAAATGCTGCCCGGCTGGCGTATTCCCAGCCAACGGATCGAGGAGGACGTCCCCCTGCCCGCGCGGCTGACGCTGCTGTATCGGCCGCCGGTCGAGCTGGAAACGGTGACGGTCGCGCTGCAACGGCTGCTGGCGCAGCACGGCTGCGAGCTGGAGGTGCGCTACTATGCCGGCAAGCGCTGGCAAAGCGAGGCGCAGATCGCCCAGGCCGACCTGCTGCTGGCGGACAACCTGATCGGCGAGGCGCCGGAGGCGACGCTGGAGAGCTGGCTACGGCAGGATACGCTGTGGCGCGGCATCCTGGCGGAAAGCCGCTGGCAGCAGCAACAGGATACGTTGCGGCAGATCCAGCAGTTGCAGGCGCAGCAACCGCGCTTCGAGCGGCTGCAGGCCTATTATCAACAGCTGATGGCCGCCGCCATCATCACGCCGCTGTTTCACTACCAGTATCAGATCAGCGCGCCGCCGCGCATGCATGGCGTGACGCTGACCGCCCACGGCTGGTTCGATTTTTGCCAGGCGTGGCTGCCGCCGCCGGTAGACGACGGAGCGGCCTGAACCGAACCGCCCTGCGTCTGACGGCCCTTTCTGCTACTATTGTCGCCGCAACGCAATTTTTATTCTGCCGCCCGAATGTGTATCGGGAATGGCCAAAGTCCAAAAAGGTGATTTTATGAAGCGCGCGGTTGTCGTTTTCAGCGGTGGACAAGACTCTACGACCTGCCTGATCCAGGCATTGCAACAATATGACGAAGTTCACTGCGTCACGTTCGATTACGGCCAGCGTCATCGCGCCGAAATTGAAGTGGCTCAAGAGCTGTCGGTGGCTCTCGGCGCCAAAGCGCATAAGGTGCTGGACGTCACGCTGCTCAATGAGCTGGCCGTCAGCAGCCTGACGCGCGACAATATCCCGGTTCCCGCCTACGATCCCAACCAGAAAAACGCGCTGCCGAGCACCTTTGTGCCGGGCCGCAACATCCTGTTCCTGACGCTGGCAGCGATCTACGCTTACCAGGTGGAAGCGGAAGCGGTGATCACAGGCGTGTGTGAAACCGATTTCTCCGGCTACCCGGACTGTCGCGACGAGTTCGTCAAAGCGCTGAACCAGGCGGTAGTGCTGGGCATCGCCCGCGATATCCGCTTCGAAACGCCACTGATGTGGCTGAACAAGGCTGAAACCTGGGCGTTGGCGGATTATTACCACCAGCTGGATCGCGTGCGCCAGGATACGCTGACCTGCTACAACGGCATCAAGGGCGACGGCTGCGGCGAATGCGCCGCCTGCAACCTGCGCGCCAATGGCTTGACGCAGTATCGAGCCAACCAGGCGGAAGTGATGGCGGCGTTGAAACAGAAGGCCGGTCTGGCCTGAGGCAGTGACGGCGGCAGCCCCTGCCGCCGGTGAGTTGATTGCGAATGTTATCTTGGCGTGAGCGCTTCCAGGTGCTCGCGCAGCTCCCCTTCAATCGGCAGCGCCCGCTGCGTTTTCAGATCGACGCACACGAAAGTCAGCAGCGCGTCGGCCACCACCGTCCCGGCCGGATCCTGCGTTACCTTTTGGCTTAGCACCCCGCTCTTGCCATTGAGCTGTACCATCTGGCTGTCGATACGCAGCTTATCCCCCAATACCGCCGGGCTGCGGTAGTTGATATTGATGTTCACCACGATGAAAGCGATGTTGTTTTCCGTCATCCAGCGGAACCCGGCCTCGTTCTCCAGCCACTCCCAGCGCGCTTCTTCCAGAAACTCCAGATAGCGGGCGTTGTTGACGTGCTGATAGACATCAAGGTGATAACCGCGAACTTTGATAAAGGTTTGCATAGGGAACGATCGCTCCTGCCTGGTGATTACAGAAAAAGGGAGCCGCGCTGGCTCCCTCGCCCGTTTGGTCAATGCGCCAAACTGGTAAGACCTGTAAAATGTAGCAGAGGACGCGCGGCCTCAGCGGTATTTTGCCACGCAGCCGCGACCGGGATCACATTTTCAACCGGGTGCGATTCTTCTCAAACAGCGCCGGCCCGATGCCCGGTACCTCCTGCAATTGTTCCACCTGAGTGAACGGCCCATTCTGCTCGCGATAGCGCACGATGCCTTCCGCCTTCTTCAGGCCGACGCCGCTCAAGGCGGCGGCCAACTGCTCGGCGGTGGCCTGATTGATGCTGACCGCCGCCTCTTCAGCCGCCTTGGTTATCGCCGGTTGCCCGCCGTTGCTCGCCGGGGCCGAAAGCATCGGCGCCGGCGCTTCGGCTTTTTCCGCCGCGGCGGCCGGCCCTGCGGCCAGACATAACAACAGCGCGGTCAGCGCGGCTGCAACGTGATGACGGTAACCGGAAAGCGTTTTTTTCTCTGTAGGTTGCATGCTGTATCCTCCTTGTGTGTGACAGCACGGCTACCTTGCCGCGGCGGGGGATATTCAGCAATCGGCGGATGCCAGATGTGGAAAAGGCCGCGAAAGCGGCCTTTGTTTGTTGCACTGCGTTGCAGAAAAATGCGGCGATTACTGCGGCTGTTGCTCAGCGGCGCCCATTTTGATCTTGGCTTCTTTACGCAGGCTCGCCAGCAGCGAATCGAAGGAGACGCCGGTCGCGCCCTCTTCCATCTTGCCGACGAAGGTTTTCATTTCGTCTTCCGGCAGCGTGCCTGGCTTCACCGCATCGAGTGCGATCAACACCACGTTGTCCTGGCGATCCTGCGACATGCCGTAAACCGGCTTGCCGTCCTGCGGGTGCGGCAGCGCGAACACGCTTTCCACCAGCTGGCTGTCTTCCGGTGCGCGCGCCATCTTCTGCACGGCGCCAAAGCTCAGGCCGGCGGCTTTCATCGCCTCATCGCCCTTGCCTTGCTTCAGCTCAACCAGCAGCTTCTCGCCCTGCAGCTTCGCTTCCTGCACTGCCTTGTTGCGTTTCACCAGATCCGCTACGCGATCTTTCACCTGGTCGAACGGCTCAATGCCTTCCGGCTTGTGGCCGCTCACGCGCACCACGAAGGCGCGGTCGCCGTCTACGGTGATCACGTCGGAGTTGCTGCCCGGCGCGCCGTTCTCGCCGATCAGCGAGCCGTCGAAGATCGCCTGCACCACCGGCTTGAAGTTCAGCGCGGTAGGGATGTTGTCGCGGGTGAACCAGTCGCTTTGCGCCGCTTTCACGCCGGCCGCTTCTTCGGCCGAGGCCAGAGATTCGTTATCACTGGTCGCCGCTTCGCTCACCTTCTGCTGCAGCGCATAATAGGCGTCTACCGCTTTCTCCTGCTGCACCTGCTTGGCGATAGCGTCGTGCACTTCGCTCAGCGGCTTCAGTTTCTCAGGTTCGATGTCGTTCAAACGCACGATCAGGTAACCGACGGAGGATTTCACTACGCCAGACAGCTGCCCTTTCTCAGTCAGGTTGGCCTGCTTCAGCTCGTCGGCGGTGGTTTCCGGCTCCAGCCAACCCAGCTCGCCGCCGGTGCGGCGTGAGATGATGTCGGTGGATTTTTCTTTCGCCAGGGTGGCGAAATCGGCGCCCTTCTTCAGCTCATCCAGCGCCGCGTTGGCTTCCGCCTCGGTTTTCAGCTGGATCACGCTGTAGTTTTTACGCTCCGGCTGGCCGTAGCTGCTCTTGTGCTGGTCGTAGTAAGCGCTGATGTCCTCTTCGCTCACTTTCACCTTGTCCTGCATGGACGCGGCGTCCAGCGGGATATAGCTCACCTTCACCTGCTCCGGTGCGATGAAGCTGTTTTTGTTCTGATCGTAATACGCCTTCAGTTCGTCGTCGCCGGCGCTCTGTTTCGCCTGCAGCGCCTTCAGATCGATGGTCGCCAGGCGCACGTCGCGCTCCTGCAGCACCAGCGCCGCCATGGCTTGCGATTCGGACGGCAGCACGAAGCCGGATTCGCCGAAGGCCTGGATCAGCTGCTGATTGACCAACTGCTGGCGCATCGACTGCGCGAAGTTGTCGGCGGTGTAGCCCATGCGGCCGATCAGGTCGAGGTATTTGGCGTTATCGAACTGGCCGTTGGTCTGGAAGTAAGGCGCCTTGCGGATGGCGTCCTTGATCTGATCGTCGCTGACCGCCAGGCCCAGCTTCTTGGCGTACTGGTCGAGCAGCATGTTGTCGATCAACTGGGACAACACCTGACGGCGCATCTGCTGCATGTAGCCTTCGTTGCCGGCCAGCGCGGAGAACTGGTCACCCAGCTGCTGCTGCATGCGGCTGCGTTCGCTCTGGAAAGCCTGTTCCAGCTGAGCGCGTTCGATCGTCTGACCATTTACTTTCGCAGCATAATCGCCGGAGCCGCCGATCAGGTAGTTACCCACCCCGGTCAGAACGAATGACAGGATGATCAGGGCCAGGATGATTTTGAGCACGACGTGATTAGCAGCCGCGCGTAAATTGTCCATCATAGTGTGACAACACTCCGCTGTGATGTGGATTAACAACCCTTGTGCAGGCGCGTTCCCTGCGACAAAAATAAAAAAAGCGCATCAGTCCGATGCGCCTTGTATCTTACCTTACCAGCACCGCTGCGTCAGGTGATTGTTTATTACAAAACCCTGTTACGCTAAACGGTTAGACGCCAAATCAGTTTACAGCGTCTTTCAGCGCTTTCCCTGCACGGAAGGCCGGTACTTTGGCTGCCGCGATCTTGATTTCTTTACCGGTCTGCGGGTTACGGCCGGTACGAGCCGAACGTTCACGCACGGTGAAGGAACCGAAACCTACCAGAGCCACGTCATCCCCTGCTTTCAGAGAGTCGGTAACGGAAGCGATTACTGCGTCTAAAGCACGTCCAGCTGCCGCTTTGGAAATATCAGCACCTGCGGCAATCTTGTCGATCAGTTGTGACTTATTCACTCTATCATCCCCTCTAGAATTCTATCGTCGCACCGAAAAATCCCTACGGTTGCGACAGCGCAGCTGTTATATCAATCCCATCGAACCTTGGCAAGCCACCGACTGGGTGGCAAAACGCGGGCCGACAGAGATCTAACTTAGCGGTACAAAAAAATACTGGCAAGTCCGAAATGGCTTGCCAGTATAAGTTTTATCAATGGTTTTTGCGATTCGTCACTATTTTGCCGCTACCGGCAGTGCGCCGAAGGCCGGGTTTTGCAACGCAATGTTCAAAACTTCATCGATTCGCTGCACCGGATGAATCTCCAGATCGGCGATAACATTGTCCGGAATCTCTTCCAGATCGCGCTTGTTCTCATAAGGGATCAGCACGGTTTTGATGCCGCCGCGATGCGCCGCCAACAGCTTCTCTTTCAGGCCGCCGATCGGCAACACCTGACCGCGCAGCGTGATCTCGCCGGTCATCGCCACATCGGCGCGTACCGGGTTGCCGGTCAGGCAGGAGACCAGCGCGGTGCACATCGCAATACCGGCGCTCGGGCCGTCTTTCGGCGTCGCCCCTTCCGGCACGTGCACGTGGATGTCGCGCTTCTCGTAGAAATCGGCGTTGATGCCCAGTTTCTCCGCGCGCGCGCGCACCACGGTCAGCGCAGCCTGAATCGATTCCTGCATCACTTCACCCAGAGAACCGGTATAGGTCAGCTTGCCTTTGCCCGGCACGCAGGCGGTTTCGATGGTCAGCAGATCGCCGCCCACTTCAGTCCACGCCAGCCCGGTGACTTCGCCCACGCGGTTTTCGGTATCCGCACGGCCGTAATCGACGCGCTGCACGCCCAGGTAATCCTTCAGGTTGTCGCCGTTGATCTCGATATGCTTGCGCTTTTTGTCCATCAGCAGCGTTTTCACCGCTTTACGGCACAGTTTGGAGATTTCGCGCTCCAGGCTGCGCACCCCGGCTTCGCGGGTGTAGAAGCGAATGATGCCGATAATGGCGCTGTCGTCGACCGTCAGTTCGCCTTTTTTCAGCGCATTGCGCTCAAGCTGCTTCGGCAGCAGGTGCTGCTTGGCGATATTGAGCTTCTCGTCCTCGGTGTAACCCGACAGGCGGATCACTTCCATACGGTCCAGCAGCGGCGCAGGAATGTTCATCGAGTTCGAGGTGGCGACAAACATCACGTCGGACAGATCGTAATCCACTTCCAGGTAGTGGTCGTTGAACGCCACGTTCTGTTCCGGATCCAGCACCTCCAGCAGAGCGGAGGCCGGATCGCCGCGCATGTCGGAAGACATCTTGTCGATCTCATCCAGCAGGAACAGCGGGTTCTTCACCCCCACCTTGGCCATCTTCTGGATCAGCTTGCCCGGCATCGAACCGATGTAGGTACGACGGTGACCGCGGATTTCCGCTTCGTCACGCACGCCGCCCAGCGCCATGCGTACGTACTGGCGACCGGTCGCTTTGGCGATCGACTGCCCCAGCGAGGTTTTACCCACGCCCGGCGGCCCCACCAGACACAGGATCGGCCCCTTGATTTTGCTGACGCGGCTCTGCACCGCGAGGTACTCGAGGATGCGATCTTTGACGCGCTCCAGGCCGTAGTGATCGGTATCGAGCACTTCCTGCGCCTTGTTCAGGTCTTTTTTCACCTTGCTGCGCGCATTCCACGGCACCTGCAGCATCCAGTCGATGTAGCCGCGCACCACGGTCGCTTCCGCCGACATCGGCGACATCATCTTCAGCTTTTGCAGTTCCGCTTCGGTTTTCTCGCGCGCCTCTTTCGGCATCTTCGCCGCATCGATCTTGCGCTTCAGCGCTTCGTGCTCGTCCGGCGCGTCGTCCATCTCGCCCAGTTCTTTCTGAATCGCCTTCATCTGCTCATTCAGATAGTACTCGCGCTGGCTCTTCTCCATCTGCTTCTTGACGCGGTTGCGGATGCGTTTCTCAACCTGCAGCAGGTCGATCTCCGACTCCATCATCGCCATCAGGTATTCCAGACGCTCGGTGATATCGGACATCTCGAGCACCGACTGCTTGTCGCTGAGTTTCAGCGGCATGTGGGCGGCGATGGTGTCCGCCAGGCGCGCGGCGTCGTCGATGCTGTTCAGTGAAGTCAGCACCTCCGGCGGGATTTTCTTGTTCAGTTTGATATAGCCTTCAAACTGATTGATCGCGGTGCGCACCAGCACTTCCTGCTCGCGCTCGTCAATCGCCGGCGACTCGAGGTATTCCGCCTGCGCGGCGAAATGCTCACCGCTGTCGGACAGCGTAGTGATGCGTGCGCGCTGCAGCCCCTCGACCAGCACTTTTACCGTGCCGTCCGGCAGCTTCAGCATCTGCAGGATCGACGCTACGGTGCCAACCGAGAACAAGTCGTTAATGCCAGGTTCATCCGTTGAGGCCTCTTTCTGTGCCACCAGCATGATCTTCTTATCGTGATCCATTGCGGCTTCGAGGCACCGAATCGATTTTTCCCGGCCAACAAATAACGGGATCACCATGTGCGGATAAACCACCACGTCGCGCAATGGCAAGACGGGGATTTCAATGCGTTCGGAACGCTCAGGGTTCATAGAGCTCTCTCTTAGTTTAATTTCCGCCAGGTTGAGGGGGAATCTCATGAGACGCAAGCATCTAACGTTTCATAAAATCTGGTTAATGAGTATATGGGGATGAATCTCTTACATTCAACGGCAAGAATGCAGGAAAAAGAAATGGGGGATGAAATCCCCCATTTTGCTGATAACGCTCTGGTTTAACTGGCTAATTATTCGCCAGAAGCCTGCGCCTCCGGCTTGCCGTAAATCAGCAGCGGCTTGGATTGGCCGGCGATGACCGACTCGTCGATCACCACTTTGTCTACGCTGTCCATCGACGGCAGATCGTACATGGTATCGAGCAGCGCGCCTTCCACGATGGAACGCAGGCCGCGGGCGCCGGTTTTGCGCGCCATGGCTTTCTTGGCGATGGCATTCAGCGCTTCGTCGCGGAACTCCAGCTCCACGCCTTCCAGGTTGAACAGCGCCTGATACTGCTTGGTCAAGGCGTTCTTCGGCTCTTTCAGGATCTGAATCAGCGCGTCTTCGCTCAGCTCGCTCAGGGTCGCCACCACCGGCAGACGGCCGATGAACTCAGGGATCAGACCAAACTTGATCAGGTCTTCCGGCTCGGCCTGCAGCAACAGTTCGCCTTCGGTGGCCTTCTCTGATTCGCCCTTGACGGTCGCGCCGAAACCGATGCCGGAACCGGTGTTGACACGCTGGCCGATCACCTTATCCAGGCCGGCGAATGCGCCGCCGCAGATAAACAGGATCTTGGAGGTGTCGACCTGCAGGAACTCCTGCTGCGGATGCTTGCGCCCACCCTGCGGCGGAACCGCGGCGATGGTGCCTTCAATCAGCTTCAGCAGCGCCTGCTGCACGCCTTCACCCGAAACGTCACGCGTGATCGACGGGTTGTCGGACTTGCGGGAAATCTTATCGATTTCATCGATATAAACGATGCCGCGCTGCGCTTTCTGCACGTCATAGTCACATTTTTGCAGCAGCTTCTGGATAATATTTTCCACGTCCTCGCCCACGTAACCGGCTTCGGTCAGCGTGGTGGCGTCGGCCATGGTGAACGGCACGTCCAGGAAGCGCGCCAGCGTTTCCGCCAGCAGGGTCTTGCCGCTGCCGGTCGGGCCGATCAGCAAGATGTTGCTCTTGCCCAACTCGATACCGTTGCTGGTATCGCCGTTGCGCAGGCGTTTGTAGTGGTTGTACACCGCAACCGCCAGCACTTTCTTCGCCTGCTCCTGGCCGATGACGTAGTCATCCAGGTGGTGGCGGATCTCGTGCGGCGTCGGCAGCGCACTGCGCTCACGATGCGGGGCAACTTCTTTAATCTCTTCGCGAATAATGTCGTTACACAGATCGACACATTCATCGCAGATATACACTGACGGCCCGGCAATCAGCTTACGCACTTCATGCTGGCTTTTGCCGCAAAAAGAGCAGTACAGCAGCTTTCCTGAACCGTCTTTGCGCTTATCTGTCATCAGTCAAACCTCTTCTTTAGTCTTGTCCCGCAGGAAAATCACGGCGGCAGTGCGCCCAAACTCATATCGGGAACGCCGAGGGGCCACAACAGAGCGAGCCCCCGCCCACTCTGATTACTATAGTCCATCGGCGCCGCGTGGTTCTAGCTGCGGTGTGTCAGAATGCCGTCAACCAGGCCGTATTCCACGGCTTCTTCCGCGGTCATAAAGCGATCGCGCTCGGTGTCGCGCTCGATCTGCTCCAGCGGCTGGCCGGTATGCTCGGCCATCAGTTCATTCATGCGCGCTTTCACCTTGAGGATTTCGCGCGCGTGGATTTCGATGTCCGTCGCCTGGCCCTGGTAGCCGCCCAGCGGCTGGTGAATCATCACGCGCGAATTCGGCAGACAGAAACGTTTGCCTTTGGCGCCTGCGGTCAGCAGGAAGGAACCCATCGAGCACGCCTGGCCCATACAGATGGTGCTGACGTCCGGCTTGATGAACTTCATGGTGTCGTAAATCGACATGCCCGCGGTGATCACCCCGCCCGGCGAGTTGATATAGAGGAAAATGTCTTTTTCCGGGCTTTCCGCCTCGAGGAACAGCATTTGCGCCACGATCAGGTTGGCCATGTGATCTTCCACCTGGCCGGTCAGGAAAATGATGCGCTCTTTCAGCAGGCGGGAATAGATGTCGTAAGAACGCTCCCCGCGTGAAGTCTGCTCTACCACCATCGGCACCAGCGCCATGTTCGGTGCAAATTGATCTCGTTCGCCACTGTATGACATTACCGTCTCCTAATAGAAATTGCCTTGGCGGCCAGGGTGTCACCCTAATACGCCGATTCTACTTGAGAACGGCCATGATGACTATGCTCAAGCATTCGACCCGCGCCACACGTACCCGACGGTTATTTCATCCCGCGCACTTTGGCAAACAGCCCCAGAATTATTCTTTACAGATGGGGGGAGCCCGGCGCGATTTCAAGCCCAGAAGCCGATTTTCTCCGCGCGCCGGAAACGATGCCGTTATTCTGACCTTTATCATGCCAGCCAGTTCCCCAGGCAACAGGGTAAATATAGTGCATATTGCCCCGCTTAACCTGAGATTAATCAGCAACGTGGCCAAAAGAAAAGCCCGCAACCTGGGGTTGCGGGCTTTTTCATCGCGCGCCGGTTCGCCAGGCGAAACCGGGGGCGCCGTTCATCGCGCCCGTCACGCAGGCATTACGCCTGTTGGGTCTGGTTCATCAGCTCGCTGAAGGTAGTGGCTTTTTCAGTCACTTTCGCTTTGGCCAGCAGGGCTTCAACCGCTTGCTCTTCCAGAGCCACGTTGCGCATGTTGTTCATCAGCTCTTTGTTTTTGCTGTAGAACTCGATGACTTCGCTCGGATCTTCGTAGGCGGAAGCCATTTCTTCGATCAGCGTCTTCACGCGGTCTTCGTCAGCTTTCAGCTCATTGGTGCTGATCACTTCGCCCAGCAGCAGGCCAACCACTACGCGGCGTTTCGCCTGCTCTTCGAACAGCTCACGTGGCAGTTCCAGCGCTTGCTTCTCGTTGCCGCCGAAACGCTGTGCAGCCTGACGGCGCAGCACGTCGATTTCGCCGTCGATCAGTGCAGCAGGCACGTCGATTTCGTTCGCGCTCACCAGGCCTTCGATCGCCTGAGACTTGATGCGGTTACGCACGGCGCCTTTCAGCTCGCGCTCCATGTTCTTGCGAACTTCGGTGCGCAGGCCGGCAACGGAACCGTCCGCCACGCCGAAACGCTTGATGAACTCTTCGGTCAGTTCCGGCAGCTCGCGCTCTTCAACTTTCTTCAGCACGATAGCGAATTTGGCCGCTTTGCCCTTCAGGTTTTCCGCGTGGTAATCTTCCGGGAAGTTCACGTCGATGGAGAACTCTTCGCCCGCTTTGTGGCCGACCAGACCTTCTTCGAAGCCTGGGATCATGCGGCCCTGGCCCATTGCCAGCACGAAGTCGGACGCTTTGCCGCCTTCGAACTCTTCACCGTCGATAGAACCGGTGAAGTCAACGGTCACGCGATCTTCAGCTTCCGCTGCGCGATCGGTTTCTTTCCAGGTCGCCTGCTGCTTGCGCAGAGTGTCCAGCATCGCGTCGACGTCTTCGTCGTTCACTTCAACCACTGGTTTTTCAACTTCGATGTTTTCCAGGCCTTTCAGCTCAACTTCTGGATACACTTCGAATTCAACGGCGAAAGTGAAGTCTTCACCTTCTTTGTACTCGCCCGGCACGTAGTTTGGTGCGCCGGCCGGATTAATCTTTTCTTTGATGATCGCGTCAACGAAGCTGCGCTGCATCGCTTCGCCCAGCACGTCCTGACGAACAGAGGCGCCGTAACGCTGTTCCACGATGTTCATCGGCACTTTGCCTTTGCGGAAGCCGTCGATACGCACGCTTTTCGCTGCGTTGATCAGCTCTTTCTTCACCGCCTGCTTGATAGTATCAGCCGGTACAGTAATAGAGAGACGGCGCCCAAGGCCTTGAGTGGTTTCTACTGAAACTTGCATCTTGTTACCTCAAAAAAATCACAGTGCTCGGTCAACTCCGTTCCAAGAACCAGGACGGCTACAAATAAGAACCGAGTTCCCTGATGACAGAAGCGTCCCGAAACCATTCCGGAAAAATAAGACGCGACATTATAGCGGCGCATGCATGGCGAGTCGAGGAAAGCTAGGCGGCGCAGGCGCGCTAAAACTCACACTTTTGTCGATTCAATCGCCAAAAGGCCGCCAAAACAGACCGAACGTTGGCCATATTGCGCATCGGCCGCGTCGTCGTCAAAAACAGAAACGGCCCGCAGGCCGTTTCAAAATTCGTCAGTAGTAATACCCTAATTCGAGGGCAAAGTTCCACTGATACCTGAAATTTTCCCCCTCAGGCCAGCGTCCCGGCGCCGCGGCACGGCGGCGAGGCCGGCACGGTATCCTGCAATCCTTCCCACTCTTTGAGCGTATAGGTGTGCAGCGCCAGCGCGTGTACGCCATCGGCCAGCTCTTCCGACAGTACGCCGTAGATGGAGCGGTGACGCGTCAGAAACCGTTCGCCGACGAAGCGATCGCTAACCAATACCACTTTGAAATGACTTTCTGAACCCGCCGGAACGTTATGACGATAGCTTTCATCAACGACTTCCAGATACGCGGGCTCAAACGCCGCCCTTAACTTTGCTTCTATTTGCTCGCGAATCATAGGATCTCCTTACAACACCGGCAGAGGACCGTGCCCATCTAGTTCAATATTAGCCGGTTTTCCCCCGTTTAGACCATCACCTGGACAAATTTCTCTTTTCTGCGGTCAGAGGATGAGCGCCATCCCCGCCGCTTGGGGGATTATCCGATTGAGCGGGCCAAAAAAGCGTGTTTTTATCAACGGCAGGTAAAAATTTGTCACTCAGGCGCCTTCCGCGCTTCCACCGCACGGCGGCGATGCTATGATGTCGGCAATTTGTTGTCGGCTATCCCGCTCTGATTATTGCTAAATCCATCGAGAATGAGACAGAAAACATGTTAAAGAAACTTTGTCTTCCTTTGCTGGCCGCCCTGCTGCTGGCCGGCTGCGCGACCAGCAGCAACACCCTGAACGTCACGCCGAAAATCGTTCTGCCGCAGCAGGATCCAACCCTGCAGGGCATCACCATCAGCATCAACGGCGCGGATCAGCGCACCGATCAGGCGCTGGCCAAGGTGAATCGCGACGGCCAGCTGGTCACGCTGACGCCATCGCGCGATCTGCGCTTCCTGCTGCAGGAAGTGCTGGAGAAACAGATGGGCGCTCGCGGTTACATGATCGGCGCCGACGGCCCGGTCGCGCTGCAGATCGTCGTCAATAACCTGTACGCGGACGTCTCCGAAGGCAACCTGCGCTACAACATCACCACCAAAGCCGACATCTCGATCATCGCCCAGGCGAAGAACGGCAACAAGCAGGTGAAAAATTACCGCTCTACCTATAACGTGCAGGGCGCCTTCACGGCCACCAATGAGAAGATCACCGACGCCGTCAACTCCGTGCTGGGCGACGTGATCGCCGACATGGCGCAGGACACCAGCGTCAACGACTTTATCAAGCAAAACGCGCGTTAATCGACGCGCCTTGCGCCGCCCGGCGGATCGGGCGGCGCAGACAGGGAACTCATGTCGAAACACTATCTGAACATCTTCACCCAGCGTAACTCCGCCATTCTGCTGCTGCTGGGCTTCGCGTCGGGTCTGCCGCTGGCATTGACCTCCGGCACGCTGCAAGCCTGGATGACCGTCGAAAACATCGATCTGAAAACCATCGGCATCTTCTCGCTGGTGGGCCAGGCCTACGTCTTCAAATTCCTCTGGTCACCCTTCATGGACCGCTATACCCCCCCGTTCCTTGGGCGGAGGCGCGGTTGGCTGCTGATCAGCCAGCTGCTGCTGGTGGCGGCGATCGTGGCGATGGGCTTTATGCAGCCCGCGCAGCATCTGTGGTGGCTGGCGGCGTTGGCGGTGCTGGTGGCGTTCTGCTCCGCCTCGCAAGATATCGTGTTCGACGCCTATAAAACCGATCTGTTGAAAGCCGAAGAACGCGGCACGGGCGCGGCGATCTCGGTGCTGGGTTACCGGCTGGCGATGCTGGTTTCCGGCGGCCTGGCGCTGTGGCTGGCGGATCGCTATTTCGGCTGGCAAACCACCTATTGGCTGATGGCCGGATTGATGCTGATCGGCGTGGCCGCCACGCTGTTGGCGCCGGAGCCGGATGAAAGCATCCCGGCGCCGCGCACCATGGAACAGGCGGTCGTCGCGCCGCTGCGCGATTTCTTTGGCCGCAACAACGCCTGGCTGATCCTGCTGCTGATCGTGATGTACAAAATGGGCGACGCCTTCGCCGGCAGCCTGAGTACCACCTTCCTGATCCGCGGCGTGGGGTTCGACGCCGGTGAAGTGGGGCTGGTGAACAAGACCCTCGGCCTGTTCGCCACCATCGTCGGCGCCCTGTTCGGCGGCGTGCTGATGCAGCGCCTTACCCTGTTCCGCGCCCTGATGCTGTTCGGTATCCTGCAGGCGGTGTCCAACCTCGGGTATTGGATCCTGGCGGTGACCGACAAGAGCCTGCTCACCATGGGCAGCGCCATTTTCCTCGAAAACCTTTGCGGCGGCATGGGCACCGCGGCCTTCGTCGCGCTGCTGATGACGCTGTGCAACCGGTCGTTCTCCGCTACCCAGTTCGCTCTGCTGTCGGCGCTGTCCGCCGTGGGCCGCGTTTATGTCGGCCCGATCGCCGGCTGGTTCGTCGAAGCTCACGGCTGGCCGCTGTTCTACCTGTTCTCGATCGCCGCCGCCCTGCCCGGCTTGCTGCTGCTCGGCGTCTGCCGCCAAACGCTGGAGCACACCCAGCAGCATGGCGACTTTATGCCGCGCACCGAGTTTTCAGGATCTTACCGCTGGGCGCTGCGCCTGCTGATGCTAGGCTGTTCGCTGCTAGGCCTATGGCTGCTGCTGCTGATCGCCAATGCGCTGGACTGGACCCAGGCCCCACAGTTGGCCGATCGGCTGCTGCAGGCCGGCGCCGCGCTGAGCCTGCTCGGCGTCGCAATGGGCAGTACGTTGGATTACCTGGCGCTGCGCCGCACCCGTTTGGCATAATCTGACCGGCCGGCGATTGCGCCGGCCAAAAAAAAAGCGATCCGCGGATATATTTATTTTGGTAAAAAAAGATAATCGGCGCGGAAATTATTTTTTTATCCGACTGCCGCACTCGGAAATAAAATTAAATTCACCTTTAAGACACAATTATTTTACATTAAATAAACCTTTTCTGCGTATTTCCCCGCCGTGCATTTCTTCGCCAAATTCATCATACCTTTAGTTTTCCTTAACATACGGGCTGCTCGTCACGATTCAGCGTGCCAACGCGTTGTTGTCATTGGTAAATTGTCACGCAGGGTTACATCTGTGACCCCCTTAACAGAAAGTGTCAACAAGCCGCTGACACTCCCTTAAGCATGTTTACAGTACTGCAACCTTCCCGTAAAATGCCCGCACACATGAAACGACAATTGAGCCTTTGTTATTGAGGTCGTTAGATGAGACTTAAGAAATACAATAAAAGTATTGGGATGCTGTCATTAATCGCAGGCACTGTATTGCTCAGTGGCTGCGATATGGTTTTGATGAATCCCAAAGGAGCAATTGGTGTTGAGCAACGGACACTGATTATCACTGCAATCGCGTTGATGTTGATCGTGGTGGTGCCAGTTATCTTCATGGCGTTCGCCTTTGCCTGGAAGTATCGCGCTTCCAACAAAGACGCCAAGTACAGTCCGAACTGGGCCCACTCCAACAAGATCGAAGCGGTCGTCTGGACCATTCCTATCATTATCATCGCCATCCTTGGCACCATTACCTGGAAGACCACCCACGAACTCGACCCGTTCAAGCCGATTGTCACCGACAAGAAGCCGATGACGATCGAAGTGGTGTCGCTCGACTGGAAATGGCTGTTCATCTACCCGGAACAAGGCATTGCGACTGTTAATGAGCTGGCTTTCCCGAAAGATGTTCCAGTCGAATTCAAGATCACCTCTAACTCGGTAATGAACTCGTTCTTTATCCCGCAGTTGGGTGGACAGATTTATGCGATGGCCGGCATGCAGACCAAACTGCACCTGATCGGCAACGAAGCCGGTGCCTACAAGGGCATCTCGAGCAGCTACAGCGGCGCAGGCTTCTCCGGTATGAAATTCACCGCGATCGTTACCCCGACCGAAGGCGACTTCGATCAGTGGGTGGCCAAGGTGAAGGCATCGTCTAAAAACCTGAACACCACCGACGACTTTAACAAACTGGCAGAGCCGAGTGAAAACAACCCGGTTGAGTACTTTGCCGCTGTCAAACCGAATTTGTTCAAAGAAACAATTGCCAAATTCATGGGCGACATGGATATGCACAAGGGCGCTGGCGCGCACGAAGGCATGGACATGAGCCAAGGTATGGACATGGGTGAACATGCTGCTCACGCCGGAGCCGAGGAATAACTGATGTTGGGAAAATTAACACTTGATGCGGTTCCGTACCACGAACCGATCATCATGGTCACCGTAGCCGCAATTATCGTCGGGGGCCTGGCAGTGCTGGCGCTGCTGACGTATTTCGGCAAATGGAAGTGGTTGTGGAGCGAATGGCTGACTTCGGTCGACCATAAAAAAATTGGTATCATGTACATCATCGTGGCGATGGTCATGCTGCTGCGCGGCTTCGCCGACGCCATCATGATGCGTAGCCAGCAGGCGTTGGCGTCCGCCGGCGAAGCCGGGTTCCTGCCGCCGCACCACTACGACCAGATCTTCACCGCGCACGGCGTTATCATGATCTTCTTCATGGCGATGCCTTTCGTGGTCGGCCTGATGAACGTCGTGGTGCCGCTGCAAATCGGTGCGCGCGACGTCGCCTTCCCGTTCCTGAACTCCCTGAGCTTCTGGTTCTTCGTGGTGGGCGTTGTGCTGATCAACATCTCCCTGGGGGTCGGTGAGTTCGCTCAGACCGGTTGGCTGGCGTATCCGCCGCTGTCGGGTAAAGAGTACAGTCCTGGCGTCGGGGTCGATTACTGGATCTGGAGTCTGCAGATTTCCGGTCTGGGTACCCTGCTGACCGGCGTGAACTTCTTCGCCACCATTCTGAAGATGCGTGCCCCTGGCATGCCTATGATGAAGATGCCGGTGTTCACCTGGGCGGCGCTGTGTACTAACGTCCTGATCATCGTTTCTTTCCCAATTCTGACCGTCACCATCGCGTTGCTGACCCTGGATCGCTATCTGGGCACCCATTTCTTCACCAATGATATGGGCGGCAACATGATGATGTACATCAACCTGATTTGGGCCTGGGGTCACCCAGAGGTGTATATCCTGGTTCTGCCGGTGTTCGGCGTGTTCTCCGAAGTCACCGCGACCTTCTCCAGAAAACGCCTGTTCGGCTATACCTCACTGGTATGGGCAACCATCGCGATCACCGTTCTGTCGTTCATCGTCTGGCTGCACCACTTCTTCACCATGGGGTCCGGCGCGAACGTTAACGCCTTCTTCGGTATCGCCACCATGATCATTTCCATCCCGACCGGGGTGAAAATCTTCAACTGGCTGTTCACCATGTATCAGGGCCGCATCAAGCTCAACTCCGCGATGCTGTGGACCGTTGGCTTCATCATCACCTTCTCCGTGGGTGGTATGACCGGCGTTCTGCTGGCGGTGCCGGGCGCGAACTTCGTGCTGCACAACAGCCTGTTCCTGATCGCTCACTTCCACAACGTCATCATCGGCGGCGTGGTGTTCGGTTGCTTCGCGGGCCTGACCTACTGGTTCCCGAAATCCTTCGGCTTCACGCTGAACGAAAAATGGGGCATCCGCGCTTTCTGGTTCTGGATCATCGGCTTCTTCACCGCCTTCATGCCGCTGTACGCATTGGGCTTTATGGGCATGACCCGTCGTATCAGCCAGAACATCAACCCTGAGTTCCACCCTCTGCTGCTGGTTGCAGCCGGCGGTGCGGCGCTGATCGCCTGCGGCATCCTGTGCCAGCTGACCCAGATCTTCGTCAGTATCCGTGACCGCGAACAGAACCGCGATCTGACCGGTGACCCATGGGGTGCTCGTACTCTGGAGTGGTCAACTTCGTCTCCACCGCCGTTCTATAACTTTGCCGTAGTGCCTCAGATTCATGACCGTGACGAGTTCTGGGACATGAAAGAAAAAGGCGAAGCCTATAAGAAACCGGCTAAATACGAACCGATTCATATGCCTAAGAACACCGGCGCTGGCGTTATCATCGCCTTCTTCAGCCTGGTATTCGGTTTCGCAATGATTTGGGAAATCTGGTGGATGGCTCTGGCTGGCTTCATCGGTATGATCGTTGTCTGGATCGGCAAGAGCTTCGATCACGATGTTGACTACTATGTGCAGGTTGATGAAATCGAGCGCATTGAGAACCAACACTACGAACAAATCCGTAAAGCAGGCGTGAACCATGTCAACTGAAACTCTGACCAATCATAACGCAGCCCATGCAGAGCATGGGCACCACGACGCGGGTGAGACCAAGGTCTTCGGATTCTGGATCTACCTGATGAGCGACTGTATTTTGTTTGCGAGCTTGTTCGCGACTTATGCAGTCCTGGTGAACGGGACCGCGGGCGGTCCCTCCGGCAAAGACATCTTCGACCTGAAGTTTGTCCTGGTCGAAACTTTCCTGCTGTTGTTCAGCTCCATCACCTACGGCATGGCGATGATCGCCATGAACAAGGGTAAAGTTGGCGGTGTAAACACCTGGTTGTTCCTGACCTTCCTGTTTGGTCTGGGCTTCGTGGCGATGGAAATCTATGAATTCCATCACCTGATCGCCGAAGGCTTCGGTCCGGATCGCAGCGCGTTCCTGTCCAGCTTCTTCGCGCTGGTCGGCACCCACGGTCTGCACGTAACTTCCGGCCTGATTTGGATCATCGTGATGATGATTCAGGTGAGCAAGTTCGGCCTGACCGCGACCAACAAAACCCGCCTGATGTGCCTGAGCCTGTTCTGGCACTTCCTGGACGTGGTCTGGATCTGCGTATTTACCGTTGTCTACCTGCTGGGGGTTATGTAATGAGCCATTCATCCCATGAAACCTCTCACGGCGGCGCAAGCCACGGCAGCGTGAAGTCATACCTGGTCGGCTTTATCCTGTCGATCATCCTGACGGTAATTCCATTTGCGATGGTAATGAACGGCACAGCCTCTCATTCCACCATCCTGGCGGTTGTTGTCGGTATGGCGGTTATCCAGGTGATTGTTCACCTGGTTTACTTCCTGCACATGAACACCTCATCGGAAGAGCGCTGGAACCTGGTGGCATTGCTGTTCACCGCTATGATCATCGGTATCGTTGTTGTAGGTTCACTCTGGATTATGTACAACCTCAACATCAATATGATGGTCGATTAAGAGCTGAGCTGCACGTGATGATTAAGCAATACCTGCAAGTCACTAAACCAGGAATTATTTTCGGCAATTTAATTTCTGTCGTTGGGGGGTTCCTGCTCGCTTCCAAAGGGAGCATCGACTATCCCCTGTTTCTCGCCACCCTGGTGGGTGTCTCGTTGGTGGTCGCGTCGGGCTGTGTGTTTAACAACTACATCGACCGCGACATCGACAAGAAAATGGAGAGAACGAAGAATCGGGTGCTGGTAAAAGGCCTGATCGCGCCGAGTGTCACCCTGGTTTATGCGACCGTGTTGGGTATTGTGGGCTTCGCGTTGCTGTATATCGCGGCCAACCCGCTGGCCATGTGGCTGGCGGTGATGGGCTTCGTGGTTTATGTCGGCGTTTACAGCCTGTACATGAAACGCCACTCGGTCTACGGCACGCTGATCGGCAGCTTGTCGGGCGCTGCGCCGCCGGTTATCGGCTACTGCGCGGTGACCAACGAGTTCGACGCCGGCGCGTTGATCCTGCTGGCTATCTTTAGCCTGTGGCAGATGCCGCATTCTTATGCGATCGCTATCTTCCGCTTTAAAGATTACCAGGCGGCCAACATTCCGGTGCTGCCGGTGGTGAAAGGCATTTCCGTCGCCAAGAACCACATCACGGTCTACATCCTGGCGTTTATGATCGCCACGCTGATGCTGACCCTGGTGGGTTATGCCGGCTACAAATACCTGATCGTCGCTGCGGCGGTGAGCGTATGGTGGCTCGGCATGGCGCTGCGCGGTTACAAAACCGAAAACGACAGCGTCTGGGCGCGTAAACTGTTCGTGTTCTCCATCGTCGCCATCACCTCGCTGAGCGTGATGATGTCGATCGACTTCAGCGCCACGGCGGCGCCTGAAGCGCTGGTGACCTACGTTTGGTAAGCCAAATCATCTGTGAATGGGCCGCGTATGCGGCCCATTTTATTTGTCACGCCGAAAAGCGCTCGAACTGTAATATCTGTTAAACAACATTCGATTTACCCCCCCTGCCCTGCACACTAAAATGACGCAGCTTTACAGAAATCATGCCATCAGGCGCTGTCTCAACGTCTGATGGCATGGTTTTTACCGAGGTTTGATGTGAACGATAATTCAATGACCCCGCAGGAGCGCCGCGCCACCTGGGGATTGGGCACCGTATTTTCCCTGCGCATGCTCGGCATGTTTATGGTATTGCCGGTGCTGACTACCTACGGCATGGCGCTCAACGGCGCCAGCGAAGCGCTGATCGGCATCGCCATCGGCATCTACGGCCTGGCGCAGGCGGTGTTTCAGATCCCATTCGGCCTGGTGTCCGATCGCATCGGCCGCAAGCCGCTGATCGTCGGCGGCCTGCTGATCTTTGCCCTCGGCAGCGTGATCGCCGCCGTCACCGACTCTATCTGGGGCGTGATCCTCGGCCGCGCGTTGCAGGGCTCCGGCGCCATCGCCGCCGCGGTGATGGCGCTGCTCTCCGATCTGACCCGCGAGCAGAACCGCACCAAGGCGATGGCGTTTATCGGCGTCAGCTTCGGCATCACCTTCGCCATCGCCATGGTCGTGGGGCCTGTCATCACCCACGCCTTCGGCCTGCACGCGCTGTTCTGGATGATCGCCGTGCTGGCGCTGGCCGGCATTGTCATCACCTTGACGGTGGTGCCTTCCGCCGACACCCATCTGTTGAATCGCGAGTCCAGCATCGTGCGCGGCAGCTTCCGCAAAGTGCTGAGCAATTCGCGCCTGCTGAAGCTCAACTTTGGCATCATGTGTCTGCATATCCTGCTGATGTCCAGCTTCGTGGCGCTGCCGCTGGCGATGGAAAAAGCCGGGCTGGCGGCCAGCGAGCACTGGATCGTCTATCTGGTGACCATGCTGGTGTCGTTCGCTGCCGTGGTGCCTTTCATCATCTATGCCGAAAAATATCGCCGCATGAAGCAGGTATTTATGGGCTGCGTGGCGGTGCTGTTCTGTGCCGAAGTGCTGCTGTGGCTCTCCGGCATGCACCTGTGGGGCATCATCGCCGGCGTGCAGCTGTTCTTTATGGCCTTCAACGTGATGGAAGCCATTCTGCCTTCGCTGATCAGCAAAGAATCACCGGCCGGCTACAAAGGCACGGCGATGGGGGTCTACTCCACCAGCCAGTTTATCGGCGTGGCGATCGGCGGCAGCCTTGGCGGCTGGCTTTACGGTTTGCAGGGGGCAGGCTTGGTGTTTATCGCCGGCGCCGTATTGGCTGCAGTCTGGTTCCTGGTCAGCAGCACGATGAAAGAGCCGCCGTATGTCAGCAGCCTGCGCATTACGCTGTCGGAACTGGCGGTGAAGGATTCGGCGCTGGAAAGCCGCCTGAAGGCGCAGCCCGGCGTGGCCGAGGCGATCGTGGTGCCGGAGGAGCGCAGCGCCTACGTCAAGGTGGATACCAAGCAGACCAATCGCGGTCAGCTGGAAGCGCTGGTCAATTCGCTGTAAAGAATCAGGGCCGGCAATGCCGGCCCTGTAGAGATTAATCGCGGAAGTTCTTGAACTGGAACGGCTGCCCCAGATCGCCGCCGCGCACCAGCGCCATCACGCTCTGCAAATCGTCGCGCGACTTGCCGGTCACCCGCACTTCTTCGCCCTGGATCTGCGCCTGCACCTTCAGCTTGCTGTCTTTGATCAGCTTGACGATTTTCTTCGCCACGGTGGTTTCAATCCCCTGCTTCAGCTTGGCTTCCACGCTGTAGGTTTTACCGCTGTGGGTAAATTCTTCCGGGATCTCCAGCGCGGCGCCGTCGATGCTGCGCTTGCTCAGCTTTTCGCGCAGAATGTCGAGCAGCTGCTGCACCTGGAAATCAGACTCGGTGGCAACCTTGATGCTTTGGTCTTTCTCGTTTAGCTCAAAGCTGGCCGGCACGTTGCGAAAATCCCAGCGGGTGCCGAGATCGCGGGTGGCGTTCTCAACGGCGTTACGCACTTCCTGCATATCAATTTCGGAAACGATGTCGAAAGATGGCATACTTCTTCCTCCTGAATGAGTGCCTAATAGCTTAGGCGATTTTGATGCCGAGCATGATAACCGCTTTACCGCCTCAGACAAAATCTGCTGAACGCACGCAGGGATAGCGCTTCGGGCTGCCATAAAGCCTATAGTTAATTCACGGTAATTGAGCGGTATTCCCGTGTTTCCAAGGAGACTGAATGAAAATAACCATTCTTGGTTGCGGCGCGCTCGGACAACTGTGGCTCTCCCGGCTGTATCAGCAGGGCCACGATGTACAGGGATGGCTAAGAGTGCCTCAGCCTTTTTGCGCCGTGAACGTGATAGAGCCGGAAGGCGTCTCGTTCAATCGCAATCTGCCCACCAACGATCCGGAGCATCTGGCGCAAAGCGAGCTGCTGCTGGTGACGCTGAAAGCCTGGCAAGTGTCCAGCGCGGTCAGCGCGCTGCTGCCGAAGCTTAACCCCCAGTGCGCCATCTTGCTGCTGCACAACGGTATGGGCACTCAGGAGGAGCTGCCGCCGAACAGCCAGCCCATTCTGCAGGGCACCACCACCCACGCCGCGCGCCACGAAGGCAGCACCATTATTCACGTCGCCACCGGCATCACCCACATCGGGCCGACCTCGCCGGCCGCCCAACGCCTCAGCCACCTGGCGGAAGTGCTGCATCAGGCGCTGCCCGACGTCGCCTGGCACAACAACATCGCCTCGGCCAACTGGCGCAAGCTGGCGGTCAACTGCGTGATCAACCCGCTGACGGCGCTGTACGGCTGCCACAACGGCGATCTGCAGCGCTACCCGGAGCAGATCGAAACGCTGTGTCGTGAAGTCGCCAGCGTGATGGCGATGGAGGGTTACCACACCTCCTGCGAAGGCCTGATGCAATATGTCATGGACGTGATCCACAGCACCGCCGACAACGTTTCGTCGATGCTGCAGGATATCCGCAGCCAGCGGCACACCGAGATCGACTACATCACCGGCTACCTGCTGCGCCGCGCGCGCAGCCACGGCCTCACGCTGCCGGAGAATGCGCGGCTGTTTGAACTGATTAAACGAAAGGAAAATGAATATGAGCGTATCGGCGCTGGTCTGCCTGGCACCTGGTAGTGAAGAAACCGAAGCCGTCACCGCCATCGATCTGCTGGTGCGGGCGGGCGTAAAAGTCACCACCGCCAGCGTTGCCGGCGACGGCGAGTTGACTATCGTCTGTTCGCGCGGCGTCAAACTGCTGGCCGATGCGCCGCTGGTGGCGATCGTCGATGAGCCTTTCGACGCCATCGTGCTGCCCGGCGGCCTGAAGGGGGCGGAATGCTTCCGCGACAGCCCGCTGCTGGTGGAAAAGGTGCGGCAAATGCACCTGCAGGGCAACATCGTCGCCGCCATCTGCGCAGCGCCTGCGCTGGTGCTGCAGCACCACGATCTGTTCCCGGTCGGCAACATGACCGGCTTCCCGGGCCTGAAAGACCAGATACCGGCGGATAAATGGATGGAACGCCGCGTGGTGTACGACGCTCGCGTTAACCTGCTCACCAGCCAGGGGCCGGGCACCGCAATGGAGTTTGCGCTGAAACTGATCGATCTGCTGCTTGGCAAGGCCAAGGCGGCGGAGATCGCCGCGCAGCTGGTGTTGATCCCTGGGATGTACGATTTCCGCGACTGAACGATTTGCCGATAAAAAAAGGGCTGAACACCGGTTCAGCCCTTATCGTTTATGGCGCTCCACGCGTTACGGGCGATAAACCTTCACGTTGCTGAAACCCTGCTCCAGCAGGTACAGCGCCTGCAGACGGCTCATCACGCCGCGCTCGCAGTACAGCAGATAGGTTTTGCTCTGATCCAGATCGCCGAACTGGGTGCTCAGCTTGTAGAACGGCAGCGCTTTCACTTCAACCTGTTCCAGCTGCAGCGGCTTCTCTTCCTGTTCGTCGTTGGAACGGATATCCAGGATCACCTCGTCGGCACCAAAGGCCGCGACGGTTTCCACCTCGGTCACCTGCTCCTGCGCCTGCTCGGCGATAGAGCGAATATCGACGTTCTTGGCCTCGCTCACCACCCGATCGAGAATGCTGAAATCGAAGTGGCTCTCTTCCTCTTCAATCTTGGCCTTGACGGCTTTCACCGTCGGGCTCTTCGAAATCACGCCGCAATATTCCGGCATGGTTTTGGCGAAGTCTTCAGTGCCGATTTCGCGCGCCAGCTTGATGATGTGCTCTTTATCGTGCGAAATCAGCGGACGCAGGATCAGGGTGTCGGACGCGTTATCGATCAGACGCAGGTTGGTCAGCGTCTGGCTGGAGACCTGCCCCAGCGCCTCACCGGTCACCAGCGCCTGCACGCCGTAGCGTTCGGCCACTTGCGAAGCGGCACGCACCATCATGCGCTTGAGCACCACGCCCATCTGACCGTCGTCGACTTTCTCCAGGATCTCACCCACCACCGGCTCGAAGTCGATGGCGACGAAGCGCACCTTGTGCGAGCTGGCGAAGCGATTCCACAGATAATGCGCCACCTGCTTCACGCCGATCTCGTGCGCGGCGCCGCCCAGGTTGAAGAAGCAGAAGTGCACGCGGCAACCGCGACGCATCAGCATATAGCTGGACACGCCCGAGTCGAAACCGCCGGAAATCAGCGACATCACGTCTTCCTGGGTGCCGACCGGGTAACCGCCGATGCCTTCGAGACGGCGTTTGACCAGCATCAGCTTGTCGTCTTCGATCTCCAGGTTTACCGTGACCTGCGGGCGGGTCAGGTTAACGCGCGCGCTCTCGATATGCTGATTCAAACCGCCGCCGACGTAGCGCTCCACGTCCTGCGAGTTGAACGCCTGCTTGCCGCGGCGCTTGACGCGCACGCAGAAGGTTTTGCCTTCCAGCTGGGCGCGGTAGGCTTCCAGCGTCTGCTCGAAGATGTGGTGGATATCGGTATAAGCACGATCTTCCACTTCCAGAATATGGTGGATGCCGGGAATGCGCGTCAGCGCGTCGGCAATGATCGGCCGCTGGTTTTCATCTTTGGCGCGAACTTCGATATGATCCCAGTGACGGACGACCGCCAGCGTTTCATCATACTGCTTCAGGACGTTGCGAATATTGGTCGAGAGAATCTTGATAAAGCGCAAGCGCACAGATTGGCTCTTGATGGTGATTTCCGGGAACAATTTAATGATAAACTTCATGGCGGTCTTTGTTGTCAGATAAGAATTACGGCGCGGAGTATATCACCATATCGCCGTGCTCTGCGCACAAAACCACACATGAGCGCCATGATTTGCTAATCAAGATCCGCTAGGATAGGCTCTGGCGCCACGGTTCACATGATGACGTAAAAAGAAAATTATGCCGAAAAAACCAGCACAATCAGCCAGTACAGAGCAAACTGCCAGCTTTGAAAGCGCCCTCGGCGAGCTGGAAAGCATCGTGACGCGTCTGGAGTCAGGCGAACTGCCGCTGGAAGACGCGCTGAACGAATTCGAACGCGGCGTGCAGCTGGCGCGTCAAGGCCAGCAAAAACTGCAGCAGGCGGAACAGCGTGTGCAGATACTCCTTAACGACAGCGCCGATGACGCGGCGCTGGCGCCTTTCACACCGGATGCCGAGTAACCGACATGTCTGAGATCGCCCCATCGGCCGCTTTTGCCGATCAATTGCAGATGTTCCGCCAGCGCGCAGATCGCGCGCTGCTGGATTTCATCGCCCCGCTGCCGTTCAACGACGGCAACATGGTGGCGGCGATGCGTCACGGCGCCTTACTGGGCGGCAAGCGCCTGCGCCCGTTCCTGGTGTACACCACCGGCCAGATGTTCGGCGTGTCGCTGACCAACCTGGACGCGCCGGCGGCGGCGGTGGAATGCATTCACGCCTACTCGCTGATCCACGACGATCTGCCGGCGATGGACGATGACGATCTGCGCCGCGGCCAGCCGACCTGTCACATTAAATTCGGCGAAGCCAACGCTATCCTGGCCGGCGATGCGCTGCAAACGCTGGCATTTTCAATCCTGGCCGATGCCGAGATGCCCGACGTGGCGCTGCGCGATCGGCTGGCGATGGTCTCCGAACTGGCGAGCGCCAGCGGCGTAGCCGGCATGTGCGGCGGCCAATCGTTGGATCTGGAAGCCGAAGGCAAGCACGTCGACCTGCAGGCGCTGGAGCAGATCCACCGCCACAAAACCGGCGCGTTGATCCGCGCGGCGGTGCGACTGGGCGCGCTGAGCGCCGGCGAAGCCGGACGAGCGGCGCTACCGCAGCTGGATCGTTACGCCGCTGCGGTCGGCCTGGCGTTCCAGGTGCAGGATGACATTTTGGACGTTGTCGGCGAAACTGAGAAAATCGGCAAGCGCCAGGGAGCGGACCAACAACACGGAAAGAGTACCTACCCGGCGTTACTCGGGCTTGACAGCGCGAAAGCAAAAGCGTGGGATCTCTATCAGGAAGCATTAGCTGCATTAGACACTTTGGCAGCGCAATCTTATAACACAGCGCCATTGCGAGCGTTAGCCAGCTTCATTATTGAACGCGACAATTAACGTGTGACGTTAACTCCTCTGATATGAGTATCGAATGAGTCTTGATATAGCCAAATACCCAACCCTGGCGCTAGCGGAAAACCCCGAGGAACTCCGTTCGCTGCCCAAAGAGAGCTTGCCGAAGCTGTGCGATGAGCTGCGGCAATACCTGCTGAACAGCGTCAGTCGTTCCAGCGGCCACTTTGCCTCCGGGCTGGGTACCGTCGAACTGACGGTGGCGTTGCATTTCGTCTACAACACGCCGTTCGATCATCTGGTGTGGGACGTCGGCCACCAGGCCTACCCGCACAAAATTCTGACCGGTCGCCGCGACCGCATCGCCACTATCCGGCAAAAGAACGGCCTGCACCCCTTCCCGTGGCGCGCCGAAAGCGAATACGACGTGCTGTCGGTCGGCCACTCGTCGACCTCGATCAGCGCCGGCCTCGGCATGGCGGTGGCGGCGGAGCGTGAGGGCAAGGGCCGCCGCACGGTGTGCGTGATCGGCGACGGTGCCATCACCGCCGGCATGGCGTTCGAAGCGATGAACCACGCCGGTGACATCAACCCGGACATGCTGGTGGTGCTGAACGACAACGAGATGTCGATCTCGGAAAACGTCGGCGCGCTGAACAACCATCTGGCGCAGCTGCTGTCCGGCAAACTTTACTCCACCCTGCGCGAAGGCGGCAAAAAAGTGCTGGCCGGCGTGCCGCCGATCAAGGAGCTGGTGAAACGCACCGAAGAGCACTTGAAAGGCATGGTGGTGCCTGGCACGCTGTTCGAAGAGCTGGGCTTCAACTACATCGGCCCGGTAGACGGGCACGACGTGCAAGGGCTGGTCGCCACGTTGAAAAACATGCGCGATCTGAAAGGCCCGCAGCTGTTGCACATCATGACCAAGAAAGGCCGCGGTTACGCGCCGGCGGAAAAGGACCCAATCAGCTTCCACGCGGTGCCGAAGTTCGATCCCGCCAGCGGCACGCTGCCGAAAAGCGCCGGCGGTCTGCCGACCTATTCGAAAATCTTCGGCGACTGGCTGTGTGAAACCGCCGCCAAAGACAGCTCGCTGATGGCGATCACCCCGGCGATGCGCGAAGGCTCCGGCATGGTGCAGTTCTCCCGCGACTATCCGCAGCAGTACTTCGACGTAGCGATCGCCGAGCAGCACGCGGTCACCTTCGCCGCCGGGTTGGCGATCGGCGGCTACAAGCCGGTGGTGGCGATCTACTCCACCTTCCTGCAGCGCGCCTACGATCAGTTGATCCACGACGTGGCGATCCAAAACCTGCCGGTGATGTTCGCCATCGATCGCGGCGGCATCGTCGGTGCCGACGGCCAGACCCACCAGGGGGCGTTTGATCTGTCGTTCATGCGCTGCATCCCGACCATGGTGATCATGACGCCGAGCGACGAGAACGAATGCCGCCAGATGCTGTATACCGGCTATCACTACAATGCCGGCCCGAGCGCCGTGCGTTATCCGCGCGGCACCGGTACCGGCGCGGCGCTGGAGCCGCTCAGCCTGCTGCCGATCGGCAAAGGCGTGGTGCGCCGCCAGGGGGAAAAGATCGCCATTCTCAACTTCGGCACCCTGCTGCCGGAGGCCACGCAAGCGGCGGAAGCGCTCAACGCCACGCTGGTCGACATGCGCTTCGTCAAACCGCTGGACGAGCAGCTGGTGCTCGAACTGGCTGCCAGCCATGAAACGCTGGTCACGCTGGAAGAGAACGCCATCATGGGCGGCGCCGGCAGCGGCGTCAACGAACTGCTGATGGCCAAACGCCGTCCGGTGCCGGTGCTGAACCTCGGCCTGCCGGACAGCTTCGTCTCGCAGGGCACCCAGGAAGAGCTGCGCACCGATCTGGGGCTGGACGCCGCCGGCATCCAACGCCAAATCGAAACCTGGCTGGCGCAGTAATCGCCGCCCGCGCCTGAAAAAACGCCTCCGCTCCCGGGGGCGTTTTCGTTTCAGCCCTCCGGGATCCGCGCTACAGTTACTGTCTGAGTTGTGAATGGGAGGCAAGCATGAAGTACCTGAAACTGGGCAACACCGATCTGAACGTCTCACGCATCTGCCTGGGTTGCATGACCTATGGCGAACCGAACCGCGGCAATCACGCCTGGACGCTGCCGGAAGAGAGCAGCCGCCCGCTGCTGAAACAGGCGCTGGAAGCCGGCATCAACTTTTTCGACACCGCCAACAGCTATTCCGACGGCAGCAGCGAGGAGATCCTCGGCCGGGCGCTGCGCGACTATGCCCGGCGCGAAGACGTGATGGTCGCCACCAAGGTCTATTTCCCGCTGAGCAATCTGAAGCGCGGTTTATCGCGCGCCAACATCATGCAGTCCATCGACGACAGTCTGCGGCGCCTGGGCACCGACTATGTCGATTTGCTGCAAATCCACCGCTGGGATTACGAAACGCCGCTGGAAGAGACGCTGGAAGCGCTGCACGAGGTGGTGAAAGCCGGTAAGGCGCGTTACATCGGCGCCTCCTCGATGTACGCCTGGCAGTTCGCCAAGGCGCTGTACACCGCCGATCTGCACGGCTGGACGCGCTTCGTCAGCATGCAGGATCAATACAACCTGATCCAGCGCGAAGAAGAGCGCGAAATGCACCCGCTGTGCGCCGCCGAAGGCATCGCCGTGCTGCCGTGGAGCCCGCTGGCGCGCGGCCGCCTGACCCGCCCCTGGGGCGAAACCACCGCGCGGCTGGTTTCCGACCAGTTCGGCAAGAGCCTGTATGAGGAAACCGAAGGCATCGACGCCATCATCGCCGAACGCGTCGCCAGCCTCGCCGAAGAACGCGGCGTCTCGCGGGCGCAGATCGCACTGGCCTGGCTGCTGAACAAACCGGCGGTCAGCGCGCCGATCGTCGGCGCCTCGCGCAGCGAACAGCTGGACGACGCCATCGCCGCGGTCGATTTGAGTTTGTCGCCGCAAGAGGTGGCAGAACTGGAGACGGCTTACGTGCCGCATCGGGTGACGGGGTTTGAATAAAGAGTAGCGGGCGCGAAACACCGCGCCCGTCTGTCAGAACAACCCGATCGGCCAGTGGTGCCCAATCAGGTAGATGATGCCGGCGGACAACACGCCGGCGATGATGTCGTCGACCATGATGCCCATGCCGCCATGCACGTTGCGATCGAACCAGCGGATCGGCCACGGCTTCCACATGTCCAAAATGCGGAAGATGACGAAACCGGCGGCGACCCAGCGCCAGTCGTTGACCGGCAGCGCCATCAGCGTGATCCACATGCCGACGAACTCATCCCAGACGATGCTGCCGTGATCGTGCACCTTCATGTCTTTCGCCGTGCGATGGCAAATATAGACGCCGATGCAGATGCTGAACATCACCGCCAGCGAGTAGAGCTGCCACGGCAGTTGGATCAGCAACAGCCAGAACGGGATCGCCGCCAGCGATCCCATGGTGCCCGGCATGATCGGCGACAAACCGCTGCCGAAGCCGGTGGCCAGCAGGTGCCACGGATTGCTCATCCGCAGCCGACGCTTGGCTTCATCCATGGTTGCCCGGCTCCGCATTGAAATGGTCGAACCCGACCCAGCCCAGCTCCACCGCCTCGTCGTTGCGATAATAGCGAATGCCTTCAGACAGCGGGCCAATCTGGCCGATACAGGTGTAGTCGGCCCCGAGATGGCTCAGCGCCACTTCCAACGCGCCGCGGTTGATTTCCGGCACGGTGAAGCACAGCTCGTAATCTTCGCCGCCCGCCAGCGCCCAACGCAGCGCCTGCTCGGCATCCGCGTGGCTGCTCAGCGCCTGCGACATCGGCAGCTCGTCCAGCACGATGCGTGCGCCACAGTCGCTGGCCTTCAGGATGTGTTTCAGATCGGAGATCAGGCCGTCGGAGATGTCGATCGCCGAGCTGGCCAGATCGCGCAGCGCCTGCCCCTGCAACACCCGCGGCTGCGGGCGCAGATGGCGAGCGATCAGGTAATCGCGCGCCGCCGTATCCGTCACCGCCAGACGATCCTGCAGGATCGCCAAACCGGCGGCGCTGTCGCCCAGCGTGCCGGTCACGTAGATCCAGTCGCCGATGCGCGCACCGCTGCGGGTCAGCGCCCGGCCGGCCGGGATCAGCCCCTGAATGGTCAAGGTCATGCTCAGCGGGCCGCGCGTGGTATCACCGCCGATCAGCTGCATGCCGTAATAGTTGAGCTGATCGAACAGGCTGTCGCTGAAGGCCTTCAGCCAGGGTTCGTCCACCTCCGGCAGCGTCAGGGCCAGCGAAAGCCACGCAGGATCGGCGCCCATCGCCGCCAGATCGCTGAGATTGACCGCCAGTGCTTTGTAACCAAGATCGGCCGGATCGATGTCCGGCAGGAAGTGAATGCCCGCCACCAGCGTATCGGTACTGACGGCCACCAGCTGTTTTTCCGGCACTGCCAGCAGTGCGCAGTCATCTCCAATGCCCAACTGTACATCCCGGCGCACGCGCTTAAACCGGTCAAAATAGCGGGCAATGAGGTCAAATTCGCCGCATGCCATATCGATATTCCACTAGAAGAAATTAAGGCCGGGGATACCGGCCTTAATGTTTTACTTTTTCTTGCGAAGGGTTGGCGCCACTTTATCCAGCACCCCGTTCACAAACTTGTGGCTGTCTTCCGCGCCGAAGGTTTTCGCCAGTTCGATCGCTTCGTTGATCGCCACCTTGTAAGGGACATCCTCGCGCATTTTCAGTTCAAACAGCGCGCCGCGCAGCACTGCGCGCTCCACCTGGCCCAGCTCTTCGAGCTGACGCGACAGGTATGGCGCCATCAGTTCGTCCAGCATACCTGCATTCACTGCCGCGCCGGACAGCAACTCGCGAAAATAGGCGACGTCAACATCTTTGACATCCTGCTCCGTCAGGAACTGGTGTTCAACATCGGCAAGGTCGTTTTTAGACAACTGCCAAGAGTAAAGCGCTTGAACAGCGCACTCACGAGCGCGGCGACGAGCAGCAGGTTTCACGGAATTCCCCTTAACTAAATTCAGGCTTTAATAGCTTTGATAACATTAATCATTTCAAGTGCGGTCAGCGCAGCTTCAGCGCCTTTGTTGCCCGCTTTGGTGCCGGCGCGTTCGATCGCCTGTTCGATGCTTTCGGTAGTCAACACGCCAAAGGCAACCGGGATTTCGGCATTCATCGCAACGTTGCCGATGCCGGAGCTGGCTTCGCCCGCCACATATTCGAAGTGCGCGGTGCCCCCACGGATAACGGTGCCCAGCGCGATAACCGCGTCGTATTTGCCGGTTTTGGCCAATACGCTCGCCGTCAACGGCAGCTCGTAAGCGCCCGGGACCCAGACAACGGTGATGTTGTCGTCAGCAACCTGACCAATGCGTTTCAGCGCGTCGATGGCACCTTCCAGCAGGCTGTCGTTGATGAAATTGTTAAAACGTGCAATTGCGATCGCCACACGGGCATTTGGAGTAGCAACAACACCTTCGATAACTTTCATGGGCTTTCCTTAAAAATGGGTTCAATACCCCGCAGGGGGGCGGATTCTATCATATTCTTTCATCGCCTGCGCGGCGCTTTTGTAAAACCGGCGCGCGGGCGCGAGATTCAGTGTTTCGCCCGCAGGCGCAAACGCAGATCGGGGCCAACCTGCCGCACGTCGCTAAAGACGAATTCCGGCGCGTCGGCCAAACGCTCCAGGCCCGGCAAATGACACAGGCCGCGGCCATTATCGCCCAACAGTTTTGGCGCGATGTACAAAATGAGCTCATCCACCAGGCCGGCCTGCAGCAGCGCACCGGCCAGCGTCGCCCCCGCCTCCACCCAGATTGAATTCACCTGGCGCTTGGCCAACAGCATCATCATCACCACCAGATCGACCCCGCCGCCGTGCGCCGGGCAGATGAACTGCTCGACGTCTTGCGGCCAGGCCTGTTCATCCGCCTGCAGGCGCGCCAGCCAGGTGGCGCCCGGCTGCTGCACCACGCGGTGTTGCGGGGTAATGCGATTCTGGCTGTCCAGCAGGATGCGCAGCGGCTGACGCAGATTTTCGCGCGGATAGAGGCGCTGGGTTTCGGCGTCCAGCTCATCCCAACGCACCGTCAGCGACGGATCGTCCGCCAGCACGGTGGCGCTGGTGCTGAGAATCGCGGCGCTTTGCGCGCGCAGGCGCTGCACGTCCTGACGCGCTTCAGGTGAAGTGATCCACTGGCTTTCGCCGGAGGCCATCGCCGTGCGGCCGTCCAGCGACGCGCCCAGCTTCAGCTGTACATAGGGGAAACCGGTGCGCATGCGTTTGAGGAAGCCCAGGTTGACCGCTTCGGCTTCGGCCAGCATCAGGCCATGACGCACCTCGACGCCGGCCTGCTGCAGCTTGTACAGCCCGCGCCCCGCCACCTGCGGATTGGGATCTTGCATCGCCGCGACCACCCGCGTCACGCCGGCGGCCACCAGCGCATCGGCGCAGGGCGGCGTGCGGCCGTGATGGCTGCACGGTTCGAGCGTGACATAGGCGGTGGCGCCGCGCGCCTTGTCGCCCGCCATGCGCAGCGCATGCACTTCCGCGTGCGGCTCGCCGGCGCGCAGATGATAGCCTTCACCGACAATTTCGCCGTCGCGCACGATAACGCAGCCGACGTTCGGATTAGGCGCAGTGGTGAAACGCCCCAGCCGCGCCAGCTCGAAGGCGCGCGCCATGTAAAATTCGTCGTGATGCATGAAAGATCCTTTAGTCTTGCAGGCGGGCGATCTCTTCGCCGAACTCGCGCACGTCTTCGAAGCTGCGGTATACCGACGCAAAGCGAATGTAGGCCACCTTATCCAGCTTTTTCAACGCGTCCATCACCAGATTGCCGACTAATTTGGTCGGCACTTCGCGTTCGCCGGTGGCGCGCAGTTGGGATTTGATATGGTTAAGGGCGTTTTCCACGTCGTCCGAGCTTACCGGGCGCTTCTCCAGCGCTTTCAGCATGCCGCGACGCAGCTTGTCTTCGTTGAACGGCTCGCGCACCTCATCGCTTTTAATCACTCGCGGCATCACCAACTCGGCCACCTCGAAGGTGGTGAAGCGTTCATTGCACACCAGACACTGGCGGCGGCGGCGCACTTGCGAACCGTCCCCCACCAGGCGGGAATCAATGACTTTGGTATCAACGGCGGCGCAGAAAGGGCAATGCATAACACGTCCTGATAAACTTTTTTTATAGATAAATGCAGTTTAACCCGAAGTGCAGCCACAACAAAGGGCGGCGGCGATTTGTTGCGACAGGCGGCGGGAAGGCGGCGTCGATATGACTTTCACCTCCATGCGGGCTAAGCTTGATAGCAGGAGATTCAGCATAGGACATCGCCCTCATGACAACCCGTTACCCCAAAATCGGCCTGCTCGCCATCGCCCTGTTGTTGGCGGGCTGCGCGCACAACCCCGCCGTGCCACAGCTGCGCCATCAGGTCGCCGCACTGAACCAGAAAGTGAGCGTGCTGACCGACCAAACCACCGCGCTGGAGCGACAGAATCTGCTCAATCAGCACTCCGACAACGGCGTCTACCTGCTGCCGGCGGCCCGCAGCGCCGCCCGTTTGCAAAGCGGCATCGGCGAGCTGAGCGTTTCACTGAGCCACATCAAGAGCGAAGCCAACGGCACGCAGGCGCAACTACATGTGCGCATCCTCTCACAGGCCACGCTGCCGCCGTTCAAAGCGGTGGTGGAATGGGGCCAGTTGGACGAGGCTACCGGCCGGCCGTTGACCGCCGAGGCGCTGTCGCAACCGATCGCCAGCGCCGACTCGCTGCTGCCGAAACCCGGCCAGGACTTCGAGCTGCGCTTCAGCGGCCTGACGCCGGAACAATTGGGCTACATCCGTCTGCACAGCCTGGTTTCGACCGCCCAGCCGGCGGTGGTGCAGCCGCGCTGAAACCGAGGCAAAAAAAAGGAGCGCCCATCGGCGCTCCTTCTCATTTCGCTGAATACTGCGGCGGTTAAGGCAGAATCGAAGGCTGATCGGCGCCCTCTTTTTCCACTTTTTGCTGCAGCATGTGTTCGCGTTTCATCCCCAGTTTCAACGCCAGCGCGGACGCGACGTAGATAGAGGAAACGGTACCGATCGACACGCCGATCAGCATCGCCAGCGAGAAGCCTTGCAGCATCGCGCCGCCGAAGATGTACAGCATCAGCACCACCATCAGGGTGGTCCCGGAGGTCATCAGCGTACGGCTCAGCGTCTGGGTCAACGACACGTTCATGATCTCGTAAGGCGTGCCGCGGCGGATCTTGCGGAAGTTCTCACGAATACGGTCGGATACCACGATGCTGTCGTTCAGCGAGTAACCGATAACCGACATCAGGGAAGCGACGATGGTCAGGTCAATCTCGATGTGGAACAGCGACAGCACGCCCAGCGTGATGATCACGTCGTGCGCCAGCGCGATAACCGCCCCCAGCGCCAGGCGCCATTCGAAGCGGAAACCGACGTAGATCAGGATACAGATCAACGCCACCAGCAGCGCCATGCCGCCGGTTTGCGCCAGTTCGCTGCCCACGCTCGGGCCGACGAACTCGATGCGCTTCACGGTGGCGTTCTTATCCACCGAGTCGTTGATCACGCCGATCACCTTGTTACCCAGCTCCTGGCCTGCGGTGCCGGTCGCCGGTGGCATGCGCACCATCACGTCGCGGCTGCTGCCGAAGTTCTGGATGATCGGATCCTGGAACCCGGCCTTCTCCAGCGTATCGCGCATCAGGTCAAGGTTAGCCGGCTTCTCCAGGTTGATTTCAATCACCGTACCGCCGGTGAAATCCAGACCCCAGTTAAAGCCGCGCACCGACATGGTGGCGATCGACGCGACCAACAGCACCAACGAGATGCCGAAGGCCACGTAGTCCCAGCGCATAAAGTCGTAGACTTTACGGCCGTAGTTGAGTTGCTCAACAGTATAATCCTGTGCCACAACGCACTCCTCAGATAGACAGCTTGTTAATGCGTTTGCCGCCGTAAAGCAGGTTGACGATGGCACGGGTACCGACAATCGCGGTGAACATGGACGTCGCCACACCGATCGCGGTGGTGATCGCAAAGCCCTTGATCGAACCGGTGCCGACTGCGTACAGGATGACCGCGGTGATCAGGGTGGTGATGTTGGCGTCGACGATACTGGAGAACGCGCCTTTATAGCCCTCATGGATCGCCTGCTGAACGGACCTGCCGTTCTTCAGCTCTTCCTTGATACGTTCGTTAATCAGTACGTTGGCGTCGACCGCCACCGCCAGCGTCAACACGATCCCGGCAATACCCGGCATGGTCAGCGTCGCCCCCGGCAACAGGGACATCACGCCGACGATCAGCACCAGGTTGGCGACCAGCGCCGTGGTGGCGATCACGCCGAATTTACGGTACCAGACCACCATGAAGACGATGGATGCCACCAGGCCCCACAGACAGGCTTCCAGGCCTTGGGTAATGTTCTGCTGACCCAGGGTTGGACCGATGGTGCGCTCTTCAACGATCTGAATCGGCGCGATCAGTGCCCCCGCGCGCAGCAGCAGCGAAAGCTGACGCGCTTCGTTCGGGTTGCCGATACCGGTGATACGGAAGCTGTTGCCCAGACGCGACTGAATGTTCGCCACGTTGATCACTTCTTCCTGTTTCACCAGCACCGCGCGACCGTTGGCGTCTTTCTTGCCGCTGTCCTTATACTCCACGAACAGGGTCGCCATCGGCTTGCCGATGTTGTCCTTGGTGAAGTTGGACATGGACGTGCCGCCGGCGCTGTCCAGCGAGATGTTAACCTGCGGCTGGTTGTATTCGTCGGTGCTCGAGGTGGAGTCGGTGATGTGGTCACCGGTCAGGATCACGCGCTTGTACAGCACGATCGGCTGGCCGTCACGGGTGTACTTCACCTCGGAATCGCCCGGCACGCGGCCGTTGGCCGCCGCAGTGGCGTCCGCATTGGTGTTCACCAGACGGAATTCCAGGGTCGCGGTGGCGCCCAGAATTTCTTTGGCGCGCGCGGTGTCCTGAATGCCCGGCAGCTCGACCACGATGCGGTCGGAGCCCTGGCGCTGCACCAGCGGTTCGGCGACGCCGAGCTGGTTGACGCGATTACGCAGGATAGTGATGTTCTGCTGGACGGCGTATTCGCGCGCTTCGCTCAGACGGGCGTCCGTCAGGCTGGCTTTCATGGTGTTGGCGCCGTTGGCGGACAGCACCAGATCGCGCTGACGCGGGCCGATGTAGCTAATGGCCTGGTCGCGGGCCGCATCGTCGCGGAAACGAACTTCCACGCCGTTGTTGTCCAGCTTGCGGATAGACGCGTAAGGAATGCCCTTCTCACGCAGCTCGCTGCGCAGGGTATCCATGGTCTGTTCCTGCAGCTTGCTCAGCGCGGTGTCCATGTCCACTTCCATCAGGAAGTGCACGCCGCCGCGCAGGTCCAGGCCGAGTTTCATCGGCTCAGCGCCCAGCATGGCCAGCCAGGTCGGCGTGGCCGGCGCCAGGTTCAGCGCCACGACGAATTTGTCACCCAGCTCGGTCATCAGCGCTTCACGGGCGCGCAGCTGAACGTCGGAATCTTTAAAGCGAGCCAGGATGGCGCCGTTTTCCAGCGCAATCGACTTGCTCGCGATGTTGTCTTTTTCTAATACGGTACGGACCTGGTCCAGCGTAGTTTCACTGGCGGCGACACCGCGCGCGCCAGTGATTTGTACGGCCGGATCCTCACCGTAGATGTTGGGAAGCGCATAAAGCAGACCGACGAGGATCACGACGATCAACATCAGATACTTCCACAAAGGATAACGGTTTAGCACGGCAATTCCCTTCGGGAAAAAAGATTACAGGGCCTTCATGGTACCTTTCGGCAGAACGGCCGCCACGAAGTCACGCTTGATCATCACTTCCGTGGTGTCGTTCAGCGCGATGGCGATGATGCCGGTGTCGGCCACTTTGGTCACGCGACCGATCAGGCCGCCGGTGGTCAGCACTTCGTCGCCTTTACCGATGGAGTCCATCAGCTTCTTGTGATCTTTCGCGCGTTTCTGCTGTGGGCGCAGGATCATGAAGTAGAAGATCAGGCCGAACACCACCAGCATAATGATCAGAGAGTACGGGCTTCCCTGAGCCGGAGCCCCTGCGGATGCGACGGCGTCAGAAATGAAAAAGCTCATTGAAATTCCCTCATTAAGTTATCAATTATTAGATCAAGCGTTTAAAGGCGGAATCGGCTTGCCGATCCGACCATAGAAATCCGCAACAAACTGCTCTAATTTACCCTCTTCGATAGCCTGGCGTAAACCCGCCATCAGGCGCTGGTAGTGACGCAGGTTATGAATTGTGTTCAGTCGAGCACCCAATATTTCGTTGCAACGGTCGAGATGGTGCAAGTAGGCGCGGCTGTAATGGCGACAAGTGTAGCAATCACAGTCCTTATCCAGCGGAGAAGTATCATCCTTGTGCTTGGCATTACGGATTTTTACCACACCGTCAGTCACGAACAGATGGCCGTTGCGGGCGTTGCGGGTCGGCATGACGCAGTCGAACATGTCGATGCCGCGGCGCACGCCTTCCACCAAATCTTCCGGCTTGCCGACGCCCATCAAATAGCGTGGCTTATCTTCCGGAATTTGCGGGCAAACGTGTTCAAGAATGCGATGCATATCCTCTTTCGGCTCGCCTACAGCCAAGCCGCCCACAGCGTACCCATCAAAGCCGATATCCACCAGCCCTTTTACTGAAACATCACGTAAATCTTCGTAAACGCCGCCCTGAATGATGCCGAACAGCGCATTTTTATTTTCCAGCTCGTCGAAACGCTGGCGGCTGCGCTGCGCCCAACGCAGCGACATTTCCATCGAACGCTTGGCGTAGTCCCAGTCGGCCGGGTACGGCGTGCATTCGTCGAAGATCATCACGATGTCGGAACCCAGGTCATACTGGATTTCCATCGATTTTTCCGGGCTCAGGAACACCTTGTCGCCGTTGATCGGATTGCGGAAGTACACGCCTTCCTCTTTGATCTTGCGCATCGCCCCCAGGCTGAACACCTGGAAACCGCCGGAGTCGGTGAGGATCGGGCCCGGCCACTGCATGAAGTCGTGCAGATCGCCGTGCAGTTTCATGATCTCCTGGCCCGGGCGCAGCCACAGGTGGAAGGTGTTGCCCAGCAGGATCTGCGCGCCGGTCTCTTTCACTTCTTCCGGCGTCATGCCCTTGACCGTACCGTAGGTGCCGACCGGCATAAAGGCCGGGGTTTCCACTACGCCGCGGTCGAAGATCAGGCGGCCGCGACGCGCGCGGCCATCGGTAGTTTGTAATTCGTACTTCACAAAGCCTCCAGCATCAGAGAAACAGTCTGATGTCGTTGAAACGGGGCCGCGCCATGCGCGCAGCCCGGGAATTTAGCCGCCGACGGATTCGTTTTCCGCCTGCGGGTTACGGCTGATGAACATCGCATCGCCGTAGCTGAAAAAGCGATACTGCTCGGCTACCGCCTGCTGATAGGCGTTCATGGTATTTTTATAGCCGGCGAAGGCCGACACCAGCATGATCAGGGTCGACTCAGGCAGGTGGAAATTGGTCACCAGCGCGTCGATCACCTGGTAGTGGTAACCCGGATAGATAAAGATGCTGGTGTCGCCGAAGAACGGCGCAATCAGCGCCTCTTTGCTGGCCGCCGCGGCGCTCTCCAGCGAGCGCACCGAGGTGGTGCCCACCGCCACCACGCGCTTGCCGCGCGCTTTGCAGGCCAGCACCGCATCGACCACCTCCTGCGGCACTTCGGCGTATTCGGCGTGCATCACGTGATCTTCGATGGTTTCCACGCGCACCGGCTGGAAGGTGCCGGCGCCGACGTGCAGCGTCACGAACGCCATTTCCACGCCCTTGGCGCGCAGCGCCGCCAGCAGCGGTTCGTCGAAATGCAGGCCGGCGGTCGGCGCGGCGACCGCGCCCGGCTTCTCGCTGTAGACCGTCTGATACAGCTCGCGGTCGGCGTCTTCATCCGGGCGAGCGATATACGGCGGCAGCGGCATATGGCCGGCCGCGTTGAGAATGGTGAATACGTCGCGCTCGTCGTTGAAACGCAGCTCGAACAGCGTCTCATGGCGCGCCACCATGGTGGCGGCGATGCTCTCGTCATCCCCCAGCAGCAGCTCGGCGCCCGGCTTCGGCGCTTTCGACGCGCGCACGTGCGCCAGCACGCGATGGTCGTCCAGCACGCGCTCCACCAGCACTTCAATCTTGCCGCCGCTGACCTTGCGGCCGAACATGCGCGCCGGGATCACGCGGGTATTGTTGAACACCAGCAGATCGCCGGCCTCCAGCTTGTCCAGCAGATCGGTGAATACGCCGTGCGTCAGCGCCCCGCTCGGCCCGTCCAGCTGCAGCAGGCGGCATGCGCTGCGCTCGGCCTGGGGATAGTGGGCAATCAGGGATTCGGGAAGTTCAAACGAAAAATCAGCGACGCGCATGGGTATTCACTTCTTCAATTTAAGGCTGGTTGGTAAAAAACAGGCGGCCTAGTCTAAAGCCGGGGGCGGTCAGCGGCAAGAAATAAGGAGGATTTGCCTGACTTCGGGTATAGTTGAGGGATGAATTTTCTCGCTCATCTCCATCTGGCCATGCTGGCGGACAGCTCGCTGCTGGGCAACCTGCTGGCCGATTTCGTGCGCGGCAACCCCGCCGCCGACTACCAGCCCGACGTGGTGGCCGGCATCATGATGCATCGCCGCGTCGACGTGTTGACCGACAGCCTGCCGCAGGTCAAAGCCTGCCGCGACTATTTCAGCGCCCCTTACCGCCGCGTGGCGCCGATCACCCTCGACGTGGTGTGGGACCATTTTTTGGCGCGCCACTGGCAGCAGCTGGAGCCCTCGCGCGATCTGCACCAGTTCACCCAGGAAGCCCGCAGCCAGATCGAACCTTACCTGCCGCTCACGCCGCCGCGTTTTCAGAACCTGAATGGCTATCTGTGGCCGGAGCGCTGGCTGGAACGCTACGCCGAATTGCCGTTCATCGCCCGAGTGCTGCAGGGCATGGCCAGCCGCCGCCCGCGCCTTGAGGCGCTGGCCGGCTCGTTCGCCGACGTCGAGCAACATTATCATCAGCTTGAAACACAGTTCTGGCAGTTTTACCCGCAAATGATGCGGCAGGCGAAGGATAAAAGGCTCTGAGGTCAAGCCCAAGCGTTTGAAATTGCAGCGCCTTGCAAGAATTTACGTTTTGCCGCTTGCCCTTTTGTGGGAAAAGGTTATTTTTAAAGCTCGATAAATTATATCAACGACTTTGATAGGTGAAAGCTATCTCATCGATTGGTCTTTTACCCTTTATTCACCAAGTCACGGCCCCTATACTGGCCCTTGTTTTTACATCCACCCTTTAACACCTATTACAGGAGTAATTATGGTCCTGGTAACTCGTCAAGCCCCTGACTTCACTGCAGCTGCCGTACTGGGTAGCGGCGAAATCGTTGAAAACTTCAACCTGAAGAAGCACCTGAACGGCAAACCAGCCGTCCTGTTCTTCTGGCCAATGGACTTCACCTTCGTATGCCCTTCCGAGCTGATCGCTTTCGATCACCGCTATGAAGAGTTCCAGAAGCGTGGCGTTGAAGTGGTTGGCGTTTCCTTCGACTCAGAATTCGTTCACAACGCATGGCGTAAAACCCCTGTCGACAAAGGCGGCATCGGTGAAGTGAAATACGCAATGGTTGCTGACATCAAGCGTGAAATTCAGAAAGCTTACGGCATCGAACACCCGGAAGCCGGCGTTGCGCTGCGCGGCTCCTTCCTGATCGACAAAGACGGCATCGTGCGTGCTCAGGTTGTTAACGACCTGCCAATCGGCCGTAACATCGACGAAATGATCCGTACCGTTGACGCACTGCAATTCCACGAAGAGCACGGTGAAGTGTGCCCGGCTCAGTGGGAAAAAGGCAAAGCAGGTATGGGCGCTTCCCCAGACGGCGTAGCAAAATACCTGTCTGAAAACGCTGCCAAGCTGTAATTTCAGCCTGATAGTGAATCAACCGGCCCACGGGCCGGTTTTTTTGTGCCCCTTTTTGGGGCAACATGCCCACCTTCTGTGCTTTATTTCCCTGTTTCCGCTCACATTTCCTATCCCGATCGCCGCGCGTGCGCCCATCTGCGGCTACTATCAATAACGCTGGCTCGCGCTTTGCAAGCGAGTAACGGCAAGCAAACACAACACAATAAAAAACTGACAGGGTAGGAATAACTATGTTTTTACAGAAATGGAGCAAACCCCTGACCATGGCGGCGCTGCTGGTCAGCGGCAGCCTGTATGCGGCGTCTAACCCGGCGGTGGAAGCCAAAAACGGCATGGTGGTCACCTCGCAGCACCTGGCCTCGCAGGTCGGTGTGGATATCCTGAAAATGGGCGGCAACGCCATCGACGCCGCCGTGGCGGTCGGCTATGCGCAGGCGGTGGTTAACCCCTGCTGCGGCAACATCGGTGGCGGCGGCTTTATGACCGTCCACCTGGCGGACGGCACCGACACCTTCATCAACTTCCGCGAAACCGCGCCGGCCGCGGCCAGCGCCAACATGTATCTGGATGCCGACGGCAAGGTGAAGAAAGACGCCAGCCTGTACGGCTATCTGGCGGCGGGCGTGCCGGGCACCGTGCTGGGGATGGAAACCGCGCGCGAGAAGTACGGCAAACTGAGCCGCGAACAGGTGCTGGCACCGGCGATCAAGCTGGCGCGGGAAGGTTTTGTGCTGACCCGCGCCGACACCGATATCCTCGACACCACCATCGCGCGCTTCAAACAGGATCCCGAGTCGGCCAAAATCTTCCTGCGCCCGGACGGCAGCCCGCTGCAGCCAGGGGATAAGCTGGTGCAAACCGATCTGGCCAACACGCTGGAAGCCATCGCCAAAGGGGGAACCGACGCTTTCTACAAAGGCAAGATCCCGCAGGCGGTGGAGGCGGCGGCCAAACAGGGCGGCGGCATTCTGACGGCGGCCGACTTCGCCAACTACAAGGTCACCGAAACCCCGCCGATCACCTGCAGCTATCGCGGCTACAAGTTCGTGTCGGCGCCGCCTCCCAGCTCCGGCGGCGTGACGCTGTGCGAAATCCTCAACGTGGTGGAAGGCTACGACCTGAAAAGCATGGGCTTCAACTCGGCGGCGGCCATTCACACCATGACCGAGGCGATGCGCCATGCCTACATGGACCGCAACACCTATCTCGGCGACCCGGCATTCATCAAGAACCCGATCGATCGGCTGGTGAGCAAGAGCTACGCCGAGCAGATCCGCAAGAAAATCGTCGCGGACAAAGCCACGCCGTCGGAAAACGTGCAGCCCGGCATGGAGCCGCATGAGAAACCGGAAACCACCCATTATTCGATTGTCGACCATGACGGCAACGCGGTCTCCACCACCTATACCGTCAACGGCCGCTTCGGCGCCGTGGTGATCGCACCGGGCACCGGCTTCTTCCTCAACGACGAGATGGACGATTTTACGGTCAAAGTGGGTGAGAAAAACCTGTACGGGCTGGTGCAAGGCACCGCCAACAGCATTGCCCCCGGTAAGCGCCCACTATCGTCGATGAGCCCGACGCTGGTGACCAAGGACAACAAGATCTTTATGGTGCTGGGTTCGCCGGGCGGTTCGCGCATCATCACCATCACCCTGCAGACCGCGTTGAACGTGATCGACCACGGGATGGCGCCGCAGGAAGCGGTGGACGCGCCGCGCATCCATCACCAATGGTTGCCGGATGAGGTGTACTACGAACAGCGTGGCGTTTCCGCCGATACGCTGAAGCTGCTGAGCGGCATGGGCTACAAGATGGTCGAGCAAACGCCGTGGGGCGCTGCCGAACTGATTCTGGTCGGCTTGCCGGGCGCGGCGGGCGTCACCCCGGCCAACTCCGGCAACGATTCGGCGGTTTCCGGCAAAGTGCGCGAAGGCTATCTGTACGGCGCCAACGACGTGCGCCGCCCGGCAGGCTCCGCGGTCGGTTACTGATGTAAACGCCCACTTACCTTAATCGCGGGGGCCCTTTGGCCCCCGCAGTTTCTTTAACCTTCGCAGCGCCATACGGTGGCCGACTCTTCTGCCAACTGCAGGCGCAACCCGCCCGCCGTTTCGCTCAACTCTCCCCGCCCTTCCACACGCCGCCACGGGCCGCGCGCCAGCAGCGGGTTATGCGGCAGCTGCGCCTGGCCGCTGCCGTCGCGCTGCAGCGCCACCAGCACCTGCTCCTGCTGATACAGGCGCACGAACACCAGCGTTTCGCCGCTGGCGTACAACACCTGGCAGCCGCCTCGGCGCAAGGCCAGGCTCTGTTTACGCAGCGCCGCCATGCGCTGGAACAGCGCCAGCAGCGGCCGGTCCCAGTCGGCGACGTCCCACGGGAACGGCTTGCGGCAGAACGGATCGTTGCCGCCGTCCAACCCAATCTCATCACCATAATAGAGGCAAGGCACGCCGATCCAGCTCAGCAGCCACACCGCCGCCATCTGCATGCGCGCCGCGTTCCCCTGCAACAGCGTGAGGAAACGCGCGGTATCGTGACTGTCCAACTGGTTGAACTGAATCAGCTGGCGGCCATGCGGCAACCCGGCGCGGTAGCCGTCCATCCACTGTGCGCATCCGGCGGCGTCCAGCCGCACCGGGTGATAGGCCACGTCCAGCCCCGCTAAAAATGCCCGCACCGGCAGCGCGAATCCCATGTAGTTCATCGCCGCATCCTCCACGCCGGCATGCAGCCAGCGACGCGCGTCGCCGAAATGCTCGCCCAACACGTAGGCCTGCGGATTCTCCTGTTTCACCGCCTGATAGATACCCGCCAGATGGCGCAGGTTGCCGGCGGCGCCGCCGTTCTCCCCCAGCATGTGCACCACGTCCAGCCGCCAGCCGTCGATGCTGTACGGCGGGCGCAGCCAGTGGCGCACCACGCTGCCTTCGCCCTGATAAATCGCTTCCGCCACCTGCGGCTCGGCGAAGTTGAGCTTCGGCAGGCTGGCGTTGCCCTTCCAGTCGAGCGCGCGGCCGTCCGGGTAGAAGTTGAACCAGCCGCGATACGGCGAATCGGGATGGTGGCAGGCGCCATTTTCACCCTGACGATGGCGGTCGAACCACGGATGCGAGTCGCCGGTGTGGTTGAATACCCCGTCCAGCACCAGTTTCATGCCTACCTTGTTAGTACTCACTCGCAAACGCTGCAGCGCCGCGTTGCCGCCGAAGTGCGGATCGACCTGGTAGTAATCCTCGGTATCGTACTTGTGCACGCTCGGCGCGGTAAAAATCGGGTTCAGATACAGCGCCGTCACGCCCAGCTGCTGCAGGTATGGCAGTTTGGTGCAAATGCCGTCCAGATCGCCGCCGTAAAAGGTCGAGGCGGCGTGGCAGTCCTCCAGCGGATGCTGCCAGTCGCGCCGAATCACCTCGGCGCCGGCCGCGTGATGGCGGTAGCTGCCACTCTGGATACCGTGCTCACCGCCGCTACTGGCGAAGCGATCGGGGAAAATCTGGTAGAACAGCTGATCCGCCACCCACTCGGGGCCATTGTCAGGATCGTCGACGGCGAACTGCGCCAGCTGGCCCGGCGGCGTTGGCGACCAGCCCTGCGGCCCGAACCACTGTTGGCGATCGGCCCACAGCAGCTTGAAACAGTAACGCCGCGTCGGCTCGCCCTCATTCAGCGTCAGGCTGGCCTGGTAGCGCCGCATCCCCTCGTGGCGCTGCGCTTTCATCGCCAGCAGCCACTCTTCGTTGTCCGGTTCGGCGCGCAAAAATACCCGTTCCGGCAGTTCATCCCCTTGTAACCACAGCGTGATATCCAAACGTTGCCCTTGTTTCACGACAAAAGGCGGGACCGGTTGATGCCAGGCGTTAAGCATACTGTTCTCCTGCTGTACCAAACGAAATCGACGGCGTTCTTCAAGAAGCGAACAATGCCACGTTAAGTGCAACTCCCCCTCCTCTCTGGCCGCAAAACCCGGGGATGAGCCGGGGGGCGGAGACTGAAAAATAACGCTAACTTGATGTAAAAAAAGGTAAACAGGCACAAATCCTGCACGTTACCCCTTAGGCTAACGCGTTTTAAGTTTACAGGATATTTTTTGCGCATTTTTTAAGGAGCGGTAATGCAACAACAGATAACGCGCTGGCTGGAACAATTTGGTTTGGAATTCGGCGGAGTGATGTCGCTGTTGATGGTATTGGGGTTGATTGTTCTGATCTCGGTGGCGATCCACCTGGTGCTGCATCGGGTGGTGTTGGCTGCCCTTCAGCGCCGTGGCCAGCAATCGCAGCGCGTCTGGCAACAGGCCATCACCCAATACAAACTGTTCCAGCGCGTGGCGCTGCTGCTGCAAGGGGTGATCATCAGCATCCAGGCGACGCTGTGGCTGCAAAGTGGCAGCCAGACCCAGGCGGTGATCGTCACCGCCGCGCAGGTATGGATCCTCGCCTTTACCCTGCTGTCGCTGTTCTCACTGCTGGATACGCTGCTGGCGCTGCTGCGCCAAAGCCCGATTTCCAATCAGCTGCCGCTGCGCGGCATTTTCCAGGGCCTGAAACTGGTGGCGGCGATCCTGATCGGCATCATGATCGTCTCGCTGCTGATGGGCAAATCGCCGCTGCTGCTGCTCAGCGGACTGGGTGCCATGACCGCGGTCTTGATGTTGGTGTTCAAGGATCCGATCCTCGGGCTGGTGGCCGGCATTCAGCTTTCCGCCAACGATATGCTCAAGATCGGCGACTGGCTGGAAATGCCGAAATACGGCGCCGACGGCGCGGTCACCGACATCGGCCTGACCACGGTCAAAGTGCGTAACTGGGACAACACCGTCACCACCATCCCCACCTACGCGCTGATCTCCGACTCGTTCAAAAACTGGCGGTCGATGTCGGAATCCGGCGGGCGCCGCATCAAGCGCAGCCTGAATATCGACACCGGCAGCGTGCACTTCCTGTCGGAAGAAGAGCAGCGCCGCCTGCAGCGCAACCCGCTGCTGCACAGCTATCTGAATAACAAAACCCAGGAGCTGAGCCAGCACAACCAGGAGATCGCCATCGATCTGGCCTCGCCGCTCAACGGCCGCCGCCTCACCAACCTCGGCACGCTGCGCGCCTATCTGGAAGCCTATCTGCGCGCTCACCCACGCATTCACCAGAACATGACGCTGATGGTGCGCCAGCTGGCGCCGACGCCGGAAGGCCTGCCGCTGGAAATCTACGCCTTCACCAACACCACGGTCTGGGCGGAGTATGAAAGCATTCAGGCGGATATTTTCGACCATATCCTGGCGGTGATCGACGAATTCGGCCTGCGCGTGCACCAGACGCCAACCGGTAACGATCTGCGCGGCATGCTGCTACAAAGCGCGAACGCTTCCTGACATCGGCTGACGTAAAGATGTCTGCTGGTAATGATGTTCTTTCAATTGCCAGCAGATATCTCCATCCCCTTCTTTTCCCCAGCGAAAACGGCGTTAATGCGCCATCACCTTCACCACCGAGAGGGAAAGCCCTTGCTGAAACGGTTACGTCATCGGCTGTTCACCCTGATGGCCACCCTGCTGTTTATCGGCTGCCTGCACAGCGCTTCGCTGGATGAAAGCCGCATGCCCCGCAACCTGCAACCTTCGTTGAGCGCTCTGAGCAGCAACCTGCAGGACATTCGCGAAGTGCTGGCGCGCTGCGCCGGCGAGGAAGAGGAGGAACGCCTGAACGACGGCGGCATACGCATCGAAGCGCGCGCCGCCGGGGAGGATGAAGTGGAAGATAAACCCTAAAAAAACACCGGCCTTAGCCGGTGTTTTCCATTTAGTCTTGCTGCGTCGCCAACGGCGCGCGTTTTTTCTGATGGTTGACCTTGAACCAGTACCCCGCCAGCAGCAATACCACCCAGACCAGGCCGGCGTACAGCGAGACGCGCGTGGTCGGGAAGTAGCCGATCAGGCCGATGATGAACACCAGGAACACGATCGCCACCACCGAGGTGAACACCCCGCCGCGCAGCGGGAACGCCAGCTGCTTCACCTGCTCTTTGCTCAGGCTGCGGCGGAAGGCGATTTGGGAGAACAGGATCATGATCCACACCCACACGGTGGCGAAAGTCGCCAGGGAAGCGATCACCAGGAACACGCTCTCCGGCATGATGTAGTTGAGGTACACCGCCAGCAACAGCGCCAGCATCATCACCACTACCGTCACCCAAGGAATGCCGCGTTTCGATATCTTGCTGAACATCTTCGGCGCGTGCCCCTGTTCGGCCATGCCGTGCAGCATGCGGCCGACGCCGAACACGTCGCTGTTGATCGCCGACAGCGAAGCGGTGATCACCACGAAGTTGAGGATGCCCGCTGCCACGGTGATGCCCATATGCTGGAAGGTCAGCACGAACGGGCTGCCGTTGGTGCCCACCTGATTCCACGGGTAGATCGACATGATGACGAACAGCGTGCCGACGTAGAACACCAGAATGCGCCATGGCACCGAGTTGATGGCCTTCGGAATCGATTTTTTCGGATCTTTGGCTTCGCCGGCGGTGATGCCGATAATTTCAATGCCGCCGTAAGCGAACATCACCAGCTGCAGCGACAGGATCATGCCGATAAAACCGTTGCTGAAGAAGCCGCCGTTCGACCACAGGTTATGAATGCCGGTCGGTTGCCCGCCGTTGCCGATACCCCAGATGATGATGCCGATGCCGGCCGCGATCATGATGATGATGGTGGCGACCTTGAAGAACGAGAACCAGAACTCCAGCTCGCCGAACACCTTGACGCTCATCAGGTTGATGGCGCCGATGATCAGCACCACGCTCAGCACCCAGATCCAATGCGGCACTTCCGGGAACCAGACGCCCATATAGATGCCGAAAGCGGTCACGTCAGCGATGGCGACAATCAGGATTTCAAAGCAGTAAGTCCAGCCGGTGATGTAGCCCGCCATCGGGCCGAGGTAATCCTGCGCGTAACGGGAAAACGAGCTGGCCTGTGGGTTGTTGACCGACATCTCCCCCAGCGCGCGCATGATGATAAAGGCCACGATGCCGCCGATCAGGTAAGCCAGCAGCACGCTCGGGCCGGCCATTTTGATGGCGTCCGCCGAGCCGTAGAACAACCCGGTGCCGATGGCCGACCCCAGCGCCATAAAGCGGATGTGACGCGTGCTGAGGCCGCGTTTCAGCTTATTGTCGGGGGCAGTGGTGGGTGACTGTTGTTGCATGAAGATGACCCATAGTTTTAAACGTAAAAAAGCCACGGACATGTCCGTGGCCCTAGATTAAGCCGGGGGATTATCAGTGCGCGGTCACTTGAGAACGCGTGCACACCCGATCATAAATCGCGACCAGCACCAGCATCAGCAGCGAAGGCGGCAACCATGCCAACCCCTGCTCCGCCAGCGGCAGGTGAGTGGTCCAGGCCGGCAGCAGCTGCTGGAAGCTGGACGCTTTCACTGCGTCAAGGATACCAAACAACAGGCTGACAAGCATCACCGGCGCGATGATGCGCGGTGCGCTGTGCCACCAACGCAGGGTGAAGCTCAGCACCACCAGCACGATGCACGGCGGGTAAATCGCGGTCAGCACCGGAATGGAGATCTGGATCAGGTGGCTCAGACCGAGGTTGGACACCACCATCGAGAACAGGCCCAGAATAAACACCAGCGTCTTGTAGGAGAACGGCAGGTATTGCGCGAAGAACTCAGCGCAGGCGCAGGTCAGGCCTACCGCAGTCACCATGCAGGCGATGAAGATCAGCGCCGCCAGGAAGAAGCTGCCCAGGCCGCCGAAGGTGTTCTGAACGTAAGCGTGCAGGATCACCGCGCCGTTGGTAGCGTCCGGCACCAGCGCGCCGCTGCCGGAACCCAGCTTGAACAAGCTCAGATAAACCAGCGTCAGGCCCACGCCGGCGATCAAACCGGCCAGAATGGTGTAACGGGTCAACAGACCGGCGTCTTTCACGCCGCGCGAGCGCGCCGCGTTGACGATAACGATGCCGAATACCAGCGCGCCCAGCGTATCCATGGTCAGATAGCCGTTAACGAAACCGGAGGAGAAAGGCACGCTCTGGTAAGCCGCCGTCGCCGGAATCGGCGCGCCGGCAGGCCACAGCAACGCGGCGATGCCCAGTACGGCTAACGCGACGATCTTCAGCGGCGCCAGCACGTGGCCGACGGTATCGAGCAGGCGGCCCGGATACAGGGAGATGCCAATCACCAGCGCGAAATACACCAGGCTGTAGATGAACAGCGGCATGGCGCCGTCGCCGGTCAGCGGGGCGATGCCCACTTCAAAGGAGACGGTGGCGGTGCGCGGCGTCGCGAACAGCGGGCCGACGGCCAGGTAGCAGACGGTCGCCAGCAGCAGGCCGGCGCCGCGGCCAATCGGCGAACTGAGGGCGTCGATGCCGCCGCCGACGCGCGCCAGCGCGATGACGGTGATGACCGGTAGGCCGACGGCGGTGATCAGGAAGCCCAGCGCCGCAGTCCAGACATGTTCACCGGACTGTAAACCGACCATCGGCGGGAAGATGATGTTCCCGGCCCCGACGAATAAGGCAAAGGTCATAAAGCCCAATGCCAGGATATCTTTTGACGTTAAACGATGACTCATACGATGTCGTGTTGCCTGTTCAAATGAAAAAAATTGTCCGATAGCGTGGTGGCGTGACGCCCCACCCGGTTGCCGGCATGCCCGACCATCGCAGCGCCAAAGAAGCACCCTAAACGCAATCGTTCCGGCGTTTATGTCCCTATTCGAAAGTGGCCGCTCATGAAGATGGGCAAAGTTTTAGGAGTTATAAAAATGGAGGTTTAATCCGACAACGAGGGCTAAGGTAAACGTTTATAGCGCTTCAAGGCAAGACGCACGGCGAAAAGCAGAGCTATCGACCATATAAACTTTAGCCACCAGTCGATCATATTGGCTATCAATAAATATACACTACATGATTTGTATCATTTTTGAACAGCCAATTCACGAAACGTGAAGCATATATCACTTTACCGCGCGAAAACGCCAATAAAAGCCCGGTTTTCGCGTGGCATAAGCTCCATTTCGGCGTGAGAAAAGGCGAAAATTACGTCGCTTTTTGTCGCTTATTGCATCATGGCCGGCGCAAGCGGCTGCAGCCCGAGCGCCTGGCGGGTCTTCTGCAGAGCGGCCGGCGGCAGAGGCAGATAGCCGTCGTGGTTGACCAGGCTCTGTCCTGCGGTCGACAGCACGCGATCGAGGAACGCCGCGGTCAGCGGCTCCAGCGGTTGATTGGGGGCTTTGTTGATATAGATATACAGGTAGCGCGACAGCGGGTAGCGATCGTTGCGCACGTTGGCGGCGGTAGGCGCGACATAGTCCTCCCCCGACTCCGCCAACGGCAGCAGCCGCACGCCGCTGGCGCGAAAACCGATGCTGGCGTAGCCGATGCCGTTGAGCGAACCGGCCACCGCCTGCACCACCGAGGCCGAACCGGGCAACTCATTGACGCGCGGCATAAAATCGCCGCCGCACAGCGCGCGCAGTTTGAAATAGCCGTAGGTGCCGGAAGCCGAGTTGCGGCCAAAGCGTTGCAGCGAGCGCGTCGCCCAGTCGCCGCTCAGCCCCAGTTCGCCCCAGCGCGTCAGCGGCTGGCTTTCACCGCAGCGCCGGGTGGCGGAGAAAATACGATCGAGTTGCTGCAAATTGAGGCCGCGCAGCGGATTGTCCTGATGCACCAACACCACCAGCGCATCCACCGCCACCGGCACCGCCAGCGGCGCATAGCCGTAACGATGTTCGAACGCCGAAACCTCGGCCGCCTTCATCGGCCGGCTCATCGGGCCCAGCTGCGCGGCGCCCGCCGCCAACGCGGTCGGCGCGGTCGACGAACCGGCGGCCTGGATCTGCAGATTAACGTTGGGGTAATGCTGGCTGAAGTCCTGCGCCCACAGCGCCATCAGGTTCGCCAGGGTGTCGGAGCCGACGCTGGACAGATTGCCCGCCAGCATGCCGTCGGGCTGCGCCAGCGCGCCACGTCCGGCCAGCAGCGCCAGGCAAAGCAACAGCCCTCGGGTAATTCGGGTCATACCGGTGTCTCGCGTTAATTTTTCACCGCATTCTCTGATAAAGCGGCCGGAACAATCAACCGGTTGGGTAAGGTAAAGATAAAGCGGGTGCCGATCCCCGGTTCGCTGAGGATCTCCAGCCGCGCGTCGTGATGGCTGAGCGCGTGTTTGACGATCGCCAGCCCCAGCCCACTGCCGCCGGTCTGGCGCGAACGGGCCTTGTCGACGCGATAAAAACGCTCGGTCAGGCGCGGAAGGTGCTCGGCGGCGATGCCCGGCCCGTTGTCGCTGACCTGGAACTGCGCGCCATGCGCCGTCTGCTGCCAGCTGACTTCGATATGGGTGCCCTTCGGCGTGTGATTGACCGCGTTGTACACCAGGTTAGACACCGCGCTGCGCAACTGGTCTTCATTGCCGAACACTTTGAGCTGTTCGTTCACCCGGAAAGCGATCTCGTGATTGCCGCCGCTCAGCGATTGCGCCTCGCGCTGCAACACCCGCAGCATCAGCGGAATATCCACCCGTTCGTTCATGTCGACATTGGGCGCCGCCTCGATGCGCGACAGCGTCAGCAACTGCTTGACCAGCCCGTCCATCCGGCGGGTCTGCTCTTGCATGGTGCTCAGCGCCTTGCTGCGCAGCGAGCCGTCCTGCTCTTCGTCGCCCATCATTTCCAGGTAGCCCTGCAGCACCGTCAACGGCGTGCGCAGCTCATGGCTGACGTTGGCGAAGAAGTTGCGCCGCGCCCCTTCCAGCTGGCGCATCTGGGTGACGTCGCGCGCCACCATCAGCAGTTGCCCTTCGGAATAGGGCATCACGCGGAATTCGACGTAATGTTCGTTGTTCAACTGCAGCGTCAGCGGGCGCGAAAACTCCTGCTGTTGCAAATAGTGGCTGAACTCCGGATAACGCAGCAGGTTGAGGATGTGCTGGCCGTTGTCTTCCGGCCAGCGGAAGCCGAGCAGATGCTGCGCCAGACCGTTGCACCAGAAGATATTGCCTTCGACGGTGGTCATCACCACCGCGTCAGGCAGCGATTCGGCCCCGCTGCGAAAGCGCTTGATAAGCAGCGCCAGCTCGCGGCGGCGGCGGCGGTTGCGCTGCTGCATCTGATACAGGCCATAGAACAGCGGCTCCCAGCTCCAGCGGCCGGGCGGCGGCGTCATGCTGCGGTCGATCCACAGCCAATGGGAGAGTTTGAGCTGGTTGTAGAAATTCCACACCAGCGCAGCCAGCGCAGAGGCCAGCAGGAACCAGGGCAGATAACCGAAAATCAGCCCCAGCAGTAAGGCGGGCAGACAAAAAAGAGCCAGCTCCAGAGCCAGCCTCTTCCACGACAGACGTTCTAACACGGCATATTCTCCAGCGCGGCGCGATCAGTAGCGCGTTGAGAACCGGTAGCCGGTGCCCCGAACGGTTTGAACCATTTTATCATGCCCACTGGTTTCTAACGCCTTGCGGAGCCGACGGATATGCACGTCAACGGTACGGTCTTCCACATAAACGTTAGTGCCCCAGACGTGATTAAGCAACTGCTCGCGGCTATAAACCCGCTCCGGGTGGGTCATAAAGAAGTGCAGCAGCTTGAACTCGGTCGGCCCCATGTCCAGCGCCTGATCGTTCGCCATCACGCGGTGAGAGGACGGATCCAGGCTCAGCCCTTGCATTTCAATCACTTCTTCCACCGCCATCGGTGAAATACGGCGCATGACCGCTTTGATGCGCGCCACCAGCTCCTTGGGCGAGAACGGCTTGGTGATGTAATCATCCGCCCCCACTTCCAGGCCGCGCACCCGGTCTTCCTCTTCGCCGCGCGCGGTCAACATCATCACCGGGATATCGCGGGTCAGCGCTTCGCGCTTCATATGCTTGATAAACTGAATGCCGGAACCGCCGGGCAGCATCCAATCGAGCAACACCAAATCAGGGAACGGCTCAGACAGGCGCGTCACGGCGCTGTCATAATCCTCGGCTTCCAACGGTTGGTAACCATTCTGTTCCAACACAAAGCACACCATCTCACGGATCGGCGCTTCGTCTTCCACCACCAGTATGCGTCTTGCCATCGTCAATCCTGCCAATGTGTTAGCGACTTTGCGGGCGCCATTATGCGTCAGTTTTGTGACACTTTTATGAAAAAAAGCGGCTGTTATAGGCAGTAAGCATAGCGATTATTTCCCGCAGTAAAGAAAAATCATTCCGCTGCCCTCGCCATTGCGCCGGGACAGCCGGCGCCGCGGCCTTTATAATCATCGCCATTACCTTTGCACCCGGGAGTGTCATGCGCCTGATCCACACCTCTGACTGGCACCTTGGCCAGTACTTTTTCACCAAAAGCCGCGCCGCCGAGCACCAGGCTTTTCTGAACTGGCTGATCGAACAGGTAGAGCAGCAGCAGGTGGATGCGCTGATCGTCGCCGGGGATCTGTTCGATACCGGCTCGCCGCCCAGCTACGCCCGCGAACTGTACAACCGCTTTGTGGTGGAACTGCAGCGCACCGGCTGCCAACTGGTGGTGCTGGGCGGCAACCACGATTCGGTGGCGACGCTGAACGAATCGCGTGAACTGCTCTCCTGCCTGAACACCACGGTGATCGCGAGCGCGCAAGGCGCCCCCGAACAGCAGATCCTGGTGCTGAACCGGCGCGACGGCCAGCCGGGCGCGGTGCTGTGCGCCATCCCGTTCTTGCGGCCACGCGATCTGCTCACCAGCCGCGCCGGCGAATCCGGCGCGCAGAAACAGCAGGCGTTACAGGAAGCCATCGCCGAACATTACCAAACGCTGTATCAGGCGGCCTGCGAGCGCCGCGACCAATTGGGCCTGCCGCTGCCGATCGTCGCCACCGGCCACCTGACCACCGTCGGCGTCACCACCTCCGACTCGGTGCGCGACATCTATATCGGCACCCTCGACGCCTTTCCGGCGCAGGCCTTTCCTCCCGCCGACTATATCGCGTTGGGCCACATCCACCGCGCGCAGAACGTCGCCAAATCGGAGCACATTCGCTATAGCGGCTCGCCGATCCCGCTCAGCTTCGATGAACTGGGCAAAGCCAAAAGCGTCTTTATGGTCGATTTCGCCGACGGCGCTTTGCAGCAAGTGGAAGCGTTAACGATCCCGCAGTTTCAGCCCATGCAGCTGATCAAAGGCGATCTGGCCGAGATCGAACGGCAGCTGCGGCAGTTTGCCGATTATGACGGTGAGCTGCCGGTGTGGCTGGATATCGAAGTGGCGACGCAGGACTACCTCAGCGACATCCAGCGCCGCATTCAGCTGCTGGCGGACGAGTTGCCGGTGGAAGTGCTGCTGCTGCGGCGCAGCAAAGAACAGCGCCGCCAGGCGATCGCACAGCAGGATAAGGAAACGCTCAACGAACTGAGCGTCAATGAAGTGTTCGAGCGGCGCCTGGCGCAGGAGACTGAGCTGCCCGAAACGCGCCAACAGCGGATGCGCCAAATGTTCCGCCAGGTGGTCGATGCGGTGCAGCACAACGCCGAGGAGAACAACCCATGAAAATCCTCAGCCTGCGCTTAAAAAACCTCAACTCGCTGCAGGGCGAATGGAAGATTGACTTCACCGCCGAGCCGTTCGCCAGCAACGGCCTGTTCGCCATTACCGGCCCGACCGGCGCGGGCAAAACCACCCTGCTGGACGCCATCTGCCTGGCGCTATACCACCAGACGCCGCGCCTCAACGTCACGCCAAGCCAGAATGAACTGATGACCCGCCATACCGCCGAATCGTTGGCGGAAGTCGAGTTCGAGGTCAAGGGCGTCGGCTATCGCGCCTTCTGGAGTCAGCGCCGCGCCAAAAACGCGCCGGACGGCAACCTGCAGGCGCCGAAAGTCGAACTGGCCCGCCGCGAAGACGGCAAGATCCTGGCGGACAAAGTGCGCGACAAGCTGGAGATCACCGCCGCCATCACCGGGCTGGACTTCGGCCGCTTCACCAAGTCGATGATGCTGTCTCAGGGGCAGTTCGCCGCCTTCCTCAACGCCGACGCCAACGATCGCGCCGAGCTGTTGGAAGAACTGACCGGCACCGAAATCTACGGGCGATTGTCCGAACAGGTGTTCGAATCCCACAAACAGGCCAAAACCGATCTGGATGGGCTGCATCAGCGCGCCAGCGGTATCGAGCTGCTGAACGACGAACAGCGCCACTCCCTGGCCGAACAGCTGACGGCGCTGAGCGGGCAGGAAAGCGCTCTCGGCGAGCAAACCCGGCAACAGCAACAGGCGCTGAGCTGGTTACAACAATGGCAGCGATTCCGGCAACAGCAAAACGAGGGGCGGCAACGGCTGGAAAACGCCCAACGCGAGCAGGCCGAGGCCGCCCCGCAGCTCCAGCGGCTGGCGCTCAGCGAACCGGCCGAAAAATTGCGGCCGCTGCGCGGCGAACGCGATCGCTGCCGCGCCGAGCTGCAGACGATACAGCAGCAAGCGGCCCTGCTGACGCAGCAGCAGGAACAGCAGTCGGCGCAGCTGGCGCCGCTGCAGCAGGCGGTAGAAAAGACCCGCCTGGCGCAGCAAGCCCATGCCGAGCACATGCGGCAACAGCAACAGCTGATCGATGAGCAGGTCGCCCCGCTCGATCATCAGATCGCCCAACTGCAATCGACACAGGCCGAACGGCGACAGGCCGGCGATGCTGCCGCGCAGCAGTGCGCCCAACAGCAGGCGGCGCTGGAGCAGCTCACCGTTCAACGCAATCAACTGACGACGCAGGGCGCACAGCATCAGCAGCAATTGAACGCGCTGACCCAAGCGCTGGCCGTTCAACAGCAGCAGCAGCAAGCGCTGGAGGCGCAAACGCCGCTGGCCCCGTTGCGCCAGCGCCTGAGTGCCCTGGCAGATCTGCGTCCAACGCGTCAGCAGTTGTCCACGCTCGCCACCCTCCACCGTCAGACCCGCGAGCGGCTGACCCGGCAGCAAGCGGAGCACGCCGGACGACAAACGCAACTCGCCGAGCTGCAACAACAGCTGGAGAGCGCACGCCAGCAATTCAAACAACACAAGGCGCAGCTGCAGGAAGTAGAGCGGATCCACGAGCTGGAAAAACGCATCGTCAGCCTGGAAGCGGAGCGTGCCCTGCTGCAAAGTGGCGCCCCCTGCCCGCTGTGTGGCTCGACCACCCACCCGGCGGTGGAGCAATATCAGGCGGTGCAGCCTTCGGCGACGGAGCGGCGGTTGGTTGAGATGCGCACCCTGGCAGAGAAACTGCAAACCCAGGGTACCGAACTGCGCACCCGCTGCGAAAGCCTGCTGGAACAGCAGCAGCGCCAGCAGCAAACCATCGCGCAGGATGAACAGCAGCTGGCCGGCCAACAGCAGCAGTGGCAGCAGCTCAGCGCGCCGCTGGCGTTCGACTTTACGCTGGCGGATGACGAACCGCTCAGTGCCTGGCTGAGTGGCTGCGACGATGAAGAGCGGCGCGGGCAACAGGCGCTGCAGCAGCATGAACAATCGGCGCAGGCGGTACAGCAGGCGAAAGACGCGCTCGCGGCGCTGCAAACGCAGCAGCAGCAGGCGCAGCAACAGTTGGCGTTGCTCGAAGAGCGCTTTACGCTGCTGCAAAAAAACCACGCCGATAGCCTGCAACAGCAACAAGACCTGCAACAACGCTGGCAAGAAGGCGAGAAAATCCTCGCCGAACGGCGTGCGCAGCGGCTGGCGCTGTTCGGCGAACAGCGGGTCGCCGAGGTGCGCGAACAGCTGCGCGCCAAACAAACCGCCTGCGAACAGGCCAGTGTTCAGGCTGCCGAGCAGTGGCAAAAGGCGCAGGAACTGCGCGAACGCCTGGCAGGCCAACAGGCCGGGCTGCAACAGCAACACGCCCAAATGCAGGAACGGCTGCAGCAGGCGCAGCAGCAGTGGCAGCAGGCGCTGGCCGACAGCGAATTCGTCGATGAAACCGCCTTCGCCGCCGCGCTGCTGGACGACGCCCTGCGCCGCGAATTGCAGCAGCGCAAAGAGCAGTTGCAGCAGCGGCAGGTAGAGGCCACCGCCCTGCTGACACAGGCGACGCAAACGCTGGAGCAGCATCGGCAGAACCGCCCTGAAGGGCTGGATGAAGCCAACGCGGATATCGACGCGCTCACCCAATCGCTGGCCGAGCTGGCGCAGCAGTTGAAGGTGCTGCAGCTGCGCCAGGGCGAACTGCGCAATCAGTTGGAAAGCGACGCCGCCCGCCGCCTCAATCAGCAGGCGCTGTTCGAGCAGATCGCCCGCAGCCAGCAAGACTACGATGACTGGAGCTACCTCAACCAGCTGATCGGCTCAAAAGAAGGCGACAAGTTCCGCCGCTTTGCTCAGGGGCTGACGCTCGATCATCTGGTTTACCTGGCCAACAACCAGCTCGGCCGGCTGCACGGACGTTATCTGCTGCAGCGCAAGACCAGCGATGCGCTGGAACTGCAGGTGGTCGACACCTGGCAGGCGGATGCGCTGCGCGATACCCGCACCCTGTCCGGCGGCGAGAGCTTCCTGGTCAGCCTGGCGCTGGCGCTGGCGTTGTCCGATCTGGTCAGCCATAAAACCAGCATCGACTCGCTGTTCCTCGACGAAGGCTTCGGCACGCTGGACGCCGAAACCCTCGATACCGCGCTGGATGCGCTGGACAGCCTGAACGCCTCCGGCAAAACCATCGGCGTGATCAGCCACGTCGAGGCGATGAAAGAGCGTATTCCGGTGCAGATCAAGGTGAAGAAGGTTAACGGGCTTGGCGTCAGCCGGCTGGAAGCGCACTTCAGGCTGGAATGATCCCGCGGCGCGCGGCGTAGAAGTGTGACCGCGGCGGCACTCCGCGGTGAAAAGCGTTGAGCCGCAGCGGGCACGGGTTATTATGCCAACATAATAGGATTGTTACTGTATCCCCTCCGCCGCTCAGGGCCGCAGGGCAGAAACATAAAATACAGGCAAAACCTGACGCCCGGGATCGCTTCCGGGCGTCAGGTTTTTTCGTTTTCAGGATGCTGAAACACCGGGAAAAACCATGAAAATCGCTAAAATACTCAATAATAACGTGGTGATTACGCTGGACGACCGTCAGGAAGAGACGGTGGTGATGGGAAAAGGAATCGGCTTTAAAAAGAAGCCCGGCGATACGCTGGACGAAAGCCTGATCGAAAAGGTATTCACCCATAACGGCGGTGAAATCGCCGAACGCTATAAAGAGCTGCTCGCCGAGATCCCGCTGGCCTGCGTTACCACTGCCGACAGGATTATCACTCTCGCCCGCGAACGCCTGCCGGGCAAATTGCATAACATCGTCTACATCACGCTGACCGATCACATCCACTTCGCCCTGCAGCGCCATGCGCAAGGGCTGGATATCAAAAATGCGCTGCTGTGGGAGATTAAAAAGCTCTACCCGGCCGAGTTCGCCGTCGGGCTGGAGGCGCTGGCCCTGATCGCCCAACGGCTGGATACCGCGCTGCCGGAAGACGAAGCCGGATTTATCGCCCTGCACCTGGTCAACGCCCAGCTTAACGACGAGATGCACAACACGCTGCACATCACCCGCGTGATGCAAGAGATCCTTAACCTGGTTAAATACCATTTCCGCTTTGATTACAACGAGGAAGCCCTGAGCTACCACCGTTTCGTCACCCATTTGAAGTTCTTCGCTCAGCGCCTGCTGGGGAAAAACTACGTCGATAGCGACGACGACTCGCTGTATCAGGTGGTGAAAGAGAAATACCGCGAGTCTTTCGCCTGCGCCGGCAAGATCAACCGCCACATCGAAAAGCACTATCAGCATCAGCTCACCACGGAAGAGATGATGTTCCTGACCATTCATATCGAACGGGTGCGCAGCGAAAGTGAGGAAAAGCCGGCTTAACGGCGGGCGTCCGCCACCCGCACGCCGTACTGCGGAAACACCGCGTCGGCGGAGATCAGCGTCAGCCCTTCGGCCTGCGCCTGTGCGATCAGCATGCGATCGAAAGGATCCTGATGATAGGGCGGCAACTGCCCGGCCTGTTGGCAGTGAAAGGCGTCCATCGGCAGCGACAGAAAATCTTCGGCCTCGATGATCGCAAAGATATCTTCCGGCAGCGCCAGTTTACCCAGCGCCTGCTTGATCGAGATCTCCCAAATGCTGGCCGCGCTGACGTACACCGCATTGCCCGGATCGGCGATCTGCCTTTTGGCGTTCGCGCCCAGGCAGGCGTCATCAATCAGCCACCACAGCAATGCGTGGGTATCCAGCAGCAAGCGCTTCATTCATCGCCCTCAAACAGCGCCGCAATGGCCGCGTCCCCCGCGTTGAAATCCGCCGGCACGGTGAACTTACCCTTGGCGGCGCCAGGGCGGCGCGCTTCGCCCTTGATGGCGACCAGCTGTACATACGGCTTCCCTGCTTTTGCAATAATCACGGTTTCTCCCTCCGCGGCTCTGTCCGCCAGCTGGCTCAGATTGGATTTGGCTTCATGCATATTGGCCTGAATTGCCATCGCGTCCTCCTTAGCTAAGTTAGCTAAAGCATAAAGCGCCGTCCAGTTTTTGTACAGGGAAGGGTTTAAAGCGCGAGCTTGCTCGCGCTTTGTTGCAACGCTTAGCGCTGCTGCTGCGGCCACAGCCAGGCCGCGCCGCGCACGCCGCTGGAGTCGCCGTGGACCGCCTTGCGGATCGGCGTTTCACACTCGCCGCCGAACACCCAACTTTTCACCAACGCGGGCACCGTGCGGTACAAACGATCCACGTTGCTCATGCCGCCGCCGAGCACCACCACGTCCGGATCCAGAATGTTGATCACGTGCGCCAGCGATTTCGCCAAGCGCATTTCGTAACGTTCGATCGCCTGCACCGCCAGCGCATCGCCCCGCTCGCTCAGCGCCATGATCTCATGCCCTTGCAGCGCGTTGCCGCTCAGGCGCGCATAGTCGGTGGCGAAACCTGTGCCGGAAATAAAGGTTTCGATGCAGCCCGGCTTGCCGCAGTAGCACGGCACTTCGCGGGCATAGCGCAGCTCATCGTCATCCTGCCACGGCAGCGGATTGTGGCCCCATTCGCCGGCGATGCCATTGCCGCCGGAATGCGCCTGGCCGTTCAGCGCCACGCCGGCGCCACAGCCGGTGCCGATGATGACCGCAAACACGGTTTTCGCGCCGGCGCCGGCGCCGTCGGTGGCTTCCGACACCGCCAGGCAGTTGGCGTCGTTGGCGATACGCACCTCGCGCGCCAACAGCGCCGACAGATCCTTATCCAGCGGCTGGCCGTTGAGCCACACCGAGTTGGCGTTCTTTACTCGCCCGGTAAACGGCGACAGCGTGCCGGGAATGCCGATCCCGACCGATCCTCGTTCGCCGGTATGATCCTCCGCCAGTTTCACCAGTCCGGCGATCGCCGCCAGGGTTTGCCGGTAGTCATGGCGCGGCGTGGCGATGCGATGGCGAAACAGCTCCCGCCCGTCATTCGCCAACGCGATCACTTCAATTTTCGTTCCACCCAAGTCGATGCCAATGCGCACGTATTTTTTCTCCTCGATGCCGCGCAGCGTTGTCACAGCCTAATGTAAGCGCGCGAATGAATCACCTGTTTCCCATTCTCCGTCCCGTCCTTTCCCGATGCGCAAAGCGACGCAATTCGGAGAGAATGGGGCGATTTTTCAGCGTCAATTCGTTATCATGCCGCCCTGCTTTTGACGAATCAGCGTGCCGAACGCACGCCCAGCCAGGGATAACATTATGCTGTGGTTTAAGAATTTGATGGTTTACCGTTTGAGCCGCGAAGTGGCGTTAAACGCGGATGAAATGGAAAAACAACTCAGCGCGTTCGCCTTCACGCCGTGCGGCAGCCAGGACATGGCGAAGACCGGCTGGGTCTCCCCGATGGGCTCGCACAGCGATGCGCTGACGCACGCGGTCAACGGCCAGATCGTCATCTGCGCGCGCAAGGAAGAGAAAATCCTACCGTCGCCGGTGATCAAGCAAGAGCTGCAGGCCAAGATTGAGCGCCTGGAAGCGGAGCAACACCGCAAACTGAAGAAAACCGAGAAGGACGCGCTGAAGGATGAAGTGCTGCACAGCCTGCTGCCGCGCGCGTTCAGCCGCTTCAACCAGACCTTCATGTGGATAGACACCGTCAACGATCTGATCATGGTCGACGCCGCCAGCGCCAAACGCGCCGAAGACACGCTGGCGCTGCTGCGCAAGAGCCTCGGCTCGCTGCCGGTGGTGCCATTGACCATGGAAAGCCCGATCGAACTGACGCTGACCGAATGGGTGCGTTCCGGTGAGATGCCGGCTGGCTTCGCCATTCAGGATGAAGCGGAATTGAAAGCGATTCTGGAAGAAGGCGGCGTAATCCGCTGCAAGAAGCAGAATCTGATCAGCGACGAAATCGCGGTGCACATCGAAGCCGGCAAGCTGGTGACCAAGCTGGCGGTGGACTGGCAAGAGCGCATCCAGCTGATGCTGTCGGACGACGGCTCGCTCAAGCGCCTGAAGTTCGCCGACACGCTGCGCGAACAGAACGACGACATCGATCGCGACGACTTCGCCCAGCGCTTTGACGCCGACTTTATCCTGATGACCAGCGAGCTGGCGGCGTTGATCAAAAACACCATCGAAGCGCTCGGCGGCGAAGCCCAGCGTTAATCTCGCCTCAGAAATGACCAGGGCCCAGCATCCGCTGAGCCCTGCGTTCCCCTAGCGAACAAAATTTATTTGCTCAGGTAGCGGCACAGATAGGCGGTGGCGTCGGCCACCTGCAGGTTGAACTCGCTGTGCCCCGGCACGAAGAACTTCTCGCCCGGCGTAAACACTTGCCAGTCCGGCGCTCCCGGCAGCAGCACTTTCAGCGCCCCGGTGATCACTGTCATTTCTTCCGGCTGCGCGGTGGAGAAGGTGTATTCGCCCTCTTCCATCACACCCACGCTGGTAAGACCGATGCTGCTACTGTCAAAACCGATAGACTTCACTTTTCCGGCAAAATACTCATTCACTTTCAGCATAGACTGGCACCCGCGTAATCATCTTGATGGAAAATCCATATTGGGGGATTGCGGTTGATCTGTCACTGGTTTTTCGCGCGAAATGCGATCGCGGCGCAGAGGCAAAGGTTTCCGTACGTCACGCTCAGGCCATCGCCATGAAACAACCGCGTCAAAAACCCGCGCCGCGCAAACTGAAATCGATCGGCAGCGTCAATTCCACCGAGCCGTTGACGTAGGCGTCCGCCGGCGGCGTGGGCAGCGGCGAAGCGCGTTTGACCAGCGCCTGGATTTCGCGATCCAGCGACGGCAGCCCGGCGCTGCTGACCAGCGTCACCGCCAGCACGTGGCCCTGTCTGTCCAGCGTGAAACGCACCTGCCCGACGCCCTGGCGCTTCAGCCGCAATGCGTCTTTAGGATAACGCTTAAAGCGATTCAGGCGGCTGCTGATGCGGCTGCGCCAGTTGTCCTCCCCCGCCTGAGCATAGGGAGTCAGGCGAGTTTGCGGCGCGGCCGTTTTATCCGCGCGGCCCGGCGGCGGCGCGCCGACGTTGTGATCCTGAACCCTCGGCGGCGCGATGGTTCTCTCCTGCGGCGGCGTGCGGGGCAGGTTGTTTTTTTTCACCGGCTTAGGCGGTTTTTTCTGTTTCGGCGGCACGGCGATGTTCGGCTGCGCGGCGTCGGGCACTTTCACTAGCGGCAACGGCTCCGGTGGCGCCGGCGGTTCAACCTGAGGCGGCGGCGTCCTTTGTCCCGGCGGTTGTTTCGCCTCGGCCGGGGCCTGCGGTGCGGCGGCCATCAGCACCATCACCGCCGGTGGCGGTACCCACGGCGGCTCGGCCTTGTCTCGCCAGGGCCAAAACAGCGCTGCAACCAGCAGATGCAGCGCCAGCACCAACACCAGACAACGGCGCCAGGGCATGGTGGCACCGGGCGCGGCGAAAGGCAGCGGCGAAACCGACATGCTCACTCTTCCGTCAGCGCCAAATGGAGGCGATCGGTCAGCGGTTTGAACAGATAGTTCATCATCGAACGCTCACCGGTGCGGATGAAGCCTTCGACCGGCATCCCCGGGCGGATCTCCAACCCGCTCAAGCGTCGCAATCCTTCTTCGCTGACCTTGGCGCGCACGCTGTAATAAGGCGCGCCGCTTTTCTCGTCGGTCAGGCGATCGGCCCCGACCAGCGTCACTTCGCCCTCGACGCGCGGCGTGGTGCTTTGGTTGAACGCCGAGAACAACAGCTCGACCGGCAACCCCACCTGCACTTTATCGATCAACTCGACCGGGATGCGCGCTTCTACCTGCAGCCCGCGATCGCTGGGCACGATCTCCATCAGTTGCTGACCGGCGCCGATCACGCCGCCTTCGGTGAACACGCTCAACCCCACCACGGTGCCCGCCACCGGCGCTTTCACCTGCGTATGCCCCAAATCGGCCTCCGCCTTGGCCAGGCGGTTATCCAGCTCGTCCAGCTTCATCCGCACCTCGGCCAGCTGGCTGCTGACCTCTTTCTGATACTCTTCCCGCCGCTGGATCGCCCGCAGTTTCAGCTCCAGGATCTGGCGCCCCAGACGGCCGATATTGCCGCTGTCCTCGGACGCCTGGCCATCGATCTGCGCATGCTGCCCCTCCAGATCCAGCAGCCGATTGCGCGCCACATACCCTTGCGCCGCCAGCTTGCGCATGCCGCCCAGCTGCTCCTGCAGCATGGCCTTTTGCCGCTGTTTGCTGGCGTAAGACTGCCGAACCCCTTCCAACATCGCCTGCGATCCGGCGATGCTTTCCGCGATCGCCGCCAGCTCGCTCTGCAGTGCCGCACGGCGGCTGGTGAACAGCTGCTGTTGCAGCAGCATCAGTGACATCACTTCCGGCTCTTCTCGCCGCGCTTGCAGCGATGGCGGGAAAGCGATCGCTTGCAGGCCGTCGCGCTCGGCTTGCAGCCGCGCCTGCTGTGCGGCATTGCTCAACTGCTGGCTGCGCAGCGCATCGCGCTGGGTGCGGCTGTCGACGGTATCCATCAACAACAGCACCTGCCCGGCGCTGACCCGGTCGCCCTCATGCACCTGAATCTGCGACACCACGCCGCCGCTCGGGTGCTGCACCGCCTTGCGATTGCCCGCCACCACCACGCTGCCGGAAACCGGCACGCCTTTGTCCAGCGGCGCCAACAGCCCCCACAGCAGGAAACCGCCAAACCCCAGCACCACCAGCCAGCCTCCCAGCCGCAGGTAGCGACCTTCGTCGAACTGCCGGGAAAGGGTGTCGATATCGCCGGGAATCACACTCTGATTGCTCATACTTTTCGTTCACCGCTGGCCGTTTTGGCGAAGTTGGCGTAATTGACGTTGAAGCCGCCGTTGCTGCACCCGGCATTGGCCGATGCAGCGGCAGCGGCGGGCGCAAAACCAGGCAGTTTTTTCAGGATGGCGTCGCTGGGGCCGAAGTGCTGTATCTGGCCGGCGCTCAGCACCAGCAATTTGTCGGTGGCCGCCAGGATCGCCGGTTTGTGGGTCACCAACACGATGGTGGTGCCACGCGCCTTCAGCGCTTCGATCGCCTGCTGCAGCGCCCCTTCCCCTTCGCGATCGAGGTTGGCGTTCGGTTCGTCCAGCACCACCAGCGCCGGAGATCCATACAGCGCGCGCGCCAGCGCCACCCGCTGACGCTGGCCGCCGGACAGGCCGCTGCCGCCTTCACCCAGCTCGGTCTCATAGCCTTTCGGTAAATGCAGGATCAGCTGATGCACGCCGGCCAGCGCCGCCGCGGCCACCACCTTCTCGGCGTCGACCTGCCCAAAGCGAGCGATGTTGTCCGTCAGGGTGCCGGCGAACAGCTGGATATCCTGCGGCAAGTAACCGATATGCGGCCCGAGTTGTTGCTTGTCCCACTGCTGAATGTCTGCACCGTCCAGCCGCACGTCGCCGCTGAGCGGCGTCAGCGCGCCAACCAGTTGGCGCATTAGCAGGGTTTTGCCGGAGCCGGACGCGCCAATCACGCCCAGCACCTCGCCGGCCTCCAGACGAAAACTGACGCCGTGCAACACCGGCGCCGTGCCGCCTGGCGCACTGGCGGTCAGCTGATTCACGGCCAATGTACCGCCGGGCGCCGGCAGCGGCAGACTCGGCATTCGTGGCGGGTTAGCGGCCAACATCACCTCCAGCCGCTGCAAGGACTGGCGCGCCGATGACCACTGCTTCCAGGCGCCGATCAGCTGATCGATCGGCCCCAACACCCTGCCGATCAGGATCGATCCGGCGATCATCATGCCCGGCGTAATGTCGCCGTTGACCGCCAGCAGCGCGCCGCAGCCCAACATCAGCGACTGCAGCGCCAGCCGCACGGTTTTCGACCAGGCGGTGACCGCGGCGATTTTCTCGCTGGCGCGGTTCTGCAGCAGCAGGAACTGCTGATGCTGCCGCAGCCAGCGCAGGCGCAAGTCGGTCAACATGCCCATGGCGGCGATGGCTTCGGCATTGCGCAGGTTGCCGTTGGCCTGTTGCGTGGCGCTCAGCGCGACGCGGCCGGCCTCCGCCAGCGGCGCCTGCGACACCCGCTGGTTGAGCCAGGCCAGCAGCACCAGCACGATCACCCCGGCGCTGGCCAACGCGCCAAGCCAGGGATGGAGCAGAAAAACCACCAGCAGATAAACCGGGAACCAGGGGGCATCGAAAAAGGCGAACAGCGCATTGCCGGTGGCGAACTGGCGCAGGTTGGTCAGATCGTTCAGCGCCTGCCCCGCCAGCGGGTTGCCGGTTTTCAGGTTGGTTTCGAAGGCGGCGTCGTAGACCCGCTGATTGAGGCGCATATCCATCTGGGCGCCAAGGCGGATCACCACCTGGCTGCGCACCCACTCCAGCAGCCCCATAAACAGATAAAGGCCGACCACCATCAGGGTCAGCATCGCCAGCGTCATGCGGTTGCCCGACGGCAACACGCGATCGTAGACCTGCAGCATGTACAGCGCCGGGGCCAGCATCAGCAGGTTGATCACTGCGGTAAACAGCGCAATGCCCCAAAATCCGCGCCGGTATGCGCCCAGCACGCTCATCACTTCTCCGCGCCTGACGGCGTTTTTCATGGCGTTTTCCATCGGCTAAAAACGAGAAAACGCCCGCCGGGGCACGCGGCGCCGGCGGGCAAACGGCCGCGATCAGGCCGCCAGCAATTCCGGGCTGTCGGCGTGCTGCACGCCCACCGCCGTCGCCGCCGCCACCTGATCGAAGGTGGAGTTGACGCTCAGACCGTAGTCGTCGAGGATGCCGTTCAGCGCGGTTTCCAGCGCGCCGGTATCGCCGGACATCAGGCCGTACACCACCTGGTGTACCACGCCATCGTGGCCCTGCGCCTGCAGGCTGCTGAGATTCAGGCCGCCGAAGCTGACGTCAGGCACCTGGATGTTGTACGGCGTGGAGCCGCCGCCGTTCAGGCCGTCGCCGAACGACAGGGAATCCAGTTGACCGTACAGGGTGTGCGCCGGTGCGTTGAACAGGGTGTAGGTCAGGTTGCCGCCCGCCACGAACGAGGTGATGTTATTGGCGGTGCTGGTCACGGCATATTGGCTGCCGGACAGGCTGCCGCCGTAGAAACCGCCGCTGTTGGAGTCGGTGACATTACCGTTGGTGTGGTTGATATCGCCAAACGACGACGCCCACTCGTTCAGATAGTTATGGATGCTGTAGCTGCCGAAACTGCTGTCATAATTGACTGAAAATGCCATTTCTCTATCTCCATTGATGAACGGCGCCCCTTGCGAGGCGACCTCTGTGCTCAACGATGAGCAACGCCCTTTTACTGCTTAAAAACGGTACTCCACCCCGCCCTGCACGCTGCGGCCGCGCCCCAGGGTATTGGCCAGCGTCTCGCCGTAGCTGACGACGTAGGCGCGGTTGGTCAGGTTCTCCACCGAGCCGCGCAGCGTCAGGCTGTCGGTCAGTTTGTAGCTGGCGTACAGATCGAACAGGGTGTATTTCGGCCAGTCGGCCAGATACGGGTAGTTGGACGGTACCGAGCTGTCCTGATAGCCCGGCGCGAAGCGCACGGTCACCCCAGCGTCCAGCTTGCGATCGAAAGCGCGGCCGCCCAGCGTCACCGAGCCGCGATCGCCCGGCAGGTAAGCGGCGGTGCCGAACTGCGAGCCGCCGTCGCAGGACACGGCGTCATTCGCCGTCGGATCCTGCTCCGCGTAGAAGTTGCCCGGCCGGGAGTTGGCGCCGTAACGCAGGCGATTGCCCAGCCAGGCGTTCCTGGAGCAAAACTCGTTTTTACCGATCATGTGGGTGTAGGTCAGGTCGGCGTAAAACACCCCGGCGTCATAGTTGAGCTGGTACTCCAGCCCGCGGAAACGGGTTTTCGACAGATTGTTGACGTAGGCGGCGTTGCCGATGCTCGGCTGCACCAGCCCCGGCTTGTCGCGGTTAATCGCCAGGTTGATGTAGTTATCCACTTTGGTGTCGAAATAGGCCACCTTGGCCGCCAACCGATCGCCCTCAAACCACAGATCCGGCTGCTGCACGTTGAACCCCACTTCCCAGGCGCGCGAGCGCTCGGCCTGCAGGAAGGGGTTGGGATATTGCGTAGAAGTGCTGTGAGCGCTGCCGTTGGTTAGCGTTTCGGTGATCGCCGGCGGCCGCCAGGATTTGCCGTAGGTGGTATACAGCTCCAGCCACTCCACGCCGGGACGCACCGCCAGCGCCAGCGTCGGCGACAGCTTGCCCTGATCGCGATCGACGTTCCACTCCTGCTGCGTGGTGGTCGCCAGACAGTTGCGCAGCCGCAGCTGTTTGCAGGGATTCTCCGCCGTATACGGGAAGTCGGCGTAGCTCAGACCGGTCTGGCCGCGCAGGCGATAGCGGTCGTAACGCAGCCCGCCTTCCAGCGTCAGCCAGCCGTCGTAGTCGTAGGTCAGGTTGGCGAACAGGCTGCCGACCGAGCGGTTGCCAGCCGGTGTTACCCCTTCCATGCCCTGACGGGAAGAGTCGCTGGTGGCCTTGTCGTAATAGAACTCCAGCCCGTAGTTGGCGCGGAAGTCATGCCCCGGTGCCAGGCTGAAACGCGAGGTGTTTTGCGCCTGTGCGCCATAGGTGCGCAGGCGAGTGCGCGTCGCGTAGCCGTTGTTCAGCAGCGTGCTGGTGCTGTAGGTATCGCTGTCGTCCTGAGTATCGACGTAATACAGCTTGGCCTGAAAATCGAGCCAGTCGACGCCTTCCGGCGCCAGGCTATAGTCGAACGCCGCGTTGCGCGCCATCACGTCGCTGTAGCCGGTGCGCTTCCAGCCCAGTTCATAGGGCGGCCGGGTGCCCAGGTTGGTCAGCGTGCCGGCGATCGGCGACGCGGTCTGGGTCTGCAGATAACTCAGCTGCAGGCGCTGGTTGGCGGGCAGGTTCCAGCCCACCTTGGCCAGTCGCGAGTGCATGCGGTAATCAGTGTCGGGGATTTTGTTGTTCTTGATGCTCTCGGCGTAGCGATCGTAATTGCCGGTGTCGTTATTGATGCGAATGTTGCCGATATCGCCTTTGTTGCCGGGCCAATAGTCGCCGAGGTGGCGTTCGCTGGCGGCCAACAGGATATCGCCGGTTTCATTCCCCAATGCCAGTATGCCGCTGCCGATGAAGTGGGTGCCGTTATCGCCGGTGCTGGCGTGCAGCTTGCCGCCCAGCTCTTTGCCCGGCGCCAGGAAATCGCTCGCGCTGACGGTATTGAACGTCGCGATGCCGCCAAGCGTGCCGGCGCTGCCCATGCCGCCGGTGGTGCCCTTGTCGATGGTTACGCCGGACAGCAGCTCGGAATCGATATACATGGTGCCGTTACGCTGGCCATGACCGCTCTTTTGAAAATTCTGCCGCATGCCATCGATATTCATGTTCACCCGGCCATAGTCTTGTATGCCGCGGATGTTGACCGACAGCGCCGGATCTTGCTGGCTGACGCTGGAATAGGCGCCCGTGGTCTGTTCCAGAATATCGGCCGCGTGCCGCGCCGGGCGGTTGTCCATCTGTTCGCGGCTGATGACGCTGACCGAGCGCGGTTCGTCGTAAACCCAGTCGTTGACGCTCATGCCGCCGGCCCCCAGCACCGTCAGGCTATCCAGCGCCAGCGCGCCGCCATCGCCGTTCGCCGTCGGCAGCCGGCTCAATACGATCTGCCCCTGCGGCTGCAGGCGGAAAGCCACCGGATTGCCGCCGATCAAGCGCCGCAGGCCCTGTTCAACGCTCATGCTGCCGTTCAACGCCGCCGCCTGCATGCCGTCGAGCTTCACCTCGTCGAAAAACACCTGCATGCCGGCCTGCTCGGCGAAGCGCAGCATGGCGCTCTGCAGAGGCTGCGCCTCAATGTTGAAATTCTTTTGCTGTGCGGCCTGCGCGCCGCTCGCTTCAGCCTGCGCGGCGATCGCCACAACAGGCTGAGTCAACACCATCGCCGCCAACGCAGCGCGTACCGCCGTGGCCAAGCGGCCGGCCGGCGTGGTTCCCTTGTGAATAAACATGCGTGTGTGTTCCACCCGAAAGAATGCCAAACCAAGTGATAATGGAAATCAATCTCGTTTAAACATAAGGACGTTCCGGAGGGTGAAAACCCGTAAAGATTTTTTACAGAAAGTGAAAATAGCGGCGAAACGGGCGTCCCGGCCCACCTGCGCCGATCAGTAAAGCAGCGTGATGCCGGGGAGATTCAGTTGGCGGGCGGCGAGTTCCTGACGAATGGCGCTGACACCGTCGTCGAGTTTATTGAGCGCGAACACGCCGCTTACCGTGCGCGCTCTCAGCACAGGGGTGACAGCCACGATGCGCGTCTCGCGATAGCGGTTGAGCTGCGCGAGCGCCTGCGTCAGCGGTTGGCGGTCGATCACCAGCCAGCCGCGCCGCCAGGCATCATCGCCGGCCGTTTGCCGCGTCAGCCACAGCAGGCCGCTGCGGTAATGCGCCGCCTGGCGTTGCGCGACCACCAGCGAGCGCTCACCGCGCTCGAGCGTCACCCGCACGCTGTGCTGATGCACGCTGACGTCGACGCCCTGCCCGGTGCGCGCCACGCTGAACTCGGTGCCCAGCGCCTGGGTGACGCCGTTTTCCGCCTCTACCCTGAACGGGCGCTTTTCCGGCCCGTTCACCGGTGCGACGATAAAATAGGCAGCGCCGCTCAGCAGTCGCACCTTGCGTTCGTTGGCGGAATAGGCCAGCGCGATCGCGCTGCCGCTGTCCAGCGCCACCCGGCTGCCGTCCGGCAACGTGACTTCGCGCACCTCGCCGCGAACGGTTTGATAATCCGCCTGCATGCCGATCCATATATCCGGCCCGCGATAAACGCCGAAGGAAACGGCGATCGCCACCGCCGCCGCCATCGCCCAGCGGGCTCCTCTACGGCGAAATGGCGTTTTCAGCGCCGCTACCTGCGGCTGCAGCGCCTGTCGCTGTTCTGGCGGCAGTTGCCCCAGCGTCGCCCACAGCAAGCGAGCCTGACGCAGCGCCGCCGGATGCTGCGGATCATCGGCCAGCCAGGCCTCCAACGCTCGCCGCTGGTCGGCGGCCAGCGCCCCTTCGGCCAGGCGCACGGCCCAGGCGGCCGCCTGTTGCCGCGACTGCGCGGTTAGCGGATTCATGATGGCATAGACCCCTGTTTTTTCTGGTTATAGGTTAAGACGTCTGAAGGCGGATAAACCCGTAAAAAAATTGTCATTATTGATCGTCCATCAACGTCATCAGCCGCTCCAGCGCGCTGGCCAGATGCTTCTCCACCGTACTGAGCGATACGCTCAGTTGAGCCGCCACCTGCGCCTGGGTCAGCCCGTCGAGCCGGTTGAGCCGGAAAATCTGCTGCGTGCGCGGCGGCATGCCCGCCAGCGCCTGTTGCAACAGCTGCAGCATTTGGCTGTCAATCGCCAGCTGCTCGAGCGCCGGTTCGCCGGAGGGATACTGCGCCAGAATGTCATCCTCTACCGCATCAGTCTGTCGCCGCTGCTGTTGCCGAAGATGGTCAAGCATCAGATTCTTGGCGGTTTTATACAGGTAAGCCTCGATATCGAGAATATTGCCCTGCGGGTATTGCTCGGTGAGGCGGGTAAAACTTTCCTGCGCCAAATCCGCGGCCAGCTGAGGGTCGCGCAGTTTGGCGTTCAAGTAGGCTTGCAGCGGCCGCATATGGCGCAGAAACAGCGCCTGCAACTCGGAATTGGACATCTCTTTTCCCAGAAGTGAAACACCCAATAGGGGCGATAAAAATCACATAAATGATTATCATTATCAATATTGTTCTGGGAAATATGTGCTAAGGCGGGGATAAACAGGAAACCGGCCTGACGCCGGTTTCCGCTGGGCTGCAGGTCAGAGCTCTAACGCCTCGTCTTCATAGCGATGCTTGGCGTCGAGCGCTTCCTGCTCGGTTTCATGTTCACTGAGCAACGTATTCGGCTCAATGTCGTCGGTGCGCACCTCAAAGCGGCGCAGATGCAGGTTCGGGTCGCCTCGAAACACCTCTACGACGCGGGCACTCCGTGGATAAGCAGGTTGATCATTTTCGCGCATGCCGTTCTCCCGTGTGTTTCACACAGTAGCAAGTATAGCAGCCGCCCTCATTCCGACACGCGCGAGCCAAGATCGCGATCGCCGGGATCGCCCGCCAGCAGCTCGGTCAGTTCTTCGCAGGCGCAAATGCGGCCTTCACGCACGGTGAAGTGCGCCAGCACCCGCACGCGGCTGCAGGTGCCGTCGCGCTTTTCCACCTCGACCAGATGGTGGGTCAGCACCGCCTCGCCCTGCTCCGCCGCCGCGATGATGCTCAGCGTCATGCGGCGGGTTTGCCGCTTCAGCAGCGCCATATGCTGCTCAAACTGCTCGAAGTGCAGCACCTTGCCATCCACCTGCTGGCGGTAGTCCGCGCTGAAGCGGGCGGCGAGCTGGGCCGGCCGATGCTCCGGGTTGGCGACGATCTGCCGCAGCGTATCGAGCACCAGATTCAATGGGGTAAGTTGAGTCATCACGTTTCTCCGAATAGGGTGAATGGCGATCCTATCTCGGTCGGGTGATGGCATAATAACCGTATCAGGACTTTCAATAACGTTAAACGGCCAACACGATGCAGATCCGCAGCCAACGCCTTCAGCATGAAAAAAAGCACCTGACGCCCTGGCATCAGCACCAAGGCGGCCAGATCTATCTCTTGACGCGCGGCATGCTGGCGCTGGAACTGCCCGGCCGGCAATGGGCGATCACCGGCGGCACGCTGGGCTGGCTGCCGCCGGGGTGCGCCCATCAGGCGCTGGCCTGCGGCGATGTGGCGGGCTGGAGTCTGTATCTGCCGGTGGAAAGCGCGCCGGAGATGCCGCTGCAGCCGCAGCTGTTCACGGCCTCTGCGCTGTTGCAGGCGCTGGTGGAACGCATCGCGCAGTTCCCTGCCGGCCCGCTGAGTGCGCCGCAACGGCGGCTGCTGCAGGTGCTGCTGGACGAAATGCACGCGGCGAGCGGCGCCCCTTTGCAACTGCCGCTCCCGCAGGACGCCCGGTTGCTGAACATCGCCCGCGCGCTGCTGAACGATCCCGCCAACCTGCGCAGCCAGCGCGACTGGGCCGTCTGGGCCGGGCTCAGCCCGCGCACCCTGAGCCGCCGCTTTCTGCAGGAAACCGGCATCGGCTTCGCGCTGTGGCGCCAGCAGGCGCGGGTATTGCGTTCACTGGAGGGATTATCACGCGGCGAAGCGGTCGGCGAGGTGGCCGACGCCTGTGGCTATGACAACGTCAGCGCCTATATCGCCGCCTTCCGCCGCCGCTTCGGCGTCACGCCCGGCGCCTACTTTGCGGCAGTTCGGCTAACGGAATAGGGAAACGGGCGCACGGCGCCCGAAGAGAAGAAAAGGTTATTTCACCGTCTCACGCGGTAGCACCGCGAGGATTTGTTCCACCACCCGCTGCGGATCGGCCGCCGCATCCATCACGTAATGCGCGGCGTCCTGATACAGCGCTTCGCGCGCCGCCAGTACCTCGAGCATCTCCTCGGCGATCGGCCTGCCGGTGAGCGTCGGGCGCTGCGCATCTTCCGGATAGGCTTCCAACCGCTGCGCCAACACGCTGGCCGGCGCGCGCAGGTAGATAACGGTGCCATGCTGACGCATAAACTGACGGTTCTCCTCCGCCAGGATCGCGCCGCCCCCAGTGGCAACTATGGTTGACGGTTTGGTCACGGTCTGCAACGCGATAGTCTCGCGGCGGCGGAACCCCAGCCAACCTTCGCGCTCGACCATTTCCGCCACGCTCATCTGCGCCGCCTGCTGCATAAACAGATCGGTATCGACGAACTGATAGCCCAACGCCAGCGCCAATGCGCTGCCTACCGTGGTCTTGCCGGCTCCGCGAGCGCCTACCATGAACAGGGTTTGTGTCATTACGGGTTGTCCCTTATACGGTGACTTGAGTGCATTGCATACCAAAATACCGAACGGGTGCGATGGCGTGGTGGCAGCATCATACCCTGCCCGCTCTGTATTTCAATATTTACGATAGTGTAAATTCCATGGCACAGCGACTGCCGGCGGCAAAGCCATGCGCCAGATCCTCATCCAGATGCCGCCGCAGGGCGACCGTGAGCTGCGCGCCCTCAAGCGGCCGGAATCCCAGCCGCCGGTAGTAAGGCGCATTCCACGGCACGTCGATAAAGGTGGTGAGCGTCAGGCGACAGGCGCCTTGCCGTTTGGCCTCTTCCGCCACCGCCCCGATCAGGCGGCGGCCGACGCCCTGCCGCTGCCAGGTGCCGGCGACCGACAATTCGGCGATGTGCCAATCTTCCCCCTGAGCCTGCACGGCGATAAAACCGGCGCACTCGCCGTGGTCGCTTTCCGCCAGCCATTCACGGCGATCGGCAATAAATGCGGCGTGCTGTTGCGGGGTCATCACCTCGCCTTCAGCGATAAAGCGCCATGTCGGCTGCTGGCGAAACAGCTGCGCCGCCGAGCGTTCAACCGCCATCAGATGCGCGATATCCCGCTGCTGCGCCAAACGAATCTGCAGGCTCATGCGTTCTCCTTAACGTTGGGGCGGTTATTTAAGCAAATTTCACCGCCCGTGGCTTAGAAATCGATACTGCCGCGCAGCACCACCTCACGCGGTTCCCCCACCGCCACGCGCAAGTTGCCCCCGCTGGACGGATAATAGGTTTTATCGAACAGGTTCTTCACGTTCAGCTGCCATTTCACCCGATAGCCGTTGATCGGCATGGTGTAAGCGGCGAACGCATCGGCAACGGTGTAATTATCCAGGTAGAAGCTGTTGGCAGCGTCACCCGGGCGGCGGCCGACATAGCGCGCGCCGGCGCCGATGCGCACCTCATCGCCGCTGTACAGGCCCAGACTGCCCAGGTTCTGGGTCAGGAACAGCGAGGCGGTGTGGCGCGCCACGTTGGTCATCTCTTTGCCCTTGTTGTCCGGATCGTCCACCACGCGGGCGTCGGTATAAGCATAGGAGCCGATCAGGCTCAGCGAATCGGTGAGATTGCCGGCCACGTCCAGCTCCACGCCCTGCGAACGCACGCGCCCGGCGGTGCGCGTCACGGTTTCGCCCTCCACCAGCTCATTGACCATCACGTTGCGCTTGGTGATGTCGAACAGCGCCAGGGTGCCGGTGACGCCGTTAGGCAGCGCCAGCTTGCCGCCGACTTCCCAGGATTTGCCCTGCTCCGGCGGCAGCGAACCGATCTGGGTGGCGATGGAGGAGTTCGGCTTGAACGACTCGGTATAGCTGCTGTACAGCGACACATAAGGCGTCAGCTTGTACACCACCCCGGCGCGCGGCACCAGCTTGCCGTCCGAGCTGTCGGTGTTGGTCTGGAACGGCCGCCCCTTGCCGGCATAGACGTCGAAAGCGTCGTAACGCAGCCCGCCCATCACCAGCCATTTATCGGTCAGTTGGATAGAATCCTGCATAAACCAGCCGTAGCTGGTGAGGTTTTCCCGCTGGTCGCTGTCTTTGGCGCTGACCGCCGTCGACGGCGGCATCAGGCCGTATACCGGATGATAGATATTGAAATCGCCGTTCTTTTTGCCGCGGATCATGTCGCCGCGGTAGGTGCGGTTATCCTCAAAATCGAAGCCGAACAGCATCTGGTGGTTGATGCTGCCCCAGTCCACGTCGCCATTGAGCGTCAGCTGCACCGCGTTGGCATGGCTGACGGCGTTGGCAGTCGCATCGGCCTGGCGGCTCAATTTACCGTTCTCCGGGTTCAACGCCGTGGCGCGCGCCTGGTTGTCGCTGTAGCTGTTGCGGCTATAGGCGTAGGTCAGCGAGCTTTTCCAGCGCTCGTTGAGCGTCTGATCGATCTGCAAAGTGACGCTGTCCTGATCGCCGCGGGTGGCGTTGTAAGCCTCGTCGAAACGGCGATCGCGCGGCGTATTCACCGGTTTGCCGGTGCGCGAATCGATAATAGTGCCGCGATCGAACGGCACCAGATATTCCATATGCTCGTAGGCCAGCCGCACGGTGGTGTTCTCGCCGTACCACATCAGCGAGGGCGCGATCACCGTCTGACGATTGCGGCCAAAGTTGCGCCAGTAGTCGGTTTCATCGTGATCGACGATCATCCGATAGGCGAATCCCGACGTGCCGAGCGGCCCGGTAACGTCGAGCTGGCCGCCGCCGCCGTTGAAACTGCTGCCCCAGCCCTCCACGTGGGTATGCTGCTGCAGCTGGGGCTTTTTGGTGATCATGTTGATCATCCCCCCCGGCTCGCCCATGCCGTACAGCATCGAGGCCGGCCCCTTGAGCACCTCCACCCGTTCGGTGGTCGGCGTGAAGTTGCGCGCCTGCACCGAGCGCACGCCGTCGCGCAGAATGGAGCCGTCGCGGTTGTCGCCGAAGCCGCGCTTCATTACCGCGTCCTGAGTGCCGCCCAGCGTGTTGGCCTGGGTAATGCCGCTGACGTTGTATAACGCTTCGTCCAGGCTGCTGACCGCCTGATCGGTAATCACCTGCTGCGGCACCACGTCGATCGCCTGCGGCACGTTCAGCAGGTTGGTTTCGCTGCGGGTGCCGGTGACGCTGGTCAACGGCTGATAGCTCTGCACGCCGTCGGTGTCTTTACGGCCGATCACCACCAGGTTCTCATCCTGCGACGCGGCTTTTTCCGCCGCCCACGTCGGCGATGTCGCGCAGGCCGCCAAAGGCAATGCGCACCACCAACCGCGCTTGTTGTTATTCATTATCTAACTGACTCCAATAGGTCCCTGAAAAAGGTAACGGCAAAAACTGCTGATACAGCTGTTGGAAGGTCTGTTGCGGGTTAATGTCGGCGAACAGATCCGGGTAAAACGCTTTGGCGAACATCTCGACCAGCACCACGTGGTACGGGCTGAGGTAAAAATTGTGCCAGACGCTCCAGGCGCGGTGGTTTTTCACCGCCTGCAGGCTGGCCAGCATCGGCTGTTTGGCGATCAACTGGTGGAAGCTGGCGGCAGCCTCCTGTGGGCTGACCTGCGGCCCGAGGCGCAAGTCGGACAGCCGTTTGCCCTGCGGCCCGGCCATGCCGGTGGCGAGGTAAACGTCGGGATTGGCGCTCAGAATGGTTTCCGGGTTCAGTTCGCCATACACGCCTTTGACGCTGGCGTTGGCGATGTTGTCACCGCCGGCGAAGGTCAGCAGATCGCCGAGATTACCGTGCGCGGCGGTGGTGCAGCAGGTGTCGCGTCGCCCCAGATGCAGGTGCAGCATCACTTTGGGTTTCGCCCCCTGATAGCCCGCCAGCCGTTGCTGAATCACCGCCATATGCTGCTGATAAAATTCGATGAACTGCTCGGCGCGCTCCTGGCGATTGAGCACGTCGCCCAGCAGCCGCACGCTCGGCACGGTGTTGTTCAGCAGATCGATGCGCAGATCGACATAGATCACCGCCACGCCGGCCTTGTTCAACGCGGAAACCAGCAGATCGTTGTCGCCGTCTTCACGCGCGTAGCGCGCCAGGATCACCAGATCCGGCTTCAGCTGCAGCAGGCTTTCGATATTGACCTGGCGAAAATTGTTGCCGCTGATAACGGGGATCGCGGCGATCTGCGGAAACTTCTGCGTATAAAGCTGCCAGCTTTGCGCATCGAAGCGCGCCAGATCCGCCGGCCAGCCGACGATGCGCTGCGCCGGGTTGCCCGGCTCCAGCAGCGCCAGCGTATACAGCATGCGGCTCTCTCCCAGCACGATACGCTGCGGGTTATCCGGCACCACGACCTGACGGCCGGTGATGTCGGTGACCGTTTTCGCCTGGGCGGGGAACAGGCCGAACCACAGGGAAAGCAGCAGTAAAATGAGGGAATTGCGCATGATTGAGCCGAAACGGAGAAATAGTGTGCGCATGATAATCACTCTCATTAGCACTTGCAATCCTGCACCGCGATTGCCAAAAGAAATCAGGGAAACGACGCCGGACGCGGGGCGAAACACCGCGAAACCGCTAAAAGAACGGCTTTAAAAAGTTAAAAAAATGGCCGAAAAATAGGTTAAATGGGGTAGGAACCCAGAAAAGAATCGGGAGACATCCATGACTCAACGCATCATTCCGCTGTCGGATTGCCCGCAGTTTGCCGATGTGTGCGCCGCCTGGGCCTTCGGCCAGTGGGGCTCACAGCGCGGCGGCTCGCTGGAGCGCACCCAGCTGCGCTTCGCCCAATGCAGCCGGCCGAGCGACGATCACCTGACGCTGATGATGATCGACGGCGATCGCCCGGTGGGCATGGCCAGCCTGTGGCCCAGCGACGATCATCAGCGCCAGGACCTCACCCCGTGGCTGGCCGGCGTCTTCGTGCATCCCGATCACCGCCGCAAGGGCATCGCCCACCGTCTGGAGATGGCGATCGTCGAGGCGGCGCGGCAGCGCCATCATCCCGTCTTGCATCTGATCACCGACAAGTCGGAAGCGCTGTACGCCGGCTGGGGTTGGCATCCCCTTGAACGCCGCCGGCAGCACGACGAAGAGGTGGTGGTGATGGCGAAGAAACTGTAGTTAACGCGGGGTACAAACATACACCAGCGCCGGCGGGAAGTTGCGCACTACCCGCAGGCGTTTCCAGTGAAAATAGCGTGACAGCAATTTTTCCGACAGGTGACTGTATTGGAACAGCACCAACGTGCCGTCGCGCGCCAGCAGCCGTTGCCGGGCCTGCTGAAGAATGCGCGCGCTGATCCTGAGCGGGATCGACAGCAGCGGCAGACAGGAAAACACCACGTCGTAATCCGTGGCCATCCGGGTCGCCGAATGGGCCATCACCTGCAGCCGCCGATCGTCAATCCCGCGCAGCCGATGCACGAAATGGGGTTGGATCTCGAAAGCCTCCAGAGTCGCGTCGGCGCGCATCCGCCCCAGGATGCGTTTGGTCAGTACGCCGTCCGCCGCGCCCAGCTCCGCGATCGACAGCGCCCGGGTCCACTCCACCTGGTTCAACATCGCCTGACACAGCCACGGGGAGGAAGGCGCCAGCGTACCGACGGTGCGCGGTGAAGCCATAAATTGCTGCAGGTAAGCGAAGTGATTCATCAGTTGTAGCCGGGTCGCATTTAACATTGAGGCCTCCTTGGGTTAAGCCCCCAATGTGAACCGAATTTCTTAAGTCTTCATTAACATGATTCCGAAAGCGGCGAACACAGTTGTAATCAAATGCAACCTCCGCGGCAGCGGCACAAATAAAAACGGTCGTAATAATGACCTGAAAATAAGCCGCTTATACGCCGACTTACCAGATAATTATTACGACCGTTTATTTTATTGGCCACGTTGCCGTGGCCAAAGGGTAAAAAGTCAACGCTTAGCGATAAATTTCCGCATTGCCGCGCCAGTTGCTGGAGTCCCCGGGGGTGTCCAGACCGATGATGCGGTAATGGCTGGCGCCGTCCGCCGCGGCTTTTTCTTTCAGGGCGTGAATGGCGTCATGCGGTGAGCCGCTAATGCCGGAAACCGACACCACGCCGAGGCTTTGCAGATTGGCGGCCTGCTCGCTGTTAACCTGTTTCACCGACGACAGCGGCGCGGCGAAAGTGGAGAATGAGGCGGCGGCGATCAAGACTGCTGCGATGCTTGGGATAAGTTTCATGATTGACTCCAGGTGTTCTTGTTTATTAGCTCGTGGTCAGTGATGTTAATTATCCGCTAGCCAATGAAAACGGACGTCATGCAACGTAAAGAACATCAATCATTGTGAGGAGAATAAGGAGGAAGTGAGAGCGAGTGTGTATTTTCAGGCGGGAATGACTTTATAGACCTCACCTTACCCCTATTTGATGAACAATTAAAGACGGTGCGAGATAAAGAATGGGCGTCGTCGCTATTTAAGATTTTTTACCCGCCGGAGCGCGCTGAGCTACGCTGATTTTGTGGCTTACCCTTTTAAGGAAGAACGCTTATGTCGCAAAACCTGCTGCGCGTGCGTGACGGTCATGGCGCTTCGGTCTCATTCTCCGAGCTGCTGTTCGATCTGATCTACGTTTTCGCCGTGACCCAACTCTCCCACTATCTGCTGCATCACCTGACGCTGACCGGGGCGCTGGAAACCCTGCTGCTGTGGTTCGCCGTCTGGTTGGCCTGGCAATACACCGCCTGGGTCACCAACTGGTTTAACCCGGATACCCGTCAGATCCGCCTGCTGCTGTTCGCGATCATGCTGCTGGGGCTGTTCGCCGCCGCCGCGTTGCCGCAGGCGTTTGGCGAACGCGGCCTGATCTTCGCCCTGTTCTACGTCGCCATCCAGGTCGGGCGTTCCATTACCGTGCTGCGCCTGCTGGAACCCGGCCACCCGTTAAAGCAAAACTTTCGCCGCATCCTCGGCTGGCTGTGCATCTCCGCCGTCTTCTGGATCGCCGGCGGGCTGGCGGAGGGCAGCGCGCGCCCGGCGCTGTGGGCGATCGCCGTACTGTGCGAATACGTCTCGCCGATGTTCGGTTTCCGTCTGCCGGTGCTGGGGCGCTCGGACAGCAGCAGCGAATGGACCATCGAAGGCCACCATCTGGCGGAGCGCTGCCAGCTATTCGTGATCGTGGCGCTGGGGGAGACCATTCTGATCACCGGCGCCACCCTGAGCGAGATGGAAAGCTGGAGCCCGCCGGTGCTTATCGCCTCGCTGGTGGCCTTTCTCGGCAGCCTGGCGATGTGGTGGGTCTACTTCGACACCAGCAGCAAAGCCGGCAGCCACGCCATCAGCCAGGCGGAAAACCCCGGCCAACTGGGCGCTTACTTCCATTACGTCCACGTTGCGCTGGTGGGGGCGATCATCGTCTGCGCCGTGGCCAACGAGCTGGTGATCGCCCATCCCGACGGCCGCATCCAACACGCCACGGCGGCGGTGTTGCTGCTCGGCCCGGCGATTTACCTGCTCGCCAATGCGCTGTACAAACGGCTGGTGTATCACCGTTTCCCGCTGTCGCATCTGGTCGGGCTGCTGGCGCTGGCGGTATTGGCCCCTTTCGCCTATTTAACCGATCTGCTGATGGTCAATGGCCTGACGACGCTGATCATGGTGATGGTGGCGGTGTGGGAGAGCATCTCGCGCGGCAGAGCGCCGCAGCGGCAGGCGGAAGCCTGAAGCAAACGGGGGCGCTGTCGCCCCCGCTGTGAGATTGATGACAAAACTCATGCCATTGCCGGGTTTGCAAAGAGCAGCGGATAAAAAACAAGGAAAATCAATTTATTGATTTTCGGCTGATGGCCACAAAGGAGGAAAAACCACGTTTTTTCCTCCTTTGTCAACGGTCTGACGGGGGCGCTGTCGCCCCCGATATTGGTCACTGCAAGGGTTGCGGCAAGGTGAGCACCCAGAGCTCGCTCAGCGATTCCGGCTGCTCCAGCGGGCGCAATTCGATGCGGGCGTCGGTCTTGTCGCCGTCGAGGCTCAACCGCCCTTCTTTCTCCAGCTGATAGTCGCCGATTTTCTTGCTCTTTGGCGACGCATCCACCAGCTTCGCCTGCAAGCCGAAATCATTGTCATTGATCACCGCCAGCGTGCGATCGTCGATCAGCGCCAACCCTTCCGCTTTCTCCTGACGCCAGCCCAACTGGCGCAGATCCGCCACTTCCCGTTTCTGCGCCAGCTTCACGCCGCGTTTAGCGAGATCTTTCGCGTCGTCGAACTCCAGCGCTTTCCCCTGGCCGTCAAACGCGCTCAGATCGCTGGCCTGCGCGAGATCCACCAGGTAGATTTTGTTGATCATCGTTTTGTCTTTACCGCTGCCCTGTTCAATCAACAAGATGCGCTGATTGTCCAACGCCACCACATCGCCAATCTTGGCGTCTTTGGCTTTTTTATAGCTGTCGACATCGATGGGATAGCCGTACATGGCGGTTTTGCCACTACGCGGATCGAAGCTCACCAACCGGGTAAACTGCGCCTTGTTTTTGCTTTTGCCATCGACATCCAGCGTGCTCTGCACCGCCGCCAAAATGCGCCCATCCGGCATCCGGGTCAGCCCCTCAAAACCGCGATTAGGCTGGCGCCACTTCAGGATGTTCGGCAAACCGCCCGCCACCGCCTGCTCGCCGGCCTGTGGCGTTGGGCCGTATTTGGCGAGAATTTTACCTTTGCCGTCGATATGGATCAGAAACGGGCCGTACTCATCGCACAGCCAGTAACCGCCGTTGCCGTCACTGGTAATGCCCTCGGTATCCAACCCGCGGCGATCGCCCGACAGCGCCTGCAATGCGTCATTCAACGCCACTTCGTTCGTGGAACCAATCAGCTCGCTCGGCAGCGGCAGTCCGCTAATCGGCCCTTTTTCGTCATGCAAAGGCCGTGCATTCTCGGCCACGGCCTTGCCGCCGCCGATGCGGATGTCCATCAACAGAGGCGTGAATTGCGGATTGGCGAAAATCTTGGCTTCTTGCTTGCCCACCGCCGGGGCATCGGCATTAGGGCCGCGATCGGTCAGCGTCGTCAGCACCAGATCGTCGCCCTGTTTCCGGTTGAACGTCAGCCCGGAGCCGATTCCCACCGGCAATCCCTGCGGGAAATTTTTGGCGAACGCCCCCTGATAGGCGACGCGTTCCCCGCCGGGGAAGCCGACCACATAACGCGCCACCTCAATATCAGCAGCATGAGCCAATACAGGAAACAGTGAAGCCAACAGCAGGGAGAGCGATTTTATTTTCATGTTTTTTTACCCGAGGTTGAATGAAGCATTGTCAGGCAGAAGACGATATTAATTTAGCATGACACTTAGATGACAATAGGCGCTTCGTCAAATGTAAAACAGGCAATATGATTGGCTGGCAAATAGAAATTAGCAATTAACCCGAGCGTATTGAATGGAGAAAACCGCTGGAAAAAAATGCCCGGAAATAGCCCGTCATTTCGCTTAGGGTAAATTCTCATAGCGAAGATAAAAAAATCGGCAAACGCGCGCCAGTGCGGTGAAAAACGGTGTTTTTCCCATAGACAAAATAAAATACCGGGGATTTAATACCGCCGTTATTCAAGGTGCATTAAGAAAATTCTATAGAATATCTGCATGAACTGAAAAAGCTGTTCTATAGTTTTTAGTGCTAACGCCCGTTAGTCTATTCCGCAGGATGGAATCTATGTCAAAGCGACTTTTTGCTGAATTTTTTGGCACATTTTGGTTGGTGTTTGGTGGTTGTGGTAGCGCAGTATTAGCAGCGGCATTCCCACAGCTGGGTATTGGTTTCCTCGGCGTCGCGCTCGCTTTCGGTCTGACTGTAGTGACGATGGCCTATGCCGTCGGCCATATTTCCGGCGGGCATTTTAACCCGGCGGTCACCGTCGGCTTATTCGCCGGCGGCCGTTTCGCGGCGAAAGACGTTATTCCTTACGTTATCGCTCAGGTCATCGGCGGTATCGCCGCAGCGGCGGTGCTGTATTTGATCGCCAGCGGCAAAGCCGGTTTCGACGCCACCGCAGGCGGTTTCGCCTCCAACGGTTACGGCGAACACTCACCAGGCGGTTATTCTCTGCAAGCCGCGATCGTGATTGAGCTGGTGCTCACCGCCTTCTTCCTGATCGTTATTCACGGCGTAACCGACAAGCGCGCGCCGGCAGGCTTTGCCCCGCTGGCGATCGGCCTGACGCTGACCCTGATCCACCTGATCAGCATCCCGGTGACCAATACCTCCGTCAACCCGGCGCGCAGCACCGGCGTAGCGATCTTCCAGGGCACCTGGGCGCTGCAGCAGCTGTGGGTATTCTGGCTGGTGCCACTGGTCGGCGGCATTATCGGCGGCCTGATCTACCGCTGCCTGCTGGAAGACAAAAAATAAGCGCATCTTGTCGATAGCGTTTCGCGGGGCAGCCTTTATCGGCTGCCCCGTTGCTTTCAGCCTCTCGTCGCTTCAAACATCATGATATCGCTGGTAAAGGAGCCGTCCGGCTGAATGGCGAAATGCGCCGCCACCTCTTGCGACACGCTTTGCTGCAGCGCGCGGATCGCGGTAACGAAATGCGCCGGCGTGCGCATACGCGCCACCCAACTGCCGAACTCCAGCACCAACCGATCCGACGTCACCTCACGCACCACCAGCCCGGCCTCGGTCAGCAACGTCAGCCATTCGCCCGGCGCATAGTTGCGCACGTGCGAGGTATCGCGCAGCACTTCCACGGTTTGCAGATAGATATCCAACAGCGGATGCCCCGGTGAAACCACGTCCATAAAGATCGCTTTGCCGCCCGGTTTGAGCACCCGCCGCACTTCGCGCAATGCCTGGCCAACGTCGTGCCAGTGGTGCGCCGAATAACGGCTGATCACCAGATCGAAACTGGCGTCCTCAAACGGCAACGACTCCGCCACCCCCTGTTGCAGTTGGATGTTGCCCAGACCTTTTTCCGCCGCCGCCTGCTTCACCACCGCCAGCATTTGCGCCGACAGATCGTAGGCCACCACCTGCGCCACCCTGGCCGCCGCCGTGAAGCTGGCGTGCCCGGCGCCGCAGCCCAGATCGAGCAGGCGCGCGTCGGCGTGCGACGCCAGCAACTGCGTGAGACGTTGCAAATCCTTGCCCTGCGCATGCACCGCACTGGTTAAATAAGCGCTGGCCTGCTCGCCGAACTGCCGGTCTACCGCGTTTTTGTGACTGTTGCTGATGCTCATGTTTGCTCCCGTTATTATCCGGCTTGCGCCTGTGCCTGAAGGCTTTCGGCTACTATAATCAGGCTGATATACGGGTACAATATGAGCAGTTATCCTGGTATAAATAGGTACCATGCAATGTCATCAGAAGCCTTATCCGGGCCAAAAGCCCTCGGTGCGTTTTTGCGCGCGCACCGCGAACGCATCACGCCGGAAATGATCGGCCTGCCCAGCTCTTCACGGCGCCGCACCAGCGGCCTGCGGCGCGAAGAGCTGGCGCAGATCAGCGGCATCAGCGCCACCTGGTATACCTGGATAGAACAGGGGCGCGAGGTGTCCATTTCCCCCTTCACGCTGGCGCGCATCGCCGGGGCGCTGCAGCTCGGCCCCGCCGAACGCCACTATCTGTTTACCCTGGCGCGCGTCGCCGATCCTGAGCAGGAAACGCACCGCGAAACCGCCAATGACGCGGTGCTACAAAGCGTGCATCAGATGACGGTGCCCTGCTATCTGTTGGACGTGACCTGGAACGTCGTCGCCTGGAACCCGCAGGCGGCGACGCTGTTCAGCGGCTGGCTGGATGCGGCCAACAGCCCCAACCTGCTGCACTTCATGTTCTTCCACCCGCTGGCGAAAACGCTGGTCAGCGATTGGGAAGAACGTGCGCGCCGCGTGGTGGCCGAGTTTCGCGCCGAGACCAGCCATCATCAAAATACCGAAGAGATGCGCGCCTTTGTGCGCAACATGACGCACAACAGCGCGGACTTTAATCACTGGTGGAAGCAGCATGACGTGATGGCGCGCGAAGGCGGCGAAAGAACCTTCGAGCATCCTCAGCAAGGCGCGCTGCGCTATCGCCAGCTCACCTTTCACCCGGCGGAACACGGCGGCCTGAAGCTGGTGATGCTGATCCCGCTGCCGTAATTGGTAACAAATTCATAGACAGGTTTACCCACCATTTATTTATTGGTTCACGCAAACGCGCTAGGGTGATTGTTACCGATGATAGTGATCATCCAGCACCGTTATTTATCTCCTGAGGTACTCCTATGCAATCCGAAGAACAACGCCTTATCGATGGTCTGTTTGGCCGCCTGAAAGAAGCCGAGACCAAGACTGGCCCACGGGATCTCCAGGCAGAGCAGCAAATCAATCAGCATATTCGCGAGCAACCTTCCGCCCCTTATTACATGACGCAGGCGATGATCATTCAGGAAGCGGCGCTCAAGCAGATGGACCAGCGGGTCAAAGAGCTCGAGGCCCAGGTGGCGCAGCTGCAGCAAAACGCCAACGGCCAGCAGAGCAGCGGCGGCTTCCTGGCCGGGCTGTTCGGCGGCGGCAACCGCAGCACGCCGAGCCCGCGTGAACAGTATCAGGCGCAGCAGCAAAATACGGCGGCCTGGAACAACGCGCAGCAGGGGGGCTACGCGCAGCAGCAGCAGCAGCCTGCCTATGCCCAACCTCAGCAGGCGGCGCCTTCACGCGCCGGCGGCTTCCTGGGAGGCGCCTTGCAAACGGCGGCCGGCGTCGCCGGCGGCGTGGTATTGGCCGACATGCTGACCGGCTTGTTCCGCCATTCGCAGCCGCAGGAAATCGTGAACATTATCGAAGAGACCCCGGCGCAATTGGACGACAGCGCGATGCGCAATTTCGACGCCTCCAACAACCTTGATACCTTCAACAATGGCGACGGCGGCAGCTTCCTGAACCAGGACAACGGCTTCCAAAACGCCAACTATCAGGACGACACGGACTACGCCGACGACGATTACAACGACGACGACGATTCCTTCCTGTAATACCCGTTCCCCCTCTCGCCCTGAGAGGGGGATTTCCCGTTTCGCCGATCTGGACTACAGTGAACGCTGTTCATTTATCCAGTCAGGAGAAACGACGATGAGCTTTACGCCTTCAGATCCGTTCTTCAGTGAACGCCTGCAGATGCGCCCGCCGGTGATGGCGGACCTCGAACGCTTCTACGCCATCTTCGGCGATCCGCAAACCCAGCGCTTTAACCCCGCCGGCCCGCTTACCAGCGAAGCGCAGGCCGCTTCGGCGCTGCAAGACCGGCTCGCCGGCTGGCATCAACACGGCTACGGCTCCTGGGCGCTCGCGCTGCGCGAACGGCCGGATTGGATTATCGGCTTTGGCGGATTGTCCTGGAAACCGCTCGGCGCGCAGCGCACCGTGAACCTCGGCTATCGCTTCGACACCCGCGTGTGGGGCATGGGGCTAGCCACCGAAATGGCGCGCGCTTCATTGCGGTACGGTTTTATCGGATTAGGGCTGGAGGAGATTTCCGCCATAGTGCGGGCGGAGAATCAGGCATCGTGGCGAGTGCTGGAAAAGATCGGTATGCAGCGGGCGGATACGCTGGATGACGTGCCCGGCGCGGCGCCGAGCCTGGTGTATACGCTAAGGCGCTGCGACTATCAGGGCTGATCGTCGCTGATTTTGGCCAACGCCAGGCGATAAGATTTGACCTTCTGGCGTTTTTTCAACCAGGTGGTGGCAGAGACGATGAACACCGCGCCCGACATCGCCAGCACGCCGGTCGGATGGCCGTAAAATACCATCAAGGCAAAGTACACGGCGGAAACGATCGCCACCCATTTCGCCGTATTGCCCATGTCGTTTTTCTCCTGGGTCAAACGGCGGATGTGCTCTTCTTCACTGATTCCCATACGCGCTCCTTGTTGGCTGAACGTTCCATTATATGGAGCTGGAGTGCTGATATTTCAAGCGGTTGGATGGTAAAGAAGCGTAAAGTTCAGGCCGGCGGTTCCCGTCGCCGCGGCAGATAGCGCCCGGGTTGATCGGCACCCGGCAGACCGGCGCCGTCATTACGGCCAAACAGCCGGTAGCGATTGCCGGCGACCGCGTCGTACACCTTGTCCGCCAGCTTCGACGGCAGATAACGCCCCAGCGCCAGCACGCGGTATGGCCAAGCCAATTGGCGCAGCGCCTGAAACAACGCCGCCGAACGCAGCCAATAACGCCCCTGCTCAACATAGACCACGGAATCGAAACGATCGGTCGGCAATCCCAACGCCTGCAGGATCGCCTGTCCTTCGACGGATTGCACCGTCGCCAACAAAATGCGCCGTTGCCGATCGGCGCGAATCAAATATCTCACCAGCCCATGACACAGATTGCATTCGCCGTCGAACAACAGCGCGCGATCGCCGGGCTGGAGATAAGGCAGCTGTGATAAAGGGGTCATCCCGCCTCCCGATAAACGCTCGCCTTAGCCTAACGCGCCTTGAGCGTACGGGCCAGAGCGGGATGACAAGGCCCGTTAAGGCGCAGGCGGCGCGTCAGGCACGGCCACTACCGCGATGCGCACTTCATAGTGTTTGGCGGTGCCGGCTGGGATCACCGCCGTCAGTTTGTTGATGGTCTCCACCGGATTATCGCTGGCCGAGGTGGCGCAGAACAGCTCGCCGCCGCGGCAGAAACCCGGCTTGGGCGGGTGCCCGCCCGGGAAAGGCGGCATGCGCATCGGCGCGTCCATCAAAGGCGGCAACGCATTGGCCGCAGGCTTCTCAGGCGCCGACATCGCGCTCGCGCTGAACAGCAGCGCCGCCCCCATACAGGGCAGCGCCAGGATCTTGATTGCTTGTTTCATTGAATTAGCCTCATTTGCCGGGTTCGGGATTACGCTACCCCGCCCCCGGCCAATGAGAAAGCCGCTTTTCGCTACCTTTTCGCCCCGCTGCGCTTTGCTTACATCCCGCGTCTAACGTGATGAAAGGCGAAAGGTTGGGTAAAGGGCCGTCGCGTTACTTACCGTTGGTCAGCGTGTTGTAGCTGGTCATCAGGTTGCGGTAGTCCGGGATATGGTTGGAGAACAGCGTGCCCAGGCCTTCGATATCGTTGCGCCAGTCGCGGTGCAGCTCGCAGGCGACGCCGAACCAGGTCATCAACTGCGCGCCGGCGGCCTCCATGCGGCTCCAGGCCGACTGACGGGTCAGTTCATTGAAGGTGCCGGAGGCGTCGGTCACGACAAATACCTCGAAACCTTCATTGAGCGCAGACAGCGCCGGGAATGCCACGCACACTTCGGTCACCACGCCGGCGATGATCAGCTGCTTGCGGCCGGTGGCTTTCACCGCCTTGACGAAGTCGTCGTTGTCCCAAGCATTGATCTGGCCAGGACGCGGAATGAAGGGGGCATCGGGGAATTGGGCTTTCAGTTCCGGCACCAGCGGGCCATTGGGGCCGTTTTCAAAACTGGTGGTCAGAATGGTCGGCAGGTTGAAATACTTCGCTAAATCACCCAGCGCCAGCACGTTGTTTTTAAACCGATCGGGATCGATATCGCGTACCAGCGAAAGCAGCCCTGCCTGATGATCCACCAGCAATACGGCAGCCTGGTCCTTGTCGAGGCGTTTGTAATTTGCAGTCATGGTTTTACTCCTGTGGGGTTTGATGTTGCGGATGAAATGCCCCGCCGGTGTGACGGGGCATTGAGATTTAAGTGTAGCGCCTGAGCCAGGGAGCACTTCCCGCCCCAGGCGCAGGCATCAACCGACGCTCGCTTCGGCCTTCATGCTGCCGAACTTGCCGCTGTTGAAGTCGCGGAACGCCTGCTGGATTTCCGCGTCGCTGTTCATCACGAACGGGCCGTAGCCGACGATAGGCTCATCGATCGGTTCACCGCTCAGCACCAGCAGCGCGACGTCGTTGTTGGCTTCGATAGTGATCGAGTCCCCCGCCCGGTCGAAACGCACCATTTGGGTTTCGCGCACTACTTCTTCGCCGTTGACCAGGATCGCGCCGTGCAACATCACCAGTGCCAGCGTATGGCCTTCTTTCACCGTCAGCGTGGTGGTGTGGCCGGCATTCAGCTTCATGTCCCACACGTTGAGCGGGCTGAAGGTGCGCGCCGGTCCGGCATGGCCGCCGAAGTCACCGGCGATCACCCGCACCTGCCCTGCGCCGTCCGCCAGCGGAACCACCGGAATGTCGGCGTTCAGCAGCGTCTGGTAACCCGGCTCGGCCATTTTGTCCTTGGCCGGCAGGTTGACCCACAACTGCACCATTTCCATGGTGCCGCCGTTGCGCGAGAAGTCCCGCGAATGGAACTCTTCGTGCAGGATGCCGGAGGCGGCGGTCATCCACTGAACGTCGCCGGGGCCAATCACCCCGCCGCTGCCGGTCGAGTCGCGATGCTCCACTTCGCCCTGATAGACGATGGTCACCGTTTCAAAACCGCGATGCGGGTGCTGACCCACGCCGCGGGTGCCGGAGGCGGAGCGGAATTTGGTCGGCGCCGCGTGATCCAGCAGCAGGAACGGGCTCATTTCCGCCCCCAAATCGTTATAAGAGAACAGCGAATTCACCAGGAAACCGTTACCGACCCAGTGCGCTTCCGGGCTGTTGTGAATACCGAGGATTTTTTTCATCTTGAACTCCCGTTTCAGACCTCACGGCCTTAAGTTGATGCCAGAAGTTTAATCTGCCGGGGTTTGCTGCAGTAGTAGGCAAGATGTACACTCAGCGTTCTACTGGTGGAACGATAAGGGCTACGATGCAGACCGATCTGAACGACCTGTTTTTCTTCGCCAGCGTGGTCGATCACCAGGGATTCGCCCCCGCCGGCCGGGCGTTGGGCATTCCCAAATCCAAACTCAGCCGCCGCGTGGCACTGCTGGAAGAGCGGCTGGGCGTGCGCCTGATCCAGCGCTCGACGCGGCGTTTCTCGGTGACCGAGATCGGCCAAACCTATTATGCGCACTGCAAGGCGATGCTGGTGGAAGCGGAAGCGGCACAGCAGGCGATCGAACAGACGCGCGCCGAACCCTGCGGCACGGTGCGCATGTCCTGTCCGGTAGCGATCCTGCACACCCGCGTCGGCAGCATGGTGGCGGCCTTTATGGCCGATTACCCCAAGGTGACGGTACATCTGGAGGCCACTAACCGCCGGGTGGACGTGGTAGGTGAAGGGCTCGATCTGGCGATCCGCGTGCGGCCGCCACCGCTGGAGGACAGCGATCTGGTGCTGAAGATCCTGGCGCAACGCACCTGGTGCGTCGCCGCCAGCCCGGCGCTGGTGCGCACTCTCGGGCCGGCGCAAACGCCGGAAGACCTGCGCAAATACCCGACGCTCGATCTCGGCCCGGCGCGCGCTCAGCACCAATGGCGGCTGACCGGCCCGCAGGGTGAACAGGTGGAATGGGAGCACACGCCGCGGCTGGTCACCGACGACATGCTGATGCTGCGCACCGCCGCCATCGCCGGCGCCGGCATCGTTCAGCTGCCGGCGATGATGATGCGCGACGATATGCTGCGCGGCGAGCTGGTGCAGCTGCTGCCGGGCTGGCAGCCGCAGGGCGGCGTGGTGCATGCGGTCTACCCGTCGCGCCGCGGCCTGTTGCCGGCGGTGCGGCTGCTGCTCGATTATCTGGGCGAGCAGTTCGCCAGCATCGAAGAAGAGTGATCAGGCGGTGATTTCGATCGCGTTGCCGTCCGGATCGCGGAGGACGGCCTCGTAGAAGCCATCGCCGGTCCAGCGCGGCGCGGACAGCAAGATGCCTTCCTGCTGTGCGCGCTGCGCCAGCAGATCGACCTGCCGCTCATCCCCCAGCGACAGCGCGATGTGCGCCCAGCCCACCCGTTCCTCCTGAGCCTGCGCCGGCAATAACGTCGGCACGCGCATGATCTCCAGCGTCGGCCCGGCCGCCAGGCTGACGAAACGGGAAACGAACCCCGGCCGATTGCGGCTGACGTACTCCTCGCCCGCCTCACCGTTGAAATAACGCTGCCAGAACGTCAGCTGCGCGTCGATGTCGCGGGTCCACAGGGCAACATGGGCTATTTTCATCATCATTCTCCGGTCGATAAGTCGCTGTGCCAAACCTGGCCGCCGCCCTGCGCCACCTGCAACTCGAGCTGCGGGTGCGCGCCGCGCGCCGTCACCAGATGGTCCACCCGCCCGGCGGGCAGGAAGGGATAAGGGGCGTAGGTATTGAGTTTGTCGCGGGTACACAGCACCGCCACGCTGCCGGCGCGCCTCAGCAGCCGCTTTTTGAAGGTGGCGTCCTGATAGCTCAGCGCGGAAAAACCGCCGTCCGGGTCATAGGCGCAGATACCGGTGAACACCAGATCGAAATGAAAGCCGTCGATCTCTTCCGCCGCCTTGGCGTCCACGCAGCCGCCGACCTGTTCATCCAGTTCACCGCCGATCAGAATGGTGCGGATCCCCGGCCGTTCCAGCATCTTCCCGGCGATGCTCAACGCATTGGTCACCACCGTCAAACGCCGATCGCGCGGCAACAACTCCGCCAGATACAGGTGAGTGCTGCCAGCGTCGAGGAAAATCAGCTGTTCTTCGCCGATCAGCGCCAGCGCGGTCTGCGCCAGCGCCAGCTTCTCATCGCCGCTGAGCGCCATGCGCGCCGCAACCGGGCCATCGGCCGGCGTTGGCGCCAACGCGCCGCCATAGATGCGCTTGCACAGGTTTTGCGCCGCCAGCTGGCGCAGATCGCGACGGATAGTCGCTTCAGTCGTATTCAGCCGCTGCGCCATCTCCAGAGCCAGCACCCGCCCCTGTTGGCGGAGCGTTTCGAGAATAGCCTGGTGGCGTTCATTCGGTAACAATTTGGACATCACATAAGCCCGCCGATGCTAAAGTGATCACAAATGTACATAAATGAACAAAATCGTACAAACATTTTTTCACCACGCTGAATCGACGGCGCTCATCTAGACTGAGAGAGACATCACAGATAAAGGGATTATTACGCGATGACCTCCGCCGTGCTTTATACCCTGTTTCCCGCCGCAGCTACCGTCATCGGCGCGGCGGTGGCGCTCTATCGTCGCCCCGGCGACGCCACGATGCGCGTCATCCATCACTTTACCGCCGGCATCGTTTTCGCCGCCGCAGCCACTGAGATCCTGCCCGATCTCAAACAGCAGTCGCCCGTGGCCGTATTGCTGGGCGGTGCCGCGGGGGTGCTGTTGATGTTGTTAGTTCGCCGGCTGGGCGAAAAAGCACAGGGGCCGGTCGGCTTTATCGCCGCAGTCGGCGTCGATATCTTCATCGATGGGCTGGTGCTGGGCATTGCCTTCGCGGCCGGCGCCAAAGCCGGTTTGCTGTTGACGCTGGCGTTAACGCTGGAGGTGCTGTTCCTGGGGTTGTCGATCGTCGGCGATTTGAAAGATTTCCTCGGCAGACGGCTGCGCGCCATGGCGGCGATCGTCGGGCTGGCGCTGCTGCTGCCCATCGGCGGCCTGCTGGGGGCCCCGGTGGCCATGCTGGGCGCATTTTGGCTGACCGCCTTCCTGGCCTTTGGCCTGATCGCCCTGCTCTACCTGGTGACCGAGGAGCTGCTGGTCGAAGCGCATGAGGGCGGGAAAGAGACCCCGTTCGCCACCGCGATGTTCTTTGCCGGCTTCCTGCTGCTGTTGCTGTTAGAGGAAGGTTTGGGGTAAAAAAACAGGAATTTCATGGCGCATGCCGCCCGGTGGCAACGCTTTGGCTATACTGAGGCAAGCGAAGTTACCGCAGACGTAACGGCTTGGGCGCAAAGGGAAAACGATGTTATTGACGATCGCAAGGTGGCTGTTCCAATTACCCGGGAAGCTGTTTGGGCTGATTTTTAAAAATCGCCTGAGGATATTTCTGTTCTTCATGCTGGTTGCCGTCGGGGTGCTCGGCGCCAAGCGCTATCTGCGCGCCCACCAGTATGACGACGAATTCAGCCTCGCCGCGCCCACCGATTACAACCGCGCGATCAAGCGCGAACTGCCGCAGCGCGAAGCGCGTGAGCAGTGCGGCGGACCGCTGCATGATAATGCCGGGCAAGCTTGGCCTGCGTCAGCCGGCTATCTGCATCAGCCGACTCAGCTGCCTGCCACCGGCCTTCATCGGCTGACGCTGGACAACCGGGACAACGGTTTCGCGGTGCTGGTCAAGCTGGAAACGCCGGCGGCGCCGCAACAGCTGGCGGAAGTTTTTATCCCGGCCGCCGGCAGCTTCGAGGTGAAAATCAATGCGGATGCGGAACACGTGATGAAAATCAAGAACATCAAGACCGGCTGCATGTTCCGCTCCAGGCCGTTCAACCTGGATAAGCAGAGCGATTGGCGCCTGCCGCTATCGCTGCAAAAGGACGGCAGCCTGCAGCTGCAGCCGATAGGCGATCGCCAATTCTGATCGGGCGCCGGGCAGAAAAACCGGCGCCGCGCGGGTTACTTTTTCACCGGATGATCGCGCCGGAACAGCTCCCAGCTTTCTATTTCCTGCCCATTCGGCAAAGTGCAGGTGGAATACTGGCCCGCCGCGTTCTCTTTGGCGTTCAGCTTGCCGCCGATTTTGGTGCAATACACGTCAGCCGGGTTCGCCATGCCGATCGGTTTCACCTGCGGCGGTGGCGGCGCATCGTTGGATTTCACGGAACACCCCTGCAACATCGTCATCCCTGCCAGCAGGGAAAGCATCAACGTTTTTTTCATTTTTCCAGCTTATGCAAAAAACGAACGGCGGAGCGCGCTCCGCCATTCGCTGATCATGAAATAAAGGATTTGCCCTGTTTCAGCACCAGATCGCAGGCTTTCTGTTTCACCTTCTCGGTGATCTGCGAGGTACCCAGGCTGTTCAGATCCAGGCTCTTGCCTTCCCCGGTCTGCAGCAAGCCGCCCAGGCCCTGCTGATAATCCTGGCTCTTGGCGTTTTCAGTGCTGGTGATGCCCAGCTTGCTGAGCAGTTGATCTTTCACCCCTTCGGCACCGTTAGCCGACAGCACGTTGTTTTTCACGCAGTACTGCAGGATGCCGGCGGCGTTGGTCATGCTGCTGGAGCTCAACGCTTTGTCGCCACCGTTCAGCAGGCCGGTCAACGAGGAGAGCGACATGCCGCCGCCGCCGCTGTCGCCGCCCGATTTGCTCAGTTCGCCCGCCGCGCTGCTGAGAGAATCCATCAGACCGGCGGCCTGGGTGGCGCCGCTGGCCAGGGTCGCGGACAGCGCCAAAGCCAGCAGTAAAGGATGTTTGGTGATCATAGTGGTAAAACTCCTGTAAGAACGGCATGCGATCGGCGCAGCGCGCCGGGATACCTTTCCGACGCCGCCGGCGGCGACAAGTTCCTTTTATCTCGCCGCCGCGCCGTTTTTCGGAATCCAGGAAGTTTAGAACTGCCAGCGCAGCCAGGCGAAGAACACGTTACCGTTGTTATAGGTGCCGGGAATGTAGGTCGCCTGGAACGTCAGCCGCTGATAGCCGATAGAGGCCAACGGCAGCGGCGCCGGGATAGGAATGTATTTCCAGTTATCGCGTGCGGTGACGCTGGCGGTGAAGCCCAGCCCCAGGCGGAAATCCTTGTCGTCCAGCGGGCGCCAGATCTTCTCGTAGGCGTAGCCGCCGATCGGCTCCCATTTGTTGAAGGAGTCCTTGAACGCCATGATGTAGATGCCGTGCCAGTCACCGTCGCTGTCGTAGCGGGAGATGCCGTAACCGGCGCCCCACGGGCGCTCGTTGTACTTATCGATATGTTCATCATCGTAAGTCCAACGGTTGTGCCAGGTGATGGCCGGGATATAGAGATCGTGGTTAGGCGAATTGTTCCAGGTCTCCGCCACGTTATGGGTAAAACGCTGCCATAGACCCGGTTTCTCAGCTTGCGCGGTATTGCCACTTTCTGTACTAACCTCAGCGTAAGAAGGCAGTGCAGGAAATATCAACGCCAGAGAACATGCCAAAAGAGTCCGTTTGAGAAACATCGTAAAGCTCCTGTAAAAATACGGCCGCAGATTTTTACCGATAGCCCAGGCAAGATCAAGCTGTATCTAATTTATCCAACGCCCGTTGTGTTTTGGTTAAGCTTAGCACCGGAAAATTCACTTTGGTTTATAACAGCTTGCACCGGCAGCTGCATATTATCGCCTTTCGGGCGGCAAAACCGTGGGAAAAGTCCGCTTTGTCGCACGCTACTCACGAGCAAGGTGCTTGACCAGCACATCGACATCGAGACGGTTCACAAACTCCAGGGAATAGGAGGAGTAAAGACCGAACAGGCGGTTTTGGTGCCCGACCACCACCAGATCGATACCGGCCTGGCGAATAAAATCGCTCACGTCCTTAAAGCGCCGAATGGTGACGATCTCTTTAACCGCAACCGGCGCATCGACGGCGCTCACCAGCCGGCTCAGCATCGCCTTGGCGGCGATCACTTCCTGCGCCTGACGATCCTTGACCAACGCGTCGCTGCCGTATTCCAGCTCCGCGTAGTCGGCGTTAAGGTGGCCGACGGTGATGGCGACAGGCAGCCCGCGCACCATCGCCACCGTTTGACGCAGCAATGGCAGCCCATCATGCTCATCATGAATCAGCACCAGAATATGTCGATAGCTTTTCATCGCTCTTTCTCCCCGCCGGTCAGTGCCCCTGGGGCGCCGCCCTCTCTGGTAGGTATACGCCATCTGCGCGCACGTAGAGAAAAGTTTACGTATCAGTTCGCACGGAATGTGATGGCCGCCACGTTATATTAGCGCCCGTGACGGCACATTTTTACCCCGGCCCGACGCCGCGCGCATTGCGGCATCCGTAAAGCAAAACTGACAACCCTGCCCGAATAAAAAAACCTCATTGTTAAATTTTTGTTTTTGGATAGTTACGGAATGGTTTCGTGAAATAAGCGTGCGGCGGATCACCAAAATGCGTCCTTGCGTGAGGTTATGCATTTCTTTCTCAGGCAAAACACGCTGCAGCGCCCAATGGGATTTTACGCGGCGTCAGAAGTACCGGATCATTCGTCCTGCATCATGCCAAATGCCACTACGCCGCCATTTTTCCGCCGATATACCGTCAATGAAAAATACCGCTCGGCCCTGACACACAATAACCACACTATTTATACATAAAGCCATCGCGTAAAGCGCCGAATACAAACCGCCTATTCATCGCCTGCTCCCCCTATCTTGAACAAGCCGCCACTTTAAATAACTGTTAATGCTAACGACACAACATCGCCAGCAATTTATTTTTGCTGATTTTCGCCTGACAAAATAAAGATAAATAATCCGGAGCAATCAATGAAAATAACTATCGGGTCATTCATTCTGCAACAGCTGCACGCCCTGGACGTCGATCGCATTTACGGCGTGCCCGGCGACTATAACCTCAGCCTGCTGGAGCTGCTGGAAAGCGATGAACGGCTGGCGTTTGTCGGCAACTGCAATGAGTTGAACGCCTCCTACGCCGCCGACGGCTACGCCCGGATGAAGGGCGCCGGCGCGCTGATCGTCACCTATGGCGTCGGCGATCTGGCCGCGCTGTCCGGCATTGCCGGGGCCTATGCCGAATCCTCGCCGGTGATCTGCATCGCTGGCACGCCGCCGCTGCACGCGATGAAAAATCATCAGCTCTTACACCATACCCTTGGCGACGGCAATTTCGACAACGTCATGAACTGCTTTAAACAATTCACCGTCGCTCAGGCTCTGATTACGCCGGAAAATGCCGCGCAGGAAATCCCACGCGTTATTTCCCGCGCCTGGATAGAGAAGAAACCGGTGTATTTACAGCTGCCGTCAGATATTTGCGATGTCGAAATTGAAGTCGCCGAAGCGGCGAAGGCACCGCAGTTGCCGGCCAGCGATAAATACAATGTGCAATTAGCGGCGATGGCGCTGTTAACCAAAATAAAACGCGCGCAGCGCCCGATCATGTTGGTCGACCAAATGGTGGATCGTTATCGGCTACAGAAGTTGGTTATCGATGTCGCTCACCGCTTTGCCATTCCCCTGACCAATATGCCAACCGCCAAATGCATTATCCCGGAAAACACCGCCGGTTGGATGGGCGGCTACAGCGGCAACCTGTCGCGCCCCGAACTGTATGACCGCATGGCCCACTCAGACTGCGTGCTGAGCTTCGGCGTGCGTCTGGTGGATTCCACCACCGGTTATTTCTCGCAGCAAATTCCCGCCGCCGCTCAGGTGGACATTCAGCCGTTCTCGATGAAACTGGACAACACCTCCTACCCGGCGGTATCGACGGCGGATCTGCTGCAGGCGCTGCTGGAGCTGAGCGAAGATGCGCCGGCGCAACGCCTGCCGCCGCTGGCCGATCCGCGTGACAAGCTGGCGACGCCGAGCGACGCCCCCATCGACCAGGCCTATCTGTGGCAACGGATCCAACGTTTCATCCGGGCGGATGACGTGGTGGTGGTCGAAAACGGCACCTCGGGCGCCGCCATCGGCGGCATGCGCATGCCCGACGGCGTCAAGGTGGTCAACCAACCGATTTGGGGCTCGATCGGCTATACCCTACCGGCGCTGCTCGGCACCCTGATGGCGGCCCCGGAGCGCCGACACCTGCTGTTCATCGGCGACGGCTCCTTCCAGCTCACCGCCCAGGAAATCTCCACCCTGCTGCGCTGCGATCAAAAGCCGATCATCTTTCTGATCAACAACGATGGCTACACCATCGAGCGCTATATCCTCGGCGAAAGCTCGTCCTACAACGATATCAGCCCGTGGGACTACGCCAAACTGCCGGCGGTGCTGAATACCCAGGCGCAGCCGTTCAGCGTGGCGGTGGAAACCACACAACAGCTGGAAATGGCGCTGGAACACGCCTCGCGGCAGGATCGGCTGGCGTTTATCGAGGTGAAAGTGCCGATGATGGACACGCCGCCGGTGATGAAAGAGTTCTGCAACCGTTGCAACAGCTTTAACTTCGGCCTGACCAACCCACGGCGCCGTGCCTGAGGCGCTACCGCGCCGCTTCTCAGGAAGCGGTGTCGGTTTGCAACGCCACCGCGATCTCGCTCCCCAGCGTTTGCGCCAGCGAACGCCGGGGCCCCTCCCCGATACGCAGCGCATTCACCACCGTCGGCAGCGGCAGCAAACGTTCCAGCGTTCTATCGATTCGCACTCGCCGATCCAGGCATCGCTGATTGAGCACGCCGACCCCCATGCCGGCGGCAATCGCCGTCAACATCCCGGTAACTGAAGGGCATTCCAGAGTTATTTTGCAGGCTATGCCAGCAGTGCTCAGCAACCGCTCCGCCAGGCTACGATAAAAACAGTCCGGTCCGTAGCTCACCAATTTGATGGATTCCCCCTGCCGATAGTGCCAGCCAGGCGACGAACACCAATGCAAACGTTCCCTACCGAGCAACGTCTCGGCCTCATCATGCGGGCCGTCAAACCTCTGGTGCAGGATCAGGTCGAGTTCTCCCTGTGCCAATCCGCGGCGCAGCGACTGGCTTTGGCCGATAACCAACTGCACGTCAACCTGCGGGTGCCGATCGCTGAACGCCGCCAACAGGGCTGCCAACGGCGGCAACGGCGTCTGCTCCGTGGCGCCGAGCCGCACCGCGCCCTGCAGGGCTGAAGGCGCAAAATGCGCCAGCGCCCGATCGTGCGCACTCAAAATGCGCCGCCCGTGTTCGGCCAACACTTCACCGTCTGCGGTGACGGCCAATGCCGCCCCCTGGCGATCCAGCAATGTGCGCCCCAGTTGCGCCTCCAGCCGTTTGATTTTCCAACTGACCGCCGACTGGCTGAGATTAAGCTGCTGCGCCGCTCGGGTCATGCTGCCGGTGTCAATCACGCACAGTAGCGCACGCAAGGCATCTATCGACAAACGCTGGTTCATGTTTCCACCATGACAAAACTGGGATGAGCTCACCATAACTTGTCATTGGCGTCATGAAAAGGCGCCGGTTAGGGTAGAAAAACATCCCTTCTCTGGAGATTCGTCATGAATGCTTTTCCCAATCTGCTTAACCAACACCGGATCATCAACGGCCATCGCATCGCCGCCGGCGTCCACGGCGCGGGGGAACCGCTGGTGCTAGTGCATGGCACCCCAGCGCACGCGATCGTCTGGCGGCACCTGCTGCCGTCGTTGATTGCGGCGGGATTTCGGGTTCATCTCTACGATCTGCTGGGGTTCGGCGCCTCGGAGCGGCCGCTGACGGCGGATACCTCCATCGCCGCGCAGGCGGAACTGCTGATCGCATTGCTGGATGACTGGGAGCTGGAAACGGCGCACATCTTCGGTCATGACATCGGCGGCGCGCTGTCGCTGCGTGCGGCCTTCAGCCATGCCGCGCGTTTTCGCTCGCTGACCATCGCGGACATCTGCAGTTACGATTCCTGGCCTTCGCCGTCCTGGCGCGACATGCGCGACCATTATCAACACTATGCAGTCATGGCGCCGGAACAGCATGAACAGGCGATGACGCGGCAATTGAAAATGGCGGTGTTCGACAAAACGCTGATGGAGGGCGAACTGCTACGCCACTATCTGACGCCGATCGTCGGCGTCATCGGCCAACCGGCGTTTTACCGGCATCAGATCGCCCACTACGATGCCCGTTATACCGCCGATTTTTCCGAGTGCTTGCCGGCGCTGCACCTGCCGGTGCAGATCCTGTGGGGAGCCGACGACGAGTGGCAACCGCTCAGCTACGCTCATCGGTTGCAAAGCGATATTCCCGGTGCCAGGTTGCAGGTGTTTCCCCAGGCCGGGCATTTTCTGATGGAGGATGCGCCACAGGCGGTGGCGCAAGCCGCGATCGACTTTATTCACTCGCTCTGACGGCGCAGCCGTTACCCGCCGCCGGCGCGCGCCATGCAGCGCTGGCGACGTTCGTCCACCCGCTTGGCGAACCAGGCGGTGGTCAGCTTGCGGGTGATTTTCGGGCTTTCCAGCTGGATGCCCGGCAGCATCTCGCGCGGCAGTTTGCCGCCCGCCAACGCATAGACTTTCTTATACAGGTCGGTGTCGGCGAAGCCGGCGGTATCGCCTTTCTCCAACGCCCGGCGAATGGCGCTGTCGCTCATGTTAAGACGCTTGCCGAGCGTGCGCACTGCCAATTCGGTGGCACCGGGCTTGTCGCTGCCGAAGTCGATCAGATCGCCGTCCAGCGCCAGCGGAATGGCGCTCGCCCGGCTGACCGCATTTTGGAACGCCGCGTTGCGGCTGGCGTACCACCCGGCGTTGAAGTCGGCGAAGCGATAAATCGGCCGGCTGTAATCGGCCGGATATCCCAGCAAATGCATAATGCCGAAATACATGCCGCCGCGCCGGCTGAAGACTTCGCGGCGAATAGAGCCGTCTACCGGATAAGGGTATCCTTTGGCGTGCGCCTCGGCGAAGGCGACGCTCACCTGCATCGGGCCGCCGGTATGCACCGGGTTCAAATGGCCAAACAGCTTCTGCCCCATCGGCACGCGGTCAATCATGTCATCGAAAATATCGCTCAGATCCTTCTCGGTGCGCACCTTATCCAACCGCTCGCTGTAACTCTGGCCGTTCGACGACGAGATCTTCAACGCGGTATGCACCAAAAAGTTCGGGATGTGCATCTGATCGGCGCGGCGGTCGATCTCCTTCCAGGCGATCTTCGGCAGCCCCGGCACCTGCGGGTTGGCCTGGAACGTCGATTCCTGTTCGGTCACCGCCAACACTGAGCACAGGTTTTCATTACTCGGTTCGATGTCCTGCGCGGCGAAGGCGGCGGCGATATCGGTGGCCCAGCCCTGACGGTCGCCGGCGTTGGCCGGGATCAGTTTCATCAGTTGAGCTTTGACGTCGGCAGGGCGCGCCGCCGGCGCCGTGGTGGTGGTTTTACTGGTGCAGCCCGCCAGCGCCAGCAGCGCGGCCAGGCTCAGCAAACGGAAGGGCATCGGGTGGCATAAACGGCGTATCGGCATCTTTTCCCTGAACGTAATGACATCAACAGCACTGAAATTAGCCCAGCCGCCGCGCACAATCCAGTATAAAGATCTCGTCGCGTCTTTCCGTCAGGCCGCTATGTTCAAACGACCGATAAAGATGTATTTTATATGCATCATATAAATCACTTTGCTCGCCCAGCCAGAGGAGCCCCCCTATGGAGCAGCAGCTGCTTTGCTATAAAACCCTGCCGGAATGGAACAGCGACACGCTGCCGGAAGCCTTTCGCCAGCGCCACAACACCCAGAGCGGCACCTGGGCGAAACTCACCGTGCTGAGCGGCAGCCTGACGTTCGCCATGATGACCGAGGATGGCGCCACCACCGAGACCTGGCAGTTCAGCCCCGAAAGCCAGCCGCCGTTTATCGAACCGCAGCAGTGGCATCGCATCGTTTCCTTCTCAGACGACATGACCTGTCGGCTGGCGTTTTACTGCTCGCCGGAAGAGTACTACCACAAGAAATACCAACTGACGCGCACCCATTCCGAAGTGATCGAGGCGGCGGCACGCATCGCGCCGGGCAAGGCGCTGGATCTGGGCTGCGGCGGCGGGCGCAACTCGCTCTATCTCAATCTGAAAGGCTTCGACGTCACCGCCTGGGACAAGCACGCGCCGTCGATAGCGCGCCTCAACCAGATCATCGACGCCGAGCAATTGACCCGCCTGAGCGCCAGGGTGCAGGATCTCAATATCCACCGCTTCAGCGGCGAGTATGACTTCATCCTGTCCACCGTGGTGTTGATGTTCCTCGAGCGTCAGCAGATCCCGCATATCGTGCAAAACATGCAGGACAGCACCGTACCCGGCGGCCATAACCTGATCGTGGCGGCGATGGATACCGAGGATTATCCCTGCCCGCTGCCGTTCCCGTTCACCTTCAAGCCGGGCGAGCTGAAGCACTATTATCGCGACTGGCAGATCCTCAAATACAACGAGGACGTCGGGCAACTGCACAAGACCGATGCCGCCGGCAACCGCATCTCGCTGCGCTTCGCCACCCTGCTGGCGCGCAAGCTATAACGCGTCGTGAAAGATCACCCCTAGCGTGTGGCGTTGCCCGGTGCGTATCCGGCTGACGCCGTGGCGCAGATTGACCCGATAGTAGCCTCTCGCCCCGGCCACCGGCCGATGGTGCACCGCGAACACCACCGCGTCCCCCTGCTGCAAGGGCACCACCTCCGGCCGGCTCTGCATGCGCGGCCGCTGTTCGGTCAGCACAAACTCGCCGCCGGTGAAGTCCTGCCCGGGGGCGGAAAGCAGGAACGCCACCTGCAGCGGAAACACCCGTTCGCCGTACAAATCCTGATGCAAACAGTTGTAATCCCCCTCCGTGTAACGCAACAGCAGCGGCGTTGGCCGCCGCTGGCCGGCCTGATGGCATTCAGCCAGGTAGGCCTCGTGTTCGGCGGGATAACGCGTCTCCAGACCCAGCATGGCATTCCAACGATTGGCCAACGGCGCCAACCGCGCGTACAGCAGGCTGCGCGCTTCGGCCACCGGGGGCGGTAACGGATACGCAAAATACTGGTACTCGCCGCGGCCAAAACCGTGACGCGCCATGACGATGCGGCTGCGAAAATGTTCGCCATGCGGATAAAGCGCCGCCAATTGCCGGCACAGTTCGGCGCTGAGCACGCCCGGCAGGCGCGCGCTTCCCTGCGCATCAAGTTCGCGTTCGATCGCCGACCAGTCCAATTCGACCAACCGCGCCGCCAGCGCGCCGCTCATCGCTGCGCCTCTTTTTCCAGCAAGGCTTGCTTGCGCTCGACGCCCCAGCGATAACCGGACAAGGCGCCGTCGTTGCGCACCACCCGGTGGCAGGGGATCGCCACCGCCAGCATGTTGGCGGCGCAGGCGCCGGCTACTGCGCGCACCGCCTTCGGCGCGCCGATGCGCCGGGCGATATCGGCGTAGCTGACGGTTTCACCGACCGGTATCGTCTGCAGCGCCCGCCAGACTCGCTGTTGGAATGCAGTGCCGCGAATATCCAGCGGCAGCGCCAGCCCGCTCTCCGGCGCTTCGATCAGGCCCACCACCTGCGCCATCAGCGTTTCATACTGCGCGTCCCCGCCGATCAGTTCGGCGTTGGGGAATTTGTCCTGCAGATCCTGTACCAGCTGCTGCGCATCGTCCCCCAGCAAAATGGCGCAGATGCCGACTTCGCTTTGCGCCGCCAGGATCTCGCCCAGCGAACAGCGCCCGACGGCGAAATGGATGCGCATGCCTTTGCCGCCCGCCCGGTAGGCTTTCGGTGTCATGCCCAGCGCGGCGTTGGCTTGCTGGTAAAAGCGGCCATTGGCGCCATAGCCGGCGTCGAATATCGCGTCGGTCACCGTCTCCTGCTGCTTAAGACCGCAGCGCAACCGCTGGCTGCGCTGCGCGTCGGCATAGCCTTTCGGCGTCAGGCCGGTGATCGCCTTGAACAGCCGGTGAAAATGGTACTGGCTCAACCCGACGTGGCGCGCCAGTATCTGCAGCGACGGCGCTTTCTCCGCTCGTTCGATATAGCGGCAGGCCTCGGCGATCTGCTGCGCATGCTGCTCAGACAGCGGCGTTAGCCCCTGTCGGCAGCGTTTACACGGCCGATAGCCGGCAGCCTCCGCCTGCGCCGCGTCGTCGAACAGCTCCACGTTTTGCCGATTCGGCTGGCGTGACGGGCAAGAAGGCGAGCAATACACGCCGGTGGTTTTCACCGCGTAGATAAAGCGGCCGTCGGCGTGTTTGTCGCGGCTGACAATCGCCAGCCAGCGCGGATCGGCGCTGTCGATTAAGTTTTTCATCATCCGTTCCTCACTGCGGTTTCGGTGTTAACCAGCATAGTGACGGGCCGTTAGCGAAACACGCCGACTCTTGCTTTTTAATTCGGCGCCGACGTTTTCAACAATCTTTCGACAATTTTTAACCAACAACATGAAGTTTATTACGTTGCCAACCCGCTTGCACGGCGTTAGGATCTCGGCCGGCCACGGGCGTGGCCAGTGTTTTTGCCTGTTAGTTGTGCGCATGGAGAGGTTATTGTGTTAGAGAGTTTTGGCGTCCTGAATTTATGGACCTATTTGGCCGGGGTGGTCTTCATCATCATTCTGCCGGGGCCGAATACGCTGTACGTGCTGAAAACCGGCGTATCGCGCGGCGTGCGCGCCGGCTACACCGCTGCACTGGGCGTGTTTATCGGCGATGCGATCCTGATCTTCTGCGCCTATATCGGCGTGGCTTCGCTGATCCGCACCACGCCGTTCCTGTTTACCCTGGTGCGTTTTCTCGGCGCGATTTATCTGCTGTTCCTCGGCGCAAAAATCCTCTACGCCACCTTCGTGCAGAAGGCGCAGGCGCAACAGCAGCAAATTGAAGGCGGCCACAGCATTCTGCGCAAGTCGCTGACGCTGAGCCTGACCAACCCGAAAGCGATCCTGTTTTACGTGTCGTTCTTCGTGCAGTTCATCGACTTCAACTACGCACACACCGGGCTGTCGTTCACCATTCTGGCGCTGATCCTCGAAGCCGTCAGCTTTATCTACATGAGCACGCTGATCTTCTCCGGCGCGATGCTGGCGCATTTCTTCAATCACAAGAAAGGCCTGGCGAAGCTCGGCAATGGCCTGATCGGCCTGCTGTTCCTCGGTTTCGCCACCCGTCTGGCGACGCTGAGTTCGTAATCCCTCTCGGCCGGCGCCCGCCGGCCGCAGTTTACTCGTCCGTCACGGCAAAATGACACGCAGGGCAAACCGAATGTCAGGCAGACCAAAGCCGCCGCTTTCCCGCTGATATAGACTTTCAGGGTTAACCCTAACCTGATGAGCCTGATCGGAGGATGTATGTCTGACAATACCGTAGCCGTGCTGGATAGCGTATCGCGTTTTCTCGATCGTCAGCATGGGCTGTATATCGACGGCCAGTGGCGCGCGTCCGCCGCGGAAGGCCGCCTGGCGGTGTATAACCCCGCCAATGGCCAGCAGATCGCCACGACCGCCGACGCCAATGAACACGACGTCGCACTGGCGGTGCAGTCCGCCCATAAAGCCTTCAGCGAAGGCGTCTGGGCGCAGCGCCTGCCGGTAGAACGCGAGCGCATCCTGCTGCGCTTCGCCGATCTGGTGGAGCAGCATGCCGAAGAGCTGGCGCAGCTCGAAACCCTAGAACAGGGCAAATCGATCAACATCGCCCGCGGCTTAGAAGTCGGCAACACCCTGAATTGGATGCGTTACACCGCCGGGCTGGCGACCAAAATCACCGGCCAGACGCTGGACGTGTCCATTCCGATTCCGCCGGGCGCCAAATATCAGGTTTATACCCGCAAAGAGCCGATTGGCGTGGTCGCCGGCATCGTGCCCTGGAACTTCCCGCTGATGATCGGCATGTGGAAAGTGATGCCGGCGCTGGCGGCGGGCTGCTCCATCGTCATCAAACCGTCGGAAACCACCCCGCTCACCCTGCTGCGCATGGCCGAGCTGGCGAGCGAAGCCGGCGTGCCGCCGGGCGTGTTCAACGTGGTCACCGGCCGCGGCACCGTGTGCGGCAAGGCGCTGACCGAACATCCGCTGATCGCCAAAGTCAGCTTTACCGGTTCCACGCCGGTCGGCAAAAGCATTGCGCGCGCTGCGGCGGATCGCCTGACCCGCGTGACGCTGGAGTTGGGCGGCAAAAACCCGGCTATCGTACTGAAAGACGCCGATCCGCAGCAGGTGATCGAAGGCCTGATGCTCGGCAGCTTCCTCAACCAGGGGCAGGTGTGCGCCGCCAGCTCGCGGATTTATATCGAAGCGCCGATTTACGACCAGCTGGTAGCCGGTTTTGAACAGGCGGTGAAATCGCTGTCGGTCGGGCCGGGGATGGATGCCGGCGCGCAAATCAACCCGCTGGTGTCGCTTGCGCACCGCAACAAGGTGGCGGCCTACCTGGACGACGCCCGGGCGAAAAACGCCGAGCTCATCGGCGGCGCGGCCGGGCCGGACGCCAACGGCTTCTACATTCCGCCGACGCTGGTGATCAACCCGGACGATCGGTTGAACCTGACGCGCGAAGAAGTGTTTGGCCCGGTGGTCAACCTGATCCGGGTGGCGAGCGCCGAAGAGGCGCTGAGCAAGGCCAACGACACCGACTTCGGGCTGACCGCCAGCCTGTGGACCACCAGCCTGCAGAAAGCGATGGCGCTGACGCCGCGCATTCAGGCCGGCACCGTGTGGGTCAACACCCATACGCTGATCGATCCGAACATGCCGTTCGGCGGGTTTAAACAGTCGGGCAGCGGCCGCGATTTCGGCCCGGATTGGCTGGATGCCTACACCGAATCGAAATCGGTCTGCATCCGCTATTGAGTGAAGCGGCGCGGGCCTGCCCCGCGCCCAGACTTATTGATATTGCCGGCGGTATTCGCTCGGCGACATGCCAAAGCGCTGCTTGAAAGCGGTCGAGAAATGGCTGTGATCGGTGAAGCCCCAGTCGAGGCCGATGCCAGCCAACTTCTCCTGACCGGCGGCGCTGCGCAGCGCCTGCGCACACAGATCCAGCCGGCGGTTCCTGATGTACTGCGCCACCACCAGCCCCTGTCGGGCGAACAGCCGATACAGGCTGCGCAACGAGACTCCCAACTCGGCCGCCACCCATTCCGGGCGCAGCTGCGCCGACTGGATATGCCTGTCGATCAATGCCAACGCCTTGTCGAAAACCGACGGAGGCCCCTCCGGCCGCGCCTGTTCGAGCGCCAGCGCCGGACGCAGCAGCGCCGCCAATGCATTCAGCACCGCCTCGCTTTCCGCCGCGGCGAGCAGCGGATCCTGCATGCTGCTCAGCACCAGTTGGCGGCTGAGACGCACCGCGCTGAGCTCCGCCCCCAGACGCCGCGCGCACGGCGGCGGCAACGGCAGGCAGCCGCGCGGCAACAGCAGAGAAATTTGGCGCGAATCGCGCTGGAAGGTGAAACTGCTGGGCTGTGAGGCGTCAATCAGCGTCATATCGCCGGGAGAGAGCACCGTCTGGCGGTCGCCCTGCTCCATCAACGCACTGCCGCGCAGCTGGAAAACGGTAAAAAAGTGCGCGCCGTCGCTGCGGGCGATCTCGCGCGGCGTGCGGTACAGCCGGGCCTGGGACACATCGACCACGCTCAGACGCAGCGCATGGGCGCGGAATTCCTGCATCGCTCCGCTGAAGCCCGGCCCCAGCGTTTTCGCGCAGAACCTGCCGCAGGCGGTGTTGATTTTCCCCAGCCACTCTTCGAAGCCGGCGTCCCGGAGCGTTGCCAATGCCGTCATGATCTCTCCCTTCGAACAGCAGCAGCGCTGCGCCGTTGAACAGAAAAACACCATAACAATCCGTTAACACACAATCAATGATCAACGGGGGATTTGGCGCCGCGATCACAATTCACCGGGCGCGTTGTCATCAATTCGCCACGAAACCGTCATCGCATCATCACAACCCTCATCAAAGATACAAGGCTGCTGTTCCCTTCACTTTGACACCCTGGACCTGATCCGATGAAATCATTGCAAAAATCCGCTTTGGCGCTGTGCTTGTTTACCGCCAGCGCGCTGGCCGCGTTCCACGCGCAGGCGGCAGAGGAAGCCCAACCGTTCACCACCGCGCAGCAGGTGGATCTGACCCACATTCTGCCGCCGCCGCCGGCCAACGACTCGGCTCAGACCCAGCGCGAACTGCGGGAAGTGCTCGACATGCAACAGAAACGCACGCCGGAGATGGCCAGCCAGGCCAAAGCGGATGCGGAAGAGAACGTTTGGGTGTACAGCAACGTGATAGGGCCGAAGTTCAACGCCCAGGCGTTGCCGGCCGTGAGCGCCTTCTTCGATCGCATCGTCGCTACCGAAGCGGCGGTGGTCGATCCGGCGAAAGATTTCTGGAAGCGCCCGCGCCCGCATATGCTGGACAGCCGCATCGAGCCGATCGTCAAACGCTCCAGCTCCGGCTCCTGGCCTTCCGGCCACACCACGCTGGGCACGCTGATGGGCATTACCCTGGCCAACATGGTGCCGGAGAAGCGCGCCGCCATCATGACGCGCGCCTGGCAATACGGCGACAACCGGGTAGTGGCGGGCATTCACTACCCTTCCGATATCGAGATGGGCCGCATCGCCGGCAGCGTGATCAGCCAGCAGCTTTCACAGCAGCAGGATTTCCAGCAACAGTATCGGCAAGCGCGCGACGAGCTGCGTCAGGCGTTGGATTTGCCCGCGGCGAAATAGACCCGGCGGCTAACACCGGGCCCAGGCGGCCCAGTTTACGGCTGTTTGTCCAACAGGTAACGCACCACCGCCGCATACTCTTTGGCGTAGCCTTCAACGCTGGTGCTGGCCATGCCGGCATTGTCTATCTTGTATTTGCCTGCCACGTAGAACGACGGGGTGCCGCGCACCTCGAACGCTTTCACCGCTTCGTTCTGCTTGGCGATCAATCCTTTGACCAGCAGGCTGTGGCGCGCGTTTTCGTAGGTGGCGGCATCGATGCCGGCCGCCGTGAACACCCGCTGAATATCCTCGGCGCCGTTGACGGCGCGCTGTTTCTGCACCGCTTCGAACATCGGCCCTTCAATCTTGTCTTCCACGCCCAGCACCGTCGCCACCGCCCAGGCCTCGGTCAGCTCATTGCCCAGTTTGCCCATCAGGCTGACGTGATATTTGGTCAGCTTCTCGCCGGCGGGCAGCGCCTGCGCGACAGTGCTGCCTACGCGATAGGTTTCGGCGAACTGATAGCAAGGGCCGCAGTAGAAGGAGAAAAATTCCACCACCGCCGGCGCGGTGGCCACCGGCTTATCCAGCCGGGTGTATTGCTCGCCCGCACGGTAATCCGCGGCCTGAACCGCGGGTAACGCCAACATCAATACGACGGCGGCGGCGAACGAACGCTTAACTTTTGCCAACATAAACACTCCTGGTTTCATCTATGAACATCGTCCTTAGCGGCGGTTTTTATAATCAAATAACCGCCAGAAGACCAGTTTTTATTACCTTCTATTTGTGAGGGATTATGTTCAGCGCCCTTCGTAGCCGTCCCAATAGGCGCCTACCGCCTCCTGCGAGAGCACCTGACGGCGTTTAGGATTGTCGGAGCCGCTGTAGGCGCGGTTGATGAAGATGGTTTTGTGTTCCATGTTCTGCTGGAATTCCGGGCTGGCCAGATAGTCGGCTTTTTTCTGCGCTTCACTGCGCGCCACGCCCGCCGCGCGATCCTTTTTCCCCATTTGGTAGAATTGTTCGAACATCGGCACGGCGTTTTTAATGCTGCCGTTCACGTCGGTGCGGAACCCCGGCTCGAAGTCGTCGCGGGTTTGATAAATGTAGTGCTTGGCATGCAGCTCGGCGCTGCTGAGATGCTGGGTGCAGGCGCTGAGCGCCAACAGCGGCAGCAACAGCGCCGCGCTTTTCAGTCTTTTCATATCGTCTATCCCTGTCAGTGAGGAAGGTTCCTTCAGCGCCACGAGCATAGCGCTGAACGCCCGCGAACGTCAAACGGCAGGAGAGAGTCATCTTATTGTTTTATATTAATATTATATACATTGATTGGTATTCATTGCCTGAAACACTATGCTTTAACAGACAGGGCAAAACACTCACCGACAGCGAGGTGGCCAATGAAACCGATCGACAAAAACGTGGGAGAGTACGACCTCACGGCGGAAAAAAAAGCGGGCATGATCACCGGCACGATCCGCGGTGAACTGCCGGACAGCGACGCCAATCTGCCGCTGCTGCCCTTCTCCGGCACCTTCGCCGGCCCCAGCGTTGCCGAAGCCATCGCCGATATTCAGCAGCAGTTCCCCGACATCGAACCGGCGATTATCGACGATTTGCGCGAGGAGCTGCTGAAGGCCGGGTTTTAATCCGGATCGCGGTGCCGCACGAACGGGCTGTAGACCGGCGCATCGGGTTTCAGCGCCAGATCGGCGTCAAAATCCTCATTGCGGTTGAACGGCACCGCCGGCCAGGCGGGAAACGCGTTCAAACCGTCCCGATACGCCTGCGTCACCTGCACCAAAGCGGCGTTCTGCGCCTGCAGAGCCTCGTCCGTCAACCCGCCGCGCACGCCATAGACCAGGAACGGCTCCAGCACGCTAAAGCCGATATAGTGCAGCGCATGCATGATTGGCCACAGCATCAGCCGCATATCGCCGTCACGCCCGTCCGGCGCACAGGCCTGAGCGGAAGCGCCGGCGGTGACGGTCAGCAGCGCCCGCTTGCCGCGCATCACGCCGTTCTCATGGCGGTGGCGGCTGTCGTAGATCCCGCCGTAAACGAACACCCGATCCATCCAGCCCTTGATGATGGCCGGCGCGCCGAACCACCAGAAAGGAAACTGCAGTACCAGCGTATCCGCCCAGCGCAGCAGCTCGATATGTCGCCGGATCTCCGCCGGCAGCGCCTGGATCGTCCAGTGATGGCGCTGCTCCTGCATCGCATCAAATCTGTCCGCCTGCTTTCTGCTGGGGTAGTGGCCGGCGCCCTCGCGCGGATCAAACCCCTCCTGATACAGATCGACCGTCTTCACCTGGTGCCCCTGCGTCAGCCAGGCCTGCCGCGCCTGTTCAGCCAAATGAGCATTGAAAGAATGCGGCTCGGGGTGAGCCAGCACAATCAGCACGTTCATCCTGTTTCTCCCGTTGTAAGGTGGTGCTGTTATGCTGTGGCTTTCTCACCCCCTTGGCAATTACGCACCTGAAGGTAACCCCCAATGGCTTATCCCGGCGACGTCTATTCGAGCAAGTGTTCCGCGCGCGATGCGCTGGCGCTGATTTCCGGCAAGTGGGTGATGCTGATCCTGCCTGCGCTGGCACAACGCCCGATGCGCAACGGCGAGCTGCTGCGCCGCATCGACGGCATTTCGCAGAAGGTGCTGACACAAACGCTGCGTCAATTGGAACGCAATGGGCTGCTCGAACGGCTGGATTTAAGTGAAAAGAATCAGTCGCATGTGGAATACCGGCTCAGCGCCGTCGCCTGCTCGCTGGTCGAGACGCTGGCGGCGCTGGATAAGTGGGCGGAATACCATTTCCCCGAGCTGGACGCCGCCCGCGAGCGCTATGATGCTGACCGCAGGCGCAAGGCCGATTAAAGCGGTTTGGCCCGCAGCGTCTCGCCGCTGCGCACGAAATTGCCCGCCCCCAGATGATGAATGGTGTGCAGATCCGCATTGGCGGCGGTGAAGTGCCAGCGCCCCTGTTGGAATACCCGTTCGTCCGCCGCCGCGCTCAGCACCTCACCGAAACAGGTGTCGTATTTTTCCTGCGCGCCGCTTTCCGGCAGCAACCGACACTCCAGCCACGCCACGCAGCCCTGTTCGATCAGCGGCACCTGCAGCGTGGCGCTCGGCGCTGCGGCGATGTGGAAGCGGGAGAACTTGTCGTCGTCCAGCCCGGACACGCTGCCGACCGCGTAGGTGGCGTCGATGAACATCGCCGCCGGCACGCAAATACCGAATGCGCCGCTCTCTTCGATCATCTGCCGACTGTGTGCGCCTTTATCGACCACGATGGCGATGCGCGGTGGGCTGAACTCCACCGGCATCGACCAGGCGGCGGCCATCACGTTGCGTTTGGCGCCGTCGCGGCTGCGACTGGTGATCAAGACCGTCGGCCCGTGGTTCAGCAGGCGGCTGGCGTGTTCGAGGGCGACAGGGCGAAAGTGGCTCATCGGGAAATCCTTGCGAGTGAGTGATTGTCCCGCAGTGTAGATCTACGCCGTAAAGGCAAGCAATGCGGGGCGCACAGAATGCGCAGATGAGAGGCTTGTTCCCCGTCTCGCCATCCGTTATCTATAGTTAAATCAATTCGCCGGTAACGGCCCATTCCACCTGAGGATCTTGCCTTGACGTTTTTAAAACACCCTATCGCCGGATTGGCGCTGGCCGGCTGCGGCCTGTTGTCGGCGGGCGGCGCGCTGGCCGCTTCCGATGCGCTGGTGTACTGCACCGTCGCCTCGCCGGAATCGTTCAACCCACAGCTTTCCAGCTCCGGGCCGACCTTTATCGCCACCTCACAGGTGCTGTACAACCGGCTGGTAACGCTGCGTGAAAGCGATAAAACGCCCGCTCCTTCGCTGGCCACCGAGTGGAGTGTCAGCCCAGACGGCAAGACCTACACCTTCACCCTGCGCCAGGGGGTGAAATTCAACAGCAACAAATACTTCACCCCAACGCGCGACTTCAATGCCGAAGACGTGGTGTTCACCGTAATGCGGCAGAAGGATCCCGCTAACCCCTACCACAAGGTTTCCGGCGGCAACTATGAATACTTCACCGACATGGGGCTGGATAAACTGATCACCAAGGTGGAAGCGGTGGACGAGCATCACGTGCGCTTCACGCTGAGCCAGCCCAACGCCGCCTTCGTCGCCGATTGGGCGATGGATTTCGCCTCGATCCTGTCCGCCGAGTACGCCGACGCGATGTTGAAAAAGGGCACGCCGGAATACGTCGACAACTGGCCGATCGGCACCGGGCCGTTCGCGCTGCAGCAGTACAAGCAGGATTCGCTGATCCGCTACATCGCCAACCCGCACTACTGGCAGGGCGAAGTGGCCAGCAAGCACCTGATCTTCTCCATTACGCCGGATCCGCAAACCCGGCTGGCCAAGCTGAAAACCAACGAATGCCAGATCATCCCGGCACCGCTGCCGGAACAATTCGCCGCCATCAAGGCCGACAGTAACCTGCAGCTGCACGATATTACCGGGCTGAACGTCGGCTATCTGGCGTTCAACACCCAGAAAAAACCGTTCGACAACCTGCTGGTGCGCCAGGCGCTGAGCTACGCGGTAGACAAGAAAGCGATCGTCGCCGCCGTGTTCAAAGACAGCGGCACCCCGGCCAATTCGCTGCTGCCGCCGGGCATGCTGGGCTACAACGATAAACTGCCGGAGTACGCCTACGATCCGCAGAAGGCGCGCGAACTGCTGAAGCAGGCCGGGCTGGAGCAGGGCTTTGAGACCGACATCTGGTCGATGCCGGTACAGCGCCCCTACAACCCGAACTCGAAGCGCATCGCCGAGATGATTCAGAGCGACTGGGCGAAGGTGGGCGTGAAGGCCAAGATCGTCACCTGGGAGTGGGGCCAGTATCTGGCCGGGCTGCGCAAAGGTGAACAGCAGAGCGCGCTTTACGGTTGGGTGTCGGACAACGGCGATCCGGATAACTTCGCCACCCTGCTCGGCTGCGCCGGCGTGCAGAGCGGCGCCAACGTGGCGCGCTGGTGCGATAAGGATTACGACAAACTGATCCAGCAGGCGATCCAGGAAAACCAGCCGCAGGCGCGCGCCAAGCTGTATCAACAGGCGCAGGTGATCTTCGCCAAACAGGCGCCGTGGCTGCCGTTGGCCACCGGCAAGGTGTTCTACGCCACCCGCAGCAACCTGAGCGGCTATGTGGTGGACGTGAACGGCAGCGATTTCGCCAAGGCCAAATTAAACTGACCCCAGGGCGCCGCAGCGGGGCTGCGGCGCCCCCCGTCTCATCGCTTAATAAGCTGCCAGCCTCTGAACCTACCGCGCATTAACTTCACAACTTACGATGCTAACTGTCTCCCCTGTCGCCAGGCACTTAACCCATTAAATTCATAGCTTAATAAGCCTATCCCCCTGGCATTTTGCTTAAACTGCATGCAGGCGCTTTCCTCGCCTGTAACATTTCGTTACCATCGGCGTACAGACCCTTTAACATCAGAAGGTAACCCGGTGCCAAACACCTACATGCCGTGGCAAATCCGCCTGCACTGGCTGGTGGCGATCCTGCTGGTCATCACCTGCGCCGCCATCGAGCTGCGGGGCTTTGCCGAGCCGGGCAGCGCGCCGTGGTACGTGCTGGTCGTCACCCACTTCAGCTGCGGCGTGACGGTGTTTGCGCTGATGATCGCCCGCCTGTTCCTGCGCTGGCGTCACGCCACTCCCGCTATCACGCCCAAGCCGCCGAAGTGGCAAACCGGCCTGGCGCATCTGACGCATACCCTGATTTACCTGCTGCTGTTGACGCTACCGGTGCTGGGAGTGTATTCGCGCTATCTGGGTGGCAAGGAGTGGTACCTGTTCGGCCTGCCGATGCCGTTCGCCGAGGTGGCCGATCGGCCGCAGGCGCGGATGATTATCGGCTGGCACAAAACGCTGGCGTCATTCGGCTACTGGCTGATCGGCCTGCATGCCGCCGCCGCGCTGTTCCACCACTACATCGTCAAGGACAATGCGCTGGTGCGCATGCTGCCGTTGATGAAAAAGCGCTGAATACCCGGCGCCAGGGATGAATTTTCGGGCCACGCCCGCTGACAGGGAATGACATGCAAACCCAATTTTTTCATGTGACCGTCGAGCAATGCGCCTGCCAACAGACGGCGCCCGACAACCTGGTGAGGCTCATCGCTTCCGGCCAAACGTTCTTTTTTTACCGCGACGACTTCAGCGACAGCGAAAACCTGCTGGCCACGCTCGCCGCCGGCGATCGGGTGAAGATCGGCGCTCACCGCCTGCGGGACGGCAGCTACTGGCTGCACTGGCTGCTGCACGGCACGAAAGGCCGGCTGGAGCCCGACAGAACGCTGAAATACAAGCTGAAATACTTTGCCCTGCTGCTGCTGGGCATCGTGCTGGCCGGCGGTTTCCCGGCGGGCTTTTTCATCATGGACCGGGAAGACTCCTGGCTGACCATCGTCCTGTTCTTTATCGCCATCATCGCCGGTCTTATCGGTGTCGGCATGGTGTTGTTCGTCGGTTCAGAGCTGCTGCTGATCGGGCACCGCGGCCGCAGGCGCCTGCTCAGGGCGCTGGATCGCGTGCTGCAGGGGCAAGACGTCACGCCGCCCGGCTCACTCAGCCTGAAAATCCCCGGCATCAAATACCGGGCCGCCCGCGCAGACACCGTGCCGACGACCGCACCGCTGCAGACCGCGCCTCCCCTTCCGAACGGCGTCGAGGCCTCCGGCATCGAGACGGTCAACGCCCTGAGCTACGAACTCTGCCAATATGAGCTCCCGCGGCAGGTACAGTATTTGGACACTTATGCGTGGCGTCAGAAGGATACGCACTTCGCGTTGACGACCCGCGCGCTCAACGTCCCCAATACCAAACTGCATCCGGTATTTCGTCGGCAACATCCGCTTTTCATCGCCAAAGGCGACCCGCTGCAGGTGTTGTACTGCGAGAATGACGTCATTCCCGAGTTGCCCAAGGTGCGTGGAATCATCAATCACCGCGACCGCCAGACCTATCTCATCGGCAGCAATCGCTACTTCACCGAAGCCGGCCTTAACCTGTGCGCACGCGCCGTCTTCATTCTCGGCGCGATCATGATGTGCATTATGCTCGCCCTGATAGTGTGGGATAACGCCGATACCCCTGCCGGCTTTCACCTGGATGCCTGGACCCTGAAGCGCCTCGGCAGCGAATTGCCGCCGATTCTGCTGCTGATGATGCTGATGGTCAGCGGCCTGGCGCTGCTGATCGAGGGCTTCGCCCAGATCTGCCGCCTCTACGCTTTTGACCAGCACCGCACGTTTAAGACGTTCAAATACCTGCGCACTCTGCGCCGCAGGCTATGGCGGCAGGAACAGGTGACGGAGCTGAAATGATGACGTTAGCGCTTTATAAAAGACCTCTTCTCATCCTGACGCTGTTTTTGGCCAGCGCGCTGGGCTTTTATTTCCTCGCTCCTGAGCAACGCTACGCACAGTGGCAATGGACCCAGGGCGACGAGGCGTTGCCGACGATAGCCCGCTACGATCTCATCCACAGCTACCCGGCACAGGACGGCGCTCTGCTGCTCACCAGCAAAAGAAGTGAGACCAGCGCCTACAACAGCTTTTACGGCTGGGCGGCCAACTACCTCAGCCAGGTGCTGTTCGTCGGCCCAAAGGGATTGCAAATGCTGGGGGAGCTCGACGAGTCGATCCACGATGCGGTTTGCAGCGCGCAAGAGTGCGTGCTTTTTCTGTCCAAGGGGCGCCGGCTGGTCGATGTGCAGCGGGGCACCATCGGGCCGCTGCTCCCCTGGGCGGAAGGCGATGACAATCTCCCGTCCTTGATCGGCGGCAAACTGGTGGCGCTGCCGGGAAAACGCGCGCTGTATTTCATCAGTACCGAGGGCATTTTCTACAGCCCGGACTTCGGCGCCCATTGGCGACAGACGCTGAATCTGCCGGCACTGCTGGACGAGCGGCAGCTGCTGGGCTTTGAGCGCGGCGAGGAAGAGTCATCGACGCGTTTCGGCAAAGCTGCTCGCAAATCCATGCCCGAGATCTTTACCGCCGTTGATGGAGATCGCGTGCTGTTCTGGATGAACCCGGTGCTCGGATCCGGCGCGTTGCACATCGCCGTTAACGGCAAAACCGGCGAGATGACTGAATGGCATTGGCTACTGGTGCGCGTGAACGAAAGCGCGCAGGCCCCGGATGGCGGCATCTACCTGATCGCGCAGACGCTGGACAGAGGGCTGTATCAGCTCCTGCGCTATCAGCCCGATGGGCAGCTGACGGCGCTGCTGGAAAATGGCGATAAATCGCTGTATCAGCTGTGGGCGGGCAACGACAAGCTGGTTGCCCAAACGGATAACGGCGATGCGCGTCTCTCGCTGATTTTCGATCTGCGCTCATCCGACGTGCGCTACCGGCAACCGTTGGAGTATCGCTACAACGGGCGCGACGACGCACGCCAGACCGTGGTCGAACCGGAAAGCCACTACGACGACGCCCGGGATACCCCGGCGCTGCCTTACTTCGTTCGCTACCGCGCCACCACGCCGTGAACATGAGGAACTTGCCATGCTGTTAGGTTATGGCGCCGGCGTCGCGGGGCTGCTGGCGCTGTTGTTGGCCTTGCTGCTCGCCGGCATCCTGATCGCCTGGTGGGGCTGGCGCTACGTCGCCGCCCGCTGCGGCCGCCCGCGTCCGCCGCTCTCCTGGGGCGGCTATCTGCTCGCCTCGGCGCTGGCGGTGTACCCGGTGGCATGCATGCTGGCGCTGATCGGCACCCTCATCCAGGATATCAAAAGCCAACGAGCTGAAGATCGTTGGAACCAACGCAGCTACCTGACGCTCGACGAGGCCAGGCCGTTTGGTGAGATCGCGCTGCCAAAAGGAAGCTGGGTAAACCGGCAGGATCCGCGCCTGCCCGGCAGCGAAAACAGCCCCGTTACGATGAACGGTGTCACCGCAGTGCGCTTCCCTCAGCCGCAAAACGTGGCCGGCGTGCCGATCGTCGCCTTCGAGGTTTTACCGCCGGTGATGGAGCTGGCGAGCGCGCATACCTTTACCCGCCCGAGCGGCCAAACGGTGCGCTGCGAAGCCGGTTGGCTGGTCACCTTCTTTTTGCCGCCGGATCAGCCGGCCGTGCAGTGGGAGGAGTGGCAAGCCGGGCTGCCAGCGGCGGCGTTTCGGCCCAGCGGTTGGACGTTCAGGGAATGCTTCTCCGGCAGCCCGATCGCCGTGCTGACCCTGCAGAACGGCGAAGTCAGGGTGCTGCCTTAAGCATCATGTCGTGGCGTTGGGCAAGCGCACGGTCATGCGGTTATTGGCCGTGGGCAGCTGCAGTGGCGCGTCCTGCCAGCTTACCGCGACAACCAGAACCGGCGGAGCCGCCACGCGCGGCTCGCGCCCGTCCGGCCCCACGCTGTAGGCATCCCATTCAATCACGAACACCCCGCCATCCTGCGGCTCTACCCGCTCGACGAAAAAGGTGGTGTCCGCCCCGCGCCCGCCCGCCGGTTTATGCGCGTAAGAGAGTAGGCTGAACCACTCGCCGGCAAAATACAGATGGTACAGACCGTCAACGATCTGCTCGCCGCGGAACTGGCAGCCGCCGACGCTCAAGCCGTCGCCCGTCGGGGATTCCGTCACGCGTTCGAGATCGCGTACCAAGAGATCGGTCGGCCGGTTATCCAACAACAGCTCATAAGGCGGCGCGTGCAGCAGCGCGGCGGGATCGTCCGCCTGGCGCAGATCCGCCGGTAACCGCGAACGCGCCGCCAGCGTGCGGCCGCTGGGCAAGGCGATCTCCAGACGATCCGCCGGATCCTCCACCCACTGCGGCACCCACAGGCCACGCACCGGATGCAACGGCGTAGCCTCCACCTGCCGACACCTCGCCCGCAGCCGCACCAGCGCCTCAGCGGCACCGGCGGCCAAGGCTTTCTGTTCGCGATCGGTCAGCGCAGGCAGCGCGTACATCGCCCGGGCGGCGGGTTCGTATACCGTCAGCCCCTCACCCTCGCGGCTGCGGGTCGGGATCAGGCGCAGCTTGCCATCATCCACGTCCTGCGGCGCCGCACAGGCGCCCTGCACAATCGCTCCGTCGCGCAGCAGCAGCGTCCAAAAGTTGGGGCCGCCCATGCCCAGCTCCCCTACGCCGCCGATCTGCCGGTCGCTGTCACCGGCGTGCGCCATCTCAATCGGTTGCGAACGCCAGTCGGTCTTGCGCCACTCAGCGGCCTGCCCCTCGGGTTGTTGCGCGCCTTTAGCGGCGTATTTCGTCCACTGCAGCAGGGCAAACAGCGCGATGCACAGCGCGCCGAGAATCGGGTAATCCTGCCAAATCAGCAACCAACCGACGATCAAAAGGGCCCAGGCGGCCATGGCGATATCCTTGTTTCAACAGAGAGCGGCCGCCTGATTCTAGCGCAGGAAACGTCAGGGGTTGAAGCCTATGCCATGAATAATTAGCCGTTAAATAGAAAGATAATAATTTCAGAGTTATTTCTGTGACTATAAAGATCACATAAATAACGCTTCACAGAGTGCCTTTAACGTAAAAAGATAACTGCCTGTATATCAATATAATATTTACCCCTTGTTAAAAACCGGAAAAGGAAAGCGGAAAAAAACTGCAATAATTTGTGCATATTCCAAACATTGACTATGTTTAGACATACTATTTATATGCAGTTGGACACAGGCAAAGACACTGACAGCAATTAAAAAAGTCCGCTTTTTAACGGGCGAGGAAATATTTTATCGACAATATTCCGAGGAGGCTTTATCTCCATGGAACGGGGTAACTTTGCGTTTTATCAAGCCAATAGGCTACACACCGCAATTAATATCATTATTAGCATTCCGGAGAGCGACAATGAAAATCGTTACAGGCATTATCCTTACCTCTGTGGCCGCCTTCAGCGGCGTGGCTTACGCGGCCGATGCGCAGCCTACCACCGGCAGCGCGGCGGTGATGCTGGAACACGTGCACGCCGTGATGGAAAATGGCAGCCCGGCGCCGCAGCATGACGCCGCCTGCAAAAAAGAACTTTCCATGCCGGAATCGAAATATATGGGCATGAAGGTCAAAACCGATTACACCATCAACAGCAGCACCATGATGATGTCGGCCAAGTCGATGTTCCCATCGCCGGATTCCATGAAACCGATGGAGCTGACGGTCGATCTCTCCGCGCTGGGCCTGGCGGATGTGTATGCCTTCGGCGCCTTTAAACCGGCGGCGCTGCCACAGGCGTATATTTATTTCACCATCGACAAGAATTTTAAAGATCCGGTCAGCACCTTTATGATCATTAACCAAGGCAAGCAATATAACTGCGTGATTTCCAGCTCGAATAAAATGATGAGCAAAGAAATGCGCGGCAAGATGATGATGAAGAAACAGTAACGGAATGAAAAACGGCGCTTCCCTTAACAGGAAGCGCCGCCAGAAAAAGCATTAAATCAGACCAGAATTGTATTTCTGGTTGAATTTCTCTTCCGACTGGAACAGATAAATAATACCTTCGATAAAGCCGACAATCGCCGGGATCCCCGTCCAGCAGAACAGCAGGTAGAACAGCCCCCACCACTTCATCCCTAAGTAAAACTTGTGAATGCCCAGCCCACCCAGGAAGATGGCCAGCAGGGCCGCCGCGAGCTTGTCTTTTCTGCTCATAGTGCACTTCTCCTAACTTCTCACCGAACCACCGGCATGTCCAAAAACGGATGCCGCTCCACAGAGCGCCGCATCGCAATGCTTGAGGAAGAAACATTCACCCATCAAGGCTCAACAGGGGTAATTATAACAGTGATTAATTAAACGGTTGTTTAACCGGGGAAAGGCAGGAAAAAGACGTACGGCAAGAGGAGGAATATTCCTGCGGCGAAGGCTCAACACTTTAATATCTTGTTGTTTTTAAAGTGGATAATGTGCATGTATTCATGACTATCATGCCAGCCGTTGACGCCGCGCTAAGCGTGTTGCCCCTAGGGGGCCATATCCTTGTCGACTATTTTATTTTCCCTGGTGACTTCCCACTGACAATCTAGGTGACTCGCATTGATAGGATTCGCAGCGTCAGCCCGGACTAACAGCAATAAAATCGATCTTGAATAACGCTATGTCTATTCTAAAGCCCGTCATATTGTGGACGATGCCCAGCGATCAGGTTTGCCACCTGTGCATAATCCTTAATAACGCCGGGGTGGCGCCGTCCGGTGCAAAAAACAAAGCTACAGCGCTGTTCATTACCGATCAACTTCTCCGCCAAATTTCTGGCTCGCAGCTTAGGCGTGGCGTTCATTCTAAGGATCTGCATTTTCTCTGTTTCATTACTTTGGGGATGAAGCTTTTCTTCATACTCTCCCACCATCAGCGTGACCTGATTGACATGTTCATCAATGGCTAACTTGCCGTCAGGAATCAACGCCCCATTGCCCCACCAAATGGATGGACTGGCCGCTAAATAATTTTGAAATGCATCAGGATGATTAAACAGGGTATACAACACAAAATGACCACCGTGCGAATGGCCTGCCAGCGTTTGCCGATCTACGTTGACAGGATAATGCGCTTCGACCCATGGTTTAACGCATGCGGCAATAAACTGATAAAACGCTGCCGCTCCGCCCCCTTCCGCAAACTCTTTCTCTCCTGAGGGAACCGTATAATCGCGGGTTCTTGCCTTCAAGACATCCACCCCGTCTTGATAGCCAATGCCGACATAAAGAATATCCCCATCGCGTTTTCTGTTGTTACGTTCCGTCACGACCGAAAACTGGGAGTTAGCATCCAAAAGATACAGCGGGTTCAAATTACCGCCAATCCCCCTGCGATGAGAGATAAAGACTCTGTATCTTTGACCATTAAAGACAAAACACTTCGTTCTTGAAATTAAATCTTCACACATAACAACCTCACTTGTTTAAATGAATTAATCGCGTTAATGCCTTTCTTCTCAGATAAGAAAAAGACGGTGAGGTCCCAACGTAGCAACGCATATTCCCGTTTACGACGTTTGTGTGTTGTGCGATTTATGGCACGCAAGCCCAGGTATTGCATCATGCGCCGGATTAATAGGCTTTAGCGTTGCTGACAGAGTCGGTGACGGAGCGTACGAAAGGGAAAGTTAAAAAGTGAGGTGGTGCCGATAATAGGAGTCAAAAAAACAAAACTATCGCATTGATTCATAATGATTTAAAAAAAAACAAAAAACCAACTTACACTCAAAGATACACACTAACATCGTCTTAAGGCCAATAGCCTAACTCCCGGCTGTCTTACGAGTTGATGGGTAGCATAAAAAAGATTTACAGAGAAACTGTGCACCCTATTCACAACTTATAACTTTTCCTTTTGTTTCAATTTAATATGAACTTAGCTATGAACATTTACCTGTGCACTGCTATTCATCTGTAACTAAATGGTTTAGCTCTACGGACAGAAACCGGTGCCAATGTGGGGAACCGCCGTCGTTCTGTTACAGCTCACTTAGGCTACAGATGTGATAATTACGTGAAGCTTTATAGCTAAATCACCGCCACATTACCGCTAAAGCTATTACGTAAAAGTTCTTTTTACCCTGCTCACTTACCCCGACAACCTCGGCATTTCACATATATTCTGCCGCCATGACAGACAGTATCGCCAAAGAAAGCGCCAACATCGGCCAACGCCAATGCCGTAGCAACGCGCCACGCGCCAGACGAGGGCTGACCAGGCGATCGAGCATAGCCAGCAACATCAAAAACACCAATCCATGCAGCGCCGAAAGGTGAAACGGGCTTTTAGTTAGGATATTCAGCGCCATCGGCAGTAGCGCCAGGCACAGAGCCAGCGCCTCCCCCGCCGTTTCCTTACTGCTTGCGAAGGCCCATCGGTCGCGCCAGCGAGCACGGGTAACCAGCTTCAAACCTTCCCATGCCAGCATTCCCATGCCCAGCCACGCCGCCACACCGCCTTCTGCTCTCCACAGGACCGGCTCGCCTGGGGGATGACGAACAATCTCGGCCGCTCTCCTTGGTTGAGTTTGATCTTCACGAACAGACTGGAAGCCGTATTCAAACCCGCCATAGCCCCAGCTGAACAGCGGCTTTTTGGCAATCATCGTCAGCTGGCTGCAGCGATCGTCGTCGACGCCCTCATAACTGGTATAATGCAGCATACCTCCGGATTCATTGCTTATAAGCAATATCACTACCGCCACCAGCGCGGAGCAGCTCACCCATGAGGAAACCGTGACAACATCCCGCGGATAACGCCGCCACAGGAGCAGGACAACGCCCCCCAACACGGCCCCTCCCGCCAACCAACCGATGCCGGACTGCACCCATACCAGCGCCATTGAGAGCAACGCCAACATCGCGGCCAGAGCCCGGCGACGCCAACCTTCGGCACGGGCCTGCGGCAGGCGAAATCCTGGCAGCAAAAACGCCATTAGCGCAAGCGCTAGACCGGTGGCGAACAAGCTGGCCAGCAAATCGGGCTGTTGAAGAATACCGAAGGCGCCTTGCACGTTCGATAAAGCAAACAGTTGCGACAAGACAACCATCGCCTGCGCCGTTACCGCAAAAAGGATCAAATACAGCACGGCATAACGTTGCCACGCGGTCATGCTCACCTGCAGCCAGGTGAAATAGAACATCATCCCTGCCACTATGCCAGCCAACCGCCAGATGGCGGCGTTTCGCCACTCAGCCTGAGCAAAAAACATCGGCAGCACCAACAGCAGACCTGCGAGCAACATTGTACGGCAGAGGGGGGTTATCACCATGCAACGCAGCGATACAGCCCCCCAGCATACCGCCATCAACAGAGCGGCACCGCTACAGACCAGCAAATTGAGCGGCAGTGCCAGCCCCAATCCGCTAGCCTGGGGAATATAAATTACCGCCGGAATAAACAGCAGAAATATAAATATAAAAAATATACGCTCAAACAGCATAGTTGTACCGCCAAAAAATAGAGCGAGTTGATGCCTCATGGCGCCATATCGCGCCATGAGAGTGTTGATATAGCTAGCGATAGTTGACGTTCAGTATGATGCTTTTACTCGCTGCCCCCATCTGCAGCGTATTTTTTACGTTGAGCTCGGTTTTATAAGTGGCCTGAAATTGATTGCCGCTTTGCACATTGTCCCAAAAACTCACGGGGGTCTCGAAGGCAACCTTCACGCCTTTTTCCCGGATGCTGAAATAGGTGCCGTTGCCCATATCTAATGCGGTATTGTTCTCCACCACACCGCCGCCCGGAGCAGAAAATATTAAGGCGACGCCCAGCTTGCTGCCTGCGTGACAGGCAGGGCTCTTGGTTGCGGTGACGGTAAGATCGCGGGTGCCAATCACTCCTGGAGCAGCAATGGAGGTAATAACGCCAAAATCAATTTCCCGCGGCGCATCGATCGTCACGGAGCAGGTTGAGACTTTGATCGCTCCCAATCCCTGCAAAATATATCGATAGTTTTTACCCGGCGTAGAGTTAATCCCGCGCCAACCGTCCAGCTGAAACACCGCCACCGAGTCGTTCCCACCCTCCTTGATTTCGCCCGTTTTCTCCAGGTAGACCTGATATTTCACCAGGCCCTTTTCCGGTTTGTTATTCAGTCGCCACATATCGGTTTGCACCTTGCTGCCGGCCTTGACGATGCCAAGATCCGCATCGTTATAAATCAGCCCCATGCCAATGCCGGGGCGCACCACATCGCCCACCGGATTGCCATAAAAATAGACCCACTCCTCCTTCGTGCTGCCGGTCGCCCAGCACACCACGCTGCGGGTCATGGTTCGCGAGGTCCATAGCCGGCTGCCCACCGGCAGATCGGCGGCTACGGTTAGTGCACCGATGTTTTCCGTTTCCTCCGTGATGCCGTTTTCACTGTCCAGATGGCATTCGAGCGCCAACGCTCCCTGCGCACAGGCCCATAACACGCCGCAAAGGCTCAATGCCAATGGGCTAATCCGCTTTCTCCCTGTTTTCATCACGCTATCTCCAGTGGTTTTATTCACATCGGCATCTACAATGCCGAACGTCCAAAAACCTGCGGCCTAATATGACCAGCCGCGACTAACGCGCGTAACGAAAATGCGATACACACGCTAAGGCTTAATATCAGCCCCTGGATGAAATAAGAAAGAAGTTATGTTAATAATTTGTTATTGCTTTAGAATATTGCCAATCTATTTTATTCTGATAAATTCTCCAGCAACCAATATTGCAGCTGTCGGTTATTCTTCAGCCCCAGCTTGCGCAAGGCTCGTTGTTTATAAGCATTTACCGTTTTTACGCTGAGGCCCAATATGATGCCCGCTTCAGTTTGCGAACGCCCTTTGCGCAGCAGCTGCAACACCCGCTGTTCCCGCCATGTAAACGCCACCGGGCTAGTGTGCGGCTCATTAGGGACGTTCTGAGTTGCGGATATTTCTGGCATTTCCAGCAACGCCGATAACACGCGGCGCGCCTGTTCCAGCGACGCCCACACGGGCAGCACCCGCCAGGGCGACACGACTCCTTTTATTTGTGATGCTCTTCTTTCCATTACCACGCAAACCATGCCACGCCGGTAGATCACCCGCACCGCTTCGCTCAGCGCCCTGCCTGACACACGCACAATATCGGCAGCCACGGTCTGCAAACCTTGGGCAAAATAGTTATCCGCAGCAGATACCGATACCGTTGCTGAACGGGGCACACTGTCCAAACCGAGATTGGGCGCATGCCGGTGGCGACATAGGGCTGCGGGATCATGCTCTAACAGAGTTGGCATTATTATCTCCTGATTATCTCCTGCCGATTTCGGCATGTTCTTTGAAGAAACAGAGCCTGATGGCATATCAACTCATGGTTTTATGATAAGAATGGTTAATCAAAGACAGCAAAATAAATATAAAAAATCGAATAATTCAGAATTTAAATCTAAGACAAGCAATAAATCACCTCACCATTCAGTGTATCCATCTATTTTATGGCTTTCAGCCCTGATTTTTTCTGCGCTATTCAAGCAATAATTTATTTTTTCCACGAAGCAATGTACCCTCCAGCATAAAAATAAAATAACATAGAAAAATCAATAGATAACAACTGAACATTCGATATAGAGGGCAATAACCGTATCACATTGACCAACTTAGCTTCCGGCGGATGAATCAGTGGATAATCAATAGGATATTAGCCACTATAGCAATCTGTTCCAGCTGCACCTCGCAACCCGCAGGCTACCGTGCAACGATACCGTAGTGGCATGGAGCCTGGATAATCAGAGATACTCCACCACGTAAACGAAGGTACTTTGGTATTTGCCAGCCGGAATGGTTGGAAGTGGGGTATCCATCCCGAAGCGGATAACCAAAGGCATAGACACGCCGGCAACACCCAGGATCGGCTTTGCCGGAGGCTGGGTCCATAGGCTGAGGCCGGGTGTGGGGTAAACCATCGACGCCCCAACGACCGACAAACGCACGTTTGTCATTCCCACTCCAACGCACGATAATCCATAGGAGGCATCAATGACCGGAATTGCTTGCGTCAGCGTGATTTCAGTAAGCCCCAACAGATACATTGGATATTTGAAGTTTGAGGCGTTCCTGAATAGGAGGCACTTACCCAGCCATATGCAGACTTGCACAGCTTAATATTTATCGAAAGCCCATTTCCCCACGTTTGGCCAACTCCCATATAGGGTAATGGAACATTCAGGACATAGGCGTTAATGTGTTGCCGTATCGCAGCATCGAGATCTCCCGGCCCGTCTGTCGGAAAGCAGGGATAATCTGATCCCAAACGCTTGCCAGGGTTGGTAGGAGATATATGCTCCGCGCGCCCGGGTTGTCCCCCCCATATTCGAGGCTACGGATATATATTGTGGGCTGATCACGGGAGAAGAGCAAAAATGCCCGGGATCTCTGAGTTACCCTGGCACCGATATTGGGAAGGGATCAACTGATGGCTGAAATAAAAAAGTGCGTGGAACTAAAATGAGTGTGCTTACAATCGGTTCCCACACTTTCTTGTTTTTTACTGATTGCCAACAATTAACGAGAATGCCATAAAGAAATACGTTTTCTCCCCCTCTCCCGGAATCGTCGGCTGAATAGTTGTGTATGCCGCCTTCTAGTCACAATTCGCTGATGATGTAAAACAAAAAATTGCAATCGGTGATGTGAAAGCATAGGTCGAGGTCATATCACACGCATATAGCTACCGTTGTTCTAAACCAACTTTAGGCCCCGGCGAGGCGCCACAAAGACAGAAACATTGGCCTTCACGCTAACAACTTGACTGTAGGTTATAGAAGTCAGAGCAAATAAAAACGAGCTTTTAATGAGTTTTTATTATTCCGTGTATCGACATAGTTTATTTTTGTATAATTACCGGAAAGTAAATATTTAGGTATTTTTTCCCGCTAAACCTGTCTACGACGGTTGCGATCTGCTCATTGTATGTTTATAGACAGATTGTAGATATCGCCCAGGTGCATGAGCCCGCTAGTCGAACCCCAAAAAACCGGTCAGGACTAAAAATACTCCGTACTCATTAACAAACAATAACCCCCCCCTATATGGAAAACGTGGTGGACGCGCCGCGCCAGCGCCGAGGGCGCGTCGATATGAGAAGCAAGGCAGCTGTAAACGGTATCATATCCGCGATTTGCCGTCCCTGACGAAGTCGGTCTTGCGGAGTGGCAGTGTATCGCGGTGGGGTGAACGTGTATCGGTGTCCTAGCGCGGTTTCTCACCAGGACCCGACTGCATCCCGGGATCCGTGTAGCACCGGGGGGGACGTGCAGAGGGGTCCGGTGCGTTACGGATATTCGACTTGGTAAACAAATACCCCAGAGTAGGGTCCGGGTGCGGGGCCACGAATATCCGCACCAACATTGATCGTAACCCCCACAGGATTACCGTCTCCTGTCACATGCGTGGTCCATTCAGGTGTCGTTGTCCACAATTCTAGGCCGGGGACGGGCTGGATGGTAGAGGGTCCGTTGATCGAAATGCGGACATCAGTTTCACTGGTTCCACGGCAGCTGATCGTCCCCAGGACCTCGCGTGACACCGACGTTGCAATCACACCGAGATCCACCTGCCCAGGCATGCGCAGACTGCACGTGATGGGCTGGGTAGGGCTGCCCACTTCCGAGTACCCCAGACTGTAAGGCCACGATCCATCCCCGATGCAGATCTGGAGGTCATTGGATGTGCGTAGGACGGTGTATTCTCCGAGATATTCCATTGCGGAATTGTCGAAGTTCTCGTGCACGAACCGGCTTACTGCTTCGGACAGCCACCCCGGGCCCTGAGTAGGCAGGCATTTGCGAACTTTTTTTAACCACCGGCGGGTTGTGCGACCGTCACTGGCACGCACAGTCAGACAGGACTCATCGCGGTCGCATTCGGCGTTCCCCCACAGGGCACCGGAGACGGAGTCGGGGGAGGACCCGAGGGTCTGTACCGTATTCACATACGCATGCCACTTAGAGGGATAATCGTACTGCACGTCCACTTCTAGAGACTGGGGCACGAAGGAGGGAAGCGCAAATGGCAAATCGTACCCCGATGCTGCGGGGGTCACGGCGAGGAGAGCTAAAAAGCCGCGTGCAGGCCAGGCGTTTCTGTTATCGTTCATCGTCGGTCGAGCTCGCATAATTTCATTCGTCCGGCAGAGCGAAAATCAGCAAATATCATCCAGTGGATGACCCAGCATACGCTCTGCCCATATTGTCCACCGTGCCTCGTACGTTCGCACTCGTTCCGCAGTGTCTGTCGATGACAGCCCTTGTCTACAAGCTTGCTCGTAAAGCCGCGCGCGTCGTGCACGGTGGTTTTCCAGCGCTCTGGGCGCTAGGGTGGACCCCGTGGGGGTAAACCATACCCCCAGCCAGTCAAAACCCTGCGCAATCCTGCCCAGTTGGGTCTTGTCCGGGTGGGTTTCAAAGCCGCCCAGGTCAAAAAATTCATGCAGCCGCTTAACGCTGCGCCGCAGTTGCCAGCGGGTGCGGGTAAACAACAAAAAGTCATCCATATAGCGCGCATACCACACGCCCTCCTGAGCGTTAAAAAAACTGTCTACGTGGTGCAATAAGCTGCCGCCAATCAGCGGACTCAGCGCACAACCTCGGCAAATGCCGCTTGGCGGGGTATAAAACTCACCGCCGTCTTCGACGCTGTAATGCACGTATTGCTGCATCACATCGAACAGCACCGGGTCGGCCACCTGCCATTTCAGCTGATTAATCACCTGCTGTTTACGAATGTGCCGGTAATAGCCGCGAATATCCGTTCGGTAGACAAAGGTGTATTCTCCACCGGCCAGAGCTTCCCGGACTTCCGCCACCAACGCCGCGCTACCGCCATGCCCGCGCAAATGCAGGCAACGAGCCGGTTTTGGCAACAGCGGTTCCGCCTGCAGCGCAGCCCACTTCAATATCAGCGCATCCTGCGCGCACCACTGCACCCAGCTGCGGCCACCACGCCGCAATACCTGCATCGGCGCCAGGCGGTAATGCCCGTTTTGCAGTTGCCGCCAAAGGCGTTCACTCTGCTGCGCCCAGTGAAAGCGCAGATGCCAGATATCCGCATTGGGCGGCGCATGGCGGCGGCGTTGGCACAGCCAGCGATACGCGGCCTGCCATGCCTCAGTGCGGTTATTCATACTCCAGGCTAAAGGTCGCCACCGCACTGAACGGCCCGCGCTCGATGGTTTTGTGCTTCAGCGCCTCCGGCTCGCCCTGTACATAGGCCCGCGCCGTCAGGGTGTTGGCGCCGCTCACCAGCGTCTGCGCCTTACCTTGCTGGTTCACCGGCAACAGCTCGCCCTGCGGGGTTTCCATCCCGATGGCAATACCGCTGGCCTGGCTGGCGCCGTTCAGCGCCAACAACCCCGGCAACACGGCGCTTTCCGTGCCGCTGAAGGTCACCTTCACCGTTTTGCCCAGGCTAAGATCGCACTGCGCCAGGTGCAGCTCAAATGCCTGACCGGGCGTGCGGGTGTTCAGGTACAGGTATTTGTCGATCACCGTGTCAAAATCCAGTTCCACCGTTTCATCCCCCGGCGGGATCACGCACGGCTCCGCCACCAATGCACCGTGCAGGCGCATGTTCTCAGCCGCCATACCCGGCTGCCCGCACAGCAGCCACACAGCTGCGGCACAGCTAACCGCTTTGCCAACCATGCTGATTCTCCGCCTCATTGGTATACCGCCAGCAGCGTAGCGGTAGCCTCAAACGCCCCTTCCCTCAACGTCGCCCCCGGCCGCTTGACCGGCACCGCCTCCAGCGTTGGCAACGCATCCAGCCTGACGGCGATCGGTTGATTGAGGATAAGCCGCTTGCCGTTTTGCAGCAGACGCACCGCCAAATCCTCTACGTTGCTCGCGATCGCCGCCTCGTCGTAATCCGCCGGCGTGCCGACCACCTCCAGGGTCATACTCCAGGCGCTGGCACCCGGCGTGCAGCTAACCCGATAGTTAACCGGCTGCAGATAGTTAACGCCGTCGACCTTGGTCACGCCGACCCGGTTGCCGAAATCAACCTCCACCTCGCCGCCGTCGTTGATGGTGCACGGCGGCGGTTCAATAAGGGTGCCGGAAAAACTCATGTTGTCCGCCGCCCCTGCGGCGCCGCTCAGCGCCATCAACAGTAAAATACCGCCATAACCTGCCATTGCCTCTGCCCCTTTCACTGGTATTCCACCTTCATGGTCGCCCCGGCGGTAAACTTGCCGCCGCTTAGGGTCGCTCCGGCCTGTTTCACCGGCACTGCCTCAAATTGCGGCAGGTTTGGATAGGTAAAATTGATCCAGCTGTTGATCGGCTGCGGATTGCCGTTACGCAGCAGCGCGATGCCCAGGCCCTCCTTGTCGGTTCGTAGCACTTCGCTATCAAAGCCGGCGCCGGTGCCCTGGATTTGCAGTTTCATCGCGTTGTTCGGCGCATTTTTACACTCCACTGAGTACACCACCTCCTGCTTCTTGTAGCTGCCGTCGATGCGGGTGGTCATGACGTCATTGCCGAAATTCACTTCAATCAGGTTGTTGTTGTTAATCACGCAGGGCGGTGGCGCGACAATCGTCACCGTCACTTTGATGGTCGTCGCCGCCTGTGCCTGCGGGCCGAACATCAATACCCACATCACCAGACCGCAGCCGGGCCAGTACCGTCTGAACGTTGCCGTCATGCTGCTTCCCCTAGTCATAGCTGAGCTGAAAATCCACCACCGCCGCATAGGCACCGGGCAGTAACGGCGCGCGGGTACGTTCCGGTGTAATGCGGTAATTCAGCGCGCTTTGTCCCACCGCCAGCGCCAGTGGTACCCCACGACTGCCAAGGCGGATATCCCTGCCGTGCTCGTCGATGATACGCAGCGCCAGTCCGGCGGCGCCGCGTACCCTCACCAGTGCCGGATTGTCAGCATCCGCCGGGGCGATAAAACTGACCGACACCGCCGGCTGCTGCGGGCTCCACACCAAGTTACCCGAACGCGCATCGCGGTTGTTCGACGCCGCGCGCAGGCAGTCGCGCAGGTGCAGCTGCACGTTCACCGGCACGCCGCGGTCACCGGCCTGCGCCAACTGCGCCGTGGCGGTATTCCCCAGTGAGACCGCCTGGTACGCAGAGGCCATCTCCAGCCGGCAGGCGCTTTCGGTCAGCTCACCGCGCACATGCAGCACACCGTGGGCGCCGTCCACCTGCCAGTTGTCCGCCGCCTGTGCCGGCGGCAGCAGCCACAGCATCACCGTCAGGCACAGCGGTACCATCAGCGCCACCAGCGTCACCACCAGGGCATACAACCATTCATGACGGTGATAACCGCCGTTCCATCGTCGGGCTCTTGTTCGCATCGCTTCCCCACCTGTGAGTTCCGTGAACCTTATTTACTGCCCGCCACCGCCTGGCAGTTCGCGCCGTTACAGCTAAACGTCAATTGCGGGCGGCCGCCGTAGTCGTTGACATAGGTCAGCACCGGCGCACTCCCCAGCGCAGAGGCGGACACCTTCAGCGGCGCACTGCCCTTCGGTGGCACCATCAGCGGCTCGAAGCCCGGCGCACTGGCGCCCTTTTTGCTGCCGGCGTCAACCAGCGTCACGTAGTACGGCGTCGGGTTATTCACCTGATAGCCATCGCCCTGTTTGGTCAGCGTCAGCTTCTCCTGCCACGGCGCGGCGGATTCCGGGTTAGTCACCGCAATCGCCTTTGGCCGGTAGAACAGCTTGATGCGCGTTTGCAGCGCCAGCTGCAGCGTATTGGGCTTGTCACTCTTCGGCGGAATTTCACGCAGGTTGAAGTAGAACAGGGTTTCCCGGTCCTGCGGCAGCGTATTGGCCGCCGGCAGCCCCTGTACCTTCACCTGGCTTTTGGCGCCCGGCTCCAGCCGCTGCACCGGCGGCAGCACCGTCAGCGGGCTGCTGATTTTTTTGCCGTCGGCATCTTCAATCCAGCCCTGCGCCAGGTAAGGCAGCTGCTTGTTCTCGTTGCTGATGCTCATGCTCACCGACTTGTCGCCGCCGTTGAAAATCACCCGGGTGCGGTCCAGCGCGATGGCTGCACTCGCCTGCTGGGCGACCAGCAGGCCCGCCAGGCCACCGGCAATTAATGTCACTGCATGTTTGGTTTTCATTGTTTCTCTACTCTTCACTCGTGTTTAACGCCTTACCGTCGGCCACCGGGCCGCAAGGCAGTAACAGGTTGGTTAATTCGCTCGGCGAGAGCGTCTGCGGCAGGGTAATGCCGCACTGCTCGGCGCCGCCCCAGCTCACGCGCATCCCTTCACCGGCATTGATGCCGCTCAAGTACACCTCGCCGTTGTCGTTGACGATGCCCACCTCTTGTCTCTTGCCGTTGCGCACCGTGGCGCCGAACGGCGGCGAACTGCCGTCCGCTAGGCGTATCACCGCCATCGCCTTCTCGCCGGCAACCACCTCGAAGCGGCGGTAACCGATGGCGCCTTCGGTCAGCGTGGCCTGCGCCACGCTCTGGCTGACCTCGGCATTCTCCGGCAGCGTGTTCAGGTCGATGCTGAACTGGTTGCGGTAGTAACTGCCTACATCCACCACCACCGCCTTGCCAAAGGCATTGCTCAGGGTCGGCGTGCTGTAGCCGCGCACAGGAATGCCCGGCACGCCGTCGGTATCCAGCAGCATGCGGGTACCGCCACTGATGCTGCTGCGGTGCAGGGCCGCCCCTTTCAGGGTGGCGGTCGCACCGCCCTGCAGCGATAACCCGAACGAACTGTATTGGCCGGCCTGGTAGCTGGCGCTGGCGTTCATCTGGCTGATATCACCGCTGTGGCTGTAGTAGCCGCTGACGGTGGCGCCGCTGCGCGCGCTGCCGGCGCTCACCTGATAGGTGTCGCGCTCATTCAGCCGGTCGTAGTACCCCACCTGCTGGGTGGAATCGTTGCGGTTGTAGCTGCCGCTGTAGCTCAGCGAGCCGTTGCGGCCCCACGGCAGCGACAGTGACAGGTACATGCCGTCGTCGTTGGTGCCGTTATACTTGTTGCGGTAACCGGTCAGCGACAGGCTGATGTTCCGAAAACGCCCCAGGTCGAAATAACGCGACAGCGTCAGGTTGTAACGGTCGTTCGCCGGCCGGTCCCAGTAGGTCTGGTGGTTGTAGTTGAGATAGGCGCTCAACCCCAGGTCCCGGAACTGCTGGTTAAAGGTGATGGTGTACATCTCCTTGCTGCTGTTATGGCGCGTGCCGTACGTACGAGCATCGAGGTACTCGCTCATCGACATGTAATTGCGCTCCGAGAAGCGGTAGCCGGCGAAGGTCACCTGGCTGTCGTAGTCGTCAAAGCGCTTGGAGTAGCTCAGCCGGTACGAGCCGCCGCGCAGCGTGCTTTCTTCCGGCAGGGTGGCGCGCGACTGGGTGACGTCGAAGGAGAGCGCGCCGAACATCATCAGGTCGCGCCCCACCCCCAGCGCCAGCGCGTTGTAATCGCCGCCCGCCACGCCGCCGCCGTACAGCGACCAGCCGTTACTCACGCCCCAGGAGAACTCGCCGGTGCCAAACATCGGCCCGTTGCTGTGATGCTCCCAGTCCGCCGGTCGGCCGGCCGCCAGCTTGTAACGCACCGAGCCGGGACGGGTCAGGTACGGGATACTGGCGGTGTCCATCTTGAACTCCTGCACGCTGCCGTCCTGCTCTTCCACCCGCACGTCCAGCTGGCCGCTGACCGCGTCGTTGATGTCCTGAATACGGAACGGCCCCGCCGCCACCTGGGTCTCGTACAGCACGCGCCCCTGCTGGCGGATAACCACCCTGGCGTTGGTGCGCGCCACGCCGGTCACCTCCGGCGCATAGCCGCGCAGGTTGGGCGGCAGCATGTTGTCGTCAGTCACCAGGCTGGCGCCGGCAAAGCGGAAACTGTCAAAGATGTCGGAGTTTAAATAGTCCTCCCCCATCGTCAGCCGGGCGCCCAGTTTCGGCAGTGCGCGATAAGCGTAGTAACGGCTCCAGTCCCAGCTGGAGCGGGCCGATTTTACGGCGCCACTCTGGCGGTCCAGCCGCGACTGCCAGTCGGCGCGCAGCCGCCAGGCCCCCAGGTTGCCACCCAGCGTGCCGTTGCCGCTGAGGTTATAACTCTGCGTACCCTGCTTTTGCTGGCGCTGGGCCTGCCCGTTCAGGTTGTAGTCGAACAGCAGGCCGGGAATACCCTCGTCCCAGCGCGACGGCGGGTCCCAGTTCTCGGCGGTGTACTCCAGGTACGCCTGCGGAATACTCAGGTATAAGGCCGCCGCCCCCAAATCGCCCCGCACCTCCATCCCTTCCAGGCTCTCAGGGTTCATGCACTGGTTCTGGTGCCACCAGGTGATTTTTTGCAGGGCACTCTCTTTCAGCCCCAGCTGTTCAACCAGCTGCGGCGTTATGCAGGCTTCACTGCCTTTGGCGTCATCATCCGGTGGGTAATACACCACCGGCTGATCGGGTAATGTTTGCTTATTGATATGTACGGCAAAGAGATAATCGCCGGGCATGATAAAATTGCCGCGAGAAAACTGCTCCAGGTCAATATTGGCGCGATCCGTCACATCCAACACGTCGGTATTGAATTCAATATCAGCCGCTACAGCGCAAACAGCGTTCCCCGCCAGAATAAAGGCGATCAACAGCCCCAATATTTGCGGTCGTATTTTCCCTATACAGCCATATGACGGAGTAACTAACATCCGCAGACCCTTATCAATAATTATTTAACTCGCCGTGGCAGCGCCAGGCTGATTCAGTAGTAATCCATTTTAAAGCGCACGGTGGAGTAATAACTCCCGGCTTTCATTACCTGGTTATTTCCCATCAGCCGCAGACCATAATTAAATTCCATCGTGCCGGGTTGAATGTCATTTTTTGCCATGGGTACTCCCGGCATGGCGATATTTCCCTGCTTATCGGTAATTTGCAAGGCAATACCTTTCGCATTACCGTCTATACCAAATAATCCGGCATCGTCTCTGCCGTCAAACGTCACGGCAAAATAGCGCCAGTCATCCAGCGCAGAATTAAATCTTTCTAATGTGCAGTTCACCAGCTTAATATTGAACTCATGCCGTTCGCTCTGGCCGTCGCGAATAATCTGGCTGACGGGCAATGTCGCCAGGGTGATGGTCTGGTCAAGGCTGTCGGTATCAATGGCGCAGGCCGAGGCGATAATCCTGCCATTCACGGTCACTTCGCCACGCCCCTGATTGGCGGAGTGCGCCAGGGAGGAACACAGCAACAGATTAACGAACACCGCGCTGTGCAATATCCTTTTGCCACGCTGTGAGTGCATACCCACATCTCCACATAACGCGTTAATAAGCAGCATGCGGGTTACCCCGCATGCAATTAACCGTGCGAATTAATCGCCGTGGACTTACTGGTACGCCAGGGTAAAGTCGGCAACAGAGTTGAACTCACCCGGGACGATGGCAGCCGAGGCACCGTCGCCCTGCAGGTGGGCGCTGAAGCGCAGGGTGGCCTGACCGTCTTCAATTTTTTGTGCCTTGCTGGCGGTGGTCAGCGGCAGCAGTTTACCGTCGAGGTCGTTGATGGCGATGCTGGCGCCGCGTGCGGTGCCTTTCATGGCCAGCAGGCCAGGCGCCGCTTCAGACTCTGTGCCGCTGAAGGTGGTGGTTACGGTTTTAGCAGTTTCCACATCGCAACCGACCAGTTTGATCAGGATATCTTGCGGAGTAGACTTGCCGCCGTTTTTCAGCTGTGCGGAAGCGATATCACCCAGTTTAACGGTCTGATCCAGAGAGCCTGGCTCAATAGAGCAAGGCGCATCAATGATGGAACCTTTAAAGGTAACGGTACCGCCCCCCTGATTGGCCGCGTTAGCCATAGAGATAGTGCCCAGAGTCATTACAGCCGCCAGCATGATTTTGTTCAGTTTCATCGTGTTAATTCCATATATACAATAAATTTAATAGAAAAGAGCCCTGCGCAAACGGCAAACGCCCTACTCTCTCTTTTTGTTTCACCTTCTTCACCGGCGCAGTCGGGAGACGTTTTCCCCGCTGATTCGGCGATGTGTAAATGCTAACGCTCAACCGTCAAGCTAGCAAAATAAACTAAATAAACATTAAAATACGATATTAAAACCCAAAAATAACAATATATTTATATTTATATTCCAATTTTTATCAAGAAAACGACAGGTTAAGGAATTTAAAACAAACAGGAAAAATATAATTTTTCTATTTTTATATTTAACTCAACTCAAGATAAGATTTTTCTTGAAAACTTTATGCCGTGCGATAGGATATTGACTAATTCAAACACCAGCCCCCTTACGCGAAATCGATAAAAATGAAATACATAATAAATAAATTCGTTGTTTTTGATTCAAATGAACTGACGCTTCATCTTTATGAGAACAGCCAGGTAGTTACCCGACTGACTAAACCTGCCACCCGTTTGCTGTTGGAGCTAATACAAAACAACAGAATCAGCATGGCCAGAGATGATTTACTTGAAAAGGTATGGCTGACGTATGGATTCGCGGCTTCCAACGCCGGATTGAATAATTACATTAGCGAGTTACGCAAGGCCTTCTCTTTATTGGGCTGCGATCACGAAATCATTATCACTATCCCTAAGTTAGGTTTCAGGCTGGAGGCAGAGATTGACCTGTTTGATTCCAATATCGTACCTAGCGGATTAGCGACCGTTGCAGATGAAAAGGCTTCTTCTGAAAATAATGATGTAGCTCTGGACACCACGCTGGAAGAACACTCTATTCCTGAACGTTCCCCTTCATTCTTGCGCCAGAGAGTCATTATCTTTTCAGCCGTGATTATCCTTGGCATTATAGTTGCTATCGTTATCCTGAAGATGACAAATCAAGACGGCTATCCTTACCAGAAGATCGCCACCCTCGACCAATGTGAAATTTATGGGCTGGGGAAACTGCGGCACAGTCTCAATAATGAGTTAACTGTACGCATAAGTGGGATCCTAAAGCACGAAGAGGTAGATTGTAAGAACATCCCCAGCGATGTTTTCTATCTGGAGGATCGAATCAATAAAAACTCCGTTCGGGCCGACCTGGTATCCGTTTGCAGCAAAACCGGTGGCCACCATTACGATACGTGCTTCAATATCAAAAGCCAGAGAAACACATCAAAATGAAAAAACTGCTTATAACGGTCAATACCCTGTTGTTTCTGTTATTTTTTTCGTTCGGCATGCATGCGGAAGAACCTTTTAAGTGCACCTCACACTACAAAACGTTCATACAAAAAGACAAAGGATTCACGCTGTTTGATGGCCGCCTCACCCTGTTCCTGAAAAATGAACACGAAGGTTTTTTTAGCCTGCTGGGGAAAGTCAAAACCGATGAGAACAGCTACCTGCTTTCCAGATTCAGCTATTTTACTCTGGCGCCGCAGAAGATAAATCAGGTCAAACAGGCGAATATCAGCAAGGTGATTACGCATCCGAGCGACACCACGCCAGAAGACCTTTGGCTGGCGGACATCTTACCGGCATTGCCCGGCATCGATTTTCAGATAGAGATATGGCGCCTGAAAGATAACCTGATATTGGTAAAATCCATCAATACCGGCTATCTTATCTGCGCGGCGGACCGGTAATTTATCTCAAATAGCTAAATTAGCATCGGTGATCGCCTGGATGACCGATGCTTAGCGGCCGTTCACCTGTGTAGATCCCACACCACAAAACCGCCAGATCATATCATCCTATTTTTATTTATAAATCAGCCGCCTGACGAGCAGCATATATCGGGTTTGCTTGGCTCTAGCGAATCCATCAGACGCCATCTGTACGATGGTGCCGCTCATGTAACTGAGACGCAAATGGCTGTGACATGGTTAGCTCAGTCGCTTGACCAGAGGTGCCTCTCATAGTTTATGAGAAAGCAGGCTGCCATATGCCAAGTAAACAATAACATTTCTTATTTTTTCAGTTCATTGCTGGCTAAAGCCATTCGCATCAACAGAAACACGCCCTATTAATCTCATAGCGAAAACGCTAAGAAAACCTCGCCTAAAAATATAATTTACAAATATTATTCATCAAAATTATAAAATAACGCACTCAAAAATAAAAAAACCTTATTTAATATTGACTTTAATAAAAACAAAAAACATGATTAACACGGCTAATATAATTAGCCTCACCATCAATAAAAGCCAACTTATCATTAGTTTACTATGGATTCATTACGGCTGTTTCGCACAGATTATCTAAAAACACATCAAGCCTCATAGTTAAACCTTACCATTGCGCCTATGCGTAAATATTCCGAGAATCAAGGAGTTTCTATGTCAGACCATCAAGTTACCTGTATCAAAAAATCCGACCGTCAAAATGCGCATGAGCGCATTCAGGCTATCGGCGGCGTCAATGCTGATGGCACCCGCTGGTCACTGCCCCAGGCAGATGCCATTGCCGGTATCGAGGCAGGCACCTGGCGTTTTTGGGTCACTGCCAATGGCCATTCCGTCTGGGTGATTGTCTCAACCAGCGCGGCGGGCAATAAATACCTCAAAACGCAAAATGACGGTGAACAGCCTAATAACCTGCTGAGCCTGCCGGAATGTCCCTGACGTCACCCGAGTTTCATGACTGATAAGGTTTGTGGGCCCGCTTGCGGCCCATCGCTTCACCCCTTTTTATTATTGGCCGCTGTGGCGTTCTCACGCCCGCAGTACAGCGGCCCCATAGCATAAGGAAATACTATGTACGGTTCCACTACCGCCAGAAACCTGCCGGCAGGAAAAAAGCAGCGTATCGCCGATTTATTATCGCAAATTATTGAAACGCTGGATCTCACCAAAACCCAATATGCCAACATCGAAAGTGCCTATAACGGGGTCGGCACCTTCCTGGCTGAAGGCGACGATCCGCTGCTGCAAGACGCCGTTATTTACCCGCAGGGCAGCGTGCGGCTCAACACCACCGTTAAGCCCAAAAATGAAGAGCAATACGATATTGACCTGATTTGTTATCTGCCACATGCCACCCAGGCGGATTATACCGGCGTGATATCGGCCATTCGCCAACGGTTGGAATCACATAAAACCTACAAAACGCTATTAAGTGAGTTACCGCGCGGGTTTCGCATCAATTACGCCGGGGATTACCATCTGGATATCACGCCGGGGCGCGATCACACCGGCGCAGCACATCCGGGCCAGCCGCTGTGGGTCGTGGATGCACAAACCGCCTGGAAGGAGTCCAACCCCAGCGGCTACGCCGAGTGGTTCGAGAGCAGCGCCAGCGTGCAGCCCCTGCGTACCATTTTGGTCATGGATTCAGCGAGCCGCGTCGGCACCGAGGCGCTGCTCCCGCTGCCGGACAGCAGCAATAAAAAACTGCTGAATCGCATCGTACAAATTCTCAAACGCCACCGTGACGAATGGGCCGCAGAGCAGGATGAGGTCCAGCAGCGCTGCCGCCCAATTTCGGTCATCATCACCACGCTGGCGTGCCATGCCTACAACCACATCATTGCTGACAGGCGCGCCTACGACAACGACCTGGATATTCTGTTAGACGTACTGGAACTGATGCCGGATTTCATCGTGTCGACACAGGGAGAGATACAGGTCAGCAACCCGCACATGCCGGAGGAGAACTTTGCGGAGAAGTGGAACCGCTCAGAGCAGGATGAGGGCCCTCAGCGCAGCGAAGCCTTTTACCAGTGGCATGCCGCGGCCCAGGCGACGTTTAACACCATCGCCGCCAGCGTGGGGGAAGATAACCTGTTCCTGAGCCTCGAAGACAGCTTCGGCAAAGACCCGGTCGATGTCGTCAGGCAACGTCTGATGGAGCATATGCAGTCAGCCAGAGAACAAGGCAGCCTGCATCTGGATAAGAAAACCGGCGGGCTGATTGCCACCGGCCTCGCCGGTACGGCGGCCCAGGCCGGCGTGCCTAAAAACACCTTCTACGGTGAATAACGTGGTTATCAGGCATCACTGCAAACCGCTGCCCCTCGCTCAGCAATATCACGCGTTGAAAGCCGGCGGCCCGTATGAACGGCTGCGCATTATCCATCACGACCGCACCCTGCTGTGGGAAGGGTGGCTGCAACCCTCGCTGTTCAGCCGCCGCTACAAGGTCGCGGTCCGGTACAGCCTCGGCACCCCACCGATTTGCGTGGTGACAGAGCCTGACCTTTTCGCACTGGCCGACACGCGGGCCATCCCGCACCTGTATCCCGCCGACAAGCATATTCCCGGCGCCAGGCTGTGCCTGTTTTTGCCCCGTTCACAGGCCGACGACGGGCTCAGCGAATGGCGCGCCCAGTTAAAAATCAGCGACACCATCATTCCCTGGGCGTCGCTCTGGCTGTTTTATTTTGAACAGTGGCTGCACACCGGCCGCTGGGAAGGCGGCGGCAAGCATCCACGCCCCAGCGAGGTTAAAAATGAGCGTTGAACATGAAGGCTTTATCTCGGTCGATATTGAAACCGCCGGGCCCATACCCGGCGTGTGCAGCCTGCTCTCCATCGGCGCCTGCGTCATCGACCGCCCGGCGGAACGCTTTTACATTGAAGTGCAGCCGCTGAATCTGCATTACGATCCTGAGGCGTTGGCCGTCACCGGTTTCAATCTGCATACCCAAATAACGCGCGGCACTGACCCGGAAGAGGCCATGCAGCAATTTGCCCACTGGGTAACTTCCGTCACCGACGCCAGGAGCAAACCGATTTTTGTCGGTTTCAATGCGGCGTTCGACTGGTCATTCATCAATTACTACTTTCACGTTTATCTCGGCCATAACCCGTTTGGCTTTGCCGCCCTCGATATCAAGGCTCTGTACATGGGCGCCACCGGCTGCGACTGGCAGGACACCCGCTCCAGCCGTATCGACGCCCGATTTAATCTCAAAAACCACGGCAGCCACAACGCGCTGGATGACGCACTGTATCAGGCCGAGATGTTTGTGAAAATCAACGCACACATGAGGGAAAAACGCTGACATGGAAACGGTAAAATACATTCTGATCAAGCTGGTCGACTGGAAAACGCGCCAACGGAAAATCCAGTACCTCATCATGCTGCTGGGTGCCGGGCTCCTGGGGGGGAACAACTTGCTGGGGAAGGCGTTAACGCTGGAGAAAGGCGATGCCCGCTTTTCGCTGGCCGTCTCGGAGGGGAATGTCATCTCGGACTCTGCCGTCACGTTTGTGGCGGTGTTTATCATTCTGGGGGGATTTGTCTGGCTGCTGGTCGACGCCTACCGGGAGGCTAAAATCACGGTGCGCAAAAAGGGGGTGGTCATCGAAGGGAGAGCGCTGCGCAAAGTCGCGACAACGCCGCTGCACAAAACGGTCTCGCGTCATTTCAACGGAAAGATAGACGCATTAACCCTCGATATGACGCAGCGGATGCGGGATGGCGCAATCAGTCACCCGGAAGAGGCCTTTGACGACAATATCAGCACGCTGGCCAGCAATATCGCCACCCGCATTGACGGTATCGACCATCAGGACTTGACGCTGGTGTATGGCGGGCAATTGCCGGTTCCGTTCACCTTCTACATTGGCGCCATTCTCGATGACAATGGCCCGGTCTGCGTCTATGACTGGGACAGAGCGCAAGAGGCCTGGCGGTTGATTGACAACAAGGCCGACGACGACGGCGACGATTTTACCCTGATGGAAAGCCTCGTCACCTCAGCGGCCAAAGATGTGGTGCTGGCGGTCTCGGTGTCCTACCAGGCGGACATTGCGGCCATACGCCAAACCTTCCCGGCCTACCCGCTGTCGCATCTCTCCCTGAGCTCCACAACGCTCGGTAATCACTGGTCGCTGTCCAAACAAACCCGGCTGGCGCTGCAATTTATCGAGCAGGTCAAAATGCTGACGGCGTGCGGCGCCGAACGCATCCACGTGATTTTGGCCGCCCCCAGCAGCATTGCGCTCAATTTTGGCCGCCGTTATGACCACCGCAACCTGGCGCAACTCATTGTTTATCAGTATGAGAAAGAACAGCAGCCGGCCTATCCTTGGGGGGTCGTGATGCCCACGCAGGCTCAGCGACGGGGCGCGGTGGTTAAGCCTCCCGCCGTTTCCTCATCCGGCTGACTGTCAGAGTGTCATGCGGTTGAGAGGAAAATAACGTCGCTGTGCTGGGAGAGTGTTATTACATTCTCTCAGCGTTTACGGCACCACATAGCCGAAGGCCGTCAGGTGCGTAATATGCCGTGAGCCTTTTCCAGCATCAACGCAAGCTGGCGTGGTACACAACGCTGCATTGCAATGCTTGCAAGAGAAACAGAGAGAATCTGAAGAAGAGATGGTGCCGATAATAGGAGTCGAACCTACGACCTTCGCATTACGAATGCGCTGCTCTACCAACTGAGCTATATCGGCATCGAGCCGGGCCTGCGGGGCAAGCCGGAAGTGCGTTGAACAAGGTAGACCTGTGCACGAAATGAGTCAATAGCCGCCGGGGCGTTTGGTTGTTTTATCATCAGCGGCGATTTGAAGGCCGTACCACACGAGCATCAACGCGGCTCGTGTAGCTCCCGTCATTCACTCACGGTGCATCATAGCGCCATATCTTGAAGGCCATATTTCCGCCGGCGCTAGCGCCAATGCTTCAGCGATCAGTCGCTCCCCTTTTGGCCAATGTCGAGTCAAAGCATTACCTAACGTAGACGATGCCAATCCGGCTTTTCTGGAAACTGCCGCCAAAGTCGTGCCCTTCTTCTTCAAAGCGGCGATGACGTCCGCCGGATGCCAATCTTGTTTATCCATCATGTTTAATCCTCCTGATTACCTTGCTCCGTAATTATCCCGTTTTGGGATAATTACGACAATCGTAGATATTCGATTTTGGGATATCACTCGCGGAAAACGTCATGACCTCAGTTTATTCAGCAGAATATCAATTGGTTATAAAAATACTTCGAGACGCTCGTATAGAAAAAGGCATCACTCAGGTCAAGTTAGCCGAAGCACTTGGTCGCCCACAATCCTTTATCGCCAAAGTTGAAAATGGTGAAAGGAAATTGGATGTCGTGGAATTTGCCTTGATCGCGCGGTTACTGGATGTGAATACCGGGCCAATTATGGAACGCATTGGGCGTAACGCTAAAAAGCTGGCATGAAGGGGAGCCCCTCTCGGGTAAACGGATTCTTAGCTTAAGTTCTCTTCCCCAAAAACAATCAGGGCGCAGCATGCTGCGCCCTGACCTCTTTCTGACCGCAATCCGGCCCTAGCTGCGCACCAGATCGTCGCCGTAGCCGATCCACTTGTAGGTGGTCAGCGCGTCCAGGCCCATCGGGCCGCGGGCGTGCAGTTTCTGGGTGCTCACCGCCACTTCTGCGCCCAGGCCGAATTGGCCGCCGTCGGTGAAGCGGGTGCTGGCGTTGACGTACACCGCCGAGGAGTCCACCGCGCGCACGAAGTGCTCGGCGCTGCTCAGCGAGCGGGTGAGGATCGCGTCGGAGTGGTTGGTGCCGTGGGTGCGGATGTGGTCGATGGCCTGATCGATATCGTCCACCAGCAGCACGTTCAGATCCAACGACAGCCATTCGTCGTCGTAATCTTCCGCGTTCACTGGCACCACCGTCGCCGGGCCGCCCTGCAGCAGCGGCAGCGCATTTTCCGCCGCGTGCAGCGTCACGCCCACCGCCGCCATTTTGGCGCTCAACGCCGGCAGGAACTCGGCGGCGATGCTGCGGTTCACCAGCAGCGTCTCCAGCGAGTTACAGGCGCTCGGGCGCTGGATCTTGGCGTTTTCAATCACCGTCAGGGCCTTGTCGAAATCGACGTCGGCATCCACATAGGTGTGGCACACGCCGATGCCGCCGGTGATTACCGGGATGGTCGATTGCTCGCGGCACAGCTTGTGCAGGCCGGCGCCGCCGCGCGGGATCAGCATGTCGACATAGCGATCCAGGCGCAGCAGTTCATTCACCAATGCGCGATCCGGGCTGTCGATCGCCTGCACCGCCGCCGCCGGCAGGCCGCACTGTTCCAGCGCCTGCTGGATCACTTTCACCGTCGCCTGGTTGGTGTTGTGCGTCTCTTTACCACCGCGCAGGATCACTGCGTTGCCGGTTTTCAGGCACAGGCTGGCGACGTCGATGGTGACGTTCGGCCGCGCCTCGTAAATCACGCCGATCACGCCGAGCGGCACCCGGCGGCGCTCCAGCTTCAGCCCGCTGTCCAGCAGGTTGCCGTCCAGCACGTGGCCGACCGGATCGTTCAGGCGGCACACCTGGCGCACGTCATTGGCGATCGCCGCCAGCCGCGCCGGGGTCAACAGCAGGCGATCGAGCAGCGCTTCGCTCATGCCGCTGGCGCGCGCCTGCGCCATGTCTTGTTCGTTCGCCAGCAGGATCGCTTCGCTGTTGGCTTCCAGCCTGTCGGCCATCACCGACAGCACCTGATTCTTCTTCGCCGTGCTCAGCACCGCCAGCTGCCAGGAGGCCTGCTTGGCGGCCTTCCCCATCTGCTCCAGCATGCTCACTCCTTAACTGACAATCATATCGTCGCGGTGCACTGCCACCGGACCGTATTCATAACCGAGGATTTCGGTGATTTCCTGCGAGTGGTGCCCGGCGATCATGCGCATCGCATCGCTGTTGTAGCGGCTGACGCCGTGCGCCAGATCGCGCCCCGCCAGGTTGCGGATGCGGATCACTTCGCCGCGCGAGAAGTCGCCCTTCACTTCGCGGATGCCTTTCGGCAGCAGCGAGCTGCCGCGCGCCATCATGGCTTCCACCGCGCCGTCGTCGACGGTGATCTCACCGGCCGGCGGCGCGCCGAAGATCCAGCGCTTGCGGTTTTCCAGCGGGGTTTCCAGCGCGTGGAAACGAGTGCCCACCGGCTTGCCTTCGATCACGTCCGCCACCACGCCCGGCTTGCTGCCGGCGGCGATCACGACGTCGATGCCGGCGCGGCAGGCCACGTCGGCCGCCTGCAGTTTGGTGCCCATGCCGCCAGTGCCCAGACCGGAAACGCTGTCGCCGGCGATGGCGCGCAGCGCGTCGTCGATGCCGTGCACTTCACGGATCAGTTCGGCCTGCGGGTTGTTGCGCGGATCGGCGGTGTAGAGGCCCTGCTGATCGGTCAGCAGCAACAGTTTGTCGGCCCCGGCCAGAATGGCCGCCAGCGCCGACAGGTTATCGTTGTCGCCCACCTTGATTTCGGCGGTGGCGACGGCGTCGTTCTCATTGATTACCGGCACGATGCGGTTGTCCAGCAGCGCCGTCATGGTGTCGCGCGCGTTGAGGAAGCGCTCGCGGTCTTCCAGATCGGCGCGCGTCAGCAGCATCTGCCCGACGTGGATGCCGTAAATGGAGAACAGCTGTTCCCACAGCTGGATCAGTCGGCTCTGCCCCACCGCCGCCAGCAGCTGCTTGGAAGCGATGGTGGCGGGCAGCTCGGGGTAGCCCAGGTGCTCGCGCCCGGCGGCGATCGCGCCGGAGGTGACGATGACGATGCGGTGGCCCGCGGCGTGTTGCTGCGCGCACTGGCGCACCAATTCGACGATGTGGGCGCGGTTCAGACGCAGCGATCCGCCGGTCAACACGCTGGTGCCCAATTTCACAACCAATGTCTGGCTGCCGTTCATAGTATTTCTGCCGTGTGTAATGATGAGAAGAAGAGTGCAAAGGTCTTTGTAACAGGAGAGACGCGTTATGCCAACAGGCACAACGCGAAATCAGCACAATACGTGGTCAAACGGGGTCAGGCGGAGAGTTTGATCAGTTTTTCTTTGAAATCGTCGGCGGGTTCCAGCCCCAGATCCATGGTCGCCAGCAGCTCGCCCAGGCGGCGATGGAAGTCGCGCAGGGTGTCTTCCAGCTTGGCGCTCACTTCATCATCCTTAATGTTTTGCGCCGTCCAGTCGCCTTCTTTGTCGAACAGGCCGAATTGGTACGAATAGGTGAAGCGCGCCTCTTCCGCCTGCAGCTCCATCCACCAGCCCCAGAACTCGCGCTTCTCCGGAGCGGGCTTTACATTGACGCAGACGGCCAAACAATCAAAGAAAAAACGGTCGTTTTCACATTGCCCTTCACGCAGGTACGGCCCCAAGCTGGCAAAACGTTTCATTAGTCGGCTTTTAGGGTGACCACTCGGTAACGTCATTCTCTAACCTCCTCAATGTAGACCACTCTTTTTAACAAACTGTTAAAATTTAGCAACTAATTAACGCATTTTGTCCTTCAGCCAGCCGGACATCTGCAGCAACGCCCGGTGGAAGCTGTCGTAGACCGGGGTGCGCGGGATGGCGATCAGCTTGCCGCTCACCGAGGAGGTGACGATCAGCTGCGACTCCTCTTTCGGGCTGAGCGTATCGCGCTCCCAGTAGCCTGAGATCATCGGCGTCGGGCAACGGCGCCCCAGCAGCCCCTGCATTTTCAGCGAGTAGCTGTTCAGCTCCACCTTCAGCACGTTGTCGGAAGCGTTAGCCATGCCCATGCGGCTGGCCAGCACGTCCATATACATGTCCGGCACGTTCAACTGGGTGCTGCCGTCGCACAGCAGGCGATGCACCACCGGGCCCAGGCAGGCCACGCCGCGCAGCCGCTGCGGCTCCAGATAGGCCAGTCGCACCGCCACGTTAGCGCCGAAGCGGAAGCCGAAAGCACTCACCCGCTGATGATCCACCCACGGCACCGAGGCCAGCTGGATCAGCACCTGCTGATGCAGGTAGCTGGAATCCTGCGTCAGCTTCCATTTGCAGGAGGAGCCGATCGACGGCATGTCGAGCGTCAGCATGGCGATGCCGTGCGGCGCCAGGTAGTCGCGGAACAGCCGGTGGTAGTCGGTCTGCAGCGTATCGAGGCTGCCGCACATCAGCACCGTCGGGAACGGCGCCTCGCCCTTCTCCGGCATGTGCAGGAAACCGGTGACGCTGCCGCCGCCTTCGATGCGGAATTCGAGCTCTTTCAGCTGATACGGCAGCAGCAACGCCGCCTCTTCGTAAGCGCGGTTAGCCAGCATCTCCGCCTGTTCGGCCAGCTCGTCGCCCTTCAGGTGCGGGTAACCGGCGATGCTGTACAGGCTCGCGGCCTTCAGCCAGTACTCGCCGCCGAGCAGCGGATCCTGCTGCTCCGTCGCCCTCTGCTGCCACTGCATGCCCTGATGGATCCACTCGTAGATCCAGTTGCCGTTGCGGTAGCCCACCACGGTATCCAGCCGCTGCGGATTGCTGCGCTCGGCGTCCGAGGCGGCGATGCGCGCCAGCACTTCGTGGATTTCGATCGGGCTGACGCCGCGCCAGGCCCACAGCAGCGGATTCAGCATACGGTACCAGCTGCCGGTGGTGTCGCCTTCCAACGCGGAATGCATGGCGGCGCTCACTTTGTTGCGCGCGCGCAGCACCAGCGTCGAGGTTTCAGGGTGTTTGAATTTAGGCTTGAAAAGAATTTCAGAAAGGTTGGCCTGTGCCATGGTAACAACAGCCTCCGTAAATCTGGCGATAGGCCGCAACAGGCCTACTTAACTGGAGGTAGTGTACCTAACTCTGGCGGGATAAACCAAGATAACGCAAACGCCCGGCATAACCGGGCGTCAGGCGGCTGACAAAGAAGGAAAAAGCGTGGTTTTTCCTCCTTTGTGGTCAACGGCCGAAAATCAATAAATTGATTTTCCTTATTTTTTATATTTTGCCTTCGGCAAGCCAGACAACGCCATCACGTTTATCATTAAACAAACGCCCGGCATAACCGGGCGTTGATTTGGAACTGGCTGGGCTTAGCGACCGCCGATAGGGGGAACGAAGCTGACGCCCATGTCCCACGGCTGCTCGATCCAGGTGTCCTGCGGGATGTCGACCACATAGTCGTCCACCAGTGGACGGCCCGCCGGCTTGGCGAAGATGGTGACGAAATGCGCTTTCGGGTACATATCGCGGATCGCTTTTGCGGTACCGCCGGTATCCACCAGATCGTCTACTACGATAAAGCCTTCACCGTCGCCTTCGGCGCGCTTGAGCACTTTCATTTCGCGCTGGTTGTCATGGTCGTAGCTGGAAATGCAGACGGTATCCACATAGCGAATTCCCAGTTCGCGCGCCAGCAGGCCCGCCGGCACCAGACCGCCGCGGCTTACGGCAATGATGCCGGTCCATTTGTCGGCAGGCAGCAGGCGGTGCGCCAGCTTGCGTGCATGTATTTGCAGCATATCCCAGGTAACAACGTATTTTTCGCTCATAGAATCGTGTCCCAGCCGGCTGGTGAAGCGGCTTACTTTATAGTTCAGGGGAAAAAAGGTTGCGCGAGATTATAGAGACTGGCCGCGTTGAATTCCAGCTGTACCGAGGAAAACCTCGCGATTTCCGCCGCGCGGCTTTTCGGTGATTGATGCTGAAAAAGCGAACGTTCCCGCCGCGAAGCCGTGTGATCAAGCGCTTAAACCGCACAATACGGGGCGCGCGCCGCCGGAAATAAAGTGATATTCTCTGATGATCGTGCCACGACGCACAGATACCCGCTCACCTCAACCGCGCGGCACGCCCGTCCTGTCGGAGCCTGCCGTCACAGGAGACTTATAGTGTCTGAATTGTCTCAGCTTTCGCCACAGCCGCTGTGGGATATTTTCGCCAAGATCTGTTCTATCCCGCACCCTTCTTATCATGAAGAAGCGCTGGCGCAGCACATCCTCACCTGGGCCAAAGAGAAGAACCTGCACGCCGAGCGTGATCAGGTCGGCAATATCCTGCTGCGCAAGCCGGCCACCAAAGGCATGGAAAACCGCAAGCCGGTCGCGCTGCAGGCGCACCTGGACATGGTGCCGCAAAAGAATAACGACACCGTGCACGACTTCGCCAAGGATCCGATCCAGCCTTATATCGCCGGCGAGTGGGTGAAAGCGCGCGGCACCACGCTGGGCGCCGACAACGGCATCGGCATGGCCTCCGCCCTAGCGGTGCTGGCCGACGACAGCGTTGAGCACGGCCCGCTGGAAGTGCTGCTGACCATGACCGAAGAAGCCGGCATGGACGGCGCCTTCGGGCTGCAGCCGAACTGGCTGCAGGCGGACATCCTGATCAATACCGATTCCGAAGAAGAAGGCGAAATCTACATGGGTTGCGCCGGCGGTATCGACTTCATCACCACCCTGCCGCTGCAGCGCGAAGCGGTGCCGGCCGGTTACCAAACCCTGAAGCTGACCCTCAAGGGCCTGAAAGGCGGCCACTCCGGCGCCGAGATCCACGTCGGGCTGGGCAACGCCAACAAACTGCTGGCGCGCTTCCTGTTCGTCCATGCGGCGGCGCTGAACCTGCGCGTGCTGGATCTGAACGGCGGCACCCTGCGCAACGCCATTCCGCGTGAAGCCTCTGCGGTGGTTGCGGTGCCGGCGGACAAAGCCGACGCGCTGAAAGCGCTGAGCCAGGAGTTCCTGGCGGTGCTGCAGAACGAACTCTCCGCCAAAGAGAAGAACATCACCGTGCTGCTGGAGCCGACCACCAGCGCTTCGCAGGCGCTGAGCGCCGACAGCCAGCAGCGCTTCCTCGCGCTGCTGAACGGCACGCCGAACGGCGTGATCCGCATGAGCGACGCGGTAAAAGGCGTAGTGGAAACCTCGCTGAACGTCGGCGTGGTCACCACCAGCGAAAACGAAGCGGAAATCATCTGCCTGATCCGCTCTCTGATCGACAGCGGCAAAGACTACGTGGTCGAAATGCTGACCGCGCTGGGCCAGCTGGCCGGTGCCAAAGTGGCGCCGAAGGGCGGCTACCCGGGCTGGCAGCCGGACGCCGACTCACCGGTGATGCACCTGGTGCGCGAGCTGTATCAGGATCTGTTCGACAAGACGCCTAACATCATGGTGATCCACGCCGGCCTGGAATGCGGCCTGTTCAAAAAACCGTATCCAAACATGGATATGGTATCGATCGGGCCAACCATCACCGGCCCACACTCGCCGGATGAGCAGGTACATATCGAAAGCGTCGGTCTGTACTGGAAGCTGCTGACCTCGCTGCTGAAAGCGATCCCTGAGCGCGCGTAATCTGCGCGCTTAACGCAAAAAGCCGGCGATCGCCGGCTTTTTTATTCCCACGACAGCGCCAGCTGCCGCTCCAGCTGCGGATCGAGCAGCGTCACGTGCAGCCCCACCAGCCGCACGCCGCGCCCTTCACGCCGTTCGCGCCACGCCTGCCGCGCCACCGCCAGCAAATCCTGCTGATTCAGCACCGGGAACACGTGCTCCTGGGTGGTTTGCTGAAAATCCTGAAACTTCAGCTTCACGCCCTGCCGGGCGATGTGCAGATCCGGCTTCACCTTACGTAGCCGCATCTCCAGCTCGGGGTAGAGTTTGTCGATAATCAGCGTTTCGCAATCTTCCCAGTCGTGAATGTCTTCCGCCAGCGTGCGCTCCACGCCCACCGATTTACGCAGCCGCTCCGCCGAGATTTCGCGCCGATCGATGCCCTGACACCGCTCCCACAGCACCCGGCCGAACTTGCCGAAGCGCTTGAGCAGCTGCGCCAAATCGTATTGCTGCACGTCGGCGCAGGTGATAAGCCCCACTTCCTCCAGCCGTTTGGCGGTCACCTTGCCGACGCCGGGGATCTTGCTGAGCGGCAGCTGCTGCAAAAACGCCGGCACCTGCGCCGGGGTGATCACGTATTGCCCATTCGGCTTGTTCATCTCGGAAGCGATTTTGGCAAGAAACTTGATCGGCGCGACACCGGCCGACGCGGTGAGATTCAGCTCGTCGGCGATCGCCTGACGGATCTCCTGGGCGATCAGCGTCGCCGAGCCGTTGCATTGCGGGCTGTCGGTCACGTCGAGATAGGCTTCATCGAGCGACAGCGGCTCGATCAACGGGGTATAGCGGGCGAAGATTTCACGGATATGCAGCGAAGCCTCTTTGTAGGCCGCCATGCGCCCCGGCAGCAGGGTGAGATGCGGGCACAGCTTTAGCGCCATCGCCGTGGACATGGCGCTGTGTACGCCGTAGCGCCGCGCCGGGTAGTTGGCGGTGCTGATCACCCCGCGCCGATCGGCGCTGCCGCCAATCGCCAATGGGATATCGCGCAGGCTGGGATCGTCGCGCATTTCCACCGCCGCGAAGAAGCAGTCCATATCGACATGAATGATTTTACGCATCGCACCCTCCAGTAACACTGTATAAGTATACAGTCAAATACCGAAAGCTCAAGGCCGCAGGCTTCGATGAAAGCACCGCTTCCGTCAGATATTTCCGCGTTGTTAAAAAAGCTTAATTTTTCAATAGTATGATCTCCGCTATCCCGTGCGGCTCACCACAACGATAACGACAAGGTACTCTACATGATCAGATTTTCTCATTGGCTGCTGGCTTCCGCGCTGTCGCTGAGCGCGCTGGCGGCCAGCGCCGCCGCCGGTCACGCGCCGGCGATCGTCGCCCATCGCGGCGGCACCGCCGATGCGCCGGAAAACACCCGCATCGCCATCGAAACCGCGCTGAAAAACGGTGCCGACGCCGTTTGGATCACACTGCAAGAATCCAAAGACGGCGTCATCGTGCTGTATCGCCCCTCGGATCTGACGGCGCTGACCAACCGGCAGGGCCCGGTCTCTGCGTATACCGCCGCACAATTGGCCGAGACCGATGCCGGCTGGGCGTTCGCCAAAGGCGATGCGCATCCGTTCCGCGGCCAGGGCATCGGCATTCCGCGGCTGGACGAGGTGCTAAAAGCGTTTCCGCACGTCACCTTCTATCTGGACATCAAATCCCCGGACGCCGATCCGGCGCAGTTTGGCCAGGCGCTGCTGGCGACGCTGGAAAGCACCGACAGCCTGAACCGCACCCGCGTTTACTCTACCGACGCCAAATACCTGCAGGCGCTGCCGCCGGCCATCCCGCGCTTCGAAAGCCGCGACGAGACCCGCACGCTGCTGGCCAACGTCACCATGGCGCACCAGTGCGATGTCAAACCGGACAACCGACAGCCGCGCTGGTACGGGCTGGAGCTGAAGCGCGAGGTGGAAGTGGTAGAGAAGTACACCCTCGGCGAAGGGCGCTCGAAGGCGTTTCTGACCTGGGATAAAGAATCGATGGACTGTTTCCGCTCGCAGGGCCTGGCACACATCATTCTGTTCGGCGTCAACACGCCGCAGGAGTATCAGCAGGCGCTGGCGCTGGGCGCCGACGGCGTGATGGTCAACTCGCCGGCCGAGGCGAAAAGCTTCCGCAAGGCAAAATAAAAAACCCGGCCAAGGCCGGGTTTTCGCTTCGCTACAGAATGCGGTGCTTGTCCAACTGCTCGCGCCGCTGCGCCGCTTTGGCTTCGCGCTTTTTGCGCGCATCGCAGGGTTCCGGGCAGTCGCAGACTTTCTCCATCCCCAGCGCGGTGATGCCGCCGCAGCTGCCCTGCAGGCTTTTGCGTTTAAACACATAGCCCAGCGACATGCCGCCGACGATCAGCAGGAACAACACGAAGGTGGCGGCGAATACCGTCAACATAACAACCTCACGAACTCTTTTTCAGATAGGGTTTGAACGCATCCGAATAACGCTCCTCAAACCCGTCGGCGGTTTTCACGATCATGAACACCGGGATACCGAGCAGGTTGGCCAGCGCCATCCCGCGCTCCGGCCCCATTACGTTCAGGCCGGTGGACAGGCCGTCGGCGGTCATGCAGGTCGGGCTCAGCACGGTGATCGACACCAAACGGTGATGAATGGGCCGGCCGGTGACCGGATCGATAGTGTGCGAATAGCGCACCCCGTCCTGCTCGAAGTAGTTGCGATAGTCACCCGAGGTGGCGATCGACATCTCTCCCGGCTGGATCACCAGCTGCGCCTGCTGCTGCGCGCCGGCGGTCGGGCGTTCGATGGCAATACGCCACGGCTTTTGCTCGCCGTTGCGCCCGCGGGTGCGCACTTCGCCGCCAATATCCACCATGTAGTTTTGCACGTGCTGCGATTGCAGGTATTCCGCCACCACGTCTACGCCATACCCTTTGGCGATCGACGACAGGTCGACATACAGCTCGGGGATGCTTTTCACCAGCGCGCTGCCCTGCACCGACAGCTTGTCGGCGCCGGTCCAGGCGCGACGGTGCGCCAGCTCTGCCTCGCTAGGCACTTTGTCCGGCCGCCCTTCCGGGCCGAAGCCCCACAGATTGACCAGCGGCCCGACGGTCACGTCCAGCGCGCCGTCGGTGACACGGTTGATGCGCAGCGCTTCGCGCACCACCTCGGCGGTCGCCGGTGAAACCGGGAACGGCCGCTCAATGTCGCGGCTGGCGTTGAAGCGGCTCAGCTCGGAATCCGGCCGGTAGGTGGACATTTGGTCGTTCACCTGCTCCAGCCGTTTGTCGATCTCCGCCTGCATCTCGCGCGCCGACGGCGTATCGTCGCCGGTCACATAACGGATCGAATACGAGGTGCCCATGGTTTTACCCGCCAGGTTCACCTGTTCCGGCCCGCAGCCGGTCAGCAGCAGGGTGGCGCTCAGCGCCACGCCCGTCAGCCAGTTCTTCATCGCCAATGCGCGCATTTAGCCACCAAAGTCATCCAGCATGATGTTTTCGTCTTCGACGCCCAGATCTTTCAGCATCTTGATCACCGCGGCGTTCATCATCGGCGGCCCGCACATGTAAAACTCGCAGTCCTCCGGCGCCGGGTGGTTCTTCAGATAGTTCTCCAGCAGAACATTATGGATAAAGCCGGTGTAGCCGGTCCAGTTATCTTCCGGCTGCGGATCCGACAGCGCCACGTGCCAGGTGAAGTTGTCGTTCTCCGCCTGCAGCTGGTTGAAGTCGTCTTCATAGAACATCTCGCGCAGCGAACGCGCGCCGTACCAGAAGGTGATCTTGCGCTTCGAGTTCAGGCGCTTGAGCTGATCGAAGATATGCGAGCGCATCGGCGCCATGCCCGCGCCGCCGCCGATAAAGATCATTTCGGCGTCGGTGTCCTTGGCGAAGAACTCGCCGAACGGCCCGGAGATGGTCACCTTATCGCCGGCCTTCAGCGACCAGATATAGGAAGACATGATGCCCGGCGGCACCTCCGGATTGTTCGGCGGCGGCGTGGCGATACGCACGTTGAGCATGATGATGCCCTTCTCTTCCGGGTAGTTGGCCATCGAGTAGGCGCGCACCGTGGTGTCGTTTACCGTCGAGCGGTAGCGGAACAGGTTGAACTTGTCCCAGTCGCCGCGATATTCCTGCGGCACGTCGAAGTCGGCGTAGCTGATGTCGTGCGCCGGCGCTTCGATCTGGATGAAGCCACCCGCGCGGAACGGCACGTCTTCGCCATCGGGGATCTTCAGCTTCAGCTCTTTGATAAAGGTGGCTTTGTTATCGTTGGAGATAACCTCGCACTCCCATTTCTTCACGCCGAAGATCTCTTCCGGCAGCTCGATCTTCAGGTTTTGCTTCACGTTCACCTGGCACGCCAGGCGGCAACCCTCTTTCGCTTCGCGCTTGTTGATGTGCGAGAGCTCGGTCGGCAGGATATCGCCGCCGCCCTCTTTGATCACCACCCGGCACTGGCCGCAGGAGCCACCACCGCCGCAGGCCGAGGAGACGAAGATCCCCTGGCTGGAGAGCACGTTGAGCAGCTTGTCGCCCGCCGGCGCATGGAAGCTCTTATCCAGATCGCCGTTGATCTCCACCGCGATGTCGCCGGTATTCACCAGCTTCGATTTGGCAAACAGGATCAGCAACACCAGCACCATCACGATGGTGGTGAACATTGCTACGCCTAAAATAATTTCCATAAATTCTTCCCGCCTTTACAACTGAACACCGGAGAAGGACATGAAGCCCAGCGCCATCAGTCCGGTGGTGATAAAGGTAATGCCCAGGCCGCGCAGTCCCGCCGGCACGTTGGCATATTTGAGTTTTTCGCGGATCCCCGCCATGGCGACGATCGCCAGCATCCAGCCGGTGCCGGAGCCGATGCCGTACACCACCGATTCGGCGAAGTTGTAGTCGCGCTGCACCATGAAGGACACGCCGCCAAAGATGGCGCAGTTCACGGTGATGAGCGGCAGGAAGATGCCGAGCGCGTTATACAGCGATGGGAAGAAGCGATCGAGGATCATCTCCAGAATCTGCACCAGTGCCGCGATCACGCCGATGAAGGTGATGAAGTTGAGGAAGCTCAGATCGACGCCTTCCACCAGCGCGCCGTCGCGCAGGATCAGGTTGTAGACCAGGTTGTTCACCGGCACCGAAATGCCGAGCACGATGGTCACTGCGATGCCCAGGCCAAAGGCGGTCGAGACCTTCTTCGACACCGCCAGGAAGGTACACATCCCGAGGAAGAACGCCAGCGCCATGTTCTCAACGAACACCGCGCGCACAAACAGGCTGATATAGTGTTCCATCGGCCTTTACTCCTTTTCGATCTGCGCCGGCTTCAGGGTGCGCAGCACCCAGATCAGCAGGCCGATGATGAAGAACGCGCTCGGCGCCAGCAGGAACAGGCCGTTCGGCTGGTACCAGCCGCCGTTCTGCACCGTTTCCAGCACCGGCACGCCGAACAGCTTGCCGGAGCCGATCAGCTCGCGCAGGAAACCGACCAGCACCAGGATCACCCCGTAGCCCAGCCCGTTGCCGATGCCGTCCATAAAGCTCTCGATCGGCGGCGATTTCATGGCGTAGGCCTCGGCGCGTCCCATCACGATACAGTTGGTGATGATAAGGCCAACGAACACCGACAGCTGCTTGGAGATCTCGAACGCATAGGCACGCAGCAGCTGATCGACCACGATCACCAGCGAAGCGATAATCGCCATCTGCACGATAATGCGCACGCTGTTGGGAATGTGATGACGGATCAGCGAGATGAAGAAGCTGGAGAACGCCGTCACCAGCGTCACCGCAATGGTCATCACCACCGCCGTCTCCAGCTTGGTGGTCACCGCCAGCGCGGAGCAAACGCCCAGCACCTGCAGGGCGATCGGGTTATTGTCGAACAGCGGCCCCAGCAGGACCCGCTTTATCTCTTTGGAATCAGCCATTTTTCAGCGCTCCTTCACGAACTTTTTTCAGGAACGGGCCGAAGCCGTGCTCGCCCAACCAGAAATCAAACGTATGCTGCACGCCGTTGGAGGTCAGCGTGGCGCCGGACAGGCCGTCCACCCCGTGCACATCTCCCTGGCGCGCGCCGCCTTTCACCACGCGGATCGCCGGCTGGCCGTTGTCGTCGAACAGTTGCTTGCCGACCCACTGCTGGCGCCAGGACAGGTTCTCGACCTCACCGCCCAGCCCCGGGGTTTCCCCCTGGTCGTAGTAGGTGATGCCCTTGACCGTGTTGCCATCGTTATCCAGCGCCACGAAGGCGTACATCATCGACCACAGACCGGTGCCGTATACCGGCAGCACAATCTTGTTCACCTGGCCGCTTTCATTGCGCACCAGATAGATTTCCGCCTGGTTGCTGCGGCGCTTGATGCCGGCTGGATCGTCGCCCGCCGCCAGCGCCACGCTTTTGGCGTCGTCGCGCAGCGCAGCGCCCAGATCGAACGCCGCCGCCTTGCCGGCGACAAACTCGCCGCTGCTCAGATCCACCAAACGCGGCTCGATGCGCTCGCTGTACAGGCGTTTGACCTGCTCGCTCTCCATTTTCGGCTGCAACAGGCCGGCTACGTCGAGAATATTGCGCTGCTTATCGAGCAGCTTTTGCTCCTGCTGTTTGGACTTCAGGCCGACGGCGGAGCCCGCCACCACCACTGAACACACCAGACACAGCAGCAGCACTACCAGCAGCGTTTTACCGATGCCGTCGTTTTTCGCTTCATTCGCCACGGGCTTTTCTCCGCTTGATGTTGGCCTGCACCACCAGGTAATCGAACAGCGGCGCGAACAGGTTGGCGAACAGGATCGCCAGCATCATGCCTTCCGGATAGGCGGGGTTGACCACCCGGATCAGCACGCACATCACGCCGATCAGAATGCCGTACCACCATTTCCCCTTGTTGGTGAAGGAGGCGGAAACCGGGTCGGTCGCCATAAAGATCATGCCGAAGGCGAAACCGCCCAGCACCAGGTGCCAGTACCACGGCATGGCGAACATCGGGTTGGTGTCGGAACCGATGGCGTTGAACAGCATGGCGGAAGCCACCATGCCGAGCATCACGCCGGCGACGATGCGCCAGGAGGCCACGCGGCCAAACAGGATAATCGCCCCGCCGATCAGGATCATCAGCGTGGACACCTCACCGATCGAGCCGGGAATGTTGCCGAGGAAAGCGTCTATCCAGCTGATGGACTGGCCGGTGGCTACGTTGCTCAGGCTGTGCGCCCCGCCAGCGCTCCACTGCGCCAGCGGCGTCGCGCCGGAGAAACCGTCAGCGGAAGTCCACACCAGATCGCCGGAGATCTGCGCCGGATAGGCGAAGAACAGGAAGGCGCGGCCGGCCAGCGCCGGGTTGAGGAAGTTGCGCCCGGTGCCGCCGAAGATCTCTTTGGCCACTACCACGCCGAAGGTGATACCCAGCGCGGCCTGCCACAGCGGCAGGGTCGGCGGCACGATCAGCGCGAACAGGATAGAGGTGACGAAGAAACCTTCGTTGACCTCATGCTTGCGGATGATGGCGAACAGCACTTCCCAGAAACCGCCGACGATGAACACCACGGCGTAGATCGGCAGGAAGTAACAGGCGCCCAGCACCATTTTGCTGATCCAGCCGGCGTCGGCCGCCAGCGAGGCGCCGAGCCACTGCGCCAGACGATAATGCCAGTCGCCCGCCAACACCTGTTGCAGCTCGTCGCCGCTGTACAGATGATGCAGCGCCGGGATCGCCTGCTGGCCGACGTTGTACATGCCCCAGAACATCGCCGGGAACACCGCCAGCCACACCAGGATCATCATGCGTTTCAAATCGATGGCGTCGCGCACGTGCGAAGCGCCGCGCGTCACCGTGCCGGGGGTGTAAAACACCGTGGTGGTCGCTTCATACAGCGGATACCACTTTTCCAATTTGCCGCCCGGCGTGAAGTGATGCTCTATCTTCTCAAAATAATTCTTCAGGCCCATCGGTTATCCTTCCTGCTCAATCTTGGTCAGCACCTCGCGCAGCACCGGCGCGTACTCATATTTGCCGGGGCAAACGAAGGTGCACAGCGCCAGATCTTCCTCGTCCAGCTCCAGACAACCCAGCGCCTGCGCGCTGTCGCTGTCGCCCGCCAGCAGATCGCGCAGCAGCAGCGTCGGCAGAATATCCAGCGGCATCACCCGCTCGTAGTTGCCGATCGGCACCATGGCCCGCTCGCCGCCGTTGGTGGTGGTCGAGAAGGCGAACAGTTTGTTCTTCAGGAAGTGGCCCAGCGTGGTGCGGGTAATGGAGAACTTGTTCGGCGAAGGCACGATCCAACCGAACAGCTCTTTGTCGCGCCCTTCTTCCAGCACCGACACCTGCGAGTGGAAGCGGCCGAGCCAGGCGTTCGGCCCGGCGGCGTGCATGCCGTTCAGCACCGAACCGGAGATCACCCGGTTCTCGCCGCCTTTCAGGCGGCCGGCAGTCAGCTCATTGAGGCTGGCCCCCAGACGAGTGCGCAGCAGCGCCGGCTTCGCCACCTGTGGCCCGGCCAGCGCCACGACCCGGCGGGTGTCGAGCTTGCCGGTAGTGAACAGCGTGCCGATGGCGATCGCATCCTGGTAGCCGATGTGCCAAACGGTTTTCTTCAGGCTGACCGGTTCGAGGAAGTGAATGTGAGTGCCTGCCAACCCGGCGGGATGCGGGCCGGCGAATTCGCTGTAAGCGATCTGCGGGCCGCTCTGCTGGCCAACCGAAGCGCCGGCGGCATGGCACACGTGCACCTTGCCCGCCGTCAGGCGCGCCAGCACCACCAGCCCGGCGTTGAACGCCGCCTGCTGCTCGGCGATGATCACCTGCGGATCGGCGGCCAACGGCTGGGTGTCCATAGCGGTGACGAAAATGGCGCGCGGTTCGCTGCCGGGAGCCGGCGTCTTGCTGAACGGGCGGGTGCGCAGCGCGGTCCACAGGCCGCTGGCGATCAGTTCGCTCTCGACCTGCTCGCGCGGCAGCTGGGCCAGTTCACCCAGCGGGTAGTGCGCGAACTCGAGCTGATCGTCGCCGCCGTTTTCCAGCGCAATCACCACCGATTGCAATACGCGCCGCTCGCCGCGGTTAATCGCGGCGATGCGGCCGCTGGCGGGAGCCGTGAAGAAAACCCCGGGGTTTTTCTTGTCTTCGAACAACGCCTGGCCTTTCTTAACGGTATCGCCTTCCTGCACCAGCATGGAGGGGCGCATTCCGACATACTCTTCCCCAAGCAGGGCGACATGCTGAATGTTCGGGCCGTCTTGGATCGCCTGAACCGGAGCCCCGGCTATCGGCAGATCTAACCCTTTTCTGATCTTAATCATAGGATTTATACGATGTAGTTTGGTTTACACGTCTGCCCGGCCCCAGAGGCGGGTGCTGACGATGCCAGGATTGCCGGGCAGTGCGCACGACGGCACGCCCAACATGAACTTTCTCGCAGTGAATATATGGGGTAACGCGCATTCCTTTGATTCCCCCTTTCCGTTGTTTGCGCGACAGTCGATGTGTTAACGGCCTGTAGCCAAATAACCTTCAAAGCAACCGGGTTATATGCCATAACCCCTGCAGCTTCAATCGCCACAGCGCGTTAAATTGAAGAGGGAATATTAACATTGTTCGCAACATTGTTCTGCGTTCCGTCGTGACTTGGGTCAAGCAAACGCAATTAAATTTCGCCTGTTTTTCACTACTTATCGTTAAAATCTGCCGGTCATTTCACTTTTATCGAGCTTTGTCGTTTTTTTATACATATCACGTATTGCTAAAAATAAACGCGCTGGTAATCTGGCGGTGTTTTGCAGCAGTAAAAACAATAATCAGTGGCATGCTGGCCAGCTTGATTGCGCCGGCAGATAAATATAAGCAGGAATTATAATGAGCAAAATCGCGCTGTTGTTTGCGATGCTTGTTTCTATGCCGATGATCACGGCCTGCAGCGCCAGCGAGCAGGTACCCGAAGCGCCGGTAGTTAAACAGCAATTATTAGGTTCACCGGTCTATATTCAGATCTTCAAAGAGGAACGCAAGCTGGAATTGTATGCCAGAATGGGCAATGAATTCCGTCTGGTCAACACGTTCCCGATCTGTAATTTCTCCGGCGGGCTGGGTCCTAAACGTCGTGAAGGCGACTTTAAAAGTCCTGAAGGCTTTTATAGCGTTGACGCGCGCCATCTGAAACCCGACAGCAAGTATTATCGGGCGATCAATATCGGTTTCCCTAATGATTACGATAAATCGCAGGGCTATTCCGGCGCTTATCTGATGATCCACGGTGAATGCAAATCGATTGGCTGTTACGCGATGACCAACACCTATATGGATGAAATCTATCGCTACGTCGAAGCCGCCTTCGCCTATGGCCAAAGCCGCGTCGACATCAGCATCTACCCGTTCCGCATGACCGATCAGAACCTCAAGCGCCATGCGTCATCCAGCTATATCGCCTTCTGGCGCCAGCTGAAACCGGGTTACGATTACTTCGCCAAGAACCACCAGCCGCCGATGATGACCGTAGACAACGGCCAGTATGTGCTGGGTCAACCGTTGATGAGCAGCGGCCAGATGACGCAGTACGCGTCAGCCAGCCCGACGCCCAACACCAATCCCTTCGCTCAGAACAAGCCGCTCACCGAAGTGAAATAACGCGAACTCGCCTGGCTCAATCTTGTGCCAGGTTTCGTTGGCGGTTAGCGGTTGGGTGGCGATCACCGTGACCACATCGTTTGGTGTGGTCTGCTGCTGAAAATCGATTTCCACGTCCTGGTCGAGCAGCGTCGCCTTGCCGAACGGCGCGCGGCGCGTGATCCAATACAGGTTGGTGGAGCAATAGGCCATCACGAAGCGCCCGTCCGACAACAGCATATTGAACACCCCTTTCTTGCGCAGCTGGCTCGCCAACAGGCCGATATAGCGGAAGACCGCCGGCCACTGGCTCGGGGTGCGCGGGTATTTCAGCGCCAGCTGATGCAGCAGCCAACAGAACGCATATTCGCTGTCGGTCTGACCGACCGGACGAAACGTGCCGGTATCCAGCTGACGATAGCCTTTCAATTGACCGTTGTGCGCGTAGGTCCAGTTGCGGCCCCAAAGTTCGCGGGTGAACGGATGGGTGTTTTCCAGCGCCACTTCACCGCGGTTGGCCTGACGAATATGAGACACCACCGCGCAGGACTTGATCGGATAGTCCTGCACCAGGCGGGCGATCGGCGAGTTGAAGCTCGGCTGCGGATCCTTGAAGGTGCGGCAACCGTTCCCTTCATAGAAGGTAATGCCCCAGCCATCTTTATGCGGCCCGGTACGGCCGCCGCGCTGAACCAAACCGGTAAAGCTGAAGCAGATATCGGTCGGTACGTTTGCGCTCATCCCGAGCAGTTCACACATCGCCAGCACTCCTTAACCACACTGACACACGCCGAGCGGGCGCAACATGCGGCGCCCGCCGTCTTATTCATGGGGAGCCGCGGCCCCCCGAAGGCTATTACGCCTTAACCATCTCTTTTTCGATCAGCTGAATCAAGATGTGGATCGCTTTGATGTGGATTTCCTGAATGCGGTCGGCGTAACCGAAGTGCGGCACGCGAATTTCCACATCGGCAGAACCCGCCATCTTGCCGCCGTCCTTGCCGGTCAGGGTGATCACTTTCATCCCTTTGGCGCGCGCCGCGTCGATGGCCTTGATGATGTTGCCGGAGTTGCCGGAGGTGGAAATGCCCAACAGCACGTCACCTTCGCGGCCCACTGCTTCCACATAGCGGGAGAACACATACTCATAGCCGAAATCGTTGCTGACGCAGGACAGGTGGCTGACGTCCGAGATGGCAATCGCCGGGTAGCCCGGGCGGTTTTCGCGGTAGCGGCCGGTCAGCTCTTCGGCGAAGTGCATCGCGTCGCAATGGGAACCGCCGTTGCCGCAGGAAATCACTTTACCGCCGGCTTTGAAGGAATCCGCCAGCAGCACCGCCGCGCGTTGGATGGCGTCGATGTTGGCGTCGTCATTGATAAATTTCGCCAGGGTATCAGCCGCTTCGTTCAGTTCACTGCGAATAAGGTCGTGGTACATGAGGAACCTCTTGTTATCGTCAAATCTTCCGCTCCGCAGTGTACCGGATCGCGGAAACAGCGAGAAGCATTCTCAGCCAAACAGCGCGCCGGTTAAGGAAGCGGAGAGGTTTTTGATGATTGGTGCTGTCAGTTTGTGACCTGAGTTGTAATTAAACTGTAAACGCATTGATAAAAATTCTGCCTTGTACTAAAACCTATTACATACACACAACAGGTCAGACCTCTTACTACTTCGGAGCTTCTTATGATGGTTCTTAGTATTGTCGTTTTACTGGCTCTCCTCGGCGTGGTGTTCTACCACCGGGTGAACCTTACCCTCAGCAGCCTGATCCTGGTGGCGTACACCGCCGCCATGGGCGCTATCGGCCTGTGGAGCTTCTGGCTGTTGCTGCCGTTGGCTATCGTGCTGCTGCCGCTGAACCTTTCCTCCGTGCGCCGTTCCCTGCTTTCCGCGCCGGCGCTGCGCGCATTCCGCAAAGTGATGCCGCCGATGTCCACCACCGAAAAGGAGGCGATCGACGCCGGCACCACCTGGTGGGAAGGCGATCTGTTCCGCGGCGCGCCGGACTGGAACAAGCTGCACAACTACCCGAAACCGCGCCTGACGGCAGAAGAGCAGGCGTTTATCGACGGCCCGGTGGAAGAAGCCTGCCGCATGGCCAACGACTTCCAAATCACCCACGAACTGGCCGATCTGCCGCCTGAACTGTGGGCGTACCTGAAAGAACACCGTTTCTTCGCGATGATCATCAAGAAAGAGTACGGCGGCCTGGAATTCTCGCCTTATGCTCAGGCGCAGGTGCTGCAAAAACTGGCCGGCGTTTCCGGCATCCTGGCGATCACCGTCGGCGTGCCGAACTCCCTCGGCCCGGGCGAACTGCTGCAGCACTACGGCACTGAAGAACAGAAAAATCACTATCTGCCGGGCCTGGCGCGCGGCGACGAGATCCCTTGCTTCGCGCTGACCAGCCCGGAAGCGGGTTCCGATGCCGGTGCGATCCCGGACGTCGGCACCGTCTGCATGGGCGAATGGCAAGGCAAACAGGTGCTGGGCATGCGCCTGACCTGGAACAAGCGCTACATCACGCTGGCACCGGTCGCTACCGTACTGGGCCTGGCGTTCAAACTGCATGACCCGAATCGCCTGCTGAGCGACAACGAATCCCCGGGCATCACCTGTGCGCTGATCCCGACCAGCACGCCGGGCGTGGAGATCGGCAACCGCCACTTCCCGCTGAACGTGCCGTTCCAGAACGGCCCGACCCGCGGCACCGACGTATTCGTGCCGATCGATTACATCATCGGCGGCCCGAAAATGGCCGGCCAGGGCTGGCGCATGCTGGTTGAATGTCTGTCGGTCGGTCGCGGCATCACCCTGCCGTCCAACTCCACCGGCAGCCTGAAATCCATTGCCCTGGCGACCGGCGCCTACGCGCACATTCGCCGTCAGTTCAAGATCTCCATCGGCAAGATGGAAGGGATCGAAGAGCCGTTGGCGCGCATTGCCGGCAACACCTATGTGATGGACGCCGCCGCTTCATTGATCACCTATGCGCTGGTGCAGGGCGAGAAGCCGGCCGTACTGTCGGCCATCGTCAAATACCACTGTACGCACCGCGGCCAGCAGTCGATCGTTGACGCCATGGACATCGCCGGCGGTAAAGGCATCATGCTGGGCGAATCCAACTTCCTGGCTCGCGCTTATCAGGGCGCACCGATCGCCATCACGGTGGAAGGCGCGAACATCCTGACTCGCACCATGATGATCTTCGGTCAGGGCGCGATCCGCTGCCATCCTTATGTGCTGGATGAAATGGCGGCCGCGCAAAACAACGATCTGAACGCTTTCGATAAATCGCTGTTCGGCCACCTGGGCCACGTCGGCAGCAACAAGGTGCGCAGCTTCTGGCTGGGCCTGACCAATGGCCGCACCAGCGCCACGCCGACCAAGGACGCGACCCGTCGTTACTATCAGCAGTTGAACCGTCTGAGCGCCAACCTGGCGTTGCTGTCGGACGTTTCCATGGGCGTGCTGGGCGGCAGCCTGAAGCGCCGTGAGCGCATCTCCGCTCGCCTGGGGGATATCCTCAGCCAGATGTACCTGGCTTCCGCCGTGCTGAAACGCTTTGACGACGAAGGCCGTCAGAAAGAAGATCTGCCGCTGGTGCATTGGGGCGTGCAAGACAGCCTGCATAAAGCTGAACAGGCACTGGATGACCTGCTGCGCAACTTCCCGAACCGCTTTATCGCCGGCGCGATGCGCTTCGTGGTCTTCCCGCTCGGCCGCGTGCATACCGCACCGTCCGATCGTCTGGACCATCAGCTGGCCAAGATCCTGCAGGTGCCTTCCGCCACCCGCAGCCGTCTGGGGCGCGGTCAGTATCTGACGCCGAGCGAGCATAACCCAATCGGCCTGCTGGAAGCGGCGCTGGCCGACGTGATGGCCGCCGAGCCGATTCACGAACGCCTGTGCAAGGCGGCCGGCAAAAATCTGCCGTTCACCCGTCTGAATCGTTTGGCGGAACGCGCGCTGGAAGAAGGCAAGATCAGCGCCGACGAGGCGAAGATCTTGGTGAAAGCCGAAGAGAGCCGCCTGCGCTCCATCAACGTGGACGACTTCGCGCCGGACGCGCTGGCGGCCGCCAAGCCGGAAAAGCCGGCGGCGCAGTCTAAGCGCCAACAGCAGACCGAAGCGGCTTAACGCCAAGTCCAACTCCACGCATCCAAGGGGCGATCATCATCGCCCCTTTTTCTTTTCTTGCATCACAAACTGCGCACCGCGCCGCAGGTTGGCGCAGCGGCGGATTTCACCGGAAGGAAGTTCGAGTAGACTGCGCGGCGGGTGCTCTGGATCTTTCTGTCCGGAGCCTTGGCAAAGGAAAGAAAGAGAAAGGCCCCGAGTCGATATTATCAACCCGAGGCCACTCTGATGCCTAGCAACATCAGGTTAGCCTCTTACCCGCCGCAAGGCAAGGATAGGGAGGTCAAAAATGCAGCAAAAACGGGTCGTGCTTAAGCTGGTGATCGTCTGTATGACGCTGATCGCGTTCATCTGGCTAACCCGCGGTTCTCTATGCGAACTGCGCATCAGGCTGGGAGACTCGGAGGTTGCGGCCACTTTGGCTTACGAATCCGAACTGTAAGGCAACCCAACGGCGGGGTTCGCCCCGCCCGTTGGCCGATGGTGTCAGGCAGGATCCACGAGCACCCGTCTTTTCAGCCGCTGACCGTCAATTTGTCATAGCCGCGCAGGCGGTAATTCACCACCGACACCAGCCAGCAGAAGATGAACACGGCGATCACCCAATACCCCATCTCCCCCAGATGATCGTTGAGCCGCGCGACGGCGTCCCACAGCGGGCCGGACAGCGTCAGCTTGTCGGCGATGAGCCCGAGCGCTTCGATGCCGCCGATAAACACCGCGATGAGCACCGATGCCGCCGTGATCGTCATGTTGTAGTACAGCTTGCGGATCGGTTTGGAAAACGCCCAGCCGTAAGCGCCGATCATCACGAAGTTGTCGATGGAGTCGATCAGCGCCATGCCGGCGGCGAACAGCGCCGGGAACAGCATGATGCTCCACAGATTCATGCCGTGGCCGGCGCCGGCGGCCGAAATGCCCAGCAACCCAACCTCGGTGGCGGTGTCGAAGCCCAGGCCAAACAAGAAGCCCACCAGGTACATGTGCCAACTCTTATTCACCAGCCTGAACAGCGGGCGGAAACAGCGCGCCAGCGCACCGCCACCACTCATCAGCGCATCCAGCGATTGATGCGCAGGCAGCGCCCCCGCTTTCACCTGCCGGAAAGCGCGCCACACGGAGATCAGCACCAGCAGATTGATAAAGGCCACCGTCAGCAGAAACAGCGCGGATACCAGCGTGCCGATCAAGCCGCCGGTCTCGTGAAACCAGCTCATCTGGCGGCTGAACATCATCGCCGTCGCGGCAATGGCGGCGGAGGCCAGCACCACGATGGTCGAGTGGCCGAGCGAGAAGAAGGTGCCGACCGCCACCGGCGTTTTGCCCTGCTGCATCAGCTTGCGGGTCACGTTGTCGATCGCGGCGATGTGGTCGGCGTCCACCGCATGGCGCAGACCAAAGCTGTAGGCCAGCAAGGCGGTGCCCATCAGCGCGGCGTTGTCTTTGAACACCGCCAGCGCCAGCAGCCAGACGCCGACGTTGACCGCCAACAGCCCCAGCAGCAGATATGCCGCCCGCCGCCGGGCCGCACCGTGCAATCCTTCAGAAACTACCGTCATACCCACACTCCTGTTTTATCGTTATGTTCAAATCGAGGGATTAACGCCGCGCCGCGATCACCGCCGGATTGGCGCTCAAGAACAGCCAGGATGCGATCACGAACGGCATGGTCAGCGACGGCATACCCAGCGGGGCCAGCAAGGTATTGAAAGCCCCCTGCACCAGCACCGTGAAAATCACGCCAAGCAGCGTATAGATCAGCACCCGCCAGCCGGGTGGATTGAAGACGGAGCCCAGCGCCACCGCCGTCAACACTGCGCTGAAGGCGTACAGGCCGGCGAAAACCGCCTGCGGATCGGCGCCGATCGCCAGTGCGGTCGCCACCGCCAGCAAAGCGCCGGAAAAGGCCAGCAGCATCGCGCGCGGCGACGAAACCGCCAGCCCGAGCAGCAGCAGCAGACCACCGCTCACGCTGCTGCACAAAAAAACCTGGGAGACGCCGTGCAACGCGCCGTTCAGCATCTCCATCATCTCGAGATGCGCGTTGAACACCGCGCCATCGGCCGGAATGGTCGCCGGTGGCAGCCGCACATGTCGCAGATGGCTGAACGGATAGCTGGCCAGCAGCACCGTCCAGGTGGTCAGCACGAAAGGCGCGGTCAGCGCGGCGATCTGCCAGGTGCGCAGCAGCCGATTGAGGCCGACGGTGACGATCACCGAGATCGCGCCGCAGAAGATCACGCCGACCCACAGCCAGGCGGAAGGCAACAAAAAAGTCGGTAGCGCGGCGCCGACCAGGCAGCCGTTATAGCCATACAGGCCGGAACGCAACGCAGCGCGGTCGTCCACCAGCCACGCCGCACTCAGCGTCGCCGCGGCGGTGCCCAACAGGCAGCCGAAGGCCACCTGCGGCAGCCCTTCCTCCCAGGCACCGACGAAAATGGCGATGAAAAACAGCAATCCGGTCAACGGATTATTTTGAAACATCACCTGCGAACAGCCGCGCAGCACCGCATCCGTCGCCGCCACCACCCGGCAGCGAACGCACAGCCCCGCCCAATCCCACTTTGTCGTCATGACCGTTTCCCGCTGCAGATTAGCGCCAGATAAAGGGCTCGGGCAGCGTCACGCCCAGGATCTCTTCCCGCGCGACGCGCCAAAAAACGCGAATGGCCGCCTTCACCTGACGCGCCTCTTTGCCCAATGCCTTAAAGATCAGGCCGCACTCGTTGGGCAATCGGCTGACGCCGCTGGCGATCCCTTCAACCTCGTCATAGCGGGGTGCGATGCGATCGAGGATCCGCTGATGATGCTCGCGCGGCGTCAGCAGGATGACATTGCCGAACACATCGAACGGCCCCATCACGCCAACGCCGTGCAACGGATGCTTATGCGGTTCCAGCACATAACGTTCGACAAACAGCGTCTTGCCATCGGGGCTGCAGGCGCTGATGCGTGAGGAGTAAACGTCGAATCTGAACCCGCGATCCGCCTGATGGTGTTTGCGCCCGGACATCAGGATCTCGCCGTAGAGCAGCGTTGCCGTCGGATGCAGCGTAATGCGGGTATCGGTAATGAAGCGCGAACCGCAGTGGGGGATCACCGGATCGGGCATCATCTCCAGATAGCTGCCGGCTTCCAGCCTCAGCATTTGCATCTGCGCCGCGTAGTTATTTTCCATGGCGTGGATCTTGGTCGCCGACTGGGTGGTGATATGCCCGCAGGCCTGGGGGGCAACCTGCACCTCGAGCGTCAGGCGATCGCCCTGCAAGATGCACCCCGAGGTGGAGATGACGAACACGCACGGCATCTGCGGCAGCGCTTCATCCCAATACAGCGCCCGCTGTACCAGAAACGGCACCCGCCGCTCCATCCGCCGCAGCACGCTGCGATGCCCGTTCAGTGCAAACTCCAGCCGCAGATAACCGGTTTTTCCTACGCCGCCGCTGGCCATCTGCGGCGGCTCATCCTGATAGTCGGCCAACTCCGGCGCGTCGGCGCCGAGCTGGGCAACGCGCCTCGCCGCTTCGCTGACCGCTGTCATACCGCCGCCGACGGCGCGTGGGTAAACAGAAAATCACGCATGATCATGTCCACCAGTTCATCGATGCCTTCGCCGGTTTTGCAGTTGGTGAGAATATAGGGCCGCTCGCCGCGCACCACGCGGGTGTCGTGCTCCATCACCGCCAGGCTGGCGCCGACGTAGGGGGCCAAATCGATTTTGTTGATCACCAGAATGTCGGCCTGCACCAGACCGGGGCCGTTTTTGCGCGGGATCTTTTCCCCTTCGGCGACGTCGATGACATAGATGTAAAAGTCCGCCAGCGCCGGGCTGAAAGTCAGCGTCAGGTTATCGCCGCCGCTCTCGATCATCACCACGTCGCTTTCCGGAAAACGGGCCTCCATCTCCTCCACCGCCGCGATATTCATGCTCGGATCTTCACGCACGGCGGTATGCGGACAGGCGCCGGTTTCTACGCCCAGGATTTTTTCCTCGTCCAGAATCCCCTTGAGCGTGCGCTTGACCTGTTTGGCGTCTTCGGTGGTGACGATGTCGTTGGTGATGATCAACGGGCTGATGCCCCGTTCGATCAAGCGCGGCGTGATGACTTCAATGATTGCGGTTTTGCCCGAACCTACCGGGCCGCCGATGCCAATGCGGGTAATTTTTTTCACTCTGATCGTTCCTTATTCATTAGTTGCTGAACAGTCGGGTAAATGCGCCGACGTGCAGCGCGGCCAGGACATCGGTCACCGGCGCGTAAGAGGCCATTTGTTCAACGCCGCCGCGTTCGGCTTCGTCACAAAAAACATCGATGTCGCGGTTGAGTTGAAACAGGATGCGTTGGGTGTCGATATGGGTGATGCGCATCAGGCGCATGGCGGCGCTGAGAATGGTCATCGCCACCCCGTACTGGTGCATCACCGCCACCTCGCGCGGGCCGACGCCCAGCGCCGTCATCACCACCGCCTGCGTCACCGGATAGGTGCCGGCGGCGCGGCCGGTTTTGATCTGCTCAAGCCACCAGAGCACCTGGGGCTCATCGCAGATGGCCGCCGTCATTTCCGCCAGCTTTTTTCCCATTCGCACCACCATGCTGCGCCCTTCTTCGTTCAGCTTGCGGTTGAACAGCGCCCAGTCGTGGCCGAGAGCCGCCTCGCGATCGTCCGCCTGCAGCGCCCGACAGGCCGCCACCACCGCCCTGCCGTCGCCGCCCGCCGCCTGCTGCAAGGCGGTGCGGGTGAACGATTGCAGCGTGTCGGCATCGCGCACGATGCCGGCCTGGATCGCCGACTCGACGCCGTTGGAAAAGGCGAACGCCCCCACCGGCAGCACCGAGTCGGCAAACTGCAGGATGCGTATCAACTGAACGGCGTTCATTTCAGTTTGATCACATGCTGACCGAGGAACGGGCTGTCGACATGCACATGGGTGGCGGAATCCTCCGCGCCGCCGAACAGCAGGCGCGCTTCGGGCTGGGTCAAATGCGGCAATATGCTCTCGCCCTTCACGAACGAATAAGGCAGCGCATGGAAACCGTGGGTTTTCATCACCGAATCCATCACCTTGGTCGCCACCGTCAGTGGAATAAAAATGCGGTCCCCCTTGATGACCGATTTCCAGTGCTGGTTGCCCAGCGCGTGCCCCAGTTCGAACGCGGTCTTCAGCACCGTTGCCATATCGGTCGCCAGCAGCGACTGCAGATGGATCACCATCACGTCGCGCAGGTTCATCTGCACCACCACCGCGCTGCGGTTCGCTTCGTCCCAGAGCAGTACGTCGCCGTCAGCCAGCACCTGATGACGATCGAGGGAAATGCCGAGGTCCCGACCGTCGCGGGTGGTTTTGCGGCACCGGCTTTTTTGCGCTTCCCACTGCGAGAGCGCCAGCATGTCCAGCGAGGCGTGTTGCAAGCGCTCGCGCCAGTCGGCATCCCGTTTGATATTGCCGAGTATCTTTTCAATCACGATCATGAGCGGCGATCCCTAGCTGAAGAAGTAGCGTTGATTAAGCACGGCGGTGGCGATCGGTTTCACCGTGGCATGTTCGCCGTTAACCTTGACGGCGAAGGTCTCGGGATCCACCTCGATGTGCGGCGTTTCCGCATTGCGCACCATGTCCTGCTTGGAGATCGCCCGGCAGTTATGCACCGCCATCACCTGCCGCTCCAGCCCCAGTTTCTCTTTGATGCCGTCGTGCAACGCAGCGCCGGAGACGAAAGTGACGCAGGTTTCCTGCAGCGATTTGCCCATGGCGCCGAACATCGGGCGGTAGAAGGTAGGCTGCGGCGTCGGCAGCGACGCATTGGGATCGCCCATCACCGCCCAGTTGATCATGCCACCCTTGATCACCAGCTTCGGCTTGGCGCCGAAGAAACGCGGCTCCCACAGCACCAGATCGGCCATCTTGCCGACCTCGACCGAGCCCAGCACATGGCTGATCCCCTGCGCGATCGCCGGGTTGATGGTGATCTTCGCCACGTAGCGCAACACGCGGAAGTTATCGTGCTCCGCCGCATCCTCCGGCAGCTTGCCGCGGGCGACTTTCATCGCATGCGCCGTCTGCATCACCCGCAGCCAGTTTTCACCGACCCGCCCCATCGCCTGTGAATCGCTGGAAAACATCGACAGCACGCCCATGTCATGCAGCACGTTTTCCGCAGCGATGGTTTCCGGGCGCACCCGGCTTTCGGAGAACGCCACGTCGGCCGGCACATTGGGATTGAGGTTGTGGCACACCATGATCATGTCGAACAGTTCGGCCTGGCTGTTGATGCCGAACGGCAGCGTGGGGTTGGTAGAACTCGGCAAAACGTTCATCTGCGCGGCGACTTTGATGATATCCGGCGAGTGCCCGCCGCCAGCGCCTTCGGTGTGGAAGGTGTGGATGGTGCGCCCTTCGAAGGCGTCGATGGTGTCCTCGACGTAGCCGCCCTCATTCAGGCTGTCGGTGTGCACCGCCACCTGAATATCCATATCATCGGCCACCCGCAACGCATGGCGCAGTGCGGAATTGGTGGCGCCCCAGTCTTCGTGCACTTTCAATCCGGCCACGCCGGCGGTAATTTGTTCGATCAACGGCGCGGCATGGGAAGCATGCCCTTTGCCGAGCATCCCCACGTTGACCGGCATATTTTCGAAGGCGCGCAGCATGCGATGGATATGCCAGGGGCCGGCGGTCACGGTGGTGCCGTTAGAGCCGTCGGTCGGCCCGACGCCGCCGCCGAAGAAGGTCGTCACGCCGTTGGAGAGCGCGTGTGCGGCCTGCTGCGGCGAAATGAAATGGATATGCGTATCGATGCCGGCGGCGGTCAGGATCAGGTGCTCCCCTGAGATGGCGTCAGTGCTGACGCCCACCACCATGCCAGGCGTGACGCCGTTCATCACCGCCGGGTTGCCGCTTTTGCCGATGCCGGCGATCAGGCCGTTTTTAATGCCGACGTCCGCCTTGATCACCCCTTGCCGGGCATCCAGGATGGTCACGTTGGTAATGACCAGATCCAGAACGTTATCGCTGGTTAATCGGTTATCGGCACCCATGCCGTCACGCAGCGACTTGCCGCCGCCGTAGACCGATTCCTCACCGTAACCGCGCAGGTCTTTTTCTATTTCAATAAACAGCTGCGTGTCGCCCAAGCGAATTTTATCGCCGGTGGTCGGGCCGAACAGCCCGGCATATTCCTGCCTGGAAATGGTTGGCATGCTTTATTCCCCGTTCGTCTTCGTCGGCGTCTGTTCGAAATTTTTATAACCCAGTTCAATAGCTCGCTTTACATCTACAGTTTTCTTTACTCTTTCACCGGCGGCTACCGGGCTATCCCCCGCCCAGCCGTCCACCAGATTATTAAAGCCATACACCGTTTGTTTACCGCCGATGGCAATAAGCGCCACTTCGATCTCATCGCCGGGTTCAAAACGGATCGCCGTCGTAGCGGTGATATTTAAACGTTTACCAAAGGCGGCAGCACGATCGAACTGCAACGCTTTGTTGGCTTCAAAGAAATGAAAATGCGAGCCGACCTGAATAGGCCTGTCGCCGGTATTACGCACCGTTAAAATAATGGCCTCGCGATCTTCATTGAAGGTGATGGGACTTTCGGACAGGATATAGCCGCCCGGCGGCACGTGCTTTTCTTGGTCATGCTTTTTCATCGAAAATACCTGCGCTGATAAAGTTTATCCGTGGCTCTCAGGGGACGCGCTTATTGGATCGGATCGTGCACCGTCACCAGACGACTACCGTCGCTGAAAATCGCTTCAACCTGCACGTGCGGGATCAGATCCGCCACGCCATCCATCACGTCGTCGCGGCTTAACACCTGCCGCGTGTCGTTCATGACCTCTTCCAGCGTTTTGCCCTCGCGGGCGCCTTCCAGTGCCGCGGTGGTAATAATCGCCACCGCCTCGGGGTAATTAAGCTTTATCCCTCTGGACTTTCGCTTTAAGGCGACGTCGGCCAGCGTATAGACCATTAGCTTTTCGATTTCTCTAGGCGTTAATTGCATGGAGGACTCCAGTCTTAATAGAAATAATCAGACAAACCGAGGCCAAAGGTGATTAATAGTTAATAACCTTGCGTTATTTATTTTTGCTTATCTGACCTTCGAACAATCTAGGAGGTAATATTGAGATAATCAAGCCGCAACTTTATTCATGCAAAAACAAGACGCACCCACGCCACAAAAAAGTAACGGCGGCGTGATAGATTTTATCTATAAAAAATCTTATTTTCTCTTTGCGCCCCCACAATAAAACGATCAAAAAAAGCACAGGCTACCATTTATTATTTTTGCCACCTCAACAGAGGCCTGAAAAATAATCATCAATGATACGTCTCGCACAATATTAATGACATGTAACCAACGGTCAAAAAATATAATTAAATTTACAAATTAGACGCGAGAAAAATATATTTTTAGTTAAAAAGAATTTATCTATTCTATTGCTGATACCTATAAGTTATTAAAAAATAAAAAACCCGGCCGCAGCCGGGTTTGCCTCATTGCCAAGACTTTCAGCCTTGCTGACGAATACGCGCCAACAGCGCGTCAATATGCTCTATATGTGGCGCATTGACGATCAGCGTGCGCCCCAATCCCAGTGCGTGGCGCTGGCAGTCGAGGCGCATATCGGCGTCGGCGATGCTGTCCAGATCGGCGACGTGCGCCAGGCCGATAGTGCGCCGAATCAGTTCGGTGCCGCAGTACCCTATCGCGTCGCTCCAGACCTGCTGCAGAAACTGCTCGGCATAACCCGGCGCCGCCAGCGCCGCATCGCGGCTTTGCTGGTGGCACAGGGCCAGGAAACGATCGGCGAAAATCAACCACAGCTCGCGCACATCCTGCAGCCGCTGCTCGCGCCCGGCGGCGGCGTCGCGCGGCCCGAATAGCCCCGGCAGACCGCAGTAGTTGAGCAGCAGGTTACCTAGCGCCGTGCCGATATCGAAGCCGATAGGGCCGTAGAAACCGAATTCAGCGTCGATCGCTTTTAACCGTCCTTCCGCCACGAAGATCGAACCGCTGTGAATATCTCCGTGTAGCAGCGCCTCCGCCTTGCTGAGGAAGCGATGTTTCAGGCCGGCGACCGCCAGTCTTAGCGGCGCATCCTCACGCAGCGCCTGCACCTGCGGCAACAGCGCCGCCTCGAACTGATTGCGTTCATGGTCGATGTAAGGGTCGGTAAAGAACAGATCTTCGGTGATCTGGCACAGCTCGGGGTTGGTGAAGCGACTGACTTCCGCTTTTTTCTGTTGTGCCGATTGATAAAAGTCGGAGGTATGGAACAGCGTCTGCGCCAGGTATTCCGCCAGCTGCCCAGCCGCCAGCGGGTGGTAATGCCCCTGTACCAGCTCGCTGCGCCAAATGCGGTGATCGGAGAGATCTTCCTGCACCATCACCGCCAACTCGGGATCGTGATGCAGCACCTTCACCGTATGTCGCGGACAGAAATCACCGTGGATCAGCAGCGTTTCCGCTTCGATGCGCGCCCGATCCAGCGTCAGCGGCCAGGATTCGCCCACGCAGCGCACGTACGGCAACGCCTGTTTGACGATCACCCGGCTCACGCCTTCGCGATCGCGGATCTTGAACACCAGGTTCAGGTTGCCGTCACCGATCTCGTCGGCGCTCACCAGCGCCTGCGGATCGGCCACCTGTCCGTATTGACGGGCGTATTCAACGGCATCGGCAGCCGTAAACGTACGATAAAGCGACATTCCCCAACCCCTCTGTTCTCTCTCACTGGCCCCAGCGATTTTATCTATTTAGACGTAAAAGCATTTGGACGTCTATACATCTGGAAGTCATGTTGGCAGAATAGCGTTTCAGATGCAATAACCACGCAACAAGGAATTAACCGCCGATGCAAGCGCTTAACACCACCAGTTTGACCCTGCGAGACAACCGCCTTTGGATCCTCGATCAGCAAGCCCTGCCGCAGGAAAAGCGGTGGCGCGCCTGCGACAGCGTGGAGGAGTTGGTGGGCCACATTCACAGCCTGCGGGTACGCGGCGCGCCGCTGATCGGGCTATCCGCCAGCCTGCTGTTGGCGCTGCTCGCGGAACGCGGTCTGCCGCGCGCCGAACTGGAACAGGCGCTGCACACGCTGCGCGCTGCGCGCCCGACGGCGGTCAACCTGATGAACAATCTGGATCGCATGAAACTGGCGCTGGCGGCGCCTGACTGGGCGCCGGCAATGGCGCACGAAGCGCTGCGGTTAGTGGAAGAAGATCGTCAGCTGTGCAATCGCATCGCCGAACACGGCGCGGAACTGGTCAAGCCCGACAGCCGCCTGCTGACCCACTGCAATACCGGCGGGTTGGCCACCGCCGGCGTCGGCACCGCCATCGGCGTGCTGTTGCGCGCCCACCAGCAGGGTAAAGTGCAGCAGGTGTGGGTCGATGAAACCCGGCCGCTGCTGCAGGGCGGCCGCCTGACCGCCTGGGAACTGGGCGAGCTGGGCATTCCCTATCGCCTGATCTGCGATTCGATGGCTGCCAGCCTGATGGCGCAGGGCCAGATCGATGCGGTATGGGTCGGCGCGGATCGCATCGCCGCCAACGGCGACGTCGCCAACAAGATCGGCACCTACAGCCTGGCGGTGCTGGCGCACTATCACGGCATCCCGTTCTACGTGGCCGCCCCGCACACCACCCACGATCCGCACTGCCCGGACGGCGCCGCCATCCCGATCGAACAACGCGCCGCGGCCGAGGTGACCGGCGTTTCAGGCAGCTTCGGTGCCTGCCAGTGGGCGCCGACTGATGCGCCGGTCTACAATCCGGCGTTCGACGTCACGCCGGCGGCACTCATCAGCGGGTGGGTATTCGACAGCGGCGTGATTACGCCGCAGCAGGTTAAAGCGGGGATTTTCCAGCGGGCGTTGGGTTAACGCCCGCCCGTCGGCGCTCAGTCCAGGCGCGGATAAGCATCGGCGATCTTGTCGCCGGTGAAATGCGCCACCCAGCCTTCCGGGTTATCGAACACCCGGATCGCGGTGAAATGCGGCGCCGATCCCATATCGAACCAGTGTCGGGTATTGGCCGGCACTGAGATCAGATCGTTCTTTTCGCACAGGATCTGGAAGATCTTGCCATCCAGGTGCAGGCAAAACAGCCCCGCCCCTTCAACGAAAAAGCGCACTTCATCCTCGCCGTGCGTATGTTCGGACAGGAATTTTTCGCGCAGCGCGTGGCGCTGCTCATGGTCCGGCCGCATGCTGATCACATCCCAGCTCTGGTAACCCTTTTCCGCCACCAGCCGGTCTATCTCATGCTGATAGGCGGCGATCACCGCCTCCGGCTGCGGGTTGTCGCCCAGCTCACGATCCGCCTGCCAGCGCTCAAAGCGTACGCCGATCTGCGCCAACTGCTGCTGGATCTCCAGCGCATCGCGGCTCTGCCACAACGGCTGCTGCGGCGCTTTATCGCTGAAAATGGTCAATCCACTCATGAGACGAACTCCCTTAAATCGATGTGATCAAAACGGCCTACTTGCGGGTGCCGGCTCTGCGTATCCCCCTCATCGCGGATCAGCTGGCAGGTATGCCAGCCGGCGGCCTGCGCCGCGTCCAGTTCCTGGCGGATGTCGGACAGGAACAGCAGCTCGTCAGGCGCGGTGCCGATAGCCTGCGCGATGTTGCGGTACGACGCAGTTTCACGCTTGGCGCCGACGTGCGTATCGAAATAGCCGCTGAACAGCGGCTGCAGATCGCCGGCGTCGCTGTAGCCAAACAGCAGCTTCTGCGCCTCCACCGAACCGGAAGAGTAGACGTAGAGCTTCAGCCCCTGCCGCTGCCAGGCGGCCAATTGCCCGGCGACCTCCGGATAAAGATGCCCGCGGAAGTCGCCCTCGTGATAACCGCTGCGCCAGATGATGCCTTGCAGCGCCTTGAGCGCGGTGGATTTGCGGTCTTCATCCATAAAGCGGTACAGCGCGGCGATCAGTGCATCGAGATCCGCCTGCGGCTCGCCAATTTCAGCGCGCAGCGCGGCCAGCGGCGCGGCGACTTCGTCCTCTGAGGCATGACGGCGTACAAAATCCGCCAGCCGTTCACGGGCATAGGGAAACAGCACCTGATGCACAAAGCGAATATCGCTGGTGGTGCCTTCAATATCGGTCACGATAGCGCGGATCATTTCGCCTCCAGCAAGCGACGTTGCAGTTCACACTGGAACAGGAATTCCAGCCCTTCGAGATGGCGGCGGGCTTCCGCCACCTGACTTCCCCAGCAATAGAGACCGTGCCCGCGCACCAGAAAACCGTACCGCAGCGGCGTAGCCTCGGCATAGGCCGCCACCCGCGCCGCCAGCCGGGGAATGTCCTGATCGTTGTCGAAAATGGGGATCGCCACGCTGTCCAGGTGGCTGCATTGGCCGGCCAGCGACTTTTGCATTTCGTACCCCTGCAGCACCAGCGCATCGCCGCGTTCCACCCGCGACAGGACGGTAGCGTTAACGGAATGGGTATGCAGCACCGCGCCGATGTGCGCAGACAGGCGGTAGAGCAGCGTGTGCAGCCCGGTTTCCGCCGATGGCGTGCGGCCGCTCGGCACGTGATTGTCGGCGATATTCACCCGCAGAAAATCGGCGGCGCTCAGGCTGCCCTTGTCTTTGCCGGACTCGGTAACCAGGCATTGACGTTCGTCGAGGCGCAGCGACATGTTGCCGCCGGTCGCCGGACACCAGCCTTTGTCGCCAATCCAGTGGCAGGCCGCCAGTAACGCGGCAAGTTGCGGATTCTCCGTCATTATTATCGTTTCCCGTTCGCTAAAGCAGTCAGCAGGCAGGCTAAGCACTTTTTCGCATTTAGCCATCTAAGCGTCTTGATTGCCAAATACTAGCATCGTGTTATATTGACGGCAATATAAGCGCCTGGAGTATTCACCTGCTATGAGCACTTCCGCATTGATTCCCGACAGTAAGCTGCCCGCTCTGGGCACCACCATTTTCACCCAGATGAGCGCACTGGCGCAGCAGCACCAGGCGATCAATCTGTCGCAGGGCTTCCCCGATTTCGACGGGCCGGACTATCTGAAAGAACGTCTGGCCTGGCACGTCGCCCAGGGCGCCAACCAATATGCGCCGATGACCGGCGTGGCGCCGCTGCGTGAAGCCATCGCCGACAAAACCGCCGAGCTGTATGGCTGGCAGCCGGACGCCAACAGCGAAGTGACCATCACCGCCGGCGCCACCGAAGCGCTGTTCGCTGCCATCAGTGCACTGGTGCGCCCCGGCGATGAGGTGGTCTGTTTTGATCCCAGCTACGACAGCTATGCGCCGGCGGTAACGCTGGCCGGCGGCGTCCTCAAACGCATCGCCCTGCAGCCGCCGGCCTTTGCCGTCGATTGGCAACGGTTCGCCGCCGCGCTGTCGCCGCGCACTCGTCTGGTGATCGTCAACACGCCGCACAATCCGTCCGCCACCGCCTGGCAGGCGGAAGACCTGCAGCAGCTGTGGCACGCCATTGCCGAACGCGAAATCTACGTGCTCAGCGACGAGGTTTACGAACACATCTGCTTCGCCAAAGGCGGCCACGCCAGCGTGCTGGCCCACCCGCAGCTGCGCCAGCGCGCGATCACGGTGTCCTCCTTCGGCAAAACCTTCCACATGACCGGCTGGAAAGTGGGTTACTGCGTGGCGCCCGCCGCGCTGAGCGCCGAAGTGCGCAAGGTGCACCAATACCTGACCTTTTCGGTCAATACCCCGGCGCAGCTGGCCCTGGCGGATAGCCTGCGCGCCGAGCCGGAGCACTGGCGACAGCTGCCGGCGTTCTATCGCGCCAAGCGCGATCGCTTTGTGCAGGCGCTGGCGAGCAGCCGACTGGAAATTTTACCCTGCGCGGGTACATACTTCTTGCTGGCGGACTACAGCGCCATCTCCGATCTGGACGATGTGGCGTTCTGCCATTGGTTAACCGAGCACGTGGGCGTGGCGGCCATTCCGCTGTCGGTCTTCTGTGCCGATCCTTTCCCCCATAAATTGATCCGGCTGTGCTTCGCTAAACAGGACGCCACGCTGGATGCAGCTGCGGAGCGGTTATGTCGACTTTAAAAATTACCCTGTTGCAGCAACCGCTGGTCTGGCGCGACGGCCTCGCTAACCTGGCCGCCTTCGACGCGTTGCTGGCGCCGATCGTCGGGCGCGATCTCATCGTCTTGCCGGAAATGTTCACCACCGGATTTGCCATGGATGCCGGCGAGAGCGCCCTGCCCGAACAGCAGGTGATCGACTGGCTGCACGGTTGGGCGGTGAAAAGCCATGCGTTAATCGGCGGCAGCGTGGCGCTGAAAACTGACGAGGGGGCGGTCAACCGCTTCCTGTTGGTGGAACCGGGCGGCCAGGTACACGCCTATGACAAACGCCACCTGTTCCGCATGGCCGGCGAACATCTGCACTACCAGGCCGGCAACCGGCGTGAAATCTTCGAGTGGCGCGGCTGGCGCATCCTGCCGCAGATCTGTTACGACCTGCGTTTCCCGGTCTGGGCGCGCTATCAGCAGGATTACGATCTGGCGCTGTACGTCGCCAACTGGCCGGCGCCGCGCAGCAACCATTGGCAAACGCTGCTGGCGGCGCGGGCGATTGAAAATCAGGTGTATGTGGCGGGCTGCAACCGGGTGGGCGAAGATGCCAACGGCCTAAACTACAGCGGAGACAGCCTGATCATCAGCCCACAGGGCGAGATCCTGGCAGATGCGGAGCCCGGCGCAGCCGCGCGGCTGGACGCCGAGCTGTCGCTGGAAAGTCTGCAGAGTTACCGCAGCGCCTTCCCGGCCTGGCGCGACGCCGACAGTTTTCTGCGCCTGGACTGATCAACCGCTCTCCCAGCCGGCGATCATCAGGCAATAGGCCTGGATCGCCAGCGCCACGTCCGCCTGCCGCACCGCTTCGGCCGGATGATGGCTGACGCCGCCGGCGCAACGCACAAACAGCATGCCGACCGGCCAGTGCGCCGCCACAGCGATGGCGTCGTGCCCGGCGCCGCTCGGCAGCGTCAGGCTGCGGCCCTGTACTTGTGCGACGGCCGCCAGCCAACGATGCTGCAGGTCCACGTCGCAGGCGGTGGCGTCGATGCGATAAAACTCCTCGCTGGCGAAGCGCAATCCGCGCCGCGCACAGATCGCCTGCGCCTGCGCCAGCAACGTCGCCAATAGCGCCGTCAGCGGCGCATCCTGCGGGCCGCGCACGTCGAGCGTCAACCGCACCTCGCCGGGGATCACGTTGACCGCGCCCGGCAGGCTCTCGATGCAGCCCACGGTGGCCACCAGGTGCGGATCGGCGTTGCAGGTCAAAGTTTCCAGCGCCGTGATCCATTCCGCCGCGGCCATCAGCGCATCTTTGCGCTGCCCCATCGGCACCGTGCCGGCGTGGCCCGCCTCCCCGCTAAAGATACAGTTGAGGCGACGCGCGCCGTTGATCGCCGTCACCACGCCCAGCGCCAAATCGGCCGCCTCCAGGCACGGGCCCTGTTCGATATGCAGCTCGAGATAGGCGCAGATTTCCTGCGGCGCACGGTGCGCCTGTGCAATCGCCGCCGGATCCAGCCCGAATTCGCGCATTGCCTGGGCGATGCTGACGCCGTCGGCATCGGTGCGCGCCAGCCACTCTGCGGGCCACTGGCCGGTCAGGCCGCGGCTGCCCAGCAGCGTGACGCCGAAGCGCGCGCCCTCTTCGTCGGCAAAACCGATCACCTCCAGCGCCAGCGGCAATCGGCGCCCCTGGCGGTGATAGCGCGCCACCACTTCCAGCGCCGTAAGCACGCCGAGCATACCGTCATAGCGCCCGGCGTTACGCACCGTGTCCAGATGCGAGCCGAGCAGCAGCGCCGGAGCGCCGGGCATGAGCCCTTCATAGCGGCCGCAGATATTGCCGACGCTGTCCTGCCAAACCGCCATGCCGCTCTCGCGCATCCACTCGCCAACCAGGCGGTTGGCGCGCCGATGTTCCGCAGAAAGATAAAGGCGCGTGAGCCGATCGGGCTCCGCGCTGATCGCCGCCAGCTCGTCACAGCGCGCCATCACCCGCGCGGCGGCCTGTTGCGCCTCCAGTGGCGTCATCCATGATGTCCTGCATCATAAACGTTCCAGGCGGCCTGCAATGCCTCGCCCTGCTTGCTGACGAAACCGAGGCGGTTCAACACCGCCTCCAGCGCCGCCAGCGTTTGCAACACGCAATCCTTGCGCGCGTTGTAGCCCATGGTGCCGATGCGCCAGATTTTTCCCTGTAGCGGGCCGAACGAGGTGCCGATTTCGATGGCGAAGTCGTTCAGCATCATCTGCCGCACCTGTTCGCCATGCACCTGCGGCGGGATCATCACGCCGAGCACGTTATTCATGCGGTGTTCAAGATCCCCGAACACCGCCAGCCCCATGCCCAGGATGCCCGCCAGCAGCGCCGCGCCGTGCAGCCGGTGGCGGGCGATGGCGCGATCCAGCCCTTCTTCGAGGATCACCCGTGCGCATTCTCGCGCCGCGAACAGCATGCTGGTGGCTTCGGTGTGGTGATTCAGGCGTTCCGGCCCCCAATAATCCATGATCATGCCGATATCGAAATAGTTGGAGTAGATCATCTCGTCGTCGCCGTCGGCGTGCTCGGCGGTGCGGATCCCCTGCTCCACGCATTTACGGCGGCGCACGATTTCTTCAAACTGCGGGCTGAGGGTGACCGGTGAACTGCCGGAGGGGCCGCCCAGACACTTCTGCAGCCCGGCAGAGACCGCATCCAGCCCCCAGGCATCGGTCTCCAGCGGGTTGCCGCCGAAGGAAGCGGTTGCATCAGTGTAGAACAGCACGCCGTGACGGCGGCAGATATCGCCCAGCTCATGCAGCGGCTGCAGCATGGTGGTGGAGGTGTCGCCCTGCACCGTCAGCAGCAGGCGCGGACGAACCCGCTTAATCGCGTCTTCGATGCGATCGGCACTGAACACCTCACCCCACGGCACCTCGATCGTATGCACCTCGGCACGGCAACGGCGAGCGATCTCGCACAGCAGATGTCCGAAGCGGCCGAATACCGGCACCAGCACCTTATCGCCCGGGCGAATGGCGGAAACCAGCAGCGCTTCGATACCGGCGCGCGAGGTGCCGTCCACCAGCATCGTCCAGCGGTTTTCGGTGCGGAACAGCGCGCGATACAGCGCCATGACCTGATTCATGTAGCCGGTCATCGCCGGATCGTACTGGCCGATCAGCTGGCTCGACATGGCACGCAGCACGCGCGGATCGGCGTTGATCGGCCCCGGCCCCATCAGCAGGCGCGCCGGCGGGTTAATCTGATCGAATTGCGAGATATCCAACATGTTCATTCCCTGTCAGCTTAGTAAGTTATTGAGTTATGCCTTCAGCGTCGACATGACGTTTGTTTGCTGCCCAACAGCCTACTCCCGATAGGGATTCAGTTGAAACAAAAGATTCTTATGATCAATTAATGAAACCAAAGTAACACAATGAGATGACCGATCCGCCTTAAACGGCGGAGGGGGGAAGGAAGGGAAATGATCTGCCGTGCTTAACGCAGCTCCAGTTCGTCCAGCGTCTGGAACAGTTCAGCGACGTGATGAATGCGCTGCCGCCCCTGCGCCAGCCTCTCATGCAGCAACGCATTGCTGAGCAAACTGGCCAGGCTCATGGCGGCGGCATAGCTGTCGAAGGCCGACACGCTGTCGAGCGGCACGGTCAATTGCCAGTCGGCCAACGAAAACAACGCCTGCGCCTGCGGCTCGCAGATCAGCAGCGTCGGTACCCCGCGGCTTTGCAACAGCGTCAGCACCGCCTTTATCTGGCGCGGCCGGCGGCGGAACGCCACCACCACCGCCATGTCCTGCGGTGTCAGGCCCGCCAGATCTTCCGCCAGCGTCTGCCCCGGCTGCGGCGCCAGCAGCACCTGTTCACGCACCTGCATCAGTTGTTGACGCAGGTGCATCGCCACCGGATAGCTGTTGCGCAGCCCCAACAGCATCACGCCGCGCGCTCGCGCCAGCGCGGCGATTGTCGCACTGAACTGTTCGGCATCGATATGTTTTACCCAGCGGGTGAGATTGGCCATTTCCTGCTTATAGTGCCGCGCCAGCAGCGTATCGCCCTGCACCGCATCGCGGCTATCGGTCAGCGGCATGCCGCTCTGGCGCAAGGTACGCAGCTCATCGCGCATGGCGCGATAGTTGGGGTAGCCCAGCCGTTTGAACAAGCGGCTGACCGTGGCTTTGGAAACGCCGCTCAGGCGCGCCAGCTCGGCGCTGTTGTAGCCGATCAAATCGTCATAGTGATCGAAGATGAAGTCGGCCACCCGCTGCTCCTGCGGCGTCAGCTGTGGGTAGTCGCGGCGCAGGCGTTCGTCGAACCGTTGCATTATCGTTCTCGCTGTAACCTTTGTTTCAGCGGAACATAGCACGGCCGAACTACCCGCTGGCAAGCGATTCTTCGTTGATGGGAAATAACAGCGGCCTGCCCCTCTCCGGCAGCGTCGCCGGAAAAGGGCGGCGCGTTCAGCACCAGTAGGCCATAAAGTTAACGGTAGCGCGGTCCAGATCGCGTTCGCCGATCAGATAACGGCGCAGGGTTTTCACCGCCGAAGACTCGGCCGCCACCCAGGCATAAAAAGCGTTGCCGCCCGCTGCCCGCTCCCACAAGACTTCATCGCTCAGGCTGCTTTCCGCCAAAGACTGCGCTTGCGCGCACGCCGAAGCGGGAATATCCACCCGCTGCCGCACCGCTTCCACCAGCAACGTGCCGTGCGCCAGCTGGCGGCCCACGTCGCGCGGCAGCCAGTAAACCTCGGCGAACGGGAAACGGACCAAATCCAGACAATCCCCCGCCTGCGGCACTTCGAAGAACGCCTGCACGCGCGGCGGATTGGCCTGCTGCGCCAATTGCTCCAGAATGCCCATCGCCGCCGGCACCGCCGTTTCATCGGCGATCAACAGCGCCTGCTGCAACTGCGCCGGCGGCGCCCATTCGTAGCCGCCGCTATCGCCATCGAAGTCAGCGTTGGGGGCGACCGTCTGGATGGCATCGCCCGGCTCGGCGTGAGTCGCCCAGGCGGAGGCCGGGCCGTTCACACCATTCAGCACGAACTCGACGTCCATCTGATTCTGTTCGCGGCGCAGCGCACGCAGCGTATAGGTGCGCATCACCGGGCGCCGCTCTTTGGGGATCGCCATGTAATCGCCGTACCAGTCCGGGCTATTGGCCAACTGCGGGATCTGGCCGTCCGCCGCCGGGAACAGCAGTTTGATGCGCTGATCCGGCGCTTCCAACTTCATCCGATGAATATCCGCACCTTCAAACACGCAGCGCACCAGCGAAGGTGAAATCAGCGTTTTGCTTTTCAAGGTGATATCAAAAATTCTATAGCTGGCGGACATGTTCTCGATTCTCCGGCAACGGCTGTCGCTTGCACCTATGGCCGATCGGCTGCCGTGTTGACGGCGTGGGTTGCTCGATCGCGCAGCGGGTAAAATGTTAATAAAACTAATTAATTACGTTAATGTATCGCAAAAAATCATATCACGATTTTATTGATAACAAGAAACGTTATTGATAAAAGAATCATTCTCAAAAATAACGCAATAACAATATCACCTGGGAAATAAATAACGATGAAACGCAAACACCTTTGGGTTTTGAACCCTTGTCTGCTGGCGATGCTTGCGCCGACGGCTTGGGCAGAAGATCAGAAAGCCGGCGCCGAAGAGCAGATGGTGGTCTCCGCCAGCCGTTCACACCGCAGCACGGCGGAAATGGCGCAGACCACCTGGGTGATCGAAAGCCAGGAGATCGAACAGCAGGTTCAGGGCGGCAAAGAGATCAAGGACATGTTGGCGCAGCTGATCCCCGGCATGGACGTCAGTGGCCAGGGCCGCACCAACTATGGCATGAATATGCGCGGCCGTTCGATGATGGTGATGATCGACGGCGTACGTCTGAACTCATCGCGCAGCGACAGCCGCCAACTGGATTCGATCGATCCGTTCAATATCGATCATATTGAGGTGATCTCCGGCGCCACCGCACTCTATGGTGGCGGCAGCACCGGCGGCCTGATCAACATCGTGACCAAAAAAGGGCAGAAAGAGCAGCAGGTCGAATTGCAGGTCGGCGGCAAAACCGGCTTTGGCGGCCATAGCGATCACGACGAGAACGTCGCGGCGGCGGTCAGCGGCGGCAACGACAACGCCTCGGGACGCCTGTCCGTTTCTTACCAGCGCTATGGCGGCTGGTACGACGGCAAAGGCAACGAGGTGCTGATCGACAATACCCAAACCGGCCTGCAGTATTCCGATCGCCTTGACGTCATGGGCACCGGCACCCTCAACATCGACGACCACCAACAGCTGCAACTGACCACCCAATATTACAAAAGCCAGTCCGACGGCGATCATGGCCTGTTCCTGGGGGAAAACTTCGCAGCGGTGACCGGCAACGCCAAGGCTTACAACAGCGGCAACTTAAACTCCGACCGCATCCCCGGCACCGAACGCCACCTGATCAACCTGCAGTACTCCAACACCGATTTCCTCGGCCAGGATCTGGTGGCTCAGGTCTATTACCGTGACGAAACCTTGACCTTCTATCCGTTCCCGACGCTGGCGGGCAAAGCGCCGAACTATTACGTCAGCAGCATTGGCGCTTCACAGCAAAAAACCGATTTCTACGGCGGCAAACTGACGCTGAACAGCAAGCCGCTCGACGCGCTGACGCTGACTTACGGCATCGACGCCGAGCATGAGAGCTTCAACGCCAACCAACAGTTCTTCAATCTGGCGAAGGCCCAACAGTCCGGCGGCATGACGCTGGAGAACGCTTACAACACCGGCCGCTACCCCAGCTATACCACCAGCAACCTGGCGTCGTTCCTGCAGGCCAGCTACGACATCAACCCGATCTTCACCCTGAGCGGCGGCGTGCGTTATCAGTACACCGAAAACAAGATCGACGACTTTATCGGCTACAATCAACAGCAGGCGATCGCCACCGGCGCCGCCGCCTCCGCCGACGCCATACCGGGAGGGAAAACCGACTACAACAATGCGTTGTTCAACGCCGGCCTGCTGGCGCACCTGACCGAGCGCCAGCAAACCTGGTTCAACTTCTCTCAGGGTTTCGAGATCCCTGATCCGGGCAAGTATTACGGCAACGGCACCTACGCGCTGAACGGCGGCCACTACCGGCTGCTGAAGAGCGTTAACGTCGGCGATTCCAAACTGGAAGGCATCAAAGTCAATTCCTACGAACTGGGCTGGCGCTATACCGGCGATAACCTGCGCACGCAGATCGCCGCCTACTATTCGTTGTCCGACAAGAGCATCGCTATCAATAAAACCGACATGACCATCAACGTCAATGCGGATAAGCGCCGTATCTACGGGCTGGAAGGCGCGGTGGATTATTTCTTTGAAGACAGCGACTGGAGCGCCGGCACCAACTTCAACTTCATCCGCTCCGAAACCAAGGTCAACGGCGAATGGAAGAAACTGGTGGTCGATACCGCCAGCCCATCCAAAGTTACCGCCTATGTCGGCTGGGCGCCGGGCGACTGGAATCTGCGCTTACAATCTCAGCAAACTTTCGACGTGTCGGACGATGGCGATTACACCAAGGCCAACGCCACCCAGGGCCGCAAGATCGAGGGCTACAACACCCTCGACTTCCTCGGCAGCTATGCCCTGCCGGTAGGGAAAATCAGCTTCAGCGTGGAAAACCTGCTGGACAAGGAGTATACCACTGTCTGGGGCCAGCGCGCGCCGATCCTGTACAGCCCGACTTACGGTTCGCCTGAGCTATACAGCTATAAGGGCCGCGGACGCACCTTCGGTTTGAACTACTCGGTGTTGTTCTGAGAATAAGGGGCCGGCCTGCCGGCCCCGTTGATTGGGCCGCGCCGTTTTGCCGAGCGCAGAAACGACGAAGCCCTGAGTTATCGCTAACTCAGGGCTTCTGAATAGTGGCGGAACGGACGGGGCTCGAACCCGCGACCCCCTGCGTGACAGGCAGGTATTCTAACCAACTGAACTACCGCTCCGCGCCATTCCCTCTTGCGGGGGAACGAGGCGCATATTACGGACGCCTCTCGGTTCCGTCAACGCCTTTTTCTCCGCAAATGAACCGTTTGCACAGTTTTTCAACGAAGCATCACCCGATGAGTTTTTTTCGCGCAAAAACGCCGTTATTCGGCCGGCGCCCCACGCCACAGGCAGCTGCCGCCCTTCTTTGCCACCAGATCCAGACGCGCTTCGTGCGCCTTCACTTCTTCATCGCTGGCATAGACCACTTTCATCGCCGTCGCCGGGCGGACAATGCGCTGGATTTCTTGCGCATCGTCGTTTTGCTGAGAGTCGCCTTCCATCTGGAACGCTATCGAGGTCTGACCGCCGGTCATCGCCAGATAGACTTCAGCCAGGATCTCGGCATCGAGCAATGCGCCGTGCAGCGTACGCTTGCTGTTGTCTATCTCATAGCGGCTGCACAAGGCATCGAGATTGTTGCGCTTGCCCGGGAACAGGCGACGCGCCATCAACAGGCTGTCGGTAATGGTGCAGAAGGTCTCGGTTTTCGGGATCCCCTGCTGCAGCATGCGGAATTCGTGATCCATAAAGCCGATATCGAACGCCGCGTTATGGATCACCAGCTCGCCGCCGCGGATAAACTCGAGGAATTCGTCGGCAACCTGATCGAAGGTCGGTTTGTCGGCCAGGAAGTCGTCGCTGATGCCGTGTACGCCGTACGCTTCCGGATCCACCAGCCGATCCGGCTTGATGTAAACGTGGAAGTTGCGCCCGGTCAGGCGGCGGTTAATCACTTCCACCGCACCGATTTCGATGATGCGGTGCCCTTCGTAGTGCACCCCAAGCTTGTTCATACCGGTGGTTTCGGTATCGAGGACAATCTGTCTGGTGGTTGTAGAGATCATATTGCAGTGCTCACAGCGCTCGTTTATGTCAGACTTGGCTTTTGTAAAACTAATAGGAAGAGTCTACCAGAGATGCTCAAACAGGTAGAAATTTTCACCGACGGCTCCTGCCTTGGCAACCCCGGCCCCGGTGGCTACGGCGCGATATTACGCTATAAGCAGACGGAAAAAACCTTCAGCGAGGGTTTTCGTCTGACCACCAATAACCGCATGGAAATGATGGCGGCGATCGTGGCGCTGGAAGCGCTGACCGTGCCTTGCGCCGTGACGCTCAGCACCGACAGCCAGTATGTGCGCCAGGGCATCACCAGCTGGATCCATAACTGGAAAAAGCGCGGCTGGAAAACCGCCGACAAAAAGCCGGTCAAGAATGTCGATCTGTGGCAGCGCCTGGATCTGGCCATTCAACGCCACGACGTGAAATGGGAATGGGTCAAGGGCCACGCCGGCCACCCGGAGAACGAACGTTGCGACGTGTTGGCGCGCGAAGCGGCCGGTAAGCCGACGCAGGAAGACGTCGGTTACCAACCGGAAGCCTAAGGCAGCTTGCGATAGCTCTTGGTCGCGCCCACCGCGCGGCTGAGAGACGGTTTTCTCGCCCCCAATTTCATCGGCGTGGGCGTCAACGGCAGGGTGCGCTTGCGCGCCACAATCACGCTCATACAGCCCAACGCCGGCAAATGGGTGCATAAAAATTTGCCGCCCTTGCGGTGCCACGGCAGCACGTGAAAACGCGCCTGGTACAACACCTCGTAATTCAGCAGGCTAAGCCAGTCCAGCAGTCGCATTTGGGTAAACATGCGGCTGACATAGGGCTGGCGATGGCGTAATCCGGGCACCAACTTGCCCAGTCCCAACAGGCTGAACGGGTTGAAACTGCTGATCACCAGCCAGCCGTCGTCGATCAACACCCTGTCCACTTCACGCAGCATGCGGTGCGGATCGTCCGCGTAGGACAACGTGTGCGCCAGCAGGCAGGCATCCACCGACTTGGCGGCAAACGGCAGTTGATAGGCATCGGCGATCACCTGCAGCCCTTCCCCCTCCAGCCCGACGTTGACCTGGTGGGAAATCGCGCATTTGTCCGTGGCCAGCTCGGCGCTAAGCATCCCCATCTTCAGCAGATGAAAACCAAACAGCTTCGGCCACCAGGGTTGCAACTGCCGTTCGAGCGCTTCACGATAGTACTCCCCCCACGGCAGCTCAGCCCAGGACTGCGGGCCGGTAAGCTTTTGTAGAGTATGGGCTGGTTTCATGATTTATTATCTTCTTTCAAGCCGTTGCCAACGAGAGGTACACCATGAATCTTATCAGCATTCCCGCCTTCCAGGACAATTACATTTGGTTATTGGATGACCGGCAGGGGCGCTGCGTTATTGTCGATCCGGGTGAGGCGCGGCCGGTGCTCGAGGCGCTGCAGCGCCTGCAGCTGGCACCTTCGGCGATCCTGTTGACCCACCACCACCACGATCACGTCGGCGGCGTGGCCCAAATCGTAGCGCAATACCCGGATCTTGCGGTCTACGGACCGCAGGAAACCGCGGATAAAGGCGCTAACCACATCGTCCGTGACGGCGACACCTTTAACATCGATGGCCGTCAGTACCGGACCATCGCCGTTCCCGGCCATACGCTGGGCCACGTAGCATTCTATAGCGCCCCTTATCTGTTCTGCGGCGACACAATTTTCTCCGCCGGCTGCGGCAGGCTGTTTGAAGGCACCGCCAAACAAATGTACGACTCATTTCAACAACTCGCGCAACTTCCCGATAACACTTTAATTTGCTGCGCGCATGAATATACTCTTTCAAATCTTAAGTTTGCGCGGGCTATTTTGCCGGAAGATCGAGAGATTGAAACATATCAACAACATGTTGAAGCGTTAAGGGCAAAAGGCCAAGCCAGCGTGCCGACCACGTTGCAATTAGAGCGTAAAATTAACCTGTTTTTACGTTGCCATGACGCTGATTTACAAAAGAAATTAGGCTTTAATTCACCACCGGAAAGCCTTCATTCAGTTTTTTCCGAATTACGCCTGCGGAAAGATAACTTCTAAGCTTTTAGTTGTGTTATTTGGCGAAGCAAAGTATTATTGCTCGTCTTTTAAGCAACTACATTGACACACACATGAAGGCTAAAGCGATATTTCTCGCCTCAGTCTTGCTAGTGGGTTGCCAGTCGTCCAGGCAGGACGCACCGGCGCCAGAACAGCATGCACAGAGTTTGTCTTCGGCTGGTCAAGATGGTGAAGCAGGAGAGTACACAGCAAATGGCCGAGCGAGCTCGGCGCGGTGGCTAGATAACAATAGTCCCGCCGCGCAACAGGACCTGTGGAACTTCATTAGCGACGAGCTGAAGATGGAGGTTCCGGAAAATTCCCGGATCCGTGATCAGAAAAGAAAGTACTTAAAAAGTAAGAGCTATCTCCACGATGTAACATTACGGGCAGAGCCGTACATGTACTGGATAGTCGGGCAGATTAAGAAACGTAATATGCCGATGGAACTGGTACTGCTACCCATAGTGGAGAGCGCTTTTGACCCACACGCCACGTCAAGTGCCAACGCCGCAGGGCTATGGCAAATCGTGCCGCAAACGGGTCGCAATTATGGTTTGAAAAACAATCAGTGGTATGACGGTCGACGTGATGTCGTCGCTTCGACAACCGCTGCGCTTAACATGATGCAACGCTTGAACCGCATGTTTAACGGCGACTGGTTACTGACCGTAGCCGCCTATAACAGTGGTGAAGGCCGCGTGATGCAAGCGGTGAAGGCAAACAAACGTCAGGGTAAGCCAACCAATTTCTGGGCATTGTCGCTTCCGCGTGAAACGTCAATCTATGTCCCGAAAATGCTGGCGCTGAGCGACATCATCAAGAACAGCAAGAAGTACGGCGTGAAACTCCCGAAAACGGATGAAACCCGTGCGCTGGCTCGTATCGATGTTGGGCAGCAGATCCAGCTGACTCAGGCGGCTGAGATGGCAGGGCTTTCGGTCACCAAGATGAAAGCGTATAACCCAGGCTACAAGAAAGGCGTTACGGCACCCAACGGGCCCCATTACATTATGGTTCCCAAAGGTCATGCCGATCAGCTGAAAGACTCGCTGGCCGATGGCCAGATCGCCGTGACTCAGCCAACGACGCAGTTGGCGAAGAACAGCGGTTTGTCCGGCGGCAGTTCGTATAAAGTGCGCTCAGGCGACACCTTATCGGGCATTGCCAAGCGGCTGAACGTTAAGACCAGCGATTTGCAGAGTTGGAACAACTTACGCGCCAAGAGCGCTCTGAAAGTTGGGCAAACCCTGCAAGTGGCCAGCAATACTGGCAGTAACAGCAGTATCACCTATCAGGTTCGTAAAGGTGATTCGCTCGCCAGTATCGCACGTCGTCACGGCGTCGATATTAACGACGTGATGCGTTGGAATTCAACGCTCGCCAAAGGCAACCTGCAACCTGGTCTGAAGCTGACCCTGTTTGTCGGCAACAAGCTCACGCCGGACACCTAAGTTTCCGGCACAAAAAAAGCACCCCTCGGGGTGCTTTTTTATTATCTGCGATTCACCAGACGGGCGAGTCTTTTTCCGGATGAAACTCCACCAACAACGGATTGTGATCCGACGCGCTGGTCACCAGCACCGAAGCCTCCACGACGCCCAGGTTACGGTAAAACACGAAGTCCAACGGGCGGCCAAAGGCCTTGCGGCGATGATCATCGGTGAAGCTCACCTCACGTAACGCCATCTCGCCGGCAAAGTCATACAGCGCATTGATGCGCTTGCGGCTCCAGGCGTTGAAATCTCCCGCCATGATCACCGGCCCCCGATGGCTGGCGATCTGTTCGCCGATCGGCCCCAGCTGCTTGCTGTAGACGTCGACTCCAAGACTAAAGTTCACCGCATGGATATTCACCACCATCAACAGTTCGCCATTGTACAGCGGATAAACGGTTATCAAGGCCGACTTGGACAACCGCAGCAACGGCTCACGCTCGCGTAACGGGCAACAGTAAACCGGGTGAGCGGCCGCCAGCGTCATCACGCCGGAAGGATGCTGCGGCAAGACAAAGGCCGGCACCTGATCGGCCGCCAGATAGTTGGCGGTCGCATAGCTCACCAGCTCCGGCGTGGTTTGCGCCTCTTGCAACAATACCAACTGTGCGTCTTTGCCATGATTTTTCAGCACCGAAAGCCAGTCGGCTCGCTGCTGCTTGAAGATATTCCATACCATGACGCGCAAGGCGCCGGTCGTTGGCAGCGCCGCCCCAGGCGGCAGCGGCTGGTTAACGGCGCCAGGAAAGATTCGCTCAACTGGCTGACCTGCAACATACCTCATTGCATAAGTTCGTTTCGGCACGCGATTCGCCTATTACCCATTAACATGAAACTGGCGATGAATACTCGCCAACGATGAATTGATTATACGCCTGAGCCATGCGGAGGGCATGGCTTTTACAGGCATAACCTTTTCAGTTATAGGGGCCGCCTGCGGCGATTTCAATCTTCTGACGGTATAGCTGTGTAAAGGTTGGGCATGGAGGATGAAAAATGCGAAAAGGGCCGCAAAACCTGCGCGTAAACGCATGGTGTGTGCCCCAGCGTTTTACAGTCTGTTGTATTCAAGTGAATAGCGGCCCTGCGCCTATCGTGTTTAAATGACAGGATCGCGAATAATCGAAAATAGAGTTTGCCTGCGGAGCAAAAATGAAAGCGAATTCTGATGAACTTATCACTTTCGTCACGGTAGTGGAGAGCGGCAGCTTCAGCCGGGCGGCGGAGCGCCTGGAACAAGCGAACTCCGTGGTCAGCAGAACGGTGAAAAAGCTGGAAAGCAAACTGGGCGTGACGTTGCTCAACCGAACCACGCGCCAAATCAGTCTGACCCAAGAAGGGGAAAATTACTTTCGCCAGGTGCAGAAGGTACTGAACGATATGGCCGCGGCAGAAAATGCGCTATTGGAAAGCCGTCAGCGCCCGCAAGGCCTGCTGCGTGTCGATGCGGCAACACCGGTGGTGCTGCACTTGCTGACACCGTTAGTCGCGGAGTTCCGCGAGCGTTATCCTGAAATGTCGTTATCACTGGTGTCTTCGGAAAACTTTATCAACTTGATCGAGCGAAAAGTGGATATCGCAATCCGCGTCGGCGAACTGACCGATTCCACGCTGAAAGCGCGCAAACTGATGACCAGCTACCGGCATGTGCTCGCCTCCCCCGCCTATCTGGCCCAATACGGCACGCCACAAACGGTGGAAGATCTTGAACATCACTGCTGCATAGGCTTCAACGACCTGCCCAGCCTGAACCGCTGGCCGCTGGCTTGTTCAGACGGCAGCCAGCTGGAAATCACCCCGGGATTGACCACCAACAGCGGAGAGACCCAGCGTCATCTCTGCCTGCATGGCAACGGCATCGCCTGCCTGTCGGACTTTATGAGCGACGAAGATATCAAACGTGGAGATTTAGTCCCGATTCTGGTGGAAGCGACACTGCCGGTCGCTATGCCGATCAACGCGGTGTATTACAGCGACAGCGCCGTCAGCAACCGCCTGCGCAGCTTCATTGATTTTGTGAGCGAATACCTCAAACGATAAAAAGGCGCCCCCGAGGGGCGCCTTAAGCTGATGCCGTGAGGAATGATTAATCCCAGTTTGGCGCCAGACCTTCCGGGCTCACCAGACGGCCGTTGCACTCCAGTGCGGCGATCTGCGCCATATCTTCGTCGGTCAGCGTCAGTTGCTGCGCCAACAGGTTGCTCGCCAGGTTTTCACGCTTGGTCGAAGACGGGATCACCGCATAACCCAGCTTCAGCGCCCAGGCCAGGACTACCTGTGCAGGGGTCGCCTTGTGACGTGCGGCGATGCTTTTGATCGTTTCATCCTGCAGCGCTTTGCCGTAGGCCAACGTCATGTAAGAGGTGATGGCGATGCCGTGCTGCTGTGCGAATTCTACCACCTTGCGGTTCTGCAAGAACGGTGACAACTCGATTTGGTTGGTGGCGATTTCATCTGCGCCAATCGCGTCAATCGCTTGCTGCATCAAATCGATGGTGAAGTTAGATACACCGATTTGACGAGTCAGCCCCAGCTTTTTCGCTTCCAACAACTCAGCCATAAATTCGGCAACCGGCACTTCATCGTTTGGCGATGGCCAGTGGATCAGCGTCAGATCGACGTAGGACGTCTGCAGTTTTTTCAGACTTTCTTGCAGGCTTGGGATCAGCGCGCCCTTCGCCAGGTTCGCGATCCAAATCTTGGTGGTGATGAACAGGTCTTCGCGTTTCACGCCGCTGGCAGCGATAGCCTGACCAACAGCCGCTTCGTTTTCATAGATCTGTGCGGTATCGATAGTACGATAACCCAGCTCAAGTGCGGTGCTTACGGAATCGATAACAACCTGATCCTGAAGGCGGAAAGTACCTAAACCAAATGCAGGGATGCTCATAATATTTTCTCTCATTAGCGGGTAGATGCGGTATGCGGAAGATTATGGCAACTTTTTTATTGATCAGAAACGCCTGGTTCGGCATAAGACTTTTGATTTTCCAGCAACAATATGGGGAAATAAGACGGTAAAGGAGAAGGATTTCGGCCTGAAAAGCGCAAAATGCAGATATGAAAAAGCCCTGAGTCAGAGACTCAGGGCTTATCAATTAAGTGGCGGAACGGACGGGGCTCGAACCCGCGACCCCCTGCGTGACAGGCAGGTATTCTAACCAACTGAACTACCGCTCCACCGATTCTTTTACGTTGCATCTGTCAATGCCGGCAAATCGCGCTCTGCGATTTGCGCATTACCAGCCGTCACGCTGATAACGTTTATTTGATGCCTGGCAGTGTCCTACTCTCGCATGGGGAGACCCCACACTACCATCGGCGCTACGGCGTTTCACTTCTGAGTTCGGCATGGGGTCAGGTGGGACCACCGCGCTATTGCCGCCAGGCAAATTCTGTTTTATTCCAACCGCTTCACTCTCGTGTCGCCATCAGAACCAATCTCGGAACTTCGCTGAAAATTATTCGTATCATCCTGATACTCACCCCTTCGGGGCCAACGCTCCGCGTTGTTCAAAATCGTTCCCGACGATTTTGTCTCTCTAAAAACACCTTCGGTGTTGTAAGGTTAAGCCTCACGGATCATTAGTACTGGTTAGCTCAATGCATCGCTGCACTTACACACCCAGCCTATCAACGTCTTAGTCTTAAACGTTCCTTCAGGGGCCTTAAAGGTCCAGGGAAGACTCATCTTGAGGCAAGTTTCGCGCTTAGATGCTTTCAGCGCTTATCTTTTCCGCACTTAGCTACCGGGCAATGCCATTGGCATGACAACCCGAACACCAGTGGTGCGTTCACTCCGGTCCTCTCGTACTAGGAGCAACCCCTCTCAATCTTCCAACGCCCACGGCAGATAGGGACCGAACTGTCTCACGACGTTCTAAACCCAGCTCGCGTACCACTTTAAATGGCGAACAGCCATACCCTTGGGACCTACTTCAGCCCCAGGATGTGATGAGCCGACATCGAGGTGCCAAACACCGCCGTCGATATGAACTCTTGGGCGGTATCAGCCTGTTATCCCCGGAGTACCTTTTATCCGTTGAGCGATGGCCCTTCCATTCAGAACCACCGGATCACTAAGACCTACTTTCGTACCTGCTCGAGCCGTCACTCTCGCAGTCAAGCTAGCTTATGCCTTTGCACTAACCTCACGATGTCCGACCGTGATTAGCTAACCTTCGTGCTCCTCCGTTACTCTTTGGGAGGAGACCGCCCCAGTCAAACTACCCACCAGACACTGTCCTCACCCCAGATTATGGGGCAGAGTTAGAACATCAAACATTAAAGGGTGGTATTTCAAGGATGGCTCCACGCAGACTGGCGTCCACGCTTCAAAGCCTCCCACCTATCCTACACATCAAGGCTCAATGTTCAGTGTCAAGCTATAGTAAAGGTTCACGGGGTCTTTCCGTCTTGCCGCGGGTACACTGCATCTTCACAGCGAGTTCAATTTCACTGAGTCTCGGGTGGAGACAGCCTGGCCATCATTACGCCATTCGTGCAGGTCGGAACTTACCCGACAAGGAATTTCGCTACCTTAGGACCGTTATAGTTACGGCCGCCGTTTACTGGGGCTTCGATCAAGAGCTTCGCCTTGCGGCTGACCCCATCAATTAACCTTCCAGCACCGGGCAGGCGTCACACCGTATACGTCCACTTTCGTGTTTGCACAGTGCTGTGTTTTTATTAAACAGTTGCAGCCAGCTGGTATCTTCGACTGGCTTCAGCTCCATCCGCGAGGGACTTCACCTACATGCCAGCGTGCCTTCTCCCGAAGTTACGGCACCATTTTGCCTAGTTCCTTCACCCGAGTTCTCTCAAGCGCCTTGGTATTCTCTACCTGACCACCTGTGTCGGTTTGGGGTACGATTTAATGTTACCTGATGCTTAGAGGATTTTCCTGGAAGCAGGGCATCAACTACTTCTGCACCGTAGTGCATCGTCATCACGCCTCAGGGTTAGTATGCAACCGGATTTACCAGGTCACACCCCCTACACGCTTAAACCGGGACAACCGTCGCCCGGCTAGCCTAGCCTTCTCCGTCCCCCCTTCGCAGTAACACCAAGTACAGGAATATTAACCTGTTTCCCATCGACTACGCTTTTCAGCCTCGCCTTAGGGGTCGACTCACCCTGCCCCGATTAACGTTGGACAGGAACCCTTGGTCTTCCGGCGAGCGGGCTTTTCACCCGCTTTATCGTTACTTATGTCAGCATTCGCACTTCTGATACCTCCAGCAACCCTCACAGGCCACCTTCAACGGCTTACAGAACGCTCCCCTACCCAACAACGCATAAGCGTCGCTGCCGCAGCTTCGGTGCATGGTTTAGCCCCGTTACATCTTCCGCGCAGGCCGACTCGACCAGTGAGCTATTACGCTTTCTTTAAATGATGGCTGCTTCTAAGCCAACATCCTGGCTGTCTATGCCTTCCCACATCGTTTCCCACTTAACCATGACTTTGGGACCTTAGCTGGCGGTCTGGGTTGTTTCCCTCTTCACGACGGACGTTAGCACCCGCCGTGTGTCTCCCGTGATAACATTCTTCGGTATTCGGAGTTTGCATCGGTTTGGTAAGCCGGGATGGCCCCCTAGCCGAAACAGTGCTCTACCCCCGAAGATGAGTTCACGAGGCGCTACCTAAATAGCTTTCGGGGAGAACCAGCTATCTCCCGGTTTGATTGGCCTTTCACCCCCAGCCACAAGTCATCCGCTAATTTTTCAACATTAGTCGGTTCGGTCCTCCAGTTAGTGTTACCCAACCTTCAACCTGCCCATGGCTAGATCACCGGGTTTCGGGTCTATACCTTGCAACTATTCGCCCAGTTAAGACTCGGTTTCCCTACGGCTCCCCTATACGGTTAACCTTGCTACAAAATATAAGTCGCTGACCCATTATACAAAAGGTACGCAGTCACACCACGAAGGTGCTCCCACTGCTTGTACGTACACGGTTTCAGGTTCTATTTCACTCCCCTCGCCGGGGTTCTTTTCGCCTTTCCCTCACGGTACTGGTTCACTATCGGTCAGTCAGGAGTATTTAGCCTTGGAGGATGGTCCCCCCATATTCAGACAGGATGTCACGTGTCCCGCCCTACTCATCGAACTCACGACCTGTGCATTTTAGTGTACGGGGCTATCACCCTTTGCTGCGCGACTTTCCAGACGCTTCCACTAACACACAAGCCGATTCAGGTTCTGGGCTCCTCCCCGTTCGCTCGCCGCTACTGGGGGAATCTCGGTTGATTTCTTTTCCTCGGGGTACTTAGATGTTTCAGTTCCCCCGGTTCGCCTCATGCCACTATGTATTCATGACATGATAGTGTGTCGAAACACACTGGGTTTCCCCATTCGGGTATCGCCGGTTGTAACGGTTCATATCACCTTACCGACGCTTTTCGCAGATTAGCACGCCCTTCATCGCCTCTGACTGCCTAGGCATCCACCGTGTACGCTTAGTCACTTAACCTCACAACCCGAAGATGTTTCCATCGTTCGTGCTGCAAACATTTGAGAGACTCTATGACAGGTTACTCTTCATCCCAATACATCTACGGAGGGATAAATTTCAGCCGTCATGTTTCAATTTTCAGCTTGTTCCAGATTGTTAAAGAGCAAAATACTTCGCAGCATACTGTCGCCAATATACTCTGAAGTATTGAAATACCGGACTATATGGTGGAGCTAAGCGGGATCGAACCGCTGACCTCCTGCGTGCAAGGCAGGCGCTCTCCCAGCTGAGCTATAGCCCCATACAGTCACGTGCAGTACCTTTTCCACTTCTGAGAAGTGGTAGGCCTGAGTGGACTTGAACCACCGACCTCACCCTTATCAGGGGTGCGCTCTAACCACCTGAGCTACAAGCCTATAAAGGTATTTCTGCTCGTTACTTTCTATCAGACAATCTGTGTGAGCACGCCACTCGAACTAATATCTTTAGGTAAGGAGGTGATCCAACCGCAGGTTCCCCTACGGTTACCTTGTTACGACTTCACCCCAGTCATGAATCACAAAGTGGTAAGCGCCCTCCCGAAGGTTAAGCTACCTACTTCTTTTGCAACCCACTCCCATGGTGTGACGGGCGGTGTGTACAAGGCCCGGGAACGTATTCACCGTAGCATTCTGATCTACGATTACTAGCGATTCCGACTTCATGGAGTCGAGTTGCAGACTCCAATCCGGACTACGACATACTTTATGAGGTCCGCTTGCTCTCGCGAGGTCGCTTCTCTTTGTATATGCCATTGTAGCACGTGTGTAGCCCTACTCGTAAGGGCCATGATGACTTGACGTCATCCCCACCTTCCTCCAGTTTATCACTGGCAGTCTCCTTTGAGTTCCCGGCCGAACCGCTGGCAACAAAGGATAAGGGTTGCGCTCGTTGCGGGACTTAACCCAACATTTCACAACACGAGCTGACGACAGCCATGCAGCACCTGTCTCAGAGTTCCCGAAGGCACCAATCCATCTCTGGAAAGTTCTCTGGATGTCAAGAGTAGGTAAGGTTCTTCGCGTTGCATCGAATTAAACCACATGCTCCACCGCTTGTGCGGGCCCCCGTCAATTCATTTGAGTTTTAACCTTGCGGCCGTACTCCCCAGGCGGTCGATTTAACGCGTTAGCTCCGGAAGCCACGCCTCAAGGGCACAACCTCCAAATCGACATCGTTTACAGCGTGGACTACCAGGGTATCTAATCCTGTTTGCTCCCCACGCTTTCGCACCTGAGCGTCAGTCTTCGTCCAGGGGGCCGCCTTCGCCACCGGTATTCCTCCAGATCTCTACGCATTTCACCGCTACACCTGGAATTCTACCCCCCTCTACGAGACTCTAGCTTGCCAGTTTCAAATGCAGTTCCCAGGTTGAGCCCGGGGATTTCACATCTGACTTAACAAACCGCCTGCGTGCGCTTTACGCCCAGTAATTCCGATTAACGCTTGCACCCTCCGTATTACCGCGGCTGCTGGCACGGAGTTAGCCGGTGCTTCTTCTGCGAGTAACGTCAATTGATGAACGTATTAAGTTCACCACCTTCCTCCTCGCTGAAAGTGCTTTACAACCCGAAGGCCTTCTTCACACACGCGGCATGGCTGCATCAGGCTTGCGCCCATTGTGCAATATTCCCCACTGCTGCCTCCCGTAGGAGTCTGGACCGTGTCTCAGTTCCAGTGTGGCTGGTCATCCTCTCAGACCAGCTAGGGATCGTCGCCTAGGTGAGCCATTACCCCACCTACTAGCTAATCCCATCTGGGCACATCTGATGGCAAGAGGCCCGAAGGTCCCCCTCTTTGGTCTTGCGACGTTATGCGGTATTAGCTACCGTTTCCAGTAGTTATCCCCCTCCATCAGGCAGTTTCCCAGACATTACTCACCCGTCCGCCGCTCGTCACCCAGAGAGCAAGCTCTCTTGTGCTACCGCTCGACTTGCATGTGTTAAGCCTGCCGCCAGCGTTCAATCTGAGCCATGATCAAACTCTTCAATTAAAAGCTTGATTTGCTTCCACTCGAGAAGCGATGCTCAAAGATTTACTGCATGAATTTTACTTCAGTTAGTCACTCTTCAAGACTTGATATTTTTTTGCATCCGAAGATGCTGGATATCGTCTTGTGGAGTGCCCACACAGATTGTCTGATAAATTGTTAAAGAGCAGTGCCGAGAAACTTCATCGGCGCGGGCTGCGTATATTACGCTTTTCGCCCGGAGAGTCAAGCGTTTATTTCGCTTTCTTCTCGCTGACCCGGCGGCTTGTCAGTCGTTGTTCCCGGTCAGTGGAGGCGCATTATAGGGAGTTCTCGGCGGGCCGCAACCACTAATTGCAAAAAACTTTTCAAGCGTTCAAATAATCACCAAAAACGCCTTTTTAGGATGTTTATTAGTCAAAAAATACCGGTTTTAGCGCAGTAATAGCGGCAAACGCTGCAAACAGGAGCAAACAGGAGCAAACGAAGATAAAGAAAAGGGAGCGGTCGCCCGCTCCCTTTTATCTTTATTACGCTTAATCGCCGTTATTGGCGTGCGACGATATGGTCGTTTTCCACATCCAGCGTCACCAGCTTGCCGGGGATCAGCTTGCCGGACAGGATTTGCTGCGCCAACGGGTTCTCGATCTCCTGCTGAATAGCGCGTTTCAACGGACGCGCGCCATAGACAGGGTCGTAACCGGTTTTGCTCAACAGCGCCAGAGCAGGCTCGGTCATAGTCACTTCGTAACCGCGCTCTTCCAAACGCTTGTACAGACGCGACAGCTGAATCTTGGCGATCGCAGCAATATGTTTCTCGCCCAGCGGATGGAACACCACCACTTCATCGATACGGTTGATAAATTCCGGACGGAAGTGGTGACTCACCATCTCCATCACCGACTCTTTCATCTGCGCGTAGTTCATCTGACCGAAATGCTCCTGGATCAGATCCGAACCCAAGTTGGACGTCATGATCACCACGGTATTGCGGAAATCGACGGTGCGGCCTTGACCATCGGTCAGGCGGCCGTCATCCAACACCTGCAGCAGGATGTTGAACACGTCCGGGTGCGCTTTCTCGACTTCATCCAGCAGGATCACCGAATAAGGCCGACGGCGTACGGCCTCCGTCAGATAGCCACCCTCTTCATAACCGACATAGCCCGGAGGCGCGCCGACCAGACGAGAGACGGAGTGCTTCTCCATAAACTCGGACATATCGATACGCACCATGGCGTCGTCGCTGTCGAACAAGAACGAAGCCAACGCCTTGCAGAGCTCGGTTTTACCCACCCCGGTCGGGCCGAGGAACAGGAATGAACCGATCGGCCGGTTGGGATCGGACAACCCGGCGCGGCTGCGGCGAATCGCATTGGAAACCGCGCTGACCGCTTCGTCCTGGCCGATAACCCGCGAATGCAGCTCTTGCTCCAGGCGCAGCAGCTTGTCACGCTCCCCTTCCAGCATTCTGGCTACCGGGATCCCGGTGGCGCGCGCCAGCACCTCGGCAATCTCCGCATCGGTCACCCGGTTGCGCAGCAGCTTCATGCTCTTGCCTTCGGCCTGCGTGGCGGCGGCGAGCTGTTTCTCCAGCTCAGGGATTTTGCCGTATTGCAGTTCCGACATCCGCCCCAGATCGCCGACGCGTCGCGCCTGCTCCAGAGTGATTTTGGCCTGTTCGAGTTCAGCCTTGATATTCTGGGTGCCGGAGAGCGACGCTTTTTCCGCTTTCCACTCTTCTTCCAGCTCCGAATACTCGCGCTCTTTCTGCCCCAGCTCATCGCTGAGCATTTCCAGGCGTTTCTTGCTGGCATCGTCAGACTCTTTATTCAGCGCCTGCTGTTCCAGCTTCAATTGAATGATGCGGCGCTCAAGCCTGTCGAGCGATTCCGGCTTGGAGTCCATCTGCATGCGAATGCTGGACGCCGCTTCGTCGATCAGGTCGATAGCCTTGTCCGGCAATTGACGATCGGCGATATAACGGTGCGAAAGCGTTGCCGCCGCTACGATGGCCGGGTCGGTGATCTGCACATGGTGGTGCAGTTCGTAACGCTCTTTCAGGCCGCGCAGGATAGCGATGGTGTCTTCCACGCTCGGCTCCGCTACATACACTTTCTGGAAACGACGTTCGAGCGCCGCATCCTTCTCTATATATTGGCGGTACTCATCCAGCGTGGTGGCACCGACGCAGTGCAGTTCGCCGCGCGCCAGCGCCGGCTTCAGCATGTTGCCCGCATCCATCGCGCCATCCGCCTTCCCGGCACCGACCATGGTGTGCAGTTCGTCGATAAACAGGATCACACTGCCTTCCTGCTTGGCCAAATCGTTGAGCACGCCTTTCAGGCGCTCCTCAAACTCGCCGCGGTATTTGGCACCGGCGATCAAAGCGCCCATATCGAGGGACAATACGCGCTTGTGCTTCAGCCCTTCCGGCACTTCGCCGTTGATGATGCGTTGCGCCAGGCCTTCGACGATGGCGGTTTTACCCACGCCAGGTTCGCCGATCAACACCGGGTTGTTTTTGGTACGGCGCTGCAGCACCTGAATGGTGCGGCGGATCTCTTCGTCACGGCCGATCACCGGGTCAAGCTTGCCCTGCTCGGCGCGCTCGGTCAGGTCGATGGTATATTTCTTCAATGCTTGCCGTTGGTCTTCGGCGCCTTGATCTTCCACGCTGTCACCGCCTCTCATTTGTTCAATGGCTTTGCTGATTTTGTCGGCCGTCGCACCAGCCGCTTTCAACAAGTCGGTCAGCGAGCCGCGGTCTTCCAGCACCGCAAGCACAAACAGCTCGGAAGAAATGAATTTGTCCGCACGCTTCTGCGCCAGCTTGTCGCACAGGTTCAAAACGCGCACCAGCTCGTGGGACGGTTGAACGTCGCCACCGGTGCCTTCTACCTGCGGTAAACGGGACAGCGCCTGTTCGATCTCGGTGCGCACGCGCCCGGCATCGATACCTGCGGAAGTTAATAATGGACGAACCGTGCCCCCTTCCTGATTGAGCAGGGCGCTCATCAGATGTAGCGGTTCAATAAACTGGTTGTCGTGCCCAAGGGCTAGTGACTGGGCATCGGCGAGGGCAAGCTGGAATTTGTTGGTAAGACGATCCAGACGCATAACACCTCCAAGATGGGTCGAAATTGCTACTGGAGATTAAATGAGGTCATCCCTCAAATTTTCAAGGTTATCTCGACGCTAAATTTTCGGTACAACGCCATGCGTCGTTGGATCGTCCTAATTCAATAGGTTATATCAGCCAGATTAAACTTGCCAGACGTCCGGTTATTCCGTCGCGTCGATAGGAGAAAAAATGACTCGTTTCGTTAACCGTACAGCGGTCGCCGCCATAGATGGCCTGCACGCCCGCTCGCAACAAACGTTGGCGAGCCAGCAAGTAGATATTAGCCAAAAATTTATCGCCGTGCGGCGTAAACGCCGCCGCGGCTTCGGCGTCTTCCGCCATGAAAGCGGCGCGCACCTCCGGCCCGACCTCAAACTGCTGTGGGCCGATCGCCGGCCCCAACCAGGCGCTGATCTGGCCCGGCGCGGCGTTGAACGCCGCTACGGTTTGCTCCAGCACGCCGTGGCATAACCCACGCCAACCGGCGTGAGCGGCGGCCACTTCGTCGCCGCGCTGCGAGCAGAATAGCACCGGCAGACAATCCGCCGTCATCACTGCGCACACCTGCCCCGGCACATTGCTGTACACCGCATCCGCCCGCAGATCGGCGGGCGCTTGCCCGGCCAACGTCACCACGCGAGTGCCGTGTACCTGCTCGAGCCACACCGGCATTTGCGGCAAACCGGCGGCGATAACCAGCCGTTCCCGATTGCGCTTCACCGCTTGCACCTCGTCGCCGACGTGGGCGCCGAGATTCAGCGAGTCATAAGGCGGCAGGCTGACGCCGCCACCGCGCGTGGTGCTGCAGGCCTTAACGCCGGGAGGTAACGGCCAGTCGGGCAGAATGAGCGAGTTCATTACCAGTCCATCTGATCTTTGAATTCTTCGGTGTCCGCCTTCAGCGCATTGATCAGATCGACCATGTCCTGCGGCAGCGGCGCATGCCACTCCATCTGGATGCCGCTGATCGGATGGTACAAACGCAGCATGGTGGCGTGCAGCGCCTGGCGGTCAAAGCCGCGCAGCGTGTTGATGAAGGCTTCCGAAGCGCCCTTTGGCGGACGTGGACGGCCGCCGTACAGCGGATCGCCCACCAGCGGATGACTGATGTAGGCCATGTGCACGCGGATCTGGTGAGTACGGCCGGTTTCCAGGCGCAAACGCAGGCGGGTATGCGCACGGAAGTGCTCCATAATGCGATAATGCGTCACCGCCGGTTTACCCATCGGATGCACCGCCATGTGAGTGCGTTTGGTGGAGTGGCGCGCGATAGGCTCCTCTACCGTGCCGCCTGCCGTCATGGTGCCGATCGCCACCGCTTCGTATTCACGGGTGATTTCACGCGCCTGCAGCGCTTCCACCAGCCGAGTTTGCGCCGGTACGGTCTTCGCCACCACCATCAGGCCGGTGGTGTCTTTATCCAGACGGTGTACGATGCCGGCGCGCGGCACGTCGGCGATTTCCGGGTAGTGATGCAGCAGCGCATTGAGCACCGTGCCGTCCGGATTGCCGGCGCCAGGATGCACCACCAAATCGCGCGGCTTGTTGATCACCAGGATGTCGCTGTCTTCATAGACGATGTCCAGCGCAATGTCCTGCGGCTCCCAACGCGCTTCTTCTTCTATCTGTGCATCGATGGCGACCGCCTCTCCGCCCAGCACCTTCTCTTTCGGTTTGTTTGACGTTTTGCCATTGACCTTCACCCGATCGCCCAGGATCCACTCTTTTATGCGAGATCGTGAATAATCAGGGAACAATTCGGCCAAAGCCTGATCTAAACGTTGTCCGAGTTGAGATTCGGCCACCGTTGCGGTGAGTTGTACTTGTTGTGCCATATGCAGCTTCTTCGTTAACGTTGGGTTTTCACGGCGATGCCGTTTAATATAATGTGCTATTGTACCTGGTCTTTGTCGGGAGCTTAACGGACAGTCTCCCGGAATAACACCCTGAGGATAATCAAAACGTCATGACGCGTATGAAATATCTGGTGGCGGCAGCCACGTTGAGCCTGGCGCTGGCAGGTTGCTCCACATCCAAGGATGCGGTTCCCGACAACCCACCTTCGGAAATCTATGCTACCGCGCAGCAAAAACTGCAGGACGGTAACTTCAAGGGCGCGATTACGCAACTCGAAGCGTTAGACAACCGCTATCCTTTCGGGCCGTATTCCCAGCAGGTCCAGCTGGATTTGATTTACGCCTACTATAAGGCTGCCGACTTGCCGATGGCTCAGGCATCGATCGATCGCTTCATGCGCCTGAACCCGACGCACCCGAACATCGATTACGTGATGTACATGCGTGGTCTGACCGACATGGCGCTCGATGACAGCGCGCTGCAGGGCTTCTTCGGGGTTGACCGTTCGGACCGCGATCCTCAGCACGCTCGCGCTGCGTTCCGCGACTTCAGCCAGTTGATTCAGCAATATCCGAACAGCCAATACGCAACCGACGCCAACAAGCGTTTGGTGTATCTGAAAGACCGCTTGGCCAAGTATGAGCTTTCGGTGGCGGAATACTACACTAAACGCGGTGCTTACGTCGCGGTCGTTAATCGCGCCGAGCAGATGTTGCGTGAATTCCCGGATACCAAAGCGACGCACGACGTGTTGCCGCTGATGGAAAATGCCTACAAGCAGCTGCAGCTGAACGGCCAGGCTGACAAAGTGGCCAAAGTGATCGCCGCCAACCCGCAATAATCGCGCATCGGCAACGATAGAAAAACCAAACGGCAGCCCAGGCTGCCGTTTTCATTGGCGTCGACCGGGTTTTACTGGAAAAATACACAAGTAAAAACACGGTGTTAGCGAGCGCTATTCACCGGTCAACTCATCGATAATGCGCCATCCGGCGGCAACTCTCAAGCATTAGATAATCAATTCAGATGCTGAATCACAGATTGAACTAACTTTGCAAAAAGTGACAAAAAATCGTGATTCACATCACGCATTTAAACAAAAAGCGGGGTATGCTGGACTCACCAAGACGGAAAGACAGAGAGGTAAGTTATATGACATTGAACATTACCAGCAAACAAATGGATATCACTCCCGCCATCCGCAATCACGTCGAAGACCGTCTCACCAAACTGGAAAAATGGCAGACCCAGCTGATTAACCCGCATATCGTCTTATCCAAAGAGCCGCAAGGGTTTGTCGCCGACGCTACCATTACCACGCCTAACGGCCCGCTGGTCGCCAGCGCCAAGCATGACGACATGTATACCGCCGTTAATGAGCTTATCGCCAAGCTGGAGCGCCAGTTGAACAAGGTGCAGCACAAAGGCGAAGCACGCCGCTGCAATGCCAGCGTGAAAGACATCGTGCCGGAAGTCACGCAAGAGCAGGAATAACCGTCCGACTGCGATTGCCGCATCAAACGCGCCCGAGGGCGCGTTTTTTGTCGGGTATTTTTGTTGACGGGCTAAAAGCCAGCGGTTACTTTAAAACCTGTTCACAACAACCTTAGGTAGACCATGCCACGCACACCGTTTTTCTTCGCATTCTTTTTTACCTTCCCCTGACTGGGAGGCGTTTCGTCGTGTGAGAAAGAATGCGAAGACGAACAACAAGGCCTCCTGGAGACAGGGGGCTTTTTTTATGGCTGTTTTACAACGAATAAGAACAGAAGGCGGAAGCTGATTATGACTGACAACCCGTTATTGGTGCTGCGCGAGCGCATCAGCGCACTGGACTTGAAACTGCTGGCTCTGCTGGCGGAACGCCGTGAGCTGGCGATCGAAGTCGGCAAGACCAAGCTGCACTCTCACCGCCCGATCCGCGATAAAGAGCGCGAGCGCGATCTGCTGGATGCGCTGATCGCCGCCGCCAAGCCTTACGACCTGGATGGCTTCTACGTCACCCGTCTGTTTCAACTGATTATCGAAGATTCCGTCCTGACCCAACAGGCGCTGCTGCAGCACCAGCTCAACCCCGTCAGCCAACACTCCGCCCGCATCGCCTTCCTCGGCCCTAAAGGCTCTTATTCGCATCTGGCGGCGCGCCAATACGCCGCCCGTCATTTTGATCGGCTGATCGAATGCGGCTGCCAGAAGTTTCAGGATATCTTCGCCCAGGTGGAAACCGGCCAGGCGGACTATGCCATTCTGCCGATCGAGAACACCAGCTCCGGCTCGATTAACGAGGTGTATGATCTGCTGCAACATACCAGCCTGTCGATCGTCGGCGAGCTGACTAACCCGATCAACCACTGCGTTCTGATCGCTGGCGACAGCGATCTTAGCCAGATTGAAACCGTCTATAGCCACCCGCAGCCGTTCCAGCAGTGCAGCCAGTTCCTGAATCGCTTCCCGCACTGGAAAATTGAATATACCGAAAGCACCGCCGCCGCGATGGAGAAAGTCGCCAAGCTGAATTCACCGAAGGTGGCTGCGCTCGGTAGCGAAGCCGGCGGCGCGCTGTACGGGCTGCAAGTGTTGGAGCACAACCTCGCCAACCAGCAACAAAATATCACCCGTTTCATCGTCTTGGCGCGCAAAGCGATCGACGTCTCCGAACAGGTGCCGGCCAAAACCACGCTGATCATGGCGACCGGCCAGCAATCCGGCGCGCTGGTCGAAGCGCTGCTGGTACTGCGAGACAACGGCATTATCATGACCAAACTGGAGTCACGCCCGATCAATGGCAATCCATGGGAAGAGATGTTTTATATCGATGTGCAGGCCAACCTGCGCGCCGACGCGATGCAAAAAGCACTGCGCGATCTGGCGCCGATCACCCGCTCACTGAAGGTGTTGGGTTGTTACCCGAGCGACACCGTGGTGCCGGTCAACCCGTCGTGAAACCATAAAAAAAGGGTTCGGCCAAGCCGAACCCTCCATATCTGCTGCCCGCGCGTTACTGCCGACTATCGTTAGCCTGCCGCAACAGCGTGCGGCTCTCCACCAGGAAGCGTTGGGCGTAATCGCCGAACCAGTGCTCTACCTTGCGGAAGCTGTCGATAAACGCCTGTTTATCACCGTGCTCCAACAGCTTTATCGCCTCGCCAAAACGCTGGTAGTAGCGCTTGATCAGCGCCACGTTTTCTTCAGACGACATGATGATGTCGGCGTACAGCTGCGGATCCTGCGCAAACAGGCGGCCAACCATCGCTAGCTCCAGCCGGTAGATTGGCGAGGAGAGCGCCAGCAATTGCTCCAGCTGCACGTTCTCTTCCGCCAGGTGCAAGCCGTAGGCGAAGGTGGCGAAGTGCCGCAGCGCCTGGATAAACGCCATATTCTGATCGTGCTCGACTGCGCTGATGCGATGCAGCCGCGCGCCCCACACCTGCAGCTGTTCAAGCAGCCACTGGTAAGCCTCCGGCTGGCGGCCGTCGCAGTAAACCACCACCTGCTTGGCCACGCTGCCCACGTCCGGGCCGAACATCGGGTGCAAGCCGACCACCGGGCCGCTGTGCGCCGCCAACATCGCATGCAACGGGCGATTTTTCACCGAGGCCAGATCCACCAGAATGCAGTCGGCGGGCAGCGGCGGCAGGCGGCTTATCACCTGCTCGGTCACGTGAATCGGCACGCTGACAATCACCATGCCGGCATCCGCCAACAGCTGTTCCGCCTGCGGCCAATCTTCCTGATCCAACACCCTGACCTGATAACCCGACAGCGTCAGCAGGCGGTTGAACAACCGGCCCATCTGGCCATTGCCACCGATGATGACGATCGGTCGCAGCTGCGGGCACAGGGTTTTAAAGCCTTTATCATTCTCGCTGACGTAGGATTCGCGCATCACGCGGCGCAAAACGTCCTCGATCAAATCCGGCGGCACGCCGAGGTTTTCCGCCTCTTGGCGCCGCGAGGCCAGCATCGCCGCCTCGCGCTCCGGCACATAGACCGGCAGACCGTGACGGCTTTTCACCTCCCCCACTTCCGCTACCAGATGCAGGCGCTTCGCCAGCAGGTCCAGCAGCGCTTTATCCACCTCGTCGATTTGATCGCGCAGCGCGGTCAGTTCTGCCACCATAACTTACTTTTCTCCCGTGCGTGCCGTCAGCGCAGCGCCGAGTTCCTGATGCATGTGGCGCAGCAGCGTTTCCGTACTTTCCCAGTCGATGCAGGCGTCGGTAACGGACACACCGTAACGCATGTCTGCACGCGGCTGTTCGGAAGACTGATTGCCTTCATGCAGATGGCTCTCCAGCATAATGCCGGTGATCGAGCGATTGCCCGCTTTGATCTGCTCCACCACGGACTCGGCAACCGCCGGCTGACGGCGATAGTCTTTATTCGAGTTGCCATGGCTGCAATCTATCATCAAGGACGGGTGGAGTCCCGCCTCGAGCATCTGTTTTTCACAGGCCGCAACGTGCTCGGCGCTGTAGTTCGGGGTCTTGCCGCCACGCAGGATAACGTGCCCGTCCGGGTTACCCTGAGTCTGCAGCAGGCAAACCTGCCCCGCCTGGTTGATGCCGACAAAACGGTGCGGCATGGCGGCGGCGCGCATAGCGTTGATGGCGGTGCCCAGACTGCCGTCGGTGCCGTTTTTAAATCCGACAGGCATCGACAGGCCGGAGGCCATTTCACGGTGCGTCTGCGATTCGGTGGTGCGCGCACCGATTGCCGACCAGCTGAACAAGTCCCCCAGGTACTGCGGGCTGTTCGGATCCAACGCTTCGGTGGCCAACGGCAAGCCCATGCCCACCAAATCCAGCAACAGGCGACGCGCAATATGCAAGCCTGCTTCAACGTCAAACGAGCCGTCCATGTACGGATCGTTGATCAAACCTTTCCAGCCGACAGTGGTTCGGGGTTTTTCAAAATAGACGCGCATAACGATATACAGCTGATCGCTCAAGTCAGCCGCCAGGGTTTTCAAACGACGGGCGTAGTCCAGCGCCGCATCCGGATCGTGGATCGAACAAGGCCCGCACACCACCAACAGGCGATGATCGCGCCCCTGTAAAATGTTGGCGATGGTGTTGCGCGCGGCGGCGATTTCATTTTCGTCGCTGGCGCTGAGCGGGAACTGGTTTTTCAGTTCCTCTGGCGTGATGAGAACCTGTTCTGCACTGATATGTACGTTATTGAGCGCGTCTTTTTGCATGATGCAATTCCTGTCGTTTGGCGTTATGCGTTGAAATGGAGCATTGAGCGTTTCAAGGCTCTACCCTATCACGATATGTAAAGTTTTCAATCCATTTTCCGTAAATAAAAAATTACCGTGATATTTTTCATTGAAACCGCTTTGTGTCAGCATCACAAAATCAAACAAAAATACAATAAATACAAACAACTAAATTAAAACCCAATCCATATTCACACTGTTACACACCTTTCTGACAAAGGCTCCAATCTGTAAACATAAATTCACAATCGAATTTACAAAGAAGGGCCCCATCCGATTAGACGCCGGCAAATAGGCAGAGGAGGATCTCCGCCAGACCCAGCACGAAATACCGCCGAAAGCGATGAATTTATGTAGAAGAAAAGCGAATAAATAAGGAATAAAAATTAAAAACTTAAGCTAATGGCGGCTATTTTTGTCGCCGAAATGAACCGATATAATGTGACCGTCATCAACAATAACCACCCTTAACAACTGGATCCAAGATGCTCTCTTCTCGCGCTCGTCGCGCTTTTCCGCTGTATATTTGCTGCTTAACGACTTTCACCAGTGTTTCAGCCCTTGCCGACAATACGCTTTTCACCGCGATGGACGATCCGGCCACCGCCAAGAAACCGTTCGAAGGCAACGTGCAGGCGGGCTATAACGCCCAGTCCGGCAATTCGCAGAGCTCCACCCTGTTGGCCAATACCAACATGACCTGGTTTAACACCGATGCGGCGTACAGCCTATGGGGTGCGGCCAACAACACCACCTCCTCCAACGTGCGCTCGTCCGAGAAATACCAGGCCGGCGGCCGTACGCGCTATAACCTGACCGATCGCAACTACCTGTTCGGCCAGGCCAGCTGGCTGAGCGACCGTTTCAATGGTTACGACTCGCGTTCCACGCTGACCGGCGGCTACGGCCGTCAAATCCTCAATGGGCCTCTCAGCGACCTGCGGGTGGAATTCGGCCCCGGCGTGCGCCATGACGAATACCACGGCGGCGGCCGTTCAACCAAAGGCCTGGCTTACGGCGCGGCCAACTATTCCTACCAGCTGACCGACAACACCAAGTTCATTCAGGGCGTCTCCGCACTGGCGAACGAAGAAACTACGCTGAACTCGGAAAGCGCGCTGAACGTGGCGATCAACGATCGTTTCTCACTGCGCGTGGCCTACACCGTGACCTACAACAGCAAACCGCCGGCCTCGGCGCCGAAGAACACCGACACCACTACTTCGGTCACGCTGGTTTACGGCCTGTAATCTCCCCGCCCCCCTTTCACGAAGCCCATCATCGATGGGCTTTTTTTATGCCTGTCGTCACCCTTTGCACAATTTGCTAAAAATATTCACCCCACCCATTGACGACTTTAGCAAATAGCTTAATACTGTATGCATATACAGTAATTATTATACAGGCCAGGAGCATGACGGATATCGATAGAGAGCAGTCAACAAAGCATCGATACCTCCTGTCCCAAGGTTCTGTACACAAAGCGAGCATCAGCTATGGAGAAAATTACCTCATTCATCACCTATGCCATGGCGCTGTTTCTCGCCTGGCTGGGCAAACTGTCACCGCAGGACATTGCCTTTTTAGTTGGTGCAGCGGTAGGAATCGGCACTTTTCTGGTGAATTGGTACTACCGCCGTAAAAGCCTGCAGATCTTGAAGGCCATTGAACGCAATGCGGCATTACGGAGGAAAATTTACGATGAGTGCAATCGTTAAACGCTGCAGCGTCGCCGCCGTTTTGGCCATCGCCGTGCTGTTGCCCTCTTTCGGCGAACTGCAAACCTCAGAGGCCGGCCTCAGGCTGATCGCCGATCTCGAAGGTTGCCGCCTGTCGCCTTACCAGTGCAGCGCCGGAGTATGGACGCGGGGTATTGGACACACCGCCGGCGTCATCCCAGCTGAGGCGATTGATGAACGGAAAGCCGCTGTGGACTTGGTGGACGATGTTCGCCGTACCGAGCGCGGCATGGCCACCTGCCTACCGCAAACGCTCTCGCAAGAAACCTATGACGCGGTGATTGCCTTCGCCTTCAACGTCGGCATCAGCGCCGCCTGCCACTCCACGCTGGTCGCGCTGCTGCAACAAAGCCAGTGGCGGCAGGCCTGCGATCAGTTGCCGCGCTGGGTTTACGTAAATGGAAAGAAAAACAAGGGGCTGGAACAGCGACGCGCCAAGGAACGCGCACTGTGTTTGCAAGGCATGGCCTCGACATGACGGGCTCGCACACCGAAGTGGTGATGCCACAACAATTTCACTTAATTTGTTCAAGGGGGTTCTTATGATGCACTGTCCACTATGCGGTCACGTGGCCCACACTCGCTCCAGCCGTTATCTGAGCGAGTCGACCAAAGAGCGTTACCATCAATGTCGCAACATCAACTGCAGCTGCACGTTCGCCACGCACGAGTCCGTTGCACGGGTGATCGTTAAACCTGGCGATGATATTGTCCCGGCGCAGCCGCACCCGCCGGAGAATCAGCATAAACAAAGCGCCGCCGTGCTGTAGGGTAAAAGGCCTGCTGATGCAGGCTTTTTCATGTCGGTACTACGCAGACGGACTCTCGCAAATACAGCGCGATAGAATTTTCGGATAAAAAAAGGGATTGGCATAGGCCAACCCCTGATAACTATTAACTTTTGGATGCAGCGTTAGTTAACGCGGTTCAGACGCTCTTTGATACGAGCAGACTTACCAGTACGTTCACGCAGGTAGTACAGTTTAGCTTTACGAACGGCACCACGACGTTTAACAGTAATGCTGTCGATTACTGGGGAGTGAGTCTGGAATACGCGCTCAACACCTTCGCCGTTGGAAATCTTACGAACAGTGAATGCAGAGTGCAGACCGCGGTTACGGATAGCGATAACCACGCCCTCGAATGCCTGCAGACGTTTTTTGCTACCTTCAACGACCCATACCTTCACTTCCACGGAATCACCCGGACGGAATGCAGGTACGTCTTGTTTCATCTGCTCTTGTTCAAGTTGCTTAATAATGTTGCTCATAATATGTCTCTTACCCTAGGTAAACTGATATATCGGTCCCGTCTGATGTCAGACGTTTCCTTCATAGTCCTGTTGCCTGGCCTGATGTTCCCGTTGGAACTCAGCCAGCAACACCGCTTGCTCGTCAGTCAGAGCTAGGCTTTCTAGAAGTTCAGGTCTTCTAAGCCAGGTTCGGCCCAGCGACTGCTTTAAGCGCCAGCGACGTATCTCGGCATGGTTGCCCGACAGCAGAACCGGCGGTACTTCCATCCCTTCCAACACCTCTGGGCGGGTATAGTGCGGGCAGTCCAGCAATCCGTCGGCGAAGGAGTCTTCCTCCGCTGAGGCCTGATGGCCCAGCACACCCGGTATGAAACGGGCGACTGAATCAATCAGGGTCATCGCCGGCAGTTCCCCGCCGCTGAGAACGTAATCGCCGATTGACCATTCTTCGTCAATTTCGGTTTGGATTACGCGCTCATCTATCCCTTCGTAACGGCCGCACACCAGAATCATCTTCTGATTGGCCGCCAGTTCGCACACGCCGGTTTGATCCAGCTTGCGCCCCTGAGGTGACAGATAAATCACCTTTGCTCCCTCGCCTGCCGCTGCTTTCGCTGCATGAATGGCTTCCCGTAAAGGTTGCACCATCATCAGCATTCCCGGGCCGCCGCCGTATGGGCGATCGTCCACGGTACGATGCCGGTCGTAGGTGAAGTCGCGAGGACTCCAACACTGCACGCTCAGCAGGCCATTTTTTACTGCCCGGCCAGTCACCCCGTAATCGGTGATAGCGCGGAACATCTCAGGAAACAGGCTTACAATACCGATGAACACAAGCCAATCCCCTTACCGTTATTCCACTTGCTTCGACCGTATGATCCGGAGGTCAAAAACCAGGATCCCAATCTGCCTCAATCACGCGGGCAGTGAGATCGACTTTCTTGATAACCTGCCCATGAAGAAACGGAATCAACCGCTCCTTCATGCCGAACGCATCTTTCAGGTTCGCTTTCACAACCATCACATCGTTCGAACCGGTTTCCATCATATCGATGACTTTACCCAGCTCGTAGCCGGCGGTGGTGACTACCTGGCAGCCCATCAGGTCTTTCCAGTAGTAATCGTCACCCTCCAGCGGAGGAAGTTGCTCAGAATCCACCATAATCTCGCGATTAGTCAGCAGATTCGCCGCGTCCCGATCGTCAATGCCTTTGACCTTGATGATCAGATCCTGACTGTGGCGCTTCCAGTCTTCCAACTCGATATGCTGCCACTGACCCGCCTGCTGGATAAACCACGGCTGATAGTCAAAAATGCTTTCGGCGTTCTCGGTGGATGAAAACACTCTGAGCCAACCACGAATGCCGTAAGCGGACCCCATTTTACCGAGTACAATCGGCTGCTTAGGCGCTACCGGTTTGAGTTGCTTGCTCATTGCCACCACCGCGACAGATTAAGCTGCTTTCTTAGCGTCTTTGATCAGCGCGTGAACGCGATCAGAAACGGTTGCACCCAGACCAACCCAGTGCTCGATGCGGTCCAGGTCCAGACGCAGTGCTTCAGCCTGACCGGAAGCGATCGGGTTGAAGAAGCCTACGCGCTCGATGAAACGACCATCACGAGCGTTGCGGCTGTCGGTCACTACTACTTGATAGAACGGACGCTTTTTAGCGCCGCCACGTGCCAAACGAATTGTTACCATAACATCCTCTTTAGTTAATAAAACAGCCGGGCCCCATTGAGGGACGGGGCCCGGTTGCAATATAAAAAGCCCGAAAATTTTACTCATTTTGGCGCAAAAAGCAATCTAAAGCGTCAATCGCAGGGGACAACTTTTGCAGCCTGTCAAATTTCGGGCGGTTTTCACCGCGAACGGCGAATGCTGAAAGCGCCCGCACTCGGCGTGCGGGGGCCCGTCAGCGGCCTGGGAAGCCCGGCGGCATCATGCCTTTCATGCCGCGCATCATCTTCGCCATACCGCCTTTCTTCATCTTCTTCATCATACGCTGCATTTCGTCGAACTGCTTCAGCAAGCGGTTGACGTCCTGCACCTGCATGCCGGCCCCCATCGCGATGCGGCGCTTGCGCGAGCCCTTGATGATTTCCGGTTTGGCGCGCTCTTTCAGCGTCATCGAGTTGATGATCGCCTCCATGCGCACCAGCACTTTGTCGTCCATCTGCGACTTGACGTTGTCCGGCAGCTGGCCCGCGCCCGGCAGCTTGCTCAACATGTTGGCCATGCCGCCCATGTTGCGCATCTGCTTGAGCTGCTCCAGGAAGTCGGTCAGATCGAAACCGTCGCCCTTCTTCAGCTTGTTGGCCAGCTTCTCCGCCTGCTCGCGGTCGACCTTGCTTTCGATATCTTCGATCAGCGACAGCACGTCGCCCATGCCCAGGATGCGCGATGCCACGCGATCCGGATAGAACGGTTCCAGCGCTTCGGTCTTCTCGCCCACGCCGAGGAACTTGATCGGCTTGCCGGTGATGTGGCGGATGGACAGCGCGGCACCACCGCGCGCGTCGCCGTCGACCTTGGTCAGCACCACGCCGGTCAGCGGCAGCGCTTCGTTAAACGCCTTGGCGGTATTGGCGGCATCTTGCCCGGTCATGGCGTCGACCACGAACAGGGTCTCCACCGGCTTGATCGCCGCGTGCACCTGTTTGATCTCGTCCATCATCGCTTCGTCAACGTGCAAGCGGCCGGCGGTATCGACGATCAGCACGTCGTAGAACTTCAGCTTGGCCTGTTGCAGCGCGCGATTGACGATGTCGATCGGTTTTTCTTTGACATCAGACGGGAAGAAGTCGATGCCGACGCCTTCCGCCAGCGTTTCCAGCTGTTTGATCGCCGCCGGGCGATAAACGTCCGCGGAAACCACCAACACTTTCTTCTTCTGTTTTTCTTTCAGGAACTTGCCGAGCTTACCGACGCTGGTGGTTTTACCGGCGCCCTGCAGGCCCGCCATCAGCACCACCGCCGGCGGCTGTGCCGCCAGGTTCAGCTCGGTATTCACTTCGCCCATCGCGGCGATCAGCTCGCCTTTGACGATCTTGACGAATTCCTGCCCCGGCGTCAGGCTTTTGTTGACTTCATGGCCGACCGCGCTCTCTTTGACGCGGTTGATGAAGTCGCGCACCACCGGCAGCGCAACGTCCGCCTCCAGCAATGCCATGCGCACTTCACGCAGGGTTTCCTTGATATTCTCTTCGGTCAGCCGCCCGCGGCCGCTGATATTGCGCAACGTGCGCGACAATCGATCGGTTAAATTTTCAAACATCGTCTCATGCTCAACGTGTAATGACAGGCCGCTCCGGCGACACAATTGCGCCGATGATAACACGAAGCGCGCAGGATCTCTGCCTCAGCGTTGGAGATCGGTTGGAGTGAAACGCGCGCAACGTTATACTGACACTCCAATTAACCACGCCGAAGCAAAATTAAACGCTATGCCAGTTTTCTCCATTGTGGCTTTGATGGCCTACCTGCTCAGCCTTGGACTGATCATTCCCAGTTTGTTGCGGAAGAACAGCGCATACCGTCGGCTTGCCCTCGTCTCGGCGGTGGTGGCACTGATTTGCCACGCCATCGCACTGCAGCAGCGCATCTTTGACGTCAGCGCCGGGCAAAATCTCAGCCTGCTGAACATTGGCTCTATCGTCAGCCTGATCATCTGCTCGGTGATGACCTTCGTCGCCTCGCGCGATCGCGGCTGGTTCCTGCTGCCGATTGTCTACAGCTTCGCGATGATCAACCTGGCCTTCGCCAGCTTCATGCCCGGCGAGTTCATCACTCATCTGGAAGCCAGCCCGGAACTGATGGTGCATATCGGCCTGGCGTTGTTCTCTTACGCTACTCTGATCATCGCCGCGCTCTATGCCTTGCAGCTCGCCTGGCTCGACTACCTGTTGAAAAACAAGAAATTGACCTTCAGCGCCGACATGCCGCCGCTGATGAGCATCGAGCGCAAAATGTTCCATATCACCCAGATCGGCGTGGTGCTGCTGACGCTCACCCTGTGCACCGGCCTGCTGTACATGGATAATCTGTTCAGTAAAGAGAACGTGCATAAAGCCGTGCTGTCGATCATGGCCTGGTTCGTGTATATCGTGCTGTTGTGGGGCCACTACCATGAGGGCTGGCGCGGTCGCCGCGTCGTCTGGTTCAGCTTCGCCGGCGCCTTCCTGTTGACACTCGCCTATTTCGGCAGCCGTCTGATTCAGCAGGTGATGGTGCGCTAAGCCAGCCCGGTTCAATTCTCCCTATATAAGGAATACTGCATTGGAGCATGTGTCGACGGGGACCCTCATCATTATCCTGGTGATCATGATCGTGGTCTCTGCTTACTTCTCCGCCTCCGAAACCGGCATGATGACGCTCAATCGTTATCGCCTGCGTCATCTGTCCAAACAGGGCAACCGCTCGGCGCGTCGGGTGGAGAAACTGCTGCAAAAACCGGATCGGTTGATCGGTCTGGTGCTGATCGGCAACAACCTGGTCAACATTCTCGCCTCGGCGCTGGCGACCATCGTCGGCATGCGGCTGTATGGCGATCTCGGCGTGGCGATCGCCACCGGTGTGCTGACCTTCGCCGTGTTGCTGTTCGCTGAAGTGCTGCCGAAAACCTTCGCCGCGCTTTACCCGGAACGCATCGCCTTCCCCAGCAGCGTCTTGCTGGCGCCGTTGCAAAAGGTGATGTTCCCGCTGGTCTGGCTGCTCAACGGCATCACCAGCCTGACCCTACGTCTGTTCGGCATTCGCACCAATGTGCGCATCAGCGACGCCGTCAGCAAAGATGAGCTGCGCACCATCGTGCGCGAATCCCAGTCGCAGATCTCCCGTCGCAATCAGGACATGCTGATCTCGGTGCTGGATCTGGAAAAGGTGACGGTCAACGACATCATGGTGCCGCGCACCGAGATCGTCGGCATCGACGTCAACGACGACTGGAAGTCGATCATGCGTCAGCTGACCCACTCGCCGCACGGCCGCATCGTGCTGTATCGCAGCTCTCTGGACGATGCGATCGGCATGCTGCGCGTGCGCGAAGCCTACCGTCTGATGACCGAGAAAAAAGAGTTCAACAAAGAAAACCTGCTGCGCGCCGCCGATGAGATCTACTTCGTGCCGGAAGGCACGCCGCTCAACGTGCAGCTGGTGAAGTTCCAGCGCAACAAAGAGAAGGTCGGCATCGTGGTCGACGAGTACGGCGACATTCAGGGGCTGGTCACGGTGGAAGACATCCTCGAAGAGATCGTCGGCGACTTCACCACCTCGATGTCGCCGACGCTGGCGGAAGAAGTCACGCCGCAGAGCGACGGCTCGGTCTTGATCGACGGTACCGCCAACGTGCGCGAGCTGAACAAGGCCTTCAACTGGACTCTGCCGGCCAACGAGGCGCGCACCGTCAACGGCATGCTGCTGGAAGAGCTGGAAGAGATCCCCGAAACCGGCACTCGAGTGCGCATCGGCCATTACGATATCGACATTCTCGACGTACAGGGCAACATGATCAAACAGGTGCGGGTCACGCCAATCACCTCGCTGCAGGCCAGCGTCGGTCATCACTGACCGTCGGCCTGAACGTAAAAAAGACGCGAAATCGCGTCTTTTTTTATCTCTGCGGGCCACGTACGACTAGATATGCAGTTCCTGCAGCTTCTCTTTCGGCAGCGCCAGCTCGTCGTTGTGGTTCACCACCACATCGTTATCCAGAATGTGCTTGGCGATCTCCTGCGCTTCTTCCAGCGAGTGCATATGGTAAGTGCCGCATTGATACTCGTTCAGCTCAGGGATCTTGCGCTGATCGGTCACTTTCAGCACGTCGGCCATCGCCGCTTTCCAGGCATCGGCAACGCGCTGCTCTTCAGGCACGCCGATCAGGCTCATGTAGAAACCGGTGCGACAGCCCATCGGAGAGATGTCGATAATTTCCACGCCCTGGCCGTTCAGATGGTCACGCATAAAGCCGGCGAACAGGTGCTCCAGCGTGTGAATGCCGCGCTCGGGCATCACTTCCAGGTTCGGGCGGCAAAAGCGCAGGTCAAACACCGTGATGGTATCGCCATGAGGCGTTTTCATGGTTTTTGCAACGCGGACAGCCGGAGCTGCCATACGGGTATGATCGACGGTAAAGCTATCCAGCAATGGCATTTCGCTACCTCCTCGTAAAAGAGCATTTATTTCGAAACTTTTTTTCCTAACCGGGAAACCTTTTCCAACCCTGCGAGTCTGAGTATGTGAAAGACGCGCATTTGTTATCATCATCCCTGTCATCAGAGATGCATATTTGGCCACATTGATGTGGCCTTTTTCTTTTTCAGCTTCCGCCGTTTTGCTTCAGGAACGCTTCAAAGCTTAGCGTATCATTGGCTTCTATGTCGCGTTGGCGCTGCCACGAAGCCTCGCGCTCTTTATCCAGCTCAGCTTCGTTCAGAATTTCCAACGGCTCTTCCAGCAGCATCTCGCGATAGCGTTCAGCCAACTGCAGACCGACGCGCCCGGTGCCTTCCGCCTTCATCGCCTTCAGAATGCGTGCGGAGAAAGTCAGTTCCGGATCGTCGAACGCGGCGACCAACTCATCGCACACCTGCTGGTATTGACGATTGCCGGCTTCGCCGTCCAGCACTTCCGCTACCCGACGCAGATCGGCGAACAACGCCTTGCCGACTTTCTCCAGCGGCTCATGGCTGGCGCCACAGCCGATGCCGATGGTCTGGCCCGGCTTGCGCCCTTCCAGGATCACTCGGTTCCAGTTTTTGCGCGTGCACAGCAGCTCATCGCTGCTCATCTCCGGCGCATCCGCCAGCGCGCACCACACCAGGAACAGATCCAGGAAACGCGCCTGCACCGCATCCACGCCGATCGGCGAGAACGGGTTGATGTCCAGCGAGCGCACTTCGATGTATTCGATGCCGCCGCGCAGCAACGCGTCCGACGGCGTCTCGCCGCTTTTGGTCACGCGCTTCGGCCGGATCGGCGCATACAGCTCGTTCTCGATTTGCAGCACGTTGCTGTTCAGCTGCAGATAGCGATCGCCCTCTTTCACGCCCAGCTTGGCGAACTCTTCCGAAGGCGTGGCGATCGCCCGCTTCAGACCGGCCACATAGCTGTGCAGATCGTTGAAGGTAATGCCCAGATTACTCTGCGATTTGTTGGTGTAACCCAGGTCGCTCAAACGCAACGAGGTGGCGTATGGCAGGTAGCACATGCCCTGTTCGGTGCGCTCGAACGGCAGATTGGTCTCGCGCCCTTTGAGGAACGAAGAACAGATCGCCGGCGATGCGCCGAACAGATATGGGATCACCCAACCGAAACGGTAGTAGTTGCGGATCAGGCGGAAATAGCCCGCCGAGATCTGCTCTTTACCGCTTTCGGCATCCTGCACGCCGGCCCAGGCCTGCCAAAACTCCAGCGGCAGCGAGAAGTTGTAGTGCACGCCGGAAATGGTCTGCATCAGCGCGCCATAGCGATTCTTCAGCCCTTCGCGGTACAGCGTCTTCATGCGGCCGATGTTCGACGAACCGAACTGCGCCAGCTCGATATCCTGTTCGGCTTCGATAAAGCACGGCATGCTGAGCGGCCACATGCGTTCATCGCCAATATTGCGCGCCACGTAGCGATGAATATCGCGCAAGAACGTCAGCAGGTGATCGATATTGTCATCAACCGGCGTAATGAACTCTAACAGCGCCTCGGCGAAATCCGTGGTAATCCAGTGGTGCGTCAATGCCGCCCCCAGCTTTTCCGGATGCCCGGTAGTCGCCAAGGTGCCGTTCGGCGTGACTCGCAGCGTTTCACGCTCGATGCCGCGACGAATGCCTTTTAATGCCTGAGGATGGGCTTCCAACCAAGAAAGCGCCTGTGATACGTCCGGGATCAAATTGACCTCCCGCTTCTAAAAACAATAACTCGTAAGCATACTGAATCCGCACCCGAGAGAATATTGAGTTATATTCACTTGGTTACTGCCACCAGGCGATGCCCTGTACCGTTATCATAGTCAAAACGATGTAACGCAGCGCCTTTCCGATACACAGAAACAGCGCGACAGAGCCCCAGGGCATGCGCAGCCAACCTGCCAACACGCACAACAAATCGCCCACCACCGGCACCCAGCTGAGCAACAGCGCAGCCGGGCCGAAGCGTTGCAGCCACCCGAGCGCCGTTGCCAGCCCCCGCTGTGGTTTCAACGCCGGTAACAGGCGCCCGATAATGACATTGGTCAAGCCGCCCAGCGTGTTGCCCAGGGTCGCGGCCAGCACCAGCAATTCCGGCGAGACGCGACTCTGGGTCAGCAAAGCGACCAGAACGATTTCTGAATTTCCCGGCAGCAGCGTCGCACTGAGGAAGCTGCTGCCAAATAACGATATTACGGCTAGCGTACTACTCACAGCGTGCGAACGTCTACCACGTCCATACCGGCGCTTTTTGCCGCCTGAATGCCGAACTCGGCGTCTTCAAACACCACGCACTTTTCCGGCGGCACGCCGATAAGTTCAGCGCAGCGCAGGAAGGTGTCCGGCTCCGGTTTGTGGCGCTGTACGTCGTCCGCCCCGACGATCGCGTCGAAGCAGTTGAACAGGCCGAGATGACGCAGCAGCATTTCCGCCATGCGGTGCTCGCTGCCGGTACCGACCGCCATCGGACGGCGACCGTGATAGGATTTTACCACCTCGATCAGCGGCAACGGGCGCACGCTGTCCAACAGCATCGCCTCCACCGCGCGGGTTTTCTCCGCGGCCAGGTGATGGGGATCGAGATCGGCCTGATGGCTGGCGATAATCGCCTGAGCGATGCGCCAGGTTGGTGAACCGCTCAGCGCCACCATCGCCGCTTCATCAAACGTCATGCCATAACGGGACAGCACTTCACTCCACGCTTTACGGTGCGTTGGCTCGGTGTCCAGAATCGTGCCGTCCATGTCGAAAATAAGACCCTGATAGCGGTCGTACATCGTTACTCCATGATCGTTGAGGAAAGAAAACTACTTTAGCGTAAAGCCGTTGGGTTGTCGCTGACTGCGTCATAGCGGAATGTGCTGTGAGCGTTCGGGTGCAAAGAAGGAAAGGAGTGAAGAGAGAATGGCTGAATGCTGAAAAGCGAAAAACCCGCCGAAGCGGGTTTCTCTTAGATGGTGCATCCAGGAGGATTCGAACCTCCGACCGCTCGGTTCGTAGCCGAGTACTCTATCCAGCTGAGCTATGGATGCATGTCTATTTTTACTGCTCGCCTGCTTCACTAACGAAGCATGACGGAAAGAATGGTGCATCCAGGAGGATTCGAACCTCCGACCGCTCGGTTCGTAGCCGAGTACTCTATCCAGCTGAGCTATGGATGCACAGGAATTCTTTTTTGATACCGTATGGTATGTTGTTACTACCCCACCATACTGCAAAATATGGTGCATCCAGGAGGATTCGAACCTCCGACCGCTCGGTTCGTAGCCGAGTACTCTATCCAGCTGAGCTATGGATGCAAATGGCGGTGAGGCGGGGATTCGAACCCCGGATGCAGCTTTTGACCGCATACTCCCTTAGCAGGGGAGCGCCTTCAGCCTCTCGGCCACCTCACCATACGCTTCTTTCGAATTGTGCCTAACTTGCTTTAGAGAAGCTCATCGGCACTGCGTGGCGCACATATTACTTTCTCCGACTTTTAAGTCAAACAATTTTTCCCAACTCATGCGCGTTTGCACAATTCACACCCAACATGGGCGATTTCACGGCAAAAAGGGCGTTTTATCAACAGGCAACCGCAGCGTTTGTCGCAACAAAGCAGGAAACTAACCGGGAAAATAATCACGAAAAAAAGAGGGGAGAACGAAAGAAGTGGCTAAAACGATGCAGTAGCGTCTCGTCTGGCAACGAGACGCTGCTTCGGAATCAGTAAGTCGTCTGCTGAGACTTCTCTGCCTGAATGCGCTGATAGATTTCTTCACGGTGAACCGAAACCTCTTTGGGGGCGTTCACACCAATACGCACCTGGTTGCCTTTTACCCCTAGCACAGTGACCGTAACCTCATCGCCAATCATGAGGGTTTCACCAACTCGACGAGTCAGAATTAACATTCTTTGCTCCTTGAAAGATTAAAAGAGTCGGGTCTCTCAGTTTCCCCGTCATTATCCATCATATGTGGTGAAAACGTAAGCCGCGCAATCCACAATAAGTGTAAGCAGACTTGGTCCCACCTCAGATAATGGTAAGTTTAGCCGACCTGAAAAACTTTGTTCCCGCAATTGTAACTAAATTGTGTTAGCACAGTATGAAAACGCCATAATCAACAAAGTATTATGGCGTTTGTCCGTGCTATTTATTTATGTTCACAGCTTCGAGGCCACCCAGGCTTCTACGCTGTTTAACGCCGCTGGCAGGGCGTTGATATCCGTCCCCCCCGCCATCGCCATATCCGGGCGGCCACCGCCCTTGCCGCCTACCTGCTGCGCCACGTTGCCGATCAACTCGCCGGCTTTTACGCGGTCAGTCAGATCCTTGGTCACGCCTGCGACCAGGCTGACTTTGTCGTCAGCCGTCGTTGCCAACACGATAATGGCCGAACCCAATTGGTTTTTCAGGTCATCCACCATGGTGCGCAGCATTTTGGCTTCGACATTATCCAACTGGCTGACCAACAGCTTCACGCCGTTAACCACTTTCGCCTGGCTGGACAGCGACGCGCTTTCCTGCGCCGCCTGCTGATCTTTCAACTGCTGCAGTTCTTTTTCCAGCGCGCGGGTGCGATCGAGCACCGAGCGCACTTTATCGGTCAGGTTGTTGCTGTCGCCCTTGACCAGCTGCGCAACGTCTTGCAACAAATCGCTTTGCTGGTGCAGCGTGGCGATAGCGCCTGCGCCGGTCACCGCTTCGATACGACGGATGCCCGCCGCAGTGCCCGACTCGCTCAGAATGCGGAACAGGCCAATATCGCCGGTGCGGCTGGCATGGGTACCGCCGCACAGTTCGGTGGAGAAGTCGCCCATGGTCAGCACGCGCACGTTGTCATCGTACTTCTCGCCGAACAGCGCCATCGCGCCCTTCTCTTTGGCATCTTCCAACGCCATCAGCTCGGTCTGTACCGGCAGGTTGCGGCGCACCTGCTGGTTCACCAGATCTTCCACCGCGCGGATTTGCTCTGGTTTCATCGCTTCGAAATGCGAGAAGTCGAAACGCAGGTATTTGTCGTTAACCAGCGAGCCTTTCTGCGCAACGTGGTCGCCCAACGTTTGGCGCAGCGCGGCGTGCAACAGGTGGGTTGCGGAGTGGTTCAGACGGATGCTGTTGCGACGCTCGGTATCGATCTGCGCGTCAACGCGATCGTTCAGCTTCAGCGAACCTTGCGCCAGCTTGCCTTGATGGCCGATAGCCTGGCCGTATTTCTGGGTGTCGTTGACCACAAATTCTGCGCCGGCGGCTTTCAGCACGCCTTTATCGCCGACCTGGCCACCGGACTCACCGTAAAATGGCGTCTCATCCAGCACCACCACCGCCTCTTCGCCGGCGCTGATCTGATCGACCGGCTGGCCGTCGCGGAACAGTGCGATGACCGTCGCCTGCTGCTCGTCGTGATCGTAGCCGCTGAACTGGCTGCTGCCGTCCACGCGGATCAGGCTGTTGTAGTCGGCACCGAAACCGCTGGACTCACGCGCGCGGCGGCGCTGCGCTTCCATCGCCTCTTCAAAGCCTGCTTCGTCGACTTTCAGACCGCGCTCGCGGCAAACGTCAGCGGTCAGATCGACCGGGAAGCCGTAGGTGTCGTACAGACGGAAAGCGGTTTCGCCGTCCAGGGTATCGCCCTGCAGCTTGGCCAGCTCTTCGTCCAGCAGCGCCAGGCCACGCTCCAGCGTGCGGGCAAACTGCTCTTCTTCGGTTTTCAGCACCTGCTCAACCAAGGATTGCTGGCGTTTCAGCTCGTCGGCCGCCGGGCCCATCACTTCAATCAGCGGTGCCACCAGCTTGTAGAAGAAGGTGTCTTTCGCGCCCAACATGTTGCCATGACGGATCGCGCGCCGAATGATGCGACGCAGCACGTAGCCACGGTTTTCGTTAGACGGGATCACGCCGTCAGACACCAGGAAGGCGCAAGAACGGATGTGGTCGGCGATAACGCGCAGGGATTTGTTGTCCAGATCGGTCGCGCCGGTCACTTTCGCTACGGCGGCGATCAGGGTGCGGAACAGGTCGATCTCATAGTTGGAGTTCACATGCTGCAACACCGCCGCGATGCGCTCCAGACCCATGCCGGTATCCACCGAAGGTTTCGGCAACGGCAGCATGGTGCCGTCGGACTGACGGTTGAACTGCATGAAAACGATGTTCCAGATCTCTATGTAACGGTCGCCGTCTTCTTCCGGGCTGCCTGGAGGGCCGCCCCAGATGTGATCGCCGTGATCGTAGAAAATCTCGGTGCACGGGCCGCATGGGCCGGTGTCGCCCATCTGCCAGAAGTTATCGGAAGCGAAAGGCGCGCCCTTGTTGTCGCCGATGCGGATAATGCGCTCGGCCGGAACGCCGATTTGCTTCTGCCAGATGTCGAAGGCTTCGTCATCGGTTTCATATACGGTGACCCACAGTCTTTCTTTCGGCAGGTTGAACCAGTTTTCACCGGTCAGCAGTTCCCACGCGTAGCTGATAGCGTCGTGCTTGAAGTAATCGCCGAAGCTGAAGTTGCCCAGCATTTCAAAGAAGGTGTGGTGACGAGCGGTATAACCGACGTTTTCCAGGTCGTTATGCTTGCCGCCTGCGCGCACGCAGCGCTGCGAGGTGGTGGCGCGGGAATAGGCGCGTTTGTCGAGCCCCAGGAAAACATCCTTAAATTGGTTCATGCCGGCATTGGTAAACAGCAATGTCGGATCATTGTTAGGCACCAGGGAGCTGCTTGCTACAACCTGGTGACCCTTACTATGAAAGAAATCGAGAAACGCTTGACGGATCTCAGCGGTGCTCTTGCTCATAATTTTCCTGGAAAGGCTAGAATAACGACACGTGAGCCGGCGACGCGTCATCCCGACGATGACAACCAGCTCACGAACAAAAAGTGGGGATAAGATAAATTTTCTTCAGAGGGAAGTAAAACCCCGTGTGCGCTCATTGCGCAAAATCACGGTAAATTGACTGAATTTCTTCCTGGAAGAAGCCGCGATAGAGCAGATAACGCTGCACTTTGGCTTTCTCTTTCCAGTCGGTTGGCAATACATCGCCAAATTTTCGCTGCGCCACCTGTTTAGCCTGTTCACACCAGTCGATGTCGCATTCCGCCAGCGCGTCCTGCACCAGCGCTTTATCCACGCCCTTTTGCATCAGTTCGCTGCGGATACGCTGCGCGCCATAACCCTTGCGGCTGCGGCTACCGATGTAACTGTGAGCGAAACGCCGATCGTCCAGCCAGTTATGCTGATAACAGTAGGCGATAACCTGCTCGATCTGCGCAGGATCCACCGGCTCTTCAGCCACCGGCGATGATGCCGGCGCATGTGGCCCCTTGCCACCAAAACGGGCTTTCGCCACAAACGGCTGCGCCGCAAGTTTGCGGCGCAGTTCAGCTTCACTATGATCGCGTTGCGACAGCAGGCGCATGGCGCGGCTTAGCAAATCATTCATCATTCAAGCCTGAATTTATGGGATATGCGCCACACAAGCGGCGGCGCATACCTTCAGCGATTAGAACTGCTCGCTGGTTTCCGCTTCGTCGTCTTCGAAGTCGTCACCGGAAGCGGCCACCAGTTCACCGCCGCTGTGCAGCAGCAGGTCGCGCAGCTTCTTGTCCAGCTCGGCGGCGATCGCCGGATTTTCTTTCAGGAAGTTACAGGCGTTCGCCTTGCCCTGACCGATCTTCTCGCCGTTATAGCTGTACCAGGCGCCGGCTTTTTCGATCATCTTGTGCTTAACGCCAAGATCGACCAGCTCGCCGCGGCTGTTGATGCCTTCGCCGTACATGATTTGAAACTCAGCCTGCTTGAATGGCGCAGCGATTTTGTTCTTCACCACTTTCACGCGGGTTTCGCTACCCACCACTTCATCGCCCTCTTTGATGGCGCCGATGCGGCGGATATCCAGACGCACCGAAGCATAGAACTTCAGGGCGTTACCGCCGGTCGTGGTTTCCGGGTTGCCGAACATCACGCCGATTTTCATACGGATCTGGTTGATGAAGATCAGCAGGGTGTTGGCGTTTTTCAGGTTGCCGGCCAGCTTACGCATCGCCTGGCTCATCATGCGCGCCGCCAGGCCCATGTGCGAATCGCCGATTTCACCTTCGATTTCCGCCTTCGGCGTCAGCGCCGCCACGGAGTCGACGATGATAACGTCAACCGCACCGGAGCGGGTCAGAGCATCACAGATTTCCAGCGCCTGCTCGCCGGTGTCCGGCTGAGAGCACAGCAGATTGTCGATATCGACGCCCAGCTTTTTCGCATAGATAGGATCCAGCGCGTGCTCGGCGTCGATGAACGCACAGGTTTTGCCTTCGCGCTGCGCAGCGGCGATCACCTGCAGCGTCAACGTGGTTTTACCGGACGATTCCGGGCCGTAGATTTCTACAATGCGGCCCATCGGCAGGCCGCCGGCGCCCAGGGCGATATCGAGTGACAGTGAGCCGGTGGAGATCGTTTCCACGTCCATGGAGCGGTCTTCACCCAGACGCATGATGGAGCCTTTGCCGAACTGTTTCTCAATCTGGCCCAGTGCCGCAGCTAACGCCTTTTGCTTGTTCTCATCAATAGCCATTTTTGCTCCTTCGTTTCGCAATGCCGGTGTTACCCCACACTGCCACTGAATGTATGTTGTGCAGGAAATGTCACTAATTATACTGTATGGTCATACAGTATCAAGCCTAATTTACAAAAATTCGTCAATGGCGGTTTGCAGCGCGAAGATCGTCGCCTGCAGCCGCACCGCATCGCGGTCGCCCTTGAATTGCATCTTGCGCACCAGCCCCCGGCCATCGCTGTTGGCGAAGCCGAACCACACGGTGCCAACCGGCTTTTCCTCGCTGCCGCCGTCCGGGCCGGCGATGCCGCTCACCGACAGCGCCAGATCGGCCCGCGCCGCACGCAGCGCCCCTATCGCCATCTCGCGCACCACCTCTGCACTGACCGCGCCGTGCGCCGTCAACGTGGCTTCGCTCACCCCCAGCAGATCATGCTTCGCCGCGTTGCTGTAGGTGACGAAACCGCGATCGAAATAGGCAGAGCTGCCGGCGATGTCGGTAATGGCCTTGGCAATACCGCCGCCGGTGCAGGATTCCGCGCAGGTGATCCAGCGGTTCTGCGCCTTCAGCTTCTCCCCCGCCAGCACGCTGAGCCGGCGCAGTTGGTTTTCACTCATAACCCCTCCTTCGCGAATTCAGGTATATGCGCCCGATAGTAGCATTTATCAAGGCGACGCGGCGGCCGGCGCGTGGAAATGCGCAGCGCCTCGCAGGCGGTGCGGTTTTAAGCGCCCGGTCAAGCTGCTAGTATCAAAAGAAGCGCCCCATCGAGCGGCGGCGCACCAGCACAAGGAACATCACGGAGGCGGCACGCTGCGGCGGCGGCCTCAGGGCGCACCCGAAGAGATTAGGATGATAGAGTGAAAAAAACGTTGGGCGTATTCTTGCCGTTGTACACCACCACCCTGCTGCTGCTGTTGGGCTCGGGCCTGCTCACTACCTACGTTTCGCTGCGGCTGACCTCCATCCATGTCAGCAGCGCGCTGATCGGCGCCATCATCGCCGCCAACTACATCGGATTGGTGATCGGCGGCAAGGTCGGCCACTTTCTCATCGCCCGCGTCGGGCATATCCGCGCCTACGTAGCCTGCGCCGGCATCATCACCGCCGCGGTGCTGGGGCACGGCCTGACGGAGTTCATTCCCGCCTGGGTCGCGCTGCGTCTGGTGATCGGGCTGTGCATGATGTGCCAGTACATGGTGCTGGAAAGCTGGCTGAACGACCAGGCGGAATCCAACCAGCGCGGCATGGTGTTCGGTTTCTATATGGCGGCAACCTATCTCGGCATGTCGCTGGGCCAAATCGTGCTGATGCTGCAAAGCAACCTGGGTATCGCCACGCTGCTGGTGATCGCACTGTGCTTCGCGCTCTGCCTGGTGCCGATCGCCCTCACTACCCGCACCAATGCGCGCCACATGTCGCCGGCACCGATGGAACTGCGTTACTTCGTCGGCGCCATCCCCAAAGTATTGGCCACCACGCTGGTGATCGGCATGGTGGTCGGCTCGTTTTACGGCCTGGCGCCGGTCTACGCCAGCCTGCAATCCTTAACCACTCAGCAAACCGGCCTGTTCATGGCGCTGTCCATCTTCGCCGGGCTGGTGGCGCAGTTTCCGCTCAGTTGGCTGTCGGATCGCTACAACCGCCCCTTGCTGATGCGCCTCAACGCCATTTTGCTGATCGTAGCGGCGCTGCCGCTGGCGCTGCTGCCGCACATCGATTTCCCGCTGCTGCTGGCAGTCGGGTTCGTCGTCAGCATGCTGCAATTTACGCTCTACCCGCTGGCGGTGGCGCTGGCCAACGATCTGATAGAGCCGGAGCGCCGCGTCTCGCTGGCCGCCTGTCTGCTGATGGCGTTCGGCGTCGGCGCCAGCATCGGGCCATTGGCGGTCGGCGCGCTGATCGAACCGCTGGGCGGCAATATCCTGTACGCCTTCTTCGCCCTGTGCGGCGTGCTGCTGGCGGCCCTCAGCCGCACGACGAAAGCGGAGGAACCGCAGCTGGCGCAGGACGCGCCGGTGCCGCACATCCCGCTGCCGGACAGCCTCGCCAGCTCGCCGCTGTCGCCGGCGCTCAACCCGACCTTCGATGAACAGATCATTCACGACACCATGCCGCCGCCGGAAGTGGCGCCCGAGGTCGACGATCCGCAGCCCGAAGAACAAGAGGTGGAGCCTTTGCCTCAGGGCGCCGATCCGGAAGAGGACACCGGCCTGAAAAAGGCGCACGCCATGCTGTAAACGGCGGCGTTACAGATCCTGGAAGGAGCCCAGCAGGAAACCGCGTTCGGCGATCGCCGCTTTCAGCGTCGGCGCGGTCAACACATCCAGCTCGACGAGACGCGGGTGGCAGTATTGGCTCTGCAGAATGGTCGCATCGAGAAACGCCGGGTGGCACATTATTTCCAATGACTCGACGCCCTGCTCGTCGGCACGCGCCAACCTCTGCAGGAACAAGGCTTCGGAGATCGCCTCACCGTAGAATCCCGCGTCAAAGGCATCGGTGCTGCAGGGCATCTGCAACGTAATATCGCGCCGTTTCGCCTCTTCGCGATCGAGGCGCAGCGGCAGACCCTGCGCCTGCGCGAACGCCTCCACCAGCGGATAAATCTGCGGCTGCATATGCACATGGTGGTGGCTATCGATATGCGTCGGCGCTCGGCCGAACAGCGTCACAAACCGCGCGAACTGGCGCTGCAGCTCCTCGTGAATTTCGTCCAGCTGCAGCTCGCCGGCCTCGGCGCGGCGCCACAGCCATTTGCCCAGTTCGCCATGTTCGTTGACCAGCGAAGGCATGGCGCCCAGCGGCTTGCCATGGGTCAAAACGAAATGCAGCCCGATCGGCAACCCCGGATATTGCCGGCTGAGCGCCGCCGCATGCTGCGCGCCGCCGCCGTTCACCATCGCCGTGGTGGAGGAAACGACGCCATGCTGATACGCCTCGATGACGCCATAGTTCTGCCCTTTGCTCAGGCCGAAATCGTCGGCATTCACGATCAGTAGTTTTTCCATAGAGGCTCCCGCGGGATAGATTTTTGGCGAGGGAAGGCCGACCGCTCGGCGCGGCATTCCCCTTCGTTAAGGTAAAAATCAAATGATTAACCGACCGGCGCCCTGAAGCTCATCGGCATATCGGCGTTGATACTGATCGGGAGCGGCCCTAAAGAGGGCCGTAACACTTTTTTCGGTAGTTACCTGGGGTCACGTCGGTGAGCCGCTTGAAGTTTTTAATGAACAGGCTGACATCGCCATAGCCGGAATCAAAAGCGATGTCGGAGACCGAATAGTTGGTGACCTCCAGCTGCGTCTTGGCGAAGTTGATGCGAATCTCATTGATCACCTGCATCGGCGTCTTCTGATAGTAGCGCCGCATCGCTCGGGTCAGGTACTCCTGAGTTTTCCCCGACAGCGCCACCATGTTCGCCAACGCCTTTTCGCCGAACATCGCCTTGTCATGCATGCCGGCCAGGGTGTTCTTCAGCCACTGCGGGATATCATCGCCGCCGTCGTTTTCTTCTTTATAATGTCGGATGCGGCTGATCACGTAGAAGGTCAATGTTTCGAGGAATTCGGCGAAGTCGTCCTCGCGAAACTGCGGCGAGCTCACCACCGATTCGATATAGGCCAAAAACTCGCTTCTCAGGCTATAGGCCTGCGAGGCGACGAAACAACGCGGCAGCTGTTGCAAGTAATGCTCTTCAAAGAACGCTTTGCTGACCGCCACGTTGAAGATTTTCGTCGCGCCGAACTCGTAAAAGCTCTGGTGGTAGGAACCGATAGGAATAAAGACGAAATCCCCCCGTTCCAGCAGTACCCGTTTGCCGTTGATCTCTTGATAGCATTTGCCGCTCAGCACGATGGTGAACTCGTAATAGTCGTGCTGATGCAGCCCGGTGGCGCTTTCCACCTTGTTGTAGATAAACAGGTGAAAATCTTTGCAGTTAAAGAAATCCTGCTCGCGAATCAGCTTCACGTCGTTTGCGCTCAGTGAAATTTGGTTATCGGACACGGCGCCGGCCTCCCGTTAGTCAAATCCGTTGCGTCTGGCCGCCTCGGCAAACCAGTAACCGCTTTTCTTGATGGTGCGCCGCTGATCCGCCCGATCTAGCCGCACCAGCCCATACCGATTCTTGTAGGCGTTCAACCAGGACCAGCAGTCGATAAAGGTCCACAGATGATAGCCCTTGCATTGCGAACCTTCCGCCAGCGCGCGGTGTAACCACTTCAGGTGCTCGCGAATAAAGTCGATGCGGTAGTCGTCTTCCACCCGCCCATCTGCGCCGATAAACGCTTCTTCGCCCTCGACGCCCATGCCGTTTTCCGAAATATAACAAGGCAGATTGCCGTAGTTCTCTTTCAGATCCATCAGGATGTCGTACAGCCCCTTCTCATAGATCTCCCAACCGCGATGCGGATTGATTTTGCGGCCCGGCATTGCATAGTAGCTGAACAAATCCTCCGGCGATGCGATCGGCCCCGCGGCGCAACGCCCCTCTTTCGCCTGCACCCTGCGCGGCTGGTAGTAGTTGACGCCGAGGATATCCACCACGCCGCCTTCGATCAGCTGCGCGTCCTGCGGCTCGCAGTGCGGCATCAGCCCATGCTGCTCCAACAGGTGCAGCAGCGCCGTCGGATAACGTCCCTTGGCGACCGGCTCGAGAAAGCTGCGATTGAGCAGCAGATCGGCGTCGTGTGCGGCCTGCAGATCCTCCGGCGCATCGGAGCGCGGATAGGTCGGGCTCAGATTCAGAATGATGCCGATGCTCCCCGGCAACCCGCGCGCTCTGAAACGCTGCACCGCCATGGCATGCGCCAGTACGCTGTGATACGCCACGGTGACCGCCCGTTTGAAGTCCACCACGCAAGGGTAGTGCAAGTCATTCAGGTAACCGGCCTCCACCGGCACGATCGGCTCGTTGAAGGTGAACCAGTGGGTGACCCGATCGCCAAACAGAGCGAAACACATATCGGCGTAACGCGCGTAGGCTTCGACCACCGCCCGGCTTTCCCAGCCGCCGCGCTGCTGCATGCACAGCGGCATATCGAAGTGATAGAGATTGATAAACGGGGTGATGCCCTGCGCCAGCAGCTCGTCGATCATCGCGTTATAGAAAGCCACCGCCTGCGGGTTCACCTCGCCGTCGCCGTCCGGGATCAGCCGCGACCACGAGATCGACGTTCTGAAGGTATTGTGGCCCAACGTTTTGAGCAGTCCGATGTCGGTGCGGAAATGGTCATAAAAGGTCGAGGCCTCAGCCGGCCCCACCCGATCGTGAAAGCGCTCAGGCGCGATCTCGTACCAATAGTCGAAGATGTTGCGGCTCTTGCCGTCCCGCGCGGCCGCCCCTTCAGACTGCGGCGCGGAGGTGGCGCTGCCCCACCAGAACCCGTCGGCAAATTGATATTCCATACTCGCGTCCCTCGCGGGGCGGCCACGCCGCCCCGTTCCACAGTTAGAATTTCAGCGCGTTGGCGATGTCTTCTTCGCTTTCTGTCGCCGCATCGATCTGGCTCTGCGCCTTGTTGGAGATCGCCACGAACGGCAGGTAAATCACGGTGGCGACCGCCAGGTTGAACAGGCTCAGCAACATGGCCATGATGCTGCCGTTGGTGTTGAAGAACGCCCCCAGGCCGACCGGCATGGTCCAGGGCGCGATGTTGGTGATCGGCGGGATCAGTCCGGAGTAATAAGCCAGCGAAGTGATAATGGTCAGCACCGGCTGTACCAGAATAAACGGAATGAACATCACCGGGTTCATGATCACCGGCAGGCCGAACAGGATCGGCTCGTTGATCTGGAAAATGCCGGATGGTGTCGCCAACTTGGCGACCTGGCGGTAATCCTCGCGGCGCGAGGCGATGAAGATGGCGATGATCAGGCCCAGCGTCGAGCCGGTGCCGCCGAGGTAGATATAGGAGTCGACGAACGGTTTCGCCCACATGTGGAACTCTTTACCGGCGGCCACCGCCGCTTCGACAGAACCGTATTTGTTGTACAGCTCCACGTTTTCCAGCGCGAACGGTGTCATGATGCCGCTGTCCAGCGCCGCCAACGCCATGGAGCCGTGCACCCCAAAGAACCACAGCAGCGAAGAGAACAGCACGTACACCCAACCCACCACGCTGCCCATCTTGGCCAGCGGCGCCGAAATGCCGTCCATGATGATCTGGTGGAAGTTGGTGCCCCAATGCGCCAGCGCGAACGCCACCAGCCCCATGATGGAGAGGATGATGAAGCCGGGGATCAGCGCCGAGAAAGAGCGCGACACCGAAGCCGGCACGCTGTCCGGCAGGCTGATCACCCAGTTGCGCCGCACGATGAAAGCAAACATCTCAGCCACCGCCAACCCGATCACCATACCGGAAATGATGTTGGCGCCGCCCAGCCAGTTGGCGCCCACCGCATAGGCCTCGCCGACGTTGAACGGCGTGACGGTCATGAAGGCCGCCACCGCCAGCAGTGCCGAGGCCAGCGGATCGACCTTGCGCTCTTCGGCCAACGCCATGCTGATAAAGAACGGCGTCATCAGGGACATGATCCCCAGCGTACCGTTGTAAACGCTGCCGCCGATGCTCTTCAGGCCGTTAAGCGTCTCGATGGTGGAGGCGTCCAACCTCACGCCCAACGAATAGAAGAACGATCCCTCACCGAAGCTGAGGAACACGTTGTTGATCAACACGAACATCGCCCCGGTCAAGGTCAGCGGCATCAGGCGGATAAAGCCGTTCTTGATGGCGTTGACGTGGGGCTGCTTACCGATTTTTACGGCGAAAGGCAGGATAACCTTCTCGAGCGAGGCAATGAGGGTATTCACGGCGGCCTCCTGTTATTGGTTGGCTTTCTTGATGGCGGCCACCGCGGCCTTCAGTACGCCCAGCCCATCGACCTTGCCGTACAGCAGCGGATCGATGACTTCCACAGGTTTGTTGGGCAGCTGTTTTTGCACTTCCGGCAAGGTGTAGGCGATCTGCGGCCCCAGCAGGATCAGATCCGCTTCAACGCCCTTCTCGGCGGCCAGCGCTTCCGGGTAAGCGGCGATGATCACCGGCACTTCATATTTCTCGGCCTGCGCCTTCATTTTTGATACCAACAGGGAAGTGGACATACCGGCAGAACAAAACAGATAGATTTTTTTCTTTTCCATACCAAGCACCTCAGATAATCAAAAAAACCCCGTGTTATTTGTATGCCAGATGCAATCACGATTGCTTCACGCACATTCCTTATGAAAATTTCCGTCACGTTGCCCTGGTTACGGACAGTATACGGAGCATGAAAAACGGATCGGTAAGCCAGGAGGTAACATAACCGTCTCTCATTGACCTGGCGGATTGACCCTCTTCACATTTCGCACAAAAAAATAGTGTGACCGGGCTCTCAAATAACCGATAAAAACTCAGAATATTCGCAATAAATACTCAAATAGCAATTATAAACAGCCAGTTATGAACGCGCTGAGAATTTAAGGGTTTATTTGAGCCGGAACAAATGGAGAGGATATAAAAATAGTTCAGGCTTGATTCCCCCCTGCCATCCCGCACGCGGTGGCGTGGGGAGGATTACGTGGGCAGACGCAGCAACTCGATCACCGTGGTCAACGCCACGGGGTGATTTCTACGATTGGGATAATAGAGGTAAAAACCGGGAAACGGCGCGCACCAGTCGGCCAACACTCGCCGCAGCCGCCCGCTCGCCAGGTGTTCTTCCACCTCCTGCTCGATGGCGAAAGCGATGCCGACGTGCGCCAACGCCGCCTGCAGCAACAGTCTGGCGTCATCCACGATCAGCGGGCTGTTGACCGCCACGGAAAATCGCTGCTCGCCCTGCTGAAACGCCCATTTGTAGCGCTCGCCCGAAGAGGCCTTGCGCCAACCGATGCAGCGATGCTGCAGCAAATCCTGCGGATGCGCCGGTTCGCCATGCCGTTGAAAATAGTCCGGCGTGGCGACGATGGCAAAACGCAGATCTGGCGTCACGCGCACCGCGCGCATATCGTTGTGCAGATCCTCACCGAGTCGGATACCGGCGTCAAAGCCTTGTTCGACGATGTTGGCGAACCCCTCGTCCGCCACCACTTCCAGCGTAATGCCGGGGTACTCGCTGGCCAAGCGCCCCAGAAGCGGCACGATGGCGAGCTCGATGGCCGAACGCGGCGCGTTGATGCGCACCAGGCCGCGCGGCCCGTCGCGAAACGCATTCAGGCTTTCCAGCGCGGCGTCGATATCGGTAAAGGCCGGCACCAGCTGTGCCAACAGATGCTCACCGGCCTCCGTCGGCGAGACGTTGCGGGTGGTGCGGTTCAGCAGGCGAATGCCCACCTGCGCCTCCAGTTCGCGCAGGGTGTGGGTCAGCGTCGGCGGCGTTACGCCCAGCCGAGCGGCGGCGCGGCGGAAGCTGCGTTCACTGGCGATAGCCACGAAGGCCGCCAGGCCGGACAGTTCGGGTTTCTTCATGCTATTGATATAAATTATCTAATAGTGAGATGAATTTTTAGCGGATAGTTATCCGTCATCTAACAACATAGCATTGCGATCGAACCCATTACCAGGTATCGATGCGATGATTAATGCTACAGCTCCAACTCATGAAACGCCGCGCAGGCTGGCGGGTAAAGTCGTACTGGTGAGCGGCGGCGGCACCGGCATCGGCCGCGCCGCAGCGCTGGCCTATGCCCGCGAGGGCGCCAAAGTGGCGTTGGCCGGCCGGCGCGCGGCGGAGATCGAAGCCACGGCGCGCGATATCGCGTTGGCCGGCGGCGACGCCCTGCCCATCGTGACCGACGTCGCCCAGGAGGGTGATATCCGCCGGCTGCTCGCCGCGGTGACCGCCCATTACGGCCGACTCGACGTCGCCCTCAACAACGCCGGCATCATCGGCAACTTCGCCCCCATCACCGAACAGACCAGCGAAGATTTTGACCGGGTTATCGCCATTAACCTCAGAGGCGTCTGGCTGGCGATGAAATACGAGATTGAAACCTTCCTGGCTCAACGCTCGGGCGGCGTGATCATCAACACCTCCTCCTGGCTGACCCACGGCGCACTGGCCGGTTCATCCAGCTACTCCGCCAGCAAAGGGGCGCTCGATGCGATGATCCGCGCAGTGGCGCTCGAATACAGCGGCCAGGGCATCCGCGTCAACAACATCAACCCCGGCATCATCGACACGCCGATGGCGCGCAGCAGCGTGGCCGACAGCGCGGCGTTCGCGCCCTTTATCGCCCATACGCCCGCCGGCCGCCTGGGCGAATCGGAAGATATCGGCGATGTGGCACTGTGGCTGGCGACGGACGAGGCCCGCTTCATCACCGGCCAAAGCCTGCTGGTGGACGGCGGTTACACCATCGCCGGCATGCGCTGAGGAGGCGACGCCATGAACTACGTTCGGCTTGGCGACAGCGGCCTGAAGGTGTCCCGCCTCTGCCTGGGCTGCATGACCTACGGCGATCCGGCCTGGCGCCCCTGGGTGCTGAAGGAAGACGAGGCGCGCCCCTTTATTCGCGAAGCGCTGGAAGCGGGCATCAATTTCTTCGATACCGCCAACATTTACTCCGGCGGAGAAAGCGAGCGTCTCCTCGGTCGCGCACTGAAAGCGTTCGCCCGTCGTGAAGACGTGGTGATCGCCACCAAGGCCTACTTCCCGATGGATGCGCAGCCGAACAGCCGCGGGCTGTCGCGCAAGCACCTGCTGCACAGCGTCGACGCCTCTTTGCAGAGATTGGGAACGGATTACCTGGATCTGTTCGTGCTGCACCGCTTCGATACCGAAACGCCGATCGAAGAAACCGCCGACACCCTCGACGCCCTGGTGCGGGCGGGCAAGATCCGCTATCTCGGCGCGTCTTCACTGCACGCCTGGCGCCTGATGAAAATGCTGGCCTTTCAACGTCAGCACCGCCTGGCGCCGTTTATTTCGCTGCAGAGCCAATACAACCTGGTGACGCGTGAAGACGAAGAGGAGCTGATCCCGCTGTGTCTGGAAGAAGGGCTCGGCCTGACGCCCTGGTCGCCGCTGGCGCGCGGCGTGCTGGCCGGTTCAGGTACGGCCGGCACGCTGCGCGCCGCCACCGACGAACAGGCACCTCGTTGGTACGGCAGCAGAGACGAAGTTGAGCGTACCGTCGCTGCGGTAGCGGAGGTGGCCGCCGCGCACGGCGTTCCTCCGGCACAGATCGCGCTGGCCTGGCTGTTGGCCAAACCCGGCGTGGCGTCGCCGCTGGTGGGCATGTCCAAGCCGCATCATCTGCAGGATGCCCTGGCAGCGCTCACCCTCAGGCTATCGCCGGAAGACGTGGCCGCGCTGGAGGCGCCTATCGCGCGCGTTGCCCGCCCCGAGCGCTGGTAGCCCATTTGCCTTCATTGCAGGAGAGAAGACATGTCATACGCTGTTACCGTGCGAGCGGTGTTTTTCACCCTCGCCACCACACTTCCCCTTAGCGTTCCGGCACAGGCCGCCATCAGCGCAGCCTGCGCCGCAAGCAGCATGACGCTGCCGCCCGGCGCGCTTTACCCCAACGGCATCGCCCGCGCGGCGGACGGCACCCTGTATGTCGGCTTTGTCACCAGCGGCAATGTGCTGCGTAAACGGCCGGGTAAAGCGTGGGAAACCTTTTTCCCCGGCGCTGACACGGTGTTCGCCTCAAACGCGCTGAGGCTGGACGAAAAACGCGGGCTGCTGTGGGGCAATTCGCCGGACTTCCTCTCCGGCGGCAAAGCGCGAGCCAACCGCATCTACGCGCTGAACGTCGCGGATGGCACGCTCGACCGCAGCCTGGCGCTGCCGGCGGGCGAAATGGGCAACGATATCGTGCTCGGCGCAGACGGTACGGTGTACGTGACGGAAACCCGCGGCGGCGGCATCCTGCGCCTGCGGCCAGGCGAGACGGCATTCAGTACGCTGTTTCAGGATCCGCAGTTAGCGGCCCCTAGCGGGCTGGGCGCCGCCGGGATCGTGCTGCTCGACGATCGGCTGATGGCAGTCGCCAATTTCGGTACCGGTAAGCTCTACACCCTCAGCTATAACGATCCCCAGCCGCAGCTGACGGAAATGCAGCTGCCGCGCCTCATCGAAAACCCGGACGGAATGGGGTTGGCACCGGACGGCGCGCTGATCGTGCTGGAAAACGCGATCCAGAGCGGCCACGGGCGGATCCTGCGGATCGCGTTGCCGAAGGCGGCAGGCATGCACCAACTTGAGGTCTTGCGCGAAGGTATGGAATCGCCGGTCAACCTGACTATCACCCCGCAAGGCTGCGCCTTCGTCAGCGAGTCGCGCATCCGCCACCGCCTGCTGCCCGGCCATGAAACTGACGTGCCCGACAGCTTCCGTCTCTATCAACTGCCCTTGCCTCTCACCACCGCGCAATAACCTCTCCACCACTACTGCGGGCGGCGACTTGTGTTGTTGCCCGCAGACGAACGACAATCTCGCTTCGTTACCAACCCGCCTTGCGCAGCGCTTCCCATTTTTACCTGTGACAGCCGATTGCCCGCTGGGCTAGTATAAGCGTCTGTGCAAACCTTGGGTTTGAACACGCCGTTTGGCGTTTTGATGACTTGATTTGCGCCGCCCGCCAAAGCGCTGAATGGGGCGACGCCTGCTGAAACAATGTGATAGCGAATGACGACAATGAAAATCACAGTGACCTTTACATTCAATGGATTGGAAAAATAATCGTATGAATAGCACCGATAAACTCGATTCGCACACGCCGATGATGCAGCAATACCTGCGCCTCAAGGCCCAGCATCCTGAAATCCTGCTGTTCTACCGCATGGGTGACTTCTACGAGCTGTTTTACGACGACGCCAAGCGCGCTTCCCAACTGCTGGATATCTCGCTGACCAAACGCGGCGCCTCGGCGGGCGAGCCGATCCCGATGGCCGGCGTGCCACACCACGCGGTAGAGAACTACCTGGCCAAGCTGGTGCAGCTCGGCGAATCCGTCGCGATCTGCGAACAGATCGGCGATCCGGCCACCAGCAAAGGGCCGGTCGAGCGCAAAGTGGTGCGCATCGTCACCCCCGGCACCATCACCGACGAAGCGCTGCTGCAAGAACGCCAGGACAACCTGCTGGCGGCGATCTGGCAAGACGCGCGCGGCTTCGGTTACGCCACCCTGGACGTCAGCTCCGGCCGTTTCCGCGTCGCCGAGCCGCAGGATCTGGAAACCATGGCCGCCGAGCTGCAGCGCACCAATCCGGCCGAGCTGCTCTACCCGGAAACCTTCGAACAGATGACGCTGATCGAACAGCGCCATGGCCTGCGCCGCCGCCCGCTGTGGGAATTCGAACTGGAGACCGCACGCCAGCAGCTCAACCTGCAGTTCGGCACCCGCGATCTGACCGGCTTTGGCGTCGAGCAGGCGCACCAGGCGCTGCGTGCCGCAGGCTGTCTGCTGCAGTACGTCAAAGATACCCAACGCACTTCGCTGCCGCACATTCGCGGCATCACCATGGAGCGCCAGCAGGACGGCATCATCATGGACGCCGCCACCCGCCGCAATCTGGAGCTGACGCAGAGCCTATCCGGCGGCAGCGACAACACGCTGGCGGCGATCCTCGATCGCACAGTGACGCCAATGGGCAGCCGCATGCTGAAACGCTGGCTGCACATGCCAACCCGCGACATCAAGGTCCTGACTGCCCGCCAGCAGGCGATCGGCGCATTGCAGGAACTGTTCGCGGATCTGCAGCCTTCGCTGCGTCAGGTGGGCGATCAGGAACGTATTTTGGCGCGTCTGGCGCTGCGCACCGCCCGTCCGCGCGATCTGGCGCGCATGCGCCATGCTTTCCAACAGTTGCCGGACATCCGCGCGCTGCTGCAAGACGTAGAGACGCCGCACGTGCAGCAGCTACTGTCGCAGGTGGGCCAGTTCGACGAACTGCGCGAATTGTTGGAACGCGCGGTCATTGAATCACCGCCGGTGCTGGTGCGCGACGGCGGCGTGATCGCCCCCGGCTACAACAGCGAGTTGGACGAGTGGCGCGCGCTGGCGGACGGCGCCAGCGACTACCTCGACCGGCTGGAGATCCGCGAGCGTGAAAAGCTGGGGCTGGATACGCTCAAGGTCGGCTTCAACGGCGTACACGGCTACTACATTCAGGTCAGCCGCGGCCAAAGCCACCTGGTGCCGATCCACTATGTGCGCCGCCAGACGCTGAAAAATGCCGAGCGCTACATCATCCCGGAACTGAAAGAGTATGAAGACAAAGTGCTCACCTCCAAGGGTAAGGCACTGGCGATCGAGAAAAGCCTGTACGACGAGCTGTTCGACCTGCTGCTGCCGCACCTGGCGGAACTGCAACAAAGCGCCGCCGCACTGGCCGAGCTGGACGTGCTGGCCAACCTGGCCGAGCGCGCCGATACCCTGAACTACGCCTGCCCGACCATGAGCGAGCAGCCGGGGATCCGCATCACCGAAGGCCGCCACCCGGTGGTGGAGCAGGTGCTGAGCGAGCCGTTTATCTCCAACCCGCTCACCCTGTCGCCACAGCGTCGCATGCTGATCATCACCGGCCCAAACATGGGCGGTAAAAGTACCTATATGCGGCAAACGGCGCTGATCGTGCTGATGGCGCACATCGGCAGCTATGTGCCGGCTACCAAGGCCACCATCGGCCCGGTGGATCGCATCTTCACCCGCGTCGGCGCGGCGGACGATCTGGCTTCCGGCCGCTCCACCTTCATGGTGGAGATGACTGAAACCGCCAACATCCTGCACAACGCCACCGAGCACAGCCTGGTGTTGATGGATGAGATAGGCCGCGGTACCTCCACCTACGACGGCCTGTCGCTGGCCTGGGCCTGCGCCGAGAACCTGGCTAACCGCATCAAGGCAATGACGCTGTTCGCCACCCACTACTTCGAGCTGACGACCCTGCCGGAGAAAATGGAAGGCGTGGTCAACGTGCATCTGGACGCGCTTGAACACGGCGACACCATCGCCTTCATGCACACCGTGCAGGACGGCGCCGCCAGCAAAAGCTATGGCCTGGCGGTCGCCGCGCTGGCCGGCGTGCCGCGCGACGTCATCAAGCGCGCCCGCCAGAAGCTGCGCGAACTGGAGTCTATCTCCAGCCACACCGCATCGGGCAGTGTCGATGCCACCCAGATGACGCTGCTGCAGGAAGAGACTTCGCCGGCGGTAGAAGCACTGGAGGCGCTGGATCCGGATTCCCTGTCGCCGCGTCAGGCGCTGGAATGGCTCTATCGGCTGAAAAATATGGTGTAGTTGAGGCGATAAACGCAGGCATAAAAAAACGGTGAGCATCATGCTCACCGTTTTTATTTGATGCGGTTCAACAACCGGCATTATTCGCGGAACAGCGCCTCAATGCTCAGACCCTGCATCTGCAGGATCTCACGCAGGCGGCGCAGACCTTCAACCTGAATCTGACGGACGCGTTCACGCGTCAGGCCAATCTCCCGGCCCACGTCTTCCAGCGTCGCCGCTTCATAGCCCAGCAGGCCGAAACGACGCGCCAACACTTCACGCTGTTTGGCGTTCAGTTCGAACAACCATTTGACGATGCTTTGCTTCATATCGTCATCTTGCGTGGTGTCTTCAGGCCCGTTGTCCTTTTCGTCGGCCAGAATGTCCAGCAGCGCTTTCTCCGAATCCCCGCCCAGCGGCGTATCCACCGAGGTGATGCGCTCATTCAGGCGCAGCATGCGGCTGACGTCATCTACCGGCTTGTCGAGTTGCTCGGCAATCTCTTCAGCGCTCGGTTCATGATCCAGTTTATGAGAAAGCTCGCGCGCGGTGCGCAGATAGACATTCAGTTCTTTGACGATATGGATAGGCAAACGAATGGTACGGGTTTGGTTCATGATCGCCCGCTCAATCGTCTGACGGATCCACCAGGTTGCATAAGTGGAGAAGCGGAAACCGCGTTCCGGGTCAAATTTTTCCACTGCGCGAATCAGACCGAGGTTACCCTCTTCGATCAGATCCAGCAGCGCCAGACCGCGGTTGCTGTAGCGGCGGGCAATTTTCACTACCAGCCGCAGGTTGCTTTCAATCATGCGGCGGCGGGACGGCACGTCACCGCGCAGAGCACGCCGCGCAAAATAGACTTCTTCCTCTGCGGTCAGCAGAGGGGAATAACCGATCTCGCCCAGATAGAGCTGCGTCGCATCCAATACGCGTTGCGTAACGCCTTGAGACAACAGCTCTTCTTCCGCTAAATCGTTCTCGCTGGCCTCTTCTTCTACCAGCGCTTTTTCATCAAACGACTCAGCCTCAGCTCCATTCTCGTCGAAATCCGCATCATCATGTAACTCGTTAACTTTCAGCGTATTTTGGCTCATATGCTGCTCCTACCCGTGATACCGCGAGCAGAATCTCAGCGTATTCTGCCCAATCTATCGCTGCGGAAGATAACGCAGCGGGTTTACGGATTTCCCCTTGTAACGAATTTCAAAATGCAAACGTACTGAACTGGTACCGGAGCTACCCATGGTGGCTATTTTTTGACCCGCCTTCACTTCTTGTTGTTCCCGGACCAGCATTGTGTCGTTATGAGCGTAGGCGCTCAGGTAATCATCATTGTGTTTGATGATGATTAGATTACCGTAACCCCGTAAAGCGTTGCCTGCATACACTACGCGGCCATCGGCGGTAGCGAAGATAGGCTGCCCACGGGAACCGGCGATATCGACGCCCTTATTCCCACCTTCTGATGAGGAAAAGTTATCAATAATCTTACCGTCAGTCGGCCATCTCCAAGTGCTGACCGGAGAACTGTTGCTGACGGTGCTGCTCACTGGTGGAGCGGCTTCCGGTGCGGTAACAGGCGCAGTCGCGGTCCCAACCGCTGCGGCACCCGCTGCAGGTAACATCTTACCTACATTCTGTTTACCCGAGTTTTCAGAATACGCGTTAGTTGATTGAGAATCAACCGTTGCCGTCTGGATCTGGGTAGTGGAAGGTGGCTTCGGAACGCCGCCTTTGGTAGCGTCTGTCGTCGCCAGCATACCGCCGCCGCCGTTGGCAGAACCATTACCAAGCTGAATGGTTTGGCCAACATTCAGGCTGTACGGCTCGGGAATATTGTTGCGCTGCGCCAGGTCGCGGAAATCGTTGCCGGTGATCCAGGCGATGTAAAACAGCGTATCGCCGCGCTTGACCGTATAGGTGTCGCCGCCGCTGTAGCTCCCTTTAGGGATGGCGTTATAACTGCGGTTATAGACAATGCGGCCTTCTGGGCTGACCTGCTGCGCTCCGCCATTATTATTGCCGGATGGAACGGCGCCGCCGCCGCCCACGCTGCTGATAGGGGCCGACGTCGAGGCAGTATTCGTACACCCCGCCAACCACAAACTTACCATCGTACACACCGCTACCCGGCGTAACGTAATCATTGGGCTTCCCGTGCTCATGCTTCCCCCATGACAGCAATATCAGTGATATATCCAAAATACCCTTTACATCGTAGCCGAGCTTTTGCCACTTCCCAGTTTCTGCGATGCAAAGGCGCCGCCGGCCGATCCCTGAACGCCAGGTTATCTCCCGCCGGAGCATCAAAATGCGCGCCAATGCTAACCACATTGGCGATGTCGCACCATAAGACAACTACGTAGAAAGGCCAATTCTAGTGAAAATTAGCCTGATTGGAACGAGAAAACCTTATCTGGACGTGATGAAAGTGCAACAGATTTTGCGGGCGGTCTAAAAATCAGACAATCGCTAGGCCAATTCGCCTTTCACCAGCGGCACAAAACGCACCGCTTCCACCGCGTCGACAACGAATTCGTTGCCATGACGCTGAATGCGTTTGAGGGTTTGGGCCTGTTCGCCGACCGGCAGCACCAAAATACCGCCGTCGTCCAATTGCTCCACCAGCGCCTGCGGAATTTCCGGCGGCGCGGCAGTGACGATGATTGCATCGAACGGACCGCGCGACGCCCAGCCTTGCCAGCCGTCGCCGTGGCGGGTAGAAACATTATGGAGATCGAGCTGCTTCAGACGGCGCTTGGCCTGCCATTGCAACCCTTTGATGCGTTCGACGGAACAAACGTGTTGCACCAAATGCGCCAGAATGGCGGTTTGATAACCGGAACCGGTGCCAATCTCCAGCACCCTCGAAGTGGGCGTCAGGTTCAGCAGTTCGGTCATGCGCGCCACCATATAAGGCTGGGAGATGGTCTGGCCGGAACCGATCGGCAGCGCGGTATTTTCGTAGGCCTTGTGATCCAGCGCCTCGTCGACAAAACGTTCGCGCGGCACCGCTTCGATCGCCTGCAGCAACTTTTCGTCCCGGATCCCCTGCTGCCGCAGCTGCGTCAGCAATGTTTGCATACGCTTGTTCACCATTCCCCGCTAACCTCTGCCTTGGTTAACCATGTTTTTACGACTTCCTGCGCCGCGTAGGCAGTCAAATCCACCTGCAGCGGCGTGATCGCCACATAGCCTTGTTCCACCGCCGCAAAGTCGGTATCCGGCCCGGCATCAAATTTATCACCAGGCGGCCCGATCCAGTAGAGATTTTGTCCGCGCGGATCCTGCTGGCAGAAGACCTTATCGGCGGGATGGCGGCTGCCGCAACGGGTGACGCGCAGGCCTTTGATCTCCGCCAGCGGCAGATCCGGCACGTTGATATTCAGGATTTTTCCGGTACGCAACGGCTCGCGCTGCAGCGCGCGCAGGATGTGGCAGGTAATGACGGCGGCGGTCGCATAGTGCTGATGGCCGTTCAGCGACACCGCCAGCGCGGGCAGCCCCAGGTGCCGCCCCTCCATCGCCGCCGCGACGGTGCCGGAATAGATGACGTCGTCGCCCAAATTCGGCCCGGCGTTGATGCCGGAGACCACGATGTCCGGCGCCGGGCGCATCAGCGCGTTGACGCCAAGATAGACACAGTCGGTCGGCGTCCCCTGCAGCACCGCGATATCGCCGTTGGCCAGCGTCTGCGTACGCAGCGGCGACTCCAGCGTCAGGGCATTGGAAGAGCCGCTGCGGTTACGATCCGGCGCCACCACTTGCACCTCGGCGAACTCCCGCAGCGCCGCCGCCAACGCCTGAATGCCCGGGGCGCTAACGCCGTCATCGTTACTCAGTAATATCCGCATCGCTGTCATCCTGCTGCATGATCTCGCGAACCACGCTGGTCGCGAAGCTGCCTGCCGGCAACCAGAAACGCAGCTCCACGGTAACGTCATCCCACCAGTTCCACAGCATATTTTGCGGCTGCAGCAGCAGGGCCCGACGAGCGGGTTCGACACGCTCGCGCTTTAAAAGCGTAAGCAATTCCGGTTGTTCCGCCAAGCATTGTTGTTCAAAAGCCAATACCTGGCCGGCGGTGCCCGGCTCGCCGTCACCCGGCAAGGGCGCCGTGATCGCCAGCTCGCCGGCATCCAGCCGTTGCTGCAACGTCTCAAGCTCATCGGCTTTGGCAACGAACCAGCTGCCGCGCCCACTCAGCTGCAGGGCATCCCCTTCCAGCACGGTGCGCTGCAGTCCATCGGCCAGGCGCCGGCCGGCAATCTGATTGAACAGCGCGCTGCGGCTGGCGGACAGGTAGAAGCTGCGTTTACTGCGCTCTTTGACGCGGATTTCGTCATTCGCCCAGCGGCGCGCCATCACCAGGTTGTTGCCGCCGCGGCCGAAACGCTGGCTGCCAAAGTAGTTCGGCACGCCCTGTGCGGCGATCGCCTGCAAGCGGCGCTCCACGTCCTGCCGATCGGAAATCTGGCGCAGCACCAGCGTAAAGTGGTTGCCCTTCAGAGTGCCGATGCGCATCTTGCGCAGGTGACGGGCATACGAGAGCACCTCGCAGCCTTCCAACGTAAAGCGGGAGAAGTCCGGCGTTTCCTTGCCCGGCATATGCAGGCAGAACCACTGTTCGGTCACCGCGTGACGATCCTTCAAGCCCGCATAGCTGACGGAACGGGCGTGAATGCCGGCGAAGCGCGCCAGATAGTCGGCCACGAACTGGGTATTGCAGCCATTTTTACGGATGTTCACCAGCACGTGCTCGCCTTCGCCGTCCGGTGCAAAACCCAGGTCTTCCACCACCACGAAATCTTCCGGATTGGCTTTCAGCACCCCGGTGCTCTGCGGGCGGCCATGCAGCCAGGTCAGATTCGCCATATCCATACCGTTATTCCTTGATCAGCAAGGCGACCGCTTCGCAGGCGATGCCCTCGCCGCGCCCGGTGAAGCCGAGCTGCTCGGTCGTCGTGGCCTTCACGTTGACGTCATCCATATGGCACTGCAGATCTTCCGCCAGGAACACGCGCATCTGCGGGATGTGCGGCGCCATTTTCGGCGCCTGGGCGATGATGGTGATATCGAGGTTGCCAAGGCGATAGCCTTTGGCACGAATGCGTTTCCAGGCTTCGCGCAGCAGCTCGCGGCTGTCGGCGCCTTTGAACGCCGGATCGGTATCGGGGAACAGCTTGCCGATATCGCCCAGCGCCGCCGCGCCCAACAAGGCGTCGGTTGCGGCGTGCAGCGCAACATCGCCGTCGGAATGGGCCAGCAAACCTTTATCGTAAGGGATGCGAACGCCACCGATCACCAACGGGCCTTCGCCGCCGAATTTATGTACGTCAAAACCGTGACCGATACGCATGGTGCGCTCCTTAATTGTCTAACTGGGTCAAATAGAACGCCGCCAGCGCCAAATCCTCCGGCCGCGTTACTTTAATATTGTCCGCCCGCCCGGCGACCAGCAGCGGATGATAACCGCAATGCTCCAGCGCCGAGGCTTCGTCGGTGACGTTCGCGCCTTCATCCAGCGCGCGTTGCAGGCACTGTTTGAGCAGCGGCAGCGGAAACAGCTGCGGCGTCAACGCGTGCCACAGATCCTGCCGTTCGACGGTATGGGCGATGGTTTCGCGGCCGGGTTCGGCGCGCTTCATGGTGTCACGCACCGGCGCGGCGAGTATGCCGCCGACCTTACTGTGCGCGGTGATCGCCAGCAGGCGTTCAAGATCGTCGGCGTGCAGGCAGGGGCGCGCGGCGTCATGCACCAGCACCCAGTCCGCATCGCCCGCCAGCTTCAGCCCGGCCATCACCGAATCGGCGCGCTGTTTGCCGCCCTCGGTGACGATCACCCGCGGATCCTGGGCGATCGGCAACCGTTCGAACTGACGATCTTCCGGGCCGATCGCCACGATCACCCGCTCAATGCGCGGGTGGCGCAACAGGGCGTGGATGGCGTGTTCGACGATGCTGTGCCGGCCGATGGTTAAATATTGCTTCGGGCATTCCGCCTGCATGCGGCTGCCGATACCGGCAGCGGGCAAGACGGCAATCACCGAGGGAAAGGTGCCTGCGGAGTGATTCATGCGTTATTTTTGTGCGTTATTTTGCGAGGAAGACGCCGCGTTGCGTCTGGATTGGTCAGGAACCAGACGATAGAAAGTCTCACCGGGCTTGATCATGCCCAGTTCATTACGCGCTCGCTCTTCGATCGCTTCCTGACCGCCGTTCAAATCATCGATTTCGGCAAACAGCTGATCGTTACGCGCTTTCAACTTAGCGTTGTTGCCCTGTTGGACCGCAACGTCTTCATTGACCCGCACGTAATCGTGAATACCATTTTTGCCCAGCCACAGTGAATACTGTAACCAACCGAGCAATGCCAGCAATAGCAGCGTAAGTTTTCCCATCTCCGCCCCCTGAAAAACCGACCAATCATCCCACAACTTCTCGTTGGACTCCACACTGAGAGCGGCATTTCAACGCCAAATTCAGAATACGGATGAAGGGTTCTCGAGTTTATAGCCTAATTCCGCTGCCAAAGCGGCAAAAAAAGCCCCTTTTGCCCGGCGTGCGCGACGTGTTTTCCGGTAAGGCGCACACTGTCTTTTTCCCATTATGCAGCAAGAATCACTATACCGCCGCCCTCTGCCCCATCGCTTTCACCGTTACCGTGCCAAAAGTGAATATTTAACACCATAGAAATAATAATCATCATGCAGCGGTTGCACTTTCATTCACATAAGCTTATTTTTATGCACTCATAGTGCATAAATAATTCCAATATATAACCTTTCATTATCGGGGATCGCGATGTTAAAACGTTTAGTTCTGATCGGCGCCTGCCTGGCCGCCACCTTCTCCACCGCCGCGTTGGCGGCTGAGCCTACCTATGTCGTCGGCTCCGGCGGCACCTATCGGCCGTTCGAATTTGAAAACAGTCAAAAGCAGCTGGAAGGTTTCGACATCGACATCATCAAAGCGGTAGCCAAGGCCGAGGGTTTCCAGATCAAACTGATCAATACGCCGTGGGAAGGCATCTTCGCCACGCTGAACTCCGGCGATCGCGATATCATCATTTCCGGCATCACCATCACCGATAAGCGCAAGCAGATGGTTGATTTCTCCGCGCCTTACTTCCCGGCGGAACAGGCCATCGTCGTGCCGCAAGACTCGAAAGTGGACTCCATCGCCGCGCTGAAAGCGCTGAAGGTCGGCGTAGTGAACTCCAGCACCGGCGACATCGTGGTGTCCGACGTGCTGGGTAAGAACAGCACCGCCATCAAACGCTTCGACAATACCCCGCTGATGCTGCAGGAGCTGTATGAAGACGGCATCGGCGCGGCGGTCGGCGACGTCGGCGTAGCCAAGTTCTATATCAAAACTCACCCGGAGAAAGCCTTCAAGCTGGTGCCCGACGCCAAGTTCGAACGCCAGTATTTCGGCATCGCCGTCGCCAAAGGCAACGATGATCTGCGCAACAAGATCAACGCCGGTCTGAAGAAGATCGTCGCCGACGGCACCTACGCCAAGATCTACCAAACCTGGTTCGACAGCAACGTACCGACGCTGCCGGCGGAATAATCCCCTGTTGCCGGCGCCCACCAGGCCGCCGGCGCACCACCGTTTCAGCCTACCAAGAAGGAATACCCCTTGAACTTCCGCTGGGAGATCATCCAGGAATACGCGCCGCTGTTTATGGAAGGCGCCTGGATGACCATCAAATGCACCATTATCTGCGTGCTGCTGGGCACCACCTGGGGATTGATCCTCGGGCTGGGCCGCCTGGCGCAGGCGCCGCACGGCATCTGGAAACCCATCCTGCGTTACGGCGTTCAGTGGCCGGTGCGCATCTACATCAGCGCCTTTCGCGGCACGCCGCTGTTTGTACAGATCATGGTGGTGCACTTTGCGCTGGTGCCGTTGTTCATCAATCCGCGCGACGGCCTGCTGGTCACCAGCGGCCTGATGAGCGTCGATTTCGCCCGTGCGCTGCGCGCCGACTACGGCGCCTTTCTCTCCTGCGTGGTGGCGATCACCCTCAATGCCGGCGCTTATGTCTCGGAGATCTTTCGCGCCGGGATCCAGTCGATCGACCGCGGCCAGATGGAGGCCTCGCGTTCGCTGGGCATGAGCTATGGCAAGACCATGCGCCAGGTGATCCTGCCGCAGGCTTTCCGCCGCATGTTGCCGCCGCTGGGCAACAACGCCATCGCCATCGTCAAGGATTCGTCGCTGGCCTCCGCCATCGGCCTGGCGGATCTGGCCTATGCCGCCCGTACCGTCTCCGGCGCCTACGCCACCTACTGGGAGCCCTATCTGACCATTTCGCTGGTCTATTGGGTCATCACCTTCCTGCTCTCGCTGCTGGTGCAACACATGGAAAAGAGGTTCGGTAAAAGTGATTCGCGTACATAATCTGCAAAAACAGTTCGGCGAAAGCCACGTGCTGCGCGGCATTTCCTGCCGGATCGCCGCCAACGAAGTGGTGTGCGTCATCGGCCCTTCAGGCTCGGGCAAAAGCACCTTCCTGCGCTGCATCAATGCGCTGGAGACGCTCTCCGGCGGCGAGATCGAGGTCAACGGTTTCGCCGTCCACGATCAGAAAACCGACCTGAACAAGATGCGGGAAAGCGTGGGCATGGTATTCCAACGTTTCAACCTGTTCCCGCACATGACGGTGTTGGAAAATATCATCATGGCGCCAATGAGCGTGAAGAAACAGCCGCGCGCCGAAGCTATCGCGCAAGCAGAACAGCTGCTGCTCAAGGTCGGCCTGCTCGACAAGCTCGACGCCTACCCCAACAGCCTGTCCGGCGGCCAGCAGCAGCGGGTAGCGATCGCCCGCGCGCTGGCGATGGAGCCGAAGATCATGCTGTTCGACGAACCGACCTCCGCGCTCGATCCTGAGCTGGTGGGCGAAGTGTTGGCGGTGATGAAATCACTGGCCCACGAGGGCATGACCATGGTGGTGGTGACGCATGAGATGGGCTTTGCCCGCGAGGTGGCCGACCGGGTGCTGTTTATCGATCAGGGGATCATTCAGGAGGAGGGTGCGCCGCAGCAGATCTTCAGCCAGCCGGCCAATCCGCGCACTCAGGCGTTTCTGAGCAAAGTTTTGTAACCTTCGGCACGGCTTTGCAATCCTTCGGGCGCCGGCATCGGCGCCCGCTCTCTCACCACCCGGTCAGGAAGCTGAACACCAGCCAGAACAAGCACAGCACGATCGCGCCGGTCAGCAGCAGCGTCAGGATCAGACGGCCGCGCAACAGCATGCTGAGGGTGATGCCGATCAGCACCGACAGCGGCATCAGCGCCAGGAAGAACGGCCAGGTATAGAGCAGGAAAAACAGCGTGTTGGAACCGTAAACCAGAAACGGCAACGCGAATGCCAGCCAGTAGAAAACAAAGCCGCTGACGCCGCCCAGGAAAGAATAAGACGGCTCCTCTCTCTCCTGTTTTGACTGCTTGGAGTCGATCAAGATAGGCGTGACATTTTGCATAGTGATCCCTGGTTATTCGGCTCGCTCTGCGGCGGCTTAGAGTAAAAAGCGCATGGCGAAAAACGCCACACGCTTTTTTTGAATTCAGGGTTTGATAATAGCCTGACCACGCAACACGTCTAACAATTGCGCAATCAAATTTGTTACCAATTGTTGGCCATCGAGGTGAATTTCCGGCTGTTGCGGCGCCTCGTAAACCGCGTCGATGCCGGTGAAATTGCGCAGCTCGCCGGCGCGCGCTTTCTTATACAATCCCTTCGGATCGCGCGCCTCGCAGATCGCCAACGGCGTGTCGACGAACACCTCGATAAAGCGCTCCTCGCCGAGCATCTCGCGCACCATCTGCCGCTCGGCGCGGTGCGGCGAAATGAACGCGGTCAGCACCACCAGCCCGGCGTCCACCATCAGTTTGGCCACCTCCCCCACCCGGCGAATGTTCTCGCGCCGATCCTCGTCGGAGAAGCCGAGATCGCGACACAGGCCGTGCCGCACGTTATCGCCGTCCAGCAGATAGGTGCTGACACCGAGACCGTGCAACGCCTGCTCCAGCGCGCCGGCGACGGTGGATTTGCCCGAGCCGGACAGCCCGGTAAACCACAACACCACGCCGCGGTGGCCGTTGCGCGCTTCGCGATCCGCACGCGTCACCGCATGCGGATGCCAAACCACGTTCTCATCGTCCGGCCCGCTCGCCCTCAGTTCCACGGCCACCTTACTGGCCACCGAGCAGATCGCGCGCACCCCAGTGCGGGAAGTGTTTGCGCACCAGCGCATTCAGCTCCAGCTCGAAGGCGCTGAACTCGCCGCGCGCCGCCGAGGCGGCCTGCAGCGTTTCACGCACCAGACCGGCACCGACCGTAACGTTGCTCATGCGATCGATGAAGATCAGCCCGCCGGTGTCGTGGTTGCTCTGGTAGCTGTCCAGCACCAGCGGTTCGTCGAAGGTCAGCTCAACCAACCCGATACCGTTGAGCGGCAGGGTGTCAGCCGGGTGCTGCGCCAGCGTATTGATCTCCACCTGATGGCGGATGCTCTCCACGCGAGCGCGGGTCTTTTTGCCGGCGATCTTGATGTCGTAGCTCTGGCCCGGCACCAGCGGCTGTTCGGCCATCCACACCACGTCCACCAGCGCGCTCTGCGCCGCCTGCAGGCTTTCGCCGGCATCGACCAGCAGATCGCCGCGGCTGATGTCCACCTCATCCTTCAGCACCAGCGTAATCGCCTCGCCCGGCACCGCCTCTTGCAGATCGCCGTCGAAGGTCACGATGCGCGCCACGCTGGACTCCACGCCGGAAGGCAGCACCTTGACCCGTTGCCCCACCCGCACCACGCCGGCGGACAGCGTGCCGGCATAGCCGCGAAAATCGAGGTTCGGGCGATTGACGTACTGCACCGGGAAGCGCAGCGGCTGGTTTTCACGCTCGCTGACCACGTCGACGCTCTCGAGCACTTCCAACAACGTCGGGCCGCTGTACCACGGCATATGGGCGCTTTCGCTCGCCACGTTGTCGCCGTCCAGCGCCGACAGCGGCACGAATTTGATATCCAGATCGCCCGGCAGCTGCTGGGCGAAGGTCAGGTAATCCTGTTTGAACTGTTCGAACACCGCTTCCTGATAATCCACCAGATCCATTTTGTTTACCGCGACCACCAGATGGCGAATGCCCAGCAGGGTTGCGATAAAGCTGTGGCGGCGAGTCTGATCCAGTACCCCTTTGCGCGCGTCGATCAGCAGGATCGCCAGATCGCAGGTGGAGGCACCGGTGGCCATGTTGCGGGTGTACTGCTCGTGTCCCGGGGTATCGGCGATGATAAATTTACGCTTTTCGGTCGAGAAATAGCGATAGGCCACATCTATGGTAATGCCCTGCTCGCGTTCGGCCTGCAGGCCGTCCACCAGCAGCGCCAGATCGAGTTTCTCGCCCTGGGTACCGATGCGTTTGCTGTCGCTGTGCAGCGTCGACAGCTGATCCTCGTAGATCTGGCGGGTATCGTGCAGCAGGCGGCCGATCAGGGTGCTTTTGCCGTCGTCGACGCTGCCGCAGGTCAGAAAGCGCAGCAGGCTCTTGTGCTGCTGCGCGTGCAGATAGGATTCGACGCCGCCCTGGTCAGCGATTTGTTGTGCAATTGCGTTGTTCATCCGGCGGCTCCTTAGAAATACCCTTGACGCTTTTTCAGCTCCATCGAGCCGGACTGATCGCGGTCGATCATCCGCCCCTGGCGTTCACTGGTGGTGGAGACCAGCATCTCTTCGATGATCTCCGGCAGGGTTTGCGCCTGCGAATCCACCGCGCCGGTCAGCGGCCAGCAACCCAGGGTGCGGAAACGCACCATGCGCTGGCTGATCACTTCCCCCGGCTGCAGATCGATACGATCGTCGTCCACCATCATCAGCATGCCGTCGCGCTCCACCACCGGGCGTGGTTTCGCCAGGTACAGCGGCACGATGTCGATCTTTTCCAGGAAGATGTACTGCCAGATATCCAGCTCGGTCCAGTTCGACAGCGGGAAGACGCGGATGCTCTCCCCTTTGTTGATCTGGCCGTTATAGTTGTGCCACAGCTCCGGCCGCTGATTTTTCGGATCCCAGCGGTGGAAGCGATCGCGGAACGAATAGATGCGCTCTTTGGCACGCGATTTCTCCTCGTCGCGCCGCGCGCCGCCAAAGGCGGCGTCGAAACCGTACTTGTTCAACGCCTGCTTCAGGCCCTCGGTCTTCATGATGTCGGTATGCTTGGCGCTGCCGTGCACGAACGGGTTGATGCCCATCGCCACCCCTTCCGGGTTTTTGTGCACCAACAGCTCGAAACCGTACTCCTTCGCGGTGCGATCGCGGAATTCGTACATTTCGCGGAATTTCCAGCCGGTATCGACGTGCAGCAGCGGGAACGGCAGCGTGCCGGGGAAGAACGCCTTGCGCGCCAGATGCAGCATCACGGAAGAGTCTTTACCGATGGAGTACAGCATCACCGGGTTAGCGAATTCAGCGGCGACTTCACGGATGATATGGATACTCTCCGCCTCCAATTGCCGCAAATGAGTGAGTCGTTTTTCGTCCATAACAGGTCCTTAAAAGCCTTGCCTATGCCAAATTCACGACGGCCGGGCGCGCGGCCCCTTCCGTCTGCGATTGATGCCCGAACCAGGCGATTTGATGGTGCAGTTCCACCACCTCGCCGATCACCAACAGCGCCGGCAACGGCGCCCGTTGGGCCAGGTGTTCCAATTGATCCAGCGTGCCGATCTGCACCTGCTGATCGGCGCGCGTGCCGCGGCTGATCACCGCCACCGGCGTCGCAGCGTCGCGGCCATGGGCGATCAGGCGTTGGCTGATGTCCGCCGCCTTCATGGTGCCCATGTAGATAGCCAGCGTTTGCCGCGCCCGGGCCAGATCGGCCCAGTCCAGGCCATCGCCGTCGGGGCGGCAGTGGCCGGTGATAAAGGTCACGCTCTGCGCGTGATCGCGATGCGTCAGCGGAATGCCGGCGTAGGCGGTCGCGCCCGCGGCGGCCGTGACGCCAGGCACCACCTGGAACGGAATGCCGGCGGCGGCGGCCACCTGCAGCTCTTCGCCGCCGCGGCCAAAGATGAACGGATCGCCGCCCTTGAGGCGCACCACCCGTTTGCCCTGCTGCGCCAGCTCCACCAGCAGCCGGTTGGTCTCTTCCTGGATCACCGAGTGCGCGCCGGCGCGCTTGCCCACGCAGATGCGCTCGGCGTCGCGCCGCACCAGATCGAGGATCTCGCCGCTGACCAGATGGTCATACAGCACCACGTCCGCCTGCTGCATCACCTGCAGCCCGCGCAGGGTCAACAGCCCCACGTCGCCCGGCCCGGCGCCCACCAGGGCGATCTCGCCCTGTGCGCCTTCATCGCCTGCGGCGAAGTGGTGTAAATCCTGCTCCAGCTGCCGTTCCGCCTGCGCCGTCTGGCCGTTGGCCACCAGCGTGGCGAAACGGCCGCCGAACGTTTTCTCCCAGAAACGGCGACGTTCGCCGATCGAAGCCAACCGCTGTTTGACCTGGCCGCGCCAGCGGCCCGCTACCTGCGCCATCTGCCCCAAACTGGCGGGCAATAACGCCTCCAGCTTTTCGCGCAGCAGGCGCGCCAGCACCGGCGCCTGGCCGCTGGACGACACCGCCACCACCAGCGGCGAGCGATCGATGATCGACGGGAAGATAAACGAGCAGCGCGGCTGATCGTCCACCACGTTGGCCAACACCCGGCGCTTATCCGCCTCGGCGAACACCGCGGCGTTCAGGGCGTTGTCGTCCGTGGCGGCGATCGCCAGAAACACGTCGTCCAACTGCTGCGGGTCAAAGCTTTCCCCCAGCCAGAGCACCCGCCCCAGCTGACGTTGTTGTTCCAGTTCCGGTGAGAGCGACTGCGCAACTATCCGTATTTCAGCCCCGGCGCGCTGAAGCAGATCGACTTTGCGCGCAGCCACGTCACCACCGCCAACGACCAGCACCGGACGTTGTTTCAGGTCGGCGAATATTGGTAGATAGTCCACAACAGCCTTTTCATATAACAGAAAGATAGTGTGACTATACGGGCTGAGATTTAGCCTCTGAAATGACGAAAAGGAATGATTAGTTCCTTTATGGAATATAGGCCGCAGCGCAGGAGGCAAACGGTGATAATCGAGGCGATGCTTTGCGCGTTCGCGCGAAATTAAGAGACAGGGAAATTGTGTAATGCCGCCCGGCGTCTCATACTGGGTGCCGCAGAAAAATGATCGGCAGCGCCGATAGCAAAGAAGGATTTTTCGGTATGTTTTCCCGTTTTTACCTGAAGACCAGCCTGCTGGCCCTCGCACTCGGCGGCGTCTTCAGCGTGTGTGCCGCACAGCCCGCCAAAGACGCGCCAATGGGCCGCTTCGCCGCCGAACAGACCCGCCACATCGCCACTTACTTCCCCGGCCGCATGGCGGGCAGCCCGGCCGAATTGCTCACCGCCGACTACCTGAAGCAGCAGTTCAGCAAGATGGGCTACCAAAGCGATATTCGCAGCGTCAATACGCGCTATCTCTACACCAGCAAAGACGGCAAGAAGAACTGGAACAACGTCACCGCCAGCTCGGTGATCGCCGCCCGCAACGGCGACAGCCCGAAACAGATAGTGATCGTCGCCCACTTCGACACCTATACGCCGCAGAGCGACGAAGATCTGGATAACAATCTCGGCGGCTTGACGCTGCAGGGCGTCGACGACAACGCCTCCGGCATCGGCGTGATGCTGGAACTGGCGGAACGCCTGAAGAACATCCCCACCGCCTACGGCCTGCGCTTCGTCGCCACCAGCGCCGAAGAGATCGGTTCGCTGGGGGCGCAGAACTACCTGCAGCGCATGAGCGCGGAAGAGAAAAGCAACACCGTACTGGTGATCAACCTCGACAGTCTGATCACCGGCGATCGCCTGTACTTCAACGCCGGGCGCAACACGCCGCCGCAGATGGCGAAGCGCTCCCGCGATCGCGCGCTGGATATCGCCCACCGCTACGGCATCGCCGCCGCCACCAACCCTGGCAATGCACAGCATCCGCAGGGTACCGGCTGCTGCTCCGATCAAGAGGTATTCGATGCGGCGGGCATCCCGGTGCTGTCGGTGGAAGCCACCAACTGGTCGCTGGGCGACAAGGACGGTTACCAGCAACGCGCCGTCAGCCCGCACTTCCCGCAGGGCGTCACCTGGCACCGCCCGCAGTATGACAACCTGCAGTATCTGGATCGCTACCTGCCGGGGCGGATCGATAAACGCAGCCGCGACAGCGTGCAGATCCTGCTGCCGCTGATCAAAGAGCTGGCGCAGGCGCACCCGCCGAAAGCGAAAAAGAAAAAGTAGCCCGCAAAAAAAACAGGGCCCAGCATTGCTGAGCCCTGTCGTGTGATTCGCCTCGTTTAGCCTTCGTGCAGACCGCACTCGCGCTTCAGCCCGAAGAAACGCGTCTCTTCCTCGCTCATGCCCGGCTCCCACTTCTGGGTGGTGTGGGTATCGCCTACCGACAGGTAGCCCTGCTCCCACAGCGGGTGATAGCTTAGTCCGTGCTCGGTCAGATACTGGTAAATCTTGCGGTTGTCCCAGTCGATGATCGGCAGGATCTTGAACACCCCGCGCTGCACCGCCAGCACCGGCAGATTGGCGCGGCTGCCGGACTGTTCGCGCCGCAGGCCGGCGAACCAGCTCTGCGCGCCCAGCGTCTCCAGCGCGCGATTCATCGGCTCAACCTTGTTGATCTGGTTGTACTTTTCAATCCCTTCCACGCCCTGTTCCCACAGCTTGCCGTAGCGCGCCTCTTGCCAGGCGGGAGACTGTTCGGCGCGGAACACCTGCAGATTCAGCTTCAGCTGGTCGGTCAGTTGATCGATAAAGCGATAGGTTTCCGGGAACAGGTAACCGGTGTCGGTCAGGATCACCGGGATATCCGGCCGGATGCGCGTCACCAGGTGCAGACATACCGCCGCCTGAATGCCGAAACTGGACGAGAGTACGAACTCGCCGGGCAGATGCTCCAGCGCCCATGCAACGCGCTGTTCGGCGCTGAGGGTCTCCAGTTGGCCGTTGACCACCGCCAATGCCAGCGCCTGCCCGGATTTGGGCAACGCGTTCAGCGCCGCCAGATCGAATTCAGCCATGTTGTCTCTCCTGCTACTTGAAATTGCCTGTGCGGCCCCTCTGCCCAGAGGCCGCCCGGCCTCACTCCCAGAAATCCCGCGCCGGATCCAGCACCGGTTTGACGATGCCCGCGCGAACGGTGAAGTCGCCGAAGCCTTCGCCGGCGTTGCGCTCCTTCGCCCAGCGCCCCACCAGCAGGTCAATCTCGCTCAGGATCTCGTCTTCGTTGATGTTCTCGCGGTACATGCGCGGAATACGCGTGCCTTCGCGGTTGCCGCCCAAATGGAGGTTATAGCGGCCGACCGCCTTGCCCACCAGCCCCAGCTCCGCCAGCAGCGCGCGGCCGCAGCCGTTCGGGCAGCCGGTGATGCGCAGCACGATATGCTCGTCGCCCACCCCGTGCCGATGCATGATCCCTTCCACCTTGGTGACGAATTGCGGCAGGAAGCGCTCGGCCTCCGCCATCGCCAGCGGGCAGGTCGGGAAAGACACGCAGGCCATCGAGTTTTTGCGTTGCTCGCTGATCTGGTCGTCGATCAGGCCATGTTCGCGCGCCAGGGCTTCGATCTTCGCCTTCTCGCTTTCCGGCACGCCGGCGATGATCACGTTTTGGTTCGCCGTCAGACGGAAGTCGCCTTTATGGATCTTGGCGATCTCCGCCATACCGGTCTTCAGCGGGCGCCCCGGATAGTCCAGCAGGCGACCGTTCTCGATAAACAGCGTCAGGTGCCACTGATCGTCGATGCCCTTCACCCAACCGATGCGATCGCCGCGGCCGGTGAATTCATACGGCCGGATCGGTGCAAAGGTGATGCCGGCGCGCTTTTCCACTTCGGCGCGGAAAACGTCCACCCCGACGCGCTCCAGCGTGTATTTGGTCTTGGCGTTCTTGCGATCGGTACGATTGCCCCAGTCGCGCTGCGTGGTCACCACCGCTTCCGCCACCGCCAGCGTATGCTCGAGCGGAATGTAGCCGAACTCGCTGGCCTGGCGCGCGTAGGTTTTCTTGTTGCCGTGCTCGATGGACAGCCCGCCGCCCACCAGCAGGTTGAAGCCCACCAGCTTGCCGTTTTCGGCGATCGCCACGAAGTTCATGTCGTTGGCGTGCAGATCGACGTCATTTTGCGGTGGGATCACCACCGTGGTTTTGAATTTACGCGGCAGGTAGGTCGATCCCAAAATCGGCTCTTCGTCGGTGGTGGCCACCTTCTCCTGATCCAGCCACACTTCTGCGTAGGCGCGGGTGCGCGGCAGCAGGTGTTCGGAGATCTTCTTCGCCCACTCGTAGGCTTCCTGATGCAGCTCGGACTCCACCGGGTTGGAGGTGCACAGCACGTTGCGGTTCACGTCGTTGGCAGTCGCCAGCGCGTCCAGCCCCAGACGGTTCAGCAGTTGGTGCACCGGTTTGACGTTGCCTTTCAGAATGCCGTGAAACTGGAACGTCTGGCGGTTGGTGATGCGAATGCTGCCGTACAGCGTACTTTCCTGCGCGAACTTGTCGATGCCCAGCCACTGCTGCGGGCTGATGACGCCGCCCGGCAGGCGGCAGCGCAGCATCATGGCGTGGCGCGGCTCCAGCTTCTGCTCGGCGCGTTCGGCGCGAATGTCGCGGTCATCCTGCTGGTACATACCGTGAAAACGGATCAGCAGGAAGTTGTCGCCGTTGAAGCCGCCGGTCAGGCCGTCGTTCAAATCTTCGGCGATGGTGCCGCGCAAGAAGTTGCTCTCCTTCTTCATGCGCTCCGCATCGGCCAGTTTGCCTTCGACTACCAAAGGCCCGGGGTGTTTATCACTCATCAGTAAACATCTCGCTGATAACGGCGCTCAAGGCGCAGCTCACTTAAAAATTCATCCGCCTGCTCGGTATCCATGCCACCGTGCTCGGCCACCAGTTCCAGTAATGTGTTTTCCACGTCTTTTGCCATGCGATTGGCATCGCCGCAGACGTAAATGTGCGCGCCTTCCTGAATCCAGCGCCACACTTCCGCGCCCTGTTCGCGCAGTTTGTCTTGTACGTATATTTTATGTTGTTGGTCGCGGGACCAGGCCAGATCGATGCGGGTCAGCAGGCCGTCTTTCACGTAGCGCTGCCATTCGACCTGATACAGGAAATCTTCGGTAAAGTGCGGGTTGCCGAAGAACAGCCAGTTTTTGCCGCCGGCGCCGTCGGCATCGCGCTGCTGCATAAAGGCGCGGAACGGCGCGATGCCGGTGCCCGGGCCGATCATGATCACCGGCGCTTCCGGGTTGGCCGGCAGGCGTAAGTTATCGTTGTGTTCGATAAACACTCGCACGTCGCCGTCCTCCTCCAGGCGATCCGCCAGGAAACCGGAGGCGCCGCCGCTGCGGGCGCGCCCGTCGATGTCGTAACGCACCACGCCCACGGTGATGTGCACTTCGCTTTCGTTCTCCGCCTGCGAAGAGGCGATGGAGTACAGGCGCGGCGTCAGCGGGCGCAGCAGGCCGACCAGCTGTTCGGCGCTCAGATCCGCCGGCGCCTGGCGCACCATGTCGACGATCGGCGTGTTGTGCGCGTAATGCTGCAGCGCAGCTTTATCCGCCAGCAGGCCGATCAACGTTTCGTCGCGCGACAGCGCGGCGTATTTATCGACGATCGGCGTGGTGTTCTGCGTCAGTTCGAAATGGCTGCGCAGCGCCTGCGCCAGCGGCAGGGTTTGCCCTTCCACCTCGACCGGCTCGTCGCCTTTCAGCCACAACAGCTGCACCAGTTCGTCCACCAGCGCCGGATCGTTGTCGAACCATACGCCGAGCGCATCGCCCGGCTGATAGCGCAGGCCGGAGTCGCCCAGATCGATCTCGATATGGCGCACGTCTTTATCCGACGCACGGCCGGTAATTTTCTGATTGACCGCCAGTTGGGCGGTGAGCGGCTGTTCCTTGCTGTACGGGCTGCTGTCGATCAGATCGACCGCGCCGCTGGCCAACACGCCCGGCGCGGCGCTTTCCGCCGGCGCGCGCGCCTTCAGCACCGACACCACCTGTTTGCGCCAGGCGGCGGCCAGCTCCTGGTACTCCACGTCGGCGTCCACACGCTCCACCAGGCGCTCGGCGCCCAGTTCGGCCAGTTTGCCGTCGAAATCTTTACCAGACTGACAGAAATTCTCATAAGAGGTGTCGCCCAGCCCGAACACCGCAAAAGCGGTATCATTCAGCTTCGGCGCCTTCTTCGAGAACAGGAATTTATGCAGCGCCACCGCTTCTTCCGCCGGTTCGCCCTCCCCCTGCGTAGAGGCGACGATCACCAGCAGGCGCTCTTGCGCTATCTGTTTGAATTTGTAGTCGCCGGCGCTGACCAACGTGGCGCTCAGATTGGCGGCCAAAAGATCGTCTCGCAGCTGCTCCGCCAGGCGGCGCGCATTGCCGGTCTGCGATGCGGAAATGATGGTGATGCCGGCAGCCGCCGCTGGGGCGACAGGCGCAATGCCCACGGCTCCGGGCTGTTGATTGACCATTCCCCAAAAATAGCCGGACAGCCACGCCAGCTGCGTCGGCGAATAATCGCCGATCGTCGCCTGCAGGCGCGCCAGCTGTTCGGGCGTCAGCGGGAGCAAAGATGTTGGAGGAGCCTGAGTCGTCATTGCTGTACTTATTTCCTATACTTAGCGCCTTTGCTGCCAGGCGCGCGCCAGTGTCAGTCGCTGTCTCTTCGCTGCGTCGGGTGTGCGGAAAAGATCAGGAGAGTTTGTAAGGTTACCGAGCAGAATAGCAACGATTAAATAAGGGATAGCAATAAATCATAACCAAAATGACTAAGCTGTTTTTCCGGTAAGGGATAACGCTTAAACCGTTAAACAAAGTTTTTTATCCAGATGAAAATAAAGCACTTTTTTTCATCATTTTTTCACCGTTCAACATTTCGGCTCATAACCCCAGCCGATAGGTGCCGCAAACACCAAACAAAAAAAGTGTTAACCGGGCGCGTTGGCCGTGGCGGTAGACCATAACGGTATAAATGGCAAGCAGACGCGCTTTCCGGTACTATGCGGCGGTTTTTGAGTCAATGAGGCCGTAATAATGGCAACCACGCTGTTTAAAGATTTTCAGTTTGAAGCCGCACACCGTTTGCCGCACGTGCCGGAGGGCCATAAATGCGGCCGTCTGCATGGGCATTCGTTTATGGTGCGTCTGGAAGTGACCGGTGAAGTGGATCCCCACACCGGTTGGGTGATGGATTTCGCCGAGCTCAAGGCTGTGTTTTCCCCGATCTGGGAACGGCTGGATCACCATTATCTGAACGATATTCCAGGATTGGAAAATCCCACCAGCGAAGTGCTCGCCGCCTGGATTTGGCAGCAGCTCAAGCCCCAGCTGCCGGAATTGACGGCGGTGATGGTGAAAGAGACCTGTACTGCGGGATGCGTATATAAAGGTTAAAAGAAAGGGCGCCGCAATGGCGCCCTGATTTTAGGCGATGTTCAGATACTTGTGGGTCTGCATCGACAGCCGCCAGTTGCGCGCGATGCAGGTTTCGATGCACAGGCGGGTCGCCTCTTCTTTTTGGCTGATCGGCTGCAGCGCGATAATGCGGGTCTTGTCGTCCTGCAACGTCGCCAGCAGCGCATCCAGCGCCTCGATGTCGCGCTCACGCGCCACCGGATGTTTCACCTCGTCGGCGCGCCGCAGCGCCTGATCCAACACCTTCATGCCGCCGCGCATGTTCACCTTCGGCGAAACCGTCACCCAGGTGTTGGCGGAACAACGGATTTCGTGGGTGCCGCTGGTCTCAATTTGGCAGCTGTAGCCATGCTGTTCGAACAGCTCGGTCAGCGGCGTCAGATCGTAGATACAGGGTTCACCGCCGGTGATCACGACATGGCGCGCGGTGTAGCCCTGCTGGCGCATTACCGCCAACAGCCGTTCGGCGGTGGCGTTGCCCCAGGCGTCGCTCTCTTCTGTTTTGACCAGGATCCGTTGCAGGTCTACTTCCCGATGGGCTTCCTTTTCCCAGGTATGTTTGGTGTCGCACCAGCTGCACCCTACCGGGCAGCCCTGCAGGCGGATGAAAATGGCCGGCACGCCGGTGAAAAAGCCTTCGCCCTGCAAGGTTTGGAACATCTCATTGATCGGGTACTGCATCGGTTTCTCAATCTGGAAAAGTAAAAAGCGATTATCGCAGATTCCGGCCCGGCGACCAAACGGCCAAAAATGTATTAAATTTTATCCTCGGCGCCGCCGTCAGCATATCTCACCGCTAATGGCGTTCATTTAATTTGTTAACCGGCCTTCGGCATTTCATCGGCGGTGCAAGCTGCTCCACAGAAAACAACACGCAGTTAACAAATAAGATAATTATATTTGACATAAAGCGCCGACGCGCAGATGTATATACAAGCAAACACAAGCCGGGCGACAGTTCCGGCCACGTTCCATCACGACTACATCTGCGTTTAGAGGGTGCCATGACTCATTCCACCAGCGAGTTAAACATTCAACAGGCCATCGACGACAGCAAGTTTTCGCTGTTTCACTGGACACTGATCATTCTCGGGTTCCTGATCCTCGCCATCGACGGTTTTGATACCGCCGCTATGGGCTATATCGCGCCGTCGGTCGCCAAAGACTGGGGCATAGTGAAACAGGACCTGGGGCCGGTGCTGAGCGCCGCGCTGCTGGGGCTATCGCTCGGCGCGCTGATCGCCGGGCCGATCTCCGACCGCATCGGCCGCAAGCGCGTGCTGGTGTTTTCCTGCCTGTTCTTCGGCCTGTCGAGCCTGGCCACCGCCTACGCCGGTTCGCTCAATAGCCTGACGCTGTGGCGTTTCCTCACCGGCCTCGGGCTGGGAGCGGCGATGCCCAACGCCATCACGCTGATCTCCGAATACGCGCCGCAGCGCTGCCGTTCGCTGGCGATCAACACCATGTACTGCGGCTTTCCGCTGGGCGCGGCCGGCGGCGGCGCCATTTCGTCGTGGCTGATCCCGAACTACGGCTGGCACAGCGTATTGCTGCTCGGCGCCATCGCGCCGCTGGCGCTGACGGTGTTGCTGATCCTGCTGCTGCCGGAATCGGTCAAGTATATGGTTAACCGTGGACAGGAAGCGGCGAAGATCAAACGCATCGCGCAGCGTTTCGTCAGCCAGAGCCTCGACGGCGTGACGCGTTTTTACCTGTACGAAGAGAAGCTGGCGCAGACCAAGACCAGCATCGGCCTGCTGTTCAGTCGCCCTTACCTGCTCGGCACGCTGATGCTGTGGGTGACCTACTTCATGGGGCTGGTGATCTACTACGTGTTGCTGAGCTGGATGCCGATCCTGATGCAGGGCTTGGGCTATCAGCTGGAGCAATCGGCGATGCTCACCTCGCTGTTCACCTTCGGCGGCACGCTGGGCATTCTGGTGGCCGGCTGGCTGATGGATCGCTGGAATGCGCATAAGGTGGTCTCGAGCGGCTTTGTCGTCACCGCCCTGCTGATCGTGGCGATGGCCACCGAAGACAAGCAGATCGTGCTGCTTGGCGCCTTCATCTTCCTGATGGGCGTCACCATGAACGGCGCGCAGTCCGGCCTGCAAACGCTGGCGGCCACCTTCTACCCCACCCACAGCCGCGCCACCGGCATCGCCTGGATGCAGGGCATCGGCCGCTTCGGCGGCGTCGCCGGCACCATGATGGGGGCTCAACTGCTGGCCATGCAATGGGAAGTGCAGAGCATCCTGATGTTCCTGTGCGTGCCGGCGCTGATCGCCGCCATCGCGACGGTATGCAAGATGAGCCGCAAACCGACGCTGCAACCGGCCGCCTGATCCTTGCCAGCCCGCTCATGGCGGGCTTTTTTTCCTGCGGTGATAGGGGTTGTTTATCCTCCGCCGCCAACTGTAATCAGTCTGTAAAAATATTGTGACTAGCCGCCCAAAAATGAGTCATTTTTAATTCATTTTTGCCGAATAGCTCACTTTTCTCCGGCCTTGTGCACATGAGGCCGGTGATAAAAAAACGCATATCAACCTGATATAAAAAGAAAATAACTTTTTCTTATGCCACTTTTCAGCGGCAACTGGTCAGTGTTGCATATGCTTGTACATACAAGTATATGTTAATAAGCCCTACGCATTGTTATGCCGTGGTTCTCATCCCCACCGCGGCATGGAATCTGCACCGATACTGTTTGAGGAAAATGCTGTGACTACAAATAACAAAGTTCGCAATGTCGATGTACGCGCGCCACGCGGCACACAATTAAACGCAAAAAGCTGGCTGACCGAAGCGCCGTTACGCATGCTGATGAACAACCTCGATCCTGAAGTTGCGGAGAACCCACACGAGCTGGTGGTGTACGGCGGCATCGGCCGCGCCGCGCGCGACTGGGATTGCTACGACAAGATCGTCGAAACCCTGAAAACGCTGGAAGAAGACGAAACCCTGCTGGTGCAGTCCGGCAAGCCGGTCGGCGTATTCAAAACCCACAGCAACGCGCCGCGCGTGCTGATCGCCAACTCCAACCTGGTGCCACACTGGGCGACCTGGGAACACTTCAACGAACTGGATGCCAAAGGCCTGGCCATGTACGGCCAGATGACCGCCGGCAGCTGGATCTACATCGGCAGCCAGGGCATCGTTCAGGGCACCTACGAAACCTTCGTCGAAGCGGGCCGCCAGCACTACGACGGCAGCCTGCAGGGCCGTTGGGTGCTGACCGCCGGTCTGGGCGGCATGGGCGGCGCGCAGCCGCTGGCCGCCACGCTGGCGGGCGCCTGCTCGCTGAACATCGAATGTCAGCAGAGCCGCATCGATTTCCGTCTGAAAACCCGCTATGTCGATGAGCAGGCCAAAGATCTGGACGACGCGCTGGCCCGCATCAAAAAATACACCTCAGAAGGCAAAGCCATCTCCATCGCCCTGTGCGGCAACGCGGCGGAAATCCTGCCGGAGCTGGTGCGCCGCGGCGTGCGCCCGGACATGGTCACCGACCAGACCAGCGCCCACGACCCGCTGAACGGCTACCTGCCGAAGGGTTGGAGCTGGGAAGAGTATCGCCAGCGCGCCCAGACCGAGCCGGCTAAAGTGGTCGCCGCCGCCAAACAGTCGATGGCCGATCACGTCAAAGCCATGCTGGCCTTCCAGCAGATGGGCGTGCCGACCTTCGACTACGGCAACAACATTCGCCAGATGGCAAAAGAAACCGGCGTCGACAACGCCTTCGACTTCCCGGGCTTCGTGCCGGCCTACATCCGTCCGCTGTTCTGCCGCGGCATCGGGCCGTTCCGCTGGGCGGCGCTGTCCGGCGATCCACAGGACATCTACAAAACCGACGCCATGGTGAAAGAGCTGATCCCGGATGACGAACACCTGCACCGCTGGCTGGACATGGCGCGCGAGCGCATCAGCTTCCAGGGCCTGCCGGCGCGCATTTGCTGGGTTGGCCTCGGCCAGCGCGCCAAACTGGGCCTGGCGTTCAACGAGATGGTGCGCCGCGGCGAACTGTCCGCCCCGATCGTCATCGGCCGCGACCACCTGGATTCCGGCTCCGTTTCCAGCCCGAACCGTGAAACCGAAGCGATGAAAGACGGCTCCGACGCAGTTTCCGACTGGCCGCTGCTGAACGCCCTGCTGAACACCGCCAGCGGCGCCACCTGGGTTTCCCTGCACCACGGCGGCGGCGTCGGCATGGGCTTCTCCCAACACTCCGGCATGGTGATCGTCTGCGACGGCACCGATGAGGCCGCCGAGCGCATCGCCCGCGTCCTGCACAACGACCCGGCTACCGGGGTCATGCGTCACGCCGACGCCGGTTACGATATCGCTATCGACTGCGCCCGCGAGCAAGGCCTGAACCTGCCGATGGTTGCCGCCACCCAAGGAGAAAAAGCATGAAAGCGCTGACTATTCGCCCAGGCAAACTGACGCTGGCCCAGCTACGCGACGTCTACCAACATCCGGTGACGCTGACGCTGGACGACAACGCCTATGCCCCTATCCAGCAGAGCGTGGCCTGCGTAGAGCGCATCGTTGAAGAAAACCGCACTACTTACGGCATCAACACCGGATTTGGCCTACTGGCTTCGACGCGCATCGCCCGCGACGATCTGGAAAACCTGCAGCGTTCGATCGTGCTGTCACACGCCGCCGGCGTGGGCGAGCCGACCGACGACAATCTGGTGCGCCTGATCATGGTGCTGAAGATCAACAGCCTGTCGCGCGGCTTCTCCGGCATTCGTCTGGAAGTCATTCAGGCGCTGATCGCGCTGGTCAACGCCGAAGTTTATCCGCATATCCCATTGAAAGGCTCGGTCGGCGCTTCCGGCGACCTGGCGCCATTGGCACACATGAGCCTGGTGCTGCTGGGTGAAGGCCAGGCGCGCCATCAGGGCCAATGGTTGCCGGCGACCGAAGCACTGGCCAAAGCCGGCCTGAAACCGCTGACGCTGGCGGCGAAAGAAGGCCTGGCGCTGCTGAACGGCACCCAGGTCTCCGCCGCCTTCGCGCTGCGCGGCCTGTTCGATGCGGAAGACCTGTTCGCCGCCGCGACCGTGGCGGGCAGCCTGACGGTGGAAGCGGCATTGGGCTCCCGCAGCCCGTTTGACGCGCGTATCCACGAGGTGCGCGGCCAGCGCGGCCAGATCGACGCCGCCCTCGCCTACCGCCACCTGCTCGGCGCACGCAGCGAAGTCTCCGACTCACACCGCAACTGTGAAAAAGTGCAGGATCCTTACTCCCTGCGCTGCCAGCCACAGGTGATGGGCGCCTGCCTGACGCAGATCCGCCAGGCCGCCGAGGTGCTGGAGATCGAAGCCAACGCCGTCTCCGATAACCCGCTGGTGTTCGCCGAACAGGGCGACGTGCTGTCCGGCGGCAACTTCCACGCCGAACCGGTGGCGATGGCCGCCGATAATCTGGCGCTGGCGTTTGCCGAAATCGGTTCGCTGTCCGAACGCCGCATCTCGCTGATGATGGACAAACACATGTCGCAGCTGCCACCGTTCCTGGTGGAGAACGGCGGCGTGAATTCCGGCTTCATGATCGCCCAGGTCACCGCCGCGGCGCTGGCCAGCGAAAACAAAGCGTTGGCACATCCATCGAGCGTCGACAGCATCCCAACCTCCGCCAACCAGGAAGACCACGTCTCCATGGCACCGGCCGCCGGCCGCCGCCTGTGGAGCATGGCGGACAACGTACGCGGCATTCTGGCGGTCGAATGGCTGGCCGCCTGCCAGGGCCTGGATTTCCGCAACGGCCTGAAGACCTCGGAAGGTCTGGAGCAGGCGCGCCGTCTGCTGCGCGAGCATGTCAGTTTCTATGACAAGGATCGTTTCTTCGCCCCCGACATTGAAGCCGCCAGCCAACTCTTGGCGGCCGGTCACCTGACATCGCTGCTGCCTGCGGCGCTGCTGCCTAGCCAGGCATAATCATCACACACTGAATCACGCAGTTTGTTCTGCCCCGCCGGGTGCGTTCCACCCGGCGCGGGCAGCGCGTGCCTGTTCGGCAAACACTTAACGGGAAGCAACATGCGTAACGAAACAACACAACTCAGACGCGGACTAAACGCGCGGCATATCCGTTTCATGGCTCTCGGCTCGGCGATCGGCACCGGTCTGTTCTATGGCTCCGCCGGCGCCATTCAGCTGGCCGGTCCGGCCGTGCTGCTGGCCTACCTGGTGGGCGGCGCGGCGGTGTTCATGGTGATGCGCGCGCTGGGTGAAATGGCGGTGCACCAACCGGTCTCCGGCTCGTTCGGCCACTACGCCAGCCACTACCTCGGCCCGCTGGCCGGGTTCCTCACCGGCTGGACCTACACCTTTGAAATGGTGATCGTCGCCCTGGCGGACGTCACCGCCTTCGGCATCTATATGGGGCTGTGGTTCCCGGACGTCGCTCAGTGGGTCTGGGTACTCAGCATCATCCTGTTTATCGGCGCGCTCAACCTGTGCAGCGTCAAGGTCTTCGGTGAAATGGAATTCTGGCTGTCGCTGGTCAAGGTCGCCGCCATCGTGGCGATGATCGTCGGCGGCGCGGCGGTGATGTTGTTCGGTTTCGGACAGACCCAGCACGCCACCGGCATCAGCAACCTGTGGCAACACGGCGGCTTTATGCCTAACGGCATCGGCGGCGTGGTCGCGTCGCTGGCGGTAGTGATGTTCGCCTTCGGCGGCATCGAGATCATCGGCATCACCGCCAGCGAGGCGAAAGACCCCGCCAAAGTGCTGCCGAAAGCGATTAACGCCGTGCCGGTGCGCATTCTGTTGTTCTACGTGCTGACGCTGACGGTGCTGATGGCGATCTACCCGTGGAACAGCATCGGCCAGAACGGCAGCCCGTTCGTTGAGATCTTCAGCAACCTCGGCATCAGCTCCGCCGCCAACGTGCTGAACGTGGTGGTGATCACCGCCGCCATCTCGGCCATCAACAGCGACATCTTCGGCGCCGGCCGCATGATGTACGGCATGGCGCAGGACGGCCAGGCGCCGCGCAGCTTCACCAAACTGACCGCCAGCGGCGTGCCGTGGATGACGGTGCTGGTGATGTCGGTCGCTCTGCTGCTGGCGGTAGTGCTCAACTATCTGATTCCAGAGAAAGTCTTCATGATCATCGCCTCGATCGCCACCTTCGCCACCGTCTGGGTATGGCTGATGATCCTGCTGTCGCAGATCGTCATGCGCCGCACGCTGTCGCCGGAAGAAGCTCGTCAGTTAAGCTTCCCGGTACCGTGGTGGCCGGTAGCGCCGGCATTGGCGACCGCCTTTATGGCGTTCGTCATCGGCCTGCTCGGCTACTTCGAAGAGAGCCGCATCGCGCTGTACGTCGGGCTGGTATGGATAGCCCTCCTCACCGTGGCTTACTGGCTGTGGGTGCGCAAGAAAGGCGGTGGCTCGCCGGTCACTGCGGCAACGCAGCAGATGTAGCGTTCGCTGAAGGTAAAACCCGCTGCGGCGGGTTTTTTATTGCGCCTGCGCCAACGCCTGCAGGATATCCGCCTGCAGATCGTCAAACGCCTCCAGCCCGGCGGACAGCCGCACCAGCCCCTCGCTGATATGGTGCCGTTTCCGCTCTTCCGGCGTGTAGGCCGAGTGCGTCATGCTGGCCGGGTGCTGCGCCAGGCTTTCGCAATCGCCCAGGCTGACCGCGCGCAAGATGAGCTGCAGCGCGTTGAGGAAACGAATGCCTGCATGCAGGCCACCCCGCAGCTCAAACGCCAGCATGCCGCCGGGGCGCGCCATTTGCCGCTGCGCCAACGCATGCTGCGGGAAGTTCGCCAGGCCGGGGTAATATACCCGCTCGACCGCCGGATGCTCCGCCAACATCTCCGCCAGGCGCTGCGCATTATCGCAATGACGATCCATGCGCAGCGGCAGGGTTTTCATCCCACGCAGCACCAGCGCGGCATCCTGCGCCGACAGTACCGCCCCGGTCATGTCCTTTAGCCCCTCCAGACGGATCGCCTCGGCCAACGCCTGACGCGTCACCGCGATCCCGGCCAGGAGATCCCCATGCCCGCCGAGGTACTTGGTCGCCGAGTGCACCACGATATCGGCGCCTAGCGCCAAAGGCCGCTGCAGATAGGGCGTACAGTAGGTGTTGTCCACCAGCAACAGCGCCTGATGCCGATGGGCAATCTCCGCCACGGCGGCGATATCGATCAAACGCATATTGGGATTGGCCGGCGTTTCGCAATACACCAGGCGGGTACGCGGTCCAATAGCCGCCGCCAACCGCTCCGGCCGGGTCAGATCAACGTGGGTTATCTTGACGCCAAAGCGCGCCAGACCATGATGAAAGTAGCTGAAGGTGCAACCATAGACGGTTTCGTCGACAATCAGCTCATCACCCGGTCTGAGCAGCGTCCAACAACACGCGGTGATCGCCCCCATACCGGAAGCGAACGCCACCGCAGCTTCCCCTTCCTCCAGGTTGGCGATGCGTTGCTCGAGCAGGTTTAACGTCGGGTTGGCGATACGCGAATAAAAGTACCCCGGCTCGGTGCCGGCAAAGCAGGCGCCGCCGTATTCCGCCGTGGGAAAAGCAAACGTAGAGCTCATAAACACCGGCGGAGACAGTGCCCCCTGATACCGCTGAGGATCGTAGCCGTAATGAATAGCCCGGGTGGCAAAGTCGTGGCCAACTGCTGTAGCGGACATAACACAACTCCTTACCTGAGTGGGTGAAGCTTAATTCGACGATTCATCTGGCAGGGCTGACGGCAACGCGCTGTCTCGCGTGCGCTGGCCGATGATTTGTAAAGTACGCAGCAGCAACGTTAACCCCAGCAGGGTATCCGGCTGCTTCAGCAAGGCGTACAGCGCGCGAAAACTGGCCGGTGGTGGATTCAACTGCAGCTCGCTGTGCGCCATCTGCAGCGCCGTTCCGCCTTCCCAGCCGAGGGTCACCAAACCTTCAAAGACGCCGGCTAATTTCTCCACCAGCGCGTTGTCGGCAATATCCACCACGTCCGACAACAGCGACAACAGATCGACCACGTTATCCAACCGGCCACCCGCCAGCAGCGGCTGCAGTTTCTCGAGCAACGCCGCCAATGATTGCAGGTCAGCCGCATGCACCGTGCTTTCCGTCATATCAGCCCCCTTACCGTGGCCCAGTAAAGGCCGCGGTTAAACCCATTGCGCAGCATGCCGCCCACCTTGGTGGCGGGCGTCGGCAGCACGTCGTGACGGTAGTCGTACACCAGCGGCATGCCGGCATTCAGCCCCATTTGCGCGACCGCCTGCACCTTGCCGTCATAATGGCTCACGGTTTGGCCCAGCCGCATTTCCGCCACGATGTTGTCGGCAATGACCGGCGCCTGATTATGGCAAGAGCCGCCGGCCTTGCTGACCGGCAAATCCACGGTATCGCCTATGACATACACGCCCTGCTGGCCGTAGACCTGCAGCGTTTGATGATCGGTCGGCAGCCAGCCTTCACCGTTTTGACTCTCGCTCAACCCTGTATTGCGCACCGCTTCGACTGCGCGAATCGGCGGCGTTGCCATCAGAATGTCGAACGACTGCTCTTCCCCCTCAGCGGAATAGGCGATGTTACGTTGGGCGTCTACCCGGCTGAGGGTAAACCCACGCTGGTGGAGAATGTCACGTGCGGCAAAAATGGCGGGCAACGCTTCGCCGGTCGGGCGCTGTAAAAACAGGCAGTTACGCAGCAGTTGAGAAATGGTTGGGTAGGTATAAACGATCTCCACCGCCTTGCGCACGCCGCGCCGCCGCAGGTAGTCGTCCAGCATCAGGGTGGTTTCGATCGGGGCGATGCCGCACTGGTGGGGCACGTTGGGCGTTTCAGGGAAGGACACGGTGATGAAAATGCGGCCTTTCTCGATCGTCGCCAGCTTATGCGCCAACTGCTGCGCGGCCTGATACTGGTAGAAATGATCGCCCGCCTGCGCCAACCCTTCGATGCGCTCTGGCCAGGGTACGCAGCCGGTGGCGAAAACCAGAAAATCATAGGAATAAAATTTACCGCTTTGTGTCGCTATACTTCGCTGTTTTAAATCGAAAGATTCTGCTTTATCAATAATAAACTGTATTTCAGGCCGCAATAAACTCCGCTGTGAGCGCGTAAGCTCCTGCTTGAAAAAAGAATTGAATGCCACATACATAAACGCCGGTTTGTAATAATGCAGCGGTGAATCCGATATCATTAATAACTCGACTTTATTATTAATAATTTCCCGGTGTAATTTTGCAGCCAATAAATTGGCCAGGATGGTGCCGCCGGTTCCACCGCCGACAATGATGATTCGTTGTCGCATCAAGCCCTCGCTCAACCGGCCAGCAAGCCGGCAGTATTAAGGTATGGTGATGTTCAAGGTCTACGGCAGAACGGCGAAAATAAACTGCCTTATTGGCAGTCTAGTAACGAATAGTTATAAAGCAAACAAAATGGGAATATAAAATAATCGCGTTTACTATCTTTAATGAAATTATCGGGTTAAACAAAACCACGCTTTCAATAAAAAACTTATTATTAAAATGACAATCATCACGAATTTAAAACATAAAAAAACCCGCCGCGGCGGGTTTTTATTTAGCAACCGAATCGGTCGAACTTACTGGCCTTTAACTTCTTTCAGGCCGTTGAACGGCGCACGGTCACCCAGCGCTTCTTCGATACGGATCAGTTGGTTGTACTTGGCAACGCGGTCAGAACGGCTCATGGAACCGGTTTTGATCTGACCAGCCGCAGTCCCTACCGCCAGGTCAGCGATGGTCGCGTCTTCGGTTTCACCGGAACGGTGAGAGATCACCGCAGTGTAACCGGCGTCTTTCGCCATCTTGATAGCTGCCAGGGTTTCGGTCAGAGAACCGATCTGGTTGAACTTGATCAGGATGGAGTTAGCGATGCCTTTCTCGATGCCTTCTTTCAGGATCTTGGTGTTGGTCACGAACAGATCGTCGCCAACCAGCTGGATTTTATCGCCCAGTACTTTGGTCTGGTAAGCGAAGCCCGCCCAGTCGGATTCATCCAGGCCGTCTTCGATAGACACGATTGGGTACTGTTTGGTCAGCTCTTCCAGGAAGTGAGTGAACTCTTCGGAAGTGAAGGCTTTGTTGCCTTCGCCAGCCAGCACGTATTTACCGTCTTTGTAGAATTCGGAAGCCGCGCAGTCCATCGCCAGAGTAACGTCTTTGCCCAGCTCGTAGCCCGCCGCTTTTACCGCTTCAGCGATAACCGCCAGCGCTTCGGCGTTGGAACCCAGGTTTGGCGCGTAGCCGCCTTCGTCGCCCACAGCGGTGTTCATGCCTTTGGCTTTCAGAACTTTCGCCAGGTGGTGGAACACTTCAGAACCGATGCGCACCGCTTCTTTCAGGGTTTTCGCGCCAACCGGCTGAATCATGAATTCCTGAATGTCGACGTTGTTGTCAGCGTGCTCGCCGCCGTTGATGATGTTCATCATCGGCAGTGGCATGGAGAATTTGCCTGGGGTGCCGTTCAGTTCAGCGATGTGCTCGTACAGCGGCATGCCTTTAGAGGCTGCGGCTGCTTTCGCTGCTGCCAGAGAAACCGCCAGAATGGCGTTGGCGCCGAAGTTGGATTTGTTTTCGGTGCCGTCCAGCTCGATCATGATCTTGTCGATGTTCGCCTGGTCTTTGGCATCTTTACCCAGTACTGCCTGAGCAATCGGACCGTTTACTGCAGCAACGGCTTTCAGTACGCCTTTACCCAGGAAACGAGACTTGTCACCGTCACGCAGTTCCAGCGCTTCGCGGGAACCGGTAGAAGCACCTGACGGCGCAGCAGCCAAGCCGACGAAACCGCCTTCCAGATGAACTTCGGCTTCTACAGTCGGGTTACCGCGGGAGTCGATGATTTCACGACCGATGACTTTAACGATTTTGGACATTAGGTTTTCCTCAGTACAAGTTAAACTAAAACTCCAGACAAACAGCGCGCGGTTCTCACCGCGCGCCGCCTACCAAATATTTTATTTCACCTGGCGCTTCTGATGCTCGCCAGCGGCTTTCACGAAGCCGGCGAACAGCGGATGCCCATCGCGCGGAGTAGATGTAAATTCCGGGTGGAACTGACAGGCTACAAACCACGGGTGATTCGGCAGTTCAATGATCTCAACCAGCTTGTTGTCGGCGGAACGGCCGGCGACACGCAGCCCTGCGGCTTCGATCTGCTTCAACAGCATGTTGTTAACTTCGTAACGGTGACGGTGACGCTCGACAATGGTCGGTTCGCCGTACAGCTGACGCACCAGGCTGTTGTCGCTCAGGTTGCACTGTTGGCCACCTACGCGCATCGTGCCGCCCAAATCGCTTTCTTCGCTGCGCACTTCGACGTTGCCGTCTTCGTCGCGCCATTCGGTGATCAACGCCACCACCGGGTACTTACAGTCTGGCATAAACTCGGTGGAGTTAGCGTTTTCCATGCCGGCCACGTTACGAGCGAACTCCATCAACGCCACCTGCATGCCCAGGCAAATGCCCAGGTAAGGAATGTTGTTCTCGCGCGCATAGCGTGCGGTCATCACTTTGCCTTCCACGCCGCGGTAACCGAAGCCGCCCGGGATCAGGATCGCATCCAACCCTTTCAGCACTTCCACGCCGCGGGTTTCCACGTCCTGCGAGTCGATCAGCTTGATGTTCACGGTCAAACGGTTTTTCAGCCCGCCGTGCTTCAGCGCTTCGATCACCGACTTGTAAGCATCCGGCAGCTCAACGTATTTGCCGACCATACCGATGGTCACTTCGCCGCCCGGATTGGCTTCTTCGTAGATCACCTGTTCCCATTCGGCCAGGTTGGCTTCCGGCGCGTTCAGGCTGAATCGTTTACAAATATAATCGTCCAGCCCCTGAGATTTCAATAGGCCTGGGATTTTATAAATAGAATCAACGTCTTTCAGAGAGATAACCGCTTTTTCCGGCACGTTGCAGAAAAGTGCGATTTTAGCGCGTTCGTTAGCAGGAACAGCGCGATCGGAACGGCAAATCAGCACATCAGGCTGGATACCGATGGAAAGCAGCTCTTTTACGGAATGCTGGGTCGGCTTGGTTTTCACTTCGCCGGCCGCCGCCATGTATGGCACCAGCGTCAGGTGCATGTACAGGGTGTGCTCGCGGCCCACTTCCACCGCCATCTGACGGATGGCTTCGAGGAACGGCAGCGATTCGATATCGCCGACGGTGCCGCCGATCTCCACCAGCACCACATCGTGGCCTTCGCCGCCTTCGATGATGCGTTCTTTGATCGCGTTGGTGATGTGCGGAATGACCTGCACGGTCGCGCCCAGATAGTCGCCGCGGCGTTCTTTACGCAGCACGTCGGAGTAGATGCGGCCGGTGGTGAAGTTGTTGCGACGCGACATCTTGGTGCGGATGAAGCGCTCGTAGTGACCCAAATCCAGATCGGTTTCTGCGCCGTCTTCGGTGACGAAAACTTCCCCATGCTGAATCGGGCTCATGGTGCCCGGATCCACGTTGATGTACGGGTCCAGTTTCATGATGGTAACGTTGAGGCCACGGGCTTCAAGAATAGCCGCCAGAGAGGCTGCGGCAATGCCTTTACCCAGAGAGGATACGACCCCGCCGGTCACAAAAATATAATTAGTTGTCATGCTGAACCTGAGAGTTTAGGTTTAAAGACGATGGAAGAACCAGGACGGGAAAGTAGTATACCCGAACCTCTCCTGACCTACAAACGATCGTTTTGCTGTCCATCATCTCGGCCGCCCTCCCGTGTTCATCAGGGTTTACTCCGCCGGCGCCCCGCAAACCCTCCAGGAAATACAAAGAGTTAGCGGAGAATATTTCTTTTTACCGCCCCTCAGGAGCGATAAAACGCCTTAGATTTCAGTTTGTTGGCCTTTTGCTGCCGACGGCAGCCATGCGCCTCTGACCTGACCACGAGCTTAACCGTTTCAGCTTGAGTGAACCTTGTCGGCGATCAACATTGTAGCGGTCCCCCGGCTTTCCTGCTTTACCCAAGCGTTCAAATGAAGATTAAAGACCCTATCCGCTGACTTGATCATTTCCGGGCGATGGGCAACAAAAATGCGGGTTATTGGCAATTGCCCGATAGCGCGAGTGATCCTTTTTTCGTTATCAATATCAAGATCGCTGGTTGCCTCATCAAGCAACAGCACATGAGGTTGCCGGTACAGCGCTCTGGCGATAGAAATACGCTGGCGTTGCCCGCCAGAAAGCGTGCTGCCAATATCACCAATCATCGAATCGTATCCCTGCGGAAATGCGCTGATCTCCTCGTCAATGGACGCATGGTTGGCACACTCAGCCATGCGTTCCATATCGGGTGATGCGGTAAAACCGGTAATATTCTGCTGTATGGTTCCGGCCAGGAGTTTGTCGTCTTGCATGACAAAAGCGACATGTTCACGAATGTCTCGTTTGCCCATGCCGGACATCCCCACATTATTGATGAAAACATCCCCTTCGGTAGATTCGTACAACCCCGCCAACACATGGAGGAATGTTGACTTGCCACACCCGGACGGCCCGACAATCGCCACGTTTTCCCCTGGCATGACCTCAAGATTGATCCCCTCGAAGATGTTGCGCTCGGCCTGGGAATGGCGGAACGCTAAGTTGCGGATCACGATATGCCCATTCAGCTGTGGCGATACATGCTCCCCTTCATCCCGTTCCACAGGTGAAACCGCCACGTCTGTCAGACGCTGGCTATGCATGGATACCAGACAGAAGTCGGAAACCGCATTGACTAACTTCACCGTGCGGGTAATCACCATATCGGCATAAAGCATCACAGCCAACAAGGCGCCAGTCGTAATGCCTTTATCGAACCCGATGGCGCCGACGCTAAGTACGTAAATCCCGGAAAAACCCACAAGCAATACAGCCGCCGTATTGGTCAGCAAATCAAGTTTAAACAGTTGGTTCCCTGCATGTGTGCTGTTGACCACATGGTTGACCCATTCGCGGCGGCGAACCGGCGTCAAATTCAACATTTTGATCGCGCTTATCGCTCTAACCGTCTCAAGGAAGTGGGAGGATTGCACCGCTTCAAAAGCGATATGTTCGATTTTACGATTGCGGTATGTCGAGAACAGGCCCGCTTTTAAGGCGGCATATGCACAGGCGGCGATCAGGGGACCGATAGCGAGCACAGGAGAATAGGTAAAAATAATCGCCATCGAAATAACAATCACAATCGCATCAAGGAGCGAGGCAACCATATCGGCCGTGAACGCTTCCTGAATGGCGGTCAACGATTGGAAACGCGACGCGATATCGCCGGTATGGCGCTTTTCAAAAAATGACAGCGTGAGCCTGATAAGCCGGTTAAAGAACATTTCGGCCCATTTGACGCCCAGCGTATAGCGAAGGTTCATCAAAATCCAGGCACGTACCACGGAAAAGGCGGACTTAATCAGCAATGCTGCAATGACCACGATACCGACAAAAAATATCCCTTCACGATCCGATGAACGCACTAATGTATCGATAGTAAATTGCGAAGCGGCCGGCACGGCAATTGAGAGCAGTTCCACCAAAACCGAAAGCATCAGAACGCCGGTAAAAATGCGTCTTAAGCCCCGTACGCCACGAAAAAGATCGGATACGGTAACATTCATTTCCAGCGGTTTTTTATCGAAGGTCTCCGCCGGCCAGGCCTCCATCAGAATGCCGGTGAACTTATCGGAAAGTTCGCGCAGGGAGATACTGCGCCGACCAATGGCGGGATCGAGGATCACGGCGCCTCGACGCGTGACTTTCACCAGCACCACAAAATGATTGAATGACCAATGAAGAATTGCGGGGCGGGTCAGCGAACGCAGTTCATCGAGCTCCACGCGCGAAGCGCGAGCCGTCATCCCCACCCGTTCAAACGCCGTAATGAGATCCCGCAGCGTCATCCCATGGCTGCTTGCGCCGTGGAGGGTGCGCGCCGAGGCGAGATCGATGCGTTTGCCGAAATAGCCGGCCATCATGGCCAAACAGGCCAGCCCGCACTCATTCATTTCCGACTGCAGGATAAGCGGCGTTTTTTGCCAGGAAAAAACCATGTGTCAACTCTCAGCCGTCATACGGTTAATACTTTGTTTTAATGGTAAAAACAGCCATTCCCAGATGCGCCGATGCGTCGTCAAGATATCGGCCTCGACGTCCACGCCCACCGGGAGCGCACGCGTGCCCACATCGGGCGTTATCAACACGCGAAAGCGCCGGTTGTTTCCCGTTAGGGCCTCAGGACTTGCGCTGATGGCAGCAACCGTACCGGACACTTTCCCAAACCACTCCCAAGGCAATGATGCGACACGCATGAAAACATGCTGACCCGCTTTCACTTCCTGCAACGCGGAAGGCGGGATCCACATTTCCACGAATGGGCGCGCGTTTTCCGGCACCACGACCGCAGCAACGGCACCCGCAGCCACTCTCTGCCCTTCCAAAATGCTCATTGAAGCGACGACGCCATCAAGTGGAGCCACTACCCGCGACTCCACGACCGCAGAAGCATTAATCACCTGTTGTTGCAGCGTAACCTTCTGCTGTTGAATGTCAGTAATAGACTGTTTTTCCTGCGATTCAGAGCGAGCCAGCTCATCCAGGAATTGCAGCAGCTCGCCTTTCACCCGCGCGATATTGATTCGATGCGTGTTCAACTGCGCGATGGAATCATGGTATTCGTTCTCCCGCTCAATTTTCTCTTGTACGGTCGTAATACCTTTCTGTAACAGCTGTTGATAAAGCTCCATGCGCTTCTTCAAACCGGCGACACGCTCCGACTCTGCCGCCGCCGCGGCTTGAATCGCCACCATTTCCCGTTCTTTGGCGCCGACTTTCTCACGCAAACGCAGGCGTTCTTCTTCCCCCTCTTTACGCCGTTCTTCCGCACGCTTTTGCAATTCAGTAAGTTGACGCTGAGCCGCATCTTGCAACGCCTGATTCATTCCTCCCCCCGCATAGGCGACGTCGCGTGAAAACGTTGCGATAACATCGCCTTTTTTCACCCTTTCTCCCTGGCGGACTTCGATGCGGCCGATGATGCCTTCATGATTGAATACCGCCTCCGCTGCGGAGGGGGTATAGATCACTCGCCCGGTGACAGGGACCCTTTTGGCATAGGTGGTAAATAACAGGAGAATAGCCACCAGCAAAACAGCAGCGGCGCTCCATAAGGCAATTGGCAACACTGATGGTGCCGACACGGTAAAATCGCCCAGCCAGGCATTTTTTTTATGCTGCAACGCCTCCGGGCGGAAAAGAGAGTTTTCTTTGTCCATCGCGCTAACGGCTGATATAGAGCAGGCGCTCAGGCATATCGATGATCACCTGATGTCCCCGCATGAACTTCATTCCCAACAAGCCGTCGAAATCCAGTTCCTGAGGCGTTGCGCCAAGGGTGACAACGGCCAGATCATCACGAGTCGTCCCTTCACGATCCGTAAAAGCGATTTTTGTCACCCTGCAATCCAGGTTTGATGCTTCAGGTTCAATATCGCGACAGCCAGAAAACAGGAGGCCTGGCGGCAAACGGTCGGAAAACAACAGAGAATGGCTGGCCGCCGTATCGACAATCAGATGCAAAGACGTATCGCCTGCAGAGGCGATAACGCGTAGCCCAGAGGCGGTGGGTTCAATAGGGTAAGATGACCATTTCTTTATGTCAGAAGGCAAATCGGCCAACAGTTGCAACCGATCGTTTTTAAAATCCATCAGCACCCGGCGCTCTCGAAAAAGCCCCAATCCCATAACTTCATTCACGGGGACATCACCGCCAATGCTTAATCCCCATGGTTTGAAACTGACCGTTTCAACATTATCGAAAGGAATGTTTGAAATAAATAACCGGCTAATTTTCCAGGCGGAGACATTATTTTCTCCACCGGAAACATCCATCAACCGACGAGGCGCTTGTTTCGACACTTCCAGACTCGGATTAGCCACCAAGTTGTCAAGATCGTGTTTATAAAGATGCATCCCCTCCCCGCTGCCGGTATCCAGCATTAAGGTATGAAGGCGGTTATCGATCCGCACATCAATTAGCGGCAACCCACGCTCATCATACCGCAAACGCCCAAAATCAGCGGGTGGATCCGCCATGCTAATGCCGGAAAAAAAGAATGCCAACAAGGATAGCCGTTTGATCATGAGTTAACCTCTAGGTTTTTCATGATTATATCTTCACTCACACCCGATTCAATCAAATGCGAAGCCGCGCGGCTCATAATCTTTCTTATCGACGGACAGAACACGGTTTCACGGTTGAAATCATCGCCTGAGGAATAGCGTTGAATATGGCGGCCACCGCCGCAAACTTTTTGCCATACGCAATCAGCGCAAACGGTAGGAAGCTGATTATTCACCGCCATATATTTTTTCATCTGCCATGAAGCCAACGTGCCTGACAGCATTAAATCCTGAACATTGCCAATAGGCGTAAATATAGCGTCATTAGTCGTTCTGAGCGTATCATCCACATACAGATCGCCATCGGAGCTCACCGTGAAAGCGAGAGTGTCGCTTCCGGCTTTACTCACCCCCATTACTGGACTGAATTCTGAACTCAACATGGATTGAATGTGCGTATGGAAGTAGCGTACATACACCTCTTTATCCGCATCCAAAAAGAACTCATCCAACGCTGAGCAATAAAAATCTGACAGTCCGTCAGGATCGGTACACGTATCATGGCTTTCATCAGGAATGAGGAAGTCAAATTTTTTGCATTTCAGCACATCAACAAAATGGCGATAAATCTCAGCACCTTTTACCGAGGGATTGGCGACGCACAGGATACCGGGTTCATCGATAAGCCGACCCGCCTTCCAGGCTGCCTGTAGCATCTCCAGCCCTTTTACCGTACCTTCGTAGGTGCTGCGGCCCTTTCTATCCAGACGGTGCCTGTCGTTAATGTGCTTAGGACCATCAATAGAAATACCCACGCTGATATTATATTTCGAGAAAATATCAATCCACTCATTATCAATAAGGATAGCGTTTGTTTGGCAGGCCAGGTTGAGCCTGGCGCCTTGGTAATCACCTGAAATAAGCTCTTTGCAGGCGTTATCGAAACGCTCTTTCCCCATCATTAATGGTTCGCCACCATGAAAATCAACCTGTACCGTTTCTATTTCATACTCCTGACAGGCCCGCTCGAAGAACCCCCTCAGGTCTTTAATGATGTTATGAGAAATAATTGGTTTTGAATTTATTGCCAAATCATTGCCCAGGTTGAATACATAGCAATACGTGCAGTTAATGTTGCATCGTTCACTAACCTTTAGAATTATTTCAAGATGCTTTATTTTTTTCTTATTCGTCATTGCCTGCACCACGGTTCAACAAATGAGGAAATGCAGGGTGGTTTCCCACCCTGCACCAAGACTAATTAGAAACTCTTAGACCAACGCGCAAAGGCGTTGACCCAACCGCCAGAAACGCTATCCAGCATAGATTGAGCCAGTGCTTTTCGTGCGTCTTTTTTATCAGCTGCAACGGTGACGGCTGCTTTATTCATGCTAATTTCTTTGGCTAATTTAGACATCACATAATCCTTTTTGTATTGCACACCGGAATTGATGTGCGCAATTACCTTTACTTAAACATTGTTAAAGATAAAGAAGAAAAAACCAAAAATGTTACACAGGATAAGTTTTTTGTTACTGGATTGATAATTTAAAGACTATTTCAAAAAGTTGAGCTATACCTCTAACGCAATATAAAGCCAAAAACTAAAAGTGTCAGAATAAGGTTTAAATATTATTTACTGACACAGGAAATTAAAGTCATAGATTATTCATGACATATTCAGCATCGGAGGCGTATGAACGGTCAACGTATTGGCTACATTCGGATTAGTCACTGTGAACTGAGTCCCGAACAGCAACTGGAAAGAACTCTGGTAGATAAATCTTTCATTGATAACGCGTCAGTCAAGGATCTACAACGCCCAGAGCTGGATGCCCTGTTCTCGGCAGTGCGCAACGGCGATACCGTGGTGGTTCAGAGCATGGATAGATTGGCACGCAACCTGAATGATCTGCAACGTCAGGTCCACAGACTGACCGATAAAGGCGTCACCGTTGAGTTTGTGAAAGAGAGTTTGACGTTTACCGGTAAAGATTCATCAGCGGATAAGCTAATGCTGTCTGTCATGGGCGCATTTGCCGAATTCGAACGAGCTTTAATTCGTGAACGCCAGCGCGAAGGCATCGCGCTGGCCAGAGTGCGCGGCGCTTACCGGGGTAGAAAAAAATTGCTGTCCTCCGAGCAACAGGCTGAATTGCGGTTACGCGCAACAAACGGTGAGAGGAAAACGCAGCTTGCTCGCGAATTTGGCATCAGCAGAGAGACGCTTTACCAATACCTGAAAAGATGCGGTTAATGGCTCTTCTGCGACAGGTCCCCTACGCAGAAGAGCGATATCGACTGATGTTGAACCGGCGGGTCAAGAAACTCACTCGCCGTGTGCCTCCATCCATTCAGATTTCAGATTTTTTCACCTGCTGCCAGGCCTCTTCCATCTGCTCCAGCGTGGCGTCTTCCAACCGCAGCCCGCGTTGCTGAACGATCTCTTCCACCTGGCGGAAGCGGCGTTCGAACTTGCGGTTCGCCGCCTGCAGCGCGTTCTCCGCCTTGTGCCCCAGATGACGCGACAGGTTCACCGTGGCGAACAGCAGATCGCCGATCTCCTCTTCCAGCTTGCTCTCGTCGACCACCGCCTGGCGGGCTTCGTGCATCACTTCATCGATCTCTTCGTACACTTTGTCCAGCACCGGGCCCAGAGTGTTCCAGTCGAAGCCGACCGAGGCGCAGCGTTTTTGGATCTTGTGCGCTTTCATCAATGCCGGCAGCGCCTGCGGAATATCGTCCAGCACCGAGTGCAGCGCTTTTTCGGCGCGCTCGCCCGCTTTCAGCTGCTCCCAACGCGCCGCGACGGTTTCGCTGTCTCCGCCCTCGGCGTCGCCGAAGATATGCGGATGACGACGCTCCAGCTTATCGCTGATGGCGGTGCACACCTCATCGAAATCGAACAGCCCCTGTTCCTGCCCCATCTGGGCGTAGAACACCACCTGGAACAGCAAATCGCCCAACTCGTCGCGCAGATCGGCGTAATCTTGCCGCTCAATGGCGTCCAGCACCTCGTAAGTTTCCTCCAGCGTGTAGGGCGCAATGGTAGCGAAGGTTTGCTTGCGGTCCCACGAGCAACCGACCTGTGGGTCGCGCAGCGTTTTCATGATGTTCAACAGACGCTGCAGCGGAGTGGATTGGGTCATAAAAAATCTCTGAGAAAAAAGGGCGTGCTGATATGCCCGCCGGAACTGATGGAGTTCGGGCCGCATCGACATCGGATGCGGCCCGAAAAGTGCCGTGGGCTTAGTTGCCGTGCAGACGCTTGGCGTCTATCACGTCCGGCAGCTGGTTCAGCTTCGCCAACACCCGCCCCAGCACCTGCTGGTTGTAGATTTCGATATCCATGTCGATGGTGGCCAGCTGTTTCTTGGTGTCGCTGCGGCTGGCGACGCCCAGCACGTTGACCTTTTCGTTGGCCAGAATAGTGGTGATATCGCGCAGCAAGCCGCTGCGGTCATTGGCCATCACACGCACCACCAGCGAATAGCCGCTGGAGTAGCTTTCGCCCCATACCGCGTCGACAATGCGTTCCGGCGCGTGGGATTGCAAATCGACCAGCTGATCGCAATCCGCACGGTGGATCGAGATGCCGCGCCCCTGGGTGATAAAGCCGACAATGTCGTCGCCCGGGATCGGCTGGCAGCAGCGGGCGATGTGGTGCATCAGATTGCCCACCCCCTCCACCACCACTCGGCCGTTGTCCTTGTTGCGGGTCGGCGGCGGCGCTTTTTGCTGCACCAGCTGGCGCAGCGCCTCGCGATCCTGCTCTTCGGCGCTCGGTTTGTTGAACTTGCCCTGCAGGTAATTCACCATCTGGTTCAGGCGAATGTCCCCGCCGCCGATCGCCGCCAACACTTCGTCCAGCGAGTTCATGTTGTAACGCGGGATCAGCAGCTTTTCGGCCTCTTTCAGGCTGATGCCGAGGTGTTCCAGTTCGTTGTCCAGCATCTGGCGGCCGGCAAGAATGTTCTTGTCGCGATCCTGCTTGCGGAACCAGTTGTGGATCTTCGAGCGCCCGCGGCTGGTGGTGACGTAGCCCAGGTTCGGGTTCAGCCAGTCGCGGCTCGGGTTCGGCTGCTTCTGGGTGATGATCTCAATCTGATCGCCCATCTTCAGCTGATAGGTGAACGGCACGATGCGGCCGCCGATCTTGGCACCGATGCAGCGGTGACCGACGTCGCTGTGAATATGGTAGGCGAAGTCGAGCGGCGTGGAGCCGGCCGGCAGATCCACCACGTCGCCTTTCGGGGTAAACACATAGACCCGATCGTCGAACACCTGGCTGCGCACTTCGTCGAGCATCTCGCCGGAGTCCGCCATCTCTTCCTGCCAGGCGATCAGCTTACGCAGCCAGGCGATGCGCTCTTCGTAGCCGGAGCGCACGGTAACCCCCGCGCCCTCTTTGTACTTCCAGTGCGCGGCCACGCCCAGCTCGGCGTCCTCGTGCATTTGCCGGGTGCGGATCTGAATCTCGACGGTTTTGCCGCGCGGCCCCAGCACCACGGTATGGATCGACTGGTAGCCGTTGGGTTTCGGGTTGGCGACGTAGTCGTCGAACTCGTCCGGCAGATGGCGGAAGTGGGTATGCACGATGCCCAACGCCGCATAACAATCCTGCAGACGCTCCGCCACGATGCGCACCGCGCGCACGTCGAACAGTTCGTCGAATGCCAGGTGCTTTTTCTGCATCTTGCGCCAGATGCTGTAGATGTGTTTCGGCCGGCCGTAGATCTCTACCCGAATGCCTTCGCTGGCCATCTCGGCGCGCAACCCGGCGACGAAATCGTCGATGAACTGTTCGCGATCGATGCGGCGCTCGTGCAACAGCTTGGCGATGCGCTTGTATTCTTCCGGGTGCAGGTAGCGGAAGCAAAAATCTTCCAGCTCCCATTTCAGCTGACCGATACCGAGCCGGTTAGCCAGCGGGGCGTAGATATTGGAACACTCTTTCGCCGCCAGCACGCGCTCGTCTTCCGGCGCGTCTTTCACCTCGCGCAGATGGGCGATGCGCTCCGCCAGCTTGATGACCACGCAGCGGAAATCCTCTACCATCGCCAACAGCATGCGGCGCACGTTGTCGACCTGTTCGGAGGCCATCGAGTCGTTTTGGGTGGCTTTCAGTTGGCGAATGGCGTCCATGTCGCGCACGCCGTGCACCAGCGCGACGATGCCCTTGCCGAACGCTTCGGTCAGGATCTCTTCCTGCACGATACCGGCGTCCACCAGCGGGAACAGCAGCGCGGCGCGCATGCTGTCGTTGTCCATGCTCAGCGTCGAGAGGATTTCCACCATCTCCAGGCCGCGCCACAGCAGCAGCGAGGCGTCGGGATGGTTTTGGGTCTGCTGCTCACAATAACGCCAGGTTGCGGCCAATCGCTCACATGACTGCGGGTTAGGTAGCCCCAAGCTGGCGATCCACTCATCGAGAGCGAACTCACCCGCCGTATTCAGATGTGCACTTCTTACCGCAACCATAACCTCTCCCTACTTTGCAGCGACCTCTGGCGCGCGCTCGTTGATAAACAGCGCCATTGATTCAAGATGCCCCGTGTGCGGAAACATATCCAACATCCGCACGCGCGCAAGACGATAACCGGCGCTCAACAGCACTTTGCTGTCGCGAGCCAGCGTGGTGGGGTTACAGGAAACATAAACCACCCGCGCCGGCGCCAGTTTTACAATATGTGACATCACCCCGGCCGCACCGGCGCGGGCGGGATCCAGCATCACCTTATCAAACCCTTGTGCTGCCCAAGGTTGCCGCTCCACGTCGTCCTCCAGATTCTCATGGAAAAACGACGCATTATTCAGCTTATTCTTATGTGCATTATATTGCCCATTCGCTACCAGCGTGGCAACACCTTCGATGCCCACCACCGCAGCAGCGCGGCGCGCCAGCGGCAGAGTGAAGTTGCCCATGCCGCAGAACAGGTCCAGCACCCGATCATTGGGTTGAATGTCGAGCCATTCAAGGGCCTGCGCCACCATTTGTTGGTTTACGGCGTCATTGACCTGAATAAAGTCGCGCGGGCTGAAGTCTAAGCGTAGCCCGTCAACCTGATAATACGGCGCGTCACCGCACAGTTTTTCCAACCGCTCGCTGTCCGGCGCCAGGTAAACGGCGACGTTTTCCCGCTCGCCAAACGCCAACAGCGCCTGCCGATCCGCGTCCTTCAGCGCATCGAGATGGCGCAGCACCAGCAGCGGACCGTTATCCGCCAGCACCAGCTCCACATGCCCCAGCCGCCGCACCGCCTGCAGCCCGCTCAGGCAGGTGCGCACCGGCGCCAGCAGCTGTTCCAGCTCCGGCCGCAACACCGGGCAGTGCGCCACCGCCACCAGCTCGCTGGAGGCCGCCTGGCGAAAACCCATCATCAGGCGCTGCTGCTTCGGCTGCCACGCCAGGCTAAGGCGGGTGCGGCGGCGATAGCCGTATTCCGGGCCGGCGATCACCGGTTCCTGCTGGGGAGTTACCCCGGTTTCGCGGGCGATCATGCGCACCAGCGCCGCCGCCTTGCTCTGCTGTTGCAGCGCCTCATCCGCGTGCTGCTGCTGGCAGCCACCGCATACGCCAAAATGCGGGCAGCGCGGTTCCACCCGCTGCGGGCTGCGGCTCAGCAGGCGCTTGAGCTTGCCTTTGGCGAACTGGCGCTTGTCTTCGGTCAGCTGAATTTCTGCCTGCTCGCCCGGCAGTACGCCCGGCACGAACACCGCTTTGCCGTCGTGGCGCGCCACGCCCTGGCCGAAAGGATCGAGATCGCTCACCGTCACGGTGAAGATTTGTGAGCTCTGCCGGGTCGTCACGCGGCGTTTGGGAGAGTAGAATTGCGCCATATTTGTCGATTGTGTGCTGGTTCATTAAGCTAGTGTCAGCTGTCAATTCTCCCACATTGGAATCCCATGACCAAATACAGCCTGCGTGCGCGCATGATGATCCTGATTCTGGCCCCGACCTTGCTGATTGGTTTGCTGCTCAGCACCTTCTTCGTGGTGCATCGCTACAACGAGCTGCAGGAGCAATTGGTCGACGCCGGCGCCAGCATCATCGAGCCGCTGGCGGTGGCCAGCGAGTACGGCATGACGTTCCGCAGCCGCGAGTCGGTCAGGCAGTTGGTCAGTCTGTTGCATCGCCGCCATTCGGACATCGTGCGTTCGATCACCGTGTTCGATGCGCAGAACAACCTGTTCGTCACCTCCAATTATCATCACAACTTCGCCCAGCTGCAGCTGCCGAAAGGCGTACCGTTGCCCACCGACCTGATGCTCACCCGGCGCGGCGATTCGCTGATCCTGCGCACGCCGATCCTGTCGGAAAACCAATATCCGGATGAAAACGCCGACGGCGGCAGCCATCCCGACAACAACCTGGGCTATGTGGCGATCGAGCTGGATCTGCAGTCGGTGCGGCTGCAGCAATATAAAGAGGTCTTTGTCTCTACCCTGCTGTTGTTGCTGTGCATGTGCATCGCCATCCTGTTCGCCTACCGGCTGATGCGCGACGTGACCGGCCCGATCCGCAACATGGTGAACACCGTCGACCGCATCCGCCGCGGCCAGCTCGACAGCCGCGTGGAGGGCTACATGCTCGGCGAGCTGCACATGCTGAAGAACGGCATCAACTCGATGGCGATGTCGCTCACCGCCTACCACGAAGAGATGCAGCAGAATATCGATCAGGCCACGTCCGATCTGCGCGAAACGCTGGAGCAGATGGAGATCCAAAACGTCGAGCTGGATCTGGCGAAAAAACGCGCGCAGGAGGCGGCGCGCATCAAGTCCGAATTCCTGGCCAACATGTCGCACGAGCTGCGCACCCCGCTCAACGGCGTGATCGGCTTCACCCGCCAGATGCTGAAAACCGATCTGAGCGCGACCCAGACCGATTATTTGCAGACCATCGAACGCTCGGCCAACAACCTGCTGACCATCATCAACGACGTGCTGGATTTCTCCAAGCTGGAGGCCGGCAAGCTGGTGCTGGAACACATTCCGTTCGCCCTGCGTGAAACGCTGGACGAAGTGGTGGTGCTGCTGGCGCCGAGCGCCCACGACAAGGGTCTTGAGCTGACGCTGGATGTGCACAACGACGTGCCGGAGCAGGTGATCGGCGACTCGCTGCGCCTGCAGCAGATCATCACCAACCTGCTGGGCAACGCCATCAAATTCACCGAAACCGGCAATATCGACATTCGCGTCGAGCTGCGCAAACAGCTGGAGCGCCGGGTAGAAGTGGAAGTGCAGATCCACGACACCGGCATCGGCATTTCCGAACGCCAGCAGTCGCAGCTGTTCCAGGCATTCCGCCAGGCGGACGCCAGCATCTCCCGCCGCCACGGCGGCACCGGGCTGGGGCTGGTGATCACACAAAAACTGGTGAAGGAGATGGGAGGCGACATCTGCTTCCACAGCCAGCTGAATCGCGGCTCGACCTTCTGGTTCCACATCACGCTGGATCTGAACGAGGGCATGCTGTCGCTGGCACCGAGCCTGCCGGATCTGAACGGCAAAACGCTGGCCTATATCGAGTCCAACCCGACGGCGGCGCAGGCGACGCTCAACATGCTCAGCGTCACGCAGTTGGTGATCACCCACTCGCCGACGCTGGGCCAGCTGCCGCAAGGCCACTATGACTTCCTGCTGGCCGGCGTACCGATCCCGTTCCGCGACAACATGGCGCAGCACGAGGACAAATTGCTGGCCTCGCTGAAGCTGGCCGATAGGGTGATTCTGGCGCTGCCGTGCCAGGCGCAGATCGACGCCGAGCTGCTTAAGCAGCAAGGCGCGCTCGGCTGTCTGATCAAACCGATCACCAGCACCCGGCTGTTCCCGCTATTGAGGATGGAGGCGCCGGCGCGCCTCACCGCGCAGCCGGAGCGTAAACGCCTGCCGCTGACGGTGATGGCGGTTGACGACAATCCGGCCAACCTGAAGCTGATCGGCACGCTGCTGGGTGAACAGGTGGAGAAAACCCTGCTCTGCGAGAGCGGCGAGGAAGCGCTGGAGCTGGCGCGCGACAACGTGTTGGATCTGATCCTGATGGACATTCAGATGCCGAAGATGGATGGCATTCACGCCAGCGAGCTGATTCGCCAACTGCCGCATCACAACTCCACGCCGATCGTCGCCGTCACCGCCCATGCCGCCAGCGGCGAGCGCGAGCACCTGCTGCAGGCTGGCATGGACGACTACCTGGCCAAACCGATCGACGAGAAAATGCTGACCCGCGTGCTGTCGCGCTACCACAGCGGCGACGCGGAAAGCGCCGTCGCCGACGATGCACCGCTGTCGCTCGACTGGCCGCTGGCGCTGCGCCAGGCGGCCAACAAACCGGATCTGGCGCGCGATCTGCTGCAAATGCTGCTCGATTTCCTGCCGCAGGTGCGCGAACGGGTGCAGACGCTGCTCGACGGACAGCATGACGACGAGATCCTCGATCTGGTGCATAAGCTGCACGGCAGCTGCAGCTACAGCGGCGTGCCGCGTCTCAAACAGCTGTGTTTCTACCTCGAGCGGCAGCTGCGCCAGGGCGTCACCAACGACGAGCTGGAGCCGGAGTGGCTGGAGCTGTTGGATGAGATTGAACTGGTGATCCACGCGGCGCGCGCGCATCTGACGCAGCCCGCCTGAATCCGCAGGCCATAACGCAAAAAGGCACGCCGCAGCGTGCCTTTATTTTTTAAAGCCGGACGCTTATCACTGCGCCAGCAGGTACAATTGGCTCTCGCCGCGCTGAATATTCAACGCCAACACCGACGGCTTGCTGTCGAGAATCTTACGCAGCTCGCCCAGGTTCTGGATCGGCTGTTGGTTCACTCCCAGGATCACATCGCCTTTTTTCAAGCCGATGCGCGCCGCGGCGCTGCCGGCTTTCACACTGTCGACCTTGACGCCTTTCTGGTTGCCGACCTGGGTGTTGCTCAGCTCGGCACCCTCGATGCCGGTGTAAATATTGCCCGAGGCCACCTGGGTCTGCGCGCTTTGTTCCAGCGTAACGTCAATCGTTACCGGCTTGCCGTCGCGGATAATGCCCAGCGACATTTTGCTGCCGACCGGCAGCGTGCCGATCTCCGCCCTGAACGAGGCGAAGCTGGAGATGGCCTTGCCGTTCATGGTGACGATCACGTCGCCGGCCTTGATGCCCGCCTTCGCGGCGGAGGACTTCGGCATCACCTGGCTGACGAAGGCCCCGCGCTGCGCGTCGACCTTCATCGCCTTGGCCAGCTCGGAGTTCAGCTCGGTGCCCATGATGCCCAGCTCGCCGCGTTTCACCTGGCCATACTCAACCATTTGCGCCGTCAGGTTTTTCACCATGTTGCTCGGAATAGCGAAGCCGATGCCGATGTTGCCGCCGTCCGGCGCCAGGATCGCGGTGTTGATGCCGATCAGTTCGCCGTTCAGGTTAACCAGCGCGCCGCCGGAGTTGCCGCGGTTGATCGCCGCATCGGTCTGGATGAAGTTCTCGTAGTTTTCGATGTTCAGGCCGCTGCGCCCCAGGGCGGAAACGATGCCCGAGGTGGCGGTCTCACCCAGCCCGTACGGGTTGCCGATCGCCACGGTGTAATCGCCGACGCGCAGCTGATCGGAGTCGGCCATCTTGATCGCCGTCAGATTCTTGAAATCTTTCAGTTGGATCAGCGCGATATCGGAACGCGGATCCTTGCCGATCACCTTGGCGTCGAAACGGCGGCCGTCGCTCAGCTGCACCTGGATCTTGTTGGCGTTGTCCACCACATGGTTATTGGTCACCACATAGCCCTTGGCGGCATCGATGACCACCCCGGCGCCCAGCGCCTGGAATTTCTGCTGCGTACCCTGCGGCTGGCCATCCGGCCCGGGCTGTTCGCCGCCCTGGCACATCGGCGAACCCTGGAACGGCGAACCGTCCTGGCAGAACGGCGAATCTTCGCCGAAGAACTGTTGGAACTGCTGCGGCATGCGCGGCGTATTGACCGTGGTGCTGCCCTCAACGTTAATGCTCACGACGGAAGGCATCACCTTTTCCAGCATCGGCGCCAGGCTCGGCAACTGCTGGGTGCTGGAAGAGGCGGTTTCAGCGGCGCTGGCCGTGACCGGGCCGATCGCCATACCGATGCTGAATGCCAGTGCGCTCAGAACTAATGCGGTTTTTTTCATCTGTGTGTCTCTTATAAAGTCGTTCAAAAAAGAATGGCCGTCTTGCGTGCTTATTCAGAGTTAATTAATAGCCTGAAGTTCCGGCACAGATGATTGGCAATAGTAAACAAATATTGTCCGTCTTTACAAAACTCGAGACAGCCAACCGGTTGGAATTGCTAACAATTATTCCTCAGCTTAATTATTCCGCCGCCATCAATCGACGATATTCATCATAGGCATACAGGTCGGTCATTCCGCTGATATAGTCCTGCAATAAACGCGCGCGGAAATAATATTCCCGAATGGCTTGCTGCTCCGGCGATAAATGCTGCAGCCCTTCTACCGCCTCCACATACGCCAGCCGATGCTTGGTGGACAGCTTGTGGAACAGGCGCGTTTCGATCGGGTAAGCGCGATGACTGTCCTCGCGCACCAGCTGGCTGAAGTCCGCCAGCGACATCGCCAACAGCGGGCTGTAAATGTCCAGCAGGCCGCTGATCACCCGGTAGCCTTGCAGCTCGAGCTGCTCGACCTCGGGGTGGTTGAACACATGCTTGAACGCCACATTTTTAAATATTTTCAGCAGCCGATAGGCCGGGCTGGAATCCTCCAGCAGCGCCTGATTGAAACTGCCCTGATAAACCGCGTCCAGATTGTCGATAAAGCGCTGCGCCGCGTGCGGCACCAGCCGCGCCACGGTAAACACCCGCAGATACATGAAGAACTGATCTTCTGCGCTGCGCCGCGCGCCGCCGCGATCGATCTTGCGAAACGCGCTGGCGACGGTCTTGTCGAACAGATCGCCCGGCACCACCTCGCCCCACTCCTGAATCAGGTGCTGATACAGCTGCTCGACGGTGAAAATGCTCTTCTCCACCGCGTCTTCCAGATCGGCCACGCAGTAAGAGATATCATCGGCGGCCTCCATAATATAGGTCAGCGGGAAACGATCGAACTCGCCCATGTGCAGCTCTCGCCGCAGCCGATCGACAAAGGCCTCTTCCGCCAGATAGTAACCGGGCTTTTTCATCAGATAGCTGTGGCTGGCGGGAATATCGCCCGCCCAATAAGCCGGGCGGGTGTATTTCAAAATGCAGCCGACCTGAGCGTAGGTCAGGTTGAGCTTCAACAGGCTGTACACCATGCGAATCGCCTGGGCGTTACCCTCGAAGTGGCTGAGATCCTGACGGATCCGGCTGCGCAGCCGGTTCAGATCGCTCTCCCCTTCATGCAGGCGCAGCGCCGCCACCTGGCAGCGATCGTGGCTGCCAGGTTCGCTGCCGCAGCTGGCGGGATCGAGGCGCTGGGCAAACCAGTCGTTGATCGCCGACTCGCCGAAGTGACCGAACGGCGGGTTGCCGATATCGTGCATCAGACAGGCCATTTCCACGATGCTTTCAAACGGATCGAGCAGCCGAGCCAGGCCGAGTTCATCGATCTTCCCTGCCTGTTTGAAGCGGTTGAGGATCTCTTTGGCGATGTGGCGCCCGACCTGCTGCACCTCCATCGAGTGCGTCAGGCGGCTGCGTACCGCCGCGTTGCGCTCGAGCGGAAACACCTGGGTTTTTTGCTGCAGACGGCGAATGGCGGCCGAGTTGACGATGCGACCGCGATCGCTCTCGAACTGCCGCACGATGTCGTACTCTTCCTCAGCCTCGATCGGTTTACTGAAAGGCCGTTGGAAACTGATTTTTTGCTTGAAGTCGATCCCGGACATCTGTTCCTCCGCCGTTACGCCCTGCCCCGTGATAACAATTCCCGGCGGCGGATGCAACGCATTATCTCTCACACACAGCCATGATAGACTATGCCGCAATTCTCACGGCCAATCAGCGAGTGTTATTTATGAAAGTAGGCATCATCGGCGCAATGGAGCAGGAAGTCACCCTGCTGCGCGATCAAATCGAAAACCGTCAAACCATCCAACGTGCGGGCTGCGAAATCTACACCGGCCAGATCGGCGGCGTTGAAGTGGCCCTGCTGAAATCCGGCATCGGCAAAGTCTCTGCCGCCATGGGCACCACCCTGCTGCTGGAACACTGCAGCCCGGACGTGGTGATCAACACCGGCTCCGCCGGTGGCCTGGCCAGCACGCTGCGCGTGGGGGATATCGTGGTATCGGAAGAAGTACGCTACCACGACGCCGACGTTACCGCTTTCGGTTACGAGCCGGGCCAGATGGCCGGCTGCCCGGCGGCGTTCGTCGCCGACGACGCGCTGATCGCGCTGGCGGAAAGCTGCATCAAACAGCTGGATCTGCACGCGGTGCGCGGCCTGATTTGCAGCGGTGACGCCTTCATCAACGGCGCCGAGCCGCTGGCGCGCATTCGCGCTACCTTCCCGCGCGTCGCCGCGGTGGAAATGGAAGCCGCAGCGATCGCCCACGTCTGCCATCTGTTCGGCACGCCGTTCGTGGTGGTGCGCGCCATTTCCGACGTCGCCGACAGCGAGTCGCACATGAGCTTTGACGAGTTCCTGGTGGTGGCGGCCAAACAGTCTACGCTGATGGTCAACGCCATGCTGCAAACCCTGGCCAAGCGCGGTTGATGTGAGGCTGCGCTTCACCTCGGCGTTCTGGCTGCTGGCGCTCTGGCTGGCCATGCCGGCCGGCGCCGCCCAGCGGGTGATCAGCCTGGCGCCCAACGCCACCGAACTCGCCTATGCCGCCGGCATGGGCGATGTCTTGGTGGCGGCGAGCGCCTATTCCGATTATCCGCCACAGGCCGCCAGGCTGGAGCAGGTAGCTTCCTGGCAGGGCATCAATCTGGAACGGGTGCTGGCGCTGAAGCCGGACCTGATCCTCGCCTGGCGCGGCGGCAATCCGCAGCGCGTGCTCGATCAGCTCGCCGCGTTCGGCATCCCGATCTTCTATGCGGACGCCGACAATCTCGAGGGGCTCGCCGGCCTGTTGGACAAGCTGGCGCGCTACAGCCCGCACCCGGACCAGGCGCATCAGGCGGCGGATGCCCTTCGCCGCCAGTTCGCCGCTCTCAAGCAACAGTACGCCGCCAACCCGCCGCGGCGGGTGCTGCTACAGTTCGGCACCCAGCCGCTGTTCACCAGCTCCGGCGCCACGCTGCAGAGCCAGGTGCTGGCGCTGTGCGGCGCGCAGAACGTCTTCGCCGACAGCCGCACCCCTTGGCCGCAGATCAGCCGCGAGCAGGTGCTGGCGCGTCAACCGCAGGCCATCGTCATCACCGGCGGCGCAAAAGAGGCCGCCAATGTGAAGGCCTTCTGGGCGCCGCAGCTGCAGGTGCCGGTGATCGCGCTGAACGAAGACTGGTTCAATCGCGGCGGGCCGCGCATCCTGTTGGCAGCGCAGCAGCTGTGCCACCCGTTGGCGGAGATCCGCTGATGTTGGTGTTCTGGCTGGATATTCTCGGCACCGCGGTGTTCGCCGTCTCCGGCGTACTGCTGGCCGGCAAGCTGCGCATGGATCCGTTCGGCGTGCTGGTATTGGGCGTGGTCACCGCGGTCGGCGGCGGCACCATCCGCGATATGGCGCTGGCCAACGGCCCGGTATTCTGGGTCAAGGATCCCACCGACCTGGTGGTGGCGATGATCACCTGCGTCTTGACGCTGCTGCTGGTACGCCAGCCGCGCCGCCTGCCGAAGTGGGTGCTGCCGGTGCTGGACGCCGTCGGGCTGGCGGTGTTCGTCGGTATCGGCGTCAACAAGGCCTTCGCGGCCGGCACCGGCCCGCTGGTGGCGATCTGCATGGGGGTGATCACCGGCGTCGGCGGCGGCATTATCCGCGACGTGCTGGCGCGCGAGATCCCGATGATCCTGCGCACCGAAATTTACGCCACCGCCTGCATCATCGGCGGTATCGTGCACGCCACGGCGTTTTATACCTTCGGCATGCCACTGCAGCAGGCCATGATGCTGGGCATGCTCATCACCCTGGCCATTCGGCTGGCGGCCATTCGTTGGCATCTCAAACTGCCCGCCTTTATCCTCGAACGCTGAGCCGTCGTCCTTCGGGACGGCGGCCTGGTGATTTATTAGACTAAAAACGTGTTTGTTGGTATTATTTTCGCCCGAAAAATAGCGTAGTGACGATGTAAAATTCTGTAACCCTCAGGTTAAGGCTTTCCCCGCGCTGTTAAAACTTTTTAACTTTTTGCCGATAAGTCATCACAAGATTGCTTACGGATGGCTATTCCCGCAATGATGAAAAAAATTCTGCTTGCCTGCTGTGGCGCTCTGCTGAGTGGCGCCGTCTATGCCGATGCCGTCAGCGGCCAGATCGGCGTTACCCTGACCATTGAACCGCAATGCGCCGTGCGCCTCGAAGCCGCTGCGCCACAGGCCGAATGCAGCCATGCGGCGGCGCAGCCCAAGGTCATCCGCACCCCACCGACCCAGGAGAACGGCGCGGAAGTGATCCTGGTGGAATGGTAGACATAAAAAAACCCGCCGGCCGGCAGGCGAGCGGGTTGATATTCTGACAGGCGAACTCAGATGCTGAACGAAGAACCGCAACCGCAGGTGGTTTTGGCATTCGGGTTGGTCACCACGAAGCGCGACCCTTCCAGCCCTTCGGTGTAGTCCACCGAACCGCCCACCAGATACTGCAGGCTCATCGGATCGACCACCAGCGCTACGCCCTGCTTCTCGATGGTCATGTCGCCATCGTTGACCTTGTCGTCAAAAGTGAAGCCGTACTGGAATCCGCTGCAGCCGCCACCGGTAATGTAAACCCGCAACTTCAGGTTCGGGTTTTCTTCGTCAGCAATCAGGAACTTCACCTTGTTTGCTGCTGCCTCGGTAAATTGCAGGGGCAGTGCCGTTTCATCACTCATAGTCTTTACTCCCAACATTGTTCAGCATCAGATCGCTACTATGGCCGCCTGATTAATATTAACGATTATCCGATACCTGAGTGTTGCGTTCAAGTATTCACCGCATTTGTTGTATTTTCCTTACCTGTTTTCTCCGCCGCTTCTCGCGCCAGCTGCGCCTCCTGTTTTTGCAACGTGCGGGCCAGGATCGACGAATACAGCGGCTTGCCGCCGAGCAGTTGCGCCACCACCGTGGCGCCGAGGCAGGTGATGATCATCGGTAAAATCAGCTGGTAGTTGTCGGTCATTTCCAGCACCAGCACGATGCCGGTCAGCGGGGCGCGCACCGTCGCGGCGAACAATGCCCCCATGCCGGCGATGGCGAAGGTGCCCGCCTCGATGCCGTATTGCGGGAACAGGTGCGCCCCCGCCAGCCCGAAGGCGGTGCCGAACAGCGTGCCCAACGCCAGCATCGGCGCGAAGATGCCGCCCGGCGCGCCGGAACCGAAGCACAGCAGTGTGGTGAAGATACGGGTAATAAAGATAAACATCAGCATGCCGACGCTGTAATTGCCCGCCGCGGCGATCGGGATCAGCCCAAAGCCGCCGCCCGCCGCCTCCGGCTGAATCAGCCCCAGAATGCCGCACACGCCGCCGAGTAGCCCGCCCATCAGCAAGACATTGCGCATTCTGCCGCCGTGCAGGCGCGCAAACATGTCCTGGGTGCGGAAGATCAACGCGTTGAATCCCACGCCCACCGCGCCGAAGATCGCCCCCAGCACCAGATAGAGCCACAGGGTATTGATGGGCGCCGAAGAAAGCTTGCCGACTTCGATCACCGATCCCTGGCCGTTAAACAGCTGGAACACCACGCTCGACATGATAACGCCGATGAATACCGCTTTAATCGAGATCAGGTTGTAGCGAAACTGCGGCCGCATCTCTTCGATGATGAACAGGATGCCGGCCAGCGGCGCGTTGAACGCGGCGGACAAGCCGGCGGCGGCCCCGGTCGCCAGCAGCGAATGGCGCGCCTCGGCGCCGCGAATGCGCAGCATGTCCAATACCATGCGCCCGACGTTGCCGCCCATCTGCACCGTGGGCCCTTCGCGCCCCAGCACCATACCCGCCCCCAGCGTGCCCATGCCGCCGATGAATTTCACCGGGATCACGCGCCACCAGCGCACCGGCCGCAGCTCCTCCAGCGCGCCTTCGATCTCCGGAATGCCCGAGCCGCCCGCTTCCGGCGCAAAGCGGCGCACCAGGTAATAACCCAGCGCCGCCAGCGCGGCGGACAGGATAAACGCCAGCGGCCACACCAGGAGCCAGGAATCGGCGACCTGCGCCAGTGAAGCCAGCCGCTGCTGCTGCACCCACTCCACCGCTTTATCGAAGGCCACGCCGAGCAAGCCGGCCAGCGTACCCACCAGCGCGGCCATCAACAGGATCGCCACCGGCGTTTTATCGCGGCGGATAAACTGGCGCACCGCATCGCTGCGGCTAAGACGCGGGCTCAATGCCCCTGCAGGCTGTGATTGTGATTCAGTCATCGCGAGTGATTCGTCAGGTAATTTGTAATACAAATAGGCAAGGCGGTTATTCTACCCCAACCCGGCGGCGGGCGCTGCCGTTAATGGTATCTGACTGTGATCGTTTCATAACGCGGCGCTCTCCTCTAGAATAGCGCGGTCAAATCATTCAAAAGAGAATCCAGGAGCCGATTTATGAGCCTACACAGCAAGTCCGAAAGTCTGTACGCCCAGGCGCAACAGTTGATCCCCGGCGGGGTGAACTCTCCGGTGCGTGCATTCACCGGCGTGGGCGGTGTGCCGCTGTTTATCGAGCGGGCAGACGGGGCTTACCTGTTCGATGCCGACGGCAAGGCCTATATCGACTATGTCGGTTCCTGGGGGCCGATGGTGCTGGGGCACAACCACCCGGCTATCCGCGACGCGGTAATCGAAGCGGCGCAGCGCGGCCTGAGCTTCGGCGCGCCGACCGAGATGGAAGTCAAAATGGCGCAGTTGGTCACCGAACTGGTGCCGACCATGGATATGGTGCGCATGGTGAACTCGGGCACCGAAGCCACCATGAGCGCTATTCGTCTGGCGCGCGGCTACACCAACCGCGATAAAATCATCAAGTTCGAAGGCTGCTACCACGGCCATGCCGACTGCCTGCTGGTGAAAGCCGGTTCCGGCGCACTGACCCTCGGCCAGCCGAACTCACCGGGCGTGCCGGCCGATTTCGCCAAACACACCCTGACCTGCACCTATAACGATCTGGACTCGGTGCGCGCCGCCTTCGAGCAATACCCGTCCGAGATCGCCTGCATCATCGTCGAGCCGGTCGCCGGCAACATGAACTGCGTGCCGCCGCTGCCGGAATTCCTGCCGGGCCTGCGCGCCCTGTGCGACAAATACGGCGCGCTGCTGATCATCGACGAAGTGATGACCGGCTTCCGCGTGGCGCTGGCCGGCGCGCAATCCTATTACGGTGTCGAGCCTGATCTGACCTGCCTCGGCAAAATCATCGGCGGCGGCATGCCGGTGGGCGCCTTCGGCGGCCGTCGCGAGGTGATGGACGCGCTGGCGCCGACCGGCCCGGTCTACCAGGCGGGCACCCTGTCCGGCAACCCGATCGCCATGGCGGCGGGCTACGCTTGCCTGACCGAAGTGTCGCAGGTCGGCGTGCACCAGACGCTGACCGAACTGACCGAAATGCTGGCCGCGGGCCTGCTGCACGCGGCGCAGGAAGAGAACATCCCGTTGGTGGTCAACAACGTCGGCGGCATGTTCGGCCTGTTCTTCACCGACGCGCCGGCGGTCACCTGCTACCAGGACGTCATGCAGTGCGACGTGGAGCGCTTCAAGCGCTTCTTCCACCTGATGCTGGAAGAAGGGGTGTATCTGGCGCCGTCCGCCTTCGAAGCGGGCTTTATGTCCGTGGCGCACAGCAAGGAAGACATCCAGCGCACCATCGACGCCGCGCGTCGCTGTTTCGCCAAGCTGTAATCCCGGCCGAATGGCCAAAAAAATGGGCGCCTCGGCGCCCGTTTTGCTTTTCGCAGCGGCTTAAAGCAGCGTGCCGTAAATGGTCAGCAGCGCCACTACCACCACGATGATCATCGTCACCTTGCGCGCCAGCGTCACCGCCGCCCGCGGCGTTTGCACCGGATCCATATGCGGATCGCGCGCCAGCGAGAACTGCGCCAGCCGCGTTAACACCTGATACGACGACGAGTGCAGATCCCCCAACGAAGCGAACCAGGCCGGCAGCGCGCGCTCGCCATGGCCGAACAGCGCATAGGCAGCCCCGGCTAAACGCACCGGGATCCAGTCCAGCCAGTTCAACAGGTGATCGATGCCCGACTGCGAACGCTCCAGCGGTGTATTGTGGCGCGCCAGCCAGGTTTGATAGGCGCGCAGGAAAGCATAACCCGCCAGCGCTATCGGCCCATAAGGCCCAAACACCACAAACCAGAACAGCGGCGCCAGGTAATAACGGAAGTTGATCCACAGCAGCGCATTTTGCAGCTCGCGCAGGCGCAGCTCTTCGCTGCAGTCCACCGGCAAGCCGTGGATCAACGCCAGCTCTTCCGCCATCTGATCGCTGGCGTGAGTATCCCCCTGCCGCGCTGCTTTCAGATAAGCCCGGTAGTGTTTACGCTTGATGCCGGCGCCGACGCACAGCAGATCGATGACGATCCACAGCAACAGTGTCACCACGCCGAAGAATAACCCGTGCGACAACCACAGAATGCCCCAGACGATCACCATCCAGGCGGCCGTCATCGCCAGCGTCTGCGCCAGCGAAACCCGATGCAGCCGCTGAAACACCACTTCGAGACGGTGATCCAGCTGCCAGTGTTCACCCAGCTTAAACAGGCGCTCCCAGGCCAAAACCAGCAACAGCGTAAACAGCGTCATTAGCGATTCCTCTCCCTTTTTCTTGTCTCAAGCATAGCGTCGGCGGGCGCGCCGCGTTGTTCCAGAGATGCCAGATAGCGATCCCAATCGAACGCCGGCCCGGGATCGGTCTTGCGCCCGGGGGCGATATCGCAATGCCCGACGATATTTTCCGCCAGCGGCGGATAATGTTCGGCCAGCAGCGCGGTGACCGCCTGCAGCGCGCGGTATTGCGCCTCGGTGTAGGGCAGCCGATCGGTGCCTTCCAGCTCGATGCCGATGGAGAAATCGTTGCACCGATCGCGCCCCTGATACAGGGACACGCCCGCGTGCCAGGCGCGCTGGTCGAAGGGCACATACTGCACGATCGTCCCGTCGCGGCGGATCAGACAGTGCGCCGACACCCGCAGCTGATGGATTTCAGCAAAATAAGGATGCTGCGCAGGATCGAGCGTGCCGGTGAACAGCTGGTCGATATAGGGGCCGCCGAACTCGCCGGGCGGCAGGCTGATATTGTGGATGACCAGCAGCGAGGGGAGCTCATCATCCGGGCGACGATCGCAGTGCGGCGAGACCACTCGCGTCGCCCCGACAATCCAGCCATTTTCCAACTGCATCAGACACCTCTCTGCGGTGGTACTTATTCCTGCAACAGAGTAGCATGTTCCCCTACGATCTAACCGTCCATTTCGGAGTTTTCCATGCCGACACGCCGCTACAGTGCCGACAGTCGCCGCACCGAGCTTCTTGAACGAATTGAAAGTGATATTCCCTATGCCGTCGCCCAGGCGCTGCGCGAAGACCTGGGGGGTGAAGTCGACGCCGGGCGCGATATTACCGCGCAATTGTTACCGGCTGACAAGCAGGCCGAAGCCACCGTCATCACCCGCGAAGCCGGTGTGTTCTGCGGCCGCCGTTGGCTGAATGAGGTCTTTATTCAACTGGGCAATCAGGTGCAGGTGGAGTGGCTGGTGGCGGACGGCGATCGTCTGACACCAAACCAGCCGCTTTGCCGGCTGCGCGGCCCCGCGCGAGTGATGCTGACCGGCGAGCGCACCGCGCTGAACTTCGTGCAGACGCTCTCCGGCGTGGCGACCGAGGTCAGCCGCTATGTGGCCCTGCTGGAAGGCACCCGGACTCGCCTGCTCGATACCCGCAAGACCCTGCCCGGCCTGCGCACCGCGCTGAAATACGCCGTGCTGTGCGGTGGCGGCAGCAACCACCGGCTCGGGCTCTCCGACGCCTTCCTGATCAAGGAAAATCACATCATCGCCTCCGGTTCTATCAAGAACGCGGTGGAAAAAGCCTTCTGGCTGCACGCCGATGTGCCGGTGGAAGTGGAGGTCGAATCGCTCGATGAACTGCAGCAGGCGCTGGACGCCGGCGCCGACATCATCATGCTGGACAACTTCAGCGTCGAGATGATGCGCCAGGCGGTCGCCCAGACCCAGGGACGCGCCCAGCTGGAAGTGTCCGGCAACGTCACCAGCGAGACGCTGCGCACCTTCGCCGAAACCGGCGTGGATTACATTTCGGTCGGCGCGCTGACCAAGCATGTGACCGCGCTCGATCTGTCGATGCGCTTCAAGTGATCCCCCTCGCCCCCGGCCGCTGTCGGGGGCGTTACCGTAAAATTGCGACCCCCCTCGCACTGTTTTATTTACCGCTGCAAACAACGTCATTACTGATGGAAGCGCGCCGAGAAACGCGCAAAAGCCCCTCGCCGTGCCCCCAAGCAAGCCGCTACCGTTGCCTTCCACACCCCAATGGAGGAAACAACGTATGGAAACGCAACGCGGCTTTACCCTGATAGAACTGATGGTGGTGATCGCCATCATCGCCATCCTCAGCGCCATCGGCATTCCCGCCTACCAGCGCTACATTCAGAAAGCGGCGATGACCGACATGTTGCAAACCATGGCGCCGTATAAGCTGGCGGTTGAGCTGTGCGTGCTGGATGAAGGCGCCCCCGCCGGCTGCGAGGCCGGCAGCAAAGGCATTCCCACCGGCGGCACATCGCGTTACGTCAGCGGAGTGAAGGTCGTCAAAGGCGTGATCACGCTGACCGGCGCTCAGACGCTGCAGGGGCTGGCGGTGGCGTTAACCCCCACAGCGAACGCCGAAGGGCTGACCCGCTGGAGCCGACTGTGCAGCAGCGAAAACGCCACGCTGGTTGAGGTGTGCCAGGAAGTCTTCCGCTTCGATAACGCAGCGGAGTAACGGCGATGAGCGTACAAATCAGCGAGGAGGTTCACGCCCTGTGCCGGCGCTATCAGGCGCTGGCGCTGAACGAAGACCCGACCACCCTGACGGTCGCGCTCAGCGAAGAAGCGCCGCAAGGATTGCTGGCGGCGCTGCGCTTCGCTACCGGCAAACGCATCCACCTGGAACAGTGGCCGGCGGCCAGGCTTGAGCTGGCGCTGAACCAACGCCACGAGCCGCTCCCGGCGCCGCTGGCGGCCGAAGAGGACGCCGCCGACATCGCCTACGCCGACGACGGCGATGCACCGGTAGTGCAGTTCATCAACCAGACGCTGCGCCTGGCCATCCAACGCCGCGCTTCGGACATCCACTTCGAACCCTTTCGGCAGCATTTTCGCCTGCGCCTGCGCATCGACGGCGTGCTGCAAACCTTCGCCTCACCGCCGCCGCAGCTGACCGCGCGCCTTATCGCCCGGCTGAAGATCCTCGGCCAGTTGGATATCGCCGAACGCCGGCAGCCTCAGGACGGGCAGCTCAGCCTGACGCTGGACGGTGCGCGCTATGCCATGCGCATCGCCACCCTGCCGACGTTGCATGGCGAGAAGGTGGTGCTGCGCGTTCAACAGGGAGAGCAACAGGATCTGCCGCTGGATCAACTGGGCATGAGTCGGGCGGATCTGGCGCGCTACGCGGCGGCGTTAGCCTGCCCGCAAGGTTTGATCCTGGTGACCGGCCCAACCGGCAGCGGCAAGACGGTAACGCTGTACAGCGGGCTGCGCCAGTTGAACGATGCGCAAAGCAACCTGTGCAGCGTCGAAGATCCGGTCGAGATCCCGCTGTTCGGCGTCAATCAGACCCAGATCAACGCCAAAACGGATCTGAGCTTCGCCAGGGTGCTGCGCGCCCTGCTGCGCCAGGATCCGGATGTCATCATGATCGGCGAGATCCGCGATGCGGAAACTGCCGAGATCGCAGTCAAGGCCGCACAAACCGGCCACCTGGTACTGTCGACGCTGCATACCAACTCCACGGCTGAAACCCTGACGCGGCTGATGCATATGGGGATCCCCGGCTACCTGCTCGCCGGCTGCCTGAAGCTGGTCGTCGCGCAGCGGCTGGTACGCAGGCTGTGTCGCCACTGCCGCTATCCGCACAGCCAGCCGGCGCATTTTCCCGCCTCGATCTGGCCGGAACCGCTGACCGCCTGGCGCGCCGATGGCTGTGAGCACTGCTTCGGCGGTTACTATGGTCGCATCGGCGTGTATGAGCTGCTGGCCATTACGCCGGAAATACAGGCGGCCTTGCTGGCGAACGCCGCCCCTCTTCTGCTGGCGGATATCGCCCGCGAGCAGGGGCAGCTTTCGCTGCTGCAGGCGGGTCTGGCGCTGGCCACCGAAGGCACGACTTCACTGGAAGAACTGTACCGCGTGATCGACGTCGTCCAGCCCGGCGCAATCGCGCCATGAAAGCGCGCCGGCTGTTCCTTTGGCAGGCTCTCGACGCTCAGGGCGCCTTACGCCGTGGCGAACTGATGAGTGATGAAAAACGCCAGGTGAGCCAGTGGCTGATCGAACAAGGCCTGCAACCCTGGCGGATTGGGCACGGCAAACGCGTCCCGCCCGGCCAGTGGCGCGGAGAGCCCTTAATCCACTTCACCAGCCAGCTCGCCACTCTGCTGCAGGCCGGGTTATCGCTGGTCGATGCGCTGCGGCTGCTGGCGGCAGAACATCCCTCGGCAGCCTGGCGTTGCCTGTTGCGCCAGTTGACGGAACAGGTGCGAGAAGGACAACCGCTTTCCGAAACCCTCGCCGAACAACCGGGGATTTTTCCGCTTATCTATCGCCAGTTGATCGCCATCGGTGAACTGACCGGCAACCTCGATGGCTGTTGTCTGCAGCTGGCACAGCAGCAGGAAGCCCAGCTGTTGCTGCGCCGCAAAGTGACCAAAGCGCTGCGTTATCCCCTGTTCATCTGCGCAGTGGCGCTGCTGGTCAGCGTGCTGATGCTGGTGATGGTGCTGCCGGAATTCGCCAAGGTTTATCAGTCGTTCGATGCGCCGCTGCCCTGGTTTACCCTGGGGCTATTGGCGTTGTCTGCGCAACTGATCGCCGTCGGCCCCTATCTGGCGCTGCTGCTGGGCGCGTTGCTGTTCGGCTATTGTCGCTGGCTGCATCCGCGCCCGCCGTGGCGCCGGCGTGAACAGGCGGCCTTGCTGAAGCTGCCGCTGCTCGCCCGGCTGGTGAGCGGCGGCGCACTGAGCCAAACCTTTCGCATCCTGACCATGACCCAACGCGCAGGGCTGACGCTAGTAGAAGGCTTGAACGCGGCGGCACTGGCGGCAGACCACCTGCTGTACCGGCAGGCGCTGGAACAGGTGCAGCGCCAGATCGCCGAAGGCGAAGCGTTTCATCATGCCCTGGGCCTGCAACCGCTGTTTCCACCGCTGTGTCGGCAGTTGGTGCGAGTGGGCGAGGAGTCCGGTTCGCTGGACGCCTTGTTGGATAAACTGGCGCAGTGGTATGAACAGCAGACCCACGAGTTGGCCGATACGCTGGCGCAAACGCTGGAGCCGCTGCTGATGCTGGTGGTAGGCGGCATTGTCGGCGCTTTGGTGATCGCCATGTACCTGCCTATCTTTCAACTGGGCAGCGTGTTGGGATAAGGGAAAAAGGATAGCGGGCGCCGCGCTGTGCGACGCCCGAATGCAAGGTGCGGTTTATTTGCTGCCGAAGACGCGGTTTTCCTGCTCCGCCACGCGGATGAAGGTGGTGCGCTTGGTCAGCTCTTTCAGGCGCTCGGCGCCGACGTAGGTACAGGCGGAACGCAGGCCGCCCAAGATATCGCGCACGGTAAACTCCACCTCGCCACGCAGCGGCAGCTTGACGGTTTTGCCTTCGGCCGCGCGATACTCCGCGACGCCGCCGACGTGGCGCTTCATCGCCGACTCGGAGCTCATGCCGTAGAACAGCATGAACTTCTCGCCGTTCTCTTCCACGACGGTGCCTTCGCATTCGTCGTGACCGGCCAGCATGCCGCCCAGCATCACGAAGTCAGCGCCGCCGCCGAAGGCTTTGGCGACATCGCCCGGCACCGAGCAGCCGCCGTCGCTGACGATTTGGCCACCCAGCCCGTGGGCCGCGTCGGCGCATTCGATCACCGCCGACAGCTGTGGGTAGCCCACGCCGGTTTTCACGCGAGTGGTGCATACTGAACCCGGGCCGATGCCGACCTTAACGATGTCGGCGCCGGAAAGGATAAGCTCCTCCACCATCTCGCCGGTCACCACGTTGCCGGCGCAGATCACGTGATTCGGACAGGCTTCGCGCGCTTTTTGCAGGAAGGCGACAAAATGCTCTGAATAGCCGTTGGCCACGTCGATACAGATGAATTTCAGCACCGGAGACAGCGCCAGGATTTGCTGCATTTTGGCGAAATCGGCTTCGGAGGTGCCGGTGGACACCATCACGTGGCGCAGCACCGATTCCGGCATGCGCTGCACGAAGTCAGCCCATTGCTCGACGCTGTAATGTTTGTGTACGGCGGTGAGAACGTCGAAAGAAGCCAGGGCCTCGGCCATGCGGAAGGTGCCTACCGTGTCCATGTTGGCGGCGATAATCGGCACGCCGGACCAGCTGCAACCTGAATGCTTGAAGGTAAACTGGCGTTCCAGTTCAACTTCTGAACGGCTTTTCAGCGTGGAACGCTTAGGGCGGATCAGCACGTCTTTAAAGCCTAACTTCAAATCTTCTTCAATACGCATGACTCATGATTTCCTGGTTAATGGCGACGGATCGCAAGGAGGATATTCGCACCTCTGCCCGACGGCTTTCCAGTGACGCGGAAAGGCGGCGGCGAGATTAATGCCAGTTCCAGTGACGTTATAATACGCGCTAATAATCGCCGAACAAGACTGCGAATTCGCCTTTATTTACGCTACAATCCGACAAATTTACCTGCATAACCGCAGTGTGATTGTCCGCTCATTTTTGCCGTGCCGCTGCGCTTTTTCTCGCCATCCTGGCAGGCCCGACGCGCAAGCGCCGCCTGTCGACTTGCACTTCTGCGCGATCGCTTTATGATTCGTCTATTATTTTTTTATGAACATCGGATGCACCTAACACCATGGCCTACATTGTTGCGTTGACCGGGGGCATAGGCAGCGGCAAAACGACCGTCGCAAACGCCTTCGCGCGCCACGGCGCAACCATCGTCGATGCCGACGTGATCGCCCGTCAGGTCGTCGAGCCGGGCACCCCTGCTTTGGCCACGATCGCCGAACGATTTGGTAATGAAATGTTGCTGCCCGACGGCGCATTGAACCGCGCTGCGCTGCGCCAGCGCATTTTCAGCCACCCCGATGACAAAGCCTGGCTGAACCAACTGCTGCATCCGCTGATACACCGCGAAACCCAGCGCCAGCTGGCGCAGGCCGCCAGCCCTTACGCGCTGTGGGTGGTGCCGCTGCTGGTGGAAAACGGCCTGCAGGATCATGCCGATCGCGTACTGGTGATCGACGTCGATGCCGAAACCCAGTTGGCTCGCACCATCGCGCGCGACGGCGTCAGCCGTGAGCAAGCGCAAAGCATTCTCGCCGCCCAGGCCACGCGCCAGCAGCGCCTCGCCGTGGCGGATGACATTATTGACAACAGCGGCGCCGCTCAGGGGATAGAGCCACGGGTCGCCGCACTGCATCGTCGCTACCTTGAACTGGCGGCAACAGCGCCCCAACAGGATTAAACTGCATGAGTGATGTTTCCCCAACCGTTCTCTTTGAACACCCGCTGAATGAGAAGATGCGCACCTGGCTGCGCATCGAATTTCTGCTGCAACAGCTGCACGGCCAACGTGCCCTGAGTGAAACCGCCATCGCCCTCACCTTTTTCCGTACCGTCTCCGATTTGCTGGACGTACTGGAGCGTGGCGAGGTGCGCACCGAACTGCTCAAGGAGCTGGAACGTCAGCAGCAGAAACTGTTGGCCTGGGCCGATGTGCCGGGCGTGGATATGGCGCTGATCGATCAGCTGCGCGGCCAGCTGAAGTCGCGTTCATCAGCGCTGATGGCGGCACCGCGCCTCGGTCAGGCGCTGCGTGAAGATCGGCTGATCGCCCTGGTACGCCAGCGGCTGAACATCCCTGGCGGCTGCTGCAGCTTCGATCTGCCGACCCTGCACATGTGGATGCACGCGCCGCAGCAGGATCGCGACGCCGACGTCGCCGCCTGGCTGCAATCGCTGGAGCCGCTGAATCAAGCGTTGATCATGGTGTTGGATCTGATCCGTCAATCCGGGCCGTTCCGCAACCAAATCAGCCTGAACGGCTTTTTCCAGGACAACGCCGAAGGGGCGGATCTGCTGCGTCTGCGTCTCCATCTGGCGCCGCAGCTTTATCCGCAGATTTCCGGCCACAAGACGCGTTACGCCATCCGTTTCCTGCCGCTCGACAGTGAAAACGGCGTGGTGCCTGAACGCCTGACGTTCGAACTGGCCTGTTGTTGAACCCGTGAAAGAAAGCCTTCTCAGCACTGTCAGAAGGCGTAAGGAACCGTTATGACGACCGTAGTGAAATGCCCAACCTGTGGCACCGGCGTGGTTTGGGGCGAAGTCAGCCCGTTCCGGCCGTTTTGCAGCAAGCGCTGCCAGCTGATCGATCTTGGCGAATGGGCCGATGAAGAGAAGCGTATTCCGAGCAACAGCGATCTGTCGGAAAGCGAAGACTGGAGCGAACTCGACGACCGCTAGTCGCCGGTTGAAGGCCTGGCGCCCGCCAGGCCAATCTTGTTATTGCGCGGCGTTCGCCTGTGCCACCAGCAGTTGGATAATACCGGCGTTGGCTTCCGGGAACTCCTCTTCTTGCAGCTCCGCCTGTTTGACCCAGCGCATCGGTTGCCCCTCGCGGCCAAACGGCTCGCCCGCCCAACGCTCAACCAGATAAAAATTCAGCGTCACGATGCGATCGCTGAAGCGATGCTCCACCACCTCCAGCAGTTCGGCGCGCTCGGCTTCGATACCGGTCTCTTCACGCAGCTCACGGCTCAGCGCCTGTTCAGGTGTTTCACCCTGTTCGATCTTGCCGCCGGGAAACTCCCAAAAACCGGCCATGTGCGCATCGGCGGCGCGGCGGGTAATAAAGATCTCCTGTTGAGCATTGCGGATAATGCCCACGGCGATATTCAGATGTTTCATCTCACCCTCCTGATGGGTGCCAAAAAACAGGGGCTCAGCAAGCTGAACCCCTGGATGTTATCGGTTAACCGCGGCCGGCATTACTGCAGGCGGCCGTGGCACTGCTTGAACTTCTTGCCGGAGCCGCATGGGCAAGGATCGTTGCGGCCCACTTTACGCTCGGCGATCGCCGGGGCATTCGGATCTTCGGTCACCAGCGCGTTTTCGTCGTGGTGGCTCAGCTGTTGGTGCTGTGCCAGGCGCTCAGCCTCTTCACGACGCTGCTGTTCCAGCGCCTCCACCTCTTCCGGCATCCGCACCTGTACCTTGCTCAGCACGCTGATCACTTCGTATTTCAGCGATTCCAGCATGGTGGCGAACATGTTGAAGGATTCACGCTTGTACTCCTGCTTCGGATCCTTCTGCGCATAACCGCGCAGGTGGATGCCCTGACGCAGGTAGTCCATCGCCGCCAGGTGCTCTTTCCACAGGGAGTCCAGCGTCTGCAGCATCACGCCCTTCTCGAAGTTGCGCATCATTTCGCTGCCGACCACTTCTTCCTTACGCTGGTACTGCTCTTTGGCGTTCTCCAAAATGCGTTCGCGCAGCGTTTCTTCGTGCAGCTCCGGCTCTTTGTCCAGCCATTGTGCGATCGGCATCTCCAGATCGAAGTCGTTCTTCAGGCGCTCTTCCAGCCCCTGAATGTCCCACTCTTCTTCCAGCGATTGCGGTGTGATGTAGTTGTCGATGGTACTCTTGAACACGTCCTCACGGATGCTGGCGATGGTTTCGCTCACATCGGACACGTCCAGCAATTCGTTACGCTGGCTGTAGATGGCGCGACGCTGATCGTTGGCGACGTCGTCGTATTCCAGCAGTTGCTTACGGATGTCGAAGTTGCGGCTCTCCACCTTGCGCTGGGCGTTGGCGATCGCCTTGGTCACCCACGGGTGCTCAATCGCTTCGCCTTCTTTCATACCCAGTTTACGCATCATGCCGGACACGCGATCCGAGGCGAAGATGCGCATCAGGGCATCTTCCATCGACAGGTAGAAGCGGGATGAACCGGCGTCGCCCTGACGACCGGAACGGCCGCGCAGCTGGTTATCGATACGGCGCGATTCATGGCGCTCGGTACCGATGATATGCAGGCCGCCCGCCGCCAGCACCGCGTCGTGGCGCACTTTCCAGGCGGCTTTGATGGCTTCGATCTGCTCTTCGGTCGGCGCTTCCAGCAGCGCCACTTCGGCCTGCCAGCTGCCGCCCAGCACGATATCGGTACCACGGCCCGCCATGTTGGTGGCGATGGTCACCGCGCCGCTCTGGCCGGCCTGGGCGACGATGTCCGCTTCCATGGCGTGGAATTTGGCGTTCAGCACCTTGTGCTCGATGCCCGCTTTGGTCAGCTCATGGGAAACCACTTCGGATTTCTCGATTGAGATGGTGCCCACCAGCACAGGCTGGCCTTTGGCGGTGCGCTCGCGGATGTCTTCGATGATGGCGCCGATCTTCTCTTTCTCGGTCATGTACACCAGATCCGGCATGTCCTTACGGATCATCGGACGGTTGGTGGGTACCACGATGGTGTCCAGCTTGTAGATCGAGCTGAATTCGAAGGCTTCGGTATCGGCGGTACCGGTCATGCCGGCCAGCTTCTCGTACAGACGGAAGTAGTTCTGGAAGGTGATCGAAGCCAGCGTCTGGTTCTCGTTCTGGATCTCCACGCCTTCTTTGGCTTCCACCGCCTGGTGCAGACCATCGGACCAACGGCGGCCCTGCATGGTACGGCCGGTGTGTTCGTCAACGATGATCACTTCGCCGTCTTTCACGATGTAATCGACGTCGCGGGTGAACAGCACGTGGGCGCGCAGCGCGGCGGTCACGTGGTGCATCAGCATGATGTTGGTCGGTGAGTACAGCGACTCGCCTTCATCCATGATGCCGGCTTCCACCAGCATCTCTTCGATCAGGATCAGGCCGCGTTCGGTCAGGTGCACCTGACGCGCCTTTTCATCCACCGAGAAGTGCCCTTCACCCTTGAAGGTGTCGGAGTCTTCTTTTTCCTGGCGGATCAGTTTAGGGATCAGCTTGTTGACCTTGATGTACATCTCGGAGCTGTCTTCGGCCGGGCCGGAGATGATCAGCGGCGTACGCGCTTCATCGATCAGGATGGAGTCCACCTCATCCACCAGCGCATAGTGCAGTTTGCGCTGCACGCGCTCTTCCGGGCTGAACGCCATGTTGTCGCGCAGGTAGTCGAAGCCGTATTCGTTGTTGGTGCCGTAGGTGATGTCGGCGGCGTAAGCTTCGCGCTTGGCCGGCGCCGGCATGCCCGGCAGGTTGATGCCGATGCTCAGGCCGAGGAACTCGAACAGCGGACGGTTGTTTTCGGCGTCGCGCTGCGCCAGGTAGTCGTTGACGGTCACGACGTGCACGCCGCGGCCGCTCAGGGCGTTCAGATAAGCCGGCAGCGTCGCGGTCAGGGTTTTACCTTCACCGGTGCGCATCTCGGCGATGCAGCGGTCGTTCAGCACCATGCCGCCCAGCAGCTGCACGTCGAAGTGGCGCATGCCGAACACGCGCTTGCTCGCCTCACGCACCACGGCGAAGGCTTCGGGGATCAGGCTTTCCAGCGACTCGCCCTTTTCCAGGCGCGCGCGGAACTCGTTGGTTTTCGCTTTCAGCTCGTCATCGGACAGTTTTTCCATGTCCGGTTCCATGCGGTTGATCTGCTCAACCACTTTGCGCATGCGGCGCAGGGTACGATCGTTACGGCTACCAAAAACTTTGGTTAATAATTTCACTAACATGATGTTTGATATCTCTGTCATGACGGCCGAATACGGCAGTCAACTTGCTATTATTTATGGTTTTTGTGCCCTAAGGGCGGAGTCAGACGAGCGCGGCAGGCCCGGCACGAATGCCCTGTACCTGCGCCACCCACAGGCCGGTCTGGTGCCGCGCCAGCGTTGGCAGCACCTCAAGGTGTGTGTGACGAATGATGGTCGGCGGCTTCGGCTCGTGCGTCAGCAGCGCGTTGAGAGTAGAAAGCAGCGCCAGTTGCGCCACCTGCAAAGGGGGTTCCGCTTCGGCTTCGCTCTCCTGCACCCGCGCATAAACCGCCTGCGGCGCCAGCGCGAAAGAGAGGTGACGAATGACGGTGCGCAGCGCATGCTGCTGCCAGTAATCTACGCTGAAGGTAGGGCGGCGATGCGCGTCCTGCAGCAGGGCCAGGCTGTTGAAGGCGCCGTTGGCCGAATTTTGCCGGTTAAGGCTGGACGATGTGCTCGGCAGTGCGGCCTGATCGGGAGCGCCGGACAAATTGGAAGACGCGCCAAGCGTGGCCGCAACCATCCCTAACAGGAGATGGGGCCAGAAATAACGTCTGCCAAATTGTCGCCAACGATTTAGAATACCGATCACGAGTTTATAATCCGCCGGAGCCCATTATGCGCGATAGCCGTCCACAATTATTAGATGTCCTGTTCGACGACGCGTCTGCCGGCAGCAAAGGGCCGCTGCATAACGTCCAGCAACGCGCGGTGGCGCTGCTCAAGCTTAACCGTGCAGTGAAGGGCCTGTTGCCCGCTCCCCTGCATCCCTGGTGCCGCGTCGCGAATTTCCGACAGGGTATTTTAGTGCTCGAAACAGCAAATGCCAGTTGGATGATGCGCTTGCGCTACGAACAACCCGCTTTGCTGTCTGCACTACGAGCGCAAATTCTACCATCATTGTCGTCGATCGACATCAGGATTAATCCGGCCTTGATGGCGAAAGGCAGCAACCAAGTGCAAAGCGCCGAAAAAGCGCCGGAAAAACCCGTGACGATGCGCCATTTGAGTCTGGAAAGTGCAGAAGAGCTGAGGGGATTGGCGAGCCGTAGCCCGGAGAAACTGCGCAAGATATTGGAACGGCTGGCTGCATTGGCCGGAGAGGGTACCAACACAACCAGTCGTGATAAGTAATCAGCGACACAACTGCAAAACATCGGGCAGCCGACATCACACCCTCGTGAGCCTGAATGCTCAGGCTCTCAGGGGATACGCCTGCCGTTACTCGCAGGCGAGGAATTCAGACCTTACGCCAATACGGTAGACGGTGCCTTGAATGCCAATGGCATTTCGGCTTCGTCCTGGAAGGTCACGTATTCCCACGCTTCCTGCTTGGCCAGCACGGCCTGCAGCAGTTTGTTGTTCAACGCGTGGCCAGACTTGTACGCGGTGAACGCGCCAATGATGTTGTGGCCGCACATGAACAGGTCGCCGATGGCGTCCAGCATTTTGTGACGTACGAACTCGTCTTCGAAACGCAGACCGTCTTCGTTCAGCACGCGGTAATCATCCACCACGATGGCGCAATCGAAGCTGCCGCCCAGGGCCAGACCGCGGGACTGCAGGTATTCGATGTCACGCATGAACCCGAAGGTACGCGCGCGGCTGATTTGACGCACGAACGACTCAGCCGAGAAATCGAGACGATAGCGCTGAGAGCTGGCGTCGATAGCCGGGTGGTTGAAGTCGATGGTGAAGTCCAGGCGGAACCCGTTATGCGGGGACAGCTCGGCCCACTTGTCGCCATCTTCAACGCGCACGGTCTCTTTCAGACGCAGGAATTTCTTCGCCGAGTTCAGTTCTTCGATGCCGGCATCCAGCAGCAAGAACACGAACGGACTGGCGCTGCCGTCCATGATTGGGATTTCAGCGGCGTCGACTTCAATGACGATGTTGTCGATGCCCAGCCCAGCCAGCGCGGCGTTGAGGTGCTCAACGGTCGAAATACGCACGTCATGCTCATTCACCAGGCAAGTACAGAGCATGGTATCACGCACGGATTTTGCATCAGCCGGAAAATCAACCGGTGGATTCAAGTCAGTGCGACGATAGATGACCCCGGTATTAGCCGGCGCTGGGCGCATTGTCAGCGTGACTTTCTTGCCGGTATGCAAACCGACACCAGTCGCCTGAACAATACGTTTTAATGTCCTTTGTTTGATCATCGTTTTATCTCGCAATGTTATCCATCCTACCAGCCAAGCATACAGCAAGGCTGGCGGGACAGTTTAGCACAAAGAGCGGAGATTCCAAATTCTCAGGATATTCTTAGTCTGCCTGTTTACGCAGGAAGGCTGGAATATCAAGATAGTCGGGCTCTTTATTCGGCTGCGCAGCTTGGTCGTTGACCACCTTGGCGGCAGGTTTCACTTCCTGCGGCAGAGGCGACATACCGTGCTGCTGGTAACGGTGATCCATCACCGGCTGGCTGGCCTGCTTATTGGTCACCAGGGTGATTTCAGGACGCTTGTCCATGCCGATACCGGTCGCCACCACGGTGACGCGCAGTTCGTCGTTCATTTCCGGATCCAGCGAGGTACCGATAACCACGGTCGCGTTGTCGGAGGCGAACGCGCGGATGGTGTTACCCACGGTTTCGAACTCATCCAGACGCAGGTCGAAGCCGGCGGTGATGTTGACCAGCACGCCGCGCGCGCCAGACAGATCGATGTCTTCCAGCAGCGGGCTGGAGATCGCCATTTCGGCCGCTTCTTCGGCGCGGTCTTCACCGCAAGCGACGCCGGAACCCATCATCGCGTAGCCCATTTCGGACATCACGGTGCGCACGTCGGCGAAGTCGACGTTCATCAGGCCCGGACGGGTGATCAGCTCGGCGATACCCTGCACCGCGCCTTTCAGCACGTCGTTGGCCGCGCCGAACGCGTCCAGCAGAGAGATGCCACGACCCAGAACTTTCAACAGTTTGTCGTTCGGGATGGTGATCAGCGAGTCCACGTGTTTGGACAGTTCAGCGATACCCTGCTCCGCGAATGCCATGCGCTTTTTGCCTTCGAAGTTGAAAGGCTTGGTCACCACGGCCACGGTCAGAATACCCAAATCTTTAGCCACTTCAGCCACCACTGGCGCCGCACCGGTACCGGTACCGCCGCCCATGCCGGCCGCGATGAAGACCATGTCTGCGCCGTCCAGCGCTGCGCGCAGGGCTTCGCGGTCTTCTTCCGCTGAATTGCGACCCACTTCAGGGTTCGCGCCCGCACCCAGACCTTTGGTAATACCGCTACCAATCTGGATGGTTTGGCCAACCGCCGTTTTGCGGAGCGCCTGGGCGTCCGTGTTCACAGCGAAGAATTCAACACCTTCGATGCGCTCGCGCACCATGTGTTCAACGGCGTTGCCACCGCCGCCGCCGACGCCGATGACTTTAATCACCGCGTCATTGGTTAGTTCCATTGGTTCAAACATAGTTTCTCTCCGTTTTGTGCCTGTCGCTGCGAGATCATAAAAAGATTACTCAGCATGATCTCTTTGTTGAAACATTAAAACTCTTTTCTCAGCCAGCTATTGATGCGTTTAAACCAATTGCCCACCGAGGCGCGTTTTTCTACTTCTGTCTCACCGCTCAGGTGAGACTCTTTTCCATAGTGCAGCAGACCTACCGCCGTTGAGTAGTAAGGCTCCTGCGCATAATCCGTCAGACCCGTGATGTTCAAGGGTTGGCCGATGCGTACCTGAGTGTGGAACACCCGTTGCGCACAGGCTGCCAGGCCATCAATCTGGGCGGCACCACCGGTCAGCACGATACCTGCCGCCAGATGATGCTTCACCCCTTGCTGACGCAGTTGCTCCTGCAATTGCAAAATTTCATCGTTAACCAGATTCAACAGTTCGGTGTAGCGTGGCTCAATGACTTCAGCCAGCGTCTGTCTTTGCAGACTGCGCGGAGGACGTCCCCCGACGCTAGGCACCTCTACATTCTCATCCTTGCTAACAATCGACCCAAGCGCACAGCCGTGTCGAACTTTAATCGCTTCCGCGTCGGTCGGCGGCGTGCCGAAGGCGTAAGCGATATCGCTGGTGACCACGTTCCCGGCGTAAGGGATCACTTTGGTGTGGCGCAGCGCACCGCCGGTGTACACCGCCATATCCATGGTGCCGCCGCCGATATCCACCACGCAAACGCCGAGTTCGCGTTCATCTTCGGTCAGCACCGCGTAACTCGCGGCCAGACCGGCAAAAATAAGTTGGTCAACTTTCAGGCCGCAACGTTCCACGGCCTTGACGATGTTCTTCGCCATATCGTTATGGCAGGTAATCAGATGCACCTTGGCCTGCATGCGCACGCCGGACAGCCCAACCGGGTTTTTGATGCCTTCCTGATAATCGATGGCGTATTCCTGAGGAATCACGTGCAGGATACGGTGTTCGTCGCGCACGCGCACCGATTTGGCGGTATGCACCACGTTCTCCACGTCGTCCTGCGTCACTTCCTCTTCCGAAATAGGCACCATGCCGATTTCGTTCTGGCAGCTGATGTGTTTGCCCGACAGCGCCAGGTACACCGAAGAGATCTGGCAGTCCGCCATCAGCTCGGCCTGATCGATGGCGCGCTGCACGCACTTCACCACCGACTCCAGGTCGTTTACGCCGCCCTTATCCATGCCGCGAGACGGGCAGCTGCCCACCCCGATAATGTTGACCATGCCATCGGGCAGAACTTCCCCTACCAACGCGGAGACTTTTGCAGTACCGATCTCCAGTCCAACTACCAGTTTTCTGTCCGTCGACTTGATCATTGTTGTTTTGCCTGTGCCTGATTCTGTTGCTGATTACTGTTTTGCTGACCGCCAAGCGCCTGCGGATCGACCAACACCGGAGCCCACCCTACCGAAGCGCCGGACTCGTAGCGCAGATCGACATAGCTGACACGCTTGCTCTCCGCCTGGCCCTGCTGCTGCAATACCGGGTAAAGCTCGATAAACCGCTGCAAACGCCCGTTGCGGTCATCGCGCCCCAGCTCAAGCCGGACATCGTTGTCCAGCGCCAGCTGCCAGGAATGGCGCGCGGTCATCGCCGCCATTTTCAGCGTATATTTGCTGGCCGCCAACGTGGCGCTCATCGCCCGATAGCCGTCCAGCACATCCTGCTCGCTCCCTTCCGGCCCGTAGAGCAGCGGCAACTTCTGTTTGCCTGCCCGCTCCGCCGGCACGCTGAACGCTTTGCCTTCGGCGTCCACCATGTGCAAATCGTTCCAGCGCGCCACCGGGACGTACTCCACCAGATGGATCTTCAGCTCATCCGGCCATTGTTTGCGCACGCTGGCCTGCTTGATCCACGGCAGACGTTCGATCTGCTGCTGGATAACGTCCACATCCTGCGTCATGAAGGTGCCGGGCGCGCCCAGCGCCAGGATCGCCTGACGAATATCATCGTTGGTGGTGTAATGGCGTTCGCCGGTCACCACCAGCCTTGAGAGCGGCAGGCGACTGGCGTCTTTCATCCAGCCAAGCACCGCCCAACCGCTCCACACGACCGTTCCCAACACCATCAGCAGGAAAATCATCCCCGCCAACTGGGTTCCATTGCTGCGGCGCGGGCCGTTATCCACCTCGCGATCGCGCGCATTCAGGGCAGCTTGCGACATATCAGTCGGCCAACTCCAAAATTCTCGCCACCAACTGCGAGAAGCTTAATCCAAACTGGCGCGCCGCCATCGGCACCAGGCTATGACTGGTCATGCCCGGAGAGGTGTTCACCTCAAGCAGATAGAAGCTGCCATCGCTGTCTTGCATCACGTCGACGCGGCCCCAGCCGCTGCAGTCCAGACCGCGGTAAGCGCGCAGCGCCAACGCTGCCATCTCGGCTTCCTGCTCGGCGCTCAAACCGCTCGGGCAGAAGTACTGCGTGTCGTCCGAAATATACTTGGCCTGGTAGTCGTAAAACACGCCGGCCGGCTGGATGCGGATCGACGGCAGCACCTGGTCGCCCAGCATCGCTACGGTGTATTCCGGGCCGCTCAGCCACTTCTCCACCAGCACGTCGTCGTCATGGCGGAAGGCCTCTTCCAACGCGGCTTCCAACGCGGCGCTCTCGGTGACCTTGCTCATGCCGACGCTGGAGCCTTCGCGGCTCGGCTTGACGATCAGCGGCAGGCCGAGATCCGCCACGCGCGTCAGCAGCGCCGCTTTATCGGCGCCAAGGTACTGCTGGCGATTCAACGCCACGTAAGGCGCCACCGGTAAGCCCATCGACTGCCACACCATCTTGGTACGCCATTTGTCCATGGTCAGCGCCGAGGCCATTACGCCGCTGCCGGTATAAGGCAGCTCGAGGAACTCCAGCAGCCCTTGCAGGGTGCCATCCTCGCCGCCGCGGCCGTGCAGCGCGATAAACACTTTGGTGAATCCCTGCTCTTTCAACTGGGTCACCGGGAAATCGCGGGTATCGACGCCGTGCGCATCGATACCGGCTTCGCGCAACCCGGCCAGCACGGCGGCGCCGGATTGCAGGGAAACGTCACGCTCAGCGGAGGTGCCGCCCAGCAGAACTGCAACTTTATCAGCCATGGTGCTCCTCCTCTTTCTTCGGCGGCTGCAGCTTCAGCTCAGCCAGTTTACGCGCGATTTTGCCCACGTTGCCGGCGCCTTGCACCAGCACCAAATCTTCATCCTGCAGCAGCTGCGCCAGCGTTTCCGGCACGGTGTCGGCATCGGAAACCAGAATCGGATCCAGCTTGCCACGGCTGCGGATGGTGCGGCACAGCGAACGGCTGTCCGCGCCAGGGATCGGCGCTTCGCCGGCGGCGTACACGTCGAGCATCAGCAGCACATCCACCTGCGACAGCACGTTGGCGAAATCGTCATACAGGTCGCGGGTACGCGTATAGCGGTGCGGCTGGAAGATCATCACCAGACGCTTGTCCGGCCAACCGGCGCGCGCCGCTTTCAACGTGGCGTCCACCTCGGTCGGATGGTGGCCGTAATCGTCCACCAGCATCGCGCTGCCCGCTTTGCCGTTGACCGGCTCCAGCGGGAACTCGCCGAGGAAGTCGAAGCGGCGCCCGGTGCCCTGGAACCCCGCCAGCGCGCGCAGAATATCTGCGTCGTCGATGCCTTCTTCGGTCGCTACCGCCACCGCCGCCGCCGCGTTCAACGCATTGTGGCGGCCCGGCGCGTTCAGCGTTACCGTCAGCAACGGCTTGTCCTGACGGCTCAGGGTAAAGTGCCCCTGCGGCCCAATCTGCCGGTAGTCTTCGATGCGCACATCGGCATCTTCACTGAAGCCGTAGGTGGTGATATGGCGACCCACGCGCGGCAACAGCTCACGCACTACCGGATCGTCGATGCACATCACCGCGCGGCCGTAGAACGGCAGGTTGTGCAAGAAATTGATAAACGTCTGTTTCAGGTTCTCGAAGTCGCCCTGGTACGTGTCCATATGGTCGGCTTCAATGTTGGTGACCACGGCCACCATCGGCTGCAGATGCAGGAACGACGCATCGCTCTCATCCGCTTCCGCGATCAGATAACGGCTGGACCCCAGTCGCGCGTGGGTGCCCGCCGCCTTCACCAGCCCGCCGTTGACGAAGGTCGGGTCCAGGCGAGCTTCGGCATAAATGCTCGAGACCATCGCCGTGGTGGTGGTTTTGCCATGCGTGCCGGCAATAGCGATGCCGTGACGAAAACGCATCAGCTCCGCCAGCATTTCAGCGCGGCGGATCACCGGGATACGCGCTTCACGAGCGGCGACGATCTCCGGGTTGTCGGCAGAGATGGCGGTAGAAACCACCACCACGCTCGCATCCAGCACGTTTTCCGGGCGGTGATTGAAGTAAATCGTCGCCCCGAGCGCGCTCAGCTGTTGGGTGACCGGATTCGGCGCCAGGTCGGAGCCGCTGATCTGATACCCTTCGTTTGCCAACACTTCGGCGATACCACCCATGCCGGCGCCACCGATGCCGACAAAGTGAATGTGCCGGACGCGACGCATCTCGGGCACGATAGTACGTAGTTTCGCCAGTTGTTGTGTATTCATCACTCTCTCTAATCCGGACCCGGTATCCCGGCCCTACATCACATTGCTTTTATTCAGGTTCGGCGCACCGAACCCCTGCACTCGTTACTTGGCGAGCCGCACCAGCTCCGCCGCCACGCGCTCGGTGGCGTCAGGAATGGCGACCGCGCGCGCTTTCTCGGCCATGGCCAGCAGCGTCTTGCGATCCCAGCTCGCCAGCAGTTCGGCCACCACATCGGCGTTGAACTGCGGCTGTTCGATAATCTTCGCCGCGCCGGCTTGTTCCAGCGGACGCGCGTTCCAGTACTGCTGACGATCTTTATGCATGAACGGCACGAAGATCGCCGGCAGCCCCGCCGCCGCGATTTCGCTGACGGTCAACGCGCCGGAACGGCAGACCACCACATCGGCCCAGGCATAGGCGGCGGCCATATCGTCGATGAACTCGGTCACCTTGTGCTGCGTCTGCCCTACCCTTTCGTAGTCACGCTGCACCGTTTCCAGCGCGCCCTTGCCCACCTGATGCCAGAGCGTAATTCTATCGCCCAAACGCGCCGCGACTTCAGGAACTGTCTGATTCAGCACGCGCGCGCCCTGACTTCCGCCAATGACCAGCACGCGGATCGGGCCTTCGCGCCCTTGCAACCGCTCCGCCGGCAACGGCAGCGCCAGCACGTCGGTACGCACCGGGTTGCCCACCACCTCGGCGTTCGGGAACGCGCCGGGGAAGGCCTGCATCACTTTGGCGGCGATGCGCGCCAACCAGCGGTTGGTCAGGCCGGCGATGCCGTTCTGCTCGTGCAACACCACCGGGATGCCGCACTGCCAGGCCGCCAGGCCGCCGGGGCCGGAAACGTAACCGCCCATCCCCAGCACCACATCCGGCTGATAGCTGCGCATGATGGCTTTCGCCTGGCGCACCGCCTGCCAGATGCGCAATGGCGCGGTCAGTTGGGCCTTCAGGCCTTTGCCGCGCAAGCCGGAGATACGGATAAAATCAATCTCGATCCCGTGCTTCGGCACCAGATCGGCTTCCATTCGGTCTGCGGTTCCGAGCCAGCGCACCTGCCAGCCCTGCGCCATCAGATGATGCGCGACCGCCAGCCCCGGGAACACGTGCCCGCCGGTACCGCCTGCCATCACCATTAAACGCTTAGGTTTCCCGCTCATCCCTTACCTCTTCACAAACGCCTGAGCCTTGGTCAGGCGCGTTTCATAATCAATTCGCAGCAACAGCACGATGGCCGTCGACATAATCAGCAGGCTCGAACCGCCGTAACTGATCAGCGGCAGCGTCAGACCTTTGGTCGGCAGCATACCCGCGGCGGCGCCGACGTTAACCAGCGCCTGGAAACTGAACCATACGCCGATCGCACAGGCCAGGAAGCCGGAGAAGCGCTGGTCGATCTCCAACGCGCGGCGCCCGATGGACATCGCGCGAAAAGCGACGAAGAATACCATTAACAGGGCTAAAACCACACCGATATAGCCCAGTTCTTCCCCCAAAATGGAGAAGATGAAGTCGGTGTGTGCTTCCGGCAAATACTCCAGTTTCTGCACCGAGTTGCCGAGCCCCTGTCCCCAGAACTCGCCGCGGCCAAACGCCATCAGCGACTGGGTCAACTGGTAGCCGCTGCCGAACGGGTCGGCCCACGGGTTCCAGAACGAGGTCACGCGGCGCATACGGTACGGTTCCGCGATGATCAGCAGCACCACGGCGAACACGCCGGAACCGATGATCGCCAGGAACTGCCACATTTTCGCGCCGGCCAGGAACAGCATCGCCAGCGTGGTGATGAACAGCACCACCACGGTGCCGAGGTCCGGTTGCGCCAGCAGCAGCACCGCCAACACCACCATCACGCCCATCGGCTTACAGAAGCCCCAGAAGTTGCTGCGCACCTCTTCCACCTTGCGCACCAGGTAGCTCGCCAGGTAGCAGAACAGCGACAGCTTGGACAGCTCCGCCGGCTGAATACGCAACGGGCCGAGCGCGATCCAGCGCGATGCCCCGTTCACCGAGCTCCCCACCACCAGTACGATCAGCAGCATCACTATCGACATCAGCAACATAATGTTGCTGTAGCGCTGCCAAACTTCCATCGGGACGCGCAGCGTCACCAGCGACAGGCCGAACGCCAGGCCGAGATACAGCGCATCACGTTTGGCGAACAGGAACGGATCGTCCGCCAGGCGTTGGCCGATCGGCATCGACGCCGAGGTCACCATCACGAAGCCGATGATCGCCAACCCGAAGGTCAGCCACAGCAGGGTGCGGTCGTACAGCACCATGTTGACCGCGTCGTTGTCGCGCGCGCCGGTCACCCAGTCTTTCAGCCGTTCAGTCAGCCCGAAGTTCGGCAAGCGTAGTTTCATCCGCCAAGCTCCTGCGCCATGCGGGCGAACTCGTCGCCGCGCACTTCAAAATTACGGAACTGATCGAGGCTGGCGCAGGCCGGCGACAGCAACACCATATCGCCGGGCTGTACGTGGCCGGCGATGGCGCGCATCGCCTGCTCCATAGTCTCGGTCAGCGTCGCCACTTCCGGCCGCAGCTGCGCCAGCTGGGCGCCGTCGCGGCCAAAGCAGTACAGACGCACGTTGTCGCCCTGCAGATAACGCGCCAGCGGCGAGAAATCGGCGGACTTGCCGTCGCCACCCAGCAGCAGATGCAGCGTACCGTCCACCTGCAGGCCGTTCAGCGCCGCTTCGGTGCTGCCGACGTTGGTGGCTTTGGAATCGTTGATCCAACGCACGCCGTTGTGCTCCCAGGCCAGCTGGAAGCGGTGCGCCAGGCCGGTGAAGGTGGTCAGCGCCTTCAGGCTGGACGCGCGCGGAATGTTGACCGCATCCGCCAGCGCCAGCGCCGCCAGAGCGTTGGTGTAATTGTGGCGGCCGGTCAGCTTCATCTCGCGCGTATTCAACACCTTCTCACCGCGCACCCGCAGCCAGGTTTCCCCCTGCTGACGGTTCAGGTGATAGTCGCCCACATCCGCGCCGAAGCTCACGCAGCGCTCGTCGGCGCCGCGCACCGGCATGGTCAGCGCGTCGTCCGCGTTCACCACGCACACTGCGGCGTTTTCATAAACGCGCAGCTTGGCGCCGCGGTACTGCTGCAGGCCGAACGGATAGCGATCCATATGGTCTTCGGTCACGTTCAGAATGGTCGCCGCCGCCGCCCGCAGGCTATACGTCGTTTCCAGCTGGAAGCTGGACAGCTCCAGCACATACAGCTGGCATTCCTGGCGCAACAGGCTCAGTGCCGGCAGGCCGATATTGCCGCCCACGCCTACCGCCCAACCGGCGGCTTTCGCCATCTCGCCCACCAGGGTGGTGACGGTGCTTTTGCCGTTGGAGCCGGTGATCGCCACGATCGGCGCCTGCGCCTCACGGCAGAACAGCTCGACGTCGCCGACGATCTCCACGCCAGCATCCGCCGCAGCGCTCAATGCCGGAGTCGCCAACGCGACGCCCGGGCTGGCGACGATCAGATCCGCCGCCAGCAGCCAGTCCTGATTCAGATCGCCCAGATGGCGCTCCACACTTTCAGGCAGTTTGTCCAACCCTGGCGGCGCGATACGGGTATCCATCACGCGCGGCGTCACGCCGCGCGCCATGAAGAAATCGACACAGGACAGGCCGGTGAGGCCCAACCCGATGATGACGACTTTTCTACCCTGATAGTCTGCCATGATTAACGCACCTTCAGCGTTGCCAGGCCAATCAGCACCAGCATCAGCGAAATGATCCAGAAGCGCACGATCACGCGCGGTTCCGGCCAGCCTTTCAATTCATAGTGGTGGTGAATCGGCGCCATGCGGAAAATGCGTTGCCCGCGCAGCTTGAACGATCCCACCTGCAGGATCACCGACAGCGTCTCTACCACGAACACGCCGCCCATGATCACCAACAAGAACTCCTGGCGCAGCAGCACCGCAATGGTGCCCAGCGCGCCGCCCAGCGCCAGCGAACCGACGTCGCCCATAAACACCTGGGCCGGGTAAGTGTTGAACCACAGGAACCCGAGGCCGGCGCCGACGATGGCGGTACACACGATCACCAATTCACCGGCATGACGCAGATACGGGATATGCAGGTAGTTGGCGAAGTTCATGTTGCCGGTCGCCCAGGCCACCAGCGCAAAACCGGCCGCCACGAATACCGTCGGCATGATCGCCAGGCCATCCAGACCGTCGGTCAGGTTGACCGCGTTGCTGGTGCCGACGATGACGAAATAGGCCAGCAGGATGTACAGCAGGCCCAGCTGCGGCATCACGTCCTTAAAGAACGGCACAACCAGCTCGGTGGCTGGCGTGTCTTTTCCTACGGCGTACATGGCGAATGCGACGATCAGCGCAATCACCGACTGCCAGAAATACTTCCAACGGGCAATCAGCCCCTTGGTGTCCTTACGTACCACCTTGCGGTAGTCGTCGACGAAACCGACGATACCGTAACCCACCAGCACGAACAGTACGCACCAGACATAGGGGTTGGACGGGTAAGCCCACATCAGCACCGAAATGGTGATGGAGGTCAGGATCATGATGCCGCCCATGGTCGGCGTGCCGCGCTTGCTGAAGTGCGACTCGGGGCCGTCGTTGCGCACCACCTGGCCGAAGGACATTTCTTGCAGACGCTTGATCACCCGCGGGCCCATCCACAGCGACAGGAACAGCGCGGTCAGCAGGCTGACAATGGCTCGGAACGTCAGGTAAGAAAAGACGTTGAAGCCTGAGTAATATTTGACCAAATGCTCGGCCAGCCAAACTAACATGGTGCTTTCTCCTGTAACGCGCGTACTACCTGCTCCATTGCGGCACTACGTGAACCTTTGATTAACACGGTGATGACCGCATGTTCCGACAGTAATTCCGCCACGCGCGCGATCACTGCTGTCTTGTCCTGATAATGTTCGCCGTTGCCGGAGGCTTCGCTCAGTACGCGGCTCAAACCGCCGACGCTGATGACTTTGTCGACTCCGGCCAGACGGGCGGCTTCGCCCACCTGACGGTGGCACTCTTCCGCTTCTGCGCCCAGCTCGGCCATATCGCCGACCACCATCACGCGGTAGCCCGGCATTTCCGCCAGCACCTGCGCCGCCGCGGTCATCGACCCGACGTTGGCGTTATAGCTGTCGTCCAGCAGCAGCTTGCCTTCGGCCAGCGCCACCGGGAACAAACGTCCCGGCACCGCCTGCAATTGTTTTAACCCCTGACGCACCGCTTCCAGAGTGGCGCCTACCGACATCGCCAGCGCCGTGGCCGCCAACGCGTTGGCCACGTTGTGGCGCCCCGGCAGCGGCAGTGCGATCTCGGCGCTGCCGAACGGGCTGTGCAGCGTGAACTGCGTGCCTGCGCCGTTCACCCGCACCTCGTCCGCGAAGAAGTCCACGCCTTCGGCGGCCTGCGGTGAGAAGCGCCAGACGGTTTTGCCGTCCAGCATGCTCTGCCAGTGCGGCCAGTCATTGTTATCGGCGTTGATGATCGCCACGCCGTCGGCCGGCAGGCCGGTAAAGATTTCACCTTTCGCCTGGGCGACGCCGGCCAGCGAGCCGAAGCCTTCCAGGTGCGCAGCCGCCAGGTTGTTCACCAAAGCGGTCTGCGGACGCGTCAATGCGGTGGTGTAAGCAATTTCGCCAATGTGGTTAGCGCCCAGCTCTATCACGGCAAAATCATGCTGCGGCTCCAGACGCAACAGCGTCAGCGGCACGCCGATATCGTTATTGAAGTTGCCGGCGGTATGCAGCACTTCGCCGCATTCACGCAGAATGGCGGCGGTCATTTCTTTCACCGACGTCTTGCCCGAGGAACCGGTCAGCGCAACCACGTGCGCCGGCACCTGCTGACGCACCCAGGCGCCAAGCTGGCCCAGCGCCACACGGGTGTCTTTCACCACCAGCTGCGGTGCGTCCACTGATAAGCGCTTACTGACCAGCAGCGCCCCGGCGCCTGCGGCTACGGCATCCGCCGCGAAGTCGTGCGCATCGAAACGCTCGCCTTTCAGCGCCACAAACAGGCAACCGGCGGTCACCTTGCGGGTGTCTGTCGTCACCTCGACAATTTGGCAATCGGCGCCAATCAGTTCAGCGCTCAATACCTCAGCCAGTGTCTGAAGAGAGACAGGGATCATGCCAGCACCCCCAGCAGTCGGGCGACCGTCGTGCGGTCGGAGTAATCCAGGCGGCGGTTGCCCACCAGCTGATAATCTTCGTGGCCTTTGCCCGCCACCAACACCACATCCTGCTCCTGCGCCTGCATGATGGCGCTGGTCACCGCTTCGGCGCGGCCGTGGATCACCAACGCCTGCCCGGCGTCCAGTAATCCGGTCAGGATGTCGTTGATGATCGCGCGCGGCTCTTCGGTGCGCGGGTTGTCATCGGTGATCACCACGCGATCCGCGAACTGCTCGGCGATGCCGCCCATCAGCGGGCGCTTGCCCTTGTCGCGATCGCCGCCGCAACCGAAGACGCACCACAACTGCCCCTGGCAGTGCAGGCGCGCGGCTTCCAACGCTTTCTCCAGCGCATCCGGCGTGTGGGCGTAATCCACCACTACCGTCGGTTTGCCCGGCGCGTTGAACACTTCCATGCGGCCGCAGACCGGCTGCAGACGGTTGCCGGCTTCCACCAGCGCCGCCAGCGGATAGCCCAGCGACAGCAACGTCGCCAGCGCCAACAGCAGGTTGCTGACGTTGAAAGCGCCCATCAGGCGGCTTTCAATCTCGCCGTCGCCCCAGCTGGAGCTGAAACGAATAGTCGCGCCGTTGTCGTGATAGTCGACCGCCGTGGTTTTCAACCAGCGGCCGTGGCAGCCCGGCTGCAGGTTGTCCTGCATCGTCACCGCTACCGCATCCGGCAATTTGCCGAGCCAGCGCTGACCGACTTCATCGTCGGCGTTGATGATCGCCTGCCCCACGTTGTGGGCGGCGAACAGCGACCATTTGGCCGCTTCGTAATTGGCCATATCACCGTGGTAATCCAGGTGATCGCGGCTCAGGTTGGTGAAGACCGCCGCAGCGAACGGCAGCGCCGCCACCCGGTGTTGCACCAAACCGTGGGAAGAAACTTCCATGGCGGCGAAGGTCGCGCCCTGTTCCGCCAAATCGTTTAATACGTGTTGAACATCCACCGCAGAACCGGTGGTATTCTCGGTCGGACACACCTGGCCCAGCAGGCCGTTGCCGACGGTGCCCATCACCGCGCTGGTTTCGCCCAGCAGTTGGCTCCACTGCGCCAGCAGCTGCGTGGTGGTGGTTTTGCCGTTGGTGCCGGTCACGCCGACCAGGCGCAGGCGCTCGCCCGGCTGGTGGTAAAAACGCCCGGCCAGCGCGGAAAGTCGCTGGTTCAATTGGCTCAGGTAGATCACCGGCACGCCGTGCATCTCAACGATGGCGCCGTCTTCGGCCTGACCGTCAGCCTCGGCGATCACAGCGGCGACGCCCTGCGCGATGGCCTGCGGAATATAGCGGCGCCCATCCGTTTGATGGCCGACAACGGCGACAAACAGATCCCCGGCAGCCGCCACACGGCTGTCTAATGTCATTTCCCGCAGCGCGCGCCCGGGTGCCGTCGGCACCCACGGGGCGAGTAAGTCGCGCAAATTACGATCTGCCACCTGAACCCTCTTTCTTGTTAATCACTAATTCGCTTTTGTCACCGGTAGGCAACGCGTCAGGCTCGACGTTCATGGTGCGCAATACGCCGCCCATGATCGCGCCGAACACCGGCGCGGAGATTGCGCCACCATAGTACTTCCCACCCTGCGGGTCGTTGATGACGACCACCAGGGCAAAACGGGGGTTACTTGCCGGCGCAACGCCGGCGGTATAAGCGATGTATCGGTTGACGTATTTGCCGTCCGGGCCCACTTTTTTCGCGGTACCGGTCTTGATGGCGATACGGTATCCCTTGATGGCGGCTTTCACGCCGCCGCCGCCCGGCAAGGCCACGCTTTCCATCATGTGCACCACGGTGCGCACCAGAGGTTCAGGGAAAACGCGTTCGCCGGCGACCGGAGGGTCAACCTTGGTGATCGACAATGGGCGATACACGCCCAGGCTGCCGATCGTTGCATAGACTCGCGCCAACTGTAACGGAGTTACCATCAGCCCGTAGCCGAAAGAGAAGGTGGCCCTCTCTATGTCAGACCACCGTTGTTTTTTTGGGTATATGCCACTGCTTTCTCCGACCAGCCCCAAATTGGTCGCTTTTCCCAGCCCAAAGCGAGAGTAAGTATCTACTAACGCTGAGGACGGCATCGCTAACGCCAGCTTTGAAACACCGACGTTACTCGACTTCTGCAAGATCCCGGTCAATGACAGCTCCGAGTACCGCGCCACGTCTTTGATTTCGTGGCCCTGAATGCGGTACGGGATGGTGTTCAGCACGCTGTTTTCTCGCACCACGCCGTTTTGCAGCGCGGTCATCACCACCATCGGCTTCACGGTTGAACCGGGTTCAAAAATATCGGTGATAGCGCGGTTACGCATGGTCTCTTTCGGCGTACCGGCCATGTTGTTCGGGTTGTAAGACGGGCTGTTGGCCATCGCCAGCACTTCGCCGGTGTTCACATCGATCAGCACCGCGGTGCCCGATTCGGCCTTGTTGAACGCCACGGCGTTGTTCAGCTCGCGATACACCAGAGCCTGCAGGCGCTCATCGACGCTCAGCACCAGGTTGTGCGCCGCCTGGCTGTCGACGGAGGAGATATCTTCGATCACGCGGCCGAAGCGGTCCTTGCGCACCGTTCTCTCGCCCGGTTGCCCGGTCAGCCAGCGGTCGAAGCTCTTCTCGACGCCTTCAATGCCTTGTCCGTCGATGTTGGTCACGCCGATGATGTGCGACGTCACCTGCCCCGCCGGGTAGTAACGGCGCGATTCCTGCCGCAGGTAGATGCCCGGCAGCTTGAGTTTGTGGATGTAGTCGCCGATCGCCGGGTTAACCTGGCGAGCCAGATAAACGAAGCGCCCTTTCGGGTTGGCGTTGATACGGTTGGAGAGTTGGTCCAGCGGGATGTTCAGCGCATCGGAAAGCGCTTTCCAACGGCTGTCCAGCGTGATGCCGCCGCGCTCGTTCAGCTCTTTCGGATCGGCCCACACCGCATTGACCGGCACGCTGACCGCCAACGGGCGGCCGGCGCGATCGCTGATCATGCCGCGCGCGGTTGGCACTTCCTGTACGCGCAGCGAACGCATGTCGCCTTCTTTCACCAAGCGATCGGGATTGATAACCTGCAGGTAAGCGACGCGCAGCATCAGACCGACCATCGCCAGCAAAATACAGCCGCACAGCAACGCAAAACGCCAGCTGACAAAGCTGGCCTGATCTTCCTGGCGTCTCATCTTACCGGGGCGCGCTGCTTTCATGCGTTTCCTTTCTACTCCGTGTCATTATTCCGGTTAAACCATTCATTGTTTAACGATGATATTTTCCTGCGATGGATCAACATGTTGCATCTGCAGTTTTTCTGTCGCGATACGTTCAACCCGGCTGTGATCGCCGAGGGCGTTCTCTTCTAAAATCAGGTTGCGCCACTCGATGTCCAACGCATCGCGCTCCAATACCAGCTGCTCGCGCTCGGCGGTCAGCAGGCGGGTGCGGTGCGCGGTGGTCACCACGAAAATCGCGGAGACCAGTGACGCAATCAGTAAAATCAGAGGGATCTTGGCGTTGCGCAGCAGATCGCCGCCAATGACCCCAACCAGACCGTGACGTTCGTTGCCGATCACGCGGGCATCCTCTCAGCAATACGCAGCACCGAGCTGCGCGCACGCGGGTTGTCCGCCACTTCCGCTTCCGACGGCATCATTTTGCCCAGCGCTTTCAGCGTCCGGCCGCCCATGCCGCGCAGTTGTTCTTCGGTCAACGGAATGCCGGCCGGCACCTGAGCGCCGCGGCTATGGTGACGCATAAAGCGTTTGACGATGCGGTCTTCCAACGAGTGGAAGCTGATGATCGACAAACGGCCCTGTGGGGCCAGTACTTCCAGCGCGCCGTCGAGCGCACGCTCGATCTCTTCCAGCTCGCTGTTGATATAGATGCGGATCGCCTGGAAGCTGCGCGTCGCCGGGTGCTTATGCTTTTCCCGGAACGGACTGGCATCGGCGATCAGATCCGCCAGCTCTTTGGTGCGCGTCATCGGCTCCACGCGGTTTCTTTCCACGATGGCGCGCGCGATGCGCTTGGCGAAGCGCTCTTCGCCAAAGGTTTTCAGCACCCAGGCGATGTCGTCCGCTTCAGCCTTCATCAGCCATTCTGCGGCAGACAGGCCGGTGGACGGATCCATGCGCATGTCCAACGGACCGTCGCGCATAAAGGAAAACCCGCGCTCTGCGTCGTCAAGCTGCGGCGAGGAAACGCCCAGATCGAGCAGAACGCCGTCGATCTTGCCCACCAGTTCGCGCTCCCGCACATAGTGCGACAACTCGGAGAATGGGCCGTGTACGATGGTAAAACGAGGATCTTCAATAGATTTGGCGGCTGCAATCGCCTGAGGGTCACGGTCAATCGCCAGCAAGCGCCCTTCCGGCCCCAGCTGGGACAGAATCAGACGAGAATGGCCACCGCGACCAAAAGTACCGTCGATATATATGCCGTTGCTGCGGATATTGAGGCCGTTGACGGCTTCGTCCAGCAGGACGGTGGTGTGTTTATAGTTTTCCAACATGCTTATAGCGACAAGTCCTGTAGCCGCTCAGACAACGGTTCCTGAGTCGACTGTTCAGCGTCAATATCATCCTTGACTTGTTGATACCAGGTCTGTTCATCCCACAGTTCAAACTTGTTGAACTGACCGACCAGCATCACTTCTTTCGTGAGCCCGGCGTGTTGCCGCAGCGTATTGGCGAGCAGCAAACGACCGGCACTATCCATCTGACACTCACTGGCATGCCCCAGCAGCAGGCGCTGAACGCGGCGCTCGGCGGGATTCATGCTCGACAGACGTGATAATTTTTGTTCAATAATTTCCCATTCGGGCAAAGGATAAAGCAGCAGGCAGGGCTGATGGAGGTCAATGGTACAGACCATTTGGCCTTGCGATTCCTCGTTGAGCAATTCCCGATATCGGGTAGGTACGGCGAGCCGCCCTTTGCTGTCGAGGTTGACCATCGTCGCTCCACGGAACATTCCTGAGCTACCCCTTAGTGACCGTTTTCACCACTTTACCCCACAAATTCCCACACAATGGAGTTTACGGAGGGTATGAAAACCTTGTCAAGCCAGAGCGGCAGCGCTTTGGCAATATTTCTCTGGTCATTTTGGGAGCTGACTCGCGAAAGAAACTCTGATTATTCGACGATTAAAAATTAACACCATGATAAACGGAGAGAATTTTCTAAGCGGAAAGAATCTGATTAAAAACCTGACGAACTGGCGATTAATTAACTCATTACTTCCTTCTGCAAGCCATGTCTCATTTTTCAGCTCGGCAATCTCAGGGCTGTAACCGCTGGCGAGCCGCGCCCGCCAAGGCTCGGCGTTTGGCGAACCGTTCGCGGAATAAGGCCATAACTCCTTGAGTTAATAACGCTCAATCGTTATTCACCGTCAAACCGCGCGCTATTTTACTTCAATTCGTGCACCAATGATGAGGCCGCGACAAAAATAAATGGCTCGGATATTACGAGCAGAAGCAATTTCTATTTAAATCAATTTGGTAAGATTATTCCCAAAATACCTGTTTACAATTATGGTTTCATTTTCTTACACCTTTATTTCCACAATTTTTCCCGGAAAAAATCCCCACCCGGCCCGAAAAATCGCAACACTATGTTTTTAATGAATTTATTTAAAAACACCGATTTTAATCTCTCCGCCCCATCCTGCCCCCCGGTTCTGCGGGACAAAAACCGAACAAATGTTAAAAATAAAAATATAAAACTAGTTAAAAAACACAATGTAGATTAGTAAACTACTAAAAAAGCAAAAACTCAGAATTAACAACCAAAAAATAATAATTTAACGGTATTTTAACCATAAAAGGAGACACTCATGCTTTCGCCCGCCGCCCACTGGCGCAGCGCCGCCGCCGATACGTTCGCGTTGGTGGTGTACTGCTTTATCGCCGGCATGGCGATCGAGGTGTTGATCTCCGGCATGAGCTTCCAGCAATCCCTCTCTTCCCGCCTGCTGTCGATCCCGGTCAACATCCTGATCGCCTGGCCTTATGGCCGCTATCGCGATCTGTTTATTCGCACGGCGCGCCGCAGCCCGCGCGGCCAGTTCCTGCTGCGCAATCTCGCCGATTTGCTGGCCTATGTCAGCTTTCAGTCGCCGGTTTATGCCGCCATTCTGTGGAGCGTCGGTGCCGACGGCCAGCAAATGCTGGCGGCAGTAACCAGCAATGCGCTGGTCTCCATGGCGATGGGTGTGGTGTATGGCTACTTCCTGGAGTATTGCCGGCGATTGTTTCGGGTGACGGGTTACGTCTAAGACAGGAGCCCGGTCATGCGGGCCCCTGCTCGACGGCGAACTATTTGCGGCTCAGGCTGCCGCGGCGGAACAGATTGCGACGAATACGCGTCAGCCCCGGTTTAGGTTTACGCGGTTCGTCCAGGCTGGCCAGCACCAGCTCCAGCACGCGCTCGGCCACGTCGCGATGGCGCTGCGCCACCGCAAGCACCGGGCACTCGAGGAAATCCAACAGTTCATGATCGCCGAAGGTGGCGATCGCCAGATCGGTCGGCAAACGGCCGCGTTGCTTCAACGTCACATCCATCACACCCTGCAGCAAAGAGAACGAGGTGGTGAACAACGCCTGCGGCATCGAGTGAGTTTTCAGCCATTCGGCAAACAGCGCTCCGGCGGCTTCACGCTCGTAGCTGTTGGCGTACAGGTAATCGACGTGGCGGGGGTCCTCTTGCCAGGCCTGGCGGAAGCCCTGCTCACGCAGGAAGCTGACCGATAGCTCCGGCAAGGCGCCCAGATACAGCACCGATTCCGCCGGGAAGGTGCGCAGCTCTTGCGCCAGCGCAAAGGCGTCTTCCTGATCGGCGCCCACGACGCTGATGAAATGCTCGCGATCCAACGCGCGGTCCAGCGCGATGATCGGCAGCGGATCGTTGGCCCAGCGTTGGTAGAAAGGGTGCTCCGGCGGCAACGCGGTGGAAACGATGATGGCGTCCACCTGGCGCTGCAGCAGGTGTTCAATGCAGCGCATTTCGTTGTCCGGCTGATCTTCGGAACAGGCGATCAGCAATTGGTAACCGCGCTGGCGCGCCTGACGCTCCAGGTAGTTGGCGATGCGGGTATAGCTGGTGTTTTCCAGATCCGGGATCACCAGACCGATAGAACGGGTACGCCCGGCGCGCAGCCCCGCCGCGACGGCATTCGGGTGATAGTTATGCTCCCTGACCACGGCCATCACTTTCTCGACGGTTTTATCGCTGACACGATACTGCTTCGCCTTGCCGTTGATGACGTAACTGGCCGTCGTGCGCGAAACGCCCGCGAGACGCGCGATTTCATCCAGTTTCACATTAACCCCTTAATGACGCTGAAAATAGAAGTGAAGGCTGTGCTCGGATTAACCATGACATCCCGTGCGGTTATTCAATCCAGCCTCTGCGATCTAACAGCAGAAAACACTGCCTAGCAACCGCTTTTGCCGAAAGGTGCCAGCAATCGGGCAAAAAATACCGAAAAACAAAGGGCGCAGCCACGCCGCGCCCCGATTATTCGCCAGCAGACCGCGCTCAGCGCATGATTTTGTCGCCGCGCGACACGCCGACCACGCCGGAGCGCGCCACTTCCACGATTTCCGCCACGTCACGCACCGCACTCAGGAAGGCGTCCAGCTTGTCGCTGGTGCCGGCCAATTGCACCGTGTACAGCGTTGCCGTCACATCGACGATCTGCCCGCGGAAGATGTCGGCGCAGCGTTTCACCTCTTCACGGCCATAGCCGCTGGCCTGCAGCTTCACCAGCATAATCTCGCGCTCGACGTGAGCGCCCTGCACCAGTTCGCTGACGCGCAGCACGTCCACCAGCTTGTGCAATTGCTTTTCGATCTGCTCCAGCACTTTCTCGTCGCCGACGGTCTGGATCGTCATGCGCGACAGCGTCGGATCGTCGGTCGGCGCCACCGTCAGGCTTTCGATGTTATAACCGCGCTGGGAGAACAGCCCGACCACGCGCGACAAGGCGCCGGATTCGTTTTCCAGCAAGACAGATAAAATACGGCGCATGATCAGGTCCTCTCCGTTTTGCTAAGCCACATTTCGTCCATGCTTCCGCCGCGGATCTGCATCGGGTAAACATGTTCGGTTTCATCGACGGTCACGTCGACGAACACCAGCCGCTCTTTTTCCGCCAGCGCCTGCGCCAGCTTGCTTTCCAGCTCATCCGGCGTGCGAATGGCGATACCGACATGGCCATAGGCCTCGGCCAGCTTGACGAAGTCCGGCAGCGAATCCATGTAAGACTGCGAGTGGCGGCCGGAATAAATCATGTCCTGCCACTGCTTCACCATGCCCAGATAACGGTTGTTGAGGTTCACCACCACCACCGGCAGGTTATATTGCAGGGCGGTGGACAGCTCCTGAATGTTCATCTGGATGCTGCCGTCGCCGGTAACGCACACCACGGTTTCTTCCGGCAGCGCCAGCTTGACGCCCAATGCCGCCGGCAGGCCGAAGCCCATGGTGCCGAGGCCGCCGGAGTTGATCCAACGGCGCGGTTTATCGAACGGATAATAAAGCGCGGCGAACATCTGGTGCTGCCCCACGTCCGAGGTCACATAGGCGTCGCCTTTGGTCAGACGATGCAGGGTTTCGATCACCGCCTGCGGCTTGATGGTGCCGCTGTTTTTGTCGTACCCCAAACAGTCGCGGGCACGCCATTGCTCGATAGACTGCCACCAGTCGCGCAGCGCATCGTGATCCTGCGCCTTGTCATCCTGTGCCAACAGCTCCAGCATCTGCACCAACACCTGTTTGGCGTCGCCAACGATCGGGATATCGGCATCCACCGTTTTGGAGATCGAGGTCGGATCGATATCGATATGCAGCACGGTGGCATCCGGGCAGTATTTGGCGAGATTATTGGTGGTGCGATCGTCGAAACGCACGCCGACGGCGAAGATCACATCGGCATGGTGCATGGTTTTATTGGCTTCATAGGTACCGTGCATGCCAAGCATGCCGATGCTCTGACGATGAGTGCCGGGGAAGGCCCCCAACCCCATCAGGCTGCTGGTCACCGGCAGATTCAATTGCTCCGCCAACGACAGCAGTTCGGCTTCGCAACCGGCGTTAATCGCGCCGCCGCCGACATACATCACCGGCTTTTTGGCCGCCAGAATGGTTTGCAACGCACGTTTGATCTGCCCGCGGTGGCCCTGCACCGTCGGGTTGTAAGAACGCATGCTCACGTCCTGCGGGTAGGCATAAGGCATCCGCACCGCCGGGCCGACGATGTCTTTCGGCAGGTCGATCACCACCGGGCCGGGCCGGCCGCTGGAAGCCAGGTAAAATGCCTTCTTCAACACCGCCGGGATGTCTTCGGTGCGTTTCACCAGGAAGCTGTGTTTCACCACCGGCCGTGAAATGCCCACCATATCGCACTCCTGGAAGGCGTCGTAGCCAATCAGCGAGCTGGGCACTTGCCCTGACAGCACCACCATCGGGATAGAATCCATATAGGCGGTGGCGATGCCGGTAATGGCGTTGGTGGCGCCCGGGCCGGACGTCACCAGCACCACGCCCACCTCGCCGGTGGCGCGCGCGTAGCCGTCGGCCATGTGCACCGCCCCTTGCTCGTGACGCACCAGAATATGATCGATTCCGCCGACCGTATGCAGGGCGTCGTAGATATCGAGCACCGCCCCGCCGGGGTAGCCGAATACATGTTTAACGCCCTGATCGATCAACGATCGGACGACCATCTCGGCTCCTGACAACATCTCCATGGGTTTGCCTCCAGGCTTGCTTATTCTTCTCTGGCGCTGGAACGTAGCGCCTACTGCGGGGCAATGCCCCAAAATTTTTATGGGTTGTCGCTATCGAATTAACATAACGTCAGAATATGGGGCAGGCAAACGGCAAAATGGCTTAACCGCAGCGGGGTTATTGCCAAGCGGCTGGAGATCGCGGCTTTATAAAAACAATGCGCTAGCCCTGGGGTTGTCAGGCTAGGCATTGTTTCGAACAGAGGGGAAATTACAGAACTAAATCAGGCGAAGAATATGCCGATTTTTTCGCCGGGCTCGCGGCCTGGCATCGGCCTCAGGCCTGTTCCCGGTACATCGAGTCGATTTCGCTCTGATAGCGCTGCAGGATCACTTTGCGACGCAGCTTAAGCGTTGGCGTCAGCTCTCCCAGCTCCATGGAAAAGGCCGCCGGCAGCAAAGTGAACTTCTTCACCTGCTCGAAACGCGCCAGCTCCTTTTGCATCTCGCGCAGGCGCTTCTCGAACATCTCAAGGATCTCACCGTTGCGCAGCAGCTCCAGGCGATCCTGGTATTTCAGGTTGACTGACTTCGCGTACTCTTCCAGCGACTCAAAGCACGGTACGATCAGCGCGGAAACGAACTTGCGCGCATCGGCGATGATCGCCACCTGCTCGATAAAGCGATCTTGCGCCAGCGTGCCTTCCAGCATCTGCGGCGCGATATATTTGCCGCCGGAGGTTTTCATCAAATCCTTCAGGCGCTCGGTGATGAACAGATTGCCCTCTTCATCGATCGCCCCGGCGTCGCCGGTTTTCAGCCAGCCGTCTTGGGTAAAGGTCGCGGCGGTTTCCAACGGCTTGTTGAAATAGCCGCGCATCACGATCGGCCCGCGCACCTGGATTTCATTTTCCTCGCCGATGCGCACCTCAACCTCCGGCAGCGGCTTGCCGATAGAGCCGAAGCGAAAATGCCCCTCTTCCCAGCAAGACACGGTCGCACAGGTTTCGGTCATGCCGTAGCCGTACTTGATGTTGACGCCCATCGCCTGGAAAAACAGGATCACATTGTCATCCAGTTTGGCACCCGCTGCCGGCAAGAAGCGCACCCGGCCGCCGAGAATGCCGCGCAGCTTGCTCAACACCAGCTTGTCGGCCCAGCGGTGGGAGAGTTCGAACAGTTTGCCCAACGGTTTGCCGGCGCGCTCCTGCAGGAACTTGCGTTCGCCGCAAACGATCGCCCAGTGGAACAGCGCGCGGCGCAGCCAAGGGGCGCGCGCCACTTTCTCATGCACCGCGCTGAAAATCTTCTCGTAGAATCGCGGCACCGCGCACATCAGCGTCGGGCGCACCTGGCCCATCGCTTCCCGCACCCAGTCGGTGTTCGGCAGGAAGACGTTCTGCGCGCCGGAATGCATGACAAAGAAGCTCCAGGCTCGCTCGAATACGTGCGACAGCGGCAGGAAGCTGAGCGACACATCCTCTTCGCCGACCGTCAGTCGTTCATCATGCAGGTAGAGCTGCGCCGCCAGGTTGCGGTAGTCCAGCATGACCCCTTTCGGTTCGCCGGTGGTGCCCGAGGTATAGATCAGGGTAAAGAGATCCTGCAGGTCGCACTCTTCAATGCGCTGCTGACGTTGAGCGGTAAAAGCCGCCGGATCGGCAGCGCGCTCGAAGGCGCTCAGATGTTGTGCGATCTCGCAGCCACGCAGATCGGCGCCCTCGTCGAACACGATGATATGACTCAGCTGCGGGCAGACGCCGCGCAACGCGATGGCGGCATCCAGCTGCGCCTGCTCGCCGACGAACAGGATGCGGATGTCGGCGTCATTGATGACGAACGCCGCCTGCGCCGGCGTATTGGTGGAATAGAGCGGTACGCTGACGCCGCGCAGATGCAGGATCGCGAGATCGGCCAGCGACCAGGCCATGGTGTTGTTGGCGAAAATGCCGATGCGCTCTTGCACTTCGGCCCCCAGGGCCAGCAGCCCAGCGGCAATGCGATCAATACGGGCAGCGGCCTCTCCCCAGGTCAGTTGAAGCTCACCGTTGGGCGACCATTGGCGAAACGCTGTGCGATCCGCGCGGTGGGTAATTTGATGCTGTATACGATGGATCAAATGGTATTGCAGCAGATTATTGATCATAGTGCTCTAAGCCTGAAATGAATCAAACAGTTAAGCCAGAACGACGCCTTGCGGTTCTCATCTCAGCTTACACGTGTTTACTTTTTTCTGCGCAGTCTACCTACTCTCAGACAGAGGGAAAAGCGATTTCAGCGTAGAAGTGTGAGCTAAAACACGGGCTAACTTCGTCGCTTTCATCGCCAGGACAAAACGGCGGGGAAAAGAGGGGGTGATGCCGATAAAATGCGGTCCATTCGGACCGCCGCATCAGATTAGTTTAAAATTCCAGTCGGAAAGACAAAATCAGAATATAAATTTATATTAATTATTTTTGGCAAACGAACCAACTCACCCTGAAAATAAGTTATTTAATCGCCGTAAAACCAAGAAACATCTTAATAAAAACACAGATAGTTCTTAGTTTTCATCATGAGAAAAATCGCTCGGTTAAATATTATCTTTATATAATCCCGGTTTTTTATCGCGTTACTTTTGGCTTCCCGCCTCAATCAGAACAGATTTCATCCACTGGTGCCCTTTATCCCGTTCGGAAGATTCATGCCAGGAAAGATAGCAAGTGGCTTTATTGTCATTGCCGCATAAAGGAACCGCCTTTATTTTCAACGTTTCCGTCTGTTGCCGCACCAACCAGGCGGGCGCAATCGCCACCATGTCCGTTTGCGACACCATATTCAGTACGCTATAGAGATCGGTGCACTGTTGCGTCACGGCGCGCAGCATCGGCTCCTCGGAATAAAAAGGTTTACTGAACGATCCAAAACTTTCCAGGGAAACCGCGGCATGCTGTTCGGCCAACATGAGTTCCGACGTCGTCTCTTCACCTATTCTCGGGTGCGCCTGCGCGGCCACCAGCACTAATTCGTCGTCGAACATCGCCAGGCTGCGGAACTCCGCCGATTCGAAACGGCTGTAGCCAATGACAAATTCAACATCCTGATAGCGTAATTGGTGTTCAATATTATTGTTAATATATGACTTTACTTGCAGATTAAGCTGCGGCGCGATCTGTTTGACGTGATTGATTATCCCGGCCCCCAGACGCAAATCGAGCGGACTGCACAAAGACAGCGAGAACGCCCGCGTGCTGGTCAACGGCTCAAACTCTGCGCCCGGCAGCTCATTCTGCACCAGCTGCAGCGCTTGCCGCACCGGGCCAAACAGCTGCCTGGCCCGCATGGTGGGCTGGATCCCGCGCCCGCAGCGCACGAACAGCTCGTCGTTGAACATCACCTTCAGGCGCGCCACCGCGTTGCTCACCGCCGGCTGCGACATGCCTAACGAATTAGCGGCTCGCGTAATATTTTGCATTTGCATTACGGCGTCAAACACCGTCAGCAAATTAAGATCGACACTGCGCAAATGGATGTCCGCCGGCTCTTTGACCATGGCGATTTCTGAATCATATTCAGCCATATTTCACTCCACTAAATCCTGTGTAGATAATCTAATCCTTATGCTCGACAAACAATGAAACTCCGCATTGTCTTATCTTTGCACGAAAAATCCTGCCATTACCGCCATCAGCCGATAAAAAACCTCGTGTTACCGACACGATATAAGTCGTATATGGAATGCATGTCAGCAGCTTCTACCGCCAGAGGAAGAATGCTACCTGGGTGGTACTAATAATTAGGTATCAACAATGATTAATACAATTAAACAACGTAACCGTGCCGTGTGAGACAAACTATAAAAACACATCGCAAGCCATCAAACCATCTAAAAACATCGCTCACTTTGTGTTAAATCGCATTATTTTGTTATTTTAAGGCCAAAACAATCAATTAATCATATGAATTCAACGCAAACCATTTGTATTAAAAATGTTATTTTATTGCCCTCCGTGATTAACCCGCTTATTTTTTCATCATGAATTTTAACTCAACGAAATCCAGAAGCAATTAGCGCAGTATATATTCGATTCGTTTATGCTAAGCAACGCGCAAACTGCCCTTCGTTTTTTCTCTGTCGCACTGCTTTTTTGCCGAAGGATCCTCTGTCCGGCAGATTAACCGGCGCATTGTCCCCGCATTCAATCAGGTGTTGACATCGCCAGACCAATCACGTATCAAATTAGGCAGACACCCAATTTAAGAGAAGCTGAACCATTATGATCCGTACTCACCGTCTACTAGGCCTACTACTCAACGCATCTTGCTTGCGCGGTATGCCTGTGGACGACGTTCGGAGCTGACTCAGCCGATCACCCATAAGAAACCCGCGCTACTGCGCGGGTTTTTTTTTGCCCGCTTAGCGTGAAATCAACACGATAAGGAATGCACCGATGAGCCAACAAGTCATTATTTTCGATACCACGCTGCGTGATGGCGAGCAGGCGCTGCAGGCCAGCCTGAGCGTAAAAGAGAAGATTCAGATTGCGCTGGCGCTGGAAAGAATGGGCGTAGACGTGATGGAAGTCGGCTTCCCGGTCTCTTCACCGGGCGACTTCGAATCGGTGCAAACCATCGCTCGCCAAATCAAAAACAGTCGTGTCTGCGGCCTGGCCCGCTGCGTGGACAAAGACATCGACGTGGCCGCCGAAGCGCTGCGCGTCGCCGAAGCTTTCCGTATCCACGTGTTCCTGGCGACCTCAACCCTGCACATCGAATCGAAGCTGAAACGCTCATTCGATGAAGTGCTGGAGATGGCGGTGCGCTCGGTAAAACGCGCCCGCAACTACACCGACGACGTGGAATTCTCCTGTGAAGACGCCGGCCGCACGCCGATCGACAATCTGTGTCGCGTGGTTGAAGCCGCCATCAACGCCGGCGCCACCACCATCAATATCCCGGACACCGTCGGTTACACCACCCCGAACCAGTTCGGCGGCATCATCACTACCCTGTATGACCGCGTGCCGAACATCGACAAAGCCATCATCTCCGTGCACTGCCACGATGATTTGGGCATGGCGGTCGGCAACTCCATCGCCGCAGTGCAGGCCGGTGCCCGCCAGGTGGAAGGCACCCTGAACGGCATTGGTGAACGCGCCGGCAACTGTTCGCTGGAAGAAGTGATCATGGCGATTAAAGTGCGCCAGGACATCATGAATGTGCACACCAACATCAATCACCAGGAAATTTTCCGCACCAGTCAGATCGTCAGCCAGCTGTGCAACATGCCGATCCCGGCCAACAAGGCGATCGTCGGCTCCAACGCCTTCGCCCACTCCTCCGGCATTCACCAGGACGGCGTGCTGAAGAACCGCGAAAACTACGAAATCATGACCCCGCAGTCGATCGGCCTGAAGGATGTGCAGTTGAACCTGACCTCCCGCTCCGGCCGCGCGGCGGTGAAGCACCGCATGGAAGAGATGGGCTACCAGGAGCAGGATTACAACCTGGATACCCTGTACGCCGCCTTCCTGAAGCTGGCCGACAAAAAGGGCCAGGTGTTCGACTACGATCTGGAGGCCTTGGCCTTCATCAACAAACAACAGGAAGAGCCTGAGCACTTCAGCCTGGGTTACTTCAGCGTGCAATCCGGCAGCAGCATCATGGCCACCGCCTCGGTGAAACTGATCTGCGGCGGCGAAGAGAAAGCCGAAGCCGCCACCGGCAACGGCCCGGTCGATGCGGTCTATCAGGCGATCAATCGCATCACCGACTACCCGATCGAGCTGGTGAAGTACCAGTTGACCGCCAAAGGCCATGGCCGCGACGCGCTGGGCCAGGTGGATATCGTGGTCTCTTACAATGGCCGCCGCTTCCACGGCGTGGGGTTGGCGACCGACATCGTCGAATCCTCCGCCAAGGCGATGGTGCACGTGTTGAACAATATTTGGCGCTCACAGCAGGTAGAAAAAGAAAAGCAGCGCCTGCAGCAAAACAAACATCAAAATAATCAGGAAACGGTGTGAACATGACGAAGACTTATCACATTGCCGTCTTGCCCGGAGACGGCATCGGCCCGGAAGTAATGGCTCAGGCGCGCAAAGTGTTGGACGCAGTGCGTCAACGCTTTGACATTCGCATCACCACCGCCGAGTACGACGTCGGCGGTATCGCCATCGATCGCCACGGCAGCCCGTTGCCGGCGGCGACCGTCGCCGGCTGCGAGCAGGCCGACGCCATCCTGTTCGGCTCGGTGGGCGGCCCGAAATGGGAACATCTGCCGCCGGCCGAGCAACCGGAACGCGGCGCGCTGTTGCCGCTGCGCAAACACTTCAAACTGTTCAGCAACCTGCGCCCGGCGCGCCTGTATCAAGGGCTGGAGGCGTTCTGCCCGCTGCGCGCCGACATCGCCGCCCGCGGCTTCGACATTCTGTGCGTGCGCGAATTGACCGGCGGCATCTACTTCGGCCAGCCGAAGGGCCGTGAAGGCCAGGGCATGCAGGAGCGCGCCTTCGACACCGAGGTGTACCACCGTTTCGAGATTGAGCGCATCGCGCGCATCGCCTTCGAGTCCGCCCGCAAGCGTCGCCACAAGGTGACGTCGATCGATAAGGCCAACGTGCTGCAAAGCTCCATCCTGTGGCGTGAAGTAGTCAATCAGGTCGCCAAGGATTACCCGGACGTGTCGCTGTCGCACATGTATATCGACAACGCCACCATGCAGCTGATCAAAGATCCGTCCCAGTTCGACGTGCTGCTGTGCTCCAACCTGTTCGGCGACATCCTGTCCGACGAATGCGCGATGATCACCGGCTCGATGGGCATGCTGCCATCCGCCAGCCTGAACGAACAAGGTTTCGGCCTGTACGAACCGGCGGGCGGTTCCGCGCCGGATATTGCAGGCAAAGGCATCGCCAACCCGATTGCGCAAATCCTGTCCGCCACCCTGCTGCTGCGTTACAGCCTGGGCGCCGATGAAGCGGCCGACGCCGTAGAACGCGCCATCAACCAGGCGTTGGAACAGGGCTACCGCACCGCCGATCTGGCCGGTGACGGCAAAGCCGTCAGCACCGATGAAATGGGCGACATCATCGCTCGCTTTGTAGCTCAGGGGGCATAACATGGCCAAGACCTTATACCAGAAGCTGTACGACGCCCACGTGGTGCACGAAGCGCCGAACGAAACGCCGTTGCTGTATATCGACCGGCACCTGGTGCACGAAGTCACGTCGCCGCAGGCGTTCGACGGCCTGCGCGCCATGGGCCGCAAGGTACGCCAGCCCGGCAAAACCTTCGCCACCATGGATCACAACGTGTCGACCCAGACCAAAGACATCAACGCCAGCGGCGAAATGGCGCGTATCCAGATGCAGGAGCTGATCAAGAACTGCGCGGAATTCGGCGTTTCGCTGTATGACCTGAACCACCCGTTCCAGGGCATCGTGCACGTGATTGGGCCTGAACAAGGCATGACGCTGCCGGGCATGACCATCGTCTGCGGCGACTCGCACACCGCCACCCACGGCGCTTTCGGCTCTCTGGCGTTCGGCATCGGCACCTCGGAAGTGGAGCATGTGCTGGCGACCCAGACCCTGAAGCAGGGCCGCGCCAAAACCATGAAGATTGAAGTGACCGGCGACGCCGCCGAGGGCATTACCGCCAAAGACATCGTGCTGGCGGTGATCGGCAAAACCGGCAGCGCCGGCGGCACCGGCCACGTGGTGGAATTCTGCGGCAAGGCGATCGAAGCGTTGAGCATGGAAGGCCGCATGACCCTGTGCAACATGGCGATCGAAATGGGCGCCAAAGCCGGATTGGTGGCGCCGGACGACACCACCTTCGCCTACCTGAAGGGGCGCCAGTTTGCGCCAACCGGCGAAAACTGGGAGCAGGCGGTCGCTTACTGGCGTACGCTGAAGTCCGACGCCGACGCCCAATTCGATACCGTAGTGACGCTGCACGCCGAAGAGATCGCGCCGCAGGTCACCTGGGGCACCAACCCCGGCCAGGTGATCGCCGTCAATCAGGCGATCCCGGCGCCGGAATCGTTCAGCGATCCGGTCGAGCGCGCCTCCGCCGAGAAAGCGTTGGCCTACATGGATTTGAAACCGGGCATCAAATTGACCGAGGTGCCGATCGACAAAGTGTTCATCGGCTCCTGCACCAACTCACGCATCGAAGATCTGCGCGCGGCGGCGGCTATCGCCAAGGGGCGCAAGGTCGCCAGCGGCGTGCAGGCTATCGTAGTGCCTGGCTCCGGCCCGGTGAAGGCCCAGGCGGAAGCCGAAGGGTTGGACAAAATCTTTATCGAAGCCGGTTTCGAATGGCGTTTGCCGGGTTGCTCGATGTGCCTGGCGATGAACAACGACCGCCTGAATCCGGGCGAGCGCTGCGCATCCACCAGCAACCGTAACTTCGAAGGGCGTCAGGGCCGCGGTGGGCGCACCCACCTGGTCAGCCCGGCGATGGCCGCCGCGGCCGCCGTCGCCGGTCACTTCGCCGACATCCGTGATATTCACTAAGGGGCTAACGTGGCTAAATTTACTCAACATACCGGCTTAGTGGTGCCTTTGGATGCGGCCAACGTCGACACCGACGCCATTATTCCCAAGCAGTTTTTACAGAAGGTCACCCGCACCGGTTTCGGCCAGCACCTGTTCAACGACTGGCGCTTCCTCGACGACGCCGGCCAGCAACCGAACCCGGAGTTCGTGCTGAACAAACCGCGCTATAAAGGCGCCAGCATCCTGTTGGCGCGCGAAAACTTCGGCTGCGGCTCCTCGCGCGAACACGCCCCCTGGGCGCTGACCGACTACGGTTTCAAAGTGGTGATCGCGCCGAGCTTCGCCGATATCTTCTACGGCAACTCGTTCAACAACCAGCTGTTGCCGGTGACGCTGAGCGAGCAGCAGGTGGACGAGCTGTTCAAACTGGTGGACGCCAACGAGGGAACAGAGTTCGTGGTGGATCTGGAGAACCAGACGGTCAACGCCGGCGGCAAAAGCTATCCGTTCGAAATAGACAGCTTCCGCCGCCACTGCATGATCAACGGACTGGACAGCATCGGCCTGACGCTGCAGCACGAAGCGGACATCTCCCGCTACGAAGCGCAGCAGCCGGCATTTCTGAACTGATCCCTTTCACCCGCCGCCCGGCGGGTGAATTTTTTCCTCACCAGTAGCCCAGCAGCTTCCACCATGCCCCGCCGATCAGCATCCAGATCAGCAGGTTAACCACGCTCATCACCCATCCCGCTTTCCACCACTCCCCCAGCGTCACATAGCCGGAGCCGAAGATGATCGGCGCGGTGCCGGTGCCGTAATGGGTCAGCGACATCATCAGCGAAGAAGAGAACGCCAGGATCAGGCCCAGCAACGCCGGCGGCGCCCCGAGCGCGATGCCGGCGGCGAAGAAGGCGGCGAACATCGCCGTCACGTGCGCGGTGGTGCTGGCGAAGAAATAGTGAGAATACAAATAGATAATGGTCAGCAAGATCGTGCCGCCCACCCAACTCATGCCCATATGGTCGATGCCGTTGCCCACGGTTTGCGACAGCCAGCCTATTAGCCCCAGCTTGCCGAGGAAACTGGCCATCATCACCAGCGCCGAGAACCACACCACGGTATCCCAGGCGCCTTTATGTTTCAGCACGTCTTCCCAGCTCAGCACCCCGGTGGCCAGCAGCACCGCCAGGCCGATCAGCGCCGCCGTGGTGGGATTAACCGCCAACGCCGGGCCGAAGATCATCGCCGGGATGCCGGCCCATAGCACCAGCAGCAGCGCGAACACCCCGAGGGTGATTTTTTCCGGCAGCGTCACCGGCCCCAGCGCCTGCAGTTTTTCGCGCGCGAAGCGCGGCGCGTCCGGCGTACTTTTCACCTCGGGCGGATACAGCAGGTAAATAACCAGCGGCATCACGATCAGCGAACACAGCCCCGGCACCAGGGCGGCGACCGCCCACATCGACCAGGACAGTTCGAAGTTACCGTGGGTGCCCTTGGCGATCAGGCTGACGATCAGCGGGTTAGGCGCCGTGGCGGTGATAAACATCGCCGAGGTGACCGGGTTGATGTTGTAGTTCACCAGCGACAGATAGCGGCCAATCTTGCCGGAGGTATTAAGTTCGGGTTTAGAGCCGAAGCTGTCGGCGATCGACTTCATGATCGGGTGAATGATGCCGCCGCCGCGCGCGGTATTGCTCGGCGTCACCGGCGCCAGCGTGGTTTCCGCCAGCGTCAGCGCGTAGGCGATGCCCAGCGTTTTCTTGCCGAACAGCGAGATGAAATAGTAGCCGATGCGCGCGCCCAGTCCGGTTTTGTTCAGGCTGAGGGAGATCATGATCGAAAAGCCGATCAGCCAGATCAGCTGGTTGGAGAAGCCGCTGAGGGCGTCGTCCAGCGCCGCGCCCGGCTTGCCGGGGTTGGTGACGCCGGTCACCGCCACCAGAGCGATGGCGATCACCGAGACCGCACCGATCGGCATCGCCTTGCCTATGATGGCGATGATGGTACCGATAAACAGCGCCAGCAGCTGCCAGGCGTTGGGCGCAACGCCTTCGGGGACGGGAATGAGGAACCAGATGATCAGCGTGGCGGCGAGCGCGCACAGGGAAGGAAGCGGTTTGAGCGGTGTGAGTTTATCCATAACGTTCCCACTGTTCTAAACAACGAGGCGGCGTCTCAATAGCGAGACGGGCGTGGACGCAACGATCGCGCTCCATATGCCTTCAGCTTGGGCGTCCGGTTTAGCATTCTCAATGACTTGCATCAAGAATGCCGCCGTTTGACCTCACACTTCACGCACTTTGGCGCTCATCCAGAGCGCCGCCAGCGCCAGCAGCGCCGCCAGCCAGTACACCGAGTAGTGACCGAGGTTCTCCACCAGTGCGCCCTGCAGCACCCCGGCCAGGATCACCCCGGTGGAGATGCTGTTGGTGAACAGCGTGGTGGCGACGCCCGGTCGGCCCGGCATCAAATCTTGAAAATAGAGCATGCCGATACCGGCGACAATGCCGATAAACACCGCGTTGAGCAGCTGCAGAGCGAGCAGCGCCGGCTTGGTCGCCAACATCGTCAGCCCAAGGTAGAACAGCACGCCCGCCGTCACCGCCAACAGCATCATATTGCGTTTGCCGAAGCGCTTGACGTAGTAACCGGCCAGCAGCATCGCCGGGATTTCCAACCCGGCGGCGGTGCCCATCAACACGCCGGCCAGCCCTTCCGGCAGCCCGAGATCGGCGGTGATATACAGCGGCATGTCGATGATGTACAAGGTGTTGCAGGTCCACATCAGCATCGAAGCGATGAACAGCAGCCGCACGTCGCGATTGCGCCAGGCGCCGGCGGGCGCGATCGGCGCAGAGGCACCGCCATGCAGCTCATTGCGCTCCGCCGCGCGCGGCACCGATGGCAACGTGAACCACACCAGCAGCGCGCAAATCACGAAGGTGGCGGCGGCGATCAGAAACATCACGGTGAACCCATAATTCAGCGCCAACGCAAACGACAGCGGCGGGCCAATCACCCACGCCAGCGAAAGCTGGGCACGCATGACCGAACTGAACATCGCCACTTCACGCGCCTCGCTGTCGGCGTATTCACGCGCCAACGCGAAAATCTGCGGCATGCCGGTGTTGGCGATCGCCGACAGCAACACCCCGGCGGTGATCAGCGTCAGATAATCGCGATTGAAAGCGAACAACAGACAGTTGCCGACCGCCATCAGGCAGCACAGCAGGATCAATCGGCGTCGATCGCCGCGGGTGTCGGAGCGCTTGGCCAGCAGGAAGCTGACCAGGATGCCGGCCACCGCATTGGCGGTATAAAACAGCCCGACCCACAACGGCCGCACTTTCACCTCGGTGGTCAGAAACAGGCTGAGCGTCGGCGTCAGCAACGCGCCGGCGATGCCGGAAAGAAAAGCGATCAGCAGGAATGCGGCAAAGATGGGGTTGATGCGCAGTGTCAGCCGGCTCAGGCGTTGCATATCGTCTTCCCTGACCTCAAAACGAAAGTGAAACCTTAGGCCACGGCGAGAAAAATGCAAGCGCATCGCCCTGACCACGCATAAAAAAACCAGTGGGTCGCCCCACTGGCTGGTGAAACAGCACCATTACTCAGAAACTTGTCACCGCAGCCCCTACAGGTGCTCGCGGTACTGCTTGTCGGTCATCTCTTTGATGTCCCATTGCGTCAGGTGCGCCAGCATCGCCAGCCGCGCCTGTTCGGGCACCACGCTCAGCCAGTCGGCATGCTGACGGCGCACCGCGCGGAAATAGCGCTGATAGAACTGTTTGGATAAGAAAGCTTTCATCATTACGCCCTCCCCTTTCATTGATGAAAATTATCGGCGTAATATAGGGAAAGAAAAATTGACGACTTGAGGCGGGAGTGTTCCTCTTTTATGTCCACGTCCAGATTGCAGCAGCAGTTCATCCGTCTGTGGCAGCGCTGCCACGGTGAAACCACCGACACCACGCTGCAGGCGCTGGCGGAGGCGCTCAGCTGCTCGCGGCGGCATGTGCGCTCCCTGCTGAGTGCCATGCAACGGGAGGGTTGGCTCACCTGGCAGGCGGAATCGGGGCGCGGCAAGCGTTCGCGGCTCACCTTCCATTACACCGGCCTGGCGCTGCAGCAACAGCGGGCCGAGGAGCTGCTGGAACAGGATCGCATCGATCAGTTGGTGCAACTGGTAGGCGACAAAGACGTGGTACGCCAGATGCTGCTGTCGCAGCTGGGGCGCAGCTTCCGCCAGGGGAAACACATCCTGCGGGTGCTCTACTACCGGCAGCTGTACAACCTGCTGCCCGGCTCGGCGCTGCGGCGTTCGGAGACCCATTTGGCGCGCCAGATCTTCAACGGCCTGACGCGCATAAATGAGGAAAACGGGGAACTGGAGTCCGACCTGTCCCACCATTGGCAAATGCTGACGCCGCTGCACTGGCGGTTTTACCTGCGCCCGGCGATCCATTTTCATCACGGCCGCGAGCTGGAGATGGCGGACGTCATCAGTTCGCTTTCGCGTCTGACCTCGCAACCGCTGTTCTCGCATATCGAAAGCGTCACCTCGCCGACGCCGTTCGTTGTCGACGTGCATCTGCGCAGCGCCGATCACTGGCTGCCCTGGCTATTAGGCAGCGTACACGCCATGATCCTGCCGCGCGAATGGCGCGAGCTGCCGGACTTCGCCCGCCATCCGATCGGCACCGGCCCATACCGCGTGGTGCGCAATCTCCCCAGCCAGATGAAGATCCACGCCTTCGACGACTATTTCGGCTACCGGGCGCTGATCGATGAGGTGAATATCTGGGTGCTGCCGGAATTCTCCGAAGAGCTGGTGCACTCAGGCGTACAGCTGCAGGGCGATGAAACCGCCAACAATGAACTGGAAAGCCGGCTGGAAGAGGGCTGTTATTTCCTGCTGTTCGATCGGCGCTCCCCATTGGCGGCCGATCCCGCCATTCGCAGCTGGCTGTGCGAATTGATCAATCCCATTTCGCTGCTGAGCCACGCCGGGCCGCTCTATCAGCGCTACTGGTCGCCGGCGTACGGCCTGCTGCCGCGCTGGCACCACAACCGCGCGCTGGCGCAGCAGCCCAAGCCGCCGGGTCTGACCGAACTGACGATGACCCACTTCAATGAGCATTCGGAGTTTCACGCCATCCGTCAGGCGATCGAGCCGCTGCTGGCGCAGCACGGCATCCGCCTGATCGTGCAAAGCGTGGACTACGCCACCTGGCACCAGGGGGACGCGCGCAGCGATCTGTGGCTCGGCAGCGCCAACTTCTATCTGCCGCTGGAGTTTTCGCTGTTCGCCACACTGTATGAACTGCCGCTGATGCAGCACTGCATGAACGAGGATCTGGCGCAGGACGCCGCGCTGTGGCGAGCCAACCGCCTGCCGCTGGCGGAGTTTTGCCAACGTCTGGTCAGCGATCATCAACTGCATCCGCTGTTCCACCACTGGCTGCAGCTGCACGGCCAGCGCAGCATGCGCGGCGTGCGGATGAACACCCTCGGCTGGTTCGACTTCAAGTCCGCCTGGTTTGCCCCGCCGGAGGCATAAGCGCCTTTCGTCAAGGCCGGTTAATCTTTACAATAGCGCCGTCTCAACGGGGTGCGGAAATTCGCTGCGTATCACACGCCCGATTTTCCGCTGAGAGCACACCCGTCGAACCTGATCCGGTCAATACCGGCGGAGGGATTTGAGCCCAGCGAACCGGCGACGCCGCCTCGCCCCCTCAGATGCCCTTGCCCCTTATTTCTCAGGAGTGCAACGTGGTCAAAACATATCTGCCCTGCTTATTGCTGCTGTGCGCCGCGCCGGTGTTCGCCAAGCCAACGCTGACGGTTTACACCTACGATTCCTTCGCCGCCGACTGGGGCCCTGGCCCGGCGGTGAAGAAAGCCTTCGAGGCCGAGTGCGACTGTGAACTGAAGTTCGTCGCGCTGGAAGACGGCGTTTCGCTGCTGAACCGCCTGCGTATGGAAGGCAAGAACAGCGCCGCTGACGTGGTGCTGGGGTTGGACAACAACCTGTTGCAGGCGGCGCAGCAAACCGGCCTGTTCGCGCCGAGCGGCGTCGACACCGCCAGGCTGACGGTGCCGGGCGGCTGGCAGGACGCGACCTTCGTGCCTTACGACTACGGGTACTTCGCCTTCGTCTACAACAAAGAAAAACTGAAGAACCCGCCGAAAAGCCTGCAGGAGCTGGTCAGCAGCGATCGTAACTGGAAAGTGATCTACGAAGATCCGCGCACCAGCACGCCGGGGCTCGGCCTGCTGCTGTGGATGCAGAAAGTGTATGGCGACAAGGCGCCGGCCGCCTGGCAGCAGCTGGCGAAGAAGACCGTTACCGTCACCAAAGGCTGGAGTGAAGCCTACGGCCTGTTCCTGAAAGGCGAAGGCGATCTGGTGCTCAGCTACACCACCTCTCCCGCCTATCACCTGATCGCAGAGAAAAAAGACCTCTACGCCGCCGCCATGTTCAGCGAAGGCCACTACCTGCAGGTGGAAGTGGCCGGCAAGCTGAAGGCCGCCAAACAGCCCGAACTGGCGGAACGTTTCATGCAGTTCATGGTGACGCCGGCATTCCAGAACACCATCCCGACCGGCAACTGGATGTACCCGGTGATCAACACTCCGCTGCCCGTCGGCTTTGAACAGATGAACGTACCGCATACCGCGCTGCAGTACAGCGCCGAAGAGGTGGCCACACAACGCGGCGGCTGGATCCGGGCATGGCAAACCGCCGTCAGCCGCTGATCCCCCGCTGGCTCTGGCCGGGGCTGCTGGCCGCCAGCGTGATCCTGCTGGTCGCCGCGCTGGCGATGGGTTCGCTGTGGCGTCACGCGCCGGACAGCGACTGGCGCGGCCTTTGGCAGGACAGCTATCTGTGGCACGTGGTGCGCTTCACCTTTTGGCAGGCGCTGCTGTCGGCGCTGATCTCGGTGCTGCCCGCCATCCCGCTGGCGCGCGCGCTCTATCGCCGCCGTTTCCCCGGCCGGCAACTGCTGCTGCGGCTGTGCGCCATGACGCTGGTGCTGCCGGTGTTGGTGGCGGTATTCGGCCTGCTCAGCGTCTATGGGCGCCAGGGCTGGCTGGCGACGCTGTGCGGCTGGCTGGGCGTGGAGTATGGCTTCTCGCCTTACGGCCTGCAGGGCATTCTGCTGGCGCACCTGTTCTTTAACCTGCCGCTGGCGACCCGCCTGTTGCTGCAGGCGCTGGAGAATATTCCGGTGGAACAGCGCCAATTGGCCGCCCAACTGGGCATGAGCGGCTGGCAGCAGTTCCGCTTCGTCGAATGGCCGGCGCTGCGCCGCCAAATCCTGCCGAGCGGCGCGCTGATCTTCATGTTGTGCTTCGCCAGCTTCGCCACCGTGCTGTCGCTGGGCGGCGGGCCGCAGGCCACCACCATCGAACTGGCGATCTACCAGGCGCTGAGTTACGACTACGATCTGGGACGCGCCGCCATGCTGGCGCTGATCCAGCTGGGCTGTTGTCTCGGGCTGGTGTTGATCAGTCAGCGCCTGAGCCAGGCATTGCCGGTAGGGCATACCCACGCCCAGCGCTGGCGCAATCCGGAAGACAGCCTGTGGCGACGCATCGGCGATTCCCTGCTGATCGCCGCCGCGCTGTTGCTGTTGCTGCCGCCCTTGCTGGCGGTGATCGCCGATGGCACCAACCAGGCTATCCTCAGCGTACTGCGCCAGCCAGTGCTGTGGCAGGCCCTGTTCACGTCGCTGCGCATCGCCCTCGGCGCCGGGCTGCTGTGTGTGGCGCTCACCCTGATGCTGCTGTGGAGCAGCCGCGAGTTGAAGCTGCGGCAGCAGCTGCGCGGCGGCCAGGCGCTGGAGCTGAGCGGCATGGTGATCCTGGCGATGCCGGGCATCGTGCTGGCCACCGGCTTCTTCCTGCTGCTGAGCGATACCATCGGGTTGCCGCAGTCGCCCTATGCGTTGGTGATCCTCACCAATGCGCTGATGGCGGTGCCCTATGCGCTCAAGGTGTTGGAGAATCCGATGCGCGACCTCGCCGAACGTTACAACCCGCTGTGCCTGTCGCTGGATATCCGCGGCTGGCAACGGCTGCGGCTGATTGAGCTGCGCGCCTTGCGCCGCCCGCTGGCGCAGGCGCTGGCCTTCGCCTGCGTGCTGTCGATCGGCGATTTCGGCGTGGTCGCCTTGTTTGGCAACGAGCATTTCCGTACCCTGCCTTTTTATCTGTATCAGCAGATTGGCGCCTACCGCAGCCATGACGGCGCGGTGACCGCGCTGCTGTTGCTGCTGTTATGCTTCCTGCTGTTTACCCTGATCGAACGCTTACCGGGCCGCCATGCTGACGCTTGAAAAACTGACCTATCTGTATGACCACCTGCCGATGCGCTTTGACCTGCGCATCCAGCCGGGCGAGCGCGTCGCGGTGCTCGGCCCCAGCGGCGCCGGCAAAAGCACCTTGCTGAGCCTGATCGCCGGTTTTCTGCCGGCGGCCAGCGGCCGGCTGCTGCTGAACGGTGAGGATCACACCGCCACACCGCCGGCCAAACGGCCGGTGTCGATGCTGTTTCAGGAAAACAATCTGTTCGCGCACCTGACGGTGGCGCAGAACATCGGATTGGGGTTGGATCCCGGCCTGCGCTTGAACGCGCAGCAGCGCCAACAGCGGGCGCAAATCGCCCGGCAAGTCGGCCTGGAAGAGCATCTGGAACGCCTGCCGTCGCAACTTTCGGGCGGCCAGCGTCAGCGCGCCGCGCTGGCGCGCTGTTTGATTCGCCAGCGGCCGATCCTGCTGCTCGACGAACCCTTCTCGGCGCTCGACCCGGCGCTGCGCAACGAGATGCTGCAACTGCTGCGGACGGTGTGCGAACAGCGCAACCTGACGCTGCTGATGGTATCGCACAACCTCGACGACGCCGCGCGCATCGCGCCGCGCACGCTGCTGGTGGTCGACGGCCGCATCTACTACGACGGCCCGACGCAGGCCCTGCTGGACGGCAGCGCGCCCGAAGCGCGCGTGCTGGGCATTTCGGGTAAAGCGTGATCTGACGCTCGTTTTTTATGCTGCGCCAATAAACCTGTTGTGCGAATTTTGCGCCTGTGTTTTTATAAAAACCTGACTTTTTTTACTGATGATAAGGTTCCCTGTGATCGCATCCTCGCTGACTTCGACCCTACTAGTTACCGCGCTACCAGCCGCGGTGGTCGTCGTGCGTGTGGTGGTGGTCGTCGGCAATGCGCCGTAGGGTCCGAATCAACGCATCGATTCCCAAACCCCGCCGGCGCAAACCGGGCGGGGTTTCTTGTTTTAGCACCCTGCCCAGCAAAGCTCACCGGCCTTGAGAAAGGACAGGAACATGGCAACTTCGGGCACGCCTCAACCGGGCACCAGCTTTACCGGCGCACAATTGATCGTTCATCTGCTGGAGCGTCAGGGCATCACTACCGTCGCCGGCATTCCCGGCGGCGCCGCGCTGCCGCTGTATGACGCGCTGAGCCAAAGCACCCGCATTCACCACGTGCTGGCGCGCCACGAACAGGGCGCGGGCTTTATGGCGCAGGGTATGGCGCGCGCCAACGGCAAGGCGGCGGTGTGCATCGCCTCCAGCGGGCCGGGCGCCACCAACCTGGTTACCGCCATCGCCGACGCCAAGCTCGATTCCATTCCGCTGGTGTGCATCACCGGGCAGGTGCCCTCCTCAATGATCGGCACCGACGCTTTCCAGGAAGTGGACACCTACGGCATTTCCATCCCGATCACCAAGCACAACCATCTGGTGCGTGATATCCGCGAGCTGCCGCAGGTGATCGGCGACGCGTTCCGCATCGCCGAGTCAGGCCGCCCAGGCCCGGTCTGGATCGATGTGCCGAAAGACGTGCAAACCGCCACCATCACGCTGGAAGAGCTGCCGCCGATCGCCGTGCCGGACGCCGCCCCGAGCTTCGATCCGGCACTGGTTTCGCAGGCCGCCGCGATGATCAATCAGGCAAAACGCCCGATCCTTTACCTAGGCGGCGGCATCATCTGCGCCGACGCCCACCGGCAGGCGCTGGAACTGGCCGAGCGCGCCAGCCTGCCCACCACCATGACGCTGATGGCGCTGGGCGCGATGCCGGTGGAACACCCGCTGTCGCTGGGCATGCTGGGCATGCACGCGGCGCGCAGCACCAACTTCATTCTGCAGGAGGCCGATCTGCTGATCGTGCTGGGCGCGCGTTTCGACGACCGGGCAATCGGCAAAACCGAGCAGTTCTGCCCTAACGCCGCCATCATTCACGTGGATATCGATCGCGCCGAGCTGGGCAAGGTCAAACAGGCCAACGTGGCGATCCATGCCGACGTCGGCCAGGTGCTGCAACAGTTGCTGCCGCAGATCGACACGCAGCCGCGCAGCGCGTGGCTGAACACCGTCAATGACCTGAAGCGCGAATTCCCGTTCAACATGCCGAACGCCGACGATCCGCTGAGCCATTACGGCCTGGTGCTGGCCGCCGCGCGCTGCGTGGACGACAACGCCATCATCACCACCGACGTGGGCCAGCATCAGATGTGGGTGGCGCAGGCCTATCCGCTGAGCCGGCCGCGCCAGTGGCTGACTTCGGGCGGCCTGGGCACCATGGGCTTCGGCCTGCCGGCGGCTATCGGCGCGGCGTTGGCGGAGCCCGAGCGCAAAGTGCTGTGCTTCTCCGGCGACGGCAGCCTGATGATGAACATTCAGGAAATGGCCACCGCGGTCGAGCACGATCTGGACGTGAAAATCATTTTGATGAACAACCAGGCGCTGGGGCTGGTGCACCAGCAGCAAACCCTGTTCTACCAGCAGCGCATCTTCGCCGCCGCCTATCCGAAGCGCACCGACTTCCTGAAAATCGCCGCCGGATTCGGGTTGGATACCTGCGATCTGAATGCTGCGGAAGATCCGCAGGCGGCGCTGGCCGAGGCGATCCAACGACCGGGCCCCTGTCTGATCCACGCGCTGATAGATATTAATGAAAAAGTGTTCCCGATGGTGCCGCCGGGCGCCGCCAACATCGACATGATTGGAGAATAAGCCATGCTGCAACCACAAGATAAACCCCAGGTGATCCTGGAGCTGGCGGTGCGCAACCATCCCGGCGTGATGTCGCACGTTTGCGGGCTGTTCGCTCGCCGCGCGTTCAACGTCGAAGGCATTTTGTGTTTGCCGTTGAAAGACGGCCAGCAAAGCCGCATTTGGCTACTGGTCGCCGACGATCAGCGGCTGGAGCAGATGATAAGCCAGGTGGAAAAGCTGGAGGATGTGCTGCAGGTGAAGCGCCACAGCGAAGACGTGCGGGTATTTGAACAGCTGGAAGCGTTCTTCCAGTAAGGCGAACGGGGGCTTTCGCCCCCCTTTTGTCATTGACCCGACAACACCTTCCACAGCAGGTGGCGATACACCGGCATCAGCGGCTGCTGGCTCAGCGCATAACCGGCCACCAGTGCCACCAGCCAACTCAATCCGCACACCACGCGCAGCCGCAGCGGCGTCAGCCAACGGCTCAGCCGATCGGCGTTGCGCTTGCCCTCACGCCACCAGCGCCAGCTCAACCATACCGCCAGCCAGACAAGCAGCGCCGCCGCAAGCAGCAGCCACTTGAACATCGCGCTGTCGGCACCAGCGGGAATATCGATCGCCACGCCCGCCAGAATGCCGGGGAAGAAATAAACCGGCGGCCAGGTCAGGCAACCGATGATGTTCGGCAGCGCGAACTTGTACGGCGGCAGATCGAGCATGCCGGCCACCATCGGCACCAGCGGGCGCGTCGGGCCGACGAAACGGCCGATCAGAATGGTCGCCATGCTGTGCTGGTGCAAGGCGTGCTCGGTTTTATCGAGCAGCGCCTTGTTCTTCTTCAGGAAAGACCAACGGTGTAAAGGCCCCTTGAACGCGCGGCCGACGAAATAAGAGATCCAGTCGCCGAGCAGGCAGCCGACGATGCCCGCCGCCCAGGCGTAGTAAAAGTCCACCTTGCCGCTGCCGATCAACGCGCCGATGCTGGCCATCATCACCGTGCCGGGCAGCAGCAGCCCCACCAGCGCCAGCGACTCCAGAAAAGCGACCAGCAGGACGACCATCAGGGTGAAAGCCAGTGACTGGGTGATCAAATCTTGTAAATAGGCTTCCATTACACCTCTGTGGATTATTCGGGCCAAACGGGCGGAGGATTTTCCAGTGCCGCCGCAGACGAGTCAATCGATGAATTGTATGCGTATTTGGCAACACCGCGCGGCAATGGACAATCACTGTATAAAAACCCATACTATAATTTATCTATATTAGCGCCAAAACCGACATCTCGCTGAATGTCGCGCACGCCACCCGGCGGAAGACGAAGGGGTTATGACAGCACTGCAACAGGGTTTCCTGCTCACTCGCCACTGGCGCGACACGCCCACCGGCACCGAGGTCGAATTTTGGCTGGCGACCGACGCGGGCCCGCGTCAGCTGCGTCTGTCGCCGCAAACCTCGGTGGCGTTTATCCCCGCCGAACACCGGCAGCGCGCGGAACTGCTGCTGCGGGAAGAGCGGCAAGTCGAACTGAAACCGCTGGCACTGACGGATTTTCACCACCGCCCGATGCTGGGGCTTTACTGCCGCCAGCACCGTCAGCTCATCAAGCTGGAAAAACTGCTGCGGGAAGGCGGCGTTGCGGTCTACGAGGCCGACATTCGCCCACCGGAGCGCTACCTGATGGAGCGCTTCATCACCGCGCCGGTGTGGTTCAACGGCAACCCCAACGGCGGCGGCCTGTTGCTCAACGGCCAGATGAAGCCGGCGCCGGAGTACCGCCCAACGCTCAAGCTGGTATCGCTGGATATCGAGACCACCGCCCACGGCGAACTTTACTCCATCGCGCTGGAAGGCTGCGGCCAGCGGCAGGTGTACATGCTGGGGCCGGCCAACGGCGGCGATGAGCCGCTGGATTTCGATCTGGAATATTGCGCCAGCCGCCCCCAACTGCTGGAACGGTTGAACGCCTGGCTGGAACGCCACGATCCCGACGCCATCATCGGCTGGAACCTGGTGCAGTTCGATCTGCGGGTGCTGCAAAAGCACGCCGAGCGCTACCAGATCCCGCTGCGGCTGGGGCGCGGCGGCAACCTGCTGGAGTGGCGCGAGCACGGCTTCAAACAGAACCACTTTTTCGCCGCCGCCGCCGGCCGGCTGATCATCGACGGCATCGAAGCGCTGAAATCCGCCACCTGGAACTTTCCCTCCTTCAGCCTGGAATACGTTTCACAGGAACTGTTGGGTGAAGGCAAGGCGATCGACAACCCTTATCAGCGCATGGCGGAGATCGACCGGCGCTTCGCTGAAGACAAGCCGGCGCTGGCCCGCTACAACCTGAAGGACTGCGAGTTGGTGACGCGCATCTTCGCCAAGGCCGATCTGCTGAACTTCCTGCTGGAGCGCGCCACCGTCACCGGGCTGGCGGCCGATCGCAGCGGCGGCTCGGTGGCGGCCTTCAGCCACCTCTATATGCCGCGTATGCATCGCCTGGGCTTTGTCGCCCCCAACCTCGGCGAACAGCCGGAGGAGCACAGCCCCGGCGGCTTCGTGATGGATTCGCGGCCCGGCCTGTACGACTCGGTGCTGGTGCTGGACTATAAAAGCCTGTACCCGTCGATCATCCGCACCTTCCTGATCGATCCGGTCGGGCTGGTGGAGGGCATGCGCCATCCAGGCGACGCCGACTCGGTGCCCGGCTTTCGCAACGCCCGCTTCTCGCGCAGCAAACACTGCCTGCCGGCGATCGTCGAGCAGATCTGGCAGGGCCGCGAGGCCGCCAAACGCCAGCACAACAAGCCCCTGTCGCAGGCGCTGAAAATCATCATGAACGCGCTGTATGGCGTGCTGGGATCGAGCGGCTGCCGCTTCTTCGATCCGCGGCTGGCGTCGTCGATCACCCTGCGTGGCCACGAGATCATGCGGCAAACCCGCGAGCTGATCGAAGCCGAAGGCTACCAGGTAATTTACGGCGATACCGACTCCACCTTCGTGTGGCTGAAACAGCCGCATGACGAGCAACAGGCGGCGCAGATCGGCCGGGCGCTGGTGCAACGGGTCAACGCCTGGTGGCGGCAACAGCTGCAGCAGCAGTTCGGGCTGGAGAACGCGCTGGAGCTGGAGTTCGAAACCCACTACTCCCGTTTCCTGATGCCGACCATTCGCGGCGCCGAACAGGGCAGCAAAAAACGCTACGCCGGCCTGATCGCACGCGCCGACGGCGAGGAAGAGATGGTGTACAAAGGGCTGGAAACGGTGCGCACCGACTGGACGCCGCTGGCGCAGCAGTTCCAGCAACAGCTCTATCAGCGCATCTTCAAACGGCAGCCCTATCAGGACTATGTGCGCGACTACGTCGGCAAAACCCTGAACGGCGACTTCGACGATCAGCTGGTGTACCGCAAACGCCTGCGCAGAAAGCTCGACGACTATCAGCGCAACGTGCCGCCACATGCCCGCGCCGCGCGCATCGCCGACGACTACAACCGCCAACAAGGGCGGCCGCTGCAGTATCAGAACGGCGGCTGGATCAGCTACGTGATGACCGTGGCCGGGCCGGAACCGCTGGAAACCCGCCATTCGCCCATCGACTATCAGCATTACCTCGAACGTCAGCTGCAACCGGTGGCAGACGCTATACTCCCTTTCTTGCACGACGATTTCACCACGCTGGTCACCGGGCAAATGGGGCTGTTTTGAGATTGCGCCAGGTTAAGAAAAATCATCGGGTTTTGCAGGTGACGAACGCGCCGCCTTCCATTACCATAGCGCCCTTCCCAAAACTGAACCACGCTTAGCCCTGCCGTCTCGCGACGTCTGCATGGCGTGAACGGCTATTGCCCGCCAAATTTAAAACAAACCGGGATTAGCTGACGTTCAGTACAGGTGCCGCGGCCTTTCCCGCCCGGTAACAAGACTTACTTACAAAGAATCGAGCCGACAATATATGCCTTTTACTCTTGGTCAACGCTGGATCAGCGACACGGAAAGCGAATTAGGATTGGGAACCGTCGTGGCGCTGGATGCGCGCATGATTACCCTGCTTTTCCCCGCCACCGGTGAAAACCGCCTCTATGCCAGAAACGATTCGCCGATCACCCGCGTGATGTTCAACCCGGGCGATACCGTCAGCAGCCACGAGGGCTGGCAGCTGCAGGTGGAAGAGGTGAAAGAGGAAAACGGTCTGTTGACCTATATCGGCACCCGTCTGGACACCCAGGAAAGCGGCGTGGCGATGCGCGAAGTGCTGCTGGACAGCAAACTGACCTTCAGCAAACCGCAGGATCGTCTGTTCGCCGGCCAGATCGACCGCATGGACCGTTTCGCGCTGCGTTTTCGCGCGCGCAAATACCAGAGCGAGCAGTATCGCCTGCCGTTCGCCGGCCTGCGCGGCATGCGCGCCAGTCTGATCCCGCACCAGCTGCACATCGCCCATGAAGTCGGCCAGCGCCATGCGCCGCGCGTTCTGCTCGCGGACGAAGTCGGCCTCGGCAAAACCATCGAAGCCGGCATGATCATCCACCAGCAGCTGCTGGCGGGCCGCGCCGAGCGCGTGCTGATCGTGGTGCCGGAAACGCTGCAGCACCAGTGGCTGGTGGAGATGATGCGCCGCTTCAACCTCTACTTCTCGCTGTTTGACGACAGCCGCTACGCCGAAGCCAAGCTCGACAGCAGCAACCCGTTCGAGACCGAACAGCTGGTGATCTGCTCGCTGGACTTCGTGCGCCGCAACAAGCAGCGTCTGGAAGAGCTGGCGGACGCCCAGTGGGACCTGCTGGTGGTCGATGAAGCGCACCACCTGGCCTGGAGCGAAGAAGCGCCGAGCCGCGAATATCAGGTGATCGAACAGCTGGCCGAGCATATCCCCGGCGTGTTGCTGCTGACCGCCACCCCGGAACAGCTCGGCCAACAGAGCCACTTTGCGCGCCTGCGCCTGCTCGATCCAAACCGTTTCCACGACTACGGCGAGTTCGTCGCCGAGCAGCAGAAATACCGTCCGGTGGCCGACGCCGTCACCCTGTTGCTGAGCGGTGAGCGCCTGGCTGACGACAAGCTGAACCTGCTGGGCGAGCTGATCGACGAGCAGGACATCGAGCCGCTGCTCAAAGCCGCCAACAGCGAAGGCGACAACGCCGAGCAGGCGCGCCAGGAGCTGGTTTCGATGCTGATGGATCGCCACGGCACCAGCCGTGTGCTGTTCCGCAACACCCGTAACGGCGTGAAGGGCTTCCCGCACCGCAACCTGCACCAGATCAAGCTGCCGTTGCCGACCCAGTATCAGACCGCGATCAAAGTCTCCGGCATCATGGGCGCTAAAAAGTCCGTCGAAGCCCGTGCGCGCGACATGCTGTACCCGGAGCAAATCTACCAGGAATTCGAAGGCGAAAACGCCACCTGGTGGAACTTCGACCCGCGCGTCGAATGGCTGCTGGATTACCTGCTGGCCAACCGCAACGAAAAAGTGCTGGTGATCTGCGCCAAGGCCGACACTGCGCTGCAGCTGGAGCAGGTGCTGCGCGAACGTGAAGCGATCCGCGCCGCGGTGTTCCACGAAGGGCTGTCGATCATCGAGCGCGACCGCGCCGCCGCCTACTTCGCCTCCGAAGAGGAAGGCGCGCAGGTGCTGCTGTGTTCCGAGATCGGTTCCGAAGGCCGCAACTTCCAGTTCGCCAGCCAGCTGGTGATGTTCGATCTGCCGTTCAACCCGGACCTGCTGGAGCAGCGTATCGGCCGTCTGGACCGTATAGGCCAGATGCACGACATCCAGATCATGGTGCCTTACCTGGAGCACACCGCGCAGGCGGTGCTGGGCCGCTGGTTCCACGAAGGGCTGGACGCCTTCGAGCACACCTGCCCGACCGGCCGCACCATCTACGACAGCTGCTATGAGCAGTTGATCGGTTTTCTGGCCGCGCCGACCGAGCAGGAAGGGCTGGACGAATTCATCCACGCCTGCCGCCAACAGCACGATCAATTGAAAGCGCAGTTGGAACAGGGGCGCGACCGCCTGCTGGAGATGCACTCCAACGGCGGCGATAAAGCCCAGGCGCTGGCCGCCGCCATCGCCGAGCAGGATAACGACGTCAACCTGGTGGGCTTTGCGCTCAACCTGTTCGACATCGTCGGCATCAATCAGGAAGACCGCAGCGACAACCTGATCGTGCTGACGCCGTCCGACCATATGCTGGTGCCGGACTTCCCGGGCCTGCCGCAGGACGGCTGCACCGTCACCTTCGACCGCGATCAGGCGCTGTCGCGCGAAGACGCGCAGTTCGTCAGCTGGGAACACCCGATCATTCGCAACGGCCTGGATCTGATCCTGTCCGGCGATACCGGCAGCTGTGCGGTGTCCCTGTTGAAAAACAAAGCGTTGCCGGTCGGCACCCTGCTGGTTGAGCTGGTGTACGTGGTGGAAGCCCAGGCGCCGAAGCACCTGCAGCTGACCCGCTTCCTGCCGCCGACGCCGATCCGCATGCTGATGGATCGCAAGGGCACCAACCTGGCGGCGCAGGTCGAGTTCGAAAGCTTCAACCGCCAGTTGAACGCGGTCAACCGCCACACCTCCAGCAAGCTGGTCAACGCCGTGCAGCAAGACGTGCACGCCATGCTGCAGCAGGCGGAAAGCCTGGTCGAAGCACAGGCGCGCACGCTTATCGAGCAAGCCAAACAAGAGGCGGACGACAAGCTGAGCGCCGAGCTGACGCGTCTGGAAGCGCTGAAAGCGGTCAACCCGAACATTCGCGACGACGAAGTCGAAACGCTGGAGTTCAACCGCCGTCAGGTGCTGGCCAACCTCAATGAAGCCGGCTGGCGCCTGGATGCCATTCGTCTGGTGGTGGTCACCCACCAGTAACCGGCGCGACGCGGGGAGGCAGCCGCCTCCCCGTTCGGCCCTTTTCGCGGAGCCAAGATGGAACCCTATAATCCCCCGCAGGACCCGCTGCACATCCTGTATCAGGATGAACACATCATGGTGGTCAACAAGCCCAGCGGCTTGCTGTCGGTGCCCGGCCGCGCGCCGGAAAACAAAGACAGCCTGATGACCCGCATTCAGGCCGATCATCCGGCCGCCGAATCGGTGCACCGGCTCGACATGGCCACCAGCGGGGTGATCGTGGTGGCGCTCAACAAGGCCGCCGAGCGTGAGCTGAAGCGGCAGTTCCGCGAACGCGAACCGAAGAAATCCTATATCGCCCGCGTTTGGGGGCATATGGAACATGACGAGGGGTTGGTGGATTTGCCGCTGATCTGCGACTGGCCGAATCGGCCGCTGCAAAAGGTGTGTTTTGACACCGGCAAAGCGGCGCAAACCGAGTATCTGGTGCTGTCGCGCGACGCCGATGGCAGCACGCGCGTGAAGCTGACGCCGATCACCGGCCGCTCACATCAGCTGCGGGTGCACATGCTGGCGCTGGGGCACCCGATACTCGGCGACGGTTTCTACGCCCCGCCGGAAGCCAAGGCGATGGCGCCGCGATTGCAGCTGCATGCGCAAGAGTTGCGCATCACCCATCCCGCCTTCCAGACGCCGATGCACTTTCGCGCCGAGCCGGATTTCTGAATCATATGTTAAACGGGCTCGGCATGCCGGGCCCGCTTTCATCGCCTATTTAAAACCTTTCTCGCGTTTGATCAGGTCGTACGCAGCCTGAATCTCCTGCGCTTTTTGCTTGGCCATTTCCATCATCTGCGGCGGCAAGCCTTTCGCCACCAGCTTATCCGGATGGTGTTCGCTCATCAGCTTACGGTAGGCGCGCTTGATGGTGGCGGCATCGTCGCTGCTGTTCACGCCGAGCACCTTGCACGCATCGTCGAGCGTCGGGCCGCGCTGAGCCTGCTGATAGCCGCCCTGCGAATACCCGCCCTGTTGACCGCCGCCGAATTGGCGCCCCCCCTCCATCATGCTGAGGAACTGATCGAACTGCGCGCGCGAAATGCCCAGCTCTTCGGCGATGACGTACAGTACCTGACGTTCATTCGGATGCAGCGAGCCGTCGGCGAACGCCGCCTGAATCTGAATTTCCAGAAACATCCGAATCAAATCAAAGCGGCCAAAGCAGATGCTGCGGAACTGCTGCAGCGTCTCACGCAGCGGGAACTGGCTCTGTTTGCCCTCGCGGAACGCCTGCTGCGCCGCGGTGCGCGCTTCGCCGTGCAGCTGCAGGCGATCCATGAACAGGCTGGCAATCTGGATATCCGCCTCGGTGACGCGTCCTTTGGATTTGGTCAGGTGGCCCATCACCTGAAAAGTGGTGCGGAAAAACAGCGTTTGCCGCGTTTGCTGGTCGGTGAAAAAACCCCGGCTGCGCTTGTTGCTGCGCGCCGTATCGATCATATGACCGATAATCAGCCCCAGAACTACACCCCAGAATCCCGCGCCAGACCAGATGGCGACGATGACGCCGAGCAGTTTTCCCCAATACTGCATATACTCCTCAATTATCATGCCGAAAGCCGCCCGCTCTCCTCCGTTTCAGGAAAGGGCGCAGGCGATTTTTCCCAGAATTTGGATTATCATACCTGTCATTTATCTTTGCGCCTAACGACGACGCAAGTAAACGGCTGGATTTAGCACTAGCGCAACGCAGATGAGTAATATAGTCTCTGACCGTTTGCCGGACACGACGCCTCTGATGACGGAACACCAAAACCGCGTATGAAAAAAAGTTTCCCAACCCTGCTGGCCACGATGATTTGGACGGCACTCTACAGTCAGCATGCGCTGGCTGATCTGGCCGAGCAATGCATGCTTGGCGTTCCCGTTTACGACAAGCCTTTGGTCAGCGGCGATCCAAACAGCCAGCCTGTGACCATCAATGCCGACGACTCGCGCGCCGACTACCCGAAAAGCGCCCTGTTCAGCGGCAACGTGCGTGTCGAGCAGGGCAACAGCACCCTGACCGCCAAAGAAGTTGAGCTGAACCAGACGCAAAACCCGGGTCAGACGGAGCCCGTGCGCACCGTCACGGCCACCGGTGACGTGCACTACAGCGACAATCAGATCAAACTGAAAGGCCCGAAGGCCTGGTCGAACCTGAACACCAAAGATACCGACGTCTATGAGGGCGACTACCAGATGGTAGGTCGTCAGGGGCGCGGCGACGCCGACAAGATGAAAATGCGCGGCGCCAACCGTTACACCATTCTGGAAAACGGCACCTTTACCTCCTGTCTGCCAGGTGACGACAGCTGGAGCGTAGTCGGCTCCGAAGTGATCCACGATCGTGAAGAACAAGTGGCAGAAGTGTGGAACGCCCGCTTCCGCATCGGCGGCGTGCCGGTGTTCTACAGCCCGTATCTGCAGCTGCCGGTCGGCGACAAGCGCCGCTCCGGCTTCCTGATCCCGAACGCCAAGTACGGCAGCAACAACGGCTTCGAATTCATGTTGCCGTACTACTGGAACATCGCGCCGAACTACGACGCCACCATCACGCCGCACTATATGTCCAAGCGCGGCCTGCAGTGGCAGACCGAATTCCGCTACCTGGTGCAGCCGGGTCTCGGCCTGATGGAGTTGGACTGGCTGCCGAAAGATCGGGAATACGGCAAAGACAATGACGACAGCAAACGCTGGCTGTTCTACTGGAACCACAACGGTGTCATGGACCAGGTGTGGCGCTTCAACGTCGACTACACCAAGGTCAGCGATTACAAATACTTCACCGATCTGGACTCCAAGTACGGGTCCACCACCGACGGCTACGCCACGCAAAAATTCAGCCTCGGCTACGCCAACGAGAACTGGAACGCCACGCTGAGCTCCAAGCAGTTCCAGATCTTCGACAATACCGATCGTACCTGGTCGCAGACCTACAAGGTGCAGCCGCAGCTGGACCTGAACTACTACAAGAACGACCTCGGCCCGTTCGATTTCCATATCTACGGCCAGGCGGCCAAGTTCACCAGCGTCAACCCGTATAGCCCGGACGCCACCCGTCTGCATATGGAACCGACGCTCAACCTGCCGCTAACCAACGGCTGGGCCAGCCTGAACACCGAAGCCAAGGTGATGGCGACCCACTACCAGCAGGATATTCCTGACGGTTTCGCCGCCAACTACCAGAGCCGCAAAGGCGCCGCCGCGCCGGATCTTGACGATTCGGTCAACCGCGTATTGCCGCAGTTCAAGGTCGACGGCAAGCTGGTGTTCGAGCGGCCGATGATCTGGGCAGAAGGCGCTACCCAGACCCTGGAGCCGCGCGTGCAGTACCTGTACGTGCCGTATCGCGATCAGAGCAACATCTACACCTACGACACTACGCTGCTGCAGACCGATTACTCCGGCCTGTTCCGCGACCGCACCTACAGCGGCCTGGATCGCATCGCTTCGCAGAACCGTGTCTCCACCGGTTTGACCACCCGTATTTATGATGACGCGCTGGTTGAACGTTTTAACGCTTCCGTGGGTCAAATCTACTACTTCAGCCGTTCGCGTACCGGCGACCAGATGACGAGTTTCGATAACAACGATAATACCGGCAGCGTGGCCTGGGCCGGCGATACCTATTGGAAGATCGACGATCGTTGGGGTCTGCGCGGCGGCCTGCAGTACGACACCCGCCTGAGCAGCGTCTCGCTGGGCAACGGCGTGGTGGAATACCGCCAGGACGCCGAGCGCGTGGTGCAGCTGAACTACCGTTACGCCACGCCGGAATACATCCAGACGGCGTTGAACACCAAGACGGTTCCGGCCTTCCAGGACGGCATCTCGCAGGTGGGCATTACCGGCAGCTGGCCGATCGCCGATCGTTGGGCGGTCGTCGGGGCGTATTACTACGACACCCGCGCCAAACAATCCGCCGATCAGCTGGTGGGGCTGAAGTACAACACCTGCTGCTGGGCAGTGACCCTGGGCTATGAGCGCAAGATCACCGACTGGAACACCAGCAACAATACCAGCGTTTACGACAACAGAGTTTCGTTCAACGTCGAACTGCGTGGCCTGAGCAGCGATCATAGTCTCGGCTCCGCGGAAATGCTGCGCTCCGGCATTCTGCCGTATCAGCGCGCATTCTGACGCTTTGCAACACTTTGAAAACGAGAACTTTCACCCGCATTTGCGGATTACATAATGGGAAATGTATGAAGAACTGGAGAACGCTTATTCTCGGATTGGTGGTTTGCGCCAATGCCGCGTTCGCAGCACCCCAAGAAGTGGATAAAGTCGCCGCCGTCGTGGATAACGGCGTGGTACTCGAAAGCGACGTCAACGGACTGTTGCAGTCGGTGAAACTCAACGCCCAGCAGGCCGGCCAACAGCTGCCGGACGACAAGACGCTGCGCCATCAGATCATCGAACGTCTGATCATGGATAACATCCAGCTGCAGATGGCCAAGAAAATGGGCATCACCGTGTCCGACGCCGATCTGGACAAGGCGATCGCCAACATCGCCGCGCAAAACCGCATGAGCGTCGATCAGCTGCGCAGCCGCCTGTCGTATGAAGGGCTGAACTACAACACCTATCGCGCGCAGATCCGCAAAGAGATGCTGATCTCCGAAGTGCGTAACAACGAAGTGCGTCGCCGCGTCACCATCCTGCCGCAGGAAGTGGACTCGCTGGCCAAACAGGTGGGTGCGCAGAACGGCAGCGACACCGAAATGAACATCAGCCACATCCTGATCCCGCTGCCTGAGAACCCGTCGCAGCAGCAGGTCGACAAAGCCGAAGAACTGGCCAAACGTCTGGTGGGCGAGATCAACAGCGGCGCCGACTTCGGCAAGCTGGCGATCACCTACTCCGCTGACTCTCAGGCGCTGAAAGGCGGCAACATGGGCTGGGGCAAACTGCAAGAGATCCCGACCCTGTTCGCGGAACGTCTGGTGAGCGCCAAGAAAGGCGACATCGTCGGGCCAATCCGTTCCGGCGTCGGCTTCCACATTCTGAAAGTGAACGACATCCGCGGCGCCAGCCAGTCGGTCTCGGTCACCGAAGTGCACGCCCGTCACATCCTGCTGAAGCCTTCCGTGGTGTTGACTGACGATCAGGCGCGCGCCAAGCTGCAATCCGTGGCGGAAGCCATCAAGAGCGGCCGCGCCAAATTCGCCGACGAAGCCAAACAGCTGTCGCAAGATCCGGGTTCCGCCATGCAGGGCGGCGATCTGGGCTGGGCTTCTCCGGACATCTACGATCCGGCCTTCCGCGATGCGCTGCTGAAGCTGAGCAAGGGTGAAATCAGCGCGCCGGTACACTCTTCCTTCGGTTGGCACCTGATTCAGCTGCTGGATACCCGTCAGGTGGATAAAACCGACGCCGCGCAGAAAGATCGCGCTTACCGCATGCTGTTCAACCGCAAGTTCGCCGAAGAAGCGCAGACCTGGATGCAGGAACAGCGCGCCCAGGCCTACGTGAAGATCCTCGATGGCAGCGATGCACAGCAATAAACGCGTCGTCATTACCCCCGGCGAACCCGCCGGGGTGGGGCCGGATTTGGTAGCTGCCCTGGCGCAACAGGATTGGCCTGTTGAGCTGGTGGTGTGCGCCGATCCGGCCTTGTTGCTTGAACGCGCCGAACGCCTGGGCCTGCCGCTGACGCTGCGCGACTACCAACCGCAGCAACCGGCCGAAGCGCAACGCGCCGGCACGCTGACCGTGCTGCCGGTGCCGCTCGCTCACCCGGTTACCGCCGGTGAGTTGAACGTCGGCAACAGCGCCTACGTGGTGGAAACCCTGGCGCGCGCCTGCGACGGCTGCCTGAACGGCGAGTTTTCCGCACTGATCACCGGCCCGGTGAACAAGGGCGTGATCAACGACGCCGGCGTGCCGTTTATCGGCCATACCGAATTCTTTGCCGATCGCAGCCGCTGCGATCGCGTGGTGATGATGCTCGCGACCGAAGAGCTGCGCGTGGCGCTGGCGACCACCCACCTGCCGCTGCTGGCGGTGCCGGGCGCCATCACGCAGCAGAGCCTGTTCGAAGTCATCCGCATTCTCGACCACGATCTGAAAACCAAATTTGGCATCGCCCAGCCGCACATTTACGTCTGCGGTCTGAATCCCCACGCCGGGGAAGGCGGCCATATGGGGCGCGAAGAGATAGACACCATCATCCCGGCGCTCGATGCGCTGCGCGCTGACGGCATCCATCTTGTCGGCCCGCTGCCGGCGGACACCCTGTTCCAGCCCAAATATCTGCAAGATGCCGATGCGGTGCTGGCGATGTATCACGATCAGGGGCTGCCGGTGCTAAAATACCAAGGGTTCGGCCGCGCGGTGAATATCACCCTCGGTTTGCCTTTCATACGCACCTCGGTCGACCACGGCACCGCTCTGGAACTGGCCGGCACCGGCACCGCCGATGTCGGCAGTTTCCAAACGGCCCTGAATCTCGCCATTAAAATGATAATTAATTGTAATGAATAACAGAGTCCACCAAGGGCACTTTGCCCGCAAACGCTTTGGACAAAACTTTTTAACCGATCAGTTTGTCATCGATAGCATTGTCTCCGCCATTCACCCGCAGCCGGGCGAAGCGGTGGTTGAGATCGGCCCCGGTCTCGGCGCCTTGACCGAGCCGGTCGGCGCGCGCATGGACCGCATGACGGTGATCGAACTGGACCGCGATCTGGCCACCCGGCTGGAGAATCATCCGCAGCTGAAAGACAAGCTGACCATCCGCCAGCAGGACGCCATGACGGTGAATTTCGCCGAACTGGCCGAGGAAGCTGGCCAACCGCTGCGCGTATTTGGTAACCTGCCGTACAATATTTCGACGCCGCTGATGTTCCACCTTTTCAGCTATACTCAGGCAATCCGCGACATGCACTTTATGTTGCAGAAAGAGGTGGTCAACCGTCTGGTGGCCGGCCCTGACAGCAAGGCCTACGGGCGTTTGACCGTGATGGCGCAGTACTACTGCAACGTCATTCCGGTGCTGGAAGTGCCGCCGACCGCGTTCGCGCCGCCGCCGAAGGTCGATTCCGCCGTGGTGCGCCTGGTGCCGCACCGCGTGCTGCCAAACCCGGTGGGCGACGTGCGTATGCTGAGCCGCATCACCACGCAGGCGTTCAACCAGCGGCGGAAAACCATCCGCAATAGCCTGGGCGACCTGTTCACGCCGGAGCAGCTGACGGAACTGGGTGTCGATCCTTCGCTCAGAGCAGAGAATATTTCTGTGGCGCAGTACTGCAAGCTGGCGAACTGGCTGTCAGCCAATCCGGCGCCGCAGCAATAAGGAGTTGTTGTCATGATTGATTCGCCCCGCGTGTGTATTCAGGTTCAGAGCATCTATGTGGAATCACAGTCGATCCCTGAAGAAGAGCGTTACGTCTTCGCCTATACCATCACTATCCGCAATCTGGGGCGGAGCGACGTGCAACTGCTGGGCCGTTACTGGCTGATCACCAACAGCAACGGCCGCCAAACCGAAGTCCAGGGCGAAGGCGTGATCGGCGAACAGCCCGTCATTCCGCCCGGCGGAGAGTTTCAGTATACCAGCGGCGCCATTCTGGAAACGCCGCTGGGCACCATGGAAGGCCATTACGAAATGGTTGATCATCAGGGTCAGCCGTTCCGCACCGCTATTCCCGTGTTCCGCTTAGCCATTCCAACGCTGATCCATTAATTATGTCGACATACCTTATCGGCGACGTTCACGGCTGTTTTGATGAACTGAAGTCGCTGCTGGCTCAGGCTGCTTTCGATCCCGAGCGCGATCAACTGTGGCTGACCGGCGATCTGGTGGCGCGCGGCCCCGCCTCGCTGGACGTGCTGCGCTACGTGCGCTCGCTCGGCCCGGCGGTGCGCATGGTGCTGGGCAACCACGATCTGCACCTGCTGGCGGTTTACGCCGGCATCAGCCGCAACAAACCCAAAGATCGCATCACACCGCTGCTGGAAGCGCCTGACGCCGACGAGCTGATCAACTGGCTGCGCCGCCAACCGGTGCTGCAGGTGGATGATGAGCAAAAGCTGGTGATGGCGCACGCCGGCATCACCCCGCAGTGGGATATCGACACCGCGAAAATGTGTGCGCGCGAAGTGGAGGCGGTATTGAGCAGCGACAGCTACCCGCTGTTCCTCGACGCCATGTACGGTGATATGCCGAACAACTGGGCGCCGGAGTTGAGCGGCCTGGCGCGCCTGCGTTTCAGCACCAATGCGTTCACGCGCATGCGCTACTGCTTCCCCAACGGCCAGCTCGACATGATCTGCAAAGATGCGCCGGGCAGCGCACCTGCGCCGCTGAAACCGTGGTTCGAACTGCCGCGCCTGATCGACCCCGAATACACCATCATCTTCGGCCATTGGGCCTCGCTCGAAGGCAAGGGCACGCCGGAAGGCGTGATCGGGCTGGATACCGGCTGCTGCTGGGGCGGCGATCTGACGATGCTGCGCTGGGAAGACCGTCGTTATTTCACCCAGCCAGCTAATCGCAGCGAAGCGCCTGACGCCGGCAGATTAGCCGCATCCTGAAAATACAAAGGCGGCCCCGTGGCCGCCTTTGTTTTCTATATTATCGCCTTACGCCCCAATCACCCCGCCATCTTCACGCGTGATCATCAATACCGATGAACGCGGGCGCGGGCTGTTGTTTGGGAAGTGCGAATCGCCCTCTTCTCCCGGATGCTGCACGTTGACGAACATCGTCCTGTAGTCCGGAGTGAAGGTGATGCCGGTCAGTTCGCAGGACTTCGGCCCCACCATAAAGCGGCGAATTTCGCCGCTGACCGGATCGCCCACCAGCATCTGGTTGTTGCCCTGCCCGACGTAGTCGCCCTTGTTGCTGTACTTGCCGTCGGTGAGGATCCACAGGCGGCCGGCGCGATCGAATCCCAGCCCGTCCGGGCTGTTGAAGGTGTTATCCGCCGTGATGTTCGGCGTGCCGCGGTTAACGCCTTCCGGGTGGGCGATCGGGTTGCCGCACAGCGCATAGATATCCCAGGTGAAAGCGTCGGCGGTGGCGTCGCCGCCCTCGTCCCAGCGAATAATCTGGCCATAGACATTGTTCGGCCGCGGATTAGCGGCGTTCAACGGCATCCCTTCCTCGCCGCGCTTGCTGTTGTTGGTCAGCGTGCAGTACGCGCGGCCATCATGCGGGTTCACCGCGATCCACTCCGGGCGATCCATTTTAGTGGCGCCGACCTGCTGCGCCGCCTTACGGGCGAAGATCAGCACTTCAGCCTCATCGCGGAAACCGTTCTCCGGCGTCAGGCCGTTCGTGCCGAACTCGAGCGCAATCCAGCGCCCTTTGCCCTTCAGCGGGGTGCCGGCTTCGTCGCCGTCGAACTGCGCCACATACAGCGTCCCTTCGTCCAGCAGCGTGCGATTGTTGGCCGGATTGGCGATGTCGACCACGCCTTTGGAGACATACTTATAGATATGCTCGCCGCGCTCGTCGTCCCCCATATACACCACCAGACGGCCGTCTTTGGCGACGGTCACCGCCGCGTTCTCATGTTTGAAGCGGCCCAGCGCAGTGTGCTTAATCGGCGTCGAGGTTGGATCCAGCGGATCGATCTCCACGATCCAGCCGTGGCGGTTGAATTCGTTGGGGTTCTTCGCCACGTCGAAGCGTTCGTCGTAGTCCGGCCAGTTGCGCTCCGGCTCGTTGGCCTTCAGCGTGTAGCGTTTCTGTTCCGGGGTGGTTGGGTAATCGGCCTGGTGAGTCCCGAAGTAGGTATCGAAATTTTCTTCACAGGTCAGGTAAGTGCCCCACGGCGTCTTGCCGTTGGCGCAGTTGCCGAAGGTGCCCAACACCTTGCGGCCGCTCGGATCGGCGGCGGTCTGCAGCAGCGGATGCCCGGCAGCCGGGCCGCTGAACTGCATGTCGCTGTTGGCGGTAATGCGGCGGTTATAGCGCGACGGGCGCTCGACTTCCCAGCGCTGGCCATCGCCGACGCGTTTGACCGCCACGATAGAGACGCCGTGCGCCGCCTGCGACTTGCGCACTTCTTCCAGGCTAGTGGCCTTGGTGCCGCCGTGGGCGAACAGGTACTGCTCGTTGACGTATTCGTTGTTGATGGCCATCACGCCGTGATTGTCATCGATCGGGAAAAAGCTCATGCCGTCGTTGTTGTCGCCAAACTGCTTTTCCTGATCGGCGGCGCTGTTGTTGCCCTGCGGATCGAAGGCCGGCGCGCCGTCCACCAACGGCTCGCCCCAGGAGATCAGCACCTCGGCCCGGTAGCCCGGCGTGATGGTCACCTCATCGGCGGTCGACGCGGCGATGCCCTGAAAGCCCAGCAGCCTGTTCGGCGGCAGATCCTCGGCCAACGCCTCGGCGGAGACCGACCAGATGCCGCCGCCGAGAAAACCGGCCAGACCGACGGCGCCGGCGCTGCCGAGCAGCAGTTTGCGGCGAGTGGGATCGATCAGGCGATCGGCGTCTAATTGCTCAATTTGCTTGGTCATAGCGTGGTTACCTTTTTAGTTATGGCGCCGCGATCAAGATTCACCAGAGTTGCCGAGGCGCTCGGAGTTGGGCTTCATACTAATCAGGTAATGTGACGGAAAGGTTACGCATGACGGACGCAAAAAGACCGGGGGCGCAATTGCTTGCGCCCCCGGGGATAGCCTGGCTAACGCGCTGAAATCAGCGGCGCTGCAGGATCTCGAAGCAGTAGCTGTGCGAGTTCAGATCGTCGGCGTCGTGGAACTCGCTGAAGGTGGTTTCCCACTCGTCCGGCTCGTAGTCGGGGAAGTGGGTATCGCCGCCGACTTCGGCGTCGATGTGCGTCAGGTACAGGCGATCGGCGCGCGGCAGCAGCTGGGTATAGATGCGCCCGCCGCCGATCACCATCACTTCTTCCACGTCGCCGGCGGCGGCCAGCGCCTCATCCAGCGAAGTCACCCAGGTCACCCCGGCTTCGCTGCCCGGGCGGCTGCTCAAAACGATATTGTGGCGGCCCGGCAGCGGGCGGCCGATGGACTCGAAGGTCTTACGGCCCATAATAACCGGCTTATTCAACGTGTTGCGTTTAAACCACGCAAGGTCCGCCGGCAGGTGCCACGGCATGGCGTTTTCCATGCCAATAACGCGATCCGCCGCCAAGGCAGCGATCAGGCTGATAATCATTGTTTAACCCTGTGTAGGCAGCAAAATTGGTGACACTATACGTAAAGGCCTGAGTGCCGTCGATAGGCTAATCAAGCAAGATGAATATATAAGATAGCTCTTATCAGCATATCTAATAACCAACGTTCTTCCGCCGGGAAATTTCACACGCCGGGGCGTTTGCGGTACAGCCACAGACCCGGTAACGACAGGCCGATCGACAAGGCGCCGACGATGAAACTGGCCTTAAGGAAGTTGGTGATCATGGTCTCCATCAAGGCCTCGCTGTAGCCCAGATGCGAGATCTCTACCACAGTTATCATCGCGGTATAGGCGGAAATGCCGGGGAACATCGGGATCACCGCCGCCACGGTGAATACCTTCGGGTGCGCCAGCAGCCAGCGCGACCAATAGATGCCGATGATGCCGATCAGGATCGCCGCCAGCAACGAGGCCCACTCGATGTTCATGCCGCCGTGCATCATCAGCATGCGCGAACCGCGCCCGATAGCCCCGAGCAACGCGCAATAGCGCAGCGCACGCAGCGGCACGTTGAACACCATGGCGAAGCCCAGCGCCGGCACCGCCGCCAACAGCATCTCCTGCAACAAGGCCCACAGCAGATTCATGACCACCCCCGCAGATCCCACAGCGACATCGCCATCACCACGCCGATACAGGTCGCCAACGTCAACAGGCTGGCCATCGCCCAGCGTGCCAGCCCGGTATTCACATGCCCTTTGAACATGTCGGCCACCGCGTTGATCAACGGAAAGCCCGGCACCAGCAGCAGCACGCTGGCGGCCATCGCCACGCTCGAGGTGTCTTTAAACGCCGGCAGGCGCAGCAGCAATCCGGAGATCGACGTAGCGACAAACGCCGTCAGGCAGAAATTGATCAACGGATTCATATGGCGGGCGGTGAGGATTTGGCGCACCAACATCGCCGTGCCGCTGGCGATAAAGGTCACCAGGAAGGCGTCGCCACCGCCGCCGTTGAGCATGCTGAAGCACCCGCAGGACAACCCCACCATCAGCACCACCAGCCAGCGCGGATAGCGCAGCGGCCGGATCCTTTCAAAGCGGCGCGCCACGTCGTGCGCATCCGCCAAGTGGTGCTCGGCGAGGATCACGATATGCTGCACTTCGGTCACCACCTGCATATTGATGCCGCGATCGACGTTCTTGCGGGTGGTGGTCAGGCAAGCGCCGTGGCTGAGGGTGGTCAGCACCACCGCATTGGCGGAGATCGAACTTTCCACGCTGTCCATCCCCAGCGCCAACCCCAGGCGGGTCGACAGCTGTTCCACCACCGTGCTCTCGGCGCCGTGCTGCAACAGCAGCAACGCGCATTGAATGCACAGGCGGGTGATTTCACGCTGTTGCCGATGCGGTTCCGGCATGTCTGTGGCGGTAGTCTGCTGCATGGTGCTCCGTCGCGGGTGGTAGATGAATTATTATCATAGAGCCTAACAATACCTCATTGGGTTGATGCGCATCAGAGGAAGCGGCGTTATTATCGCCAGAATTCTGCCTTTTGCGCGAGACGCTCCCATGCTTGAAACTTCGCTGTTCGTCGCCGGCATCGCCACCCTTGGCATGCTCTCCCCCGGCCCGGATTTTTTCCTGGTGATTAAAAACGCCGCCCGCTACCCGCGCCTGGCCGCCATGATGACCGCCTTCGGCGTGATCTGCGGCGTCGCCACCCACATGTCCTACTGCGTCGCCGGGCTGGCGGTGGTGATCACCACTACGCCGTGGCTGTTCAACCTGCTGAAATACGCTGGGGCGGTGTATCTGGTGTGGATCGGCATCCAGGCGCTGCTGTCGCGCGGCGGCGGCAAAATGAACGTCAGCAATCTGCCGCAGCAGCAGGTCAGCCTGAAGAGCGCCTTTGCGCAAGGCTACCTGTGCAATCTGCTGAACCCAAAGGCCACCCTGTTCTTCCTGGCGGTGTTCACCCAGGTGCTGCAGATCGATTCTGGCCTGGGCGACAAACTGTGGTACGCGGGGATTATTCTCGGCCTGTCGGTCATCTGGTGGCCGCTGCTGGTATTCCTGATCCAAAGCGGACCGGTACGCCGCGGGCTGGAGAAGGCACAGAAGGTCGTCGACAAATTGCTGGGCGGCATGCTGATCGCCTTAGGCATCAAGGTCGCGCTGAGCTGAACAAAAAAACGGGGCGCCATCGCGGCGCCCCTGTTGTTATCCTTTGGCTTCTTTGGCTTCCACCACTTCGTCTTCCGGCGCCTTGCCGTCGATACTGCCGCGCCAACCGGTCTGCTGCACCCGCGCCAACCGATTCTGATCCTGCTCGATGGCCGCGCTGAGCATCTCCTTGGCCCGTTGCAGGCTGGCGATACGGAATTCAGTGTCCTGATAATTCTCCAGCGTATCTTCCAGCATCTTCAGGTTATAGCGACGGAAAGTGTCCGCTTTCTCGCGCGCTTCATAGGCGTCCAGTCCCAGCAATTCCAGCGTTTCACGGCCGATGCGCAGCGAGCTTTCGAAGGTTTCGCGCTCCGGTTTTTCCACCCCCAGCTGCCGCAGCTGATACCAGTGGTCGACGTCGCGCGCCCGCGCCACCACCTTCAGATGCGGGAAGTGCTGCCTGGCCAGCTCGGTTAACGCCAGGCTGTCCTCCACATCGTCGATGGCGTTGATCAGCACCTTGGCATGGGCGGCGCCGGCGGCCTCCAGCAGATCGGCCCGCGTGGCGTCGCCGTAGAACACCTTGGTGTCGAATTTGCGCAGCGTTTCGATATGATCCGGATCGTGATCCAGTACCACGGTGTGCACGCCGTTGGCCAACAGCAGACGACCGGCGATCTGACCGAAACGGCCGAAACCGGCGATGATCACGCTGGCATTTTCGTCGTCAATGACGTCAGCCGGGCGCTCCTCTTTCGGCGCATTTTTCTCCAGCTGCGCGGCGATCACCAACAGCAGCGGCGTGGCCGCCATCGACAGCGCCACCGCCAGCGTCAGCGACTTGGCCCACTCGACCGGCAAAACGCCGGCCAGCTGCGCCGCGCTGAAGATAACGAAAGCGAACTCACTGCCCTGGCCCAGCAAAATGGCGAACAGGCCGCGCTGGCGTTTCGGCACCCCAAGCAGCGGCCCGATCAGCCACAGCAGCGCCGCTTTGATCAGCATAAAGCCCAGCAGCAGCGAGGCGATCAGCAGCGGATGATGGAACAGGGTGCCGAAATCGATCGACATGCCGACGCCGATGAAGAACAGCCCCAGCAGCAGTCCTTTGAACGGCTGAATATCGCTCTCCAGCGCGTGGCGGTATTCCGAGCTCGCCAGCAGTACCCCGGCGAGAAACGCCCCCATCGCCATCGACAGCCCGGCCATCTCCAGCAGGATGCCGAAGCCGAACACCAGGAACAGCGCCACGGCGCTGAATACCTCGCGCATGCCCGAGCGGGCGACGAAATGCAGCAGCGGGCGGGTGACGTAGCGGCCGAGCAGCACCACCATCACCAGCGCGCCCACCACCTTGGCCGCCGACAGCACGAATGCGCCCAGCGTGGTGCTGGCGCCGCTGCTGGCCAGCAGTGGGATCATCGCCACCAGCGGGATCGCCGCGATGTCCTGGAACAGCAGCACCGCAAACGCGCTGCGGCCGATCGGAGACGGCGTCAAATTGCGTTCACTCATCGCCTGCATGGCGATGGCGGTGGATGAGAGCGCCAGCGTCAAACCGATCAGCAGCGCCACCTTCCAGTTGAGGCCAAGGAAGTAACAGAAAGCGCTCAGCGCCAGGCCGCAGCCTACCATCTGAATGCTGCCGCCGCCGAACACCGAGGCGCGCAGCGTCCACAGCCGCTTGGGATCCAGCTCCAGACCGATGATAAACAGCATCAGCACCACGCCGATCTCGGCGAAGGTGAGGATCGACTCGGCGTCCGACACCAGTTTCAGCCCCCAGGGGCCGATGATGCAGCCGGCGATCAGGTAACCGAGCACCGAGCCCAGCCCCAGCCGCACCGCGATCGGTACAAATAACGCGGCGGAGCCGAGATAGATCAGCCCCTCGATCATCATATGGTGATTATCCATGGCTGGCCTCCCCGGTTTCCGCTTCGGCGTGTTCCATCAGGTAGTCGACCAACCGCTGCCGGTAGGCTTCACCGGCGGCGAGCAACGCCGGTTCGTTGCAGGTAAAGGTGTTGTGCAGGGCGAAATACGGCTGCCAGTTCATGCCGCAATAGATCGCCGTGGCCTGCAGCGGCTGCGCCAGCGCGGCGAAGTTGGGAAAATCGCCCAGTTCGAAATGGTGCTCGTCACCGCCGCTGGTTACCGCCCACAGGCAGTCTTTGCCCACCAGCGCATTGCCGTCGTGGCCATAGGCCCAGCCGTGCTCCAGCACTTTATCGATCCACAGCTTCAACAGCGGCGGAAAGCTGTACCACTGCATCGGATGCTGCAACACCACCATGTCGGCGCGCTCCAGCGCCTGCTGTTCGGCATTGATGTCGATATTGAAATCGGGATACAGCTCATACAGCGAGCGCACCTCTACCTCGGGGAGATCCTTCACCGCCTGCAGCAGGCGCTGATTGGCATGCGAATGCCGGGGATACGGGTGAGCATAAATTATCAAAATCATTGTTATCGTCGTTCCTTCGTTCCTTGCCAATACACCAAGCATATACCAATCACACAGAGTGACAGTTTGCCCACTGATTGATAGCGGAAATTTTTAACGCCAGCCGACAAATTTGCTGAATAAAAAAGGGGCGCTGCATTGCAGCGCCCCTGACATAGCGTTATCGCACGGTTACTTGCCGATGCGCGCGTGCATTTCCTGCACCGAAGTGACCTGCTCGGTCGGATCCGCTTTCAGCGCCATCGCGGTGGCGAAGCCGCCGTTCAGCGTAGTGTCGTAGTGCACCTTGTACTGCAGGGCGCTGCGGCGAATCAGCTTGGAGTCTTCAATCGCCTGACGGCCGGCCGTGGTGTTGACGATGTAAGTGTACTCGCCGTTCTTGATACGGTCCTGAATGTGCGGACGCCCTTCGTGCACCTTGTTGACCAGGCGCGGGTTGATGCCCGCTTCGCCCAGCACCACCGCGGTGCCGTGGGTTGCGTCCAGCTCGAAGCCCTGCTTCAGCAGGCTGGCGGCCAGGTCGACCACGCGGGCTTTATCGCCTTCGCGCACCGACAGCAGCGCGCGGCCCTGTTTCTTCATGCCCGAGTTGCTGCCCAGCATCGCTTTGGAGAAGGCTTCCGCGAAGGTGCGGCCCACGCCCATCACTTCCCCGGTAGAGCGCATTTCCGGCCCCAGAATCGGGTCGACGCCCGGGAATTTGTTGAACGGCAGCACCACTTCTTTCACCGAGTAGTACGGCGGGATGATCTCTTCGGTCACACCCTGCTCAACCAGCGTTTTGCCCGCCATCACGCGCGCGGCCACCTTGGCCAGCGGCACGCCGGTGGCTTTGGACACGAACGGCACGGTACGCGCGGCGCGCGGATTGACTTCAATCAGGTAGACTTCGTTGTCTTTCACCGCGAACTGCACGTTCATCAAGCCGCGCACCTGCAGCTCGAACGCCAGTTTTTCCACCTGGCGACGCATCACGTCCTGAATTTCCTGGCTCAGGGTGTATGCCGGCAGCGAACACGCGGAGTCGCCGGAGTGCACGCCCGCCTGTTCGATGTGCTCCATGATGCCGCCAATCAGCACACGCTCGCCGTCGCAGATGGCGTCGACGTCCACTTCCACCGCATCGTCCAGGAAGCGGTCCAGCAGCACCGGCGCATCGTTGGACACGCTGACCGCGGTCTGGAAGTAACGGCGCAGGTCGGTTTCGTCATAGACGATTTCCATCGCCCGGCCGCCCAGCACGTAGGAAGGGCGCACCACCAGTGGATAGCCGATGCCCGCCGCCTTCTCCACTGCCTGCTCGATGGCGGTGACGGTGGCGTTGGCCGGCTGCTTCAGGCCCAGGCGGTTTACCGCCTGCTGGAAGCGTTCGCGGTCTTCGGCGCGGTCGATGGCGTCCGGGCTGGTGCCGATGATCGGCACGCCTGCGGCTTCCAGCTCGCGCGCCAGCTTCAGCGGAGTCTGGCCGCCGTACTGTACGATAACGCCTTTCGGCTTCTCGATGCGCACGATTTCCAGCACGTCTTCCAGCGTTACCGGCTCAAAGTACAGACGGTCGGAGGTGTCGTAGTCGGTGGAGACGGTTTCCGGGTTACAGTTGACCATGATGGTCTCGTAGCCGTCTTCGCGCAGCGCCAGCGAGGCGTGCACGCAGCAGTAGTCGAACTCGATGCCCTGGCCGATACGGTTCGGCCCGCCGCCCAGCACCATCACTTTCGGCCGGTCGTTGGTCGGATTGGACTCGCACTCTTCTTCATAAGTGGAGTACATGTAGGCGGTGTCGGTGGCGAATTCCGCCGCACAGGTGTCCACGCGCTTGTACACCGGGTGCAAACCGTGGCTGTGGCGCAGCTTGCGAATTTCGCTCTCGGCGACGCCGGCCAGCTTGGCCAGGCGCGCATCGGCGAAGCCTTTGCGCTTCAGGGTGCGCAGGAACTCTTTGTTCAGGCCGTTGATGCCCGCGTCGGCCACCTGCTCTTCCAGGCGCACCAGCTCTTCAATCTGCACCAGGAACCAGCGGTCGACGTTGGTCAGGTTGAAGACGCCGTCGACCGACAGACCGGCGCGGAAGGCGTCGGCGATGTACCAGATGCGGTCGGAACCGGCGTCTTTCAGCTCGCGGCGAATTTTGGTCAGCGCTTCCGGATCGTCCAGGCTCACTTTCGGGTCGAAACCGGTGGCGCCCACTTCCAGGCCGCGCAGCGCTTTCTGCAGCGACTCCTGTTGGGTGCGGCCGATGGCCATCACTTCACCGACCGACTTCATCTGGGTGGTCAGGCGATCGTTGGCGCCGGCGAACTTCTCGAAGTTGAAGCGCGGGATCTTGGTGACGACGTAGTCGATGGACGGCTCGAACGACGCCGGGGTGCGGCCGCCGGTGATGTCGTTCATCAGCTCATCGAGGGTGTAACCCACCGCCAGCTTGGCGGCGATCTTGGCGATTGGGAAGCCGGTGGCTTTCGACGCCAGCGCCGAAGAGCGCGATACGCGCGGGTTCATTTCGATGACGATCAGGCGGCCGGTTTTCGGGTTGACCGAGAACTGCACGTTGGAGCCGCCGGTTTCGACGCCGATCTCACGCAGCACCGCCATCGAGGCGTTGCGCATGATTTGGTATTCCTTGTCGGTCAGGGTCTGGGCCGGCGCGACGGTGATCGAGTCGCCGGTGTGGATGCCCATGGCGTCGAAGTTTTCGATGGAGCAAACAATGATGCAGTTGTCGTTCTTATCACGCACCACTTCCATCTCGTACTCTTTCCAACCGATCAGCGATTCGTCGATCAGCAGCTCGTTGGTCGGCGACAGATCCAGACCGCGTTCGCAGATTTCTTCGAACTCTTCACGGTTGTAAGCGATGCCGCCGCCGGTACCGCCCATGGTAAAGGAAGGACGGATGATGCACGGGAAGCCGACGTCAGCGGCAACCGCCAGCGCTTCTTCCATGGTGTGCGCGATGCCGGAGCGCGCGGTATCCAGACCGATCTTCTTCATCGCCACGTCGAAACGGCGACGGTCTTCGGCCTTGTCGATCGCATCGGCGGTGGCGCCGATCATGGTGACGCCGAACTCGGCCAGTACGCCCTGACGCTCCAGCTCCAGCGCGCAGTTCAGCGCCGTCTGGCCGCCCATGGTCGGCAGCACCGCATCCGGGCGCTCTTTTTCGATGATCTTGCGTACCACTTCCCAGTGGATCGGCTCAATGTAGGTAGCGTCGGCCATTTCCGGGTCGGTCATGATAGTCGCCGGGTTGGAGTTGACCAAAATGACGCGGTAGCCCTCTTCGCGCAGCGCTTTACACGCCTGGGCGCCAGAGTAGTCGAACTCACACGCCTGACCGATAACGATCGGGCCCGCGCCGAGGATCAGGATGCTTTTTATGTCTGTACGTTTTGGCATTTTTTACTGCTCCTGATTATTTGGCGTTAGAACGGTAAGTCTCAATCAGTTCGATAAAGTGATCGAACAGCGGCGCGGCGTCGTGCGGGCCAGGGCTGGCTTCCGGGTGCCCCTGGAAACTGAACGCCGCCTTGTCGGTGCGGTGAATGCCCTGCACCGTGTGGTCGAACAGCGATTTGTGCGTCACGCGCAGGTTCGCCGGCAGGTTATTCTCGTCTACCGCAAAGCCGTGGTTCTGCGCGGTGATCATCACGGTATTGTTGTCCAGATCCTTCACCGGGTGGTTGCCGCCGTGGTGGCCGAGCTTCATCTTCATGGTTTTCGCCCCGCTGGCCAGCGCCAGCAGCTGGTGGCCCAGACAGATGCCGAACACCGGAATGTCGGTTTCCAGGAACTGTTTGATGGCGGCGATGGCGTAGTCGCACGGCTCCGGGTCACCCGGGCCGTTGGACAGGAAGATGCCGTCCGGATTCATTTTCAGCACCTCGTCGGCCGGGGTCTGCGCCGGCACCACGGTCAGGCGGCAGCCGCGATCCACCAGCATGCGCAGGATGTTGCGCTTGGCGCCGTAGTCGTAAGCCACCACGTGGAAAGGCAGTTCCGCGGCGGTTTTGGCTTCAGGCAGGTCGCCTTCAAGCGTCCAGCTGCCTTGCTGCCAGCTGTAGGCCTCTTGGGTCGTGACTTCTTTCGCCAGATCCATGCCCTTCAACCCCGGGAAACCTTGCGCCTTGGCCAGGGCCAGCGCGGCGTCCGGCGTATCGGCGGCGACGATGCAGCCGTTCTGGGCGCCCTTCTCGCGCAGCAGGCGGGTCAATTTACGGGTATCGATATCGGCGATCGCCACGATGTTGTGACGCTTGAGGTAGTCGGACAGGCTTTCTTCGTTGCGGTAGTTGCTGGCGATCAGCGGGAGGTCACGAATGACGAGGCCTTGGGCGTGTACTGCGGAGGATTCTTCGTCGGAAGCATTGGTGCCGACATTGCCGATATGAGGATAAGTAAGAGTAACGATCTGGCGGGAATAGGAAGGATCAGTGAGGATTTCTTGATAACCGGTCATCGACGTATTGAAGACCACTTCCCCCACTGCCGTTCCCTCTGCCCCGATGGCCCGACCGTGGAATTGGGTTCCGTCTTCCAGAACCAATAGCGCTGACTTAATCAAAACATCCTCCGAGGAATAATCAATCACAATATTTGCATATTAATTCAGATATCGCGATCTAAATCAATGCAAAAACCGTCCGCGAGGCCAATTTTTGGCAAATTGGGCGCATTTTAATGATGAGTGTTCGGCTTGTCTACCCAAACTGCCATTTTTTGTTTTATTTTTGCAGTTTTCGGTGCCCAAGCGGCTTGAGCGGCGATAAAAACACAGAAAACCGGGGCTGGAAAACGGTTGCGAGGCCGAATGACGGAAAACGGCGCCGGAACGGGCTAAAATAGACGTTAAAATAGCCTCAGGCGGAGAAAAACAAGGTAATTAGCAAGATAAACATCAACAAACACAACCTTTAAAACAAAAAATAAACCAAAGCCACATTTATCATGTTAAAAAAAAAGGACAATAAAATTATTGTCCGATTATCATAGCATTATGATCAATACACCCACATCACTATGGTATGCAAATCAATTATAACTGCTCGAGATTCAGCACATCTCGCATATCAAACAGGCCTTTATCTCGATTATACAGCCAGACTGCCGCACGCACCGCGCCGCTGGCAAAAGTCATGCGGCTGGAAGCTTTATGGGTGATCTCCACCCGCTCACCGATGTCGGCAAACATCGCGGTGTGCTCGCCGACGATGTCGCCAGCGCGAATGGTGGCAAAGCCGATGCTTTTCGGATCGCGCTCGCCGGTATGGCCTTCGCGCGCATAGACCGCGCAGCTTTTCAGGTCGCGCCCCAGCGCGCCGGCGATCGCTTCGCCCATCGCCAATGCCGTGCCCGATGGCGCATCCACTTTGTGGCGGTGGTGCGCCTCAACGATTTCGATGTCGGTATAGTCGCCCATCACTTGCGCGGCCTTCTCCAGCAGTTTCAACACCAGGTTGACGCCGACGCTGAAGTTGGCGGCAAACACGATGCCGATATGCTGCGCCGCATCGCGGATCGCCTGCTTGCCGGCGTCATCGAAGCCGGTGGTGCCAATCACCATCGCCTTGTGGTGCGCCACGCAAAAATCCAGGTAGCTCCGCGTGCTTTCCGGACGGGTGAAGTCGATCAGAATGTCGAACTCGCTCGCCACTTTCTCCAGGCTGTCGCTTACCTTGACACCCAGCGCGCCGATGCCCGCCAGCTCACCGGCGTCGACGCCGATCAGGCTGGAGCCCGGTCGCGACAGCGCCGCGCCCAACACTACGCCTTCCGCCTGCTGCACCGCCTGGATCAATTGACGGCCCATCCGGCCGCCGGCGCCCGCAATCGCAATGCGGATTTGTGAATCTTTCATGCTTGCTCTCTTCTTGATTTAACGCGTATCCCATTAATCCATCGATTCAGGGTAACTGCCCCGCTTGCGCGCCGCCAGAGGATTCATGACATCATTAGAAAATGATGATATTCCCCCGCTTCCATCAGCGGCGCTGTCATAAGATTAACATTCAACCGATTTGGCGGCCTGCGGCGATTGTACATAATCATGCAGTTTCCATTGAGAAAAAATGCAGAAAAAAGGCGCCGAAAACGGCGCCTGGGAAGGAGGTGCAGCGAGATCAGGCGGTAATAGCCGCCACTTCGTTGGCTATCGCCGTTAGCGCATCGTGGCGGGCATAATCTTCACGCACCAGCGCCGCGCGTTGGCGGTAGATCGGCTGCTGCAGAATACGCGACGCCGCCGCCAGGATCTGTTCTGCGCTCGGCGTGCTGGTGTGCAGGCTGATGCCGCAACCGGCAGCGACCACGCGCGCCGCCGCCTCCAGCTTATCCTCGCCGGTGCCGGCGACGATCAGCGGCACGCCGCTGTCCAGCGCATAGTTGATCGAGCCATAACCGCCGTTGGTGATCAGCAGCGACGCATGCGGCAGCCAGCGTTCGAAGGAGATAAACTCCCGCACTCTGGCGTTGTCCGGCAACGCGTCCATCAGCCCTGCCGTCGCCCGCCCGCCGGTGGTGGCCAACACCCGCACCGGCAGATGCGCCAGCGCCTGCAGCGTCGGCACGATCAGCTGATGCAGATCGACGTTGGCCAACGTGCCCTGAGACACGATCACCAGCGGCCGATCATCGTCCGCCTCCCACAGCGTCTCTTCCGCCGCCGGTTGACCGCCGCTACGCAGCGGACCGACGAAGCGCACGCCGCTCGGCAGATCGTCGCGCTCATATTCCAGCGCCGTGGTGGCCAACTGCAGGAAACGCTCGCAGCCGCCGATCAGCGCATCGGTAAACGGGCGAGTCAGCGCCCGCCCGCCCGCTTGCACCAGCGCCGCATCGAAGCTCCGCTGCACCTCATCAAGCAACACGCGCGTCTCTTCATCCACCAATTGCTCGCGGGTCAGCGCCTGCGGCAACAGCGCCGGCGGGATGCGCGGGCCGTAAAAAATGGCGTCACGCGAAGAATACGACAGCGGCGTAACGCCGATACCGAAGACCGGTGGCCGTTCGGCGGACTGCAACAGCGGCAATACGCCGTAGAAGCAGTTCTCCACCATCAACAAATCGGTCTTTTCGGCGGCAATGGCCGCACGCAGCTGCCGATCCAGCAGCGGGATCGGCGCGGCGAAGAAATCCTTCAGCGCCAGCGCCATCTGCGCATTGCCCGGCGGCAGCGCGGCGCGCTGCGGAAAGTGCTCTTCCAGGTGGCGATAATCGAAGTCCACCTGCGCGTCGAACGGTACGAAGTTCGCCCCAGCCGCTTCGGCGCGTTCGCGAAACAGCGCGCCGGTCATCACCCGCACCTGATGCCCTTGGGCGATCAGGTGACGAGCGATAGCTAACATCGGGTAGACGTGCCCCGGAGTGGCGACCGCCGCCATCAGTATCCTTGCCATAATGCTCCTTTACGCTTCTGCGTTGGCCGGCTTCAGCGCCAGATTGGCGCACACCGGGTTGCTCTGAATATGCACGCGCTGCAAATGACGCGCGGAACGGGCGGTAAAGCCCTCACGGCCGTGCAGCAGCGAGAAGTTGTCCGCCACGACCACGTCGCCCTGCTGCCACTGGTGGGCATAATAGTGACGCGGATCGTACAGGTGCTGCTGCAGGGTGTGGTGGAACTGTTCCTGCTGTTGCTCCGGCACACCGTGATATTCCAGCGCATGCTGGTTGAGGAATTTTTTGCCTTCCGTCGGCGGTTCATTGTAGCGCATGATCAATCCCCTGCCGTTCGGGTGCTGCACCACCAGCGGCGAACAGACTTCACCGCCGTAGTGCACCACCTGCTTAATGCGGTAAGTGATCGACACCGACAGCCACTGATCCAGCAGCGCTTCGTCCGCGTTGGCCAACAGTCGCGTGGTATCGACGAAGGTGGTGCATCCGCCTTCATCCTGCGATGGCGCCGCCACGCAGTGGAACAGCTGGAACTCGGGGATGGTCGGCTTATACATGCCATCCCAATGCAGCGGAACGTAGCTGCTGTCGAAGATATGATCCTTGGCGTCCGGATGTTCTTTCACGTCCAGCACCGCGCCGAACGGCCACATCATGATCTCGCCCCAGCGTTCGGCATAGCGAGTCAGGACATCCGCGTCGCTGAAACCGGAGTCGAATCCGCGCAGCACCAGCAAGTGGTGCTCCTGCGCCAGCGCCCGCAGTGCCGCCACCGGCAGTTCGCCGATCTTTTGCCCCGGGTGCTGCGGCGTCAGGATCGCGCCGAACGGGGTATTCAGTTGAATGTGGCAATCAAGCGGTTGGTTGTTCATCGGTGATTCTCCTTGCATCGAATGTGCTGCTCACACGGCAACGTGCCGTCAAAAACGCGCCCGCCAGGATTTCGGGCGCAAGGCCTGCAGAGGCTCAGGCCATCTGCGGCTGTTCGATCAGGTAATGGCTCGGCGTGCCGCGGATTTCCACCAGTTCGCCGTCCAGGCTCTGCGCGTCTTTGCGCTTCATCAGCACGAACTGGCCGTTCACGTTGGCCGCCACGCCGTGCCACGGCGTCAACCAGTCGTCTTTGGTCGGCATCATGTGGATACCCATCTTCAGGCTGTCGACCGGCTGCGGGTGAATCGACAGGCGGATCGCCGCCGGGAAGTGCTGCGCCAGCAGGTTGCCCCAGGCCCAGCTGCGCTGAATAACCCCGCAGGCGCGCTGTTTGGCGTCTTTCTGCAGTGCGGCGTTGGAACCGCTGTAACCCGGCAGTTGGCTATCTTCATACAGGAAGCGCGTGATGGCGCGATAAAGCAGTAAGCCCTGTTCGTCCTGCATCAGCTGTTGCTTGATCGCCTCCTCCGGTTCGGCATAGCCTTCCACCAACAGTTGGCGCAGCAGATCGTAATCATCGGTATGTTCGGCCAGGCCTTTGACATCCCCGAGGTTGAATACGCTGAGATGCGTCGCGCCCACTTCATGCAGCAGGTTTTCAATTTCGCGCTGGTAGTGGTTGATCGCTTCGTCACTGACGCGGATCAGATCGCCGAACACGTGGCCGTCGGAGCAGATAACGATATGCGCGCCCGGCGGGTAGTAGAGTTGAATGCGCTGGCATAGCGAATTGAGGAAGATCAGCGACAGACGCTCCGCCATGTCCGGCACCGCGCCGATCACCTTGTTGGCATTAGGCGATTTGGTCGGAAAGGCGGGCAGCACGAACTCGATGCGCTGTTCGTTTTCAATGAATGCCCGAATGCGCGGCAATTGCACCTGGGTGACCCGCCGCTCTTCATCGGCAATCGAGGTGCCATCACCGCCGGGGAAGCGGCGACGGTATTGCAATAATTCACGTAGTATCTTTAACGATATTTCTTCTTTCTGAGCGCTGTCCACAATGAGCTCCTGTTGCGATGTGGCGCGGGTGTATTATTGATAAGCGCAATAAGATTTATCAAAAAGAGAAAAATCCCTGCGGAATAATAACCAGCCCGGCGTTTATATGCTTCAGGCAATATAGAAGAGATGGTGCTATATTATTAGCCCGTATAACTCACAATCTTGGTTAATTTGTGCTTAACAAACTATGAGCAATATTTTAAGACGTATGGCCATTTTCTCAAAAGTGGTCGATTGCGGCGCATTCAGCATGGCGGCAAAAGAATTGGGCATGACGACTTCCGCCGTTAGCCAGCATATTCGCCAGTTGGAAGAACATCTGGGCATTCAATTACTGCTGCGCTCGACGCGCTCATTGAGTCTGACCGAAGCCGGGCTGTGCTTTTATGAAGATTGCCTGTTGATGATCCACGCCGCCGAACGAGGCCAACAACGGATCGCCGCGCTGCGCGGCGAACTGGTCGGTGAGCTGCGCGTCGCCACCTCCACCGAATTCGCCACTCACTACCTGGTGCCGGCGCTGCAAAGTTTTCTCGACGAACATCCCCGCCTCACGCTGCGGTTGGAAATCCATGATGAGAAGATAGATCTCATCACGCAGCGCATCGATCTGGCGATACGCGGCGGCGTGCTGGCGGACTCCAGCTACGTTTCCACGCGGCTGGCGCGCTGCCGCGAAGTGCTGTGCGCCTCGCCGGCTTACCTGGCGCATCACGGCGTGCCGGATTCGCCACAGGCGCTGACGCACCACCAATGGGTCACCTTTACACCGCTCGGCAACCCGCAGTTTGTTCGTCTGATCCACCGCGACGGCGGCGAGCACCGCATGCGCATGACCGGTCGCTTGTTCACCAACAGCGGCATGGCGATGAAGGAACTGGCGCTGACCGGCAAAGGCATCATTCGCAATTTCTTCGCCAACGTTGAGCGAGAATTGCGCAGCGGCGAACTGATAGAAATATTGCCCGACTGGCGATTACCGGAAATTAATTGCTATGCCATAATGCCGCGCAGGGAGATTCAGCCATTAAAAGTGCGACGATTACTGGAGCATATGAAGATCTATTTACAGAAGAAAGGATTAAACGCTCTAGAACAGATTCGCCAAGAATAAAATAAGAAACATCTGCAACACCACTATTGTAATTATTGTAATCGCGCTGCCAACACCAGGCTCATTTAGATTGCAGGCTAATGATATTCTGATTAATGACTTTATTATCAGACCATATAATTAATTACGCAGAAGCTATTTCAAATACTCAGAATAAATTTGGCTTTAGTTAGCAGAAAATTTGAATATTCGCAGGATTTTATTTTTAACGCCGCAGCCTGCCAAAAAAAAACGGGAAGCCTGAGCTCCCCGTGGTTATCGCTATTCACGCACCTTAATCGATCTGACGCACATCCACGCGCAGCTCTTTCGGCACTTCAAACACGATATTCTCTTCACGCCCGCTGATCTCATGCACGTCCAGGCCGCCCAGCGCTTTCAGGCGAGAGATCACCTCCTGCACCAGCACGTCCGGCGCTGAAGCACCGGCGGTGACGCCGATGTTGCGCGCTTCGCTCAGCCAGCTTTCCTGAATATCCGCCGCCGAGTCGATAAGATAAGCCGGTTTGCCGACGCGCTGCGCCAGCTCCGCCAGACGGTTGGAGTTGGAGGAGTTTTTCGACCCCACTACCAGCACCACGTCCGCATCGCCGGCCAGATTGCGCACCGCTTCCTGACGGTTGGTGGTGGCGTAACAGATATCATCCTTGCGCGGGCCGATAATACTCGGGAAACGCTGCCGCAGCGCGTCGATCACGTCCGAGGTATCATCTACCGACAGCGTGGTCTGCGTCATGAAGCACAGGTTATTTTCGTCCTTCACCTGCAGCTTCCACACATCATCCGGCGACTCGACCAGGTACATGCCGCCCTGCGGGTTGCTGTACTGGCCCATGGTGCCTTCCACCTCCGGGTGCCCGGCGTGACCGATCAGAATAGCTTCGGTGCCGCGGCGGCTGGCGCGCGCCACTTCCATATGCACCTTGGTCACCAGCGGACAGGTGGCGTCGAACAGCATGGTCAGATCGCGCGCCTTGGCTTCGGCGCGCACCGCCTGAGAAACGCCGTGCGCCGAGAAGATCAGGATAGAACCGTCCGGCACTTCGGCGATCTCTTCGATAAACACCGCGCCGCGCTCACGCAGGCTGTCGACCACGTAGCGGTTGTGCACCACTTCATGCCGCACGTAGATCGGCGCGCCATACAGCTCCAGCGCGCGTTCCACGATGCTGATCGCACGATCGACCCCGGCGCAGAAGCCGCGCGGGTTAGCCAGCAATATTTGCATGCGTCTCCTCCTGCTGCGGATCGATCTCCAGCACTTCGATATCGAAGGTCACTGGATGACCCGCCAGCGGATGGTTGAAATCGACGGTGATCGAGTCTTCCGCCACCGCGCGCACCACGCCCGGCATTTCGCTGCCGTCGATGGCGGTAAACAGCATGATGGTGCCCACGTCCGGCACGCCGGTTTCCGCGAAGTCGCGGCGCGAGAAGAACTGGACCAGATCCGGGTTCTCCGCGCCGAACGCCGCTTCCGGCTGCAGGGTAAAGGCGCATTTGTCGCCCGCGCGCAGGCCGAGCAAATGCGCTTCCAGCGGCGCCGACAGGCTGCCGTCACCCAGACGGAACAGCGCCGGTTTGCCGCTGCTGCGGGTGGATTCGGCGGTCGAACCGTCTTCCAGTTTCAGCGTAAAGTGAACCAGCACCGCGCTGTCACTGATAACCTGAGCCGTCATATTACTCACCTTTACTCTTTGCGCCTTTGCTCGCCGGCGACAGGAAACCTTCCAGCACGATCATCGCCGCACCCACGCAGATAAAGCTGTCCGCCAGATTGAAGGTCGGGTAGTGCCAATCACCGACGTAGAAGTCGATGAAGTCGACCACGAAACCGTGCCACAGGCGATCAAACAGATTGCCCAACGCCCCGCCGATAATAAAGGCGTAGGCGATGTTGTTCAGCTTCTGCTGCGCAGTGCTGCGATACATCATCACCAGCAGCACCGCGACGATGGCGATGGCGATGCCGGCGAAGAACCAGCGCTGCCAGCCGCCATGGTCGGCCAGGAAGCTGAACGCAGCGCCGTAGTTGCGCGCGTAAAACAGGTTGAACGACGGGATCAACGGCTGGGACTGGCCCAGCGCAAAGTTAGCGAGGATCCACTGTTTGCTGCCGAAATCCAGCACCAGCACCGCCACCACAACCCACAGCCAACGCAGGCCGGTCGAACAAATTGGTTTACTCATCAGGCGCGAATTCTCAGGCAAAGTTACGTTTCTCGCCGTCACCGGCGACGTTGCTTACACAGCGGCCGCAGATGTCTGCATGCTCCGCCACCAGACCGATATCGGTGGTGTAATGCCAGCAGCGCGGGCACTTCTCACCCGGCGCCGTGCTGAAGGCGATCTTCAGCCCTTTCAGCAGCTCGGAAGCCTGTGCGTCGGCCGGCGCATCCGCCAATGGCGCAACGCTTGCCGCAGAGGTCAGCAGCACAAAGCGCAGCTCATCCTGCAGGCTGTTCAGACGCGCCGCCAACTCGCTGTCGGCATACAGCGTCACCGCCGCTTCCAGCGAACCGCCGAGGCGTTTGTCGGCACGCGCCTGCTCCAGCACCTTGTTCACTTCGCCGCGCACTTTCAGCAACTCGGCCCAGAAAGCGTCGTTCATCGGCTCGCCTTCCGCCAGCCCGAACAGGCCGTCGTACCACTCTTCAGTGAACACGTACTGCGCGCGTTTGCCCGGCATGAAGCCCCAGATCTCGTCCGCAGTGAACGACATGATCGGCGCCATCCAGCGCACCAGCGCTTCCACGATGTGATACAGCGCGGTCTGGCAGCTGCGGCGGGCGACGCTGTCGCTCTTGGCGGTGTACTGGCGATCCTTGATGATATCCAGATAGAACGAGCCCATCTCGACCGAACAAAACTGCATCAGACGCTGCACCACTTCGTGGAAATCGTAGTTGGCGTAAGCCTGCTCGATATCCCGCTGCGCCGCCAGCGCACGGCCGACCGCCCAACGATCCAGCACCACCATGTCTTCCGGCGCCACGCAATCGGTGCTCGGCTCGAACCCGTTCAGGTTGGCCAGCAGGAAGCGCGCGGTGTTGCGGATGCGGCGATAAGAGTCGGCGGAACGCTTGAGGATCTCGTCGGACACCGCGATCTCGCCAGTGTAGTCGGTCGACGCCACCCACAGACGCAGAATGTCGCCGCCCAGCTTGTTCATCACGTCCTGCGGGCTGACGGTGTTGCCGATCGACTTGGACATCTTGCGGCCCTGGCCGTCGACGGTGAAGCCGTGGGTCAGCACTTCCTTGTAAGGCGCTTTGCCCTTCATCGCGGTGGAGATCATCAGCGATGACATGAACCAGCCGCGATGCTGGTCGGAGCCTTCCAGATACATGTCGGCGCCGTGACCGTTAAACTCAGGGCGCACGTCAACCACCGAAGCGTGAGTGGAGCCGGAGTCGAACCACACGTCCAGCGTATCCGGCACTTTCACGTAGTCGGCGGCTTCCGCGCCGAGGATGTCGGCCGCGTCCAGATCCCACCAGGCCTGAATGCCGTCTTGCTCGACGCGCTTGGCCACTTCTTCCATCAGCTCGACGCTGCGCGGGTGCAGCTGCTCGGTCTCTTTATGCACGAACAGCGACATCGGCACGCCCCAGGTGCGCTGACGCGAGATGCACCAGTCCGGGCGGTTGGCGACCATCATTTCGATGCGCGCCTGGCCCCAATCCGGGATCCACTGCACGCCCTTGATCTCTTCCAGCGACTGCTGACGCAGGCCTTTCTGATCCATGCTGATGAACCACTGCGGCGTGGCGCGGAAGATGATCGGCGTCTTGTGGCGCCAGCAGCACGGATAGCTGTGCAGGAACTTCTCGACGTGCAGCAGCGCGCCTTTCTCACGCAACAGGTCGACGATCAGATCGTTGGCCTTGAAGACGAACTTGCCGTCCAGCAGTGGGTGGGTGCCGGTCAGGTAGCAGCCGTTCGGCCCCACCGGGTTGGCCACTTCCAGACCGTATTTCTGACCGATCACGAAGTCGTCCGGGCCGTGGCCTGGCGCGGTGTGCACCGCACCGGTACCGGCGTCCAGCGTCACGTGCTCGCCGAGGATCGCCGGCACGTCGAAGTCCATGAACGGGTGTTTGAAGCGCAGCAGCTCCAGATCGGCGCCTTTGCAGCTGCCCAGCACCGTCCACTCGGTGATGCCGGCGCGTTTCATCACGCTTTCCACCAGCTCGGCCGCCAGGATCAGGCACTGGCCGTCAACCTGCACCAGCTGATAGGTGAAGTCCGGGTGCAGCGAGATCGCGCGGTTGGCCGGCAGGGTCCACGGGGTGGTGGTCCAGATAACCAGGGAGATGGAGCCGCTGAAGTTGCTCACGCCGAACTTGGCCGCCACGGCAGCCGCATCGGCCGCATGGAAGCTCACGTCGATCGACGGCGAAGTCTTGTCGTAGTACTCCACTTCCGCTTCCGCCAGCGACGATCCGCAGTCGGTGCACCAGTGAACCGGCTTGGCGCCTTTCAACAGGTGGCCGTTGCTGATGATCTTGCCCAGCGCGCGGATGATGTTGGCTTCTGTTTTGAAGTCCATGGTCAGGTAAGGACGATCCCAATCGCCCAGCACGCCCAGACGGATGAAGTCCTTCTTCTGGCCCTCAACCTGCTCGGCCGCGTATTCGCGGCACTTCTGGCGGAACTCGGCCGCCGTCAGCTTCTCGCCCGGCTTGCCATACAGCTGTTCAACCTTCAGTTCGATCGGCAGGCCGTGGCAGTCCCAACCCGGCACATAAGGCGAGTCGAAGCCGGCCATCCCTTTCGACTTGATGATAATGTCTTTGAGAATCTTGTTAACCGAGTGACCAATGTGAATGCTGCCGTTCGCATACGGAGGGCCGTCATGCAAAATGAAGGTTTTTTTGCCCTTTTTGGCAGTACGAATAATCCCGTACAGATCCTGTTCATACCAACGTTGCAGCATGCCAGGTTCACGCTTGGCGAGGTCGCCGCGCATCGGGAACCCTGTTTCCGGCAAGTTCAGGGTATTCTTGTAGTCACTCATTAGATTCTCGGTTCCGTTTTCGGCTATAGAGATTAAACCGGTGTCTGTAGCCCGAAGAACTTCCGGGCCGTCACCACATCATTGGCGATCTGCTGCTTCAGGGCATCGAGCGAAGCAAACCGCTGTTCATTGCGCAATTTTGCGCGGAGCACCACCTCAATATGGCGCCCGTAAAGATCCATTGTGACATCCAGCAGATGCACTTCCAGCTGCTGGCGCACGCCGGCGACGGTCGGGCGCGTGCCGATGTTGGCCACGCCCGGCAGCGGCTGCGGCCCCAGGCCGTACACCTCCACCGCATATACCCCTTTCACCGGCGCCACCAGGCGCTTGAGCGGCAGGTTGGCGGTCGGGAAGCCGATGGTGCGCCCCAGCTCGTCGCCATGCACCACCCGCCCTGAAATACTGTAAGGGTGGCCCAGCAGGGTCTCCGCCAGCGGCAGATCGTCCTCGCTCAGCGCGGTGCGGATCGCGGTGCTGCTGATGCGCCGCTCGCCCTCGCGGAAGGTCGGGGTGCTGACCACCTCGAAGCCGTACTCTTTTCCGGCCTGCTGCAATAGCGGGAAATCGCCCTGACGCCCGGCGCCAAAGCGAAAATCATCCCCCACCATCAGGAATTTGACGCCCAGTTTTTCCACCAGCAGCTCGGCGACGAACGCCTGCGCGGTGTTGGCGGCAAAACGCGGATCGAATTTGACGCACAGCAGGTAATCGACACCCGCCTGCGCCAGGTAGTTGGCCTTGTCGCGCAGGCGCGTCAAACGGGCCGGCGCCTTGTCTGCGGCGAACATCTCCAGCGGCTGCGGCTCAAAGATCATGACCATCACCGGCAGCCCGAGGCGTTTCCCCTGTTGCTTCAACTGTTCCAGCAACGCCTGATGGCCGCGATGCACGCCGTCAAAGTTGCCGATGGTGAGCACGCAACCATGGTGGCGCGCCCGGATATTGTGAATGCCGCGAATTAGCTCCATAGCTGGCTCAAAACAGTGGAAATCGGCGGATTATACCTTGTACAGCCGGTAAGGTTAACCCGCGATTGGTGCCTTTATGTAATAGACATACCATACCGGAGATAATCTGCGCGTGAAACGGCTTCGCCGCAGTTTATCCGGCGCCGCCGGGCCGATTCTCGACCGCGGCCAACGGCTTGCGCCCGGTGCGGCAAAACATTGGCGAATTTTCTCGCGAAACACTGTATTCCCAAGAGCGAAGCTGGTAAAATCCTGCGCCATCACAACGTAGCGAGTGCCGCCTGTACAAACGGCGCTTATTTGCACAAATCCATTGACAAACGAAGGCTAAAAGGGCATATTCCTCGGCCTTTGAATTGTCCTCAATAGAATATATTTGGGAGTTGGACCTTGGCTAATATCAAATCAGCTAAGAAACGCGCCGTACAGTCTGAGAAACGCCGCAAGCATAACGCAAGCCGTCGCTCAATGGTGCGTACCTTCATCAAGAAGGTAGACGCAGCTATCGCAGCTGGCGACAAAGAAGCAGCACAAAATGCATTCCTGGTAATGCAGCCACTGGTGGACCGTCAGGCAGCTAAAGGCCTGATCCACAAAAACAAAGCAGCGCGTCATAAGTCAAACCTGACTGCACGCATCAACGCAATGCAATAAGCATTTCGTTATCTGCTTGATAAAAAAACCGGCTCAGGCCGGTTTTTTTACGCCCTGCGTTCAGCGAACCGCTAGCAGGAAAATAGCGCCGAGAAATCTTTGTTGCACACGCGCTGCACCGCCGGGTGCTGGATCATGCGCTCGGCGAAGATGATGTAATACTCCTCCTGCACGCTGTCGATGCGTCCGATCTCCACCACGTTGTCATCGTTGTAGGTATCCTGCGCATACAGCGTCGGCGCCACGAAAATCGCATTGTGGTACATACCGAAGGCCTTCATCAGCGCCGCATCGTCGAACTCGCCCAGAATCTCCACCTGGATGCCCTGCGTATTGAACCAGTTGAGCAGCTTGCGCCCCAGCATCGAACGGCGGCCGGGGATCAGCAGCTTGCGCTGTTCCAGGCAGGCCGGGAACGGCAGCTCCGGCGCCGGCTGGCGGCAGAAGAAACTGATGCCGCACTCGCCCAGCTTCAGCGAAAACAGCCCTTCCTGCTGGCTGGAGTCCACCGGGCAATCCGACAGGATCATATCCAGTTTGTGCTGGCTGAGCTGCTCCAGCAGCATCTCGTGCGTCGATTCAAAACAGCGCAGGTGGATCTGTTCGTTGTCCACCACCACCGCCGCCTCCAATACCTGGCTGACCAGCCGCTTCGACAGCGCATCCGCCACGCCGACGTCGAACAGCAGGTTGGACTCTTTGCGGTAGTTGACGATATCCAGCATTTCCTGGCTGAGCATAAACATCTTGTCGGCATAGCGGAACACCAGTTGCCCCAGTTCCGAAGGCACCAAGCCGCGCCCCTGGCGCTTGAACAACTTGCCGTCCAGCCGCTCTTCCAGCGCTTTGATCTGGCCGGTGATGGTCTGCGGCGTCAGGAACAACGCTTCGGCGGCGCCGACCACGGAGCCGGCCTTGCAGACCTGCCAGAAATAGTAAAGGTGATTAAAGTTGATATGCGACATCCTCACGAGCGGCTCTCCTTAACAACGTTTCGCAGCGGCAAACGGTGTGCCGTGACGAGCGACAAACTTCCTTTCCCTGCTTCAGACAACGTATAACCCCATTAGTCCCAACGAAGAACGGCCGAAGCTGCACATATTTTATACCGCACAGCTCCGACCAGCCATTTTTTATGCGCCCCTGTCGGGCGCATTCAGGATTAACGCACGCGCGGCAACGCCAATCGCAGTAATCCGTACCCGACCACCGCCGCAGCGGTGGAGCCCAACAGGATCCCCAGACGGGAATAGGTGCTGAGCGCCGCATCCGCATCGCCGAACGCCAGCGAGGCGATGAAAATCGACATGGTGAAACCAATACCACAGAGCACCGAAACGGCAAACACCTGTTTGAAGCCGATGCCCTCAGGCAAGCGGGCGATACCCATCTTCACCGCCAGCAGGCTGAAGAGGAAAATACCCAGCGGCTTGCCGATAAACAGGCCGGCCGCAATCCCTACCGGCAGCAGCGACGTCAACCCTTCCAGCGATACGCCCTGCAGAGACACCCCGGCGTTGGCGAAGGCGAACAGCGGCAGGATCATAAACGCCACCCACGGGTGCAGCTCATGCTCCAGCGTCTCCGACGGCGATGGCCCCTTCTTCACGTTCAGCGGGATCATAAAGCCGACGATCACCCCGGCCAGCGTCGCATGCACCCCGGACTTGAGGATCGCCACCCACAACACCAGGCCGACCATCATGTACAGCGAGGTCTTGCCGACGCCACGCCAGTTCATCACCGCCAGCAGCGCGGTCGCCGCCGCCGCCACGCCCAGCGCCACCATCGACACTTCGTGGGTATAGAACAGCGCGATGATGATAATCACGCCCAGGTCATCGATGATCGCCAATGCCAGCAGGAACACTTTCAGGCTGGTCGGGACGCGATTGCCCAGCAACGCCATCACGCCCAAGGCGAAGGCGATGTCGGTCGCGGCCGGGATCGCCCAGCCCTGGCGGGTGACTTCGTCCGCGCCGTTGAACAGCAGGTAAATCAGCGCCGGCGCCAGCATGCCGCCCAGCGCGGCGATCGCCGGAAACACCGCCTTGTCGCGTCCGGACAGCGAACCTTGCATCAGCTCGCGCTTGACCTCAAGCCCCACCACCAGGAAGAAGATGGCCATCAGCCCGTCGTTGATCCACAGCAGCAGCGGCTTGGCGATCTCCAGCGAAGCGACCTTCACCATCACCGGCAGATTAAGAAAGGCCTGATAGATCCCTTGCGCCGGGGTGTTGGCCATAATCAGGGCGACGATCGCCGCCGCGATCAGGATGATGCCGCCCGCGGCTTCCTGACGTAAAAATTGACGAATAATGTTGGTCACAATACGTCTCTCCAAATCTGTGCAAGGCGCAGCGCCCTGCGAACCACAGTCATGAAGTGAGTATAGATGGCGTTTTAGTTCGAAAAAATAAGTTTATAAATGCTAAATAACTCGAAAAAACCGACCGAAAGCACGAATAAGTCACATTTATATTAGGGAATTAGCGGTTTGGCGCACAAATAAAAACCCCGGGACAAAAGCCCGGGGTTCGCACATAAGCCAACATAAACAGAAGGTTAGCGAGTCAGATCGTCAAAGAACTTTTTCACCCCGTCGAAGAAGCTCTTCGAACGCGGGCTGTTCTTGTCACCGGACGGGCCACCCAGGCTCTCTTCCAGCTCACGCAGCAGTTGCTTTTGCTTGTCGTTCAGATTGACCGGGGTTTCCACCACTACGCGGCACAGCAGGTCGCCCTGGCTGCCGCCACGCACCGATTTCACGCCCTTACCGCGCATGCGGAACAGCTTGCCGGTTTGGGTCTCCGAAGGCACCTTCAGTTTCACCCGGCCATCCAGCGTCGGCACTTCTATCTCGCCGCCCAACGCCGCCATGGCGAAGTTGATCGGCACTTCACAGTACAGGTTGTTGCCTTCACGCTCGAAGATCGGGTGCGCTTTCACCTGCACCTGAACGTACAGATCGCCCGCCGGTGCGCCGTGCTCGCCGGCTTCGCCTTCACCCGCCAGGCGGATGCGGTCACCGGTATCCACGCCGGCCGGAATTTTCACCGACAGCGTTTTGGATTTCTCTACCCGGCCATGACCGTGGCACTTGTTGCACGGATCTTTGATGATCTGACCGCGACCATGACAGTGCGGACACGCCTGCTGCACGGTGAAGAAGCCCTGGCGCATCTGCACCTGCCCCTGACCATGACAGGTTGGGCAGGTAACCGGTGAGCTGCCCGGCTTGGCGCCGCTGCCGTGGCAGACGTCGCACTCTTCGAGCGTCGGGATGCGGATCTCTTTGGTGACGCCACGTACCGCTTCCTCGAGGGTCAGCTCCATGTTATAGCGCAGATCGGAACCGCGGCTGGCGCGCTGACGGCGGCCTCCGCCGAAGATGTCGCCAAACACGTCGCCAAAGATATCGCTGAAGTCGGCACCGCCGCCAAAGCCGCCGCCGCCCATGCCGCCCTGTTCAAAGGCCGCGTGCCCATACTGGTCGTAGGCCGCGCGTTTCTGATCGTCGGTCAGGACTTCGTAAGCTTCTTTAACTTCTTTAAACTTGGTTTCGGCGTCTTGTTCCTGGTTGCGGTCAGGATGGTATTTCATCGCCAGGCGCTTGTACGCCTTTTTGATCTCACGTTCATCCGCCGTCTTACTGACGCCGAGAATCTCGTAATAGTCTTTCTTCGCCATTCTTTCGCTTACCCTTAACATGCGTGCACGGGCGCAGAGTTGCCTCGACGCCCGTGCTGGTTTCCGGGAGCGGCATCTCGCCGCCCCGTGCCCGCTTAAGGGCGATTATTTTTTGTCTTTAACTTCTTCGAACTCGGCGTCAACCACGTCGTCGTCTTTCTGCGCCGCGTTGTCCGCGCCGGCGTCAGCACCCTGCTGAGCCTGCTGCGCCTGAGCCATTTCCAGCAGTTTGCCGGAAACCTGCACCAGCGCCTGAGTCTTCGCTTCGATCTCGGCTTTGTCTTCGCCTTTCACCGCCGCTTCCAGATCTTTCAGCGCTGCTTCGATCGCCGTTTTGTCTTCCGCCGGCAGTTTGTCGCCCGCTTCTTCCAGTTGCTTGCGAGTGCCGTGGATCAGGTGATCCGCCTGGTTACGAGTCTGCACCAGCTCTTCGAACTTGCGGTCCGCTTCAGCATTCAGCTCGGCGTCGCGCACCATTTTCTGGATTTCGTCTTCGTTCAGGCCAGAAGATGCCTTGATGGTGATCTTCTGCTCACGGCCGGTGTTCTTGTCTTTGGCAGACACGTGCAGGATGCCGTCGGCATCGATATCGAAGGTCACTTCGATCTGCGCCATGCCGCGCGGTGCCGCCTGGATGCCGTCCAGGTTGAACTGGCCCAGAGATTTGTTATCGCTGGCGCGCTTACGCTCACCCTGCAGCACGTGGATGGTTACCGCAGACTGGTTGTCTTCAGCGGTAGAGAACACCTGGCTGTGCTTGGTCGGGATAGTGGTGTTTTTGGTGATCAGCGGTGTCATCACGCTGCCCATGGTTTCGATACCCAGCGACAGCGGGGTCACGTCCAGCAGCAGAACGTCCTTCACATCACCGGCCAACACGCCGCCCTGTACCGCAGCGCCCACGGCAACCGCTTCGTCCGGGTTCACGTCTTTACGCGGCTCTTTGCCGAAGAAGTCTGCAACTTTCTTCTGCACCATTGGCATACGGGTCTGGCCGCCCACCAGGATCACGTCCTGAATGTCGGAAACCGACAGGCCTGCGTCTTTCAGTGCCACTTTCAGCGGCTCGATGGAGCGCGCCACCAGATCTTCAACCAGCGACTCGAGTTTGGCGCGAGTCACTTTGATGTTCATGTGTTTTGGACCGGTCGCATCTGCGGTGATGTACGGCAGGTTGACGTCGGTCTGCTGCGCGGAAGACAGCTCGATCTTCGCTTTCTCAGCGGCTTCTTTCAGACGCTGCATCGCCAGCGGATCGTTGCGCAGATCGATGCCCTGATCTTTCTTGAACTCTTCCACCAGATAGTTGATCAGACGGCTGTCAAAGTCTTCGCCGCCCAGGTGGGTGTCACCGTTGGTCGCCAGCACTTCGAAGGTTTTTTCGCCGTCAACGTCGTCGATTTCGATGATGGAGATATCGAAAGTACCGCCGCCCAAGTCATAAACCGCGATGGTGCGGTTGCCGACTTCTTTGTCCAGACCGTAGGCCAGGGCCGCAGCGGTCGGTTCGTTGATGATGCGTTTTACTTCCAGACCCGCGATGCGGCCGGCGTCTTTGGTCGCCTGACGCTGGGCGTCGTTGAAGTAAGCCGGTACGGTGATAACCGCTTCAGTTACCGGTTCACCCAGGTAATCTTCCGCCGTTTTCTTCATTTTCTTCAGCACTTCCGCAGAGATCTGCGGCGGAGCCATTTTCTGGCCTTTCACTTCCAGCCAGGCGTCGCCGTTGTCGGCTTCGACGATTTTGTACGGCATGATCGCTTTGTCGCGCTGCGCTTCTTCATCCTGGAAGCGGCGACCGATCAGGCGCTTGATGGCGAACAGGGTGTTTTCAGGGTTGGTCACTGCCTGACGCTTAGCCGGCTGGCCAACCAGAGTTTCACCGTCCTGGGTATATGCGATAATAGAAGGAGTAGTGCGGTCGCCCTCGGCGTTTTCCAGCACGCGTGCCTTGGCACCATCCATAATTGCTACGCAAGAGTTGGTAGTACCCAGGTCGATACCAATAATTTTGCCCATCTAAACGTCTCCACTAAAAAATTCATAATCAGTCAGGTTGCTAACCTATATGCGGGCGATTTTTTACTTTTCAACTGCCCGATATCTCAGTGCGACCCGCGGTTAGCAACTGCGGTTGCAAATAAGATGGGGCCATACAATCCGGCATCAAGGGGCAAGGCGAAAAAAATTTCTTTTTTTATCGTCATTCAGATCATTGTTTCCGGCTGCGGGGATCATTATGATGCGCGCGCTCTGATGGAAAACTTCGATTTTTTGGCCATTCAGACCATTTATTATTTTACTTCGCTGTTTCCGTTAATTTTCTGTTATCGCAGAGGACTTATGCACACCAACAAGTTGGCGAATCCCGGCCCTCTCGGCCTGATGGGCTTCGGGATGACCACCGTCTTGCTGAACCTGCACAACGCGGGCTTTTTCCCACTGAACTCCGCCATCATCAGCATGGGAATTTTCTTCGGTGGCCTGGCCCAGATCCTGGCCGGTCTGCTGGAATACAAGAAGGGCAACACCTTCGGCATGACCGCGTTTACCGCCTACGGCAGCTTCTGGCTGAGCCTGGTCGGCCTGCTGCTGCTGCCGCGCCTGGGCCTGGCTGAAGCCACCGAGGCGCACGTGCTGGGCATCTACCTGGCGCTGTGGGGCGTCTTCACCCTGTTCATGTTCTTCGGTACTCTCGGCGCCAACCGCGTGCTGCAGTTCGTGTTCGCCAGCCTGACGCTGTTGTTCGCCCTGCTGGCCGTCGGCAACATCACCGGCAACCACGCGCTGCTGACCTTCGCCGGCTATGAAGGCATCATCTGCGGCGCCAGCGCCATCTACCTGGCGATGGCAGAAGTGCTCAACGAGCAGTATGGCCGCACCGTGCTGCCGATTGGCGAACCGGCTACGGCTCGCGTCGCGGCATCGCCGGTCACGGCGTAATCGCCCCCCTTAACGAAAAGCCCTGCGATGCAGGGCTTTTTTTTAGCTGTAAGAATCGGCTTGCCGCTCTCCGGCTTCGCTGTTGAGGTCGCGATGCAGGTAGACACCGAGCAGCAGCCCGATCAGCGACAGCGCCAGTACGTAGTAAGCGGGCGCTAACGGGGTTAATTTCATGATCAGCGTCACAAAAATAGGGGTTAAACCGCCGAAAATAGCGTACGAGACGTTATATGAGAACGAGATGCCGGTAAACCGCACTTCCGCCGGGAATGCCCGCACCATCACGTACGGCACAGCCCCCACCACGCCTACGCTGAACCCCACCAGGGCATAGCAGGCGAACAGCATTTCCGGGCGTACGCCCACCGTTTGATAAAACAGCCAGCTGCAGCCGGCCAGCAGCAAACTGCCGACCACCAGCGTTTTGCTGGCGCCGAAACGATCGGCCGACACGCCGGCGACGATGCAGCCGGCGATCAGCATGACGGTGGCGATGCTGTTAGCCTGCAGCGTCAACGCCGGCGCGATGCCGAACTGTTTTTGCAGATAGGTCGGGGTCATCAGGATCACCACCACGATGCCGGCGGAGAGCAGCCAGGTCAGCAGCATCGATACCGCCACTTCCCGTTTGTAGTTGAGCACCACCGATTTCAACGGCAGTTCTTCGGCCAGCGCTTTACGCGCCTGCATCTCGATGAAAATTGGCGTTTCCTGCAGCCAGCGGCGCAGGTACATCGCCACCAGGCCGAACATGCCGCCCAGCAGGAAAGGAATGCGCCAGCCACCGCCGGCGATGCTCTGCGGGCTGAGCGTGGTGTTGATCACCGTCGCTACCACCGAACCCAGCAGGATGCCGACCGTCAGCCCGGCGGTCAGCGTGCCACAGGCGAAGCCGATGCGCCGGCGCGGCACGTGTTCAGCGACGAAGACCCAGGCGCCTGGCACTTCCCCGCCGATCGCCGCCCCTTGCAGCACGCGCATCAACAGCAACAACAGCGGCGCGGCGATGCCGATGCTGGCGTAGGTCGGCAGCAGGCCCATCGCCAGCGTCGGCAACGCCATCAGCAGAATGCTCAGGGTAAACATCTTTTTGCGGCCGACCAGATCGCCGAAGTGCGCCATCACGATGCCGCCCAGCGGGCGGGCCAGATAGCCGGCGGCGAAAATGCCGAAGGTCTGCACCAACCGCAGCCACTCCGGCATGTCCGCCGGGAAGAACAGATCGCCGACCACGGCGGCGAAGAACACGAAGATGATGAAGTCGTAAAACTCCAGCGCGCCGCCCAACGCGGCCAACGTCAGCGTTTTGTAGTCTTGCCGGTTCAGCCGGCGATTAGTGTCGTGAGGCATAGGGCACCGTCGGTAAAGGCTGTAAAAATAAAAGCCGCAGGCTTTTTGTAAAAGAATCCTTACTATAGCGGCAAATTATTTTCACACCAGACGGACTGAAGCCGATGTCGCAGAACGCTGAAATTTAGAGGTTTATCTCGCGGCGCGCGCTCTTTGGCCGAAATGCTGCTACCACCGCGGCGTGCGTTTCGACGTAAGGCCCGTCGAGCAGTTGAATGCAATAAGGCACGCTGGCGAAGATGCCGTGTACCACCGCATTGCCCTGCTCATCCTTCACCCCTTCCAGCGTCTCCTTGATCGACTTCGGCTGACCGGGCAGGTTGATGATCAGCGCCTGTTTACGGATCGCGCCCACCTGACGAGAAAGAATTGCCGTTGGCACATAGTGTAGGCTGATCTGACGCATTTGCTCGCCGAAGCCGGGCATCACGCGATCGGCGATCGCCAGCGTGGCGTCGGGGGTGACGTCGCGGCGCGCCGGCCCGGTGCCACCGGTAGTCAGCACCAGATGGCAGCCCATTTCATCCACCAGCTCACACAGCGTTTGTTCAATCTGCGTCTGCTCATCGGGGATCAGTCGGGTTTCCAGCTTGAACGGCGTTGCCAGCGCGCCGCTCAGCCACTCTTCCAGCGCCGGGATGCCTTTATCCTGGTAAACGCCGCCGGAAGCGCGGTCGGAAACGGAAACCAAACCAATACGTAAAATATCCATGCGTAACCTCTACTGCCTGATGGGGTCCGAACGGGTTCGTCCCCCGCTCTGTTGTCATTGCCGAGAGTATAAGGGCTTCCCCCGCCGGCGGGAGCGCCGGGCATAAAAAAAGGTGGCCTGAGCCACCTTTTTACTGTGCGATCTGCGGCGATTACAGCAGGTCGGCGATCATTTTTTCCAGTTTGCCCTGGTCTACGGCGAACTTGCGGATGCCGTCGGTCAGTTTTTCAACCGCCATCGGATCCTGGTTGTGCTGCCAGTAGAACTCAGGTTCAGTCAGTGCGGCAGGACGCGCCTTCACTTCACCGGTGTAAGACAGTTTGCGCTCCAGCGCGCCTTCGCTCTCCGCCAGCTCTTTCAGCAGCGCAGGGGCGATAGTCAGGCGGTCGCAGCCGGCCAGCTCGATGATTTCGCCGACGTTACGGAAGCTGGCGCCCATCACCACGGTGTTGTAACCGTGCTGTTTGTAGTACTGGTAAATCTCGGTCACGGAGATCACGCCCGGATCTTCATGCGGCGCAAACTCTTTCTTGTCGCCGTTGGCTTTGTACCAGTCGAGGATACGGCCGACGAACGGCGAGATCAGGTAAACGCCAGCTTCGGCGCAGGCGCGAGCCTGAGCGAAGGAGAACAGCAGGGTCAGGTTACAGTTGATGCCTTCTTTCTCCAGCTGCTCCGCCGCGCGGATGCCCTGCCAGGTAGAAGCCAGTTTGATCAGGATGCGATCGTTGCTGATGCCGGCTTCGTTGTACAGCTTGATCAGGCGCTTGGCCTTGGCCACGCTGGCCACGGTGTCGTAAGACAGACGCGCGTCCACCTCGGTGGAGATGCGGCCCGGAACCAGTTTGAGGATCTCCAGACCGATGTTGACCGCCAGCTTGTCGGCGGCGTCGGCGATCTGCTGCTCGCGATCGCTGCTCTGGCCGCGCGCCCAGGCGATGGCTTCGTCAATCAGTTTGCGGTATTCAGGAATTTGGGCTGCATTGAGGATCAGCGAAGGGTTGGTTGTGGCGTCCTGCGGTTGATACAGCTTCATTGCCGCGATATCACCCGTATCTGCAACCACCGTAGTCAGCTGGCGCAGGGAAGTTAATTTGTCGGTCATGTTGGCATTATCTCATCGTTTGTGCATGAACTTTTGGCATTGTTCAACCATGCCCTGCCCTGATAATAACATGCGCCAAGCCCGGTGCAAGGCTGGAAAACCGCGGCGCGCAAGCATCTGTTTTATCCTTGGGCGAGCAACCGTTTACGCCGATATCTTTCGCCATTACCGAGCGGATGAAAAGGCAATAACGTGCTATCACCCGAATAAATTATGTTAAATTCGAAAAAATTGATGCAATTCGTCCGCTAATCTGCGAAAAATCTTAATCGACTGACGCCGGACCGATTCCAGCTAAGCTCTTGTAAAAAATAGGCCAATGTTTTTCACCTGCGGTGGATGCTGCCAGGTGCGCATTAAATTTCGATAAGAGGAGGGATCCCTTGACGGACCTGATGAATTTTATAAACAACATTTTGTGGGGGTCGGTGCTGATTTATCTGCTGCTTGGCACCGGCATTTACTTCACGTTGCGCACCCGCTTTATTCAGCTCCGCCACTTCAGCCACATGTTCTCGGTGTTGAAAAACAGCAATAAAAGCGACAGCGCCGGCATCTCCTCTTTCCAGGCGCTGTGCACCACGCTGGCCGCGCGCGTCGGCACCGGCAATCTGACCGGCGTCGCCATCGCCCTGACCGCCGGCGGCCCCGGCGCCATCTTCTGGATGTGGGTGGTAGCGTTTATCGGCATGGCCACCTCATTTGTGGAAAGCTCGCTGGCGCAGCTCTACAAAACCAAGGACGATAACGGCAACTACCGCGGCGGCCCGGCCTACTACATGGAAAAAGGCCTTGGCATGCGCTGGATGGGCGTGTTGTTTTCCATTTTCTTGATCATCGCTTTCGGTCTGGTGTTCAACGCCGTACAGGCCAACTCCATCGCGCAGGCCTCCGCCGTCGCCTTCCACTTACAGCCGCTGCATGTCGGCATCGGCCTGGTGGTGCTGAGCGGCGTGGTGATCTTCGGCGGCATCCGCTCCATCGCCAAAGTGGCCGAGCTGGTGGTGCCACTGATGGCCGGCGCCTACCTGCTGCTGGCCCTCTGGGTGATTGGTCATAACATCGAACACATGCCGGCGATCCTGACGCTGATCTTCAAAAGTGCATTCGGCCTGCAGGAAGCCGCGGCAGGCGCGGTCGGTTACGGCATTTCTCAGGCGATGACTCAGGGCGTGCAGCGCGGCCTGTTCTCCAACGAAGCCGGCATGGGATCGGCGCCCAACGCCGCGGCGTCCGCCTCGCCTTATCCGCCGCATCCCGCCTCACAGGGCTACGTGCAAATGCTCGGGGTGTTTATCGATACCATCGTCATCTGCAGCGCCACCGCGGCGATCATCCTCTCCTCCGGCATTCTCGATCAGCCGACCGACAGCATCAGCGGCATCGATCTGACCCAGCGCGCGCTGTCGACCGCCGTCGGCAGTTGGGGCGCGCCGTTCGTCGCCATCGCCATCTTCTTCTTCGCCTTTACCTCGATCATCGCCAACTACGCCTATGCCGAGAGCAACCTGGTGTTCCTCGAGCACAACCACCCGGGCGGCCTGCTGATCTTCCGCTGCGTGGCGCTGGGCATGGTGATGTTCGGCGCGCTAGCGGAGCTGCCGCTGGTGTGGAAAATGGCGGATACCTCCATGGCATTGATGGCGATCACCAACCTGACGGCGATCCTGCTGCTGTCGCGGGTGGCGCTGAAGCTGGCCGACGATTACCACCGTCAGCGCCGCCTGGGCAAACTGCCGACCTTCGATGCCAACCGCTACCCGGAGCTGAAGTCGCAGCTGGAGCCGGGCGTGTGGGACGATCAACAGCCGCCGCGCTGAATTTTCCGGGGCGTGTGCGATGCGCGCCCCGCCTATTGGACCGATTGCCCCTTTTTTACGCGCTTTTTGCTACAGTATGCGCACTTGGATAAACAGGATCTGGCCATGCTCGTTATTATTTCCCCTGCAAAAACGCTCGATTACGAAAGCCCGCTGGCGACACAACGCTTCACGCAGCCCGAACTGCTGGACAAGTCTCAGCGGCTTATCAAAATTTGCCGCGAGCTGACGCCGGCGCAAATCGCCAGCCTGATGAGCATCAGCGACAAGCTGGCCGGGCTCAACGCCGCGCGCTTTAGCGAATGGCAGCCGAAATTTACCCCGGACAACGCCCGCCAGGCGCTGCTGGCCTTCAAGGGCGATGTTTATACCGGCCTGCAGGCGCAGGATTTCAACGAAGCCGATTTCGACTTCGCCCAACAGCATTTGCGCATGCTGTCCGGCCTGTATGGCGTGCTGCGCCCGCTCGATCTGATGATGCCGTACCGGCTGGAGATGGGCATCAAGCTGGAAAACCCGAAAGGCAAAGACCTGTACAGCTTCTGGGGCGATCAGATCACCCAAAAACTCAACGAAGCGCTGGAGCAGCAGGGCGACGACGTGGTGGTCAACCTGGCGTCCGACGAGTATTTCAAGGCGGTGAAGCCGGCCAAACTGCATGGCGCGCTGATCAAGCCGGTGTTCCTCGACGAGAAGAACGGCAAGTACAAGGTCATCAGCTTCTACGCCAAAAAAGCGCGCGGGTTGATGAGCCGCTTTATCATCAAAAACCGCCTGACGCGCAGCGAGCAGCTGGTGGACTTCAATCTGGAAGGCTACGCCTTCGACGAAGCCGCCTCGCAGGGCAACGAGCTGGTGTTCAAACGCCCGGAACAGGCATAAAAAAAGCCGTCGCAAGACGGCTTTTCGCATTTTAGCCGGCCGAACGTCAGGCCGGCAGCCCCATCAGGAATTTGCGCAGCTCGCCGAAATTGGCCGGCAGCGTGTGCGACAGCAGCGGCAGATCGGCCCGCAGCGCCAGCGCTTTCGGCAACGGCAGTTCCTGGCCGAGGATCGCTTCCACGCTCTCTTTAAACTTGGCCGGATGCGCGGTGCCGAGGAACAGCCCGAACTCCCCTTCCTGCAGCTGATCGCGCAGCGCGCGGTAAGCGATGGCCGCATGCGGTTCGGAGATATAGCCCAGCTCAGCCAGTTCACGCATGGTGTCTTGGGTGGTCTCATCGCTGACCGCCGCGTGCCCCAGCTCTTTCAGTTGCCAGACCTTACGACGGAACAGCTCCTCCACGCGCGGCCAGTTGTTTGGCTGGCTCACGTCCATGGCGTTGGACAGCGTCGCTACCGTGGCGTGCGGCTGCCACTGGCCGCTGGTCAGGAAGCGCGGCACGGTGTCGTTGGCGTTGGTCGCGGCGATGAAGCGCTTCACCGGCAGGCCCAGCGATTTGGCCAGCAACCCGGCGGTCAGATCGCCGAAGTTGCCGCTCGGCACCGAAATCACCAGCTGATTGCGCGCTTCCTGCGGCAACTGCGCCACCGCTTCGAAGTAGTAGCAGATCTGCGCCAGCAAGCGGCTGATGTTGATCGAGTTGGCCGAGTTCAGGTGCAGCGCCTCTTTCAACTCCTGATCGTCGAACGCCTGCTTCACCAGCGCCTGGCAGGCGTCGAAATCGCCGTCGATCGCCACGGTGTGAATATTGCCGCCCAGGGTGCAGAACAGCTTTTCCTGCAGCGGGCTGATTTTGCCCTGCGGGTAGAGGATCACCACCCGAACGTTCTTCAGGCCATAGAAGGCGTGCGCCACGGCGGCGCCGGTGTCGCCGGAGGTGGCGGTCAAAATGGTCACCGGCTGATCGCCGGCCACTTCCGCCAGCATCTGCGCCATAAAGCGGCCGCCGAAGTCTTTGAACGCCAGCGTCGGGCCGTGGAACAGCTCCAGGCAAGAGACATCCTCGGTCACTTTCGCTACCGGTGCCGGAAACTCAAAGGCGGCCTGCACGCGTTTCTTCAGCGCCGCCTCCGGCACTTCTTCGCCGATAAAGGCCGACAGAATGCGGCTGCTACGGGTGACAAAGTCCTGCTCCAGCAGCTGGTCAATCTCGGTCAGTTCGAACTCCGGCAGCTCCAGCGGGAAAAACAGCCCCTGCTGCTTGCCCAGGCCTTGTTTGATCGCCTGCGCGAAGCTGACCTGCTCGTTGTGATCCTTAAGGTTGTACAGTTTCATGCGTTATCCCAGTAGTCGAGCGCCTGCGGTATCCAGACGGCAAATATGAACAAAACCTTCGTCGTTTTGCAGATAGTGTTGTTGCAGCCAGGCGGCCATGCGTTGCGCGGTGGCGCCGTCGTTGCAGACGGCGAACAGCGTCGGGCCGGAGCCGGAGATGCCGCAGGCCAGCGCGCCGATCTCCTGCGCCGCCTTGCGCGCTTCGGCGAAGCCCGGCAGCAGCCGGGTGCGGTACGGTTCGGCGATCACGTCCTTCATCAATTTGGCGGCCAGCTGCGGCTGCCGGGTGTGGCAGGCGTGAATAAAGCCGGCCAGATAACGGCCATGGCTGATGCAATCCTGGCGGCGGTACTGCGCGGGTAAAATAGCGCGCGCTTCGGCGGTGGAGACCTTGATGCCCGGATAGGCCATCACCCACAGCCAATCGTCGAAGCACGGCACTTCCTGGCTGATAATGCCGTCTTCTTCCAGCATCAGCTGCAGACCGCCCAGGTAGCAAGGCGCTACGTTGTCGTAATGCACGCTGCCGGAAATGCGCCCTTCCAGCTCGCCCATCAACCCGAGCATCGTGTTTTTGTCCAGCGGGCGATCGCAGTATTCGTTCATCGCCATCAGCCCGGCGACCACCGAACAGGCGCTGGAACCCAGCCCCGAACCGATCGGCATATTCTTTTCCAAACGCATCGCCACCGGTACTTCGCGGCCGATCTCCTGGCAGAAACGCTCCCAGCATTGATAGACGATGTTCTCTTTCGGATCGGCCGGCAGCTTGCTGACGAAGCGCCCGGCGTTTTGCAGACTGAACGTCTCGGCGGCTTCCACGCTGACGCAGTCGCCCAGCAGCGTGCCGTCGATCGGCGAAACCGCCGCGCCCAGCACATCAAAACCGACGCTGACGTTACCGATCGAGGCCGGTGCATACACCTTAACCATATTAAACTCCCAACTTCCATGACAGTGTGCGCAGCAGATCGGCGAACACGCCCGCTGCGGTCACATCGTTACCGGCGCCGTAGCCGCGCAGCACCAGCGGCAGCGGCTGATAGTAGCGGCTGTAGAAGGCCAGCGCGTTCTCGCCGTTCTTCACTTTATACAACGGATCGTTGCCGTCCACCGCCTCAATGCGCACCTTGCAGCGCCCTTCGTCGATCAGGCCGACATAGCGCAGCACCTTGCCTTGCTCGGCGGCGTTGGCCACGTTGCGCGCAAACTCTTTATCCAGTTCCGGCAACCGCGCCAGGAACTGATCCACGTCGCCCGAGGCGTCGAAGGACGGCGGCAGCACCGGCTCGACCTCGATATCGCTCAGCTCCAGTTTGTAACCGGCCTCGCGCGCCAGGATCAGCAGCTTGCGCGCCACGTCCATACCGGACAGATCGTCGCGCGGATCCGGCTCCGTGTAACCGTTGGCCCGGGCCTGCAGAGTCGCCGCCGACAGCGACAACCCTTCGTCCAGCTTGCCGAAGATAAAGGACAGCGAACCGGACAGGATGCCGGAGAAACGCACCAGCTCATCGCCGGCGTTCAGCAGGTTTTGCAGGTTCTCGATCACCGGCAGACCGGCGCCGACGTTGGTATCGTACAGGAACTTGCGATGCGAACCGGCGGCGGCCGCGCGCAGTTGCTGATAATAGTTCATCGACGAGGTGTTGGCCTTTTTGTTCGGCGTCACCACGTGGAAGCCGTCCGCCAGGAAGTCCGCGTATTGATCGGCCACCGCCTGGCTGGAGGTGCAGTCGACGATCACCGGGTTCAGCAGGTGATATTCTTTCACCAGCCGGATCAGGCGGCCGAGATTGAACGGCTCCTGCGCGCCGGCCAGCTCGTCGCGCCAGCTGTCCAGCGCGATGCCGTGCACGTTGGTCAGCATCACGCGCGAGTTGGCGATGCCGCACACCCGCAGATCGATATGCTTTTGCTTCAGCCACGGCTGCTGGCGGTAGATCTGCTCGATCAACGCCCCGCCGACGCCGCCGACGCCGATGACGAACACTTCGATCACCTGATCGGTATTGAACAGCATCTGGTGGCTGACGCGCACGCCGGTGGTGGCGGAGTCATTGCTGACCACCACCGAGATTGAGCGCTCGGAAGACCCCTGGGCGATGGCGACGATATTGATGTTGGCGCGCGCCAGCGCGGAGAAGAAGCGCGCGGAGATGCCGCGCAGGGTGCGCATGCCGTCGCCGACCACCGAGATGATCGCCAGGCGTTCCATCACATCCAGCGGATCCAGCACGCCGTCTTTCAACTCCAGATAAAACTCCTCTTCCAGCGCCCGACGGGCGCGCTGCAGCTCGCCTTGCGGCACGCAGAAGCTGATGCTGTATTCGGAAGAGGACTGGGTGATCAGCACCACCGAAATGCCGGCGCGCGACATCACGGCGAACACCCGGGCGGCCATGCCGACCATGCCTTTCATGCCCGGCCCGGAGACGTTGATCATCGCCATGTTGTTCAGGTTGGTGATGCCTTTCACCGGCATCGCGTCATCGGTGCCGTCCTGACCGATCAGCGTGCCGGGGGCCTGCGGGTTGGAGGTGTTTTTAATCAGGCAAGGGATTTGGAACTGGGCAATCGGCGTGATGGTGCGGGGGTGCAATACTTTGGCGCCGAAATAGGAGAGCTCCATCGCCTCTTGGTACGACATCGATTTCAGCAACCTGGCGTCTGGCACGGTGCGCGGATCGCAGGTATAAACGCCGTCGACGTCGGTCCAGATCTCGCAACAGTCGGCGCGCAGGCAGGCGGCCAACACCGCGGCGGAATAGTCGGAGCCGTTGCGGCCCAGCACCACCAGCTCGCCTTTGTCGTTACCGGCGGTGAAACCGGCCATCAGCACGATGTGGTCAGCCGGGATCGCCGCGGCGGCGATGCGCAGCGTGGATTCGGCGATGTCCACGGTGGACTCCAGGTAGTGGCCCTGCGCCAGCAGTTTCTCCACCGGATTGATTACCGTGACCGGGTAGCCCTTGGCGCGGAACACCCCTTCCATGATGGCGATGGAGAGCTTTTCGCCGCGGCAGATGATCGCCGCATTGACGCTATCCGGGCACTGCCCCAGCAGCGAGACGCCGTGCAGCACCTGCTTGAGCTGCGCGAACTCCTGCTCGACCATGCCTTTCAGGCGATCGTACTCAAAGCCCGGCAGCGCCTGCGCCAGGCCGCTCAGCAGGTCGGCAAAGATCCGCTCTGCGTCGCTGATATTCGGCAGAATGTCCTGACCCGCCACCGTTTTGTCGATCATCGCCACCAGATGGTTGGTGATCTTTGCGGGGGCGGACAAGACCGTGGCTACCTGTCCCTGACGCGCGTTACTCTCCATGATGTCGGCGACGCGCAGAAAACGTTCTGCATTCGCTACCGAGGTTCCGCCAAATTTCAGCACTCGCATTTGTGATCTCTCCGAATTTAAGCCGAAAAAAAAGCCCGCACTGATTAGGTGCGGGCTTTTTTCTGTGTTTCCTGTGCGCGTCAGCCCGCCCCGTTACCTGTGGTATCGGTGGTGGTAATAATTGTGGTATTCAGGCTGATGTTGCGCATGTTGTCTGTCTGTCTCATGAAATGTTCTGTCCCCTCTATTGGTTAAAGCAATCGCTATCCCAAGTCAAACGATTTCTTTTTTTTGCTTATTTTCCGTTCAACGGCATCATTGCGCGATATCGCAGGTAAAAAGCAAGATGACAGAACAAAAACACGACTTAGCGGCAATTTACCAGTAGATCACACTGAGTAACC